>NZ_CAJNAT010000011.1 GCF_905220705.1 Paraburkholderia domus
ACAGGCGACCCGCCGCCCGGCCATGGACAACCCGCGACTCAACACTCCCGGGAGGTTCAACATCACACTAAACCCAACTGCAAATCTGTCCGTTGAACCGGGTCAATCTCAAACGGCACCGTGCTCGACAGCATCGAGAACGTTGGTCCCGACGAACGCGGAATGAGTTACATCGGAGCACGCGTGCAGTGCCCCGCCTGTGGCTCCATCGGTCACATTGTCGCGAATGGTCTGCGTGCCGAGGATGACGCCATGGACGGCAAGCTGCTTGCGCTGGAGGGCGACTTCTGTCGCTGTGGCTGCAACCCGCCGCCGATGCTGATTGCCTCCCAGCACGCTGGATTTACTCCGCATGTTTCGAATCACCTGTTTCCATTTGTTCTGCGGGCGGATACGTCGTCATGGGGGGATGGGCAGAAATGGCAGGATGACCAGGGGGACGTACATGATTATCCAATGGCGAATGTCGAAGCGCATGAGTGCGGCCATTATTTCAATTTTCCCGATGAATATTTCGATCAGGGTGGCTGGCTTCACGAAGCCTATATCAAGGATGAGCAGATCGATTTTTCGCTGGTCGATGCGAAGGCGGAAACCCTGATGTGGCAAGGGCGTTCGCAGAAAAACCTGATGGGCTATGGCGCCAACCTGCCGTTGCAGAATGGTCGCGCGACTATCAAGCCATATTACCTGGAATATGTGCGGCGTCAGTTTTCACTTGCGACGAACAAGTTGTGGAGGATCGGCTATGACGCGTAGCCCCTGGATCAAATTATTGGGTCGAGCGGCCCTGTTGTGCTTCGCGCTTGGGAGCAATGTCCATGCTGAGGCTGTGAACCCGGAGAATCAGACAATGCAATTTAGCTACACGACAAATGGCGGTGCAGATGGCAGCATCAATAAATATGGAAACAACGAAGTATCCGTTTCGGGGGATGTGCTTCGGGTACAGATTGGTGATTCTGACGGAAACAGGAATATCAGCGGTGTTGGGATATATGAATTGAAGTTGCAAGGCGAAAACCTGGAGTCGGCCAGGAAGTTTGCTCAGTTGCTGTGTTCTCAGAAAGACCCAAAAAGTGATTGGCCAACCTACGATCTTTATGTCGCAAAATGTAATGATGGGATGAGAAGCAGCTTCGCGAGAGATTTTAGCCGTACCATTGGGCGACAAATCCTCCTGCTGATGGATTCGTTAACAAATGCGGCGGTTCAGGATGGACGGAAGCTTGTAAAACTTGATGTTTCACTTGTTTCAATTGAGCGTGCCAAGGATGGATTCCTGGTTTCCGTCAGATTTGTCAATAGCGGAGACCACCCGATCAAGTTTAAGACACCCGATAAGTGGGATGCTAGAGTTGGCAAGTATATGGATATTTTGGGTGTAAATGGTTCGCAGGTTAATTCGCGGAAAGATAAATTCGCCCTTGCGCTAGCCGGCCAGCCTCTTGTCGACTCAGCACAATTTCCTGATGGGGAGATAAATCTTGCGGCACACAGCTCCGTAGTGTTCAAGTTAAGGACTAAATCCATCGAAAAATTTGCCGCTGGCGAATACGATTTAAATGCTGGTGCATTCATGAACATGGAGGTCATTGGAATCCAGTCGAGTCTTGTGCGCGTCGATTTCCATTCGGACTACAAGAATCCGACCCGCGTGACATTCGACCGAGACTATCCTTCGACGCCGCAGGAGCGCGAGCAGTGGGAGGCGACGCACCGCGCCAGCATGTCGTTCCAGCCGATCAATCCTGGTGAGACGTTCGCCGAGGGAGGCCTGTACCGTGCTGTGCGGCTGGCAGACAACGGTGCCTATCGCAGCCTGCAGCTTGTGCCGTTCAAGGTCGGTGACGTTGCTACGAGGGACAACGTAAAAATGCTGATGGCGTCCGCCAGCGGCACTGAACTCAACGGGCCGGTGCAATGGGTATGGGAGGGCAGCGCGCCAACGCCCGTCAAGCAGTGGTCATTCGACATCACTGAAGGCACCGAACACTTCTGCAAGGCAGGAACCGTTTGCCCACGTAGTGGCCGCTGGCTTGCATGTGCCCACTCGGGCAGTTTCTCCACCGCCGGGTCGTATCGCTACGACCTCGCGGGCATCGTTACCCTGCGTCACGGACAGGGCATGCCCGTCAGAAACGACGGAGCCGATTGGGAGTGGCTGGGGGTATGACATGAGCGAGCGCGCCTGCATTCTCCGGTTGGACCGTGCTACGGCGACCGGCACCGTGCTTGACGGTATAGAGAACGTTGGTCCCGACGAACGCGGAATGAGTTACATCGGAGCACGCGTGCAGTGCCCCGCCTGTGGCTCCATCGGTCACATTGTCGCGAATGGTCTGCGTGCCGAGGATGACGCCATGGACGGCAAGCTGCCTGCGCTGGAGGGCGACTTCTGTCGCTGTGGCTGCAACCCGCCGCCGATGCTGATTGCCTCCCAGCACGCTGGATTTACTCCGCATGTTTCGAATCACCTGTTTCCATTTGTTCTTCGGGCGGATACGTCGTCATGGGGGGAGGGGCAGAAATGGCTGGATGACAAGGGGGACATACATGATTATCCAATGGCGAATGTCGAAGCGCATGAGTGCGGCCATTATTTCAATTTTCCCGATGAATATTTCGATCAGGGTGGCTGGCTTCACGAATCCTATATCAAGGATGAGCAGATCGATTTTTCACTGGTCGATGCGAAGGCGGAAACCCTGGTGTGGCAAGGGCGTTCGCAGAAAAACCTGATGGGCTATGGTGCCAACCTGCCGTTGCAGAATGGTCGCGCGACTATCAAGCCATATTACCGGGAATATGTGCGGCGTCAGTTTTCGCTTGCGACAAAAAAATTGTGGAGGGTTGGCTATGATTCGTAATTCATGGATCAGGCATTTTTGGCATGCGGCCCTCGCCTTGTTTGTGCTTGGAAGCAACGCACACGCTGAGACTGTAAACGCGGAGAATCGATCGATGCGATTTAGCTACACGACAAATGGGGCTGCGGATGGCAGTATCAATAAATATGGGAACAATGCAATATCAGTTCTGGGTGATACTTTACGCGTTCAAATTGGTGACTCCTCATTGGATCGAAATATCAATGGTGTCGGTATATATGAGTTAAAACTGATAAACCAGAATCTGGAAGATGCCAGGAAACTTGCGGAATTGCTGTGCTCTCCAAAGGACCCGGCAAGCGACGTGCCGATCCCTGATCTTTACACAGCGAAATGTGGTGGGGAGATGAGAAGCAGTTACATAAGAGACTTTAGTCGCGATGTCGCAAGCAAAATTGCTGATCTGGTGGACTCGTTAACAAATGCGGGGATTCAGGAAGGGCGAAAGCTTGTGAAACTCGATGTTTCACTTGTTTCAATTGAGCGTGCCAAGAATGGATTTCTGGTGTCCGTCAGGTTTATCAATAGCGGAGACCACCCGATCAAGTTCAGGACGCCTGATAAGTGGGATACCAGGATTGGCAAGGATATGGATATCTTGGGTGTAAACGGCTACCAAACTGGATCACATGATTCTAAATTTGGTCTTGGGTTGGCGGGTAAGCTGCTCGAAAATCCGGTCGGGTTTCCTGATGGAAAGGTCACTCTTGCGCCGCATAGTTCGGTGACTTTTAAGATGAAAACAACATCCGTCAGTAAATTTGTCGCGGGTAGCTATGATCTCAATGTTGGCGTGTTCATGAACATGGAAGTCATCGGGACCCAATCGAGTCTGGTGCGTGTCGATTTCCATTCTGACTACAAGAACCCGACCCGCGTGACCTTCGACCGCGACTACCCCTCGACTCCGCAGGAGCGCGAGCAGTGGGAAGCGTACCAGCGGACTCGCTTGTCGTATTTCCCGGTCAATCCTGGCGAGAAGTTTGCCGAGGACGGTCTGTATCGCGCGGTGCGCACGACAGGCAGCGGTGCCTATCGCAGCCTGCAGCTCGTGCCATTCAAGGCCGGGGACGTTGCTACGAGGGACAACGTAAAAATGCTGATGGCGTCCGCCAGCGGTACGGAGTTTGATGGGCCGGTGCAATGGGTATGGGAGGGCAGCGCGCCAACGCCCGTCAAGCAATACTCGTTCGACATCACTGAAGGCACCGAACAGGTCTGCCAGGCAGGGACCGTTTGCCCACGTAGTGGCCGCTGGCTTGCACGTGTCCACTCGGGCAGTTTCTCCACCGCCGGGTCGTATCGCTACGACCTCGCGGGCATCGTCACCCTGCGTCACGGACAGAGCATGCCCGTCAGAAACGACGGAGCCGATTGGGAGTGGCTGGGGGTATGACATGAGCGAGCGCGCCTGCATTCTCCGATTGGACCGCACTACCGCAAACGGCACCGTGCTTGACGGTATAGAGAACGTTGGTCCCGACGAACGCGGAATGATTTACATCGGGGCTCGCGTGCAGTGCCCCGCCTGTTGCTCCATCGGTCACATTGTCGCGAATTTCCCGATGAGTATTTCGATCTGGATGGTTGGCTTCACGAATCCCATATCAAGGATGAGCAGATCGATTTTTCGCTGGTCGATGCGAAGGCGGAAACCCTGGAGTGGCAAGGGCGTTCGCAGAAAAACCTGATGGGCTATGGTGTCAACCTGCCGTTGCAGAATGGTCGCGCGACCATCAAGCCTTATTACCTTGAATATGTGCGGCGCCAGTTTTCGCTCGCGACGAACAAGTTGTGGAGGATCGGCTATGACGCGTAGCCCCTGGATCAAATTATTGGGTCGAGCGGCCCTGTTGTGCTTCGCGTTTGGGAGCAATGTCCATGCTGAGGCTGTGAACCCGGAGAATCAGACAATGCAATTTAGCTACACGACAAATGGCGGTGCAGATGGCAGCATCAATAAATATGGAAACAACGAAGTATCCGTTTCGGGGGATGTGCTTCGGGTACAGATTGGTGATTCTGACGGAAACAGGAATATCAGCGGTGTTGGGATATATGAGCTGAAGCTGAACGGTGAAAATCTGGAATCCGCCAGGCAGATGGCCGAACTGCTCTGTTCTCCGAAAGACCCCAAAAGCGATGTGACGCTGCCTGATCTTTACATTGCGAAGTGTGGCGAAGAGATGCGGAGCAGTTATATGACGGATTTCAGCCGCCCGGTTGCGATCAAGATAGGCGATCTGGTGGACAAGCTTACCAATTCAGGGATTCTGGATGGCCGGAAAATCGTGAAACTCGACGTTTCACTGGTATCGATTGATCGCGAAAAGGATGGTTTTCTGGTGTCCGTCAGATTCACGAATGGCGGCGACTACCAGATCAGGTTCAAGACGCCCGATAAGTGGGACGCCAGAATGGGTAAGGACAGCTTGGGTATAAGTGACACGAAGAGCGGCTTCTCCGCAAAATTCGGCCTTGGTCTGGCTGGGCAGACTCTAGTCGATCCGGCACAGTTTCCTGGTGGCGAGGTCAATCTTGCACCGCATAGTGCCGTGGTTTTGAAGATGAAAACGAACAAGATCGATAAATTCTCGGCAGGGAGCTACGATTTATATGCCGGTGCATTTATGAGTATGGGAGTCACCGGAATCCAGTCCAGTCTGCTCTATGTTGATTTCCACTCGGACTACAAGAACCCCACACGCGTGACCTTCGACCGCGATTATCCCTCGACACCAGAGGAACGCGAGCAGTGGGAGGCAACACATCGCCAGGATATGTCCTCGCGGCCGGTGACGCCTGGCGAGACGTTCGCCGAGGACGGCCTGTACCGTGCTGTGCGGCTGGCAGACAACGGTGCCTATCGCAGCCTGCAGCTCGTGCCGTTCAAGGTCGGTGACGTTGCTACGAAGGACAACGTAAAAATGCTGATGGCGTCCGCCAGCGGCACTGAACTCAACGGGCCGGTGCAATGGGTATGGGAGGGCAGCGCGCCAACGCCCGTCAAGCAGTGGTCGTTCCACATCACTGAAGGCACCGAACACGTCTGCCAGGCAGGGACCGTTTGCCCACGTAGTGGCCGCTGGCTTGCACGTGTCCACTCGGGCAGTTTCTCCACCGCCGGGTCGTATCGCTACGACCTCGCGGGCATCGTTACCCTGCGTCACGGACAGAGCATGCCCGTCAGAAACGACGGAGCCGATTGGGAATGGCTGGGGATATGACATGAGCGAACGCGCCTGCATTCTCCGGTTGGACCGCACTACAGCAAACGGCACCGTGCTCGACAGCATCGAGAACGTTGGCCCCGACGATCGCGGCATGAGTTACATCGGGGCACGCGTGCAGTGCCCCGCCTGTGGCTCCATCGGTCACGTTGTCCCAAATGGCCCGCGTGCCGAGGACGACGGCCTGGACGGCAAGCTGCCTGCGCTGGAGGGCGACTTCTGCCGCTGTGGCTGCAGCCCGCCGCCGATGCTGATTGCCTCCCAGCGCGACTGGACGTACGGAAGCTGACACGGAGGAAGGATGAGTTTTCGCTGGGACCAGGCGATACCAGATGAACGGGAGGCGGGAGAGCCTCCGCCCGTCTGGATCTATCTCGTGCTGTTCATCATCGTGGAGTGCGTTGCGCTGGCGCTTACCGTAGCTACGTGGCCGAAGGGCAAATCGGTGAATTCGATGGAATTTTTCCGGGGAGTCCTGCTGATCGGGCCGGTTTTCTGGGGGGCGATATGCGCATTCATTTATCACAGTGCCCACGGACTCTACGCCTTCGAGACAGCCGTTGTGAATCAGGAACGCTGGCGGCAGCGAAGGTCATGGCAGCAGCAAGGCCGCTGCGGCGTCGCCGTGCTGGACAGCGTGGTGCTCACGCCGGAACCGGAACTGGCCGAGCGCATGCTGGGCCTGGACGGTACGCCGCCACAGAATCCCGGCAAGGTCATGGCGCTCGACATGGATGAGACGGGGGCTGAATCCCGGCTGCATGCCGTGCTGGAAAAACTGCTTGTGCCGCTCGCGCCGAAGCTGGCTGGGGCCATGCGCAGCGATTCGTTCCTGCTCATGATGCAGGGCGACCGGGATGAATCGTCCGACATCGTTCGCGCCGTATGGAAGAAGCTGGAATTGCCCGGAGCGCCGCGCATTGTCCGCATGAAGGCCATCACGGAGCCGAAGTTTGCGGAAAAGTGGTTCCCGGCCGACAGCGATCCGTATTACCGGCTTGTACTGGCGTGGCATCTGAATGATGGCGGCCCCGATGTGCCGAAGGACTGCTCGGAGTTTGCCGTAGCGCTGCTGTTGGGCTCGCATCAGCTCATGTACAACCAGCGGGGCAAGCTCAAGGCACAGGCGTGGCTGCTGCGCGGGATTGCGACCGAAGCCGATCAGGCCGAGGATGCGCTGACGCTGCTGCTCAGGGCGGAGCAGGTCGAGACGAAACGCATCCGCAGTTTCTGGCATAGCCGTCTGAAGGGCCTCGCGCAGCACGCAACCCTGGGCGCCGTTAGGGAAAGCGGTCTGGAGGTTTCCACGCATGCGCTCGACACGGCAATCGGCCCCCAGGCTCCGGTGTCGCGGTGGCTGCTGTATGCGCTCGCCGCCAGGATGGCGCACTTCGGACAGGGCGCTCAACTCGTGGCGTTACCAGGTGAAAAGGGTGTGGCGTTCAGTCTCGTCGCCAGGGAAGCGCAGCCGGTGAATCTGCCATGGAAGGACAGTTATGCGTATTCCATCATTCCATGTGCCGAGATTGTCCTGGTGTGCATGAGCGTGCTTGGCGTGCTGCTACTCGATGACAGCGTGAGCTGGAACGGACTGAAGACCGCGGGCGTTGTCATCGTGGTGGTCGGTATTGCGGGATTTTTCGCGCAGAGGTACTTCCGGTCCAGGATGCTTGCCGAAGAAGTCTGGCGCGTGTGCCACGAAGGTTCATGATGCCCACACGAGATCTGCGGCGGATGCGCATTCTGCTGGTTCCGCCTTTCATCAGGTTCACCTGGGCAGGCATGTTCATAACGGCCATCTACACGAACGTGGTGGGATGGTTTGCCGCAAAGGACCTGGGTGATCCGGCATGGATACAGTACCCGCTGATCCTGCTGGGGTTCACGATGGGATTCATTGCGGATGACCTGTGGCGTCACTGGCAGGACGGTGTTGCCCATGCGCTGCACTTCGACGACTTCATTGACGGGGTATGTCCCGATACGGAACACGAAATCTGCGAAGCCGCGGTGTGGCGCTGGTACGTGAAGCAGGGCAGGCCGTGGTGGATCAGCCGGAACCGTGAACGCCCGCAGGTGCGCTTTGTCGATACGTGGCGGCGCATGGAAGCATATCAGCGGGCGATGAAGGCCGAAGAATTGCGACTCAGGAAGAGGTCATGAGCATTCAACCGTTGAACGGGATCAACCGCTTCATTGCGTTGTGCTGGCTTGGCCTGCTGGCGAAGATAACGACCGTCTGCTAGCTCGTATCGGAAGACATGTCGTTGAAAGTCTGTACATGGAGATGCCCGGAATACAGGTCAATCCACGATCGCGACATCGACGCTGCGCTTAATGTTCGGGCCGCCGGGCTTGCGATGTCAGCCCACGTGGAAAGCGTAGGTCCCATGTCCCTTTGAGATGATGTTGCGTTGCATTCCATGACGCGGGAATCCCCTTCCGTCAGATAGGGGAGGATGCCAATTCGGGTACAGTCGCGCATATTCTCTTACGACCGCGTGTCTAACGCCCGAACCTTCGCGATGTATTCGATCGAACCTCTTGCGTTACCGCATGACTGCCCGTCCGACGTTTCGTTGTGGCGCGTCGATTTCGCTTTCGACGCGTCGTTGGAGGATGCCGCCTTTGCATCGCTAAGCGACGACGAACGAGCGAGAGCCGCTACCTTTCGGCGCCACGAGGATGTGCTTCGCTTCGCGTCTGTGCGCGCGGCGCTGCGCGGGCAACTCGCGCGATATCTTGGCATGGCGGCACACGCCGTTCGATTCAAGCTAGATGCAAACCGTCGCCCTCATCTGGCCGATTCCCACTCGCTCGATTTCAACGTATCGCATGCAGGCTCGCACGGGCTCATCGCGATGTCGTCAAAGCGGCGTGTCGGAGTCGATATCGAACGGCTCAACGATAGCTTCGATTGGCGTTCGATCGTAACGTTGACGCTCGATGCGAGCGAAGCGGCGTGGATCGAGCGCCTTGACGTTGAGCAGCAGCTGGCTGCGTTTTACGACGCATGGGTCGCCAAAGAAGCGCTCGTCAAAACGACAGGCGTGGGCATCACACGCGGCCTGCAGCATCTGACGGTGCTGCCGCGCGACAGCATGCAGGTGACGCTGTGCAATGAGATTCCGGATGACATGCGCGAGATTGCTGCGCGCTGGATTGCGGCGCCAGACGGCTATTCCGCATGCGTGGCGTGGTCGACGGCAGCACCACGCTAGGCGTTTGACTCTCCAAACACCAACGCCTTAGGCCATCCAAAGGCATGCACCTGCGTGACCGGCTGCGCGAGTGCAACCGCCGCGCGAATCTTGCCCGACATCGGCAAATCGAGCACATGCCAGCGGCCATGCTCTGCGAGATCGAACGCGCAGGCTACGCCATCGCTCGACAACAGATCCAGATCGACATCGACGGGTGCATAGCGCAACGCATTGCACAAGCTGCCGTAACGCGCGCGTCGGCGTGAGTCTTCCGGTGTCTCGTCGAGCGCGGCGCCCGGCGAGGGTACGACGACGCTCAAACCGAGCGTCGCCGACGCAATGCCGATCACGATCCAGATGCCGGCATATGCGATATCGATCGTGATGCCGCGACCGTCGTGCGGATGACGCGCGCGCAGCTTCTCGTTGCCGTCGTCCTGCAAATCGACGGCACGCGGCTCGCAGTCGAACAGATTCGCGACGAGCCAGCGCGTCACTACGCGTGCGCTAACAAAGCGTTTGCGCAGCGCCGAATTTGGATGAAGCCGTGCGCGTTCGCGCTCACCCTTCGACAACCACACATCGCCTTCCTGTACCGGCACCGGTAGCCATTCGCAGCGAAATCGCCACAGATGCAACTCACCCGCGCGTGGCACGGCCACGCTGCGCGGATAGTGACGCGTTAGCGGACGCGAGACGAATTGCGGCGCGGCCGCGCTGACGATAGCGTGTGCTGTTCGAACAGCGTGTGCGGCTTGATCGGCTTGCAAGGTGTTTGCGCGATTCGTCGCCTGCGAGTCGATGCTGTCGCGCACACGCGACGCAGCGAGATAAGCGAGTTCCAATGACATACCCCCGGGTCCTCAATGCATATACGTGACGCGACGCGCTTGTACGTCGAGTTCGACACCGGCATCGAGCAGATCGATGGCGAACCAGCGGATCAGCTTCAACACGCCGCTGACGGCCGGCCCCGGCAGCCATTCGCTCAGCATGCGCAATGCAGCGCCGCTGTGCGTTTTTTGCAGCAACGCGATGGTTTGCAGGATCACGGCTTCGTCCTTGCCGAGATCGCTGGCGCAGCGGCATCGCATGTCGAGCGGACGATAGGACACGCGCATCAGCGAACGCATCAGCAGATCGAAATGTTCGATGCCGTCTTGCCGCAAGCCCACGCCGCTCAGGATGTCGCGCCAGTGCACGCCGCCGCGCGCCGTTTCGCAAGCCGGCCGCAGCCAGGTGCGCACTGCGCTGAGGACCGTGCGGTCAGGCGCGTCCGTGGTATCCGTGACGTGATCGTCGACCAGTTCGGGACGGCTGCTGTAGTGAGAGCGGAAGTTCATCGATGCTCCTGGATGGACACAGTCCAATGAGTCGCGCCGGTCTGATCGGAGGAGGGCCACGTCGCGTCGCCGGCCAGCGCATGGGTGATCATGATTTCGGTGTTCGGCTGATGGTATGGGCGCCATGATGGGCTAAATAGCCAGTAAATGCAAATCATTCGCATTTAGAAAATGAATTGGACAGGGTGTCGCATTGCGGATCGGCGGGCCAACAAGCGGCCAGGCGGTCTTGCAGCCAAACGTCGGACGTCAGATCCGCAACTAACGGTCAGCCGAACAGGGCGCCCACAGATATGATGGCGACATGCCGCAGCAAGCCCGCCGCATCCTTGTCTACCGACGCTAGCCAATGCCGACAAAATCTCTCGACGCCGCATCGACGGCCACGTCCACCGAAGCGGCGCAGCGCGTGCCCACCTTGATGCTGGCCATCGGCCTGTCGTTAGGCAGCGCGATCGCGCTGGGTCTTGCGCGCTTCGCTTACGCGTTGCTGTTGCCATCGATGAAACTCGACCTTGGCTGGAGCTTCGCTCAAGCGGGCGCAATGAATACCGCTAACGCCCTGGGCTATCTGCTGGGTGCGCTGGCTTTTCCGCCACTCGCGCGCCGCTGGTCGGCTGGTGTGTTGTTCGGCGCCGGGTGCGTTGCCACTGCGGTTCTGATGGCCGTCAGCGGTTTGCTTGCCGACACGCATTCGTTACTCGCGTTGCGCGTCATTACCGGCGTGAGCAGCGCGGCGGTTTTCATCAGCGGTGGCGTGTTGGCGGCGCGGCTGGCGTCCGCGAGACCGCACGATGCGGGGCTCGTGCTCGGCTTGTATTACGGCGGCACCGGTTGGGGCATCGTCGCTTCGTCGGTGCTGGTGCCGCTGACGATTTTCAACGTCGCGCATGGCTGGCAGTTTGCGTGGTTCGCGTTGGCGCTTGCGTGTGCCGTGTTCGCCGTGATCGCCATCGGCGCCGCGAGGAAAATCGAAAGCGCACATGCGGCCAGACCTTCGACCGCGCATGCTTCCAATGCCGCCGACGTGCCACGTTGGCCGCGTTTCAGTCTCGCGCTGGCAGGCTATGGACTGTTCGGCGTCGGCTATATCGGCTACATGACGTTCATCGTCGCGCTGCTGCGCAATGCGGGCATGAGCGCGGCGGTGGTGACGGGCTTCTATCTGTTGCTCGGCGTGGCGACGGTCGTCTCGGCGCGCTTGTGGTCCAGTCTGCTCGACCGCATGCGCGGCGGCCACGCGCTCGCGATACTCAACGCCTTGCTCGCGGTGGCGACGCTGTTGCCCGCGTTGTTCACGCAACCGTGGGTGGCGTTTGTCTCCGGCGTGCTGTTCGGCGCGACGTTTCTTTCGGCCGTCGCGTCGACCACGGCTTTCGTGCGCCACAATTTGCCGCTGAGTCACTGGGCCAAGGGCATCAGCGCATTCACGATCGTGTTCGCGTTCGGACAGATCGTCGGGCCGATGGTGATCGGTTGGGTTTCGGATGGCGCGGGTCTCGCACGCGGGTTGGTTTATTCCGCGTTGCTGCTCGCGGCCGGTGCGGTGCTGGCGGCTTGTCAGAAGCCTTTGCGCGGAGTCTGAACCGGCATCAACGATGCGCTGGCGCACCGCGCGCCAGGCCACCAACGCCCTAAATTTGCACCGACGGAATGCTCTTCATACACCGCAGTGCAAACATCGAGCGGCTGTGACGGATACCGGCGATCTTGTAGAGCTTCTCGCGCAGAAACCGCTCGTAGCCCGCCGTTCCGTCGACCGCCACTTTGACCAGATAGTCGTAATCGCCCGACACCAGATACGCCTCCAGCACTTCAGTTAGCGCTGCCAGCTCGGCGCCGAAGCGGGCGAGAGCATCATCTTCGTGACGATCGAGTGTGACTTCGAGCAGCACCACGTCGGCGAAACCGAGCTTCTGTTGATCGAGCAAGGCGACGTAGCCGCGGATGTACCCCTCGGTCTCCAATTGACGCGTGCGATTCCAGCACGCCGTGGTCGACATGCCCACCAGTTCGGCGAGCTCGGCGTTGCTCAGGCGCGCGTTCTTCTGCAGCTCGCGCATGATCTTTCTATCCTGGTTGTCCAGTGGGCGATTTCGGGTGGTCATGACATTCTCGGAAGCTTGTTCGGACAAATGCCATTCTAAAGGAAGATCGTCCTTCAATAGGCGGGTAGGCGCATGGCTTTAGGAAGCATATCCAGCCTGCGTCCGGGTATATTTTCAGGGTGCATTCATGCCCGGGACAACCGTCCGGGCCGCGGGCTCCGGGCCTGCGGTCAAGCGCTGCCACAAGCTGCCATCCGGTGTCTCGCTGCCTTCACAGGAAGGTGGCACGCGGGCGAATTCCGGCGTCACCCGCGCCGGAAGACGCGCTCGCCGGGCATGGACGCATTTTTCTAACCGAATGCTTGCCAGCACCGACCGTCCGTACGACGTCCTTGAACGATCTTCGAGCGCGGCGGCGGCGCGCTCGACTGGCGAAGCAGTAACCTGGCCCACTGATGTCGATCCAGCTGTACGTTTCATTTCTCCTCGCTTCCCTCGTACTTGTTTATTCCCCTGGTCCGGTCAATGTACTGACGATGAGTCAGGCGCTCAGCGCCGGCTGGCGCGCCGCGCTGCCTTGCGTGTGGGGTGGCACCTGCGCCGTGCTATTGCAATTGGCGTTCACCGCGCTCTGCCTGAACTCGCTGCTGCTGATCGACGAGCGCGCACTGATCGCCCTGCGCTGGGCCGGTGCGATCTATCTCGTGTATCTCGGCTGCAAGCAATGGCGCAGCGGCAGCCTCGCGGCGGCCACCGGCACGGATCAACAACGCAGTCTGTTCTGGCGTGGGTTCGCTACGTCCGGGCTCAATCCGAAAACGCTGTTGTTTTTCCCGTCGTTCTTCCCGCAGTTCATTAGCGCGCCTTCGGATGAGGTGCACTGGTCCGCGAATCAGCAGTATCTCTTGCTGGCTGCGACGTTTGCGCTGGTGTTTGCGCTAGGCGTGGCATCGACGGCGGTGTTTTCGCACCGCTTGCGGACGGTGTTGCAACGGCCGAAGCGCTTGCGTGCGGTCAATCGGTTGATGGGCAGTTTGCTGGTCGGCATGGGCGCGGTAATGGCGGCGGTCCGCTGATCGACTCAACTGGCCACCGCCAGAATCAACGGCATGCCGTTGCCGATGAAACCCATCGCTTGAGAGACAGATGACAGGTCGCGTTCAACCCGGTTTGGTCGGCGCTTTGACCGCGCTTTGTACCGCGACATTGCGATAGACGTCGCGACAGAATTGCATGCCGCCTTCATGCGTGCCTTTGACGGCGACCGCTATCTGCGCAGCGCCTTCGACATGTTCAGGCGCAGGCGGATTGACAAGCGCGGCGTCGATGGCGAGCGGATCGGCAGGCGAGGCCCGCATGATGCCGATGCCCTTGATCGTCACGGCGAGACAGGGGTCCGGCACTTGCGGACCATGAGTAGCGGCGACGTTGAAATTGATGTTCAACGTCCAGAAGCCCTCATGAATATTCTGATGAATGATCACTGCCTTCACCACGTCCTGATGTGAAAGTGTGTATTCGTTGTTTGCCATCGGTCCCTCCTTGCTCGTACGCAGCCTGTGCGTGCGTATGCAGATATGGCATTTGCGAGGACTAAGAGGCCTAGTTTTACGCACCGTTTTGTTCAGCGCAAGGGGAAAGGCATGGGCGCCAAAGCGCGGATTCGCGCTCACCGGCGGAGGACGACGCCCCGGGGTGCGAGCGTCTCGGGAAGCGCGGCCGCTCGCACAGGCGGCCTCACGCGGAATGACCTTCAGGTGAACTGCCTATGTTGCGAAGGATTAGTGGAAGATGAGGTACAGGATGACCAGAACGATCAGCGGGACGCCAAGAAGCCAGCCGAGAAGATAAGGCATGATGTGATCTCCTTTCGTATTGAGGTTTGAATACGATGGTGACTCAGCATCCCGTGTGCCTGACCAGAAACCCGATGTCGGAACCGGCGCCTGCGATCAAAGCAGCCTGATGTCCGAGTAACTTTTCCATTGCGTTCTCCCGCATGACAACGTGAAGTGCATCGACGGTCGACATAACGAAACCGCCGGATATCGATGCAGCGAACTGCATCGATATCCGGCGGCCGGCTCGGTTTGAACTGCTGACCCGAGTACTTCAATTTCGCTATATCACGCCTGCGACGACCAGCACGATCACGACGATCACCACGATGCCGATACCGCCAGTTGGCGCATAACCCCACGAACGGCTATGTGGCCACGTCGGAAATGCACCGATGAGGAGAAGGATCAGCACAATCAGAAGAATGGTTCCCAACATATCAATGACCTCCGCTTGGTTTGACAGGACCTGCCTGTCACGACAGCCGTGCAGCGCGCAGTTGGGCGCGCTTGCGAAAAGGCAATATCGATGTCTCGGGTTGAGCAAACCATGTGCCCAAAAGCGAAAACCGTGGGCGCGGATTGTTTAAAACGCCCGTTGATTTTTCGCGTGCGTGCGGCTTTTTCCATACGGCGCAACGCCCTCCTTGATCGCTTGATCGAACGGAGTCGTTACGGGCGACGTTACGTAACGGGCGCGTTACCGAACACGAATTCACCATTTCCCTGCCGGCTTTTTCAAGGCCAAATGTCAGAGCAAAACGTATACATGACAAGGGTTTGCCCGATGCGTGCCGAGCCATCGTAAAAGAAATTTGAAGATTGGCATGCTTACTGCTTTATAGATCGCGCGTTGCACAACACAGACAACACAAGCAGTAAGTGGCGGTGAAGTTCGAGTCAACGACTGGCCTGGTCGGGGGTTACAAGGTCGGTCTCCTCAACGCACATGCGGCGTGATCTTCTGTTCGGATCTCGTCGTAGCGGCGTTTTGCCTGAGTACCCAGGTTAGACGGGTGCGAGCGGCTTGCAAGAAATTCCCCATCGTAGTTCGTGAACGTCCAGTCGTTTGGATTCGCGCTGGACGACTGAAATCCAGATGATTTGCATTGCGCGCTTCTTCGCGTGCCGGGGCAGTGTTGCTGTCGCGAAGAGTGTGGTGATTGAAGTACGAGACGCATGAGCTGTTGAAGCGGACACGAGTTGAGCCGCTCGACAAGAACGTTTGGCGTGAGAGACCTGCGCGGGGATAAGAAAGAATGGATACGGCAATTTTTGCGGAGCAGAGAGCAACGATCGGTCTGCTTGGCGAACACGCACGTCAGCGTGGGCATCGCTAAACATGATCCGTCCGACGCGTTTGCAAGACTTTCGATTTTCGCTCAGTGCAGTTGCTTTTGCAGCGACTTTGGCATTCTCGGTATCGGCGCAGGCGGTGGAACCCGCACTCAATTCTCTTGGACAAGCCGGGGGGCTGGTTATTCCGTACGCCTTTGCATTGCCTGAGGGCGTGGCGGAGGCGCAGTACAACGATTACATTGATCCGCGGTTTGGAAAGCAGGCGACGGGATCGCAGATCTACTGGGGTGCCTTTGGAATATTGCCCTACGTTGAGGTGTCGGGCGGTCTCGCGAATTATCCGACGGATGGCGCAGCGGTATTCACGAATGGAGAGCACACGGTTCTTCGGCATTTGATGGCCGATGTAAAAGTGGAGGTGCCGAATTTCTTCAAATATCAGCCGGCTATTGCCTTCGGTATCACTGACGTCGGCGGACGAACGCATTCCTTCCGGTCGACTTATGGCGTCGTATCCCAAGCGTTCGGCCCAGCTACATTGAGCGTTGGCTACGGACAGGGCGACAGACTCGACGGATTGTTTGGCGGACTGCAGCTGTCGCTTTGGAAGACCGGCTTCTCGCTTCTGGCGGAAGATGACTCCAAGACACCGTATGCCGGTTTGCGCTATCAGTCCCCGCGCATTAGCTGGTTGGCTGACGCCAATCTGATTGGAACGGTGACCCGGTCGTTGCGTTCCACCGATGGCGTTTCGCCGCGTACGTCCATTTCGATCGCGATCCAGATTCCACTTGGCAGGCGATTCGACGCAGCAAGTTGCGCTAGTGGTCTTTGCAAAGAGCAGCAGGCCTCTTCTGGCGCTGCCATTGAGGATGCCGCTGACGCAGAGATTATTCGACGTGCCAGCCTCAGACCGGTGAATTTATCTTCGATCGACAACACGGCAGCGCTTGCTGCAGGGCCGATTGTCTATGTTCCTCCGTTGCAGGCCTATGCATCGGTTTTGGTAAGCGCTGCGTCGACCCCCGCGCCGGAAAAGCAAGTCGATACATTTTCAGGTGCTTTGGATACCGCAGCGCTTGACGGAATTGCTGCGCGGTTGTTTGCGGCTGGACTCGAGCGTGTTCGTGTCGGTATCGCAGGGCGAGACCTGATCGTTGAGTACGAAAACCATCGCTATAACCAGAACGAAGCGGACGCGCTTGGCATTGCCCTGGGTGTGGCCAGCATTAACGCGCCGCAAGGAATTGAAGAAATCCGGGTTGTAATCAAGAAAGCAAACGAACCGCTGGGTGAGGTGAGCGTCGACCGCGAGGCGTTCGCGCAATTCATTAAGGATGATGCACCTACGGCAGCCACCCCATCAGTGACGATGCGTACACGACCTACCTACGATGCGGATTCGGTCGCATGGCACGGCGACGAGCATAAACACGGGCTCACACGCATCCAGATCGAACCGATTGCGAGTTATCTCTACGGCACCGAGTACGGTAATTTCGACGTCTCACTGGGAGCCAACATAGAGGGATTCGTGCCCCTGTGGCGTGGGGCGGAGCTTTACGCAAGTTATATCGCGCCGCTGTACAACACGAAGAACATGGACAACGGTCGCGTCTTTAGCGGCTACCGTTTGCGTGGCGGCCTGTCGACTGTCGCTTTGGGGCAAAGCTTCTGGATTACCCCGCAGATATTCAACGTCGCCGCGGTTGGAAAGTTCGATTTCGACTACGTTGGCGTTCAGAACGAGACGACATTGTTTGTCCCCGGCCGACCCGACCTTGTTCGATTGCGGCTTGCCTATCTGCATCACGAGCCCGGTCACGACACGTTGCCCAGCGAAAAGAACGCGATGCTTACTTATAGATGGGTACAGCCCGCGTGGAAACTATGGGTTGAAGCAGGCGTGGCGCGGTACGTTGCCGGTGACAAAGGCCCGTTGATCACCTTCACGCGGTGGTTCGACGATGTGGCCGTCAGCGTACATGGTGAACACAGCGGTCAAGGCAGCTTCGTGGGCGCATCGGTCAGCTTCCCGCTGACACTGCGTCAGGGCATGAAGCCGGGAATTACTCAGGTGTATGGATCCGAGCAGTTTGCGCTTGATTTCCAGTCGCGCGTCGGCACCACAAATTACTTGTCCGGGAATGCGGCCGAGAACATGAGCTTTCCGTACAGCACACAACAATTCTTGCTGAATCAAGGGCGCTTCAGTGGCGAGTATTTCTCCAGTCAGCTTTATCGGATGCGAGATGCCTATCTTCGCTACGCCAGTCCCGATGATCAGACGCGAACACCTGCCTCTCACAACGATACGCCTCGCTCAACACATGGTGGGGCGCCCACGCATGACAGATATGAAAGCGGTTTGCCGGCTATAGGCGAGATGCAGATGTCATCGCCTGTTAATCGTGATTGACTTCCCTTTGGAGAGACGAGATGAAGCTTTTTAACGCGCCTAAGCTGCGTGCGCTGCAGTTTGGATCAATTGTCCTATCGGCGACCCTCGTGGCCGCATGTGGTGGCGGAGGGAACTCTGCGAACGGTTCGATCAGTGGCACGGCCGCCGTGGGTGCTGCGTTGGCTAACGCTAGCATCCAATTGGCCTGCAAGAACGGAACGGGCAGCGCCAGTGCGAACGCAAATGGTGCTTATTCGGCGACATTCCAGTTCGACGGCCCGTGTGCAATCACTGCTTCGAGTGGCGCAATAACGATCCACTCGCTTGCCTCGGGGTCGGGCACGTTCAATGTCACGCCGCTGACGCAGCTCCTCCTCAGCTACCTTGCTGGCCAACTTGGAACGACTGTCGACGGATTACTGTCCGGCATCACCACTAATGCTTCGTACCAGTCGGCGTTGGCCAACCCAACAGTGATTGCGAACGCAGAAGCAGGCGTTGCACAGCTTCTGAAGACAAAATACGGCATCACGCTTTCGTCATCGTCGTTCCTCACCGTTTCCTTTGCGCCGGGCCAACCGGGTGCGGACGCAGACCTCGATACGTTGCTGGCCGCCGGGGCGATAACTAGCGATGGTCAGCCGGCTGCATCTCTCGCTGCGGCCGCGGTGACGGCAGGGGCGGCCTCACCGATTTCTAGCGGAAGCAATGCCGGCGCAACTGGTGGTACGGGCGGCACGGGTGGCACTGGCACGACAACCAAATAGCACTGGAGACGTGTGCGGATTGGCATCGATCAGTTAAAGAGTGATCGTCCGTCGACGGCGGTAGTGTGAGAAGTGGGAAGTCGCCACGGAAATTGGTTGCAGATACAACTACCAAGCACTGCCGGCATCGAATGCCATTCAACTGTATCCCGGGTCGTGATGTTACGGCGCGCCGTTACGTTACGAGACCCGGGAACCCAGTGTTCCGCGCACTGCAGATTGTTCCACATGCACCTGTAACGCCATGAGGGGCGCGGCCCCCAGCCTGAATAGCGAAGTTTTTGAAGGGCCGTCGAAAGTTGGCACATTTGCTGCTTTAGTAGTAGCGCTGCGCCAAAGACGCAGACTAAAGATAACGGGGAAAGCAAATGAGTGTCTCTTTCAAAAGCTCGATCTGGCTCGGGGTGGGCCAGTCCTCCTGGAGCACGCGCCAGAGGAAAATCACCGAGCACGGCGATGCACTTCAGAACGGTGAGCGACGGATTTCTGTATTCGACCGTAAAGAAGAACCGCGACGCCGTCTGCCACCTGCTCCTTAGCCAATCAGCTTAGTCGCCGAGCGCGTCCCTTCCGGAATCAGTGAGACCAGTTTTTTGAAACGCTGATTCGAAAGAATGAAGGATTACTAAAAATTGAGAGTCCGATTGCTTGACCGAACGGATTATTCCGGCACGGACAGATTGCGATCGGAAGCGGACAGGACACAGCCTAAAGCATGAACGCTACTCTTCTTGCACATGAAAGGCAGGGGCGCGCGGGATTTCAAGGATTGCTCGCACGCGTCCTCGATATTTCGTTGATCGTCGGTGGTGCGATCACCGCGTCGCAGATCCGTTTCGAGGATCTGACGGTAAGACATGTTGACACGGCCTTTATCGCATTTGCCGCCGCCTTCGCATTGGCGCTATTTCCGGTGTTTGGCGTCTATCAATCGTGGCGAGGCCGCTCTGTGCTTCGCTTGACTGGACAGATATGTCTCGCATGGCTGGTCACGCAGGGGTGCGGACTCGTTTTGATGTTCTCACTGCATAGGACTGACTTCATATCGCGGCTTTGGTTCGTGTATTGGACCGCCACGACAGGCGCCGCACTGATTGTCTGCCGATCTGTTACCTATGCGTTTCTCCGCCGTGTGCGCAACGCTGGCATGAACCTACGCAGAGTCGCAGTTGTGGGCCACGGTTCCCATTGTCAGCAGGTCGTTGGCAACATTCAGGCGTCTCCTGCCAGTGGTTTCCGGGTATCAGCTGCATTCGATGTGTGCCCGAGCGCCAACCGCCCTCATGTGGAAGCGCCGTTGTTCGATGATCTCTCTGACTTTGCGAATTTTGTTCGAGCGGAAGGACTGCAGGAAATCTGGCTTGCGCTGCCACTTTCCGAGGAAAGCATGATTCTGCGCTGCATGGCCGAATTCCGTGACGACCTAGTGAATATCCGCTTCCTTCCGGACGTAAGCAGCCTGGCACTTTTCGATAGCGGCATCATCGATCTCATCGGCGTGCCGGCCATCAATCTGGTTGCGTCTCCGTTGTCTTCGCATGCGCTATTGAAGAAAGAAATATTCGATCGTGCATTCGCGGTCGCCGCGTTGTTCTGTCTGGCTCCGTTGATGTTCGCGGTAGCGATCGCGGTGAAGTTGTCGTCGCCCGGTCCCGTTCTTTTCGCGCAACGGAGAAAGGGCGCGGACGGACAGGTATTCAAGATCTATAAGTTTCGGACGATGCGACTGCATGCCTCAGAGCCTGGCGTCGTCAAGCAAGCCTCGCGCAACGACACGCGAATCACGAGAGTGGGTTCGTTTTTACGGCGCACGAGTCTCGACGAGTTGCCGCAATTTCTGAATGTTCTACGGGGTGAAATGTCCGTGGTTGGCCCGCGGCCCCACGCGATCGAACACGACGAGCTTTATCGGACGGTTGTGAACGGCTATATCCACCGCTACCGGATCAAACCCGGGATCACGGGGTGGGCCCAGGTGAACGGCTTCCGCGGAGAGACTGATCGGATTGAAAAGATGCAGAAACGTGTCGAGCATGACCTGTACTACTTGCGGAACTGGTCTTTCGGTTTGGACATGAAAATTGTTTTGGCGACTATCACGCACGGATTTACGCATCACAACGCGTATTGACGCACGCGGGACAGGTTTGGCGGTGCAGATAACTATAAAAATGGCCAGCGCGTCTCGCTAACGATATCAACGCCAGCACGGGTGATGATATTCGGCGTACGTAAAAAATTGAAGATATACGAGGGTTGATCTTATGGGGCATTCATACAAATTCTTCGAAGCTGGTACGCGGCATCAATGTCGTCGTGGAGCTCGCATGATTTTTTGCGTGGCACTTAGCTTTGGAATCGCGGCATGCGCCGTCGCACCCGGCATGCGGATGCCTGCATCGGCCACTCTGCCGACCGGAAGTTCTGATGCTCAGGGACAGCAAGCAGATTTGCAGATTCCGATCATTGACATTAATACGGCATTGATCAGGAAGCTGCACGACAACGCGGATCAGACGAGCGTGGATCAGACGCGAGAACTATCTGGCCAGCCTGGGCCGTACACGCTCGGACCCGGCGATGTATTGCAGATTACCGTCTGGGACCATCCGGAATTAGCGGCCGCGTTGGGCGCGCAGAATCAGGGCAACGCCCGGCCGTACGATCCAGCACAGGGCTTTGTGGTCGACAACAGCGGAAACATCCAGTTTCCGTATGCCGGCTCGATACATGTAACTGGTCTTCGCGTCGAACAGGCTCAACAAGCGGTATACGTCGAACTATCGAAGATCTTCATTAAGCCGCAACTCACTGTTCGGGTCGCATCCTTTCGCGCCAAGCAGATCTATGTGGATGGTGAAGTTCACACACCGGGCGCTGTGCCGGTCAACGATATTCCGCTAACACTCTACGAAGCGATTAACCGCGCCGGAGGTTTCAGCACGACCGCTGACCAAAGCCGGATGATTCTGGTGCGCAATGGTGTGTCATACCGCCTAAACCTCTCGAGGATGCTTGAGAGCGATCAGAACCCTTCGAACATTCTCCTCAAAAGCGGCGACCTGCTAAGGGTTGTGTCCCGCGACGACAACGGCGTCTATGTCATGGGCGAGGTCAATAGACCCGTTACCGCAGTTCCGATGAAGAGCGGCAAGCTGACATTGAGCGACGCCCTTTCTCAGGCCGGTAGTTTGAATACCGCTAGCGCGGACGCCGCGCAGTTATATGTGATACGTGGATCGCTCAACTCGCAGCCGGAGGTTTTTCATCTGGATGCGCATTCACCCGTATCGATGATCCTGGCGAATCAATTCGAACTGCAACCCAAAGATGTGGTGTATGTCGACGGCAACGGCCTCGTGCGCTTTAGTCGCGTGCTGAGTTTGCTTCTGCCTGCCATCAATGCTGGTCTAACCACTGCGATTGTGACGAAATGATCGATACCGTACTCATAGTCTGCGAAGGAAACCTTTGTCGTAGTCCGATCGCGCAGGGGCTACTGCAGAGGGAATTGACTGACGTTGTGATCCGGTCGGCGGGTCTCTCGGCAACGAAGGGCGCGTCGATCGACCCGATCGCTTTAGAGCTGCTGGCTCTTAAAGGGATAGACATGTCCGAACAGCGTGCAAGGCGAATCGATGAGCGTATGTGTAGTACCGCAGATTTGATTCTGGTTATGGAGCTTGCTCAAAAGCAGGCGATCGAGCGGTTCTATCCAATTGCACGCGGTCGGGTTTATCGGATGGCTGAGGCTGAACGGATGGATGTTCCGGATCCGTATGGGCGACAGAGACGCGTCTACGAACAAGCGATCACGCTGATCGAACGGGGCGTTGGTGACTGGACCCAGCGGATCGTAGATCTCTCGCGTAGTCGCCGCTCCTGATTGCGTGGGAACGAGTCGATGAGCGCCGGAAAACTGAAGTGAATATGAGTTCTCAAAAAATGAAAAATCAATTTTCGCGTGACGAGGATGAGATCGACGTTCGTGGTTTTCTAGATCTCTTTATAAAGAACGCAAAGCTTATCGTGGCGATCACGCTAACGTTCGGACTGGGCGGCCTACTGTACGCCATATTGGCGACACCGATCTATCGTGGCGACATTACAGTTCAGGTTGAGGATAACTCAGACCTCGCCGGGGCAGCTGCGGGAAATCTGATGAGCGGCCTGAGTTCGTTGTTCGACATCAAGTCGACGGACGACGGTGAAATGCAGATCCTGGACTCGCGACTTGTGACGGCAAGTATGGTCGACGATCTGAGACTATACATTGAGGCGAAGCCGAAGTACGTCCCCGTGCTGGGCGCCTATATCGCGCGTCACAGTCATTCGCTGTCGAATCCGGGAATATTTGGGTTTGGTGGCTATGCTTGGGGAACCGAAAGTATCACCGTCCCGCGATTCGACGTGCCAAAAGAGTTTGAAGATGACCGTTTCACCGTTGTCCAACTGGGCGCAAACCGCTATAGGTTCTCTGGTAATGATCTCGACGCGGATGAAATTGGGACAATCGGCGTACCTTTGATAGTAAAGACGAAGTTTGGTGAGATCACCTTGCTCGTGTCTGAGTTGCGCGGTCTCGCAAATTCGACTTTCGAAATTAAACGTCATTCGAGACTTCAGGTATTAGACGACGTGAGGAAGGATCTGACGATTGCGGAAATGGGAAAAGATCAGTCTGGAATTATCGGAGTGACCTATGACAACTCGGATCCTGTACTTGCCGCAGCCGTGCTGAATAGAATTGCTGAGAACTACGTTACCCAGAACGCGGAACGGAAGGCGGCGACTGCGGAGAAGTCACTTTCGTTTCTAAAAGGACAGTTGCCGGACGTAGAGTTCACCTTGCGTGCAGCAGAAGACAGACTTAACAATTATCAGAATCGACACAAGATGGTTGACCTGAGTGAGCAAGCCAAGGCCGTCCTGGGCCAGTCGGTAGATGCTCAATCATCTCTGTTTCAATTGCAACAGAAGCGACAGGAGTTAGCTACGCTGTACAGCCCGCAATATCCGATGGTTGTAGCGTTGGACCGGCAAATCGCTGCGGCGAAGGAGAACATTGAGACATTCAACTTGTCGATTCAACGACTTCCGGATGCTCAGCAAAACCTGGTTCGCCTTAACAGGGATGTCACGGTCGAGACCGGTCTTTACGTCAGCTTGCTTAACAGCATGCAGCAATTGCGGCTGGCGACCGCTAGCAAGATCGGAAATGTCCGTGTCATCGACCACGCGGTCATTGCTGATAAGCAGGTTAAACCGAAAAGGCTACTGGTCGTTGCCTTGGTGACGCTTGTCGGGTTGCTGGCGGGCATCGGCACGGCATTCGCGCGCGCGGCACTGTTTGGTGGACTGACAGACCCAATGGATATTGAACGCGAGGCGTCGCTGGATGTCATTGCGACAATCCCGCTTAGCGATGCACAACGACCGTTGACGATACTCAGCGAGCGTGGCGATCGTCATGTGCCATCCATACTTGCACTTGCACGTCCTCAGGAGCCGGCGGTCGAAGCACTACGGAGTCTGTGCACGGCGCTTCAATTTG
The DNA here is from genome assembly GCF_905220705.1 of Paraburkholderia domus. Classification (GTDB taxonomy): domain Bacteria; phylum Pseudomonadota; class Gammaproteobacteria; order Burkholderiales; family Burkholderiaceae; genus Paraburkholderia; species Paraburkholderia domus. The sequence continues at coordinate 24,575 of NZ_CAJNAT010000011.1, forward strand.
CACTTCTCGAGCGCCGCGAAAACAACATAGTTTTGATGACCGGGCCGTCGGTCGGTATCGGCAAATCCTTCATCTCCGCTAATGTCGCGACGTTGTTAGGAATGTCGAAAAAGAGGGTGCTGCTCGTCGACGTAGATTTGCGTCGCGGGCGCCTTGCGGCGGACTTCGGGGTGCCTGGACGGAAAGGCTTGAGCAACGTTCTTCGAGACGGCGTGCCACTCGATCAAACAATCATTACCGGTCTTTCGCCGAACGTCGATTTTTTGCCTAATGGCCCCCTTTCCGCGCAACCCGTCGAGTTGCTATCTGGCGCCAGTCTTGCGACTATCCTGGCAGAAGTTTCACAACGTTACGACGTTGTGCTGCTGGATGCGCCACCTGTGTTGCCGGTAACGGACGCAACAATCTTTGCCAGATTTGCAGGGATCGTGCTACTTGCTGCACGTTCGGGCATAACAAGCAACGGCGAAATTCTGGAGTCGGTCAAGCGAATCGAGCGAGTGGGGGCAACAGTAACGGGTGTTGTGTTCAACGGATTCAAGCCTAGCTTACGTTCTGCCCAATACGGTGACTACGGCGGCTATGCATATCGTAGCACCGCGCAAGAAGTAGGTTCCGAGGCCAATTGACAGAACATTCGGAGCCGCTAATGGACATCGTTAGAAAAAAAGTTCTGGTCACGTTCGGCACGCGCCCCGAAGCAATCAAGATGGCGCCGCTCGTACGTAGATTGCGCGAGACCAGTGGTATCGAGTGTCGGGTCTGCGTTACTGCGCAGCACCGCCAAATGCTCGATCAGGTATTGGATCTGTTTGAGATCGTGCCCGACTACGACCTTGACATCATGCGTCCGGGGCAGACGTTAAGTGATATTACCGGGAGCATATTGAACAGGCTTGGGCCCGTACTCGAAGATTTTCGCCCTGATCTTGTGCTGGTACATGGCGATACGACAACAACGCTAGCTGCATCGCTAGCGGCGTATTACCGGCGTATCGCAGTAGGCCATGTAGAGGCCGGACTGAGAACGGGTGACCTGTATTCGCCTTGGCCGGAGGAGGCAAATCGCAAGCTTACGGGTGCACTCGCTTCCTATCATTTTGCGCCGACTGCCAGATCGCGCGAGAACCTTCTGAGGGAAGGCGTTCCGTTCGAGAAGATCGTCGTTACCGGCAATACTGTTATAGACGCGTTGCTGATTGTGCTATGCAGACTCGCCGACGAAAGTATGGTGACGGATGAACTTGAAAGGCAATTTGCGTTCCTCGACACTCAGCGAAAAATGATTCTGGTGACCGGGCATCGCCGCGAGAACTTTGGCGCGGGTTTTGAGAATATATGCACTGCGCTAAGGGAAATCGCCGTTTCGCAGCCGGCTTTGCAGATCGTGTATCCAGTGCACCTCAATCCGCATGCCCGTGAACCCGTATTACGGCTGCTCGGAAATGTCGAAAACATTTGGCTTATAGAGCCACAGGAATACCTGCAGTTCGTATTTCTCATGTCACGGGCGTGGCTGATCCTGACGGACTCTGGCGGCATTCAGGAGGAAGCGCCGTCGCTCGGAAAACCGGTCCTCGTGATGCGAGACACCACCGAGCGGCCGGAGGCGGTTGAGGCAGGCACGGTTAGATTGGTTGGTGCCGATTCACGACGGATAACGGATGCAGTGCTCAGACTTCTTGAGCGGGAAGACGAATACCTGTCGATGAGCCGGGCCCACAATCCATATGGAGACGGCAATGCAAGCGAGCGTATTGTTGTGGCGTTGAGCGAAGCGCTGGGGTTCTCACTAACCGAGCATCAAGCGGAAATTGTTTCACCCTAAAAATCAATATCAAGCGACGAGACCAACGCTATGTCATTCGATGTCATCTCTATCATTGGGCTCGGCTATATTGGCCTGCCCACTGCGGCGGCATTTGCCGCACGCCGCAAAACTGTTATCGGCGTTGACGTGTCGAAACGAGCGGTCGACACGATCAATAAGGGTGAAATTCACATCGTTGAACCAGAGCTCGATATGCTCGTTCATGCCGCGGTTACCCAGGGTTATCTGCGAGCGACGCAGACACCGGAGCCCGCTGACGCATTTATGATCGCAGTACCGACACCTTTCCGGGACGAGAACAAGCCGGACCTAAGTTATATCGAAGCGGCCAGTCGTTCTATTGCTCCGGTTCTGAAGAAGGGCGACATCGTCGTACTCGAGTCGACGTCGCCGGTCGGGACCACCGAAAAAATGGCCGCGTGGCTGGCCGAGTGTCGTCCCGACTTAACCTTTCCGCAACAGCTTGGGGAGGACTCGGACATCCGCGTCGCACACTGCCCGGAGCGGGTATTGCCGGGCCACGTCATTCGAGAGCTCGTGGAGAACGACCGCGTGATCGGCGGCATGACTCGTCGCTGCGGCGAGATGGCACGCGAACTCTATCAGACCTTTGTTCAAGGTGAATGCGTCCTGACTGACGCGCGCACGGCGGAAATGTGCAAACTCTCGGAGAATGCATTTCGCGATGTGAACATCGCCTTTGCGAATGAGCTTTCAGTAATCTGTGATGGACTAGACATAAACGTGTGGGAGCTGATTCGGCTCTCAAATCGACACCCGCGGGTAAGTATTCTGCAGCCTGGACCTGGCGTTGGTGGCCATTGCATCGCGGTTGATCCCTGGTTCATCGTTGACTCAGCGCCGGAACAGGCGCGATTGATTCGTACGGCGCGGATTGTGAACGACGACAAGCCGCGCTATGTCCTGGATCGCGTTGAGCGAGCGGCGACGCGGTTCAAGGAACCTGTCATCGCGTGTCTCGGGCTGGCTTTTAAAGCGAACATTGATGATCTGCGCGAGAGTCCCGCATTGGATATCGCGCACCAACTGTCAGAGCGGTTTGTCGATCAGGTGGTTGTCGTCGAGCCGAATATCAGAAGTTTGCCTGAAGTATTGGCGGGCAAGGTTCGGCTTTGTGATCTGAACAGTGCTCTTGCTAACGCCGATATAGTTGTGATCCTGGTTGACCACGCGCAGTTCAAGCGTGTCGATCCGGTACGGTTACAGGCGAAAGTGGTAATCGATACTAGGGGTTTGTTGTCCCATGGTTAGGCGAGAACTCGGTCTGGTTGTCGGATACGCAACTTCTCTGGTGGGTGGCGTTCTGTCGCTGGTGTTGTACGCCCATCTGCTCGGACCAGCCGAGTACGGGCGTCTTGCGGTGAATCTCGCGCTTGTGGAAGCGTTGCAGGGAGTGCTGTTCCAATGGCATCGGCTCGCTGTCGTCAAATTTTGGGCGTCTTCCGAAAGGACAGATATCGCTTCATATCTAACCACCTACCATGTGACGTGGGTTGGACTGGCGTGTTTGGTCCTGTTGGCATTGGGCGCCGCTCAGATCGTGGCACCTGATATGCGAGCAGTAATATGGACAGCGACGATCGCGATGGGTATCGGCAAGAGTGCGGCATTGTATGCGCAAGAACTCGCGCGCGCCGCGGACGCTAGCCTGCGTTATTCGGTAGGAGCACTCTGCATAACGATTGGAAGTTCAATCGCAGGCGTTGCTGCATACAATGTGACTCATTCAATCGTATCGATTCTCTTGAGTTCTACGTTCGTGTTTGCAGTGTCGGCCGCGTTGTGTGGTCTGCGCAAGGGTTTGCTGGGAGCGGGCGGTCGATTCAGCGCCCAATATTTTCGCTTGATGTTGCACTATGGGGCTCCCTTGGTGCCGGTGTTCGTGGCGACTACTGCGCTAACCAGGCTCGATCGTCCGGTTCTGGCGGAGTTTGTGGCTCCCGCCGTCGTGGGCGTGTATGCGGCCGCGATGGCGCTTATTTCGAATGTAATTTCTGCGGGATGCCTACTTGTTGTAACGCCTGCCTACCCGTGGTTGCTGAGACAGAAGGAATGTCGATCGGAAGATAACTATAGGAGGCTACACGCGCGCGTGGGGCTGTTGATGTTGGGTGGCGTACTCGCAATTTCAACGTCGTTCTATTGTGCCCGTCTGACGGTACTCCCGATTTTGCTTGGAGACGAAATTGGTAGGGCAGCGAGTGCATACGTTCTTCCGTTGTTGGCAATTTCGATCGTCGGTGCTTTCAGAGCGCATTTTCTTGATCAGGCGTATCACCTATTCTCCAGAACGAGGGCGCTAATGATGATTAATCTGGTCACGCTCGTGGTAGCGGCAGTTGCCGTTTACCTTGGCACGCGTTGGAACGGACTCAATGGCCTTCTTTGCGGGCTATTGATCGCCAACGTACTCTCTCTACTGGCGAGTGCCACGTTCTCCAGATCGTTCGTCAATCTCAAGCAACTGACAGACGGTGTTGTCCGTCTGGCTTTAGTCTCCATCATATCGGGGATAGCAGGCGAGGTATGTGGTCAACTGTGGGTGCTATCCATGTCACACAGCATTTTGACCGGCATTGCATCCGCGAGTGTGGCGATGCTCGTATTCGCAGCAGGTATGTATTCGACCAATGTGGGCGCAATACGCTCGTTCTCGTTGAGGCGATCATGAAGCAGTGCTATGACGTGTTGTTGCACATCCCATCGTTGAGAGGTGGTGGCGCGGAGCGCGTGGCCGTGGACGTCGCGCGATACTTTGTCGAACAGGGAAACTCGACGGCCTTTTTCATTTACGACGGTGAACCTTCCTATGATCTTCCGCAGGGTGTGGATGTCATTGTGGCTCGGTCCGCCGGACACCTTCGCCGCGTTGCGGAGTTCCGCACACTTCTCGGCAAGATTGAGGTTCGCGCGGTGGTGTCGTTTCTTCCTTACGCCAACCTGATATCGCTGCTCGCAAACATAGGCCTTGAAGGGCGTCCCCGCCTTGTCGTGAGCGAGCATCGGTCGTATGAACGCTTCAACTGTGTGGGAGTAAAGGAGCGCTTGAAGTTTGCCCTTCTCAGGGGACTCTATAAGAGGAGCGACAGTATCGTAGCGGTTTCGGGAAGCGTCGCCGGAGATCTGCGGCGACGCTTAAGCAAGGAGGTCGCTGGAAAAATAGTGATTATCAACAACCCGTGTTGCATCCAGAAAAACGCGTTGTCGGATCGAATGCATAACGTGACAAACCGCACGATACTCGCGGTGGGACGGCTCGTTAAGGAGAAAGGGTTTGACGTCCTGATTTCGGCTTTTGGGAATGTCAGTAACCGTGTCGAAGGCGTCCGACTGTTGATTGTAGGAGAGGGACCGTGCCGCGCAGAACTCGAGGCGCAGATTGATCGACTGGGCCTGGGGGCGACTGTTGCAATGCCCGGCTTCTCTCGAAACGTCGCCGATGAATATCAGCAGGCCAGGCTCTTTGTATGTTCGTCGCGTACGGAGGGTTTTGGAAACGTCATCGTTGAGGCGTTGTCATTTGGCCTTCCCATCGTGTCCACAGCGTGCGGCGGCCCAGATGAAATCCTCGCAGACGGGCGGTACGGAGTGCTGGTACCGGTCGATGATGATACGGCTTTGGCCGATGCGATCGTAAATGCTCTTGAGACCGCAGTTGATCGCGAGGCGCAGACTGCCCGGTCGCAAGATTTTTCGCTTGACGTGATTGGCGCGAATTACGCAAAAGTAGCGGGGTTGATCGCATGAAAATCAGACGGTCGATCGTGGCTGGATATTTGATCTTGCTCGCTGCCCTGTTCTCATTATTCTTGAGCGGCGCCGCGTTAAACAATCTCGGCTTGAATTATTCTGCGGATGCGTATTCGGCCGGCCTCAAGCTTCATCCTTATACGCTGTTAACCTCTGCTGCGTTTTTAGTGCTTGTTTGCGGGAGGAAAGCGCTTGGTCGCTGCTTGCAAATCCGGCAGTTCCGTACTGCGGTGCTGGGCGCTGGGATCCTGGCACTGATTGTTCTGGTGAAGACAGTGGTAGGTGACAGCCAATCGATGGGGTTCACGGTGGACACTATCATCGCGGCATTTATCGTGGCTGCGGCGTTGCCCCTTATTTCACCGCTATTTGCCGCGCGGCTTTCGACAATTGCGTTCCTGTTTCTTATCGTGGAGTGTCTCCTTGCCATGGGCGAAGGGGTTCTTAAAGTCAATTTAATACCGATGGATGTGTGGTACGGATCGTATTTTCGTTCCACAGCCCTTCAAGGCCACCCGTTGAACAATGCGCTCATTGTGGTGACCGTGGCAGTTGCGCTGCAGGCCTATGCGCGGCGGTTGACTTCCACATTGATTTTCTGTCTGACGGTTGGTGCTCTTCTCGCCTTCGGGGCACGCGGTGCACTTGCTGTCTACCTGCTTGTCAATGCGATTACCTTCACTCGTTTCGGACTGCGGTCGGTGCAGCAGGTGTTGATATTGATAGTCGGCGGCGCGCTAGGTGCTATTGGATTGGCATGGTTTGTCTTTTCGGGCGTTGTCGGAGATCGAATTGCGCAAGTTGGAGCATATGACGACAGCACTCAGACGCGTTTTCAGGCGCTCGACATTCTGACCCATTTGAATTGGACGCAAATTATGCTAGGTAACGGATCGGACGCCATCGCCCATTTGATGGCCCAATCTGACGTAAGCGTAGTCGAGAATTTCATGGTTGGGTACGTGCTCACGTTCGGTGGATTTCTGACTTTGGTTATTTTCTATTGTGTGTATAGAACTTTCAAAACATTCCTTATCGATGTACCCGCGGCTGGACGGCGGCGTTTGCTTACGGTTCTGTTTGTGTTCGTGTGTACAGCATTGACGAATAACTCGTTAATGACGAAGACGCCAGCACTGTATCTTCTAATGATGGGTTTGTGGTGGGTTAGATGCAGGTCGATTACACACGAATTCTCTCAAGCTTCAATACAGGTGCCTGGCAAAGCATATTCAAAAATTCAAGGTCGAAAGAGTTTTGGAATGATCGCGAACCAATGAAGCGCAATATCGTAACAAGTTTTCGATATTAAGCCATGCGAAAATTGAGCGCAAACGGTTAGATACGAAAGGAATGAGAGATGCATAGAAGATCGAATTCAAGAAGATCCGATAAGGCGCGTCTTATCATCCAGATCGGTCCGGACCCGGCCGCCCAAGGCGGAATTGCGGCCGTATTGGGAACCTATGCGTCTTATCAGGCAGGTTTCGAAGAACTCGGGTATCGCCATATTTTCATCTCAAGTTGTGGCGTTTCGGGTGGTGGCCGCGTAGGAAGGTTCATTGGCGCATGGTTCCGATTTGTCTGGCTGACGTTGTTTGACGATGTCCATCTGGTACACATTCATTCGTCGATAAAGGGGTCTCTGTTAAGGAAGTCGGTGTTTGCGCTGACATGCCAGCTTCTATGCAGGAAATACGTAATCCACGTTCACAGCGGTGCATTTCTTAGCTACTACGAGAGTTTGCTGAGACCAGCTCGGACAATTGTCCGCTTGATTGTGAGGGGGGCGATATGCGTTATCTGTCTTTCTGAAAATTCACGAAAGCAGTTTATTTCGTCGAAGCTGACGACTGCAGAGAAATGTCGGATTGTCTACAACGGAATTACGGATCCGCTGGGCGAATGTTCGGATCAGCGAGCTGAATCGCTACAGGTTGTAATCACGTTTCTTGGGAAACTTAGCGAGTCGAAAGGGTTGCTTACGTTGCTTCAAGCTTTGGCCGCTTTGCCCCAGTCAGATATGCGGTACACGTTATGTGTTGGTGGTGCTGGAGACGTATCTGCCTTCGACGACTGGGTAAAGGTTCATGGACTCACCGATCGCGTGGTGTTCAAAGGGTGGGTCGCAGGAGACGTTAAAGCTCGGCTGCTCGCGGATACGCAGATTTTTGTACTTCCGTCGCACAGCGAAGGTTTTCCAGTTGCCGTAGTCGAGGCGATGGCATTCGGTACGGCTATTGTATCGACGCAAATTCCAGGGGTCATAGACGCGATTCGCTCTGGGCAAGATGGATTGTTGGTTATCCCCGGCGACAGGGACGGTTTGCGCGACGCACTATGGCAGCTTCTCAACGACAGTGCGCTACGTGAGCGCTTAGGTGCCTCGGCGAGGCAGCGGTTTCTCGATCGCTTTACGATGCAGCAGACGGCTCTGCACCTGGCTTCAGTTTACGACGGTGTCACACTCTGAAGATGCCACAGACTATGAATAACAGCTTCAACCCACAGTCGATCGCCGACGCGTTGTTAGATCAAAGCCGGCGGGATGATTTTCAGGGGCATGATCCATTCGACGCGCTGAATAGCGTTCTGTTTGATCGCCTCGGCGGAAATCGTCTTTCGTTCGCGAGAATTGCGTGGTTGCAATTGCACAAGCGTTCTCCTGTGAATTTCCGAACGATTGTCGGCGTGCCAAAGCGACGCAATCCAAAAGGCGTCGCGTTGATAATTCTTGGACTACTGGAGCGCTATCGAGTCAGTCAATGCAGTGATGAGCTTGATGAGGCCATTGTGCTAGGAGACTGGCTGCTGACCCAAAGCGTCGATCGCCGTGAATGGGGCCACTATGCGTGGGGCTATCACTTCGATTGGGCCGCGCGAGCCTTCTATGTGCCGCGCGGAAAGCCCAATGCCATCACTACCTGTTACGTCTCTGCGGCGCTGCATTCACTCGGCTGTTTGACAGGATTTCCGCGCTTTACGGATGCGTCCAGTGACGCGGGGCTGTTCCTGGATAGTTTGTACGTCAGTGCCATGGGCGGTGGGTACTACGCTTATATACCGGGCGAAAACGCATTTGTTCACAACGCTAGTTTGTGGTCCGCGGCGCTTGTCGCGCGGACCGCTACGCAGGTCGGCGACGACAGAATGCGTCGGCGTGCTTTGGGCGTAGCGCGCCAATCCGTTTCGATGCAGCGCCATGACGGCGCGTGGACGTATGGGACCCGAGCGCATCACGCGTTTATCGATGGTTTCCACACCGGCTATAACCTCGAGGCACTTGATCTTCTTCAAAAGACGTTGAAAACAGATGAGTTTTCCGACGCCATCGACAAGGGCATGGACTACTACCGACGGCAATTTTTTCTTGCCGACGGCACCGTCAAATATTACAGCGATCGCATCTGGCCACTCGACACACACTCGGTCGCGCAGGCTGTCGTCACGCTGATCAAGGTGAGCGGAACAAAAGAGGATGTTGGGCTGGCTCGCTTGGTTCTGTCTCGCGCTCACGAATCCCTCTATCTGATGCGCGAACAGCGCTTTGTTTACCAGAAGGGACGTTGGCTTAAGAATCGCATCAATTATCTGCGCTGGACCCAGGCGTGGGCCTTCTACGCATTGAGTCTTTACGCGGGACACACTTCAGATGGATCGGGGGAAAGCGATGAAGCGTATTGAGGTTTTTTCTTGCTCGATGAATACCCCCACGATGGACGAGACGGTCGAATGGATTGGTTCACGGATTGATCGACGTGAGTTCACGCAACATGTTGTCGTTAATGTCGCGAAGTTGGTTCATATGCAGACGGACGCGGAGTTAGCCGAGTCCGTTCGCGCCTGCGATATCGTCAACATTGATGGAATGGGCGTGGTTTGGGGGGCGCGACTGTTGGGCTTTCCAGTGCCCGAAAGAGTCGCTGGCGTTGACCTTTTCGAACGCCTTTTGCAGATGGCCGCGGATCGCGGACTGCCGGTGTATTTGCTAGGTGCTACCGATGAGGTGGTGGCCCGTACTGCCGTTGTTGTCTCTACGCGATATGCCGGATTGAAGATCGCTGGATATCATCATGGTTACTTCTGGGATGATGAAGAAAGCGTGGTCGAAGCGATCCGGCGTTCGGGGGCCAAATTGCTGTTTGTCGCAATCACATCGCCAAAGAAAGAAAGCTTTATAAATCGATGGAAGCACCGGCTAGGTGTGGATTTTGTCATGGGTGTCGGTGGCACGTTTGACGTGGTTGCTGGTAAGGTGCGTCGCGCGCCGCTGTGGATGCAGCGCAGTGGCCTGGAATGGGCCTATCGAGTGTTGCAGGAGCCGCGACGTATGTGGAAGCGCTACTTTGTTACCAATAATAGATTTGCGTTAATGCTGCTGAGAGCGCGAATCGCTTCGACATTCAATCGGACGGCGGCCGAACATGGCGAATAAGCGTTTGGGTATCGCAAGTGTGCTCCTGGGGCTGTCGGCGTGCGGAAGTGTCCCGCAAGCCGATATGTCACGTAATGCGGACATAGTCGTGTATCGCAGCGCCTGGCGTGACGGGCTCGATCCGAGGCTGTCGGTCCAGGCTCCCGCGCGGGATTCAATTTCGACGGTTGCCATACCTGAATTCGGTGGGTCCTTCCTGAAGATCTCGATGCGTCGATCAGAGGACTTCAGTCGTGTGGCTAGCGGGACTCCGCGTGCCGAAGTGGTGTTCGGGGCGGTGGCACGTTTTGCACTGGGGCAGGAATATGAAGTTCGCTGGTCCACGATGCTTCCGCCGAATTACAAGCTTGATTCGTTGCAGCCGGAGATCATCACGCAAGTGCATCAAAGTAGAAATACTGGATCGCCGCCATTCTCATTGATGCTGGACGGCGGGCGCTATCAAGTTGAAGTTAGAGGGGGCGCGAACCAGGTGCTTCGATCGTTTTCCTTTGGCACGCCGGTCTTGGACGAAGGTAAGGTAGTCAATTGGGTCCTCCGATATCGCTCGGATGACAAAGGTGAGGGCGCGATAACAGATCTCTTCAAAGATGGCGTGCGTGTCGTGAATGCGCTTGGCTTACCCAATTCGTACCCGGACGAAAAGAGCGCATATTTGAAGATTGGTATCTATAAGTGGTGGTGGGTCACGCGTCCGTCCGATGTCAGCGAACGCACGATGTACTATGGGAACGTGGAGATCAGCGAAAAATCCGGAACACGCCAGTAGACCCATTCACTCGCTTCCCGGGCAGTTGCCAGGTCCGGGATAGTCTCGCGTACATCATACCGGCCCCCACCGATCAGTATCCTGATTGCCGACGCACTAAATCCCTCTCTCCGCCTCAAACCGATCCAACTCCCCGAGCAGATTCTCAATCTGAAACGTCTGCAATTGGGTCAACGGGAATTCGTCCTGTATGCGCTGTAGCCGCTTTCGCCAATATGCTGGTGGCAGCACAGGTTCACCACGAAAGGCGCGCAGCGATGGCGCCATCACACGCGCGACGTGCGCGATGTCTTCATCCATTGTCATGCAAAAACCCCGGAAGACCTCGTTGTTTAGTTTTGGCCTTGTTTTATGGGCGCCCCTGGGTGAAAGCGGGTTGGTAGCAGGTGCGCACGCGGCGTCGCCAATGGTAAGAAAACACAATCGTTCGGTCAAGCTTTCCGACGATCGCTCGTGCGAGAATTTCGTAGAATATCTCTTCATTTAAAGGTTTTTCCGATCACGTCACGGTTTCGTTCTGTAGCTTTGTTGGTCTTCAAGCAAAGGTAACGCTAGTCGCGCAATCGCTTCAATGCATCACGTGTCAAACGCTACAAGTGAGTGTCTCCACACCTGAAGACGCAGATAGAAAAACGGAGACGCAATGGAGAGGCGCCGGGCGACGTCGGGGCCCGGGTGCAAACCCACAACCGTTAAAGCACATTACCCCGCGGCGGAAGCGGATCGGCTTGCGTCGAGCCTCCGCCTGGCACCAACTCCAACTCCAGCTCTGTTTCCGGATAACTGATTCGCACCGGTGGCACGAACCACGCGAGGCACAACCCGGTCAACGCGGCCGCGCCAGCCACCAGAATGCCGATATGAATCGACTGCACGAGCGCATCCCGCGCAGAATTCATCATCGCGTCGCCCGCGTGCCCGGCGCTCACTAACCGATTAATCAACGCCGCCTGCTCCGCCCGGTCCACCAGCAGCTCAGGACTTGCGAACGATTTGAACCACTGCGTCGCCTGATACGAGGCGAGCGAGCGATGCACCCCCTGTGTATACAGATGCCCGAGCAACGCGCCCGTCATCACCGTGCCGAGCATGCCACCGAACGTACGCAGCGATTGCAGCAACGCAGTTGCCGCACCGAGCTGATCGCGCGCGACGATCTGTTGCGAGCAGACCGTCAGGCTGGTCGCTACCAGGCCGAGCCCGAGCCCGCTGACGCCCATGCACGACATCCACACCAGATGCGGCTCGGTACCCCTGAGAACGATCACAGCCAGACATGCCAGCGCGGACAGCGCGAAACCGACATACATGATGCCGTTCGCGCGACGGATTCGTGTGACGATACGATTGTTCACCACGCTGCCGACAGTCGTGCCGAGCAGCAGCGGCGTGATCAGCATGCCCGAATCGTGCGCGGACATCGCGTAGCCGCCCTGAAACAGCAGCGGCACATAAAACACTAGGGAAAACAGCGCGAAACCGCCGAGCACCGACATCGTGAAGAGCGCGGTGAGCTTGCGGTCCAGCAGCATATCGACCGGAACGATCGGATAGGCGATGCGCCGCTCCCATAGCCATAGCGTCAGCGCGCAAACCGTCGTCACGGCGGCCAGCACGATGGTTATCGCGTCGACACCGTGCATAGGAAACAGCTCGATCAGCAATTGCAGCGCACCGAACGTGACGGCGAGCACGAACGCGCCGAGCCAGTCGAGCCGCACGGGGCCCTTGCGCCGAAGGTGATGCAGAGGTGGCAGAAAACGTTGCACGAACAGCAGCGACACAAGACCGACCGGCACGTTGACGAAGAACACCAGCCGCCAGCCGCCGTATTGCGTGAGGATGCCTCCGAGCGTCGGCCCGACCATATTGGCGACGCCGAACGCGGACGTGACAAACACGAGCCAGCGCAGCCGCAGCTTCGGATTGGGGAACAGATCGGCGACGGTGGCGAACACCGTGCCGATCAGAATGCCGCCGCCGATGCCCTGCAGACCACGCGAAATCACCAGCAACAGCATGCTGGTGGAGAGGCCGCACAATACTGAAGAGCCGGTAAACAACAAAATCGCGGCGATCAGAAACGGCTTGCGGCCGAACAGGTCACCCAGCCGCCCAAAGATCGGAATGGTGATCACCGAAGCCAGCATATAAGCCGTCGCGACCCATGCGTACAGATCGAAGCCCTTCAGATCGGCGACGATGCGCGGCAGTGCCGTGCCCACAATGGTCTGATCGAGGGCTACCAGCATCGAAACGAATGCAATGCCGAGCATCGCCAGCAGCGATTCGCGAAACGGCAGCAGTTGTCCGCTGGGTGGCGGCGTGTCGAGACTGGGCGGCATGACGGTCTTGTTTGCGTACTTATTTGGGTACTTACTTGCGCGTGGCCTGATGCGCACCCAATGCTGCGCCGAGGTCCTCGTCCGTCATCGCGGGGACGATGCTCATCGTCAGCAGATCGCCCCATTCGAGCGCGAGCGCCGATAGTCCGCGCGAATCGTCGGCCTCGACGACTGCAAAACCATGCAGTCCGCCGATCGCATGCCAGCGCCCCAGCAATTTGATACCCTCCGGCGCCTTGCCACCGGTTTTCATAAAGCGCTCAACGACGGAGTTTTCCGCTGTCGGCAGGCCATTCCACTGCACGATGAATTTCATTGCGTGTCTCCAATATAAATTGGCGGCGAGGCCCGTGGCGCGCCGTCATCGCCACTCGTGCTCTGCGACGCTTTTGCATGGCTCGCGCCGCAGTCACTTCTGCGCCAAGGGGCTATTCGGATGGCGCGCGCTATCGGCGAACGGCATGAAACCACGTGGCATCCTAAACATCATAGTTGAGCACAAGATCGCCAACGTCGCCGCGTGCGGACATTCGCCAGGCCGATCGAACCATGCGGTCGCCGGCGGGAAGGCTTGGCGGGCGCGTCTGTTTCCAATTACGTACGTCTCGTGCGTCCTACAAGAAGAACCCTTTGATACGGCTGTCGAAGATGTCGGTATCGATCAGGCTTGAAATGCGTCATGTAGCGTGCCGGCACGACCAGCACGCATGCGAATGTCGAGCGGAAAAGGCGCGTATGCGTCAAACGCAAACGGCACGCGCGTTAAGCGCGTGCCGTTGCTTCGAATGTCTGAGCCCGGGTCTAGCTGCGCGGCGACTTGCGCGGCACTGTGGCGGCGGGCACATCGGCAACGGTCTGACGTGCCGCGGGAAAACCCGGCGGATAGTCGACAACGCGTGCGGAACCCGGCACCACCTGCGCGGTGACGCTCGCATGTGCACCGATTCGTGCGCCGCCGACAATGGCGGCCATCGCCTGGCGGTCGAGTTCGACGCTGTCGGTGAGGTCTTTGATGACGAGCTTTGCCATGACGGCTCCAGGAAAGCGATCGAGCGGGCGGCTGATGCGATTTTTCAGCCGTCGCCCGGGTGTGTCTTTAAGTGTGCGGAGGTCTCGTCGCACTATCAGTATAGGAAATCTGCTTGCGGCTCGCCTGCTCGATGCGAGCTGGCAGCAGTAGGGAAGTCCCCGGTCCTTCGCTACTGCATGCCGTTAAACATTGGCGTAATTGGCGCCCCACAGCGACGGGCTGACATTCAGATTCAACGGCACGAATCCCGCGCCGATCACACCGATGTTGTTGAGGGCGGCAACGTTGACGGTTTGGATCTGGGTGAGTTTCTGGTCCACCGAGACGTTGACGTTGGCGATACCGCTCAGGCCGGACATCGACGGCAGGCCGGGCACGCTGCTGCCGGTGCCGCCGGCCACCGCCGACATTGCGTGGCGGTCGAGCTCGCGGGTGCGGGACAGATCGCGAATCATGAGGGATGACATGGTGATTCTCCAAAGGTGCGCGGAAGACGGGCGTGATCGGGGCGAAGCGGAGAGTGCCGAGGGCCTCTTCGCTTCGCCGGATCAAGCTTTAAAGGTGGATGTTGTTGCTCGACGTGACGCAGGGATTGATCGACGAGGTGAGGCCTGCTGCGAACGCGACGTTGTTGCCGTTGGCGTTCTGGATGCTCAGCTCATTGCTGATCAACTGCGTGGCGTTGACATTCTTGCTGTTGTTCGGCGCGACTACCGGGCTGATGTTGACAAACGAGGTGGAAGGGTAGCCATAGCCGTAGCCGAGGCCGCCACGCACGGCGCGCATAGCCTTGCTGTCGAGTTGTTCGGTGATGGACAGGTCTTTGATCATCAGCGTGTTCATGGTAAATCTCCTGGAAGGAAACATCACGGTCTTGCGGTTGGGTTCGAGCATCTTGTCTGCTCGAGTGTCACTAATGCATGGGCTGTGCCAGGTTTATTCGTACCGCCTAATAAAATCGACGAACACCTTATGCATAAGGCTTTCGCGCCATATCGCGGCTTCGTAGCCGCAGGGCGGCCCTTGGCAGGCGACTGGCGGCTGACGGCGCGTACCCAACAACGCACCGGATTCTGTTGGTTGTCGCAAGACACTCGCCGGCAGTGCGCGCAACGGGGCAATCCTGGTTTGCGAAAGCGCGGGTCGGGGGCTAGTATCGAAGCGGCACATGTAACTGGTTACGACAGGTTTTCTATCAGCCCGATGGGCTCCGGTCGCATGCGATCCGGCCCACCGGCAGCGGGGGCGCTTCGCACAAATGGCTAGCCTTGCGCATGTGATTCGCGACTATCAGAACGGCGAGCTGTCACGTGACGAGTTCGTCGCTCAGCTCGACAGCACGTTGACGACCGAAGGACTCGGTCCCACGCAGCTGTTGGAGATGCTCGGCGCCGCGCACCGCAAAGCCCCTTTACCCGACGATCTTTACGCCGAAGTGCGGCGCCGCATCGAGCAGTTGCGCGTCTCGAACGTGGCGGCGGGCGGTGAGGAAACCGGCATACAGACCACCGTCGAGATACCGTCGGTACGCTCTGCGAGCGGGGCCAACACCTCAAGCTCGGCGGGCGCAGCGAACGCCTCTGCCGCAGCGGGTCATGATCAGATCAAAGGCACCGGCGATACGCTGAACAACCGCTTCGTCCTCGAGGAATGTCTGGGGGTCGGCGGGATGGGCACGGTGTACAAGGCGCTCGATTTGCGCAAGCTCGAGGCCTCGGACCGCAAACCGTATCTCGCGATCAAGGTCCTCAACCTCCAGTTCCGCGGCAACCCGAATTCGCTCGTCGCGCTGCAACGGGAGGCGCGCAAGGCACAGGTGCTCGCGCACCGCAACATCATCGCGGTGTACGACTTCGACCGCGACGGACCGATCGTCTATCTGACGATGGAGTACCTGACCGGCAAGCCGTTGAGCCAGCTATTGCGCACGCCGGGCTACAAGGGGATGCCGGTTCGCGCCGCGCTGCCGATTGTGCGCGGCATGTGCAACGCGCTGGCTTATGCGCACGAGCACGGCTTCGTGCATTGCGATTTCAAACCGGCCAATGTCTTTCTCACGACGAATGCCGAGGTGAAGGTGATCGACTTCGGCATCGCCCGCGTGTTTCAGCGGCCGGAGGAGGAGAGCGATGCCACGGTCTTCGACCCCGGCAGTCTCGGCGCGTTGACGCCAGCGTATGCGAGTCCGGAAATGATCGAACATCGCGAGCCGGACCCGCGTGACGATATCTATGCGCTCGGTTGTATTACCTACGAATTGTTGACGGGCCACCATCCATTCGACCGATTGTCGGCGACGCAGGCTCGCAATGCCGACTTCAAGCCGCAGCGCCCGCCCAATCTCGACGCGAAACAATGGCGCGCGTTACGGGCCGCACTTTCGTTCGATCGCGACACCCGCATGCCGAGTGTCGTGCGTTTCATTGCGGAGTTCGACAACGAAGCGCGTGCGGAGAAGTCGGGTACGTTGGTTAAGGCGGGGTTCGCGGGTTTCGCCGTGGTGTGTGCCGCGGCAGTGGGTGTATTTGCTTTGCGGTCCGCGCCGAATCGTCAAAGCGGCGCGCAGCCGGCTGCGGCGGTTTCGGAGGCATCACCGGAGCAGGGAGCTTCGGCGGCGGCGCCTGTTACTGCGGCAACGGCGGCGAGTGCGCCTGAGCCACCGTCAACGGCCGCGTCAACCGCGGCGCCGCTCGGGGCCTCCACCCCGGCGCAAGCTCCCGCACCGCCTGCGCCCAAACCCGCGCTGAGCCTGGCCGCCGTCGCGCCGGTGCTGGCGCAGGTTCCATGTTCGGCGCTATCCGCATCGGCACAAGACCATGCCTTGACGGTGCGCGGCTACGTCTCGCAGCGTTACGGCGCGGCGCGCTTGAAGGACACGTTGGCCGCGTTGCCAGGCGTCGATACGCTGGCGCTCCAGGTCGAACCGCTCGCCGACGACAAATGCGACACGATCAAAGCGCTCGCCCCCTATTGGACCCGCAACTGGCAAGCAGGCCACGTTGCGTCGCTGCATGTGCGGCCGCCCGGAGGCCTGTTGAGCGAAGGCGATCCGCTGGTCGTCGACGTGACCACGCCGGCTTACGACTCGTACGTGAACCTCGACTACTACCAGCTCGACGGCAGCGTCGTGCACATGGTGCCGAGTCCGCGTGCGAAGGACAATCAGGCCCCACCGCACTACGCAGCCACCATCGGCAGCGCCGGTGACTGGATCATTTCGAAGCCGTTTGGATCGGAGATGGTGGTGCTGCTGATTACGCCTGTGCAGCTATTCGACAAGCCGCGGCCCGAAAGCGAGTCACGTGCCGATTATCTGCGCGCACTGGATACGCGGCTCGCGCAGATCGCCGGCAAGTACGGTCAGGATCACATCGTCGCGGATTTCGCACCGATCACGACGAAGCCGCGCACACCTTAAGCGACTCGCCGGGAGCGTCGGGTCGGCAGCCCAGGCAGCACTCGCGGCCGCTGAAACATACGCAAACCCCCAAAAGCAGCCGCCTTACTTAAGATCCTTGACCACCCTGAAGCCATCCTGCGACTGACGCACGCTCGCGCTGTACTTGAAGCGTGTCGCGCTCAGCATGTAGCTTCCACCTTCGCGCCACGAGCCGCCGCGAATCACCCGCATGTCGCAGCTTGGAGTGTCCCACGCGTGGCCGTCGGCGGGCGCGCCCTGGTAAGAGTTGTGCCAGCAATCGGCGACCCATTCCCAGACGCTACCGTTCATGTCATACAGACCGACCGGATTCGGTGCGAACGAGCCGGCGGTCTCGGGCCCTTCCTTATGCCAGGGATCGCCGCAGTCCTTGCAATTGGCGTTGCCCTTGCGCATCTGATCGCCCCACCAATATGCCGTCGTGGTGCCGCCACGATCCGCGTATTCCCACTCGGCCTCGGTGGGCAAGCGGTACGGTTTGCCGGTCACTTTGCTGAGCCACTTCACGTACTGTTGCGCGTCGTCCCAACTGAGGTCGCGTGCCGGCGCGGCTTTGATCGTATTGCTTTCGGGCGTCAGCTTTTGACAGGCGTTCGCTGCAACGCACGCATTCCATTGTTCGACGGTCACCGCGTATTTGCCGATCGCGAACGGCGCACCGATGGTCACGTGATGGACGGGCTTTTCGGAGGGGTCGTCGGTGTTGCTGCCCATCGGGAACGCGCCCGCAGGCAAGGCGATCATGATCGGGCAGGTGGCGCAATCGCGGCTTTCTCCGGCGCCAGGTGGATGCGCCACGGCCTTCTGTGCGACCGCGGGCGCGGCAGGGGCCGCGGGTGGGGCGGTCGTTGCAGTTGGTGGTGGCGCGGCGGCACGCGGGTGGTCCTGCGATGTGACGCTGGCCGGTGCGGCTGGCCGCAACGCTTGCGGTGCCGGTGCGACCTGCGGTGCAGCAGATGATGTGGCTGACGTCGATGCCGATGGCGCACTCGCCGATGCCGCGGCGCGCAACCGGTCGATGCGTGCGTGGGCGAGCGCGGCGAAGCGGCCGTTCGGATAGGCCTTCAAATAGGCCTCATAGTCGCTCGGGTAGTTGCTGTCCTTAATGGAATTCCAGAAGGTAATCTCGTATTGCTCGCTGCTGTCTTTCGGCAGGATGCCTCTGCTGCGCAGCACGACAAGTGGGTCGTCGCGTGTAGCGGCTGTGAGCGGCGCAATAGCCGTGCGAGATACCGGTTCACTCAGACTCGCGGCCTTAACCAGCGATGACGCGATCCACGGTGTTTGCTCACCGCCAGTGACCTCGCTGACCCTCGCCGCCACGCGTTGAAACAATCCAGCCAGATCCTGTGATGCAGGCGTGTCGTTGAGTTCGCGCAGCAATGCGTACGTATAAACGCCGTGATGCATGCCGTCCGCTGCGAAGCCACCGGGCGCCGTTGCGTAAGCGACCACGGTATTGGCAGGCAGCGTGGACGCATCGAACGATACGTCGCTGGAGAATGGATTGTTCAGGCACGTGTCGAGAATCACGACATTGAGCGCGTCGGCGCGCGGCGCTTGCATCGCCCGTAAGACCGTAGCCAGATCGACGCCCTCGCTGATCAGTCTTGCCGGCGCGCGTGCATCGAGGCCGGCGGGCACAAGCAGCGTCTGCGGTCCGATTTGTATGCCGTGTCCTGCGAAATAGAAGAGTCCAATACCGCCTGCTTGCAGACGTCGGCGGAATTCGCTGATGGCTTGCCACATTTGTGGCGGTGTTGCGTTGGTGCGCAAGATGACGTCGAAGCCGCGCGCGCGCAGTGCGTCGCGCATGGCTTCAGCGTCGCGCGGCGCATTACCGCGAACCGGGTCTGCGTGATCGATGTACGTGTCATTGCCGACCACCAGCGCGACGCGAGCAGGCTGCGTATTGGCGGTTTGCAGCGTGAGCGGCGCGATGAGCGCAACCGCCGTACGCGCAGCAGCGGCGCCATGCTCGGCTCCGTCACGCTGCGCTGCGGCATAAGCACTGCCCCAATGCACCTGGATTGCCCCGGCCATGCACACCAGCAGGAATGTTCGCCACATATTCGTATCCTGTTTGTTCCGGACAGAACATAGGGTTTCGACGACCGCGACGCCCGCGTCAGCCGTTGGAGTAGACCGAGCGCAGCGTGGACGCCGCTATCGACTCTCCATCGACAACCTATAAATAACGATAGCACGCGGTTTGCGCGCCACAACTGTCCGCGCATCGTCAATGCGTTATACGGTTAACGAGTGTGGCGTATCTTTTTGGCAAGTTACGGCCTAAGCTAATTCACAAAGTAGCGCAGTACGGCCGTTTTAGTAATGCGGCCGCTCATCCACGTGAACCCGCCACGTGAAATCACGCGAGCGCCCGCAATATTCAGCGGGAGCGCCCGGCCTGCCCTTTCCGCAGCCGAGGCAGCCATGACCCCTCCTCGGGAGAGTGCGCAATGCGAATAACCCTCACACCCGGCGTACTCGACACTCGTCATGGAACGAAGACGAGTCTTGCAACGCTCTGCACGGCTTTGTGCGCCACGCTGTCTCTCCTGTTCGGTATCGGGTTAATGTCCGAATCCGCGCTTGCCGAACAAACCCCTTCGCCGCCCGGCGCCGAGGAATACATCATCTGGCCGTCGGATGGCGCGGTGATTCACGGCGGCAAGCTGTGGGTGCGCATGGGCTTGCGCAACATGGGCGTGTGCCCGAAGGGCGTCGCGGTGCCGAACACCGGTCATCACCATCTGCTGATCGACACTGACTTGCCGCCGCTCGACCAGGAAATTCCGTCGGACCGCAATCATCTGCATTTCGGTGCGGGTGAGACCGACGCGCGCATTGAGTTGCCGCCCGGCAAGCACACCTTGCAACTCATTCTCGGCGACCATAACCACATACCGCACGTGCCGCCCGTGTATTCGAAGAAGATCACCATCACCGTACTAAAAGACTAGCGCGTCCCGTGCATTCAAAGCGGGTCCGTCAGGACGGAGAGATCATCATGTACAGGATCATCGCGCTCGCGGCACTGGTGACATTGGCGTCACTGGTCTCGCCGACTCTCGCCACGGCCGGCACGACACCATCGCCGGCCGGCGCGCATGTCTATATCGGCTATCCGAACGACGGGCAGGTGGTGCCGGCCAATAAGCCGTTTCGGGTATGGTTCGGCTTGCGCTATATGGGTGTGGCGCCGAAAGGCGTCAAGTATCCGAACACGGGGCATCACCATCTGCTGATCGATACCGACCTGCCGCCGATGGACCAGGAAATTCCAAACGACCGCAACCATCTGCATTTCGGTGCGGGTGAAACGGAAACGATGATTCAACTGCCGCCTGGCAAGCACACGTTGCAACTGCTGATGGGCGACGACATGCATATGCCGCACAACCCGCCGGTCTACTCGAAGAAGATCACCGTCATTGCGCGTTGACGCAGTATTGGCGCGAGCGGCTTTCCCGCTTCAGTGTCACGCCGCAGCCAACACCGCCGCGCGCGTTGTTGGTTGCGATCCACCAGATCCAATCGACCGTCTCGTAGCCGTCGCGCTGGATCCCCCGGCACACCCTCCCCGAAGTCCTTTATCTACAGCCATTCAGAAGATTTCTTGAGAGCGGAAATCAAAACTGGCACAGCCCATGCATTAGTGACACTCGAGCAGACAAGATGCTCGAACCCAACCGCAAGACTGTGCTGTTTCCCTTCCAGGAGATTTACCATGAACACGCTGATGATCAAAGACCTGTCCATCACCGCCCAACTCGACAGCAAGGCCATGAGCGCCGTGCGTGGCGGCCTCGGCTACGGCTATCCGTCGTCGTCGTTCTTCAACTTTTCGCCGGTCTACACGCCGAACAACAGCAAGAACGTCGACGCCACGCAACTGATCAGCACGTCGATGAACATCCAGAACGCCAACGGCAACAACGCAGCCTTCGTCGCCGGCGTCACCACCACGATCGACCCGCATGTGAGCTCGAGCAACAACATCAACGTGTATTGAACGGCTCAGGCCGCCGCGGAGGCGCTCAGGCCTCCGCGGGACGCGCAAGCTCCGCGCGTCAAAAAGATTTCGCTTCCAATCGTTCTTTCCACACGACCCCAGCGTCACCGCTCGATCCCCGCGCCGACCTTCCTGTATCGCTTCGATGGTGAAGCCGGGCAGGACATGCTTTACTTAAATAGCGCGTTCTCCTCGTGCAGCGTAGCCGGTGTCATCGGAGAAAATCGTGTCAGCGTTGCTTGATTCATGGGTCCGTCAGCGCTTTTTCAAGGCCTCGGAACAGTGCTGTGCCGACCGTCGACCGGCGAATGCGAGCCGCACGGGCTCAGCGCTGCGCGGACTCTGCGCCGCGACGGCGTGCGCGCTGTCGCTGTGCGCGTGTGTCGACGTCAGCATGCCCGACTACAAGCGGCCCGATACGCCCGCCAAGGCGTCGTGGTCGGATCAGAAAGGCTCGCCGGTTTCGGCGGCTGCGACCATCGAACCCGACTGGTGGAAAGGCTTCCACGATCCGTATCTGGACACGCTGATCGCCAAAGCGATAGCAGGCAACTTCGATATCAAGGTGCTGGCCGCGCGGATCAACGTGGCCGGCGCGCAGATCGGCGAGGCCCAGGCAGGCGCGTTGCCGACCATGGATCTTGGCGCCGGAGCCGATTTCGAAAAAAGCACAGGTCAGACGTTTTCCAAACAGTACAACGTCGCGACGCAGGTGAGCTGGGACATCGATATCTGGGGCAAGGTGGAGAAGGGCGTGCAGGCGCAAAAGGCCGAATTTCACGCAAGCGAAGCGGATTGGCGCGCCGGCTATCTGGAGCTGGTGTCGAACGTCTCCAGTACTTATTTCCAGATCCTGCAATTCGACGATCAGATCGAACAGCAGCAACAAACGCTCGTCACGAACCGGCAGATTCTCACCATCTACGACGGTCAACGCAAGAACGGCCTCGTGCCGCAAACTCAGGTGTTGCGCCAGCAGGCCGAGATCAACCGCCTGACGAATCAATTGCTCGAACTGCGCCGCTCGCGCGATGTCGCGAACAACGCGCTATGCACGCTGCTCGGCGTGCCGGCGGGCGAGTTCCAGTTGCCGAAAGGGCATTTGCAGCAGCGCGTGCAACTGCCCGTGGTGCCCGACGGCCTGCCCGCGCAACTCCTGGCGCGGCGTCCCGACGTGGTGGCCGCCGAGTTCAGAGTGCTGGAAGCCTACAACCTGGTCGGCGAGGCCAAGCTCGCGCAGTTGCCCACCATCAACCTGACCGGCCACGGCGGCACCGCGAGTTTCGCGCTGACCGATTTGCTGAAATCGTTCACCTACGGATTTATGCCCAGCATCAACATTCCGCTGCTCGATCCCGGCGTGCGGGCTCATGTGAAGGTCACGCAAGCGCAATCGACGGTCGCCGAACAACAGTACCGCGTCGTCGTCATGGGGGCGTTCGAGGAAGTGGAAAACGCGCTGGTCAATCTGAATTCGCACAAGGCGCAGCGTGTGGAATTGCAGCAGGAGGTATCGCGTCTGCAGATCGTTGCCGATCAGATCCAGTCTCAATTGCGCCTCGGCGTGGTGTCGCAGCTGGAAGTATTCGAAACCGAACGGACCTTGCTGGAAGCGCAGCAGGAACTGCTGTCCAACCATCAGCTGATCCTGTCCGACACCGTGTTGCTTTATAAGGCGCTGGGTGGCGGTTGGCCGAATGTGAATGTGCAGGCAGAAGTAAAGGAACACTGAGCTAATCCACGGCGCGGCGCGGTGTATTTCGGCTGCGTATGACGCATGAATGGCCCTTACAAGCGACGATCGGAAAATTGACACTTGCCATGCGTGACTTAAAATCTGTAAGGAGCCGGTCTCTGTGCGGTTCCCTGGAACAGCTGCTATTCGCCGTAGTTCTTCAATCCGTTCCTGCTGCGTTCTCGCCGCAGCGGGTAAACGATTAGTGATCCAGATAAAATGACCGCCGGCGAAGCTTCGATTGCTGAGATGCGCGCGACACTGGACGCCACGTTCGACGTGGTGCTGTCGCCGGTTGCGTCCGCGCAGCGTCCCGCACTCGACGCGATCCGGATCGTCGATAACCTGTTCGCGATCGGGCGCAGCGAGGTGCCTTTTACCGACTACCCCACCGACCGGATTACCCGCCTGTCGCGCCGCCATGCGCGGATTTTCACGGAGCACGGCGCCGTCTATGTTGCCGACCTCGGCAGTAAGAACGGCACGACGCTCAACGGCATCGCAGTGCGGCAAGCCCCTGCCCGAGTGCGTGCCGGAGACGAATTGTGTTTCGGAGGCGAGCTTTGCTATCGCGTGAGCATCGAGCCGCGCGCACGGATCGTCGCCGCCGCGAGTGCGGCACCCGCACCCGGACTGCTGCTGGTGCCACAGCGCGATGACCTCGGGCTTCTGCCAATCGACGTGCAGGCGTTCCCCTTTCTCATCAGCAAGGCGGACGAAGTCTTCTCGCGCTATAAGGACCGCTATCCGCATCAGGTGAACTACATCTCGCGGCGCCACGCGCACATCTTTCTGAAGGGCGGCGAGCTCTATCTGGAAGACCTGGGCAGCACCAACGGCACATTCGTCGGCGGAAAGCGGCTCGACGAAACCGCGCTGCCGCTTGTCGAGGGAGACGTCCTTGCATTTGGCGGCGACCACTTCGTCTACAGGGTGACGCTGCAGAAACCCCCTGAAGTCGAGCCGACCGTGACCCAGCTACTCCTCAACCCCGCTGTCGACGAAGCTGCCGATAGCGACAAGACCACGTTCGTTGGCGCAGCGCATTCGTTCCTCGATATCTTTTGCGTCGACCCGGGGCTACAACGCGAGGACGAAGTCAATGAGGCGGCGCAGGCCGCATCTGCGCAAGCAAAGCGCGACACGCTGACGGGCGGCGCAAATGGCACGCACGGCACGAATGGCATGAACGGCACGAACGGAATAAACAGAACAAACGGCACACATGGCAAGCAAGGCACGAATACAGCGAAGGGCCGGCCGCAGCGTTGGCGTCTGCTCGCGGGCGAACTCAGCAAGGCATTCGCGGGTGGCGATCACACGATGATGCGTCGCGCCGCGTGGTCGAGCGGTGTGGCCTTCGCCATTTTGGTCGCTATTGCGCTGACGCTCTACATGCGCGGCTCATCGGAGCGCGACTTGAGAAATATGCTGGCAAGCGGCGATTACACCAGCGCGGTGACGGCGGCAAACGGCTATCTGGCAAACCATCCCGCTGACACAAAAGTCAGTGCATTGGCGAGCGAAGCGCTGCTGAAGGCGAACCTCCCCGGCTGGCTGAACGCGCTGCAAAAGACGCAGTTCGATGACGCCGACGCGCGGCTCAAGGAGATGAGATCGTTGAGTACAAGTAATGCGGACGGCGCGGCTCTGGTCGGCGAATTGCAATGGGTGGGCGACCTGGAGCGCTTCGTCGTGGGGCGTGGCGGGGTGGATGCACCGATCCGCATGTACGCCGACGAAGCCGCTATCAGCGGCCTGCTGCAGCGCTGGGACGATGACGCGAGGAGCCATCAACGCGCACTCGACCGTATCGCTTCGTATGTGCCTGTTTTTGCGGAACCGTACGCGCAGGCGCTGAGCCATCTGCGCAAACTGGAAAGCGACGACTCGGTGTACCTCGCCGCCATCGACCGCCTGAACGGCACCATTCGCACCGAACTGGCGCGTGACAAGCCTGATGCGCTGCCCGCCGTACTCGACGATTACGCGCAGCGCTATCCGCGTCTCGCCGGGCTCGATCGTGTACGGGGAGATTTGCGCCAGTACACCGATGTACTGAACGCCGCGCTCAGTCGGCAACTGACGACGTTGCTCGCCCTGTTGAAAACGGTGCATTTCAGCACCCCGCCATTTCAGGCGCAATTTCAGCAACTGGCCGCGAGCCGCCTGCCGTCGACGGACGTTATCCAGCGCCATGACGCGGCGAGCGCGGCGTGGCTGCGCGGCGACGCCCAGCAGGCGCTGGCGGGTTTGCAAGCCATGCCTGCCGGCCCGTGGTCCGACGTGATCGCGGCGGAACTGGCGCACAAGAAAGCGCTGCTCGGCCAGTTCACCGATTTGCAGAAGACGCGCGGCGACAAGGATTATGACCAACGGCTGCTGTCGTTTTACGCCAGTCTCGACCCGACAGCGGACGCGTGGTTCGTGCAATCGATCCAGAAGGACGTCGCCGCTTTGCACGACAAAGCGCTGGCGCGTGCGCAAGATCTGATGCTGCGCGCGCAAAGTCTCTGGAAACAGTATCGGGCGAGTGGTCCGATCGGCGGCACGCTGCGGCTGGAAGCGGGGATTTCGCCCGGCTTTCGCAGCGAGGCGCGTCTGCTTTCCGATGCGCAATCCGCCGCGCAACAAGGCATGCGCATCTATACGCAACTGAAAGCGGATCATCCCGCCGACTTCGACCGCTTGCTCGCGGATATCGATGCCGAAGCGGAATTGCAGCGTCGCTCGCTGACCGAGCTGCGCATGGTGCTGGACCCCGGGCTGTTGAAGGCGAAGCTGGCGTTGATTGGAGGCGAGCAGAGTGAAACGCGACAATCACCCTAGGCCGCTGTCGGAGGCGCTGGAGGACCACAGCGTCGAAGGCATCGCGATTCTGACCGCAGAACCGGTGCGGCTCGCGCGCGCGCTGATCTGGGCGATGGTCGCGCTGGTGGTGGCCGGCTTGTTGTGGTCGTTCGTGGGGCGCGCGGATGTGATCGTCAGCGCGCAAGGCACGCTTTCACCGGAATCCGAAGTGCGCCGCATCTACGCGCCGATCGACGGCGAACTCGCCGATCTGTACATCGCCGAGGGGCAGCCCGTATCGAAGGGGGACGTGCTGGCGCGGCTGAATGCACGTGGCGCGATCGAGGCCGCGAGCAACGCGCTGCAGGCGCAGCTCAAGCTGGAAGACGCCGAGCGCGACTGGAAGCAGTTCCCCGAGAAGAAGGCGCTGATGGAGCGCAAGGCCGCAGCACTGAAGGCGCAGATGGAAGTGGAGGCCCATCAGCACGAAAATCGCGTCTCCGAAGGCACGACCAAGCTCGCCGAAGGCCAGAAGGCCGAACTCGACGAAGCGCGCAGCGTGCTCGACAACGCCCGCCGCACGCGAGAGGCGGCGCATCAGGAGTTGGATCGCTACTCGCAGCTTTTCGCGCAGCCAGGTGGCGGCGGTATCGCCGAGTTGCAGGTGGAGCAGAAGCGAACCGCCGCGATGGAAGCGGATAACGCCTACCGCGTCGCACAATCGAAACTCGCGGAGCTGGATTTCCGCCTGAGCCATGAATACGCGCAGGCAAATGCTCAACTCGAAACCAGCGGGCAGCAGACCACTGACCTCCAACTCCAGTACGACTCAGCCATTCGCGACATCACCGACGCTGAAGACAAGCTGCGTCTTCAACTGCAAACCGCGCGCCTCGTGGCCGAAGCCGCCGCGCGAATTCGGTTCGAGAACATCGACAAAGACAATTTCCTGCTGATCCTCGCACCGGTCTCCGGCGTCATCACCGACGTGACCTCCACGCAGCGGGGCGACAAGATACAGGCGAACGCGCCGCTTGGCGGCATCGCGCCGAAAGATGCGAAGCCCGTACTGAAGATCGAAATCGCCGAACACGATCGTGCTTTTCTGCACGAGGGCCAACCGGTGAAGCTGAAATTTAACGCGTTCCCCTATCAGCGCTATGGGCTGATCAGCGGCACGCTCGCCTATATTTCGCCGGCCACCAAACCTTCGTTGCAGGACAAGCAGCCGGTATACGAAGGCCGCGTCACGCTCGACAAGAACTACTACCAGATCGCCGACACCCGTTATCCGCTGCGCTACGGGATGACGGCGAGCGCGGAGATCGTGGTGCGCGAACGGCGACTGATCGATCTGGGTCTGGATCCGTTCAGGCAGGTGGCAGGTTGAGCGCGCCGATTACACGTCAATCAAAGGAGCGGATGACATGACCGCGATAGTGCGAATCGATGACGAAGTCGTGGACGTTTCCGAGTTCATTCGTCTTCTGAAATTGACCGGCCAGTTCGAGAGCCTGATCGAGCAGATCGTGCGCGACAAGCTCACGGTGCATGCGGCGAAAAAGCAGGGCATTGCCGTCACTGCGGACGAAATCCAGCAACGTGCCGATCAGTTCCGCCGCGTGCGCGGCCTGCATCGCGCGACGGATATGAATCAGTACCTCGATGCGCTTGCTGTGAGTCTCGACGAGTTCGAGGCCTTCATTACGGACGGGCTGTATCAGGAGAAGATGCTCGACGTGGTGGGCAACGAGGCGGCGATCAAGGATTACTTCGCGCTGAATTCGCCGAAGTTCGACGCGATCGAGGTGAGTCATATCGTGCTCGACAGCGAAGGCAAGGCGAAGGAAATGATCTCGTACCTGCACGACGATCCGGAGAGTTTCGCCGACATGGCGCGGGAGCATTCGATCGCCGATACGCGCGAAGCCGGTGGCGTGATCGGCAAGGTGCTGCGGGGATCGTTGAAGCCGGATATCGAGGCGAAGATTTTCAACGCGGCGGTGGGCGATCTGCTCGGACCGTTTCCGTCGGCGGATCGCACTTGCTTCGAGATTTTCGCCGTGACGGCTAAGTATCCCGCGACGCTCGATGCGGATGTGGCCGCCGAAGTCAGGCGTCTGCTGCGTGAGGGCTGGCTGATTGCGCGCGCGCAGGAGCACGTGATTGAAGCGCGCTAACAGGTATATCGCACCGCGCCGCAGCGAAACATAGAAGCGCAAAGCAACACAGAGTGAAGTAAAGCCGAATCGAGGTCCGCAAGCACATGGATGCACCCCAGACCGCGCCTTCCGCAGCCGAATTTCTCACCTCGGTGGAAATTCTCTCGCCGTTTTCGCGCGACGAGATCGAGCGTCTTGCCGAATATGCGCAGGCACGCTTCTACTCGTTCGGCGAAACGGTGTGCTCGGCGGGCGAGACGGCTGACGGTCTCTACGTGGTTCGTTCGGGCTCGGTGCGTATCTTCACCGAGGAACACGGCAAGGAAACCAGTATGGGCGTGCGCAAGACCGGCGAGATCTTTGCCGACATTGCGATGTTGCGCGCGTATGTGCATGAAGCGTCGGTGCGGGCCTCCGCGAAAACCGAGTTGCTGTTCATTCCCCGCGCCGTGATCGAGCCGGTGATCGCCGGCAATCAGGCCGCGTTGGCATTTGTCGCGAGCTACGTGGCGATCAGCTCGGCCGGCGGCTTCGTTGCGCAGTTATTCGACCTGCGCGGCAAGCTCAATAAAGCGGAACTCGAAGAGTATGTGCGCAGCGTTGGCGTGAAAAGGGTGGCCGCCGGCAAGGAAATCCTCAAACAGGACGGACGCGACGACCGGCGGCTCTACGTGGTGCGGCAAGGTGAAGTGCGCATTGTCCGTCATGAGGAAGGCCACGACTACACGCTCGCGACGCTAGGCGAAGGTGAGATCTTCGGCGAAAAAGCATGTTTGATGCGGCAGGAGCAAATGGCGTCGGTGGTGGCGGCGACCGATACACGGCTGCTGGTCATCCCCGAACGCACCGTCCATTTCATCCTCGAACGCAATCCGAAGCTGCGCGAAGTCCTGGATGAGCGGATTCGTTACGGCGACCGCGAACTGCAACGGCAAAAGCGGCTCGAACAGCGGCGCAAATTGCCGCTGATGCTCGATTTACAGACCAAACCCGAGTTCGGCGAAAAGGTTATCAAGCGTTTTGCGCTGGTTGAACAGGCTGAAGAAATGGATTGCGGCGCCGCGTGTCTCGCGATGGTCTGCCGCCACTACAGCATCCCGATGACGCTCGGCAAACTGCGCGAACTCGCCAACGTCACGACGCAAGGCGCCACGCTCGATAGTCTCGCGCGCGCGGGAGAATCGCTCGGCTTCACCGCCCGCGGCGTGCAATGCACATTCGATTCATTGCGCGGTTTCGATCTGCCCTTCATCGTGCATTGGGAGGGATACCACTATGTGGTGGTGTACGGGCTATCGAAGGAATACGTGTGGGTCGCCGACCCGGCACTCGGCTTCAGGAAAATGACGGTTGAGGATTTCGAACGTGGCTGGAGCGGCACCTGTCTGCTTTTTACGGGCGGACCGAATCTCCTGCAGATGTCGGCCGCGCGTTCGCCGTGGATACGCTTTGTCGGTTACCTCAGGCCGTATAAGAAGATTCTCGGCCACCTGTTCCTTGCTACGTTCGTCATTCAGGTGCTCGGCGTGATTCCACCGCTGATCATCCAGAACATTCTCGATGGCGTGATCGTGCATCAGAACGTCAGCCTGCTGCATCTGCTGATTGGCGGCTTGATCATTGCCAATGTATTTTCGCAATTGATGTCGTCGATTCGCGCATATCTGGCGAATTTCATGGTGCGCAATATGGACTTCGCGATGATGTCGCAGTTCTTCAAGCACACCATGTCGCTGCCGTTTTCGTTCTTCGCCAAACGGAAAACCGGCGACATCTTCGCGCGCTTCCAGGAGAACCAGACGATCCGCGCCTTTCTCACCGAATCCACGGTGACCACCGCGTTGAATCTGCTGATGGTGTTCATCTACTTCACGATCATGTTCGTCTACAACGTGAAGATGACGCTGGTGCTGATTGCGTTCGTGATACCGATCATGGCGCTGACCGCGCTGGCCACGCCGAAGATCAAGAACTATGCGCGTGAGGTGTTCACGGCATCGACCGAATCGAAGTCATTTCTGATGGAAGCGCTCGCCGGTGTGGAGACCATCAAGGGCATGGGCATCGAGCGGCCGGTACGGTTGCGCTGGGAGAAGAAATACGCGAAGGCGCTCGAAGTGCAATACCGGGCGCATGCTTTCAGCATTCTCATCGGGCTTGGCAGCCAGTTGCTGAATGCGGCGACGACGATCGCCATCCTTTGGGTCGGCGCGAATCTGGTGCTGGCGCGCGAAATGACCATCGGCCAGTTGATCGCCTTCAACGCGTTCATGGGCAGCGTGCTGGGGCCGTTGATGGGGCTGGTCGGCTTGTGGAGCATGCTGAACGACGCGGGCGTGGCGATGGAACGCCTCGGTGACGTCCTCGATATCGAGCCGGAACAGAAGCCGCAGGATTTGCCTTCGCGCGTGATGCTGCCGGAACTGCAAGGCGAAATCAGTCTCAACGGCGTGTATTTCCGTTACGGCGAGGACGATTCGGCGTATGTGCTGGAAAATATCAGCTTCGACATCAAGCCCGGCGAACTGGTGGCAATTGTGGGCCGCAGCGGGTCCGGCAAGACGACGCTCGCCAAACTGCTGGTCGGCTTTTACGCCCCAAGCGAAGGCAAGATGACGATCGACGGCTACGACCTCGGTGTGGTTGACAAGGCCTATTACCGCGCACAGATTGGCTATGTGATGCAGAGCAATCTGCTGTTTTCCGGCACGATTGCCGAGAACATTGCAAGCGGAGACGACGCGCCCGAACGGCGCCGCATCGAGGAAGTCGCAAAAATGGCCGACGCGCACGCGTTCATCAGCAAGATGCCGCTCGGCTACGAGCAGATTGTCGGTGAACGCGGTATTGGCTTATCCGGCGGGCAGATCCAACGGCTCTGTATTGCGCGCGCGCTGTATCACGATCCGCGTCTGCTGGTATTCGACGAAGCGACCTCGGCGCTGGACTCGCAATCGGAGAGCAATATCCTCGGCAATATGCACGATATTCTGAAGGGACGAACCGCCGTGATCATTGCGCATCGGCTCAGCACCATCATGCGTGCGGACAAGATTCTGGTGCTCTATGAAGGTGCGATCGTCGAACAGGGCCGTCACGATGAACTGATCCAGCGTGGCGGCATGTATTACCAGCTGGTCCAGAAACAATTGAGTGCGTGATGAAGATCCTCGACCAGGTAGAAGAGCCCAGCCCGGCGATTTCGTACGCAGGTCTGATCGAGCGCATCGAGATTCTGCGCTCGACGCTGCGCTGGTCGTCCCGGCTCGAACGCGCCGACATCGACAAGCTGCTCCGGCAAGCCACCTCGTTACGCGACGAGGTCATGCAGCTCTCGCACAAGGAGCGATTTGTGCAAGCGGCAACGGCCGCCGAGCCTGCCGCATCCGCGGATCAATCGCGTGGCGCGCGTAGAAAGGCATTGATCGAGCGCAGTTTCATTTTCGAAGGGACGTTCGGCGACAATCCGCGTTTGCTTGAATCGCTCGAAATCGCGGAAAAGGCGGCGCCGACCGATTTGCCTGTGTTGATCGACGGCGAAAGCGGCACAGGCAAAGAGCTGATGGCAAAAGTGATTCACGCGAATGGCTCGCGTCCGGACAAGCCGTTTATCTCCGTGAATTGCGGTGCGATTCCGGACAATCTGCTGGAGTCGGAATTGTTCGGACATCGCAAGGGCGCGTTCACGGGAGCCTCGAATGACCGCAAAGGAAAATTCGAAAGCGCGCATACCGGCACGATCTTTCTCGACGAAATCGGCGAATTGCCGTTGGCAGGCCAGGTCAAGCTGCTGCGCGTGCTGGAAGCTCACGAGATTCAACGCGTGGGCTCCGATGAAACGATTGCCGTCGATACGCGCATTGTCGCGGCGACCAATCGCAATCTGCGGCAGCTCAGCGAGGAGGGCAAGTTCCGCGAGGATCTGTTCTACCGTCTCAGCGTGATTCACGTTACGTTGCCGCCGTTGCGCGAGAGACGCGATGAGATACCGCTGCTAATTGCGTGGTTCGGCGACGAGGCCGCGGGCACGCTAAAACGCCGGCCCGTCAGGTTGACGCCGCGTCTGCGGGACTTTCTGCTGAACTATGCGTATCCGGGTAATATTCGCGAGCTGCGCAACGTGATGTATCGTGTGTCGTGTCTGGCTGGGGAGATGGCGGATATCGATCATCTGCCAGTGGATATGCGGCCGGCCGCGCCCGGTTCAGCCGCGGCTTTGTCCAAAGCGGCCACGGCGACGGGACAGGAGCCGATTAGCGTGGCGAATCTGATGTCGCTCAGCGACGCCAAGCGCGCGGCGAGCGACGACGCGGAAAAGGCCTTCCTGGAGCGTGGCCTTCGCGAAGTGAGCGGCACGGTTGCCGAACTGGCACGACGCATCGATATGAACCGCTCGCATCTGCAAATGCTCCTGAAGAAGCATGGCCTGCATTCGAAGGACTTCCGCAATCGGAATGCGCCGCCCTCGAGCCAAAACGGTGCGGACGAGCACGACGAGGAAGACAGCGATAGTTGAGGCTGACTGGTTTGATGAGAACCCCGCGAGCTATCTAGCCGGATAAAAAAACGCCAACCTGTATGGGTTGGCGTTTTGCTTGCGGTGCTACAGGTATCAGAACTGGTTCATGGTGTTGTCTTTACCCGCCGCTTTCAGGGCCGCTTCGCCGCTGAAATACTCCTTGTGGTCGTCGCCGATGTCCGAGCCGGACATGTTCTGGTGCTTGACGCAGGCGATGCCCTGACGGATTTCCTTACGCTGCACGCCAGCCACATAACCCAGCATGCCTTGGTCGCCGAAGTATTCGCGGGCCAGGTTGTCGGTCGACAGCGCGGCGGTGTGGTAGGTCGGCAGCGTAATCAGGTGGTGGAAGATACCTGCTTCGCGCGCCGCGTCGGCCTGGAAGGTGCGGATCTTTTCGTCGGCGGCGATCGCCAGTTCGGTCTGATCGTATTCCACGCTCATCAGCTGGGCGCGGTCGTATGCCGACACATCCTTGCCTGCGGCCTTCATCGCGTCATACACCTGCTGGCGGAAGTTCAGGGTCCAGTTGAACGACGGGCTGTTGTTGTACACCAGCTTGGCGTTCGGGATGACTTTGCGAATCTCGCTGACCATGCCGCCGATCTGGGCGATATGCGGTTTTTCAGTTTCGATCCACAGCAGGTCGGCGCCGTTTTGCAGCGCGGTGACGCAATCCAGCACGCAGCGCGCTTCGCCCGTGCCGGCGCGGAACTGGAACAGGTTGCTAGGCAGGCGCTTGGGACGCAGCAGCTTGCCGTCGCGCTTGATGACGACGTCACCATTGCCCAGTGCGTCGGCCGATATTTCGTCGCAATCGAGGAAGGAGTTGTATTGGTCGCCCAGGTCGCCCGGCGTGTTGGTCACGGCGATCTGCTTGGTCAGGCCGGCGCCCAGCGAGTCGGTACGGGCCACGATGATGCCGTCGTCCACGCCCAGTTCCAGGAAGGCGTAGCGGATGGCGCGGATCTTGGCCAGGAAGTCCTCGTGCGGCACGGTGACTTTGCCATCCTGGTGGCCGCACTGCTTCTCGTCGGACACCTGGTTTTCGATCTGAATGCAGCATGCGCCCGCTTCGATGAACTGCTTGGCCAGCAGGTAGGTTGCTTCGGCGTTGCCGAAACCCGCGTCGATGTCGGCGATGATAGGCACGACGTGGGTGACGTGGTTGTCGATTTTTTCCTGGATGGCGGCCTTGGCAGCACCAACGGCTGCGTCCAGCTGACGGAACAGGCCGCCCAGTTCACGGGCGTCGGCCTGGCGCAGGAAGGTGTACAGCTCGCGGATCAGCGCGCTAACGGAGGTTTTTTCGTGCATCGACTGGTCCGGCAGCGGACCGAACTCGGAGCGCAGCGCGGCGACCATCCAGCCGGACAGGTAAAGGTAGCGGCGGTCGGTGTTGTTGAAGTGCTTCTTGATGGAGATCATCTTCTGCTGGCCGATGAAGCCGTGCCAGCAGCCCAGCGACTGGGTGTACTTGGACGAGTCGGCATCGTAGGCGGCCATGTCGGCGCGCATGATCCTGGCGGTGTACCTGGCGATGTCCAAGCCCGTTTTGAACTTGTTCTGCGCACGCATGCGTGCGGCAGATTCGGGATTGATGGCATTCCACGCGCTGCCTTGTTTCTCCTTCAAACCAGCAACTGCCTTGATGTCGTCTTGATATTGAGTCATGTGTATCTCCTGAGAGCAAAGCGCATTTGAAAACTGGTTGCGTGTGCCGCTACGTATGTCGAAGCGAACTGCATGACTAAATAGTAGCGCCGTTTGCTGCGTTTCGGTGAAGTCTTATATAAGACATAAGACGTAATTTATGCTTATTTTTCAATGAGATACGCATGTATTTTTGCGATGTAAAACATGTTTTCACGCAGCGGGAAAATGATGCTGCGGAAATTTGAAGTGAATCCCGCAATGTGAAACGCGCTTTCGGTTGTTGGAGGCCGGACAAGCACGGATGGCTTGAGCAAGGATTGCTAGCGGGATGATTGTGTAGACGTCTGTTTCGACGAACCGACACTCCAACGCGCGATGAAACGCGCTGCGCACTTTCAAGGCGCAGGGTTTAGCAGGGTTTTGTCGGACGCATACGGATCTTCGGCTTGCACCACCACGGCGGTGACGTTGTCACGTCCACCGTGCGCAATCGCTAACTCAACCAGTTCATCGGACGCGCGCTCACACGCCACCGAGGTCAGCACCGCCAATATTTCCGCATCGCTGACTTCGTTGCTGAGTCCATCGCTGCATAGCAGGAAGACGTCACCGTCCGCGACTTCGATTGCATCGTCATCGAGTTCGAGCACGTCCGTTGCGCCGACCGCGCGCGTGATCATGTGCTGCGCCGGATGATGCCGCGCCTCTTCGTCGGTAATCACACCGAGCGCTTTGAGTTCCTGCACCTGACTATGATCGCGCGTGAGTTGCCGCAATTGTCCTTCACGGTATAGATACAGACGGCTGTCGCCGGCCCATAGATAGCCGCAGAAACGGTCGCACGCGAGCAGCACGATGACTGTGCTGCCGATCCGTTGCACCTGGCGGCGGGCCGCTTCGTCCCGCAGTTGGCGATTGGCTGTTTGCAGCAGCGTGCGCGCGTCGGCGATGCAGGTTTTCATGGCGCGCGGCGGCGCGAGCCGGCTCAGCGCATCGATCACCAGCCGGCTCGCGAGATCACCGACCGCGTGCCCGCCCATGCCGTCGGCGACGGCCCAGCGCCCGGGTTCGGGCTGGGCGAGGCAGGCATCTTCGTTGATTTCACGGACGCGTCCGACGTCGGAGCGCGCGGACGACGTCCATCGAAAATGGCTCGGACAGGTCACAAGGGCTACACCGTATCGTTTCTGCTGCGTGCGTCCGGGGACACGTTGATGTTCGAGTTCGCGCCGGTGTTGCGCACATCGACCGACTGGAACGTGTTGATCATCTGGTTAGCATAGAAGTTGTTTGAAATGTCGTACAGGTTCACGACCGGACCAATGCTCGGCGTTTCCCGCACATACGGCTGAATCCAGCCGTACACCCACGGCGCACCGCCGCCGCCGCGGATCGCCGCCATCGCTTTACGGTCGAGTGCGAGGTTCAGCGAGAGGTCGTTGACTGTAATGGAAGCCATGTCGTTCTCCGGTTGGCCGCGTGCGTCGGGCGCGCGGTTAAAAAGGAATTGAACGTGATGGTGCAAGTGCCATGCCAATTTGCGGCTCGCCAGCGGGCTTTCTCGTAACGCGTTGATGGGGCGGCGATTCCGGGCGCTTGCTTATGCCGAGCGTCTTCGTACGGAGCTGCATTGGTCGGGATGCAGCCAACATCGGCGCGTGCGCACCGGTGCGGGACCCAACACATCGGCCTGACCCCCGGACCCTGCCCAATACACTCGCTGCGGCTCAGCCAGCACCCCAAAATGATCGACGTATGCCAACACACTGGCTGAATTTGTGTCGGCTCGCAACTGACAGCTGCTGCACTAAAAACGCCTCGAAATTCCTGCCAGCCCTTTAAATAAAGGCTTTTCCGCACATGGCCCGGATGATGCAAAAGATCTCGCAACAGTGTTGGATTATCGAAGCGAGGCCAGCCATGAACACGAACCCTCTTCCGACGAGCAGCGAAGGCCGCGACGCACGTTGCAATGAAGCGTCGACCATCGATCTGCCGATCGGCGCGCATCTGGTCACGCAGCGGAGCGGTTACGAACATCACGGTATTTACGTCGGCAATGGCCGCGTGGTTCATTACGCGGGTTTTGCGAGCTCGGCGCATCGCGGTCCGGTTGAGGAAGTGGAATTAAACCGCTTCGCCGCCGGTCATCCATTGACGATCCGCCCGACCCCGAGCGCCCGTTACGTCGGCGATGAAGCCGTGCGCCGCGCGCGCTCCCGCCTCGGCGAAAACCATTACCGCCTGCTGACGAATAACTGCGAGCACTTCTGCGCGTGGTGCCTGCTTGGCGAAAGCCGCAGCGAACAGGTGCATTGCTGCTTGACGCATCCCCGTGCCGGCATGCTCACGCTGGTGTGTCTGGTGAAGGCGTTTGTCGAACGCGCCGCGAAGAATGGTCAGGTTGCCGCCCAGCTCGCGTGAGCGGGCCGAAACCCGTTCAAGAATTCAAGGATTCAAGGAGATCATCATGGTTGCCGTCGAAAAGACCTTGCACTGGGCAGTCGACAAATGGCTCGCGCCGACGCCGTCCATGCCCGCACGTGTCGTGCGGTTTTGCCACAGCGCGTCGCAGCATCAGCGCTACGTTTGCGTCGAAGCACTTCGGCCAGGCGGCTTGCTGTCGATCTTCTTCTTTCGTCATGACGACGGCTCGTGGAACGTGTTCCCGCCGCAAGCCGAGCGGCCCGCCATGAACGGCCATCGTCACGTGGCAGCTTGCTAGCCGGGGGTGGGCGAAGCCGCTTCCTTGACGATCCACTGACTGAACAGCAGCATCGCCGGTGTCATCGGTTTGCCCTTCAACCATGTCAGCCAGTAGCTGCCGGCATGCACTTCCACCTCGAACGGGCGCACCAGCCGCCCCGTGTTGATCTCGCGATCGAACATCAGCGCCGGCGCGAGCGCGATACCCGCACCCTGCATGGCGGCTTCCACCATGAGCCGCGACGAATCGAACACCGGTCCGCGAATCGGCCGCGGTGGAATGCCGGCTGCCGCGAACCAGTTCATCCAGTCGTCGACACGATAGGAGCGCAGCAAGGTCTCGTTAGCGAGATCCGTCGGATCGGACAGACGCCTCGCGATCTCAGGCGTACACAGAATCGCGAGCGGCGCATCGAGCAGCCGGGTGGCGAGCGAACCTGGCCAGGTGCCGTCGCCGAAACGAATGGCGAAGTCGAGACCTTCGGTGGCGAGATCGACCCGATTGTTGTTGGTCAGCAGCCGCAGTTCGACAAACGGATGCGCGTCGCGAAACGACTTGAGCCGGGGCATCAGCCAGCCTACCGCGAAAGTACCTACCACGCCGACCGTCAGCACCTCGTGAAAGTGGCCCCCTTCGAACTGCTTGAGCACGGCCTCGATGCGATCGAACGCATCCGTGAGGACCGGGCGTAGCGCGAGGCCCTCGTCCGTCATGGCCAGTCCGCGAGGCAGACGTTTGAAGAGCGCGGTGCCTAGCCGTTCCTCCAGCGTTCTGACCTGCTGGCTCACCGCTGCCTGGGTGACATTCAATTCGAGCGCGGCGCGCGTAAAGCTCAGATGTCGCGCGGACGATTCGAAGGCGCGCAGCGCATTCAACGGGAGATACGG
Organism: Paraburkholderia domus; assembly: GCF_905220705.1. Taxonomy (GTDB): domain Bacteria; phylum Pseudomonadota; class Gammaproteobacteria; order Burkholderiales; family Burkholderiaceae; genus Paraburkholderia; species Paraburkholderia domus. Next base: position 62,669 of record NZ_CAJNAT010000011.1, read on the forward strand.
TCTCATGGCGAAGGCATAAGATTTTCTTGGGGATCGACTAACTTATCATCGTTTGCCAGCGGGCGCAGGAAAACCGATAGTTGCGGCTTCACATAAGGAGCGGCGATGATTACAAGACGGAAATTCGCGGGCGCGATGCTCGGCGTTTCGATAGCTGGGGTTGCGGTTGGGAGTGGCGGCGCGTTCGGGAAAGTGGTGAAGGCGGGTGCTGCAAGGCAGGGCGGCGGCGTGGCCAGGGCGGACGCGATCCGTCAACGGCTCGCGCAGATCGAAGTGGAAAGCGGTGGGCGGCTCGGTGTGTCGATCGTCGACACGATGTCCGGCTTGCATGCCGGTTTGCGGACGGATGAGCGTTTTCCGATGTGCAGCACGTTCAAACTGCTGGCGGCGGGTTTTGTGCTGACGCGTGTGGACCACGGACAAGAGGATCTGGAGCGGCGGATCGTGTTTTCCAAAAGCGATCTTGTGCCGTACTCGCCGGCGACCAGCCAGCACACCCGCGAACGCACCGGCGAAGCAGGGATGAGTGTCGCCGACGTGTGCAAGGCGGCTATTACGCTCAGCGACAACACTGCGGCCAATCTTCTGCTGGCTAGCTTTGGCGGCCCCGCCGCGTTGACCGCGTTCGCGCGCAGCATCGGCGATGGCATCACGCGTCTGGACCGCAACGAGCCGACGCTGAACGAAGCAACGCCCGGCGATCCGCGCGACACCACCACGCCCAACGCGATGCTCGGCAATCTGCGCGAGCTGCTGCTGGGCGAGCGGTTGTCTTCGTCATCGCGTGCGCAACTGCTGGCCTGGCTCGCCGCCAATCAGACCGGCGGCGAACGGATTCGCGCGAAGCTGCCGAAGGATTGGGGTGTCGGCGATAAAACCGGCACGGGCGATCACGGTACGGCAAACGACATCGCGATTCTTTGGCCGCCGGGACGCGGGCCGATTCTCGTGACTGTCTATCTCACGGAGACGAGCGGCGATGCGGCGCGCTGCAATGCGGCGATTGCTAATGTCGGCGCGCTGGTGGTGGCGTCCGTCTGATGGTGTAGGGCCTGCTCAGTGTGTCCTCGTCACTCATTGCATCATCTCCGGCGGCAACGGTGGAAGCGCCGGCACCGATCCAGCTTTACCGACGACGCCTGAAGCAAGCCCCTGTGCGACAAAAATCCGCTCAGGCATCCTGAAGCCGCGCAGCTTCAGCAGGTCGAGCGGTCCGGCACCGACCTGCGTGCGCAGCACGTAGCGCAGGGGGGCGGCATCCGGCTGATCCCACGTCAGTTGGTAACGGGTGCTGTCGAGCGGCTTGACCTGAGCTTTCGCGAGCAGCCGGAGGAACGCCCAGTCGCCGGTGGCGTCGAATGCCTGGCGCAGGCCGGCGTTGACCATCTCCCACATCAGGCCTGTGTGCCCGTTCAGACCGTTGCCCGGCCACGTGAGCGCGGTCCACGATTCCCGCTGGTTGAAGTAGGAGAGCGGCGTGCCGTCGATGACGAGTTCCGTGCGCGTCACGTTGACCGACGGCAACGCCATGATCTCGAAGCGATAGCCTGCGTCACCCTGCGCGTACAGCCGCGCGCCGAGCGTCGGAAGTAGCCGGATTGCCGCGAGAAACGCCGGATCGAATTGCAGCGCCTGGGGGCGCAGTTCGTCCGGCACCCACTGGTCGCCTTGCTGCTTTAATACGCCCGCCAGTTGTGTCGTCATGAAGCGGGCAATGAGGCCGGTGTCGGGACGCACATAGCGTCCGAGTTCGGCGAAGGACGCGTCGGCATTCGTGTCGAAGAACGGATACCGTCCATTCATGGCCGCGTTGAACGGTGCTGTGACGCTGGCGCGCCATGCTTCGTTAAGGCTCGCGGCGGCCGGCTGCAGAATGGTTTGCCATGCGGTGTCGAGTGGACGTGCAAACAGCGCGTCGCCGAAGCCTGCCCACGCTGTGCCGAGGCTTGCGGCTGTGAGCGCTGCGTCGTCGCGTGCCTGGGCGAGTTCCGAGAGCTTGCCCTGGAACACGGCCTGCGCGAGCGAGCGCGCCATCGCCTGCGCATCGGGGCTGGCCGCGATCTGCTGGAGCTTCAGGCGCATTGTGGTCGCGACCGTCAGGTAGTGCGCGAGGCTCACACCATTGAGCGTCGCGGGTGCCTTCGACGCGTTGCTTCCGTTGTTCGCGCCCGTGCCACTGGTTGTGCCACTGTCTGTGCCGGTGTCACCCATCAGCGCGAGCAGGGGACCGAACGGTTTGTCGAGCGGGTTCATGAGCGTCGCCTGGGTTTTGTCGTCGCTGCCGACGCCCCGCAGGAAATCCCCTTGGGGGATCAGGCTCTTGGCCTTGCGCACCAGCGTATCGCTCAGCGCCTGCGACGGGCGGCCCGCCTGCGCCTCGTACTGCACGGACTTCATCAGTGCAATCAGCGGCGAGGTCTGCGCGTCTGCGAGGCGGGTAAGCTGGTCGATCGCCCCGTTCAGATTCGCTGCCGGTTGCCACTGGATGCTGTTGAGCATGCCCTGCCATGCAGCGGTGTATTCCGCGAAATAGCGTGCAGAGAGACGCTGCTTCAGATCGTCGCTCGCGCGTTTCTCGTCGATGGGCGTTGTCGTCGTGAGAGTCTTCTGCACGACTGACGTGTTGACGGATTGCGCGGGTCCGCCATCCACTGCGGCGACTCCCTTGGGGGCGCCGGATAGTACCCAGTCGCCGTTCACACGCCTCTCGCGCGAGGCCTTGTCGATCTCCTCCGCGATCATGCCGTCCCACGCCGCACGCGTGTAGATACCCGGCACGGTCCGCGCGCTCGTGAAAAGCCCGCGCGCATCGGCGCCGTTCAGCAAGGTCGTGAGCGAAGCATCCGCGTACTTGCCCTTGGCGTCGTCGATGATGCTCTGGTAGACCGTGTCGTCGGCGTTTGCAAGACCGATCTGGTTAACGAGCGTATTGCGCGCGGCGGTCACGATGGACTCCGATGCATTGATGCGCCATTCGGGGTGCGCCTTCAGGTGGTCCGCATAGAAGCCGGCGAGCCACTGCGATGTGTCGAGCCACTCGCCGGTGGACATCGCAGGGGACGCGGGCCACGAGGCGAGGATCTGGTCCTTCAGAAACGCTGGATCGGTGCGGCGGGGTTCGGTCAGCATCAGGTACGCCTTGAGCGCGTTATAGCCGTGCCGCTGCGCGTCGTGGCTTTGCAGCGCATCGGCGCGCACCCGGGAAAGTTGGGCGAGTTCAGCCTGCAACGCCCGCACGACCGGGCGTTGCAGGTTGCGGTTCGCAGAGGTCCGGTACGGCTGCCACAGCGCATCGAGCACCGCGTCGTTGCGGCTCAGGCCGGCGCGCAGGTACCACGGCGCACCGTGCTGTCGCCGGTACTCGAGCGTGTCGATCTGCTGCTGCAAGACGAGTTGCGCACGCAGTGCTGCCGGGGTGCCAGGGGCGGCCGCGAGGGCGGCATCGGCGCTTGCCCGCGCATCCTGAATGAGTTGGCGGTTGCCGATGAACGAGATCGTCATCGCCACGCACCAGCCGATCGCGAGGGCCATGACGAGCGCGGCCAGCGCGTTAGGCCAGTAGAAGCCGACGCGTTTGCCGTGCTGGCGACGCACGTCACGGGCGATCTCCTGCCAGGTGGGTAGCAGGGAGGCCGGTTGGATTCGCAGTGTCATGTCGGTGACGCTGGTGCTGGCGTTGGCTGCACCGGTCGTGCCGCTCGGCGTGGCCTGGGTCGTCATAGCCCGGGTCGAAGCTGCGATCGCCGGCGTGACGACGGGTGCGGCGCCTGTCACCTTGAATACCGGCGCGAACATCACGCTGACGAGTGGGGCGCGCCGCCACCTCGATACGATCAGCGCCTCCCAGCCTGTCACGATCCGCTCACGCTGTTCGCCGATGTATTTCGACACCTGTGCGAGGTATGGCATGCGGGGCGACTCGCAGCACAACTGCACACCAACCATTGCCGTCTGCAGTTCGATTGTGGCGAGTTGGGCTTCGAGTTGACGAGCCGAATCCTTGTCCGTGCGGAGAGGCGAACCCGGGATCAACGCGCCGATCGCCTGGAACGTCTCGGGCTGGCCACCGGTCGTCGGCACGGCATGCAGGAACGTGATGGGCGCAGCCCAGCCGAGATCCGTCGCGATCGTTGCAAGCGAGCGTGGCAGTTCCGCGTCGGGCCGGGTCGCGCTGTCGACCTGGGCGACCTGCACCACGCTGTCAACAGGACGCCTGCGTCGCAACTGCCTGAGCTGTCTGCGCCACAGTCCGGCGTCAATGCCGTCGGGTGCCGCATGCACGAGAATCGCGTCGGCGACATGTAGCACGCCGGCCTGCTTGAGGCTGGGGGCGACTGTTTCGACCAGCTTGTCGCTGCCGCTCACCAGCAGCCATGGCAGGCGATAGCGCCAAAACCAGCCGTGCGAGGTCCGCAGTTCTTCAGACAGGTATTGCAGGCGCGCATCGCGTTTGAGTGTCGCGCTCGGCTCGGCGGCTTTTGAATGATCGCCGGTGTCCTGGCGAAACAGCCGGCCCACCATGCTGTACGCGCCCAGTCCCAGCGCGGCCAGATGCAGGATCACGACCGCTGGCAGCAAGAACAGAATCCAGATCGTCGCGCTCTTTCGAGCGTCCAGCGTCGTGAGGTTAAGCAGATCACCCTTGAGCCAGACCAGTCCGAGCGCGAGCACGGCAAGCACGACGGCGACCACGATTAGCCCCCAGATGGCAAGGGTGCCCCCCGGTGCGCCGGAGGATTCGTCGCCCAATGCGAGTGTCTTGATGTTATTCGCTGGATTCGTCATGCGGTGGGGTAGGGTCCATTGCGGGGCTCACGTAAAGGATCGCGGCCTGCGCGGTCTGCGTGTGCTGGGGTGTGTGAAGGATCAGGTGCGGGCCGGTAGTCGCCGCTTCGACCGCTGCTGCGATCGAGAGCCAGCCGCCTGCCGCGCCCGCGCGACCGATGAGACTATCGGCGCGGCGCTGCGATTCGAGCTCCGTGACGCCGGTAAGGGACGCATTCTTGAGTGCGGCAAGTAGATCTGTTTCGTGCGAGTCTTCGAGTCCGCTGATCCAGGCGGGGTGGATGGCGGGCGCGTCGGCGTTGCCCCACAGCACGGCGTTCGCGAGTATGTCGGCGAGGACAGTCAGTTCTCCTGCCACGGGGCGATGCAGGGTAGCCACGACCTTGACCGGCTCGGGCAGGACGAACACGCCGGGACCGAGCAGCACTGCGATGCTGCCTTCGGTGCTGCCAACGGACGGTAACGCTTCATGCCATTCGGCGGCGATCACCAGCAGCGGGCGTTTCTCGCCCGCGTCGAGCCACGCGTCGGCCACCATCAGGCCGTCGCTGGCTGGCGCGGCCAGGCACTCAAGTGCAGGTAGTCCGGCAACCTGCAGGGCGTGGCGGACTTGCTCTACGCGGGTGTTGGCCGTTTCCGCAGAAGCGAGTACCCGCACGGTGGGCGCGTACGTCGGGCCGTACTGCGACAAGGCGTGCAGGCTTGGGCCGAGCGTGTCGAGAGTCTGGGCAAGCATCCGCACGACGGGCGGAACCTCCTCGTGAGTGAGGACGGGCGCATCTGTCGGTTCCTGTGTGGCAACGTCCGACATGGCCTCTTCATCCGCTGACGGCGGCGCGGTTTCGGACGGTTCCGCGAGGAGCGGATCGTCATCGGCGAACCGGCCATGCACGACCGTTCCGGATCCGCTGCGCGGTGCCTGCGGCTTCATTACAGATGTTGTCCCGGCAAGCGCTTTCGCCAGTTCTTTGCCATCAAGCGGCAGGCAATATCCCACGCCGAGTACTTGCAGCGGCTGCTGCGCATAGCGCACGCGGCTAGTGAGCCATTTGCGCCGGTGCATGTTCCAGTAGTGCGCCCGGAACCACAATGCTTCGTATCCGGCGCGCGCGATGCCCAGCGTGATGAAAAACAGGCCGTTGGGGATACCCACGACGCAGAACCAGAACCACGGCCCGCTCGCGGGCGTGCCAGCCGGCCATAGCAGCAGCGCCACTGCTGAGCCAATGCCGTTGTACAGTGCCCATCCGATGAGCCACGGTACAAGACGCGGTTGGTTCGTCGGGTAGGCACGTGGTGGTCCTGCAGGTGACAGATCGACCGGCATCGTCAGGCGATATTCACGTTTTGCAGCGACGACAGTAGTCGGCATCCGCATGTGCGGCGGTGGTAGTGCATTGCGATTGGCTTGCCGCCCTTGCCGGGAAACGACGGGTTGCCCTCGGCGATTGTTGTCTTTCCATGCAGCGTGCAGAGTGCCTCGTCGCCCTGGCATGCCAGAAGCTTGTCCAAGAACATCATTTCCGATGAGGCGGTTGTTACTTCACCGCCGTTTTCCAGCTTGTCGCCTTTGCGGATGGGGTTTCGCATTGCTAATCTTCCGATTGAAATTTGTTCAGATATGCCGGACATTTAAAAATTTCTGACTCGCTGTCCGGATGACAAAAAAAATTCATCTCGGAGTTGAAAATAAATTTGTAACTTTCATTAAATATTGGGCCGCCAAAGTACTGTCTATCTGAAATTCCAAATCGGATTATTTGAATGCCTTCCCTAATGTAAATATCTGGTTTTTTTGTAAATTTACAATATGGTTGGCCGATCAAAAAGACGAAATTTCCATCGGTGTCTTGCTCATAGAATCCGCAACCCACGGTTCCTCCTCCAGGGCCGGAGCGAGCAGCAATCAAGACCTTATGATTCGACCCGGAACCCCATTCAACAACCCGATATATTCGCTGTGTGTGGTTGCTGAAATCAGGAATTTTCTTCAAGCGACCTTCAATTTCATCAAGACTTTTTGCATCTAATTTGTTGGTCTCCAATATGCGAATGTCGACGAATTTTGAATCTTTTGAAAAACTTTCAAATGCAAATCCAAGGCCAATAATACCCATGGTGAGATAAGCTGTGGCGCGTGAGCACATGGTAATTTTCTTTATAATCCTATTTGACATGTAAATATTTAGACTTGGCTGATTATTTAATCTAACTAAAATTTAGATGCATTTTCATGGGGATGGCTTGCCGCTCGGATTTTTCTCCTAAGCTCCCCCCACGCTCAACGACGACGCTATCACTTCAAGGGCATCATATCGATGTGGCATTTGAATGCTTCAGACTGACTGGTTGGCTCGCAAAAAATATTTCGGTCTGCGTCAAAAATTAGCTCGAATGTAATCGGAGTTGCTGGGCCGTCATACCATTGCCGGATCGAAGCATCAAACTTCACATTTCGGAAGTCTTTCGTCATATGGCCCACCGGTTCTTTGAAAAAATGGCAAAATGGGCCGCCAGTTATAAAATAAAAATTTCCAGTTCCAATATTTTCATAGATTGAGCAACCCGAAGATTTTCCAACCCCCTCACTTGCCACAACTACCGTGCCTCCCGTTGATCCGGATCCCCACTCGACAATACTTAATATTCGATGATGATCAACATCGAAGTTTGGGAATTTTTTTATCTTGCTTTCAATCTCCGCAAGGCGATTAGCACCTATCTCGCTGCGCTGAAACATGCGAGGAATAACTGAATTCGAAAATTCAGGTGAATTTCCATGGGCAATCGCAGCGCTTAAAAACATGCAAAATGAAGCGCAGATATAAGTTATCAGGACCCTGTATGCGAATTTCATTTAAGTTAAGTCTGTTGTCGCCTTGCCGTAATTTTAAAAAAATCACCGACACGAATGGGGGAGTTCATGGCTGTCATCGAAAATTAAATAATTTATCGCATAATGCGCGATCAATCCGAGTTTTCTTGTTCAATTCAATGTCAAAAGCATCCATATATCCATCAAAATCACAGCCATACAAATCCAGGGAAATATAGTGACCGTCGAGCGAAATCACTGGGAATATATTGGAGGACGCTTCAGACAGAATTTTTGGTGCGCGCACCCCAACTCGATAAAACCCTGGCAAATTAACAATATTTTTGTTGCTGCCAATTTTTGCTACAACAGCTAAAAAACTCATTGGATTCACGGCGACGGGTACGAGGGATGCGTACAAGCCCGCTCGTAGATTTACGTCCGATAGAAATCCAACATGAGGAGCGGCAAGCGTTGCGTAAACTATTTTTGCAGGATCGCATTGCATCAAATCGTTAACTGGAATAAACGAAGTTCCCGATACAATTGCTGACTGTCCATCGGAACTCAGCTTGAGATTAATGGGCTTCTGGTCAATTGTGCAGCGACGTTCAGATCCAGATTTCTTTATTGAAATTTCTGGACCGGAGACTCCCTCAACACTAACCTTCTCGTCTGCGATCGATTCAACAGGCACAATCCCGTACGACAACGCCATAAAATAAAAAAGAACATGTTGAAAAAATTTCACAAAAAAGCCTCTTTTATAATTTTCGTACACTTGACCCTGCCGTTAAGTCCACTTTCCGCGCCGTTCGTCGGGGCACGTGAGAAGGCGGCCGGTGACCTTCACTTCCGATGCCGCTGACATCACCAGTTTGTCGCCTTTGCGGATGGGAGACTTCATGGCCGTTTCCTTTGAAGATACGTTTACTTAGGAGCGGAATATTTATCGATAGAACTCGTTGCTGATTGAGAGAAGGAGTTCGGCCTTGGTGAAATTAATAATCCTTAAAACGAAGCGTCTTGAGCATGTCCATAAAGAGGTCATAACTGAAGCCATTTTCCAGGCTAAGTTCGCGCTTGCGTAGCAGACACACGTCATCTAATTGGGCCGTCATTTTGTCGTTGCCAACCATGACATGAACGCAGCGATAACGTGACGTGTATTCCTTCGCCGTCTTGCAACGGCTATGAGCTCTCGCGAACGTTTCCTCGGCAATCCAGCCGTGCCAGTTGGTTCCTTGGATGGGTGTGATGTCAGTTTTGATGACGGGGGCACCGCAGTTCGACTCTTTGTATGCGGAGTCTGGCGCCAAGGTCGGCAACTTATCGCCGAGTCTCAAGCGGAATATGCTGTTTCCCCCTGCCGATATTTTTTTCTCAATGCTCAAGCCGTCCACTACGAAGCTTATGTGGGAGCCACCGCTGAGTTCGAGGTTCGGATCGTACTGAAAATCCATATTCATGAACGTGTAAGCGCCGCTTTTATATGTGTCAGAACATGCAAAACTAATCGGTTGTCCATCGCCACGTTTGAGGTTTGGTGTCCGCATTGACATGCCACAGCGCTCCTCCGCGTTCGGATCAATAGGATTGGTTCCGATGCTTCGGATGTGAGCGGCATCGGCTGCCGACTGCGCATAGGTCGTCGAAGTTAGCAGCAGGCCACACGTCACAATGGCGAGACGAATCATCGTGTACTCTCCATTTGGCGCACCAAGCTCACTTCTGTTGGGACGCTCGGACTATCGCCGAGCGCGCAGAGCGACTTGTCAACGTTTTTCCGTTTGTCGCCTACGCGAACAGGGCTACGCATCGTGATTCTTGTTTTAGTTGTCGAGTGTTGCTGAGTTGGATGCAGCACCAGCATTGGCCAGTGTCGGTGCGTCAACAAACTCGATAGACTCAAGAATCGCCCTGATCTTCCACAGTTGGTTGACTTTTGGATTCGCCAGCCATGCGACAGGCGTTGTTCCACATAACGCCTGTGTGTTGTGAACAAGACAAAAACTGAAAATTCGACCTCGGCGCTCCTCATCGCCTGTCGTATCGTCGACGGTAATTCCCTTCCCGATCCAGTTTCTTCCCTTCAGTTGCACGGTCCGAACATGTGCCAGTTTCTCGAAAGGCACTAATTCCGGACCATCACCCCAAGGGTCGTACCGTAGCCATCGACCGTTAACCAGCTTGGCTCCTAACGAAATGCCTATTTGCTTATCGTGGGCCTTATTGCAATTTAAACTGAATCCACCGTTCAGAACAGGTGATGCGATTGGGCCTGTATCGGGCAGATCATATATTCCCTGTGATGGAGAGCTATGCGACCGGACACGAAAATTACCTCCGAACATGCTCGCAATTCGAAATCTACAGGCGCCCACAGCGTATTCCGATATGGTTGTTGATGCACGTGCTCGTACAACTGGAGACGTGTTCCTCGCAACGACGTCGGTAGCTAAGGACGCAACGCTGCCAATGCAGAACCACGCGAGTAGTCGGCCCGCGTACATAATTTCTGATAAGGCGATGGTTATGTGACCATCATCTTCTTGGGCGTCGCCCATAAGAATTGATCTTTTCATAAATTTCTTCTATTTCTCTATCGGCTTGATCTTAAGAATTAGAGTTTTGAATTCTTCCGCGAATGCATATTCCTTGGTCGCGTGGTGTGCACCGACGCTTGCATCTTCTGCCCCCACATCTGCGCAGCAGTGGATATTCATCTCGCTCCGCGGCGCGCCGATATTAGTTGACTGCATAGTCTTGCTTGCCAATGAACATCACATCCGATGAGGCTATCGTCGCCTCGTCGTCGTTTTCTAATTGATCGACGATTCAAAGGGGACTTTGCATGTCATTCATGCAGATGATTCGCCAGTGTTCATAAAATTTGTTCATCGAGTGATGTCATCGATTTTCGGTAGTCGAGTTATGCAAAGCTTAGGAACATTGCCTTCATAGTACGTGCTCGTGAGTCGCCTTCTTTTTTTATCAACCTTAAGGTTGATAAATTGATCCCCGCATGCTGGATGCGCCTCTACAAAAGTAGCCCGAATGTCAGAGTATAAAAATATTCTATGAATGGTATAAACGCCCATTCCTTCATCTATTGACCAGATCGAAAATCCTTTTCGCTTGTCAAAGCTGTAGTTGTCAACAACAACGTGAATCTGATTTTCAGTGTCAATATCAATTTCCCCATGATGTTCCCCTGTCTTGAGAGCCGAAATATCAAATGTTACTGAATGATCGTTTACTCTTAAGGTGGCCCGTGTTGTCGGGGTGGGCGAGAATGTTATTGCCGAATCGGACGCAAAAACGCCGCCTGAAACCAAAGCGAGGGAGGTTAGAAGTATTCGGACGAAAATACACATAATCATCATGCAGTGGTTGTCATATCGGGTTGGATACTGGCCCGGCCTGGAGGGGAAATTAGCTGCCCGTAGGTGTTCGAAACGTCGTCAGTAAAGAATTGAAGCATGAATGCCGTGTATGCCTGTCTTTCGTCGTATCCATTCGCACCGCCGTTTACGAGGCGGTTTACGAATCCGGTATTTGCTGCCGAGTAGGGGCGATCGGCCACTCGGTTTATGTTGATTCCCTCCGAAAAAGACTTCGATACCCAGTAGAATCCGCCGGAATCACAAGCTAGAGGACGATTTTCAGCGACAATGTCCGGGTCGAATCGAGGCGACCATTGCATTAAATGCCCGTGATTGCTCGGATTAAAGTTATAGTGCTGTGAAATATTCGTTATTCTTGGTGTAATGTTCGGTTTCCGCTCGATATACGATCCAGTGTGAGGCGGAAAATTCTTAAATTGCCCATATAAATCATAGTTCCCAGCCCACGTAAGCTGCATAATCCCTCTGCCGTAAAATGCAGTGTAGTATTGGGTCGCTGGATTAGCTGAAGAATATGCTCCAAACCCCCATTCATGCATGAGTCGTTTCGTCTCGCCTAAATTTCTCCATTGAGCCGTCTCGAGTAGAGCTTGCGACAAGAATATGGCTTGTCGTTGTTTGCTGCAGCCTATATATTTTCTAATGCAGTCATTCAATGGCGTCACGTGATTCGCGACACGACTCGATGCCTCACTTCGACTGAGGGTATAGGTCGTATTGTTAGTCGTGGTTGCAGTCCTCGGGTTTCCCGATGATGTGTAGAACATGTGACGCGGAAACGTGGCAGTAAGCTCACCGTGACTCAACCATCCGCACCTCCTGAAATACCGAATGAACTGGAGCGGATGAAAGAACCAAAGTTTCGTACCGGACTGAAGATGTGTCACATCCCAGAACTGAAACTGCTTCAGCAGCGCCATAAACTTCCCGTACCCCGCGCTATCACCGTAATAAAATTCGCCCTGCTGGCTGAGCAGCTTTCCGTAGCGCGCATCGTTATTCGCTCCATCCCACTCGCTCGGCGCCTGACAGACAAACCCTTTGAACAGATCACGCACACCAGCCGTATTCCGGACGTACCGAACAAGCGCTTCTTCCTTCTGATACTCCTCGTGCTCGCCTTGCTCCTGCTGCGTCTGATGTTCTTTCGCAGTTCCCAGGATCGCTTTCAATCGATCGATGTCACACAGCCCGTCACTCGCAAACGGGCTATTGCCTTCACTAACCTTTTGCCAGTTCGCGAGGCACGGAAAATCGGCATCGGACAGCTTCGCTATCTTTTCGTTGTTGAGGTCGATATAACCCTCCTGACCAGCCGCGAACGCTGCACGTATCCATGTTGTTTTTGCCGCCCCGGCAGGAAGGGAAGGTGAGGCTGACAGGATCCGGCCGAAGCGCAGCAGTTCATACCCGTCGCTCGGACAGGTCGGATAAAGTTTCGTTGCCCGCTCGTACAGCTTGTATTCGTACTCAGGCTCCTGCTTGTTTGTCACGAGTGGGATTCGCGAACCGTCTGCCGCGACACTCCAGACACTCGTGTACTTGCTGCCTCTATGAAAGTACGACTCGACATGCAGAGGCAGCGTGTTCTGGCCGCCATGCAGCGGATCAAATGTGATCCCGTGCAACTTGCCATTGACCGTTCCCGGCGGCTGCGCCACAAACGTTTGACCCGCCGGAATAATGTAGTAGCTATGCCCCCAGTAGTCGGTACCCGCCGGTGTATGGGGTTGCGCGTTCTCAAGTTGCGTCGCGCCGAAATAGCGATCGAAATCTTCGGGCAGCATGAAAATCTCGAAGTGGATATGCCGCTGCCCGTGGCAAGCACCCGGGAGTCCGAGTACGTCTTTGCGCGATACCTTTTTCCCGCCGCCGGCTTGTGCGGGAGGCGCGACCGACGGATTCAGACTTCCTCCAGGCGAAGGCAGGCGCAGAAATTCCGGCAACACATTGCCATCAACGCCAACGCTGCTGTAAGCGCTCAACGCCAGCAGATGCATGTATAGCGAATAGAACGTCAGGGTCCGGCCGTCGCCCGTCTCGCTGGTATGTTTGAGCAGGACGAAACCCGCGTTGCTGTCGTGCGGGGTGCCGCCATCAATGGCGTGCTGGCACACCCTATACGCGACGACTTCGCCATCAGCAATCGCACGTACTTTCTCGTTTTGCGTGGCGGGGTAGAGATGCACGCCGGTGTGCCAGCGGCGGTCGAATGCGATCGGATAGACACCATGTGCCAGTTCGAATTCGTCCACGACGCTCATCATCGGGTCGGTCAGCGCGAGGTTGGTGGACGTCATGCCTGCAACGGGCAGGAAAGGAGGGCTGATGATCATCGTCTTAGCGCGACATGTTGTAGAGGTTCATAACCGTCAATTCGCTTTGCGGCAAATTGGGCAGAGCATTTTCGACATTCGCCGGTCCCTCGAACGTGAACGAAGCAGCCTTGATCCGGAACTCACCCGGACAATGGAACACAACGCTGCCGTTCTCAATCGTGAGCGCGGCACCGCCGCTGGCGATGACCGCCTTCGTCTTCCCGCTCACCAGCACGTCCTCGCTGGCGCTTGCCACGTGCAGTTGTTTGTCGGCAAACAGATCCATCGCATCGCTCTGCGCCTGAATCTCGACCTTGCCCTTCGCCGCAAAGATCTTCAGTCCAAGCTTGTGCGCGCACAGCGAAATGAGGTCGCCCGCAGCCAGTGTGAAGCGCTTGACCGCGCTGACATCGACGTGTTTGCCCGCCGTCACCATCACGTTTTCGCTTGCGGCCTGCTGGATCGAATGCGGCGTCACCAGCGCAATGCCGCCCGGAGCACTCGCAACCAATCCCGCGCTCTTGAGCTGGTCGAGCGCGTCCATCAGACTGGACTGCGTTGCCTTGTCGCTCGGCGTTGCCTTCGCCTGCGTGGTCGCATCTACCAGCGCAGTAACGCGGCTCAAGGCCAATTGCAGTTCCTTGAGCGCCGCCTGCATTTCCAGGTGTGGCGCGTTAGGACTGGACAGCGCATCGGCTGAAAGAAACAGTCCCTTGGGCGCGTGCATCGTGCCCCAGCCTTGCGTGTAGATCTCGAAGCCATCACCGCGATGCTGCTTCTGGCTGTCCACCAGATTGCCGAGGCTGAGCGACGTCTTCATGTAGACGGTCGCGAACTTGGCCCCTTCGCGGCCCTTCAGGTCCTCGAAGCGGACTTTCGCGCCGTTGAGCGGCGAGCGCCATACCGCCCGGCTGTTCCAGCCCCTCAGCCCATGAACAACATCTGGGTTGGCATAGTCATGAAGCGCACCGCTGATAAAAAGCCGGTCAACGTCCCCGTACGTGCCGTCAAGTCGAACCTCCGTGTCCTTCAGCAACGGCGAATGGAAACCACCCAGATACGACGCGCTGGGACGCAGGAGGCGCAGCGGCATCGTGCTCGTGCCGCGCTTGCCGGTACGATTCTGGAAATGCGGAAGCACTTGGTAGCGACCATGCTCGTCCAGCGCTGCGTAGGGCAGGTCGTCGCCGACGACGGTGGCAACCAGCGGGCCAGTAAGCCAGCGCCAGTGCTTCTGGGGGATGTATTCGGGGCGATACGTCAGGTGCGAGGGCATCGCCTCGAACTCGTTGAAGACTGGCTGGGTGCGGCTACCGGTCGTGACGAGCTTCGTGATCACTACGCCGTACTTGGCCTCGGGCAATGTATGGTTGGTCAGGCGCACCACCATGCCGGGCATCATGCCGATTACATCGCTTGTGCCCTTGAACGTGGTCTGCCGCGCAACCAGTTCGTCACGCCGCGCGTCGGCGAGCATCTGTCCGATCTCCGCCGTATGGTGGTGCTCGGTGCTGCGGTTCACGCTGCCGTACACGGAGCGGTCGTCACGCGCGACGTACGACTCGGCCTTCAATTCATTCGCGGGCGTCCGATAGTTGTGCTCCCACAATTCGATCACGGCCGGGACCAGCTTGCGGATCGGACTGATCGACAGCACCGCCTCATGCCAGTTGCCCGAGAGACCCGACACCGGCATCAGCGGCACCTCCAGCGCGCGCACGTAAGCGCGCGGATTGTTGCCGAACACGATCGTGTCGCGTTGCGGTCCGTCTCCCTTGCGGCCCTGCTTGAAGTACCAGAAGATGCCCGCGCGACGGCAGTGACGGTCCACGAAATTCCAGACCGTCTCCTCGTACATGACCGCCTGCTCGAAACGTTCCTCGGCGCCTTCCAGCTGAAACTCGACGTCGAACGAGTCGATCAGCTTCCTGTCGATGATCGACTGGGAGATCATTTCCTTGAGCGTCTTGTCCTTGAATATGCCGGAGTCGTAGACCTCCCTGTACAGCGCGACGCGCGGCTCAAGGCGCAGCTTGTAGGTAGCCTCGTCGCGGCTAGTCATGACCCGTTCCCACTGCGTCACGATGCCGTTGACGGTACGCGCGGGTTCGACCACGGGATCGACCAGACCCGGCAACGACGGGATCGCGGCGCGTTCATCGATCGTGAAGCTTGCCCGGCGGCCTACGCAGGCGGCGCCGTCGATCTCCTTGTCGATCGACGTGACGGTAATGTCGGCCGAGTAGATCTCGTTAAATTCTTCTACAAGACGAAACTCGAGAACATCGAGAAACCGATCCAGTGTGGGGATCGAGAAACCGAGGTGTTGGCTAAGCCTGGCGCTCGGATGCTGTAGAACATCGTTGATCGATCTTTTCATGCGGCGGTGAGGTCCCCGTTTTTTTGGATGGCACGGTGCGCGCACATGAGCGAATGTGCAGACCCATGCGATTCGACTGGGGGAGGTTACCTGCCGCGATTAGTGAACGTCTATGAGACAAACATGAGAAAAATCCCAATTTGACAAATCTTCGCACTTCTGACGTTTTTTATTATTTTTTGAGAAATCTTCGATTCGTTGATGATCGGCGCACATGACGAACCCCGTGTCATGGCGTAAAATTTCCACTTCGATACGAAGCAATGCTTACCCACGCTCACTCATGCCAACGCCTGCCGACAAATCAAACTCAAAGGAGACCGAAGGCGTTGCCGTCATCGATCGTGCTTGCGCGATTCTGTTCGCCTTCAGGCCGGACGACGTTGCGCTCACGCTCGCCGAACTCGCGGCGCGCACGGGGCTCTACAAGAGCACGCTGTTGCGGCTCGCGGGGTCGCTGATCCAGCACCGCCTGCTACTGCGTCTGGACGACGGCCGCTATCAACTCGGCGCGGCGACCTTCATGCTCGGCGCGCTGTACCAGCGCAGCCTGAACGTCGGCGATATTCTGGTGCCGCTGATGCGCGAACTCGCGGAAACGAGTGGCGAAAGCGTGTCCTTTTACGTGCGCGACGAGGCGGTGCGTGTGTGTCTGCATCGCGTGGACTCGACGCATGCGGTGCGTTTTCACGTGCGCGAAGGCGACGTGCTGCCGTTGGAAAGTGGCTCGGGCGGTCATGCATTGCTGGCGTTCGGCGGCATGCCGGGCGAGCCGTACGAGAAAATTCGCGAGGACTTCTACTGTGTGTCGATCGGCGAGCGCGATCGGGAGACGGCCGGCATCTCGATGCCGGTATTCGGTGTGCGCCAGAGTTTGCGTGGCGTGCTGACACTCGCGGGCCCAAGCTCGCGTATCGATCAGGCGTTCCTCGAACGCAATCTCGGTGCGCTGTTCGATTGCGCCGCACGCGCGACGGATGCGCTAGGCGGCGACTCACGCGCGATGCGCAACGCGCAGCGGCGCGCGGCCGAACTTCAGGACAGGTGACGCTCGGGCTTGCCCGTGTAGGTGTAGCTCATCTGGCGCGGGATCGGGCCTTTGTTGCGCTCGTTGCGTCCGCGTTGCTCCCAGGCATGCGAGAGAATCCCGACCGCGCGTGACAGGCAGAACACCCCGCGTGCCAGCTCCGGCGCAAAGCCGAGCTCGGCGTAGATCACGGCGGTTGCACCGTCGATATTCATCGGCACGGGTTTGTTCTTGCGCTGTTTGAGCAAGGCCTCAATGCCGCGCGCGATTGCGGCGTATCGTCCGCTGATACTTTTCTGTTCGACGCTGTCGTCCACGAGCGAAAGAAGCCGGATTGCCCGCGGATCGATCGGATGAAAGCGGTGCCCGAAGCCAGGCAAATACTTGCCATGTTCAGCGGTAAAAGCATCGACACCTTGCTCGACGGCTTCTTCCAACGCAGCGCCTGCTTTCATGCGTTCGGCGATGGAATCGTACAGTTCGACCGCCTGTTGACCCGCGCCGCCATGTACATCATCCAGCGCATTGATCGCCGAGGCCATCGCGCCGTTCAACGGCAAACCGCAGCTGGTCGCCATCCGCGAGATCGCAATCGACGGTGCATGCGGACCATGATCCACCGATGCAACCAACGCCGCCTCGAACAGACGCGCTTGCGCGGCGTCAGGCAGTTCGCCGCGCAGCATCAGCCAGATCATCTGCGGGAAGCTGACGTTGCCGATCAACTCCTGAATCGGGAAACCGCGCACCTTGATCGAGCCAGGATGAATATCGATGATCGAGGTGCTCCAGTACTCGGCGGCGAGCTTGGCGGCGTCGAATGCTTGCGTCATGTTCAGATCACTCCTTCGGAGCGTAGGTGGTCGATTTGTGCGTCGTCGTAGCCGAGCGAGGCGAGATGCTCACGCGTGTGAGCCGATAGGACCGGTGCGGGTGTGGTCGGCGCCGTGTCGGCATCGGACAGACGAAAGCCCGCACGGGTGACGCGTTGCCGCTCAGCGGTGCCGTCGCCGGCGAATTCGCGAATGAACTCGCGCGATTCCAGATGTGGATGCGCGAGGATCTCCGGCACCGACATCACGCGCCCGGCCGGCACGCCCGCTTCGAAGAATTTCGCTTCCCAGTTCGCCGCGCTGTCGTGTGCCAGTGCCGCTTCGATTTCGGCCTTCAATGCCGCGCGATTCACTTTGCGCGCGTTGCGTTCGGAAAAGCGCACGTCGTCGAGCAGATCGGCGCGGCCGATTAGACGACACAGGCTCGCGAACTGCTTGCTCTCGTTTGCTGCGATATTGAGCGGCCCGTCGCCGGTTTTGAAGGTACCCGAAGGCGCGGCGGTGAAGTTCTCGTTGCCCATCGGCTTGGGCGCGACACCTGCGTTCAGGTAGTTCGACACGACCCAGCCCATCGTCGCAAGCGTGGCTTCCAGCATCGAGACGTCGAGCATGCGGCCGTGTCCGCTCGCGCGGGCATCGACTAACGCGGCGCAGATGCCGAACGCCGCTGTGAGACCGCCCACGGTGTCCGATATCGGATAGCCGACACGTAACGGTGCGCTGTCGGCATCGCCGGTCACGCTCATCACACCCGAGATACCCTGAATGATCTGGTCGTAGGCGGGGCGTTTCGAAAACTCGCCATCCATGCCGAAGCCTGAGATCGCGCAGTACACGAGCTTCGGATTCACCTCGCGCAGCGCGTCGAAATCGAGGCCGAGACGCGTCATCACGCCGGGCCGGAAATTTTCGACCAGCACGTCCGCGGTTTTGACGAGCTCGCGCAAAATAGTCTTGCCGCGCGGATCTTTCAGATTGAGCGTGATGGACTGCTTGCCGGCATTTACCGCGACGAACGAGGCTCCCATGTTGCGCATCGCCGCTTCCTTGTCGGCGCCTAAACGCCGCGCAAGATCGCCGCCTTCGGGGTGCTCGACCTTGATCACGTCGGCGCCGAGCAACGCGAGTTGATACGCGCAAAACGGCCCCGCCAACACGTTCGATAAATCCAGTACCCGTACTCCAGCCAACGGCAGCGTCATCTTTGAAGCCTCTTGTTCAATGCGAAATTTCGTCGAGATTGCGATTGTTGGTGCGCGGCCCGAAGATGCCGATTGCACCCATCACCATGACCATCGACACCGTGATCAACGCGAACACGCCAGGCACCTGGAAGTGGCGCAGCGCGAAGGCAATCATGAAGCCGGAGAACATCGCGGATAAACGCGACATCGAGTAAACAAAACCGACGGCGCGTGCGCGCAAACGCGTGGGGAACAGTTCGGTCTGGTACGCGTGATAGCCAACCGACAGCAGCGTGCCGGATAGCGTGATCAGCACGCCCAGCGTCATCAGCATCGCGGGGGAGGTTTGCATCGCGAACAGGCTGCCGAACACGGCGATACCGAGTGCCGACAACACGATCAACGTCTTCCGTTCGATGCGGTCCGCGATGGCCATGCCGATCAGCGGTCCGAATGGATTCGAGGCCGCGATAACGAACGAGTACATCAGGCTGTGCGTGATCGTTATGCCTTTGGAGACCAGCAGCGTCGGCACCCATGACGCGAAGCCGTAGAAGCCGATCGCCTGGAAGAAGTTGAACACGAGCATCGTGATCGCGCGTTTGCGATACGGCGGTTGCCAGACTTCGCGGAAGGCGGCCTTGGTGGTGGCCGGTTCGACAGCCGGTACCGGTGCGGGCAATGGTTTGCCGTATTGCTTCGCGACCTTCGCTTCGATTGCCTGCATGACCTTTTCCGCTTCGGCGGCGCGGCCTTGCTGCGCGAGCCAACGCGGGCTTTCTGGTACGCGTCGGCGGATTGCCCATACCACCACCGCGCCGAGTGCGCCGATGATCACAACCCAGCGCCAGCCGTCGATGCCGAACGGCGTTTGCGGCACCAGCCACCACGCGAGCAAAGCGACCGAGGGCACGGCGGTGTACTGCACCAGATGAACGAAAGCGAAGGCACGCCCACGCAGATGTTTCGGCACGAGTTCGCTGACATAGGTGTCGATCGTCACCAGTTCGACGCCCACGCCGATGCCCGCGATCAAGCGCCACAAGTTGATGGCCGGCGCGCTGGTTTGCAGCGCCATGATCAGCGTAGCCGCGGAATACCACAGCAGCGAGACGGTAAACACGGTTTTGCGGCCGTAGCGATCCGCCATGCCCGCGAGAAAGAACGTGCCGATGAAGAGTCCGGCGAACGATGCCGCCACGAAGGCGCCCAAACCGGACACTCCGAAGAACGACGCGGTCGTCGTCGCGTAGAGCCCGCTTTTGACCAGGCCGGGGCCGACGTAGGCCGTAAAAAACAGATCGTAGAACTCGAACCAGCCGCCGATTGACAGCAGGAACACCAGCGTCCATACCGTGCGCGTTGCGGGCAGACGATCGATGCGCGCGTTGATGCCCGGCGTGAGCCCCTGCGCATTGGCGCTTGAATCGGGCGACGCCCCGGGTGCGTCGATCGGCAGGCTGCTTGCCATGGAATCCTCCTTCGAGTGTCTCTTGTTCGCGTCGTTCTGTCTAATAGAACGACGTTCTGTTTAATTAATCTGGCGAGAGTAGCCCGTGTGGCGCCTGTCAGGAATTCGGAGTTGTACCTAGTCGCCATCCGCTCCAGCATCGCGAGAAGGGTGGCGAATGAAAGCGGCTTGCGCGCGTATTCGATGAGGGGATTCGGCTGTACGGAGATATCCGCGGCCCGGCTGCACAGGATGCTGCAAAGGAGGGTGCACGCCCGGAGACGGGCGGGTATTTCCCCCGCGCATGCAACGCATCGATCATGCGCGAGGATGATGCGTTTCCCGGGGACTCAGCGACAACCCGGCAATGACTCAGTTACACCTTAACTACACGCGAAACTGCTCGCGGCGATGATGTTGCCGCCTTGATAGCGGGCCACTTTCGGATACGCGCACAGCGGCCGCGTGCGTCCGGCCCCCCAATTGGCCGGCACGTCCGTGTTCGGCACGACATTGCTCGCATCGCGCGCGGTGGCGACCACGCTGTCCGGCGCCTTGCCCTGTTCAACCCACGCGATCATCGGCGTGAGCATGTCGAACTGGTCGGTGCTCGGGCCGCCGGAGCAATGATTCATGCCGGCGATCGTGTAAAGACGGGCGAAGTTCGATGCGTCGCCGCCGTTGGCCGTCATGAGCCGCTGATACCAATCGGTCGTGTCGTTCGACGAAAACACCGGGTCACTCGTGCCGTGATAGACCATCAGCTTTGCACCGCGCTGCTTCAACGCACTGAGGCTGGTCTCGTCGGGTGGCGTCATGAACGACCAGGCCGACTCGTTATACACGCCGCTTGTGGCGAAGATCTTCGGTGCGTCGGTATCCATGCTGAAGTTCAGCGCATAGGCCGACAACTGGCTCAACACCGACGCACTCTGTGGCGGCGTGGTGAACGTGAACGCCGCTGCGGCGGGATCGAGGGTGATCGAGTTTGCCTGCTTCCATGCCGACCAGCCCGGGCCGAGGCCGGCGTCGTAAGGGAAGCTTGAATACAGGGCCGTGCCGGCGCTGTTGCGTGCGCCCGAGAAGACGTTGCCGATCGCGTCCTTCTGCGCGCTCGTCAGACACGTCCCGTCGCGCACGTTGTTCGTGCAGGTGGGCACGTCCGTCGCCAGACTGAAGTTTGCCTGGCATGCCTTGATATCCTGAATGAGACCGTCGCTGGCGCCGTCGAGTGCGTCGCATTTGGCCAATATCTTCGACGCCACCATCTGACGCTCCGTTGCGGTAAAGCCGGTCGTGATGTCGGGCAGGCCGTTCGCGGTTGTGGCGGTCGCCGCCTTCGCCAATTGCTGCGCGCTCCACATTTCGCCGATGGCTGCTTTTGGCAAGTGAAAGCCCGGGTCGCCGGCGATTATCCCGTCATATTCCGCCGAAGAACGTGCCGCCGCGACCAGCGCATGACGGCCACCGTTGGAGCAACCGTCGAAGTAGCTACGGTCCGGCCCCTTACCGTAGGCGAGTTTGATCACCTGTTTGGCCATCGGCGTGAGTGTGGCGACTGCGTTGTAGCCATAGTCGAGGCGCGCTTGCGGGTCGAGTCCGAACAGTGGATTCTGCGCCGCGCTGTGCCCCGCATCCGAGCTGATCACGGCGAAGCCCATGTTGAGCGCGTCGTTGGTCGGGCCGCCGCCGCCGATTTCGCCGGTTGCGGTCACAACATTCCCGTCGAGGCCGCCATTGGCCTGATAGAAGAAGCGCCCGTTCCATGCCAGCGGCAGGCGCATCTCGAAGCCGATGGCGTACGTTTTGCCGTCGACGTTGCTCACACGCTGGTTCATGCTGCCCTGGATCAGGCAGTGCTCGGCGATCGGTTTGCCGGCTACGTTGAGTGTGCCGGCCGCGACGTCCGTCACCGAGGTGAAGACGGTGTTGGCGAACGTGAGTTTCGCGGCGAGTGCGGCGCAATTGCCGGCGAGCGTGCCGGGCGAGGCGGCGCTCAGTTGTGGCAGCGCATTGGCGCTCGTGCTGGAGACGGCCGGGTCGCTAACATCATTTCCGCCGCACGCGGCGAGTGTTAGTGCCGCCGCAGCAGCCAGTGCGATGGATGTGTGCTTCATGCAGTGTCCCCTAGAACGAATGACGAATGCCAACCATCGCGCCGGTCTGACCGGTGCCCGCCGTGGGTGTCGTGCCGCCACCACCGGCGCTGACCGAGTAGCGCGCCTTGGCGCTGTTGGCGAGATACGAGCCTTGCGCATAGACGGCCGTGCGCTTCGACAGCAGATAGGTGGTGCGCAGCGTGCCCATCGTGGCGCGCGTGTCGTGGTCGCTATTGGTGATGTGATAGACCTCGCCGTCAACGATGAACGCAGGCGTCACGAAGTACGAGGCGCCGACGAAGAACAGATTCGAGCGCACGTCCGCAATCGTGACGGACGATGGGTCGACACGGCGATTGAGCCAGCCCGCGCCGATCTTTGCCTTGCCGATATTCGCGTAGGCGCTGACGTGGGTGCGGATGTCCTTGTCGGCGGCATTCGTGAGTGGAATAGGCGCAACGCCGTCGAAGAAGTTTGCCGCTGCCGTGCTTCCGCCACGCTGCTCTTCATACGAAGCCGCGACGCCGAACAGCGGCGCGTCGTACTTCAGCATGACCGACCACTCGCGGCATGCCGTTGCATTCCCGGGTACCGAACCGGTGCAGGTGCCCTGGCCCGGCGAGTTACCGGTGCCGGCCGCGTCACGCCCAAACGAATAGTTCGCGCCGAGCGTCACGCCTGCATACGTGCCGAGGTAGGTCACGGAGTTATCGGCGCGGGCGTTCGGCACGTAGGCGTCGAGCGAGCCCAGGCCATAGATGTCCGGGCCGATCAGGTCCGCGCCCATCAGCGCGAAATACGTCATCGTGTACTGGCGTCCGAACGAAACCGTGCCGTACGGGCTCTTGATGCCCACAAACGCCTGACGTCCGAATAGCCGGCCGCCCTGGCCGAGATCGCCGGCGCGCACGTTGAAGCCACTTTCCAGCGTGAATACCGCGCTATAGCCGCCGCCCAGATCTTCATTACCGCGCAGACCCCAACGCGAGGGCAGTTCGCCGGTGACCGCCGGCATGCGAAAAACGCTTTGTCCTGCGGCGTTGGCGTGCGATACGTATTCGATGCCGGTGTCGATGATGCCGTAGAGCGTCACGCTCGATTGGGCCGCTGCCGCGCCGCTGACGGTGCACAATGCGCCGCAAAGAAGAAGGCGTGTGGATGCTTGCATGCAGAGTGTCTCCAAACCGTTGATTGAATGAGTTTGTTGTTGGGTTCTTTTGGGTTTGCCTGGACGACCGGTCAGTCGTCGGCGCGCGGGCGGCGCAGCAACAGCAACGCGGCAGCGGCGGCGATCAGCGTGACGGGAATGCTTGCGCCGATGACCGTCGACGAACTGCGGCCCATCGCCAGCAATTGACCTGCTGCCAGCGGTCCGACCACCGAACCGATACGGCCCACCGCCACGGCTGCGCCGACGCCGGTGCCGCGCATGGCAGTCGGGTAGAACGCCGCCGAGAGTGCGTACAGCACCGATTGCCCGCCGATCACGAACATCCCCGCGAAGAAGGCCGAGGTTGCGAGCGCGCCGAAGCCGGGCGCCATCGAGAGCGCCGCGAGCGACGCGATGATCCCGACGTACATGCCCGCCACCACGACGCCCGAGCGCATCCGGTCCATCAACATGCCGATGCACAACGCGCCGATGCCGCCGCCGATGTTGAAGAAAATCTGCACATAACCCACTTGCGCGCGCGACAGGCCGCTTGCCGCCATCAGCGAAGGCAGCCAGTTGAGCAGGAAGTAGAGGACGATCAGCGTGCAGAAATAGCTGACCCAGATCTGCACGGTCGAGAGGCCGCGTGTGCCGCCGAACAGGATCTCGCCGACCGGCGCGGGCTTCGCATGACCGTCTCGCGAAGCCTTGGTGAATGCCTTCGAATCCGCGAGAAACAGGAGCAACAGCGGGACCAGCACCAACGGCCCCGCGCCGCCGACGTAGAAGATGTGCCGCCACTCGGTGTCACCAGCACTCAGCACGCCGATCACCGAAGCGATCACGCCGCCGAACGGAATGCCGCAATACATCACGCTCACCGCAGTGCTGCGCGAACGCGGCTCGACCGCTTCGGATGACAACGCGATCAGATTCGGCAGTGCGCCGCCCAGGCCGATGCCTGTCAGTACTCGCACGATTACCAGCGTGTGAAAGTCGCTCACCAGCGCGGTCGCAATCGATAGCAAGCCGAACAGGCAGGCGGAAATCACCAGCACACGCTTGCGGCCGATCCGGTCGGCAAGCCGTCCGCCGAACATCGCGCCCGGCAGCAAGCCGAAGGTCCCAGCGCTGAACGCGAGCCCCATTTGCCCGACCGACAAACCGAACTCGCGTGCCATTCGCGGCGCGGCGACGCCGACCGACTGCAGGTCGAGCCCTTCGAGCAGCGCGATGGCAAAACACAAGCCGAGTGTGACGAAGGTGTTCGACCGGCTGGACGTCGCCGGTCCGGCAAGACTTTCTGTCGAGGGTAGTGTTCCGGTTCTTTTCACGTTAGTGATCCTTATTAAAATGCGTGGCTTTCCGGTGTCGATGAAGAACGGCAGGTGTCGAGTCGCCGCCAGGTGCACCGGCCTGGCACAGAAGCGGTTGTACTCGTTCAGCGCCGAGGCGCTCTGGTGATCCAGGCAGCCTCGGTGAAACGGGATTCAGGCCGCCTTCGCGGTCTTGATGGGATGCTTGAGAACAGCCCGGCAAAAGCCGCAGCGCGCGGCGCATCGGTTCGATGTCTGCGTTGCTGTCCGTTTGCCTCGAAGCGATGCAACGCGTCTCCAAACGCTGCATCGTGAAGCGGATTTAATATCAGGTAGACTGATAATGCAAGCGTAAAAGCTTCGGTGAAAACACCTAGCAATTTGCAGAGACGGGACAGTTAGCCGCGCAGGTTGCGCACGAAAGTTTCGAGGTGGGTTTGTACCGCGCCGGCCGCATCGAGCTCGAGGCCTTCCATCATCTGCTTCTCGATCGCCTTGACGGCCTGCTCGCATTCGCGCAGCACGGCTCGCCCTTCATCGGTCAGTTGCAGCAGCACGATGCGGCCGTGCGTCGGGTCCGGTTCGCGGCTGACCCAGTTCCGGCTCGCCATTGCGTTCATCACTTCGTTGGCGGATTGCGGCGTGATGAAGGAGCGCTCGGCAACTTGTGCATTGGACGCCTGTCCCTTTGCATCGAGCACCGAAAGCGCGGTGAATTGCGCGAGCGTCAGACCGAGCGGGGCGAGTGCCTCGGTCATGCGGCGCCGCAGGATGCGGTCGAGACTGCCGATCACATAGGCCAGCCGCAAATTGGAGCGACGGGTGCGCGTGGTGACGGGCTCGACGGGCGAATTCTGATTTTTGCTCATGGTGGGCAGGAGGTTCGGTCTAGCCCGCATCTTAGCGCGCCTCGCCGCCGATTCGACCGATAGGGGTTTGCACTGAGTCCGCGAAATTCCACTTTACATCTCAGGTAGCCTGATATTAAATATGTTCATCAGGCCGCCGTCGCGGCCGACGTTCACGGAGAAAGCAGATGAATTACGAAGGTCGTTGGGAAACCGTCAAGGTCAATGTTGCAGAGGGAATCGCATGGGTCACGTTCAATCGTCCCGAGAAGCGCAACGCGATGAGCCCGACGTTGAACAAGGAAATGATTGAGGTCCTCGAGGCAGTCGAGCTGGACGCCGAAGCACAGGTTCTCGTGCTGACGGGCGAGGGCGACGCGTGGACCGCGGGCATGGATCTGAAGGAATATTTCCGCGAAGTCGACGCCGGCCCGGAAATCCTGCAGGAAAAGATTCGCCGCGACGCATGCCGCTGGCAATGGCAGTTGCTGCGTATGTACGCGAAGCCGACCATCGCGATGGTCAACGGTTGGTGTTTCGGCGGCGGCTTCTCGCCGCTGGTGGCGTGCGATCTCGCGATCGCCGCTGACGAAGCCGTGTTCGGCCTCTCCGAAATCAACTGGGGCATTCCGCCGGGCAATTTGGTGAGTAAGGCGATGGCGGATACCGTCGGGCATCGTCAGGCGCTTTACTACATCATGACCGGCGAGACGTTCACGGGTCAGGAGGCCGCGCAGATGGGCCTCGTCAATAGTAGTGTGCCACGTGCCGAACTGCGCGAAGCCACGCGCGTTCTCGCAGGGAAGCTGTTGCAAAAGAATCCGGTAGTGCTGCGCGCAGCCAAGAACGGCTTCAAGCGTTGCCGTGAATTGACCTGGGATCAGAATGAAGACTACCTGTACGCCAAGCTGGATCAGGCGCAACTGCGCGATCCCGAAGGCGGCCGCGAGCAGGGCCTGAAGCAGTTCCTCGACGAGAAGGCGATCAAGCCGGGTCTGCAAACCTACAAGCGCTGAAGTATTGCGGGCGCTAAGGTAGATTCAGGCAGATGCACGCGCAGCAAGAGGCGCGCGTGAAGACTGGCGAGACGAGTGACACAGCGAGGAGACAACAGATATGCACGAAGTAACATTGTTGATCGGCGGCGAGAGCCGCGGCGCATCGGACGGCAGAACCTTCGAGCGGATCAATCCCGCGAGCGGTGTGGCGGCCTCGCGTGCGGCTGCCGCCACGTTGGCTGATGCAGACGCGGCAGTCGTTGCGGCGGCGCGCGCATTCCCGGCATGGTCGGCATTGGCGCCGACTGAACGCCGCAAACGTCTATTGGCCGCGGCGGATCTGATGGATGCTCGCACCGCGCAGTTCATCGAAACCGGTGTGGCCGAAACCGGCGCCATGCCGAACTGGTACGGCTTCAATGTAATGCTGGCCGCCAACATGCTGCGTGAAGCCGCCGCGATGACCACGCAAATCGACGGCGATGTGATTCCGTCGGACGTGCCGGGCAGTCTCGCGATGGCCGTGCGCCAGCCGTGCGGTGTGGTGCTCGGCATGGCGCCGTGGAATGCCCCGGTGATTCTCGGCACACGGGCAATCGCCATGCCGCTCGCGTGCGGCAACACGGTCGTGCTCAAGGCTTCCGAAGGCTGTCCGGGTGTGCATCGGCTGATCGGCAGCGTGTTGCAGGAAGCCGGGCTTGGCGACGGCGTGGTGAACGTCATCACGCATTCGGCCGACGATGCGCCGGGCATTGTCGAGCGCCTGATCGCTCATCCGGCGGTGCGGCGGGTCAATTTCACCGGCTCGACACGGGTTGGACGCATCGTCGCGCAACATGCCGCGCAGCATCTGAAGCCGGCCTTGCTCGAGCTCGGCGGCAAGGCGCCCGTTGTGGTGCTCGACGACGCCGACCTGGATGCGGCGGTGGACGGCATCGCATTCGGCGCGTTCTTCAACCAGGGGCAGATTTGCATGTCGACGGAGCGGCTGATTGTCGACCGCAAGATCGCCGATGCGCTGGTGGAGAAGCTCGCGGCCAAAGCACGGACCCTGAAGGCGGGCGATCCCGCTGCGGCCGATTCAGTGCTCGGCGTGCTCGAAAGTGTGGCGGCCGCACGGCGTATCAAGGCACTCGTTGAAGATGCGCATGAGAAGGGCGCGAAGCTGCCGGTCGGCTGCTCGGTTGAAGGCGCCGTGATGCAACCGGTGATTGTCGACGGTGTGACGCGCGAGATGAAGCTCTATGCTGAGGAGTCGTTCGGTCCGGTGGTGACGGTGCAGCGTGTGGATGGTGACGAGGAAGCGATTCAGGTTGCCAACGATAGCGAATACGGTCTCTCCGCGGCGGTATTCAGCCGCGATATATCGCGCGCGCTGAATGTGGCGAAACGCATCGAATCGGGCATCTGCCATATCAACGGACCGACCGTGCACGACGAAGCGCAGATGCCGTTCGGCGGCGTGAAGAAGAGCGGTTATGGGCGTTTTGGCAGCAAGGCGTCGATCGCCGAGTTCACGGACCTGCGCTGGATCACGATTCAAACCGGCCCGCGTCACTATCCGATTTGATCGTCCGCGATCGACGAGTCGCATCGAAGCAAGGAGACAGGCATTGCATTCCGAGCCGAAACAACCGCATCCCCCCGGCGCGCAAGACAACGCACCGGCGCATTACCGCGCGACGACGATCGGCGCATCATCGTTGCACGCACAACGGCACGGCGATACATGGTATTTGCGCGCTACCGAACCGCTCGGCGAACACCCGCAACGTATGACCGACCGGCTCGCGAGCGGCGCGCGCGAGCATCCGGAGCGTTGGCTGGCGGCGCGACGCGGCAGCGACGGTCAATGGATCGGCCTGAGCTACGCGAAAGCGCTGCACAGTGCTCGCGCGATCGGGCAAGCGCTGCTGACGCGAGATCTTTCTGTTGAGCGTCCGGTTGTGATTCTCTCGGGCAACGATCTCGAACACGTGCAACTGGCACTCGGCGCGATGTGGGCCGGCATTCCGTATGCGGCGATTTCCCCGGCCTATGCGCTCGCTTCCGGCGACTACGGCAAGCTGCGCCATACGATCGATCTGCTCACTCCGGGTCTGGTCTTCGCAACCGGCTACGACACCTTTGCCAAGGCAATCGATGCAGTGGTGCCGGCCGACGTCGAAGTCGTCGCTGCAACGGGGCCCAAAGAGCCGCAGGCGGCGCGCAGCGTGACTTCATTCAGCGATCTGCTGAATACGACGCCCGGTACGGTCGATTCCGTTCACGCAGCGGTGAGCCCGGACGCCATCGCCAAGTTTCTGTTCACGTCTGGCTCGACCAAACTGCCCAAGGCCGTGCCGACCACGCACCGCATGCTGTGCAGCAACCAGCAGATGCTGCTCGAAACGTTTCCTGAGTTCGCGAGTGTGCCGCCGGTGCTGGTCGACTGGCTACCGTGGAACCACACCTTCGGCGGCAGCCATAACGCAGGCATCGCGCTCTACAACGGCGGCACGCTTTATATCGACGACGGCAAACCGGTCAACGGAAAGTTCGAAGAAACGCTGCGCAATCTGCGTGAAATCGCACCGACGATCTATTTCAACGTGCCGAAGGGCTGGGAAGAGCTGGCCATCGCACTGGAGCAGGACGCACAATTGCGGGAGACGTTCTTCTCGCGCGTGAAGGTGTATTTCTTCGGGGGGGCGGGGCTCTCGCAAGCGGCGTGGGACCGGCTCGAACGCGTCACCGAGAAGTATTGCGGCGAGCGCATTCGCATCATGGCCGGACTCGGCATGACCGAGACCGCGCCGTCCTGCCTGTTCACCACCGGCCCGATCATGCGCGCCGGCTATGTCGGCTCACCGGCGCCCGGCTGCGAGGTCAAACTCGTACCGGTCGGTGACAAGCTCGAAGCGCGCTATCGCGGCCCGCATGTCATGGCCGGCTACTGGCGCGCGAATTCTGCAGAGCTGGACAACCCTTTCGACGAAGAAGGCTACTTCTGCAGCGGCGACGCGTTGCGTTTTGTCGATGTCGAGCGGCCGGAACTCGGGCTGCTGTTCGACGGACGCATCGCTGAAGACTTCAAGCTGAGTTCGGGCACCTTCGTTAGCGTCGGTCCGATGCGGGCCCGCGTAATTTCCGAAGGCGCGCCGTATGTGCAGGACGTGGTGGTCGCCGGCATGAATCGCGACGATGTGAGTTTGCTGGTGTTTCCGCGGCTCGACGATTGCCGGCGGCTGGCGGGTCTACCTTTGTCGGCGGGCGCGCGTGAGGTGGTCGAGGCACCCGTCGTGCGGGCGCATTTTGCGGCTTTACTGGAGACGCTCAATCGCAGTGCGACCGGCGGTGCAACTACGATCGCCCGGATCCGGCTCATGGATATCGCGCCTTCGCTCGATCTCGGCGAGATCACCGATAAAGGCTCGCTCAATCAGCGTGCGGTGCTGACACATCGAGCCGCGCTCGTCGAAGCGATGTACGACGCGGCGCAGCGCGATCCCGCCGTGATCTACGCGGCCGCTTGCGGCGCGACCTGAGGCACGCGTCGCTCACTCCCCCTAGGTCCCTTGTCGCACGGCAAACGCGCTTCGCCGTATACAATTCGGCAGCGCCTGATTTTTGCCCAATACCGACCTGATCCTATCCATGCCGAATCCGACCCGGGCCTTTCTTCTTGGCCCGCTCCTGAAAGGCGTTTCACGCTCCTTCTATCTCACCCTGCGCGTGCTGCCCGTCGGGATGCGCGATCCGATCGGCCTCGCGTACCTGCTGGCGCGCGCGGCCGATACGATTGCGGACACCTCGCTAATCTCGCCTGAGCAACGCCTTGCGTTGCTGCTGTCGTTGCGCGACCAGGTCAACGGCGCCCCGGACGACGGCGCGCTGTTCCAGCGGATGGCTGCCGAAGTGGCGGGCCAACAGGTGCAGTCCGATGAAAAGGTCCTGCTCGAATCGCTCGGTCCCGCGCTAGAAGTGTTGTCACAACTCAGCGAATCCGACCGCAAGGCGGTACGCGAGATCGTGTCGACGCTGACCGATGGCATGGAATTCGACCTTCGCACGTTCCCCGATGAACGTTCAGGCCAGATCGCCGCGCTGCGCGTGTATGAGGAACTCGACCGTTATACCTACCTGGTGGCGGGCTGCGTCGGCGAATTCTGGACTACCATGACCTACGCACACATGCCTGGCACGCTGAAAGAGCGTCCCGAGACCATGGCGCGCCGCGGCGTGCGTTTCGGCAAGGCGCTGCAGATGACCAACGTCCTGCGCGATTGCGGCAAGGACTTGCGCATCGGCCGCTGTTACCTTCCGCAGACGATGCTCGATCAATATGCTCTGAGCGCGCAAGACCTCTTGCAGCCGGCGAATTCTGTTCGCGCCCGGCCGCTGATGATCGAACTCGTGCGCAAGACTCTGGATCACTTCCGGGAGGCCCTGGACTACACGCTGGCGATTCCCGCGTGGTCGGTGCGTTTGCGCCTCGCGTGTTTGTGGCCGATCCTGATCGGCCTGGAGACGCTGCTGTTGCTGGTGGATAACGATGCCTGGCTCGACCCGGCCAAGGTCTCCAAGGTCCGGCGCAATCATGTGTATCAGATGATTGCTTCTTCGCTGCTGCTGGTGCCTTCGAATGGCCTGGTGCGCAAGGCGGTTGAAACGCGGATCAAGCAGATTGAGACTCGGCTCTGATCGGCTGGTCTGTTTCACAGATGGTTAGGTATCCATGGCAATGACGGGGAAAGTTGACCCATAACGCACGCCCCACAGGAAACCCTTACAAATTAACGGCGTTGTCATAGTTGGTAATTAAAGTGCTGTTCGGAAACGGACTTGCGAAATTCACGCCTTGCGTGGATCGCCGGTCTTATCAGTTCGCTTACGCGATACCAATCAATCCGATCAGCTTCAGGTTATCAGCACGCCATGCAAACCCGACGGACCTTCCTTGCCTCCGCATCCAAAGCGGCGACGCTGCCGATTCTGGCGTCCACGCTTGGCGCATGCGGCGGCAATAGCCTTTCCACCAACACGCCCATCTCCGACTCCGAACTGCAGGCGCAGATGATCGGCAAGCTGAACGCGCAGCTCAACGACACCACCACGGGCAGCACGATCGAGCCGTATCTGATGGATGTGGGCTTTACGTGGGACCTTCCGTTGATTCCCGCAGCCCAGGTCAACACCATCGTCGCATATAGCTTTGGCAACCGGCCGAACGCGGCGAGCGGCAACACGTCGAGCAACGGCGGCAATCAGGCCGCCTTTCCCGATCCCGGGCCGATTAACGAAGAGCTCGCGGATGCTGTGCATCAGATCTATCAGTTGAACCCGGTGAAGGTCTTCGCGCAGTGGGAAATCGCGCGCTTTCTCGTGTCCAAGTATCAGATGAACAGCACGAATTTGCATTCCATCGAACCGGTCATTGCCAGCGACGGTTCGATCACCTACCTCAGCACCGATGGCGTGGCGGCCGCTATCGTCGCGCTCGAAGGGGGCGCCGCGGCAATGGGGAACGTGGCCGTGGTGGGCCATCGCGACCATGCGAAGCGTTGCATTCTGACGTCCGTGGGCCGCGGCATGAAAGCGTCGGCGGTGAAGGAAGTGACGCTGCCGGTCAATTACGATCCTTTGTCGGGGCAGCCGTGGACTCGCAATCGCGGGCTCTATCTGGTGCATGACATGTTTGCGCAATTGGCGGGCAAGGCCCTAACCGCGATCGCCCAGGCCTATCCGCAAGGCTAAAACACGTAACGTCATCACAGAACAGCAAGGCAACTCATGTCATCCCGCCGTAAATTTCTGATTTCGACATCGACCGCCGCCGCGTTGCCGGCCGCGGCCGCTATGCTTGCCGTGAGCAGCAATGCCTGGGCTAGCGACGCGCTCGTTTCCGACGCCGAGCTGCAACGTCAAATGCTCGGCAAGCTCACTGTAGAGCTGAACGATTCCGCGACTGCGAACACAGAAGCGCCGTATCTCCAGGACATCTTCTTTAGCTGGGATCTTCCCTCGATTCCGGTTGCTCAGATCGGCTCTATCGTCGCGTACAGCTTCGGTGACCGGCCTGCTGCAAGCGGCGCTAGTTCCACTGGCGGAACCGGTCAATCGCAACTGCCGCAGCCCGGCCCAATCAACGAAGAGATCGCGGATGCCGTGCATCAGCTGGTTCAGTCGAAGCCGGTGATGGTGTACGCGCAATGGGAAGTGGCCAGCGTGCTCGCGTCGAAATACCAGATGAGCAGCGCGAACCTTCAATCGGTCAAACCGCCTACCGTCGCGAGCAATGGCACGATCAGCTATCCGGCGCTCGACGATGTAGCCGCTGCGATCATCGCGCTTCAAGGCACTGCCGCGGCGCTTGGTACGGTGGCGGTCGTGACGCACCGCGACCAGGCGAAGCGCGCGATTCAGACGTCGCGCGCCCACGGCATGAACGCTTATGCGGCCCAAGGCGTGACGTTGCCGGTCGACTACGATGCACAGGCGTCACAGCCGGTGAATCGCCGTCGCGATCTCTATCTGTTGAACGACATGATGAACCAGTTCGCTACGTTGCGAACGAACCTGATCGCCCAGCAGTATCCCAACGGCTAGCGTGTTTTGCGTGCAGCGCACGTGCAGTGTGGGCAAGCGTACTGAATAAAAACGCCGTGGGCCGTTCAACGTGGCAATACCGCTTGATTTAATCTGCATCATTGAATAGCCACCGATCGGGAAACCCCTAGCATCCTGCATCGATGGTTCGCGTTAGTCTCTTCAAAAGAGGAGACGATCCATGCGACAAGCGTTCAATATTGCTGTGGTGTTGTTGCTTGGCTATTTGATGGCGGATAGGGCGCTGATGCGCGCACAAGCCGGAGAAATGGGGACCATTACGTGCCACCAAGGCGCGGAGCTGGTCAAGTCGGATGCATTGAAAAAGGGCTTCGGCGACGCCGGGGCCAGCAGTCAGGGTGAAAATTTCCTGTCGAGCTGTCTCGTCACGGGTCGTGGCCAGGTGGGCGACCTGATCGCCCGCGAATGACGCAAGCAGCCTGGTGCCGATGAGACTCGGCCGAGGCATAGCAATACATCAAGAAAAAGCGCCTAGACCGCGAAGGTCCAGGCGAAGTCATCGGGAACCCGATGACGGAGGTATCGAATACAGAACTGGCCCGCGATCGGGGATGCTCGGTCGCGGGCCAGTTCGTTTGAATCAGGGCGCGCGGTTGTGTTGCGCGCTTGGCGGACGATCAGGGCAAACTGCGTGGCCTCTGCGCTTCGTTCCGCTGCACAGCTGGGTTGCCAGCCTGGTGACCCGCTTAGTTGCCGAAGTACACCGACTTCGGACCGTTCACCGGAACCGGGTGGCCCGACTGCGACGAGCCACTCACCGCACCGCCGTAACCGCTTTCTGCGGCACCGTTTTGCGCGGCGACACGGGCTTGCGCAGCCTGAATGTCAGCGGGGTAGTACGGGTCGGCACGGCCCGGCTGGTAGCCGGCCTTTTCGAGTTGAATCAGTTCTGCGCGCACCTGGGCGCGGCTCACGGGCTGGTTGGACTGCGCAAACGAGGCAACAGGAGCGGCCAGCACGGCGGCGATAACAACAGCTTGAATGAGCGATTTCATGATGAACTACCTCCAGTTCGGTCTTTGTCTTGCTACGAGCGATCTTGTTCGTAGTCAGTGATTGCATTGTAGTTTTGCGATCTGGCCGGAGTAACCGTCAATTCAGGTAAGGTTTGTTGCGAGATTTGAGATAAACGAAGGGTGCTTTGCTCGATAGACCCTTGTGCGCTGCGTGGAACAAAAAAGGGCGCCAACGGCGCCCTTTCTCCCTATACAACCTGATGGTCAACTCAAACTGCTGCAGGCCGCCACTTCAACAATCGCTGTTCGACCGTAGTCAACAGGTAGTCCGCAGCCAGTGCGACCACAGCCAGCACGATCATTGCCGCGAACACACCGGCTGCATTGAACGCGCCTTGCGCCGTGGAGATCAACAGGCCGATACCTTGCTTTGAGCCGAGGAACTCGCCCACCACCGCACCGACCAGCGCAAAGCCGAAGCTCACGTGCAAGCTGGCAAGAATCCAGCTCAACGCCGACGGAATCACCACAGAAGTCGTTACCTGACGGCGCGACGCACCGAGAATCTGCGCATTCGCGATCATGTAGCGGTCGGCTTCACGCACGCCCTGAAACGCATTGGCGAACACGACGAAGAACACCATCACGACCGCCAGCGCCACCTTCGATGCCATGCCGAGACCGAGCGCAATCACGAACACCGAGCCGAGCACCACACGCGGAATCGAGTTGGCGATCTTGATGTAGAGGCTGAACACGTCGGAGAGCAGCTTGTTGCGGCCGAGCAGGATGCCGCAGAAGATGCCCGCCACCGAACCGATAATGAACCCGAGCCCGGTTTCTTCAAGCGTGACCCACACCTGCGTCAAGAGCGGACCTTGCGACGTGCCGTTCACGAACCAGTCGACGATCTGCGCGAAGATCGCACTCGGCATCGAGAAGAAGAACGGATCGATCCACTTCAGGCGTGCGGACAATTCCCATCCGCCGAGCACAACCACCAGCACGACAATGCGCAGCGTGATCACCAGCGCATGACGTTGCCGGATGCGTTTTTGCGCGACGCGTTCGACTTGTGCGAGTGTCACGGGATCGATGCCCGAAGGCATCGTTTGTTGAGAGGTCGTAGACATGTTTGCCGTTCCTTGATTAACCGATCTGCACTTCTTCGCGCAGGTCGTGCCAGATGTCGCGCGAGATTTCGATAAAACGTGGGTCGTAGCGAACCTCCGACGTGACGCGCGGACGCGGCAGATCGATTTCGTACACTTTCTTCAGCGTCGCCGGGCGCGCGGTCAACACGAACACGCGATCCGCAAGCGCAATCGCTTCTTCGAGATCGTGCGTGACGAACACCACCGAGCCGGCACCGCCCCACAGTTGCAGCAGTTCGTCCTGCATCAGCGTGCGCGTTTGCATGTCGAGCGCCGAGAAGGGCTCGTCCATCAGCAGAATTTCCGGCTTGTTGATGAAGGTTTGCGCGAGTGCCACGCGCTTTCTCATTCCGCCGGACAGTTGATGCGGGTAGTGTTTGCCGAACTTGTCGAGGCCCACGCGGCGCAGCCATTCGTTGGCTTCGTCGTACGCGGCGGATTTCGAGCGGCCGCGATACAGCGGGCCGGCTGCGACGTTGTCGATCACCGAGCGCCACGGAAACACGGCGTCGGCCTGAAACACGAAGCCGATGCGCGGATCGATGCCGTCCACCGGCGCGCCCATTACGCGCACTTCGCCGGTGGTGGGCTTCAGCAAGCCGGTGATCATGCTGAGCGTGGTGGACTTGCCGCAACCCGTCGGGCCGACAACCGCGACGAACTCGCCGCGTGCCACCGACATGCTGAAGTCGCGCAATGCGATCGTCGCTTTGCCGTCCGGAGAAATGAAACGGCACGATACGTTGCGCATCTCGATGGCGGGCGTATCGCGTGACATAGGTTGATTCATCGGCTGGTGCCTCGCAGTTCTTTTGATGTTGAAAGGGCGTTACTTCGCCGCGGTCTTGACCGCTGACGACACGTAGTCGTTGGTATAGGTCTTGGCGAGGTCGATATGCTTACCCTTCACCGAAGGGTTGAACGCAGACAGCACCTTCAGGACGGTGTCCGGGCCGTCGGCGGGCATCTTGCCGTCCTTGGTGAACATCGGCAGCGACGCCTTCAGCGCGCCGACGTACAGGTCCTTGTTGTTGCCGTAGTAGTCCTTCGGCATCTTCGCGGCGATCTCTTCCGCGCTATGCGTTGCGATGAAGTTCAGCGTCTTCGCGAACGCGTGCGCGAGTTTCGCTGCGTCGTCCTTGTGCGACTCGGCCCATGCGCGCTGCACGTAGAAGCTCGAAGCCGGATACGTGCCGCCGAGCGCGGCGCGCGTGCCTTCCAGCGTGCGCATATCGACCAGCACCTTGGCGTCGCCGGTCTTCAGCAACTGCGAGACGGTCGGCTCGGTGGTCATGCCCGCGTCGATGCGGTTCTGCTTGATGGCGGCGATAAAGCTGTTGTCCGCGCCCACCGGCAGCAGCGTGTATTGCGTGGACGGCACGCCCGCGCGTTGTGCGAGGTATTGCGTGAGGAAACTGGTCGACGAACCGAGGCCGGTCACGCCCAGCGTCTTGCCCTTCACGTCGGCCATGCTCTTGAGCGTTTCGGCGGCCTTGGTGGAGACCATTTCCACTTCACCCGGCACCTGGCCGAAAATCACCAGTGCCTGGACTTCCTTGCCCTTGCTCTGCAGGTCGATGGTGTGATCGTAGAAGCCCACCACGCCTTGCACCGCGCCCGCGAGCAGTTCGTTTTCCGCGTCGACGCCTGCCGGTTGCGAGAGGATTTCGACGTCGAGGCCTTCGTCCTTGAAATAGCCGAGCTGCTCCGTGAGCTTGGCCGGCAGATAGATGATCTTGGTGGCGCCGCCGACCATGATCGTCAGCTTCTCGGCGTGAGCCGCGGCAGAAGCGGCGGCAAGGGTGAACGCAACACCTGACACAGCGGCAATCTGGCGCAAGGTACGCATGGTGCAGTCTCCGTAGGTTTGGTCGCCGCGATGTGCGGATGCGGCGCTTTCTGGATGAATGACGGGGATTATAGAAATTGGAAACCTTCTGGCAGCTTTCGGGGCGGTGAGCAAATCATGGGTGTTAACCCGAAAACCCACTGCAACCGGATCGCCACCCCCTGGCAAACCCCATAACGTGGGCCACAAACCACGCAAGCCGCGCGCAAAGCCCTTGTTTTGCGGCACAATCGGCGTCCTGACTTTTGCCGTTCATTTGCCGTTCCCGCCATGAAGCTGCTGCTCATCGAAGACAACCCCACGCTGGCACACTGGCTCGCGAAGATGCTGGAGCAGGAGGCGTTCGCGCTCGACGCCGTGCAGGACGGCGACTCAGCGGACCGCTTGCTGCGCACCAATCACTACGACGTGATCCTGCTCGATCTGAATTTGCCGAAGCTGTCCGGCAAGAACGTGCTGCGCCGTTTGCGCCAGCGCGGAGACGCCACGCCGGTGCTGATCCTGACGGCGAGCGGTTCGATCGACGAAAAAGTGGAACTGCTCGGCGCCGGCGCGGACGACTACCTGGTCAAGCCTTTCGAAGTGCGTGAGCTGATCGCGCGGATCAAGGTGGCGATCCGGCGTCAGTCGCCGTCGAAAGCCAGCGAGGTGGTGTGCGGCGATCTCGCGTTCGACATCGACACGCGCCAGTTCACGCTTAAGGGCGCGCCGCTGAACGTCACGCCGCGCGAGCGCTCGGTGCTCGAAACACTGATTCTGCGTTTGGGCAAGACGGTGACGAAGCCCGCGCTGGTCGACGCGATCTTCACGCTCGCGGACGAGCCGAGCGAGGACGCGGTCGAAATCTACATCTCGCGGTTGCGCAAGAAACTCGACGGCAGTTCGGCTGCGATAGTCACGTTGCGCGGGCTCGGTTACCTGCTGCGCAAGAAAGAAGATGACCAATAGCCTGCGCATGCGTCTGCTGTGGTGGCTGCTGGTGCCACTCGCGCTGTACGTGTTCGTCACCGGCAAGGCCGAGTACGACAACGCCCGGCGCACAGCGGATCTCGTGCAGGACAACCAGCTAATTTCGTCGGCGCGGATGATCGCAGGTGAAGTGGAATGGATGGACGGCTTTCTGCGCGTGGACGTGCCGCCTGCCGCGCTCGAAGTGTTCGTGTCGCCGTATCGCGATCAGGTGTTCTACAGCGTGAGCGTCGACGACGGCCGGTTGCTCGCGGGCAGACCGGATTTTCCACAGCGCGCGGCGCGCTCGCCC
The DNA here is from genome assembly GCF_905220705.1 of Paraburkholderia domus. Taxonomy (GTDB): domain Bacteria; phylum Pseudomonadota; class Gammaproteobacteria; order Burkholderiales; family Burkholderiaceae; genus Paraburkholderia; species Paraburkholderia domus. The sequence continues at coordinate 101,111 of NZ_CAJNAT010000011.1, forward strand.
GACTCGCCCGATCACTACGACACCGAACTCCATGGCCAGCCCGTCCGTGCGGTCGGGATCGTGCGGCTGATGTACGACAACGGCGCGACGCGCCGGGTACGGGTCACGGTGGGTAAGACGGTGCGCTCGCGCGACGCGATGGCGCAGCAACTGTGGCAGCCGCAACTCGTGCGGCAGATCGAGATGATCGTGCTGGCAGTCGCGCTGGCCTGCATCGGCCTCACGTTCGAGTTGCGGCCCTTGATGAAAGTGAAGGAAGAGGTCGCCGACCGCGATCCTATGCAGCTCGAACCGATTCGCGTCGAGCGCCTGCATACCGAGTTGCGGCCTATCGTCGAAGCGATCAATCAATGTATCGCGCGGCTCGGCGTGCAGGTGGCCGCGCAACGGCGTTTTATCGCCGACGCCGCGCACCAGTTGCGTACGCCGCTCACGCTGCTTGGCACGCAGTTGCAGTTCGCACGGCAGCAGGACGGCCTGAATCCCGCGCTCGACGAAGCGCTTGCCGCGATGCATCGCAGCAATCGATCGATGGTCGGGCTCACCAACAAGCTGCTGTTGCTCGCCCAGGCCGAGGCCGCCGACAACACACAATTGGCGGTGGAAACTGTCGATCTGGTGCCGCTGGCAATGGAAGTGGTCGAAGATCTGGCCCTGCTTGCGCAGGCCCGGGACATCGATCTTGGCGCAGAACTGAGCGGCCCCGCGCCGGTGGCCGGGCATCGCGGCCTGCTTCAGGCGCTGATCGCCAACCTCGCGGAGAACGCGATTCGCTATACCGGCAGTGGTGGACACGTCACGGTCGCGGTCAGTGCTCATGCCGATTCAGTCGCCGTGTCGGTGCTGGATGACGGCCCCGGCATTCCGGCCGAGTCGCGCAGCCGCGTGTTCGAACCGTTTTTCCGGGCGTCGGCGGATACCGAAGGAACTGGCCTTGGCCTTGCTATCGTGCGCGAAATTGCGGACGCGCATCATGGAGAGATCACGCTCAAGCCCGGTGAGAGCGGCAAAGGCGTGCACATGATCGTCTCGTTTCCACGCGCGGCGGCGGAAGAAGGATCTCTGCCCGGCTAAGTCAGTCGTGCCAAGTCGGTCAGGTTAATTCAGCCGCGTTAAATTGGCGGCTTTAAAGTGAGTCGGGGCAAACGCGCAATCGGGACAGGAAGCGCGTGGGCGAAAACGTCGAGTAGGAATCGCGCCCCTGGAATTTTTTTGGAAGTGAGGAAGGACGAATCGTGTTTTCAGGCAGTTTGCGCGGACGCTTGCTGTGGTGGCTCTTGCTGCCACTGGCAGCGTTCGTTTCCATTTCCGGCATGATTTCGTATCGCAATGCGCAGACCACGGCCGATCTGGTTCAGGACAACGCGTTGCTATCGTCGACGCGCATCATTGGCGAGGACATCGACTGGGATAACGGCAACGTCTCGATCCAGATTCCGCCGGCCGCGCTCGAACTGTTTGAGTCGCCGGAACAGGACAGCGTGTTCTATCGCGTCGAAGCGAGCGGCCACCGTCTGCTGGCAGGCAGCCTCGATTTGCCCGTGCCGCGCGGCGTGGGCGACGTCCCCATGGTCTACTCCACCCATCTCGACGACGGCCGCGCCGTGCGCGCGGCCGCCTACGTGCGGCAGCTTTACGACTCGGGCCGCACCGAGGAAGTTGTCGTAGCGGTCGCGAAGACGGAAGGCTCGCGCGATGCCATGGTGTGGCGCCTGTTGCGTCCGCAACTGTTCGGCGAGGTACTCACGTTGGTACTCGCCATGGTGTTCGTCTATCTTGGCCTGACCTTCGAATTGCGGCCGTTGATGAAGGTGAAGGACGACGTTTCCGATCGCAACGCGTCGCAACTTGAACCGATACGCGTGGCGCGATTGCATGTCGAATTAAGGCCCATTGTCGAAGCAATCAACCAGTGCATCGCGCGCATGGGCCAGCAGGCCGCGACTCAGCGGCAATTCATCTCCGACGCGGCGCATCAGTTGCGCACGCCGCTCGCGCTGCTGGTCACGCAGATCCAGTTCGCGCGGCAACGTGAGAATCGGGACGTGCCGCTCACCGAAGCACTGGCCGGCATGCATAAAAGCAGCCGCAAGCTGACCACGCTGACCAACAAACTATTGCTCCTCGCTCAGGCTGAGTCCGCGGCGCCCGCCAATGTGCGCGAACGGGTCGATCTGAGCGCGTTGATCGCAGGTGTGCTGGAGGAGCTGATTGCATTCGCGCAGTCGCGTGAAATCGATCTGGGCGCTGAGCTGGAAGACGGTTTATATGTGACCGGAGACGAGGCATTGACCGCGGCACTCGTGACCAATCTCGTCGACAACGCGTTGCGTTATACGCAACCCGGCGGCCGCGTCACCGTGCACACGCGGCACAGCAATGACATGGCGATCGTGCGTGTGATCGATAACGGGCCGGGTATCAAGGCTGAAGCGAGAGCGCGCGTGTTCGAGCGCTTCTATCGCGCGTCGAGTCACGCCGACGGAACCGGCCTCGGCTTGCCGATCGTGCGCGAGATCGCCTACCGGCAAGGCGGCACGGTCACGATTGAGCCGGGAGAGGGCGGTGTCGGCCTGGTCGCTACCGTCGAGATGCGACTGTGGTCGGCAGCGGTTTGATGAGCTGCCACATAAGGGGAGAATGATGAAACTGTTGCTCGTTGAAGACGACGCTGACCTCGCACGCTGGGTGATGAACCTGATGCAGGTCGAGAATTTCGCGATTGACTGGGCGCAGGACGGCGAGCGTGCGGAGACGCTGCTCGGCGTGCAGTGCTACGACGCGGTACTGCTCGATCTGCGGCTGCCGGGCATCGGTGGCAAGGAAGTACTGGCGCGCCTGCGCCGCAAACGCGACAACGTGCCGGTGCTGATGCTCACCGCCAACGGCTCGACCGACGACAAGGTGGCCTGCTTTTCGGCCGGCGCGGACGACTACGTCGTCAAGCCCTTCGAGGCGCGCGAGCTGGTGGCGCGCATCAAGGCGCTGATCCGCCGCCAGGCGGCTGGCGACAAGGGCCAGTCGATCGACTGCGGCGATCTGCGCTATCTGTTCGATTCGCGCGAGTTCGTACTGCAGGGCGAGCCATTACCGTTACGGCGGCGCGAACACGCCATCCTCGAAACGCTGATGCTGAAGCAGGGCAAGACGGTCTCGAAGTCCACGCTGATGGACAAGGTCTTCACGCTCGACGACGAACCCAGCGCCGATGCCATCGACATCTACATTCACCGCTTGCGCAAGCATCTTGCGAGCTCCAGCGCGAAGATCATGACCCTGCGCGGGCTCGGCTACATTCTGCGCGAAGAAGTGCCGTGCGAATCATTTGCCGGGGCGTTGTAATTGTAGAACCGCCGCCGGTTCGGCGCGGCGATCCATACCATCAAGCTGAACTTCCTGAGTGCTTGTACGGCGCTTTGACCGATTGCCTGAATGGACATTCAAATCTCCTGATAGAAAAACGTGTGTACTGCGTTCTGTCTATCGGCCTCGATTTGGTGTGCTTGAGCAGTAGATTTTTTGATTTATTCGAAGTCCTTAAGCGTCTCTTAAGACTCGATCAAAGCGCCTCTTAGCCGCCATTTCCCCACTGTGGTTCGGCGATCTCACCGGCATCCGCCATAAGCTTTTCATAAGGTTCCCCATTGCATATTCGGCGCATTGAGTGAGCGCGAGCGCGCCTGCTCGCAACGTCGAATTAAATGCTTATTAACGGGAGAACCAGCTTGCTAGAGACCTCGACTTATCGTGTTGCCGAGATGCGCAACAAAGTGCCCGAGGCAACCGTTGTCTTCTGGGCGATCAAGATCATGGCGACCACCGTCGGTGAAACCGGCGCAGATTATCTGGCCGTACACGTGGGGCTCGGCACCGCGCTCACCGGTGGGATGATGCTCACGTTGCTGGTTGCAGCATTGGCCGTGCAACTTCGCATGCGCAAGTATGTGCCGTGGGTTTACTGGCTGACCGTGGTTCTGGTCAGCGTGGTCGGCACGCAGATTACCGATGCACTGACCGATAAGCTCGGCGTCAGTCTTTACGTCAGCACGATCGTGTTTTCCCTCGCGCTGGCTGTGGTGTTCGCGCTCTGGTATCGCAGTGAGCGGACGCTGTCGATTCACACCATTTACACGAGGCGGCGGGAGCTTTTTTACTGGGCTGCAGTGTTGTTCACCTTCGCGCTGGGCACCGCAGCCGGCGATCTCGCGACAGAAGCGTTGGGGCTCGGCTTCATGATCGGCGTCGTGGCATTCAGCGCGCTCATCGCTTTGGTGGGTGCCGTCTATTACATCGGTGGAAATCCGGTGCTGACGTTCTGGCTTGCCTACATTCTGACGCGGCCGTTGGGCGCTTCGTTTGGCGATCTGCTTTCGCAATCGCGCGCTTACGGCGGTATCGGTCTCGGCACGATCAATACGAGCCTGCTGTTTCTGTGTGCGATCGTCGTGCTGGTCATCTTTGCGAGTGCAGTCGAACAACGGTCTATGCGCGCTATCGCAGCACGTGAACCTTGAGCGCGCTCCGTTCGAGAAGTCGTAGACGTCGTCCTTTTTTCAATCGTATATCGGATCAAACGGAAGAGAACAATCATGAATCAACGCATGCTCAGCAAAACCGTCATCGCTTCTTTCATCGCTATCTCTGCTCTCAGTTTCGGACATCACGAAGCAGGCAGAATTGGCTTTCCGTCGGCCGAAGCGGCAGAACCTGCCACGACGTCGAAGCTCGGCGACCTGTCGCAGTTTCGCAAGATCGCCGCCGACACCGCGGCCCTGGTCGACAAAGGCAACCTCGCGGGCGGCAAGACGCGCATCAAAGATCTGGAACTCGCATGGGATGACGCCGAGCCTTCACTGAAGCCTCGTGCCGCAGCGGACTGGCACACCGTCGACAAAGCAATCGACCGCGCGCTGAGCGCGTTACGCGCCAGCACGCCAAACGCAGTGGAATGCAAGCAGTCGCTCGCCGATCTGCTGACGGTGATGGATCGGATGAACGGCAAGGCCTGACGACCCGACGGACGTGAGTGGCGGCCATCAGTGAACCAGCGGTTCGCCCCTGAATCGATACGGTATGCGAAGTAATGCTTATGCTGGGTTCAGCAGGTCGACAGCGCCTGGTCGCACAGGGGCAGGCGCTCATTCACCCGCTCCAGAACGCCCGTTTTTTTCCAGGTCATATACCGAAGATAACAGGTCTGTTGCGGCGGGAAAGTTGCCGGTAGCCTGTGCCACTTTTCTTTCGTTTGTTGCAGCCAGAGAATCGCGTTGAGAATCTCGCGATCGCTGCGACGGGGCCGCCCGCGACCAGACGGCACCACGGGAAAAAGATGCTGGACGCGCGCCCAATCGACGTCGGTGAGAGGAATCTGAAGCATCTTCCGCCTTGAATGACTGTGTGAGGAATTCGCAGTCGCTACATGCTGCGTTAATGCCGATGCTAGTGAATATTTTTTACTCGGTCAATTGTTCTTGTTGCGGTGCGGGAACCTGATTTATCGTTTGTTGTATCGTGAACTTATGCTCAATTCACGACGCTGTTGCTCACTTAATGAAAGGGCAGATTTGCGGTAATCGCCGCGTTCAATTCACTGCAAGATGTACCGTAACGTTGAGACGGAACGCTACGTAACATCCGCGTTCATGGAAACGTTCGGGGATGAAAAATTACGTTTCGCCAGGTTTGACTATCGCGCAGCAAACCCTTATTCAACAGGGACATTAGCGAGTCTCGCCGTTTGATTGCACAGCGAACGCGTTACTTGGCATGACACGTGCATACGTTAGCGAGGTTAAATAAATCGCTTATGCCATGCTAACGCTCGACTATAGAAAGTCTGTATCGCTCGCAACTACAGCAACTACATTCGGCACGCGCACCGCTTGCGTCGAGCAGACCGATTGGGACGACTCGCGCGATGATTCCATGGCGCTGAGCGAACTCGAAGACCGCGTCAGCGAAGGCTTGCGCGCGGGCGAGTTTCATCTCGTGTTTCAAGGCGCTTATCGCGCGGCAGGTGGCGCGCCAGCGCGCCTCGAAGCGCAAGTGCGATGGACGCATCCCGACTACGGCCTGTTGCTTCCTGGCATTTTCATGATGCCGCTCGAGCACCCGCAGGTCGCAATGGAAATGGCGCTGTTCGTTATCGACGGCGTGTGCAGAGAGTTGCGCGATTGCCCCTCGTCGACGGCTGCGCTTCAGCCAATTGCGATCACGGTGCCGGCGCAAGTGGCCGTGCTCGAATCCTTTGCCGACGACCTCACGCGCATCGCGCGCTCGTATGGCGTGCCGCCTAATCTGCTGGTAATCGAAGTGCCCGATAGCGCTGACGCGGCACGTCTGCTGTCTTTGCGTACCTTGACCTCCGGCCTTCGGTCTGCAGGAGCCGGCATCTCGCTGGGCAAGTGGGGCAATGGCGCGTCTTCGCTCGCGCTGCTCGGTGCACTCGACGTAGACACCGTCACGATCGCGCCTGACCTGATGGCTGCGGTTCCGCGTGATCCTCGTGCGTGCATGGTGATATCGGCGTTACTGGATCTGCTCCATTCGCTCGACGTGCAGATTGTGGTGAACGGCGTGGAGACCAAAGAACAGTTGCAATGGTTGAGCTCATGGCCGGACGCGCTGGTACAAGGCTTCCTGCTATCACGCCCGAAGGCAGGGCTGGCCAATGCGCTGGCGCTAAGCCGCGAATCGTGACTACGGCACGCGACGTTACGTAACGTCCCGTTCGCGACGTCGTTGAACTGAGTATCCGGTGCTCATTGAAGATTGGCAGTCATGACGCTTTCGTCTGCGTCTGACGGCAACTGATTGTCAGTGGTAAAAAATGCCGATCCCACTTATCGCGTCATTGAATAATGCTGCGATGCAAAAAATGCGCTCTACTGCGTTCGTAGAATAAACACCTTATCGAAACGCGCGCGCGATTCTGGCGAACAGCCCATTCCTCGCGATCCATTCAGCGTAAGCACGATAGTCGGGATCGTTCATCAGATGCCGTTCCTCGGTTTTGGCGCGCATGAAGTACAGCAGATTCACGCCCGCCAGCGCGACGCAGTGCGTGAGCGCGACTTGCCAGCCCAACGGTTCGACGAACGGCACCGAGACCATCCAGAACGAAAGATTCTTTGTGATGTAGGCGGGATGCTTCGTGAAGCGATAAGGGCCCGAGGTGACGATGCCGCGATTGGTCAAGTTCGAAAACCGCAATCCGAACGCGATGGTGGAAAGCGCGTAGCTGAAGACCAGGGCGATAATCACGGCGCCCCAGATGATTCGGACAATGGGCATGGACGTCAGCCAGTTGTCCCAGAACATCGTGCCCTGGTAGTGCATGTACTGATTCGAAATCACAGACCAGAACGGCTGATAACAGACAAGCGCAACTAGCCAGCCGAGCGCGGTCGGCTCCGCGCTGCGCACGTGGGTATCGAGAATGCGCAGTGTGCACAGATAACCTACGGTGCCGAACATCAGGTCCATCGTGAAGGACAGGTCATACATGAACCTGAACGTCGCGAGCGAGAACGGCGCGTTCATGGCGGTCGCAAGCGATGCGCCGATATGGTCCGCATCGGTGGAAAGATAGGTGATCATCAGCGGCAGGAAGAACGCTTTCACCATCCATCCGGCCAGCATTTCACGCACGGGCTTCCAGTTGGCTGGGCGTTGCCCGCAAAACACAAGGCGGCCCCACAACATATAGGCATCGTCGACTTCGCGCTGACGCCTGTCCATCCACGCAAAGTAAAGCGGCGCGGCCACGATCAGATACGGTGCGAGCGTACGGATCAGAGACCAGAAGGGGTTATAGAACGTGCCGTGATACTCGGGCAACAGCCAGTAGAGCAGACCGATGCCGGCATACACGGAAGCCAGCGCGGCAAGGCGCAAACCCACACGCGCGACACTGAGCGGCCGAACCGCCTGGCCGGTAAGTCCCGCGCTTGGGCGTAGATACACGCGTGCGACAAACAGCTCGTATAGGGTAATCGTCGCAATGATCGCGAGACAGGCGGCGGTACTGCGGCCCGCGCCGTCGAGCGCGGTACTGTCGCGTAGCAGCCAGAGTGTCAGAAGGCCGGCAACGATACCAAGCAGGCCTACGGAAAATGGCGTCGCCGAACGTGGCCGCTGCTCTTCCACGTGCGCGACGTTATCCAGAGTGGAGTTCATGTCATCCTCGTATTCATGACATAGATAGCGGCCGGGTTTTTGATTTTTGAAGTCCCGGCCGCTGGTCGAATGACTGCTTATTTACCGGCGACACCGCCAAGCAAACCGGTGACAAGGTTCGTTACCGGCGCCAGCGGATTCGTGCTGGTCGAACCGCTACCCGCACTGCCGGTCAGGCCGGTCACAAGGCCGGTGACCGGTGTGAGCGGCGAGGTCTTGCCAGCCGCGCCGCTCGCGGTCGAGCTCAACGTGGTAACGAGACCCGTGACGGGGGCGAGTGGTGAGCTTTGGCCCGCGGCGCCGCTCAGTGTCGAGGTCAGTGTCGTGACGAGGCCGGTGACCGGCGCGAGCGGACCGCCGGCGCTGGACGTGCCACCAAGCGAACCCAGGCTGCCGAGAAGTCCGGTGATCGGCGCGAGCGGGCTGCCGGTGCTACCGGTCCCACCGAGCGAACCGAGATTGCCGATCAGGCCGGTCAGCGGCGGGATGCCGATGCCGCCGCCGGATCCACCCGATCCGCTCGATCCGCCAAGCGGGCCGACCAGGCCGGCGATCGGTGCCAACGGGTTGGTCGTCGCGCCCGTCAGCAGGCCGCCCGTACTCGTGACTGTCTTGCCCAGCTGGCTCACTACGCCGCCGATATCTTTACCCACCTGATCGCCAGTCGCCCCGGACACTTTCTGACCGGCCGAATCGAGTCCGTTGCCGATCGTGCTCAGAAGGTTGTTGAGCGGCGCGCCGAGGCCCGTGGTGTTGCCGATGGTCTGCGTTGTATTCGAGACCATCAGTGTGATCGGGTTGATGACCGTGCTCAGTTGCGTTTCGACCTGTTGAACCGGCGCGCTGGTCAGCGCCGAGTTCAATCCCGCGCCAACTTTGATGACGCCGTTGCCCACACCGCCGACAGCCGTACCCAAGGGCGACGTGACAGCTGCGAGCGGCGCGAGAGGTCCGGTTCCGAGACTCGTCGCCACGCCGCCGACCGCCGTAACGGCCGCGCCTGCATCGGCGACGACACCCGACGTGGAGGTCAGGGTCGGGCCAAGCGGATTGGTCGAGCTGCCCAGCGTGCCGAGACCCGCGACCGTGCCGTTGCCGAGCACCTTGACGCCGTTGCCGAGATCGGTGACTGCAGCGCCGAGATTCGATGTCGTTGCGCCGTTGACGCCCGGGATTGAGGTGCCGGTGATCTTGGACCCCGTATCGGCGACGGTCGTGCCGACGGCAGTGATGAGGTTGCCGCCCTGCGTGACGACGGTGCCGATCGGGGTGGAGGAGGTGCCGGAGGTACCGGAGCTGGAGCTGGAGGTGCCCGAACTGCTGGAGCTGCTGGAGGTACCTGAACTGCTGGAGCTGCTGGAGCTGCTGGAGGTGCCCGAGCTGCTGGAGCTGCTGGAAGTGCCCGAGCTGCTGGAACTGCTCGAGGTACCCGAGCTGCTAGAGCTGGAAGTGCCTGAGCTGCTAGAGCTGGAAGTGCCTGAGCTGCTGGAGCTGGAAGTGCCCGAGCTGCTCGAACCGGAGGTGCCCGAGCTGCTGGTGCCAGAGGTGCCTGAGGTACCTGAGCCGCTGGAAGCACCGGAACTGCTAGCGCCGGAGCTGGAGCCCGAACCACCCGAAGTTCCGCCGAGCCCGCCCCCGCCAAGCCCGCTATTGGGAAGTCTGAGATTGCTGGTTCCGCAACCGTAGAGCACGAGTAATGTAGACGTCGCGACAGCAATGGCTGTCCGACCGATGAATTTTTGCATGATGTCCCCGTTGAACGACTATTGGCGGGGCTTAACACTGCAAATTGCGCGCCAGACGTGGCTTACAGCTTAATGTCAATAATTGAACGCATATATGATTGAAAATATGATCATGTGAAGAATTTATTGCTAGGAAAACGCGATTCTGCTTAAGCTGGCTAAGCCGTGTTCCATACGCATGCTACGTAACGTGTCCGGTGGGCGTAACGGCGCGGAGCCGCCGCCAACCATCGCGGCGACTCCTGCCCTCCTCACTGTCCCCCGTGCCGATTAAAACGCAGCGCTATAGATCGCCAACGCATCGGCTTCGGTAACAGGCCGGGGGTTATTCACCAGAAGACGCGTTTGCAACATCGCGTCGCTCGCCATCCGTTCGAGCCCGCTACGTTCGATGCCGACGTCGCGCAACCGGGCTGGAATCGCGGTCGCGGCAATCATCTGTTCGAGCCGTTCGATCAATGCCAGCGTCTTGCTCTCAGCGCTGCCCGTCATACCCGGCACGATCACGTCCGCGAGTTCCGCGTACAGGTGCGCCGCTGCCTCGGCGTTGAACCGCAACACATGCGGCAGCACAAGCGCATTCGAAAGACCGTGCGGGACGTGATAAATGCCGCCGATCGGATACGCGAGCGCATGCACCGCGGCCACGGGCGAATTGGCGAACGCCTGACCGGCGAAGGCCGCGCCGAGCAGCATTGCTTCGCGCGCCTCGCGGTTCTGGCCGTTCTCGCAAGCGGGCAACAGATTACGTGACAGGAGGTCGAGCGCCTTCACCGCCAGCATGTCGGACACCGGGTTCTTCAGATGCGCGGACGTGTACGCTTCGATTGCGTGAACCATCGCGTCGACGCCGGTGGCCGCGGTCGCGGCAGCAGGCAGCCCGAGCGTGAGTTCCGCGTCGAGGATTGCCAGATCGGCGACCAGTTGCGGCGCGACCACGCCCATTTTCTTCGCCTCGCCCACCGTCACGATCGATACGGCCGTGACTTCGGAGCCGGTGCCCGCGGTGGTCGGCATCTGCACGAGCGGCAAGCGTGACACCGTGACCTTGTTCACTCCGTACATGTCGCTGAGCGCTTGCTGATCCTGCGGAGCCAGCACGGCGATCAGCTTCGCCACGTCCATCGACGAACCGCCGCCGAGTCCCAGCACGATTTCTGCGCCGGCCTCGCGCGCACGCGACGTAGCCTCGAGCACGATGTGCTCGGGCGGATCGGCAATCACGTCGTCGATCACGGTGGCATTCCAGCCATGCGACGCGAGATCGGCGAGCGCCGGATTCAGCAGCCCGCTCTTGTGAAGAAAGCCATCGGTCACCACGCACAGGCGTGTGAGTGAGGGAAATTGCGCGCGCAACAAAGCGCCGAGACGGCGCGCGGCACCAAACTCGACGACCATGGTCGGTACTGTTTGAAACCGAAATGCGTTCATCATGCTGCGTCCCCAGACACCATGTGGCTCGTGACTTCGCGCCGGTCGAGCAGCGGAATGATGGTGCCGAAGCCGAGTCTTTGGAAATGCGGCGTTTCGCGATGCACCGCAAGGCCATCGGCGTCGCTGTACTGTTCGAGAATCACAAAATGATCGGCATCGACCGGCGAACGGAAGAATTCGTAGTAGAGATTTTTGGGCTCCGCGCGGGTCGCCGCGGCGAGTTCCGTGAGGGGCTTCACAATCGCGTCGCCGTTGCCGGGTTTGGCGAAATAATGCGCGATTACCTGCAGATAAGCACTAGCCATCGATTACTCCAACAAGATGGGACCTTCAACGTTCAGGATTCAGATTCCACAATTCGGTGTCGCTGGTGGATACCGCGACGGCGCCGTTCTTCAACTCGTCGAGCACTTCACCTCTGTTGCAGGCGAAGCCCGATGCGACGATTGGCGGCAATGCCTTGCGGTCTTGCGCGGACAGATGCGAGCGCATCGGCGCAGACATCAGTTGTACCAGATTCGGAGCGTGTCATTCATAGCGGACCAAACTGATTGACGACTTGTTGACTACTGAGTGCGGACCACCGGGCAGCGCCCTCAGAGCGCCATTTTCGTCGGTCCGACTGGAGCGCCGCAATTCACCAGACAAACCTATCGAAACTGTAAGGCTATTCCAAATCTTGATTGAGAATGATTCGCGTTTACGTTAGATTGGCGCTCTTCCTTGAGAAATGCGGAGCGAATCTATGACTGAGGTGCTCATCCGGCGGGAGCCTTCAACAGCGATACCGATGTCGGTTCTCAGCGCCGGCGTCGCCTGTCCTCCGGGTCGGCGGCAGGCGCACGGTCACGCCCGGTCGGTCGATTGGAAGAAGGGCACGCTGCTCGACGTGCTGATCGCCAACCGGCCGATGCTCGTCAATCTGGCGCGCGGCTTCGTGGGCTGCGCGAGTCTCGCGGAGGACGTGGTGCACGACGTCTTCATCAAACTGATCGACTTCCCGGATCAGGATGCCGTGCGGCAACCCGTGGCCTACGTGACTCGCATGGTGCGCAATGCGTCGATCGATGCTTTCCGCCGCCAGAGCCTCGAAAACACGTATCACGCTGATGAAGACGACGGCCTGCATGTGCCTTCGCCGGAGCCTTCGCCCGAAGCGGCGCTGCTCGTGCGCGACACGCTGCGGCACGTCTACAACGCACTCGAGCAACTGCCGCCGCGCAGCCGCGCGGCGTTCGAGATGGTGCGCTTGCGCGAGGAAACGCTGCAAAGCACGGCGCGCGCGCTCGACGTCTCGCAAACGCTGGTGCATTTCATGGTGCGCGATGCCGAAAAACATTGCGCCGACTGCCTCGACGCCTGCAATCGCGGCGAGGCCGGTCCCGCGTTCTGCAGCGGCCGCGCCCGCCGGCGGTAAAAAAGCGCGCGCATCAAACGTCAATTGAGTAGAGGCGATGGGCGAGCGAGATGCGCCCGCCGCTGTTCCGGGGTAGCCTCATCGGCAATCTGATGAGGCATCCTGACCATTCATCGACTGAGCCATTCATCATGACGCAAGCACAGCAAACCCCTTCCGCCGCAGCGGGCGAGTCGGACGATCTCGTCTATACGGTCGTCATCAATGACGAAGAGCAGTACTCGATCTGGCCGACCTTCCGCGCCGTGCCGGCCGGCTGGCGCGAAGTAGGCGTGAGCGGCGCGAAAGCCACCTGCCTCGCGCATATCGACGCTGTGTGGACCGACATGCGTCCGGCCAGCTTGCGTCGTCATATGGACGAGGCCGCCTCGAAGGCGAGTGCATCGTAATCGGGCCGGCCCGGATCAGCGCCGGGCCACGTCGCTTCTGCAAGAGGAATTCGCATGACCATGCTTTCGATGCCGTTGCCCACGCTCGCCGACTTATCGATCGTGCCTGGGCTGCCGACTGTCGTCTCGCCGCGCGCGGGCGCGGAGATTTCACTGGAAGAGGCCGCGGCGCTGCTGCATGCGATCGCCGACGACACGCTCGAGCGGGCCGGCGGCGTGCTGTTCACCGGCTTTCGCGTGGCCTCGATCGATGCCTTCCAAAGCTTCGCCGGTTCGTTCGGGCATCCGCTGATCGGCTATGAATTCGCCTCGACGCCGCGCAGTCAGGTGGAAGGTGCGGTGTACACGTCGACGGAATATCCGCCGCATCGCTCGATTCCGCTGCACAACGAGCAGTCGTACACGCGCGAGTGGCCGCTGCGCATCTGGTTCCACTGTGCGCTCGCCGCGCGTTCCGGCGGCGCGACGCCGATTGCCGACAGTCGCGCGATTTATCGCGCACTCGACCCGGCGCTCGTCGCACGCTTTGCAAAGCGCGAGCTGCTATATGTACGCAACTTCGGGCAAGGGCTCGATCTGCCGTGGGAACAGGCTTTCGGTTCGGACGACCCGAGTGTGGTCGAGCGGATTTGCCGCACGCGTGGCATCGATTGCGAATGGCGCGACAGTGAAGACGGCGAACTGCTGTTGCGCACGCGCGAGCGTTGTCAGGCGGTAGCGCGCCATCCGCGCACCGGCGAGATGGTCTGGTTCAACCAGGCGAATCTGTTCCACCTTTCGTCGCTCGATGAAGACATGCAGGAAGCGTTGATCGATTCGGTCGGACTTGAAAACGTGCCGCGCAACGTCTATTACGGCGACGGCGAGCCGCTCGAAGCGGATGCGCTCGCGGAGATCCGCGGCGTGCTCGATCAGCAGCGCATTGTGTTTCCATGGCTGACGGGCGACGTGCTGATGCTCGACAACATGTTGACGGCGCACGCGCGCGATCCGTTCGACGGACCGCGCAAGGTGGTCGTGGCGATGGCGCAGAGCTATAGCGAAGGCCGCAGCAAAGGCACAGGCGCGGATATAGGCAAAGTTTCAGGCACGGGTGCGGATCGAAGCGAAGGCGACCAGCGGATGGCCGCGCAATGACGAAAACGCAGGGCGTGGCACTCGCGGCGCAAACACTCACGGTCGGCTACCGCGATCATGTCGTGCTCCACGGTCTGAACCTGACGATCGCGGCTGGCCGCGTCACCGCATTGTGCGGACCGAACGGCTGCGGAAAAAGCACCTTGTTGCGCACACTCGCCGGGTTGCAACCGGCACTGTCCGGTAGCGTTGAAGTCGACGGCAAGCCGCTCGCTTCATACCGGCGACGCGCATTGGCGCGCACGCTGACGATGCTCGCGCAATTCAACCAGATTCCTTCCGGATTGACCGTACGCGAGTTGGTAGCGTACGGCCGCTATGCCTACGGTGGCTGGCTGCGCGGACTGTCGCACGCGGACCACGCAGCCATCGACGAAGCGCTCGTCACCAGCGGACTCGCCGCCGACGCCGCGCGCGATGTCGCCGCGCTCTCAGGCGGCGAGCGCCAGCGAGCATGGATCGCGATGGCGCTCGCGCAGCAGGCGCCGATCGTGTTGCTCGACGAACCGACCACGTACCTCGATATTCACCATCAACTGGACATCCTGCGTGAGTTGCGGCGCCTGAATCGCGAACGCGGCCTGACCATCGTCTGGGTGCTGCACGATCTGAATCAGGCGGCGGCCTATAGCGACGAAATCGTGCTGATGCGCGCGGGCCGCATCATCGCCCATGGGTCTCCCGATGCGATGCTCGACCCGCGTCATCTGAACGAAACCTTCAGTGTGCCGATGCTCAAGATCGCGCACCCGCAGACGGGCGCGCCGATGTGCGTGCCGGCCTACGAGGGCAATGCCTTTGACATAGCCGGCGCTGAATTCAACGAGGAGACATTGAGCGCCTCCGCATCCACGAGCAAGGACCTGGCCGCATGACGACGCTTGCCGCGCGCAAACGCCTGCGTCGTCGCGAATCTGCCATCGAGGGCTGGCGTGCGCCCGTGAAAAACCGTGCAGGGATGATCAGTGGCGCGCTCGTCGCGTTGATTGTCGTGGTGGCCGCCTTGCGCCTCGCCCCCGGCTTTCGCGCATGGCTCGCCGCGCCCGCGGGCAGCGACGCCGCGCAACTCGCCGGCATCCTGCTGTTCGACCTGAGCGTGCCGCGCATCCTGGCGGCGTTGATCGCGGGCGGCTGCCTCGCTGTCGCCGGTACGTTGTTCCAGTCATTGACGCGCAATCCGCTAGCGTCGCCCGATCTGCTCGGCATCACCGGCGGGGCGCAACTCGGCTTGCTGGCTGCAATGCTGGTGCCGTCGCTGGCGGGCGTGGCGTCGGTGCCACTGCTGTTCGTTTGCGGCCTCGCTGCCGCCGCGTGCGTGGCCGCAGCCGCAGGCGGCTGGCGCGCTACGCCGTTGCGGCTGGTGCTCGCCGGCAGTGTCTGCATGCTGCTGTTCTCCGCGCTCACCACGCTGATTCTCGCGTTCTTCGAGCAAAGCATCGTCGGCGTGTCGCTGTGGGCGAGCGGCAGTCTTTATCAACCGGGCGCCGCGGGTCTGAAGATTGCCGCCGCCTGGCTCGTGTTGCCGCTCATCGCGTTGCCATTCGTGATTCATCCGCTCGACCCGCTCGCGCTCGGCGACGACGCTGCCGCGTCGGCGGGTGTACGCGTCGACGCGACGCGGCTCGCGGCGATGGTCGTGGCGGTCGGTTTCGCTAGCGTTGCGGTGAGCGTAGCGGGACCGCTGTCGTATGTGGGCTTGATCGCACCGAATCTGTTGCGGCAGGCGCGCGGCGCGAAGGCTTCGCGGCTGACCGTGCTCGTGCCCTTGTCAGCGTTGGTGGGCGGCGCGCTCGTGCTGTTCACCGATAGCGCGGTGCAGGCGCTCGATCTCGACGCGACCCTCTCGACCGGCGTGGCGATCGCTTTCGTCGGCACGCCGCTGATGCTGGCGATGATTCGCAGCGGCGCGGCGTGGTCGGGCGCGTTGCATGCCGGCCAGGACCGGCCCGCCGTACGCGGCGGGACGCGCTTTGTGCGGATGCTCGATGCGTGGCCATGGCCACTGACGGCAACCGTACTGACGATATCCGGCATCCTGATCGTCTGCGCAGGCGCGTCGTTCGGCCCGACCATGATCGGCGCGCATCGCTGGTTAGCCGTGTTCGATCAGCGCGACGAGCTCGCGCACACGCTGCTCGATTTGCGTCTGCCGCGGCTCATCTGTGCGTTGCTGGCCGGTGCCTTGCTGGCGGCAAGCGGGGTGCTGATGCAGAGCATCGTGCGCAATCCGCTTGCCGGGCCGGAAGTGCTAGGCGTGACGCAAGGCGCGGGCCTTGCGACGCTCGCGGCGCTCGTCGCGTGGCCGCTCGCAGGACATTCGACGCTGGCCGTTGCCTCGCTCGCGGGTGGCGGCGTGACGCTGGCGCTCACTTTGCTGCTCAATCGCCGGCATCGCTATGCGCCACTCGCTGTTGCGCTGACAGGCATCGTCATCGGCACGCTCTGGACCACGCTGTCCCAATGGCTTATCACGCAGCAAAGCGTGCAACCCGCGCGTTTCGTGGTGTGGCTGGTCGGCGGCACCTACGGGCGCAGTTGGGGCGAAGTGACGACGCTGCTGCCATGGTGCGTGTTGGCGGTACCCGTGTTTGCGCTGCTCGCGCGGCCGCTCGATCTGCTCGCGCTCGGTGACGACCAGGCGGCCGCGCTCGGCTTACCGATCGGTGTGCTGCGTCCTCTGGTGCTGACCGTGGCGACGCTGGCTGCGTGCGCGGCGGTGGCGGCGGTCGGGCCGGTAGGCTTTATCGGCTTGATGGCGCCGCATCTTGCGTCGATGCTGGGGGCGCGTGCGCATCGCACGCGTCTTTGGCTTGCCGCGGCATGCGGTGCACTGGTGTTGGTGGTCGCTGATATCGCGGCACGCACGCTGCTGGCGCCGCGCGAAATTCCTGCGGGTGTGCTGACAGCGTTGATCGGCGCGCCTTATCTGCTCGCGTTGTTGATCGTAGAGGCCCGGCGCGAGAAGCGGGGCACACGGTGATGGGACAACGAGATCATGCATCGGCGGTCGCAAGCAGCCACAACGCGTACGCGCAATGTTTTGCTGACTTCGCACCGGAGTCGATCGCGCATTATCTGGAGCACGTGTGGCTCGGCACGCCCGACGCGACCGACGAATCCTCATTAGCCGAGGACGAAACCGGCAAGCCAGTCGTCATTGCCATAACGGAATTAGCGGCCTACCGTGCCGATTTTCTCGATGCCATGGTCAAGCTCTATGGCGGTGAGCGCGAAACCCACGCACGTGCGCTGCTCTCGCAATGGAGCAAGTACTACTTCGGTTTCGCGGCTTCCGCCGGTTTTGTGGTTGCGGCGTTGTTGAGCCGTCCGCTCGATATGTCGCCGGCAAAGACCCATGTCGTGCTGCGGCGCGGCCTGCCTGTCGCGCTTTATTTCTCGCGAGACGCATTGCAACCACGTGCAATCGATCCTGCACGCCGGTACGCGCCACTCGTCGATCATCTAGGCACGGTGATTGAGACACTCAGTGCGATGACGAAAATCGCACCGCGCGTCTTGTGGAGCAACGCCGGCAACCTGCTCGATTACCTGTTCGAACAATGCGCGCCTCAGGTCGATTTAACCGCAGATGCCGCCTGGCTCTTCGGCCCGCTCGCCTCCGATGGCGAGGCCAATCCTCTGCGCACACCGGTACGGCAAGCCACACCGCGTGCCGCGAGCTTGCCGAACCCATTTAGCGCACGGCGAGTGTGCTGCGTACGTTATGAAATTCCTGGAGAGACGCAACTGTGTGGACGCTGCCCCTTGCTGTTGACGATGAGCGATGCGGAAATCGCCTTGCAGGCCGCTTCGCATTGACGAACCGCGCAAGGAAAGTGCACCGGCTCAAGCGAGTTTGTGCAACCACCGCGATGGCGGTCGCGCTGCTCACTCACTCCAATGCTTTCGCTCAGAGCGGCGTTGGCGATGCAACAGCGGCGACTCGCGCTCGCCGTGCTGCTAACGAAACCGATGCAATCAATCCAGGTCGCGCGCAGCAAACCTGCACATCACTCGACGACAACCCGAGCGTCTCGCAAGCCAGCCCCTCGTTGCCCGTGCGCCCGAAACGCATCGTCGTGCTCGAATTCATGTTTGCCGAAGATCTGGCGGCGCTCGGCATCACGCCGGTCGGCATGGCCGATCCCGCGTACTACCCGGTGTGGATCGGTTATGACGATGCACGCCTTGCCTCGGTAGCGGACATCGGCACACGCCAGGAGCCGAGTCTCGAGGCGATTGCAGCCGCCAAGCCGGATCTGATCCTCGGCGTCGGCCTGCGCCATGCGCCGATCTTCGCGGCGCTCGAACGAATCGCCCCCACTGTGCTATTCAAGTACGGTCCGAACTTCACGGAAGACGGTGCTCGCGTGACCCAACTCGATTGGGGCCGAAAAATTCTCCGCACCATCGGCTGCCTGACGGGACGGGAGGAGGTGGCACGCGCGGTCGAGGCCACGGTCGACGCGGGTTTTGCACGCGACGCACAACGCCTCGCGCAAGCCGGTCGCCGGGGCGAACAGGTAGCGTGGCTGCAGGAGCTGGGATTGCCTGACCGTTACTGGGCATTTACCGGCAACAGCACGGCGGCCGGTGTTGCCCACGCGCTTGGCCTCGACTTGTGGCCTGCCGAACCGACCCGTGAAGGTACGTCTTATGTAACGTCGGAGGATCTGTTGAAGAAGCCGAACCTCACGGTATTGTTCGTCAGCGCAACCGAACCCGGTGTACCGCTCGCGACCAAACTCGATTCGCCGATCTGGCGCTTCGTGCCTGCTCGCAGCGCGGGGCGCGTGGGTCTCGTCGAGCGGAATATCTGGGGATTTGGCGGCCCGATGTCCGCGCTGCGGATGGCCGATACGATGACGGAAACACTGCTTTCTCTGCCGGCGCCGTCCGTCAGCGAGTAGGCGGTTGAAAACGTCGAGGCGTTACTCGACTGGCTTCGTCTGTATCGCTATGCGCTGAGCGTTCGACCAGACACGCTCAGCGCGGATTTCACTCAACTCAATTCATCCCATTGTGCCGTTAGCAATGGCATCATTCTCCACCTCCTGCGCCGCGCCATAAGTCTCGCTGACGATACTGCCGTTATCCAGCTTCAACACGCGATCCGCGAGATGGAAGTAGCGATCGTCGTGGCTGATCACCAGCACCGTCTTGCCGCGTGAGCGCAATTCCGGCAGCAGTTGTTCATAGAACACCGCCTTGAACTGCGGGTCCTGATCCGCGGCCCATTCGTCGAACAGATAGAACGGCCGGTCTTCCAGATAGGCGACGACCAGTGCCAGCCGTTTGCGCTGACCGGTGGAAAGCGCGCGTGTCGAGAACGCGCCGTTCACCACCTGCACCTTGTGGTCGAGCGCCAGCTTCGCAACCAGTGCATTTGCGCGGGCGTCGGCCTGCGCGCGCGATGCGGCGTTCGGATCGACGATACCCAGCAACGCGTCGAACAGATGGAAGTCGTTGAACACGGCAGTGAACCGCTGCCGGTACGCGGCACGTTCGGCGAAACCGACCGGCTTGCCGTCCAGTTCGATTGTGCCGTCCTCCGGTTCGTACAGACCCGTGAGCACCTTTGCGAGCGTCGTCTTCCCGCTGCCGTTGCCGCCGACGATGAACACCAGTTCGCCGGGCCTGAAAGTCAGATTGACCGGCCCGACGCGGAACATCCGCTCGTCGCGCTCATGGAAATACGAGTGGGTGACGTCGCGCAATGTGAGGGTCTGGTACGGCGTGTGTGACGCATTTTCATCCGGCGGCGGCGCGGTGCGCAGCGCGCCGAACTCGCTCATCACTTTTTCGATGCGATCGAGCGACACGCGCGCGGCATTCAGTGTCGGCACGTTGTTCAGCAAGCCGTCCAGCGGCAGCAGCATGAACAGAAACACCACCACGTAGCCCGACGCGGACGGCGCATCGGCGTGCACGCCCAGCGCCGGCCAGAAGGCGGCGACGCCCAGAAACACGTAGAACAGGAACACGATCCAGCCGACTCCGACCGCGTAGGCGCTGAACGCCTGGCGCCGGTGGTCGCGCACTTCGTCGATCGCCGAACCGAGCTGACCGTCGACGAATTGCCGCGAGCGGGCCTGGTGCAGCTTCAGTTCCTTCGCGCCCGTGAACAGCGCGCCGAGATAGCCGAACAGTTTGTCCTGCGAGCGGCCGGCGGCTTCGAGCGAGGCGATGGCCCGTTTGTCGCCCGCGTGATAGCCGAACGAGCCGACCAGGATCGCGGCGACCGCGAGCAGGCAGACCGGCCAGGAGAGCCACGCCAGATAGCCGAGGCAGCCGAACACGATCGAGCCGTGCATCACGAGATTGGGCAGCGCGAAGAACAGCATCGACACGTTGGTGGCGTCGTCGGTCAGTACCGACTGCACGGGCGCCGCGCCGATCCGTTCGACGTCGCGCAGTTCCGCCTCGGCGACGCGCCGCGCGACATGTTCGCGCAACTGCGCCATCGTGTCCTGCGAGAGTCG
Source organism: Paraburkholderia domus (assembly GCF_905220705.1). GTDB lineage: Bacteria > Pseudomonadota > Gammaproteobacteria > Burkholderiales > Burkholderiaceae > Paraburkholderia > Paraburkholderia domus. The sequence continues at coordinate 121,893 of NZ_CAJNAT010000011.1, forward strand.
CGCGAACAGCACGCCGGTTATGACGCGCGTGACGAGCGCAATCACCGCGCATAGCGCAAAACGCATCGCAAGCGACATGTCGGCGGCGCCTGGTTGCGACAGCGCGCGGCTCAGGGTCGCGACGAGCAGCACGCTCGCGATGCCGTTCAGCACGCAGGCGGTGAGCGCGATCGCAAAGGCGCCACGCGAGCGCTTGAGCAACGCCACGATCAGACGCATGGCCGGTTTGCCGGGTGCGTTAGCAGTGGTTGAGGGAGAAGGCGAGGGCGGCGCGTCGTAGCGCTCGTTGGCAGCGGTCATCGGCAATGGGTCGCAGTGGGTCGCAATGGATCGGTGAAATGCAGCGCATACGGGCGGCAAATCAACGGGGCGCAAAGACACGCCCCTCGCCTGATAGACGAATGGCCGCTGCAAACATTTACCGTCTATCGCCGCGTGCTGAATTAAAACGATGCAGTCCGAATAAATAGAAAGCGGCGGTAAAGATTTGCAAGCGCGGATCGTCACACCAATGAAGCGGCCCATTGCGGCCTGCGACTTGGCCGACGCGGCCAGTTCTAACGGATTTCACGCCCATGACGAGCTTCCCGATTGCATTGCACCACCGAATCCGCGCTTTGGCGCGTATCGAACCCGATGCGCCCGCGCTGGCGTCGTTCACGCCGCGTACCGTGCGGCTGACGCGCGGCGAGCTGGATAGCCGTGCGGCTCGGCTGGCCGCACAACTGAGGGAGGCAGGCGTCACGACTGAGGTGCGCGTTGGCGTGTGTGTCGCGCGGTCGTGCGATCTGTTCGTTGCACTGCTCGCCGTACTGAAGGCGGGTGGCGTGTTCGTCGCGCTCGATCCACGTCATCCGGCGGCGCGCCTCGATTGGATCGTGCAGGACGCGGGTCTCGCTCACGGCATTGTCGATGCTTCCGCCGATGCGGCAATGCGCGCGCGTTTCGCGCAGTGTTTCGACGTCGCAAACGATGCTTTGGCAGACGTTGCTACAGGGGCCGACGTGGCGCGTTTCGATGGCGATGACGAGCCGGCGCATCCGCGCGCGGCTGCCTACATGATCTACACATCCGGCTCGACCGGTACGCCGAAAGCGGTGGCCGTCGAACACGGGCCGCTTGCCGCGCACGGCGACGCGCTTGCTGAATCGTTGCCGATCGACAGCACCGATCGCGTGCTGCATTTCGCCTCGGTGAATTTCGACGTCTCGATCGAAGCATGGCTGGTGCCGCTCGCAGTGGGCGGCAGTGTGGTGATCAGCGATCCGCCGCCGTTTCCGCCGGAAGCCACGCATTCCTTCATGCTGCGCGAAGGTGTGACCAACACCACGCTGCCGCCTGCTTATCTGCGCGAGTTCGCGAACGTTTGCGAGCGCCTCGGCGTGCCGCCTTCGCTGCGCGTGCTGCTGTTCGGCGGCGAAGCGATGTCGCAGGACAGCTTCGATGAGATTCGCCGCGTGTTCCCGTCGATCAGGCTGGTCAACGGCTATGGACCGACCGAGGCGGTGATTTCGCCAATGCTGTGGCCGGTCGACCCGAATACGACGCCAGCGCTCGAAGCGGGAAACGGCTACGCGTCGTTGCCGATCGGCTGGCCGATCGGGCGCCGGGTGGCCCGTATCGAAGGCACAGCGCAGCGCGGTGAGGCTGGCGAACTGCTGCTCGGCGGTGTCTGCCTCGCGCGTGGCTATCATGGCCGCGCGGCGCTCACTGCGGAACGTTTTTTACCGGACGCCAACGGCGAACCTGGCGAACGGATCTATCGCACTGGCGATCTCGCGCGCGAACGCAGGGATGGATCCTTCGACTATCTCGGCCGCATCGACGATCAGGTGCAAGTGCGCGGCGTTCGTGTGGAACCCGGTGAGATCGCGGCTTGCCTGCTGACGCATCCGGCGATCGCCGATGCGGCTGTGCTGGCTGAGACACCGGGCGGCAGGACGCAACTGATCGCCTGTGTAGTGCTGAGAGAAGCACTCAGCGACGCCACATTGCAGGCGCATCTCGCCGCGCATTTGCCGCAAGCGTGGCTGCCGCATCGCTTCGCCCGCTTCGCAAGTCTGCCTTATACGCTGAACGGAAAGCTCGATCGGGCTGCACTGCGCGATGTAGTGATGGCACTGCCGGTAGCTGCCGCAGCCGATTTTGCCGCGCCCGAAACCGTTATCGAGCAGCGCCTTGCGGATATCTGGCAAACGCTCCTGAACGATCCCGCACCGATCGGCCGCACGGACCGGTTCTTTGCACGCGGCGGTGATTCGCTCGCGGCGATGCAATTGCAGGCAGCGATCCGGATTGAATGGCGCGTGAATCTACGGCTCGATGCATTGTTCGACGATCAGCCACTCGCGACTCTCGCGGCGCTGATCGATACCAGCGAAGCGGAATCGGCTACGAACCGGCACCAGCAGATCACCGTGCTACAGCCTACAACGGCCGCGTTCGCTGACCGTGCCGCCTCGTTTGCGCAGCAGCGTTTCTGGGTCCTCGCGCAAACTCAGGACGCCGGGTCGGCGTATCACGTCGCCGTGCAATGGGACGTGCAAGGCGCGCTCGACCTCGGCACACTGCAACGCGCGCTCGATTGCCTGATCGAACGTCAACAGACCTGGCGCACCACGCTCGTCGAAACCGACGACGGCATCGTCATGCAGCGCATTCATGCAGCGTTGCCAGTGCGGATTGCCGAAATCGATCTGCACACCCACATTGAGGACGAGCGAGTGTCGCGGCTCGCGGAGTTGACGGAGCAACACGTCGGCGCAGCGTTCGATCTATCGAATGGCCCGCTAGTGCGCGCCACGCTCATCACGCTGAGCAACAATGCGCAACGCTTCCTCTTGACGACCCATCACGCGATCAGCGACGGCTGGAGCTCGCGCTGCGCCTTCGATGAACTGCAAACGGCCTACACGGCGTTCGCGACGGGACGCACGCCGCAGTTGCTCGCGTTGCCGGTCCAATACGCCGACTATGCGCAATGGCAGCGCGATTGGCTCGCAGCAGGCGAAGGCGAACGGCAACTCGCATATTGGCGCGATGCATTGCGCGCTGCGCCCGAACCGCTCGCATTGCCGCTCGACCGCGCGCGCTTGCCGCAACGCGACTTTCGCGGCGGCAGGCTCGCATTGCGGCTGCCGCAAGCAATCTCCGCCGCGGTGCGTGAAACCGCACGGCGTGCACAGGCATCGCCCTTCACCGTGCTGCTGGCTGCGTTCGACGCCTGGCTCTATCGACTGACCGGCGCAACCGACATCGTGGTCGCCGCGCCGATTGCGCATCGGCAGCGCGCGGAAACCGCGCCACTGGTCGGCCTGTTCCTCAACACACTTGCTTTGCGCGCGCGTGTCGCGCCAGGCCAATCGTTCGCCGCGCTGCTCGACGGCGTGCGCCGTTCGGCGTTCGATGCCTTCGCGCATCAGGACGTGCCGTTCGATCAGGTGCTCGACGCCATCAAGCCGCCGGTGCGGCGTGGCGAAGAATGGCTCAAGGTCAAATTCGCGCAGCAGTTCGATCTGCAGTTGACGGCTGAATTGCCGGGCGCGTCCGTGCGGATGTCGCCGGGGCTCGATCTCGCCGCCCGCTTCGATCTTGCACTCGATTTCACTGACGATCCGCGTGGCATTGAACTGGTGATCGCGTATGCGCTCGACGGCCTCGATGAGGCGACCGCGCAGGCATGGCTCAACAGCTATGCCGCGCTGGTCGCCGACGCAGTGCGGGATCCGCAACGCGCGATTGCAGAACTCGATTGCTCGGATGGGGCTGGATATAGCGCCGCGCGACAGGGGCGGGCGCTTCAGCCTGAGGCGAATAGCGTGCTTGCGCTTTTCGCACGTTACGCGAGTGAAACGCCGCACCGCGTCGCGCTTGCTGACGCCGACACGCAGCTCACGTTCGCTGAACTCGATGACGCATCGCGGCGTATTGCGCTCGCCTTGCAGCAACGCAACGTAGGCGCAGAGCAGCCGGTTGCGGTAAGCATCGAGCGTTCGGTGCGTTTCGCGGTTGCGCTGCTTGGTGTGATGAAGTCAGGCGCCTACGCGGTGCCGCTCGATCCGGCTGCGCCGCACGAGCGGTTGGTGGCTGCCGTGGATGCCTGTGGCGCGCAATGGGTGCTGACCGCAGAGGGCGGGCAAGTCACCCATGCAGTGGGCGCTGCAAAGACACTCGATATCGACTCGCTCGCACAGTGTTCATCGAGTTTGGGCGCGAATGCCGACGCTACTGCGCATGTGAGCGGCAACGCGAAAGCGGAGTCAGCCGTCAGCGCGGAGGCCAGTGCGGCGGCTGACACCGATACCAACGCCAACCGTACCGCCAACGCCTCCCCGCCGGCACCGCTGCCCGACCAGGCCGCCTATCTGATCTTCACATCAGGATCGACCGGCGCGCCCAAGGGCGTCGTAGTCTCGCATCGCGCGCTAGCCGATTACGTCGTCGGCATGCTGGACGAACTTGCCTTTGCAGCTGACGCATCGATGGCGATGGTCTCTACCGTCGGCGCCGACCTCGGTCATACGACGCTATTCGGTGCGCTTTGTTCGGGCCGCACGCTGCATCTGCTGCCGGCTCAATGCGCGTTCGATCCCGATCGCTTTGCTCACGAGATGCGCACACGCGACGTCGGGGTATTGAAGATCGTGCCGAGCCATCTGCATGCGCTGCTCGATGCGCAGCAAGCGGCCGACGTGCTGCCCGCGCACGCGCTGGTCATGGGCGGCGAGACGCTGCCGTGGTCGCTTGTCGAACGGATCGCGGCGCTTAAGCCGACTTGCCGTGTCATCAATCACTACGGCCCGACGGAAGCGACAGTCGGCGCGTTGACTTTCGATACGTCTGCGCAGGCACAAACTGCACCACGCTTACTGAATGTTCATTCCAGACAAGCGAGCGATGTCACACAATCCGTGCCACTTGGCCTGCCGCTGCCAAACGCCTATGCGTGTGTGCTCGACAACCACGGCGCGAGCGTACCGCCCGGTGGGATTGGCGAGCTGTATCTGGGTGGCCCAGGCCTCGCACGTGGCTATCTGAACCGTGCCGCGGCAACCGCCGAGCGCTTCATACCGCATCCGTTTGCGCTGGGCGAGCGTCTCTATCGGACGGGCGACCGCGTGCGGCTGCGCACCGACCGTCGGCTGGATTTTCTTGGACGGCTCGACGATCAGGTGAAGATTCGCGGCTATCGCGTCGAACCCGGCGAGGTGAGTTCCGCACTGCGTGCGCTCGAGGGCGTTGCTCAGGCGGAGACGCTTGCCGTGGAGCATGAAGGGCGTTTGCGCCTGGCATCGTTCGTTGCTTCGTCCAACGGTGCGCGTCTCGACGAACCGGCGTTACACGCGGCGTTGAGCGCGCGCCTGCCGGATTACATGGTGCCGGCTGTGCTGCTGGTCGTAGCCGCGTTGCCTGTGACCGCGAACGGCAAAGTCGATCGGGCAGCGTTGCGCGCGCTTGCCGCCACGCCGACGCCGTCCGTTTCTGAAGGCGATGCGCCGCAAGGGGCAACGGAAGAAGCACTTGCCGCCGTCTGGAAGGAGGTGCTCAAAGCCGAACGCGTGGGCCGCGACGACAACTTCTTCGAACTGGGCGGCGATTCGATTCTGGTGTTGCAGGTGATCGCGCGCTCGCGCAAACGCGGTGTGCGCTTTACACCGAAGCAGTTGTTCGACGCGCCGACGTTGGCGCAACTTGCACGTGTTGCAACTACGGTGGACATAGCCGCAGCTGCTGCGTCGAAAGCGCATTCCCTGTCACCAGCATCTCAAGTACAGGTGTCGCCGTCAGCGTACGAACAGGTCACGACCCTTACTCCCGCACAACTACGCTTCTTCGCGCTGGACATTCCGCAGCGCGATCACTGGAACCAATCGATCGAACTCGATACCGAGGTGCCGTTCGACTCCGATGCCTTCGCCCGCGCGTTCGAAACACTGCTGACGCATCACGAGATTTTCCGTCACCGTTTCGCCCCGAGTGGTCCCAGCCGCGAATGGCAGATCACATTCGCCGCGCAGGCGTTCGAGGTACTACCGTTCGCAGTTGCCTCCGCACGTGACGAAAGCGATGCGCTCGCTCAATTCGACGCGTTGCAGGGCACGCTCGATCTGACGCAAGGCCCACTTGTCTGCGCGCTCGCCGCGCTGTTGCCTGATGGGACGACGAAGCTTTATCTGGCGCTTCATCATCTGATCGTCGACGGCGTCTCGTGGCGCGTGTTGCTGGACGATCTCGACGCGGCCTATCGCGCAGCGCGCGAGCGCCGCACGGTACGTCTTGCGTCGACGGGCACGAGCGCGCAGGAATGGGCGGCACGGCTGGCTCGCGCGGCGCTCGACGTCACAAACTCGCCATTTGCCGCCGAAGTGCCTTATTGGGCCGCGCTCACGGCACCCTACGACGACCTGCCGCTCGACCATCCGCAAGCCACGGCGACTAACGCGGACGCGCAAACCGTGATTCAGACGATCGACGCCGATCTGACGCGCGCCGCATTGACGGAGGCAAACGCGGCCTACCGCACGCAGATGATCGAGCTACTGATCGCGGCGCTGGCGCAGTCGCTCGGCATGTCTCGTTGCCGCATCGAACTCGAAGGCCATGGCCGCGAGGCGTTGTTCGACGACGCCGATGCGAGCCGCACCCTCGGCTGGTTGACGAGCCACTATCCGGTGCAGTTCACCGTCGAAAGCACACCGGCTGCGACACTCGGCGCGATCAAGGACACGCTGCGCGCGGTGCCGAACAAGGGGCTCGGTTTCGGCGTGTTGCGTCATTACGGTGACGCGACGACGCGCGCGATGCTCGCCGCAGTGCCGCGACCCCATGCCACCTTCAACTACCTCGGCCAGTTCGACGCACCGCGTGAGGCTGCTTTGGTGCCGCGTTTCGGCGGCGCGGGCCGCGAGCGCGATCCGGCGGGTCCGATCGGCAACGCGCTGGCGATTCACGCGTATATCGACGGCGACACCACACGCACGCTGAAAATCCATTGGGTATACGGCGCGACGCAGTTCGAGCGCGCGACTATCGGTGCGCTCGCGCAGCGTTTCGAAACCGCGCTGGCCGGGTTGACCGTCGCATGCGCGGCGCGTCTCACGCAACACGGTGGCGGTGCAACACCTGGCGACTATCCGCTCGCGCGTATTGGCGGCCTCACGCAGGCCGCATTGGAGCGCCTGCCGCTCGATCTGCGCACCATCGACGACATCTACCCGCTCTCGCCAATGCAGCACGGCATTCTGTTTCACTCGCTGTTCGCGCCCGAGCAATCGACGTATGTGAATCAACTGGTCGCGACGTTGATCGAGCCGGATGTCGAGCGCTTGCGCGCTGCGTTCGAGGGCGCGGTGCCGCGCCACGACATCCTTCGCACTGGTTTCACGCCGAACGAAGCCACGCCGATGCAGATTGTGCATCGCCAGGCGCGCATGCCGGTCGAGATTCTCGATTGGCGCAATCGAGGTGAAGGTGCGCTCGCCGAATTTGAAACCTGGCTCACGGACGACCGCGCGCGCGGTTTCGATCTGACCTCGCCGCCTTTGATGCGTGTCGCGCTGATCCGCGTCACGGATGACGCATGGCGCCTCGTCTGGACCCGTCACCACCTGTTGCTCGACGGCTGGAGCACGGCGCGTTTCTTCGCCGACGTGCTGCGCGACTATATCGAGCCGCGGCGTCCGCAGCCATTCGCCGCGCCGGCCAAAACACGCTACCGCGATTTCATCGCATGGCTCGCGGCGCGCGATGTTGAGGGCGAACGCGCGTTCTGGATGCAACGTCTTGCGCTAATCGATGAGCCGACGCTGATCGCCGACCGTGAGCGCGAACATGATCGCGATCACGCATCGGAAGGCCCGCGTGTGACGCAACATCTCACGTGCCGTGAATCCTTCGATGCCGATACCACGATACGTCTCACTGAAACTGCGCGCCGTCTGAAAGTCACCGTCAACACGATGGTGCAGGGCGCCTGGGCGCTCGCTCTGCAGCGGATGACGCATCACACCGCCGTCGCATTCGGCGCGACCGTGGCAGGACGGCCCGACGCGCTACCCGATGCAGACACCGTGCTGGGCCTCTTTATCAACACGCTGCCGGTCATTACTGCGCCGTTGCCGCAACGCCGCGCGTCATCGTGGTTACAAGAATTGCAGCGCGACAACGCCGCTGCTGCGGAGCACGCGCACACGCCGCTCTACGAAATCCAGCAATGGGCCGGACAAGGTGGCGGCGCGCTGTTCGACACGCTGGTCGTATTCGAAAACTATCCGGTCGACGAAGCCTGGCAAGGACGCGACGAACGCGCGCTCAAGCTGCGTGATCTGCGCAATATCGAAGCAACCGATTTCGCGCTCACCCTGGTGATCGAAGCCGGCGCGACGCTCACGATTGACTATGGCTACGACGCCGCACAAGTCGACGAAGCACGCGTGGCCGCTTTGCATCGCGCGTTTGCCGCATGCATGGCCGGTTTGATCGCCGATCCGCACGCACCGCTAGGCACGATCTCGATTGCGACCGCGGACGATCTCGTCACGCTGGCGAACGCCAACGCAACCACACAATTTTGGCCGCAAGCGGAGCAACAACCATTGCACCGCCAGTTCGAGCTGGCCGCTATCGCGCGCCCCGACGCAATCGCGCTCGAATTCATCGATCCGCAAGGACGCATGCAGCAGATGACCTACGGTGCGCTCGATGCGAACGCCAATCGGGTCGCGGCCGCGCTCATCGAAGCGGGCGTCCGGCCGGATACGGCGGTCGCGTTATGCGTCGAGCGGTCGTTCGACATGGTGGTCGCGCTGATTGGCGTGCTGAAAGCGGGCGCGGCCTACCTGCCTGTCGATCCCGACTACCCGGCTGAACGTATCGCCTATCTCCTCAACGACGCGAACCCGGCAGTCGTGCTAACGCAACCACATCTCCGTGAGCGTGTTATCGCCGCGGTCGAAAGCATCGGCGTCAAGATTCTGACAGTCGACCAATTACTCAGCACGGGGACCACGCTTGCCGCACCGGTGGACGTCGCGCCTGAACAACTCGCCTATCTGATCTACACATCGGGTTCGACCGGCAAGCCGAAAGGCGCGGGCAATACGCATCGCGCGCTCGCGAACCGGATTGCGTGGATGCAGGACGCCTATCGGCTGGGCGCTGAAGACGTCGTGCTGCACAAGACGCCGTTCGGCTTCGACGTATCGGTATGGGAGTTCGTCTGGCCGCTTGCCGTCGGCGCGAAACTCGCGATTGCGGCGCCGGGAGATCATCGCGATCCGGCGCGTCTGGTCGCGGCAATCGAAACGCATCGCGTCACGACACTGCATTTCGTGCCGTCGATGCTCGCCGCGTTCGTTGCCTATCTGGAAGATTTCAAAGCTGCGACTCGCTGCGCAAGCATCGAGCGGATCGTGGCAAGTGGCGAAGCGCTCGCACCGGAACTGGTGGCGCGCGTCGCACAGCATTTGCCGAACGCGCAGCTCTATAACCTGTACGGCCCGACCGAAGCCGCTATCGATGTTTCGCACTGGACCTGCGATGCAGCTGATGCAAACGCTGTGTCCGTGCCGATCGGTTATCCGATTGCGAACCTGCAACTGCATGTGCTCGATACAGCGCTGCAAGCTTTGCCGCAAGGTGCGGTCGGCGAACTCTACCTGGGGGGCGTGGGACTCGCGCGCGGCTATCTCGGCCGTGCCGCGCTGAGCGCGGAGCGTTTCGTTCCCGATCCGTTCATTGAAGGCGCACGTCTTTATCGGACTGGCGACCTCGCACGTCGTCGCGCAGACGGTGCGCTCGATTATCTCGGCCGTATCGATACGCAAGTAAAGCTGCGTGGTCAACGCATCGAGCCAGGTGAAATCGAAGCTTTGCTGCGTGCGGAGCAAGGCGTACACGACGCGGTGGTAATCGTACGAGATGAGCAATTGGTCGGCTACGTCGCGCGAGGCGTGGACAACACGATCGACACGCATGCCTTGCTCGATGTTTTGCGCGCGCAGTTGCCCGCGTACATGGTGCCCGCGCAGTTGATCGAAATTGACGCGCTGCCGGTGACACCGAACGGTAAGTGCGATCGCCATGCGCTGCCCGCACCGGTTCGCGGCCTTTCCTCCGACGAGGGCGCGGCGGCGTCCCTGCAAACCGATACCGAACGCGAACTCGCCGCGATCTGGAAGCGTGTGCTGCGTCTCGAGGCGGTCGGCCACGACGACGACTTCTTCACCCTTGGCGGTCACTCGCTGCTCGCGACGCAAGCCAACGCACAGGCCAACCTGCATTGGACGCTGATCCTGCCGCTGCGCACGCTATTCGACGAACGCACACTGGAACGCTGTGCTGCGGCGATAGATCGCGCGCTGGCCGAGCGCGATGCGGGCGCCGGAGAGGACGCCGCGAGCGCGATCGATGCACTCCTCGACGAACTGGAACTGCAATGAACCGTCACGCCATCACGCCGACAAGCACTGAGACAACCTAGCATGACGACACCCAAACCGGACCTGCTTTCCCTCGCGACACGTTTCGCGCTCCTGCCGGACGCGCAGCGCAAGGCGTTTCTCACGAAGCTCGACGCGGCCGGCATCGATTTTCGCGTGTTGCCGATTCCACAGCGGAGCGAGCGGACCGCTGGCGTGCCGGCTTCGTTCGCGCAAACGCGTCTGTGGTTGCACGCGCGCATGATCGACGAGCCAGCGGCGTATCACATCACCGAGCGCTTGCGGCTCGACGGTGCGCTCGATGCGAATGCACTGCGTCTTTCGTGCGATGCGTTGATCGCGCGCCATGAAGCGTTGCGCACGACTTTCACCGAAGGCGCGGACGGTGTATTGCAGACTGTCCATGCACCGTCACGCTGCCCGTGGCATTCGAGCGACTTGAGCACGTTGCCGGCGCATGAGCGAGCGACACGCGCGGCCGCCATCGCGCAAGCGGATGAAGCCCAGGCCTTCGATCTGTCGCTCGGCCCGCTGATGCGCGCGCATTTGATCCGGCTCGACGCGACGACGCATTGGCTCGCGCTGACGACCCATCACATCGTGTCGGACGGCTGGTCCGCGGACGTGATGCTCGCGGAGTTGGCGTCGTTCTATCACGCGTATGCGAAGAGTGAGGCTGTGTCGCTGGCGCCGTTGCCGATCCAGTACGCGGACTACGCACTGTGGCAGCGCCGCTGGCTCGATGCAGGCGAGCGAGAGCGGCAGTTGAATTTCTGGCGTGCCCGGCTGGACGCGAGCCGCGATGTGCTGATGCTGCCGGGTGCCGCGCCGCGTCCGGCCCAACGGAGCGCACGTGGCGCGCGGTATCGATTCGTGCTGGATGCCGCGCTCGTCCAACAGGTCAAGGCGCTCGCCAATGCGCAGCGCGCAACGCCGTTCGCGGTGCTGCTCGCGGCACTCAACGCCTTGCTTGCGCGTGCCTCGGGAGAAGCGCAAATTCAGATCGGCGTGCCTGCCGCGAATCGCGAGCGCGGTGAGGTGGCCGGCCTCGTCGGCTTCTTCGTGAACACGTTGACGCTCGCAACGCCCGTTCCCGCAACGCAATCGTTCGCGGCGCTAGTCCGCGCGACCCAGCTAACGGTCATCGACGCCCAGTCGCATCAGGACGTGCCGTTCGAACAGGTGGTTGAGGCGCTCGGCGTGATGCGCAGCGCGAGCCACCATCCGCTGTTTCAGGTGATGGCGGCCTATGGTGCGCGTCGCCGTTTGCCTTCGCTTGCCGACGTGCGCATGACGGAGTTGCCGTCGGGCGCGCCGTTCGCCAAGTTCGATCTGACGCTGAGTTTCGAGGAACGCGACGACGGTTCCATCGATGCCTACTTCATCTACGCGCTCGATCTCTTCGAGGCGGACGCGGTCGAGCGGCTAGCTGCGCGCTTCATTGCGTTGCTGTCGAATGCAACTTTGGCACCCGAGACGGCGGTTGGCGATTTGCAATGGCTGCCCGAAGCCGAGCGTACCCAACTGGATGCGTGGAACAGCACGGCGGTCGATCTTCAGGAAGCATTCAAACCGGTTCATCAGCGCGTGGCCGATCATGCTCGCGCTCGCCCGGATGCACGCGGCGTAGCGGATCTCGAACGCTCGCTCACACGCGGCGAAGTGGACGCACGCGCGACGCGGCTTGCGCAACGCCTCGTTGCAGCCGGCGTGAGTGCGGAGATGCGCATCGGGGTGGCGCTGAGCCGCTCGGTCGATTTGCTGGTCGGCCTGATTGCTGCGCTGAAATCAGGCGGCGCCTTCGTGCCGCTCGACCCGAGCCATCCGCGCGAGCGTCTCGCACACATTCTCGACGATGCGCAGATCACCCATGTCGTCACGGAGCGCGCCAGCCTGGCTGCGTTGCCGACGTCGGATCGCTTGCATCTCTGGCTGATCGACGAGGAGCCGCAGCGTGACGATCTTTCGATCGCGCCGATCGTGTTGCCCACCGTCTCGCCGTACCAGGCGGCCTATGTGATCTACACCTCGGGCTCGACCGGCAAGCCGAAGGGCGTCGTAGTCGATCATGGTTCGTTCGCTCGGCACTGTGCGGCGATTGCCGAGCGTTATGGCGCGAGTGAAAGCGATGTCTTCCTGCTGTTCCAGTCGGTCAATTTCGACGGCGCGCACGAAGGTTGGTTCTCGCAGTACATGTCCGGCGCCGCGGTGGCCATCACCGCCGACACGCTATGGCCGCCCGCGCAGACCTGCCGGATGATGGTGCGCGAGGGCGTGACGATGATCTACGTGCCGCCTGGTTGCGCGACGCAGCTTGCCGAATGGGCGCTGGCACACGGCGCGCCGCCGACCTTGCGATCGCTGACGGTGGGCGGCGAAGCGACTTCACGCGAAGCCTTCGCCCTGATGCGCCGCGCGTTTCCGAACGCACGCATCGTCAACGGTTACGGTCCGACCGAAACCGTCATCACGCCGATGCTGTGGATGTTCTATCCGACCGACAACGCCGCGAAACTCGCCGACAGTGCGTATCTGCCGATCGGCACACCGGTCGGCGCTCGCTCCGCCCATGTGCTCGATGCCCGCCTGAATCCGCTGCCGGTGGGGGTGATCGGCGAGTTGTATCTGGGTGGCGAGGGCGTGGGCGTTGCACGTGGTTATCTTGATCGGCCTGCGCTTACCGCGGAACGCTTCGTACCGGACCCGTTCGGTGCGCCAGGAGCACGGCTCTATCGTACGGGCGACCTCGTCAAGCGGCGCGCTGACGGTGTGTTCGACTTTATCGGCCGCGTCGATCATCAGGTGAAGCTGCGTGGCTTGCGTATCGAGTTGGGTGAAATCGAGGCGCAACTGGCCGCGCATGACGACGTGCGCGAAGCGGTGGCGATCGTGCACGGCAAGGGGGCGCAAGCGGCCTTGGTGGCGTATGTGGAGCTGAGCGCCGAAGGGCGCGAGCGCAACACGCGTGCGGACGCAGCCGAACTCGACGCGCATTTACGCCACACGTTGCCCGATTACATGGTGCCCGCGCATATCGTTGTGCTGTTCGCATTGCCGCGCAATGCGAACAGCAAGGTGGACCGGGCTGCATTGCCGGCACCACAGCGCGTCGCGCGGACGTATCAGGCGCCCGCGGCCGGGCTCGAAACGGTACTCGCCGGGATTTTCCGGGAAGTGCTGGGCGTAGAGCGAGTCGGTCGTGGTGATCATTTCTTCGAACTCGGCGGGCATTCGCTCGCGGCAGTTCGTGTGGCGACGCGCGTAGCCGAGCGGCTCGCGCGAGATGTGCCGGTGCGTACGCTCTTCGAAGCGCCGATTCTTGCTCAGTACGCGCAGCGGGTGATGGCCGTGGCGCGGAGTGAGGCGGTGGTCGAGGTGAATGTCGAGTCTGGGCTGCGGTCCGGATTCGGAAGCGGGGCGGCGAATCCGCACGTGCTTGCCGGCGCACCGGGTGTGATGCCGCTGTCGGCGGCGCAGTTGAGCCTGTGGTTCTTGTACCGGACACAACCGGACAGCGCGGCCTACAACATTCCTGTTGCGTTGCGACTGCGCGGGCCGCTCGATGTCGATGCATTGCGTGAAGCGTTTGCTGGGGCTGCTGTGCGACATCCCGCGTTGCGCACGCGCCTGGTCGAACGCCAAGGGGAATTGCCGGCGCAACGGATCGCGGCGCCGACACCTTTCGAACTGCCGGTGATCGATCTGCTTTCGCTCGAAGCCACAGAGACCGCACGCGAGGCCGCCGCCGTTACGCTCACCGACGAAGACGCGCTGACCCCGTTCGACCTGCTCGACGACACACCACTTTGGCGCGTGCGCTTATTGCGTCTCGACGAGCACGATCATGTCTTGTCGCTGGTCGTGCATCACATCGTGTCGGACGGGCAGTCGATCGATCTGTGGCTTGAAGAAGTCCGCACGATATATGGGGCGATCGTGCGTGGTGCGTCGCCTGCGGCTTCGGGCCCGTCTTCGGCTTTGCCTCACGCGCTGGTGCTTCCGGTCGCGGCGCCCCGCGCGCGCCTGTCATTCTGGCGTGACGTGCTGGCCGACGCGCCCGCGCACGTTTTACCTTCGCCGCCGTCGGGGCGATCCGCGACGCCGCGCTGGACCGCAGGTCGTCTCGCATTCCAATTCACCCCGGACGTCGTGCAGCGCGCCCGCACGATGGCGCTCGAAGTCCATGCAACCTTGCCGATGCTGCTGCACGCCGCGCTGAACGTCGCGTTCTATCGTGCCACCGGTGCAACCGATCAGCCGGTCGGCGTGCTCGCATCGACGCGTGAGTTGACGGGCGAAGCCGCGCGCCGCGCGCTCGGGCTCTTCATCAACGCGGTGGTCGTACGCACACGGCTCGCGAGAACAGACACACCCGTCACGTTGCTGGCCGATGTTCGCGACGCGGCCCTCGCTGCCTATTCGCACGCGGACACGCCCTTCGCCGATGTGGTCGCCGGGTTGCGCGCGCCTCGCCCGCAACCCGGCAATCCGCTTTTCTCGGTGATGTTCAACTACCTGCGCCCCACTGGCACCGCGGAGCGCGACTGGGCCGGTCTCGCGCTCAACGATTTCAACGACGTGCGGCATTGCGTCGTGTTCGAACTGGAACTCGACGTGGTCGAGCATCCGGATGGTCGCGTGACGGGCGCGTTTTCGTACGCGGACGAACTGGTCGACGGCCGGTTTGTTGAAGCGTTGACTGCGGACTACATGAATGTGGTGCAGCAGTTCGTCGATGCGCCGCATGAAGCGCTCGGCGCGCCGTCAGCGCACTTTGCACTTGCCAAGCCTGCCATTGCTGAAGACGTGATGCCGGGCGCACTTCACGACGAAGCAACCCAACACGCTGCGGCGCTCGAACGCGTCTGGAGCGATCTCTTCGAAGGCAACACGCCTGCGCATCACGACGATCTGTTCGAGGCCGGTGCGACTTCATTCGACGTCGTGCGCTTTGTCGACGCGGCGCAAGCAGCCGGGCACGCAATTTCGATTGCCGACGTGTTCGCCGCGCCGACTTTCGCGGGCCTGAGCGCGCGGATCGTTGCAGGGGCGTCGACCGTCGCCGAGGTGCGGGATGCCGGTTAAAGCCCACGCTACCCGCCAAACATTTTTCTCCGGCCAGCGCCTCCGGCGCGCCGGCTCACACCGATAAGGACCTGCGACATGCACAGAGATACCGTATTTGATCTGATCGGCATCGGCTTCGGGCCGTCGAATCTGGCGCTTGCCGTGCGCCTCGCCGAAGAGGCCGGCAACGTGGGCAATGTGGACCTCGCACATTGCTTTATCGAGCGCCAGCCGGAGTTCGGCTGGCACCGCGGCATGCTGCTCGACGACTGCCGGATGCAGATTTCCTTCCTCAAGGATCTCGTCACGCTGCGCGATCCCAAGAGCCGCTTCACGTTCATCAACTATCTGTTCGAGCGAGGACGGCTGGCGGATTTCGTGAACCTGAAGAGCTTCTATCCGACGCGTGTCGAATTCCACGATTACCTCAGCTGGGTAGCGGCATCGTTCGATGAACGCGTGCATTACGGCCAGACCGTGATCGGTATCGAAGCGATCAGGGCGGCCGGCAATGCGAACGAAGTCGACGCGCTGCGCGTGTTCTCGCGCGACGAAGAGGGCCGCGAATGGCAGCGCGTGACGCGCGCGCTGTCGGTCGGTATCGGTGGCGGCGCTCAGGTGCCGGAGGCCTTTGCCGCGCTCGGTTCGCACAATATCGTGCACTCGTCGAAGTATCTGACTTCGATCGACCGCGTGGTGGGTGATGCGGACGGCCCGCGCAAGCGCGTGGCTGTGATCGGCGCGGGGCAAAGCGCGGCGGAGGTGTTCGTCGATCTGACGCGCCGCTATCCGCATGTCGACGCGAGTCTCGTGATCCGATCGAGCGCGCTCAAACCCGCCGACGACAGTCCGTTCGTCAACGAGATTTTCAGCCCGGCTTTTACCGACATCGTCTACGCGCAGCCGAGAGAAGGCCGCCGCTCGCTGATCGAGCGCTTTCGCGACACCAACTATGCGGTGGTCGACCGTCCGCTGATCGAGCAGATCTACGAAATGCTCTATATGCAGAACGTGTCGGCGGAACCGCGCCATCGGCTGCTGGCGAACACGTGTATCGAGACAGCGGTGCGCACGGCCAATGGTCAGATCGAACTCACGCTGCGCGATCGCCTCAGCGGTCACGCTCGTGCCGAGCAATTCGATGCGCTCGTGCTGGCGACGGGGTATCGCCGCGACACGCATGTCGAATTGCTCGAAGGACTCGCGCCCCATCTGGGCGATGCGCTCGCGCAGGGCAACGTCGAACGTGATTACCGGCTCGGCACACCGAAGAATTTCAAACCACGCATTTACCTGCAAGGCTGCTGCGAAGACAGCCACGGGCTTTCCGACACGCTGCTGTCGGTTCTCGCGCTGCGCGCCGACGAAATCGTCGCATCGCTCGCACGCCACACATCACAAGACCGGTCGGCCAGCCGGACCACACAAACAGAAGAAAACGGGACGAGCAAGGGCCGCATGGCCTTCGCTCTTTGATAAAGCGCGGCCGACTGGCCGCATAACAACCTGGAGCATCGAGAGATGGAGTGGGCAATAGGCACGCGTCGGCGTGCGATCGCAGCCGCGGCAAGCGTGGCGTTTTACGCGGCGGCAGCCGGGCACGCGCAGGCGCAACAGTCGGCAGCGGGCGACGCACAGCAGCAGAGCAATGCAACACAACAGGACGCAACGCCAGCCAATACGCTGCCTTCGATCAGCGTCAAAGGAGCTGCAGAGAGCGAGGCAACGGTCGGCCTTGTCGCTCGCCGCAGCAGCACCGGTACCAAGACCGACACAGCGCTGAACGAAATCCCGCAGACGATTAACGTCGTCACCGCGCAGCAGATCGAGGAAACCGGCGCGACCTCCGTCAATGAGGCTTTGCGCTACGTTCCGGGATTTTCGACGTATGGCGCGGATGTACGCTCCGACTGGTATTCGGTGCTGCGCGGCTTTACGCCGACCGTTTTCGTCGACGGGTTGCAGGTGCCCAATACGCTCAATCTCTCGAGCTGGCGCGTGGATCCGTACATGATCGACAGCATTACGGTACTGCGCGGTCCGACTTCCGTTCTATACGGCCAGGGCGATCCGGGCGCGATCATCGACGTACAGAGCAAGCTGGCGAACGGCGAGCGCATTCGTGAAGTCGAGATGCAGTTGGGCGATTACGCGCGCAAGCAACTGGCTTTCGATGTGGGCGACAAGGTCGATAAGGACGGCACGTTGTCCTATCGCTTCCTGGGTGTGGGGCGCGATGGCAATTCGCAGACCGGGCCGAATCCGGAGCAGCGCGTGGCGCTGGCGCCTTCAGTGAAGTGGCAGCCGAACGCGAAGACGTCGCTGACCGTCGAGGCAACCTATCTGCAGGATTGGGGTGACGCGTCGAACAACTTTTTGCCGGCGCAGGGGACGATTTTGCCGAATCCGAATGGCAAGATTTCACCGGATCTCTATACGGGCGATCCGGAGTTTTCGCATTACCGCAAGAAGCAGTGGTCGGTGGGTTATCAGTTTGAATATAAGTTCGATCCGGTCTGGACGTTCCGACAGAACACGCGCTTGATGCACCTGTCGCTCGATCAGGGGCAGGTGTTCGGCGGCGGTCTCGATCCGGCCGATCCGACAGAAGCGTCGCTGCTGCGTTATGTCGGGTTGTATCAGCTGAACTACAGCCGCTTCGACGTCGATAACCAGGCGCTGGCCAAATTCCGCACGGGTCCGCTCGACCATACGGTGCTGGTCGGCTTCGAATACAACCGGCAGTCGACGACCGATAGCGAGTCGATGGCGACCGGGCCGAGTCTGAATATGTACAACCCGGTGTATACGCCGATCACCAACGCGATCTTCGGCACATCCGCTGCGTTTCCTCGCACCGATACGAAGTCGACGCTCAATGCGTTCGGCGTTTATGCGCAGGATCAGATCAAGTGGCAGCGTTGGGTGCTGACACTCGGCGGCCGCCAGGACTGGAGCGACACCACGCAGAACGATCTTGCGGGCGGCACGCGGCTCACGCAGAACGACCAGGCGTTCTCGGGGCGCGTCGGGCTGGTGTATCTCGGAGATTACGGACTTTCGCCGTATATCAGCTATTCGACCTCGTTCAATCCGCTGGTGGGCGTGAAGATCGCGGGCGGCGGCATTGCCGAGCCGACCAAAGGCAAGCAGATCGAAGCGGGTTTGCGCTGGCAACCGGCCGGCAAGAATCTGATGCTGAACGCGGCGGTCTATCAGATCAACCAGACTAACGTCGTCACGCCCGATCTCGCGCTTGATCCGACCGGTAGCACGTCAGTGCAAACGGGCGAGGTGCGCTCGCGAGGCATCGAATTGAGCGGCGTGGGTAACGTTACGCGTAACTTCTCGGTGATCGCCGCGTACGTGTACCAGGACGTGAAAAACATCAAGGCTGGCGACAACACCCTGGGCAAGTGGCCCGTGGATATTCCGCGCCCGCGTCAGATGGCTTCGCTGTGGGGCGACTGGACGTGGCACGTTGGGCCGCTCGCCGGCCTCGGCGTGGGCGCGGGGATCCGCTATCAAAGCGGCACGGCGGGCGCCGCCGACAACTCGCTGTATGTGCCGAGCTACACGGTGTACGACGCGGCGATTCACTACGAGATGCGCAACTGGCGCTTCGCGGTGAATGGCCAGAACATTTTCAATCGACGCTTCGTGAGCGGTTGCCAGTCGATGAATACCTGCTTCTATGGGAACCCGCGCACGGTGATCGCAACGGCGAAGTACGACTGGTAAGCCGCAGGGCGTTCGCGACGGATCGAGGTGCTCCACGTGTGCTTTGCGAACGCCTGCTGCTTTGATCTCATCTGCAACTATTGATACGCATTCGAACCGACTATGCCGAAGAAAAAACTCGTTTATATCTGGTCTCTGAGGAACGCAGCCGCCGATAAGGCGGGGCAGGATATCGCGTATAAGAGCGGCACGCGATATATGAAATCAGTGCTGGAGTCGCTTGTGGAGGCGCTCAATGACACCGAACTCGGCGAGCAGTACTCGTTGGAGAAAGTGATCTATGACGACGACGCGGGGTCCGCGTTGGACCGCGAGAAACTGAAAGAGTATGGCTTCTCCTATGAGCCGGGCAAGCGCTGGTTCTATCCGCCGAATTTGCGTGTGCAAGGCAAGGCCGTCAACGATTTGTTACTCGCGATTCCGTCCGCGTATCGGCGCGAGCCGCTTGGCGCGGCGGGGCGTGTGGCGGGTAAGAGCCAGTTTGAAAAACATCTGCTCGATACATTGAGCGAATTGGAAGCCGATATCGTTGTGCTGGATGGGCTGTTGATCATTCTCGATGAATTGGTGCGGCCAGGTGCGCCGTTCTATCGCAAGATCGTGAATATTCATCCGGGTGTGACGCGGGAGGAATCGCCGTATGAGCGGCGTGGGGCGTATGCGACGCTTGATGCTTTGTATGGTGCGCGCGGTAAGAAGGTCGTCGACTGGACGACCATGGAGACTGTGGCGGTGGAGCCGCTTTATCTCACGGGCGCGTCGTTTCACTATGTCGATAATGGGATCGATTCGGGGGAGGTGATTCATGATGTGCTGAACACTGAGATCGACAAAGACGATACGATTTTGGAATTACGATGGAATAATTTTAATCGTAGCTTGTTTCCTGCGTTGAATGAGGGGCTGGCGATGGTGGCTGGACATGATGTCCAGGTTGAGGTTTGAAGGGGGGTGCTTTTGGGGTTTTTGCCTTTGGCGGAGTGGGGGTTGTTTGCCTACGGCGTTGGCCTTTCCTTGATTTCTTGGTGGTTTATTAGCGTCGCCCCTGTGCGGGGCGGCACCTACTTTTCTTTGCATGCCGCAAAGAAAAGTAGGCAAAAGAAAGCGGCTCAAACCGCTAGCTCATAAGCGGGTCCCCTGGCTCGGAGGGGATCGTGGTGCATCTGGAATCTGTGTTCTCGCACATTCGGCGTAAGTGACAAGGCCGTCATACTTCCAGCGGCGCTGCGCGCGCCGAAGAACATTTCTCAACACCGATCGGTCGGGCGCGAAAGAATTTCCATTGCACTCACGTACTCACGTACTCACGTAGCCACGCACTCAGGCCGCTCGACGGCGGCCTGTCGATCGTTTGCGGTTTAGCAGGAGTCGCATCGGACGGGCTGCTGTGTCGGGAGCCTTCCTATTCTTCTCAGCCTTCGCGAAGCGCTTCCCGAAATCACAAAACTGAGTGTCGCGAGTACCCATACCCCGATGCCGCCGTATAGCATCACCCAGCCAAAACCTGCCATCAGCGCAGCGTGAACAGCGGTTCCAGTGGGATCGATTTGCGCCAATGCTGGAATTCCCGCTCTGACGGCTTCGACATCTCCCGCGGCGATTTTTTCGGCGAGTCGTGCGAGCAGGCGGGTGTCGATCGTCGCCGGCAGTCTTGTCTTCAGATGGAACAGGATGCCGGCAATCAATATCACTCCCATCAACGCGATGTTGATCGCAAGCGTAATCATCCGCGCACTCATGTCGATCCCGGATGCCATGCCCGCTCGCTCGGCGGGAACCGCACCAGTCGTCGTGTTGGTAACAGGCGTGTTGGTGAGGCCGAGGCCGGCGCCGGCGAGGATGCAACCCGGCAACATGGGCAATACGCCGGGATGCGGGACGCTGCTGCCGTATTTCATCAACATGAAACCAAGGCCAATCGTAAACAGGCCGGCAGGTATCGCGATTCCCGAGCCGTAACGCAAAGCAAGCCGTTCGCCAAGCGGTGGAAAGAGGAGCGTCGGCAGCGTGTAGGCGAGTAGCGCTAATCCTGCGTTCACGCTGTCGTAGCCGAGGCCGATCTGGAAATAGATCGGCAGATAAATCATGAACGGCCAGAAGCTGAAGTTCATACCCGCGGAGCCCATCAGCGCACCCGAAAATTTCCGGATCCTGAATACGGAGAAGTCGAACATCGGACGAGCACTGAGTCGCTCAGCACACAGAAAAGCCACCAAGGCGACAGCCGTTGCCGCTAGAACCAGGAGCGCGCGAAGACTCGTGAAACCAAGGTCCGAGCCCTGTGTGATGTAGTACGTGAGGCCGAACACCGCCAGCGAAAGCGTGACGATGCCGGCAACGTCGAGCGTGTGCGCGTGCGGATCGCGTGACGCCTGGACACCGCCGAAAACGAGCGTCAATGTTATGGCGGCAAGCAGCGCGTGAATCCAGAAGACCGATTGCCATCCCGATACGGCAACAATCATCCCGCCGATGATCGGTCCAAAGCCCAACCCAATACCGAGAATAATGCCCCACGCGCTGAAGGCTCGGACGCGTTCAGGTCCCTCGCTAAACTGGTGCGAGAGCACGGCGACCTGGCATATCAGCATCGCGCCCCCACTCGCGCCTTGCAGCAATCGCGCGACGATCAACGTCGGCACGCTCTGCGCGAAACCGCAGATCAACGAGGTGATGCCGAATAGCGCGATCCCAATCACGAAAATACGTCTTCGGCCGAATCGGTCCGCAAGCGCTCCTGTCGCCATCAGCACCGTCGTCACCCCAAGCGTGTACGCATTCATGATCCATTGCATGCCCTTGAAGTCGCCATGCAAGACCCGCTCGAGTGTGGGCAGGATGACCGGCACGCTGGAGATTTCAAGGCCGAACATTAGTGAAGCGAGACACACGGCGCCCAACGCCAGGGTGTTCTTGCGAATGGAAAAGCGAGTCGTCGTTTGCTCCGTGGTGCTCGAATTGGCGGCCACCGCCCCGGGTCGTTCGTCGTGTCTCGGCGGCGCGTTTCTATATCTGGACATAGGAATTCACCTCAGTAGTCGATGGGCTTGGCCACCATGGACTGTGTAATATAGAGGGAATTAAAGTCCCGATTGACGCAAGTAAATCCCAGAAATGCGTCCTGCGAGGAACCAATGAGGTGAGGGTATGAGTGACATTCTCGACGGTGTGACGACGTTTGTGCGCGTGGTCGAAACCGGCAGTTTCGCGTTGGCTGCCGACCGCATGAACCTGACGCGCTCGGCCGTCGGCAAAGTCATCGTGCGACTCGAAAAGCGTCTCGGCGTGCGTCTGCTCAATCGCACGACGCGCAGCCAGAGTCTCACCGAGGACGGGCAAGCGTATTACGACCGTTGCGTGCGTGCGATCGCTGAACTCGAGGCCGCTGAAGCCGATCTGGACTCGGGGCGTCGCGAACCGAAAGGACGTCTGCGGGTAAGCGTGCCGCAAGCCTTCGGTCATCACTGCGTGGCGCCGGTGCTGCTTGGGCTTGCGCGTAAGCATCCGCAATTGAAGATCGACATTTCGATCACCGATCGCTTTGTGGATGTCGTAGAAGAGGGCTTCGATCTCGTGGTGCGGATCGGTCCACTAGTCGATAGCATGAGTCTGGCGGCGCGGCGACTGGGCGTTCAGTACGCAAGCATTGGCGCCGCGCCGGCGTATCTGGCCCGGTGTGGCACGCCGCGCCGTGTGGATGAATTCCACGGGCATACGATCATTGCTTATTCACGCCACGGCGTTCTCGAGCCGTGGAATGTGCTTGATGTCGACGGGCAAATGCGGCGCGCGGAGGTCGAGCCGCAGCTTGGTTTTGATGACATGCAGGGGATCGTGGATGCCGCGATCGCGGGCTTCGGGCTGGCGTGGTTGCCGAGTTGGCTGCTGGCGCGTTATGTGGCAACGGGTCAGTTGGTGAGCGTGATGGAGAACTGCTTTCGCCCTTCTCAGGAGATCCACGTTGTGTGGCCGAAGAGTCGGTATCTCGCGTTGAAGACGCGCTGCGCGATCGATGCGCTTGTCGCTGAGATTCCCGCCATGGTCGGGGCGCCATCGGCGAACTGACTGGGAGGAGACGCGCCCGCTGCTGTCACGGCCGCTCCTCCCTTCGCGCGGATTGCTTAGAATTGCAAAGTAGCGCTAGCCACAGCAGTCCGTGTCGGCGAAGGCGCCACGTAGTAGCCCCACGCCGTGGTCCAGTACCGTCGGTTGAACAGATTGTTGATTCCCGCGCGGAACGTCACATCCTTGCCGGCAATTTTCGTCTCGTAGCGGCCGCTCAAATCGTAAGTGACATAAGCCGGCACGAACTGCGAGTTAGCAGCGTCGACCGCCTGGTTGCCCACATACTTGCCGCCGAACGCCAGCGTCAACGGACGCAAATACGACGGGTTGTATTCGACACGGCCGGTTACGGTGAACCGCGGCGCTCCATACACGCGCTTGCCTTCGACGGTTGGATCGTCGACATCGACGGCCTTCGTGTCGAGCCACATCACGCCACCCATCACGCGCCATTCGCTCGTCAGCGCAAGCCAGCCGCTTGCATCGACGCCGGTATAGCGCTTCGTGCCATCCTGCACGAAGATGTTGGCCGAGTTCGTATAGTTGTAGCCCTGATCGACACGGAACAGCGCGAGATTGGCGCCCCACTTGCTGTGGTCCGTCTTGAAGCCGATTTCATACTGCTTGCTCTTCAGCGGGCCGAACGTCTGCGGGTAGTTGAGGTTGGTGTTCGATGCCGCGCCACCCTGTTCCAACGATTCGACATAGCTCGCGTACACCGTCGAATACGGATCGGTCTTGAACATCAGCGCGAAGGTCGGTGTAACCGGATCCGCGCTGTATTGCGACGTCACCGCACCCGTCGGGTCGTACACGTGCTGTTGATATTGCGTGTATCGCACGCCGACCAGCGCGGAAAGACGTGAAGTGAACTGCACCGTATCGCTCGCGTACACGGCGGCCTGCGTGGTGCGCTGCTGACGATAAAGCTCGGAGCCGATACTGACTTCATCGTTGGTCAACAGTGTGCTGTTGTACAGATTGCCGTTGCCGAGGAAGTAGCCGTTATTCCAGCCGACGCTGTTGCTGTACTCGCTGGTCTGGGTCTCGAAGCCCGCGCCGACCACCACATCGTGCTTGACGCTGCCGGTGTTGAACTTGCCCTGCACCATCGCGTCGACGTTCTGGTAGAAGTAACGCGTCATCGCCGCATAGAGCGTGTTCGAATAGTTGCCCGCGTTGTCGGTGACGAACAGGAAGCTATCCGAATTGGTGCGGTTTTCCTTCGCAAAACGGTACTTCACGCTCGCATGCCAGTTCTCGGAGAGGCGGTAATCAAGCCCCGTGCCGAACGAGGCCATCTCGGTCTGGTAGTAATTCTGCGGTTGCGTCAACGCATGAGTGACGGTGCTTGCGTCGGGAATGCCAAGGCCGCTGCCGAACATCAGACCGAATAGCGTGCCGTTGGTCTTGCGCTTCTGATAGAACGCGTCGGCGCTAAAGGTCAGGTCCGGCGTAATGCGGAAGTCGAAGGCCAGCGAGGCCACCTGGCGGCGCACATGACCGTGGTCTTCAGCGGTGTTGCCGTCTTCGTTGACGAGGTTCAGGCGGTAGCCGAAACGGTTGTCGTTGCCGAAGCGGCCGCCCAGATCGACCGCTTCGCTGAATACGCCGGCCGACTTGTAGCCGATCGAGATGCTGCGGTACGGATCGTCGGTCGGGCGCTTCAGCACGTAGTTGACGATGCCGCCCGGCGAGCCGAAGCCGTACATGAAGCCGGACAGGCCCTTGAGCAATTCGACCTGTTCGAACGGTTCGAGCGAGAGATCGGTGTCCCATGACGGGAAAGTCTGGCCGTCGACCTTGATGCTGTTCAGCGTGTCGATCGGCATGCCGCGCACGTTGAACATCGAGTTTTCGCTGATCGCATTCTCGCTGCTGACCGATACCGCCGGGTCGTACTTGAACAGATCGTTGGCGGTCGTCGCCATCAGGTCCTGCGCCTCGTCGCTCGTCATCACGTGTGTCGAGAACGGCGTGTCCACCTGCTTGCGCGAACCCAGTGCGCCGGCGCTGACGGTGTCAGCCTGTGCGACGGTGGTGTCTTTCGTTGCCGAGACGCTCACGGCCGGCAATGTGGCGGCGGCGTCACTGGCCGGCGCCGCCTGCGCCCATCCTGACGATGACAGCGTGGACAACGATAAACCGACACTGACAAAGAGCCCGGCGCTGAGTAGCGACGGAGTACGACGGTGGCCGCGCATAAACGTTGGCCGCGCTAGGCGGTCGGCGACAAATGGTTTCTGCATGTTGTTTGAATTGGGCAGCGTAGCGCCGCGCACCAAAGATGTGCGAAACGGCTGGGTTCGAGCGAGTGGTGGTTAAACGAATGCTTCAGACTGCGATTTTGTACGAATGGTAATGCATATGATTCGCATTAACAATCTATTTCGCATCGCAAGTCATCTATAAGACATCTGTCTTAAGACATGGGGCATTTGGCTCAAAGCCTTGTCTGGCGGGGCTTCGCCCTGTTCTGGACGGTGCGGGGATATGTTTGTTTAGCAGCGAGTAGAGGAAAACACGCATATACTCACGGTCGGGCCGTAAAAAGTAGTGCCGTGGGTCGCGCTGCGTTTTTGCTGCTTCGTCGCAACTCGCGGGCTCAGCGCCACGAACGCTCTGTCTATCACTTCACCTAGCAAAGCATCAAACATGTCCACATCGCCGAAGATCATCTACACCCTGACCGACGAAGCGCCTGCTCTGGCGACTTATTCGCTGCTGCCGATCGTCAAGGCGTTCACGCGCTCGTCCGACGTGATCGTTGAAACGCGCGATATCTCGCTTGCTGGCCGGATCATTGCTGCATTTCCGGACTACCTGACCGCGGAACAGAAGGGTTCCGATGATCTGGCCGAACTGGGTGGGCTTACCACGCGTCCGGAAGCGAACATCGTCAAGCTGCCGAACATCAGCGCTTCGGTGCCGCAACTGAAGGCCGCGATCGGCGAACTGCGTGACCAGGGCTTCAAGCTGCCGTCCTACCCGGACGAAGCGAAGACCGACGAAGAGAAAGACGTCAAGGCGCGCTACGACAAGATCAAGGGCAGCGCGGTGAACCCGGTGCTGCGCGAAGGTAATTCGGATCGCCGCGCGCCGTTGTCGGTCAAGAACTACGCACGCAAGCACCCGCACAAAATGGGCGCGTGGAGCGCAGACTCGAAGTCGCACGTGGCGCATATGAGTGGTGGCGATTTCTACGGCAGCGAAAAATCGGCGCTGATCGCAGCAGCGGGCGCAGTGAAGATCGAACTGATCGCCGCTGATGGCTCGACGAAGGTCCTGAAAGAAAAGACGGCCGTGCAAGCGGGCGAAATCATCGACGCTTCGGTGCTCTCCAAGAACGCGCTGCGCAGCTTCATCGAAGCAGAAATCGCGGATGCGAAGAGCAAGGGCGTGCTGTTCTCGGTGCACCTGAAAGCCACCATGATGAAGGTGTCGGATCCGATCATCTTCGGTCACGTGGTGTCGGTGTTCTACAAAGACGTGCTGACCAAGCACGCCGACGCACTGGCGCAAGCCGGCTTCAACCCGAACAACGGTATCGGCGACCTGTATGCACGTCTGAAAGACCTGCCGGCCGACACGCGCGAAGCAATCGAAGCCGACATCAAGGCACAGTACGCACAACGCCCGCAACTGGCCATGGTCAACTCGGACAAGGGCATCACCAGCCTGCACGTGCCGAGCGACGTGATCGTCGACGCCTCCATGCCGGCCATGATTCGCGAGTCGGGCAAGATGTGGGGCGCGGACGGCGCACTGCACGACGCCAAGGCTGTGATTCCGGACCGTTGCTACGCCGATGTCTATCAGGCTGTGATCGAAGATTGCAAGAAGAACGGCGCATTCGACCCGGTCACGATGGGCACGGTGCCGAACGTCGGTCTGATGGCACAAGCTGCTGAAGAATACGGTTCACACGACAAGACGTTCCAGATCGCGGCAAACGGCGTGGTTCGCGTAACCGACGCAGCGGGTACGGTGCTGATCGAGCAGGCGGTTGAAGCTGGCGACATCTGGCGCATGTGCCAGACCAAAGATGCGCCGGTCCAGGACTGGGTCAAGCTCGCGGTCAACCGCGCACGCGCCACCGGCACGCCGGCTATTTTCTGGCTGGACGCGGCACGCGCGCACGACGCGCAGATCATCAAGAAGGTCGAGCAATACCTGAAGGACCACGACACCAGCGGTCTGGATATCCGCGTCATGACGCCGGTCGAAGCGACGAAGTTCTCGATCGAGCGCATCCGTGCCGGCAAGGACACGATCTCGGTGACCGGCAACGTGCTGCGCGACTACCTGACCGACCTGTTCCCGATCATGGAACTGGGCACCAGCGCGAAGATGCTGTCGATCGTTCCGCTGATGGCCGGCGGCGGCATGTTCGAAACCGGCGCCGGCGGTTCGGCACCGAAGCACGTTCAGCAACTGGTCGAAGAAGGTTTCCTGCGTTGGGATTCGCTCGGCGAATTCCTGGCGTTGGCGGCTTCGCTTGAACACCTGAGCGGCGCGTACCACAACCCGAAGGCGCAGGTTCTGGCCAAGACGCTGGATCAGGCAACCGGCAAGTTCCTCGACAACGACAAGTCGCCGGCGCGCAAGGTTGGCGGTATCGACAACCGCGGCAGCCACTTCTACCTGGCGATGTACTGGGCTGAGGCACTCGCTGCGCAAACCGAAGACGCTGCATTGCAGGCGCAGTTCGCCGGCGTAGCGAAAGCGATGGCTGACAACGAAGCGAAGATCATCGAAGAGTTGGCTGCAGCGCAAGGCAAGCCGGTGGAAATCGGCGGTTACTACCGCCCGAATGTCGAACTGACGACCAAGGCCATGCGCCCGAGCGCTACGCTGAACAAGATCGTGGACGCGATCGCTTAAGGTACTCGATGAGGTGCTGAATGACGTACTGAGGCGGTTGCCCAAGGTACCGAAACAGGCACTGAAGTAAGCAGTAAGCAAGACGATGGCGCTCTTCAGGAGCGCCATCGTCGTTTCTACTCGTCCTACATGAGTGGCGGTCATGCCTGCCCTCACACGTGAACGATTTCCCAATCGCAGAGCTTTTCTGGAATTTCGAGCGTCGACGTGTCGCCTTCGGACAGATGCGTGCAGCTCAAGCCGCGTGCGACTTCATCGGCGGCCTGTTCCGGGCAGGAAAACTCTCCGAGCGTTTCGTTGCCGTAGGTTGCCTCCCAACCATCCTGACCCGGCATGATGTAGAACGCTCCCTGGGTCGAGCCAAAGCGAAAGCCTTTCATTTTTAGTCTCCCAATTGCCAATTAAAAACTGTAATGCCGTGGCGGCTTCAGGTAGGGGCGGGGGACTCACTGCGACTGCGTTTTCGTCCCGTCTTTCGCTGCACCCTTTTCGCTGCGTCCCTGAAGCGTCGGCTCTTGTAAAAGAGTCTACGTCAGCGAGTCACGGCGCAAGGGGTTGTTAGACGGTTGATTCGATCAAAAAATATCGTTTAAAAATAATGGCTTGCGATCATCATTTTACGATGTGCAACGTGGGGCGACATTGCGAAATGGCCGATTTGTGCCACGCAGCACGATTTTTTACGAAGCAAGGGCTCATTCCGCATCGTGAAATTTTGGCGTCCCGGTCAAATAGTGGGCCGTCATGCACGTGGCGCAGCGAAACGCCGCGCGTGATCGCTCCGTTCAGGGAAGAACCCGCTTCAGAAAAGTGAGCATGACGCGGTTGAATTGCGCTGGCCGTTGCAGCGGGGCGAAATGGCTCACGCCAGGCAGGAGAGTCAACGCCGCGCCGGGAATGCTGCGGGCAAGGTAGTCGGCGTGTTCCGGCTTGATGAACTCGTCGTGTTCGCTTTGGACGATCGCAACCGGCACACGGATCCCGGCCAGATCGTGTGCCGAGTAATTGGGCTGGGTTCTCATCATTTCGCTGACGGCGCCGACAAATGCGTCGAAGTCGTCGGGCGTGGCCGAGAGTTGCGCATAGTCTTTGGCATGCCTGCCGAAACACCGATCAATGATCGGCGTCGGCACGAATTCCTTCGTCCCGCTCGGATCCACGTTGCAGCCGAAGAAAAACACGCCCGCGACGCGCTCCGGGGCTTGGCGACCCAGCACCAGGGCGACGCAGGCACCGTCGCTCCAGCCCACCATCGCGGCCCGGTCGAGCTGCAGCGTGTCCATCACGGCCAGGACGTCGGACGCCATCAGCTCGTACATATAGGGGCGCGCATCGCGGGTGCTGCGCCCATGGCCGCGGCTATCGACGACCACCGCGCGATGCCCGGAGCCAACCAGCGCCGGAACCTGATAGCCCCAGTTGCCGCTGTGCCCCAGACCGCCGTGCAGCAGGATCACCGGCTCGCCGGTTCCATATGACGCGTACCAGATTCGCGCGCCTTCGTGCTCGACGTAGCCCTGCTCGTTCGAGGCCGGCAGTGGGGTCGCGCCATGGGCTTCGAAATGGGTGAGGTCGTCGTCGTGGAATTCCATGAGCGGTTCCTTCCTGGTGAGCGCAGCAACCCAAAGATCTGTTAGGTTGCCAGCGCCGCGACCAGAAAATCAACCAGGCTACGAATTTTCGCGTTCGGACGCTGCTTGGGCAGCGTCAATACCGGGCGCGGTCCGGCGGGGCCGGCGGAGAGGCCGGCCTTGCCAGACGCGTTCAATGATTCGTCTGCCCGAGTCCATGCTGCGGCGGTACATTCGAATTGCCAGCCACTGTGGTATTCGAAACGCTTCTCCCCGGTGCCGGAAACACCACCAGCATCAACACAACGCCTGCCAGCAGCACTACCGCCAGTCCAATCAGCCCATATTGCGCGCTGCCGGTCTGCGTCTTGACCCAGCCGACGAACGCCGGACTCACGAAGCCGCCGGTACCGCCGAGACTCGTGATCATCGCGATGCCGCCGGCCGCCGACGAACGCGGCAAGAAGGTCTGCGGAATCGTCCAGAACACGACAAAGGAGCCGTACGACGCAGCCGCCGCCAGCGCCAGCAAACCCACACCGAGCGCGACGTTATGACCGGCGGCCGGCAGCAGCGCGAATGCCAGCGCGGTCACGCAAGCGCTGGCCGTGACGTGCCAGCGCCGCTCCATGGTCCGGTCGGAACTGGCGCCCACCACATAGGTGCCGAGCGCAGCCGCAATGAAGACGAGCGCGGACAGGAGCCCAATGTCCAGCACGTTGGCGACGCCCATATCGCGGATGATCGTCGGTGCCCAGAAGCCGATCGCGTTGAACGGCATCATCACCGCGAAATAGACGAGCGCCGCGAAATACACACGTGGGTTCGCGAGTGCGCCGCGCAGTCCGTCGAGATGGCCGGTCTGCTTGGTCTTCTCATCGGCGGCGAGTTCACGCGACACCAGCGCTTTCTCGCGTTCGTCGAGCCAGCTGACATCTTCCGGCCTGTCGCCGAGCGTGAGGAACGCAACGATTCCGAGCGTCACCGCTGGCACGCCTTCGAGAAGGAACAGCCACTGCCAGCCCGGCAAGCCGCCCACACCCGCGAGCCGCGTCATGATGAACCCGGACATCGGGCCGCCAATGATCCCCGCTACCGCGGTCGCCATCATCAGAAACGCGGTCACCCGTGCGCGCCGCGCGCCGGGAAACCAGCAGCTCAGATAAAAGATGATGCCGGGGAAGAAGCCCGCTTCGGTCACGCCGAGCAGGAAGCGCATTGCATAGAACTGCGTCGGCGTGCGCACGAACATCATCAGACTCGATACCAGCCCCCACGCGAACATGATGCGCAACAACGTGCGGCGTGCGCCGACGCGCTGCATCCACAGATTGCTCGGGACTTCGAACAGCACGTAGCCGATGAAGAAAAGCCCTGCGCCCAAGCCATAAGTCGACTCAGAGAAGCCGAGGTCGTGCATGAACTGCAGCTTGGCAAAGCTGATATTGACGCGGTCGATATAGCTGATCACGTAGCAGAGAAACAGCAACGGAATCAGCCGGAAAAAGATCTTGCGGTAAGTGCGTTCGACTTCGACGGCCGTGAGGTCGTCCGTGGTCGATGTGCCTGAATGCGAATAGCCGTGCATGATGGTCTCGCGAAGAATGCCAACTGCGGTGGGTGTCGCTGCGCATGTTGCGATGCGTATTGCCGCGCGTGGTGCGGTTTTAGCGCGATGCATAACACTGCATGTAGCGCGGCAAATCAGCGACATCCGGTCTCAAAGCGGCCTGGCACCGCTTCACTATCCGTCCACGACGGCCGGCGCGCAATGCTCGCTTTCGTGCATGTCGTCGGCGGCGCCGACAACATCGATGGCGTCGGCCGCGCGCGGCATGCAGCGCGCTAACGCGTCGCCGGCCCGCACGCCCTTGCCCGCAGGCAGCACGAAAAGCGGATTGATATCCAGCTCCTTCAGGCTCGTCTGCTGGTCGAGCGCCATCGCGGAGAGCGCGACGATCGTCTCGACCAGCGCCTCGATATCGCCGGGCGGTTTGCCGCGCGCACCATCGAGCATTGCGAAGGCGCGCAATTCGCGGATCATCGCGTGAGCGTCGGCGTGTGTGACCGGGGCCAGCCGGAACGCCACATCCTTCAGCACTTCGGCATAGATCCCACCGAGACCGCACATCACAGCCGGTCCGAAAGACGCATCGTTCTCGATGCCGACGATCATTTCGATCGCATCGCGGATCTCTTCCTGCACCAGCACACCTTCGATTTGTGCATGGGGCACATGGCGGCGCGCGTTCGCAACGATTTCGTCGAAGGCATCGGCGAGCGTCGCTTCATCGCGGATGCCGATTCGCACGGCGCCAGCTTCCGTCTTATGCGGAATGTCGGGCGACTGCACCTTGATCACGAGCGGAAAGCCGATCGACCGCGCGATGGCGCATGCTTCGTCGCGGCTATGCGCGAGCGCGCTTCTCGGCGTCTCGACGCCGTAATCGCGCAGCAAGGTCTGCGAAGCATGTTCGGTCAGGTCGCCTTGACTAGCAGCCAGCAACGCGCGGGCTTGCTCGACATCGTATTGCACCAGTGCATGCGGTGCGGCACTGCGCGCCACTGCACGTGCCCGCCGCGCCTGCGCGTAGTCCGACAACGCCGCGAACGCGCGTCCGCAACGCACCGGCGTCGCATACAGCGGCACGCCATGCGTCTCGATCATCTCGTATGCGTCGGCGGCCATATCGCGGCGCGCGTTCCAGGCGAGCATCATCGGCTTGGTCGTGGCGTCGTAGACGCGCACGATCGCCTCGGCCATCGCGCGTGCCACTTCTCCACTCGCTGCGGCTGCCATGATCGCGATGGCATCGATGTTCGGATCGTCGGCGATGATCTGCAGTGCGTCGGCAAAGATCTTCGGCTCGGCGAGGATGCCCGCGGTGAGATCGATCGGATTGTTCAACGAGGCGAACGCGGGCACGATCGGCTTGAGCCGCTCGAGCGTGGCCGCCGACAACGCGGGCACCGACATGCCACGTTCAGCACAGGCATCGGTGATCAGAATGCCGGCACCACCCGAGAGCGTGACGACCGCGATCCGGTTGCCGCGCGGCAGGCGTTTGGCTTCGAACGCTCTGGCGTAGTCGCCGAGGTCCGCGACGTCGGTGACTTCGATCACGCCGGTCTGGCGGAACGCCGTACGATAGAGCGCGGATGCACCACCCAGATTCGCCGTGTGCGACGCGGCTGCTTTGGCACCGTCGGCCGTGTTGCCGACTTTCCAGGCGAGCAGCGGTTTGCCGGCGTCGAGCGCGCGGTTGGCGACGTCGACGAGACGCCGCGCATCTTTCAAGCCTTCGATATACGCGGCGATCAGCGACGTTTTCGGGTCCGCGATGCAGGCGTCGACCAGATCGAGCAGGCTGACGTCGGCCTCGTTGCCGGTGGTGATGAAATGCCGCAAGCCGATGCCGAGTTCGTCGGCCATCAGCAGCAGCGCGCAGCCGAAGCCGCCGCTTTGCGAAATCAGCGACAAGCCACCGCGCCGGTAATCGACGCCGAACGGTGCGCCGAATCCAGCGTAGACGCCGGCACCGGTACTGACGAATCCCTGGCAGTTCGGACCGATCACGCGGATACCGAACGCCTTCGCGACGTCCGCGCATTCGCGCTGCAACGCGGCGCCGGCTTCGCCTGCTTCAGCGAATCCGGAGCTGTAGATAATCGCGAAGCCGATGCCTTTTTCGCCGCATTGACGCAGCATGTCGGGCACGCGCCGCGCCGCGACGAGGATCAACGCGAGATCGGGAATCGCGGGCAATGCGGCGATACTCGCGTGGCACGCCACGCCGGCAATCTCGGCATATTTTGGATTCACCGGATACAGCGTGCCCTGATAACCGTGCTGCATGAGAAAGCGCATGGGCTGGCCGCTGATCGACTTCGGATCGTTAGAGGCGCCGATGATCGCAATCGAGCGCGGATCGACGAGCCGTTGAATGTCGAGCGTGTTTGCGACGTGCGCGGTGGCGTGTGTGACGGTGTTCATAGCGGCGCTCATGCGGCACGCGCAGCGTCGATTTGAACGCCGTCCTTCTGTTTCGCCTGATCCCGTTCAGCCGCGCGCCGCAGCGTGATCTTCGCGATGTTCAACTGATGAATCTGCGTGGTGCCTTCATAGATGCGGAAGGCGCGCACATCGCGGTAGAACCGCTCGACCGCATTGCCCGCAAGATAGCCGCGTCCGCCGAGCATCTGGACCGCGCGATCCGCGACGCGTCCGCACATCTCCGAGGCGAACATCTTGCACATCGATGCTTCCAGCGCGACGTCCTCGCCCGCATCGCGTTTGCGGGCGGTTTCGAGAATCATCGAGCGCGCGGCGAAAATTTCGGTCTGGCATTCGGCGATCAGCGCCTGCACGAGTTGGAACTCGGCGACAGGCTTGCCGAATTGCTCCCGCTTCGAGGTGTAAGCAACGGCTTCTTCAAGCATCCGCATGGCAGGACCGGTGCATAGCGCTGCCAGGTGAATGCGCTGCTTGTTCAACACCTTCATCGCGGTGCGGAAGCCTTGACCTTCGACGCCGCCGATCAGATTGGCCGCAGGCACGCGGCAAGCGTTGAACACCACGTCACCGACGGGCGAACCGGCCTGGCCCATTTTGTCGTAAGGCGCGCTGGTGGAGAGACCCGGCATGCCGCGTTCGACGAGAAAGGCGGAAATGCCGCCGGCGCCAGGCGTGGCAGGATCAGTGCGAGCCATCACGGTGAACAGGTCTGCGATCGGCGCGTTAGTGATGAAACATTTGCTGCCGTCGAGGATGTAGTGATCGCCGTCGCGTCGCGCGGTGGTGCGCAACGCGGTGGCGTCCGAGCCGGCGTCCGCTTCGGTCAGCGCGAAAGCGCCGGTCAGTTCGCCCGAGGCGAGGCGCGGCAGATAGCGCTGCTTCTGCGCGTCGGTACCGTCGGCGACGAGCGCTTCCGAACCGATGCCGGTATTGGTGCCGACCCGCGCACGGAATGCCACCGAGGCTTGCGAGAGTTCGAACGCGCCGCGTACGAGCTGCTCCGTCGACAGTCCGGCGCCGCCGAAATCGCGCGGAATGCTCCAGCCGAAATAGCCGAGTTCGCGCATGCGTTCGACGAGATCCGCCGGCACGGCATTCGCCTGCTCGATCTCGTTTTCGCGCGGAATCGCTTCTTCGCGAACGAAACGCGCGACGTCGGCGAGCATCGAGTCGAAATGTGAGGGGTTCCTGGTCATGCTTGTCTCCGTCATGTGAGTCGATTTATGACTTCACTATCGAAGATTTACAGGCAGTCGGCGTGATTTGTTCGACTCTGCAGAACAGAGTTTGGATATGCTGAACAGGTGGCGCAAAATGGGCTATCCAGAGGGAGACGATCATGGCAGCCAACAACAAGCGTTCCGAGGCGGCGGCGCTGGCAAGCGACTATCTGGATTCGAAGGCGCGCTACGTGCCCGACGAATTCGACGGCGACCGGCAGTTCGCCACCACGTTGGCGCGCGGGCTCGACATCCTGCATTGCTTTACGCCGCGCGAATCGCAACTCGGCAATGCGGAACTGGCGGCGCGCACCGGCATGACCAAGGCCACCATCTCGCGCTTTACCTACACGCTTACGCGCCTTGGCTACTTGCGCGTCAATCGTATGAACAACAAGTTTCAGCTCGGTTCGGCTGTGTTGTCGCTGGGCTATCCGTTGCTCGCGAGCTTGAGCGTGCGGCAGATCGCGCGGCCTTCGATGAAGGAGCTGGCGGATCAGATTCGCGGTTCGGTCTCGCTCGGCATGCGGGACCGGCTCAATGTCGTGTACCTGGAAAGCAGCCGCAGCACGACGCCTTTGGGGATGCCGGCGGATATCGGCCTAAGCTATCCGATCGTGCGGACCGCGATGGGGCGCGCGCTTCTTGCAGCGCTGCCGGCCGAGCGGCGCGAAGCGCTTTGCAATGAGATTGCGGTGAAGGCGCCGAATGAATGGAAGACGTTTCGCGAGCGCGTGATGAGCAGCATCGATTACTTCTACGAGCGCGGGTTTTGCGTCTCGTACGGCGACTTGCGACGCGAAGTACACGCAGTCGCCGTGCCGATGAAACCTTCGGCTGACGGCGAGATTCTGGTGTTCAACTGCGGCGTGCCTTCTTATCTGCTGAAGGAGAATCAGCTGGAAAGCGATATCGGGCCGCGGCTGGTTTCGATGGTGCGGAGTATTGAAGGGGCGATGGGAATTTATTAGGCGTTTTAGCAATCTTCGTGTCCCGCGCAAATGGATATCGATACCACCGCCGATATCCACCGCGCAGGACACCACATCGCTTAGCTCGAAACGTACGCTACATACGGCCCGGCACCGCCGCCCCTGGACGTGCTGCCCGAAATGCCGTAGTACACGTGCCGGCCATAGAAGAATGGCATGCCGAAGTCGAACTGACGGGTCATGTAGATACCGAGGTTATTGAACGCGTTATTCCCCGATGCGTTCAGCGTCGCTCCGTTCGCAATATTGAAACCGAGCGACACACTCGCCGGGCTGGCTCCCACCAGCGTCGACGTCCGGCCGACGGTCGCGGTCGGTATGTAATAGCCGGACGAGCTATCAATCGGGATCGACAGGTCCGGGAAGAACAATACTGTCGATCCGGAATCGAAGAACGTCTTCGTCAGTGTGGCCCCGTTGTAGGTCGACGTGAAGTCGCCGTTCGCGTTCGTCGTCATCAGCGTGGCGCCTGTGCCGTACAACACATTGTTGGCCTGCGTGTCGATACCGAACACCAGCGTGCCCTGAGCCGTTGCGCTGCCGGTGTCGGAAACCTGAGCCATCTCCAGAATTACACCATTGCTGTCCTGCCCGAACAGGGTGACCGGATTGGCGATCTGTCCGCTGAGGGGCACCGAGGTAACCGTGCCGGCGTTGGTGTAGTAGTACGTCGATACCGGTGCCTGCTGGCACGCCAGGCCGCAGTCGGTTGGGCTTACGCCGATGCCGAGAATACCGTTTGCGCCGAGATCGCTCGTGGTGACCAGCGCACGGCCAACCTGGCACTCGGTCGGCGCGGGGACGGTCAGCGCTGTATCGCCGATCACCTGGATCGGCAAATTCGGGGCGATCTCACCGGAAATCGCGACGTCTGCGAGATGGACGGTACCCCATGCGTAGCCGCTGCCGAACAACGCGCATTCCGCGAGCGGGAGCTTGCTCGTCTGATCTTTTTCGACTGCGAGCGCATTGAGGGTGGTGGTCGGAATGGCCGAGCTAACCAGGCGCAGCCCGAACGACGCGGTATCGACGATCACATTCGGGATCGTCGCGCAGTTAGCTTGGGCGTTAGACCCACCGGTACAGAGCGTGACGCTGACCATGGGCTGATTGTGGATGCCCGTTCGGGTTACCGTTACCGCTACCGTGTTGCCTGGACCGGCGGCGGTCGGCACCGCTGTCGCGTCGGCCGCGAGGACGTTGGGCGTCGAGTTATTGGTGTTGGACGAAGAACTGGTTCCGTTCGTCGTTGTGGGCGAACTTGCGCCGGCCGGTGCGTTTATCGTCGTGTTGTTGTTACTGCTGCTATCCCCGCCGCCACCCCCACCGCAGCCAGCCAGACTCAGCCCGAGCGCCGCGGCAATGATCCATGCGATTTTGCGCACTTTTATTCTCTCGATTAGTTTTAATAGACTTACTTGATATCGTCAGCGCTAAGGCCTTGCGGCAACGCTTGCGGCAGATAGGCTCGACCCACAAAGGCGCCCATATGGCCGCCGGTCTCCACGACCAGAGCCGCCTGACGCACGACAGCGGCCCCGTAGCCGGCGCCTTGCGTCGCGTGCGCGTCGGTGAGGGCCTGTACATAAGACGGGAAGTAAGTGGCGAGCAGCGTGTTGAGCGGCGGCATGGTCGGGCCTTCCCAGCTCAATGCGAACACGGTGTTGCCCGCCGCGATGTACTCGTTCACCACCGTGCCGGACGGCAGCGTGGTCTGACTCACGGTGTAAGCCGGCGCAGCCGCATTGGCGCTTGCCGCGTAGCGTGCCACTGCGGCGCCGCCCTGGCTGGCCGCTCCTGCGCGGGTACTGCCGGCCGTTACGGGGTAAGTCGGTGCGCCGCCTAATCCTGCGTACGCTGGAGCGATCGTGGCGAACGAGGCCGCGGCCACCACGAGCATTCGAAATTTACTGATTATCATTTTTTGCTTTTCGAAGTTTTTCGGAAAATGCACGCGAACGTTTCCTCGCGCCCGCGCGAAGTTAATACTAGCGTGTGACGGCCCGGTTAAAGCAGACGAATAGCGAGGCGATTTGGGCTCTGTTTGAAAGTGAAAGGCCGCTTGCCGGAAACCAGGCGAGCCGGACTTTAAACCTCATATTGCGCAGCGCCTGTCTGCCGTGCCTCGATCTCACGTCTGCCCGGACGTTGAAATCTTGCCGAGCTTTTCGATCAACACCGCAACGAAGGTTTCCGTGACGGGGGGCAGGGTCCTGCCGCGCTTCTTGATGAGGGCGATAGGGCGGGTGAACGCCGGATCGTCGACGGGGCGGACCACGAGATCAGGTTCCGCTCTGACCTCGCGGGCCGATGCCGGAAGGATGGTCACGCCGAGCCCGGCGCGCACCATGGCGACCGCGCTCATCATGTAGGTCGGCTCACACGCGATCTCCGGCACACAGCGGGCGTTTGCAAAGGCGCCGTCAACCACGGCCCGCACGCTCGTGCCTTGTGCGGTCAACACGAGCGGCAGGGCGGCGAGGTCGGCCAGCGTGATGCGCCGTCGCCGTGCCAGCGCGTGGCGCTTCGGAAAAACCGCCACCAGGCGATCAATGCCCGCATGCAGCACCTCGAAGCCGGTGTCGTCCAGTTCGCCGCCGGTTAGCCCGATATCGACCTCTTCATTGCGTACCAGTGTGTTGACCATGCTGGCGACCACGTCGCGCACATGGAAGCTCACGCGCGGCACCGCCTTCTTCATCTCTTGTACGAGTTCGGGCAAGACGCTGGCCGCGAAAGTCGGCAGGCACGCGATCCGCACCGTACCGCTGGTTCCCTCGCCGAGCGCACGTGCGTCGACCAGCACATGTTCCATGTCGTGCAGCGATTTCTGCAGCAGCGGCAGCAGCTCGCGGCCGGTCGGCGTGAGCGCGACATTGCGGCTGTTGCGATCGAAGAGCCGCATGCCCAGCGTTTCCTCGAGGCGGCGAATCTGCACCGTCAAGGCCGGTTGGGAAAGATGCAAGCGTGTCGCCGCCCGCGTGAAGCTGCCTGTTTGCGCGACGGCGATGAACGCGCGGATGTCCCGAAGATTCAGATCCATGATGATTTGTAATTGCTGCGATCAATTCATTTCAATTGTTT
The DNA here is from genome assembly GCF_905220705.1 of Paraburkholderia domus. Lineage (GTDB taxonomy): Bacteria > Pseudomonadota > Gammaproteobacteria > Burkholderiales > Burkholderiaceae > Paraburkholderia > Paraburkholderia domus. Next base: position 160,971 of record NZ_CAJNAT010000011.1, read on the forward strand.
TATTGCTGCTTCGAACTTACGCTGGATCGCAGTAGAAAACAACATTGGAGACAAGCACATGCTGCCATTACTGGGGCTCGCTACCATCGTCGTGCTGCTCGGCGCGATTCTGTCGAAACGGATGTCGCCGCTCGTGGCGCTCATCATCGTGCCGATTGCGGCGTCGCTCATCGGCGGCTTCGGCTTTCAGACAAGCAAATTCGTGATCGACGGGCTCAAGAGTCTCGCGCCCGTGGTCGGGATGTTCGTATTCGCGATTCTGTACTTCGGCACCATCACCGACGCCGGCACGCTCGATCCGATCATCGACCGTATTTTGCGGGCCGTCGGCACGCGGCCCACGCGCATCGTGATGGGCACCACCTTGCTGGCACTGCTGATTCACCTGGACGGTTCCGGCGCGGTGTGTTTTCTCGTCACGATTCCCGCGATGCTGCCGCTCTACGATCGCCTGAAAATGGACCGGCGCGTGCTGGCTGCGGCGGTTTCGATGGCCGCCGGCATCAATTTTCTGCCGTGGACGGGGCCGATGATCCGCGCGTCGGCGTCGCTGCATCTGCCGATTTCGGCCTTGTTCAACCCGCTGATCCCCGTGCAGGTGATCGGCTTGGTGTTCGTCTTCAGCATGGCGTTCTGGCTCGGGCGGCGCGAGGAAAAGCGGCTCGGCCTCACGGCGGCGAGCGCTTCCGTGCCGATGCCAAAACGCGAGTTGACACCCGAGGAACAAGCCTTGCGGCGGCCGAAGAACTTCTGGTTCAACATCGTCTTGACGCTGGTCGTACTCGGTACGATGGTCGTGATGGGCGAGAAGATTCCGCCGGCGATCATGTTCATGGTCGGGCTGTGTATCGCGCTGATGGTGAACTATCCGAACGTCGACATGCAGCGTAAGCGGATCGACGCTCACGCACGTGCTGCGTTGATGATGGCCGGCATTCTGCTTGCGGCCGGGGTCTTCACCGGTGTGATGCAGGGCAGCGGCATGCTGAAAGCCATGGCGCAGGCGGCAGTCGGTTTCGTGCCGCCCGCGATGGCGGGCCATATCCCCGTCGCGCTCGGCTTGATGTCGATGCCGCTGAGCATGCTGTTCGACCCCGACTCGTTCTACTTCGGCGTGCTGCCGGTGATCGCCGAAGTGGCCGGCCAACTCGGCGTGCCCGCCGTGCATGTCGGCCAGGCTGCGCTGCTCGGCCAGATGACGACCGGCTTTCCGGTCAGCCCGCTGACGCCGGCGACGTTCCTCGTGGTCGGCCTGTGCGGCATCGATCTCGCCGACCATCAGAAATTCACGTTCCCTTTGCTGTTCGGCGCCTCGATCGTGATGACGATTGCGTGCGTCGTGCTGGGGATATTCTCACTGTGAGCTGCACGGCTCTACTGAACGGATGTGACCACCATGACAGCCACTCCACATAGACGAACGGTGCGAATCGGCGCGGGCGCGGGGTATTCCGGCGACCGCATCGAGCCCGCGGTCGAACTGGCAGAACACGGCGCACTCGACTACCTCGTATTCGAGTGCCTCGCCGAACGCACCATTGCAATCGCGCAGCAGGCGCGCAGCAAAGATCCTGAGCTCGGCTACGACCCGTTGCTCGAAACGCGCATGCGGGCCGTGCTCCCCGCTGCGATACGCAACGGCGTGCGGATCGTATCGAACATGGGCGCGGCCAATCCGCTCGCGGCGGCGCGCAAAACTGCCGAGGTCGCGCGCTCGCTCGGTCTCGGCGACGTGAAGATTGCCGCCGTCACCGGCGACGACGTGCTCGATGACGTGCGGCAGGGTGATTTCCGCTTCGTGGAGTCCGGGGAACGCGTCGCGTCTTATAAGGATCGCCTGGTGTCCGCGAATGCGTATCTTGGCGCAGCGGCGATTGTCGAGGCGCTGGCGGCCGGCGCGCAAATCGTCCTGACCGGACGTGTCGCCGATCCGTCGTTGTTCGTCGCGCCGCTGATCCACGAATTCGGCTGGCAGATGGGCGACTGGCAGACGCTTGGCCAGGCGACCGTGATCGGCCACCTGCTCGAATGCGCTGGGCAAATCACCGGTGGCTATTTTGCCGATCCGGGCTTCAAGGACGTTCCCAATCTCGCGCGGCTCGGCTTTCCCATCGCCGAAGTCGCGCCGGACGGCTCGGTGGTCATCACCAAGCTCGCGCAGGCCGGCGGCCGGGTGACCGAGGCCACCTGCAAAGAGCAATTGCTGTATGAGATTCACGATCCGGAGCGCTATTTGCAACCCGACGTGGTCGCCGATTTCACGCAGGTGCGAGTCGCGCAGGAAGCGCCGGATCGCATTCGCGTGAGCGGTGGACGCGGTACGCCGCGTACCGATACGTTGAAGGTGTCGGTCGCTTACTTCGACGGCTATATCGGCGAAGGGCAGATTTCATACGGGGGTCCCGGCGCGCTGGCACGTGCCCGGCTCGCACTCGATATCGTGCGGGAAAGGCTTGCGCTGACCGGTGTCGACACGCGTGAATTGCGCTTCGATCTGATCGGCGTGAACGCATTGCATGGCGAAACGCTGGCCAGCGGTTACGCCGAGCCTTATGAAGTACGGGCCCGGGTCGCGGGGCGCACCGGATCGCTGGCGCACGCAGTGCGGATCGGCAACGAGGTGGAGACGCTTTACACGAACGGCCCGGCGGGCGGTGGCGGTGTGACCAGGTCGGCGCGCGAAGTCGTCGCGGTGCAATCGGTGTTGCTGCCGCGCGAGCACGCCAAGCCGACATTCTCGCTCGTGGAGGCGTGACATGAAACTACGTGAGCTTGCTCATTCGCGGACCGGCGACAAGGGCAATACGCTGAATATCTCGGTCATCTGTTATGACGCGAAGCACTATGAGCATCTGCGGGCGGTGTTGACACCGGAGCGGGTCAAGGTGCATCTGAGCGACGTGGTGCGCGGCGAAGTCGTGCGCTATGAATTGCCTGGCATCGCCGCGTTCAACTTCGTACTCGGCCATGCGCTTGGCGGAGGTGTGACGCGCTCGCTTGCGCTCGATGCGCATGGCAAATCATTGAGTTCGGCTTTGATGGGCCTGGATGTGGAGGAGCCTCCAGCGGTTGGAGACGCGTCGGCTCCTTAGTCCGCTGGTGCGGCAGCCGGGCGGCTCTTGAAGCGTTAAGCGGGTCGAGGTCGGCGAGGCGGGCGATCATTGAGCGCACGCATCACGGCCGACCGGCTCAGCCGCTCGCCTTACTCAGCTCGTGCGCGCGCCGAAGTCTCTCGCGGCTATTGCTCAAATGCATCCGCATCGCGGCGCGCGCATCATCCGCGTCCTGACGTTCGATTGCCCGATAGATCATCTGATGCTCGCTGAGCACGTTGTGCAGGAGTTCGATATGGTCGAGTTCCGCGATCTCGGCGGTACCGAGCCGCGTGCGCGGGCTCACCGCGCGGCCGAGCTGGCTGAGCACATCGAAGAAATAACGATTGCCGCTTGCACGCGCGATCTGCAAATGAAACTCGATGTCGTGCGCCACCGTGTCGGTACTCCCCCGCTCGAGTTCGGACTCGAAGCGCGCCAGCGCGGCACGAATCTGCTTGAGATTCTGCTCGGTGCGCCGCGCCGCGGCGAGCGCGGCCGAGGCTGCTTCGACGTCGATACGGAACTCGATGATAGCCATGACGTCCAGCATGCTGGACAGGTCGGCGGCGTGCAGCTGCATGGACTGTTCCGTGGCCGGCTCCAGAACGAACGTGCCGATGCCGTGACGCGTCTCGACCACTTTGGCCGCCTGCAGGCGCGAAATCGCCTCGCGGACCACGGAGCGGCTCACGGAGAGCTGCTTCATCATCGCGACTTCTGTCGGGATGCGGTCTCCCGGCCTTAGGGTGCCGCGGCGGATTTCATCGGAAAGGGTGGCCACCACCTTCTCAGTTAGGCTGCTCATTTCTGTGGCTTATTGACTAATCGGCTGGAAATTCACACGTTGCGTGTGGGAGTGACGCCACGTGACGCATCGACATAGCCATCATAGCGTCAGTCCGAACGATAACGACCTGAATCTCACGCTCCTGGTGCAGGTTGGAATGACGCAATGGCCAGTCATGGTCTGTTCGGCAAGTGCGTATCTTACATGTTGTCGGACGTCTTAATTCATTTTACTCATGTGAGCACTGAAATGCTGTTTCGGCAGCCGGTCCCCGATGCGCATGGCTGGATTGGCAGGGTAAACACCGCATTGGAACCAGCGGGCGGAAACGGATAAACTGTCGTCAGACAACGTATCACGCATTTCGAAAACGGATGACCCGGCCTGTTCGAATGCGCCGCGATGCGCTCGATCAGGCCGCTGGCGTGGCCGAAACCGGAGACAACCTTGACATCTGCTCTCGCCACCGCTGCCGATCCGCTTGAGTCCGCGGTCTCGAAGGTCAAGCGGCACGTGCTGCCGCTTTTTCTGATCATGTTCATCGCGAACTACATCGACCGCGTGAACATTGGATTCGTCAATTCCCACATGCAGACGGACCTCGGCATCGGTGCCGCCGCTTACGGTCTGGGGAGCGGTTTGTTCTTTGTCGGCTACGCGCTGTTCGAGGTGCCGTCGAATGTGCTGATGCAGAAGTACGGTGCGCGCGCCTGGCTGACTCGCATCATGGGCACCTGGGGGCTTGTCGCAGCCGCCATGGCATTCGTCTGGAACGATACGTCCTTCTACGTGCTGCGATTCCTGCTCGGCATCGCTGAGGCCGGCTTCTTCCCGGGCGTGGTGTTTTATTTCACGCAATGGCTGCCGCAGAAAGACCGCGGCAAGGCTGTCGCGGTTTTTCTCTCGGGCTCCGCACTTGCGTCGGTGCTGTCCGGGCCGATTACCGGCAGCCTGCTGTCCATTAGCGGACTCGGCCTGCACGGCTGGCAATGGATGTTTCTCATTGAAGGCGGTTTCTCGATCGTGCTGTGCGGTGTCAGCTGGATGTTGCTGAAGTCGCGGATTCGCGATGCCTCGTGGCTGACGGCTGAGGAGCAGACCGTTCTCGAAAGCTCGATCGCCGCGGAGCAGGCCGAGCGCGAGGCGCACGGTGGCGCGCATCTGCCCTCGATGAAACTGCTGAAAGACCCGCAGATTCTCCTATTCTGTTTTCTGTACTTCGCGATTCAATTGACCATTTACGCGGCCACCTTCTGGCTCCCGACGATCATCCGCAAGATGGGTGGACTCTCGGACTTCGAAGTCGGCATGTTCAATACCATCCCGTGGCTCATCGCCATGGTCGCGATGTACTGCTTCGCGGTGTTGTCGGCGAAATGGCGTTTCCAGCAAGCGTGGCTGGCCGTGGCGCTCGTGATCGCGGCGTGCGGGCTGTTCGCCTCGACTTCGAGCAATCCGGTGCTGTCGTTCGTGGCGATCTGCTTCTCGGCGATTGGTTTCAAGGCCGCTTCTTCGCTCTTCTGGCCGATTCCACAGGGTTATCTGGACGCACGCGTTGCTGCCGCGGTCATTGCGCTGATCAACTCGGTGGGCAACCTCGGCGGATTCTTCGCGCCGGCCGCGTTCGGCTATCTGCAGCAGCACACCGGTTCGATTACGGGCGGCTTGTATGCCTTGGGCGTGGCTTCGCTGATCGCGGCGGCGGCCGGCTTCCTCGCACGCAATCGCCGCGTGAACCGCGACGCGCTGCCGGAGGCTTTGCATAGCAAAGCACACTGACTGGCGAAAATCGTCGACCATGAATAACGCATTTCCCACTTTCTCTCCGGCACGGGTCCCGAGCACGCTTATCCAGCGCGCGGACGCCCACTTGCTGGCTCGCTAACTCAACCGGGCCCATTCTCATGTCCACAAACTCATCCCAATCGAACGCTACGCCGATCGTGACCGAGCTGCGTGTCGTACCCGTCGCCGGCCGTGACAGCATGCTGATGAATCTGAGCGGCGCGCATGGCCCATTCTTCACGCGCAACATCGTCATTCTGCGCGACAGTGCCGGCCATACCGGCGTCGGCGAAGTGCCGGGCGGCGAGAGCATCCGCAAGACCATCGACGATGCCCGTCCGTTCCTCGTCGGCCAGTCGATCGGTAATTTGCAAGCTATCCTGAACAAAGCACGCACGCAATTCGCCGACCGCGATGCAGGCGGCCGCGGCCTGCAGACCTTCGACCTGCGCACCACCATTCATGCGGTGACCGCGCTCGAAGCCGCGCTGCTCGATCTGCTTGGCCAGCATCTGGGTGTGCCCGTCGCGGCCCTGCTCGGCGAAGGCCAGCAGCGCGACGAAGTGGAAATGCTCGGTTACCTGTTCTATATCGGCGACCGCAAGAAAACCGATCTGCCTTATGCCAGTGGCGCAGAAGGGCGTGACGATTGGGAGCGCGTGCGGACCGAAGAAGCGATGACGCCTGAAGCGGTGGTGCGGCTTGCCGAGGCGGCGCAAGCGCGCTATGGCTTCAACGATTTCAAGCTCAAGGGCGGCGTGCTGCCCGGCGACGCCGAAATCGAAGCGGTCACGGCGCTCGCTGAACGCTTCCCCAACGCCCGCGTCACGCTCGATCCGAATGGCGCTTGGTCGCTCGCGGAAGCGGTGCGCCTGTGCCGCGACCAGCACGACGTGCTGGCTTATGCGGAAGATCCGTGCGGCGCGGAAAACGGCTACTCGGGACGCGAGGTGATGGCCGAATTCCGCCGCGCAACCGGTTTGCCGACGGCGACCAACATGATCGCGACCGACTGGCGGCAGATGGGTCACGCAATTCAGTTGCAGTCCGTGGATATTCCGCTTGCCGATCCGCACTTCTGGACCATGCAGGGCTCGGTGCGCGTGGCGCAGATGTGCAACGAGTGGGGCCTGACCTGGGGCTCGCACTCGAACAATCACTTCGACATTTCGCTTGCGATGTTCACGCATGTCGCGGCAGCGGCACCCGGCAAGATCACGGCGATCGACACGCACTGGATCTGGCAGGACGGTCAGCGTCTGACGCGTGAGCCGCTGCAGATCGTCGGCGGCAAGGTCAAGGTGCCTCAGGCCGCCGGCCTCGGTGTCGAGCTGGACATGGACGAGATCGAGAAGGCCCACGCGCTGTATCAGCAGCATGGCCTGGGCGCGCGCGACGACGGCGTTGCCATGCAGTTCCTGATTCCGAACTGGAAGTTCGATAACAAGCGCCCGTGTCTGGTGCGCTGAGTCTCTCATGATTTGAACGGCGGCCCGTATGGCCGCCCGCTTTCACCCACCATTTACGCTATTCACGCTATGACCTCACCTCAAGAACTCAAAGCGATCGTTTCCGAAGGCCTGCTGTCCTTTCCCGTTACCGACTTCGACGAACGGGGCGATTTCCGCGCCGATACCTATGCCGCGCGCCTGGAATGGCTCGCGCCGTATGGCGCGACTGCACTGTTTGCCGCCGGCGGCACCGGCGAATTTTTCTCGCTGACCAAAAGCGACTACACGAACGTGATTCGCACGGCGACCGAGACTTGCAGAGGCAAGGTGCCGATTCTCGCGGGCGCGGGCGGCCCGACGCGCGTGGCGATCGAATACGCACAGGAAGCCGAGCGACTCGGCGCAAGCGGCGTGCTATTGATGCCGCACTATCTGACCGAGGCATCGCAGGAAGGGATTGCCGCGCACGTCGAACAGGTGTGCAAGGCGGTGAAGAACATGGGCGTGATCGTCTATAACCGCGCGAATTCGAAGCTGAATGCGGACATGCTCGAACGTCTCGCCGACAGTTGCCCGAACCTGATCGGCTTCAAGGACGGTGTGGGTGAAATCGAGGCGATGGTGACGATTCGCCGCCGCCTTGGCGATCGGTTTTCGTATCTCGGCGGCCTGCCGACCGCGGAAGTCTACGCCGCGGCTTACAAGGCGCTGGGCGTGCCGGTGTATTCGTCAGCAGTCTTCAACTTCATTCCGAAGACCGCGATGGATTTCTATCGCGCGATTGCCGCGGACGACCACGCCACCGTCGGCAAGCTGATCGACGAATTCTTCCTGCCGTATCTGGAGATCCGCAACCGCCGCCAGGGTTATGCGGTCAGTATTGTGAAGGCCGGTGCGAAGCTGGTCGGCCACAGCGCGGGTCCGGTGCGCGCACCGCTGACCGATCTGACCGAAGAAGAAATGGCCCAACTCGACGTGCTGATCAGGAAGCTCGGGGCGCAATAAGCCGCGCAATAAGCGTTCCGATAAGCCGTCCAATAAGCGGCGCAGAGCGCGGCCACCGCCGCGCTCAACTCTGGCGAAACACAACGTGCGAGATGCGCTGCACGAGCAACGCGGCCGCGAGTGCCGCCACCGCCGTCAGCCACACGCCGATATGAATCGACTGCACCAGTGCATCGCGTGCCGTGTCGATCAGCGCCAGCGTATTGAGTCCCGACGGCTTCATATCCGCAATCAGTTTCAGACGCAATGCCTCATCGATCAGGATGCGCAAGTCGACGAAGCGCGGCTGCCATTGCGATACGGCCGGCTCGCCGAGCACGCTCATCGTGCGCGTGACCACGTCGCGGTAGTGATGCTGCACCACGGTTGCCACAATGCTGGTGCCCAGCATCCCACCGACCATCCGCGTGGACTGCAGCAGTGCCGTCGTGATGCCGAAGCGTTCACGCCCGGCAATCTCCTGGCCGAACACATTCAGATTGTTCAGGATGAAACCCAGGCCGATGCCGACGGCCGCCATCGGCAATTCGATCCATACATGCGGCGTTTCCGGATTGGCAAACGCCAACGCGATCGAGGCGAACAGCAGCAGCGCGAAACCGATCGACAGAATCCGCGTGGGCTTCTTCATGTGAATGACGATACGCGTATTCAGCAGGCTGCCGAGGGCGATGCAGGCGGCAATCGGCGTAGCGAGCAGGCCGGCTTGTTGCGGCGACAGCCCGAAGCCGCCTTGCAACAGCAGCGGCGCGAAGAAGATCAGCGAGAACATCACGAAGCCGGACAGGAAGCCGAGGATGAATAGCGTGACGAGTTGCGCATCCTTGAACAGGTCGAGCGGAATGATCGGGTGCGTGGCGCGTTTCTCGCACACTAGCAACGCGATTGCGCCCACGATCACGAAGGCCGCCAGCGCCAGGTTGCCGGGCGTCAGGCCGTGTTTCGGCACCGCTTCGATGAACGCCTGCAGGCCGCCCAGCACGGCGGCGACCAGCGCTGCGCCGAGCCAGTCGATCCTGACGTCGCCCTCAAGCGGACGCCGGAAGTTCGGCAGATGCGCCCAGATGAAATAGAGCGCCGCAGCGCCGACCGGCAAATTGATCAGGAAGGTGGAGCGCCAGCCCCAATGCTCGCTCATCCAGCCGCCCAGCGACGGCCCCGCCGCGGTGCCGATCCCGTAGGCGGCCGCCATGACTACTTGCCAGCGCACCCGCGCGCGCGGATCGGGGAAAAGGTCAGGTATCGACGCGAACGCCGTGCCGACCATCATCCCGCCGCCGACTCCTTGCAAACCGCGCGCGATGACGAGGAACAGCATGTCGTTCGCGACGCCGCAGAGCACCGACGCCACCGTGAACGTGATGACAGCGGCGATCACGAAACGCTTGCGGCCGAAGTAGTCGCCGAGACGGCCGAACACAGGGACGGTCACCACGGACGCCAACAGATACGCGCTGGCAATCCATGCGTAGTACTCGAAACCATGCAGTTCGGCGACGATCGAAGGTAACGCGGTGCTGACGACGGTCTGGTCGAGTGCGACCAGCATGTTGACGAGGCCGATGCCGAGCATGGCTAGCAGGGCGTTTCGGAAAGGCAGGGCAGTCGCGGTCGGATTCACGGGGCAGGGAGAGAAGGGCTTTTCAGGGTAGGCGCTGCGCGGCACGACGCAGCAAAGGCCTTGACGACTATTATGTCTTATAGTTGTCTGACCTCTAGGCGTGCATTATACGGGTTTTCCCTTAGTGAAAACTATTCCCAGCAGTTTTAGCCGGGAAAAAGCGGCACACAGCAAGGTGCCGTATGCGAGCGCCGTTTGATGTGCGATGTCTGTTGACAGCCGCATACCGCCCTTTGTAGCCGCTCAAGATCGCTCCATGCTGCAGCACCTCGCAGCGGGAAGTTTCACGTGCGACAGGCCAATCGAACGGCGCGTGAGTGCCGTGACGGAAGTCAACCGCTCATCGTCCGGCAACTGCCTCACTAACGCCGAGCCAGTCAGCCCGGTTGCGCCCACAACGATCGCCGTTGTCATCCTGTCGACCTCGCTCGCGTTAAGCTCGCCGCACCGTCTCGCCCATCTGATGACGCTTGCCGATTTTTCTAACAAAGCACACTAACGTGTTACGCGATGTTACGTCAGCGCCTGTCGTGACGAATTGGAATATCCATACAGAACAATGTTCCTAAAACAACGCGACAGTTGGTTAGACTTCAACTGCATAATCTTTCCGGTCCGGTGAATCGACGCGCCCTGGGTTTGTGGGGCAGTTGCTGTTTTCGGAGGTTGGCATGAGCGAAGTGACGTCCACGCAGCCGAAGCGTTCCCGACGCGGGCGAATCCTGTTCGCGGTGATAGTGCTGGCGCTGGTCGCCCTGATCCTTGTGCACCTGTTTCGCCAAAAGCCACCGAAGGCCGTTGCGGAGCCGCAGGTCGTGACGGTCGCCGCCGTGACCCAGGGCGAGATGCCGGTCGTCCTGAGCGAACTGGGCACGGTTACGCCCGTGGCAACGGTGACCGTGCTGCCTCAATTGAGCGGCTATCTGACAGCGGTCGGCTATCGGGAAGGCCAGGACGTGGAGAAAGGGCAGTTTCTCGCCCAGATCGATCCGCGCCAGTACGAGATCAGCAAACAGCAGGCCGAGGCTCAACTGGCCAAGGACCAGGCTGCCCTTGCTCAAGCCCGCTCCGACCTTGTCCGCTACACGCAGTTGAACGAGCGAAAGTCGATCGCCGAGCAGACCTATGTCGATCAGCGGTTCCTCGTCCAACAGAACGAGGCTGCGATCAAGGCCGACAAGGCCAACATCGCGCAGTTCGAACTCGACCTGGCGTATTGCCGTATCACCGCCCCCGTTGCCGGCCGGGTCGGCCTGCGTCTCGTCGACCCCGGCAACTACGTCACCGCGTCGAGCCAGCCGGGCATCGCGGTCATTACCACCATGAAGCCGACCACGGTGGAATTCACCGTGCCGCAGAACTCGCTCGCCGCGGTGCTGCAACGCGTCAATTCCGGTGCGAAGCTGCCGGTCACCGCCTACCGCAGCGACAACAGCACGCTGGTGGCGACCGGTACGCTGTATGCCGTCAACAACCAGATGGCTACCAGCACCGGCACGGTCTCGCTACGCGCGACGTTCGCGAACGACGACGAAGCGCTTTTCCCAAGCGAGTTCGTCAACGTCAAGCTGCTGGTCGACACGTTGCAGAACGCCGTGCTGGTGCCGACGCCGGCCGTGCAGAGCGGTGCGCCGGGCGATTATGTCTATCTCGTCAATGCCAACCATACGGTGTCCGTGCACAAGGTCACACTGGGCCCGAGCGACGGCAAGCACACGGTCATCGTGTCCGGCCTCGCGGCGGGCAACACGGTCGTAACCGACGGCATGGACCGGCTGAGCGACGGCGCGCCAATCAAGATCGCCCCGGTGAAGCAGCCAGTGCCGGCCGGCGGTGCATCGGCCGCGTCCTCTTCCGGTGTGCCTCAAGGCCCCGGGAAGAGCGTGCCGGCCAGCGTCTCGCAAGCCTCGTAAGCGGCGGACGACGAGCCGATGAACCTCTCCCGCCTGTTCATCCTTCGGCCGGTAGCCACGTCGCTGCTGATGATCGCCCTCGTGCTGGTGGGGCTGGTCGCGGTACGCTTTCTGCCGGTCTCCTCGTTGCCCGCCGTCGACTACCCGACGATCCAGGTGCAGACCTTCTATCCAGGCGCGAGCCCGGACGTGATGGCGACCACCGTGACTGCGCCGCTTGAAGTGCAGTTGGGAGAGATTCCTGGCCTGCAACAGATGATTTCCTATAGCTCGGAAGGGGCGTCGGTCATCACCTTGCAGTTCGATCTCTCGCTGAGTCTCGACATTGCCGAGCAGAACGTCCAGCAGGCCATCAACGCATCCAACAGCTACCTGCCGAGCGGCCTGCCGGCGCCGCCCACCTATGCGAAGGTGAACCCCGCGGACCAGCCTATTCTCACTCTGGCAGTGACGTCCAAATCGATGTCGCTGACCCAGTTGGAGGATGCGGCCAACAACCGGCTAGCCACGAAAATCTCCGAGGTGCCGGGCGTGGGCCTTGTCGGCCTCGCCGGCGGCAATGTGCCGGCGGTCAGGGTGGAGGCGGACCCGCAGAAGCTGGCTGCCTACGGCCTGAACCTCGACGACCTGCGTACGCTGCTTGCCAACGTCAACGTCAGTCAGCCGAAGGGCAATTTCGACGGTCCGGAGCTGGACTACACGATCAACGCCAACGACCAGATCGTCGACCCGAAGGATTATCTGGACACGGTGATCGCTTACCAGAACGGCGCGCCCGTGTACCTGCGCGATGTCGCGCGGGCCACCCAGGCGCCGCAGGATGTCGAGCGGGGCGCCTGGTTCAACCACACGCCGGCGATCGTGCTCAACGTGCAGCGTCAGCCGGGGGCGAACGTGATCGCCACGGTCAACCAGATCATGAAGCAGTTGCCCGCGCTGGAATCCACGCTGCCGGCGGGCATGCAGGTTAGCGTTGTCTCGGACAGCACCGGCGTGATCCGCTCGTCGGTCTCCGATGCGGCCTTTGAACTGGTGCTGGCGGTGGTGCTGGTGGTGCTGGTGATCTTCGTGTTCCTGCGCAATGTGCCGGCGACCATCATCCCCAGCATCTCGGTGCCGGTTTCGCTGGTCGGCACGCTGGCGGTGATGTACGAGCTCAATTACTCGATCGACAACCTCTCGCTGATGGCGCTGATCATCGCCACCGGTTTCGTGGTCGACGACTCGATCGTGATGATCGAGAACGTCGTGCGTTATCTGGAGGAGGGTAAGAGTCCGCTGGAGGCGGCCCTTGAAGGCGCCGGACAAATCGGCTTCACGATTCTTTCGCTGACGGTCTCGCTGATCGCGGTGCTGATCCCGTTGCTGTTCATGGGCGGGGTGATCGGGCGTCTGTTCAGCGAATTCGCGGTGACGCTCGCGGTCACGATCGTCATCTCGGCCGTGGTCTCGCTGACCGTGGTGCCGATGCTCTGTGCGCGGATTCTGCGCGCGCAGGCCCAACGGCATCCGAGCCGTTTCGAGCGCATCAGCGAGGGCCTGTTCGACAAGACGCTCTCGGCCTACGAGCGCGGGCTGCGCTGGGTGCTCGATCACCAGACCCTGACGCTGCTGGTGGCGCTTGGCACGGTGGTGCTCACGGCGATCCTGTACATCGTGATTCCCAAGGGGCTGTTTCCGGTGCAGGACATCGGTGTGATCCAGGGCATCAGCGTGGCTGACAACTCGGTGTCCTACACAGCGATGGCGGTGCGCCAGGCGGCACTGGCCGAGGCCATTCTCAAGGATCCCAACGTCACTTCGGTTACCTCCTACGTGGGCATCGACGGGACCAATCCCACGCTGAACAACGGCCGCTTCCTGATCAATCTGCGGGCCCGCGACGACCGCTCGCTGACTGCGCAGCAGATCGTCCGGCGCCTGCAACAGGAGGTGGCCGACGTACCGGGCATCAAGCTGTATCTCCAGCCCGAGCAGGATCTCACGCTCGACACCACCGTCTCGCCGAACCAGTACAAGTTCGTGCTGCGAGGGCCGAACCAGCAGACGTTCGACCAGTACGTGCCCGCGCTGATTGCGCGGATGAAGCAGATCTCCGCGATCACCGACGTGACCAGCGATCTGAATACCCTGGGCCTGAGCGTCAATGTCGAGGTCAACCGGCAACTGGCCGCGCGCTATGGCATCACGGCGGCGACCATCGACAACGCGCTCTACGATGCGCTCGGCCAGCGGATCGTCTCGACCATTTTCGAGCAGTCCGATCAGTACCGGGTCATTCTGGTCGCCAAGCCCGAGGCGCTGCCCGATCTGCAGTCGCTCGGCAACCTGTATCTGCCCAGCCAGACCAGCAGCACCGGCCAGGTGCCGCTCAAGGGAATCGCCACGATCAAGGTCACGAAGTCGCCGCTCGTGATCAGCCATCTGGCCCAGTTCCCCGCCGTGACCATTTCGTTCAACCTGGCGAAGGACGCCTCGTTGAGCACGGCGGTGGACCAGATACGCAAGGCCGAACAGGCGGTGAATCTGCCGCCGTCGATTACGTCCTCGTTCCAGGGCGCGGCCCAGGCGTTTGAAGACTCGTTGCAGAGCGAGGTGTATCTGCTGGTCGCGGCGCTGGTCGCCGTCTACATCGTGCTGGGCGTGCTCTACGAGAGCTACATCCATCCGGTGACGATCCTGTCCACCTTGCCTTCCGCCGGTATCGGCGCCTTGCTCGCGCTGATGCTGGCAGGCAGCGACCTGGACGTGATCGGTATTATCGGCATCGTGCTGCTGATCGGCATCGTCAAGAAGAACGCGATCATGATGGTGGACTTCGCGCTCGATGCCGAGCGCAACCACGGCAAATCGCCGCGAGACGCGATCTTCGAAGCCTCGCTGTTACGCTTCCGGCCGATCCTGATGACGACCCTCGCCGCCATGCTCGGCGCGTTGCCGATGCTGCTCGGTACCGGCACGGGTTCGGAACTGCGCCGGCCGCTCGGCCTCGCGATCATCGGCGGCCTGACCTTGAGCCAGATGCTGACGCTGTTCACCACGCCGGTGATCTACCTCTGCTTCGACCGGATTGCCCAGCGCGTGCGCCAGAGGGCCGCTGATCGCGCAGCGCGGAGCGAGCCGTGAACATCTCGGCGCTGTTCATCCGGCGGCCCGTCGCGACGACCTTGCTGGCCGTCGCGATCCTGCTGTCGGGCGTACTCGCCTATTTCCGGCTGCCGGTTGCGCCGCTGCCGAACATCGCCTATCCGGTCATCGTGGTGCAGGCGAACATGGCGGGCGCCAGTCCGCAAATCATGGCCTCCACGGTGGCCGAGCCGCTGGAGCGCCGGCTCGCCACGATCGCCGACGTGAGCCAGCTGACTTCGACCAACTACGTCGGCTCGTCGATGATCGTCGTCGTGTTTGGGTTGAACCGCGATATCAACGGTGCGGCGCGCGACGTCGAAGCGGCCATTCAGGCAGCCCGCGCCGACCTGCCCACCACGCTGCGCAGCAACCCGACCTACCGCCAGTACAACCCGGCGGGGGCGCCGATCATGGTGCTCGCGCTGACGTCGGACACGCTCACCAAGGCGCAGCTCTACGATTCCGCCGACTCGGTGATCCAGCAGCAACTCTCGCAGATCGACGGTGTCGGGCAAATCACGTTGGGCGGCGGTGCGTTGCCCTCGGTGCGGGTCGAGTTGCAGCCGGGCAAGCTCAACAGCTACGGCATCGGCCTCGAAGACGTGCGCGCGGCGATCGGCGCCGCGAACGCCAACAGCGCGAAGGGGCACATCGACCAGGGCGAGCAGCGCTACGAGATCCTGTCCAACGATCAGATCAGTAAGGCCGCGCCTTACCGTGACGTCGTCATCGCGTACCGCGACGGTGCCCCGGTGCTGCTGCGCGATGTCGCCCAGGTGATCGACTCGAACGAAAACATCCGCAACGCCGGGCTGTACAACGGCAAGTCGGCCGTGCTCGTGATCGTCTATCCGATGCCGGGCAGCAATGTGGTCAAGACTGTCGCGCAGATTCAAGCACGCCTGCCTTCGATCGAGGCGGCGTTGCCGAGCGCCATCCGCGTCAACGTTGCAATCGACCGCTCCGAATCGGTCAGGGCCTCGGTGGGCGATACCGAGCGTACGCTCGGTATCGCCGTGATGCTGGTGGTCGGCGTGGTCTTCGTGTTCCTGCTTTCGCCGCGTGCGACGCTGATCCCCGCGGTCGCCTTGCCGCTGTCGATCATCGGCACGTT
Organism: Paraburkholderia domus; assembly: GCF_905220705.1. GTDB lineage: Bacteria > Pseudomonadota > Gammaproteobacteria > Burkholderiales > Burkholderiaceae > Paraburkholderia > Paraburkholderia domus. The sequence goes on from NZ_CAJNAT010000011.1 coordinate 176,871, forward strand.
TGGGCCGATGTACCTGCTCGGCTACAGCATCGACAACCTCTCGCTGATGGCGTTGACGATCGGCACCGGCTTCGTGGTCGACGATGCGGTGGTGGTGCTGGAGAACATCGTGCGCCATCTCGAAGCCGGGCTCGACCCCAAAGAGGCCGCGCTGCGCGGCAGCGCCGAGGTGGGTTTCACGGTCATCTCGATGAGCCTGTCGCTGATCGCGGTGTTTTTGCCGATCCTGTTGATGCCTGGCATCGTCGGTTTGCTGTTTCATGAATTCGCGGTGACGCTGTCCATCGCGATTCTATTTTCGCTGCTGATCTCGTTGACGATTACGCCGACCATGTGCGCGTATGTGCTGAGCCATCAGCATGCGAAGCACTCACAGGGGCGCTTTGCGCGCTGGTTCGAAGCGCAGTTCGAGCGCTTCAAGAATGCCTACTCGCGCTCGCTGGAAGCCGTGCTCGACCACTCGCTGCTGATCGGGCTCATGTTGATCGCGCTGCTCGTGCTCAACGTGTTTCTGTTCAGGCTGCTGCCTGCTACCTTTTTTCCGGAGCAGGACACGGGCATCCTGATCGGGCAGATCATCGCCGACCAGGGCATCTCGTTCCCGGCGATGGAAAAGAAGCTCGCGCAGTTGCAGTCGATCGTTAAACAGGACCCCGCGGTGGCCTCGGTCGCGGGCTTTACCGGCGGCCGCGCGCTGAACACTGCCAACGTCTTTATCGAACTCAAGCCGCTGGCCGAGCGGCATCGGTCGGCCACCGAGGTGGTCAACCGGCTGCGCCCGAAACTCAATGCGGTATCGGGCGCGCGGCTCTTCATGCAGGCCCAGCAGGACTTGCAGATCGGCGGCCGGCAGGCAGCGGCCGAGTATCAGTACACACTGACCAGCGACGACGCTGACGCATTGTTTACCTGGGTGCCGAAGCTCGTGACCGAGCTCGGCAAGTACCGCGGGCAACTGCTCGACGTCAACTCGGATCTGCAGCAAAACGGTCTGCAAACCTACCTCAATATCAGCCGTGCCACGGCGGCACGCTATGGCTTCCGGCCGAACCAGATCGACAACGTGCTCTACGACGCTTTCGGCCAGCGCACCGTTTCGACGATCTATAACGCGCTCAATCAATACTTCGTGGTGATGGAGGTGGCGCCGCAATACTGGCAGTATCCGCAAACCCTCGACCAGATCTTCCTGAGCGCGGCCGCCGGCAACCCGAGTGGCACGCAACAGACGCAGATGCCGGGCGGCACCGTCAGCGCGCCCAAGCAGGCCGTGGCCGTGAGCACGTCGCAAAGCGCCAGCAGCAACACGAACGCGCTGAACGCCGACGCCGAAGCCAATCAGCTCACCAACAGCATTTCCAACAGCAAGGGCGGCAATTCCAGCGGCAGCGCGGACAGCACCGCGGCCGAAACCATGGTACCGCTTCCGACGATGCTGACCTACGCCAACAGCCACACCGCCACGCAGGTCAACCATCAGAGCGGCCTCGTGGCCGGGACCGTCTCGTTCAACCTGCCGGGTGGCGGCTCGCTCAGCCAGGCGGGCGCGATCATCGAGAAAGCCGAGCGGGACATCAACATGCCGGCGTCGATCCACGGTGCGTTCGCCGGCGCGGCGCAAGCCTACGCGCAGTCGATGGGCACCGTGCCGCTGCTGATCCTGGCCGCCCTGGTCGTTGTCTATATCGTACTGGGCGTGCTTTACGAGAACACGATCCACCCGCTCACCATCCTGTCCACCTTGCCATCGGCCGGGATCGGCGCGACGCTCGCGCTGCTCGTGTTCGGCACGCCGTTCTCTGTGATCGCGCTGATCGGCATCATTTTGCTGATCGGCATCGTCAAGAAAAACGGGATCATGATGGTGGACGTCGCCATCCAGTTGCAACGCAATGAAGGGATGGACGCGAGGCGGGCCATCCATGAAGCCGCCGTGGTGCGTCTACGGCCGATCATGATGACCACCGCGGCGGCCGTGCTCGGCGCGGTGCCGTTAGCGATAGGCATCGGGCAGGGCGCCTCGCTGCGCCAGCCACTGGGCGTCACCGTAATGGGAGGTCTGCTCGTGAGTCAGGTCTTCACGTTGTACACGACACCGGTGATCTACCTTTATCTCGATCGCTTGCGTTTCAAGCTTGTCAGGTGGTCCGACGGCTTGCCGTGGAACCGCCGAACGGATACGAGAGCATGAAGATGAACACTCCCCGCACCCTTCTGGCCGCGACCTTCGCCTTGCTGGTGAGTGGCTGCATGGTTGGCCCGGATTACCACCGGCCGCCGGTCCCTGTGCCGGCGACCTATCTGGAGTTGCCGCCCGGATGGACAGAAGCCGAGCCGGACGCCGCAGGACCCAAGGGCGACTGGTGGACCGGCTTTAACGATCCGCTGCTGGATCAGCTCGAACCCATGGTGTCCGTTTCCAACCAGACTGTGCGTCAGGATTACGCCAACTACCAGCAGGCCCTCGCGGAGGTGCGTATCGCGCGTAGCGCGTTGTTTCCTACGGTCGGTGTCACCGGCTCGGTCACCCGGCAGCGCAGTTCGACCGGCAGTCTGGGCAACAGCGGCGCCAGTGCCGGGTTCGGCAACTTCCAGTCGGTGAACAACTCGGGCTCGCTCGAAGGCAATGTGAGCTGGGCGCCTGATCTCTGGGGACTGGTCCGCCGCAACATCGAAGAGAACGCCGCGACCGCCCAGGCGAGCGAAGCGACGCTCGCCAATGCCACGCTCTCCGAGCAGACCGCGCTCGCCACCGCGGTGATCGATCTGCGGATCACCGACGCCAACATCGACCTGCTGCAGCACACGGTTGATGCCTATCAGGCGTATCTGCGCGTCGTCGCCGATCAGGACCAGGCGGGCACGGTGCCGCCGTCCAACCTGATTACCGCACGCACCCAGCTCGAAAACGCCCAGTCCAGCCTGATCGCGCTCGGCGTCGCGCGGGCCCAGTATGCGCACGCGATTGCGGTGCTGGTCGGCAAGAATCCGGAAGACCTGTCCATCCCTCACAGCGCGGCGCTGCCGACACTGCCCACGATTCCGGCCGGCGTGCCCTCAACCCTGCTGCAGCGCCGGCCGGACATTTCCACCGCCGAGCGCCAGATGGCCTCGGCGAACGCGGCGATCGGCGTTGCGGTGGCGGCTTACTACCCGAACATTTCGCTCTCGGCACTGGACGGTTTTACGCAGTCGCCGTTGGCGGGCCTGCTACACATCGCCAATCATGTGTGGTCGCTGGGCGCGAGTGCCACTGAGACACTGTTCGACGGCGGTGAGCGTAGCGGGGAGGTGGCCGCGGCCAGGGCGGCGTACGAGGCGTCCTTGGCCAACTACCGCGGCACTGTGCTGAAGGCATTCGAAAACGTGGAGAACGACCTCTCCGGGTTGCGGATTCTTGCCCAGCAGGCCGAGGTGCTGGACGCTGCCGTGCGCGACGCGACCCACGGCAGCGAGATCGCGTTCAACGAATACCAGGCCGGCACTGTGGACTACACCACCGTGGCCGTCGCCCAGACGACCCAGTTAAACGATCAGCAAACCGCATTGAACGTCCAGCAGCAGCGCCTGCTCGATGCCGTGTCGCTGATCGGCGACCTGGGCGGCGGCTGGTCGGATAGCGAACTTCATGACCCGCGCCGTTCCGGAGCGTCGGCAGGGAATCCGTGATTTTGCTGGTTGAGCGTAAGTCGCGTTACTTCGCGAAATGCGTATTGCAGACTTACGCAATGGAACCGTAGATTGATTATTAACGGCCGCCTGCCGGTCCTGGAAATAGCGGAGAATACCGACTCATGTCGGCCAGCGGGACCCGCACGGGTTCCGGACAAATCCGGCGATTACGCGGCAAGAAATCGTTCGGGGTGCCCTCAAGAACGGCCGAGTATTGTCGACAATGCGTATAGAGGTTTTGCGAAAGAAAATTTCGAACGATCGCAGCATGTCGAAGACGCATTGGGTCAGGAAAGCATCCCGAAATGTGTAATAAAAATCAGGTGCTGGTATAAAACCTGGCTGAAGATGCCGTCGGATTGTGATCGCGGATAAGAATTTAACTGGTCGTCGTTCCGCTACGGAGGCGTTGTGATTCGAAACTGGCTTGGCGGGGTGTTCTTTGCAGTGTGTTTCGTCAGTAATGCTTTCGCAGGCGGACCGGATTGCTCCCGGCCGTTTACGCTTGGATTGCACGATCACGGTCTGCTCTATTCGCTGGATACCGACACCGGTATCGACAAAGACTTCGCAGATGAGCTGATCCGGCGTAGCGGTTGCCAGATCAAGGTGAGTCTGATGTCACGCGCACGTATCTGGAAACTGATCGAGTCGGGTGCACTCGATTTCAGTCTTTCTGGAATTGCGAATGACGAACGCAATCAATATGCTTCGTTTGCGTGGTACTTCAGTAATAAATACTATCTGCTCGTGCGCAAGGACGCCGGTATCCAGAATGTCGCGGACTTCGAACACAATGAACACGCCCAGCTCGGCGTGATCCGCAGTTTTCGCTACAGCGCAACGGCGAACGAACTGGTCGACCGGCTGACGTCGGAAAACCGGGTAAGCCAGGCGGGCGGCCTCGAGCCCCTCTACCAGGCGCTTATTCTTCGGCAGATCCAGGGCATGATTATCGAGCCCTTCGATTACCCCGCGCTGGAAGAGAAAAAGATACGCGACGTGACGACGATCCTTGAGTTCAACGATCCTTCGGTGCCGCACGGTCTGATCATGTCGAAGAAAGCGCTTCCGGCCGCCGAACGGGAGAAATGGCGGGCGCTGGTCGATGAAATGCGTGCTGACGGAACGGTGCGTCGCATCTTCGAAAAGTACTTCAAGCCAGATCTGGCCAACTCCATGGTCGACTTCAAGGCGTCGCCGTGATCAGGGTACGCTCAGTCCTGCTGCCGTTGCTGGTTTTATCCGCGTCGCTCTGCGTGACCTGGATCGTATGGAATCACGAACGGCAAGCGACTCGCAAAGAGCTTCGCACTCAGTTTAATTACACCATGAGTGATGCGGTAGGTCGCGTCGAACAACGCATGGCGACCTACGAGCTTATGTTGCGAGGCGTGCAGAGCCTGTTTGCCGCGAACGGAACGATCGATCGCGACAGGTTCCGGCGCTATGTGAGCGCGCTCAATCTTGACGCGAACTTTTCCGGGGTCCACGCCGTCGGGGTGATCGAATGGGTGCCCGTGGCGCGTAAAGCGGACCATATAGCGGGCATGCGGCAGGGCGGTATTCCAGACTACGCGATTCATCCCGACGGGCTGCGCCAGGACTATGCCCCGATCATTCAGCGCGAACCCTTTATTAGCGTCGCACGCAGCTCGCCTGGCTTTGACGCCTGGGACGAACCGGTACGGCGGTCTGCGATGGAGAAGGCCCGGGACTCCGGCATGGCGACCCTCTCGGGAAAGGTGCGGCTTACGGTCGACATGGGAGCAGACCCTCGGCCGGGGTTCATCATGTACCTGCCGATCTACGCGTCCGGCAAGGCGCAGGACAACCTGGCGCAACGTCGGGCGAACATTATTGGTTGGGTCTATGCATCGTTCCGTATGCGCGATGTGATGGCCAGTCTCTACGGTGAACAGCCACCCGGCGTTTCGCTGGCCATTTACGATGGCGTAGAGCCATTGGAGGCAGCGCTGCTGCATCGCACTTCAGATGCAAACAACCGGCACGGGCCCGCACTCATATCCGCCAACGAATATCTGGTCGTGGACGGGCACGACTGGATGTTGTCGATGAGCGCCTTCGACGAATTTCGATCCCGGTTAGGACGTAATGCGGAGGCGTTAATTGCAGGCGCCGGCACGGGGTTGAGTCTGCTGCTGGCGCTTCTCACGTGGCTCATGATGACGGGACGTGAGCGTGCCATACGGCTGGCGTCGGCGATGACGCGGGAGTTGCGCGAAAACGAAGAGAAGTTTCGCGCCATTGCCGACTGCACGGTGAACCTGGAAATCTGGTGGGGGCCGGACGGCAAACCTCGCTGGATCAATCCGTCGGTCGATCACTACACGGGCTACACCGTCGCCGAATGTATGGCGATGCGCGACTTCGCCCGCACGCTGATCCATCCCGAGGACATTTCGCGTGTTGCGCCGGAATTCAAAAAGGGGCTTCAGGGCTTTCGCGGCGACGATCTTGAATTCCGTTGCGTGCGCAAGGATGGATCGATTCTCTGGCTGTCGGTCTCCTGGGTTCCGATCAGCAATCAGAAGGGAGACTTCATCGGGTTTCGTACCAGCGGCCGCGATATTACGGAGCGCAAGAAGTCGGAGGAGAAGATCCGGGAACTTGCCTTCTATGACACGCTTACCCGCCTGCCCAATCGCGCGCTGCTTCTGGATCGCCTCAGGCAGTCAATGGTGGCGAGCCACCTGAACAAGGTCTGCGGCGCCCTTATGTTCATCGATCTCGATCACTTCAAAACGCTGAACGATACGCTCGGGCATGACCAAGGCGATCTGCTCCTGCGACAGGTCGCGAATCGCCTGTCGAGCAGTGTCGATGAGGGCGACACGGTCGCGCGGGTCGGCGGTGACGAGTTTGTTGTGGTGCTGGGCAATCTGAGTCTGGACAAGGCGGTGGCGACAGCGGAAACCGAGGCGGCGGGGGAAAGAATTCTCACCGTGCTGGGGTGTGCCTACGAGCTCAATGGCGTCCAGTTCCGGAGTACCGCCAGCATAGGCGTGACCGTATTCAATGGGGAGCAGACTTCCACCGACGAGCTTTTCAAGCAGGCCGATCTCGCCATGTATAAATCGAAGGAGCGCGGCCGCAATGCCATGTGCTTCTTCGACCCTGCGATGCAGACGGCCGTGCTGAGGCGAGCCGAACTGGAGGTGGGGCTGCGCAGCGCGATTGAGGAGAACCGGATTGTCCTTCACTATCAGGCGCAGGTTGTCGACGGCGATCGCATAACCGGTGCGGAAGCGCTTGCGCGCTGGGAGCATCCTGAGCGCGGCCTGATACCTCCGGGCGAGTTTATTCCGCTCGCCGAGGAGTCGGGGCTGATCCTCGAGATGGGGCGAACCGTATTGGCGTCCGCGTGCGCGCAACTGGCCCTGTGGGCGGCGCGGCCATCGATGGCGCATCTGTCGATAGCCGTGAACGTAAGCGCCCGGCAATTTCGCGAGCCGGACTTCGTAGACGGTGTGCTCGCGGTCATCAACCGGACTGGGGCGAGGGCGGACAGGCTGAAGATCGAGCTGACCGAGAGTGTTCTCGTTGAGAACGTGCAGGACATTATCGAAAAGATGACCGCCTTGCGAGCTCGAGGCGTGACGTTCTCACTGGATGACTTCGGGACGGGATATTCTTCGCTGGCTTACCTGAAACGCTTGCCATTAGACCAGTTAAAGATTGACCGGTCGTTCGTGCGCGACATTCTGGTCGACCCCAACGATGCTGACATCGCGAGAACCATCGTGGCGCTTGCTCGAAGTTTTGACCTGGGTGTCATTGCCGAGGGCGTCGAGACGGAAGCACAAAGAGATTTTCTTGCCGTAGCCGGATGCCATGCCTATCAAGGTTTCCTCTTTTGCAAACCGCTGCCGATTCAGGGCTTTGAACAGTTTGTGAGCAGATTCAATTCCCATGCCCGGACGGAAGATCAGTCGACAGGGCGTGATGAGAGACGCGTTGATTCAGGTACCGTATCCTGAGCAATCTGAATCGAAGATAGCGGCGCAGGCTCTTCAATCGCGGCGAAGGGCCGCTTCGTCGCCACCGGCGGAAGCACGCCACTGAACGTTGAGCAGGTGCTCGCGCATACATCGGGCCGCTGCTTCACCATCGCGGGCCTTCATCGCGCTGACGATATCCTGGTGTTGCTGGGCGAAAAAACGGCGTGTTTCCTGGGCTGAGGTCTTCTCACGCACCTCGGGTTTGACACGCATGCCGTTGATCACTTCCATCAGGGAAATGAGTGCGGGATTGCGTGTGGCCTGCCCGATCAGCAAATGAAATCGATGATCCCATTGTTGCCACTCTTCATCATTTTTTGCAGCGGCGTTTTTCCGCGCGCATTTTTCAAGTTCTAGCAAGTCGTCCCGGCTTGCCTTTGTGGCGGCGAGCTGTGCGAGTGCCGGCTCGAACAGCAGGCGCATTTCCGCGATGTCTGCCGGACTGGCGCCCGCACGAAGTCCACGTAGCGTCGGGGCGAATTTCAGCGGCCTCGCTCCCAGATAGGTGCCGCGGCCGACGCCGCGCCATACACGTCCTGACGCCTCCAGTGATGCAAGCGACGAGCGCAGCTCCCGCCGGCTGACTTTAAGGTCTTCCGCGAGCGTTCTTTCGGGCGGCAGTGCATCGCCGTCCTTGAGTTGATGGTCGGCAATATAGGTCAGCAGTCTGTCCAGTATCGAAACTTCCATTTTCCTTGCGCGAACCAATGTTTATTGGTTCATAACATACCATAGACAAACCATCGGAGGTGAAGCATGTGGACGTTTTTTGATCTGATAGTGTATGCATCATATCGGGTTAACACCGCGTGCAACCGGGCGCTGTTCACCGTAATCTCATCGTTTATGGCGTTCGTACCAATGTCGATTGGTTCATAAATAACAGATCGCTGGTCATTGCAAAAAGGAGTTGCGCATGTCGTTTACAACCCGTCCGGAGCTGATTGGCACATTCGGCATGGTGGCCTCGACGCACTGGCTGGCGAGCGCGTCAGCAATGGCCGTTCTCGAGAAAGGGGGAAATGCGTTCGATGCGGCGGCCGCGGCGGGTTTTGTTCTGCAGATCGTTGAGCCGCACCTGAATGGTCCCGGCGGCGAGTTGCCGGTCGTGTTCTACAGTGCTCGCGAAAAACGTGTTCGCGTACTGTGCGGGCAGGGTGTGACGCCAGCGGGAATGACGATAGCGCGCATGCGTGAATTGGGTCTGGAAGTCGTTCCGGGTACGGGCTTGTTGCCCGCTGTCGTACCTGGAGCATTTGGCGCCTGGATGGTCATGCTGCGCGACTATGGGCAACTGCCGCTCGAGGAGGTCTTGAGCTATGCGATCGGCTATGCGGAGAACGGCTATCCGGTTCTCCCGCGGATGACGTCTTCGATTCTGGCAATCAAGGATTTCTTCCGGAGCGAATGGCCCACTTCGGCTGAGCAATGGCTGCGCAATGGCGACGCGCCGATGCCGAACCAATTGTTTGCGAATCCGGCGATTGCGCAGTCGTACAGGCGCATTCTGGAAGAGGCCAATACCCGCGGTGATCGTGCCGAACAATGCGAGCTTGCCCGCAAGGTCTTTTATCGCGGTTTCGTGGCCGAGGCGATCGACCGCTATTTCCGCTCAACCGCCGTTCTCGATACCTCCGGCCAGCGCAACCATGGTCTGCTCAATGCAGATGACCTCGCGCGTTGGGAGCCGTCCTATGAAGATCCGGTCTCATACGACTATGAGGGCTTACGCGTTCACAAGACTGGCCCATGGGGCCAGGGACCGATGTTCCTGCAGCAGCTCGCGCTCCTTAAGGGTTTCGATCTCAGTGCAATGGACCCGATGGGACCGGATTTCGTGCACACGATCATTGAATGCTCGAAGCTCGCGTTCGCCGATCGTGAGGTGTTTTATGGCGATCCCGCGTTTGCGCATGTGCCGATGGATGTGCTTCTGAGTGATACCTACAACGACGAGCGTCGTCGATTGATCGATCCAGGTCGCGCGTCGTTCGAATTTCGTCCTGGCACGCTGGGCGATAGCGAGCGACGTGCCGCACTGATTATGGCCAATGCCGGAAGGCAACAGTCCGGCGGTTTCGGCCAGGGTGAACCGACGTTTGCACCGCTGCCTGAACTGCGCGGCGATACGGTTCATCTCGACGTGGTCGACCGGTGGGGCAACATGGTCTCGGCAACACCGTCGGGTGGCTGGCTCCAGGCCTCGCCTGCCGTGCCCGGTCTCGGCTTTAACGTGACCACGCGCGCGCAGATGTTCTGGATGGAGGAGGGGCTGCCGTCCTCGCTCGGCCCGGGGCGCCGCCCTCGCACGACGCTCTCGCCCACGCTTGTCACCCGTGAGGGCAAACCGTACGCGGCATTTGGCACACCGGGCGGCGACCAGCAGGATCAGTGGTCGATCCAGCTGTTTCTCCGGCACGTGCATGCCGGCATGAACTTCCAGGCTGCCGTGGATTCACCCTCGTTCCAGACGGCGCATTTCCCCGGCTCCTTTTATCCGCGTTCGATGCAACTGGGCAAGATGTCCGCCGAGTCCAATTTTCCGGCAGACACGCTTGCCGCATTACGGGCGCTTGGACATGACCTGACCGTGGCCGAGCCCTGGTCGCTGGGCCGTGTTTGCGCAGTCGGCATCAGAAACGGTTTGATGCGTGGTGCAGCAACACCTCGTCAGATGCAGGCATACGCAATCGGGCGATAACTTTCGCGTTCGTCCCAGCAATCGTATCCATTTCCGTCAGGGAGAAAATGCCGTGTCTGCTATTGCCGCCCGTCTTGAGAGGCTGCCGTTATCAGGCTTTCATCGCAAGCTCCTGCTGATCGGCGGGCTAGGGTATATGTTTGACGGACTCGATTCGTCATCGCTTGCGTTCCTGCTACCCGTCGTCAGCAAGCTATGGCACCTCACGAGTGCCGAGACCGGCCTCGTCGCGAGCAGCACCTACATCGGCTATTTTTTTGGGGCCTTTCTCTCGGGTGTGCTTGCAGATGTGATCGGCCGTCGCCGCATCATGATGAGCGCGCTGGCGATCTATTGCTGTGCGTCGCTCGCCAGCGCGACCGCGACTGACTGGCACACATTTTTCGCGTTACGCATCGTCGCAGGCTTTGGATCTGGCGCGGAGACGGTGGTGATTGCGCCGTTCCTGGCTGAGTTCGTGCCGCGGCGTTACCGGGGCATCTTTTGCGGCGCACTGGTCGGCTTCATGTCGTTCGGCTATCTGGGGTCGTCCATTCTCGGCTTCACCGTCGTGCGCAACTTTGCCGATGGCTGGCGATATCTGGCGGTGGCGACTTCGTTGCCCGTCGTCATGCTTCTCTGGTGGCGAAGAACCCTGCCCGAATCACCGCGCTGGCTTGAAAGCCAGGGGCGGGCGGCTGAGGCGGACAGCATCGTGAGTGCAATCGAATCATGGTTTGCAAGTAAAGGCATCCATTTGATGCCCATTGCTTCCTTTGGCACGGTGCCTGTATCGGCGCCCGCAAAGGGCAACGCGCTGCAGAATGTGCTGACGCTGTGGTCGCCGCGACTGGCGCGTACGACCGCAGTGAGTTGGCTAATGTGGTTTTCGGTCGCGTTCGCGTATTACTCGTTTTTCTCCTGGATTCCGAGCCTGCTTCTCAAGGAGGGGCTCACCATGACGAAAAGCTTTGGTTACTCGATCGCGATTTATGGGGCACAGATTCCCGGTTATTTCTCGGCGGCATGGCTCAATGAGCGGCTCGGTCGAAAGGGTGTCGTGGCGTCCTACATGCTGCTGGGCGGGATTGCGGCGATTACGCTTGCGTTTTCCCACACCGGGTTGCAGATCATGGCTGCAGGCATTTGCCTGTCGTTCTTCATGAATGGCGCGTTCGCCGGCGTGTACGCGTACACCCCTGAAGTTTTTCCGACCGCTGTGCGAGCAACCGGTACGGGATCGTCCTCGTCTTTCGGCCGGATCGGCTCGGTGAGCGCCCCCATTCTGGTCGGCCTTATCTATCCGGTGCTCGGATTCCTGGGCGTGTTCGCCATGACCACCACCGTCTTACTAGTGGGGGCCTGTGTGGTGTTCTTCCTGGGAATCGAGACCCGCAACCGGTCGCTCGAAGATATTGAAGAGGACGGCGCCGGCCTGCCCCAGGATTTATCGGGCTCGCTCGGTTCGACCGAAATGCGCGGCTGAGCGCCCGAGATGTCCCATCCTTTACAGACAGACAATGCCAGGCAATCCGATCGATCCAATCTCGCCAGTCCTGCAAATGCTGGACATTGCAGACCTTGAACGACTTGCAATAGTCATGCGTCTGAAGAATCAACCCACGGAGATTTTCCGTGCAGTTCACGCGCTGGCCGCGAGCGTGATCGGCCTCGGCCTTTTCACGATCATGTCTTACGACGCGCAACGCGAGGAGGTCGAGCGCATCTATACAAACATGCCGGACGTGTACCCGGTGGGAGGCCGTAAGCGAAAACACGGCACCGCGTGGGCAAACCAGGTATTGCAGGAACTCAGGCCATTTCGCGCAGAAACGACGCAAGGCATCCGGGAGGCGTTCGACGATCACGCTGTGATGACTGGCATGGGACTCGGATCGATATTGAACATTCCGATCGCGTACGACGGGGTCTGCGTCGGCACGATGAACATGACGCACAAGGAAGGGTGGTACACGAGTAGGCACGAAGAAATGGGCATGCTGATCGGCTCCTTCCTTGCGCCCGCGCTAATCAGGTGCAACGTAATGCACATCGATAGCGTCATGCGTCTCTGACTTCACTACGATCAAATGCTTACAAGAACCGCCTTGACCCGATCCGCTGAGTCCCAGAACACCTGGGTGTTTGTCTTCATCCTGAGCTACCTTGCGTTACTGGCCGATGGTGCAGACGTCATGATGTACGGGCTGACGCTCACGCGAATCAAGGACGAATTTGGATTGAGCAATGTCGAAGCGGGGGCGTTGGGCAGCTTGACCCTCGTTGGCATGGCCATAGGCGGCATTCTGGGCGGTTGGGCTAGTGATCGCGTCGGGCGGGTACGGGTTGTAGCCTGGGCACTTGCGCTATTTTCGCTCGGAGCAGGCCTGCTGGGGTTCACGCACAGTTTTCTGGAATTTGCGGTCGTACGGTTTATCAGTTCGTTGGGCATCGGTTGCATGGTGCTGGTCTCCACACTCGTTGCCGAATACGTGCCCATGGAACGGCGCTCACTGATTCTTGGAATCTTGCAAACGGGCATTTCCGCGGGCTACATCGTTGTCATCTCGCTGAGCAACTGGATTTTGCCGCACTACGGCTGGCGTACGCTCTACTACGTATCGGCACTTCCTGTGCTGCTGGCGCTGGCAATAAAATTTGCCGTGCCCGAACCGGCAACATGGCAGGCGAGCCGCGTGGCCGACCGCAAGGGCGAACGTGGGCATCGCACCAACCGCTACTATCTGATTTTCAGTAACCGGCAGTCGCGAACCTTGTTCATCCTGTGGACCTTAGCCTCCGTATTCGCGCTGTCCGGATTTTACGGTCTGAACAACTGGTTGCCGACTTACCTCGAAAAGGAATTGCACATCAAATTCGGCGCAATGGCCGGGTACATGATCGGCACTTTCGTAGTCGCCTTCATTGGCAAGATCGTGGCGGGATGGCTAGGTGACCGCTGGAGCCGGCGTGGTGTTTATGTCCTTGGCTGCGTAGGCGCCGCAGTCTTTCTGCCGGTGATTATCTTCTGGCATACGCGCGAGAACATTGCGTGCCTGATGCTTGTCTTCGGGTTTTTGTACGGTGTGCCGCTGGGGACGATTGGCACCTTCATGTCCGAGAGTTTCGCTACATCTATCCGTGGGACAGCCGTGGGCGGCTCCTATAACCTCGGTCGCTTTTGCTCGGGTGCGGCGCCCATCGTGATTGGCTACATTGCCACCCAGTTTTCCATCGGCATCGGATTTCTCGTGGTCGGTGGCGTTTTCTTTCTAAGCGGCGTAACCGCGTTTTTTATTCCAGACCGGTTGTATGACACACAGCGTTAAACTGTGATCAGCCTTTGGACCGCGGCATCGCAGCCGCCGCAAGGGTAGCAAAATCTTGACGCGTGGCGGCTGTAAAACACTGCGCCAGTAGAAGCGCAAATCGAAAAGAACACTGAGACAAACGTCTCATCCGGCCCGATGCTGCACTGCAGTGTGATCTTCCGGAACCCGCATGCTAAAAGTCATCCTGAGCGTGCCACTCAGCGACGCGCGCCCAGCTGACCGGAGACATTCATGCCCTATGTTCCGCAAGTGAGACACATCGACCGGATCCGCAGGTTGATCGAAGGCCGGATGCCTGATCGCGGCGGCGATGCTACGCGGCTGGTTTCGTCCTATTGGCGCTCGCTGGAGCAATATCATCTCGATCCCGGCCTGACAAAGGGTCCGCGCATTCTGAGCGCGCCGGAATTGCGCGACGTACAACACCGGGAAGAGTCGGTTCTGCGGGCGTCAGGCGAGTGTCTCTCGCGTCTGCATGAGACGGTACGCGAAGCTGACTACTGCGTGATGCTCACTGACGCTCAGGGCGTGACGATCGATTATCGCGTTGACCGGGATCGACGCCACGACTTCAAACGTGCGGGACTTTATTTAGGTTCGTGCTGGTCCGAGCAGGAAGAGGGAACCTGTGGAGTCGCGGCCGTGTTGCTCGATTCCCAACCGATCACGGTTCATAAAACGGATCATTTCCGTGCCGCTTTTACCTCCTTGACCTGCAGTGCTTCACCCATCTTCGGACTGGACGGCGAACTGATCGGCGTGCTGGATGCATCGGCGATTCGCTCGCCTGACGAACGCGAGAGCCAGCGTCTGATCAACCATATCGTGCGCCATAGCGCGGTATTGATCGAAGACAGTTTCTTTCTCAACGCCACGACGCATTACTGGGTTTTGCTGGCGCACCGGAATCGCCACTATGTGGAAGCGCAACCGGAGATTCTGATCGCCTTCGATGCTCGCGGGAATGCAGTCGCCGCAAATCGCCGGGCAAAAGAGTGCGTGCCCGGCCTTGATCGGCTGCCGCGACCTGTCTCCGAGCTGTTCGATGTCCGCGCCGAACGTCTGCTCGATGTCAGGCCCGGGCGCGACATGGTCTCGATGAAATTTGTGGGCAACGGCTCGCCTCTTTATGCGCGCGTTCGTCCACCCGTCATTCGCGCGCAACGGCAACCTGCGCCGAAACCCCGGGACCCCGCCGCCCAGGCGCAACCCACACTCACCGATATCGACGCCCTTGAGCGCGACCGCATCGTCGCGGCTCTGACGGATGCGAAATGGCACCCGGACGAGACGGCCAGGACCTTGGGCATCTCGCGTGCGACGCTTTATAGACGGATCGCGAAGTTCGGCATCGTCCCGCCTCACCGGCGCTAGCGGTCCACCGTTATCCAGCGGGCAAAGAACCCGCGCATTACTTCGAAGTTTCACTAATCCATATCGAATGGAGGAGCAGCCATGCCTGAAAATAATGCAAGCCAGACTATTACACATGTTCTGGAATCCATGGAATCGGCGCTTAAACGCGGTGATACCGCTGCGGCTGTCGCGTTGTTTCAACCCGAGTGCTATTGGCGCGATCTCGTTGCTTTCACCTGGAATATCAAAACCATGGAGGGCCAGGATCAGATCGGCGCCATGCTCGATGCACAACTCGACGCCATTAAACCTACCAGGCTGAGGGTTGCTGAAAATGAGGTGCCGACCGAAGCCGGTGGCGTAGCGCAAGCGTGGATCACGTTCGAAACGGAAGCCGCCCGCGGCAGTGGTTTTATCCGCGTGAAGGACGGCCTGATCTGGACCTTGCTGACCACCATGGGTGAACTGAAAGGCCATGAGGAACCCAAAGGCAACCGGCGCCCGATGGGGGCGGATCACGGCGCACGCATGGATCGAACGAGCTGGAAAGAACGTCGCGAAGCCGAAGCGCAAGCGCTCGGTCGCGCGGAGCAACCCTACTGTTTGATCGTGGGTGGCGGGCAGGGTGGGATTGGACTGGGTGCGCGTCTGCGCCAGCTGGGTGTGCCGACGATCATCATCGATAAAAATCCGCGTCCTGGCGATGCCTGGCGTAACCGCTACAAGTCGCTGTGTCTGCATGATCCGGTCTGGTATGACCACATGCCCTATTTGCCGTTCCCCGACAACTGGCCGGTGTTTACACCGAAGGACAAGATCGGCGACTGGCTTGAGATGTATACCAAAGTTATGGAGTTGAACTATTGGGGATCGACTATTTGCAAGTCGGCGCGATACGACGAAGCGAAAGCCGAATGGGTGGTCGAGGTTGAGCACGACGGTGAGACACTAACGCTGCGGCCAAAACAGCTCGTGCTTGCTACAGGTATGTCGGGTAAGCCGAACCTTCCCTCATTCAAAGGCATGGATGTGTTCAAGGGCGAACAGCATCATTCGTCGAAACATCCGGGACCCGACGCGTACAAGGGTAAGAAAGTGGTGGTGATCGGCGCGAACAACTCTGCGCATGATATTTGCGCGGCGTTGTGGGAAGCGGGCGTCGACGTCACGATGGTTCAGCGTTCGTCCACGCATATCGTGAAGTCGGATTCGCTGATGGAGTTTGCGCTCGGCGATCTTTACTCCGAGCGCGCGGTGGCGTCAGGCATGACGACGTCGAAAGCCGACCTGACATTTGCGTCGATCCCGTACAAGATCCTGCACACATTTCAAAAGCCCGTATTCGACGCGATCAGGGAGCGCGACGCGGCGTTCTACGACCGTCTGGAAAAACGGGGTTTCATGCTTGACTTCGGAGATGACGACTCGGGGCTCTTCATGAAGTATCTTCGGCGCGGGTCGGGTTACTACATCGATGTTGGCGCAGCCGACCTTGTAGCGGACGGCAAGATCAAGCTGAAGAGCGGCGTCGATGTCGTCGAACTGAAGGAGCACGGCGTCCTGCTAAGCGACGGCACCGAGCTCGAGGCGGATCTTGTGGTCTATGCAACCGGCTATGGATCCATGAACGGCTGGGCCGCCGATCTCATCTCGCGCGACGTGGCGGATAAAGTGGGCAAGGTGTGGGGACTGGGTTCGAATACGACAAAGGATCCTGGGCCTTGGGAAGGCGAACAACGGAACATGTGGAAACCCACGCAGCAGCCGGCATTGTGGTTCCACGGCGGCAACCTGCATCAGTCACGCCACTACTCCCAATATCTATCTCTGCAATTGAAGGCGCGCATGGAGGGAATTGCGACGCCGGTTTATGGCCTGCAGGAAGTGCATCATCTTTCCTGACACCTGCGTATGATCGGTGCGCGCGCCCCTTCGATTCCTGTGTTACGCATGCTGGGTGGGGGCGCGACGCGCATCGACGGCTGACTGGATCGATCTGAGCGTCAGCGTACAGACTCGCCGGGTCAGCCGTACGATTCTGGGGCCTCAACGATCTGCTGCCGCATGTCCTCGAATTTTTCGCGTAACCCAGCAGAACCATCGCGCCATTACGATGAAACGGTCCGTTCTCTGCATGCTGACCTCGCTTACGTCGCTGGGCGTGGGATTCCTTCCGACCGTGTGCAATGCCTATGCGCTCGATCCACGGCTGGACTGCCAATCGAGCCCGCATGATTTCATCGCACCGCTTCTGGACGAACAGTCGATCGATCCAAAGCCAATGCGTATTGAAGCGAACTCAGTCAACGCATTTCGACCCACGCGTGGCAGCAACCTGACAGCCTTCGGCTTTCACGTTTATAGCGTCTTCGGGTACGAGCAAAACGATCCCATCTTCAAACAGGGCAGTGGCGAGCCGGTTAAGTCCTCAACGTACGGTGTGGTGGTTACCGGCTCCGCCACATCGGTTGAGGCGAGCGTACGCCGGGCGGGCAGCGATGCTGTCGTTCACGAAGTCATTCCGTTTCTCCTCACCGCGGTCTTCTGCAACGGGCATTGAGGCCGGTGCGTCATCTGATCGAGTCGACGCGGACAATCGAATTTTTGACCTGAACGGTTGAACGGCAATCGCGAGCGCTGATCGTGGCCGAACGTATGCGTGCTAGCGGGCGGGACCTTTCAGCACCGCCCGCGGCTCGCGCGCCAGTCTTTCAACAGCGGTCTTCGCCCATCCTGATCAATCAGCCTTTCGCCCACGCGGCGGCCGTGGCATTCGCGAAGTCCCGGTAGGCTCTCGGCTGCCGCCCGAGCAGCGTAGCCAGGCGATCGACCTCCGCTTTCGATGCGACTGCGCCGTCCTGTTGATACCGGCGCATCATCAGGCGCATGTCGTAGGCGAGCCAACCCGGCGCGACCGCCTTGAGACGCTGTTCGAGCGTGTCGAGATCGTCGCCGCCGTAGCGGACCGGACGTCCCAGTGCTTCCGCCCATATCGCAGCGATGGTGTCTGATGTCAACGCGTCAGGGCCGACGAGTTCGTACGTTTCACGCGGCAGCGGATTGGCGGCGCGTTCGCGGCGTAGGAGTTCGCGAGCAGCGGCTTCGCCGATATCGCGGACATCGACCATGGAAATGCCTTTGCCGCCAATCGGCATGCCGTAGACACCGTGCGTCAGCAGCGGGTCTTTCTGCCTGACGTCGTTCTGGATGAAGTAGGCGGGGCGCAGCACCGTCGCCGGCAGGTCGCAGTGCTCGATCATGCGCTCGACCGTGTGCTTGCCGGTGAAGTGAGGCACATCGACATACTCCGCGCCCTTGAAAACCGACAGATAAACAATGCCTTTGACGCCCGCCTCCCGCGCGACGCTCAGGGTCTGCAGCGCCTGTGTCAGTTCGTCCGCGGCGTTGGGAGCCAGCAGGAACAACGTGCTGACTCCGTTCATTGCGCGCCGCACTGTGTCGATGTCGGACAGGTCGCCCTTGACTGCGGTAACGCCATCGGGAAATTGACCTTTCTCCGGCGAGCGGGTGAGCGCACGCACTTCGGCGCCGCTGCCGTTCAGATGGTTGAGAACCTGCGTGCCGATCACGCCCGTGCTGCCAGTTACAAGGATTGCCATGATTTTCTCCTGGGGTTGAATGGACTGGGTTAGTCCGTGAGACGAACAATAGTCGTTCCATTAGGTGGCCGAAAGTGCCAGAATTAAGACATCTCGTCTCACATATGGAACGATCATGGATTTAACGTCGCTGGCAGATTTCAATGCTGTCGCGCTGCACGGCGGCTTCGGGCCTGCCAGTCGCGCGCTCGACCGTCCCAAGGCCACCCTGTCGCGGCGTGTGGCCGAGTTGGAGGAGGACCTCGGTGTGCGGCTGATCGAGCGGGGCGCGCGCAGGCTGCGTCTGACTGAGGAAGGTCTCGCACTCCATGAGCGCACGCGTGGGCTCATGACGGAGATTCAGGAAGCGGGTGAAGCGGTGGCGTCGCGTGCGCCGGTTCCGCGCGGGCGGTTGCGTATCAGCGCGCCGGTCGTTTTTGCGCATGTTGCGTTGTGCCAGATCGCCGCGCGTTTTGCGCTTGCCTATCCGCAGGTCGAACTCGAAGTCATTGCAGAAGACCGCGTTGCGGATCCGGTAGAGGACGGCTATGACCTGGTGATTCGTATCGATCCACCGCATGACGAACAACTCGTCGGGCGGCGCATTCTCGGTGATGAGCGCCTCGTGGTCGCGTCGCCGACCATGTCGATACCGTCGACGCCTGCTAGCGAGGCAGGCGAACTGGAGGTGCCGGCGGTCATGTCGGTGGCGGCGTCGTCCGGTGTGCTATGGAACATGTGCACGGAAGGCGGCGGTGTGAGCGTAATCAAGCCGATGCCGGTGCTGCGGATGTCATCGCTGTTGATGGTGCGCGAGGCGGTGCTGCAGGGCGTGGGAGTGGCGCTCCTGCCTCGCTTGCTGGTCGAACAGGATGTGCAGACGGGACGGCTCGTTTGCTGGGGGGCGGAGGCGGGCTCGCCCGTGGAAATCTGGGCGCTTTATAGTTCGCGCCGTTTGTTGAGTGCGAAGGTGCGGGCGTTCATGGACATGTTGAAACCGGACTCAGTCAGGTTCTGATGGGGCGATCCTTGAACAGAGTCAGCGCGCAGAAACTTGCGAAGCATGCCGGCGGGACAGATCTATAAATGTTCAGACGAAATACGACGCGGCGCGTGTTCCACACTTCACTGAATTAGCGTTTTTTAGTCATCGCAGACAGATAGTCGACCGCTTGAGCAATTTGATATTAATAATATGAAAATGAATGAGGTTGTCCGTGGTTCCGACCGCGCTTCGTCCTTCGGCAAGAGTCAAAGACTTGCGTTTTCAGCACGTCGGTGAGGCAGAGATTTTCCATTTCCCTACCTTTGGAAAACCGTCGGGAGCGTTTCTTGGAAGATTCTTTGAACTACTACTTATCACCTTGGGTCGTTGCCACGTTACACGGATGAAACGTTTATAATTCGTCTGCCTAAAATCTTGCTGTAAGTCATACCGGGCATGCGCCGAAGTATCGTCGATCCAGTAAAGGTTGCGTGGGCAGGCGCTCTAGCGGCGCTGGGTCAGCTTTCCTCATGAGAACGCGGTGGCGAGCGAATCGGTCGCGCCTGAGCGCTATCTGTCGGTGTCGTTCACAAGTGCAGTATTGGTGGAATTAGGCCCGCAACCCAATTAATTTCGGGTTTCGGCCGCAGCTGCTCTGTCGTTGGCTCGATTCGGCTTGCGGTGGATAACCAGATTCGCACTGGCATGGTCCGTCAAGACCGAAAGCGAAATGGTCTGATTAATCTGTCAGATATCCTGAATTTATTGATTGCCCGCCCTGAGCGGAAATTTGTTTGTCACTTAGACGGTGCGCTGGACCATTAGCGCGAAACGGGTCGGATGTTATCGGCCACTCCGTCTGCACGCCATAAATCATTTTTGAATGTTTTTTGTCCGTGCGTCAATCGAATCGATTGTGACGTTAGCCGGGATGTTGACAGAACTTGTCACGCTATAGGTGTGTACCGCGGGTGTGTACCGCGCGAATCGCAGCTACATGCCGATCTGAATGCTCGGCGTGGCAGATCAAAGGGTGTAACCACTGGTAGAACTTCGACGAGTGAATCGTTCGGGTAAATAGTAAGGATTACGTAATATTGATCTGTTGAACGGTGACAGGTCGAAATGGCAAGCATGTGGTCGCCGCGAAGGCGGTCGGCCTGCGTTCGAATACCTAACGGTATCTGCCAGCGGATAACGGCACATTGGAAGCGTCAGCTTCATCAGCAATGAACGCAATCATCGCGTTCGCCGCTTCAACTCTCTCAGTACTCAAAAGAACGCCAAAGCGGGACGACTTAGATCGATCTTGCTCATTCCTCGGGGATAACCTGCTTTTAGCGATATATACGGACAATGACGAGAAATTTCAAACTGCTGGGGGTTGCCGCAGCAACAGTGTTTGCATGGTTTGGTGCAGAGAACGCACAGGCTGCAACAAGCACCATCACCGTCGCAGGACTGCAATACAAGTTGTGCGCGCAAGAGAACGGCACCTGCAATTTCCTCGGAACAGGCTCGGTGGTGTTCGGCGCAGTTCCGCCCAACTCGCCGTCGGTCATGTTGACGGCCCCTGCTACCTTCAGCAACGGTGTCGGATGCTATGTCGGCGCGGTTTCGCAGACGGACCCCGCATACGGCTACGGCAAATCATGCTGGATGAGAGCGGCTTCGGCTAGCCCGGCACCGACTCCGACTCCGGCACCGACTCCGGCACCGGCACCGGCTCCGGCTCCGACTCCGACTCCGACTCCGACTCCGACTCCGACTCCGACTCCGGCACCGGCACCGGCACCGGCTCCGGCTCCGGCTCCGACACCGACTCCGACTCCGACTCCGACTCCGACTCCGGCTCCGACTCCGGCTCCCACTCCGGCTCCGGGCAGTTCGACCCTCTCGTGCGGCACGCCGACACACACGGCTGGCGGAACCGCCAACGGCGTGATCAGCGCGGACACCCCCACCACCGACGGCCTGCGCGTTTTCCAGAACAACGCAGCGTTCAAGCTCACGATTACGACGAACGCGCCGAGCGCGGATACGGTCGTCTGGTCCGTAGCGGACTCGAACGGCGCGATCAAGACGCAAGGAAGTTTTGCGGTTAGCGCCGGCGTGCAAACCAACTCGATCCCGTGCTCGTCGACGTGGTCCGGCTATGGCGCGCTTACCGCGACGCTGCGCTCGAACGGCGGAACGTTGCCGAACTCCGGAACGCGTCCTGTGGGTATCGCGACGTTCGGCGTGTTGCCGAACCTGACGCCGGTACTGGGCACCGTCACGTATGCGCATCAGGATCAGCACCGTTTCGGCATGCAGGGCTTCAACGGCAACATCGCCGCGCTGCATGATCTGGGCATCTCGTGGACCATCGACGACCGCGAAGTATCGGCCATGGAACCCAACGGCCCCAACACGTACACGCCGAGCGTGAACGACCTCGATCCGTTCTATAAGGCGAATCCTGATCAGATGCGCATCGTGCGTCTTGACGGACTGCCTGCTTGGGATTCGAAGACGGGTCAGTTCAACGACAGCTACTACGCGCCGTTGAACATGCCTGAGTTCCAGAGCTTCATGGCCAAGGTCGGTACCGATACGAGCCTGATTCGTGCTGCGAACTACCCGAACCAACAAAATAATTACTATCAGGTGACGTGGGAGCCGAGCCTCGGCTGGGCGGATAGCAATGCGAACTTCGTCGCCATGTACAAGGCCGCGTACCAGGGCATTCACTCGACCGATCCGAATGCCGTCGTGATGGGCCCCACCAACCCGTTCCCCGCGAATTGCGACACCTGCACAACTGGCTATCTGCAGACGCTCGGTGCGCTGGGACTGTGGAATTACATCGATGCAGTCTCAACGCATGGCTACTGGAATGCGGGCACGTTTCCGGCTCATCCGCCTGAATTGCAGGACTCCGACCCGAATACGGCGAACCAGGCGAATGCACTCGATAACCAGATCTCGCAGTTGCGTTCGGTCATGCAGGCGGGTAAGCCGAACATGAAGCTCTTCGTCACAGAAGCAGGCACGAGCTACGATCCGGGTCTTAACTACGGTCCCACGGTGCCGTCGCAGAACCAGCTGTTTGCCCAGTCCGCGGTTGGCGTGCGGTCGCACATCATTACGCTTGGCGGTGGTGCACAGTTGACGACGCTGTTCTACGGTCCCGACTATCCGGGCGAAGTGGGATACGGCTCGTTCTTCGACCTGAATGACGCGCAAGGCGCGTTCGGCGCGACGAACCTCTCGCCGAAGCCCGAAGCAATGGCCTTCGCCACGATGACGCGTGTGCTGGACGGCACGAATACATTGGGCCGGGTCACGGGTGCACCGTCCGGAACCTTTGCGTATGCGTTCCAGCAACTCGGCAATGGCAAGGTGGTGACAGCTGCGTGGGCGCACAGCAATGCGCAATGGCCTGCGAGCAGTGGGCTTTATAGCCAGACCTACTCGACGAGCTATACGCTTCAGGTCGACAGCGCCGGTACATCGGGCAACGTGACGAAGATCGATGGTTACGGCAATACCAGCACGCTTGCCTATACCAACGGCCAGGTCACGCTGACCCTCACCGAGGTGCCGCAGTACATCGTCTCGAGCAATGCGACGGTTGCCAAGGCCAATGCGACTGTTCCGCTCGGATATACTGGCCAATAAGGGCTGAGTAGTATCGACGCGCCGCTGGGTAGAGCGGTGGCGCGTCGATCAACCGGTTAAGACTAAGGGCCGGGCGCCCGGCTCATTGCCGACGCAGCGATCAGGCCGCGCAGCAGCCTCATCACCATAATCAGAAATTAGCAGCACCTATCCGCGCTTTCTCAGGCCGCCGTGTCTCGTAGATCTCTAATGTGTTGATACACGGTCGCGCGCCCCATCCCCAGCACGTTTGCCACATAGTTTGCAGCACTTTTCCCCTTGAACGCTCCTTCGGCCCAAAGCGCTTCGACCAGTTCGCGACGATGGTCGCGGGTCAGTGAGTTCAGCGCCAGCTGGCGCTCCTGAAGCCACGCGTGGAGAAACGTGTTGATACGTTCCTGCCAGTCGTCCTTGAATAACTCCTCGGGCTGCTTGATTACGCCGGCGCCGGAGATTACGCGGTCGATGACATGTTTCATGTCTTCAAAGACCGCGATGTTGTAGTTCACGCACATCACACCAACGGCAGCGCCAGCATCGTCGAAGAGTACTGTGCTGACACAGCGCATCCGCCTGCCATCCCAATTGATCTTTTCGTATGGACCGATCGTGCCTGATTCCGCCGAATGGTCGATTTCTTCCAGTGCCGATTCGTCGCCCAGTTCGCGCTTGGACAGGTTATTCGCTATGTAAGCAACGGTCTGACTTTGCAAGTCATGGATAACGATTTCGACGTAGGGAAAAAAGAGCAGCGCGATACCGTCGGCGACACGGCCATATCGATCCAGAAGAAGCTTGCGTGCGGCCGTTGTCTTAGTCTTGCGCATAGGGGGCAAATTCCAGTTTTCGGAAAGTCTGCAACGTGTTGCGCCACGATGCTGCGAATCCGCTTGTTGTGCGCCATTTTGCCATGAGCGACGCACCCGCCAGCCGGCAGCGCTCAACCCGGTCGTTAAGAACCAGGGAGAAGACAGCCCGTATTTTCATTTCTCACAGGACGCTCGCCGGCTTGCCAGATTGCGCTTTCTCAATCGCCTCGTTGCCCGGCTACGTGCCTGAATAGTTCGTAGGCGATCGCCACGTCTTCCAGTCCGAGTCCAATCGAGCGAAAGAACGCGTGTTGCCGCCGGGAGGGTTTGCTGGCTTTGCCGGACACCAACTCAGACAGGTCGCCGAGCACGCTTTGCGGCGACCAGTCGTGCAACTGCGCCGCCAATTTCATTTCCCCCGCGCTGGCAGGCGTGGTTTGACGGTAGTCGCAATAGACGTCCATGTCCGGAAGCCACGCGGGCGGAATTTCGTGTGCATTCGCGACGTTCGTGCTGATCGACGTAATGAGCGCCGGCTTCGTCAGCATGTTTTCCGACAGTACCGGTGTGCCTGAGGACGTGCACAACGCCACGACATCGGCATCGCGCACGCAATCTTCAAGCCTCGTGCAAACCAGCACGCGTTCATGAAGCGCACTGAGCGCGGCACGCTTCGATTCATTCCCCGTAAGCTCGGGTGAAAACATGCTGATCGAGTCCCACGGCCGTAGCGCCGCGAGGTGGCGCAAATGCGCCTGTCCCACCGCGCCTGCGCCGACGATGGCAAGCCGGCGCGCGTCGGCCACCGCAAGGTGATCCACTGCGAGCGCGGTCGCGCCGGCAGTGCGCTCGATGGTGAGCAACCCCGCATCGCACCACATCAAAGGCTGGCCCGTTTCCATCGACATCAGTGCGGTCCACGCCGTAATAACGGGTTTCGATTCAGTCACGATGTACGGCGACAACTTCGCGCCGAATACCTTGGCGTCCGCCATGACCCCGAGGTACGTAATGAAATCGCCGGCTCCTTGCGGAAAGGGGGTGAAGGTCTGGGGTGGTTGCACCGCGGAGTCGTTCGCAAGGGCGAGAAACATGCGTGTCAACGCGCCGCGGACATCGAGATGAGGCAGCGCGTTGCGCACCGCGTCCTGCTGGACGATCAACGGGAATACTGTGT
Source organism: Paraburkholderia domus (assembly GCF_905220705.1). Lineage (GTDB taxonomy): Bacteria > Pseudomonadota > Gammaproteobacteria > Burkholderiales > Burkholderiaceae > Paraburkholderia > Paraburkholderia domus. Next base: position 202,145 of record NZ_CAJNAT010000011.1, read on the forward strand.
TTGTGCTGCTCATGGGCCTGCTCTCCACATCGTTGCCGGCTTGCGGCGTCAGCGCAATTCTAAAGTCAAAAAGTCCAGTCTGGACTTTTATTTTGAAAATCGCTTGCATTTGTGAGTGTCCAGAATAGACTGTGGGTCCAGAGCGAGTGTGAGAGCCAGTCTCTTTTGCATCTCACGCGGCTTCTTGAGGTTGCGCAGTTAGCGACCATTCGTGCCCTGAATTTGCGACCCTTTAACTACACTGGGAACCACCATGCCTCTGAAGCTTTCACTCTCACTTTTCGTCGCGGCTGCGTTAATCGGTTCGGTCGGTACCGTTAGCGCGGAGACTCAAAGCACCTTGCGTTTCGGCATCGAGGCGGCCTATCCGCCGTTCGAGAGCAAGTCGCCGACCGGGCAACTGCAGGGATTCGACGTTGACGTCGGCACTGCGGTCTGCGCGAAGCTGCGCGTGAAATGCGAGTGGGTGGAGAATTCGTTCGACGGCCTGATTCCCGCGTTGCAGGCGCGCAAATTCGACGTCATCAATTCCGCGATGAACATCACGGACAAGCGCAAACAGTCCATCGATTTCACGCCGCCCATCTACGTGGTGCCGATCGTGATGGTGGCAAAGCGCGGTTCCCCCTTGCTGCCGGATGTAAAGAGCCTGCAGGGCAAACGCGTCGGCGTCTTGCAGGGATCGTCGCAGGAGGATTTCCTCAAGGCCCACTGGGCGAATGCCGGCGTATCGATCGTCTCGTATCAGGACCAGGATCAGGTGTACGCCGACCTCGTGGCTGGACGCCTGGATGCTGCGGTCCAGGAAGCGCAGACTGTTGAGGATGGGTTCCTGAACAAGCCGTCGGGCCATGACTATGCGATTGTCGGCCAGCCGCTCAGCGATCCGGCAACGCTCGGCGAAGGAACGGGCTTCGGCTTGCGCAAAGGCGATAAGGCGTTGGCTGGAAAGATCGATGCCGCGCTCGACGCTTTAAAGAAGGACGGGACGCTCAGCAATCTTTCGCAGAAGTATTTCAAGCGCGACATTATCGCGAAGTAATGCGGCGAAGTAATGCGTTCATGACCCGGTGCGAGCCAGATCGCGCCGGACCGTCAGACCTTGTAGCGAGTTTTGCCGGACTCGGGCGTGCGTTGTCGAAGGCAGGCTCGTGAGTCCATCATGCGTCAAATAAGGGCATTCGAGCGAGCTTATGGATTTCGATGTGATCGTGCTGGGAGCCGGGATCGTCGGCGTGTCGTCCGCGCTGCATCTGCAGGATCGCGGGCGCCGTGTGGCCCTCGTCGATCGACGCGGCCCCGGTGAAGAGACCAGTTTCGGCAATGCAGGTCTGATCGAGCGCTCGTCGGTGGTCCCTTACGGCTTTCCCCGCGATCTCGGTACGCTGCTGCGCTACATGCGTAATCGGTCGACCGACCTCTACTGGGACTACAAGGCGTTGCCGTCTTTCGCCACGTGGCTGGCGCGGTTCTGGTGGGAGTCGTCCCCGGAGCGGCTCGAGGCCGCCGCGCGCGACATGCTCCCGTTGATCCGGGCGAGCGTCGCCGAGCACGACGTGCTGATCGCACGCGCGGGCCTCGAAAGGCTTGCTCATGATGGTGGCTGGCTCGAAGCATTTCGCACGCGAACGGAATTTGAACGGCAGGCGGCAGCCGCCGAAGTGACGGCGAGTCAATATGGATTGCGCGTGGCGCCGCTCGACGCCGCGCGGCTTCTGGCGCGCGAACCTGGCTTAGGAGCGGGTTTCTGCGGCGCCTTGCATTGGCAGGACCCGAAGAGTATTTCCAATCCTGGGGCGTTGACGAAGGGATATGCCCGACTGTTCAAGGACGACGGCGGCACGCTTCTGATTGGAGAGGCGACCACCGTACGTTTGGAAGCCGATGCATGGACCGTGCAGACGACGCAAGGCAGGATCAGTGCCAAAGAGGTGGTCGTCGCGCTCGGCCCGTGGTCCGACAAGGTTTTTGCGCCGCTCGGTTATCGCATCCCGTTGCGCGCGAAACGCGGCTATCACATGCACTACGAAGCCACCAAGGCGATGCTCTCCGTGCCGCTTGTCGACACAGAGAGCGGGTACGTCGTGGCGCCGATGGAAGGCCGGTTACGCTTGACGACAGGCGTTGAAATCGCACGGCGCGATGCCGCGCCCACGGGTATTCAACTCGCACGTGCCGAGGGCATTGCCCGCCCGGTATTTGGTTTGGGCCGCAGGCTGGACGAAGCGCCGTGGCTTGGATTGCGTCCTTGTACGCCCGACATGCGACCTGTCATTGGGCGAGCGCCACGCCATCGAGGACTCTGGTTCGCGTTTGGCCACAACCACCACGGATTGACGCTCGGGCCCGTGACGGGCCGCTTGCTGGCGGAAATGATGACGGGTGCCGAGCCTTTTGCCGATCCCTTTCCGTTTCGTCCTGAGCGGTTCCGGTAAATAACCGTACAGTCGCTGACGCTGCGGCGAAGCGACGTCCCGGCAACGATCGCCTCAACGCCGAGCCAGGTGGATCCCGGCGAGCATGCAGCGCACCGATCCGCCAGCCAGTTCGATCGTCGGCACGCGCAACGGCAGCAATTGCGCGGAACGCTCGATGAGCGCTTTCTGTGGTGCCGTCAGGCACGACATGGCCCGTTCTGACAAGGCGAGAACACGGCCATCCTTCCCCGACAACTCCAGTGCATTCCCGGCAAAATTGCTGATCTGCGAGTGCGTGAGCGCGATAACAGTCCGGCCGCTCTCCAGCAGGCGCTTGTGTATCTCGCCGCGGCGCCTGTCGTCGCGGATCAGATCCAGCCCGATCAGCGCAAATCCGGTCGCCACGCTCATCATGACGTTGGTGTGGTAGACCGCACGGCCGTGGGCGTCGGCGGTATCGAAACACATTGGCTCGAAGTTGAAATGCGTACAGAAGCGTTCGAGCGCCACCGGGTCGGCGCGATGCGAGCGCGCTGTGTATGCAACGCGTGCGACGTGGTCGAGCACCATCGCGCCGGTGCCTTCCAGAAAGACATCGTCGCGTTCCAGGCCGGAGTAGTCGATCACGTCCTGCACGCGGTACTCCGTCTTGAGCATCTCGATCACATCGCTTCTGCGCTCGCGTCGGCGGTTGACCGAGTGCATCGGAAAGAGCGCCACGTGACCGCCCGCGTGCGTCGAGAACCAGTTGTTCGGAAAGACCGAATCGGGTGTCTCGTTCTTCCCGCTATCGTCGAACACATGAACGCGCACGCCTGCCGCTTCCAGGCTTGCCGCCGCGGCGCTGACTTCGTCGCGCGCCGCCGCGGCGAGCGCGGCCGCTTCTGTTAAATCGAGGGCGTGGCCGGCACGCTGGAAAGCATTGTCGGCCGCTGTCTCCGGATTCGGATGAAAGCGATGAGGGCGAATCATGACAACGGCGGCGGGCGCCTGCATCGACAGAAGGCTCATGGGGTTCGTTAGCGGGTTGCGGAAATGTGAGGCGAAGCGGCTGGATGGCAGACTCGATCAGCGCGCGAATGCGAACGCGTTGGCTTGTTTTGGGGTGAGGGCGGCCGGCGTGGCTGCCGTTCGCATCAGACCGCCGAACAGGTCTTTGGGATCGCTGGCTGTCGGGATCAACGCGACATCGATGCCTACGTCGTGCCGCTGTGCAAGTGCGTGGAGATAGCGGAGCGCCGAGTAGTCCTCGAGTGCGAAGCCGACGGAATCGAACACGGTGACCTGATCCGCGTGTTCCCGGCCAGCCACTTCTCCGGCAAGCACTCGCCACAGTTCGGTCACGGGCGAATCGGCGGGGAGTTGCTGAATGTCACCTTCGATACGCGTCTGCGGCTCATATTCGACGATTACCCGGCTCATCCGCAGCACGTCCGCGTGCAACTCGGTCTTGCCGGGGCAGTCCCCTCCAACTGCGTTCAGATGCATGCCGGGCTCGATCATGTCGGGCGTGACGATCGTCGCATAGGTTTTGTCTGCGGTGACGGTTGTGACGATATCGGCGCCGCGCACCGCGTCGGCGGTCGAAGTCGCGCGGACGATGCGCAGTGCCGGCCATGCGGCAAGATTGCGCACCAACTTATCGGTTGCGCGCGCATCGACATCGAACACGCGAATTTCATTGATGCCGAGCAGTGTGTGAAACGCGATCGCCTGAAATTCGCTTTGCGCGCCGTTGCCGATCAAGGCCATGCGTTGCGAGTCGGGGCGGGCCAGGTTTCGTGCGACGAGCGCGGAAGTTGCCGCAGTGCGCAGGGCCGTGGTCAGCGTGAGTTCGGAGAGGAACAGCGGGTAGCCGGTATCGACAGATGCAAGTGCGCCGAACGCCATCACCGTTTGAATGCCGCGCTCGGCATTGATCGGGTGGCCGTTCACGTACTTGAAGGCGAACAGGTTCGAATCGGCGACGGGCATCAATTCGATGACGCCTGCCTGGGAGTGGCATGCAACGCGCGGAGACTTGTCGAATTCGCGCCATCGAAGATAGTCGGCGCGGATGGTTTCAGCGAGTTCGCTCAGGAATCGCGGCACGCCGATATCGGCGACGAGTCGGTACGTGGCGGGTACGTCGAGAAAGCGGGTCATGGTCATGTCTCCGTTATCGATGCGGGCTCCAGTTCGGGAGCGGTAACGAAATTATTCCTTCCGACCTCGCCAACAAAAAGACAGCAAACGTCGCAAATTTCACCACTAAAGTGGCAAAATGCTCAGCTTAAATGGCGTTTTGTACATTGCCGTACAAAGGCTTCACCAGGAACGTGCAGACGGCGAACGCCGTTGCCGGCCACACGGGTCACCACCATGATCAACCTCGATGACATCGACAGGCAGCTCATCTCGCTGTTGCGCGACAACGCACGCATGCCAGTGGTGACACTTGCGAAGCAACTGCGCGTGGCGCGCGCGACGGTGCAGAACCGGCTCACGCGTCTCGAGGAAAGTGGTGTGATCGTGGGCTATACGGTGCGGCTGAAGCCGGCGGCCGAGGCGCACCGGATTCGCGCGCTGATGTCGATTGCTGTGGAAGGCAGCCGCGCGGCCGACGTGCTAAAGGTGCTGCGCGGCCATCCCAACGTCGCGACCATTCACAGCACTAATGGGCGGTGGGACCTCATCGCGGAGTTGCGGGCGGACTCGCTGGAGAACTTCGACCGGGTGCTCGGCGCGATCCGTTTGATTGACGGAATCGCGAGCACCGAAACCAGTATCTTTCTATCGACGCACAAGATGTGAGCTGGCAGGAAATCCAGCCTTCATTCGCCCTCTCAATAGCCCGCGCTTTTGCCGCCGGGGCCGATAGCATGGAAGGTGTAAAGGCAATCGCCTATTGTTCATACAAATAAATGCCATGCACTTTATACGAAAAAGTTAATCAATCTTTCTCTCTCAATTCTGACGACTCTGTCCACCGGTCACGGCAGTGCTCTCCATCTAGCGCGTATAACGGCGCTTGTTCGAAAAGTACTTAACCCTGCAAAGGTTTGCGAGAGATGAAATTTCTCTGTTTAGTTAATGGACTCGAAATAGGCCGCGTGAGATTTCTATTCCGATAAAAAATCGGCAAAAAAAAGCCGACACATTGTGTCGGCTGAAAAGACTCTGGCGTCCGAGGATTGCATGCCAGAACCTGAGAGACGTCAATCAGTCAATTTTGCAGATGGTAGTGCGAGACATAGCCATTTTTACCGCATATTAAATTTAACAATGTAGCGGCGCGGCCCGGCAGAACAGGGTTATCTTTAAGTGGGCTGGCTTCACTGCGGCAGATCATAAACCAAAAGCCTCAGTTCAGCATAAAGATGTCAAAAAAACAGGTCACTCGTGCATTGCCGAATCCACAGTCAGGGAATTCCGATATTTGCATAGGGATTTCCTTAATTGAATTCTATTCCATACTAATGTGATGGCGGATCGCGTAGCGAATCAATTCCGAATTATTGTTAAGTCCTAATTTTTGCATGAGGCGCATTTTATGTGTGCTGATGGTCTTCGCGCTGAGCGCGAACGCTTCCGCGATATCGTTGATGCTCTTTCCCGCGGCCAGCGCTTGCAACACCTGGAATTCACGATCGGACAGGATGTCGTGCGGTGGGGTGTCGCCGGAGTGCGTGCCGAAGATCATCGAGTCCACCAGCTTCGGATCGATGAATCTTCCGCCTTCGGCCAGCTTGCGAATCGCGGTAAGCAGGATCTCCGGGTCGCTGTCTTTGGTGAGGTAGCCGGTCGCGCCGGCGCGCAGGGCGCGAGAGACGACCTGGGCCTCGTTGTGAATGCTCAGCACGAGCACCGGCAGGCTGGTGTACTCAGCCCTGATGCGCCGGATCAGGTCGATGCCGCTAATGCCCGGCATCGTCATATCAAGTAGCAACAGGTCGGGACAACGGGCGCGTAGTTTGTCGAGCACTTCGGCGCCCTCGGCCGCCTCGTCGGCGACGATCATGTCGGTGGTGGTCGCGATGATCTGCTTCAGGCCACCTCGCACGATCGCATGGTCGTCTGCAATGAGGATTTTTATCATGTGCTTTTCCCTGTCCTGAGGGGGACGTGAATGGAGACGACCGTGCCCGCGCCGGGTGCGCTCTCGATCTGCAATGTGCCGCCAATCAACCGCGCGCGTTCGCTCATCCCGAGCAAGCCGTAGGAATAGCGCCGGCGCGCCGCGGGCAGATCGAAGCCGCACCCGTTGTCGCTGATATGGAGGGCTAACTCACTGTTGTCGCCGGTTAGCGTGACGTCGACTCGCGAAGCGTCAGCGTGGCGCGCAACATTGGTGAGCGAGGCCTGCGCGATGCGGAATACGGCTGTTGCATGTGCATCCGGCAGAACCGGTTCGCTGCCATGAATCGACAACTGGCACGGCATGCGATTACGTCGAACGAAGTCGTCCACGAGCCACTCGAGCGCCGACAGGATGCCGAAGTTTAGCGCAGCCGGTCTGAGGTGGCTGGCGACATTGCGCACCATCCAGATCGTCTTCTCGACCAGTTCGCGCATGTCTTCGGTCTTTCTGGCGGCTTCCGAATCGCTGTTGAGCCGCATCCGCAACAGCGATACATCCATTTTCAATGCGGTCAGCAACTGTCCGAGTTCGTCGTGGATTTCCATGGCGATCCGTTTTCTTTCTTCTTCGCGAACCGCCTCCATGTACGCGGATAATTCGCGCAGCCGCTCACGCGATTCGAGCAGTTCCTGTTCGACACGCTTGCGTTCCGTCATGTCCTGAATCGTACCGACCAGCTTGAGCGGGTAGCCCGGCCCTTCGTGGGAGGCTTCGACGTGAAGCTGCACGATGCGCGGTTCGCCGTCAGCGCCGGTCAGGCGGCAATCGAGGAAATGCGGCTGCCGGTCGGTGATGACCGCACGCACGGCCTGCCGGACAGCGGCCCGGTCCTCGGGGTGAATGGCGGCACGCAGTGTTCGATAGCTCGGCCTCACGCCCGTCGGCTCGAGACCGAGGATCCGGTACATCTCGTACGACCAGTGCGTCACGCCGGCGGCCGCATTCCATTCCCAGTCGCCAAGTTTGGCCAGCCGCTGGGCGTTCGCCAGACTGGCTTCGCTGGCGCGCAATTTCTCTTCTGCCTGTTTGCGCGCCGTGACGTCGTTGAGGCCGACATAGATCGCCGGGGCGTCGGCGAACGTCGCAATGCGAGCGGTCGCCACCGCCCAGAAGCGTTCACCCTTCGCATTCCTGAACTGGATTTCAGCGTTGGTGAATCCGCCTTCGGCGCGCAGCAGTTCGACCGTCCTGTCGCGCTCTGTCGGATCGTTATAGAAGTCGCCCATGTAGGTGGCTGTGCAATCGTCCGCGCCGAAACCGAACAGCCAGCGAAACGGCCCGTTCATATATAGGACCCGCCCATCCAGCATGGACGTAATGCACAACGGTACCGGGCTCGTTTCGACGATCGTGCGAAAACGCGCTTCGCTCGACACGAGTTTCGTTTCGGTTCGTTTGCGCTCGTCGATCTCGACGTGCAGGTTTGCGTTCGCGCGCGCGAGTTGATCGGTCCGCTCGGCGACACGGATTTCGAGTTCGTCGCGCACGCGTGAGAGCGCTTCTTGCGCCTGTTGCCGAACCGCCACCTCGCTCGACAGACTGTCGTTTTGCGAACGGAGTTGTTTGTGCATGGCGCGCAACGCGAGGTGGGTGCGAATGCGCGCCAGCATTTCGGCGACCTGGAACGGTTTAGTGACGTAGTCGATGCCGCCCGCGGAGAATCCTTCGACGAGGTCGTCCGTATCGGCGAGCGACGTCATGAAAATCACCGGAATTTCGCGGGTCTGCTCGTCGCGCTTGAGCCGGCGACAGGTTTCGAAACCGTCTATACCCGGCATTTTCACGTCGAGCAGGATCAGGTCGGGTTGCGAAAAATGCGCACGTTCGAGCGCCTCCTCGCCGTCGAGCGCGACAAGCACGCGGAAGCCCCTATTCTCGAGACTTTCGACCACGACGCCGATGTTGATCGGCGCGTCATCCACAACCAGAATTGTGGCCGGCTCTGCCACGATCGTCGTGTCATTCATGGCTTGTGCATCCTCTCGAGATGTTCCTCCACGAGCAGCAGGATGGCCTTGGACTGATAGCCTTTCACAAGCGCGCGTAACTCCGTTGTCAATGCGAGATTGCGCGCGTCGAGCGTCGCCATCCTGTCGGCCCATTCGGCGATGGCGCGCATGTCGCCCAGGCGGGCGAGACGATGCAGATTGTCGAGCTCGCCTTTGGGCAAGGCGGGAGCGCTTGCGCGTGGTGCGTCAGGTTGGGGCGAACGCGTCACGGGCGAGTAAATCCACTTCAGTACCAGCAAGTCCGCCAGATGGGCTTGCAGCCGGCCGAAGTCGACCGGCTTGGCAAGGAAAGCGTTCGCGCCTGCGTCGGCGCTTCGCTTCTCGTCGCTCCAGGAAGGATTCGCCGATACGACGATGATCGGAATATCGCCAAGTCCTCGTAATCGACGCAATCGGCGCGTCGTCTCGAGTCCATCCATGTCCGGCATCAGAATGTCGGTCATGACGAGCGACGGCTTCCCGTTTAGCGCCTGCGCGAGTCCTTCGTGGCCGCCGGCGGCCTCCAGGGTGTCGAAGCCGAGTTGATCCAGAAACTCGACCACCACGGCTCGATTGACGGGCTCGTCGTCGATCACCAGCACTTTGCGGCGCGGGCCGGTATAACCCGTCACGCGCTGCGCGGTCGGCGCTGCCGGGTCGGTGGGCGCCGTGGACGTATCGGCAACGGCCGGCGCGAGATCGAACCAGAAGGCGCTCCCGTGCGCGACCACGCTTTCCACGCGGATTTCGCCGCCCATTGCGCGCACGAATTGCTGGCTGATCGCGAGACCGAGTCCCGCGCCACCGGCGCGCCGTTCGGGGCTGCCGGTCTGCTCGAAAGGCCTGAAGATTGCGCCGAGCTTGTCGGCCGGAATGCCGATACCTGAGTCCTGCACGCAGAAGCGCACTGCGCCTGAAGGCGCACGGGTGACTTGCAGGCTGACCCAGCCTGCGTCCGTGAATCTGACCGCATTCGCCAGCAGATTAAGCAGAACCTGCCGTAAGCGGCGCTCGTCCGCCCGCACCGCGCAGCCCAGGTCGGGGGCCAGCTCGCATAGGAATCGCAGGTGCTTTTGCTCTGCCTTCATGCCGATGATGTCGCGGATCGCATCGAGGACGCCCGGCAGCGATACATCGGCCATCTCAATGCGCAGCTTGCCGGCTTCGATACGCGCGAAGTCGAGCGTATCGTCGATCAGCGTCAGCAGATGTTCGCCGCTACGGTGGATCACTTCGACCGCATTGCGTTGGCGCTCGCTCTGGCTGCCGTCGCGCAGCAAGATCTGCGCATAGCCGAGGATGCCGTTCAGCGGCGTGCGCAGTTCATGGCTCATGTTCGCGAGGAATTCGCTCTTGGCCCGGTTGGCGGCTTCTGCCAGGTGCCGCGCTTCCCGCTGCAGCGTGGCATCGCGCTCGGCGAGATAGGCGTCGTGCAGCCGTGCGCCCATGCTGTTGAACGCGCTTACCACGCGATCGAGCTCGTCCGGCCGGCGCGGCCGGCGGCGCGGCAGGACGAACGGCTTTGGCGCCGCACGGAAATCGTATTCGCTGACCTGCCGGGCAATCGTGGCGAGATGCCGGGTAACGAGGCGCGAGAAGATGTAGATGGTGAACAGCGCAACGATGAACGTATAGGTAGCCTGACTGACCAGAATGACGAGCGCGGTTTGTGTCAGCGCTTGATAGAGATTGGCCAGCGTCGCTTGCACATAGAGCGTGCCGATCTTCTGCTGGGCGCCGTGGATACGGTAAAAAATCGGAAATTCGCGGGATATCACGGCGCCCGTCCTGCGTTCGCCAGCCGTCACCACCATCGGCGTCGCGCTCGATCCGGTCTCGCGCACCTCGGCGGCGCACATGTCGGCAAGCCGCAAGATACCGTTCAGTTGAAGCTGAAGTTCAGTCCGGTTGAGTTGCCACAGACCCTCGCCAAGACTGTCGCGATTGCTTCGGTCGATGTCCGATAGGCGGGTCTCGATCAGTTCGACGCCGCGGCTATAGTCGCGATAGAGCTGGAGCGCGGTCAGCAACAAGGTTACCGCGCAACTGAACAGCAGCACGGTGGCCAGCAGCCGGAGAACCACGCTATGGCGGAATCGGCCGGGCGAGGCAAAGAGTGAACCAACGCTATTCACCACCATATTTCCCCGCGAGTGCTGTGATTCTTGTCGGTATATTTTGCACTCGTAGCCGAATCTCGGTCTATAAGGGGCCGTCGAGGAAATCTGCTCCGGCAAGCGCCTGCGAATGACCTGCTGCGTTGGCGAGCCATACTCGCTTCCACATGGTGCTCGCGCTGTTCGCGGCAGCGGCGCCATGGGGCAACGGCTCCCCAACGATTTCGTGGGCACTGCCGATGACTTCGTGGACCATCATCGACTCACGGGTACTGAGTTTCCCCGGCTGGAATCGGGACAGATCCGACATGGCATCGGCCAGACGCTTGACCGCAACCGGATCGTGACCGGTCAACGGCCAGCAGTGCAAAAGATAGGCGAGCGGCACCGGTTTTCTTTCTTCACACCAAAGCTCGAATAGACGTACGCACAGCTTGTCGATGCGTTTAACTGTATTCTCGCGCGGCAAAAAATAGTCGGTCATGACGGTGGCCCGGCGACGGTATGTGATGGACCACTTTAAACGCTCGGCCCACGTGTCGCCGTCAGGCAGTCCGGACTATGCACGGCTGGTTCCCTGATTTTTGGGTCAGGAAATCCTTAACGTCTATAGTCCACTGAATCAATTCTGTTTCTTTTCGTCGAACGGATCGAGCCAGAGTTCTTTGCGATCCAATGGCACCCATGCCGGGAGCAGGGGATTCTTCAAATCGATCAGCACGCGGCGCTCGAGGTGCAGATCGGCGATTCCTTGCCCGAAGTGTTCGCGGAATAACGCCTCAAAACTTCCATCCTTCAGCATGGCTTCGAGGCCGTCTCTAATCCGCTTCGCCAGCAGCGGCTCGGTTTTGCTGACGTAGAAGAACTGCGCATACGGGTATCGGATCAGGAGGTGAGAATCGATTCTCATAGTTGGATAGCGCGGCTGAAAGGCCTTCAGTTCGCGCGTGATCTCAACCACGCCGCGCGGGAAGATATCGAAGCGGTGGTCAGCCAGCATCGGAAAGAGAAGGTCATAACGGCTTGCGGTGACAAGCGGAACACTGGCTAGGCGATAGACAGGGACATCGCCCCAATCCTGCCCCTGGCCGACGCTGAGTGTGCGCAGACCCTGGAGGTCGTGGATCGTGTCGAGCTTCGCCTGCTCGTCTTGATTGATCAATGCCACGCGATAGCCGAGCAGGCCACGGTCGATGGGAATCGGCACCGGAATCGCAGCGGCGTCGAGCTCCGGGTGTCCGGGTTCGCTCGCCAGGACGTTGATCAGGCGGCCCGATATCACCTCGTCGATCTCGCGTTGGGCCGACATCGGTGAAAAATAGGTGTCTATGACGTATGGGCCATAGGCCGGGACGGTGCGGTTCAGCGCGGTGATAAGAAAGGCCCACCGGCCCTCTCTCACAACGTCCCCGGATACGCGAAGAATTCGGACGTGAGTCGGGGTGGCGTGCGCCGCAACGGTCGACGGATTGGGCGCTACGGTGCCGCCGAAGGCCGGACTCAACAGCGCACCGGCAATGAAGGAGAGCACCACAGATAGTTTGATGCGGCCGCGTGATCTGGATCGACAGATTCCATTAAAGTGATCGAGGACGAACATGTGTGGCCTGAACCGGAAGCGACGTGTAAGCGGCAGTATGAGTTCGAGTGGCTGCTTTGGCCACCTTCAATAGTTGCTGTGTGGAGGCGGATTCTTTCGGGAGTTCTGCTTGCCTGAATGAGGGCGCCGCGGGTGAGCTAGCCGGTTTTCTTGCCGGATCAGTATGGTTAAGTCGTGTCGATCCGCTCGACCGGGCGGGGTTCAGCAGGACCTGCCACACTGGCGCTATGCTAGTGGCTTCGCCTACCTCGAGGAGCAACCGATGAAACAGACTGCAGGATCGATGATCACGTTTAGCCGCCCTGACGGCAAGGATGTCCAGGGTTATCTGGCCAAGCCGGAGAAACCGGAGGGCGCGCCTGCCATCGTCGTGATTCAGGAGTGGTGGGGTTTGAACGACCAGATTCGCGGCGTGGCGGACCGGCTCGCGCAGGCCGGCTATCTGGCGCTGGTGCCTGATCTCTTCCGCGGCAAGTCGACGGTTGAAGAGGCGGAGGCGAACCATTTGCTGAGCGGACTCGACTTCGGCGACGCCGCGACTCAGGATGTGCGGGGCGCCGTCCAGTATCTGAAGCAGCATTCGGCGAACGTCGGCGTGACCGGCTATTGCATGGGCGGCGCGCTCACTTTGCTCGCGCTATGCAATATCCCCGAAGTGTCGGCCGGGGTGGTGTGGTACGGCTTCCCTCCGCTCGAGTACATCGACGCATCGAAAATCAAGGTTCCGGTTCTCGGTCACTGGGCGACGCAAGACGAATTCTTTCCGGCTGAAACGGTCGACGCATTGGAGGCCAAACTCACCGCGGCCAATGTCGACGTCGAGTTTCATCGCTATCTCGCGTACCACGCGTTCGCGAACGAAACGGCAGTCGGGCCGGGCCGTATCTCCAGGACCCAGTTCGATCCGGTCTGGTCGCAGCAGGCCTGGGACCGCACGCTGACGTTCTTCGGCCGCACGCTCTGGAAGTAGCACGCAAGCGCAGTCGCCAGTCGCATGCTGTCCGGGCAGCGTGGACAGCATCCTCATGAAGCATTCCATGGCAAAACGCGTGAACGATGAGGCTGGCGGCGCATCAATCTGTTTACCTATACTCATCTCACTCTGAAGGCAGCCCAACCGCCGTAATTAATACCAACAAGAAATACCAACAAGACGGAGCCTCACATGCCTGTAGCGATACGAAACGCGGCCCTCGTGCTGCTGACATGTTTCACGTTGGGCGCCAGTGCTTATGTGCAAGCCGGCTCCGGTTGCGATGAGGGCTGCAAAGCCCGCGGCCAGCTACTCGATCATCGCGTCACGTTACGGCTCAGTGCCGCAGCGTTTTCAAAATTGCTTGCGTCGAATGCATCCGGTCAGCAACTCGCGCAGATCGCCGGCGCGCCCGCTTGCAGCGTGGAGATGGTGACCTTCCGCTACCGGACTATCGGCGGCGCGGGCGAGCCCACCACCGCCAGCGGGGCACTGATGATTCCGGGCGGCCGGTCGGCTGCGTGCAGCGGGCCGCGTCCGCTGATGCTCTATGCTCACGGCACGACCGCATACCGCAACTACAACATCGCCGATATCACGCAAACGGATCCGGGCAACGGTGACGGCGCTGGGGAGGGCATTAGCGTTGCCGCCATGTATGCGGCCCAGGGCTATATCGTGGTGGCGACTAACTACGCCGGCTATGCCGGCTCCGATCTCACGTATCACCCCTATCTGAACGCCGACCAGCAATCCGCCGATGTAGTCGACTCGCTTCGGGCGGCGCGGGTCGCACTGAGTGAAACGAAGCCGGAAAGAAGGACGCGCGAGAACGGCAAGCTCTTCGTCACCGGCTATTCGCAAGGCGGCTTCGTGGCACTGGCGACGCATCGCGCATTGCAGGCGGCCGGCGTCAAGGTTACGGCATCCGCGCCGGGATCGGGTCCGTATGCGCTCGCCGCCACCGCGGATGCGCTCATCGAAGGCGAGGTGAACCTGGGCTCGACGCTCTTCACGACCTTGATCGTGACGGGCTACCAGCGTGCTTACGGGAACATCTACGGCAAGCCCGCCGACTTCTATGAAGCGGCGTATGCCCCGGGCATCGAGAATCTCCTGCCGAGCCTGCAGCCTCTCGATACGTTATTTGCGAAGGGGAAACTGCCTTCGACGCAACTCTTCAGCAGTGTTCCTCCCGCGCCGCAATATGCTTCGATGACGCCGCCAACGTCGCCACCCCTCGCTCCGCCCTCGCTGACACCTTTGTTTGCTGCGGGATTCGGCAACGCCAATCTCGTGCGCAACGCCTATCGCCTGGGTCTTCTGGAAGACGCCGCAGCCAATCCCGATGGTGCGTTTCCCAATACCACGGTTGCCCTGACGCCGGCGGCGAATCCAATGCATCCGCTACGCCAGGCGTTCAAGCGCAATGACCTACGCAACTGGCTGCCGCGTGCGCCGGTTCTGTTGTGCGGCGGCGGCTCGGACCCCACCGTGTTTTTCTTCAACGCGCGCATCGAGCAGGCCTACTGGCAGAACGCCAAAGTGCCGGCTGGGCTTACGTCGGTCCTGGATGTGGATTCTCCAGTTGCGGGGCCCAATGATCCGTACGCGCCGATCAAGCAGGGTTTTGCCAATGCGAAAGCGACGCTCGCGAGTCAGGCTGTGGCGGGCGGTGCAACCGACGGCGGCGCGTCGGCTGTCCTTCAGGCCTATCACGGGGAACTGGTCGCATCGTTCTGCATGGTCGCCGCTCGGGCTTTCTTCACCAACTTCTGAGGCGAGTGACGACCCTCCAGGCGTTGTACCGATAGACGCGACCGGAACGAAGGCTGGCAACGAAGGCTGCCAACGAAGGCCGATGGTGAAGGCCCGCGCCTTCACGCAGGCCTATGAGGACAACCAGCCGCGCCCGATCGGCCACGCCAGCAGCTTGCGGTACACCGTGACCAGGCCGCGCGTCAGCATGGTGCCGCGCCACCGCCACAGCGGTGCGATCAGCAGGAACGCCAGGGCTGCCACGGCGACGGCGCCCAGCATGTCGAGCGGGAAGTGGACGCCGACAAACACGCGCGACCACGCTACCGCGAGACCGGACAGCAGGATCGCCACGCCGTAACGTCTCAAGCCGCCCATCAACAAGGTCAGCGCGATGCTGGCGAAGATGGTCCCGTGGTCGCTCGGGAACGACGGGTCGGGCACGTGCTCCAGAAACGTACGGCCGATTCCGATCACGAAAGGCCGGGGATGTGGCCAGACCAGACCGATAATCTGGCTAAGGCCGAGGGCGAGCAGGGTCACGCAAAACGCGCGTACTGCGACTTCGCGTTGATGCTCGTCGCCGAAGAGCCATATCGCGATTAGGGACAGCGGCACGAGATAAATGACATACACGGCGATCGAGCACGCCATGTCGATTTGCCAGGCTGACGTCGACGGCGTGGCGTTGATCATCAGAAACAGCGCCTGATTGAACGCTTCGAGTGTATTCATGCGGTGAAGTTTTAAGGGCGTGTATTGAATCGAACTGCCGATCTTAGCGGATCAAGCTTAGGGGCAGCTTAGGTGCAGGCGGAAGCGATTGACAGAATCGTCCGGTGACGGGCCGTGTAATCTGTCGATCCATATCGGCAAAAAGGCGAGGCGATCGTGACAGATCTGAACGCGAGTGGTGATTTTATCCTGCGCACCATGTCGGCCGACGACGTGGCTTTGGCGGTCGAATGGGCTGCGGCGGAAGGATGGAACCCTGGCCTGCATGATGCCGAATGCTTTCGCGCCGGGGACCCTAATGGCTTTTTTATCGGAGTGTGGCGCGGCGAGCCGGTTGCCTGCATTTCCGCGGTCGCTTACGGCGAACATTTCGGCTTTATCGGCCTGTATATCGTGAAGCCGGAGTTTCGCGGTAGAGGCTTCGGCATGCGCGTCTGGCAGCACGGCATGGACTATCTGCGCAACCGCAATGTCGGATTGGACGGTGTTATTGCTCAACAGGCGAATTACAGAAAGTCTGGCTTTCGGCTTGCGTATCGCAACATTCGCTTTCAGGGGGTCGTTCAAGCCGTCGCGCACGACGCGGCGCGTTCGACCATTTTGAATGCATCGGCGCTGCCGTTCGAGCGGCTGTTTGACTACGATCGCTTTTGCTTTCCCGCCGCACGTGAGCGTTTTCTTGCCGTGTGGCTCGGACAACCTGACGTCATTGCGCTGGCTGCCGTTCACGACGGTCATGTTGCGGGCTATGGCGTACTACGCCGTTGTAGAGCGGGATGCAAGATCGGCCCGCTCTTCGCCGATAGCGATGAGATCGCCAGCGATCTGTTCGATGCGTTGGTGGCGCGCATGCCGGGCGAGGTCATTGTTCTCGACGTGCCGGAGACCCATCCCGCTGCCGTTGCGCTGGCCGAGCGGCATGGCATGACGAGCGTCTTCGAGACGGCGCGGATGTACACACAGGAACCGCCCGCTATTCAAATCGAACGTATGTTCGGCGTGACGTCATTCGAACTCGGATGATCCGGGCGCAGGTTTGCGCCTTTGTCTGCGTTGCCGTCTGCGGTGCGTCTTATGAACCACAGGCGGCAAACATACCGTTTGATACGTGCGTATGCGCTACTTCCATTTTGAGCCGAGATTCTCCAGTCCGGCTTTCATGAGGTCCTGAGGCAACATGACAACGCGCATTTCGCAGTCCGCGTTAAATTTCAGGAAAAATGGTTCTGCGAGTGCGGGAATTCCCGATGGATCGTCGAGGTTCACGATGAGTATTGCGCCGCGTGTTCCATTCTGCTCGGTGAAGTAGGCGGCTTCCGGTTTTATTTCTTCGAGTATTCTCCCTATCACTTCGCCGGCAGTGCCATCGCGCACCAGCGTGTTGAACGGTTCGTGCGGAATTCGTATGTTGAGTAGCATGCGCATGTCATCCTCCTGGTTGATGCCCAAAGGGCCTCTTAAGAATAGGAGTTTTATGCGTCGGCGTTGGTGTTTGCGTTGATCACGTCATGATCCATCGCGGCGGCCGCCAATGTGCTCGCCAGTTCTGGCTGCGCTTCCTTGCGTTCGCTGTAGCGATCGGTCAGGTAGTCCGAACGGTCGCGCACCAGCAATGTGAACTTGTACAGTTCCTCCATCACGTCGACGCTTTCGAGCGGTAGCCAGTCGATCTGATTTACCGGGCATTAACGCACCCTCCGTCCTGCGCTATCGATCACCTGCTCGCCATCCTCTTTTGTAAAAGCCCCTTGTTGCGCCGCGGGCAGGATATCGAGAACGACTTCGGAAGGGCGGCATAGACGCACCCCGAGCGGGGTGACCACAATCGGGCGATTGATGAGGATCGGATGTGCGAGCATCGCATCGAGCAATTGCTCATCGCTCAAGGACGCGTCCGCGAGACCGAGTTCGGCATACGGCGAGCCCTTCTCGCGCAGCGCGGCGCGCACGGTGAGGCCCGCACGCTCGATCAGGTTCTTCAGCGTGGCTCGATCGGGAGGGCTCTTCAGATACTCGATGACGTGCGGCTCGATGCCGGCATTGCGAATCATTGCCAGCGTATGGCGCGAGGTGCCGCAATCCGGGTTGTGATAGATCGTGACGCTCATACACGTTGTCCTTTGACGCTGGGTTTTGCCTCGTACCAGTGCTGCGAACGGTTGACGACGCCGACCACCAGCAGCATCACCGGCACTTCGATCAGCACGCCGACCACCGTGGCAAGCGCCGCGCCCGAATGAAATCCAAACAGGCTGATCGCCGTGGCCACCGCAAGCTCGAAGAAATTGCTTGCGCCGATCCAGCAGGAGGGCGACGAGCGGCGCGAATGCCACGATCATGATGGCGTCGTTGAGCGCTACTTGCGATAGCGTGAAATACGGATCGCCCTTGCAGCGTTGCGACCAGACGAACACCATGGCCGGCCGTGCGGCGCGAGCCACGGTGCTAGTGGTGCTCATGTTTCGCAGCAGCCGGGAAGGTCGCTTGCGGCGCATGGTGCACCGGCACAGCAGTTTTCAGTCAGAAAGGCGATCAGGCCCGTCATCGCGTCGAAATTCGCCGAATAGATGATGAAGCGCCCGTCCTGCCGCGGTTTCACCAGTTCGGCATGTGACAGATCCTTGAGGTGGAACGAGAGGCTTGATGGGGAAAGCCCGAGCTGCTGCGCGATTTCGCCGGCGGCCATGCCATCCGGCCCGGCGACGACCAGCAAACGAAAGATCGCCAACCGCGATTCATGAGCGAGCGCGCCAAGGGCGCGTACAACGAGGTTCGAGTCCATGGCCAAACGATACGCCGATCGGTTCCATATTTCAAGTATTGTTGAAATGATGGCTGGGCGAATACAGTCCGTGGGTATGGGCAGCCTCGCCCAAACCCCTCTCGCTCTCGGAACCGCACTGAAGCGCTGGCGCTTACTGCATCGAGTCAAGTAAGCGCACGTGGCCGGGATTTTCGGCGTAGCCCAATCGATGAAGGAACGTTGAATTGTGCGGCCGTTAAGGCGCTGCGGACGATGCGGCCTATCACGAGGTATTCAACGTCACCGCACGAGGCCAGCGCAGTACCTCGAATCCGCTCAGTTGCCGAACAACGAGGTCTGCGTCCCGCGGCTCGGCGCCGGGCGTGCCGGTTTCACCGGCGTTTCCCGGCCGGCCATTTCCGGCGTGGCGCCGGAAGCCGCTGTCGCCGCCACAGTCGAATCCGCGGCCGCTTCCAGCGAAGTCTGCCCGGCCTCAAGCGAGAGGAGCAACATCTTGTTCGTCAGTCCGCCTGCAAAGCCGGTCAGGTCGCCGGACGCGCCGATCACCCGATGGCACGGCGCCACGATGGAGATCGGATTTCTACCGTTCGCCGCACCCACCGCCCGCACCGCGTTGATGTTCCCGATTTGCGTGGCGATGTCCGAATAGCTGCGCGTTTCACCGAACGGGATCGTCAGGAGCGCAGCCCAAACCTTCTTCTGGAAGTCCGTTCCCTGGAAGTCGAGTTCAAGATCGAACCGGTCTCGCGTTCCTGCGAAATATTCGTTCAGTTGCCGCTCTGTTTCGACCAGGACCGGGCGGTCATCCGCTTCGACTAGTTCCGGCAGGCGCACCCGGTTCGGCTTGTCGTTCTCCCACAGAATGGCGGCGAGCCGGTTCCCATTTGCGACGAGCTTCAGCTCGCCGACGGGCGAATCCATCAACTTGTATGCGTATGTCACTTTGCGTCGTTCCTGGCTAGCTGGAGGCTGGGATGGCTCAATGCGAGGCTGCAAACGCGCTGCGCAATGGCTCCGATACCTGACAGCTTAAACCTCGGCCTCGCTGAGGTCACGCCGGATCTTGCTATCCAATTCTGCACAGGGCTTGCGACTCAGTAGAATTGATACCCTCGGCACTTCGCTAACTGGCAACCGGATATCTTCTCTACACCTGTGACAAGCACTCTCGAACAACTGCGTGCCGGACAACTGGCGGGGACTCGCCGACTCAAACTCGCGTGCGGGCTGAGCGAGTTTCCACGCGAAATTTTCGATCTGGCGGACACGCTGGAAATTCTCGATCTATCGGGCAATGCACTCTCGACGTTGCCTGACGATCTGCCGCGCTTGAGCAAGCTGCACACCATCTTTGCGTCTGACAACCCGTTCACTGAGTTACCGGAGGTCCTCGGGGCGTGTTCGCAGCTGAGCATGGTCGGCTTCAAGGCAAACCGTATCCGAGAGGTTTCGGGTAAGTCGCTGCCGCCGCTGCTGCGTTGGCTGATTCTCACCGACAACGAGATCGAAGCGCTGCCGCCAGAAATCGGCGCCTGCGCGCAACTGCAGAAGCTGATGCTTGCCGGCAACCGGTTGCGCACGCTACCCGAGGAATTGTCTGCCTGCTCGCGGCTCGAACTGCTGCGTCTCGCGGCGAATCAACTCAGCGGACTGCCTGCGTGGTTGCTGCGCTTGCCACGCCTTTCCTGGCTGGCTTTCGCCGGCAATTCGTTCAGCGAAACGCTGGAAACGGCGGCACTGAGCGATACACCGATCGCAGATATCCGATGGGACGAGTTAAAACTTGAACAGCAGTTAGGCGAGGGTGCGTCCGGTGTCATTTATCGTGCCGCGCTGCTTGCTCATGATGACGATGCGAGCAGGCCGGTGGCGGTCAAGTTGTTCAAGGGTGCGGTAACGAGCGATGGATTGCCGGACTGCGAGATGGCAGCCTGCATTCGTGCAGGCGATCATCCGAACCTGATTCCGGTGGTGGGCAAGGTGAAGGACCATCCGGCGGACGCACATGGCCTGGTGATGGAATTGATCGATCCGCAATTCACCAACCTTGCCGGACCACCGAGCCTCGAGTCATGCACCCGCGACGTCTACGGCGCGGATACGCGCTTTGATTTGGCATCGGCGTTGAGCATTGCATACGGCATGGCGTCGGCGGCGTGCCATCTGCATCGGCAAGGCGTCATCCATGGCGATCTGTACGCACACAATATTCTGCACTGTGGACAGGGACGCGCGTTGCTGGGCGATTTTGGTGCGGCGTCTTTCTATGCCACCGATGATCGAGACCTCAGCGCCGCGCTGCAGCGTCTCGAAGTGAGAGCGTATGGTTGTCTGCTGGAGGAGTTGATCGACCGATGCGACTGGCCGAATGCCGAAGCGGACATCGCAGCGAAGCTGGTGGCGTTGAAACAGAATTGCTTGAGCGAAGATATTGGCAGCCGGCCATTGTTCGACGAAATCGCTTCCGTTTTGCGGCAGTTAATGGGCACCGGCAATCGGGACGCCGCAGCGTCGGCTTCGGGTTGATCAGGTCTTTGTAGGGACGCCACGCAACTATTCGTCCGTGTGGTCCAAGGAGAGAAATTCAATGACGCAGAGGATGCGCCGCCGCGTGCTGCTTGCCGGCACGCTTGCTGCGGCAGGCCTGACAGGTGCGGCTCGTGCCGATGCCATGCAGGGTGGCAAACTGAAGATCGCCCTCGTGTTGAAGTCGATGTCTGATCCGTTCACGATAGCGATGGTGAACGCTGCACAGAATTATCAGAAGCACTATGCGTCGCAGTTCGGCTTGACCATTCGCGGAACCGCAACGGAGGGTGACACCGCTGCGCAGATCCGCATGGTGGACGAGTTGATCAAGGCCAGGATGAACGCGATCGTCGTCGCGCCGACTGACTCGAAGGCGCTGACCGCTATCGTGGCGCGGGGGATCCAGGCCGGCATCATCATGGTTACGATCGATAACCCGCTTGATGACGCGTCGCAGGATGCTGCCCGCATCTCTGTGCCCTTCGTCGGCCCGAATAACCGCAAGGGCGCGAAGCAGGTGGGCGACTATCTTGCTGCGCGGCTCAAGACGGGCGATCAGGTTGGGATCATCGAAGGCATTTCCGCTGACCGCAATGCACAGCAACGCACCGCCGGCAGCAAGGACGCAATGAATGTGGCCGGCATGAAGATCGTCAACATACAAGCGGGCGACTGGGACTATGGGAAAGGAAGGGACGTTGCGTCGAGGATGTTGGTCGACTACCCACAGATCCGTGCGTTGATGTGCGGTAACGACAATATGGCAATGGGTGCGGTCGATGCTATTCGCGATGCCGGGAGAACCGGTGGTGTGTATGTCACCGGGTATAACGATAGCGACGCGATCAAGCCGCTGCTCGCCGACGGCCGCGTGCTCGCGACGATGAATCAGTTTGCCGGCCGGCAAGCTGTGTTCGGCGTTGACGTCGCGTTGAAGGCTGTCACTGAACAGACAAAACAGAACGAATTGTCGCGGGTCATTGAAACGCCGCTGCAACTGGTGACGGGCGTGAGTCACTGAGGTGAAAAGGGGCGATCTCCGACCCTGCAAGAACCCAGATACCCCAACGGTCTTAACCGCACGAACAACGAATACATAGGCGATCACCAAATGCGATTGCGCCGATGCACCCGTAAATAATAAGTAATCCTTCTAAAATGTGTAAAAGAGAGTTCGCAACGAACTCGCGTCGCGCTATCGCTTGCTCGCACATTTCATACATTGAAGTTCTTCAAGCGACTCGGCTATCGCGGCTACCAAGGTATCGCTCTGGACCTTGATGTTGATGGCCGCACCTCCGGCGTGGAGCAATGAGCGTTGGGAATGGGTTGGAGCCGACCTGACCGCGGCAAACGCCACACCCGATAACGCTTTCCCAATCAGGGTTTCCCCTTGCTTATGCATTGAGTTCATGCGCTGCATGAAAAATGATCGATTGTTCTCGTCCCTTCGAACGGCAAGAATTCGCTCAATGAAAACGTAGTCCGCGCACCGGCGAGTTGCGATGCGACCGAGCAATCTGCGTAGCCCGCCTTCAGCGAATGTTGAAGAACAGTTTTATTGGAGCCAGCCACTGTCTGGTTCAAACCAATCAAGAGCCTGACGACCAATGAACTTTCCGGACAGTACCACCAGCCTCGGCCAGATCGAAACCAAAACGACTTGCTTGTCCTTAACGTCAGGCAAGACCTGTGGCGAGGCACTTGTTACGCTACTCGAAGGTTACGGAGTGCAGTGCGTGTTCGGCATCCCGGGCGTCCATACCGTTGAACTCTATCGTGGCCTGGACGCTTCTTCGATCCGTCACGTCACGCCGCGCCACGAGCAGGGAGCAGGCTTCATGGCCGACGGCTATGCCCGCGTAACCGGCAAGCCAGGCGTGTGTTTCATCATCACCGGGCCGGGCATGACAAACATTGCGACTGCGATGGCCCAGGCGTATGCCGATTCGATCCCCATGCTCGTCGTCTCCAGCGTGAATGCGCGGCGCCAACTCGGTAGCGGAGACGGCCGTCTTCACGAGTTGCCGTCCCAGCAAGGCGTGTTCGCTGGCCTTACCGCGTTCTCCCACACGCTGTTGAGTGCCGACGAACTGCCCCAGGTGCTCGCCAGAGCATTCGCGGTTTTCGAGAGTGCACGGCCGCGACCGGTGCATATCGAAATTCCGCTGGACGTGATCGTCGCGCCGGCGCGTGGGATGCAAATCGCGCCGGTGGTGTTGCCCGCCAGACCCGCCGCCGACGCGCGAGCGATTGCCGACGCCGCGAATTGTCTTTCGGGCGCCCAGCGGCCGGTGATTCTTGCAGGGGGCGGCGCCGTGGGCGCCGCCGACGAGTTGCGCGAATTGGCGGAGCGGCTGCAGGCACCCGTTACGCTGACGATCAACGCCAAAGGATTGCTGCCGTGCGGCCATCCGCTGCTGGTGGGTTCGACTCAATCGCTTCCAGAGACGCGTGCATTGGTTGCCGAGGCAGATGTCGTGCTTGCGGTTGGCACGGAGCTGGGCGAAACCGACTACGACGTCGTGTTTGATGGCGGCTTCGCCATCAATGGGCGACTCGTGCGGATCGACATCGACGCGCAGCAACTCATGCGCAATTTCCACCCGGATCTCGCGATTACCGCCGA
This sequence comes from Paraburkholderia domus, assembly GCF_905220705.1. Lineage (GTDB taxonomy): Bacteria > Pseudomonadota > Gammaproteobacteria > Burkholderiales > Burkholderiaceae > Paraburkholderia > Paraburkholderia domus. The sequence continues at coordinate 225,775 of NZ_CAJNAT010000011.1, forward strand.
CGCGCAACAGGCGCTCGCAGCACTGTGCGCGACGTTGCGCGAACGACCACCCGCCCCTGTACGAGAAGGGTGGGGCGCGCGCCGCGTCGCGGCCACACGCGCTGCGGTGGCGGCGGGTTACGACGCCCCGACGCTGTCGCAAAAGCGTCTGATCGACACGCTCACGAGCGCGCTTCCCGGTGTGATCATCGTCGGTGACTCGACGCGTCCTGTTTATGCCGGCAACTTCACTCACGATGCGCCCGCGCCGCGGTCATGGTTCAACTCTTCGACCGGATATGGAACGCTTGGCTATGGTTTGCCCGCCGGTATCGGCGCGAAGCTCGCGGCGCCGGATCGTCCGGTTGTCTGCCTGATTGGTGACGGTGGCCTGCAATTCACGTTGCCGGAACTCGCGAGTGCTGTCGAAGCGCAGGTCCCGCTGATCGTTCTGTTGTGGAACAACTTCGGTTACGGCGAGATCCGCAAGTACATGGTGGAGCGGGACATTACGCCAGTCGGCGTGGATATCTATACGCCGGACTTCATTGCACTTGCGCGAGGGTTCGGGTGCGCCGCGGTTCGCGTAGATTCACCGGAGGTGCTTGTCAGCGAATTGCAACGCGCCACGCAATGCAACGTTCCGACGGTGATTGAAATCCGCGAGAGCAACTGGTTTGAGCAGGTGCCCGCATGAGTACGCCGCAGGTATCGCACGTCGATTCAACAGACGAAATGCAGTTGCAAACACAACTGTACATTGATGGCCGCTGGTGCAGTGCTGCCGGTGGCGCACAGCTTGCCATTCTCAATCCATCGACCGAGGAGGTGCTCGCGCATGTTGACGCCGGTAACGCCGACGACGTCGATCGCGCGGTACGTGCCGCTGCTCGCGCTTTCAAGTCGTGGCGGAATACTAACGGCTCGACTCGTGCGCGCTATCTGCGAGCGATTGCTCGCGGTGTCGAAGCCCGCAGCGAGCGGCTCGCCACGCTGCAGTCGCAGAACAACGGCAAACCCCTCGAGGAAGCGCGGATCGACGTCGGCGATGTGATCGCAACGTTCGAGTACTACGCCGGCCTGGCTGAAGGTCTTGACGTCAATGGCGAATCCGAGGTGACGATCCCAAGCGCGGAACATCGGGCACTTATCCGCCGTGAACCGGCCGGTGTTGTCGGGCTTATCGTGCCGTGGAATTTTCCGATGGTCACAACCGCGTGGAAACTTGCGCCAGCGCTTGCTGCTGGCTGCGCGGTAGTGCTCAAACCGTCCGAAATCACGCCGTTGCCCGAACTGGAGTTGGCCTCGATTGTGGCCGAATGCGGCTTGCCGCCTGGCGTGTTCAATGTCGTCACGGGTACCGGCGTGGACGTGGGTGCGCCGCTTGCCGCGCATCCGCTGGTCGCGAAAGTCTCGTTTACCGGTAGCACCGGGGTTGGCCAGACGGTGATGAAGACGGCGGCCGACACGCTCAAAGGCGTGAGTCTCGAACTGGGCGGCAAGTCGTCGATTATTGTGTTTGCCGATGCGGACCTCGATCTCGCTGTGGATCTCGTGACGGGTGGCGCATTCTTCAATGCCGGGCAAATGTGCTCGGCAACATCCCGCGTGCTGGTCGATCGATCGATAGCCGACGCCCTGGTTGAACGTCTGGTCGATCGCGCCGCCCGGACGGTGGTTGGCGATCCCTTCGTGCCTGGCGTTCAGATGGGACCGTTGACGAGCCGTGCGCAGTTCGAACGTGTGCAGCGCTATATCGCGCGAGGCAAGGAGGAAGGTGCGCGGCTCGTGATCGGTGACGAACCGGTGACGGGTGCCGGCTACTTCGTCAGACCTACGATTTTCGTCGATGTGCCGACTAACAGCAGCGTATGGCGCGAGGAAATCTTCGGGCCGGTGCTGTGCGTACGCAGCTTTGACAGCGAGCAGGACGCAATCGATGCGGCTAACGACAGCGAGTTTGGTCTCGTAGCCACCGTCGTCACGAGCGACACAGCGCGCGGAAAGCGCGTTGCGGATGCGCTGGATGCGGGTGTTGTATGGATCAACGCCCCGCAGCTTATTTTCCCCCAGACCTCCTGGGGCGGCTACAAGCGCAGCAGCCTCGGTCGTGAGCTTGGACCGTTCGGCCTCGCTGCATTCCAGGAAATCAAGCAGATTCTGTCAACTCGAAACGGCGAGTGACAGCGCGTGAGAATTTTTAACGGTTCTCAGGCAGAGATTAAGTTTGTTAGGTGTATTTAGGAAATCCATAGTCCGCTGTCCCGACGCAAGCGCGTTAGGAGAGGGGAGAGACAGTAGCGTTGTTCACACGGGAGACGATGATGCAGGACATCAAAAAAGGTAGAAGACAGGCAATCAAGACGCTGGGTGCAGCACTCGCAGCGTCCGCGCTGCCCATGCCGTTCGTCAATCTAAGAGCGCAGGAACAGAACTTCTCCGGCAAGACCCTGCGTCTGTTGACGTGGTCCGATGACACCGGCGCCGCTGCCTTGCGCAACATCGCCGCCACGTTCACGGCGAAAACCGGCGCGAAGGTGATCGCCGACCGCGCCGACGGCACGTCCGGCATGGTCGCCAAGGTCAAGGCCGCGGGCGACCGC
>NZ_CAJNAT010000012.1 GCF_905220705.1 Paraburkholderia domus
AGATAAACCGGATTGGAAAGGCGTGCCGACAGATTCGGCGCGCGTTCGAGTTCGGTCTCGCGGGCCACGTCGTAGACGCGCGCGGTCAGGGTTTTCTTCAGGTAGTCGTGGGAAGCCATGCGGGTGGCGCGGTGCGCTTTGCGAGACAGGAAAGGGTCAATGATAGCGCCAACGGTGCGCGCTCTGGCCTTCAGCGTATCGGCGGGAGCCGTCCGCCAAGGCCCACCCGACCGTTCGGTTGGAGAATTGTTCGCGTGCGCCTGCAGGCGCCGTTCTGCGCAAAAACGCTCAAAGTCCCGCCACAGCTCCGATTTCAGGCGTCAACGCGTGGCTGGATCATGGGGTAGAATTCCATTTTGGAATAAGGATCGGAAGATGCACTGGCAGCCTCGGATCGCCCATTTGATGCCCGTCCCGCGTGAGTCTTGCCCCGCGGCGGAGCGTCACGTCCGTCAGGCACGATCGTGTAGCTGTCTCTGAGCGCCGTGAAGCGACTGATGTGGGTAGGCCGTCGGTTGCGCTTCGCTCCCCAAGAAGATTTCCAGCATTGCGCCCACGCGCACCGTCCGCCGACGCCTCACCAATGAGCGCGCCCGGTTGACCCACCGAGTCGTCCGAACATGAACGCACCTCAAGTTTTCGATCCGCACGGGGCCGCCATTGCGGTGGCCGCCGATCCCGAAGCGCGTTTGCGCGAAATTCCCTATAACTACACGTCGTTTTCCGACCGCGAAATCGTCATCCGCCTGCTAGGCGACGAAGCCTGGGCGGCTTTGGCCGAACTGCGCGCGGAACGCCGCACCGGCCGCTCGGCGCGGATGCTGTACGAAGTGCTCGGCGACATCTGGGTCGTGCGCCGCAATCCTTACCTGCAAGACGACCTGCTCGACAATCCGAAGCGCCGCGCGCTGCTGATCGAGGCGTTGCATCACCGTCTGACCGAGATCGAGAAGCGCCGTCGCGCCGATCTGGTTGAGCACGGCGATGAAGCGGGTGTCGATCGGGCCGCTCGTGTTGAAACGCTGGTGGCGGCTGCGCGCCGCGCCGTCGATGATTTCGAGAGCGAATTCCAGAAAACCTTCGATCTGCGCCGTCGCGCGAACAAGGTGCTGGGTAAGGTCACGGAAAAAGACAACATCAAGTTCGACGGCTTGTCCCGCGTCTCGCACGTGACCGACGCAACCGACTGGCGCGTCGAGTACCCGTTCGTCGTGTTGACGCCGGATACCGAAGCCGAGATCGCCGGCATGATCAAGGCGTGTTTCGAACTCGGTCTGACGGTGATCCCGCGCGGCGGCGGCACGGGCTACACAGGCGGCGCGGTGCCGCTTACGCCGTTCTCGGCTGTCATCAACACGGAAAAGCTTGAACAGCTTGGCGCGGTCGAGATGACCGAACTGCCGGGCGTCGACCGTAAAGTCGCGACGATTTTCTCCGGCGCGGGCGTGGTTACTCGCCGCGTGACCGAAGCGGCCGAACAAGCCGGCTTCGTGTTCGCGGTCGATCCGACCTCGCTGGATGCTTCCTGCGTCGGCGGCAACGTCGCGATGAACGCGGGCGGCAAGAAAGCGGTGTTGTGGGGCACGGCGCTCGACAACCTCGCCTGGTGGCGCATGGTCGACCCGGAAGGGAACTGGCTCGAAGTCACGCGTCTGGACCACAACCTCGGCAAGATTCACGACATCGAAGTCGCGCGTTTCGAACTGAAGTGGTTCGACGGTAGCTACGCGCCGGGCGAAAAGCTGCTGCGCACGGAAGCGCTCGATATCAAGGGCCGCGTGTTCCGTAAGGAAGGTCTTGGCAAGGACGTGACCGACAAATTCCTGGCCGGCTTGCCGGGTGTGCAGAAGGAAGGTTGCGATGGCCTGATCACGTCGGCGCGCTGGGTGCTGCACAAGATGCCCGCCCATACGCGTACGGTTTGCCTCGAATTCTTCGGCCAGGCCCGTGAAGCGATTCCGAGCATCGTCGAGATCAAAGATTATCTGTTCGAAACGTCGAAGCAGGGCGGCGCGATTCTCGCCGGTCTCGAGCATCTGGACGAGCGCTATCTGCGCGCGGTCGGTTATGCGACCAAGAGCAAGCGCAACGCGTTTCCGAAGATGGTGCTGATTGGCGACATCGTCGGCGACGATGCGGATGCGGTGGCGCAAGCCACCTCGGAAGTCGTGCGCATGGCTAACGGCAAGAGCGGCGAAGGCTTTGTCGCGGTCAACGCGGAAGCGCGCAAGCGTTTCTGGCTCGACCGCAGCCGTACCGCGGCGATTGCCAAGCATACCAACGCGTTCAAGATCAACGAAGACGTGGTGATCCCGCTCGACCGCATGGGCGAGTACACCGACGGCATCGAACGCATCAACATCGAGCTGTCGATCAAGAACAAGCTGCAACTGGTCGACGCGCTGGAAGCGTTCTTCAAGGGCGGCAAGCTGCCGCTCGGCAAGAGCGACGACGCCAACGAAATCCCGAGCGCGGAGTTGCTCGAAGATCGCGTGCAACAGGCGCTTGATCTGCTGAAGAAAGTGCGTGCGCGCTGGGAGTTCCTGCGCGACAAGCTCGATCTGTCCTTGCGCGAGGCGCAGCATTATCTGGTCGGCCTTGGCTACGAGGGGCTGGCGGAGAAGTTCGCCGATCGCGTCGACGCGCAGCCGGATGCGACCGTGTTCCATATCACGCAAGACCGTACGGTGCGCGTGTCGTGGAAGGCGGAGATCCGCGCCGAACTGCGTCAGATCTTCAATGGCGGCGAATTCAAGCCGATCCTGGAGGAAGCCCAGGCGATCCACAAGAAGGTATTGCGTGGGCGTGTGTTCGTCGCGCTGCATATGCACGCGGGCGACGGTAATGTTCACACGAACCTGCCGGTCAACTCCGACAACTACGAGATGCTGCAAGACGCCCATACGGCGGTCGCGCGCATCATGAAGCTGGCGCGTTCGCTCGACGGCGTGATTTCCGGCGAGCACGGCATCGGCATTACGAAGCTCGAGTTCCTGACCGACGACGAGATCGGTGAATTCCGCGCGTACAAGCAACGCGTCGATCCGCATGGCCGCTTCAACGCGGGCAAGCTGCTCGAAGGCGCCGATCTGCGTAACGCGTACACGCCGAGCTTCGGCCTGATGGGTTACGAATCGCTGATCATGCAGCAGTCCGATATCGGCGCGATTTCCGAGTCGATCAAAGACTGTTTGCGTTGCGGCAAGTGCAAGCCGGTGTGTGCGACCCACGTGCCGCGTGCGAACCTGCTGTACAGCCCGCGCAACAAGATTCTCGCCACCTCCTTGCTGGTCGAGGCGTTCCTGTACGAGGAGCAGACCCGCCGCGGCGTGTCGATCAAGCACTGGGACGAGTTCAACGATGTCGCCGATCACTGCACCGTCTGTCACAAGTGCGTGACGCCGTGTCCGGTGAAGATCGACTTCGGCGATGTGACGATGAACATGCGCAACCTGCTGCGCAAGATGGGCAAGAAGAAGTTCAATCCGGGCAACGCAGCCGGCATGTTCTTCCTGAACGCTACCAATCCGCAGACCATCAATCTCGCGCGCACCGCGATGATGGGCATTGGCTACAAGGCGCAGCGCTTCGGCAACGACGTGCTGAAGAAGTTCACGAAGAAGCAGACGGCGCACCCGCCGGCAACCGTCGGCAAGCCGCCGGTCACGCAGCAGGTGATCCACTTCATGAACAAGAAGATGCCGGGCAATCTGCCGAAGAAAACCGCTCGCGCGTTGCTGGATATCGAGGACAACAAGATCGTCCCGATCATCCGCAATCCGAAGACGACCACTGCCGATACGGAAGCGGTGTTCTACTTCCCCGGCTGCGGCTCCGAACGGCTGTTCTCGCAGGTCGGCCTGGCGACGCAAGCCATGCTGTGGGAAGCGGGCGTGCAAACCGTGCTGCCGCCGGGCTATCTGTGCTGTGGCTATCCGCAGCGCGGCTCGGGCCAGTTCGACAAGGCCGAGCAGATCGTCACGGACAACCGTGTGCTGTTCCACCGCGTCGCGAACACGCTGAACTATCTCGACATCAAGACGGTGGTGGTGTCGTGCGGTACGTGTTACGACCAGCTCGCCGGCTACGAATTCGAGAAGATCTTCCCGGGCTGCCGGATCATCGACATCCACGAGTTTCTGCTGGAGAAAGGGATCAAGCTCGAAGGCGTGAGCGGCGTGCGCTACATGTATCACGATCCGTGCCACTCGCCGATCAAGACGATGGACCCGGTCAAGCTCGTCAACCAGCTGATGGGGGCGGAGAACGACGGCTACAAGATCGAGAAGAACGATCGCTGCTGTGGCGAATCCGGCACACTCGCGGTGACGCGCCCGGACATTTCGACGCAAGTCCGTTTCCGCAAGGAAGAGGAAATGCGCAAGGGCGCGGCGAAGCTGCGTGGCATTCCGTTAGTTGGCGAAGCTGGAGCGAACGCGATTAATACGGCCAATGCGTCGGCCGGCGCGGCGGGTGCGCCGAACGGCTCCGTGCTCAAGGCGGGTGACGGGCCGCAACCGAATGGCGCCACCGAAGTGAAGATCCTGACGAGTTGCCCGTCCTGCCTGCAAGGCCTGTCGCGCTACAACGAAGACGCGGGCACTGAAGCGGACTACATCGTCGTCGAGATGGCGCGTCACGTGCTGGGTGAAGACTGGATGGCGGACTACGTCCAGCGGGCGAACAATGGCGGAATCGAGCGCGTGCTGGTTTAATGGCACGACTGACGATTTTTGCCTGAGGACGACGATGGAATGCGTTTTTTGCCGTGAAGATGGCGGCGATGTGCTGTGGCAGGACGACACCTTGCGTGTCGTCCTCGCCGACGAACACGATTACCCGGGCTTTTGCCGGGTGATCTGGGGCAAGCATGTCGCTGAGTTTTCCGATCTCGCCGAAGCCGACCGCGATCGCGTGATGCAGGCCGTGTATGCGGTCGAGCGCGCGATCCGGCGCATTCTTCAGCCGGTGAAAGTCAACCTGGCCAGCCTTGGCAACCAGGTGCCGCACGTGCATTGGCATGTGATTCCGCGTTTTTCGAACGACGCTCATTTTCCACTGCCAATCTGGGCGCCGCGCCAACGCACGGTGTCCGAAGCCATGCTGTCGTCGCGCCGCGCGCAAGCTACCCTGCTGCGCGAAGCGGTGCGGCAAGAAATCGAACAAGCTCTTGGTTGAGCGTCCCCAGACCTGTCGCTTTGCGCCAGGTCTTCCGAGGGGGGAAAGAAAACTTGGGGCTACCCGGCGTTACGATGAATGCCCCCAGACCTGTCGCTTCGCGCCAGGCCCCCCGAGGGGGGAAAAGAAAACTTGGGACTGCCCGGCGTTTTCTTAGGCCCGGCGCTCACTTAATGAGGTCAACATGAGTGGACTGACTCCCGATACCCCGGTGCCGACCGGCGTGGTCGTGCATTCCAAATCGCGCGTACTCGAATTGCAATACGCAAACGGCGAAACGTATCGCCTGCCGTTCGAACTGCTGCGCGTGTATTCGCCGTCAGCAGAAGTGATGGGCCACGGGCCCGGCCAGGAAACTTTGCAAACCGGTAAGCGCGACGTCACGATCACGATGATCGAAGGCGTCGGCAACTACGCGCTGCAGCCGACTTTCTCCGACGGACACGCCACCGGCATCTATTCCTGGGACCTGCTGCACGACATGGCCGTCCGTCAGGATGAACTCTGGCGCGATTATCTCGCCAAACTTCAGGCGGCCGGCGTCGACCGCGATGCACCGATGGCGCCAGCCGGTGCTGCACACGGGCACTGTCACTGATACGATTCGCCCTGACCGCCGCACTGATGCGGCGCAACATTTCAGAATACGCGAAAGGACGAGCGCGATGAGCAAAACCCACTTCGGCTTTCAATCGGTCGACGAACAGGAAAAAGCGCAGAAGGTGGCGGGCGTGTTCCACTCGGTCGCCTCCAACTACGACTTGATGAACGACCTGATGTCGGGCGGGTTGCACCGGGCGTGGAAGATGTTCACGATCGCCCAGGCCAACGTCCGGCCGGGCTTCAAGGTGCTCGACATCGCGGGCGGCACGGGCGATCTGTCGAAGGCGTTCGCCAAACAGGCGGGCGAAACCGGCGAAGTCTGGCACACCGACATCAACGAATCGATGCTGCGCGTGGGCCGCGACCGCCTGCTGGACAAGGGGGTGATCACGCCGGCGCTGCTCTGCGACGCTGAAAAGATCCCCTTTCCGGACAATTACTTCGACGTGGTGACCGTAGCATTCGGCTTGCGCAACATGACGCACAAGGATGTGGCGCTGGCCGAGATGCGTCGCGTGTTGAAGCCGGCAGGCCGTCTGCTGGTGCTGGAGTTTTCGAAGGTGTGGGATCCGCTTAAAAAGGTCTATGACGTCTATTCGTTCAAGGTGTTGCCGTGGCTTGGCGACCGCTTTGCGAAGGACGCCGAAAGCTACCGCTACCTGGCGGAATCGATCCGGATGCATCCGGATCAGGAAACTTTAAAAACAATGATGGAACAAGCGGGCCTGGACGGCGTCAAATATTACAATTTGTCAGCTGGCGTGGTAGCTTTACATGTGGGGACCAAATACTAGGGTTCCTAACCCATCGTTTTTTAAAGGAAAGTACGAAAATGTCCGATTCAGGCGTGTTATCTCCCCGTAAGGTTTGGCGGTCGTTGGTGAGAAGAATCGGACTGATCGCGATGGTCGGTCTGATCATGGCCGGCTCTCTCGCCTCGCTCGATGCGGAAGCCCGCCGCATGGGCGGCGGCCGTAGCATTGGCCGTCAGTCGAACACGGTTCAGCAACAGTCGACCCCGTCGCAACCATCCCCAAGCAATCAGGCCACGCAGCAGCGCGCACAGCCGGCTCCGGCGCCCGCGCCGACTCCTGCCGCCGCGCCTAACCGCTCGCGCTGGCTCGGGCCGATCGCCGGTCTCGCGGCCGGTCTGGGTATTGCCGCGTTGTTGTCGCACTTTGGCCTAGGCGGCGCGTTCGCCGGCGCCATGGCTAATATCATCGTGATCGCGGTCATCGCGATGATCGGCATTTGGCTGATCCGCCGCTTCATGGGCCGCAAGCGCAATACGGCGCAACCGGCGTACGCCGGCAGCTCGCCATCGCTGAACGCAGGCGGTACCGGTTACTCGCAGGAACCGCGTTACACCGCTCCGCCCACCGGCTCGTACCTCGAACCGCAAGGCAACCCGCTGAGCACACCGTCCATCAACACGGCCCCGGTCGTGCCGGCCGGTTTCGATTCGGAAGCATTCGTGCGCAACGCCAAGGTGTACTTCGTGCGCCTGCAAGCCGCGTGGGACGTCGGCAACGTGGAAGACATCCGCGAATTCACCACGCCGGAAATGTTCGCTGAAGTGAGGGTCGATCTGTCGTCGCGCGGTGCCGAGTCCAATCAGACGGACGTGGTGCAGCTGAACGCAGAATTGCTGGGCGTTGAAGAACGCGCGACCGAATACTTCGCCAGCGTGCGCTTCTCCGGCCTGATCCGCGAATCGGCAGGTGCGGCGGCTGAGCCGTTCGTCGAGGTCTGGAACCTGACGAAATCGAACCGGCCTGGCGAAGGCTGGCTGCTGGCCGGCATTCAGCAGGTGGCGCAGCACTGAAGCACCAGCGAGACAGAGCCGAGACAGCACTGCTCGCCCTGACTTCGCACAAAGCATCGGCCGTTCGGCATAGCAGGCCGCGAAGCGAACGGACGTTACAATAGGAACCCGCGCGGGCACCTCGCCTGCGCGGGTTTTTTCTTGCCACTTTCAATGACCCTCGCCGCCAAGCCCTTCGCTGCTGCCGTCAATCACCTGCTCGCCCGCGAATCGTGGGCTCGAGAGCGCCTCGCCCCGTACGCGGGCAAGACCGCCAGACTGTCCTGTCCGCCAGTCGTGCTGATGCTGCTGGTGCAGCCGGACGGCTATCTGGGCGCGGTCGACGAAATCGATGCGCAACAATTCGATGTGACCATCTCGGTGCCGTCCGATGCGTTGCCGGCCTTTGTTCAAGGCGGCCAGGCCGCCGTGATGAAGCACGTCAAGATCGAAGGCGACGCAGAGTTTGCGACCGTGATCGCCAGGCTCGCCGAGCATCTGCGCTGGGAGCCGGAAGAGGATCTGGCGAAGCTGATCGGCGACGGTCCGGCGTGGCGGGTGGCGTCGGTCGTGCGCACGGTCGGCGAACACGCGCGGCGCACCGGCCGCAATCTGCTCGACACGGCTGCCGAATATCTGCTCGACGAAAATCCGCAACTGGTGCGGCGTGCCGCGCTGGAGGACTTCAACGTCGAACTGGCCCGCGCCCGCGATGCTTTGGCGCGCGTGGAAAAGCGCATCGAGCGTCTTGAACAGAAGGTCGAAGCCCACGGCGCCAATGCGCCGGGCGGCGCCGCTACGTTGCGCGGCACGCGCTAGTCATCGGGCACAACTATGCGTTTTCTGCGTTTCCTCAAGATTTTCTTTACGGTCATCCGCTTCGGTCTCGATGAGATGATGCTCAGCCGTGTCAACGACCGGCGTGTGCGTCTGCTGTTGCGTATCACCACGATCGGCCGCAAGTTCGACGCGCCGCCGGGCGTGCGCTTGCGGCTCGCACTCGAAAGCCTCGGGCCGATCTTCGTCAAGTTCGGGCAGGTGCTATCCACGCGGCGCGATTTGCTGCCGGTCGATATCGCGAACGAACTGGCGAAGCTGCAGGATCAGGTGCCGCCGTTCGACTCGGCGGTGGCGATCGGATTGGTCGAGAAGTCGCTTGGCGCCCCGGTCGACGTGCTGTTCGACGATTTCGAGCGGGTGCCGGTGGCGAGTGCGTCGATTGCGCAGGTTCACTTTGCGAAGGTGAAAGCAGGGCAGCACGCGGGCAAGGCGGTCGCCGTAAAGGTGTTGCGACCGAACATGTTGCCGGTGATCGACTCTGACCTGGCATTGCTGCGCGACATCGCCGTGTGGGCTGAGCGCCTGTGGGCAGACGGCAAGCGCCTCAAGCCGCGCGAGGTGGTTGCCGAATTCGACAAGTATCTGCACGACGAACTCGATCTGATGCGCGAAGCGGCGAACGGCAGCCAGTTGCGCCGCAACTTCGCCGGGCTCGATCTGCTGCTCGTGCCGGAAATGTACTGGGAATTCTGCACGCCCACGGTGCTGGTGATGGAGCGCATGGTCGGCGTGCCGATCAGCCAGGTGGAGACGCTGCGCGCGGCGGGTGTCGACATTCCGAAGCTGGCGCGCGAAGGCGTCGAGATTTTCTTCACCCAGGTGTTCCGCGATGGCTTTTTTCACGCCGACATGCACCCGGGCAACATCCAGGTGAGCCTCGATCCGGCGCACTTTGGCCGTTATATCGCGCTCGACTTCGGCATCATCGGTGCGCTGTCGGACTTCGATAAGAACTACCTCGCCCAGAACTTTCTCGCTTTTTTCAAGCGCGACTATCACCGCGTCGCCACGCTGCATCTGGAGTCCGGCTGGGTGCCGCCTACGACTCGGGTCGAAGAACTGGAAAGCGCGATCCGCGCGGTTTGCGAACCCTATTTCGACCGCGCGTTGAAGGATATATCGCTCGGCCAGGTGCTGATGCGCCTGTTCTCGACCTCGCGCCGCTTCAACGTGGAAATTCAGCCGCAACTGGTGCTGCTGCAAAAAACCATGCTGAACGTGGAAGGGCTGGGCCGCTCGCTCGATCCTGAACTGGATCTGTGGAAGACGGCCAAGCCCTATCTCGAACGCTGGATGAACGAGCAGATCGGTCTGCGCGGGTGGTACGAGCGGCTGAAGATCGAGGCGCCGCAGTGGAGCAAGACGCTACCGCAGTTGCCGCGCCTGATTCACCACGTGCTGGCCGCGCGCCACGACAATACGCGCGGCGCAAATGACGACATGATTCACCAGATTCTGCTCGAACAGAAGCGCACCAACCGGTTGTTGCAAGGATTGCTGCTGTTCGGCGTGGCAGTCGGTGTCGGCGCTGTGCTGGCGCGGGCGTTTCTGGCGTTCGCTAACGGCGGTTGATCCAGATCCATGCGAGGTATCCCATGAGCGACCCGAACCCGCCTTCCGCGCCCGATTTCGCGACCCGCGATCCCAACTCGCCTGAGTTCTGGGACGAGCGCTTCGAACGCCATTTCACTCCGTGGGATCAGGCGGGCGTGCCGGCGGCGTTCCAGTCATTTGCCGAAAGGCATCGCGACGCTGCGGTATTGATTCCGGGTTGCGGCAGTGCCTACGAAGCACTATGGCTGGCGCAGCAAGGTAATCCAGTCCGGGCGATCGATTTTTCGCCGGCCGCCGTCGCCGCGGCACGCGAACAGTTGGGCGCGCAGCATGCGCAGCTGGTCGAGCAGGCTGATTTTTTCGCTTACGAGCCGCCGTTCGCGCCGGCATGGGTCTACGAACGTGCGTTCCTGTGTGCGCTGCCGTTGGAGCGCCGCGCAGACTACGCGCGACAGATGGCCGAATTGTTGCCCGACGGTGCGTTGCTGGCGGGCTTCTTTTTCCTCGGCGCGACGCCGAAAGGGCCGCCGTTCGGTATCGAGCGCGCCGAACTCGAAGCGTTGCTTACACCGAACTTCGATCTGATCGAAGACGAAGCCGTGCACGATTCGATCGCCGTCTTTGCCGGACGCGAGCGCTGGATGACCTGGCGCCGCCGCGCCTGAAGGCGCCGTCGCGCGTGACGCTGGCTCGGACCGTACTTGATTCAATCGCGGCCGCCCCCATCTAATCGGACGGCGGTTGCGCATGGCGCTTGTCCCCAAATTCCGGGGGAGGGGTGTCGTTTGCGGCTATAATTCAAGGCTTTGCAAGCGTTTACAAGATTTCAGTAGGGAAAAGTTCATGCCGATCTACGCTTATCGTTGCGAGTCATGCGGCTTCGGGAAGGACGTGCTTCAGAAGATGAGCGACCCCCAGTTGACGCAGTGTCCCGAGTGCGGGAAAGACACCTTTCGCAAGCAGGTGACTGCAGCAGGTTTCCAGTTGAAGGGTTCCGGCTGGTATGTAACCGATTTCCGCGGCGGTAACAGCGGCGCGGGCGCGCCGGCCAAGCCCGACGCGAATGGCGCCTCGAATGCGAATTCGGGCGAAAACGCTACAGCCGGGAATGACGGCGCAGCGAAATCCGACACGGCTTCGGCCAACGGCACAGCCGCCGCCGCTTCATCGGGCGCAGCCGCAACGCCTGCCGCGCCCGCTGCCGCACCAGCCGCATCGGCGAGTTCGAGCGGTTCTGGCGGCGCCTAGTGGGACTGCCGCCCTCAGGGGCGGCGCACATGCCGCGCGTCGGGTATCGGCTCGCGCGGCTTTCTGGCGGTACACATGACGACGAAAAAAACGACGCTCAAATCGGTGTTCCTGACTGGCCTGCTGGTGCTGGTGCCTTTGGCTATCACACTGTGGGTGCTCGGCCTGATCATCGGCACGATGGACCAGACGCTGTTGCTGCTGCCGACCTCATGGCAGCCGGAGCGCGCGCTCGGTTTCCGTTTGCCGGGCCTCGGCGCGGTGCTGACGCTGGCGTTCATCTTTGTCGTCGGGTTGTTGACGCAAAACTTCATCGGGCAGAAGCTCGTGAAGTGGTGGGAAGTCGTGGTTGCTCACATTCCGGTGGTCGGCCCGATCTACACCAGCGTCAAACAGGTGTCGGACACCTTGTTGTCGAGCAGCGGCAATGCGTTTCGCAAGGCGCTCCTGATCGAGTACCCGCGCCGCGGTTCCTATACGATTGCGTTTCTGACCGGCATTCCGGGCGGCGACGTGGTCAACCACCTGAAAGAAGATCACGTCAGCGTGTATGTGCCGACTACGCCGAACCCAACGTCCGGCTTCTTCCTGATGGTGCCCAAGAGCGAAGTGATCGAACTCGACATGACGGTCGACGCTGCGCTCAAGTACATCGTCTCGATGGGCGTCGTGGCGCCGTCCGCGCCGCCGGCGCCGGTGGTGCGCCGCACGACAGTCGAGCCTCCGCTGTAATGCCGGTGCGCAGAGTTTGATTGCTGCGCGCCGTTCAACTAATGCAAAACGAAAGACAAACATCATGTCGATGAGATCTGAATACTGCGGTCTGGTGACCGAAGAACTGCTGGGCCAAACTGTCTCGCTGTGTGGCTGGGTAAGCCGCCGCCGCGACCATGGCGGCGTCATCTTCATCGACCTGCGCGACCGCGAAGGCCTCGTTCAGGTCGTCTGCGATCCGGATCGCGCGGAGATGTTCAAGACGGCCGAAGGCGTGCGCAACGAGTTCTGCCTGCAGATCAAGGGTGTGGTTCGCGCCCGCCCGGAAGGCACGACGAACGCCTCGCTGAAGAGCGGCAAGATCGAAGTGCTGTGCCACGAGCTGATCGTGCTGAACCCGTCGATCACGCCGCCGTTCCAGCTCGACGACGACAACCTGTCGGAAACCACGCGCCTCACGCACCGCGTGCTCGATCTGCGCCGTCCGCAGATGCAGCACAATCTGCGTCTGCGCTACCGCGTCGCGATCGAAGTGCGCAAGTACCTCGACTCGCTGGGTTTCATCGACATCGAAACGCCGATGCTCACGAAGAGCACGCCGGAAGGCGCGCGCGATTACCTCGTGCCGTCGCGTACCAACCCGGGTCAGTTCTTCGCGCTGCCGCAATCGCCGCAGCTGTTCAAGCAGCTGTTGATGGTCGCGAACTTCGATCGCTACTACCAGATCGTCAAGTGCTTCCGCGACGAAGACCTGCGCGCCGACCGTCAGCCGGAATTCACGCAGATCGACTGCGAAACCTCGTTCCTGTCGGAACAGGAAATCCGCGATCTGTTCGAAGCGATGATCCGTCACGTGTTCAAGGAAACGATCGGCGTCGAACTGGCCGAGAAATTCCCGGTCATGGAGTACTCGGAAGCGATGCGCCGCTTCGGTTCGGACAAGCCGGACCTGCGCGTCAAGCTCGAATTCACGGACCTGACGGATGCCGTCAAGGACGTCGACTTCAAGGTGTTCAGCACGCCGGCCAACACGAAAGACGGCCGCGTTGCGGCAATCCGCGTGCCGAAGGGCGGCGAGCTTTCGCGTGGCGATATCGACAGCTACACGGAATTCGTGCGCATCTACGGCGCGAAGGGTCTGGCATGGATCAAGGTCAACGAAGTGGCGAAGGGCCGTGACGGTCTGCAAAGCCCGATCGTCAAGAACCTGCACGACGAAGCGGTCAAGGCGATCATCGAGCGCACCGGCGCGCAAGACGGCGACATCATTTTCTTCGCGGCGGATCGCGCGAAGGTGGTGAACGACAGCCTGGGCGCGCTGCGCCTGAAGATCGGCCATTCGGAATTCGGCAAGGCCAACGGTCTGGTCGAATCCGGCTGGAAGCCGCTGTGGGTGGTCGACTTCCCGATGTTCGAGTACGACGAAGAAGACAACCGCTACGTCGCCGCGCATCACCCGTTCACGAGTCCGAAGGACGAGCACCTCGAGTATCTGGAAACGGATCCGGCGCGCTGCCTCGCCAAGGCCTACGACATGGTGTTGAACGGCTGGGAAATCGGCGGCGGTTCGGTGCGTATCCATCGTGAAGAAGTGCAGAGCAAGGTGTTCCGCGCGCTGAAGATCAACGCGGAAGAAGCACAAGCCAAGTTCGGCTTCCTGCTCGACGCGCTGCAATATGGCGCGCCGCCGCACGGCGGTATCGCATTCGGTCTGGACCGCATCATCACGATGATGGCCGGCGCCGATTCGATCCGCGACGTGATCGCGTTCCCGAAGACGCAACGCGCGCAGTGTCTGCTCACGCAGGCGCCGAGCGAAGTGGACGAGCGCCAGTTGCGCGAGTTGCACATCCGCCTGCGCCAGCCGGAACCGAAGGTCTAAGCGGGATCAAACTGAAGCTGTCTGAAAACGACAGCAGAGGTGACGAAAAAGCGAAACGAAAAGGCGCGTGATGCGCCTTTTTCGTTTTTTGCGTTACAGTCGAAGCAACCGGTCTCGACCGCTCATTGGACCACTCGCCGACATGTACCGCGCAAGCGTTGCGCCCAGTTTTTACGCCATGCCGAAACCGCCGAAAATCCCGCAATCCGTACTTGTCGTCATTCATACGCCCTCGCTCGACGTGCTGTTGATTCGGCGTGCCGATCACGCGGATTTCTGGCAATCGGTGACCGGTTCGAAAGACCAGTTCGACGAACGCTTCATCGAGACGGCGGCGCGCGAAGTGGCCGAGGAAACTGGCATTGTGGTCGGCAGCAAGCTGGTGCCGCAAAGCGCGCTATTCGACTGGCAGTACTCGATCGAATATGAGATCTACCCTCAGTTCCGGCATCGCTACGCCGAGGGCGTGATCCACAACACCGAGCACTGGTTCAGCCTGGAAGTGCCCGAGCAGTTGGAAGTGGCGCTCGCGCCGCGCGAGCACACCGCATTCCTGTGGCTGCCCTATGAAGAGGCGGCCTCACGCTGCTTTTCGTCGTCAAATGCCGACGCGATCCTGCAATTGCCGAAGCGGCTCGCTGGGCGCCTGAATGGCCGGCCCGAGGAGCGTGCCCGGTGAGCGTCGGCGGCGCGCGCCGTTTCGCGCGACTCCGGCAATCGCTGCTCGGCCGCCGCTACTGGCAGCGCTACCGCTTTACCAGCGGCAATGACGTCAAGCTGCTGCGTTCCGGCGACGAGTTTTTCGCGGCGCTGATAGAACGCATCGACGCGGCGCAGAGCGACGTTGTCCTGGAAACCTATATCTTCTGCGACGACAACGCTGGCCAGGACGTGAGCGCCGCGCTGGTTCGCGCGGCGGCCCGCGGCGTGAAGGTGCGCGTGATCACCGACGGCATCGGGACTGCGCGCCTGCCGATGTTCAATGAGTGGCCGCTCGCCGGCATCGACCATCGCATTTACAACCCGCATCTGTTCGGCCGCTTCGGCTTCTCGCGTACGCATCGCAAGATCGCGGTGGTGGACGATCGGTTCGGCTATTGCGGCGGCATCAACATCGTCGACGACTACGAGAACAATGGTGAGAAGCTGCCCTACCGGCGCTGGGACTTCGCGGTAGAACTGCACGGGCCGGTGGTCGCCGATATCCGCCAGGCGTTCGAGGTGCAATGGCGGCGCATTCACCTTGGGCATCGGCCGCTGGAGTCGCTTGAGCCTGATTTCGGGCCGAAGACCATGGCGTCCCTCGGCACCTTGCGCCGCCGCCGCCGCAATCGTAACGAGGCGCTATGGGCCGGCGGCCAGCCTTGCGTGGCCTTCGTCGCGCGTGACAACCTGATCAACCGCCGCGCCATTGAAAAGGCATATCTGACCGCCATCGGCCAGGCGCGCAGCGAAGTGCTGCTGGCCAATCCGTATTTCATGCCGGGCCGCAAGCTGCGGCGCGCGCTGGTATTCGCGGCGCGACGCGGCGTCGACGTGAAGCTCATCATCGGGCGCAAGGAGTTCAAAGCGCTCGATTACGCGGTGCCGTTCCTGTATCGTGCGCTGCTCAAAGCCGGCGTGCAGATCGCCGAGTACGAGAAAACCCTGCTGCACGGCAAGGTCGCGGTGGTGGATTCGAACTGGGGGACAGTCGGGTCGTCGAACCTCGACGCGCTGAGCCTGATGCTCAACAATGAAGCTAACGTGGTGCTGGTGAACGACCCGTCGATTGGTGCGTTGCGCGAAGCGATCCTCGTCGCGTTCAAGGATTCGCGCCGGATCGACGAGGCGCGCTACGAGGCCCGTCCGGCCGGCGAGCGGCTGCTCAACTGGCTGGCCTACACCGCTTACCGGGCGGCGATGAAGCTGTTGACGGTGGGTGGCTATGACTAGCGCTTCCTCCACACTCACGTAAGCGCAAGGGCGCGGTGTCAATGAAAGGAAGCAAAAGAAGGCAAACGCCTCTAAAAAATCTCCTTCCTCTGATTGACGGATGCCGCAGAATTGAAACCGGGTTAGAAACCGGTTTCTAATAAAGTCCTTGTTTCGCGGGCGGCTGCACTCAATAATAGTACGGCCGTTCGATTTTCTTTCGGTCACATTAGAACGGTAAAAAAGCTATGCGAAAAGGCGAACAAACACGAGTCGCGATTCTCGAAGCAGCACTTGATCTGGCAAGCCGCGACGGACTGGAAGGTCTGACGATTGGGCTGCTGGCCGAGCGCATGCAGATGAGCAAAAGCGGTGTGTTCGCGCATTTCGGGTCGCGCGAGGATTTGCAGGTCGAAGTCGTGCGCGAATATCACCGTCGTTTCGAAGACGAGGTGTTTTTCCCGAGTTTGCGTGAGCCTCGTGGATTGCCGCGCTTGCGCGCGATGATTTCCCGCTGGATCGAGAAACGCATTCAGGAAGTCACCACAGGGTGCATCTACATCAGCGGCGCCGTCGAGTACGACGACCGCGGAGACAACCCGGTGCGTGAGCAACTGGTGTCGAGCGTGACGATCTGGCGTGCGGCGCTCACTCGTGCGATTTCGCAGGCGATGGAAGAAGGGCATCTGCGCGCCGATACCGATCCGCAGCTGATGCTGTTCGAACTTTACAGCGTCACGCTCGGCCTGCATCACGACGCGCGCTTCCTGCACTTGCCGGATGCGGTGCGTCTTACGTGGGCCGCGCTGGAAAAATTAATTGTTTCGTATCAGAGCGAAAGCCGTTAGCAGAGCCGCCGAAATCAAGCAGATTCAGCGGCGCTGAAAGATCCGATCCACGGACTCAGCTAACGGCCTGGCTCCTTGTCAAACTTGGGAGAGAGAGTCATGGGACAGTACGCCGCGCCGCTGCGCGACATGCAATTCGTGTTGCACGAGCTGCTTAACGTCGAAGCCGAGATCAAGCAGATGCCGAAGCACGCGGATCTCGATGCGGACACGATCAACGCCGTGCTCGAAGAGGCCGGCAAGTTCTGTTCCGAAGTGCTGTTCCCGCTCAATCACAGCGGCGACCAGGAAGGCTGCACGTACGTCGGCGACGGCGTGGTGACCACGCCGAAGGGCTTCAAGGAAGCCTATAAGCAATATGTGGAAGCCGGCTGGCCGGCACTTGGCTGCGATCCGGAATACGGCGGCCAGGGCTTGCCCGCGTTCGTCAACAACGCGCTGTACGAAATGCTGAACTCGGCAAATCAGGCGTGGACGATGTACCCGGGTCTGTCGCATGGCGCGTACGAATGTCTGCACGCGCACGGCACGCCGGAACTGCAGCAGCGCTATCTGCCGAAGCTGGTCGCAGGCGTCTGGACCGGCACGATGTGTCTGACCGAGCCGCATTGCGGCACCGACCTCGGCATCCTGCGTACCAAGGCCGAACCGAACGGCGACGGCTCGTACGCGATCAGCGGCACCAAGATTTTCATCTCCAGCGGCGAACACGATCTCGCGGAGAACATCGTTCACCTGGTGCTCGCACGTCTGCCGGACGCACCCAAGGGTACCAAGGGTATTTCGCTTTTCATCGTGCCGAAGTTCGTGCCGAACGAGGCGGGCGAGCCGGGCGAGCGCAACGGCGTGAAGTGCGGCTCCATCGAACACAAGATGGGTATTCACGGCAACGCGACCGCGGTGATAAATCTGGACAACGCGAAGGGCTGGTTGGTCGGTGAGCCGAACAAGGGCTTGAACGCGATGTTCGTGATGATGAACGCCGCGCGTCTGGGCGTCGGCATGCAGAGCCTGGGCCTGACCGAAATCGGTTATCAGAATTCGTTGACGTACGCGAAAGAGCGTCTGCAAATGCGTTCGCTGACCGGCCCGAAGGCGCCGGAAAAAGCCGCTGACCCGATCATCGTCCACCCGGACGTGCGCCGCATGCTGCTCACGCAGAAGGCCTACGCCGAAGGCGCGCGCGCGTTCTCGTACTGGTCCGCGCTGCACATCGACAAGGAACTGTCGCACGCCGACGAATCGGTGCGTAAAGAAGCTGAGGATCTGGTCGCGCTGCTCACGCCGATCCTGAAGGCATTCCTCTCGGACAACGCGTTCGAGAGCACCAACCACGCCATGCAGATCTACGGCGGCCACGGCTTCATCACCGAGTGGGGCATGGAGCAATACGTGCGCGACGCGCGTATCAACATGATCTACGAAGGCACCAACGCGATTCAGGCGCTCGACCTGCTGGGCCGCAAGATTCTTGGCGATATGGGCGCGAAGATGAAGAAGTTCGGCAAGCTGGTGTCGGACTTTGTTGAAGCCGAAGGCGTGAAGCCGGAAATGCAGGAGTTCATCAACCCGCTCGCCGACATCGGCGACAAGGTGCAGAAGCTGACGATGGAAATCGGCATGAAGGCGATGCAGAACCCGGACGAAGTCGGCGCTGCCGCCGTGCCGTATCTGCGCACCGTCGGCCACCTGGTGTTCTCGTACTTCTGGGCGCGCATGGCACGTATCGCGCTGAACAACGAAGCATCGGGCGATCCGTTCTACAAGGCGAAGCTCGCTACCGCACGCTTCTACTTCGCGAAGCTGCTGCCGGAAACGGCGATGACGATCCGTCAGGCTCGCGCGGGTTCGAAGTCGATGATGGACGTCGAAGAGTCGCTGTTCTAAGGCACATACCTTTACGGCAAGCGCCACGCTCTCAAGAGGCGTGGCGCCTTCCACCGTCACAAGCCACACATCGCGAAACGTGCGAGACACATTCGCGACACTGCATAACTCCCCGGAGGAACGACGTGAGCAATCTGATCATTCGCAAGGTAGCCGTGCTCGGCGCCGGCGTGATGGGCGCGCAGATCGCAGCGCACCTGATCAACGCCAAGGTGCCCGTGCTGCTGTTCGACCTGCCTGCAAAAGAAGGCCCGAAGAACGCGATCGCCCTGAAGGCGATCGAGAATCTGAAGAAGCTGTCGCCCGCGCCGTTCGGCGTGAAGGACGACGCGCAATACATCCAGCCCGCCAATTACGACGACGACATCGAAAAGCTCGCCGAGTGCGACCTCGTGATCGAGGCGATCGCCGAACGCATGGACTGGAAGCACGACCTGTACAAGAAGGTGTCGCCGCACATCGCACCGAATGCGATCTTCGCGACCAACACGTCGGGTCTGTCGATCACCGAACTCTCGAACGGTTTCTCGGATGAGCTGAAGGCGCGCTTCTGCGGCGTGCACTTCTTCAATCCGCCGCGCTACATGCATCTGGTCGAGTTGATCCCGACCGCGACGACCCGTCCGGAAATCCTCGACCAACTCGAATCGTTCCTGACGAGCGTGGTCGGCAAGGGTGTTGTGCGGGCGAAAGACACGCCGAACTTCATCGCCAACCGCGTCGGTATTTTCTCGATCCTCGCAGTGGTGACCGAAGCCGCAAAGTTCGGCCTGCGTTTCGACGAAGTGGACGACCTGACGGGTTCGCGTCTGGGCCGAGCGAAGTCGGCAACGTTCCGCACCGCCGACGTGGTCGGCCTCGACACCATGGCGCACGTCATCAAGACGATGCAGGACACGCTGAAGGACGATCCGTTCTTCCCGGTCTATGAAACGCCGGCTGTGCTCGCTGAACTGGTGAAGAAGGGCGCGCTCGGTCAGAAGAGCGGCGGCGGTTTCTACAAGAAAGAAGGTAAGGCGATCAAGGTGCTCGACCCGAAGACGGGCGAGTATGTCGACGGCGGCGCGAAAGCGGACGAACTGGTCGGCCGCATTCTTAAGCGTCCGCCAGCAGAGCGTCTGAAACTCCTGCGCGAGTCGGAGCATCCGCAAGCGCAATTCCTGTGGGCGATTTTCCGCGACGTGTATCACTACATCGGCGTGCATCTCGAATCGATCGCTGACAACGCACGTGACGTCGATCTGGCCATCCGCTGGGGCTTCGGCTGGAACGAAGGTCCGTTCGAAGGCTGGCAGACGGCCGGCTGGAAGCAGGTCGCGGAATGGGTGCAGGAAGACATCGCGGCAGGCAAGGCGCTGTCGAACGTGCCGCTGCCGTCGTGGGTGCTGGAAGGTCCGGTTGCCGAAAAGGGCGGCGTGCATACGAACGAAGGTTCGTGGTCGCCGGCTTCGAAAACGTTTGTGCCGCGCTCGTCGCTGTCGGTCTACGACAAGCAGGTGTTCCGCGCTCCGCTGGTCGGCGAAACTTTGGCGGATCCGAAGACCTACGGCAAGACGCTGTTCGAAACCGATGCCGTGCGCGCGTGGGTCGACGACCGTGCTGGCGAGAACGACGTCCTGATCGTGTCGTTCAAAAGCAAGATGAACACGATCGGACCGTCGGTGATCGACGGTCTGACGCAGGCTATCGAACTGGCCGAAAAGGACTACAAGGGTCTGGTCGTGTGGCAGCCGACCTCGCTGAAACTCGGCACGCCGGGCGGCGCGTTCTCCGCAGGTGCGAACCTCGAAGAAGCCATGCCTGCGTTCATGATGGGCGGCGCAAAAGGCATCGAGCCGTTCGTGAAGAAGTTCCAGCAAGGCATGCTGCGCGTGAAATACGCGAGTGTGCCGGTCATCTCGGCCGTGTCGGGCATCGCGCTTGGCGGCGGCTGCGAGCTGGCGCTGCATAGCGCGAAGCGTGTCGCACACATCGAAAGCTACATCGGTCTGGTCGAAGTCGGCGTGGGCCTCGTGCCCGCCGGCGGCGGCCTGAAGGAAGCGGCACTGCGCGCAGCGGAAGCCGCGACGGCAGCCGGCGCGACCAACGACCTGCTGAAGTTCGTGCAGAAGTCGTTCGAAAACGCGGCAATGGCGAAGGTTTCGGCCTCGGCACTCGACGCCCGCGCAATGGGTTACCTGAAGCCGTCCGACACGATCGTCTTCAACGTGTTCGAACTGCTCGACATCTCGAAGAAGGAAGCGCGTGCGCTGTCCGCCGCGGGCTACCGTCCGCCGCTGCGTGTCACGCAAGTGCCGGTGGCGGGCCGCTCGGCGATTGCGACCATCAAGGCATCGCTCGTCAACATGCGCGACGGCCGGTTCATCAGCGAACACGATTTCCTGATCGCCAGCCGCATCGCGGAAGCGGTGTGCGGCGGTGACGTGGAAGCCGGCAGCCTCGTCGACGAAGAATGGCTGCTCAAACTCGAGCGTCAAGCGTTCGTCGATCTGCTCGGCACGCAAAAGACGCAGGAACGGATCATGGGCATGCTGCAGACCGGCAAGCCGGTGCGTAATTAAGCGAGGAGCTTTAAATGGCAAAGCAATTGCAAGACGCATACATCGTCGCCGCGAGCCGCACGCCGATCGGCAAGGCGCCGCGCGGGATGTTCAGGAACACGCGCCCGGACGAACTGCTGGTGCACGCGATCAAATCGGCCGTGGCGCAAGTGCCCGGCCTCGACACCAAGGTGATCGAAGACGCGATCATCGGCTGTGCGATTCCGGAAGCGGAACAAGGCCTGAACGTCGCGCGCATGGGCGCATTGCTGGCGGGCCTGCCGAATACGGTGGGCGGCGTCACAGTGAACCGCTTCTGCGCTTCGGGTCTCACCGCGTTGGCGATGGCGGCTGACCGCATCCGCGTCGGCGAATCGGACGCGATGATCGCAGGCGGCTGCGAATCGATGAGCATGGTGCCGATGATGGGCAACAAGCCGTCGATGTCGCCGCATATCTTCGATCGCAACGAAGATATCGGCATCGCCTACGGAATGGGCCTCACCGCGGAGAAGGTCGCCGAGCGCTGGAAAATCAGCCGCGAAGCGCAAGACGCGTTCTCGGTCGAATCGCACCGCCGTGCGATCGCCGCGCAGCAAGCCGGCGAGTTTAACGACGAAATCGCCGCGTACACCATTACCGAGCGTTTCCCCGACCTCGCTACCGGCGAAGTGCGTATCAAGACGCGTGAAGTCGCACTCGACGAAGGCCCGCGTGCGGAAACGTCGCTGGAAGGTCTGGCTAAACTGCGCGCGGTGTTCGCGAACAAGGGTTCGGTCACGGCGGGCAACAGCTCGCAGACGTCGGACGGCGCGGGTGCACTGATCGTCGTGTCGGAAAAGATGTTGAAGGAATTCAACCTGACGCCGCTCGCCCGTTTCGTCAGCTTCGCCGTGCGCGGCGTGCCGCCGGAAATCATGGGTATCGGTCCGAAGGAAGCGATTCCGGCGGCACTGAAGGCCGCCGGCCTGAAGATCGAAGACATGGACTGGATCGAACTGAACGAAGCGTTCGCCGCGCAATCGCTGGCGGTGATTCAGGACCTCGGTCTCGATCCGTCGAAGATCAACCCGCTCGGCGGCGCGATCGCTCTTGGCCACCCGTTGGGTGCGACGGGCGCGATTCGTGCGTCGACGGTTGTGCACGGCCTGCGCCGCCGTAACTTCAAATACGGCATGGTGACGATGTGTGTCGGTACCGGCATGGGCGCGGCGGGCATCATCGAACGTCTGTAATCGTGTTCGCCATGGTCCCCGCGGTGATCGCCGCAGCGATCCCCTAGGGACCGCGGAAACGGTTCGCAGGCCACCTGGCTTGCGAACCGTTTTTTCCATTCAGCAAGGAGTACGAGGAGATGACAATGGATATTCTGGTCGAGCGCGCCGACGGCGTGCTGACGATTGCCTTCAACCGGCCCGACAAGAAAAACGCGATCACGGCCGCGATGTATCAGACGATGGCCGACGCATTGGTTGAAGCGCAAGGCGATGCGTCGATTCGGGCGATTCTGATTCGCGGCAGCGCCGGCATTTTCAGCGCCGGCAACGATCTCGACGACTTCATGAAGAAGCCGCCAGGCGGCGAAAACTCGCCGGTATTCCAGTTCCTGCGTGCGATCAGTTCGGCGGAAAAGCCGGTGGTGGCGTCCGTGGCGGGGCCGGCGGTCGGCATCGGTACGACGCTCCTGCTGCATTGCGATCTGGTCTATGCGGCGGATACGGCGAGCTTTTCGTTGCCGTTCGCGCAACTTGGACTGTGTCCGGAAGCAGCGTCGAGTTTGCTTTTGCAGCGCGTGGCCGGTTATCAGGCCGCAGCGGAAAAGCTGTTGCTAGGCGAAGCATTCAACGGCGCCGAAGCGCAACGCATGGGCTTCGTGAATCGCGTGCTGCCCGCGGCTGAAGTCGAAGCATTCGCAGTCGCGCAAGCGGCGAAGCTGGCAGCACTGCCGGCGTCGTCGCTGCGGGTGACGAAGAGCCTGATGAAGCGCGCCAGCCAGCATGAACTGCAAACGCAGATGACCGAGGAAGCGGTGCACTTCGCCAAGATGCTGCTTGCGCCGGAAGCGCGCGAGGCGTTCACGGCGTTCTTCGAGAAGCGCAAGCCGGACTTCCGTTCCTTCCCGTAGGGCTTTGTCGGCCTTTATTGCCTCCCGGCGTGTCGTGGCGCTCGCGCCACTCGCGCCGTCCATCACCCATCCAGAATTATCTACGACGCCGGGAGCCGCTCAGTTCGGCGATTGAAGCGCGGCTCCTACAGGCGCGATGTGCTGGCAAGGAAAGTCAACGTCCGATTGTCTCGCATGTAAGCAGCGTTGAACCGCAACCACGGAGACGTCTCGTTGTTCGGCCGATAATTCGCGCCAGGTGCAATTGTGATGCCGAATTTTTGAGCTTCGGCAACCAGCACGGCAGAGTCGTCGACGTTTGGCACTCTGGACCAGACGAACATCCCGCCGCACGGTTGCTCGAAAACTTCCCAGCCCGAACGCTGCAATTGCTCGACTGCGTACGCCAGCGCGTCGTCCACCCGGTAGCGCAGCTTTTCCATGTGCTTTCTGTAAATCCCCCGTTCCAGCAGCGTCGCAACGATGCTTTCGGCAAGTTTGGTGCCGCCCATACTGGTTAGCGTCTTGACGCTCATGAGATTGCCAATCAGCTCGGGATGCGCTGCGATGTATCCGAGCCGGAGGGAAGACGACAGCGTCTTCGAGAAGCCGCCGACATAAATGACGCGATTCAGTTGATCCAGCGCGGCGAGCCGCTGCGACGGCACCGCCTGCAAATCCGCATAGATATCGTCCTCGACGATCGAAAAATCATGTAGCTGCGCGAGTTGTAGCAGCCGGAATGCGACTTGCGGGGCGATGTTAGTCGCCGTCGGATTCTGGAACACCGTATTGACAAAGAAGAGCTTCGGCCGGTGAACCGTTAGCAGATCTTCGATGACGCTGAGGTCGGGACCGGTGCGAGAGCGCGGAACGCCTATCAGCCGGATGCCTTGGAGTCTGAGTAGTCCGAAGAGATTGAAATAGCCCGGATCTTCGACGAACACGGTGTCGCCTGGCCTGAGCATCGTTCGGGCGACGAGGTCGAGCGCATGGCTCGCACTGTGCGTGACGAGAATATGCTGCGGGCGTGTCTCGATTTCCAGTAGGAGGAGTCGCCGGGAGATCTGCTCCCGGAGCGTGGCGTCGCCCTGCGGGGCGGCATAGTCAACCAGACTCGCAGTGTCCTTGCGCGAGATCTGCCGCATCGCTTGCGCGATGCCTTCCACGTCACGCCACGCCTCGGGGATGAATCCGCTCGACAGGGGGAGAGCATCGCCAGCGGAAGTGAATTGCTGCAGGATATTGCCCGACGCTGCTCTGGCGACGCACGGATTGGCTCCTCTGAACCAGTGATCGTGAGTATCGACGCGTCCGGTCACGTAAAACCCGGAGCCGTGCTTCGGCTGGATCAGCCCTTTTGAAACCAGCCGATCGTAGGCCTCCATGATCGGGAAGCGGCTGATCTGATGCGATGCTGCAAGTTGCCGGATGGAAGGTAATTTGGCGCCAACCTGCACTTGCCGTGAGCGAATCATTTCTTCTAGTTGGCAGGTCAGCTGCTCCGCGAGTGAAACGCCTTTTGAAGCATCAAGCACGATTTTCATGGAATGCATTGTCCAAAAGTGTTCACCGCATCGCAATATACACTTTCTGGTGACACGGTTGAAGTGTTTATTCCATTGAGCGATTTTTTGCGCAAAGATGTAATTCGATCGCCGCTGCGGTGGTCATTTAAAAAGCCATTCGGCTGTGTTGTTGAAAAGACAATGAGTTTGTGGGTGCAGTTTGACGTGAAAGTTGTCACGACGCCATTCGTTGAAACTGAATTTTTTCGGATGCCTACATTTATAAATGCAGGTTCTTAATTTTTATCAATAAATTCTTGTGAATGGAGGGGGGTGATTTTGTTTGACTGTCTATGTGGTCGCACGTTATGGCCATCGACGCTTTTCACTTTATTTGCCCGGATAAATCGTGAGGCATCAAATGATTGCGACCTCCCTGCTGAGAAAGCGTAGCGAATTGTTGTTGCTAGTAAAGAATTCGTCTGGCTCCGGAAAATTAAAGATCGCCAACATGGGTTCGCGTGTCTTATTTTTCAGATAACGATTTTAATGAAATAGTGGGCGGCTATTAAGTTTCCGTTCCGGATGATTTGTGTATTTTTGTTGCAGGGACTTTTGGGTCGAATCCGGATTCCGGTGAAGATAAAGCAGGGGTTGATATGACCGGACGGAGGGCGTGTGTTTAAAGTCGTAATCGATCCCCAAGGCCTTGAAGCACGGCTGTTGCCTGGCAGTTGCCTTACCGAACTCGAGTTCGAACTGTACGACCAGGAGTCGGTTTCATTTGGCTGCAAGGTGGGAGCCTGCGGCGCTTGCGTGGTTGAGGTCGTCGAAGGACTGGCGAACCTGGGCATCAAGGGGTGCGATGAGCAGCGCTTCCTTGAGACGCTCGGCTATTCGAGGGAGACATTCCGGCTCGCCTGCCAATGTCACCTGAACGGCGCAGTGAGAATCCGGGCAGTGTCCTCGCTGCACGAATGAAAATTCAATAGATTCAACAGGAAGGAAAAAGTCATGAAGAATCGGGTCAAAAATGTCGGTTATGAAAATCGGATTCCGTTCATCAACGCGGCTCGCTCTGCGGAGTTGCGCGCGCAGATCGACTCAATTATCGATGGTCAAATCGATCAGTGGTACAAAACCGTGCCGTACGCGGCCCATCTGGAAGGCAAGACGGTCGACTCGACTTACTATCAGCGCCACCTGATCGAGACGGCGTGGCGTATCCGCCTGTTGCGCGTTTCCGAAGCGAAGGCGCTTGTGGAAATCGCGAAGCGCAGCCCCGAAGCAGCCCAGATCTGGGCGAACTACGAGCGCGAGGAAATGCTCCATGACGAGCTCTTCATTCAGGATCTCGAACGAGCCGGTGTGTCCCGAGAAGCATTCCTCGCAACCGAGCCGTATCTGTCAACCAAGTTGCTGACGGGCTATTTCTCCTATCTCCTCGACCACGAAGGGCCACTCGGCGTCGTCGCCTATTCCTATCTGGTGGAATACGTCAATGTGAAGCTGGAGCCTCGCAAGCTTGAGGCGCTCAAGGAATCGGTCGGTGAGCGGAGCATTGGTGAGCAGATCTCGCACTCGCACACAGACATCAACGACGATCATCCCGGCGAAGTCTGGGCTGCCATTCGTCACCTGATTCGCAGCGAGGCGGACATTGATGAATTGAAGCGCTACCTTGCCGAACACCAGACTGTGTTGGCGATGTACTTCAAAGAGCTCTACGAAGACAAGATCGGCTCGGCGCTCGAAGCTGCGGCCTGATGCTAACGGGGAGACACAATGAAGTCCGATGGCGTTCTCATCCTTAGTCACTGCGGATTCTCGTTCGCGGAAGATCTTGTTGCAGCCTGCCACGCAAGAGGTCTGGATGCATGGATATTGACATCCAAACCACTGCCGGAGCACGGTGCGAGCAGGCTCGCTGCTCTGCAGGGCATGGTCGAAGAACTGTTTGTGACTGATGCTCATGAATTGAGCACACGCGACGTCGAGAACGCCATTGCTTCGTTGCGTGGCCGCGGCTTTTGTATCAAGGGGTGTATCAGCGTCTGGGAAGGCTATCGTGCGCTGATGGCATACGGCAACGCGCTACAGGGCGTTGCCGACCTTCCGTGGGATCGAGTGGAGCAACTACGCGACAAGCTCCACGTGCGTCTTACGCTGAAGGACGCCGGACTCACGAACGTGAGTGCTCAAACTCTCACGCCTGCGGTGCTCGAAGCGCTCAAACACGACCGTGGGGCGTACTTCGTCAAGCCCGTTCGCGGCATTGCCTCTTATGGAGCCTTCCGGCTGACTCAGGAGACGACCTGGTCGGCTCTCGAAGCAGTTGCCAGTCAGGCTCAAAAGGACACGGTGTACACCTCTGTCCTCGGAACACAGCTCACGTTCATGGCGGAAGAATACATCTCTGGCACGGAGTTCAGTTTCGAGGTTCTGGCGGTGGCCGGCACGCCGTTCGTCGTGGGCATTCATGAAAAATGTCAACTAACGGAAGGTGACGGGACCGTGCTGGAGAACAGCTGTACAAGTCCACCTTCATCGCTGACGGGCGATCAGATCGCCGCGGGGTTGTCGTGGATCGCTTCGGTGCTGACCTGCCTCAAGCTGGATTGGGGATGCTTTCACATCGAAGCACGGTTCGACGGGTACCGTTGGGGGTTGATCGAGGTCAATCCGCGGGTCGGTGGCAGTCTTATTTCGCGTAGTGTCCTGGCGCTCAACGGGACCGCCAGCCTGCTCGATTTGTGGCTCGATCAATTGGTTTTTCAGTCGGACGGCAAGCCATCGCCGGATTACATCCGCGCTGTCGCCGAGTTGTCGTACTCGAAAGAGGGGGTGGCGCCGACCGACGAGGCGACCTTTTTCC
Organism: Paraburkholderia domus; assembly: GCF_905220705.1. Lineage (GTDB taxonomy): Bacteria > Pseudomonadota > Gammaproteobacteria > Burkholderiales > Burkholderiaceae > Paraburkholderia > Paraburkholderia domus. Next base: position 27,500 of record NZ_CAJNAT010000012.1, read on the forward strand.
GGGTCTATTTTGCATCACCAGGGCGAATCGAAAGTATCCAGGTCGAACCTACTGAACCGGCTCCCGTACTCACGCAGGTGCTGTTGAAGGAGGGAGACGAAATTGAACCGGCGGCACGGGAGGTCTTTATCGGACAGATTCTCTGGCACATGCCGCGTGAGCAACGCGACCGCGATCTGACGCGCTTGCTGGCGTCGTCCGCGACGGCCATCGCGGTGCGCTATCAGGCCGCTGAACCCCGAAAGGACAGTAGAGCATGAGCGGACAAGCCCCCATCCTTCTGATAGTCGATTACAACCTGACACGCGTTTCCGACGTCGCAAACATCGCCCGATACGCAAGACAGCAATACGACACCCAGGCGATGCTCATCCGCGCACAGCCCGGGGCTCGTGATCTGGAGATTTGCGATTACGCCATTGACCTGGATCCGCTGGCACAAAATTTTGTCGAGACAGCGCTGAACCGTCTTGCTCCGTTTCGGGAGCGAATTCGCGCGGGCGTAGTCTTCTCCGACAACGCGGTTCAGCGAGGCGCGGAGTTGCTCGAGCGTCTGAACTTGCCTACTGACTCCGCCGCACTCGCTGCAGGGGCGTTCAGCAAACGCGTGTATCGCGAGATGGAAGTCCGGATTCGAGATCTGATGGAGGCTCAGTCGATCATGGTTCCGCACTGTTCAAGTGTGGTGACCGTCGACGATCTTCGGGCGTTCGCTGAAGACCATCCGGCGGGCTTTGTCGTGAAGCCGTCGTGCGAAGGAAATAACAGGGGCGTTATCGTTGTACGTAAGGGCGATAGCCTGGAGACTGCCTTTGCGATGGTCGAACCTTACCTAGCAAACGGAGCGGTTTGCGAGCAGCTGATTCCCTTTCGCCGCGAGTTTTCGTTCGATGGAATCGGTGAAACAGAATTCATCACGGAGAAGGTCAATGCCGACGGCCCGTACCCGGTAGAGGTTGCGCAAATCCTGCCCGCGCGCCTCACCGTGACGGAGCGGACTACGCTGACCCGCGCCGGCCGATTGGCCAATATGATTGTTGGCCAGCGCGAGGGTCCATTCCATAACGAGATCAAGCTGAGCGACGATGGCCGTCAGGCGGCGGTGGTTGAGCCGAATCGCAGGCCCGCTGGCATGAAAATCTGGACGCTCGCGCAAGCGGTCTTCGGCATCAACTTCTATGGCCTCTGGGTTGACGCGGCATTGGGTGAAAAACGTCACGTTGCTGTCGTCGAGACCTCTACCGAGGCGGCTACGGTGATGCTTGGCGTACCGGTGGACCGCCGCTATGCGCCTCCCGGCCACGACAAGGCCGAAGCGTTACTACGCAAGGCCATTTCGCATGCGGCGGCGATCTGCGGCATTGCGGCCGACGTGATCGACGTGCTGGAGTACACGTGGCTGGCTACTGATGCGCGCTCGATTCCGGTCATCCCTAAAGAGAATTCCGATTTCGCTGCACAGGTTTGCATTGCGATCGACGGAGGCTGCAGCGATATGCGCCGCCTCGTGCAGGCACTGCGGCAATCGTGGATAGCAGCGCTGGGTGAAGAGACTGAACGCGCGGCGGCTCGTGACGATCGCTACTGCGATCAGGTTGCCTGAAAGGAATGTCCAGATGAAAATCCTGATCCTTCATCGCGTTCCCTATGGACGCATTCAGTACGAGCGTGGCATCGATCACGACGTAAATGACGTCACCTATCTGGGTACGAAGGAAGCTTTGGCCACGTTGCCGTCTGGCCTGCGCCATCAGGCGGTGGCCCGCCCGGGTATGCGCAGCGCATTTGAAGAGGCGCTGGACTGGTGTGACCTGCGGCATAGCCAGTTTGATCGGGTCATTTCGCTTTCGGAGTATGAGTTGCTTGACGCGGCGAAACTGCGCGAATTGCTGGGGATACAAGGACCATCGCTACAAGACGTGCAGTTGGTGCGTGACAAGGTCTTGATGAAGCATGCCGTCGGAACCGCGGGGATCCGCATCCCACGCTTTGCCCGCTTGCGCGCACTGCTTGAAAAAGAAGAGACGGTGCAGTGGACCGGGCAGACAGTGCTGAAGCCCCATAGCGGCGCATCCAGCGAGGACGTTGTGGTATTTGCGTCGCTGGTTGATGCCCTGATGGCGGTGACTACCAGGTCAACCGGCATTCCGAGGCTAGATGAGGGCACGCCAGCGCTTGACCTGTATCAAGTGGAGGAATTCATCTCAGGAGACGTCTTGCATTTCGACGGACTCGTCGCAAACGGTCAAGTATTGACCATCACAGCCAGTCGCTACGTTGGGACGTGTCTCGGGTTTGCGAGCGGCGAGCCACTCGGGTCATTCCACTTCCCTGTGTCCACGACTACGCGCCACTGGGTGGCCGATGTGCTGGCCGCGGTCGCCACGCGAAACGGCAGCTTCCATCTGGAAGCGATTGAAGCACAGGAAGGTCTTGTATTTCTCGAGGTTGGCAACCGGGTCGGCGGGGCTGATGTGGTGGCGACCTTCGAACTGGCAACAGGCGTGCATCTGCCATCGGAAGAGTTGCACATCCTGATCGGCGGCGAGCCGACGCGGGAATTGCCGCCGACGCAATCTACCGGTGCGTGGCATGGCTGGTTTGTTTTCCCCGGACATGCGAGCACCGAACTCGTCTATCAAGGTATCGAGGGTATCGACGCGTACCGACGGGATCCGGGCGTCGTTCGATGGGTGGAATTACCGCGAGGCCATGCCCTGCAACGCAAGGTGACCTATTCGGCGGGTGAGGCGCCGTTGGCGGGCATTGTCGCTTTTCCCACCGCAGCGGCCACGCAAGCGTGGCTGCGAGGATTCTTTTCCGCCGCTCGCGCAAGCTCACCGTATTTCAAGGCAGCGCAAGACGCTAAACCAATCACGCATCAAACCGCTTCCGACTACAGGCTAGGAGTATCGTGAGAGCAAAAGATCTTTTTCTGGCCATCCTGGTGACAGCCATATGGGGTGCCAATTTTTCCGTCATCAAGCTCGGCCTAACCTCGGTTGATCCGTTCATTCTCGCGGGCTTACGCTTTACATTGTGTGCTTTTCCCGCGGTGTTGTTCGTTCGTCGGCCAAATGTGAGCGTCGGATATCTGGCGAGCTACGGCCTACTGTTCGGAGTAGGGCTCTGGGGGGTAGTTAATCTCGGGATTCAGGCCGGATTGTCTGCGGGCATCGCATCGCTGGTTCTGCAGTTCAGTGCCTTCTTCACTATCCTGCTCGGTTCGGTCGTATTCAAGGAATCGATTTCGAAGTATCAGTACATTGGGATCGTCGTGGCACTGTTCGGGCTGGCGTCCATCATCACGATTACCGATGGGTCCGCGACGCTGTTGGGCGTCGTGCTCGTGATCGTTGGCGCATTGTCGTGGAGCACTGCGAATATCATCATTAAGAAATCCGGTACAAAGGATGTGCTGGCCTTTCTCATCTGGTCGAGCCTTTTTTCGCCGATTCCGCTATTCGCCATGGCGTTCCTGCAGCATGGTGTATTGGGTTACGTCGCAACGTTTTCCCGGTTCAATTGGATGGCGATTTTCTCCATTCTTTTCCAGGTGTATCCCACGACGCTATTCGGTTATTGGATCTGGAACATGCTGTTGAAAAAGTATCCAGTGTCGGCGGTGGCGCCGCTTTCTCTCCTGGTCCCAATTTTCGGAATGTTCGGCTCGATGCTCATTTTCGGCGAGCATATCGGGTTGTCGAAAATCCTCGCGACGGGCTTCATTGTGCTGGGTCTCGCCATCGGCCTTTACGGAAAGCATATCGGCGGCATGATTCGGGCGCGCGTTCGGGCCTGACGCGGCAGGACGAGCGTTTTGCTCCAGCTAGGGAATTCTGATGAGCATGTTTCTGGTCACAACATTTGTTTATCGCTTCGCTAATGGCCTGCTTTTTCTCGCGGTTGCATGGAATCTTGTGCGATCGAACGGAGGAGGCGCAATGCCGTTGGCGTTGTCGGCAATAGCGGGCTTCTTGCCTGCGGTACTGGTCGCTCCGTTTGCACGCCGGTTGCTCGCGCATATGGATATGCGAAAGATGACGATCTATGGAGTTGCAGGTCTATTCGCAGCGGCGTTGGCCTTCGCATTTGTTCAGCGTTGGTACGTTGGTATCCTGGTGATCAATTTCTTTGTCCTCGCGATTTTCTTTCTCCTGGAAGGCGCCTGGGACGGTTTGCTGGCGTCGATCGCCAAAACGCTGCCAGGCGTAGAAGGTGACAAGCTCAATGCGCGGCAGAGCGCGGCAACGCAAGCAGGTTTAATGTTAGGCGGGCTACCTATAGGAATACTGACCCGTGCAGGAGGGGAGGCGATGCCGTTTATCGCGGCGGCAATGTTGTACATCGTGACAATTTTGTGCTTCATGGTGTCACCGTTGCGTCGCTGCGCTCAGCGTCCGGTTAGTCCGATTGAATCCATCGACCAGCAAGAGTCGGAAATTTCGCGCTCTACCGGGCCGATCGCGTGGTCGACGCTAGCAACGTTGGCGTTGGTCTGGCCGTGCCTGGCCTTAGTTAATATGGTTGTCCCGCTGGTCGCGAACAGTCAGGGGAATGGCACAGTCGAACATGCGGCGATACTCGATGCAGCTATTGGCTTAGGCATGGGCTTTATCGGCATTGCGTATGAGCGGTTGATAAGTTTGCGCGGTAGTGCGTATAAGCTTCTCATGGTCGGGATGGCCTTTCTGGTTCCCTTGCCGTTTGTCGCGCTGTTGTTGTTCCCCTACGCATTGTTTCCGCTGGCGGCATGCTTCTTCATTTCAGGCATAGGCTTTGGAATGTTCCGTATCAGCTTGCGCAAGCAACTGATTACGACGCAACCCGCGCATCGTGTCGGTCAAGTTGTTGCGTCATGCAACGGGTATGGCGTTCCTGTATTGGCTTTAGCAGCGTTGCTGTACGCCCAGACCTGGCGAGTCGGGCCGGTGATTCCGTTGGTGGTCTTCGCTGTGTTCGGCGCGCTAGCTACGCTAAGCACAAAAGGTGGCGGAGGCCTCGGTCGTGCCCAGGGTTCGGCAACGCCCTCATGTCGAACCAAGGTCACTTAGGTGCCAGACTCGGGCCGGGTTGCGTCGGCTGCAAGGTGTCGTAGTCGACGTAGCTGGTTTCCCGGCAGAAGCTGACAAGCCGCACGCCCGCCTTGCGGGCAATCGTAATCGCCAGCGACGAGGGCGCCGAAATCGTGGCGACCATCGGCACGTCGACACGCGCCGCCTTGCGTACCAGCTCGTAGCTGGCGCGGCTCGACAGAAACACAAAACCTTCCCGGGTGTCCGCGCGATCGAGCACCAGTTGGCCGATCAGCTTGTCTAGCGCATTGTGACGGCCGACGTCTTCGAACGCGTAGCGGATCGCACCTGCCGCGTCGCACCATGCGGCGGCGTGCAGACCGCCGGTAAGGCGCGTCAATGCCTGGTGTTCCGGCAATTCGCGAGCGGCGCGAGCGATCGCATCCGGCGCGAGACGTTGCAGAAAGCCGGTGTCCGGCACACGTTCCGGCTTCAGATCCAGCAGATCAATGCTTTCGATCCCACATACGCCGCAGCCGGTGCGTCCGGCGAGCGCGCGGCGCTTTTCTTTCAGCGCAACGAAAGCCTGCTGGACCACCTTCAATTGCACTTCGGCATGCGGCAATTCTTCATCGTCGTGGAGCTCGACCTCGATGTCCTGAATGTCGCTGCCCCGTTCCACGATCCCTTCCGAAATCGCAAAACCGACTGCGAACGCTTCGAGATCGCGCGGCGTGCACATCATCACCGCGTGCGAGATGCCGTTGAAGACTAGCGCCACCGGCCACTCCTGACCGACGTGATCGGTGACGGTTTCGACCGCTGCGCCGCGATGCCGGTGCACCGGTCGTTCCACGGCGCCCGGCTGCCCGGCTGTTTCCAGTTCGTTCAAGCTACTTCGCTCCTTTCATGCTGCGCGCGGTTGAGCGGCTTGCCGCCTTGTCCGGCGGCGCGAAGCGGTGCCAGACCGCGCCGCTATCGCGCGAATAAGGTTCTAAAATACCTCAAGCTGGGCTTGCGCGTTGCCCGTCACTCAAGAGGAATACTGTCATGGGACTCAACGAAGCACCGCTTCTGTTCAACTTCGAAGTCGCGTCTTCGGAGAATTTCACCTACATCCCGATGTCGGTGCGCTTCAATCTCGATCGCTTCGGGCTGCGCATCACGCTCGAACAGTGGCAATTGCTGCCACTCGAGGATCGCAAGCTGCTAGCGCGTTTTCCGGTCGAAGAAGACGCGGAAATCGAGCCGAATTTCGATCACGCATTGTTCGAAATGCTGCGCACGCACGCAAACGTCGAGCCCGAGTGGTTCACGCCCGAGGACGCGCCCGCCTGGCGTCGTGCCGATGCCGTGCCGGATGGTGTCGCGCATCAGGCGGGACTCGCCGGCCTGCCTGCGCCTGGCGTCGCTCAGTGGGCCGAACTCGCGCCGTTCAAGCGCTATGTACTCGCCAAATTGTCGCGCAAGGCGGAAGCGAACCACGACTTCATCCCCGCGATGAAGGAATTTGGTGCGGCCGGCTAGGTGCGGCCGGCCACGTACAGCCGGCCAGCTACGTTCCGCTAGACGCGGCTGCCCACGCTTGCCGGGTAGACGCTAGCCGGTTAGCCGCCCCCGGCTAGCGCCCGCAGCTAGCCGCCGCCGGCTAGCCACCCCCAGCTGGCCACCCCCCCAGCTAGCGCCCCCAGCTGGCCATCCCCCAGCTGGCCATCCCCCAGCTAGCCGCCCCCCCAGCTAGCCGCCCCCCCAGCTAGCCGCCCCCCAGCTAGCCATCCCCCAGCCACATCCACGAATTATTTCGCTACGTCCCCTCAATCTATTCCGAACCCTGCCGTTATCCATGGGTTGGCGCGTAAAAAAACTCGACTCGATGCGGCCCGACGCACCGAAAGCGACCCCCGCGCTCCCGCCCTCAGAACGATTGACGTTCGGAACCCATGACTCCTTTTTTATCGAAGCGGCTGCTGATCAATCTGGCAGTCGTCGCAGCCGCGGTCGGCGCGAACGCGTTCGTCGCCTATACGCAGATTTGCGGCCAGCGCGACGCCGACGTGCGCATGCTGCGTTCGACGAACGTGCGTCAGAATCTCGACGCCTACCGTACGGCGCTTGACGGCGGACTGGCCGCGCTCGGCCGTTTCGAAGCCTCGGGTGAGGCCGTGCCTGTCAGCGAGGCCGCCGGCATGGCGAGCACGCTGGCTGGTTTGGAGCGCGAATTGCGTAAAGAGCTCGCCGACGAACCGGCCATGCTCGACACGCTCGCCAGGCTGAGCGCGGACAGTCACGCACTGCAACACGACATCGACGATGCCCTATTGAAGAGCGCCAACGCCACGCCGAACGAATCGCGCGCGTGGGCGGCGTCGGCCTATACCCATCTCGGGCTGGGTCTCGACCGGGTGGAAGCCGGTCTGGCGGCGTTACGCAAGCAGGAGAATCAGGCGCTGCAGGCGTCGCTTGCGACTTCCACAAGTGAAACCCAGCGCGCCATGTTCGTGCTGATCGTGACGATGCTGGCCGGCAGCGCGCTTCTGATCTTCACATTCGGTGCCCGCGAAAGCAGCGCGCGCGAGAAACTGCGCACCGTCCGCGCGCTCGGCCGCAACGACGAACGTTTTCGCAGCCTGTTCGACGATCATCCAGTGCCGATGTACATCTTCGAGCGCGAGACGTTGCGCTTTCTCGCCGTCAACGCGGCCGCGATCCAGCAATACGGCTACTCGGAAAGCGAATTTCTCGGTATGACGATTCGCGCGATCCGGCCCAATTCCGAAGTCTCGCGCCTCGAATCACACCTGCAGCGCAGCGACGTCCTGCTGCATGGCCGCACGATGGCGGGCGTCTGGCATCACCGGCGCAAGGACGGCTCAACGATTAGCGCGGACATTTCGTATCACGCGCTCAACTTCATGGGCCGCGCCGCCTTCTTCGTGCTGGCCGACGACGTCACCGAACAGATCAACGCCGAAGCCGAGGCGCAGCGTTCGAACCAGATGCTCGAAACGGTGATGGACAACATCCCTCAGCGCATTTTCTGGAAGGATCAGGAGTCGCGCTACCTCGGCTGCAACATGGCGTTCGCACGCGATGCCGGGCTCGCCTACCCCGAGCAGGTGGTGGGCAAGAGCGACAGCGACATGCCGTGGCGTGCCTTCGCCGAACTGCTGAACGATCACGATAGCGAGGTGGTGACCACCGGCGTGCCGAAGATGAACTTCGAGGTGGATATGGTGATCGACGGCGTGCATCGCACCACGGTCACGAGCAAGCTGCCGTTCACCGACAGCGACGGCCGTGTAATCGGCGTGCTCGGTTCCTACACGGACATCACCGAGCGCAAGCGCTCCGATCTGGCTTTGCGTCTGCAAAGCCGCGCGCTCGACGCCAGCGTCAACGCGATTCTGATTACCGCGCCATCACCGACGGGCAATCTGATCGAATACGTGAACCCCGCGTTCATGCGTATCACCGGGTACGACCCTGCCGAAGTGATCGGTCACGATTGCCGTGTGCTGCAGCGCGACGACCGCGACCAGGAAGGCGTCGCGTTGATCCGCCAGGCGCTTGCCGCGAACCGCGAGGTCAGCGCCGTGGTGCGCAACTATCGCAAGGACGGTGCGTTGTTCTGGAATCAGCTGTTCATCGCGCCGGTACCGGACGCGGAGGGCGTGATCACGCATCACATCGGCGTGATCAACGATGTGACGGATCTGATCCGCTATCAGGAACAGCTCGAGTATCAGGCCAACTATGACAGTCTCACGCGGCTGCCCAATCGCAACCTGCTGCGCGATCGCCTGCAGCATGCCCTGATTGTCGCGCAGCGGCATCACAAGGGCGTCGCGGTCGTGTTCATCGATCTGGATGGTTTCAAGAACGTCAACGACAGCCTCGGCCATAGCGTTGGCGATCGCTTGCTGAGCGTGGTGGCCGAGCGGCTCGCCCGTTGCACGCGAACCAGCGACACGGTCGCGCGGCACGGCGGCGACGAGTTCGTGATCGTGATGACCGATACCGTCGACGAGCAGTCGCTGATCGCGTGGATGGAGCGGGTGCGCGCGTCGATTTCCGAGCCGGTGTGGCTCGACGGCACCGAGTTGTATGTCGGCTGCAGCATGGGCGCGAGCCTCTTCCCGCAGGACGGCGAAGATGCGGAAACGCTGATGAAAAAAGCCGACCTGGCGATGTATCGCGCGAAGGACATGGGCCGCAATACGTTCCAGTTCTACCAGCCGGAGATGAATGCGAGCGCGGGCGCGCGCCTGAATCTCGAACGTCGTTTGCGCCGCGCCTTGCGCGACAACGAGTTCCTGTTGCACTACCAGCCGCAGGTGGATATTGGCAGCGGGCAGATCGTCGGCACCGAGGCGCTGGTGCGTTGGCGTGATCCGGAAGTCGGGTTGGTGTTGCCGTCGCTGTTCATCCCGGTAGCCGAAGAGAGCGGTTTGATCGGGCCGCTGTCGGAATGGGTATTGCGCGAGGCGTGCCGCCAGAACAAGGCGTGGCAGGACGAAGGTTTGCCGCCGGCGCGGGTGTCGGTGAATCTGTCAGCGCGGGTGTTCCAGCAGCGCGATATCGCAAAGCTCGTCATGCAGGTGCTGGCGGAGACGGGTCTCGAGCCGCAGTATCTCGAACTCGAACTGACCGAAAGCACCATCATGCGCAATGCAGAAGAGGCCGTGTCGATGCTCAACGAGCTGCACGCGCTCGGCATTGGCCTTGCCATTGACGATTTCGGCACCGGCTATTCGAGCCTTAGCTATCTGAAACGCTTCCCGGTGGACCGCCTGAAGATCGACCGCTCGTTCGTGTCGGATATCGGCGTGTCGGGCGACGACGAAACGATCACCTCGGCGATCATCGCGCTCGCGCATTCGCTGAAATTGCAGGTGATCGCGGAAGGTGTGGAGACGTCGGCGCAACTCGACTTTCTGAAAGAGCGTGCATGCGACGAGATGCAGGGCTTCTACTTCGCGAAGCCGATGTCGACAGACGCGATTTCAGCATTGTTTCAGGGCGGGTTGGCGCGGGAAGCGGTGCCGGTGTAGTTCGGCTCCCCGCTCCCGGCTGCGGGTTTCTCAGACGGCAGGCGTGTCGAGGAAAACAGGTAGTTGTTCGGTTACCTCCGAAAATGCCTGCAAACGTGGGTGTGCCGCCTTGGTGACGATCTCCGGCAAGAACATCTGCGTGAAATTCCATGCGACGGCCACCGTTACGTCCACCGCGCCGAAATGGTTCGGCTCGACCGGCAGCGCCGCCGACACGAGTTCTGCTTCGAGTTCGCGGTAAGCGGCCCGCAATTGCTCGGTCACGCGATCGACCCACGGCTCATGCTGTTTGTCCGCCGGGCGCAGATTGCGTTCGTAGACGATCTGCACGCTCTTTTCACAAGCGGCCAGCGCAAGACCCGTGAGGCGCGCGGCGCGCAGACACTGCTCCGGTTGCGACGGGAAGATCCGGTTATCCGGCGCGGCGAGCGTGGCGACGTACTGCAGGATCACGGTCGAGTCCATCACGCTCTGGCCGTTGTCGAGGATCAGCGTCGGCGCTTTCACGACCGGGTTGATCTTCGCGAACGCGTCATACGTGCTGAACACGGAAATCGACTGATGCTCGAAGTTGAGTTTCAGCAATTTCAGGCAGATAGCGACGCGACGCACGTAGGGCGAATCCAGCATTCCAATCAGTTTCATCTCGTTTCCGTTAGAAGATCTATATGGCTGGCCCGTGCGGGCGAGGATATGGTTGCTTGACCGTCAGGCGGTGCTTACGAAGCATTAAAACAATACATTAACCGTCTTGCCACGGCAAAAAAAGCGACATTATTCGACGGTTTACGTCAGAATTTCTTACATGAAGCCCATTCCACCGCTTACCGCTCTGCGCTGCTTCGAAGCCGTCGCCCGGCTTGGCGGCGTCACGCCGGCAGCGCGGGAGTTGCACGTCACGCATTCGGCGGTCAGTCAGCAGATCAAGGTGCTGGAAGAGTCGATGGGCGTGGCGCTGTTCGTGCGCGAAGCGCGTGGCCTGCGGCTTACCGACGACGGCCGGCTCTACGCGCTCGAAATACGCTCGGCGTTGCGCGACATCACGCAGGCGACGCGCCGCGCACAGGCGCGCCCGCACGAAAGCGAACTGGTGATCGCGACGTTGCCGTCGTTCGCGCAGCACTGGCTCGTGCCGCGCCTCGCGAGCTTTCGCGAGGCGCATCCGTACTATCGCGTGCGCCTCCTGACGAATCTGCAGATCGAGGATTTTCGCCAGAGCACGAGCGACATGGGTATTCGCATGGGGCAGGGACACTGGCCCGACGTCGCGCAACAGAAACTGTTCGACGACGACATGCTCGTGGTCGCGGCGCCGCATTTCGCGCTCGGGCCGCACGGCCGTTTTCCGCGCACGGCCGAGGAGGTCATCGCGTGTCCGCTGATTTCGAGCCCCGACGCACCTTGGAGCGACTGGTGCCAGGCGGCGCGGGTGGCCGAGCCGGCCGCTGAAGCCCTAGTGTTGTCGGCGAACGATTCGAACATCGTGATCGGTGCCGTGCTGCTCGGGCAGGGCGTCGCGCTCGAACGGCGCAGCCTCGTCGCGCATGCGCTGGCGCGGGGCGAACTGGTGCAGATCACGGACATCCGCGTGCCGTATCGCTATCCATACTGGCTGGTGTGGCAGCAACGCGAGATCCTGAACGCGAAACAGGTGCATTTCGCGCAGTGGATCGACGCGCAGGTCGACGCCTATTTGCGTAGTGGCATGTGAGATTCCGTGTCGATTGGCGCGCGCAGGCTGCCGCTCGCGGGGGATACCCGTTTGCGCGCGAGGGTCAGTCGTATATATTCGGGATTCCCATCTCAGACTTCACCGGGAACCACGAAGCATCGATTCACGTGGCGTTGCGCCCGCCTTTCGCTGCTCGCACTCTGTCATGGGCGTTTCGCCGTCGAATAATTGCCAATCCGACTGGAGAGAAAAATGACGTCTTCACCTGCAAAGAAATGGGCTGTGCTGTTCGCATCGGTTGTACTGAGTGTGGCTTCGGTTGCACCGGCGTTCGCGCAAAGCGGCGGTAGTGCTCCCGCGGGCGATCAAGCCAATGCCGCCACTGCCGCCAATCCGGAGGCCGCATCCAAGGCAGCCGCCAAGGCGCAACACAAGGCTGCCCGCAAGCAGGCGCGGGCAAAGAAGAACGCCGAGTTGAAGCAACTGGAGAGTAACGGGTATAACCCGTCGCGCAACGATCCGAACTATCCGACGGATCTCCAGAACGCGCAGAAGAAGGCAGCGGCGGGCGCGGCGGCGAGCCAGTAAGCGGCTGCGAGCCGGACGGAAGGTGCCCGGCGCTGATGTGCTTACGCCGGGCGATCCTGGCAAGTGCAGTGTGGTAAGTCCAACCCGGCAAGTACAAGGTATGAAGCTAAACGAGGCGCTCAGGCGCCTCGTTTTCATTCAACATCCGCCGCTCAATCCAGCACCGGCAGCGCGCGCGGTCGCCGGTCGCCATCAGTCGCGACATAGGTCAGGGTCGCTTCGGTTACCTTCACGAGGTCTTCGGTCAGGCTCATGCGCTGTGCGTAGACCTCGACCTCCACCGTTACCGACGTGTTGCCCGTCTTGACAATATCCGCGTAAAAGCTCAGCAGATCGCCGACGAACACCGGCTGCTTGAAGACGAACGAATTGACCGCGATGGTCGCCACCCGCCCATTGGCACGGCGGCTTGCCGGAATCGAACCGGCGATATCCACTTGCGCCATGATCCAGCCGCCGAACACGTCCCCGTGGACATTCGCATCAGACGGTTGCGGCACGACGCGCAGCGCGCACGATTTTTGTGGAAGTTGAAGGAGATCGGTCATCGGGGCACCCTTGAGATTCGTAATGGCTCGGTCAGCTCGACCAGCAGGCGGGGGATTTCACGAAGACTGCACGACTGCGCAGCACAGCCGCACGGCCCAGATGAAACTACGGCCGACCATCTCGTGAAAAACGGCGCCAGCCGGCTTCTGTGACAGTAAAAGATCAGGAATTGTACGGGAAAGGGCCCAGCCAGGGCGCGTACCGGAAAGCAGTGGGCGCGGTTGGTTCGCTGCGGGTGCGCGTACCGCCGATAACACCTGATCCGCCTGGAATTGGCGGCGCGCGGTTCTGTTTCGAGAATCCCGACACGAAATGTCGTTACGAAGTACCGGGGTAACGCCCTCCGTAAAAACATCGGCGCACGATGGCGACTCCTGGGCGGACTGCCTTGTTCCGGAAATCCAAGGCGCTGCCGCGGATTGCGGTTTCGAGCCAGACAAAACGAGGGGTGCGCTCGTCTCGAAATTCGATGGCGCGAGATAATCCATGAGAATCAACAGCAGTCTTGCAACTTCCCATTGGCAGGAGCCCGAGCCGAATAGTATGGCCCTCGCCCGCGACGAACAAAGCGCCGACTCCGGTGGCTCACGCGTGAAGCGCGCTATACCTCAAGACGACCCGATACCTGCGCCGCCAAAGAACGAGCCGCGCAGCAACGGCCCGGATGAGGTCCGATATGTGGGGGGCATTCGCGTCAGAAGCGATTACACGTTGGAAGAGGTGCTGGGCACAGTTAAAGATGCGCTTAAACACCCTATTGGCGCTTTTGCCGCGAGTGTTAGCGACATGCACCACGTCATAACGCATGGCAGGAATATCACAGCACAGGAAAGGAAAGAGATTGCGGAAGATACCGCTCAGATCGATTCCGTTCTGGTGGCTATTCGTGGGATGACGCCTGCCGGCGGCGCGATGAATGTCATCACTGTTTCCGCCGACGTGCTAAACGCCATGTCGAAAGACAAGCCATTGACGCTGGACCAGGTGCACGATCTGGTCTTCAGTATTAACGATTTGCCTTCCGGAGATAGCGTCGCAATACCCGTCAGGCGAGAGGAAAGCGCGGCAGCGAATCCGCCATTGAACCGTCCGGGTTTCAATCCTCCCAAGCGACTACCGGACGGCCGTACAGGCTATACGCTAAGTCCGACCAAGCCCCCCAAATTACCTGGTGAGACCCCGGGGCCAAACGGAAGTGGCCCCGGGGCACGGTCAGGAAGTCCTCCCCGGCCCGGTGCGCCGGAACGTGGTGCGGCCGAGGCGCCTTCCGGCGATAGCCAAGGGGCGCGGCCCAAAAGTACTCCGCGGCCTGATGCGCCGGAACGTGGTACGGCCGAGGCGCCTTCCGACCATAGCCAGGGGGCGCGGCCAAAAAGTACTCCGCGGCCTGATGCGCCGAGAGCCGGCGCAGCCGAGCCGCGGCCCGGCACCAGTCACGAAGGGCGACCTTCCTCATCCATCAGATCAAAATTCCCGGGGGCGTTTTATAGCGCTGCCAACCGGGTCAGGAAAGGCGATATTGCGCCTCTTGAAGGGAAAGGCGCTATTTACCTCAAGACGACCGGTAAGACCCAAACGGGGTTCAGTTTTTATCGTTCCGATAAGGACGTGAAAATGTCCGAGCCCGCTAATTCGTCGACTATCACGCCCGCCGCGGAGCAAGGAGTTTTGCGAATGGGAAATGGGCAGGACGTCACTTCTCTTTCCCGAACCTCGGGGAGTTATTTCGGTCGGTGGGGGCGGGATAATCTCAGTCTGAGTGAGAAGATCGATGTGATCGAACTCCAAAACGGTAACGAAGGCGTGGGTGCTGTCCGAGTATCCTTTGCAGATATACCGCCCAAGGGATCTGTTCTGGTGACAACAGGGGCGCTTAGCGGGTGTACTGCGATGTTCGCAGCGGATAACCAGAGTTTTTATGCTTATCATACCGGGACGTCGACTCCGGCGGCTAAATGGAAAACCGCTCGGGAAGGCGTGAGTAGCCTGCGCGAGGCGCACGAACATTTAAAACCAGATGTCCAAAAAAAGACACTCGAGCAACCCGGCAATAACGATTTTATCGACATGGGGAATGATTATCCATTTTCCGTGATCGTCTATAATGGAAAATACAATAAGGCGCGGCCGCAGGACGATACGCGTATTAACCGGCCGGAATGGGGGTGGTCGGAAGGAACGCATGTTCAGAACTATTTTGAGTCCGATCAAAAAATACCGTCGATAGGAACAGGCGTTGCGTTGATTCGAAAAGATGCGCGGGGACACGTTTCTGTCAGTGTGCTTTATGAGAAAGGCGCATTGAAAAGCGCAACGTCCAAGGGGAGCAGGGGCGGTCCCCTCACGTACGACTATAAAGCTATGGAGACGGCAAAGTACAAGTTTGTTCCGCAAGGTAGCTGACGGGGCGAGAAAACGGTTTTGGGGACGAAGTCATGCTGCCGGTGGCCGGGCCGAGGGCCTTCCGGACGTTATTCCGCAACTGATACGACAAGACCTCGATCGGCAAAAGCCAGACGGTCTGGGAATACGGTAGACTGATTCGGAATCACAAGGCGCTTAAGCCATCCGCAGTGAAGGCGGGCGCCGCGGACTTCGCTGGAGCGCGTCGGACCTGTATATGGCGGTTCCGTCGCTTCCATACTCTCCCCAGCCGATCCCATGCGCCGTACGCCCTCGTCCGAACCTTCCCCGATCTCGACCCAGCCGCGCAACGACTGGCAAACGATCCTGTCGCTGCTGCCTTACCTCGCCACCTATAAATGGCGCGTAGGCTTTGCGCTGAGCTGCCTGATCGGCGCGAAGGTCGCCAATCTGGGCGTGCCGATCGTGATGAAACGGATCGTCGACAGCCTCGCGTCGGTTCAACATCTCACCGCGCTTGGCCGCGCGCACGATTCGCCTGCCATCGTGCTGCTGGGCGGTGTCGGCTTGCTGGTGGTCGCCTATGCGGTGGTACGGCTGTCCACCTCGCTCTTTACCGAGCTGCGCGAAATCCTGTTTTCGAAGGTGACCGAAAGCGCGGTGCGCCAGCTCGCGTTGAAAGTGTTCCGCCATTTGCATGCGCTGTCGTTGAGGTTTCATCTCGATCGGCAGACGGGCGGCATGTCGCGCGATATCGAACGCGGCACACGTGGCATTACGCAACTGATTTCGTATTCGCTGTACAGCATCCTGCCGACGCTGGTCGAAGTCGGTCTCGTGCTGGGTTTTTTCGTCGTCAAATACGAGGCGTATTACGCGATCGTCACGTTCATTGCGCTCGCGGTGTACATCACGTTCACCGTGAAAGTCACGGAATGGCGTACGCATTTTCGCCGTACGATGAACGATCTCGATTCAAAGGCGAACTCGCGCGCGATCGATTCGCTGCTCAACTACGAGACAGTGAAGTACTTCGGCAATGAAGAGTGGGAAGCGCACCGTTACGACGAAAACCTCAAACGCTATCGCACTGCCGCGATCAAATCGCAGCGTTCTTTGTCGGCGCTGAACTTCGGGCAACAGGCGATCATCGGTACGGGGCTGGTGTTCATTCTGTGGCGTGCGACACAAGGCGTGATGGCCGGGCGCCTCACGCTCGGCGACCTGGTGCTGATCAACACCTTCATGTTGCAGCTTTATATTCCGCTGAATTTTCTCGGCGTCGTGTATCGGGAACTGAAGCAAAGCCTCACCGATATGGACCGCATGTTCACGTTGCTCGGCGCGGCTCAGGAAGTGCCCGATGTGCCGGACGCGCCCGAGTTGCAGGTGAGCGGTGCGCAGGTGCGCTTCGAGCACGTGAACTTCTCCTATGAGCCGGCGCGGCAGATTTTGCACGGTGTGAGCTTCACGATTCCGGCGGGCAGTACCACGGCGGTGGTCGGCCATAGCGGCTCGGGCAAATCGACGCTCGCGCGGCTGATGTTCCGCTTCTATGATCTGGACCGCGCGACGGGCGGTGCGATCACCATTGACGGTCAGGATATTCGCGACGTCACGCAGGATTCGTTGCGTGCTTCGATCGGCATCGTGCCGCAGGATACCGTGCTGTTCAACGATTCGATCTACTACAACATCGCTTACGGCCGTCCGTCGGCCACGCGTGAGGAAGTGATCGCGGCGGCGCGCGCGGCGCACATCCACGACTTCATCGAAGGGCTGCCGAAGGGGTATGAGACGCCGGTCGGCGAGCGTGGCCTGAAGTTGTCCGGCGGAGAAAAGCAGCGCGTCGCGATTGCGCGGACCATCCTCAAGAACCCGCCGATCCTGCTGTTCGATGAGGCTACGTCGGCACTCGATTCGCGCTCCGAGCGCGCTATCCAGCATGAACTCGATCACATTGCCCGCGAGCGTACGACGCTGATCATTGCCCACCGGCTTTCGACAGTGGTGCACGCGCACCAGATCATCGTGATGGACAAGGGGCGCATCGTCGAGCGTGGGACGCACGCCGAGTTGCTGAGCGCCAACGGTCTCTTTGCCCAGATGTGGGCGTTGCAGCAGCAGCGTGCTGCAGAGGCGCCGGAGTCGGCCGAAACCGTGGGCGCGGGGGATGGCGGACGGTGAGTACGCGGTGGTGGGATGCGCCGCGTTTGCTTGTCCGGGTGGAGCGTGCTCGCTGCTGAGCGCCTGGCATCCGGCGCAGACCCCTTGGCCTTGGTCGTTGCACGTTGAGCGGCGCGTTATCGCACGGTGCCGCTCAACGCCTTGCCGCAATCAGCGTTCGTTCAAACGCCGATCCAAAGCCTGCAGTTGCGCCGGTGTGCCGACGTTTTCCCACAAGCCTTCATACAACTCGCCGCTCGCGAGACCGCTCGCAATCGTCTCGCGATAGTAAGGCGTGAGCGCGCGCCGCGTGCCGCGCGGCAGATCGCGAAACATGCGCGTGTCGTACAGACCGATATTGCCGAACGTGAAGCGTGGTTGCGCATCGAGCGACAGCGTTCCGTCGACCAACCCGAAGTCGCCGTTCGGATGAAACGCCGGGTTCGGCACCATCACCAGGTGCATGGCGGGCTCAGTTGACGCCTTCAGCGCTTCGGCGCACGTATTCAGCGTCGCATAATCGAAATCCGCATAGACGTCACCGCTGACCGCGACGAACACTTCGCTCGTGCCCTCATCTTCCAGCAACGGCAACGCCTGCACGATCCCGCCCGCCGTCTCCAACGCTTCCTGCTCGGCCGAGTAGCGCAGTTGCACGCCCCAGCGCGAACCGTCGCCGAGCGCGGCTTCGATCCGCTGACCGAGCCAGGCATGGTTGATCACAATGGTTTGAAAGCCGGCGCGCGCGAGGCGTTCGATCTGCCAGACGATCAACGGCTTGCCGCCCACTTCGAGCAAAGGCTTCGGGCACGTGTCGGTCAACGGACGCATGCGTTCGCCGCGGCCCGCGGCGAAAATCATCGCTTTCTTCAGGGACATCGTCATGGGTCAGAACGTGTAGCCGACTTCATTCGCGCGGCCTTCGAGATCGTCGAGCAGCTTCGCGAACGGACGCAGCGGCGCATAGCGTTCCGCGACCTTGCGGGCATAGCCGATGAAACGCGGCAGATCTTTCATGTAATGCGGTTTGCTGTCGCGGTAGTTGATCCGGCAGAACAGGCCCAGCACCTTGATGTGCCGTTGCAGCCCCATCCATTCGAGCTGGCGGTAGAACTCGCCGAAATCCGGATCGACGGGCAGGCCGGCCTTTTTCGCGCGTTCCCAGTAGTACACGAAGCAATCCAGCTCGAACTCTTCGTCCCAGCTGATGAATGCATCGCGCAGCAACGAAGCGACGTCGTAGGTGATTGGGCCATACACCGCGTCCTGGAAGTCCAGCACGCCGGGATTCACGGGGTTGGGCGCGGTGGCGATCATCAGATTGCGCGGCATGAAATCGCGCAGCATGAACACTTGCGGCTGCGCCCGGGCGCTTGCGATGAGCAGCGAGAAGGTGCGATCGAGCAGCCCGCGGGTCTTGTCGTCGACCTCGCGGCCCAGATGGCGGCCGATGAACCACTCCGGCAGCAACTCCATCTCGCGGCGCAGGAAGGCTTCGTCGAACGGCGGCAGCACGTCTTCGCGCGATGTGAGCTGCCAGCGGATCAGCGCATCGAGCGCGTCGCGCATCAGCGTGCGTGCGCGGCGTGGGTCATCCCCGCTTTGCGCCTCGGTCAACGCGCCGAGGTACGAGTCGGTGCCCAGATCGGTGACGAGCATGAAGCCGGCGTCGAAATCGACCTCGAGCACGCGCGGCACATGCACGTCGGCAGCGCCGAGCAACTGCGCCACCTGCACAAATTCGCGGCACTTTTCGGGCGGCGGGGCATCGACGGCAATCAGTGTGCCGGTGCTTTCACCTTCCGCCGCCTTACCGGCGAGTCGGAAATAGCGGCGAAAACTGGCGTCGGACGAAGCCGGGGCAAGCGTGTCGAGTTCGAGCGCATAGCCCACTGCGTGGGCGTTCAGCCAGGCCTTGAGCAGTTCGAGGCGGCTGTCGGAGGAATCTTGGATGGCGTCTTTGGAAGGGGGCAGGGTCATGAAAACCGGCGGCAAATTCTGAGGGGCAACGTCTTGCCATATAATACCCCACGACTTTTTTGACGCGACTCACGCCAGCTTTCGCGTGTTCCGCTTTACCGCCCGCCTCATCGTTCGACAGATTGTAAATATTGATGTGCAGCCGACTGTCACGGTCGGGGTGTGCAGGCGGTGGATCGTGACTGCAGAAGCTGATGGACGGGCCGATTCGCCAAACGATACATGCCGCCTAGACAGCTTTCCCAAACGACTCCCTCTTGTGCTGTAGTGCCGCGCAAAAGGCGGCTCGTCGCGGCGTTGATCGCCGCTCCGGGCCTGATGCCCGCGCTTGCGCACGCCCAGTTGGTGGGGGAGGCCGCGCAGCCGCAACCTATTGACGCGCCTTGGGGCATGCAACTCGCCCCACAGCTCGAAGAGCATCCGTTGCAGGCAGGCCAGAAACCGGCCACCTTCGTACTCGGCGACACGACCAGCGGAACCACCGACCAGGACATGGCCGCCAAAGGCTCGGCCGAGGTGCGCCGCAATACCTTCGTGATCAAGGCCGACGCGCTGCACTACGATCAGGACACGGACATGGCCGACGCATATGGCCGGGTTCACCTGAACAATAACGGCGCCACGTTTGCTGGCCCGGAAGCGCATATGCGGGTGGACTCGAGCGAAGGCTACATGTCGGCGCCGAAGTACCACTTCACCGTGACCGGCGGCTCGGGCAGCGCGGAGCGCGTCGACCTGCTCGACAACGAGCGCTCGGTGTTCACGAAGGGTACGTACACAGCCTGTTCGTGCACGGACAACCCGGCCTGGTACATCAAAGGCAGCGAGTTCGATTTCGACACCGGCGCGGATGAAGGCGTCGCGTACAACAGCGTGCTGTTCTTTCAGGGCGTGCCGGTATTCGCTTCGCCGTGGCTGTCGTTCCCGCTGTCGGGCGACCGGCGCAGCGGTATTCTGCCGCCCACGTTTTCGCTGAGTTCGTCGAACGGCTTCGAACTGTCGGTGCCGTACTACTTCAACATCGCACCGAATCGCGACCTGACGGTCACGCCGCGTCTGATCTCGAAGCGCGGCGTTCAGTTGCAGTCGAGCTTCCGTTATCTGTCGCCCACCTATTCGGGCTCGATCACCGGTGAATTCCTGCCGGACGACCACCTGACCCATACGAACCGCTACGCGCTGTACATCCAGCACAACCAGAACTTCGGCAACGGGTTTGGCGGTTACGTCTACTACAACAAGGTTTCGGACAACACGTATCCGGAAGACCTGTCGTCGTCGGTCAATCAGTTCATGAACGGCACCCAGCTCCTGTATCAACAGGAAGCAGGGTTGACCTATAACAACGGCCCGTGGTCGGTGCTTGCGCGCGAGCAGCACTGGCAGACGCTGCAGCCGTCAGTGGCGCCGTACGGCCGCGAGCCGCAGTTGAACGTGAAGTACGCGAAGTACAACGTCGGCGGCTTCGACTACGGTGCAGAAGCTGACTACTCGAATTTCCGCATCACTACCGGGGACTTGACCCAAGGTCAGCGGGTGATGTTCAACCCGTACCTGTCGTATTCGGTGGTCGGGCCGGGTTACTTCGTGACGCCGAAGGTGCAATGGCACTTTGCGTCGTACAACCTGGGCAATATCGGCGACGACGTGCCGATCGGCACACCGAAAAATTTCACCGAATCGATCCCGACGCTAAGTTTCGACACCGGGCTGATTTTCGACCGTTCGGTGCGGATCTTCGGCGAGGATTACATCCAGACGCTGGAGCCGCGGCTTTACTACGTCTACACGCCGTACCGCAACCAGAATTCCGCGCCGCTGTTCGATACGGCCGAGTCCGACTTCGGGCTGGCGGAAATCTTCACGCCGAACACGTTCGTCGGTAACGACCGGATCGCCGACGCGAACCGTCTGACCGCGGCCATTACCACGCGCTTCATTAACCCGGCCACGGGTGATGAACGCGCGCGCTTTGTGATCGCGCAGCAGTATTACTTCCAGGATCAGCGCGTCACGCTGCAGCCTACTCAGACGAGTACGCAGGCCACGCATTCGGATCTGATCGCGGGTGCGTCGCTCAAGCTCGGCGCCGGTTTCGCTTCGGAAACGGCGTTCCAATATAATGCCGACAACAACCAGTTGACGAAGACGAGCGTCGGCTTTGGGTTCAGCCCGGCCTCCGGCAAGGTGATCAACGTCGCGTATCGCTACACCCGCGCGAACTCCACGCTGGATAACCAACCGATCAATCAGGTGCTGATCTCGGGCCAGTGGCCGTTGACACACCGTGTGTACGGGGTGGGCCGTTTCAATTACGACCTGGACGGGCATAAGATCGTCGACGGTCTGATCGGCCTGCAATACGACGCCGACTGCTGGACGCTTGGCGCAGGGATCCAGCGCTATGCGAACGGTCTTAACACATCGTCGCAGCAGCAATCGAGCACGCGGTTCCTCGCGCAGTTGACTTTCAAGGGGTTGTCGAGCGTCGACAACGGGCTGATTTCCGCATTCCGCACCAGCGTGGCGGGCTATACGCCGTTGCCGCCGCCGCCGCCGCCGGAAGCGCGTTTCACCAATTACGAATGACGCTTGCCGGTAACGGTCATTTATAGAATGCGAAAAGACGGGCCAGGCGCGCCCGACATCATTGGAGTATCTGTGGCAATCATGAAAAAGCTTCGCTTGGCAACGCTTGCGGCCGGTCTTGCCGCCGTAGCGTCTTTCCTGTCGGTTGCGCCGGTTCAGGCGCAGGCGCTGTCGTCCGGCAATAACGGCCAGACAGTCGATACCATTGCCGCCGTGGTCAACAACGGTGTCATCACGCGGCGCGAGCTCGACGAGCGCATCGGCCTGATCACCCACCGGCTGAACCAGCAGAACGCGCCGGTCCCGCCGATGGACCAGTTGCGCCAGCAGGTGCTCAACCAGATGGTGCTGGAACGCATCCAGCTGCAAAAGGCGAAAGAAGACGGCATCAACATTGACGACGCCGCTGTTCAAAAAACGCTCGAGCGGCTCGCGCAGGCGAACAACATGTCGCTCGACATGTATCGCTCGCGTATCGAGGCGCAAGGCGTGCCCTGGACCACCTTCACGAGCGACGCACGCACCGAGCTCACGCTCTCGCGTCTGCGTGAGAAGGAAGTGGACAGCAAGGTCACGGTGTCGGACGCCGAGGTCGCGAACTACATCGCCAGCCAGCGCGGCCCGAACTCCGGCCTGACGAGCGATTTGCACCTTCAGCACATCTTCGTGAAGGCCCCGTTGAACGCATCGGAAACCGACATCGAAGCCGCGCAGAAAAAGGCCCAGGCCCTGCTGACCGAAGCCAAGGGCGGCGCCAACTTCGAAAAGCTGGCGAAGTCGAATTCGCAAGCGCCGGATGCGTCGAAAGGTGGCGATACGGGTTTCCTGCCGCCGTCCAAGCTGCCGCCTGAGTTCGTCAAGGCCGCCTCGGCGCTGCGTCCGGGCGAGATCAATCCGGATCTGATCCGTACCAACGACGGCTTTGAAATCGTGCGCCTCGTCGATCGTCGCGCGGGCCAGGGCACCAGCTCCGATGCGCCGAAGCTCGTGCAGACGCACGTTCGCCACATTCTGCTGCGCGTCGGCGACGGCATGTCCGAGCCGCAAGCGCGTCAGAAGCTGCTCGAAATCAAGAACCAGATCGCCGCAGGCGGTGACTTCGCGAAGTTTGCCCACACCTACTCGCAAGACGGTTCGTCGTCGCAAGGCGGTGACCTGGGCTGGATCAGCCCGGGCGAGACGGTGCCGGAATTCGAGCGCGCCATGAACAGCCTGCAGGACGGTCAGATCAGCGACCCGGTGCGCAGCGAATATGGCTATCACCTGATTCAGGTGCTGGGCCGCCGCGAATCGGAAGGCTCCGTTTCGCAGCAGATGGATCTGGCGCGTCAGGCAATCGGTCAGCGCAAGGCGGAACAGGCTTACGCCGACTGGCTGCGCGAATTGCGCGATACGGCCTACGTCGAAGTGAAACCCGTCCAGGCAAGCCTGCAATAATCATCATGACTACCGCCGCGCAGTCCACCAGCCTTCCGTTGCAGATCGCGATCACGACCGGCGAGCCTGCCGGCGTCGGCCCCGAGTTGACCGCGCAGGCGCTGGCGGGCGCGGCGGCGCATTGGCCGGGCGCACAGTTCACCGTGCTGGGCGATGCGGATTTGCTGGCTGACCGCGCGCGGGCGGTAGGCGTCGATTGGGCTCTACTGGTGGCGGGCGGCAAGCGCGTGCGGGTGCAGCACCGGCCGCTCGGCGCGCCCTCGCTGGCCGGCAAGCTGGACGCCGCGAACGGCCGCTACGTGCTCGATCTGCTCGACACCGCGATTGACGGCGCCGTGGCCGGCACGTTCGACGCGATCGTTACCGCGCCGCTGCAGAAAAGCACCATCAACGATGCCGGTGTGCCGTTCACCGGCCACACCGAATATCTTGCCGAGCGCACGCACACGCCGCGTGTGGTGATGATGCTGGCCGGTACCGGCAAGCGCCCGTTGCGCGTCGCACTCGCTACCACGCATCTGCCGCTCAAAGACGTCTCCGCCGCGTTGACGATCGAAGGCATCGTGGAGACGCTGCGCATCATCGATCACGATCTTCGCCACCACTTTGGTTTGCCTGCGCCGCGTATCCTCGTGACGGGTTTGAACCCGCATGCGGGCGAAAACGGTTATCTGGGCCGCGAGGAAATCGAGGTGATTTCCCCAGCACTGAAGCTCGCGAACGAGCAAGGTATCGACGCACCTGGCCCCTATCCGGCGGACACCTTGTTCCAGCCACGTTATCTGGAACAGGCCGACTGCGTGCTGGCGATGTTCCACGATCAGGGTCTGCCGGTGTTGAAGTACGCAACGTTCGGCGAAGGCATCAATATCACGCTCGGCTTACCGATCATCCGTACCTCGGTTGACCACGGCACTGCGCTCGATCTTGCGGGCACTGGCCGTGCTGATGCCGGCAGTCTGATTGCCGCGATCGACACGGCGGTTTCGATGGCGCAGCACCGCCGCGCGGGCTGATCCAGCAGTCGCGCAGAGAAGGGCCGTACGCGTTTCCTGCCGCTTGCCGTTGTCGCGGTCGTCGCGCGTGTTCCTGGGTTGGTCCCGGGTTGTTCCTATTCTTAAGCAGTTCTCTTTCAAAGCGTTTCTTCGATGTCCACCAGCAAACAGCAACCGGGCCGGCACCAAGGCCATATCGCGCGCAAGCGTTTCGGGCAGAATTTTCTGGTCGATATGGGCGTGATCGATTCGATCGTCGATGTGATCCGGCCGCAGCGCGGCGAGCGCATGGTCGAGATCGGGCCGGGGCTCGGCGCGCTCACTGCGCCGCTGATCGAGCGTCTGGCGACGCCCGAAGCGCCGTTGCACGCCGTCGAGCTGGATCGCGATCTGATCGGCCGCCTCAAGAAAAAATTCGGCGACCTGCTCGAGCTCCATGCGGGCGATGCCCTCGCGTTCGATTTCGGCACTTTGGCAGCGCTGGGTGAGAAGGCGTCGCTGCGCATTGTCGGCAATCTGCCGTACAACATTTCGAGCCCGTTGCTGTTTCATCTGACCGCGTTCGCGGATCGCGTGATCGATCAGCATTTCATGCTGCAAAACGAAGTAGTCGACCGCATGGTGGCGGAGCCGGGCACCAAGGCGTTCAGCCGCCTCTCGGTGATGCTGCAATACCGCTACGTGATCGACAAGCAACTCGATGTGCCGCCTGAAGCGTTCCAGCCGCCGCCGAAGGTCGATTCGGCGATCGTGCGGATGATCCCGTACGAGCTGCATGAACTGCCGGCCGTGGACGAGCGCGTACTCGGCGAAGTGGTGACGGCGGCCTTCTCGCAGCGGCGCAAGATGCTGCGCAACACCCTGGCTGCGTTTCGTGACTCGGTGGATTTCGACGCACTGGGCTTCGATTTGCAACGCCGCGCCGAAGATGTGCCGGTGGCCGAATACGTGCGTGTGGCGCAGATCGTAGCGGCTTCGCCGTCACGCGGCGCCGCGGCCGCGGAAACGGAGACTGACGACGCCTGAGTTGCGTTGCGCGGTCTTGAACGAAGCGCGCTGCGCCCTGCAGCGCGCGTGAAACGCCCCACTCCTTAGGCAGCAAGCCGCTTCGTCGGCGCATTGACCAGCGCAATGCCGGTCAATACCAGCGCCGCAGCCATCAGGAAGCGCAGGCTGAACGACTCGCCGAGTAACAACACGCCGAAGGGGCGAAGCTACCTAGGGCGCGGCGCGCGGGCAGTGCGGTAGCGCTCATGGCGTGCGGAGTGGCGAAAATGGGTCATACGATATCAAAACCGTCCACTCCGCCATGCGATGACCCCACCGCCTACGCGTGCCTCTTACAAGCTGCAAGCCCTTCGATGACATAACAACACTTACTTCAGTCTATTTTCTTGCTGCCCTGGTTTCGCGCTAAGGTTCACCCACAAGCATTTCGTCAGCTCATTCAAACAGCCTGAATTGGCCGCCATGCAAGGTTCCGATGCGAGCCCTGCATTGCATCTGCCGATTTGCGCGCTCCCAGATGAGCGGCGTGCCGGTACTTGGGTCAGGCGTGGCCGTATCGAAATATCCGCGAAAAGCGGGAATCCGTACGAGGAGACGATATGAAGAACGTAAGCAAGTGGGCGATGGCAGTTGTGCCCGCAGCGCTGGCGTGTCAAATGGCGCACGCGCAATCGAGCGTGACGCTCTACGGTGTGATCGACGAAAGCGTGCGGTATCTGACCCACGCAAACCAGGCCGGCGATTCGTCAATCGGGCTCGGCAACGGCGGCATGACGGAAAGCCGCTGGGGGATAAGGGGTGTCGAGGATCTGGGCGGCGGCTGGTCGACGTTCTTCAAGCTCGAAAATCGCTTCTACATGAATAGCGGCCAAAGCGATCCCACCTTGCCGTTCTTCAATGAAGCGCAAGTGGGTGTGCGCTCGGATTCCTATGGGCAGGTGATCCTCGGCCGTCAGTACAACGTGATGATCGAGGGCATTACCATCGGCGGCTACGGCAGCAATATCTGGATTCCGTACGACTTCAGTTTTCAGCCGGAAGTGACGATGACCGGCGGTATCTGGACCAGCAACCAGGTGCAGTATCAGGCGAAATATAACGGTTTCCATCTTGCTGCCGGCTACGCGTTTGGCGGCAATGCGGGCAATTCGTACGGCAGCCAGATCGGCGCGGCGCTCGCTTACGCACCGGGCGGCCCGTTCACCTTCGGCGGCGCGTATCAGGAGTCGAAAGATTCACTCAACGGCGCAGCCGCGAAAGCGTGGACTTTCGGCGGGTCGTACACGTGGAACATGACCCGGTTCTCCGTCGGCTATATCGTCGATCAGAATGACGCCGGCTTCTCGAATTTCGCCAACGGGCCGTTCACCGCGCCTGCGTTGGCCGCGCTCAAGTACACGGATTTTTCGCGGCGTCGCATGATCATGGGCGGCATCACGCAGCAGGTCGGCACCACGTGGCATTTCGCCGCGAATGTCTGGCGCACGCTGCAGGACGGCAAGACCGCCGCGCAGGACGGTTCGGCATGGCAATATCAACTGGTCGCCGACTACAACCTGTCGAGGCGCACCGACGTCTACCTGGAAGGCGATTACTCGCTGTACCGGGGCGACCTGATCGGCGCGCAGTTGCAGGGCGTCAACGGCGTCGGGCTCGCGCAGAAGGGGAGCCAGATCGGCCTGATGGCCGGCGTGCGGCATCAGTTCTGAGCGCTTACCAACTCCAGCGCGCGCCCAGATTGCCTTCCACGGTGCTGCGGTGCTCGCCGTTCACGTTCGTGGTGTAACTCGCGGTAGCGAACACGCTGCCGCGAGCGCTCAGATGCGCGACCATGCCGATGCCGAACTGGGCGGCCGTGGCGGCGACATCGCTGGGAATCACGGTCGTGCCGGCGAAGGTCGTGCTATCGGTGCCATTGAAATAGCGCCACAGATTCGCGCGCAAATACGGCTGCCACTGAGCGCCCGCGCCTTCGAAGCTGCCTTCAAGGCGCAGGCCGAGCCGGCCCACCAGACCGTTTGCCGCGTGAAACGATACGTTCGAAATGCCGTCGTTGAGATCGTTGATCGATGCATGCTGCCAGATCAGTTGTGCTTGCGGTTCGAGACTGAGATTGGCGCGCAGCGGAATCGGCAAGCCGGCTTCCAGCGAGGTCGTCACGGCATGTCCATGCGTGCTCGCACCAATGCCCTGATTCGACGACGGATCGAGCGTCAGCGAGCTGCCCATCGCGACTGCATCGGTGTACCAGCCTCCCGGGCCGATGTGCGTCCAGTAGACGCCTGCGCTGTAGGCATTGATCGACAGCCGCCCGGCCGACAGATCGGGGAAACCGAGCGCGAAACCGTTCACGTCGCCTTGGGCGCGGGCAAAGCCGATGAAGAATCCGTAGTGATTGCGCTGGCCGCTTGGGCTGCGATCCGCGTAGATATCGTGACCCACTTGCACGCCGGCCATCGTGCCGCTGAATTCGGGATTGGCGGCGCCGCTGTTGCTCTGCGAGGTGTGCTCGCCCCAGACCCGCGACCACGCGGCGGCTAGCGGGCCGCTTTCGTCCAGCAATGCCTGCTCGCCCTGGCGGTCATGGAAGGTTCCGATCTGCGCGATACCGAGTTCGCGCGTGAGAACCGGGACCTCGGCGTAGACGGGCACCTCTATCCGGTAGAGCGGCGTCGGCGCCGAGCCTGCTGGTGGTGGGGCGGGTAAGGAAGGGGTGCCGGCGGCGGCAATGGGCCCCGTTTGTGCGGGCGTAGGTGTTGGCGTAGGCGTAGGCGTAGGTGTCGGTGTCGGTGCGGGTGCAGGTGTCGGTGTCGGTGCGGGTGCAGGTGCAGGTGTCGGTGCAGGTGCAGGTGCAGGTGCAGGTGCAGGCGCCGCAGCCAGACTCGAGCGCAAATACCAGTTGTCCGCCGTTCCCGCACTCACACCGCCCTTGAACAGGTAGTACGTATAGGCGCCCGCGGTCAGCGGTTTCGGCAGCGTGAATGCGCTCGATGTCGTCGTCGCGCCGTTGCTCGCCTGCACCACGAGGATTCCGTCCGTGAGCGTGGCGCCGCCTGAGCCGCCGACGTTGGTGACGCCGAGCGAAGTATTGCCCGAGCCGACACCTTGCGCGATCGCCAGCTTGTCGCTCGGCGAGCCGTCTCCGCCCAGCACCGTCTGCAACAGCAAGCGGCCGTTGAGCCCCGTGTAGTTGCCGTTGATCGCCAGCGTATTGCCCGTAGCCGTCGCCCCGTTGGTCAGATCGATGGTGCCCGCATTGTTGACGTTCACGAGCTGACCGGCGAGCGCTGGTGCGATCGTCGCCGTGCCGCCAAAGCCGCCCGCAAACACTGTACTGCTCGAATCGACATTCAGCGTGCCCGTCAGCGTGCCGCTATTACCGAGGCTTAAACCGTTGTTGTCGAGCGTGAGCTGGCTGCCGTTCGTCGCGTTGATGGTCGACCAGTTCGTGAAGCGGCTCAGACCGCTCGCCTGAGTGTTGTTGAAGTTGAGAACACTCGAGACGTTGCCGCCTGCAAACAGCGGCACACCGGCGAGATTGGTGTCGGTCAGGCCGGTCAGCGTGGCGGTATCGTGACCCGTGCCGAGCCGGATAAAACCGGTGATCGTGCCGGCACTCCAGTTGAGCGTGTCGTTGCCGGTATCGGTATAGATCCCGCGGCCGTTGCTGCCCAGCATGTTGCCCGTGTTGTTGATGGTGATGTCGAACGAGCCGAATGATGCAACGACCTCCGTGGTGGCGGATTCGAGCGTGCCGGTATTGTTGATAGTGGCATCGGCATTGGAAATCGAGAGCGTGACGTTGGTCGCGGAGATGACGCCGGCATTGTTGAACGTGCCACCGTCATTCGCATCGATGCCGTTGCTCCCCTTGGTGACGATGCTTGCGCCGGCTTCGTTGTTGAACGTGACGCTGCCCGTAATGTAGGCGCCGAGACCGTTGGTGGTGATCTTTCCGGTGTTGGTAATGACGCTCGGTGACGCAGCCTCTGAAATGATGCCGTGCGAGCCTGAGCCCGAGGTGCTGATCGTGCCTGTGTTCGTGATGGAGGTGCTGTACGTATAGATGCCAGGCGCGCTGGCACCCGTTGTTGTGATCGTGCCGTTGTTGACGACCGTGTCGGTAGCTGTCTGCGCGGATATGCCGGCAGAGCTGTCCCCGGTAGTCGAAAGCTGGCCGTTGTTGGTGAGCGTGCCGCCGCCGGCGCCGGAGACGTCGTGCATCGCGGCGGCATTGGTGCCGCTCGTCTGGATAACGCCGGTCGTGTCGTTGAGCATCGTGACCGCGGCCGCGCTGTTGAACATGCCGTCCGACCCTGCGCCGGTCGTTACGATCAAACCGCGGTTGGTCAGCCCGTTTTGGCCGGCGCCCGTTCCTTGGGCCGAGATGCCGTAGAAGCTGTCGCCCGTGACGCGGATTGTCCCGAGGTTGGTGACCGTGCTGCGGTCGTACACGAGAATGCCATTGTTGCCGCCCACGTCGAGTTCCGCGCCTGCCTGCACGTTCGCCGCGACGTTGGTGCTGCCGGTCACTGCGATGACCGGCGTAGTGGACGGGTTGGGGGCACTGTTGCTGCACGTGACCGTCTGGCCGCTGATCGGCGCAGTGTTGTCACAGGCGGCGAACGCAGACTCGCATGGCAGAAGGAGCGCTATTCCGAGCGCGGACGAAAGGGCTTCGACTAGACGCAAACGAACAGGCACATGCCTCGAACATGCACGACGCATACGGTGGTCCTCCAGTAGAACAGGTCTGGTCAGTTCCTGCTGGGTTCGCTCTGGGTGCTGCGCCGTCTCTTGGGATGCCGCGGCTGGACGGTGTGCGAAAGAATGTACCGTCAGACGAATTTAGTCAACGATTCGGATGACGTAGGATGGCAACGACAAGTCGTAGGACCGCGCGTGAAGGAGGCTGCTTGGGTGGTGCGCAAAGGCCACTCGAGCGCCTCACGAAAGCCGCGAAAAGGCGCTACGAACGATCACGGGAAACGCTGCACGAAAGGCGATGCAACAACCACGCATAGGCCATGTAAAAGCGCGGCCGCGAGTCTCACTCAGGTGTGCCTTCCATGCGCCGCTTCGACCGTCGTGGATCGATCAACGCGAATCCCGCCGCACCGACGATCAGCAGCAACACGCCCGTTATCCCGAAGCCAATCTCATAGCCCCTCACGTCGCCTGCCACGCCGAGCAGCTTGCCCATCGCGACGGGTCCGATCAGCCCGGCAGTGGTGACAATCGCATTGGTGATCGCGAGCAGCGCTCCGCGCCGCGCCACCGGCGCGACTTCGGCGACCAGCATCGGGCCGAAGGTGAAAGTCTGAATCGCCAATGCGCTGGCGAGCCCCATCAACGCGATCTTGACCAACGGCGGCGCACCGAACAACAGTGAGCAGTACGCCAACCCGCTTACCACGCACGCCGCGCTGATCAGTTTGCCGCGCGCCACCTTCGACGACACGCCGCGCTTGAGCATACGATGCGAAACTATTGCGAGCGCGATGCCGAGCGGGATCTGCGCCGCGACTTGCAGCGCGAACAACCAACCGGCCCGGGTTGCGTCAAAGCCGAGACCGAGCCGGAAATACGCGGGCACCCAGGTGAAACCGATTGCGACCACCGCGTAGCCGACAAAGCATTGCAGCATCACGCCGATGACGGTACGGTCGCTGAGCATGCGCCGAAAGCGTAATGGCGCAGCACGCGGGCCGGCAACTGCCGCGGAAAACGCGGATGATGCGTTGTGCTGACGATTCCCCGTCTTGCCCAGGCACAGCCACAAGACGGTCCAGCCGATGCCGACCGCGCCGAGCGTGAGAAACGTCGCGTGCCAGTGCCACCGCTGCGAGATATAGGTGAGCAGCGGTCCCGCGATGATGACGCCTGCGGTCGCCCCTTGTTGAACGATGGCGGTAGGCAGGTTGCGTTCGTGGTCGTCGAACCAGGTGTAAACCACGTGCAGCGCAAGCGCCGAGGCCGGCCCTTCACCTGCGCCTAGCAAGACGCGGCACAGCAGCAACACGGCAAAGCTGGTCGGCCATGCGAGCGGCAACTGCGCTACCGCCCAGATCAGCGCGAGCGCGGCGAGCAGCCATTTCATGTTGACGCGGTCTGCGATCAGTCCGACCGCGACGCCGGAGATCGAGAACAACACAAAAAACGCGCTGCCGACGAGGCCGAACTGACCGTGCGTCAACTGCATGTCATGCATCAATGGGATCGCGACCAGACCGAGCACAGCTTTGTCGGCGAAATTGATCAGCATGAACAGGAACAGCGAGGCGACGATCACCCAGCGGTGGCCCTGCAGGGCTTCGCGTGTGTGGGCGGGGTGAGCCGACGCTGTGGCCGTGTCGGCGGCAAGCGCTGTGCAGCGCTTCGTGCTGCTCAGGATGGTGGGCAAAGCGTGTCTCCATTTCTCGCGCGGGGCGCTGGGTTTTCGCCCATTTGAGGTGGTATAAATGAATTGTTCAAGTGCATTCTCGTTATCGGGAGCTTGCAAACTATGCATGAGGTCAATTCCCGCCGCCTTACCCATCTTATCGCGCTCGCCGAGGAAGGCAGCTTTGCGCGCGCGGCCGAGCGGGTTCATCTGAGCCAGCCGGCATTGAGCCGCAGCATTCAGGCGCTCGAAGAGGAAGTCGGCATGAAACTGTTCGACCGCGCGGCACGCGGCGTCGCGATGACGGCGGCCGGGCGGCTGCTGGTCGAGCGCGCCCGGCGCGTGCTGTTCGAAACGCGCTGTCTGTTCCGCGACGTCGAACTGCTGAAGACACACGAACTCGGCGAGGTGCGCATCGGCCTCGGGCCCTATGCGGCGGTCGTGCTGCTGCCGGACCTGCTGGTGGAGTTCGCGCGGCGCTTTCCGAAGATCAAGGTGCGGATCGAACTTGGTGAAGGCGATGCGTTGCTTGCCAAGCTGCACGCCGAACAGATCGACTTTCTGGTCGGCGACCGCCGTGTGCCGCCCGTGACGCCGGATGTCACGTTGCGGCGTCTGCCGCGTCACGAGGGCGGCTGGTTCGCGCGGCCGGACCATCCTTTATTTGCGCGCGACACGGTGCAACTCGCGGCGTTGCGCGAGTTTCCGCTGGTGTCGGTGACCTTGCCAGCGTTCATGAAGGATGCCCTGCATCGCCTGCTCAAATACCGTGCGCACGAGCAGATTCCGTTGCAGATCGAATGCAACGACGTGGCGGTACTGAAGGACGTCGTTGCGCGGACCGATGCCGTGCTGTTCTCCACGGCGTCCGCGGTGCGGCGCGATCTGGAGATGCGGCGATTGGCGCGCATTCCGCTCGTCAATCCGCCGCGTCTCGCGCTTGAATTCGCGCTGGTGTATCTGGCCGAGCGCACGCTTTCGCCCGCCGCGGATTCCGCGCTGGGACTGGCCGAACAGGTGATGGAGGACGCGAACCGCGCCGCGCAGGGCCTGCTGCATCCCGACTCATTGGCAACCTGAATGAGCCGCTGAACGGCAGACTCTGTGATCGCATGACCGCCCCCCGTGATTACCCTGGATGCGGTTGACACAGCGACCCCAATCGCGGACGATCCGAAATCCAGATTCCGGTTTGCCGTGAGTCTTCATTTTCTCAGCGCAGCGAACCAAGACTGAACACCGCATGACGACTTCCCCACGCAGCCGCGAAGCACAACCCAGCGCCATCGCGGCGCCGCGTCAGACGCGCAGCCAGCAGGGTCTCGTTCGCATGCTGCAAGCCGGGCGCGAGCTGCTCGAAGCGAGCGGCAATCTCGATGATCTGTCCATCAACGACATCGTCGAGCGTGCGGGTACGTCGATCGGCGCGTTTTATCGGCGCTTCGACAACAAGGACAGCTTCTTTGAAGTCCTTCAGGACGCGGCAATGGAAGAGGGGCTCGCGCACGTGCGCGAGACCGTCGAACGTGATCCGGCCTGGCATTCGAACGACGCGGGTACGCTTGCCGATGCGGTCATTTCGTTTTACGTCATGACGTTCCGGCGCAATCGTGGGCTGTATCACGCGTCGTTGCTGCGGGCGTCGCAGCGCAAAGCCAGCTGGGACGCCGTGAAGTCGACCAATCACGAGGTTCTGGCGATGATCGTGCCGCGTCTCGTCGGGGCGTTGGCACAGTCGCGCGGCATCAAGGCCGAGGACAACGCGACCCAGTCGCTCGAATTCGAAGTACGCGCCACCCTGCAAATGATCCTCGGCATGCTGGTCAACAGCGTGTTGAACGACCCGGGTCCTTTGTCGCTCACCAGCCGGCAACTGCGGTCATGGCTGCAAGTTCGTTTGCGACGCTGTCTCGGTTTGCCGGACGGCTGATTTTTTTACCTAAAAATAGGAATCAGAATTCCGATTCCATTAATAGAAAGCCGATCCAGATGCAGCGTGGCTTCCCGTAACGCGCAGTGGAATATTCAAGGAGACACCGCATGAGCTCATGTTGTCCAGAACTGGTCCGTAATCCGGCCTTCGACGCACCACACATCGGCGAACCGCTCGATGTCGCGTTCGACGCCGGCGTGAATCTCGCCTTCGCCATTGCCGCGCCGACCGTGCCGCCGCGCCTGACCGAACACTCGCGGCGGATGGCACAGCGCATCTATCGCGTAGCCGAGCGCGTGTATTGCGCGGTCGGTTACGCGATCGCGAACATCATCTTCGTGGTCGGCGACGACGGTATCGTGGTGATTGACGCGACCGAGGCAGTGTCCGCTGCGAAACGCATCTATGAGGACTTCTGCGCGATCGATCCGCGGCACGCCGCGCTGCCGGTCAAGGCTGTCGTCTACACGCACAACCACACGGACCACACCGGCGGCGTGCGGGCCTTTGTCGACGAGGCCGCGCTCGAGGCGGGCCGCGTCGAGATCATCGCGCACCGCTCGTTGATGGACACCGTCATCAACAACGCGAACCTTGTGGCGCCGATTCTCGCCACGCGTTCGGCTTACAGCTTCGGCACGCTGCTGCCGGCTGGCGCGACCGGCAAGGTCAATGCAGGCATCGGACCGGTGCTGATCGCCGAACCGGCGAGCTTCTTCGCGCCGACCCGTGTGTTCGACGACAAGCTCGACATCGTGCTGGCAGGCGTGCGTTTTGAGTTCCGCTACGCGCCCTCGGAGGCTGACGACGAAATCGTGATGTGGCTGCCGGATCTCGGCGTGTTGCTGTCGGCGGAAGTGATCCAGGGCGAGTGTCTCGCGAACGTGCACACGCTGCGCGGCACGCGTTACCGCGATCCGGTGCGCTGGTATCAGACCATCGACATGATGCGCGGCTTCAACGCGGCGCATATGGTGCCGGCGCATGGCCGTCCGGTATCGGGCGCGCAGTCTGTCGCCGAGGTGCTGTGCGTGTATCGCGACGCCATCCAGTTCATCCACGACCAGACCATCCGCCACATGAACTTCGGCCTGAGCCCGGACGAACTCGTCGAGGCCATTCCCGCGCTGCCGCCGCACCTCGCTGAGCATGCGTGGCTCGGCGAGTACTACGGCACGGTCAAACATTCGGTACGGCAGGTGTATAGCGGGCAACTAGGCTGGTTCGATGGCGATCCGGCATCGCTCGATCCGCTGCCGCGCGCTGAGCGTTCGCAACGCATGGTCAAGATGATGGGCGGCGTGGAGGCAGTGCGCGCCGCTGCGCGTATCGCACTGGGTGAAGGCGATTGGCGTTGGGCCGCGGAACTGGCCACGCTGCTGGTGCGCCTGGATACAACCGACGCCGACGCCCGCAGCATCAAGGCAGGCGCGTTGCGCGAGTTGGGCTACCGCACGGTGAACACCAACTGGCGTAACTGGTATCTAAGCGCGGCGCGCGAACTCGAACACGCCTACGACGAACTGCCGTTTGGCGGCAGTTCGAGTCTCGCTTCGGCGGATGTGTTGCGCGCTCAACCGTTGCGCAATGTGTTCCAGCGCTTCAGTGTGAACGTCGATCCGGAACGGTGCGCGGACGTGCAGATGACACTCGCGTTTCGCGTGACGGATCGCAATGAAACGCATGCGCTCGAATTACGGCGTGGCGTGTTGCAGATTCACGAGCGCACACCGTCGGCGATCGACGTTCAACTCGCGCTGGAAACCAGCACCTTGTACGGCACACTGCGCGACATGGCAACGCAGTTGCCGAAGTGCCTCGAGAGCGGCACAGTAAAGTTGGAGCGTGGCACGGTCGAGCAGTTGCGCCGATTCTTCGATTGTTTCGACCAGCCCGCGCGGCGTATGCCCGCGCTTACTACGCGATAGAAGCAGCGCGGCTCGCATCGGGGCGTTGGCGCAGTGGCACATCGTGCATTGGCGCATCGCGATGCGAAACCCAAGGAGGAGACATGGAAAAAATCTGGTTGAAGTCCTATCCGCCGGGCGTGCCGTCCGAGATCGATAGTACGCAGTTCAGTTCCGTCGGCGATCTGTTGGAACAAAGTTTCCAGACGCACGCCGCAGAATGCGCGTTCGTCTGCATGGGCCGCAAATTGACCTACGGCGAACTCGATGCGAAGTCGCGCCATCTTGCGGCGTGGTTTCAATGGCTAGGTCTCGCGCGCGGCGCACGCATTGCCGTGATGCTGCCGAATGTGCTGCAGTATCCGGTGGTCATGGCGGCCATCCTGCGCGCCGGTTACGTGGTCGTGAACGTCAATCCGCTGTACACGCCGCGTGAACTGGAGCATCAGTTGAACGACAGCGGCGCGGAAGCGATCGTGCTGTTCGATACGTTCGCGAAGACGCTCGAGGCCGTACAGGCGCGTACGTCGATCAAGCATATCGTGCTGACGTCGATCGGCGAGATGCTCGGCGCGGGTAGTCCGGACATTGCGGCCAATGTGCCGCCGACTTCGCAAATTACATTGAACGATGCGATCGCGCGTGGTTCGGACGCGGGCTTCACACCTGTCACGCTCACGCAGACCGACGTCGCGGTGCTCCAATACACCGGTGGCACCACCGGCGTCTCGAAGGGCGCCACTTTGCTGCACGGCAATCTGATCGCCAACGTCCTGCAATCGGAGTTGTGGCGCGAGCCGGTTTATCGCGAGCGCACCGACATCAAGCAGTACATCACGGTCGTCGCGCTGCCGCTGTATCACATCTTCGGCTTGACGGTCTGCGGTTTGCTGACAATGCGCTGCGGCGGCATGGGCATCCTGATTCCGAATCCGCGCGATTTGCCGGGGTTGATCAAAGCCTTGCAAGGCTACGCGATCAACTCGTTCCCCGGTGTGAACACCATGTTTAACGCGCTGCTGAACGAGCCTGATTTTAAAACGCTCGACTTCTCAAAGCTGGTGCAATCGAACGGCGGCGGCATGGCTGTGCAGCAAGCCGTCGCGCAACGCTGGCAAGCGCTGACTGGCGTGCCGATTGTCGAAGGTTATGGGCTCTCGGAAACGTCGCCGTGCGCCACCACCAATCTGCCGACGTCGACTGCGTTCACCGGGACGGTCGGCTTGCCGTTGCCGTCCACGGATATTTCGATTCGCGACGACGGCGGCCACGAAGTGCCGCTCGGCGAGCGTGGCGAAATCTGTATTCGCGGACCGCAGGTGATGGCCGGCTACTGGAACCGTCCCGATGAAACCGCGAAGGTGATGACGCCGGACGGTTTCTTCAAATCCGGCGATATCGGCGTGATGACGGAAGAGGGCTTCGTGAAGATCGTCGATCGCAAGAAAGACATGATTCTGGTGTCGGGTTTCAATGTCTATCCGAACGAAATCGAGGACGTCGTGGCGAAGCACCCGGGCGTGTTCGAAGTGGTGGCAGTCGGCGTGCCGGACGCGGAGGCGGGCGAGGTCGTCAAGCTCTACGTGGTGAAGAAAGATCCGGCGCTCACTGATGCGGATATTTTTTCGTTCTGTAAGGAGCAACTGACGGGTTATAAGCGCCCCAAGATCATCGAATTCCGCAGCGAACTGCCGAAGACCAACGTCGGCAAGATTCTGCGGCGCGCATTGCGCGACGAGGTGAAGAGCGCGGGCTAAAAACGGGCGTGCCATGCGCCTCGCCGCGTGTGGCACGCTCTGCAGCGTGGCGCGATTCCGGGTACATTTACGCTCTCGACATCACGCACTAGGGAGTACACGATGCGCCTGCTTCACACCATGCTCCGGGTCGGCGACCTGGACCGCTCGATTGCCTTCTACACCGACTTGCTCGGTATGAAATTGCTGCGCCGGGATGACTATCCGGACGGCAAGTTCACGCTTGCGTTCGTCGGCTATGAAGACGAGCGCAACGGCACCGTCCTTGAACTTACGCACAACTGGGACACGCCGTCGTATGACCTCGGCACCGGCTTCGGGCACCTTGCTGTCGAAGTCGAAGATGCCTATGCGGCTTGCGACAAAATCAAGGCGCAAGGCGGCACGGTCGTGCGCGAAGCCGGTCCGATGAAACACGGCACCACCGTGATCGCTTTCGTGACGGATCCGGACGGCTACAAGATCGAATTTATCCAGAAGAAAAAGTGACGTAAGCGGCGGGGCGAGGACACGCAATGAACGACAGCAATCCCTACTTCAAAGAACTTGGCGACATCCACGTCGAAATCCAGGCTTTGTTCGACGGCTCCGCGGATCACGGCGCGCTGGATCGCATCATGGCGCGTTTCGCTCCGCAATTCACGCTGGTCATGCCGTCCGGTCTCGCACTGGATTACGCGGGCCTGCGTGAGATTTTCGCGAAGCTGAACGGCGCGCGTCCTGGCTCGCAGATCACAATTCGCGATATGGAGATCGTGTCCGAGTATGCGTTGGGCGCGGTAGTGAAGTATCGTGAGTATCAGCGCGACAACGCGGGCAATGCGAACGTGCGGCGCTCGACAGCGGTAATGGATCTGGACGCGCACGGCAAGGTGACGTGGCGTCACCTGCAGGAAACCTTCTGCGCGGAATGAGCGGTGGGTTTCAGAAGGCCGGCGCTTCGAGTCGAGGCGCCGGCTTCAAGGCTTCATGGTTGACGATCGAAGTCTTGAAGAGCCGAAAAAGGCCCGAAGGCGTCAAAGCGTCGGCAGCAATTCCGGCGGATGCGACTTCAACGTCTGCCGCGCTTCGCGGAATTCCGGAAAAATCGATTCAACCGTTTGCCAGAAGCGCGGGCTGTGATTCATCTCGCGCAGATGCGCGAGCTCGTGCGCCACGACGTAATCGATGATCGACAGCGGGAAGTGGATCAGCCGCCAGTTCAGGCGGATTTTGCCGTCGCTCGAACAGCTACCCCAACGCGTGGCGGCCGAAGAGAGTGCATAGGCGCGATAGTTGACGCCCAGTTTCTCCGCGTAGATCGCGAGCCGCTCGCCGAACAGGCGTTTTGCTTCGCCTTGCAGCCAGCCTTGCACACGATCCTTGATCTGCTGCGGGTCCGCTTGCAACGGCAGCGGCACTTGCAGTGCAGCTTCATCCGCGTTGAAGGCCAGCGTGCCTTGCGGCGAGCCGAGCTTCACGCGCACCGGCTGGCCGAGATACGGCACTTCCGCACCATCTTTCCAGTCAACCTTGGGTAACGCACGCTGTTCGACGCGCGTTTGCCATTCGATCAGCTTCGTGAAAATCCAGCGCTGCTTTTCGGTGATGGCGGTTTCGATATCGGCGAGCGTGACCCAGCGTGGTGCGGTAATCATCAGGCCTGTGCTGTCGATCGCAAAGCCGATCGAGCGGCGTGCCGAACGCTTGAGCACGTAGTGCAGCGTGCGCGAGCCGATGGTGAGGCTGCGCAGCTTGCTGCCGTCCGGTGCAAGCGGCACGGCCGTTTGCTGCCCGCTTTGCGAGCCGGACGACGGCACGGACGGTGATGGGGACGACGACGTCGACCCCGGCTCGGCGAAGAGCGGGAGATCGAGTTGCCGGTTATCGAGCGCCGCAGCGGGCTGCGACGTAGGAGACTTCTGCATCGGATTCGGCTTCGCGCAAATGCGCCTTCGAGGGCGCGGGCGCGTCAGATTGGTGCGGCGGCGGAGCTGCTATCCGCCGCGCGGTACGCGGTAGGATCGATGCGACGCATTTCAGCTTCGATCCACGTTTCGACGCGCGTGTTCACTTCATCGGGCGTGAGCCCCG
This sequence comes from Paraburkholderia domus, assembly GCF_905220705.1. Taxonomy (GTDB): domain Bacteria; phylum Pseudomonadota; class Gammaproteobacteria; order Burkholderiales; family Burkholderiaceae; genus Paraburkholderia; species Paraburkholderia domus. The sequence goes on from NZ_CAJNAT010000012.1 coordinate 66,966, forward strand.
TCGTCTCGATCGGCTTGCCGATCGACACTGTGACTATACCCGCATATTTGAGAAACGAGTTGCGCGGCCACAGTCGTCCTGCGTTGTGCGCGATCGGCACGACTGGCGCGCCAGTGGCAATTGCAAAACGCGCACCGCCTGTTTTGTACTTGCCCTGCTTGCCGGTCGGCGTACGCGTGCCTTCCGGAAACATGATGACCCACGCGCCTTCGTCCATGCGCGCCTTGCCTTGCTTGATCACCGACTCGAACGCGTACTTGCCTTCCTTGCGATCGATGTGAACCATCTTCAACAAGCCCAGCGCCCAGCCAAAAAACGGCACGAACAGCAGCTCGCGCTTGAACACGTAGCACATCGGCCGCGGCATCAGCGCCGGAAACGCCAGCGTTTCCCACGCCGATTGATGCTTCGACAGCAGCACGGCCGGACCATCGGGCAGGTTCTCATAGCCCTCGACCTGGTAGCGGATGCCGTTCAGCCAGCGCACTGTGTAGAGCGTGGCGCGGCACCAGCCGGCCGCCATCCAGTAGCGATTGTCGGCGCGCATGAAGGGGAACGCGATGAAGCACGCGATCGCGTACGGCACCGTGAAGAGCACGAGGTAGATCAGCAGCAGTAACGAGCGAATGAAGCGCATCGGCGTGGTCAGTGAGGGTTGGGGGCGCGCGTGGCGCGCGTCACTCGTGAGCGTCGGAAAGGAAGTCGAGTGCGAATGCGCGCAGGTCGTCGTGCACGCGCGTGCCTTCGGGCAGGCCGCCGGTTGCGAGCGTCTTGCGACCCTTGCCGGTCAGCACCAGATGAGTCGGGTGGCCGAGCGAAGCGCCCGCTTGCAGGTCGCGCATCGCGTCGCCGACCACCGGCGTGTGGTGCGGATCGACTTCGAAACGTTCGGCGATCATCTTCAGCATGCCGGGCTTCGGTTTGCGGCATTCGCAGTGATCTTGCGCCGTGTGCGGGCAGAAGAATACCGCGTCGATGCGGCCGCCGACCGCGGCCGCCATGCGATGCATTTTCAGATGCATTGCGTTGAGCGCGTTCATGTCGAAGAGACCGCGGCCGATGCCCGACTGGTTCGTCGCGACAGCAACGCGATAACCCGCCTGGTTCAGCCGCGCGATCGCTTCGAGCGAACCGGGCAGGGCGACCCATTCGTCCGGCGACTTGATAAACGCGTCGGAATCGACGTTGATCACGCCGTCGCGGTCGAGGATCACCACTTTTCTGGTCGGCATGGCGCGGGGCTCAGGCGGCGAGTCGGGAAATGTCGGCGACGCAATTCATCTGCTGATGAAGCGCGCCGAGCAAAGCCAGACGGTTGGCGCGCAACGCCGGATCTTCGGCATTGACCATCACGTCGTTGAAGAACGTGTCGACCGGTTCGCGCAACGCGGCGAGCGCGGTCAGTGCGCCCGTGTAGTCGCGTGCGGCGAGTTGCGATTGCACGCGCGGTGCAACCTGTTCCAGTTGCGCATGCAAGGCTTTTTCCGCCGCTTCGGTCAGTAACGTGACCTGCACGCCGCCGTTCGTCGCGCTTTCCGACTTCTTCAGGATGTTCGAAATGCGCTTGTTGGCTGCCGCGAGCGAGGCCGCTTCCGGCAGCGCCGCGAATTCGCGCACTGCATCTAGGCGCGCGACGATGTCGTCGAGGCGCGTCGGGTTCAGCGCCAGCACCGCGTCGATTTCACCTGGCGCGTAGCCGCGCTCACGCAGCAGACCGCGCAGGCGGTCCATGCTGAATTCGTAGATCGCTTCCGTCGAATCGGCGACGCCCGGCACAGCGGCGAATTGCGCGTAAGCGGTGCGCAGCAGTTCGATCAGATCGACCGGCAGTTGCTTCTCGACCAGAATCCGCAGCACGCCGAGCGCATGACGGCGCAGCGCGAACGGGTCTTTTTCGCCGGTCGGTTGCAGACCGATGCCCCAGATGCCGACCAGCGTTTCGAGCTTGTCGGCGAGCGCGACGACGGTGCCGGTTGCCGTGGTCGGCAACGCATCGCCGGAGAAACGCGGCTGATAGTGTTCCGAGCATGCCAGCGCGACTTCTTCCGGCTCGCCGTCGTGCCGCGCGTAGTACGTGCCCATCGTGCCTTGCAGCTCTGGGAACTCGCCGACCATGTCGGTGATCAGGTCGGCCTTGGCCAGACGTGCAGCGCGCTTCGCGAGCGCGACATCTGCGCCGATCAGCGAGGCAATTGCACCTGCCAGCGCTTCGACGCGCTCGACGCGTTGCAGCGCCGAACCCAGCTTGTTGTGATACACGACGTTGGCGAGGAGCGGCACGCGATCGGCGAGCGGCTTCTTCTTGTCCTGCTCGAAGAAGAACTTCGCATCGGCCAGACGCGGACGCACCACGCGCTCATTGCCTTCGACGATATCGCCCGGCGTCGCCGTTTCGATGTTCGACACGATCAGGAAGCGCGAGCGCAGCTTGCCGTTCGCATCCGTCAACGCAAAGTATTTCTGGTTCGTCTGCATGGTCAGGATCAGGCATTCCTGCGGCACTTGCAGGAATTCGTCTTCGAACCGGCAGGCGTAGACCACGGGCCATTCGACCAGCGAATTCACTTCATCCAGCAGCGATTCCGGCATCACGACCTGGTCGCCTTCGGCTTGCGCGAGCAGATGCGTGCGGATGGTTTCCTTGCGATCGGCAAAATTCGCGACCACGCGGCCCTTGTGCATCAGCGTATCGGCGTACGTATCCGCATGCTGGATCTGCACGAAGCCTTCGGACAGGAAGCGATGGCCGAGCGTGGTGTCGTCGGCGTCGACGCCCAGCGCGGTGACCGGCACGACCTGTTCGCCGTGCAAAGTGGTCAGGCGATGCGCCGGGCGCACGAATTGCACACTGGTGCCGTCCGGGCGCTGATACGTCATCGGCTTCGGAATCGGCAGCTTGGCAAGCGTTTCGTCGAGCGCGGTTTGCAGGCCTTCGGCGAGCGTGGCGCCCGGCGCGGCGTAACGCAGGAAGAAGGCTTCAGCCTTGCCGTCTTGCGCACGTTCCAGGTCGTTCACCGAAAAATCGGGGAAGCCGAGCGCGGCCAGTTTCTTGGCGAGCGGCGCGGTGGGCTGGCCGTCTTTATCGAGCGCGACGGAAACCGGCAGCACTTTTTCGCGCACGTGTTTTTCCGGCGCGACCGCACGCACGTTCTTGATCGTGACAGCGAGGCGGCGCGGCGTGGCATAACGTTCGAACGACAGTTCGCCTTCGACCAGGTCGCGCGCCGCGAGGCGCTGCGCAATGCCTTCGGCGAACGCGTCGCCGAGACGCGCGAGCGCTTTCGGCGGCAGTTCTTCGGTCAGCAGCTCGACGAGCAGGGTAGCTTGATGGGGTTGAGTCATTTCTTGGTGTTCTCGTCTCGTCAGTCCGGATCGATCTTGCGTTCGATTTTCAGCGGCGGCGCCCACGCGGGCATGGCGGCATCCTGCTCGTCGGTCGTCAGTCCGGGCACGCCGTGCACTGGATTGCCGAGCATCGGGAAACCGAGCTTTTCGCGCGAGTCGTAGTAAGCCTGTGCGACCAGACGCGACAGCGCGCGAATCCGGCCGATGTAGGCCGCGCGTTCCGTGACGGAAATCGCACCGCGGGCGTCCAGCAGGTTGAACGTGTGGCCGGCCTTCAGCACCAGTTCATAAGCGGGCAGCGCGATCTGCGCATCGATCATGCGCTTGGCTTCCGCTTCGTAACTGTTGAAGAACGTGAACAGCAGATCGACGTTCGCGTGCTCGAAGTTGTAGGTCGACTGTTCGACTTCGTTCTGGTGGTACACGTCGCCGTAAGTCAGGCGGCGGAGTTCGGGGCCGTTCGGGCCTTGCTCTTCCCACTCGGTCCAGACCAGGTCGTAGACGTTCTCGACCTTCTGCAGATACATGGCCAGACGTTCGAGACCATAAGTGATTTCGCCTAGCACCGGCTTGCAATCCAGACCGCCGACTTGCTGGAAGTAGGTGAACTGGGTCACTTCCATGCCGTTCAGCCACACTTCCCAGCCGAGACCCCAAGCGCCGAGCGTCGGGTTTTCCCAGTCGTCTTCGACAAAGCGTACGTCGTTCTGCTTCAGATCGAAGCCGAGGGCTTCGAGCGAGCCGAGGTACAGGTCGAGAATGTTTTCCGGCGCCGGCTTCAGCACGACCTGGTACTGATAGTAATGCTGCAGGCGGTTCGGGTTCTCGCCGTAGCGGCCGTCTTTCGGGCGGCGCGACGGCTGCACATAGGCGGCTCGCCACGGTTCCGGGCCGATCGCGCGCAGGAAAGTGTGGACGTGGGACGTGCCCGCGCCGACTTCCATGTCGATCGGCTGGAGCAACGCGCAACCCTGCTTATCCCAGTAGGACTGCAGTGTCAGGATGATTTGCTGAAACGTGAGCATGAAGTGCCTTTCGGGCATAGGGCCGCGCCGCAAACGCCGGAGCGCGCGAGCTGGCCGTGGAGCGAAGTGCTAAACTGTAGATTTTAACGGAAAGGGAGGGGGGTGTCCGTTTTGCGGGGTCGGAGGGGACTTGAGGCGATCTTCAAACGAAAAAAGGCCGCTTCAGGCGGCCGGTCGTCGTTCGTCTTCTCGGGAGGTGTTCGGTCGGCTAACTGCTCAAACTCATCAACGCATGCGTGGCAGAATCCGAATCCGTCACCTCGACAAACCCATCAATCTCCATTTCCAGTTCCCGCGGCAGCGCGAGCATATTGCACGACAGCAACCTGCCGTAGATATTCTCCTCGCGTTCAAAGAAATTGCCCGGATTAAACAAAGGCGGCAAATGCCACCACATCCGGTATTCCTTCGACCACAACCACTCGATCAACGCCTGCGAGCGATCGAGCCGGTCGTTCTCCACGTAAATCACCGGCCGCGAGCGGGCGATGGTTTCCTCCGCGCCTAGCAGCGCGTTCAACTCGAACCCTTCCACGTCGAGTTTCAGCATCCCCACGGTATGCGAGCGCAGCACATCGTCCAGCCGCACGCACGGAACCGGGAGCGTATTCGCCGCAGCCTCCGTTTGCATCGATACGCCGCCGAAGTTACCCGGCGCGTCATAGTCCGGCCGCGCAAAATGCAGCGTCCCCGCAGTCGCCCCACACGCATACGGCCAGGCGAGCACGTTACGCACTCCATTGGCCGCGAGATTCGCACAGAGGTTCTGAAAGATCACCGGCTGCGGCTCGAACGCGACGAGCACCTGGCGACGCAGCTGCGCCTCACGCGCCAGCATGATCGTATGCACGCCGATATTCGCGCCGACTTCCACGACGATGCCCGGCTGCACCAGCAACTGTCGCAACACGGCAGATTCGAGTTCGCTGCATTCACCGTATTCGATAAGTGCGCGACCGAGATAGAAGTCGTTTGGATTGGCGAGCATCCAGCCATGACGGGTCTGGACGAGTTGCGTGTGCTCGCCGAGCGGCACCGAAACAGAAGAGGGTGTAACCATGGACGTTGAGCGGGAAAAAGACCACGCAAATGTACGGTTCGCCGCTGTCCTTGTATATGAGACGAGCTCTTAAGGATTCTTATTTTTCTGCAAAAACTCGCCGTCAAAACCTAAGACTCCCAGACGATCGGCCCATCAGCCGATCGTCATCGCAGCCAGATTACGTCGCGGCCAGTTCGACCTTCGGCGCAAAGGAATCGCTTTGCGCAATAGGCCAATATTTCTCGTACAGCGTGTAGCGATAGTTGCCGTTCAGCAGATCGTTCGGCTCGAGATACTTCAACAGTTCGGACATCAAGCGCACCTCATGCGACGATACACGCCGCACGATGTGGTGCGCGCGCAGTTCCGCCGGATGCTTGAGCCCCGTGGCCTGGATGATTTCCTTCAGCGCATGCAGCGTGTTGTGATGGAAGTTGAATACACGTTCGGCCTTGTCCGGAACCACCAAAGCGCGTTGACGCACAGGGTCCTGCGTCGCGACGCCCGTCGGGCAGCGTCCGGTGTGGCAGGTCTGCGCCTGAATGCAACCGACGGCGAACATGAAGCCACGCGCCGCGTTGACCCAGTCCGCGCCGATGGCAAGCGTCTTCGTGATGTCGAATGCGGTAATCATCTTGCCGCTCGCGCCGATGCGGATGCGTTGACGCAAGCCGATGCCGACCAGCGTGTTGTGCACCAGTAGCAGCCCTTCCTGCAACGGCACGCCGACGTGATCGGTGAACTCCAGCGGCGCTGCGCCCGTGCCGCCCTCCGCACCGTCGACCACGATAAAGTCCGGCAAAATCCCCGTCTCCAGCATCGCCTTTGCAATGCCGAAGAATTCCCATGGATGCCCGATGCACAGCTTGAACCCGGTCGGCTTGCCGCCGGACAGCGTACGCAAACGGTCGACGAATTCGAGCAGGCCGCGCGGCGTCGAAAACTCGGAATGGGTAGCCGGTGAGATGCAATCGCGGCCCATCGGCACGCCGCGCGTCTCCGCAATCTCGGGCGTGATCTTCGCGGCCGGCAGCACGCCGCCGTGACCGGGCTTCGCGCCTTGCGAGAGCTTCACCTCGATCATCTTCACTTGCGGCTCGGCGGCCTGTTTGGCGAACTTCTCCGCGCTGAAGGTACCGTCGTCGTTACGGCAGCCGAAGTAACCCGAAGCGATTTCCCAGATGATGTCGCCGCCATGCTCGCGGTGGTATTTCGACATCGAGCCTTCGCCCGTGTCGTGCGCGAAGTTGCCTTTCTTCGCGCCGAGGTTCAGCGCCATGATCGCGTTCGCGGACAACGAGCCGAAGCTCATCGCGGAGACGTTGAAGATCGACATCGAATAAGGTTGCGCGCGGTCGGGCCCGACGACGACACGGAAGTCGTGGCTGTCGACTTTGGTCGGCGCGAGCGAGTGGCTGATCCATTCGTGCGCGACAGCTTTGACGTCGAGTTCGGTGCCGTACGGGCGGCTATCCACGTCGTTCTTCGCGCGCTGATAGACGATGCTGCGTTGGGCGCGCGAGAACGGTTTCTCGTCGGTATCGTCCTCGACGAAATACTGGCGGATTTCCGGGCGGATGAATTCGAACAGGAAGCGGAAGTGACCCCACAGCGGATAGTTACGCAGAATCGCGTGGCGATCCTGCGTCAGGTCGAACAGACCGAGCGCGACGAGCGCCACCGGCACGATGATCCAGAACCACGAAAGGTGATGCGTCGCGGCGAGCACCGCACAGGCTGCGAGCAGAACGACTGCGCACCACATCGCCAGATAACGTCGAGAAAACATGGGGACTCCAGTGCAGTGAAGATCGTCGCGGAGGGATCGTCGACGCTGTCGGCGCGGACGGCGTCCGCCGCGAATGGAACGAACAACTGCTTTTTATGGTGAAGCTAGCTGCGGCTTGAAGGTGAAACGTGCGGGTGAGGCGTGAAGTCTGAAGCTTGAAGTTGATGCATACAGGTGAAGCGCGTGCGGCGGCGCCAAGGCGTTGCCGCACGATAAAACTCATCGCTCAACGGGCGGTTAGCAACGCTGCCTTTTGCGGCTCGCGCGCCGTTGGCTGCCCGGTCACCGCGTGTTCGATGATGCCACCGCCGAGACACACGTCGCCATCGTAGAGCACCGCGGATTGCCCCGGTGTGACAGCCCACTGGGCGGCGTCGAAATTCAGTTCGAAGAGGCCTTCGCCATCATCTGCCGCGCCGGCCGCCGCGCTTGCCGCCGCGCCGAACGTGCACGGTGCATCCGCCTGCCGGTAACGGGTTTTCGCGCCGCAGGCGAAACCGTCGGCCGGCGGTTCGCCCGCCACCCAGCTCGTATTGCCTGCCGAAAGCGTATGGCTCAGCAGCCACGAATGGTCGTGGCCTTGCGCGACATACAGCGTGTTCGATGCAATATCCTTGCCGGCGACGAACCACGGTTCGCCGCTACCGTCCTTGCTGCCGCCGAGGCCGATGCCCTTGCGCTGCCCGAACGTATAGAACGCGAGGCCGATATGTTCACCGACCACTTTGCCGTCGGTGGTTTTCATCGGGCCGGGTTTGGTCGGCAGATAGCGATTCAGGAAGTCGCGGAACGGCCGTTCGCCGATAAAGCAGATGCCGGTCGAATCTTTCTTCTTCGCATTCGGCAGCGCGATCTGTTCGGCGATCTCGCGCACTTTGGTTTTCGGAATCTCGCCCAAAGGAAACAGCGTTTTCGACAACTGCGCCTGATTCAGCCGATGCAGAAAGTACGACTGGTCCTTCGTATGATCGAAGGCCTTCAGCAGTTCGAAGCGGCCGTTGTTCTCACGCACGCGCGCATAGTGGCCGGTCGCGATGGTTTCCGCGCCGAGCGACATCGCGTGATCGAGGAAGGCCTTGAACTTGATTTCGGCGTTGCACAGGACGTCAGGATTCGGCGTGCGGCCGGCCGAGTATTCGCGCAGGAATTCGGCAAATACGCGGTCTTTGTATTCGGCGGCGAAATTGACCGCTTCGACGTCGATGCCGATCAGGTCCGCCACCGAGACGACGTCGATCCAATCCTGCCGCGTCGAGCAGTACTCGCTGTCGTCGTCGTCTTCCCAGTTTTTCATGAACAGGCCGACCACGTCGTAGCCCTGTTCCTTCAGCAGCCACGCGGTAACCGACGAATCGACGCCGCCCGACATGCCTACTACGACTTTCTGCTTGCTCATAAGGTGCTCACTGGGTACTGCGTGACTTCGTTGATCGTGGGTTGACCGTGTTGCCCGGTCGCCTGGTTGGCCGCTCGTGACGGTTCAGGCTCGTGTATGACAGGTTAGGCCTGGCTGAGCCCGCTTGCATCTGCTTGTGCCTGTTTCTGCCCGACCGAATGCGTGTGCACGAAATCGAGCGGGAAACGCCGGCCTGCGAGGTAATCGTCGAGACATTGCATGACGAGCGGCGTGCGATGCCGTTCGGGGCAGGCGCGTAATTCGTCGGCGCTCATCCACAGCGTGCGGACGATGTCGGGGTCGAGCGCGCGCTCTGCATCCGCTTTGCCGCTCGTGCCGCAATAGGTGAAGCGCAGATACGTCACGCCCTCACTGCCGGGCCGTCCGAAATGCGTCATATACATGCCGACCAGCGCTTCGGGCGTGAACGGATGCGCGGTTTCTTCGAGCGTTTCGCGGACCACCGCTTCCAGAAGCGTTTCGCCCGCTTCCAGATGGCCGGCGGGCTGATTCAGGCGCAGACCGTCGGCGGTATGTTCCTCGACCACGAGAAAACGCCCGTCACGCTCGACGATGGCCGCAACGGTGACGTGCGGCAGCCAGGTTTCTGGTTTCATGGGTGCGCATTTTACCGTTTATGAGCCTGGGCTGCCGGGAAGCGGGCGACCGGCAGCGGGCGGGTGGCGTCGGGCCGGGCGGCGCGCGGGCACCCCAGCGGAGTGGGCCTTCAGCCCCAGCCGACGAGCCGCCCCGCTCGCCGCGCACCCCCGGATTGTCCCCGATTTCGGCGCACCCCCAGGTTTCGGTTAAAGTGACGCCGTTAGCCGTTGCACTTGCAAGCCGGCGTGCCTCGTCGGCAGCTCTGTCGTAAAACAGGAAGTCGAGGAGGAATGAAGATGCACATCGGAGTGCCAGCTGAGACGCGCGCGCACGAAACCCGCGTCGCCGCGACGCCCGAAACGGTCAAGAAGTACGTGACCCAGGGCCATCGGGTCACCATCCAGAGCGGCGCCGGTACCGGCGCGAGCTTTCCTGACGAAGCCTTTACAGCCGCCGGCGCGGAAATCGTCGACGCGGCCACCGCTTTCGGCGCGGATCTCGTTCTCAAGGTCCAGTCCCCGACCGATGCCGAGTTGCCGCTGCTCAAGCGCGGCGCGACGCTGGTCGGCATGCTCGATCCCTTTAATGCCGAAAACGCGCTGAAACTTGCCGCGGCTGGTGTTACCGCGTTCGCGCTCGAAGCCGCGCCGCGCACCACCCGCGCGCAGAGCCTCGACGTGCTGTCGTCGCAGGCGAACATCGCCGGGTACAAGGCGGTTTTATTGGCCGCCACCCTCTATCCGCGCTTCATGCCGATGCTGATGACCGCCGCGGGCACCGTGAAAGCGGCCCGCGTGCTGATTCTCGGCGCAGGTGTGGCCGGTTTGCAGGCGATTGCGACCGCCAAGCGCCTCGGCGCGGTGATCGAAGCGTCCGACGTGCGTCCGGCGGTCAAGGAGCAGATCGAATCGCTCGGCGCCAAGTTTCTCGATGTCCCCTATGAAACCGATGAGGAGCGCGAAGCCGCGCAGGGCGTCGGTGGCTATGCGCGGCCGATGCCGCCTTCGTGGCTGACACGCCAGTCGGCACTGGTCCACGAACGGGCGAAGCAGGCGGATATCGTCATCTCCACCGCCTTGATCCCCGGTCGGGCCGCACCGACGCTGATCTCGGTAGAAACCGTGCAGGCGATGAAACCCGGCTCCGTGCTGATCGATCTCGCCGCGGGCCGTGGCCCCGAGTACGAAGGCCGGCGCGGCGGCAACTGCCCGCTGACCGAAGCGGACCAGGTCGTCACGAAAAACGGCGTGCAGATCGTCGGCTATACGAATCTGGCCTCGATGGTGCCCGCCGACGCATCGTCCTTATACGCACGCAACCTGCTCGACTTCCTCAAGCTGATCATTACGAAGGAAGGCGCCCTGAACATCGATCTCGCAGACGACATCGTCGCGGCCACGCTGCTGGCCCGTGACGGCGAAGTCACACGCAAGGCATAAAGGAGAGCGGCGATGGAAGTCATTAATCACACCGTCATCAACCTGATCATTTTCGTGCTGGCGATTTACGTCGGCTACCACGTCGTCTGGAACGTCACCCCCGCGCTGCACACACCGCTGATGGCCGTAACCAACGCGATCTCGGCGATTGTGATCGTCGGCGCGATGCTGGCAGCAGGCCTCACCGTGGGCGACACCGGCAAGTTCTTCGGCACGCTTGCTGTCGCGCTCGCGGCGGTCAACGTGTTCGGCGGATTTCTCGTAACGAGGCGAATGCTGGAGATGTTCAGGAAGAAAGAACCGAAGAAGCTTCCCGCAGCAGCCAAGGAGAACGCGTAATGAGTCTGAACGTCGTCACGCTGCTTTATCTGGTCGCGTCGGTCTGCTTCATCCAGGCGCTCAAGGGGCTGTCGAATCCGAAGACGGCGCGCACCGGCAATACCTTCGGCATGGTCGGGATGGCGATTGCGATCCTCACCACCATCGCGCTCATCGTCAAACAGGCTAACGCGCTCGGCTCGAATCTCGGGTTAGGGCTCGGCCTGCTGTTTGCCGCGCTGATTGTCGGCGGCGCGATCGGCGCGTTCGTCGCGGCGCGCGTCGAGATGACCAAGATGCCGGAACTGGTCGCCGCGATGCACTCGCTGATCGGTCTTGCGGCTGTCTGCATTGCGTATGCGGTGGTGTCGGAACCGTCGGCCTTCGGTCTCGTCGATCCGGACAATGCGGTTCCGGGCTTCCTGCCGTACGGCAATCGCGTCGAGCTGTTCATCGGCACGTTTGTCGGGGCGATTACGTTCTCCGGTTCGGTGATCGCGTTCGGCAAGCTGTCGGGCAAGTACAAGTTCAGGTTGTTCCAGGGCGCACCGGTTGTGTATGCGGGGCAGCATCTGATCAACCTGTTCCTCGCGCTGGGGATGCTCGGCTTCGGTGTGATCTTCTTTCTCACGCAATCGTGGCTGCCGTTCATCATCATGACGCTGATCGCGTTCGTGCTTGGGGTGCTGATCATTATTCCGATCGGCGGCGCGGATATGCCGGTGGTCGTGTCGATGCTTAACTCGTATTCGGGCTGGGCGGCGGCGGGCATCGGTTTCTCGCTGAACAATCCGATGCTGATCATCGCGGGCTCGCTGGTCGGCTCATCGGGTGCGATCCTCTCGTACATCATGTGCCGCGCGATGAACCGCTCGTTCTTCAACGTGATTCTTGGTGGCTTCGGTAATGAGGCGGGCGCAGCGGTGGCAGGGGGCTCGGCGGAGCAGCGTCCGGTGAAATCCGGCTCTGCTGACGATGCTTCGTTCATGCTTGGCAATGCTGAAACCGTGGTGATTGTGCCGGGGTATGGACTGGCGGTGGCGCGTGCCCAGCATGCGTTGAAGGAACTCACCGACAAGCTGGTCGAGAAGGGCATCGAGGTGAAGTACGCGATTCACCCGGTGGCCGGACGGATGCCGGGCCACATGAACGTGCTGCTCGCCGAAGCCGAAGTGCCCTACGACATGGTCTACGAAATGGACGACATCAACGGCGAGTTCGGCCAGGTCGACGTCGTACTGGTACTCGGTGCGAACGACGTGGTGAACCCGGCGGCGAAGAACGATCCAAAGTCGCCGATCGCGGGCATGCCGATCATCGAGGCGTACAAGGCGCGCACGGTCATCGTGAACAAACGTTCGATGGCCGCGGGTTACGCCGGTCTGGACAACGACCTGTTCTACATGGACAAGACGATGATGGTGTTCGGCGATGCCAAGAAGGTGATCGAAGATATGGTGAAGTCGGTCGAGTAAAGCGTGCTGGCGGTTCGCGGCTTGCCTCGCGGCGGGCGGCGAACCGCCGGTCATGTAGCTGGGATGCGTGCACGAAATCTAGCCGATGCAGGGCGCTTCATGATTCGCCGCCTGGAATATGTGCTCGCGTCGCGTCGCGTCGCGTCGCGTCGCGTCGCACCGAACCCTGGCCTGATCTGCATTCTTACCTCGACTTCGCATTCACGTGCCGTAGCCAGTCCGCCAGCCGTTTGCCTTCCTGATCCGGATACGGTTCGAGCGCCTGAAGACTCTGGATCCTCTCCAACCCGAAATTGCGGAAATCGCTTCGCAATTCGCACCACGCGCCGAGTGTCCAGCGCGCACCCCAATAAGCCATCGCCAGCGGCCACACGCGCCGCTCGGTCGCTGCGCCGTTCGCATCGGTATAGGCAAAGCTCACCACCTGACGTGCGTCGATCGCCCGATGCAGCGCGTCCACCTTCGCTGAAAAATCCGCCTTGATGTGAAACGACGGCGCGAAGATTGCCAGACGTTCGAGCGTTGCGCGCTTGTCGGCGGGCATCGCCGAGGCGATCTTCGCCAACGCCCCGCGTGCGCCGCTCGCGAAACCGGCGCCGCCCCACGATTCGAGCATCCGTGCGCCCGCTGCGAGCGCGGCCAGTTCATCGGCGGTGAAGGTGAGGGGCGGCAGGCTCGCCGCGCGGCTCAGCCGATAGCCAATGCCCGCTTCGCCTTCGATTGGCACGCCTGACAGTTGCAGATCGCGTACGTCGCGATAGACCGTGCGCAGCGAGATATTCAGCCAGTCGGCGAGTTGTTGCGCGGTGGTCAGACGCCGTCCGCGCAACAGTTCGGCGATCTGGAACAGGCGGTCGGCGCGGCGCGTCATCGTGGGCGTCTTGTAGAAAAGGACAGGAACAGTCCCGCGATGATAGCGCCGCATGCCGCGCTCCGGTCGGCGTTCTGCGCGGTGCCTGCTGGCCGCCGCGCTTGTGCGCCGCGTTGGGTGTTAGCCGTTGGTCAGCGAATGCAGGCCGAGGCGGTTGCCCTCCGTGTCGGTGAAGAACGCGATGTAACCGATGTCCTGCGGCAGCTTGATCACCGGACCATCGGTCTTGCCGCCGGCCTGCTCGACGCGGGCGAGCACGGCGTCCACGTTGGGTTGTGCGTTCAGATAGACGAGCACACCGTCGTTGGTTGGCTTCATCGACGGGCTGTGGACGATTGCGCCGCCGGTCGCGGGCTCCTCGTAGCCGAAGATGGCGATCGGCTGGCCGCCGATTTCCTGGCGATTCAGTTTGACGTCGAGCGCGGTTTCGTAAAAACGAACAGCACGATCGAAATCGACGGACGGAATCTCAAACCATGCGACAACTTTGGATGATGCGGACATGACACTCTCCTGTGAATGGCGGTAAGCCGTGCAAAGCGCCGGATGGCGTGAGAAGGAGTGTGCCGGGGTGCTACTGACAGCGTAGTGTCAGTAGGGAGCGGCGGGTGCGGCAAAAGCACGTGACGGACAATGAGCGCGCGAGGGCGTTGGCAGCAATGGCACGGTGATGTGTCGGGCGGGAACAGAGGGACGGGGAGGTCGGCGTGGCGGAAGGTGTGAACCGAACGGCCGATCGCTACGGTACCGGCGAAAAAAACCGCGGACCTGGATCCGCGGCTTTTTTCGATGCTGCTTTGCTCCGGCTTACGCTGCCGGTGTGTCGTTGTTCTGCGGCCGTTGCCGCACACTGCCCGCGATCAAATCGAAACGGAACAGCCGGCATTCGAGCGCGCCGTTGAAGAGCGGCGTCTTGGTCGATTCACGCAGACGCAGTTGACCCGGCAGTTTGCGATCCGAAGTGAGAATAAACGCGTGCCAGCCGGTGAAACGCTGCTTCAGCGCATCGCCGAGCGACTGGAAAAACTCGCTGTCCGGCGTTTCTTCCTGGGCGCGGCGGAAGCTGTCGTCTTCGCGGCCTTCACGCGTGGCGCGGCCTTCGCGGATTTCGCCGCGCGCGTTGCGGCCACGCACTTCGATCCGCTCGCCATACGGCGGATTGGCGACGAGGATGCCTGCATCCGACGACGGCGGCGTCATGCCGCGCGCGTCAACCTGCTTGAGCGGAATCGACGGCAGACCGGCGCGCTGGAAGTTGGCACGCGCCTTGTCGAGCATGTCGCCAGAAATATCGCTGCCGAAGATCTGCAGATCGGCGCGCGAGTTGCGGGCGGCGTGCTTGGCGTCGAGCGCCGCGGCCTTCAGCGTTTGCCAGGTCTTGGCGTCGAATTGCTTGAGCCTCTCGAAGCCGAAGCGGCGTTCCGCGCCTGGCGCGATATTCAGCGCCACTTGCGCCGCTTCTGCGAGGAAGGTGCCGCTGCCGCACATCGGGTCGTACAGCGGCGTGCCGGCGGTCCAGCCGGTCAGGCGCAGGATGCCCGCCGCGAGATTCTCGCGCAGCGGCGCCGCGCCCTTGTCCAGCCGCCAGCCGCGCTTGAAGAGCGGATCACCGGAGGTGTCGAGGTAGAGCGTGCAATCGGTGGCGGTGAGGAACGCGAACACGCGCACATCGGGCATGGCGGTGTCGATGTTCGGGCGCGCGCCGCTGACTTCACGCAGACGGTCGCAGATCGCGTCCTTGACACGCAGCGTCGTGAATTCGAGGCTGCGCAGCGGCGACTTGATCGCGGTGACGTCCACCCGCAGCGTTTCGTTCGCCGAGAACCACTGTTCCCAACGCTGCTCGACGGCGAGCGCGTAAATGTCCTGTTCGCTGCGATACGGCCGATGCGCGATTTTCAGCAGTACGCGGCTCGCGAGGCGCGAGTGCAGGTTGGCGGCCATGCCGGCGGCCCAGCCTCCGCGGAAATGCACGCCGCCGGGCACTTGCGCGCCGGCCGTGAACGGCGCGCCGTTCAGGTGCTTCGCGGCAATTTCGGCGAGCTCGGTGGCGAGCGAGGCTTCAAGGCCGCGCGGACAGGGAAGGAAGAAATCGAAGGACATTGAGGTTGCCGGAAGGCGTTAGATAAGGCGCTATTGTACGCGGTCGGGATGACGGGCCGTTTTGGCCGGCCATACCAGCTCGAGCGGATGCCTGAACACCCGCTGCCAGATCGCGCCACGCAGCGAGCGAACCGCATTGCGCCGCAAGTCGCGCGATTTCACGGCCATGTAGAAGGCGAGCGCGAAGCTCACGGCCACGTTGAGTATTGCCATGCTGCCGACCCCTGCGACCGCCCACCACAGTTCCGGCAGCTTCAAGGCACCCTTGCCGAGCACCCCGATCGCGATACCGATCGAGCCGGCGCTCAGCGTTACGTGGCGCACTTCAAAAGCGAACGCGAAGGCGGTGAGGATCGCCGGCACGAGCCCGAGCATCAGGCCGAGCGTGATATTGCCCACGACGCCCGCCACATTCGAGCGGCAAAACGCTGCGAGCCGGGCGGCGCCGGATGCGCCGAGCGTCATGCGCAAGCGCCGGTTGTAGGCGAGCGCATCCGCCACGCGATGCAGGACGAACCAGTTGTCCGCCCAACCTGACAGCAAACTCGACGACCACAGCAAAACGCCGGTCAGCGCCGCATAGAACGGCGTCGGTCCCAACAGCGAGAACGAGTGCAGCGTGGCGTGGGCTTTCTCTGGCGAAATGATGTTGGCGTTGAACAGCGCATGCCACAACAATTGCACGCCGAAGCACACGGGAAACACCAGCAGCACGTTGCCGAGCACCGCGGCTGCCTGGGTGCGCATCAGCGCGGTCACCGAACTCACAAAGCTGTCGACGCCTGCGGGCGTGCCGACGCCGTCCAATTCACGGGCGAGGGTGGGCGCGGTCATCGCCGGTTGCTTGGTGGCGAGCGAGAAGTGCAGGAAGTGCATCAGCAGGAAACTGGCCGCGTAGTTGATGCCGGCGAGCAGGCCTTCGAACATTGATTGCAGATGCACGCCGGTGATGGCGAATTTCACGCAGACCGTGACGACGGTCACGAGGCCGCCGCCGGCCGCCATGCGTAGCATCTTCAGGTATTCGGCGCGATCGCGTGCGATGTAGTGCTCGCCGGTATCGGCGCTGTACTCGACGACTTTGCGCGCCAGCAACGAGAAATTGCTGCGTACGAGATGCGCGACGCTCTGACTCGCGTGATTCGCGTTCACCAGTTCGGCGGCGAGACGCGCGCCGGCGTGCGGATCGTCCTGCGTCATCCAGGCGTTCAGCAGATGCTCCGCGCGCACGATGCGCATGCGCATCCGTTCGACCTGGAACACGATATCGACACTGACGCCGTTACGGTAGAGATGGGCGAAGACGTTGTCGGTGGCGCTGCGGCATTCGTCGAGCAGCAGGCGCAGATAGTTGACCTCATGCAGCAGCTTGTCTTGCGGGCCGCCTTCACTGACTGCCTGATGGGCTGCTTCGACGGCGAGCATGGCGCGCGTGAGCCGGTAGAACGGCTGCTTTTCCATGGCGATGCGTACACCGCCGGCATCGCCGGCGTCCACTTCGCCGAGACGGCTGCGGACCGTTTGCGAGAGACCGGTCGAACTGATCTGGCAGGTGAGGTTGTGCAGAGCGGCCAGCAGGTCGAGCGAGAACGGGGTGGTGTCGAGTTGTTCGTTGTCTTCCTCTTCGTAGTCGAAGAGGGCGCGGATGCGGGTGAGCAGATCCGTTGGCAGATTGGCGATCCATTCGGCGTCGCGTTCCTGGCTGAACATCAGCGTGACGATTGCGCGCAGATCGCGCCGGTTCGGTGCGGGAGGAATCAGTGAGGCTTCGAGACGCTCGAAGAGTGCGCCGAAGAAGCCTGAATGCACGGGCATGCCTGCATCGCAGAGAAGCGAGAGGCCGTCGCTTTCGCGCAGGAGCGCGCGGAGAATGCCCGCGACGTTGGCCTTCCAGGCCGGGTTACGGTCCAGCACGTGGAGGAGATAGCGGATTCTTGTGTGCGCTGGGGTTGAGCGTGATGCAGCGTCTTCGACGGTGGTGCCGATTTGCTCGGGTTGGACTGCGCGGCCGCGGTGGATCCAGTGGGCGAGTTCGATCAGCCATTCACTGCGGTCTGGATAAGGCGCCGTCTTGTCGGCAATCGCTAGCAGCGCGTCCAGTTGGTGGCCGCCGTCGCGGGAGGCGCGCCATTTCTTTATGAATCGTTTGATGGAGGTGAACATTTTGGTTTTTACTCTACGGGGTTGTTGCCTGCGGTGCTTTTGTCGGTTTGCCTCGTGGTGTTGGCCTTTCCTTGCTGTCTTAGTGGTCTATTAGCGTTGCCCCTGTGCGGGGCGGCACTTACTTTCTTTGCCGCCGCAAAGAAAGATAAGCAAAGAAAGCGGCTCACACCGCCAGCTCTTAAGCGAGGCCCCCGCACAGCCTCGGTAGTGGTGCATCTGGAATCTGTGTTCTCGCACATTCGGCGTGAGTGACAAGGCCGTCATACTTCCGGCGGCGCTACGCGCGCCGAAGCGCCCTTCACCAAACCATCGCTTTTTCTCGCTCTCGCCGTCAATTCGACGCTTGGCCGACCTCCGCAACAGATCGCGCTACAAGACACCGAGGCGAAGCCAATGGCCCCCACCACACCCAACCGAAGCCCCTGGTTTCCCTCGCAGACCCATCCGCGACGCACGCAGTGCGGAGAGGGCGCTGATGAATCCTTTGTCGCTAACGCCGAATGTGCGGGGGCACGGATTCCAGATGCACCACTATCGCGACTGTGCGGGGGCCCCGCTTAAGAGCTGGCGGTGTGAGCCGCTTTCTTTGCTTATCTTTCTTTGCGGCGGCAAAGAAAGTAAGTGCCGCCCCGCACAGGGGCAACGCTAATAGACCACTAACAAAGCAAGGAAAGGCCAACACCACGAGGCCACCACCGAAAGCCCACCACCAAACCATCACCCCCGCGAGGCGATCAAAATCAACGATGCGCACGCAGACAAAAACCCCTTCAACTACTCGCGGCAGCCGCCGCAACAGCAGCAGGACACGCCGGCACGGCAAAACCAACCCCTTTACCGGCGGAGCCACCCTTAGGTGCAACAGCAGCCATAGCCTGCACAGCAGCAGCAACCTGCAGCGCAATCTGCTGCAACGCTACGCGATGCCCATTAACAAGAGCGTCATAGCCGCCGCTAACCGGCTCACTCACCACACTCCGGCAGGTCATCACACCAGTACCACGTACAGCCCTCACACTCCAAACCGCATCGATCAACGTATGCGATCCCGGCCATGACTCGAACCGCTGCACATTCATGCTGACCCGATACACCGGCGTCGTATCGGGATACGCAGTGCCATACACATCGATCGTGCCCAGCTGTTGCGTAAGACTGGTCGACAAAGCCCGACGAATCTCGTCGCCAGGCAACGAAGCCCAACGCTCCTGCTCGAGCACCTGAACCTGCGTCGGCCCCGTCTGCACCACAAGTTGATTCTTCGCCACTTGCGGCGGTACATCGATCGGCGCGACTTCGATCAACCACGCCGGCGCTGTCGACGTCCGGGCGCTAACCGGCGCCGCGGAACCAGCAGGCGCACCATCCGCGCCGAGCGTATAAAAGCGGCTGCTCGGCGACGAACACGCCGCCATCGCCACCAGTCCGGCCAGAGCGCCGACATAAACAGCGCCGCGCACAAGCCCGCGCGGCGGGCGGGGGAGCCGGGCAAACATCATGGTTTATCTCCTGTTTTACCGCGCAACAGCGATTCCGGATGACGCTCCAGATAATCCGACAGCGCATTCAGCGACTGCAACGTGCGAGTCAGTTCCTGCAACGCCTGATGAACATCCGACTGCAACGGCGAGTCCTGCTGCAATGTCGCCTGGGCCGAACCGAAGGTCTGCTTCGCCGCGGCCAGGGTGTCGCGCGCCTCCGGCACGACTTCCTTGTCGAGTCGCGCGAACAGCTGGTCGGCATTCTTCAATGCGCTGTTAAGGTTCGAACCGATCTGGTCGAACGGCACCTTGTCGAGCTTCTTCGCAATGTCGGCAACCTGCACCTGCAGTTCGTCGAGCGAGTTCGGAATGGTCGGCAACTCGAGCGGATCGCTGTTGACGTCAACCGTGGCCGGCGGCGCTTTCGGGAAGATATCGAGCGCCACATACAACTGGCTCGTAATCAGATTGCCAGTGCGCAGCTGGCCGCGCAGACCATGCTTGACGAGCTGTTGCAGCAAGGTTTGACCCGCGAGGGTGCCCGGCGTCGGCGCGGTTTCGCGGAAGCGCTTACCAAGGCGGTCCGGGTACAGGTTCATCGTCACCGGCATCGTGAAGCTACGCGTCTTCGGATCGTAGTCGATGCTGATATTGGTCACCTGGCCCAGCACGATGCCGCGGAAATCGACCGTCGCGCCGACCGACAGCCCGCGCAGCGATTGATTGAAATTCATCACCACGCGCAATGGCACGCCGTCCGGCTCGCGCATCGCGTCCTGTTCGTCAGAGCCGAGGCGGAACGTCATGTTGTTCGGCGCCTGCGCGCCCACGCCCTGGCCCGGCGGAGACTGGAACGACAAACCGCCGACAATCACCGTCGCAAGCGACTGCGTATTCAGCTTGAAGCCGCTCGAGTCGAGCCGCAGATCGACGCCGCTCGCATGCCACCAGCGCGAATTGGTGCCGACGTACTGGTCGAACGGTGCGGACACGAATACCTGCATCGTCACGCCGGTGCCGTCCTTGTCGAGCGAAAAGCCGACCACCTGGCCAACCTGCACGCGGCGGTAGAAAATCGGCGAGCCGATGTCGATCGAGCCGAGCGAATCGCCATGCAGGATGAACTGGTGGCCCTTCTGGTCACCCGTAATGGGCGGCGGCGTTTCGAGGCCGACAAAGTCCTTCTCGCTGTCCGGCGAATGGCCGGCGTCCGCGCCGATGTACGCACCCGAGAGCAACGTGGTCAATCCGGACACGCCGCTCGCGCCGACGCGTGGGCGTACCACCCAGAAGCGCGAATCCTTGACCGCGAAATTTTCGCCTTCCTTGGTGAGCTGCACCTGGACCAGCACGTGCGACAGATCCTTCGACAGCATGATGGTCTTCACCGAGCCGACATCGACGTCCTTGTACTTGACCTTGGTCTTGCCAGGTTCGAGGCCTTCGGCGCTGACGAACGTGATGGTGATCGTCGGGCCTTTTTCGGTCACCGACTTGATCACGAGCGCGAGGCCGATCAGTGCGGCGATCAGCGGAATCACCCAGACGAGCGAGGGCAGCCAGCGGCTGCGCGGCTCGATGTCGGGGTCTGGCAGTTGGGGCGGTAGCTTCGGTCCGTTCGAATCGTTGCGCGGCGCATCGGAGGCGGGCGTCGGTCCTTGCGGGCTAGTCATGGTCGAGGTCCTGAGGTTTTTGAGTACTGCTTTCCACGTTGTCCCAGATGAGCCGTGGATCGAATTGCATGGATGCCATCATCGTCAGAATCACCACCGAGCCGAAGGCGATTGCGCCCGGCCCGGCTGTAATCACAGCAAGCGACTTGAAACGGACCAGCGCGACCGTCAGCGTGACGACGAACACGTCGAGCATCGACCAGCGCCCGATCTTTTCGACCATCCGGTACAGCGTGGTGCGCTGATCCGGCCGCCAGTGCGAGCGGCGCTGCGCGGTGGCGGTGAGCAGCACCAGCACACTGAGCTTGAGCATCGGCACCATGATGCTGGCGATGAACACAATCACGGCCAATGGCCAATCGCCCGAGGTCCAGAAGTACACGACACCGCTCATGATGGTGTCGTCTTCCGAACCGAGCAGCGACGACGTATGCATCACCGGCAGCAGATTCGCGGGAATATACAGCAAGGCAGCGGCGATCAGCAGCGCCCAGGTGCGCGTCAGGCTATCGGGGTTGCGCGAGTGGAGGGTCGCGCCGCAGCGTCCGCAGTGCTGCGGCGTGACGGAGCGGATTCGCGGCTCGACGCGTCCGCACGCATGACAAGCGACCAGACCCGCGCGCTTCGCGGTCACGTATTTCATCGTGCGCTCATCCCTGATGCGGCGCCGGCGGCACGCCCGGCGGTAATGCGGATTGAGCCGCGTCTTGCACCTTGGGCTGCGCAGGCGGCCCGGCAAGCGAACTGACGGCAGTCGCCGCACTGTCCGCGGAGGTGCGCGGCAGCGGTCTCCGGTTGCGCTCGCCCATTTCGTCAGCGAGGTCCCACAGCACGCGCGGATCGAACGTGAGGACTACCGCGATCATCAGCGTCAGCACGCCGAACGCGAATAACGCCGCTTCGGGAATCACACGCGCGAGACTCACCATCTTCACGATGGTGATCAGCACGCCGAGCATGAACACTTCGATCATGCCCCACGGCCGCACGAATTGAATGGCGCGCAACACGCGGTTGAAAGCGGGCGGTACGTAGCCCGCGCGCAGCGGGATCAGCACGTAGAGCAGCGCGACCAGCTCGGTCAGCGGGAACAGGATGGTCGAACAGAACACCATGACTGCGACGATCTGCATGTCCTCGCCCCACAGCGCGATGAGCGCGCCGAACAGCGTGGTTTGCGAGGTGATGCCGCTGGTTTCGAGTTCGACGATCGGAAAGGCCTGGGCGATCACGAAGGTGATCAGCGCGGCCAGCGTCATCGCACAGATACTGTCGAGCTTGCGGGAAACGCCGCGATAGAGCGTTGCGCCGCAGCGCGGACAGCACGCGACCATCCGCCCGACAAGCCGGGGCTTGCTGAACAGCGCATCGCACTCATGGCACGCGATCAGGTTGTCATGTTCCATACGGCAGAAGGGCTAGCGACGTGAGGGGGCGTGCAATGCCGGGTTTAGAGCAGGGCCAGAAAAAGCGTGGAGCAATAGTACCAAACGCGCTTCGGCGCTGGGCCGGCCATTGAACCTGGTGCAACCGGTGAACCAAGCAGCGTCGGAAACAGGACTAGTCTTACACAAAAATGCTTACTACTGACACCCTCCGTCCCCAATTGTTCAATACCCTTCTGCACATGGGAAAATTTTCCACTGGTGCATTCCGGGCTGCCGAAGCCAGCTTTTTCCGCTTGCGGTAGCATGGCGGCCTTGGTGTGTGCCGCGGCCACCACGCTTTCTATCGAGTCGCACGATGCAACATGCATTGGCAGAGTGGAATAGCAGGGCCGGCTGCGCCGTTAACCTCTCTTAGCTTGCGTTGACTTGTCATGGCACTCAATCCTTCTTTCGGCAACCGGGAGTCGTACACGCGGATTGCCATCGCCTTTCACTGGCTGATCGCGCTGCTGATCGTATGCGGCTTCGCGCTCGGTTGGGTGATGACCGACATTCCCGGCTTCACGCCTACCAAGCTGCGCTACTTTTCGTACCACAAGTGGATCGGCGTGACGGTGTTCGCGCTCGCCGTGCTGCGCATTCTGTGGCGCGCCACCCACGCGGCTCCGCCGATGCCGCGCCGCATGCCGGCCTGGCAGCGCGGCGCCGCGCATCTCACCCATCTGCTGCTCTACGCGCTGATGATCGTGATTCCCGCCTCGGGCTATCTGTATAGCTCCGCAGCCAACGTGCCGGTGGTGTACCTCGGCTTGATTCCGCTGCCGCGCCTGATCGCACCAGACCCGCATCTCAAGGAGCTGCTGAAGAATGTGCATATCGCGCTGAATTACACCTTGCTCGTGCTGGTCGCGCTGCATGTCGCGGCGGCGCTCAAGCATCAATGGCTGGACCGCGACGGCCTGCTGTCGCGCATGCTCCCTTTCATCAAATAAGGATAACCATGAAAGTTTCGTTCTATCGTTACATGCTCGCTGCGTTCGCAGCGGCCTCGCTGACCGCGGCCGGCAGTGCGCTCGCCCAGGTCGACGTCGCGAAGAGTTCGGTGACGGCAACGTCGAAGCAGATGAACGTGCCGGTGGAAGGCAAATTCGGTAAATTCACCGCAGACGTAAAGTTCGATCCGGCAAAACCGGCCGACGGCAGTGCGCAGTTCAGCATCGATGTCGGCAGTTATGACCTCGGCGACGAAAGCTACAACGACCAGGTGCGCGGCAAGGACTGGTTTGACGCGAAGACCTATCCGACTGCAACCTTCGTGTCGAGCGCGATTGCGCCGGCTGGCGGCAATCAGTTCAAGGTCACTGGCAAGCTGACCATCAAGGGTAAATCGCAGACGGTCGTGGTGCCGGTCACCGTCGCCCAGCAGGGCGCGACGCAGACGTTCGACGGCTCGTTGCCGATCAAGCGTTCGCAATTCGACATCGGCACCGGCGAATGGAAAGACACCTCGGTGGTCGCCGACGACGTGGTGATCAAGTTTCATATCGTTGCAGCACGCAAGTGAGGTTCGCTGCGCTCCTTGAGCGCAGCCGCTTTCCTTCAGGAATTGCAGAAACATAAGGAGCATGAATTGAAAACATCCCTGTTGATCGCCGCCGGCGCATTGGTTTCTTCTTTCTCGCTCGGCGCGTTTGCCGCAACGGACACCTATCAGCTCGACCCGACCCACACGTATCCGAGCTTCGAGGCCGATCACCTCGGCGGCCTCTCGGTGTGGCGCGGCAAGTTCGCCAAGAGCTCGGGCACGGTCACGCTCGACCGTGCCGCGAAGACCGGCACGGTGGACGTCACGGTTGACCCGGCTTCGGTCATGACCGGCAATAGCAAGCTCGACGATCATCTGAAGACGGACACGTTCTTCGACGTGACGAAGTATCCGTCGGTGACCTACAAAGGTACCGATATCAAGTTCGACGGCGATAAGCCGGTCGAAGTGATCGGCAACCTGACGATCCGCGGCGTGACCAAGCCGCTGAATCTGAAGATCGAATCGTTCAAATGCATGCAGCACCCGGCGCTCAAGCGCGAAGTATGCGGCGTGGAGGCGAGCGCCCATTTCGACCGCAGCGACTACGGCATGGATTTCGGCGCGAAGTACGGCTTCAGCATGGATACCAAGCTGCATATTCAAGCCGAAGGCATCAAGCAATAGGCGCGTTAACGAGCCTTTTGCGTATTCGTATTTCATGCCGCTCGTGGCGCCGCCGTTGCGTCGCAACAAAAAACCGCTTCGTTCGCTTTTGCGATGAAGCGGTTTTTTATTGCCTGTTTGAAGCGCGGGAAGCCCTGTGCCGTGGTCGTCGCCTATTTGCCGCTCGCCTGCTTTTAATTTTTCAGGTACATAGAGCGCTGACGCCATATTGGTTGTGCGCGCATCCAGTTCGGCAATATCGGGGCGCAAAGCCTACATTAATAATATTTCGCGCGCATTGGAGATCTGCATGAATGCAACGACAGCGGCAAACCTGGCGGGGAGCCGGCGCAATTCGTGGCGCGCGGTGGTCGCCGCCTCGATCGGCAACGCGCTGGAATGGTTCGACCTGGTGGTGTACGGATTTTTCGCGGTGATCATCGCGAAGCTGTTTTTCCCGGCGGGTAACGACACGGTCTCGCTGCTGCTCACGCTCGGCACCTTCGGCGTGTCGTTCTTCATGCGGCCGCTCGGCGCGATCGTGATTGGCGCTTACGCCGACCGCGCCGGACGCAAAGCGGCGCTCACGCTGTCCATCCTGCTCATGATGTGCGGCACGCTGATCATCGCGCTTCTGCCGACGTATCAGAGCATCGGCATTGCCGCGCCCGTGATTCTTGTGGCGGCGCGTCTGATGCAAGGCTTTTCGGCGGGCGGCGAGTTCGGCAGTGCCACGGCGTTTCTCGCGGAACACGTACCGGGGCGGCGTGGTTTCTTCGCGAGTTGGCAGGTCGCGAGCCAGGGGCTCACCACGCTGCTCGCCGCCGGTTTCGGCGTGCTGCTGACCGGCAAGCTTTCGCCGGAGCAGATGGCCTCATGGGGCTGGCGTGTGCCGTTCTTCTTTGGTCTTCTGATCGGCCCGGTCGCGTGGTACATCCGCACCAAACTCGACGAAACGCCTGAGTTTCTCGCGGCGGAAACGACCACCACACCGCTGCGCGATACCTTCACCAGCCAGAAGCTGCGCCTCGTCATTGCGATTGGCGTGGTGGTGCTCGGTACGGTGTCGACCTATCTTGTGCTGTTCATGCCGACTTACGGTGTGAAGCAATTGGGGCTGGCGCCGTCGGTCGCGTTCGCCGCGATCGCACTGACCGGTGTGATTCAGATGGTGTTCTCGCCGCTGGTCGGCCATCTGTCGGACCGCCACGGGCGCACCACGATCATGCTGATCTCGGCGCTGCTGCTGCTCATCCTGATCAATCCGGCCTTCGTGTATCTGGTCGCGCATCCGACCTTCGGCACGCTGATCGCACTGCAAGTCGTGTTCGGCTTTTTGATGACAGGGTACTTCGCAGCGTTGCCGGGTTTGCTTTCGGAGATGTTCCCGGTGCAGACGCGTACAACCGGCATGTCGCTGGCTTATAACATCGCGGTGACGATCTTCGGCGGCTTCGGGCCGTTCATCATCGCATGGCTAATCAGCTTCACGGGATCGAAGGCCGCGCCGAGCTACTACTTGATTTTTGCCGCGGTCGTGAGCCTCGTGGCATTGATGGCGGCGCGGCGCAAGCTTGGGTTCCGTTAGCACGTTGCCGCGTCGTCCTGCTGCGCGAATGGGCTTGGCGAGCGTGTAGGGCGCGCGGACTGCGAAACAGAGCAGCGTGGCAAAGGCGGTAAACGTAAAAGGCCGGTTCGTGAGAACCGGCCTTTTCTATTGCAAGGTCTACCTACGGCAAGCTCAGACTTGCGCGCCTGCGTTTGGATCGTCCGGATCGGTGCGTTCCTTCTTGTCCTTCACCAGATCTTCGCGCTTCACGCCGAGCCACATGGCGAGCGCAGCGGCAACGAACACCGATGAGTAGATACCGAACAGAATACCGACGGTCAGCGCCAGAGCGAAGTAGTGCAGCGTCGGGCCGCCGAACAGGAACATCGACAGCACCATCATCTGCGTACAGCCGTGGGTGATGATCGTGCGCGACATCGTGCTGGTGATCGCGTGGTTGATCACTTCGATCACGGTCATCTTGCGTTCGCGGCGGAAGGTCTCGCGAATCCGGTCGAAGATAACGACGGATTCGTTCACCGAGTAGCCGAGCACCGCGAGCACGGCGGCCAGCACCGACAGCGAGAACTCCCACTGGAAGAACGCGAAGAAGCCGAGAATGATGATCACGTCGTGCAAGTTCGCGATCACGCCGGCGACCGCGTACTTCCATTCGAAGCGGAACGACAGGTAGATCACGATGCCGACCACCACGCAGGCCAGCGCCATCAGGCCGTCGGTAGCGAGTTCCTTGCCGACCTGCGGGCCGACGAACTCGACGCGTTGCAACTGCACCTGCGCGTCCTGGTTCTTCAGCGCGCCCATCACCTGGTCGCTCTGTTGCGCCGACGTGTAACCCTGCTTGAGCGGCAGACGGATCAGCACGTCGCGCGAGGTGCCGAAATTCTGCACTTGCGCGTCGGGATAGCCGAGCTTGTTGAGCGTGCCGCGCACCGGTTCAAGCGGCGCGGCACCCGGATACTGCACTTCGATGACGGTACCGCCGGTGAATTCCACCGACAGATGCAGCCCGCGATGCAGCAGGAAAAACACAGCAGCGACAAACGTCAGGAGCGAGATTGCGTTGAAGATCAACGCATGCCGCATGAACGGAATGTCTTTGCGAAAACGGAAAAATTCCATGGTCTTGTTCTCCGGGACTCAGCGGGATGAACCCGGTTTCTGCGGCGTATTGGCCGCGTCGCGGCGGCGCACGGTCGGTTTGCCGGCACGTGCCTGCGCAGCAGCTTTTGCCTTCGGCTTGGCGCTCGCCGCGGCGACGGCTCGTGCTGTATCGGTCGCAGCGTCGTCGTTACCGAGGTAGGCTGCCGCACCATCAATACCTTCCGGTTGCGGACGCCACACCTGGCCAATCGCCAGCGTCTTGAGCTTCTTCTTGCCGCCGTACCAGAAGTTGACCAAGCCGCGCGAGAAGAACACGGCCGAGAACATCGACGTCAGAATGCCGATACAGTGCACGATCGCGAAGCCGCGCACCGGGCCAGAGCCGAACGTGAGCAGGGCGAGGCCGGCGATCAGCGTGGTGACGTTCGAGTCGAGAATCGTCGCCCATGCATGTGCGTAGCCGTTCTGGATCGCCAGTTGCGGCGGCGCGCCGTGGCGCAGTTCTTCGCGCACGCGTTCGTTGATCAGCACGTTCGCGTCGATCGCCATACCGAGCGCAAGCGCGATAGCGGCAATACCCGGCAAGGTGAGCGTGGCCTGCAACATGGACAGCACGGCGATCAGCAGCAACAGGTTGACCGACAGGCCGATCATCGAGATCACGCCGAACAGCATGTAGTACGCCATCATGAAGACGGCGATCGCGACGAAGCCCCACACCACCGAGTGGAAGCCCTTGTTGATGTTGTCCGCGCCGAGGCTCGGGCCAATCGTGCGTTCTTCGATGATGTCCATCGGCGCGGCGAGCGAACCGGCGCGCAGCAGCAGCGCGAGGTCGGCGGCAGCTTGCGGGTTCGGCTGGCCGGTGATCTGGAAGCGGTCACCCAATTCCGACTGGATGGTCGCCACGGTCAGCACTTCGCCCTTGCCCTTTTCGAACAGCACCATCGCCATCGGCTTGCCGATGTTGTCGCGCGAGACGCTGCGCACTGCGCGGCCACCCGCCGAATCCAGGCGGATGTTGACCGACGGACGTTGATGTTCGTCGAAGCCGGCCGACGCGTCGATGATGCGGTCACCCGTGAAGATGATCTGCTTGCGCAGCAGCACCGGCGTCTGATTGCCTTGGGTGAACAGTTCGTCACCCGGCGGCACCGGATCGGACGGATTCGGATGCGTGTTCACCGGATCGGCGAGGCGCGCTTCGAGCGTTGCCGTGCGGCCGATGATGTCCTTCGCCTTCGCCGTGTCCTGCACACCCGGCAGCTCGACGACGATCCGGTCCGAGCCTTGCTGCTGGATCACCGGCTCGGCCACGCCGAGTTCGTTCACGCGGTTATGCAGCGTGGTGATGTTCTGCTTGAGCGCGGCGTCCTGCACGGCTTTCTGCACGGCCGGCGTGAACGTGCCGACCAGCTGCACACCGCCGTCCGGGTTCGCTTGCGAAGCCCACTGGAGTTCGCCGATGCTGCGGCCCAGCTGCTTGGTTGCCGCGTCCGCCGTAGCCTGGTCGGCGAAATTGATCACCACCGTCTGGTTGACGCGGTTCACGCCGCCGTCGCGGATGTTGTTGTCACGCAGCATGGTGCGTGCATCCGAGGCGTCGGAGTCGAGCTTCTTGTTGAGCGCGCCGGCCATGTCGACCTGCAGCAGGAAGTGCACGCCGCCGCGCAGATCGAGGCCGAGGTACATCGGCAGCGCGTGCAGGGCGGTCAGCCAGCGCGGCGATGCGCTTTGCAGGTTCAGCGCCACGATGAATTGCGGATCGGTCGGGTCGGCGTTCAGCGATTTTTGCAGCAGGTCCTTCACGCGCAGTTGCGTGTCGGTGTCCAGCAGACGCACGCGAATGTTCGCGTTGGTCGACGAATTGTCGAACGTGACTTCGTCAGGCTTGATCTGATTGGCTGCGAGTGCGGCTTCGACTGCCGACAGCGTGGTCGAGTCGAGCTTGACCGTTGCCTTGCCGCTCGACACCTGCACCGCCGGCGCTTCGCCGAACAGATTGGGCAGCGTGTACACGAGGCCGATGACCAGAGCCACCAGCATCACGGCGTATTTCCAGAGGGGGTAGCGATTCATGAGTGGTCCAACGGGAAGGTTGGCTTGGAAGCGATGCGTCCGGCGATGAGCGCGGGCCGTTCAGCGTTGTTCTGCGAGAACCGCCGGCGAGGCCGCGCCGGACGCGAGAGAGCAGGCCTTACAGCGACTTGATCGTGCCCTTCGGGAGAATCGTCGTGACCGACGCTTTTTGCACGGTGATTTCCGTGCCTTCCGAGATTTCGACGCCGACGTAAGCTTCACCCACCTTGGTGACCTTGCCGACGATGCCGCCATTCGTCACCACTTCATCGCCCTTGGCCATGGCGGAGAGCATGTTGCGATGTTCCTTCTGGCGCTTCATTTGCGGGCGAATCATGATGAAGTACAGCACGCCGAACATCAGGATCAGCGGCAAGAAGCTCATCAGGTTCGATTCAATGCCACCTGTTGCTGTGCCTTGGGCGAAGGCATCGGTAATGAACGACACGTTGGTCTCTCCGTTATAAATCGAAACAATCAAAAAAATCAGCCGGTTATTCTACCACTGGCCTGACGGGGGTCGGCGCGGCGAATCGGCTTTCCGATCAACCGTTTAAAGCCTTTTCTGCCATGCGTGAAAGTTAATTGTAAGGTTTTCCGCGCGAAGCCGACGGATTCCTCCGGCAAATTCGTCTGCTGATTCCCGATTGCCGGCTAGTCGATGCCGCGTGCGCGGTTCTCGTGGAAGCGCTTGCGGAAAGGCTCGAACAGCTTTGCGTCGATCGCGTCGCGCATTTCCTGCATCAATTCAAGGTAGTAGTGCAGGTTGTGGATTGTGTTCAACTGCGCACCGAGGATTTCCCCTACACGATGCAGATGGTGCAGGTAGCCGCGGGTGAAATTTCGGCAGGTGTAGCAACCGCATTGCTCGTCGAGCGGGCGCAGCGAGTTCTTGTGCGCGGC
Organism: Paraburkholderia domus; assembly: GCF_905220705.1. Taxonomy (GTDB): domain Bacteria; phylum Pseudomonadota; class Gammaproteobacteria; order Burkholderiales; family Burkholderiaceae; genus Paraburkholderia; species Paraburkholderia domus. Next base: position 96,921 of record NZ_CAJNAT010000012.1, read on the forward strand.
GTTGCGGATCTTGATGTCGCCGAAACGGGTGAAGAGCCAGCCGTTGCGCGCGTTGCGGGTCGGCATCACGCAGTCGAACATGTCGACGCCGGCGGCGACGCCCGCGACCAGGTCTTCCGGCGTGCCGACGCCCATCAGGTAGTGCGGCTTGTCGGCCGGGAGCTTCGGGCCGATGTGGTTCAGCACGCGCATCATGTCTTCTTTCGGCTCACCGACCGAGAGGCCGCCGATCGCGAGACCATGGAAATCCATCTCTGCGAGACCCGCCAGTGACTCGTCGCGCAGATCCTCGAACATGCCGCCCTGGACGATGCCGAACAACGCGTTCGGATTGCCGAGGCGGTTGAACTCGTCGATGGAGCGCTGAGCCCAACGCATCGACATGCGCATGGAATCGGCGGCTTCCTGGTGCGAGGTCGGCACGTTGTTGGTCGCGTACGGCGTGCATTCGTCGAACTGCATGACGATGTCCGAGTTCAGCACCTTCTGGATCTGCATCGAGACTTCGGGCGACAGGAAGAGCTTGTCGCCGTTGATCGGCGAAGCGAACGTGACGCCATCTTCGGTGATTTTGCGCAGATCGCCGAGCGAAAACACCTGAAAACCACCCGAGTCGGTCAGGATCGGTTTCTTCCAGCCCATGAAGCTGTGCAGGCCGCCGTGCGCCTCGATGGTTTCGAGGCCCGGGCGCAGCCACAGGTGGAACGTGTTGCCGAGGATGATCTGCGCGTGCATTTCCTCGAGTTCGCGCGGCTGAACCGCCTTCACAGTGCCGTAGGTGCCGACCGGCATGAAGATCGGCGTTTCGACCACGCCGTGGTTCAGCGTGACGCGGCCGCGGCGGGCCTGGCCGTCGGTGCCGAGCAGTTCGAATTTGAGGCCATTGTCAGGGCGTTCGCCGGTGCTCGCGCAGGTGTTGCAGGTACGGCTTGTATCGTGTGTATGACCATCGGTCATTGGGGGACTCCTGTGCCACCGGAAAACAGTCCGGCGCAAATAATGAACGCCGCCGGGTAAGCCACGGCGACTGGGTAAAGAAAACGCAAGATGCAGCACAGATCTGCCGCTGCACGCAGGTGCAGGAGGGCCGCAACGAGTGCCACTACATCAACGCAGCAAGGAGCGGCAGACTACCGCGCGCGCTGCCGGCGCGCAACGCTATCGCACGGGATATCGCCATGCGACGCGAAACGGTTCAGGCGTCGCGGCGCGTCAGCAACATCGCGTCACCGTAGCTGAAGAAGCGGTAACGCTGTTCGATCGCGTGGCGATACGCCTCGCGAATCGTTTCGACGCCCGCGAACGCTGACACCAGCATCAGCAGTGTCGACTTCGGCAAATGAAAATTGGTGACGAGCCGGTCGACCACACGGAACTTGTAGCCCGGCGTGATGAAGATATCGGTTTCCGTGCTGGCCGCGCCGAGCGGGCGTCCGGCGGCCTCGGCATCGCGCGCGGCGGCTTCGAGCGCGCGCATCGACGTCGTGCCCACTGCGATGACGCGGTTGCCGCGCGCACGCGTCGCCGCGATCTTGTCGGCGAGCGATTGCGGCAGGTGATACCACTCGCTGTGCATCTTGTGTTCGGCCAGATTCTCCACCCGCACCGGCTGGAAGGTGCCCGCGCCGACGTGCAACGTCAGCGTCGCGCGCTCCACGCCGCGGGCGTCGAGCCGGGCGAGCAGCGCGTCGTCGAAGTGCAGGCCGGCGGTGGGCGCAGCCACCGCGCCCGGGTTTTGCGCGAACACCGTCTGGTAGCGGGTTTCGTCAGTCGAGTCGGGATCGTGCTCGATGTACGGCGGCAGCGGCAGGCGGCCGAATTGCTCGATCAGCGTCAGGCAGTCGTCCGGAAAATGCAGCGTGTAGAACGGCTCGACGCGTTCCCCGACCGTCACGTCGAACGCGTCGGCCAGACGGATCGTGGTGCCCGGCTGCGGGCTCTTGCTCGCGCGGATCTGCGCAAGCGCGGTGCGCTCGCCGACGAGGCGCTCTACCAGCACTTCGATCTTGCCGCCACTGGCCTTCTGGCCGAGGAAACGTGCTTTCAGGACTTTGGTATCGTTGAAGACCAGCAGATCGCCGGCCGCGATGCACTCGGGCAGCTCGGCAAAACGGCGGTCGATCAGGCGCGCGGCGTCGGCGGCATCGGCCGGGTTGGCTACTTCAAGCAGGCGGCTGGCGCTGCGCTCGGGCAGCGCCACTTGCGCGATCAGCTCGGGTGGCAGATCGAAATCGAAATCGGAAAGCGTAAACATGCGGACGACTGGAAGCGAATTGGGACGGAATTGAGCCGAAGCCGGAGCCGGGCGGCTATGATTGCGGGACGCCAGAGCGGCCCGCGAGCCCGCGCGCTGTATGGCGGCGACACCTTTGACAGCCGATATTGTACTTGCGAAGCAACCCATGCCTTTGTCCGAACGCCGATTGCCCTCTGCTACCGATGAAGTGAGCGCCGAGCCCAAGCGCCGCGTCTCGCGGGGCAAAGCAGCGGAGGCGGACTTGAACGACCTCGGCGCGGGTGTCGCGCTGGAGGGCGACAAGGCCGCGCGTGAAGGTGAAATTGTGGACCCATTCGGTGACAAGCCCGCCGGCAAATCCGTGGGCAAAGCCACTGGGAAGCCTGCTGACAAGGCCGCCGCAAAACCCGCAGCCAAGCCGGTCGACAAGCTCGCCAAGCTCGGTCTCACGCGCGACATCGATCTGGTTCTGCATCTGCCGATGCGCTACGAGGACGAAACGTCCCTCACGCCGATCGGGCATCTGCTGCCGGGTGGCATTGCGCAGACGGAAGGCGTGGTGTTCGACAATGAGATCGCCTATCGCCCGCGCCGCCAGTTGCTGGTGAAGCTACGCGATGACGCCGGCGATGAACTCGTGCTGCGTTTTCTGAATTTCTACGGCTCGCAGGTCAAGCAGATGGCGATCGGCGCGCGCTTGCGGGTGCGCGGCGACGTGCGCGGCGGTTTCTTCGGCATGGAGATGGTGCATCCGGCGGTACGCGTAGTCGACGAAGACACGCCGCTGCCGCAAGCGCTGACGCCGGTGTATCCAAGCACCGCGGGCGTGACGCAGGCGTATCTGCGCAAATCGATCGACAACGCGTTGTCGCGTACGTCGTTGCCGGAGTTGCTGCCTCAGCCGATTGCGCAAGCGTATATGCAGCCGCTCGGCGTGCCGACGCTGATGGATGCGGTACGCACGCTGCATCATCCGGGCGTGCAATCCGACGAGACCGCGCTGATCGACGGCACGCATCCGGCGTGGGTGCGGATCAAGTTCGAGGAACTGCTGGCGCAGCAGATGTCGTTAAAGCGGGCGCACGAAGAGCGCCGCACGCGTGCTGCCCCTGCCATGCAGCGTCGCAAGGAAGGCGATGAGTCGGCGCTGGTGGCGCGTTTGCTGAAGGCGCTGCCGTTTTCGCTGACGGCGGCGCAGGAGCGCGTGGGCGGCGAGATCGCGCTCGACCTCACGCAGCCGCATCCGATGCAGCGGCTGCTGCAGGGCGACGTCGGCAGCGGCAAGACGATCGTGGCCGCGCTGGCCGCCGCACAAGCGATCGACGCCGGCTATCAGGCCGCGCTGATGGCGCCGACCGAAATCCTTGCCGAACAGCACGCTCGCAAATTGCGCGGCTGGCTGGAGCCGCTGGGTGTAAGCGTCGCGTGGCTGGCGGGCAGTTTGAAGACGAAGGAAAAGCGCGCCGCGATCGAAGCCGCCGCGCTCGGCACCGCGCAACTCGTGATCGGCACGCACGCGATCATCCAGGACGCGGTCGAGTTTGCGCGACTGGGGCTGGTGATCGTCGACGAACAGCATCGCTTTGGCGTCGCGCAACGGCTCGCTTTGCGCGCCAAGGCGCGAAACGCCGGCGACGGCGCGCGCGATTTCCAGCCGCATCAATTGATGATGTCGGCAACGCCGATTCCGCGCACGCTCGCGATGACCTATTACGCCGACCTCGACGTCTCGACCATCGATGAATTGCCGCCCGGGCGCACGCCGATTCTGACCAAGCTGGTCTCCGACGCGCGGCGCGAAGAGGTAATCGGGCGAGTGCGTGAGGCGGCGCTGACGGGACGGCAGGTGTACTGGGTGTGTCCGCTGATCGAGGAGAGCGAGACCTTGCAGTTGCAGACGGCGGTGGAGACGTATGAAACGCTGGTGGCCGCGTTGCCGGAGTTGAAAGTCGGACTGGTGCACGGGCGTCTCGCGCCGGCGGAGAAGGCGGCGGTCATGGATGCATTCACGCGCAACGAGGTGCAATTGCTGGTGGCGACGACGGTGATCGAAGTGGGCGTCGACGTGCCGAATGCATCGTTGATGGTGATCGAACACGCGGAACGGTTCGGGTTGGCGCAGTTGCACCAGTTGCGGGGGCGGGTGGGGCGCGGAAGTGCGGCTTCGGTTTGTGTGTTGCTTTATACCGGGCCCTTGTCGATGACTGCCCGGGCGCGGTTGCAGACCATGCGGGAGACGACTGACGGGTTTGAAATCGCGCGCCGGGACCTTGAAATTCGTGGTCCGGGGGAGTTTCTGGGTGCGAGGCAGTCGGGCGCGGCCATGTTGCGGTTTGCCGACCTCGAGCAGGATCAATGGCTCATCGAGCCTGCCAGAGAGGCAGCCGCAGCTTTGCTCGAGCAGTATCCCGAGGTGGTGATGCAGCACCTCGCCCGGTGGCTGGGGGCTCGGGAGCACTATTTGAAGGCTTGAGGTTTTGTCCCCGAAGGGACTTCCTGCTGGGCGTGCGCCACCAGGAAAACCAAAAGGTTGGCGAACCGACCCTATAGGTGTATAACTAGAACCTATCGATACCATTGCTCTGATTGGTCCCCCAATGACGCTCACCGAATTGAAATACATCGTCGCGGTAGCGCGCGAACGGCACTTCGGCCGGGCCGCCGAGGCGTGTTTCGTCAGCCAGCCGACCCTATCGGTGGCCATCAAAAAGCTCGAAGACGAGCTCAACGTCCAGATCTTCGAGCGCGGCACCAGCGAAGTCAGCGTTACGCCGATCGGCGAACAGATCGTCACGCAAGCTCAACGCGTTCTCGAACAAACGCTCGCCATCAAGGAAATTGCCAAGCAGGGCAAAGATCCGCTGGTCGGGCCGCTGCGCCTCGGCGTCATCTATACGATCGGGCCGTATCTGCTGCCTACGCTCGTCAAACAGATGATCAAGCGCGTCCCGCAGATGCCTCTGATGCTGCAGGAAAACTACACGATCAAGCTGATCGAACTGCTCAAGCAAGGCGAAATCGACGTCGCCATCATGGCGCTGCCGTTCCCGGAAACGGGCCTGATGCAGCGCCCGCTCTATGACGAACCGTTTGTCGTCGCGCTGCCGTCCGGTCACGAGTGGGAAAACCGCGCGAAGATCGACGCCGAAGATCTGAAGCAGGAAACCATGCTGCTGCTCGGCAGCGGCCACTGCTTCCGCGACCATGTGCTGGGCGTCTGCCCTGAACTGATGCGTTTCTCGCAAAATGCGGACGGCATCCAGAAGACCTTCGAAGGTTCTTCGCTGGAAACCATTCGCCATATGGTGGCGAGCGGCGTCGGGATTACCGTGCTGCCGCGCATGTCGGTGCAAGAGGTCAAGCCGCACGCCGGAGGTATCGACGCGGGCCTGCTCAGCTATGTCGCCTTTGGTGAGCCGGTGCCGGATCGTCGCGTCGTACTCGCCTGGCGCAAGAGCTTCACGCGCATGCCTGCCATCGAGGCCATCTGCGACGCCATCAATGCCTGTGATCTGACAGGCGTCAAAAAGCTCGATCTGCCTGTCGCCGTCAACTAAGCGGCACGCTCCCCCTGACCGGCCACCGCGCACCTCGGCGGCCGGTCGCGCGACCGCCCACGGGCTCATCGTCGCCATCCCTATCGAATAGATAAAATTAATCAAACACGCTAATTAGATAGCGTTGTTATAGTTTCCTCCATGGATCGCCCGATCCCATAAGACCCGGAGGAAATCATGACGCAATCGAACTCGCAGCAAGTCCAACTCGTCGCCGCTCAATCCGCTCGCGTTATCACCGGTTCCTTTGCTGCCTCGATGCAGAGCATGCGCACCGTCGCATTGTCCTTGCTGGTCGATCGGGCCTTGTCCGCATGAGCCCCAGGCATCGGCGCGCCGCGCCTCTCCCCACATTCCGTTTCCGATAAAAGTCACTCAGGAGTCACGCATGTCCGAACGTAAGCTCACCAATGCAGCCGGCGCACCCATCGCCGACAACCAGAATTCGATGACCGCCGGCGCGCGTGGTCCGGTCGTCCTGCAAGACGTCTGGCTGCTGGAAAAACTCGCCCATTTCGACCGTGAAGTGATTCCGGAACGCCGCGTTCATGCCAAGGGTTCGGGCGCATTCGGCACGCTGAAGGTCACGCACGACATCTCGCGTTTCACGAAGGCGAAAGTGTTCGACCAGGTTGGCAAGGACACGCCGCTCTTCATGCGATTTTCGACGGTGGCGGGCGAGCGTGGCGCCGCCGATGCGGAACGCGACGTGCGCGGTTTTTCGATTAAGTTCTACACGGAAGAAGGCAACTGGGACGTGGTCGGCAACAACACGCCGGTGTTCTTCATCCGCGATCCGCTGAAGTTCCCGGACTTCATCCATACGCAAAAGCGCGACCCGTACACCAACATGCGCAGCAATGTCGCTGCGTGGGATTTCTGGTCGCGTCATCCGGAATCTTTGCATCAGGTCACCATCCTGATGAGCGATCGCGGCATTCCGCAGAACTTCCGCCAGATGCACGGCTTCGGCTCGCACACGTACTCGTTCATCAACGCGAACAACGAACGCTTCTGGGTGAAGTTCCACTTCAAGTCGATGCAAGGTGTCGAGAACTTTACCGATGCTGAAGCGGCGCAAGTAGTGGCCCAGAATCGTGAAAGCGCTCAACACGATCTGCTCACGAGCATCGATGCAGGCAACTTCCCAAAATGGCGTTTTGCCATCCAGGTAATGCCGGAGGTGGAAGCAGCGAACTATCGCTTCAATCCGTTCGACATCACGAAAGTGTGGTCGCAGAAGGATTACCCGTTGATCGACGTCGGCACGATCGAGTTGAATCGCAACGCGGCGAACTATTTCGCGGATGTGGAGCAGGCAGCGTTCACGCCGGCCAACGTGGTGCCGGGTATCGGCTTCTCGCCGGACCGTCTGCTGCAAGGCCGTTTGTTCTCGTATGGCGACACGCAGCGCTACCGTCTTGGCACCAATCACCATCAGATTCCGGTGAACGCACCGCGCTGCCCGGTGCACCATTCGTTCCATCGCGACGGTGCGATGCGCACGGACGGTAATCTTGGCGGCAACGTGAACTACGAGCCGAACCGCTTCGGTGACTTCGCGCAGGACAACAACGCGGCGGAGCCGCCGCTCGCAGCGGGTACGGTCGATCGTTACGATCATCGTCTGGATGACGACTACTACACGCAGCCGGGTATGTTGTTTGCGCTCTTCGACGCCGCACAACGCGAGCGTCTGTTCGGCAACATCGCACGCCATATCAACGGTGTGCCGCAAGAGATCGTCGCGCGTCAGATCGAACATTTCCGCCGTGCCGATCCGGCTTATGCGGAAGGTGTGATCGCCGCGATGGCGAACCTCGCGGAAGGCAGCAAGAAGTAAGCAGTCGAAGTGAATTGATGCAGCAAAGCGGGGCGCATCGGCGCCCCGCCGGTACAGATACGAATCAAGGGAGCTCGATCATGATCCAGATGATGATGTCCACCATCGGCGGCTCGTCGGCCACACGCGGCGTGCAGCGGCAGGCATTGATGCTGCGCAAGTTTGTGGGATTCGCAATGGTCTCGAGCGGACTCGCAGTGATCGTTGCGCACGCCCTGCAACACGCGTTCGGCGCGTGATTGAGCACAAGGCCGTGAGTGCGGCAAGCGACCACGCGTCACACGAACGCAGTTGCTTTCTAAGATAAACTGTCGAGCGCTCGATGTGCCGAGTCTGCTACCCGCACACCGTCACCTTACCGACCGGTTCGTATCACTCTTCAAAGGAGTCATCATGGCCAAGAAAGAAGCCGTACAACACGTCAATATCGGGATCAGTGACAAGGATCGCAAGAAGATTGCGGAAGGTCTGTCGCGACTGCTCGCCGACACCTACACGCTGTACCTGAAGACCCACAACTTCCATTGGAATGTGACGGGTCCGATGTTCAACACGCTGCATCTGATGTTCGAAACGCAGTACAACGAACTGGCGCTTGCGGTGGATTCGATCGCTGAACGTATTCGCGCGCTGGGCGTGCATGCGCCGGGCAGCTACAAGGAATTCGCGAAGCTGTCGTCGATTCCGGAAGCGGACGGCGTGCCGGCCGCAGAAGACATGATCCGCCAGCTGGTGGAAGGCCAGGAAGCCGTGGTGCGCACCGCACGCGCGATTTTCCCGTCGACGGAAGCCGCCAACGACGAGCCGACCGCCGACCTGCTGACGCAACGCATGCAAACGCATGAAAAGACTGCATGGATGCTGCGCTCGATGCTGGCTTGAACGGCTTGAACGGCTTGAATGTTCCGGGCGCTGAGTCCGGATTTCCGCGCCATGCTTCAGTGCCGGCGTTGAACTGAATACCTGCAAGGCCTCCCTTTTCGGGAGGCTTTGTTTTTTGCGGCACCGGATTCGGACTTGGCTTTGGCTCAGGACCCGGCCGCGGTTGCGGCCCCCGGTTCGGTGCTCCGCAATTCAGCTTCGCGGGCCTGCAGGCCGCCTGTCACCCGCATCCCGTAAAATAGGCGCACCGTCTGCACTTCACCGAATCCGCCCATGTTCGCCCGACTTCCTCTGTATCTGCGCCTCGTCCGCATGGATAAACCGATCGGCAGCCTGCTGCTGCTGTGGCCGACGCTCAACGCGCTGTGGATTGCGTCCGAAGGCCATCCTTCGTGGCCGCTGCTGGTGATCTTCACGGTGGGCACGGTGCTGATGCGCTCGGCCGGCTGCGCGATCAACGACTACGCGGACCGCGACTTCGATCGCTATGTGAAGCGCACGGAAAACCGGCCGATCACGTCGGGCAAGATCAAGGCATGGGAAGCGGTGGCGCTGGCAGCCGGTTTGTCTCTGCTGGCATTTCTGCTGATCTTGCCGCTGAATACGCTGACCAAGGAACTGTCGGTGGCGGCGCTCTTCGTCGCCGGGTCGTATCCGTTCACGAAGCGCTTCTTTGCGATTCCACAGGCTTACCTCGGCATCGCGTTCGGCTTCGGCATTCCGATGGCGTTCGCCGCGATTCAGGATCACGTGCCGATGCTCGCCTGGGTCATGCTGCTGGCTAACGTGTTCTGGTCGGTGGCGTACGACACCGAATACGCAATGGTCGATCGCGACGACGATATCAAGATCGGCATCCGCACCTCCGCGCTGACCTTCGGCCGCTTCGACGTGGCGGCGATCATGCTCTGTTATGCGGCAACGCTGGGGATTTACGTCGGCATCGGCATGATGCTGGGATTTGGCGTGCTGTACTGGCTGGGATGGGCGGCAGCGGTGGGGTGCGCGATCTATCACTACACGCTGATCCGCAATCGAGAGCGGATGGCGTGCTTTGCGGCGTTCCGTCATAACAACTGGCTGGGTGGCGCGCTGTTTGTCGGCATTGCTGCGCATTACGCGGCGGCTTCGTTTTAATTCTTCCGCGGCTGCTTTGCACCTCAGTCCTGGGCGCCGCTTCGAATCGATCTGTGCCGCGCGCTGGCCCTGTTTGCGCCGGTGACGCTGCCCCGGATTGATCCGCGGCGCAGCGTCCTGCGGCGTAGGTCATTCGCGACGGGTGAACGGCCACCCGCCAACGCACATCGCGCTACAGCTTGCCGAACTCGTCGCCCATTTCCTTGGCGCGCGCATCGGCGGCGAGCACGCCGCGCACGATTGCATCCTTGATCCCACTTGCGTCGAACGACGCCAGCGCGGCCGCCGTGGTACCGCCCTTCGACGTCACGCGTTCGCGCAACAGGCTCGGCGGCTCGTCGGAGTTCGCCGCCAGTTGTGCAGCACCAGTGAAGGTCGCGACAGCCAGCGCGCGGCCTTGCGCTTCATCCATGCCGAGTTGGCGCGCAGCTTCCTGCAACGCTTCGATGAAATAGAACACATACGCCGGACCGCTGCCCGAGATCGCCGTCACGGCGTCGATTTTCGCTTCGTCGTCGAACCAGACGGTTTCGCCTACCGCGCCCAGCACCTGCGACGCGAGCGCGCGGCCGGTTTCGTCGACGCTGCCGGTCGCGACGAGGCCCGTCACGCCCATGCCGATCAGCGCCGGCGTATTCGGCATCACGCGCACGATGCGGGCGTGGCCATTCAGCCAGCGCGACATGTCGTCCATGCGAATGCCCGCGACGATGCTGATCGCCAGTTGCGTCGCCTGCAGATGCGGCGCCAGCGCCTCGGCGACGCTCTTCAGGATCTGCGGCTTCACCGCCAGTACGATCGCGTCGTATGACGCGAGCGCGGCGTCCGCGGCCGCGCCAGTCTTGATGCCGAATTGCTGCTCATTGCGCTTGCGCGCCTCTTCGTTGGGGTCGATCGCGTACAGGTCGGCGGGCGCGACACCGCGCTTGATGAGGCCGCCGATCAACGCGGCGGCCATGTTGCCACCGCCGATAAAAGCAATTTTCATGATGTTCCGAAAGAGGTCCCGTGCGGCGCCCGGAAAGGCCCGCAACGGTTAGTTAGAGTAATCTCGTGCGCCGAAGATCGCAGTGCCGACGCGTACGATCGTCGCGCCTTCCAGCACGGCGGCTTCGAGGTCGCTTGACATGCCCATCGAGAGCGTATCGAGTTCGAGGCCGTCGTTACGCAGACGCTCGAACAGTTCACGTAGTTGCCGGTGCGGCGCGCGTTGCTCTTCGACGCTGCCGGCGGGTTCCGGAATCGCCATCAGGCCGCGCAGATTCAGCTTCGGCAGCGCCGCGATTTCCTGCGCGACTTCCACTGCCTCGGGAATACTCACGCCGCTTTTCGACGCTTCGCCGCTGACATTGACCTGCAGGCACACGTTCAGCGGCGGCAGGTTGTCCGGACGCTGCTCCGACAACCGCTGCGCGATCTTCAGCCGATCGACCGAATGCACCCAGTCGAAATTCTCGGCAACCGGCCGCGTCTTGTTCGATTGCAATGGTCCGATGAAGTGCCATTCGAGCGCCGCGCGCAGATCGGCCAGCGCTGTGACTTTGGTGATGGCTTCCTGCACGTAGTTCTCACCGAACGCGCGTTGACCGGCCGCGTAGGCGGCGCGCACGTCTTCGGCGGGAAATGTCTTCGAGACCGCGAGCAGGGTGATCGAACGTGCGTCGCGTCCGGCCACCTGCGCGGCGAGGGCGATGCGCTGTTGCACCGCTTCGAGGTTGTGAATCAGATCGGGCATGGAACGGATCCGGAAGTCGAGCGAAAGGCGATGGTCCGGATTATACGGACAGCATGTGCTCGACCAGTTCGATCCAATGCGCGACCGGCGTCGACGTGCCGCTTTGCAGATGCGCAATGCAGCCGACGTTCGCCGACACGATCACTTGCGGCTCCTGCGCCTGTAGCCGATCGAGCTTCTGATCGCGCAGTGCGTACGAGAGCTTGGGCTGCGTCAGCGAATAGGTACCGGCCGAGCCGCAGCAGAGATGACTGTCGGCGGGCAGACGCACTTCGACGCCGAGCGCCGCCAGCAGATGTTCGACTTTGCCGCGCACCTGCTGACCGTGTTGCAACGTGCACGGCGGATGGAACGCCACCGTATGGATCGCGCGGCGGCGGCTCACGGCGACGAGCGCCTCTTCGAACTCCGGCAGGATCTCCGCGATGTCGCGCGTCAGTTCGGTTACACGGCGCGCCTTCTCCGCGTACGCGGGATCGTTGCGCAGCAGATGCGCATATTCTTTGACCGTCGCCCCGCAGCCAGAAGCGTTCATCACGATCGCTTCCGCACCTTCTTCGATAAATGGCCACCACGCGTCGATGTTGGCGCGCAAGTCGTCGAGCGCTTCGTCGTTGTAGCCCAGATGCAGACGGATCGCACCGCAACAGCCTGCTTCGGGCGCGATCAACGTTTCCACGCCGAGCGCGTCGAGCACCCGCGCCGTCGCGACGTTGACGTTCGGCATCATCGACGGTTGCACGCAGCCTGCGAGCATCAACATCTTGCGCGGATGTTTCGCGGTCGGCCATTCGAGCGGACGCTGCCGCGCGGGCACTTTGTCGCGCAATTTTCTGGGCAGGAGCGGGCGGAAGTGCTGACCGAGGCGCATGACCGGTGTGAACAGCGCGCTGTTCGGCACGAAGCTCGCGAGCAGCCGTCGCACCATCCGCTGCCTGAGCGGGCGCGTGACTTTCTCCTCGGTGATCTTGCGGCCGATCTCGACCAGCCGGCCGTATTGCACGCCGGATGGGCAGGTGGTTTCGCAATTGCGGCAGGTGAGGCAGCGGTCGAGGTGGACCTGCGTGCTGCGCGTGACAGCCGCACCTTCCACCATCTGTTTGATCAGGTAGATGCGACCGCGCGGGCCGTCGAGTTCGTCGCCGAGTATCTGATAGGTCGGGCAGGTCGCGGTGCAGAAACCGCAATGCACGCAATTGCGCAGGATGGCGTCGGCTTCGTCGCCATCGGGCGTGTTGCGAATGAAGTCCGCGAGGTTGGTTTGCATCGCGTCGCTCAGAAGTCGGGGTAGAGACGGCCGCGATTGAAAATGCGCGCGGGGTCGAAGGCGGCTTTCAGGCCGCGATGGATTTTCATCAACGGTGCGGGCAGCGGCGTGAAGACACCGGCGCTGCGGTCGTAGCCATGGCCGGTGCGGAAGATGGTGGCGTGGCCGCCGGCCTGTTTCGCGCTCATGCGGACGGTTTGCGCGTCGGTGTCGGTGATCCACCAGCGCTGGCCGCCGCCCCATTCCATCAGTTGCGCGCCGGGCAATTGCAGCGGCTCGGTGATCGACGGCAGCGCGAGACGCCACAGCGCGGCCTTCGGCGGGATCGCCGCAAAGAACGAGTCGGTCTGTTCGCGCAGGCCTGCCCAGAAGCGTTCCGCCTCGACCGCATCGACGACTTCACCACCGAGCGCCGTGCGCGCCGCTTTGACCGCGGCTTCCGCGCCGGCCATGCGCACGGCCAGCGTGCCGTGACGCCATGCGCTTGCCGTGATCGGCAGCGGCCGGCCGCCCCATTCGTTGAGCTTGCGGACTGCGTCTGTGCCGTTCATTTCGAATTTGAGCGTGGTTTCGGCCTGCGGCAGCGGCAGGACTTTGACCGACAGCTCGAGGATCAGCCCAAGGGTGCCCAGCGAGCCCGCCATCAAACGCGAGACGTCGTAACCGGCGACGTTCTTCACCACCTGGCCGCCGAAATGCAGCGTCTGGCCATGGCCGTTCATGATCACCGCGCCGAGCACGAAGTCGCGCGCTGCACCGGCGGACGGCCGGCGCGGACCGGCGATGCCCGCAGCGACGCAGCCGCCGAAGGTGGCCTGGGGCCCGAAGTGCGGCGGTTCGAAGGCGAGCATCTGATCGTGTTCGGCGAGCGCCGCCTCGATCTCCAGCAGGGGTGTGCCCGCGCGCGCGGTAATGACCAGTTCGGCCGGATCGTAGGCGATGATGCCGCGATAAGCGCGCGTGTCGAGGATGTCACCTTCCAGTGTCTGACCGTACCAGTCTTTGGTGCCGCCGCCACGGATGCGCAATGTGCGCCCTTCGGCGCTGGCCGAACGCACGCGTTCGGACCAAACGGCGACGATGTCGTCCTCTTCCATGGTGCCCTGCTTCGTTGTGTTTCGATCGATTGTACCGGGCGGCGGCTCGCTGGCAACCCGGAGCGGACCCGCATCGGGTAATCAGGGTGGGATCTGGGGGGGAGCACCGGGACGGGATATGCGCGGCGCGTCGGAGGAGAGTGGACAGCGGCGAGGGAACGGCGAAAGGCAGGCGTGAACGAGCGGCGCGAGCCGACGTTCGCGTCATATGCCCCCACAGTCGCGAGGCGCGCCGGCCAGCCCGACGCTCGCCTTAAAACCGCGGCAGATCCGGATGTGGCAACAGGCCGCCGCGCACATGCATCTTGCCGTACTCGGCGCAACGCGCGCGGGTGGGAATACCCTTGTCGGGGTTCAGTAAACCGGGCGGGTCGAAGGCGCGCTTGACCGCGTGAAACGCGTCGCGCTCTTCAGGCGAGAACTGCACGCACATTGAATTGATTTTCTCGATGCCGACGCCATGCTCGCCCGTTACCGTGCCGCCCAGTTCGACGCAAGTTTCGAGAATATCGCAACCGAACGCTTCAGCCCGATGCCACTCGTCCATATCGTTGCCGTTGAACAGGATCAACGGATGCATGTTGCCGTCTCCGGCGTGAAACACGTTGATGCAGCGCAGGCCGTATTTCTTCTCCATCACTTCGATGCGCGCCAGCAGCGGTCCGATACTGCGGCGCGGCACGGTGCCGTCCATGCAGTAGTAGTCGGGCGAAATGCGGCCTGCCGCCGGAAACGCGTTCTTGCGCCCGGACCAGAAGCGCAGGCGTTCGTTTTCCGAACGTGAAATCTGGATACGGGTGGCGCCCTGTTCGCGCAGCACCGCGGTCATGCGCACGATTTCGTCGGCGACTTCTTCCGGCGTGCCGTCCGATTCGCACAGCAGGATCGCCGCGGCGTCGAGGTCGTAACCCGCGTTGACGAACTCTTCGACGGCGCGCGTGGCCGGTTTGTCCATCATCTCCAGGCCCGCCGGGATGATGCCCGCTGCAATGATGCCGGCGACCGCGTCGCCGCCTTTCACGACGTCGTCGAAACTGGCCATGATGACCTGCGCCGTTTGCGGCTTCGGGATCAACTTGACGGTGACTTCGGTGACGATAGCGAACATGCCTTCGCTGCCGATCAACACCGCGAGCAGATCGAGCCCTGGCGCGTCCGGCCCGAGCGAACCGAATTCGACGATTTCGCCTTCCATCGTTACGGCGCGCACACGCAGTACGTTGTGTACGGTCAGGCCGTATTTGAGACAGTGCACGCCGCCCGAATTCTCGGAGACATTGCCGCCGATCGTGCAGGCGATCTGCGACGACGGATCGGGTGCGTAGTAAAGGCCATACGGCGCGGCGGCTTCGGAAATCGACAGATTGCGCACCCCCGGCTGGACCGTCGCGGTCCGGGCATACGAGTCGACTTCGACGATCTTCCGGAAGCGCGCAAGCGATACCACCACGCCGTGACGAATCGGCATCGCCCCGCCGGACAAACCGGTGCCCGCGCCGCGTGGCACGATCGGCACGTCGAGCCGGTGACAGATCTGCACGATGCGCTGGACCTGCGATTCCGTCTCGGGCAATGCAACCGCAAGCGGCAGACGCCTGTAGGCAGCGAGGCCGTCGCACTCGTAGGCGACGGTGTCTTCTTCGCGATACAGCAGACAGTGGGTTGGCAGCACGGCCATCAGCGCCTGCACAACTTCGCGCTGACGCTGGGCGAGAACTTCGGCCGTCAGTTCGACGGGTGCGTTCATATGACTTGTCTCCTCGTGTCTTTCAGCGTGCATGCCGGGTCAAGCCTAGTTGTGCGGCAGCGGACGTTGCCGCTGCCGCTGCCGCTGCCGCAACTGAGCTAAGCAGCGTTGAGCGTTGATTAGGCCTCAAGCCGCCCAGGAAAAGATCTTGCCCGGGTTCATCAGATTGCGCGGATCAAGCGCGTGCTTGATCGAGCGCATCGTGTCGACGGCGACTTCGCCGTGTTCTTCGAGCAGAAAGTTCATCTTGTGCAGGCCGACACCGTGTTCGCCCGTGCAGGTGCCGTCCATGCGCAACGCGCGTTGCACGATGCGATGGTTCAGGCGCTCGGCTTCGACAAGCTCTTCCGGCTTGTTCGGATCAATCAGGATGGCGACGTGGAAGTTGCCGTCGCCGACATGGCCGACGATCGGGCAGGGCAGCGGCGACGCTTTCAGATCCTGCTCGGTTTCCACCACGCATTCCGCGAGACGCGAGATCGGCACGCACACATCGGTCGTGACGGCGCGGCAGCCGGGCTTCAGTTGCAGCATCGCGAAATAGGCGTTGTGGCGCGCGTTCCACAGACGGCTGCGATCTTCCGGGCGGGTCGCCCATTCGAAGCCTTCGCCGGCATTCTGCGCGGCGATCTCCTGCACCAGTTCGGCTTGCTCTTTCACACCGGCTTCGGTGCCGTGGAATTCGAAGAAGAGCGTGGGCGCCTCACGCAACGTCAGATTCGAATGGCGATTGATCGAGCGAATTGCGAGCGAGTCGACGAACTCAACACGCGCAACCGGCACGCCCATCTGAATCGTTTCGATGACCGCGCGCACTGCATCGCCCATCGACGGGAACGTGCAGACCGCAGCCGAAACCGCCTCCGGCTGCGGATACAGCCGAACGGTGATTTCGGTAATGACGCCGAGCGTGCCTTCGGAGCCGACGAACAGGCGCGTGAGGTCGTAACCTGCCGACGACTTGCGCGCGCGCGTGCCGGTTTTGATTACGCGGCCGTCGGCGAGCACCACCGTCAGCCCGAGCACGTTTTCGCGCATCGTGCCGTAGCGCACGGCATTGGTGCCCGACGCGCGCGTGGCCGACATGCCGCCGATGCTCGCGTCAGCGCCCGGGTCGATCGGAAAAAACAGGCCGGTGTCGCGCAGTGCTTCATTCAACTGCTTGCGCGAGATGCCGGGCTCGACCGTAACGGTCAGATCTTCGGCGTTGATCGACAACACGCGGTTCATTTCCGACAGGTCGATCGACACGCCCCCTTGCACGGCCAGCAGATGCCCTTCGAGCGACGAACCGTTGCCGTAAGGGATGATCGGTACGTTGTACTGGCCGCACAGCCTGACGATGGTTTGCACGTCCTCCGTATTGCGCGCGAATACGACGGCGTCGGGCAGTTGGGGATCGAACGGCGATTCGTCGCGGCCATGGTGGGTGCGAACGGCTTCTGCAGTGGACACGCGTTCGCCGAAAGCGGCTTTGAGTGCAGTCAGTAACTCGGCGGGAAACGGCCGGCGCAGGGGGGCCGGCGGCACGGGATGATTCACGCATGTCTCCTGATATTGGGGCGGAGCTGTTCTACAGCTTGTGCTTCATTTTACGCCGATCACCCGTGGACCGGCGTCGGGAGCGGCTGCCGCTCCTATAATGGCGGCGACCTCACGATGCGCGCAATATGGATAAACGCGGTAGCTAACGCGGTGACCAACCTGGTGGCTGACTTACCGGATTCGCCGGATGGACTCGCCGGCGCCGCGCTAACGCATCGTCACTGAATGAATGCATGGGAGACATCATGGGCAACCGCTTGAGCAAGATCGCCACCCGCACGGGCGATGACGGCACCACAGGTCTCGGCGACGGCCGCCGCGTGCGCAAAGACAGCGCGCGCATTGCCGCAATCGGCGACGTCGATGAACTCAATTCGAATCTCGGCGTATTGCTGTGCGAAACGCTGCCCGACAAGGTGCGAGCCGCGCTGGTAGCGATTCAGCACGACCTGTTCGATCTTGGCGGTGAGCTCTGCATTCCCGGCCATACGATGATTACCGACAAGCATCTTGGCCAACTCGACGACTGGCTGGCGGACTACAACGCGACCTTGCCGCCATTGAAGGAATTCATTCTGCCGGGCGGCTCGCGCGCGGCTGCGCTTGCGCACGTTTGCCGTACGGTGTGCCGGCGCGCCGAACGGTCGATCGTCGCCCTGGGTGAAGGCGAGGCGATCAATGAGGCGCCGCGCCAGTATGTGAACCGGCTGTCTGACCTGCTGTTCGTACTCGCGCGCGTGCTCAATCGCGCGGACGGCGGCAGCGACGTGTTATGGCAACACGATCGTAGCGCCGGCTAACACCGCGCCTTAGTCCCTTTATGCACTGTGACAATCTGTCCGGTGCAAAGCTTCTCCTTAAAGATGTATTGTAAATGCATCTTTAAGGAGAAGTCGTTATGCCCGCTCTCACCGCCGACCAGATCGCCCGCGTCAAAGCCACCGTTCCCGTGCTCGCTGTACACGGCACGACCATCACCAAACACTTCTACAAGCGCATGTTCGCGCACCATCCCGAGCTGAAGAACGTGTTCAACCAGACTCACCAGAAGAGCGGCAATCAGCCGGAAACGCTGGCGAAGGCGGTGTATGCGTATGCCGCCAATATCGATAACCTCGGCGCGTTGGGGCCGACCGTCTCGCGAATCGCGCATAAGCACGTAAGTCTGAATATCCGGCCGGAACAGTATCCGATCGTGGGACGCCACCTGTTGGGCGCAATCGTCGATGTACTAGGCGACGCGGTCGATCAGGAGACGCTCGGCGCATGGGAAGTCGCTTATAAGCAGCTCGCGGATATCTTCGTCGGCACGGAGGCAAAGCTCTACGAAGGTGCGGCGTGGAGCGGCTTCCGGCCGTTCAAGGTTGCGCGCAAGGAAGTGGAGAGCGATGAAATCACGTCGTTTTATCTGACGCCGGCCGACGGCTCGCCGGCCTGCGGGTTCGAACCCGGTCAGTTTCTGACCGTGAAACGTTTTGTGGATGAACTCGGCGTCGATCAGCCGCGGCAGTACAGTTTGTCGGATGCGCCGAACGGCAACTGGCTGCGTATTTCGGTGAAGCGCGAGGCCGGCCACGAAGATGCGGCGCCGGGCCATGTATCGAACCTCTTGCACGACGGTGTGGAAGTGGGTGCGGTGGTACACGCCAGCGCGCCAGCCGGCGATTTCACGCTGGATCGCAAGAAGACGACGCCTGTGGTGCTGATGAGCGGCGGCGTGGGCGTGACCCCGATGGCCTCGATGTTGTCCACGTTACTCGCCGATCGGAGTGAGCGCAGCGTGACCTTCGTGCATGCCTGCCGCAATGGCCGCGTGCATGCGTTCCGGCAGTGGCTTAACGATACGGTCGCAGCGCATTCTAACGTCACGCGTGCGGTGTTCTACGAAGCCATTGAAGCGTCCGATCGCGCCGGTATTGACTACGATTTCGAAGGTCGTCTCGACCTCGAGAAAATTTCCGACAAGGTGATCGTTCCTGATGCGGACTACTACATCTGCGGGCCGGTGCAGTTCATGCGCGCGCAATGCGAGGCATTGGCCGCGCGCGGTGTGGATGCGGCACGGATTCACACCGAAGTGTTCGGTTCAGGCGTGGTGCAATGAAGCGGCGGCGCATGGCAAGCCGAGTGTGAAAGCACGCGGAGGTGTGCCGTGCGCCCTACCCAACCGCCAGTGTGACCGGCTTGCCGATCCGGCTCATCATTTCGACCAGGGTGTCGATCGTGAACTTGGTGGTCTTCTTGTTGACCACGTCTGACACGCGCGGACGCGACACCATCAGAATCTCGGCCGCCTCGGCTTGCTTCAGGTGATGCTGTTCGATCCAGCTGGACAGTTCGGTCATCAACTGCTCCTTGAGCAGCCGCGTGTCGTTGATCTGTTTTTGCGACGCGGCGTGCAAGCGTTTCGCTTCTTCGGCGGAGAAGCCGAGTTCGAGAAACAGGTTTGCGCCGGGCTTTGTTACGTGACGGATTTTGGTATCGATCGTCATTGTTAAGTTTTCCTATCATTGATGATGGCGCGGTACCGCATCTCGGCGATCTTTCTATCCTGCGGCGCCAGCTTCTGCGTCTTCTTCTGGAAGCAATGCAGAACGTACAGCGCTTCCACAAACTTGGTGACATACATCACGCGGTAAATACCGTCAGCTTCCCTGATGCGAATCTCGCGCGTTCCGGCGCCGATCGAATCAAACGGCTTCCAATCGTCGGGGTCCAGTCCTGCCTGAATCTTGCCAAGCTGAAATCCGGCCCGGCGACGCGGCTCTTCGGGAAAGGTGAGTAAATCGTGATAGCTGGAGCCCATCCAGCGAATTTCTTTTTCGTACTCCATAGCCGCCTTTCATGTACAAAATCTTATACGCAACACTCAGCCTGGTCAAGTCGTATCCGACCCGGCAGCGAGTTGTTACGGTACAGAGGCGGTTCATAGAGCACCATTCGTCCGTTTGGCTAACAAAAAACCCGGCTCGACGAGCCGGGTTTTCGATGAAGCCACTACAGCATTCGCGCTGGTGCGCGAAGCGGCGTTTAATTGCCGCTGCCGCGCGCCACACGCCGTTGCTTCACCGCTTCGGCAAGACCTTCCAGCACGGCGACGCTTTCGTCCCAGCCGATGCACGCATCGGTGATGCTCTGGCCGTAGGTCAGCGTGCAGCCTTCCTGCAGATCCTGACGGCCCGCGATCAGATGCGATTCCACCATCACGCCGACAATCCGTTCGTCACCCGAAGCAATCTGGCGACCGATGTCTGCGCACACCGGAATCTGGTTTTCGTGTTTCTTGGAGCTGTTCGCGTGGCTCGCGTCGATCATCAGACGCGCCGCGAGACCGGCCTTGCCGATGTCGGCGCATGCCGCATTGACACTGTCCGCATCGTAGTTCGGCGTTTTGCCGCCGCGCAGGATGATGTGGCAGTCCTCATTGCCGGCGGTCGAGACGATCGCCGAGTGGCCGCCCTTCGTGACGGACAGGAAATGGTGCGGCTGCGAGGCGGCCTTGATCGCGTCGACGGCGATTTTGACGTTGCCGTCCGTGCCGTTCTTGAAACCGACCGGGCACGACAGTCCCGAGGCCAGTTCGCGATGCACTTGCGATTCGGTAGTCCGCGCGCCAATCGCACCCCAGGAGATCAGATCGGCGATGTACTGCGGGCTGATCATGTCGAGGTATTCGGTGCCGGCCGGCAGGCCGAGTTCGTTGATACGCAGCAGCAGTTCACGCGCGGTGCGCAGGCCGTCGTTGATCTTGAAGCTGTTGTCCATGTGCGGGTCGTTGATGAGACCCTTCCAGCCCACCGTCGTACGCGGCTTTTCGAAGTACACCCGCATCACGATTTCGAGCTCGCCGGCGAAGCGCTTGCGCTGCTCGGCCAGGCGCCCGGCGTATTCCATCGCGGCCTTCGTATCGTGAATCGAGCACGGTCCGATGATGACGATCAGACGGTCTTCCATACCGTGCAGAATGCGATGCATTGCGTTGCGCGAGTTGTAGATCACGTCGGACACCGTTTCGTCGCACGCGAATTCGCGGATCAGGTGAGCGGGCGGCGTGAGTTCTTTCAATTCGCGGATGCGGACATCGTCGGTGTTGTGCGGGGGCATGCTTGTTCTCCTGAATCGGGTCGTAGCGTGTTCGCGCGGGCAACGAAGTCTGCGATCAGACAGCGATCAGGCAGCGATGCCAGGGCGGACAACAATCAAAAAGATTTCAACGGCAAAAGTTTCAAAGGCGTGAGGCGAAAAAAAAACCGCCAGGCTAGCTGGCGGTTTTCGTGAATTCTGGGTGTCTTGCGTGCACTAACACCCCTCTCGATCCGCCAGCGGTCTGAGATGCCAAAAAAAGTAAAAGTAAAACTTGGCGGACATGGCGAAATAGGTCGCTGGTCAAAAAGGGTGAGTGACTTTATAACCCGTGCAGGCTCGGCTGACAAGCTGCAGGGTATAAAAATGCGGTAAATCCGCATACTTCGCGCATTGCGTGCACGAAGTATGCGTCTACATCAAAATCAGGCGGTGCCGCCAACCGTCATCCGGTCAATACGCAGCGTCGGCTGACCGACGCCGACCGGCACGCTCTGGCCTTCCTTGCCGCACACGCCGACGCCCGAGTCGAGCTTCATGTCGTTGCCGATCATACTGACGTACTTAAGCGATTCCGGGCCGCTGCCGATCAGCGTCGCACCCTTGACCGGGTAGGTGACCTTGCCGTTTTCGATCATGTACGCCTCGGAGGCCGAGAACACGAACTTGCCGTTTGTGATGTCGACCTGGCCGCCGCCGAAATTCACCGCGTACAAACCGTTCTTCACGGAAGCGATGATTTCCTGCGGGTCCTTGTCGCCATTGAGCATGTACGTGTTGGTCATGCGCGGCATCGGCAGTGCGGCGTACGATTCGCGGCGCGCATTGCCGGTGACCGGCATTTTCATCAGGCGCGCATTCAGTGTGTCCTGGATGTAGCCTTTCAGGATGCCGTCTTCGATCAGCGTCGTGCACTGGGTCGGATTGCCCTCGTCGTCGATATTCAGCGAGCCGCGGCGATTCGGCAGCGTGCCGTCGTCGACCACCGTTACGCCCTTCGCCGCAACCCGCTCGCCGATTTGACCCGCGAACGCCGACGATCCCTTGCGGTTGAAGTCGCCTTCGAGGCCGTGGCCGATCGCTTCGTGCAGCAGCACGCCGGGCCAGCCCGGTCCGAGGACCACGGACATCGCGCCGGCCGGAGCCGGGCGGGCGTCGAGGTTCACCAACGCCGCATGCACGGCGTCGTCGACATAGCTCGACAGTACGTCGTCAGTGAAATAGCCATAGTCGAAGCGGCCACCGCCGCCGCCGCTGCCGATTTCGCGGCGGCCGTTCTGCTCGGCGATGACCGTGACCGACACGCGCACGAGCGGCCGGATATCGGCCGCAAAGCCGCCGTCGCTGCGCGCGACCAGCACCACGTCGTATTCACCGGCGAGGCCAGCCATCACTTGCTGAATGCGCGGGTCGCGGCTGCTCGCCATCTTTTCGATACGCTCGAGCAGCTTGACCTTGGCGGTTGCGTCGAGGGAGTGCAGCGGATCGGACGGCAGGTACAGGTCGCGCCCGGCGATGCCGGTCAGCGACGATGCCGCCTTGATCTTCTGCTTGCCGCCGCCCGCCTTGGCAATCGAACGGGTGGCGAGCGCCGCCTGACGGATCGCTTCGGGCGACAGGTCGTCCGAATAGGCGAAGGCCGTGCGGTCACCCGACACGGCGCGCACGCCAACACCTTGATCGATGCTGAAGCTGCCCGACTTCACGATGCCTTCCTCGAGACTCCACGCTTCGCTGCGCGTGTACTGGAAGTACAGGTCGGCGTAATCGATCTTGTGCGTGAAGATTTCGGCGAGCGTGCGGGTGAGCAGGGATTCGTCGAGACCGTAGGGCGTCAGGAGGATGTCCTTGGCGGTGGCGAGATTGCGGATACCAGGTTCGATGATGTTCATGCGAAGTATGTTCTGCTCGATACGAAGGATTCGGTTAGCGCCTGCATCACCGCTATATGAGTGACGGGCGCCGCACTTTCAATGTCAGGTAACACATCAGCAACTCAGCACGCGGTGGCGCCAGGCGGGCAGGCTTTGCCGCACTTCGTCGATGCGCGCACGCTCGAGATTGCCGGCCACCACGCCGGCGCCTTCGTCGCGCACCGCGACGATTTCGCCCCACGGGTCGATCAGCATGCTGTGGCCCCATGTCCGGCGGCCATTTTCATGTTTGCCTCCTTGCGCGGCGGCCAGCACGTAACACTGGTTTTCGACCGCCCGGGCGCGCAGCAGCATTTCCCAATGCGCGCGGCCGGTAGTGTAAGTGAACGCCGACGGCACCACGATCAGCGCGCAGTCGCCCATGCGCCGGTACAGCTCCGGAAAGCGCAGATCGTAGCAGACCGACAGGCCGACCCGGCCGAACGGCGCCTCGAAGGTGCGGACCTCGCCGCCGGGGCAGATGGTGCGTGCCTCGTCGAACGATTCTTCGCCTTTTTCGAAGTTGAACAGGTGGATCTTGTCGTAGCGCGCGGCCTCGTTGCCGTGCGGGTCGAACACCAGCGTGGTGTTCAGCACGCGCGAGGGTTCCTGCGACATCAACGGCAAGGTGCCGCCGATCACCCAGACCTTGTGGCGGCGCGCGGCGTCGGCGAGAAAGCGCTGGATCGGGCCGTCCTGATAGGGCTCGCGCACGGCGAGCTTGTCCGTGTCCTTGAAACCCATGAAGCAGAAGTACTCAGGCAGCAGGACGAGTTGCGCGCCGTTGGCGGCGGCTTCGGCGATCAGGTGTTCCGCTTCGGCAAGGTTTCGCTCGCGATCCGGCGTGCTCACCATTTGCAACGCGGCAACGCGGAAGGCGCTTTCGGAAGATCCGCCGGACGCCGCGGTGGGCGAGGCAGTGGACGAAGCGGGGGACGAAAATGAAGAGACGTGTGTTTCGCTCATGAGCGTTTCGAAAAACTCCCGGCAAGGCGGCGGCGCGAACCGCTGGCGCCGCGTACGTCGTTCAAGGCTGGCTGGGGCCGGTGGCGCGGCACGGCGCTCTTCTGATCAAACAAAGGATCGGATCGGGCTCAGTGCGCTTCCACGGCCGAAGCCGGAGCGTCCATCTTACCGCGATCGCTCGTCACCCGCTCGATGTGCGGTTTCGACCACGAACCGGTGATCGCGTACTCGCGTGCGAACGCCGTGGAGACTGATTTGCTGAACGCCAGATCGGCCACCAGCGCGCCCAGTCCGAGCAGCGGATTGATCACGGTCGCGGCGATCACGGCGGCGCCGGCGCTGACGGTCGGTACGATCAGCACGTGCAGATCCTGGGTCTCCTGCGCCAGATCCACCGAGCCTTTCATTTCAGCCCGGGCCGGCGCCGTCACCATCTCGAAGTTCTCAGTGCGGCCAATGCCATTGTGGATCTGGCCCGTGCCGGTGACGCGCTCGAACGGCAGCCCTTCACCGATCACGTCGCGGAAATTGAGCGTGGCGAAGCGCGCGAGGCTTTGCAGGCTGAGCACGCCCAGCAGTTTCGCGACGCCCGGATCGACCTTGAGAATCTGCCCATGGCGCAGATCGACGGCCAGATTGCCGTTGAGCGTCGGATAGTCGATCGTGGTCGGGCCGCCGCGCCACACCACCTTGCCCGACAGCGTGCCGTTGCCGGCCTTAATCGTATGCGGCTGGCCGAAGCGCTCCAGCAGCGCGCCGGTGTCCTTGATGTCAAGTTTGAAATCGAACACCGTACGGCGCGGCGTCGCTTCATCGGCGGTGTTGCCGAGGCCAGTCGAGGTGCGCCAGTTCGCGGTGGCGGTCAGTGTGGCGGCGGGGTTGGTGATGTCGAGCTTGTCGAGTTGCCAGACTGGCACACCGTCTTCGTCGAAGTTGTGCGCGTCGACTTCGAGCCTGCCTATGTTGCGATCGCGCACGATCAACTCATTGACCACCAGATCGATCGACGGCATGTTCTGCGCCGGCGCCGACATGGCCTGGCCGAGCAGGTCTTTGTCGGTGGCCGAGGGAATCACCACGCGGGCAAAGCGCGCCTGCAGCGTGCCCGGCGATTCCTTATTGGCGCCCGGCAACCACGAAACATGGCCCGACACCTGGTTCGACGCGATGTTGGCCTGCCATTTGCCGTCCGCATGCGATGCGCCGACGATGACGCTGTCCCAGTGCCGCTTGAGCAGCGTGAGCGTGTCGATGTGCAGCGCGAAGCGGCTCGGCAGGAACTGCGCAAGGGTCGGATTCGGCGCAGCTGGCGCAGGCGTTGGTGCTTCCTTTTCACGCATTTGCGTGACGAGCGCGCGCCAGGCGTCGGCGTCGAACGCTTCGACGTCCACGGCGGCGATCACGCCATCGGACGGCAAGTCGGCGGGCTTGTTGACGCCGATTGCGCCGCGTACGACCGTCGGCGGCGTTTTCGGCTGGTAGCGCAGCACGTAAGCGGCGGCAATTGGGCCGAAGGTGAGGTCGACGCGTTCCAGACCGGCTTCGCCCGTGCTGTTGGAGGGGCTGACCGCGAAGCGCAGCGGCATCGGCGTGCCGACCGGTTTGTTGAACGGCGCAGGGAAGTCGAGCGCAAGGCCGGTCAGATCGGACTTCGCCGTGACTTCCGGCAACCGCCCCTTGGTGCCGCGCACGTTGAGCGCGTAGGGCGCGCTGCCACTCATGCGCGTCAAAACCTGCGCGGCCGGGCCATGCAGATTCAGGCCGCGCGCGGCATCGACGGCAATGTGGCCACCGAGATCGAGCGCATACGTGCCGTCCTTCGTCAGGCCGCCATTCGCATGCACATCACCGCCGAGGAACTGACCTGAGAGCCGGTCGATCTGCGCCGTATGTTCGGTAAAGCGCACTTTGCCGTTTAGTTGCGACAAAGGCGGCACGTTATCGATAGTCAATCGATCATTCTGGAAGCCCACCGCGCCTTCCACCGCGATATGCGGCTTCGGCGTGCGCGGCACGGTCAGTTTGAGCGCCAGCGCGGCCGGCCCGTCCGCGTGCACTTTCTCGGTTGCATGTTTGGCCATGATGCCGAGTGAGCTTGCGTCGACGTAGTCAAGCATGTCGGCAAGCGGCCCACGGCCGTTGCCCGTGATGATGAGGTCGGACGCCTTGGTGCCAAGATCGTCGATCCTGCCGTTTACCTTGTGTAAAGCGACCCGCTTGTAATGGGCGCGGTCGATATCGAAGCGCAGCACGTTCTGCTTGAGTTCGAACACGCCGTCGATGCCATCCAGCGACGGCCACACGTTCGGCGTGCCGTTCTTCATCTTGCGCGGCGGATACGGCGACGGATCGAACTTGCCGCCCTTGAACGGCGCGACGATATGGAAGATCCCGGCCTCCGGGGCGCGGTTGTAGGGGAATTTGGTCAGATCGCCGTGTATTTCGATCAACGCGCCACGCGACATGCCGGCTTGCAACCCATGGCCCAGGTAGATGCGCAGCTTTTCGCTGATGCTGGTCGGCAGATAGCGGGCGATGGCCGTGACCTGCGCGCGCTGAAAGTCGGCCTTCAGGTCAAGCGAGCCGCGGCCGTGGCCAGGGTTGCTGTAATCGGCAGTGGCGGTGGCGTCAGCATCCGCGTTCGAGACGCCGAAGTCGGCCAGTTTGACGGAGAAGGCCCGGTGATTTTCGCCTGGCGCTTTCGGTGAAATGGTCCAGTCTGCCCGGCCATGCAGACGGTCGAGTTTCAGGCGCGGGTCGTCGAACACCCCGGGCAGCGTAATTGCAACATTGGAGGTGTCGAGCACCGCGGTGCCGCGCCTTTCGTCGGCGTCGACGCTGCCCCAAAGGTTTTCGATCCCGGGGATGCCCGCGCGTGGGTGATTGAGTGCGGTGAGCCCCGGCGGCGGTTCCTGCGCGGCGACGCTGATGCCCTGCAGGTCGCCCTTGAAACGGTAGCGCTCGATCGGCTCGGCGCCGCCCGGCCGGCGGTCGCCGCCCGCTTCGCCGGATTCGGGTTTGCCGCGTTCGACTTCGATCACATAGTTCGCCATCATGCCACGCGGATTGAAGCGCAACAGATTGTTCAGCAGGGGCCGCGGAAACGGCAGCGCGCGGCTAAATTCGGCGAGGATGCCCAGGTCGACGCGGTCGCCGCTGACACTGACGAGTTGCCCATACTGCAGCGAGGCGGTCCGGTAGTGGCCGTTCAGCGTGGATAGCGAAAGCGTGCGGGTGAGCGGCGTGCCGTCGTCGAGCGGCGGCTGGCCGAGTTCGGCTCGCAGGTTGCTCAGTTGCAGCCTGTAGTCGCCCTGGCCGACGTCCAGACGCCACGAGAAATTGGCGATCGGCACGACCAGCTTGGGCTGGGTCGGACGCACCCGCATGGAGACATCGGTGCCGGCCAGTTGCCCGCTCGCGGACGTCATCCGGCCATCGGCGAAATCGGCCCAGATCGCATTGTCGATGCGGCCGGCGAACATCTCGATCGGGAAATTGATGTAGTCCGCGAGGGTCGGCAGATCGACCGGGCCGGTCGACATATAGACCTGTCCGGCCCAGTTGATCGGCTTGCCGATCGCGGACAGGCGGGCGTGTTTGAAATGCGTGCGGAAGTCGATCGGTCCGTGCAGGACATGGCCGTCGGCGGGCGCCTGCAACGCGAGCCGGTGATCGTAGCCGTCGTTGAGAATGGCGATCCGGATGTCGCGCAGGGCAAGCTCCGACGCGTTATGCTGCGCATCGCGCCAGCGCAGTACGCCGCCGCGCACCACGATCGCCTGTTGGCGCAATAGCCACGTGGACAGGGTGTCGTTGCCGCTGTGCCGGGTCGGCACCGGCACGCCCGCCACCGAAATGACGCCGTCGCTGCTGCGCGACACCAGCACGTCGGGCTGATCGACGATCAGGCTGGAAAGCGCGGGATGGAACTGCCACAGCGACTTCCAGGAGAGCGCGGCGGTGGCGTGCGGAATGGTCAGCGCCGCTTTGCCCTCTGGGTCGCGAATGACGATATCGGTGACGTCGAGGCCCGGCTGAAAGCCGCTCCAATGCGGTGCCAGCTTACCGATGGTGAATTGCGTGTGCAGCTTCTCGGAGACCGTGGCTTCGATGCGCGGCCGGAACGAGTCGATCTGCGGCAGCAGCACGTAACGCAAACCGAGAAACAGGGCCGCCGCGATGAAGTAGAAGGCGAGTGCGAGCGCCATCAACACGTGCGACGTCCGATGCAGCACCACGTGGGCGCTTCCGCTCGCGGGCCGGACCTGCCCGGTTTCGTGCGGGTCGGCGGATTCGTTTCGCTCGGACATGCTGCGGCGGGTGGGCGTATGGTAGTTTTGCGAATTAACGACGAAATGTAACACACGGGAAAGCGTCGGCGGACCTCCGGGAAACCCTTTCTCAATGCCGTCTTGCGACCTGCGCGAGGGTGCCGGACCCCGCTTGGGCCTGTGTGTTGCAGCGAATTGAACAACGCTGATAAAGCAACGAGCGAGCCAGACCCTTGATGACTGACGCCACTCTCCTGAGTTCCAGCTATTCACATTACGCGGCGCGCGCCGCGGCGGCTCGTCCGCAAATCGTGGCGCAGGTGGCGGCGCTTGCGTCCGCACCCCTCACACGCAAACGGATCGACGCGCGCTTTGACGCGCTGTGCGCCGAGGCAGCCGGCGCGGGCGGTGGCCCATTGAGCGAGGATGCACTCAAACGGGCCTTGCGCCAATTGCGCACCGAGGTATTTTGCGCCGTCATGGAGCGCGACCTGGCGGGCGAGGCGGATGTCGCCGAAGTCACTGGCGCGATGACCGATCTCGCGGAGACGACGATCCAGCGCGCTCTCGCGGTCGTGTCCGCCGAACTCGAACTGCTCTATGGTGAACCGCGCGGACCGCAGGGCGAGCGACTTACGCTCGGCGTGGTCGGGATGGGCAAGCTGGGTGGCCGCGAGCTGAATGTGTCGTCGGATATCGACCTGATCTTCGTCTATGAAGAGGACGGTGAGACCGCCGGCGGTCAGCGTTCGCCAATCGCGACGCAGGACTTTTTTACGCGTCTGGGTAAGCGCCTGATCGGCGCATTGGCCGAGGTGACCGCGGACGGTTACGTGTTCCGGGTCGATATGCGTTTGCGGCCGAACGGCGATTCGGGGCCGCTCGTGTGCAGCCTCGGCATGCTCGAAGAGTATTTCTACGTGCAGGGCCGCGAATGGGAGCGCTATGCGTGGATCAAGGGTCGGCTCGTGTCCGAAGGTGCGAGCGAGGCGGCGGAGCGGCTGCAGAAGCAGCTCGACGCGATCGTCACGCCGTTCGTCTACCGGCGGTATCTCGACTTCGGGGTGATCAGTGCGATTCGCGCGCTGCATCTGCAGATTCGCCAGGAAGCGCAGCGCCGCGCCTCGATGCGCCCCGACAAGGCTGACGACATCAAGCTGGGCCGCGGCGGCATCCGCGAAATCGAATTCAGCGCTCAGGTATTTCAACTGATCCGGGGTGGCCAGGACGCCGGCTTCCGGGTGCGCCCGACGCTCGCCGTTTTGCGGCACGCGGCTACGCACGGGCTGATCGATACCTCGGTCTGCGTGAAGCTCTCGCAGGCGTATCGCTTCTTGCGAGAACTCGAGCACCGTCTGCAATACCGCAACGACGCGCAAACCCACGCGATGCCGGTCGATCCTGAGGAACGGGTGGCGCTCGCGCACGCAATGGGTTGCGACGACTATGCCGCGCTGATGCTCAAACTCGACGTGCACCGCGAGTTCGTCGAGCAGCAGTTCGACCAGATCTTTGCCGACAAGGTGAGCGGCCGCGACGGTTGCGGCGCACCGGAAGACGGCGCGGCGGCGTGGGTCTGGAGCAGCGCCCTCGCCGACGACAGCGCCGACGAAGCGCTTCGCGCGCGCCTGATCGAACTGGGCGTGCCCGAGCCGGACGAGTTGCTGGCGCGCCTGCGCGCGGTGTGGCAGTCGTCGCGTTACGCGGGGCTCGCCGAGCGCAGCCGCCAACGGTTCGATATCGTCGCGCAGCGTGCGCTGGAGGCCGCGCGGACGTTGGAGCCGCCCGAACGGCGCGGCGATACGGTGGCGCGTTTCTTCGACCTGCTTGAAGCCGTGAGCCGGCGCGGCGCGTACCTCGCGCTGCTGACCGAATATCCGCAAGCGCTGCACCGGGTGCTCTCAGTGCTGGGTGGTTCGCGCTGGGCCGCCGGCTATCTGATTCGCCACCCGCAATTGCTCGACGAACTCCTCGACGACGAGGCGATGGACAGTCCGTTCGACTGGCCTGAATTCAAGCGCACGCTGCGCTTGCGTCTGGCCGCGGCGGACGGCATCGAGCAACAGATGGACCTGCTGCGCCACGCGCACCAGGCCGAGGTGTTCCGCATCCTGCTGATCGATCTGGCCGGCAGGCTGAGTGTCGAGCATGTGAGCGACCGCCTGTCCGAGCTCGCCGACGCCGTGCTCGACGTCACGCTCGAGGCGGTCTGGAAGCAGTTGGCCAAACGCCACCGCGAGGTGCCGAAGTTTGCGGTGATCGCGTATGGCAAGCTGGGCGGCAAGGAGCTCGGTTACGCGTCCGACCTCGACGTGATCTTCCTCTACGACGATCCGGACGATGCCGCCGCCGACGTCTACGCCACCTACACCCGCCGCCTCATCACCTGGCTGACGACGGCGACCGGTGCAGGTACCTTGTTCGATGTCGACTTGCGGCTGCGGCCGAACGGCGAGTCGGGCCTGCTCGTCACCGATCTGGACGCGTTCCGCCGTTACCAACTGCGCGAAGGCGATGCCGCCAATACAGCGTGGGTGTGGGAGCATCAGGCCTTGAGCCGCGCGCGCTACTGCGCGGGCGACGCAGAAATCGGCGCGAAATTCGAGCAGATTCGCGAACAGGTGCTGACCACGCCGCGCGAAGCCGCGCCGCTCGCGAAGGAAATCGTCGAGATGCGCGAGCGCGTCGAGGCGGGGCATCCGAACCATACGGCGCTGTTCGACCTGAAGCACGATCGCGGCGGTATGGTCGATATCGAATTCACCGTGCAGTACTGGGTGCTGCTGCATGCAGCGGGCGATCCTGAACTGATCCGCAATACCGGCAATATCGCGTTGCTGCGTGAAGTGTCGCGCTTTGGCTTGATGAGCGAGACGGAAGCGGAGACGGTCGGCGCGGCTTATCGGATCTACCGGAAGTTGCAGCACAAGCTGCGACTGGACGGGATGGAGAAGGCGCGGGTCGATCCGGCACTGGTGGTGACTGAGTGCGAAGCCGTGTTGCGGCTTTGGGAGCGGGTATTCGGCGAACGGCCGCCGGGTGCCAGGGCGTGATCTGGGCGGCAAGTTGCGCCGCCAGGTCCGCAGCGGCTTTATACGTTAGTCGAGGGTTGAGCCGTTTCGCCGCTTTCGTTACGCGAAGCCAGCCGGTGCTGCCTTCGCGTATTTGCACATGGCCTGGCCACGCGATAACTAAGCCGCCAGCATTTCCTTTGCATGCTTGCGGGTAGTCGCGGTGATCTCCAGTCCGCCGAGCATCCGCGCAACTTCTTCGACGCGGCTCGCGCGGTCCAGCGAGGTCACGCTGCTAACCGTGCCACCCTTGCCGTTGCCCGCCTTCGCCACCTGGAAATGATGGTCGCCGCGCGCGGCGACCTGCGGCAAGTGCGTGACGCACAACACCTGACGCGCCTGTCCCAGTTGATGCAGCAGTCGTCCAACCACTTCAGCGACGCCGCCGCCAATGCCTGTATCCACTTCGTCGAAGATCAGGGTTGGGGTCGGGCTCGCGGCGCTCGCAATGACGGCCAATGCGAGACTGATCCGCGCCAGTTCGCCGCCTGAGGCGACCTTCGCGAGCGGCCGCAGCGGCACGCCGGCGTGACCGGCGACGCGGAATTCGACCTGCTCGAGCCCATGCGCGCCGCCTTCCGGCAACGGCACCAGCGCTACTTCGAAGCTGCCGCCTTTCATCGACAGTTCCTGCATGCCTGTGGTCACTGCCGCGCCCAAAGCCTTACCGGCCTTGGCGCGCGCCTTCGACAGTTTTTTTGCTTCGGTGAGGAAAGCTTCTTTAGCCTGGGCAACGGCCGCGTGCAGACTGTCGAGGTCGGCTGCGGCGTCGAGCGCGGCAAGTTGCGCGCGACGCGCTTCATGTTCTTCCGGCAGCGTCTCCGGCTGCAGGCGGAATTTGCGCGCGGCCGAGTGCAGCGCGTCGAGACGCTTTTCGACCTGGGCGAGCCGGTCAGGATCCAGTTCAAGTTTCTGCGCGTAGTGGCTGAGCGAATAGGCTGCTTCCTGCAGCTGGATCTCGGCCGGTTCCAGCGCCGCCAGCACGTCGTTCAATGCCGGATCGATCTCAGCGAGGTCGCGCACCTTCGACACGATCGAGGCAAGATGCGTGATCATCGCCTCATCCGATTCGGAGAGCGCGCCGAGTGC
Organism: Paraburkholderia domus; assembly: GCF_905220705.1. Classification (GTDB taxonomy): domain Bacteria; phylum Pseudomonadota; class Gammaproteobacteria; order Burkholderiales; family Burkholderiaceae; genus Paraburkholderia; species Paraburkholderia domus. Next base: position 129,360 of record NZ_CAJNAT010000012.1, read on the forward strand.
CCCCTGAACGCCGTCAATCAGATTGGCTGAGTGCGACAGGCGCCGGTGCTCGGTGTTGACCTCTTCCCATTCGCCCGATTGCGGCGAAAGCTTGTCCAGTTCAGTGAGTTGCCAGGCGAGGCGCTCGCGTTCCAGTTGCAGCTCGCGGTCGCGCGTTTGCGCGTGCTCGACGGCCTGGACCTTTTCGCGCCACGACCGCCATGCACGGGTAACGGCTGCTGCCGTTTCCGTGAGGCCGGCGTGGGTGTCGAACAGTTCGCGTTGCGCGTCCGGGCGCATCAGCAACTGGTGCGCATGCTGCCCGTGAATATCCACCAGCATCTCGCCGACTTCACGCAACTGCGCGAGTGTTGCGGCCGTGCCGTTGATGAACGCCCGCGAGCGGCCGTTCGCATCCAGTACGCGACGCAGCATGACGGTGCTGCCGTGATGGCCGTCGTCGGCGGTGGTGCCGAGCGCCTGGTCGTCGAGCCATTGCTCGACTTGCGCATGCGTCTCGAACTCGGCGGTGATATCGGCACGGCTCTCGCCGGTGCGCACGACGTTCGCGTCGGCGCGGGCGCCAAGCGCGAGTGCCAGCGCGTCGATCAGGATCGACTTGCCGGCGCCTGTTTCGCCTGAAAAAACGGTAAAGCCGCTGTCGAATTCGAGATCGAGCGCGGCGACGATGACGAAGTCGCGTATCGAGAGGTGGCGAAGCATGGAGGTCGTCTGATGAGCTTGATATTCAGGGTTCGGCAGCGGCGGCGTTCGCGGTCCGGGGGCCGGCGTTCCGGCGGCCCGGCCGCTCAGGGCTTGGTATCTTCTTCGTGCGACGGGTATTCGTTCCAGTGCAGCTTCTTGCGCAGCGTCGCGAAATGGCTGTAGCCGACCGGGTGCAGCATCGGCACCGTATGACGCGAGCGGCGCACTTCGATCGTGTCGCCCAATTCCAGCGAGGTGAACGACTGCATGTCGAAATTGACGTTCACTTCGCGGCCCGAGACTATCTGGATGCTCACTTTCGAGTCGTCCGGCAGCACGATTGGCCGGTTCGATAACGCATGCGGCGCGATCGGCACCAGCACGATGCCTTGTAATTGCGGATGCAGGATCGGCCCCTGCGAGGACAGCGCGTAGGCGGTCGAACCCGTAGGCGTGGCGACGATCAGGCCGTCCGAGCGTTGGTTGTACATGAAGCGCCCGTCCACCGACACATGCAGTTCCGCCATCCCCGAGAAACCGCTACGGTTGACCACCACGTCGTTGAAAGCCAGCGCGTGATAGATCGGGGTGCCGCCGCGCATGATGCGCGCTTCGAGCAGCATGCGTTCTTCGCGCTCGAAGTTGCCGGAGAGCATTTGCGGCACGATCTCGCGCATGTCCGAGATCGGGATGTCAGTGATGAACCCGAGCCGCCCGTGGTTGATGCCAATCAGCGGCGTGCGATAGGGCGCAAGCTGGCGGCCAATACCTAGCATCGTGCCGTCGCCGCCCAGCACCACGGCAACGTCGGCACGCGCGCCGATCTCGGCGGGACGCAGCGCCGGATAGTCGGTGACGCCGATTTCAGCGGCGGTGTCGGCTTCGAACACGACCTCGAAGCCGCGCCTCGCGATGCACGAGGCGAGCGCGGTCAGCGGCTCGCCGATGCCCGGCGTATTGTTGCGCCCGACGAGCGCGACGGTCTTGAACTGGCTGGTCACTTGCATGCCGGCATTACACCATAGGTAGGGCCTGAAAAGAACCGCAGACAGACCCGGTAGCAGGCTCGTGCAGGCGGGCTGCCAGCGTATCGGGCGATTATCGTTAGAATGGTGAAACCTTGATGACATGTGCGCCGGTTGTAATTCGGCGGCGTGCCGCCAGCGGATTCGCCGGAATGGTGGCAGACGAGGCGCCGGGCATGAGCCTGGGCGACGCGCCGGCAAAGATGCTGGACATGGCGCCAGTCAACGCGCCGCACTGAAAAACAGGCGCGGCCCCGCCAGCGGGCGGCACGATAGTCAGGGGTTGGCGCCGTTAGCGCTCGCTGTAGACGCGTCATTGAGCTAAAATTTTCCGTCATGCTAGATCCCCGCGCACAAACCCTCCTCAAAACGCTGATCGAGCGCTACATCGCCGAAGGTCAGCCGGTCGGCTCGCGCACGTTGTCACGCTATTCCGGCCTCGAACTGAGCCCGGCAACGATCCGCAACGTGATGTCCGATCTCGAGGACCTGGGGCTCGTGATCAGTCCGCATACTTCAGCGGGCCGCATTCCGACGCCGCGCGGCTACCGGCTGTTCGTCGATACCATGCTGACGGTGGAATCCGCCGCGGACGAAGAAGCGGTGATGCGTATCGTCAAGACTACGCTGCAGGCGGGCGAACCGCAGAAAGTCGTCGCCGCGGCGGCCAGCGTGTTGTCCAATCTGTCGCAGTTCGCCGGCGTGGTGCTCACGCCGCGCCGTAGCCACGTGTTCAAGCAGATCGAATTCATGCGCTTGTCGGACAAGCGCATCCTGCTGATCATCGTGACGCCCGAGGGCGACGTGCAGAACCGCATCATGGCCACCCAGCGCGACTTTTCGCCGTCGCAGCTGGTGGAAGCCTCCAATTACATCAACGCGCACTTCGCGGGCCTTTCGTTCGACGACGTGCGCCGCCGCCTGCGCGAAGAAATCGACGAACTGCGCGGTGATATGACCACGCTGATGCACGCCGCGGTCACGGCCAGCACAGATGAATCCGACACCGGCGAGACGGTGCTGATTTCCGGCGAGCGCAATCTGCTCGAAGTCGCCGACCTTTCGTCGGACATGGCGCGCTTGCGCAAGCTGTTCGATGTGTTCGACCAAAAGACCAGTCTCCTTCAGTTGCTCGACGTGTCGAGTCACGCCGCGGGCGTGCAGATTTTCATCGGCGGCGAGTCGAATCTCGTGCCGATCGAGGAAATGAGCGTGGTGACCGCGCCTTATGAAGTCAACGGCAAGATCGTCGGCACGCTCGGCGTGATCGGGCCGACTCGCATGGCCTACAACCGCGTGATTCCGATTGTTGACATTACCGCGCGGCTGCTTTCACTGACGCTTAGTCAACAGTGATCAGCAGTAACCTGCGGTATCCGCAGGCTGCGGCACCTCATGCTGCAAATGATGCGCGACGGCGCGCGGCTTGCCAATTGGCCGAATGGCCAGGGGTGCCTGGCGGACCTTGCAATGGACCGCGCCGCTATAATGAACCCCACCTGAACCGACTCCCCGCCTAAAGCGGTTATCCCTGCTGCCTATGCGCTTCGACCTCGAGCGGCCATCACAGAACGCCACGTCACACCGTGTCGCCGTGTTGCTGATCAATCTCGGCACGCCCGACGCGCCGACGCCGCGTGCGGTCCGTCGCTATCTTGCGCAGTTTTTGTCCGATCCTCGCGTGGTCGAAATTCCGGCGCTGCTCTGGCAGGTGATCCTGCGTGTGTTGATTTTGCCGTTCCGGGGCCCTGCGTCAGCGAAGAAGTACGCGGCCGTGTGGATGCCGGAAGGCTCGCCGCTGCGTGTTTTCACGGAGAAGCAGGTAGAAGGTTTGCGCCATCTGCTGCAATTGAACGATTACACGGTACTGGTCGACTACGCCATGCGCTACGGCACCCCAGGTATTCCGGCCATGCTGAACCAGCTCAAGCTGGCGGGCGCCGAGCGCGTGCTGCTGATGCCCATGTATCCGCAATACTCTTCGTCGACCACGGCCACGGCTTTCGACGAGGCCTTTTCAGCCCTCAAGCGCATGCGCAATCAGCCGGAAGTGCGCACGGTGCGCCAGTACGCGGATCATCCTGCTTATATCGCCGCGCTCGCTGCCCAGGTGCATCATTATTGGCATCAGCACGGCCGGCCGGACTTCGCGGCGGGCGACAAGCTGGTGTTGAGCTTTCACGGCGTGCCCAAACGCACGATGGATCTCGGCGATCCGTACCACGAACAATGCCAGCAGACCGGGGCGTTGTTGACTCAGGCGCTGGGATTGACGCAGGTGGAATGCCGCATCACGTTTCAATCGCGGTTCGGCAAGGCCGAATGGCTGCAGCCTTACACCGCGCCCACGCTGAAAGAATTAGGCTCGGCGGGCGTGCGGCGTGCCGACGTGTTCTGTCCGGGCTTTACCGCCGACTGCCTTGAAACGATTGAAGAAATCGGCATGGAAGTGCGTGACGAGTTCCTGCAGGCGGGCGGCAAGGAGTTTCATCGGATTCCGTGTGTGAACGCCTCGCAGCCGTGGATCGCCGCGCTTGGCGAAATCGTTGCGCAGAATCTTCAGGGCTGGCCCGTGCAAGCGGTGCCGGTGCCGCACACCACCGGGGCTTAAGCAGGCTCATGAATTACAGGATTGCAACCGAACCGGGCGCGAAGCTGCGCATCGACAAATGGCTTTGGGCGGCGCGGTTCTTCAAGACCCGCTCGCTCGCGGCTGATGCCGTCGACAAAGGGCACGTGCGCATTGGCGGCGCCAGCATCAAGCCGGCCAAAGACGTGCGGGTCGGCGACCTGGTCGAGATCGAAATAGAGCGGATTGTGTGGCAGGTGGAAGTGCTGGGCGTGTGCGACGTGCGCGGCCCAGCCAGCATCGCGCAGACGCTTTATGCGGAAACCGAAGAGAGCAAGACGAAGCGGCTGGTCGAGCAGGAGCGGCGCAAGACGTACCGCGAACCGGCCGCCGCTTTACACGGCAGGCCGACCAAGCGCGACCGGCGCACTATCGACAAACTTTCAGGTGGGGATTGAACAACTGTTCCATCGTCGCGTGCACACCGCCGTACTCGGTGGTGTGATCGTTGACGGCCCCGGACATGCAGATGGTCGTGGTGCCCGCGATCAGTACCAATGCGACCACCGATATTGCAAAGGTCAGTTTCACGGTACTCCCCTTGGGAAGATTCAGGATGGAAACAGGCAAATAGGGTGGAATTGCAAAAACTCGGTAAGGCTTACGTTAGATTAGGGTTAACGTGTCTTTTCCGATGCTTTATTGGAGGATAGGCCACTTGGCCGACGCACTCAATCTCAATCTGATTGCGACACAATAATGGTTGTAACCGAGCATTTCGGCCGCGCGTCGGTGGTACGAAAAGTTCCGGGAGAGGCGCTTGAAATGGGTCTTTCCGGCCCCATCTGCCGTTTCGATACGCGTTAACGCACCAAGTTGTCTGTCGCAATTTTGCAACGCACAAATTGCGCTAGCTTTGACGCGTTGCCGCCACCGTTAGCTTTAACTTTTTAACGACTTTCAGCGACATGGAAAACACGCAAGAGAACCCGACGAGCCAGAATCCCACGCCCGCCGACGAAACCGCGCGCCAGGCCGCCGAGGCCGCAGCAATCCCTCAGGACGTGGCTGCAAACGCTGCTCCTGAAGCGCCGGCAGCCGGCGTGGAAGCCGCGTTGGCCGAAGCTGAGGCGAAGATTGCCGAGCTGCAGGAAAGCTTCCTGCGGGCAAAGGCTGAGACCGAGAACGTGCGCCGCCGCGCTCAGGACGATATCGCCAAGGCCCACAAGTTCGCGATCGAAAGCTTCGCCGAGCATTTGCTGCCGGTGATCGACAGCCTCGAAGCGGCGGTCGCTCACTCGTCCGACGACCTGCAAAAAGTCCGCGAAGGTGTCGAACTCACGCTGCGCCAACTCACCGGCGCGCTGGAGAAGGGCCGCGTCGTCGCCCTGAGTCCGGTTGGCGAGAAATTCGACCCGCACCGTCACCAGGCCATTTCAATGGTGCCGGCCGATCAGGAGCCGAACACCGTCGTTGCCGTGCTGCAAAAAGGCTTCGTGATCGCCGACCGCGTGCTGCGTCCGGCCCTCGTGACCGTCGCGGCGCCGAAGTAAGCATCAGAAGCCGTTTCAGAAGCCCGCTGTCAGGCGTTCGGCCTGACAGACGCCGCCGTGGCCAACATTCCCGTCGATGCTGCCGCGTTCGCCGTCTTCGGCATGGCGGCGCTCAGCGCCGAGTCATTCGGCGCTGGGTGGCCAATGCGGCCGGCAGCGTGACCAATGGTGAAAAAAGCGGCAAAAGTTCGGCCGATTGAAAAAAATAAAGACCGCATCGTAAAAGAGGTCTTGAAAACGATGCGGACGCACTTATGTTGAGTGCAGGTAGGAATTGAGAGCGGATCGCCTTACCGCCAACTGGGCAAAAAAGGCGATTCCCGCAGCGATCAAAGTTAGGAGATTAGTAAAAATGGGCAAAATCATCGGCATCGACCTCGGCACGACCAACTCGTGCGTGGCGATCATGGAAGGCAATTCGGTCAAGGTGATCGAGAACTCCGAAGGCGCGCGCACCACGCCGTCGATCATCGCTTACATGGAAGACGGCGAGATTCTCGTCGGCGCGCCGGCTAAGCGTCAGTCGGTCACGAACCCGAAGAACACGCTGTACGCCGTCAAGCGCCTGATCGGCCGCCGCTTCGAAGAAAAAGAAGTGCAGAAAGACATCGGTCTGATGCCGTACAAGATCATGAAGGCCGATAACGGCGACGCATGGATCGAAGTGCGCGATCAGAAGCTCGCGCCGCCGCAAATCTCGGCGGAAACGCTGCGCAAGATGAAGAAGACCGCTGAAGACTACCTCGGCGAGCCGGTCACCGAAGCTGTGATTACGGTTCCCGCGTACTTCAACGACAGCCAGCGTCAGGCGACCAAAGACGCAGGCCGCATCGCCGGTCTGGAAGTGAAGCGGATCATCAACGAACCGACCGCAGCCGCTTTGGCATTCGGTCTGGACAAGGCCGAAAAGGGCGACCGCAAGATCGCCGTGTATGACCTGGGTGGCGGTACGTTCGACGTGTCGATCATCGAAATCGCAGACGTTGACGGTGAAATGCAGTTCGAAGTGCTGTCCACGAACGGCGACACGTTCCTCGGCGGTGAAGACTTCGACCAGCGCATCATCGATTACATCATCGGCGAGTTCAAGAAGGAACAGGGCGTCGACCTGTCGAAAGACGTGCTCGCGCTGCAACGCCTGAAGGAATCGGCTGAAAAGGCGAAGATCGAACTGTCGTCGAGCCAGCAAACCGAAATCAACCTGCCGTACATCACGGCCGACGCGTCGGGTCCGAAGCACTTGAACCTGAAAATCACGCGTGCGAAGCTGGAAGCGCTGGTTGAAGAGCTGATCGAACGCACGATCGAACCGTGCCGCACAGCGATCAAGGACGCGGGCGTGAAGGTCGGCGAGATCGACGACGTGATTCTGGTCGGCGGTATGACGCGTATGCCGAAGGTGCAGGACAAGGTCAAGGAGTTCTTCGGCAAGGAACCGCGCCGTGACGTGAACCCGGACGAAGCCGTGGCAGTGGGCGCCGCGATTCAAGGCCAGGTTCTGTCGGGTGACCGCAAAGACGTTCTGCTGCTCGACGTGACCCCGCTGTCGCTCGGCATCGAAACGCTCGGCGGCGTGATGACCAAGATGATCAACAAGAACACCACGATCCCGACCAAGCACGCACAGGTCTACTCGACGGCTGACGACAATCAGGGTGCCGTGACGATCAAGGTGTTCCAGGGCGAACGCGAAATGGCAGCGGGCAACAAGCTGCTGGGCGAGTTCAACCTCGAAGGTATTCCGCCTGCACCGCGCGGCACGCCGCAGATCGAAGTGAGCTTCGACATCGACGCGAACGGCATTCTGCACGTCGGCGCGAAAGACAAGGCGACCGGCAAGGAAAACCGCATCACGATCAAGGCGAACTCGGGCCTCTCCGAAGCTGAAATCGAAAAGATGGTGAAGGACGCCGAAGCGAACGCGGAAGAAGATCACAAGCTGCGTGAGCTGGCCGATGCGCGCAACCAGGGCGACGCGCTGGTCCACAGCACGAAGAAGGCGCTCACCGAATACGGCGACAAGCTGGACGCTGGTGAGAAGGAAGCGATCGAAACCGCGCTGAAGGACCTCGAAGAAACGCTGAAGAGCAGTTCGAGCGACAAGGCCGCGATCGAAGCCAAGATCGAAGTGGTGGCGACCGCCTCGCAGAAGATGGGCGAGAAGATGTACGCCGACATGCAGGCTGCGCAAGGTGCCGAAGCTGCGGCAGCGGGTGCGGCAGGTGCGGGCGCATCGGCGGGTGGCGCGAGCCAGCAGCAGGACGACGTCGTCGACGCCGAGTTCAAGGAAGTGAAGAAAGACTAAAGCCGGGTCGCAATTTGACCGTAAAGCCGCACACAGCAATGTGTGCGGCCTGGCTGCAAAACGGTTTGCTCCCATCCGGGTGCATGAACCTGCAAAGCGGTTATCGCGCCTGGTGAGCCTTTTGGGGCTCTCCGGGCACATTTGTTTTATGGAGGACGTTGTCTGAGCCGCGTAGAAAACGGTTTGAACAGCGGCCGGACGAGTCGCAAGACTCCAGCATTCAAGAGGAGCCACCGCGCCCCATTGCGCGAGTGGCGTTGAACCGATATGGCGAAACGGGATTACTACGAGGTTCTGGGCGTCGCAAAGAACGCGAGCGACGACGAAATCAAGAAGGCTTATCGCAAGCTTGCGATGAAGCACCACCCCGACCGCAATCCGGACAACAAGGATGCGGAAGGGCATTTCAAAGAGGTGAAGGAAGCCTATGAAATGCTGTCGGACTCGCAAAAGCGTGCTGCGTACGATCAGTACGGCCACGCTGGCGTCGATCCGAACATGGGCGGAGCAGGTGCGCAAGGTTTCGGCGGTTTTGCCGATGCGTTCGGCGATATTTTTGGCGACATTTTCGGCCAGGCGGCCGGCGGTGCCGCACGCGGCGGCGCAGGCCGTGCCGGCCCGCAGGTGTATCGCGGCGCCGATCTGCGCTACAGCATGGAAATCACGCTGGAACAGGCCGCACACGGCTACGACACGCAGATTCGCGTGCCGAGCTGGGTGTCGTGCGAAATCTGTCATGGTTCGGGCGCGAAGCCCGGCACCAAGCCGGAAACCTGCCCGACCTGTAGCGGTTCGGGTTCGGTTCGGATGTCGCAGGGCTTCTTCAGCATCCAGCAGACTTGCCCGAAGTGCCACGGCACCGGCACCTATATCCCTGAACCGTGCGGCCACTGCCACGGCGCGGGCAAGGTGAAGGAAACCAAGACGCTGGAAGTGAAGATTCCGGCAGGTATCGACGACGGCATGCGCATCCGCTCGGCTGGCAACGGTGAGCCGGGTATCAACGGTGGTCCGTCAGGCGATCTGTACGTCGAGATTCACATCAAGCAACACTCGGTGTTCGAGCGCGACGGCGACGACCTGCATTGCCAGATGCCGATTCCGTTCACCACGGCGGCACTCGGCGGCGAAATCGAAGTCCCGACCCTCGCGGGCCGTGCGAGCTTCACGGTGCCGGAAGGCACGCAGTCGGGCAAGACGTTCCGTCTGCGTGGCAAGGGCATCAAAGGGCTGCGTTCAAGCATTGCCGGCGATCTGTACGTGCATGTGCAAGTCGAAACGCCGGTCAAGCTCACCGAGCCGCAACGCGAGTTGCTTCAGCAATTCGAGAAGGCGCTCGTGGAAGGCGGCGCGCGGCATAGCCCGCAGAGCAAAAGCTGGTTTGATCGGGTGAAGAGCTTCTTCGATTAATGGCAGTTTGATTTGGCGGCAAGCATGACGGCAGATGAGCGCGACGCAGTTTTCGCGTTGCTCGACGATTGCGGCGCGACGGCGACGCGCCGTTCGAGCCGTCTGTACACGGGTTTTGTGCATGAACGGGTTTGCGCGGACGCCGCGCAACTCGAAGCCGTGTGCGAGGCCGTGGCCGCGGACACTCGGCGTGGTTTGCATGCCGTCTTGCTCGCCGACTATGAGTTTGGACGGCGTCTTCTCGGCGGCGGCCTTTCTCACCGGGCATTGAAAGAAACGCAGCGTGGCGATGCCACGCTGCGTTTTTTATTGTTTGAACGTTGCGAGAAACTGTCGCGCGGTGACGCAGATGCGTGGCTCGTGGAGCGCGACGGTGGCGCGCCCGAGCCATCGGTGGCGGGCACGGCGAACGTGCGCGCGAGCGTCGATCCAAAACAATTCAACGAAGCAATCGATGCGATCCATGCCGCCTTGCGCGCGGGCGACTCCTATCAGGTCAACTACACGTATCGGCTTGATTTTGATGTGTTTGGCTCGCCGACCGCGCTGTATCGGCGCCTGCGGGCTCGTCAGCCGGTACCGTACGGTGCGCTGATCGCGTTACCCGGCGGCAACTGGGTGCTGTCGTGTTCGCCAGAGCTGTTCATCGAGAAGCAAGGTGCCATGTTGCGCGCCCGGCCGATGAAAGGCACGGCGCCGCGATCAGCCGACCCCGTGGCTGATCGTCATGCCGCCGAATTCCTTGCGAACGACCCGAAGAATCGTGCTGAAAACGTGATGATCGTCGACCTGTTGCGCAACGATCTGTCGCGCGTGGCGCAGACTGGGTCGGTTAATGTGCCGGCGCTGTTTTCGGTCGAACCGTATGCATCGGTTTGGCAGATGACGTCCACGGTGTATTCGACGTTGCGCGCCGGCACATCTTTCGCCGAGATCATGCGCGCACTGTTTCCATGCGGCTCGATCACCGGTGCGCCGAAGCATCGCACGATGCAATTGATCGAAGAGCTCGAGAGCACGCCGCGGGGACTCTACACCGGCGCGATCGGTTGGCTCGATGCGCCCTCGACGGCCAAAAGCGAAAACGCCTGCGGCGATTTCTGCCTGTCCGTCGCGATTCGGACGTTGACTTTAAGTCCGACCGCGCAACTGGGTGAACTGCAAGGCAAGATGGGCGTCGGCGCGGGCATCGTGCTCGACAGCGTCGCGGCCGATGAATATGCGGAGTGCCAATTGAAGGCCAGCTTTCTGACCGGCGCCGAGCCGGGTTTCGAGCTCTTCGAAACGATGTATGCGACGCGCGAAGAGGGCGTGCGGCATCTGTCGCGCCATCTCGCGCGCCTTTCGGCGAGTGCCGCGACGTTCGGTTTCAAACTCGACGACGGAAACGCAATTCACGCGCAAATCGCAGAGAAATGTGCGGCGTTGCCAGCGCAAACCCCACACCGTATGCGCCTCGTGTTGAGCAAAAATGGCACGGTGCAGATAACGGCAGCAGTGCTGACTCCACTGGCCGAGTCGCCTGTGGGCGTGCTGCTCGGGCCGGACCATGACTTCCTGGCGACTCACGCCGATGATCCGCTGCTGCGCCACAAAACCACGCGGCGCGCGGAATACGATCGCGGCTGGCGTGAAGCGGAAGAGAAGGGTGCTTTCGACACACTGTTCTTTAACGAGCGCGGCGAGTTGACCGAAGGTGGCCGGTCGAACGTGTTTGTGAAACTGGCCGGACGGTGGTGGACACCACCATTAAATTCGGGCGTGCTGCCCGGGATCATGCGAGGCGTGCTGCTAGAGGATACCGACCTTCAGGCGGCTGAACGCGTACTGACTCGGGTCGATGTGCAGAATGCTAAAGCGCTTCTGGTGTGTAACGCGCTGCGAGGCGCGGTACAGGCATACGTGTTGGGCTGAGGTTAGCCGCGTTGTCAGCTTTGAACGTCGCGAGTCCTAGGGCAGGCTTAACTGTGGCGAACGTGCAGTACGCGGATCATCCATCCGGACAGGCGTGCGAGCCATGTGGATTCCCGCGTGTCGTGCGGTGCGGTGGCGTGGTTGCGGATTCCCGCTACGTCGATCAGGCAAAAGGGGCTCATGGTCATCTCTCTTCGGCAAGCGGCAAAGCCGCGTTAACAAGGTAGACGAAGATAGACGACCAGGTTTCCAGGCGATATCAGACGGGTCCCAAAACAGGCGTGGATGCACCCGACTAATTTGATTTGCTGGTAGGCCGGGTGCTTAGAACGTGTGCTCCGCCCCAGGAAACGAACCGTCCTTCACGGCACGCACATACGCTTCCACTGCAGCCTGGATGTTCGGCTGCCCCTGCATGAAATCTTTCACAAAGCGCGGCCGCTTGCCGGGGAAAATTCCCAGCATGTCGTGCAGCACCAGCACTTGACCCGAGCAGTCCAGACCCGCGCCGATGCCGATCGTCGGAATCCGCAATTGTTTGGTGACTTCGCTCGCGAGCAGCGTTGGGATCGCTTCCATCACGATCAGTTGGGCGCCCGCATTCTGCACGGCGAGCGAGTCGCGCAGCAGTTGGTTCGCACCCGCTTCGGTCTTGCCCTGCACCTTGAAGCCGCCAAACGCATGCACCGATTGTGGCGTCAGACCGACGTGCGCGCACACGGGAATCGCCCGTTCGACCAGAAAGCGCACCGTGTCCGCGAGCCACTCGCCACCCTCGAGCTTCACCATCTGCGCGCCGGCACGCATGAGTTCCACCGAGCTCCTGAAGGCGTCCTCCGGCGTGCCGTACGTGCCGAACGGCAGGTCGGCCACGATCAGCGCCGAGGGCCGCGCCCGCGCCACGCTCGCCGTGTGATACGCGATGTCGGCGAGCGACACCGGCAGCGTGGTGGTCTGGCCTTGCAACACGTTGCCGAGCGAATCGCCGATCAACAGGACGTCGACACCCGCACGATCCAGCAGCGCGGCGAAGCTCGCGTCGTAACAGGTCAGCATGGCGATCTTTTCACCGGCGTCGCGCATCGCCTGCAGTTTCGGCACGGTGATAGCGTTCCGGCTCGCTTCCTGCAAATAGGTCATGGGGAAAATCCGTTGGGAAAAGAGGGGGCGTGCCGCTTAAAGCGACGTGCCTTTGACAAAGAATTCCTTGCGGCCGCGCATGGTTTCGATGCGTTCGGCGAGTAGCGCAAGGTCCGCGTCCGAGTCGAGCGGATTCAGATGTTCAGCGTTGACCGTCAGCACAGGCGCGCCGTCGTAGTGATAGAAAAACTCGTTGTAGGCGTCGCACAGCGCGTGCAGATACGCATCGGAAATCTGCAGTTCCATTGGCACGGCGCGCTTCTGGATACGCGCGAACAGCACTTCGGGACTGGCTTGCAGATACACCACGAAATCCGGCGCAGGCGCGCTCACGTCGATCCGCGCGGCGAGCGCGCGATAAAGCTGCCACTCGTCTTCCTGCAGCGTCAGACGCGCGAAGATGTCGTTCTTCTGCGTCATGAAATCGGCAATGAGCGGTGTGCCCGCCACATGCGCGACCGCCACTTCCTGGGCTTGCTGCGCGCGCTGCAACGCGAAGTGCAATTGCGTGGGCAATGCATAACGCGCGGTGTCGCGATAAAAGCGTTCGAGAAAGGGATTGTTCTGCGGCCGCTCGAACAGTTCCTGCATCGACCAGCGCTGTGCAAGCCGCCGTGCGAGGGAGGTCTTGCCGACACCAATCGGCCCTTCGATTGCGATATAGCCGAAGGGAGGCTGCAGATGCGGCGCGGTGACCGTGAGCGGTGGCGAATTCATTCGCAACGACCCTTGTCCCCGGCGGGGGCGTCAGCAGTCAATGCATTGAGCATAGGGCAGTGGCAAGGCCCCTTTACCTTTTCGATGCGTTGATCACTCACGCCATCGAGCAGCGCCTCGGCACGGCCGTGCTGCGGGATGATCAGCGCTGCGTCGATCTCGACGAGCGGCACGAGTGCAAAGGCGCGCTCGATCAAACGCGGATGCGGCACGATCAGATCGGCCTCGTCGATCGCTTGATCGCCGTATAGCAGAATGTCCAGATCGAGCGTGCGCGGTGCGTTGCGAAACGGCCGCTCGCGGCCGAACTGATGTTCGATCTTGTGGCACAGCGCTAGCAGATGCCGCACGGGGAGCGTCGTTTCGACCTTCACGACGCAGTTGAAATAGTCGTCACCGCCCGCGTCAATCGGGGCAGTGCGATACAGGCTCGACTTGGCGAGCACGGAGATGGTGTGCTGTTGTGCCAGGCACACCACCGCGTCTTTCAGGGTCTGGCGCGCGTCCCCGAGATTCGCGCCGAGGCCGAGATAGGCAACCGTCATGGCATAACTTCCTACAACTGTCGTTCGACGGCAACAGCCAACGCCGCGTCAGTCTTCGTGCGAGCCGTCTTGGCCCGCGTCGTTGGCTGTGCGTTCGGCTGGCGCGCCGCCCTCCATTCCGTCGCCCGGTTTGCGGTTTCTGGCGCCACTGCTGCGCCGCCGTCGTTTTCTGGGGCTTCGGTCCTTCCCGCCTTGCGTGAGCAATGTCTCACGCGCAGCGACGTCTCCTTCGATGAACTCCGTCCACCACGTACCGACCGACTCATCGAGTTCGCCCGATTCGCAGCGCAACAGGAGGAAATCATACCCCGCTCTAAATCTTTGGTGTTCCAGCAGCTTCAGCGCGCTTCTTCCCGAGCGTTTCTCGAGGCGCAGCTGCAGGCCCCAGATCTCGCGCATATCCGACGAAAAGCGCTTGTGGATCGCGAGCTTCTCGGTTTGCATGTCGAGAACTTCGTCCATCGCGCGATGCAGTGCCGGCACCGGGTATTCGCCGTTCGCCTCAAATTGTTGCCAGCGCGTCTGGACGTCGTGCCACAGCAACGTGGCGAACAGGAAGCCAGGCGAAACCGGCTTGCCGGCACGCACGCGGGCGTCCGTATTGGTCAGCGCGAGTGTGATGAATTTCTCGCCGATCGGCTGCTCCAGCACCACGTCGAGCAGCGGTAGCAGGCCGTGATGCAGGCCTTCCTGGCGCAGACGTTTCAAGCAGGCGAGCGCGTGGCCCGACAGCATCAGCTTGAGCATCTCGTCGAACAGACGCGCGGCCGGCACGTTGTTGATCAGATCGGCCATTTTGGCGATCGGCGCGCGGGTCGTGTCTTCGATCTCGAACTCGAGCTTGGCGGCAAAACGCACCACGCGCAGCATGCGCACCGGATCTTCGCGATAACGCGTGGCCGGGTCGCCGATCATGCGCAACAGACGCGCGCGCATGTCGGCCATGCCGTTGTGATAGTCCAGCACGGTTTGCGTGGCCGGATCGTAGTACATCGCGTTGATCGTGAAGTCGCGGCGCGTGGCGTCTTCGTGCTGCTCGCCCCAGACGTTGTCGCGCAGCACGCGGCCGCTGGCGTCCACCGCATGCGTGCGGCGGTCGAGCTCGTCGCGCTTGAGGCGGCGAGGCGGCGCAGCGTCGGCCGCGGGCGGATCGACCAGCGCGCGGAACGTGGAGGTTTCGATGATTTCCTGGCCGAACTGCACATGCACGATCTGAAACCGGCGGCCGATGATGCGGGCGCGGCGGAACAGCTTCTGCACCTGTTCGGGCGTGGCGTCGGTCGCGACGTCGAAATCTTTCGGCTTGATGCCGAGCAGGAGATCGCGCACTGCGCCGCCGACGATAAACGCGCGATGCCCCGCCTCCTGCAGACCCTCGGTGACGCGAATGGCGTTCCTCGAGATCAGCGACTGATCGATGCCGTGCACGTCGTGCGGAATGATGACGGGCACGTCGGGGTCCGGCACGGCTTTGGCGACGGGGCGTGCCGGTTTGCGGCGCGTTTTGCTGGCGCCGGACGCGCTGCGTGCCGGTGCCTCGCCGGCTTCGTCTGTTTCGGCTTCGGCGGGCGGGGTGTCGTCAGCGGGCGCCGAGTCCTGGCCGAATAGCTTGCGGATAAGTTTTTTGATCACGAGGGTTGAAAGAGTTCGAGGATGCGCCAGCCTTTGGCCTGCGCATGGGCGCGCAATGTGTCGTCGGGATTGGTCGCGATCGGATCGGTGACCTTGTCGAGCAGCGGGATGTCGTTGTGCGAGTCGCTATAGAAATAGCTGTGCTCGAAGTCGTTCCAGGTCTTGCCAAGCGAAGCCAGCCACGCCTCGGTACGAACGATCTTGCCTTCCTTGTAGCTGGGCGTGCCGGTGGGGCGGCCGGTGTACGGCGAATGCGGCTGGCCGTCGACGGTTTCCGCTTCGCAGGCGATCAGCGCATCGACGCCGAACGCCTGGGCGATCGGGCGGGTGATGAATTCGTTGGTGGCGGTGACCACGCAGCAGAGGTCGCCGGCTTCACGGTGTTCCCTGACCAGTTCCAGCGCGACCGGAAAGATCGCCGGCTTGATCACTTCATGCATGTACTGCGCGTGAAGGTCGGCGAGCTGCGCGCGCGAATATCTTGCGAGCGGCGTGAGCATGGCAATCAGATAAGCGTGAATGTCGAGCTTGCCGGCTTTGTAGTCGGCGAAAAAGCGGTCGTTTTCACGAGCGAAATTTTCGGCGTCGACCATGCCTTGTTTCACCATGAAGCGGCCCCATTCGTGGTCGCTGTCGGTGGGGATGAGGGTGTGGTCGAGGTCGAAGAGTGCGAGGTTAGCCATGGGGGCCTATTTTACTTGAAGCGGCGGCAGGGGACGCGGATGAAGCGGCGGGTGACGCGGATGAGGCAGGCGCCGAGCGCCGATCGTCGGCGTCGGGAGAGGCCAGCATGGTGCGTAGGAGCGGTAGTGTGACCGCGCGTTTCTGTTCGAGCGAGAAGCGGTCGAGCGCGTCGAGCAATGCCATCAGGCTCGGCATATCGCGGCGAAAATGCGTGAGCAGGTAGGCGGGGACGTCGTCGGCGAGCATGATGCCGCGCTCGCGGGCAGCGTGTTTCAGCACCGCGGCTTTGCCTTCGTCCGGCAGCGGCGCGAGGTGGAACACGAGGCCCCAGCCGAGGCGCGTGCGCAGATCTTCACGCACCGTCATGCCGATCGGCGGCGCATTGCCGGCGGCGACAAGGGCGCTGGTGGGGTGCGCGCGTACTTCGTTGAACAGGTTGAACACGGCAATCTGTTGTGCCGCGGACAGGCCGTCGCAATCGTCGATCGCATACAGTGCGACGCGCGGGTCGAACGTGAAGGCGGCGAGGCTGCTCTGCGGACCGGCAAAGCGGGCATGACCCGGTGGCGCTTCGTGAACCAGCGCCTGCAGCAAGTGCGTGCGGCCGCTGCCGGCTTCGCCCCAGACGTAGAAGGTGCGATCGGCCACTGGCCCGGCCGCGAGCGCATTGTCGAGCTCGCGCAGCCGCGTGACCAGCTCGGCGTTGGCGCCGGCGAAGAAATTGTCGAATGTCGATGGCGGCGGGGTGCCGAGATCGAGCGTCAGTTGACGAAGCACAGTAGGTTAATGCCGAAAATGGGGCTTAGGCCGCAAATGGCCCGAACTTCGGGCCCTGAAACGTCAAGGAACAGTCAATGAGCAGTCAGTGACTCAGTTGTTGTAAAGCGTGCTCGCCAGATAGCTTTGACGCAACTCACGCATCGCTACCGACAGAATGGCGCTGACCGGCAGCGCCAGCAACACGCCGAAAAAGCCGAATAGCTGACCGAACGCGAGCAACGCGAAGATAACCGCGAGCGGGTGCAGACCGATCCGTTCGCCGACCAGGCGCGGCGTCAGATAAAAGCTCTCCACGATCTGACCGACGCCGTAAATCAACGCGACCGCGCCGAAGCCGTACCAGTCGCCGAACTGTAGCAGCGCCGCGAGCAGCGCCAGTGCGAGCCCGGTTGCAAAACCGATGTACGGGATGAACACGGCGAGACCCGTGAAAATACCCACCGGCAACGCGATCTCGAAGCCGGCGATGGTCAGCGCAATCGCATAATAGACCGCGAGCACCCCCATCACGAGCAACTGGCCGCGCAGGTATTGCGACAGCATCTGGTCCATGTCGCGCGCGAGTTGCAGCGTCTTTTCGAGCCAGCGGCGCGGCACCGTGATCTGCATGCGAGCGAGCATGCGGTTCCAGTCGTACAGCAGATAAAACAGCACGAGCGGCACCATCACAAGGTTGCCGACCACGGTCATCATCACGTTGCCGCTGGTGCGGATCGAGGTCCATGCATAGAGCGCGACCTGTTGCGCACTGCCTTCAAGCTGTCCCATCACGAGATCGCGAATACTGGCGAAATCGAGCGAGTCGGCGAGGCCCATCATGGCAAGCTTGGGTTGCAGCCAGGCGCTCACGTGCGCAAACAGTACCGGCACCTGCTGCTTCAACTGCGGACCTTCTTTCTGAATCACGGCCAGCACCAGCAGCACGAGCATCGTCATCAGCAACGAAAACAGCAGCATCATCAGCAAGGCGGCGAGTCCGCGCGGCACACGCCGGCGCACCATCCACGCGACGCCCGGTTGCAGAATGTACGCGAGAATGGCGCCGAGAAGGAACGGCGTGAGGACCGGACTCAGTAGCCAGAGCAGAATGCCGACGACCAGCGCGATCGCCAGCCAGATGAAGGCGCGGCGCTGGACGGGTGTCAGGATCGAGGGGTTTTGTTGCAAAATTGTTTCTCAGGTGTCGTCGCGACCGGATGATTCAAATTCCAGCCAGCCGGCCGGCATCGGGTAAAATCGCATTTTACCGACCTTCGAGCTCTTCCCCATGAATCAACCGAAATCCGCCCCGCATTCAACTGATTCGGCCCAAGGTTTGTCGTATCGCGACGCCGGCGTGGACATCGACGCGGGCGACGCCCTTGTCGACGCGATCAAGCCCTTTGCCAAAAAGACGATGCGCGACGGCGTGCTGGGCGGCATCGGCGGGTTTGGCGCGCTGTTCGAAGTGCCGAAGAAGTACAAGGAACCGGTGCTCGTGTCGGGTACAGACGGCGTCGGCACCAAGCTGCGCCTCGCGTTTCAACTGAACAAACACGATACCGTCGGCCAGGATCTGGTGGCGATGAGCGTCAACGACATTCTGGTTCAGGGCGCCGAGCCGCTGTTCTTCCTCGATTATTTCGCTTGCGGCAAGCTGGACGTCGGTACGGCGGCAACGGTCGTGAAGGGTATCGCGCATGGCTGCGAACTGTCGGGTTGCGCGCTGATCGGCGGCGAGACGGCTGAAATGCCGGGCATGTATCCGGACGGTGAATACGATCTGGCCGGTTTTGCGGTCGGCGCAGTGGAAAAGAGCAAGATTATCGACGGCAGCACAATCGCCCCGGGCGATGTGGTGCTGGGTATGGCTTCCAGCGGTATCCATTCGAACGGTTTTTCGCTGGTGCGCAAGATCATCGAGCGTGCGCAGCCGGATTTGAACGCGGATTTTGATGGCCGATCGTTGGCCGATGCGCTGATGGCGCCGACGCATATCTATGTGAAGCCCTTGCTGGCGTTGATGCAACAGATCGCAGTGAAAGGCATGGCGCACATTACCGGCGGCGGGTTGGTCGAGAATATTCCGCGCGTTCTGCGCGAAGGTCTGACGGCTGAGCTCGATCACAGCAACTGGCCGATGCCGCCGCTGTTCTCGTGGCTGCAGAAGCACGGCGGCGTGGCGGATGCGGAAATGCACCGCGTGTTCAACTGCGGCATCGGGATGGCGGTGGTTGTTTCCGCGGCTGATGCCGACGCTGCGATCGCGTCTTTGTCGGCGGCCGGCGAGCAGGTCTGGAAGATCGGCGTGATTCGCGAAAGCGCGGCCGGCGAAGCACAGACGGTAGTGATCTAACCAACCAGCTTAACCAAAGGCTGGTTTGCCTGCGCGGCGCTCAGAAAGACGGAGCCGCGCGGGCAAAGCCCTTTCAAATCAAATCTTCGATAAAGCTGACCACCTGCGCAGTCGCGTTGGGATCGCAGCAATCGACAACAACCCGCTCTGTCATGCTGCGCAGCCACGTGAGTTGCCGCTTGCACAATTGCCGGGTAGCAAAGACCCCCTTGTCCCGCATGGTCGAATAATCGACCGCCCCGTCCAGATATTCCCAGACTTGCCGATATCCCACGCAGCGCATGGACGGCATCTCGGGCGACAAATCCCCGCGTTTGCGCAACTTCACCACTTCGTCGATAAAGCCGTCGGCCAGCATGGCATCGAAGCGCTTTTCGATGCGCGCATGCAGGACGCTCCGGTCGGAAGGCTCCAACGCAATAGGCACGAAGCGCCACGCTAACGCGGCGTCATCCGTTCGAGCGGGCGCGGCCAGCAAAGCGGACATCGCATGCCCGGTCAGCATGAAAACTTCGAGCGCCCGCTGAATTCGCTGCGAATCGTTCGGTGCCAGGCGCGCAGCCGTAACGGGATCGATAGCGGCAAGCCGCGCATGCATCGCCGGCCAGCCGTCACGTGCGGCGTCGGCATCGAGTGTCGCACGCACGTCGGCATCGGCGGCGGGCAGGTCATTCAGTCCCTGTGTGAGCGCCTTGTAGTACAGCATGGTCCCGCCGACCAATAACGGCAGCCGTCCGCGTGCGCTGATCTCGCCGATCAGACGCAACGCATCGCTGCGAAATTCCGCCGCCGAATAGGCGTCCGCCGGATCGACGATATCGATCAGATGATGTGGCGCCACCGCGCGTTCTTGCGGCGTCGGTTTGGCGGTACCGATATCCATCTCGCGATAGACCAGCGCCGAATCGACACTGATGATTTCCACCGGGCGCCGTGCGGCCAGCGCCAACGCGGCAGCTGTTTTGCCGGATGCGGTGGGGCCGAGCAGGCAAGGAACCGGCGTGGGCGTACTAGAAGTGCTTGTAGTGCTTGAGGTCATGGGCAAGACGGCGCGCGCCGAATAAGCGGTGTCAGGCGCACCGTTATTGCCCACGCATGAACAGCCGATCCAGATCGGACAGCGTTAACTGATACCACGTCGGGCGCCCGTGGTTGCACTGGTCGGCGCGCTCGGTTGCCTCCATCTGGCGCAGCAGCGCGTTCATTTCATCGAGCGTCAGACGCCGGTTCGCGCGCACCGCGTGATGACAGGCGAGCGTGCCAAGCAGTTCGTGCTGGCGCTCGGTCAACACGCGTGAACCGCCGAAGGCATGCAGGTCGGAGAGAACCGCGCGCGCCAGCGCCTGCAGATCGGCATCTTTCAGCAAGGCAGGCACGGCGCGGATCGCGAGCGTGGTCGGCGACAGCACGGCGAGGTCGAAACCGAGTGCGTCGAGCGTGTCGCGCTCTTCTTCGACTGTGCCGATTTCGATCGGATCGGCCTGCATGGTCTGCGGGATCAGGAGCGGCTGGACGGCGATCGTGCGATCGGCCAGTGCGTTCTTGAACTGCTCGTACAGGATGCGCTCGTGCGCGGCGTGCATATCGACAATCACCAGCCCATGCGCGTTCTGCGCGAGCACATAGATGCCGTGAATCTGGCCGAGGGCGAAGCCGAGCGGTTGTTCGTCTGAGGCATTGAACGCAGGTGATGCGTAAGGCCCTGTGGCGTTGTACGGGGACGGTGCTTCCGCAGCCGAGTCGCGCGCTTCGAAGAGCGTCGCGCCTTCCACCGTGCCGGCGTTCGTGTCTCTGCGGCCGAAGAGGGCGTCGTAGAAGGCCAGCGGTTGGGCGACCGGCAACGTGCCTTGCGTCATGCGCGCCTGGCGCATCCATGTATTGCCTGGCTGCGAGGCTCCGAATCCGCTACCCATTCCACTACCGAGGCCGCCTGCGCCCGAGCTGGTGCCGAAGCCACCGCCTCCGACGCTCGCACCGCCCAGCGGCGTAGCGCCGAAAGATGCCGGTCCGCCCGGCGACGCTTCCAGATGCGCTGCATGCCCACCGGCAGTCGTTTCCGGCGATGCGCCCGCGTGCCGCGCCAACGCGCGCTGCACGGCGTGAAACACGAACTGGTGAATTGAACGCGAATCGCGAAACCGCACCTCGATTTTCGACGGATGCACGTTGACATCGACCGCTTCTGGCGGCAGATCGAGAAACAGCACGTAGGACGGATAGCGGTCGCCGTGCAGCACGTCTTCGTAGGCGGCGCGCACGGCGTGCGTGAGCAGCTTGTCGCGCACGAACCGGCCGTTGACGAAGAAATACTGCTGGTCAGCGCGCCCGCGGCTCGCGGTCGGCAGGCCGGCGCAGCCATAGACGGCGAGCGGTCCAGCGGATTCGTCGAGCGGCAGATGAGCCGTCGCAAAGGTTTCGCCAAGAATCTTCGCGACCCGCGCGGGCGGCTCGCTGGCGTTCCAGTGTTCGACCGCCTTGCCGTTGTGCAGGACCGAAATCGCCACATCCGGCCGAGCCAACGCAGCGCGGCGAATCTGTTCGAGGCAATGGCCGAGTTCGGTCTGTTCGCTTTTCAGGAATTTGCGGCGCGCGGGCGTATTGAAGTACAACTCGCGGACTTCGATCGTGGTGCCCTGGGTGCCGGCAGCGGGGCTCAGTACACCGGTTTGCGCGTCGACGCGAACAGCGTGCGGCGCGTCAGCGGTGCGGCTCGTGATCGCCATCTGTGCGACCGACGCGATCGACGCCAACGCTTCGCCGCGAAACCCCAGCGTGGCGACCGCTTCCAGTTCCGCGAGCGAGCGGATCTTGCTGGTCGCGTGACGCATCAGTGCGAGCGCGAGTTCGTTTTCGGGGATGCCGCAGCCGTCGTCGGTGATCGAGATGCGTTTGACGCCGCCTTCGTCGAGCAGGATGCGCAGCGTCTGCGCGCCGGCATCAAGCGCATTTTCCAGCAGTTCCTTGACCACCGAGGCCGGCCGTTCGACCACTTCGCCGGCGGCAATCTGACTGATCAGCTGATCGGGAAGGGGCTGGATCGCCCGCAACGGGCGTGGGACGGGCGCGGCGGCGGAAACTGCGGCCGCGTCGGCGGTGCCGGCAGGCGTTTCGGAGAATTCTGACATGGCGAAATTATAGCGATTCGCAGATTTTTAATCGCAATGGGGCACTTTCGGTATGATGGCGCGGTCAATTTCCGGCGGCGGGCATGCGCTCGTTGCGCATCGCTCGCAAGGCTGCTGACGCAGCCGTTCCCGCCACGCCTCACATTCGCTTAATAAAGGACGCGTTTTGGACACGTTGCTACACTTCGTCAACCTTGTCTTGCATATCGACAAGTTTCTGGGCGACTTCATTCACGTGTACGGCACCTGGGTTTATGCGGTGCTGTTTCTTATCGTGTTCTGTGAAACCGGGCTGGTCGTTCTGCCTTTTCTGCCGGGTGACTCGCTGTTGTTCATCGGCGGCGCGTTCTGCGCCAGTGGCGAAATGAACCTCGGTCTGCTGATCGTGCTGCTACTTGTCGCGGCGGTTGCCGGCAATACCGTCAACTACATGATCGGGCGGGCCATCGGGCCACGGGTGTTCAATTCGCACATCCCGTTCCTTGAGCGCTTCCTCGATCGTGCCGCGCTGCAGAAAACCCATAACTTCTACGAAAAGCACGGCGGCAAGACTATCGTACTGGCGCGTTTCATTCCGGTGGTGCGGACTTTCGCGCCGTTCGTTGCCGGCGCCTCGGAGATGACGGTGAGCCGGTTCCAGCTTTTCAATATCCTCGGCGCGCTTTTTTGGGTGCTGTTACTGGTGTTGCTCGGCTATTTCTTCGGCAACATCCCGTTCATCCGTCAATATCTGAATGTGATCGTGCTGGTGGGTATTGGTGCGGCCGTGGTGCCGGTTGTGCTTGGCGCACTGTGGAAAGTGATGCGTAAGAACGCCGAGGCCAAGTCGGGCAGCCGCTGACGCTACACATAGTACGAAGCTGGACGAACAAACGGCGTCGCGAATCTCGCGACGCCGTTTTCGTTTTGCGGTCTGGGTTTCCGTGAGTTGGGTCCGCTGAGCCTTAGTCCGGAGGCCTAAACCCCGATTCCGCTCAACTGACGATACGAGGCGCAATCGGTGTTTCCGGTGTCGGATAGCCTGCATCCTTGAAGGTCTGGATGATCGCGCGGTTGGTGTCGAAGTAGACCTGCCAGTAATGGTCGGTGTTCGTGTAGGGTCGCACGCACAGCAACGGTCCTTCCGGCGTGAAGCTCAGCACTTCGACATCCGGAGCGGGACTCTCAGCCACGTTAGGAATCTGCGTAACGGCCGCCTTCAGCCGGCTCATCGCATCGGTAGGATCGACGCCGTTCGCGATCTTCGCGGTCAGCTCGACGCGCCGCACCGGCAATGCGCTGTAGTTCGAGATCGTGTCCGAAAAGATCTTGTTGTTGCCAACGATGGTCGTCACATTGTCCGGCGTCACGATGGTCGTGCCGAACAGCCCCAGCTCCGAGACCGTGCCTGTGACGCCGCCCGCCATGACAAAATCGCCCACCTTGAACGGCCGTAGTACCTGCATGAAGATGCCTGCCGCGAAGTGGGCGAGCAAGCCGCCCCACGCGGTGCCGATTGCGAGACCGAGGCCGGCGAGCAAGGCGGCGAAGGAGGTAGTCTGGACGCCGAACACTTGCAGGATCGCGAGGATCAGCAGCAGGTTCAGCAGCGCGCCGAGAATCGAACCGAGGTAGTGAGCGAGGGTTGGGTCGACGCGGCCGTTTTTCGCCAGCAGTTTGCGGAGCAGGCCGGTGATCATGCCAATGACCCAGCGGCCGACGACCCACAGGACAATTGCGCCGAGTACCTTGGTGCCGAGGTCGATGCCTCGCGTCATGATGAACACGCGTATGGTTTCTAGATCCAAGATGTCCCTCGTTGGGTAAGTTGCCTTCGACTGATTGAACCACGGTAGTGCAATACAGCGGCAAATGCCCGGTGGCGGGCGCAAGCGGTAACTCTCGATCTTCGGAAGTTATACGCGACGGCGCGCGCAGGCGCAAGGTCCGTTCCTGTTGATGATGCGGATTGCGTGACGGGAGAAAACGGACAGCATGTGGCGGCGTTCTCGAGGGATGGAGCGTGCGTTGCCCGGGGACCTTGGGTGCCTCCGGCGCCCTTTAGCACGCGCGCGTGTCGTCGGTTTGTCGCTGACGAAATCTCGGATGCGGGCCGCGTAGGATTACATCGGCAGATGTGATTCGGAATACGGAGACGTGCGAATGACCAGTGTGTTCCCGTTCTCGTTCTTGGCTTTGGCGGGGCGCGTGCGGCGTGCTGCGTACCGCCACGCCAACGCGGAAATGGCTGCCAGCGCATACGCGGCGGCGCGTTCAAGGAATGCGCTCGATGTGCTGAACTTGCCATAGCGGCTCTGCGCATCGGCGAACACGAGAAAGGTCAGCGCGGCATCGAACAGCAAGGCTGCCGACGCCAGTGCGACGAAAATGTGCGCGCCGTTGAGCGCGGCGCCGGGTACGAGCCGGTTGCACAGGTGACACGCGCTCAGCACGATAGCAAGCAAAGCAAGGTTCGAGACGAGGTCGAACAGAAAGTTGGTCATGTTGACGGAATGAAAGCGCTGGGATCGGCGGTGTTGCCAAAGCGTCTGCTCACGCAGCATTGCAGCGTGATTCGCAGAACCGGCCGCGATCATTGCACGTCTCTACATCTCAATAAATATCAATGTTCGGAGTCCGTTGTATCTGCTTCGTATCGAAGAGGCGCGATGTAAGAATGTCATCATGGTTGCGTGGGTCATGATGATTTGCGTTGTGAGAATGTTTCACACCCATGCGAAGGACTGTGGCGATATCGTTGCGATATCCGTCGGTATCGAGATACTCGCGCGTGAAGCCTGGGCGCGAACGCCGCGGTCAGGCGCCCCGAGGCGGTGGGCGTGGCTGGATGGAGCATCCGACGCGGCGGCGTTCTTTGCGGTGGCTGTGCTGCAGTCGGGGGCAGGCGGCGGGAGCGCCGTGAAGGCGTGATTCGCTGACGCCTCGCGTAGATTCGAGCCGCAAAAAAGAAAAGGGCTTGCGACGCTGACGCGTGCAAGCCCTTGAATCTTTTGGTAGGCCGTACGGGATTCGAACCTGTGACCAACGGATTAAAAGTCCGCTGCTCTACCAGCTGAGCTAACGACCCAAAAGAGAAGCGAGATTATAGCGATAGCACCTATGGGCTGTCAACCCATGGCGGTTAGTCGAGTCATCCGCACTTCAGATAGTGAAAAGCCCGAGGTATCGCTACCCCGGGCTTTCCAGCGAGAGGCGCGCGTGGCTGTTGATCTGGAGACTGCGTGGCCACTGCGCGTTACGCCAACTGCTAAACCTTCTACGACTACTTGATCTGCGACAGCTTGCTCTGAGCTGACTGCGCGACGTCCGAGCCGCTGTACTGCGCCACGATCTGCTCCAGCGTCTTCTTGGCCGCGGCCTTCTGACCTTGCTCGAGCTGATTGTTTGCAATCGCGAGCAGCGCTTCCGGCGCTCGCGGATGCTGCGGATAGTTCTTCACCACACCTTGCCAGGTCGCCGTCGAGCCCTTGTAGTCACGCAACGCATACAGCGCGTTGCCGAGCCAGTACTGCGCGGTCGGCTGATACGGGCTGTTCGGAAACTTGGAGATGAAGCTGCGGAACGCCGCCGCTGCATTCTTGAAGTCGCCGTTGCGGAACAACTGCGAAGCCGCATTGAACGAATCGGTTTCACCCGGCTGCACCTCGCCCTGGACGCCGTCCACCGTCTGTTGCTGCGGCTCGAATTTCTTCAGCCGCGTGTCCAGATCGGTGTAGTAGTCCTTCTGCTGTTTTTGCAGCGTGGTGAGTTGGTTGCCCATATCTTCGTTCTGCCCACGCAGCGTCGCGACCTGCTGATTCAGCTGATCGAGGCGGTTGGACTGATCGAGGATCGTCCGCTGCGCGGCCGACAGTTGGCTCGACAGGCTATCGGTCTTCGAACGCAGATCGAGAATGGCCTGACGGGCCTGATCGTCGTCGAACATGCCCGCGTGCGCGGGCACAGCCGCGAAGGCCGTGCCCGCGACGCAGGCCGCTGCGGCAAACCGCAGCCAGGAGAAACGATGCGTCATTCGGCTCATCACCTGTTACTTACTGTTGGTACACGAGGTCGGCGCGGCGGTTTTGTGCCCACGACGATTCGTCATGACCGGTCGCTTGCGGCTTTTCCTTGCCGAGGCTCACGGCTTCCATTTGCGAGTCCGCCACGCCCATCAGCGACAGCGAACGGCGCACAGCTTCAGCACGCTTCTGGCCGAGTGCCAGGTTGTACTCGCTGGTGCCGCGTTCGTCGGTGTTGCCCTGGATCAGGACGTGACGTTGCGGATGGCTCTTCAGGTATTGCGCGTGTTGTTGCAGCAGCGATTGGTAGTCGTCCTTGACCGAGTAGCTGTCGAAGTCGAAGTAGATGCTGCGCTTGGCGAGCGGGCTGTTCGGGTCGTTCAGCGGATCGACGTTGACCTGAGCGACATCGGTCGGATTCGGTTGCGTCGAAACTGCACCACCCTTGTTAGCGTTTTCGTCGAGCTTGACGCCCGAGTGACATGCCGCCAGCGCACCGACCATCAATACGGCAAATGCGAAACGAAGTTTTGACATCATTTTGTTACTCTCCTTGTGTTATTGCATCAACAGTTACTGCATAAACGGGCCCCAGGACGGCTCGCGTACGCTGCCGCCCTGAACGGACAGGACCTGCCGAGTGCGACCGTCGGTCGATACTGCGGCCAACACGCCACGGCCGTTCACCTGTGTGGCGTAAAGAATGTACTGACCGTTCGCCGCGAAGCTCGGCGATTCGTCATGTGTGGTGTCCGTCAGGCCCGTGGCCGTATTGCCTTGCAGGTCCTGGATATAGAGCCTGAAGCCACCGCCGACACGCGAGATATAGGCGAGCTGCTTGCCGTCCGGGCTGACGCGCGGGCTGGTGTTGTAGTTGCCCGTGAAGGTCACGCGCTGCGCGGCGCCGGCATTCTCGCCCTGGGCCGACATCTTGTAGATCTGCGGTTGGCCGCCGCGGTCGCTGGTGAAATAGATCGACTGGCCGTCAGGAGAGAAGCACGGTTCAGTGTCGATCGAGGTACCTTGCGTCAGGCGCCGCAGGCCGCTGCCGTCAGCATTGACGGCGAAAATCTGCGTGTTGCCGGTGCGCGAGAGCGCGACGGCCAGCGTGCGGCCATCAGGCGACCAGGCCGGCGCACTGTTGTTACCTTTCTGGTCCGATACGACCACGCGACGGCCCGTAGGCAGGTCGTGGATATAGACGATCGGCTTCTTCTTTTCGAACGAAACGTAAGCGACCTTGGTGCCGTCAGGCGACCACGCCGGCGAGATGATCGGCTCGGGGCTGGACAGCGCGATGTGCGCGTCCTGGCCGTCCGAATCGGAAATCTGCAACTGATAACGGCCGCCGGTCTTGATGACATACGAGAGGCGCGTGGCGAACACGCCGCGGCCGCCCATCAGCTTCGCGTAGATATAGTCCGCGACCTTGTGCGCGCTCATGCGCAGCCCGCTTTCCGGGCTCACCAGCACGAGGCCGCCGAGGCTTTCGCCCTTGACGGTGTCGTACAGTTTGAAGCGCACTTCGTACTGGCCGTTCGGCAAACGGTTCACGCTGCCCGACACGAACGCGTTGGCGCCCTTGGCCTTCCAGCTGCCGAGGTCGACGGAATCGGTTTCTGCGACCGGCGTGCTGCCCGCGTCGATATTCGTGAATTTCCCGCTGCGTTGCAGATCCTGACGCACGATCGTGCTGACCTGCTGCGGCGAGTTCGCTTCATTGGCGAAATTCGCCGTTGCGATCGGAAACTGGGTGGACCCGACGCCCGTCACGAGGACGTTGAGTTGCGCATTGGCTGCTCCGCCGACGGCGATCAGGCACGACGCTACAAGTGTCCGCAGGCCTAGCTTGGTCATCAAACTCATGCTGAATGGTTTCCCCAAAAACGGTTTTACTAACACTTCATGACAGCATGACAGACCCGCAAACATTTAATTCGTTCCCGGGCGCGCCACGCTGGGCGGGGCGCTTCGTCTGCTGTCAACTGACTGTCAATCTGTTGCAATCATCCTGCCGGGCGCAACGTAATCTTGAAGCTGGTCGGCGTCTTCCCGTCGATGTCCTGAGGCATCGGATTGGAGCGCTGGACAGCCCGCAGTGCCGCATCGTCCCACGCCGAGTTGCCGCTGCTGCGCGAGATCTGCGCGTCCAGCAGCGTGCCCGTTGGCGAGCAGCGTACGGAGATCACAGTCTCAAGACCTTCCGTTTCGCCACCCCACGAGATGTTCGGGCGGACCACACGACGCACCTTGTCCGCGTAACCCGGCGATGTCGCCGTACCACCTGAGCCGCTACCCGTGCCGCTCTTCGCAAGCCCATTGCCGGTCGAGCCTTCGCCACCGGCCGAACCTTGCATCTGGGCAAGCCGCGCACGCCGTTCCGCATCCAGCTTCTTGGCTTGCGCCGCAGCATCGGCCTGGGCCTGGGCCTTGGCCTTCGCCGCTTTCTGCGCATCGGCCTTCTTCTGCGCGTCAGCTTCGGCCTGTTTTTGCTGCTCCTGCTGCTGTTGTTCTTTCAACTGCTGCTGTTTTTGCTGCTCGGCCAATTGCTGCTGCTTCAGGTTCGCGGCCTGCTGCTGTTGCACCTGTTTCTGCTTGGCAGCCGCTGCTTTTTGCGCGGCAAGTTGCGCAGCCTGATCGGCCGCCAACTGCTGCTGGCGCTTCGCCTCGGCTTCCTGCTGGGCTTGCAGCTTCTGCTGACGCAGCTGCTCAGCCAGTTGCGCCTGGCGGGCCGCTTCCTGTTGCTGGCGTTTCTTTTCCTGTAGCGCGATGTCGGCCTGTTCGTCCGGCAGCGGCGGGGCAGGGGCTACGGGTACGGGCGGCGGAGGCGGCTGACGCGGGATGGCCGTATCGGGCACCTCGGTCCACAGTTCGGCTTCCGCGCCGGCCGGCGTGCTGTTCTGCCATTGAATGCCGTGGTACAGGAAGAATCCGAGCAGCGCATGCATCACCAGCGCGAACGCGAAGGCTCGCCCGGTGCCGCGTTCACGCGGTGGCTGGAGCGGGTATTCGGAATTCTTGCGGATCATTGCGATTTGACGAGCAGTCCAACGCGTTTGACGCCCTGAGCTTTCAGCTCGGACATCACATTCATCACGACTTCGTACTTCACGGTCTTGTCGGCGGCGATCACGACCGGCTGGTCAGGGTGCGATTGCGCGCGGTCGGCGATGAAGCCGTGGAGATCGGCCTTGGTCATGTCTTCCTGTTGCTGCGCGCCCGCGTCGTCCTTGTATTTGACGCTCATATTGCCGTCTGCGCGAATATTGACGATCACGGGCGGAGTCTGTTGCTGCGGCGCTGCACCGCCGACGGTCGGCAGATTGACGATCGACGGGGCGACGAGCGGCGCGGTCACCATGAAGATCACGAGAAGCACGAGCATCACGTCGATATACGGCACGACATTGATGTCGGCCATCGCGCGGCGCTGACGGGAGCCGCGCATACTGGAGGAAGAGCCTGCCATCGTGGACTCCTTACTGTGCCTGACGCTGCAAAATGTTCGAGAACTCTTCGATAAACGTCTCGAAGCGGATCGCCAGACGGTCGATATCGTGCGCGTAGCGGTTGTAGGCGACCACGGCCGGAATCGCGGCGAACAGGCCGATTGCGGTGGCGGTCAGCGCTTCGGCAATGCCCGGCGCAACGTTCGCAAGCGTAGCCTGCTGCACGTTGGCGAGGCCGCGGAACGCATTCATGATCCCCCAAACCGTGCCGAACAGACCGATATACGGGCTGACCGAGCCGACCGACGCGAGAAACGCCAGATTTGCCTCGAGCACGTCCATTTCACGCTGGAACGCCGCGCGCATGGCACGGCGTGCGCCGTCGAGAATCGCGCCTGAATCGTTCAGGCGCTTTTCCTTACCCTTCAGGAATTCGCGCATGCCGGACTCGAAAATCCGTTCCAGTGCGCCGATCGTGTGGCGGTTGTTCGCGGCGCTCTGATAGAGCGCCTGCAGGTCGCCGCCCGACCAGAAATCGCGTTCGAAGCGTTCAGTTTGCGCGCGCGCCCGGCGGATCGCAAACCACTTGCGGAAGATGAAAGTCCACGACAGCAGCGACAACAGAAGCAGCAGCGCCATGACGGCCTGCGCCAGCAGGCTCGCATTGAGTACGAGAGAAATGATCGAAAGATCTTGTGTAGTGTTCATAAAGGTTCGTTTTAACGTCCCGGAAGGGGGCGTCCGGCTGCAAGGTCACTCGAAGCTTGCCGTGAGCAAAACGGAAGCATCGGCGATATTGCAAGCCGAACCATGCTTTGTGTTGCTTGATCGATATGAGTTCACTGGCCCCGTAACAACGGGGTTCAGTCGTTGTCCGTTGACATACCGCGGTCGTTCACATTTGGCCCGCGCCGCAAAGCGGCGAGAACCGGTGGCGGAATCGCGGCCGGCCGCAGCGCAATGCGGTCGACGCAGCCAAGCCGGATGGAACCGGTAGCAAGCAGCGTACCGTCCCGCCACGCTTCCTGCGCAAAATCGACGGATGCGCGGCCAAGACGCTCGATTCGGCTTACCACTTTGACGACGTCGTCGAGCCGGGCCGGCGCCCGATAGTCGACTGCGGTGCTGCGCACGATGAAGATTGCGTCCGTGTCATCTGCCAGCCGGTTCTGGCCGACGCCGCACGCGCGCAGCCATTCGGTGCGCGCCCGCTCAAAAAACTTCAGGTAATTCGCGTAAAACACGATGCCGCCGGCGTCGGTATCTTCGTAGTACACGCGGATTGGCCACGTGAAGCTGATTTCCGTGCCGGACTGGCTGGTCAACATATTCATGCGGCGCATTTTACCGGAACGCACACCCGGAGGTCTGTTTCAAGATGTGCGCCCCGCCCGGCGGCCCTCAGCTGGAATTTCAGCCGCGATGAACCGACAAAGCGGAGAACGATTGGGCCACCGGCATCAGCTCGATCGTGTTGATGTTGACGTGTGCAGGCCGGGTGGCGATCCAGTAGATCGAGTCGGCGATATCTTCGGGTGTCAGCGGTTGTACGTTTTCGTACATTTTGGCCGCTTTTTCGTCGTTGCCGCGGAAACGCACGTTCGAGAACTCGGTGCCGCCGCACAGGCCCGGCTCGATGTTGGTCACGCGCAATGCCGTGCCGGCCAGATCGGCACGCAGATTCAGACTGAACTGGTGCACGAACGCTTTGGTGGCGCCATAGACGTTGCCGCCCGCATAAGGCCAGCTGCCGGCCGCCGAACCCAGATTGAAGATGTGACCGCGATTGCGCTCCACCATGCCGGGCAGGAGGGCGTGCGTAATCTGCACGAGGCCCGTGCAGTTGGTGTCAATCATGGTGTTCCATTCGTCGAGATTCGCCTTTTGCGCCGGCTCGACGCCGAGCGCGAGCCCGGCATTGTTGACGAGCACGTCGAGCGCGGCGAAATCGGCGGGCAGCGAGGCCGGCACGGCTTCGACGGCGGCGCGGTCGCGCACGTCGAGTTCATACGGCAGAAGGGCGTCGCCGAGTTCGTCGGCGAGTTCCTGCAGGCGGTCCTTACGGCGCGCGGTGGCGACGACACGATGGCCACCCTTGACGAAAGCACGAGCAATAGCGGCGCCGAATCCCGCGGACGCTCCGGTGACGAACACGATCATTGCAGTTCCCTGGCTGGTAAAAGAGAAAGGTCCCAAGCCTACTTCCAATGCGGCGCTGCGGCAAGGATGAACCAGCCGTACAAGCGGCTGTGGCAGGGAGGCGGAGCGGGTTCCGGGTGCGCTTTCGTCAGACATTTGCAAGCTGCTGGCGGCAGCGCCGTAACCGGCTTCGCGAGCGCCCAAGGGGTCGTCAGGAAGCCGGTTGCCTATTCGATCCTCTTCCAATAAACTAACGCGCTCATCCCTGCGTGACTGGCGATAGAACCGGTTCAAGCAATCGGGTTCAAGGTGGAACAACCCACCGTGAAGCGCAGGGTGCCGTTTTGCCGTTCGCCTGGGCAGCCGTGATCCGCGCGCATTTATCTGCGCTGACGGTGGCTGTCCTGCCTCGCGTGTGCGGCGATTCTCCATCCGCCACGTCAGGGCTGGCCCAGCCGCCAGCAGCGCTGCGTACCCTCTACGCAAGATTCGGCGCACGATCCGGTCAACCTGAACACACTCAACGGAATCCGTATGTTTGACAGAGCCCAAAGCACCATTGCCAACGTCGATCCTGAACTCTGGAAGGTCATCGAGCAGGAAAACCGCCGTCAGGAAGAGCACATCGAACTGATCGCGTCGGAAAACTACACGAGCCCGGCCGTGATGGCTGCGCAAGGCTCGCAACTCACCAACAAGTACGCCGAAGGGTATCCGGGCAAGCGCTACTACGGTGGCTGCGAGTTCGTGGACGTCGCCGAGCAGCTGGCGATCGACCGCGTCAAGCAACTGTTCGGCGCTGAGGCTGCCAACGTGCAGCCGAACTCGGGCTCGCAGGCTAACCAGGGCGTGTTCTTCGCCATGCTCAAGCCGGGCGACACGATCATGGGCATGAGCCTCGCGCACGGTGGCCACCTCACGCACGGTTCGCCGGTCAACATGTCGGGCAAGTGGTTCAACGTGGTGAGCTACGGCCTGAACGAGGCCGAAGACATCGACTACGACGCTGCAGAGAAGCTGGCTCAGGAACACAAGCCGAAGCTGATCGTGGCGGGCGCGTCGGCGTTTTCGCTGCGCATCGACTTCGAACGGATGTCGAAAATCGCCAAGTCGGTCGGCGCGTATTTCATGGTCGACATGGCGCACTACGCCGGCCTGATCGCCGCGGGTGTCTACCCGAACCCGGTGCCGCACGCCGATTTCGTCACCACCACCACGCACAAGAGCCTGCGCGGCCCGCGCGGCGGCGTGATCCTGATGAAAGCCGAGTTCGAGAAGCAGATCAATTCGGCAATTTTCCCGGGTATTCAGGGTGGTCCGCTGATGCACGTGATCGCCGGCAAGGCTGTCGCGTTCAAGGAAGCACTGTCGCCGGAGTTCAAGACGTACCAGCAGCAAGTCGTCGAAAATGCGCGCGTGCTGGCTGAAACGCTGGTCAAGCGTGGTCTGCGCATCGTCTCGGGCCGCACCGAAAGCCACGTGATGCTGGTTGACCTGCGCGCGAAGAAGATCACCGGCAAGGCAGCGGAAGCTGCGCTCGGCGCCGCGCACATCACGGTCAACAAGAACGCGATTCCGAATGACCCGGAAAAGCCGTTCGTCACGAGCGGCGTGCGTCTCGGCTCGCCGGCCATGACCACGCGCGGTTTCGGTGTCAAGGAAGCGGAGCAGGTGGGTAACCTGATCGCCGACGTGCTGGACAACCCGGAAGACGCAGCCACGATCGAACGTGTGCGCGCGCAAGTCGCCGAGCTGACCCAGCGCTTCCCGGTTTACCGCTAAGCCGCCATGCACTGCCCCTTCTGCCGTCACGCCGATACGCAAGTTGTGGATTCCCGCGTATCCGAAGACGGTGCGACGATTCGCCGGCGCCGCCGCTGCCCGGCTTGCGACAAACGTTTCACGACGTATGAGCGGGTCGAGCTGGCGTTGCCGTCGGTCGTCAAGAAAGATGGCAGTCGCACGGAATTCGATCGCCGCAAGATCGTTGCAAGCATGCAACTGGCGCTGCGTAAGCGCCCGGTGGCAGCGGACGCGATCGACGCGGCAGTCGCCCGCATCGAGTATCAACTGCTCGGCAGCGGCGAGCGTGAGGTGCGCAGCGAGCGCCTCGGCGAACTCGTGATGAACGAGTTGCGTGCGCTCGATACCATTGCTTATGTTCGTTTCGCCTCTGTCTACCGGCGCTTCGAAGACGTCTCCGAATTCGAGGACGTGATCGAAGAATTTCGCCGCGCCTCTTCCCCTCCCAAGCCGCCCCGTAAGCGCTGATTGCTGTCGCGCCGGAAATTGCGCTCCAGTTTTCGTTTTCCGCTGCGTAGGTCCGCGCATCTGCATCTCCGCTCCCGTTATGGTTCGTCACACGTGCATTTTTGCGCCGGATAGCGTCTGAGTGCCACCTGGCCATTCGGCCGATTGCTGGCCCGTTTGCACATTGCTAGATTGGCTGCATTCTTTGAAACGATCAGGGATGCAGATGAAATGGGATGCAGTCTGTTTGAGGTCGCACCGCGGCTTTACGCTTGTCGAAACACTGGCCGTTGTTGCACTGCTGGCGGTGATCGCGGTGATGGCGACACCATCGTTCGTCGCGTGGCACCTGCGGGACCAGGTCGACGCGCGCGCGAAAGCGCTTGCTTCAACGCTCGCGTATGCGCGCAGCGAAGCGTTGCGCCGCGGTGCTCGCGTCACGGTGTGCCGAATCGATGCGGCGCGGCATTGTCTTGCCGCAGGGCAAGCTTGCGGCAATGGCGTCACCGACTGGTCGTGCGGCTGGGCCGTATTGGCCGAACGCGGTGGCACGCTCTCGCTCCTGCGCGCGCATCCTTTGCTCGCAGCGGTCAGCATTACCGGGATGCAGACAAATCTCACGTTTACGCCGCCGGCAGGGCAGTTGATCGGCACCTTTCGCAGCTTTGATATTGCGCCACGCGTGCCGTCGAAAGCGACTCAGGGCGACAAGTGGCGGCGCTGCATCCGCATCGCTGCGGGCGGGCGCGCGCGGATTGTCGAAGGTGCGTGTGGAGCGACGTCGTGAATCTACATCCGTCGAATCTATGGGTGCGCGTCTGTCCGGCCACACGCACAACAAGGCAGAGAGGCAGCTCGCTGATTGAAGTGATGCTGGCCGTTACCCTGATGGCGGTGACGGCGCTCGGGGTGATCGCGGGCCAATTGTGGACTGCGCGCGAAGCGCGTGCGATGGCAATGCGCGAATACGCAGCATGGATAGCCGATTCCGTCGCCGAAGCGATGCGCGAGCCCGCGGCAGGCGATTCTGCGATCAGGCAATGGCGCGCGCGTGCAACGGTTCTGTTGCCGCACGGCGAAGTGTCGGTAGAGGAGAGCGGCGGGGTGTCCGCCGCACGTGTCACGTGGACGGCCCTGCGTGACATGCCGGGCGCCGATGATGTCATCGATAAGCCCGCGTCGTGCGGTGGTGCGGACGTTCCCGCGGGCTCCTCATGCGTCGCGCTGGCGTTCGCGAAATGACGCGGCTGATGGTTATCGCGCGCGGCCATACGCTCGTCGAGTTTGTGATCGCCATTGTGCTGGGGCTGGTCGTGATCGCCGGCGCGGTCTCGCTCTATACAACCCAGCGTAGCGTGTTCGAGCGCGCGGGGGACGCGATGCGGATCCGCGAAGCCGGCCTGAGCGCGCTTACGCTGATGGGCCAGCAATTTCAGATGGCCGGCTTCGTGCCCGCTGACGTCGTGGGGTTCAATAGTCCGTCGCCGTTATTCGGTTGTTCGGGTGGTCGCCCGAGCGGTGCGGATGACAGCGTTATCTGCGAGGCGTTGCCGAGCCGCTCGGACGGCATAGTGGTTCGTTATGTCGGGGACAGCGTTTCGACGTGGCCGTCGGCGACCGGCCAATCAACCGACTGCCTCGGCCAGGCTGTAACGAACAACAGTGCGGCACTCGGCGGGCAGGGCGTGCTGGTGGTCAACCGATACTTCGCCAGGGTCAGCGGCTCGACGGGCGAGCCGGAACTCTACTGCGAAGGCAATGGCAAGGCGGGTTCTGCGCAGCCACTGGTCGAAGGCATCGAGCGCTTGCGGCTCAAGTACTGGCTGGCCGGCGGGGTGACCGCAATAGATGCGACTGCGGTGACGGCCAGTCAATGGGCAAAGATCGTCGCCGTCGATCTCTGCGTGCTCGTCCGCGGAGCTCCGCAAGGACGGCGTGTGCGCTATATCGATTGCGACGGCGTGAGCGCTCTTGGTACCGACATGCGGGCGCGGCAGGCCTTCTGGCGACGGGTGGCGATACGCAATCACGCGGAGGATTCCCATTGACCGGAGAACTTTGCAATGCAACGATCCGCGCGGGAGCGGCTCGGAGAAATCCAGATGTTAGTTCCGCGACAGTAGACGGACGTGGAGAGCACATCACGCAACTAAAACGCCGAGGGGTGTCGAAATCACGCTTCCGTCTCGTGCGCTTGACTCACGGAGTGTGCTGGCGACGCTTCATCTGCAAGGAACACTCATTGCGCCGCGAGCAATCGAAACAGTTGGCTCGTCTTATCCGTACAGGTCGTAGATCACGCGTTCGCAATAGCGGCACCGTCTTGCCGATCGTTCTGCTGATTTCCGCGATGATGTTGACCACCTCTGCGGGCTGGTTCGAAACATCGCTTGCGGCGGCGCGCGGCGCTAACAACGTGCGCGACTATTTGCA
Source organism: Paraburkholderia domus (assembly GCF_905220705.1). Lineage (GTDB taxonomy): Bacteria > Pseudomonadota > Gammaproteobacteria > Burkholderiales > Burkholderiaceae > Paraburkholderia > Paraburkholderia domus. The sequence goes on from NZ_CAJNAT010000012.1 coordinate 166,050, forward strand.
GGCATTTCATGCCGCGGATTCGGCGCTGAACGCATGCGCCCAGAGCGTGGTCGCCGCCGCAGGTTTCGAGCCGCAGCCAGTGGCGTCGCTCACACCCGGCGAGCCGACGCAATGGAAGCGCGAAGCCGCGTTCGAAGCCGGCGCCGTCGCGCCTGTCGCGCAATGGCCCGGATCGCTGCGTGCACCGCAATGTTTGATCGAACCGTGGCGTCTGAGTACTCGTGCCGATGCCCGAGCCTATCTACTGACTTCGCGCGGTTTCGGCCAGACCAAAGAGTCGCAGGTGTGGTTGCAGATGGAACTCGTGATCGCAGGTGAGCAGATCGAGCGCCACTGGCGTCGCGTCGCCGCACGCCCATTTTGACGGGAGGATCATGACGAGGCCCCATGCATCCGCATTTACGCTACTGGAACTGATGATCGTGCTGGCAATAGCTGCCACGCTGGTCGTGTTCGCCGTGCCCTCGTATCGGAGCCACGTCGCACGAACACACAGGGTCGACGCGGCGTCTGCCCTTTATCGGGCAGCGCAATTCGTCGACGGAGCGGCAAGCGACGGCACCGCGACATTGCCGCCGGGTCTGGATCAGGCGCCGCAATTTGGCAGGCCGATCTACCGGCTGCAAGTGTTGCCGGCGGACGACGCAAACGGTGGCTATTCGGTAGAGGCAGTGCCGACCGAAATCGGCCCTATGCGCGACGATGCTTGCGGCACCTTCACTCTGGATGCGACAGGGTTGCGCGGCAATAGAACCGCTGCAAACGGTACAGGGCCGGCAAGCGGCGAGTGCTGGAATACGAGCTAAGGGTGCTACTGGGGAGCGCGCCGACCAGGGAATCGAAACGCAATGGCATGCAGATAGACCGCATTGCGCCGCGCTTCAGTATCCGTTATCAACAGCCCCTTCCTGGTCGCCCGTGGACGTGGCGGAATCACTTTTTATCTGCTTCCAGATTCGATACGCCTCCCAGCCGGCAAGCGCAAGGCTGCCCCATTTGAGGGCGGGTTTTGCACCCGCTGCAATGGTCGCGCGCAGCGGCTTGGCTAATACCAACGAAGCGATCGAACTGATAAGCGGATACTGTTTGAGGAGTGCGCCGATGCTCCCAGCATTGAGGACGCCCGCCTTCGATCCTTTACCCATGCGCATGCCACCGAACCCCGGCAGAATGAATTTGAGCCAACTGAAGTGCGTGACTGCCTGCCGCAATTCGATGGTCGCCTGAGCGAGTTCCATGCGCTCGACATCTGCGCGCACCAGCAGCAATTCCTTGCGCAACGCTCGCAAATGCGGCGCACTCAGATCTCTGGGCTGGGAGCGTTTGTTGCGGAATGCGGTGTCGGGGTGGGTCTGGCTCATGGCGTGTTGGCGGCAGTGAAAGTGGGGCGTTAAAACTATGCTGCAAATCGCTCGAGGTATTTGCGAAGTATCTGCAAAGGCGCAGGGCGGTTGAGGTACGCCCATGAGCCCGTCACGCCTGCCGTGTCATGGCTTGCGGAACAGGTCGCGGTCTTTTTCGAACTCGGCAAGGGTGGCTTCGAACACCATTGGGGCATTGCGCAAACCGCTGCGTGCTTTCAGCGCACAGGCTATTCCTGCAATTGCATAGACCACCGTGATGCCGGCGAGCGCTTGCCACCGGTAGGTGTCCCAGAACGCGATGGCGATCAGCGCCGTCAATGCGATCAAGGCCATCGTCGCGAGCATCATGGCCGCGAGGCCGAGGAACAGCACGCCGAGCAGACGGTCTTTTTCTTCGGCGAGTTCGATGCCGACCAGTTCGAGCCGCGTTTGCATCATGGCAAACACGGATCCGATGATACGGCGCAACGGACTATGTTCGCCGTGCTGCGATTGTGTTTCGATCGTCATGGCTTTGGGCGTTGCGCGTGAAGGCCTAACCGGCGCGTGAAAACGAGCGCGCCAAGAGAAGCGGACCGGCCAGACGTGCGCCGGTCAACTCGATTCGCTGGTATGCCGGACGTGGTTTGCCCGGCAGCGTCACCAGTGTTACTTGCGGTTGATCAACAGCCCAAGCAGCACGCCGGCGCCCGCGGCGATGCCAATGGATGCCCACGGATGCTCATGCACGTAGTCGTCGGTGGCGCGTGCGGCCTTCTTGCCTTTCTCGACCACCACGACTTGCACGTCAGCCGCCTTTTCCTTAGCCTGCTTAAGGCGCGTAAGCGCTGTTTCACGCAGTTCCGAAGCGCGTTCGCCGGTGGCGCTCGCGGCCTGTTTCAGCAAATCTTCAGCGTCCGCGAGGACGGTTTTGATATCCGACATCAATCTCTCCTTGTTGACTTCCGACATTGATAGCTCCCCTTCGTCTCACGCCACGCGTGAATCGTAACCAAAGAAACGGCCGCTGGCGAGCGTAGCGCTCGATTCGTGAAAACGAGCGCATGAACCGTTCCTGGTTGAAGCAAAGCCTTAAAACTCCACCTTTGCGGCACCGTGCAGCAAAGTTTGCCTAAGATGGAGTTGATCTGTCCCGCAAAGTTTCCACTAAATTGGTGAAAATTACAAAAACGCATAAGGTAGTGACGCAATGTTGGTTCGTTGTGTACTGTCGCTCCCGTATGCTGTAGGTTTGCCAGGGGCGCTTAGCCAGGCCCGCTTTGGCGGGCGTTGCGAGCGAATGCTCACGCGGAATGTACTAACACAATCAAGGAGCTGCTTTATGAGTCTACGTCTTGGCGACATTGCACCGGATTTCGAACAGGAGTCGAGTGTCGGCCGCATCAGGTTCCACGAATGGCTGGGCGATAGTTGGGGCGTGCTGTTCTCGCACCCCGCCGATTTCACGCCGGTCTGCACGACCGAGCTGGGTTTGACGGCGAAGCTGGCCGGCGAATTCGAAAAACGCAATGTGAAGACAATTGCACTGTCGGTCGACAATGCCGAGTCGCACAAGGAATGGATCAAGGACATCAACGAGACGCAAGCCGCCAATGTCGGCTTCCCGATTCTTGCTGACGGTGATCGCAAGGTCTCTGAGTTGTACGACATGATCCATCCGAACGCCAATGAAACGCTCACGGTCCGGTCGCTGTTCGTGATCGATCCGAAGAAGAAGGTGCGTTTGATCATTACATACCCGGCCAGCACCGGGCGCAACTTCGATGAAGTGCTGCGCGTGATCGACTCGCTGCAACTCACCGACAATCATTCGGTCGCCACGCCTGGCAACTGGAAGCAGGGCGATGACGTGGTGATCGTGCCGTCGTTGAAAGACGAAGAAGTGATCAGGCAGAAATTCCCCAAGGGTTACAAAGCGCTGCGTCCGTACTTGCGTATGACGCCACAGCCGAACAAGTAAGAGGCTGATGCGCTACGAAGCGTGCCGTTAGCTTCAACGCGGTGCGGCAACAAAAAAGGCCGGTTCGAAAGGAGCCGGCCTTTTTCAATTCTACTTTCCAATTTTCTGTTCCGCGGCCAGGACAAAACGCCGCCGTCAAAGCGATCAGCGCATCAGAAAAACGCCTGAATGCCCGTTTGCGCGCGCCCAAGAATCAGCGCGTGAATGTCGTGCGTACCTTCATACGTGTTCACGACTTCCAGATTGACCAGATGCCGCGCGATGCCGAACTCGTCCGAGATACCGTTGCCGCCGAGCATGTCGCGCGCGAGACGTGCAATGTCCAGCGCCTTGCCGCACGAATTGCGCTTCATGATCGACGTGATCTCGACGGCGGCAGTGCCCTCGTCCTTCATCCGGCCGAGGCGCAGCACGCCTTGCAGGCCGAGCGTGATTTCGGTTTGCATGTCGGCGAGCTTCTTCTGGATCAACTGGTTCGCGGCGAGCGGCCGGCCGAACTGCTTGCGATCCAGCACGTATTGACGCGCCGTGTGCCAGCACGCTTCAGCCGCGCCGAGCGCGCCCCAGGCAATACCATAACGCGCCGAGTTCAGGCATGTGAACGGACCGCGCAAGCCGCTGACTTCGGGGAAGCGGTTTTCTTCCGGCACGAACACTTCGTCGAGAACGATCTCGCCGGTGATCGACGCACGCAGACCCACCTTGCTATGGATGGTCGGCGCCGACAGCCCCTTCCACCCTTTCTCGAGAATGAAGCCGCGGATCAAATCCTTGCCGTCCTCTTCGAGTTTCGCCCACACGACGAACACGTCGGCGATCGGCGAATTGGTGATCCACATCTTCGAGCCCGATAGCGAATAGCCGCCGTCGACCTTCTTCGCCCGCGTGATCATGCTGCCCGGATCGGAGCCGTGGTTCGGTTCGGTCAGCCCGAAACAGCCGATCCACTCGCCGGTAACGAGCTTCGGCAGGTACTTCTGCTTCTGCGCTTCCGAACCGAATTCGTAGATCGGCACCATGACCAGCGACGACTGCACCGACATCATCGACCGGTAGCCGGAATCGACGCGCTCCACTTCGCGCGCGATCAGACCGTACGCCACGTAGTTCAGGCCGGGGCCGCCGTATTGCTCGGGAATCGTCGGGCCAAGCAGGCCGAGTTCGCCCATCTCGCGGAAGATTTCGATGTCGGTCTTCTCGTGACGGAACGCTTCGAGCACGCGCGGTTGCAGCTTGTCTTGCGAGTAAGCGGCGGCGGCGTCGCGCACCATGCGCTCGTCTTCGGTGAGCTGCTGATCCAGCAGCAACGGGTCTTCCCAGTGAAACTGCGCGGCCTCTGCCATGACGTATCTCCTGATTTCCTGCTTGACTAAAACGTGTCTGAGCTTGACTTAAGTTCCGCTATGCGAAACAATGTTTTGCAAACCACGCCCGAGTGTATCACCCCATGACGCCTACATCTACTCTCTCCGACCCGCTCGACGAGCGCAAATTTGTTGTCGCCCTCGCGCGCGGTCTGGATTTGCTGCGCGCGTTCAAGCCGGGCGAAACGATGCTCGGCAATCGCGATTTCGTCGAACGCACGGGTTTACCGAAGGCGACCGTCAACCGGCTGGCTTACACGCTGACCGTACTCGGCTATCTGCGGCTCGACGAAACCCTGGGTAAATATGCGCTGGACGCGGGCGTGCTTTCGCTCGGTTTCGCGCTGCTCTCGGGCACCGACACGCTCGAACTCGCGCGTCCGCACATGCGCACCTTCGCACGCGAAGTGGGCGCGGCGGTGTCGCTCGGATGTCGCGATGGCCTCGACATGATTTACCTGGAGACAATCCGCAGCGAAACGGCGCTGACGCTCGGACTTGCATCCGGTTCGAAACTCTCGATGTTAACCAGCTCAATGGGGCGCGCGTACCTGGCGGTGCAGCCGTTGGACGTGCGCACCGCATTGCTGGTCGAGCTTAAGAAGGCTGCGGGCAAGGAGGGCGCTGCGTTGCTGGCAGACGCCGAAAAGGAAATCGAAACCTTCGCGCAGGAACGTTGCTGCTATTCGTTTCGCGCTTGGCATGACGACGTGAACGCGGTCGCGGTGCCGTTTCGCGAGCCGCGCGAAGGCCGCTGGCTGGTGCTGAGTTGCAGCGGGCCGGCGTCGTCGATGGGGGAGGAGGTGTTTCGGGAGACCGTGGCGCCGCGTCTGAAGGCGCTAGCGCGTCGCTTGGGGGATACCGGCTAAGGGGCTAAGCGCCTGGTAGCCAACCCGATCATACCGTCCGGTCATGATAGTGCGCGGTGAACAACGGCCCTTGCACGAAGCGCACATCGTACTGCTGCAGCGCGACGAACTGCGGCTCATCCACCACGCGATTGAAGATCAGCGGAATCCGCAGCCGGTTCGCATAGCCGACTAACGGCTTCACCATGGCATCGCGCAAAGCGACCGCCGCATCCATTTTGATGAAGTCGAGCCGCGCCGTTTCCGACACCGACAGAATCTGCCCCGCGTTCGACAGATTACCCGCCACCTTGAAACCATAGCGCTGATAGCTCGTGGTCAGATAGCCGAGGAATGTCTTGTGCGCGACCGCTGCCGCCGGCAACTCGATCACCACCCGCGACGGGTTTAGTCCGAACGACACCAGCACGGTCGAGAAATGCCGCCCGTGGTCGTACTTGACGCTCTTGAGCAGGCGCTCGTGCACGCGCAGAAACAGTAGCCCGTGGCGTTGCGCACCGAAGAAATTGATCGCGTGCAGCGCGCGTGACATGCGGTCAAGCGCGACCAGTTCCTGATCGTCGGCGATCCGGTCGAAGGGATCGAAGACATCGAAGGGCGCGCCGTCGAGACGCTGCGTGACTGCCTGAAACCCAAGCTCATCGCCGAAACGGTCCACGCCCTCGGCGCCCGACGACAACGACTGCGCCAGCGCGTGCACGCTGATATCGAAGATCGGCTCATAGGCACTGCCGAGCTCGACGCCATCGAACCGGGCCAGCGCGATCCCGCTATGCACGCCGGTTCCCATCACCAGATGTTCGCCGAGAAATGGGTGATCGGCGGCGCGTGCAATCAGATTGGGGATGGTCGGCGGAATCATGTAGGCGTGTAGATGGCGATAAGTGCGCGCTCAGCGCTCGGCAACGCGACTCGGTTGCCGCATGCACTGATGGTAGCAGTCCGCACCGCGCGCACTTGAACAAAATGCTCATAACGTTATCGGCCGAACGCTTGTCGCCACGGGCTGCCGGCGCTTTCGCGACTTGTTTTCAGGGTATACGTTAATTTCACTATTCGTAATTAGTTTTACCATACGTAAATTGCATCGCGGCTGCGATGGCGGCCGCCTATCCGAGCCGCAGACGGCTTGAGACGAACGGATCACGTCGACAAGATCGAGTATCAACGGAGAACCTTGCATGGATACCCAAACACGCACGCCGAATACCGCCAGCTCGCGGCTCGAAATCGAGCCGGGCTACCAGTCGGGATTTGCGAACGAATTTGCTACGGAGGCCTTGCCGGGCGCGTTGCCCGAAGGCCGCAATTCGCCGCAACGCGCGGCCTATGGCTTGTACGCGGAGCAACTGTCGGGCACCGCGTTCACCGCACCGCGCGGGCATAACCGCCGTTCGTGGCTGTACCGGATTCGTCCGGCGGCAGTTCACAAGCCGTTCACGCAACTGCCCTCGGACCGGCTCGTCGCCAACTTCGCCGAGGTGCCGCCGACGCCGCCTAACCAGTTGCGCTGGGATGCATTGCCGATGCCCGCTGAGCCGACCGATTTCGTCGACGGCTGGGTGACGATGGCCGGCAACGGTTCAGCTGAAGCGATGAACGGCTGCGCGATCCACTTGTATGCAGCGAACCGCTCGATGAAGGATCGCTTCTTCTACAGCGCCGACGGCGAATTGCTGATCGTGCCGCAAGAAGGCCGCCTGCATATCGCCACCGAAATGGGTCGGCTCGACGTCGAGCCGTTCGAGATCGCGGTGATCCCGCGCGGCGTGCGCTTCGCGGTGAGCCTGCCGGATGGCACGGCGCGCGGCTATATCTGCGAGAACTTCGGTGCGCTGCTGCGTCTGCCGGATCTCGGCCCGATCGGCTCAAATGGCCTGGCCAATCCGCGCGATTTCTTGACGCCGCACGCCGCCTACGAAGATCGCGAAGGCGACTTCGAACTTGTCGCCAAGATGAACGGCAACCTGTGGCGCGCGGACATCGGTCATTCGCCGCTCGACGTGGTTGCGTGGCACGGTAATTACGCGCCGTACAAATACGACCTGCGCCGTTTCAACACGATTGGCTCGATCAGCTTCGACCATCCGGACCCGTCGATTTTCCTGGTGTTGCAATCGCAAAGCGATACGCCGGGTGTCGACACGATCGACTTCGTGATTTTCCCGCCGCGCTGGCTCGCGGCCGAAGATACGTTCCGTCCGCCCTGGTTCCATCGCAACGTCGCGAGCGAATTCATGGGTCTTGTGCACGGCGTGTACGACGCAAAGGCCGAGGGCTTTGTGCCGGGCGGTGCGAGTCTGCACAACTGCATGTCGGGTCATGGGCCTGACGCGGATACCTTCCTGAAAGCGTCGCATGGCGATACGTCGATGCCGAAAAAAGTCGACGACACGATGGCCTTCATGTTCGAAACGCGCACCTTGATCAAGCCGACTCGTTTCGCGCTCGAAACCGCGCAATTGCAGGCGCATTACTACGAGTGCTGGCAAGGTCTCAAGAAACACTTCAACCCGGAGCAACGATGAACGCATTGAGCGATCTTCAGGCGACGCTCGATCCGTCGCGCAAGAGCTGGGTCGAATCGGCAAACGACTCGACCACAGATTTTTCGATCCAGAACCTGCCGTTCGGCATTTTCAGCGATAAGACCAATGGCACGCGCCGCGTGGGCGTGGCGATCGGCGATGAGATCGTCGATCTGGCAGCGCTGCAAACGGCGGGTGTGCTGACAGTATCGAAGGACGCCGTTTTTGCGAGTGACACGCTCAACGATTTCATTTCGCTTGGCCGCGATGCATGGCGCAGCGTGCGCATCCAGTTGAGCAATCTGCTGGCGCGCGACACCGCGACCTTGCGCGACGACGCCGCCTTGCGTTCGAAAGCACTCGTGCGTCAAGTCGATGCACAACTGCATCTGCCGGTGCAGATCCCGGGCTACACCGATTTCTATTCGTCGAAGGAGCACGCGACGAACGTCGGCTCGATGTTCCGCGATCCGAAGAATGCGTTGCTGCCGAACTGGTCGGAGATGCCGATCGGCTATAACGGACGCGCATCGTCGGTGGTGGTGAGCGGCACGCCGGTGCGGCGTCCTAACGGCCAGCTGAAACTGCCGGATCAGGAACGTCCGGTGTTCGGCGCATGTCGCAAGCTGGATATCGAACTGGAGACGGGTTTCGTGATTGGCAGCGGCAATGCATTGGGCGAGCCGATTGCCTGTGCCGATGCCGAAGCGCACATCTTCGGCATGGTGCTGCTGAACGACTGGAGCGCGCGGGATATTCAGCAATGGGAGTACGTGCCGCTCGGTCCGTTCAACGCGAAGACATTCGCGACGACGATCTCGCCTTGGATCGTGACGCTCGACGCGCTCGAACCGTTCCGCGTCGCGCAGCCGGCACAGGAGCCGCAACCGTTGGCGTACTTGCGTCACGACGGCAAACACGCGTTCGACATCTCACTGGAAGTGACTCTGCGGCCACAAACGGCCACGCAGGCCACCACGATCTCGCGGACCAACTTCAAGCACATGTACTGGACGATGGCGCAACAGCTCGCGCATCACACGGTATCGGGCTGCAATACGCGGGTTGGCGATCTGATGGGTTCGGGCACGATCAGCGGCCCGACCGCCGATTCGTGCGGCAGCCTGCTCGAGTCCACGTGGAACGGCAAGAATCCGTTGGAATTGAAGGAAGGCGGCACACGCGGGTTTATCGAAGACGGCGACGAACTGACGCTCGCTGGCTGGTGCCAGGGCGATGGGTACCGCGTGGGCTTCGGGACATGTGCAGGGGAGATTTTGCCGGCGCAGAAGTAACGGGGTATAAGCAACGTCTCAGAAGTAACGACGGCAACGAAGCTCGCCGCCTCGCAAAAAAACGGGGAAGCCATAATGGCTTCCCCGTTTTCATATGAGAGCGGCACGGCACGCGTCACGACGTCAAACCGGAGGTGCGGCCAGGACATCTCGCCGAGGCGAAGGGAAGGCTTCCTACAAGCCGTAAGCGCGCCCCTGGTTTCCCATGCAAACCCATCCACGACGCACGCAGTGCGGAGTGGGAGCTGATGACTCCTTTGTCACTAACGCGGAGTGTGCGAGGGCACCGATTCCAGATGCACCACTACCGCAACTGTGCGAGGAACCCGCTTAAGAATTAGCGGGGTGAGCCGCTTTCTTTGCTTATCTTTCTTTGCGGCGGCAAAGAAAGTAAGTGCCGCCCCGCACAGGGGCAACGCTAATAGACCACCAAGTAAAGAAAAATCCACCCAGCAACGAGTAACAAACCTCACGATCCAACAACCCGCATCGGCGCACGCCGCCTTTCCCACCAAACAGCAACAAGGAAGGCAAGCGCAGCAACCAGAAGCACGCCGACCATCGCATCGTTGCCAACACCCTTCATCAACGCTCCGGCCACCAGCGGGCCACCGAAACTCGCCGCACTCCACGACGCCCCCACCAGCGAACTCGCCGACACCAGCGCGACACCACGAAACCGCTGACCGCAGGCGACCAGCGACAGCGTATAAATCGCTCCAGCCGTAGCACCGAGCACATAGAGCAAAGGCCAGCACAGCCACGGCGACGTCATCGCCCAAGGCAGAAACGGCAGCAGCACCACGACGATCACACCGCAGCCGATATGCACACGTTCGCGGCCGAGCCGGTCGGCGAGCCAGCCGATTGGAAACTGCATGGTCGTGTCGCCGAGCAGCAGGGCCGACGCGAACAGCACGGCGACCTCGCTCGTAATGCCGTGCGCCATGGCGAAGAGCGGCAGCAGCGATAGCGCGATCGTATCGAACAACGCGAAAAAGCCCGTGCCGATCACGAGCGCCGGCATCTGTGGCAGCACATGGCGCCAGCTTCCGTGCGCCGCGTGTTCATCGTCCGACGCCTGGGGCGTCGTGCGGATGCTGGCGAGCGCCGGCAAAGCGAGCAGGAAGATTGCACCGCAGATCAGGAAGCGCCAGTACGTGTAGTCGGCGATCTGACTCACCAGCACCGGGCCGGCCATCTGGAACAGCGTGAAGTTGGTCGCGTAGATCGCGATGACGCGGCCGCGCGTGGCGTCATCGGCGAGCTGGTTGACCCATGCTTCGCCGATCGTGAAGAGCAGCATCAGCGCGGCGCCGCAGAGTACGCGCAACACCGCCCATAGCCACAGGTTCGATGTGAGTTGCATCAGCGCGGTTGCCAGCGCTACCACCAGCACCGCGCCGACGATCACCTGGCGGCCGCCGAAGTGCGCCGCAACCCAGGCCGCCACCGGCACGACGATCAGGCCGCCGCCCGCTTGTGCGGCAGTCAGCAGGCCGACCACGTCGGTACCGTAGCCAGCTTGCGTGAGCGCGAGGGCGGTGAGGGGAAGCGTGGCACCGCTGCCGAGTCCGACGACGGCAACACTCAGGATCAGAGCGAGGAAATCGCGAGTGAAGATGACTTTCATCGGGCGAGATGCTACTACGGCCGCGGGTCATTCGCACCTTTGTGCGGATTGCATGAGCGCGGGTGAGGGCGCGCCCGTGCCCCCGGTTACCCCGCTACCGCCATCCGCTGCGCACGCCGGTCGATCGACACCGACCACAGCGTCAGCGCCAGCGCACCGATCGAGGTCGCCACGCCGACCCATGGCAGCGTGGTGAGCGGCGCGCCCGCGCCGATCGCCATACCGCCGAGCCACGCGCCCGTTGCATTGCCGAGGTTGAACGCGCCTTGATTCAGCGTCGATGCCAGATTCGGCGCATGGCTCGCGCGGTCGACAATCAGCATTTGCAGCGGGGGGACGATCGCGAAAGCCAGAATGCCCCATACGAAGATTGTGATCATCGCCGGGATCTCGGCGTGCATCGTGCCGGCAAAGATAGTCAGGATGACGACGATCGCCAGCAGAAACGCCACCAGCGAGGGCATTAGCCGCCAGTCCGCGAGCTTGCCGCCGAGCGTGCTGCCCACCGTCAAGCCGAGGCCGAACAGCAGCAGTACAAACGTGACCGCATGCGGGGTGAAACCGGTCACGTCTTCAAGAATCGGCGTGATGTAGGTGAAGGTGGAAAACAGGCTGGCCGACGCGAGCACGCTGATGCCGAGCACCATCAGCACTTGCGGATTCTTCAGCACGCTGAATTCGCGCACGAGGCTCGCTTTCTGCATGTCGATCTTTGCCGGCAGGCATACCGCGAGCGCGCCCGCGGCGACGATGCCAATGCCGGTCACGGCCCAGAAGGTCGCGCGCCAGCCCACTGCCTGGCCGAGTGCCGTGCCGAGCGGCACGCCGAGCACGTTGGCGAGCGTCAAGCCGGTGAACATCAGCGCGATGGCCTGCGCGCGGCGGTTCGGCGCGACGAGACCCGCAGCGACCACCGAACCGATACCGAAGAACGCCCCATGGCAAAACGCGGTGACGATGCGCGCGGCCATCAGCACCGCGTAGCCCGGCGCGATCGCGCACAGCAGGTTGCCGACGATGAACACGCCGATCAGGCTCATCAATGCCTTCTTGCGTGGCATGTTGGCCACTGCGATCGCAACGATCGGCGCGCCAATGGTGACACCGAGCGCATAAGCGGACACCAGCATGCCGGCCGCCGGGATCGACACGGACAGATCGCGCGCGACATCGGGCAGCAGCCCCATGATCACGAATTCAGTGGTACCGATTCCAAACGCGGCAACGGCGAGGGCGAGCAGGGGTAAAGGCATGGTGACGGAGCGTGAATCGGCGCGACGGGGAGCGTCGTGCGGCAGGCGCGCGTTTTCGGGGCGAGAACGCCTGCGCCATGCGAGGGGAAAACAGTAGGGGATTCTACCTAAGTCAAAACAGCCTTGCTGATCGTCAATCCGGCTGTTGTTTTTTGCTGAAAGCCGCGTTTGAGCGCGCTTACAAGCGTAAGTGGCTGCGGTTTATGGCGAGTTTCCGTCAGGTTGAAGGGTGCTGCCGTGGCGGCCGGCGCCTTCGGCGAAACGTGCGGCGCCTGTCACGCCCTCGTCGAATACCGCCTGGTAACCGCCTGCGCCTTCGCGTCGCAGCGCCAGGGCGAAATCCTCGAGCGTGCTGTTTTCCAACGCGGAGCGGCGGTCCGCCAGCAGCGCTGCCTGCGGAAAGGCTGCCAATTCAGCAGCTAACCGTTCAGCTGCCGCGCGTGCTTCGCCCTTACGCACGACGCGGTTGGCAAGACCGAAGCTGAGCGCTTCCTGCGCGTCCACCGCTCGGCCGGTCAGGATCAGGTCAAGTGCCCGCGACAGCCCGATCAGTCGCGGCAAACGGATCGTGCCGCCATCGATTAGCGGAATTCCGACACGCCGGCAGAACACGCCGAGCACGGCATCTTCTTCGACGACTCGCAGATCGCACATCGCTGCCAGTTCGAGGCCGCCTGCAACCGCATATCCGGCAATCGCGGCGATCACCGGTTTGCTGAAGCTCATACGCGTCGGTCCCATCGGACCGGGACCACTGCCGTCGGCGTGTAGTTCATTGCGTCGGGTTTCGTCGGCGAGCGCGGTGAGATCCGCGCCGGCACAGAAGGTACCGCCTGCGCCGAACAGCACGGCCGCGCGCCATGCCGGTTCCGCTTCGAAGCGACGGAAGGCGGCGTTGAGCCCTTCCGCAGTCGGACGGTCGACGGCATTACGCCGCATAGGCCGTTCGAGCACGATGGTGGCGACGCCGGTGTCCTCATCGGCCTCGATACGCACATGTTCATTCAGATATTGCGGGGCTATCATCGCTGTGTCCGTAAAGGTTCGCGTCCGGCTGCACATGCAGGGTGCTCATGCAGTGTGATTAATACCGTTGGTTGTCATGCATCTTTCACAATCGGCTCGTAGCGTTAGCGCTCTTTTAACGCGCTGGCGTTTTTTAGCTAGCTTTCCGAGCCTGCCTTTGCCCTTGTCCAATTCATCGCCCGAAGCTGCGTCGGCCTGTGCCGAGACGGTCTGGATCGTGCCCCTGCATGAACATGAACATCCATGGTACGACCATGTGCGCCTGAAACGTGTCTTCGTGACTGACGGCACGCGCCATCAAGTGGTCATGGTCGATGTGCGCAAACTGCTGGAATGCGCGGATCGCGACAACACCGATTATGTTTTGAAGCCGGTTGCCGAATGGCATTCGGGCAAGGTGCGTGGCATTCGCGAGTTTCTCGATCCGGATAATCCGCGTATTCCGCAGATGCCATACGTAACGATCTCGACGCGTCGCGCGCCGGGTTTGCTGGGTTGGTTCGGTATCGAGCGCGAGGGCGTGGTGGCGTTTCGCAACGGCCAGCATCGCGCGCGCTATCTGGCCGATGCGGGCGCGCGGTGGTTTCCGGTGGAAGTGCACGAGCGCGAAGCAGCCTTGCTGCGTGAGATCTGCGGCGCAGCGGACGACGCCCGCACGGCCATCCGACAGACCACGGCGGATGGCGGCAGCAAACCCTAAATTCGTGCCCGCACGACATTGTGCGGCGCGCCGGCCTGCCATGCCGCGACGTTGTCGAGCGTGGTCTGCGCGATCTCGTTCATCGCCTCACGTGTGAAGAATGCCTGATGCGCGGTGACGATCACGTTCGGGAACATCAACAGACGTGCCAGCACGTCGTCCTGCAACGGCAGGTTCGAGTGGTCCTCGAAAAAGAGGCCGCCTTCTTCCTCATACACGTCGAGCCCGAGGTGGCCGAGCTGGCCGTCCTTCAACGCGCCGATCAGTGCATTGCTTTCGACAAGGCCGCCGCGACCGGTGTTGATTAGCATCGCGCCACGCTTCATCTTCGCGAGCGCGGGACCGTCGATCAGATGGTACGTGCTGGGCACCAGCGGACAGTGCAGGCTGACGACGTCGCTTTCAGCCAGCAGGATGTCGAGCGGTACGTAGCGCGCGCCGAGCGCGAGCAGATCGTCGGCCGGCGTGCCGGGATCATGGGCGAGTACCTGCATGCCGAAGCCCGCCATGATGCGGCCGAACACGCGGCCGATCATGCCAGTGCCGATCACGCCCACAGTCTTGCCGTGCAGGTCGAAGCCGAGCAGCCCATGCAGCGAGAAGTCGCCTTCACGCGTGCGTGCGACCGCGCGCGGCAAGCGCCGGTTCAGCGCCAGAATCAGACCGACCGCATGTTCGGCCACCGCGTGCGGCGAGTAGGCCGGCACCCGTGCAACCGTCACGCCGAGACGCTCGGCTGCGGCCAGGTCGACGTGATTGAAACCCGCCGAGCGCAACGCGATCATGCGCGTGCCACCGGCATGCAGGCGTTCCAGGACGGCGGCGTCGACGTTGTCGTTGACGAACGGGCAGACCACTTCATAGCCCCGCGCGAGGACCGCGGTTTCGAGATCGAGGTGAGATTCCTGGAAGTGCAGCTCATAGCGATGCGTACCGTTGGCCTCGGCGAACGTGTCGCTGTCGTATTGGCGGCTGCTGAACAGGATCATGCGCATGAATGGCTCCGAAGGAAGCGTGCCGGCGCGGTAAATGTCGACTCACGGCGCAGCATGCGGGCAGGTCAGTATATCGGCCATTTATGGCAATGACCGCCGCTTGCGCTGCGCGGTCCGAAAACCATTTCGACCTTTACTAAAGATCATCTTTTGCGAACCGAAAACGATCTCAAACGAAAATCATATTGACAGCGATGCCGAACTACAATAATTATTAAAAAAGAAGTCTCAAAAATGCATGAACATATCGTGCTGAAAATTGGCCAACAGCAGGACATGTCTTTTTCAATGCGTTAGACAACTTCGCGAGGAATACGTGACTGCCGAGCTTTCTGAAGAATATTTTGCTATCGTCGCTGCATTGCGGCATCTCCTTTTTGACGTCGAGAGCGTCACGCCATTGCCATAAAGTTTCCATTCAATGGAATCCGGTTATGCCGGATGCGTCATTCCCGGGTCATGGCGGCTCGGATCGAATTCGCTTCAAACTCCAGAAAGATTTTTTCAACTTTCTGCTAATAAACCTGTAAATCGGCGAGCCAACATGATCGGTGAATTGCTGAGATCTCAACCGGAGATCGCGCTGTTCGCAAGCCTTGCAATCGGATATTTCATTGGTTCGTTTCGCGTGGGACCCATTCAACTTGGGGGCGTCTGCGGGACGTTGATCGTGGCCCTGTTACTGGGTCAGACGGGGGCGCGGCTCGCTCCGGACCTGAAGAACATTGCATTCGCGCTGTTCATCTTCGCGCTGGGTTTCACCGGCGGCCCACAGTTCTTTGCCAACATCGGCCGGGGCTGGCGCTATGGCTTGCTGTCGGTGGTCGAGATCGTGTCGGTGCTGGTGCTGATCATGATCGCGGTCCTCGTGATGCGGCTCGACGCCGGCACGGCGGCCGGCTTGCTGGCCGGCGCCGCGACGGAGTCGGCGGTGATTGGCACGGCTTCAGAAGCGATTGCCAAACTCGGTTTCAGCGACGCGGAGACACTGCGTTTGCAGGCCAACATCGTGACCGCGTACAGCGTGAGCTACCTGTTCGGCCTGATCACCATCGTTCTGTTCACCAGTCAGTTCGCGCCACTGCTGCTGCGCGTCAATTTGCGCGAAGAAGCTGAGCGCGTGTGGCACAAGCTCGGCGGCGACGGTGCATTCGGCGAGGGTCAGCGGGCCGCGGCGCCGGCGCTCGTGGGCCGCGCATTTCGGGTCGGCGCGGCGGCTGGCGGGACGATCTATGCGCTCGAACAGCAACACGGCTTCAATCTGACCATCGAGCAGGTTCGGCGCAACGGAACCGACGTGCCGGTCGAGCCGCAACTGACGTTGGCCGCCGGCGACCTGATTCTCGTGGGCGGGCGGCGCGAAGCGATAGTGGCCGCGGCTGCCGGCCTCGGCGAAGAAGTGGCGGACGCCGGCTTCGGCCAGATCATTGCAGAGAGGCTCGACGTCGTGTTGACGCGCAGCGAGGCGCACGGTCTCACGGTCGCGCAGCTGCGCGAACGGGCTAAGCCGGAAGAAGGTCGCGGCGTCTATATTGCAGCAGTGACGCGGCTCGAAACCACGGTGCCCGCGCTGCCCGGCACCGAACTCAATCGTGGCGATGTGCTGACGCTGGTGGGCGCGAAGGCCGACGTCGAGCGCGGCGCGCGGCATCTGGGCTACGTGTTGACCGCGACGCAGAAAACCGACTTCGTCTATCTCGGCTTGGGCGTGCTGGTCGGCATGGCAATCGGTCATCTCGGCGGGCGCATCGGCGGCGTGTCGATCGCGCTCGGCACGGGCGGCGGCTGCCTGCTGTCGGGCCTGCTGTTCGGCTGGATCCGGTCGCGCCATCCGTTAGTCGGCTCGCTGCCTTCGGCTGCCGCGCAAATTCTCAAGGACTTCGGCCTTGCCACCTTCATTGCCGCCGTCGGGCTGTCGGCCGGACCCGATGCCATCAAGCTGGTGCGCGAATACGGTTTGGCGCTGCCCGTCGCCGGCATCCTGATGGTGCTCGTGCCCGGTCTGCTGTCGCTCTGGATCGGCCGCGCGTTTCTCAAACTCGAAACGCCCATGCTGCTCGGCGCCATTGCCGGTCAGCAATGCAGTACGCCGGCGATCAGCGCGCTGGTCGGCGTGACCGGCAATTCGACGCCCGTGATCGGCTACACGATCACCTATGCACTCTCGAACATTCTGTTGCCGTTGATGGGGCCGATCGTGGTTGGCCTCGCCGGGAAGTTCGGCTAGACGCGCAGATGGGCTGCGCGCGGCGTGGCGCGCAGTCGACCGCATGCGGATGCCGTGAGGTCCGTATGCCTATGCAGCACCCAGTACTCAGTATCGCAAACTATCCAGCGAGGGCACGATGGACTGGCTACATCACATTTTTCAGAAATCACCCGAGATCGCGCTGTTTCTGTCGCTTGCAGCCGGCTACTTCATCGGGCAGATCAACTTCGGTAAATTCCAGTTAGGCGGCGTGGGCGGCTCTTTGCTGGCCGCGGTCGTGATCAGTCAGGCGGGCGTGACGATCGACAACGGCGTGAAATCGGTGATGTTCGCCGTATTCATCTACGCGGTCGGCTACGACTCCGGGCCGGGCTTCTTCAACTCGCTGAACCGCAAGACGCTGCGTGAGATCGCGATGGCGCTGTTTCTCGCCATTTCCGCGCTGATCACCGTGGTGGTCTGCGCGAAGCTTTTCCATCTGAACAAGGGCCTCGCCGCCGGTCTTGCGGGCGGTGCGCTGACGCAGTCGGCGATTA
Source organism: Paraburkholderia domus (assembly GCF_905220705.1). Taxonomy (GTDB): domain Bacteria; phylum Pseudomonadota; class Gammaproteobacteria; order Burkholderiales; family Burkholderiaceae; genus Paraburkholderia; species Paraburkholderia domus. Next base: position 183,782 of record NZ_CAJNAT010000012.1, read on the forward strand.
TCGGCACGGCCGGCGACGCCATCGCGCGTCTTGGTTTGCCCGCCGATCAGGTCAAGTCGCTGCAATCCGACGTAGCGATTGCCTACGCGGTGACCTATGTGTTCGGCTCGCTCGGCGCGATCATCGTCTGCGTGAACATCCTGCCGAAGTTCATGGGGCAAGGGTTACGCGAGGCGTCGATCGAAGCGGAAAAGGAACTGTCTTCAGGTTCATCGCCACTCGGCGCGGGGCAAGTTCGTGCGTTGGCCGAACTGGTGGGGCGTGCGTACAAGATCGATGTCAGCGCCGGGAAAACGGTCAAGGCAGTCGAGACGCTGCATCAGGACATGTTGACGATCGAGCGGATCAAGCGTGACGGTAAGAACCTCGAGCCGACGCCCGATCTGACGTTGCAACTCGACGACGAAGTGCTCGTGGTGGGCCGCCGTGAGGCGGTGGTCGCGTTCGGCGCGAACGGCAACGAGATCGCCGACGTCGAGGATATTGGCGTCGTGATGCAGACGCGCGACGGCGTGTTCACACGCAAGGGCATGAACCACACGACAATCGCTGCTGCACGCGAAGTCGTGGATCGCGACATGCGCCATGGCGTCTTCATCCAGAGCGCCTCGCGTGCCGGCCAGCCGCTGCCGATCCTGCCCGAAACCAAGCTCGAGCACGGTGACGTGATCACCTTCTACGGTTCGCCGAAAGACACCAAGCGCGCCGTCGATGCAGCCGGCTACGAGCTGCCGCACAGCAATAAGACCGACTTCATTTATATGGGCGTCGGCATCGTGCTGGGTCTGCTGATCGGTCTGATCGTCGTCAACGTGGCCGGCATTCCGCTCACGCTCGGCTCCGGCGGCGGTTGTCTGCTGGCCGGCCTGCTGTTCGGCTGGATGCGCGGCAAGTATCCGATGTACGGCGCGATGCCGTCTGCGGCTTCGCAGTTGCTGAAGGACTTCGGCCTCGCGGCGTTCGTCGCGGTGGTCGGGTTGAATTCGGGCTTGCAGGCCGTGGTGACCGTCAAGCAGAGCGGCATGACGATCTTCCTGCTCGGTGTGGTCGTCACCGTGGTGCCGCTGGTGTTGACGATGCTGTTCGGCCGTTACGTGCTGCGCTACAACAACGCGGCTATCCTGGCCGGCGCGCTGACGGGGTCACGCAGTGCCAATCCGGCGTTCGGCGGCGTGCTCGACAAGGCGGAAAGCGCCGTGCCGACCGTGCCGTTCGCGATCACCTATGCAATTGCGAACGTCGCGTTGACGTTGCTCGGACCGCTCGTGGTCGGGCTGGTTTAGCCCGATCAGCGCACGTATTTATTGATCTCTCTTGCGTCGGCGTCAACTGAACGGTCACTCGCGACGCCGGCGTCATTCACTTGTTCATTGGAGAACGCATCATGGCAAAAGAGAAAAGCGGCAAGAAAGGCGACATGGCTCAAGCCGGCTTTGCGGCGCTCAGCCCGTTCGAACTCAAGGACGAACTGATCAAGGCCGCCGGTGGCGGCGCGGTAGAGCGTGCCGCTAATGCGTCGATGCTCAACGCCGGCCGTGGCAACCCGAACTTCCTCGCGACGATTCCGCGCCATGGCTTCTGGCAGCTCGGTCTGTTTGCGATGCGCGAGTCGGAGCGTTCGTTTGCGTACATGCCCGAAGGGGTGGGCGGTTTTCCGCGCCGCGAAGGGCTCACGGAGCGCTTCGACCTGTTCCTGCGCGAAAACAAGGGCGTCCCCGGTATCGACTTTCTGCGCGGCGCCGTGTCGTATGTACGTGACCAGCTCGGACTTTCCGCGGGCGACTTTCTCTATGAAATGTGCGAGGGGATTCTCGCGTCGAACTATCCGGTACCGGACCGGATGCTCAAGTTGTCCGAAGTGATCGTCGGTCAGTATCTGCGCAAGGAGATGATCGGCAACCATCCGTTCGTCGGCGAGTTCGACGTGTTCGCGGTGGAAGGCGGCACGGCGGCAATGACGTACATCTTCAACACGATGCGCGAGAATCATCTGATCAAGCCGGGTGACACGATTGCGCTGGGCTTGCCGATTTTCACGCCGTACATCGAAATTCCGCGTCTGAACGACTATCAGCTGAACGTCGTCAATCTCGAAGCCACGGTTGAAAGCGGCTGGCAGTATTCGAAGAAAGAACTCGACAAGCTGCGCGATCCGAAGGTGAAGGCGTTCTTCCTCGTGAACCCGAGCAACCCGCCTTCGGTGAAGATCGACGACGAAAGCCTTCAATACATCGCCGACATCGTCAAGGAACGCCCGGATCTGATTCTGTTGACCGACGACGTGTACGGTACTTTCGCTGACGACTTCGTCTCGCTGTTCGCGCTCGCGCCGAAGAACACCATCCTCGTGTACTCGTACTCGAAGTATTTCGGCGCGACCGGCTGGCGTCTCGGCACGATCGCCACGCATCGCGATAACGTGCTCGACAAGCTGATCGCCGAACTGCCGAAGGACGCGAAGAAACAGTTGCACGAGCGTTATGAATCGATCACGACCGAACCGGAAAATCTCAAGTTCATCGATCGGCTGGTCGCCGACAGCCGCACTGTCGCGCTGAATCACACGGCGGGTTTGTCGACGCCGCAGCAGGTGCAGATGGTGTTGTTCTCGTTGTTCGCGCTGATGGACACGCCCGACGCATACAAGAATGCGTTGAAGCGCCTGATCCGCAAGCGCAAGCAGGCGCTGTACGAAGAGGTCGGCATTTCGTTCGAGGACGACGATCCGAACCAGGTCGATTACTACACGATTCTCGACATGGAATTTCTCGGTGAGCGGATGTTCGGGCGCGAGTTCGTCGACTGGCTGCTGAAGAACACCGAGCCGTCCGAATTGCTGTTCCGCCTCGCGCGTGAAGCGCGCGTCGTGCTGTTGCCGGGACGCGGCTTCGGTACGCAGCATCCGTCGGGACGGGTATCGCTGGCTAATCTGAACGAGTCGGACTATCGCCAGATTGGCCGGGCGATACGCAAGCTGATCGAGGAATATGTCGAGCGCTATAACGCCGCAACTGGCAAGAAGCTCGATAAGACCAAGGTGGAGTGACAAACTCCTTGCGCAATCGCGCGGATCAGTGAATGATCGGACAAGCGGCCCCGCCAGTGTCATTGCTGGCGGGGCCGCTTGTCCCTTTGCGTTCTGACATTCACGTACCGATCATGCCGACTTCATCCTCTCCCTCCGCTTCTACCGCAGTGCCCTGTCCGGTTGTCGAATCGCTCGACGCCATTCTTCCCGAAGAGCCGTTGCTGATGATGGGCGCCGGCCCCGTGCCGATTCCCGCGGCGGTTGCCAAGGCCAATACGGTGGTGATCAATCACCTGGGCAGCACGATGGTGAAGGTGATCGGCCAGGTGAAGACCATGGCGCGCTACGTATTCCAGACGAATTCGAAGTGGGTGCTGGGCGTGGCAGGGCCGGGTTCCGCCGCGATGGAAATGGCGATCTCCAACCTCGCGTGGGAAGGCACGCGAGTGCTGAGTATCAAGAACGGTTTTTTCAGCGAGCGGATGGCGGAGATGGGACGGCGCGTCGGCGCGCACGTTGCCACGCTCGACGTCGAGGACGGCGCGGTGGCGAGCCTCGAAAGTGTCGCCGAGGCGATCCGCCGCGAGCGGCCGGAGATCGTCACGGTCGTGCAGGGCGAGACGTCCAATACCGTGTGGAATCATCATTTGAAGGACATTGCCGCGCTCGCGAAAGCGGCCGGCGCGCTGGTCATTGTCGACGCGGTGTGTACGCTGAGCACAATGCCGCTGGAGATGGACGCTTGGGGGATCGATGCGGTGATTACGGGCGGCCAGAAGGGTTTGTCTTCGATCCCGGGTGTCTCGCTGATCGCGTTTTCGGATGAGGCATGGGCGCGCGTGAAGGGCCGGACGGCGCCGAACGCGCATTGGTGTCTCGACGCGTCGCTTGCGGAAAATTTCTGGCACAACGCGGGCTATCACTACACGGCACCGGTGTCGGGTGTGCTGGCATTGCACGAGGCGCTGCGTCTTGTGTGCGCGGAGACGCTGGAAAAGCGCTTTGCGCGGCACCTGAAGTGTTCGGTGGCGCTTCAGGCGGGGATCACCGCGTTGGGTTTGCAGTTATATGCGCCGGCGTCTTGCCGCCTGAACTCGGTTGTCGGCATCGTTGTGCCGGAGCGCTTGAGTCCCGCCGATATCTGCGGGCACATTTCGCGGCATCACCAGGTGGAAATCTCGGGTTCGTTCGGATTGCCGATCGTGCGGATTGGGCAGATGGGTGAGCAGTGCCGGGAGCACAACCTGTTCAGAACCTTGCATGCGCTTGGGCGGACGATGGTGGACCTGGGCGTTAAGGTTGAGTTGCCGGCTGGCGTGGCGGCGCTTGAGCGTGGGTTGTCGGAAGGGAAGTGAAGGTTTTTGCCTGCTCGGCGCTTTGTCTGTATGCCTACGGCGTTGGCCTTTCCTTGATCTGACTCTTTGGCCTTTTCTTGAATTGTTAGTGGTGTATTAGCGTTGCCCCTGTGCGGGGCGGCACTTACTTTCTTTGCCGCCGCAAAGAAAGATAAGCAAAGAAAGCGGCTCAACCCGCTAGTTCTTAAGCGGGGCCCTTGCACAGTTGCGGTAGTGGTGCATCTGGAATCTGTGTTCTCGCACATTCGGCGTGAGTGACAAGGCGCTCATAGTTCCCGCCTCGCACTACGTGCTCGCCGGAAGGGGCTGTCAGAAAACATCGGCTTCGTTCGGGCGCGGTGGGGCCATCGGCTTCGCTTCGACGACGCGTCGGCTGAGCTAGTGATTCGGAAAGGCTACCGACGCCGAACAGAGCCAGCGGCAAACGAAGTACAACTAGGTGTTGAAAACGGCGAGCTGCTCTTTGAAGTGCCGCGGGCAACGAATATGACTGGTGGCTTTGCGAAGCGCCGCAGGCATTGAGCATAGCTGGTAGTTTTGCGAAGCGCCGCAAGGCATCAAGTGCGGCGAGTTGCCTTTTGAGGTGCCGCGGGTTCCGAATGCGGCGGGTAACCTTGTGAATTACCGCTGAGCGTAAAAACGGCGGCCGGTTTTGATGAACTACCGCGTCGGCGCGCGCAGCGCCGCCGGAAGAATGACAGCCTTGTCACCGGGGCGGAATGTGCGAGAGCACAGATTCCAGATGCACCACTACCGCGACTGCGCGGGGGACCCGCTTAAGAATTAGCGGTGTGAGCTGCTTTCTCTTGCCTACTTCTCTTTGCAGCAGCAAAGAGAAGTAGGTGCCCGCCCCGCACAGGGGCGACGCTAATAAACCACTAACAAATCAAGGAAAGGCCAACGCCGCAGGCATACAGACACTAAGCGCCGCGCAGGCAAACAGATCCAGGAAAGGCCAACGCCGTAGGCAAACAGACCAAGCGCCGAGCAGGCAAAAAAAGTCAGGTCGCCGCAGGCGCATTAGGCGCTCGCGAATTCCGCAAATACATCATCGTCGACAGCACGACTGCCAGTGCTGAAGCCACCGCTGCAAAAAGAAACACCTGCGCATAGCCGAACTCTCCCGCGATATACCCGGCCAACGGCCCAGTAATCCCCAGCGACAGATCAAGAAACACGGAATAAGCCGACAAAGCCGCGCCGCGGCTAGCAGGCGGCACAAGCCCAACCGCTTCAACGCCGAGCGCAGGGAACACCAAAGCAAACCCGAATCCGGTCAATGCCGCCCCAGCAAGGGCGATATGCGGCTCAGGCGCCAGCCACAACATCAACAGCCCGGCGCATTCAAACGAAAACGAAGCAATCGCGACCCGGAACCCACCGTAGGCCTTGATCGTGTTGGCGAACAACAGGCGCGCGCCGATGAACAGCGTGCCGAAAACAGTCAACGACAAAGCCGCATTGGGCCAATGCCGTGCGGCATAAAACAGCGTGATGAACGTTGCAATCGACCCAAAGCCGGCCGAGCCCAGCGCCAACCCGATCCCGTGCGGCAGCACCCGCGTCAACACGCTCCGGTACGACATCCGCTCGCCGTGCACGATCGGCACTGGCGCAATCGGCCGCGCCAGATAAAAACCGAGCGCCGCGAGCAGAATCACCAGAATGCCCAACGCGGCGAACCCGATCGTGTGCGCAATCGCCACGCCGAGCGGCGCGCCAACCGCGAGTGCACCATAAGTTGCGATACCGTTCCACGAAATCACCCGGGCATTGTTGCTCGTGCCCACCCGGCCAATGCCCCACAAAATTGCGCCGGTGCCGCACAGGCTTTCACCAAAGCCAAGCACGAGACGGCTGCACACCAACAATCCCAGGCTCAATATCGGCCAACGTCCGCACAACACGGCTAGCAGCAACAAAATCCCACTTGCGCCGCAACCCAGCAAGCCTATCGACACCGTCCGCTTCGGACCCAGCGTGTCGGCCGAGCGGCCGGCGAGCGGCCGCGATGCCAGCGTCGCCAGGTACTGCACGCTGATCGCCGCGCCGGCCAGGACCGCGCTGTAACCCAGGTCGTCGTGAACATAGCCAGGCAGCACGGCGAGCGGAATACCGATCGTCAGATAGCAAAGAAATGTGAAAAAGACGACCGGAATGATCTGCATGGTCGTCGCAAATTCGCTGCGAGGTGTCGCTGAGTCGGTGGACATGGGGAAAACGAGACTTGAAATCGGCGGGAAGGCGTGATTTTCCCATGGAACCGATTCCCTTGCAGGAGTTGCTTAATAATTTTGACGCCTAAAAAAGGGTGCCGGAGTCATATAGTCGTCCGTTTCCACCCTTCACGAGCAGTCCCTCCATGCGCAGTGAGTCAAGAGCGTCTAACCGGAGTCGGTTATAAATCTGCACTTTGTATAGAAATACGGCAAAACGGCCATATGGACATAAGCCAACCGACCCTCAAACCCATCTCTATATCGTTTCGCGAATATGTCCCGCATGCGATCCCTGCTATGGGTTGGTTTTATTGATGATGATAGTTTTCGAACCATCATCGCAGCACGTCCCAACGGACACAGAACATTGAGAGTAAAGAGACATGACTGAGCCGATTCGCTTCTACCATCGCAACGCAATCCGTGAGATCAAGGATGCGCCCGTCACCCGCACCGTCCTGCAGTATTTGCGCGAGGACGTGCATTGCACCGGCACCAAGGAAGGTTGCGCTGAAGGCGACTGCGGCGCGTGCACGGTCGTGATCGGCGAGCGCAACGAGGCGGGCGGCGTCGACTTCAAGGCGGTCAACGCCTGCATCCAGTTCGTGCCGACGTTGGACGGCAAAGCGCTCTACACCGTCGAAGACCTGCGTCAGCCGGACGGCTCGCTGCATCCGGTGCAGGAAGCGATGGTCGAGTGCCATGGCTCGCAATGCGGTTTCTGTACGCCGGGTTTCGTGATGTCGATGTGGTCGCTGTACGAAAAGCACGGCCATGAACATAGCTGCGCGAACAAGACCGTACCCTCGCGCGACGCGATCAGCAACGCACTGACCGGCAACCTGTGCCGCTGCACCGGCTATCGTCCGATCGTCGACGCCGCCGTGCGCATGTTCGAAGCGCCGGCACCGAAAGCGCCGGTCAATATCGAAGCGCTGTCGAAAGCGCTCGCCACGATCGAGCGCAAGGACACGTTCCACTACCAGCACGCCGGCCAGCAATTCGCCGCGCCGCGCACGGTTGAGGCGCTCGCCAAGATCAAGGAGGCCGAACCGGCCACGCGTATTCTCGCCGGCAGCACGGACATCGGCCTGTGGGTCACCAAGATGATGCGTGAGCTCGGCAACATCGTCTACGTCGGCCAGATCGCCGAGCTGCAAAAGCTCGAAACCAACGACGAATGGATCGAGATCGGCGCGGGTGTGAGCGTCGAACGGGCTTATGCGGAAATTGCGAAGCAATATCCGGAGCTCACCGAAATGTGGCAACGCTTCGCGTCGCTGCCGATTCGTAATGCCGGCACGCTCGGCGGCAATATCGCCAACGGTTCGCCAATCGGCGATTCGATGCCAGGCCTGATCGCCCTCGGCGCGCATGTGATTGTGCGCGGCGGCGACATCGAGCGCGAAATGCCGCTTGAGGACCTGTACCTCGCGTACCAGAAGAAGGACATGGCGGAGCACGAGTTCGTCGTCGGCCTGAAAGTGCCGTCGCGCACCGGCGTACGCAAGAACCTGCAGTTCCGCACGTACAAGCTGTCGAAGCGGTTCGACTCGGACATCTCGGCCGTGTGCGCCGCGTTCTCCTTCATCGCCGACGGCAATGTGATCCGCGAGCCGCGCATCGCGTTCGGCGGTATGGCCGCCACGTCGAAGCGCGCGACGCACGCTGAAGCCGTGCTGCGCGACGCCGAATGGCACGAAGCGACGGCGCAGGCCGCGATGCTCGCGCTCGGCAACGACTACGCGCCGCTGAGCGATATGCGCGCCACGAGCAACTACCGCCTCGAAGCAGCGAAAAACACGTTGTACCGCTTCTGGCTCGAAACGCGTCCGAACAATCCGCTGCCCAAGAGCGCACTGGATGTTCGTGCAGTTGCCGCCGCCTGCGCCCCGGCCGGCGCGAGCGCCTGAGAAGCCACGAATACGGAGAACACCAGAATGAATCAGCATGCCGAACCGTTCCTGAAAGACCTTCAGGATCTCGACGACTTTACCCAGGTCCACATTTCGCGTCCGCACGAATCCGCGCATTTGCACGTGAGCGGCCGCGCCACTTATACCGACGACATTCCGACGCTCGCCGGCACGCTGCACGCCGCGCTCGGCCTGTCGCCGAAAGCGCACGCGAAGATCGTGTCGATGTCGCTCGACAAAGTGCGCGCCACGCCCGGCGTGGTCGCGATCTTTACCGCGGACGATATCCCGGGCGTCAACGACGTCGGCCCGATCATCCACGGCGACGATCCGATTCTCGCCGACGGTCTTGTGCAATACGTCGGTCAGCCGATGTTCATCGTGGTTGCGACCTCGCATGAAACCGCGCGTCTGGCTGCGCGCCGCGCCGAAGTCGTGTACGAAGAATTGCCCGCGATTCTCACCGCGCAGCAGGCCCGCGCCGCGAATCAACACGTCTTGCCGCCGATGAAACTCGCGCGCGGCGAATCGGCTACGAAAATTGCCCGTGCGGCGCGTCGCGAAGCCGGCGAGATGCTGCTTGGCGGCCAGGAACAGTTCTATCTGGAAGGTCAGATTTCGTACGCGGTGCCGAAGGACGACGACGGCATGCACGTCTACTGTTCGACGCAACACCCGACCGAAATGCAGCACATGGTCGCGCATGCGTTGGGCGTGGCGTCGCACAACGTGCTGATCGAATGCCGCCGCATGGGCGGCGGTTTCGGCGGCAAGGAATCGCAATCGGGCCTGTTCGCCTGCTGCGCGGCGCTGGCTGCATGGAAGCTACTGTGCCCGGTCAAGCTGCGTCCGGACCGCGACGACGACATGATGGTCACCGGCAAACGCCACGATTTCCATTACACGTACGAAGTGGGCTACGACGACAAGGGTGTCATCGACGGCGTGAGCGTCGACATGACCTCGCGTTGCGGCTTCTCCGCCGACCTGTCCGGTCCGGTGATGACGCGCGCGCTGTGCCACTTCGACAACGCGTACTGGTTGTCCGACGTGACGATCGACGGCTTCTGCGGCAAGACCAATACGCAGTCGAATACCGCGTTCCGCGGCTTCGGCGGTCCGCAAGGCGCGTTCGCGATCGAATACATCATGGACAACGTCGCGCGGTCGGTGGGCGAAGATTCGCTCGACGTCCGCCGCCGCAATCTGTACGGCAAAACCGAGCGCAACCAGACGCCGTATGGTCAGGTGGTCGAAGACAATGTGATTCACGAACTGATCGACGAACTCGAAGCGACCAGCGAATACCGCGCGCGCCGTGCGGCGATCAATGAGTTCAACGCGAACAATGACGTGCTGAAGAAGGGCATGGCGCTGACGCCGGTCAAGTTCGGCATCGCGTTCAACGTGACCCACTTCAACCAGGCCGGTGCGCTGGTGCACATCTACACCGACGGTTCGGTGCTGGTGAACCACGGCGGCACCGAAATGGGCCAGGGTTTGAACACGAAGGTCGCGCAGGTCGTCGCGCATGAATTGGGCATTGGCTTTAACCGCATCCGCGTCACGGCCACCGATACGAGCAAGATCGCCAATACGTCGGCGACCGCTGCATCGACCGGTTCGGACCTGAACGGCAAGGCTGCGCAAGACGCCGCGCGCCAGTTGCGCGAACGCCTGTCGGCCTTTGCCGCCGAGCGTTTCGGCGCAGGGCAGGTGGCCGCTTCGGAAGTGCGTTTCGTGCACGACCGCGTGGTGGTCGGCGAGATGATCGTGCCGTTCGAAGAAGTGATCGCGAAGGCCTATGTCGCACGTGTCCAACTCTGGTCGGACGGCTTCTACGCAACGCCGAAGTTGTACTGGGATCAATCGAAGCTGCAGGGCCGGCCGTTCTACTACTACTCGTACGGCGCAGCTGTGTCGGAAGTGGTGATCGATACGCTGACCGGCGAAATGCGCGTGCTGCGCGCGGATGCCTTGCACGACGTGGGCGCATCGCTGAACCCGGCGCTCGACGTCGGCCAGGTGGAAGGTGCGTTCATTCAGGGCATGGGCTGGCTGACGACCGAAGAACTGTGGTGGAACACGGGCGGCAAGCTGATGACGCACGCACCGTCCACCTACAAGATTCCGACCGTCAACGATACGCCGCCGGACTTCCGCGTGCGTCTGTTCAAGAACCGCAATGCGGAGGACAGCATCCACCGTTCGAAGGCGACCGGCGAGCCGCCGCTGCTGCTGCCGTTCTCGGTGTTCTTTGCCGTGCGCGATGCGGTGTCGGCCGTGGGCGACCACAAGGTCAATCCGCCGCTGAATGCGCCCGCGACCAGCGAGGAAATCCTCAAGGCAGTCGGCGCGGTGCGGGCAGCCACTGTGGCAGCGCGGCAGTAAGCGCATGAGCATGGCGTGATCTCTGGGTCGCGCCATGAACCGCCTGAAAGTAGCCAGCTAAAAGGCAAATCGTGCAAATATCGAAACCAACTGGATTGATCGCCATGAACGACTTTTCTTCCGTTCAGATTGGCCGGCGCAGCGCCGTGGAGGCGCCGCGTCCGGCGCCGATGCACATCGTGCTGTTCGGCGCGGGACACGTCGGCCATGCGCTCGTCACGCTGCTCGGCAGCTTGCCGTGCGTCGTCCAGTGGGTCGATGAACGCGACGAACTGTTCCCTGACGAAACCCCTGCCAACGTGCAGATCGAAGCGACCGATTCGCCTGATGCGATCGTCGACACGGCGCCGCCCGGCGCGTATTTCCTTGTGATGACGCATAACCACGCGCTCGATTTTTCGCTCGCCGCGCGCATCATGCGGCGGCGCGATTTTACCTACTTCGGCATGATCGGGTCCAAGACGAAGCGCGTGAAATTCGAGCGTCGGTTGCTGGATCGCGGCGTGGATCTGGATCGGCTGGTGGAGATGACTTGCCCGATCGGCGTGACCGGCATTGTCGATAAAGCGCCTGCGTCGATCGCGGTCGCGGTATGTGCCGAGTTGCTGCAGATTCGTGCGCGCGAGGCCGCGGCGCAGGCGACGACGCAGAAACTCTGCGCGAGCGTGTAAGCGGGCAGAGCGAGGCGTCTGGCTCAGTGGCAACCTAAAGCGCCCGCCCAACCCCGCGAGACTTCAAACCAGGACGTCAGCCCGCCGCGGCTGACGTTTCCTTTTTCGGCGGCCGTTTTGCACGCCGCACCTTCTGAGCGATCAGCTCATCCGATACTTGCGACATCAACGTACGCAGCCAGCCGACATCGCTCGGCCGGTCCGGCTGCGGATGCCACAACTGATAGCACTTGATGCGCGGAAACGGAATCGGCACCTCGACCACCGCGAGCGGGAGGATGCTCGCGTAATGCGCCGCGAAACGGCGTGTCGTCGTGAAGATCAGATCCGATTGCAGCAGCGTTTGCGGCACGAGGCCGAAATAGGGCAGCGTGGCGACGATGCGCCGGTCGGCGCGGGCCCGTGCAAAGCCGATGTCGACGGCGCCGCCGCGCGCGCCGCTATACGGCGTCGGCGCGAGGTGCGGCGCGGCCAGATACGCTTCGCGCGTGAGCGGCGTGCGTGTCAGCGGATGATCGGCGCGCATCAGGCACACCACCGTATCGGAGAACAGATCGCTGCGCCCGAAACGTGGATCGGGTTTCGGCCAGTTGCCGATCACGAGATCGAGTTCGCCCGCGTCGAGCGCGGCGGAATGGTCGAGCATCGGGCTGAGCGAATCGATCTCCAGACGCGCATGAGGCGCCGCTTCGCGAAACTGCGCGATCACGGTGGGCATGAAGAAGTCGTTCAGATAATCCGGCGCGGCCACGCGGAAGGTACGGCGCGAGCGGCCCGGATCGAAGTCGCCGTGCGGCGTCGCCACGAAATCGACTTCGCGCAGCACACGTTGTGCCGAGGCCAGCAACGATTCGCCGTATTCGGTCGGCACCATGCCCGACTTGCCGCGCACGAGGATCGGGTCGTTCAGCGTCTCGCGCAGTTTGCGCAGCGCGGTGCTGATGGCGGGCTGGGTCTGATTCAGACGCAGCGCGGTTTGTGTGACGCTGCGCTCGACGAGCAGCGTGCGCAGCACGCGCACGAGCCAGATATCGAGGGAGGCGGCGGAGTCGTCGTCCATGGTTTAGGCGAGGCGATGCAAGCAGGTCGGGCCCGGATGAAGCGTCGTACGGAGCCGTCCGCGAGTCAGATCGCGAGAGCGGGGCGCAAAGGTTATAACCTTAGGCCTGTTTGCAGTACGGCGGCATAGCGGGCGCGGTATGGCCGGCATCAGGACGGGCTCTTTGACGCAATTACGGCAGCCGCGAAGCGCGCGGCATGCCTTATCTGCACAAATATTACGATTTACCTTCGTTTAATTGTCCGCCAGGCCTGAAGGCAGAAAACTGATCCGCTTCACTTCCTTCGAGTCGAGCCAGTTCGGCGTGCGTGCGCAATACAGCACCATGGGCAACGCGTCTTCGCCCCAGAACAATTGATCGTTCAGACGGAAGGTCGGTACGCCATAGACGCCCAGACCGATCGCATCCACGGTGTTGCGCTGCAATTGCGCTTTCACCTCTTCGTTCTTGATGAGTTCCGGGCCGTCCGGCATACCGACGCGCTCGCACAGTTCGGCGAACGCGGCAGCGCTCGACGGATCGCGGCCTTCACGCCAGATGAAACGGAAAATCTCGCGTACGAAGGCGATGTCGCCCTTCGCCGCGGTGGCGAGCAGGAGCGGCTTCATCGAGTCGAACGGATGGGCCGGCGGCATCTTGAACGGAATGCCGAGTTGCTCCGCCCGGAACAGCGCGTGGCGGTACATGAAGGTGCGCTTTGAGGGCACGCTGTAAGCCGGCCGCTGGCCCCAGTGGCTATACAACTCGTCCAGCACGACCGGCGTGAACGCGAAGTCGAAGCCCGGCCATTTGTCGTGTTGCTCGAGCAACAGATAGGTGAACGGCGAGACAAAGTCGTAAAACCACAGCGGTTGCCTGGCGTCAATGCCAACGGTCATAAATGTCTCCCGGATTGCCCTTTCCGAACGGTGTTGTCTGCTGGACCGTCGGAATTGTAATGATCTTACGCGGTGCAGCGGCCACTTGCACCGGTCAATATGACTTCGGCTCTGCGACGGCCGGCTCGGGGGACGTCGAATCCGGCTGCGGCCCGTCGCCGGGCTCGCCCGACGCGGCCTGCTGAGCCTCGCGGTTATGGGTGAGCCGCTCGCGTACGAAGCCGATATGCTCACGCAGCACGTAGAACTGGTCCGCATAGGCGAGCGGCATTTTCAGACCGTTCACCGACTCTTCGATCGCATCGAGCCGCTCGATCAGCGAGGCGCGCTCGGCGGCCGTATGCTCGCTGAGCGCGCTGCGTTCGATCGCGATCAGCGCGCCGTACCAGCGATAGATGCGCGATTTCACCCGCCACGCATACAGCGACGGCACGACGCGCAGCGCCGGAATCAGCAGCACGATCAGCGGCACCACGACCACCAGCAGCCGGTCCGCGAGACTCGCCAGCCAGAACGGCAGGACCCGGTAGAGGAAGCTCTTGCCTGACTTGTAGTAGCGGGCGGCGTCGTCGCTGACCGGGAAATCGTGGGCGAGCGGCGCGGGGAACTCGCCGGCACGCTGCATGATGTTCGCCTTGCCGTGAACCTCGCGTGCCGCTTCGATCAGCAGATCGGAAAGTGCGGGATGCAGCGAGTCGCGCGCCACCAGCTCAGCGGTCGGTGCAACCATGTGCATCGGTGCGGACGGCAGATTCTTGCCGAGGTCGAACGCGCCCATCGGGATTTCGAGCTGCGTCAGATACGGAAAACGGCGGGTATAGGCATCCGCTTGAGTGAAGTCGTAAAACTGCACATTCGGCGTGCGATTGAGCTTACCCATCACGGCGGGTTGCGCCGAATCGCCGGCCAGAAAAGCCGCGTCGACTTTGCCGGCGACCAGTGCCTGGGCTGCGTCGTCGCCGGAGAGCGGCAGGAGTTTGGTCGGGCCGCCAGGCACGATGCCATTGGCTTTGAGCAGCGCGAGCGCCAGTTCGCGCGTGCCGCTGCCCTCGGCGCCGACCGCCAGCCGCAAACCCTTGAATTCCGAGAGCCGCGCGACCGTCGGTCCGTGATAGAAGATTGCCAGCGGTACATAGGCCACGCTGCCGAGCGACATCAGGCCGTCGTGCGTCGAGCCGGGCGCGACGCCGTCCTGCACGAAGGCGACGTCGACGTTCGACTTCGGGTCTGAGAGACGCGTGAGATTCTGCAGCGAGCCTTCCGAGGGCAACACGTTCAGGGTGATACGGTTGCGCGCCAGAATCGTCTTGTACTTCTGCGCTGCGTTCCAGAAGGTGCTGCCTTCGGGGCCGGCGCTGATCGTCAGCGTACTGGGCGGGGCGGGCTGGATCAGGCGCACGGCGACCCAGATCGCCGCGGAGGCGACCAGCAGGATCGGCCCGAACGAGACCGCCAGATCGCGCCAGGAGATCGCCACAAAACGGGCGACGAGACGGGGAGGGCGTTTGCGGCCGGTGGCTGGCTTCATCAGGTGACGTGACGGCTACGGTCGAAAGTGAACAGGGTGGCGGCGCTCTGCGGCGCGCGAACCGGGGGCGAGGCGCGCGCCATGCCGGGCTCGCCGCCGCGAAAGACGCACAGGCCGCACGAGTCGCGCCGCAGCGCGCGTCGCGCCGATGGTACCCGAGAATCGCGCGGCGGCGCAGCGTCCAGCCGGGGCGGGCGCCGTCAAACCCGTAACAATTCGTGAACGGCGCGTGAACAGCGCGTGACCGACTTGTGACCGGCCGATGAACCCTTCCCGAACCAGAATATGAACGGCGCATGAATAAAACACGATCCATGCCCCCATGGCAACCAGCAGGCACCCTGAGGTACGACTAAACCCTTTGCGCTTCTGGCGCGGCTAGATTAAATTGTGCATCGCTGCCGCGAACAGATGTTTGCGCAGCGTGACCCGGCACGACAGACAAGAACCGGGCGCGCTGGCGGACTTCGCGGCTTGCCGGCTCCCGTACCGCATTGCATGCGTGGCATCGCATGCGGCTAATGGTGGCCGGCCTCTCTCGCCTCTCGCACACTGTGTTGCAGCCATAGTCGGCCGTCGCTGAGCCGCGCGTTGTCGCGTCGGAAGCATGGCCGCCGGTAGTCGTAACGAAGCCGCTTGTACATGCGGTCCAATGTGTAGCTAAGGAGAAGAGAAACTATGAAATCGGTCGGTTTTCTGAAAACGCTGGGCTCGGTCGTGGCAATGGTAGTGGCGTGCAACGTATACGCTCAGGCAAGCGATGCGACGGCTACAGGCACGACCGCAGCGCCGGCTGCAAGCGCCAAGTCCGTCAAGAAGGCCAATGGCCAACTGGGTCGCAAGGTGCGCAGCGCGCTCGCCAAGGCGCAAGGCATCGACGTCTCGAATATCGCCGTGCGGGCTCATGGCGGCGCCGTGACCTTGACGGGCTCGGTGCCTGACCAAGGCCAGATCGACGCTGCCGGCCAGGCGGCCAAGGGCGTCGCGGGCGTGACGTCGGTGTCGAACAAGCTGACCGTTGTGCAGCAGTAAGACAGTGGCAACGAGCAGGCCGCAATGAGCGGCTTGCAATAAGCGCACGAGGCGCCGGCAGGCGCGGAGGGCTGCATCGGAAAGGTGCATGCGATTCGACATCGCGATGCGTCAGTGCAATGCACGCCAGCGCGAGGGTTCCGGCGAATAGCCGGAGCCCTTTTTTTCGCTTTATTTTTCGTGGCGATGCTTTTTGAAACGGTGATGATGGGTCTGGTCAGTTCCGGGTTGAACCGCGGCATCGCAACGGCCCGTCTGTGTGCTGCGACACACTATTGACGCGCCGCTAAGCGTACTGTGAGGCAAGCGGACCCGGAGTCAAAGCCATGGAAACCACGCGTTTGCGTTATACCGATCTGCCGATCGGCGATCGGGCGGCTTTCGAACTAGTGTGCGCGCGGCACGGTTTTGCGCCGGCGCATTTCGACATCAGCGCTTGCGCGGATCCACTCGATGCCGCGCACGAACGCCTCGTCACGATTCGGCGCGGCGGCTGGGCGCAGTCCTATCACGAGCATCACGGCCAATGGGTCAGGCAGTTCGAGACCGACCTGACCTGCAGGTTTTTCAAATAGAAGTGGCCTGGGTGCGCTGGCATTTTTGCCAGTTGCGGAAGCCAGCCACCTGAGGCGGATGCTTCAAGCCGGTTATCGAGGCCGCCGCCTGTCAGGGCGCCGCTTCATGCCAGTACGAGGCGCACGCCGACCAGGGTGAGGGTGGCGGCGAGCACATTGCGCAGCAGCGCGTCCGGCGCGCGCGACGACAGATAACTGCCAACCGCGATGCCCGGCAATGACCCCACCAGCAGCGACAACAGCATCGACCAGTCGACCGAGCCCAGCAGCCAATGGCCCGCGCCCGCCAGCAGCGTGAGCGGAACCGCATGCGCGATATCGGAGCCGACGATGCGCGTGGTCGGCAGCAACGGATAGAGCAGCAACAACACCGTCACGCCGATGGCGCCCGCACCGACCGAAGTCAGCGACACCAGCACGCCCAGCACCGCGCCGGTCAGCATGGTGAGCGCGAGCGTGCGCCCTTGCCTGGGCGCGCGCTGGCGGCGTGCGCCGAGCGCCGCGAGTTGCGGGCGGAATACCAGGGCCACCGCCGTCACCAGCAGGGCGGCGCCGAGCACAATCTGGATCAGCCGGCTCGCGCCCGGTGTGTCCATCCCGTAACGATGCAGCAGAACCAGGGTGATGGTCGCCGCCGGCACGCTGCCGGCGGCCAGACGCAGTGTGATCTGCCAGTCGACGGAGCCTTTCAGGCCATGCACCAGCGTGCCGGTCGCCTTGGTGGCGGCGGCGTACAACAGATCGGTGCCGACCGCGGTGGCCGGATGCACGTTGAACAGCAGGACCAGGATCGGCGTCATCAGCGAGCCGCCGCCGACGCCCGTCAGGCCGACCAGAAAGCCAACGAACAGGCCGGAGACGGAGTACAGCAGATTGATGTGGGGAAGAGCCATTGGGCAGACCGCTGACGGTCGGGTGGGTGGACAGGTTAGGCGGCAAGGCCGGCGCGCGTCTGCCTTCGAGCGTCGGCGAATGTCGGCGACAGGCCCGCGGCGGCACGGCGAAAGCCGCTATTGTCGCAAAACTGCCGCGCTTGCGTACAAAGCACTACGACCGGCCCTGCTGCACCGCCTGCATCCGGTCGATCAGCGCCAGCACTTCGGGCCGGCGCTCGCCCTTTGCATGCCGCCGCCAAACCTCACTCAAAGTGCACGGCGAATCTCGACGATGCCGAACGCCGCCAGCGTGAATCCGACGATCCGGTCGATCGCGAGGCGCAGCTTGCTGCCGATCGCGTGACGCGCGAGCGACACCACGGTCACGAGAAAACACCACCACGCGATCGAACCGCAAAACACGCCACCGACCGTGGTCAGCGCGATGCTCGATGAAAACGCCCCACGCGGCGCGAGCGTCGTGAACAGCGCGGCGAACATGATGACGGTTTGCGGATTCGTCAACGTGAGCAGCAACGAACTCGCATACGCGCGCAGCGCGCCGGCGCGGCCCACCTGCGCGAGCTTGCCGTTGCTGTCGCCATTACCGTTGGCCGCGTCGGCGGGCGCCTTTTGCAGCAAGGTGCGCACGCCGAGATAAAGCAGAAACAGACCGGCGAGCAGATGCAAGGGTCGGTCGTAGGCGAGCATGAACTGCGAGATGCCGACGAGGCCAAGCGCCGCGATCAGGCCATACACCGCATCGCCTGTCGCAATACCGAAGCCGATGGCGAGCCCTGCGCGCGGACCGCCCGTAAGTGTGCGGCGAATGCACAGCATGCCCATTGGCCCGACCGGCGCGGCAATCGCGAGGCCGACGCCCGCGGAGGTGACGAAGAGACTGGCTGTGGACATGGGAAACCTTTATGGGTTGTTCTGGTTCGTGGTGAGTCGTACCGCGCTTTTCGCTAGCGAACGTGCGAACGTGCGACCGGGCGACCGGGCGTCAGGCCGGCGCGCCGTCAAGCATAGCCAGACCGAAAATCCCGAGCAAGGCTGCGAGCGGCAAGCAGCGCGACGCCGCACCGCGTTAACCTGCGCAGTCTGACATACGTTCAACCTTCGCAAGTCAGCGCGCGATCAACAGCGCAAACCCACACGCCGGCGGTGGATACCCTGGGATGGACTCAGCCTCCGCCTTCCTCGGGCATAATTTTCCCACTTCATATTGCCGGGGCATCCCCGTTCATGTGGCAAATCGATCAGGTGACATTGCGCTTGTTCATCGCCGTCTGCGAGGAAGGCACGATTGCGCGTGCGGCCGAACGCGAGTTCATCGCGCCGTCCGCCGTCAGCAAGCGGCTCGCCGATCTCGAAGCGTTGGTCGACGTCGCCCTGCTCTCGCGCAGCCAGCGCGGCGTGCGCGCGACCGCCGCCGGTGAAGCGCTGCTCAGGCATGCACGTCTCATCATGCGCGGCCACGAACGGTTGCAGGCGGAGCTCAGCGAATATGCGGCTGGCGCACGCGGTCATGTACGGGTGCTGGCGAATGTGTCGTCGATGGTCGAGTTTCTGCCCGAGGCGTTGGCGGTGTTTCTGAAAGCCAATCCGCAGGTTCGTGTCGATGTCGAAGAGCGCGTCAGCACCGAGATCGTGCGCGGTCTGGAAGAGGGGGTGGCCGATCTCGGCATCTGCCGCGATGCGGTGCCGATGGGCGGTCTCGACGTGCTGCAGTATCGCTCCGATCATCTCGCGCTGATTGTGCCGCGCGATCATCCACTGGCCGGTGAGGCCGCAATCAGCTTCGCGCAGACGCTGGCGTTCGATCATCTCGGGCTCGCATCGAACGCATCGGTGAACGCGTTGATGCAGCGCATTGCGTTGGAAAAAGGCCACGAGCTCAACTATCGAACCTACGTCTCGACCTTCGACGCCGCGTATCGTTTTATCCAGGCGGGCCTTGCGGTCGCGATCCTGCCGGGCGAGGCGCTGCCCAGGCATGCCGCCAACGAATACGGCATCGTCGCCGTACCGTTGCGTGAAGCGTGGGCAGAGCGGCGCTTCGTGATCTGCATGCGCGACCGCAATGCGCTGACGCTGACGGCGTCGCACTTACTCGACCATTTGCTGCGCTCGGTTTGAGCGCAGTCTAACTACCCTCTGAAAAGCCCTTAAGGGTTTCCCCCTTGCGACGGCGAACGCCCGTCCTGCTTGCCTGCGCCGCCATCGCGAGCGGCGATGGAGTGCGTCGTCAACGCAGACTTTGCCGCGCGATCGCGGCGGGGCACGCTGTCACTCAGCTGCTTCATTCCCTGCATTCCACGCACGATTCAAGACCGGGATTCAAGACCATGAGTGACACCCACGAGCGCGTCGTCGTGACCGAAGTCGGCATGCGCGACGGCCTGCAAAGCATTGCCCGCACGATGCCCACCGAGTCCAAGCGGCGCTGGATCGACGCTGCCTATGCCGCCGGCGTGCGGCATATGGAAGTCGCGTCGTTCGTGCCGGCGAAGCTGCTGCCGCAAATGGCCGACGCCGACGAAGTGATCGCCCACGCGCTCACCTACGACGATCTGATCGTGACGGCGTTGGTACCGAACCTGAAGGGCGCACAACGCGCGCTCGAGTCCGGTGTACATCGGATCGTCGCGCCGATTTCGGTGAGCACGGCGCATAGCCTGGCCAATGTTCGCAAGACGCCTGCCGAGATGATCGAAGTATTTGCCGCGATGCGCGAGTTGATCGACAGCGCGGCTAGCGCGAACACGCGGCGTGTCGAACTGATCGCTGGATTGTCGACGGTATTCGGTTGCACGCTGCAAGGCGCGGTGCCTTACGCCGATATCGCCACGATTGCGCGCGCCGCGTTGCAGGCGGGCGCCGACGTCATTGCACTCGGCGACACCACCGGCGAGGCGACGCCGCGCCAGGTCGGCGAAATCATCGAACTGGTGCGTGAAGTCGCTGGCAGCAAGCTGCGTTCGCTGCATTTCCATGACACGCGTGGCCTCGGTCTTGCGAATACGCTGATCGCGCTGCAGCACGGCATCCGCGAATTCGACGCGTCGCTGGCCGGCCTTGGCGGCTGTCCCCATGCGCCGGGTGCGACCGGCAACGTGAACACCGAAGACCTCGTGTTCATGCTCGACAGCATGGGCTACGACACCGGTATTGACCTCGCCAGACTCATCGCATCGCGCGACATACTCGCCGACGCGTTACCCGGCGAACCGCTGTACGGCTATCTGGCGCGTGCCGGTTTGCCGAAGCAATTCAGCGTCGTCGCTCAACGTTTTGATCCGTCCGAATCACAGGTGCAGTCATGAATCCGTTTTCTTCTACGTCCGCTTCCTCAGCTTCTTCCGCCCCTGCGTCTTCGGCGGAGCAGCAGAGCGCGTTGCCGCTTGCGGGCATTCGCGTGGTCGAGTTGTCGCATATGGTGATGGGGCCGACATGCGGGATGATTCTTGGCGACCTCGGCGCTGAAGTCATCAAGGTCGAGCCGCCGCGCGGTGACGGTACGCGCCGTCTGCTCGGTACAGGTGCGGGCTTCTTTCGCACCTTCAATCGCAACAAGAAGAGTGTCGCGCTCGATCTCGAAAGCGAAGCGGGACTGGCCGCGCTGCACAAGCTGGTCGACACCGCCGACGTATTCGTCGAGAACTTCAAGCCGGGCCGCATGGCGAGCCTGGGCCTCGATTACGCGTCGCTGCGCGAACGCAATCCCAAGCTGATTTACGTCTCGCATAAGGGCTTTCTGAACGGTCCGTACGAACACCGTCTCGCGCTCGACGAAGTCGTGCAGATGATGGCCGGCCTCGCCTACATGACCGGGCCGGTAGGCCGGCCGTTGCGTGCCGGCAGTTCGGTCAACGACATCATGGGCGGCATGTTCGGCGCGATCGGTGTGCTTGCCGCGTTGCACGAACGGCATACGAGCGGACGCGGCAAGGAAGTGCAGAGCGCGCTGTTCGAAAACTGCGTGCTGCTCTCCGCGCAACACATGCAGCAGTTCGCCGCGACCGGTGTGCCCGCTGCGCCGATGCCCGAGCGCATTAGCGCATGGGCCGTCTACGACGTGTTCCGGCTTGCCAACGACGAGCAGATGTTTATTGCCGCCACCGGCGATGGGCAGTGGCGCGCGCTGTGCGCGATTCTCGGCCGCGCCGACCTGCTGGCCGACTCGCGCCTCGCGACCAATAACGATCGCGTGCTGGCGCGCGAATGGTTGCTGAAGACGCTCGGCGAAACCTTGAGTGGCTTCGAAGGCGCGGCGCTCGTGCCATTGTTTGAGCGCGATCACATTCCGTTCGCGTCGATCACGAAACCCGAAGACCTGTTCGACGATCCGCATCTGAACCAGAGCGGCGGGCTTGCGCGACTGACGCTCGATGATGGAAGCGAAACCGCGATGCCCCTGCTGCCGATTTCGATGGACGGTGCCCGTCTGCAACCGCGTCAGCCGATCGCAAAGATCGGCGAGCACACCGCTGATGTGCTGCGTGGGTTGGGCTACGACGAAGTACAGATCGCGGCGTTGGGCGGTGGTGTGGCACAGGCGCCGCGAGCAGCGGCGTGAGCGTAGCGACGCATGAGGCGTCAAGCAAAGCTGCCAGGGCACAACGACCCGTGAGGCATCCTGCGCAAACGCCTGAGCGTAGCGACCTTGCTTGTGGGCGTTCGACGCGTCGAGCGTAGTCAACCAATCTTATCCGGCGTCAGACCGGAATTCATGGAGACAGACGATGAAATCGTCGAATCAAGTGGTGTATGCGACAGCGGTCGGCGATGCCGGCGCGCTAGGTGGTTTGCCCTCAGGCGCCGGCGCATCGGCGGGCGACCACGCTCACGAGATCGCGCTGGATGGCGCGCGCATTTCCGCGCGGCTCGACCGCTTGCCCGCCACGCGCTCGATCTGGCAACTGGTGATGTTGCTGAGCCTCGGCCTCTTCTTCGAACTGTACGACCTGATGTTCTCCGGCTACATTGCCCCGGGCCTCGTGCGCAGCGGCATTCTCACCGCGACGACGCATGGACTGTTCGGCACCAGCGGCGTGGCGAGTTTCATCGCTGCGTTATTCGCGGGCCTGTTTATCGGCACGGCGGCCTGCGGTTTTCTTGCCGACCGCTTCGGGCGGCGCGCCATCTTCACATGGTCGCTGCTTTGGTACACGGCGGCCAACATCATCATGGCGTTCCAGGACACGGCGCTTGGGCTCAATCTCTGGCGCTTCATCGCGGGGATCGGCATCGGCGTGGAGATCGTAACGATTGGCACATACATCTCCGAGCTCGTGCCGAAACATGTCCGTGGCCGCGCGTCGGCCTTTTCGCAAGCGGTCGGTTTCTGCGCGGTGCCGATCGTCGCGTTTCTATCGTATCTGCTGGTGCCGCACCGTTACTTTGGCCTCGACGGCTGGCGTCTGGTTGTGTTGACCGGCGTAGTGGGCGCCATTGTGGTGTGGTGGATTCGTCTGCGTTTGCCGGAGAGCCCACGCTGGCTCGCACAGAAGGGCCGCATCGAGGAAGCCGACGCGGTGATGAAGCGACTTGAAGCGCGTGTCGAACGAGAATATGGACGGCCTTTGCCGGAGCCGGCATTGCCTGAACCGGTGCGCGCGCGTGCGGCGTTTCGCGATCTGCTGGTGCCACCGTATCGCAAGCGCACGCTGATGCTGATCATTTTTCACGTGTTCCAGACGATGGGTTATTACGGCTTCGCGAACTGGATTCCGACGTTGCTGATCAGGCAGGGCATTACGGTCACGACGAGTTTGATGTACGCGAGCATCATTGCGATTGCGGCGCCCCTTGGGCCGTTGCTGGGGATGCTGATTGCCGACCGCTTTGAGCGTAAGACGGTGATTATCTGCATGGCAGCGGTGAACGTGGTGTGCGGGCTGCTGTTCAGCCAGGCGCGGGAGACTGTGTTGCTCGTGAGCTTGGGTGTGTGTCTTGTGCTGGCGGGCAACATTATTTCGTATAGCTATCACGCATATCAGGCGGAGCTGTTTCCGACCAGTATTCGGGCGCGGGCCGTGGGATTTGTATATTCGTGGAGCCGGCTTTCGGCTATGTTTTCCGCGTTTGTGATTGCGGGATGCTTGAGCCGGTTTGGTGTGAACGGGGTGTTTGTGTTTATTTCAGGCGCGATGGTGATCGTCATGCTGGCCATCGGGACGCTTGGGCCGAAGACGCGGGATGTCGCGTTGGAGGATATTTCGAGGTAATGCCTGGGTGATGGGTGACGCCCGCCTGGCGGGGCGGGCTTACTCGCTTAGTGTTTCTTTTGTGTCGCCGATGTGCTCGGTGCTACGCGGATCGGCGGCGCGCCGGACGGCGAAGTGGCCGGTTTCAGTTTCTTCTCCTGTTTCGGTTTCTTCGCTTCGCGGTTACTGCGTACTTGACCTTTTGCCATGATGGACCCCCCAGTTGGCGTTGGCGCTCCGTATGGGAGCAGTGGAGTAGTGTGCGCTGATTTTGGGGTTTAGGGGTGGGTTTTCGGTTTTTGCCTGCTCGGCGCTTTCGTCTGGTTGCCTATGGCGTGAACTGCACCCCAACGGTTGAATCGCTGTCCAACTTTTGGGGCGCAGTTCAGCAATCGCACCTTTTTCTTTAGGGCTAACCGATGCGGTAGACCCTGGGGCACTTGGAGGGGGCGACGCACGGCTATATCACGCCCGCACGGTCTATCAACGCGGTCAGGTGGCACGATCCAAGCTGGCGATCGGCATTCCTTTTCAACTCGAAGGGCATGCACTGCTGTGCGGACAGACGAGCCATCGTGACGGCCTGCATGTATTTTCCGGCGATGGTGGATTCGAGTTCTTATCGCCCGACAAGCACGTCGTGGTGAATCTGGAGATCGAGCCTGGCGCGATTGGCGATGAACTGGTGCGCTCGCAGGTCGATGAAATTACGTCGCTGCTGGGCGCGAAGCCTGGCGTATTGAATATCGATCCCGCCAGATTGCAGGGCTTTCGCGCGGTATTGAAGCAATTGCTCGACGCTGTCGCCGCGACGCCGACTTTGCTCGATGACGTAGGAGTCGCTGCGTCGTTCGAGAAGTCGGTGATCTTTGGTCTCGCTGAGACATTGCAGGGCATGCAGGATGTGGATCCGCACGGAAGTGTTGAGGCGCGTACCGCGCGGAACTGGCAACTCGTACGAGGGATTCGCGAGGTGGTGGAAGAGTCGCCGGATTGCCCACTGTCTGTTGCCGAACTATGTGCGCGGTTTCATGCGAGCCGGCGAACGTTGCAGTATGCGTTTGAGGATACCCTCGGGGTGAATCCGTCGGCTTATATCCGTGCCGTTCGCCTTGATCATGTGCGGCGCGAACTAAGAGGCGCCGCATCCGTTACCGAAGTTGCTACCCGATGGGGGTTCTGGCATTTCGGGAATTTCTCGAATGAGTATCGCGGGCAATTCGGGGAATTGCCATCGGAGACCTGGCGCCGCAGTAGGGTCCGCGCAGGTTGAAGTTGAGTTCATGCCGACCGCCAAGCTTGCCCGCGAGAAAAACCGCAGGAGGCAATAAAAAAGGCGCGATTTGAACGCGCCTTCTTGGCTGCGGCGACGCGGCGGCCGTTATTGTTG
>NZ_CAJNAT010000013.1 GCF_905220705.1 Paraburkholderia domus
GCATGCGTTGAAGGAACTCACCGACAAGCTGGTCGAGAAGGGCATCGAGGTGAAGTACGCGATTCACCCGGTGGCCGGACGGATGCCGGGCCACATGAACGTGCTGCTCGCGGAAGCCGAAGTGCCGTACGACATGGTCTACGAAATGGACGACATCAACGGCGAGTTCGGACAGGTCGACGTGGTGCTGGTGCTCGGTGCGAACGACGTGGTGAACCCGGCGGCGAAGAACGATCCAAAGTCGCCGATCGCGGGCATGCCGATCATTGAGGCGTACAAGGCGCGCACGGTCATCGTGAACAAACGTTCGATGGCCGCGGGCTACGCGGGCCTCGACAACGACCTGTTCTACATGGACAAGACGATGATGGTGTTCGGCGATGCCAAGAAAGTGATCGAGGATATGGTGAAAGCGGCTGCATGACGTACCTTCCACGGCGCGTGGTTGGCTTCAATTGCCATCCAAATCTTGATCGAGTCGACGTCAGCAAGTTCCAATGTCTGTACGCGAAGAGGGTTGCATGACGACTATTGATGCTACTGATATGGACGTGGAAGCGCTCGCGCTCTACCTCGAACAATCGGTCAAGGGATTTAGCGGACCTGTGACCGCGCAAAATTCTCAGGCGGTCAGTCGAATCCCACTTTTTTGCTCAAGGCAGCAAGCGGCCAGTATGTCTTACGCCGGCAGCCGTCCGGACCGTTACTGAAAAGTGAGCAAGATGGTAGCGCCATTGGCGCGCATGGCGGTGGCCGTCCTCGAAGAGCAAAGTGACCGGACTTTCAGGAGCAAATGATCCGGCACGCAGCATGATGAGATCCGCTTGCAATGACCGATGATTCGCTCGCAGTCAGCCGAAATTGCGTGGAGAAACCGCGATCGGCCGACTGGCATCACATCACGCTGAAGACCGCCACAGCCGCATTGAGTTTAAGCGCCTGATCCTGCAACGATTGCGCTGCGGCGGCGGCCTCTTCGACGAGCGCGGCGTTTTGCTGCGTGACTTCGTCCATTTGCGTGACCGCCTGTCCAACCTGGTCGATACCCTTGCTTTGCTCGTCCGATGCTGCTGCAATCTCGCTCATGATGCCGGTCACACAAGATACGGCGTGAATAATCTCCTGCATCGTGCGCCCGGCTTCACCGACAAGCTCAGTACCTGCTGCGACACGCACAACCGATGTCCCTATCAATTCCTTGATTTCCTTGGCGGCACTGGACGAGCGCTGAGCGAGCGCTCGAACTTCCTGCGCGACGACGGCGAAACCCCGCCCCTGTTCGCCTGCGCGTGCCGCTTCAACCGCAGCGTTGAGCGCGAGGATGTTGGTCTGGAAGGCGATGCCCTCAATTATTCCAATGATGTCGGCGATCCGCGCGGAGCTCTCGCTGATCTCGCCCATTGTTCCTACCACGCGCTCCACAACCTCATTACCGCGGGCTGCAATGTCAGACGCGCTGCCAGCCAGGGCAGTCGCATGACGTGCATTGTCGGCATTGTGACGGACGGCGCCCGTCAATTGCTCCATGCTTGCGGCCGTTTCTTCGAGTGACGCTGCCTGCTGCTCTGTGCGAGAGGACAGGTCAATGTTTCCTGCCGCGATCTGTTTCGTCGCGGACCCGATAGCCTCACTGCTTGACCGTACTCCGCCCACGATATTGATCAGACTATCGTTCATGTGCTTGAGGGCAGTCAGCAACTCGCTTGTTTCGTCGTGCCCAGTTACGGAGATTGTCGACGTCAGGTCGCCGGATGCCACGGTTTCCGCAACCTTCACCGCTTCCGAAAGCGGGTTTGTAATCGAACGTATCAGCATCCAGCAAGTCAGCACGGCGGCGCAGAGGGTGAATCCTGTCACAAGCCCGTTCACCACCATGAACCGTTTGACCATGTGATGCGCCTCGACGTATTCGTGCTGAACCTCGTCGATCTGCGGATTGGCCCCTTTGAGTTGACCAGGACCAACCACGCGATCGTTGTAAATGGTCTCGATCGAAGCATCGGCCTGCAGAAGGCGGATGCTGCCCATAACAGAAGTCAGCAACACGAGTGCAAGCAGAACAGCAACAAGTGTGATCAATCGGGTCTTGATGCGGAATTTGTTCACGGCGATTTACGTGCGGAAATGACCAAAAAATGCCGCCTCGCACATGCGGGCGGCCTTGGGTGCCGACTGCCTGACAAGCCCCGCGACGGCAACGCTGCGCGCCGCGCGGGGTGCCGGCTTTAGAAGGAGTGGCGAATGCCGAGCATGCCGGCAGCGGTGTTCATGCCGACTGCGGTAGGCTGACCGTAGACAAGCTCCTGGTTCATCGCGCCACGGTTCGACACGTAGCCGAGCTCGGCGTAGAGCAGGGTGCTCTTTGACAGGTTGTAGTCGGCGCCCAGTACATACGCGGTCGACTGATTTTGCGAGTGCTTCTCGTCCTTCACATAGTAGACGCCCGACGTGATATCGAACGCGGGTGAGAAGCGATACCCGATGCCACCGGTCAGCATATTGAAATCCCCCGATACGGCGAAAATCTTGGGATTACCGTTCTCGTTTGCCGGGTTGCGTCCGTTGCTGAAGGACCCGGAGACTGACAGTCCGCGCCACGTGTACTTCGCGCCAAAGTAGACGAAGCGGTTGTTGTTCAGGCCGGTTGCCGGGACTGCGGTGGTGGGCGCTGCATAGGTATAGGGACTGGCGTCGTGGCCGTTGTAGTAGACGGCTGCGGCATTCAGGCCGTAGTTCGAATACTTGAGCACGGCCGACTCACGCGTGCCGCCCTGGATCTGGCCGGCCACTCCGCCCGGTGCGTATTCCAACGCGGCTGATACGCCGTAAAACGACGGCGAATTGTAGACCAGCGCATTGCTGTCATACAGCGCGCCGATCTGGCCATTCGTGCTGTTGCCGGGCCACCCGCCCACCGTGTTCATGGTGAGCCACGCGGTCAGGACGCTACCGAAGAACTGCGCATTGCGTACGTCTGTGTCCGCGAACGCGTAGGCCATCGGTGCGAGCTGCCGACCCGCGTCAATCCGGCCAAAGGGCCCCGATACGCCGACCGCTGCGATCTGGTTGAACAGTGCAGGGGTGCCCGGGGTATCGCTCAGCTGGAACTTGCCGGTGCCACTGTCAAACGACCCCTGGAGCCGGAAGTTGATCTTGTAGCCGCCGCCGATGTCCTCCGTCCCCTTCAAGCCGTAGATGCTGGAGTAGATGCCGCCGTCCTTGAGCCGGAACACGGATCCTGTGTTCGGGTTAAGTTTGCTGTTCGGGAGGAAGGGAGCGGCTCCTGAGGCTGAGGTGTTCTGCCAGAGCAGGCCTGAGTCGACTGTGCCGTACAGCGTAACGGATGATTGGGCGTGTGCGGCACCAGCACATGCCAAAAGTGCTACACACCCGGTGATTCTCAACTTCATGCGGTCTCCTGTGCAACGTTGTTCTAACGAGAGGCACCACGGCCTGGTTTCATGAAGGCCACGTTGCATCTGGGTCGAGAGCATACGTACTCGTGCCGCAGCCGCCTCCCCCTCGCAGAAGGGGGGCGGGTTTTCAGGAATACCGTGATGGCATAAACACCGGCCGACCCTTCATATCAAGGTCCACGGTCGCTGGAAGACCCTGATCTCATGCTTCGTATCCCGTACCATCCCGCCCGAGTGTTGTACTTACGTGACAAACGACAGGACGAGATGGCGGTTGGTTCATTCACGGAGCTATCCGTTTTCGTGGCGATCCTGCATGAAACTTCAGGGCGCGACGAGGCCGACGCAAAAGGCTCGCGCATCGTGGCGTATCGTGGCGTATTGGCGGCACTAGTCCGAGAAGCGTGGCGGGAGAAGGGCGGTGCCCAGGCGCACTATGGGACGCTCAGGCGGCTTCCAGCAGCAGGCCCATGAGTTGAGCCCGGCGAACGATCTGCTTGCGTGACGTCGCGTCGAGCTTGAGGAAGAGGTTCTTCATATGCCACTTCACTGTTTCCTGGCCAATCCCCATGGCGAATGCGATTTCCTTATTGGTGAGATGACGGGTGACTAGCTCCAGCACGTCACGTTCCTTCGGTGTCAGAGCCATACTTGGGGTCGCACGCAAGCCATCATGACGCTCGGGCACGGGTGCATTGGCCACCGTCGACGATTGCTGTTCGGGCGGCGAGGAAGGGCTCGCGGCGCCGTCGGCTGCGTCCATCCACAGGGCAACGGCGGGATGCAGGTCGAGAGGTACCAGCTTCATCCCGCACGCCACGCCAAGACCCACGGCCTCGCGCAGAAGCGCGGTAGACGTTTCCCCGATGCGATCCAGAACAAAGGCGCGCAACGTCATGATATCGACGCGCGCCGCACCGAGCCGCATCTCTTCGGCAACCCCCTGCGCGCGAGTGAGCGCATGCTTGGCTGCACGCCAGTCCTGAGCGGCGATAGCCACGTAAGCATGGCTAATATCCTGATGTAAGACCAGGGTGCGACGCGTGATGGGCGCATCTGACACCGTGTGCGCGGCGACGATTCGGTCGAGCTGCTCGACAAGCGTCTGGCATGTCGCGGAACGGAAGCAGCCACTATGTAACCGGATCTGCTCCGTCAGGCTTGCCACGCGCAGCCTCGGCATGTTGCGCGCGGCGCCAATGGCATCGAGTATTCCAAGCAGGTCGATGGCGCGATGCTCCATACCCGCCGCGACTGCAACACGCGCTGCTGTGCGGTACGCGAGGATCACGGCGTCGGGTGTTCCCCCGCGTTCGAGTACGTCCAGGCGGTTTGCCAGCAAGGCTGTCGCTTCCTCGAAGTCGCCTCGTTTGAATCGGGTCGCGGCGAGAAGCGCTGCAATCATGCAGGAGAACGGGTGCCGCCGGCCAAGGTCGTTGTCGGCACGGTCGAGCGCGGGGCGCAGTGCGCGCTCCGCCAGCAAAAATTGCCCCTCGAACAGATACCCAAGGCCGGTCATGTAGTCGCGCCATCGACTCACGTATCGGCACGCGGCGCTGGTTTTGCCGTGCGGTGCGCGCCGCTGCAACTGACGGGCCGCCGCGTAATCGCCGTTCATCAATGCTCGCGCGGCAAGCCGGTTTGCGTGCACCTGTTGCAGCCACGCGTCGCCTACCGGGGAAGTCTCCCCCCACTTCTCCATCAGACATTCTGCGCGGTCCGGCTCGTCAGCGAAATAGGCGGCAGCGCTCAGGATCAGATCGATCTCATAGCGTGTCGCCTCGTCTGGCCGCATGCTGAGGAGAACGGCTTGAGCCTGTGCCTCGGCGTCCTGGTGCCGGTCGCTCATGGCGAGTGCCCATGCGATCGCGATGCGCAACTGTGGATGCCGGTCCAGCACCGCCTCAGG
Organism: Paraburkholderia domus; assembly: GCF_905220705.1. Taxonomy (GTDB): domain Bacteria; phylum Pseudomonadota; class Gammaproteobacteria; order Burkholderiales; family Burkholderiaceae; genus Paraburkholderia; species Paraburkholderia domus. The sequence continues at coordinate 5,326 of NZ_CAJNAT010000013.1, forward strand.
CAACCATTCGCGCCACTCGGCCACATCAACAAGGTGGCCCTGGGTGACGGCTTCATGCAAGCTACGTTGCACGAGTCTATAGGCTGTCTCCTCTTCGCCACATGCCAGTGCGTGCCGCGCTGCCGCCACGGTCATGCCATGGTCGGCCAACCACTGCATGGCACGTTTATGCAGGCAAGTCAGCTCGGCGTGGGGCAGATCAGCGACATTCTCGCGCAGCACCTCGCGCGCCATGGCGTGCAGACGGTACCAGCCGCTGCGACCCTGCGCGTTGCAAAGAAGCGGGGTTTCACCTGCAAGGCGCAATAGCCGTTGCCTTGCATCGGGGAACCCGGAGAGCGCAGAGCAGAGGTCCCCATGCAACAGGTCGACGATCGAGATGAGCGTGAGAAAGCGGATGTCGTCGCTGTTGAGCCGCTCAAAAAGTGCGCTCACGAAGCGCCTCTGGATGCCACCGGTGCTGCTTGCGAAAGCGTCGATACCGGCAGATGGATCGTGTGTATCGGCGATCGCGTCGAGCGCGAGTTGCAGGCCGAGTGGCCACCCTTCGGTGATGTCGTGCAATCTTGCACTTGTATCTGCATCGACATCGGCACCAAACCGGCTGCCGATCAGGGCGATGGTTTCATCGAGGCGAAAGCGAAGCGTCGCGGCGTCCACGGCCGTACACGTGCCATAGGGGATCAAGCGCGCGATAAGCTTGTCGTATCCGCCACGCGAGGCAAACACGACACGCAGATTGGCGGGCAGATTCTCGAACAGGTAAACCAGCACTTCCTGGCTCGCCTGCGGAAGTGGCGCCGCTTCGTCGAGAATCAGAACGATATCGAGTGCCGTGCGGGCGACCTCGGCCAGCCAGGCCGTGATCGCTTCGAGCGGCGCATCGGGCGCTGCGCCACCTTCGAGTAAGTGTTTCCCAAATGCTGCCCGCCCGGAACCCGCGCGGACAGCAAGCATCAGTCCCATGAACAGACGCCTCGGGTCGTCGCGTCCGTCAAGCGAGAGCCACGCCACGACGCAGCCACGCATCAGTTGCTCGTGGCGCCATTGAGCCAGGAGCGATGTCTTGCCGAAGCCTGGTGGCGCCTGCACGATCGCCACCGGCCGGTCGCGAAAGCGCTCGCCATTGGAGCTCAGGCGCGTGCGGGCAAGCAGGTGCCGTGGGGCTCGTGGTGGACTGATCTTAAGGGTGAGTTCCATCGTGACGGGTAGTTTGATGCTCTCGAATGCGGCGATTCTGGCAGTTACCTGTACGTGGCGGGAGCCCTCGGTTCTCGGCGGCTATTGAAGATTTTCGAAGATGGCCGCGATACCTTGACCGCCACCGATGCACATGGTCACCAGCGCGAAGCGCCCATTAACGCGCTTCAGTTCATGGAGAGCCTTGACGGTGATCAGCGCGCCTGTTGCGCCGATCGGGTGACCCAGTGAAATACCGGAGCCATTGGGATTCACCTTGGCAGCGTCGAGCTGGAGTTCTTGTGCGACGGCGCAGGCTTGTGCCGCGAATGCTTCGTTTGCCTCGATCACGTCGATATCGTGAATACTCAGGCCCGCACGTTCGAGCGCGATGCGCGTAGCAGGCACGGGACCGATGCCCATGTAGAGCGGATCCACGCCGGCATGAGCGTAGGACACGAGGCGGGCGAGAGGCTTGACCCCGCGTTGTTCCGCAGCACCGCGCTCCATCATCAGGACCGCGGCGGCGGCGTCATTGATACCGGATGCGTTGCCTGCTGTTACGGTGCCACCGGTCTTCTGGAAAGCGGGCCGCATGCCGGAAAGGTCGTCAAGGGAGACGTCCGGACGCACGTGTTCGTCCGTGTCGAACGACACTTCCTTTCCCTTCACTTTACGTGTCACAGGAACAATCTGCTCCTTGAAGCGCCCTTCGGCGATCGCATGTGCCGCGCGGCGGTGCGATTCCATCGCCAACGCGTCCTGCTGTTCGCGCGTGATGCCATATTTCTGGGCGACGTTTTCTGCCGTGATCCCCATCGGTACAGTATGGAAGGGATCGTTCAGTGCGCCGAGCATCATGTCGACCAGACGCGCATCGCCCATCCGAACGCCAAAGCGTGCGTCGGGGGTGATGTACGGCGCACGGCTCATGTTTTCTGCGCCGCCACCTATGGCAACGTCGGCGTCACCTAGCAGAATGGCCTGCGCGGCGGAGATAATGGCCTGTAGTCCGGAGCCGCACAGACGGTTCACGGTCAGTGCCGGCGCTGACTCGGAGACACCGCCGTTAATGGCGGCCACACGTGCCATGTACATGTCTTTGGGTTCAGTCGCAATCACATTGCCGAAAACCACATGCCCTACCTGATCGCCGGCAACGTTGGACCGTGCCAGCACCTCTCGCACGACAAGGGCTGCAAGCTCTGTCGGCGGTACGTCTTTCAGGCTTCCGCCGAATTTCCCAATGGCGGTGCGCACACCGCTCACAATAACGACTTCTCTTTGCACGTTGCACTCCTTGATCTAGATGGCGCTCGCGGGCATCGTTTTCGACGTCCCGCGTATCGAATCACATATTCGGGTAGTTGGGACCGCCGCCGCCTTCAGGCGTCACCCAGACGATATTCTGGGTCGGGTCCTTGATGTCGCAGGTCTTGCAGTGCACGCAGTTCTGCGCGTTGATCACGAGCCGCTCGCTGCCGTCATCGTTCTTCACGAACTCATACACTGCGGCCGGGCAGTAGCGTGACTCCGGACCCGCATAGGTCTGCAGATTCACATTCACTGGCACCGAAGGATCTTTCAGCGTCAGGTGAGCCGGCTGGTTCTCTTCATGGTTGGTGTTCGAGATGAACACGGAAGAGAGCCGGTCGAACGTCAGTTTCCCATCCGGCTTCGGATAGACAATCGGCTTGCACTGCGACGCAGGCTTCAGCATCTCGTGATCGGAATGCTGGTGATGCAGCGTCCACGGCACGTTGCCGCCCAGCAGCTTCTGCTCGATGCCGACCATCAGCGTGCCGAGGTACAGGCCCTTGCTCATCCACTGCTTGAAATTGCGCGCGCGATGCAGTTCGGTATGCAGCCACGAGGTCTTGAACGACTCCGGATACGCCGTCAGCTCATCGCTGGTGCGGCCTGCCTGGACTGCCTCAAAAGCAGCCTCAGCGGCCAGCATGCCGGTCTTGATCGCCGCGTGCGAACCCTTGATCCGCGATGCGTTCAGGAAGCCCGCATCGTCACCCACCAGCGCGCCGCCCGGGAACACCAGCTTCGGCAGCGACAGCAGGCCGCCCGCGGTGATCGCCCGCGCGCCGTACGACACCCGCTTGCCACCTTCCAGAATCGCCCGGATCGCCGGATGTGTCTTGTAGCGCTGGAATTCCTCGAACGGTGACAGATACGGGTTCGTGTAGCCCAGGCCGACCACGAAGCCCACCACCACCTGGTTGTTGTCCATGTGATAGAGGAACGAGCCACCGTACGTGTCGTTCTCCAGCGGCCAGCCGGCGGTGTGCATCACCAGACCCGGCTTGTGCTTGGCCGGATCGATTTCCCACAGTTCCTTGATGCCGATGCCGTGAACCTGCGGATCAACGCCTTCGCGCAGCTTGAATTTGTCATTCAGTTGACGGCCCAGATGCCCGCGTGCGCCTTCGCAGAACAGCGTGTATTTCGCGTGCAATTCCATGCCGAGCTGGAAATTCTCGGTCGGCTCGCCATCCTTGCCGATGCCCAGATTACCGGTCGCGACGCCTTTGACCGAGCCATCGTCGTTGTACAAGATTTCAGCAGCCGGGAAGCCCGGAAAAATCTCGACGCCCAGCGCTTCAGCCTGCTGACCCAGCCAGCGCGTGACATTCGCGAGGCTGATCACATAGTTGCCGTGGTTCTTGAAGTTATCCGGCAGCGCCCAGGTCGGCACGCTCTTCGACCCGGTTTCGGTCAGGAAGAGGAATTTGTCTTCGGTCACGTCGACCGTTAGCGGTGCACCTTTTTCCTTCCAGTCCGGGATCAGTTCGGTGATGGCGCGCGGATCCATGACCGCGCCCGACAGGATATGCGCCCCGATCTCCGAGCCTTTTTCCAGTACGCACACGCCAAGCTCGACGCCTTTCCCAGCCGCCAACTGCTTCAGGCGGATCGCTGCGGACAGGCCAGCCGGGCCGCCGCCGACGATCACGACGTCGTATTCCATCGACTCGCGTGGACCGTACTGTTCAATGAGACTTGCGTCTGTCACGATGCGATGCCTTTTCTTTAGAACTGGTCTTCACTCAGCGCCAACATGCCTTCGTTGTTCTTCGCGCTGACGATGGATGCCTCAAGCGCGACGGCTTGGGGCAGGACGTGATCGGCAAAGAAGTGAGCGGTTGCGATCTTCGAGTCGTAGAACGACTTATCTTCAGCGTGCTTCTCCTCAGCCACCAGCAGGGCACGTGCAAATTGCCAGCCCACCAGGACGATGCCAGCCAGCTTCAGGTAGGGCACACCGCCGGCAAATACCGCATTCGGATCGCTTTTGGCGTTGGCGAGCATGAATTCCACTGCGCTTGCAAGCGCCTCACGGCCTGTCGTGAGTCGCTTGTGCAGCGACCGGTACGCAGGGTTGGAGGAGAACGACGCACAGCCTTCCAGTTCACCCAGCGTTCGATCAATCTGGGCGAGGATTGCCTTTGCCACCGCGCCGCCGTCGCGCAGGGTTTTGCGCCCGATCAGATCGTTCGCCTGAATCGCCGTGGTGCCTTCGTAGATCGTCAGGATGCGGGCATCGCGATAGTACTGGGCAGCGCCCGTCTCCTCAATGAAGCCCATCCCGCCGTGCACCTGCACGCCCAGGCTCGCCACTTCGATCGAGAGTTCCGTGCTCCAGCCCTTCACAACTGGCACGAGATATTCGTAGATGGCCTGGTGTTCCGCCTGCACGGCTGCGTCCGCGTGGCGATGGGCGATGTCGCTATGCGCCGCTGCGACGTAGGCGAGCGCACGGGCGCCCTCGGTGAGCGCACGCATCGTCAGCAGCATGCGGCGCACGTCCGGGTGCTGGATGATCGCCACGGACTGTTTCGCGGAGCCATCCACCGGCCGGCTTTGCACGCGATCCTTCGCGTACGCAACGGCCTTCTGATACGCGCGTTCAGCAACGGCGATACCCTGCACACCCACGCCAAAGCGGGCCGCATTCATCATGATGAACATGTACTCGAGGCCGCGATTCTCCTCGCCGATCAGTTGGCCGATCGCGCCACCATGATCGCCGAACTGCAGCACCGCGGTCGGGCTCGCCTTGATGCCGAGCTTGTGTTCGATCGACACGCAATGCACATCATTGCGCTCGCCCAGCGAACCGTCTTCGTTGACGAGGAACTTTGGTACGGCAAAGAGGGAGATGCCCTTGACGCCTTCGGGCGCATTGGGCGTACGAGCCAGCACGAGATGGACGATGTTTTTCGCCATGTCGTGCTCGCCCCACGTGATAAAGATCTTGGTGCCGAACACGCGATACGTTCCGTCGCCTTGGGGCTCGGCGCGTGTGCGCACCAAGGCCAGATCCGAGCCGGCCTGGGGTTCGGTCAGGTTCATCGTTCCGGTCCATTCGCCGGAGATCAGCTTCGGTACATAAGCTTGCTTCTGCGCTTCCGTGCCGGCTGTCAGCAGCGCTTCAATTGCGCCGTCGGTCAGCAGCGGGCACAGGGCAAGCGACAGGTTGGCGGCGTTCAGCATTTCGATGCACGGTGTCGCCAGCAGTTTAGGCAGGCCCTGGCCACCGTATTCGACCGGATGCACGACACCTTGCCAACCACCTTCGCCGAACTGGCGGAAGGCTTCCTTGAAACCCGGCGTGGCGACAACCTCGCCATCGCGCCAGGTACTCGGATTTTTGTCGCCTTCGAAATTCAACGGCGCAATCACGTCCGCGTTGAACTTCGCCGCTTCATCGAGCACTGCCTGCGCAGTGTCCGCAGTAGCGTCCTCGAAGCCCGGGAGCGCCGACACGCGATCGAGATGGGCAAGTTCATTGATGACAAACAGCATGTCCTTGACGGGCGCCGTATAGCTCATGATGGATTTCCAGAAATGCAATCGAAGAGGGGACGCGGGCAGGGCAGGCAAGATGGCCCGGCACGGTAACAGTGAAGCGATCGTAGTCTCGATTGGGTGTAAATCGGCTACCTAAATCGGCCCATCTATTGACAAAATCGGCCACGACTTGCGAATGAGACGAGCCGCGGATGCGCGTTTACCCCATTGCGCGGGTCAGCGGATCCGGATGCCGTTCGATAGTCCCGTGAGGCGGGTAGGGTCGCGCTCAGGGTTGCCGGCGGTACTCACCGGGCGTGCTGCCAGTCCAATGACGAAAGGCCCGATGAAAGGCGGTGGGTTCGTCAAAGCCGACATCACCCGCGATCGAGGCGATCGGGTCTTTGGTGCCGGTGAGTCGCTGGATCGCGATATCACGCCGCAGTTCGTCCTTCAGCGTTTGAAATGCGGTGTCCTCTGCGGCGAGGCGCCGGCATAACGTGCGCACCGAGCAGTGAAGACTCCGCGCGGCGTCTTCGACGGTCGGCACGTCCGGCAAACAGGAGGCAAGGTACTGTCTGATGCGGTGGCTCGTGAGCTGCTCGCTAAAGGAAACAAAAATCCAGTCCTCGGGTGCCCGTGCGAGAAATTTGCGCAAGTTCGTTTTGCGTTGGCGGATGGGCATGTCGAAATACGCGGCGCTGAAGCGCATCAGCGTTTGCTGGCAGTCGAAATGGACGGGTCCAGGGAACAGGTACAGATGATCCACCGTGTGCGGTGGACAGGAAAACGCGAACTCGACTTGCAGCAGGGGGATCTTCTGACCGATCAGCCACGATGCCACGCCGTGTGCGAGCTTTAGCATGAGCTGCTGCCCAAGCATGCTGACGGTGGACGCTGGATCAGGGTGAAGGGCCACGCATGCGACCAGGCCGTCCCTGCGCGATTCGAACCTGAAGTCATCGAGGACAATGTGAAAGAACTGCCCAAACCGATGCATGGCAATTTCCAGGTTGGGCGCATCGAGCAGGCTCAGGCAGAGAAACTTCAGTGTGCCGCTGCGCATCGGACGGGCGAAGATGCCCGGCATTTCATCGTCGAATTCAATGGCGAGGGCACGGTATAAGGTCGAAAACTGTTCCTCTGTGACTCGCGCGCCCGGTTCGGTCAGAAGCGCGGGGGAGATGCTGGCTTCGTTCAGGTATTTGCCGACCAGATCCGGCCGTGCACCTGCGGCGGCAAGGAAACCGTTGACGAGTGAGATCGGGACGGTGGCGCTGGGCGATTGCATGGGCGTTGACGAGGCTCGTTGATGTCGGTTCACCACGTCAGCCATTGTACGGCACCGTTCAGACCAGGTAACCAGCCCGCCTGTCTACAGGTCAAAGTCCGTGACGCTCGCGAGGGCCGAGGGCGTATGCCAGTCCATCCAGTCGAAGTGTCTGGAACTTTCAGCCCACGCCCACGTTGCCTTTGGTATGCGCGTGGCCGGCGCTTCTGCTTGCGGCGCGTTACTTTCGTGCTCATTCTTGGCAATGGAGTGGAGGGCGGTTGCAGTTGAGTTCGCCTTCACTTCGTCCGGCTCGAGATTAGACACAGTTGATTTGCAATGCATAATAAATTGAAAGGTAGGTGATTGGATAAAAACGTTCAGGCGTTGGCGCCGGTGTCACGTCGCGAACAGTGAAAGCCATATCGCCCCGTGCCCCAGGAGGGGTTTCGAGGCATCGCGAGAGTCCACGGAATGGTTTCGATTCCGTGGGGCAAATGCGCACGCCCCGAAAGGAGATTACTGACCGAATGTCTGCTGAATCACGATCTGATTCTTGACCGATGTCACACCAGGGACCGCTTTCGCTACTGAGGCTGCTGCGTCGATCTGAGACGTGGCCGGCACGGTTCCGTAAAGGGTTACCGCGCCGCCCTTCGCTTTCACACTGATGTTTGCGGCGTCGATGCTCTTCTCTTTGGCAATCGCCGTGCGAACTTGTTTGGCCAGTTCGCGATTCGCCCGTTTAGCGGCTTTGGCATCGACTCCAGCCGATGCCGATTTTGCCGGTCCGGTTGAGGCAGCGGCTGTCTGGCTAGACTGAGCCCACGCGCTGATAGACGCCAGCGCGAACATTCCGCTAGCCGCCAACTTGAGTGCAGTTGCTTTTTTCATCGATTTATCTCCAGTTTTATTGATTAAGTGTGATAGTCCGTTTTCCTGCAATTTCGAGTCGATTCGAGCATGAATCGACGTCTCCCTATCTTGCGTGCGCGCTGTCAGGCCCGTGGCCGATACGAGTCAGGGTTTCGCCGTGGTGGAATCCGCAGCCGTTGCGTCGAATGCCGCCGCGATTTCGTTCCAGTCCTCGTTTCGCAGATAGCGCCGCGCGGCCGGCAGTACCACGCCTTCTTCCCGTCCCAGATGCTCCCATGTGAATTGCGCGTAAGCGCTTAGCGCCTGTTCAAGCCGCCCAGCTGGGACACCCGGTTCCGCGTCACGCTCGACAAGTTCGGTGAGTTCCTGGAGGAGTTGTATGTCGCGCTGATGCTGGCATTCGAGCTCATCAAGTTCGGCATCCGCAACGGACGTGCGCTCGCGCAGTCGTGGGAAAAACCGGGCCTCTTCCTTAAGACGATGCCGGCGTATCTGCAGATCGCGAATGCGCTTGACCGCCTCACGCATTGATATCGCTTCGGGCTCCTGGCCGGCGGCTCGTGCGGCGCGGGCCATGTCCAGCAGCGCATGGAGGGTATCGGCGATGGCGCGGTGTTCGTCGAGGAGTATGCCGATCGCGTGCGAGGTCGCAGGTCGCCGGTCAGCGGCGCATATCAGGACTGCCACGTTTCCCGCATCAGCGCCGTCCGACGCCGCAAACACGACGTCGCCCGCTTCGGCCAGCCGCTGGCCAGGGGTGATGCAAATCAGATCGCATCCAGATTTGACTGCCGCCGCGACGATGCTGTCGAACGACGTTTCGTTGCTGGGAGCGATGGACGAATACGGCACGCCCTGCGCGCGCGCCGCGGCCTCGGCCCGCGCCAGCAGTTCCAAAGCACGCTCCCTGACGTCGCTTGCGCGCGAGTCCTGGCGGTGCAGTGCGGCAGCATGTTGGTACAGTATCGGCAGGAAGCTCACGCGCGCACCCATCGACTGGGCAAACGCGACTGCGTGACCGGTTGCTTCAATGCATGAACCAATGTCGCCCACAGGGACGAGAAAGTGCCGATACATGGTATCCCTTGTGCTGCATTCGACGTTTGCAGATCCTGCTGAGCAGTTGCAAGCTCATCTGCTGGCTTCGCATTGGAAGTCTGTTGGAACTCATCTTAGTCTGCGGTCGATTCGCTCACCCCTCCCACGAAGGGAGGGGGCTTCAGGCGTTCGGGTGGTACGCTTGAACCTTCCCCTTATTTCGCTCCCTGCGGCAGCCGGCAATGACCGTCGGGAGCCTCGACAGGCCCCGCAAGATGGCATCAACACCTACAGGCGCTGGGAGTGTAGCCACGGCGCTCGTCCTGAAGACCATCGCGCCGCGTGCGCCGGCACATCTGCTGGTGCGTGACCGGCTAGCCGCGCACGCGTTGCACTTCGGCGATCAGTCGATCGCCCTCGTGCAAGCGCCGGCTGGCTACGGCAAGACCTCTCTGCTAGCCCAATGGCGCAGGGAAACCCTCGCGCATGGTGCCGCGGTCGCCTTCCTTTCGGTGGATGAGCGAGATGACCCTCAGCGGCTCCTCCAGGGGCTCGTCCATGCCATGCGGGCAGGCTGCGCCCGCCCCGCCTTCGGACGATTGCTGCTTGACGGCGCCATGGGCGCGGTCGGCGAACTGGACGGCGTGACCGCCTGGCTGGCGGAAGTCGCACAGTTTTCTGGCGATGTTCTATTGATCGTCGACGAGGCCGACCGTCTACCCGACGCCGGCCTGACTGCACTGATTTATGTCTTGCACAATGCACCGCAGAACCTTCGCGTGGCCGTCGCTGCGCGTCGCAGAATCGATACCGTGGTTGCCGATCTGATCGCCTACGGGCAATGCATACTGGTCGATCCCGAGATGCTGCGCTTTCGTCTCGAAGAGACGATTGGACTTATTGCCAATCGTTTTGGGTCGCGTTTCGACACCGACGCGTGCGCGAGGCTGTTCGAGCTGACGGATGGCTGGCCGCTCGGCTTGCAGCTTGCGATGGCGGCAATGGCGCGCGCCCCGGATCCCCGGAAGGTCGTGGAGACCATGGCGGCCAACCAGGGCGGACTGCGTGAACACCTCGTCGGGACGCTGATCGCCGAGCTTTCTTCGGAAGATACCGATTTCCTCACGCGCACCAGCTTATTGGACTCGCTGCACCCGGAACTCTGTCAGGCGTTGACGGGCGATCCGCAGTCACCGGAGCGGCTGTCACGCCTCGTGCGTGAGACGCCGGTGTTCGTGACCTCCGAGGACGGCGCATGGTGCTGGCTTCATACGCTGGTGCGCGACGCGCTGCAAGGCCGCCTCGCTCATGTGCCTGCCGCCGAACGGGCTGCGCTGCATGGTCGTGCTGCCGCCTGGCTGAACGGGCACGGCATGATCGAACAAGCCGCGAGGCATGCTCACGCTGCAGGTCAGCATCAAACTGCGTACGAGCTGGCGGAGCGTTGCCTGCATGACGCCGTCAAGGAGGGGCGCCTGACTGCGGTTCTCGAATGGCTCGATCTGCTCCCTGCGGACGAACTCGAACGGCGTCCGCGCTTGTTGCTGGCGGCGGCTTGGGCCTTGGCGCTGGGCGAGCGGCACAAGGAGGCTGAACTTCAGGTGCAACGCGTCCTTGCCAGTCCCGACGCCGACGCTCAACTGCGCTACGAATGCGCGCTCATCCTGTGCGCTGCCGCCTATTACGCCGACGAGATCGACCAGTTCGTGGACCTGTTCGCGCCCTGGGCCGAATTCGCTCCCGCTGGCAATTCATGGCTCGCCCAGGTTCATGCAAACCGCCTCGCGGTACGCGCGATTCTCCTCGGCCAGCCCGCGCAGGCGCGTCGCTTCCAATTGGCGGCAAAGCGAGCCGAAGTCGGCAAAGGGATCGGCTACGTGGTGCGCTGGGGCGATTACATTGTCGGCTTCAGCTACGTGTGGGAAGGACAACTCGTGCTTGCCGAGGAGGTGCTCCGTCCAGCACTGGCAAGCGCGGACGCGGATCTTGGCCGCCGCCATCCGCTCTCGTGCATGTTTGCGGCGACATGCGCCGCGCTGAGCTACGAAGCCGATCGTATCGACGAGGCCGCTGCGTTGCTGGCCAATCGGCTGGACATTCTGGAGCGAGGCGGCACGCCAGATACCGTGTTGCTCGCCTACCGCACCGCGGCGCGCATCGCCGCGGTCAAAGGCAACGAACACCGGGCACTCGATCTCCTCGAGGCAATGTACGCGATGGGTGTGAGCCGGCGCCTGCCGCGCCTGTGCATTGCCAGCATGGCTGAACAGGTGCGCATTCATGCAGGCCGATATCGCACGCAAATGTGCGACGCGCTGGTGCGGCGTATCGACGACACGGTGGCCGAGGCGGAGCCGAACACGGGGCCGCTGTGGAGGCAATCGGTCGGGCTGCTGGTCGGGTTGGCGCATGCAGGCGCTGCGATTGCGGCGCGACGCTGGCAGGAAGCGCTTGACGATCTCGCGCAGGCAGGCGTTGCCGCCGAGGCGATGAAGCTTGGTCGATATCAGATTGAAATCATGGCGATGCGCGCATTCGCGCTGGAGCAGTCCGGCGCTAACGGGCTCGCACTGCTTCGCGAGGCAATGAATCTCGCGCAAACGTTCCGTCTGACTCGTACGCTGGCCGACGCCCATCCCGCTCTCGCGGACTGGGCGCGGCGAGTTAGCGAAGGGCAGTCCGAATCCGGCGAAGGCATCCGGGCGATTGCGGCAGCACGCATCGCCGTGCCGCCACCAGGCCGGCAGGCTACCGTGCCGCGGGCTGTGCCGAGCGTTGTGCTAACGCCCAAGGAGCGCGAAATTCTCGAGCTACTGGCGCGCAATCTGTCGAACAAAGAGATTGCGGTTGCGGCCGCGGTGGGAGAGGGCACCGTCAAGTGGCACCTCAAGAATCTCTTTGGAAAGCTCGACGCCAGCTCGCGAAAGCATGCTGTTCGAAGAGCGTTGGTGCTGGGTTTGCTCGAAGGCGCATGAGTTTGCGCCGCCCCGCGCGCTGTTCACCTTGATGTTCCGCCCCTCCCGCTTTGGGAGGGGTCGGTACGCGCTCCTTTCCGTATTCTTCCCTGCACGACGCGCCACGATGCCGCGAATTCCTGGCCGCAGTCGAAACAAAACTATCAGGAGACAAAATGCAGGTGAAACTGATTGGAGCGGCCGCGCTCATCGCATTCGCGAGCGCCGCTCACGCGCAATCTTCGGTGACGCTTTACGGCATCCTCGATTCGGGTTTCTTGTACCAGAGCAGCTCGGCCGCGACGTTTAACCCGAAGGCGCCAAACACGGGAGCGGTGTACCGCCTCAAGGACGGCGGCATCTATTCGAGCCTGTGGGGAATCAAGGGTAGCGAAGACATCGGCGGCGGCTACCATGTCAATTTCAAGCTCCAGGGCTCGTTCGACAGCAGCACCGGCAAATCCGGCCTGAGCGATACGCCAGGCGCTGTGGCTCAGTTCAACCAGTTCGCGACGATTGGCGTATCGGGACCGTTCGGCACGTTCAACGCGGGCCGGCAGATCGTCCCGATGATCTATGCCATGGCCGAGACGGATGTACGGTCCTCCCAATACTTCGGCAGTATCCTGACCGCGTGGCTGGGTATGAACCAGGCCGCCGGCTGGCCGGGCACCAGCACCAATGCGCCAATCGGCGCACTGTACGACAGCAACGCGCTGGTCTACCAGTCGCCCTCTTTCGGCGGCGCTTCGGTCGGATTGGAATACGCACCCGGTGGCGTGGCAGGCCAGTTTCAGGGGGGAACGCGCGAGTCCGCGGTACTCAAATACTCGAACTACGGTTTGAGCCTGTCCGCTGTGTACTACAACGGACATGACACGAATCCGGCTCCCGGTGCGCCGTTGACCGGGCTCGACAACAACCGGTTCGTTTATCTTGGCGCACTTTATACGCTCCATGGTTTCTCGGTGTCGGCGTCGTACAGCAACGGCAAGAATCCTGCGCATGCCAATCAGGTCAATATTGATCTCTATTCCGCGGGATTGGGCTATCGCTTCTCGCCGGCGTTTCAGGTCACCTCGGGCCTCTATTACCTGAAAGACAAGAACAATTCGGCGAATCACTCGACGGAAATCGCACTCGGTGGCGAATACAAGCTCTCCGTCAGAACGATGGTTTACGCGCAGGTCGGTCACGTCAATAACAAGGGGACAATGAACCAGACGATTGTCTATGGCCAGCCGGTGGCGCCTGGCGTGACGACGACGGCGGCCATGATCGGCCTGCGCCATAGCTTCTGAGCGGAGCGTGCTGGCTGTTCGTTGTTCGGGACAGCATCGGGTGCGTGGCGACGATGTACATTCGCTGCCGCGTACTTCGGAACTCGACCCAACCAGATGGATCGAGTTCCAGAGCGGGAACTATGTCGTGCGCACTTTCACATAGCGCCCAGGCGCCGGCTCGACCGGCTTATGCAGAGCGCTTCCCAGCCTCGTGCGCGCCTTGACCGAATCTCCAGCATAAGGCTTCAGCCACTCGATCCAATGGGTCCACCAGCTGCCCGCTTCTGTTTCGGTTGACGCGAGCCATACATCCGGATCGCCAGTCGAATCACCGCTGACTCTGTAACTCCGCTTGTTCTTCGACGCAGGATTGACGACCCCGGCTATGTGACCGCTCGCGCCGAGAACGAACTGAGTCGGGCCGCCAACCAGTTGTGTGGATCGGTAAGCAGATCGCCATGGCACGATGTGGTCTTCCTCTGTTGCCAGCACGTAGCTCGGAATGTCGATGTGCTCCAGGTCAACTGGCGTGCCGCAGACCGTCAACCGCCCCGGCTTGCACAAGTTGTTCTCCAGGTACATGTTGCGCAAATACCAGGTGTACATGGGCCCGGGCAGATTCGTGCTGTCGGCATTCCAGTACAGCAGGTCGAATGCGGGCGGGGACTTGCCCTTCAAGTAGTTGTCGATGACGTAAGGCCAGATCAGATCGTTTGCTCGCAACGTCTGGAACGCGAACCCAAGTTCCTTGCCGGAGTAGATGCCGCCTTGACCGATTGCGCCCTCGCGCTGAGCGACGCCTGCTTCGTCAATGAAGACGCCCAGCTCGCCAGGTTCTTCGAAATCCAGCATCGTGGTGAGCAATGTGATGCTAGCCAACCGGTCTTCGCCGCGCGCTCGGGAGATCGCCGTGGCCGACGACAGAATGGTGCCTCCTACGCACCAGCCCACCGCGTTGACCCGATCGGCGCGGGTGATCGCGAGCGCAACGTTGATGGCCGTCAACGCACCGTGTTCGACGTAGTCGTCCCACGTCGTATGCGCCATGGCGGCATCCGGGTTGCGCCAGGACACCATGAACACCGTCATCCCCTGTTCGCAGGCAAAGCGTACAAAGGAGTTTTCAGGCTGCAGATCGAGAATGTAATACTTGTTGATACAGGGTGGCACGATCAGCACCGGGCGTTTGGCTACCCTGTCGGTGAGCGGCGCATACTGGATCAACTGGAATAGATCGTTCTCGAACACCACCGCGCCCTGGGACGTCGCCACGTTGTGCCCGACCTCGTAAGCGGTCTCGTCCGTGATCGAGATGTTGCCGCGCTGCAAATCGCCAAGCAGGTTCGTGAAGCTTTCACGCAAGCTGTCGCCGCTGGATTCGAACGCGAGCTTGAGCGCCTCGGGATTGGTCGCGGCGAAATTGGCTGGGCTGAGCAAGTCGATGAACTGCCGTGTGAAGAACTCGAGCTTCCGTTTGTCCTTTTCGCTTAGGACAACCGCATCGACGACGTCTTCAAGCAAGCGCGCATTGAGCAGGTAGTTCTGCTTGAGCAGGCTGTACCAGGCATTCTTGCGCCAGTCTTCGGCAAGAAAGCGGCGGTCACTGCGCTTTGGGGCGATCACGGGTTCGGTTTCCGCGCCCATTGTGCTGGCCAGCGTGCGGGTCCAAACCGACGCCAGCTGCGGCCAGTACGCCGAGTGTGCATCGAGCAGTGCCACAGGAACGACTAGTGCTTCCGGAGACTCCGCTCCAGTGTGCGTGTCGTTCTGCAGATTGCCATTCGCCTTCAAACCGGCCATGGTGCGCCAGAACTTCTGTCCAGACTTGAAGAATCCCTGTATATATTCAGTAGGCACGTTTAACGACATGGTCACGATGCCTCGCTTGATTGACTCATGATTGCAGACAATTCGGCGCTGGCTACGCGTTCAGCCAGGCGCCGCGCACGGGACGTAGCCATGACGACCGCTTCGCCGTCGATCACCACTTTTCCTCCAACGGTACAGACGGTCGACATCACGACGCGGCTCTTTTCCGGCTGCAATTCTTTCACCGCGACCGTTGCATGCACCGTATCGCCAGGCCGGACCGGTGCCTTGAAACGCAGGTTCTGTCCGAGGTACACGGTGCCGGGGCCCGGGAGGTGCCCGGCGAGGGTCGCGGAAATCACACCTGCGGTTAGCATCCCATGTGCGATGCGCCCTTTGAACGGGGTGGTCCGCGCGAATTCCTCATTGATGTGAACTGCGTTGTTGTCGCCCGATGCGGCCGCGAAGAACAGGATGTCCGTCTCCGTGATGGTTTTCGCAAAGGTGGCGCTCATGCCGGCTTCCAGGTCTTCAATGTCGTAACCGCCGATTTCGTTCATCTTTGTCTCAAGTCGTTATAACTGAATGAATGGATTGACCCTGTCTGTTTCCGAAGCATTGATGACAAACAGCACGCCCATGACAGGTGCCGTATGGCTCACGATGGAATTCCAGAAAAGCGATCGAAGAGGGGACGCGGGTTGGGCAGCGTTGATGGCCCGGTGCGGTATCCGTTGAGCCGATCGTAGTCTCGATTGGACGGGAATCGACTACCTAAAGCGGACCATCTATTGACAAAGTCGGCCACGACTTGCGAAGCAGGTGGCTAGCGATTTCAGGCCCGCTGCGCTCATGCCGCGAGCAAGGACGTGCTCATCATCGGTGCTTCCTGCCTGGGTGGATACACGTTCCACGACCCGTCGCCATGCCGGAAGAAGGTAATCGCTAACAAGCTGTCAGAACAGCCTCCGCCGATGCGTATGTAGCGGCTTCGATTCGAAGATGTACGACTGAATTCGATCACCTGCACGGTCCTCGTGCCGCAGTGACCAAGCCACTTGTCGATCAACTTCCGCAAAGAACTTTCACCGTTTCGCATGGCGCTTTCCCTGAAAAGTAACACCGGACGCCTGTCTGGCGCCTGGGCGACCGGGACTGCCGCGTGCCCAAAATCATCGAGACGGTTGTGTCCAATGACTTTTCCGCCTGGCGGCGGACGGCGTATCCAGGTCTTTCCCTGATTGCTCAAGTGAAGTCTAGGGCGCGCCGTTCGTGGCCGCCCCCCTCCACAGGAGAGGGGCTAGGGAAAACACCTCAGACTGCGCCGCCATTGGGCGAAATGATCTGGCCCACCAGATAGTGATTGTCGGACGCAAGGTAGACGGCAAGGGAGGCATATTCGTCCATCTTGCCGAACCGGCCTAGCGGGATCAGTTGCATGAGCCTGTTCTTTTGTTCCTCGGTTGAGCGGGCGAAGTACTTTTCGAAGTCCGGTGTCTGGATGCCGCCCGGCGCGATTGCGTTCACGTAGATGTTCCCGCCAGCCGCTTCTGCCGCCACCGTCCGCGTGAATGCAATCACGGCGCCTTTCGTCGCCGAATAGTGCGGACTATGGGCACTGATGGTGGACATGCCGGCAATCGACGCAATGTTGATGATCTTGCCGCTGCCTTGGGGCTCCATGATCCGTAATGCTTCGCGCGTGCAGTAGAACACGCCGTGAACATTGACACCCCAGTAGCGATGCCATTGTTCGTCTGACATCGAGCTGGTGAAGCCCAGCGCCTGTCTGGGCACGGGCGTGGTCATGTAGTCCCAATGCCTGTTGCGCCGTGCGTCGTCCTCGGGGCCGATCGGCCCGATTCCCGCGTTGTTGACCAGCACGTCTAATCGACCAAAGCGCGCCGCGATGCTCGCGAAGAGTTTCGCCACCTGCACGCTGGAGGAAACGTCGCATGCCTGAGCGATGCATTCGTGTGTCCCCGCGGCGGTCACTTCCTCACGCGCGGCGTTCAGGTTTTCCTCATTGACGTCGCAAATGATGACCTGGGCGCCGGCACGTGTGTAAGCCAGTGCAATGCTCTTCCCGAGACCTCGGGCAGCGCCAGTCACGAGGGCGATCTTGTTATCCAGTGTCATACGACTGCTCCTTTCGGGTTGCGATCAAGCTAAAGCCGGCCGGGAGAAAACGGAGGAGCCGACCTGTGCGCAAAAAGACTATCGGCTTCGTCGCCTGAAGGGTCCCCCCAGCAATGGGGGGCCGGGTATTCAGGAGTACCGTCGCGAGAGCAGACAGATAAGCTTCTCGACAACATCGGTCGATTCTGGAGAGGCAAATGAATTCAGCAGAGGGCACAACGCTGCGAGGAAAGGTCGCGGTCATCACAGGCGCAGGTCGCGGCATCGGCCGCGCCATCGCGCTGGCCTATGCAAAAGCCGGGGCAGATGTCGTGTGCAGCGCACGCTCAGGCCGGGAGATCGACGAAACCGTCGCGTTGATTACCGCGCAGGGCGGTCGAGCGATCGCGATCACCTCTGACGTAACGAACTACGAATCGGTCGAGGCGCTGTTTTCAGGAGCGGTTCAGGCGTTCGACGGCGTGGACATCGTGCTCGCCAATGCTGGCGTGGGTACCGTGACCGGGACGGTTGAACACTCTGACCCGAAACGCTGGAAAGAGGTGATCGACGTCAACCTCGTTGGCGCGTTCCACACCGCGCGCGCGGCGATTCCACATCTGCGCCGGAGCGGGGCCGGCAAGCTGATCCTGATGGGCTCCGGGCTGCGGCAGCGTCCCAATGCCAATCTGTCCGCCTATGGCTGCTCAAAGGCGGGAATGTGGCTGCTCACGCAAACCCTCGCGTTGGAGCTCCTGGACGCCAACATCAGCGTCAATGAGCTGATCCCTGGGCCCGTGCGTACGGCGATGACTGACTTTGGCGACAAGTGTCAGTTCAATGAAGAGTGGCTCAAGGAACCAGAGGACGTCGTTCCGCTCGCGCTGTTCCTTGCCAGCCAGCCGGATGTCGGCCCATCCGCACAAAGCTTCAGTCTGATGCGCCGCGCCTGAGGGTTTCCGGCTTGCGCTGAACGCGCGCCAAAACGCTGAAGAGCGAGAACCGACAGGAGACGAACCACAATGGGATTGGATTTAGCCGAAACCGGAAACGCCGATCCAGCTGGCGTGTCACGACGCTCACGGGCTTACCCGTGGGCTGTATTTGCGCTTGTACTTGGCCTGCTTCTTTCCGACTATATGTCGCGGCAGGTACTGAGCGCTGTGTTTCCTCAACTGAAGGCGGCGTGGACCCTGACTGATGCCCAACTGGGCAGCCTGAGCGGCGTTGTGGCGCTGATGGTCGGGATACTGACCATGCCATTGTCGCTACTGGCAGATCGCAGGGGCCGCGCGCGCAGCATCGCGCTGATGGCGGTGGTGTGGAGTGTCGCCACGCTGTGCTGCGGGTTCGCGGCAAACTATGGCCAGATGCTGGCTGCGCGGTTCTTTGTCGGCGTAGGCGAGGCGGCCTACGGCAGCGTTGGGCTGGCCGTCATCATGAGCGTCTTTCCGCCGAAGGTGCGCGCGACCCTGGCGGGCGCTTTCACCTCAGCGGGGATCTTCGGCGCGGTGCTCGGCACGGCACTGGGCGGCTCTGTTGCGACCCACTACGGCTGGCGTGCGGCGTTCTCGGTGATGGCAGTCGTCGGGCTGGTCGTGACCGCCGTGTATAGCCTGACTGTCACGGAGCGCAGGTTGGCGCGCCACGTTCACCAGGGTGCGGCCGTGCGAAGCGGCGCAGGTCTTTCGGTCTGGGACACCCTTCACTCTGTTTTCGGCTCGCCTGCCCTGATCTGCGCTTACCTCGGTGGTGGGCTTCAGTCCTTCGCGCTGTATTCACTGCTGGCCTGGATGCCGAGCTATCTCAACCGTTACTACGGGATGGCGCCGGGCAAGGCGGCCATGGCTGCGGCCGGGATGTTCGTCCTGAGCGGTATCGGCATGACGCTCTGCGGCGTGCTCACTGACTGGGTGGGCCGTGGCGCGCCAGCCCGCAAGGTCTCATTTGGCATCGGCTTTTGCCTGTTGTCGTGCGGGGTGCTCTCCATTGCGTTCCGCTTGCCTGCAGGCAATGCGCAGATCATCCTCATTGCGATCGGCGCACTGGTGGCAGCCGGTCCGTGGGGGCCCGCCGGCGCGTCGGTCGCCAACCTCGCGAATCCCGTTGTTCACGCCACCGCTCTCGCGGTCCTTGCTCTCGCGTACAACTTGATGGGCGCGGCTCCGGGTCCGTTCATTACCGGCGTGCTTGCGGACAAAGTCGGTTTGCTCGGCGCGCTTCAACTTGCGCAACTGGTATCCATTCCGGCAGCCATGGCGTTTGCGCTGTGCCGGCGTACCTATCTGCGGGACCTGCCGGATACGGGGCGCCAAGGTCACCATTCCTGATGGTCGCGGCTCGCGAGGGGGCGAACGCTTCGAGGCCAGTCCGGCCCTCGCGACCTTCTATAGGCGCAGATGCCGTCACGAAGCCGTGCATGTTCACTTTCGATGGCGGCCACGCCACTCCCGGGGTGTCATCTGAAAACGCTTCTGGAACCAGACCGTAAACGCCCCCTGGTTGGTGTAGCCCAACAGGGCGGCGACCCGGCCGATGGGATAGCGTGGATTGAGCAGGTAACGCACAGCAAGATCACGCCGCACTTCTTCAACGATGCCCGAGAAACTGGCGCCGGCCGAATCAAGCTGGCGCTGCAGGGTGCGCACCGTCAGACTCAGTTGCCGCGCCACCATTTCGATTGAAGCCTGACCGAGGGGCAATAGCAGGTAAATCGTCTTGCGCACCTCCAGCACAACTGAATCCGCCGCCGTTTCGTTGAGCGGATTGGCGAGACTTTCCGCATACCGGACCAGCACGGGGTCTGCATTCGGGTTCGGATAATCGAGGTCCGCTGCCGCACAAACGAATCCGTTGAAGTCGCTTTCAAACGTGATCGGACAGCCGAAGAAGCGGCGATGAAAAGTGAGATCGGGCGGCGCCGCATGGCTGAAGTGCACGCTGTGCGGTTTCCAGTGGGCGCCGAGGAGTGCGCTGGAATGACGGGATAGCACGCCGACTGCCAGTTCGATTGCCTGAACTGTCCGGGTGCCCGGTTCGGCGACAATCTCTTCGCGAATCGTCACTGTGTCGCCGGTCGTTTCGACGTAAACACCTAGCGCTTCGTTGAGCAGATAGCGGTATTGGGCAGCCGCCAGCAGCACCTCACGCAGCGTGCGCTTGTGGGCGAGCAGAACGTTGACGACGCCGCTACCGAACTGCTGACGGGTTTGCGCGATCAGCAGCCCGAGTGTCGAACACGACGCTTTCTCCGCCGTCGCTTCGAGCAGCCGGCAGGCGCCGTCAGCCGGAATCCGCTCATCGGGGTTCGCCAGCGCCACGGCGTCGAGACCGACCTCCTGCACTAGCTCGTAGGGGTTGAGGCCCAAGCCTCTCGCAACGTCGAAATAGCCGCGCAATGTCGACGATCTCACCATGCTCTGCATCCGGTCTCCTTCCTCTTTCGACGCGCGAAGCCCCTTTAGCGTGGGATTAGTGTTAACGCGCAGTGTCGTCAAATCATAAAACAATGTCACCAAAAACGAAATCCGTATCGACGGATTGCCGTATCTTGGCTGGACTGATCCACCTCCCGTTGCGCCGACCTGGACCGGACGCGGAGGTCAATCATCCAACTATTTCTGGAGGAAACGATGCAATTTCTCGACGACTCGCTGCACCCGGAGAATCAGGACAAGGTAGTCATCACCGTCGCACCGTACGGCCCGGAATGGGCGCCGGAAGACTTTCCCGAAGATATTCCGGTGACGATGGACGAGCAGATCCAGAAGGCCGTCGATTGCTACAACGCCGGCGCGACCGTGCTGCACCTGCACGTGCGTGAACTGGATGGGAAGGGCTCCAAGCGCCTGTCGAAGTTCAATGAGCTGATCGCGGGCGTGCGCGCTGTCGTTCCGGACATGATCATCCAGGTGGGCGGCTCGATTTCGTTTGCACCGGAAGACGACGGCCAGGCCGCGAAGTGGCTGTCCGACGACACGCGTCACATGCTGGCCGATCTCGACCCGAAGCCCGACCAGGTGACCGTCGCGATCAACACCACGCAGATGAACATCATGGAGTTGCTCTATCCGGAGTATCTGGAAGGCACGTCGCTGGCCAATCCTGCGCTCATGGCTGCGTATAGCGAAATGACGGTGCCGGCGGGTCCGGCCTGGGTTGAGGAGCACCTGCGCCGCCTGCAAGCCTCGGGCATCCAGCCGCACTTCCAGCTCACCGGCATCCATGCGCTCGAAACGCTCGACCGCCTGGTGCGCAAGGGCGTCTACAAGGGGCCGCTGAACCTGACGTGGATCGGCATCGGCGGCGGCTTTGACGGTCCGAACCCGCACAACTTCTTCAACTTCGTCCACCGTGCGCCGGACGGCGGCACGGTCACGGCTGAGTCGTTGCTGAAGAACGTCCTGCCGTTCAACATGATGGCGATGGCCATGGGCTTGCACCCGCGCTGCGGCATCGAGGACACGATCATCGACCAGCACGGCAACCGCATGAGCTCAGTGCAGCAGATCGAACAGTGCGTGCGCGTGGCCCGCGAACTGGGCCGTGAGATTGCGAACGGCAAGGAAGCGCGCGAGATCTACAAGATCGGCGTGCAGTACAAGACCGTCGACGAGACACTCGCGGCTAACGGCATGGCACCGAACCGGAAGGCAGGCGTGAAGAACCTGCCGCTGCGCGCGGCGTAATAAGGCGGTACTCGCCATCGGCATGACATGTCGTGCAGGTGGCGATTGAGGGAGGAGACCCCCGGCTCACAGCTGGGGAGCGGCACACATATCGGCCCCTTTTGCCCGTTACGGGAAAAGGGAGCCGGACGCGCCACACCAGAAGGAGACGAAATGCTTTTACAGCATGCTGAGCCCACAACGGCCGATGCTTCGGCGACGCAATCGGACATCCCCGCCTACGCGTGGGTGGTATGCGCGCTCACGGTCGGTCTGCTGCTTTCCGACTATATGTCGCGCCAGGTGTTGAACGCGGTCTTTCCGTTTATCAAGTCCGCCTGGAACCTCTCTGACACGAAGCTCGGTTCGCTCAGCAGCGTCGTGGCACTGATGGTCGGCGTACTGACCTTTCCGCTTTCGGTTCTCGCGGATCGCTGGGGCCGCGTCAAGAGCATCGTACTGATGGCGGCGCTGTGGAGTCTCGCGACCCTCGGGTGTGCCATCTCGAGCACTTACGGTGAGATGTTGCTCGCGCGTGCGTGCGTCGGTATCGGCGAAGCGGCCTACGGAAGTGTGGGTATCGCGCTCGTCCTGAGCATTTTTCCGCCGCGTCTGCGCGCCACCCTCACAGCCACTTTCATGGCAGGTGGAGCGTTTGGCTCCGTGATGGGCATGGCGCTGGGCGGCGCGGTCGCGAACAGCCTTGGCTGGCGCTGGTCGTTCGGCGCAATGGCCTGCGTCGGGATCGCGCTCGTTGTGATTTACCGTCTCGTCGTCACGGAAAAGAGGCTGGCTTTACTGCAGCCAGTGATCGCGGGGCAGAAGAGTAACCTCGGCGTGCGCATGAGCTTCCGTGCGCTGATGAAGGGGCTGTTTTCCACGAAGTCCGTCGTTTGCGCCTACGTGGGTAGCGGTATGCATCTGCTCGTCCCGGCGGCCGTGTGGTCCTGGATGCCGAGCTTCCTGAATCGCTACTACGGCATGGCGCCTGGTAAAGCGGCCGTGCATGGCGCGGTGTTCGTGCTCGTGACCGGCCTTGGCATGATCGCGTGCGGAAGCCTCTCCGACCATCTCAACAGGAAGGGTGTACAAAGAAAGTGGCTGACCGCGATCGTGTACTGCCTGTTGTGCAGCGTTCTGCTCGGCATCGCTTTCCACCTGCCGCCCGGCGGGTTGCAGCTCTTCCTGATCGGTTGCGGCATGTTCTTCTGTGCTGGCGCGACGGGGCCTTCGGGTGCCATGGTGGCGAACCTTACCCCACCGTCGATCCACGCGTCGGCATTCGCCACCCTGACACTGGCCAACAACCTGTTGGGGCTGGCGCCCGCGGCTATCCTCACGGGCATCGTCGCAGACCGGATCGGCCTCGTCGGCGCCTTGCAACTGGTCCCGCTTGCACCGCTGCTCGCGGCGGTCGCGTTTGCCATCGGCCGTTGCAGCTACAAGCGCGACCTTGACCTCGTGAATGCACTGCGTGAGAAGGCCACGCTCTGAGCGGCTTCTTCGCGCTTGCCGCGTCGTCCGCATGGTGAAGCGGCGGCGCGGTCTGGTTAAGTTTGGCTAAGTTTGAATAAGGCAGTACCTGGACACTATGCGGTAATCGACGCCTGCGCCCGGACGTGATGGTCCTCCAGCAGGCGCATTCCCTTTCTGTAAATCGAGAAACAACTGGAGAACGAATCATGGCGAAAGCAGTCCGCTTTCATGAAACCGGTGGCCCGGAGGTCTTGCGTTACGAAGACGTTGAAGTAGGGGACCCGGGCCCGGGCCAGGTTCGCCTGCGCCATGAGGCAGTGGGCCTGAATTTCGCGGACACCTATTTCCGCTCCGGACTGTATCCGGTTCCGCTGCCTGCCGGCATGGGTGTCGAGGCAGCCGGTGTGGTCGAAGCAGTGGGCGAGGGCGTGACGAATGTCGCGGTAGGCGATCGTGTCACCTATACGGGCTTTATCAACACACTTGGCGCCTACAGCACGGAGCGCCTTTGTCCGGCCGCACCGCTGATCAAGCTGCCTGAAGGCATTACCTGCGAGACGGCGGCTGCGATGACCATGCGCGGCTTGACCTCGTCGTATCTGATGCGGCGCATCTATGATTTCAAACCCGGCAATACCATTCTGCTCCATGCTGCCGCGGGCGGCGTCGGGCTGATCGTATCGCAGTGGGCCAAGCTGCTGGGGCTCACGGTGATCGGCACCGTGTCGAGCGAAGCGAAGGCGGAAGTCGCCCGCGCGCACGGCTGCGAACACACCATCAACTACAGCCACGAAGATGTCGCCAAACGCGTGCGCGAGCTGACCGACGGCGTCGGGGTCAATGTCGTTTTCGACAGCGTCGGCAAGGACACCTTCGAAGCAACCCTGGATTCGGTCAAGCGTCGCGGCCTCATTGTTTGCGTCGGCACGGCATCGGGGCCGATTCCGGCATTCAATCCGCAGATCCTGGCGATGAAGGGATCGCCGTATCTGACCCGTCCCGCGCTCGCCGACTATATTGCCGACCCCGCTGAAAAAGCGGACCTGGCCGGCGAAATCTTCGGCCACGTTGCGGCTGGCCGTATCAAGATCGAGATCAATCAGCGCTATGCGCTCGAGGATGCCTCGCAAGCGCACCGTGATGTCGAATCGCGCAAGACGACCGGCTCGTCGGTCTTTGTCATCTAAGGAGGGCGCCATGCATGTCGAACAACTCACCAACGCCATCGGCGCCGAACTGGTGGGCGTCAAGCTCGCCGACGCGATTCACGACGACGGTCTCTTTGCCGAGATCCGGACGAACCTGCTAAAGCACCGCGTCCTGTTCCTGCGCGATCAGGACATTAGCCGTGCTGAGCATGTCGCTTTCGCGCGCCGCTTCGGCGAGCTGGAAGACCATCCGGTCGCGGGCAGCGATCCTGAGCATCCGGGCCTCGTGCGGATTTACAAGACGCCCGACCGGCCCAACGACCGCTACGAAAATTCGTGGCATTCGGATGCCACCTGGCGTGAAGCGCCTCCGTTCGGCGCTGTGCTGCGCTGTGTGGAATGCCCGCCCGTTGGCGGCGACACGATCTGGGCGAACATGGTGCTCGCGTACGAGAACCTGCCCGCGCACGTGAAGGAGCAGATCGCCGAGCTGTACGCGCGTCACAGTATCGAGGCGAGTTTCGGTGCGGCGATGCCGATCGAGAAGCGGCATGCTTTGAAAGCGCAATATCCCGATGCCGAGCATCCGGTCGTGCGCACGCACCCCGAGACGGGCGAGAAAGTGCTGTTTGTGAATGCGTTCACGACGCACATCACGAATTACCACACGCCGGCGCGCGTGCGCTTCGGCCAGGACGCCAATCCGGGCGCGTCTGATCTGCTCCGCTATCTCATCAGCCAGGCTTACATCCCGGAGCACCAGGTGCGCTGGCGCTGGAAGCCGAACAGCATCGCGATATGGGACAACCGCAGCACGCAGCACTACGCGGTGATGGATTACGCGCCGTGCCATCGCAAGATGGAGCGAGCCGGAATTATTGGCGACAAGCCGTATTAACCTGAAGGACTCAGCGTCGTGACGCTCAATACCGACCCTACCATTCTTATCGTGCCCGGCCTTCGTGACCATGTGGCCGAACACTGGCAGACACTGCTGCAGGCTCGCCTTCCCAAAGCGGCTTCGGTGCCTCCGCTCGAGCACGACAAGCTCAGCTGCGCGGCGCGCGTCGCGGCGCTGGACGA
The DNA here is from genome assembly GCF_905220705.1 of Paraburkholderia domus. Taxonomy (GTDB): domain Bacteria; phylum Pseudomonadota; class Gammaproteobacteria; order Burkholderiales; family Burkholderiaceae; genus Paraburkholderia; species Paraburkholderia domus. Next base: position 31,030 of record NZ_CAJNAT010000013.1, read on the forward strand.
GGCCATCGCGAAGATCGATGGCCCGATCGTACTGGTCGCTCACAGCGCCGGCGTCATGATTACCGTGCACTGGGCGCAGCACCACAACCGCCCGATCCAGGGCGCGCTGCTTGCCACACCGGCGGACCTGGAAGTACCGATGCCCGCCGGTTATCCGGCGCTGGACGTGCTCAAAGAACACGGGTGGCTGCCGGTCCCGCGCAAACCGCTGCCGTTTCCGAGCATTGTTGGCGCGAGCCGCAACGATCCGCTCGCGGCGTTTGATCGCGCGGCCAACATGGCCGCGGACTGGGGCAGCCGTCTCGTCGACCTCGGCGAAGTGGGGCACCTGAACCCCGCGGCTGGTTATGGCGAGTGGCCGCAGGCGGAGACCTTGATTCGTGAGCTTCTCTGACATGGCGTGCACAACGGAGCAGGGCACGGTGGTGAGCAAAAGCGCGTCGGTGACGGTCGATGTCCACTTCGACTTTGTCTGCCCGTGGTGCCTGATTGGCAAGCGCAATCTCGATGCTGCCGTCAGCCGCATCGCAGGCTTGCGTCCGGACGTCAGCGTCAAGTTGCGATGGCACTCGCATCAGTTGCTGCCCGATACGCCTGTCGGCGGGGTTCCTTACCAGGCGTTCTATGTGGCCCGTCTGGGGAGTCCGGGCGCGGTTGCCGCACGGCGCGCGCAGGTTCAGGAGGCCGCTCGCGCAGCCGGCATCGAACTGGCGTTTGACAGGATCGAGGTGATGCCCAACACGCGGGCGGCGCACAAACTCGTTGCATGGGCCACAACCACGAACACAGGCGCGGCATGTAAGCCCGCGTTGCTGATCGACCGGTTGTTCACAGGCTATTTCATGGACGGCGAAGACATCGGCAACCCGGACACGCTCGCGCGAATTGGCCTCGCTTGCGGTCTGGACGCCGCGGGTCTTGCTGAACATCTCACGACGTCACAGCGAGACGACAACGTGGCGTTACCGCGTTCACCGCAGGCTGATCATGTCAGGGGTGTACCGCATTTTGTGATTAATTCGGCACTGTCGCTGTCTGGGGCGTACTCGCCCGGTGCGATCGTGGATGCCATGTTGCGTTCGATTGACGATCAGGAGAGCAGATAATGTCACGCCAGATACCGGTCGGATCGGCCGATGAACTCGCGCCGGGACAGCGCAAACTCGTCTTCGTCGATGGCCGCAGCGTTGTGCTCTTCAATATCGACGGTGGGCTCTACGCCGTCGAAAACACCTGTCCGCACAATGGCGCATCGCTTGCAGGCGGCCAACTCGAGGGGCGCCTGCTTCGCTGTCCCGCCCACGGGCTTCGTTTCGACGTCACGACAGGTTGCATGCCGGGAAAGGGCGGTCTGAATCTTGCGACTTGTCCCGTCCGCAACGTCGCCGGTACGCTCGAACTCACCGTCGACGACACGCCGGCAAGTCCGTGTCACGCACAGCTAAGCTGAATCTGGAAAAATCAGGAAGGTACCCATGCATGGATTGATGATGCAGCAATCGCTGCTGGTCTCGTCGCTCCTCACCCACGCCGAGCGGCATCATGGCGAGCAGGAAATCGTGTCGCGCCGGGTCGAAGGCGACATTCACCGATATCGCTATCGCGATCTTGCGCAACGCGCCCGAAGACTGGCCAATGCCCTGGCTGGGCTCGGGATTAACCAGGGTGAGCGCGTCGGTACGTTGGCATGGAACGGCTACCGCCACATGGAGTTGTACTTTGCGGTGTCGGGTTCCGGTGCCGTGCTCCACACGCTCAACCCCAGGCTGCACGTCGATCAGCTCGCCTACATCATCGATCATGCTGACGATCGCGCGATTTTCTTCGACTTGACCTTCCTCCCGTTGATCGAGTCCGTTGCATCGCGTATCAAGAGTCCGAAGGTATTCGTCGCGATGACCAATCGGGCGAACATGCCGGCCGTGCACAATCTGCCGGTCACGCTGTTGTGCTACGAAGACCTCATTGACGGTCACAGTGATGACTTTGCCTGGCCGCTGTTTGACGAAAACAATGCGTCTTCCCTGTGCTATACGTCGGGTACCACCGGCAATCCGAAAGGGGTGCTGTACAGCCATCGCTCGACGCTTCTGCACACTTATGCGGCGGCATTGCCCGACTCGCTGAACTGCTCGGCACGCGATGCGATCCTCCCGGTCGTCCCTATGTTCCATGTGAACGCGTGGGGATTGCCCTATATCGCGTGCATGGTCGGCGCCAAACTTGTGTTCCCGGGTCCCGCGCTCGACGGAAAATCGCTCTATGAGTTGATCGAGGCAGAACAGGTCACGCTCTCCGCCGGTGTGCCGACCGTTTGGCAAGGGTTGCTTCGACATGCGGCCGAGCGCGGCACGACGTTTACGTCCATGCGCCGCACCATCGTGGGCGGGGCGCCCTGCCCGACGGCCATGACCGCGGAATTCCAGGAGCGTTACCAGGTCGACGTCCTGCACGCATGGGGGATGACGGAACTGAGCCCGGTGGGCACGGTTTGCAGTTTCAAAGGACGCCACCTGTCGTTGCCGACGCAGCAGCGCTACGCCGTCCAGGCAAAGCAGGGCCGCGCGGTGTTCGGCGTCGACATGAGAATCGTGGGTCCGGACGGCGAGGCGCTGCCATGGGACGGCCAGGTGACCGGCGATCTGCAGGTGCGCGGGCCGTGGGTGGCGTCCGGATATTTCGGTGGCGAAGATGCGTCGCCGCTATGCGACGGCTGGTTTCCGACCGGCGACGTGGCGAAGATCGATTCCGACGGCTTCATGCAGATCACCGACCGTAGCAAGGACGTCATCAAGTCCGGCGGCGAATGGATCAGCTCAATCGACATCGAGAACGTGGCGTGTCTGCACCCGGATGTGGCGAGTGCAGTGTGTATCGCGGCAAGACATCCGAAATGGGACGAGCGCCCGTTGCTGCTAATCGTGAAAAAGCCGGACAGCGCGCTTGAAAGTGACGAACTGCTCGAGTTCTTTGACGGCCGGGTGGCGAAATGGTGGAAGCCCGATGCCGTTGTTTTTGTAGATGCCATTCCTCTCGGTGCAACCGGCAAGGTGCTCAAGAATAAGTTGCGGGACCAATTCGGGGACTACTACCTGACGGCCTGAGGTGGGTCGTCAGCGTAACGACAACCGGGTCCGATCGAAGAGGGGCTAATTAAAGTCACGACCTACAGATGCAATCTGATCTGTGTCGCGAAGGCGCGTATGACTTCTTCATTTCGCGCTAGAAACATCCACTGGCCAACACGAGTCGACATTAGCAGTTCCGCCTCGATCAATACCGCGACGTGTGCTGATACGGTCGACTGAGACAAGCCACTGCGCGCGTGGATTGCATTTGACGGTACGCCGCAACCAAGATCGACGTGTCCCCGCACAAAGGATTGGTTCGGCGTCTTTAACCACCTCAAGATCTCGCGCCGGAACGGGTTTGCGAGTGCCTTATGAATTAAATTCTCGTCAACCATAGATTTCGACAAACACCTGAATAGAAGCTATACAAATCGGCCAGAGGTCACGGCTGAACGCATAGAACGCATCGCGTCACGCTCATGAGCGGCATCCCGGCCCGTCGAACGAGCCTTGACTTCGCGTTCAGTTGCGGCGCCTCGATAATGATTTTGTAATGCTTCGGACGAACTCTTCGCCAAGGTCCTCCCTGACGAGGCCCAAGGCCATTTGGATACCGTCACTCACACCGCGCGACGAGTACAGACTGCCATCCTTCAGGAAGCCTTGATTGCTCATGACGCGTACCAAGGGATACTCGGTGGAGAGACGCTGCGCGTCGTGCCAGTGCGTGGACAACGAGCGATGGTCGGCAAGGCCGGCGCGCGCGATTAAAAGCGCCCCGTTGGAGACCGACGCGAGCCTTCTTACCTTACGCCCGGCGTCACTGAGCCAGTCCACCAGTTCGCGATGCTCGCGTCCCTGGCTGATGACCGCGGAACCCGGCACTACGACGATGTCGAATGATGTGTGCGCATCCGCTAGACACTGCGTCGTGCCCACCGCTACGCCACTCGAGCACATGACCGGCCCCGGGGACGCACCCACGAGATGCTGTTCGTAAAGCATTTTGCCGCCAAGACGGTTTGCTTCGTGGAACACATCCATCGGGCCCGTCACTTCGAGCAGCCGAAATCCTGCGTACAGCGTTATCGCAACGTGCATGCGTCGTCACTCCGGGAATGCACCGCACATGAGGGGCCGCACCCGCTGCGACTGCACCCGGTTAACGCTCGGTGCGAGGGATGGTGTTCCTTTAACACGATGAATCTGTCCTTGGTTATCGTCCCGCATCAACCTGGATCGCAACTTTTGAAGAGCCGGCCGTAGCCGTATCCATGGGATCAAGTCTAATCAGCCGGAATGGGAGAGGAAAGACGGGGTTGGCGCGATGCCTGGCCAATCAACGTGAGATTTGGGCCAACGGCAGGGCCAACGGCGGGACCAACGGCGCCGGTGCGCTAATGTCATATGCGTTGAATTGGTCTGAAGGGTTAATGTCAGTTGTGCTCCCCGAGTCCGGCCCTTTCGTTACACCGACGCAAAAGACAATTACCGGTTAGTACGTCCCTGTTTTCGGTCTGTTGCAGTAAGCTACCGTACCCCTCGTCAATACGGGCTAGCAGGCTTGGTCCAGTCGTTCGGGTGAAGCCAATCGAATCGCCGGTATCGGAAACGGGCCTATTAACTCCACGAAGGTCACGGCATGAAAGTCGCCATTGTTATATTCGATGGTGTGCAGTCGCTCGATGTTGCGGGCCCCCTCGACGTGTTCGCAGAAGCAAACACGATCCTTTCCGAACAGCAGAAATATGAAGTCTCCCTTGTGGGACCCCGGGCCGGCACCGTGACCTGCTCGAACGGGATGCAACTTTCTGTGCCGTTCGGCTATGCGGATCTCGACACGCAATGGGACCTGTTACTGGTCGCAGGAGGGCCGCAGTTGCCCGACGCTCAACTGTCAAACGACTTTCTGGCGTGGTTGCAAAATCAGGCACGAGACGCGAAACGGTTCGGCTCCGTTTGCAATGGGGCATTCGTGCTTGCCCATGCGGGACTGCTTGATGGCAAGGAAGTGACAACTCACTGGGCGGACGCGGGCCGGCTTGCCCTCGAATTTCCGCAGGCGTGTGTGCAGCCCGACAAGATCTTCGTTCGTGACGGACGCCTCTTTACCTCGGCGGGCGTGACGGCTGGCATCGATCTGTGCCTGTCGCTTGTCGCAGAAGATTGGGGGCACGAGCTCGCCGTGCGTATAGCCAAGCGTCTCGTCGTCTATATCCAGCGGGAGGGCGGGCAGTCTCAGTACAGCCCGTATGTTGGAGCAGGGCGGGACGAAGATCCGATTATCGGCAAAGTGCACCGCTATGTGACCGAACATATAACCGATGCGCTATCGATCGAACAGCTCGCGGGCGCAGTCGCAGTGAGCCGACGGACCTTCTCGAGAGTGTTTGCGAAGTATGCAAAGGTGACACCGTCCGTGTTTGTCGAGCAGGTTCGCGTCGACACCGCGAGGAAGTTGCTCGAAGACACGGATGCACCGCTGAAGACCGTCGCATTTAAATGCGGCTTCCGCAGTGCCACGCATATGCGCACGACTTTCTCCCGGCGGCTAGAAGTAACGCCGAAACAATATCGGCAACGATTCCGCGGCGACGCAGGCAAGCAGCCACGAGGGGACGACGGTGCCGGTAAGCAGATCTCTCTTCAAGGACTCTCTCATCTGTGACTGACGTTGATTCCCTGCTATCGCTTCCTGATGTCCTTGAACCGGGTTTGTCGCTGGTATTTTGCGGAATCAATCCGGGTATTCGTGCGGCATCGACCGGTCATCACTTTGAAGGCAGAGGCAATCGGTTCTGGCGGGTCATGCATCTTGCAGGTTTTACTCCCGAACAGATTCGTCCCGAAGACGACCACACGCTTCTTCGATATGGCTGCGGTCTCACAACGGTGGTCCCGCGACCCACCGCGCAGGCTGCCGAGTTGTCGCGATCGGAGATTGAACTGGCCGGCGATGCTTTTCGGCGGAAGATTGAGCGGTATGCGCCGCGGCACATCGTTTTCCTCGGAAAGATGGCACTTTCGGCGATTTCCGGCACGCGCGATATCCACTGGGGGCCACAAACCAAGCCATTCGGCGGCGCACGCGCATGGGTCGTACCCAATCCAAGTGGACTGAACCGGGCGTTCGACCTCGATGCGCTGGTGGCCGCCTACCGGGAAGTCCGCGTTGCAGTAGCGTCCACACCCTGAAGGTGTGCGTTTTCGCGCAGCGTCCCGGTAACGAATTCCACGAAAGCGCGAATCTTGCCGCTGGTGCTTCGCCGCTCCACATGAAGCAGGCTCACCGGGATCGACTCGGGCTCGAATGAGGTCAGGACAGGTTGGAGCCTGCCATCAGCGACCTCAGGAGCCGCCTGGTACGACAGTAACTGGATTATCCCCACACCGTCGACGGCGGCCAGAACGGCAGCGGGACCCAGATCGACAATCATTCGTGGCTGAAGTCTGACGGGCAACCTCGAACCTTTCTCGTTGAACACCCACTCGAGCGGAGGCGAGACGCCAGTGAAGGACACACAATGATGATTGGTTAGATCTTTGGGGTGAAGGGGTTCCCCATGCGCGGCGAGATAAGAGGGCGCCGCGTACGTTCGACGCCGCACGAAACCCAACGGAACGGCGAATGTCGAGGAGTCTCCGAGGTGACCGACACGGATAGCAATATCCACCCCTTCCTCCAGAAGCCGCGTGGTTCGATCGACGTACACCGCATTGATGCTGACGTCCGGATAACGCAGCGCGAAGGCGTTGACCAGAGGCGCAACATATCGCTGGCCAAACAGGACGGGTGCAGAAATGGTCAACGTACCGACTGGATTGAGTTGATCGGCTGCAATGTCTGCTTCCGCGTCCGTGATGGTGTCCAACACCTTCCTGCAGGCTTCCAGGTATGTCATGCCGGCATCCGTCGGACGAACCGTTCGAGTCGTCCGGGCAAGCAGGTGTGTGCCTAGACGGGACTCCAGCGAATTGACCGCCCGCGAGACCGCGGCAGCCGACATCCCGACTTTTTCGGCTGCGCCAGTAAAGCTGCCTCGCTCGACGATGGCGACGAAAATCTCCATCTCACGCAATTTGTCCATTCCGCTCCCCACTCTGATCACCATGTTCACACGCCGTGATTCTATGCGTTGTGATCCGCATGGTGGCGCTCCGCGCTATCGAATGGTTCAAGGAGGCCGCCCAATATTCAACGCTGAATTCTTCCGGATGGCAGAAGGCGGCCTTCTCTATTTTCCCAGGCCGGGAAGGCTCACCTGATCGGCTTGCAAAAGACTCTTTCAGGCAGTGATGGTTATCAGGACATTCATTGGCCGGTTGGCAAAATTCGCTAACTTATTGGCCCAATACCAACTAGCGTGGGCTCCAACGGATTGCGCCTATCCTGGACAATCACTACACGTCTTAAGGCTAACCAAACGGAAGATAAACGGAAGAGGTCCTCATGTTCTCCGCAATGCTTGAAGTTCACCCAATACCCGAACAGTTCGATGCCTATCTCGGCATGGCGAAGATGCTGCGCCCTGAACTCGAGAAAATCGACGGGTTTATCGACAACAACCGCTATGCAAGTCTCACCCGCGAGGGATGGCTTCTTTCGCTGTCGAGCTGGCGCGACGAGAAGGCGCTCATCCGCTGGCGCAGCCAGGAGACACACCACAAGATCATGCAAGCTGCGCGAGATCGCGTTTTTTCCGACTATCGCTTGCGTATTGGCCAGACGGTCAGCGATACCCACGTACCGGCGGGACAGGTTTTGCGCGAGCAGCGCCTGGATGTCACCGAGGTGGGCAAAGGCACGGCGGTCACGCTGCATGACGGGAAATGCTCGCCGGAGTGGCTCAGGGAGAATGGCGCCGAAGCCGTGGCGAACTCACTGGGCGTGGATACGAATGCGCCCGACCTCGTCTCATGGGACGTCTTCGACGCACTGCTGGCGCCGGGGGAGGTAATCGCCGTGTTGACGTGGCGCGACCATGCAGCAGCTAAAGCATTCCTGGGCAGGACGACGACGGGAGATGCGTCACGCCTGCGGAATATCCGCATTATCCGGGAGTACGGAATGCTCGATCGGCGGGAAGCACCGCAATACTTCAAAGAGGCGCAACTCAGGTCGTAAGTCAGCCGTATATCGTCGTCGTAGCTGGAGAAGCTCGTAATTCCTGCGGCCTCCAACCACGAAAGTTAGATATCCGTATCAAATATGAGTGGAAACGGGAATCCCATGACTACAGGTAACCCTTTAATGACTGGAGTGGAAGCGCCGGACCTCGCACAGTCGCCAGCGCGCGTTTCTGTGCCGGGAACAGAGGCGCCTGCGCAACCAACGCCCAAACAAACCGCGCTTTCGCTTCGGCTCGCCGTGGGCGTCGTTGGGATGCTGTTTGCGTCGCTATTGGCCATTCTTAACGAACAGGTCACTGCACAGTCGCTCGCGGACATTCAAGGCGCGTTCTCGATTGGGCACGACGATGGCACCTGGCTGACCGCCCTGTTCGAGGCGGCGAATGTCGCTACGATGGTGTTTGCTCCGTGGTTTGGGATCACCTTCACGCTCAAGCGATTTACGATCGGTGCCGTGATCGCGACGATGTTCTTCGGATTCCTTTGCCCTTTCGCACCGAACCTGGTTTCGCTCTATACGTTGCGTGTCCTGCAGGGCATGGCCGGCGGATGCCTTCCCCCGATGCTGATCATCGTGGCGTTGCGCTATCTGCCGCCTGAAGTGAAGCTATACGGGCTCGCCGGGTACGCGCTTACGGCGACCTTTGGACCGGCGCTCGGCACACCGCTCGCCGCTTTGTGGACCGAGTATGTCGGTTGGCAAATGGCTTTCTGGCAAATCGTGCCGCTTGGCATCGCAGTCTGCGTGGCGATCCAGCAGGGGCTTCCCGCCGATCCGCTCAAACTCGAACGACTCAAGGCATTCAACTGGACCGGGTTTCTGACGGGATTTCCCGCCGTCGCCATGCTCGTGATCGGCCTTCTGCAAGGTGATCGTCTCGACTGGCTCAGTTCAGGGTTCATTCGCGTGATGTTTCTGGGCGGTGGGCTGCTGATGGCGACATTCCTCGTCAACGAGTGGTTTCACCCGCTGCCTTTTTTCAAGCTGCAATTGCTTTCGCGCAGAAATTTTACGCACGGACTCATGACACTCGTGGGCGCGGTAGTCCTGCTGGTGGGCGTGGCCGCCATACCCGGCCAATATCTCGCCAGGGTTCACGCCTACCGGCCGCTGCAGACGGCGCCCCTTTCATTGCTGGTTGCGATCCCGCTATTGATCACGCTTCCCCTGACGGCGGCCCTTTTGAATCTGCGGCGGGTTGATCACCGTTGGGTGATGGCGATCGGCTTGTGCCTGATGGTCGCCACGTGCCTGATGGGAAGTTTCATCACGTCCGATTGGATCCGCAACGATTTCTACTGGCTTCAATCCATACAGATCGTCGCGCAACCCATGGTGATTCTGGGAATCCTGATGGGCGTGACGACGGGCCTGGCCCCGACAGACGGTCCATTTGCTTCAGCGATGTTCAACTCGCTCAAGACGTTTTCCGCAGCTGTGGCGACAGGTCTCATCGAAGGGTTGGGTACTGATCGCGAACGTCTTCATTCGAACATGCTCGTGGACCAGCTGGGCAATCACGCACTTGTGACGAGCCAGAGTATCGACCCGGCCCATAGCCTTGGCGAGCTTGCGCACCGGATCCACGTGCAGGCAATGGTACTGGCCTCGGCGGATCTTTATTGGGTGATGGCAGGTGTTGCCATCGCACTTCTTTTCCTCGTGCCAGTGTTACCCGTGCGGATTTACCCGCCGTGGTGCACCACGCCCCCTCTTTCCACTAAGGGACGGTAATCATGTCATCCGTTGCTCGATCTCCTCTCAAGATTATTCGTATTGCCGCTCTGGTTGTCGCAGCCGGTGTTAGCGCATGGGCCTGCTCAAGCCTGTCAGGCCACTCGAATACCGAATCCACGAACGATGCTTATGTAGAGGCCGATTTCACTGTCGTGGCACCGCGTGTCGCGGGTCAGATATCCGACGTATTCGTCGAGGACAACCAGTCGGTCAAAGCCGGGCAATTACTGGTGCGTATCGACGACCGCGACTTCAGGGCCGCATTGATGATCGCAGAAGCGGACGTGGCTGCGGCAAAGGCATCCGTCGCGAACTACGACGCCGAGATTGCGCGGCAGCCTTCGCTCGTCGAGCAGGCGCGCGACGCTTAAATCCGACGACGCGTCGATCGGATTTGCGCGAGCCAACGCGTCGCGGTACCAGAACCTCTCGGAAGCCGGCGCAGGAACGACTCAGGAGCAACAGCACGCTTCGAGCACGCTCGCCGAGCAGCTTGCGCAGCAGGCCCACGACGGGGCCGTGCTGACGTCGACTGAGCAGAACCTGAACGTATTGAATACCCAGCGCGACAAGGCGGCCGGTGCGCTCGCACGCGCCGAAGCGGCGCTCGAACAGGCACAGCTCAACCTGTCGTATACGGAGATTCGCGCAGCGGTCGACGGCAAGGTTGGGCGGCGTTCCGCGCGGGTTGGTGCATTCGTGACGGCAGGTGCGCCGGTTCTCGCGATCGTGCCGCTTTCCGAAGCCTATGTTGTCGCCAACTTTCAGGAGAACCAGATCACGCACATGCGGCCGGGAGAAAGCGTGCGGATCAAGGTCGACAGCCTTCCTGGTGTGGTGATTCACGGCCGTGTCGATAGTCTCGCTCCCGCAACCGGTGTGAGCTTTGCGCCTATCGCGCCGGACAACGCGACGGGCAACTTCACGAAGATCGTCCAACGTGTGCCCGTGAAGATTGCGATTGACCGCGGTCAGCAGGCGGCCTCTGCGTTGAGCGTGGGGCTTTCGGTCGAAACGGAAGTGGCTGTCGGTCAGCATGGCGACGCGCCGGCCGAAGGGGGAGAGGGAAAATGAATGCGAACCACATTTCCATCCGTGCGGTAATACTGGAGATCCTGGCGTGCCTCGTGATGGCGGGTTGCACTGTCGGGCCGGATTTCGAACGTCCAACGACGTCCACGCCGCCCCAGGTCTTTGATCGCACCCAAGCTGCGCAAGCACCGAGCAAGGCAGTCGAGGCGGGATTCAACCAGGATTGGTGGACACTGTTCAACGATCCCACCTTGAACACGCTCGAGCAGCAACTGGCCGACGCGAACCTCGACGTGGCCGCGGCCTCGGCGCGCCTTCGCCAAAGCCGGGCCGAGCAGCGCGTGGCGGGTGCGGCGGAATATCCCACGCTCGACGGCGCTGCGTCGTACAACCGCGAGCGAGGCAGCCCGAACGGAATTCTCGGGTTGCTCGGGGTCAGCCCAACGGGAACCCAATCGCAATCCGCTTCGGGTAATACGCCGCTTGGCGTGGCGCCGTTGCCGGGTTCCAAGGGTTCGCCGGCCTACAACCTCTATCAGGCGGGTTTCGACGCATCCTGGGAACTCGATATCTGGGGCGGCGTTCGACGCACGGTCGAAGCTGCGTCTGCCATGAGCGATGCTTCTTACGAAGATCGGAACGCTGTCTTGTTGTCTGCCCGTGCCGAACTCGCGAGAGACTATATCGGGTTGCGCGACACGCAGTCGTTGCTGCGGATCGCGAGACAAAACCTTGAGATTGCTCACGATACCACGAAGCTCACACAGATACGGGTGCGTGAAGGCGTGACGACGGATCTGGACGTGGCCAACGCTTCCGCCCAGGTCGCGTTAATCGAAAGTCTGATTCCGACGCTCGAATCAAAGTGTGAGACCACGATCAACGCGATTGGCGTATTGCTCGGCGAGGAGCCAGGCGCGCTTGCGCAAACGCTCGACGAGCCGAGTGACGTACCCGAACTGCCTGGACAGGTGCCTATCGGCTTTCCGTCGGAGCTTGTGCAACGCAGACCCGATATCCGGAGGGCGGAAGCGCAACTGCATGCGGCGACGGCATCGATCGGCGTGGCAAAAGCGGACTTTTACCCGCGTATATCGCTGAATGGCAGCGCAGGTTTCCAGAGTCTTCAGCTCTCGACTCTCGCCAATTGGGCGTCTGGGCAGTTTGTTGTCGGCCCCTCCATCACGATGCCGATCTTCGAGGGCGGGCGCCTGAAGGGCACACTGCACCTGCGCGAGGCGCAGCAACAGGAGGCCGCGATCAACTATAAGCACACCGTACTTGAGGCGTGGCGCGAGGTGGACGATGCACTTGTCGTCTACGATGCTGAGCAGTTGCGCCGCGATAGGCTGACGGCGGTGGTTGCTCTGAACCAGCGCGCGCTTTCGATAGCGCAGCAGCGCTACAAAGGTGGCGCGATTGACTATCTCGACGTGCTGAACGTGCAGAAGCAACTACTCGACGCCCAGAGCAACCTTGAACAAAGCAGGGCGACCGCTGCGGCGAATCTCATCACCCTCTGTAAGGCGCTCGGTGGCGGCTGGGAATCGACTTACGCCGATCAATCCGTCTCGCGCTGACGGGGGAGCAGTTGGAAGGCAAATCGCCCTTTAATTTTGGTCGCTGATATTGTCAGCGCCGTTTCCATGCGAGCGAGTAACGACACGCGATGGACAAGATTTCTGCAATGAAGGTGTATGTGAAGGTGGTCGAAGCGACCACCTTCACGAGGGCCGCCGAAGTTCTGCGTACGTCGGCGGTCTATGTGACCCGTATGGTTCAGGCCCTTGAGGCGGATCTGGGCGTGAAACTTTTTATCCAGTCATTCATTTGCTACACTTGATCAGGAATTCGTTAGCGAGGAATTCGCTACGAAGCGGTGATTCGACTCGAGTTCGTTGACGCTTTTCTGTTCATAGACCTGCGGCGCCACAATTGCGGGCCCAAGCGACGGTCCTTCGTCGCAGCGTATGAAATAGTGCGGAGGTGTCGCCATGATTGAGTCGTCCGATTTCCGGAGCAAAAAGTTAGTGCTCAATCACGGAGGCGGCGACATGCCCGCGCTCGGATTTGGCACGTTGATTCCCGATGCAGCTACCACGACCCGTGCTACGAGAGACGCACTGGAAGCCGGCTATCGACACTTCGATTGTGCCGAGCGATATCGCAACGAGCGCGAGGTAGGCGAGGCCCTGCGGGTAGGGCTTGCTGCCGGAGGGATCGCGCGCGAAGACATCTTCATGACCACAAAATTGTGGAACTCCAATCATCGCCCCGAGCGTGTGGAACCGGCTTTCGAGGCAAGTCTTGAAAGACTCGGACTCGACTATCTTGATCTCTATCTGATACACACTCCGTTTGCATTCCACCCAGGAGATGAGCAGGACCCGCGCGATAAAAACGGCGATGTTATCTACGATAAAGGCGTGACCTTGCTGGACACGTGGAGGGCGATGGAAGATCTCGTCGACCGTGGAAGATGCCGGTCCATCGGACTATCTGACATCGGCCTGAACGAATTGCGGCCTCTCTATGAATCGGCACGCATCAAGCCGGCGGTGGTGCAGGTCGAAGCACATCCGTATCTTCCAGAAACGGAGCTTCTGGAATTCTGCAAAGAGAACGAGATCGTGTTTTTGGCCTTTGCGCCATTGGGTCACGGAATCAGGCCGGGGCCGCTTGAGGATCCAGTCATCACGCAGATTGCCGCACGAATTGGAAAGACGCCAGCACAGGTGCTGCTTGCCTGGGCCGTCCAGCGTGGCGGAGCTTTGCTCACCACACCAAAATCCGCGGCCCGCGCGCGCGAGAATTTCGATATTTCCGCGCTTCCGGAAGACGCGTTCGACGAGATCAACCGGATTGAGACGAGGCAGCGATTCAACGAAGTCGTCAAGACGGGCAGCCCCGGGTTTATACCGCGAAGTACGCAATAGATAGACGCGAACCGTATCTGGAGGCACTCCATGCTGGAAGAGAAAATACGCGAAGCCTTGAATGCGCACTGGCACGCGTCGGCGACGGGCGATCTCGACGCAGAACACGATATTTACGATGACGATGCCATCTGCGACTATCCACAGTCAGGTGAGCGAATCATCGGGCGAAGCAATTTGCAGGCGCTACGGGGTCATCATCCAGATAAGCCATCGGGTTTCGACGTCAGGCGAATTCAAGGGGAAGGTAATCTCTGGGTCACGGAATACACCATCACCTATAAGGGGCGAGCGGCGTACACGGTAAGCATTATGGAGTTCCGCAACGGCAAGGTTGTTCACGAGACCCAGTATTTTTCGGATCCATTTGAAGCACCGGGTTGGCGGAATCAATGGGTTCAGCAGATCGCGTGACGTCGCGTTGCGGCGAGACAGGCTCAATAGCTTAATGCTCGCGTGCTCAGTCATCCGAGTTGTGACTACATTGAGATTTCACGCATATCGATGAAACCTTCAAACAAGATCACATCCTCGAAAAGACGACGTATTTTGCAATGTGCGGTCGGACTCACATTTTTGTATGGCGCCCGGAAACAGATGCTCGCCTCGGCGCAAGCGGCGGCATCAGGAGCGCTTGCTCGCGTGCGTCCAGGCGATCCGGGATGGCCGTCCGCGACACAGTGGAACGAACTCAGCCAGCAAGTCGGCAAGGCACTGATCAAAGTGCAATCGCCCTTGGTGGCTTGCCTGAACGCGCCCGATAGTGACGACTGCAGGCTGCTATTCAAGGACCTAAGGAATCCCTATTTTCTCGGCGACGAGGTGGGTCTGACTCAGACCCTCGGCTGGGTAGATGCGTGGACATCAATGACTTCTATCAGCAGAACCTGCTTAACCCGCACTGGGGCGAACAGATCATCCTGCGCCATGACAATGTCCTCAAGATCGCGATGGTGTTCCAGGGGCTCAGCCGCAACGAAGCACAAGTGGTCTGGCAACCGTTCATGGATGCGGTCGCTCGTACGCCGGACGATTTCAAAGTCGAGTTCTCGCCACTCAAGATCGTGGCAACCTCGGCCCGCAGTTTCTGGGCGCCGACGATGCTCAAGAAACTCCTCGGTTTCATCAGTACCGACAGCAGGCCGGGCGCACCTACAAGCAATGTCTTCTGGCCGGGCGACCAATGGGATGCAGGTCACGTGCTGCATGGTTACGAGTCCGCGTGGCTTCCGGCGACCTTATTGCAAGACGATCAACGTCAAACGCTCGCCGATGCGCTGTTTGCTTCGACCCGGCACTGGGCCGTATCACTGCATCTCAACAAAGGTCTGGCCGGGGCGCCGGCCGAGGCCGTCGCTGCAGCCAGGGATACGGCAATCAACCCGGCCGCGCTCGATGCCTTCGCGTTACTTATCTGCCAGGCGGCGGAGCCACCCGCTTATCCTGGCATTCAGGGTCACGAGCCCGACACCGCGCTGGCGCGGCGGAACGTGCAGGCCATCGGACGAGCAATGGCCGAGGTGCGCAAGCTGGTTCCAGACGCCGGCTCCTACGTGGCGGAGAGCAATTTTTTCGACGCGGAGTGGCAGCGGTCTTTCTGGGGCTCTAATTACAGCAGGCTGCTCGCCGTTAAGGATGAGTACGATCCCGATGGTGTGTTCTTCGTTCACCACGGCGTAGGGAGCGAACGCTGGAGCGCCGACGGTTTTACCAGGCTCGTATGAACGACTCGACCCTCGAATTCGCCCACGCGGTTCAGCGGAAATCGCATTTCGACATCGAGTATGCCAGGATCGGGGCGCCAACGGCTATCCCCGATCCAGCGCAATGCCTGGTCGACCCCTGTCTTGCACGGAACTGAACAGCGAGGTGCCGCACGACGAATACGCCTAAGGAATTATTTTTCTTTTAGCAGATGCGAGGGGCAAAGTGATGATGCACCGGTGGCGACTGTGACAGTGAGTTTCATTGCGCGCCGCGTTCGCCTGCAAAGTCAGCGTCGGCCAGATACTTCGTGCTAGGATTCTTCGACAGCTGCCAACGGAGGCGATGATGGCTGACAACATCGAAGGCATTAGTGTCGCAAATGACGGCGAGGCCGTTAAGTTCGGTATCAGAGTCGACAGCGTCCATCACTTCTGCATTGTGAGCAGGGAAGTGCTTAAGGAATTGTCGCAGCCGGGTGGCCACAAAACCGACTTGTTGGAGGAGTTCGAACGGCACCGCGAGTTGATCAACGAGAAGGCCGCACTTGCAATTCGAAACGGTTTGAAGGGAGATCCGCTACCTCTTACCATCGACCTCTTCCTCCCTTAACGCAAAGCGCAAAGCTCACCGTGGGGCGACATCAGTTGCCCCTCCTATACTCGGCCATTCAACCTGGCTTGAGGTCAGCGATCGGGACCTACTCCCTGTTTTTACGCACTCAGTGGCTTGCGGTAGACCGTTCCGCGATGAGCTGCAACAACTTTGTCGACCGCGCCAGGCGCCGCTTCGCTAGCTTCGAGGATGATTGCAACACATCCCGGCGCAAAGTCACCGCTTACGGAATCGACGAATTCACGATCGAGTATATCGATGAGTGCAACGCCGGCCAGCCCTGTGCTTGCCCCGATCGTGAAGCCGAGTAGTGCGCCGGATGGTCCACCGAGCATGCCAATCAGGCCACCCGTTATGGCACCGATTACAACACCCCAGAACGGCTGCGTCTTTGTACCAAGCAAGGTCACTTTTCCAGCCAGGTCCTTTTGAACCATCACACCGCTTTCGATCTTGAAGCGCGCGTCTTCTCCCTCGAGATTCCGGAAATCCAGGCCGGCTTTTTCCGCATCAGCCACGTTGCTAAAAACCGCGACGATCAATTGTTGGGTCATCGTAAAGTGCCTCCCATGAAGAAATCCACGTGTCACAAACAGTCTGTCAGATGAAGCTCGCTGGCCTTGCTCACAAATGCTGCCGAAGACGAAGCACCCATGCAACGCGCACGAAGTTGTGCCGTCTGCATTTCGCGGCCCATGCATTCTCAAATTATTGATGACCCTGATTCTTACGCTTCGCCCCCGTCTGGCGTTTCTTCGCACGTTTGACATTGCCGCCCGCGGTCACGCGCTCGTTGCCACGGAGCACGAGCTTCCGCCGCTTCGAGCGGCGTATCGCCGGTGCATTGGGCGACCGCTTGACGACCTTGACGATGCGCGGCGCGCCGCTCTTCGTCGTGCCGACGTCTCCGGCAATGCCAGACGCGTTGCGCACGGAACGTGGCTCGGCCGCTGCGGGCTTCCAGACGACGAGCAGCTTACCGATATGCTGGATCGGTGCGGCACTGAGACGCTCGCAAATCTGGTCGTAGATTGCGTCGCGCGCGTCGCGGTCGTCGTCTGACACGCGGATCTTGATCAGGTTGTGTGCGGCGAGGTGTACGTCGATCTCGGCGAGTACTGCATCAGTCAGCCCTTCGGCGCCGATTAGCACGACAGGCTTGAGCGTTTGGGCCTGGGAGCGCAGTGCGGAGCGCTCGGCGGGAGATAGGAAAAGGGCGGGCATCGGGTCTTTGAAACGAATGTGGTCGCATAGCGGAAAGCTCGCTGCTTTACATTCTCGGCGTGACTGGCCGCTTACAACAACAGCGTATTAGCCGATAGTAACTATCGGTCATATTGATAAGCACATCGACATGTTGACCTCTATCGAACGCGATCAGCCTGACTATAATCAACTGACCCAATATCAACTTCTCGGGTAGTTGTCGGGGCTCGTTGTCATCATCGGGAATTAATACGACCAAAGACGCGCAATTCATCTTCGTCGATACGCCCGGTTTCCAGACCCGTCACGCCGCCGCACTGAACCGCGCGGTCACGTCGACGCTGACGTCGGTCGACCTGATGGTGCATTGAGAGGGGCCTTCTGGGGCAGCCTGATCGGTTGGCTATTTCTCAATCCGCTGCTGGGCGCCGCAGTGGGATCGGCGTCAGGGGCATTGGCAGGAAAATTGAGTGAATACGGTGTCAGTGACACTTTTGTGAAGTCGCTGGCGCAAAAAATTCAACCTGGCGCCGCCGCCGTATTTGCGCTGCTTAAGGATGTGACGCTGGATAAAGTGAAAGCCGACCTGGCGAAACTGGGCGGGACTGTGCTCTACACCAATCTTTCGCTCGACGATGAGCTGAAGCTGGTCGAGGCGCTGTCCAAAGCCAAAGAAACGGCAAACGGATAACGCTGGCCTGGCAAGCAGCGGGACTTTTCACCGCAACTTTCGAGGCGACGTCATCAGATATTGACGACGTGCCTGGCTATGTATCAGATGCCGATTACAACCTCGCGGGCGGCTACGGCACTTCGATAAGCAGAAGCAGCAGTTTGTTGCTCGATCGCAGCCGAATCAAGATCGGCCTCCGATTCCGCCAATTCATATGCATTCCTAGCTAATGCGTAGGCGTTGGCAGACTTACGTTGAAGTTCTGCAACCTCGGCCAGGTCAATGTTAGCCATGCTCATTCTCCTGCGGATAGAAGATTCCCCGTACTTTTCGATTCATCCATGTCGTTTTGGAATATTGAATCCCGCAACATTCCGTAGAGGCTTACGGAACAGCCGTGCAGTAAAGCGGGTGAGCTAGTGGTCAATAGTACTGTCATCTGGAAGCAATGTTGGCAGATATCAATGGTGCAATGGAACGGCTTGGTAACAGCATTGGCTGCTGCTTCGACAACCGGCAGCAGCATGGTGCGAGCGTGCGTCCGAGGTCTATTGGTCTTCACTGACTTGACAGGCGTGCACCGTTGGCCTTTGATGAATGGACAGCCCGTGCTGGGCTGACAGAACAGGCAGGGAGCCGGCCATGAGCACCACCCGTCATACCACGATGTGGGACGCCGCCGTCGACGCGCTCGAGCGCGCCGAGCGCTTGCATCGGCAGTTCTTCCGGTTAGCGGGTCAGCACGCGCGGGTGCCGGTATGGGAGCCGCCCATCGAGGTGTTCGAGCATGAGGGCCGGCTGGCGATCGTGGTGGCGCTGCCTGGTGTGCCTCCCGAGCGCGTCAGCCTGGAGCTCGAAGGCGGGATGCTGGTCGTGACAGCCGAAAGGGCATTGCCCCGTGCCTTCGCCGTGGGGGCGGTCCATTGCCTGGAAATTCCTTATGGACGCTTCGAGCGGCACATCCGGCTTCCGGCCGGGCGCTACCGGCTGGCACAGCGCGACGCTCAGGACGGTTGCCTGGTGCTGGACTTCGAAAGGCTGGATTGAGTCCGGCGAGCGCCGGCGAATCGAGGAGCGAAGATGAGCACGGACAGCAATAGCGAGGCCCCTGACGCCCCTGAGGCCACCCCGGCGAGCCGAGGGCCGGCCCCCATGCCGGCACTCCCCAAAGACAGCCTGATTCTGCTTCCTGTCCGCAATACCGTGCTGTTTCCGGGCATGGTGTTGCCGCTGACGGCGGGGCATGGGCAGACCAAAGAGGATGTGCAGGCTGCCGTTATGCGTCAGCAACCCTTGGGCATCGTGCTGCAACGCGATCCACAGGTGCAGGATCCGTCCTTTGATGGCCTCAATACCATTGGCACTGTGGCCAACGTGCTGCGCTATGTCACCAGTGCGGACGACGGCGCGCATCACCTGATATGCCAGGGTGTAGAGCGCTTTCGCCTGATTGCGCCGGTGGCAGGCCTCGGGTTCCGTGCCGCCCAGGTGGAGCTGCTGCCCGAACCCATGTACAGTGACTCGGCCATCGACGCGCGCGTGCTGGTTCTGAAGCAGCGCGCGGGGGAAATGATCGGGCTGCTGCCCAATGCGGGGGGCGAACTGATCCGGGCATTGGACGCGATCGAGCCACCCGGGCTGCTCGCCGACACCGTGGCCGGCCTGCTCGACATCCCGCCGGCGCGCAAGCAGGAGATCCTGGAAACACTCGATCTCTGCAAGCGACTCGACAAGGTGCTCGACGCCGTCGCCGGACGAATCGAAGTCCTTCGCCTGTCGCAAGAAATCGGTGAGCAAACTCGCGGCCGGATCGACCAGCGTCAACGCGAAGTGATGCTGCGCGAGCAGCTCAGGACCATCCAGCAAGAGCTCGGCGAGAACGTCGAAAGCCGGGAGGAAGCCCGCAAGCTGGCTGAAGCGATTGACACTGCCCACATGCCGCCGGATGTCGAGGCTCATGCTCGCAAGGAACTTGCCCGACTGGAGCGGATGCCGGAGGCGTCCTCCGAATTCGCCATCAGCGTGAGCTATCTCGAATGGCTGACCGAATTGCCGTGGGCACTTCCAGTGGAAGCGCCCATCGACATCGCCCGGGCGCGGGAGATCCTCGATGAGGCGCATTTTGGTCTGGACAAGGTCAAGCGCCGCATCCTCGAATATCTGGGTGTCAGAAAGCTTAATCCGGGTGGCAAGGCGCCTATTCTTTGCTTTCTCGGCCCACCTGGGGTGGGCAAGACATCGCTGGGCCAGAGCATTGCCCGAGCGCTGGAGCGGCCGTTTGTGCGCGTCAGCCTGGGTGGCGTCCATGACGAAGCCGAAATCCGCGGCCATCGGCGTACCTATATCGGCGCGATGCCGGGCAACATCGTGCAAGCCATTCGCAAAGCGGGGGCGCGCAATTGTGTCATGTTGCTGGACGAACTCGACAAGCTCGGGCACGGCGTGCATGGTGACCCGGCCGCGGCGATGCTTGAGGTTCTGGATCCCGAGCAGAACGCCTCCTTCCGGGACAACTACCTGGGGGTGCCGTTCGACCTGTCCGCTGTTGTGTTCCTTGCCACTGCCAACCAGCCCGATGGCATTCCCGGGCCTCTGATGGACCGTATGGAGGTCCTGAATCTACCGGGATACACCGAAGCCGAGAAGTTTCAGATCGCCCGGCGCTTCCTGGTTCCACGCCAGTTGGAGGCGTGCGGGCTGACGCCCGAACAATGCGAGCTGAGCGACGAGGCGCTGCGGTCCATCATTCGCGACTACACGCGGGAAGCCGGTGTGCGCAGCCTGGAGCGGCAGATCGGCGCGGTATTCCGGTATGTCGCGTTGCGCGTGGCGGAGGATCCTGCGACGCATGAACGCATCGAACCCGATTGCCTGCCGTCGATATTGGGGCATCACCGCTTCGAGAGCGAGGTGGCCATGCGCACCAGTTTGCCGGGCGTGGTGACCGGACTGGCATGGACACCGGTTGGCGGCGAACTGCTCTTCATCGAGGCCAGCAGCACGCCGGGCGGGGGCAGGCTGGTGCTGACCGGCCAGTTGGGCGACGTGATGAAGGAAAGCGTCCAGGCCGCGCTGACATTGGTCAAGTCGCGCTGCGAGGCGCTGAATATCGATTGTTCGAGTTTCGAAAAGCGCGACATTCATGTCCATGTGCCGGCCGGCGCGGTTCCAAAGGACGGCCCCAGTGCCGGAGTGGCCATGTTCATTGCCATCGCATCGCTGCTGATGGGGCAAGCCGTGCGCAGCGATTGCGCCGTGACGGGCGAGATCAGCCTGCGGGGCGTTGTTCTGCCCGTCGGCGGCATCAAGGAGAAGGTTCTTGCCGCGTTGCGCGCCGGTATCAGGACGGTACTGCTGCCTGCGCGCAATGCGCCGGATCTCGAGGACCTCCCCGCCGATGCGCGCAGCCAGTTGCGCTTTGTGCTGCTGGAGACTGTGGATGACGCACTGCGCGAGATAATCGAGACCAAAACGCCGAAGCCTCGCAGCGCCGCAGACTGAAGCGGCCCTGCCGGAACGCGGCATAGACCGCTCGCGTCCGTCAGCCGGGTTCGCCGTTGCCGGAGGGGCTACTTACCTGATTGGCTCGGCGGTATCGCCGGCGAGCAGCAATTGCGGACGTTGCGAAAATGACCATCCGCCAAGCGTGCGATCGAGTATCCAGACCATGTCGAACCGGTTCTCCGGCCACGTCGCGGGAACCGCGGGCGCGCCGGGCACGTGCCCGATGAGCGGCGGCAGCACTTTGTGCTCCCATGCGATCAGCACGACGCCGGATTGGGTCAGCACGTCCGCCATGAGCGCGGGTCCGTCGTCCTTCAGGTGCGCCGTGATGTAGTTCACCTGCGATGTTGCTTGCAGCAGCGCAACGAGCGGCGTAACGGTTTGCATCGACCGCTTGCTCTTGCTGGCTGGACCATTCCCCGCCGCGAACACGGTGGCCGGCGTGAGTCGCGCGGAATGCCTCTCGTCAATCGGACAGAAGAATCGCGCCAACGCGCCGGCACGCTGCCAGCCGCGAACCGCGAGGCTTTCGTCGTCTGCCTTACCGTCTGCTTCGATGCCGTTACCCTCGTTGGCGTCGGGCTTCTCCGCGTGGCGGATAAACATGATTCGATCGGGTGCCATGTTGCCTCCGTGGTGGTGTTGAACAACTGAGTACCACTCTATAACGGAATTCATCGAGCATAGGACTTGATGCCGCAGTGGTTGAGGGCGCGAATTCCGCCAATGGCACGTTACCGCGCTTCGATTTTATGCAGTACGGTCAAATGATTTGCGGCGTGATATGAGGGCCGCAGATTTGCGTGGAGCCCTGAAGGAGGATGAGCATGGACAACATTGACCAGGCCAAGGCTGCTGAACTTCAACGTGAGTCAGCTAACGCGTATGCACTAGCTAGGAATGCATATGAATCGGCAAAGACAGAGGCAGATCTGGATTCGGCGGCCATCAAGCAACAAGCTGCTGCTCGTGCATATCGAAGTGCCGTAAGCGCCCGCGAAGCCGTGCTTGGGATCTGGCCGGCCCTATACACGAGACGCGTATGGTCCGGCGATCCTTCGACTGCGCAAGAGGTCGCGAGGCGGCTGCGTCAGGTGGGATTGGATGCGCACGAAGCTATGCAAAAATCTGCATCTATTACGATCCGAACTTACAAGCCGACAGAGCCTCTACCGTGGTAGTTTGGCCATCCTGGCCAGTGGCGCGGTCGTCCGGAACAAACGAAACGTTTTTTGTTTCATTAACGAGTGTGAAAATGACAAACGGCGTAGGTGGTAGTGATCAGGAAACGGCATTGGCGCGACTCTTGCCGTATGCGAGTGAGGTTGAGGAAATCAGCGCAGCCGAGCATCTGGCGCGGATAAGTCAATTGCAGAGGAACATGACGGACGCTGGCGTCGATGCGGTTTACGTCAATGCAGGGACTAATCTGCTTTATTTCACTGGAATAGAATGGCATCCCAGTGAAAGACTGCTTGGCGCCATCATCCCTGCGAAGGGGAGTTTGATATACATTGCCCCGTGGTTCGAGGAGCGGACGTTGCGTGATCGGATGAAGGTTGAAGCTGACGTCATGTGCTGGCACGAAGACGAAAGTGCGTATGCGGCATTTTACAAAGCCTTGCTTGCAATCGGCATACCGTCAGTTCACGGAAGGCACACGAAAATTGCACTATGCGGAACCGCGTCCGCGTCGGTCTATTTTGGATTGAAGGAACGATCGGAAAATTACGAATTGATCTGCGCCGATGCGCTGATTGGGTCCTTGAGAAAGAACAAATCGCGCACCGAGATTGCAATCATGCAGGCCGCCAAAGACATGACTTTGCAGGTTCACCGGGCGGCGGCAAGCATTTTGCGCGAAGGCATCAGCACCGTGGAAGTTCGCGACTTCATAGACCAGGCACATCGAAAAGTTGGCGCGGCAGGATCGTATTTCTGCATCGTTTTGTTTGGGGAGGCCACATCCTATCCACATGGGGTCAAAGAGCCGCAGATTCTAAAACGCAATGACGTGGTCCTGATCGACACGGGCTGCAAGTACAAGAATTATGTTTCGGATATCACGCGCACTTACGTTTTCGGTGAGGCAAACGATCGGCAGCGGTTTGTGTGGGACGCGGAAAAGGCAGCACAAGCAGCGGCTTTTGATGCTGCGCGCCTGGGTGTGCCGTGTGCAGAGGTCGATCGCGCGGCGAGACGTTGCCTGGAAACCTACGGATTCGGTCCTGGCTATCAGTTGCCGGGTCTGCCGCATCGGACTGGCCACGGCATCGGCCTCGACTTGCATGAAGCACCGTATCTGGTGGGGAACGACGAAACGCCGCTGGAAGTCGGGATGTGTTTTAGCAATGAACCCATGATCTGCATTCCCGGCGAGTTTGGCGTGAGGCACGAAGATCACTTCTACATGACCGAAGACGGGCCGAGGTGGTTTACTCAGCCCGCGCATTCCATCGACGATCCTTTCCACGTCGCATAGTTTTTACGACGAACGCTTTGCCGCTACCGCTCATGCACCGCCGGGTTCGACTCGGGTTGAGGTCTTGTGCGTCGGCACGCTCACCTGGGGCGCAGGAACATCCGCAATCCCGAGGGCTTTGCGCGTTCCTGGGCGACTGGCTCAAGTTGCCGGCATTCAACGTGAATGCCGCGCGCGGGAGCGTCGCGCACGAATTCATCGATCAGTTCGCGCACGTCGGGGTCGATGAAATCCGCGCGGCTGCCATCCACGACCACCGTGGCGTGATCGGGAACCGACTTCAAATGATCTTTCAGACCGACCTTGGCGAGAAACGACACGTCTTTGCGGAACGACAGCAGGAAGTGATCGTCGTGCCGAGCCATCGTGATCGGCCGCTGCATGTGCGCATGAACGGCAAGAGCGACGCTGCAGACGATGCCCAGGACGATGCCGATCAGCAAGTCAGTCAGCAGCACGCCTGCAATCGTCACGATAAACGGGGCGAAACGCGCGAATCCTTGCTTTGCGACTGCGGCGAACATCGACGGTTTGGCGAGTTTCACTCCTGTAAAGATCAGGATGGCGGCCAGGCAGGCAAGCGGTATGAGGTTGATCACAGCGGTCAATGCGAAAACGCTCACGAGCAGCAGCACGCCGTGCACGACCGCCGACCAGCGGCTCTGCGCACCTGCGTGAAGGTTGGCTGAACTGCGCACAATCACGGAGGTGATGGGCAGCGCGCCGATCGCACCCGCCACCATGTTGCCGATACCCTGTGCCTTCAGTTCGCGATCCGGTTGTGCGACGCGTTTCTTTGGATCGATCTGTTCCACGGCCTCGAGGCTGAGCAGCGTTTCCAGGCTCGCGACAATGGCGATGGTCACCGCGAGGCGCCAGACGTCCGGGTTCATCAAGTGCGTCAATTCGGGCCAGCCGAACGCTTTGTCCAGCGCGTCAAACGAAGCCAGCGAAGGCAACGACACGCGGTGTTCAGCCGGTGGCGCGAGACCGGGTGCGGTGAAGTCCAGCAGCAACGTGACGCCGATGCCGAGCACGACAACCGCAAGTGGCGCGGGCACGAAGCGCACCAGCGCGAAGCGGCGCATGGCTTTGGTTTCCCAGCTCGCGAGGATCGCAATCGACAGGATCGCGACCGCGCATGCGGCCAGCGACATGGCGCCGAACGGCGTGTCGATCGTACCGGCGGCGGCGCTCGTGCCCCCATTGGCGAAGCCCGCCGCGAGCGGCACCTGCTTGATGATCAACAGCAGGCCGATTGCCGCCAGCATGCCCTTGATGACCGACGAAGGCACGTACGCGGCGAAGCGACCGGCCTTGAGCATGCCGAAGCCGAACTGTATGGCGCCCGCGAGCAGTACCGCCATCAGGAAAGAGGGAAAGCTGCCGAGCTTCGCGATGCCGTCGACGACGATCACCACCAGCCCGGCGGCAGGACCGCTGACGCTGAGATGTGAGCCGCTCAGCAGAGCCACGACGAGCCCACCGATAATGCCAGAAAGAAGGCCGGCGAACGGCTCGACGCCGGATGCGTTGGCGATGCCGAGACACAACGGCAATGCAACGAGAAAGACGACGGTGCCGGCAAACATGTCGCGCGGAAACGATGCAAACTGTTCGCGTAGAGTCATATGCTTTGGATTCCAGACGTTTCTTTAAAGAGGCGAAAGGGTCTTGCTTAACCGGTGCTTAGAACAGCGCGGGTCAGCGGGCCATCGTCTCCGCGGTGTGCAGATACTCGCGTACCGGAACCGCGCGGCGGGTCGATTCGTTGTGCCGCGAATGAAGGTCGCCTGCCATCAACACTTTGATGCGGCCATCGTGCAGCCCGAAAATCCAGCCGTGCACTGAGGGCGAATGCGCAGCGTCGCGAACAATCGATGTCGCACGGATTGCCCGAACCTGTGCCATCACATTCAGCTCCGCGAGGCGGTTGACCTGCTCATCGCCGGAGCGGCACTGGTCCAGTTCCGCGCTGTGCGCGCCAGCGAGCGCGCATAGCGGCGCAATACGTCTTGCGACATGCGGCAGATCGGACGGGATGGGTAGCAACGCCGCCTTGACACCGCCACATCCGTAGTGCCCGCAGACGATGATGTCGTGCACCTTCAGGACCTGAACCGCGTACTCGAGCACGCTCATGACGTTGTCGTCGGTACTCGAAAAGAGGTTCGCGATGTTGCGATGAACGAACAGATCGCCGGGGGCGCAATTCGTGACGATCTCCGCAGGGACACGACTGTCCGAACAGCCAAGCCAGAGTGCTTTGGGACTCTGGCCGACCGCGAGGCCGTCGAAGAATCTCGGGTCGCTCTGTGCCGATTCGGCTGCCCACGCAATGTTTTCCAGCAGCATGCGCTTTGTTCGGTTCATGGGGTGCTCCAGTAGAGGGTTTGGTCGTTTCTGCGGAACTGCGCTGTCAGATCGATGTCTGTTGCAGAGGGCGTTGCTTACGTTTTGCTTTCTTTGTTCTGCGTGCCGGCAGGACGACAGGCTTGATCTGAGACGATGCATCCGCTACCGAAGAAGCGTGCATCGAAACTTCAGTGACCTAATCTAGCGATGCGCCAGTGCGAGTACATGACCGTCAAATGATAAATGCGTCATTCGCGGACGCGCGGCGCAATGAGTTTTAATGGAAAGAGTTGAGATGAGAATTCTGATTGTTGAAGACGAGGCGAAAACGGGGGTGTATCTGCAAAAGGGCCTCAATGAAGCGGGTTTCGTTACCGACTGGGTGCGCAACGCCGGATGAACACGGCAAGCTGGGCTGCTCATGCGGCCGTGGTCGCCGTGCTGATGATCCTGCATTTATGAACCCGCATAGATGTTGCAGAAACTGACTGGCCCCACGCAGTGCGGGTTGCCGTGCGGCATCGGAAGCCCGTGAGGCGCAATTGACGATTGCTGCGATCCGTCAGGCACGCCGCCGTAGCTACTCTGCGAGGGTTGTGCCTTGACCTTGTGTTCAAAGCCTGGATGAATCGCTGGATAGGACGTATCTGTGATGTAGCCGAGCCCATTGGCCTGCGCTTCGATGAGTTGCTGCTTCACTTCAGCACGTGTCAGACCTTGAGCTTGAACCGCCGGGGAAAGGAGTAGCGCCGAGGTGAGGATTAGCGTGGTGATCGATTTCATGGTTGACTCCGATTGACTGAGGAATAGGCATGCATCTGCCCGATGCACTTCCCGATTGAACGATGGGGCGCTTGCACGCAGGGTGCTGCGAGGCGCAAACGAGCTGTCTTGCTGATTACTCGTAGTGGCGCTCGAACGCGGCAAAACGCGCCTTATTGCGTTCGACCGTGCGTTGGCTCGGCGGATAATCCGTGTCGTTCGTGGGGATGAGACCATCCCTCTGCGCCTGAAGGAGTTCCTGGCGGACTTCAGCGCGCGTCTTGCCGTGGGACCTGGGATTGACGTTCGGTGCCGCACCCGACGAAGCGATCGTGTGCAGGGTACCTGCGTGCCCTTGGGGTTGCTGGATGGGCTGGTGCTGTGAAGATGTTCCCGCCACGTCCGCATAAGCCAACGGAGCAAGGAAGGCCGTGAGCAGGCCAGCACCAAGCACGTTTCGAACTTTCATTTGAGCCTCCTTTAAGGTCGGTGTCGTGGTTGACTCCGAGTGACTTCAGTTTGGCTCGCAGATGAATCTCCAACGTGATCCAACAATGATGTTTTTGTCACAAAGGTGACATGTAGCTTTTCGTGTTCCCTCGCGCGATGCAGACATTCTCGAGCGGCCGCACAATGGGCATGTACGTCCGCGAACCTGTCACCTCGAATCGATACGCGTGATTTCCCCAAGTCAGATTGGATGCACGACGAGAAGCGCCTCAGCGCTTCTCATACTCACATCGCACTCACCATGGCAGTGAGTAGGTCTTCGTATTGGTAAAGCTCTTCATGGCTTCCTGCACACCTTCCTTGTAGCCAAGTCCCGAGTCCTTCACGCCGCCGAACGGTGTGAGTTCGAGCCGATACCCCGGCACTTCACGCACATTCACGCTGCCCACTTCCAGTTCGGTGATAAACCGCGTGATGTAGTCGAGGCGGTTTGTACAGACCGACGATGACAACGCGTAGTCCGTGCAGTTCGACATGCGAATCGCTTCGTCGATGTTGGCAAAGCGCATGATCGGCGACACCGGTCCGAACGTCTCGTACTTGACGAGCGGCGTGTCGGGCGTGACGCGGTCGACAACCGTCGGCGAGTAGAGCGCGCCGTCGCGGACGTTGCCCACAAGCAGACGGGCGCCGCGTGACAAGGCGTCGTTGACCTGGCGTTCGCAGAACTGCGCGGCCGCTTCGTCGATGACCGTTCCCATATCGACTGAACCATCCGCCGGATTGCCGTATTGCCAGGCGAGTGTCTTTTCCACGACGAGATCGGTGAAGCGGTCGGCGACCGACTCGTGTACGAGCATGCGCTTGATGGCGGTGCAGCGCTGGCCCGAGTTCTTATATGAGCCCGACACGGCGAGCGAACTGGCTTCGTCGAGATCGGCGTCCTCCATCACGATGATCGGGTCGTTGCCGCCTAGTTCGAGCACGGCGCGGCGGTAGCCCATCCGCGAGGCGATCGATTTGCCGATCGAAACGCCGCCGGTGAACGTGATGAGATCGATGGCGGGGTTCGTGATCAGCTCGTCGGCGATCACGCTCGGGTCGCCCGTTAACACCTGAAGCATCTGCACCGGCAAGCCCGCTTCATGAAGAATGTCCGCAAGCAGATAGCATGACAGCGGCACTTTCTCCGACGGTTTCACGACGATGCGATTGTTCGTGGCAATCGACGGCACGATCTTGTGCGCGACCTGATTCATCGGATGGTTGAACGGCGTAATCGCGGAGATCACGCCCAGCAGCGGATCGCGTTGCGTGTAGACGCGCCGTTTCTTTCCGTGAGGCGTGAGGTCACACGAGAAAATCTGGCCATCGTCTTTCAGTACTTCGCCTGCGCCGAACACCAGCACGTCCGCGACGCGGCCCGCTTCGTAGATCGAATCCTTCTTGCACAAGCCGGCTTCCGCCGTGATGAGGGCGGCGATTTCTTCGGTGCGTGCCCGCACGGCATCGGCTGCGCGACGCAGGATCGCGGCGCGCTCATAGCGGGTCAGCGCCGGACGATACGCACGCGCGAATTCGAACGCGCGGCGCACGTCCTCGAGCGTCGCTTTCGGCACCGTGCCGACGAGCGAGCCATCGTAAGGGTTGCGCACTTCGATCACTTCGTCGCGAAAGATCTTTTCGCCGCCGATGCGCAGCGCTTCATGACGCACCTGCCATTGAGCCTTCATTTCAGCAACAGCATTCATTTCTGATCCCCGGTCATTGAAGATGGTTGAGCGCGATATCGATGATGTCGAAGTTGCGCAGCCGTGCCCGCTCGCCGACCGACTTCGCGACGGGCTGGTTGAACAGGAGCGGCACGATCTGTTCAGCAAGACCACCATGTGAGCGCAGTGGCACGTCGAGGCCGGACAGATCGTGCTTGATGCGTCGCGTGCCGAGCACCACGTCTTGCGTTGAAATCACGATGAGGTCGCCCATGCGCGCAGGCGGAAGTTCGAAGCGCGCGCAGCCTTCAGCGCCCGTCAGCACCAGTTCGATGCCGGGCTCCGCTGCGAGCCGGCGGCGCATCGCTTCGAGGTCCGCTGAAGCGGGAAGATAGACCGTCGCGAACGATCCGAGCGCCCCGTGATGCACGACGTAGGGGTCCGTGATCGGCAGGATCACGCGGGCAGCGTCCTCGCCGAGCCACTCGTCGAAGCGCTCCTGCAGATAGATCACGTTGGGCTCGCCGTCGTCGTTGTGCTTCGCATTCATCCCGTGATCGGCGGTGACCGCGACGATCGCACCCAGCTCGTCGAGCCGCTGCAGATAGCCGTCCATCATCTGATAGAACGCGTTCGCGCCGGGGGTGCCGGGGGCGCACTTGTGCTGCACGTAGTCGGTGGTCGACAGGTACATCAGGTCGATGTCGCGAGTTTCGAGCAGGCGCACGCCGGCCGCGAACACGAACTCGGACAGCTCCGCGCTATAGACGCTCGGCACCGGCTGGCCGACCAGCTCGATCAGGTTGTCGATACCGTTCTCCTCGAGCGTCGCTTCGTCGGCTTTCTCCGCCGAGAAGCAGATGCCCTTCAGACCTTTGCCAAGCAGCCGGCGTAGTTTGTCTTTTGCCGTGACCACTGCAACGTTCGCCCCCTGTTCGGCGAAACCGGCGAGCACGGTAGGGGCGACCAGGTACTTCGGATCGTTCATCAGCACTTCGGTGCCGCTGTCGCGATCGAAAAAGTAGTTGCCGCTGATGCCATGCACAGCGGGCGGCACGCCCGTCACGATCGACAGATTGTTCGGGTTCGTGAAGCTCGGCACGACGCAGTCGCCCTTGAGCGAAGTGCCGGGACGCAGCAGCTTGCCAATAAAGGGCGCAACCCCTGCGGCGGCCGCCATCTCCAGATATTCATACGCGCAGCCATCCACGCAGACCACGACAACGGGTCTGCGCATCCAGTTGTAGCTGCGGCCGTTCACTTCAATGGAAACCGGTGTTTCGCTCATGACATGTCCTCTGGGCTAGGGTGAATCGGGTGATGGCAATGTGGCGTTGTGTGGCAAAGTGAGGCAATACTTGACATTAAAATTGATGCTTTGTAGATTGTCAACAACAGACAACAAATCACACGTTGTCGAAGGCAGTCGTCAGCGGTTGCTTAAGAAGGTCGCAACACGCAGTGGTCCCGTAGCACCGGTCGTTTTCGTCGCTGGCCGCGACGCCACTTTCTCAAGGGGTCTGGAAATGAAGGAACAGTCGGGGTTTCAAGGTTGCAAAGGTCGTCTGAACAGGGCGCTGCGTTGTCTGGTGGCCGCCACCGTCGCGCTCGGCGCCGTCCAGGTCGCTTACGCGAAGACGCAGTTGCTCGTCTATACGGCGCTCGAAGACGAAGCGATGAAGCCGTACAAGGACGCGTTCGAAAACGCCAATCCGGATATCGAAATCCGCTGGGTGCGCGATTCGACTGGTGCGGTCACCGCCAAGCTGCTCGCTGAAAAGAACAATCCGCGTGCCGACGTGGTGCTCGGGCTCGCGGCATCGAGCCTGACGCTGCTCGATCTGCAGGGCATGCTGATGCCCTATTCGCCGAAAGGCTTCGACAGTCTGACGCGCAAGTACAGCGACGCGAACACGCCACCGCACTGGGTCGGCATGGACGTGTGGGGCGCGACGGTCTGCTACAACCGCGTCGAAGCAGAGAAGCGCCATCTGCCTAAGCCGACTTCATGGGAAGACCT
Organism: Paraburkholderia domus; assembly: GCF_905220705.1. Classification (GTDB taxonomy): domain Bacteria; phylum Pseudomonadota; class Gammaproteobacteria; order Burkholderiales; family Burkholderiaceae; genus Paraburkholderia; species Paraburkholderia domus. Next base: position 62,420 of record NZ_CAJNAT010000013.1, read on the forward strand.
GACCAAGCCGGTCTACAAGGGCATGATCGTGATGCCGAGTCCGGTGTCGTCCGGCACCGGCTACCTCGATGTCACGTCATGGCTGCAAACCTTCGGCAAGGACAAGGGCTGGCAGTACATGGACGCGCTGGACAAGAACGTCGCGCAATACGTGCACTCGGGCTCGAAGCCCTGCACGCTGGCGGGCACCGGCGAATTTCCGATCGGTATCTCGTTCGAATTCCGCGGACACGAGTTGCAGGCGCAAGGCGCCCCCATCGACCTGATCTTCCCGAAAGAAGGGCTGGGCTGGGACATGGAAGCGACCGGCATCATGAAGACCACCAAGCAGCCGGAAGCTGCCAAAAAACTCGCGGACTTTATGGCCAGCAAGGAGGCCAATGAAATCACCGCGCAATGGTGGGCGATTGTTGCGTACCCCGGCGTCGCGAAGAAACTGTCGGGCATCCCCGACAACTATTCGGAACTGCTCGTGAAGAACGATTTCACATGGTCGGCCAAGAACCGCGACGCAATTCTCGAAGACTGGCAAAAGCGCTACGGCAACAAGGAGCAAAAGTAAGGCCGGGTTCAGCCAGGTCTTGACGAGCGCCGGGGCGCGCGCTGCGTGCCCCCGAACGATGCGGTGACGCCGCGCACGGCAGTGCGTCGCCGCCGCGCAGACATGCAAGCGGAAGCGGAGGAGCAGATGACAGCGTATTTGAGCGTAGAGCGGGTCTATAAGCGGTTCAACGACACGCCGGTCCTGGAGGACATCAATCTTGGCGTGAAGAAGGGCGAGATGCTCTGCTTCCTCGGCCCGTCGGGCTGTGGCAAGACCACTTTGCTGCGCATCATTGCCGGACTGGAAACCCAGAGCGCCGGCCAGATCACGCAGGACGGCCGCGATATTTCGCGGCTGCCGCCTCAGCTTCGCGATTACGGCATCGTGTTTCAGTCCTACGCCCTGTTTCCGAATCTGACCATCTTCGACAACGTGGCCTATGGTCTTGTGAATCGCAAGATGAAGCGTGCAGCGATCGCCGATCGGGTGAACGAACTGCTCGCACTGGTTGGCTTGCCGGATGCGCAGAAGAAGCATCCGAACCAGTTGTCGGGAGGCCAGCAGCAGCGCATCGCGCTGGCGCGTGCGCTTGCCACTTCGCCGGGCCTGCTTTTGCTCGACGAGCCGCTCTCGGCGCTGGATGCGCGCGTGCGTGTGCGGTTGCGCCAGGAAATCCGCCAGTTGCAGCAGCGCCTTGGCGTGACCACGATCATGGTGACGCACGATCAGGAAGAAGCGCTGTCGATGGCCGACCGGATTGTGGTGATGAATCAGGGTGTGATCGAGCAGATCGGGACGCCACACGAAATCTATCGCGAGCCGGCCTCGCCGTTCGTTGCTGATTTCATTGGCAAGGTCAATCTGATTCCGGCGGAGGTGGCGCGCGACGGCAGTCTCAAGGCGGGTTCCATTGCGCTGCGCTATGGATGCGGATCGGAGCGTGCGGTGCTGGGCTCGAAAGTGTCGGCGTTCGTGCGTCCGGAAGACATTCACCTCAGCGCGCCGGGCAGCGAGGCGGACAACCTGCTGCCCGCCTCGGTCGAAAAGCTGGAATTCCTCGGCGCGTTCTGCCGGGTCAGCTTCAAGGTGGATGGGCTCGGCGAGCAGGAGATCGTCGCCGACCTGTCGTTTCATGAAATGCATCGGGCTCGCCTGCAGCCGGGGTCGCGCTTCAATCTGGCCATCAACCGCGAACACGTATGCGTCTTCTCCGCCGCGAAGGAGCGACTTCAATGAGCGCCGTCCTGATCGAGCGCCGCAGCGGCGCGGAAAGTCACGCCGAGGTGCGGCAGAAGAGCCATTGGCATGACCGGATCGCGCAGTTGGCTCTCGTGCTGATGTCCGCGTTTCTCGGCATGTTTCTGTTGTTGCCGCTGGCGTTGGTCATCGGCAAATGCTTCGTCGATGCGGATGGCCACTTCGTTGGACTCGCCAATTTCAGCGGCTATCTGGTGGATTCCGGCGTGTGGACCTCGACGCTGCATTCGGTCACGGTCGCCTGCCTGGTGACGGCGATCGTGATACCGATGGCGTTCACGTTCGCGTACGCGTTGACCCGCTCGTGTATGCCGATGAAGAACGCCGTCCGCACCGTCGCGCTGCTTCCGCTGCTCGCGCCGACGCTGCTGTCCGCGGTATCGTTCATTTACTGGTTCTGCAACTCGGGCCTCCTGAAACCGTTGCTTCACGGTCATTCGATCTATGGGCTGCCGGGCATTGTCTGCAGTCTGGTGTACGCCGCGTTTCCGCATGTATTGATGATTCTCGTGACGGCGTTGTCGCTGTCCGACGGGCGCTTATACGAAGCGGCCGAAGCGATGGGCACACGCCGTGCGCGCAAATTCTTCACGATCACGCTGCCGGGCGCGAAGTATGGTCTGATCAGCGCGACGATGGTGTCGTTCACGATCTGCATCAACGACTTCGGTGTACCGGTTGTGATCGGCGGACCTTATTCGGTGCTCTCCACGGATATCTATAAGCTGATCATCGGCTTGCAGGACTTCAATCGGAGTGCCGTGGTCAGCCTGCTGCTGCTCTGTCCGGCGCTCGTTGCGTTCGCCGTCGACTTCTTCATTCGCCGCAAGCAGCAATCGCAACTTGGCGCGCGTTCGACGCCCTACCAGCCGAAGCCGGCGCGTGGATTCGATATGGCGATGCTCGGGTACTGCGCAATCATCTGCATGCTGCTGCTGGCGGTGGTCGGTATTTCGGTGTTCGCTTCGTTCGTGAAGTTCTGGCCGTATCAGATGAGCCTCGGCTTGCAGCACTACAAGATGGGACTGATCGGCGCCGGGATTTTCGACGCATACAAGAACAGCCTGAAAATGGCGGCGTGCGTGGCGATCGGCGGCACCATCATCGTGTTCGGCGGCGCGTATCTTGTCGAGAAGACGCGCGGGCCGCGCTGGTTACGCGGCTTTATCAATCTGTGCGCGATCCTGCCGATGGGCGTGCCGGGTCTCGTGCTCGGCATCAGCTACATCTTTCTCTTCAACTCACCCGTCAACCCTTTGAACGGCCTCTACGGCACGCTCGCACTGCTCGCGATCGTTACGGTAGTGCACTACTACTCGTCAAGCCACCTGACCGCGGTCACCGCGCTTCGTCAGATCGACAACGAGTTCGAAGCGGTCTCGGCCTCGCTGAAAGTACCTTTCTACAAGACGTTTTTGCGCGTCACCGTGCCTGTTTGCCTGCCGTCGATTCTGCAGATCGCGCGTTATCTGTTCGTCAACGGCATGACGACGGTGTCAGCGGTCGCCTTTCTCTATTCACCCGACACACAGCCCGCCTCCGTCGCCATTCTCAATCTCGACGACGCTGGACAAATCGGACCGGCCGCCGCGATGGCCACGCTGGTGCTCGTGACGGCTGCGTTCGCCTGTGTGCTGTTTGCCTGCGTATCGCACGGCGTATTGCGCAGAACCCAGGCATGGCGCACGTCGCGCCGTGGCTGAAACGCGTCTTCATCAAGATCTTTAAGGAGCTACTGTGACTCTGCCCGCCCAGCCCATTCTGCTCACCCCCGGACCGCTCACGACCTCCGAGCGCACGCGTCAGGCGATGCTGCGCGACTGGGGATCGTGGGACGGTGACTTCAACCAGATCACCGCCCGTGTCCGCCAGCAGACGCTGCGCATCGTGCATGGAGAAGGCACGCACGAATGCGTGCCGTTGCAAGGCAGCGGCACGTTCTCGGTAGAAGCCGCGATCGGCACGCTGGTGCCGCGTGACGGACATGTACTGATACCGAACAACGGCGCGTATTGCCAACGTATCGCGAAGATTTGCCGGGCGCTCGGCCGTCGTCACCAGACCCTCGACTATCCCGAAGACACGCAGGTCAACGCGGCGGATGTCGATCGTGCGCTAGCGGCCGATCCGGGCATCACGCACGTCGCGCTCGTGCATTGCGAAACCGGTGCTGGGGTGCTCAATCCACTGCATGAAATTGCCATGGTCGTCGCGAAGCACGGCCGCAGTCTGATCATCGACGCAATGAGCTCATTTGGCGCAATTGACATCGACGCGCGCCAAACGCCATTCGACGCCGTTGTGGCTGCCTCCGGGAAATGTCTGGAAGGCGTACCCGGCATGGGCTTCGTGATCATTCGCCGCAGCACGCTGGAGCGATGCGAGGGCAACAGCCCGTCACTCGCCATGGATCTGTACGACCAGTGGGCCTACATGAACCGCACGACGCAGTGGCGCTTCACGCCACCCACCCACGTCGTCGCGGCACTCGATCAGGCGATCGCGCAATATGTGGAGGAGGGCGGTCTCGAAGCGCGTGGTGCGCGCTATGCAAACAATTGCCGGACGCTGATCGAAGGCATGGCCGCGCTCGGTTTTCGCACCTTTCTCGACCCGTCGATTCAGGCGCCGATCATCGTCACGTTCCATGCGCCTGACGACCCCAACTACGACTTCAAGACGTTCTATCAGGAAGTCAAAAAGCGCGGCTACATCCTGTATCCGGGCAAGCTGACCCAGCTGGAAACATTTCGCGTCGGCTGCATCGGCCACTTTGGCGAATCAGGCATCCCCGGTGCAGTCGCCGCGATCGCCGATACGTTAAAGGCAATGGGAATCACGCAGGTATCGGCGAAAGCCATAGCCTGAGCATGCCCACGCGCGAAGGCTTCTTTCCGTTGGAGCGGGAAGAAGTCTTTCTTTTCGCCGCGTGGGGTTAAACCGTTTTATCAATGTGAGCAATTCATGCGTCCGTTCTGGATTGAACAAGCACTCTTCGCCGATGGTTCACTGGCGCCCGCACTGCAAGGCGCGACGACGGCCGATGTCTGCATCGTCGGTGGTGGCTTCACCGGTTTGTGGACCGCCATCCAGGCAAAGCAGAAGAAACCCGAACTCGACATCGTGATCATCGAGAGCGACCTGTGCGGCGCGGGCGCAAGCGGCCGCAACGGTGGTTGCCTGCTGACCTGGTCGACGAAGTTCTTCACGCTGCGGCGTTTGTTCGGCGAGGCTGAAGCGATCCGGTTGGTGAAAGCGTCCGAAGCCGCTGTTGGGCGGATTCGCGACTTCTGCGTCGAGCACCATGTCGATGCCGAGCTTCGGCTCGACGGCACGCTCTACACCGCGACATCGCGCGCGCAAATCGGCCTGCTCGACCCGGTGATCGCCGCGCTGAGCGAGCATGGCATTAATTCATATCAACATCTCGCGCCGGACGAAGTGGCGAGCCGTTCCGGTTCGGCGCGCAATCTCGGCGGCGTGTATTCGCCGGTCGCGGCAACGGTTCATCCCGGCAAGCTCGTGCGTGGTTTGCGGCGTGTCGCGCTTGAAATGGGCATTCGTATTTACGAACGCACGCCGATGCTCGAGTTCACTTCAGGCGAGTGCGTGAGCGTGCGCACGCCGGCTGGCAGCGTCACGGCGCCCAAACTGGTGCTCGCGATCAATGCATGGATGGCGAGCCGCTTCCGGCAGTTCGAACGCGCGCTTGCAGTCGTCTCCAGCGACATGATCGTCACTGAGAAATGCCCAGAGTTGCTGCAACAAATCGGTTTGAAAGATGGCGTGTCGGTGCTCGACTCACGCATCTTCGTTTACTACTATCGCAGTACGGCGGACGGCCGGCTGATGCTCGGCAAGGGCGGCAATACCTTCGCCTGGCGCGGCCGGATTGCACCGGTGTTCGATCAACGCTCGCCGTATGAAGCCAATCTGACGCGCAGCCTGCACGATTTCTTTCCGGCGTTGCGCGACGTGCCGGTGACGGCGAGCTGGAACGGTCCGTCGGATCGGTCGGTGACGGGCTTTCCGTTTTTCGGCAGGCTCGACGACGCACCGAACGTGCTCTATGGATTTGGCTATTCCGGTAACGGTGTTGGGCCGACCTATATGGGCGGCCAGATCCTGTCTTCGCTATTGCTCGAACTCGACAACGAATGGACGCGCAGTCCTTTGACGAAGGGGCCATTGGGTTATTTCCCGCCCGAACCGATCCGGTTCGTGGGCTCGATTACCGTGCGTGACGCGATTCGGCGCAAGGAGCGTGCGGAAGACGAAGATAGGCAGCCCTGGCTGGTCGACCGATTGCTCAGCAAGCTCGCCAATGCTGCGGGGAAGTCGGATAAAGCCTAGCGTGATGGCGGCCCCGGAGCGCTGAGCGCGGGGCCGCGTGCGCAGCCGTCAGATTTTGTTTCAGTTACCGCCCGTATTGCTTGCGGACGCGGCCCAGTGTTCGTGGGCGCGCCGCATTCTCGCGAGGCCATGCGCGACATGTTCGCGCACGAGCGCGACGGCGCTCTCCGCATCGCCCTTGGCGAGTGCGTTGACGATTTTTTCGTGTTCCGCAACCGACGTTGCCAGTGCGCTTTTCTCCGACTCGATTGCGGCCTGTCGGAGTAAGCCGAGTTGGCGGACGAGATGCCGATAGGTTTCGATCAGGTGCTGGTTGCCGACACCCGTCACCATCGCATCGTGCAACTGGACGTTCAATGCCGTGTAGCGCGTGAGATCGTGATCCTTCTTGGCGGCTTTCATCGACGTGATGATGCCTTTGAGCGTTGCAAGCGTTTCGGGTGTCATCCGATTGGCGAGTGCGCGGACGACCGATTCGTCCAGCATCGCGCGGACTTCATAAATTTCTTCGGCCTCGCGCAGCGACAGTGCACGCACCGTGACACCGCGATTCTTCTCCGTTTTCAGCAAACCCGCTTGTTCCAACGCACGGAACGCCTCTCGCAGTGGCCCGCGAGACACATTCAACCGCGTCGAGACTTCGACTTCGTTCAATTTCTCTCCCGGGGCGAATTCCCCCGAGACGATGCTGCGCTCGAGCATTTCCTGCACTAGCGTCGCAAGGGAATGCCGCTGCAGCAGTTCGATGGCGCTAGACGTGGTTGACGTGGTCATGATCGGCGATTAGAACAAAGGATGGGATAAGAGACCGTCTGCTTCTTCGAACATAGCGCGGCTAGTTGTCTATTGTCAACAATCGTCAACACCCGGAGAAATCCATGTCCACTCTCACAGCCGATAACGGCATCGTCACGGTGCCTACGCAACGCACGGTCGAACACGCCGCCGACAAACTCGCATCGCTGATCGAAGCGAAAAACATTGTCTTGTTCGCCCGCATCGATTTCGCGGCGGATGCGCAACGCGCGGGGCTTGCGATGCAACCGTCGCAGTTGCTTGTGTTCGGCAATCCGCGGGCTGGGACGCCGCTGATGCAAGCCGTGCCGATGGCGGCACTCGATCTGCCGCTCAAGGTGCTGGTGTGGCAGGACGCCGACGGCGGGGTGTGGCTCTCGTATAACGCAACGAGCTATCTACAAGCTCGGCATGGCGCGCCTGCCGAGTTGATGAAATCTATCGACGGCATCGGCGCGCTCGTGCAGGCAGCGGCCGCCGACTGAGCCGATCGAGAGGTCAAGCGCCTGTCGGCGACCGTGCAGCGAGGCAATTCCCGCTTGCGGCGCTTGACCTGCCCATTCGCTGCGAGATTCTGCTATCCGATCTGCTCGGACGTGCATGTCGCGTTTCAAAGCGGTCACGCCCGTCGGATCGACTGCGTCATTCGGCGCCGCGAACGATGCGCAGATCGCGCTCGACGCCGTCGCCCAAGGCTTCAAGCGCCTTCTTGTAGGCATCGCTTTCGTATGCGGCAACGGCCTGCTCGTAGGTCGGAAACTCGATTACGACAGTCCGTTCCTTCAAGCCTTGCTCACGAACCTCGTCGGCTAACCCACGCACGACGAATTTGCCGCCGGCGGCTGTCACAGCCGGCAGCGCCAACTGTGCGTACGCTGCCAGCTTCGACGGATCCTTCGTCGCACGGTATGCGGTTACCCAATATCCCTTGCTCATGTGAATCTCCTTGTTTTGCGGCGGAAAGTGATGGTTGCGTTGCAAGCAACGACGACCGGATTATGTCACTTCGAGAAATCTCGCGTTCATTTCGCGAGCGTGCGCGTCGGTTTCCGCCTATTCCATCAAGGCGCGATCAGGTATCAGTCGCCGGTATCGGAACCGGTGCGAAGTCGATGGCGTGGGACATCAGGAATCACGGCGACCATGTGTCCTTCGTGCAAGGCGCGGACGGTCGCGGTAAAAGTCTGGCGGTCCACAGCGGGTCGGATTCGGTCGTGATCGATAGCGACCACATCTCGATCAAGGATGGTTCGGACAACGTTGTGATCGTCGGGCGGCATGGCTCGGGCATCGGCGCGATGATTTACGGATTTGCGATACTGGTCGCCGGCACCGTCGGCTTGTGGCTGTGTTTGTGGTTGACGCGCATCACATGGCGCGGCTTGGTCCGCTACGTTCAGCGGCAACTCGATCTGATTACGGCTCGGCTCGACGAAGGGCAATCCGCCTGAACCACGGCGCAGGCTGACTGACGTCTCTATCCTCATGCGATGAAAAGGAAGCGGTCGTGAACATGCACTATTCAGGCGGTACGGCAGTCCAGGCACACCCGCAACATGCTTCCGGGCTGCGCTATCCAGACAGTCGTTTTGTCGGCGCGCAAAGCGTTCGCGGTTGGCTCGCGGAAGGGTTTCGTATCGCGCGTGCGAATCCGGTGCTGTGGCTCGTGGCGATCCTCGGTTGTGCGGATTTCGTGACGCCGCTGGTCTGTGCACTGATCGTTCTGTCGATGTACGGCAGCTATCGCGACATATTCATGGAGCGATAAGCGGCAGGCTGTTTCGGCGCAAAGCCAGCCAGTAGGACCTTCCCGCACGATACCCCCGGGTCAACCCGAATTGCCACGTGCACGCCTCACGCCTATCTTTCTACATCATACGTATGACATAGAGAGAAAATCGTGGCGACTTTGCACAGGCAGGTCCTGAATCAGATGGGCGAGCAGATTTGTTCAGGCAAATTCATGCCCGGCGACATTCTGCCCGCCGAGCCGGTGCTTGCCGAGCAGATGCAGGTGAGCCGCATCACCATCCGCGAGACGATGAAGTCGCTCTCCGCGAAGGGCATGCTGCAGGTGCGCCGCCGCTACGGCACAGTTGTGCTGCCGCGTGCGCAGTGGCAATTGTTCGACCCGGACGTGATCATGTGGCGCGCGCGGGCGGGCGCCGCCGAGCCAGGCCTCATCGAAGATCTGATGGAGCTGCGCCTGATCATCGAGCCGAACGCGGCCAGGCTCGCCGCGAAACGCGCGACTGATGAAGACCGCATCGCGGTCCGGCGCGCTTTCAAGGCAATGGAGCGCGCGGTCGCCGGCCACGCCGAGTACGTTCCCGCCGACCTCGCGTTTCACGGCGCGATCCTTACCGCCTGCCATAACCAGTTTGTCCAGCAGATGCAGAACGCGCTGTCGGCGATCCTGCGCACCAGTTTCGAACTCAGCTCTGAAATCGCAGGCGGGCCGGCCCGTTCGTTGCCGATGCACGAGGCACTGTGCGTCGCGATAGAGAAGGGCGACCCCGAGGCGGCTGAAGAGGCGGTGCTGACGCTCATCAAGCGCGCCGAGCAGGACTTCGAGGACCGCGCCGCGCTGAACCGGACCGCTAACGACCAACCTGCTTAGTAATTGCCGTAACCCATTTCATCGCGACCGTCGTCAGGATCGCGAGGGGCGCACTCGCGCCTCGTTTCTGAACATCGAGAGGATAAACGCATGACACAGCTATTCGATCTGAGCGGACGCACGGCGCTCGTTACCGGTTCGGCGCGCGGCATCGGCTTCGCGCTTGCCGAAGGACTGGCCGCCGCCGGCGCGAATGTCATTCTGAACGGCACGCGCGCCGACACGGTCGCCGAAGCGGCCGCCCGTCTGCGCGACAAGGGTTTCAACGCGCAAGGCCGCGCCTTCGATGTGACCGACGAGAGCGCTGTAGTCGAAGCATTCACGCAATGGGACAAGGACGGCGTGCAAGTCGATATCGTAATCAACAACGCCGGCATCCAGTTTCGCAAGCCACTCGTCGAACTCGAACTCAGCGACTGGCAGCGCGTGATCGACACCAATCTGACGAGCGCCTTCATCGTCGCGAAGCAGGCCGCACGCCGCATGATCGCGCGCGGCACGGGCGGCAAGATCATCAACATCGGCTCGCTCACGAGCGAAGCCGGACGCGCAACAGTCGGCGCCTATACGGCGGCGAAGGGCGGCATCAAGATGCTGACCCGCGCCATGAGCGCCGAGTGGGCGGCCTCGAACATTCAGGCGAACGCGATCGGGCCGGGCTACATCCTGACCGACATGAACAAGCCGCTAATCGAGAACGCCGCTTTCGACGCATGGGTCAAGAGCAGCAATCCTTCGCAACGCTGGGGCAAGCCGGAAGAACTCGTCGGCACGGCGGTGTATCTGGCTTCGCCGGCGTCGAGCTATGTGAACGGCCAGATCATCTACGTCGACGGCGGCTGGCTGGCCGTTCTTTAAATGCAGGTCCGCGCGAGTAGAGCAAAACAAACCGCCACTCGCGCCAGATAGTTCGTATGCCGTACAGATCCGGAGACATCATGGAAAGCGTCAAACCCGTGGCAACCCAAAGATGGTGGTATCTGATGCCCATCATCTTCATCACGTATAGCCTCGCTTATCTCGACCGCGCGAACTACGGCTTCGCCGCCGCGGCGGGAATCGACAGGGATCTCGGTATCTCGCACGGGACTTCGTCGCTGATCGGCTCGTTGTTCTTTCTGGGTTACTGCCTGTTTCAGGTGCCCGGTGCGATCTACGCCCAACGCAACAGCGTGAAGAAGCTGATTTTCTTCAGCCTGATTCTATGGGGATTGTGCGCGGCGGCGACCGGCATGGTCAGCAATATTCCGATGCTGATGGTGCTGCGCTTCGTGCTCGGCGTGGTGGAGGCCGCCGTGATGCCGTCGATGCTGATGTATATCAGCCGCTGGTTCACGCGCAGCGAACGCTCGCGCGCTAATACGTTCCTGATTCTCGGCAACCCGGTCACGGTGCTGTGGATGTCGGTGGTGTCCGGTTATCTGGTGCATAGCTTCGGCTGGCGCGAGATGTTCATTCTCGAAGGCATGCCCGCGCTCGCATGGGCGGTGGTCTGGTGGTTCACCGTGAAGGATCGCCCGGCCGACGCGCCCTGGATGAGCGACGCTGAAAAGACCGAACTCGAAGCGCGTCTGACGGCCGAGCAGGCCCACATCGCGCCGGTACGCAATTACAAGGCGGCGTTCTGTTCGTCGATCGTGGTCAAGTTCTGCTCGATTCACGCGTTATGGAGCATCGGCGTGTATGGTTTCATCATGTGGCTGCCGTCAATTCTCAAGGGCGCTTCGACGATCGATATCGTTTCGGTAGGCTGGCTCGCGGCCGTTCCGTATCTCGCTGCGATCATCCTGATGCTGCTCGCGTCGTGGCTCTCGGACAGGACGCGCAATCGCAAGTTGTTCGTGTGGCCGCTGCTGCTCGTCGGGACCATTGCGTTCGTCGCTTCTTATCTGGTCGGCGGCTCGCATTTCTGGATCTCGTTCGCGCTGTTGGTGGTTGCGGGCGCAACGATGTACGCGCCGTATGGCCCGTTCTTTGCGCTGGTGCCGGAACTGATTCCGAGCAACGTGCTGGGTGGCGCGATCGGGCTCATCAACGCGTGCGGTGCCTTGGGTGCGTTCGCCGGATCGTGGGTGGTAGGTTATCTGAACGGCGCGACTGGCAGCCCGGCGGCTTCATACATCTTCATGGCGACCGGCCTGCTGGCCTCGGTGATCCTGATGATGACCGTGCCCGCGAATGCTGACGAGCATGCCAAGCGTAGCGCTGCTCTCTCGTTGCATCGCACGTAACGCACGGGGATAGGCCCGCATCACTGCGGGTTTCCCGACCCGTTGGCATCACGTTTTGACGAGGCAAGGTTCTACCCGGCTTCGTTTGATTGATTCGATTTTGGCAGACAGAACATGGCAACGCTGATTACCGATGTAAAGGTCATCCTGACCGCGCCGGAAGGCATCAACCTGATCGTCGTGAAGATCGAGACCAACCAGGCTGGTTTATATGGTCTCGGATGCGCGACGTTCGCCTATCGGCACGTGGCGGTGAAGTGCCTTATCGAGGAATATTTGCGGCCGCTGCTGATCGGCCGTGACGCCGAGGCGATCGAGGAACTGTGGCAATTGATGCATCAGAACGCGTACTGGCGTAATGGGCCGATCGAGAACAACGCGATTTCAGGTGTGGATATGGCGCTGTGGGACATCAAGGGCAAGATGGCGAACATGCCGCTCTATCAGTTGTTTGGCGGCAAGTGCCGCGAAGGCGTGCCGATTTATCGCCATGCGGACGGCCGCGATCTGAACGAGTTGTGCGAGAACATTCAGAAGTATCGCGAGCAGGGCGTCACGCACATTCGCTGCCAAAGCGGCGGGTATGGCGGGGGTGGCTTCGGCAAGGCGCCCGCGAGCGCGCCCGAAGGCGCTGCGGATGGCGTGTATCTGGACAGCAGGAAGTACATGCGGGAGACACTCAAACTGTTCGACGGCATTCGCAGCAAGATCGGTTTCGACGTCGCGTTGTGCCATGACGTGCATGAACGCCTGAAGCCGGTGGAAGCGATCCGCTTTGCGTGCGAACTGGAACAGTACGAACTGTTCTTTCTCGAAGACGCGATTGCGCTCGAGGAGGGCGAATGGATGCGTCAGCTACGCGCCAAAACAACCACGCCGTTGGCACAGGGCGAACTGTTCAACAACCCGTACGAATGGCGGTTTCTGATCACCGAGCGCCTGATCGACTTCATCCGCGTTCATCTCAGCCAGATCGGCGGCATCACCGCGGGCCGCAAGTTGCAGATATTTGCCGAGCAGTTCGGAGTGAGGACCGCATGGCACGGCCCGGGCGATATGTCGCCGCTGGCGCATGCAGCGAACATTCATATCGATCTCGCCGCGCGCAATTTCGGCGTGCAGGAATGGTCGGGAACCGAGCCGCCGAATTTCGTGATTCAGGAACTCAAGGGGCCGCGAGAAGCCCTGCTGGATGTGTTCCCCGGCTTGCCCGAGTTCAGGAACGGCTACGTTTATGCCAACGACAAACCGGGCCTCGGCGTCGATCTTGATGAAACCGAGGCCGCGAAGTATCCGTGCGAAAACACCGTGACGACGTGGACGCAAACGCGCCTGAAGGACGGCACGCTGCAGACGCCATGATGGAATAGCGCTAGCCCGCCATATGCACCTGGAGCAAGGACGGCAGGCTCGCGCTGAGCTCGGACATACCGAGCAGCAACAATGCACCACATAGCAATAGAAGCAGCGGGTTGATTCGAGTGCTGAGCAGCGTCCCGACTGAAACGAGGGCAATCGCCTGGGCAGGAAGCCCGCCGTCGAGCGACTTCAGTAGAACCCATCCGGCAGCGAGAATCATCCCGGAAGCAACCGGCCGCAGCCCACGCTCGAGCGCCAGTTGCCACGCCGCGCCCTGATAACGTGTCCAGATGTGGGTCACACCGTAGATCAGAATGCCGGTCGGCAGGAGCAATGCCAGCGTGGCCACCACAGCGCCCCAGAACCCGGCAATCTGCCAGCCGATCAAGGTGGCCAGCAGCGAGCCCGGGCCAGGCGCCATGCGCGAGATCGCAAAGTCGACCCCGAACTGGGCATGCGTCATCCATCCATGCACGTCGACAACCTGCCGTTGGATATCGGCGATGATGGCCTGGCCACCGCCTATCGTCACCAGTGACAGGGGTGCGAAAACGGCAGTGAGCTGCAGAAGAACACGATTCGACATGGTTAGGCTTTGCGTAGTTTGATGTATTCGACAAGCACGCTTAGACCGCCCGCGCCGATCACCACCCACACCAGCGGCAGGCGCAGTATGCCGACGGCGACGAAGGTGCCCGCGAGGAAGAGCAGAGGGAGGAGTCTGCGCGGCACCCGGAGTGCGGTCGTCACGCCCATCGACAATGACAGGCCAGTGGCCGCTGCTGCCGCGCCCGCAAGCAGGACGTGAGCGATCGGAAAATGCAGCAGACGAACGAAAACCGTGCCCAGAATAATAATCAGGATGGCGGGCGGGACAATGATGCCGGTAACCGCCAGCAGCGCGCCGCGCCAGCCGAGCAGACGGTGGCCGATCCATATCGCCATGTTCTTGACGTTGATACCCGGCAGCGCCTGCGAAAGGGCGAGGCCGTTCAAAAAGTCTTCTTCACTGATCCAGTCGCGATCTTGGACGAATTCCCGCAGCAGCCAGCCGCTCAGGCCACCACCGAAGCTGGTGAGCCCAATACGGCTGAAGATAAGGAAAAGCCCGGTGAGGGTGGGCGGTCGACTCGTGTTGGCTATTTGTTGGGACATCGAATCTTCCAGTCAGATTGACGGTTGACGGGCGAAATGGGGGCAAGGCTGATGCGTGCCCGATTCCATACGCCTTGAAAAATTATATCAATCGCTGACCTTTCTCTGGACCACATCTCGTATGGCTAATGCCGTGCGCGAAATGCTGTCGGCACTGTCCTGTGGTCGCTGGAGCGTCTAATCGGGCGCGATTGCACCGATAACCAGAGGTGATCGCTGTATCGAAACAATTCATTAGTCATCTATCGCCGGCGTTCAGATAATGTGTCCACAAAACAGAGTGCCGCGTACGAGTCTGCCCGCATCCTGAGCGAGACGGACATCGAGGCGGAAATCCGGAGGAGACAATGTTCCATCGACCGAAAGTCAGTCGGGCGATTCTCGCGATCATGTGCGCGATGTCGTTCATCATGTATCTCGACCGCGTCAACCTCTCTGCCGCCGCCGGTCTGATCCGCGATGACCTGCATCTCTCCAATACCCAGGTAGGCCTCGTATTCGCAGCGTTTGCCTACACTTATGCGATCTGTCAGGTCATCGGCGGCTGGGTTAGCGACCGCTTCGGCGCGAAATTCACGCTGATCACCTGTGCAAGTATCTGGATCGTCGCTACGGTCGCGACCGGTCTCGCGGGCGGTATCGTGTCGCTGTTCTGCGCGCGGATGTTGCTTGGCGTCGGTGAGGGCGCGGCCTTGCCGGCGCAAGCGCGGGCGCTGACCAACTGGTTTCCTTCCAGCAAGCGCGGCTTCGTGCAAGGGCTCACGCATTCTTTCTCCCGCCTCGGCAATGCTATTACGCCACCGTTTGTCGCTTTGCTCGTGGCGTTCTCGTCGTGGCGCGCGTCATTCCTCGTGGTCGGCGCGTTGACGCTGGTGTGGGTGGTGGTCTACGCATGGTATTTCACCGACAACCCACGTAAGCATCGTCATATGACCGCGCAAGAGGAGGCCGAATTGCCGCCGGCGGGCAAGGTGGTCATCGAAAAGACGCGCGAGCCGACGCCATGGCGGCGTCTGCTCAAGCGCATCGGGCCGACCATGCTCGTGTACTTCTGCTATGGCTGGACCGGTTGGCTCTTCTTCACCTGGCTGCCGACTTTCTTCATGCACGGCCGGGGCCTCGACCTGAAAAGCTCGGCGATGTTTTCTGCGGGCGTGTTTCTTTCCGGCGTGGTCGGCAATACAGCGGGCGGCGTGATAAGCGATCGTATCCTGAAGCGGACCCAAAACGTTGTCGCAGCACGGCGCAACGTGATCATCTGTGCGTTTCTCGGCGCGCTCGTATTCCTTGCGCCGGTGATGGTCGTGAAGTCGTTGCCGGTCATGGCGGCGTGTATGAGTCTTTCGTTCTTCTTCCTCGAAATGACCATTGGGCCCATCTGGGCCGTGCCGATGGACATCACGCCGAAGCATGTCGGCGTGGCGAGTGGCCTGGTGAATGCAGGCTCTGCGGTGGCGGGCATTTTCACGCCAATCGTATTCGGTCTCGTGGTGGATCGCACCGGTAGCTGGACGCTGCCGTTTGCCGGTTCGCTCGTGCTGCTCGCGGTCGGCATTGTCGCGACGTTCTTCATGCGGCCGGATATCCCGCTCGATGCGGCAATCTCGCCGGCCGATGCGGCAAACAGCAGCGATCTGAAGTTGGCCGAACGTCCGGGCCACTGAATCACGCGACTGCGGCAAGCCTCTAAAGCACCGGCACCGGCACCGGCACCGGCACCTCAACACGGCTCACGCTGCCGCGCGGATCGAATCGATCACGAGTTGCGTGGCCGGCGTGATGCGGCGATTCTTTCGCAGGATCAACCCGTACGGCGCCAGCCGCCCACGCAGCGGTGTGGACACCGCAGCGATGGCGTTGAGGTCCACGTAGTACTGCGCCACCGAATGGGGCAGTACGGCGAGCATGTCCGAATCGCGCAGCAGCGACAACGTGGTCAGAATCGACGACGTTTCGACCGTGCTGACCGGTGCCGGCACACGCGACTCGCGAAAGGTCTGGTCGATGACCTGCCGCATCGGGCTCGGATGCGGCTGAACGATCCACGGATACCGCGCCAGCTCCGCCAGCTTCGGCCGAACCGTTGCGTGCGCAACCGGATGATCCGGCCGCACGACGATCGACAAGGCCTCTTCCGCCAGGGTCTCGAAGCTCAGATCGAGCGCTGGAAAGCCATCCGGAATTCGCCCAATCACGATATCCAGCTGGTCTTGCTGCAAGGCCTGCACGAGCACGTCGCTGGTGTCGATCGTCACCGTCATCTGCAGGCGTGGATGGGCGTCTTTCAACGTCACGATGGTATGCGTCAGCAGATCGGGCGACGGCGCCATCACCGCCCCGATGCGCACCTTGCCGATGTCGCCGGCCTCGATGCCCGCCAGTTCCTCGCGCAATTCGTCGAGATCCTCGAACACCACGCGCGCATAGCGCATAACGGCCTCGCCGAAAATCGTCGGCTTCATGCCGCGCGCGTGCCGCACGAACAGCGAAACGCCGATCGTGTCCTCGAGTTCCTGCAGTGCTTTGGTGGCGGCGGGCTGGGTCATGGCCAGGTCGTCGGCGGCGCGCCGTAACGACTCGGTCTCAGAGAGCGCGACCATCAGTTGCAGATGGCGCAGACGCAGACGTTTGCGAATGGTGGAAGCGGGCGCGATCATGTGAGCGATAACTCCAGGGAATCAACCGATTCGATTTATTCAGTGGTCAGTTATTGCATAGTTTCGCACACTACAGGGTATCGAACGACACGGGAGACACCCTCAATCATGAAGATCAAGCACATCCGCACGCGCGTCTTTGAATGGAAAGGCAAGGTCGTGCCGCCGCAAGCGCATTTCTGCACGAACGCGGTGGACATTCTTTACGAGCGTGGCGATGCGATGGGCTCGTTCCGGTTCCACGGCTGGCTGGTGGTGGAAATCGAATGCGACGACGGCACCGTCGGTATCGGTAACTGCGCGCTGGCGCCGCGCGTGGCCAAACAGATCATCGACGACTATCTCGCGCCGATCGCGATCGGTGAGGACCCGTTCGACAACGAGTACATCTGGCAGAAAATGTATCGCCGCACGCTTGCATGGGGCCGCAAGGGCATCGGCATGGCGGCGATCTCCGCGGTGGATATCGCGCTGTGGGACATCATGGGCAAAGCCGTGAAGAAGCCGGTGTTCAAGCTGCTTGGTGGCCGCACGAAAGAGAAGATCTGGTGCTACGCCTCGAAGCTTTACAACAACGACGATCGCAATGCGTTTCTCGGCGAGGCCAAGGGTTACCTGGACGAAGGCTTCACGGCGATGAAGATGCGCTTCGGCTACGGTCCCAAAGACGGGCCGAAGGGCATGGCAAAAAATATCGAGCAGGTGCGGCTGTTGCGTGAGCTGGTCGGCGACGAAGTCGATATCATGCTCGAATGCTATATGGGCTGGACGCTGGAATACGCGCGACGGATGCTGCCGCGCCTTGCCGAATTCAATCCGCGCTGGATCGAAGAACCTGTGATCGGCGACGACGTCGAGGGTTATCAGGAACTGAAGAAGATGAACATCATGCCGGTGTCCGGCGGCGAACACGAATTTACGAGCTACGGTTTCAAGGATCTGCTCGAACGTCGCGCGCTCGACGTGATCCAGTACGACACGAACCGGGTCGGCGGCATTACCGCGGCCCGCAAGATCAACGCGATGGCGGAAGCGTGGTCGGTGCCGGTGATTCCCCATGCGGGGCAGATGCACAATTATCATCTGACGATGTCGAGCACCGCGAGTCCGATGTCCGAATTCTTTCCGGTGTTCGACGTCGAGGTCGGCAACGAATTGTTTTACTACATCTTCGAAGGCGAGCCGCGCCCTGAGAACGGCTTCCTGCAATTGTCGGACGAGACGCCCGGACTTGGCATCACCTTGAGCGACAAGCATCTCGACGACTTCAATATCATCGAATAGACGCGTCACTGGACGAGACACCATGAACCCACGTATTGCAGTCCTTCTCGGCGATCCCGCCGGCATCGGTCCCGAACTGATCGGGCGTTTGCTCGCGAAAGCCGAGAATCGCGCGCGCGCCGAACTGCTGATCATCGGCGACCGGCGCGAACTGGAAACCGGTATGGAGATCGCGGGGCAGTGCTTCGAGTACGAGGTGGTCGATAACGCCGACGCGGCGTTTCGCCAGCCGGGCGTGCCTTCGCTGATCGATTTCCGCCTGGCCGGCGACGCACCGTACGAGCGCGCTACTGCCACCGAGCGCGGCGGCCGCTACAGTCTGGATGCGTTCAGACAGGCGCTTGCACTGACGCAGAAGAACACCACGCAGGGCATGCTGTTTGCGCCGGTGAACAAAACGTCGCTGCATTTGGCCGGGATGGAAACCGGCGACGAAATGGAATGGTTCGCGAAGCAACTCGGCTATACGGGCAGCTTCTGCGAGTTCAATGTGCTCGACGAATTGTGGACCTCACGCGTCACCTCGCACATGGCGTTGAAGGACGTCAGCGAGAAGTTATCCGAAGCGCGGATCGTGGGCGCGGTGCAACTGATCCACGATGGTTTGAAGCGTGCGGGCAATCCGAAGCCGCGTATCGCGGTGTGCGGTTTCAATCCGCATAACGGCGACAACGGCGCATTCGGCCGCGAGGAAATCGACGTGATCGCACCCGCCGTGGAGGTGGCCCGCGAGCATGGTTACGATGCCCAGGGGCCATTCCCCGCCGATACGATTTTCGTGCGGGCGCGTGACCAGAAAGCGTTCGACGGTGTTGTCACGATGTACCACGATCAAGGCCAGATCGCGATGAAGCTGATGGGCTTCTGGCGCGGCGTGACCGTGCACGGTGGTTTGCCGGTGCCGATCGCGACACCGGCGCATGGCACGGCGTTCGACATCCACGGCCAGGGTAAGGCTGATGTCGGCGCGACGCAGAAGGCCTTCGACATCGTCACGCAGATGGCAATGGATCGACTGCGGTGACTTTAAGCTTGTCGCAACGCACGGGATGCATCCTGGTTAAGCACCTCGGTTGAAGTCATTCTGCTCAAAGATGTCCACGACCCAATCGACAAACGCTTCGGTCGCCCCGCTCGCGTGCCGGCCGTTCGGATAAACCATGGAAATGGGCACGGGCGAACATCTTGCGCTCGCTAGCACTTCTTTCAGGCGTCCCGTTTTCAGGTACGGGAAGGCTACGAACTCTGACAACTGGATCAGTCCCAACCCTTCCAGGCCGCATTGCAAATAGGCTTCTGTTTCGTTGACAGCGAAGCGGCTTGACATGGTCATCGCGAGATTTTCGCCCGCCACGTTGAAGCGCCAGTCAAGCGGTCTGCCGGTCGCGTTCGATATGTAGTTGATCGCGCGGTGGGCACTCAGCGCAGTGACGCTAACGGGTTCTCCGTACTCCTTGAGATAGCGCGGCGACGCGCAGGTAATCCAGTTCAGTTGCCCCACCCGGCGTGCAACCAGGTTCGAGTCCGCCAGTTCTCCGGTACGGATGACGCAATCGATACCGTCGTAAATCAGGTCGGCGGGCCGATCGCTCAGGCCGAGCACGAGTTCGATGCCGGGGAAGCGCTGCTCGAATTCCCGTAGCCTCGGCAACACGATCGCCCGGCCGATTACCCCCGGCATGTCCGCTCGTACGCGCCCGCGTCGGTCAGACTGAGGGTGCGTGTACTGCGTCTGAGCAGAGGCGTGCCTAGATGGCCCTCCAGGGTCTTGATCGTCGTCGTGACCGATGAGCGCGGCATTGACAGGGTCTCCGCTGCCTTGCTGAAGCTCTGAGCTTCGACGACCCGCACGAAGGTTGTCATCGCATGAAGTTTGTCCATGAGCAAGGCACCTATCCGGTTCACGTATTGCCGTCCGCAGGCGGCCTGGAGAGGGCATCCATCTTACATGGATCGCTCACTTGTCGCGTTCGATCAGGCTTGTTCTGACACGCCATTCGGGCGTGACCGTTCGCTATGCCCGCGTTCTGATTTCCGGCAGAGCGAACAATGCCATGCGTCGGCGCAACTAGACTTCAACTCATCCGGCTGACTTCCACATCAAACCACTGAGAAGCATTGCGCCGGGACCTGCGGGTCGCGCTAGCGAACGCTTCTGACAATGTTTCTCAAGCTTCGAAAAGGTCTTACCTATGTCGCACGATCATTCCATTCTCGTCCTCGGCGCCGGCGAACTCGGCATAGCCGTACTGCGCAGTCTCGCGCGACGCGCTGTATCGGAACCGGGCGTTTCGCTCTCGGTTCTGCTGCGTTCGTCGACTATTGATTCGAGCGAGCCGGCTAAGCAGAAGGATATTGCCGAACTGCGGTCGCTCAACATCGCGTTGCTTCCAGGCGACCTGGCGGGCCAATCAGAAGCGTCGTTCGCCGACGTATTCCGACGCTTCGACACGGTGATCTCGTGCACGGGGTTTGTCGGCGGCAAGGGCGTGCAACTCAAGATCGCGCGCGCTGTGCTTGCGGCCGGCGTTAAACGTTATTTCCCCTGGCAATTCGGCGTGGATTACGACGTCATCGGCCGGGGTAGCGCGCAGGATCTGTTCGACGAGCAACTCGATGTGCGGGATCTGTTGCGCTCACAAGATCAAATGGAATGGGTGATCGTGTCGACGGGCATGTTCACCAGCTTCCTGTTCGAACCGTCTTTCGGCGTGGTGGACCTGGAACTGAATACGGTGCACGCACTGGGAGGCTGGGACAACGCCGTGACCGTGACCACGGCCGGCGACATCGGCCGCTTGACGACGGAGATTGTGTTCGCCGCGCCGCGCATTGCCGGTCAGATCGTCTACGTTGCGGGCGACACGGTGACCTATCGTCAACTGGCAGATGCGGTGGACGCAACGCTGGGCCTGAAGGTCCGGCGCGTGGAATGGAGTGTGCCGCAATTGACGGGCGAACTCGCCCAGGAGCCCGGAAATGCCATCAGGAAGTATCGGGTCGTATTCGCGGAAGGAACGGGGGTGGCGTGGAACAAGGATCAAACCTTCA
This sequence comes from Paraburkholderia domus, assembly GCF_905220705.1. Lineage (GTDB taxonomy): Bacteria > Pseudomonadota > Gammaproteobacteria > Burkholderiales > Burkholderiaceae > Paraburkholderia > Paraburkholderia domus. Next base: position 83,726 of record NZ_CAJNAT010000013.1, read on the forward strand.
ACGCCCAGTGTGGCATCGCAGTCTGCGGGTTGGAGGACTGGATGCGTGAAAACCTGCTGACGGAGGCGAATGCTTTGCTTCAGTAGACCCGCTATCGGCGCCGCGTTCGACACGTTTCGACGATCCAGCTGCCGTGTTTCGTTTGATCGGGGAGAAGACGGGTGGCCGGGCGGCAATGCTCCGCCCCCAATTGCGCAGGGCATTTTTAACCAAGACGACCTCCCATGAGACTGGGTATGCTAGGCGTAATCAGTCATTTCATGCGGGGATTTCAAGGTGGCGCACTATCTTTGCCATGAGCAGCCGGACCTACTCGAGTTCGAAACGAGCGTGATCGCCGCGCGGCCCGGCGCGGTCGTGCTGGGCCGCTCGGCCTTGCACCCGGGCGGCGGAGGTCAGGTGTCGGACGCGGCGACGCTGACGCATGCGCACGGCGTTGTCCGCATCAGCGGCGTCGAGGCTGAAGGCGGCATGCTCTGGCATCTGCTCGATGAGCCGCTCGAACTGAACGGCGACGTCCACGTGGCCGTCGACGCGGCCCGGCGTGCCACCGTCGCGCAGCTTCACACGGCCACGCATATTCTCAACGCCCTCGTGTATCAGCGCTTTGCCGGCGCGCTCGTGACCGGCGCGCAGATCAATGCCGACGGCACCGCTCGCATGGACTTCGATTTGCCCGAAGCGGATAACGATGCGCTGCGCCTACTGGAGGAACCTGCCAACGAGGTGATCCGCAGCGCCATGGACGTGCGCACCTACTACGTCAGCGCAGCGGAGGCGAAATCGACGCAGGGCCTGATCCGCAGTCTCTCGGTGGCGCCGCCACCGACCTCCGACGGCACGGTGCGGATCGTCGAAATCGGCGACCTGGACCGGCAGGCGTGCGGCGGCACGCATTTGACCAATACAGCGCAATCGAGGCCGATCCGCATCGTGAAGATCGAGAACAAGGGCCGCCGCAATCGCCGTGTCAGAATAGAACTGGTTTGAAGGGCATTGCGGGAGAACGACCCGTGGACACATCGGATAAAGGCGGGCCAGAGGTGGTGTGCTGGCGAGACGGCGCGCTCGACGGCGCCTGTCTTGCGAGTGCCCGCTACGGCGAGCACAAATTCAACCGGCATCTGCACGACGAGCTCGTCATTGTCATGACGGAATCTGGTGCGGGGCAGTGTCATACGCGCGCCGGCAGCGAGGTCGCCGGACCCGGCAGCGTGCTCGTGTTCGGACCCGGCGAGTATCACAGCGGCGAGGTGTGGGAAGGGCGCGAATGGAATTACCGCGCCATCTATCTCGACATGGAGGGTCTCGGTGCGCTGGGTGCGGTGTTTTCGCCCGACTCGCGTCCTGACAAACCGCTTCTGATTCCGCCCGGGCTCTACCAGGACGCACACCTTGCCGGTCTGCTGGTCAAGGCGCATGCGAGTCTCGACGAACACGGCTCGGTCTCGCTGATGGAGCGGCAGGCCAACTGGTGGGCTGCGATGGGGATGCTGGTCGGGCGATATGGGCAATCGCGGCACGAACTCGGCGAAGTGCGCCGCGAAGCCCGCAAGATTGCGCAAGTGCGTGAGTACGTTGCCGCCAACTATGCGCGCGATATCCCGGTCGACGAACTGGCGGAACTGGTGGGGCTGAGCCGCTATTACCTCACGCGTGCCTTCTGCAAGGAGTTTGGGCTGCCGCCGCACGCCTATGCAACGCAGGTGCGGCTACTCGCGGCCAAACGGATGCTCGCGGCGGGGCATAGCGCGGCGACGGCCGCTGCGGCCGTCGGTTTCTACGATCAAAGCCATCTCAACCGGCTTTTCAAGCGGGCATATGGGTTCACGCCGGGTACATATGCGGCGCTGAAGCCTGGGCATTAGGCAGCGCGTTGCTCCGCACGTTGCGCACGTTCAAGGAGCGTTGCAGCGTTCAGATATTCCGCCATGAGGCACACGTTTCCTGCAGAAACACGAAGCGCTGTAACGCCCTAAGGTTCACTTACGTCTCGCCTCCGTGTCGGTCGACGGCTGATGGAATAGGGTGTAGATCGCATCGAGGAGCCAGGCAATGCCCGGGTCCGCCGAAAATTGCGAGTGCGAATGGACCTGAATTTCGATTGGCGGCAAGGAGAACGGCAGGGGAAGGATGCGAAAAGCCTTGTTGCGGTTAAAGCGCTGCGCAATGCTCCTCGGGAAAATGACAGCGAGATCGGTATGTTGAACGATCTCGGGCGCCACGACAAAATGAGGCAGTCGCAAGACGATATCCCGCCGCAGATTCAGTTCTTCCAGCCATTGCTCGACCATCCTGTGCCCGGTTGCGTTTGTGCTCGCGTAGACGTAGCGCAAGCCCGCGAGGTCTTCCTTGGTCGGCTTCTGTTTGCGTAGCGGGTGGCCTGCCCGCACCACGCAGACATGTTCGTCGACGAACAGGGTCCTGCTCACGCACCCCGGATCGAGGCCCGGTACGTAGCCGAGCGCCAGATCGATCTTGCCGCTGCGCATGGCGGCGCTTACCGCGTCGACGGGAAAGTTCGCGATCTCGATGCGGATGCCGCGCGCGTTCTGGTCGAGCATGCTGAGAAGCGGCGGCAGAAAATAGAACTCCGACATGTCCGACATGGAAACGTGGAATGTACGTTGCGCGGTGGCGGGGTCGAACTTCGCGAGTTGCTGGACCGCCACGTTGATGATGCCGAACGCTTGCGTGAGGGGCCCGTGCAAGTGCAAAGCGGCGTCGGTTGGGACCATGCCGGTGGGCGTTCGAACGAACAGCGGGTCGTCGAACAAGATACGCAAACGGCGCAGCGCATGGCTGACCGCCGGTTGCGTCAGGCCGAGTCGCTCGCCCGCGGCGGTCAGGCTGCGCAGATCGGAGATGGCCAGAAACACGCGCAGCAGATTCAAATCCGTAATGCCGGGGTGCGACTTGGTCATGACGTTCGGATCGCGGCAATGAGGGGCGTTTATATCGGATTCAGATTACCGTAAATGCTGCGCATAGGGAAATGCGGGGTGGGGCCGCTATACGGCGGAAATGCGTTGAAATCCGCCTTCATGTGGGCACGGATCGGCGACGCCAGCGCCGCGGCGAGCGCGTCGGGATTATCGAAGACGACCTTGTTACGCTGCATGGCGGTGGCGCGCGGAATAGTCAGGCCGGACCGGAAGTCGAGTCGCGTGTAGATTTCCAGCTCGCGAATGCCGGGCAGTTGCGCCATGAGCGGCGGATGATGGGTGATGTAGTGCGTCAGCCACGCGTTGAAATCTTCCGCTTCGCCTTCGTAGCTGACGAGGTAGGTGCATCGCTCAGCGCGATGATCTGTGTGATCTGTGCCGCCTGGATTCGGTGTGGTGAATGACCGGACTGCCATGACTTGCTGCGCGAACGTGAGATCGACTTCGGCAGCGTTGGTTGTGCGGTCCACGACCCGCTGCATCGCGCCGTTGGTTTGCAGGGCGGTTTCGAGCAAGCCGAGATCGTCGAAATACCATTGCAATGCGCAGCAGGGGCTCGAAGCATGGGGCTTCGACAGCGGGTCGCTATCCGGCGACGCCGCAGGCAGATGGATCACGAAACGCGTCAGCCCTGGTATGTCACGCGATGCCGCTGCGAGCCATGATGGGTCGATAGGCAAGCGCATTTCGGCTGCGTCGTCGCAGTGGGCGAGAAGAAAGAAGCAGACCTCCACGCTTACCTCCCGGTATGCGCGTGGGCGGACGGCGTGACCGCTGCCGGCCGCGTCAGGCGATGGAACTGCCGCCCGAAATAGATGAGCCCGTCACCATCGGATCGCAGTGTAATGTGCCGGATCTGCGCGAACATCACGGAGTGCGAGCCGACCGTTTTGATGTCGACAATTTCGCCTTCCAGACTGGCAATCGCATCCGAGAGAACGGGCACCGAAGCCTGTCCGCTCGCCCATGCATGTCGTCCGAACCGCTCGTCCATCGAACCCGCTGTCATGCCGGCGAAATCGCGCGCGAGATCCTGATACTCGGCGGCGAGCACATTGATGCACACGTTGCGGTTGCGGTGCAGAACGTCGTGGACGTAGCTGGCCTGGTTGATACAGACGAGCATCGTCGGCGGCGCGTCCGTTACCGAGCACACGGCGCTTGCGGTGATGCCGCAGCGGCCGTCTGGCCCGTCCGTGGTGATGACGTTGACGGCGGCGGGCAGGCACGCCATGGCGTCGCGGAAACGCTTTCTGGTGTCTTCGATCGTCACGTTCTCTGCCTCGTGGTGGTGGAGTGCTGATTGCATCGGGGGCATCATGTGCATCAGGGATAAGGCGTGACCGGCGGCACGCCGGCGAACAGCGCGCCGGATGCGTCGTAGGTCCCTTCGCCAAGAAACGCGTGCTGGGTCACGACGATCGAATCACGCACCAGACGCTGCAGACGGTTCTCGCGATAGATCGCGGCGATGCCCGCCATCTGGTAAGCCTGCATGACGACCTCGGCGCAGATCTGCGCGGCGTGTGTCGCGCTGAGGCGCAACAGGTTGGCCTGTTCCTGCGTGACGGGGTCGCCGGCGATGATCGTTTGCCAGGCGGTGGCTGCGGCTTCGTAGAAAAACGCGCGGGCGCTGCGCCAGTTGGCCTCGGCTTTCGCCAGACCTGAGCGGTAATAACCGCGGTCCGCGAGACGCGGCGCGCCTGTGGTAGTTTTGGTTGAGCCGGACATGCCGGTCAGCAGATCGAGCGCGGCGCGCGCGAGGCCGATATTGACGGCGGCATGCACTTGCGCCTGATAGGCGACGGCGGGATAGCGGTAGAGCGGTTCATCGATCAATGGCTGGCCGCCGCGTACAAACGTCCATTGCGCATCGACGAATTTGTCGTGCAAGCGCAAGTCGTGGCTGCCGGTGCCCTGCATACCGACGACGTTCCAGTTCTCGACAATCTCGACCTCATGCGCGGGAAAGACCGCGGTGAACGGCTTGCCGGCGCCTGCATCGCCGGAATTGGCAGGCGTGCCGCCGATCCCGACACCGATCCAGTCCGCGCCCTTGCAGCCGCTGGCAAAGCGCCATTGGCCACTGACCGTGAAGCCGCCGGCGACCCGGGTGGCCGGTTGCAGCGGATAGAGGCCGCCGGAGAAAACCTGGTCCGGGCCGGTGGCGTAAATGTGCTGCTGCGTCTCGATCGGCAGCGCGGCGAGATACGTGTTCGCCGAGCCGAACGCGGCGACCCAGGCGGTTGAGCCGTCGGCGATCGCAATGCGCTCGAGGATGCGCAGGAATTGCGGCGGCGGCAGCGCGTCGCCGCCGAAACGCTGCGGCGTGCTCGCGCGGAAAATCCCGGCGCGTTTCATCTTCGCGACCATGTCGCGCGGAACATGCGACACTTGATCGAATTCGTCCCGGCGACGCTCGATCTCGCCGATCAGCGCGTCAAGCGTAATCGGACCTGCGTACTCAGGATAAGGATCCGCGTGATCGATCGCGCGAGGTTCGTAGGCGTACGTCGAAAGAGTGCTTGTCTGAAGGCTTTGCATGATGACAACGTAGGGAAATGAATGAGGGGGTCGGGCTGACGTGGTGCCGGCTGGGCGTCAGGCGTTGTCTTGCTCTTTACGTTGCGCCTCGAGCCGCAGCGCTTTGGGGAAGGTCTCGGGCGCGAGACACGTCGCGAGCACGGTGATCAAGCCAAGCACGACGAGGTAAATGGCGACTGGCGTGGCGCTGCGGTAATGGGCGAGCAACGCGGTAGCCACCATCGGCGAGAGGCCGCCGCCAAGTACCGACGAAATCTCGCGGCCGATACCCAGTCCCGAGAAGCGCAGATGGACCGGCAGCAATTCACTGATGAAGGCGGGCTGTGCGCCTTCGAGAATGCCGAGTGTGATGCTGTTGGCGAGTACGAGGGCCGCAATAACTTTCCACAGCACGCCGGAGCCGAGCAACGTGAAGTACGGATACGCGACCAGCACCATGGCGATTGCGCCGGCGAGATAGACGGGTTTGCGGCCGATTTTGTCGGTGAGGCGTCCCATCAACAGCGAAACGGGGATCATCAGCAGCATCGACAAGGTCAGGCCGCCGAGCACCCAGCTTGATTTGATGCCGAGGAACTGGCTATAGGCGATCGAGAACGCGAAGAAGATGTAGGACGCGGCGCCCTCGCCGAAGCGCAGGCCGAACACCGTCAGCACTTCGCGTGGACATTGAAGCAGCACCTCGACGATCGGCATGCGGCTGTCGCGGCGCGTGGCCTTCACTTCGGCGAACTCCGCACTTTCGTCCACGGAGCGGCGCATCCATAGCCCGAGCGCGACCAGCACGGCGCTGCAGAGGAATGGCACACGCCAGCCCCAGTTGTGGAAGTCGGAGGGCGACAGCGTCTGCACGAGCAGGAAGGCAGCGGTCGACAGCACGAAGCCGAACGCCGCCCCGCACGGACTCCATGCCGCCAGCGCGCCGCGTTTCGAAGCGGGCGCGTTTTCGTGAATCAGCAGGATGCTGCCGCTCCATTCTCCGCCTGCGGCCAGCCCTTGCAGGATGCGCAACAGCACGAGCAGGACCGGTGCTGCGATGCCGATCTGCTGGTAGGTCGGCAGAAGACCCATGCCGACGGTAGCGGTGCCCATCACCAGTAGCGTCAGCATCATGACGGTCTTGCGGCCGTAGCGGTCGCCGATATGGCCGCACAGCACGCCACCGATGGGCCGCGCGATGAAGCCCACGGTAAAGCCGCCGAACGCCGCGATCGTGCCCGTCAGCGGATCGCTGCCGACTGGAAAGAACAGCTTGCCGAACACCAGCGCGGCGGCGGTTCCATAGAGAAAAAAGTCATACCATTCGAGGATCTGGCCGAGCACCGCTGTCGTCACCGCGCGACGAACCTTGCTGGTTGGCCGAAGAGCGGGCAGGGGCGTGAGAGCGGCGGTCGCGTCAGAGTTCATGGCATGTGGAAGGTCACGATGTTGAGGGTTCCGCGTCCCGGCCATGCTGATCGGCGGGAGCGGCGATACGAATCCGGCAGGCATGGCCGAACCATAGAGCCGCGAGAAAACCCGGTCAAATTAGGGACAAAAATGGGCGTCATGAATGGGATGCATGACGAGGGAAGGAGGCGGCGTGTACTGGGCGTGCAGCTACGAACCCCTGCACTGTGGGTCAATCATGAGGATAACTGAGGGAGATTGTCGGGCGTGCGACCAGGTGCTCGCAGCGCACGCGCGCCATGAGTCGTCGCAACACCATGCTGACTTGACGCTTACGCCTCGCATTAAGCGAGGCGTAAGCGTCAGGCGGATATCACGGAAAGTGCGGGAGCGTGTTAATCCAGACCACCCTGGCACAGGTACTTGATCGACATGTAATCGTCGAGCCCGTACTTTGATCCCTCGCGGCCATAGCCCGATTCCTTCACGCCGCCGAACGGCGCCGCTTCGCTCGACACGGCGCCTTCGTTGATGCCGATCACGCCCGCTTCGAGCTGGCTGGCAACGCGATTGATGCGCCGTACGTCCTGCGTGTAGAAGTAGGCAGCGAGGCCGAACGGCGTGTCGTTAGCGACGCGGATCGCTTCGGCTTCGTCATCGAAGCGGAATAGCGGCGCCACCGGCCCAAACGTTTCCTCGCAGCAAACGAGCATGTCGTCCCGCGCATCGGTTAGCACGGTCGGTGCATAGTAGTTCGGGCCGAGCTCCGTCAAACGCTTGCCACCTGTCAGCACTTTCGCGCCGTGTTTGACGGCGTCTTCGACGTGACGGGCAATCTTGTCGATGGCGCGCTCATTGATCATCGGGCCGATCTGAGCGTCCGGATCGGTTGCGGGCGCAACCTTCAAGGCGGCGACGCGTTTCGCGAGCAGATCGGCGAAGCGCGCGTAGACGCCGGACTGCACATAGACGCGGTTCGGGCACACGCACGTCTGCCCGCCATTGCGGAACTTGGAGGCCATCAAGCCGGTGACCGCCGCGTCGAGATCGGCGTCGTCGAATACGATGAAGGGCGCATTGCCGCCCAATTCCAGTGATAGCTTCTTCAGCGTTCCAGCCGATTCGCGGGCGAGATGCTTGCCGACCGGCGTCGATCCGGTGAAGGTGATCTTGCGTACGCGTGCGTCGGCGAGCCAGTCCGCGACCGCCGCAATCCCCTGTTCACGCGAAGCCGACAGCATGTTCAGCACGCCGTCCGGCAAGCCGGCTTCCTGGGCGAGCGCTGCCAGCGCGAGCGCGGTCAGCGGCGTGTCTTCGGCGGGCTTGGCGACTACCGTGCATCCGGCCGCGAGCGCGGGCGCGATCTTGCGCGCGATCATCGCCAGCGGGAAATTCCACGGCGTGATCGCCGCGATCACGCCGACCGGTTCCTTCACCGCGCTCATGCGTTTGCCGCGTTGTTGCTGTGGGATCAGATCGCCGTAGATGCGTGTCGCCTCGTCGGCGAACCATGCGACGTACGAGGCACCGTAGGCGACTTCGCCGCGGCTTTCCCCGAGCGGCTTGCCTTGTTCCATCGACATCAGCTTTGCGAGGTCTTCAGTATTGGCGACGATCAGCGCATGCCAGCGACGCAGAACCTCTGCGCGTTCGCGCGGCAGCTTGTCGCGCCACGCGGGGAAGGCGCGGGCCGCAGCGTCGGTGGCGGCGCGAGCGTCCGATGCGCCGCTGTTCGCGACTTCGACGATCAATTCGCCGGTGGCCGGGTTGGTGACTGGAAAGCGGGCGGCGTCGGCGGCGTCGATCCACTTGCCGTCGATCAGATTCTGCGGACGAATCAGTTCATTGCGAGTCAATGCGAGAGACATCGGGTTGCTCCTTCAGATTGATGCTTCGATGCTACGCGCGCATGGCAGTCGACGAAATCGCCAATCGAGGCTTTTGCGGCGCGTGGAGCGTTTTTTTTCAGGCCGCGCAGCATTTTCTGCTGATTGTGGGGTGAAGGTGCTGTGTCGGGCCTGGCGACGGCCGCGTTGCGCGGCCTGCCGCACGCGCATTCTCGCGCCTCAATTCATGCGCCGCGGTCCCGTCGACGCCCGCACAATGAGTTGCGGCGGCGGTCCAAGTACCATCGACGGCTGCTGTTCAGGCGTCTGAATCAAGCGGATCAGACTCTCGATCGACAACTGCGCCACGGCTGGCGTCTGGATCGCGACGGTCGTCAACGCGGGGTGCACCTGGTGCGCCAGTTGAATGTCCGTAATGCCGATGACCGACACATCGTTCGGCACCGCACGGCCAAGCGTGATCAACGCCTGTGCCGCGCCAATCGCCAGCAGATCGTTGGTCGCGAAAATCGCGGTGAGGTGAGGGCGGCTCGCCATCAACTGCATGCAGGCAGCGTAGCCTGCGTCGATCGAGTCGCGGATCTGCAGCACCGCCGCGGCGTCTGCTTCGATCCCGGCCTCACGCATCACCGCGCGAAATCCGTTGGAGCGCGCATCCTGCAAGCCGCCGCAACCATCGCCGATCAGCAGGCCGATCTCGCGGTGACCCAGTTCGAGCAGATGCCTCGCGGCAAGCGCACCGGCGTGTGCGAAATCCACGGCGATGCAGGGCAGCGCGGGCGGCGTCTCCGGGTGTTCCCACATCGCCAGCAAGATCGGCGCGCTGTGCGTGGCCGACGCGCACAACTCGTTGAACTTGATGTCCGTGTTCATCACGAGGACACCGTCCGCGAGCGTGCCGGCGATCTGGTTCAGATACGCACGGCCGACCTCCGCATCGTCGTCAGTATTGCAAACCATCAGGAAGTACCCCGCTTTGCGCGCTGCTCGCTCCGCAGCCGACACGAATTCGGGGTAGAACGGGTTCGCAATGTTCGACAACATTAAGGCCAAAGTCGACGAGCGGCCCTCCGCCAGTGCGCGCGCGTTCAGATTGGGCCGGTAGCCGAGATCGGCGATCGCTTTCAGCACGCGTTCGGCAGTCTCCGGGCGGACCTTTTCGCGGTTGCGCAGGACATTGGAAACGGTCGCGGCAGTAACGTGCGCGCGCTTCGCGACTTCGGACAGGGTGACCATTTTCTGTTTATCCCATATTCAGGGAATGCGATTCAAATGTTGCAAGCAACGGGCGACGTTGATAAGTTTCTGCAAAACACAACTGAGACACCCACCATGACTTTTTCCTTCGAACTCGAATTTAAGCGATTAAATGCCTGCTGCACAAGAGCCGGCCGTTTATTTTTCACAGAAATTTAAGCGGTTAAATCCAGGAGGCAGCAGCATGGCTACGATTCGTCTTACGAACGTGCAGAAGTCGTACGGTGACCATCCGCCGGTGATCCGGCGCGTGAATCTCGAGATAGCGCAGCACGAGTTCTGCGTTTTTCTGGGGCCCTCGGGTTGCGGCAAGTCGACCCTGCTGAGAATGATCGCCGGTCTCGAAGACCTGAGCGAAGGCGAATTGCACATTGGCGGCCGCCTCGTGAACGATGTGCCCGCTGCCGGGCGCGGCGTGGCGATGGTGTTCCAGAGCTACGCGCTGTTTCCGCACATGACCGTGTTCGACAACATGGCGTTCGGTCTGAAACTCGCGAAGCAACCCAAGGACGTCGTCGACCGGAAGGTGCGCGAAGCCGCGCGCATCCTGCAACTGGACGCCTTCCTCGATCGCTATCCGAAAGCACTCTCGGGCGGGCAGCGGCAACGTGTTGCGATCGGCCGGGCAATTGTGCGCGAACCTGGCGTGTTCCTGTTCGACGAGCCGCTGTCGAATCTCGACGCTGCGTTGCGCGGCCAGACGCGCGTCGAAATCGCCCGTCTGCACCAGCGCTTTGCAAACGCGAGCGTGGTCTATGTGACCCACGATCAGGTCGAGGCGATGACGCTTGCCGACAGAATCGTGCTGCTGCACGCCGGAGCAGACGCGGAGCGCTTCGGCAGCATCGCGCAGACAGGCGCGCCGCTCGAGTTGTATCACCATCCGAAGTCGCGCTTTGTGGCGGGTTTCATCGGTTCGCCGCGGATGAATTTTATCGACGCGGTGGTCGATTCGGTCGATGCGGGCAAGGTGGCCGTCACATTGACGAAAAGCGGCGACCGGCTCACGGCGAATGTCGATGGCCGACGATTGCAGCGTGGCCAGCCTGTCACGCTCGGCGTGCGCCCGGAACATCTGCGCCTCGATGGCGACGAGCAGTTCATTCAGGGTGTGACGGTGCTGTCGGAACGGCTCGGCGAGCACAGCTATATCCATGCGGATCACGCGACCGGCACGCTCATCGCTAAAGCCGCGGGCGATACGCCGATCGGTTCGGGCGAGCGCATCTGCATTCACGTTCCACCTTCCGCATGTCATCTGTTCGATGCGGAAGGCGTTGCACTGCGACGCAGCACGTTCGAGCCCGAGCGAGTTGCGGCTTAATGCGCCTCGGGCATCCAAAGCGCCACCGGATTCACAAAACCCTATTCCGCCACAGAGCGGGTACATCGTCTGGCAGCGACTCGCTGTCAGCCAACAAGGTAGTCAAGGAGACATAAGATGATTTCTCTTCGCCTTCGCCGTCTGGCACACGCGTCGATTGCGGCCGCTCTGGTCGCAGGCGCAATTTGTTCCACCGCGGCCGACGCGGCTACGCTAACCGTCAACGTGTCGGCGCGCGGTAATCAGCGCTCGACGTGGCAAGACGCGTTCGACAAGTTCAAGAAAGCCAATCCCGACGTCGATCTCAAGGTGACCTACATCACAGAGGAAGCGTACAAGGTGCAGATGGGTGGGTGGCTCGCCACCGATCCGCCTGATGTCGTGTCGTGGCACGACGGCGAGCGGATGGCGTATTACGCGCAACGTGGCCTGCTCGAAGACCTGTCGTCTGACTGGAGCAAGAACGGCTGGTCGCAGCAGTATGCATCGGTGAAGGACGCCTCGACGTATAAGGGCAAGCAGTACGCCGCGCCGCTCGGTTACGACGCTTATGGCTTCTTCTATCGCAAGGATCTGTTCGAGAAGGCCGGTATCAAGGGCGAGCCGCAAACATGGGATGAATTCCTCGACGCCTGCAAGAAGCTGAAAGCAAGTGGTGTCGCACCGATCGCCGTCGCGGCACGCGATAGCTGGACGCTTGCTGCATGGTTCGACTATCTCGACCTGCGCATCAACGGCAATGCGTTCCACCAGCAGTTGATGGCCGGCGAAATCCCGTACACCGATCCGCGCGTCAAAAAGGTCTACGCCGCGTGGAAAACGCTGATCGACGATCACTACTTCATCGACAACGCACTCTCCTACGACCTCGATTCGATTGCACCGTTTCTCGTGAACGGCAAGGCCTCGATGATGCTGATGGGCACGTTCTTCTCGGCGAGCATTCCCGCGTCTCTCCGGCCGCAGACTGGCTTCTTCCGCTTCCCGGTGATCGACGCGAATGTGCCGATGGCCGAAGACGGTCCGGTCAACGTGCTGCTGATTCCGGCGAAGGCGAAGAACAAGGCCGATGCCCGCAGGCTGCTGGCCTTCATGGAACAACCGCAGATCAACGCCGATCTCGCCAAGGGCTGGGGAACGCTGCCGTCGAACAGTCTGGCGACCGAACCTGACGATCCGATTTCGAAGGTCGGCTTCCAGACGCTCGCGAACACCAAGGGCGGCATCGCGCAGTTCTACGATCGCGACATGCAGAAGGAAATGGCCGACGAAGGCATGAAAGCGATGCAGCAGTTCTACAGCGATCCGACGCAACTCGACGCCGTGCTCGTTCGCCTCGAAGCGACCCGCAAGCGCATCTACAAGAAGTAAGCCCCGGAGCGCCAGCCGTATAGCAACAGCTGGCGCTCGCCTTCGATCTCCGACGAGGCCCAAACATGTCTTATTCCGCAGCGCGCCGCCTACCCGCGGCGCGGCACCGGCACGTCTCTACGACGCGCCGTCATCAGCACCGTGCGGCGCTTATCTTCCTTCTGCCGGGCTGTGTGTTGTTTTGCCTGTGCGTGGTCTATCCGATTATCAGCAGCATTTCGCTCAGCTTTTACAACTGGGATGGAATGACGCCGAAGACGTTCGCGGGCTTCGATAACTACATCGAGCTGTTTCATGCGGACACGTTCTACACGGCGCTCAAGAACAATCTGATCTGGCTCGCGCTGTTCCTGTTGGCGCCGCCGCTCGGCCTGCTGTTCGCGTTATATCTGAACCAGCATATCAGTGGCATGCGGGTCGTGAAGTCGCTGTTTTTCGCGCCGTTCGTGCTCTCGGGCGTAGTGGTGGGTCTCGTGTTCAGCTGGTTTTACGATCCGGGTTTCGGCTTGCTGAGGCTGATCGTCGGCCACGGTATTCCCGTGCTCGGCGATCCGCACACCGTCACCTTCGGCATCATCTTCGCCGCGCTGTGGCCGCAAACGCCGTTCTGCATGGTGCTGTATCTCACCGGGCTGACAGGCATCAATCCAGAAGTGGTCGAGGCGGCGCGCATGGAGGGCGCGAAAGGCGTGCGCCTGCTATGGCACGTGATCCTTCCGCAATTGCGACCCGCGACGTTCATGGCCGTCGTGCTGACCGTGATCGGTGCGCTGCGCAGCTTCGACCTGATCGCGGTGATGAGCGGCGGCGGTCCATTCGATAGCTCAACCGTGCTCGCCTATTACATGTACGACCAGGCGATCAAGTACTACCGCGAAGGCTATTCCGCGGCGATTGCCGTCGTGCTGTTCGCCATCATGCTCGTCTACATCGTGTTCCATCTGCGCCGCATGCTGCGCGAAGAACGCTGATTTCCAGGAGTCACGTGTCATGTACCCGCTTCCCGTCGAACGCTGGAAACCGCTCAATCGCGCGCTGTACAAAGCGTCGTTGCCGCTCGCGCTGCTGATATGGCTACTGCCGATGCTGGCCGTGCTCGTCACCTCGATCCGCTCTTCGGACGAGTTGTCGCAAGGCGACTACTGGGGCTGGCCCACGCATTTCGCGTTTATCGAAAACTACGGCACGGCGCTTACGCAAACGCCGATGCTCCATTACTTCGCCAATAGCGTGCTGATTACGGTGCCGTCGGTGTTCGGCGCGATCGTGCTGGCGTCGATGGCAGGTTTTGCTTTGGCCACCTACCGGTTCCCGGGCAATACCGCTGTGCTGTTCGCCTTTGTAGCCGGCAACTTCGTACCGATCCAGATTCTGATGATCCCGGTGCGCGACATGGCGCTGAAAGTGGGCCTTTTCAATAGCGTGTGGGCGCTGGTGATTTTTCATGTGTCGTTTCAGACCGGCTTTTGTACGCTGTTTCTGCGCAACTTCATCAAGCAGTTGCCGTTCGAGATGATCGAGGCGGCACGCGTAGAAGGGGCGAGCGAATGGACGATCTACTGGCGCATCGTGCTGCCGCTGATCCGGCCCGCGCTCGCCGCGCTCGGCATCCTCGTATTCACGTTTGTCTGGAACGACTACTTCTGGGCGCTGTGCCTCACGCAAGGCGATGAGGCCGCACCGATCACGGTGGGCGTCGCCGCGCTCAAAGGCCAATGGACGACGGCGTGGAATCTTGTCGCCGCAGGTTCGGTGCTTGCCGCATTGCCCTCCGTGCTGATGTTCTTCCTGATGCAGAAGCATTTCGTCGCCGGCCTGACTTTCGGTGCAAGCAAGGGCTGATCGCCCGTTTGCCCTCATCTATCAAAGAGACTCTCTCATGCAACTTGGTGTTTGCTATTACCCCGAACAATGGCCGCGTTCGATGTGGGCCGACGATGCAAAACGTATGGTCGAACTCGGCATTACGCATGTGCGGATCGCGGAATTCGCGTGGAGCCGGATGGAGCCGCGCGCCGGCGAATACGCGTGGGACTGGCTCGACGAAGCGGTCGAGACGCTGGCGGCAGCGGGGCTGAAACTCGTACTGGGTACACCGACCGCGTCGCCGCCGAAGTGGCTGATCGACGCGCACCCGGACGTGTTGCCGGTCCGCGCGGACAGCGTGCGCTGGAATTTCGGCTCGCGTCGTCACTACGATATCTCCAGCGAGCGTTATCGGCGCGAGTGTGTGCGTATCGTCGCGGCAATGGCGGAGCGCTACGGTCGGCATCCGTCTATCGTGGCGTGGCAGACCGATAACGAACTCGGCTGCCATGAGACCGTGCCGAGCTACTCTTCCGCCGCATTGACGCGCTTTCAGACGTGGCTGCAGCATCGTTATGAGAGCGTCGACGCGTTGAACGACGCATGGGGCAACGTGTTCTGGAGCATGGAGTACCCGTCATTCGAGGCGATCGGCCTGCCTAACCTGACGCCCACGGACGCCAATCCGATCCATCTGCTCGACTTCCGCCGCTTCATGTCGGATGAGGTGGCCAGCTTCCATCGCGAGCAGATCGACGTGCTGCGTCAGCATGCACCCGAGGCGGATCTGCTGCATAACTTCATGGGCTTCTTCACGACCTTCGATCACTACCGATTCGCCGAAGACAACGCGCTCGACGTGGCTGCATGGGACAGCTATCCGATCGCGCGCACCGAATCGATCGCGCTGCCTGAAGAGCAGAAGGCGCGCTACGCACGTACTGCGCATCCCGACGTCTCCGCGTTCGATCACGACCGCTATCGCGCGATCGGCGCCGGCCGTTTCTGGGTGATGGAGCAGCAGGCAGGGCCGGTGAACTGGGCACCGTGGAATCCGGTGCCGGCGAAGGGCATGGTCAGGCTATGGGCTTATGAAGCGTTCGCGCACGGCGCGGAACTGGTGTCGTATTTCCGTTGGCGTCAGTGTCCCTATGCGCAGGAGCAGATGCATTCCGGGCTCAATCTGCCGAATAACGAACTGTCACCGGGTGGCCTCGAAGTGCAGCAGGCGGCGCGCGAGATTGCTTCGTCCGCTGCGCTGTCTGGGCTCGGCGCGCCCGAGCGCGCAGTCACCGCGATCGTCTTCGATTACGAGACGCAGTGGATGTTCGAGATTCAACGTCATGGCAAAACTTTCGATTACCAGACGCTGGTCTTCGACTACTACGAAGCGCTGCGTGAACTCGGCCTCGACGTCGACATCGTGTCGAGCAACGCTGATCTTTCGCCATACCGGTTGGTGGTGGTGCCGAGCATTGCCGTGATCGACGACACGCTCGTTGACCAGATCGAGCGGAGTTCGGCGCAATGGGTCTTCGGTCCGCGGAGCGGATCGAAGACCACGACCTTTGCCATTCCGTCGAACTTGCCGCCCGGAGCGTTGCAACGCGTTCTGCCGATGCAGGTACTCGAAGTCGAAACGTTGCGCCCGACGCTCACGCCAGCGCTTTCGATAGGAGGCATGCAAGGTGTCGCGATGCATTGGCGCGAGCACGTTCGCGCCAATGACGGGACGACAGTCGACGCGCAATTCGACGACACGTGGCCAGCGATCCTCATCCACGGGCGGGTTCGCTATGTGGCGGGTTGGTTATCACACGCGTTGCATCGCGCGGTTCTGCAGCAAGCGGCGAAACAGGCGGGCATCGAGACGCAACTGCTCGCCGAGGGCCTGCGCATTCGCCGACGCGGCGATCTGACCTTCGCGTTCAACTTCGGCCCGGAGCAAGTGCAGGCGCCCGCTCCGATCAATGCGATTTTTGTGCTGGGACATCCACAGTTGAAAACCGGCGATGTCTGCGCATGGAAGGATGCGTAGTCCCTCGCGTCAATGGGCTTGGTCAAGCCGGAAGAGGACGTTATCGAGGGCATAACTTCAAGTGCTTCAGCCCGGGAAATCCTTGCGGACAGCAGGCGCTACTGCGTGGGTGCCTGCGATTTCTGCTGCTTCGCGCAGTCTGATGTGAACGCCATGCTGGCCTGATCAGGCGTCATGTGTGGCGCATCGGGGCTATAGATCTTCTCGATGATGCCGGAGACGGCCTGCCGGTCCGACTCGTTGTTGTAGTACTTGGCCGCTTGAGCAAGTGCTTGCTCTTTGGTTTTCTTGTGAGCGCGCCACGATGCCACCTGGCCGGCAATATCGCCAATCGCAAAGCACTGATTGTTGACTGTTTGTGCAACGGCTTCAACCGCCGGCTGGGCGAGGCACACTGCGAGCACGGCTGATACGACTACACGTTTCATTACCAAATCCTGTTGTTATGCGCACCGTCAAGAAGGCGCACCTGATTCTCCCACTACTCGGTCGCTACGCTGGATCACGGAATCAACCAAAGCGCCGCCGCATAGATCACGAGCGATACGGCAAACGTGATTGCCGTGTAGCCCATGACACGCTGGATGCGAATGCCCGCGATCGCAACCACGGGCACGGCCCAGAAAGGCTGCAGCATGTTCGAGACGTTTTCGGCCATGGCGACACCCATGGCGGTGCGCGGAACCGAAGCATGCAGGCTGAGGGCGGCGGGAAGAACGAAAGGTCCCTGAACAGCCCAGTGTCCGCCTGCGCTGGGAATGAGCAGCGTGATGATAAGCGAACTGAAGTAACTCAGCACTGGAAGCGTCACCGGGGTCGCAATGGCCACAAACGTCTTGGCGATCGTCGACGCCAACCCGGTCCCGGTCATGATGCCCATGATGCCGCCGTACATCGGATATTGAAGCAGCATCGATCCGGTCTGCCGCGCGGCGCGGCGAATCGCATCGGCATAAGCGATCGGTGTGCGTTGAAGCGCGAGCCCGACCAGCAGGAAGATCAGGATCGTCGTGTTGATGTCCAGCTCGAAGCCCTTGCTATACCACGTCATCGCGAGATAGCCGACGCCCAGCGCCAGCAGGAACAGCGTGCCGAGCATGGACTGTTCTGCGCGGGCAGCGAACGACGAGGTCTTTGAGTCCCGCGCATGCGGGTCGGCCTGTGCAGCTGCTGCAAGCTCGGGTTGCGTTTCACTGAATGCGACCACATCGTCCTGCTTCGGGTGCATCCAGATGAAGATCGCCGTCATGACGACAACGACCAGTACGGTCGGGATGAAGACGAACGGTGCGAACACAGTCTGACTCAATGGAATCACCTGCCCGGTGGCTTTCTCAACGAGATTCAATGCGTTGCCATGCGACGCCTGCGACAACGCGATCGAGCTGGACAAACCGCTATTGCAGACCGACCACGCCGAGTAGCTCCCTGCTACGAGCCAGGCGAAATCCACCTTCACACGCTTGGCGATTTCGCGCGACAGGAGTGCACCGACAACCAGGCCCAGTCCCCAGTTGAGCCACGCGGCCACCGCGACGATCGGGAAGACCAACAGCGCTGCGCGGGTCGGCGTGTGCACGTTGGCAGCCATCGCCCGCAAGCCGCGCTGGACGAGGGGGGCGTCCGCGATCGCATAGCCAGTCGCGAGAATCAGGATCATCTGCAACGCGAAGCCGAGAATGTTGAACGTGCCACCGTACCAGGCGGTCAGGATCACCGGCAGCGAAGCATGCGGCGCGAAAGCCACCGCCAGCAAGGCCACCACCAGGGTCAAGCCGATTGCAAGGACAAACGGGTCCGGCATGACCTGCTCAAACACATAGACAAGACCCGCAACGACATTTCCACGGCGCGCGCTGTGACCTGTATCGGCCGGGTTGGTGTCTCTCTTGTCCATGGTTTCTAGCCCTCTGGTCGCAAGCTGCTGTTGCAAAACGTCCCGGTGCCGCGCTTGACGCCTGCGGCCACATTCAGCTCAATGCCCAAACGACTCCGTTTTCGCGCCAGCCGCCGTCGCCACGTGCGGCCGTGCCATCTGCTTGATCAGCAAGGCCACGCACGAAATCAGACCCGCCACTGCGATCATCGCGAAGATGCCACCAAACGTGAAGTGACGGCGCGTCAGTTCGGCCACGAGGAACGAACCTGCGATCCCGCCGAAGCGGCCGATCCCCAGCATCCACGCCACGCCTGTACCACGACCTTGGGTCGGGTAGAACGCGGCGGCGAGCGCCGGCATCGACGACTGCGCGGTATTCATCAGCACGCCCGCGACGAACACGATGAACACCAGCGCGCCGACATTGCCGACCGCCTGGCCGATGAAGTACACGCTCACCGCGGTCAGCGCATAGCAGGCCGCGATAATGCGGTTCGCGTTGAAGCGGTCCATCAGCACCCCGCACAGCACGGCGCCCACGCCACCGAGCGGGAACAGCGCGGAAATCAGCGTCGCGCGTTGTGGCGTGAGTCCGGCGTCCTTCAGCAGAATCGGCATCCAGTTGATCGACGCGTAGAAAATCACGAGGCCCATGAAGTACGCGATCCACAGCATCACCGAGCCGATGATGTACGAACGCGACAACACCACGCTCATGCCCTTGCCGCCGGTTTGCGGCGCGGTTTCAGTCATGACGAAGCTGCCGGCCTGCGCCGCTTCGCTCGAAATGCGCGCCAGCGCTGCCCGGATCCGCTCGACCGGCTGGCTGTTGGCCACCATGTAGCGGACCGATTCAGGCATCTTCAGCACCAGTACGATCAGCAGCAACAGCGGTGTGATGCCGCCGAGCAGCAGCACGCTGCGCCAGCCGAAGTGCGGGATCATCCACGCAGCAAGAAATCCGCCGAAGGCCGCGCCCAGCGGAAAGCCGCAGAACATCAGATTGATCAGGGTCGCGCGGCGGCGGTCCGGGCAGTACTCGCCCATCATCGTCACGGCGTTCGGCATGGCCGCGCCGAGGCCGACGCCGGTGATGAAGCGCAGCACGGTCAGGTGTTCGATGCTGTTCGAGAACGCCGAGGCGAAGCAGGCCACGCCGAACAGCAGCACCGAGCCGAGCAGCATCGAGCGCCGTCCGAGCCGGTCGGACAGCGGCCCTGAGCCGAGCGCGCCGCACGCGAGGCCGAACAGCGCCGCGCTGAGCACCGGCGCAAGCGCCGGTCGGGTGATGCCCCATTCGGCGATCAGCGACGGTGCAATGAAGCCGATCGCGGCGGTGTCAAAACCGTCCAGCAGGACGATGACGAAACACATGAAAAAGATGAGCCACTGGAACGGCGAGAAGGGATGGTCGTTGATAAACGTTTGAACGTTCACGGCGGTGCTGCGGCTCATGATGGTCTCCTGACTGCAAATACGAAAAGGCTCGTCGTAACGAGCCTTTCTTTCTTTTTACGATCGTACGCCGTTTAGAAACGGTGCACGATGCCTGCACGCATAGATGCCGGTGCGCTTCGACAAGGCATCGTACCCGGACAGTTTGACCTGCTGGTACGGCATCGAACTTGCCAATTGTGTTCGTATATAGAACTACGATTCTTTATGTGAACATGCTGAACTGTAAGTAGTTTGACAAAAGCGGGCAACGCGGGATAACCCGACTGTCGTGTTTCAGACCGTGCTCAGAAGATCACATAAACTTTTCGCATCGTTTCCTCGACTTCCCAAAGCCCTTCTGTATTGGCTTCGAAAAAGAGCGTGTCGCCGCTTGCAAAATGGACGGTCTCTTCGTTATCGGGCGTGAAGCGGCCGCGCCCCGCGAGGAAGTGCATCACCTCGGCCTGCTTGACCGACCGGCGGTACGTGCCCGCCGTGCACTCGAAAATACCGGTGTCGACGGATTCGCTGCCTTTGATGACGCGTTGCACACCCGACACCTGAAGCGGCGTCGTGCCGGGCAGCCCTGCCGTGCCCCAGTCTTCCAGATTCTGCAGACTCACGCTTTGCTTGATGCTTTGAACCTTCATCTTCTCGTTACCTTTTGAATGTGCATGAGCCGATTCAGCGGCCATTCGTGTTCGTCTCTGCGCTGGCGTTCGTCACGGCTTGTTCGATCTTGCCCAGCCGCACAACGGTGACGCCCGGGCGCAACTGCCGCAGCGACGGCATCACCAGCATGCAGTTGTCGTAAGGCGTGGTCACTGCTTCGCCGTTCGACCAGCCGATGACCGCGCCGGCATCCGGAAAGATCTCCAGGCCGGTGTAGGGCGCCGCGAAACGAAAGTCCATACTGGTCGCGACCACCGGCTGTGTGACGCGGACGATGTGCTGAATGGGCGGCAGCGGTGCCAGCCAGCCGTCCGGCAGATCGGCTTCGTCGATCACGCCGGACAGCAGCAGGAAGCGTGCGGTCGTGTCGCGCGCCACGGCGACCGCGCCTCGTTCCCAGTGCTGTCCGCATTCGATCAGCAACGCGTTCTTCGCGCTATCCGCCGTGCCGAAGCCTTCGTAATCGCGCATGCGGCGGCCTTCGGGATGGCCCTCGTCGCAGATCACCGTGGCGGGTGTGCCGAGACGCACCGCAAGGTCGATACCTTTCTGCAGCGGTCCGGCTACGATCAGGGGCTTGCACTTCTCATGCATCGAATGCAGATCGAGCAGCGCGTCGACCGTGTCGATCACCGGGCGCATGTCACGTGCGCGGGCCAATTCGCTCGACGTGCGCGACGTATCGTCGAGCGTCGCGGCGGTCCACACGCGATTGAAGTCCTGATCGACGAAACGGGCCGCGTCGGGCTTCGCAGGATCGAAGCGTTGATACGCAGCGACGTTCGCAAACGCGAGCGTGAGGCGTCCGCGACGCGGCCTCAAAGCGCGTCGCAGCAGTTCGTCGACGACGATCGCCCCGCACACTTCGTTGCCGTGCGTGAGCGCGTTGATCATCACATGGGGTCCCGGCACGCCCGAGTCGAAAGTATGAACGTAGGCGATGCCGGAGGGCGATTGTTCGTGAACCGAAATATCGGGGAATTCGACTTCGATGGGATAGGCTTCCGTGCTCATTCGAAAGTGTCCTCGCAGAGGGTTGGGATCGAGAGGTTCAGGCAAGTTTAGCCGCGATCGCCTGGCCGACTTCGGTGGTGTTCGCCTTGCCGCCGAGGTCGCCGGTATGCGGACCTTCGATCAGCGTCGCTTCGATCGCGGCGAGAATCGCGTCGTGCGCCTCGCGTTCCGTTCCTTCGTGATTGCCGAGGAAGTCGAGCATCATGGCGGCCGACCAGATCATCGCGATCGGATTGGCGATGTTTTTGCCGGCGATGTCGGGCGCCGAGCCGTGCACCGGCTCGAACAGCGACGGAAACTTGCGGTCCGGGTTCAGATTGCCCGATGGCGCGAGGCCGATCGTGCCCGTGCAGGCAGGACCGAGATCGGAGAGGATGTCGCCGAACAGATTGGTCGCGACCACCACGTCGAAGCGATCCGGGTTCAACACGAAGCGCGCGCAGAGAATGTCGATGTGCTGCTTGTCCCACGTCACATCTGGATACTGCGCCGCGATGCCCGCCGCGCATTTGTCCCACCACGGCATGCTGATCGCGATGCCGTTGCTCTTCGTCGCCACGGTGATCTTCTTGCGTTCGCGCCGTTGCGCGAGATCGAACGCGAACTTCAGCACGCGTTCGCTGCCGTGCCGCGTGAACACGGATTCCTGCAGCACGAACTCACGCTCGGTGCCTTCGAACATCACGCCGCCCACCGACGAATATTCGCCCTCGGTGTTCTCGCGCACGATCCAGAAATCAATGTCGCCCGCCTTGCGGCCCGCGAGCGGCGACGGCACACCGGCGAACAGCCGGGCAGGGCGCAGGTTGATGTACTGATCGAATTCACGCCGGAACTTCAGCAGCGAGCCCCACAGCGAGATATGGTCGGGCACCGTGTCGGGCCAGCCGACCGCGCCGAACAGAATCGCGTCGGCGGATTGCAGTTGGGCTTTCCAGTCGTCCGGCATCATCTTGCCGTGTTTGGCGTAGTAATCGCAGCTGGCCCATTCGATGTGCTGATACTCCAGTTCGATGCCGAAGCGCTTCTTTACCGTGTCCAGCACGCGAATGGCTTCCGGCATCACTTCGACACCGATACCGTCGCCGGGTATGACCGCAATCCGATATTTCTTCGACATGTTTCTGCTCCTCCGTTGGGGCGTTCGATGTTTCGATAGCGCTTATTTTATTCCTGCCATTTAAGCTTAAAATGCTCGCTTTAGTTAAGTCACTATGCACGATTCGTGTACAAACTGATGTGCAATTAAGCGACCTATGAATGCCATCCCCTCACCCGATCTCGGCGATTTGCGCGTGTTTTGCGAAGTGGCGCGCAAATCGAGTTTCAGCGCGGCGGCCGAGTCGCTGTCGGTGTCCGCGGCGTACGTCAGCAAACGCATCAATGTGCTCGAGACTACGCTCGGTACGCGTTTATTGCATCGCTCCACGCGACGCGTCGCGATTACGGAAGCCGGTGAGCGCGTCTACACCTGGGCCGAAAAAATTCTCGACGACGTCGACCAACTGGTGGAAGACGTCTCCACCACGCGCCGCATTCCCGGCGGCAAGCTGCGCATTTCCAGCAGCTTCGGCTTTGGCCGCCGTTTCGTCGCGCCCGCGTTGGCCAGGTTTTCAGAGCGATACCCGCAACTGAGCGTGCGCCTCGATCTGTTCGACCGTCTCGTCGACGTAGGCGGCGAAGGCTTCGACCTCGATGTCCGGATCGGCGACGAGATCGCACCGCATCTGATTGCCAAACGGCTCGCGTCGAATCATCGCGTGCTGTGTGCGTCGCCCGGCTATCTCGCCCGGCACGGCACGCCGCGGCAAGTCGCCGATCTGTCGTCGCATGCGTGCCTCGCGATCAAGGAGCGCGACCATCCATTCGGTCTGTGGCGTTTGACGGTGCGCGGCGTTGCGGAGTCGATCAAGGTCACGGGGCCGTTGTCGACCAATCACGGTGAAGTGGCGGTGCAATGGGCCTTGGCGGGACGCGGCATCGTGCTGCGGTCGATGTGGGATGTGCGGCCGCTGCTCGACAGCGGCCAGTTGCAGCAGGTTCTGCCGGATGTCACGCAACCGGCGAACCTGTGGGCGGTGTACCCGGCGCGGCTCGCGCAGTCGGCGAAGGTGCGGGTGTGCGTCGACTTTCTGAGCGAGGAATTCGCCGAGTGGAGTCCGCCGGCTGATGCACCGGCGACTCCAAAGACCTAATTGTGATTTTGCGAGAACAACGTTTCGAGCGGATAGTGACTCTTCACGAACGGCGACTTGATGATCACGTAGCTGAAGTACTTCTCGATGCCAATATCACGTTCCAGCAGTCCCTCGACGATGCTCTGATAATGGCTCACGCTACGCGTGACGAACTTCAGCAAATAGTCATAGCCGCCGCTCGCCAGATGGCACTCGACAATCTCGTCGACATCCTTGATCGCATTCACGAACTTGATGAAGTCTTCCCGCCGATGATCGGCGAGCGTGACTTCGGTGAACACGATCTGCACGTCGCCGAGCTTTTCGAGCTGGATCTGCGCACCGTAGCCGATGATGTAGCCGGCTTTCTCCAGACGCTTGACGCGAATCAGGCAAGGACTGGGCGAAAGGCCGACCGCGTCGGCAAGCTCGACGTTGGTTATGCGGCCTTTCTTCTGCAACTGTGAAAGTATGCGCAGGTCAATCCGGTCCAGCTTGCAGTCGCTGCTCATCGTAACGTTATCGCTCCGGCGATGGGTGAAGGAGGCTCGAAGGGTTCTCTACTCTAGCACGCGGTGGCATGAATTTTGACCTTCAGCGCGGCCCGAACATCGGCTTGTCCGAGAACGTCGTCGAGGGTTTTTTCGAGGCGCTCGAACATCAGATCGAACTCCGCCTCCGTGTATGACAGCGCCGGCGCAAAACCAAGAATATTGTCGCCGAACGCGCGGAAAATCAGGCGGTTTTCATAAGCCGCAGCAGCGATCCGTTCGGACAGTTTCAGCGATGGATCGAAACCTGCCTTGCTGTCTTTGTCCGATACCAGTTCAAGCGCGCCGAGCAGGCCACGATGGCGTGAGTCGCCCACTAGCGGATGCGCGAGCAGCGCGTCGAGGCCGCGGGCGAAACGCGGGCCACGGGCCACGCCGTTCGCAAGCAGGCCGCCTTCGTGATACAGGCGCAGTACTTCGAGACCGATCGCCGCGCTGACCGGATGCGCCGAATACGTATGGCCGTGGCCGACGACTGCTTCGGCGTCGCCATCGGCAATGCCTTGATAGATTTCGTCTGACATCAGCACGGCGCCCATCGGTGCATAGCCGGCGGTCAAGCCCTTTGCCACCGTCATCAGATCCGGTTCGACGTTTTCGCCCTGACACGCGAACAGCGGACCCGTGCGCCCGAAGCCGGTGATGACTTCATCGGCGACGAACAGAATGCCGAGCTTACGGCAACTTTCGCGCATCGCTTTCAACCAGCCGACCGGCGGTACGATCACACCGCCCGAACCCTGAATCGGTTCGCAGAAGAAGGCCGCGACGTTGTCCGCACCGAGTTCGGCCACCTTTGTTTCGAGCGCGGTCACCGAGGCGGCGATCAACGCGGCGTCGTCGGCGAAATCATTGCGATATGCATACGGCGACGGCAGATGATGCTGGTTCGGCAGCGGCAGATCGAAATTGCGGTGAAACGCGGGCAAGGCAGTGAGGCCCGCGCCCATCGTCGACGAACCGTGGTAGCCGCGTTGCAGCGCGATGATGTGTTTCTTCGACGGCCGCCCGGTCGCGTTGAAATAGTGCGTGATGAAACGGATGGCCGAATCGACTGCATCGGAACCACCGAGCGTGAAATACACATGGTGCAGCGAAGCGGGCGACACCTCGACCAGCTTTTGCGCCAGTTCGATCGCGGGCGCCGAGCCGAAATGGAAATAGCCGGTCGCGTAGGGCAGCTTTTTCATCTGCTCGGTGGCGACCTCGACAATGCTTTGCTGGCCGTAGCCGACATTGACGCACCACAGACCGGAGAAGGCGTCGAGTAGTTCGTTGCCGGCCGCGTCGCGCAGGAACGCGCCGCTGGCGGACTCGAGGACGGTGACGCCGCGGGCCTCGTGCGCGCGGTAGTTGATGACCGGGTGAATCAGATGTTTGCGGTCGGCTTCGATGAGCGAATGGATCGGCATGATGGGTTCTCGTCGCGGGAAAGGGCTGTTGACCGTTCCATACTACTGACCCAGGGCGATCGCCTGCTCACCTAAACAATTGCCTGAAAAGCGCGTCCGACGCGTTTTGATGCATGGCCTTAGCATTTTCTGCTGCGGACGCTGAAAAGCCCTGGCGGATCGCCGTTTCAGCGAGCGCCGCGTTCAATATCCCTGGGCGCGGTCAATCTGACCGAGCATCGGCAGGCCTTTGCGATGGCGGCGCAGATTCTCGAGCACCACGTCGACGGCGCTCTCGGGCCGCGTCGCGCTGGCGATATGGGGCGTGATGCGCACACGTGGATGCGTCCACAACGGATGACCGGCGGGCAGCGGCTCAGGGTCGGTGACGTCGAGAATGGCGTTGTGCAACTGGCCGCTGTCCAGTGCCGCCAGCAGGTCATGCTGATTCAGATGCGGACCGCGCCCCGTTTGAATCAGCGACGCACCGAGCGGCAACTTCGCGAACAACTCGGCATCGAGCAGGCCGCGTGTGGCGGGTGTGAGTGGCAACAGGCAGATCAGGATGTCGGTGCGGGCGAGAAACTCATCCAAGGCGCCTTCGCCTGCATAGCAATCGACGCCCTCGATCTCACGCGGCGAACGGCTCCAGCCCGCGCAGGCGAAGCCGAATAATCGCAGCTTCTCCAGCACCGCGGTGCCCAGCACGCCGAGCCCCAGCACGCCGATGCGGCGAGCGCTGGCCGGCTTGAGCGGCAGTTCACGCCAGACCTGCTGTTGTTGCTGAAGTCCATAGTCGAACAGATCGCGATGAATGGTCAGCACGGCTTGCGTGACGTATTCGACCATGCCTTCAACGATGCCCGGTTCGATCATCCTCACCACCGGCACATGAGCCGGCACGCCTGACAGATCGAACTGGTCGATGCCCGCACCGACGGAGAACACGACTTCGAGGTTAGGGAAGGTACGCGTGGGATCTTCCGGCGGTTGCCAGGCGGCAAGGTAGCGGACCGCAGCCGGGTCGCCGAGATCGGGCCAGATGTGGAACGGCAGGTCGGGTGCTTTCTGCGCGAAGAGTTTCGCCCATTGCGCGCCGCGCGCCGGGTCGGCTTTATAAAGGAAGGCCATGGTGGATCAGAAGATCGCCTGGTTGATGATGCCGTATTGCAGATAGGGCTCGTTCTTGCCCGCCGCGCTGCTGGCGTTCGCGAGATCCGCCGGCGTGGCATGCCGAACCATTTTGACTACTGTATCCACGCGCGGCAGCCCCAGTTGGGTCAGCCATTCGGTCAGTCCGCTCTCGCCTGGCGTGTCGATACGCACGAACACGCCTTCGTTAAGTGCCAGCCAGTGGCTGATCAACGCCTTGGCGCGGCGTGAGTCCTCCGACGCGGGCGCGACGACCGGCCCAATCGCAAAGCCGCGCCCGAAGCGGCGAAACAGCGCGAAGCCGATCAGCTCGCCATCGCGATCGAGCGCGATGGCATCAGCGGCGCTCAAGAGTGCGGGCAAGACTTCGCTGCGGTCCAGGCCGCTTGCCCGCGATGCCAGTTCGACCAGCCGGGCCGTATCGCTCGAACCGAGCGGGCGCAGGCGTTCCCCTGGCGGCAATGAAACGAGGGGCGGCTGGAATGCCGCGCCCTGATGCTGGTCGAGCGTGCCGACCGCCTGAAAGCCGAGCTTTTCATACAAAGGCTGACCGGCGGTCGTGGCGTGCAGAAACGTAACCCGGCCGCCGAGTTCTTCCAGCACCAGTTCCATCAGCTTTCTGCCGATGCCGCGCCCTTGCTGCTCGGGGGAGACGATCACCATCCCGAGCGAGGCCCGGTCGGCGCCGTATTTCCAGCACAACGCCGTGCCGATCACACCGCTCGCATCTTCCGCGACGAAACCCACACCCAGAAGCGCCACGAATCGCCAGTCGTCCGCACGATGCGGCCATTTGAGTTCGACTGTCAGCGCATGCGCGGCGGCGATGTCGTCGTGGGTGAAACGTCTAGTGGTAATCGAATCGGACACGCCGTACTCCCAGGATGGCTGAAGGCTTACGCCGTCACTTTGTCATCCGGTGCGCGGTGTGACTAGGACGATCTTTTTATCCGGGCCGTTCGAAAGGGCCGTATCGCAAATCGATGCAAAACGCTCAGTTTGACCGCTCATTACAGGCGCGTTCTGCTGCGCGGGGATTTTTGTCGGCGACATATGCCACGCCCGCGGCTCTACGATTTTGTCATGGCGGCGGCGTTGTCAAAACGCACCGCTCGGGACTAACAGCCAGTCACACAGGAAACTTTTCTCATGGACAGCTTCAATCCGGACGACGTCGCGATTCGCAGCGGGCATTTCATCGGCGGTGAGTATGTGGACAGCGACGTGCGTAGCGGCGGGCGCCGCATCGAGGTGGCGCGCCCTTCGGACGGCGTGATCTACGCCTCCGTACCGCTCGCCGACGCCGAAATGGTGGACCGCGCGGTGGAGAACGCGTGGCAGGCTTTCAGAACGAGTGGCTGGGCGCGCATGGCCCCGCGTGAGCGCGCCAAAATCCTGCGTTGTTTCGCCGAGCTGATCGAAGCCGATGCGCCGTTTTTAGGCCGGCTGGAGGCGCTCGGCTCGACCCGTCCGATTGCTCAGGCAATTGGCTGGGACGTGCCGTTCACTGCCGAGGGCATCCGTTTCTATGCGGAGTTTGCCGACAAGGTCGGTGGCGACGTGGCGGCGACCGATCATGACCATCTCGGCATGACGATCGCCGAACCGTATGGCGTGATTGGCGCAATCGCGCCATGGAATTTCCCCCTCGTGATGGCGTCGTGGAAGATTGCCCCAGCGCTGGCTGCGGGTAACGCGGTGGTGCTGAAGCCGTCCGAGATGACGCCGTTCTCGGTGTTGCGACTCGCCGAACTGGCCGTGCAGGCGGGCGTGCCGGCCGGCATCTTCAACGTGGTCCAAGGCGACGGCCGTGTCACCGGCGAAGAACTGGTGCGTCATCCGAAGATCAGCAAGGTCACCTTCACGGGCTCCACGCGCACGGGGGCCGCGATCATGGCCGCTTGTGCCAATAGCGGCACCAAGCCGGTTACGCTGGAACTGGGCGGCAAGAGCCCGCAAATCGTGTTTGCCGACGCCCCGCGTCTCGACGATGTGGCGCGCCGGATCGCCGGCTCCATCACCGGTAACGCGGGCCAGGTATGCGTGGCCGGCTCGCGCCTGCTGGTCGAGCGAAGCTTGGCGGAGCCGCTGGCCGAGCGCATCGGCAAGATCTTCGCCGAGGTGAAACCCGGCGCGACATGGGCCGTCGGCACCACCTTGTCGCCGATCATCTCCGTGCCACAGGCAGCGCGCATCGAAGGGATCGTCGGGCGCACGCTGGAGGCGGGCGCGACGCTGCGCTATGGCGGTGTGCGGGCTGACGGCGGGGCCGTTGGTGCGTCGGGTGGCGCGTTCTATGCGCCGACGCTGCTCACGGACGTCACCGCCCACTCTGAAGCCGTGCGCGAAGAAGTCTTCGGCCCCGTGCTGACGTTGCAAACCTTCGATACCGAAGAAGAAGCGCTCGCGCTCGCGCAGCATCCCGACTATGGCCTCGCTGCCGGCGTGCATACCGCTGACTTGGGCCGCGCGCTGCGCTTCGTGCGCGGCCTCGAAGCGGGGACGGTCTGGGTCAACCGCTACGGCCGCACCTCCGACTTCATGATCCCCACCGGCGGCTTCAAGCGTTCCGGCATCGGCAAGGACCTCGGCCGCCAGGCCTACGAGGCAAACCTGCGTTTCAAGAGTGTGTTGATCGACCTGCGGCCTTGATTCCCGCAACACCAATACGGACGGGGCTTCCAGCCCGTCCACCGCAGACTGTGCTGCGTAACGGCCTCAAAACGCATGGTTTGTGTCATCAGCAGCGCCCGAATCAGGAACATCTATGTTTTTGCGCTGATTAAATCTTTAACAGGAATGAGCTTTTCTGTCGACCGGAGTTAGTGCTTCAGCACTTACTCCGGTCCCATGCAACGCTGTTTTCGCCACTGAACCCAATATGGGTTCACCATCACGATAGGACTGCACCATGATCGAATTCGAACCGAAATACATCACCTTCGACTGTTACGGCACGCTCACGAAGTTCCGCATGG
Organism: Paraburkholderia domus; assembly: GCF_905220705.1. GTDB lineage: Bacteria > Pseudomonadota > Gammaproteobacteria > Burkholderiales > Burkholderiaceae > Paraburkholderia > Paraburkholderia domus. The sequence goes on from NZ_CAJNAT010000013.1 coordinate 113,498, forward strand.
CCGACACGACCCGCGAAATGTTCGGTCACGTGCTGCAAGGCGACGACATGGAGAAGCTCATCGCGTTTTACGCCGGCTATCGTCGCGACGAAGTGCTCGGTGCATGGAAGCCGTATCGTGACGTGGTCGTCAACGCGTTGCGCCGCGCCTGCAAGCGCATGAATGTCGAGTTCAACGAAATGGAAGCCGAGAAGATCTACACGGCGGTGCCGACCTGGGGTCCGCATCCGGACGTGCCGGAAGGCCTCTCGCGTCTGGCGAAGAAGTACAAGCTGGTGATTCTGTCGAACGCGTCGAACAACCAGATCCAGAGCAACGTCGACAAGCTCGGCGCGCCGTTCCACGCGGTCTTTACCGCCGAGCAGGCACAGTCGTACAAGCCGCGCATGCAAGGCTTCGAATACATGTTCGACCAGCTGAACTGCAATCCGGAAGACGTGCTGCACGTGTCGTCGAGCCTGCGTTACGACCTGATGACCGCACACGACCTGGGCATCAAGCACAAGGCTTTCGTCAACCGCGGCCATGAACCGTCGACGCCGTACTACCAGTACTACGAAGTCAACGACATCCCGCATCTGGCCGCGGAACTCGGTCTGTAAGCGTCGTTTGCCCCATTGCCCATCTCAAGGACAGACCGGATGAAGCTCGATTCCTATTGGCTCGACACCGCACCGCCGCTCGTTTCGGCGTGTGAAGGTCCGGTCGAAGGCCAGGCCGATGTCGTCGTGATCGGCGGCGGCTTCACCGGGCTGTCGGCGGCGCAGGCGTTGGGCAAGCGTGGCGCCGCGGTGACGGTGCTCGACGCGGGGCGCATCGGTGGCGGTGCGTCCGGGCGCAATGGTGGGCAGGTCAATACCGGCGTCGCGCAGGACTTCGTCGCGCTGGTCGCGCAAATGGGTGTGGAGCGGGCCAGTGCCTGCTACCGCGCGTTTTCGGATGCGGTCGATACGGTCGAGCGTCTGATTCGCGAGGAAAACATCGACTGCAATTACATTGCGACCGGCAAGCTGAAGCTGGCGTCGAAACCGCATCACTTTGCGCACCTGGAGAAGACCGCGGAGTTGATCCGGCGTGAAGTCGATACGGATATCGAATTAATCGGACGTGAGCGTATCCGCAGCGAAATCCAGTCGGACAGTTTTTACGGCGGACTGCTGCAACGGCACGGCGGCCAGATGCATATGGGCAAGTTCACGGTCGGACTCGCCGAGGCCGCGGTCCGTCGCGGCGCGAAGCTATATGAAAACGCGGCGGTCACCGCGATCGCGAAGGATGGCAGCGGCTTCAAGGTCACCACGGCGCGCGGCGAAGTGCGCGCGAAGCAGGTGCTGATTGCCACCGGCCCGTCGCGGCATGGGCCGTTCGGCTGGTATCGGCGGCGTCTCGCGCCGGTGGGTTCGTTCATCGTCGTGACGGAACCGCTGTCGCCGGAGCTGCTGGCGCAGGTGTTTCCGAATCGGCGCGCCTATACCACCACGCGGCTGATGCACAACTACTTCCGCGTGACGCCCGATTCACGTTTGCTGTTCGGTGGCCGCGCGCGCTTCACGGCGTCCGAGCGGCCCTCCGATGCGAAGAGCGGACGGATTCTGCAAGAGGGGCTCGCCGCGATGTTTCCGATGTTGGCGAAAGCACGCATCGACTATTGCTGGGGCGGCCTCGTGGACATGACCGCCGATCGTCTGCCGCATGCCGGACAACACGACGGGATTTACTTCTCACTGGGTTACAGCGGCCACGGCACGCAGATGTCGACGCACATGGGCCAGGTGATGGCCGACGTGATGGACGGCCACGAAGAGCGCAATCCGTGGCGCGAGTCCGAGTGGCCGGCGATTCCCGGCCACACCGGCAAACCCTGGTTCCTGCCGCTGGTGGGGACGTACTACCGCATCAAAGACATTTTCTACTGACGCTTCATTGTTGTATTGGCCATTAAAAACCACGCAGCTATCCCTGTCACCCTCGCGGAGAAGTTCGATGAATAAGGAAAACTCGCAATATGGCGCTCTTCAACTCGGCACCGAGTTGGAGCGATTGACGTCAAAAGGCGCGTCGCGTCGCGGCGTGCTGCGCGCGATGGCCGCGGCCGGCATGATGTCGGTAACAGGCGCCGGCTTGTTGACCGCGAGCGGTGCGGCATTGGCTCAAGCCAAGCCGAAGCAGGGCGGCAAGATCCGGGTGGCGACGCAGTCCGCCTCGGCCTCCGACACGCTCGATCCCGCGAAGGGCGCGCTCGGCACGGACTATGTCCGCGGCTTTATGTTCTACAACTGCCTGACCGAACTCGATTCGCATCTCGGCGCGAAGATGGCGCTCGCCACCTCGCTCGATACGAAGGATGCGACGGTGTGGGTCGCCAAGCTGCGCACCGGTGTGCAGTTCCACGACGGAAAGCCGCTCACGCCGGCGGACGTCGTGTACTCGATCATGCGCCACAAGGATCCGGCGACGGCATCGAAAGCGAAGACGCTTGCCGATCAGATCAAGGACGTGAAAGCGACGGGCCCGAACGAGGTAACGATTACGCTCGAAGGTCCGAACGCCGATCTGCCGGTGATTCTTGCCACCTCGCATTTCCAGATCATCAAGGACGGCACCAAGGATTTCAAAACGGCGGTTGGCACCGGCCCGTTCAAGGTCAAGGAATTCTCGCCGGGCGTGCGTACGGTCGGCGTGAAAAACACGAATTACTGGAAGCCAGGCCTGCCGCATCTCGACGAAGTCGAATTGATCGGCATTGGCGATGAATCCGCGCGGGTGAACGCACTGCTCTCGGGCGATGTGCAACTGATCAATTCGGTGAGCCCGCGTTCGACCGCCCAGATCAAGGGCGCAGGTGGTTTCGCTGTGCTGGAGACGAAGACGGGCGAGTACACCGACCTGATCGTTCGCGACGAAGGCGGCATTACCGCTAACGACGATTTTCGGCGAGGCATGATGTACCTGCAGGATCGCGAGCAGATGCGCCGGGCGATCTTCCAGGGTTACGGCGCGATCGGCAACGACCAGCCCATCGATCCGACCAACAAGTACTACCTGGCCGGTTTGCCGCAGCGCGCCTTCGATCCGGACAAGGCGAAGTTCCATTTCCAGAAGGCCAAGGTAGGCAGCGCGCCGATCCAGATTTTCGCGTCGCCGGCGGCGGAAGGCTCGGTTGAAATGGCGATGTTCCTTCAGCAGGTGGCGCCGCAAGCCGGTCTGAATCTTCAGGTGTCGCGCGTGCCGGCCGACGGCTACTGGTCGAATCACTGGATGAAGCATCCGCTGGGTTTCGGCAATGTCAATGCGCGTCCGAGTGCCGACGTGATCTTCACCCAGTTCTTCAAGTCGGACGCACCGTGGAACGAAGCGAACTGGAAGAGCCCGAAGTTCGATCAGATGCTGCTTGCGGCACGCGGCGAACCGGACGATGCGAAGCGTAAGAAGATTTACGGCGACATGCAGGTGCTGGTGCATGAAACGGGCGGCGTCGGCATTCCGATGTTCCAGAGCTCGATCGATGCCTACACGTCGAAGCTCAAGGGCCTCGGCTCGATTCCGCTGGCCGGCCTGATGGGTTTCATGTTCGCGGAAAACGTCTGGCTCGAAGCGTGAGCAACTGACGCGCAGTAACGAAGGGTTTCCAGTCTGGCGAACTGGAAAGTCGGACCCGGCAACACGCACGCCGCTGATCGAGTGGCGTGCGGCTTTAACGGCAACTACGTTGCATGGGATCGGAGTAAGCGCTAAAGCGCCAACTCCGATCGACAGAGGAGACTTTCGATGAAAGCACACGCGCAACGACTCATTGCCGCGCGCCTTGGCCTCGCGCTGCTTACGCTGCTGCTGGTCTCGGCAGTCGTGTTCGCCATCACCGGGCTGCTTCCCGGCGATGCGGCTCAACAAGCGCTCGGCCAGGCGGCAACCCCGGAAGCCGTCGCGGCATTGCGGCATCAGTTCGGTCTCGACCAACCGGCGCTGCAACGCTACTTCGAGTGGCTCATTCATATTGTCAGCGGCAACTTCGGCACCTCGTTGTCGAACAATCTGCCGGTCAGCGAGCTGATCGCCACGCGCCTGCCGAATTCGCTGGTGCTGGCCGGTCTGACGGCGCTGGTCTCGGTGCCCGTGGCCTTGCTGATCGGTATTTCGTCGGCGATGTTCCGCGGCTCGCTGCTCGACCGGACGCTCAACGTGCTCACGCTGTCGACGGTCGCCGTGCCGGAGTTCCTGATCGCCACCATCGCGGTGCTGATCTTCGCCGTCAAGCTGCGCTGGCTGCCCGCGCTGTCGTATCTCTCGGAGGTGCATTCGTTCGGCGCGCTGCTGCGCATCTACGCGATGCCGGTGATGACGCTGTGCTGCGTGATCGTCGCGCAGATGGCGCGCATGACGCGCGCCGCGGTGCTCGACCAGCTCAATTCGTCGTACGTTGAAATGGCGGTGCTCAAGGGCGCGTCGCCCGCGCGCGTGGTGTTGCGGCATGTGTTGCCCAACACCATCGGGCCGATTGCCAATGCGGTGGCGTTGAGCCTGTCGTATCTGTTCGGCGGCGTGGTGATCGTGGAGTCGATCTTCAACTATCCCGGCCTCGCGAGCCTGATGGTCGACGCCGTCACCAACCGCGACATGCCGCTCGTGCAGGGCTGCGTGATGGTGTTCTGCGCGGCGTATCTCGCGTTGGTGCTGATCGCCGACCTGTGTCAAATCGTATCCAACCCGAGGCTGCGTCGATGATGAGCCAACCTACCAATCCCCACGTTCCTCATGTGCCCCATGCCAGCACCGAGCTGTACGACCTGGGCGTCGATGAACCCGTCATCGAGACGCCAGTCGTCGAAACTGCCGCGCTGAAACAGGGCGTGTTGAAACGGCTGGTGCAGCGCTTCTCCGTGCTCGGCCTGATCGGCCTCGTGCTGGTGACGTTCTGGCTGATCGTCGCGTTCATCGGGCCGCTGGTTGCACCGTATAACGGCGGCACGCTGACATCGACGGAGATTTTCGGCAGCTATAGCACGGCGTATCCGCTCGGCACCGACTATCTCGGCCGCGATATGTTGAGCCGGATTCTCTACGGCGCGCGCTATACGGTGGGCCTCGCGCTGGCTGCCGCGGTGCTCGCCAGTTTGATCGGCACGTTCTTCGGTTTGCTCGCCGCGGTGTCCACGCGCTGGGTCGATGAAATCCTGAGCCGTCTGTTCGACGCGCTGATTTCGATTCCGAGCAAGGTGCTCGCGCTGGTTGTGATCGCGGCGTTCGGTTCGTCGATCACGATGCTGACGACCGTCGCCGCGTTGGCCTATATCCCCGGTGCATTCCGCATTTCGCGCTCGCTTGCTGTGAACCTGATGGGTCTCGAATACGTGCAGGTAGCCAGGGCGCGCGGCGAAGGCATCTTCTATATCGCACGCGTCGAAGTGCTGCCGAACATGATTCATCCGATGCTCGCCGATTTCGGTTTGCGCTTCGTGTTCATTGTGCTGCTGCTGAGCGGGTTGAGTTTTCTCGGTCTTGGTGTGCAGCCGCCGAACGCCGATTGGGGTTCGCTCGTGCGCGAGAACATCGGCGGTTTGTCGGAGGGTGCGCCTGCCGTTCTGATGCCGGCGGTCGCGATCGCGACGCTGACCATCGGCATGAATCTGCTGATCGACAACCTGCGGCGTCGTGGCCGTAGCCATGGAGGTGCATGATGGCTGATCGGGACATGATTGAAGTGAAGGGCCTGCGGGTGGTCGCGGGTGCGGCTCCGGGGCCGGTGACCGAGATCGTCAAGGGCGTCGACTTTTCGGTGAAGAAGGGCGAGGTGCTGGCGCTGATCGGCGAGTCCGGGTCGGGCAAGACGACTATCGCGCTGGCATTGCTCGGTTATGCGCGGGCGGGTTGTTCGATTAGCGGCGGCTCGATCCGTATCGGCGACGAAGATGTGCTGTCGCTCGATGCCAAAGGCCGTCGTGCGTTACGGTCGCGGACTGTAGCTTATGTGGCGCAGAGTGCGGCGGCGGGTTTCAATCCGGCACGTACGATCATGGATCAGGTCACCGAACCGGCGTTGCTGCATCACTTGATGACGAAAGACGCAGCGCGCACGAAAGCGATCAGCCTGTTCCGCGCGCTTGCGCTGCCCGCGCCGGAGACGATCGGCGACCGGTATCCGCATCAGGTGTCCGGCGGTCAGTTGCAGCGCCTGATGGCCGCGATGGCGTTGATCACCGATCCCGCTGTCGTCGTGTTCGACGAACCCACCACTGCGCTCGATGTCACCACGCAGATCGAAGTGCTCGCGGCCTTCAAGAAAGTGATTCGCGAACTCGGCACGACCGCCGTGTATGTGTCGCACGACCTGGCTGTGGTCGCGCAGATGGCGGACCGCATCGTCGTGCTGAACGGCGGCGCGGTGAAGGAGAATGGGGCGGTCGCGCAAGTGCTCGATGCGCCTGTGGATGCCTATACGCGTCAACTGCTCGCTGCCACGCGCCGCCCGGAAATGGAGCTGGAGCCGCAGCAGCAGGTCGGCAATCACATCCCGCCACTGCTCGAAATTCGCGGACTCGCGGCAGGCTATGGACGGATCGACCGCTTCGGCGCACCGGCTGTGCGCGTGCTCGACGACGTCAGCCTGTCGATTCCTCGCGGCAGCACGCTCGGGGTGATCGGCGAATCCGGCTCCGGCAAGACGACGCTCGCGCGTGTGGTGGCCGGTCTGGTCGACCGCGCGCGCGGCGAAGTGCTGTTCGACGGCAAGCCGTTGCCCGCACAACTGTCGCGCCGCACGCCGGAGCAGTACCGGCAGATTCAAATCGTGTTCCAGAATGCCGACACCGCGCTGAACCCGAGCCATTCGATCGCCGATATCCTGGGCCGTCCGCTGGCGTTTTATCACCATCTGCGCGGCTCGGCCGCTAAGAAACGCATGCTGGAACTGCTCGATCTGGTGAAGCTGCCGGCTTCGATCGCTACGCGTACGCCGGCCGGACTCTCCGGCGGCCAGAAGCAGCGTGTGAATCTGGCGCGCGCGCTTGCCGCCGATCCCGCGTTGATCCTTTGCGACGAAGTGACTTCCGCGCTCGATACGGTGGTTGGCGCGGCGATCCTCGATCTGCTGGCCGAATTGCGCCGTGAATTGGGTGTGTCGTACATGTTCATTAGCCACGACATCTCGACCGTGCGCGCGATCTGCGACGAAGTGATCGTGCTGTACGCGGGGCATCGTGTGGAAGCCGGACAGCGCGACGTGCTCGCCGCGCCGCCGTATCACCCCTACACGGGCTTGCTGGTCGATTCGGTGCCCGCTTTGAAGCCCGGCTGGCTCGATGCCCGCCGCGAGATTGGTTGTGCCGCGTTGCCGCCGATGGGCGAGAGCGCCAATATTCCCGAGCTGTGCTCGTTCCGTGCACGCTGCCCGGTACGCATCGACGGGATGTGCAATATGACGCCGCCGGCCATGAAGAAGCTGCCTTCGGGCGCTGAGATTCTTTGCCATCATCCAGCGGCGGAATTGAATCGCTTGCAGACCGAAGAGGTGACCCCGGTATGAACGGACGATTTGTGCGACTCGCGGAGACGGGCCGCAAGACCTTCCCGATTACGGTGGACGGCGTCGTGCGCGAGGCAGCCGAGGGCGACACGTTGATGGTCGCTTTGCTGACCGGCGTGGACACGTTGCGCGATTCCGAATTCGGCGATGGCCGCCGCGCCGGTTTCTGCCTGATGGGCGCGTGCCAGGATTGCTGGGTCTGGACGGCGCAAGGCGAACGCATGCGGGCGTGCAGTACGCCCGCGGCGCCCGGCATGTCGATCGTGACGAAGCTGGCCGAAGCCGAGGAGGGTATATGGCCCCGCGTGTAGTGATCATCGGCACCGGGCCGGCGGGCGTGCGCGCTGCGCAGGCGCTGGTCGAAGCCGGGTTGCGGCCGACGGTCGTCGACGAAGGGCGGCGTGACGGCGGCCAGATCTATCGGCGGCAGCCGGAGGGTTTTTCACGCAGCTATGAGACCTTGTACGGCACCGAGGCCGAGCGTGCTGCTTCGCTGCATCAGCGCTTCGATGCGCTGAAGGGCAAGATCGATTATCTGCCGGAGACGCTGGTCTGGAATATCTCGCCGAACACCGTGCATCTGGCGAGCGGCACGCGCTACCAGACGCTGACGTTCGATTCGCTTATTGTTTGCAGCGGCGCGACCGATCGGCTGATGCCGGTCAAGGGCTGGCACCAGGCGGGCACCTATAGCCTCGGCGGCGCGCAGGTTGCGCTGAAATCGCAGGGCTGCGCGATCGGCTCGCGCATCGTGATGATGGGCAGCGGTCCGTTGCTGTATCTCGTGGCGGCGCAATACGTGAAGGCGGGTGCGCAGGTGGCCGCGGTGCTCGATACGTCGACATTCATGCAGCGTGTGGCCGCGCTGCCTCGTTTGCTGGCGATTCCTGCCGCGCTCAAAAAGGGCATTGCGTTGACGCGTGTGCTTGCGAAGGCGCGCGTGCCGGTTCATCGTGGCGTGCAGCCTCTGGAAATCAAAGGCTCGCCGCAGCAAGGCGTGAGCGGCGTCGTGGTTGCATTGCCTGGCGGCGAGCTACTCGAACTCGCGTGCGATGCCGTCGCGCTCGGCTATCACCTGCGTCCCGAGACGCAACTTGCGGACCTCGCGGGGTGCCGCTTCCTGTTCGACGACAACGCGCAGCAGTGGCTTCCGCAAATCGACGACGACGGCCGTAGCAGCGTCAAGGGCGTTTATCTGGCGGGCGATGGTGCAAGAGTTCGCGGTGCGGACGCAGCCGAACGTTCGGGCCGGCTCGCTGCACTGGCGGCATTGCACGATCACGGCATGCAGGTTGAAGGCGTCGAAGGCTTGCGTGCCGAACTCGCGCGTTTCACGCGTTTCGCAGCGGGCCTGCGCGAAGCCTTTCCATGGCCCGCGAAATTCGCCGCGTCCCTGCCGGATGAAACGATCGTCTGCCGCTGTGAAGCCATTACAGCCGGCGAACTGCGCCGCGTCGTGCAGGCGACCGGCGCCCAGGAAGCCAATCGCGCGAAGGCGTTTTCGCGCGTCGGCATGGGCCGCTGCCAGGGGCGTTACTGTGGCCACGCAGGCGCAGAGATCATCGCGGCGGCGGCCTCGGTGCCCTTGTCCTCGGTGGGACGGCTGCGTGGTCAGGCGCCCGTCAAACCGCTGCCGGTGGCGCTTGCCGAAGAGGTGAGCGAATGAGCGCGACGACTGCAAACGAAGCCGATGTCATCGTAATCGGCGGCGGCATCATGGGAACGACGACCACCTTCTTCCTGCGTCAGCGCAAGCGCTCGGTGATTCTGCTCGAACGTGGACTCACGGGGCAGCAGGCGAGCGGCGTGAACTTCGGCGGCATTCGCCGGCAGGGACGCGCGTTGCCGCAACTGGAGATGGCGAACCGCGCACTGCGGACATGGCAACGCTCGAAGGAGCTGCTCGGCGAAGACATCGAGTTTCTGGCGTCGGGCCACACGCGCGTGTGCTATCACCAGAAGGACGTGGAGAATTTCGATCAGTATGCGATCGATGCCCGCGCTTATGGTCTCGATCTCAACGTGCTGCACGGCGATGCCGTGTTTCAACGCTTTCCGTTTCTCGGGCGCGAGGTGCTGGCGGCGTCGATTTCACCACTCGACGGTCACGCTAATCCGCGTCTCGCCGCGCCCGCGTTTGGCCGTGCGGCTGCGCGACTCGGCGCCCAGGTGGTCGAGAACACGGAGATCGTGCGGGTCGAAAAGGACGGTGAGCGGTTTCGCGTGGAGAGCGCAGGTGGCGACGTGTATTGGGCGGCGCAACTCGTGATCTGCGCGGGCGCCTGGGCGAGCCGTCTGACCGAACAGTTCGGCGAACCCGTTCCGTTGGTCGCTAGCGGACCGCAGATGGCCGTGACCGAGCCGGTGCCGTATGTGTTCAAGTCGTCGATGGGGGTGTTCACCTCGATCAAGGAAGAGAGCATCTATTTCCGCCAGATTCCGCGCGGCAATATCATTGTCGGCGGCGGTCCAGGTGGGCCGGCGGATGCGGTGACGTGCCGCGCGTCGGTCCTGCCGAGCAACACCGTGCGCCAAGTCGCGCAGTTGCGGCGGCTCGTGCCCGCGATGGCGCCGCTGCATGTGATTCGCGTGTGGAGCGGCGTGGAAAGCTATCTGCCCGACGGTGAACCGGTGATCGGGCCGAGCAGCAAGGTCGACGGTCTTTACTACGCGTTCGGCTTCTGCGGCTCGGGTTTCCAGATCGGTCCGGGCGTTGGCGAAACGCTGGCCGAACTCGTCGATACGGGCAGCACGGCCATTCCCCTCGATGTGTTTTCCGTCTCCCGGTTCGCGCAGCAAGCCGCGCCCCGCTCGACCATCGCGACATCATGAAACAGTCCATCAGCCTCAATGCCGCCCGGGCGTTTATCGAAGCCCATTTCGACGAACCGGTGACGCTCGCGCAACTCGCCGCGCTGTCCGCGCTCAGCGTGTCGCGCTTCGCGACGGTGTTTCGTCAGCAGTACGGTTCATCGCCCTATCGTTATCTGTGCGGGCTGCGGATTCAACGGGCGCAGACCTTGTTGCTCGAAGGTGTGCCGGGATCGGTCGTCGCGACCGAGGTCGGATTCTTCGATCAGAGCCATTTCGGACGGCATTTCAAACGATGCTGCGGAATGACGCCCAGCATGTTCATCGAGCGCGCCGGCGCGAATGCGGCGATGCATGGTGGCGTGGTTCAGGCTACTGCGTCGCGCTCAGCTTCCGCCATAAGGTCGTCTTGCTGATGCCCAAGGCCTGGCAAACCGCATCGCGATCGCCGTCGCATGCGGCGAGGGCGGTGCGGATTTCGTCTGCTTCCACGTGACGGCTGCGTTCGCGTAACGTTAGCGCTGTTTTCTTGGTGCGCGCCTGGGGCTGCGCGAAGATTTCCGGTGCGACTGTGCGTAGTACGTCGCCCGTAAAGACGGTTTCTGCTGCGCCGTTTGCGTCGGTGTCCGTGTCTGCGAGTTCAACCGCAATCCGTTCGATCACATTCTGTAGTTCACGCACGTTGCCTGGCCACGTGTAACGCTTTAGCGGTTCGCTGAGATTTGCGAGGACGCGCCTCGCCGCATCCGCATCGGGCAGGCGAGTCGCCAGTCTCGGCTCACGCGACGCGGCCTGCAGCAGCAGTTCGACCGCGAGCGGCAGCAGATCGGTGGGCCGCTCGCGTAGCGGCGGCAGCGCGATGCTCAGAATGTTGAGCCGGTAGTAAAGATCCGCGCGGAAGCTGCCCGCCTCGATGCCCTCGGTCAACGCGCGATGCGTCGCCGCGACGACCCGGATGTCCACCCGCGTCGGTTCCGTCGAGCCGAGCCGCACGACTTCGCGCTCCTGCAGCACGCGCAATAGCCGGCTTTGCAACGACAACGGCATTTCGGCGATCTCATCGAGAAACAGCGTGCCGCGGTGTGCTACTTCGATCAGCCCCGCCTTGCCGCCTTTGCGCGCGCCCGTGAACGCGCCTTCCTCATAGCCGAACAACTCGCTTTCGAGCAACGCCTCAGGAAACGCGCCGCAATTGATGGCGACGAACGCGAAATCGCGCCGCGCGCTCAACTGATGCATGCTCTGCGCAACCATCTCCTTGCCGGTGCCGCTTTCGCCGAGAATCAGCACGGTGGCATCTGATTTGGCGTAGCGCTGCACGAGCGCGCGGACCCGTTCGATCGAATCGGCTGCGCCGACGATATCGCCGAGCCGGTAACGCGCGCTGAACTGCTGCACGCGCTGCCGGGAGCGCAAGGTGCGGTCGAGCCGTTCGACCGCGCGCGATTCCTGAAACGTCAGCACGGTGCCTGGTGCGGAGGTGCTGCTCGCCAGCGGCCCGCGATGCACGACATAGCTCGCGCCCCGCACCGTGCAGAAGGCGTCGCCGTCCGAGTCCGGCAAGCTGCCTGCGAGATCGGGCGCGAGGTCGAGCAATGCGCGGCCCACTGCCTGCGCCGCGTCGATGCCCAGCACGTCGGCAAGCCGCTGATTCATCGCTTCGACGCGCCCTTGCGCGTCGAGCGCCACCACGCCGTCGCGCAGATGCTGCAGCAGATTGTCGAGCCGCTGACGGCGAACTGTTTCGCGGCGGGTGGCCTGCGCGACTTCGAGTGCGGTGTCGAACGCGGCGCGTACCGATGCGCGTGAGTACAGAAACACCGCGCCCATGCCGGCGTTCGCCGCGAGATCGGCGATGAGCCCCGGGCCGACCACGGCGCCGATGCCGCGATCGCGCAGATCGAGAACGACACTCTCCGCATCCTGCGCCGATTGATACGACGCAAATGTCACATCGATGTCGTACGCAGCGATGAAGCGCCGCACTTCGTCCGGCGTGTCGCCGTGCGTGACGAGTGCGACCTTCGCGCCGTCGCGCCGCGCTCGCGCGAGCGCGTGCATGACGTCGAAACCAGTCGGGCCGATCAGCACGACCGGTACGCTGACGCGTGTTTTCAGATACGCACCGTTGGAGCCGCCAGCAATCACGACATCCGGACGCCCGGCGCCGACCGCATCGATTTCATGCACGGCGTCTTCGAAGCCATGCGAGACGATGCGCAGATCGGCGCGTTCGACGTACTCACCGGCAATGTCGAAGAACAGATCGCGCAGTCGGCTGATGCTGACGGCCCAGATGCGGGGGCGCTGCGCGGGGTCGAAGGGGGGCGTGCTCACTGCGGGCGGCTCGTTGTCGGTGGAGTAGGGCGGGAACGATGAGAAGCCCGCCTATTATGCACCCGTAGTTTTCGGATTTGAAATCCGCGATTTCACTTATGAAATCAACCGGCGATGCGTCCCCGAGGTGATTTCTTGTTAAATCAGTCACTTAGCGGCTTGCGACCAGCATGGCCCGATCTTTGCGTTATAAGCCTCCGTTTTCACCGGTCACCGCATTGAAACCCTGAAAGACAAGCTCGGCGCGCTAATTGCCGCACGAACGCAACCCCGCAGTTGGAGACGAAATTATGAGTGAAGCCGATAACAGCACGCCGAACGCAGGCGCCTTTAAACCGAAGAAATCCGTCGCGCTGTCCGGCGTGACGGCTGGCAACACCGCGCTGTGCACGGTCGGCAAGACCGGTAACGATTTGCACTATCGCGGCTATGACATCCTCGACATCGCCGGTGCATGCGAATTCGAAGAGATCGCCTATCTGCTGGTCCACGAAAAGCTGCCGACGCAGGCTGAACTGACCGCCTACAAGACCAAGCTCAAAGCGTTGCGCGGTTTGCCCGCGAATGTGAAAGCCGCGCTGGAGTGCGTTCCGGCTGCCGCTCACCCGATGGATGTGATGCGCACCGGCGTGTCGGTGCTCGGCACCGTGTCGCCGGAGAAGGACGACCACAACGTGCCGGGCGCACGCGACATCGCCGACAAGCTGATGGCCTCGCTCGGTTCGATGCTGCTGTACTGGTACCACTACTCGCACAACGGCAAGCGCATCGAAGTCGAAACCGATGACGACTCGATCGGCGGCCACTTCCTGCATCTGCTGCACGGCGTGAAGCCGTCGAAGGCATGGGTCGACGCGATGCATGTATCGCTGAACCTGTACGCCGAACACGAATTCAACGCTTCGACCTTTACCGGCCGCGTGATCGCGGGCACGGGATCGGACATCTACTCAGCGATTACAGGTGCAATCGGTGCGCTGCGCGGCCCGAAACACGGCGGCGCCAACGAAGTCGCGTTCGAGATCCAGTCGCGCTATCAGACGCCTGATGAGGCCGAAGCCGACATCCGCCGTCGCGTCGAGAACAAGGAAGTGGTGATCGGTTTCGGTCACCCGGTGTACACGATTTCCGATCCGCGCAACAGCGTCATCAAGGACGTCGCGAAGAAGCTCTCGAAGGAAGCGGGCAACACGAAGCTGTTCAATATCGCCGAACGTCTGGAATCGGTGATGGCTGACGCGAAGAAGATGTTCCCGAATCTCGACTGGTTCAGCGCGGTGTCGTATCACATGATGGGCGTGCCGACGGCGATGTTCACGCCGCTGTTCGTGATCGCCCGCACGGCTGGCTGGAGCGCGCACATTATCGAGCAGCGGATCGACAACAAGATCATCCGTCCGAGCGCGAATTACACCGGCCCGGACGATCTGCCGTTCGTGCCGCTCGCCAAGCGCGTCTAAGAGCAAAGCCGCAGCGTTTCTCCTCCATTGCGTCTCGTGAGAGCGGCGTGATGAAGTTAGGCCTTGGCTCGTTGGAACCCCGAGCCAAGGCTGTTTTTTTGCAGCGCATTTTACTGTGCGCCGCGCAGTGCGTTGTGCGGCGCATCAACGAAACACATTGCAAGCCGGCGCGCCCCAGCGAGCTAAACTACACAGACTGTCCGATCGACACGCAAGGGTCGCACCGCTTGAAAGAGGGGCAGCGGATCGTGAAGCATAGCTGCCGCCATTGTCCCCAGATCATTATTGTTTGTCCCCTACGCCATGAATACTGCCAACCGCAAACGCCTTCCCGGCACCCAGCTTGATTTCTTCGACACGCGTGCCGCCGTCGATGCGATCCAGCCCGGCGCTTACGACAAGCTGCCGTACACCTCGCGCGTGCTGGCCGAAAACCTCGTGCGCCGCTGCGATCCGGTGACGCTGATTGCATCGCTCAAGCAGATTATCGAACGCAAGCGCGAGCTGGATTTTCCGTGGTTCCCGGCGCGCGTGGTCTGTCATGACATTCTCGGCCAGACCGCTTTGGTCGATCTTGCCGGCCTGCGCGATGCAATCGCGGCGCAAGGCGGCGATCCCGCGATGGTCAATCCGGTCGTGCCGACGCAGCTGGTGGTGGACCATTCGCTCGCCGTCGAGTGCGGCGGTTTCGATCCGGATGCGTTCACGAAGAACCGCGCGATCGAAGATCGCCGCAATGAAGACCGCTTCGACTTCATCAACTGGACCAAGCGTGCGTTCAAGAACGTCGACGTGATTCCGCCGGGCAACGGCATCCTGCATCAGATCAACCTGGAGCGCATGAGCCCGGTCGTGCAGGTGAAAGACGGCGTTGCCTTCCCCGATACGCTGGTCGGTACCGACTCGCATACGCCGATGGTGGATGCGCTCGGCGTAATCGCGATTGGCGTGGGCGGTCTCGAAGCTGAGAGCGTGATGCTGGGCCGCGCGTCTTATATGCGCCTGCCGGACATCGTCGGTGTGGAGCTCACGGGCAAGCCGGTTGAGGGCATCACGGCGACTGACATCGTGCTCTCGCTGACTGAATTCCTGCGTAAAGAAAAAGTGGTCGGCGCGTACCTCGAGTTTTACGGCGAGGGTACGGCCAACCTGACGCTCGGCGATCGCGCGACCATTGCCAACATGGCGCCCGAATTCGGCGCGACGGCCGCGATGTTCTACATCGACGAGCAGACCATCAAGTACCTCAAGCTCACCGGCCGTGACGATGAACTCGTCAAGCTGGTCGAGACCTACGCGAAAGAAACGGGCCTCTGGGGCGACACGCTGAAGCGTGCCGAGTATGAGCGTGTGCTGACTTTCGATCTGTCTACTGTCGTGCGTACGCTGGCGGGTCCGTCGAACCCGCATCGCCGTTTGCCGGTCTCCGAACTGGCGGCGCGCGGCATCAGCGGCAAGGTGGAGAACGAGCCCGGCCTGATGCCGGACGGCGCGGTGATCATCGCTGCGATCACGAGCTGCACGAACACCAACAATCCGCGCAACATGATCGCCGCCGGTTTGCTGGCGCGTAATGCCAATCAACGCGGACTGACCCGCAAGCCTTGGGCAAAGACGTCGCTCGCGCCGGGATCGAAGGCGGTCACGCTGTATCTGGAAGAGGCGGCCCTGCTGCCGGAACTGGAGCAACTGGGCTTCGGCGTGGTCGCGTATGCGTGCACGTCGTGCAACGGCATGTCGGGTGCGTTGGATCCGGTGATCCAGAAGGAAATCGTCGATCGCGATCTGTATGCGACGGCAGTGCTGTCCGGGAACCGTAACTTCGACGGCCGTATTCATCCGTATGCGAAGCAGGCCTTCCTGGCTTCGCCGCCGCTGGTGGTGGCTTATGCGATTGCGGGCACGATCCGCTTCGATATCGAGAAGGATGTGCTGGGCGTCGATGCTAACGGCAATGACATCAGGCTGAAGGACATCTGGCCGTCGGATGAAGAAATCGACGCGATCGTCGCTTCAAGCGTGAAGCCGGAACAGTTCCGCAAGGTGTATGAGCCGATGTTCGCCGTCTCCGTCGATACCGGTGAGAAGGCTGATCCGCTGTACGACTGGCGCCCGATGAGCACTTACATCCGCCGTCCGCCGTATTGGGAAGGCGCGCTTGCCGGTGAGCGCACGCTGAAGGGCATGCGCCCGCTGGCTGTGCTGGGCGACAACATCACGACCGACCACCTGTCGCCGTCGAACGCGATCATGGCGGACAGTGCATCGGGTGAGTATCTCGCCAAGATGGGCTTGCCGGAAGAGGACTTCAACTCGTACGCAACTCACCGCGGCGATCACCTGACCGCGCAGCGTGCCACCTTCGCGAACCCGACGCTGAAGAACGAGATGGTGCTGGAAGACGGCAAGGTCAAGGCGGGTTCGTTGGCCCGCATCGAGCCGGAGGGCAAGGTGACGCGCATGTGGGAAGCGATCGAAACCTACATGGAGCGCAAGCAGCCGCTGATCGTGATTGCCGGGGCCGACTACGGTCAGGGTTCGTCGCGTGACTGGGCGGCGAAGGGCGTGCGTCTTGCCGGTGCGGAGGCGATCGTTGCTGAAGGCTTTGAGCGGATTCACCGCACGAATCTGGTGGGCATGGGTGTGTTGCCGCTGGAATTCAAACCCGGTGTGAATCGCCTGACACTCGCTATCGACGGTACCGAGACCTTCGACGTGATCGGCGAACGCAAGCCGCGCGCCGACCTCACGCTCGTGATTCATCGCAAGAGCGGTGAGCGCGTGGAGGTGCCGGTGACGTGCCGCCTGGACACCGCGGAAGAGGTGTCGATCTACGAAGCCGGCGGTGTGTTGCAACGCTTTGCACAGGACTTTCTTGAATCGACGAAAGCTGCGGCTTAAGGTTTTAAGCTTTTCAAGTTGATTCAGCCGCTTGAACTGCCCTGGTCGAACGAGTCGGCCTGGTCGGTTCAGCGGCGAACGTAACGCAGGTTTGGGCGGTGTGGCGCAACGCGCTATGCCATTCCGCCCGCCCTCATCAGGACACTACTTTCATGGCCCACAAACCACAGATCAAGATTCCGGCGACGTACATGCGCGGCGGTACCAGCAAAGGCGTGTTCTTTCGGCTGCAGGATTTGCCGGAGGCGGCCCAGGTGCCGGGCGTCGCGCGCGATGCGCTGCTGATGCGTGTGATTGGCAGCCCGGACCCGTATGGCAAGCAGATCGATGGTATGGGCGGCGCGACTTCGAGCACGAGCAAGACGGTCATCATCGCGAAGAGCAGCAAGCCGGATCACGACGTGGATTATCTGTTCGGGCAGGTTTCTATCGATAAGGCGTTTGTCGACTGGAGTGGGAACTGCGGGAATCTTTCTGCTGCGGTGGGGCCGTTTGCAATTAGCGCAGGTCTTGTCGATGCGAGCCGGATTCCGCAGAACGGTGTGGCGATTGTGCGCATCTGGCAAGCGAATATCGGCAAGACGATTATCGGGCATGTGCCAATTACCGATGGCGCTGTGCAGGAGACTGGAGACTTTGAACTCGATGGCGTGACCTTTCCTGCTGCTGAGGTCCAACTTGAATTCATGGACCCTGCCGCCGAAGAAGAGGGTGCCGGCGGCGCGATGTTCCCGACGGGGAATCTGGTCGATGACCTCGAGGTGCCAGGTGTCGGCACGCTGAAGGCGACGATGATCAACGCCGGCATTCCGACCATCTTCGTGGATGCGGAATCGATCGGTTATAAGGGTACCGAACTACAGGACGCCATCAATAGCGACGATAAAGCATTGGCCATGTTCGAGACCATTCGCGCGCACGGTGCGGTGCGTATGGGTCTGATCAAGCATATCGATGAGATTGCGACGCGGCAGCATACGCCGAAGGTTGCGTTTGTCGCGAAGCCTGCCGACTACGTTGCTTCTAGCGGCAAGCGTGTCGCCGCGGGTGACGTCGATCTGCTGGTGCGGGCGATGTCGATGGGTAAGCTGCATCACGCGATGATGGGAACGGCTGCCGTTGCGATTGGCACGGCGGCTGCGATCTCGGGGACGTTGGTGAATCTTGCTGCCGGCGGCGGCGCGCGGGATGCGGTGCGGTTTGGGCATCCGTCAGGGACGTTGCGGGTAGGGGCCGAGGCTTGCGAGGAAGGCGGAGCGTGGACCGTCACCAAAGCGATGATGAGCCGCAGCGCGCGGGTGTTGATGGAGGGGTGGGTGAGGGTGCTGGGGGAATGAGCTGTCCCGTGGCATAGCGGCCATCTGGGAGGACGCGCTATGGTTTCACCGCGTAACGCACCAGTTCCATTGCGGTCGTCGCGGGTGCGCCCTTTCCGGCAAGGCGGCCTTGAAACTCCTCCCGGACAACGCGCTTGGCGGTCGGGGCATACCACAGTGTCTCCTCCATCGGTCCACCGCCAGCGCCGGATTGCGGCGACCAGACTCCAGTCATCCTGATCTTGATCGCGGAGAATGAGCCTGCCATTGTCTTGATCGCTTCCACCCCTTCCACTTCGCACTGTGCTCGCCGCAGCACAGTCGAACTCGCTTCGCCGGAGGCCTGGCATCGGTGAGACTATAGGATGGTGCCAGCTTCAATAACGAACCGCCATTTGATTCAATGCGCATGGATTCTGGAGTACATCACGCAATGTGATCTAAAAATGAAGAGGCGCGAGTTGCCCGTTATGCGTTTCGAGTTAAAGAAGCCATTCACGTGAATGATCGCGACATTCAGGAGAGCAGAAGTCATGGTCGAAAGAAAGCGAATTCATGCTTTGCTCCTCGCCGCAGCGATCGCCACGATTGCGCCGGCCTGTCAGGCGCAAAACACCACCGACTGGCTGGCGAACACCTATGGCACTCTCGCTGCCCACGTGGGTAACACCGCGCGGTCCATGTGGGTCGCGCCCGAAGGTGTCATCTATACGTCCTCCATGTGGGACGAGTACGAGGGTGGCGTCGCCATCTACCAGAACGGCAAGAGCCTCAGCTCGATCGGCGCGCACGGCGAGTTTCAGGGCAGTGCGATTACCGGCAACGCGACGTCGATCTTTGTGGCACTGCAGCCTGGCGGGTCGTACGGAAGCGGCGCGGTGGGACGATACAACCGCACCACCAAGGCTCGCGATCTTTTGATTCAGGTGAGTGCGTTGAGCAACCAGCCTCGGATCGACGTCGTCACCGGACTCGCCACGGCGGGCTCGCTCCTCTATGCGAGCGACTTCTATGGCAATCGCGTCCGGATCTTCACTACCAACGGTGTCTGGCAGCGGGACATCAACGTCTCGGGCCCGGGCGCGCTCGCACTCGATGGTGCAGGCAACGTCTGGGTCGCACAGAAGAGTGAGGGCTCGATCGTCGGGTTCGGTCCAACCGGCGCTCTGCTGAACACCATTCGGATGCCCAGTGGGTCACATCCGTCGGCGCTCTATTTCGATGCGTCGTCGGGGCAACTCATGGTCGGGGACGAAGGCCCCGACATGAACATCAAGCGCTACACGCTCTCGGGCACGCCGACGCTGACCGGTACCTTCGGCGTTCAGGGCGGTTATCTCGACGCCACGACGGGAATCAAAGGCCTGGTCGGTGCGAAGCGCTTCACCCGTGTCGCCGGCATCGGCAAAGACACCGCAGGCAACCTCTATGTGCTCAACAACCCGTGGGGCGGCAGCTGGGACCTCGGCCGCAACGGCGGCACCGACATTCATGCGTATAACAGTGCCGGCAACCTGCGGTGGACGCTTCAGTCCCTCAACTTCGAGGGCATCGCCGCGCCGGACCCGGGTACCGACGGCGCCTACTTCTATGGCGGCACCAACATCTACACCGGCAGCGCAGGGGGCACCTTCGTCGCGAACACCGTCGATCCGTTCGCCTACCCGTCTGATCCACGCATCAACATGAACGATCGCGCACGGGATGAGCACTTCAGTGAACTTGCCGCTGTCGGTGCCAACCGGATCCTCGTGGCGACCAGCCAGAATCCCGATACCTTTTACTTCTTCCACTTCAATGCTGCGAATGGCTACATCGCCATACCGGACGCCACGCTTCCCGGTACGGCGTTCAAGACGAGCGCATTGGTCAGGGACGGATTCTGCATCGACAGCAAGGGAGGCGTGTGGGCCGGCCTGGACAAGACCGGTTACATCTACCACTACCCGCTGACCGGCTTCGACGCCAGCGGCAAGCCAACATGGGGACCCGGCATCCCCATCCGCATTCCCGACAGCATCAAGCCGTTGACGCGCATCGTCTACCTCGCGGACAGCGACACCATGATTCTCGGACAGGGCATCGTCGGGAGTACGGACTGGACGTCGATAGGCACGCGGATCGAGGTGTATCACGGCTGGAGCGCGGGCAATACCACGGCACCCAATCCGGTGATCAACCTCCCCCACACCGGCGCCAAGGCGATTGACGCGGCCGGCAACTATCTCTTCGTCGGCTACTGGTTCAGCGGCAGCGGGCAGGCCTTGCCGAACATCGACGCCTTCAATCTCGCGACAGGCAACCTTGACACCACGCTGGTCGACACTAGTACCAGTACCGTGGACGCCAGCAGCGCCATCGATTCGATGTACGGCATCAGGGCATATCTTCGATCGACGGGCGAGTACGTGGTCACGAAGAACAACGTCAAGGGCTCCAGTATCACCGTTTATCGCTGGACGCCCTGATCGTGCGTTTCGTCGATGAGAGCGTTATGCACGGCGGGCGATGCACCCGTCCTTCATTGAGCTTCCGGGTTCGGCCCAACAGCAGACCTCCGTCGTTCCCGCCTAGATTGTCGACAGCTTGAAATTTTTATCAGTAGAATGCTGCAATCGCAAAGGTCCGGATCGTTCCGACACCGGTCTTCAGGCCCACGAGGCGCTGAACTGGCCGACCTGCTGGCCCGGGTATGGCACCAGATTTCAAACCAACTTGTCGTGGTACTTACCTAGCCTCAATACTGTGTATTCCAAAACGCAAATCGATCCGGTAGTGAGCTTCCGCAACTCGCAGGGCGAGCAGGTGCGGGGCACGATCATCAATCTCCAGCGAAAGTCCCTGGTGATGGAGGTCTATAACCCGTACTCGATTGTCCAGGTCAGTGAGGTGCTGAGCGACCTGTCGGTCAAGATGGGCGTGGAGCACGCCTATTCGGGCAAGGCGGTCGTAATCAGTATGGTCAACACCGGCCTGACAGCCATTGTCTCGGTGACGCTGATCGCCGAGTGGCTGGAACTGAGTGGCGGCGCGCTGGAAGCGCGTGCGGTGGGGGAAGAAGCCCGCCGGTACGTGCAGGACTGGTCCGAACGTTTCAAGATCCGCCGTGACTATCAAATCGCGGTCAACCAGATCCGGGCTTTTCTCTCGGACATGTCGCGCTGGGTCGAGCAGGCGGACCTGGCCGACACCATGCCGAAGGATGGCAAAAGCCTGCGCGAGGACTTCTTCCTCGAACTGGCGTCGCCACTGATGGAAAGGACCAAGTCCTACTTCGACGATTTCGAAGGCGAGGCGCGCCTGGTCGACGAAGAACTGGCGCCGGCACACCGTGCCTTTGCCCAGGCCGCGCTACATCCCCTGCTGCTGCGCTCGCCCTTCGTCTTCCGCACCTTCACGAAGCCGCTGGGCTATGCCGGTGACTACCAGATGGTCAACCAGATGCTCGACGATCCCCGCCAGGGCCCGAGCACGTATTTCCAGATCGTCAACGCGGCCTTCCTGCAGACGGCCGTGGCCCGCGCGCACCGCAATCGCGTCGAGCTGCTGGTGAACTACCTGACCCGGCTGGCCGATGAAGCGCGCGCCGCGCGGCGGCCGTTCCGGGTGCTGAACGTGGGTTGCGGCCCCGCTCAGGAGATCCAGCGCTTCATGCACGAATACGACGAACCGGAGTGGCTGACATTCGAACTGCTCGACTTCAGCCAGGAGACACTGGACTGGACGCGCGACCGCCTGGCGGCCGTCGCGCAGAAAACGGCCGCGCGTATGACCATTAGCTACACGCATGAGTCGGTCCACCACCTGCTCAAGCGCCGGATCGATGCGGACGCACCGGACGTCCGCGAGTTCGACGCGGTCTATTGCGCCGGCCTGTTCGACTACCTGTCAGACAAGGTCTGTGCCCGGCTGAACCAGCATTTCGCCAGCCGCACCAGACGGGGCGGCCACCTGCTGGTCACCAATGTCCACGCCGACAACCCGGAGCGCTTCAGCATGGAGCATGTGCTGGAGTGGTACCTGATCTATCGCAACGAGGCACAGATGGCCGAAATCATGCCGGAGAACTGCGGCGAGCCGCGCCTGTACACGGACCCGACCGGGGTTAATGTGTTTGCCGAGGTGATGATCGGCCAGCAACAAGTAGCCTGAGATGACGACATCCCTGGCTGGGCTCCATTCGAACTATCGTGAAGAGTTTCGCGATTACCGGTTGCTGTGCAGCAAGGCTGGCGGCCTGACCGTGATCGTGCTGGTGCTGATGGGCGTGGCGCTGGACTATGTCGTGTATCCGGCTGAGCAGAAGCGCTTTGCCATCATTCGGGTGCTGACCAGCGCAGCCATCGGCCTGGCATTGCTCTCGCTCTACACGGAAACGGGCAAACGCCACGTGCAGGTCATCACCTTCTTCTGGCTGCTGCTGCCGCAGGCAATGATCTCCTGGATGATTTATGCCACGCAGGGCGGGGAGTCGCTGTTCTATGCCGGGCTTATGCTGACGATCTTTGCGGTCGGGATCCTGTTCCCCTCCGGCTACTGGCAGACGCTGGCATTCGGCCTGGCCACGGTCGGGCTCTACTACGTCGCCTGTGTGGCACACCCGAGCGGCATACAGGACCCAAGCAAGTTTCAGTTCCAGCTCATCCTGATCTTCTTCTGCGCGTTGGCCAGCTCCATTTACACCTACTTCAACGAGAAGGGCCGTTTCCAGCTTTTCCGGCTCAAGGATGAGGTGGCGCACAAAAACGACGAGCTCGCCCGTACCAATGAAAGCCTCGCGCAGATCAAGGGCCAGTTGCTGCAGCAGGAGAAGATGGCTGCAATCGGTACGTTGTCCGCGGGGCTGCTCCACGAGGTCAACAACCCGGTGAACTTTTGCCTGATGGCCATCGAAGTAGCCATGGAGGAACCGCAGGCCAAGGACAGCCCGTCGCTGCAGGAGTGCCTGATGGATGCCAAGCAGGGCATGCACCGCATCCAGCATATCGTGTCGGACCTGAAGACCTTTGCCTACCGCAAACCCGGCGCGGCGGCAGACGACGTGCCGTTCCTGTTCGAGAAGGCGCTTGACTCGTCGACCCGGCTGAGCGCACATGAGCTGCGCGGCGTGAAGGTTACACGCGAGCTGCCTGGCGACACCCTTGTGCTGGGCGACGAAGCCGCCATCATCGGCGTGCTCATCAACCTGTTCTCGAATGCCTCACTGGCCATGCACAAGGCCGGCACCGTTTCGCCGCAGGTCCATGTCACGGCGCAATGGCGCGACGGCCGGCTGCACGTCAATGTGCGCGATAACGGCCCGGGGATCGCCGCGGAGAATCTGGCGCGGGTGTTCGAACCATTCTTCACTACCCGCGAAGTCGGCCAGGGCCTTGGCCTTGGCCTGTCCATCAGCTATGCGGTGGTGGAGCGGCACGGCGGCACACTGTTTGCAGAAAGCCAGTTGGGCGAGTGGACCGCGTTCAACTTCGACCTGCCGCGTGTCGAGTGATGTCGAGTGATGTCGAGATGAGCGAGACCCAGCAAGCGCGGCAGACTGTCGTCTACGTCGATGATGAGGAGTTGGCCCGCAAGTACTTTGCGCGCTCGGCCGGCAGCGACTATGAGGTGCTGCTCGCCGACGGCGCGGACGAGGCCATGTCGATCCTGCGCCGCGAAGGTCCACGGGTGGCGATCCTTGTGACCGACTTTCGCATGCCGGGGCGGCACGGCGGCGACCTGCTGCGGCAGGTCTCGCAGGAGTATCCGCATATCGTGCGGATCCTGGTGACAGCCTATGCGGACAAAGACGCGCTGGAAGCGGTCAATTCTGGCAAGGTGTTCCGAATCCTGGAGAAGCCGCTAGGCGTGCGCACGGTCCGCGAGGTGCTGGCATCAGCGACAACGGCCCCGCTATTGCGCCCGAGGTGATGCAGTGCTTGCTGGTCGACCCAGTTATCACGAACGCCGGCGTTAGCGGCTTCGGCATGATTTTCTGCAACCGCGTCATGCAGTCCTTTGGCGAGAGTGTCAGGATCGCATCCGCGTCCGGCGCCGGCATGGCCATGACGCTGGAATTCCCAAATTTCAAGGATCGAATGCACAGGAGTTACCAATGAGCGATACGATTGCCAACCAGACACCGCCCCCGGCGATTCTGTTCGTTGATGACGAAGCCACCGCGGTCAAATACTTCGAGCGCGCCATCGGCGCGATCGCGCCGGTGGTGACGGGCGCCTCCGTGGAGGACGGCAAGGCAATGCTGGATGCCCACGCCGCCAGCCTGGCCGTGCTGGTGTCCGACCAGCGCATGCCGGGCGAACATGGCAACGAACTTTTGCGCTATGCGCGCGAGCGCTATCCCCACATCGTCCGGATCCTGACGACGGCCTATTCGGAACTGGACCAGACTGTCGAGGCCGTCAATCAAGGCCAGATACATCGCTATATCAAGAAGCCGTGGGACATCAGCGCGCTGCGCATGGAGATGAAGCAGGCGCTGGAGCTGGCGGGACTGCGCAAGGAACGTGACCAACTCGTGCGCGAAAAGCTGGGGGTCATGCAGGCCCAGACCGTGGCCACCCGCATCGGCACAGTGCACACGCTATGCGCCAGCCTGATCGGCCCGGGCCGCTTCCAGCCGGTGGAAACCTACCTGACCGGTACCGGACTGGCGGGTACGCGCAATGTGGAGCCGGACTGGCAGCGTATGGACTACGCCGACCTGGTGCGTGCCGAGAGTGAATCCAGCGGCAGCTTCGGCCACGCGGTCAGCACGCGCCTGGTGGAGTTGCGTACGCAGCATGCGGGGCGCAGCGCTGCTGATGCGATGCAGGTCTTCACTGAAGTCCTTGGTGCCACAGTACGCGGCGGTGGCGATGCGCTGATCTGGACTTCGCCGACCACGCTGAACGAGTTCCTCACCCGGCCGGTGGGTCAGGCCGTATCGGCCGAGCACGCCGGCTGGCTGGCCTGCCTACTGTGGCTGGAAGAAGCCGGCGGCGCCCTGCAGTTTGTGCGTGAAGGTGACACCATTGTCTGCCGCGCCGGCACACACGCTGCAAGTTTTGCGGCCGACCGCCTGGCAGTCTGGATCGAGCGGTTCTCGGAGCCGGCGTTCGAGTAGGCGAAGGAGACGACCCGCGCTCAAAAGGGGCGCAACGAGCGGTGATTGGCTCGTAAGGCCACAAGGCTTCGCCGGTTCACGAGAGCGCTATCTGTTCAGGAAGTTGAATGGCAAGTTGATGCATTGACTGTTCGAGCGTCAGGTCCGATGTGTCGAGCGTCATATTTGCCAACTGATACAGATTTTCGCGCGCATCGAGCATGCGATGAATGTGCTCCAGCGCCTCGCGTTGCAATGCCGGCGTCGCGATGCGCGCGTCGTTCTGCGCCATCACGCGGGCGAAGTGCACTTCCGGCCGCGCTTTCAGCCACACCGTATAAAACGTGCGCAGCAGCAATTCATAAGTAGCGGCCTCGGCGACGATACTGCCGCCGGGAGACAACACGACGCGGGGATAGGTATCGATGATCTGCTCGACGCAACGGCGCTCCAGCCGCCGCATACCCGTCTGTCCATAGAGCGTGATCACTTCGCCAATGGCGATGCCTGCCTCCTGTTCGATCATCTTGTCGAGTTCGACGAACGGCACATCGAGCCGTGCGGCAAGCAGCGCGCCGAGCGTCGATTTGCCGGCGCCGCGCAAGCCGATCAACGCAACTCGCCCGCCGGGCCCGACGCCGGTAAATTCCGGCGCCGAGATCAATTGCTGGCGCAGCCGCGCCAGCGTCGCGGGTGCTTGCTGTTTGAGATATTGCACAAGCATCGTCAGATCGGCGTTTTGCGCAGTGCCGTCGGATAGAAAGTCCTGCATCGGCACATTGAGCGCGACGGATAGTTTGTGCAGCAGCGCGACCGATACGTTTCCTTCCCCACCCTCGACTCGTGCCAGATAAGGCACGGACACGCCCGATTGCGCGGCGAGCTGCTTGCGCGTCATACCGCGCTGCGCCCGCAGGACACGCACGCGCCGCGCCAGATTGGCGAGCAGGTTGTCCTGTTCGGATTTCGCGGCAAGTGATGCAGCGGGTTTCGGGTTCTGGGTCGCCATATCTGTTCTTGACGGGAAAGCCGCATTTTACGCGAGCGCCCGTTCCAATCGTCTCCATCGCGGCCGATGCCGTAATGCGCGTCTCGCAGGTATAGGTTCGCTCGTAAAACTATATTATAAGATAGTTAAATGATGGCGGCCACGCGTTCAAGATGAATTACATCGCAGATTTCACGTAAAAATAGGGGTATACGCCGAATTTCAGGATTTCGGTTGCATTCCAAAAAATATCTTATAAGATATCTCTCATCGAGCGACCCTGGTGGAAGAATGACTGACCGATTACTGAATGTGCAGTTAAACGGCGCGGTGGCCCATGTGGAACTGAACCGGCCCGCAAAGCGCAACGCGCTCAACGAAGCGCTGATCGACGCCCTCGATGCGGCTTTCGCAAGCTTTGGCGATGACGTCCGCGCGGTGGTGTTGTCTGCCGCGGGCGAGCATTTTTGCGCGGGCCTGGATCTGGCCGAAAACAGCGTTCGTGCCCCCGTCGATATCTTGCGTACCTCGCAACGCTGGCATCAGGTGTTTCATCGCATCCAGTTCTCGAACAAACCGGTCGTCGCGGTGTTGCAGGGCGCCGTGATCGGTGGCGGGCTCGAGTTGGCGCTGGCGGCCCACGTCCGCATCGTCGAAGTGGGGGCGTTCTTCCAGTTGCCGGAGGCGCAGCGCGGGATCTTCGTCGGTGGCGGCGCGTCAGTGCGTGTCGCGCGCGTGATCGGCCCGGACCGCATGACGGAGATGATGTTGACCGGCCGCCGCTATAGCGCCGAAGACGGTCATCGTCTGGGCCTCGCGCACTACCTGGCCGATGCGGGTCACGGCCGGCAGATGGCCGCGCAACTGGCCGAACAGGTGGCGGGCAACTCGTCGCTGTCGAATTGGGCGGCAATCAATGCGGTGCCGCGTATTCACGACATGTCGATGAGTGACGGCCTGTTCACCGAAGCGCTGACTGCGGCAGTGACGCAAAGCAGCCACGACGCGCGTGAACGGATGGAAGCGTTTCTGAACGGTAGCCGCAGCTAGTGGCGAGCCACGCTGCCCCTCAAGACACAGGAGACAGGTTGTGATTGCAAATCCCATCATTCGCCGTGTTGGCGTGGTCGGCACGGGCGTGATCGGCGCGAGCTGGGCGGCGTATTTTCTTGCTCGCGGTCTCGAGGTCAGCGCAACAGACCCCGCGCCCGGTGCGCGTGAGCGCCTTGCGCAAGCGATCGCGCTGCATTGGCCGACGCTTGTCAAAAGCGGTCTCGCTGAAGGTGCTTCGCAGGACAAACTCACCTTCCACGAGTCGCTCGAGGCCGCACTCGAAGGCGTGCAATTCGTCCAGGAAAGCGGCCCAGAACGCATCGATCTGAAGCGGGCATTGTTCACCCGTATCGATGCGGCGCTTGCCGAAAACGTGCTCATCGCATCGAGTTCTTCCGGTCTCCTGATGAGCGACGTGCAAACGGCGTGCCGTTATCCGCAGCGCGTGGTGTTGGGACATCCGTTCAATCCGCCGCATCTGATTCCGCTTGTCGAAGTGATCGGCGGAGAGCGTACGTCGCCGGACGCAATCCAGTGCGCGATGGATTTTTATCGCGCGATCGGCAAACGGCCGATCAATCCGCGCAAGGAAATCAAAGGCCATATCGCCAACCGGCTGCAGGCGGCGTTGTGGCGTGAAGCGTTTCATCTGGTGTCGATCGGCGCGGCGAGCGTGAGCGATATCGACGCTGCGATCGCGTACGGCCCGGGCCTGCGCTGGGCCGTGATGGGGCCATTCGCGAACCTGCACCTGTCAGGCGGTGAGGGCGGCATGGAGCATTTGCTCGAGCATCTTGGCGGTCCCATCGAAAGCTGGTGGGCTGATCTCGGCACACCGGCGCTTACGCCCAGCCTGAAACAACAGGTTATCGACGGCATCGGCGCAGAGCTTGCCGGCCGCGGTGCTGACCAGATCGCGGCGCAGCGTGACGCGATGATTCTCGACATGCTGCGTCTCAAGGCGGCGTCGACATCGATCCCATAGGCGATGGCCGTCACGCCGGGTTATCCACGAATTGCACGAAACATAAAATTGACGGAGACAAGCATGAGCGGCAAGCCGAAAGTCATCGTGACCATCGCCCCCACCGGCGGCATGGCCAGCAAAAGACAGAACCCCAACCTGCCGACGCAGCCCGCTGAAATTGCCGGTGACGTGTACGACTGCTACAACGCCGGCGCAAGCGTCGTCGCGGTGCACGCCCGTTTGCCGGACGACGGCGCGACCTGCGACCCGGCGATCTATCGCGACATCAATACGCGAATCCGCGCGAAGTGCGACATCGTGATCAACAACTCGACGGGTGGCGGCGTGCACGGCGAAATGATCGGGCGCGCGCCGAACGGCTACTGGGAAATCCTCTGGGAAGAACGGCTGAAAGGCCTGGATGGCGGCGCCGAAATGTGCACGCTGGACGCGACGACGATCATCGCCAGTTTCGACGACAAGGAGGTGTTGATGCACATGTCGCCGCAGCGTTCGATGCATCTCGCGCAGGAAATGAAAAAGCGCGGCATCAAGCCGGAGTGGGAGGTGTTCAGCCCGACCCATATCGTGCAGGACGTTGCCGCGTTGACCGCAGCCGGTTTCGACGACGAACCGTTCTTTATCAACCTCGTGCTCGGCGCGCATCGTGGCTTTCAGAACGCGATGCCCTACACGCCGCGCGTGCTGCAATCAATGGTCGATCTTCTGCCGAAGGGCAGCATCTTCTGCGTGAGCGGCATTGGGCCGGCGCAGTTGCCGTCGGCGATGAATTCGCTGCTGCTCGGCGGCCACGTGCGCGTGGGGCTTGAGGACAACCTGTACTACGGCCCCGGCGAACTCGCGACCAACGTACAACTGACCGAGCGCATCGTGCGCCTTGTGCGGGAGATGGGCTACGAACCGGCAACGCCCGCAGAAGCGCGCGAGATCATGGGCTTGCCGCGCAAGAACGGCCCACGGCCCGACTTCGCGATGCGTTGACGCTAGCTGCTGATCACAACAATCAGGAGGCAAACGATGTTGCATTCACATCGGGGATTGGCGCGAGTGGCGTGCTTGTCGTCGTCGGAGGTGGGCAATGGGTCCTGAACTGACGGGATGGACCGATGCGATGCTCGCGGGCCATGTGCGCCACGGCCGTGACGCTGGTTTGCCGCTCGCGCAACCGGACATCGTGCGGGAAACGCGGGCGGACGGCGGCTTCGTGCTGCGCTCGCGCACGAAGCTGGCGCCGTATGGACGCAGCGTCGTCGACTGGCTTGAGCATTGGGCGGCGCTCACACCCGCTACGCCGTTTCTGGCCGAACGGATTCGCGTCGGTGGTGTCGCGCGCTGGCGCATGGTGAGCTATGCCGAGGCGCTGCGCAGCGTGCGCTCGATTGGCCAGACGCTGCTCGATCTCGACGCCGCGCCGCATCGGCCGGTAACGGTGCTGTCCGATAACAGCGTCAACCATGCGTTGATGACGCTCGCGTCGATGTATGTCGGACGACCCGCTGCGACGGTGTCGTCGGCCTATGCGCGAATCGCGAAGGATTCGTCGAAGCTGCACCGCATTTTGCGGCAGCTCGATCCGGCCATGGTCTATGTCGAGGACGGCGACATCTACGGCCCGTCGCTTGCCGCCGCGCCGCTGAGCTGTCCGGTCGTCGCGACGCACGCGCCGCGGCCGGGCTGGCTGGGGTTCGATACGTTAACGTCGTGCGCGGCGACCGACGCGGTGAGCGCCGCGCATGCACGCATTGCACCGGGCGATATCGCGAAGCTGCTGCTGACCTCGGGTTCGACGGGCAGTCCCAAGCTCGTCGTCAATACGCACGGCATGCTCAGCGCGAATCAGCAGATGATCGCGCAGTGCTGGACGTTCGTCGATCAAACCCCGCCGGTTGTCGTCGACTGGTTGCCGTGGAGTCATACGTTCGGCGCCAATCACAACTTCAACCTGGTCTTGCGGCATGGCGGCACGCTGTACGTCGACGACGGCCGGCCGGCGCCCGGTCTGATCGAACGCAGCGTCGACAATCTGCGCGACGTTGCGCCGACGCTCCATTTCAACGTACCACGTGGGTTCGATGCGCTTGCGCCGTTTCTGGAAAACGACGACGTATTTGCTGAGCGCTTTTTCTCCCGTTTGCAGGTGCTGTTTTATGCGGCGGCGAGCTTGCCGCCACAGTTGCGTGAACGCTTCGAACGCGTGGCGGCACGTCATCGCCGCGCCGATGACGTGCCGGTTTTCTTCGCGTCCGCGTGGGGCGCGACGGAGACTGCGCCGCTCGTCACCAGTGTGCATTTCCGGCACGACATAGCCGGCAATATCGGCGTCCCGGCGCCGGGCACGGAGCTGAAGTTCGTCCCGAGCGGCGGCAAGTTCGAAATGCGGGTGCGGGGACCGTCGGTCTTCCCAGGTTATCTGAACGACCCGGACGCGAGCGCCGCGGCCTTTGACGAGGAGGGTTTTTATCGGATCGGCGATGCCGGTAAGCTGTGCGACCCCGCCGATCCGAATGCGGGCGTGTTGTTCGACGGACGTGTCGCTGAAGACTTCAAGTTGTCGAGCGGCACGTGGGTATCGGTCGGCACGCTACGGCTCAACGCGGTGGATGCACTCGCGCCGTTCGCGCTCGACGTCGTGGTCGCCGGTCATGATCGCGCTGAGATCGGCTTGCTGATTTTCCCGACCGCGGCGTTGCGCGCGCTTGCACCGGAGCTCGATGCCGCGACGACGGGCATCGAACTGGGCCGTCACGAGGCGGTTCGCCGGGCCGTGTGCCGGGGGCTGCGCGGCCTCGCCCGCGATGCCGGCGCGTCGCAACGCGCGGCGCGCGCGGTGATTTTGTCAAAGGCGCCGTCGCTCGAAGCGGGTGAGATCACCGACAAGGGCTATGTCAATCAACGGGCGGTTTTGAACCTGCGCGAGGAGGAGGTGCAACGGCTCTTTTCCGCGGACGACTCGGTGATCGTCATGGAGTGAGTTGATCCCGAGCCGGTTTGCACTGAGTCACGCGTGCGCGCGCACGCGAGCGACAAACGTGACCGACGGGCGCCGCAGGCACGGCCGTGTTCTTGCCGTCGCTCGGGTCCAGCGTCACTTTAGGTGCGAGCGCAGGTGACGGTAACGCCGTAGTCACTTTTGACCCTGCGAACGACCACCGCCAAGCGCCTCGAGCAGTGGCCGCAAGGCATCCAGTTCCGCGCCGAAACCACTCCAGTCTCCCGCCTTCAATCGCTCGATCGCACGGTTGTAATGTGCGAGCGCGTCGCGGGCACGCGCGTCCGCCGTGCCCTGCGGCGGCGATGCGAGCGGGGCACTTTCCTTGAAGAGCGCAGCCAGCGCTTCGCCCAGGGTTGCTTCCATCACTACCCGATCCCCATACGCCGCGATGACTCGCTTCAACTCCGGTAACTGACCCGACTCCGCGCGCAAGTAGAGCGGAGAGACGTAGAGGATGGAGTTTTCAATCGGCACGACGAGAAGATGGCCGCGAATCACGCGCGAACCCATCTGGTTCCACAGCGAAATCTGCTGCGAAATCTCGGTGTTCTGCTGGATGCGGGCCTCGATCTGGAATGGCCCATAGACGAGCTTGTCCTTCGGGAACGCGTAGACGATAAGCTTGCCGTAGTTGGGTGGATCGCAACGCGCCGCGAGCCAGGCAATCATATTGTCGCGCTGGCTGGGCACCATCGGCAGGATCAGGACGAACTCCTCGTGCGGTTCCTCGGGCAGCCGCATGATCATGTAGTAGGGCGTCATCGGTGTGCCGGGACTATTCCCACCATCAATGCCAATCAATTCTCGCGGGAACTGCCAGAGATCCTCGCGGTTGTAGAAGACCTCTGCCGCGTCCATGTGGTAAGCCCGATAAAGTTGCGCCTGAATCTGGAACAGGTCTTCGGGGTAGCGGATATGTTGCTGCAGGTCTTGCGGCATCGCCGCGAGAGGCTTGAACAGACCGGGGAAGATGCGCTGGTAAGTCCGCAGGATCGGATCGGCGGGATCGCTGATATAGAAATCGACCGTGCCGTTATACGCGTCGATCACCACCTTGACTGCGTTACGGATGTAGTTGGCGCCGTCGCCGAAACCCGGCTGGGCGTAGGGGAACCAGCGGCTTGTCGTATAGGCGTCCTGCATCCAGAAAAGGCGCCCGTTGCTTACGACGAGATAGGGATCATGGTCGAGGCTGAGGAACGGCGCGATCGTACGTACCCGGTCCTGAACGTTACGGTGCAGCAGGATGCGGCTGGTGTTCGTGATGTAGTCGGTTAGCAGGATGTTCGGATCGTCGAACTGCCAGGCGAAGAGGCTGCGGCGCGCGGTGCTGTCGATGGCAATACCATCGCGCCCGCTGTAGGTGGTGTAAACGTTGTCCTTGCCCTTGGGGTAGTCGAATTCGGCGACGCTGCCTTTTACGATGACGTAGCCTTCATCACCTTCACCCCCCTCGCCGAAATACAAACGCGGCTCGCGAATGGCCGGCCCGCCGTGGGTGACGGGCGGAATATCCTGCAGATAGAAGGAGGGCAAACCTTCCGTCGATTTTTCGGTGACCGGCGACATCACGACGCCGTTGCCGTGTGTGAACAGAAGGTGCAGGTTCACCCAGGTCTGGGCGTTCGCGGGAAGCATCGACGGCGCCAGTTCGCGGGCCGACAGCATCACCTGCCGGTAACCGGCGTCGAGCCGGTAGCGGTCGATGTCGACGGAGAGAAATTTGTAGTAAGTCCTGATCTCCTGCAACTGCGCGTAGGTATCCATCAGCGGCTGCACATCCCACAGGCGAATGTTGTCGATGGTCGCGCGATTGGCCGCGAGCGAGGTGAGATTCAATTCCTGCTCGGCCGGAAACGGCTTTACCGCGATCTGGGTGAGGCCGTAGGCCATTCGCGTGAGCGCGATGTTGTGCTTGATATAGGGCATCTCCAGTTGCAGCTCGCTCGGCTTGACATAGAGGCGCTGGAACAGTGCCGGGTAGATCAGGGCGAACACGAACGAGGTGCCGAACACCAGCAACACCGAAGCGGCAGGAATTCGATAGTCGCGCCGGCGCATATTGATCCACGACGCGACGGCTGCGGCGATGGCAAGGACGATGAGCACCCACAAGACCGGGAGCTCGACGTGGAGGTCGGTATAGCCGGCGCCGACCACGACGCCGTTATCGCCGTAGAGCAGCAAAAAGCGGTCGAGTGCGTAGGACCCAGCCTTCAGGACGAAGAACATACCGAGCAGCGCTGAACCGTGCGCGGTGGCCGCGGCTGAGAGTCCGCGCGGCGGCCGCTCGAACGTGATGTCGCCGCGTACCCCATAGACCGCGCCTGCAACGATCGCACTGCAAAAGAGCACCTGCAGCAGCCAGTTCTTGAACGCAATATAGGTGGGCAGCGAGAACAGATAGAAGCTGATGTCCTGGCCGAAGACAGGATCGCGCTCGCCATAGGGCACCTGATGCAGGAAGCGCAGCACCAGGTCCCAGTTGGAGATTTCGCCGGTGGCGAGCATCAGCCCCAGGGCGATAGCGCTGCCGGCAATGCTGGCGCGCCAGGGAATGCGCGGTGCGAGCTGGTCCGCCAGTTCGCTGATGAACTCAGGTGTACCTGACAGACGGGCCGTTTCCACTTGCCAGCTACCGGGACGCCTCGCGTAAAGATGCGCAAGGAACCCCGATGCGGCTATTACGCTCGCCGACGCTACTAAAACGGCGGTAAAGAGCAGCGCCTTGGAGGAGACGACCGTCCAGAAAACGTCGACATAACCAATTGAAGCAAACCACAGCCAGTCGACCACGACGCCGGTAATGCGCCCGGCGGCGATGAGGCCGCCCACGACGACCGCAACCGTGATTGCAGTGCGTCTGAACGGCACGCGAGAGCCTGGTTGCAAACGCATCGCGCCTCCTTTGCCAGGACGCCACTCGTGGCAGGCTGCGATCGGGTCTGCTTACACCGCTGATCCGTCGTGAACCTGGCTGACCGGTATGTCAATGCGCCCGTCGAAGCGGGTGTGCAGGCAACGCATGATTAAGGGCCATAGATAATTGTAGTCCGGTGAGGCAGGGGGCGTACGCTCGCCCGGTCCGGTGACAAAGACGCGCATGCGAGGATCTCGAGAGAACGCCGGCAATCGCTGCGCAGTGAACGCGGCGCGCCCTCCATCGCCCGATCGCCGCGGTACGCTTGCTCAGCGAATAGTCGAACTCAACTCACGCGCGACGTGGATGAGTCAGGACGGAATGCCGGCGACAGCCGGCTTGCCCGTCGTCGGCAGCTCGAAGCAGAACGTCGTGCCGGGTCCGGCGCGCGCGATGATGCGTATCTGACTGTGATGCAATTGCAGCATGCGCTGCACGATCAGCAATCCGAGCCCGCCGCCGCGATGTGCGCCACCTGAGCTGAACGGGCGTTCGAACAGGCCTTCGCGCTGCTCTGCTGGAATGCCCGGACCGGTGTCGCTGACCGTAATCGATACCTTGCCGTCCTTATGCGCGAGATCGACGTCGATCTCCCCGTCGGCGGGTGTGTGGCGAATCGCGTTGTCGAGCAGATTCGTCAGCACGCGCTCGATCATGCCGAGATCGGCGCAGACGGTCGGCAGGCGCGGAGGAATGCTGGCTCGCAGCTGAATGTGCCGCGCCTCGGCCGGCAACTCGAATTTCTGGAAGACATCCTGGACCAGATCGACCAGCGAGAATTGTTCGAGCGCCGGTTGCACGTTGCCATGTTCGAGCCGGGCCAGTTCGAATAGCGCCTGCGCGAGCCGCCCGACCTTGACGCTTTGCGCGAGCGCAATCGCCAGATAGCGTTTGCGCTCTGTTTCGCCGAGTGTGTCGGCCTTGAGCGACAGCGTCTCCAGGTAGCCATGCAGCGAGGTGAGCGGTGTGCGCAGGTCGTGCGAGATATTGGCGATCAGTTCACGCCGTTGCTGGTCCTGTCTCGACAGCGCACGCCACTGGTCGCCAATGCGGTTCGCCATCTGCGCGAACGCGGTTTCGAGCACGGCGATTTCGTCGCGCTGTCCGGCCGGTGCCGAGTGCGGCACGACCGGCTGGGTGTCGGGCTCGCCGTTAGCATCGAAACGGCGCATAGCGTCGGTCAGCCGGCGCAGTGGCCGCGTGATCAGGCCGAAGGCCGTCAAACCCGCGAGCAAACCGAACAGCGCGACCAGCGCCATCGACCACAGCGTGGTGCGCAGGACAGAGCTGGCGGCCACGCGCGCGGCGAGCGCGTCGTGCGCCTCGCCGAGCAGGACGACATAGATATAGCCGGAGGGTTGCTGGCCGCTCAGCTGCAGCGGTGCGGCGCTGAAGACCTTTTTTCCGTCGAGGCTGCGGGGGTCGTCGCCGAGGATCGGCAATGCATCGCCGGCGATGAATTGCCGGATGGGCGCGAGATCCACCTGCTCGCGCTTGACGTGGCCCTCAGGCG
The DNA here is from genome assembly GCF_905220705.1 of Paraburkholderia domus. GTDB lineage: Bacteria > Pseudomonadota > Gammaproteobacteria > Burkholderiales > Burkholderiaceae > Paraburkholderia > Paraburkholderia domus. The sequence goes on from NZ_CAJNAT010000013.1 coordinate 149,380, forward strand.
CGTCGTCGCCCTTGATGCGCCCCTGGTTGTCGAGCAGGTACACCTCGACACTCGGATTCACCAACATCAACTGGCCGAATAGCTGACGCACCGCGTCGGGCCGCAGGCCGTTCGCATCCATCAGGGTAGTGCGGTGCGCAATATGGTTGGCGACGTCGCGCGACAGGCTTTGCACGACTTCCTTTTCATGCAGGTCGCTCGAACGGATCTGCAGCCACGCGGACGCGCCGCAGCATGCCAGCAACAGCGCGGAGAAAACGAGCGAGAGTCGCTGGGTCAGTGTCAGATTCACGGCGCGTCCTTGTGTGCGCCGGCGGGCGCGGGCCCGTCGCCTGGAATACCTGGAACACCCGGAACAGCCAGCTTGTAGCCGCGCCCCCAGACCGTCAGGATACGTTCGGGTTGGGCGGGATCGGCTTCGATCTTCGCGCGCAGCCGGTTGATGTGGGTGTTGACGGTGTGTTCGTAGCCTTCGTGCTGATAGCCCCACACGGCATTGAGCAGGTCCATCCGCGAGAACACTTTGCCGGGATGCTGCGCGAAGAAATACAGCAGGTCGAACTCACGCGGCGTCAGCTCGATGGCCTTGCCGTCGACGCTGGCCTCGCGCGTCAGCGGATCGATCGTCAGGCCGGCGATCTGCAGACTGCCCGCGTCGATGCGCGAGTCTTTCGCCATGGCTTCGACGCGCCGCAGCAACGCCTTGACGCGCGCCACCAGTTCTAGGACGGAGAACGGCTTGGCCAGGTAGTCGTCGGCGCCGAGTTCGAGACCGAGAATCCGGTGGACTTCGCTTGAACGCGCGCTGGTGATGATGATGGGTGTGTAGCGTGTCATCGCGCGGGCGCGCCGGCAGATTTCCAGACCGTCGACACCGGGCAGCATCAGGTCGAGGATCAGCGCGTCCCAGCCGCCTTGCTCCAGCAGGCGCAGCCCTTCGTCGCCGTCGGCGCTGTGCACGACTTCGTAGCGCTCGTCGCGCAGATGGAGGCTCAGCACGTGGGCGATGTCGACGTCGTCTTCGAGGATCAGAATGCGCTTCGGGTGGTCCATGGAGGGCTTTAGACGCGGGTGAGGGCGTGGTTCACGGCGTTGGGAAAAGTGGCTCCAGCAAAAGCCGGCACGTTGCGCCATTGTGCAAAATTTTCGGGCCGCGAGTTATCACATTTAATTTAACTTTTCGTGAGGACTTCGATACCCCCCGCGCTCTAGGATGTGGCCACTTTCATCAACAACTGGCACCCACGCCCGGAACCGACATGCTACTTATCGTTCTCGCCTATCTCGGTGGCGCCCTCACGATTCTCAGTCCATGCATCCTCCCGGTGCTGCCGTTCGTTTTCGCGCGCGCCGATCAGCCGTTCGTGCGCAGTGGCTTGCCTTTGCTCGCGGGCATGGCGCTGACCTTCGCCATCGTCGCGACCCTTGCCGCGGTCGGTGGCGGCTGGGTCACCCAGGCTAACCAGTATGGCCGCTGGCTCGCAATCGCCTTGCTTGCCGTCTTCGGACTGACGCTGCTCCTGCCGCGCTTCGCCGATCATTTGATGCGCCCGCTGGTGAGCGCGGGCAATCGCCTGTCGAACTTCGCACAGGCAGACGGTCAACAGGTTCGTGCTGGCTCGTCATTCCTGCTGGGTATCGCGACCGGCCTGCTGTGGGCACCGTGCGCCGGTCCGATTCTCGGGCTGGTGCTGACCGGTGCGGCACTGCGGGGCGCCAGCGTCGGCACTACGCTGTTGCTGGTGGCTTATGCGGCCGGTGCTGCGACGTCGCTTGCGGTGGCGTTGCTGATCGGCGGGCGCGTGTTCACGGCGATGAAGCGCTCCCTGGGTGCCGGCGAATGGATCCGCCGCGGGATCGGTGCGGCGATGCTATGCGGCGTGGTGGCGATTTCGCTCGGGCTCGACACGGGCGTGCTGGCGCGTGTCTCGACCATCGCCACGGGTGGCCTCGAACAGAAACTGGTGGACAAGCTTTCACCTGGTGCGATGCCGGCCAATCCGGTGGCAGCAGGTGGCGCGACCAACGCGGCGACCAACGAGGCGGTCAACGAGGTGGCCAATGCATCGCCCCATGCAGCAGGCAATGATGCCGTGATGACGGCCAACCCCATCGCCGATGCAAGCGCCTCCGTCGACTCCGGCGCGATGATGCGCACCGCACAAGGCACGCCGGGCGGCGCGGCCCCGTTGCCCGTCGAAGGCGTGTTGCCGACGCTGAACGGCGCTGTCCAATGGCTGAATTCACCGCCGCTGACGGTTCAGGACTTGCGCGGCAAGGTCGTTCTGGTCGACTTCTGGACGTACTCGTGCATCAACTGCCTGCGTTCGCTCCCGTACGTCAAAGCATGGGCGCAGAAATATAAGGATCAGGGCCTGGTCGTGATTGGCGTGCACGCGCCGGAATTCGCGTTCGAGCGCAATGTCGACAACGTCAAGAAGGCCGTTCACGATCTCGGCGTCGACTATCCCGTCGCCATCGACAACAACTACGCGATCTGGCGCGCGCTGAACAATCAGTACTGGCCGGCGCACTATTTCGTCGATGCGAAAGGGCAGATTCGCTATCACCATTTCGGCGAAGGCGACTATGCGGAGTCCGAGAAAGTGATTCAGCAGTTGTTGGCTGAAGCGGGGCATGCGGGTGCATCGAAGGTTGCGCTCGGCATTGCCGGGACGAGCGCGCAAGGCGTGCAGGCAGCGGCTGACAACGCCGATATGCAGTCGCCGGAAACTTATATCGGCTACGAGCGCGCGGAGAATTTTGCGTCGCCCGGCGGTGAGGTGCAGGACAAGGCGCACACCTATTCGGCGCCGTCACAACCCGACGTCAACGATTGGGGGCTGGCGGGCACATGGAAGGTGGGCGCCGAACATGCGACGCTCGCGGCTGCGTCCGGCCGCATCGTCTACCGCTTTCATGCACGCGATCTGCACCTCGTGCTGGGTCCGGACAAGGACGGCAAGCCGGTTCGCTTTCGCGTAAGCGTGGATGGCGCCGCACCGGGCGCTGCGCACGGTACCGATGTCGCCGCCGACGGCAGCGGCACCGTGACCGAACAGCGTCTTTACCAGCTCGTGCGGCAGACCGGCGATGTCGCCGATCACACGTTCTCGATCGAGTTTCTGGATCCCGGCGTGCAGGCGTATGCATTTACATTCGGTTAATCCGCGTCAGCCCGATACCATGGCGGCACACCACCGAACGGCGGGGCCCGGGCCACGGAGCGTGGGATTCGCCATTTCGGCATCCTGATCGCACAGTCCGATACCGTGTCAGCCCGCGTTGCGCGCCTGTTCGCGCGTCGCAACGCTTCTGGCTGACGATTTTGCGGCGCTCGCGTGCGACACCACCTCGTTGTCGCCAATGATCTTTGCGATCTCGGCATCGGCCTGCGCCCCGTATTGCTCAAACACGTCGGTGTGATAGGCCGTGTTGATTGCTGCGCCGAGCTGTGTGCCGGAATCGTCGTGCGTGTTGACATCGACTTGCATCGACAGGCCGATACGCAACGGATGCGCTTCGAGTTCGCGCTGGTCGAGCTGGACGCGCACCGGCAGACGCTGGACGATCTTGATCCAGTTGCCCGTGGCGTTCTGCGCCGGCAGCAGAGCGAAGGCACTGCCCGTACCTGCGGAGAAACCGACCACCCGGCCGTGATATTTGACGCTGCCGCCGTACACGTCCGCCGTCAGCTCGACCGGCTGACCGATGCGCATATGCCTGAGCTGGCCTTCCTTGAAGTTCGCGTCCACCCACACGCCATTGAGCGGCACGATGGCCATCAACGGCGTACCGGGTGCGACGCGCTGGCCCACCTGTACCGAACGCTGCGCCACATAACCGGTGACAGGCGCCGGCAGCGTGTTGCGTGCGTAGTTCAGATAGGCGTCGCGCACCTTCGAGGCGGCAGCCTGCACATTCGGATGCTGCGCGATCGTCGTGCGGTCGGTCAGCGCGTGGTTGGCTTCGGCCTGCTGGCGGGCGGCGTCAAGCGCGGCCTGGGCCGCGTTCACCGCATCGTGCGCGTGCGCAATGTCTTCGGCAGAAACCGCACCTGTGCCCGCGACCGCCTCGCGCCGGTGCAGATCGTCGTTGGCGCGAGCGAGATCTGACTCGCGTTGGGCCACGGTTGCCGCATAGAAGTCGTTGTTCACGTAAACGCCGCTGACCTGTCGCACGGTCTGGCCGAGCGTCGCTTCGGCGTTCAGCAGTGCGATTTTTGCATCAGCGCCGTCGAGCGTGACAACTGGGGCGCCTTGCTTGACGATCTGCGTGTCATCCGCGTTGACCGCCACCACTGTTCCGGAGACCTGCGGCGTCAATTGCACCAGATTGCCGCTGACGTAAGCATCGTCAGTCGACTGGTGATAGCGGCCGTACGTCACGTAGTACGCGCTGTACGCCGCGCCTGCCGCCACCACGGCCATGCCGAGTAGCGTGAGCAGCAGCTTGCGCTTGCCAGGCGGGGGCGCTTGCGGCGCGTTGTCTGCGGGGGTGGCCGGTGCGCCGCCGGTGTTTTCGATGACTGCTTCGGTATCCGCCGTCTTGCGGTCGGACGTGATGGTATCGCTCATTTCAGTTCTCCTGACAGGTGTGCGAACGTGCCGTATCAACGAGCGGCGACGACGGAATTGGGTTGCGCGGCAGCATCCGCGTGACCGGTTTGATCTGCCGAGGTGTCGACGTAGCCGCCACCGAGTGCCGAGGCGAGCGCAATCTGCTGGTCGCGGCGGTCCATCTTCAGATCGGCAACGGCCTGATCGGCACGCAGTGCGTTCATGTCCGCGTTGAGCACGGTCAGCTGGTTGGTCAGGCCGGCCTTGTATTGCGTGATCGCCAGTTGGTCGGCGCTCTGCGCAGCCTCCTGGGCGGCTTGTGCATCGACGAGTTGCACATCGCTCGAACGGATCTGCCCAAGCTGCGTGGCAACGTCGGTCAGCGCGGTAATCAGCGTCTGGTTGTAGCCGGCCACTGCATAGTCGAATTCGGCGTAACGGCCCTTCAGTTGCGCGCGCAATTCACCGCCATCGAAGATCGGCAGATGGATCGCCGAACCGGCGGAGGCCGTGCGACTGGCGGCGGTCAGGAGCCGGCCGAAACCGAACGCGTCAAGGCCGATGGCTGCACTCAGGTTGATGTCCGGGTAGAACTCGGCCTTGGCTTCCTTCACCTCGTGCGTGAGCGCATCGACGCGCCAGCGGGCCGCGACGATGTCCGGGCGGCGGCTGACCAGATCCGCTGGCAGGTTGTCCGGCAAACGCACTTCGTCGCCCACGCCGAGTGTCGGGCGCTCGATCGACAGACCGCGATCCGGACCTTCGCCGAGCAACGCGGCCAGCTGGTAACGCGTGGTCAGAATGCGGCCGTCGAGGGCCGCGAGATTGGCGCGGCTCGTGGCGAGATTCGCCTGCGCGGTTTTACGTTCCACTTCGGTATCGAGACCGGTCGCGATGCGACCCGCCGTGATGCGGTCGATCTGTTCGCGGCGCGCGATTTCCTGCTGTGCGATGTCGCGCAGCGCATACAGGCGGGCGAACTGGTTGTAGGTGCTCGCAATCGACGTATTCAACGTGAGCTTGACGACTTCCGCGTCGGCCTCGCTTGCCTGCACCTGCGACACGGCCGCCTTGAGCGCTTCGCGGTTCTTGCCCCACAGATCGAGGTCGTAGGACGCGCTCAACAGCCCCTTGTTCTCGGTCTGCCAGGAGCCGCCAATCGGCTGCGGCACAAGCGCCGTGCCACTGTACTGCTGACGGGTAAGCGAGTAGTCCGCGTTGACACTCGGCAGGGTGCTGGCCTTCGCGGTTTCGCTGAACGCCTGGGCCTGGGCCACGCGGGCACGGGCCTGCTCGAGCGTCGGGCTGCCCTTGAGGGCTTCGGCGAGCAACGCCTTCAGTTGCGCGTCGCCGAACTGGTCGGCCCAGTTCGCCGCCGGCCAGTGACCGTCCTCAGCCGGCACGCTCTGCGTGGTTTCGTACTGCTGCGGCTTGGCCATCTGCTTGTCGCTATGAATGCCGGCATAGTTGGCGCAGGCGGAGAGCACGGCGGCGAAGATCACGGATACGCCCAGTTTCATCACTCGGGAGGCGCTGTCGGTTTGATAAGACTGCGTATTCATTTTCTGACCTGTCAGATAATTGAGCAAAAAAAATACGGATCAATTCCGCACGGCTTATTCGCCGATGAACTTGCGGAGCAGGCGACGCAGATCTTCAAACTCGGCCTTGGTGAACTGCTTCAGGTTCTCGTTCAGCACTTGCGGCGCAATTTCCGGGATCTGGGCCGCGACTTCCTCGCCCTTGTCCGTCAGCGTCAGATTAACCACGCGGCGATCGTCGACGCTGCGCGAACGTTCCAGTAAACCCTTCGTTTCCAGCTTGTCCAGCATGCGTGTCATGAGCCCGGTGTCGATGCCAAGCAACTTCGACAGTTCGAACGGCGTAGTGGCGATACCACTCGTGAGCGAAAGCAGGATGCCCATCTGCTGGCCGCTGATCTCGAGGTCCTTGAGGGCTGCGTCCATGTCCGCCACGATCATGTTGCGCGCTTTGACCAGCATGAAGCCGACGCTTTGCGTAAGCATGAAATTCTCCTTCGTGTAGTACTCCATCGCGCTCTCCTGTTCGTTGATCAAAACAATAACTGCATAGTCAGATACTGTCAAGATTTTTAGCAGCTATTCTTCGCAACAGGTTTCTTATCGCACATCGATCAGTGCCCGCCGGCACCGGCAGCGCCCGCGTTCGCGCCCTTGCCGGGTTTCGTCACCCAGATCAGCGGAATGATCACAAGAAAGATGACTCCGGACAGCCAGAAGATATCGTTGAGGCCGAGCATCGACGCCTGGGCGTTTAACGATGTTTCGAAGAACGCCATGGCTTTGGCCGTGCTGGCGCCGAGCGTCGTCTGCAGATTGGCGATGGCGTCGACAAAGGTCGGGTTGTTCACGCTCGCCTGTTCAGTCAGTCGCGCATGATGCAGGATCGTCCGGTTGTTCCAGCCGGTACTCAACAGGGATGTCCCGACTGCGCCGGCGAAGATCCGCACGAAGTTCGACAGGCCCGCGGCGGCCGGAATCTTGTCGGGTGACAGCCCCGACAAAATGATCGCGGTGAGCGGTGTGAAGAAGAGTGCGGTGGGAATGCCTTGCAGCAGCGTCGGCAGCACCAGGGTATAGGGGTCGACGCTGGTCGTGTAATGCGAGCGCATGAAGAACACGCCTGCAAAGCCGAGGAAGGCCAGCGTCGCGAGCACGCGCATATCCGACTTCGGCATGATCTTACCCATCACCGGCGCGAGAATCACCGCGAAGATGCCGAGCGGCGCGGTCACGAGCCCCGCATCCACCGAGCGGTAGCCGAGAAAGCCCTGAATCCACTGCGGCAGGATCACCAGATTCGCAAAGAACACCGCATACGCCACCGAAATCGCCACCGTGCCGCCCAGGAAATTGCGGCCGGCAAAGAGCCGCAGGTTGACGATCGGCTTTTCTGCAGTCAATTCCCAAATCAGGAAGAACACGAAACCGATTAGCGCGAACACGCCCAGCGCCCAGATCACCGGGGAGTTGAACCAGTCGAGATCCTTGCCTTTGTCGAGCATGATCTGCAGCGACGCGACCCACGCAATCAGTGAGAACAGGCCGACCTTGTCGATTGGCAGTTTGCGGGCGGGCGTTTCGCGGTCGCGGTAGATCGCCCAGATCGTGCCGGCGGCGAACAAGCCCACTGGAATGTTGATGTAGAAGATCCACGTCCAGCTGTAGCTGTCGGTGATCCAGCCGCCTAACGCCGGTCCCGCAATTGGCCCGACGGTGGCCGTCATCGCCCACAGCGACAGTGCACTCGAACTCTTTTCCTTCGGAAATGAGCCGAGCAGCATCGCCTGCGAGAGCGGCACAAGCGGGCCGGCCACCGCGCCCTGCAAAATGCGGGCGGCAAGCAGCACGGGCAGGGTGGGGGCCATGCCGCACAACCACGACGAAAAGACGAACAGCAGGATTGCCCAGACGAACAGCTTGACCTGCCCGACACGCTGGGTGAGCCACCCGGTCAGCGGAATCGATATCGCGTTGGCCGCGGCGAACAGCGTGATGACCCACGTGCCTTCGTCAACGGAGACGCCCAGGTTGCCGGATATGGTCGGAATCGCGACGTTGGCGATCGACGAATCCAGCACGTTCATGAAAGTGGCGAGTGCCACGGCGAGCGTGCCAAGTGCGAACTTGACACCGGTCAGTGGCGCCGGGGCGCCGGGCTGTGTCGACGGGTTCATCTTGCTTCCTGTGAGTTGATCCAGAGGTCAGCTACCCGCTCGCCGGCAGTCGGAAGTATCTGACATGTCAGCTATTTGGGCAAAAAAATACAACGCCATTCCTCCGGGAAATCTGCCCGGCTGCCCGCGCTGGGGGGCGGCGTGGGTGGGCGGCGTTCACGGAGTGGTTCGTTGCCAATAATTTCTGATGCAACATTATCTGACAATGCAGATATCTGCAAGGACTTTTTTATGGCGCGGCGCTCGCGAGCGGCCGTTCGTTCGCGTCACCGTCTGGCTGTGATTCCCCGCAACCGCGGTCGGCGACGATTGTTGCAAGCAGCCTCGCAGGGGAATCGACATCCAGCTGCGTTTACCGGTGCCACCAATCTTGAGTAGGAGGCTGCGAAGAAGTTCGTTGCTTAGCCGGCGAGTGAGGGGGACGCATTTTCCCGCTCCTGCAGCAGTCGCCATTGAACCTTTCCGCTACCTGTTCGGGGCAGCGCAGTGACGAATTCGACGATCCTGGGTACCTTGTACGAGGCCATATGCTCGTGCGCCCATTCAGTGATCTGCTGGGCTGACACGTCGGCGCCAGCGCGTACGACAACGAATGCCTTCACGGCCTGGCCACTGCGCGCGTCGCGTACGGCGACAACACAGGCTTCCTGAATCGCAGGGTGTCCAAACAGCAAAGTCTCGACTTCAGCAGGCGATACCTTATAACCGGACACATTAATCATTCGTTTTAGCCGGTCGACGAAAAAGAAATATCCGTCCTCGTCGATGTAGCCGAGGTCGCCAGTGCGCAGATAACGAATCCCATCGATCTCGACGAAGGCATCGCGCGTGGCATCGGTGCGTCCCCAGTAACCCTTGAACACTTGCGGGCCACTGATCAGAATCTCACCGGTAACCTGTGGACCGAGCACTTCGAGCGTAGTGGGATCGACCACAATTGATTCGGTATCCTGTATCGGTATGCCCAGACACTGCAGCTTGCAGCGCTGGGGTGGATTGATATGAGTCGCCGAGATGGTCTCGGACAAACCGTAGCCCTCCATGTAGGGGACGCCGAAACGGGCCTCAATGCGTTCTGCCAATGCCTTCGGCATGGCGGCGCCACCGCCGGCCAGGCGCTCAATGGAACTCAAGTCGAAACGCTCAAGATCGGGCAGGCTCATGAAGTCGACCATCATGGTCGATATGGCAATCCAGAACCCGACGCGATAGCGCTCAATCAGCAGAGCGGCACACCGGCTGTCCCATCGTGTCATCACAACCATGGTCGAACCAAGAGCGATCGCCGCATTCATGGCTTGCTGCATGCCGGTGACATGAAACAGCGGCATCGCGCACAAGACGGCCGAGTCAGGCGACAAGTCACACCATTGCAGAGAAGCCGCGACGACGTGCGCCGCACTGCGATTGGTGTGCATGCATCCCTTGGGGGCAGCGGTGGTGCCCGACGTGTACGGAATGACCGCGAGGTCCTCGGGTGATGCGACGTACGGCGACGGTTGCTCAGCGGCCGCAAGCGCGGCGCGCCAACGCACGGATCTCGGCGCGCTAGTTGCAGAGAACTCGGGGTGGGCATCGAGGTCGGGGACGGCCGCAGTCACCACGGCCGGCAGCGGCAGGTCAGTGCTGTCAGCAAGATAGTCGGCATAGCGCGCCACGATCGCATGGCTGATCGCATCGCCGAGGAGGGGCCGTGCATTCTCGTAGACCTCCTCACCCAGCAGAGCGATCCTGGCACCGCAGTCCTCAATAATGTGCCGAAGTTCGGCAGTCGTGTTCATCGGATTCACCGGCACAACCACGGCATTGGCTCGCAAGATTGCGTAGTAGCCGATAACGTATTGCGGACTGTTCTGCATATACAGCGCGACGCGATCGCCACTCACTACACCGCATTGACGCTGCAGAAAACCTGCCAGCGCCTCGACTTCTTGCCGCAATTGCGCGTAACTCAATGCTCCGCCGTAGTAGTGAAGCGCGACCTTTGAGGGATGTCGGCTGGCAGAGGTTTCGAGATTTTCGTACAGCGAAGGCTGTGGCGAAGACAGGTGATGCGCAAGGCCGTCGGGCCAGTATGGCGAATAGTTCACGTCTGCCTCCTATATGGTCCGCTTCGGTTCTCTTCAACGGTCGATGCCGTTCAGCCGGTGCCTTTGATGTGGCATCTGTTTTGTATGACGAGTCAAACCGGGGGCGTAGTAACGCTTCACTTGTGCGATCAATTCCGCATTAAGCTTAGTACGCCTGAGACTCTCCATACGCCACAGTGTCGGCGTCGGCGGCTGGTTTGCGAGCGCATGGCGAGGGCGGAGGTATCAGGCTGAAACGACGATCAGCAGCGCAATTGTCGTATGAATGGCAGGCCGGGCATGCGAATGACTACTGGATTGCTCGCACGATCAGACTCCGATCAACCAGGTTGGAGTCTGCGCGTGACGCCAGGCAGAGGACGGGCGCCCTGCGCCCGTCCGTCGGTCTTTACAGATAGCTGCAGACGTAGTCGAGCGTTTCGATTACGTCGATATCGAAGCGGCTCTTGCCGGGCACCGAGAACGACTCGCCCGCGCCGTACGTCTTCCACTCGTCGCTGCCTTCAAGGCGGATGCGGCATTGGCCGGCTTGCACCTCCATGAGTTCCGGCGCGTCGGTGCCGAAGTTGAGCGCGCCGGGCAGGATCACGCCAAGCGTCTTGCGCGTGCCGTCGGCGAAAAGAACGGTGTGCGAGACACACTTGCCGTCGAAGTAGACGTTGGCTCGTTTGATAACGGAAACTTGATCGAATTGCGTTGCGGCCGTCATGGCGGTCTTCCTCTGGGTCATCGTGAATGGATGCGTTGCGCCGCGTAGCGGCAGCGGGCGGTGTGCGATCTGTGCTGACCCGCCTGCGCGAGCTTTCGGTCGTGCGCAAGCCCGCCATCATACAGGCGGGCGGCGGCGCCAGGCGGTGACCCTCGTGCCTGTCAGGGCTATGCCGCGATGTGACGTTGACGTTTAGTCAACCGGTCGCCAACGACCCGTCTCCGGGCACACAATGACCTGTTCACCGTTCAGCCGGACTTGCTCTGCATCCAGTTGGGACGACGTCGAAGGGGCGATATCGAAGGCGACGTTCAGGGCGTGTCCAACATGGGCATCTTCGATGGGAAGCTCCCAGGTCAGGAATATCTGGACGTAATCCTGGTCCGGCGCGAAGTCGGCCGCATTAAAACCGCTGCTGCCACGCTGAATGACACCGTGAGGCTGGCCAGTATCGAATATCACAGCCGTTCCCCGGGTCAGAGGAATGCGAAGACCCAAAGAGGGGAAGTGCAAATCCAGACCCCTGTCCTCGCTCAGGAAGAGATTGCAAAAGGCCGCACTGCCATATTGCTCGCCGTCATGGTGATATCTCGCGCCGCGGCACGCCATGAGGGCCACGTCACTGGAGGCAAGCACCTCAGGCAGTCCAAGTGCGCCGGTCCAATTGGACACTGCCTGCACGCAGCGCGTGTAGTCCGGCCAGCGTGCGCGCGCTCGCGCCAACGGCATGACCTCGACGTCCCCGGGCTCCAGGACCAGGTTCGACGATATCTCCCTTTCCCAATCTGCCAGCAAACGCACGGGCGGCACAGGCACGTCGAGCGTTCCTGTTAGCACGGTGTCGCTCACACGGCGGCTGCGGATGGTGTCGCCACTCCAGAAGTAGGAGGTCAGCATGTCTGACACGCGATGCAGTTGAGGGGACTGATTCATCCGGGCCATTGTAACGATTCCAATGGATCACCTAGGCGCTCTCGCTTCGCGATGGTGATCGGCGGCGAGGAACATATACATCGCAGGCACCACGAATAACGTACAGAGAGTGCCGATCGACAGCCCCGTGAAGATCACGAGCCCCATCGCATTGCGGCCCGCCGCGCCAGCACCGGAGGCGACCACGAGTGGCACGACGCCGAACACCATTGCCGCGGTCGTCATCAGAATCGGACGCAACCGCACGCTCGCCGCTTCCTCCAGCGCTTCGCGCTTCGATTTGCCGGCACGCTGCAACTCGTTGGCGAACTGGACGATCAGGATGCCATGCTTGCTGACGAGTCCCATCAGCGTGACGAGCCCGACCTGCGTGTAGATGTTCAGCGTCGACAAGCCGATGTTGATGAAGATGAGCGCACCGAAGAGCGCCATCGGTACCGAGATCAGGATCACGATCGGATCGCGGAAACTTTCGAATTGTGCCGCGAGTGCGAGGAACACGATGATCGTCGCGAACAGCAGCGTGATGACGAAACCGCCGGACTCCTGCACGAACTGCCGCGACTGCCCCGAGTAGTCCGCCGAATAGCCCGCAGGCGCCACCTGTGCGGTCGCCTTGCGCAGAAAATCGAGCACTTCGCCTTGCGACACCCCGGGTACGATCACGCCTGAGATCGTCGCTGAGTTGAGCTGCTGGAAGTGGTTGATCGATTCCGGTACGACGTTGTGTTCGATATGCGCAATCGTCGACGCTGGAATGACACTGCCGTCCGGCGTGCGCAGGTAATAATCAAGCACTTGCGATGGATTCAGACGGTCGGTTTGCAACACCTGCGGAATAACCTTGTACGAGCGTCCGGCGATCGAGAAGTAGTTGACATAGCCACCCCCCAGCGCCGAACCGAGCGCTTGCCCGACGTCGCTCTGCGAGAGCCCGAGCGAGGCGACCTTGTCGCGATCGACGATGAGCGTGGCTTCAGGCTTATCGAGCTTCAGATCGCTGTCGACGAAAAAGAACATCCCACTCTCCCGCGCTTTCTGCAGGACCGCCTGTGACACCTCGTTGAGATTCTCGAAAGGCTCGGTCGTGCTGATCACGAACTGCACCGGCAGCCCCTGCGAGCCCGGCAGCGGTGGAAACTGGAACGCCGCGACGCGTGCGCCGGCAATCTGATTCCATTTCTGCTGCAACTCCTGCTGCAGCACGGTCGCGCCTTTGCTGCGCTGGTCCCACGTCTTGAACAGCACGCCGCCGATCCCCTGGTTGAGCGTCGGCGCACCGGTGAGCTGGAACATCTGCGAGTATTCGGGCAACGCTTTGGAGATGGCGAATACCTGGTCCGCGTACATCTGCATCTGCTGGATGGTCGCATTGGGCGGACCCTGGATCTGCGAAAGCACGATCCCCTGATCTTCCTGCGGCGCCAGCTCCGATTTCGAGGTCATGAACAGGTAGACCGCGCCGCCGAGCAGCAGCGCGCCCATCACGGTGAACACGGGCCACGTGTCGAGCGTTGCATGCAACAAACGGCGGTAGCCGCGATGGACACGTTCGAACTGGCGGTCGACGAAGCGCGCGAAGCGGCCGGACTCCTGCTCCGCGCGGAAGAAGAGCGAGCACATCATCGGCGACAACGTCAGCGCGATCACGCCGGACACCGTCACCGCGCCGGCGAGCGAGAATGCGAACTCGGTGAAGAGGGCGCCCGTCAGGCCGCCCTGAAAACCGATCGGCGAATACACGGCGATCAGCACGACGGTCATCGCGAGGATCGGTCCGCCGAGTTCGCGCGCGGCGATCAGCGCGGCGTCGAAGGGCGCCTTGCCTTCCTCCTTCATGTGGCGATCGACGTTTTCGACGACGATAATCGCATCGTCCACGACAAGCCCGATCGCGAGCACAAGCGCCAGCAGCGTTAGCAGATTGATCGAATAGCCGAGCAATTGCATCACGAAGAACGTGCCGATGAGCGACAACGGCATCGCGATCAACGGAACGATGACCGCGCGGAAGCTGCCGAGAAACAGGAAGATGACCGCAGTGACAATCAGGAGCGCCTCGACGAGCGTCTTGATGACTTCGACGATCGCGGTGTTGACGAAATCGGTCGCGTCATAAACGATATCCCCCGTCATGCCGGTCGGGAACTGCTTCTGCAGCCCGGGAAAGACGGCTTTGACGCGTTTGGCGACATCGAGGATGTTGGCGTCAGGCGCCACCTTGATGCCGATGAACACGGAACGCTTGCCGCTGAACGCGACGTTGAAGTCGTAGCTGTCGGCGCCGAGCACAACGTTCGCGACGTCTTCGAGGCGTACGATCGCGCCGTTCTTCTGTTTGACGACAAGTTGCTTGAAGTCGTCGACCGTATGCAGGTCGGTGCCCGCGTTCAGGTCGACGCTGACCATTTGCCCTTTCGTCGTGCCGAGCGTCGCGAGGTAGTTGTTGTTGCCGAGCGCCGTGAAGACGTCGCTCGCCGTCACGCCGTGCGCGGCGAGCCGCGTCGAATCAAGCCACGCACGCAACGCGAACTGCCGCCCGCCGAGAATTTCGGCCGTCTGCACGCCTTCGATCGAATCAAGCTTGGGCTTGATGACACGCAGCAGGTAGTCCGTGACGTTGTTGCTCGGCAGCACGTCGCTGTAAAAGCCCATGTACATGGCGTCGGTGGTCTGCCCGACCTGCACCGTCAGCACCGGCTGCTGCGCCTGTGGCGGCAACTGGTTGCGCACGGACTGGATCTGCGTGTTGATCTCGGTCAGTGCGCGGTTCGCGTCATAGTTCAGGCGCAGCGTCGCGGTAATGGTCGACACACCGGTGCTGCTCGTTGACGACAGGTAGTCGATACCTTGCGCCTGGGCGATCGCGGCCTCGAGCGGCTGCGTGATGAAACCGGCGATGGTGTCGGCATTCGCTCCGTAGTAAGCCGTGCTGATCGTCACGACGGCGTTTTCGGTCTGAGGATACTGGCTGACTTTCAGAGCAGCAAGCGAGCGCAGTCCAAGCACGAGAATCAGCAGGCTGACGACCGACGCAAGCACGGGCCGCCGGATGAAGAGATCGGTGAAGTTCATCGCGCTGTCTCTCTACTGTTCCTGAGGCGCCGGGTTCGGACTGTTCGCGGGCTGCACACGATTGTCGATGACAAGGGGCGTGCCGTTCTTGAGCTTGAGCTGCCCGCTCGTCACGACCTGTGCACCGGCGTCGACGCCCTTCAGGATCGCGACCTGATCGCCGCGCGTCGGGCCTGGCGTGACGAACACCTGCTGTGCGACCGGCAGCGTTTTGCCCTGCGCGTTCGGTTGCGTGCCCGGTTTGACGAGGAAGACGGTGGCGCCATAGGGGTTATAGGTGATAGCCGTTTGCGGCAGCGTCAGATGGCGTTGTTCGGTGCCGGCGTCGATCTTCACGTTCGCATACATGCCCGGCAGCAGCTTTTGCTCGTGGTTGTCCACGCTGGCTTCGATCTGCACGTTGCGCGTGGCGCTATCGACTTTCGGGCTGATCGACTGGACCTTGCCCACGAAGGTTTGCCCGCTGTATGCATTGGTGTCGACCACGATGCTCTGGCCGATCGCGAGCTGACCGAGCTGCTGCTGTGGAAGGTAGAAATCGGCGTAGATCGGATCGATCGCTTGCAGCGTCACGATCGCATCGCCCGGGTTGATGTACTGCCCCGGGTTGACCGTGGTGATCCCGAGGCGCCCTGCAAACGGCGCGCGGATGGTTTTCTTTTCGACCAGCGCGGCCTGTCCTGCAACTTGTGCCACCTTGCCCTTCAGATCGGCGGCGTCCGCGTCGAGTTGCGCCTTGGCAATCGCCTTGATGTCGTACTGCGCCTGATCGCGCTTGTAGACGGTCTGCGCGAGTTCTGCCGCTGCCTCTAACGAATGGAGCAGCGCCACGTCGGCGTCGTCGTTGAGCCGGACGAGAATCTGGTTGGTTTTCACTTCCTGCCCCGAACGGAACGCGACTTCGCGCACGAGGCCCGCGACTTCGGTGGTCACGTCCACGCCGCGCACGGCGCGCAGGCTGCCGACCGCGGCGAGCTGCGGCTGCCACGACTGATAGCCGGCGACCACCGCCGAGACGGTGGCAGGTGGCGCCGAATTGCCAGCCATGAACTTTGCGAACATGTGCGCGCGGAACAGATTGAAGCCGACGAGTGCGGCCAGCAGCAGGCCGACGCAGATCAGCATGATCGACATCCGCTTCGTCATCGGTTTTCTTTCGTTCATCGTCATGTCCTTGCACGGCATTGGGCGAAGCGCTGGACGTTGCGTTCCTTCGTTTCTGACAGCGCGTGTTGCAAAGAGCGGTACGGCGAGTGTCCTGTCCGGCTATGTCATTGCGCCGTTGCGGCGGCGGCCGGCGCAGCGGTGTTCCACCAGCCGCCGCCGAGCGCCTGGAAGAGGGCCGCGGTGTCGGCGTAGCGGGATGCCTGTGCCTGAACGAGGCTCACCACCGTTTGCTGGTACTGGCGTTGGGCGTCGAGAAGCGACAGGTAACTCACTCCGCCGACGCGGTATTGCCCGCGCGTCAGCTCAAGTGAATCGCTTGCGGCCCGCCACGCGTCTGTCTGCGCTTTCAGGCCGGTCGCGTCGTGATCGAGCGCGCGCAGCGAGTCCGCCACGTTCTGGAAGGCCAGCAGCACCGTCTCACGGTATTGCGCGTCGGCCTGTTCGTACGCGGCCTCGGCGGCGCGTTTCTGCGCACTCAGTTGTCCACCGTGGAAGACCGGCTGCAGCAGGCCGGCGCCCAGGCTCCAGATCGTGCTGCCGGCCTTGAATACCTGGGCCGGTGTCAGCGCTTCGGCGCCGTAGCTCGCGGACAGTGTGATCTGCGGGTACATCGCCGCGGTCGCCACGCCGATTTGCGCGCTGGCCTGATGCAGCACGGCATCGGCGGCGAGGATGTCAGGACGTTGCCGCACCAGCGCCGACGGCAGGCTCACCGGCAGCGCCTCGGGCAACGAAAACATGTCGAGCCGGAATTCGGGCAAGGTGGCATCGCTGGGAAGTTTGCCGGCCAGCACAGCGAGCTGGTGGCGCACCTGGTCGAGCTGTTGTTGCAGCGGCGGCAGCGTCGCGCGGGTCTGCGCCAACAAGGTCTGTTGCGCGAGCACCGTCGTGCGGCTCACGCCGCCCAGTTCGAACTGTTTGCCGAGTAAGCCCAACTGCTCATCTTCTTCGGCTGCGATGCGCTCGGTCGCCTCGATCTGTGCGCGCAGCGATGCTTCCTTGACCGCTGCGGTCACGATGTTGGCTGAGATCGCGAGATAGGCGGCCTGCAACTGGAAGCTCTGGTAGTCGATTTGCGCGTGCAGCGCTTCGAGTTCGCGTCGCGCACCGCCGAACACGTCGAGTTTGTACGACACGTTGACTGATGCGTTGTAGAGATTGAACTCATCGACGACGCCGGGCTCGCCGAACGAGATGCCGTTCAATTTTTCGCGTGTTGCGCCGAGTTGCGCGTCGACGCTGGGTAGAAGGGTGCCGCCGGCTTGCGCCGAGAAATTTTCACGAGCCTGTCGCAATGCGGCGCGCGCCGCGGCGATGTTCGGGCTGTTGACGACGGCCTGATGGATCAGTGTATCGAGTGGCTCGCAATGAAAGAGCGCCCACCAGGCGGCGGGAATGTCTTGTGCAGGGACAAAGCGCTGCGGCAAACCGGCGGCCCCCGGCGCGGAGGCTGTCTGCTCGGGCAGCGGCGAGGCGGTGTAGGTGTCGGTAGCTGGCGCGGCGGGTGAGTGGTAGTCGGGGCCGACCATGCAGCCGGCCATTGCGGCGCAGCCGCAAAGTGCGACGCATAGGCGCCGCCGCAGGACGATACGCTGGTCAAGGTCGATCATCTATCCACCTTATATCGCCTGCGTTCAGGTTAAACGAGGGAGCGGACGCGGATATTCCGGCCACCCGAACATTCGATGTTTCCTGGCCTGACGCCGGAATTTTTCATGCTGGACGATATCTGCGCGTAGCCTAGCACGGACGATCGCCGCGCGTGGCGCACGAGATCACGTAGTTTAAGCCGTCCCAATCATCTGAGCTGGAGCCCGCGATGGTCGAAGCGGATCGTCGGCTGCCCGGGACGCCGAAAGACGCAGTGGCCGAACTCTGTGCAAGAATCGAAATCTTCCCAACGAGGTCGGAATGCACTTATGGCTGAAAATCACAGCAGCAGCTTGGACATCCGCAGGCTCTCCCCGGCAGAATGGGCGCTGGCCTTTCCTGTCATTGCTCAGTTGCGGTCGCTTGATCAAGCCGAGTTTCTGAAGCGA
Organism: Paraburkholderia domus; assembly: GCF_905220705.1. Lineage (GTDB taxonomy): Bacteria > Pseudomonadota > Gammaproteobacteria > Burkholderiales > Burkholderiaceae > Paraburkholderia > Paraburkholderia domus. The sequence goes on from NZ_CAJNAT010000013.1 coordinate 167,670, forward strand.
GCGAGGCGGCAATCGCATTCCGGCTACGAGCTTGTCGGCGCCTTTCAGGACAGCAAGCTTATCGGCGTGATGGGGATGAGGCCGGTCCACACGTTGGCGCGCGGGGCACACTTGCACATCGACGACCTCGTCGTCGATGCGGCAACACGAGGAAGCGGTGCGGGACGCGCCATGATGGAATATGCGGAAGCCGACGCGCGTGCTCGCGATATGACCGCAGTGTTTCTCGACGCGCGGCCGGATGCCGTTCCCTTTTATGAGCGACAGAATTACGCGTTCCATTCTGCGCCGTCGATGAAAAAAGTCCTCTCGCCGTCGTAGAAGCAGAACAAGTGAAGGCGACATAGGCCGCCACAAGGATCATGCAGATGCCGAACACGCGTCCCTGAATCTGCAACGCACGTGCTGATCGAAGCCGGCGGAGAATGGAATCGAACCGGCCACGCCGTAGCGGCCGCCAGCGGTCGCGAGGGCCGTGTTGCCGGGACCGCTCTAACGTCGTGGCTTTCAGGACATGGCTGAAGATGTCGGAGGCGAGTGCGAGCCTTTGACGGGCGCCTTTTTGATCAGGCAGCCACTCGGCCAGAGCGGGCACCGGGCGGGTGACGGTTCGCCGTCAGTCGACGATATTGCTACATGCTGCCATTTTCGACGACGCGGCCTTCTGCCCGCCAGCGGAGCATCCCGCCGGCAAGGTTGGCAACCCGCTCGAATCCGGCTTGCCGCAACACGGCCGTGGCTTGTGCCGACCGCCCGCCGGCCCGGCAGACCGTCACAATCGGGCGTTCCTTCGTGAGTTCAGCGGCGCGACCGGCCAGCTCGCCCAATGAAATGAGCCTGGCTGCGGGGATGCGCCCGAGCGGTCCGTTGAACTCGTCGGGCTCGCGCACGTCGACGATCTCGACCGCTCGCAGATTCTCTTCGAGCCATTGCGAATTGATTTCCCAGATGCCCGCAAAGGTACACGTGAGCGGTGCCCAATCGGGCTCCGTCATCTGCGCCGGGTCGCTCGGCGCCAGGCCGCACTTCAGGTTCGCAGGCACCGCTACGTCGATCTGCTTTGGATGCGGCAGGTGCAGGTTCGTCATGTATCCGGCGAAATCGTCTTCACACAGTTCACCGCCAAGGCGTGGATTGAAGCGCCGCTCCTCGCCCACGCTCGTGACCGTCAAGCCGCGATAGTCGTGGGCCGGGTAAAGCAGACATGCCTCGGGCAACGTAAAAATGTGGTTGTGCACGGCGCGGAACATGGCGTGCGCGTCGCCGCGCTGGAAATCCGTTCGGCCCGTGCCTCTGATCAACAGACAATCGCCGGTAAAGGCCATGGTTTCGTTATCGAGTACGAGCGTGATGCATCCATCCGTATGGCCCGGTGTCGCGCGTACTGTCAGATACCGTGTGCCGAACGCACACCTGTCGCCATGGTTCAGATAGCGGTCCGCGCCTTCGGCGCCGCTCGCGGCCGATATCGCAATCTGGCTGCCTGTGCGGCGATTCAGCATCCACGCACCGGTCACGTGATCGGCATGGACGTGCGTGTCGATCGTGTAAAGCAGATGTAGTCCAAGCTCGCCGATCAGAGCCGCATCACGGCGTACCTGCTCGAAAACCGGATCGATCAGCACAGCTTCTCGTGTTGCACTATCGGCAAGGAGATAAGTGTAAGTAGACGATTGTTGATCGAACAGTTGCCGGAAAATCAACACAATTTTGCTCCACGGCCCGCTTCTGCGAGCGCCAAAGGATACAGACACACGGGGTTTCGCCAAACCGTCCTGCAGGCAGTCGAATTGGCCGGTGCTTATTCAAAGGGCCGGGCACATGGCTGCACCCGGACACGTATCGGGCGCCGGACTTCGATCTGTCAGGCGCCCGCTGCTTCGGTCAATGCGAGCTTTACTTCGGTTGCGCAACGTAGCGCAGGTAAGGCTTCACAGTTTTAAAACCCTGTGGATATTTTTGCATTGCGGCGTCGTTTGAAACGGATGTCGGAATGATGACGTCCTCGCCGGGCTTCCAGTTTACCGGGGTTGCCACCGTGTGTTTCGCATTGAGCTGTAGCGCGTCGAGCAGACGGATCACTTCGTCGAAATTGCGGCCTGCGCTCATCGGATAGACGAGCGTGGCTTTGACCTTCTTATCCGGCCCGATGATAAACACCGCGCGTACGGTCGCGTTGTCCACCGCGGTGCGCGGGCCGCCGCTCGCTTCGGGATGAATCATGTCATAGAGCTTCGCGACCGTCAGGTCCGGATCGCCGATCAATGGGTAGTTGATCGCGTGTCCTTGCGTCTCTGCAATATCCTTGACCCACTCCTTGTGGTCGCTGACGGGATCGATGCTGAGTCCGATAACTTTCGTATTGCGCTTATCGAATTCCGGCTTGAGACCCGCCAGGTATCCGAGCTCCGTGGTGCAAACAGGCGTGAAATCCTTCGGATGAGAAAACAGGATTACCCATTGGTCTCCGATCCATTCGTGAAAATGGATCGGCCCTTCGGTGGTTTCGGCAGTGAAATCCGGAGCTTCTTCTCCTAGTCGAATCGACATCATCATTCTCCATAGGGCGGGTGCATGCGGGAGGCAGGTGCCGATGCCGGAGGGACGGTACCGGGCTGCCTGGGTATTGGGTCGCGCGGTTGGTTTGACTTGAGAATAACCTCAGGCTCGTTGAACCGTATCGCGCGGTAGGACCGTATGCGGGTGCGGCGGATTCAGAAATTCTGTCCAACAACTGTGAGACGAACAAACTTCCGGATGCGCTGCAGGCCGCACCTATAGGGTAGAACAAAAAAGACTTCCGCAGTGGCCAGCTAGTAGCGGCAATCCGTCGTTGTGGCGGGAAGTTCGCCAGCCGTCGGAGGAGGCAGACTGTCATTTTGCCTCGGCCAGCACGCAAACTTGTCGCTCCGGCCCGTGACCGTTCGATGCGCTGCAACAAGCCTGGAATTAACCCTATGCCTGATCATTGCGCCGCCACCGAGGCATCGCTTCAGCATTGACGATTGGCCAGGTCGATCACTTGTGCCGTTTGGGGGTATGGGGCAGGGCGCCGGAGAATCCTGCGCCGCGCGTTTCACGGCAATCCGTGAAGGGTTTTCAATTGCGGCCACGTCTGGGAAACTTTGACGCTTCAGTTAGCGTCAATCGTTATCCTCACGAATTTGCTTGCCGGGTATGACGGCAGGAGAACCAGCGCCGCGACGTCACCGGCTTCTGCGCACGCTCCTCAACCTCGCGCCACCATTTCACGCCACGGTGCGGCGCGCCCAGATCCAGCCGCTCACCCATGCGGGGCGTCGCAAGCGAGATGCCACGCGCGGCGGTGAGCCCGACCACGCGCTCGTACGGTTCCTGCCAGCGATGCATCGCCAGATCGAACGTGCCGTTGTGAACGGGCACCAGCCAGCGGCCGCGCAGATCGATGTGGGCCTGGACGGTCTCGTCCGGCTGCATATGTACGTACGGCCATTGGGCATCGTAGGCGCCGGTTTCGAGCAGCGTCACGTCGAACGGACCCAGCCGCTCGCCGATGGTCCTGAATCCGTCGAAGTAGCCCGTGTCGCCGCTGAAGAACACACGCAGCGCGTCATCGACGATGACCCACGAGGCCCACAAGGTGCTGTTGCCGTCAAAGAGGCTGCGGCCGGAGAAATGCTGCGCCGGTGTTGCCGTGAACGCGAGGCCGTCGATCTCAACGCTCTGCCACCAGTCGAACTGGTGCACCTTCGAGGCGTCGACACCCCACTCGATCAGGCGGTCGCCGACACCCAGCGGCGTCAGAAACACGCCCGTCCTGGACGCGAGTGCCAGCACGGTCTCGCGGTCCAGATGGTCGTAGTGGTCGTGCGACAGAATCACGCCGCGAAGCGGCGGCAAGTTTTCGAGCGCAATGGGCGGGGCATGAAAGCGTTTCGGACCGAACCGCCGGAACGGCGATGCACGTTCGGCGAAAACCGGGTCGGTCAACCAGAACTGACCACGCAGTTTGAGCAGCATGGTCGAATGCCCGAGGCGAAACAGGCTCCGGTCAGGCGCGGCGTCGAGCTGTTCCCGCGACAGGGCATCGACGGGCAGGGGGCCCGCCGGCGCTGTGCCGTCCGGTTTTTTGAACAATATATTCCATGTGATGCTCAGGACCTTGCCGATGCCTTCGACAGGGCGCGGTTTGACGTTACGAAAGCGCTCACCGTCATGCTGAGCCGACGTGTCGAACAATTCACGCCCGCGTCGCGCTGCCGTCAGGCCTAAGGCGCGGCGAATAGAACCGGTGAACGATGTCATGCAAACCACCTCGATGCTAAAAGTAGACTGTCGAGTGTAGTTTATTTTTGAGAAAAGTAAACTACCCGGTGTAAAATTTAACGATGGACACCAGTGATACCCCTCTCCGTCTGACTGACCGCAAGCGCGCCGCCGTCATTGGGGCCGCCATCGAAGAATTTCTCGCGGCCGGCTTTGACGCGACCAGCATGGACCGTATCGCGGCACGCGCGAGCGTCTCGAAGCGTACGGTTTACAACCATTTTCCAAGCAAGGAAGCGCTGTTCGCGGCAATCCTGCGGCAGTTATGGGAGTCGAGTGACACGGGAGAGGCGCCTGCTTATTCCGCCGTGCATCCGTTGCGTACGCAATTGCTGCAGCTTCTGTTGAAAAAGTTGGCTTTGTTGAATGACGAGGCGTTTCTGTCCCTCGCGCGCGTGGCGATCGCGGCAGGCATTCATTCGCCGGAGCGCGCGCGCGATATGGTGGCCCGCATGGGTGAGCGCGAAGAAGACTTGACGGTGTGGATTCGCGCAGCCGCTGCCGATGGCCGCCTCAAGACGTCGGACCCCATGTTTGCCTCGCAGCAGTTGCAGGGCCTGGTAAAAGCGCTTGCTTTCTGGCCGCAGGTGACGATGGGCCAGCCTCCCCTCAGCGTGGATGAACAAAGGCGAGTCGCGGAATCTGCTGCGGATATGTTTCTTGCGCGCTATGCATGAGGTATTGGTGACTAATGAGAGGGCCTCTTATCAAGTTGAATGTCTCTGGGCGTCGACTTCTGATGATGGCTGGCAGGCACGAGCCGGCTAGCACGCCCAGAGTCCAAAGAAGAAAACCTCCCTAAATGCCCGACTTCAACTTTGCCCAGAGACGGTGTTCCAGGCGAAGAATCTCAACGGGCAATGGCTTGAGCGGGAACAAGGTCTTCATCACCGATTCCGGAGGGTAGATTGTCGGGTCGTTCGCAAGCTCTGGCTTGACGTATTTCCTCGCCGCCAGATTAGCAGTCGGATAAAAAACCTTGTTGGTGATCTCGGCGTTGATCTCCGGTTTCTCGATGAAATTGATCCACGCGAGGGCGGCGTCTGGATTGGACGCATCCTTGGGTATGGCCATCATGTCGAAGCCGACGGGCGCCCCGCTTTTAGGAATGACGTAGCTGATCGCGTAACTCTTGTGAGCTTCAAGCGCACGATGCTTCGCAATGTTCACGTCGCCCGAATAGCCCAGCGCGAGGCAGACGTCATTGTTGGCCAGGTCGTTGATATAGCCGGACGAGTTGAATTGGGTGATGTATGGGCGGATCTGTTTGAGTACCTCGAATGCGGCCTGGTAGTCTGCGGGATTCGTGCTGCCGGGGTCTTTGTGCAGATAGTGCAAGACCTCGGGAAGCACGTCGGTGGGTTCGTCGAGCACCGAGACGCCGCATTGCTTCAGCTTGGCCAGATTCTTGGGGTCGAATAGCAGGCTCCAACTGTCGAGCTCGGCGTCGTTGCCGAGCGCGGCCTTCACCGTGTCGACGTTCATCCCCAGGCCGATCGTCACCCAGGCCCATGGAATGGCGTACTGGGTGCCCGGATCAGCGCTTTGCACCATCGCCATGATGGATTTGTCCAGATTGACGAGGTTAGGCAACCTGGACTTGTCGAGCTTTTCATAGATGCCGGCGTCGATCTGTTTTGCCAGAAAATTGGCGGACGGCACGACGATGTCGTAACCGGTGCCGCCGGCAAGCAGTTTGGTTTGCAAGGTATCGTTGCTATCGTAGACGTCGTATTTCACCTTGATGCCCGCTGCCGCCTCGAACTGTTCGACCGTTTTATCGCCGATGTAGTCGGACCAGTTGTAGACGCTAAGGACCGGACCTGCGCCCATTGCGATGCTGCTGGTGCCCAGCAGGCAGCAAACCATAGCTCTGTATAGCGTATTGTTCATGGCTCTCTCCTGATGACGTGGTTTGCTCCCCTCAACGCGTTTGCGCGGCATACTGCGGCGACGTGATACAGGCGATGTTTCCGCCGCCGAGCAGAATTTCGCGTGTATCAGGAATGCCGATGATCCGATGGTGTGGGAACAGTTCGGCCAGCAGTTGCTGTGCGGGCAGATCGTTCACGTCGCCAAACTCGGGCACGACGACAACACCGTTGCCGACGTAGTAGTTGATGTATGACGCGCAGATCCGGGTCCCCGCTACCCGCGCGATCGCCGCGTCGCCATGATCGAGCCCGGCGGCTTCTTCTGCAGTCCAGACGAGTACGTCCGGCGCCAGCATCTTGTGAATTTTCAGCGGGCGCCCCTTTGCATCGGTCGTGCTGCTCAGGATGGCGTAGGCCTCCTGGTAAATCTCGTATTGAGGATCGTCGGCGTCGTCCGTCCACTGCATCACCACTTCGCCCGGGCGTACAAAGCAGGCCAGATCGTCGATATGGCCGTCGGTCTCGTCGAATTTGCACCCACGCGGCAACCAGATGACCTTGCGCGCGCCCAGGTAATCGAGGAGGTGCTGGGTCACGGCTTCCTTGCCCAGATGGGCATTGCGATTGACATTGAGCAGACACTGCTCGGTCGTGAGCACCGTACCTTCGCCGTCGCACTGGATCCCGCCCATCTCGGCGATGATCGGCGCCCGGTAGCGCTGGGCGCGTTCAGCTTCGAGAATCTTGGCGGCGATCTGGTCGTCCATGTCCCACGGAAAGTAGAGGCCGCCGTTCAACCCGCCATAGGCATTGAACGGAAAATCGACGCCGCGGACCTCGCCGTGATCATTGAGCAACCAGGCCGGGCCGCTATCGCGGAACCACGAGTCGTTCACCGTCATTTCGAGCACACGGATAGGCGGCGGCAACATGGCGCGGGCGTTCGCGTATTGGCGCGACGACGCACAGACGGTGACAGGATCACTCTCGGCAATCGCGGTAGCGATATCCACCCATACCTTCTGCGCCGGCTTGCCACCGTTGCGCCAGACGTCGGGCCGTTCAGGCCAGCCGAGCCAGCAGCCTGCCTTGGGTTCGAATTCGCCGGGGCATCGAAAACCGTCGTTGCGGGGAAGCGTGGTGAGAGTACGTGCCATATAGCCACTCCATGGGTTGGGAGGCGTGCCGGCAGGAGGCCGGCATCAATGGCACCATCGTAGGCTGAGTTTTTTTTGCGAACTAATGATCAATTCTCTGGAATCGGTGAATTGATTTCACATAAATACTGCGCGAGGCCGGCAAACTGCATGAATGCCGCGAGCCGGGCCTCGGTCTGTTTACGCCGTTCGGCAACCAGGTAGTAGTTGCCGGGCGAAGGAACCGAGACGGCGAATGGGCGAATCAAGCGGCCGCTTTTCAGCTCGTCACCTGCGGTCAGCGTATCCGCCAGGCAGACGCCGACCTTTTGCAGCGCCGCTTCGATGGCGATGCCGGAATGGGCGAAGTGCAGATTGCGCGCCGGAGCGGGCAGCGCGGCGGCATGGGTGCCGAGCCACGTTGCCCAGGTCTTGCCGTCCTGGTCATCGTGCAGCAGACAGAAGCGCACGAGGTCTGCCGGGCTTTGCAAGCTCTCCTCACCCTCCAGCAGACTCGGATGGCATACCGGGAAAAAATCAATGGCGCGAAACGGCACAGCCCAGTAGCGGGTCCAATCGGTGTCGCCCATCGAATACAGGATCGTGATGTCCGCACCCGGGTTGATTTCGTTCGAGTCGCTGTCGTGTACCAGGAGATGGACGGTGAGGCCTGGGTAGCGTTGGGAGAACTCGCCGATCACCCGGGGGAAAAAGCGATGCGCCAGCTCGGCCGGTGCAGAGATTTTCAGTGACCCGCGCATGCCCGGGTGTGCGGCGTCGCTGCACGCTTCGGCCATCATGTCGAGTGCCTGCTGGACCGAATGCAGCAACCGCAGGCCCGCATCGGTCAAGTTAACCTGCCGCCCTTGCTTTTCAAACAGCGTGACTTTAAGCACCCCTTCCAGCGAGCGCACCTGATGGCTGATGGCGCTATGCGTCACGCACAGCTCATCGGCGGCTCTGCCGAAATGACGATGTCGCGCAGCAGCCTCAAAGGCCCGAAGCGCGCTGAGTGAAGGCAGTTTCCGCATAGATTGGTATCGGATGAATCCGTTGTGGCAGCGGTTGATCGCGGTTTGCTACGGCCGGAGGCTGGGGCATCTCCAGCCAGCGCGACGGTACGTATGGAATCGGGGCTGTAACGCATGGCCGCCGTCGTCCGGGAGTGGATATGGCGCCATTATTGGCGAGAACGGACCCGTGCGCCACACGGGGTAATCGTCCCATTCGTTGTTGCGCCAGCGCAGTCACAGCGCTGCCGTCCGCATGTTTTTCACGCGCGAGCGAAAGCGAACTATTCTTAAAGAGTCTTGCGAAGAGTAATCTCCTGTTTCCTTCCTTCAAGCGGAGGTGCGTCATGTCAATGTCAGCCACGCTCCAGGACTGCCTGCGCAGCAAGGGCTCGCAGTACGAAATCGTGCATCATCCGTACAGCCATTCCAGCGTCGAAACCGCGGCGGCAGCGCATATACCCGGCGATCGCCTCGCCAAGACAGTGCTTTTTGAAGACGAACACGGTTATGTGGCGGCTGTGCTGCCATCGACCTACGCCGTGAGATTGTCCGAGCTGTGGGCAAAGACCGGACGCCATCTCCTGCTAGCCAAAGAAACCGATCTGCGGGAGCTGTTCAAGGATTGCGACGCGGGCGCGCTTCCGCCGGTATGCACGGCCTATGGCATGCAAACCTACCTTGACGAGAGTCTCGCCCAGCAGCCGGACGTTTATTTCGAGGCCGGCGATCATGAAGAGCTGATTCACATGGGTACGGATCAATTCCTGGATCTGATGGACCGAGCCGAGCGGGCGCGCTTCGCCCGTCGCATGCAGGGCATGCCAATGTGATCGGTGCCCGCCTGGTGCGGCCTGGTTTGCGCAGCGCGGCATAAAGCGCGCTGCGTCGCCCAACCTTTGCGCGAGGCAGATCATGCAACGCAGCGATACGGTCCTGAAGCAGGTAATGGCAGCCTTCGAACGCGAATCACACCTGAAGCTCCACAATCATCCCATTCATATGAACTTCGACGACGGTGCCTTGATCGTGGCCGGCGAGGTGCCGGATATCGCATCGAAGAAACGCCTTCTTCAGTTGGCCCGGAGACACAGCGAGGACAAGCGTCTGGTCGACCGGCTACGTGTCGCTGTCAACCCGCCGGTCGCCGATGGCGAGTTGCGCACACATATCTGCGAACGGCTGGCGCAGGCGGTGGATTTCCGCAACTGTGTGATCTGTGCACGCGTCAAGGGTCAGCTCGAAGTGCTGCGCGGCACCATGGATGAGGCGGGCAACGACGGAAGCGGCGTCATCGAGGTGACGGTCGAAGACGGCGTGGTGACCTTGACGGGGCAAGTGATCAGTCTGTCTCACAGGCGCCTCGCGAGTGTGACGGCCTGGTGGGTCGGCGGTTGCCGCGATGTCGTGAACTTGCTGGAGTTGGTGCCCGCCGAAGCGGACGGCGACGATGAAATTTCCGAGGTGCTGCACCTGGTGCTCGAAACCGATCTGCGCGTGCGCGCCGAGCAGATCACCATCAAGGTGGAAAACCTCAGGATCACGCTAGCAGGTTGGGTGGCGACCGAAGCCGAAAGACGGCAGGCGGAACAGGACGCGTGGTGTCTGGATGCTATTGGGGGCGTCGTCAATCGTATCCAGGTGCGCGCCTGATGTGAGCACAGGCCGCGGGAAATGAGTGCGCGCAGGATTCTGTCGGGCGTGGCAGTGGCCGTATTGTTCGTGGGATGCCAGGCTGCGAACGCCAGTTCGTGCTCGCCGGCCTTGTCCGAGGTCGATGTCAAAGACGGCTTCAAGGTCCAGGCCGATTGTGGCTTCCCTGTCCGGGCCCTCACCCGCATGACCACCAAGTTGAGCGGCGCGGTGAAGGGCGCCAAACTCTCCAGCGCCCAGATCGTCTCGCTCGCCAGAGCGGCCAACGTGATACTGCATGCCGTCTATGCACAATCGGACCGCATTGAGCGCAAGACCGATACCGCGTTCACCAACATCGAACCACTAATAGAAACCCTTGCCGAGCAAATGAGAGCGCGGCCCGACGCGGACCCGGTAGCCGAAGCCCGAAAATGGGCCGTACGTTACGAGGATCTGCTGCGCCGAGCGTCGATCGCACGGAGTTCCGGTCCTCTTGAACAGCAGATATACGAAGCGCTCGATCACGTCGATCTGGATGGTGCATCAAGACGGATGACCGGGCTGCTTGCGGAAAACCAGGGGACCGCGCAGATGTTCGCGGCGCGTTGTTATCAGGCTGGCGAAATCGAGTTACTGCGTTTCATGCCGCAGAATGCGCTGCCGTATCTGGAGAAGGCCGTCGCATTGCAACCGGAAGACGCCGACATGGCGACGGTGTTTGCCGACACGTTGCAGGAGCAACGCGAGTTTGAACGTGCGGAACCGATTTACCACACGTTGTTGTCGCGTTATCAGGTGCTTGCGCAGGGGAAGCCCGCTGCCTACCAACCGCAGATTGCGCGCACGCAGGAGAAACTTGGCAACCTCTATGTTGGGCTGCAACGGCCCAAAGATGCGGAGGTCGCCTATCTGCGGGCGCTGGAGATCTATTGGATGCTAGCGCGACAGAACCCTGTGGCCTACGGGCCCGCTGTGGCAGAAACTTTTGACAACCTCGGTATCTTATATCGCGATACACAGCGCCTGCAGGAGGCCACGGATGCGTATCGCGAAGCACTGGACATCGATCGTGCATTGGCTTATCGCGACCCTACGACCTACAAGCCGGATATCGCGACAACGCTTAACGACCTCGGCATCCTGTACGACGCCGCGCAACGCACGAGCGATGCTGAGAAGGCGTATCGCGAGGCGCTGAACATCCAGCAGGCGCTGGTGCGCGGCAACCCCGCGGCGTATCGTCCGGCACTCGCGCGGACGCTCAACAATCTCGGGAACCTCTATAGCGCGATGCAGCGACACCAGGAAGCGGAGCATGCCTACAAGGAAGCGCTAACGATCCGGCAGCAGCTTGCCCGGGAGAGTCCAGCACGCTATCGCCCCGACGTAGCGCGCACGCTCACCAATCTTGGCGCGCTCTATCGTGCCATGCAACGGCCGAAGGAGGCGCAGAAGGCTTATCAGGACGCGTTGAAAATCTATCGTGCGCTCGCCCGGGAATACCCCATAACCTATCAGTCCGACGAAGCGCGGACGCTGAACAATCTAGGTGTCCTTTACAGTCACACTGGGCGTCCACGCGAGGCAGAAGACGCCTACCGGAACGCGCTGGACCTTTACCGGACTCTGTCGCGAGATAATCCCGTGGCCTACCGTCAGGATGAAGCGCGGACACTCGGCAACATGGATACGCTCTTCAGTCAGACCCAACGACCGCGTGAGGCGGAGCAGGCGAGGCGTGAAGCCGCCCGTCTTCTCGACACAACGGAAACGCCATAGCGCCTCCGGTAGACTGTGTTCTCGCCAAACTCGCCGCGACAGCATGGACACTCAGCTTTTGATCATCTGTGCGCTTACATTTGTCATTCATGTGATTGCCACGCTGGCTTATGCCGTGCGGATCGCCGGTGTTCGCACACGCCGTATCGCCGTGTCGTTTTCTCTATTCGGGATCATCGCCTTAGTTTCCCGGACGGCAAATTCCTTTCAGGGACCATTCATAGCGAAGCGGGTTGAGCTTGATATTGCTCGTCACATGGAGCGTGGTTTGCTCGGTGACTTTCGGCTCTTCTTGCTGAGCGCCACCGTGGCAAGCATCGTCGGGGCATTTCTGATCCCCACGTTCCAACGTTATTTCAGCCGGGCGGTCGACCACTTCCAGGCAAATCGCTCGATCCCACGTCTGCTGCTCCATACCTTCAGTCGCGGGGGCGTCAACTACATTCGCGATGGGGCGCGGCTGCCTTCCCGGCAGAACGTCACGCAACTGGCAACGGGCGCAGGCGTTTCGTGGACCGTTATAGGGCTGAACGTTCTCGCGATGGCGGTCTGGACGGTCGGCGTTTTTGCATCGCTTTATGCTGGATACTTGAAGCCTGATTTGCGCGTTACCTGTGCGAATCTATCGTCGGTTATCAACGGCTTCGCGACCGTGGTATTGGCAGTCGTCATCGACCCGCAAGTTTCAGTGATGACGGACGACGTAGTCGAAGGCCGGATTTCGGAAAACAACTTCCGGCGCGCTATGACAACGCTCGCGGGCGCGCGCGTTCTCGGAACACTATGTGCGCAGGCGGTGCTCGTGCCGGCGGCATTCATCATCGCTCGTGTCGCTGAGCTCATCTAGCGCAGGGTATTCGACGGAGGCGAATGATTGAGGCTGATGCGCCGTTTGCGATTTTTTCGTCGCCGCTTGTCCGTCAGCATGCGGGCCGAGCGTCATTGTAGTGGCGGCCCGATTTAATTCAGTCGCCTTAACCGTAAGCGATCAGCGAAGCACGTCCCTCCCGCAGACTTGACCTAGACGTTTTTTTCGTGCTCCCGCTTGCCCAGCTTCCAGGGTAGCAGCGCCTCGTAGTCGTCGGCGCTCT
>NZ_CAJNAT010000014.1 GCF_905220705.1 Paraburkholderia domus
ACAGCTCATGTTCACGGTGATCCCGAAGTCGCATCCCGCTGACAGCGATCTGATCCACGCCTTCATTAACCATTCGCTTGATGCCGGCGTGCAAGGCCGCATGGCTGCCGATGTGCTGAACGGCCCGGTCAATTCGAAAGCGGTGATTCCCGCCGAGAGCCGCGCGTTCGTGCCGAGTCCGAAGCAGATCGCCGAGAAAGCGATCCTGCATGACGACAAGGCGCTCGCTGTCGTGCAGCCGGCGTGGATCAAGCGCTACACCGAGATCTTCGCAGCATGAACGCGATGCTCGCGCGCTTTTCGCGGCGTGCTTCGGCCGCGTCGGACGTGGCGTCAGATGGTGCGTCGGATGCGGGTTCCGGATCGCCCGGCACCGCATCCGGCGCACCGGACAAGCAGGCGTCCACGGCGCTCGCGAAAGCACGCCCCTGGCTGCTGCTCACGCCGATCCTGCTGTTTCTCGCCATACTCTGCGCGGCAGCGCTCGTCGTGCTGCGTATGAGCTTCGGCACGCAAGGCAACGAATGGCATGGCTTCACGCTGCAGAATTACGCCGATCTCCTCGACGGCTATTTCGTGAAGTCGTTGTGGCTCACGTTAAAGCTCGCCTTCCAAAGCATGATCTGCGCAGTGCTGCTGGCTATTCCCGTCGCTCTGGCGATGGCGCGCACCAAGTCGCGGCTGGCGCGGCGGCTGTTGCTGGCGGGCGTGCTGCTGCCCTTGCTCGTCAATCTGCTGCTGCAAGGGTATGGCTGGCTGATCATTCTCGGCCCGGCTGGCCTGCTCAACCACGCGCTGCTCGGCAGCGGCCTCGTCGAGCGTCCGGTGATGTGGCTGTACCGCGAACACGGCGTGTTGCTCGGCTTGATTCAGACAGCGTTTCCGCTGGCCGTGCTGCCGTTGTCGAGTGCCATGCGGGCGGTCTCGAGCTCGTATGAAGAAGCCGCGGCGACGCTCGGCGCCACGCGCTGGCAAACGCTGCGTCACGTGTTGCTGCCGCTCGCCATGCCCGGTCTCGTGTCCGGCGCCCTGCTCGTGTTCGCGTATAACGCCAGCGCCTTCGCGGTGCCCCTGCTGCTCGGCGGCCGCCGCGTGCCGATGCTCGCCGTGCTGGTCCACGACCAGGTCGCGCCCTTGCTGAACTGGCCCGCCGCTTCCGCTTCAGGTGTCGTATTGATGATCGCCACGCTCACCGTGATGGCGCTGTCGCAGCGACTCGTGCGCCGTACGCAACGTCTCGCCGAGGAGTCTCACGCATGAGCACGCCAATTCAAACTCCGCGCCTGACACGCCCACCGCGTTTGCCACGGTTGCCGATGACCATGCCCGGCCAGCTCGGCAAGGCCACCGCGCTGCTTGCCGCAATCGTGCTGTTTCTCGCCGCGCTGCCGATTCTGACGATGATCACGATGTCGTTCAGTGCGGCCGACACGCTCGAATTCCCGCCGCACGCCTACGGTTTGCATTGGTATCGCGCGGCGTGGCACAGCTTCGTCTCGCCGGATGCAAGCGACTCGCTCTCGATGGGCGCCGCGCTCAGCACGAGCCTGATCGTCGCGCTCTCGACGATGGTCATCGCCACGCTCGTCTCGGTGCCTGCCGCCTACGCACTGAGCCGCTACCGCTTTCGCGGCAAACCCGCGGTCGAACAACTGGTGGCGTTGCCGCTCGTCTATCCGCTGGTGATGCTCGGCTTGTCGTTGCTGTTGGTGTTCAACGTGCTGCCGGTCGAACTCGGTGTATTTCGCCTGATCATCGCGCATGTGATTCTGGCGCTGCCGTTCACCGTAAAAAATTGCGCGGCGTCGGTGGCTTCGATCGGCCCTGAGTTCGAGGAAGCGGCCTGCGTGATGGGCGCGAGCCCGAGCCGCGCGCTGATCGACGTGATCCTGCCGCTCATGCGCCCCGGCATTCTCGCCGGCATGCTGTTCGCCTTCATCATCTCGTTCAACGAATTCACGGTGACCTTCTTCCTGTACGGCATCGACACGATGACGCTGCCGGTGTGGCTTTACAGCCGCACGGTGTCGTCGCTCGATCCGACCGTGTTCTGTTTCGCCGTTTTCATCGTCGCGATCGACTTCGCGCTGATCTGGCTGCTCGAAAAGCTGATCGGCGACGAAGGGGTGGCGCTTTGACCATCCTTTCGATTCGCGCTGTGCTGATGTCTTTTTGCTGGAGCATTCGATGACCCATCTGACCTTGCAGGCTGTGACCAAGCGCTTCAACACGGCCTATGCCGTCGACAGCGTCGATCTGAGCGTGCCCGACGGCAAGCTGGTGTGCTTTCTCGGGCCGTCTGGCTGCGGCAAGACCACGCTCTTGCGGATGATCGCCGGGCTGGAAACGCCGAGCTCAGGCGGCATCAATTTTGCCGGCCGCGACATCACGCATCTGCCCGCCAACCAGCGCGACTTCGGCATGGTGTTTCAGTCGCTCGCGCTGTTTCCGCATATGACGGTGGCGCAGAACGTCGCGTATCCGCTCAAGCTGCGCAAGACCGCGAAAGACGCGCAAGCGCATCGCGTCGCTGAATTGCTGGAACTGATCCAGTTGCCGCATATGGCGAACCGGCCGGTCACGCAACTCTCCGGTGGCCAGCGGCAACGCGTGGCGATTGCGCGCGCCATTGCGTCGCAACCGAAATTGCTGCTGCTCGACGAACCGCTCTCCGCGCTCGACGCCAAGCTGCGCGAAGCGATGCAGGTCGAGATCCGTTTGCTGCAACAGCGTCTGGGCATCACGACGATCATGGTCACGCACGACCAGCGCGAAGCGATGACGATGGCCGACGAAATCGTCGTGATGGAGAAAGGCCGGATTGCGCAAGTCGGCAAACCGCTCGATATTTATCGCGATCCGGTCAGTGAATTCGTCGCGGACTTCATCGGCCTGGGCAACATCCTGCCGGTCACCTACGACGGCGCGGGCGGCGTCAGTCTGCCGGGCGGAAGGCGCATTGCCGTTGTGCAACCGGCGCGGGTGCCGGAGTCGAACAGCGATATCCGTCTGCTGATCCGGCCGGAAGACGTGTGCGTCAAATCGGCGAGCGGCGATGCGGGACAAAACAGGCTCGCGGGCACGGTGACTTTTATCCGCGACGTGGGGGCGTCACTCGAAGCAACGATCGATTGCGCAGGTTTCACCCTGACTGCCGCGACCACACCGCGCGAAACGCCGGGGTTGACGCTCGGCATGCCGGTGTTCGCGGAATTGCCACCGCACGCGTGCAAACTGATTGCCGCCCGCGCGGCTCGTTGAAACGTTCACACTAAAACCCATTCCAATACCGAGTTTTCGACAGAGGAAAGACCATGAATCAGCCTCAAGTTGCCCAATCGAACGCACGCCGCGTCTTCGCCACTCTTGCCGCGACGCTCGCCTTCACCGGCCTCGGCGCACTAGGCGCCTTCTCGTCGGCCGCGCATGCCGATGCGCTAGACAACATCGCCAAATCCGGCACGGTGCGCATCGGCGTATTCGAGGACTACCCGCCGTTCGGCTCGATCGGCCCGGACATGAAGCCGATGGGCTACGACATCGACGTCGCCAACCTGATCGGCAAAGCGCTCAATGCCAAGGTCGAACTTGTACAGGTAACCGGCGACAACCGCATGGCCTACCTCGCCGATCACAAGGCTGACATGCTGCTTTCAGTCGGCCAGACACCGGAACGCGAAAAGGTGATCGACTTCTCGCAGCCTTACGCGCCCTATTACCTCGCCGTCTTCGGTCCGAAATCGCTGCCCGTGAAGAACGCCGCCGACCTAGCCGGCAAGTCGATTTCGGTCGCGCGCGGCACGCTGGAAGACCTGAGCGTGACCAAGATCGCACCGCCCACGGCGAACATCAAACGCTTCGACGATCCTAACGGCGCAATTTCGGCGTTTCTTTCTGGTCAGGTACAGTTGATGGTAGTCGGCAACGACGTCGGCGCAACCATTCTCGCGCGTCATCCCGCGAACGATCCCGAGCAGAAGTTCTCGCTGTTCAGCTCGCCGGATCACGTCGGTTTGAACAAGAACGAGCCGCGTCTGAAGCAGAAAGTCGACGAAACGATTGCCAAGGCCCGCAAGGACGGCACCATGAACGCGATTTCGCAGAAATGGCTGCGTGCGCCGCTGCCGGCCGACCTCTGAACCTTGTATGCGTGGACCGGCTTGGCCGGTCCGTGCCGGAGTTTGACCTCACGATGAGCGCCACGCCATGACCTATGCGTTCGATTTCAGCGGCTTCGGCCTCTATGCGGGGTTGCTCGCGCGCGGCGTCGCCGTCACGCTGGGGCTCACCGCCGTGTCCACCGTGCTTGGCGGCCTCGTCGGCGTTGGCGGCGCGAGCATCGCGGTGGCCGGCCCGAAGTGGGCGCGCTGGGTGGTCGCGACTTACGTCGAGTTGATCCGCAACACGCCCTTCATCGTGCAGTTGTTCTTCATCTTCTTCGGCTTGCCGAGCCTCGGCATTCATATCGACGAAGTACAGGCCGCGATTCTGGCGATGACCGTCAATCTCGGTGCGTACGCGATCGAGATCGTGCGTGCCGGTATCGATTCGATTCCGCGCGGCCAGGTTCAGGCCGCGCAGGCGCTCGGCTTGCATGGACGGCAAGTTTTTCGCTACGTCGTGCTGCCGCAGGCGGTCGCCAACGTGTTCCCCGCGTTGTTAAGCCAGGTGCTGATCGTGATGCTCGGCTCGGCGGTGGTCTCGCAGATCTCGGTGCCCGATCTGACCTACGCGGCCAACTTCATCCAGTCGCGCAACTTCCGCTCGTTCGAGAGCTACGTGATCATTACCGCGACGTATCTGGCGTTGTCGATCGTGTTGCGGCAACTCATGAACCGGCTCGGCCGCGGCCTCTTCGCGGGCCGTGTGGCCCGCGGCGGCGGCAGCGACAGCGCGCCGCGTAACTGGCGCACCCGCCTGATATGGCGCGGCGCCCGCACTCTGCCGACGGAGCGTTGATCATGGTCGAATTCACGCTGTGGGACATCGCCCGCAATCTGTTGCTCGCCGCCCGCTGGACGGTGTTGTTGTCGCTGATCGCGTTTGTCGGCGGCGGCATTGTCGGGCTGATTCTGCTGGCCATGCGCGTGTCGCCTATGCCGTGGCTGCGGCGGATCGTCGTGGTATATGTTGAACTGTTTCAGGGCACGCCCTTGCTGATGCAGCTGTTTCTGGCGTTCTTTGGCCTGCCGCTGCTGGGTGTCGATGTTTCGCCCTGGATGGCCGCTGCCGTCACGCTGACGCTTTATACCAGCGCGTATCTGGTCGATATCTGGCGCGGGTGCGTGGAAGCCGTGCCGCGTGGTCAGTGGGCCGCGGGTGCAAGTCTGGGCATGACGTTCAGCCAGCAATTGCGCTACATCATCTGGCCACAGGCGCTGAAGATCGCCGTGGCGCCGACGGTCGGCTTCCTCGTGCAGGTGGTGAAAAGCACGGCGCTCGCGTCGATCATCGGCTTCACGGAATTGACCAAGACCGGCACGATGATCACGAACGCCGCGTTCCGCCCGTTCCCGATCTACGGCATGGTCGCGATGATTTACTTCGCAATGTGTTTCCCGTTGACGTGGTATGCGCGCGTGCTGGAGAAGCGTGCGAAGGTCGGGCAGCACCGCTAGCGTTTTCTGCAGATCCGCAAAAAAAGCGGCAACCGTTTTGCACGGTTGCCGCTTTTTTCGTTGTCAGCCCGATGTTTCTATCGAGCCGCTTGCGTCGATTTTCGCAATTTCGCCACGTCGCCCGGCGCGACGGCCAATCCACCGTTATTCCACCCGGCCCGCACGAAGGTCAATACATCGGCGATCTGCTGGTCGTTGAGCACCGGCGCGTACTTCGGCATCGGATACGGCGCGGGAATGCCGCCGATCACCAGGTCCCCCGTACCATTCAACGTCACGTTGATCAGCGACGACGGATCCTTCTCGAGCACGTTCGGATTTCCGGCCAGAGGCGCCAGCATCGGCGCAAAGCCGCGTCCATCGACGCCATGGCAGTGCATGCAATACGCCGTATAAACGCGCGCACCGGCATTGTTTGCGGGACGGTTCAGCGACACCTTCGTCGCTTGTGGATCGTACGTGTAGGGCGGGGCGCCACTGCCGCCCGCCGGCGGTAATGACTTCAGATACGCGGACATCGCGGCGATGTCGGTGTCGTTCATGCCCTGCGTGCTGTTGTTGATCACGCTGGTCATCGAACCGAACGCCGACGCATGGCGATTGGCACCGGTCTTCAGGAACGCCTGCAGATCCTGATCGTTCCAGCGACCCAGGCCGACGTTGTGCTCACCGGTCAGGTTCGCCGCGAACCAGCCGTCGAGCAGCCCGCCGGTCAGGAACGCGCTGCCGCTTTCATCCAGCGCCTTCTCCTGAAACGCGATGCCGCGCGGCGTATGACACGAACCGCAGTGCCCCAGGCCCTGAATCAGGTACGCACCACGATTCCACGCGACATCCTTGCCCGGTTTGTCCTGATAGACGCCCTTCTCCAGGAACACCATGTTCCAGAACTTCAACGGCCAGCGCATATTCAATGGCCATTTGATGTCCGGCTCGCGGTTCGCCTGCTGCACCGGCGCCACACCGCTCATGAAGTACGCGTACAACGCTTTCATGTCGTCGTCGTTGACCTTCGCATACGACGGATACGGCATCGCCGGATACAGATTGTGGCCGTCTTTCGCGACACCTTCACGCATCGCTGTCGCAAAGTCCTCTTCCGTGTAATTGCCGATGCCGGTTTGCTGATCCGGCGTGATGTTGGTGGTGTAGATCTGGCCCATCGGCGTGGTCATCGGCAGGCCGCCCGCGAACGGCTTGCCCTTCGGCGCCGTATGACAGGCGACGCAGTCGCCGACTTTCGCCAGATAGGCGCCGCGCTGCACCAGCGCCTGATCCGCTGCTTGCGCCGGGGCTTGCGTCAGGAACGGCAACGCCACGCACAGCGCCGCACTGAAACCCTTGAGTGTGCTTTTCATGTTGGGCTCCAGTCAGGCGGTTTGAAGTTGGCTGCCGACCGGCAAGTGCCGCAGCCGCTTGCCGGTGGCCGCGTATATCGCGTTCGTCAGAGCGGGCGCGAGCGCCGCCGTGCCCGGTTCGCCGATACCGCCCGGCGCCTCGCTGCTCTTCACAATGTGCACCTCGATAGGCGGCGTTTGATCGATCCGCAGCATCCGGTAGTCGGTGAAGTTGTTCTGCTCGACGCGGCCGTCCTTGATCGTGATCTCGCTATAGAGCGCGGCCGTGATGCCGAAGATGATGCCGCCTTGCACCTGCGCTTCGATCGTGTTCGGATTCACCACCATCCCGCAATCGACCGCGCACACGACGCGCTTGACGGCCACCTCGCCCTGATCGACCGCGACGTCGACGACGATCGAGAAGAAGCTGCCGAACGCATGCATCACCGACACACCGCGTCCTTGGCCCTTCGGCACCGCACTGCCCCAGTTCGCCGCTTGCGTGGCGGTATTGAGCACGTTCAGCGCGCGCGGGGTTTTGCCGAGCAGATCCTGACGGTATTTGACTGGATCGACTTTCGCTTGCGCGGCAAGTTCGTCGATGAAACTCTCGACCACGAAGGTGCCGCGCGTCGGACCCACGCCGCGCCAGAATGCGGTGGGAACGGCATGCGGTTCCTGGCGCACATAGTCGACCAGCTGATTCGGCAGGTCGTACGGCAGGTCCGCTGCAACTTCCACGGCATCGGGGTCGAGCCCATGCTGGAACGCCGGCGGCGCAAAGCGCGCCATGATCGACGAGCCGACAATGCGATGCTGCCACGCGATCGGCTTGCCGTTCGCGTCGAGGCCGGCCGAGATCTTGTCGTAGTAGTACGGCCGGTACATGTCGTGCTGGATGTCTTCTTCGCGCGTCCACAGCACCTTCACCGGCGTCGACACCTGTTTGCCGATCTTGACCGACTGCGTGACCATGTCGAACTCGAGCCGCCGGCCGAAGCCACCGCCAATCAGATGGTTGTGCACGACGATCTTGTCAGCGGGCAAACCGGTGACGGCAACCGCTGCGTCCACCACCCGCGTCGGCACTTGTGAGCCGAGCCAGACGTCGCAGCCGTCGGGTCGCACGTGCACCGTGCAGTTGATCGGCTCCATCGTGGCGTGCGCGAGAAAGGGCTGCTGATACACGGCGTCGACACGTGTTTTCGCGTTTGAAAACGCGTTGTTCACGTCTCCGTCTTTACGCGCCACCGCACCATTGCGCTGCGACGCATTGGCGAGATCATCGACGATCTGCTTCATCCCTATCTGCGCGCCCGCGCCTTCGTTCCATTTGATATCCAGCGCCTGCAAACCGCGTTTGGCGGCCCACGTGTGGTCGCCGATCACGGCAACCGCGTTATCGAGCTTGACGACCTGGCGCACACCGGGAATCTTCTTCGCGTTGGTATCGTCGACGCTGGCGAGCGTGCCGCCGAACACAGGGCAATTCGCGATGGCCGCGTAGACCATGTCGGGCACGCGCACGTCAAGTCCGAACATGGCGGTGCCGTCCACTTTCTCCGGCGAATCGAGGCGCTTGACCGCGGTGCCGATCAGCTTGAAATCTTTCGGGTCTTTCAACGGCACGTTCTGCGGCGCGGGCAATTTAGCGGCGGCGTTCACCAACTGACCGTAGCTGACGCTGCGATTGCTCGCCGCATGAATCACCTGCCCGGCTTCTGCATGACAGCTTGCCGGATCGACTTGCCATTGCTGCGCGGCAGCACTGATCAGGACGGTGCGTGCAGTCGCGCCGGCACGGCGCATCGGCTCCCACGCATAGCGGATCGACGTCGACCCACCTGTGAGCTGGCCGCCGAGCAGCGGGTCCATGAAGAGCTTTTCGTTCGGCGGCGCGTGATCGAGCGTGACCGAGTCGAGCGGCACTTCGAGTTCTTCGGCGATCAGCATCGGGATCGACGTGTAAACGCCTTGTCCCATTTCGACCTTCGGAATCACCAACGTGACTTTGCCCGCCGTGTCGATCTGGATGAAGGCGTTCGGCGCGAACACGCCGTTTTGCGGCGCCTCATCCCCATCGCCTCCGATCACTGATTTGCCGGCCTCCTGATCCTGACTGACGGCCGGCATGCTGAAACCTAGCAGCAGGCCGCCGCCGGCTGCCGCGCCGATCGTCACGCCGAACTTCAGAAAGGTGCGGCGCGAGATACTGCCTGCGCCGCCCTTCGACGGCCGCGCGCCGTTTTGCGCATCGAGCAATCCCCGGGACATGTCAGGCCCCCTTCGCGGCTTGCTTGATCGCCGCGCGGATGCGGTTGTACGTCCCACAGCGGCAGATGTTGCCGGCCATGGCGGCGTCGATATCCGCGTCAGTGGGATTGGGATTGCTCGCGATCAGCGAAGCCGCCGACATCACCTGCCCCGACTGACAGTAGCCGCATTGCACCACGTCCAGCTGACGCCACGCCTGCTGCACCTTCTGCCCGGCCGGCGTGCTGCCGACCGCTTCGATGGTGGTGATTTTCCGGTCGCCGACAGCCGCCGACGGCAGCACGCACGAGCGCACTGCGACGCCATCGAGATGCACGGTGCATGCGCCGCATTGCGCAATGCCGCAACCGAACTTGGTGCCGGTCAAGCCGACGAGGTCGCGTAAGACCCACAGCAGGGGCATGTCGGGCGGCGCGTCGACCGTATGAGTCTGGCCGTTGATGTTGAACGTTGTCATGGGCGGCTCCGAGTGGGGTTTATTGTTTATCAGGCGGCTGTTTAGACAGAGACGTCGAACCAAAACACAAAGACTTGCCGTATTTATTCGACAAGTCGTGCTAATACGCAATGCGGCTACAGCTCAATGAGTTCAGTAGATCATGCGCAGCGCGAGTGCGCTGGAAAAGACCGGGAAATTGTAGCCGTGGATAAAGAAGTTCGCCGACAGCGTGCCCATGTCCGCATGCGTGTCCGCGACAAAAAAGATGCAGCCGCAACCCTTTCTGGAAGTGAAACGAGATTCAAATCAATGCGTTACCATTGCCGCATTGGTTTGATCTGATGCACTTCGCGTACGCGTATCATTCTTATTGGTGCATCCTCGAGCGATTTTGTTAGCATGGATCTGGTTTGACCCGATCGCCCGGTTTGATCCGACATGACTATCCGAAGGAGCGGCACGATGAACGACCAGCAATGCACTCAATTCCTCTCGGAAATTCGCAGACCGCTGTTGGCACTGCATAAGTCGATTCTCGATCACGAACGCGCGTCGTACGAAAAGGAATTCGGCCCCGTGACGCCGGCAGCCTTTCTGCAAGTGCTCATCAACGGCTCGGGGTTCCGCTGGCTCACGCCGCTCTCCACCGTGATCGCGAACGTCGACGAGATTCTCGACGACAAGGAAGCGGAGGCTGCCGATCGACTCGCCGCAGCCGAAGCAATCTCCGGCCTCTTTTCTCCCGACGATCCCGACAACGCGTTCCTGCCGCGCTACTTGCCACTCCTGCAAGCCGACCCGGCGATCCTGCATCACCACGGCCAGGTCTCGCAATTACTGCGCGGCATTGAAGCGAAGTAGCCGGCTGCGCGCTACTGCGCCAGCTTCGTTGGCGCTGGCTGGACGTCGTCGCTGTTAATGCGCGGCAGCGCGACGTCCGGTCATGGTTGTGCCTTCGGCTCCCGAATTCGCTCACCATTGCAAGACGCGAATTTCGATCGACCCCGCGTCGTCCCGGTGAATACCGAGTCGAGCCGTCCTCGACGATTACCAGGCTTTACGAATCCAGCCAACACAACGACACCTTATTTCAAGGTGATTTATGCTCGTTTCGTAATAGTGCGCTGTGCCTGCACCGCTCACCGATCAATCCGACGATGTAGTGTCTGACAATTTTTTGAATTTGCCTGGCTTTGCTGAATAAAACAAAGGTGAGCTTTTGCGGGAGGCGCTCAGAAGACGCTACGAAAAGCCGATCAGCGCGCTTTGGAGCACCCTGCTAAGGTAAGCAGACTTTCTCGCGACGCTCACCGCTATGCAAAACTGGCCGCTTCCCGAAAGCTATACGTTCCGTAATCAAACCGTGCATTTTCGCGTGACCGGCAACGGCCCGCCGCTGGTGCTGGTTCATGGCACACCGTTTTCTTCGTATGTGTGGCATCGCATCGCCCCACATCTCGCGCAAGTTCGCACCGTCTATTACTACGATCTGCTTGGCTACGGCCAATCCGAGCAACGCGACGCTCAGGACGTCTCGCTCGGCGTGCAGAACGTGCTGCTGGCGGAATTGCTCGCGCATTGGCAACTGACGAATCCGGATGTCATCGCGCACGATTTCGGCGGCGCGACTGCCTTGCGCGCGCATCTCATCGACGGGTGCGACTATCGCAGCCTCACGCTGATCGATCCGGTCGCCGTCGCACCATGGGGTTCGCCGTTCGTGCAGCACGTACGCGAACACAGCGCGGCGTTCGCCGGGCTGCCACCCTATATCCATGAAGCGGTAGTGAAGGCCTACGTGCGTGGCGCCAT
The DNA here is from genome assembly GCF_905220705.1 of Paraburkholderia domus. Classification (GTDB taxonomy): domain Bacteria; phylum Pseudomonadota; class Gammaproteobacteria; order Burkholderiales; family Burkholderiaceae; genus Paraburkholderia; species Paraburkholderia domus. The sequence goes on from NZ_CAJNAT010000014.1 coordinate 11,484, forward strand.
TGCCCGCGACATTCCGGACGAGGAGCTCGCGCCTTATGTGACGCCGTGGCTCGGCGCAACGGGACAAGCCGCGTTCTACCGCCAGATCGCCCAAATGGATCAGCGCTACACGGACGCGGTCGAAACACGTTATTCGCAGATGCGTTGCCCGACGCAAATCCTGTGGGGAGAAGAGGACCAGTGGATTCCGCTCGAGCGCGGCCGGCAACTGGCGGCGGTCATACCTGAGGCCCGCTTCCAGTCGGTGCCTAAGGCCGGTCATCTGATGCAGGAAGATGCCCCCGAAGCGATCGTCGCAGCGGCGCTGCGCTGGTTCGATTGAAAGCGCGCAGCCGATAGCCGTTCGGTTCAGTACTCAACCCGGACGCATGGATGTGACAAAGCAGCGAACCCGGCAAATGATTTACCGGGTTCGCTGCTCGTTTGGCGTTGGCGAAAATTCGCCGGCTAATGCTAATGCCTAGCCGCGGCCCTGCGGCAAATACGGCATCGGATCGATCGGCTTGCCGTCATGGCGCAGCTCGAAGCCCAAGGAGACGCGCGAGTTATTTTCGTCGCCCATTTCGGCAATCTGCTGACCTTGCCGCACGATGTCGCCGATTTTGACCAGCAGCTTGCGGTTATGCGAGTAGGCGGTCAGAAAGTCCTTGTTGTGCTGGACGATGATCAGACTGCCGTAGCCATTCAGACCCGTACCGGCGTACATCACCTTGCCGTCGGCCGCGGCCCGCACCGGATCGCCCGGCTTCCCGCCGATTTCGATGCCGCGCGTTTCGCCCGGCTGGAAAGCCTCGACGACGCTGCCGCCCGCAGGCCATGCCAGCGACACACCGTTCGCATGCCGGGAAGTCTGCTGCGCGACTTCGCGCGCCTCGGCGGCGCTTGGCGCGGCTGATTGCGCCGTTGCCTGCGTCATGGTTGCCGCCGGCGCCTGCTGCGCGGCGAGCGGAGCAGCCGGCGCGGACGCCGCGGCAGCTTTCGCAGCGGCCGCTGCCGCGTTCGCCGCATTGACCGCCTGCACCGTTTCCGGCGACGCGACGCGCAACACCTGCCCGTGCTTCAACCGTGAGGAAGACTTGAGGCCGTTCCACGCCTGCAACTGCCTGACACTGCAATGATGATGCTGGGCGATGCGTGCCAACGTGTCGCCACGCTTGACGCGATACACCAAAGGCGGCGACTTTTTAAGCGGCGTGCCGTCGTTAGCGGCGAGCTGGACCGACGTACCTGCAACCGCGTCGGAGGCTGGCGCTGCAACCACCGTCGGCACACCGGACGCAGCCGATGCCGCGCCAGTTTGCGCGCCCTGCTGCCCCACATTCGCGCAACCGCTTACCGTCAGAGCGACCCACACGCCAGCCAGACTGGCCATCATTGTTCTGTCGAAACGCATTCCCAACATATTCGACTCCTGCTTTTTATTGGCGGCCCGGGTGTTGCCCTGTCGCGTGCGATCCGCGCGTTCTGTCGAAGCGCTGCTTTCTTTCGCGACACAGCGAGGCCGCCTCGTGCGGCGCCCACCCATGCCCTGCCGTCCAACCCAACCCCGTTCGTCTTGCCAGACGCCCGATACGCCATTCCCAATAACAGGCGAACTTCCGCGAAAAGGGCCAGATTGCCGATTAAAATTCACGCGGAATTGTAAAGTGCGTTTTGCAAAAAACGCCCCGCCCCACACACTCTGATACAACCCTTACGCACGGTGTTGCAGACACAGTTGCGTGTGCAACCAGCAAAGACTTGTCAACGGTTGCGCCACCGGGCGACCGGACGGCAACGTTTGCTTATCGGCAGAACGCTGCGAAAACTTGAATTGCTGGTACTCGAGACGGCGAGCGAGGAGGGAGAAATGCGTAGGCGAGCGGACGGGCAGGCGTCCGCCCGGCTCGCAGCGACCGGCTTGAGCTAGCTGTAGTTATGACCTTGATACAGCACGTAGCCGACCGGGTGATGAGTGAAGTGCAGCACCGGCAGAACGGGATTGTTGTTGTCGGCGGTGGGATAGGCGCTGGCTTGGGCAATGTATTCGCCTTGCGCCTCGATCGGCTGCCCGACTTGCAGTCCGGGGATGGCCTGCGCGAGCCCTTCGCTATCGCCATAGCGCACGGCGACGAATACTTCGGTGCCGACGAGGTTCTGCGTGCCGCCTTCGAACTTCACGACGGTGTCGATCTTGATGACAAATTGCTGGTGCTCGGCGGCGTGGTGAAACTCAGGGCTGAGGAACACCTTGCTGATCGTGCCCTGTACGCAAGCCAGCGGCGCGCCCAGCGAATGAGGGTCACTATGATGAGGAAGCGTCTGCGTTGCGAGATTACTCATGAAGTCTCCGTGAAGGGCATCAGATTGATCTACGGCGAAACGTAGCGCGCGCCGCCGGGCGGCAGCGGCGCGATACCGTTTGAGCAGCCCATGACGCGTGAGTTCATTGCGTGTCATTCACAAGCGAAGCGATGAATCAATCTGCGCAGGCGCAAATTATTGGCCTGGCGGTCTGCCGGTCTGCCGGTCTGGTGGCTTAACGGCCAGCACATAAAAAAAGCCGGTGCCCTTATCGGCACCGGCTCTTTCTTACGTAACGATCAACGCCCTACTTCCAGCGTCCATCGCGTGGCACGCTTTAACGCAACGCTTTCACCGCATCCGCCGTCACGTCGGCAGCCTGGCCGCCGTACGTTGCACGCAGATAATTCGCGAGCTGCGCGAGTTCCGTGTCGCTGAGTTGCGTGGCGAAGCCAGGCATATCCTGCATCCGCTCGAGACCCGGGAAATCCTGCGCGCCGATGCCGTCGAGCATCGCCACGATCAGGTTGTGCGCATCGCTTTGCCGCACCGTCGAGTTGGCATGCATCGGCACCGCGACGTGCGGCTTGCCTTCACCGCCAAGGCCGTGACAACCGGCACACACCGCGAGATACACATTGCGCCCCGCCTCGAGTTGCGCGGCATCGGCGGAGACCGACTGCAACGGCTGTGGCGCCGGCGCCTGATCGCCTAGCAGATACGTCGACATCGCGCGCAGATCGTCATGCGTCATGTACTGACTGCTCAGATGCACGACCGGATACATCTCGCCGAAGGCGGAACCTTGCGGCGCGATGCCGGTGGCGAAGAACGTCTGCAGGTCCGCAGCCGTCCAGCCACGCGCCGCCAAACCATGCGGCGTGATATCCGGTGCGGCGATCCGGCCGAGCGCCGCACCCGTCAACGGCTTCGCGCCGTCGAGCTGACCGAACTTGCCGCGCGGGGTGTGGCATTCGGCGCAATGGCCGAGCGCGCCCGCCAGATAGCGTCCGCGATTCCAGTCCGCGGTTTGCCCTGTCGATGCGTCCGGTAACGTGTCCTTCAGGAACACCCAATTCCAGAAGCGCACACCAAAACGCATGTTGAACGGGAACGACAGTTCGGGCTCATGGTTCGCCACTGCAGCCGGCTTCTGTGTCATCAGATACGCGTAGATCGCATCGCTATCCGCGCGCGACAGCTGGCGGTAGGACGTATACGGCATTGCCGGATACAACTGCTTCGTCGGCGAAACGCCGTCGTGCAGGGCCTTGTACAGATCGTCCGCGCTCCAGTTGCCGATGCCGTGGTCCTTGTCCGGCGTGATGTTGGTGCCGTAGAAAGTGCCGAACGGCGAGGCCAGCTTCACGCCGCCGGCGAACGGCGCGCCATCCGACGTGGTGTGGCAGGCGGCACAGTCGGCGGCTTTGACAAGGTAACGGCCGCGCGCGAGCGGATCGGCGGCGGTGGATTGCGGCCCCAACGCGGCCGCTGCCTGCATCGCAGCGGCGGAGTCATCGTGTTTGCCGCAAGCACTCAGCAAGGCAGCCGTGCCGAGCAACAGCAGCGCGCGACGCAAATTCATCGAGCGGTTCATCATGCGGCGTCCTTTACGAGGCCGGGTGTCGTCATCACGACTTCTTTCACGGCTTCGTAGTAGCGCACGTAGCCCGTGCAACGGCAGATATGGTCGTTCAGCGCTTCGGTGATGGTTTGCTCGACCTTGTCTTTGGCAATCGGTTGACGCTTCAGACGTTCGATCAGCACGGTCGCCGCATTGACGAAACCGGGCGTACAGTAGCCGCACTGAAAACTGAAGTGCTCAAGAAACTTCTGCTGGATCGGCGACAGTTCGACGACCTCGCCGGCTTCGTTGCGTTTCGCGTGGCCTTCGATCGTGCGGATGGTTTTACCATTGAAGAAATTCGCGCCCGTGATGCAGGTGCGCACTTCTTCGCTGGTGCCGTCCGGCTTGTCGACGATCACGACGCACGCGTGGCAGATGCCCTGGCCGCAGCCGAGGCGCGAGCCGGTCAGGTGCAGATACTCGTGCAGATAATCGATCATCATCAAACCGGCGGGCAGGTCGGTCGGGCCGACGATCTCGCCGTTCACCTTGACCGACACCGGCAGCGTGCGGAAATGCGTCAACGGACGCTCGACCACGGTCGCGGCCGGCGCGCTGGCCGGAACGCCGGCAGACGAGGCAGCGGCAGCAGCACCGGAGGAGCCGGAAGCGGCAGAGACAGCGCCGGAAGCAGCAACGGCGCTGGCCGTGTTAGCGCCGCCCGCGGCGCTGGCGGGAGTTTGAGTGGGGGCCGTCATGCGAGCACCTTCTGAATACGTTGCGGGGTGACCGGCAGGTCGGTAAATCGATGGCCAATTGCGTGCGCGATACCATTCACGATGGCGCCGACCACCGGAATCATCACGACCTCGGCGATGCCCTTCGGCGGATCGGTCTCGGTCAGCGGCGGCAGCACTTCACCGGTCTGGGTCCAGACGGCGACGTCAGTCGCGCGCGGCAAGTGGTAGCGGTTGAAGTTCCATGTGCCGTTGCCCGGGCCGTCCTCATAGAGCGGCAAATACTCGTGCAGCGCATGGCCGATGCCCATGGCGAGGCCGCCTTGCAGTTGGCCCGATACGAGTTGCGGTGAAAGCTGATTGCCGCATTCCATGATCGAGTGATGCGCGAGCAGGTCCACCTTGCCGCTCACTTCGTGCACCGACAGTTCGACCAGCGTGCCGACCGCGCTGTAGTACGTGACCGCCGCGTTGTTGCGCTGAACCGGCGGATAGAACACGCGCTGACGGTCGAGCACGCGGTAGCTGTTCGTCGTGGTTTGCAGCTTCGTTTTATCGGCCGAAGCGTTGTCGCCATAGCGAAGCGCGAGCCCGTCGAGCGGCAGACGTTCGACGCTGCCGTCGATCTCGAAGTCCGACTCAGTCCATTGCCAGCGATTGAACACGTGCACCGTCGCGCCTGTTACCAGACCCAACTCGTGCGCCTTCTTCGCGAGCTGTTCGAACGGCAGCGCTTCGAGCCCCGCCGCGGACAGCTTGCCGTCGACCCAACGCGCGTCCTCGATGCGCACCACCAGCGGCGCGGCTTGACCACCGCCGCCACCCTGGCTCCAGATCGCCATCGCCGCCGGCCACAAGCCGTGCGAGAAGACGACCCGTGCTGCTTCGCGCGTGCTGTGCGTGAAGTAGAAGGCGGAATTCGTCGCGCTCGACGGCGACGCATAACCCGGTGACCAGCGCGGATTCGAGGCCAGCTTGTCCTGGTCCGCTTGCGACATCATGTACGGATCGCCGCTCGTGACGACCGGCAGATCGGGCCAATCGGTGATCGCGACATGCACGTCGGTGGCCGGCATGCCGAGCCACTTCGCGACCGCGACGGCCTGCGAGGTCGACATGCCGGTGCCGATTTCGGCAGCCGTATGTTGCAGGCTGATCTTGCCATCGGCGCTGAACTCGACCTTCGCAAACGAGGTCTCCGCACCCGTGCCGAAGTCCTTCTGCACACACGCAAAACCGACGCCATAACGCTTGCCCGGATTCGCGGCTTCGAACTCGGCTTTACGCTTCGTGCGATTCACCCACAGCGGATGAACCTTCGCTTTCTGCAACACATCGTCGACACGAATCGCGCCGGCGGGCACCGCGCCCTGGGTGTTCTTCATGCCCGAGCGCAGCGCGTTTTTCAGGCGGAAGTCGATCGGATCGACATTCAGCTGCGCGGCGATTTCGTCGATCATCATTTCGGTCGCGGCCATGCTTTGCAGCGTGCCGTAACCGCGTGCCGAACCTGCGTCGATTGCGCGCGAGGCGATCGCCACCGCCGAGAGATCGTTCTTCGGAAAGTAGTAGATCGATTGCGCGGCCGTCGCGCCGACCATCGCCACCGACGGCGAGAAGTTGCAGCGACCGCCGCCGTCCGCTTGCATCGCGGCCGTGAACGATTGCAGCAGACCCGTGTTCTTATCGACCGCGATCCGGTAGTTCATCTTGAACGCGTGGCGTTTCAAGGACGTCTGGAACTGCTCGTAGCGATCGTTGGCGAGACGCACCGGACGGCCGTCCGCATACATCGCGCAGACGAGGCCATAGAACGGCACGTTGAAGTGGTCCTTCGAACCATAGCCGACGGTGTAGCACGGGTGAATGAACAGGTTCTTCACCGGGAACGCGCACTTCGCGACCATGCCCGCGGCACTATCGGCGACCTCGGACGGCGCCTGGGTCGGCACGACCATGTGCAGCGATTGCGTCGCGGCGTCGTACCAGCAGTTCGCGTTGTCGGGTTCGAGCGCGGCCGTGTCGATCGACTGCGTGTTGTACTCGCGCTCCATCACAAGCCAGTCCGCCGACGGATGATCCAGTTCCTGCTGGATCTGTCCGGCATGGAACATGCCCTGCTCGTCGAGCTTGCCGTGTTCGACGCCGTCCGGCCACACCGGCTGATGCTTACGCATCATGCTCGGGAACACCGGCGCATCTTTCAGGCTGGAGAAGATGTCGTCGTCATACGGCGTCTTGCCGCCGACGCGCACGAAACGGAACGTGCCCCACGGATCGCGTTCGAGCGGCCCGCTTTGCGCGCCGTAACGGATGATCTGATCCTGGAACTTCAGTTTGTCTTTCGCGAAACGGAAGCGCGCGAAGTCGTGATAGATCAGGATCGCGACCGCCTGGCCGAGATACGCGGGCGTCTTGCCCGGCGGCAGCAACATGTCGTCGCCATAGAAGGCCGGGAAGATCAGGCCGTCGCGCGTCAGATCGTCTGCCGTCACCACACGGTCAGGCTTCAGTTCGTCGCCGAGCAGCGAGAGATCGAAGCCTTCGTAGCTGCGGTCGGCTTGCGTCGTGCGCAGGATGAAAGCGTGCGACTGCTGTTGCGGCCAGTGCGGCATGTCGGTGGCGCGGACGTCGCGCGCGAACACTTTCGAGCCGGTCACTTTGGCGATCCCGTCGATACGGAATTTCGCCTGACCGTGTGTCGCATCCCACTGAACCGGCGTCAGAATTTTGTCTTCGAACAACGCAGCGAATGCGCGGCTGCCCATCGGCGCGATATACACCGACACACCCGCCAACACGCTGGCCTTCAGAAAACTACGACGCGAAAGGTCGAGTTTCCCCATGGACTTCTCCTTTAGTGAACACAGCGGCAACCCGATAGCAGGACGGACGCGGAACACAGGCCGGCGCGGCCGCGTACTAGATTACACGCGACGGACCTGCGCTGGACTGCTGTAAACCACGAGGGAGGTGTTCGAACCGCGAGCGCTTACGTGTGCCCGGGCATGCAGGCGACGTGCAGCGGACATCACGTCGGCGATGCCGCAGTCGATCTGATTTACCTTGAACTGCAGTGAGTTGCCTTTTCCCTGCCCTACAGAGGGCAAGGGGCCGGATTATCTCGCTGTTTAGACACACGGTGCGTCATTTTTTGTCTTCTATCGCGAAAATAACGGATCGGGTATGGACCGCTATAACAGCGGGCTTATAACGCTCAACTAAGCACGCAAGATCGTGATGCCCAATGCCTCGAACGGCACGGTAAGCGCCTCTGGCGTGGTCCGCTCAACGACGATCGTGCTGGCCGCCGACACGTCCGCAATCTTGTAGGCCGACGCCGCATTGAGTTTTTCCGCCGACGCCAGCACCACCGTTTCCGCCGCATGTTCCGCGAGCGCGCGCTTGACGTAAGCCTCCTCCATATCGCCGGTGCTCAAGCCCGCTTGCGGATGTACGCCGGTCACGCCCATGAAATAGAAGTCGGCGCGAATATGACTGAGCGCTTCGATCGCCGCTGCACCCACGTTGACCATCGAATGCCGGAACAGGCGCCCGCCAATCATGATGATCTCGAGTTCCGTATGCTCCGCCAGTTCGACGGCAATGCTCGGGCTGTGCGTGACGATCGTCGCCCGCAAGTCGCGCGGCAGGTGACGCGCCAGTTGCACGGCAGTCGTGCCGCCGTCAATGAACGCAATCTGCCCGTGCGCGATCATGCCCGCTGCCGCCCGGCCGATCGCCGCCTTCGACGCCGATTCGATGCGCTCGCGCCCGGCAAAATCCACCGCCGCCGGCGACGCCGGCAACGCACCGCCATGCACGCGCTGAAGCTGCCCCTCGGCGGCGAGTTCGCGCAAATCGCGCCGGACGGTGTCTTCGGAGACGTCGAATTCCGTGCTCAGGGTTTTGGCAATCACCTGGCCATCACGCTTGAGCGCTTCAAGAATCAACTGTTTTCTTTGCGATGTGAGCACGGTGGGGGTCCTGGAAGCAATTTGGCAAACTGCACGAAATTTCTTGTTTTTGCACGATGCTGCACGATACCATGAATTGTGCGCGGTGCGGACCGCGTTTCCCAACAGGACAGGATGCAAACCATGAACGAAATTGCCGGCCGGGTGCGAATCGTCGACGTGAAAGTGCTTTCGGATGACTGGTACGTGCTGAAGAAAATCACCTTCGACTATCAACGCGCGGACGGCAGTTGGCAACGCCAGAGCCGCGAAACCTACGATCGCGGCAACGGCGCAACGCTGCTGCTCTACGACGCGCGCCGCCGCACGGTGGTGCTGACCCGGCAATTCCGTCTGCCGGCTTTCGTCAATGGCCATCACGGCATGCTGATCGAGGCGCCGGCGGGGCTGCTGGAGGCGGCCTCACCTGAGGAACGGATTCGCGCTGAAGTCGAGGAGGAAACTGGCTACCGCGTGCACGAAGTGCGCAAGGTATTCGAAGCCTTCATGAGCCCCGGTTCGGTGACGGAAAAGCTGCACTTTTTCGTCGCTGAATACGATCCGGTGGCAAAGGTCGGCGCGGGCGGTGGAATTGCCGACGAAGGCGAAGATATCGAGGTACTGGAACTGCCGGTGGACGAAGCACTGGCGATGATCAAGCGTGGCGAGATCGTCGACGGCAAGACGATCATGTTGTTGCAGTACGCAAAATTGAATCTGTTCGACGCCTAGGCGCCGGCTCACAGGTCGTTCGGCTGGATCAACGGTGGCGGGTATGGGCGCTTGCCCGAAAAGTGGCGAGCGCCCGGCTGCCTCTATGGCTGTTCTGTCAGCGGCCCAACTGCGAGCCAGGCATTTCAGACTGATCCCACGCGACGTTGGGAAAAGGCCGATATGTTGAAGAACATCAAAAAAATATCCTTACGGGTCCTTTTAAAGTCTGCCTCGCTGTCAAAGCGATACAAGTTTTTAAACGGGACAACTATTTCCGTCAGCATATTTTTTACTTCGTCAGCTTGATCGAGCCGGCGGATGATTTGAGGTTTAAGTGGATTCTCTTAATTCAGCGAACAGATTCATGGGTGGCATCTTTTTCGGCACCGTGGTCGCTGCAGTCGTCATGGTGTTGCTGTGCAACGCCGGTGAATTTTCGCCGTTTATAGCGAAGCTGCATGCTTTGGAGCAGGTCGTCCTGACCGCGCTCATCTCCCTCGTTATCGTCGATTCAAAGCCATTGGCCTATAAGACCGTCTGGCGTGACCGCCGCTGCAGTTTCGTACTCGATGAAGATCTGAGCGCGACTATTCGCGGCCGGACCTTTGGCATTCCTGCTGGCGTAGTAATCGGGATTCTGATTCAGAACCATGTCATGAACTGAACCGGCCGCGCCCGCCAGACGTACGCGACCGGCATACCCTGCTGCCCCTAGAACTTATGCCGAATCGCCGCGCGCACCACGACCTGCTTCGACGTCGATGACGGCGACTGGGTGCCGGGCGTGAAAGCATCGTCCAGAATCGAGTAGGTGGAGTCGCCCGTCACCTGCTGATACTCGCCCTGAATGTACACATCGGTACGTTTGGACAGGTTGTAGTCCGCCATCAAGCCGAACGAATGAATTTTCGGCTTCACGCCGCCGCTCGAGGCGTCGTAGGTTTCCATCGTGTAGACGTACTGCGCGCCGACGAACAGCATCGGCGAAATCTGATACTTGCCGTTCACTTCGAAGTTCTGATACTTCAGCGAGTTCAACAACACGCCCGGTGGCGCGAGCGGCATCACACCGAGATAGCCGTTGCCGGTCGGGTCCAGATAGTTCGAGTTGGTGTACACGAAGCCGGCAGTCGCTGGGCCGAACGTGTAAGTGATGCCGCCGCCGAACACGCGCATGCGGGCGGCGATAAAGCTGGCGTCGTTCGCGGTGATCGCGCCGGTTGAGCCGTTGCCGGGATTGTCGGCCTGCAGATACGCCGCGGCCACCAGCAGCCCGCCATAGGTGTACTGGCCGCCGAAACTGTACGCGCGATTGTTGGCAAAGTTGGTGTCGTTGCTGAAGCTGTAGACGCCGCCGAACTGGAAGCCCGAGAGCGACGGGCTGGTGTACTTGACGCTGTTGTCGAGACGGAACGAGTTGTCGGTGTTGTCGTTATCGTATGGATGCGAGAACAGTGCACCGGCCCAGTTGCCGTTAGCCGTAGTCTGCGCCAGATAGTCGACCACCGAGTCGTACTGGCGGCCGAATGTCAATGTGCCGTACGGCTCCGAACTCAGGCCGACGAAGGCCTGGCGGCCGAACATCCGGCCGCCCTGGTTGAGCCGTCCTGAACTGACGTCGAAGCCGTTTTCCAGCTGGAAGATTGCCTTCAGGCCGCCGCCCAGGTCCTCGGCGCCTTTCAGGCCCCAGCGGCTGCCTTGCGCATAGCCGCTCGCAAGTTCATAGACATGGCCGCGGCCGACATTGTTGGTGTAGTTGATGCCTTCATCGAGTACGCCATACAGCGACACACTCGTCTGGGCGAAAGCAGGCGGGGAGAAAATGGCTAGCGAAGTGGCGGACAAAGCGGTGGAGACAGCCAGCGCGAACACTTGCTTGTTCATGATGATCTCCCTGAGCTCGAGCAATGGGACAACTCGATCCGACCGCTTTCTTTTTGACGCTTCTCGAGGCGTTTAGCGACCCCGGCGCGCTTTCAGGAAATCCTCACACGCCGTTGCGTCGCCGTCCATCGGGTGTCACGCCCATATCTCAAAACGTTGCGAAATCTCCACTGCGAGGGGCAGCCTCTTTTGTCGCGGCGCTTATTCAGGTAAACGGCGCTGCGCCGCCAGGACTTGAGCCGGCTGCCGTATTGACCGCCTTGGCCCTGCACGTCCTGTAGCCGCTTTGTCATGGAAAGAAATATAATCGAAAGCTTTTGCGGCGGCGCAGCGGAACTCCGCGCCGCCCACCGGGTCACTTTTACTGGCCTCTGCAACCGAGCCTCGCGCGGCCGGTTCAAGCGGCGACACGGATGAGCGCCCCGCGGGTCGCGCATCCACGCGGCGGCCATCTGCGGTTCGGCCACCCGCGGGGCGGCCGTCCGCCGCAACACCTGATCCAATTTCAAAAAGCTTGGTGAGACGCCTGCCGCGCTGGACTAGCGCGCCGTCGCACGGGGCTGCTTTTGGCGCCACACAATGCAAAAGTCGCAATCCCGCTTGATCGAGCTCGATTTTTTTCGCGGGCTGGTCCTCCTCATCATCGTCGTCGATCACATCGGCGGCAGCATTCTGTCGCGCGTCACGCTGCATGCGTATGCGCTGTGCGACGCGGCTGAAGTTTTCGTGTTCCTCGGCGGCTTCGCCACCGCCACGGCCTACGCGGCGCTCGCCGAACGGCGTAACGAAGCAACTGCCCGCAGCCGCTTCCTGCGGCGCTCGCTCGAAATCTATCGCGCGTTCCTCATCACTGCCGGCTTGATGCTGCTGGTCAGCGCGGTGCTAAGCGCGTTCAGTATCGACGGCCCGAATCTGGCCACCACCGATCTCGACGATCTGATGACCACCCCCGTCGCCGCCCTGCGCGACATCCTGCTATTCCGCCGTCAGCCGTATCTCGCTTCCGTGTTGCCGATGTACGCGTTCTTCGCGCTGCTGGTACCCATGATCCTGCCGCTCGCGCGCAGCAAGCCGTGGCTGCTGCTGGCCGGCAGTGTTGCGCTGTGGGCGGGCGCACCGGCTGTCAACGCCTACCTGCCCGCCGCACCGGACATGCACTGGGATTTCAACCCGTTTGCCTGGCAGTTGCTGTTCGTGCTCGGCGTGCTGGCACGTTGCCAGCCGGTTTATCAACGGATCAGCACACACCGTCTCGGCTGGCTGGTCAGCGTGCTCGCGTTCGCCGTGGTGGCTGCCGCGGCCTACTACAAGCTGTTTATCGAACGCGAGCCGCTCGACGGCAGCTTCAAGCAAAATCTCTCCTACCTGCGCGCTGTCAATTTTCTCGCGATTGCGTGGCTCGTCGCGAACCTGATCCAGCTCGGCTGGGCGAGGAAGCTCGCGCAATGGGCACCGTGGGTCGGCATGATCGGCCGCAAAGGGCTGCTGTGCTTTATCGCAGGCGCCGTGATTTCGCTGGTCGTCGATTCGGTGCTGTATGCCGCCACCGATGGCTATCTGAACTATCCCCTCGGGCTGCTGGCGGATGCCTGCGCGGTCGGCGCGCTGTTCGCCGTCGCCAAAGCGTCGGAGCCGCTCAAGCGCTTCATGACGCATCTGTGGAGTTCGCGTCTCAGGACGTCGCCCTGAGTGAGTGAGCAGCTTGCGCACGCGCGCGAGCTTTTGCCTTGTTGTCGCTTGCCGCTCGCTTATCTAACGAGTTGCACCCCACTGGCGCTTGCCGATTTCCACCGCCGATACTGATAGCATGACAGCCGCGCTCGACCTGCGCGACGGCCTCCTACCCTGAAATGCGTCTATTACTCCATTCCGCACTCCTCGCGCTCTGCGCCGCCGTCGGCGCGCCGGCGAGCGCCAGCACCGTCATCAGCCGAAGCTTCCATTCCGAAGCGCTTGGCCGCGACTGGGCCTACACGATCTATCTGCCCACCGGCTACCGCCACGACGCCGCACGCATTCCCGTGCTCTACCTCCTGCACGGCAATAACGGCGACGCCAACGATTGGCTCACGCAGGGCCACCTGCAAACCACCGCCGACGCGCTGATCGAACGCAAGGAGATGCCGCCGGTCGCGATCGTGATGCCGCAAGGCGGCACGGACTGGTATGTCGATCGCAAGGAGAAGATGGAGACAGCGTTCTTCGGCGATCTGCTACCCGAGATCGAAACGCGCTACGCGGTCGCGACGCAGCGCGGCGGACGAATGATCGGCGGCGTTTCGATGGGCGGTTTCGGCGCATTGCGTTACGCCATGACCCAGCCCGAGCTCTTTTGCGGCGCGCTCCTGCTAAGCCCCGCGATTTATGCGAACGAGCCGCCGCTCGCTTCGGCGGCGCGCCGCGTCGGCGTGTTCGGCGACCGGCAGTTCGATCCGCACGTCTGGCATGCGCTCAACTATCCGGCGCAATGGGAGCGCTACATGAGCCAGCCGTACCGCCTGCCGATGTTCATCGCCGCCGGCGACGACGACCTCGCGATCCAGGCCGATGCATCATCCCTTTATACGCATCTTCGGCTGGCGGGAAATCCGGCGGCGCTGCGCATCATCGACGGCGGCCACACCTGGGATGTCTGGAGCGCGCTGCTACCCGCCGCGCTGAAATACACGCTGGGTTGCGCTAAACAGCCGGCGCGCGATCAGGAAAAGTAACCCGATGAATCAGCAGTGCTGATCGCGCCGGCACATTGCGTGCAACTATTGCACCAGATCGGTCCACAGCACCATCAGCACAGTCATGAGCGCGGGCCCGATGAAGAGGCCGAGAAGACCGAACGTCTCTGCCCCGCCGAGAATGCCGAACAGCACCAGCAGGAAAGGCAAGCGCGTCGAGTTACCGATCAGCACCGGTCGCACGAAATGCTCGGCGATGAACACCACGACCGAGCCGAACACCGCGAGTCCAATGGCCGCGGCAACCGCGCCTTGCGAGAACAGCCACAAAGCCGCGAGGCCGAACGTGATCGGTGCGCAGAACGGCAACATCGCGGCGATCGCCGTGATGAAGGCGAGCAGCGCGACGTGCGGCAAGCCGGTCACGAAATAGGCGACGCCCAGCAACACGCCCTCGCCGAGCCCGACCACCACAAGCCCCGACACCGTACCGCGCACGGCCGCCGCCATACGCTCGAGCAGCTGCGCGCCGTCGTTGCCGAAACCGCGCCGCACGCCTTTCATCAGCGAGCCGGACAGGCGCGGCCCCGCCTGAAAGATCACGAACAGCGTGATCAGCATGAAGGCGAACACCATCACGCCATGCGCCGCGCGCGCGCCGAAGTGGCGGCCAAGCGTCATCACTGTAGTGGTGTGCAACCCTTTCATTGCCGCCGAGTCGCGCAGCGGCTGGGCGAGATTGGCCTGCCACCAGGCTGAGATCTGTTGCACCCCGAACGGCAACCGCTCGATGATGTCCGGCATGGGAATACCATTTTCCTGCACGGTCTTGAACCACTCGGTCATGTCATGCGCTTCGCGCAATGCCTGCGTGATGCCGATACCGACCGGCAGCACGACCAGCAACGCGATCGCGAACGTCAACACAACGGCGATCAGCGTCGTACGGCCGGTGAACCAGCGGCTGCCCTCCACCTTTTGCAAGAACGGCCACAAAGCAATCGCAATGACAGCGGCCCACGCGACCACCGCAATGAAATCGCGCACGACCCACAGCGCCAGCAACACAAGTGCGATGTAAAGGGCGAGAGACGCCGCCTTCTGCTTTTTCAGGCAATCAGGCGGTGTCGGCGATTCGGGCGGCGCTACGGGGGGACGTGAAATCATGAAGGCTCTTAGGGTTTTGTGGATATGCGCGCGAGCCGTCCAGAAAAATGCAAACCCGTTACACTTGCGTCGCACGGTCGCTCATCAATAACCACATCTTAAAGGAAGCACCGGCGCCCTTTGCAGGCGGTACTCCCGTCGCACTGCGGACAACACTGCGTTGCAAAAATCCACGCTATCGCAAATTCACATCGCATATATCCCGCAAAGCCCCGTCGTTTCAGCTAAGCGTGAATGTCAAGTTTCATTGTTGCTGTTTGGAGAACAGTGTTTCAACTGCTGCACAATGGCTATCTGGCGCGCGCGGGACTACATTCGGCACACCACAATACGGAGCCGACGATGATGACCTTAGAGTCCATCCCCCTTGACGGAACCAATGGCGTACGCATCGAAATTCTCGAGCGCTCCGACACCACGCTGGTGATCCGCTGGGTCGAACCGGGGCGTTGTCACTATGGCGAGCAGCGGTGGCGGCGGCGGTCGGCGCATACGTCGGGAACGTGCGCGGTGACACGGCGCAAGATTCGCCGCGGCGACGCGGTGTTCAAACCGGCTGAACGGCCGGCACCTTCCAATGCTTCTGCGATGATTTGTGCTGAGGTGTTGGGCGCGCTCGCTGCTGAAGTTTGATTTTTTGCTTTGATTTTATTGCCAGTGCGACTGGCTGCGCGGCGTCTGTATGCCTACAAGCCCGCGGCACTGGCCTTTCCATTTCTGGATATCCACATTAGGCGGTTGATGCTTATGGTTCACGGGGTGCGCGCAATCAATGGTACGTCGTCATAGACGACTGCAGTTTCGTCAGCACGCCGCGTTTTAATCGGAACCAGCCTTCCGAGCTTTGCATCACGACTTCATCGTCTTGCCAGAACACGCGCTTGACCGTCATGCGCTTACCCGAGCGTTGCACAAGTGGCGGCTGGTGGCGAAAGTCGTACAGCACCGGGCCCGAATCAGTCTGCACGAGCGTGCGCGTGACGCTGTCATTTTCGTTGCCGACGTCATCGAAATGCGTGAGCGTGCTCGCGCTGAAACGATCGAAAATTTCCTTGCCGAGCATCCCCCCGAAATCGCGGTCGACGCGCAGGAATTGCACGTTACCCGTGGGCGTGACGAGCGGGCCGGACGCGTTGCTTTGCGCATGAACGCCAGCAACGAACGAGGTGGCTGCAAGCGCAGCGAGGAGCAGTCGTCTCATGTTCTCTTTTAGATTCAACGGCGTCTCCGACGATGGAGCCCGACCCGCAATCGTTCCTTGGGAATATTGTCGTCAATTTTGGTCGACACGTCGAAGGACTTTAACTGGCTGCGCCCGGTCCTGCAGTGACCGGCTCAGGTCGACCCGCAACCGTCACTCGACTCAGCGGCACGGTAACGGCAGTTCCCTGGATGACTCCGGGCACTGACAAGTCTTATAGACGACGTCGTCGGCCTGTTGTCGATCGACCTCTGTCATATCAAACGCCTGCAAGTATTTCAGAGCTATCGGTCTTCCGCAGTAGAACCCGGAGGCAGACCCGCTAGGGAGGTCGAAGTGGCGGGCTACACTGAGGCCAGCCAAGGGCGAGGCCCGGCCAGCTCCGATCGTGAGACGTTCCATGATCTCGTTCCCGACTAGCCGACATTGCCGCCGCCTCCCGAATGAATGCTAATCACAACGCCGCTGTCGCCCCCGCGGCGCATCTCACCGGCCCGTCTGGATAAGGGCATCGCGCTGCCCGAAATTACGTGCTGCGTCTGTCCGAATGCCTCGTCAGCGAAGGGTTTGTCTGGAACTCGACCCTGTTGCGGTCGAGCCAACCCCAGTCGCTGAGTTTATTCCGCGGGCTGATAATTCACTTTGCGCCGTTTACGGCGAAAATCTCCTTTGCCTGCGGCGACATCAGGAATTTGATGAACCCTTCAGCCGTATCGCGTTGTGAGGTGTTCGCCAGGAGCACGGCTGTGTACGTGAGAGTGCTCTGAAGATCACCTGGAAGCGGACCAAGCAGCTTGATGCCGGGTGTTGTCGCGATGAGCGGTATCGTACCCGCCACCATGTCGTTGCCCTTGCCCTTTAACACAGGTTCAAAGATGTCATTGGGTGCCGTACGCACAATCTTCGGCTTCAGCGTTTCTGCAATTCCCAGCCGCTCGAGGGCGTTTGCAAAGGCCTGTCCGGACTTAACACTGTTAAAGACAATGAGGTCTGCACCGAGCAAGGTGTTTTTAAGTTTCTCAACAGTTGAAATGTCGTACCCCGGAGCGTCCTTTCGGTTACCGAGGCCGACGCCAACGTGAGCGATGATCGGTCTGTCTCCGGCATTCACCTTGCGGGATTTCGTCAGATCTTCAGCGAAGTCCGGTTGAACGATAACTACGTCGGCCGCTTCGCCGCCCTCAATTCTTTTCTTCACAACGGGCGAGGGAGCGAACACCAGGATGACCTGATTGTGTGTCTGCTGGCGATAAAGATCGACCACCTTGGTCAATGCAGGCTCGAGGGGGCTATCGCTCATGACCATGATGTCTGCTGCTTGAACTGTCGCTGTGAACATGGATAATGAGCCGGCTAGGAAGGTACTCAGGCTGATGCGCTTAAGTCTTGCGTTCATGGTTTTCCCCCTGTGGGCGGACTCCCGGTGTTGGTCGTTGCGCGTTGGTGCAGGACGCCGCCGCTCACGGGAAGTTTGCGGGAGATGAAAACGGTTTGGTGGCGTCGAGCACGAACATCACTAGGGCGTGCAGTTCCGTCGAGCCACTGGACGAGACTTGCATCGCCATTCCAGCGCCGTGGCCGGGCTCGGCATGGCCTGCCTTGACAACCATCACCCCGTCTGGAGTACGAACGCTTTGTGCTCCGGTAAGTACGAAGAAAGTCTCCGAGCCCGGATGAGTATGCACAGGAGTCGTGCTGCCAGGAGCACCGCTAGCCGCATTGATCCTGAGTAGATATTGCGGCGCAGTAAACCGGGGGATGGGCCCAACCTCGGCCACCTTCGTGCCACCTGCGGACGATCCGCCCGCCGGCCCGAGCGTGAAAAGCCAGGCTTTGCCCGCCGACTCGGCGACAAGTGCCCAGGTGCCTGCGGCGGATTGTGCCTTCTCACGTGTCGGAAAGCTTTCTATCCTCCAGAAAAGTTGTCCAGGCGGTAACTCGGTGAGCTTTTTCTCGGCCAGCGACTTGACGACCAAAGGCGTCTGCGCGACCGCCGCCGATGGCAGTAAGCACTGTCCCAACGTCAAAACCGACAGCAAACTGATGAGCAATCGTTTCATGAGAACACCGCCGTTCGTGCATTGATACAAGCCTTTCTGGAGCGTCAGCTTGCGCAAATGAAGCACCCGCTCCGAATGTAAGAACGCTAGTGCACGAAGCGCGGCTTAGTCAGGCTCGTTTTCCCGCATCGCGAGTGACCGTTAACCAACCCGCAACCGCCTTCGAGACCGGTGAACAACGAAGCTGGCGACTGTCGCTTCCTGGCCGGTCTCTGCCAGTCCTGACCGGCTCCTGCCCCCCCCCAGGAAATCATCGGGAGCACACCGCCGGTCCTGCTCGCGAGCCGCCCGTAACTATTGATAAAAGCGGTTACCAATAGTAGTGTCTCGACCCTTTGTAGTGTCTCGACCCTTTCGGTGAGTGGATTCGGGAACAACAAGTGGCACAACTGTCGATCAAAGGGGCTGCAGGCGAAATGAGCTTGCTGATGCAACATGAGGTGAAGACGGGACGACTCTGTCGTTCATTGACACTGCGCGCCAGCGAGGACGGCAGGAGCGTGCAGCTGATCGAATGCGACGAGCGAAAAGCCGGAACCCAGCGCGAATACCGATTCGAGATCACCACGGGCGAACTGATCGCCCTGATTCGCTCGCACGGCGCCGAAGTGCCCGGAGAAAATCGGGGCAATCCTGCATATTCCGCGGCCATCCCGGTAATCACACAGGCGAAAACATGAGCGGGCTTCTTCAAAGCGCCCGCGCGTTACTTCGACGCGGGCAGGTAGAGCGCGAAAGCTCTGTCACACAGGTGACGGATTGCAAAGACGCGATTTTGCTAAAGTCAGCGCGCGTTCTGCCGAAAACGTCATCATGAACACACCGAAACCCTCCGACGCCGCGATCATCCATGCCGCGGTACAAACCCTGAAACTCCTCTGCAGGATTCGCGGGATGGAGCCAGACGATCTCGACGATGCAGTGATCGACAAGCTTCTCTGGAGTTCGTTCGAAGAGTATCTCGGCAGCGGCTCGATTGTCGCAGATACGGCTTTCGCCAGGCGGCCCTAGCGGATGCCTACCGCATGGCTGATAGTTTGGGTACAGTTCCGCGTGTGCGGGGGTTCAATCTGTGACCGTCACCTCAATTGCCTGGGGCTTGTCCAGCCGGAATTCGCGAATCCGGCCCGCTCGGACATCAAGTAGCAGGCGGTCTAGCGTATCCCGGTCCTGTAGCCTCAAGTCAGCCTCGCCAACCCGCAGGTTGTCAATCCCATCTGGTGTCGCGCGACGCATCCCAAACAGATAGGCAACGGCCTCGCTCGCGTCAAGAAAAAACGTTGCATCCTGGCCGAATCCTCACTTCTGAGGGCAGCATGGTACGGGATGCTGGAATGGAAGTGGTCGCCCCAGCAGATCTCAGGTGCCCTCACTCGTCCTTGCGCGCCCCGAAGAGCAGCGGCATCCAGAGCGGCTTGAACCACTGCGCCCACAGGGGCTCCGCCTTATGTGGAATGACCGGCTCGGCGCTCGGCGGCTTGCGAGCGAGCAGTTGTTCAAGCGTGACTTCCGCTATCCGGCGTCCCTCCGTAAAGCTCATATGAGCCGGCATCAGTGCGTTCAGTCCAAAAGGATCCGCGAGCAGCGAGCGCAACGCCTGCTCGTCCATCGCTTCGAGCTGCAGTTCGTACTCGATTTGCAGCGTGCTTTGCAATTCGGCCAAAGTCAGCATGTCGTCCGCCTCCAGGGTTCAGCGACGAAGGTTCATCGCATCTTCGGGCACACGGCTCACGTGGCTCGCCATTGACGAGCGCCAGCGACCGCAGCCGTCTCCACCATGCTGCCGTCTGAGCGCTTCGCGTGCTGCGCATCGCTTCTGTAGATGAGCAGTATGGCGCATTTGTGCGAAGCAGCAAAGACCATTTTCATGCCGAGACGCACTCGGGCTAATCAGCCCCGCTTTCAGCCACAAATCAATGGCTTACCCTTATACCCACCCACTAAATCCGACCTAAGATTGACATGGTGCATTGCACCATATCTGCTTGAGCTTCATCGTGGCTGAGCTCCCATCTGTGCCTCACCCAAGCGCTTCCCCACAAACCCGCGCGGTTTCACCACTGGAGAAATGATGAGCACGCCGATTCCCGAGCAGTTTGTCGCAGCACAGAAGGCCGGCGTGGAAAGTTTTTTTGGCCTGGCGAATAAGGCCTTTGGTAGCATCGAGCAGGTGACCGAACTCAATTTCAAAGTCGCCAAATCGACGCTTTCAGAGAATCGGCAACTCGTGGCCAGCCCGCGTTCGCCCAAAAACCCACAGGAATGGATCGCGTTGCCGGCCGGGCTCGCGCCGCCCACCCTCGAAAAAGCAACGTCGTATGGTCGTCAAGTCGGCGAAATTGCGTCGAACGCCTATTGCGAATGCTGCGCCGCTGTCACCGCGCAGCTTCAACAATACCAGCATGCGGCGCAGGCATGGATGGAGAACTTCTCGAAGCAGATGCCGACGACGGCCAAGCCGTTCGTGAATGCCTGGAAGTCAATCCTACCCGGCAGTGCAGCGCAGGAATTCGTCAAAAAAACGAAGCAATTCCCCGAGACGGCAACCGCAATCGCGACGTCTGCCGCGGGCGAATGAGGCGCGCGCCAAGGCGCCTCACCGCCTGGCGCGTTCCGCGAGTACGCTAGTATCGTCGCAAGTCTGCAATGGTCGCCATCATTGCCCGTGGGGCGTGCATGGCGATCAGTCGACGGGGCAGACCGGTGTCGCAGTAAAGAAATCAGCAAGAGTCAGGGCGAACCAGAGAGGAATGCTTATTTCGCAGGATTGTAGAATTGCTCGGGGACTGAACGATGCCGTCCATCTCACTCTTCATCTGGCCTTTCGCCATCATGTGCATGGGTTCGATATCGCCTGAAATGATGCGGGCGCAACGAAAGCTCTTAAATACCCGCATAGATCGTGCGATGCGTTTGATAGCTCGATGGTCTTGCTCCACCACGTTGTTCAGATACTTCGATTGTCGAATTTTGATCGGCACTTGCGATCAGCATTGATCGCACTTAGCCCTGCGAGATTTGCCCCGCTCCTGTCGATCGTCTCCGTCTCTGGTGCGCCGCTACCAGCGACCGCCTTTTCGACATAGCACCGGGCAGCGGCATTGTCCCGCTTGGCGCCGAACATGAAGTCAACTGTGTCGCCGGCCTTTATCGACGGCCCGACACAAGTACGTCCATTCGCTTGACTTTGATGTGGATCTCGTCCATTCGCCAACTTCGGCCGACCTCTTGCTCGCGCGGCCCGAATGTCTTTCCGAGCGCAGGTAGCTGCTTGCTAGCGCACCGGTGCACCGGTGCACCGGGAATGATCGACCGACACTGCCCGCCCGGACATCAGTTCTTCGAAATGTCGAAGGCTCAGCGGGCAGGCGACATACCAACGTAGCATGCCAGCATTATGGCCAGCGGGTAATGCAGCGTTCGAGCGCCCTGCTCACTGCGGCGTTCGGGGTCTTGATCAGTCACATCGTTCGTCTCGGGACGCTCACCATAGCAGATCGGCTTGCTGCTGCAGAACCTCTTCGGTCAGTTGCTCCTCTCGCGACACAACAGCCGTCACGTCGAGGATCTGGCAAAATCGCTGTACAGTCTAATGTCCGCGCAAACCGCCGCGCAGGCAGACAAGAATAATTAAAGTGACGGACGGGACTGGCGCAACGGATACCAGTTGAAGACCCGTCTGTTGAGTGAAATGCACGTTCATGCAATCACTCTCCCCTATGGACAAGAGTAGCCAGCTTCATCCAGGTTTGGTACTTGTTCTTTGCTGCCAGATCATTTGCCTGGGAGCGTTCGCATACAGTGCCGACGCGCACCGGCACAGTACGTGGCTGGGATTGGCTACGGGGTTTAGCATGCTATTCGGACTGGTTCTCTCACTCTGCTTTTTCGGAATGTGGCGCAACCGTTTGGACGAAACTGATCTAGAGGCCTCATGGCCAGCCCACCGGGGCGCACAGGCGGTCCGCCAGACAGATAGCGCACTCGTGCGAACGACTATGTCTAGCTTAGCCTTTCGGCGATGCCCTCAATTTGATGTATTTTCCCGTCGACAATCCAGGGGCGACATTTGCCGTGAGCGTGCGCGCGCTCACTGAAGCAAAACGGATGGCATCAAGGACCGCCTGTGCGCGCTTTGCGATTATCGATTCGGCCTCGTCTGCAGCTTCATGATGCGGTGCTGAATCTGCTCCGAGGTAGCCATCGTCGGTTCCTCAATTCGTTCGATTTGGATTGCACTACGCCGTGTCAGAACAAGGTCTCCTGCGCCGCAAAGACGGGCCTTAGCGGGCCTTCAACTACGAGACCAGCGTCCCTCAAGAACGCGAGCACGCTTCGTGGAGGCGCGTGCAGTTTCCGGGCGAGCGTCGAAGCATACTCGCCGACCGGAAAGGCGGGATGACAGTCATCGAACGATTCGAGAAGTTCCTGGACAAGTTCGATTGGAACCTTAAGCCCCGCTTGTACAGACAGCACGCGCAACTGGCTCGCCGACAGCGTGGCATTCGCCACCCACGTAAGGTCGTCGGCGGCAGCAGACGCCTTGATGCCCGCCACCAGATAAGTCGGCTCTTCCATATCCTCGATAAAGGGCAACAGAGCGCGACGCTCGGCCAAGCCTTGCAGATAATAAAAGAGCGCCATTCTTGCCGCGTTTTTCTGGTCCGCCTCGACCCAGTAACGTTCGCTGAGATATCGCAGCACATCGGAAAACGCAACTTCGCGCACCGCTGCATCAGTGTTGGCTGACAAGATGAAGCGACTGAATACATCAGCCTGCCAGCCGCGACGGTCCATGCCAAACGCGTCTTCTCCGCAAACTTCGATATCGACTTCGGCAGGCCACTGGTCACAAGGCAATGCCATTTGCTTTTGCAGCACCGCCAGCTGTTGCGCGCGGCTCAACTGTAGGTAGAAAGCGTTGTCGGCAAAAACGAGAGGCGACGTCGACGCCGACGACGCCTTGTCAGCGGCTCCCGGAATAGAAGGGGCGTGCCACTCTCCGGCCGGCAACGACGCCGAGCGTCGCTGAGCCTTCTCAAAAGGGACGAGCCAACTCTTGTTCTCAATCGAGTGAAGCACGTACTGCCGTAAGTCAGCCCATCCGTGGATGCGAGCGGGCTCCGGTAGGCTTACAATAAGCGTCGGCACCTCGAGCTTCTCGACGCGGTCGAGAGGCACCGTAAGAGGCAATCCAGGGATGGCGATTTCAACGATAAGTTGACCGTCCGCTGTCTCAGCCACAAAGTCGACCGGAACGTGAACGACCTTGATGTCAGCTATGGAGTCGGTCCACTGGATGAGGAAGCTCGGAACGCGACCTGCGCCCGGCTCCCCGCCGACAAGCGGCGCTTTGATGAACCTGCTTTCCAGAAGGATGTGCTGGGCGGCTGCGCGCAATGCATAGTGTGCCGATAGTCGGCACGTTGCCCGGTGTGCGTGTCTGAAATATGGAAAGCCGTTTTCGGGGGCTGTGCGCTGCAGTTCTTTGCCGCAGGCAACGCAGAAGTAAGCGGAGCGATGGGACGCAAATACATCGCTCGCAGCGGCCACATTCGCCGCCGAGTCCCTTGCAAAAACGATACGCGCAGCCTTGGGCATAGGCAGTACCGGTTCGTTCGTACGTCTCAGTTTTACCGCACATGGGTTGAATTTGCCTAACCGTTAAGCAAAAAGCGTTGTGAATTGCATACGCCGGTTGTCATCGATTTCTGACACTGCTGCGGCAGCAGCGAAGCATGCGCAACGCAACCCGGCATTACTTCTCGCTTAGGCGTGGCTCGTCTTCGGAAAGAACACGACGTTTGGCAAACCCTCGAAATGCCGGTCGCAGGTCAGTAAATCCGCATCTTGATTTCGAGCGGTTGCGTAGACGATCGCGTCGGCCGTCGCCAGCTTGTGTTCCCGATGCAGGTCAGCGGCCAGCAACGCGATCGTCGTGTCCATCGGGACAACCCGACATTTTTGTGTGTAGGCGATAACTTCGTCGGCTTTCTCCTCCCCGACTTCCCGTACCAACCACTTTGACAGTTCGAGCTGCACGATTGTTGGCACGACGCAATAGGGCTTATCCGGCAGCGCGTCGCTGAGCCTTTTGCCAAGCACGCTACCCGTCAGCCATTCGATCCAGGCCGACGTGTCCACTACTCGAAACGGTGCCGTCATCAGTACCGGTCCTGCCGGTCACGGTAATCACTCGTGTCGGCGCCCTTCGCCATTCCAGCCAGTTGCCTCAGCTCGGGCACGGGCATTAGCAGCACGCCCTTGCCTTTGAGAATAAAAACGAATTCCTGACCCGCCTCCCAATGCTGTTCGTCGCGAACTTCCTTGGGGATGGAAATTTGAAACTTGCTGGATAACGTGGCAAGCGCCGTCACTTTTTACTCCGAGTCGATCGATATGCTATAGGTAAGAATACACTTTATCGTGCACACTATCAACTCAGCCGTGGTGCGTACCCGCGCACGCCGCGCGGCTGCGGTGCATTGAAGGGAAAGTAGCAGCGCTACGGAAGTAAAATTAGAAGCGGTACAGCAAGCCGCGGGCGGCGAGTCGACGCGCAGGTTCGCGCCTATGGTTCGTCCGACGCCGATCTGACTTCTAGAGGAGTAACTGCATGCGTCCGGCAGGGACGCTTACTATCGGCTCGCCAAGGCCAGCATCGAACCAGTACATCGCTTCGTTCCACAGCGGCATGAATAGTCGGCTGCCAGTTCCGGAGTAACCGCTTCATCGATCGTGAGTCCATAGGCGATACAAAGCTCGTCGCCCGGCATCACATCCCTGAGCGTCTAGATGAAGACCCTCCCCCGCTCGTCCTCGATCGCCTCACAGTTCGGCTGGCAGGAGTGGTTCAGCCAGCGGGCGCTGTTGCCGCCGACGCTGCCGTCGATCACGCGCCCTTCAGCCAGGCCGAAAATAAACGTGTGGCCGGGCACTCCGGAGCGCCGGTACCGGGCCGAGGCCCGCCGCCACGAGGTCACCTCACCGCGATATTCGATGATCCGCTGGCCGGCAGGAATCGCCTGTAGCGCGAACACGCCTCGCCCGTGAACCGATGATTTCCTGACCGTCACACGCCGCACTTCATCACTCCCGATCCGTTGAAGGCTGCGAGCATAGCGAGCGGCGCGCTGCACGGCAACCGGTACCGTCGCGTCAGAACAGCCTGGTCTGTCTCGGATCGCGTGGCGGGGGTCGCGATACGTCGCTCCGGCTGGTTTGTCGGCGTTTGCCGCTCCTGTCTCCGACGCGCTGCAGCCGGGCCAGCATCAGGCATTCGACTGCGCCATCGTTGAAGCGCACCTCGAACACGCCGGTTTCGCCGGATGGACACGGCGCCGTTGCGCGGAACGACAGGCGCAGGCCCCGCTGTTTCGCGCGGGCAATCATCTGCGTGCGGCTCATGCCCTGCCAGCAATCCGAGATGAAGCGCGACACCGTCCCGGGCATCGACTCATGCGCGACGCCCTGTGGAAGCGTCAGTCCAGTGAGCAGATAAATGTCAGCCATGCAGCCGGTTTCCCTGTTGGCGAGTCAGTCTGCATTTATACCGCCTTCTTGCGACGCGTTGCAGCTTTGGCGGTCGGCCCGGTGCGGGACGAACCGGTCGGCCGTGGTGCCTTCCGCACTCCAGCCGAGGCGGCCAGGGCGGCCGATGGCCGGGTTTCCCGTGCGCGCGCTTCCGCCTCCCGCAGCGTCATCATCTCCGTCTGCAACCGCACATTTTCTGCCTGAACGGCATCCAGTCGCCCCTGCAGCACGCCCGCCTGATGACGCGCGTCGCCGAGTTGCGCCTGCATGGTCTCAGAGGCACGACGATGGTCGTCGTCCTTCCGGTCCGCACGACGCGAGGCTTCTTCCAGCTCCTTCTGCAGCTTCGCGGCGGTACTTCGCTCGCGATCGATCTCCAGCAGCGCGCGCTTTTCGGACGCCCTGAGACGCTCCTCGGCGCGCTCAGCCGCTTCGCGCTGCTTTTCCAGATCGCGCGAAAACCCTTCCCTCACCTCCGCGAGATCGCGGTCGCGCGCAGCCAGCGCCGCGCTGACCCGCGCCAGTTCTGCCTCGAGCGCCTGCCGCTGTGCGTGGCCCTCGGCCTGGGCTTTTTCCAGATCCCGCACCTCAACCTGCGCGGCGAGCAGGGCGGCCGTGCGTGACTCGAGCGCTGTCTCGGTGCGCTCGAGTTCGCCGCGGGCAGCCACCACCGCCGCCTGCGCGTCGGCCTTCTCCACCTCCACCTCCGCGCGCAGCGCCTCGAGTGCAGTCTCAGCCGACGCGGTGGCGCGCGTCCAGAGGGTGGCGACCAGTTCCCCGGCGGCCGCACCGAGATCGGCGGGCAGGTCGGGATGGTCGATGCGCACCCGGCTTTTCTCGCGCAGTTCCGCCTAGAACTCACCGAGCACGGCGGTCGGCGTGCCCATGCTGCCGCGCCGTACCAGTTGATAGAGCCGGTTGGCGGTCGGCGTGATGCCGTAACGGAAGAACAGCAGCGCGCACACCTCGCGATACAGCTCGCGGGTTTTCGGGTGCGCGCCCTTCAGGCGCTCGATCTCGGCGGCAAGACAGGTTTCGTCGGGCAGGACGTCGGACATGGGCGGAGGTTCTGGAGAATCTGTAAAATAATGCTACGTAAAACGCACTATTTTTTACTACATTTTCGTCATACACGACATTAGGCAGAGATTTTTTTGATTACCGGTCGCGGATCAGGTCCGACGACATGGCGATGCGCTGGTTGCCGCGACCGCCAACCAAAAAAATCTCTGCCTAATGTCCATATTGTTTATGTCGTTGCCTGCAGCAAACGCACGGCACCCCAATCCACTTCAAAACACTCCAAAGACTGCCCTGCTGGTCCCTCCGCAGCCCATCGAAACGCAGACCGTCCCACCTGAACAGAATGGCAGCGCGGGGAAAAATCGCGCAAAGAACGGCATCGTAGGCAAACGACGTGCGAAGGGGCCGTCGCTTGAGGAGGCCATGAGCCTCGCGTCCTCGCTTCGCAATCTCCGGCCGACGGTCCTGGACACCCTCCTCTCGCACTGCACGCGCGTCAAGGTCGTCAAGCTGGCGCGCGATCTTGGTGAGGCGAGCGGCTTTCCCTGGGGCCAGGACCTGCAGAGGCACGTCGACCGGCTCGGGCCCGGCCGGCGTTGGACGAGTAGCCGCAAGGGCGGCCCCCGCCTCACGCTGAAGGCCTGATCTGCACGCCCCCTTAAGGATCAACGTCCTCTCAATGAACGATCAATACCTCAATACGGTTCGCCTCATGCTGGCGATTGCGCCAGATGTTTTTGACACGCCCCACTTCGCGATGAAAGGCGGCACCGCCATCAACATGTTTGTTCAGGATCTGCCCCGCCTGTCCGTCGATATCGACGTGGTCATGTGTTCACATGAGCCGGGCCGCGACGAGGCTCTCGCCATCATTCATGACGAACTCGCTCGCGCCCGGCAGGCCATCGAACGGCAGGGGCACACGGCTACCGTGGCCGCCGCCAGCGGCAGAAACAAAGGCGACGACGTGAAACTGACTGTCGTCCGCTGAAGCCCAGGTCAAGGCCGAAGTGAACTACGTTTTTCGCGGCACATTGACACCGACGGTGACACGGAGTGTCGTGCCGCGCGCACAGGCGATGTTTCGCGTCGACTTCGAAGTGCCGACGCAT
The DNA here is from genome assembly GCF_905220705.1 of Paraburkholderia domus. Taxonomy (GTDB): domain Bacteria; phylum Pseudomonadota; class Gammaproteobacteria; order Burkholderiales; family Burkholderiaceae; genus Paraburkholderia; species Paraburkholderia domus. Next base: position 39,393 of record NZ_CAJNAT010000014.1, read on the forward strand.
GCCGACGCCGAGCTTTACGGCAGCAAACTCGTTGCGGCATTGGACCGGCAGCATCCGCGCGATATTTTTGATGTACAGCACATGTAAGACACTTATGGTCTGCGCGAGGATGTCGTGACCGCTTTTGTCGGCTATCTGGCTGGTCATAACCGCCCCGTCCACGAGGTACTCTTTGCGAAGCCGCGCTCGCTTGAGGACGAATACGAGGCCGGTTTTGTTGGCATGACCGTTGATCATGTCGATCTGGCCACACTTGAGGCCGTTCAGGCCCGACTCCACCATGACCTTCCACGGGCGCTGACCGCGGAGCACCGCGAATTTCTCACCTCGCTCGTGAGACTCGAGCCAGACTGGTCACTGATGCCGTACGACGATCTACGCGACCTGCCGGCAATCCGCTGGAAAATCGAGAATCTTGGCAAGCTAAGGACACGCGACGCGACCCGCTTTGCTCATCAGGGCGCGCTACTGGAGGAAGGCTTCGCGGCGCTTGATGACGGCTAGACGTGCAGGCGTGCTTCAAACCGACAACGGACAACAGTAGCCCGTAAACCAAAATCGACCGGCACCGGTGCGAGGTTGTCCGCAATTCCACTTTCGTTGTCATAGGCTCGTCGGGGCGGCCGCAACGCCGGATCTTGCTAGCGATTGCCTGCGTAGTGATCCTGCACACTTACTGCGAGATAATATGCACATGGTTATGCGCATGGGGGTCTTACATGATTCACGCACAAGCTCTGCCAGCGGGCAAATCATCGTCATTTCAACCAGCTCGGCGCAAGCGCACCAACGTGTCATTGCCGTCTGACCTGCTGGACCGCGCTAAAGAAATGGGCGTTAGCATCTCGCGTGCAAGCGAGCGAGGGCTGCGTGAGGAGGTTCACGAAGCTGAGATCCGTGCTTGGGCAGCGGAAAACGCAAGCTTCATTGCCGAGATGAACGCACGCATCGAGCGCGACGGCCTACCGCTCGGTGAGCGCCGGATGTTCTGATGGCCCGTTTTGATCGGTACACAACCAGTCATCCGGGTCTAGCAGGCTGCGGAAATACCCGAAGCAATCGCGAGCGACTTTCCTCCCGAAGGGGAAGCTGGAGTCGCTTTTTCCACCATCCGGGAATTGATTGCCCGATTCCCGTCTCTGGTGGCTAGTCGGTGCCGTTTTTAGCCCCGATTTAGCTTATTGCGCCACCTGCGCACGGATTTGTCCCAAGGTGCGCATACGAACCGGGTTGTACGCCGCCATCGTCAGCACAAACATCTGATCCACTTTCTTCAGGCCGCGCACCATCACCTGTCGCATGCCCCCAACGGTCTTGGCCCAGCCGAATCCCTGCTCGATCAGCTTGCGCTTTTGCTGTGAGACGGCGTAGCCCTCGCTTTGGGCAATCGCATCCGGCACCGCCGAATGGCGTCCCGACTTGTTCTGCGCCATATGCGGCGTGACCTTCATGTCCACACAGGCTTGCACGAACTCCTGGGCGTCATAGCCCTTGTCAGCTCCGGGCGTGATCTCACGAGCCGGGTCACCGAGCGCCTGTCTGGCATCGTTAATCATGACCCTGGCGGCTTCGCGCTCGGCATAGCCATCTGCGATTCGTCACCACGGCATTGGCCACCAGACCGTGGCGGTTGTCGCTCAAGGTATGGCCTATGTAGCGCAATTCACCGGCTGCGCCGCCTTTGCGATAGAGTCGTGCATCAGCATCGGACTTCGACTCATGGGTGTCGTTGCTGCGCTTCTCGCCTTTGAAGTTGCCCCCATCGCCGTTGGCCTGGTCGTCATCGTCACGGCGCACAAAGCTCTTATGGCCGGCCCAGGCCTGGATCAGCGTACCGTCGACGCTGAAGTGCTCGCCGGATAGTCACGCTTTCTGTTGTGCAATGGCCAGCACCTCATTGAAGAACTCGATGACCGCGTCATGTTTAATCAGCCGTTCCCGGTTCTTGGTGAACACGGTCGGCACCCACACGCTGTCGTCCATCGACAGCCCAATGAACCAGCGGAACAGCAGGTTATATTGGACCTGCTCCATCAATTGCCGCTCGGAGCGCACGCTGTACAGCACCTGCAACAACATCGCCCGCAGGAATTTCTCCGGCGCTACGCTCGGGCGGCCGCCTTTGACGTCAGCTTCATACATGTCGGCAAACAGTCCGTTCATCTTCGACAACGCGGCGTTGGCCATCTTGCGAATCGCGCGCAGCGGATGATCCGCTGGAACAAAGTCTTCCAGCTTACGCATCGTGAACAAACTCACGGTGAACGTGTCGGCGCCGCGCATCATTTCTCAGGGTAGTGGCTTCCTCAGCATAACGTTTCGTCCGACTCATCCGCTGACTTGCCGTCGTCGGTATTCCCGCAGCCTGCTAGGTGGAACGCCCGTCAGCTTGCGCTTGCGCAGCTTCGAGAATTCGCAACGCCAACAAATTGGCGGCTGGCTGGCGGCTATGGGCAGGACGCTCGACCAAGCCAACTTCCCTGAAAAAGGTGGCTTCGCCAAGACTCAAAGCAACAACCTCCTTCGGAAGCGACAACGCAGATGTCGACGGAAGTAGCGCCACTCCCGCACCACGCCGAACGAGTTGAACAATCCCCTGAAGTTCGTCAAGTTCGATTGCCTCTTTCACGGAAATTTTCGAGCGGCGCAGAAATTGATCGACCAACCTGCCGTCGAAAGCGTTTCGATCGTAGCGGATGAACGGCTCCGACTCCAGCAACGCTCGCCACGTGAAATGTTGATGGGTTTTCGGTGCCAGGAGGAAGAACGGCTCAGATAACAACACTCTCCACTGTAGATCCGCGGGGAGGGTGAACCTGGGTTTGATTATCACTGCCATGTCCACCTCCCCGGAATCCACTTGTCCCAGCAGATTCAGGGAAACCCCTGGAACCAGCCTCACACGGCATTCGGGATTCTCAGATCGGAAAATTGCAAGTGCATCCGCAAGAAAAGACGCCTGCGCCGAGGAGATGGCGCCGACCCGGATCAGGCCGGCACGGGAGCTTGCCGCGCCACGGCCAAGCTTTGAATAGGCCGCCATGATTTCGTCCGCTACGGCAAGAGCCTCGTAGCCGGCCGAATTGAGCACGGCGTGACGGCCGCTCCGATCAAACAACGAGAGGCCAAGTTCCTCCTCAAGCCTATGGATTTGCGCACTAACAGCCGATTGCGTGAGCCCGATATTGGCGCCAGCGCTAGCGAACGACCCGTAGCGCACCACGGCCAAGAAGGTCTGAAGTTCCCGAAGCATCGCGACTCATCAAAAAAAATGTTCACAAGGGCAAAAACATATCGTTTTCGGTGCTTTATTTTTCGCCATAGACTACCCCTAACGATCCATCTTGAGAAGTGAAGAACTGCATGCACCACGCGACCTTCTAGGTGTGAACCCTATGTGAGCCACGAACGGCATTGCGGCTTGTGCGGCCATCTGCTCGCGCATTTCAAAAAAGATTTTCAAGTCGAGACCAATGTAAAGAGGAGTATTAACCATGATGAAGAGCCTTAAGATGTTCTCAGGAATCGCCTTGCTTGCAATTGCTTGCAATGCCATGGCTGACGATCTGGGCCCCACCCTGCAGAAGATCAAAGACACCGGAATCATTTCGCTTGGCGTGAGATACGACTCGCCCCCGTTCAACTACAACCTTGGTGGTAATCAACAGGCTGGATATTCATACGATATCAGCACGAAGATCGTCGAAGCCGTCAAGCAGCAACTCAATATGCCGACGTTGCAGGTGAAGGAACTGAGCGTCACGTCCCAGAACCGGATCCCGCTGCTGATGAATGGCACAATTGATCTCGAGTGCGGTACGACTACCAACAACCTGGAGCGCGAGAAGCAGGTGGGATTTTCAACCACCATCTTCATCATTGGGACTCGTCTTCTTGTAAAGAAAGACAGCGGCATCAAGGATTGGGCGGACCTGAAGGACCACAACGTGGTTGCTGCGGCAGGATCGACGGGTGAGCGCCTGCTGCGAGACATGAACGACAAGAAAAAACTGGGCATGAACATCATCGGCGCCAAAGACGTCGGCGAAGCATTCTTGATGTTGGAGTCTGGCCGTGCGGCCGGATACATGGACGATGACGCAATCTTGTACGCTGAGCGCGCAAAGGCGAGATCGCCCCAGGACTGGACAATAGTCGCCAAGCCTTTCACGCGGGAAGCTTACGGCTGCATGCTCAGAAAAGATGACGCGTCGTTCAAGAAGTTGGTGGACAACGTTATTTCCAGAATGATGACGGATGGTTCGATCAATAAGCTCTACACAAAATGGTTTATGCAGCCGATCCCGCCACGAGGATTCAACGTTGATTTCCCGATGTCCGCTGATATGAAAACGCTTATCGCCAACCCGAACGATAAGGCGCTTGACGAGTAGGTAGTGTGCCTCTATCGAATATTGACGACCGGAAGGCAGTCGCCTTCCGGTATGGCAAAGACCGGTACGCACAAACTCGTTACACCATCGGCGCGCAGGCGTGTGGCCATGACCAGTGACCACACGAAGCGCAAGATCCATGCTTTACATTTGGCGAACGCCGAAAGACCGCGAACTAGCATGAAGAGCTGCGCGGCCGGGACGCGGTCATACGGATACCATGCCTTACCTCTTCCATTGGGGCGTATTTCTTGAAAGAGCCTCGGCCAGCGAGACGTACCTTGATTGGATAGTATCCGGGCTGAAGGTCACCATCGCCGTCGGGTCGACTTCCTGGATCATCGCCCTTTGCATTGGCTCCATTCTCGGTGTGATGCGCACACTACCAAACAAATGGGCCTCCGGGTTTGCCAGCGCGTACGTTGAACTCTTTAGAAACGTTCCATTGCTGGTGCAGTTGTTTATCTGGTATTTCGTCGTTCCAGAGCTGCTGCCTTGGGGAACAGCAATCAAACAGATGAACCCTGTCACCCAGCAATTCCTGGCCGGCGTCATCTGTTTGGGAACATTCACGGCCGCCCGGATTTGCGAGCTGGTCCGCTCCGGGATTGGTAGTCTTTCGCGTGGCCAGGGAAACGCAAGCCTCGCTCTGGGTTTGACATCTCTACAGACATATCGATACGTCGTACTACCGATGGCGTTCCGCATTATCGTGCCGCCACTCACAACGGAGTTCGTCAACATCTTTCAGAATTCTGCCGTGGCCTCAACCATCGGCCTTCTGGATCTGGCTGGCCAGGGACGCCAGTTAGTCGATTACACGGCCCGTCCTTACGAGTCGTTTATCGCGGTAACGATGTTGTACTGCCTCCTGAACGTGGCTGTCATGATGCTGATGCGCTGGATCGAACGACGCACTCGAGTTCCCGGATATATCAGCACCAAATAAGAGATCAATATGGCCTACGCATTCGATTTCAGTCTGATCAATCCCGCCAACCTTAAAGTGCTTGGCGAAGGCATGGTGGTATCCCTCGAGATTACGTTGACGGGCGCAATCGTCGGCATTGTCTGGGGCGCCATTCTCGCGATGATGCGTCTATCCTCGATTCGGCCGTTGAGCTGGTTTTCGGAGGGGTACGTGACCGTATGCCGCTCCATTCCACTGGTGATGGTATTGCTGTGGTTCTTTTTGATCGTCCCGCAGTTGCTACAGAAGGTATTAGGCCTGTCGGCCGCCTCGGATCTCCGGATGACGTCCTCTCTGATCGCTTTCTCGCTGTTCGAGGCCGCGTACTGCTCAGAGATCATCCGCGCGGGTATCCAAGGCGTTCCACGTGGCCAGCAATTCGCCGCACAGGCGCTGGGAATGCATTATGGACAGGTCATGCTATTGGTTATCCTGCCACAGGCCTTTCGCAATATGGTGCCGCTGCTTCTGATGCAAGGGATCATCCTCTTCCAGGACTCATCTCTCGTCTACGTCAGTGCACTAGCAGACTTCTTCGGCCGAGCCTACGACATCGGTGAGCGCGACGGACGTACGGTTGACATGCTGCTGTTCGCCGGCGTCGTCTATTTCGTGATCTGTTTCTTCGCTTCCCAGTTGGTAAGGCGTCTCCAGAAAAGGGCTTCCATATGATCGAGATAAACAACGTATCCAAGCATTACGGGGCTTTCCAGGTACTAACCGATTGCACCACCCAGGTCGCTAAAGGTGAGGTGGTAGTGGTATGTGGCCCGTCTGGATCAGGCAAATCCACGCTAATCAAGACCATCAATGGCCTGGAACCAATACAGAAAGGCGACATCCTGGTGAATGGGACGCCCGTATGCAGCCCGAAGACGAATCTTTCGAAGCTTCGGTCGAAGGTAGGCATGGTGTTTCAGCACTTCGAGCTATTTCCACACCTGACGATCACCGAGAACCTGACGCTCGGGCAGATCAAGGTGCTGGGCCGCAGCAAGGAAGATGCGACCGATAAGGGCCTGAAGCTGCTCGAACGCGTCGGCCTCAAGACGCAGGCGGACAAATACCCCGGTCAGCTATCGGGCGGCCAGCAGCAGCGCGTGGCCATTGCCCGTGCGCTCTCGATGGCCCCGATCGCCATGCTGTTCGATGAGCCGACGTCGGCGCTGGATCCGGAGATGATCAACGAGGTGCTTGATGTGATGGTCGAGCTTGCGCGCGAAGGGATGACAATGATGTGCGTGACGCACGAGATGGGATTCGCGAAGAAGGTTGCACACCGCGTGATCTTCATGGATCAGGGAAGGATACTGGAAGACACCCCGAAGGATGAATTCTTCGGCAACGTTGAGCAGCGAACCGATCGTGCGAAACAGTTCCTTTCGAGAATTCTCCACCATTGAACTGTTTTCGACGAAGGTTGCACGCTGCCGCGGTGATCTGATGACGGTTGAAGTTTTTTGTTGATCATTCAATCCATCAAAAGAATTGGTGAGTGGCAAGGATATATATTGATTTTCCTCTGAGCGGCTTGCCACTACCATTATGATCACGCTGTAAGTTAATTTAGGAAAACGAATGTTATCGCCCATGCTTTCCAAACTTCTTGGTGCGGTGAAACCTTCACCGACACTCTCCATTACCAAACGTGCGGCCGACATGCGTCGAAGAGGTATCGACGTTGTCAGCCTTTCTCAGGGAGAGTCGGACTTCCCTACGCCCGAACATATCTGTGATGCAGCGAAACGCGCAATCGACTCTGGTGTCACACGCTACACCGACGTTGACGGCACCCCCGAGTTGAAGGAAGCCATCGTTCGAAAGTTTTGGCGTGACAACAGCCTTTCCTACGATGTCAGCGAAATCAGCGTTGGCACGGGTGGCAAGCAGGTTATTTTTAATGCGCTATTCGCCTCACTCAATCCTGGCGACGAAGTCATTCTCCCGGCACCCTATTACGTCTCGTACCCCGACATGGTCCGATTGATCGGCGCTGTGCCTGTCGAAGTCCAGTGCGGCGAAGCACAGGGGTTCAAGATCACTGCAGAGCAGCTTCGCGAAGCCATTACGCCTCGCACCAAGTGGTTGATTCTCAACTCGCCAGGCAACCCCACCGGGGCAGGTTATACGCGCGCAGAACTGGGTGCCCTTGCAGCTGAGCTCCTCAGGCATCCGCACGTTATGGTGATGACGGACGACATTTACGAACACATTCGTTATGACGGATGGCAGTTCTCGACCATTGCCTCCGACGCGCCAGAGTTACGGGAGCGAATTCTTACTGTCAATGGCATGTCAAAGGCTTACTCGATGACCGGATGGCGCATCGGATTCGCCGGTGGTCCAAGGTCGCTAATCGAGGCGATGGCAACCGTCCAGTCACAAAGCACCAGCAATCCCTGCTCCGTCTCCCAAGCTGCCGCGCAAGCCGCATTAGACAGTCCGATGGATTTCATCAAGGAACGCAATGACGCTTTCCAACGCAGGCGTGATACAGCGTTAGAAAAGTTGAACGCGATCGACGGCATTCTCTGCAGGCGCCCGGAGGGCGCGTTCTATCTCTTTCCGTCGTGCCAAGGCCTGATCGGCAGGGCAACGCCAGAAGGAAAGATCCTGCAAAACGATGTTGACCTTTGTGACTACCTGTTCGACTACGCGCGCGTTGCAGTGGTGCCTGGAATCGCGTTCGGCACGGGTGGCCATTTCCGGATTTCGTTTGCTACGTCAGACGAGCGTTTAGCGTTGGGGTGCGATCGAATCAGCCAGGCTTGCGAACTGCTGACGTAAAAATCTGGCGGGTTTTCATCTGCATATAGCTGGACTCTGCACAAGCGTGCTTGCCTGATTGTCAGGCACTTTCGTATCTATTGAACACTAGTGAGTTCTCCATGGACCTGGGTATCAAGAATCGCGTTGCGCTTGTCATGTCAGCTGGCGGTGGGCTGGGCTCAGCCATTGCTCTCGCGCTCGCTCGCGAAGGTGCAAGGGTTGCAGTATCGGATCAGAACAGCAAAGCGCTGGAAGACACCGTATCGCGCATTCGTGCGACCGGAGCAATCGCCCACGGGTTCCATGCCGACCTTGCCGACCTCGAGAGCATTTCGGCCATGGTCGCAGATGTCAGGAGCACGATCGGCGACGCGGACATTCTGATCAACAATTCCGGCGGACCGCCCCCCTCGCTGGCCGCAGGCGTGCCACCAGACCAATGGCGAAACCAGTTTGACGCGATGGTTGTGTCATTGATGCATCTCACGGACCTACTGTTGCCAGCGATGAAACAGAAAGGCTGGGGCCGCATCATCACCAGTACATCTTCAGGCGTCGTCGCACCGATACCCAACCTGGGCATGTCCAATGCGTTACGTCTGGCCCTGGTGGGCTGGTCGAAGACGCTGGCCAATGAAGTCGCCGCCGACGGCATCTGCGTCAATGTCGTCCTGCCAGGACGAATCGCTACCGACCGCATCCGCTCATTGGACGAGGCGCGAGCAAGCCGTGAAGGCAAGACCTATGAGGAAGTCGTTGCCGCGAGCACGGCGTCGATACCTGTGCGGCGCTACGGCAAACCCGAAGAATATGCCGACACAGTGGCCTTCCTCGCCAGCGAACGCGCAGCTTTCATTACGGGGTCCGTCGTACGTGTCGACGGCGGCATGATTCCCAGCATTTAATCAACATTTTTAAGGAACAGATGATGGAAACAACGCCAGTAGTGCGAAGCGCCGAGGATCGCGAGGCCATTCGCCAACGCTTCCTGTTAGTTGATACGTCCAACGTCGCGGACGTGCTCGACACGCTCGGTTTGTTCAACCAGGGGCTCTCGTCAGTCCTTACCCCATATCCAGCCTCCAGCGGCAAGCTGGCAGGCTGGGCATATACGATTCGCGGCCAGATGTCACCGTATGAGCTCGGTGGCGACCCGGACAAGATGAAAGCCTGCTCGGGGGTGTCGACAGGTGATGTCACCGTCTGGAGCGGCGACGGGGAAGGCGTCTGTTATTTTGGCGAGCTCATCGCCATCGGAATGAAAGAACGAGGCTGCGTAGGGTCGTTAGTCGACGGCGGCATTCGCGACATTCGCTGGATTGCCGAGCAGGATTTTCCGGTGTTCGCGCGCTATCGCACTCCGGTACAGTCCATTGCGCGCTGGAAGGTCAATGGCTGGCAAGTGCCCGTCAGCGTGCGTGGAGCCACTTCTCAGTGGGTCACGGTGCGCCCTGGCGACTTCGTGCTTGGCGACGAAGATGGCGTGCTGGTCATTCCAAACGACATGGTCGATACCGTGCTGGTTGAAGCGGAACGTCTGACGGAGAAGGAACGCCTTATCCGCACGGAATTGCAGCAAGGCCTTAGTCTGGCTGAGGCGTTGGCGAAGTACGGACATGTCTGATCAAGCGGCTTCGCGCGGTTAAACTGCCGTAGCCTTCAGGAATGGCCCGTAAGAGTCGAGCTGCAGTCGTTCAGCTCGACTCTACGACAGTCGCTTAGTGGTCGAACTCCACTCGATGCAGATAAACCAAGCACCTTACACGAGGAAGGTGCTGCACTTCAGAATTGATCGCGCCCTCCCAACGAGTTTCTGCACACATCGAATGTCTTACGAAGGCACGCAACAGCAAAGTCGCCGACTGCATGCGTCGTGTAGTGTCCGAGGCTCAGGCCGTCTTCGTCGAGTCCAAGTGTGTTCAGAACATGAGACGGTTCGGCCGCTGCGGAATAGCATGCAGACGTCGATGAAACTTCAATCTGTTCGGTCAGCATGAACGAGAAGAAGTTTTCCAGCCCGACCGTGAGACTTACGATCTTGGAATACGCGTAGCATGCGCGGCATTCTGCGTGACGTCGCGTAGAGCAAGCGTTGACGCAACAAGATATTTGCTGAGCTCTCCGATCCGTTCGGCCTCGCAAACTTTGGTGCCGGGTGACGGTGGTGCATTGGTAACTCCTGTGCTAACCGCAGCGCACTTTGGAACTGCACGACCAGTGCAAGAAGTCCAGATGTTGGCCGACAGACCGCCGCGGCGGCATCGCATCCGTGATGGCGTTGAGCTTGCAGCGCCTTCAAACTGATTGCAATGGGCCCGTTCGCTCAGTCCGAGAACGACGGCCGGTGAAACGCGCGGGTAGCCGCCATATTGCTCTCCTGAAGACATCCAATGGCCACCGAAAAGTCCCTCACAGGCGTTCAGCTCTTTTCACTGGTCAGGCCGAGCAGCGAGCTGGAGTTGTCGCTTCAGCGCGTCAATGTGCCCCCACCGAGACGCTACGAGGTCACGGTAAGAATCGAAGCGGCTCCGATCAATCCGTCCGACTTCGCGCTTCTGTTCGGCGCCGCCGACGTGAGCTCGGTCAGGCTGTCGGGCACGACGGACAGCCCCATCGCCACGGCGTCGATTCCCGATTTTGGGATGAAGGGCATGGCGGCCCGACTCAACTTACCGCTACCTGTGGGCAATGAAGGTGCCGGCATAGTCATCGCCGCGGGCGCGTCGGCCGACGCGCAAGCGCTCCTTGGCAAAACAGTGGCCCTGCGCGGCGGCGCGATGTACGCGCAGTACCGGAATATCGCTGCAGATCAGTGCCTCGCGCTGCCGGACAATGCAACGGCGGCCGAAGGCGCGGCCAGCTTCGTCAACCCCCTCACTGCGCTTGGCATGATCGAGACCATGCAGCGCGAAGGTGTTACCGCGCTCGTGCACACGGCGGCAGCGTCGAACCTCGGACAGATGCTCAACCGGATCTGCCACAACGACGGCATCGGGCTCGTGAACATCGTGCGCAAGCCAGAGCAGGCAGACCTGCTCAAGTCGATCGGCGCGGCGCATGTGTGCGACACCAGCGCGGCAACGTTTGCCCAGGACCTCACCGACGCGCTCGAGTCCACCGGCGCGACGATCGCATTCGATGCGACCGGCGGGGGCACCCTTGCCAGTCAGATCCTTGGCTGCATGGAAGCTGCAATGAATAGAACCGCCAAACCGTACAGCCGCTACGGGTCGACGACACACAAACAGGTCTACCTCTATGGTGGGCTGGACACGAGCCCGACCCAGTTCGTCCGCAATTTTGGCATGGCGTGGGGAATGGGTGGCTGGTTGCTGACTGCGTTCCTGCAGCGGGTCGGACACGAAGCCGTGCAGCTGATGAAGCGGCGCGTGGCGGCGGAGTTGAAGACAACCTTCGCAAGCCACTTCGCGGGCGAACTGTCGTTGATCGAGGCACTTCAACCGGAATGGATCGCGGCGTATGGCCGACGCGCAACGGTTCTAAGTTCCTGACCAATCCCAACAAAGACCCGGCCTGAACCGGAGATCACGCGAATGGAATATCGCAAGCTGGGGCGCACTGGTCTGCTGGTCTCGAGGGCTTCGTCGGTGGCTCCTTCATCGGGGAGTTCCGGAACGAGAAATCAACGCGGCACTCGGTGAGTACCGCCAGGGACCGCGGAGTCGCCACCTTTTGCTCGGCCGACACGTAGTACAACAGGTGCGCCGAGGTGTTGTTCAGAACGGCCATCCGCTCGCGGCGCGACGAGGTGAACCCGGTCAGCAACCCAGGCATGCGATTGAGAATCGCCGACGCTCCGAGTTCGAACGAGAAGTGGAAGGCGACGCCGCGGCGAGTCGGTGTCGACAATACCCTGTTCATGAAGAAGGGCAAGCGTCTGCATTATCCGCTTGATGTAATCCTTTCGTGCGTGCGCTGGTACGTTGCCTATCCGCCGAGTCTGCGCCACCTTGAGCAGATGATGGCCGAGCGAGGAATTTTGGTTGACCATTCGACCGTGCATCGCTGGGCGCTCAAACTGTTGCCAGTGCTGGAGAAAGCGCTCCGACGGTGCAAGCGGGCGGTCGGCAGGAGCTGGCGTATGGACGAAACGTACATTCGGGTCAGAGGAGAATGGAAATATCTGTATCGCGCAGTAGACAAAGGGGGCAACACGATCGATTTCCTGCTGCGCGCCCATCGTGACAAGGTTGCGGCCCGGCGCTACTTCGAAAAGGCGATCGCCCAGAACGGCGAACCGGAGACCGTGACGACTGATAAAAGCGGATTAAATCTGGCAGCGCTACAGGCGCTCAACGCTGAACGTGAGGCACCGATCAGGATTCGCCAGAAGAAATACCTGAACAACGTCGTCGAGCAGGACCACCGTGCTATCAAGCCTCGAACGCGACCGATGCTGGGTTTCAAGAGTTTTCGTTGTGCACGCATCATTCTGGGCGGCATCGAGCTCATGCACATGATCGTCAAAGGCCAGATGAAAGACGGCGGGATCGCGCAAACTCCTGCCCAGCAGTTCTATTCGCCGATCGCATCAGTAGTCCTCATCATATCAACATTTGTTTGACCCGCCTTCCTTATCGCGACAAAACCCACTGATCACCACCACACTGTTGTTCGAGTGCAGGTCTATTCCGCAGAACTCCATGTCGGCCTCCGTCAGGTAAAAACGGTTTGTCACACCCTGACTCTACCTCCGCGCCTCTCGCCGCGATGCCGAGGCCCGCTACATGATTAGCAATGCCCTCGCGCATAGGGGCAAGCTGGCACCTTAACATTATGAGGCTTGAAAGGGCGACCGAACGTTAAAACTCCACGAGCGTCGCGCGGGTAAAAGCCTCGATGTTGTCGAGCAAGGCGTCGAGTGTGTCCCCGGCCGCATCGACGTTACCTTTGGCGATCGCCTTGGCAACCGCACCATGAAGACGTGCCATCTCAGGAAGATCGGCCGCTTCCCTGTAATGTACGTACCAGAACCGTCTAGCCAGGCCGTGCATCAAGCGCATTGCAGCCTCGGCGAATTCATTTCGCGCGGCGATCAGGCATAGCTCGTTGAATTCGCGATCGAGCCGCACAAAGCTGACATCATCATTCGCCTTAGACGCTTCCTCGAACTCCTCGGCCAATTGCGCGAAAACGTCGCGCTCCTGGGGCGTGGCGCTCTTGGCGGCACTTCGGCAAATCAGGCGCTCAACCTCCCTGCGCGTTCTAAGCAGCTTTAGCTGCTTTTTCACATCTATCTCGGGAACCAGCAGGCCGCGCTGGGGCATGATCACGATCAGGTGCTCCCGTGCCAGGCGCTGAATCGCCTCGCGAATCGGCGTGCGACCGATGCCCGTCATTTCACTGAGCGAGAGCTCGGAGACCGTAGAGCCCGGCGCAAGCTGCAGCGTTACTATGGCCTCTTCGATCTGTGTATAAGCCTGTTCAGTCAAGCTCTCTTTGGCACCGGGCCGCTTGTTGCCCGCTTTCGGCGCGCGTGCGGGCGTCGACGGACGCGCACGAAGCGTTTTCGGTTGAGCGACGGCCTTTCGGGCAACGATATGTTCAGCCATGGGTACACCTGCAGATGCGTTCATCAGATATCCGCATTGTATCGCAGTTGCTTCACAGTGTTCTCGTGTGTGGCGAGCGTGCGCCTATTGCGAAAGAGCCTCGAGCGGGCGCCCCTTCGTCTCCACACCCAGGATCACTACGACGGCTGCCGCGATCACGAACGATATTGCACCGAGGGTGAAAACACCTGATTGACCCGTATGAGGCAAGACCATCCCGACAATGGACGGACCCAGCAACGAGCCAAGGCGCCCGATCGAAGATGCAAAGCCTGCTCCGGTCGCCCGGATACGCGTTGGATACAGTTCCGGTGTGTAGGCGTAGAGCACCGACCACATTCCGAAAAAGAAGAACTGCATGCATAGGCCGGTGCCGACCAACTGAATCAAAGGTGCATGCGTGGCCGCCGCCTGCCCGTATAGATACGCAAACGCAGCGCTGCCTAATAACGCGAGCGCACACGTCGGTTTGCGGCCCCACGCCTCCAGTAGCCACGCGGCAAACATAAATCCAGGAATGCCTGCGAGCGAGATGATGATCGTATAGAACACGGACTTGGCTATTTCATAACCTGCGCTCTGCAGCAGCGCGCCTAACCACGTTGTCAGGCCGTAGTACCCGAGGAGCGCAAAAAACCACAGGGACCACGTCATGACGGTACGGCGTGCATATCCATCGGTCCACAGTTGTACGAAACGTGCTGCACGGGGAACTGCAGAGACAATTGCCGACGACACGGCCGCAACCGGTGGCAGATCCCTTCCGCGCAAGCATTTCTTCACACTCGCCTCGATGCTCGCAACAACCGAATCGGCTTCGACCACCCGGCCCGCGCTTTCCAGCCAACGCGGCGACTCCGGCACATAACGCCGGACAACGAAGACGAAGACCGCCGGTACGGCAAGCGCGATGAAGATGCCTCGCCAGCCGATCATCGGCAGCAGGAAATAAGTGGCAATGCCTGCGGCGATGAACCCAATCGGCCAGAAGCCCTCGAGCACAGCCAGATACCTGCCGCGATTTTTGGCCGGGACAATTTCCGAGACAATCGACAAACCGATCGGAAACTCCATTCCCATTCCGAATCCAAGCAGTATCCGAAACACCATCAGCCATCCGACGCTGGGTGCGAAGCCACACAGCAGACTCCCTACTCCCCAAAATAGCATGCTGACCTGGAACACCGGCTTGCGTCCGAACCGGTCCGCCAACATACCCGCAATCGCCGCGCCGATCAGCATGCCAAGGAAGCTGGAACTGGCGAGCATCCCGGCCTGTGCCGAACTCAGGCCAAACTCCGCTTTGATCGAGCCCAGCACGAACGTCATGATGCCGAGGTCCATTGAATCAAACAGCCACGCGGTCGCAATGACGGTGAAAATCAACTTCTGATAACGCGTGAGGGGCAACCTTTCCAGCCGCGCAGCTACTCCGTCTCTCACGTTGACTACGGCAGGGTTATGCATTTCCATTGTCTCTCTCCAGCCTGTCGAGCAGGTATTTGCGGAATATATTAATTCGTAATACTTATAATTGTGCCATAAAAATCAGATCGTTAATTATCGAACGAAGGTCATTCAACAGTTGACACAGGTACTACAAGCAGCCCCTGAAACGGGGCCGCTTACCGGGGCCGTTTAGTTAAATTGCTGTCATGACTTGACGCTCGTTTTCGGAGAGTTCCGGTCCGTCGAGCGTCACACGTGAGTGGTCGTTTCTGAATTTGGCAATCACTGGCCGCAGCTCTTCCTTGACATGTTTGTCGCTATATCCATTGAAAAGCGTTCCAAGGAAACCACGACGCAAATCGCTCGACCCCAACACCCAATCAGCAATGGGAAAGGTGAGGTTCATGTTGTACTTCATCATGATTCCCATATTGTGGTGCGCGGTATGGTGACGGCGGATCGTATTGATAAACGGCATGTTCCGGACGAACCAGTTCTCGTGAACGTGGCAGCAGTAGTGGAACGTCTCATACACCAGATACTGCGCGACCATGGTCAGAAAGACGATGCATCCCGCGTTCAGGTCAATCAGACGGGAAGCCGCGAAACCCAGGATCGTTCCTCCAACACCAAGCGTGATCAGGACGCGCCACGGGAAAAACACGATGCGAAACTCGCGCGTCGTATCAATCGTCGGTTCAATATCCGAGAAGTACTGGTGATGCTCACGAGTGTGCCGCTCGTAGATCGCCCGCAGGGCAAAAACGTCAATGCGACGGTGCATCACGAAGCGATGCATGCCCCATTCGACAAAGTTGCCTGCAAGAAAGATCGGAATAACGAGAAGCCATTCCCACCGCGCTGCGTTCAGATGCGACAGGCAGTAGTAGATCGCCGCAGCGCCCGTCAAATACATCACCGAAATGTGCAGCAGTCCGTTGTACATCGGACTGATATTTGCCTTGTAGTTCTCACGGAATTTTCGTTGTCGCTCGGTCATCATGATTTGTCTCCTGTTGCGTTAGCCGATACTAATATATTAGTTGAATACTAGATTCGATCAAGTAGTTTATTAGCTTCCCTTCTAGGGAATTTCCCTAGATCGCCGTGATAGGCATTTCGCACAATCCGGCTGTACGCCTCCTCGACATCGGGTACCGGAAATGACTTCGCAAGACGCGTCACGGTGAGCCCGTCGCGGGTCAGCGAATCGAGTGAGCCCTCCCCGATTCCGAGGTCCCTGAGGTTTGTCGGGATACCCAGGTCGGCAACGAGGTCGCGCAAAAACTCACATAGCGCGCGCGACGTGTCGTCAGGGTTTTCGCCGCAAATACCGAAGATCTGCGCGATCTCAACCATCTCCACCGGGCGATACGGACTAAGCGCTTCCATCGCGTACGGGAGGACCACCGCATTCGTAGTGCCGTGCGATCGGTGCGTCAGGCCCGCGACTGCATAAGCAATGCCGTGCATGGCATTCAGACCGGCACTTCCATAGGACAAGGCGGCGTAGATGCTCGCGTAACACATGCCGGTCCGTGCTTCGACATCATCGCCGTGGTCATAGCAACGTTTCAGGAATCGCGCGCATAGCGAAATGGCTTCGCGCGCGAACAGCATGGTCAGAGACGAGCGACCGCTGTATCCGGGATCAGGATGACCGTTCCGATCGTATTGCGCGGAGTCCAGCGTCAGATATGACTCGATCGCGTGCGTCAAGGCATCGATCCCTGCGTCCGCGGTCACGCGCGGTGGACAGGTGAACGTGAACTCGGGGTCGATAAGGGCAATTTGCGGACGCAGCGAGTTGTCCATCACCGCCACTTTGGTGGCGTTGTTCGGATCGAGCAAAATCGCACCGGGAGTCGCTTCCGAACCGGTACCGGCAGTCGTAGGAAGCGCAATCAATGGAATGGGATTGTCCGCCGACGTCAGGCCACCGACAAAGTCCCGCACCGGTCTTCCAGATGGCAGGGTAATACAGAGCGCCTTTGCGAGGTCGATGTTGCTCCCGCCACCCAGCGCGACGACATGATCGGGCGCTGCGCCCTTCAAGGCCTCTCGCACAGACTGTGTGGCGCTGTCGCAGAGTGTGGTGGTGGGGTCAGGCTCGCCGCCGTCGAATACGATCGTTTCGATTCCGAGCAGGGAAGCGGATTTCACGTACTCGTCCACCCACCGGGTGGACGTCACAAAGAACCTGTCGGTCACGAACACGCCTTTGCGGTATCCGAGGTGGGCGACCAGGGCCGGAAGCTCGGCGCGTGAGCCAGCACCAATAATCAATCTTCCTGGCGGGCAAAAATGAATGAGGTCTTCTGTTCTCATATGAACTCCGTGGAGAATTAATGGCCAACGAAACGGCGTATGGCTTTCGCGACCAGGTCGGCGTGTGTGACGGGCAAGGTGTGCCCGGCGTCGATAAAAATCTGCCGTTGAGCACCGCGGATTTCTTGAGCGAGCGAATCCGCGCATGAACTCGGACAATCGGTGTCCTGAGAACCGTGCAGAACCAGCGCCGGGAGATCAAGCCGTTCGAGAACGGCTCGTTGATCAGTCGATCGAATGGCTTGCCAGGTCCACGCTACCGCATCGTGGTCTGCTGCCTCCTTCAACTCGAGGCGCTTTTCCCGCGTTGCAATCTCTTGCAGCAGCGACCTTTCGTCCTCTGCCCTGAACCAACGGACCTCGCGTATCGCGCCTGTTCCAGATACCAGAATGACGCCCTCCGGCCGCCGCACGTCTGAACGCGACAGGTATTCAAGCGCTACCGATACACCCATGCTCCAGCCCGCTAACCAGTAGGGTCGCCCCCGAACTTCGAAATTGATCGCGTCAGAAAGATCATCGGCAAACGCGCCGAGACCGTAATCCTCGGCCGATAAGCCGCGTGCAGCTCGGCCTCTGCCCCTCAGATTTGGCAATATGAACGTCGCCTCTTTCCGCAAATTCCGGGCGACCGGCATCCAGACCGAACGCGTTCCCTGAATGCCATGCACGGCAACGACAAGCGCCGCACCTTCTCCCACCGTGGTAATGTCCATATTCGCTCCGTATGCTGCTTATATCCCACTAACATATTAGACCGATGTCAGCGATGTGCGTCAAGCGACATTTGTTTATCAAGCACTTTTCTTCACGGGACGGCCCCATTGATAGCGGATCCGGGGTATCTACCTGACAGAAGTATTTCGCCGGACAGCAGTGAATCAATGGCGCTTGCCCGGCGGGCTCGACGCATCGACGCGTTTGCGCAGAAATTGAGACGCGAGATGCCTGGCTGCACTTTGCTGACGGACAAGGAGGATGTCGCGCCTTACGAATGCGACGGTCTTGCCGCATACAGGCAGTTACCGCTCGGAGTCGTGCTGCCTGAGTCGGAAGCGCAGGTTCAGGGGGGCCTCAGGCTTTGTGCGCACCATGGCATTCCGGTAGTGCCACGTGGCGCGGGTAGCGGCTTGTCGGGCGGCGCCATGCCACTTCGCGAAGGCGTGGTGCTTTCGCTTGCGCGCATGCGCAAGATTATTAATGTCGATCCTTACGCCCGCACGGCCACCCTGCAACCCGGGGTGCGCAATCTCGCGATTTCCGAAGCAGCGTCACCGTACGGGCTGTATTACGCTCCTGATCCGTCATCGCAGATTGCATGCACCATCGGCGGCAACGTCGCTGAGAACTCCGATGGAGTGCATTGCTTGAAGTACGGCCTCACCGTCAACAACGTGGTGCGCGTGCGCGCCGTTACGATGGACGGAGAAATCTGTGAATTCGGTTCGCCGGGGCTCGACTTGCGGGCAGTACTGATTGGCAGCGAAGGCATGTTCGCGATCGTGACCGAGGTGACCGTCCGCCTGATCCCGAAACCTCAGGTCGCGCAAGTCGTGAGGCGAGTTTCGATGATGTCGAAGTCGGAGGTGCGGCTGTGGCAGCGATCATTGCAAGCGGGATCATCCCGGCGGGACTTGAAATGCTCGATCGCGCCGCAGCGCAAGCTGTAGAGGAGTTCGTGCATGCAGGCTATGACACGGGCGCGGCGGCAATCCTCCTTTGCGAGTCGGATGGAACGCCAGAGGAAGTCGCCGAGGAGATCGAACGGCTCACTACGCTGCTCGAAACGCAAGGCGCTACGCGTATCGAAGTTTCGACCTCGGAAGCAGAAAGTTGCAGCGCCTCAACCCGGCAGGCGCTCTTCAGGACGTTGAAGAACATTTCTATTTCCCACCTCGCGCGGTACCAGTCAACGAGTTCGATGAGCGCATGCGCATCGCCCGCTTCGCGGTTGGTCACAAGACGCCAGATGACGGGCTTCACACCCGCTGGCGCATCCACTTCATATGCCTCGACGCAGGGGAGCGTGACACCGGCACGCCCGGGCAGCGTGATGCGCTGGCTACGCAGTTCCTGCCTCACTTCACGCGCCTTCTGGCCGCTGCGCCCGGGCAGCACGAAGCTGATGTGGCCAACCACCTCACTGGCGTGCGCCGTCTCCCACAAACTCGCTTCGCCCTTCAGGGCACGATTGTGCTGCGAGCGCATCAACCAGTCCGCCGGTTCACCCAGTTCCTGGGTACGCTGCATGAGCGCGGCGATGTCGCCTTCACGATCGGCCACATACACCAGTCGCGTGTCAGGCAGCGCCCGTGCCTGTTCGGCCACGATTTCATAGCTTTCGATCCACCGCACACTTTTCCCTGACACCGCCACGCCTGCCGTTTGCATCGCGTGGCTCGCGCGCCCACCTCCATGCGTTCATCACACCCAGCGGCTCCCGATCCGGTGTCACCGCATAGGTCGCGTGAAGATACATGCCCACCTGTGCTTCATAACTGAGCGGGCCGGCCCCATCGATGTCCTAACCGTTAAAGTTCAGGTCTGTCGTATCGGCAATGCAAAGCACCACCGGCAACTGCCCCATGCGCGTCGTGGGACGGTCCCAATGCGGCTGCATCATGTCGCGCCAGTCGATGCGCTCATTGCCCAGAAAGCGATATGCCGCCATCGTCTCGGCCCAGCCTTCGCACGCGCCCGGAATGCTGGCCGTGGGCCGGCTGGCGAACCGCTAGACCAGCTCCTTCGCGCGCCGGTCTCGCCGTGGATCACCCAAATCCAGCGTCTCAAATTCCTCGTCCACCCATGCTCCCGCGTCGTCTCGAATCTTCATGCCGAAAATCCGAGAGTAAACGCGAAATCCGCGTTGTTAACAACCACCTCCTGGCTGATTTGCTATCCAGCATCATTTCCAGGCACGTCGATTTGTGTATAAGGAGGTGGGGTTAACTCCCATCCCTCATGCACCAGATTCATAGCGCGCATTTTTGGCTCGAATTTGACCGGCCTTTTCGCCGGTCATATTGTGGTGCCATGTCGTTGAGACCTGTCGTCCGGCCTCGCCGTAACGATGTTCGCACCGCTTCTTCAGCCCATCCGGAAGCGGGGACCATAACTTCAATGTTCTTCCCCAATCCATGAATCCTGACGCTTTGCACCCCGAACTCAGCCCGCCCGTTGCATCGCCGCGATCCGCGCGTCCAGTGGGAGCAGTACGCCGCGCCGTGACGACTGCGGTACTCGGCCAGATTCTCGAGTGGTACGACTTTTTCCTCTATGGCACCGCTGCGGCACTGGTGTTCGGCAAGCTGTTCTTTCCGGTGGGCAGCGATCCTCTTACGGGCACCATCGCAGCGTTTGGTGGCTTCACGGTGGGCTTCATCGCGCGTCCGTTTGGCGGCGTGCTGTGCGGCCACATTGGCGATCGTTATGGCCGCAAGCTCGTGATGATGCTGACCCTTCTGACGATGGGCACCGCCACCGTTCTGATGGGCGTGCTTCCTACGTATCACCAGATCGGCCTTGCGGCACCCGTCATGCTGGTCTTGCTGCGCATTCTTCAGGGACTCGCCGCGGGCGGCGAATGGAGCGGCAGCATTCTGCTCATCCACGAAAACGCGCCGCCCTCGAAGCGCGGTGCGCTCTCGGCATGGAGCCCGTGTGGCGCCGCGCTCGGCTTTGTTCTATCGACGGGGGCATTCCTGTTGGTGCACAACCTTGCATCCGATGACTTCATCAGCTGGGGCTGGCGCCTTCCGTTTCTCGGCAGCGCCGCGCTCGTCGCACTCGGTTTGTGGATGCGTCGCTCGGTCGGTGAAAGTACTGCCTTCGCCGAGGTCAAGGCAACGCGCCATGAAAGCCGCATGCCGGTCGTCGAGGTGCTGCGCCAATGTCCGCGCCAGGTGCTGACTGTATTCGGCCTGCGTTTCGGCGAGGGCGGTGCGTCATATATCTTCTTCGCGTTCTCGATCGCCTATGGCCAGTTCCTCGGCGTGAAATCGAACTGGATTCTCGGCGGCCTGACCATCTCCATGCTGCTGATGATCCCCGTCTCGCTGCTCTCCGGCTACGTCACGGACAGGATTGGCCGCAAGCCCGTCTATCTCGCGGGCGCCATCGCGCTGGTGCTGGTTGCGTGGCCCTACTTCGCGCTGCTCGGCTCGGGAGAATACTGGAAGGTCATCACCGCGCTCGTGCTCGCCAACAGCGTGACGTTGGGCATTCTCGAAGGAGCGCAACCCGCTTTCATCAGCGAGATGTTGCCGGTCCACCTGCGCTTCTCGGGGCTCGGCATCGGACGCGAGGTTTCGTCGGTGCTCGGCGGCGGTCTTTCACCAATGATCGCCACTGCCCTTCTCGCGCATTACCGCAGCGCCGTACCGGTTGCGATCTATCTCGGCGTGCTCGGTCTCTTCACTGTCGCCTCGACGCTGCTGGCTCGCGAAACCTACCCTAAAGCGATGCGCCTCAAGGCGCGTCAGATGTCGGCATGACATCGTCCATCTCTATCGACAAGGAGTAACCCGCATGCACGCCGCCCATAGCGCCAACGCCGGTGCAGGCACCGCCGAACAACGGTTCATCGATGCACAGGAGCACTACCCGCAATACGCGGGACCGCTCTCCCTCGATGAACTCATCATTGAAGTCGAACGCCGCCGCGACGAGTTCGATGGACTATCGCACGTGCCGCCCGACATGGTCGGCAAGATGAAGCGCGCCGGCATTTTCCGCGCAAGTACGCCGAAGCGTTTCGGCGGCGACGCACTCCCTCCACCGCGTTTTCTCGAAACGCTGGAACGGATAGCGATAGCAGACGGGTCGACGGCCTGGGTCGCCGCATTCGGCTCGGCCAACACATACCTGGCTTCGCTGCCGATCGAAACTCAGGCTCGCATTTATACATCCGGTCCCGACCAGGTTTTCGCGGGCGGGTTGTATCCATTGCAGAAAGCCGAGCGCGCGCCGGGCGGCTTCCTCGTCTCGGGGCAATGGCATTTCGCGAGCGGCTGCAAGGGCGCCGACTGGATCGGCGTGGGGATTGGCGGCACACCCGCCAACGCGGGCGATACCAATGCGGGCAAACCCTTCACGGCCGTGTTCCCGGCGAGCGAAGTGGAGATCGTCGACAACTGGAACGTAGTCGGCATGCAGGGCACGGGCAGTCACGACCTGCGTCTGCAGAACAAGTTCGTCGATGAAGCGTGGACGTTCGTTCGTGGCGGCGCAGCGTTGATCGACGAACCGCTCTACCGCTATCCGGCCGTCGCCTATCAGGCGCAAGTCCACGCTTCGGTCAATCTCGGCCTCGCGCGCGCGGCGCTCGACCTGCTCGCGTCGATGTCGGGCGTCACCAAAACGACCACAGGTGCGCCGCGTCTCGCGGATCGCGCGTACTACCGTTCGGGCCTGGCGCAAGCCGAGGCCAGTCTGCGCAGCGCGCGCGCCTTCTTCTTCGAGGCCGCGGAAACGTCCTGGCGCACCATACTTGCGGGCAATCCCGTGTTGCCGGCAGAAGCCAACCTGCTGCGTTTGTCGGCGACCCATGCCGCGCACGCGGGCGCCGAAGTCGTCATGCAGGCCTACAAGATGGCGGGCATCAACGCGATCTACCGCGAGAGCCGCATGCAGCGCCTGGTGCGCGACTCCATCGTGGTGACGCAACATGCGTTTCTTGGCGAAGGCACCTATGACGCATCGGGCGCGATCTTCGTCGGCATTCCGCCTGTCACGCCCTTTCCCTGACATGCGAGGAGCAATCGCTATGACGAACGATAAAGATCAGACCCGTACGCAGTTCCGCAATGCGATGGCCGCGCTGGGCGCGGCGGTCAACGTCATCACGACCGATGGTCCGCGTGGCCGCTGCGGCATCACTGCAAGCGCGGTCTGTTCGGTGACGGACTCTCCGCCGACCATGCTCGTGTGCATCAATCAATCGAGCTATGTGCACGACATTCTGTCTGGCAACGAGCGCGTGTGTATCAACGTGCTGGGCGCCGATGCCGAGGAGGCTGCGCGCGTGTTCGCGGGCATGACCGGCTGCTCGATGGACGAACGCTTCGAGCGGTGCGCGTCGCGCTCGGGCTGCTCGGATGTCCCCGTGCTCGACAACGCGATTGCGACGCTCGAAGGCAGAATCGCCGACAGCAAGACTGTTGGCTCGCATTCGGTCTTCTTCGTGCGGGTCGATCACATCGGCACGCGCGAGCATGGCGACGGTCTCGTCTGGTTCGGCAGGCAATTCCATCGGCTCGCGCGAACGAGCGCATCCTGTGGGGTGGCCTGATCATGCAAGCTTGTCTCTTTCTGATTGGGCAAAGCGGACCGGAGCCGCTAGTCGATGTGCAAGCGCTGCAACGCGCGGCGACGGGGATCGACGGCTTACGGCGGTTGATCGTTCACGAACCGGTGTCCGGGCAGATCGATCCGCGGATCGCCGCGCCAGACGATGCGCCTTCGTGCGTACTTCAGTGCTACTTCGACGAACTCGCGCCCCTTGAAGCCGCCTTGCGTTCCGATGGCGCGATACACAGCGCGCTGCGGACAGCGGCGCGCGCCGAGTTGCAGCGCGATACCTTCAGGCAGCAGATCATGGCGGTGCGCAAGTTCACGCCGCCGGCCGCTCCGACCGAAGACGAACAGCGCACGCAGCGGTGCACTTATCTCGTCGCTTACGAAGGCCCAGCCGAAGACCTCAACGCGTGGCTCAAGCATTACCTGCAGGGGCATCCGCCGCTCATGCTGCAATTGCCGGCAATCCGCGAGGTCGAGATCTATTCCTGCCTCGACGGCACGAGCGGCTTGCCCTTCGTGCGAGCGCAGGCCATGCAGCGCAACAAGGTCGTATTCGACGATCCAGGCGCCCTCGCGAACGCACTCGCCTCACCCGTGCGCGACGAGATGCGACGCGACTTCCATACTCTGCCTCCCTATCAGGGCGCCGCGCCGCATTTTGCAATGCACAGCAAGTGCGTTAATCTCGCAACACACTAACCGGCCGTTGAGCGCAGCGCGGCCCACTTTCGTCCGCGAGTAACGGGCATGAACAAGCCGAACCTCGGCATCGCCGACCTCAACCTGCTGCGCGTGTTCCTTGCTATCTGGGACCTGCGCAGCCTCACCGCAGCTGGCGACCGGCTGGGACTGACGCAGCCCGCCGTCAGTCACGCGCTGCGCCGCTTGCGTAACCTGTTCGAAGATCCGCTATTCGTGCGCAGGCCCACCGGCATGGTACCGACCGAGGCCGCCTTCCGGCTCTATCCGCCACTCGCTCAGGCTTTGTCGATCATCAACGACGCGGTGCAACAGCATGCGAAGTTCGATCCCGCCACCGCGCGCCGCGAGTTCCGCATCTCGATGTCGGACATGTCGGAGTTCTTTTTTCTTCCGCCACTCATCGCGCTGCTCGATCGCGACGCGCGCGGCATTCGCATCGAAGCCGCCAATATTCCGGTCGAGTCGGTGAGCGCGGCAATGCGTGCCGGTGAGATCGATCTTGCGCTCGGCTACGTTCCGGGTCTCGACGCGGGCTGCGTGAGCCAGACGCTGTTTGTCGACGAACATGTCTGCATGGTGCGCGCGAGTCATCCGTTACGCAAATCGAAGCCGAGCCGCGAAGACCTCGCCGCGCTACGTTATGCGTATGCCAGCACCAATGCCACCGGTCATCGCATGGTCGAGCAATGGCTCGACGAGTTGAACTTCAAGCGCGACGTCGTGCTCCGTCTGCCGCATTTCGTCGTGGCACCCGAGATCGTTATGAACACGGACCTCGCGGTGATCTTTCCGAGGAGCATCGCGCGCCGTTTCAATCGCGGCAAGGCGTTTCGCATCGTGCCCTTGCCGTTCGCCCTGCCGCCCATCGAAATCCAGGTTCATTCGCACACGCAATTTGCCGCCGATCCCGGCATTGCGTGGCTGCGCGGAGTCATCCATAGCATGTTTCATCAGCCGGTCGCGTGAAATCGGCGACCCGCATTTGCGGCGCTGATACCGCAACGTCTTTTTTTCCAATTTGACGGCTGCCTGGCGCCACTCGACACTGCCTGCCATGCGAAGCCTCCTGAAAGGCTTCCTGCCCTCAATACAACGATGCGATCAGACATCGCAACCCATCAATCTTCGTCCACAGCCGAGCGCAGCACGGCGCCCACGGACCGCGTACTCAACCGTATCGTCATCGCGTCGGTCGCCGGCAATCCGACGGAGTGGTACGACTTTTTTGTCTACTGTACGGCTGCCGCCCTCGTGCTTTACGCGGCATGGCGTCTATTCGGCGTGGGTGGCGGATTCGTGCTTTCTTCGGCCGCGTTTCTCGCGGTGCATCCTGAAAGCCGCGACTTCGAGAACGCCAAACAATCCGGCAAGACGTCGCACATGCCTGTGCTCACCGGCGAACTGTCCAGCACCGAGGTGCGCTATTCGGGCGTCGCGCTCGGGCATGACGTGGCGTCCATCTTCGCGGGCCGGCCTCTCCCCGCTCATCGCCACGGCATTGTTGGCGCATTACCACGCGTCCTGGCCAGTTGCTCTGTTTCTTCTCGTGTCAGGTCTCGTTGCGGTCGTGACGCTCAAGTTCACGCACGAACGCGGCACCGGCAAGTCCTCTTTAATTCCACGCCATCCATTCGGCCGCTGTCAACCGCGCGAACGCTTCGGCACGATATCGTTGGCTTCATTGTGGTTGTTGCGAAGGTAGTGAAATTAATCTCACTGATGCCTGAGAGACTTTTTAATCTATTTCTCTTATTCATTGCTTGAGTCTAATCTCGACCCATCGTCCCCAGGAAAAAGTCACACGAAGATAATCATGCAAGCTCAAAACCTGAAAGTCCGGGTCGACGCCTTGCGCGAAGAAGCGCATGGCGTGCGCTCATTCATCATTTCTCGCGTCGATAACCTGCCGTTTGAACGTCACGAGCCCGGCGCACATATCGATGTCACGAGTCCCTCGGGGGTCGTCCGACAATACTCCCTGTGCGGCGACCCTGAATGCCTCAAATCGCAAACCTTCGCGGTGAAGAAGGAAGGACAGTCGCGTGGCGGGTCCCGCTCTCTTCACGACGAAGTCAACGTAGGCACCGAGTTGTCCATCGGTGCGCCGCGCAATCTTTTCCGACTCTCCGAAGACGCGAGCGAACACATCCTGATCGGCGCGGGCATCGGCATTACGCCGTTACTTTCGATGGCGTATCGCCTCTCCGCAAGGAATGCGCGCTTCACGCTGCACTACTTCGCGCGCAGCAAGGAGCATGCAGCTTTCATGGCGCTGCTCGTCCGCCCGCCGTTCGATGCACACGTGCAGTTTCATTTCGGGGTTGAGCGGGAAGACCTTCCCGCGCGGCTCGATGCCTGTTTGCGTGAGGCCGGCAGCGACGCGCATCTCTACACCTGCGGCCCGGGTCCATTCATGGACCTGGTGGTGCAAAGCGCGCAGACGCGCCTGCCGGCAGACGCGATTCATCTGGAGCGCTTCAAGGCAGAGCCCGCCGCGCCATCAAACGACGCGTCGCTCGACAGCTTCGAAGTTCAGATCGCGAGCACCGGGCAACCCGTGCATGTGGACGCGAAGCGTTCGATCGTGGATGCGCTCGCGTCGATTGGCATCGAAGTGGATACGTCGTGCGGCGAAGGCGTGTGCGGCACATGCATGGTCGATGTGGTGAGCGGCGAGCCGGAGCACCGTGACCATTGCCTGAGCAAGGCGGAGCGCGCGAGCAACAGCGTGATCTGCTGTTGCGTCTCGCGTTCACGTTCGCCGGTGCTCGTGCTCGACATCTGAGCCGCGAGACGGCACGTTCTACACTTTGGCGAAATCCGCGAGGACGTCGGTCATGAGACCCCGCATCGAGGCGATGCCTTCGTCCTCGTGAAAATGCTCGTGCCAGTGCATCGTGACAGCGGCCTTGGGTAAGGAAACCGGCAGCGCGTAAATGCGAAAGGTGTCGCCCTGATTGAGGATGTGTGCGAGCTTCTCGGGCAGCGTGGCGAAAAAATCCGTTGCGGCGAGTACGCCCGGCACCGCCACGAAGTGCGGCAACGCCAGGGCAATGTTGCGTCCCACGCCTTGCGCGCGCAAGGCGTCGTCGAGATTGTGGTGACTATGCTCGAGCGACCGCACCTGCACGTGCGACGCGGAAAGAAACTGCTCCAGATCGAGCTTGCTCCCCGCTGGCAGACCACGGCGCTTGCGCGTCATGCACACATACGACTCCTCGAACAGCAGCAAATCGCGCGTGCGCGGCAATAGCGACGGCAGGTTGCCGATCGCAAAGTCCAGCCGGCTCGAACGCAGCGCCTCCTCGATCTCCTCCACCGGCAATGGTTCGATCAGCAGCTTCACGCGCGGCGCCGCGTCGTGCAATGCGGCGCAAAGGGCCGGCAAATAGGCCATTTCGCTCGCGTCCGACAGTGACAACCGAAACGTGCGCGTGCTCGTTGCCGGATCGAAACGCTCGGCATAGCGCAACGCCTGGCGCACGGTATCCAGCGCAAGGCGCGCGTCAGACTGCGCTCTTCGCCGATCGCCTGAAAGACGCGCAAAAGGTTGAGATCGATGTGATCGATGGACGTCATGGGAAATCACAAGATATTTGCCGCACTTATTAGAAGACCATTTTTTTATCGATTTGACGCATGATCCTCGGAAAGCGAAACTGCTGTCAACGAGAGGATGCGCTGATGTGGTTTCGGCATCCTCGTGTCAGTCACTCATTTCGCAACCCCTATTTCCCCACGAAAACGATGAGTACGCCGACCTACCAAACCATCGACACAAGCGCGCTCGCAAAGCGCGCCGAGTCGGATCGCATTGCGCCTTCCCTCTACTACGATCCGGAACTGTTCGAAGCGGAACTGGAGCGCATCTTCTACAAGACGTGGATCTGGGTCGCACACGACAGCGAACTGCCGAAACCGGGCGATTTCGTGACCACGACCATCGGCCGCCAGCCCGTCATCGTGGTGCGCGACAAGACCGGCGCCGTGAACGTGCTGCAGAACCGCTGCCGCCACCGCGGCGCCACGGTGTGTGAAGAGCACAAGGGCAACGCGAAGGGCTTCACGTGCCCGTATCACAGCTGGTCCTATGCGCTCGACGGCACGCTACGCGCGCTGCCTTATGGCGACGGCTACGAAGGCGTGTGTGAAAAAGGCGATCTGCCGCTCAAGAAGCTGCGCGTCGGCGTCTACCAGGGTTTGATCTTCGCAAGCTTCAACCAAACGATCGAACCGCTCGAAGACTTCCTCGGTGGCGCCAAGCCGTGGATCGATCTCTTCATGAAGCAGGGCGCGGGCTATCCGATCAAGGCCAACGGCGAGCACAAGTTCAAGTTCAAGGGCAACTGGAAGATCCAGCTCGAGAACACGACCGACCTGTATCACTTCCCGGTCGTGCACAAGTCGTGGATGAAATCCATCGACGAGGAAACCGCCGCCGCGATCACCAGCTTCATGACCAGCGATCAGGCGTTTTGCCGCTCGCTCGGCAACGGTCATAGCCTGGCGGTGCTGATGCCGGAAATCGTCGATCTCGACAACGACGACGGCGCGCCCATTCCTGAGCGCTTCCAGGAACTCGCCGCGCAACTCGCCGAAAAGCGCACGCCGGAGGAAGTGCGCCGCATTGTGCGTTCGCTGATGGGCGTCGGTTTCAATCTGAACCTGTTCCCGAACCTTGCGCTCTCGATGGCCTTCTTCCGCGTGCTACGCCCGATTTCCGCGGAGGAAACGGAGATCCGTCATGTCGCACTTGCCATGGAAGGTGGTCCGGAAGAAGCAAACCGCGTGCGCCTGCGCATTCACGAACACTTCCAGGGTCCGTTCGGCTTCGGCAGTCCCGACGATGCCGAAGCGTGGGAACGCGTGCAGCGCGGCTCGTATGCGGGTCCCGACGTGCCGATTCTCGTAAATCGCGGCCTGAATCGCGAGACCACCGCGCCAAACGGCGAAAAAACCGCGCACTCGACCGACGAAACCGGCATGCGCGAAGCGTACAAGCAATGGCGCGCAATGATGGAGCAAGCATGACGGACGACCGCAACGCACTCTTCTCCCACCAGACCTTCGCACGCGCGATCGAATTGATCTGGCGCGAAGCCGAGCTTCTGGACCGGCGCGACTATCGCGCGTGGCTCGACATGTGGGACCCGAAAGGCATCTACGTCGTGCCGATCGATCCGGACACGACCGACTACGCATCGACACTGAACTATGCGTTCGACGATCAGCACATGCGTGAATTGCGCGTGCAGCGCATGACCTCCGGTTACTCGGCGTCCGCATCCGACGCCGCGCGAACGGTGCGTACGGTGTCGCGCTTCACGTTGTCGAGCGACATCGCGGATCTCGTCGAAGTGAAGTCCTCGCAGATCATCATCGCGTACAAGCGCGGCGTGTCGACGATTTTCGCGGCCGACCTCACACACAAGATCAGCATGGTGAACGGCGAGCCGCGTCTTGTCGAGAAAGTCATCCGCCTGATAAATTCGACCGAAGCACTGAACGCCATCGGCTTCCTGCTTTGATGTTCAATCGCGCATCGGCGGCGGCACGCGCTGACGCGCGCAATTTTTCGTGACACGTTTTCATGCCGACACTCGAAGTCTATCTTCCCCAAGGTCACGCCGACGACCGCAAAGCCTCGCTCATTCAGGGGCTGACGCAGGCGACGGTAGATGCAATCGGTGCGCCCGCCGAGTCCGTGCGCATTCTACTTTCGGAGTTGCCCGCCACGAACATCGGTCTGGGCGGTAAACTCACGCCGGCCGGGTTGCCCGTCATTATCGCGATCCTGATAGCGGGCCGCACGGATGCCCAGAAAGAAGCGCTGATCGCCGCGCTGTCCGAAACGAGCGTCGCCGTGCTCGATGTACCCTTGCAAGCCACGCGCGTGATTATCAAGGACATTCCGAACACCAGCTTCGGACTAGGCGGTCAAACCGCGCGCGCGCTCGGTCGCTAAGTTCGCGAAGTCCTCGCCCATCTAACGATAGCGCGGCGACGCGCAGCAAGGAAAAACACCATGACCGACACTCGAGTCCTGCCGTTGCGCGTGCTGTTCTGCTGCGGCGTCTCGCAGAACTTCTTCGATCTGCCCCGCGAGCAGATCGGCGATGTGTGGCAAGCCTACGGCAAGATGCTCAGTGCAATCGAAGCGATGGAGAATGTGCGTGTGCTCGGCATCATGGACGACGACCGGCTCGTGGTCGGAAACGCCGACAGGGCGCCGTGGACCTTCTACATCATGGCCGATGTCGCCGATTTCGACACGGCAGTTGCGATCTGCAATCTGTATCGCACCACACCCGTCGGCGATCACAACCTGTGGCGCTACGGCAAGATCGAAGCGCGCGTGGGCCGCGCGCTGACGGTCCCGCCCGTCGCAATTAACGATAATGCGTGACGCCATGAGCGATTCCATCATCGAAACGCTGCAGGCACGGCTTCGGGCACTCGAAGCACAAAATTCGGTGCGCAAGACCATGGCGCGCTATATGGCATTGTGCGACGTGCCCGCACGCGCATTCGTACGCGAATCGCTCGCTGCGCTCTTTAGCGACGACGCCGTGTGGGAAGGCATTGGCCCGCAATACGCGCACAAGTTCGGCCGGCTCGAAGGCCCCGGTCCGATCGTCGGCATGTTGCAGCGCTATCTGCCTCCTACGCCGCATTTCACCACCAACGTGCATTTCCTCACTGCGGAGCACATCGAGGTCGACGGCGACCATGCCATAGGACGCTGGATCATGCTTCAAGCGTCCGGCTATGTCGACTCAGAGGCACAGTTGATCGCGGCCCGCCTCGAAGTAGACTTCGTGCCCTCTTCACATGATGATTCGGAGTGGCTGATACGGCGCTTCACCACCGAGCGCCTCTTCGATGCACCATGGAACGTCAATCCGGCCGTAGGGATTTCAACATGAGCGCCTTTCTGCAGGAGTTCGATCTCAGTGCTAGTACTGCCGATAGTGCAAATGACGCTAACCGCGCCGACAGACCGACCATCGCGATCAAGGACAGCATCGACATCGCCGGCTATCCGACCACCGCGGCCAGCCGCGCGCTCGCCGATGCGCCGCCCGCGTCGCGGCATGCGCAAGTCGTCCAGCAACTGCTCGACGCCGGCTGGCGTATCACCGGCAAGACCAACATGCACGAACTCGCTTTCGGCATGACCGGCATCAACGATTTTTGCGGCACGCCGCAGAATCCGCAGGACATATCGCGCATTCCGGGCGGCTCGTCGAGCGGTTCGGCATCGGCAGTGGGGCAGAAACTCGTCGACGCAGCGCTCGGCACGGACACAGGCGGCTCTGTCCGCGGCCCCGCCGCATGTTGCGGCATCATCGGTCTGAAGCCGACTTTCGGACGCGTGTCGCGCGAAGGCGTCGCACCCCGCGAGACTACGCTCGATTGCGTCGGCCCGTTCGGGCGACACATGAAGACGATCGTCGACGTGATGCTCGCGATCGACCCTTCTTTCGACGCAAGTCGAGCACGTCGCGACGTTTCGAAAGCGCGGATCGGTATTCCTCGCGTGGAGGCCGACAGCGAGATCGTGCGTGCGATCGCAACGGCGATATCACGCACAGGCTTCGCAACCCACGACCTTCGTCTCACTTCGATGAACGACGCGTTCGCGGCGGGCCTCTCGGTCATCAACGCGGAGACGTGGCGCGCGTTCGGTCATCTCGTGGACAGCGGCAAGCTCGGCGCCGATATCAAAGCTCGATTGCGAGCCGCTTCGAAGACGACGGCCGCGGATCTGGACGCAGCGGAACACGTGCGACGCGAGTTCACCGCTGAAGTCGACGCGGCGCTGAATGAAGTCGATGTCCTCGTGCTGCCCACCATGCCCGCGTTGCCAATTACACTGGACGCCGCGCGCGCTGGCGCGTCGGTGATCGCCATGTCATCGCTGATCCGGCCGTTCAATCTCAGCGGTCATCCCGCGCTCACGCTGCCGGTTGCCGTGGAAGGCTCCCCGCTCAAGGCCGGGTTGCAAATCGTCGGTTGCAAGGGTGACGACGAAACAGTGTGCGCCGTGGCGGCGCGTATCGAAGCGATACTTGCAGGCTGAGAGGCAACGCACCGAAGAGGAATCGACACCATGTCCAACAGAGTCGTGCTGGTGACGGGCGCCGCAAGGGGACTCGGCGCGATCATCGCGCGCCGCTTCCATGCTGCCGGATACAACGTCGCGCTGGGCGATGTCTCGTTTGACGCCGTCTAGGTTTCGCGGTGGACATGTGTCACATTCATCAATTTCGCTCTCGCTATCAATCTGGCGGATTTTGGGGTAGCACTTCGGCGGTTGCATCGGTCGAGGATAAAGTACGTAGCATCTCCTCATGCGCCGGCTACTGGCCGCGGGTAATCTTCAAAGACATGCGATTGATCGATGGCACCCAGAGGCAGGGTCCAGCGTTCCAATTCAATTTGCAATCCTTATAAACTATCGCCAGACGCATCGTAGTGTGCCGAACCCAGTATTTCCACTACTGCGTCGGAACAGTGGAATTATCCTGACCTGCGCGTTTGGCAGCGAGACGCTTCTCTGCTGCAATAAGGTCGTTTGGATAGTCATACCGTACTGCGTCGGGCTGATATCCAATCCCGACCAGTTCCCTTAGTTCCTGCGTCACTTTCGTCCGGGTCACAGCGTTATCGTTCGATGTTTGCGCGAACGCAACCCCAGGGAGAAGAACCAGCGTAGCTGCAACCGACACCAACATTCGAGGCATGTTCATGATCCACACTCCTGGCGAGGCGCTAAATGAGGTTGCACCAGCCTCGCTCAGCCAAGTATAGGTGTGAATCTGCAGCAACAGAAATGCGCGGAACAATCGAAAGGTATTCGCAAGGATTGCTCAGGCATCGCCCGAATACCAGCCGGATAAGGCCCAATCAATGGCGGACGCCAGGCCCGCTGGATTGTCCCGCATCATGAAGTGCCCTACGTTTTGCACGATACTGACCGCGATACCCACCTTCGACAATCTGTCCGCGTCGGGATGCGGCAACGAGCGCTCGCCGAAAATCACAGCGCGCGGCATGTGTAGCCGGAACAGCAATTGGCGCCACGCCAGTGAATCGCCAGCGATGTCGCCGCACAATCGATTCCTCTGGGACAGGAGATCGCGAGAGCGCCCGCCCAAATGGGATCGCCCTCTTTCGACGCGGTTGCGACCATTTGCGCGTGGCCGTACAGCAAGTAGTCAGATTCAGGGTAGGCTGCAATCTCGCGCCTGAGCAATCCTCCGCCCACGTCAAGATTTGGCTCTGCGAGAACCAGATGGCGCGCCCGGCGAGGCGCCATCGTAGCCGCGACGACAGCGACCGCCCCACCCATGCTGTGACCGAAGAAGTCGACTTTTGTTTCGAGACTCTGAATGAGCTCGACGACGATTCGAGCATGGTCTTCGATACGATATCTAAAACACTCAGGCCGATCGCCATACCCGGATCCCAGCAAATCGACCAGAATACTGCGCCGCCTCATCAATGCCGAATCTGCAATCACTCGCGGCTAGTCGCACAAGGGCGCGCAGTCAAGTCCGTGGATAAACACGAGTGGCGTGTCTGACCCCGGAATGTCATGGAATCGCAGCGTTGCGCTTGGCCCGGAAACCTTGAGAGTGCGCACGGATGATCTTCGGCCGATATGCAGGCTTGTGGCGTTCAGGCGGTCGCTCCAGTACGCGCTGGCGGAGGCAAGACTTCCGGCGGAATCGGGCAATCATAAGGCTTGCGGCCGCGCTTTTCGTCAAGCTCCACTTTTGCTGCGCGCAGCACATCCGGTTGGCCGACCAGATCGATGGCCGTGGCCGCCAGCGTCTGCGCGGCCAGCAACATGCCTCG
The DNA here is from genome assembly GCF_905220705.1 of Paraburkholderia domus. Taxonomy (GTDB): domain Bacteria; phylum Pseudomonadota; class Gammaproteobacteria; order Burkholderiales; family Burkholderiaceae; genus Paraburkholderia; species Paraburkholderia domus. The sequence goes on from NZ_CAJNAT010000014.1 coordinate 73,739, forward strand.
ATGAGCCAGCGTCGCCTTTCCCTGCGAGACCATTTGCCACGAATGAAAACCTGTTCCCCATGCGAAGCAGGACGTCAGACATTGCGTGGTCGGGACGACCCAAGTGACATCGCCGACATCGGTCGAGCCTGTCACCGGGCGCACCATGTCGGCCCGATACGGCTGGATTTCCGTGATGATCGGACGCGGATCACGCAGCGCCGCCGCGAAGTGACGGGCGCTATTCTCGAAATCGTCAGATGAAATGGTCTGCTGAATCTTGCTCGCGAATTCGACGTCGTGGTCACTGACGTCGAAGCCGCCGAGCGCCCGCATGTTCCGGTCGAGAACCTGATCGAGCGTGTCGTTATGCAGCACGTTCGAGCACGCTTTGTCAAAAATGATCTCGAGACGTGTGCCGGTCATCAATGCAGCACCGGTCGCGATCTGTTTGACACGCTCGAACAGATCCCGCGCGTCTTCGCTGCGCGGTGCTCGCACCGTATAAAGCAGTTCGGCGAGTACCGGCACCACATTGGTCGAAATTCCACCGGAATTGATGTAAGCGAAATGCACGCGCGCCTGATCCGGCATGTGCTCGCGCAGATAGTTGACACCGATGTTCATGAGTTCTGCGGCGTCCAGCGCGCTGCGCCCAAGATGCGGCGCCAGTGCCGCGTGCGCAGCCTTGCCGTGAAAGCGGAAATACGCCTGAACGTTCGCGAGCGTGGCGTTCATGAACACGGAGTTCGCTACCGACGGATGCCAGCTCAACGCGACGTCCAGGTCATCGAACAATCCGGCACGCGCCATAAAGGTCTTGCCGGCAGCAGCTTCCTCGGCGGGGCAACCGTAGAACCTGACCGTGGCGTCGATATTGTTGGCAGCAAGGTAGTCTCTCGCGGCCACTGCGGCGAGATGCGCGCCCGCGCCGAGCAGGTGATGGCCGCAGCCGTGTCCGTTGGTGTTGACGCCGTCAGCGGCCGGTACGCAGACCAACGCGCCGCTTTCCTGACTCAGCCCGGCCAAGGCATCGTACTCGCCGAGAAATCCGATGAGGGGGCCGCCGCTGCCCGCCTCCGCCACAAAAGCCGTCGGCAGTCCGGCCACGCCACGCGTCACGCGAAACCCTTCCTCCTCGAGTAGCGCCGCGTGCAGTTCGGCAGAGCGATATTCGCTGTAGCGCATCTCGGCGTACGACCAGATTTCATTTGCCAGTTCAACGTATCGCTGCTGCTTTGCCTCGACAAGACGCTTCACCTGTGCTGCGTGCTCCACATAGCCTCCATTCGTTCAGGATCGGTAGTAGTTTCGAAAGATTCGCGCCGGCAACCGGGCGCAAATCTTTCCACTTTCTGTTGGCGTAGAGTAGTCGACAGATAACGAGCCAACAACTCAATGAAAGTGTTGCCGTTGACCCCCGGTTGTCTCCTCCTGAAAAAATTTGGTGTCATACATTGACCATGAAGCTACATCAACTCCGCGCACTTGTTGCGATCGCCGACACCGGCAGCATTCGGAACGCAGCCCGCGCCACGGACCTCTCGCCGGCCGCCATTACCAAGGCGATACGCGAGCTCGAGGAGGATCTGAATGTCACACTGATCGTACGCGAGCCCACGGGTGTGACGCTGACCGAGGCAGGTCAGACGCTGCTCGGGCATGCAAGGCTGACAGTTGGACAATTGGCGCGAGCGCGGCAGGAAATGGAGCTGCTATCCGGCAAGAGGGACGGCACCCTGTCGATTGCAGCGGTGTCGTGGGTCGGTCTAACGTTGCTTGGAGAGGTTGTCGGCATGTTCCAGACGCGTATGCCTGAGGTAAAGATCGAATTCTTCGAAGGATTGGCAACCGTGTCGATACCAAGATTGCGCGACGGAACGCTCGATATCTCGATTGGAAGGGCTAGCTCTGTTACGCAAACGGAGGAGTTCACACATGTCCCGTTGTTTCGAACCGGCTACGCGGTGGTCGGCCGGGCAGAACATCGCTTGGCAGGATGTAGATCGCTGCATGAATTGAAGGACGCCGAGTGGATTCTGAATCGCGACTCTTCCGTCGACGAGCTCGCTTCGGACAACGCGTTCGCCGAATACTGCCGGGCCTACGAACCGCGTATCCATATATCACATTCCAGCGGAATCGCGCTCGGGCTGGTCGCCAACACAAATATGTTGACGCTCATGCCCTGGCCGCTCGCGGAACTGCTCTTGAGCAGGGAGCGGTTATCCGTCCTCCCGCTCATCGACTCCATTGCCGAAGGGGAGATCAGCCTCATCTACCGGCGCGCCGCACCGCTCAGCAACGCGGCAAAATGCTTTGTGGAGTGCCTGACCAGTGTCATCCGCACCTCCATGACCTCCGACGATCCTTTCAAGCGCCGGCTCTTCAACTCGGTCGAGTGCCTGCTATAGGCGATACGCGCGGCCAACCCGCGGTCAGGAATCGAAGTCCACTTCCAGCACGAGTCGGCCACGCGTGACCTGCCTAGTTTCGAGTGCGCGGTGCGCCGCTGCCGTATCGGCAATGGGGAACACACCGGCAATCGCGGGCCGCAATATCCCCTGCTCCGCAAGTTGCGCGACCGCGAGCAGAGCCTCGCGCTGATCGTCTACTGTCGCGCGTGTGACTGTCACGCCGAATTCCACCCCCCGGTCCACTATGGAATCCGCGGTCAAATACACAAGGTTTCCGCCACGTCGCAAGATAGGATAGGAGCGCGCATGCACGGCGCCGCCGATCAGGTCGAATACCACATCCTGGTCGCGCAGCGTGCTGAAATCGTCGCGATCATAGGCAATCGCCCGATGCGCACCGAGATCCAGCACGTAGTCGACGTTGTCGGCCCGGCATGTGGCGCTCACGTGAGCCCCCAGATGTCGCGCGAGCTGCACCATCAAGCTTCCGACTGCGCCCGCCCCGCCGTGAATCAACACATGCGCATCGCGCGTGACACGCGCCGCTCGCACCACCGCACTCCATGCGCTAATGCCGGGCTGTAACAGCACCGCCGCCTGATGATCCGACAAATTAGCGGGTTTCAGCACGGCGCGTGTCGCGGAGCAAACGATCATTTCCGCGCAAGTACCGCCGCGAGTCAGATCGGCCAGTACACAGACGACGTCGCCGACCACCAGTTCACGCACCCCTTCGCCCACCTGATCGACGACTCCGATACCGTCCCGTCCGGGAATCATCGGGAACGCGAGAGTGAAATGTTGCTGGAGCAATCCGGCCCTGAGCTTGGTATCGAGAGGCGCGACCCCTGCCGCCCGCATTCTGACCCGGACATCGCCAGGCCCGACGACTGGATCAGGATGCGTAACACGCTCAAGCACATCGGGACCACCATATCGAGAATACTGGATTGTTTGCATGAGTTATTTTTCGCCAATAAATAGTTAATTCTGAAAGATTCGCCGTGCCCACCGGCCCCTGATCTTTCCATCCATGGCGACGTAGAGTAGGTCGACAGATCGTGCGCCAGTAGCTGAATGAAAGTGTTGCCGTTGACCGACGGTTGTCTCCTCCATCAAAAATTTGGTGTCGTACATTCGCCATGAAGCTGCACCGGCTTTGCGCATCTGTTGCGATTGACGGCAGCACCGATGCCCGGATTGCGTGATCGAATTCACGACGTTTTGGCACGTTGACGACAATAAAAAGAACGAATTTATTTTTTAAACCGGACGGCAACTGCGCCGACGGAAACTCAATTCGGAGACGGGTGTGTCAAATCAAGCAAACGGGTGCGAGCACTCGACGGTCCACACAGCCTCGACCCTCGACTTCGTCGCGGTAGTCGTAGGTAACGCCCTGGAGTTCTTCGACTTCACGGTCTACGCCTTTTTTGCGGTATTCATCGGAAAAGCGTTTTTCCCGGCGTTTTCTCAGGCGAGTCAGGTGATCGCGTCGGTCGCCGTGTTCGGTGTCGGTTTCATTGCGCGCCCAATCGGCGGTGTGGTCATCGGGGTGTACGCGGACCGTTCAGGGCGCAAGGCGGCGTTGTCTCTGACGATCGGCCTGATGGCGCTCGGCACCGCGGTCCTCGCGTTCACGCCGTCGTATGCGACGATCGGCATGGCGGCGCCTGTCCTCGTCGTCATTGGCCGCCTGCTACAAGGATTTTCGGCTGGCGGCGAAATGGGACCCGCGACGACCTACATGCTCGAAATGGCGGCCTCGAACCGGCGTGGCTTCTACACGAGCTGGCAGCTTGCGACTCAAGGCGTCGCTTCGCTGCTCGGCGGCCTGGTCGGCTACGTCGTGTCGTCGATGCTGTCACCCGCGGCGCTCGCCGAATGGGGCTGGCGCGTGCCGTTCATGATTGGCTTGCTGATCGCGCCGATCGGGCTATATATCCGCAAGCAGTTGAGCGAGACCCTCGATACCGAGTCCGCGGCCAAAGGCACGGCTGAGCTTGCATCCGTCATTGTCGGCAAGCATCTGTCCGATTTGCTGATCTCTTGTGCCGTGCTGATCGGACCGACGATCACGGTGTATGTCGTCGGGTACTACATGACGACATACGGTCTGCGCGTGCTGCATCTGCCCACATCGACCTCGATGCTGGTCGGGCTCATCACGGGCGGTGTGGGAATCGTCGCGTCACTGGCCGCCGGCCTGATCTACGACCGGTTTCCCAACACCAAGTGGATGGTGTTGCCGCAAGTCCTGATGGTTCTGGCGATCATCCCGGCCTTCATGTGGGTCACCCAGAGCGGCACCGCCAGCACCTTTCTCTCGATGGTAGCGCTGCTGACGCTGTTGCGCGTGTTGATGGCGCCGTTCCAGCTATGTTTCATTCCCGAGATATTTCCGAACGCGATCCGCAGCACCTGCGTATCCATTTGTTTCAGCGTGCCGACCACGATCTTCGGCGGTAGCGCGCAAGTCATCGTCGCATGGCTCGCCGCCAGAACAGCTGATCCGATGTCGCCCGCCTGGTACCTGCTGGCCGCAAACATCATTTCGCTGCTTGCGGTGCTGACCCTCTACCTGCGACATCGCTCAACGATGAGACGCAATAGCGTATTTCACGCCAAAGCGGGTATCTAGCAGTCCGTCGAAACATCGCGACTAGCTAAAAGTGTTCGTCATTCGACTGCGAGGCCTGGCATGTCATTTCGACTAAGGGTTGAACAGCAACGGGCTTCTTGCTTCAATCGAACTGGAGAGCAAGTGAATTTCGATCAACTCGATCAAGAGATTGCCGCACGGATCGAATCGTACCGTGATATGTGCGTACACCTGAGCGACCGGTTGTGGGACCTCGCTGAAACGGCCTATGCAGAGTACGAGTCGGCGGAACTGCAAATCCGCGAGCTCGAGCGGCATGGCTTCCGGATCACGCGGGAAGTTGCGGGCATCCCTACTGCGTTTGTCGCCGAAGCCGGCGATGACGGCCCTGTCATCGGCTTTCTCGGCGAGTACGACGCGTTGCCTCACCTCAGCCAGGTCGCCAACTCCGCCACCCGTCAACCGACAGCAGACGCCGGCAGCGGACACGGTTGCGGTCACAACCTGCTTGGCGGCGCAGCGCTGATGTCCGCGTTCGCCATCAAGGGTTGGCTCCATGCGTCCGGGCGCGCGGGCCGGATTCGCTATTACGGCTGCCCCGCCGAGGAAGGGGGAGCCGGAAAGACGTTTATGACGCGAGCCGGCGCATTCGCCGATCTCGACAGCGCACTCACCTGGCATCCTGCGAGCGTCCTCGCCATCGATGCGATGACAACCCTTGCGACGCTCCACGCGCGCTTCACGTTCAGCGGCGTCGCTGCACATGCGGCGGCCGCGCCTCACCTGGGGCGCAGCGCACTCGACGCCGTCACACTGATGAACGTCGCTGCCAACTATTTGCGCGAGCACATGCCGAGCGACGCCCGTCTTCACTATGCGCTGCACGATACGGGAGGGTCAGCGCCCAACGTCGTGCAGGCTCGCGCCGAGGTCGTCTATCAATTGCGCGCACCGGAACTCGCCACGATCCATTCACTGCTCGAGCGGCTGCGCAAGATCGCGGATGGTGCCGCGATGATGACCGACACCACCGTCGTGTGCCGGGTGGAAAAGGCAATGTCGAATATGAAGCCCAACAAGGTTCTGTCCGATCTGATGTACGAGCGCATGCTCGCAATCGGTCCGACGCCCTTTGACACCGTCGATCACGATTTTGCCGCGCGCATGCACGCCGCCATTTCACCCGCCGAGGCACAGGGAAGCTTGTCGATTTTCGGCGCCCATCGGCTTCGGGGAGTCCTCCATGACGGAGTCCTGCCCGCTGAATTGATGCCATCGTTGTTGCCGGCGTCGACCGACGTAGGGGATGTCAGCTGGGTCGTACCGACAGCCCGCTGCCTCGGAGCCTGCTTCGCGCTGGGCACGCCGTTCCACTCGTGGCAGTTGGTCGCCCAAGGCAAATCGTCGATCGCGCACAAGGGCATGCTTCAGATCGCGAAGGTGATGGCTGCCACCGCCGCAGCGCTCTACGCGAGTCCTTCATTGCTTGAGCAGGCCAAGGCTGAACTGCGTGAGCAATCGGCGGGTGAAACCTACGTCTGCCCCATTCCGGACGACGTGCTTCCTCCCATAGCTAAAGAAAGCCGAACGCAAAGAGGCTCGGTTCGGGGGGCGTTTCCGCACCAATACGCTGGGGGTAACGCGTGATGAAGCGCGAAGATAACCAGCGGATCGGACTCATCGAGCAGTTTGTCGAAGCAAAGCGTGACGACTTTATCGGTCTTGCGGATCGGATCTGGGATCTTGCCGAAACTCGCTGGGAAGAATTTCGCTCAGTTGAAGCGCAGATCGAGATGCTTGAGCGCGAAGGATTCCGGATCACGAGAAATCTGGGCGGTCTGCCCACGGCATTCGTCGCCCAGGCGGGGAATGAAGGACCCATCGCCGGTTTCCTCGGCGAATACGACGCGTTGTCGAACATGAGCCAGCAAGCCGCGGCCGTTGAAGCGTGCCCGGTATGCGCCGGGGGTAGCGGACACGGATGCGGCCACCATCTGCTTGGTGTCGGTGCGATGCTGGCGGCAGTTGCCACGCGCGACTACCTCGTGTCCCAGGATTTGCGTGGAATCGTCCGTTACTTCGGATGTCCAGCCGAGGAAGGCGGTGCCGGCAAGACATACATGGCTCGCGAAGGCGTCTTCGATGAAATCGACTTCGCCTTGACCTGGCACCCTGGTCCTTTCTCGGGGATTTTCAAGTACAAATCGCTGGCGGTGATTCAGGCATTCTTCCGCTTCTCTGGCGTGGCCTCGCACGCGGCGGCTTCACCCCATCTCGGACGAAGCGCGCTCGATGCGGTTGAACTGATGAACGTCGGCGTGAATTTCCTGCGCGAGCATATGCCCGCCGAGGCTCGCGTCCATTACGCAATCACCGATGCGGGCGGCCTCGCTGCAAACGTTGTTCAGGCTCTTGCCGAAGTGCTGTACGTCGTCCGCGCGCCGAACATCGAGCAGGCGCGTGCGCTGTTCGAGCGCGTTCGGCGAATCGGCGCGGGCGCGGCGTTGATGACCGAAACAACCGTCGAGGTCGAAGTCGATCGCGCATGCTCGGACGTCCTTCGCAACGAAGCGATCGAAGCCTTGGTGATGGCGAACCTCGAGCGTTTCGGTCCCCCTCCCTTCGACCAGTCCGACCGCGATTTCGTCACGCGGCTCGCCGGAAACATCAGCTCGGGGGATTTGCAGGAATGTCTCGACGCCTATCGAGGACCCGCCGATGCCCATGGACTTGCCGACATGCCGCTTCCACTGAACGACGAACCGGGCTCCTTGACAGGATCGAGCGATGTGGGAGACGTGAGTTGGGTCGTGCCGACAACCCAATACCTCGGCGCGTGCTACGCAGTGGGTACCAACATGCACACGTGGCAACTGGTGTCACAGGGGAAACTGCCCGCCGCACACAAAGGAATGCTGCATGCGGCAAAGGTACTCGCGGCGACCGCTGTAGATCTGCTGACGGAGCCGTCGCGTATCGGTGCAGCTCAGGCAGAACATGCGCGCCTTACCGGCGGACGTCCCTATGTCTGCCCTATTCCCGAATCGGTGCTCGCGCCGCCGCTGCGTAAAAGGACGGAAAAGGGAAACCTTACCTAGCGCCCAACCGCAATCCTTTCACGCACTTGACCTGACCCATGACATTTTCTTATTTCATCACAGCGACTAACGAGCAAGATCCGAACGCTCGGGTAAGCGCGACACATTCTCGGCTCATTCAGGAAGCCATCCGCGCGACGCCTAACTTAAAGAAGGCAGAGCTTTATACACCCGCCCAGATCATGACTTATCACGACGACGGGCATTCGCCCGTGCTCGCGCTGCGGCTCGAGTTCGCCAGCATCGAGGCACTCGAGTCACAACTCACCGAGGGCGGACATCTCTGGCGGCTTGCGCAGTCGGATGACTGGCTCGCGCTGGGCGCAAGCCAGGTCACGCATCAAGCCATGCTCACCCGAACGTTTCTGCCGCTCACGAGGACGACCACCGAACCGACGTTGTGCAGCTATCTCGTGCACTACCCGGGCACTGCGGAAAATTTCAACGACTGGCTTTCCTACTACATCGCACATCACCCTCAGATCATGCTCGAGTACCCACACGTACGCCAGGTCAACGTATTCACGCGGGTCGACTGGTGTGAGTCGATGCCATGGACGCGCGTGAACTACATGCAGCGAAACATGCTGACCTTCCCTTCGTCGCAACTGCTCGCCGAGGCGCTGACGTCGCCCGTGCGTGCGCGAATGCGAGAAGACAATGACCGATTTCCGGCGTTCTTGGGGCGAGCTTGCCACTACCCGATGCTCACCAATTTAATTGCTCCGGGCAACGAGACGTCTTTCGAAACACCGCCATTGTTCGTCTGAACGTTTGACCCTGCCATCTGGATGACTTGCCGCCTGATCGCACCTCAAAGGGCCGGCATTCTGAAGATGGACATAGCTGACAAAGGAGAAAAATAAACCAGATAAGTCTTCAATCACTGCCTCATACCACACACTCTAATATTAGTAATACTTAGCACCTAAAGATATTTCGTTTTGGTTGAAAATCAATTTCGTCAACGAATCGTCTCGAAACATTTAACAACACTAACAAAAATTCAGGCGATCTACGCAGCACTTTAAGAGGATGTTTAAAATGTGTAGGAAAGTTCTAGTCACCGCTACCCTGCTTGGCTCCATCGCAGGCGCCGCACACGCACAAAGCAGCGTAACCCTCTATGGGCTCGTCGATTCGGCAATTGGCTACACGAGCAACATGGGCTCGACCAATGGCCACATCAATCACGGCATTCAGGCGCTGCCCGGCGGTATGTCAGCCAACCGATGGGGCTTGCTCGGCTTCGAAGACATCGGCGGCGGTACGAAAGTCACCTTCAGACTGGAAAACGGCTTCAACGTTCAGAATGGCGCGCTCGGACAAGGCGGCCGGATGTTCGGTCGTAGCGCGTACGTGGGCCTCACTAGCAACAGTTGGGGGAGCGTAACGGCCGGTCGCCAATACATGCCGTTCCAGGAAGATGTGGGCAACGAAATGGCCGCCTTATATATGTCAGGCTATACGTTCCACCCATATGACAGCGACGACATGAATGCCACGTTCAGGCCCAACAACGCAATCAAATACACGACACCGACCCTCGCCGGGTTCACGGCGAAGGCCTTGTATGCGTTTTCGAACCTTCCAGGTCAGATCAATACCAATCGCCTGTGGAGCGCCAGCGCCGACTATCTGAACGGGCCCTTCCGCCTCGATGCGGGTTTCTTCACGGTTAATCAGCCAGGATACAGCACGGCAGGCGCGGAATCGTCGGACAACACCTATGGCGCACTGCCTACGATTGCCGCTGGCGGCATTGCGAAGCACACGGTATGGGGCGCCGGCGGCTCGTATAATTTTGGCTCGCTCCTCGCGAACGTCGTCTTTACGCATGCGACCTTCGATGCGACCATCGGCGGCACACTGAAGTTCAACAACTACGAAACGAGCTTGCGCTATCAGCTCACGCCCGCTGCGATACTGACTGCAGCCTATCTCTACACGACTCAGAGAAGCACCGTTGCCGCCGGCGGGAACACGCACTACAACCAGGGTGCATTAGGTATCAACTACTTCCTGTCGAAGACAGTCGACTTGTACAGCAACCTTGTCTACCAAAGGGCCGCAGGTACGGCTCATGCGTGGATTCTCAACGGAACGGCGATGTCCAGCAACAACAGCCAGTTCATGGCCCTAGTCGGGATCCGGAAGAAGTTCTAGAAACCCCGGCTTCGAGAGAACGGCAGTGTGTGCTGGCGGGTGCGCGAGCTTGTCGAGGCGCATTCCGACAGCATACAAGGCGGCACAACCTAGAATAATCAGGCGCATGCGTTTTTTAACGGCTACGCATATTGTGAAGCAAGCTGACGGCGGGACAGATGCAGCCAGCAACCTCCATGTTAACCATCTCAATTGCCGTAGAAATCCGCAGTACGCCGGAAAATGAAGTTGTGCTACCGGGTGTCGACAGATGCCTTTGTAGAGGCTTGATCCGTATATGACCGACAACCCTGTTACTTGCCGTTTCGGAGGGAAAACGGTGCGACCGCCGGTCATCCTTCTGCTTCGGCCCATGCGGCGTCGAGCAGACGCTTAGAACCAATGCTGCATCCCGATTCGCAAAGATGCCTGCTCGCTGCCTGACGACGGCGCAAGCGAGATCATTGCGGCACGAGTCCCGCCCCCCGCGTGTTCAAATGTCGCTTCCGCGTAGAGCATCGTACGGACCGACAGGCGATACAGATTCGACAATCCCGCGGTCGTGTACGTCTTGCCGCCGAACCAGGTTCGGTAACCTCCGAGCAACACCGTGTCGAACGGCGTCACGTTCCAGTCGACGCCAAGCTCGGTCCTCGTGGCTCGTGTCGACGCAGAATTGCTTGAAATCCGGACGGTGTCAGCGACGCAATGAACGACCCACTGCCTGTTGAACGAGTAAGTGCCTGCGGCTCCAATAATCTGGGTATCTCTCGCCTTGAAGGCTGCGCCACCCGACAGGTTCTGACCGAGAAACTCGTTGTAGCCGAGAGTCGTATTGAACGCATACAACTTGTTCCGGGTGTCGCTATAGACCGCACCCACCTAGAGACCGCGGGATTTGTACATGAGCGCCCCCCGACATATCGCCCCTGCGATGTGGATGGATCAACGAATCCGTACATCATGCGTGCAGAGACGCCGCGCCATGGGACACTGCTATATTTGATCGTGTTGTTCACGGGGGTTACCGCATCGTTATCGATGTTGGCCGGGTGATACATAAAATAGTTGTATTGGAACGCACCGTTTGCATTGGGCAGAAGAACGTCATCTGTCAGATCCCATTGCCGACCCAGGGTAAGCGTACCCCATGTGTCGTCACTGAGGCCCACGAATGCTTTGCGACTGAACAACACGCCCGATGTTGCCAACGCACCGGTGTTCGAGAAGAATCCATTTTCGAGCTGAAAGATCGCCTTAAGCCCGCCTCCGAGATCCTCGCCTCCCTTGAAACCGAACTGGTCCGGAACGGAAATAGGCCCGGTCACCGTCGCCGAATGGCCTTTCTCGTTAGTAACGTAACCGACGCCTTCATCGATACTGCCGTAGAGCGTCACACTGCTTTGAGCGTGAGCAGGAACAGAGACAAGCGAATTCAATAAAACCGTAGCAGCAGTTTCAATACGACAAGGATACCTAACTAGTTTTTCTGCACAATGATTTATTGATTTCATATGATCTGCGAGATGGATACTTCTATGCAGGCGCGTGCGGCATCCGCCCGTTATTCGCCTTAGCGCAACGGAAGCTCTGTCGCCAACACGTAATTTCCGTTACGGGTAATTCGAAAGAATCAAACGTCGTGTTGCTTCGAGCTGCTCAGCGCGATAGCCAGCGCTGCGACGAGACCGGACACGGCGAATGCCACGAAATTCAGCCGGACGTCGAGGTGGGACGAAGCAAACCAGGCGCCAACCATCGGACCTGCCATAGCGCCGAAACGCCCTATGCCCACTGCCCATCCCGTGGCACTCGCGCGAGCGAACGGACGGTAGAAGTTTGCAATGTAGCCAAGCTGGACCATCGCGACGCCAATGCTACCCAGCCCGGCAAGCGCTACGAGAACGTAATTCGTCGTCACGCTGCCTTTGATCGTCAGACCGCAGATCGCGAGCGCGCCGATCACGTAGCCGCCCACGATGGTCTTGCGCGCGCCGATGCGATCACTTACTTGCCCGATCAGAATCCCGCCAATAGCCGACGACAGCATGAATACCGCGAGAAACGTCAGGCTCGAACCCAGGTCATAGCCAAGCTTGCGCATCAACTGAGGCAGCCAGGTACCGAGTCCGTAGATCACCAGCACAGCGGCTATCTGCGCAACCCATAGGCAAAGCGTCGGCCAGAGATTGCCGCGCGAAAACACCTCGTCGAACACACTCTTTATCGAAGGCCCCGCTGCATTCGCGGCCGGGATAGCATCGATCGCGGACAGGGACAAGCCAAGCCGCTCAGCCAGCGTCTGTGCTTCCCGCGTTCTTCCGCTCGCCATCAGGTAGGCGAGCGATTCCGGCAGCATGGCGATCAGGAATGGAATCGCGATCAATGGAAGCGCGCCAATGCCGACGACAAAACGCCAACCGTGCGCTCCAAGGAACGCGATGCCTGCCACGGCCGAAATGAGCGCGCCGATCGCATAGCCCGAGTACATGATGGCGAAGTTCAGATTGCGTTTCGCCGCCGGCGAGTACTCGACGGTCAGCGCGGCCGCCGCGGAAATGACCCCGCCAAGCCCGAGCCCCCCGATAAACCGCATCACGCCGAAGACAAACGGGGTCGGAGAGAGCGCTGCGCCTAACATCGAAAGAGAGAACAGCGCGACGCAGGCAATCAGCAGCCGCTTGCGTCCAATCAGATCAGTCAGCACGCTGATGAAATAGGAACCGAACAACGTGCCGAACAGCGCGGCGCTGCTCATGGCGCCGACCTCGATCGGCGTGAGCTTCCAGACCGGGTCGGCAAGCATCGACGGCACGATGGTGCCCATTACACCGATGTCGTAACCCTCGGTGACGATGGTCAAAAAGCAAAGAGCAAGAACGCGGTTAGTGGTGCGCGCAGGGGGATCGACCGCGAACGAATGAGGACTTTCGGAGATTGCCGCCATGGGAAACCTTTCTCGAACGGAGCTGCCGGATGACTTGATCAGGCAAATCGAGTGCCAGCATGCTGAATGCCGCTTCCACCGCGATGCCGGACTGCGGGGTGTCGGCCAATGTCGCGGCTCCTGCGGGCATGCTGTCACGTTTGCCAGCCCGGCGCAGGCACACCATTCGTCCTGCGCTTCAATAAAGAATGCCATTCCATATTGAGTGGGTCAAAGGTTTCAAAAAGTTTTCCGACCAGACCAGGGTAAGTCCTGACAGAACGTCAGGGCGAGCCGTTCGGCTCCTCTCCGAGCAGCAGCGTGGCCGTCATCTGCGTGATGTGCTGGATGTCGCGATGGTCGCCAATGCGCTGGTTGATCACGAATCCATCAAAAGCCATCCAGATCACGTGCGCGAAAAGATCGCCGCCGAGCGCGCCAATGCGCTCGGGCGGCAAGGCGTCCTTCAGCAATTGCGTCAGAAAATTTTCGACGGACACCAGCAGATTGTTGGGCTTCGAGAGTCCGGCGGGCGCGCTCGCCAGCGCGTCGATCAGCGCGTTGGCAAACGCGTTGTCGGCGGCGGGGATATCTCCCCATATGCCGACCAGAATACGCTCGACCTTTTTTCGGGGGCCATTGAGCAACGCCACTTCGGCGCGCAGCCGGTGCAGTTGCTCGATCAGCCACGGTTCGTAGATTTCGTAAAGGATGACCAGTTTCGAATCGAAATAGACATAGAGATTCGCGACTGTAGTGCCCGCCAGACGGGCAATTTCGGTCATCGTGGTTGCTGAATAACCTTTTTCGCTGAATGCGTTGAATGCGGCCGTCAAAATGGCATCGCGCTTCACGGCTTTCTTGATCTGCGGCACAGAGAGGCTCTTGTTCGGAAGGAAGAGGATCGGAAGTGACGCAATTTTAACAAGCCGCCGTATCAAGCCGGGACTTTCTCGTGCGTGGCGGATGAAGCCGCGGCGGCATCTCCAGTTCGCAGCAATGACCTCACCAGCGCGGCAATACGCTCGATGTCGCGAGCGCCACCGAGCTGACGGTTGATCACGAAACCGTCGAACGCCGTCCAGATCTGCCGCGCGACGATGGTTCTGTCGACGCAATGTCCGCCCGGCCGCAATGGCTCCTCGAGACACACGTGCAGGAGTTCGGCGATGACATGCTCGATTTCGTCCAGGAATGCGCTCGTTGGCCGCTCGCGCACTCCCGCGTGAGACAGGGCGTCGACCAGCGCATTCGCAAAGCTCGAATCCGCTGCGGGAATGTCATGCCAGAGCCCACGCAGCAATCGCCACACACGCGCCGCGGGATCGCTTTGTGCACGGTCATCTGCGGCGCAGCGGCGATCTCCGCCATCGTCGTGCCCGTAAATCCCTGCGCGCGAAAGAGCGTGAACGAGGCTGCGGCGATCTTCTCCCGCTTCGTGTGCCTCATTTCGTCATCCTGATTCTGTCACGAGGAAAGCGACGGCCCAGATTCTAGAAGTGTCGCGACGGCCAGGCACGCTCGAAATACAAGTTTCGCAAATTCCAGACACACCCTCTTGACTTCGGTTTTTTTCCAAAACAGAATGTGATTCATTATTAAACGACATTCGTTTTTGAGGTGTTGCTATCGTGTCCACAATCCAACTCTCCTCCGATGTCCCCGCGCCCGCAGGCACGCTGACTGGCCGTTATCCCGAACTGGGCTCCGGCCCGATTCCCGTCGAACCCTACATCTCGCCCGAGTATTTCGAGCAGGAGAAGGAGCACATTTTCAAGAAGACGTGGCTCCAGGTCGGCCGCGTCGAGGAAATCCCGAAAGCCGGCGATTATTTCGTCAAGGATCTCGCCGCTTGCGATACGTCGATCATCGTGGTGCGCAATCGTCAGGGTGAGATCCGCGCGATGCACAACGTCTGTGCACACCGGATGAACGAGATCGTCTACGACAAATGCGGCAATACGCGGAAGTTTTTCTGCAAGTTCCACGGTTGGGCGTATGACCTGGACGGCAAGCTGACTGGCGTGCCGGATGAGAAGTGCTTCTTCGGCCTCGATCGCGAACAGTTCGGTTTGTCGCGCGTCGCCTGCGACGTCTGGGAAGGATTCATTTTCGTCAACATGGATCCAAACCCGGCGATTTCGCTCGCTGACTATATGAAGCCGATGTTCGGCGACGTCGAAGGCTACCCGTTCGAGAAAATGACTTCGGGCTTCGGCTGGCAGACCGTCGTCAACTGCAACTGGAAGCTCGCGCTCGACGCGTTTCAGGAGGCGTACCACGTCGCTTATGTGCACGGCAACTCGATCGCCGACGCCATCGACAAGACCGACAACGAAAGCATGCCGCCACTCGACGCGCTGTGCGGCGAGTTCCACCGCCGCCTGTCGCTGGCGGGCAACCAGAAATCAGTCTATGGCAATCCCAAGGCGCTGACCGAAGGTGGCGCCGCCGCCCAGAACGCGCTCTCCGACGCCGGACAGAAGCGCCCGATCGCAGCGGCCGCGCTGCGTGCCGGCATCGGCAGCGCGAAGTATGCGTTCCCGATGGACGCGCTGCCGTCCGGCGTCAACTGGACGAAGAGTCCGAACTGGCTGTTCGATATGAACATCATGTTCCCCGACTTCTACGTGTCGCTGCGCCCGAACTATTGCCAGGCGTACAACTTCCGTCCGATCTCGCATAACCAGACGCTGGTCGACGCGCGCGTCTTCTACCCGGAAATGACGACGCCCGGCGGCCGCTTCTTCCTCGAGTACATGAAGGTCGCCTTGCGCGACGTCCTGCTGGAAGACTTCAGCACGCTGGAGCGCACCCAGCGCGCCGCCGAAACCGGCGCGAAAAAAGTCATGGTCCTCCAGGACAACGAACTGCTCGTCCGGCACGCGTATCACGTTGTCGAACGCATCCTGGCCGAAGGGGCCGCGAGTGCCGCAACGTCGGCCTGAATCCGGAGTCATCGCAATGCAAACTGAAATTCAAGTCCAGCCAGTCGCGTTCATCAGGAGGGCCACGCCGGCCGTTCGCCCTCTTCCCGAAGGATTCGAATCGCTCGCGCCATTCGTCCACGTCTGGGCACTGGAAACCGAAACCGAACGCAACACACAGCGCCACACGGTCGGTATGGACGCGATCCTCGCATTCCGGGACGCGATCCTGCCGCAAGTCGACGATGTGGTGGCCTATCTGAACCAGTACGCACTAGGGACGCTTGATGAGCATCCGGAAGCGATGACGATGATGTACCTGCTGCTCTCGCTTGCCGAGATCGCCCCGGCGATCGAGTTCTATAACCAGCCGTCGGTGATCGATGGCTACGAGTCGTCGCGCTTCAGGGCCGACGAGTCGTTCGTGATGCGCCCGCTGCCGTAAGCGGCAACGCGATCGACGGCGCGCAAAAATGAAGGAGGCGGAAATGGCGAGATGTCGGGTGTTTGGTATCGATCACGGTCTGAAGACCGTGGTCGAAAACGGGTTGTACATGAAGACGATGATCGGCGAGACGATGAGCGTCGCCGTCATCAAGTTCGTCGAGCAGGAAGGCACGAATCTGCCGGCGAAGGCGCACGACCACGGCGAAGAAGCCTCGCTCCAGGTGCTGGGTTCGTGTTCGATTTTCGAGGTTCGGCCCGATTCGCCGGACATGGAGCGTCCGCTCGCGCAGGGCGACGCGATGATCATTCCGGGTGGTCTTAGCCACTATGGCAAAAACCGCTATGGCGCCGAGGGCGTCAGCATGCGCCTGAACGTGGTCTCGCCGCCGCGCGCGGAATATGGCGCGCAGGACGACACGCCGTACTACCCATTGGCGAACCGGTGAGCGCAGACATGCAAATGGAAACAGTCAACCAGCCGGCCGAAGGTGATGTGCACTGCACGTCGGTAAGAGCGGCCGACAGCTGGCGCGATGCGGCGGTGGCGAGCGGGAGCATTCGCGCGCAAGGCGCCTTGCTGTCGACCGAATTCGACGTGTTCGACCAGGGCGAAGTACGTGAACATCCCGCTGGCATCGTCGGCGAGGAAGTAGTTGCGATCCTCGAAGGCGAATTCGACATCGATGCTGCCGGCGAACACTACCGCCTCGTCGCCGGAGAAGCCATCCTGATTCCGCCGCGTGAACCGCGCCGTTTCTCCTGCGTTGGCGCAAGAGGCGTGCTGTATCGCGCCGGAACGTCGCTCGACGCGAGTGCATCTACGTCCGGCAGCCCGTCCGGACAATCTGCGTGAGGACTTCGTCATGGCTCACGATATTTCCGCTGAAGCCGTACCTGAGCACGTCGTCATCGTCGGCGCCGGACATGCCGGAGGCCGCGTCGCGCAGCAGTTGCAAGCGCTCGGCTTTCCCGGCCGGATCACGCTGATCGGCGACGAACGTCACGCGCCCTACGAGCGCCCGGCCCTGTCGAAAGACTGGCTGACAAGCGAAACCGAACCGTGGACGGATGAACCGGTCGCCGCCGTGACCGAACCGGCCGCGCCTTCCGGCGCCCCGGCATCGTCGCTGGCGCTCGCGCCTGCCGCGTTCTGGGACCGCCCTTCGTTGCGCGATGCACGCATCGAGCGCATGTACGACCGCGCTATTGCGCTGGATACGGCGCAACGCCTACTGACGCTCGCGAGCGGTACAAAGATCGGCTTCGACCGTTTGGTGGTCGCAACCGGCGGCCAGCCTCGCGACAGCGGGATCGTGGGCGCCGACCTGCCTGGCGTGCACGTGTTGCGCACGATCGACGACAGTCTGGCGCTACGTCGCGCACTGCGTAAGAGCCTCGGACTCGTCATCATCGGTGCGGGCGTTATCGGTATGGAAGTGGCGTCGGCGGCGCTCGATCTCGGCGTGCCCGTCACGGTACTCGAAGCCGGCGACCGCGTGCTGTCACGCTGCCTGCCTCCCGTCATGGCCGACTGGCTGCTGCGCGAGCATCGTGCACGCGGCGTACGCGTCGAATCCGGTGTCGCAGTCGAGGCCATCGTCACGACCGCCAATGCCCAGCAAAAGCCCTACGATGCCGATGCTCCGCTTCGCTACGCGGTGCGATGCAAACGTACCGGCACAGGCGCAGAGACCTTCGATGTCGCCGCCGATACGGTGCTGATCGCAATCGGTGTCGACTGCTCGCCTGCTTTCCTCGCGGACACGGATCTCGCTGGACGACACGGCGTCAATGTTGACGAGTGGTGCCGCAGCCCTCGCGCACCCTGGCTCTACGCAGTCGGCGATGTCGCACACGTGCTCGGCAATGCGGTGGAAGGATCTGCTTCGGGCGGCGTGCGTCAGGAAACGTGGCGCAATGCGGAGAACCAGGCGCTGGCGGTAGCCGAGGCGCTCGTTGGGCGTCCGCATCCTTATCGCGAAACGCAGTGGATGTGGACTGACCAGCTCGGCTACAACATCCAGGTGGTTGGCCAGCCTGACCCGAGCGACGAAGTCGTGTTGCGCGGCGAGCCGGGTGCCGGTCCCGCGCTGGCGTTCAGCCTTCGCGACGGCAAAGTCGTCGCGGGCGTGCTCGTCAACGCGGGCCGCGAACGACGCTTCCTCGAGAAACTCGTCGGAAACGGCATTTCGGTGGACCCAGCGAGCCTCGCCGATCCAAAAGTGACATTGCGGGAATTGACGTCATGAGCGCGACATCGATGTGGGACCCCGGGATGACCGCTACCGGAGACGGATGCCCGATGCCGTTCGACGCCGCCCCGGCCACGCTCGGCGAACGTATTGCCCGGCTCGAAGCGATCGAGGCGATCCGTGCGCTAAAGGCCCATTACGGCGCACTCGCCGATGCCAAGTACACCGCCGACTACCGGAAGATCGACGCCGACGCACTCGCAGAGGTCGCGCGCCGACAGGCGGCATGCTTCACCGAGGACGCAGTCTGGGCCGGCGGCAACGGCTTCGGCGGCGACCTGGTGGGTCGCGAGGCGATTGCCCGCTGGTTCCTGTCGTCACCGTGGCGCTACGCGATGCACTACTACGTGAGCGAAGCGTTGCGCGTCGACGTGACGGCTGGCGAGGCGGAGGCGACATGGCGCCTGATGCAGGTCGCCTTGCGCGACGGCGACGATACCCATGCGCGTGCGGTCTGGCTCGGCGCCGTGACATCGGAGCGTTACCGGCGCGACCCGGTCAGCAGCCGCTGGCTGATCAGCTATATGAAATTTACCGATCTGCAGATGATGACGCTCGCCGACACGCCGCTGCCGATCGCCCGAAACTTCGCGGGACTCGATGCCATTCGCGCGGCCCGCACTCAGGACATTCCACAATGACCGAGGCCACTCTGTCGCATTGCGCGACACACGATGCGTTAGACACACCAAGCGCCGCAGACTGCTGCGGTGCGCCGCTCGATATCGCCGAACACGCTTGCCAAGTGCTGGCCAACAAACCCGTCAACGCCGAATACCGGCACATGATCGTCAAGGCGCCGGCCGGCGCGTCGCTCGCGCAGCCCGGCCAGTTCTTTCATCTCGCTTGCCCACCGGGCGCTTCGGGAAGCACCTTCCTGCGCCGGCCAATGAGCGTATACGGCGCGGACCCGGTATTGCGCACCGTCGAGTTTCTGTACAAGGTGCAAGGCGCCGGTACACAGGGTCTCGCCACGTTGCAGCCGGGCGAGACGCTGGACGCGCTCGGCCCGCTTGGCAGCGGCTTCTCGTTGCCCGGCGGCACACAGCATCTCCTGTTACTCGCACGCGGCGTCGGTCTGGCAACGCTGTCGCCGCTTGCTGCCTATGCGATAGCGCGCGGCGCACGCGTCACGGCCGTGCTCAGCGCACGCAGCAAGGCGCTAGTGATGTCGGCGGAGCGTTTGCGTGAAGCGGGTGCGACGGTCCATATCGTCACGGACGAAGACGGCGACAGCGACCCGCTGCAACTCGAAGCGCACTTGCGCGCCTTGCATGCCGGTCAGCCGTTCGACTTCCTGTCGACGTGCGGCTCGAACCGCCTGCTCGTGTTGCTGCAACAACTGGGTAACGAATGGGGCGTAGCGGGCCAAACGGCGATCGAGCAGCACATGGGTTGCGGCATAGGCTCGTGCTATGCCTGTGTGCGGCCCTTCCGTGAAAGCACCGGTTCCGACCGCCTGACATTCCGGCGCGTGTGCTGGGACGGCCCCGTCTTCGATTTGCAGGAAACCACGTCATGGTAGATCTCAGCGTCAAGGTGGGAAGTCTCACGCTCGCCAATCCCATCATGCCCGCCTCCGGCACATTCGCCGACGGCAATGCGCGCGTATTCGACCTCAGCTGTCTCGGCGCGATCGTCACAAAGACGATTACCGCGGACATTCGCGAAGGCGTGCCTCCGCCGCGCGTCGCCGAATTCAAGGATGCCACCCTGTTCTCGATCGGCATTCCAAGCAAAGGTGTCGATTACTACATCGACACCACGGTGCCGTTCTATCGCCAGTATTCCCCGCCGATCGTCGGCAGCATTTCGGCGAATTCGGTTGAAGAATTCGGTGAACTGGCGGCCCGGCTCGGCAAGAGCGGCATCGCGGCGATCGAAGCGAACGTGTCGTGCCCGAACCTGAAAAAGAACGGCAAGGCGTTCGGTATGGACCCGGAAGCCACCTTTCAGGTCATTAGTGCGATGAAGTCGGGCACCGATATTCCGGTGTGGGTCAAGATGACGCCGAATGCGGGCAACATCGTGGAAGTGGCGCTCGCCGCGCAGGCCGCCGGCGCCGACGCACTGGTCTGCTGCAACGCGATTCTCGCGATGGCGATCGACGTCAACACGTTCAAGCCACGCGTCGCCAACGTAATGGGCGGACTGACCGGCGCGGCCACCAAACCGATCCTGCTTCGGATGGCGTATCAGTGCGCGGAGGCAGTCGAGATTCCGGTGATCGGCTGCGGAGGCATCAGCACAGCGGAAGACGCGATCGAATTCATGCTCGCCGGCTGCACGGCGGTGCAGATCGGCACCGCTAACATCGTCACGCCCAACGCGATGCCGCGTGCGATAGATGGCCTGCGCGCGTTCTGCGAACGGCGCGGAATCGCACGGATCAGCGACGTGATCGGCGCGATGAAGCAGCACGACGTAATCAATCTGCAAAAGGAGTACGCGCTATGAAAGTGATTCCGATCGCGTCCGTGTGCGGACGCTCGCTGTCGGCTCCGGAAGCCACGGTCGACTTCGCGGCAGGCGGTACGGTAGCGGCGGACGCCTGGCATCTGGTGGGTTCAGTGGACGCCTACTTCGACGGCAAGGACTGCCATGGCGTGACGATCGCTTCGGTGAGAGTGGGCCTGTTTCGCGTCGACGGTGAAATCTACGCACTCGACGATATCTGCACGCACGGCAACGCGCTGCTGAGCGAAGGCTTTCTCGACGGACACGAGATCGAATGTCCGCTGCATGCGGGACTTGTCGATATACGCACAGGAAAGGGCACGACGTCGCCGATCGTGCGCGATACGCGCCGGCACGACGTACGCCTGGATGAAGGTAATCTGTATGTGCGGTTGAGTCACTGACATGATCCGACTTTCCTCGATCAATGCAGGCCGGTCGCCCAGAATCGCAGTAATCGGAACCGGCGGCACCTTCGCCATGCACGCGCGCGATCCATTCGACTGGATCGAGTATTCGGAAAGTGGCGTCGTGCATCCCATCGATACGTTGCTCGATATGCTCGGTGAACTTGCACCCGACGTCGAACTGCTGCCGGTCACATTTCGCGCGCTCGGTAGCGTCGCGATCAAACCTAACGACTGGGTCGAGCTGGCGCGGCTGATTCATCGCACGGCGCAGGCTGATCCGTCGATAACCGGCTTTATTGTGACGCATGGCACCGCGACGCTCGAAGAAACCGCATGGTTCCTGCAACTCGTGCATGGCATCGACGTACCGGTTATCGTAACTGGCGCGCAGCGCCCGGCGAATACGGCGGGCAGCGACGTACTGGTGAATCTGCGCGCCGCGATCGCCGCGGCTCGCGATCCGGGCAGCGCGGAGCACGGCGTGCTGGTTGCGATGGACAACTGGCTGTTCTGCCCTCGCGACGTCACGAAGGCGGCCAGCTTCGAGCTGGGTGCGTTCGAGTCGCCTGGCTTCGGCCCGGTTGCGCGCGTCGAGGCGGATGCACGCATTACGTGGCGACGCGGCGCGTGGCCCGCGCGGGCGGCCGAGAATGCCGCGCCCTGGTTCGATCGGGCGATCGTCGAATCGGACGAGGCGATGACGATGCCACGCGTCAATATCGTCATGTCGTACGCTGGGGCAGACGGCGTTGCGGTAGATGCTCTCGTCGCCGCCGGCAGCGCAGGCATCGTGAGCGCCGGGCTCGTGCCCGGACGTCCGGCAGCGGGCGAGATCGCAGCGTACCGGCACGCGGTGGAAGCGGGCGTGGTGGTGGTCCAGTCGAGCCGTGCCGCGCGGGGCGTCGTGCCTCCTCAGGCGTTCCTCCAGCGCGACGGCATCGTCGCAGGTGGCGATCTCGCCCCCGTCAAGCTGCGGATTGCCTTGATGCTCGCACTCAGCTTGCCCGATGGCTCCGCAAGCCCCGGTGAACGCCGCGAACGGATCCAGCGCATTCTGCTGGCCCTGTAGTCTGAAGACCTACACCGTAAAACCTGTCATCGCTTTGCCCGCATAAAGGCCATCCCATGCGTTTTTCGTACCTCCTGACGTTTATCCACCCCGACCCGCGCGCACGGATCGCCGCAGACGACCTGGCCGCGATTACGTCGATCACCACCACGATCCCGGCATTGTCGCGTGCGCGGCTCTACACGCCGGAGTCGGCCGACGACTACTACACCAACGACGGTCCATCGCCGATCTTCGCGATGCAGCTCGACTACGAAAGCATGTTCGACCTCGAAGCCGCCATCGCAGCGAACGGCCACCTGCAGTCGCTCGCGAACGCGACGCTCGTGAGCCTCGAAGGATGCCGCGTCGAACAACAGGCGATGTTGCGCCGGCCGTTCCCGGTGGCCGATCCGGTCGCACGCGTTGCGGACGGTTCGCTGCCGTGCCAGTTCCTCGTTCACTATCCTGGAGAGGCACTCGATCTCGACGAGTGGCTCAACTACTACCTGACCCATCACCCGCAGATCATGTTCGATTTTCCGGGCGTGCGTGAAATCGAGATTTTCACGCGCATCGACTGGCTCGACGCAATGCCCTGTACACGTGTCCACTACATGCAGCGCAACAAGCTGATGTTCGACAGCGCGGCAGCTATCACCGAGGCAATGCATTCGCCGGTGCGCCACGCGATGCGAGAGGACTTCGAGTCGTTTCCATCATTCAAAGGCAGCAACATCCATCATCCGATGCTGGCGCGTACCTACAATTTCGACTAAGGCATCGCCGAAGAGCAAACAGGCAAGTATTCCGGACGGCGAACGCGAAGCAGGCACTGGAGAGGTTTTCTTATGAGCATCGGTTTCGGCCATCTCGCGCGAATTGGTCATCTGTACCCGTCGGGCGGCCTGTGCGACTTCGAGATCCAGGCGATGGCGCCTGAAGGCGTGCAGTTCGTGACGACCCGCTTGCCATTTCGCGACACGTCTGTCGAATCGGATCGTAGTCTGATCGACGACCTCGAGTTGCACGCCTCGCTGGTTGCGGACGCCCGAGTGGATCTGATCGCGCTCAACTGTACGGCGGCGGGCGTGGTGAGTGGTCCCGAGAAAGTCAACGAGCGCATTCGCGCCGCCACCGGCATTCGTGCGGTAACGACGATCGAAGCCGTGCTGGCAGCCTGCAATGTGCTGCACGCACGCAGGATCGCTCTGCTCACGCCCTACCATCACGACGTGGTCGCCGCGGAAATCAAATTCTTTGCAGAGCGCGGCACCGAGGTCGTGTCGCATGCGAGCCGGCCATGTCGTACGCCATTCGAACAGGCCATGCTCGATCCGCACACCTGGATCGAACTCGCGTCGCAACTGCCCGGCGGATACGATGCGTTAATTATCAGCTGCGCAGGCGTGCGAGTGAGCGGCGTGATCGGGCCGATCGAACAGATGATCGCTCGGCCCGTCGTGACGAGTAACGCTGCATTGCTCTGGTATTGCCTGAGAACGCTCAACATCGGAGAGCGGCCTTCTGGCTACGGACGCTTGATGCATTGTTGAGCGCGGATCGAGAGCACAGCTGTTGAAGGAAGCCGTTAAAAAGACTGGGATGTTCGTTGCCAAGGCCACGTAACACGTCGCTGTCCAATCCACGGAAACTGTCGTCGTGCGAGTTCGTGGAATTCCTGGTTCAACAACGCGACGCGCAATCGCACGACACTGTGTGCCCCCACGCGACTTCAGCGCATATGCTGGCTCTTGCACATTCGACGGCCAACGATTCGGTTAATTGACGATTCGACGAAGCCGGTGGAGATCCGCCCTCCCGCACATTGCCATGTGCGATAGTCGACCAGCGAATCAGCGTTGCTGTCGAGATACGTGACCACATTCGAGAGGCTATCGATCGCTTTCCTGACCTGGCTGCTCACTGCCGGATCTCGTGTCTCACGTAGATCAAGCAAGTGAGCGAGTCTAGCTGCAAACTGCTGCCAGGCCGCTGTGCGCCCGACTCAAACGTAGTGGCGGAAGCCCACACTCGTGGCTGCTCACCGGCTTGGCCCAAAGCAACATCGACGACTGCGATCGACGACGACCAGTTCCCGGCTTCTGAGCGATTTTCCTTGCCCGAACCCTTGCGATTGCAACGTGCGCGACGGACATAGCCGACGTCAATGCCAAGCTCCGCAATCGGTTTTTCCGTCTCGCACCACGGACGCACCGGCCGTGCGTGCTGTATCGATTTTCCGATGGCCACGGTGTGGTTGCGAATGGTTACATGATTGTCGCTACCTGAGGTGGGTAGCAGAAGGTCCATGACGGCCTTGGCTTGCCGGTAGGGCATCGTGGCGCCAAGCTCCGCGTGCAGCCATCTCAGTTCACCGGTACTTGCCTCCGTCAGCACCGCAATTGCAGGCCTTCCATCGTTCGCGGCAATAGTAAACCTTTCCCAGCGCGGTCTTCACCTCCGAGCAATGATTATCATGCAGGCGACGCTGGACGCAGCAATCCATACAGGATCTACGCGAGGCGAGAAAACGTTCGATCTGCTCGACAACGAATTCCTGCTGCACACAATTGAGCAAAGACTTGCCTTCACTGAGTGACAGTCCCACGTCTCCGGGCGTCTAGTCTTCGATGGACCTGTGCAACCGCATGACCTCAACCCGCTTTACCACACTCCAATCGCCGTTATCGAACTCAAGAACGATCGTGCATCGCATGGTGGCTCCTAGTCTCGTCGTTAGGGATACGATACCCCGCTGTGCGCTCGTCTCCCAGGCTTTTTAACGGCTTCCACCAAAAGCATGACCGGTTCACGCACTGCGTGATAGGCGAATCGATGGAAATCCTGAAGCCCCGTAACGCACGTCCTTTAAACGCTGACCTAACATTTGGCCATCCACTACGCACGTACAACGTTACCGAAGCCGCCGTATTCAGTCCTGGTAGCCCTGACAGCAGCGGCTACAACCGAGATTCGTTTCTTGTTCACATCGCATTTGGGGTGAGCAGTTCGGCGGACAGCGCGGACGACGCAATCCCCCCTCATTCACTGCCGGCGATTATTCGTGGCGTTAATACAAAGGATTAGAAAACAGACTTTTACTTATTGTTTTTGGCTTCCGATAAAGGCACCAGGCCATGCGCACAATGGCTGCGTTCATCCACTGACCCCGCCATGCCTCAAGGAGAAACCCATGACGCCCTATCGCCCCGCGGACACGCCACCACCGCCAGATGGAACCCAAACCAACATGAAAAAGATCGCGGTGGCGAGTGTGATCGGCACGACCGTCGAATGGTATGACCTGTTCGTTTTCGCCACCGCCTCGGCACTCGTCTTCAACAAAGTGTTCTTTCCCGGCTTTGTCCCGTTGGTCGGCACCTTGCTGGCGTTCGGCACGTTCGCCTCCGCCTACCTCGCGCGCATTGTCGGGGCCGCACTGTTCGGCCATTTCGGTGACCGCCTCGGACGCAAGGCGATGCTGCTGGTCTCCCTCATCATCATGGGCATCGCGACGTTCTCGATTGGGCTGCTGCCGAACTACGCGTCGATTGGCATCTGGGCGCCCATTCTGCTGCTCACCCTGCGCGTCATTCAGGGACTCGCGCTCGGCGGCGAATGGGGCGGCGCCGTGCTGATGGCAGTGGAACACGCACCGGCCGGCAAGCGTGGACTGTATGGCTCGTGGGTGCAGATCGGCGTGCCTGCCGGCACTCTGATCGCCAATCTGGCGTTTCTGGTCTGCAACGCCACGCTGTCAAACGACGTACTGCTCTCCTGGGGTTGGCGCATTCCGTTCCTTGCGAGCGCATTGCTCGTGGGGGTCGGGCTTTATATCCGTCTGAACACATCGGAAACCCCGTCGTTCCGCAAGATCAAGGAAGCCGACGCGCAGGTCAAGCTGCCGATCGCCGAAGTCCTCACCCGATACTGGAAGCAGGTTCTGCTCGGCGGCATCGCGACGATGTCGACGGGCACCTCGTTCAACCTGATCGTCGCTTTCGGGTTGACCTACGGAACGCAGACGCTGGGTTTCTCACGTAACGCGATGCTTTCCATCGCGCTGATTGCCTGCGCGCTTTGCATCGTGTTGTTGCCGGCCTTCGGCAAGCTATCCGACGTCGTGGGCCGCAAGCCGGTGATCATCGGCGGCATCGTCGCCGAGGCCCTGCTCGCTTTTCCGCTGTTCTGGCTGCTGGATACGCGCGAGTTTTCTTTTGCGCTGCTCGGCTATCTGCTGATGATGACCGCCTTCGCAGCGAACTATGGTCCCATCGCGACCTTCCTCGCTGAGTTGTTCGGCACCGAGGTGCGCTACTCCGGCCTGTCGGTGAGCTATATGTTGTCCGGATTGCTCGGCAGCGCGGCCACGCCGATTGTCACCACCGCGCTGTTGTCCGCTACGGGCCGCGGTTCGTCGGTGGCGTGGTACATGATGGGCTCGGCTGCTGTTTCGGTACTCGCGCTCGTGCTGCTCGCCGAGACGCTTCGCCGCGATATCTCGTCTGCGGCGCGCGCCAATGCCGCCACGGCGAGCCTTTCGTGAGGGCCTGATATGGGAACGGAAAAGATCTCTCTTATGCCAGCCACACCGGACTCATCCTTACTGCGCAGCCTCGAGGCCGTCAGCTTCCCGACACTCGGGCATTTTCTGGAAAACGGCTTCGCGGACCATCGCCTTCGCGCGATGGTCCCCAACGTGAAGGTGATCGGGCGCGCTGTGACGCTCAAGCTGCTGTCGCCCGACGCCATTCCGGTGAACCGCGCCCTGTCGCAACTCAAAGCCGGCGACGTGCTGGTGATCGACATGAGCGGCGACCACACGCATGCGCCGGTCGGAGCGGTCACGGCATGCGCCGCGCTCAACGCCGGCGCGAGGGCTGTCATAGTCGACGGCGTGGTGACCGATCTCATCGAATTACGCAGCACGGGGCTGCCGGTGTTCGCGCGCGGAACGTCTTTGCTGACGACAAAAAAACGCGACACGGCGTCGAGTCTGTTCAACGAGCCGGTGGTGTGCGCCGGGGTCGTGGTGCGCCCAGGCGACATCGTGCTAGCCGACGACAACGGTGTGCTGTTCGCCGAAGCGCCGGCCCTTGCCGCCGTGATCGATCTGGCGCTGGCGTCCGACCGCGCGGAGCCCGCCATCCTGAATCGGCTTAACGCCAAGGAGCCGCTTCACGAGGTCCTGCAATGCTTCATGCCGCCAAATATTCACGCCGCTAATGATCAGCATTAGAACAATGAAATTGACGGATACTGACACGCTAACGAACACTAAGCGCACTACAGCACGTGAGAACCTGGGAGACTTCTGAAATGCAATCCACGCCAACACCCGATCGCATGAGCGACAAACCGGCGCCGCTGGGCGCCGAACAGCAGGTACGAGAGGAACTGGCAGCGCTCTACCGGCTCGCCGCTCACTTCCGCATGACCGACATGATCGACACGCACATCACGGCGCGCCTGCCCAGCTCGCCGGGCGAGCCGCCGGCATTTCTGATCAACCGCTATGGCGTGCTGTTTCACGAGATGCGCGCGTCGGACCTCGTGAAAATCGATCATCTCGGCAACGTCATCGACGAGCGGGCGCACAGCGAGCCGGCGCTGTTCCGTGTGAACGCCGCCGGGTTCACGATTCATTCGGCCATCCACGCGGCACGCGGCGATCTGCATTTCGTGATCCATACGCATACCGCCGCGGGAACGGCCGTATCGGCCCAGGAGCAGGGACTGCTGCCGATCAGTCAGCATGCGTTGAAGTTCTACGGCAAGCTCGCCTATCACGATTACGAAGGCATCGCGCTTGAACTTGGCGAGCGCGAGCGTCTGGTGCGCGACCTCGGTTCCTGCAAGGCGATGATCCTGCGCAATCACGGGTTGCTTGCAGCAGGCGCCACGGCAGCCGAAGCGTTCCACGAGATCTATTTCCTTGAGCGGGCCTGTCAGGCGCAAATTCAGGCGCTGGCCGGCGGCAGCGCGCTGCGCATCCCGCCGCGAGAAGTGTGCGAGTTGACCGCGAGCCAGTTCGCTCGCGACGACTCCGCGGGAATTTCGGAGTTGGCGTGGCAAGCAGCGTTAAGGTTGATCGACGACCCGCAATCCGACTACCGCAGTTAGGCCCGTTTTCCGATTCAATGCAATGACCAAATTAGTTCTGATGAGCCGTGACTACGACATGTCACACCTGGTGCAGCCGATTCTGCGCGCCGCCCCTGAATTCGATGTCGTGATGCACGGCGAGCGATCCGCTGCCGATGCTGACATCGCCGTGTGCTGGAACCCGCCGGCCGGCGCGCTGGCGGCGCTGCCGAGACTACGGCTCGTGCATAGCATCGCCGCGGGCGTCGACAACATTCTGTCCGACCCTGCGCTGCCCGCCGTACCGGTGTGCCGGGTCGTCGATCCGCAACACGCACGCGGAATGAGCGAATTCGTGACCTGGGGAGTGCTGCACTTTCATCGTCAACTCGACCGCGTGCTCGCGAATCAGCGTCTTAACCGCTGGTTCCGCCACGATCAGTGTGATGCTTCGGAATGCGCCGTCGGCATCATGGGACTGGGAGAAATCGGCAGCCGCGTCGCAACGGATTTGCAGCGCTTTGGCTTCGCGGTGCGCGGCTGGGCGCGCAAGCCCCGTGAACTGCCGGGCGTGACGACTTTCGCCGGTCCGCCGGAATTCAAGTCATTCCTTCAGGGGACGGACATCCTCGTGTGTCTCCTGCCGCTCACGCACGAAACCCGCTGGATTCTCAACGCGAACACGTTCGAGCACTTACGGCCTGGCGCGAAGCTGATTCACGTCGGCCGCGGTGAGCATCTGGTACCTGCGGACCTGATTGCGGCGCTGTCGAATGGGCAGGTAGGAGGTGCAATCGTCGACGTGTTCCCGACTGAACCGCTACCACCCGAAGATCATTTATGGCGCGCGCCCAATCTGATCGTGACGCCGCACATGGCGTCGGTGGCGAGTTCAGAGACGATCGGCACGCAGGTGGCGCACAACGCACGCAGGCTAATCCGCGGCGAACCGCTGCAGAACGTGGTCGACGTCACGCGCGGCTATTGAGCGAAGCGGTTGAGCGCGGCGCTAAAGGTCAGCGCCTTCCGCCTGGCCGTCGATGAACACATTCAGGGCATCGATAAACGCGGCTTCAGCGGCGCTCAGCTTTCGGTCCAGTGACCACAGCATGTAGATATCGAGGTCGGCCACGCCTTCGTCCGGCGGCAGCCGCTGAAGGCGGCCTTGAGCGATGTCATCGCGCACGACGTGTTCCGGCAGGCAGCCGATGCCGAAGCCCGCGAAGATGAAACGCCTCACCTCGGTCATGCTCGACGATGAGCCGACTACGCGCCCAGTGAAGCCCATTTCGTCACGAAAGAACGTGAGCGGCGACAGGTGGTCGCCCACTTTGTCGCCGGTGAAGGAGACGAACTTCTCGCCGGCAAGATCGGCGACCCGAAGGTCGTCGCGTCCAAAGAGCGGATGATGACGTCCGCAGAAAAGTGCATACCGTTGGCGCAGAAACACGCGGCTGTCGACCCGTTTGGGTAAGGCGCGCCGCGGCGTCAGTCCGAGCGTTGCGGACTTTTGCTGGAGACTGTTCACCACATCGGCGCTGCGCATTTCCTGGCTTTCGAGCTCGATACGCGGATACGTGCGATGAAACTCCGCGAGAAACGTGTCGTAGGCCGGAAAATCGATGCCGCTGACGGTACTCACGCGCACCATGCCGGAGATATCGTGATCGCGATCCACCTCGGCAAGCGACAGGCGCGAGATCGTGCCGTATACGTCTTCTGCAATCTGCTTCACTTCGATACCGGCCTGCGTGACCTCGATGCGCGGACCGTGGCGATCCACCAGACGCAGTCCCAACTGATCTTCCAGCCGCCGCAGCGCCTGGCTCACGGCGGGCTGCGTCAGATGCAGCTTCGTCGCCGCGCGACTCACGCTGCCTTCTTTCGCAATGGCGAGAAAAGTACGCAGCAGATTCCAGTCGAGGCGGTCGTTCAGATAGGTGTCCGGGCGGTCTTTGCTCACAATGAGCCTCACTGTTTTCATCATCCGCCAAAATTATACTTAGGATTAGAATTAGAAATTAGACTTATCATTTTTGATTACCGATAAAGGCATCACGACGAACCCGACGCGGCCATCACGCCGCGACTTCAGGAGTGTGTGATGCTGAAAATCTATGGTGAGCGGCTCTGGACGAGTCTGATGAACATGGCTGCGGTCGGCGCCACGGCAGGAGGCGGTGTGCGGCGCCTCGCACTGACCGAACAGGACGCGGCAGGTCGAGCGCTTTTTTCGCAATGGTGCGTCGAGGCCGGGCTCACGTTGTCCGTCGACCAGGTCGGCAATCTCTTCGCCCGGCGCGCCGGCAAACGGGACTATGCCGCGCCCGTCGCAAGCGGAAGCCACCTTGACACCCAGCCCGAGGGCGGCCGCTTCGACGGGGTCTACGGCGTGCTCGCCGCGCTCGAAGTCGTCCGTACCCTGAACGATGCTGGCATTCAAACCGACAAGCCCATCGAAATCGTCGTGTGGACCAACGAGGAAGGCGCGCGCTTCACGCCGGCCATGCTCGGCTCGGCGGCCTTCACGGGCGTCATGCCGCTCGTCCAGGCGTTGAACACGCGCGATGCCGGAGGCACCTCGGTCGAACAGGCATTGCAAACGACCGGCTACGCCGGCACGCGCGCCGTGCCCGGCATTGTCTTCGACGCCTACTTCGAGGCGCATATCGAACAAGGGCCCGTGCTAGAGGAAAGCGGCGTGCCGATCGGAGTCGTCACGGGTGGCCAGGCGATTCGCTGGCTCGATGTGCACGTGCGCGGGCAGGCAGCGCATGCGGGCACGACGCCGATGCAGTACCGCCGCGATGCGCTGTTCGCGAGCGCGGAAATGGCCGCGGAACTGGAGAGCATCGCGGCGGATTTCTTCCCGCAAGGCCTCGCCACTATCGGCGAGCTGCACATACGCAATGCATCGCGCAACACCATCGCCGCGGACCTGTCGTTCACAGTAGACCTGCGTCACCCTGACGACGCGCTGATCGACAAAATGGAAGCCGCGTTGCGCGAGCGCTTCGATGCGGTTGCGAAGCGCCGCCGCCTCACGGTCGAGATTGGGCAGCATTGGGTCAGTCCCGCGACGCCGTTCGACCCGCATTGCATTGCTGCAGTCAGCAACGCGGTAGAGGCGCTGGACTATCCGCATCAACGCATCGTCAGCGGTGCCGGTCACGACGCGATCCACCTCGCCAAACATTGTCCGACCGCGATGATCTTTATTCCCTGCGTCGACGGTCTGAGCCATAACGAAGCCGAAGACGCTTTGCCGGAAGACGTCACGCGCGGCACGGACGTGCTGCTTCACGCGATGCTTGCACGCGCGGGCCACGCCGTATGAATGTTCATCAAACACCGCGCCCGCCAGGGATCCGGCGCACATGGCTCTTCGTACCCGGCAATCATTCCGAGGCCCACGCGATCGCGCTGCAAAGCGGTGCAGATGCGATCGTCACCGACCTGGAAGAAATGACGTCGCCGCAAGACCGGCCGCAGGCACGCGAACGCATTGTCACGCTATTGCGCGAGGCGGCTCGCGCCGGCACGTTCGGCTCGGTACGAATCAACAAACTGGAGCACGACGGCCATGCCGATCTCGAGGGCGTCATGCCCGGCACCCCACGGGCGATTTTTCTGCCACACGCGGAGAGCGCGGCTCAACTGGCCGCGCTCGACGATGCGCTGGCCGTCATCGAGCGCAAGCTGGGCATTCCGACGGGCTCGACGGAGGTGGTTCCAGTTATCGAATCCGCGAAGGGTCTGGTCAATCTGGGAGCGCTACTTCAGGTGGATGCACGGATAAAGTGCTGCATGCTCGCGGTCGAAGACCTGGCGGCGAATCTCGGCGCACGCCGGACGCCGGGCGGTAACGAACTGCTTTACGCACGCAGCCGCTTTCTGATCGAGTGCGTTGCCGCCGGTTGCGTGCCGATTGATCTTCCTTGTACATATCGGTCGGCACAGGTGCTTGGGCAGGACCTGGACATCTCCACGCAACTCGGATTCGCATCGAAAAGCGTCGTGTTTCCCGAACATGTGCCCGCGATTCACCGTGCGCTGACGCCATCCGCGGAAGACGTGCAGGCGGCGCGTGCGCTCGTCGACGCACACGCAGCGCAGCAGGCAAATCCGCCCCCTGCCGGATCGGCATGGATCAACTACCCGGAGCGCAACAACGCGCAACGGCTGATCGCACGTGACGCGTTGCTCCGCGCCTTTGACGACAGCGGCAACGCATAGGCAGGGCGAGCATTAGCCGCCTTGATACTGAAGATTAAAAATCCGAATTTTGCGGGCGTATTTCGGCGACCGATAAAGACGGCAGTCAAGCCAACGCTGTTCGTCCATCAACAGGATTCCCCATGTCCCATTCTGAACAGACTCATCAGCCGGTGCGCGCCGCCACCGCGGCTTTTATCGGCACGGCCGTCGAGTTTTACGACTACTACACCTATGCGACGGCCGCCGCGCTCGTTCTCGGTGACGTGTTCTTCCCGAGCAGCAATCACTTCCTCAGTACCATGGCGTCGTTCGGCACGTTCTTTGTCGGCTTCATTGCACGTCCGTTGAGCGGTGCGGTGTTCGGGCATCTCGGCGACAAGCTGGGCCGCAAGAAGATGCTGCTACTGACCATGTTCCTGATGGGGATCGCCACGACCGGCATCGGCCTGCTGCCCGGCTACGCCAGCATCGGCATCTGGGCACCGATCTCACTGGTGCTGTTGCGGATTCTCCAGGGCATTGCCGTGGGCGGCGAATGGGGCGGCGCGGTACTGATGGCAAGCGAGCACGCGCCAACCGGCCGCAAAACGTTCTTCGCGTCCTTCCCGCAGATGGGCAGCCCGGCCGGGTTGATTCTTTCGCTCGTGTCGTTCAGGCTCGTTACCTCGCTAGATCACGAAAGCTTTGTTGCCTGGGGCTGGCGCCTGCCGTTTCTGGCCAGCTTCGTGCTGCTCCTGATCGGCATGGTGATCCGTCTCGGCGTAAAAGAGTCGCCCGAGTTCGAAAAACTTCGCAAGAATCGCGAGGTGCTGAAGTCGCCCGTCAAGGAAGTGCTGCGCACCGCGTGGTACCCGATCGTCATGGCGGCGATGGCCACGACGATCGGCTCCGCCGGGTTCTTCTTCACCAACACGTTCATGATTTCGTATGTCACCGGCTATCTCGGCATGTCGAAATCGTTCATTCTCGATTGCCTGTTTGTGGTCACCCTCATCCAGCTGGCGTCCCAGCCGCTGTCGGCGTTACTGGCCCAGCGTGTTGGAGAAACCCGCTTTCTGACCTATGCCGCCCTGCTATCCATGCTCACGCCCTACCCGATGTTTCTGCTCGTCCAGACCCATAGTCCGGTCGCGATCGTGGCGGGCATCTCGCTCGCGGTGGTAGTGCTGTCCGCTGTCTACGCGGTCATCGCCGGCTTCATGACGCCGGCATTTCCGACCCAGGTTCGATATTCCGGTATTTCGATTGCGTATCAACTGTGCGCGACGATCGCCGGTGGGACGACACCGTTGATCGGTACGATGCTCGCGCAGAACTACAAGGGCGAATGGCTGCCGCTGGCGGTTTTCTTTACGGTGCTTTCGGCGGTGTCGCTGGTTGGGATTGTGGGCCTCGGACGTTACCGCAAGGGCGTGCACACGGACTCGTCCAAGGCGATGTTGGCAAATTAAGGCAATGCTGATTAAGTCCACCGCTGAGCTAATTCGAACGTTATAGATCGGAGTCTATAGAAAAGGCAGACAGGATGAAGCAGCAGACGCTGGCGATGGCAGCCGATCAAGGTGCTGGTTTCGAGACACACCGCAAACGGACGCGGCGCAATGAGTTTCTCGACACCATGAATGCGATCGTGCCGTGGGCTGAACTGTGTGCAGTGGTCGAGCCACATTACCCGAGGCGCGGCAATGGCCGCCCGCCGATTGGTCTGCAGCGCATGCTGCGGATCCACTTCATCCAGCACTGGTTCAATCTGGCGGACTTTGCCTGCGAAGAAGCACTGTACGACAGCGCCAGCCTGCGTCGCTTTGTCGAGGTTGACCTGGGCTGCGAAGCGGTGCCGGACGCGACGACGCGGCTCAAATTCCGGCGGCTGCTTGAGATGCACAAGTTGGCGAACAACTGTTTGCCGAAGTCGGCCAGGTGCTACAGGCCAGCGGCATGACGCTGAAGAGCGGCACCATCGTGGACGCCACAACCATCGGCGCACCGGGCTCGACGAAGAATCGGCGGAAGGCGCGCCATCCGGAGATGCATCAGACCCGCAAGGGCAAGCAATGGTATTTCGGTGCAAAGCTGCATATCGGGGTGGACAGCCAGAGCGGCCTGGCGCACAGCGCGGTGCTCACGCCGGCCAACGTGCATGACGAGCACCCGCTGCCGCAACTGCTGCATGGACAGGAGCGGCGCGTCTATGGCGACAGCGCGTATGCCAGCCAGAAGGCGCTGATCCACAGCAAGGCGCCCAAGGCTCGCGATTTCACGAATCAGCGCACACGCCGCGCCGGCGGTGAAGTCGATGAGGTGCAGCGTGGCAAGAACCGCAGCAAGTCGAAGATCCGCGCCCGGGTCGAGCATGTCTTCGCGGTGGTCAAGCGGCTGTGGGGCTTTACCAAGGTGCGCTATCGGGGACTGGCAAAGAACGCGAACCGGGCCTTTGTGGCGCTGGCCCTGGCCAACATTTACCTGTCGCGCCGGCGATTGATGGCAGCAGTCCGCCCATAGTGGGCAAAATGCGGGTAAAACGCCCGCACATAAGGCTCGAAAGAGCCGAAAGGCCGGGGTCGAAGTGCCGTTTCACGACTGATTAACCCTCACATCGCCGGGAAGCCGCAGATTCACCGGCTTGCTCAGCGTAGCCTTAGGTTTCGACCGATTTTCGCCGAATTCTGACGTGCCAAACAGAGTTCGAACTCAGCGATCGCAACGTCAAATGGGCATCGGAACGACCAGTGCATGTCGTCCTCCACCTGCACCTTGACCCAGTTAAGTTCCCACCCTTCCGGAATCATTTGCCATTCACACCGACACGGGCCGTGGCGCTCTCGGAGAAAATCCTGGGCACGCATGGCGCGGGTCACAAAAGAAGGCGGAGCCGCTGAAACCGCGCCGATGCACTTATAGAAGTCAAAGACGCGAGCGAATCCGAGACCTCGTGTCCGGAGACCGGTACTGCTCTCGAGGAGAATGTAGCTGACCTACCCCGACGACTCGTCGAGGGGTTGTCGTCCTTTCCGTGCAAATTCTGGCGGTTTGATCTTAAAAGACCATATTGATCAAAGGCTTGCGGAACCGCCGATTGTGCGAAAGCCGCCGAACTGCCGAGCCTTGCTGCAAGCCGCTCTGCGCGCGACTACCGCCATAATTTGCACGGAAAGGACGATAACCCCATGAAGGCGTGGCGTTTGTGCGGGACGCCGTCGACCTGACGCGATTGTGCCGCGTGCTACGACTGCCCTCGAACGTGTTGAAGACATCGTTGCCTGGTTCCGCGCCGCATGATCAGTATCACGGGGTCTTCCGGTATTGCCGACAGTGCGCAGCGCACGGCTACCACAGCGTGTTGTTCCAGCGTGAGGATGAAAATCTCTGTCCGGCGCATCACCAATCGCTCCAGACGCGTTGTCCGCATTGCAACGACGAGACGCCTTACATAATAAACACCAGCGTAATCGGAGCGCCGTTTCGATGTGGCTGGTGCCATTCGCACTACAGCTACGGGCGGCTTTCGCTGCTCCCGACAACGGCTGCGATGCGCCGGCAGGACCGCATCGCTATCAGTCGCCGATTGCGGCTGCGCTCGGGCAACGAAGTCGAGGCCGTGCATCCCTGCACAGATGGAAACGGCCGGCGGCGACACCTGCGGAGAGACTAGCCGGTGACACAATTAATTCGTTTTTGGCAAGCTATTGAATTTAAGGTGATTTATTTGGCCGTCTGGCCGACAGACTGTGAAGTGACAGATTTACTCGCGAAGTGGTGACAATTTTATTGCGGTCTACGGAAGGGTATCGAGCGGCGAAATTGTGCCGTCCAGTTGCCTGCCACCTCGATCGGACAAAACCACACCGTCGGCGCCATGCGCAGGGCTGTCAATCTGCATGGAACCCTGCCCCGGGATTTCCCTAGGCAGACATTCTTCGACACTTGGGTTTAAATAAATCAACTTGATTTATTTAAACGATGCCCAAGCAGGTGTCGCCAGGAGGAGACTTGTGAGAAGCCCCCATATCGGCCAAGGCAGCAATTCGGCGAACGTCCGCCGCTACAACGAGCGCCTGCTGCTGCAAGCGCTACGCCGTGCGGGACAGGCGTCGAAAGCCGATCTCGCCCGCCTGGCCAATATGACGAGCACAGCGGTAGGCAGCATCATTACCTCCCTCAGCGCGGCCAGGCTGATCGAATTCACCGGCCGCCGGGTCGAAGGCCAGCGCGGCCAGCCTGCCTCTCTGATCCGTCTTGACCCGCGCGGCGCCTTCGGCATTGGCGTGCGTCTAGACCGTACCAGCATGGAGACGGTGCTGGTGAACTTCGCCGGCGAGGTGCTGGGGCGCTGCGGGCACGATATGGTGTTGCCCCATCCTGCTCGGGTACTCGAGATTGTGCAGCGCGATATCCATGAACTACTGCCGTTGCTCACCCGGGAAGAGCGCGAGCGCCTGAGTGGCATCGGCGTCGCACAACCGTACAACCTCGGGAGCTGGCTGCGTGAACTCGGCCTGCCGGCCGATACGTTCCGCGCGTGGGATGAGATGGATTTCGGCAGCAAACTCGGCCAAGCGTTGTCGATGCCGGTGTTCAGCGAGAACGACGGCAACGCGGCGGCCATCGCGGAGCTGTTCTACGGCTGCGGTCGTCAATGTGACGATTTTGTCTATCTGTTTCTCGGGCCGGCGATCGGTGGCGGCATCGCCGTCGACGGCGATTGCCTGCGTGGCGTGAGCGGCAATGCGGGTGATATCGGCGTCATGCCGGTACCGCCCAGCCGCCTGCCGTCAGCGCCTCAGCCGACCGGGCCGTGGGACATCCTGCTCTCGCGCGCGTCCCTTAATGCGCTCACGCGGCACCTACGTTACAGCGGCGAGTCGATTGAAAATCGCGCCGCGCTCGAAGCCTGCATTGCGCGCGGTGTGCCCGCCGTCGACGAATGGCTCGACGACTGCGTCGATGCGCTCGCTCCCGCCCTGCGCGCGATGCTGTGCGTGCTGGACGTGCCGGTTGTCGTCCTCGACGCCGATGTCGACGCGGGCCTGATCAACACGCTGATGAAACGCCTGCGCACGGCACTGGCGATTACTGCGCCGGAAGCCCGCGGCACCCCGGCACTCGTGCGAGGCACCTTCGGGTCGGATGCGGGCGCGATCGGTGCCGCCACACTGCCGATGTTCTTCAACTTTTCGCCGCGCGCGGGCATTCTCAAAGGCGCCGGTGCTGAATCGCAAGAGGTGAACCATGTCCAGTTCTAAGGCCACGCCTGCGCTGCTGGAGATGCGCGGCATCAGCAAAACCTTTCCCGGCGTGCGTGCGCTCGACAACGTGTGCCTCACCGTCTATCCGGGCGAGGTGCATTCGCTCATGGGCGAGAACGGCGCCGGCAAGTCCACCCTGATGAAGATCCTCTCCGGGGCCTACCAG
Organism: Paraburkholderia domus; assembly: GCF_905220705.1. Taxonomy (GTDB): domain Bacteria; phylum Pseudomonadota; class Gammaproteobacteria; order Burkholderiales; family Burkholderiaceae; genus Paraburkholderia; species Paraburkholderia domus. The sequence continues at coordinate 112,164 of NZ_CAJNAT010000014.1, forward strand.
GCCGACTCCGGCGGCGAAATCCGCCTCGACGGCAAGACCGCCGTCATCGACGGCCCGCTTGCAGCCCGTGCGCTGGGTGTGGCCGTGATCTATCAGGAACTGAGCCTCGCGCCCAATCTGAGCGTCGCCGAGAACATCCATGCAGGCCGCGAATTGCGCAAAGGCGGCCGGGCCTGGGGCATGATCGATCGCCCGGCGATGGAGCGCGCCTGCGAAGACGTGCTCAAGCGCCTGGGTGCCAGCTTCCATCCGCACACGCTGGTGGGCGATCTGTCGATCGCCGAGCAGCAGCTCGTCGAGATCGCGCGAGCCGTGCATACCCGCTGCCGCATCCTCGTCATGGACGAACCCACCACGCCGCTGTCGTCGCGTGAAACCGACCGGCTCTTCCAGCTGATCCGCCAGTTGCGCGCCGAGGGGCTTGCAATCATCTATATCAGCCATCGCATGGCTGAAATCTATGAGCTCTCCGATCGCGTCTCCGTGCTGCGCGACGGCTCCTATGTCGGCACCCTCGAGCGCGCCGACCTCTCGGCGGAAAGCCTGGTGGGCATGATGGTGGGTCGCGACATTTCTGGCTTCTACAAGAAGGAGCACGCCCCGTACGATCCGGGCAAGGTCGTGCTGCAGGTGCGCGATGTTGCCGACGCCGGGCGCGTCCGCGGCTGCAGCCTGGATGTTCACACGGGCGAGGTGCTCGGCATCGCGGGCCTCGTCGGTGCAGGACGCACCGAACTGGCCCGGCTCATCTTCGGCGCCGAAGCGCGTGTGCGCGGCGAAGTCGCCATCGACGGCCGCAAGCTCGAGATGCACACCCCGCGTGAGGCGATCGACGCCGGCCTCGTCTATCTGACGGAAGACCGCAAGCGCCAGGGGCTCTTTCTCGACATGAGCGTGCGCGACAACGTCAATGTCTCGGTATGCGGCCGCGATGCCCGTCTGGGCGTGCTCGACCGGGTCCGGGGCGCGACCCGGGCGCGCGAGGCGATTGCCTCGCTCTCCATTCGCGTGCCGCATGCGAAGGTCAACGCCGGCGCCCTGTCGGGCGGCAACCAGCAGAAAGTGCTGCTCTCGCGCCTGCTGCAGACCCAGCCCCGTGTGCTCATCCTGGATGAGCCGACCCGGGGCGTGGACATCGGCGCGAAATCGGAAATCTACCGCATCATCAACGAGCTGGCGAAGTCCGGCGTGGCCATTATCGTCATCTCGAGCGAGCTGCCCGAGATCATTGGTGTCGCCGACCGCGTGCTGGTCATGCGCGAGGGTGAGATCGCCGGCGAACTCGGTGGATACACCGGCAAGCCGATCAGCCAGGAAGCCATCATCGAGCTGGCCACCGGCTCCCGACCTGCGCTGGGCCAGGCTGCCTGATCTGCGAAAGTAAATTCGTTACATCATATTTAGGAGTGCGACATGTACAATACCACCAAACAGCCGAACGTCGACGCCGTGCCGGTCTCGAAGACACAAAGCCAGCCCCAGCGGCAATCACGGATTGAACACAAGGAGCGCATGCAGACGTTGATGCGCACCGCAGGCATGCTGCCGGTGCTGGTGCTGCTGTGCATCGGCTTCGGCCTCGTGACCGACGGGTTCTTCACCCTGCAGAACCTGTCGATCGTCACGCAGCAGGCATCGATCAACATCGTGCTCGCCGCGGGCATGACCTTCGTCATCCTGACCGGCGGCATCGATCTGTCGGTCGGCTCGGTGCTCGCCGCCGCCGCGGTCACCGCCCTGCTGGCGTCGAACATTCCCGGCTGGGGCTGGCTCGGCGTGCCCGTGGCGTTGCTGGTCGGGCTGGGCTTTGGCCTCGTCAACGGCGGCCTGATCGCCCTTCTGCGGCTGCCACCGTTCATCGTCACGCTCGGTGCGCTCACCGCCGTGCGCGGCATCGCGCGCCTGATCGGTCACGACACCACCATCTTCAATCCGCAGCTGTCGTTCGCCTTCATCGGCAACGACTCGATCCTCGGCATCCCCTGGCTCGTGGTGATCGCCGCCGTCGTGGTCGTGATCTCGTGGTTCATCCTGCGCCGCACCGTGCTCGGGTTGCGCATCTATTCGGTCGGCGGCAATCCTGAAGCTGCCCGCCTCGCGGGTATCAAGGTGTGGGGCATCCAGATCTTTGTCTATGCGGCCTCCGGTGTACTGGCCGGGCTGGGCGCGGTGATGTCCGCGGCCCGCCTGTATGCCGCCAACGGCCTGCAGCTCGGCCAGTCGTATGAGCTCGATGCCATCGCCGCGGTCATTTTGGGTGGCACCAGCTTCGTCGGCGGCGTCGGCTCGATCGTCGGCACCCTGATCGGTGCACTGATCATCGCCGTGCTCACGAACGGACTGGTCCTGCTCGGCGTGTCCGACATCTGGCAATACATCATCAAGGGGCTCGTCATCATTGGTGCCGTCGCACTCGACCGCTACCGCCAGCGCGGTTCGGCCCGCACCTGACGTACCTGGTTTTGCCCTGAGCTGAAACCCCTATCCTTGCCTTGACCGTATGCAGGCGCCTGCAGGTCCGCTTACGCCCGATACACCCGATACACACCACAAACCACCCTGGAGACACCCTCATGTTCAAGCAGAAAATCGCCTTCGCCAGCATCGCTCTCGCCCTCGGCTCCGGCCTGACCGTGCCCGCAGCGCAGGCCGCCGACAAGCCGCTCACCTCCGTCGGCATCACCGTTGGATCGCTCGGCAATCCCTACTTCGTCACCATCGCCAAGGGTGCCGAAGCCAAGGCGAAGCAGATCAATCCCAACGTCAAGGTCACCACCGTGTCGGCTGACTACGACATGAACAAGCAGTTCACGCAGATCGACAACTTCATCTCCGCCCACGTCGATCTGATCCTGCTCAATGCGGCTGACCCGAAGGCGATCGAGCCGGCGGTGAGAAAGGCGCGCGCGGCCGGCATCGTGGTGGTCGCCGTCGACGTGGCCGCGGCAGGCACGGACGCCACGGTGCAGACCAACAATGTCCAGGCTGGCGAACTGTCGTGCGGGTTCATCGCCAAAAAGCTTAACGGCCACGGCAATGTCGTCATCGAGAATGGCCCGCCGGTCTCCGCCGTGCTCGACCGCGTGAACGGCTGCAAATCGGTACTGGCCAAAAATCCCGGCATCAAGATCCTCTCGGATGACCAGGACGCCAAGGGCTCGCGCGAAGGCGGCATGAACGCGATGCAGGGCTACCTGACGCGCTTTCCGAAACTCGACGCGGTCTTCACCATCAATGACCCGCAGGCTGTGGGTAGCGATCTGGCCGCCAAACAGCTCCATCGCAAGGACATCGTGATCACGTCCGTGGACGGCGCGCCGGACATCGAAACTGCGCTCAGGAGCGACACCCTGGTACAGGCTTCCGCCAGCCAGGATCCGTGGGCCATGGCGCAAACGGCAGTGGGCATCGGCTACGGCATCATGAACGGCAAGAAACCCGCCAATCCGACCGTCCTGCTGCCCTCGACCCTCGTGACACGTGACAACGTGAACACCTACAAGGGCTGGTCGTCGCCACGCTGAAGTTAAGCCGTCAACTACGCGCTGGATAAACATGTCAAACCTCACTCAGTCGCCCGCCTGGCGGGCGCTCGCCGAACATCGCGAGAGCATGGCGCACGCGTCGATAGGCGATCTTTTTGCACAGGATAACGAACGTTTCCAGCGACTCTCACTGGAAGCCGCCGGCGTCTACGTCGACTACTCCAAGAACCTGATCACGACGGGCACGCTCGATCGCCTGAACGCGCTTGCGCGCCAGGCGGGCGTGGAAGAGCGACGTCGCGCCATGTTTGCTGGTGAGCGCATCAATACCACCGAGGACCGGCCGGTGCTGCACGTCGCGCTGCGCGAGCGCACCGGCACGCCGATTCTGGTGGACGGCAAGGACGTCGTCCCGGAAGTGTCTGCGGTTCTTGCGAAGATGGGGCGTTTTGTCGACGCCGTCCAGGAAGGCGCATGGCGCGGCTATACGGGCCGAGCGATCACCGACGTGGTCAACATCGGCATTGGCGGCTCGGATCTGGGCCCGCGCATGGTCTGCGAAGCTTTGAAACCGTATGCGTGCACAGGACTGACGATGCACTTCGTGTCCAATGTGGATGGCGCGGAAATTGCCGAAGTGCTGCAGGTCGTCGATCTCGAGACGACGCTCTTCGTGATTTCGTCGAAGACCTTCACCACACGGGAGACCCTGGCCAATGCACGCACCGCGCGCTGCTGGCTGTTAAGCACTGGCGCGCCCGAATCAGCCGTAGCGAAACACTTCGTTGCAGTCTCGACGCATGCTGAAGCGGTCGCAGCGTTCGGCATCGATCCTGACAACATGTTCGAATTCTGGGACTGGGTGGGCGGCAGGTACTCGCTCTGGTCCGCCATCGGACTGCCCATTGCGCTCCAGATCGGCATGGACGCGTTCGAGGCGCTGCTGGCCGGTGCCCACGCGATGGACCGGCACTTTAGCGAAGCGCCCCTGGAGCGGAACCTGCCGGTCCTGCTTGCCTTGATCGGCATCTGGCACACCAATTTCCTGGGGGCAACCAGTCACCTGATCGCCCCATACGACCAGTACCTGCACCGCCTCCCCGCGTATCTGCAGCAACTCGATATGGAAAGCAACGGCAAGTCCGTCACGCTGTCGGGCGAACGCGTCGACTATGCGACCGGGCCGGTCATCTGGGGAGAACCCGGCACCAACGGCCAGCATGCCTTTTTTCAGTTACTGCACCAGGGCAGCGCCGTGATTCCGGCGGACGTGATTGCCTGCATGCAGCCTCATCATCCGCTGGACGTTCATCACGACATCCTGCTCGCCAATTGCTTTGCCCAGACTGAGGCGCTGATGAACGGCTCGCAGGCTGCAAGTGAGCCGCACCGCACTTTCGACGGCAACCGCCCGACCAATACGATCCTCCTGGACAAGCTCGATCCGGCCTCGCTCGGCGCCCTGCTCGCGTTGTACGAACACAAGGTGTTCGTACAAGGGGTGATCTGGAACATCAATTCATTCGACCAATGGGGTGTGGAACTCGGCAAGCGGCTGGCCGTGACGATCGAGAGCGAAATCAACCAGCCGGGCGTGGTAAACGCCCACGACAGTTCCACCAACGGTCTGATCAACCGCTTCAAGCAGCGGCGCAAGCAACAGGCTGAATCGGCAATTTGAGTCAATTGGAAAGACGATGAACCTCCCCAAACTGATCGTGTTCGGCGAAGCGCTGACCGACTTTATCCGCGAAGACCGCCAGCGCTGGCGCAGCACGCCTGGTGGCTCGTGCTGGAACGTTGCCCGCGTCGGCGCCCGTCTCGGCGTGCCCACCGGCTTCGCCGGCACCGTCAGCCACGACACCTTCGGCGACGAGTTGATGCAGCAAAGCGCGCGGGCTGGGCTCGACATGCGCTTCACCCGTCAGGTCGAGCGCGCGCCGTTTTTCGCCATGGTGGTCTCGAAGCATCCGCCGCAATATTTCTTTATCGGCGACAACAGCGCCGACCTCGCTTTCGATGTCAAAGCCATGCCCTCCGGCTGGCTGGAGGCGGCCCGGATCGTTCACTTCGGCTCGCTTAGCCTCGTCCGGCAGCCGCTCGCCGCGCACCTGCTGGAGATCGCAGAGGCCGCCCACGCCGCCGGCAAGCAGATCTCATTCGATCCAAACTACCGCGATCTGATGGCCGGCCCTGCCTATCGGAACACACTGCGCCGCATGGCCGGACTGGCCAGCTATATCAAGGTCTCCGACGAGGATCTGCGGGGCCTGTTCCCCGAACTGGACGAAGCCTCGGCTCTGGCCCAGCTTCGCGAATGGGCGCCGGCCGCGGCCATTCTCGTGACGCGTGGCGCCGCGGGCATGCAACTGTTCACGGCGCAGGAGGTGCTGTTTCAGCCGGCCTTCGCCGCCGAAGTAGTCGACACCGTCGGCTGCGGCGACGCCTGCGTCGGCGGATGGATGGCGAGCCTGCTCACCCGCCCCGATGCGCCACTGGCTTCCCATCTCCAGTTTTCCGCCGCCTGCGCAGCGGTAACGTGCGCGCAGCAAGGGGCCTATGCCCCGCGGTCGGACGATGTGACGGCGCTGCTCGGTTCCGAAAGTCCCAGTATCGATTTCCATCACTGACTGCCATGACGAAACCTTCTCCCCGCGAGCTGGACCACCCCCCATTCGCCTTCGTCCTGTTCGGCGGAACGGGCGATCTGGCGATGCGCAAGATCTTGCCCGCGCTTTATGCGGCGCACCGCGACGGCCTGCTCGCGCCAGATGGCAGAATCGTCTCCGTCGCGCAGACGGCACTGGATACCGGCAGCTATCTGCGATGGGTCGACGAGCACGTGAAGCCCCACATCCCGGGAACAGCGATCGACGATTCAGTGTGGCGAAGCTTTCGCGAGCGCATCGCCTACGTCGCGCTCGACGCCAGTCAGCCCGAAGCCTTCTTCTCGCTGGGCGATACGCTCGGCGCGGGACACGGCAGACGCATTTTCTATCTGGCAACCGGGCCTGCGCTGTTCGTGCCGATCTGCCGCGCCCTGGCGTCGGCTGGGCTCACCGAAGGCTCCCGCGTCGTTCTGGAAAAACCGCTTGGCTACGATCTGGAATCGTCCAACGCGATCAACGATGCAGTCGGCCAGATCTTCAAAGAAGACCAGATCTACCGGATCGATCACTACCTCGGCAAGGAAGCGGTACAAAACCTGCTCGCGCTGCGCTTTGGTAATTCGTTGTTCGAACCATTGTGGCGCCGCGAATGGGTCGAGAGCATTCAGATCACCGTAGCCGAGGAACTGGGTGTCGAAGGCCGCGGCAACTTCTACGACCAGACGGGTGCGCTGCGCGATATGGTGCAGAACCATCTGCTGCAACTGCTCTCCATTATCGCGATGGAGCCGCCGCAGTCGATGGACGCGGATGCGGTGCGTGACGAGAAGCTGCGCGTGCTGCGGGCGCTCAAACCGGTGCTGGGCGAGGAAATCAGGCAAAGCGTGGTCCGCGGCCAATACCACGCTGGCGCCATCAAGGACACAACGGTATCCGCTTATCACGCAGAGCCCGGTGTCCGGCAAGGCAGTACGACCGAGACTTTCGTCGCGTTGAAAGTGGAGGTGGAAAACTGGCGCTGGGCCGGTGTGCCGTTTTTTCTACGCACCGGCAAGCGGCTCGCGGGCCGTATTGCCGAGATTGTCGTCAACTTCAAGCCAGTGCCGCACTCCGCGTTGGGAGCAATGGCCTTGCGTCCCGGTTCGAACCGGCTGACGATCCGTTTGCAGCCGAACGAATCGATTCGGCTCAGTGCGCTTGCCAAGCAGCCTGGCATGGGAATGACCCTGCAAGGCGTGCATCTCGATCTCGCCTTCGATCAATTCTTCCAGCAAGGCCGCATGGAGGCCTATCAGCGTCTGTTGCTCGATGTAATAGCGGGGCGGCTCGCCCTCTTCGTGCGGCGCGACGAACAGGAGGCGGCATGGCGCTGGGTCGCGCCGATCATCGAAGACTGGGCCACGCAGGGAAACCTTCCGAAACCTTACGCGTCCGGTACGTGGGGCCCGGCGGCGGCCAGCGCGCTGCTCGCGCGGCACAACACCTGCTGGCAGGAAGAAGAAAACTGAGCACCGACTGGACTTTTCGTGGCTGAGATCGCTCAGGCGCCCCTCGGCCACGAGCACTCGATCAACCAGATCATGACGCGCTTATTCCGTAGTACGAGCTATACGGCATGACGCGCCGCTCTCGGCCCGGGCAACGAAGTGCGGCGCCATACCATTTTCTTTTAAGAAGACAACAATGAATGAAATCTGGCACCTTGAATGGCCTCATGGCTCCCTTGACGTTCACGCCAGAGGCGGGATGCTCAGCGGCGTTTCGCTAACGAGCGGCAGCCGGCACGTCCAGCCGTTTTACGAAGCCCCGTGGCTCGCCGACGGGACGCCCGAACAGGCGGGACTACTCGGCCAGCTCAGAAGCGAATTTCCATGCGTTCCTTTTGGGGTGCCGTATTCTCCGGAAACCGTCGTGGAAAGCTGGCAGGAGAGTCTCGCCACGTCAGTCGACAAAGATGATCACCCGTTAGATGCGAGCGACGACCTGCTGCATGGTTATGCCTGTGTGGGTGAATGGTCACTCGTGCGACAGACAGATCTCGCGATCGAGATCGCGCTCGAGTATCCGTCCACCTCGTCGATTGCTCGCGTTGTCCGCGCGATTCGCGCCGACCCCGATGGCCCCGCAATCGACTTCTCCGTAACGGTTGAGGCTCGCCAGAAGACGCGCCGTCCGATTGGCCTGCACCCCAATCTTGCGCTGCCGTCGATGACCGGAGCGCTCCAGATCTACCCGGGCACGTTTCGCTTTGGTGTCGTTCACCCGGCCGGCCCCGAACCAGGTGTGTCTCGTGCCGACCCGGGCGCGGTCTTCGACAAACTCGATAACGTACCGCTGCATGCCGGAGGAACAGCCGCGTTTGATCGTTTTCCTCTCGCTCACGATACGGAGGAAATCATTCAGCTCTGCGGAGTCGACGGGTCCGTCATCCTGACGAATGACGAGTCCCGGGTTGCATATCGGCTGACCTGGGACGCCTCCGTACTCCCATCGCTTCTGCTGTGGATCAGCAATCGCGGCCGCACCCACAGCCCCTGGAACGGCCGCAACCTCTGCCTGGGCGTCGAGCCGGTGGCGAGCGCGTTTGAACTCGGCTGTCGTCCCTCGCTCGCGGCGAACCCGATCAATGCAAGAGAGGTTCCAACCGCGATATCGCTCAATCCGGATCAGCCGGTTGAAATTGCTTACCGATTCGAGGTCGTGACCCAATGAATGCGAGCCATGCATGTGCGGGGGTGCCGGCTGCCTGAACCCGCGCCAGGCGTGTCTGGCGGAATTCAGCCGCGTTTTTCAGCACTTCGTGCGCGCGCATGCTCCTTGACCGAAACCAGCGCCAACCTGCACGTTGCGCTTTACGCAGCGCGCCTTGAACGTTTTGATTCGCCACGACTGCCTTAATGTCACCCCCTCCTTCGGAGACCTCATGACGACCGACCACAATTCGCGACTCGCCCAGCACTTCCCTACGCCCGACGAGATTCCGGCGGAACGCTGTCTCACCACTCCGGTTCACCAGCGCGGTTTCCTGATCGGCGGCCAGATGCTCGTATGGGACGGCCCCTGTAAAACCGTGCTGTCGCCAGTCTGCACCCGCGACCCGGCGACCGGTGACGTGAGCCAGGTCGCGATTGGCAGCTACCCGCTGATGGGCGAGGCGCAGAGCGACGCGGCTCTGGATGCCGCGGTCGCCGCGTACGACAACGGCCGGGGCCAATGGCCGACGATGACCGTCGCCAGCCGTATCGCCTGTATGCAAACGTTCGTGAGAGGCATGGTCGAGCGCCGCGAGGCGATCGTGAACCTCCTCATGTGGGAAATCGGCAAGAGCCTCGCCGACTCGCGCAAGGAATTCGACCGCACCATCGAGTACATCCAGGCCACGATCGAGGCCCTGAAGGACATGGACAACGGCCATTCGCGCTTCATGGTGGTCGAGGGCACCATTGGCCAGGTCCGCCGCACGCCGCTAGGCGTGGTGCTGTGCATGGGGCCCTACAACTATCCGCTAAACGAAACGTTCTGCACGCTGATCCCGGCGTTGCTCATGGGCAATACGGTGGTCCTCAAGCCACCACAATATGGCACCCTGCTGTTCGAGCCGCTGCTCGACGTGTTTCGGGATGCGTTCCCGCCCGGCGTGGTCAACACCATCTACGCACCGGGTCAACTGGTGGTGCCGCGCATGCTGGCCTCGGGCAAGGTCAACGTGCTGGCATTGATCGGCTCGAGCCGCGTGGCAGACCATCTGAAAAAGCAGCACCCCAAATCTCACCGCCTGCGTGCCGTGCTGGGACTGGACGCGAAGAATGCGGCCATCGTGCTGCCCGACGCTGACCTGGATCTCGCCGTCAAGGAGTGCCTGCTCGGCGCACTGTCGTTCAATGGGCAGCGCTGCACGGCCCTCAAGATGCTGATCGTGCACAGCAGTATCGTCGACGCGTTCCTTGAACGCTTCACGGCTGAACTGGCGCGGCTCAAGATGGGCATGCCCTGGGAGGCCGGCGTGCAGATCACCCCGCTGCCCGGGCCGCATCGCACCGCCTACATGACGGAAGCGATCGAAGATGCCAGGGCCAAGGGTGCGCGCGTCGTCAACGAGGGCGGCGGCGCCTTTTGCGACACGCTGTTCAACCCTGCTGTCGTCTACCCCGTGAAGGAGGGGATGACGTTGTACCGCGAGGAGCAGTTCGGTCCGGTCGTCCCGGTGATGAGCTTCGACGCCGTGGAAGAGGCACTTGACTACGTGATCACCTCGGATCACGGGCAACAGGTAAGCATCTTCGGAACCGACGCCGCGCAGATCGGTGCGCTGGTGGATCCGCTGGCCAACCAGGTCTGCCGCGTGAACATTAACTGCCAGTGTCAGCGCGGGCCGGACGTGTTCCCGTTCGCCGGGCGCAAGGATTCCGCCGAGGGCACGCTGTCGGTCAGCGACGCGCTGCGCGCGTTCTCGATCCGCTCGATGGTGGCCACGAAACAGACCGAGCCGAACAAGGAACTGCTCAATACCATCGTGCGCGAGCATCAATCAAAGTTCATCAATACAGACTTTATCCTTTGAGCGGAACGAATATGATGCGTCGAAAACGTAACGCCAGGATCGTCGCTACACTCGGGCCATCGAGCTCCGACCTGACCACGGTGCGCGCCCTCTTCGACGCCGGGGCCGACGTGTTCCGGCTTAACTTCAGCCACGGTACGCACCCCCCGGCGCCAGGAGCGGCTCGAGATCATCCGCGGCTTGGAGCGGGACACCGGGCGGCCCATCGACGTGCCGCTCGATCTCCAGGGCCCGAAGCTGCGCCTCGAGTTCCGCACTCAAGGAATAACCGCTTACGGGCGAAGCTCCAACGCAATGCACCCTTCGAGATGCGCGCTTAGACCAGCGACGTTTGCCAACAGGCATTCGACTCGCATGAAGGTAGTGGTCTACGATGGCTCTTCGCCCCGAACCGGGGAAGGGAGAGACTCAAGCAGTCTCACAAGCCTTGCCTGCTGCTGCGCAGTCAGCCCTCGTGTAGCACTCACCTGCTGAACACGTGTGCGCCAGTAGGTCCGGCTGAACAGTGAATCTGCGCCGTCGGCTGACAGGATCCGTTCGAGATGTGAAATCGCATCCTCGGCAGTTCGGGGCGTATAAGGGCTCTCCATGTCTCCGGGCCCTTTTTTGATTGTTGTTTTCATCCACTTCTCTCGTGTGCTGCGGTTACCGACTAAGTCCGGTCCGTTCGTCAGGCTTCAGTTGAGCCTGTCCCTGCAAAATGCGGGCGTACCCTCGCTGAACAGCGCCCATGCGCACCCCGGAACCGCGACGCGCCCCGGCCGACGCCTAGATGCGACCCGTTGCACGCATACGGCACCGGGAATGTTTAGCAAAGCTCTGCGGTGGCCACCCACGTCATCTTTTCGAACTGCCGGAGAACGGTGTTCAGCGACCCGGAGAACGTTTCAGCAAACCATATCGTTATGTCCTCAGAACCGCGTTCGCTGTTGGTCACAATCTGGACGCGCTCGATGTCACGGGCGACCGGCATCAGCACCTGCCAGACCGCGGCGACCCGCATGCCGCCGCTCCTCGTACGAACCGTGATCTGATGGCCTGTGGCCTTTAATAGCCCGGCAATTTCCGGTGTCATCCTCCAGCCCTCTCTCTGATGTGTTTGTCTTGTCATCCGCACGGGCGGTGCGATCACATTCGCCCACGCGTTTGATGCCACCACTCATGACGATTCAAGTGTCGTAGCAGTCTTGCCCGTCTCCGCTCACGGCGATAGTGACCAATCATCATGAGCAGCGCGATACTGAGGGCCGAGCCCCCGATGATCAGGCCCATCCAGGTTTCACTCATGACACATTCCTCTCCTGGAAGCACAGGGGTGTTGCGTGAATGGTTCACGCCGGTTCGTGCGGTGCCCCACGCGAACCGGCCGGTGCGCGCGTCGAGTTATTGCATGTGCTGGCCACCGTTGATCGCGATATTGGAGCCGGTCACGAAACCGGCATCATCCGAACACAGATAAAGCACGAGCGCCGCCACTTCCTCGGGCTTGCCGAGACGCCCCATCGGGATATGTGGCAGGATCTTCGTATCGAGAATCTCCTGCGGAATCGCCGTGACCATCTTCGTCGCGAGGTAACCTGGCGAAATCGTGTTGACGGTGACTCCTTTGCGCGCCACTTCCAGCGCCAGCGATTTGGTAAAACCGTGCATGCCAGCCTTGGCCGCGGCGTAGTTGGTCTGGCCGACTGAACCTTTCGAACCGTTGACGGACGAGATGTTGACGATGCGCCCCCAGCCGCGTGCGACCATGTCTTCGCACAACGGCTTGGTCATGTTGAATACTGAATCCAGATTGGTGCGAATGACCGCGTCCCAGTTGACCTTGTCCATCTTCCTGAGTGTCATGTCCTGGGTGATCCCGGCGTTGTTCACCAGAATGTCGATAGGGCCGACTTCAACCTGAATTCTGGCCACACAGTGCTGGCATGAGTCGTAGTCGGCCACATCAACCGGGTACGCGCGAAAGTTCCGGCCTTGAGTTTCCATGCTCGCCAACCATTCGGCTGCGCCTGTGTTATTTGGCGAGTGCGTGACTACAACCACGTAACCCGCGTCATGCAGTTTCATACTGATCGCTTCTCCAAGGCCGCCCATCCCGCCTGTCACTACAGCGATTCGTTTCGTCATCCATTCCGTCCGTGATCGTAATATCTGCGAGGATCATGAATACCCAATGGCCGGCTCGCACAACCCGCCATTGCTTTGCCACAATGCATTGCCGCCTCCGGACTTGCGGGAGGGGGCAATGCATTGGTTGAACTGCGCGGGTTTTTGTAGGCTTGTGGTATTGCGCGAATGGAGTCTGATGCGCCGGCGAGCTACAACATGCCGCGCCGGCGGACCGCTCTAAAAATTCCAGATGTCCCGAATGATCAGGCGCGCGCGCCCGGCTTCGACGCAACGTTCCTGCTGGCTCCGGCGGCGATCGCGGAGACATTGGCCTGCGCGGCTTCTACGACGCTACGGACCGACTTGTGCACCGCTTCCGCCGTGTCGCTAGCCGTCGAAAACGCCGACTTCACGGCGACGAGAGCCGTCTCTGAACCCGCCGGCGCATGCTTTGCCCAGTTATCGATGCGGGCCAGTAAGTCGCGGCTGAACTGGTCGTACTGCGCGTCGATGATCTTCGCCGAGGCGGACTGGGCTGCGACCGCAATGTCGTGGACATGCTGCTGGTACGACAACGTCTTCCCGGCAGCGGACTGAACAAGGCGCAACGGCGAAACCAGCCAGTCTGCGCTCGCCGTGTCGGAGCTCACTTCCTGCAGACGCGCGACGCTTTCTGACAGAACGGAGCGCCCCGCCTGCAAGTTAAGTTCGGCCAGCTTCTGCACCCCCTCAAACGCCTCGCTGACGAGCGAAAAGAAGGTTGAAACATTCGACTTGTAAAAATGCGTCAACTCCTCAGACGAAAATTCGTTCATTGTCTCTCCTGGGTTAATGTTTGAAACACCCTACTCCGCCGGTTGCGCAGGCCATTAATTATCTGACTGCGGGTCCGCCGGATTTTCAATCCGAAAGTTATAGTTAGTATTGCGAATTGATGCAATGCACTCCAACCCAGATCGAAACCTCTGGCCCGACATCCAACATCCAGCTGATGCAACGTTGCGCGATTCTGACCACCGCGTCGCGCCCGCCTGGTCAGGCATGACACTCGATTTGCCTGGCCGCGCCACTGGTGGAGCGGCATCTTCGGTTACGGAGGTTTCGGTGTATGTAGTTACATGTAAGCAGATATTAGAGTGTTTATTCTAACGACTAAATGTTAAATCCAAATGCTGGATCACTAGGTAGATACCCCTATTTTTGTGCGAAACGCACGCTCATGAGGGGCTGTTGTCTGAGCACTGCCGACGCTCGAACGTCGGGGGCAGCCCGAGCCAGTGGCGCTTCCTGGCCGGGTGGAGTCTTGATGGCGGAAACCCTCGCGGATGTTCACCGACGAAAAAAAACCGGCGCGAGGCCGGCTTGGAAAGGTCTAGTATCCAAGGGAATGCTAGAACCTGAGAGACGAAAAACTGCTGGCAGCACCGTCGCTTGGGAAGGCTGACTCGCGCAAGGAACCCGTTGCTGCCAAAGTTGTGTTATCGGGTTTACGGACAGATTGCAGCAATCTTTAGGGGTAGGATCAAATAGGCTGCCGGCAGCTTCGACCGCGTAACTGCGTGACAAACCCATATCTGACGGGCCTCTCATCCGCTACGTGAACAGTCCTGTGACCATTCTGCAACGCCTGCGCCAGCGATTGAGACCGGCCTGCGCCACGATAGATGCGGCAATGCAGTCTCTTGCAAATATTCAGATGAAAGACCTGATTGCTTCGGAAATGCGGATGTGTAGGATGGCACCAACGTCAGCGCCTCATGCGCGGCGTGTGTGTTCGAGGCCGCAGCAATGTCTGCGGCTTTTTTTATGCATCCGGAATCTCTCTGGCGTTTGCGCGAGCCATCCGGCGGTGCTAGCTTCCACGGCACAAACGGCTCGCCGCAGGCCGACAGATTGCGGTGCGCAAACGGGCGATCGTCCAGAACTGCTGTCTATGCCATGTGCTCGAAGCGACTGCCTAGCGGTCACGGCGACCCAGGCCAGCCGCGTTTGGGGTGTCAAGTAAGCCATAGGCGGGTCCTGCGCCGTCCTTTTATGTACACACCGGTGAAAATCCGCAGGGACTGGATCAAGAAATGTTCCGGTGCGGCGTTCGGTGTTGTCGAGATTTCGAGCGACACGGACAAGTGCTTCCCGCTAGCGTGGACCGGCCCCCGGTTTCGAAGTCATCCAGTTCAAGCAGCAGCCTATCCAGCGCACAGAGTTGAGCGGGCGTGAGGTGCGTCGCATCCAGAAGCTTGTGGAGCCGCCCGCGCCAATATTCGGCCGGCAGGATTGGCCTGCGGAGGCCTCCTACCAATGACGGCAACATCACGCGTGCAATATGCGCAACCTCCTGGTCAAAGAACATACCCATGCGCGCCCCCGTATTTGCTTTTGGCCCACGAACCATTGCTTTACGTCTGATCAATACTGTAGGCCAGTTTTCCGCGATATGCCAACTATTGGGATAGATGGCGCTAATTCTCAGGCAACCGTCTCGCGAGCCGTATTGGGTAGTTGATGAGCGTTGGCACGCCCTTCAGCGGCCCGGATATTCACCGCCCCCGCCTGTCGCCATCACCTAAAATACAGGCATGATCGCGACAAGCAAGGAGACGGCCATGGGCGAGTCAATATCGGGGATGTTGCTTGGGGTGGTCGTCCTGATCATGGCAGCCATCCTGGTTGCGGAGCACTACAGGCGCGAACATCACAGGAATCAGCAACTTCGCTGGCTGGACACGCACCCTATGCGCGACTGGTTACACCGCAGGCCTTGACGCAGGCAGGAACGAAAAGCCCAGCGCCAAGCGGGGCAGATCAGGCGAAACGGGTTAATGGCAGCGGTTTTGCCAGTGGCCGTGTACCTTCACTTTATGGCAAACGCGATGGTGTTGATGATTGTCGGCGTGTGCAGGTGCAACTGCGCCGAGGGATATAACTACCGCTGCAAGCGCGAGAAATGCTTTCTTCATCGTGGAACCTTCGAGTGGAACGGGAGACGGGCATCCTACCAACGCCGCATTACGATTCACTGAACCGAAGGTTTCGCAGCATGCCGCAATCCGTCAAGCGCGATCGTGATTGTCAGGGTGGCCGCCAAGCGCCCGTAATACGTCACGCGCGAAGTCTTCGT
The DNA here is from genome assembly GCF_905220705.1 of Paraburkholderia domus. Taxonomy (GTDB): domain Bacteria; phylum Pseudomonadota; class Gammaproteobacteria; order Burkholderiales; family Burkholderiaceae; genus Paraburkholderia; species Paraburkholderia domus. Next base: position 128,046 of record NZ_CAJNAT010000014.1, read on the forward strand.
CTACCTCTGCCCATCCCGCCGAGCCGATCGGGTAATCGTCCGGATTCTTTTTGCCCCGGCCCTTGCGGATCGCTGCGACGCTCAGGGCAAGTGCTCTAGCCTGCAGATACTCAGGGTGTCCCGGGCCGAACGGGACGTACGGGTCGTCTTCCATAACCGGAATGTCGGCTGTGATCGCGCAAACTTTAGCGCGTGCCTAGACGTCTTCAACGCCGTCCACCAATGGCATCCTCGACAGATGCGCCGCACGGCGCAGATCTAGTCTGGTACCACGATGCAGCGCGCTGGGCGAATCACCCGCCGCCCACACGTGGAGGGCCTCCGCCTGTTCGCAGTGAGGTCGGTCGAGCGCTGGGGCCGCCGCCCGGTCGTGAGCGTGCGTATGGGCGCGGGCCGGAAACTCCGCCGAGCATGGCGGCGCCCCTCAACAGCAGGTTCAGCCTCAGCCCCGGCCGCAGGCCAGTCTTCAGCTTGGGCCAGGCCCTGCTCATGCGGTGGTAGCACCGCAGATGCATGGCGGCGGCCGTCAGCCCGCACAGCGCGGTGGGGAAGCACACGGCGGCTATGAACACGAAAGCCGTCCGGACAGCCATTAGGCGATGGCTTGCCTTTCCCCAGCAACGGCGGTGACGCGCGTTTACCCAGACCCAGCTCCGCCCGGCTTTGAAAATCAAGTAGCGGGCCCGGGCCTCACGGCGGACTCCGAAGCTGGCATTGCCGCGTGGAAGTCAGCGATTGCTACCACCAGTACACTGGTCGAAACGCCGCAGAAAACAAACCAGCAAGCAGTACAACTTGCCGAAAGCCACAGAGGCTGCGACGGCTGCCCGACGCACCGGCGAGCAGCCCTCGGCTGGCGCGAAGCGGTAACGCCTCACGCGGGCTGCATGCCCGCTTCCGTGAACAACGTCATGCAAAGGAGTCCGATTGACATCGGCTCCGCTGAATAATTCCCAGGCGGGCGTCGTCGCTCTCCATTGGAGTGCGGCGCGACACGCCGGCCCCGACGTCGACGAACCGACAACGCGATACGAGCCGCAGAAGCGGCCGAATTGAAGCCATGCCCGATGGTACGGCCATTTTTGACGACCTATTTCATCGCGTCGATGCGGCGCTCGGCGTCGAAACGAGCCTCTTCGATCGCCTGCTCCGGAGTTCCCGCAGGCGCCTCCGGGTTTTTCCAGTAGATGGGCGGTTTGGTCAACGTGTATGCCCAGTCCCACCTGCCGTCCTTTTGTTGGGTCACGTAAACGCTGTAGTTGACCTCGTTGTACGAGAAATTGTGGCTGGCCATGAAGGTTTCTCTCGGTTTTTTTCGAGGAATCCTAGCATGAAGGAACTATCCGTAAGCCGGCTCTCCGGCGCAAGTGAATCAGTGCTGCCCCGCGTTCAGGAGCATCCAGATCTGTCGCGCCGGCGGCTCGGCGAGAATGCGCGCAAATACGCCACAGCGTCCCAATCTTTTTTCCCGCGGCTTTGAATGATTCGGCGAACCATCAAATCGCCGCACGGAGAGGTCATACTTGCGCGGAGTGCAAAATCGAAGCGGCCGCCATGCGACTTTCCCGCCGAAAAAAGATCATGTCGGAACTGCGGCGTTAATCACAAAGTGCGGCGTGCCGATACGCAGCCCCTTCAACGCAAACGATAGCGATGCGAAAGTGGCGTGCCGGTGCGCGCCTGCCCCACGGCCGCACCCGGCTTGCGGGCGCGGTGGCCTGCACGTTCATGTCGCCTCCGTTTGCCCGGATGTGAGGCGCGAAGGCTCGCCGTATGTCGCAGGTGTGCCTCTCCGACACCTTCTGAACCTGACGGCGTGACGTTGCCGTCGTCATGGCGCGAGAGCAAAGTATCGCCGGGTTTGATCACGGCCAGCATGGTTTTTAGTCTCTTCAGCATGAAACTTCAGTCTCCTTCAGGCGGTGCTCAACCGTTCCAGTTCGGTGTCGACCAGCAGCTTCTTCAGTTCCGGCACGCACGACCCGCAGTTGCCACCAGCCTTCAGGCAAGCGGTGATTTCCGCCGCCGTCTTGAGCCCTTGCTCACGGATCGCCGTGCAGATCGTATTGCGTCCGACACCGAAACACGAACAGACCGTGGGCCCCGTATCGACCCCCTTGCCAATCGGCTGTCCCGCCAGCAGGCCGGCACGATCCTCTTCGTCGAGCTCGTCCTTCCCGAACAGGCCCGCGAGCCACGTACGCGACGGCAACTGCGACTCGCGGCGCGCCGATACGAAGATGCAACTCTCGATACGCTCATCGATCAGGTGCACAGCGCGATAAGTGCCCGCCGCCCTGTCCTCGTACTCGAGCCAGTCAGCGTGCGGATCCTCGATACCGAACAGGGCTTGCGCCCAGTTGCCGTGATCGGCCAGCGGCTTGCGCCCCGCGAGTTCGTAACGCACGAACTGCGTGCCGTGGACGCGCGTCCAGTAGGTCACGTCGTCCAGCATCGGAGCGTGACGGCTCAACGAGAAACCGTGCCAGGCGACGTCGAACCTGTCGACCCGAACCGGCGTATGTTTGAACTCAGGCTCCCCGGAAACCGGATCGACCTCGGGATTCACCACTGCGCCGACACGCGCGTCGGATGCCACCTGATCGTTCCAGTGGATCGGCACGAACACGCTGCCACGCGACATACCACCGCCATGCTGCACACGTGCGACCATCGTGCCCCAACGGCTCGACACGCGCGCGAGTTCACCTTCACGCACGCCGCTCGACAGCGCGTCCTGTGGATGCAGATCGACGAATGCTTCCGTCACATGGCCGGCGAGCTTCTCCGACTTGCCCGTGCGGGTCATCGTGTGCCATTGGTCGCGCACCCGGCCGGTATTCAGCGTCAGCGGATACTCGTCGTCCGGCGCGTGGACCGGTGCGCGCGGTGGTGTCGCGACGAAACGCGCCTTGCCGTCCGCGTGGGCATAGTGACGATCACCGAAAAGACGCGCGGTACCACGCTGCTCTGCGCCGTTCGCCGCCAGTACCGGCCACTGAATGGGCTGCAACGCGTCGTAACGCTCGCGACCGAGTGCGACGAGGCCGCCCAGATTGAACACACGCGGCACATTACCGTCGATGTGTCCGTTGCCTGTTGTCCCGAGACTGTCATTGGTTTCGCTGCCGTTGCCCGCCTCGTTACGATAAGCACTTAGCCGCGCATGCTCGTCAAAGATCTCGTGCGGATGCGAAAAATCGAAACCGGCATACCCCATGCGCTGCGCAACGTCGCAGATGATCCGCCAGTCGGCGCGCGCTTCGCCCGGTGCCGGCAGGAACGCACGCTGGCGCGAAATCCTGCGCTCGGAGTTCGTGACGGTGCCATCTTTCTCGCCCCAGCCGAGCGCTGGCAGCAGGACGTGCGCAAACGCATTGGTATCCGTGTTTTCAACAATGTCGGAGCTGACGACGAGTTCGCAGCGCGCGAGCGCGCGCTTCGCCTGATCGCCGTCGGGCAGGCTCACAACCGGGTTCGTGCCCATGATCCAGACGGCCTTGATCCGGCCTGCCTCGATTGCCCCGAACAGCTCGACCGCCTTGAGTCCCGGCCGCTCCGCGATAGCGGTCGAGCCCCAGAACGTCTGCACGAGTTCGCGATGGCGCCGATTATCGAGCTCCAGGTGTGCCGCCAGCATGTTCGCGAGTCCGCCCACTTCACGCCCGCCCATCGCGTTCGGCTGCCCGGTAAACGAGAACGGCCCCATTCCCGGCTTGCCGATGCGACCGGTCAGCAGATGGCAATTGATGATGCTGTTGACCTTGTCAGTGCCGGAGGTCGACTGGTTCACACCCTGGGAATAAACCGTCACCACCCGCTCAGTCCGCGCGAACAGCCGGTAGAACTCGAGCAGATCGTGCCGGTCGACCTTGCAGCCCTTCGCGCACTGCGCGAGGTCAAAGCCGTTCGCCGCGTCGGTTGAGGCCGCATCGAGCGCCTGCGCATAGCCGGTCGTATGCGCATCGACGAAACCTGCATCTGTCGTATCGTGTTCCGCGAGAAAACTGAGCAGCCCATTGAAGAGGCGAACGTCGGTGCCCGCCTTCAGCGGCAGGTGCAAATCGGCCATCTCGCAGGTCGCGGTGTAGCGCGGGTCGATCACGACGACCTTCATATCGGGTCGCGTTTCCTTGATCCTGACAATCCGCTGGAACAGGATCGGATGGCACCACGCGGTATTCGATCCGACCAGCACGACGAGGTCTGCCAGTTCGAGGTCTTCGTAGCACACCGGCACCAGGTCTTCGCCGAACGCACGCTTGTGCCCTGCAACCGAAGACGACATGCACAGGCGCGAATTGGTGTCGATGTTCGCGCTGCCGACATAGCCCTTCATCAGCTTGTTGGCAACGTAGTAGTCCTCCGTCAGCAGTTGTCCCGAGACATAGAGTGCGACCGCATCCGGGCCGTACTGATCGATGATCCGGCGAAAGCCGCTGGCGACTGTGTCGAGCGCATCGCTCCACGAGACATCGCGCCACTCGCCGCTGCCCGGTTCGCGCAACTTCGGATGCAGCAGGCGTCCGTCGAGCCCGACCGTTTCGCCGAGCGCCGAGCCCTTCACGCAAAGGCGTCCGGCGTTTGCCGGATGGCGTTCGTCGCCGGCAATGTCCGGTGGGCCGTCCGGGCGTGGGGTCGCGCGTACGCCACAACCGACGCCGCAATACGGGCAGGTGGTTCGGACCGCGTCACGGCTACCGTCAGGCGGGCTGGAAATGACGATGGGAAAACTCACGTTTGATTCCGGTTCAGGCGGGCTGCGCCTCGCACAGGGCTTTACCGAACAGCAACTGGCTGCGCAGCGGAGAAATGTCGGTTCGGTTCTGAATCAGCTCGAAGTACCACGCTCCGTCCTTGACGTCGCCGTAGAGGACTGCGCCGATCACCCGGCTATCCTCGATAACGAGGCGCTTGTAGACCCCGCGTCGCGGATCGCGCAGCACCAGGTCTTCACTGTCCGGGCCGCCGGTGAAATCGCCAGCAGAATAAAGGTCGACGCCAGTGACTTTCAGCTTGGTCGCGGTCGCGCGCTGCACGTAGCGACGGTGGCCCGCACCGGCCAGATGCGCGCCGCAGACACGCGCCTGGTCCCAGATCGGCGCCACGAGGCCGAAGGTCGCCGTGCGGTGCTGCACGCATTCGCCGACCGCGTAGACACGCGGATCGTAGGTCTGCAACGTGTCGTCGACGACAATCGCCCGCTCGCAGTGCAAGCCCGCCTGCTTCGCGAGGTCGATATTCGGGCGCACCCCGGCCGCCATGACGACCAGGTCGGCGGGGATTTCCGTGCCGTCGTCAAAACGCACGGCGGTGACACGCTCCGGCCCGACGATTTCGGTGGTGCGGGCTTTCAGCAGGAAGCGCAAGCCCTTCTTCTCCAGCGTCTGCAGCAGCAGGGCCGATGCGCTCCTGTCGAGCTGGCGGTCCATCAGGCTGTCGGTGTCGTGCACGACAGTCACCGACATGCCCTGGCGCATGAGCCCGTTCGCCGCTTCGAGCCCGAGCAGGCCGCCGCCGATGATCACGGCGTGACGGTGACTGCGCGCGGCGGCGAGCATCGTTTCGACGTCCTGGATGTCGCGAAACGCGATTACCCCCGGCAACTGGTGACCCGGCACCGGAATCAGGAATGGCTTCGAGCCAGTCGCGATCAGCAGCCGGTCGTAGCTCACCTCGATGCCGCTTTGCGAGCGCACGATGCGGCGTTTGCGGTCAATTGCGACCACCGGGTCGCCCGCATGCAGCTGGATACCATTGTCTGCATACCAGTCACGCGTGTTGAGGATGATCTCGTCGACACACTTCTCGCCCGCGAGCACCGGCGAGAGCAGGATGCGGTTGTAGTTGCCGTACGGCTCGGCACCGAATACGGTGATGTCGTAGAGGTCCGGTGCGAGCTTGAGCAGTTCCTCGACAGTGCGCATGCCGGCCATGCCGTTGCCGACCACCACAAGACGCGGGCGGGACGGCGCACTGAGCGACGCGCCTCCGGAGCTCGGCGCTGCGTATTCGTATCTCATGCCGCGACCCACACCTTGCCGCTCTCGACGCGCACCGGGTAGGCATTGACGGAATTCTCGGGCGCCTCGAGGCACTCGCCGGTGCGCAGATCGAAATGGTGCTTGTAGATCGGCGAGGCCACCACGATGCGCTCGCCGAGGTTGCCGATCAGCCCGCGCGAGAGCACCGCCGCCTGCGAACCCGGATCGAAGTTGTCGATCGCGAATACGCTACCGTCACCGTGCGCGACGTGAAACACCGCGACCTGCTCGCCGTTGACAAGCGCACAGACGCCCGTATTCGGAACAATGTCGTCGAGCGCACACACGGGCATCCACGATTGCGGAAGTCGATCGTTGTTCATGTTGATCTCCTCAGGGTAGGTGATGTGGAAGGTCAGGCGGTCTCGACAACCACGGGAACCGGGAACTGCTTCGCTTGCCGCTCGGCGGGCGTCGCGGGCCGGATCTGGCCGCGTTCCTCCACAAACGTAACCGTGCTGTCGGCCTTTTCGCTGTTGACGAAATGGCGGAAGCGTTTGCGCGTTTCAGGATCGGTGACGGCTTTCTTCCACTCGTCTTCGTAGCTGTCGACCACCTGCTGCATTTCGATTTCGAGTTCCGCCGCAACATCAAGGTGATCGTTGACGACCACGTCGATCAGATACTCGAGGCCACCTTCGAGGTTGTCGCGCCACACGCTGGTGCGTTGCAGCCGGTCGGCCGTGCGCACGTAGAACATCAGGAAGCGGTCGATGTAGCGCACCAGGGTCTCTTGATCGAGGTCCGAGGCGAGCAGTTCAGCATGGCGCGGCTTCATCCCGCCGTTGCCGCACACGTAGAGGTTCCACCCCTTCTCGGTGGCGATGATGCCGACGTCCTTGCCCTGCGCCTCCGCGCATTCGCGCGTGCAGCCGGATACGCCGAACTTGATCTTGTGCGGCGTGCGCAGGCCCTTGTAGCGGTTCTCGAGTTCGACCGCGAGGCCTACCGAGTCGCCGACGCCGTAACGGCACCACGTCGAGCCCACGCACGACTTCACCGTGCGCAGCGACTTGCCATACGCATGGCCCGATTCGAAGCCTGCGGCGATCAGTTCTTCCCAGATGAACGGCAGTTGTTCGACGCGGGCACCGAACAGATCGACTCGCTGACCGCCGGTGATCTTCGTGTAGAGGCCGTATTTCTTGGCGACCTGGCCGACCGCGATCAGGCCGTCGGGCGTGACCTCGCCGCCCGGCATGCGTGGCACGACCGAATACGTGCCGTCGCGCTGGATGTTGGCGAGGTAATAGTCGTTGGTGTCCTGCAGCGATGCGTGCTCTTTCTTCAGCACGAATTCGTTCCAGCACGACGCGAGGATGCTCGCAACTGCCGGCTTGCAGATGTCGCAGCCGAGGCCATGACCATGCTTCGCGAGCAATTCGCCGAAGCTGCGCACGTCTTCGACACGCACAATGTGATACAACTCCTGGCGCGAATACGGGAAGTGTTCGCACAGGTGGTTGTTGACCGCGAGCCCCTGCTTCTTCATTTCGGCCTTCATCACCTGGGTGACGAGCGGCACGCAGCCACCGCACGAGGTGCCGGCCTGGGTCGCGCATTTGAGCGAACCGATGTCGGTCGCGCCCGCACACACCGCGGCGCACAGATCGCCTTTGGAGACGTTGTTGCACGAGCAGATCTGCGCGGCCTCGGGCAGCGCGTCGACCCCGAGGCCGGGTTTGGCCTTGCCGTCGCTTTGCGGCAGGATGAGGAATTCCGGCGCTTCGGGCAATTCGATGCGATTCAGCATCATCTGCAGCAGCGTGCCATATTCAGTCGCATCGCCCACCATCACGGCGCCGAGCAGTTGCTTGCCGCACTCAGACACCACCATCTTCTTGTAGACCTGTTTGCGCTCGTCGCTGAACTGGTACGTGCGGCTGCCTGGCGTCTTGCCGTGCGCGTCGCCAATGCTCGCGACATCCACGCCCATCAGCTTGAGCTTGGTGCTCATGTCCGCGCCGCTGAAACCGGCCTGATCGCCCAGCAATTGCTTCGCTGTGACGCGTGCCATGTCATACCCTGGCGCCACGAGGCCATACACCATGCCGTTCCATGCCGCGCATTCGCCGATCGCATAGATGTCCGGATCGCTCGTTCGGCAGGTGTCATCGATCGCAACGCCGCCGCGCGGGCCCAGTTCCAGTCCGCAGTCACGCGCAATCTCGTCGCGCGGACGGATACCCGCGGAGAACACGATCATGTCGGTGTCAAGATGCGTGCCGTCGGCGAACTGCATCCGGTGGGTGCCCGATTCGCCATCGACGATGGCGAGCGTGTGCCTGGCCGTATGGACCTGCACACCCAGTTCCTCGATCTTGCTGCGCAGCACGCGTCCGCCGCCGTCGTCGACCTGCACCGCCATCAGACGCGGGGCGAACTCGACGACATGCGCGGCCAGTCCCATGTCATGCAGCGCCTTCGCGCATTCGAGCCCCAGCAGGCCACCGCCCACCACCACCCCCGACTTCGCCCGTTCGCCGCACGCCTGCATTGCCTCGAGATCCTCGATGGTGCGGTATACGAAACAGTCCTCACGATCGCTGCCCGCCATCGGCGGAACAAACGGCGACGAACCGGTAGCGAGCACCAGTTTGTCGTAGGAAAGCGTCTCGCCGGTGGAGATGCTTACCGTGTGGGCCTCCCGGTCGATCGAAATAGCCTTCGCGTTGAGCCTGAGCAGCACGTTCTCGCGATCGAAAAAACCAGGCTTCACGAGCGAGAGGTCTTCCGCGGATTTGCCGGAAAAGAATTCGGACAGATGCACGCGGTCATAAGCGGGACGGGGCTCCTCGCACAGCACGGTGACGTGCAGCGCGGCGCTCGCATCGTCCACGAGACATTCAAGAAGCTTGTGCCCCACCATGCCGTGACCAATGACGACAACCTTCATGACTGGAGTCCCATCTACTTCCAACGCGGTTCGCGGCATGATTTTCGTCCGGCAAATAAAAAGGCGTCCCGCGGATCCAGTCGTCAGGTGACTGAATTCAGGGGACGCCGTTGTCCAAAAAAATAATGATCTACAGAATGACTTTTGCTGCGTGCTGGCCGGATCATCGTTGATCCGCTGCCTTGACTTACGCAAAGCCCGTGCCATGCGGCGCATCGGCCGCAGTGGCCATAGCCACAGGCGATACGGGATTTCAGCCCTGGTTTGGGGCGCAACAGGAAGATGCATTTTGCCGGGCACAGGCACAATGGTGGTGCAATGCAGCACATCATCCGTGCAGCGGGTCGGGTGAAGATGGCCTGCTCTGGCTTTGCTCGTGACCCCGCATGCGTGAGCAGACCAGAGGTTTTTCGCGGCGTGTTGCGCGGCCCGATGTGGTAGCACCCGCGAGCCGGCGCGGACTCGCGGTGCATCGTCACATCTGGCTTGCATGGATGGCGCCGCCGCGCGTTCTGCGCTGCTGCCCGCGTCGACACAGTCTGGCGTGGATATTGCCTCTGTCGATGCGCGCGGCAACGGTGCCGGCGCATGGAATCACGCTGCAGATGGCGCGCAATGCGCCACCCGGCAGCACAGGCAACCCAGATCAGGACAACGGCGTCCCCTCGTTCAACACGACGAGCGGACGCCGTTTGCATTCGGCGCAGCGCTCGTCCAACCGGCCGTCGAACCGGCCGCCTCAGGACGTACAAGGACATCACCATGGCAACGGGCAAGGTCACTTTACTCAGCGCAGGTCCGGGCGACCTCGATCTGCTAACGATCAGGGCCGGGAGGCTGCTGGCAAGCGCCGATGTCGTGCTGCTCGACGACCTCGTCAATCCGGAGATCGTTTCGCTTGCGCCACAGGCGCGCGTGATTCGCGTGGGCAAGCGCGGCGGCTGCAAGTCGACCCCGCAGGCGTTCATTCAGCGCCTGATCCTGCGCTACGCGCGCGCCGGCCGACACGTGGTACGCGTGAAAGGCGGCGACGCGCTGCTGTTTGGACGCGCCGGCGAAGAACTGGCGGAACTGCGGCGCGCGCAGATACCGTTCGAGATCGTCAATGGCATTTCGTCGGGGTTTGCGGCGGCAGCGAGTCTCGGTATTTCGCTCACGCATCGCAATCACTGCGCGGGCGTGACGTTTATCACAGCGCACCTGCGCGATGACAGCGAGCCCAACTGGGCCGCACTGGCCGCCACCGGCACGACGCTCGCCATTTACATGGGCATGAGCCGGATCGACAGTCTGTGTGCCGCGCTGATGTCGGCCCTGCCGCACGACACGCCCGCTGCGGTGGTGCAATCGGCGGGTGGCGCTGCGGAGCGGCACGTGCTGGCGACGCTTGACACGCTTGCGTCGAGTGCGCGTGGTGCCGGGCTTGGAAGCCCCGCTGTCATTCTGGTTGGCAAGGCGATTGGCGAGGCCGGGGCGCACGCGACGGACGAGTCGGCGGCGAACGTGTCTACTGAATTGCCATCCGCTTCTCACGCGCTGTGCTACGAGCGCGATGCGGTCTTGCGTAGCGCATGACCCAGACGCCAAACGCTAAATGGCTTGGGCCCGCGTCGTCTGACGCGGGCCGTTTTACATACGGCGTTGGCAAATGACAGCGGCGATCCGCTTTGCACACACCGGCCGCCTCACTCAGCAATAGAACTGACGATTCACACCTTCAGGCTGAGCTCCCGCGTTTATCCAATCCTTTGCGAGCGAGGTGAAACGGGAAGCGCGCGCGGCGACTTACAGCCAATGCAGGCACGCTTCCCGCTCAACGCCCAGCTCACACTCCACTATTCGCACGCGCGCCCGCAGCCGGGATCGAGCTCGCAACCACCAGGCTCTCCGCAGGCAGCGCCCACGTGAGCCAGCGCGTGCGATGCAGGACAACCAGCGCGAAGGCCAGCGCCGAGATGACGCCAAAGGTCGCGAAGCCCATCTGATAGCTGCCGGTGCTTTCCTTGGCCATCCCCATGATCACGGGAAGATAGAAGCCGCCAATGCCGCCCGCTGCGCCGATGATTCCGGACATCAGCCCGGTTTTGCCCTTCCAGCGTTGCGGCACGAGCTGGAAGGTCGCGCCGTTGCCGAGCCCGAAGCACAGGTAGGTGGCCACCAGCAACGCGATACCGGCGGGCAGCGGCGGCATCCACGCGGCGAATGCGAAATCGCACAGCGAAATACCGGCGAGCAGCAGCACCAGCGCGCGAACGCCGGAGATGCGGTCGGCGATCAGGCCGCCGAGCGGCCGCACCAGCGCACCCGTGAAGGCGAGCAGCGACATGAAGAGCCCCGCCTCCAGCTTTGGCAACTGATACAGCGAAACCAGCAGCGTCGTCACATAGGACGACATGCCGACGAAGCCGCCGAACGTGATGCTGTAGACCAGCATCACGACCCACGTGTCGCTTTCCGCGAGCACGCTGCGATAATGCTTCGGCAACACCGCAATCGCCAGCAGCGCGCCCAGTACCGGCAGCAGCAGCACGCCCGTCTTGCCGGCGCCGAAGACACCCGCGTGCACGGCGAGCACGAGCGCGATCAAGCCGCCCAGCGTGACGCAGAAACTGCGCAACGCACGCGGCGCGCTACCGGACTTCGGCCCCAGGTCCTTCGCCCAGAAGAACAGCGCCGTGGCCGCCAGCGCGAGCAACGGCAACGCAGCGCCCGCGGCCTTGGCCCAGCCGAAGTGATCGGCAAGGCTCGGGAACAGGAAGCCGTCGAGCACCGCGCCGATATTGCCCGCCGCAGCGAGCCCCAGCACCAGCCCCTGCACCTTGGGCGGATAGTTGCTGCCGGCCATCGGCAGCGCCACCGCAAAGCTCGCTCCCCCCACACCGAGAAACACGCCCAGCACCAGCAGCATCACGTATGAAGGCGCGGACGGTGACAGCAGCAGCACGATCGACGGCAACGCCGACAGCACGACGCCGCAGAGCGCAATGCGGCGGCCGTCATAGGCCTGATACAGGTTGCCGAGCGTCACACGCAGGATCGCCGCGCCCAGCACCGGAACCGCGACCAGAAAGCCCAGTTCCGCCGGCGTCATCGCGATGTCCTTGTGGATGAACGGGGCGAGCGGGCCGAACATCACCCACACGGTGAAGCCGGTATCGAAGTAGAGAAAGCACGCCAGCAACGCGCGCCAGTTACCGCTCGTCAACGAATTCAACAGATGTTTCATGGGTTTCTCTCGCAGGGTAAAGGCTATTGAAGGGCGCGGCCGGCACTGGCGTGCCGACGTTGAAGGGGCATGCCGCGCGTGTCGACGACACTTTTGATCAGCTCGTCCATCTCCTTGATGATGTCGGCGAGCACGGTCGTGATCACCGCGAATTCCCGCCCGAACTGGCCTGCTCGCGCGGCCGAGATGCGCGCGTTGAGCGCGACGATATTGGCCTGCATTGAGATCCTGCCGAGCCGTTCGGCAATGTCGGTCTGCCGCTTGAGTGCGGCCGCTTCGATACCGCGCATCTCGTGCTGATAGGCGAGCGTGATGTCCTGCAACAGTTCGAGCAGCGGCGTCGCCTGCATGACGAGCGCGTCGAGTTGGGTCCGATCTTCCGCGCGGCCCGACTCGACGCACGACACCGCGCGATTCACCTGGGCGATAAATTGCTGAATCCGCTCGTCGGCCCTCCGGTTGCCGAAATACAGCTCGCGCAGCGCTTCGGAAAACACGCCCGGCAGGCGCTCGTTGCCGCTCACCAGATCGGTATGCGCTTGCTCAAACGTGGCAAGGCACGCTTTGGCTACGGACAGCGCGTCGCTGTTGCCAAGCGACGCGAGCAGCACGTGCAGCACGATGCGCTGTGAGAGCATCCGTTGCCGCCCCCCCAGATTGATGAGCTCACCGATGACCTGTCCAGAGACGGCATCGGGACCTGAATGTGTCGCCTGTTTCATCGTGAATGTGGACATGAAAGCCCTGCACTGTTGCTCCATTCGCACGGCGCGCGCGCCATGACGAGACTCACGGCGGCATATGACGCGCAAAAAAAAGCGCCCCGAGCGCAACCGCGCGTCCCGATTGCTCGGTTGCACAGTTGGCACTCGGGACGCCGTTGTCCCTGCTGGTCGCTCAAAGCGAGCGGCCGGTAATGATTCAATACGTTGGGGCCTCCGTTGGCTCCGCTGCCGAACTATGCAATAGCCGTGCCACAGATCCGTGCAGCGCAAATCCTGGGCGGTCTCTCCGGCGGCTTCCAGGCGCCCCTCATTCGGCTAACAGCGCGTCCAGCGGGGCTGCCAGTTAAACGACGTATCGCACAATCGTCAAATTTCCGGAAAACCGGGACGTTCACCTCGGCGCAAGTGATGGGATTTCAGTTGCTGCGAAGCACGGATTCGCCGCGTGGCCTGAATTGGGTTGGTGCGACGCGTTGGTGCAGCGCACTACAGCTGTGCACCGCACCGGCTCAAGCTACGGTGCCAGCGTCGGTAGCAAAACCATTCCGGAGCAAAGCTGACGTTGGCACCGGGCGGTAACCTGGTCAACTGCCTCCCGCAAGGCTGATTCGTGTTCGGCGCGGGCGGCCAGCAATCCGTCGAGTTCGCGCCCATGCGCAGACGCGCATCGCGTAGTGCCTGATCCGATTGCGCACGCAGGGTATCGCGCTCGACCGTAGCGGCTTCGCTCCGCCGGGTGGCGCCATCTCGCTCAGCTTAGGCACGGGCAAGATCGGCCGGCGCCCAGGCAAGGCGTGTCTGCTGATTGTCGAGTTGGCACGCAGGGTATGGCCTTCGGCCTGAGGACCCGCGTTGGCCGTCGCCGGGGACTCGCGCATCTCACCGCGGCCGTCACTTCTGTCTCAAGCTCTTCGTCGCATTGCGCGAAGACCTGTTCGCCATGTTCGACCGCGAGCGCCCAGACCGATACCATCGCGCTTGCGACCGCTGACGGCGGTGAGGCGCTCAGTGTACCGATGCGCGCCTGCTCGTCCTTCCACAACTTGAGTTCGTCGTTGATCGCGGTGCGGCTGCCTTGCCGGATCCCGGCGTAGATCAGGTCGACGGTGAGCTCTTGCGGGAGCCGACTCTCGGCAACGAGGCAGACGGCAGCTTCGCGGGTACCGTTGGTGCCGAGGTTCAACGCTTTCCACGGACCGCGTTCGCCAGCCACCCTCAAAGCGACTGAACCGCTCTGTGCGCTGGACAAACCGCAGCCCGACGTATCACTCCACAGGCGGCTCACCTTCGCCACGCGTCCTGACGGGCCTGGCTCCCGCTTCGTCACGTTGCGGCATCCTGCTTTTCTCGTTATCGCTGTGCTTCACCGGCTGCGGATGCCTGATTTTTTCGTCGAGGTCAGTCATGGCTTTGCTCCCTCGACTTTGCTGATCGTCCTGCGGCGATCAGGGGGCCTGTACCGCAATGTTGCAAAAATCACGCGACTGCGGCTTCACGGGCATCGACTACTTCGCCTCCCCGAATCCGAGCCGCGATTGAGGTCATTACTGCACCCCGAAATATCTCATGTTTTGATGTTCTGCCGATCTGCCAGATTCGTCAGGAGGGCCCGTTGGCCGGTGCTACCGCAAGAAGCAGAACGGGTCTAGTGCGCCCCCTTCATCCTCTTTCGTGGTGTATTTACCGACGGCGATCGCGATGACCTCGTAACTGGCGAGTCAGATGGTCACATATGTCACGTCGTGATATATAATTGAATGAACGGCCCGCGTCAAAACCCCGTGCGAATTGAAAATGCAACTGGCGCGAGGGAACCTGAACCCGCGAAAGCGGCCACGGTTTACCGCCAAAAAACTTCACTCGGGGTTTTGATGACGCAGTCTCACGCGAAATAAAGGAGGAGGCGCAATGGTCATCAACAACGACTTTGAGATCAGCTACCTGCTGATTGCATTTGCGCTGCTCGGCACTATCCTGGTTGGCGACCTGCTCAGCATGCTGCAGTTGCAACGCTGGCATCCCAAGCTGCTTGGTGCAGCAGTGGGCGCGTTACTGGGCTTCGTGCTGATCGAGGCCGTGCCGATGTTCACCTGAACGGTTTCGCGGCGAACCGATTTGATCGGCCGGATGGATAGCACCGCGAGAGTTGGTAAAGGAATCCACCATGGCCCCGTTCAACCGGATCCTTCTCTGCTACGACGCCACACCGGAAGGGCGGCTCGCGCTGCGCTTCGGTGCGGCTCTCGCGCAGCAGTTGCAAGCTGAAACTCATCTGCTCTCGATTTTCGACTATACATACTGGTCAAGCGGGTTCGAAGTTCTTTCGTCGACGAAATTCGAGGTCGATGAGCAGGCGGCACAAGAGACACTGCGCGAGGGAATTGACTGGCTGCGGGCATGGGGTGTGACTGCAACGGGACATTGTTCGGTCGGAAATGCGATTGACCAGATTTCCCGCCTGGCAGATTCACTGAAGGTCGACCTGATCGTCATTGGACATCACCCGCACGGATTTTTTGCGCGCTGGTGGACGGGAGAAAACCACGCATTGCTGCTCGACCGCGTGTCGTGCGGCGTCCTGTTCAAGGTGGCCGCTTGACGGTCTTGCGTGAATTCGAATCGGGGCGGCCAAGACCTCTTTATTGACCGCACATCCCTAGCGGAGGCGAAGATGATAATGGATCTTCTGGTACAGATTGTTGTTGCGGCCGCAGTGCTGGCGATGATGATTCTTTTCGTCGTTGCCCTGGCTCCCGGGGACAATCCTCGTGAACGGATTCTCCGGCATGCAACCGGCAGGCACTGGTGGAACCGCACGCGTCACGGACCTTGACGCTGCTGGCGGCATCGCTCCAGTGATATCCCCTTTTACTTTCCGCGGCCCGGCCACCGATGCGACAGGCGTTGGCGGCCGGGCGTTGCTTCATTCGGATTGTTCGTCCCGCCGACGAATCGTCTACAGCGTTGGCCAGAGAAAGATCACGTGCAGATCGTCGTCAGTACGACTATGACGCGTGTCTCCCGTGTGCCATCGTCTGCTGTCCAGACAGCAGCCATCCGGCCACTTCACCAACATGAAGGGTCCGCTCGATAGCATATCGAGCCTCGCACGCCCGAACGCACCGACAACCGTCAGCGGAATATCAGCGAAGTAAGGAGTAGCAATTCCATTAGCTGGCGTAGCCCTCGACATCCCTGCCAGCTCGCAGCGGCTCCGGTCTGCACACGACCTCGAGCCAACATCTTGTGGTTGGGCGCCGGGATGCGCGCCTGCCCACGCCGACGCGCAGATGCCGCACGCGGCAAGAGCTGCTGCGAACAGGCGCCGTGCAATCCATCGTTTCATCCTGGCGTCCTTCAGCAGGCGGTGCGGCACGCAACCTGCATCAACTCGCGCTGCGACACGGCACCTACAGCCCCCAGATGATGTCGGCATTATGTTTGCTGGCTTCACGCAGCATGTCGAGAAATGGCCAGGCCCGCTGCGACAGCCCGCTGCTGGATTCCTGACGGCGCTCGCGGGAATACTGCAGTGATTCGAGGGCAATCTCCGCTTTTTCATCGTCCGAAATCGCTGCTTCGAGACGGCTGATTGCACGAGGCAGCTCGTCGTGGAGGATAACCCCACGCGTATCGAGCCGCTTGCCCACGAGACCCAGCAGATACTGGGCGAGATCCCTGAGCATCACGACATCGGGCGTAGCGGGCGATTGAAACGTGATCAGCATAATGGCTCCTTGTTTCGATCTGTATTGCACCATCGCACCGGAAAGCCATTCGGACTCACCCCGGAGGACGAATGCAACGCGTCTTTCGCACTGTGACGCAGCACGACCCGGGCAGCCGGTGATCGTCTCCTGTGACGGCGGCCGGGGCCTCCACGATGACCGGCTTTGCACGTCGGAGAAGCACGGCATCCCCATGGGCGCGTGCCATCCGGGCAAATCATCCTTGTAGTTTCACCCGGACTGCTCCTGTTTACGAACCAGTCACGAGAAGGCCTGCTTTCATTTTATATCACAACGTGATCAATTCAAGCCGAAAATGTCGTCAATCGGACCACACTGCGCCAGCCGCCGAACCAGTCTGCCCCCGTGACCAGTCTCGCTCTGTCAGATCGCGGCGACCCGAAACGTACTTTTATATCACAATGAAATATAATCATGACGACACGTTCTTTCGTTTCGTGAGGATTTGGCCTTAAGGTGTGGTGCCATCCCACGTGATACCCCCCACTTTCCTACTTGAACCTTGTCCCGCTACGCTCTGATTCGCTGGCTTTCCAGCTTTGCCCCTCATCCCATTGCCGTTCGGTGGCCAGAACGCTTCAGATCGTGTCTCGGCGCATTGCTGGGGATTGCGTTCACCGGCGGGACAATGCACCTCCTTCTCGGACCCGCGGCGAACATTCCGCTCCTCGTGGCTCCAATGGGTGCTTCGGCCGTGCTGCTGTTCGCGGTTCCTGCAAGTCCGCTTGCGCAACCGTGGTCCATTATCGGTGGCAATATCGTCTCCGCTACGGTTGGCGTTGCCTGTGCAAGCCTGATCGTCGAGCCGGTGGGCGCTGCCGCTTTGGCCGTTGCGATGGCGATCTGTGCGATGTTTGCGCTGCGGTGCGTTCATCCCCCGTCAGGCGCGGTCGCCCTGACCGCGGTCCTTGGCGGTCCGGCAGTGCACGCTCTGGGCTACCGCTTTGTGGCTGAACCGATTGCGATCCAGTCGGTGGCGCTGTTGTGCGCGGCCATCCTGCACCACGCGGCTACCGGGCATCGATACCCGCACGTCGCCCAGAGTTCGGGCAAAGGCACGGCAGCACCGGCGGCGGCGGCGGCGAACGAAGGTTTCACGCGCGCGGACCTCGAAGCGGTGCTGAACCGGCGCGGGGAATTGCTCGATATTGACACGGACGATCTGGAATCCCTGCTGCGCGATGTTCAGTTGCAGGCCTACGCCCGCACGTTCAATGAACTGACCTGCGCGGACATCATGTCGCGCTCCCTCGTCGCCGTGTCGGCCGTCACAAGAGCTTCCGCCGCGTGGAGTCTGCTGAAACAGCGCCATATCAAGGCACTCCCGGTTACTGACGAGAAGCAGCACGTTATCGGCATCGTGACCCGCGCCGACCTTGTCGACAAACGGGCGTTCAGCAAGGGGGCCGGTTTGACGTCCCCCGTACAACGCTGGTTCCGGCGCAGTATCACCCCGGCGCCGCTTGTCGGTGCCCTGATGAACGTCGAGGTTCGTACCGTCGACGCGACGACGCCGATCGTCGAGCTGGTGCCGGTGTTCGCGAACTACGGGCACCACCATATCCCGGTTCTGGACTCGAATCGGCGCCTTGCCGGAATGATCACGCAGGCCGACCTCATCACCGGGCTCTATCGCCAGGCTTACGCGCAGCAGCGGCGCGCGGCATAGCCGCTGTCACCCGTCATCGGTGTTGAACACAGGCATAAATATCACGCCATGATATAATTTGCGTTTTACCTATTCCTCCAAGGAACGCCGATGAAAACACTCGCTCGCGGCTTGACCAAGACGGACTTCGAGCAACTGTCCGAGTTTCGCTACCAGATGCGGCGCTTCGAACGTTTTTCTGAGCAGGCCGCCCAGGGCGAAGGCATTACACCATTGCAGTATCTGTTACTCCTGCATATCAAGGGTTATCCGGAGCGCGACTGGGCCACCGTCGGCGAGCTTGCGGAGCGCCTCCAGGCGCAGCATCACGGCGTGGTCGCGCTCGTGTCCCGCTGTGAGGCGCTCGATCTGGTCCGCAGAAAGGTCAGTGAGACGGACCGCCGCCAGGTCGAGGTTCATTTGTTAAAAGCGGGCGAACAGGTGCTTGCCCGTCTCGCCGAGATGCACCGTGCCGAACTGAAGTCGCTCGATGGCGCCTTTAACGTCCCCCAGATTGATTTTTGAGTCACCATGAGTCTCGATACCCATAAGCGCGATTTTTCCACCAACGCGCGACTTCCCGGCATTTCCGCACTCGCTGCGGGGATCGGCGCCCTGAGCACGCTCGCGGCATTCGTGCTGCTGAGCCTGATTCATCTGTTCACCAATCTGTTTTTCTTTCAGCAATTTTCGTTTGCGGACCGCTCACCGGCCCTCAACACTTTAGGTATCTGGGTGGTGGTCGTTCCTGTGATCGGCGGCCTCATCGTCGGTTTCATGGCCTGTTACGGCTCGGAGAAGATCCGTGGGCACGGCATTCCCGAAGCGATCGAAGCCATCCTGTTCGGCAAGAGCCGCATGTCGCCGAAAGTGGCGATTCTCAAGCCCCTATCGTCCGGCATTGTGATCGGCAGTGGCGGGCCGTTCGGCGCAGAAGGCCCGATCATCATGACAGGTGGCGCACTGGGGTCGCTGATCGCGCAATGTGTGAAGGTCACCTCTGCGGAACGTAAGACGTTGCTGGTTGCCGGCGCAGCGGCGGGCATGACGGCGGTATTTGGCACGCCGGTGGCGGCCGTGCTGTTGGCGGTCGAACTGCTGCTGTTCGAATGGCGCCCACGCAGTTTTCTTCCGGTCGCGCTTGCCTGCGCAGTCGCGGGGTTCGCGCGCGCGGCGTTCTTCGGCACGGGGCCGCTGTTTCCACTTGTGACCGCACCTCCCGGCGCACTGTCGCTGGTCTCCTGCGTCATCGCAGGGCTGATGTCCGGCGCGCTCGCATCGGGTCTGTCAGCCGCGCTCTACAAGACCGAAGACCTGTTCGGCAAGCTGCCCATCCACTGGATGTGGTGGCCCGCGATTGGCGGCCTCGTCGTCGGCATCGGCGGCTTTCTCGAACCTCGCGCGCTGGGCGTCGGCTACGACGTGATCGGCGACCTGCTGCACCAGCACATTGCCATCCAGATCGCGCTGGCAATCCTGGTGGTGAAGGCGGTCATCTGGGTCGTGGCGCTGGGCTCGGGCACCTCAGGCGGCGTGCTTGCGCCGTTGCTCATGCTGGGCGCGGGGCTCGGCGTCGTGTTCGGCCACGTGCTGCCGGGCGGCGACCCTGCCCTGTGGCCGCTCGTCTGCATGGCGGCCACGCTCGGCGCCACGCTGGGCGCGCCGTTGACCGCGAT
The DNA here is from genome assembly GCF_905220705.1 of Paraburkholderia domus. Classification (GTDB taxonomy): domain Bacteria; phylum Pseudomonadota; class Gammaproteobacteria; order Burkholderiales; family Burkholderiaceae; genus Paraburkholderia; species Paraburkholderia domus. The sequence continues at coordinate 148,010 of NZ_CAJNAT010000014.1, forward strand.
CGTATTCGCATTCGGCCTCACGCACGACAGCAACGCATTGCTGCCGCTGCTCGCCGCAACGCTGATCGCGCACGGGTTTGCAACGGTCGTCATGAAGCGCTCCATCATGACCGAGAAAATTGCCCGGCGCGGTTACCACATCTACCGGGAATACGGCGTCGATCCGCTTGAGCGCCACCACGTCGACGAGGTGATGTCGCGTACGGTCGAGACGATCGATGGCGATCTGTCCGTGGGCGAAGCGCTGGCGACGTACTTCGGCACGACGCAGAAACATCGCGCCTATCCGGTCGTGCGTCAAGGCATGCTGGCGGGCGTCGTCGATCGCGCGGTACTGGAAAAAATTCGCGATGAAGCGGCAGAGCATGCGCTCGACTCACGCCTCGCCGACGTGTTGCGCCACCGCTCCCCTGCGTTTGCATTGCCCAGTGAAACCTGCCGACTCGTCGCAACGCGGCTTGCGGTACACGGTCTCGAACGTTTGCCCGTAGTCACGGACTCCGAAACGTTGCAGCTGATCGGCATTGTGTCGCGCAGCGATCTGGTCAAGCCGTCTCTTGCCCACTTCGACGAAGAGCACAAGAAAGAACGCTTCCGGCGCTTGAGGATTCAGCCCGGCAAGCGGCACTTTCCCCCGGTTCCGTGAGTCAGCAGCCGGTCGGCTGCCAAAAACAGATACGCGCTCCTTCCGTGCCCCTTCGGGGGCACACCTCTCCGGCCTTTCCCGGCCCTCCTGCATTTCCCGCTGATTCAGCACCCATTCCCTGGACAACATCTTCACCACGTTGCGAAGCCATGTCGCGCTCCTGATGGCTGTTCCGCAAACGTGTCAGAGAAACGCGCATCGCAGGCCTTTCCCAGGACCGGAAGCGGGACCGGAAACGGGAACGCGGTTCGCACACGTGACATCCAATACCGTATTCAGGATCGAATCGACCGCGGATCACGTGCGGACCGACTCGGACTTGCCATGATTACTCAGGAGACCCGACATGAAGATAATCAGCGCAGCGCTGTTCGGCGCACTCGCCAGCGCACTCACGTTTACCAGCCTCCCTGGCTGGGCACAGAGCGCTGGTCCCACTGATCCTCAGATCGCCGCCATCGTCGTGACCGCCAATCAGGTGGATATCGACGCGGGCAAGCTCGCGGAATCGAAAACGAAGTCGAAGGATGTCAAAGCCTTCGCGCAACGCATGGTCACTGATCACACCGGCGTGAACAAGGCCGCCACCGACCTCGTTCACAAGCTCGGCGTGACGCCAGAAGACAATCCGACGAGCCAGAGCCTCAAGCAAGGCGGCGATGCGAACCTCGCCAACCTGAAAACGCTCAAGGGCGCGCAGTTCGACCGCGCATATATCGACCACGAGGTGACCTATCACGAGAGCGTTCTCGACGCGCTGGACAAGACGTTGATTCCGGATGCGCAGAACGCCGAACTGAAGGCGCTTCTCGTCAAGGTGCGTCCGGCCTTTGTCGCGCATCTCGAGCACGCGAAGCATCTGCAGGCGGAGTTGGGCAAGAGCGGTGGCTAATCCGATACTTTGCGCAGCCGGACGGCGCCGGAGCAAGCTACGCTCCAGCGCTTTTGTCCTTGCCTGCGCTTTCGTTGCGATCATGGCGATGTCGCGGGCAGGCGTTTCCGAAGCCGCAGGCACAACGTACCAGATCGTCATCGAGCAGATGCGCTTCAATCCGCCGGTGCTCACGGTGCACCGCGGAGATCGTGTGGTGTGGGTGAACAAGGATATGTTTCCCCATACGGCGACTGGAATGTCGAAAGCGTTCGATTCACGCGAAATCGCGCCGAATGCATCGTGGAGCTACGTGGCACGCCAGACCGGCAGCTACCCGTATATGTGCACCCTCCACGCCACGATGCGTGGCACACTGATCGTGCAATGAGGGCTGAGCAATGAGTGAGGGTGACCTGGTGAGGCAGTCATGACGGAGAACGCTGAAGCACATTCAACATTTGCCGCGGACGACGAACGCGAGGTAGTCCGTCGAATCGTCGCGGGAGATCGATCAGCATTCGAATGGCTGATGCGCCAGCACAATCGGCGGTTGTATCGCCTGGCGCGCGCCACCTTGCGTGACGGAACGGAAGCAGAAGACGCGCTGCAGGCGGCGTATCTGTCAGCCTACAGATCGATCGCCGGGTTTCGTGGCGAAGCCACGCTCCTCACCTGGCTGTCCCGACTGGTACTCAACGAATGCTACGGACGCCTGCGCCGGGAAGCACGCCGTCAGAACGTGATTCCGATGGTGGACGCGAACACTCATGTCGATATCGATGCCATGACTGCGCAAGATTCCGATTCCCCAGACAAGGCGGTAGCGCGCACCGAGCTGCGAGCCTTGCTCGAGCGCAAGCTGGATGAACTGCCGGAAGTCTTTCGCGTTGTGTTTGTCCTACGTTCGGTCGAGGAATTGAGCGTCGAGGAGACGGCACAATGTCTCGACATCCCGGAAGCGACAGTGCGCAGCCGGCATTTCCGCGCAAAGAGCCTGCTGCGCGAATCATTGGCGCACGAGATCGATCTCGCCGAGCGCGACGTATTCGAATTCGGCGGGGCGCACTGCGATCGAGTGGTCGCCAACGTACTATCGCGGGTAGCCGGCGAGGATGACCAGGGTAGTAGCGCGCCGGCGATATAAATCGCCCCATTTCGTTGACGTCATTCGCTGTGTCTGGGCGATAGCGGGCATTCTCGCCGTGGCGGCAAGCTCGAGCGCGGAAACGCGGGCAATCAGGATCATATCGGGCATCTATGGCACGAACTGCGGAATGCGAGGAGGCAACGCGACGCATGACCTCGCGCGTCAGTGCGACGGACTGCAGACCTGTCCGTACATCCTGCACAAGGCACTCACGGGTTCGTCATCCAAAGGCTGCCGCAAGGACCCCAAGGATTTTCGTGTCGAATGGCGATGCACTGATACCGAATTCCACACCGCCACGCTCAGCGCTGAAGCAAGGCCGGGCAGCACACTCGTGCTGAGTTGCGTTGAAGACACCGGCCCAGGCCGATAGACATCACCATGCAACTGCCCGCGTTTGACGTGAACGCATCAGGATCGGACACGTTGCTCATCTGGCGAACGGCTCACGAAAGACATCAGGTGTGGGGGCGCGCCCAATGACACGTCGAACCGTATTGACCATCTCCATTAAAAGACTGATGGCGCTATCCGGGAATCGTCTTCGATTGAGATGACCTGTGTTCACATAAGCGGCGCGATCCGCGATGAGGCATCCATTGCCTCATTCAACAGCCGCTCGATGACCTCGGCGGCGCTGGAGACCTGGTCGACGAGCGCTGCCGATTCGCCGGCAAAGAGCGCCATCTGCTCAAGATCTCCCACCGTGGTGCGTAGTGGCGAATCGGTGCTAAACCGGTAGATCGGCCGTCCTTCGTCGTAGGCGATCACATCGCGTGGCAGGCTGTCCGGGTGGTGTCCGAACAGGTGGCTTCCGGCTCTCCCGGTCACGCTGTTTGCCAGGACGCGCACCGGAGAGTGAGGTGGCCAGTTGATCGCGAACAGGTCGGTATAGACCGTATCGCCCGCGCGGGCGGCGAGAATGCGTTGCTTGTGATAGTCGTGCGCGAAAGACTCGTGGGTCGCGAGGAAAAGCGTACCGCAGTGAATTCCCGCTGCGCCGAGTGCGAGCGCCGCAACGAGGCCCGCGCCTGTCGCGAAGCCGCCCGACGCGACAACCGGGATGCGCACAAGCCGGGCGATCTCGGGAAGCAACGTCAGGATCCCCGTACGCCCCCGCACATGGCCGCCCGCTTCAATGCCCTGCGCAATCACGATGTCGGCCCCCGCCTGTTCAGCGGCGAGCGCGTCCTCAAGTGAACCGACCTGATAGAGCACCTGCACGCCTGCATCTTTCGCTCGTGCGACCACGTCGGGTACGACATCCCAGAAGAAACATATCGCGGGAACACGGGCGTCCAGACAGGCATCGAGCTCTGCCGCGAGGAGAGCCGGTTCCGTCGCCGACGGGATCAGATTGACGCCGAACGGCTGATCAGTGAAGGCCCGCACCGCAGCAACCTCACGGGCGATCAACTCAGGCGACTCGCGCACCATACCCAGCAGGCCAAATCCGCCGGCATGGGAAACGGCCGCCGCAAGCTCAGCACGCGCCGGACCGCCCATTCCCGCCGAAATGACGGGATACCGGCAGCCCAGCAGCCGGGTCAGCGGCGTAGCAAACGACGTCGCATCAACAGCCATCGGATTACCTCTTCGATTGAGGATGGCACCGCATTACATCACAAGGTGATATAGAATAATTCAAATGCGCTGTGATCTCCATCGTTGTGCTGCCGCGCTCGTGAGCGACGGTCGTTCGAACGGTTGCGCATCCACCGCCCGGCTGCTGGACAGCGGGGCTTTTTGAATCGGAACGAGTGATGATATGTCTGCATTCGGGCGCATCCTGTTGTGTTACGACGCAACCCGTGAAGGGCGGCAGGCGTTACGTCATGGCGCCTCATTAGCGGAGCAGCTCAAGGCGGAAACGCACCTGCTTGCCATTCTGAATAGCCTGGTGTGGACGCAGGGGGCCGATGTTGCGTCTGCCGTGCCGTTCGATGCGCTGGAGCAGTCTGCGAGGGAGATACTCCGCGATGGAATCGAGAAACTCGCTGCGCGTGGAGTAATCGCCACGCCCCATTTCGCGATTGGCGACCCTCTGGACCATATCCCGTTTTTTGCCCGTGAATTGAAGGCCGATCTGATTGTCGTGGGGCATCGCCGAAGCGGCCTCGTCCGGCGATGGTGGAGCGGCAAGAACGACGGGTTACTGCTGGACAGGGTTTCCTGCGCAGTACTAGTCGCTATGGATCCGGAAGACGCGGCTGGTCGCGAGCCGGTAGAGACATTATCCGCACGTGCGTAAGGGCATCGGGAAAAGCTCGTAGCCAAACGATCCGACAGCGGTGGTTTTTACACCACGCCAATACTCTGGAACATGACCTACAGAACCATTGAAGCCGTCATTGGCAACACCTCGCTCGTCGAACTCGTTCGTCTTCCAGATGAAACGATCCGGGCGCGCAACAACGTCATCCTCGGCAAGCTGGAGGGCAACAACCCTGCGGGTTCAGTCAAGGATCGCGCGGCGCTGTCGATGGTCAGGGGCGCCGAGCAACGCGGACGCATACGGCCCGGCGACGTGCTGATCGAAGCGACCAGTGGCAACACCGGCATTGCACTCGCCATGGTGGCCGCACTGCGCGGTTACCGGATGGTGCTGCTCATGCCAGAGGATGTCTCCGAGGAACGGTGTCGCAGCATGGCAGCGTATGGCGCCGAAATAATCCTGACGCCGGCCAAGGGCGGTATGGAATGCGCGCGGGACATCGCTGCGCAAATGGAACAGGAAGGCCGGGGCATCGTTCTCGATCAGTTCTCCAATCCCGACAACCCGCTTGCACATTACGAAGGCACCGGTCCGGAGATCTGGCGTGAAACACAGGGACGCGTCACGCATTTCGTTTCTGCCATGGGGACTACCGGAACCATCATGGGCGTAAGCCGGTTTCTGAAGGAACAGAATTCCACCGTTCAGATCGTTGGGGTGCAACCTGACGAGGGTTCGCGAATTCCGGGCATACGCAAATGGGCCGACGGATATCTGCCTGCATTCTTTGAACCCTCGCGGATCGATCGGACCGAGTCGGTGGGTCAGGCAACGGCTGAGGCCGCAGCGCGTCGTCTTGCTGCGATCGAGGGGATTTTCTGCGGAATTTCGGCGGGTGGAGCGTGCGCTGTGGCAATGCGTATTGCTCGGGAAGTTGAGAACGCTACGATCGTGTTCGTTATTTGTGATCGGGGCGATCGTTATCTATCGACAGGCGCGTTTCCAGCGTGATGGGCATCGCGAGGGCTGAACTGGCGTTTCCAGCAACCTGTTGCTTCTAGCGCATGAGGGAAACGACAGCACGAGCGATCAGTTCAACGCGTGAATGTAGCTGCCAACGCGGAATGTGACTCCGCATGCATTTCGTCTGTCAATCGCGGACGCCGATGCCGAGCCTTTCGCTCCGCTGCCGTACGGCCGCCCGTCTTCACCATTCAGGGAGGCGCGGAGGGCACGCTCAATCGATATCCCGCTTTTAATCAACGGATTTGAGGACTGACAGCCCTCAAATCCGCAACGGTCCATTGGATCACGCCGCCCTTCTCCTGCGCACTAAGCGCCGCGACAGCGTCGGCTTGGTCCCCTCCACCTTCTTCAACGCACTCCGGATGGCTTCATCGACGCTGCTATCCGTGGCGACGTGCCTGTTGTCACGCCGGCGCCCGTTACGAAAGCACAGGTCAAAGCAGCAAGAAAGGCACAAAGCAAGCAGGCGCGCGTGGCCAAGAATGCCGAACTCAAGAAGCTCGAGCAAAACGGATAGGGACCGCAGGCCATCCCGCAGGACTACCCGCAGAACCTGATTCGGGCTGAACGGAAAGCTGCCAATCAGGACGCGGCTTCGTTGCCTCCCGCCCTGACTTTGGCGTTACCCCGCTCCGGCGATTGACAATCGACGATTTTCTGGAATGCTACATGTAGTAGCTCGACCCGGATCTCGGGAGCGTCAGGTTACGTCCCGCAGCTTCGCGACCTGCGTGTTCTATCGGGTGCAGGTCGGCGTCCAAGGCCGCCTGCAACCGTAACCAGTTAAAAATGTCATCCTTTGAAAAACCAAACTTAGTACTACACCCATAGATATAGCAAAGCACGAGGTATGCAGCCGCGTCGCTGGTAGTGGCACTGCTGGGCGCGGCACTGATCCCTGCATCGCCATGACGACCAGGGCAAAACGCACTCGATGGAGTAAACGCCGCGCCATAGGATGCGGCACAGTAGCCGGAGGATCTCCTGCACACTGAGTGGCACCGAACCTTCAGGTGTTTTTTGCCGCGCACCCCGCAGGGTGACGAGTACGGCACGGGCGAGCAAAGCCAGCGTGATATGGCGGTGCCAGCCCTGCCCTGCAGCACAAAAACCAACCTCATCCACATGTGAGTTGCCCACCGCCGGCAGGCGTCGTGGCCGTGACGGGCCACCCGCCAGCCGGACGTGGACAACTCGCAGCCCCTCTTCAAACCGGAGGTGACCTATCCGCTCAAAATTCAACTACGTAACCGTCCACCGCAGCGGGTTATCACTAGCCCGGTACGGAGCAATCGTCTGATGCATAAGCGACTTCGCACCCGCTACGGTGCCCCAGATTTTCACTCGGCAAACAGGTCGGGGCCAAAAACTTCGTAGTTTATCCTCGCCTCCGGAATGTCCAGAGCCCTGAGCGCGTCATGTTGCGCGCGCATGAACGGGATAGGGCCACAGACATAGTAGTCCGCCTCGGGCAGCAAAATCAGGTCCTTCAGTCCGTCAAGTTCAATGAAGCCCACCCCGTCGTAGTCTTGCCCCAGAACGTCGCCGGGCAGCGGCGCCTCATAGAAGACGACAGCTTTGAAATTGGCATACGTGGCTGCCGTCTGACGAAGCCTGTCGCGCATCGCGTGGACCGCGCTGTTCCGCGCGCCATGTACGAAGACGATCTGGCGCTGCGGATCCTGAATCGCCCGTTTGAGCATGCTGACCATCGGCGTCAGACCGACGCCTCCACTGATGAGCACGATCGGAGTTTTCGCATTGACGTCGATGTGGAAACTGCCATACGGCGCAGCAAGCTTCACCTCATCGCCAACGTTCATATGATCGTGCAGAAGTGACGAGACGTAGCCCGGCGGCGTTGAGGCGTCCCCTTCTTCACGCTTGACTGAGATGCGGTAGGTGCGTCCATTCGGCATGTCCGACAAGCTGTACTGGCGGATCTGCTGCAATTGCAGTGAGGGCACATTGACGGTGATACTGATGTACTGGCCTGGCTCGAAATTGACGACCGGTTGACCGTCAGACGGTTCGAGTACGAAAGACGTAATGACGCTGCTCTCCGGTCGCTTCTCTTTTACAACGAAGGCTCGCCACCCATTCCAGCCACCAACCTGTGCCGCTGACTTCTCGCGCAGTTCGCTTTCCATCCCCATCAGCATATCGGCAAGGTTTCCGTAAGCCTGCGCCCACGCCGAAATGATTTCGTCCGTTGCTGCTTCGCCCAGCACATCCTTGATTGCGCCGAGCAGATGTTCGCCTACGATCGGATAGTGTTCGGCCCGCACATTGAGGCTGGCGTGCTTGTTTGCGATGTTCTTAAGCACTGCGGCAAGACTGCCTGGATTCTCAATGTTTTCCGCGTAAGCGTATACCGCTCTCGCGAGCGCCTGCTGTTGCTGGCCTTGTTCCTGATGAGCCATGTTGAAGGTATTCTTCAGCTCCGGATGTGCATCGAACAATCTCCGATAGAAGCGCTCGATGATCGGGAGGCCATGTTGTGCGAGCACCGGCGCAGTCGCTTTTACAATATCTTTCGTTCTTTGTGTGAGCATGAAATCCTCCTTTCACGACCGCGCGCTCGATCACGGCACGCGGTCGCTTCGAAACCGTCGTGTGGTCTGCAGATAGCGCGACCGACCATCTGGGTCGCCCCGACGGCCCCCACAGACAATACGGCCATACACCTGATCTATATCCGCTTAATTGAATTTATCCCGGCCTGCTTCCTGACAAAATCGGCTACTAGCCGCCAGCCTCGCGGCCGAGCACTACCAGACAGCGACCGCGAATGCGGAGGAATGTCTCCCGCGCGCGGACTTCCGATAATCTTCTGCGGTTTATTGTATATCACAACGTGATCTATGATCGAATACGCCTAAGGAGCGGATCGATCTCGCTGGGATAGCAGCCCATGCGAGGTTCGACGCATCGAACTTCCCAACGTTGCAATCCAGATTGAGCCGACTCGCCGACTCAATCATTGACCTGGGTCAAGTTGCCGGCGCCGCTTATGGCTTTTCATACCACGATGCGTCGCAGGAATAGCGCAGCATGGACGATTTCAGGCTGGGAGCTGCCGTTCACGCCCGAAGGCTCGTTGCGATTCCTCACAGACGCATATTTTGGAGACCATGTTGAGGATTACAAAATCCGTCACAGAACTGCCACCAACAGCCGCCGAAGGTCTTCCTGTTCTGCGCCTGGGTTTCCGGCCGTTCTATCTGGGTGGTGCGCTTTTTGGCGTCATTGCAATAGCGCTTTGGCTGACCGCGCTGCATGGCCACCCGGTCGCAGGCTCTTCGCCTGCCATGAACGGTGTGCTCTGGCACGCTCACGAAATGATCTTCGGCTTCGTCGCCGCCATTGTGGTGGGCTTTCTGCTCACAGCCGTGCGGGCTTGGACGACGCTCGACACCCCGCGAGGCGCACCGCTGGCGGCTTTGTGGCTGCTATGGGTGGCGGGACGTGTGCTGGTCTGGTCTGGCCCGGAACCCATCGCAGCGGTCGTCGATTGCACCTTCCTGCCGGTTGTCGCCATTGTGCTGTTGCGCGTGCTGATCGCTGCGCGCAATCACCACAACCTCTTCCTGCCTGTCGCGCTAGGACTTTTTGGTTTGCTGAACGTCTGTTTTCATGGGTGGGCGTGGCACGGGCGCCCCGACCTTTCAATACGGGCGTCTTACGCAGCGATCGGACTCGTGGTGATGTTCGTCACCGTCATCGCGGGCCGCGTGGTGCCTATGTTTACGACGAACGCCATTCCCGGCTTCCGGATGACGCGCTGGAAGGTGATTGAGACGCTCGCGGTGCCGGTCGTCTTACTGACATTCGTTGCGGATGCGGCCAATGCGAGGCCATTACTGATCGTGGCATGTGCCTGCGCTGCGGCGGCGGTCCATGGAATCAGAGTCGCCGGATGGCATTCGTGGCGAGTGGGGCCTCGGCCAATTCTCTGGATTTTGCATGTCGCCTATGCGTGGATTCCGATCGGCTTCGCGCTCCTTGCCTTGGCGGCCGCCGGTGTGGTCTCGCATTCGCTTGCGATTCACGCACTGACGATTGGAGCGATCGGGTGCGCAATTATCGCGATGATTACCCGCACCGCGCTTGGACACACCGGGCGCCCTCTCGTTGCGGGACGATCCGAGATAGCGAGTTACTGGCTGATGATCGCCGCCGCAATCGTACGAGTTTTCGGGCCCTGGATTGCCAGTGGCGCGACAACAATCTGGATCGACATAGCAGGCATATGTTGGTCTGCCGCATTGATCGCTTACCTGATCAAATACGCGCCCTATCTGACGACGTCACGTATCGATGGCAAAGCGGGCTGACGGATCCACATCGTTCGAACATGAGATCGACGGGGGTCTACGGGTATACCAACAACCAGTTCCATAGCAGGGACTCAGCGCTAATGTTGAGCTTGCTGCGCACCGGATCAGCGAATTCTGGGGATCAGATTTATGGGAAGCGCTTGAGATAGTCCCCCGCGGGCGTCAGCAAAAGCAGTAATTGTTCATTCCAGGAAGCACCGGCTTCCCGTCCGCGGTTCTTCCAGAGTGCATGCTATCGGCAATGCCACGGAGAAAATCAGAATGTCCACAATTTCGGACAACACGCGTAGACTCCGAGCATCGAATGCCACGGAGTCGATCAGATGAGCCACTTTATTGATCGCCTGAAGTACTTCTCCACGTCGAGGCCAACTTTCTCCGAAGGCCATGGGATGACAACCCATGAAGACCGTGGATGGGAGGACGCCTACCGGCAAAGATGGCAGCATGACAAGATCGCGCGCTCGACTCACGGCGTCAACTGTACAGGTTCGTGTTCGTGGAAGATTTATGTCAAGAGCGGCATCGTCACCTGGGAAACCCAGCAGACCGATTATCCCCGCACCCGTCCTGATATGCCGAATCACGAACCGCGTGGGTGTGCTCGCGGCGCGTCCTATTCGTGGTATCTCTACAGCGCCAATCGCCTTAAATATCCGCTGATTCGCAGTGCACTGCTCAGACAGTGGCGCGAAAAGCGCCAGACGCTCGCGCCGGTGGAAGCGTGGAGCGCGATCGTGAATGACCAGGAAGCCCGCGCTTCGTATACGCGCCGCCGCGGCTTGGGTGGTTTCGTTCGCTCAAGCTGGGATGAGGTGAACGAAATGATTGCGGCCGCAAACATCCATACCATCAAACGACATGGCCCGGACCGCATCATCGGGTTCTCACCAATACCCGCAATGTCGATGGTGTCCTATGCGGCAGGCAGCCGCTATCTGTCATTGATCGGTGGCGTGAGTCTGAGCTTCTACGACTGGTACTGTGATTTGCCGCCCGCGTCGCCGCAGACGTGGGGCGAACAGACCGACGTTCCAGAATCGGCCGACTGGTACAACTCCAGCTTCATCATGTTGTGGGGGTCGAACGTGCCGCAAACGCGCACCCCCGACGCGCACTTCATGACCGAGGTACGCTATCGCGGCGCAAAGATCGTATCGATCTTTCCCGATTACGCCGAGGGTGCGAAGTTCGGCGACATCTGGCTGCATCCCAAGCAAGGCACGGATGCAGCGCTCGGTCTCGCGATGGGTCACGTCGTGCTGAAAGAGTTTCACGTCGCAGGCAAGAGCGAATATTTCTCGGACTACTGCCGACGTTATACCGACATGCCGCTGCTCGTGCGCATCGTCAAACAAGGCGAGCACTATGTGCCCGAACGACTCCTGAGAGCAGACGAGCTCGATGATGCATCCGGCCAGGAAAACAACGCCGCCTGGAAAACTGTTGCCTTCGACGAATTGAGCGGCAAGCTTGTCACGCCAATCGGATCGATCGGCTTTCGCTGGGGACAAAAGGAAGGTGGCGACGCCGGCAAATGGAATCTGAAAGAAGAGGATGTCCACGGCAACCCGATCTGTCCGGTCATGTCGTTCGTGGAGAAACACGACGAGACGATCGAGGTCGCCTTCCCCTATTTCGGCAACGTCGAACATACTCACTTCACGCACACCGGCCATGCGAGTGTATTGCCGCGCCGCATTGGCGTACGCAAGATCGCCACCCGCGCCGGTGAAGTTCTGGTTGCCACAGTCTACGACCTGTTCGTCGCCAACTATGGCGTGGACCAGGGACTTGGCGGCCCGAACGTCGCGGTCGATTTCGACGATGACGTACCGTACACGCCCGCGTGGCAGGAGAAGATTACTGGTGTCAAACGGCACGATGTCATCGCCGTTGCGCGCGAATTCGCCGATAACGCCCAGAAGACCGAAGGCAAGTCGATGGTGATCGTCGGCGCGGGCTTGAACCATTGGTTCAATATGGACATGAGCTATCGCTCAATCATCAATCTTCTCGTCATGTGCGGTTGCGTCGGCAAATCAGGCGGCGGCTGGTCTCACTATGTCGGCCAGGAAAAGCTCCGGCCGCAAACTGGCTGGCTGCCGCTGGCATTCGCGACTGATTGGTACAGGCCGGCGCGCGTCATGAACGGCACGTCGTTTTTCTATGCGCATACCGATCAATGGCGCTACGAAACGATGAAAGTCACAGAACTGCTATCGCCCCTCACCGATGGCAGCGGGTTCGCCGACAGCCCGATCGACTATAACGTCCGTGCCGAACGGATGGGCTGGTTGCCGTCCGCGCCACAGTTCAGGACCAATCCGCTCGAACTCGGCCGGGCATCAGTCGGCGCCGACCCCGCCGCTTATGTTGCGAAGGGTCTGAAGGATGGCTCGCTTGAGATGTCGTGCGGAGATCCCGACGCAGCGGAAAATTTTCCGAGAAACCTGTTTGTCTGGCGCTCGAACCTGCTGGGATCGTCGGGCAAGGGACATGAGTACTTCCTCAAGCATCTGCTCGGTGCCGAGCATGGTGTGCAGGGAAAGGATCTGGGCGCAAGCGCCGGCATCCTGCCCAAAGAGGTGAAGTGGCACGAGAAAGCGCCCGAGGGCAAACTCGATCTCGTCGTCACGCTCGACTTCAGAATGTCCACCACCTGCCTGTATTCGGACATCGTGCTGCCGACCGCCACGTGGTACGAGAAGGACGATATGAACACGTCCGACATGCACCCGTTCATCCACCCGCTGTCGGCGGCCGTCGACCCAGCGTGGCAATCCAGAAGCGACTGGGAAATCTATAAAGGCATCGCGCAAAAGTTCTCTGAACTGGCCGAAGGCCATCTCGGCGTGGAGCGCGACATTGTGATGTCACCGCTCCAACACGACAGCGCCGGCGAAATCGCCCAGACCGACGGCATTGCCGACTGGGGTCACGACGAATGCGATCCGGTTCCCGGAAAAACGATGGGAAGCATTGCGGTCGTCGAACGGGACTATCCCAATACCTGGCGCAAGTTTACCTCGCTCGGACCGCTGCTCGACTCGCTCGGCAACGGCGGCAAAGGCATTACCTGGCAAACCGGCGAGGAAATCGAACAGCTTCGAGAATTGAATTATCCGGTTGCTGACGCGGGCGTTTCGCACGGGCGACCACAGATTCTTTCGGCGATCAACGCAGCCGAAGTGATCCTGTCGCTGGCCCCGGAAACCAACGGTGCCGTCGCGCTTAAAGCATGGCAAGCGTTGTCGGCGCTCACGGGTACCGATCACACGCATCTCTCGCGCGCTCGCGAGGACGAAAAAATCCGGTTCCGGGATATTCAGGCGCAGCCGCGCAAGATCATTTCGTCGCCGACGTGGAGCGGGATCGAATCCGAACATGTGTCCTATAGCGCAAGCTACACGAATGTTCATGAGCTGATTCCCTGGCGCACCCTGTCCGGGCGCCAACAGCTGTATCAGGATCACGTGTGGATGCGCGACTTTGGCGAGTCGCTGTGTGTCTACAAGCCGCCGATCGACACGCGCAGCACCACCGGCATGGCCGGCAGCCACTCAAACGGAAACGCGGAGATCGCGCTGAATTTCCTCACCCCTCATCAGAAGTGGGGCATTCACAGCACCTACACCGACAACCTGTTGATGCTGACGCTGTCGCGCGGGGGCCCGATCGTCTGGATCTCCGAGACCGATGCCAGGAAGATCGGCGTGGTCGATAACGACTGGATTGAGGCGTTCAATCTGAACGGCGCGCTAACCGCGCGCGCAGTGGTCAGCCAACGCATTCCGGTAGGCGCCGTGATGATGTATCACGCGCAGGAAAAGATCATCAATACACCGGGCTCAGAAGTCTCCGGGGTCCGCGGCATTCACAATTCTGTCACGCGCATCATGCCGAAACCGACCCACATGATCGGTGGCTATGCGCAGCTCTCATACGGTTTCAACTATTACGGCACTGTCGGCTCCAATCGCGACGAATTCGTGATCGTCCGCAAAATGAAAACGATCGACTGGAAGGATGAGTCGACACCCGCGTCGGTGCTGTCGGCGGCCGAAGCTGCGCGTCATCAGCACACACTCGCTCACGGCGCGCCGACACTTGCGATGGCCGATGATGAGACTGGAGAGAAGCCATGAAAATCCGCGCGCAGATCGGTATGGTGATGAATCTGGACAAATGCATCGGTTGCCATACCTGCTCCGTCACCTGCAAGAACGTCTGGACCTCGCGCGAGGGCATGGAGTACGCGTGGTTCAACAATGTCGAAACGAAACCAGGCGTCGGTTATCCGAAGGACTGGGAAAACCAGGATCGCTGGAACGGCGGATGGAAACGCAAGACGAATGGCAGGATCGAGCTTCGTGCCGGCAGTAAGTGGCGTGTGCTCGCCAATATCTTCGGCAACCCGAACCTGCCGGAGATCGACGATTACTACGAGCCGTTCACCTTTGATTACGCGCATCTGCACGATGCACCCGACGTTAAGGTCGGGCCGGTCGCTCGACCGCGTTCGCTGATTACCGGCGAACGTCTGGAGAAAATCCAGTGGGGCCCGAACTGGGAAGAAATTCTCGGCGGAGAGTTCGAAAAGCGTAAGCTGGACTACAACTTCGAGCAGGTGCAGACCGACATCTATGGGGAATTCGAGAACACCTTCATGATGTACCTGCCGCGACTTTGCGAGCACTGCCTGAATCCCGCATGCGTCGCGTCCTGTCCCTCCGGCGCGATCTACAAACGAGAGGAAGACGGCATCGTTCTGATCGACCAGGACAAGTGCCGCGGCTGGCGGATGTGCGTGTCCGGGTGTCCGTACAAGAAGATTTACTACAACTGGCAAAGCGGCAAGTCGGAGAAGTGCATTTTCTGCTATCCGCGTATCGAGGCAGGCCAGCCGACCGTGTGCTCGGAAACCTGCGTCGGCCGGATACGCTATCTCGGCGTGCTGCTGTACGACGCCGACCGGATCGAGGAAGCCGCATCGGTCAAAGACCCAGAGGATCTGTACGAAGCGCAGCTGTCGATCTTCCTGGATCCGAACGACCCGGCCGTGCGTGAACAGGCGGCTCGCGACGGCGTGCCGGAGAACTGGCTCGAAGCGGCGCGTCATTCCCCGGTGTACAAGATGGCGATGGAGTGGAAGATCGCTTTTCCGCTTCACCCCGAATATCGCACCTTGCCGATGGTCTGGTACGTCCCGCCGCTGTCGCCGATCAACTCGGCCACCAATGACGGTCGGCTCGGCATGAAAGGCTTGCTGCCCGACGTCGATTCGCTGCGGATCCCGCTGCGCTATCTGGCCAATCTGCTCACAGCCGGTCGCGAAGCGCCGGTTCGGCTTGCCCTCAAGCGAATGCTGGCGATGCGAGCGTTCATGCGCGAGCGCCATGTCGAACGTCGCGAGAGCCCGGAATTGCTCAGCGAAGTCGATCTGACCAGCGCGCAAGTCGATGAGATGTACCGATATCTGGCGATTGCCAACTACGAAGATCGATTCGTGATTCCGACGGCTCACCGCGAATATGCAGAGGATGCCTTCGACCTGCGCGCATCGTGCGGTTTCTCGTTCGGTAACGGGTGTTCCGACGGCACCACGGAAACCAGCCTGTTCGGTGGACGCAAGGGCATCAACAAGGCACGCAAAACTATTCCCATTCGCGCGGCGGGTGAATAAATGGAAGACAACCGTCTGATTTTCAGCATGTTGGGCGCGCTGCTGGACTATCCCGATCAAACACTGATCGTGGCGCTCGACGAGATCCGCACCGCGCTGGCCGGGCACCCCGGGTTGCCGTCGGACACACGCGTAGCCTTGATCGAGCTCGTCGACCGACTGTCGGCGCGGCCGCTGCTGGATCTGCAGGAAGACTACGTCGAGATCTTCGACCGCGGCCGAGCCACTTCGCTCTATCTGTTTGAGCACGTCCACGGCGAGTCGCGCGAACGTGGGCAGGCGATGGTGGATCTGCTCGCCATGTACGAAGCGAACGGCCTGTTTCTCGGTGCCGGTGAACTACCTGACTACCTGCCGGTTTTTCTCGAGTTTCTGTCTCACGAAACGCCTGCGCAAGCGCATGCGCTGCTTGGCGAAATTGCCGATATCAGCCGGCAGATTGCGACCAGCCTGGCCGAGCGCGGAACGCCGTATTTCGCAGCCGTTGCGGCATTGTTGCCACTCGCCGGCGAGGCACCGCTGGCGAACGCGAACACGACCGTGAGCGACGCCGCCACGACGCGCGAGATCGATGCCGAAGCGCTCGATCGCGAGTGGCAGGAGGAGCCCGTGAGCTTCCTGGGTGCACAAGCGCCTTTATCCACGGCGCCCCAACCAATCCAGTTTTACGACAAAAGACCGTCACGTTAGCCGGAAACGGCGGAGTTCCGTGCTCACATTCCGCGCATTACCGAACAGGATCCTGGCTGGAGAAACCTCATGAGTCAGCACTTCGTCAACGCACTGCTGTTTGGCATCTACCCCTACGTGTGTCTCGCGATCTGGTTGCTCGGCAGCCTGATCCGTTTCGACCGCGAGCAGTACACCTGGAAGAGCGATTCGTCGCAACTGCTCAGACGCCGTCAACTGCGCCTGGGAAGCAATCTGTTCCACGTCGGCGTATTGATTGTGATCGGCGGCCACTTCGCCGGGTTCCTTGCGCCTCACTGGATGGTGTCGCCATTCCTGAACGCCTCCCAGCATCAATGGCTCGCGGTGATGGCAGGCGGCATCGCGGGCATCGTCGCGATCGTCGGCCTGTCGATCCTGCTGTACCGACGCCTGTCCGATCCGCGCATTCGCATCAATAGCGCTCATGCGGACATTCTGGTGCTGGTAATTCTGTGGCTGCAACTCGCGCTTGGACTGGCCACCATTCCGCTGTCCCTGGCTCATATGGACGGCGCGATGTTCGAGACCCTGAGTGACTATGTGAAAGGCGTCGTCACGTTTCAACCCGGCACCGCGGACCTCATCATCCAGGCGCCGCTCGTCTACAAAATCCATATCGCGCTCGGCTTCACGATTTTCCTCATTTCCCCGTTCACCCGCCTCGTCCATATCTGGAGCGGCATGGCCACGCTGGGTTTCCTGGTTCGGCCCCACCAGATCGTCCGTAAGCGCTAACTCGAGGAATCTTTTATGTCGGCAAACGACGATCTCTCACCAACACTCGCCACCATCGACGTACTTAGCGTCAATGGTGCCGTGATCGAAGCCGCCGCCATTGCAGCGGAGTCCGCATTGCACGCGGATGAGCCCGATCCGGACCACGCCGCGCGACGGACTCTGGTCGTGCGTGAACTGCTGGCCCAGCGCGCCGTTGCAACAGGGCTGCTTGCGAACGGCGCCGATCTTGACGATGGGACCGTTGACCGTCTGCTGGAATTGGAATGTACGACGCCGGTCCCGTCCGCCGAAGAATGCCAGCGCTACTACGCAGCGAACATGCAGAAATTCCGCAGTCCGGACCTGGTCTTCGCGCGCCACATCCTCTTTGCGCTGACCGAAAAGGCAGCGATGACGCGGGTCCGCGCCCGCGCTGAAGAAGCGCACCGCGAGCTCGCACAGCATCACGACCGGTTCGATGCGCTCGCCCGAACGTTATCCAATTGCCCGTCCGGGCAGGTCGGCGGGAATCTGGGGCAGTTGACCCTTGGCGAGAGCGTGCCGGAATTCGAGGCGGCAATTTTCGGCAGCCAGCACATCGGCCTGCTACCGGGGCTCGTCAATACGCGCTATGGCTTTCATATTGTCTGGGTGGAGCGTCGCATTGCGGGTGAGTCCCTTCCGTTCGAAGCGGTGCAAATGACCATCGAACGCTATCTCGCCGAGCATGTCCGGCACAAGTCGATTCAGCAATATTTGACTCTGCTCGCATCCAGCGCCGAACTGCGTGGCATTGCGCTGGACGTGCGTCCGGGCCTGTTGTTGCAATAGCGATTTGTCATAGTGTTTACAGGGAATCGGCATCTGTATTTGGTGTGCTCCCATCCCCCTGCACCGATCAATAACGCCCGTATGTAGACGCCATCCTTGTTGTCCTGCCCTGGAGTCGTCATGAGTTCACAAAGAAGTCCCATATTGGTTCTATGTGTCACGACTTTGGCATTTCTGGTCTGCTTCGTCGTCTGGATGATGTTCGGCGTACTCGGCATTGGGCTGCGAACCGAGCTTGGACTGAACAGTACGGAATTCGGTATGCTGACGGCCACGCCGGTTCTGACCGGCGCACTACTGCGCGTCCCGCTGGGCATCTGGACCGACCGTTTTGGTGGTCGCGTGGTGATGACGCTATTGCTGGTCCTCTGCGCCATCCCCGTATTCCTGATCGCATACGCGACGGCGTTCTGGCAGTTCCTCGCGATCGGCTTGTGTCTCGGTGCGGTTGGCGCATCGTTCGCTGTGGGTACGCCGTATGTCGCGCGGTTCTTCCCGCCCGAAAAACGTGGCTTTGCCATGGGATTCTTTGGCGCCGGTACGGTCGGCGCCGCCGTGAACCTGTTCATCACGCCTTCGCTGCAGGCTGCCTGGGGCTGGCGAGCTGTCCCGAAAATCTATGCTCTCGCCCTCCTCGTCACTGCGCTGGTGTTCTGGCTGGGCTCCGCGACCGACCCGGGCGCAGGTAAATCGTCGGGGCCATGGTACAAGCAGTTTCAGGTTCTGAAGAACCCCAAGATATGGAAGTACTGCCAGTACTACTCGATCTGCTTTGGTGGTTTCACCGCGTTATCACTGTGGATCCCACAATATCTGAAGGGTGAATTCGGCTTTTCGGTCGTCACCGCCGCGGCGTTAGCCGCCGGCTTTTCGCTGCCCGGATCGGTATTGCGCGCGCTGGGTGGCACCCTGTCCGACCGCTTCGGTGCGCATAAGGTGACGTGGTGGGGATTGTGGGTTGCGTGGGTATGTCTATTCCTGTTGTCGTACCCGGATACCTCTTTCGTGGTGAGCACGATCGACGGCCCGCGCAGCTTTCACATCCATCTGGGCGTCCCGGCTTTCGTCGGACTTCTATTCATTCTCGGCGTGGTATTCGCGTTCGGTATGGCGTCGACGTTCAAGTACGTCGCCGACGACTTTCCTGAGCAAATGGGCGTCGTCACCGGTATCGTTGGACTGGCCGGCGGACTGGGCGGCTTCCTGCTACCGATCCTTTTCGGCGTAATTCTTGACTGGCTTGGTGTTCGCTCGAGTTGCTTCATGTTCCTGTACGGCATCGTCTGGGTGTCGCTGATTCTGCTGTATCAATCCAGCGTGCGACAGGTCCGCATCGACGGAACAGCCCAGCAAGTGACTGAATGAACAGCCGACGTAATGTGCCCTCCCGACACGACACCACATGGACGATTGATGATGAGTATCTCGAGTTTTGATGAGCTGATTCGGGTCGCGCGGCAACAACCCGAACCTCAGCGTCTGTTATTCGTATTTACCACGGTAGAGTTGCCCGATGACTGTACGCCCGAACAGCGGGCCCGCTTCCAGGCTGGTCAGGGTGGCGCGTTGACGCCACTCATGTGCGTGGACAAAACGCCAGAAGAAATCGGTACGTTTAGCGATCTGCTCGACGAATCGCGACAGGTTCTCCAGGAATGGGCGATCGTCTTTGTCGCGGCTCTCTCAGGTAGTAACGGGTGTGTGCCGCGGACTGAAGATGCCGAAGCGCCGTTGAACAGGATGGTGGAATCGATCAAGGCCGGGACTATCGGCATGTTTATTCCATTCGATGCGCACGGTCAACCAGTGCTATTTGGTCCGCCCTGAACAGATCCGTCACTGACTGCGATCGCCGCGCCAATGACGCGTTCCCCATCAAGCTTGGCCAAAGTGCAATGGAACGGTTGCTTCCGCTGCGCGATTGCGGAATCGCGGGATACCCTGCATGCCGAGCGGGGTCAGGCCGCGCCCGGGGAACTTACGACACAGGCGGCAGCGATGCCGGGACCTGGCGAGGAATGAGCATGAGCGACAAGCTGACAAACGATTGGGATCCGAGGTCTGATGACGTCTTGCGCGATCAGGCTGCGGCGTATGATGACATGCGGCACCGCTGTCCAGTCGCGCACAGTGACTACCTGAACTTATCCCTGTTCCGCCATGAAGATGTCATTCGCGTGCTCAACGATCCTGAAACGTTCAGCAGTGCGGTCTCGAGCTATCTCTCCGTGCCCAATGGCATGGATCCGCCTGAGCACACCCAGTACAGAAGCATTATCGAGCCATATTTCAGCCCGCAGCGCATGGCGGTCTTCGAGCCGGTGTGTCGAGAGATTGCCGTCAGTCTGGTAAATGGACTTCCGAGGTGCGGCGAAGTCGAATTCAACGTCCGGTTTGCACAAGAATTTGCAATACAGATCCAGTGCGCTTTTCTGGGCTGGCCACAGGATTTGCGCACGCCGCTTCTTCACTGGATTCGCAAAAACCGTGAAGCCACGCTGACAGGTGACAGGATCGCTCTCGACAGGGTGGCCCTCGAATTTGACACCTACATCAAGGGTTTGCTTGAGCGAAGGCGCGAATCGGGTGCGGATGCGCCGGACGATATCACGACCAACCTGTTACGTGACCGGATCGGGGACCGGCTGCTGAACGACGACGAAATTGTCAGCATCCTGCGCAACTGGACCGTCGGCGAACTCGGGACGATTGCGGCGTGCGTGGGGATTCTCTCTCACTACCTTGCCGAACATTTCGATGTCCAGCGCCAGTTGCGGGAGCAGCCGTCGCTATTGTCAACGGCCATCGACGAAATACTCCGGATCAGGGCGCCGCTCATCGCCAACCGGCGCATCAGTACCAAACCGGTGGAAATCGGTGGTTGCGAGGTGCCCGTTGGCCAGCGTATCACGCTCATCTGGGGATCCGCGAACCGGGACGAGACGATTTTTGGCGACCCCGACGAATTCCGGCTCGACCGCGATCCGGCCTGCAACCTGCTATACGGTGCTGGCATTCATGCGTGTCCGGGTGCGCCGCTCGCGCGGCTCGAACTGCGTATTTGCATGGAAGAACTGCTCGCGCGTACTAACTGGATTGCGCTCTTGCCCGGCGGCCTCGTCGCGAAAGCCGTGCATCCGGGTGCCGGTTTTTCTGTGTTGCCATTGTGCATCAAGTGAATACCCAGCTGCTCGACCAGGGGCTCACTCAAAGTCTCATCGACTCGTCGTGAAATGTGGTCGCGCCGATTCCGAGCCAGTTTCGAAGACGATTGTCGCTCGCGTCATCCCACGGAATGCCCGACAGGCACGCACGTCAGCCAGAAGCGTATCGAGCGACGAACTCGCGGGTTTATTCATTTTCCGGCCACTTCATTTCCAGGTCGTCGTCATGGTGTTTGCGTCGCCCACCGGCGATCCCTTGCAACTCATCCGGCCTGACGAATACGACGGTCACGAGTATCGATGCGTTCTGGAAGGCTGTGAGTGCGTGTGGGGCGCCGGCTGCAAGATAGATGAGATCACCGGTACGCAGAATCTGGTGCCCTTCATTCATCTCGAGATCAACTTCACCTTCGATACATTGAACCGTTACCGGTCCATCGACCGCATGCACAGGCATTCCTTTGCCAGCCGGAAGAACGATCCACATGACTTCGAGGCGCTCCTCCTTGAACAATGCCGTGGTCGGAGTCTGTTCAAGCCTGTTGCCGAGCGGTAACAGGCTCGCAACTTCGCCAGACGAAAGATGTGATATGGCCACCTCCTCTCTCCTTGACGTACGGCCCGGTCAGATTCAGCAGGCCGGCGTGGATCGCCAGCGTGCCTGCCGTGCGTGTTGCGATAGCATACTTCGCACGACGCCGCAAACTTGGAGCGGCCGGCAGGAAACGGATGATGGCGCCATTGCCTATCTCCAGATCCACGCCGGTGGATCGCTAGCCGGAAATGACTGATCGGACGCCATATCGACCGGATCCAGCGCGGGGAAAAACGGCTCCCGCGGCTCCAGGCTGTCCTGGCCGTCACCGCCTGGATCGATGCGAGACTGGCGTACGGTGGCCGCCCCGGATCCCGGTCGCAGGTCATTTATGCGCTGACTCCCGAGCGGCGTCTGTCCGGTGCCCGACACTGGCGCGCCCGGGACATGCCGCTTCTGGCCGGCGCAACGTCGACGCCTCGTCGCGTGCCGGATCGATCGGAAGAACGTGCCCCGTTGTACCGGCAGCCGGCGACGTGGCCCGGCATTACACCATGCGGCGCGCGAGCATCGATCTGATCTGGCCGATTGCATACGCGGGATTCAGGTTTTTCGGGCAGATGTCAGTGCAGTTCAGGATCGTGCGGCAACGAAAGAGCCGGTACGGATCTTCGAGATTGTCCAGTCTCGCTTGCGTGGCCATGTCGCGCGAATCGACGATGAACCGGTAGGCCTGCAGCAGGCCAGCGGGTCCGACGTACTTGTCCGGATTCCACCAGTACGACGGACACGCCGTTGAACAGCACGCGCACAGGATGCACTCGTAGAGGCCGTCGAGCTGGTCGCGTTCTTCGGGACTTTGCGGGCGCTCCCGTTCCGGGGGCGGCGTATCGTTGATCAGATACGGCATCACCGAGTGATACTGGTTGAAGAACGACGTCATATCGACGATCAGATCGCGAATCACGGGCAGGCCCGGCAGCGGCCGCAAGACAATCCGCGACGGCAGATCGTTCATGTTGATCTGGCACGCGAGACCGTTCCTGCCGTTGATGTTGATGGCGTCGGACCCACAGATGCCTTCACGGCACGAACGCCGCAGCGAAATCGATTCATCGACCGACTTCAGCCTGACGAGGACGTCCAGTAGCATCCGGTCACGCGGATCGATGTCAACCTCGAACGCCTGCATATGCGGTTTAGTATCCGTGTCCGGGTCATACCGGAAGATCTCAATCACGCGGCTGTCGCTCATCCTGAATCTCCATTTTCTGACCCGGCCCCAAGCTGGCGATGCCGCTCGTCGGGACAACATTCCAGAGCGCGCATTTCCGCTCACCACCCCTTCGGGTTCCGGATCAACCTTTGCTGATCGTCGCCTTGTAGCCTGCGTCCTCGAACGCCACCAGGAATTCCTCTGGCAGCAACCAGGAGTCAATCTTTACGGTTCTGGCATTGACGTCGACATCGACTTTCGCGTCGGGGTCGACCGCGCCGATGGCACGGGCAAGCGTCTGTGCGTCGCCGTCACCGGTCATCTTCGCCACTTCGAATTCCATATGTTCGAATTCCATATGTTCGAATTCCATGATCTACTCCTTCGATTCTGGTTATCCGGTATCGGGCGGGCGCCCGGCCACGCCCGGGAAATGCTTGAGGACGAACGTTTCGTTGACCCGTGGTACCAGCCCGCGAACATCGCAAACAGCGATCCGACCACCAGCACATCGTCTAAATGGGCGACGACGTAATACGTCCCGTGCAGCGCGATGTCGAGCGACGCCAGCCGTGCGGCCGTGCATGCGCGGGGTGTTCATGGGGATCGGAATCGCTGTACTCATCGAATCCACGCTCCAGTTGATGAAGAACGCACTGGGTCGGCCGGCAAGGTCCGAGTGGGCGCCGATCGTCCTGACGCGGCGCGTTCGGGTCACCTCGCTATGAGCTGCGACAGCCGATGCACGCGCACAACGTGCTGCGCGGCGCTGTCACCCCGTGATGAACTCTTCCGGCCTCGCCAGAGGCATGCGACGCTCCTTCTCTTGTGCATCATGAACTTCGGCAATTCAATTGGAATTAAACTATGTCACACCGTGATCTATAGTGAAATGCACAGGGATACCATAAAAGTGTGTTGTTGAATGCACGGCAGTGTCCGCGCGCCCTGACAGGAGTGCAGTGCACGCGGTATCGAACGGAGGGCATCCGTCATGACGACAAGATTCAAGGTTGGCGACCACGTGACCTGGAATTCGGAGGCCGGGCATGTCAGCGGCAAGGTCATCAAGGTGCATACAAAAGACACCGACTACAAGGGATACATCCGTCATGCCAGCGTGGACGATCCACAGTACGAGATCAGGAGCGACAAGACCGACCATGTCGCGATGCACAAAGGTGGCGCGCTGAAAAAGATGCATTCCTGAGACTTCATGGACCACCATGTCCGCGCAGTCCTTGATCACCATCAAAGCCGTGGCGTTTTCGCGCTTTGATGTCGAGCGGAAGATGACTAACATTAAAGTATCGGCGCAGCTTCTTGCGCTTGCCGCCGGTGTGAGGTAGCAAATCGATTCGCCAAGGCATTTCATGTATTGCTGCGGAGTTTGATATGCAGTCTCTGGGACCGCGTAGTGCCATAACCGTCATCCTTCATGAACACGAGCAGATGTCGACCGTGATAGAGGGCATGCGGCGCTTCGTAGGTCTGCTGGCAGCAGGTACGCCCGCTCCGGGCCTCATGGTGTTACGGGCGATGCTTTATTACATCCGCGAGTACCCTCAGCAGGTGCACCATCCTAAAGAGGATCGTTACCTGTTCACACCGCTGCGCGATCGGACGGATGAATTTGACTACGTCCTTACGGAACTGGAGTCCCAGCATGCCCAGGGTGACGTGAGGTTAAGAAATATCGAGCACGCGCTGACCCGGTATGAATTGAAAGGGGCTCCCGCACTTCGGGGCCTGCGAGCCACGGTGGATGCGTATGCCGAGTTCCATGCAGACCACCGGTGTATGGAAGAGACGTTGATTTTGCCGGCGGCCAGACGCCTGCTGACAAACGAAGACTAGGCGGAAATCGACGCCGCTTTTGGAGCGAATCGAGATCCATTCGACGGGGTAAAACTTGAAGACGATCTCGGCAAATTATTCTCGATGATCGTCAAAACGATCCCTGAGACGGAAAGTTAGCTGTTCGGTTGCGCGTTTCGATGGGCGGCCGGTCACGTAATGCAAACGCGGGTCAGCAGGATGCGTGGCCGCGCAATTGAACACAGAGTTTTTTGAACACCAAAAGCCGACGCGGGAGGGGATATGCAAACTGCTCGTCACTTTCACCTGGAACTGCGGCACGCAAGCGTGCCGACCTATGTTGCCAGTTACCTCTTTCCGATCCTATTGCTGGCGTATGAGGTACATAGGGTGGGCAGGTGGATCTTCGATTACGGGATGCACTTCGCGAACTTCAGGTTCATGGGCTACGAGTTCCTGCTGATGCTTGTGTTCGTCGCGCTTCAGGTCGTGTTCGAAGGCGTTTTCCTCATTGGGGCATGGATGAGCCGGGATCACGATTTCGAACATCGGGTCGCAAATGTCCTGGCCGGCCTCTGCTGTTCCCTGGTTATCATTTGCTTCGATTTGGCTTTGCAGTACGCCCTGTAGAGCGAGTTCAACGGGATCGCCTATGTTGGCGGTCCCGGGATTGCGATCCCCAGAACGCAGACTTGTGCGCACTTGATGTTCCAGACCTGTCGCATGGTGGTCGCGGAAACGCTCTTCCGGGTGGATCAACACAATCGTCTTGTCGTGGGGCGACGCGCGCAGAACGATGTCGCGACACGCTGACGCTTCGTCATCCGACGTGCTGATGGGCTCGTGGCGCAGGCGCACTCGCCGCGATAGTCGTCACCTGCGGTTGAATTCA
This sequence comes from Paraburkholderia domus, assembly GCF_905220705.1. Lineage (GTDB taxonomy): Bacteria > Pseudomonadota > Gammaproteobacteria > Burkholderiales > Burkholderiaceae > Paraburkholderia > Paraburkholderia domus. The sequence goes on from NZ_CAJNAT010000014.1 coordinate 173,828, forward strand.
ATCCGAACCTCCCCTAATTTCGTCGCTATGCGTTGCCATACCTTGCGCGGGCACGACAGAGCCCGCGCAGTACATCCAGCTTTGCCCTTGCCACAGCTCTCAGTTTGCCGCTGACGTGACATACCATTAGCATTATCTGCAAATACCGCTAGCGAGGGACGTTATGCCCACTACAGCCCAAAGCAAATTCCGCGAAGCCGCTCTCGATTACCACGAATTCCCGACGCCTGGCAAAATTGCCATCGCGCCGACCAAACTGATGATCAACCAGCGCGATCTCTCCCTGGCGTACTCGCCAGGCGTCGCATTCGCGTGCGAGGAGATCGTCGAGAACCCGCTGAATGCCGCCCGCTTCACCGCGCGCAGCAATCTCGTCGGCGTCGTGACGAACGGCACGGCGGTGCTCGGCCTCGGCAACATCGGACCGCTCGCGTCGAAGCCGGTCATGGAAGGCAAGGCAGTGCTGTTCAAGAAGTTCGCCGGCATCGACGTGTTCGATATCGAGCTGAACGAGTCCGATCCGCACAAGCTGGTCGAGGTGATCGGCGACGCGGACATTTTCCTCGGCCTGTCGGCCGGTGGCGTCCTCAAGACCGACATGGTTGCGCAGATGGGCAAGACACCTTTGATCCTCGCGCTTGCAAATCCGACGCCCGAAATTGAGCCGGATCTGGCGCGGGGAATTCGGCCTGATGCCATACTGGCTACGGGACGTGCCGATTATCCGAACCAGGTTAATAACGTTCTGGTGTTCCCTTTCATCTTCCGCGGCGCGCTGGATGTGGGCGCGACGACGGTCACGCGCGAAATGGAAATCGCGGCGGTGAACGCGATCGCGGAACTGGCGCGCCAGGAGCAGAGCGACATCGTTGCGACGGCGTATGGCATTCAGGACTTGTCGTTCGGTCCGGAATACCTGATTCCGAAGCCGTTCGACCCGCGCCTGATCGTCAAGGTCGCGGCGGCAGTGGCGAAGGCGGCGATGGAGTCAGGCGTGGCGACCCGTCCGATCGAGGACATGATCGCGTACGAGCAGCATCTGCAGCAGTTCGTCTATCGCAGCGGCGCAACGATGCAGCCAATCTTCCAGCTGGCACGCAGCGTCAAGCCGGAAAAGAAGCGCATCGTGTTCGCGGAAGGGGAAGACGAACGCGTGCTACGCGCGATCCAGATCGTCGTCGACGAAAAGCTGGCCAAGCCGATCCTGATCGGCCGTCCGGCGGTGATCGAGCAGCGCATCGCGCGCTACGGTCTGCGTCTGGTCGCGGGTCAGGACTACACGATGGTCAACACCGACCACGATGAGCGCTACCGCGACTTCTGGCAGACGTATCACAAGATGATGGCGCGAAAGGGCATCAGCGAGCAGATGGCCAAGCTTGAAATGCGGCGACGCACGACGTTGATCGGCTCGATGCTGATGCATAAAGGCGAAGCCGATGGCATGATCTGCGGCACGATCAGCACGACGCATCGCCATCTGCACTTCATCGATCAGGTGATCGGCAAGCGTGAAGGCAGCAGCGTCTACGCGGCAATGACGGGGCTGGTGCTGCCGGACCGGCAGATTTTCCTCGTGGACACGCACGTGAACGTCGATCCGACACCGGAGCAGCTCGCCGAGATCACGATCATGGCCGCGGAGGAAGTGCGCCGCTTCGGTATCGAGCCGAAGGTCGCACTGGTGTCGCATTCGAATTTCGGCACCAGCAACGCGCCGTCCGCGCAGAAGATGCGTGATGTACTCGAGATCCTCAAGGAACGTGCGCCGGGCCTGCAGGTGGACGGTGAAATGCAGGGCGACGTCGCCCTCGAGGCCAATCTGCGCCGCGAAGTGCTGCCCGAATCGACGCTCGAAGGCGATGCGAATCTGCTCGTGCTGCCGAACATCGACGCCGCGAACATCTCATATAACCTGCTGAAAACGGCGGCGGGTAACAATATCGCGATTGGGCCGATGCTGCTCGGCGCTGCGAAGCCGGTGCATGTGCTGACGGCATCGGCCACGGTGCGTGGGATCGTCAACATGGCGGCACTGGTCGTGGCCGATGCGGGCGCCGCGGACCGGCCGTCGCGGGACGAGTGACACTTCGCCCGTCAGCAGCAGGTTGGCGGGGCCGGCGAGCTTGCAATCATCCCGTGGGCCGACTGTGTGGTGGTCGAGCTGTATTACCCGAAGCGCGACAATAACCCCCAGCGATTTGTCTGGAGCGCATGTGCTGACCCACTTCATCCAGCACTGGCTCAATCTGGCGGACCTGGCGTGCGAAGAGGCGACGTACGACAACGCCAGCCTGCGTCGGTTTGTAGGGATTACGCGCGCTGCGAAGCTGTGCCGGACGCCAGCACGCTCCTCAATGATGGTCGAGCTTGGGCGCTATCGCCGCGAGCATGGTCTGCCTGTCCTGCCCTCGCCTGCCGAAGACGCCCCGCGCTGCTCCTGCCCATCGGCCGGCCACGCAAGCCGCTGACGCGCCCCACGCTGCAGCAGATCGTGAAAGGGATTTTTAGAGGCGCGGCCCACTGGCTGCGCCAAAGCGCCGGCTCACATATGGCCGACCAGCGGGTCGACTGGCGCTTGGTGCACGACAACCTCGGGCACGCGTCGCTGACCATCACCGCCCAGTGCCTGCACGTCGACGACGACCGCCGCCATCGCGAGACCGAGCAAAAGCACCGCATGAAGTGGTACCGCAATTGGCCTCAGTGCGCAGGATACTGCTGCGAATAGTGTGGACATAGCCGATGGGGCTGCGTCCGCTTTTCAACAGCATGCAACGGGGATATGCTGGGCTGATGGACAGTACCGGTAACTGCTTCGATGTTGGCCGCGGCGCGGGTGCGGGCCCTCGCCATGCCTACGCCCCTCCCTGCGACTACGGAGACTATTGCAATGAGCGACCCGACAATAGAAGAAAAAATCCGTGTGCGCGCGTAGGAACTCTGGCAACAGGACGGTTGCCTTGAAGGGTGCGCCGACGAGTATTGGCACATGGTGTCAAACGAACTAAAGTTGGTACGAATTTGCCACTAAAGTTGAGACTTCTTTGGTTTTAGAAGGATGTCGCAATGGTGGGCCTTATGGGTCAAGGGCTCCAGACTGATTGACGTAAGTTTGCAACCCGTCCATCAAGTGAAAAATCATTTGTCCGGCTGACAACGCCAGCCAACACGCGAGCCAAGCCTGGGCGTATCAGTCCGCGAACGCGTCACGGATTTGCCTGGCACGCTTCACGTCATCGCTATGCAGGTAGATCGACGTCGTCGCAATCGACGCATGGCGCAGATTGTCCCTCACGGTCGTGAGCTCCGCGCCGCACGCGAGGGCATGAGTTGCATGCGTGTGCCTCGTCCAATGGGGGCTGGCACGGCGCAGCTTTTCCGCGAGCACCGGGTTGTCTGCCGCAATGACTTCGGCCGCTCTCGCAAAGAATCGCCGCGTAATCTCCCATAGCCGTACACCGCTGATTGCAGCCACACTGTCCTGCTCCAGGCTGCCGATAAGCGGCGTGTCGGGATGCCATTGGGCCGGCGTGACCGGCAGCTTTCGCTCTACCAGATAGCGGTCCAGTGCAGTGCGGGCTTTGGGTGGCAGCGCAACCTTACCCGCCCTCCGACCTTTCCCGATAACGCTCACCCAATGATCGCCACGGGCGTCGGTCGCGATGTTGCCGAGGCAGGCACCGACCAGTTCGCTGACGCGCAGGCCGGTTGCATACGCGAAGTCCAGGACGAAGCGCAGGCGTTGCGCCGCCGGCGCTTCCCAACCATACGACCACTCGAGTCCGTCTGCAATGGTACGCACGAGCGTCCACTCGCCCTCGGTAAAAGCGTGGGACGTGTCGAGTACGGTTGAGCGACTGGTGCCGCGAACCTTGACGCCGGCAAACGGATTGGCCAGCAGATAGCGCTGCTCGATCAGCCAGCGGAACATCGCCCCGAGCACCGACAGCGCGTAGGCGGTCGAGCGGGCCGACAGCCCACCGGAGAATGGTCGCCACTCCGGCGAGTTGCGTGGCCGCACGGGGCCCACCCAGCGCTCGCGTGGCGTCGGCCGACGCAGGAAACTCCGGTACGCGATTGCATCCTCCGTCGTCAGCGAGGACAGGGCGCGACCACGTTCGACGATCGCCCAGAGGATCAGGCGCTCGGCTTCCTTGCGGTAGGCACGCTGCGTCGCGATGGATTCGTGCAGGGACAGCCATGCCTGCACGGCGGCGTAATCGTTGTTGGCGTCGAGCGTGCAGGTGTGCCACGGCGCGCGAAACGTGCCCGACGAGCCATCGACCTCGTGCGGCAGACGCAGCGACTCCCACGGGAGGACCGGGCCCGGGCCGGAGGTCGTGATCAGGGCGCGCGCCCGCTCCGTCAGCGCGGGATGCGCGGCGAAGAACGCCTCGATACGTCGTGCGGCCGCTGGGCCGAGCCCCGGCACCGCTTTCCACCACTGGCGCCGGCGGGGAATCCGCACAGTCAGATCGGCCAGCGTGCCAATGCCGTGTGCGCGCAGCGCCTTCCCGGTTCTCGCGGGGAACCATCGTTCGATGTCGTCGCTGATCTGCGGCTCCGGCGCCGGCAGCGACCGGAGCATCCCGATCGCGTGCATCACCGCTCTGGTCCGCTCGATACGTTCGGACGCCGGATGCGCGAACAGCAGGGCGAAATCGTCGCGGTGAAGACCACGAGCCACTGCAACCAGTTGGCGACGGATGCGCCCGAGGATGCCACGTGCGGACTGTCGCTCGCGCACGCTGCCCGGCAGGTAACGCTCAACCGCTGCCCGCGCCGGCAGCCCTGCGTACCAGGCACGCAGCGCAGCCAGCGAGTCAGCATCGGGAAAGCCGTCCGGTGCCGCCGCGAAAGCGGAGGGGGGACGAGGCGCGTTTTCATGACATCGAGTTTAGTCCTGAAACGTTGCCACAAGGATAAGAAGACTTATCTTAATGATCTGGTCAGCATGTGCATTTGTAACGGGCCGGCCACCGCTTTTGAATGCGTGACAAGCTCTGTCAACGGCCGCTTTCTGGCAGGACGAACGCCTCTTGTCGACCGAGCTTGTGTGAAAACGCGCTGATCGCCTAAACTGGATTAACGCATTCAGCATGGGTGACCGGATGAAGCGATTCATAGAAGGTGAAGATCGCAAGCAGGTGACGCTGCT
>NZ_CAJNAT010000015.1 GCF_905220705.1 Paraburkholderia domus
CGACTCCACGCCGATGATAGTGCGGATTCCCGTGTGAAAGTAGGTAATCGTCAGGCTCCCACGCATGTCCAGAAACCCCGCCCTCAAAGGCGGGGTTTCTGCGTTTACGGCAGCGCTGGAATCACTATATAAGTGAGAGCTATGAGTTTGGGGCAGTCAAGCAGGTCTTGACAGCAAGCGGTTGTGCCCTCATAATCATCAGTTCTCTGCGGAGGGGTGCCCGAGTGGCTAAAGGGGGCAGACTGTAAATCTGTTGGCTTACGCCTACGTTGGTTCGAATCCAACCTCCTCCACCAGAATGCAAGCTGTAGCAGTAGTTGGGAATCCATGAATCCTTGCGGGTGTAGCTCAATGGTAGAGCAGAAGCCTTCCAAGCTTACGACGAGGGTTCGATTCCCTTCACCCGCTCCAGTAACAAAGAAGTAGCGCCCATGTGGCTCAGTGGTAGAGCACTCCCTTGGTAAGGGAGAGGTCGGCAGTTCGATCCTGCCCATGGGCACCAGAAGTACTCGGTGATTGTTTGCGCGCGGCGCAACGTACGGATAAATCCTCTTAGGAGTCGAAAATGGCCAAGGGTAAGTTTGAGCGGACCAAGCCGCACGTGAACGTCGGCACGATCGGTCACGTTGACCACGGCAAGACCACGCTGACGGCAGCGATCACGACGGTGCTGACCAAGAAGTTTGGCGGCGAAGCAAAGGCATACGACCAGATCGACGCGGCGCCGGAAGAAAAGGCGCGTGGTATCACGATTAACACGGCACACGTCGAGTACGAAACGGCTAACCGCCACTACGCACACGTCGACTGCCCGGGCCACGCTGACTATGTGAAGAACATGATCACGGGCGCAGCGCAGATGGACGGCGCGATCCTGGTGTGCTCGGCCGCAGACGGCCCGATGCCGCAAACGCGTGAGCACATCCTGCTGGCGCGTCAGGTTGGCGTTCCGTACATCATCGTGTTCCTGAACAAGTGCGACATGGTGGACGACGCTGAGCTGCTGGAACTGGTCGAGATGGAAGTTCGCGAACTTCTGTCGAAGTACGACTTCCCGGGCGACGACACGCCGATCATCAAGGGTTCGGCCAAGCTGGCGCTGGAAGGCGACACGGGCGAGCTGGGCGAAGTGGCGATCATGAATCTGGCCGATGCGCTGGATACGTACATCCCGACGCCGGAGCGCGCAGTTGACGGTGCGTTCCTGATGCCGGTGGAAGACGTGTTCTCGATCTCGGGTCGTGGCACGGTGGTGACGGGTCGCGTTGAGCGCGGCGTGGTGAAGGTCGGCGAAGAAATCGAAATCGTCGGTATCAAGCCGACGGTGAAGACGACGTGCACGGGCGTGGAAATGTTCCGCAAGCTGCTCGACCAGGGTCAGGCAGGCGACAACGTTGGTATCCTGCTGCGCGGCACGAAGCGTGAAGACGTGGAGCGTGGCCAGGTTCTGGCGAAGCCGGGTTCGATCAACCCGCACACGCACTTCACGGCTGAAGTGTACGTGCTGAGCAAGGACGAAGGCGGCCGCCACACACCGTTCTTCAACAACTATCGTCCGCAGTTCTACTTCCGTACGACGGACGTGACGGGCTCGATCGAGTTGCCGAAGGACAAGGAAATGGTCATGCCGGGCGACAACGTGTCGATCACGGTGAAGCTGATCAACCCGATCGCGATGGAAGAAGGTCTGCGCTTCGCAATTCGCGAAGGCGGCCGTACGGTCGGCGCAGGTGTGGTTGCCAAGATTCTCGAGTAACGCCAGAAAGTTCTCGTTGATCGGTGGTTTCGGGGTTGGCGGTGTCGTCAACCCCAAAATGGTTTAGGGGTATAGCTCAACTGGCAGAGCGTCGGTCTCCAAAACCGAAGGTTGGGGGTTCGATTCCCTCTGCCCCTGCCAACTCTCGCGTCGTATATGGCGCTTCGTTAAGGTGTTATGGCGAATCCTTCCGTCGAAACTGTAAATACATCCGGCGACAAGCTGATGCTCGTCGCGGGCGTATTGTTGGTCTTGGCCGGGTTCGTGGGGTTCTTCTGGCTCAGCGGCCAGGAATGGTACGTCCGCGGAGCCGCCTTGGCTGTTGGCGCTATCGCTGGTGTTGCAGTCGGTCTTCTCTCCGCGCCTGGCAAGGGTTTCATCGCTTTCGCCAAAGACTCGTACAAAGAAGTTCGTAAGGTTGTCTGGCCGACTCGTAAAGAGGCTACTCAGACAACGCTCGTAGTGTTCGGCTTCGTGTTCGTCATGGCGATCTTTCTTTGGATTAGCGACAAATCCATCGAATGGGCGATTTTCTCGGTGATTCTGGGTTGGAAATGATATGAGCGATACTCCGGCATCCCCGAGCGGCAAGCGTTGGTACGTGGTGCACGCCTACTCCGGCATGGAGAAGAGCGTGCAACGTGCGCTTCAGGAGCGCATCGAACGTGCTGGCATGCAAGACCAATTTGGTCAAATCCTCGTTCCGACTGAAGAAGTGGTCGAGGTGAAGGGCGGTCACAAATCGGTGACTGAACGTCGTTTCTTCCCGGGCTACGTCCTTGTGGAGATGGAAATGACAGACGAAACGTGGCACCTCGTGAAGAACACGGCAAAGGTGACGGGTTTCGTTGGCGGTGCGCGTAATCGTCCGAGCCCGATTTCCCCGCGGGAAGTCGAGAAGATCATGTCGCAAATGCAGGAAGGCGTGGAAAAGCCGCGCCCGAAGACCCTGTTCGAAGTGGGCGAGATGGTGCGGGTGAAGGATGGTCCGTTCACGGATTTCAACGGCAGCGTCGAAGAAGTGAACTACGAAAAGTCGCGCGTCCGTGTTTCCGTTACGATCTTCGGCCGCGCAACGCCGGTCGAGCTGGAATTCGGCCAGGTCGAAAAGTTGTAATCCAGAATTCTACGGGGCGCACCAATCGGTGCGTCCCGTATTTCGCGCTTACGGTCCGCGTAATGGCCGTTGAGGAGCGTAAGTAGTCTGTTTTTTTGGCGAACGCGCGCTACTACTCACTGAATGTCCGCTTGTACCACGGCGGCGTTCCTAAGAGGTTTTCAAAATGGCAAAGAAAATCATCGGCTTTATCAAGCTGCAGATTCCTGCAGGTAAAGCCAACCCGTCGCCGCCGGTCGGTCCGGCACTGGGCCAACGCGGCCTGAACATCATGGAGTTCTGCAAGGCGTTCAACGCGCAGACTCAAGCTCTGGAACCGGGTCTGCCGATTCCGGTCGTGATCACCGCGTTCGCGGACAAGAGCTTCACGTTTGTTCTGAAGACGCCGCCGGCTACGGTTCTGATCAAGAAGGCAGCGAAGATCGACAAGGGTTCGGCAAAGCCGCATACCGACAAGGTCGGCAAGATCACTCGCGCTCAAGCGGAAGACATCGCCAAGACCAAGATGCCCGATCTGACGGCAGCTGATCTGGACGCAGCGGTTCGTACGATCGCTGGTAGCGCCCGCTCGATGGGCATCACCGTGGAGGGCGTGTAAATGGCTAAGCTTTCAAAGCGTCTGCAAGCATTTGCAGCCAAGGTTGATCGTCAAAAGCTGTACGCGATCGACGAAGCTCTGTCGCTCGTGAAGGAATGCGCAAGCGCGAAGTTCGACGAGTCGATCGACGTTGCAGTGCAACTCGGCATCGACGCGAAGAAGTCGGACCAAGTGGTTCGCGGTTCGGTCGTCCTGCCGGCTGGTACCGGTAAGTCGGTTCGTGTGGCTGTGTTCGCACAAGGCGAAAAGGCTGAGCAAGCTCGTGCAGCCGGCGCAGAAGTCGTCGGTATGGAAGACCTGGCTGAACAAGTCAAGGCCGGCAAGCTGGACTTCGACATCGTGATCGCTTCGCCGGACACGATGCGCGTTGTAGGTACGCTCGGTCAGATCCTCGGCCCGCGCGGCCTGATGCCGAACCCGAAGGTCGGCACGGTTACGCCGGACGTCGCGACTGCAGTCAAGAATGCCAAGGCTGGTCAGGTGCAATTCCGTGTCGACAAGGCCGGTATCATCCACGCCACGATTGGCCGTGCTTCGTTCGAGCCGACGGCTCTGCGTAGCAACCTGAACGCTCTGGTCGACGCGCTGCAAAAGGCGAAGCCGGCAACGAGCAAGGGTGTGTACCTGCGTAAGGTTGCGCTGTCGAGCACGATGGGCGTTGGCGTTCGCGTCGACCAGGCATCGATCGCAGCACAGTAATAAATTTCATCGCCTCGATGTGAGTCGAGGCGGTTTTATGGGCTTTGGGCGGTCGCGAAATGGCAGTTTGCATCAAGCGACCGGTTGTCAAAGACCGTTGGCGGGAACGCAGCAGGTAGGCGGTCCCTTAATGTAAAGCCAACGCAGATGGCGAACCCGAAAAGGTTTTGTAGTGATGAAGCCGGTTGAAGTCTGCAGCAATGCGGGATTCAGGCGGTCGAAATACTCCTGACTGGTCGGACGCCGTTATTGAACGCGGTACACAAGGCGCACGCTGCGTGTATCGAATCTGGAGGTTAACCGTGCCACTTAACAAAGAAAGCAAGCAGGCCGTCGTCGCTGAGGTTGCCGCGCAAGTCGCGAAAGCCCAGACCGTGGTTCTGGCTGAGTATCGTGGAATCGCGGTTGGCGATCTGACCAAGCTGCGCGCGAAAGCGCGTGAGCAACAGGTGTACCTGCGCGTGTTGAAAAACACGCTGGCGCGTCGCGCTGTCGAAGGTACCCCGTTTGCTTCGCTGGCAGAGCAGATGACTGGCCCCCTGATCTACGGCATCTCGGAAGATGCAATTGCTGCTGCTAAGGTCGTCAATGACTTCAGCAAGAGCAATGACAAGTTGGTCATCAAGGCTGGTTCCTACGAAGGCAAGGTGATGGACAAGGCTGGCGTGCAAGCGCTGGCAAGCATCCCGAGCCGCGAAGAACTGCTCTCCAAGCTGTTGTACGTTATGCAAGCACCTGTTTCCGGCTTCGCGCGCGCTCTGGCCGCGCTGGCAGAAAAGAAACAAGGCGAAGAAGCTGCTGCGTAACGCACTTCAGTCGAGCGTGATTGATCGCTGGCTGTATCCGAATTCAATTTAGGAGTATTTCAAATGGCAATCGCAAAAGATGACATCCTCGAGGCAGTAAGCTCGATGTCGGTTCTGGAACTGAACGAGCTGGTCAAGGCGTTCGAAGAAAAGTTTGGCGTGTCGGCAGCTGCTGTTGCAGTGGCAGGCCCGGCAGGCGGCGGCGCTGCTGCTGCTGCTGAAGAGCAAACCGAATTCACGGTCAACCTGACGGAAGTCGGCGCGAACAAGGTTTCGGTCATTAAGGCTGTTCGTGAACTGACGGGTCTCGGCCTGAAGGAAGCGAAGGACCTGGTCGACGGTGCACCGAAGCCTGTTAAGGAATCGGTACCGAAGGCTGCTGCTGAAGAAGCCAAGAAGAAGTTGGAAGAAGCCGGCGCGAAGGCTGAAATCAAGTAAGTTTCAGCGCGTTGTGCGAAGGCTGGCGGTTTTCCACCGCCGGCCTTTTTGTGCTTTGTGGGAACCACGTTTTTGCCAGCAGATTTCGGCAAGAGCGGGGGTCCCAGAAGCCAAAGAAAATCGCCTATCGGCAATATTGACCGGCGTTTTTCTTTGTCTTCTGAAGCGACTGCAGAAGGCAAGTTTGGTCGGGTAGCGGGCAACATAGGCATCCGCTGCCGTCAGCCAGCGGTTGGTAGCGGCCAACCACCAAGCTTCTAGGCTCGTTCAAGCCATCGGACGGCCATCGGGTCTCAGTCGGTGAACACTCGGGTTGTCTCATCAAGGTATCCTGCCTCGACAACAATGCCCGCCGTGATTCGGAGATCGTATGCAATATTCCTTCACCGAGAAGAAGCGCATTCGCAAGAGTTTTGCGAAGCGCCCCATCGTTCACCAAGTACCTTTCCTGCTGGCTACCCAGCTTGAATCATTCAGCACGTTTCTGCAAGCAGACACGTCGTCCACGCAACGCAAGCCGGAAGGCCTGCAAGCTGCGTTCACGTCCGTTTTCCCAATTGTTTCGCATAACGGGTTCGCACGTCTAGAGTTCGTCAGCTACATGCTGTCGCCGCCGGCATTCAACATCAAGGAATGTCAGCAGCGCGGTTTGACGTACTGCTCAGCACTGCGCGCGAAAGTGCGCCTGGTGCTGCTCGACAAGGAATCGCCGAGCAAGCCGGTCGTCAAGGAAGTGAAGGAACAGGAAGTGTATATGGGCGAAATTCCGCTCATGACACCGACCGGTTCGTTCGTCATCAACGGCACGGAGCGCGTGATCGTTTCGCAGCTGCATCGTTCGCCGGGCGTGTTCTTCGAACACGACAAGGGCAAGACGCACAGCTCGGGCAAGCTCCTGTTCTCGGCTCGTATCATTCCTTACCGCGGCTCGTGGCTCGACTTCGAATTCGATCCGAAGGACGTGCTGTACTTCCGCGTCGACCGCCGTCGCAAGATGCCGGTCACGATCCTGCTCAAGGCAATTGGCCTGACGCCGGAACAGATCCTCGCAAACTTCTTCGTGTTCGACAATTTCACGCTGATGCCGGAAGGCGCGCAGATGGAATTCGTGCCGGAGCGTCTGCGTGGTGAAGTCGCGCGTTTCGACATCACGGATCGTGACGGCAACGTGATCGTCCAGAAGGACAAGCGGATCAACGCTAAGCACATTCGCGATCTCGACAACGCGAAGACGAAGTTCATCTCGGTGCCGGAAGACTATCTGCTCGGCCGCGTGCTCGCGAAGAACGTCGTCGACGGCGACACCGGTGAAGTCATCGCCAACGCGAACGACGAAATCACCGAAACCGTCCTCGAAAAGCTCCGCGAATCGAAGATCAAAGATATCCAGACGCTCTACACGAACGATCTGGATCAAGGTCCGTACATCTCGTCGACGCTGCGTATCGACGAAACCGCGGACAAGATGGCCGCTCGCATCGCGATCTACCGCATGATGCGTCCGGGCGAACCGCCGACCGAAGAAGCGGTCGAGGCGCTGTTCAACCGTCTGTTCTACAGCGAAGACGCATACGACCTGTCCAAGGTGGGTCGTATGAAGTTCAACCGCCGTGTCGGTCGCGACGAAATCGTCGGCCCGATGACGCTGCAAGACGACGACATCCTCGCAACGATCAAGATCCTGGTCGAACTGCGTAACGGCAAGGGCGAAGTGGACGACATCGACCACTTGGGCAATCGTCGTGTGCGTTGCGTCGGCGAACTGGCGGAAAACCAGTTCCGCGCAGGTCTCGTGCGTGTCGAACGTGCTGTGAAGGAACGCCTCGGCCAGGCCGAAAGCGAAAACCTGATGCCGCACGACCTGATCAACTCGAAGCCGATTTCGTCGGCGATTCGCGAGTTCTTCGGTTCGTCGCAGCTGTCGCAGTTTATGGACCAGACCAACCCGCTGTCGGAAATCACCCACAAGCGCCGTGTTTCGGCACTTGGCCCGGGCGGGTTGACGCGTGAGCGCGCTGGCTTTGAAGTCCGCGACGTGCACCCGACCCACTACGGCCGTGTGTGCCCGATTGAAACGCCGGAAGGTCCGAACATCGGCCTGATCAACTCGCTCGCACTGTACGCGCACCTGAACGAATACGGCTTCCTCGAAACGCCGTATCGTAAGGTTGTGGACAGCAAGGTGACCGATCAGATCGACTATCTGTCGGCGATTGAAGAAGGCCGTTACGTGATCGCTCAGGCGAACGCGGCGGTTGCTGCTGACGGCTCGCTGACCGACGAACTCGTGTCGTCGCGTGAAGCAGGCGAAACGCTGATGGTTACGCCGGACCGCATCCAGTACATGGACGTGGCGCCGTCGCAGATCGTGTCGGTGGCAGCATCGCTGATTCCGTTCCTCGAGCACGATGACGCGAACCGCGCATTGATGGGTTCGAACATGCAGCGTCAGGCTGTGCCGTGTCTGCGTCCTGAAAAGGCCGTGGTCGGTACGGGTATCGAACGCACCGTGGCAGTCGACTCGGGTACGACGGTTCAGGCATTCCGCGGTGGTGTGGTCGATTACGTCGACGCAGGCCGTATGGTGATCCGCGTGAACGACGATGAAGCCGTTGCTGGCGACGTCGGCGTGGACATCTACAACCTGATCAAGTACACGCGTTCGAACCAGAACACGAACATCAACCAGCGCCCGATCGTGAAGGTCGGCGATATCGTGTCGCGTGGCGACGTGCTGGCTGACGGTGCATCGACCGACCTCGGCGAACTGGCTCTCGGCCAGAACATGCTCGTCGCGTTCATGCCGTGGAACGGCTACAACTTCGAAGATTCGATCTTGATCTCGGAGAAGGTGGTTGCTGACGATCGTTACACGTCGATCCACATCGAAGAACTGAACGTCGTTGCTCGCGATACGAAGCTCGGACCGGAAGAAATCACGCGCGACATTTCGAACCTGGCTGAAGTGCAACTCGGCCGTCTCGATGAGTCGGGCATCGTCTACATCGGCGCTGAAGTCGAAGCAGGCGACGTGCTGGTCGGTAAGGTCACGCCGAAGGGCGAAACCCAGCTGACGCCGGAAGAAAAGCTGCTGCGCGCGATCTTCGGTGAAAAGGCTTCGGACGTGAAGGACACGTCGCTGCGCGTGCCGTCGGGCATGAGCGGTACGGTCATCGACGTGCAAGTGTTCACGCGTGAAGGCATTCAGCGCGACAAGCGTGCGCAACAGATCATCGACGATGAACTGAAGCGTTATCGCCTCGACCTGAACGACCAACTGCGTATCGTGGAAGGCGATGCATTCCAGCGTCTCGCACGTATGCTGGCCGGCAAGGTCGCGAACGGCGGTCCGAAGAAGCTCGCGAAGGGTACGAAGATCGAACAGGCTTACCTGGAAGATCTCGACCACTACCACTGGTTCGACATCCGCCTCGCGGACGAAGAAGCAGCGGCACAGCTCGAAGCTATCAAGGACTCGATCGAACAGAAGCGTCACCAGTTCGATCTGGCGTTCGAAGAAAAGCGCAAGAAGCTCACGCAAGGCGACGAACTGCCGCCGGGCGTGCTGAAGATGGTCAAGGTGTATCTGGCAGTCAAGCGTCGTCTGCAGCCTGGCGACAAGATGGCCGGCCGTCACGGTAACAAGGGTGTGGTGTCGAAGATCGTTCCGATCGAAGACATGCCGTACATGGCCGATGGCCGTCCGGCTGACGTCGTGCTCAATCCGCTCGGCGTGCCGTCGCGGATGAACGTGGGTCAGGTTCTCGAAGTGCATCTGGGTTGGGCCGCGAAGGGTCTCGGCTGGCGTATCGGCGAAATGCTGCAGCGTCAGGCGAAGATCGCTGAACTGCGCGAATTCCTAACCAAGATTTACAACGAGTCGGGCCGCGCTGAAGAGCTGGACAGCTTCACGGACGACGAAATCGTCGAACTGGCGAAGAACCTGCGTGAAGGCGTTCCGTTTGCCACGCCGGTGTTCGACGGTGCGACGGAAGAAGAAATGTCGCGCGCGCTGGATCTGGCATTCCCGGACGACATCGCGAAGAACCTCGGCATGACGCCGTCGAAGAACCAGGTGCGTCTGTATGACGGTCGCACGGGTGAGATGTTCGAACGTACGGTGACTGTCGGTTACATGCACTACCTGAAGCTGCACCACTTGGTCGACGACAAGATGCACGCGCGTTCCACGGGCCCGTACTCGCTCGTGACGCAGCAGCCGTTGGGCGGTAAGGCGCAGTTCGGTGGCCAGCGTTTCGGTGAAATGGAAGTGTGGGCGCTCGAAGCGTACGGCGCATCGTACGTGTTGCAAGAAATGCTGACGGTGAAGTCGGATGACGTGGCGGGCCGGACCAAGGTGTATGAGAACCTGGTCAAGGGTGATCACGTGATCGACGCCGGCATGCCGGAATCCTTCAACGTGTTGGTGAAGGAAATCCGCTCGCTCGGTATCGACATCGACCTCGACCGCAACTAATCGGACTACGGAGAGAAAGCAATGAAAGCTCTGCTCGATCTATTCAAGCAAGTCCAACAGCCTGAAGTTTTTGACGCGATCAAGATCGGTCTGGCCTCGCCAGACAAGATCCGTTCGTGGTCGTTCGGTGAAGTGAAGAAGCCGGAAACCATCAACTACCGGACGTTCAAGCCGGAACGCGATGGTTTGTTCTGCGCGAAGATCTTCGGGCCGATCAAAGACTACGAATGCCTTTGCGGCAAGTACAAGCGCCTGAAGCATCGTGGCGTGATCTGTGAAAAGTGCGGCGTCGAAGTGACGCTCGCCAAGGTGCGTCGCGAACGGATGGGCCACATTGAGTTGGCCTCGCCGGTCGCTCACATCTGGTTCCTGAAGTCGCTGCCGTCGCGTCTGGGCATGGTGCTCGACATGACGCTGCGCGACATCGAACGCGTGCTGTACTTCGAAGCATACGTGGTGATCGATCCGGGCATGACGCCGCTGAAAGCGCGGCAGATCATGACGGAAGAGGATTACTACAACAAGGTCGAAGAGTACGGTGACGAATTCCGTGCCGAGATGGGCGCGGAAGGCGTTCGCGAACTGCTGCGCGCGATCAACATCGACGAACAGGTCGAGATGCTGCGCACTGAACTCAAGAACACGGGTTCGGAAGCGAAGATCAAGAAGTACGCGAAGCGCCTGAAGGTGCTCGAGGCGTTCCAACGTTCGGGCATCAAGCCTGACTGGATGGTGCTCGAAGTGCTGCCGGTGCTGCCGCCGGAACTGCGTCCGCTGGTGCCGCTGGATGGCGGCCGCTTCGCGACGTCGGACCTGAACGACCTGTATCGCCGCGTGATCAACCGTAACAACCGGTTGAAGCGTCTGCTCGAACTGAAGGCGCCTGAAATCATCGTCCGCAACGAAAAGCGGATGCTGCAGGAAGCCGTCGATTCGCTGCTCGACAACGGTCGTCGCGGTAAGGCAATGACCGGCGCGAACAAGCGTCCGCTGAAGTCGCTCGCTGACATGATCAAGGGTAAGGGCGGTCGTTTCCGTCAGAACTTGCTCGGTAAGCGCGTGGACTATTCGGGCCGTTCGGTGATCGTGGTCGGCCCGACGCTCAAGCTGCATCAGTGCGGTCTGCCGAAGTTGATGGCGCTCGAACTGTTCAAACCGTTCATCTTCAACAAGCTCGAAGTGATGGGTGTTGCTACCACCATCAAGGCTGCGAAGAAGGAAGTCGAGAACCAGACGCCAGTGGTGTGGGACATCCTCGAAGAGGTGATCCGCGAGCATCCGGTCATGCTGAACCGTGCGCCGACGCTGCACCGTCTTGGCATTCAGGCTTTCGAGCCGGTGCTGATCGAAGGTAAGGCTATCCAGCTGCACCCGCTCGTTTGCGCGGCGTTCAACGCCGACTTCGACGGTGACCAGATGGCTGTGCACGTGCCGCTGTCGCTCGAAGCGCAGATGGAAGCGCGTACGCTGATGCTGGCGTCGAACAACATCCTGTTCCCGGCTAACGGCGATCCGTCGATCGTGCCGTCGCAGGATATCGTGCTCGGCCTGTACTACGCGACGCGTGAAGCAGTGAACGCCAAGGGCGAAGGCCTGACGTTCACCGGCGTGTCGGAAGCACTGCGTGCTTACGAGAACAAGGAAGTCGAGCTGGCCTCGCGCGTCAACGTGCGGATCACGGAAATGGTCCACAACGAAGACAAATCGGAAGGTGCGCCGGCATTCGTGCCGAAGATCACGCTGTACGCAACGACCGTTGGCCGTTCGATCCTGTCGGAAATTCTGCCGCCGGGCCTGCCGTTCTCGGTGCTGAACAAGCCGCTGAAGAAGAAGGAAATCTCGCGCTTGATCAACACCGCATTCCGCAAGTGCGGTCTGCGCGAAACGGTGATTTTCGCCGATCAGTTGATGCAGTCGGGTTTCCGTCTGGCAACGCGCGCTGGTATTTCGATCTGCGTCGACGACATGCTCGTGCCGCCGCAGAAAGAACAGATCGTCGGCGATGCAGCCAAGAAGGTGAAGGAATACGACCGTCAGTACATGTCGGGTCTGGTCACGTCGCAAGAGCGCTACAACAACGTGGTCGACATCTGGTCGGCAACATCGGAAGCGGTCGGCAAGGCGATGATGGAACAGCTGTCGACGGAACCGGTCACGGATCGCGACGGCAACGAAACGCGTCAGGAATCGTTCAACTCCATCTACATGATGGCGGACTCGGGTGCTCGTGGTTCCGCAGTTCAGATTCGTCAGCTGGCCGGTATGCGTGGCCTGATGGCGAAGCCGGACGGCTCGATCATCGAAACGCCGATTACGGCGAACTTCCGTGAAGGCCTGAACGTGTTGCAGTACTTCATCTCGACCCACGGTGCACGTAAGGGTCTGGCTGATACGGCACTGAAGACGGCTAACTCGGGTTACCTGACCCGTCGTCTGGTCGACGTGACGCAGGATCTCGTGGTGGTCGAGGACGATTGCGGTACGTCCAACGGCGTCGCGATGAAGGCGTTGGTCGAAGGCGGTGAAGTGGTCGAAGCGCTGCGTGACCGTATTCTCGGTCGCGTGACGGTGGCTGACGTCGTCAATCCGGAAACGCAGGAAACGCTGTACGAAACGGGCACGTTGCTCGACGAAGACGCGGTCGAAGAAATCGAACGCCTCGGCATCGACGAAGTGCGCGTGCGTACGCCGCTGACTTGCGAAACGCGTTACGGTCTGTGCGCAGCCTGCTACGGCCGCGACCTGGGTCGTGGCTCGTCGGTCAACGTTGGCGAAGCAGTCGGCGTGATCGCTGCTCAGTCGATCGGTGAACCGGGCACGCAGCTCACGATGCGGACGTTCCACATCGGTGGTGCGGCATCGCGTGCAGCAGTGGCTTCGTCGGTTGAAGCCAAGTCGAACGGTACGGTGCGTTTCACGGCGACCATGCGTTACGTCACCAACGCGAAGGGCGAACAGATCGTCATTTCGCGTTCGGGCGAAGCCATGATCACCGACGACCACGGTCGCGAGCGCGAACGTCACAAGGTGCCGTACGGCGCGACGCTGTTGCAACTGGACGGCGCGCAGATCAAGGCCGGCACGCAACTGGCGACGTGGGACCCGATGACGCGTCCGATCATCACCGAGTACGGTGGTACGGTGAAGTTCGAAAACGTCGAAGAAGGCGTGACGGTTGCCAAGCAGATCGACGATGTGACGGGTCTCTCGACGCTGGTCGTGATCGACGTGAAGCGCCGCGGTTCGCAAGCGTCGAAGACGGTGCGTCCGCAGGTCAAGCTGCTCGACGCGAACGGCGAAGAAGTCAAGATCCCGAACACCGAGCACTCGGTGCAGATCGGCTTCCAGGTCGGCGCTCTGATCACCGTGAAGGACGGTCAGCAAGTGCAGGTCGGTGAAGTGCTGGCACGTATCCCGGTCGAATCGCAAAAGACTCGCGACATTACCGGTGGTCTGCCGCGTGTGGCCGAACTGTTCGAAGCGCGCTCGCCGAAGGACGCCGGTATTCTGGCGGAAGTCACGGGCACGACGTCGTTCGGTAAGGACACGAAGGGCAAGCAGCGTCTCGTTATCACGGACCTCGAAGGCAATCAGCACGAGTTCCTGATCGCGAAGGAAAAGCAGGTTCTGGTGCACGATGGTCAGGTCGTCAACAAGGGCGAAATGATTGTCGACGGGCCGGCTGATCCGCACGACATTCTGCGTTTGCAGGGCGTCGAAGCGCTGGCGCGCTACATCGTTGACGAAGTGCAGGACGTGTATCGTCTGCAGGGCGTGAAGATCAATGACAAGCACATTGAAGTGATCGTCCGTCAGATGCTGCGCCGCGTGCAGATCGTCGATAACGGTGACACGCGCTTCATCATGGGCGAACAGGTCGAGCGCTCGGATATGCTCGACGAGAACGACCGGATGGCGGCGGAAGGCAAGATCCCGGCAACCTACGACAACGTGCTGCTCGGTATCACGAAGGCATCGCTGTCGACCGATTCGTTCATCTCTGCGGCATCGTTCCAGGAAACGACCCGCGTGCTGACCGAAGCGGCGATCATGGGCAAGCGCGATGATCTGCGCGGCCTGAAGGAAAACGTGATCGTTGGTCGTCTGATTCCGGCTGGTACGGGTCTCGCGTTCCACAAGGCACGCAAGAGCAAGGAACTGTCCGACCGCGAGCGTTTCGACCAGATCGCAGCGGAAGAGTCGTTCGAATTCGGTACGCCGGAAACCCCGGCCGCCGAACAGCAGCACTCAGGCGAGTAAGTCCCGGCGGCGTAAGCCGCTTGGGCTCACCAGCCAGCGAAGCCGCTCAGTTTCGACTGAGCGGTTTTTTTTTGTCGACAGGAGTTAGTGCTGTAGCACTTACTCCTGTCCCACGCACCGCGGGCGCTTCGTTTTTGTGCGTTTTTGTGGATTCGTCGGCTGAACGGCTAACGTTGTCGCAAAGCGCGGGCGCAGCACGAATGCGTTGGTAAAATTCGTGTCACCGGCTTTAAGCTGCTTCTCTCAAATTCATGTCCCGTCCGCTCGAAATCCTCAACGAAGTCTTTGGTTACCCCGCGTTCAGAGGACAGCAGGGCGAAATCGTCGAACACGTCGCTGGTGGAGGCGATTGCCTGGTGCTGATGCCGACGGGCGGCGGCAAGTCGTTGTGTTATCAGATTCCTTCGTTGGTGCGGCGCGAGGCAGGGTGCGGAGCTGGGATCGTCGTGTCTCCGTTGATCGCGTTGATGCAGGATCAGGTCGCTGCGCTCAGGGAAGTCGGTGTGCGTGCCGCCTACCTGAACTCGACGCTGTCGAGTGCGGAAGCAATGGCTACCGAACGCGCGCTGCGCGAAGGCGAAATCGATCTGCTGTATGTGGCGCCGGAACGCCTGATGACGCCCCGCTTCCAGGAATTGCTCGAGCGTACGCGCATCGGTCTGTTCGCCATCGACGAAGCGCACTGCGTGTCGCAATGGGGCCACGATTTCCGTCCTGAATATATTCAGCTGTCGGTACTGCACGAGCGCTTTCCGAATGTGCCGCGCATTGCGCTCACCGCGACCGCCGATGCGATCACGCGCGACGAAATCATCCACCGTCTCGCGCTCGATGACGCGCGCATCTTTGTCTCCAGCTTCGATCGCCCGAACATTCGCTATCGCATCGTTGAAAAGGACAATGCGCGTACGCAATTGCTCGACTTCATTCGCGCCGAACACTCGAAACCGGACGGCACAACGGACGCCGGCGTTGTCTACTGCCTGTCGCGTCGCAAGGTCGAAGAAACGGCAGAGTGGCTCAAAGAGAAGGGTATGCGCGCTTTGCCGTATCACGCCGGCATGGAGTTCGAAATCCGCCAGAAGCATCAGGAGATGTTCCAGCGTGAGGAAGGCATCGTGATGTGTGCAACGATCGCCTTTGGTATGGGGATCGACAAGCCGGACGTACGTTTTGTGGCTCACCTTGATTTGCCGAAGAGCGTCGAAGGTTACTACCAGGAAACCGGGCGCGCGGGCCGTGACGGCATGCCGGCCAATGCATGGATGACGTACGGTCTGGGCGAC
Organism: Paraburkholderia domus; assembly: GCF_905220705.1. Classification (GTDB taxonomy): domain Bacteria; phylum Pseudomonadota; class Gammaproteobacteria; order Burkholderiales; family Burkholderiaceae; genus Paraburkholderia; species Paraburkholderia domus. Next base: position 15,438 of record NZ_CAJNAT010000015.1, read on the forward strand.
GTCGTGCAGCAGCGCAAGATGATCGACGAATCCGATGCCGACGACGCGCACAAGCGCGTGCAGACCGGCAAGCTCGATGCGCTGCTCGGTTTGTGTGAAGCGGCGACCTGCCGGCGGGTGCGGCTCCTTGCGTATTTCGGTGAGTCGAGCAAGCCGTGCGGCAACTGCGACAACTGCCTTGAACCGCCGGACACCTGGGATGCGACGCGCGAAGCGCAGATGGCGCTGTCCTGCGTGTTCCGCGCCCAGCGGGCGAGTGGCTTTCACTTCGGCGCCGGCCATCTGATCGATATCCTGCGGGGCAACCGCAGCGAGAAGATTCTGCAACGCGGTCACGAGAAGCTGACCACCTTCGGGATCGGCGCGGCGCTCGGCGAACCGGAGTGGCGCGCCATTTTTCGTCAGCTCGTCGCGTTCGGCTACCTCACCGTCGACCACGAAGGTTTCGGTTCGCTAGTACTGACAGAAGCAGCCAAAGCGGTGTTGAAGAGCGAGCAGAACGTGACGATGCGCCGCTACGTGAAACCGACGCGTACTCGCCAGTCATCCGGCCGTACTAGCGAGCGCGCCGATCCGACGATCGGGATGGGCCCGCGCGAGCGCGCCCGCTGGGAGCGCCTGCGCGCCTGGCGCACGGAGACAGCGAAAAGCGACGGCGTGCCGGCCTACGTTATTTTCCACGACGCTACGCTGGCCGAAATTGCCCGCAACGGCCCAGATTCCATCGAGGATTTGCGCGGCATTCCGGGCATGGGCGCCCGCAAACTCGACCGCTTTGGCGACGAGCTGCTGGAAGTCGTTGCCGCCGACTGAGTGCCGGTGGGCCCAGTTTGAGGTCGGCAGGCGTGCGAAGCAATGCAACCTGTTGACTCGCTTAGCATTTTCGGAATATTATGCTAGGTTCCGGTTCTTGGAATGCCTGTGCGCGAAGTCAATTCGTGCGCTGACACCCTGGTTCGGAAGTTCGATGCGCAATCGTTTCTGCTTTGCCCGGAAACAGATGCGTCGATTTTGTTCAATTTCAGGAATAAACAATGCCAACCATCAATCAACTGGTTCGCAAAGGCCGCGCGTCGGAAACGACGAAGAGCAAGAGCCCGGCTTTGCAGGACTGCCCCCAGCGTCGCGGCGTGTGCACCCGTGTGTACACCACGACGCCTAAGAAGCCTAACTCGGCACTGCGTAAGGTTGCCAAGGTTCGTCTGACGAACGGCTTCGAAGTTATTTCGTACATCGGTGGTGAAGGCCACAACCTGCAGGAACACTCGGTCGTGCTGATTCGCGGCGGCCGTGTTAAGGACTTGCCGGGTGTGCGTTACCACATGGTTCGCGGCTCGCTGGATACACAGGGCGTCAAGGATCGTAAGCAGGCTCGCTCGAAGTACGGTGCGAAGCGTGCCAAGGCTGGCAAGTAATTAGCCGGTCAGTGTAGTTCCAGGTCGCCTGTAAAGGCGGTAATGGCGGTGGTACCGGAATCGCCGGTGCTGTCGAGTAAGTGGTCACCCGACCAGGCTGGTAAGTCGTTAGAGATGAATCGGGTTAGTTGGTGGCCGCGGAGCTGAAGCAGCTCCAACTGAAAAGTAAAGGAAGAAACATGCCGCGTCGTCGCGAAGTCCCCAAGCGGGAAGTGTTGCCGGATCCGAAGTTCGGTAACGTAGATGTTGCAAAGTTCATGAACGTGCTGATGCTCTCCGGCAAGAAGTCGGTTGCTGAGCGTATCGTGTACGGCGCTTTCGAACAGATCCAGACCAAGGGTGGCAAGGACCCGCTGGAAGTGTTCACGGTAGCGCTCAACAACGTCAAGCCGGTGGTCGAAGTTAAGAGCCGCCGCGTTGGTGGTGCGAACTATCAGGTTCCGGTCGAAGTGCGTCCGTCGCGTCGTATGGCATTGGCGATGCGTTGGTTGCGTGAAGCCGCGAAGAAGCGCAGCGAGAAGTCGATGGCCCTGCGTCTGGCAGGTGAACTCTCCGAAGCGGCCGAAGGCCGTGGCGGCGCGATGAAGAAGCGCGACGAAGTTCACCGGATGGCAGAAGCCAACAAGGCGTTCTCGCACTTCCGTTTCTAAGCTTCCCGACCCCCGGGTTTAGCAGAAAAAGCGGAAAGAAATTCCGGGCGGGTGCGCTTACAAAGCGCCTCGCCCGTTTGTGTTACAGCGCGATGGGTATTTTCTCGCATCGCGTCATCCCAATAGAGGATCAAAGTGGCTCGCAAGACACCTATCGAGCGCTACCGTAACATCGGTATTAGCGCTCACATCGACGCCGGCAAAACGACGACGACCGAGCGCATTCTGTTCTATACCGGCGTGAACCACAAGATTGGTGAAGTTCACGACGGCGCTGCCACCATGGACTGGATGGAGCAGGAGCAGGAACGCGGCATCACGATCACGTCGGCTGCTACCACGGCGTTCTGGAAAGGCATGGCCGGCGACCGCGCTGAGCACCGCATCAACATCATCGACACCCCGGGCCACGTCGACTTCACGATTGAAGTTGAGCGCTCGATGCGCGTGCTCGACGGCGCGTGCATGGTGTATTGCGCAGTGGGCGGTGTGCAGCCCCAGTCGGAAACCGTGTGGCGTCAGGCTAACAAGTACAAGGTTCCCCGTCTCGCGTTCATCAACAAGATGGACCGTACCGGCGCGAACTTCTTCAAGGTCTACGACCAGCTCAAGCTACGTCTGAAGGCGAACCCGGTTCCGGTCGTGGTGCCTATCGGTGCTGAAGAAACGTTCACGGGCGTGGTCGATCTGCTGAAGATGAAAGCGATCATTTGGGACGAAGCGTCCCAAGGCACGAAGTTCTCGTACGAAGAGATCCCGGCAGAACTCGTCGACACGTGCAACGAATGGCGCGAGAAGATGGTCGAAGCCGCGGCTGAGTCGAGCGAAGACATGATGAACAAGTACCTCGAGTCGGGCGAACTGACCGAGGCGGAAATCATCAAGGGTCTGCGCGACCGTACGATCGCGTGCGAAATCCAGCCGATGCTGTGCGGTACCGCGTTCAAGAACAAGGGCGTGCAACGGATGCTGGACGCCGTGCTCGACTTCCTGCCGTCGCCGATCGACATTCCGCCGGTTACGGGTGAACTCGAAAACGGTGAAAAGGCTGAGCGTCGCGCAGCTGACGACGAGAAGTTCTCGTCCCTCGCATTCAAGATCATGACCGACCCGTTTGTCGGCCAGCTGATCTTCTTCCGTGTGTACTCCGGCACGACGAAGTCGGGCGACACGCTGCTGAACGCGACCAAGGACAAGAAGGAACGTCTCGGCCGTATTCTGCTGATGCATGCAAACCAGCGTGAAGAAATCAAGGAAGTGCACGCGGGCGACATCGCTGCTGCTGTTGGCCTGAAAGACGCGACCACGGGCGACACGCTGTGCGACCCGCTGCACCCGATCGTGCTCGAGCGCATGATTTTCCCAGAACCGGTGATTTCGCAGGCTGTTGAGCCGAAGACGAAGCCGGACCAGGAAAAGATGGGTCTGGCCCTGAACCGTCTGGCTCAGGAAGATCCGTCGTTCCGCGTTCAAACGGACGAAGAATCGGGTCAAACCATTATTTCGGGCATGGGCGAGCTCCACCTGGAAATTCTGGTTGACCGGATGAAGCGTGAGTTCGGCGTCGAAGCTACCGTCGGCAAGCCGCAAGTGGCGTATCGTGAAACGATTCGTGGCAAGGCGGAAGACGTTGACGGCAAGTTCGTCAAGCAGTCGGGTGGTCGCGGCCAATACGGTCACGCGGTCATCACGCTTGAGCCGAACGAGCAGGGCAAGGGCTACGAGTTCCTGGACGAGATCAAGGGCGGTGTGATTCCGCGTGAATACATCCCGGCAGTCGACAAGGGTATCCAGGAAACGCTGAAGGCTGGCGTGCTGGCGGGCTTCCCGGTCGTTGACGTGAAGGTTCACCTGACGTTCGGTTCGTACCACGACGTTGACTCGAACGAAAATGCGTTCCGCATGGCCGGTTCGATGGCGTTCAAGGAAGCTATGCGCAAGGCTCAACCGGTCATCCTCGAACCGATGATGGCTGTGGAAGTCGAAACGCCTGAAGATTACATGGGCAACGTGATGGGCGATCTGTCGGGTCGTCGCGGTATCGTTCAGGGCATGGACGACATGGTTGGCGGCGGCAAGATCGTTCGCGCCGAAGTGCCGCTGTCGGAAATGTTCGGCTACTCGACGTCGCTGCGTTCGCTGACCCAAGGTCGTGCAACGTACACGATGGAGTTCAAGCACTACTCCGAAGCACCGCGTAACGTGTCGGAAGCGATCATCAACGCCAAGTCGAAGTAATCGCGCGGCAAGTCATTCAACGATAACTTTTTGAAAGAAGAGAAACATGGCTAAAGGTAAATTCGAACGGACCAAGCCGCACGTGAACGTCGGCACGATCGGTCACGTTGACCACGGCAAGACCACGCTGACGGCAGCGATCACGACGGTGCTGACCAAGAAGTTTGGCGGCGAAGCAAAGGCATACGACCAGATCGACGCGGCGCCGGAAGAAAAGGCGCGTGGTATCACGATTAACACGGCACACGTCGAGTACGAAACGGCTAACCGCCACTACGCACACGTCGACTGCCCGGGCCACGCTGACTATGTGAAGAACATGATCACGGGCGCAGCGCAGATGGACGGCGCGATCCTGGTGTGCTCGGCCGCAGACGGCCCGATGCCGCAAACGCGTGAGCACATCCTGCTGGCGCGTCAGGTTGGCGTTCCGTACATCATCGTGTTCCTGAACAAGTGCGACATGGTGGACGACGCTGAGCTGCTGGAACTGGTCGAGATGGAAGTTCGCGAACTTCTGTCGAAGTACGACTTCCCGGGCGACGACACGCCGATCATCAAGGGTTCGGCCAAGCTGGCGCTGGAAGGCGACACGGGCGAGCTGGGCGAAGTGGCGATCATGAATCTGGCCGATGCGCTGGATACGTACATCCCGACGCCGGAGCGCGCAGTTGACGGTGCGTTCCTGATGCCGGTGGAAGACGTGTTCTCGATCTCGGGTCGTGGCACGGTGGTGACGGGTCGCGTTGAGCGCGGCGTGGTGAAGGTCGGCGAAGAAATCGAAATCGTCGGTATCAAGCCGACGGTGAAGACGACGTGCACGGGCGTGGAAATGTTCCGCAAGCTGCTCGACCAGGGTCAGGCAGGCGACAACGTTGGTATCCTGCTGCGCGGCACGAAGCGTGAAGACGTGGAGCGTGGCCAGGTTCTGGCGAAGCCGGGTTCGATCAACCCGCACACGCACTTCACGGCTGAAGTGTACGTGCTGAGCAAGGACGAAGGCGGCCGCCACACACCGTTCTTCAACAACTATCGTCCGCAGTTCTACTTCCGTACGACGGACGTGACGGGCTCGATCGAGTTGCCGAAGGACAAGGAAATGGTCATGCCGGGCGACAACGTGTCGATCACGGTGAAGCTGATCAACCCGATCGCGATGGAAGAAGGTCTGCGCTTCGCAATTCGCGAAGGCGGCCGTACGGTCGGCGCAGGTGTGGTTGCCAAGATTCTCGAGTAAAATCGAGGGTTGAAGTTGCAGTAGGTGGTGCCCGGAGCCGGGCGCCAGCCCACAGCGGGTGCCCGGCTCTACGTTCTTTTACTATTTGGCGGCGCAATACCGCCTCGCTCTTTCCAAGGAATTGTCATGCAGAACCAGAAAATCCGCATTCGCCTGAAGGCTTTCGACTATCGCCTGATCGATCAATCGGCAGCTGAAATCGTCGACACGGCGAAGCGGACTGGCGCAATCGTTCGTGGTCCGGTGCCCCTGCCGACCCGCATTCAACGTTTCGACATCCTGCGTTCGCCGCACGTCAACAAGACGTCGCGCGATCAGCTCGAAATCCGTACGCACCAACGCCTGATGGACATCGTCGACCCGACGGACAAGACCGTTGACGCACTGATGAAGCTGGACCTGCCGGCTGGTGTGGACGTGGAAATCAAGCTCCAATAAGGCTTCAGAGCGGTGCCCAGTATGCTGGACATCGCTAAGTCATTGATTGCTTGCGAAAAACGAAAAGCCTCGCTATAATAGTGGGCTTTTCGCGCATTTGCGCAAAAAAGTCGGTGTGCTGCAGCATGAATTCATGCCCGAAACGGCACCGGCATTTTGTAAATTAGCCCCGACCAATCGCAGTCGGGAATGGAGAAAACGATGAGCCTTGGACTCGTAGGTCGCAAGGTTGGCATGACCCGTATCTTCACGGCAGAAGGGGATTCGATTCCCGTTACCGTGCTGGACGTGTCCGACAACCGCGTGACGCAGATCAAGACTGTTGAAACCGACGGCTACACCGCCGTGCAGGTTGCATTCGGTACGCGCCGTGCATCGCGTGTGACGAAGCCGTTGGCCGGTCATCTCGCCAAAGCCGGTGTTCAAGCCGGTGAAATCCTCAAAGAATTCCAGATCGACGCTGCCAAGGCTGCCGAGTTGTCGAACGGCACCGTGGTTGGTCCCGACCTGTTCGAAGTAGGCCAGAAGGTCGACGTGCAAGGCGTGTCGATCGGTAAGGGCTACGCCGGTACCATCAAGCGTTACAACTTCGCATCCGGCCGTGCATCGCACGGTAACTCGCGCTCGCACAACGTGCCGGGTTCGATCGGTATGGCGCAGGATCCGGGTCGTGTTTTCCCGGGTAAGCGCATGACCGGTCACATGGGTGACGATACGGTAACCGTGCAAAACCTCGAAATCGCTCGTATCGACGCTGACCGCAAGCTGTTGCTGGTCAAGGGCGCCGTTCCGGGTGCGAAGGGTGGCAAGGTATTCGTTACGCCGGCCGTGAAGACGCGTGCCGTGAAAGGAGCGAAATAATGGAACTTAAGCTCCTGAATGCCAATGGTCAGGAAGGTGCAGGCGTTAGCGCGTCGGACGTAGTGTTCGGCCGCGACTACAACGAAGCCCTGATTCACCAAGTAGTGGTGGCGTATCAAGCGAATGCCCGTAGCGGTAACCGCGCGCAGAAGGACCGTGAGCAAGTCAAGCACACGACCAAGAAGCCGTGGCGCCAAAAGGGTACGGGCCGCGCCCGTGCCGGTATGTCGTCGAGCCCGTTGTGGCGCGGCGGTGGCCGGATCTTCCCGAATTCGCCGGAAGAAAACTTTTCGCACAAGGTCAACAAGAAGATGCATCGCGCAGGTCTCTGCTCGATCTTCTCGCAGCTGGCCCGCGAAGGCCGCATCTCGGTGGTTGACGAGCTGACGCTCGAAGCGCCGAAGACGAAGCTGCTGGCCGAAAAATTCAAGGCGATGGGGCTCGACTCCGTGTTGGTTATTACCGACACGGTTGACGAAAACCTGTACCTCGCGTCGCGCAACCTCGCCCATGTGGCAGTTGTCGAGCCGCGTTACGCCGACCCGCTGTCGCTGATCTACTTCAAGAAGATCCTGATCACGAAGGCTGCGGTCGCCCAGATCGAGGAGTTGCTGTCATGAGCGAGATTCGCAAGAACGATCATCGTTTGATGCAGGTCCTGCTCGCGCCGGTGATCTCCGAAAAGGCGACGCTGGTGGCCGACAAGAACGAGCAAGTTGTGTTCGAAGTCGCGCCCGATGCCACGAAGCAGGAAGTGAAAGCTGCAGTCGAGCTGCTGTTCAAGGTGGAAGTCAATTCCGTCAACGTGCTGGTCTCGAAGGGCAAAGCCAAGCGCTTTGGCCGCTTCATGGGCAAGCGCAAGGACGTGAAGAAGGCGTACGTCTGCCTGAAGCCCGGCCAGGAAATCAACTTTGAAGCGGAGGCCAAGTAATCATGGCAATCGTTAAAGTTAAGCCGACTTCGCCGGGTCGCCGTGCGATGGTCAAGGTGGTCAACAAGGATCTGCATAAGGGCAAGCCGTTCGCACCGCTGCTCGATGCGCAATCCACGACCGCCGGCCGTAACAACAACGGCCACATCACCACGCGCCATAAGGGTGGTGGTCATAAGCATCACTACCGTGTCGTCGATTTCCGTCGCAACAAGGACGGCATTCCGGCAAAGGTCGAACGTCTTGAGTACGATCCGAACCGTAGCGCGAACATCGCGCTGGTTCTGTACGCAGACGGCGAGCGCAAGTACATCATCGCTCCGAAGGGTTTGACGGTGGGCCAGCAACTGATGTCGGGTTCGGAAGCTCCGATCCGCTCAGGTAACACGCTGCCGATCCGCAATATCCCGGTCGGTACGACGATTCACTGCATCGAAATGCTGCCGGGCAAGGGCGCGCAAATGGCGCGTTCGGCTGGCACGTCGGCGATGTTGCTGGCTCGTGAAGGCATCTACGCACAGGTCCGCCTGCGCTCGGGTGAAATCCGCCGCGTTCACGTTGAGTGCCGCGCGACGATTGGTGAAGTTGGCAACGAAGAGCATAGCCTCCGTCAAATCGGTAAGGCTGGCGCGAATCGCTGGCGCGGTATCCGCCCGACGGTACGTGGCGTTGCAATGAACCCGGTCGATCACCCGCACGGCGGTGGTGAAGGCAAGACGGCTGCAGGTCGCGATCCGGTGAGCCCGTGGGGCACGCCTGCTAAGGGTTATCGCACCCGCAGCAACAAGCGCACGACGAGCATGATCGTCCAGCGCCGTCACAAGCGTTAAGGAGTAGGCAATGGCACGTTCTGTAAAAAAAGGTCCGTTCTGCGACGCCCATTTGCTGAAGAAAGTTGAGTCGGCAGCCGCTGCGCGTGACAAGAAGCCGATCAAAACCTGGTCGCGTCGTTCGACGATTCTGCCGGATTTCATCGGTTTGACGATTGCTGTGCATAACGGCCGTCAACACGTTCCGGTGTACATCTCGGAAAACATGGTCGGCCACAAGCTTGGCGAGTTTGCATTGACCCGGACGTTCAAGGGTCATGCAGCCGACAAGAAGGCTAAGAAATAAGGGGATCATGATGGAAGTGAAAGCAATTCATCGCGGTGCCCGCATCTCGGCGCAGAAAACGCGCCTTGTGGCTGACCAGATCCGCGGTTTGCCGGTCGACAAGGCGCTGAACGTTCTGACGTTCTCGCCGAAGAAGGCTGCGGGAATCGTGAAAAAGGTTGTGCTGTCGGCGATCGCGAATGCGGAGCATAACGAAGGCGCCGATATCGACGAGCTCAAAGTAACGAGCATCATGGTCGACAAGGCTGCATCGCTGAAGCGTTTTACCGCGCGCGCTAAAGGCCGCGGTAACCGCATCGAGAAGCAATCCTGTCACATCACTGTGACGGTCGGGAATTAAGGGGTCATACGATGGGACAGAAAATTCATCCGACTGGCTTCCGTTTGGCCGTCAGCCGCAATTGGGCGTCGCGTTGGTACGCGAACAACAACAATTTCGCGGCGATGTTGCAGGAAGACATCGGTGTTCGTGAATACCTGAAGAAGAAGCTGAAAAACGCTTCGGTTGGTCGCGTCGTTATCGAGCGTCCGGCGAAAAACGCGCGCATCACGATTTATAGCTCGCGTCCGGGTGTCGTCATCGGTAAGAAGGGCGAGGATATCGAGCTGCTGAAGTCGGAACTGCAACGCCGCATGGGCGTTCCGGTCCACGTCAACATCGAAGAAATCCGTAAGCCGGAAACCGATGCGCAACTGATCGCGGATTCGATCACGCAGCAGCTCGAGCGCCGGATTATGTTCCGCCGCGCGATGAAGCGTGCGATGCAAAACGCAATGCGTCTGGGTGCTCAAGGCATCAAGATCATGAGCGCTGGCCGCCTGAACGGTATCGAAATCGCTCGTACGGAATGGTATCGCGAAGGTCGCGTGCCCCTTCATACGCTGCGTGCTGATATCGACTACGCAACTTCGGAAGCGAAGACGACGTACGGCATCATCGGCGTGAAGGTGTGGGTCTACAAGGGCGACACGCTTGGCCGCAACGACGCACCGGTGATTGAAGAAGTCGCCGAAGAAAAGCGTCCGCGCCGCAACGCACGTCCGGGTGGCGATCGCCGTCCGCGTCGCGATGGTGAAGGTGGTGGCCCGGCAGGTGCACGCCGTGGCGCTCCCCGTCGTGCTGGCGGTGCCGGCGACGGCGGGAAGACTGGAGAATAACGATGCTGCAACCGAAACGCAGAAAGTATCGCAAAGAGCAGAAGGGTCGTAACACCGGTATCGCTACCCGCGGCAACGCGGTGTCGTTCGGTGAATTCGGCCTGAAGGCTATCGGTCGTGGTCGCTTGACCGCGCGCCAGATTGAAGCGGCACGTCGTGCAATGACGCGTCACATCAAGCGTGGTGGCCGCATCTGGATCCGCATCTTCCCGGACAAGCCGATCTCGCACAAGCCGGCTGAAGTACGTATGGGTAACGGTAAAGGTAACCCTGAGTACTACGTCGCGGAGATTCAACCGGGCAAGATGCTGTACGAAATGGACGGCGTAACCGAAGAGCTGGCACGCGAAGCGTTCCGTCTGGCTGCAGCTAAGCTGCCGCTCAAGACGACGTTTATCGTGCGTCAGCTCGGCGCCTAAGGAGTAAATGATGAAGGCTTCCGAACTTCACCAGAAAGATCAGGCCGCGCTCAACAAGGAGCTGTCGGACCTGTTGAAGGCGCAATTCGGCCTGCGCATGCAACTCGCGACCCAGCAGCTCACGAACACGAGCCAGCTGAAGAAGGTTCGTCGCGACATCGCACGTGTGCGGACCGTCCTGACTGAGAAGGCGAACCAGAAATGAACGATAGCGTAAAAACCTCGCTCAAGCGGACGCTGGTCGGCAAGGTCGTCAGCAACAAGATGGACAAGACGGTCACCGTGCTGGTTGAGCACCGCGTGAAGCACCCGATCTACGGCAAGTACGTTGTGCGTTCGAAGAAGTACCACGCGCACGACGATGCGAACACGTACAACGAGGGTGACCTCGTTGAAATCCAGGAAACGCGTCCGATTTCGAAGACGAAAGCTTGGGTTGTGGCTCGCTTGGTCGAGGCTGCTCGCGTCATCTGACGCCGCAAAGTTGTAGAAGTAATTGAAATCGCAGTGAGTTTCGCTTGCAAGACCGGGATTATGTGATATGATCTCGGTCTTCCCTCTTTTATGGGAGCCCCGTCGCGGGCGAAGTTGGTGGGGGAAGCGGTTCAGGCGCCAGTCTGTTCCGAAGGATTCACCGGATTGCGATGGCGGGTTTCGTTTGCCGTCGCTGCTGTTCATACCCAAGCAGCCGATTGGCTGACGGGACCAAGACTGACCGGGTACGCCATGGTGGTGTGACCGGATTAAGTTGGGATAGATAAACCATGATCCAGACCGAAACTCGGCTTGAAGTGGCCGACAACACCGGTGCGCGTGAAGTCATGTGCATCAAGGTTCTCGGCGGCTCGAAGCGTCGTTATGCCAGCATTGGCGACATCATCAAGGTGACCGTCAAAGAAGCAACGCCGCGCGGGCGCGTGAAGAAAGGCGAAATTTACAACGCCGTGGTGGTTCGCACCGCCAAGGGCGTGCGCCGTCAGGACGGCTCGCTGATCAAGTTCGATGGCAATGCTGCAGTGCTGTTGAATGCCAAGCTCGAACCTATTGGCACCCGTATTTTCGGGCCTGTTACGCGCGAGTTGCGCAGCGAACGATTCATGAAGATCGTTTCGTTGGCACCTGAAGTGCTGTAAGGAGTCGCGATGAACAAGATTCGCAAAGGTGACGAAGTTATCGTCATCACCGGCAAAGATAAAGGCAAGCGCGGCGTCGTGCTGTCCGTTGGCGAAGACAAAGTCATTGTCGAGGGTATCAACCTCGTCAAGAAGCACGTCAAGCCGAACCCGATGAAGGGTACGACGGGTGGCGTGGAAGCCAAGACGATGCCGCTGCAAATTTCGAACGTCGCATTGGTCGACGCGAATGGCAAGGCGTCGCGTGTAGGCATCAAGGTCGAAGGAGACAAGAAGGTCCGTTTCCTTAAGACGACCGGTGCTGTGCTGAGCGCCTGACGCTGCGGAGTAAAAAAATGGCTCGTTTGCAAGAGTTTTACAAAGAGAAGGTTGTACCCGGCCTCATCGAGAAGTTCGGTTACAAGTCCGTGATGGAAGTGCCGCGCATCACCAAGATCACCCTGAATATGGGCCTTGGCGAAGCGGTTGCTGACAAGAAGATCATCGAAAACGCCGTTGGCGACCTGACGAAGATCGCAGGCCAGAAGCCGGTGATCACGAAGGCACGCAAGGCAATCGCTGGCTTCAAGATCCGTCAGGGCTATCCGATCGGTGCAATGGTCACGTTGCGTGGTCAAGCAATGTACGAATTTCTGGACCGTTTCGTGACGGTTGCGCTCCCCCGTGTGCGTGACTTCCGTGGCGTGTCGGGTCGTGCGTTCGATGGTCGCGGCAACTACAACATCGGTGTGAAAGAGCAGATCATTTTCCCCGAAATCGACTACGACAAGATCGACGCACTGCGTGGGCTGAATATCAGCATCACGACAACTGCGAAGACCGACGACGAAGCAAAGGCTCTGCTCGCCAGCTTCAAGTTCCCGTTCAGAAACTGAGGTTACCGTGGCTAAACTGGCACTGATCGAACGTGAAAAGAAGCGTGCTCGCCTGGCCGCTAAGTACGCTCCCAAGCGTGCTGAGCTGAAAGCGATCATCGGCGATATGAGCAAGTCGGACGAAGAGCATTACGCAGCACGTCTGGAACTGCAACAACTGCCGCGCAACTCTAACCCGACCCGTAAGCGCAATCGTTGCGCAATTACCGGTCGCCCGCGTGGCACGTTCCGTAAATTCGGGCTGGCGCGTAACAAGATTCGCGAAATCGCGTTCCGCGGCGAGATCCCTGGCCTGACCAAGGCGAGCTGGTAATAGGAGAAACGTAAATGAGCATGAGTGATCCTATCGCCGATATGCTGACTCGCATCCGCAACGCGCAGATGGTTGAGAAAGTTTCGGTGACAATGCCCTCGTCGAAAGTCAAGGTTGCGATTGCGCAGGTCCTGAAGGACGAAGGCTATATCGATGATTTCGCAGTGAAGTCCGAAGGTGCGAAGTCTGAATTGAACATCGTGTTGAAGTACTACGCTGGCCGTCCGGTGATCGAGCGCATTGAACGCGTTTCGAAGCCTGGTCTGCGTGTGTACCGCGGCCGTAACGACATCCCCGTGGTCATGAATGGCCTCGGCGTGGCAATCGTGTCGACGCCGAAGGGCGTGATGACGGACCGTAAAGCACGTGCAACGGGCGTTGGCGGCGAAGTCATCTGCTACGTCGCTTAAGGCCGAAAGGAGAGAAACATGTCTCGAGTAGGTAAAAGCCCGATCGCGCTGCAAGGCGCAGAAGTGGCCCTTAGCGACGAACGCATTACCGTCAAGGGCCCGCTGGGTACGATTTCGCAGGCGGCAAACAGCCTCGTGAAGGTGGTGAACGACAACGGCACGCTGAAGTTCGAGCCGGTGGACGAAAGCCGCGAAGCGAATGCGATGTCGGGCACGATGCGCGCACTGGTTGCGAACATGGTGAACGGCGTGACGAAGGGTTTCGAGCGCAAGCTGACGCTGGTTGGCGTCGGTTACCGCGCACAGGCGCAAGGCGACAAGCTGAACCTGTCGCTGGGTTTCTCGCACCCCGTGGTGCACCAGATGCCGGAAGGCGTCAAGGCTGAAACCCCGACGCAAACCGAAATCGTGATCAAGGGGATCAACAAGCAACAAGTTGGCCAAGTCGCTGCAGAAGTGCGCGGCTATCGCCCGCCGGAGCCTTATAAGGGCAAGGGTGTGCGTTACGCCAATGAGGTTGTGATCCTCAAAGAAACGAAGAAGAAGTAAGGGTGCGCAATCATGGATAAGACTCAATCTCGCCTGCGCCGCGCTCGTCAGACGCGTATCAAGATCGCTGAGCTGCAGGTCGCGCGTCTCGCCGTGCATCGCACGAACACGCACATCTATGCGCAAGTGTTCTCGCCGTGCGGCACCAAGGTGCTCGCCAGCGCGTCGACGCTCGAAGCCGAAGTGCGTGCGCAACTGGCTGATCAGACGGGCAAGGGCGGCAACGTCAATGCTGCGACCCTGATCGGTAAGCGCATTGCAGAAAAGGCTAAGGCTGCCGGCATCGAATCCGTCGCCTTCGACCGTTCGGGTTTCCGTTACCACGGCCGCGTGAAAGCGCTGGCTGATGCGGCGCGCGAAGCCGGACTCAAGTTCTAAGGGAAGAATTCGTCATGGCAAAGATGCAAGCGAAAGTTCAGGCTGACGAACGCGACGACGGCCTGCGCGAAAAGATGATTTCGGTCAACCGCGTGACCAAGGTTGTGAAGGGCGGCCGGATTCTCGGTTTTGCCGCACTGACCGTGGTTGGCGACGGTGATGGCCGCGTCGGTATGGGCAAGGGCAAGGCGAAGGAAGTGCCGGTCGCTGTTCAGAAGGCGATGGAACAGGCTCGCCGCAACATGTTCAAGGTGCCGCTTAAGAACGGTACCCTGCAACACGAAGTGCACGGTAAGCACGGCGCATCGATGGTCCTCCTGGCTCCGGCCAAGGACGGTACCGGTGTGATCGCTGGCGGCCCGATGCGCGCAGTGTTCGACGTGATGGGCGTGCAGAACGTTGTGGCCAAGAGCCACGGTTCGACGAACCCGTACAACCTCGTTCGTGCAACGCTCGACGGTCTGCGCAAGCAGTCGACGCCGGGTGATATCGCGGCGAAGCGCGGCAAGTCCGTCGAAGATATTCTGGGCTAAGGTGGACACCATGTCTGATAAAACTGTCAAGGTCCAGCTCGTCAAGAGCCTGATCGGCACCCGTGAAACGCACCGTGCAACGGTGCGTGGCCTGGGTCTGCGCCGACTCAATTCGGTTAGCGAGTTGCAGGACACGCCGGCTGTGCGCGGCATGATCAACAAGGTTTCGTACCTCGTTAAGGTCATCGGCTAAGCGGCTGACCAGGACTCAAGGAGTTGATAATGGAATTGAATAACCTGAAGCCGGCCGAAGGCTCGAAGCACGCTAAGCGTCGCGTCGGTCGCGGTATCGGCTCCGGTCTGGGCAAGACTGCTGGCCGTGGTCACAAGGGTCAGAAGTCGCGTTCGGGCGGCTTTCACAAGGTTGGCTTCGAAGGCGGTCAAATGCCGCTGCAACGTCGCCTGCCGAAGCGTGGCTTCACCTCGCTGACGAAGGAATTCGTCGGTGAAGTGCGTCTCTCTGATCTGGAAAAGCTGCCGGTCGACGAAATCGATCTGTTGGCTCTTAAGCAAGCCGGCCTGCTCGGCGAGCTGATCAAGAGCGCCAAGATCATCGCGACGGGCGAGCTGAAGCGCAAGGTCGTTGTGAAGGGTCTGGGTGCGACGAAGGGTGCGCGCGCTGCTATTGAAGCAGCCGGCGGCTCTTTTGCCGAGTAACGCGCAATTTATTTGCCGTCACTAGCATTTGCATCGGAGAAGGTACTTGGCTAACAGTCCGAGTCTCGCAAAACCCGGTCGCAGCGCGGCGAAGTTTGGCGATCTGCGTCGGCGTGCAGTATTCCTGCTGCTGGCGTTGATCGTCTACCGTATCGGCGCGCACATTCCGGTGCCGGGTATTGACCCGGACCAACTGGCAAAGTTGTTCCAAAGCCAGTCGGGCGGCATCCTTGGCATGTTCAACATGTTCTCGGGTGGTGCACTTTCGCGGTTCACGATTTTTGCGCTGGGGATCATGCCGTACATTTCGGCGTCGATCATCATGCAGTTGCTGGCGATTGTCTCGCCGCAGCTGGAAGCGCTGAAAAAGGAAGGGCAGGCGGGTCAACGGAAGATTACGCAGTACACGCGTATCTTTACGGTCCTGCTGGCGACATTCCAGGCGTTCGGCATCGCCGTCGCACTGGAAAATCAGCCTGGCCTGGTGATCGATCCGGGGATGGTGTTTCGGTTGACGACGGTCGTGACGCTGGTGACCGGCACGATGTTCCTGATGTGGCTGGGTGAGCAGATCACGGAACGTGGGCTTGGTAACGGTATCTCGATTATCATTTTCGGCGGTATTGCGGCGGGTTTCCCGAACGCAATCGGTGGTCTTTTCGAATTGGTGCGAACCGGCTCGATGAGCATCATCTCGGCGATTATCGTGGTTGCGCTGATTGCTGGTGTGACGTATCTGGTGGTGTTCATTGAACGCGGCCAGCGCAAGATTCTTGTGAATTACGCCAAGCGGCAAGTCGGTAACAAGATTTACGGCGGACAGTCTTCACATCTGCCGCTGAAGTTGAATATGTCGGGCGTGATTCCGCCGATCTTTGCATCGTCGATCATTCTCTTCCCGGCAACCATCCTGAACTGGTTTAGTTCGGGGTCGCGTACCAGCTGGTTCGCAGACACGTTGCACAACGTGGCCGAAGCCCTTAAGCCCGGTCAACCCGTGTACGTGTTGCTGTACGCGTTGGCGATCGTCTTCTTCTGCTTCTTCTACACCGCACTGGTGTTCAACAGCAGGGAAACGGCCGACAACCTGAAAAAGAGTGGCGCTTTCGTCCCAGGCATCCGCCCGGGCGATCAAACTGCGCGATATATCGACCGTATCCTGACGCGTCTGACGCTGGCTGGTGCGATCTACATCGTGTTTGTTTGTTTGCTGCCTGAATTTTTGGTACTGCGCTGGAACGTGCCGTTTTATTTTGGTGGAACGTCGCTGCTGATCATTGTCGTCGTCACAATGGATTTCATGGCGCAGGTGCAGTCGTACGTTATGTCGCAACAGTATGAATCGCTGCTGAAGAAAGCTAATTTCAAAGGCGGCGGCGTCCCGATGCGTTGAAAGGACTTATGGCCAAAGACGATGTTATCCAGATGCAGGGTGAAGTCATCGAAAACCTGCCTAACGCTACCTTTAGGGTGAAGCTGGAAAACGGCCATGTCGTATTGGGACACATATCCGGCAAGATGCGGATGCACTACATCCGAATCTTGCCGGGCGACAAGGTAACGGTTGAATTGACGCCTTACGATCTGTCGCGTGCGCGGATCGTGTTCCGGGCGAAGTGATTTGAAAAAAGGGTAATATCATGAAAGTGATGGCATCGGTTAAGCGCATTTGCCGCAATTGCAAGATCATCAAGCGCAAAGGCGTTGTGCGCGTGATTTGCAGCTCTGATCCGCGCCACAAACAGCGTCAAGGCTGAACGCCGCGCTTTTTGCTGCGCTTTTTGTTTGAGGAAAAACAATGGCTCGTATCGCAGGGGTTAACATCCCGAATCACCAGCATACCGAAATCGGCCTGACGGCTATTTACGGTGTCGGCCGCACGCGCTCGCGCGACATTTGCGTCGCTGCTGGTGTGGCATTTTCGAAGAAGGTCAAGGACCTGAACGACGCAGACCTCGAAAAGCTGCGTGAAGAAGTCGGCAAGTTCATCGTTGAAGGCGATCTTCGCCGTGAAACGACGATGAACATCAAGCGCCTGATGGATCTCGGCTGCTACCGTGGCGTGCGTCATCGCAAGGGCTTGCCCCTGCGTGGCCAACGCACGCGTACGAATGCCCGTACGCGCAAGGGTCCGCGTCGTGCAGCGCAATCGCTGAAGAAGTAAGCGGAACTGACAGTTACAGGAAAACGTAATGGCTAAGGCTTCGAACAACTCCGCGGCGCAACGCGTTCGCAAGAAGGTCAAGAAGAACGTCGCCGAGGGCGTGGTTCACGTTCACGCGTCGTTCAACAACACCATCATCACGATCACCGATCGTCAAGGCAATGCACTTGCGTGGGCAACGTCGGGTGGTCAGGGTTTCAAGGGTTCGCGTAAATCGACCCCGTTTGCAGCCCAGGTGGCAGCCGAATCGGCTGGCCGCGTGGCGATGGAATACGGCGTGAAGAACCTCGAAGTGCGTATCAAGGGCCCCGGTCCTGGCCGCGAATCGGCGGTGCGCGCGTTGCATGGTCTTGGTATCAAGATCACCGCGATCTCCGACGTGACGCCGGTTCCGCACAACGGCTGCCGTCCGCCGAAGCGTCGTCGTATCTAAGACGCTGTTTTCGCTAGCGCCTGTTGCCGTCGGTGTTCAAGCCGGCGACCACAGGCTGCTTGCGCTATTGAATTGACTAAGCCCACCGTTCGACCCAAAGGGCTCGGACTAGCGCGAGTGCATGCATTCGTGTGATCAATCATAGAAGGAATCAACGTGGCACGTTATATCGGCCCTAAGGCCAAGCTGTCCCGCCGTGAAGGCACTGACCTCTTCCTGAAGAGCGCCCGTCGTTCGCTCGCTGACAAGTGCAAGCTTGACAGCAAGCCTGGCCAACACGGCCGCACGTCGGGTGCACGTACGTCCGACTACGGCACGCAGCTGCGCGAAAAGCAAAAAGTTAAGCGCATCTACGGCGTCCTCGAGCGTCAATTCCGCCGTTACTTCGCTGAAGCCGATCGCTTGAAGGGCAACACGGGTGAAAACCTGCTGCAATTGCTCGAATCGCGTCTCGACAACGTCGTGTATCGCATGGGCTTCGGCTCGACGCGCGCTGAAGCGCGTCAACTCGTTAGCCACAAGGCGATCACGGTGAACGGCGTCGTGTCGAACATCCCGTCGATGCAAGTGAAGGCAGGCGACGTCGTCGCAGTGCGCGAACAAAAGAAGAAGCAGGCGCGTATTCTCGAAGCGCTGTCGCTGGCTGAGCAAGGCGGTCTGCCGAGCTGGGTCGCTGTCGATTCGAAGAAGTTCGAAGGCACGTTCAAGAGCAAGCCGGAACGCAGCGACATCGCTGGCGATATCAACGAAAGCCTGATCGTCGAATTGTATTCGCGGTAATCGGATTAACGGCCGGGGCACCCCGATTGCGTTGCGCAAGGGGGCGTCTCGGCTGTTTATTTTCAGGTTGTTACCGGTCAGCCTTATCGGTGTAACGAGCCGAGGGTATTGAAAAGGAAAACCTATGCAAACCAGTTTGTTGAAGCCCAAGATCATCGCAGTTGAATCGCTTGGTGAGAGCCACGCGAAAGTGGTCATGGAACCGTTTGAACGCGGTTACGGCCACACCTTGGGTAACGCGCTCCGGCGCGTGCTGCTGTCGTCGATGATCGGCTACGCGCCGACCGAAGTGACGATCGCAGGCGTCGTACATGAGTATTCGACGCTCGACGGTGTGCAAGAGGATGTGGTCAACCTGTTGTTGAACCTGAAGGGCGTGGTGTTCAAGCTGCATAACCGTGACGAAGTGACGGTTACGCTGCGCAAGGAAGGCGAAGGCGTTGTCACCGCCGGCGACATCGAACTCGCGCACGATTGCGAAGTCATCAACCCGGATCACGTGATTGCGCATCTGTCGAAGGGCGGTAAGCTCGACGTGCAGATCAAGGTCGAAAAAGGCCGTGGTTATGTGCCGGGCAATGTGCGCCGTTACGGCGAAGAGTCGGCCAAAATCATCGGCCGTATCGTGCTGGACGCGTCGTTCTCGCCGGTTCGCCGCGTGAGCTACGCCGTTGAAAGCGCGCGCGTCGAACAGCGTACCGACCTCGACAAGCTCGTTATGAACATCGAGACCAACGGTGTGATTTCGCCGGAAGAAGCGATCCGTCAATCGGCGCGTATTCTGGTTGATCAACTGTCGGTGTTCGCTGCACTGGAAGGCACCGAAGCAACGGCGGAAGCGCCGTCGCGTGCGCCGCAGATCGATCCGATCCTGTTGCGTCCGGTTGATGATCTCGAACTGACGGTTCGTTCCGCGAACTGCCTGAAGGCCGAGAACATTTACTACATCGGCGACCTGATCCAGCGTACGGAAAACGAGTTGCTCAAGACCCCGAATCTGGGTCGCAAGTCGTTGAACGAAATCAAGGAAGTACTGGCGTCGCGTGGTTTGACGCTCGGCATGAAACTCGAAAACTGGCCGCCGGCAGGTTTGGACAAGTAAGTCGAGAAGTAGTCCCGGGATAGAACCCGTCGCTGCACTGGCAAAGACGCGGATTTTCCTTTAAAATCCGCGTCTTGTCTTTTTTCACTACCGGCCCGTGCACTCGTCACCATTGGGAAACCGAAGGTAGAGCGAGCGCGATAGAAGAGCTGGACCAAAACTTTGAATCGAAGGAATTAACATGCGTCACCGCCATGGTTTGCGGAAACTGAACCGCACGAGCAGCCACCGTCTGGCAATGCTCCGTAACATGTCCAACTCGTTGATCGAGCACGAAGTCATCAAGACGACGCTGCCGAAGGCGAAAGAACTCCGTAAAGTTGTCGAGCCGCTGATCACGCTCGGCAAGAAGCCGTCGCTGGCAAATCGTCGTCTGGCGTTCAACCGCCTGCGCGATCGTGACTCGGTCACGAAGCTGTTCGAAGTCCTCGGCCCGCGTTACGCTACCCGTCCGGGGGGCTACCTGCGCGTCCTGAAGTTCGGCTTCCGCGTCGGCGACAACGCACCGATGGCACTGGTCGAATTGCTGGACCGTCCGGAAGTCGAAGAAGTTGAAGTGCAAGAAGCTGAGTAAGCTTTTCAGCACCGAAGAAAAAGCCAGGCACCAAGCCTGGCTTTTTTGTTTCTGACGGCGGGGTTCATCTCTGCTGGTCAAATCATGGCGGCCAAATGCCGCATGCTCGACGCGGGCGCCTCAGCGACGCCGCAAGGCCAGGTGATACGATATCGGCACTTGAATCGTGCCTGTCTGGAGCCGTTGTGAGCGTGAATGTGACTTTGATTTTGACCACGGTACCTGATGCGGCCGTTGCTCAGAAGCTTGCAGCGGCCGCACTAGCCGCGCGGCTGTGCGCCTGCGTCACACAGTTAGGTGCCGTACAGTCCAGCTATCACTGGCAGGGCGCGATCGAAACGGCGCAGGAGATCCAGTTGCTGTTCAAGACGAGTGCGGCACGTGCGCTCGAGCTCGAGCAGTACATCCAGGCGCACCATCCCTATGACACGCCAGAAATCCTCTCGTGGCAAGCTATGGCATCGGCCGCGTACGGCCAGTGGATCACTGCTGAAACCCAACGTCCTCTCCATGTTTAACGGTCTCAATCGGCGCGCACGCCATGCGTTGCGCGCAGTCTTCTTCCTGCTCGGTTGCCTGATCTTCGCTCAGATCGGCACGCTTGCGCACGCCGCGGACGACTTCCTTGATCCCGCCGTCGCCTTCAAATTCAGTGCCACCGAGAAGCCGGGCGAAGTCGACGTCACGTACAAGATTGCAGACGGCTACTACATGTACCGGGAACGCTTCGCGTTCGCGACCCGCAACGGCACAACGACGATCGGCGAGCCACAATTGCCGGCCGGCCACGTCAAGTTCGATCAGACCTTCAACAAGAACGTCGAAACGTATCGCAATGAGCTGACTATCCGCATTCCGGTGAAACAGGCCCAGGGGCCGTTCGATCTGGCTGTCACGTCTCAAGGCTGCGCCGACGCCGGCATCTGCTATCCGCCGATGGAGCGCGTGTATCACGTGAGCGGCGAGGCTTTGCAGCCGGCCGGCAGTGCGGCGACTACCGCCTCGACGCAGCAATCCGCAGCGGCCGGCGCCACGTGGTATGAGCGGGCGACCAGCGCCGATTACGCCCAGTCGCTACTGCAAGGCGGCGGCTTCTTCGCAATTATTGGGCTTTATTTCGTGGCCGGCGCCGTGCTCAGTCTGCTGCCGTGCTCGTATCCGATGATTCCGGTCCTGTCGGCGATCATCATCGGCGAGGGCGCGCGGGTGACGCGTGCCCGCGGCTTCGCGTTGTCGCTGGCGTACGTGATCGGTATGGCGCTCGTGTACACAGCGCTTGGCATCGCTGCGGCGCTCGTTGGGCAGAGCCTCGGCGCGTGGCTGCAGAACCCATGGGTGCTCGGTACGTTCGGCGTACTGCTGACCGTTTTCGCGCTGACCTTGATCGCGGGTTTCGACATCGCGTTGCCGCAGCGCTGGCAGGACGGCGTGTCGAGGGCGTCGTCCGGGCGTTCCGGCGGCAAGTTTGCCGCGGTGGCCGTCATGGGCGCGCTGTCCGCGTTGGTGGTTGGCGCTTGCATGACCGCGCCGCTCTTTGCCGTGCTGGCGTTCATCGCGCACACAGGTGACGCCTTACTCGGCGGCGCGGCGCTGTTTTCGATGGGACTTGGTCTCGGCGTGCCGCTCCTGATCATCGGTCTTGGCGCCGGTACTTTGCTGCCGCGCGCCGGCGCGTGGATGGACGGCGTCAAAGTGTTTTTCGGCGTGGTGCTGCTTGCGGCGGCCCTGTGGATCGTGTGGCCGGTGCTCGGTGCGACAGCGACAATGCTGTTGAGCGCATTGTGGCTCCTGATCGCCGCAGCAGGACTCGGTCTTTTCTCTGCGCCGGCCGCGAGCACGTCAGTGTGGCGCCGGCTCGGCCGTGGTATCGGTGCGGCGCTGGCAATCTGGGCGGCGGTACTGCTGGTCGGCCTGGCCGCGGGCTCCTCCGATCCGTTGCGTCCGCTAGCTGTCCTGGCCGCGCGCGGCACTGGGGAGGCTAGCGTGGCAAACGCCCCCAATAAGGCGAATACGGCGTCGCAGAGCGATCTGACGTTCGCTTCGGTTCGTTCTTCGGCCGAACTCGACGAGGCCGTCAAAACGGCTGCACAGCCCGCTATGCTCGATTTTTACGCAGATTGGTGCGTGAGTTGCAAAGAGATGGAGAAGTTCACGTTCAGCGATCCGCGTGTCCGGGCGAAATTAAAGCAGATGAACCTGCTGCGCGCCGACGTCACAGCGAATAATGCCGACGATCAAATGCTGCTCAAGCGTTTCAGCCTGTTCGGGCCGCCTGGCATCATCTTCTTCGATCAAGGCGGCAAGGAAGTGTTGCGCGTCGTCGGATACGAGTCTGCCGACAAGTTTTTGCGCACCCTCGATCGCGCGAATGCGCCGGGGGCGTAACGCAAAGCGACTCGCCTGCCTGAGCACGCAAAGAAACGCGCGCCGATGCATCCGCAAAAAGGCACACGTCAGAACACGCATAAAAAAACGGAGGCGCGACTAAAAGTCGGCCTCCGTTTGTTCTTCAGCTTCCAGAAGACTGGCGTCGCCCGCAACGCGACACGTTAAATCACTTCTGCGAGCGCAAGATCCGCGCGGCATCCAGCGCGAAGTAGGTTAGCACGCCGTCCGCGCCTGCCCGCTTGAACGCCAGCAGCGATTCCATCATCGCCTTGTCGTGATCCAGCCAGCCGTTCTGCGCGGCTGCTTTCAGCATCGCGTATTCGCCGCTCACCTGGTACACGTAGGTCGGGAACTTGAACTCGTCCTTCACACGACGCACGATGTCCAGATACGGCATGCCCGGCTTGACCATCACCATATCCGCGCCTTCCTCGATGTCCGCTTGCACTTCGCGCAGCGCTTCATCCGAATTGGCCGGGTCCATCTGGTAGGTCATCTTGTTGCCCTTGCCGAGGTTCGTCGCGGAACCGACGGCATCGCGGAACGGACCGTAAAACGCCGACGCGAACTTCGCGGAGTAGGCCATGATCCGCGTATGGATATGTCCCTCGCTCTCGAGCATTTCGCGGATCGCGCCAATGCGGCCGTCCATCATGTCCGAAGGCGCGACGATATCGACACCCGCTTCAGCCTGTGCGCGCGCCTGTTCAACCAGGATCTCGACGGTCTCGTCGTTGATCACGTAGCCGGCCTCGTCGAGTACGCCGTCCTGGCCGTGGCTCGTGTACGGATCCAGCGCGACGTCGGTGAGCACACCCAAATCGGGGAAGTTCTTTTTCAGTTCGCGAACCGCGCGCGGGATCAGGCCAGCCGGGTTGGTCGCTTCGCGGCCATCGGGCGTCTTCAGCGAAGGCTCGATCGCCGGAAAGAGCGACAACACCGGCACACCCAGTTCGACGCATTGCTCGGCCACGCCCATCAGCAGATCCACCGATACGCGCTCGACGCCTGGCATCGACGGTACGGCTTGCCGCACGTTGGTGCCTTCGACGATAAACACGGGATAGATCAGATCGTTGGTGGTGAGGATGTTTTCCCGCATCAGACGGCGCGAGAAGTCGTCACGGCGCATGCGGCGCGGACGGTAGTGCGGAAAGAAGCTCATAAACGAATCGAAGAAACGTGGATGTGTGGAGTGGACAAGTAACGCCTGCCTCCGCTCCCGGAAACTTTTCGAGACAATGGTATATCATACCGATCGAGCAAGGCGCCCTGCGCTGACCTCCCCGCTTCTCCTCCCTGAGCGGGTGCCTGTCGTTTTTTCGATTAGGCTGTTTGACCCGCCGTTAAAGCGGCGGGTTTTTTTATGGGCGGCCGGAATGGCGTTTTTTACCT
The DNA here is from genome assembly GCF_905220705.1 of Paraburkholderia domus. Classification (GTDB taxonomy): domain Bacteria; phylum Pseudomonadota; class Gammaproteobacteria; order Burkholderiales; family Burkholderiaceae; genus Paraburkholderia; species Paraburkholderia domus. Next base: position 39,585 of record NZ_CAJNAT010000015.1, read on the forward strand.
CGACGCGTACACGCCGCGCGGTTACTGCGGCGCGTCTGTTTCGCCCTTCGCCTCGGGGATCAGCCAGCTTTCGATCAGCTCGTGCGCCTCGTCGATGCCGACACGCTTGAGCGCCGAAAACAGCTGCGCGGTCAATTCGCCTTGATAGCCGTTGGCGCGATATTCGGCCAGACCCTTCTGCGTCGCGCGCAGCGCATTCACACTTTCCTGGCGCGTCAATTTGTCGCACTTCGTCAGCAGCGTGTGGATCGGCTTGCCGGTCGGCGCGAACCACTCGATCATCCGCCGGTCCAGATCCGTCAACGGACGGCGCGAGTCCATCATCAGGATCATGCCGCGAAGTTGCGAGCGCGACTGCAGGTAGGTGGAGAGCAGGGCTTCCCAGTGAGCCTTGGCTGCGCCCGGCACTTCCGCATAACCGTAGCCCGGCAGGTCGACCAGGTGCGCAGTCGGCTCATCCGCCTTTCCCACCGAGAAATAATTGATGTGCTGCGTGCGGCCAGGGGTCTTGCTGGCGAATGCCAGACGCTTCTGATTGCACAGAATATTGATGGCCGTGGACTTGCCCGCATTCGAGCGTCCCGCAAAGCAGATCTCGGGTTGCGCGGTGGCCGGCAGATCACGCAGGTGATTGACGGTCGTGAAAAAGCGGGATTGGTGGAGCAGGAAGGAAGACATGATCAGGCCAGGATTCGAGACGCCGGGGAACCCGGAGTGGGGACGGGTCAAGCCCGACTGGCGTCTTAGCGATTAGCGAGTTATTGTACAATACGATGGTTTACTGAAAACCTGAGGGGGCCAGCCCGCGTGCCTTGGCGGCTCTTCGCGGTCACTCAGTCGCTGTCGTATCTTGCAAAACCTCTAAAATCCCACAAGACGAGACAGGGTGTGCGAATGAATCGACTGTGCAAGACTCTGATGGTGCTTCAAGTAGCGGCAGGTCTTTCAGGTTTGGCAATTCAGGCACGAGCAGCAGATCCGGCAAAGCCGGACGTCAATCGGGGGCAGGCAATCGCGGTGCAGGTTTGCGCGGCATGTCACGGTGCAGACGGCAACAGTGCTGGCGGCGCGTATCCGAAGCTGGCGGGTCAGCATCCTGAGTATCTTGTCAAGCAGCTCATGGATTTCAAGACGCAGCCGGGCGCCAAGCAGCCTGCGCGCAACAATGCGATCATGGCGGGCATGGCTGCCGCGCTGTCCGATCAGGACATGGTCAACGTCGCGGCCTATTTTGCGGCGCAGACCCCGAAGCCAGGCTATGCGCATAACAAAGACACCGTCCCGCTCGGTCAGAAGATTTATCGCGGTGGCATTGCGGACAAGGGCGTACCGGCGTGCGCAAGCTGCCACGGGCCGACCGGGCAGGGGATTCCGTCGCAGTACCCGCGTCTGTCGGGGCAGTGGGCCGAATACACGGTGGCGGAGTTGACCGCGTTCACGCAAGGTCCGGGCGCACGTAACAACAATGAGGCGATGCACGCCATTGCATCGCGCCTGTCGGACAGCGAGATCAGGGCTGTAGCCGATTACATCGCGGGCTTGCACTAAGAAGCCCGCACGCAAGTGCAACCGGCCCGCCGAGGCCGGTACAAAACAAGAAAAGGGTGAGGGCGTCGTGCCTACGACAGCCCTTCACCCTTTTTTGCTGTTCAGTCGGAGTATGAATGAGCGTCACCACGTCGGGTTTGCAGTCGAAGTCGGGCAATCGCATTACGCGCAGCGTCATCGAAGTATTGAGTTCGATGCGTTTCGCCATTGCGCTGCTCGTGATTCTGTCGATCGCCAGCATCATCGGCACCGTCCTCACGCAGGACGACCCCTATCCCAACTATGTCAATCAGTTCGGTCCGTTCTGGGCGGACATCTTCCGCTCGTTGAGCCTGTACACGGTGTACAGCTCGTGGTGGTTCATGCTGATCCTCGGCTTCCTGATGGCGTCGGTGTCGCTGTGCGTGATCCGCAATGCCCCGAAGATGATCGCGGACGCCAAGAGCTGGAAGGTCAAGGTTCGCGAAGGCAGTTTGCGCGCGTTCCATCACAAGGGCGAGTTCGCGGTGCACGGCACGCGCGCGCAGACCTCGGCGGTGCTCGCCAAACTCTCGGCCAAGCTTGGCTACAAGTTCGTCACACGTGAGTCCGAAGGTGCAACGCTGATCGCCGCCAAGCGCGGCGCGCTGACCAAGTTCGGCTATATCTCCGCGCACATTGCGATTGTGGTGATCTGTCTGGGCGGTTTGCTCGACAGCAATCTGCCGATCAAACTGCAAATGTGGCTGTTCGACAAGTCGCCGATCCGCGCCAACACGGTGATCAACGACATTCCGCCGGAACATCGCCTGTCGCAATCGAATCCGACTTTCCGCGGTTATGCATGGGTGCCGGAAGGGCAGCACGTCTCGACGGCGATCCTTAACCAGCCGGACGGTTCGCTGATCCAGGACCTGCCGTTCTCGATCGAGCTGAACAAGTTCATCGTCGACTATTACTCCACGGGCATGCCGAAGCTGTTCGCGAGCGACATCGTCGTCGTCGACCATAAGACGGGCGCACGCGTGCCGGCGCGCGTCGAAGTGAACAAGCCGTTCACCTACGACGGCGTGTCGATCTTCCAATCGAGCTTCCAGGACGGCGGCTCGCAGATGCAGATGACCGCGTACCCGATGTCCGGCGCGAGCGCGAAGACCGCGCCGTTCGGCGGCACGATTGGCAGTAATGCGCCACTGAGCACGGCCACGCCCCTGGCCGACGGCCAGACCGTCGAATTCACGGATTTCCGCGCGATCAACGTCGAAAACATCTCCAACGGCAGCGGCCAGAACGATGCTCGCGGCGTCGCCGCGCATCGGACGCTGAGAGAAGCATTCGACGAGCGCCTCGGCTCCGGTGCCAAGACCTCAAAGCCGCTCGATCTGCATAACGTCGGCCCGTCGGTGCAGTACAAGGTGCGCGACAACGACGGTCAGGCGCGCGAGTACAACAACTACATGCTGCCGGTGGACGTAGGCGGCGAAAAGATGTTCCTCGCCGGCATGCGCCTGAATCCGGACGACCCATTCCGCTACCTGCGTATTCCCGCCGACACCGGCGGTACCGTCAAGGAATGGATGAACCTGCGCGCTACGCTCGAAAACCCCGCCATGCGCGTAGCAGCGGCCCATCGTTTCGCGTTGCGCTCTGTGCCTGGTTCGAATACCGAACTGCAAAAGCACCTTGAAGAAAGCGCATTGCGTGTCCTGACCCTGTTTGCCGGCGCAGACGACAGTATCAAGATGCCGAACGGGCAGACGGTCGGCGGTTTCCAGGCGATTGCCGGTTTCATCGACCATTCGGTGCCGAAGGGCGAACAGGAAAAGGCCGCGGGCCTGCTGCTGCGTATGCTGGAAGGCGCGACTTGGGACCTGTGGCAGCTGTCGCGTGAGCAGTTGGGCGAGCCGGATGCGCAGGCCAATGCGGACGCCAGCCGCTTCATCCAAAGCTCGATCAACGCGATATCCGACAGCTTTTTGTATGGATCGCCGGTCTACTTGCAGCTTGACTCATTCAAGCAGGTGCAAGCTTCGGTATTTCAGTTGACGCGCGCGCCGGGCAAAAAAGTCGTGTATCTTGGCAGCCTGCTCCTCGTGTTGGGCATCTTCTCGATGTTCTACGTCCGCGAACGGCGCCTCTGGTTCTGGCTTAAAGATACCGATCACGGCACGAATGTCGTGATGGCGATGTCGAGCGCACGCAAAACGCTTGATTTCGAGAAGGAGTTCGTCCAGACGCGCGACGCGGTAGGCGCCGCGCTGGGCGCCAAGCTCACTGAAGCATCCGACGCTGCCGGCGCCTCCGACAAACCCGGCAATGCCGGCGCGCCGTCCGCACGCTCACAAGATTCGACCCGGTAAGATCATGGACTTGACTCAGGTTTCTTCATCCTCTTCTTCGTCACCCTCGCGGCCCAATAGGGCGTTCGCGAGCGAGACACTCAACGTCGCGCAGTTTGACGACCGGCCGTTTCTGAAACGGCTCGGTATCGTCGACTGGCTGTTCGCCGTCGTGATGGTTGCGGGCGCGGGGTTCGCGCTGTCGCGCTATCACCCGTTCATGAATTACTACGACAAACTGGTGCTGTGCCTGGCGGTACCGGTGTTCGTCGTGCTCGGCTGGCGCTGGAAGCCCGTGCGTCCGCTAATGGCCGGTATTGCGGCGCTGTCGCTGCTGGCGATCCAGATCTATCACGGCGATCTCAGCCGCGCTGATACCGCGTTCTTTCTCAAGTATTTCCTGTCGAGCCAGTCCGCGATTCTGTGGATGAGCGCGCTCTTCGTGTTCGCCACGGTCTTCTACTGGATCGGGCTGTTGTCGCGTTCGCCGACCGGCGCTGCGATCGGTTCGAAAATGACGTGGGCCGCTGTGCTGATGGGCTTCGTCGGTTTGATGGTGCGCTGGTACGAGTCGTACCTGATCGGCGCGGACGTCGGGCATATTCCAATCTCGAACCTGTACGAAGTGTTCGTACTGTTCAGCCTGATTACCGCGCTGTTCTATCTGTACTACGAGCAGCACTACAACACGCGTGCGCTCGGCGCATTCGTGCTGCTGGTGATCGGTGCGGCTGTCGGTTTCCTGATGTGGTACTCGGTCGCTCGCGACGCACAGCAGATCCAGCCGCTCGTGCCGGCACTGCAAAGCTGGTGGATGAAGATCCACGTGCCGGCTAACTTCATCGGCTATGGCAGCTTCGCGCTGTCGGCGATGGTCGGCGTCGCGTATCTGGCGAAAGAGCGCGGCGTGCTCGCAGACCGTCTGCCGCCGCTCGATGTGCTCGACGACTTGATGTACAAGTCGATCGCCGTCGGCTTCGCGTTCTTCACGATCGCTACGATCCTCGGCGCGCTGTGGGCTGCGGAAGCATGGGGCGGCTACTGGAGTTGGGACCCGAAGGAAACGTGGGCGCTGATCGTCTGGCTGAACTACGCGGCCTGGCTTCACATGCGCTTGATGAAGGGGCTGCGCGGTGCAATGGCGGCGTGGTGGGCCCTGACGGGCCTGCTGGTGACGACCTTTGCGTTCCTCGGCGTCAATATGTTCCTGTCGGGGCTGCATAGCTACGGCAAGCTGTAAGATCTGCCGTTCTGAGCCGACTAAGAACCGCCGCGTGTTTCGCACCGGCGGTTTTTTTACGCCTGGTGGAATATTCGCTGCATTCAGTGTGTTCGTTAACGCAGTACCTAAGGATGGCTGGGCGAGTGGCCAGACGAGCCGATCATTAATATGGCCCCGTAAGATAGACAACCCGATGGGCCGGCAAGGAGCAGCACGATGTGGATCAAGCGAAGCGACCGAGTTCAACTCATCGGCGATGACATTGCACGTAGCGAAATCACGCCGCAGCGCGTCTTCGAAAACCGGCGGCGCGTGTTACAGGCGGCCGGCGCGCTAGCGCTCGGTAGTCTGATCGGCGTGAATGGCGAAGCGCTGGCAGCGTATTCATCGCCGGATCCGAAGGCGCAGAAGCTCGCCGCGAAGACCAACGCGAAGTTCGTCGCGCTCGACAAGATCACGCCGTACAAGGACATCACCACGTACAACAACTACTACGAGTTCGGCACCGACAAAGCGGATCCCGCGCACAACGCGGGTACGTTGCGGCCGCATCCGTGGAAGGTGAGCGTCGAGGGCGAAATCAAGAATCCGAAGGTGTACGACATCGACGAATTGCTGAAGCTCGCGCCGCTCGAGGAGCGCGTGTACCGGTTGCGTTGTGTCGAAGGCTGGTCGATGGTGATTCCGTGGATCGGTGTGCCGCTCTCGGAGTTGATCAAGCGTGTGCAGCCGACCGGCAACGCCAGATACGTGCAATTCATCACGCTCGCCGATCCGTCGCAAATGCCTGGCCTGTCGACGCCTGTACTAGACTGGCCGTACACCGAAGGTCTGCGGATGGACGAAGCAATGAATCCGCTGACGCTGCTGACGATGGGTCTCTACGGCCAGGTGTTGCCGAATCAGAATGGCGCGCCGATCCGTGTGGTGGTGCCGTGGAAGTACGGCTTCAAGAGCGCGAAGTCGCTGGTGAAGATCCGCTTCCTCGACAAGCAGCCGCCGACCAGCTGGAACACCTACGCGTCAAACGAATACGGTTTTTATTCGAACGTGAATCCGAACGTCGATCACCCGCGCTGGAGCCAGGCAACCGAACGGCGTATCGGCGAGGACGGTTTCTTCACGCCCAAGCGCAAGACGTTGATGTTCAACGGCTACGGCGATCAGGTCGCGTCGCTGTATCAGGGCATGGACCTGAAGAAGAACTTTTGAGCGACGACGCAACTATGGCTGCCGATACGCAATCCGTTACTCAATCCGAACGCAAAGCGCCACTAGCAGCGCAGGCGTCGGTCGTCGCCCGGGCTAGGGCAAAGCGGCCTGCCACCAGCGCGCGCTGGATCGTGCCGGCGAAAATCGCGGTGTTTATCGCGGCGTGGTATCCGCTCGCGCGCATCGTGCTGTTCGGCATGACCGATCGGCTGGGTGCGAATCCGATCGAGTTCATCACGCGCTCGACGGGTCTGTGGACGCTTGTCTTTCTTTGCATCACGCTGGCTGTGACGCCGTTGCGCCGGCTGACCGGCATCACTGCATTGGCCCGGTTTCGCCGGATGCTGGGTCTTTACGCATTTTTCTACGCCACGCTGCATTTCACCACTTACCTGTGGTTCGACAAGTGGTTCGATGTTGCCGCGATCCTCAAGGACATTGGCAAGCGGCCTTTCATTACCGTGGGCTTCGCTGCGTTCGTGCTGCTGATCGCGTTGGCCGTTACGTCGCCGCGCGCGATGGTACGCAAACTTGGACGCCGCTGGCAGACCTTGCATCGCGCGATCTATGCGATCGGCGGGCTTGCGATCCTGCACTTCTGGTGGATGAAGGCGGGCAAGCACGACCTCGTCTTGCCGAAGATCTACGGCGCGATCATGGTCGCGTTGTTGGGGTGGCGTTTGCTCGTATGGCTGCGCGAGCGAAAGTTAAGGGCGCGCTGACCATGAGGTACCGCGCGCAAATAGAAAAAGGCGATGCCGCAGTAGCATCGCCTTTTTTTATGGAGCAGTCCAAGCTCAGACGTTTACGCCGGCAAGATCGTTTCGCCCGCAAACAGCTGCTTGACCTCTTCACGAGCGCGAACCAGATGCACTTGTGTACCATCAACCATCACCTCGGCCGCACGCGGACGGGTGTTGTAGTTCGAGCTCATCACAAATCCATACGCGCCAGCCGAGCGAATCGCCAGCAGGTCGCCCGGTTCGACCGCCAGCAGGCGCTCGCGACCCAGCCAGTCGCCGCTTTCACAAACCGGGCCGACCACGTCGTACACGTGAGCGGGCACGTTGCGCTTAACGACCGCGTCGATCGCGTGATAGGCCTCGTACATGGCAGGGCGCGCGAGATCCGTCATCGCCGCATCGACGATGGCGAAATTCTTTTCCGCGCCTGGCTTCAGAAACTCGACGCGCGTCAGCAGCACACCGGCATTGCCGACCAGCGAACGGCCCGGCTCGAAATAGACCTCGCGATGCCCGTGACCGCGCGCTTCGATGCGATCCAGCACTGTGCGTACGAAGTCGCCGATTTCCGGCGGGGTTTCGTCGTCGTACGTGATGCCGAGGCCGCCACCTACGTCGATGTGGCGAATCTTCACACCGTCCTGTTCGATCTGTTCGACCAGTTCGAGAACCTTGTCGACGGCGTCAAGATACGGTGCGACTTCAGTGATCTGCGAACCGATATGGCAGTCGATGCCGACCACGTCGAGATGCGTCATCGCCGCGGCGGCTTGATACGTTGCGCGCGCATCTTCGAACGCGACGCCGAACTTGTTCGACTTCAGACCGGTGGAAATATACGGATGCGTTTTCGCGTCGACGTCCGGATTCACGCGCAGCGAGACGGGCGCTTTTTTGCCCATTTCCGCCGCAACCGCGTTCAAACGGTCGAGTTCGGGAATCGATTCGACGTTGAAGCATTTGACGCCAGCCGCGAGTGCCTGACGCATCTCGTCCGCATGCTTGCCGACGCCGGAAAACACGGTGTTTTCCGCTTTGCCGCCCGCGGCCAGCACGCGCGCCAGTTCGCCGCCCGACACGATGTCGAAGCCGGCGCCGAGCCGTGCGAACACATTCAGCACGGCGAGATTGCTATTGGCCTTGACGGCGACGTGCACGGTCGCGCGGCGGCCGGCGCAAGCGCCTGCGTAGGCATTCCACGCTTCGGTGAGCGCGGCGCGTGAATAGACGTACAGCGGCGTGCCGAACTGCTCGGCGAGTGAGACGGCGGACACGCCTTCGGCGTGCAACACGCCGTCGACATAGTCAAATGCGGATCGAGTCATGCGAAAGTCTTATTGAGCGGGAGTGACGGCCGAGGCAGGTTGCGCGGGCATAGCGGCGGATGCGGCAGAAGCGGGCGGTGTGGCGAGTTCGCTTTCCGGCGACAACGAGAGCGGTGCGCCAGAAGTATCCGGTACCTCACCCATCGGGGCGGCGGTTTGCGCGCCCGGTTTCACTTCACCCGGCGACGGCGTCTGCGTGCGATCGACCGGCTTGGCCGGTAGCGGTGGCACGACTGGCAAATAAAGCGAACCGCGTTGTCCGCAGCCGGCCAGTGCACAACCTGCGAGAATGGCTAAACCCGCTACAATCGCGCGGCCGGGCGCCGCCGCGCGCATCCGAGATACGACTCGCATGACTGTCCCTGAATAAATAATCGATGGAGTTTAGCATGTCCGATAGTGAATACCTGACCCGCGCGGAAGCCGCGCTAGCCGCCATCGAACGCGCGCTCGACGACACGGAAGCCGACATCGAACTCGAGCGCAGCGGCAATGTCCTGACCCTCGAATTCGAGAACCGCACGAAGATCATCGTCAACCTGCAGCCGCCGATGAGCGAGATCTGGATTGCCGCGAAAGCGGGCGGATTCCACTTCCGTTTCATCGACGGTGAGTGGCGCGATACGCGCAGCGGCACGGAGTTTTTCGCCGCGCTGTCGGAGTACGCGACGCAGCAGGCCGGCGAGCCGGTTCACTTCAAGGCATAAAGCGACCAGCTGAAAGAAAACCGCCGCGCATCGAGCGCGGCGGTTTTCTTTTTTCCGAGGGACCTTGGTATTTCTTTAGTGCCCCTTGAACAGATTCATGATGTCCTGCTTTTCCTGTTCACCGACTTGCTCGGGCGCCGCGGCCGTCGCGGACGCGCCGCTCGCATCGGCATCCAGCGCAGCCTGACTGATACCGACAGTCGCGACGAAACCGTGCCCTGGCGTGAAGTCGTCGAAATACAGTTCTGAGCCAAGCTCGGTCAGGCCGTCGGGCATCGGCATCTTGTAATCCGGTACGCCTTTGAGCGCGCGCGCCATGTACTCGATCCACACCGGCAATGCGAGGCCGCCGCCGGTTTCTTTATCGCCGAGACTGCGCGGGTTGTCATAGCCGATCCACGCGATGGCGGTGAGCGTGTGCTGATAGCCGGCGAACCATGCATCGCGCGAATCGTTGGTCGTGCCGGTCTTGCCGCCGAGGTCGGTGCGCTTCAGCACGTTGGACTTCGCGCCCGTGCCACGTTGCGCGACGCTTTGCAGCAGGCTGTTCATCACATACGCATTGCGCGGCTCGATCGCGTGCGGCGCACTCTGCGCGGCGACAAGCGGTTGCGCATGTGCGACGACGATACCGCGCTGATCGGTGACTTCAGCGATCAGATACGGGTTGACGCGATAGCCGCCGTTAGCAAACACCGAGAAGGCGCCAGCCATCTGCAAGGGCGTGACCTGACCCGCGCCGAGCGCCATCGGCAGGTAAGCCGGGTGACGCTCCGCATCGAAACCAAAACGCGTGATGTATTGCTGTGCGTACTTGGTGCCGATCTGGTTCAGGATACGAATCGACACGAGATTCTTCGACTTCTGCAGCGCAGTGCGCATGGTCATCGGACCGTCGAAACCGCCGCCATAGTTCTTCGGTTCCCAAGCCTGACCACCTGTCTCCGCAGCGCTGAAAAAGAGCGGTGCGTCATTGATCACCGTGGCCGGTCCGAGCCCCTTTTCAAGCGACGCCGAATAGATGAACGGCTTGAAGCTCGAACCCGGCTGACGCCACGCCTGGGTCACGTGGTTGAACTTGTTCTTGTTGAAGTCGAAACCGCCGACCAGTGCGCGAATCGCACCATCTTGCGGCACCACCGAAACGAACGCGCCCTCCACTTGCGGCAACTGCGTGATCGACCAGTTGCCGTCGTCATCCTTCACGAGGCGAATGATCGCGCCCGGCCGCACGCGTTGATTCGGCTGCGCACGCGGGCCGAGCGCAAACTGCGCGAAGCGCAGGCCGTCGCCCTGAATGGTCGCGACGTTGCCGTCGATGAAGGTGGCCTGCACCTGCTTCGGGCTCGCCGCCGTCACCACCGCGGCGATGATTTCGCCGTTGTCCGGATGCTCGAGCAACGCGTCGTCGATAGCCTGTTCGCGGTCGTCCGCATCGGACGGCAAATCGATGAACGCTTCCGGGCCGCGATAGCCGTGGCGCCGTTCGTAGTCCATCAGACCTTTGCGCAGCGCCCGGTAAGCGACGTCCTGATCGGCTGAGTCGATGGTGGTCACGACGTTCAGGCCGAGCGTGTACGCCTCTTCGCGATACTGCGCGTACATCATCTGCCGCACCATTTCCGCGACGTACTCTGCGTGCACGCTGAACTCCTTGCCGGCACCCTTGACAACCAGCGGCTGCTTGCTTGCCTCGTCGTATTGTTCCTGGCTGATGTAGTGCAATTCGTACATGCGCTGCAGGATGTACTCCTGACGGATCTTCGCCCGCTTCGGATTGACAACCGGGTTGTACGCGGACGGCGCCTTCGGCAGGCCAGCCAGCATGGCCGATTCCGCCAGCGTCAGATCCTTCAGATCTTTCCCGAAGTACACCCGCGCCGCGCTTGCGAAGCCATACGCGCGCTGACCGAGATAGATCTGATTCATGTACACCTCGAGAATCTGGTCTTTCGACAGCTTCGATTCAATTTTGTACGCGAGCAGCATCTCGTAGATCTTGCGCGTGTAGGTCTTCTCACTCGAAAGGAAGAAGTTGCGCGCCACCTGCATGGTGATCGTGCTGGCGCCTTGCGTGGCGTGACCATTGGTCAGTGCGACGAAGCCGGCTCGCGCGATGCCTGTGAGGTCGACGCCGCCGTGATCGTAGAAGCGTGCGTCTTCGATGGCCAGCACGGCTTTCTTCAGGCTGTCGGGCACGTCCTGGATATGGACGATGTCGCGCCGCTCTTCACCGAATTCGCCGATCAGCACGTGGTCGGCCGTATAGATGCGCAATGGCACCTTCGGCCGGTAGTCGGTCAGCGCATCGAGCGACGGCAGGTTCGGCGTCGCTACCACCAGCGCATAGCCGAGCACCAGCAGCCCGCACAGGAAGCCTGCGACGATCAGACCCACAAAGCCCATGACGAGCTTGAGCCACAGGGGGCGTTTGCGCTTCTGCGGCGCGGGCGGCGGGGACGTAGGAGACGTGGATTGCATATGGGCACCAAAAAACAGTCCCGCGATTATAGCCGCCTCGCTTTTCAGCTTTCGGCATGCTTACTGACAGTTCTTGACAAGTCGGCGCGCCGCGCAGGAATGACTTCACTGTAGACGCTTTGAAGGCGTGCAGGGCGTGCGTCTCGCAACGTTAGCCATTTGGCTGAATGTCGCGCGGCGGCGCGACTACGCACAATTCTTCCTCGTTACTCGCGTTCGAATGGTTCGCCGCGTGAGTCTGAGGGAGGGCGTGATGACGTTCAAAAGTTCGTGGCTTCAAGGTGTGCAACTCGGTGCGCAGCGTTTTGCTGCGGGAATCGATGTCGGTTCGCAGGCGGTGCGTCTGGTTGTAGTGAGTCAGCATTCGCGCACACGTGCTGCGTTGCATATCGAGTACGTGAGCACGGTGCCGCTCGGCGCCGGCGCGATGGCCGGCGCAGAGATCGCCGACCGGCATGCGGTGGCGCGTGCGTTGCGCGACGCATTCGCCGGTCTGCCGCGCGCGTGTACGACGCATGCGTTGCGATGCGCGATGGCGCTGCCCGCTTCGGCCACGCTGACAGCCACTGTGCCGCTCACACGGCTTGCCGCACTCGCTGGCTGCGCGGAAGACGGCGGGCATGAACTCGCCGAACTCGAGCCGGCGGTGATGAGTGAAGTCGAGCGCATCGCAGGCCTCGAGCGGCATGCGTTGGCGGTCGACTGGTTCGTCGACGAAACGCGTTCGCCGATTCGTGCGGTGACGATCGCCGCCACCGCACGCCAGCATCTCGAAGCGCGTATCGAATGCGCGGCGACCGCGGGCATCTCGCTCACCGCGATCGATGGCGAGCCGCATGCGGCGTTGCGCGCAATGCGCTACGCGGCGAGCCACGAACTCGATCCGCACGAGCCCTATGTCGCGCTCTGGATCGGCATGGACGGCGTGTACGGCTGGCGCATCGTCGACGACTGCCTGGTCGGCGAAATGCGCTATCCGGCGCCCGAACACACCGATCTCGCCGACGCCTTGCGCGATCTCGTCCACGGCCCGGTACTCGACTGCGCGTTGTTGAGCGGTGAGGTCGAATTGCTCGACGGCGTGGGTTTCTCGATTGCGGATATAGCCGATGTGCTGGGCTGCACTGTGCTGCCGTTCGAATGCGCGGCGCTGGGCGGTTTCGACTGTCAACTGCGCGATCCGTTGTTGCACGAGCCTGCCGCAGCGGTCGCCTTCGGACTTGCGTTGCGTGGGGTGCTCGAATGATGCGCGGTCCGCGCTCCGGTTTGAATCCTGCAGGCCCGGACACGCAGCAGTCTGCGCGCGGCGCGCGCTCCTCACGGCTGTGGCTCGGTGGCTTCAATCTGCTGCCGTATCGGCAACGCAATGCGCGGCTTGCGCGTCGGCGGCGTCTGCTCGAATGGGTTGCCGCAGCCCTCGCCGGTTTGGCGGCCGTGCTCGCGTTAGTCGGGTGGCAAGCATTCGAAAGGGCGAGGCTCGATGCGCGCCGCGCGTCGACCGAACAATCGCTCACGCAACTGGCCGTGCCCCTCGCGGAGCACGCCAGGTTACAGCGGGCGCAAGACGAGCAACGCAAAGGCGCGGCGCGTGCGCTGAACTTGTCCGAGCCGCTTATGCATTTGCGCGATCTGCTGGATGCATTGAGTTTCGAACCCGGTGACGGCGTGGTGCTGCAGCAGTTGCGCCAGCGCGAGCACGAGACAGAGTTGCTCGCGACCTCGCGCGGACACATCGCGTCGGCCGAGTGGCTCAAACGCTTGAGCGCGATCCGCGGCGTGAAGGGTGCGGAGGTGAGCGACCTGCACCGCTCGACGCCTCGCAGCAGCGCGGTTGCGGCGGCCAGCGTCACCGGCCCGATCGAATTCGGAGCGCATCTGCGCTGGGACTACCTGCCGCAGAAAACGGCCCATACGTCCGGCTTTGCGCCGCAACGTCCCATGAAGTCTGAACAATCAGGAGGTGCGGAATGAGTACGACTTTTGCCGGGTTCGGCGGCGCGGCAAGCGCGCGCCCCTTTCTTTCACAGTGGCTGAAGCATGTGCGCTTGCCGCTCGCTGCCTGGAGTCATCGGCGCCGGTGGGTCGTTGCCTTGCTGATCGCTGCGGTGGTGTTCGGACTCGGCGCGCACGGCTGGGTTGTGGCCGATCTCGGTGGGGTCGAGGCGAGCCGGACGGCATTGGAGGTGGCCACGCGGCATCTTGCGGATGCGCGCTACGCGCTGGCGCAATTGCCCGCGCTGCGCCGGGAAGCTGCCCCAACACCGGGCGCACAGTTGCCTGTGTCATGGACTTCCGCAGACGATGTGCGCATCGTATCCGAACTCGCGGCGCAGAATAGCGTCTCGTTGCTCTCGGTGGAACCAGGCGCCGCCAGCGGCTCGGGTGCCGAAAGCATGCGCCCTATACAGCTCAGCGCGCACACTGATTTTGTCCATCTGATGGCATTTCTGCGCGGCCTGTCGGATCTGCCCGTGCTGATCGTTCCTGTTGACGTAACGGTCAAGCGCGATGCTGCTTCGTTGGCGGTGAGGGCGACGCTGCACGTATTCAGCGCGCTGCGGCCGGTGCCTTCAACTTTTACTGCCGACGCGTTTGCGGACGAGAGCCTCGATTTGGACGACGAAGAAGACATCGTGTTCTTCGACCCGTTTTCGCTTCCGCAGATGCTCGCATCCGGCGAGCAGCAGCCTGACGCTTCGCAGCTGCGCCTGGTTGGCTTGCTGCACGATCGCACACGCGGCCTGGCTTTGCTCGATACGCCGGATGGCGCGACCACGGTCGTGTCGGGGCAGCAACTTGGTACTGAGCGCGTCACGCGACTCGACGCGCTCAGCATCACGCTCGTGAATGGCGGTGCGACACGCACACTGGCACTGACGGAGGTGTCCTGATGAGGCTGATGAAGCCAGTCTGCGTGGCCCCCTCATATGTAGGCGCTCTTGCGTGTCATGGCTGGCCTGACTCGGGCTCGACTATGCGATGGCGAGCGGCCCTTCGCGCGTATCTTGGTACTCGCGTGTCTGTCGGGCTATGTGTCAGCGTAACGCTGAGCGTCGGCATGGCGTACGCTTCGACCCCACCGCTGCCGCCGCTGCCCGCGTACATGCCGCGCGACGACGCCATCACGCCGCCCGATGCTCGATATGACGTTCCGCCGCTGCCGCGCGGCAGCACTGCCGACGTGCCTAACCCGTTTCGCGACGATTCCGCCGACGAACCCCGCGTACCGCAAGCGGCGGCAGCAGCGGGCATCGGACGCGGCGACGATCTAGACGGTGACGCAGACGGTTCGGTGCCGTTACGGAGACAATCCGCAGCCTCTGCGCGAGACGACCCCACCGGCACCTCGACGCTCGAAGGCCCACCGGTCCCGCTGCCTCCGCTCACGCGCCTCAGCGACGCACCGAAAACGCCTGCAGACGCCGAACTCGCCGCCGACGACAAGCCGATCTCGCTCAATTTCCAGCGTGCCGAACTCGGCGCAGTGCTCAATGCCTTCGCCCAGTTCACCGGACTGAACATTGTCGCGAGCGAGAGAGTGCGCGGCGCCGTTTCGCTGCGGCTCGACAAGGTGCCGTGGCGCACGGCATTCGATACCTTGCTCGACGTCAACGGGCTGGCGATGGAGCGCCACGGTAACGTGATCTGGGTCGCACCGATCGCGGATCTGGCCGCGCGTGAGCGGCAGCGTTTCGAAGCGCACGCGAGAGCCGCCGATCTTGAGCCGCTCGCAAGCCGCACGTTCGAACTGCACTACGCCCGAGCCGAGGATGTGCGGCGCCTGCTGACCGGCGCCGGAAACCAGCGCGTGTTGTCCAAGCGCGGCGCCGCGACGGCCGATCCGCGCACCAATCTGCTGTTCGTCACCGATCTTGAGGGACGCCTCGCGCAGATCACGGCGTTGCTTGCCTCCGTCGACCGGCCGACCCGTCAGGTATTGATCGAGGCGCGCATCGTCGAGGGTGAGCATGGTTTTTCGCGCAATCTCGGCGTGCGGCTTTCCATGGCGGCCGCCAACGCCGACGGCACCGCCCGAGGTTTGACGGGAGGCAAGGACGGCACCGTGTACGATCTGTCGGCGCGGCCGATTTCCGGTTTCGATGCCGCGACCGCCGGGCTGACCTTGTTCGCGGCCGGGGCGACGCGGCTCCTGAACATCGAGCTGAGCGCGCTGGAGGCCGAAGGGCGCGGTGAAATCGTCTCGAGCCCCCGGGTCGTGACGGCGGACCGGATGAAAGCGGTCGTCGAACAGGGCACCGAACTGCCCTATCAGGCGAAAGTGGGGCAGGGCGTGTCGGGCGTGCAGTTTCGCCGCGCCACGCTCAAACTGGAGGTCGAGCCGCAAATCATGCCGGACGGCAGAGTGGTGCTGGACCTCGATGTTGCCAAAGATAGCGTCGGCGAGCAGACCGATGCCGGACCCGCGATCAACACCAAACACGTGCAAACGCGCGTCGAAGTCGAGGATGGTGGTACGGTGTCGATCGGCGGAATTTACGCGACCGACGACCGGGACGATGTGACGCGGGTGCCGCTCCTGGGCAAAATACCGGTTTTGGGCGCGCTTTTTCGCCATCGGGCCCATCGGGACCAGCGCAGTGAACTGGCAGTTTTCATCACACCGCGCGTCGTTCAGACAAATTAGGGGCACGCTTTCGCCGCTCGCGAGCGGCGGGGCGCAGGCTCGACAAGGCAGCCGCTTTGCCAGTAAGCTGCGGCACGAACCATACCGGATTAGCCAGAGGACACCGTTGCAAGCGCGGGACGCACACGCCAATGTATTTTTTGTAGGGCTCATGGGGGCGGGCAAAACCACCGTGGGCCGGGCCATTGCGCGCCGTCTCGATCGCCCGTTCTTCGATTCCGATCACGAAATCGAGGCGCGCACAGGCGCGCGCATCCCGGTGATCTTCGAGCTGGAAGGCGAAGCGGGCTTTCGCGATCGCGAGGCGCACGTGATTTCCGATCTGACCGGGCGCGACAATATCGTGCTGGCCACGGGTGGTGGCGCGGTGCTGCGGCCGGAAAATCGCGAAGCGCTGCAAAATCGGGGCGTCGTGATCTATTTGCGCGCCAATCCGCACGATCTGTGGCTGCGCACCCGGCGCGACAAGAATCGCCCGCTTTTGCAGACCGAAGATCCCAAAGCACGCCTTGAGGCGCTCTACGAAGTACGCGATCCGCTATACCGGGAATGCGCGCACTTTGTGATCGAAACCGGCCGGCCCTCGGTCAACGCACTCGTCAACATGGTTCTGATGCAGCTCGAGCTGGCCGGCGTCGCCAAACATCCTGCGTCATAATGGACCGTATGATTACCGTCAATGTCGAACTGGGCGAGCGCGCCTACCCCATCCATATCGGGGCCGATCTAATCGGCCAGACCGCGTTGTTCGCGCCGCATATCGCCGGCAGCTCGGTCACCATCGTCACGAATACCACGGTCGACCCGCTCTACGGCGACACGCTGCGAGCGGCGCTCGCGCCGCTTGGCAAGCAGGTGTCCACGGTCGTTTTGCCTGACGGCGAAGCGTACAAGAACCTCGAAACCCTGAACCTGATTTTCGACGCGCTGCTGGGCTCGCGCGCCGATCGCAAGACCACGCTGATCGCTCTCGGTGGCGGCGTGATCGGCGACATGACGGGGTTTGCCGCGGCTTGCTACATGCGCGGCGTGCCGTTCATCCAAGTGCCGACCACCTTGCTGTCGCAGGTCGACTCGTCGGTGGGCGGCAAGACCGGTATCAACCATCCGCTCGGCAAGAACATGATCGGCGCGTTTTACCAGCCGCAGGCTGTGATTGCCGACATCAGCGCGCTGCGCACGCTGCCGGCGCGCGAACTGGCCGCGGGCGTCGCTGAAGTGATCAAGACCGGCGCGATTGCCGACGCCGGTTTTTTCAGCTGGATCGAAGCGAACGTCGAGGCGCTCAATCGCTGCGAGCCGCAAGCGCTGGCCGAGGCGGTCAAGCGCTCGTGCGAAATCAAGGCGTCGGTCGTGGCCCAGGACGAGCGCGAAGGCGGACTGCGCGCGATCCTCAATTTCGGCCACACCTTCGGTCATGCGATCGAAGCCGGACTCGGCTACGGCGAATGGCTGCACGGCGAGGCGGTCGGCTGCGGGATGGTGATGGCGGCGGACCTGTCCGTGCGCATGGGCTATCTCGACGAAGCTGCGCGCAAGCGTCTGGTCGACGTGATCGTTGCCGCGCATTTGCCCACCCGGGCGCCTGCGCTCGGCGATTCACGGTATGTCGAACTCATGCGGGTCGACAAGAAGGCGGAAGCCGGCGCGATCAAATTCATTCTGCTGAAGCGTTTCGGTGAGACGCTGATCACCCAGGCGCCCGACGCCGAGGTGCACGCCACGCTGGCCGCTGCCGTCTAGAGACGGCGAGGCAATTGCAGCAAAGCTTTACGCACCTGCGTCACGAGGCGCCGCCCATGTTTCGGAGAATCCGGTGACTGACAGGCGCAGCGACGATGTAAAGCATGACCCGGCAGGCACGCCCGTGAGCGGCGTGCCTTCGCCGGAAGCACTCGAAGCGCATCTTGCGCCGTATGCGGCACATTCCGCCCAATCGCGCGGCCGCCGCTATCCCGAAGCCGCGCCCAACGCGCGCACCGAATTCCAGCGCGATCGAGACCGCATCGTCCACTCGACGGCGTTCCGCCGGCTTGAATACAAAACTCAGGTGTTCGTGAATCACGAGGGCGATCTGTTTCGCACGCGACTCACCCATAGCCTGGAAGTCGCGCAGATCGCCCGTTCGATTGCTCGAAATCTGCGCGTCAACGAAGACCTTGTCGAAGCCATTTCGCTTGCCCACGATCTTGGCCATACGCCGTTCGGCCATGCGGGCCAGGGCGCGCTGAACGAATGTATGCGTGAACATGGCGGCTTCGAGCACAACTTGCAAAGCCTCGCGGTGGTCGACGATCTGGAAGAGCACTACGGCGCGTTCAACGGGCTGAATCTCTGTTTCGAAACGCGGGAAGGCATTCTCAAGCACTGCTCGCGCGAGAACGCACGGCGCCTCGGCGCGCTCGGCGAGCGTTTTCTGGAGGGGCGGCAGCCTTCCATCGAAGCGCAGATCGCCAATGTCGCCGATGAGATTGCGTACAACAATCACGATGTCGACGACGGCTTGCGCTCAGGCCTGCTTACAGTGGAGCAGCTTGCCGAGGTGGAGTTATGGCAGACGCACTACGCGGCGGCACGTGGCGACTTTCCACAGATCGAAGGGCGCAGGCTGATTCACGAGACCGTGCGCCGCATTATCAATACCTTGATCGTCGACCTGATCGATACGACCTCGCTCAATCTTGCAAAGCAAGCGCCAGTCTCGCTGGACGCTGTGCGCGCCGCACCGCCGCTGGTTGCGCATAGCGAAGCGGTCGCCGCACAGGCGGCGGCGCTCAAGCGCTTCCTATTCAAGAACCTGTACCGCCACTATCGCGTCATGCGTATGGCCAACAAGGCGCGCCGCGTGGTGGCCGGCCTGTTCGATGCATTCACGCAAGATCCGCGGCTATTGCCACCCGGCTATCAATCGACGGACGTGTCACAGCAACCGCGCCTGATCGCCCACTACATCGCGGGCATGACGGATCGATATGCGGTGAAGGAGTATCAGCGGCTGTTCGTGATCGACGACAACTGAACGAATTGCCGCTGGCCGGCGTTGCTGCTCGACGAGTGCCGGCGTAACCGCTTTCCGCACGCAACCAAAGCCGGCTTTCCGCAACGCAACCAAAGCCCACGGGGCGGCGACCCGTCTCGCCGCTTGCTGCAACTCGCCTAGCGCAGCCGCGACGCGAACAGTGCGCCCGCGATCAGCGCAGCGCCGCCGACGATCGCTATCGTCTGCCACGGGTTTTCATGCACATAGTCGTCCGCGTCGGAGATCGCGACTTCGGCGCGCTCCCGCATGGCTTCGCGGGTGTCGTTCAGGCGCTCGCGCGCGGCGTCGAGTTGTTTGCGTAGTTTGCCGCGCAGCGCCACCGCGTCGGCCTGGGTGCCGTCCGCCAGGGTGGATTCGAGTTCCGACATCAGTGTGCGCAGTTCGCCGGCGATATCTTCGGCCGCATGGCGGCTATGGCGAGCGATGCGCCGCGCACGGCGGCTGGTAGTGGTCCAGGATTCGCCGAGGGCGTCTCGCGTGTTTGGAAGTGCTGTCATGGTCGCTCCGTCGATGAGGTGAAAAGATCCCACGCTGTCACGAGGCACACGTCGCCACGCGGGAAATGCCATGAGAACGCAACTTCGGTGCCAAACCCGCATCCCCTGTCCACGGTGGCGCAGACCCACATTCCTCAGCAGATATTGCACGGGACGACCCAATGGCGGGTCAAATTTACAAACGCTCATGCCTGCTCGCTGGATGAGCTTCCCACGCCGCGAACGACCGCCCGGCTAGCGCACAAAATAAAAAACGCCGCCATTGGATGCATGACGGCGTTGTCCAAGTCACGAAAATTCGACTACCCTAAGTCAACAGCCCCTAATTTCGTGACGCGTTAGAAACGGTAACCGATGTTGACGTAGGAAACGATCGGGTTCAGCTTGATCTTGGTTTGCGATTGCACATTCAGCGTGCCAACCGGCGTGTTTGCAGCGGTATTTAGCTTGGCGGTCGTGCTGAGCGGCAAGTACGAAATCGAGACGCCTGCGAACCAGTGCTGGTTGAATGCATAGGTGAAACCCGCATTAAAGACCGGCTCCCACGAACTATCCGTAGAGACGCTGGTCGGACCATGCAGAACGTTTTGTTCGAAAGCGCCGTTGGTGATCTTTGCGTCGGTGAACCAGATGCGGCTCACACCAACGCCGAGATACGGGCGGAACGTGGCGGTCGGTGCGTTGAAGTAGTACTTGAACAGCAGAGTCGGGCTCCACTGTTTTGCTTGACCGAGCTTGCCGAACTGGCTGAGGCTACCCGTGCCGTCCAGGTCGAACGAAGGTGGGTAGCCAATCACGAATTCGGTGGCGATGTGATCTGTGACGAAGTAGCCGGCGGTGATGCCGATGGTGTCGGCTGAACTCAGTGATGCGCCGGTGTTAGCTTCAGTGATGTTGGTCGGGCTGCCGCCTATGCTTGTCACCTTCAACGGGTCGCTGCTCGATTGAGGTGCAAGATGGAACCAGCCTGTCGTGACGTAAAAGCTTCCGGCCGATTGCGCATGCGCTGCCGTTGTCATGCAGGCTAGCGCGGCGATCCCCGTTACGGCCTGTTTTAATTTCATATGTGCTCCTCCAAAAAGGCCCGCTCATTATGACTACAACGTTTGAAACAAACCATACGCGGCGGCTAGAGCTTTCTCCCTAGGCTCCGCGCGGTTTCTGGCTCAGCCGCGCCGCGCCGAACCTCGGGCGCAGGCGGCTCTTCGGACCTTCGGGTATGTACCAACGCGACTATTGGATACTTCAGCATGGCACGGCTTGCACGTCTCTATGTCCCTGACCAGCCGCAGCACGTCATCCTCCGCGGACTAGATCAGCAGCCCGCATTTGTCGATGACCAGGACTACGAGCTTTTCATCGACTGTTTGAAAGCGGCTTCACGCGACCATCACTTGTCCATCCACGCGTATGCGTTGATGCCAGGCTCTGTGCAACTGCTCGTCACGCCCACTGAGGAGTCGAGTCTGCCGAAGGCCATGCAGGCAGTGGGGCGCCGCTATGTTGCGCACTTCAACCGGCGTTATGCGCGTCGCGGCACGCTGTGGGAGGGCCGCTACCGCGCCACGGTAATCGAAGGCGAGCGCTATTTCCTGCTGGCGAGTCGCGTCGTCGAGATGTCGCCGGTGCGCGCCGGGCTCGTGAGCGCGCCCGAGGACTATCGCTGGTCGAGCTACCGTCACCACATCGGCCTCACGCTCGACAGCCTGATCACCGATCACCCGCTGTACTGGTCGCTGGGCAATACGCCATTCGAGCGGCAGCGCGCCTACCGCGAACTGTGCGAGCAGCCGCTCGACGAACGCGAAGCCAGTCAGCTTCAGCAAGCCACCTTGAAAGGCTGGGTTCTGGGCAGCGACACTTATCGGGAGTGGGCGGCGCGGGCTGCCAACCGGCGCGTTTCGCCGCTGCCGCGTGGGCGGCCGCGCAAGGTTCGCGAGACGCCGCAGACGCAATAAAGCGTTTCGCATCAACGAGCTGCACCTGAAACGGCATCTTCGCATGCCGTTTTCTTTTGCACCTTTTTGATATGGCACCAATAAAAAATGCCCGCAATGCACCAATTTGATAATTGGGGATCTATCATCACGTTTTATTTGCTATTCCATTGATTCGTCGCGTATATTCCGAATTCCGGTACTTTTTGATACGCGCAGCATTGAGGCGTACGGAGTCGCCGACGTGGTTGCGGTGCGAACTGCGGCAATAGAAAAACGGTTTAACGGCCTGTCCGGCCCCTCACAGACGGTGTCCCCATGAACGACCACCAGCAACCGACTCATCCGGTTCCCGCCGCGCAAGGTCTGTACGACCCGCAAAATGAACATGACGCCTGCGGCGTCGGCTTCGTTGCTCACATCAAGGGCAAGAAAAGCCACGAGATCATCGAGCAAGGCCTGAAGATTCTCGAGAACCTCGACCACCGGGGCGCCGTCGGCGCCGATCCGCTGATGGGCGACGGCGCGGGCATCCTGATCCAGATCCCGGACGGTTTCTATCGCGAGGAAATGGCCAAGCAGGGTGTCGTGTTGCCGCCGAACGGCGAGTACGGTGTCGGCATGGTGTTCCTGCCGAAGGAACACGCCTCGCGTCTCGCATGCGAACAGGAGCTGGAGCGTACGGTGAAGGCCGAAGGCCAGGTCGTGCTGGGCTGGCGCGACGTGCCGGTCGACCACACCATGCCGATTTCGCCCACCGTCAAGGCGAGCGAGCCGCTGATCCGCCAGATTTTTATCGGCCGCGGCAAGGACATCATGGTGACCGACGCGCTCGAGCGGAAGCTGTATGTGATCCGCAAGACCGCGAGCCACCGCATCCAGGCGCTCAAGCTCAAGCACGGCAAGGAATACTTCGTGCCGTCGTGCTCGGCGCGCACGGTCGTCTATAAGGGTCTGCTGCTGGCGGGCCAGGTCGGCGTGTATTACCGCGACCTGCAAGACGAGCGCACGGTGTCGGCGCTGGCGCTGGTGCACCAACGCTTCTCGACCAACACGTTCCCGGCGTGGGAGCTGGCTCACCCGTATCGCATGATCGCCCACAACGGCGAAATCAACACGGTGAAGGGCAACGTCAACTGGCTGAACGCCCGTACCGGCGCTATCGCGAGCCACGTGCTCGGCGACGATCTGCCGAAGCTGTGGCCGCTGATCTACCCGGGCCAATCCGACACGGCATCGTTCGACAACTGTCTCGAACTGCTGGTGATGGCCGGCTACCCGCTCGTCCACGCCATGATGATGATGATCCCGGAAGCCTGGGAACAGCACACGCTGATGGACGACAACCGCCGCGCGTTCTACGAATACCACGCCGCGATGATGGAGCCGTGGGACGGCCCGGCCGCGATCGCCTTCACCGACGGCCGTCAGATCGGCGCCACGCTCGACCGTAACGGCCTGCGTCCGGCGCGCTACATCGTCACCGACGACGACCTCGTCATCATGGCGTCGGAAGCGGGTACGTTGCTGATTCCCGAATCGAAGATCGTCAAGAAGTGGCGTCTGCAGCCGGGCAAGATGTTCCTGATTGACATGGAACACGGCCGCATCATCGACGACAAGGAACTGAAGGACAACCTCGCCAACGCCAAGCCGTACAAGAGCTGGATCGACGCGGTCCGGATCAAGCTCGACGAAATCGAGCCGAAGGCCGAAGACGTCGCAACGGAACGCCGCGAAGCCGCTGCCTTGCTGGATCGTCAGCAGGCGTTCGGCTACACGCAGGAGGACCTCAAGTTCCTGATGGCGCCGATGGCGCAAGCCGGTGAAGAAGCGGTCGGTTCGATGGGCAACGATTCGCCGCTGGCGGTCATGTCCAACAAGAACAAGACGCTCTATCACTACTTCAAGCAGCTGTTCGCGCAAGTCACGAACCCGCCGATCGACCCGATCCGTGAAAACATGGTGATGTCGCTGGTGTCGTTCGTCGGTCCGAAGCCGAACCTGCTGGACACGAACAACATCAACCCGCCGATGCGTCTCGAAGTGTCGCAGCCGGTGCTCGACTTCAAGGACATCGCGAAGATCCGCGCGATCGATCAGTACACGGGCGGCAAGTTCAGTTCGTACGAACTGAACATCTGCTATCCGGTGGCCTGGGGCAAGGAAGGCATCGAAGCGCGTCTGGCTTCGTTGTGCGCGGAAGCTGTGGATGCGGTCAAGTCCGGCTACAACATGCTGATCGTGTCGGACCGCAAGACCGACCGCGACAACGTTGCGATCCCGGCCTTGCTGGCAACGGCCGCGATCCACACGCACTTGGTGCAGCACGGTCTGCGCACGAGCGCGGGCTTGGTCGTGGAAACCGGCTCGGCGCGTGAAACGCACCACTTCGCGCTGCTTGCGGGCTACGGCGCGGAAGCCGTGCACCCGTACCTCGCGATGGAAACGCTCAGCCAGATGGCAGTGGGCCTGAAGGGCGACCTGTCGGCGGAGAAGGCGGTCTACAACTTCACCAAGGCAGTCGGCAAGGGTCTGATGAAGGTCATGTCGAAGATGGGCATTTCGACCTACATGTCCTACACCGGCGCGCAGATTTTCGAAGCAGTCGGTCTGGCTGAAGGCCTGGTGTCGAAGTACTTCAATGGCACCTCGTCGAAGGTCGGCGGGATCGGGCTGTTCGACGTCGCGGAAGAAGCGATCCGTCTGCATCGTGATGCGTTCGGCGACAACCCGGTGCTCGCGAACATGCTCGACGCCGGTGGCGAATACGCCTACCGCGTGCGCGGCGAAGAACACATGTGGACGCCGGATGCGATCGCCAAGCTGCAACACTCGGCCCGCAGCAACTCGTACCAGACGTACAAGGAATACGCGCATCTGATCAACGATCAGACCAAGCGCCACATGACGTTCCGCGGCCTGTTCGAATTCAAGTTCGATCCGACCAAGGCCATCCCGCTCGACGAAGTCGAATCGGCGAAGGACATCGTCAAGCGTTTCGCGACCGGCGCCATGTCGCTGGGCTCGATTTCGACTGAAGCTCACGCCACGCTGGCTGTCGCGATGAACCGCATCGGCGGCAAGTCGAACACCGGCGAAGGCGGCGAGGACGTGAACCGTTACCGCAACGAACTGCGCGGTATTCCGATCAAGAACGGCGACACCATGAAGTCGGTGATCGGCGATGAAGTGATCGTCGACATTCCGTTGAAGGAAGGCGATTCGCTGCGCTCGAAGATCAAGCAGGTCGCGTCGGGCCGTTTCGGCGTGACGGCGGAATACTTGGCGTCCGCTGATCAGATCCAGATCAAGATGGCGCAAGGCGCGAAGCCGGGCGAAGGCGGTCAATTGCCGGGCCACAAGGTGTCGGAATACATCGGCAAGCTGCGTTATTCCGTGCCGGGCGTCGGCCTGATTTCGCCGCCGCCGCACCATGACATCTACTCGATCGAAGATCTGGCGCAGCTGATTCACGACCTGAAGAACGCCAACTCGGCGGCGAGCATTTCGGTGAAGCTGGTGTCGGAATCGGGCGTCGGTACGGTGGCAGCGGGTGTCGCCAAGGCGAAGGCCGATCACGTCGTGATCGCTGGCCACGACGGCGGCACGGGTGCATCGCCGCTGTCGTCGGTGAAGCATGCCGGCACGCCGTGGGAACTGGGTCTGGCCGAAACGCAGCAAACGCTCGTGCTGAACCAGTTGCGCGGCCGTATCCGCGTGCAGGCCGACGGTCAGATGAAGACCGGCCGCGACGTCGTGATCGGCGCGCTGCTCGGCGCGGACGAATTCGGTTTCGCGACGGCGCCGCTCGTCGTCGAAGGCTGCATCATGATGCGCAAGTGCCACCTGAACACCTGCCCGGTCGGCGTCGCGACGCAAGATCCGGTGCTGCGTGCGAAGTTCCAGGGTCAGCCGGAACACGTCGTCAACTTCTTCTTCTTCGTTGCGGAAGAAGCGCGCGAAATCATGGCGCAACTGGGCATCCGCAAGTTCGAAGACCTGATCGGCCACGCCGAACTGCTCGACATGAAGAAGGGTGTCGAACACTGGAAGGCAAAGGGTCTCGACTTCTCGCGCGTGTTCTATCAGCCGCAGGTTTCGGCGGAAGTCGCACGCAAGCACGTCGACGTGCAGGACCACGGTCTCGAGAAGGCGCTGGATCACGTGCTGATCGAGAAGGCAAAAGCCGCGATCGAGAAGGGTGAGCACGTCTCGTTCATCCAGCCGGTGCGCAACGTGAACCGTACGGTCGGCGCGATGCTGTCCGGCACGATCGCGAAGAAGTACGGCCACGACGGCCTGCCTGACGACGCGATTCACATCCAGTTGAAGGGCACCGCGGGTCAGAGCTTCGGCGCGTTCCTCGCGAAGGGTGTGACGCTGGATCTGGTCGGCGACGGTAACGACTACGTCGGCAAGGGCCTCTCGGGTGGCCGCATCATCATTCGTCCGACCAACGATTTCCGCGGCAAGTCGGAAGAAAACATCATCTGCGGCAACACGGTGATGTACGGCGCGATCGAAGGCGAAGCATTCTTCCGCGGCGTCGCCGGCGAGCGTTTCTGTGTGCGTAACTCGGGTGCGACGGCGGTTGTCGAAGGCACGGGCGACCATGGTTGCGAATACATGACGGGCGGCACGGTGATCGTGCTCGGCGAAACGGGCCGTAACTTCGCGGCCGGTATGTCGGGCGGTATCGCTTACGTGTACGACCCGGACAACACGTTCGCGGGCAAGTGCAACAAGTCGATGGTCGCGCTTGATCCGGTTCTGCAACAGGCGGAACAGGAACGTACCGTCGACAAGGGCTTGTGGCACAGCGGCACGACGGATGAAGCCCTGCTCAAGGGTCTCATCGAGCGTCACTTCCAGTTCACGGGTTCGCCGCGTGCAAAGGCGCTGCTCGAAAACTGGGATGCGTCGCGCCGTCAGTTCGTGAAGGTATTCCCGACGGAATACAAGCGCGCGCTGGGCGAGATGGCAGCCAAGAAGGCGAACAAGGAAGTGCTCGCCGCTTAACCCTGCCACCGCAGACCTCACATTTAGCCGTACCCGCCGCGCCGATCGTTCAGTCGGTCCGCGCGGCGGGTGTAGATCACCCCACCTGATACAGATAGAGAAGAGAACCACATGGGCAAGGCAACCGGTTTTCTCGAGTTCGAGCGCCGCCACGAGGCGTACGAAGCTCCGCTCACGCGTGTGAAGCACTACAAGGAATTCGTCGCGGCACTGACCGACGACGAAGCCAAGATTCAAGGCGCGCGTTGCATGGACTGCGGCATTCCGTTCTGCAACAACGGCTGCCCGGTGAACAACATCATCCCGGACTTCAACGACCTGGTGTTCCATCAGGACTGGAAGAGCGCGATCGAAGTGCTGCACTCGACGAACAACTTCCCCGAGTTCACGGGCCGCATCTGCCCGGCGCCGTGCGAAGCAGCGTGCACGCTCGGCATCAATGACGACGCGGTCGGCATCAAGTCCATCGAACACGCGATCATCGACAAAGCGTGGGCCGAAGGCTGGGTCGCGCCGCTGCCGCCGAAGCACAAGACCGGCAAGAAGGTCGCGGTGGTCGGATCCGGCCCTGCTGGTTTGGCCGTCGCGCAGCAACTCGCGCGCGTGGGGCACGATGTCACCGTGTTCGAAAAGAACGACCGGATCGGCGGTTTGCTGCGTTACGGCATTCCTGACTTCAAGCTGGAGAAGTGGCTGATCGATCGCCGCATGCGCCAGATGGAAGCCGAAGGCGTGACGTTCCGCGCCAACGTGTTCATCGGCCGTGCGGACTCGCTGCCGGAACACATCGGCAACACGGCCAAGGAAACCATCACGCCGGCCGAACTGAAAGAACAGTTCGACGCAGTGGTGATCGCTGGCGGTTCGGAAACGCCGCGCGATCTGCCGGTGCCGGGCCGCGAGCTGGAAGGCATCCATTACGCGATGGAATTCCTGCCGCAGCAGAACAAGGTCAACGCCGGCGACAAGGTCGCGAACCAGCTGCTCGCGAAGGCTAAGCATGTGGTCGTGATCGGTGGCGGCGATACGGGTTCGGACTGCGTCGGTACGTCGAACCGTCATGGCGCGAAGAGTGTCACGCAATTCGAACTGCTGCCGCAACCGCCGGAAGAAGAGAACAAGCCGCTCGTGTGGCCGTACTGGCCGATCAAGCTGCGCACGTCGTCGTCGCATGACGAAGGCTGCTCGCGTGATTGGGCGGTTGCTACCAAGCGCCTCGAAGGCAAGAACGGCAAGGTCGAGAAGCTGATCGCCGCGCGCGTCGAATGGAAGGACGGCAAGATGCAGGAAGTGCCGAACTCGGAATTCGAAATGAAGGCCGATCTGGTGCTGCTGGCCATGGGCTTTACGCAACCGGTGTCGCCGGTGCTCGAAGCGTTCGGCGTCGACAAGGACAACCGTGGCAACGTGCGTGCGTCGACTGAAGGCGATAAGGCGTATTACACGTCGGTGGACAAGGTCTTCACCGCGGGCGATATGCGTCGTGGCCAGTCGCTGGTGGTATGGGCGATTCGCGAAGGCCGTCAGTGCGCACGTTCGGTCGATGCGTTCCTGATGGGACATTCGGAACTGCCGCGCTAACGTCTCATGTCGACCAGAGTTGGCGCTTTAGCTGTCGGCCGGAGTTAGTGCTTCAGCACTTACTCCGGGCCCATGCAAAGCCCGTACTCTGGTCCCATGCAACACCGTTGCTGCTGGTTTCCGCCTGATTGCGTGGAAACCAGCTAATGCTTGCAGGACGAGGTGGAGACGACAAAGCAGCACATAAGCGGGTCATAAGCAGTACACCAAAGCGGTAAAAAACAAAGCCGGGCACCTGAGAGGGTGACCCGGCTTTTCCGTTTTTACGACGTGCAGAGCGTTCTATCCGTGCGTTGGGTCGCGAGTTATGCCCCCGTGACAGGTCGTGCCGTCATTTCCGATACCGGTTCAGCGTCAGCCCGTCGAGATCGATCTCCGGCTTACGCTGCGTGATGAGATCCGCGACCACCCGGCCCGAGCCCATCGACATTGCCCAGCCCGTCGAGCCGTGCCCGAGGTTCAGCCACAGATTGTCCACGCCGGACGGACCGAGCAGCGGCGCGCCATCGGGCGTCATCGGCCGGCGGCCCACCCAGAAATGCGCAGAAGTCGGATTGGCCGCTTGCGGAAACCAGTCGCGAAGCACTTTCATCAGCGTCTGCAAGGCCTGCTCGCGCAAGGTCGTCTGGCGATTGCCGAGTTCCGCGGTGCCGGCCACGCGCAGGTTATTGCCGAAGCGTGTGATCGCCGTTTTCAGCGACTCGTCCATCAGTGCCGCATGTGGGGCTTTTTCTTCGTCGGTGACGGGCAGCGTCGCCGAGTAGCCTTTGACCGGGTAGAGCGGCACTTTCACACCGAGCGGCGCTAGCATCGCCGCACTGTCCACGCCCAGCGCCACCACCACAGCATCCGCTGGCAACATCTCGCTGCCGCGTTCGCTCTCGACCCGCACGCCACGCACCGCACCGCTTTGCACATCAAGCGACTTCACCAGCGTGTCGAAGCGAAACTGCACACCGCTGCGCTCACAGATCGCACGAAGTTCGCGGGTGAAGCGCGCGCAATCGCCGGCTTCGTCCTCGGGGAGATAGAGGCCAGAGAGCGGTGCCTGACGCGCCCAGCGCAAACCTGGCTCGATCTCGACGCATTGCGCCGCGCTGACTTCACGATGCACGATACCGGCGTCGCGCAGGACCGCCAGCGCCGGTTGCGCGAGTTCGACGTCGTACTCGCTGCGGAACAATTGCAGATAGCCTTGGCTACGGCCGTAGTCGAACGGATGGCAGCGGCGGAATTCATGCAGACACTCGCGGCTGTAATAAGCGATGCGTTGCATGCGCTGCTTGTTGACGCGAAAGCGGTCGAGGTCGCATTCGCGCAGCCAGCGCGCGATCCAACGCCATTGAGCCGGATCGAAAGTCGGGCGGAAGATCAGCGGCGAGGCCGGCTTGAACAGATACTTGAGGATTTTCGTTGGCATGCCGGGCGCGGCCCACGGCGTCACATAGCCCGGCGCGATCACGCCGGCGTTGCCGAAGCTGGTCGAGAGTGCGACGTCCGGTTCGCGCTCGATGACGGTGACATCGCAGCCTTGCTGGCTCAGATAAAACGCGGTGGCGACGCCGATCACGCCGCCGCCCAGAACAATCGTTTTCATGTGTGTGACCAGCTATTTCAGGCGCTAGGGCTGGTCGCGCCGAGCACTTTGCCCTTGGTTTCCGGTAGAAGCACTGCCGCGACGATCACCAGCAGATAGCCTGAACCGGCGACGATACCCATGGCCTTAACAAGCGTCATGGTTTGCGACAGTGTCCCTACCAGGATCGGAAAGAATGAGCCGAGACCGCGGCCCAGGTTGTAGCAGAAGCCTTGCCCCGATCCGCGGATCGAATTCGGATACAGCTCCGATAAATACGCACCCACACCCGCGAAAATCCCTTGCACGACGATGCCGAGCGGGAAGCCGAGCGCGAGCATCATGCCGTCGGTGATCGGCAGCATCGTGTAGACCATGCCGAGTACGAACGAGCCGATCGCGAACAGCACGAACGACGCGCGCCGGCCGATCTTGTCGCACAGAATCGCCCCGACGATATAGCCGGTGAATGAGCCGACGATCAGCACGATCAGATAGCCGCTGGTGTTGAAGACCGACAGATGGCGCACGGTTTTCAGATAGGTTGGCAGCCAGGTGGTGATGGCGTAATAGCCGCCGAGCATGCCGGTGCACAGCACGCTGCCTAACAGGGTCGTTCTAAGGTGAGGGAAGGAGAAGATCTGCAGGAAGTGCGAGGTGTCGAAGCCACTTTCGCGGGCGCGGCGCGTTTCGAGAAAAATGTCCGGATCGCTGACATTGCGGCGGATGTAGAAGATCCACAGCGCGGGCAGCAGGCCGATCCAGAAGCAGGCGCGCCACGCGACCTGTTCCGGCAGCAGCGCGAAGAACGCCCAATAGATGATAGCCGCCGCGGCCCAGCCGAACGACCAGCTGCTCTGCACGGTGCCGACCGCTTTCGCGCGATGCTGAGGTGAACGGATGGTTTCGGCCATCATGATCGTCACGACCGACCATTCGCCGCCGAAGCCGATGCCTTGCAGCGTGCGGGTGGTCAGCAGTTGCCAGAACGAGTGGGTGAAGCCAGACAGGCAGGTGAAGATCGCAAAGGTGGCGATAGTCCATTGGAGAACACGCACGCGTCCATAGCGGTCGGCGAGGATACCGGCGAGCCAGCCGCCCACCGCCGACGAAATCAGCGAACTGGTCGCGATCATGCCGGCTTCGCTTTTGGTCATGCCCCACGTCGCGATCAGCGTCGGAATGAGGAATGAGTAGATCATGAAGTCAAAGGCGTCGACTGCGTAGCCGCCGAAGCCAGCGTAAAGGGTGCGGCGTTCGCGCTGGGTCAGTTCGGTGAACCATTGGAGAGAGGGCATGTTTTTTTGTGGTCTCCAGGCGGTTTTTGCCTTCCGGCGGCTTGAAAGTGGTTTTTTGTATTCTAAGGGGACGAGGTGTTATGCGGCCAGTTGTGGTCAAAAATGGCGACGGGTAAGGCGTTCCATTCCGGTTCCTTACTAACTACTACCATGTAACCCAAAAATTATTCGCCGCCGTTAAACTGCGGCCGCAGTGCTCAAGCTGCGAAAACCCTCTTCACGCTCGCGCTCGCCACTCTTCATGCCCGCAACCGCAAAAACCTGCTCGCCATCCCGCCGCTCCGCGAGCACGCCTTTGCGAGTACATCGATCGCGCCGCGCGTTCCTGAAATCCTCGGCAAGCGTGCTGCTGCTCTCCGGCATGAGCAGTTCGTTGCTGTCGGCTTGCGGGGGCGGAAATCTCGATGCCGATCAGCCGGCGACGCCGCGCCTCGCGTCGGTGAGCAACTTCCGCGACGTGGCGGGCGCGGCGGCCGGCTATCCCACCGTCGACGGCAAGCAGATGCGCCGTGGCGCCTTCTATCGCGCGAATGCGCTGAGTCTCAGCGCGGCCGACGCGGTCACCATCGACAATCTCGGCATCGCCTCGGTCTACGACCTGCGCACGCCGGGCGAAATCGCGCGCGTCGCCGACATCCTGCCAACCGGCGCGACATCGCAAGCGCTCGATGTCCTGGGTACCAGCGACTTTCTCGCGCCAACGTTCGATACGGCAGGCGCCGCCGTGGCGTTCTTGGAAGCTCAGGCGCGCGGCTATGTCACTGGCGCCGCCCAGCGCGTCGGCTTCGGCGAACTCCTCACGCGACTCGCCAATGGCGCCGGCGCGCAACTGTTTCATTCAAGCGCGGGGAAGGATCGCACCGGCTGGGTCGCGGCACTCCTGCTCAGCATCGCCAACGTGCCGCTCGACGTGATCATGCAGGACTATCTGCTCAGCAACGTCTACCTGGCCCAGTCGATCGAGGCGCAGATCGAGACGCTGCGCGCGCAGAACGGCGACGCAGCGGCAACAATCGAGTCGCCATTGTTCAACGTACAGGAGCGTTATCTGCAAGCGGGGTTCGATCAGGTTCAGACGAGCTACGGCACGATGACGAGTTATCTGACGCAAGGCCTCGGCGTGTCTCAAGCAACGATCGACACTTTGCACGATCGTCTGGTGGTCTGACTGACGTTCTCCGCGCTTGCAGTGCGCGAAAGCCTGCGACCTGTGAAGGCGAAAAAAAGTCCGCCCCACATAAAGCAGGCGGACAGAGAAGGGCGGCATCGAGGTTGCCGGGAGCGACTATACGGCCACAGCCCTCGCGTAAGCCCATCCAGTAAGGGCGCGTAAGTGCCCGCGCTCAACACCGTCCCACCCTCCTCGATCATCCTCACACTTGTGCTGGCCCAGCCGGCAATTCGATCCGTACGTCCAGCCCGCCTTGCCCGTGATTGCGCACGTGACAGCGTCCGCCACGATCGTGCGCGAGCCGCGCGACGATCGCGAGACCCAGGCCGCAATGACCTTCGCCGCCACGTGCGGCGTCGAGGCGTACGAACGGCTTCATCGCCGCAGCGATGCGATCGTCGGGAATACCCGGGCCGTGGTCGCGCACGCTGATTACCCAATGCCGGTCATTGCGCGCCGTGGCGATATCCACCGGTGGTGAGCCATGCTCGAGCGCATTGTCGACGAGGTTCGTGACCAACCGATCGAGCAAGGTGCGCGGCAATGTGAACGACGCACCGGCGCGCAGGTCGAGCGTGAACAGCGGCGTCTCGGTGCTGTCGCTGGCGGAAAACTGTTCCCGCAGGAATTCGTCGACCTCGACCGGCGGTCCCGCATCGGCGGACTGACCGGCAAACTCCAGAAATTGCTGGACGATGTTGGTCAAGGAGTCGACGTCGCGGATCAGTCCGGCCCGCTCGTTTTCCGCGACCAGCACGCTCGCGCGCAACTTGAGCCGCGTAAGCGGTGCTTTCAGATCGTGCGCCACGCCGGCCAGCATCACCGCCTGGTCGTCGCCGGCTTCATTCAGGCGCCGCATCATGTCGTTGAAGGAACCGATCAGATCGCGCAGTTCGCGCGGGCCTTGCACCGTCACGGGTTCCGGCCGGCCGCCCGAGCCGAACGCGCGGGCTGCATCCGCCACGCGCGATAGAGGCCGCTGCATCTGCCAGACCGCGAACAACGACAGGATCAGCGCGGCCAGCAGCATCGAGATGGATTCGACCAGGAAGCGCGGGCGCGGCGGAACGTCCACCGGCACGACGACCCAGTTCGACTTGCCGGGGAACAGCACCCATAACTGCGGCGGGCGCAGGTCGTCGACGGCGATCTGCGTGCCGGGCGGCAGGTTCTCGCGCAAATGCCGGCTCAGTTCGACCAGCGGATGCATGGTCGGCGTGTGCAGATGGACGCTCGACGGCATATTCCAGGTGGGCACAAGGTGTACGCGCATGGCGGGCGCAAGCGCGGCGCCCTTCATCGGTTCACCGTTGACCGCCTGCAGCACCAGCAGAATGCCGCGCGCGAAGCCGTCGATTTCGTGGCGCGGCGGCTGCATCACCACCAGCACGAACCACCCGGCCTGAATGGCGAACAACACCGCCGTCGACAGCAACGCCATTCTCCCGAACAGCGTGTTCAGCGGGTTTTTCATGCGCTTGAGGCAGCCTCGTCGGCGAACGGCGTGCCGTCGGCGTCGGGAACGAACACATAGCCTTTGCCGCGCACCGTCTGCACGTAGCAGGGATTGGACGGGTCGTCTTCGATCACGCGACGCAAGCGCCAGATCGGCACGTCGAGGCTGCGGTCGCGGAAGGCGAGGTTGTCGCGATGCACGAGATCGTGAATCAACACACGCGACAGCACCTTGTACGGATTGTTGACGAAGATCTTTAGCAGCGCGAACTCGCTGTCGCGCAGCGGCAGCTTCGAGTCGTCGCGCGACAGCGAGCGCGTGGCGAAGTCGAGTTCGAACGGGCCGAAACGATACGGCTTGCGAGCTTCCGGCGCACTCGTGGTGGACGGCCCACGGCGGCGCAGCACCGTATGGATGCGCGCGAGCAGTTCGCGTGGGTCGAATGGCTTGGTCAGATAGTCGTCCGCGCCGAGCGAAAGCCCGACGATGCGATCGGCCACCGTACCGCGCGCCGTCACGAAGATCACCGGAATGTCGTCACCGGCGGCGCGCAAGGCGGTGAGCGCGCGCAAGCCGTCGGTGTTCGGCATCATGATGTCGAGCACGACGACCGACGGCCGTTCACGTTCGAGCCGGCGTTGCAGATGGGTGCCGTCGTGCAGCACCGACGCGTCGAAGCCGTTCGATTGCAGAAACTTGCAAAGCAGATCGCGTACGACCGGGTCGTCGTCGACGATAAGGACCTGTGGATTCATGGCGAAATTCTAGACTGGTGCACGCGACGCGCGACCGACTGTTTTCTTACCAATGCTTACGCAAAGCCGCTCCGATCCGGCCGGTTCGGGTGTCAGGCACGCCAACAAAGGCTCACGGCATACTTCAGGGCTGCCATATTTGGCAATGCGTTAGCAATGCTTCGCCAACATGCGGCGCGGCTTGGAAGTCATTTTGCATCGCTTAAATTCCTCTGATGAAATAATTTGCGCGCAATTGCTACTGATGGCAATGGGTTGCAACGGGTCGTAAGAACCGCCGGAAAGCGCGCTTTCCTTCGTGCATCGCCACCGCGTGTGCGGCGAGATGATTCGTCGTGCAGTACGTTGCGCCGCATGTCGAAAACAGCCTAACGCCTTGGGCCCACGACAGGCGGCGTGAAATCGAAACCTAGCGCCACGCGAGGCTCATCATGACCGTCCACAGCAATTTCAGTTCAACCCGCTTTTCTTCGCTCGCGCCCATGCGAGCCGCGGAGAAGCCCGCAACCTCAAACAACTCGCCGGCCACGCCGCAAGCACCGGAGTCCGCTACCGAGACGCCGCCGTCGCCGCCGTCGCTGCCGTCGGGGCTTGTCGGGCATCTCGTCAACACGACAGCCTGACGCACCGGGGCCCGTGTGTCGACCTCAAGCATTCCTGACGGTTTCATCCGTGTCGCTGCGTGGTTGACGCTCGGCGCGGCGCTGCTGCCACTCGGCGGCTGCGCCGTCGCCGCGCTGCCGTGCCGGCTGACGTCGGCTACGCTGAAAATCATCCCGGTCGTCGGCCATGCCGCGGCCACGCCGTTCGACATGTGTTCATCCGCGATCGACTGAATCATGACAATCAAACGGATTGCCTGTGTGCTGGCGCTGCTGGGCGGCATGGTCTCGATGGCCGCTCAGGCGCAGCCGGTGGTGCGCGAAGCAAATGCGCCTGGCGCCGCGTCGAAGGGTACTTCCGCTGAGGCACGCCGGCGTTCGCAGGACACGCCGTTCGCGTTTCGCGGCATAGCGCTCGGCATCACGCTTGACGAATTCCGCGCGGGTTCGACCGTGCGCGCCACACCGCTCGGCAGTGTGCCCGTCTGCGAGACGGACGTGCAGGCGGGCGCGCTCGGCATGCGGCTGAAATCGCACGAGAGTCTGACCGTGGCCTGCCGCTGGGCGCATCGCGCCGACGACGGCTGGGCGGTGTCGCAAGCCGTCGTCGATGGCGCGCCGGCACAGGAGCATGTGCTGCGCTTTGCGCGTGCCGATGGCCAGAGCGCACTGCGTCTGTACGAGATTTCTTTTGTGATCGACGAGATCACCGCCGAAGACTTGCGCGACGCGCTCGCGGATCGTTACGGCACGCCGCGTCTGGTGACGCACAGCGCGTCGTCGTCGGGTGCGATGCCGGTCTACGCGTGGGAAAACGCGGTGAGTTCGATCACGTTGTGCTTTCTGCCGGGCACCCGCAACGGCACGCTCACCTATCTGCTGAAGGGCTCGGACGCATGGGTGAAATCGGTCGTGCGGCAATGGCAGGCAAGCGGTGCCGAGGCGGGTTGATGTGCCGCCTCATCCATCGCGCTGTTTGCGGGCTCATGCGTGGCGGCGATTGCATCGTTGAACACAGCGCCGGTACCGCGACCGCAAAGTCTGTTTTCAATCCGGCCGATCCGGCCAAGGAGCATGCATGACTGCGCTACGCTTCACCGTCGCGCTAGGCGCGGCTGCCTGTCTCGCGGCTTGCGCGAGCAGCCAGCAGCCCTCAATCGTCGAAACGCCGATGTCGCCGCCGCTCGCATCGGCGCCGCTGAACGTCAATACGCAGGGGGCGATTTATCAGGCCGGCGCGCCGTTGCTGCTCTACGAAACGCCGCGTGCGCAGCATATCGGCGACGTGCTGACGATCCGCTTGTCGGAGTCGTACAGCGGCAGCAATAGCGCGACCGCCGCCGCGAGCCGGTCGAGCAGCATCACCGCGACCGCCGCCGATCAGTCGACCAACGCCGCCGTGCGGCTCGCGAGGCTATTCAACATTGGTTCGGCCAGTACCGATTACAAAGGGCAGGGCAATCTAACCGATATCAGCGGCATGACCGGCACGCTGGCCGTGACCGTGATCGGGACGATGTCGACCGGCAATCTGGTGGTGTCGGGCGAGAAGGTGATCGCGATGAGCGGCAATCGCGACCGCTTGCGCCTGTCTGGCATCGTCAATCCGAAGGATATCGAAGCAGGCAATTATGTGGCGTCGAGCAAGGTCGCGAATGCGCGCATCGAGCAGGCCGGCGTGGGGATGGTGTCCGACGCCACCACGATGGGCTGGCTGCAGAGAATGTTTCTGAGCGTGCTCACGTTCTGACGGCGCTACACAAGCGGCGGCGCGCTGCGTTCCGCTGCGCCGATTTCACCGTCCGGCACGAACACATAGCCGCGTCCCCAGACGGTTTGCACATAACGAGGCTCGGACGGATCCACTTCGATTAGCCGCCGTAAGCGCCAGATCGATACGTCGAGGCTGCGATTGCGATGCAACTCGCTATTGCCGTGCAGTCTCTCCAGCAACTGCGCGCGCGTGAGTACGGTCATCGCGTGCGTGACGAACACCTTGAGCATCGCGAATTCGCTCGAACGAAGCGGGATGCGCTCGCCGTCGTGGCGCAATTCGCGCGCCGGAAAATTCACCTCGAAACGACCGAAGCGATAGGGCGCGCGATGTTCCGGCGCGCTCGGCGCGATTGCTCCGCGGCGACGCAGGACTGTGCGAATCCGGGCGACCAGCTCGCTCGGTTCGAATGGCTTGCCGAGATAGTCGTCGGCGCCGAGTTCGAGGCCGATCACGCGGTCAATCGGTTCGGCGCGCGCGGTCAGCAGGATCACGGGAATATCGTCGCCGGCGACGCGCAATGCGCGCAGCGCGCTGATGCCGTCGAGTTCCGGCATCATGATGTCGAGCACGATCAACGCGGGACGCTCGTTCTGCAGCGTGCGCTGCAGCGCCATACCGTGGTCGAGCGTGGACACCTTGAAGCCACGCCCTAGCAGATATTCGCTGACGAGCTCGCGTACGACGGGGTCGTCGTCGACGACCAGAATGGATGGGTTCATCCAGGTCATCTTAGTGATCCGCGCGAGTGGCGCAAAGCGCGTAACGCTTTCGAATCCTTTCTCGAGTAAGAGAAAGCAAGCAGGCTGTGCGCCTAGTTTGCCAGCGACGTCTGGATGGTTTGCATCGGCTGCCGGGCCAGATCGGTTTGATCGACCACCATCTTGTCGATCAAACCGTTGAGCTTGGTCGATGCGGTAGAAAACCGGTCGGTGTTGAGACCGCCGGTCTGATAGCGCGCGGTGACGAGAATGCGCCCGTGCTGGATCAGCGTCAAATCGATGATCGACAGATACTGGATCGCATCGTCGCTGAACGAGCGGCGGCCATAATCGATCGCTGCGTTGTAGACGAGGCGAGCCTCGCAGCCGGCGGGCGAGGTACCCGGATTGTAGACATCCGAACGAATGCCGCGCCGGTCGAGCGCCAGTTGCAGCGCCGGCACGAAATCGCCGACCGACACCGCCTGATTGACTTCGATGCAGACGTTATGTACGTCCGCCCGCCGACCGTTGACGAAGGTCGGCGATGAGTAGTTCGCCGCGATCGCGTAGCCCGCTTGAATCACGGAACCGGTGGCGTCCGCCGCGGAAATCAGCGTCCACGCGCAGCCGTTCAGGCCGAATACGAGGGTGGCCGAAGCGGCGAGCCATCCACAAGGCCGCCGCAACATGACGCACACGGCCATTGAGGCCCGCGTGAAAGCGTAAGCGCGCAAGCTCGGCGTAGAGGTCATGATGCGTTGCCTGGTGGCGGTGAGGAAGTGCGGCGAATATCAACGGGGCGCAGCGGCTGGCGGCGGATAGTGGAAAAGCGTGGCCCACGCTCAGCGCGTGACGCGCAGGCGCAATTCGTTTTGCCCTTGCACGCTTGCCGTCACGTTCACGCGCCGATCATCCGTGGTCACGATGAAATGCTGACGCGTCGGCGTGTTGACGTCGTGCACGACGTTCGGAAAGCAGGCGGCGATATCGGCGCCGAATTCTTCGAGCGGATCGTTGACGACACCGTCGGCTTGCCAGTGCGCGCGCCAGTGGCAATCGTAGGCGTGTGTGTTGGCGCGGCAATCGTCCGCGGCCGACATACCCGGCAGTTGTGCGGCGGGTTGCGTGTGCAACTGCTTGAAGTCGGGTGCGTCGACGATGTGTTTGAGCGCGGGGCAAACGTCCGCCGGCTCGTTGGGCTGGGCGGCAGGCGCCGCGTGCGCAGCACTCGCGAGCAGCAGGGCAGCGCCAAGAGCAAGCGCTGCGCGCTGGGTCAAAGGATAGGAGCGGCGATCGAATGGCATGTGCGGAGAGTCCAGTAGCAGTGAGGGGCGTGGCGGGCCGGACGTGGTACGGCCTGCACGACTATCGTCGCTGCTACAAGGGCTTTTCAAAGCGGGGAACAGCTTGCCCGCTTCGCAAATGCTTCCGAACTCTTCTCGCGTGTTTCTGGATGTTGCGGCGTCTTGCCTGGCGGCGCGGAGGGTTGCGCGAATGTGCGCGCCTTGCCTTGCCCGGCTCGCGCGGCGAGTTGCACTGACGAGCGGCGTGCCGCCTAGCCGAGCGTGAGGCCGCCGTCGATGTGGATCACCTGGCCGGTGATGTGACGTGCTTCATCGGACAGCAGGAACGCGATCAGCGCGGCGATATCCGCGGGCTCGGCGACATGGCCAAGCGGCGTCGCTTCGGCGG
Organism: Paraburkholderia domus; assembly: GCF_905220705.1. Classification (GTDB taxonomy): domain Bacteria; phylum Pseudomonadota; class Gammaproteobacteria; order Burkholderiales; family Burkholderiaceae; genus Paraburkholderia; species Paraburkholderia domus. The sequence goes on from NZ_CAJNAT010000015.1 coordinate 78,891, forward strand.
CACGGGCCCACACCGGTGCGTTATCGGCACTTGGGCCGCGATCTTTACGGGTATAGCCGGGCGCCACGCAATTGACTGTCACACCGTGCGGTGCAAGTTCGGCGGCTGCGGTTTTGGCCAGCGATTCGATCGCCGCTTTCGCTGCAGCCGTCGCGGCGAACGGTGCATCCGCGCGATAGCGATGCGCGACGAACGAACTGAGCGCGACCACGCGACCCCGCTTCGAGGTTTCCAATGCGGGCGTCGCGCGCTTGACGAGCGCGGCGAACGCGGCCGGCATGGCGGCGAAGGCGGCGCTGAACACATCGGCGTCTAGCGCGTTGAGCGTTTGCCGTTGCGCGTGACCGGCGTTCGCTACCAGTTGATCGAGCGCGCCGAAGCTCGCAAGCGTTTGATGAATCACGTGTTCGGCAGCGCCGCGTTCGGCCAGATCGCCGAACGCCGTCGCGCAGCGCGCGCCGTTCGCGCTGCAATCGGCGGCGACTTGCGCAAGACGTTGGCGCGCTTCGTCCTCGGCGCCACGTGCGTGCAGCATCAACGCGGTGCGCGGCGCGGCGATGCGTCGGGCTAGTGCCGCGCCGATGCCGGAGCCCGCGCCGGTGATCAGCACGACGCGATCGAGCTCGGCGCCGCTCATGCCAGTCGTGCTGCTCGCGTCAACGGTGCTGTTCATGTCGCTCACGTTGTTCAAGCTGTTTACGCCGCAATCGGTTCGCCCGAGCGCTCGACGTCGAGCGTTTCGCCATGGAACGCCGCTAGCGATTCGCGATGCGCGACGCTGACGATCGCCGCCTTCGGCAGCCGCTCGGTGAACAGGTGATAGAGACGTGCTTCGTTTTCCGCATCGAGCGCGCTGGTCGCTTCGTCTAGGAACAGATAGTCCGGTTTGTGCAGCAGCACGCGAGCGCCGGCGAGACGCTGTTGTTCGCCCGGCGAGAGAACGCGCGTCCAGTGTCCCGATTCCTGCAGGCGGTCGGCGTACTCCGACAGATGACAGGTGACGAGCGCTTCGCGGCATTCTTCGTCGGTGTAGGCGTCTGCAGCGGACGGATAGGTGAGCGCGGCTTTCAGCGTGCCGATCGGCATGTAGCTGACCTGCGGGATGAACATCATGCGCGCGTTGACCGGTGCATCGATCGAGCCGTCGCCGAACGGCCACAAGCCGGCGAGCGCGCGCATCAGCGTGCTCTTGCCCGAGCCGGACGGACCGCGCACCAGCCAGCGCGAGCCCGGCGTGATTGCGATATCGCGGATGCGCGACAGTGGGTTGCCATTTGGCAGTGCAAGCTGAAGGCCTTCGGTGGAGAGCTTGTCTTCGTCGACAAAATGCAGATTGATGCCGCCATGCGCGGTAGCGGGCGACACCGATTCCTTCAGACGCGGCGCATGGACGACGCGGCTAAATTCACGCAACCGGTTCACGGTAGCGCGCCACTCGACCAGCGTGCCGTAACTGTTGATGAACCACGAGAACGAATCGCTGACGGTGCCGAATGCGCTCGAAATCTGCATCAGCACGCCGAACGTGAATGCGCCCGCGAAGTAACGGGGCGCCGCCACCACCAGCGGAAAGATGATCGCGATCTGACCATAGAAGCTCAGCACGAAGGTGAGCCGCTTGGTGTACTTCATCACCTGCCACCAGTTGTCGCGGATGCGGCCGAAGAGCGAGTGCGTGTTCTTCTTCTCGGTCTCCATGCCGTCGTAGAAGGCGATCTGCTCGGCGTTTTCACGCAGACGGATCAAGCCGAAACGGAAATCCGCCTCGACTTTCTGCGCCTGGTAATTGATCGACACGAGCGGATGGCCGACTTTCTGGATGATGACCGAACCGACTACCGCGTAAAGTGCCGCGGCCCACACCATGTAGCCCGGAATCTGCACCGGCATGCCGCCAAGTGAGACGGTCAGTGCACCGGCCAGCGACCACAGGATCGTGATGAACGAGACCAGCGTGACGACCGTGGACAGCAGATCGAGCGTCAGCGAGAGCGTGGTGGTGGCGAACGATTGCAGGTCGTCGCTGATCCGCTGGTCGGGGTTGTCGGCGAGCCGGTCGCGTTCGATCCGGTAGAAGGCGCTATCGTGCAGCCACTCGTTGAGATAACGCGTGGTCAGCCACTGGCGCCAGCGGAAGCCGAGCATCTGGCGCAGATAACGGCCGTACACCGCGAGGATGATGAAGCCGAACGCGAGTCCCGAGAACACCATCAGCAGGTGCGGGAAGTCGTGGACGTTCTTCGTTTGCAGCGCGTTGTAGAAGTCGGCGCTCCAACGATTCAGGCGCACGTTGATCCACACGACGAGCAGATTCATCACGATGATCGCGATGAGCAGCCCCCACGCCGTTTTTCGTTCTTCTGAAACCCAGTAAGGTTTGATCAGGCTCCATGCGGAGACTTTCTCGTCCGGCGGCAGCGCGGGGCTGGAAGCGGTATTCGATGTCATGAGCATCCTGGTGAAGTGCTGGCCCATCCGGGCTGGTCCATGTCGGGCCGTGCCCACGGCGGGTTTGCGGTGCGTGCCCCGGGCGTCGTGCTCGACGAATGCACGTCCGGGTGAGCGTCCGATTCTGGCGCGAAGCCCTTAAGTGGAAATTAATTTCCGCTCAGAGGTCTCGCCTTGATGCCGCAGTCGCGCGGGCGGCCAAGCATACAGCCCGAGCGACGGCGGCATCCGGTCATGGCATTGTGCCAGAGCACTGCATTCGGCCGTATTGATGAATCGAAAGATGGTGCCTGATCAACTGCGCGCGAATGCTTGCACCGCTGGTTTGCGGGCGCCGCGCCTTTTATGGTCTAATGACCTTCGACGAAACAGGGGTGCTTTGCCCACAGGCTACGTGATTCTCACGCAGCGGCGGCGAGGCTGAGAGAGACCCTTTGCACCCGATCCGGGTAATACCGGCGCGGGAAGTTTCCGGAAGCAGCCAGTCTTCCATTCCCCGCCGGGCGGCGTCCGTCATTGGACGCGCGTATTGCCCGGCCGGCCTCACCCGCCGGTTTCGTCCTGGGTACGTGCGTTTTTTTGCCGTACGGAAAGGACTCGATGACCGCCTATTCTTCAGACATGTATTTTGCTCTTCGCCACGCTTTCGCCGGTTATGTCGGCGCGCCGTGCTGCTTTAGCCTTGCTTGTCGTTGTGACACGGAGTGGGCGCGATGAACCGTTCTGCTCAACCCGATTTCGCAGTGCTCGGCGGCGGGCTGTGCGGGCGCCTGGTCGCGTGGCGTCTCGCCGGTGATGGGCATCGCGTGGCGCTCTACGAGCGCGGCGATGCCGCGGGCTCGCAAGCCGCGGCCTGGGTGGCCGCCGCCATGCTGGCGCCGCTGGCCGAAGCCGCCAGTGCTGAATTGCTGATCACGCGGCTGGGCGCGAGTTCGCTCGACACCTGGCCGCACGTGCTGGCCGAATTGCCCGAACCGGTGTTCTTCCAGCGCAATGGCACGCTGGTCGTATGGCATCACGCCGACCGTACCGAAGCGCCGTTGTTCGAACGCCGGGTGCGCTCGAACGCGCCTGCTGAATTGCTCGACGGCGGATTCGTGACACTGGCCGGTGCTCAGCTCGGCGCCGCCGAGCCCGCGTTGGCGGGCCGCTTCAACCAGGGCTGGCTGCTGCCGCGCGAAGGCCAGCTGGATAACCGCCAGGTGTTGACCGCGCTCGCCGCGGGCCTCGCCCAGCGCGGCGTCGAAACACACTGGAACACGCCGGTCGACGATCATGCGCTGCCGCCCGCGCGCATCACGATCGACTGCCGGGGTTTGGGCGCGAAGCCGGTGCTGCCCACGCTGCGCGGCATCCGCGGCGAAGTCGCACGCGTGCATGCGCCGGGTATCAAGCTGACGCGGCCGGTGCGCCTGCTGCATCCGCGCTACCCGCTCTATATCGCGCCGAAGCAGGACGATCTCTATGTGATCGGCGCTACCGAGGTGGAAGGCGAAGACATGTCGCCAGTCAGCGTGCGCTCGGCGCTCGAGTTGCTGAGCGCGGCGTTTTCCGTGCATCCCGGCTTCGGCGAGGCGCGCATCCTCGAATTGAATTCGCAGTGCCGCCCGACTTTGCCGGACCACCGTCCGGCCTTGCTGTGGGATGGCGCGCAAACGCTGCGCGTGAACGGCCTGTACCGGCATGGCTACATGATCGTGCCTGAAGTCGCCGACGAAGCTGTGCGCTTCGCCGCCGCGCTGCTCGACGGCCGCATCGGCGATGCCGATGCCTTCGCCGACTGGCAAAGTGCCGCGCGCTGGAGTGAGCTGTTTCAACTGGATTCCACGCGGGAGCCGGCATAAGCGTTGCGCGCTTGCAGTTGAAATGACCGCAGGCAGACCAGCGCACGCCGAGCCGCTACCGCCATCGATTGAACCGTATTCGAACACCATGGACATTCATATCAATCAGAAGCCGTTGTCGCTGCCCGAAGGCGCGACTGTCGCCGATGCGCTCGCCGCTTTCGGCGCGCGTCCGCCGTTCGCCGTCGCGCTGAACGGCGATTTCGTCGCACGTACCCAGCATGCGGCGCGCGCGCTGCAGCCGGGCGACAAGCTCGATGTCGTGCAACCCGTGGCCGGCGGCTAAGCCCCGCGCCCCGCATTGCCGGAGACCAGGATTATGCAAATGACTTCCCCCCAGACTGCCGACGCGCTCACGCTCTACGGCGAAACCTTCGCGAGCCGCGTGCTACTTGGCACCTCGCGCTATCCGTCGCTGCAATCGCTGTCCGATTCGATCGACGCCGCGCGGCCCGGCATGGTGACCGTCGCGCTGCGCCGGCAGATGAACGAAGGCGGCGCCGAAGCCGGTTTCTTCGACCTGCTCAAGCGGCACGGCGTACCGCTGTTGCCCAATACCGCTGGCTGCCTGACCGTCGGCGAGGCTGTGACGACCGCGCATATGGCGCGTGAAATCTTCGAAACCGAGTGGATCAAGCTCGAACTGATCGGCGACGACTATACGTTGCAGCCCGATCCAGTCGGTCTGATCGAAGCGGCTGCGCAACTGATCAAAGACGGCTTCAAAGTACTGCCGTATTGCACCGAAGATCTGGTGATCGGCCGCCGTCTGCTCGATGCGGGCTGCGAGGCGCTGATGCCGTGGGGCGCGCCGATCGGCACCGGCAAGGGCGTGATCAATCCATACGGCCTGCGTGTACTGCGTGAGCGGCTGCCGGATGTGCCGCTGATCGTCGATGCCGGCCTCGGCGTGCCGTCGCACGCGGCGCAAGTGATGGAGTGGGGCTTCGACGGCGTGCTGCTGAACACCGCCGTTTCGCAGGCGACGCACCCCGATGCGATGGCGCGCGCCTTTGCGCTGGGCGTCGAAGCGGGCCGCCAGGCTTTTCTGGCGGGGCCGATGGCCGAGCGCGAAAGCGCGCACGCGAGCACGCCGGTGGTTGGCATGCCGTTCTGGCATCAAGACGGGAGCGCCGCATGACGCAAACTTTGCCTTTGACGGGCCGCGACCTCTTCTGGCCGCCTGCCGATGAACTCACCGAAGCCGCCGAGCGGATCCGCGCCCGCCTGGGCGAGTGGCCGCCGACGCATGCGCCGTGGCGCATCTGCCTGACCGCGCCGGACGAACCGAACGGCGGGGACCTGATCGTCGTCGCCGACGCGCAGCCGCATGGCGAGCAGGTGGCGCGCTGGCAGGTGCAGGGCGCCGGCGTGATCGTCGCCGCCGAGAACACGGCGACGCTCCATCTGGGCGGCGAAAAATACGCTCTGGAAGGTCACCTGGCGGATGACTGGATTCCCGCGCTGGCAGCGTTTCTGGACTGCGGCTTCGATCCGCATGACGCGCTGGTGCTGGCGCTGGCCTGGCGCGACGGCGACGAAACCAAAGCGGACGACGCATTTCCGGCCGACATTGCGCACTTCCCGCGCCTCGCCGGCCTGCCGGCCGCGCCGGCGCAAGCGTTCGCGCGCTGCCCCGACCGGCTCGGTCTGTATCCGGTGCTGCCGACTGCGGAGTGGGTCGAGCAGGTAGTGGGCTTCGGCGTGAAAACGGTCCAGCTGCGCCGCAAATCGGCCGAGCCCGCCGACGAACTGAAGCGCGAAATCGCCCGCTGTGTCGCGGCGGGCCGTGCGCGCGATGCCCAGGTTTTCATCAACGATCACTGGCAAGCCGCGCTGGAGGCGGGTGCTTACGGTGTCCACCTGGGCCAGGAAGACGTGCATACCGCCGATCTCCCAGCGCTTGCCATGGCCGGCATCCGGCTCGGTCTGTCGACGCACGGTTTCTACGAGATTCTGAAGGCCTTGCACTTCCGGCCGAGCTACATTGCGCTGGGCGCGGTGTTCCCGACTACGACCAAGGTCATGCCGACCGCGCCGCAGGGCCTCAAGCGCCTGGCGCGCTATGTGCGCCTGCTGGACGGCGTCGTGCCGCTGGTGGCGATCGGCGGGATCGATCTGCAGGTGCTGCCGGACGTGCTGGCGACCGGCGTGGGCTGCGCGGCCGTGGTGCGCGCCGTGACCGAAGCCGCCGATCCGGCTGCCGCGGTTTCTGCGCTGCAACATGCGTTTACGCAATAATCGTCAAGTTCAGTAAAGGGACAGGGCACCTCAAGGCAGCTTTTGCACGATGGCCCTATAATTCGCCTTCCGTGTAAAAGGACTGTCAGTTTCGTGTCTTCCTCCCCCGAGACCTTACTCGAGCTGCGTGACGTCGACTTCGGTTATGGCGACCGGCTCGTCCTGTCGAACCTGAATCTGCGCTTCAAGCGCGGCCAGGTCGTCGCGGTCATGGGCGGCTCGGGTTGCGGCAAAACCACAGTGCTGCGTCTGATCGGCGGCCTGGTGCGCGCCCAGCGCGGCCAGATCCTGTTCCATGGCCAGGACGTCGGCGCGCAAACGCGCGACGGCCTGTACGCGCTGCGCCGCAAAATGGGCATGCTGTTCCAGTTCGGCGCGCTGTTTACCGATATGTCGGTGTTCGAGAACGTTGCTTTCGCGCTGCGCGAGCACACCGACCTCCCCGAAGAACTGATCCGCGACCTCGTGTTGATGAAGCTCAACGCGGTCGGGCTGCGCGGTGCGCGCGACCTGGCGCCGTCGGAGATTTCGGGCGGGATGGCGCGGCGTGTGGCGCTGGCCCGGGCGATTGCGCTCGACCCCGAGTTGATGATGTACGACGAGCCGTTCGCCGGCCTCGATCCGATCTCGCTCGGCATCACCGCGAACCTGATTCGCGCGCTGAATCAGGCACTTGGCGCGACGTCGATCCTCGTCACGCACGACGTGCCGGAATCGTTCGCGATTGCCGATTACGTCTATTTCCTCGCCAACGGCGGGGTACATGCCGAAGGCACGCCCGCCGAACTGCGGGCGTCGACCGATCCTACGGTGCGCCAATTCATCGACGGCGCGCCGGACGGTCCGTTCAAATTCCACTACCCCAGCCAGACGCCGCTCGCGGCGGACTTCGGCATTGGCGGAGGTCAGTCATGATCAGTGCGCTCGGTCGCTCGGTGATCGGCGGGCTGGGTACGGCCGGCTACGCCACGCGCTTCTTTTTCCGGCTGCTGCTCGAGTTTTTCCCGCTGCTGCGCCGGCCGCGCCTTGTCACGAAGCAGATCCACTTCGTAGGTAATTATTCGCTGGTGATCATCGCCGTGTCGGGGCTGTTCGTCGGCTTCGTGCTTGGCTTGCAGGGCTATTACACGCTGAACCGTTACGGTTCCGAACAGGCGTTGGGGCTGCTGGTCGCGCTTTCGCTGGTGCGCGAACTCGGTCCGGTGGTGACGGCGCTCCTGTTCGCGGGCCGCGCCGGCACGTCCCTCACGGCCGAAATCGGCTTGATGAAGGCGGGCGAGCAACTCACCGCGATGGAAATGATGGCCGTCGACCCGGTGAAGGTGGTGGTGGCGCCGCGCCTGTGGGCGGGCATCATTTCCATGCCGATTCTGGCCGCGATTTTCAGCGCGGTCGGCGTGTTCGGCGGTTATGTGGTGGGTGTGCTGCTGATCGGCGTCGATTCCGGCGCGTTCTGGTCGCAGATGCAAGGTGGCGTCGATGTCTGGCGCGATGTCGGCGCCGGGGTCATCAAGAGCGTGGTGTTCGGCCTCGCGGTGACCTTCGTGGCGCTGTTTCAGGGCTACGAAGCCAAGCCGACGCCGGAGGGCGTTTCGCGCGCCACGACCAAGACGGTGGTGTACGCGTCGCTTGCGGTGCTCGGCCTCGATTTTCTGCTGACCGCACTGATGTTCAGCTAACACTGCGCTGCACGTTTTCGCTCTGCGGGCGCGCCTCGGGTTGCGCGCGACGGGAGCGGGAGCAGCGTGGCGGATTCACTTTGGGATGACGATGAAAAAGACTGTTCTCGACTTCTGGGTCGGCCTGTTCGTGGTGTTGGGATTCGTGGCGTTGCTGTTTCTCGCGCTGAAGGCCGGCAACATGAGCTCGTTGTCGTTTCAGGCAACGTACCCGGTCAAGCTCAAGTTCGACAATATCGGCGGGCTGAAGGCGCGCGCACCGGTGAAGAGCGCGGGTGTGACGGTCGGCCGGGTCGACTCGATCGGTTTTGACGCCAACTCATATCAGGCTGTCGTCACGATCGACATCGACAAGCAATACCCGTTTCCGAAAGACACCTCGGCGAAGATCCTGACCTCGGGTCTGCTCGGCGAGCAATACATCGGGCTCGAACCCGGTGGCGACAGCGAGATGCTTAAAGCGGGTGACACGATTTCGATGACACAATCGGCGATCGTGCTGGAAAACCTGATCGGACAATTCCTGTATAGCAAGGCCGCGGACTCGGGCGCATCCAAGCCTGGCGCGGGTTCGGCTGCACCTGCGGCCGCCGCGCCCGCGCCGGCGGCGCCGACTCTGCCCGCTTCTGGCTCGGCCGGTCAATAAGGAGAATAAAAATGCAGACCTTACGCACACGAGGCGTGCGCACTGCCCAGATAGCGACGTTCGCGCTCGCGGCCGCTACGCTCGCCGGCTGCTCGGCCGTGCCGACGCCGACCAAGGGCGACCCGCTCGAAGGCCTGAACCGCACGATCTTCACTGTCAACGACAAGCTCGACCAGTACGCACTGAAGCCGGTCGCGAAGGGTTACGTATTCATCACGCCGCAGCCGGTGCGCGATAGCGTCACCAACTTCTTCTCCAATATCGGCGACGTCTACATTGCGGCGAACAACCTGCTTCAGTTGAAGATCACCGATGGCGTCGAAGACGTCATGCGGATCGTGATCAACACGGTGTTCGGTGTCGGCGGTCTGTTCGACGTGGCGACGCTCGCCAAACTGCCCAAGCACGACAACGACCTCGGCCTGACGCTCGGTCACTACGGCGTGCCGGCAGGCCCGTACCTCGTGTTGCCGCTGTTCGGGCCGAGCACGGTGCGCGACGCAGTCGGCTCGATCGGCAATTACTATGTGAATCCGCTCAGCTACATTCATCCGGATGGTCTGAGCTGGGCGCTGTACGGCCTGAACGTGATCAACACGCGTGCGAATCTGCTGGGCGCGAGCGACGTGCTGGAAGGCGCCGCGCTCGACAAGTACTCGTTCGTGCGTAACGCTTATCTGCAACGCCGCCAGTATTTGCTGTCGGACGGTAAGCAATCGCAGTCACTGCCGAGCTACGGCGATGAAGCACCGCTGCCGAAGTACGACGACGTCGACGGCGGTGCGGCTGCTGCGCCGGCAGGCACGCAGGGTGCCGCCGCGAAGGCAGCGGCCGCGTCCGGTGCGACCGCTGCGACACCGCCGCAAGCTGCTTCGGCAGCTGGCGCTACCACGGGTGCAACCGGCGCGGCGGCCGCCCCTGAAGCCGCCTCCGGCAGCTCCGAATCGCCGCCGCTCGACCTCAACGGCGGTCCCGAAACGACGCAGATCCCGGCCGGCCAACTGGTCCCGCCCTCGCGTTTCAACTTCCCATCATTCAAATTGCGTTGATCGTGCAGCCGTAACAGATCGATACGACTCTCGCAGTTTGCGCATGGATTGCTGCTGAACTCGCGTGCTAATGTCGGCTCAAACGGTTGCACTATTTTTAAGGCAAGGCTCGATATGAAAAAATTCTTCCTGATTCCGTTGTTTGCTGTGTTGTTCTCTTTCGCCAGTGCCGGTGCATCGGCACAAACCGTCGACTCCAGTTCGCCGGACACATTGATCAAGACCGTCACCCAACAGGTGGTCGATGCGGTCCGCAGCGACAAGTCGATCCAGCAAGGCGATATTTCCCACATCACCCAGCTCGTCAACGAAAGGATCCTGCCGTACACCGATTTCCGCCGCACCACGCAACTGGCGATGGGCCGCAACTGGCGTACCGCTACGCCGGAGCAGCAAAACGCCGTGGTCGAGCAGTTCAAGATGCTGCTGATCCGCACGTACTCGGGCGCGCTCGCCCAGGTCCGCGATCAGCAGATCCAGTACAAGCCGTTCCGCATGAGCCCGGACGACACTGACACGGTGGTCCGCTCGGTGGTGATGAACAACGGCTCGCCGATCGAACTCGACTATCGTCTGTACAAGACGCCGAACGGCTGGCGCGTGTATGACATCAACGTGCTCGGCGCGTGGCTGATCCAGGCGTATCAGCAGCAGTTCAACGAGCAGATCCAGCAGAAGGGCGTGGACGGACTGATCCAGTTCCTCACGCAGCGCAATCAGCAGCTGGCTGCGGGCAAGCAGTCGTGAGCGAAGTGCTGAACGCCGTCGCAAGCCGCTTCGAAAGCGGCGCGACGCTGACCCATGAGAGCGCGAAAGCCGCGCTCGATGCGGGTTTGCAGCGCATCGCCGCGGGCGCGAACGGCGTGGATTGCGCGCCGCTCGCGCAATTCGACTCGTCCGCGCTTGCTGTCCTGCTCGCGTGGGAGCGTGCCGCCCAGGCACGCGGCATCAAGTTCGAGATCGTCAATCTGCCGGCTGGTCTCGCCAGCCTCGCACAAGCCTACGGCGTCGACACCCTGTTGTCGGCGCGACATTGACGCTCCAATAGCGTCGCTTCCCATCCCCCCGGCTCCGGCGGGGCTGCTGATTTTTGCCCTATAATCAAACGTTTTTCGGGGCACATAACCGGCCCCAATTTCGTCCCTTCCAGCATTTTTGCGCCCCCTCAGGGCTCCTTTAGGCGCCGCGACGCACGCGGCCCACAGTCATGTCAGCCATAGAAATTCGTAACGTCAAGAAGCGCTACAAGGATTTGCAGGCGCTCAAGGGCGTCAGCTTCACGGTGGAAGAAGGCGAGTTCTTCGGACTGCTCGGTCCGAACGGCGCGGGCAAGACGACGCTCATCAGCATACTCGCCGGTCTCGCGCGCGCCGATGAAGGCAGCATCGCGGTCCGCGGGCACGACGTAGTCAGCGATTTCCGCGACGCGCGCCGCGCGCTCGGCGTAGTGCCGCAGGAGCTCGTGTTCGATCCGTTCTTCACCGTGCGCGAAACCTTGCGCATCCAGTCTGGCTATTACGGGCTGCGCAACAACGACGCGTGGATCGACGAGATCATGGCCAACCTCGATCTCACCGACAAAGCCGACGCCAACATGCGTGCGCTGTCGGGTGGCATGAAGCGCCGCGTGCTCGTGGCGCAAGCGCTGGTGCATCGGCCGCCGGTGATCGTGCTGGATGAGCCCACCGCGGGCGTCGACGTCGAGTTGCGTCAAACCTTGTGGAAATTCATCTCGCGCCTCAATCGCGAGGGTCACACGATCGTGTTGACCACCCATTATCTGGAAGAAGCCGAATCGCTGTGTGACCGCATCGCGATGTTGCGGCGCGGTGAGGTGGTCGCGCTCGAGCGCACCAGCACGCTGCTGCAGCGCTTTGCCGGCATGCAGCTGTTCCTGCGCTTTACGCAAGGTACATTGCCGGTTGAGTTGCGTCCGCTCGAAGTGGAAAGCGGCGCGGGCAACGGCAATGGCCGTCAGCATCTGCTGCGTCTGGCGAGCTATGACGACGTCGAGCGGATTCTCGCGCAGTGCCGCGCAGCAGGCTGTACGTTCGAAGAAATCGAGGTCCGCAAAGCCGACCTCGAAGATGTGTTCGTCCAGGTGATGAACGGTCCGGAAGTGATCGAGGGGCTTGCATGAGCGGCTTTCGCACGCTGTTTTACAAGGAAATCCTGCGTTTCTGGAAGGTGGCGTTCCAGACGGTGCTGGCGCCGGTTATCACCGCGCTGCTGTATCTGACGATTTTCGGCCACGCGTTGCGCGGTCACGTTCAGGTCTATCCGGGCGTCGAGTACACGAGCTTCCTGATTCCCGGCCTCGTGATGATGAGCGTGTTGCAGAACGCATTCGCGAATAGCTCGTCCTCGCTGATCCAGTCGAAAATCACCGGCAACCTGGTGTTCGTGCTGCTGCCGCCGCTGTCGCACTACGAGATGTTCGGCGCGTATGTGCTCGCTGCCGTGGCACGTGGGCTGGCGGTCGGCTTCGGCGTGTTCATCGTGACGATCTGGTTCGTGCCGGTCAGCTTCAGCGCGCCGCTTTACATTATCGCGTTCGCGATTTTCGGCGCGGCGATCCTTGGCACGCTCGGTTTGATCGCCGGCATCTGGGCCGAAAAGTTCGATCAGCTTGCCGCATTTCAAAACTTTCTGATTATGCCGCTCACGTTCCTGTCGGGCGTGTTCTACTCGACGCATACGCTGCCACCGGTGTGGCGCGAAGTGTCGCGGCTCAATCCCTTTTTCTACATGATCGACGGCTTTCGCTACGGTTTCTTCGGGATGTCGGATATCAATCCGCTCGTGAGCCTTGCGATCGTTGCCGGTTTCTTTGTGGTGCTGGCCGTGGTGGCGATGCGCATGCTCGCCTCCGGCTACAAACTGCGCCACTGATCAGGAGCTTCTCTCATGTTGCCGACTCCCGAACAGGTCAAGCAATACATCGCGGCTGGTCTCGCTTGCCAGCATCTCGAAGTGGAGGGCGACGGTCAGCATTTCTTCGCGACCATCGTTTCGCCGAGCTTCGAAGGCAAGCGTTTGATCGCGCGCCATCAACTCGTGTACGCGGCGCTCGGCGACCGCATGCGCGAAGAAATCCACGCGCTCAGCATGAAAACGCTGACGCCCGCCGAATGGCAGAACGCGTAATCTGGAAATTTAGTGCGAATTACTCAAGAAGGGCGCGACGCGGGTAGCGGCGCGTCGAACACAGTCAAAGCGGGCCCGGCTGACGTCCGGGTCAATCAGGAAGTGACAGGCATGGATAAACTCGTCATTGAAGGTGGCTACCCGCTGTCGGGTGAAGTCGTCGTCTCAGGTGCGAAGAACGCGGCGTTGCCGATCCTGTGCGCGGGTCTGCTCAGCGCGGAGCCGGTGCATCTGGAAAACGTGCCCGACTTGCAGGACGTGCGCACGATGCTGAAGCTGCTCGGCCAGATGGGTGTGCGCATCGAGAGCGGTGAAGGGCGCGTGTCCCTGGATGCGTCGAAGGTCGATAACCTCGTCGCGCCGTACGAAATGGTGAAAACCATGCGTGCGTCGATCCTCGTGCTCGGCCCGCTGGTGGCGCGCTTCGGTCACGCCAAGGTGTCGCTGCCGGGTGGCTGCGCCATCGGTGCGCGTCCGGTGGATCAGCACATCAAGGGTCTGCAGGCGATGGGCGCTGAAATCACGATCGAGCATGGCTTCATTGAAGCGCGTGCGAAGCGTCTGAAGGGTGCGCGCATCGTGACCGACATGATCACCGTGACCGGCACCGAAAACCTGCTGATGGCGGCGGTGCTTGCTGAGGGCGAGACGGTCATCGAGAACGCTGCGCGTGAGCCGGAGGTCGGCGACCTCGCGAATCTGCTGGTTTCGATGGGCGCGAAGATCGAAGGCATCGGCACGGACCGCCTGGTGATCCAGGGCGTCGACACGCTGCATGGCGCAAAGCACACGGTGATTCCGGATCGTATCGAAGCCGGCACGTTCCTGTGCGCAGTCGCGGCTGCGGGCGGCGACGTCACGCTGCGTAAAGTGCGTCCGCTGATCCTCGAGGCCGTCACCGAAAAGCTGCGCGAAGCCGGCGTTACGATCGACGAAGGCGACGACTGGATGCGCGTGCGTATGGACAAGCGTCCGAGCGCGGTTAGCTTCCGTACGTCCGAATACCCGGCGTTCCCGACCGACATGCAGGCGCAATTCATGGCGCTCAACACGATCGCGGACGGCACCTCGCAAGCTGTCGAGACGATCTTCGAGAACCGCTTCATGCACGTGCAGGAATTGAACCGCCTCGGCGCGAACATCACGATCGACGGTAACACCGCGCTCGTGACCGGCGTCGAAAAGCTGTCCGGCGCGAAGGTGATGGCGACCGATCTGCGTGCTTCGGCGAGCCTCGTGATCGCCGCGCTGCGCGCCGAAGGTGAAACGCTGATCGACCGCATCTATCACCTGGATCGGGGTTACGACCGGATGGAGACCAAGCTCAACGTCATCGGCGCCAAGGTGCGCCGAATCTCGGGGAGCCAGGCATGAGTTCGATGCCGCAAACGTCGTCGTCGCCGGCCGTGAGCGCACCGCTTACGCTGGCTTTGTCGAAAGGGCGTATCTTCGAAGAGACGCTGCCGCTGCTCGCCGCGGCGGGCATTGAGGTTGCCGAAGATCCGGAAACCTCGCGCAAGCTGATTCTGCCCACTACGGACGCGAACGTGCGTGTGATCATCGTGCGTGCCACCGACGTGCCGACCTATGTCGAATACGGCGCAGCCGATTTCGGCGTGGCCGGCAAAGACGTGTTGCTCGAGCACGGTGGCAGCGGGCTGTATCAGCCGGTCGATCTGGATATTGCGCGCTGCCGCATGTCGGTCGCGGTGGCCGCCGGTTTCGACTACGCGAATGCGGTGCGTCAAGGCGCACGCTTGCGCGTGGCGACCAAGTACGTGGAAACCGCACGCGAGCATTTTGCCGCCAAGGGCGTGCACGTCGACCTGATCAAGCTGTACGGTTCGATGGAACTGGCGCCGCTGGTCGGCCTCGCCGACGCGATCGTCGACCTGGTGAGTTCGGGCAATACCTTGCGCGCCAACAATCTTGTCGAGGTGGAAGAGATCATGCAGATTTCGTCGCGCCTCGTTGTGAACCAGGCGGCGCTGAAGCTCAAGCGCGCCGCGCTGCGGCCGATCCTCGATGCGTTCGAACGCGCATCGAAGGCCGGCACTGCGTCGGCCTGAATAGTTTGACCACGCGCGTGGTCAAGCTTTTAACGCGCGCCTTACCGAAACGGATACCCGTATGTCTATCAAGATTCGCAAACTCGATTCCAGCTCGCCCGACTTCCAGAAGTCGTTGCACGCGGTGCTCGCGTTCGAGGCGAGCGAAGACGAAGCAATCGAGCGCTCGGTCGCGCAGATTCTGAACGACGTGAAGGCACGCGGCGATGCTGCGGTGCTCGAGTACACGAAGCGCTTCGACCGTGTCGAGGCGAAGAGCGTCGAGGCGCTCGAGTTGCCGATGTCCGAACTCGAAGCGGCGCTCGAGGGCCTCGAGCCTAAGCGCCGTGCGTCGCTCGAAGCGGCGGCGGCGCGCGTGCGCGGTTACCACGAGAAGCAGAAGATCGAGTGCGGCAGCCACAGCTGGCAGTACACGGAAGCCGACGGCACCGTGCTCGGCCAGAAGGTTACGCCGCTGGACCGCGCGGGTATCTACGTGCCAGGCGGCAAGGCGGCGTATCCGTCGTCGGTGCTGATGAACGCGATTCCGGCGCGTGTGGCCGGTGTGCGCGAAATCGTCATGGTCGTGCCTACGCCGGATGGCGTGAAGAATCCGCTGGTGCTGGCGGCTGCATTGCTGGGCGGCGTGGATCGGGTGTTCACGATCGGCGGAGCGCAGGCGGTGGGCGCATTGGCGTACGGCACGGAAACGGTGCCCGCAGTCGACAAGATCTGCGGCCCGGGCAATGCGTATGTCGCGTCGGCCAAGCGCCGCGTGTTCGGCACGGTCGGGATCGACATGATCGCCGGGCCGTCGGAAATTCTCGTGTTGTGCGACGGCACGACGGATCCGCGCTGGATCGCGATGGACCTGTTCTCGCAAGCCGAGCATGACGAGCTCGCGCAATCCATCCTGCTGTGCCCGGACGATGCATTCATCGCCCGCGTGCGCGATGCGATCAACGAACTGCTGCCCAGCATGCCGCGCCAGGACGTGATCCGCACCTCGCTCGAAAACCGCGGTGCGTTGATCAAGGTGCGCGATATGGCCGAAGCCTGCGCGATCGCCAACGACATCGCCCCGGAACACCTCGAAATCTCCGCACTGGAGCCGCATCAATGGGGTCAGTTGATCCGCCATGCCGGTGCGATCTTCCTTGGCCGCTATACCAGCGAAAGCCTCGGCGACTACTGCGCGGGGCCGAATCACGTGCTGCCTACGTCGCGTACCGCACGGTTCTCGTCACCGTTGGGCGTCTACGATTTCTTCAAGCGATCGAGCGTGATCGAGGTCAGTGCGGAAGGTGCTCAGACGCTGGGCGAGATCGCCGCTGAACTCGCCTATGGCGAAGGCCTGCAGGCACACGCGCGCAGCGCCGAATACCGGATGCGGCAGAACGGCTAGGCGCGGCTGAACGCGGCGAGTCTGAGCGCGGCGCGAGCGGGCATCGAACCGATGCCCGTGAACTTTGCCGACGGATTTCGCGCGGTTTTCCGTTCAATAACGACAATAGAGACCAACCTGGGGCAGTCCGCAAGCCGCCGAAACCCGGCCGGCGTCTCGCTGCGGCCCAGTCCACTGACTTATGACGACACCTCAAGACATCATCCGCCGCGACGTGCTCGCGATGACGAGCTACCCGGTTCCGGACGCCACGGGCTATATCAAGCTCGATGCGATGGAAAATCCGTTTTCGCTGCCACCGGTGCTCGCCGCCCATCTGGGTGAGCATCTGGCCGGCGTCGCACTGAACCGTTACCCGGCGCCGCGCCCGGAAGCATTGATCGAAAAGATCAAGCACGTGATGGGTGTGCCCGCCGGTTGCGACGTGCTGCTCGGCAACGGCTCGGATGAAATCATCAGTATGGTGTCGGTGGCGTGCGCGAAGCCGGGCGCCAAGGTGCTGGCGCCAATGCCGGGTTTCGTGATGTATCAGATGTCGGCGAAGCTGGCGAATCTGGAATTTATCGGCGTACCGCTGAAGGCCGATTTCACGCTCGACGCCGAAGCGATGCTGGCCGCGATCGCCGAGCATGAACCGGCGATTGTCTATCTGGCCTATCCGAACAACCCGACCGGCACGCTGTACGACGACGCCGACATGGAGCGCATCATCGCCGCGGCGAACAAAAGCCTCGTGGTGATCGACGAGGCGTACCAGCCGTTTGCGCAGCAAAGCTGGCTGCCGCGCGCCGACGCGTTCGACAACGTTGTTGTCATGCGTACCGTGTCCAAGCTCGGTCTGGCCGGCATCCGCCTTGGCTATCTGGTTGGCAAGCCCGCCTGGCTCACCGAATTCGACAAGGTGCGGCCGCCATACAACACCAACGTGCTGACGCAAGCCGCCGCCGATTTTCTGCTCGACCACGTCGACGTGCTCGACGCCCAGGCCGAGCAACTGCGCGAAGAACGCACGAAACTCGCGCACGCCGTGGCCCAATTGCCGGGCGCCGAAGTGTTCCCGAGCGCCGGTAACTTCCTGCTGGTGCGGGTGCCTGACGCATCCGTTATGTTCGAAACGCTCCTGGCAGCACGGGTTTTGATCAAAAACGTGAGTAAAATGCATCCATTGCTGGTCAATTGCGTGCGTTTGACCGTCGGTTCGCCCGAAGAAAACGCCCAGTTGATCGCCGGACTGAAACTCGTGCTGCACTGAACGGTGTGCCGAATGGCCGCGTGAGCGCTGTCCCCCACGGTGGGAAGCGCGCGCGGCCCGCCGTTTTCCCATCCCACACTACTATCGCTTTCTAGCTAGATTCGAGGAATTACCATGCGCCTTGCGGAAGTCGTTCGCAACACCAGCGAAACGCAGATCCGTGTGAAGATCAATCTGGACGGCACCGGTCAGCAGAAGCTGGCCACCGGTGTGCCGTTTCTTGATCACATGCTCGACCAGATCGCACGGCATGGTTTGTTCGATCTCGACATCGAAGCGCATGGCGACCTCGAAATCGACGACCATCATACGGTCGAAGACGTCGGCATCACGCTCGGTCAGGCCGTTGCGAAGGCAATCGGCGACCGCAAGGGCATCCGCCGCTACGGTCATTCTTACGTGCCGCTCGACGAAGCGCTGTCGCGCGTCGTGATCGACTTTTCCGGCCGTCCGGGCCTCGAATTCCATGTGCCGTTCACGCGCGCGCGCATCGGTACATTCGACGTCGATCTCTCCATCGAATTTTTCCGTGGATTCGTGAACCACGCTGGCGTCACGCTGCATGTCGACAACCTGCGCGGCCTGAACGCCCATCACCAGATGGAAACGGTGTTCAAGGCCTTCGGGCGTGCATTGCGTATGGCCGTCGAAATGGACGAACGCGCGGCGGGGCAGATTCCGTCGACCAAGGGCAGCCTTTAAGCGCTCATTTACCCGCTCATTGACCAGAACTAGAACCAGGACCGGCTGCGCTTGCGTGTGCCCGGTGTGCGATGGATATTCTGAAGTCGTTTATTTCGCTGCTGGCGCTGATCAACCCGGTCGGCGCCATCCCGTTCTTCATGAGCCTGACGGCGCATCAGAGCGACGTCGAGCGGCGCAAAACTATCCGCATCGCAGCGATTTCGGTGTTCTGCGTGATTGCGGTGACCACGCTGCTCGGCCAGCAGATCATCAGCTTCTTCGGCATTTCGGTCGGGTCGCTCGAAGTGGGCGGGGGGATCATCATGCTGCTGATGGCGATCAACATGCTGAACGCGCAGATCGGCAACAGCCGTTCGACGCCGGAAGAGCGCGATGAAGCCGAGCAGAAGGACAACATCGCGGTCGTGCCGTTGGCGATCCCGCTGCTGACCGGCCCGGGTGCGATCAGCACCACGATTATTTATGCGGCCGGCTCGGCGCACTGGTACGACCGGCTCAGCCTGATCGCGATCGGCGCCTTGCTGGCGGCGATCTGTTTTTTTTCGCTGCGCCTCGCTGAACCGATTGCCCGCTGGGTAGGTCGCACGGGTATCAACATCGGCACGCGGCTCATGGGTTTGATGTTATCGGCGCTGGCGGTGGAATTCATCGTCGATGGATTGAAGGCATTGCTGCCTAACTTGAAATGAAAACTTCGATAGCGATTGTGGATTACGGAATGGGCAACCTGCGCTCGGTTGCTCAGGCACTGCGCAAAGCCGCGCCGGAGGCGGACGTGGCGATCGTCGATCAGCCCGAAGCGATCCGCTCGGCCGACCGCGTGGTGCTGCCCGGCCAGGGCGCGATGCCCGATTGCATGCGCAGTCTGGCCGAATCCGGCCTGCAGGAAGCGGTCATCGAAGCATCGCGCAGCAAGCCGCTGATGGGCGTGTGCGTCGGCGAGCAGATGCTGTTCGACTGGAGCGCCGAGGGCGATACGCCTGGCCTCGGCCTGTTGCCCGGCAAGGTGCTGCGCTTTGACCTCGAAGGTCAGGTGCAGGACGACGGCTCGCGCTTCAAGGTCCCGCAAATGGGCTGGAACCGCGTGCGCCAGGCGCAGCCGCATCCGTTGTGGGACGGCGTTGCGGACAACGCGTTCTTCTACTTCGTGCACAGCTATTACGTCGTGCCGGACAATGCCGCCCACACGTCGGGCGAAACGGTGTACGGTGTGCCCTTTACCTCGGCGGTGGCGCGGGATAACATCTTCGCGACCCAATTCCATCCGGAAAAGAGCGCCGAAGCGGGGCTGCGCGTGTATCGCAACTTCGTGCACTGGAACCCGTGAGCGCCTGTCTTCATCCTGTTGCCGTGCGCCGTTCCGCCACAAGCGGGGCGTCGGCCATGCGCCACAATCGCAGCAAGACGATTTCGCTCCAATACGGCGTGCCGCAAGGGCGTCGAAAGAGTTGTACTAAACTAGCGAAACGGCGTTGTGGCGTGCTGGCTTGTCAGCCGCTGCCGCCGACCTTCAACCACCTCCCAGACAACACCCGATTGCTATGCTGCTGATTCCCGCCATCGACCTGAAAGATGGTCACTGTGTACGCCTCAAACAGGGCGATATGGACCAGGCGACGATATTTTCCGAGGAACCGGCGGCGATGGCCCGGCATTGGGTCGATCGCGGCGCCCGCCGTCTGCACCTCGTCGACCTGAATGGCGCGTTCGCCGGCAAGCCGAAAAACGAAGAGGCGATTCGCGCGATCATCGAGGAAGTAGGGGGCGAGATTCCCGTCCAGTTGGGCGGCGGCATCCGTGACCTGAACACGATCGAGCGCTATCTGGACGACGGTTTGTCGTACGTCATCATCGGCACGGCCGCGGTGAAGAATCCGGGCTTCCTGCAGGATGCGTGCACGGCTTTCGGCGGCCATATCATCGTCGGTCTGGATGCGAAGGACGGCAAGGTTGCCACCGACGGCTGGAGCAAGCTGACCGGTCACGAAGTGGCCGATCTGGCGCGCAAGTTCGAGGACTACGGCTGCGAGTCGATCATCTACACCGACATCGGCCGCGACGGCATGCTGCAGGGCATCAACATCGAAGCCACGGTGCGTCTCGCACGCGCGGTGAAGATTCCGGTGATCGCGAGCGGCGGTTTGTCGAACCTCACGGACATCGAGTCGCTCTGCGAAGTCGAGGACGAAGGCATCGAAGGTGTGATCTGCGGCCGGGCGATCTACTCGGGCGATCTGGACTTCGCGGCTGCGCAAACCCTCGCAGACCGGTTGCGCGAATCGGACGACGCTTAAGGTAAGGCTTCAGGCTTAAGGCGTCGCGATCGACTCAGAATCGACGCGGCAGCGGACTTGAAAGCGGACGCAACGGCGCGTCCTGAAAAGCGCGTCAAGCTGCATGCTTGTATTTGCGCACTTGCGGCGCGACGCGGCTAGCCGCGCCGGCACTGTGCCGCTCGTCGGAGGTTTCGCGAGCGGCCTCATCAGCGGTATTGGCAGAATTGCAAGATCATGGCTCTAGCTAAACGCATCATCCCCTGTCTCGACGTCACGGCTGGACGCGTGGTCAAGGGCGTCAACTTCGTCGAACTGCGCGACGCGGGCGACCCAGTCGAAATCGCGCGCCGCTACGACGATCAGGGCGCCGACGAACTGACCTTCCTCGACATCACCGCCACCTCCGATCAGCGCGATTTGATCCTGCCGATCATCGAAGCGGTCGCCTCCCAGGTGTTCATTCCGCTGACGGTCGGCGGCGGCGTGCGCGCTGTCGAAGACGTGCGGCGCCTGTTGAACGCGGGCGCGGACAAGATCAGCATGAACTCGTCGGCGGTCGCGAATCCGCAACTCGTGCGCGACGCGACGGACAAATACGGCTCGCAATGCATCGTCGTCGCCATCGACGCGAAGCGCGTCTCCGCAGACGGCGAACCGCCGCGCTGGGAGGTCTTCACGCATGGCGGGCGCAAGGCGACCGGCCTCGAGGCCGTCGAATGGGCGCGCAAGATGGCCGAACTGGGTGCGGGTGAAATCCTGCTGACCAGCATGGACCGCGACGGCACCAAGAGCGGCTTCGATCTCGCGCTCACGCGGGCGGTGTCCGACGCGGTGTCGATTCCGGTGATCGCCTCGGGCGGCGTCGGCTCGCTGCAGCATCTGGCCGACGGCATCAAGAACGGCCACGCGGACGCAGTACTGGCCGCCAGCATCTTCCACTACGGCGAACACACCGTGGGCGAGGCCAAGCGCTTCATGGCCGATCAAGGCATTTCGGTGAGGTTGTGACGTGGTGAATCCCTCGGCAGTAGATTGGATCGACAAGGTCAGGTGGGACGCGAACGGCCTCGTGCCGGTGATCGCGCAGGAAGCGTCGACCAACGATGTGCTGATGTTCGCGTGGATGAACCGCGACGCATTGGCGAAAACCGTCGAAACCGGTCGTGCGGTGTACTTCTCGCGCTCGCGCCAGCGTTTGTGGTTCAAGGGCGAAGAGTCCGGCCACGTCCAGCATGTGCATGAAGTGCGGCTCGATTGCGACGAAGACGTCGTGCTGCTGAAGGTCGAGCAGGTATCGGGCATCGCGTGTCACACCGGCCGTCACTCGTGCTTTTTCCAGAAATTCGAAGGCACGGTTGAAGATGGCGGCTGGGTCGCCGTCGATCCCGTGTTGAAAGACCCCGAACACATCTACAAATGACGCAATCCACGCAATCCACTTCGTCTACCAACGACACACTGCTGCGCCTCGCGGCCATCATCGACAGCCGCAAGGGCGGCGATCCGGACGTTTCGTACGTGTCGCGCCTGTTCCACAAGGGCGATGACGCGATTCTCAAGAAAATCGGCGAAGAAGCCACCGAAGTCGTGCTGGCCGCCAAAGACGCGCGCCACGGCGGTGCGCCGAAAGCGCTGGTCGGCGAAGTGGCGGACCTGTGGTTTCACTGTCTCGTGATGCTGTCGCATTTCGACCTGAGCCCGGCTGACGTGCTTGCCGAACTCGAGCGTCGTGAAGGCCTGTCGGGCCTCGAGGAAAAGGCGCTGCGCAAGAGCCTTGAGCGCGAGCAGAACGGCGACTGATTGTCGCCGCGTCTTGAAGTGGCGAACGTCGGCACCCACATTGCACTGAACGCATAGGATCGTATCCTCGGGAGGACGCAAGCATGGAACAGTCGCAAGGAAATTATCCGCCGCCGGTCTACCGCAACGCGATCGAGCCAGAGCGCGAACGCAGTCTGCGCACGCTCACACATGTGCTGTACGCACTGTATGCGGTTCATTGGCTGACGGGCGGCCTGACGATTCTGATCGCGATCATCATCAACTACGTGAAACGGCCCGATGTGGTGGGCACGCCCTACGAAGCGCATTTCGAGTGGCAGATCCGCTCGTTCTGGATGGCCTTGCTGGGTTATGCGATTGGTGGCGTCCTGCTGTTCGTGGTGATCGGTATTCCGGTTCTGTGGGCCGTCAGTATCTGGATGTTGTACCGTATTATCAAAGGCTGGCTGTATCTGTACGATAACAAGCCGCTTGCGAATCCGCGTGCATGGTTTTGAGTTGAGTCCGGTTGCTGCCGGGGGAAACATGGGCTGTGCCGCATCACGCTTCGCGCTCTAGCCATACTGTGTCAGGAATACGATGAGCCACGACCCAAACTGTCTTTTCTGCAAGATCGCCGCCGGCGAGATTCCGTCGACCAAAGTTCACGAAGACGAAGAGTTTGTTGCCTTCCGCGACATTCGTCCGGCAGCTGAAACGCACGTGCTGGTGATTCCCCGCAAACACATCGCCACGCTGTCGAATTGCACAGAAAGCGATGCGCCGCTGCTTGGTAGAATGCTTGTTCTGGTAGCACGTCTGGCCGATAAGTTGGGTGTGGCGTACACCGGCGGCGAAACCGGTTTTCGTACGGTAATCAATGCCGGTCCGGGCGGCGGGCAAGAGGTGTATCACCTGCACGCGCACATCCTCGCAGGGCCGCGTCCGTGGCAGCGAATGGGCTGACAAATAACAGCGGGCCGCGAGGCGCGCGGTGAGTTTTGGCCGTCAACAATAACGGGGCCGTTGTTTTTGCTGCGCTGTAACGACGCCGACGCGATTGTCAGGTCACAATGACACACCGGTCGCGGGTTGAATCGGAACAGCCTGCAGTCATGTATAGATGAAGCGTACGCGCTTCGAGTCACGCCGCAAGGCGCACGAATTTTTGCCGCATCACGCTGCGGTGTCGGGGTTAAGGAGAGTAGTCATGGGTTCGTTTAGCATTTGGCATTGGCTGATCGTGTTGCTGATCGTAGCGCTCGTGTTCGGCACGAAGAAGCTGCGTAATATCGGCACGGATCTGGGTGGCGCGGTGAAGGGCTTCAAGGAAGGCATGAAGGAAGCTGAAACGCCCGCAGGTGAAGCGCAGCAGCGCGAACTGCCGCGTAACGGCACCGTGGATGTGGATGCGAAGGAAAAGACGCCGCGTTCCGGCGATTACCGCTAAGCCGCGGCCCAACCGCGTTACTGACGGACATTCCACTTCATGCTGGACCTCGGTCTAACCAAGATGGCGCTGATCGGCGTCGTCGCGCTGGTCGTACTCGGGCCTGAGCGCCTGCCTCGCGTCGCCCGCACGGCCGGCGCACTGTTCGGCCGTGCGCAGCGGTATATCAACGACGTGAAGGCCGAAGTCACCCGCGAAATCGAACTCGACGAATTGCGTCGCATGAAGACCGAGTTCGAGGCGGCGGCAAGCAACGTCGAAACCTCCGTTCAGGACAATTTGCGCAAGCATGAAACCGAACTGAACGACGCGTGGAATAGCGGTACGTCGGTATCGCCGAGCATTGCCGGCGGCGCGCTTGAAGATGCCGGCAATTCGCCATGGCGAACCAGCACACCACCGGCAGGCCCGAGACGCAAGAACTGGCGCGTCAAGCAGACGGCCATGCCCACCTGGTACAAGCGGGCCACCACGCGCCGCACGCGCGTGCAGTCGGGCGCTGCGCGCGTGGCGCGGCATACGCCGGCCACTATGCGTCGTCCGACGCGGTTCTTCTGATGATCAGAACGACAATCTCTAACCGAGGGCCGGTGTGAGCGACCCCCAGCAAACCCAGGACGAAGGCACTGAAGAGACCTTCATTTCCCACCTCGTTGAATTGCGCGACCGTATCATTCGCGCCGGCCTTGCCGTCATCGTGGTGTTTGTCGGGCTCGTGTATTGGGCGCCGGACATCTTCCGGCTGCTGGCGCGGCCCTTGATGCAGAATCTGCCGAAGGACGGCAAGATGATCGTCACCGACGTCACCGGCTCGTTCTTCGTGCCGATGAAGGTGACCATGATGGTCGCCTTCGTGATTGCGCTGCCGGTCGTGCTGTACCAGATCTGGGCGTTCGTCGCGCCGGGTCTGTACCAGCATGAGAAGAAGCTGGTCGGGCCGCTGGTGGGCAGCAGCTACACGCTGTTCCTGTGCGGCATGGCGTTCGCGTACTTCGTGGTGTTTCCGACCATCTTCCGCGTGATGGCGCACTACAACGCGCCGCTCGGCGCGGAGATGAACACCGATATCGACAACTATCTAAGCTTCGTGCTGACTATGTTCCTCGCGTTCGGGGTGACGTTCGAAGTGCCGATTGTCGTGGTGCTGCTGGTCCGCATGAACGTGCTGACCATCAAGAAGCTCAGGGAAATCCGTCCTTACGTGATCGTGGGCGCGTTCGTGATTTCCGCGGTAGTAACGCCGCCGGACGTGTTCTCGCAGCTGATTCTGGCAATTCCGCTGATCGTGCTGTACGAGGCGGGGATCATTGCGGCGCGGTTGATTGTCGGCAAGCAACCGGTGGCTGTTGAAGACGCAAGTCCGCCGAATTGAACGCCATGCATTTTACACATTCATTACGCTAACCGTCTGACAGACGGCCGGGGCAAACAAAAAGGGCAGTCCGCGATGGACTGCCCTTTTTGTTTTGCGACGGCGTCGCCGTTTGGCTAGCTGCGTTGCCCGCGGCTCCGTTGCGTTTGCTTCTCGTTCAGCTACGGGTGGGTTGCCGTTGCCCGCGTCAGCCGCCGCAATGCCTTTGACCACTGCTACTACCCGCGAAATCAACCGCCGTCGTCGTCCTGATCGCCGCCGCCGTTGTCCTCGGGCTGTTGCTTCGGCGGAGGCGGGCGCTTGCCGATGGTCACGTCCAGATCCATCTCGCGGCTCTTGCGCACCAGATGAACCTTCGCGGCCGTGCCCGGCTTGATCTGTGCGATGACATTCAACAGACGCGTGGTATCGGTGATCTCCTGGCCGTTCACGCTCACCAGGATGTCGCCCGGCTTGATGCCCGCCCGGTCGGCCGGCCCGTTCTTCAGCACACCTGCGACAATCGCGCCCGACTTCTGCTCGAGCCCAAACGATTCGGCGATTTCCGGCGTCACGTCCTGCGGCTCCACGCCGATCCAGCCCCGCGTGACCGAGCCTGTCGTGATGATGCTCTCCAGCACGCTGCGCGCGGTCGAGACAGGGATCGCAAAGCCGATGCCGAGCGAGCCGCCCGAGCGCGAATAGATCGCGGTATTGATGCCGAGCAGGTTGCCATTCACGTCGACCAGAGCGCCGCCCGAGTTACCGGGGTTGATAGCCGCGTCGGTCTGAATGAAGTTTTCGAAGGTGTTGATGCCGAGGTGATTGCGCCCGAGCGCACTGACAATGCCCATGGTCACCGTCTGGCCGACGCCGAACGGATTGCCGATCGCCAGCACCACGTCGCCCACGCGCGTCTGGTCCATGCGGCCGAGCGTGATGGTGGGCAGGTTGGTCATGTTGACCTTCAGCACGGCCAGATCGGTCTCAGGATCGACGCCGATCACCTTCGCATTGGTGGTGCGACCATCGGCCAAGGCGATTTCGATCTGATCAGCGCCGTCCACGACGTGCTGGTTCGTTAGAATGTAACCTTCCGAACTCACTATTACCCCCGAGCCGAGATTCGACGCGGGTTGCTCCTGCTGCTTACCTTTGTTCTTGTCGCCGAAGAAGTAGCGGAACAGCGGATCTTTAGCGCGCGGGTCGGGTGGCAGTGAGCCATCCTTGCTGGAGAACACATTGACGACCGCGGGCATGGCTTTTTGCGCGGCATCTGCATAGGACGCCTGTGCCGGGCCGGTACCGATGCCTGGCGCCACTTCCCGCAGGGCGACGATCGGTTCGGCGAGTTGCTTGCCGAATTGCCCTTGACGCTGGAGCCACTGCGGTTTGAGGGTCGCAATGATGAACATCAGCGCCAACAACACGGTCACCGCTTGGGCGAAGAACAGCCAAAAGCGTCTAAGCATCTGAAGACTAGAGGTTTATATGGATCGGATCGAACTTGAATTGTACTTGAACAATCTTCTTGAAACCGCGCGCTTCAAGGACTATTGCCCCAATGGATTGCAGGTGGAAGGGCGTCGCCGCGTCAATAAGCTCGCGACCGGCGTGACCGCTTCGGTGGCCTTCCTCGAGGCCGCGCTCGACTGGGGCGCGGACGCGGTGCTGGTCCATCACGGCTACTTCTGGCGCAACGAAGCGCCGCAGATCACCGGGCGCAAACACGCGCGGCTGAAGCTGCTGATCGCCAACGACCTGAACCTGTTCGCCTACCATCTGCCGCTCGACGACCATCCCGAGTTCGGCAACAACGCGCAGATCGGCGCGAAGATGGGCTGGATCAGCGACGCGCGCTTCGGCGAGAACGATCTCGGCTGGCTCGCCACGTTTCCGATGCCGATCACGCTCGCGCACTTCACGGCGCAAGTCGAGCAGACGCTCGGCCGCACGCCGCTCGTGTTCGGCGACCCGGATCGCGAACTGCGCCGCGTGGGCTGGTGCACGGGCGCCGCGCAAGGCATGTTCGACGCCGCGATCAATGCCGGCGCTGACGTCTACCTGACCGGCGAAGTGTCGGAGTCGGTGATGCACACATCGGCGGAAAGCGGTGTCGCATTCCTTGCCGCCGGCCATCACGCCACCGAGCGTTTCGGCGTGCAGGCGGTGGGCAAGCATCTGTCCGAGGAGTTCGATATCGAACACCTGTTTATCGATATCTCCAATCCCGTTTGAATTGAAAATCGGCATTAGAGAAGAAAAAGGCATGAATAACGCAGAGAACACTTAAAAGGAGGTGCAAAAAAGTTTGCGATCCGTACGGAGAAACCCTGACTTATCAAGGGGTTCGCACGGTTTTTGGCAATCGGCCCTTGTAAATGGCGACTCCATTCGCGCAAACTAGCGGCGGTAGAAGAGACGTGAAGGAAAAATCCAACTCAGAAGTGGGGCGTGTGATGCGAGACAAGGAAGATGAACGCGTCGACGGCAGCCGCCGTAGCTGGCTGATAGCGACGACCGTAGCAGGTGGCATAGGAGGCGTTGCCACTGTCGTACCCTTTGTTAGTTCGTTTGCACCATCTGAAAAGGCCAAGGCAGCAGGTGCCCCGGTCGAAGTCGATATTAGTGATCTCAAGCCCGGCGACATGAAGACCGTAGCCTGGCGCGGTAAGCCGGTGTGGATCATCAACCGCACCGACAGAATGCTCGCCGATGTTCAGAAAGCCGATAACGAAGTAGCGGATCCCCACACCAAGAATCCTTTTTCGATGCCGTTGCCGGAGTACTGCAACAACGAATTCCGTTCACGCACCGATCACAAGAACCTTTTCGTCGCCGTCGCCGTGTGCACCCATCTGGGCTGTACGCCGACACCGCGCTTCCAGGAGGGCCCGCAGCCCAATCTTCCGGACGACTGGCCAGGCGGCTTCCTGTGCCCGTGCCACGGCTCGACCTATGACATGGCCGGCCGCGTCTTCAAGAACAAACCTGCGCCGCAGAACCTCGACATCCCGCCTTACATGTTCACGTCGGCCACCGGCCTCGTGATCGGCAAGGACGAAAAAGGAGAAGCGTAATGGCGATCGAACATGACGTGGAGACGACCGGGCTGGTCGGCTGGATCGACCGGCGCTTTCCCCTGACGTCTACCTGGAAGAAGCACGTTTCCGAGTACTACGCGCCGAAGAACTTCAACTTCTGGTACTTCTTTGGTTCGCTCGCGTTGCTGGTGCTGGTCAATCAGATCGTCACCGGCATCTTCCTCACGATGAACTACAAGCCCGACGCGACGCTCGCGTTCTCGTCGGTCGAGTACATCATGCGCGAGGTGCCGTGGGGCTGGCTGATCCGCTATATGCACTCCACGGGCGCGTCGATGTTCTTCGTCGTCGTGTATCTGCACATGTTCCGCGGGCTGATGTACGGCTCGTACCGCAAGCCGCGCGAACTGGTGTGGGTGTTCGGCTGCGCGATTTTCCTGTGCCTGATGGCCGAGGCGTTCTTTGGCTACCTGCTGCCGTGGGGCCAGATGTCGTTCTGGGGCGCGCAGGTGATCGTGAATCTGTTCTCGGCGATTCCGTTCATCGGGCCGGATCTGTCGCTGTGGATTCGCGGCGACTATGTGGTCTCGGACGTCACGCTGAACCGCTTTTTTGCGTTTCACGTGATCGCGATTCCGCTGGTGCTGATCGGCCTCGTGGTCGCTCACCTCGTGGCGCTGCATGAAGTGGGTTCGAACAACCCCGACGGCATCGAGATCAAGGCGAAGAAGGGTCCGGACGGCATCCCGCTCGACGGCATCCCGTTCCATCCGTACTACTCTGTGCACGACTTCATGGGCGTCACCGTGTTTCTGTTCATTTTCGCCGCGATCATCTTTTTCGCGCCGGAAATGGGTGGGTACTTCCTTGAAGCAAACAACTTCATTCCCGCCAATCCGCTGCAAACGCCGCAGGAAATTGCGCCGGTGTGGTACTTCACCGCCTTCTATGCGATGCTGCGCGCTACCACCGATCCATTCAAGATCGTGTTGATGATCATCGTCGCGTTGCTCGGGCTGTTTGCTCTGGTGCGCGCGCGCGGCAAGTGGAAGCTCGGCTTGCCGGTGCTCGCGGTGCTGGTGGTTCTGGCCATGGCGTTCACCGAGTCGAAGTTCTGGGGCGTGGTGGTGATGGGCGGCGCGGTGATCTCGCTGTTCTTCCTGCCGTGGCTCGACCGCTCGCCAGTGAAATCGATTCGTTACCGGCCGTTTTTTCACAAAGTGTTCTACGGGATCTTCGTGCTCGCTTTCCTGACGTTGGGCTTCCTTGGCACCAAACCGCCGTCGCCCGCCTCGACGTTGATTGCCCAGATCTGTGCGCTGATCTACTTCGCGTTTTTCCTCGGTATGCCCGTCTGGACGCGGCTTGGCACGTTCAAGCAGCCGCCCGAGCGGGTGCGGTTCAAGCCCCACTAATCGCGAGCCCGGAGAACACGAAGATGAAAAAACTGCTTTCGACGTGCGCGCTGATCGGCGCGACACTGCTCGCGGTGCTGGCTGGACCGGTGCACGCGGACGAGAATTTCCCTCTCGACCGCGCGCCTGATAACGCGGAGAATTTTGCTTCGTTGCAGCACGGCGCACAATTGTTTGTAAACTATTGCCTGAATTGCCATAGCGCGAACCTGATGCGCTACAGCCGGCTGACCGACCTCGGCATTGCGCCGAGTGAAATCCAGTCGAATCTGCTGTTCACCACGGATAAAATCGGCAATACCATGACCGTGGCGATGCGCCCGGACGACGCGAAAGCGTGGTTCGGCGCGAGTCCGCCGGATTTGTCGGTGGAAGCGCGGGCGCGCGGCAAGGACTGGCTGTACACGTATCTGCGCAGCTTCTATCGCGACAATACGCGGCCGACCGGCTGGAACAATCTGGTGTATGAGAACGTGAGCATGCCTCACGTGCTGTGGCAGCTTCAGGGGCAACGTACCGCGAAGTTCGGTGATGAAATCGACGAAAAAACAGGCGAGACGGTACACAAATTTGTCGGCTACCAGCAGGTCACGCCGGGGACGATGTCGCCGGTAGATTATGATTCTGCTGTGGCCGACCTCGTGTCGTACCTGTCATGGATGTCCGAACCGACGCAGAAAACCCGCAAACAGCTTGGCGTGTGGGTGCTGCTGTTCCTCGGGGTCCTGAGCTTTTTCGCCTGGCGACTGAACGCCGCGTACTGGAAACATATCAAATAATCACGCCGTTACCCGGCGTGGGGCCGGCGCCAGGAAAAACCTGTTGAACGGTTTTTCCGCGCGCTGGCCTTTCAGCTTTTTGAGGAAACGTAAACATGATGGTTCTGTATTCCGGCACAACTTGCCCGTTCTCCCAGCGCTGCCGGCTGGTGTTGTTCGAAAAGGGCATGGACTTCGAGATCCGCGACGTCGACCTGTTTAACAAGCCGGAAGACATCGCCGTGATGAATCCGTATGGTCAGGTGCCGATTCTCGTCGAACGGGACCTGATTCTGTACGAATCGAACATCATCAACGAGTACATCGACGAGCGCTTCCCGCACCCGCAACTGATGCCGGCCGATCCGGTTCAGCGCGCCCGCGCCCGCCTGTTCCTGCTCAACTTCGAAAAGGAACTGTTCGTTCACGTCGGCACGCTCGAAAACGAAAAGGGCAAGGCCGCCGAGAAGAATCACGAGAAGGCACGTCTCGCGATCCGCGATCGTCTGACGCAGCTCGCACCGATCTTCCTGAAGAATAAGTACATGCTCGGCGAAGAGTTCTCGATGCTCGACGTCGCGATCGCACCGCTGCTGTGGCGTCTGGATCACTACGGCATCGAGCTGTCGAAGAACGCTGCACCGCTGATGAAGTACGCCGAGCGCATTTTCAGCCGCCCGGCTTATATCGAAGCGCTGACGCCTTCGGAAAAGGTGATGCGTCGTTGAGTTTGGCGAGTTTGGATTTGGGGTGAGGGCGCCGCGTCTCGATTGTTTTCCGTGTGCGCCCGAACCCGGTAAGAGGACTGTTGATGCAAGAGATTTCTACCAAGCCGTATCTGCTGCGCGCGTTGTACGAATGGTGCACGGATAACGGCTACACGCCGCATATCGCGGTCCGGGTCGACAATCAGACGCGCGTGCCGCGCCAGTTCGTGCGCGATAACGAGATCGTGTTGAACATCAGCTTCGAGGCGACCAGCCAGTTGCAGATGGGCAATGAATGGATCGAGTTCAGCGCGCGCTTCTCCGGCAAGTCGCACAAGATCGAAGTGCCGATCGCCAATATTCTCGCGATCTACGCGCGTGAAAACGGGCAGGGCATGGCGTTCCCGGTCGAGTCGGCGGGCGGCGAAGCGCAGGATTCAGGCGCCGATGCGGAGCTGGTAGACGAAACCGCGTCGCCGGCTGCGCCGCGCGCGGTCGAAGCGTCGCCGGCAGCCGATGCCGCCGCCGCCAAAGCGGAAAGCGCGACGGATGGCCCGCAGCCTGACGATGAT
Source organism: Paraburkholderia domus (assembly GCF_905220705.1). Taxonomy (GTDB): domain Bacteria; phylum Pseudomonadota; class Gammaproteobacteria; order Burkholderiales; family Burkholderiaceae; genus Paraburkholderia; species Paraburkholderia domus. The sequence continues at coordinate 110,689 of NZ_CAJNAT010000015.1, forward strand.
GGAACGAAAGGTGGCGGAAGGGCTCGCCTCAAGATCGTAAAATGAAGTAGAATCACGGCCTCATGCCGGCTTAGCTCATCAGGTAGAGCGCTTGACTTGTAATCATGAGGTGGCGGGTTCGAGTCCTGCAGCCGGCACCAGTTGTACGAAAACGGGTTTCTGAAGAATTTCAGAAACCCGTTTTTTATTTTGGGCGACGACCGGTGGCGTTAGGCGTTCGGATAACGTCCGGTTCCATGACGGAAAACGTCCTGAATCATCATCGCCGTTCGAAAATTGCTCTGGCGCGGTTGGGGCCGAGACGTGGAATACCGAGCACGGCTTGCTGGTCAAGCATTCGACGATTCCCACGTAGCGTCGGCCACCATGTTGGCGGCGTGCGTATGCGGTGGGTGCGGTGGGAAATGGGCTCCGTTTTTCCGAATCTCTTTCACCTTGTCGATATTGGACATATTTGTCTACCAATCGGTCGCGCCGCAATCACCAAACACGCCGGCGACGGTGCACTGGCAACCCGGTGCGGTAGATTCAGCATGCCGCTCGCAGCGTCAATATTCAAACGCAAGATGTTGTCCGCCTGATGATTGATGACGTGCAGGCTTTCGCCGTTCGGCGCAAATACCAACCCAAGCGGCGCGCTTACGTCCTCGTTCCACGACTGAACCGGGGCTAGCTTCCCGCTGCCGCTGTCGATGCGAAACACTCGGATGGTGTCGGTGAGCGAATCACCCTGTGCCGCGCGGCGGTAAGCGGCATAGAGAAAGTGTCCTGAGGGATGCAGCGCGAGTGCCGTGGATGTTCCAAGGTTGACTCCATCGCCATCCGCGGGGGCGACGGAAATCGCGTCCAGCTTTTGCCCGATAACACCGAGCCCTGCATCGTAGCCGTAGCACGCCACCGTCGCGGAAAGCTCGTTGAGCGCATACAGCCATCGGCCTCCGGGATGTATCGCAAGCGCGCGCGGGCCGCTGCCGGGTAGTGTCGCGGTGCGTCCGGATGCGGTCAGTTGGCCGTCGGCGAGGATCAACACGCTGATCCGATCGCAGCCCAGGTCTGCACTCAGAACATGTTCGCCCGTTGAATTGAACAACACCATCTGCGGATGTGCGGCGCTTTGGCGTGTGCGATCCGGTCCGCAGCCGGTTTCCTTCAGAATTCCAGATACAGTGCCGAGCCGGCCATCGGCGCAGATGGACATGACGTTGTAGGCGCCACCGCCAGACAGCGCGACCACCAGCGAGCGGCCGTCGGGTGAGATTGCCGCATGCGAAGGCAGGGTGCCCGATAGCGACAGCGGCTGCCGGTCCAGCAACGATAAGCGCCCGTTGAGCGGATCGATTGCGTAGGCTTCGACACTTCCTGTGCACAACCCCTGGTGAGGCTCTACCCGATTGACGGCATACAGGAAGCGCCCGGACGGATGACGCGCCAGAAACACAGGCTGTTCGCTTTCCACGACCTGGACCCGCCGCCAGTTGTCGCGCGTGATGGCGAACACATGAATGCCGGGTCGCGTGCCCGTCGCCGCGCGGTGGTGATCGGCCGGCCCGTTCAAAGCATCGTCCACTGTACTCACGTAAGCAAAGCTCGCTTGCTTCACCGTTTGCGTCGCTCCAGGCGGCCTACTGGCGGCTTGCCCGATTGCCGCGTGGACTTCTGCACTGCGCGATAAGGCGAGCACACCGAGCGCCGGCAGTGCCGCGCCAGCCTGTATGAAGCGGCGGCGCCCCAGGCGCGGGGTCAAGATCCGCTCCGAAGGGAGCCCGGCCGTATCGACATGGCATGATGAAAGATGTTGTTCGGATCGTACCGGCGCTTCACGTCTTGCAGAAATGCATAGAGTCCGCTGTCCCCGTAATACAGTTGTGGCCAGAACGGGTACATGAGCATATCGGCGTCGGGGTAGTTGATATAGCAGCCCTCATAGCGCTCGCCCGGATAAGGTGTGCCGTCATAACGGTGATCCATGCCGGCGTGCGCAGAATAAACCGCGCGATACAGATCTCCAATCCAGCGCACATGCGCAGCGTCCTCTTCCGGCGTGCGCCAGTAGGTCTGGTATTGCAGCTTCATGATCGAGGCGCGCTGTGGAACAGCGGTCGTGCTGGCGAGTTCGGCGCGATTGATGGCGCCGCCGTACGAATCGACCTGAACCAGCGACTGGCTCAAATCGAGATCCGGCACGTTTCGCGTGAGGTGCGCGTACAGACGCGCGATCTCATGGTCCGTGAAGTTGTGCTTCATATAAGCGGACTTGTACTTGCCGCGCTGATTAGGCCCCGAACCATTCAGATCCTGCGTCGCGGTTAGCCAGTCATAGCGTGTCACGCTGTGCGATTGCGAGCACAGCAGTTGTCCGCCCGACCGGTGCGCCGGTCCGTAGCCGGGCGGCGCGGCCTTGATCGGCACCGGGCCGCACGCCCTGAAGCGGTCGAGGAAATCGTTCAGTAAGTTGAGATCGTGGCACGTACCGTCCGGGTTGCAAAACTGGCAGAGCAGCACGATCTGGCCGGCCGAACGATGGGTGAGTTTGAGTAACGAGAACAGGCCCCACGTGTCCGGATGGGTTCCGCGCGTTTCCCAATATTCGCCGTACGCACGCAACAAGGCGGTAAAGCGCGCCTCGCTCATGTCCGCCCAATCGAACGCGACACTGGCGATGGCAACTTCGGAAGGCGGGCGCGGCAATTGTGCAAACGCGTATTCGGTCAGCACGCCGAAGTTGCCGCCGCCGGCGCCCCGGCATGCCCGGAACAGATCCGGATCACGCTTTGCGTCGACGCTGCGCGGCAGGACTTTGCCGTGCGCATCGACGGTGACGATGACCACACCGGTCAACCAGTCGACGGTCAGTCCGTGCAGCCGCGACAGCAAACCGTAGCCGCCGCCGGAGATATGTCCGCCCACGCCGACCGAATAGCATGAGCCGCCGGGTAGCGTGACGCCGTGGCGCTTATACAGATCCAGGCAGCCGTTCCAGTTCTGCGTGCCCGCTGCGATGCGAAAACTTCCGTCTCGTCCGACCCTGGAGCCGCTCAGCAGGCTGAGATCGAGCAAGGTACCGCCGGGATTGTTCGAGACGAAGTCTTCGTAGCAATGGCCGCCGCTGCGGATCGTTGGCCGGGATCCCGCGTTGACACAGCGTTGCAGCGCAGTGGCAACGTCCTCCATGCTTTCGCACAGTTCGATGCGCGCGGCTGCCTGGGCTTCCGTCGCAGGCCAGCGCAGATTGAATCCTTTCGTCAGGGTACGGTAGCGCAAATCATCACGTGTCACGCTGATCATGAACACTCCCTCGTTTGACAATTGGTCCGACGGTAGTTTGGGGCGCTGTCCGCGTCAATTGCGCCTGATTGCCGCGGTGGGTGCCGGGAGTGGGCTTCCTGGCCACGCGACGATAGTGAATTGCGTCCCGCGAACCCGACCCGGAGAGGTACTATTCGGGCGTCAGTCGGCATCACGATCAGTCACTCCGGCGGGCAACGCCCCCCAAGACGCGACGTTTCACCGCGTCACTCCCGCAACACAGACCCCCATCTTCATCATGACCAGCCCCGCGACCATTACCTGGCCCGAAGCCGACGGCCCCCGCACCGCGCGTTGGCGTTCCGAAGCCGCGGTGCCGCCGCCCAAGCGCGTTGTCGTCGCGGACGACCGCACGACTGCCGACTCGGCCTATCGCCTCGCCTGCGAAGGTACGGCCCTACTGTGGAACGGCGACTTTCAGAACGCCCGCCAACTTCTGCAGGCGGTGACGCGCCGGCTGGAACGCAAACCGCGCAAGCAGGGTGAAACGCCGCTCGACGCATTCAATCTGCATCGTCAGGCGCAGTCGCAACGTGCCCGCACGCTCGGCATGATCCTGATCCCGCTCGACGCCGCCTACGGCATCCCGCTGCGCCGCGCGCCGGAAGTGCAGCAGGCCTGCATCGAAACCTACGGACCGTCTACTGACGAACCCTCGGTCGTGTCGCTGCGCGAATTGCTCGGTCTGATCGGTGCGCACGAGTGGCGCAAGAAGGGTGTGGAGATTCCCGCGCTGGGCGATCGCATCCATCCGCACTACGGCGTGTTCTCGCCGGTGCGCGGCGAATATGTAGATCTTGTCGCTCGTACACCGTTACCGTCTTTGAACAAGGCGTTCGATATCGGCACCGGCACCGGCGTGCTGGCCGCGCTGCTTGCCAAGCGCGGCGTCAAGAAAATCGTCGCGACCGACCAGGACCCGCGAGCGCTTGCCTGCGCGCGCGAAAACCTGACGCGTCTCGGCTACGATCAGCAAGTCGAGGTCGTGCAAGCCGATCTGTTTCCGGAGGGACGTGCGCCGCTGGTGGTCTGCAACCCGCCGTGGGTGCCGGCGCGACCCGCATCACCGATTGAATACGCGATCTACGATTCGGAAAGCCGCATGTTGCTCGGCTTCCTGAACGGCCTGGCGGAGCATTTGTCACCAGGCGGGGAAGGCTGGCTGATCATGTCGGACTTCTCAGAGCATCTCGGATTGCGCACGCGCGAATGGCTGCTTGCCGCCATTGAAAAGGCCGGGCTGACCGTGGTCGGTCGCGAAGATATTCGTCCGCGGCACCCGAAGTCGACCGATGAAACCGATGCGCTGCACACGGCGCGCGTGGCTGAACTGACTTCGCTCTGGCGTCTGAAGGCGCGCTAGGCGAGCATGCGACGACGCGCCGCTGAAAAGCGGCGCGCGTCAGGTCAATGTGCCGCGTGCCTCGAGATACGCTAATGCGCCGCGTCCGGCTGTCAGCCCGCTGGCGAAGCAGGCAGTGAGCAGATAACCGCCGGTCGGCGCTTCCCAGTCGAGCATTTCACCCGCGCAGAACGCGCCGGAAAGACGCTCGATCATCAAATGTTTGTCGAGGGCTTCAAAGGGGACGCCGCCTGCGGTGCTGATCGCTTCCGCGATAGGCCGGGCGCGCGTGAGCCGCACCGGCAGAGCCTTGATTGCGTGCGCAAGACCATTCGCATCGGCGAAGGCTTCCTTCGACAGAATCTCATGCAGCAGGGCCAGTTTTACGCCGCTAATGCCGATTCTGCCGTGCAGGTGAGTCGACATCGAGCGTGAGCCACGCGGTCGCGTGACTTCGGCCACGACACGCTCCAATGTCAAGCCTGGCGCCAGATCCAGCGCGATCGTGACGTCGCCGTCCGCCAGAATCCGCTCTCGGATCGCTGCCGACAGGGCGTAAATTAGACTCCCTTCGAGGCCCGTTTCGGTCAGAAGTATTTCACCTTGTCGATTGTGGACTTTATTGTCTACATCGGTGAGCGTGATGGCCACCGATTTCACCGGCTGGCCGGCGAAACGCTCGCGCAGATAGGGGCTCCAGTCCGCGTCGAAGCCGCAGTTAGCGGGCCGCAGCGGCGTCACCGGCACTTCGCGTGCGCTCAGCAGCGGCACCCAGGCGGCGTCCGATCCGAGACGCGGCCAACTGGCGCCGCCGAGTGCGAACACCACGGCATCGCAGACCACGCGCTGCTCGCCGCCGGGTGTTTCGAAGCGCAAGGTGTGCGCAGCTGTGTTGCCGCCATCGTTGTCCCAACCCGTCCACTTGTGGCGCATGTGAAAGCGCACGCCGGTTTCTCTCAATCGATGCAACCACGCACGCAACATAGGCGCCGCTTTCATATCGGTAGGAAAAACCCGCCCCGAACTGCCGACGAAAGTTTCGACGCCGAGCCCGTGCAACCAGGCCCGCAAGGCGTCGGGACCGAACGTGTCGAGTAGCGGCGCAATCTGGTTGCGGCGCGCACCGTAGCGGTCAAGGAACGGCTGGAGCGGTTCCGAATGCGTGATGTTCATGCCGCCTTTGCCCGCCATCAGGAATTTGCGGCCAACTGACGGCATCGCGTCGTAGACGTCGACTTGCAAGCCGTGCTGAGCGAGCGCCTCGGCGGCCATCAAGCCGGCGGGGCCGCCGCCGATCACGGCGACGCGGGCGGAATCGAAGGAGGATGACATGCGGTCCTGCTGATGAGCGGAGGGGCGGCGCGTTGGCCTGATCGGACAATCGGGCGGCGCGAAGGGCGCTATTTTCACACCGTGGGCAGCGCAGGGCAAACGGACGGCAGCATGCAGGATCAGTCGGCTGAAAAACGCTGGGTTCGGGCGCTTTCGTATCCGCTGAGTTTGTGCGCGCGTCTTTGCAATCCCCACGCGCGAACTATACTTTTCAAACACCTTCCATCGGGCGCAGTCCGCGTCTTCCCCGCGTCAAACTAACCCACCGCTCTCGTGCCGTTCGACGTGGCCAACGCCGCCACGTCGCGGCTGGCGACGTGGTTTGCGCGCCTGCGGTTCGTTTGGATGTTTCGACGTTTGTTCAAGGAGACTGCCATGACTCGCAAATACATTGATTGCCGCGAGTTCCCGAGCGAAATGAATTGCACCGTTGCCCTATCCGCCGACAGCGAGAGCGAATTGCTCGACGCGGCCGTGCAGCATGCCGTCACGGTGCACAAACATACGGACTCGCCGGAACTGCGTTCCCAGCTCAAGACGTTGTTTCATGAAGGCACGCCGCCGGTCGAAGCCCCCCGCGCATGATTTGCCGTTTTTCTTTGAGCTCAGATATCGCCTGACCAGTTCGTGCGGCGGCGAACCGCGCGCGCTGGTCGCGGCGTTGTCTTCGCGTTCTAGCCTGGGTAAGCCTCGTCCACCTTCAACCCGGCCAGCTTGAAAATGACCCGCAGTGTTTGCGGTTTGATGTCGCGGCGCGATGCGAGCGTCGTCATGACGAAGTCGAGCACTTTCGCGTACTTGAGCATCGTCAGGCACGTTTCCATGTCGACACTGCCATCGCGCATGACCTCGGCCAGCCGCAGCATTTCGGTGGAAATGTCGCGTGCCATCTCGAGTTCGAGCTGCTGCTTTTCCGACCACGCAGGGGTGGCGGTGAGCCTGGCCAGCATTTCCTGAAATTTCTGTTCGACGTTTCCGTTGGGTACCGTGTCCATTGCTGCCTCTTCTATTATCCAGGCGCGCGTCCGTTTGAGATCGCGGCGCGCTGCTGGTTACGTAACGTTCGGCCCGTGTTCCGGGACCGTCCTCCCCACATGCATTCGGTTCGCGTGCTCGATGACACGGCCGGCAGCCTGTTGTTATGCGCAACACGGCTTACGCCATTGAGTGAGCCGGCCCGCAAGATACTTTCAAGCCACGTCGGAAACGACCCGCGCACTGCTTTTTGAGCAGGAAGTGTTCCAGGTTTATGGCGTTTCTCGCAGGGTCGACGCGACTCCTTAGGTGAGCGGGCTGCGCTTTGGGTAAACTGGCAGCAACTTTTCCTTTTTTCCGTCATCTGTCGCACGTTCGCGTTGCAATCGATGGCGGTCCCCACGATGTCCAGCAAAACCCACGAAATCCGCCCGAATCAGTCCGTCGAGCTGTTGAAGGAGCTTCATATCCTGACGCGCGACGGCAAGATGAATCAGGACAGCCGCCGCAAGCTGAAGCAGGTCTACCACCTGTTCCAGTTCATCGAGCCGCTGCTGAAAGACCTCAAGGAGCAGCAGGGCGCGGTGACGCTCGTCGACCACGGCGCGGGCAAGTCATACCTAGGTTTTATCCTGTACGACCTTTTCTTCAAGGAGTTTCAGGACGCGGCTGGTGGTGCGTCGCACATATACGGCATCGAGACACGCGAGGATCTGGTGACGAAATCCGAGGAGCTGGCCAACCGGCTGGGCTTCAAGGGGATGTCGTTTTTGAACTTGTCGGTGGCGGAGTCGATTACCTCGGAGCGTTTGCCGGCGCAGATTGATATCGTGACGGCGCTGCACGCGTGCAATACCGCGACTGACGACGCGCTCCGGTTTGCTCTGGAGAAGCATGCGAAGTACATCGTGGTCGTGCCGTGTTGCCAGGCTGAGGTGGCGGGGGTTTTACGGCAGAACAAGGGTAAATCGCTCGGGAATGCCCTGACCGAGATCTGGCGGCATCCGCTGCATACGCGGGAATTCGGAAGCCAGATTACTAACGTGCTGCGCTGCTTGCAGCTGGAAGCACATGGATATCAGGTGAGTGTGACCGAGCTGGTCGGGTGGGAGCATTCCATGAAGAATGAACTGATTATTGCCCAGTTCAAGGATTTGCCGAGGCGGCGGCCGACTGAGCGGCTTAATGAAGTGATGGAGACGCTCGGCATCGAGGAGCTGAAAGAAAGGTTTTTCGTCTCAGCCTGATCTGTCCTGCGGCGGTGGCTCTTTCATAGCCACCGCGCGAACTACATCTTCATCAGATCATTCCAGCCTTTAAGACCAATTCGCCGAAGAGTCTCCTGATTTCGCTCATAAATATCTTCCGCGTCCGGAAAAGCCTGAACTGCCCGTTCAATACTATTCTCACGAAGCAGATGCAAAATAGGATAAGGCGCCCGATTAGTATAATTCTCGATATCGTCGGGCTCACTCTCTTCAAACTGATAATGAGGGTGAAAGCTGGCAATCTGAATAATGCCTTCCAGCCGAAGTTGCTTGATCATCCTCTCGGCAAAAAACAGGCAATCGTTATAATCGAGAAAATCACCCAGCGCGTACGGTAAAACCAGAAGCGTGGTATCCACCACTTCAGGATTCGCCGCGACCAGTGCCTGAATCTCGGTTTCGAGATCGGTTAAAACCCCTTCCATATCCACAGCGTCGCTAACGGCATAGCGAATCTGCTCTTTCACGTGCACGGCCTTGGCAAAGGGGCACAAATTGAGCCCAATTACGGCCGCTGTCAGCCAATGACGAGTGGCGGCGATAACAGCATCATGAGATTCGGCAGGCAACGACATGGCAAGCAGCGAAAGGGGAAAGTGCCATTCTAACGGTGCGGAACGGCACCGATCCGCGCCCTGCCGCAAGAAGGCGTCAAAAAGCTCAGCCCGCTGGCGTCGCGCCGCACGCGGCGGCAATCAACTGCGCCGCCAACTTGGGTGCGGCAAGAATCGGCCCGCAGCCTGGGCCGTAGGTCTGGCTGGCCGCGTACACGCCTTCGATCATCAAACCCAGCCCATTGGCCAACGTCACCGGATCATCGGCGCCTGCCGCGGTCGTCAGTTCCAGAAGCCGCGCCATCAACCGTTCCTTGTTGCGAAACACGAATTGCCGCGCGGGATGCGTCGCGTCAGGAAACTCCACCGACACATTCACGAAAGGACAGCCACGGTAGTCATCGATCGATGCACGCACCGCCAGGTCGTCGAAATATTGCTGAAGCTGCTTTGCCGGCTCGCCTGGATGCTTCGCAAAGCTCTTTTCCACGTAGCCGAAGAACTGCTTGTCCTTCTGCTCCAGATAGGCCATGACCAATTCGTCCTTCGACGAAAACTGGCGGTACAAGCTCATCTTGTTCACGCCCGCACGCTCCACCACCGCGTCGACGCCAACCGCCCGCACACCCTCGCGGTAGAACAGTTCGTCCGCGGCGCGCAGCAGATGCTGCTGCGCCTGCGGGCCGGCTGTCTGCGCACCGCGTGCTCGCCTTGCTTCGGCCGGCTTGAGTGCCTTACTGTCGGACATGGAGTGCCACCTAGATTGAATTGACGCCTTGACATGTTACCGAGCAGTAACTAGTATCGCAACACCTATTGTGACTGATCTGTCACAAGTCCTTTACCGAAGTCGTAACAATACGAGCGATGCGGCGTGCGGGGCAGGCGTCGATTGGAGAACCGATGAACTGGGCAGCGAGACTGATTGGCGGACGTTTCCACTACGGCTGGTTGACCGTCGCGGTGGTGTTTCTGGTGTTGCTGGCGGCGGCCGGCACGCGCGCCACGCCGAGCGTGATGATGGTGCCGCTGGAGCATCAATTCGGCTGGAGCCGCGCGACGATTTCGCTCGCAATCTCCGTAAACATCGCGCTTTACGGCTTGATGGGGCCGTTCGCGGCTGCGGCGATGCAACGCTTCGGTGTGCGTCCTACCTTGCTGATCGCGCTCGGCACGATGGCGGCGGGCGTAGCGCTGTCGTCGCTGATGACGCATCCGTGGCAGATGGTCCTGATCTGGGGCGTGATGGTCGGCGGCTCGACGGGCGTGGCTGCGCTGTCGTTGTCTGCGACTGTGGTGACGCGCTGGTTCACCACGCATCGCGGCCTCGTGATGGGGATTCTCACCGCCAGTTCGGCGACCGGCCAACTGGTGTTCCTGCCGATGCTTGCAGCCATCGCCGAGCATTACGGCTGGCGCCAGGTGGTGTGGGTGGTCGCGGGGGCGGCGGCGATTGTCTTGCCACTGGTCGCGTTTCTGTTGCCGGAACGGCCGGCGGATATGAAGCTGCGTCCGTTCGGCGAACCGGCCGACGCGCCGGTCTCCACCTCCGTGACCAAGCAGAATCCGCTGGCAATCGCCTTCGGCACGCTCGCCATGGCAAGCAAGACGCGTGATTTCTGGCTGCTGTTCTTCAGCTTCTTTATCTGCGGCGCGAGTACCAACGGTTACGTCGGCACGCACCTGATCGCGATGTGCGGCGACTATGGCATGACCGAAGTGCAGGGTGCATCCTTGCTTGCCGCAATGGGCATCTTCGATCTGTTCGGCACGACGCTGTCGGGCTGGCTGTCGGACCGCTTCAATAGCCGCGTGCTGCTGTTCTGGTACTACGGCCTGCGCGGTCTGTCGCTGATGTATTTGCCGCACGCTTTCGGCATCGATTTCTTCGGCCTGCCGTTGTTCGCGGTGTTCTATGGTCTCGACTGGATCGCCACCGTGCCGCCCACCGTGCGTCTCGCGACCGATGTATACGGCAAGGAAGCGGCGCCGGTCGTGTTCGGCTGGGTAGTCGCCGGACACCAGCTCGGGGCGGCTTTTGCGGCGCTCGGCGCGGGCATGCTGCGCGCAAGCCTCGGCACGTACACGGTGGCATCGATGATTTCCGGCGGGCTGTGCCTGGTTGCCGCCGTGATCGTGCTGCGAATCAACCGGCCGGCCAGGGCGCCGGAGCCGCAAGCGGTGTGAAGCTGCGCTCCTTCGCAGGGTGGACAAAGCGGGCCAACGCAAACGGCTTCCTTCGGAGCCGCTTGCCATTGCAGCCGAAGTGAAAACTAAAGCGCACTTGTTGGAGCCGTGAGCGGCCCACCCCGGTTATGCTATGAGACCCCGGGCAGCCGCCCGCCGATCATGAATTTCGACCGAGAGAAGCGCATGACCAACAAACCCGCCCCTACCGCAATTGCCATTCACGAGCTGATTGCAGGTCGCTGGAGCCCGCGCGCGTATTCGAGCGAGCCGGTGAGCCGCGAACATCTGCATTCGGTGCTCGAAGCGGCACGCTGGGCGCCGTCTTCGTATAACGCGCAGCCGTGGCGTTTCCTCGTATTCGATCGCAGCGTCGATGAAGTCTCGTTCAAGCAGGCTTTCGCCACGCTGGTGCCGTTCAACCAGGGCTGGAATGCGCCGGCGCCGGTGCTGATCGCGGTGACCACGCATACGCTGACCAACAAGGGCGAAGTGAACCGTTGCGCACCGTACGACGCGGGTGCCGCGGCGATGGCGTTGGTGCTGCAGGCGCACGCGCTCGGTCTCGCCGCGCATCAGATGAGCGGCTTCGACCCGAACGCGTTCCGCACGGCGTTCAAGCTGCCGACCGACGTCGACGTGATTGCGATCATTTCGCTCGGCCATTACGGCGACGTCGACAAACTCGATCCGGTGCTGCGCGAGCGTGAGAAGTCGGTGCGTCAACGTTTGCCGCTTGCCGATATCGCTTATGGCGGCGGCTGGAAGAAGGCGTTCTGAGCGCCTTGTCGCCTTCTTGGTGATGACATAAACGCGCGGCGCTGACCGCGCGGTTTTTATTCCGCTTGTCTGCGACGCGGTAAGGCGTGTGGTTCATTCCGCGCCGTCCGCGATGCTTGAAAGCGGTGTGGCAACAGTCTCGAGCGACTTACGCTCCGCATCCACGCCCCAGATCCCCGCGATCACCGCAGCGGCGAGCATCAGCCCCGAGCCGACCAGATAGCCCAAAAACACTTCGCTGCGCTGATGCGTATCGATCAGCCGGCCGAAGAACGCCGGTCCGATGATGCCGCCCAGCGCTGTACCGAACGCATAGAACACCGCGATCGCCAGCGCGCGGATTTCCAGCGGAAACGATTCGCTGACCGTCAGATACGCCGAACTCGCCGCCGCCGAGGCGAAGAAGAAGAGCACCATCCACGCGATCGTCTGCGTCACGACGGTGAGCATCTGCTGCTCGAACAGGTAGCCGCTCAGTGTCAGCAGGATGCCGGATAGCGCGTAAGTCGCGCCGATCATCTTGCGGCGCCCGATTACGTCGAAGAGCCGGCCCAGCACCAGCGGTCCAAGGAAGTTGCCGAGCGCGAACGGCAACAGATACCAGCCGATGCGGTCGCCCGGCACGTGATAGAAATCAGTCAGCACCAGCGCGTAGGTGAAAAAGATCGCGTTGTAGAAGAACGCCTGCGCGGTCATCAACGAGAGGCCGACCAGCGCGCGCCGTCGGTGCACGTTGAACAGCGTGTGAAACACCTCGCGTAGCGGCGTATGTCCGCGTGCCCGCAGTTTGAGCCGCGTGAGATCATCGTCGGCGAGCGCGTGCCCTTCACTGCGAAAGCGCGTTTCGATGCCGTCGACGATCGAGCGCGCCTCGCGTTCGCCGCCGTGCGTGAGCAGCCAGCGGGGACTTTCGGGCACCCAGATGCGCATTGGCAGAATCGCCAGCGCCAGCATCGCGCCGATGAAGAAACAGGCGCGCCAGCCCCAGTCGCCCGGCAGCAGATTCGGATCGAGCAGGACCAGCGAGCCCGCCGCGCCGAGTCCCGCACCGACCCAGAAGGTGCCGTTGATGCCGAGATCGGTCCAGCCGCGCAGCCGCGCGGGCGTGAATTCCTGGATTGTCGAGTTGATCGCCGTATATTCGCCGCCGATGCCTGCGCCGGTGAGAAAGCGAAACAGCAGAAAACTGGCGAGATTCCACGACAAAGCGGTCGCCGCGGTGGCGGCCAGATACAACGCGAGCGTGATGAAGAACAGCTTGCGACGGCCGAGCCGGTCGGTTAGCCAGCCGAAGCCGAGCGCGCCGAGCACGGCGCCGGCAATATAAGCGCTGCCGGCGAGGCCCACGTCGGCGTTGGTGAAATGCAACGATGGGCTAGACTTCAACGCACTTGCCACAGCGCCCGCCAGCGTCACTTCCAGGCCATCCAGCAGCCACGTTATACCCAGCGCGACGACGAGCAGCGAGTGAAAGCGTCCCCACGGCAAACGGTCGAGCCGCGAGGGCAGGTCGGTTTCAATGATGGCGGCGTTTTTCTCGTGGACAACGGCGGTAGGCGGCGCGCTCATTGCGTAAGTCTCCTGATTGCCGAAAATTGGTGGCGTATCCTGTCGAATTCAGCAATTTCTGTTCCGTCGAGCGGGTTTGGGACATTGTCGCGGGTGTCCCCGAAAGCGCCAGTTGATGCTGGCCGGGCTTTCGTGATACAAAGCCGCTCCCCTTTCTGTCCGCGCCAGCCGTGAGCGGCGATTCCTGCCATGAACTATTGCGCGATTGACTTTGGTACTTCCAATTCGGCCGTAGCCGTCCCTGACGGCGCTGCGCTTAGGCTTGCGCCGGTCGAGGGCGCCTATACGACGCTGCCGACCGCTGTCTTTTTCAACACCGACGAGGACACCCGTGAGTTCGGGCGCTCGGCGTTGGCGGCGTACATCGACGGTTTCGACGGTCGTCTGATGCGCTCGATGAAAAGTATTCTCGGCTCGCCGCTGGCCGAAAATTCGACGGATCTCGGCGACGGTTCGGCGATCAAGTACACGGACATCATCGCGATTTTCGTCGACCATCTGAAGCGTTCGGCCGAGAAAAGCGTCGGTGGCCCGATCAGCCGCGCCGTCTTGGGCCGCCCGGTGTTCTTCGTCGACGACGATCCGCGCGCGGACCAGATGGCGCAGCAGCAGCTCGAAGCCGCGGCGCGGTCGGTCGGTTTACGGGAGATTCACTTTCAGTATGAGCCGATCGCGGCCGCGTTCGATTACGAATCGCATCTGACGGAAGAGGGACTCGTGCTGGTGGCCGACATCGGCGGCGGTACGTCGGACTTTTCGCTGGTGCGGGTAGGGCCGGAGCGGATGAAGCGCGTCGAACGGAAGGACGACGTGCTGGCACACCACGGGGTACACGTTGCAGGCACCGATTTCGACCGTCGCGTCGAACTGGTGACGATCCTGCGCGAACTCGGTTATCAGGCGCTCGATCCCGAAGGCCGTGAGATTCCGAACCGCATCTATTTCGATCTGGCAACTTGGCACCTGATCAACACCGTCTACGCACCGAAGCGCGTCAGTGAACTCACGCTCATGCGGCATCTGTTCACTCAGGTCAAACATCACGACCGCCTGATGCGCGTCGTGGAGCGCCGCTTGGGGCATGCATTGGCTGCTCACGCGGAAGAGGCGAAGATCGGCGTGGCGGCGGGTGGCGAGACCGTGATCGATCTCGACGAGGTGGAAGACGACCTGCGCCTGGCATTCGACGAAGCGCAACTCATCAAGGCCGGGCAGGACGAGACGCAGCGCATCGTGCAAGCGGCGCGCGATACGGTGCAAGCGGCCGGCGTGGCCCCGCGTGACGTCAGCGCGATTTACTTCACAGGCGGTTCGACCGGATTGGCGTTTCTATCGGGCGCATTGGCGGCGGCATTTCCCGATGCCAAAGCGGTATTCGGCGACCGTCTTGCCAGCGTCGCAACAGGTCTCGGTATTCACGCGCGACGTCTGTTCGGATAACCAGACTAACCAGTCGCATACTGCGAAGATAATCACCGCATGCAGTTGTGACGGATATAAAAAAACCCCGCCGAGGCGGGGTTTTTGCGTCCAGAAGGAAGCGTGCTTGCTTACACCGGCTTGATGTTAGCAGCTTGCTTGCCCTTCGGGCCCGTCTTCACTTCAAACGTAACCTTTTGGTTTTCTTGCAGCGTCTTGAAGCCTTCCGTGCGGATTTCCGAGAAATGCGCGAACAGATCTTCGCCACCGCCGTCCGGCGTGATGAAGCCAAAGCCCTTTGCGTCATTGAACCACTTGACGGTACCGGTTTCCATATTACTTGTTCCTAAAGATGGTAAATAAGGCCGAAGCCCAATGGGTGCGCATGAAAATCAAGGAAGGGGGTAATGGGACCAACCGGAGTACCGTTGATGGGCGAACTACGAAAGACCAATTCACTCGCCGCTTGAAATCCTGCCCGAACGTTATACGGCCATTTCGGGCGAAGGTCAACACTCCGATCCCAACTTTACAAAATTTTGATGGATTGGCGCAAAAATTGCTTACAAAGCTTGCTATTCGCCTGAGAATTTTGCTAGGGAGAACCCTTAGTTTCGCTGCAACGTGCGGGTGCAACCGTTAAACTACGCGCCGCGCGTCGGTTGCACCTGACTAGAGTGGACCGTCGCACACGCATGCGCGTCACCCCGTCTCCAACGCCACAAGCGATGTCACGCGGTGCCGATATGCTCGCAACTTGCATGGGACCGGAGTAAGCGCTAAATCGCGAACTCGGGGCCGTCATACGGTGTATGGGACCAGAGTAAGTGCTTTGCACTAACTCTGGTCGACACAGGAGAGGATGTGAAAAGTTCTATACAACGGAACATCGGACCGGTCGCGCTTCTGCTGACCGGCTTGGGTTCGATCATCGGATCGGGCTGGCTGTTCGGCGCGTGGAAGGCTGCAAAAATTGCCGGGCCTGCTGCCATTTGTGCATGGGTCATCGGCGCGGTCGTGATTCTCGCCATTGCGTTGACCTACGCGGAACTCGGCGCGATGTTCCCTGAGTCCGGCGGCATGGTGCGTTACGCACGCTACTCGCACGGCGCGCTGGTGGGCTTCATCAGTGCATGGGCCAACTGGATCGCCATTGTCTCGGTCATTCCAATCGAGGCTGAAGCATCCATTCAATATATGAGTACCTGGCCGTATCCATGGGCGCATGCGCTATTCGTCGATGGGTCATTAACGACTAATGGGCTATTGCTGTCCGCAGCCCTCGTGATCATTTACTTCCTGCTGAACTACTGGGGCGTGAAGTTGTTTGCACGCGCCAATTCGGCGATCACGGTCTTCAAGTTCCTGATTCCGGGTGCGACGATCCTCGGCTTGATGCTGACGGGCTTCCACAAGGAAAACTTCGGCGAAGTGAGTACCTTCGCGCCGTACGGCTGGTCGGCTGTGCTGACGGCCGTGTCGACGAGCGGTATCGTGTTCGCCTTCAACGGTTTCCAGAGCCCGATCAACCTCGCGGGTGAAGCGCGCAATCCGGCCAAAAGCGTGCCGTTCGCGGTGATCGGCTCGATCCTGCTCGCGCTGGTGATCTACGTGCTGCTGCAGATTGCGTATATCGGCGCAGTGAGCCCGGGCGACGTGATGAAGGGCTGGAGCCACTTCAACTTCGCGTCGCCGTTTGCCGAACTGGCGATCGCGCTGAACCTGAACTGGTTGGCTATCCTGCTGTACGTCGACGCGTTCGTCAGCCCGAGCGGCACCGGCACGACCTACATGGCGACCACCACCCGCATGATCTACGCCATGGAGCGCAACAACACGATGCCGAAGATGTTCGGCAACGTGCATCCGTTCTACGGCGTGCCGCGTCAGGCGATGTGGTTCAACCTGCTGGTGTCGTTCATTTTCCTGTTCTTCTTCCGTGGCTGGAGCTCGCTGGCGGCGGTGATCTCGGTCGCGACCGTGATCTCGTACCTGACTGGCCCGATCAGCCTGATGGCGCTGCGCCGTGCGGCGACGGATCTCGAGCGCCCGCTGCACATTCCAGGCATGAAGTTGATTGCACCGTTCGCTTTCGTCTGCGCGTCGCTGATTCTATACTGGGCGAAGTGGCCGCTGACCGGCGAAATCATTCTGTTGATGGTCGTCGCGCTGCCGGTGTACTTCTACTTCCAGGCGAAGTCGGGTTTCAGCGGCTGGGGGCGCGACCTGAAGGCTGCGTGGTGGCTCGTGGCCTACCTGCCGGTGATGGCGATCCTGTCGCTGATCGGCAGCAAGGAATTCGGCGGCCACGGCATCCTGCCGTACGGCTGGGACATGCTGGTGGTGGCTGCGTTCTCGCTGGTGTTCTACTACTGGGGCGTGCAGAGCGGCTACCGGTCGGAATACCTCGAAGAGCGTCAGACACACGACGAAGTGCTTGAAGGCATGGGCGCACACTAAGGCGGCGACGAGTCTTTCGCCGGACCGCCGGACCGCCGTGATCCGGCTCAGTACGAAAAAAGCCCGCCTGAGTTGCTCAGGCGGGCTTTTTTGTTGGCGGCGCCTTGACCTTGTTCAGGTGCTTTAACGGCGCTGCGTTGGCGTCGAGTCAGGCAGTGCCGAACACGTAATTCGTCATGGCGAGCGACCGCTGATAGGTACCGAGCGACTGAATCGCCAGCGAATAGTCGTCGTCCGCCGCGCCCAGTGCCGCGAATACGGGCAGCAGGTGTTCGTCGGTCGGATGCATCAGCACCGCGTGTGGCGCCTGACGGCGGTAGTCGAGCAACGCGTCGATATCGCGCGCGGCGAGCTTTGCCTCGAACCAGTCGGTGAATTCGGTCACGCGCGGATCGGCGTCTTCCGGGCGCGCTGAAAAGTCAGCGGCGCGCAGGTTGTGGGTGATCTGGCCCGAGCCGATCACCATCACGCCGTCGTCTTTCAGCGAGCGCAGTGCGCGACCCACACGGAAGTGATGGGCAGCGTCCATGTGCGGCTGGATCGACAACTGCGCGACCGGCACGTCAGCTTCCGGAAACATCAGCAGCATCGGCACCCACGCGCCGTGGTCGAGACCATGCGGCTGGGCGTCGGCGAGGATGCCGTGTTCGCCGAGCAGCACGGCGGCCCGGCGCGCTACATCGGGTGCGCCGGGAGCCGGATATTGAATCTCGTACAACTGACGCGGGAAACCGTAGAAATCGTGGATGGTTTCCGGCGCCGTGGACGTGCTCGCCACCGGCTGCGTCGTGCCCCAGTGCGCCGACAGCATCAGGACGGCTTCAGGACGCGGCAATTGCGCCGATAGCTTGCCGAATTCGGCGGAGGGCAGGGACGGGTCGATCGGCAGCGTGGGCGCGCCGTGAGAGAGGAAGAGCGACGGTAAGCGAGTCATGGCAGCAACGCCTCCGCGAAGACGCGGCGCAAAAGTGGGGTTGCTATCAATATAGGTCCGTACCGGCGTTTGATAAACGGGTGAAAACGGAATTGATTGTGTTGCAGGTGTTGTTAATCCGTGCCGCGTAATCCTTGCCATGCGGGCGACATGGCGGGTCCTAACGCGAACAGATCCAGCACGCGCGCCACCGTGTGATCGACCATCTCATCGATCGAGGCGGGCTGGTTGTAGAAGGCAGGTAAAGGCGGAAAGATCACGCCGCCCATTTCGGTGACGGCTGTCATGTTGCGCAGATGCGCGAGATTGAATGGCGTTTCGCGCACGAGCAGCACGAGCCGGCGGCGCTCTTTGAGCGTGACATCGGCGGCGCGGGTGATCAGATTATCGGAAAAACCGTGTGCGACGCTTGCCAGCGTCTTCATTGAGCAGGGGGCGACCACCATGCCGTCGGTGGCAAACGAGCCGGACGCGATACTCGCGCCGACGTCGCGCACCGAGTGGACGACATCCGCGAGCGGATGCACGTCTTCTTTGCTTAACTGGAGTTCGTGCTGGATATTGAGCCACCCGGCGCTCGAAATCAGCAGATGGCTCTCGACACCGCCCAGCCTGCGCAGCGTCTCAAGCAACCGGATACCGTAAATGGCACCGGTCGCGCCGGTGATCGCGACGATCAGCCGGCGTGGCGCCGCAGCGCGTGTTTCCATGGCTCGCGGCGCCTTTTCGGAGGACGGCAAACGTTCGGACAGCGGCCGTTTAAGCCGCGGCGAACAGTTGCTGCAGTTCGCCCGATTCGTACATTTCCATCATGATGTCCGAGCCGCCGACGAATTCGCCCTTCACATAGAGCTGCGGAATGGTCGGCCAGTTCGAGAACTGCTTGATGCCCTGGCGGACTTCGTCGTCTTCCAGCACGTTGACGGTCTTGATTTCGTTGACGCCACACGCCTTCAGGATCTGGATGGCGCGGCCGGAAAAGCCGCACATCGGGAACTGAGCGCTGCCCTTCATGAAGAGCACGACGTTGTTTTCGTCGACGATTTGCTTGATGCGTTGTTGCGTATCCATGACTGACCTTGCGGTTCCGTTATGTGTAGGGAATAGGCTGAAATGATAGCGGATTTCGGTAAGACCGGCCGAGGGCCGCTTTGCCACCCCGGCGATTAAGGCGATCCGTCGAGGTTAGGCGGGCAACTGCCCGCCGCTGATTCGCTCGATGCCGGCAAGATCCTGCTCCGAACTCACGTGAGCAAAACCTTGTGCCGTCAGCAGGCCGCGCACCGCTTCCGCCTGATCGTACCCGTGTTCGATCCACAATACGCCGTTGGCGGCCAAACGTGTGGGCGCGCCCGCGACGATCTTACGGATCGCGCTGAGGCCGTCGGCTTCGTCGGTGAGCGCGCCGCGCGGCTCGAAGCGCAGATCGCCTTCCGACAGATGCGGATCGCCGCTCGCGATATACGGCGGATTGCTGACGATCACGTTAAAGCGCAATGCTGCGTCGAGCGAGCCGTACCAATCGCTTTGCTGCAGTACCACGGCGCCGCCGGGGCGACTGCTATCCAGGAGACGTGCGGCGTTGCGTGTGGCTACCGCCAGCGCTTCGGCGGAACGGTCCAGCGCCCAGACCTGCGCGTCGGGCCGCATTGATGCAATAGCCAGGGCAATCGCGCCGGTACCGGTGCCCAGATCGAGCACACGTGGCCGCGAGATACTTTCCATTGCCGCCAACGCCGTTTCGACCAGCAACTCGGTTTCGGGACGCGGAATCAGCACGTCCGGCGTCACTTCGAAATCCAGCCCGAAAAATTCGCGCGCGCCGACCAGTTGCGCCACCGGCTCACCGGCGACGCGTCGCGCTTCCAGGGTTCGGTATTGCTCAATTGCCGGGCCGTCGAGCGCATCGTCGCTGCGCGTAATCAATTGCGTATGCCGCCAGCCGAGCACGTGCGTGAGCAGAATCCGCGCTTCGAGCGACGGCAGTGGCGAGGCGCGCAACAGCGCAGCGGGCGTGAGCGGATCCATCTGCGCTTAGTCCGCGTCGCCCAGCGATGCCAGCAACTCGGCCTGATGCTCGCTGACCAGGGCAGCGATCAATTCGTCGAGATCGCCATCCATGATCGCGTCGAGGCGGTACAGCGTCAGATTGATCCGGTGGTCCGTCAGACGCCCTTGCGGGAAGTTGTAGGTGCGAATCCGCTCTGAGCGATCGCCCGAACCGATCAGGCTCTTGCGCGTTGCGGCTTCCTTTTGCTGCTGCTCGTGCGACTGCTTGTCCTTGATGCGCGCGGCCAGGACCTTCAGTGCGCGATCCTTGTTCTTGTGCTGCGACCGGTCATCCTGACATTCGACGACGATGCCGGTCGGCAAGTGCGTCACCCGCACCGCCGAATCGGTCTTGTTGATGTGCTGACCGCCCGCGCCGGACGCGCGGAACGTGTCGATGCGCAGATCGGCCGGATTGATTTCGACTTCGCCGATTTCGTCGGCTTCCGGCATGACCGCGACCGTGCACGCCGACGTATGAATGCGGCCCTGCGTTTCCGTGGCCGGCACGCGTTGCACGCGATGGCCGCCCGATTCGAACTTGAGCTTCGAATACGCCGCTTCGCCGGCGATCCGCACGATCACCTCCTTGTAGCCGCCGAGGTCCGATTCGCTCGCCGACATCATCTCCACCTGCCAGCGATTGCGCTCGGCAAAGCGCAGGTACATGCGCAGCAAATCGCCCGCGAACAGCGCCGATTCGTCTCCACCCGTACCGGCACGGATTTCGAGGAAGATGTTGCGGTCGTCGTTCGGGTCTTTCGGCAGCAGCATTTTCTGCAATTCGGCGCCGAGTTTTTCCATCCGCTCGCGCGCCGCGCGAATTTCTTCTTCGGCGAAGTCGCGCATCGACGCGTCCGCCAGCAGTTCCTGCGCGGTCGCCGCGTCGTTCATCGCCTGGCGCCACAGCGCGTAATGCTCGACGACCGGCCCGAGCTCGGCGTGTTCACGCGTGAGCTTGCGGTATTGGTCGAGATTCGAGGTGATGTCCTCGCGGCTCAACAGGTCGTTCAGTTCGGCCAGCCGGATAGTGAGCTGGTCGAGCTTGCGTTGCATGCTCGTTTTCATCGGACGGGTATCGGAGCGGGCTCCGGCAAGGATGGCGACTAGGGGAGTGGGCAGATGCCCTGGTCAGAAGCACGTCGCGGGCCACTCAGCGTGACGCGGACGGTGCGGCAGTGGCTGCGCCGCTAACGCTCCGTAGAACCGGAGTGTTTGTAGAAGCCGCCCATCAACTCGATGAGCGTGTCACGGTTCTCGCTGCTCGCGCGATTGAGAGCGTGTGTAGGGCCGTGAATCAGTTTGTTGGTGAGCGATTGCGACAGCGCTTCGAGTACTGCTGCCGGGTCGTCGCCGCGGGCAAGCATTTTCTGCGCGCGTTCGACTTCGGCGCGACGCAGCACGTCGGCTTGCGTATGCATGTGGCGAATCACCGGCACGATGCTGCGCGCATCGAGCCATTGCATGAAATTTTGCACACGCGTTTCGATGATCGCCTCAGCCTGAGCGACTGCGGCTTGCCGCGATGCATTGCCTTCGCGCACGATCGCGCCGAGGTCGTCGACGGTATAGAGAAACACGTCTTCGAGCTGGCCGACTTCCGGTTCGATGTCGCGCGGTACGGCCAGATCGACCATGAAAATCGGCCGGTGACGGCGCGCTTTCACGGCGCGCTCGACCGCGCCCAGACCGATGATCGGCAGCGTGGAAGCGGTACACGACACGATGATGTCGAATTCATGCATGCGCGTGGGCAGTTCCGACAGCGGAATAGCCCGGCCGTTGAAACGTTCGGCAAGGCGGCTGCCGCGCTCGGCAGTGCGATTGGCGACGACGAGTTCACGTGGCTGCTGCGCCGCGAAGTGCGTCGCGCACAACTCGATCATTTCGCCCGCGCCGATGAACAGCACGCGCTGGTTCGAGACTTTGTCGAAAATCCGCTGCGCGAGCCGCACGGCGGCTGCCGCCATGGAAACCGACTGCGCGCCGATTTCGGTCGTGCTGCGCACTTCCTTCGCCACGGCGAAGGTGCGCTGGAACAACTGATTCAGATAGGTGCCGAGTGCGCCGGCTTCTGACGCCGTGCGTACCGCATCCTTCATTTGTCCGACGATTTGCGTCTCGCCCAGCACCATCGAATCGAGCCCCGATGCGACGCGAAACGCGTGGCGCACCGCTTCCGACTGCGGCAGCGCGTAGACATGCGGCGCGAGTTCGTCGATGGGGAGATTGTGGTATTTCGAGAACCACTGGATCGCCGCTTCACGCGCGGCCTGGTCGTCGGTGACGCAGTAGAGTTCGGTGCGATTGCAGGTGGACAGAATCGCGGCTTCCGGCGCCGTGCGCGCAGTGCGGCCGAGCCAGACGCTCTTGAAGGTGTCCAATGCAGGCTTGATCTGTTCGAGCGGAAACGCCACGCGTTCGCGCAAGGCGACAGGCGCAGTGTGGTGATTGATTCCGATCGTTAGAAGCTGCATATGGGGAGCTATGGTTTAGCTCAATATTATAGCGTTTTCACGATTCTTACATTGTGGGGGCGTCATCTGGCCGTTATAACGGCCTCTGGCGGCACCGCGTCGAGTTGATAGCCGTAGCCGTACAGCGGTGTCAGGCAATAACCATGCTCCGGGCGCAACTGCAATTTGGTCCGCACGCGCGACGCATGGGTGTCGACGGTACGCGACCTTACGTCGCGGCGGCGGGTCCAGACGGTTTCGAGAATATGCGCGCGCGACACGGGCCGCGAGACATTGGTAAACAGTAGCAGCGCAAAGCGGAATTCCTTTGGCGTCAGGGTGACGGTCTGGTTCCGGAACGTGACGGCAAGGCGCGCCGCGTCGAACGCATAGCCGCCGATCGTGTCGAGTCGCCGGTTGGGTGGCCGCCGCAGGCCCGCGCGCCGCAGCAGCGCGTCTATGCGGGCCAGCATTTCCGGGCCGCGAACCGGTTTGGTCAGGCAGTCGTCTGCACCCGCGCGCAGCGCGGCGACGATCTGACTTTCGCGTGGATCCGACAGCAGCACGATCACCGGCAAGCTCGGCAGGATGGAGCGGGCGCGCGTGATTACGTCTTCGGCGGAATGGTCGCCGGCCCAGCTTTCAGTGATGAGAAGATCGAAGAACTCGTCGGCGGCGCGTTTCAGAAACGGTGCGCTCGCAATGAAGTGTTGACACGCATGGCCGCCGGCAAAGATCAGCCGGTCGACTAACGTGGCGTGCCGAAGGTCCGGCTCGATAAGGGCGATTCGCATGGCACGCTTTCAGCTTGGCAATCACCCGGGACGAGGTTTTTTCGGAAGGCTTACAACTTGCCTAACATCACCCCGACCCCTAAACTCAACCGCTATGCGGAAAGCGCCGTGCTGAACCTCTATAGTTAACGAGACAAAAATGCTAGCTGCTCAGGCCTTCTGCGCCCATGAGACGAATCTGAAACTGCGCGAGACCTGCCGCTGATGGGGTGGCCCGGAATCCTGGCGCTCGGCGCGGTGATCGGCCTGGCAGGCTGGTGGCTGCATCCGTTGCGCCGTTCGAGCCGCGCCCAATGGTGGGTGGCGTTACTGGCCGGCTTGCTGGGCGCGGGTGTCGCGCGCATGGCCGGTAACGTGGTTGGTCTCTTTCATGATGGCGATATGCTCGAATGGCCGGTATGTACCGCCGTCGCGTTGGTCGCCGTCGCCGTGACGGTCGGCTTGCTTTCCCGTCGATGAATACTTGCAGGTGACTCTGATGAATGCCCGACTCCCCGAAACTTCCTCTATCCCCGAACGGCTGGCGACATTGCGCAATGCGATGGCGCGCGAAGGCGTAGCCGCCTATCTGGTGCCGTCCGCAGATCCCCATCTTTCCGAATATCTACCAGGGCGTTGGCAAGGCCGGCAGTGGCTGTCGGGTTTCACCGGCTCGGCTGGCACGCTGGTCGTGACCGCCGATTTTGCCGGCGTGTGGACCGACAGCCGCTATTGGGAACAAGCCAACGCGCAACTGGCCGGCACCGGCGTTCAATTGATGAAGATGATCGGCGGCCAGCAGACCGCGCCGCATTTCGAATGGCTTGCGCAGAACGTCGCGACCGGCGGCACGGTCGGTGTGGACGGTGCCGTGCTGGGCGTGTCGGCGGCACGTGCGTTGAGCCAGGCGCTGACCGCGCGCGGCGTGAAGCTGCGCGCCGACGTCGATCTGTTCGACGCGATCTGGCCGCAGCGCCCGTCGCTGCCCGCTGCCGCCGTCTTCGAGCACGCCGCGCCGCACGCGAGCGTCGCCCGTTCGGAAAAGCTCGCGCAGATTCGCCGCGCGATGGCGGAGAAGGGCGCGCAGTGGCACTTCATTTCCACGCTCGACGATCTTGCATGGCTTCTGAATCTGCGCGGCGCCGACGTCAGCTACAACCCGGTGTTCGTGGCGCATGCACTGATCGGTCTGGAGAGCGCGTCGCTCTTCGTCGCCGACGGCAAGGTGCCGCAAGCGCTGGCCGATGCACTCGCGCGTGACGGCATCAGTGTCGAGCCGTATGCAAAGGCGGCGGATGCGCTGGCCGCGCTGCCGGCCGGCAGCACGCTGCTGATCGACCCGCGCCGCATTACGTATGGCTCGCTGCAGTCGGTGCCGTCCACGGTGACGGTCGTTGAGGCGGTCAATCCGTCCACGTTCTTCAAGTCGCGCAAGACCGAAGCGGAAGCGGAGCACGTGCGCGAGACGATGGAACAGGACGGCGCGGCGCTTGCCGAATTCTTCGCGTGGTTTGAAGGTGCGTTGGGCCGCGAAACGATCACCGAACTGACGATTGACGAGCGCCTGACGGCAGCCCGCGCGCGCCGTCCGGGCTTCGTGTCGCTGAGCTTTGCCACGATCGCCGGCTTCAACGCGAACGGTGCGATGCCGCACTACCGCGCGACCGATGAAGCGCATTCGGTGATCGAGGGCAATGGCCTGTTGCTGATCGACTCGGGCGCGCAGTATCTGAGCGGCACAACCGACATCACGCGCGTCGTGCCGGTCGGCACCGTCAGCGAGGCACAGCGGCGCGACTTCACGATCGTGCTGAAAGGCACCATGGCGCTGTCGCGTGCGAAATTCCCGCGCGGCATTCGTTCGCCGATGCTCGATGCGATCGCCCGTGCGCCGATCTGGGAAGCCGGCGCCGACTACGGTCATGGCACCGGTCACGGGGTGGGCTATTTCCTGAACGTGCACGAAGGCCCGCAGGTGATTTCGCACTACGCGCCGGCCGAACCATGGACGGCGATGGAAGAGGGCATGATCACCTCGGTCGAGCCGGGCATTTACCGGCCGGGCAAATGGGGCGTGCGGATTGAGAACCTAGTGCTGAACGTGCCCGCGGAGAAAACCGAATTCGGCGATTTCCTCAAGTTCGAAACGCTGACGCTGTGCCCGATCGACACGCGCTGCCTCGATCTGTCGCTGTTGCGTGATGACGAGCGCGCATGGCTCAACGCGTATCACGAGATGGTGCGTACGCGCCTGTCGCCGCATGTGTCGGGCGAGGCTAAAGCGTGGCTGGACTTGCGTACGCAACCGATCTGATCTCGTCGCCACGACCTTACTGACGGAGAGTGCATGGCCATCAAGGCAGTCGTGTTCGATTTCGGCGGCGTGCTGATCGACTGGAGCCCCGAGTATCTGTATCGGCAGTTGATTCCTGATGAAACGGAGCGCCGCTGGTTTCTGACCCACGTCTGTTCGATGGACTGGGTGATCCGTCAGGACGGCGGCCAGCCGATCGTCGAGGCGACAGACGAACTGGTCGCGAAGTTTCCCGATCACGCACCGCTGATCCGCGCGTTCTACGAGCGCTGGCATGAGATGGTGGCCGGCGTGCTGGAAGAGGGCGTGGCGATCATGGAGAAGCTCGAAGCGGCCGGCGTACCGCTTTTCGGGCTGACGAACTGGTCGGCGGAAACGTTTCCCTATGCGTGGGAGCATTACCCCGTGCTGCGGCGGTTCCGCGACATCGTCGTGTCGGGCAGGGTGAAGCTGGTGAAACCCGATCCGGCGATCTTCGCGGAAATGCGTCAGCGGATCGAGGCGCAACTGCCGGGCATTCAGCCGGATGAACTCGCCTTCATTGACGACAATCTGAAAAATGCCGAGGCCGCAACGGCGCTTGGCTGGCACGGCGTGCATCACACCGCCGCCGCGCGAACCGAAGCGAAATTGCGGGAGTTGGGCTTGCCGGTTTAAGCCTACTGTCCAAGCAGATTCTTCAACGCGTTGCCCAAGCCTTTCACAGTTTCCCCTGCGCTCTTTGCCACGCCTTCGACGCTCACGCCCAACGCTTTAGCAAACCCCGCACCGAGACGCTGCATCAGACCTTCCTGCACCGAAAATTTCGGGTCACGGAGGTTTCCGTCAAGCACGAAATGCAGCGTGATATCGCCGTTGTGCGTCTTGAGCGCGGCAATGGCCGCCTTGGTCGGAATCGACATGAAAGTGTCGAGCGGATTGTCGCTGTCGGAGAGTTGCAGGTGGTGGATCGTCACCGTGCCGGGCGCGTGCAACTGATAGTTTCGCACCGTCGATTCGACGGTCAGGTCGACCGTGCCGCCTGTTACTTGCGCCTTCGCGCCGGCCTTTTTCAGCAGGTAAGGATCGAGCATCACGACATCGATGCCGCGCAGATTGGTGGTGGTCTGCGAATCCTTGGAGGCGATCTTGATCCAGCCGCTGAACGAGACAGTACCCGTATGCGCCGGACCTTTGATCGAACCGGTGAGATTGAGTGTGGTCGGTTCGCTGAGCGCGGGCAGTTGCAGGTGATCGACCGTCGCGTTGGCATTGCTGACCGTCATCTTGAATGCCGGCGGCCCGACCGACATATCGTAGAAATGGAAGTTGCCTTGCTCGAGGCTGATGTGGTCGATCAGCTTTTCGCGGGGAGTCGCTGTTGCGCCGCCGCTGGCTTCGTTGTCGGCGTTGTTCACCGATTCCCGCAGATTCGGCAGCAGGTTGATCTCGCCGTCCTTGGTGCGCAGCACCGCGACGTCGAAGCCACGCACCACCACGCTGCGGATATGCATGCGTCGCGCGAGCAGGTCGCGGATATCGGGTGTGAGCGTGATTTCGTCGGCGCGTAGCGGATTGCCAGCGGGCCAGCCGGGTGGCGCTTTGAGCAGAACGTTGGTGAGATGGACTGAAGTGAGGCCGACCCGGATGCTTTCGGCGCTGCCTAATGGTCCGAGCGCCGCAATGACGCGTTCTTTGACTTCGCGCTGCGCGAACTGCAGCGTACCGACCACGATGACGATCAGCACCAGCAGCACGCCACCTACGGCAATCGCCCAGCGTTTGCCCTTAGACATTGCCATGCTTGCCTCCTCGTCGCCGCGCTGTTCGCGGTGTGGGTGCGATTGGCCTGTGCGTGCGCGGGTTGGGCGCACGTCTGTTGGATACGGCGGTGTGACTGAACTCGCCGGGACGACGTGTATCACGCCGTGGCACGCAATGCGTGTGCCCTACCGCCCATCCGGGAGGCGCAAGGCGTTTCCGGCATGCCCGCGGTGAGCAAAATGATTGGGCAATCGGCTGGCAAAACGCCCCGATCAGGCGGTGAGCAAAGCGGTCGACAAAACCTTCAGCAAAAGATGACCAGCAAAACAGCCCGCTCGTCAGTCAACGAGCGGGCTGCCAGGCCCGCGATTTATCGCGCGATCGGCTTGTAACGCAGACGCTTCGGACGTGCAGCTTCTTCACCGAGGCGTGCGCGCTTGTCCGCTTCGTATTCCTGGTAGTTGCCGTCGAAGAACGTGATTTGCGAGTCGCCTTCGAATGCGAGGATGTGCGTCGCGATGCGGTCAAGGAACCAGCGATCGTGCGAAATCACCATCACGGAGCCGGCGAACTCGAGCAACGCGTCTTCCAGCGCGCGCAGCGTTTCGACGTCCAGGTCGTTCGACGGTTCGTCCAGCAGCAGCACGTTGCCGCCCGCGATCAGCGTCTTCGCCAGATGCAGCCGGCCGCGCTCACCGCCCGACAGATTGCCGACGGTCTTCTGCTGATCGCCGCCCTTGAAGTTGAAGCGACCGATGTATGCACGCGAAGGCGTTTCGTACTTGCCGACCGTCAGCACGTCCGCACCGCCGGAGATTTCTTCGAACACGGTCTTCGAGCCGTCGAGCGCGTCGCGGCTTTGGTCGACGTACGCGAGCTTGACCGTCGGGCCTTGCACGATCTCGCCCGAATCCGGTTGTTCGCGGCCGGTCAGCATGCGGAACAGCGTTGACTTACCGGCGCCGTTCGGCCCGATGATGCCGACGATTGCGCCGGCCGGAATCTTGAAGCTGACGTCGTCGAGCAGCAAACGGTCGCCATACGACTTGCTGACGTTCTTGAACTCGATCACTTCGTTACCCAGACGGTCGCCGACCGGGATGAAGATTTCCGAAGTTTCGTTGCGCTTCTGATAGTCCTGGCTGTTCAGCTCCTCGAAGCGGGCAATACGCGCCTTCGACTTCGCCTGACGGCCCTTCGGGTTCTGGCGTACCCACTCCAGTTCCTTCTTGATCGCCTTCTGACGTGCCGATTCCGACGACTCTTCCTGCTTCAGGCGCTCTTCCTTCTGGTCGAGCCAGCTGCTGTAGTTGCCCTTCCAGGGAATGCCGTGGCCGCGGTCGAGTTCGAGAATCCACTCTGCGGCGTTATCGAGGAAGTAGCGATCGTGGGTCACGGCGACGACCGTGCCCGGGAAGCGCGTCAGGAACTGCTCCAGCCAGTCGACCGATTCCGCGTCCAGGTGGTTGGTCGGTTCGTCGAGCAGCAGCATGTCCGGCTTTTCGAGCAGCAGCTTGCACAGCGCGACCCGGCGCTTTTCGCCGCCCGACAGATGTTCGATCTTCGCGTCCCATGCCGGCAGACGCAGCGCGTCGGCGGCGATTTCGATTTGTTGTTCAGCGCTGCCGTCGGTGGTGGCCAGAATCGCTTCGTACTTCGCCTGCTCGGCGGCGAGCGCGTCGAAGTCGGCGTCCGGCTCCGCGTAGGCGGCGTAGATTTCGTCCAGTTTCTTTTGCGCGCCGAAGACGTCGCCGAGACCTTCTTCGACCGCTTCACGCACCGTCTTGGTCGGATCGAGTTGCGGTTCCTGCGGCAGATAGCCGATGTTCAGGTTCGGCATCGGCGTGGCTTCGCCCTCGATGTCCTTGTCCACACCGGCCATGATGCGGATCAGCGTCGACTTGCCCGAGCCGTTCAGGCCGAGCAGGCCGATCTTCGCGCCGGGGAAGAACGACAGCGAGATGTCTTTCAGGATTTGACGCTTGGGCGGCACGATTTTGCCGACCCGGTTCATGGTGAAGACGTATTGGGCCATTTGCTTGCAATAGACGTTGACGACGCCGGCCGCGTAGGGGCGGGCAATCGTGGGTGGATGGGTAATCGGTGTTGTGACCAGGCAGTGTGCCTGGCACCGGCCGGCGCGGCGTCGAGCGCGGCTTCGAACCCCGCGACGCCCCGCGCGCGGGCGGGTTGTGCAGATGGCATTGTACTTCGGGGCGGGGGTGGGACGGCAGAGGGCGTCCGCGGTGACGTCAGTTTGCGCGTCGTCCCGTCGACGGATCGAAGAAATGCAGATGCTGCGCGGGCAACGCGACTTGCAGCGTTTCGCCTGCTGCGGGCCGATGCGTGTGCGGCAAGCGGACCGTCACGTCGTGTTTGCCCCAGCGGCCGTGCGCGAGGTTGTCTGCGCCCAGCAGTTCGCAGGAATCGACGGTCAACGTGGCGTTCGCAACGTCCGCTTGCCCTGGCGTCATATGCTCCGGGCGGATGCCGAGCGTCCATTCGCGGCCCTTGGCGACTTCGTGGCCGATCGACGCGACGCCTGTGAGCGGCAGCTTCGGCCCGTTGCCTGCCATCTCGAACATCGAACCGTCATCCGACACCCGGCCTTCCAGCAGATTCATCCCCGGCGAGCCGATGAAGCTCGCGACGAACACCGTCGCCGGGCGTTCGTAGACCTCGGTCGGCGCGCCGATCTGCTCGGCGTGACCCTTGTTCATCACGATCACGCGCTGCGCCAGCGTCATCGCTTCGATCTGATCGTGCGTGACATAGAGGCTGGTCGTCGCGAGTCGTGCATGCAGGCGCTGGATTTCGAGGCGCATCTGCACGCGCAGGCGTGCATCGAGATTCGACAGCGGTTCATCGAACAGAAACACCGCCGGCTCGCGCACGATCGCGCGGCCCATGGCGACGCGTTGCCGCTGACCGCCCGACAACTCGCGCGGCTTGCGTGCGAGCAGCGGTCCAAGTTCGAGAATCTGCGCCGCAGCGTCCACGCGCTTCGCAATCTGCGCGCGATCGACGCCTGCGATCTTCAGCGCATAGCCCATGTTCTCGGCGACGCTCATGTGCGGATAAAGCGCGTAGTTCTGGAACACCATCGCGATGTTGCGATCCTTTGGTTCCAGGCGATTGACCACTTTGCCGGCGATCGAGATGGAGCCTTCGGAAATACCTTCGAGCCCAGCCACCATCCGCAGCAAGGTCGATTTGCCGCAACCCGACGGACCGACCATCACGACGAACTCGCCGTCCGCGACGTCCACGTCGATGCCGTGCAACACGAACTGTTTGCCGTCGTAGGTCTTTTTAACGCTTTGCAGAGTCAGTGCAGCCATGCCGTTTTAGCCTTTTCGTTGCTTGCCGCGCGTGCCACGCTTTGCGCGGTGTTCCCGATTCCATGTCCAACCCGAAGCTCGCCCAAGCTGCGCGAGTTACTTCTCTGAGTCCACCAGTCCGCGCACGAACCAGCGCTGCATCGTCAGCACGACGGCGAGCGGCGGCAGCATCGCGAGCAGCGTCGCGGTCATCACGAGATGCCATTCTGTTGCGGTGTCGCCAGACGCGATCATGCTTTTGATGCCGACCACCGCCGTGGTCAGCGATTGCTGGCTCGTGATCAGGATCGGCCACAGATATTGATTCCAGCCGTAAATGAACGTGATGACGAAGAGCGCCGCCATATTCGTCTTCGACAACGGCAGCACCACGTCCCAGAAGAAACGCATCGCCCCGGCGCCGTCGATGCGCGCCGCTTCCATCAGCTCGTCGGGCAGCGTCATGAAGAACTGGCGGAACAGGAACGTGGCGGTGGCCGATGCGATCAGCGGCAAGGTCAGGCCGCTGTACGTATTGCTCAGATGCATCGACGACACGACCTGCACGGTCGGGAAGATACGCACTTCGACCGGCAGCATCAGCGTGATGAAAATCAGCCAGAACGACAGATTGCGAAACGGGAAGCGGAAAAACACGATCGCATACGCGGAGATCATCGAGATGGCGATCTTGCCGATCGAAATCACCAGCGCCATCACGAGGCTGTTGAACAGCATGCGGCCGAACGGCGCCGCCGCATTGCCGCTGCCTTGCGACCATACCGTCGCGATGTTCTCGAATAAATGCGTGCTTGGCACCAGCGAGAGCGGCACGCTGAACACTTCCTGCTCACTCATCGTTGCCGCGCAAAACGCGACGTACACCGGAAACACCACCAGTACGACGCCGAGAATCAGCACCGCATGGCAGAAGAGGTCGAAACCGCGGCGATTCTCGATCATGAGTATTGAACTCTGCGTTCGATGAAGCGGAATTGCACGACCGTCAAGGCGACGACGATCACCATCAGGATGACGGACTGTGCGCCCGAGCTGCCGATGTCCAGTCCCTGGAAGCCTTCGGCGAAGATCTTGTAGATCAGCGTGCGGGTGGATTGTGCCGGGCCGCCGCCGGTGGCGGCGTCAATCACCGGAAAGGTGTCGAAGAATGCATAGGTGATGTTGATCACCAACAGGAAGAAGCTGGTCGGCGAGAGCAGCGGCAGGGCGATGCCGAAGAAGCGCCGCACCGGACCGGCGCCGTCGATCGCCGCCGCTTCGATCAGCGAACGCGGAATCGCCTGCAAGCCGGCATAGAAGAACAGAAAGTTATAGCTGACCTGTTTCCATACGGATGCCAGCACGACCAGAAACATCGCCTGGCCCGCGTTCAACGCGTGATTCCATACGATGCCGTACTTGGCGAGCGCATAGGTGACCAAGCCGATGCTCGGATTGAACAGGAACGACCACAACACCGCGGCGATCGCGGGCGCGACCGCATATGGCCAGATCAGCAGCGTTTGGTAGGCCTTCGCGCCGCGCGTTACGCGATCCGCGCAGACTGCCAGAAGTAGCGATATCACCAGCCCCGACACCGTGACGAGCGCGCAGAAAATCAGCGTTGTATAGAACGACGACAGATAAAGCGGATCGGCGAATAACTGCTTGAAATTCGCCAGACCGACAAATTCACTCGACGTGCCGAACGCGTCCTGGCTCTGCGTGGATTGCCACAGCGCTTCGCCTGCCGGCCACAGAAAGAACAGCAGCGTGATCAGGAGTTGCGGCGCGACGAGCAGGTAGGGCAGCACGCTGGTGCCGAAGCTGGAGCGCTTTTCCATCGAAGATTCCCAGGTTCTGCTGCAACAAAGGGTTTCGGTGCGGGAGCACCGAAACCCTGCCGACTAATTAATGCTTAGTTGCCGGCTTTCTCGAAGCGGCGCAGCAACTCGTCGCCGCGCGCCACGGACGAATCGAGCGCCTGTTGCGGTGTCTTCTTGTCCGCCCAGACCTGTTCGAGTTCTTCGTCGATGACGGTGCGGATCTGCGGCATATTGCCCAGACGCAAGCCCTTCGTGTATGGCAGGGGCGGCTTGTTGAGCATCTGCTTGATCGCCGTGTCGCTACCCGGATTCTTCTCGTAGAAGCCTTGCTGCTGCGTCAGTTGATAGGCGGCGGTCGTGACCGGCAGATAGCCGGTGTCCTGATGCCACTTCGCGGCAACCGGCGCCGACGACAGATACGCGAGGAATTTCGCCACGCCCTTGTACACCGCCGGGTCTTTACCCGAGAGCACCCACAGGCTCGCTCCGCCGATGATCGCGTTCTGCGGCGCGCCCTTCACATTCGCGTCGTACGGCATCATGCCGGTACCGAAGTTGAACTTCGCGTACTTCTTGATCGTGGCGAGCGAACCCGACGAGTTCGTGATGATCCCGCAGTCGCCGCTATAGAACTTCGACACCGGTTCGTCCTTGCGGCCAACGTACGTGAAGGTGCCTTCCTTCTGCATGTTCTGCAGGAACTGGATGTGCGCGACCTGCAGCGGCTTGTTGAATTCCAACTGGGCGTCGGCACCGTCGAAACCATTGTTCTTCGACGCAAACGGCGCGCCATGCCAGGCGCTATAGTTTTCGAGCTGAATCCAGCTCTGCCAGCCTGATGAATAGCCGCACGCCATGCCCGACGCCTTCAGCTTCTGCGCGTCCACCTGCAACTCGGCCCAGGTTTTCGGCGGCTGATTCGGATCGAGCCCGGCTTTCTTGAAAGCGTCCTTGTTGTAGTACAGCACCGGTGTGGAGCTGTTGAACGGCATCGAGATCAGTTCGCCGGTTTTGGCGTCGCTGTAGTAGCTGGCAATGGTCGGCACGAAGGCCTTTTCGTCGAGCGGCACGCCGGCTTGCTTGAACACGTCCGAGACCGGGATCACGGCCTTCTTCGCCTGCATCATCGTGGCGGTGCCGACTTCGTAGACTTGCAGAATGGCTGGTGCGTTGCCGCTGCGATAAGCGGCGATGCCTGCGGCGAGGGTCTGGTCGTACGTGCCTTTGAACACCGGCACGATCTTGTAGTCGCTTTGCGACGCATTGAACGCGTTGGCGATGTCGTTCAGACGCTCGCCGAGGGCGGCTTCCATGCCGTGCCAGAACTGGATTTCAGTGGCGGCATGAGCCGCCTGGCTGATGCCGAAGCTCAATACGGCGGCAACGGAAAGCGAACGGAA
The DNA here is from genome assembly GCF_905220705.1 of Paraburkholderia domus. GTDB lineage: Bacteria > Pseudomonadota > Gammaproteobacteria > Burkholderiales > Burkholderiaceae > Paraburkholderia > Paraburkholderia domus. The sequence continues at coordinate 144,696 of NZ_CAJNAT010000015.1, forward strand.
CAGCGGCTTGCAACTCATCGATTTGTCTCCTAACCGGAACGGGCGCGAATGCGAATCGCGCGATTCTATTTGTGTTCGATGACAGTCTGGCGTCGGCCGCCGAGCGGCAGTCCGCTTTTTGACAGGCGCCAAATGCCGCAATTTAACATCGCTGCCACAAAACGGAAACAATGGGCTTCTGAAGACGCCGGTTTGCGCTAGGTCAAGGCCAAACGTCGACTGGCGAACATCGCCGCGAGCGCGGGGTCATGAAGGGTAGCGGGGCGAGTAGACGGGTGCCGGGGCTATACCTTCATTGGGCACGCACTATCATGACGTTCGTCAATCAGGATTCCATATGCTTCGACCAATGCGATTTGCGCTGTGCAGTACGGTGATGGGCCTTGTGTTGGTCGGTTGCCCCTTGACGCGCGTGGCGGCGGACAGTGGCGCGCTGCCGGTTGCCATCTTGCCGAAGATCGTCGCTCATCGCGGCGGCACGGGCGACGCGCCCGAAAACACGCTCGAAGCGATTCGCCAGTCGATCGCGCATCGTGCAGACGCCATGTGGCTCTCCGTCCAGTTGAGTAAAGACGGAGTACCTGTTCTGTACCGTCCCGCAGACCTGTCGGCGCTGACTGACGCGAAGGGCCCGGTTTCAGCGCACACCGCGGCGGAACTCGCGCGTGTGAATGCAGGCTGGACTTTCCGTCGAGGTGACACATACCCGTATCGTGCCCAGCCGGTGGGTATTCCCACCCTGCGTGAAGCGCTGCGTGCGATCCCCCCGAGCATGCCGGTCGTGCTGGATATGAAGGCGATGCCTGTGCAGCCGCAAACTCAGGCAGTGGCCCAGGTGCTAAGCGAGGAGAATGCGTGGTCGCGCGTCACGATCTATTCGACCGATCAGCAGTACCAGCAGAGCTTCGGCATTTATACGCAGGCCCAGCTTTACGAGTCACGCGATGCAACCCGTCAACGCTTGTTGGGTGTGCTGCTCAACCAGGGCTGTGTGGATGCACCCGCGCAACATACGTCAACAGCGTTTGAGATGCACCGGGCACTGACGGTGGTCGAGCAGTTCACGTTGGGTGAGGGTCGTTCGGAAGTGACGGCGACCCTGTGGACGCCGGCTACGGTTGCCTGCTTCAGGCGGAACCCGGACGTGCGGATTCTCGCGATCGGGGTGAATAGTGCCGCCGATTATCTGGCGGCGGCGTGTATGGGGATCGATTCGGTGCTGGCGGATTCACCGTTGCAGATGGCTGCGATCAAGTCGGGTGCGGTCATGCCGTTGCAGTGTGCAGCGCAAAACGCAACCGGGGTCTCGCAGTAAAACAAAAAGCCCGCAGCGAGCGGGCTTTTTGTTCTATCGGGATACCGCTGCGGCTTTTAGCGTGTTGCCAATCGACGCCTCGCGCCGCAGCGAAGCCTTAAACGTTGAACAGGAAGTTCATCACGTCGCCATCGTGCACGACGTATTCCTTGCCTTCCGCGCGCATCTTGCCGGCTTCCTTCGCGCCTTGTTCACCCTTGTAGGTGATGAAGTCGTTGAAGGCGATCGTCTGTGCGCGAATGAAACCGCGCTCGAAATCAGTGTGGATCGCGCCCGCTGCCTGCGGCGCGGTGTCGCCGATATGGATCGTCCATGCGCGCACTTCCTTCACGCCTGCTGTGAAGTAGGTTTGCAGACCCAGCAACTTGAACGCCGCGCGAATCACGCGGTTCAGGCCCGGCTCTTCCATGCCCATGTCGGCGAGGAACACTTCCATATCCGCTTCGTCGAGGTCGGCGATTTCCGCTTCGATCGCCGCGCAAACAGCGACGACCGGTGCGCCTTCGGCTGCTGCGAACTTCGTGACCGCGTCGAGGTGCGGATTGTTGTGGAAGCCATCGTCTTTCACGTTGGCGACGTACATGGTCGGCTTCGCGGTGATCAGGCAGAACGGCTTGAGCGTGGTTTTTTCTTCATCCGACAGATCGAGCGCGCGCACCGGCTTGGCCTGGTCGAGCTGAGCGCGCACTTTTTCCAGCACCGCGGCGTTCTTGATGGCTTCTTTGTCATTCCCCGACTTGGCGGCCTTCGAATAGCGCGACAGCGCCTTTTCGACGGTCGCGAGGTCGGCGAGCGCCAGTTCGGTGTTGATCACTTCGATATCGGACAGCGGATCGACCTTGTTCGCGACGTGAATCACGTTCTCGTCTTCGAAGCAGCGCACCACGTGCGTAATCGCGTCGGTTTCGCGGATGTTGGCGAGGAACTGGTTGCCCAGACCTTCGCCCTTGCTCGCACCGGCCACGAGACCGGCGATGTCGACGAATTCCACCACGGCCGGCAGGATGCGCTCCGGCTTGACGATTTCAGCGAGCGCCTTCAGACGCGCGTCCGGCACTTCGACGATGCCGACGTTCGGCTCGATCGTGCAGAACGGATAGTTTTCGGCGGCGATGCCCGCCTTGGTCAGCGCATTGAACAGGGTGGACTTGCCGACGTTAGGCAGGCCGACGATGCCGCATTTGAGGCTCATGGAAATCCTTCAGTGAATCAGTAAGTTGCGTGATGCGCTCGACGCTGTGTGCAGGATTCGAAAAGCCTTCGCGCCTGGCGTGGCGGAGGAAGCGCAGCGGAGCGGGACAAGACACCAGATCGGGGCGTTGCCTCGACGATTCTGGGCGAGTTTTGTCACGGAAAGCGCAATTGTAACCCGTTCGGACGGGCGTCCTGGGAAGGGCGCGAGAACCGTGCTTACCGGGAAATATTTTGTCAGAGCATTGTAATATGCAGGTCCGGGGCCGCTAGAGCCCTTTCCGAGGATGCACGATGACAATAAAAAGATGGGGCTGGTGGGGATTGGGCGCCGCGCTGATAGGCGCTGGTGTGATTGCCGGGCTATCGCCGAACTACGAAGACGCTCAGGCGGCAACCGATCGCCAGACGGTGGACTGCATGGCCAAGCAACTCACGCAGGACGATAAACGCAGCATTGCTCAGTTCGCCGATACCAATGATTTCGACTCGCTGTGGCGTGTGTACGACCGGGTTTTCCCAGAATGCACCGTACGGGGGGACCAGCGGGACCGAAAGAGCGAACTGGTGACGAGCGCGTGGAGAGTCCTTTCGACAGACCGTGAATTCATGCGTTTGCGCGAAGCCAATGCGGCGCACGCCGCGCTTGGACACTAGGTTTTCGGGCCGAAATGCCGCACGGCTCGAGCCGTCCCCAGCAACCCCCGCGGCTATAATGCGCGGATGAACGCACACCACCAGACTTTTGATGCCGCCGTGATCGGCGGCGGGCTTGTCGGCAAGACCGCGGCGCTGGCGCTGACGCAAGGCGGACAGCGCGTGGCGCTGCTCGCGCAACCCTGCGCGGCGCTGCCCGCTGGCGCCACCTTCGACTCGCGGGTCTACGCGCTGTCGTCGAGTTCGCAGGTGCTGCTGGAGCGGTTGCGGGTGTGGCAGGCGCTCGATCTGTCGAAGCTTGGGCCCGTCTACGACATGCGCGTCTACGGCGATGCGCACGCCGAACTCCATTTTTCGGCATTTCAGGCGTCCGTGCCGCAACTGGCGTGGATCGTCGAGTCGTCGGTGATCGAGCGTGCACTGGATGCCGCGCTGCGTTTTCAGCCGAATCTCACCTGGATCGACACGCGTGCTCAGGCGCTCGACTTTACCGCCGAGGGCGCGAGCGTCGGCCTTGCCAACGGTAATGTGGTCGAGGCCGATCTGGTGGTCGGCGCGGACGGGGCGCATTCGTGGGTGCGCGCGCAGATCGGTTCGAAAATGATCCGGCGCGACTATAAGCAAACCGGCGTGGTCGCGAATTTCAAGGCTGAAAAGCCGCACAGCGAAACCGCCTATCAATGGTTCAAGGACGGCGAAATCATCGCGCTGCTGCCGATGCCGGACGGCCACATGTCGCTGGTCTGGTCGGCACGCACCGAGCACGCCGAGCAACTGCTCGCGCTCGATCCGGCGCAACTCGCGGCCGAAGTCGAACGCGTGACGGGCGAGCAGTTTGGCGCTTTGGAATGCGTGACACCCGCGCAAGGCTTCCCGCTCGCGCTGCAAACCGTCGACAAGCTCGTGGCGCCGCGCGTCGCGCTGGTCGGTGATGCCGCGCATCTGATTCATCCGTTGGCGGGCCAGGGCATGAACCTCGGTTTGCGCGATGTCGCGGCGCTTGCCGAGACGGTCGCCGGCAAGGAAGCGTTCCGCGATCTCGGCGACATGGTGCTGCTGCGCCGCTACGAACGCGCCCGCCGCGAAGACATCCGCGCACTGATGATTGCCACCGACGGCCTGCAAAAGCTCTTTTCGGCACCGGGTCCGTTCGCCAAGGTGTTGCGCAATACCGGCATGGCGTTTGTCGGCGCGCAGCCGTTCATCAAGCGCTGGCTGGTGTCGGCCGCGCTGGGGTAAAGCGCCCGAGCCCACATACCCGGCCGGCGAGGCGGGTATCATGAACGGATGGACACCATTCCGGTCAGACCAGAAACGTCCCAAAACGCGCACCGCGCGCGATTGAACTCCAGGAATTCAGCATGAAAAAAACCTTCCGCATCGCGGCCGTCGCGCTCGCGATCGCTGCCGTGACGATCGGCTGCTCGGCGCAGGCCGATCAAGCCACCGACAAGCTCAAGGCCACGCTGCAAACGCGTCTAGCCGACGTGACGATCAAGAGCGTGACGAAGTCGCCGATTGCCGGCCTCTACGAAGTGAACCTCGGCTCGCAGATCATCTATAGCGATGCGAACGGCGACTACCTCATGCTCGGCGACATGGTCGACGCGAAGACCCGCAAGAATCTGACCGAAGCGCGTCTGTCGGAAACCAATCGCATCGACTTCGCGAGCCTGCCGTTCGCGAACGCGGTGAAGGTCGTGAAGGGCAACGGCGCGCGCAAGATCGCCGTGTTCTCCGATCCGAACTGCCCGTACTGCAAGCAGCTCGAAACGACGCTCAAGTCGATCGACAACGTCACGGTCTACACCTTCCTGTACCCGGTGCTGTCGCCTGATTCGACCGCGAAGTCGAAGTCGATCTGGTGCTCGACCGACCGCGCGAAGGCATGGGAATCGTGGATGCAGGACCATCAGGCACCTACCGCGGCCGGCACCTGCGATACCGCAGCGATCGACAAGAACCTGGCGCTCGGCCGTGCGATGAACGTCGAGGGCACGCCCACGGTATTCCTTGCCGACGGCCGCCGCTTGCCCGGCGCCGTGCCGGCAGACCGGCTGGACAAGGAAATGTCCGCCGTGCGCTGAGCGCATGGCACAGTCGAAAAGAGGAGGCGCGAAGTGCGCCTCCTTTCACATCAAGCCCGAACATCCCCGCCAGAAAATCTCCTAATCGCCGCCGATGAAGCTGATCCGCTACACCATCGTTCCGAAGCAACCCGACGCCCATCTGTTCGAAGTTACCGTGACCGTCGCCGATCCCGATCCGGCCGGCCAGCGTTTCATGCTGCCGGTGTGGATTCCGGGCAGCTACATGGTGCGCGAATTCGCCCGCAACATCGTCACGCTGCGCGCCGTCAACGACGCGGGCCGCAAGGTGCGCGTCGAAAAGACCGACAAGCACACGTGGCAGGCCGCGCCGGTCAAAGGCGCGCTGACGCTACGCTACGAGGTGTATGCGTGGGATCTGTCGGTGCGCGCCGCGCATCTTGACGATACGACCGGTTTTTTCAACGGCACCAGTGTGTTTCTGGCGCCGCTCGGTCATGAGGAAGCGCAGTGTGTCGTCGATATCCAGAAGCCGGAAGGCGCGGCGTATCGCAACTGGCGCGTCGCGACCGCACTTCCGGAAGCGCGCGGCACGAAGCGCTACGGCTTCGGCGAGTATCGTGCGCAGAACTACGACGAGCTGATCGATCACCCGGTCACACTGGGTGAGTTCGCGCTGGCGACGTTCAAGGCGCACGGCGTCCCGCACGACATCGTGGTCGCGGGGCGCGTGATCGGGCTCGATATGGCGCGTCTGTCCGCCGATCTGAAGCGCATCTGCGAAGAGCAGATTGCGTTGTTCGAGCCGAAGTCGAAGAAGGCGCCCATGGATCGCTACGTGTTCATGACGCAGGCCGTCACCGATGGTTATGGCGGACTGGAACATCGCGCTTCGACGGCGCTAATCTGCAATCGCGGCGATCTGCCGGTGGAAGGCCAGGATGCGCCAACCGAGGGTTACCGAACCTATCTCGGTCTGTGCAGCCATGAATATTTCCACACCTGGAACGTGAAGCGGATCAAGCCGGCCGCATTTGCACCGTATGACCTGAGCGTCGAAAACTACACGTCGCTGCTGTGGCTGTTCGAAGGCTTCACCTCGTACTACGACGATCTGATCCTCGTGCGCAGCGGCGTGATCTCGCCGGACGACTATCTCGGCATGCTCGGCAAGGTAGTCGGTGGCGTGCTGCGCAGCAGCGGCCGTCAGAAGCAGACGGTGGCCGAGAGCTCGTTCGACGCGTGGGTCAAATACTATCGGCAGGACGAAAACGCACCGAACGCGATCGTCAGCTATTACACCAAGGGCTCGCTCGTCGCGCTCGCATTCGATCTGACGATTCGCGCGCAGACCGATAACCGCAAATCGCTCGACGATGTGATGCGTCTGCTGTGGCAGCGGTTTGGGCACGATTTCTATCGCGGCAAGCCCGTCGGCGTCGAGGAAAGCGAGATCGAGGCGATTTTTGCTGAAGCGACCGGTGCGCAACTGGGTGAATTGTTCGCCGAAGCCGTGCGCGGCACGCGCGATCTGCCCCTCGACACGCTGCTCGCGCCGTTCGGTATCACGCTTGCGCCGGAACTGGACAAGAACGGCAAGCCGTCGCTCGGCGCGCGCGTGCGTGGCGGCGCGGATTGCACACTGGCTGCAGTTCACGACGGCAGCGCGGCGCAAAAAGCCGGTCTCTCGGCGGGCGACGTGCTGATCGCGCTCGACGGTCTGCGTGTCACCGGCTCGAATCTTGATTCGCTGCTTTCGCGCTATCTGCCGGGCGCAAAGGTCGAAGTCCACGCGTTTCGCCGCGACGAGCTGCGCACGGCGCAAGTCAAGCTGGACGGGCCTGAGGTGGCGCGCTACAAGCTCACCGTGAGCGATAAACGGCCCGCCGCGCGCAAGGCGCGGGAGCGCTGGCTAGCAAGCTGATCGTAATCCCGGGCGGCGTTAATCGACGGTTCAAAGCGGGGGATTGTTCTATTGGTGCAACAATCCTTCGCTGCCGGATGGCTTTTTCCCGGGGCGGTAAAAAATCACAATGGCTCCACTCGCGCAAAACTGCGCGCCCCTACTGGAGTCAACCATGACCACGATCCTGCAAATCAACTCAGCAGCCCGCTCGCAAGGCGCGAACTCGACACTGCTCGTCAACGAGCTGACCGCAAAGCTGCAACAATCGAATCCGGGCGCGCAAGTCGTCGTCCGTAACCTGCAAGCTGAACCGCTGCCGCATCTGGACGACGCCGTCCTCGGCGCGTTCTTCACGCCTGCCGACCAGCGCACGCCGGAACAAGCCGCAATCGCTGCTCGCAGCGAAGCGCTGATCACCGAACTGCAAGCCGCCGACATCGTCGTGATCGGCGCTCCGATGTACAACTTCGGCATCTCGTCGCAACTGAAGACTTACTTCGACTTCATCGCACGCGCCGGCATCACGTTCCAGTACACGGCGAACGGTCCGGAAGGTCTCGTGAAGGGTAAGAAGGTCCACGTAGTTTCGGCACGCGGCGGCAAGTATGTCGGCACCCCGAACGACAGCCAAACGCCGTATCTGAAGAGCTTCCTCGGTTTCCTCGGCATGACCGATGTGAACTTCATCTACGCCGAAGGCCTGAACATGGGCCCGGACGCTGCGACCGCCGCATTGGCTGGCGCGCGTGAAGCGATCGCTGCTGCGTAAGGTTTGAGGTTTGTCTCGCGCCGCGTGACTGCGGCGCGGTGGAATGAAAAAACGCCACGGGGTGTGATTCCGTGGCGTTTTTGCTTTTGCGGCTGCGATCTCTGGGACCGGCACTCGGCCTCCGGTTTTCGGTCTCTGGCCGTTGGCGGGTGCCGGTGAGTTTCGCGCGATAGGCGTTATGCCAGCATCTGCGCTTCGTCAGGCAAGCGCCAGTCGATCGGTTCGCGGCCGTGCTTCGCGAGATATTCGTTCGCCGATGCAAAGTGCCCGCAGCCGAGAAAGCCGCGATGCGCTGACAGCGGCGACGGATGCGGCGCTTCCAGAACGTAATGCGATTTGCCGCCGAGCAGCGCGCGTTTGGCTTGCGCATGCGCACCCCACAGCATGAACACGAGGCCGTCATGGCGCATGGCCAGTTCGTGGATCAGCGTATCGGTGCATTTCTCCCAGCCGCGTTTCGCGTGGCTCGCAGCCGAATCGCGCTCCACGGTCAGCACGGTGTTCAACAGCAGCACGCCCTGTTTGGCCCATGTGTCGAGGCAGCCATGACGAGGCGGTTCGTGGCCGAGGCTGGCGGCGATTTCCTTGAAGATGTTGCGCAGCGACGGCGGCGTGCGGACGCTCGGCGCTACGGAAAACGCCAGTCCGTGCGCTTGCGGCGTATCGCGATCTTCGCCGTGATACGGGTCCTGGCCGAGGATCACGACTTTGACTTCGTCGGGACTGGTGAGGCGCAGGGCCCGGAAGACGTCCGCGGGATAGACGGTTTTGCCGGCTGCGCGCTCACCGTCGACGAAACGGCACAACGGCGCGTAGGCGTCGCTTTCGATGAACGGGTTGAGGTGCGCGCGCCAGGCGGGGGGTAGAGCGGCGAATTGGGCTTCGAGCGTGGGCGGCGAGTCGGCGGCTTTGGGTGTCTGCAACTGTGCGGTTGCGTCGACCGATGCGGCCGAGGTGTCGTCGAATAACGAGGCTTGCGACGATTTGGAACGGGTGCGGGAGGCGGAGGTCATGGCGGGGAAGTGTCGCAGTAAACGCGGGCTGGCTCAAGGTGTGGATGCCGCGTGGTTTGGCATACCTTGCTGCTCAGCCGGCTCGCAATTGATAGCCGCGCTGAGCTTTGCTGATATTGTCCGGCGCCAGCCCATTTACCTGCTTGCCGAGTTCTTTCGCCAGCGCATTGAGCGCCGCTTCGTCCCCGGACTTCAGTTCAAGTTCGACTTCCGAGATCGGCGCGCTGCGTGTCTCGCCGTTGACCTCGGCGATAACGTCGCCCTGATCGATCGCAGCTTCGACTTTCGAGCCATCGAGTTCAACATTCCACAGCGTGCGCGTGAAATTCGTGCGGAACAGTTCGATCAGTTCGGGCGCGGCTTGACGCAGAGCTTCCGCGGCGGTGGGCTCGTCACACTGATGCAGCAATGCTTCGATCTCCAGCTTTTCGTCCGCCACGGGCATTTCCCATTCGTGCCGGCTGTGTAGGCCATCCTTGGCGTTACCCACCGTCTTGAACGTTTGCAGCCAGCCGTCCGGCGTGTGCCGCAGTCGCAGCGCACTTTTCGACGTAGCCAGCGCAAGCCTCGGCGTGTCGAAGTAGATATTTGCCAACTCGATCGGCCGACCCTCGTCGCCGGTGCGCGCGACGAACCACTGCGTCGCCGCTTTCACCTGGCTTGCCGGCAGTGCCAGCTTGATTTCACGTTCCATTGCCATCGTGTGCTCCGCAGCGTCCGCTGAATGTTGAAATCGCGCTTAGAAAAACATCCGCGCAAGTTCCACACCCGGCTCTTCTGCACGCATGAACGCCTCGCCGACGAGGAACGTATGCACGTCCATCGCCCGCAGACGTTCGACATCCTGACGCGACAGAATGCCCGACTCCGTGACGACGATGCGGTCGTCAGGAATCGATTCAAGCATGCCGATGGTCGTCTCAATCGAGGTTTCGAAGGTACGCAGATTGCGGTTGTTGATGCCGATCAGGGGTGTCTTCAACTTAAGCGATTCCACCAGTTCATTGTGGTCATGTACTTCAACCAGCACCGCGAGGCCCAGCGAATGCGCGAGCGCTTCGAGGTCCTGCATCTGCGAGGTTTCCAGAGCGGCAGCGATCAGCAGGATCGCGTCGGCGCCCATCGCGCGGGCTTCGACGATCTGGTACGGATCCACGATGAAGTCTTTGCGCAGCACCGGCAGATTGCAGGCGGCGCGCGCCTCTTCGAGATACGCAACGCTGCCCTGGAAGAACTGTACGTCGGTGAGCACGGACAAGCAGGCCGCACCGTGTTTTTCATACGAACGGGCAATCTCGGCCGGCACGAAGTTTTCGCGCAGCACACCTTTCGACGGGCTTGCCTTCTTCACTTCGGAAATGACGGCGGCCAGACCGGCCGCGTGTTTCGCGCGTAATGCGCCGACGAAATCGCGGATGTCGCGCGACGACGCTTCGAGGCGCAGTTCTTCGAGCGGCGCGCTCTGTTCAGCCGCGCGGACTTCTTCACGTTTGACCGCGATGATGCGGTCGAGGATGTCGCTCATGAGTGTCTCGCTACGTAGTTACTGCTTGAATTGCTGGGTGAACCGGATCAGCTCGTCGACCTTCGCCCGTGCCTTGCCGCTTGCGATCGCTTCGCGCGCCAACTGGATGCCGTCCGCAATCGACGCCGCCACGTTCGCTGAGTAAAGGGCCGTGCCCGCGTTCAGCGTGACGATCTCACGCGCGACGCCCGGCTTGTTGTCGAGCGCTTCGAGCAGCATCAGTTTGGATTCGGCGGCGTCGGCCACTTTCAGCGTGCGGTTCGACACCATCTGCATGCCGAAGTCTTCCGGATGGATTTCGTACTCGTGCACCTCGCCGTCGCGCAACTCGCCGACTTGCGTGGCCGCGCCGAGCGAGACTTCGTCCATGCCATCCATGCCGTACACCACCAGCACGTGCTTGGCGCCAAGGCGCTGCATCACGCGCACCTGAATGCCGACGAGGTCGGCGTGGAATACGCCCATCAGCTGATTCGGCGCGCCGGCCGGATTGGTCAGCGGTCCGAGAATGTTGAAGATGGTCCGTACGCCGAGTTCGCGGCGCACCGGCGCGATGTTTTTCATCGCCGGATGATGGTTCGGCGCGAACATGAAGCCCATGCCGGTTTCCGCAATCGAGGCCGCTACCTGTTCCGGCTGCAGATCGATATTCACGCCGAGCGCTTCGAGCACGTCCGCGCTGCCCGACTTGCTCGACACGCCGCGGCCGCCATGCTTCGCGACCTTGGCGCCCGCCGCAGCCGTAACGAACATGGTTGCAGTGGAAATGTTGAAGGTTTGCGAGCCGTCGCCGCCGGTGCCGACGATATCGACGAAGTTCGAGTTGTCCTGCACCTCGACGTGCCGGGCAAATTCACGCATCACCGTGGCAGCAGCGGTGATTTCGCCGATGGTCTCTTTTTTGACGCGCAGGCCGGTGATGATCGCCGCCGACATCACGGGTGACAGTTCGCCGCGCATGATGAGCCGCATCAGGTGCAGCATTTCGTCGTGGAAAATTTCGCGGTGCTCGATGGTCCGTTGCAGCGCTTCCTGGGGCGTAATCGACATGATTTCGTCTCTCTTCATTAAGCGTTGCGGTGGGCCGTCTTCGACTGCTTCACGAAGTTTTCGAGCAATGCGTGGCCGTGTTCGGACAGGATCGATTCCGGATGGAACTGCACGCCTTCCACAGCCAGTTCCTTGTGACGCACGCCCATGATTTCGCCGTCTTCGGTCCATGCGGACACTTCCAGGCAGTCCGGCAGCGATTCGCGTTCGATCGCGAGCGAGTGGTAGCGGGTCACGACGAAATGCTTCGGCAGGTCGGCGAACACGCCTTTGCAGTCGGTTTCGATCGTGCTCACCTTGCCGTGCATGATGGTTTGCGCACGCACCACGCGGCCGCCGAATGCTTCGCCGATCGCCTGATGGCCGAGGCAGACGCCCAGAATCGGCGTCTTGCCGGCGAATTCGCGCAGCACGTCGAGGGTGATGCCGGCGTGTTGCGGATTGCTCGGGCCGGGCGACAGGCAAATGCGCTCCGGGTTGAGCTTCGCGATTTCGTCCAGCGTGATTTCGTCGTTGCGATAGGTGAGCACGTCTTCGCCGAGTTCGCCGAAGTACTGCACCAGGTTGTAGGTGAACGAGTCGTAGTTGTCGATCATAAGCAGCATGGTGTGTCTCCGGTCAGAAGTCGCTATCGAGGCCGTCTTGAACCTGCTCGGCGGCGCGCAGGACAGCGCGCGCCTTGTTCTCGGTCTCTTGCCATTCGGATTCCGGCACCGAATCCGCGACTACACCCGCTGCCGCCTGCACATACAGATTGCCGTTGTGGATCACGCCGGTGCGGATCGTGATCGCCATATCCATTTCGCCGGTGAACGACAGATAGCCGACCGCACCGCCGTAGAGGCCGCGCTTCACCGGTTCCAGTTCGTCGATCAGTTCCATCGCGCGTACTTTCGGTGCGCCGGACAGCGTGCCGGCCGGGAAGGTGGCACGCAGCACGTCGAAATTGGTGGTGCCGGGCTTCAGCTTGCCTTCGACCGAGCTCACGATGTGCTGCACGTGCGAGTACTTTTCGATCACCATCTGATCGGTGACGACCACCGAACCGATCTGCGAAATCCGGCCTACGTCGTTACGGGCGAGGTCGATCAGCATGACGTGTTCGGCGATTTCCTTCGGATCGTTCAGGAGTTCGGTGGCGAGCTCGGCATCGCGTTCCGGCGTGTTGCCGCGCGGACGTGTGCCGGCGAGCGGCCGGATCGTCACGATGCGATCTTCGCCACGTTTTTCCTGACGTACCAGGATTTCCGGCGATGCACCGACTACGTGGAAGTCGCCGAAGTTGTAGTAATACATATACGGCGACGGATTCAGCGAGCGCAGCGCGCGGTACAGCGAAAGCGGATTGTCGCGATACGGCTTGGTCAGGCGCTGGCCGACCTGCACCTGCATCAGCTCGCCGGCCGCGATGTATTCCTTCGCTTTGCGGACCGCTGCCAGATAGTCGTCTTTCGCAAACTCGCGGTAAGTCTCGGTGCGCACGCTGGCCGACGTGACTGGCGGTTGCACGGTCGAGCGCAAACGCTGACGCAATTCACGCAGACGCTGCTTGGCTTTTGTGTACGCCTCGGGCTGCGTTGGGTCCGAGTACACCACCAGGTAGAGCTTGCCAGCGAGGTTGTCGATCACCGCGACTTCTTCGGTGAGCAGCAACTGAATGTCCGGCAGGTTCAGATCGTCTTTCGGTGCGGTGTGCGCGAGCTTTTTCTCGATGTAGCGCACCGCGTCGTAGCCGAAGTAGCCCGCCAGACCGCCCGCGAAACGCGGCAGACCGGGGCGCTGCGCCACTTTGAAGCGGCCCTGGAATTGCTGGATGAACTCGAGCGGATCGCCCTCGTGCGTTTCGACGACTTTGCCGTCCCGTACGACTTCCGACACGCCGTTACGGGTGCGCAGCAGCGTGCGCGCCGGCAGGCCGATGAACGAATAGCGGCCGAAGCGTTCGCCGCCCACTACCGATTCCAGCAGGAACGAGTTGGCGCCGTTGCGTTCGCTCTGCGCGAGCTTCAGATACAGCGAAAGCGGCGTTTCGAGGTCGGCGAGCGCTTCGGCGATCAGCGGAATGCGGTTGAATCCCTCGTTGGCGAGGGACTGGAATTCGAGTTCGGTCATGTTCCGATCCTGTACGTACGTCAGACGACACTATGCGTCGGACAAAGCGGGACGTTGCGTGGCCGGTCAGGCGTTCGTTCGACGTTTCGACACGATGATACCGACCGGCGCGAGTTTTCCACCGACGCACGCAAGGGGTTTCAGCGCACAGAGGTACTTTGCAGGTACACGATGGCCGAATCAACCGATGCAGCGAAACAAGGTGATGGAAAAAACGCGTGAGCGCAGCGAAGTAAAAAACGGTTGCCGAAGACGAGCTTCAGCGTACCTCAGGCGAGGTTAGCGCGACCAGCGACGCCAGGGCCAGGCTCCCCGGTCGATGCTAATCAGACTCCGTTTTTTATTCAGAAACATGAGGATGAGGGACTTTTCAAGTCGTGGAATGGTGCGCTGCGATAGCCTTGGCGGCATCGAGCAGCGAGGCAACTATACCATCGGATTTTATTTCTTGTATAGCTCGGCCGTGGTTGTAGCCGTACGGCAGCGTCAGCGTTGCCATGCCCGCCGCGCGGCCCGCCAGCGCATCGTTTTCCGAATCGCCGATCGCGACCGTGGCATGCGGCGGGACGCCTAGCTGCGCCGCGGCGGTGAGCATCGGCAGCGGATCAGGTTTCTTTTTCGGCAGACTGTCGCCGCCGAGCACGACGCTGAAATACTGGCTGAGTCCGTATTGCCCCAGCAATTCGACCGCGAAACGGTGCGGTTTGTTGGTTACACAGGCGAGTTTGAGGCCGGCGTCGCGCATCGCTCTGAGCCCTGCTTCGACGTCGGGGTACAGTCGCGTGTGTATGCCGTTGATCTTTGCGTATTCCGCCTGATAGATGGCGAGCGCCTCGTCGAAACGGTCCTGTGCGTGGTCCGTTTCGAAGCGCTGAGCCAGCACGCTACGAATCAGATTCTCCGAGCCCTTGCCGATGTAGCCGACCACCTCTTCGCGCGAGGTTTCCGCCGCGTCGAGTTGCGCCAGCATGCCGTTCAGACCGGCGGTGAAATCGTCGGCGGTATCGATCATCGTGCCGTCAAGGTCGATGATCGCGGCTTGCAGGCGCGGGCCGGTGAAGGTCGGAGCAGGGAACGGAGTCGTCATCTTTAGTGCGGGATATCAGTGCGCGATGTTGGCGAGTGCGGCGCGCATCTTGTCGATCACTGCCTTGTGATCCGGCGCGCCGAAGATCGCTGAGCCCGCCACGAACGTGTCCGCGCCAGCCGCCGCGATTTCGGCGATGTTATCGACCTTCACGCCGCCGTCCACTTCGAGATGAATCTCGCGGCCGGTCTTTTCCTTGTAGGCGTCGATCCGCTTGCGCGCTTCGCGCAGTTTGACGAGCGCCTCAGGAATGAACGATTGACCGCCGAAGCCCGGATTCACCGACATGATCAGCACCAGATCGACCTTGTCCATCACGTAGTCCAGATGGTTCAGCGACGTGGCCGGGTTGAACACGAGGCCGGCCTTGCAGCCGTGGTCGCGAATCAGTGACAGCGTGCGGTCGATATGGTCCGAGCCTTCCGGGTGAAAGCTGATCAGATTCGCGCCGGCCTTGGCGAAGTCCGGCACGATGCGGTCGACCGGGCGCACCATCAGGTGCACGTCGATCGGCACGTCTACGTGCGGGCGGATCGCTTCGCAGACGAGCGGGCCGATTGTCAGGTTCGGCACGTAATGGTTGTCCATCACGTCGAAGTGAATCCAGTCGGCGCCGGCGGCGACAACGTTGCGGACTTCTTCGCCAAGGCGGGCGAAATCGGCGGACAGAATGCTGGGGGCGATGCGGAATTGCGTCATGGCGGGGGCGGATGCAAGCGGGAAAACGCCATTTTACCGTTTTGTGCGCTTCCGAACCGGCTCGCAGTCGGTTTGGGGCCGGCACCGGAAAGGCGCGGCAAAAGTGACAAAACGCCTTAGCGGCCCTCGGCCAGAGGGATTTGTCCGGTTGCGGGCGTGCCGCGCATCAAGCAGAATGCCAAACCATAAGCGCCGCTTTGCCAATGCGCCCGCAAACCATTGGCGTTCGGGGCTTTCCGCGATTTTTTACACCCCGTTTCACCAGACCGGAATCAGGATGAGCCAGTACGAATTCAGCGTCTCGGCGCAGGTGCAGTTTCTGCCCGAAGAGTCGGACCCGGAGCGCCGCCAGTATGCGTTTGCATACACGCTGACTATCCGTAACAGCGGCCAGGTGCCCGCGCAATTGATTGCGCGGCACTGGGTGATTACCGACAGCGACAACAATGTCCAGGAAGTAAAAGGCTTGGGCGTGGTCGGGCATCAGCCATTGCTCAAACCGGGCGAGCACTTCGAATATACGAGTTGGGCCGTGATCGCCACGCCGGTCGGCACCATGCGCGGCGACTATTTCTGCGTGGCGGAGGACGGCGAGCGCTTCGACGCACCCGTGCCCGAGTTCATTCTGCGTATGCCGCGTACTTTGCATTGAACCGAGGGCGCGACTCGCGGTCTTTAAAAAGCTTTGCGGCGCAACTTTACTGAGATTTTTGCTGCTTTTGCTGTTCATTGGTGGCGGCGCGCGCGGCCTTTTTCTTGCCGGACGACGTCCAGACAACGATAAAGACGAGCAGGAAGAGCGCGAGGAGCGATTCCAGCGCGAAGATGAGCATCGGGTATTCGTCGAACAGATCAGACATGGCGGTTTCCATCAAGAACGAACATTGTATGCGTTTTGTCCGCACGGCCGGAGCATGGCTCGGGGCGCTTTCGGTCGCGGTGATGCTGGCGTCCTGCGGTGGCGGTGGCTCGATCCGGCCTTCGGTTTCGCCGCCCACGGGTGCCGCGATCATACCTGGACAGATCGCCGCGACGCGGCTGACAGCCGTGGCCTGGCAGCAGGTGCCGGGGTGGCAGGACGATTCCCTGATCGGCGCAACGGCTGCGTTGCGGCAAAACTGCCAGAGGCTTGCGCGTCAACCGAACTGGGCCCGCGCATGCGCGGCGGCCTCGCAGATCGACGATCTGGACGTCACCGGCGCGCGAGCGTTTTTCGAGGCGTATTTCACGCCGTTCCAGCTAGCCAATAACGACGGTACGCTTGACGGCCTCGTCACAGGCTACTACGAGCCGTTGCTGCGCGGTTCGCGTACGCGGCATGGCGTGTATCAAACGGCGCTGTACCGCTGGCCATCCGGTTATCGCGCGGGTGCGCCACTGCCGGCACGTGCGCAACTCGAGCGCGCGGGCGTGCTCAATGGCAATGAACTCGTGTGGGTCGACGATCCGATCGAAGCCTTCTTCCTGCAAGTGCAAGGTTCCGGGCGCGTCGTGATGGAAGACGGCAGCGTGATGCGGGTCGGATTTGGTGGCACGAACAATCAGCCGTACAAGTCGATTGGGCGGTGGCTGCTCGATCGCGGCGAATTGACGCCGGCGCAGGCGACCATGCAAGGCATCAAGGCATGGGCGCGAGCCAACCCCACGCGGGTCGACGCGTTGCTCGATACGAATCCGCGTTTCGTGTTTTTCCGCGAGATGCCGTCGGGCGAGAGCGCGCCGAGCGGCGCGGCAGATGGTCCAATCGGTGCACTGGGTGTGCCATTGACGCCGGAGCGGTCGATCGCGGTGGATCCCACTTCGATTCCGCTCGGGACGCCGGTGTTCTTGCAGACCACGCGTCCGTTGACAAATTCGCCGATGAATCGTCTCGTCTTTGCTCAGGACACGGGTTCCGCGATTAAAGGCGGCGTGCGCGCGGACTACTTCTGGGGCCTCGGCGACGATGCCGGCGATCTGGCCGGCAAGATGAAGCAGGGCGGCCGGATGTGGTTGTTGCTGCCGAATTCGTGAGGGTATGCAAGGTCGGCATATTCGATAACGGCGCTGACGCTGATCAGCTCCGTTATCTGGTATCAACCTTCGGCGTTTCGGCTTCGCTTAGAGCCCCGACTTCCGCTTGTCCACCACCCGCCGTGCTTTGCCGACCGAACGCTCGATGCCGTTCACAGCCAGCACGTTCACGATCGCACTCACGCCGATCAGCGCCTTGATGTCGTAGGTGAGCGCCTGTTTTGCCGTGGTCAGCGCGGCAGTATCCGGCGCCGATTCGGGGCAGGGCTCGACATTCAACGTCAGTACATCGAGCGGGCCTTCCTTCGTCAGCACGATCTGATAGTGCGGCGCCAGGGCGCGTTGTTTGAGTAGCAACTCTTCGATCTGCGTCGGGAACACGTTGACGCCGCGAACGATCATCATGTCGTCTGAACGGCCCGTGATCTTTTCCATCCGGCGCATGGTGCGCGCGCTGCCCGGCAAGAGGCGCGTCAAATCGCGCGTCCGGTATCGAACGATCGGCAGCGCTTCCTTGGTCAACGACGTGAATACCAGTTCGCCGAGTTCGCCATCCGGCAGCACTTCGCCGGTTTCGGGATCGATGATCTCGGGATAGAAATGATCTTCCCAGATGGTCGGGCCGTCTTTGGTCTCGACGCATTCCGAAGCGACGCCAGGTCCCATCACTTCTGATAAGCCGTAGATATCGACCGCGTCGATGCCCATGCGCTTTTCGATCGCCTGGCGCATGTCGTTGGTCCACGGTTCCGCGCCGAAGATGCCGAGGCGCAGCGAGCAATTCGCCGGATCGATACCTTGCCGTTCGAGTTCGTCGGCGATCGACAGCATGTAGCTCGGCGTCACCATGATGATGTCGGGCCGGAAGTCCTGAATCAGTTGCACCTGCTTTTCAGTCTGACCACCGCCGAACGGGATTACCGTCAGTCCTGCACGCTCGGCACCGTAGTGTGCGCCCAGGCCGCCAGTGAACAAACCGTAGCCGTAGCTCACGTGAACCTTGTCGCCGCGTTTCGCGCCTGCGGCACGGATCGAACGTGCGACGAGATTTGCCCATGTATCGATATCGCGCGCCGTGTAGCCGACGACCGTCGGCTTGCCCGTCGTACCGGACGACGCGTGGATCCGCGAGATCTGTTCCTGCGGCACCGCGAACATGCCGAACGGGTAGCTGTCGCGCAGATCCTTCTTGGTGGTGAAGGGGAAGCGCGCCAGGTCCGCGAGAGTCTTCACTTCGCTCGGGTGGACGCCGGCTTCATCGAACTTGCGCCGATAGACCGGCGAATTCTCATAAGCGTGGTTCAGCGACCATTTGAGCCGTTCGAGTTGGAGCGCGGCGAGTTCGTCGCGGCTGGCTGTCTCGATGGGATCGAGCGGGAGGGCGGTGGTCATCGAATGTCTCCTTGCTGCCTCAATGCTTGAGTCTGGTGTGCGGTGCGCTTGCGCGCAAAACCGGGGACTCGTTGCTATCTATGTAGGTGCTGCCAATGTGCCGGGGTCCTGCTTTTCAATCTGCCGCTCAATCGCCCGTAGGAATCAGGTTGCCTTTGATCTGCGCAGATTTGCCGCGAAACATCGCCACGGTCTCTTCTGCGCGATTCGTGACGCGAATATCGTAAATGCCGGTGCGACCGCTGAGCGTTTGCTCGACCGCTTCGGCCGTCAACACGTCGCCGCCTTTTACCGGCCTCAGGAATTCGATTGAGCAGCCGGCTGCGACTGTGTTGATGTTGTACGTGTTACAGGCGAAAGCGAACGTCGAATCAGCGAGCGTGAAAATCAGGCCGCCGTGGCAAATCTGATGACCGTTCAGGAAGTCGTCGCGCACGGCCATGCGCAGACGCGCGTAACCTGCGCGCACTTCTACGATTTCGAGTCCAAGCGCCCGGCTGCACGCGTCGTTTTCGTACATGGCGGCAGCGGTTGCGCGGGCGAGTTCGTCGGGCGTCATGTGGGTCGGGTGGTTCGGTTGTGCGGACATGTCAGCGACCCTCGAAGCGCGGCGCGCGTTTTTCCACAAAGGCTTGCACGCCCTCCGCATAATCGTGGGAAGCACCGAGTTTGCGTTGCAGATCGCGTTCGAGATCGAGTTGCTGATCCAGGGTCTGCGTTGCACCCGTGCGCATTGCCTGCTTGATCGCGGCGATGGCACGCGTGGGCTGCTGCGCCAGTTGTGCCGCGAGTTTGCTTGCCGTGGTGGCCAACTCGGTGTCATCAACCGTTTGCCAGATCAACCCCCAGCTTTCGGCTTTCTCCGCGCTCAGTTTGTCGCCGGTGATGGCGAGACCCAAGGCGCGTGCCATGCCGACGCGTTGCGGCAGGAACCAGGTGCCGCCCGAGTCCGGCACGAGGCCGATCTTCACGAATGCCTGGATGAAGCTGGCCGAACGCGCCGCAAGCACGAGATCGCAAGCCAGCGCCAGATTGGCGCCTGCGCCGGCAGCCGTGCCGTTGACCGCAGCAATCACAGGCAATGGCAATGCTTGCAGGCGGCGAATCAGCGGATTGAAATGCGCGTCGACCAGTTCGCCCAGATCGGTCATCGCGCCCGGCGTGAAGTCGAGATCCGCCAGATCCTGTCCTGCGCAGAAGCCGCGGCCTGCACCGGTCAGCACGAGCGCGCGGGCGCCGGACGCTTCAACCTCGCCGAGTGCCGAGCTTAATTCCTGGTGCATCGCGCGCGTAAAGCTGTTGAGCTTGTCCGGGCGGTTCAGCGTGATGGTCGCTACATGGCTCGATGCGTCCAAGTCGACGCGAATCGCTTCATATGACATTGGGTGTCTCCTCAAAGTCTCTTTGACCGGTGGGTGCGGCGTTGGTCTCAGACCCGCTCGATCACCAATGCGATGCCTTGGCCCACGCCGATACACATCGTGCAAAGCGCAAATCGGCCGTTGATTCGTTCCAGCTGATAAAGCGCAGTGGTGATCAAACGCGCGCCGGATGCGCCGAGCGGGTGGCCGAGCGCAATCGCTCCGCCATTCGGATTGACGCGCGGATCGTCGTCGCGCAGACCGAGCGTGCGCAAGACCGCCAATCCCTGCGATGCGAAGGCCTCGTTCAACTCGATCACGTCGAATTGGTCGAGAGTCATGTTCAGTTGCTTCAGCAGCTTTTGCGTGGCCGGCGCCGGGCCAATGCCCATGATGCGCGGTTCAACGCCCGCCGTTGCCATGCCCACCACGCGCGCACGGCGACGCAATCCGTATTGATCGGCAGCTTCGCGATTCGCGAGCAGCAGTGCGCATGCACCGTCGTTCACACCCGATGCATTGCCGGCGGTCACGCTGCCGTCGGGGCGGACCACGCCCTTGAGCTTGCCGAGGCTTTCGAGCGACGTTTCGCGTGGATGCTCGTCGAGCGTTACGAGTACGGGGTCGCCTTTCTTCTGCGCAATTTCAACACCGACGATTTCCTGGGCCAAAGTGCCATCACGCTGCGCGCGGGCTGCCTTTCGCTGGCTCGACAGCGCAAACGCGTCCTGATCCGCACGGCTGATGCCGAACTCGACGGCGACGTTTTCCGCCGTCTCCGGCATCGAATCGACGCCATATTGGCGCTTCATCAGCGGATTGATGAAGCGCCAGCCGATAGTCGTGTCGTAAATATCGGCCTGCCGCGAGAACGCGCTGCTGGCCTTGCCCATCACGAACGGCGCGCGCGTCATGCTTTCGACACCGCCTGCAATCATTAGCCGCGCTTCGCCAGCCTTGATGGCGCGAGCAGCCGTGCCCACCGCGTCCATGCCCGAGCCGCACAGCCGGTTGATGGTTGTTCCGGATGCATCCGTGGGCAAGCCGGCCAGCAACGCCGACATGCGGGCGACGTTGCGGTTGTCGTCACCGGCCTGATTGGCGCAGCCGTAGATCACGTCGTCGAGGGCTTGCCAGACGACGCCAGGGTTGCGCTCGATCAGCGCCTTGATCGGTACGGCGCCGAGGTCGTCGGCGCGGACATCCTTAAGGGCGCCGCCGTAGCGGCCGATTGGAGTGCGAATCGCGTCGCAAATGAAGGCGTCGTTCATGTGGGTTCCTGCTGGGACGGATCGGCGGGACATGCCGATCCGATGTCTCATGTTAGTTGGGGCGCACGGCTCGGTCTATTCGGCCAAACGGCATAGGACGAAAGCCGTGCTCTTGTCCTATGCCATTCAGCCAGCTACCGCCGGTGCCGCTTTCGGTTCAACATGAACGCGACTTTGAACGACGCGGAAGCGATTCGCGACAAAGGCTGCGTCGGCCAGCGCGGCATTTGCCGCCGGGTTTGCGCCCGTGCCGTGGAAGTCGGAGAAGGCCGCCGACTGATTGACGAATACGCCGCCCGTCAAATTGATCGAGAGTGCTACGCCGCCGCGGATCGATGCTTCGTGCGCCTCTTCAAGCACGGCTTCATCCGTACTGTAGACCGACAGCGTCAGTGCGCCGTGCTTGGCGGCGATTGTGGCGGCAAGGTCGAGCGACTGCGCTGTCGAATCCGTCGCGATTACGAACGAGATCGGGCCGAACCATTCTTTGGTCAGCTGTGCGTGGTCGGTGGCGGCATCCAGTTGGAGCACGAGCGGTGTGCGCACGCGAGCGCCGGCAAAAGCCGGATGTTCGAGCGATTGGCTTTCTACTAGAACGCGCCCGAGCTTGGCGGCTTCGTCGATACGTTGGGTTACGCCTTCGTTCTGGATCGCACCGAGCAGTTCGACGGCGCGCGCCGGGTCTGCAACCAGTTTTTGCACGGCGCCGGCTATAGCTCGGGCGACTTCGTCGAAACCGAGTGTGCCTTCAGCGGTGCGGATGCCGTTGCGCGGGGCGTAGATGTTTTGCGGGGCGGTGCACATCTGGCCCGAGTACAGCGCAAGCGAGAAGGCGATGTTGCGAGCGGCGGCTTTGATGTCGTCCACCGAGTCGATAACGATCTGGTTGACGCCGGCTTTCTCGGTGTAGACCTGAGCCTGATGCGCATTGCGCTCGAGCCACGTGCCGTTTTGCGTGCTGCCCGTGAAGTCGATGAGCTTGATTTCAGGGCGCAGGGCCAGGTCCTGGACGAGCGCGCCGTCGTTCGGTTCTGTGGCCAGCAACGTGACGACGTTCGGATCGAAACCGGCATCGCGCAGCACATCACGTGCGATGCGTACGGTCAGCGCGAGCGGCAGAATTGCGCCCGGATGCGGCTTGACGATGACCGTGTTGCCCGTGGCCAGATCGGCGAAGAGGCCCGGGTAGCCATTCCATGTCGGGAAGGTGCAGCAGCCGAGCACAAGACCGGTGCCACGCGGCACAACGGTGTAGCGCTTGTGCATTGCGAGCGGCGGATTTTTGCCTTGCGGCTTTTCCCAGTGGGCATCGGCAGGAATGCGGCGTAATTGGTCCCACGCGTATACGACCGCTTCGAGCGCACGGTCTTGTGCATGCGGGCCGCCGGCCTGGAACGCCATCATGAATGCCTGACCGGTTGTGTGCATCACGCTGTAGCCGATTTCGAAGCTGGCGCGATTAACGCGCGCGAGGATTTCGAGGCATACACCGATCCATGCCCTGGGGCCGGCTGCGCGCCAATCACGCTGCGCGACGGCGGCCGCGGAGATCAACGCGTCAGGATCGGCCTTCGGATAGCGCACGCCGAGCGGGAACCCGAACGGCGAGACTTCAGCGCCGACGGTTTCTCCGGTCGAAGGCTGGTCCAATTCGAACGTCTTGTTCAGATGCGCTTTGAATGCGGCTTCGCCGTCTGCGCTAGCTGTTTCCCCGTACACTTTCGGACTGGGCATCTCGACGAACGGACTCCAGTAGCCGCGCGTTTCGATCGCGGTGAGTGCCTTTTGCAGCGTGTCTTCGTGCTTGGTGAATAGCGGATGTGTCATGGCAGAGGGGCTTGGCTGTGCGTTGGGAAAAGCCTGTCGAATAATTGACCGACCGGTTGGTTGGTGAATGGTAGCATTTTTAGGACGGCCGCGCGAAGCGTTTTCGCGCGCCATTAACCATTAGGAGGCGTCATGGTTTACGAGAACATCCTGGTTGAGACTCGGGGAAAGGTCGGCTTGGTCACGTTGAATCGCCCGAAGGCGTTGAACGCGCTGAACGACGCGTTGATGGACGAGTTGGGGGCAGCGCTGCGCGAGTTCGATGCCGACGAAGCGATTGGTGCGATCGTGGTGACGGGTAGCGAGAAAGCGTTCGCCGCCGGAGCCGACATCGGCATGATGGCGACGTATACCTATATGGACGTCTACAAAGGCGACTACATCACCCGCAACTGGGAAACGGTGCGCTCCATCCGTAAGCCGATCATTGCCGCAGTGGCTGGCTTCGCGCTTGGCGGCGGTTGCGAGTTGGCGATGATGTGCGACATTATTCTCGCCGCCGACACTGCGAAGTTCGGCCAACCGGAAATCAAGCTCGGCATCATGCCTGGAGCAGGCGGCACGCAGCGACTGCCGCGAGCCGTCTCAAAGGCAAAAGCGATGGACCTTTGCCTGACCGCCCGCTTCATGGATGCTGCCGAGGCAGAACGTTCCGGATTAGTCTCGCGGGTGATTCCCG
Source organism: Paraburkholderia domus (assembly GCF_905220705.1). Lineage (GTDB taxonomy): Bacteria > Pseudomonadota > Gammaproteobacteria > Burkholderiales > Burkholderiaceae > Paraburkholderia > Paraburkholderia domus. The sequence continues at coordinate 168,611 of NZ_CAJNAT010000015.1, forward strand.
CTGCTTCCCTGCTTGACGAAGCGATGGCCGCGGCCGCGACGATCGCTGAATTCCCGTTGCCGGCGGTGATGATGATCAAGGAGTCGGTTAACCGTGCGTACGAAACGACGCTCGCGGAAGGCGTGCATTTCGAGCGCCGCCTGTTCCATTCGCTCTTCGCTACTGAAGATCAGAAGGAAGGGATGGCTGCGTTCGTTGAGAAGCGCAAACCGGTTTTCAAGCATCGGTAATACGCTTGTCAAAATAACACTTGCAAGGCGCTGTGTGGCTCGCTAGAATCTCGCTCTTTCGTGCTTCGGACACCGGGGCACGGGAGGCGGGAGAGCCAGCAGTGGCAAGGCTTTCAGCGAAGTGGGTGGGTTGAGAAAGTTAAAAAACCTGTTGACGACGTAGCGAAAGTTCTTCATAATCTCGTTTCTCTGCTGCTGATGCAGCGACGCAGAACGAAGCGGTGCCGGGTGGTTGAAGTGGGCGCTGGTTCGGTAGTGAATGCGTAATCGATCTTTAAAAATTAACAGCCGATAAGTGTGGGCGCTTGATGCAAGACGCGCCGGTGGGTCCTTCGGGGTCTACCGGAAAGCGAAAGTATCAAGTCTCACGCTAGTATTAAAGGAAGGTTTTCCTGTTGGGGTGGATTCACTTCGGCAGGAGGATCATTCGTCAGTACGTTGAGTGAGCGACCGGTCTCGGAAGAGACCGAAAAACAGTAAC
>NZ_CAJNAT010000016.1 GCF_905220705.1 Paraburkholderia domus
TGTCTCATCCAGTGGTGGCCGCAAGCAGGCGTATTCGAATACGTTTACGGCGATCCCGTCCGACCGGGTCTGGCGTACGCCGGTCATTCCGGCCGCGCGACCGGTCATCAACGGCATCCTGCCGGCACGCATCACATCGCCCGGGGACTACACGCGGGCGTACCTGACGGAGGAAGGCTGGTATGTGATCCGGCTGCCGTTCGACCTCGATACGTGGAGTCCGGGCGGCACGAGCCGCCCCGTGCGGCTTGCGAAGCCGTACAGCGGTGACAACTACGGCCATCACTTTCCGCTGATTGACGGCGCGGAGGTGGCGGTGATTCACACCGACGGGGATCCGGATCGACCCGTGATTATCGGGGCAATGCACGACAGCCTGCATCCGGATCTGGTCAACAACCTGAACCACACCCGTAACCTTATCCGTACCGTCGCGCAGAACGAGATGCGCATGGAGGACAGGGAAGGCCACGAGCACATCCATCTGACCACGCCGTTCCAGACCAGTGAGCTGAACCTGGGGCACATGGTCGACGGTGACCGCAAGGAGCGAGGACAAGGCGCGGAGCTGCGCACCGACGAACATGTGGCGGTACGGGGTGCGAAAGGTGTGCTGGTGTCAGCCGAAGCGCAACCCGGAGCCACCGGTCAGCAGCTTGACATGGAGCCGGGCATAGCACTCTTCGAGCAGGCACTGCAGCAGATGCAGGCCCTTGCTGACGCGGCCGAGGCTGCCCAGGCAGTCGCCGCTGATTATACGCAGCAAAAGGCACTCCTTGAGGACACGCTCAAAGACCTTAAAAAAGCCGGGATCCTTGTGAGCGCGCCGGCTGGTGTCGGGATCGTCTCAGGCGGGCATTTGCAACTGAGCGCGGAGCAGAACCTGATTGCGACCGCTGGCGGCAATGCCGACGTCGGCGTCATGAAGCGCCTCACGGTCGCTGCGGGTGATTTGTTGTCGTTCCTGGCTCAAAAGTCCGGCATAAAGATCTTCGCAGCGAAGGGCAAGGTGGAGATCCAGGCGCAGGGCGATGAGATGGCACTGGCTGCGCTGAAGGACATCACTATCAGCAGTACAGACGGCAGGCTTGTGTTGACCGCGGCCAAGGAGGTCTGGATCGGCGCAGGGGGATCGTACATCCGGATCAATGCCGAACGTATCGAAAACGGCACTCCGGGCGACATACTTGAGAAATGCGCGTACTGGGGCAAGCAAGGACCTCAAACGCAATCCCTTGCAGCGAACGGGTGGGAGGGAACCCCCTTCAATGAACATTTCCGCGTCCAGTTGCCCAACGGTGAAGCTGCGAAAAACAGGGCGTACATCCTGACCCGTGCCGACGGCGGCGAGATTCATGGCGTCACGGATGCAGAAGGCTTGATCGGCCTGCAGCAAGGCGTATCTGTGGAAGGTCTGCGCATTCGCTTTCCTAACTCATCCAATGGAGGGATCGCGTCATGAGCGATAGTGATCAAGCGAGGTACGCGCCTGGCGGCCTTGGGACTGACGGAGGGCATGAGTTCCGCTGGCAGTTGACCTCCACTCGATTCGCCGATCCGGTCATCCTGGAATTGCCGCCGGACCACGTGCTACCGGTGATCTTTGTGCCGGGCATTATGGGATCGAATTTGCGTGATACAGAGCAGAAGACTCCGGTGTGGAGGCTGGACGGTTTTGTTGGAGCGCCCGGAAAACTTGTGTGGGACATGTCCGGGAAGAACTCTGGAGAACGTCAGAAGGTGCTGGATCCTGCGAAGGTGGAGGTGGACCCGGGCGGCGCTGTGCCGAAACAACCAGCGGGATCAGTTTACGATCCGAAATCGTACACGGCTCGTGGCTGGGGGGAGGTTGGCGAGACTTCTTATAGTGGCTTTCTGGTTTGGCTTGAGCAGGTTCTCAATGGTCAGGGTTTTAACCCGGCGAAATGGCCGCAGTTTTCTTATGTTGCTGTTAGCGCCACTCCCGTGCCGGGTCACTCGCGCGACGTCCCGCCGTTGACAGGCGGCATCTGCATGTCTATGCGTCAGCTTGACGGGTTGTCAAAGCTGGCTGAGAAGGGCTCTGCTGATCTGTATTCCGATGATCTGATCGCACGCGCACGGTTTCGGATGCCAGTGTATGCGTGCGGCTATAACTGGCTAGACGACAATATCGTGGCAGCGCAGCATTTGAAAGATCGAATTGTTGCGGTGATCAAGGAAAACAACAGGCGCAAGTCGCGCTGTTCGCAGGTAGTACTGGTGACGCACTCGATGGGCGGTCTGGTGGCGCGGGCCTGTCAGCAACTTGACGGCGTGCACGAGTTGATCGCGGGTATCGTTCACGGTGTGATGCCGGCTATCGGAGCCCCGGTGGCGTATCGGCGTTGCAAGGTCGGCATGGCAGACGAGAGTCAACCTTCCTGGTTGCACCCGAACGACAAACTCAAGGCTCACGTGGGAGCTCGCACGATCGGGTACACCGGGCCCGAGATTACGGCCGTTTTCGCACAGGCACCGGGAGCGCTACAGCTATTGCCAACAGCTCAGTACCGTCCCGGGTGGCTCACCATTGACGGGCCGTCGGGAAAGTCCGTAGCGAGCGAACCTGGTACGGGTGACCCGTACCAAGACATCTATATGCGCGAGGACCGGTGGTGGGGATTGATCCGCAAGGAATGGCTGGCTCCTCAAGGCGGGACTGGCCTGAAATGGGGCGCATATTCATGGAACCTCAAATTTGCCAAGGATTTCCACGACTCCATAAAGGACGCCTATCACCCCAGTACCTACGTCTTCTACGGGAAAGACAAGGACGTGCCCAGCTTCGCGGGCGTGCACTGGAAACTGAAGCGTAGCATGCTTCCTCCCGACGCGAAGACGCCACCGACACCTCAACAGGTAAGTAATATGGGTTTTGGCGCCGTACGAGATGAAGGGGTTAATCCGCTTCATGTGGGAGGGGGGATCGCGGTGCTACCAGGTTTGGAGAGTCCCAATGTTGTGAATACGAGCTATTGGGATCTCGTTTGTGCGAAACAGGACGGCGGCGGCGACGGTACGGTGCCGGCCAACTCGGGAGCATTCCCCGTTCATAGTGGTGGAGCATCGATTAAGCAGCAGTTCGGCTTGACCGGCATCGAGCACGAGCCAGCCTATCAAGACCATACCGCACAACTGGTCACGCTGTATGCACTGCAGAAGATCGCCTCAAAGGCTAAGGCGGATACATGAGACGAACCCTCCAAGCAGCAGTAACTGTTGTGATGGTTGCATTGTTGCTGGGATGCGGTCCCACTGAGAAGGAAAAGAAAGTGATCGAAGAATTGACCTCAAACATGAAAACGGTCTGCATGGGTCGGCTCATGATGGACGTCCCACAAGACGGAAATGTCGGTGGACGTGTCAAGCTGTTTTACGGCTTGGACGAGAGTTTCAAGACTGTTGATGTTTCAATCGAAGCGCCCGATAGCACGGTGGAGTCGATGAGAGCGACGGTAGACGCTGAGGCCGAGAAGATCGACAAGGGTGACAAGAACTGGAAAACCAAGGGGTCGATGTTGATCGACTATCGTGTGATCGATAATCGCACGCTTTACCTGCGGCAATATGGTGCGCTTACGAGCGCGGCTGGCAGCAAACACGAATTGCATCTGCTGGTTGGAAAGACGCAACTCGTGCTAACCGCCGATTCCTATGAGGGAGTCCCCGAGGCAGGGCGATTCGAGCCAGGGGGCAAGGTAGAGTCGCCGGAGCAGGTGGCTGCCCGACTGTTAAAGATCGCACGCGAGGTCCGCGCGTACGACAACCCTGAGAAAGCCGGTCCGGGCTACTGCCTCGGACCGGTCGTGATCGACAGCGACCAGGATGAAGAAGAGGGGAACACCTACATGACCCTCGACCGGTATCCGGACTTTCTCCTGACAACCTATAGCAGAGGACTCGTGCCAGATCAACCTTCGGATCAATTGGCGCAGCGCGTCAAGGCTACCGAGGGTTTCCCGGAAATCCATGTGTTTCGAAACCGGGATGCAACGCTGGGAGGAATGAAGGCGCACGAGTGGTTGGCTAGGAGGACGGACAGCGACCATGACGACATCACGCTACTAAAATTTGTGGCGGAATCGATGCGTCCTGATCCAGCGCTGATGCGGCCTTATTTGAATATCAACCTCAATACAGGGGGGCAGTTGACTCGTGGGCCCGAGGCGGGGACGTATGTCAGTTCTTCTCTAACGCCCAAGGAAGCGATGGGCCTGTGGGACGCCATGATTCCCTCGATCCGCTTGAGACCGGATGCGATGCGTCTGAAGGGGAACGGAAACTGGACGTCGCCTTGAAGCGAGCCTGCCTGTCATGGTCGAACCGCACACCTCGTCGCACTGTACTCGCTGCCGAAAATCGCGGCACAGTCGGGCGCATGAGGCGAGTCGCCGCCATAGCAATGGCCTCCATCGTCGTTGCAATGTTGCTGGGATGTGGTCCCACCGCCAAGGAGAAGAAAGTGATCGAAGACTTGACCTCGAAAATGAAGACGGTTTGTGTTGGCCGGTTCCTGATGAACGTTCCGCACGACGTGAAAATTAATGGACAAGTCAAACTGTTTTACGGCCTGGACGAGGCTTTCAAAACTGTTGATGTCTCGATCGAAGCGCCCGAGAGCACGGTGGCGACGATGAGAGCGACAGTAGACGCTGAGGCGGGGAAGGTGAACAGTGACAAGAATTGGATGACAAAAAAGTCTATGTTGCTCGAGCATCGGGCGATTGACGATCATTCCATTTACCTAAGAAAGCAATATTCGTTCGAAAGCGAGGCTGGCAGCAAACACGAATTGCATCTGCTGGTGGGAACAACGCAACTCGTGTTAACTGCCGATTCTTATGAGGGAGTCCCCGATGCGGGGCGCTTCGAGCCAGGGGGCAAGGTGGAGTCGCCGGAGCAGGTGGCTGCTCGACTGTTAAAGATCGCACGCGAGATCCGTGCGCATGACACCGCTGAGAACGCGGGACCGGGCTACTGTCTTGGGCCAGTCGTGATCGACAGTGACCAGGACGAAGAAGAGGGAAACGCCTACATGACCCTCGACCGGTATCCGGACCTTCTCCTGACAACCTATAGCAGAGGACTCGTGCCAGATCAACCTTCGGATCAATTGGCGCGGCGTGTTAAGGCTACCGAAGGTTTCCCGGAAATCCACGTGTTTCGAAACCGGGATGCAACGCTGGGAGGAATGAAGGCACACGAGTGGTTGGCTCGGAGGACGGACAGCGACCATGACGACATCACGCTACTAAAATTTGTGGCGGAATCGATGCGTCCTTATCCAGCGCTGATGCGGCCGTATTTGAATATCAACCTCAATACAGGGGGGCAGCTGACTCGTGGGCCCGAGGTGGGGACGTACGTCAGTTCTTCTCTAACGCCCAAGGAAGCGATGGGCCTGTGGGACGCCATGATTCCCTCAATCCGCGTGAGACCGGATGCGATGCGTCTGAAGGGGAACGGAAATCGGACGTCGCCTTGAAGCGAGCCTGTCTGTCATGGTCGAACCGCACACCTCGTCACGCTGTACTCGCTGCAGAAAATCGCGGCACAGTCGGGCGCATGAGACGAGTCTCCGCCATAGCAATGGCCTCCATCGTCGTTGCAATGTTGCTGGGATGTGGTCCCACCGCCAAGGAGAAGAAAGTGATCGAAGACTTGACCTCGAACATGAGAACGGTCTGCATGGGTCGGTTCGTGATGGGCATCCCGAAAGAGGGAAAAATTGGTGGGCGTGTCAAGTTGTTTTACGGTCTCGATGAGAGCTTCAAGACAGTCGATGTTTCAATCGAATCTCCTGACAGCACGATGGCGTCGATGAGAGCGACATTAGACGCTGAGGCCGAAAAGACTGACAGGGATGACAAGAACTGGAAGACAAAAAAGTCCATGTTGCTCGAGTACAGAGTAATTGACGATCACACGATCTACCTGAGGAAGCAGGACTCGATCGAAAGCGCGGCCGGCAGCAAACATGAATTGCACCTGCTGGTGGGAACAACACAACTCGTGTTAACTGCCGATTCTTATGAGGGAGTCCCCGATGCGGGGCGCTTCGAGCCAGGGGGCAAGGTAGAGTCGCCGGAGCAGGTGGCTGCTCGACTGTTAAAGATCGCACGCGAGATCCGCGCGTACGACACCCCTGAGAAAGCCGGTCCGGGCTACTGCCTCGGACCGGTCGTGATCGACAGTGACCAGGACGAAGAACAGGGGGATAGCTATATGACGATCGACAAACACCCAGACCTTCTCCTAACCGCCTATAGCAAGGGGCTCACGCCAGATCAACCTGATGATCAACTGGCGCAGCGCGTAAAGGACGCAGCCGATTATTCGCAAATTCATGTGCTTCGCAACGGAGATGTGGCGCTGGGTGGAATGAGAGGGCACGAATGGATAGCGCGGGTCACTGATGAACACGACGATACGCTGCTTTGGCTCGTCGCGGAATCGATGCGCTCTGATCCCGCGCTCGTGCGGCCGTATCTCTCTGTCAATGTTCACACGGGCGGACAGCTAGTCAGAGGACCGGATGCCGGGACGTACGTCAGTAGCTCTCTAACACCCAAGGAAGGGATGGCACTGTGGGATGCCATGATTCCCTCGATCCGCTTGAGACCCGATGCGATGCGTCTGAACGGGAACGGAAACCGGACGTCGCCTTGAAGCGAGCCTGTCTGTCACGGTGTGAACCGCACACCTCGTCACTTTGTATAGCTATTTGAAGAGAAAAAATCATGGCAGAACTTATTCGCCTAGGCGATGCGACGGACCACGGCGGCAAGGTCATCAGTGCGTCGCTGACGATGGACTACGACGGGCGCCCCCTTGCGCGCAAAGGAGATGAGGTCAGTTGCCCAAAGCATCCCGAAGTGCGCCCCAACCTGATCATCGATGGCGATGAGTCAACGACCGACGACGGTGTGCCGCTCGCGCGACATGGCTACCGCGCCATGTGCGGGTGCCGGTTGATCTCAAGCCTCATCTGAAGAGTAAGTCATGGCGGTAGAACTTCCTGTATCCAAGCTCGGTGGAGCGACGCCCACGCCACCTCGTCCGTTCGTGTGGCTGACGCTGTTCGTCGTTTTTATGCTGGTTGGGGTCGTTAGCACCTTGTTGTTGTGGCCTAAGACTGAACCAACTGGCTCGCTATGGTTCTGGACCCGGCTGCTTGTGCTCCCTGCCCTGGCGTGGTGTATCGCATTTGGCCTACGTCTGCACTATTTTGATGAAGAGAACGATCGACTCCGCGCGGAAGAAGAAACAACCGAGGTGGATCGCGCTACCGCGCTACGGTTCGCGCAGGAACCTCTTGCTGTGCTTGGGTTCGCCTATATCAGTGCGCTGGGCCGGGCCAATGCGGGTGGCCGAATCGTTCTCGGAGAGAAAGCTCTCGCTGCAGTAACGCCGCACTCTGGTGGTAAGGCGATCCGACACACTGCTGTGAAAGTCTCGGTCAAAGACAAGGATCCCGAACGATATCGTGCATGTTTCGTCGACCTGCTTGAGCAGATGTCTAAAGTCCTAGCCGAAATTCCCTGCACAGTACCCCTGAACGTTCGCCTCCATTTGCCCGAAAATATTGATAAGAAGCGCTTGCTTGATCTGTGGAAAGCGTGCTGGCGCCAGGCTGAACGCCGTTCTGCGCCAGCTTCATTGCTTTCGGGTGATCAGGGAGTGATGGCGCTCGACGAGTGGCTGGACATTAAAGGCGGCCCTACGCTCGAAAAGTTCACCTTGTTTGTTTCTGTCCAGTTGCACGACAAGCCGCCCGAAAACAGCGCGGAAGCCGCGGTTGCAATCCTGCTGGGATGGGCGCCGCTGGCGGAGCGACGTGGCCTGAGGCCGCTCGGCATGCTGCATCGGCCGGTCGAGACGGGCGATTTGCCATTAAACGGCGCGATATCGAAAGCATTGCTTTGGGGCAAAGCGGACGCGGCCCAGATCAACAATCTTTGGCAAGCTGGACTGGAAAAAAATGACAAACCGGCGTTGATCAACAGCGCGTCGGATCTTTCACTCGGCCTTGCAAAGGCCGACGACTTTGCCGGTATCCATGACCTCGACGTCGCTTTGGGTTGCCCCGGCATTGCCGCCGGATGGCTCGCGACGGCCCTTGCAATTGAACACGCAGCGCAAACCAACGGGCCCCAACTAATCGCATGGCGGGAAGGATCGTTGCGGCTCGCTATTGCACAACCAATGACACCAGCAGGTGAAGCGGAATCCAGAGCATGAGTGGACGCAAGATTTCGGGATACTGGATTTTCGTTATCGCCGCCACGGCGACAGGCGTGATTCTCGTTTACTTTTTCGGTGCCAGCCTCGACCCCTCGCCTTTCCGTCGCATTGGCGGTGTGGTTATGGTGGGTGCCTTTTTGGTGCTTCTACGCGCTCACTTCTCCGCGGCATGGCGGTTCGCCGCTAGACACGCACCGGGTCGCAAGCCGGACCGGTATCAACGCGATCCCATGGCCAGAGTCGGTGCCGGAGGACAACAGAACAGTGCTCTTGTCGCGAATCGCCTCGACAGCCTCCGCATGACCCTGCAGGACCGCCACGGCTGGCGCTGGCGATATCGCGACCGTTGGGTCGTGGTGGCTGGAGACGAGCCGCTTGTCGAGAGACTGGCGCCAGGCCTGACCGCGGCCGGGTACGCAATCGCGGGCAACACCGTGCTCCTGTACGCAAACCAGATTGGTGAGCGATTCGACAAAACGTGGCTCGACCAGATCCGCCGTCTGCGCCGGCGTCGCCCGGTTGACGCCATCGTGGGGGTCGTGCGGACAGAGACTTCGGGCAGCCAGCCATTAGACGGGGAGCGCACAGCGCAGCGGCTTGCGCGCCATGCCCGTGCACTGCGCTGGGCTGCGCCGGCTTATCTGCTGAATGCGACGGACTTCGGCATCGACACCACCGGGCCGGACGAGGTGATCGGTTGTACGTGGTCAAACGCGCGGACCCGCCTGGAAGAGATCTACGGCTCATTGCGTGCTCTTTCGACCGATCTGGCTGATGCGGGCGTCGTCCGTCTCACGAAAGATCGGACAGACCGGTATGCGGGAGAATTGTCCGAACACATCGCGCGATATGAGCGATTGTTATCCGAACTAGTCGTGCAGATTGGCCAGTCGCGTATCTGGCGCAGTGCCGTGCATGGCGTACTATTTGCCCCCCTCTTCAAGGAGCGCACTGCAACGGCTGTTGACGCCGCGAGGGATGAGGAAAAAACGAATGACGATGCAACCGTTGACGGCCCACAGAGCCATGTTGAGGAACATGCCGTCCCCCGTGGCGTCTGGCAGACGATCGCTGAGCACAGCCGCCACATCCACGGCCGCCGCTTCGGCTTCTCGTTCTCGACGACCGCCGCGTGGATAGCGACCGCGCTGGTTGGCCTATGGATCGCGGGCACCATGCTGTCGGGCTTCACGAACCGCTCGGCGATTGCGGGCGCCGCCAACACGGCTTCGAACCTCTCGACCATACAAGACCCTACCCAGGCCGCGTTAGCCCTCGACGCCCTGCAAAAGCAGCTCGACACCCTCGAAGTCCGCCAGCGCGACGGCGCACCTTGGTACACCCGCTTCGGTCTGAACCGCGGCGCGGCACTCTTCGCTATGCTGTGGCCAAGCTACGAAAGGGGAGCAAGCAGCATTGTCGTCACTCCCATACGCGCGAAGCTTGAAGAGCGCCTGCGGCAGCTCGCGTCCCTGTCGGATGCGGAAATTGCGAGCGGCGGGGCTGCACAGATCAAGTCGGCGTACGACACGCTAAAGACGTACCTGATGCTCGCGAAGCCTGAACATGCCGATGCGAAATTCCTCACGCCGCAACTGTTCGCTACCGGCGAGCCGACTCGCCCGGTCGACTCGACCCTGAGCGAAGGAGCATGGCAGGATCTGCGTCAGCATCTCGTGGTGTTCTACGCGAACCACCTCGGACAACGCGTATCAGCCATCGGCACGTCGCTCGTGATCATCGCTGACGCATCGCTCGTCGGCGGTACGCGACAGACGGTCATCGGCGTGAGAGGCATCCAGAACTCGACTGACACCCTCTATCAGCAAATCATCGATGACGCAAAGCCCAAGTATCCGCCGGTGTCCCTTTCGACGCTGTTGGGCGACACCAGCAGTCGGGGGCTGTTCAGCACAACAGCGACCGTACCGGGCGTTTTCACACGCGCAGCCTGGGATGAACGGATTTCGAAAGCAATCGACGAGGCGAGCGAACAGAGCAGCGTCGCCGGAGACTGGGTACTGTCCGACACCCGCACCAGTTCGCCAGCGACGGCGTCGCTGAAAGCCGAGCTACGGCAACGCTATTTCGACGATTACGCACGCGCATGGCAGGAGTTCCTAAACAACATCCGCTGGCAGCCGACACCAACGCTCTCCGGCACGGTCGATCAGTTGACGCTGCTCGGCGATCCGCAACGCTCGCCGCTCGTCGCGTTGATGAATGTCGTTGTGTACCAGGCTGGCGCCGGCGCAACGACACAATCGCTCTCGGACACGCTGCTCAGCAAGGCGCAACAACTCGTCGGTACCGACGAAAAGGATCCCTCGAAGGTTGCCCAGCCGCAAAACGTTGCACCGCTCGCTGCCGCCTTCGGTCCCCTGTTGCGGCTGACGGGCAGCGATCTGGCCACCGGAAGCGCCAGCAACGGCAAGGCCTCTGTGCAGATGGCCGCGACAGGCGATCTGAGCCTTGCGCGTTTCCTGGAACGCGTAACCGCAATGCGCCTGAAGCTGCAGCAGATCATGATGAGCAACGACCCGGACGCAATGTCACGCGCCGCGGCACAAGCCGTGCTGCAGGGCAAGACCTCAGACATCGCCGACAGCCGCGACTACGCAAGCCGCGTGGCTGCGAGTCTAGGCCAGCAATGGGCGGGCTTCGGCGACCTGTTCCAGCAGCCGCTCGATCAGACGTGGCAGGTCGTGCTACAGCCGGCGGCCTCGAGCCTGAACGACACCTGGCGCACCGGCATTCTCACCGACTGGAATCGGAGCTTCGGTGGCCGCTACCCGTTCGCCGACTCCGACAACGATGCCTCGCTACCTGAAATGGCCCGCTTCATGCGTCCCGACAGTGGCGTAATCACCCAGTTCGTAACAACGCAGCTTGCGGGCGTCGTCGAGCGCCAGGGTGACCGTTGGGTAGCCGCGCAGGGATCAGGCCATAACTCGCTGACGATCGACCCGGCCTTCCTCACCGCGTTGAACATGCTCATGCGCGTGTCGACCTCGCTCTTTCCATCTGGCGATGCGCGCGTGCGCTTCGAACTGCGCGCAGTGTCGATGCCGGGCGTCACCGACATGAAGTTCGTGCTGTCGGGTCGGGAGCTGCATTACTTCAACCAGAAGGAAGAGTGGGCGCCGTTCATCTGGCCGGGCGACACACTGGAGAACATCTCGCGCATCGAATGGCAAACGCAGGACGGTGGCCTGCGCTCGGCCCTCGATACGCAGGGCCGGTTCGGGCTGATCCGGCTGCTCGAACGCGCGACGGTCACGTCGCAGGACAACGCGCGCTATCTGCTTGCCTGGACGCCGGACCAGAGTCAGGGCATCCCGCTGAAAGTGCAACTGCGCAGCGAAGCCGGGGCGGGGCCGCTCGACGTGCTCGCCCTCCGGCACTTCTCCCTGCCGCAGCGGATTTTCCTGACGGGGCAGCCAAACGGCGCCCAGAGGCAGGCGCTCAGCGGGCTTCCGCCACTGCCGGCAGCGATGCTGGAATCAGCAAGGCTTGCGGAGGTGCCGCTCCCCTCGGGCTGGCCAAGCGGCATCAGCCAGATCGGCAACGCTGACACCGTCTCTCTGAATACAAGCCCCCATCCGGCAGCAACGGTCAGTGCACCGAAGCAGGCCCAGCAGGTCACGCCTAAAGTCACGGAAAGCCGCGCAAAGCCTGCGGCCAGCGAGGCGGCAGCGGTGACGGCGACGTCGATGGAATCCAGCGAGGGCAGGCCGCTGTCCGATTCGAAGCCCCCCCGGGCACGCCGGTCGAAAGCGGGAGTGACCCGCGCGAATGGTCTGCTGGCCGATGCATTTGTTTATTGAGGTCAACCGGTGCTGACTCATTTCGTCAAGAATCTGCTGGGCACGAACCCGGCTCCTTCGTTGCCTCCCGCACGGGCCGACATCTGGTCGTCGTGGCTCGTGCCATTTCCCGGGGAACATCCCTGCGGCCGCGATCCCGGTTACGAGGACGCGTTCTTCGAACTGAAGGACGAAGCCGCGAAGCTCGGGGACATAGATGACGCCCTGATCGTGCGTTCGTGCGAGCAGTTGATCAGAGAAACGGGCAAGGATCTGCGCGTGGCCGGCTACTACACCTTCGCGCGATTACGCCAGGACGGACCGGCGGGCTTTGCGGACGGCCTGGAACTGATCGCGGCGTTGGTCGATCGCTTTGGCGATGCGCTGCTGCCGGCACGTGCCGAAACGAAGAAGGGTGCGCTTGAGATACTCGCGACCACGCGCATGGTCGATCTGCTCGAAAGCCGGGGCGAGTTCGTGCCGGCAGACCTTGAGCGCGCGATCGCGGCGCTCGACCTGCTCGTCATGCGTACCGGCGAGTGGCCCGAAGCGGCGCGTCCGAACCTGCAGCCGCTCGTCGCACGCTTTGAACGCAACGGCGAGTCGTCGCGCAGTGCCGATCAGGATGCGGACTCACCCCAGCAGGCAGCGCAAGGCGCCACGGGCAAGGCAACAGGCACCGTGTCTTCAACGCGCGATCTGCTCGATCAGGCGCGCACGATGGCGACATGGCTGCGCGATCAGGAAAACGGCTACCTGCCGTCAGTGCGGCTCGTGCGCAGCGTGCGCTGGGACACGCTGCACGAGGTGCCGCCCGCCGACGTGCAGTTCCGCACGCGCCTCGTCCCCCCGCGCGCTGAACTGCGCCAGCAGATGAAGCGGCTCGTGTTGCAGAAGCACTGGCACGAACTGCTCGAACGGGTCGAAGGCGCATTCATGGAAGGCGTGAATCACCTGTGGTTCGACCTCCAGTACTTCCAGCACGTCGCGCTCGACCATGTCGGCGCACCGTATCACGCCTGGCGCGAACTGTTGCGGGCTGACTTCGCGCTCTTTCTTGAACGCCTGCCCGGCGTCGAACGGCTTGCCTTCAACGACGGCACCCCGTTCGCGGACGACACCACGCTCGAATGGATCGCCCGGCACGCGGTCGTACGCAACCTCGAAGCGGGCGAGACGGTCGCGCCACTACCGGTCTCGACCGACAGCGACAACGATGCGACCGGTGACTGGCCCGAGATCGAGGCACAGGCGAGAGATCTCGCCGCGAGCCAAAGCCTCGAGGCCGCGTTCGTGTGGCTGGAAGCGCTCCCCGGCCTAAGGACCGAACGCCAGCGCTATCTGCAACGTTTCGTGATGGCACGCATCGCTGATCACGCAGGCCGCACTGATGCCGCGTTGCCGCTGCTGACCGAACTCGATGCCGCCACGCAAACGGTGCCGCTCGTACGCTGGGAGCCGGCGCTCGCCTTTGAGGTGAAGCGCCAACTGATCAAGGCGCTCAAGGCGATGAGCAACCGCAAGGACGCGGACAGGTCCACGCTCGCCCGCCGCATCGACCAACTCCAGGGCGAGCTGACGGTGCTCGACCCTGCGCGAACCCTCGCGCTATAACAACGACGAGTTTCCATGGACCAAGACGATTCAATCCTGCGCTACTACGAAGCCGAAATGCGCTACCTGCGTGAGTCCGGCAAGGAATTCGCGCAGGCACATCCCGACCGCGCGCGCATGCTCAACCTCGATCGCGTCGGCGATCGCGATCCCTCCGTCGAACGACTTTACGAAGGCTTCGCGTTCCTGACGGGGCGTCTGCAGCAGAAACTCGACGACGAACTGCCTGAGCTGACCGAGGGGCTGGTGAGTCTGCTGTGGCCGCACTATCTGCGCATGATTCCGTCGCTGTCGATCGTGGAACTGTTTCCGCTTGCCGAAAAGCTGCAGAAAACGGAAACGGTGCCCGCCGGCGTGCCGGTACGCTCGGCGCCGATCGTGACGCCACCGCCGCCCGGCATGGAAGGCACGACACCGAAAACGGTGCAATGCGTCTACCGTACGACGCAAGCGGTGGCGCTCCAACCGGTGCGCCTCGCGCATGCGGGACCTGACGTGCGCCACGACGGCCGTTCGGTGATCCGGCTGCGCTTCGACATCGACCACTCGGCGCAGCGTGAAGCGACCGATCTGTCGAGGCTGCGCCTATACCTGAACGCGGATCTGCCGACGGCGTTCGCAATGCACCTCGCGCTCACGCGCCAGGTCGACTCGATCGACTGGCGCATTCCTGAGGCACATCAGGATCGGGCGGCCGGCCAGGCACGTCTGCTGGAAGGCGTGAGCGTCGAACCCGCTGGCTTTACCACTGAAGAGCGCCTGTGGCCAAAAGCAGAAGCCGCCTTCTCCGGCTACCAGCTGCTGCTCGAATACTTCACGTTCCGCGAGAAGTTCCTGTTCGTTGATCTGTGCGGTCTGGATATCGCGAAGCTGCCGGCCAACGCGTTCAGCTTCGAACTGGAAATCCTGCTCAAACACAGCTACCCGTCCGGCCAGCGCTTCACGGCGGAGAACGTGCGGCTCTTCTGTACGCCGGTCATCAACCTGTTTTCGCTCGACGCCGAACCGATTGACGTCACCCACCACGAGACGGAATACCGGGTCGTGGCCGCCGGCCACCAGGGGGCCAACGTCGAAACCTACTCGGTCGACGCGATCGAATCGTTCGATCACGCCAGCGCGCAGCGTTACGAGTATGTGCCGTTCGCCACGTTCCGGCACCGCGGCGGGATGCTGCGGCATGAGGCACCGGAGCGGTACTTCCATACCCGTGTCAGGCAGGGCGTGACAGGCCTGCGTGACACGTGGGTCATCCTCGGCGGCCACGCGTGGGAGTCGATGGAAGATCTGCCGGCGGAAAACCTGTCGCTACGTGTGACGGGCACGAACGGCATGCTGCCGCGAAAGGGTCTGCGCGAAGCGAGCATCAACGAACTGGGTGAGAGCACGCCGAACGTTTCGGCCGTGCGCAATCTGGCCGCACCGACGCTGCCGCTTTATCCGCCCACCGGCGACCGCTTCCAATGGCGGGTGCTGTCGCACCTTGCGCCGAACTTCCTGTCGATGATGGACGCGGAAGTGCTGCGTGGCGCACTGGCGCTCTATGACTGGACCCACGACGAGCTGAATCGCCGCCGCCTCGCAGGCATCCTGCACGTGTCGGAGGAACTGCTCGAAGAGGTATCGGGTGGTTCGGTTGAACGGGGTGTGCTGATCGAGGTCACGCTCGACAGTCATGCATTCGCGGGCGAGGGCGACGTGATGCTGTTCGGTGAACTGCTGCACCGGTTCTTCGCGCTGTATGCGGAAATCAACCTGTTCACGAAGCTCGCGATCGTGAGTCTGCCGTCGCAGCAACGCACTGAATGGCCGCGCAGCAAGGCGCTGCGCTCCCCGCTATGAAGCTCAGAGCACTACCTGACCTGGAGCCGCTGGTCGCGTCGCTGCTCGCACGCGCTCCGATGATGAACTTCATGCAGTTGTGTCGGCTGCTCGAAGTGCGCGTACCGGAGGATCCCGACTTCGGCACGCGTGACACGCCCGAACACGAACCCGTACGATTCCGCCCGCGAGCTCGGGTCGGCTTTCCTGCCGGCGAAATCGCCTCAGTCGAGTTCGACGAGGCGGATTTCACACACGGACCCGGCGTCCCGCCGACCGTGCGCACGACGTTCATGGGTCTGTACGGCGTGGACGCGGCAATGCCGTCGCATATGATCGACGACATCGTGCTGCGAACGGAAGGACACGAAGCGCTCGAAGCGTTTCTCGACCAGTTCAATCACCGGTTTGTCACGCTGCTGTATCGCGCGTGGAAGAAGTATCGCTACCCGATCGGCTTCCGTCCTGGCGGCACCGATGCCCATTCGCGCAAGCTGCTGTCGCTGGCAGGTTTCGGCTGGGGTGAGAAACCCGCGCGCGCCGGATTGCCCGATTCGCGCGCACTCGCGCTGCTGGGACTGCTGATCCAGCGCACGCGCACGCCGGAAGGTCTTGCCGGAGTCGTCGCACTCGCCGTGCCCGGTGTGGACGTTCGTGTCGACGAGTTCTTCCCGACCCTCAAGGGCGCGGGCAAGCCTCAACCGCTCACGTCCGCGGGCAGTGCCGGCAGCGCACAGGGCAACGGCAGGCGCCGGGGCATCGGTGGCGGCTACGTGCTGGGCACGCGCCTCGCGTACCGGAGCCGGGCTGCCCGCGTGACATTGCGGCCAGCGAGTGCGGAACAGGCTCACGACCTGTTGCCCGGCGCGTGGCTGCATCGCGAGCTGATGGCCTTTATTCGCCTTTACGCGGGTACGAAGGCCGACGTGTTCCTGCGCATGGAAGTGTCGTCGCGAATCGCACCCGCGCCGCAAATCGGCACGGCGCACGATGGTCCGGCGCCGCGTCTTGCGTGGACCACGGTCCTGCCTTCAGGCGACGAACGTCTGATCATCATTCCGCTCGGTTCTTATGAAGCATTTCCGGCGCCGGGACCGAACCCATTCCTCGCGTCACCCGCCTGAATCTGGAGTACCTCTATGCCCATCCGTTTAACCACGATCGTCCTTGCCGCCAGTCTGCTGCTCAGTGCATGCGGTGCGTGGCAGAGTGTGTCGGACTCGACCTCGAGCGCGTATCACGCGGTCTTCTACAAACAGGTCAAGGTGCTGAACGTCGACCTGACCGCGCGTGGCTCGGTCAATCCCGACGAAGCGATGCGATCCACTTCGGTCGCAGTGCGCGTGTACCAGCTCAAGGATCGAAAGCGCTTCGACAAGGCGTCGTATGACGATCTGCTGAAGAACGACAAGACCGTCCTCGCCCAGGATCTGCAGGCCAGCATTGCGACGGTAGTCAGTCCGGGCGCTTCCGCTAGCGTGTCGCAGCCGATGCAGCCCGACACGGAATACGTGGGCATCGTGGCGTTCTACCGTGACCCGGATTCGAATGGGACCTGGCGTCGTGTGGTCCCGAAGAAGAAACTGTCGGCAGATGTGCCACTGAAGCTCGAACTGGTCGACCGGGAGCTGGTCGCGTTGAGCGACGTGGCAAAAGAAAGGCCTACGCAGTGAGGCGGGCGGCGCCGTGTCAACGTTTTACCTGCCTTACCAGCCTTGAAAGCGCCTCCACTCGACACTGTTGCCATCCGCCGAAACCGCGTGATACTCGGGGAACTGCGCGCCGGTCGCGCACGCATGATTCGGCAGGATGCGCAGCTTCATGCCGATCGGAAAGCGCTGCGCGATGTCGTCGACATGCGCGCCTTCCTCCGATGACGACAGTATTCCGTGCTCCTGATTGGCGCCGCTCACCATAAAACCGCCAAGCGGTGTTCCATTCAGCAGGCATGGCTGGCCATAGCCGAAATCGTGCGGCTGCTTCGAGGTGCCGCGATCGCGGCTCATCGCCATCCAGCCTGCGTCGAGAATCGCCCAGCCTTTATCCGCCTGATGGCCGATCACGGTGGCGAGCACGCTGAGCGCGATATCTTCAAGCGCGCACACGCCGACGTTGTGCATGACCAGATCGAAGAACACGTAGACACCCGCTCGCACTTCGGTCACGCCGTCCAGTTGCTCGGCGGCCAGCGCCGTGGGCGTCGAACCGACGCTGACGGCTGGGCACGGAATGCCCGCGTCGCGCAGCCGCTCCGCCGCGCGCACGCAGCCCGCGCGTTCCTGCTCTGCTAGTGCGGCGAGCGCCTCCGGTGTATGAAGCTCGTAGCTGGAGCCGGCATGGGTCATCACGCCACCCACCTTGACCCCGTTCTCATGCAGAATCCGGCCGACTTCGAGCAGCGTGTCCTGTTCCGGCGTGATACCGGAACGGTGACCGTCGGTGTCCACCTCGATCCACACGTCGAAGGTTTCGCCGTGCTGGTCCGCAAATGCGGCGATGGCTGCGGCAGCGGTCGGATTGTCCACCACCAGCTTCAGATCGCAACCCTGGCGGCGCAGCGCCAGCGCTCGCGGCAGCTTTGAAGGCGCGATGCTGACCGCGTAAAGGATATCGCTGACGCCAGCCGCAAAGAACGCCTCCGCTTCTTTCAGGGTCGAGACCGTGATGCCGCGCGCACCGGCGGCGATCTGCGCACGGACCACGTCGATGCACTTGGTGGTCTTGACGTGCGGACGGAAAGCGACGCCCAGTGTGTTCATATGACCCTGCATTCGCGCGATGTTCTTCTGCATCCGGGGGATGTCGATCAGCGCGGCAGGGGTGTCGATGTGGTCGAGTTTCATACTTTCACCGGGGAGTAGAGTGGCTTTGCGCGTGGCCGAAACGGCTGAGCCACGGGACCAGCGGGTCGAGCGTCGGCGCTTCGATTTCGGGCGGCTGTGCGCCCGCCACCAGCGGCAGACCCACGCGGTTGTGCCAGTATGTCCGCAAACCGACCGCGGCCGTGCCGAACATATCGTAGCTGGAGCCGGCCACGAACGCGGCCTCATGGGCGCCTACGCCGAGTTTGCCGAGCGCGAGCCGGTAAGGCAACGGGTCCGGCTTGTACATGCCGGCTTCTTCAGCAGTGACGATAGCGTCCCAGTTGATCGGGAAAAGGTTGGCGGCCTGCGTGCCGAGGTGGATGGAGCAGTTGGTGACGATCGCCAGTTTGCAATGCGGGCGGAGCGCCTGCAAGGCGTCGAGGGCACCGCTCCATGGCGCAAGTTTCAGCCAGTCTGCTTCGAGCGCGAGCGCGGCGGATTCCGGCAACCCAACTTCGGCGGCTGCCTCGCGCACCAATTGTTCATACGCAATGTATCGGCCGCAGCCGTAGGTCAGGCGCAGATAGGCGGCACGCCACGCGCGGCCTGCCTGTTCGGAACCCGCGGCGTGATTCCATGAGGTCCACGAGTCGAGCAGGGCGGTCAGGAGATCGAAGAGAACCGCCTTGGGGTACGCGGTTGGGGGCGAGATGGAGGTCATGATTAAACCGGCGATGGACGGTAAGCCGATTATAAAGTTTCATTACCCGCGCGGCGTTCAGACAGCGTAACTCTAAGATTCAGTTTCAATGAACGCGCCATTCACGACCTGATTCACCAAGTTTCACGCTCTATCTTCTCCACGGCGGCAACGGTCTGAATCTGCCCTGCAGATACTGCATGAAATGCCGCGTGCGCGCCGGCAGTCCCGCCCGCTGATGCGTCAGCGCGATCACGTTGGCATCCGGTGTTTTCCAGCCCGGCAGCAGCCGCACGAGTCTTCCCTTCGCGATGTCGTCGGCCACGTCCCATTCGGAGCGCAGGATCACGCCGCGGCCTTCGCAAGCCCATTGGCGGATCACGTCGCCGTCGTTGCAACTCAAATGTGAAGAAACACGCACGCTGCGACGCGTGCGGCCCTTGCTGAACTGCCACAGCGAGACATCCTCGTTGTTCTCGCGCAGCACGATACACGGCAGCTTGCTCAATTCATCCGGCGATTCCGGCTGGCCAAACCGCTTGAGCAGTGCCGGCGCGGCGCATACGAAGCGCGCATTCGGTGCGATCGTATAGCCGACCAGATTCGATACCGGCAACTCGCCGATATGCACGACGATGTCGAAGCGGTCTATTGCCTCAGTCAACGGCTGGTCGGACAGCGTGAGCGCGACATCGATATCCGGGTTCTGCTGCTGGAAATCGGCGACGGCCGGCGCCAGGTGGCGCCGGCCGAATCCCAGCGGCGCATTGATTTTCAGGGTGCCGATCAGACCGCCCCGGCGCGTCTGCAAGTCTTCGAACAGCGAGTCGAACTGCTTGACCAGTTCGGCGCCGCGTTCACACAGGAGCGTACCTTCTTCCGTGAACTGCAAACGGCGCGCCGTTCGATTCACCAGTTGCGTGCCCAGTTTCTTTTCGAGTTGCTGCAGCCGCTGGGTTACCGCCGAAGGCGACAGTCCCAGTTTTCGCGCTGCGGCGATCAGGCTGCCACTTTCGCGGATGGTCAGCAGAAACCGGATATCGGCCGAGTCGTTCATGGCAGTAACGCTAGAGTTCGGGAGTCTGGCAGCTTAAAGCGTTTGGATGCGCTGTTCCAGTGCATCACAAGGCGTTGTGCAAGGTAAACTGACCCATCCGTAACGAAGCCGACAGCTTGACCCGCTAAAGTGTGCGTTTGAGCCAGGTGGGGCAGGCTGCACCTGCCGTCCATCGAGTCGTTGTCGCTTCCATTTGAAGAGAAGTCCAAATGCCGTTGCCACATGGACCGTCGAGCGGTCCCTCAGGTCCATCAAGCGCCGCTGGCGGATTGACCAGCATATCGAATGATCCGGCTGGCAGTCCGGGCGATGCCTCGCAGAAAAGTGCCCGGAAACAAGGGGTATTTCTCCACACGGGCTGGCGCAGTGCGGGAACGTGGATCTGGTCGCGTCTGCGCGCACTCGATTCCGTGACCGGATTCTATGAACCGTTCAGCAACGTGCTCGCCGATCTGAGCCTCGCCGACGTTTCCGCGTCCCGTCCTACGCTAACCTCTGGACACCCGCCGCTCGCTGCACCGTATTTCGAAGAATACCGGCCGTTTCTGCAAGAGGGCGCGAGAGGTGTAGCCGGATACAGGAAGCGCTTCGGCACCGATCGCTTCTCACCTGTACCCGACGCGGAATTCCCCGCATTGCAGGCCTATCTGACCAATCTGTGCGAGCGCACCGCCGAGCACGGCAACGTGCCCGTCTTCAAGTTTTGCCGGTCGTCGGGCCGGCTGCCGTGGCTCAAGCGCGCCTTCCCGCACGCCATGCACGCGGCCGTGCTGCGCAATCCCGCATCGCAGTTTGCCTCGGGGTGGCTGCTCAATCAGCAATGGAGCAACCCGTTCTTCGTGGCGGCACCGTTTCGCGTGCTGGGGCTGAATCAGTCGGAGCCGTTGGTCCGGCAAGCCATCGAAATCTGCGGCGTGAGCTTGCCGCCTGTTGTGCCGGCTTCGGATGACGCCTACGCCATGGCGTGCGAGCAATATGCGCGCACGGCGGAAGGCAACAACGCGTATCGGGCGTTTGTCGCGCTGTGGATCCTCTGTGCGGCCCGGATGGCGGATGGCGTCGATCTGACGATCGACGTCGACCGGTTGGGGCAGTCGCGCGAATACGCGGCTGGATTACGCGCCGAGTTTCAGGCGCAGAGCGGTTTGTCACCTGACTTCGGCAGTGCGCGCGATCTGGTCGAGGAAACACGTCGCAGCGCGGCCCGCATGGTGGGGATCGACGGCCGCTCGATGCGAGCCGTTCATTCCGCAGCGCTGAAATTCCTCAAGTCGCAGAACGCAGCGGATGCCGGCTTTACCGAACTCGTGCGGGAAAAGATGGTGCTGGCCAACGAATTGACCGAGCAATGGCGCTGAGCCTGCGTAACGGTTCCGTACTGCGCGGGGTCGCGCTTGCCAGACATGCTGGACGCGTGCGTCGCGTGCGGAGACCGCCCTGGCATGGGATAGGCGTCCTTTCCTGAGGTTGCGCCAACCTCGCCGGCCAATACAGTTGCCGCGCAAAAAACAATACAGTGAGGCGCGGTTTTATTGTGCTGTATCGGGAATATGACCGGCGCCGTCGATACAGTTGGCGGGTCAACTCTTGCGGCCTATCCCGAACACGAGGTAACGAAATGAATGCAGTGAACGAACAAGCGAAGCTGTCGGTGCAGCAACTGGGCCATTACATCGGCGGTGCGCCGGCTGCATCGGCCAGCGGCCGGTTCAAGGACGTGTTCAATCCCGCCACCGGCCAGGTGACCGGCTCGGTCGCATTGGCATCGGTCGAGGAAGTGGACGCGGCGGTCAAGGCTGCGAAGGCCGCGTTCCCCGCCTGGAGCGAAACCGCGCCGATCAAACGCGCTCGCATTCTGTTCAAGTTCAAGGAACTGCTGAACAAACACCACGACGAACTGGCGATGCTGATCACGCGTGAACACGGCAAGGTGTTCACGGACGCGCAAGGCGAAGTGGTCCGCGGTATCGAGGTCGTCGAATTCGCGTGCGGCATTCCGAACCTGCTGAAGACCGATTTCACCGACCAGATCGGCGGCGGCATCGACAACTGGAATCTGCGGCAGGCGCTGGGCGTGGTGGCGGGGATCACGCCGTTCAATTTCCCGGTGATGGTGCCGATGTGGATGTTCCCGGTTGCGCTCGCCTGCGGCAACACGTTCGTGCTGAAGCCGTCGGAGCGTGATCCGTCGGCGGCGTTGCGCATTGCTGAACTGTTGAAGGAAGCCGGTTTGCCGGACGGTGTGTTCAACGTCGTGAACGGCGACAAGGTAGCCGTGGATGCGCTGATCGAACACCCGGACGTCGCGGCGCTGTCGTTTGTGGGTTCCACGCCGATCGCCGAATACATCTACACGGAAGCGTCGAAGCGCGGCAAGCGCGTGCAGGCTTTGGGCGGTGCGAAGAATCACCTCGTGGTGATGCCGGACGCCGATCTGGATCAGGCTGTCGACGCATTGATCGGCGCCGCCTACGGTTCAGCAGGCGAGCGCTGCATGGCGATCTCGGTCGCGGTGGCGGTCGGCAATGTCGCTGATGAACTGATCGAACGCCTGGTGCCGCGCGTGAAGTCGCTGGTGATCAAGAACGGCGAAAACCTCGACGCTGAAATGGGTCCGTTGGTTACCGCCGAACATAAGGCCAAGGTGGCCGGTTATATCGACTCGGGCGTGGCGGAAGGCGCGAAGCTGATCGTCGATGGCCGTGCGCACCCGGTCACGAACGAGGACGGCTTCTTCATCGGCGGTACGCTGTTCGACCAGGTCGGCACCGAGATGAAGATCTACAAGGAAGAAATTTTCGGCCCGGTGCTGGCGGTGGTGCGCGTGCCCGATTTCGCGAGTGCGGTCGAACTGATCAACGCACACGAGTTTGGCAACGGCGTGTCGCTCTTCACGTCGGATGGCGGCGTGGCGCGTGCGTTCGGCCGGCAGATTCAGGTGGGCATGGTCGGTATCAATGTGCCGATTCCGGTGCCGATGGCGTGGCACTCGTTCGGCGGCTGGAAACGTTCGCTGTTCGGCGATCACCACGCGTATGGCGAAGAAGGCGTGCGCTTCTACACGCGCTACAAGAGCATCATGCAGCGCTGGCCGGATAGCATCGCGAAGGGTGCGGAATTCACGATGCCGGTCGCGAAGTAAGCCATCAAACGGTATTGCTGTAGTGAAAGAGCCGCGCCTGATTTTTTCAGGTGCGGTTTTTTTTTACAGTGTGTCGGCAGCGTTCGCGCGGCGCGCAGCGCCAGCCGACAAACAATCAGGCCTGGTTCAGATACCAGCGCCAGTCCTGCTCACCGACCTCGCTCATGAACTGACGGTACTCGGCGCGCTTGATCGCCATGAAAACCTTGAGGAATTTCGCACCGAATACGTCCTTCGCCCAGTCCGATTGTTCGAGCGCGTTCAATGCGCTGAGCCAGTCGGTCGGCAGCAGCGTCGTGGCTTGCGCGTAGCCGTTACCTTCGATCGGGGCGCCCGGATCGAGCCGTTCGCGAATGCCGTGATGCGAGGCCGCGAGAATCGCCGCTGCCGCGAGATACGGATTCGCATCGGCGCCGCACACGCGATGTTCGACATGCCGGCTCGGCGCCGGACCGCCCGGCACACGCAGACTGACGGTGCGGTTATCGACGCCCCACGTCGGCGTGAACGGCGCGTAGCTGTTTGCCTGGAAGCGGCGGTACGAGTTCGCGTTCGGGCAGAACATCAGCATCGAATCGAGCAGGCCATGCAGCATGCCGCCCACTGCCTCGCGCAGCAGCGGCGTGCCGGCCTTGTCTTCGGAGGCGAACAGGTTGTCGCCGGCTTCATTGGCGAGGCTCACGTGCATGTGCATGCCCGAACCCGCGATGTCGGCGAACGGCTTCGCCATGAAGCACGCGTTCATGCCGTGCGCGTTGGCGACGCCCTTGACGATGCGCTTGTAGCGCACGGCGTGATCCATCGCTTCGAGCGCGGGACCGTGTTCGAGTGTGATCTCGACCTGGCCGGGTGCGTATTCGGAAATCGCCGTGCGCACCGGGATGTTTTGTTCACGGCATGCGTCATACAGGTCTTTCAGGAACGGTTCGATCTGTTCGAGTTCGCGCAGGCCATACACCTGGGTAGTGCGCGGACGGCGGCCGTCGGTATCGAGCGCGGGTTGCGGACGGCCCTGTGCATCGAGCTTGGCGTCGAGCAGATAGAACTCGAGTTCGCACGCCATCACCGGATAGAAGCCATCCGCTTGCAGACCGTCGACGATGCGCGCAAGCAGTTGTCGCGGATCGGCGACGCCCGCGGGCAGACCTTCTTCGGGATGCATCTGCACCTGCACGGCGGCGGTCGGCATCTTGCGCCACGGCAGGCGCACGAGGCTGCCTGGCAACGGATAGGCGCGGCAGTCGATATCGCCGACGTCCCAGACGAGGCCGCTGTCTTCGGTGTCGTCGCCGTTGATAGTCAGATTCATGATCGCGCTCGGCAGCGGGCGGCCGCTGCGATACACGGCGAGCAGTTCCTCGCGATGCAGCAGCTTGCCGCGCGGCACGCCGGCGGCGTCGACGATAAAGAGTTCGAACAGATCGATGTCGGGGTTCTGTGCGAGGAAATTCAGCGCTTCCTGTTCATGGGCGAATTGCATGTCGGTTCTCTCTGCGCGTTGGCGCGTGCGTCGTCCTCCGCATCAGGCGTGCGGAGTGACGAAAAAATCGGAAGGGCGGCGCGGATGGCGGCCTTGGATTCAGCTCAGACGAGCGGATGCAGAGAGAGCAGCGGAGGGCGCGCGTGACGGCAATGCCAGATCGCCCAGAAAGCGAGAATCACGTTCAGCAAAGGATTGAGGCGCGCCATGGCGAGGCGCACGCGCGCGCACGCCGGATCGGCGTGGTGACTGCGGCTGATGCGGCTGAGTGACAATGTGGCGCGCTTCATGATGCTGCTGAGTATAGCTGCGGGGCGCGCGCGCCGCTCGATGAATTGACCGGGCACTTCACCGCGCCTCACGCAGCGACCCTTAAACGCCAGCGGATGAATCCTCTTCCGCTTCACTCAGCACGGCATTCTGCACTGCCGTGACGGGACTGACATAAGGCGGCGCCTGGCGCGGGTCGTCGATGCTGTAACGCAACCGGCCCGACTCGACATACACGCGCAACTGGCGATACTTGACCAGATACATCAAACCGACGATCGCCGCCGCGAAACCCGATGCAGCGCCGACCCCGAGCGCCCAACGCGGGCCAAAACGATCCGCGACCCAGCCCACGACCGGCGCGCCGAGCGGCGTGCCGCCAAGCGCGATGGCGAGCAGGATCGCGATGACCCGGCCGCGCATGGCGGGTTCGGTGGAGATTTGCACGAGGCTGTTCGTCGAGGTGTTGAACGTCTGCGTCGCCGCGCCGACTACGACGAGTGCCAGGCCGAACAGCACATAGTTCGGCATCAGCGCGGCCACCGTGCAACTCACGCCGAAAATCGCCGCTGCGCCAAGCAGTATCGCCATGCGAGGTTTTGCTCTGCGTGCGGCGAGCAGCGCACCGGTCACCGAGCCAATCGCCATCGTCGAGCTCAACACGCCGTATTGACTCGCGCCCGCATGAAACGCGGTGACCGACATGGTCGAGATGAAGATCGGGAAGTTCAGCCCGAAGGTGCCGATCAGAAACAGCATCAACAGCGCGGCCTTCAGATCGGGACGCGTCCACACATACTTGAAGCCTTCCACGAAACTGCCACGCGTGCGTGTCGCACGCGGTTTCAGATTCAGTTCGCTGAGGCGCAGCGTGCGCAGCGAAAAGAGCACGGCGATGAAAGAGAGCGCGTTGATCAGAAACACCCAGCCGGTGCCTACCGAGGCGATCAATAGCCCTGCGACGGCGGGCCCGATCATGCGCGCCGCGTTGAACGAGGTGGAGTTCAGCGCGACCGCGTTCGACAGATCGGCTTCTCCCACCAGATCGGAGACAAAGGTTTGACGCGCCGGTGAATCGAACGCGGTGACGCAGCCGAGCAACCCCGCAAACACATAGACCTGCCATAGCTGAACGAGGCCGGTCACGGTGAGAATCCCGAGACCCAACGCCAGCGAACCCATTGCCGCCTGGGTGGCGAACAGCAGCTTGCGGCGGTCGAAATGATCGGCCGCATAGCCGGTTAGGGGCAACAGGAGCATTTGCGGCCCGAACTGCAGCGACATCACAATGCCCACGGAGGTTGCATTGTGATGCGTGAGTTCCGTGAGCACGAGCCAGTCCTGCGCCGTGCGCTGCATCCATGTCCCGATGTTGGAGACGATCGCGCCGCTGGCCCAGACCCGGTAGTTGAACGTGCGCAGCGAACGGAATGTGCCACTCATCGGAACATCCCCGTGTGGACGATCTGCGCCATGCAGCGGTTCAAACGTCGGGTCATACGCGCGATGTTTCGAGCAGATCGAGGACGTCCTGCGTCGTGCCGGTTTCACCGAGGCGCGGGAAGATTCGCGCGATGCTGTTGGTATGCGCGTCGAGGTTCATGTCCGTCATTGCGTCGACCGCGAACGTGACGTTGAAGCCGAGTTCGTGTGCGAAACGCGCGGTGGATTCGACGCCGATGCTGGTGGCCACACCGACGAGCACCACCTGCGTGACGCCTTGTTTGCGCAGATAAGCTTCGAGGTCTGTATTCGTGAACGCGCCCCAGGTGCGCTTGGTCACCAGATGATCCGACGGCTGCCGATTCAGTTCAGGAACGAGGTCAGCGAAGCCGGCGGGGAAGTCACCGGCAGGACGCGACTGTTCCGCGCGGCCGGGCGCGCCGCCCGCCACATTGACGAGTACCACGGGCAGACCGTGACGGCGAAATGCATCCGCCAGACCAACGGAGCGCTTGACGACTTCGCCGGTGGGGTGGGCGGTGGGCAGCGCGACGATGCCTTGCTGCAAATCGATGACGACCAATGCGGTGTTTGCGTCGAGCGTGGTGAGGGCCATGGTGTTTTCCTGGGAGTTACGAGTCGATGAGACGTTTGAGCAAGTCGACGCCAATCGCGAGTTGTTTCTGTTCAGCGGCGCTGAAGCGGGTCTGGATGCTACGGAATAGCCAGTCTTCGCGTGCCGCGCGGCTTGCCTTGATCTTTTTGCGGAAGGCCGGCGTGAGGGACAGAACGGTTTGCCGCCCGTCGTTTGGGTCTGGTGCGCCGCTCACGAGTCCGGCAGCTTTCAGAACCGAAAGCGTCTCGCCCATGGATTGCGGACGCATGCCATGGAGGCGGGCTAGCGTAGTGACCGTTGCCGGACCTTCGCGTTCCAGCAGGAGGAGAACCTGCACCTGCGACGGCGTGAAATCGCCCACATGCGCTTCTTCGCGCAACCGGCGGCGCAACTTGCCGACGAGGACGCGCAAGTTTTCCGCCGTTGCGTGCAGGGCGTCGGGATCAGAGAGGGGCCGTGCGGGCTGAGTGTCGTTGCTGGACATACCGGCAGATGTGAAGGTTACCTTCGTAGGTTACCTTCGCATCTGCCGGGAGTCAAGTTGACTGAGTTGACGGTGGAGTGCGGGGCGAGCCGCGCATTCCATGTCTGGCTTGAGTGTTGGAGTCGAAGCGTGGCGCGGCGTCTAGAACTTATGGCGAAGTGCCACGCGCGCCACGACCTGATTTTGCGTCGACGAGGGAGACTGTGTGCCTGGGATGAACGCGTCGTCGAGAATCGAATTAGTCGAACTGCCGGCGACCTTCTGGTACTCGCCCTGAACGTAGACGTCTGTGCGTTTGGACAGGTTGTAGTCCGCCATCAGTCCGACGGAGTGGATTTTGGGTTTCACGCTGCCTGTCGACGCGTCGTAAGTCTCCATCGTGTAGACATACTGTGCGCCGACAAAGAACGCTGGTGTGATCTGGTATTTGCCGTTCACTTCGAAGTTCTGGTATTTGAGCGTATTCAACAGGACCCCGTTCGCGGCGAGCGGAATGCCGATATAACCGTTGCCGGTGGGATCTTTGTAATTCGAGTTGGTATACGCGAAGCCAACGGTAGCTGAGCCGAACGTGTAGTTGATCCCGCCGCCGAACACGCGCATGCGGCCGGCGATGAAACTTGCGTCGTTTGCGGTGATTGCACCGTTCGACCCGGCGCCGGGATTATTCGCTTGCAAATAGGCTGCGGCGAGGAGCAGACCGCCGTTTGCGTATTGAGCGCCGAAGCTGTACTGACGATTGTTGGCGAAATTCGTATCGTTGCTGAAGCTATAGGTGCCCCCGAACTGGAACCCCGAGATATCCGGGCTGGCGTATTTGATGGTGTTATCGACACGGAACGAGTTATCGGTATTGTCGTTGTCGTAGGGGTGGGCGAACAGATAGCCTGCCCAATTGCCGTTGGCGGTGGTCTGCGCGAGATAGTCGACCACCGAGTCGTACTGGCGGCCTAGTGTCACGCTACCGAAGCGGTCGCTGCTCAGACCCACATAGGCTTGCCTGCCGAACATGCGGCCACCCTGATTGAGTCGCCCGGAATTCAGATCGAAGCCGTTTTCGAGTTGAAAGATTGCTTTGAGGCCACCGCCGAGATCTTCCGAGCCTTTCATGCCCCAGCGACTGCCTTGTGCGTAGCCGCTTGCGAGTTCCACGACGCTACCGTGCCCGACGTTATTGGTGTAGTCGATACCCTCATCGATGACCCCGTACAACGTCACACTGCTCTGTGCGAAGGCGGGGGAGGCGACGGCACTGACCAGGGCGATAGCGATGACTTTCTTTTTCATAAGATCTCCAGAATAGTTTGGCAAGTAGCCGACGCACGATTTTCCGGCCAATACTTTTTGCAAAGCGAGGAATTCTGATGGCATCAATCGGAAACGCCGATGGAGCAAGCACCGGAGCGCTCCAACCGAATAGCGGCACATTTGCGATCCGAATTACTCGGAGGGCAAGGGAGATCGAACAACGCGCGAAGTGGGGCGCAGCGAAGCGTAGTGCACCGAAACGAGATGAGAGAGGGGAAGCGAAGCAGACGGTTTAAGAAAATGCGCATCGGCGCGCGCAGCGCCGCCGGAAGCATGACGGCTTTGTCACCAGGGCTGAATGTGCGAGAGCACAGATTCCAGATGGACCACTACCGCGCTGTGCGGGGGACCCGCTTAAGAGCTGGCGGTTTGAGCCGCTTTCTTTTGCCTACTTTTCTTTGCGGCAGGCAAAGAAAAGTAGGTGCCGCCCCGCACAGGGGCAACGCTAATAGACCACTAACAATTCAAGGAAAGGCCAAAGAATCCAGATCAAGGAACCACCAAAACCGCAAAACTAGGCGGTAATAGGAACCGCCACATTCCGCCTCTCCTCCACCATCTCCTCAATCAAACCCGCGAGCACATCCACAGCCGGATCCCGATTAACAGAAGCCCGATGCAACTCCAGATCCGCCGCAGGCAAAACCGGCAACCCATCCTGAACCCCAAGCACCCGCCAGTTATCCGGCAAAGTACACCGATCGATAATCGTGACGGCAGCGCCGTGATTAACCGCAACCTTAATCCCAGTAGGACTCTGACTCGTATAAACAACCTGATACTGCCGATCAAGCGCGGCAAGCGCTTCAAGCCCCCGCTGCCGATAACAGCAGGTTTCAGGAAACAAAGCCAGTGGCACAGGCGCGTCAGCCTCCAGAACAAAATCCCGATGCGCCGCCCACACCACCTCCTCACGTCCCAGATGCCGCCCGCTGGTCTGCGACCCATGCCGCACCACCAAGGCGAGATCCAGCTCCCCAGCCTGCAAGCGCTCCAGCAATTCCAGCGACATCCGGCAATGAATATGCGGCCGCGCGCCCGGCCTCAGCGCATAAAACTTCTTGAGCAACTCAGGCAGCCAAAGCTCGGCATAGTCCTCGGGCAAGCCAAACCGGATGACCCCATCGCTACTACACCGGTTCAGTGCGGCGATGGCCTCGTTCTGCACCTGAATAATGCGCCGCGCGTGAATTAGAAAATTCTCGCCATCGCGCGACAAGGCCAGCCGCCGGCTGTTACGCAGAAACATATGCGTTTCCAAGCGCTCCTCCAGCGTGCGGATCCGCAGACTGATCGTGGATTGTGTGCGGTGCAGCAGTTTGGCCGCCGCGGTAAACCCGCCG
Source organism: Paraburkholderia domus (assembly GCF_905220705.1). Classification (GTDB taxonomy): domain Bacteria; phylum Pseudomonadota; class Gammaproteobacteria; order Burkholderiales; family Burkholderiaceae; genus Paraburkholderia; species Paraburkholderia domus. The sequence goes on from NZ_CAJNAT010000016.1 coordinate 30,154, forward strand.
CTATCGACCACGGCAACGAACGCCCGCACCAGTTCGGGATCCAGAGAACTCAGTTTTGACCAATCGGGTCCGCTGATGGAAGCCATCGGAATTACTCGCTTTCCAAAGAAATTTGGCGATCAAAACATGGGGGCGTCAGTGAGGTGATTGTTGTCGAAAACAATTCGCGTCACAAATCAGTCCGAACCCCTATCTGGAGTCCCGCCGTGTCAGTCCGTCTTCCTCTTGCCGATGCCGAATGCAACGATTTGAGCGACATCGTCGATACCGGGCGCTATCCCTTGCACGATCCGGACCATCCCCGCATGCGCGAGCTGATCGCGAGCTGCCGCGCCCACCTGGCGGGCAACGGCAGCGCCGTGCTGCACAACTTCCTGCGGCCCGAGGCGCTGGCCCAGGCGCGGGCCGAGGGCGTGGCGCTGGCGGCCAAGACCTACTTTTCGACTCGCAAGGTCAACGCCTACTTCACCGCGGATGATCCGTCGCTGCCCGCCGATGATCCGCGGCGCGTCTTCATGGACCGCACCAGCGGCTTCGTCACCCGCGATGTGATTCCCGCCGACGCGATTGTGCACCGCATCTACGTGGCCCAGGCGATGAAACGCTTCGTTGCCGCTTGCCTCGGTGAAGCGCGCGTCTGGGAATACGCGGACCCCTACGCCGGACTGGTGCAAAACGTCATGCCGCCGGGCACCGAGCAGCCGTGGCACTACGACACCAACGAATTCATCGTCTCGATGATGACGCAACAGCCGGAAGCGGGCGGCGATTTCGAGTATTGCCCGAATATCCGCTCGCCCCAGGGCGAGAACTATGGCGACGTGGGCAGCGTGGTGCGCGGCGAAACGCGCGCGCCGATCAATGTGATCACGTTGCAGCCCGGCGATCTGCAACTGTTCAAAGGACGCTTTTCGCTGCACCGCGTCACAAAGGTGCAAGGCGGAATCGACCGGCATACGGCGATCTTCGCGTATTCGCAGAAGCCGGGCGTGATCGGCCGCCTCGAACGCACGCGCCAACTGTATGGCCGCGTGTCCGAAATGCATCTGGAAGCCGAGCAGCGCCTCGTGCGTGCCGACAATCTGGTCGATTGAAGCTGTCCTCTCATATAACCCACGTCCCCTCAAAAAACATGACGATTATTCGCCCGACCCACCGCCCGGAAGATTGCGAACCGACTGCCGAGGAAATTGCCCAGATTCAACGCGACCGCCTTGCCGCCGTGCGCCGCGAGCTGAAAAAGCGCGATCTGACCGCCGCGATCCTGTTCGACCCCACGCACATGCGCTATGCGACCGGCTCGCGCAACATGCAGGTCTATTCGATGCGCAATCCCGCGCGCTACCTGTTCGTGCCGGCCGAAGGCAAGGTCGTGCTGTTCGAATACGCCGGCTGCGATTTTCTTGCCGACGGACTCGACACGGTCGATGAAGTACGGCCCGCCACCGCGATTTCCTATTACTTCTGCGACGATATGCTGGGCCGCGTCACCGAACGCTGGGCCGATGAAATCGATGAACTGGTCAGGCAGAGTGGCGGTGGCAAACGCATCGCGATCGAAAGCGCGACGTCGGCTGCTGCCTTTGCGTTGCAGGCACGCGGCTATCAGATCAGCGACGCGCAGGAACCGCTCGAACGGGCACGCTCGATCAAGGTGCCCAACGAGATCAAGATGGTCCGTTCATCGCTGCGTGCCGCCGAAGAGGGTGTGCGTAAGCTGGAAGCGGCACTCGTGCCCGGCATCAGCGAAAACGAACTGTGGTCGCATCTGCACAAGCACATCATCGAAACGGACGGTGATTACGTGGAAACACGTCTGATCAGCTCGGGTCCGCGCACCAATCCATGGTTCCAGGAGAGCAGCCCGCGGAAGATCCAGACCGGCGAACTGGTCGGACTCGACACGGACGTCGTGGGGCGCTTCGGCTATTACGCCGACTTCTCGCGCACCTTCCTGTGCGGCGACGCTCCGGCCACGGCGGCACAGAAGACGCTCTACAAGCTGGCCTATGAACAGGTGCATTCGAACATGGAGAACGTGCGCGCCGGCACGACCTTCCAGGACTTCATCGCGAAGGCGTGGAAGATTCCTGGTCCCTATCAGGCGCGCCGCTATTTCGCGCTCGCGCATGGCGTCGGCATGACCGGCGAATATCCGTACATCGTCCATCGCGAGGACAACGACGCCAAGGGCTATGACGGCGTGATCGAGCCTGGTATGACGCTGTGCATCGAAAGCTATATCGGTCATGAAGACGGTGGTGAAGGCGTCAAGCTGGAAGAGCAGGTGTATGTGCGCGACGACGGCCGCGTGGAACTGCTGTCCGACTATCCATTCGAGAAGCGCCTGCTCGCTTGAGCGCACGACGTGTCCTCACCGGCATGTGAGGCAGAGGTTTGGCCTCTCGCGCATGTCGACTCAATGCAATTCAACACTCCAAGGGTGATCGACGATGCAATTCAGACAACTTCGGGTGGTACTGTGCGCCGCCGCCATGGCTTTGACCGGGACGGCCGCGCACGCTGCGGATAGCTGGTGCGCGCAAGGCAAGACGGTGCATTTCGCAGGCATTACGTGGGAAAGCGGCTCCTTCGCAACCGAGGTGCTGCGGCAGATTCTGGAAAAGGGCTACGGCTGCAAGACCGATGTCGTGCCGGGCAGCACCGCGGCCACCGAAACCGCGCTCGCACACAACGACGTGCAGGTGTGGGCGGAACAATGGACCGGGCGCAGTGAGATCACCGCGAAGGCCGTGGCCTCGGGCAGTGTGAAACTGGTCGGCGACACCTTGCCGGGTGGCACGAAGGAAGGCTGGTTCGTGCCGGAATACGTGGTGAAGGGCGATCCGAAACGCGGCATCAAGCCGGTCGCCGCGGGCCTCGTTTCGGTAACCGATCTGCCCAAATACAAGAGCGTATTCGCTGACGACGAGGAACCGGACAAGGGCCGCTTTCTCAACTGTCCGACGGGTTGGGATTGCGAACGCGTCAACACACGTTTGCTGAAGGTGTTGAATCTCGACGCGAGCTACACCAATTTCCACCCAGGCACCGGTGCCGCCCTCGATGCCGCTATCGCTTCCGCGTATCAGCGCGGGGCGCCGATCGTGTTTTATTACTGGGGACCGGCTGCATTGATGGCGAAGTACAAGTTCGTCGAATTGAAGATGCCTGCCTATAACGATGCATGCTGGAAGACGTTGCGCGACGAGAGCAGCACCTCGCAATGCGCATCCTCGTACATGGTCTCGCATGTCACGGTAGGTGTATCTACACCGTTCTACGACGCCGACCCGCAACTCGTGGCGATGCTCGGCAAGGTCAAGTTTCCGATGGACTTCCTCAATAGCACGATCCTCGAAATGAGCACGAAGAAACTCGACGGCTCAGCCATGGCCACGCAATTCCTGCGCGAGCATCCGGAGATGTGGAAACAATGGGTGCCTGCCGACGTCGCGTCGAAAGTGCAGGCCGGACTGGCGGGCGTCTGACGGGCAGTAACGTCAGGCAGATTTCGACGGCACGAGGTCTTGATACCTCGTGCAGGACAGCAGGTGTCGTACAGCCTGTTGTCCACCTGCAGTGGAGGGTTGATCATGAGTTCGTTTTTTCTGCATCTTTCGATTGCCGATTGGGTGAACGATGCCGTGCAATCGTTCGTTACCCGCTATGGCGACAGCTTCCATCAGTTCAGCATCACAGTGTTGCGCTATGTGCTCGTGCCACTCGAAGGCGCACTGCGCGCGTTACCGCCATGGCTGATCCTGCTGGCGGTCGGCGCGGTGACGTGGAATGCGACGCGGCGCCTGAGCATTGCCGGCTTCTTCATGCTGCTGCTCTATGCGATCGGTTGCTTCGGCCTGTGGGAAAAGCTGATGCAAACCCTCGCGTTGATGCTGGTGGCGACGGTGCTATCGGTCTCGCTCGGTGTGCCGCTCGGCATTCTCACCTCGCGTAGCGCATGGCTGCGGCGCGTGCTGTTGCCGACACTCGACGTCATGCAAACACTGCCGAGTTTCGTCTATCTGATTCCTGTGCTGATGCTGTTCGGCCTAGGCAAGGTGCCGGCGATTCTCGCCACGATCATCTATGCGTTGCCGCCGCTGATTCGCCTGACTGATCTCGGCATCCGTCATGTGGATAGCGAGGTGGTCGAGGCGGCGCGTGCGTTCGGCACGACACGCTGGCAATTGCTGGTGAATGTGCAGATGCCGCTGGCGCGGCCCAGCATCATGGCCGGCATCAACCAGACGACGATGATGGCGCTCTCGATGGTGGTGATCGCCTCGATGATCGGTTCGCGCGGGCTCGGCGAAGACGTACTGGCGGGCATTCAGACGCTCGACGTGGGCAAAGGAATGCAGGCGGGGATTGCCATCGTGATTCTCGCGATCGTGATCGATCGCATCAGCCAGGGCTATGGCCAGGACCGCCGCACGCGACGTCTGGTCGCGCAGCGCAGAAAGGCCAAGGCTGCCTCTCGCATTCCGTATCGCGTGAGCACCACGAATACGGATGAAACGTCGACGGCTGACGGTGGGCTCGAAACCCGTACGGCCAAGTAACAGGAAAAAGCGAGGAGAGCGACATGGCAGCGATTGAAGTCAACCACGTGTACAAGCTTTTCGGGCCGCCGACCAGTCATGCGCGCGTGCTGGATCTGTTGCGAAACGGCAAGGGCAAGGCGGACGTGCTGGCCCAGACCGGTTGCAATGTCGGTCTGAACGACGTCAGTTTGCATATCGGCGCCGGAGAAATTTTCGTGATCATGGGACTGTCCGGCTCCGGAAAGTCGACCCTGGTGCGCCATTTCAACCGGCTGATCGAGCCGACGGCCGGCGAGATCGTGATCGACGGCTCGGACGTCATCAAGCTCGGCGCACAAGGTTTGCGTGACCTGCGGCGCTACAAGGTCAGCATGGTGTTCCAGAATTTCGGACTGTTGCCGCATCAGACCGTGCTCGACAATACGGCGTACGCGCTGCGTGTCCGTGGCGAAAGCAAGTCTGAGGCTAATGAGAAAGCCCGGGTCTGGCTCGGCAAGGTGGGCTTGAACGGTTACGACGAACACTATCCGGACGAGTTATCCGGTGGTATGCGCCAGCGGGTCGGGCTGGCCCGTGCGCTTGCCGCGGATACGGACGTGCTGCTGATGGACGAAGCATTCTCCGCGCTCGATCCGCTGATTCGCACGGAAATGCAGGATCAGCTGCTGCAACTGCAGGCTACGCTGCAAAAGACCATCGTGTTCATCACGCACGATCTCGACGAAGCACTGCGGATCGGCAACCGCATCGCGATTCTGCGCGACGGCAAACTCGTGCAGGAGGGTACGCCCAACGAGATTCTGACGCGCCCTGCGGATGATTACGTGAGGCGCTTTGTCGAGCGCCGTTCGGATCGCGGCACGGCTAGCCATTGATGCTTACTTCGTCTGCGCATCGACGCGCGGACGCCGGGTTTCACGGCGCAACCTGCGCGAAGTCGGGCAAGCCATCTCCGGGCGGGAGCCTGTCGTCGACCGAGAGGCCGCTGCAATCCGGTACCGGAGCGGCCTTCGTTGCAACGGTCTCGATTCCGGCGTGGCTATCCGGGTTGGCAACCCGGATCGTTTCAGCTTGCATGGCGACGCTGCAACCGAGCGCCTCGAGTAGTGAGGTCGAGTTAGTCGCGCGGCATTCCTCGTGCAGGTTGTCGGCCCAGCTCGCATAGTCGAGGAGCTTGCGCCGTTCTTTCTGATCCCCGAATAGTTCGGCATACCTGGCATAGGCGAGTCCCGCGTGTGTCGGATCCATCTCGATGGCGCTCACGTATTCTCGGCGCGCGCCCTTGTCGTCGTCGAGCAGCTTGAGCGTTTCCCCCAGATTGACGTGTGCCTCCTGGTAGTCCGGTTTCAGGTAAACCGCTACGCGGAAATCGTCGCGCGCGTTTTGCAGGTCGGTTCTGGCCTCGGTGGAATGACGGTCCGGCGCCTGTCTGGCGAGTGCCAGCCACGCGCGGCCAATGGCATTGAACGCAGCCTCCCGGGACGAACGCAAGGCGATGGATCGCTCGAATGCGCTGATCGCCATCTTGTGACAACCGAGTTCGCCGAGTGCGACGCCCCAGTTATAAAAGCTCCAGGACGAAGGGTATTCGGCGGAGAGGCGGCTGACCGCGTCGATTTCGCCGTTGTAATCGTGGTACGCCTCATCGATCTTCGATAGTGCGAGCAGGGCCCATTTGTAATTCGGCTGTTCGTCTCCAGCGTCGACAATGCTCGACAATACCCGCTCAGCCTCGGAGAAGTCGCAAACTCCCTTACCGGTGTAGCAGCGCGCCTGAGCTTCGGCCGACTCATACGACGCGTAGATATAAGGGCTGTGCTTCTTCAGCACATCGAGGGCGAGATTGGAAAGATTCTGCTCCAGATCGGCGATCGAGCCTTCGGGCGTGTCAAAACGATACACCGCGCCGCGCTCCGCCAGGACCAGATGCAAAACGTAGTGATCCGGATTGCCGGTTACGCTGCCCGAAATGGTCGAGACCGGAAGCGGCAGCGCCTCGCGCACGTATTGCAGGATCGTCTTTGCGGAAATGGACGTGCCGGGCACCGAGAAATCCGGCATGTCGGAATCGAGCTTGATTTCTTCCTTGGCCGAGGCGGGTATCACATCTGCCGCGCGCTCTTCGAGAGCGATCAGATGGCCCGCAACGAACGACTGGAACGCCTCGCCGGAATAGCCGATTCTGGTGAACGCCTCCGGCACGTCGATGTTTTCAATGAGCGTCTCGCGTGCGAATACCAGCTTCCACAGCATGGCTGCGGCAAGACATGCGCCGATAAGCAGCAGCACGTTCATCGACACCATGCGCAGGTCGGTCGTGAAGGTGGCGAGCTTCGCGAGGCGGCCTTCGTGCGAGGTGCTCGTTTTCTTCGGCGTCGGCTTTGGCTTCTGTTCCGGCTCGGGCCCGGCTCCGGGATGCGCTTGATCGGTTGGCTTGACCGCTTTCAGATGCGAGGGGCGATGAACTCCGCGATGATGTTTCTGTGCGTGCACGCTGCCTCCCCTCGATGAGCCGGCTTCAACAAAACGAACCGGCAGGGCGGGGATTTAACAATTGAGCGGATGCAGCGAGAGTGTTTCCCTAATCAGCTTTGCAAGCTTCGCGCACGATGCCGAAATGTTGATTGAGCCCATCCCATCCGAGCGTTGTGATGGTCACCGACCGCGTAGTGGGCGACCTGCGCATCCAGCCCCACGCAAGGAACGCGTCCATGAGCCGGGCGCCTAACGGCCCCGCGACGTGATACTGCCGCTCGGTCCAGTCGAGACATTGGCGTGCGTGTTCCGGTTTGTCGAACGCCGGATCTCCCATGTCGATGCCAAGTTGCTGCAGCCATTCGCGACCGGTCGTGGTGAGTGCATAGTGACGCTCGCCGGCCTTGATGATGAGGCCCCGCGTGAGCATGCCCTGAGTCACCGCGACGCCGATCTGCCCCGCCAGGTGGTCGTAGCAGCAGCGTGCAAAACGCAGCGCCTGGGCCGAGCGACTTGGTGTGTTGCGCCACGCCGGCGTGACCGGCCCGACCGACGCGAGGCTTTCAAGCAAGTGCGAAACGTGCGCGCCGGCGAGCCGGTAATAGCGGTGCCGGCCCTTGCTCTCCACGCTCAGCAAACCGCCGTCGAGCAGCTTGGCGAGATGTGAGCTGGCGGTCTGCGCGGTCACGCCTGCCGCTTCCGCCAGCGCGCTGGCCGACAGGGCGCAGCCGTCGGAGAGTGTGATCAGCATCACCGAACGAACTGGCTCTGCGATCAGGTGCGCAACGCTCGAAATATTGTGCTGGCCCATTTTCTGGAACGTCCGTCGTTGATGCGTGGTTGGTCGCTGCTGGCAGGCAAAAAACCGTTGAGTGGAACACTTCGATACAGCCCGAAGCATTCTCGGTGCGGGCCACCTTATAGTCAACGGTGAACCGATAAATAGGGGCTGGAACTCTTGAACAATGAACGTGAATATCAGAAGCGGGTACTCATCGCGACGAGCCTCAGCTACGTCATTGTCATACTCGATACGTCGATCGTAAACGTCGCGCTGGAGCCGATTGCAGCCAGTCTGGGTTCGGATATCAGCGGCCTGCAATGGGTGGTCAACGCCTATACGCTGACATTTGCCAGCCTGCTGCTGAGCGGCGGCGCATTGGGCGACCGGATCGGCGCGAAGGCGGTCTATCTCGCCGGATTGTTGATTTTCGCCGGCGCGTCCGCGTTATGCGGGGGGGCGCCGGATTTGCAGATTCTGGTTGCCGCCCGCGTCGCGCAGGGCGTCGGCGCGGCATTATTGGTCCCGTGTTCGCTGACCCTTATCAATCATGCTTTTCCGGTTGCGCGGCAACGAGCCAGCGCGATCGGGGTGTGGGCCGGATGCGGCGGGATCGCGATGGCGGCGGGGCCCCTCGCCGGTGGTCTGCTGATTCACCTTCTCGGCTGGCGAAGCATTTTTCTGGTGAACGTGCCGATCGCGCTGATCGGCGCCTGGCTGACCACGCGCGTCGATTCGGTCCGTCCGGCCGCGTCGGGCCGGTCGATGGATGTCATCGGTCAGATGCTCGCCATCGTGGCGCTTGGCGCGTCGGTGGCCGTGCTGATCGAGGGAGCGAAGCTCGGGTGGCACGCTGGCGTCATACGCACGGGCACCGTGATTGCGCTCGCCGCCTGGATTGCGTTCGTGCTGGTCGAGACAAGGCGCAAACAGCCGATGCTGCCACTGGGCTTCTTTCGGAGTCCGGTATTTTCGGCGTCGGCGTTCGTTTCGCTGATTTCTGGCCTGGTCTTCTATGGGTTGTTTTTCCTGCTGAGCCTGGTCTTCCAGTCGGCTCGCGGATGGACGCCGTTGCAGACCGGCCTGGCCTTCCTGCCGCTGACCGCGATGGTGACGATTGGCAGCTTCGCATCCGGCGCGTTGAACCGGGCGTATGGCGCGCGAGTCCTCGTCTGGCACCATCGAAAGGACGCCGCTGGCACTACGCGAAGTTTCGGAATACTGCGACGATACCGGCCCTCTCCTGAAGATGTCGTCGTGCGCGAAACGTAGCAATCGATCTGACTCTCGATTCTCCGTTTAATGCGAACCAACGACTCATGAATGTTGCCGATACTCCTTCCATACTGGGGTGCCTTGCCCTGGTGACTTTGGTGGCGGGCATGGCAAAAGGTCTCACCGGTTTCGGCGGCGCGCTCGTCATGGCGCCGCTGTTCGGCCTGTTGATGCCCGCGCCCGAAGCCGGCGTGCTGATTGTCCTGATCCATTTTGCGACCTCGCTGCAAGGCGTGTGCAGCTGGGCGAGCGCGGTGCGCTGGCGCACTGTGATTCCGCTTGCGTTGGTCGCCATGGGTTGCACCGCCGTCACGACCCTGTGGATGGCGAGTGAGAACGCGGTCGAGCTTCGGCGGCTCGTAGCGGTCGCTGTTCTCGCTTCCACGGTGATGCACATGAGGGGCTGGCGCTGGCTCCACAATAGCGGCTGGCGACCGACCTTCACAGCAGGTGCAATGAGCGGCGCGCTGACCGCGCTGGGCGGTATCGGCGGCCCGCCGGCCGTCTATTACTTCAACGGCATCGGCAAAGGTTCGACGCTGCGCGCCAATCTTCTCGCTTATTTCGCGGTGCTCTACGTGGGTGTGGTGGCCCTTTTTGTGGCCGAACATCAGGTTCACACGCCCCAGCTCGGCTCGCTGGCGCTACTCGTGCCGGTGTTCGTGCTCGGCGTTTCCATGGGGGAGCGTCTGGGTCCACGCGTGCCTGTGCGCCGGCTCGAACATCTCGTGAGCGCTTTGCTGCTGTGTTCCGGGCTGGTCGCCCTGGTCACGTAAAAGCGCGTAAAAACGACCTTGCCACGTCCCTGCGAGCGGGTGCAATACCCGCTCATGGTCCCGCATGTGGACCAGGCGATTTATTATCGCTGGTACTAGTCAGGTGCATTTTCGGCCACCGATACTGAATTCGTCTGCTATGGCCGCTGTGCCATATCCGCCAGCCGCGGACCGCTACTGCCAGGTCCGGTCGTTCAATAACAGGCGGATTCAGCAGACATGATTTCATCGACCACGAAAAGCAGACGGAGAATTCATGCTCAAGTTCCTGATCGGGATCGGCATCCCCTACATTGGCGTGATAGGCCTGCTGCCCTGGGTCGCTTCGGTCGATCGATTCGTCCTGGGTGTGCCGTTCATCTATGCGTGGATTTTCGCGTGGTTTGTCCTGACGTCGCTCTGCCTGCAGGTGTGCTGGCGTCTGTTCGATCGCCGCGCGGACGATGCAGATCCGCAAACCCACTGACGCAGCAGGAGAGCCAGGATGTCCACCGTTGTCTTTCTCGGTTTGATTCTCTTCTCGCTGTATCTGGCGATACGGTCCAAAAAAGGGCATGGCGCGCAAAGCGTTCATGACTTCTTTGTTGCGTCCCGGCAGTTCGGCGCGTATCTGGTCTTTTTCCTCGCCGCGGGCGAAATCTACAGTATCGGCACGATGGTCGGCTTTCCAGGCGGCATCTATGCCAAGGGACCTACTTATGGGGTCTGGTTCCTCGGATATATCCTGCTGGCGTATCCCGTCGGCTATTTCATCGGGCCGAAAATCTGGGAGGCCGGCAAGCGCTATAACGCCATTACGCTGCCCGACCTGTTCAAAGGCTATTTCGGCAACCGCGCGCTGGAGGTCATCGTTGGCGGATCGGCGATCCTGTTTTTGCTGCCTTGGGGTGAGTTGCAATTCACGGGGCTCGTTGCCGCGTTCAAGGGCCTCGGCTGGAATTTCCAGCCGCTCTATCTGATTCTGATCTCGGCGATGCTGGCCTTCACCTACATCGCCATTTCGGGGGTGCGTGCGTCGGCCTACATTGCGATCCTGAAGGACGTGCTGATGGTCGTGGCGATTGTGATCACCGGCCTCGCGGTTTCGTGGGAATCCGGCGTCACGGAAGTTTTTCACGCCGCGAGCCTGCACGTCAGCAACAGCATGAACGCCAATCAACTGACGTTCTCGATGAGCACCATGCTGTTCCAGTCGTTAGGGTTCTACGTGATGCCGTTCGCCGTGCAGGTTTTCTTCACGGCCACCAGCCCGAACACGATCCGGCGCACCCAGGTTTGCATGCCGCTGTACATGCTGATGTATCCGTTTCTGGTCATCGCTTCGTACTATGCAATCAGTCAGAACCTGCACCTTGCGTCGCCGAATGAAGCGTTCTTCGCGGCGGCGATCCGGCTGCTGCCGAGCTGGTTGCTGGGTCTGGTCGCGGCCGGCGCCGCGCTATCGGGGTTGCTGGTGCTGACGGGTATCTGCCTCGCCATCGGCCCGCTCGTGACGCGCAATCTGTTACCGAAGATGCCCGAGAGCAAGCAGAAAGCCACCGCGAAAACAGTGATCGTCATTTACCTGCTGGTCTCGATCGTGATGACCTTGCTGACGCCGAATCTGATGCTCACGCTGATCAATACCGCGTACTACGGCGTGACCCAGTTTTTCCCGGGCGTGATGATCATTCTGTTTTCGCTTCGAGTCAAACCGGCCGCCGTGGCAACGGGTATTCTGACCGGCCAGATACTCGCGATTATCCTTTACCTCTTTCATGCCGAGCTCGGTGGATTCAACCTGGGCCTGCTGTGTCTCGTGATCAATATCGCGGTGACTGCCTTGTTGAACCATAGCTGGAAGCGTAAGCCGGTGCATGCTCTGTCCTAATCATTCGGGGCCGCGTCCTGAATCAAAGAACACTATCTATGAATCCAATTGAACGAGGTCCCATCACCGTCTTCGTCGCCAGAAAGATTCTGACGATGAATCCGGCTCAGCCGCAGGCCACGCATGTTGCTGTGCGCGACGGCAAGATTCTCTCCGTCGGCGCGCTGGAGGACGTCAGTCAGTGGGGCGAGGCTGAGATCGTCGACACGTTCCAGGACAAGGTGTTGATGCCGGGTCTCGTCGAAGGGCATTGCCATCTGATGGAAGGCGCCATGTGGGACGCCGTGTATCTCGGCTACTACGACCGACGTGGTCCCGACGGTAAGGTGTGGCGAGGTCTGAAAACGCTGGACGAGGTGATCGGGCGGCTCACGGAAGCGCAAAGCGCCATGACGGACGCGGCGGCGCCGCTGCTCGCGTGGGGCTTCGATCCGATTTTCTTCGGCGCGAGCCGCTTGTCGGTCAAGGAACTCGATACCGTTTCGACCCGCCGGCCCATTGTCGTGCTGCACGCGAGTGTGCACCTGATGAACGTCAACACCGCCATGCTGGCGCTCGCCGGTATCGACGAGAACACCGACATTGACGGGATCGACAAAGACGAAGACGGCCAGCCGACCGGCGAACTGCAGGAATTCGCCGCCATGTTTCCCGTGTATGAGGTGATCGGCAGCCAGCTGTCCATCGCGGCGAGTGAAAAGACCGAGGCCATCTGGAATTTCGGCAAGGTCGCCCAACTCGCCGGCGTGACCACCGCGACGGATCTGGTCAACGATCTGTCGGCGCTGGGCAATCGCAACCTGCGCGAAGTCACGGCCGACCCGCAGTATCCGGTGCGAATCGTGCCCGCGTTTGCACCGCAGCGAAGCCCCGACGGCGGCGTCGAAAAAGTGCTGTCGGCGATTCGCGACAGCACGGAGAAATTGACGTTCGGCCCGGTCAAATTCATCGTCGACGGGTCGATTCAGGGTTTCACGGCGCGGCTGAAGTGGCCGGGGTATGTCGGCGGGCAGCCAAACGGGTTGTGGCTGATTCCGCCCACCCAGTTGGAGGCGGTGTTCACGCCGTTTCACCGCGCCGGGCTGCAGCTTCATATTCATACGAACGGAGATGAAGCGACTGAGGTCGTCTTGAGCGCCATCGAGAAGATGCTCGACGCCTGTCCGCGCAGCGATCACCGTCACACGCTGCAGCACTGTCAGATGGCCGACGCGAGCCAGTTGGCCCGTGCGGCGAAACTCGGCATGTGCATCAACTTTTTCTCCAACCATATCTACTACTGGGGCGACGCGCATTACGCGCAGACCATGGGCCCCGACCGGGCGAACCGGATGAACGCGGCGGGAACGGCGCGGCGACTGGGCATTCCCTTTGCTTTTCATTCGGACGCACCGATCACACAGTTGAGCCCGTTGTTTACCGCATGGTGCGCGGTGCAGCGCAAGACCGCCACCGGTCGCGTGCTAGGCGCGAGCGAGTGCATTCCCGTGGCGGACGCGTTGCGCGCGATCACGCTGGGTGCGGCCTATACGCTCAAGATGGATCATCTGATCGGCAGTATCGAGGTGGGCAAGTTCGCGGACTTCGCCGTGCTGGCGGACGATCCGACCGAGGTCGCGGCGGAGAAGCTGAAAGACGTCGAAGTGTGGGGGACGGTGCTGGGCGGCCGCGTGTTCCAGTCGCCGGAAAAATGAACGACGCTGCGCAGTCGACGGTCCGGCCGCCCATTCCGCTGGTAGTGCTAGGCGGTTATCTGGGGGCGGGCAAGACAACCTTGCTCAACCATGTGCTGTCGATGGCGGGGCAGCGCCGGGTGGCGGTGCTGGTCAACGATTTCGGCGATATCAATATCGACGCCGCGTTGATCCGCGAACGCACGGATGATGTGATCAATCTGGAGAACGGCTGCATCTGCTGTTCCATCGGAGGCCGCCTCGTTGACGCGCTCGTGAAAATCAGCGCACGTCCCGAGCGTCCCGAGTTGTTGATCATCGAAGCCAGCGGCGTTTCCGATCCCGTGAAAATCGCGCAGATCGGTCTGCTCGATAGGGCGTTCAGGCTATACGGGATCATTGTTGCCGTGGATGCCGAGCGAATCGGCGCAACTTTGCTCGACCCGTATGTCGGCGATATTGTGCGCCGGCAGATCGGCGGCGCAACAGCCCTTGTGCTCACCAAGACCGACCTCGTGACAGAGCAGGAAAAGATCACGGCAACGGAAGCAGTGTTGGCGCTCGCGACCACGTCCATCCTGCTCGAGTCGGTCAATGGGCAGATACCGCCCGCGTTGATTTTCGACGCGAGTGTGGTGCCGCGCCACCGCGCGGCTGGGCTCGGCGTGACGACGGGAGGCGCTTCGAACCGGCATCTGGATATCTGTAGTTTTTCCTTCCGGTCGGACTTTCCTCTCGATAGCAAGAAACTCAGAGCGGCGCTTCGCAACCTGTCCGCAACGCTACTGAGAGCGAAGGGCATCGTCTGGCTGGGACACGACGCCTCACCTCAGGAACTCCATGTGGTTGGCGGCCGCATTCTCATCACGCCCTTTGCGGGTCACGCAGCGGCGGAATCGACGATTGTCCTGATCGGCCGTTTCACCGACGAAGACGAGCGCGCGATAAAGCGTTGCCTCGAAGGCACGCAAGCGCTGAACTAGCACCCACCTCGCGCCAGCGTGCCACGCTCATCGCGCTAATGGCGCCAGGCGTATCGATCGCACGGATCACACCAGACATACCAGCGGCCCGAATCCGAAAAACCGGTTCGAGGGCAGTCAACCCGCGTCTTCTCGACCCACGCTGCACCAGGCGAAACCAGCGCACTGGCCCTACCGTCGAGTGGACACGAAACTTACACTTTTCCATAAGAGATCGCCACTTAGGCAAGCTCACGAGTCTCACCCAATTCACTAAGCAGGAGACATGCATGGCCACAACAGAAACGTCCGCATCAAAGGTCACCGCGGACACGCTCGCCGCATTTTCCGCTGCGTTCAATCGTCATGATGCGAACGCGCTGATGGGCTTTATGACCGAAGACTGTGTGTTCGACGCCGCGGGCGGAAGCGAAGTCTATGGTGCACGCTTCGTCGGTCGCGACGCGGTGCGCGCAGCGTTCGAAGCGGTCTTCAAGACCTTCCCGGATGCACATTGGGGCGACGGCCGTCATTACGTCATCGGAGAGCGTGGCGTGTCCGAATGGGTGTTCACGGGGACGCATGCAGAAGGCTGGCGTATTGAAGCAGAAGGCTGCGATCTCTTCGAGTTCCGCGATGGTCTGATCGCAGTCAAGCGCGCGTTCCGCAAGGAACGCCCGAAGCAGAACGTTTGACGCCGACGAGGAGCTTCACATGGCGCAAAGTGTCATCACACGGGTCGGCGAAGGTCTCTCTGCAGAGCGGGACAGCGCGACACAATATGACCCGAGATACGACCCGCTGGTCTCACCGGGACCGGGCCACGGCAAGCAATACGCACCGACCTACTGGGCCGCGACTGCCGGCACGCCGCCGCCCGACGATGGTCCGATCACGAAAGACATCGACGTGGACGTGGCGATCATCGGCGGCGGGTATACGGGGCTCGCAACGGCGCTTTGTCTGGCGCGCGATCACGGCATCAAGGCCGTGGTGCTCGAGGCCAACAAAACCAGTTGGGGCTGCAGCAGCCGCAATGGCGGGCAAGGGCAGAACGCGTCGGGCCGTCTGTCGCGCTCCCAATGGATCGAGCGTTGGGGTAAAGACGTCGCGTTGAAAATGCACGACGAGATCCAGGAAGGCTTCGACAACTTCAAGTCGCTGGTGGCCGAAATCGATTGCGATCCGCAGCCGGGCGGCCACTTTCTGATTGCGCACCGGCCGCGCATGATGGCCAAGCTCGCCGCCGAAGCCAAGGTCTGGAAAGACGTGTTCGGGTACCCGTCCGAGCTTATCGACCAGGCCACGTTTCGCCGCGAGTATGTCAACGATTGCGAGGCGGCCGGCGCGCTTCACGAACCGGAGGGTATCGGCATCCACGCGCTGAAACTCGCGTTCGGTTATCTGCGACTGGCACGCGAAGCGGGTGCGCGCGTCCATCCGGCGAGCCCGGTAATCGGCTGGGAAACCATCAACGGCATTCATCATCTGCGTACGCCGGGTGGCATTGTGCGGGCACGGTCCGTGGGTATCGCGACCGGCGCGTATACGGCGCAGAACCTGCATCCTTCGCTGACGAGCAAGGTGATGCCGATCCTGTCGAATTCGATGGTGACGCGTCCGCTCACGCAGCAGGAAATCGCCGACTGCAATTTTCGAACGACCCAGGTGCTCACCGATACGCGCACCTTGCGGTTCTACTATCGCTTCCTGCCGGACAACCGGCTGCAGATCGGCAGCCGTAGCGCGATCACCGGTGCGGATGCACCGAATCCGCGCCACTACGAGTTGCTCGTCGAAGGAATGGGGCGCAAGTTCCCGGCGTTGCGCGGTGTGCAGATCGACTACTCGTGGTGGGGCTGGGTGGATGTGAGCCACGACATGATGCCGCGGGTGTGCCAGCCGGATCCGAAGCAGTCGGTGTTTTACGCACTGGGTTACGGCGGCAATGGCGTGTCCTATTCCCAGCAGGCGGGGCGCCGCCTCGCCGAACGGATAGCGGGTAAAGGGGCGAAGCAGACGCTGCCGATCTTTACTACGCCGTTGCCCGGCCATCCTTTCGCACCGTTCCGTCGCATCGGACAACGGATGCTCTACCAGATGTATTTCCGGCGCGACGAGAAGCCTTGAGCGCGCTCTGCGTGCCGCGCCACCCGCGGCACGTCATTCGCCAGTCGTCGTGCCCCACGGGCACGGCGCTGCGCAGCCAGACAGGGCTGCGCGTTAAGTCATATGAAAAGATACGATGAAGCGAGGCGCGCAAGCGCCCTCGCTCGATCCGAATTGGCGGCGCTCAGGTTCCGGGAATGCACGCAACTCCGCATGCAGCCCCGCGCGACCGGCGCCGACATCAACAGGATGTGGAGGTGACATGGAAGTATCGAACAAGAGTGAACTGAAGACCGGCCTCAAGGAGCGCCACATGACAATGATCGCGCTGGGCGGCGTGATTGGCGCGGGCCTCTTTGTCGGCAGCGGTGTGGTGGTCCAGCAGGCCGGCCCAGCGGCGGTTCTGTCGTTTCTGATTACGGGCGGCCTGATCGTGCTCGTGATGCGCATGCTCGGAGAAATGGCGTGCGCCATGCCGGCGGTGGGGTCGTTCTACGAATACGCGCGGCTAGCCTTTGCCGGCAAGCGCGGGCCGGGCAAACTGGCCGGCTTTCTGACCGGGTGGATGTACTGGTATTTCTGGGTCATCGTGGTGGCCGTCGAGGCGGTGGCCGGCGCGAAGCTGGTTCAATTCTGGCTGCCGGATACGCCGGCGTGGGCAATCAGCCTTGTCTTGCTGGTCGTGTTGACCGCGACCAATCTGATCTCTGTAGGCAGTTACGGCGAGTTCGAGTTCTGGTTCGCGTCCATCAAGGTAGCGGCGATCGTCGTGTTTCTGTTCCTCGGCGGGCTCTATGTACTGGGTCTGTGGCCCGCGTCGATGCATACCACGGCCGTGATGCCGACGTTGCTTTCGCACGGCGGGTTGATGCCGAAGGGGATCGGACCGGTGCTGAGCGGGGCCGTCGCGGCGACGGGTTTCTACTTCGGCGCGGAGATCGTCACCATTGCCGCTGCGGAAGCGCATGAGCCGGTCAAGGCTGTCGCCAAAGCCACCAATTCGGTGATCACCCGCGTGCTGATTTTCTATGTCGGCTCGATCCTGCTCGTGGTTGCGCTGGTACCGTGGAATTCGCCGGGCATGGCAACGCCGTATGTGAGCGCGCTCGATGCAATGGGTATCCCGGCCGCGGCCAATGTCATGAACGCGATCGTGTTGACCGCGGTGCTGTCCGCACTCAATTCCGGCCTTTACGCGGCGTCGCGGATGATGTTTGCGCTGACCCGCCACGGCGATGCGCCGGCTGGGCTCGCCAAGGTCAATCGCCGCGGCGTTCCCGTTCGCGCGATCCTGATCGGCACCTTGTTTGGCTATGTGTCGGTCATCATGTCTTATGTATCGCCCGACACGGTGTTCGCATTCCTAGTTAATTCTTACGGCACGGTGGCCATTTTCGTCTATGTGCTGATCGCCGTGTCGCAACTGAAGCTGCGCGCGCGGCTCGAGCGCGAGGCACCTGAGAAGTTGCGTGTGAGGATGTGGTGCTACCCGTATCTGACCTGGTTCGCGATCGTTGGCATGATCGGCATTCTGGTTGCGATGGCGTTCATACCGGACCAGCGCACGCCGCTGTGGCTCGGGGTGGTGAGCCTCGGCGTGCTGCTCGTGGCGTATGCGTGGCGGGCCCGGAAACGGGGCGCGGCTTCAACTGAACCGGAATTCGTGGACTATCGGCCTCGTACCCATTGATGCCTGCCTGACGCTTGCTGTTTGATGTGCAGCGGTTGATCGTTCGAGATCTCCGCTGCACCCATGCTAATGCCAGGGTGGCGGCGCGTTGTCGCTATTTCGACATGGCCATTGCGGCCGCCGTTGCGGGCTGAAGCAGCGGTCCGATGCGCACGGCTATTTCCTTGAGCTTCGGCACCGCTTTCAACAGATCCTCCAGACTGGCCCGCGCCGTAGGGGAGTGAACGGCCAGCGCCGCGAGCACACGGCCATCCTCGACGTTGCGCACCGGCACCGCGACCGCCACCATCCCGCGCACGAATTCCTCGTTGTCGACACCGATGCCGCGCATGGCGAGGCGGTCGAGTTCCGCTTCCAGCAGATCGACATCGGTCAGGGTGCGATACGTCATCGATTTGAGCGGCAAGCGCCTGATGACTTGTCCGCGCTCGGTCGCGTTCATCTGCGAAAGAAACAGCTTGCCGCTGGCGGTGCAATGCAGCGGGACGCGCGTGCCCGGTTGCAGATGCAGACGCAAGGGTTCGCTCGTCTCGACGCGCTCGACGTACAGCACGGTATCGCCGTCGAGCACGGTGAGATTGCAGGTCTCGCCGAGCGCGTCCACAAGCGTGCGCAGCAACGAGCGGCACGCACGCGTAAACGTGCTGTTCGCGAGCGTGGTCAGGGCGAGCTGCGTGGCGCGCGGCCCGAGCGCAATGGCGCGATCGGCCCCGCGCGAGTCCGGCATGTGCGTGACGTAACCGCGTGCTTCGAGCGACTCGATCAGCCGCATCAAGGTTGCCTTCGGAATCTGCAGACGTAAGGACAACTGGGAGAGTGAAGACGGTTGTCCGGCGGAGGCAAGTTGTTCCAGCACGTTGAGCGCGCGCAGGACGCGGGTGTCGTCGGCGGGCTCGTGAGGGGGTGAGGGGAGATGCGTGGTGTCTCTCATTGTCCTTCCCGAGGCGGATGAAGGTGATTGCAGCCCGAACGGATCAGTGACAACCCGGATAAACGCGCACGGACAGATTGAATAGTGAAACGAAAAAGTCGGTTTTCGTACCGGTTCATTCAATCCTAACCGGATTTGCTTGAAGTCGAAACTCTCATCCAATAAATTGAGACGAAATGATCCGGTTTTAAAAAACAACGGCATCGGCTCGGAGACATCAATGGTACGGAGTTTCGACTACGTGGTCGTCGGCGCGGGATCGGCTGGCTGTGTATTGGCCAACCGACTCTCTGAAGATGGCCGTTACTCGGTATGCCTGCTCGAAGCGGGGCCGCCAGACCGCTTCCTGTGGATCCATATCCCGATCGGTTACGGCAAGACCATGTTTCATCCGGTCTACAACTGGGGCTTTTACACCGACCCGGATCCGAACATGCACGATCGCAAGCTCTACTGGCCGCGCGGGCGCACCTTGGGTGGCAGCAGTTCCATCAACGGGCTGATCTACATTCGCGGTCAAAAAGAGGATTACGACCACTGGGCCGCACTCGGCAATCGCGGTTGGAGCTGGAATGAGTGCTTGCCGTACTTCCGGCGGCTCGAACACAACGAGCTCGGCGAGTCGCCGACACGCGGCGTGGACGGCCCTTTGTGGGCCTCTACCATCAAGCAGCGCCACGAACTCGTCGATGCGTTCATTGCTGCGTCGAATCGCCTGGGCGTCCCAACGGTCGACGACTTCAATCAGGGTGATCAGGAAGGGGTCGGCTATTACCAGTTGACCACGCGGCGCGGCTGGCGTTGCTCGACTGCCGTCGCTTACCTGAAACCCGCGCGCAAGCGTCCGAATCTGCAGATCGAGACTGACGCGCTGGCCTCGAAGATCCTCTTCGAAGGCACACGTGCGACGGGTATTCGCTATGTGCAACACGGCAAGGTGCATGAAGTGCGCGCGCACCGTGAGGTGGTGCTGACGGCAGGCGCGCTGCAGTCGCCGCAATTGCTGCAGGTGTCGGGCATCGGGCCGGCGAAATTGCTCAATGAATTCGGTATTCCGGTGGTCGCCAATCGAGCCGGTGTTGGGGAGAATCTGCAGGACCATCTGCAAGTACGCCTGACCTATGAAGTGACGCGGCCGATCACGACAAATGACTTGCTACACTCCTGGACGGGCCGCGCGAAGATGGGTCTGCAATGGGCGCTGTTTCGCGAAGGGCCGCTGTCCGTCGGCATCAATCAGGGCGGCATGTTCTGCCGCGCATTGCCGGATGAGGCGAAAACGCCCGACATTCAGTTCCACTTCTCCACGCTCTCAGCCGACACCGCGGGTGGCGATGTTCACGCGTTCCCCGGCTGCACCTATTCGATCTGCCAGTTGCGGCCGGAGTCGCGCGGAAGCGTGCGGATCCGCTCGAGCGACATGCACGACGCGCCGTCGATCCAGCCGAATTATCTGGCGACCGATCTCGACCGCCGCACGACGGTCGCGGGTGTGCGTTTCGCGCGCCGCGTCGCCGCCGAGGAGCCCATGGCATCCCTGATGAAACGTGAAGTGCGTCCGGGCCGCGAAGCGCAGAGCGATGAGGAAGTGTTGGATTTTTGCCGCGAATATGGCCAGACGATTTTTCATCCGTCCGGCACCGCGAAGATGGGCGTCGCGAGCGATCCGGGCGCGGTGGTCGACGAACGATTGCGCGTGTATGGCACGCAAGGATTGCGGGTGGTCGATTGCTCGATCATGCCGACCCTCGTTTCCGGCAATACCAACGTACCGATTGTGATGGTCGCCGAAAAGGCGTCCAGCATGATTCTCGAGGATGCCCGTGCCGGCGACCGGCCGGCTGGGCAAGTGCAGTCGCGGAGCACGGAAGCGCATTACTGACGCAGAAGCAGAAGCAGAAGCAACGAACCGAAGTCGCTTCAAGAAGTAAATCGATTGCTACCTGACTCGCTGCACTCGAAGTCGATAAAAGCAGCGTGCAGGCAGTGAAATTCGTGCCCCAGGAGGAGACAGACAGGGGCTCAAAGACTGCTGCGTTGCCGGGACGGCGCGCGGCCACCCATCGGAGGAGACGCTATGGCAATCGATAAGCGAGTTATTCGCCGCGTTGCATTCGCGAGCGTGATTGGCGCGACGGTCGAATGGTATGACTTTTTTCTATACGGCGTCGTCGCCGGCATTGTGTTCAACAAGCTTTACTTTCCCGCTCACGATCCGCTCGTCTCGACGATGCTGGCCTACGGCACGTTCGCCGTCGGCTTCGTGACGCGACCGCTCGGCGGCGTGATCTTCGGTCACTTCGGCGACAAGGTCGGACGCAAGTCCGCGTTGATCTGCACACTCATCATCATGGGGATTTCGACGGCGGGGGTCGCCTTCGTGCCGACCTTTAACCAGATCGGCATCTGGGCGCCCATTCTGCTGCTCTTCCTGCGCGTGTTGCAGGGCATCGGGCTCGGTGGCGAATGGGGTGGCGCGGTGCTGATGGCCTATGAATATGCTCCGCCGAACCGGCGCGGTCTGTTCGCAAGTTTGCCGCAGATCGGCCTGGCGATTGGTTTGTGTCTTGCGTCGGGCATCGTCGCGGGCATTTCCCGGCTGCTGCCGGAAGCGGCGTTCCTCTCATGGGGGTGGCGGCTCGCGTTCGGCGCTTCGTTGCTGCTCGTGGTGCTCGGCCTCTACATCCGCCTCAAGGTGATGGAGACACCCGAGTTTCTCGCGCTCAAGCGCAATCGCCGCGACGTGAAAATCCCTTTCGTCGACATGATCACGCGCTATCGCAGTTCGGTGCTGCTCGGCATGGGCGCGCGCTGGATCGACGGGGTGTTTTTCAACATCTTCGCGGTGTTCATGATCGGCTACCTCACGCAACGTCTTTCGATGAGCCGCACGGAAGCACTCACTGGTGTGATGATCGCGGCGATGGTGATGTGTTTCTTCATCCCTGTCTTCGGCAGGATGTCGGACCTGATGGGACGCGCGCGCGTGTATCGCTGGGGCTCGCTGATCTGCGGCGCCTCGGTGCTGCCGGCGTTCTGGCTGATGGAGACGCAGGCCGGCAACACGCTGGCCATCTGGCTCGGTGTGGTGATCCCGTTCGGCATCTTCTACGCCATGGTCTACGGACCGGAAGCTGCGCTCTTTGCCGAACTGTTCGATCCTGAGGTGCGCTATACGGGCATCTCGTTCGTGTATCAGTTTTCGGGCATCTTCGCGAGCGGCCTCACGCCGATCATCGCGACGGCGCTGCTGCGGCTCAATGGCGGCAAGCCCTGGTACGTGTGCGTCTACGTGATTTTGTCGGCGCTGCTGTCGGCATGGGCGGCGCGAGCGATGGAACGGCGCGCGAAACCTTTCGACGAGATGGCGGCCGCGCGTTGACGGCGTAGCCCGCCGGGTGGACGCGGACAAAGCGCCGCTCAAGGTGCGAGATTCTGTTTATAATAAAAACGGAACAAATCGTACCGAAAATTGACGCCGCCCGGCGGCCGTCAAACGATGCCCCGGAGTGGGGAGGAGAATGAAGTGACTGATATCGTGACTGGCAAACCCGACAGAATGGTCGCGGTACGCACCGTTTTCGGCATCGATTCGAGCCTCATGGTGCCAGCTTTCAGTGAGCGCGACGACCATGTGCCGGAGATCGACGAGGTCTACCGCTTCAATCCGGAGGTGACGCTGGCGATTCTGGCCGGCTTCAGCCGAGACCGCCGGGTGATGGTGCAGGGCTTGCACGGGACTGGAAAGTCGACGCACATCGAACAGGTTGCGGCCCGCCTCAACTGGCCGTGCGTGCGTGTCAATCTCGACGGCCATATCAGCCGCCTCGATCTGGTCGGCAAAGACGCGATCGTGGTGCGTGACGATCTGCAGATCACCGAGTTTCAGGAAGGGATCGTGCCATGGGCGTTGCAGCGCCCGGTCGCCCTGATCTTTGACGAATACGATGCGGGGCGTCCGGATGTGATGTTCGTGATCCAGCGCATTCTCGAGCGCGACGGCAAGTTCACCTTGCTCGACCAGAATCGGGTGATTCATCCGCATCCGTACTTCCGCATGTTCGCCACCACCAACACGGTGGGGCTGGGCAATCTGAACGGTTTGTATCACGGCACGCAGGTGCTGAATCACGCGCAGATGGACCGCTGGAACGTGGTGGCCACGCTCAACTATCTGCCGCGGGCGGAAGAGGCCGGTATCGTGCTCGCGCGCGTACCGGAACTCGCTGACGAGGCGGGACGCGCGCTGATCGAATCGATGGTGAGCGTGGCGGAACTCACCCGCAAGGGTTTCGCCAGTGGCGATCTGTCGACGCTGATGTCGCCGCGCACGGTGATCAACTGGGCCGAGAACTGCCAGATCTTCCACGATCCCGCGATGGCGTTTCGTCTGACCTTCCTGAACAAGTGCGATGAGGCCGAGCGCTCGATCGTGGCCGAGTATTTTCAGCGCTGCTTTGGCACCGAACTCGAGGCCGAAGCCAACGTTGAAAACCACGCGGCGGGCATCCGTTGATGACGCTGGACAAGCAGGTGGCCTCGCGGCAATCGGACCGGGGTGAGGCGGCCCAGCGGCAAGCGCCCGCGAGCCAGGCAGCCCTTCAGCAATCGGACCAAGACCCGGCGACCCAGCGGCAAGCAACCCTGCGCGCGGAGCAACGCGAGGCGCTGTGCGCAGCGACCGTGCGCGCCCTCACCGGCGACGCCGCTTTGCACTACCGCGAAGGCCGGTTGTGCCGCGATCTGCGGCCTTTGCCGTTGCACGCGCCACATCTGCGCACCGACCCTCAGCAGGACGATTTCGCGTCCCTGCGCGGCGCCGCCGATGGCGCGGCTCTGCGACTCATTCACTCCGACGCGGCGCTGCACAGCCGGCTATGCCCGACCGATCCCGTCGAGCGCCTGGTGTTCGAACTGCTCGAGCAGCTGAGGTGCGAGACACAGACACCGCCTGGTATGCCAGGCCTGGTGCAGAATCTGCGCGATCGTTTCGAGGCATGGTCGCGTGCCTTCTATCGCTCCGGGCTTGCCGAGGACCACCTTGGCATTCTCCTGTACACCGTGGCACAGATTGCGTGGTCGCGCCTGACGGGCTGGCCCGTGCTCGAACAGACCGAAGGCCTGATCGAAGCCACGCGCGCGGCCATCGTGCCGGTGTTGGGCGTGTCGCTGGCGGGCTTGCGCCGGCATCGGCAGGAGCAGGGCGCGTTCGCTGTCCATGCGCTGGAACTGGCGAGGCTGGTGGCCGAGATGATCCGCGCCGCCCGTGCCGAGGCGCTGGACGATGCTCAGGATGACCCGCAGGAGAGCGACGACAAAACCCCGCGCACGGCGTTCTCGCTCTGGTTCGACGTCGAGGACGACGAGTACAAGGACATGGCCGTTGCGCTCACCGGCAAAAGTCGCGTGCTCGAAGCCTCGGAACAGGGTTATCGCGCCTATACGACGCGCTATGACCGCGAGATTTCCGCGGGCGCGCAGGTGCGCAAGGCGTTGCTCAGCGAGTTTCGCGAGCGGCTCGACGAACGCGTCGCTGCCCAGGGCATCAACGTAGCGCGGCTCGCGCACGCGCTCAAGGCGGCGCTGGCGATACGGCAACGCGATGGCTGGTCGTTCGGTGAAGAGCATGGCCGCATCGATGGGCGGCGCCTCGCACAACTGGTCAGTTCTCCCGCTGAACGGCGTCTGTTCAGGCTCGAGCGGAACACGCTCATGGCGGACTGCGTGGTCGGTTTTCTGATCGACTGCTCGGGCTCGATGAAAGCGCATATCGAACCGGTGGCGATCGTGGTCGATATCCTCACGCGCGCGCTTGACCAGGCGGGTGTAACCACCGAGGTCCTGGGTTTCACCACCGGCGCCTGGAACGGCGGCCGGGCGCGGCTCGACTGGCTGGCACAGGGCCGCCCTCATCATCCGGGCCGGCTCAATGAAGTGTCTCATCTGGTCTTCAAGGATGCGGACCGAAGCTGGCGACGCGCCCGCGCTGACATTGCCGCGCTCTTCAAGGCGGACCTGTTTCGCGAGGGTGTCGATGGCGAAGCGGTCGACTGGGCCTGTGTGCGTCTCGTCGCCCGTCCTGAGGCGCGGCGGATCCTGATCGTGATCTCGGATGGCAGTCCCATGGACAGTGCAACGGGCCAGGCTAACGACGCCTTCTATCTCGACAACCATCTCAAGGCCGTCGTGGCGCGCCATGAAGCCTCGCGCGACGTGGAGGTGCTGGGGTTGGGTGTCGGGTTGGATCTCAGTCCGTATTACCGCCGCTGCCTGGCGGTGGATCTCACCGTGCCGCCGGACATGAAGCTGTTTGCGGAAATCGTAGGATGGATTGGTGGGCGCGGGCAGGCTGGCAGGAGGTAGCCGGTCCCGCAGCCTTGCAGGAATAGCTTGCACAGAGAACACAGGATAAAGAGCGCAATCGATCACAACCAGCACGCCGAACCCACGGCGCCGCTATTGTGACCAGCGCGGACACGGCGAGCGTGGCCTGTTTCCACACGCCGGCGCGCAGTGGTCCGTTTTACGCGCCGAATAGCGAATGCGTGGTCGAAGTTGCCGTAAACACGCGTCGTGTTATGACGCGAGCGGCGTCGTGTGTGCGTCCTGCGACGCTTCTGCGGTTTGCGCCTGCACGGCGGTCACCGCGATCACGTAGAAAATATCGTCCGCGCTACAGCCGCGCGAAAGATCGTTGGCCGGCTTTTTCAGGCCCTGCAACAAGGGGCCGATTGCCTTCGCATCGCCGATCCGCTCAGCCAGCTTGTAGCCAATATTGCCCGCTTCCAGGCTCGGGAAAATCAGCACGTTGGCGTGTCCCTGCACCTGTGAATGGTCGATTTTGCGCATGGCGATCTCGGAGACGAGGGCCGCGTCCAGTTGCACGTCGCCGTCGATCGCCAGATGCGGGCGCGCGGCTCTCACCTGGCGCGTCGCTTCCACGACCTTGTCGACGGCCGCGTGCCGTGCGCTGCCACTGGTCGAAAACGACAGCATGGCCACGCGCGGCTCCTCCATCAGCAGGCTTTGCGCGCTATCGGCCGCCGCCATCGCAATCTGAGCGAGTTCACCAGCATCAGGGTCCACCACCAGCCCGCAGTCGGAGAAAATCAGGCCGCCTTTGAGCGTGTGGAAGGGCTCGCACAACATCATCAGGAAGAAGCTCGACACGAGCTTGAACGACGGATGAATACCGATGATCTGGATCGCCGTGCGGACCACGTCGGCGGTCGTGTGGACGGAGCCGGCCACCGAGCCGTCGGCATGACCGAGCCGCACCATCAGGTTGGCGAAGCAGAGGGGCTTGATGATTTCCTGCCTGGCTTCCTCCAGCGTCATGCCTTTCTTGCTGCGCAGTGCGAAGAGCGCTTCGGAAAACGACGGGGCGAGCGGCGAGGTTGCAGGATCCACCAGTTCCATGCCGGACAGGTCGATGTTTTGTTCGGCAGCGGCCGTGTGAATGCGCTCAGCCGGACCGACCAGCACGATGCGGGCGATGCCTTCACGCGTGGCGCGTTGCGCGGCCTCCAGCATGCGGGGATCTTCCGCTTCGCAGAGCACGATGCGTCTTGGCGAAGTGCGAGCGCGCTCGATGATGCGATTGATGGCTTTCATGGCACTGGGCAGTGGTCACGGTTGAAATCACGTTGAAAAGCGGGAGTGGCAAACAAAGAGACCGGAAACGGCAGGGGAAACCCCGTTTCCGGCCCGCCGGGCAGCGGGAATGCATCTCCCGGCGCCCGGACCGTCAGACAACGGTTGGGTCAGACATAGTCCTTGTACTTGTCGAGCAGGCGCACGGGCTTGGCCAGCGCATCGCGGCGGAACGGATCGCCGAGTTCGCGGGTGCACATGATCTCGATGATGGTGGTCTTGCCGTGGTTCATCTGTGCATCGATCGCCCGCTTCAACGCGGGGCCGACGTCCTCGAGCCGGTCCACCGTGATACCCTCCGCGCCCATCGCGCGAGCGATGTCGGCGAAGCTCTGGTTGTCGAGTTCACCGGCGACGAAGCGGCGGTTATAGAAGTCGACCTGGTTTTTCTTCTCGGCGCCCCATTGGCGGTTGTGGAAGACCACCGCGGTGACCGGAATGTTGTGACGCACGCAGGTCATGGTTTCCATCAGACTCATGCCCCAGGCGCCATCGCCGGCGTAGGAAACAGCGGGGCGATGCGGTGCTGCAACCTTGGCGCCGATGATGGTCGGGAACGCGTAGCCGCAGTTGCCCCAGCTCATCGCGGCGAAGAAGCTGCGCGGCTTGTTGAAACGCAGGTAGCTGTTGGCCACGGAGTTGATGTTGCCGATGTCGGTGGAGACCATCACGTCTTCCGGCATGGCCTTTTCGAGTTCGCGCAACACCTGGCGCGGATGCAGATAGTTGCCGCCGCCAGGCGTGCGCTCGTTCTTCTGCTCCTCGATCATGTCCAGGCTGTAGGGGTCGCGCTCATGCGTCCAGCCGTCCAGTTCCTTCTCCCATGCAGCCTTCTCGGCGGCGATCTGGCCGGCGCGCTCTTCACGCGTGGCGTCGCAGGCGAGGGTGCGGCCGTCGAGGCGCTGCGTGAGCGCAACCGCGGCGGCCTTGGCATCGCCGCAGATGCCCACGGAGATCTTCTTCACCAGGCCGAGCATCTTGTGGTCGGCATCGATCTGGATGATTTTGGCGTTCTGCGGCCAGTAGTCCATGCCGTGCTGCGGCAGCGTGCCGAACGGTCCCAGACGTGAACCGAGCGCGATCACCACGTCGGCGCGCTGGATCAGCTTCATCGCAGCTTTGGAGCCTTGATAGCCGAGCGGGCCGCACCACAGCGGGTGGCTGGCGGGGAAGGAGTCGTTATGCAGGTAGCTGTTGACGACCGGCGCGCCCAGACGCTCGGCCAGCGCCTTGCATTCCTCGATCGCGTCGGCCATGACCACGCCGCCGCCGGAGATGATGACCGGGAACTTGGCCTCGGCGAGTAGTTCGGCCGCTTCGTTCAGGCGTTGATCGCCACCGGGGCCGCGGTCGAGACGCTGCGGTTGCGGAATCTCGGCCTTGATCTGGCCGTAGAAGTAGTCGCGCGGAATGTTGAGCTGGGTCGGGCCCATCTCGGCCAGCGCGCGGTCGAAGCAGCGGCCGGTGAATTCAGCCATGCGCGCAGGATGGGTGACGTGGCCCTGATACTTGGTGAACTCCTGGAACATCGGGAGTTGCTTCGCTTCCTGGAAGCCGCCCAGACCGATGCCCATGGTGCCGGCCTCGGGCGTGATCATGACCACGGGGCTGTGCGCCCAGTAAGCCGCGGCGATGGCGGTCACGCAATTGCTGATGCCCGGGCCGTTCTGGCCGATCACCACGCCATGGCGGCCCGACACGCGGGCATAGCCGTCGGCCATGTGGCCGGCGCCCTGCTCGTGCACCACGGGGATGAGACGGATGCCGGCGGGCGCGAAGATGTCCATGGCGTCCATGAAGGCCGAGCCCATGATGCCGAACATATCGGTCACGCCGTTTGCGGCCAGGGTTTCGACGAATGCTTCCGACGGGGTCATGGCCTGCGGGCCGCTGATGGGGGTGTGATCGCTCATGAGGCTTGTCTCCGCTGTTTAATGAAACCGGAACATTTTGTTCCGAAAAGTGGTTATCTAAAATGTAGAGCATGCACCCGTGATGGTCAATAGGTGATGCTAGATAAATGGAACAATTCGTCTCGAAAATTAAAGAATGCGATGCTGCGGAAGATGCATGGGGCGCGGCTCAATCCCAAGGCAGCGAATAGGTCTTCACGTTGGTGAAGCTTTTCATCGCTTCCTGGACCCCTTCCTTGTAGCCAAGACCCGAATCCTTGATGCCGCCGAACGGCGTCAACTCGAGTCGGTAACCCGGCACTTCGCGCACGTTCACACTGCCCACCTCCAGTTCGGCGATAAAGCGCGTGATGTAGTCGAGGCGATTCGTGCAGACCGAAGACGAGAGCCCGTAGTCAGTCGAATTGGAAATCCGGATCGCATCGTCGATATCGCGAAAGCGGATCACCGGCGACACGGGACCGAAGGTTTCGTATTTGACGAGCGGCATGTCCGGGCTCACATGATCGAGAACCGTCGGCGAATACAACGCGCCTTCGCGAAGGTTGCCCAGCAGCAACGTCGCGCCGCGGCTGATCGCATCGTTCACCTGAGCTTCGAAAAATTTCGCTGCCGCTTCGTCGATGACGGTGCCCATGTCGGTCGCCGGATCGGTAGGGTCGCCGTAACGTATGGCCCGGCTCTTCTCCACGAGCAGTTCGACGAAGCGGTCGGCCACTGCCTCGTGCACCAGAATTCGCTTGACCGCGGTACAGCGCTGGCCGGAGTTCTTGTAGGAGCCGGAGACGGCGAGCGTGCTGGCTTCTTCCAGGTCGGCGTCTTCCATCACGATGATCGGATCGTTGCCGCCGAGTTCGAGTACTGCGCGTCGATAGCCCATCTTGCTGGCGATATATTTGCCGATCTGCACGCCGCCCGTGAACGTGATCAGATCGACGTGTTCGTTTGTGATCAGTTCGTCGGCGATGTCTTTCGGGTCGCCGGTGATGACCTGCAACATTTCTTGCGGCAGGCCGGCCGCGTAAAAGATATCCGCGAGCAGGAAGGTGGACAGCGGCACCTTTTCGGAGGGCTTGACGACGATGCGGTTGTTGGTCGCGATGGACGGCACGATTTTGTGCGCAACCTGATTCATCGGATGGTTGAACGGGGTGATTGCGGAGATGACGCCGAGCAGGGGATCGCGCTGGGTGTAGACGCGGCGCTTCTTGCCGTGCGGCGTGAGATCGCAGGAAAACACCTGGCCGTCGTCCTTCAGCGCTTCATTGGCGCCGAAAGTCATGACGTCGGCGACGCGGCCTGCTTCGTACAGCGAGTCTTTCTTGCACAGGCCGGACTCGGCGGTGATCAGATCGGCGATTTCTTCGGTACGCCGACGGACCATGTCCGCAGCACGCAGCAGGATCTGTGAGCGCTCGTAGCGCGTGAGCCTCGCCCGATATTGGTGTGCCCAGGCAAACGCGTGTTGCACGTCGGCCAGTGTCGCCTTGGGCACCGTGCCGACCAGTTCGCCGTTATAGGGATTGAAGACTTCGATGATCTCCGTGCGCCGGATCTTTTCTCCGCCGATACGCAGCGATTCATGACGGACCTGCAAACCCGGTACTTCCGCAATCGAATTCATGTTGCCTCCAGCGATAACAGACAGCTGAAGTATTGCGGAGGGCACCACTAGCGGAGTAGTGCCAGCCGCCGCCAATCGCTGAGTCCAAGCTGGCGTGGGGCGCTGTATGGCGCCGACGCTAATTCCCCCTCGCCGCGGTGTGCGCCTCGAACGCGATCAGCTGGGAGACGCCCCGCACCATGGGACGAAAGCGGCCGCTATCGGGCCGCTCTCAATCGATTGCACTCGCCACTCGCCGGTTACACGCGGCCTTTCCACGGCACCAGCACGCGCTCGAGGTGGCGCATCAACAAGTCAAAGCACAAAGCAAAGAAGCCAATCACGACGATGCCCATGATCACCACGTCGCTGGCAAGGAACTCTGCGGCGTTGAGCACCATGAAGCCAAGGCCGCTCGTCGACGCCACCATTTCCGCGGCAACCAGTGTCGTCCAGCCGACGCCAATGCCTATGCGCATACCCGTGAAGATCTCCGGCAGCGCGGATTTCAGAATCACATACAACACGACCTGCGTGCGCGAGGCGCCCATCGAATAGGCCGCGTGAATCTGCTCGATCGACACGGAACGTACGCCGGATCGTGCGGCAATGGCGAGAGGCGCGAAGATGGCGAGATAGATGAGAAAGACTTTGGAGAATTCACCGATACCAAACCAGATGATGATGAGCGGCAAATAGGCGAGCGGCGGAAGCGGCCGATAAAACTCGATCGGCGGATCGAAGATGCCGCGCGCAAAACGCGAGACACCCATCATCACGCCGATTGGAATCGCGGTCAGACAGGCGAGCGCGAAGGCGCCGAACACGCGCAGCAAGCTGATACCGGTGTGCTGAATGAGCGTGGAGCCGGCGAAACCCTCGGTGGCGACAAACACGAACTTTGCATACACCGCTTGCGGCGATGGCAGAAAGAGCGGCTTGATCCAGTGAAGGTTCGTCGCGACAAACCACAGACCGATGAATAGGCCAACGGTCACGAGGCTCGCGACGATGCTGCTGCCTTGACCCGGCACGCCGAATGTATCGCCTGGCTTGGCGGGTTTCTTGGCGAGAAGCCGTGGACGTCGACCGGGCGTGCGTGGTGGCTCGACCTGCGTGTCGGATCCCAGCGGGGCGTGATGGCCGTGCGCAAGGACATGAGCCCGTTTTGAACTAAACATGTGTCACCTCGGCCTCGGCGGTGTGCATTTTCTCGTCGCCGTAAATGATGCTGAGCACGCGCTCGCGCATCTCGATGAAATCGGGGCTCGACTTGATCGCGCGCGCGTCGCGTGTTTCGAGAAAGCGTCGATTGAAATCCAGCTCGTAGGTGTGCGTGATGCGCCCGGGACGCGGCGACATCACGACCAGGTGGCTGGCCAGAAAGAGCGCCTCCTCGACGCTGTGCGTGATGAAGAAAAACATCTTGTTGGTCTTCGTCCAGACGTCGAGCAGCAGCTCCTGAATGGTTTCACGGGTGAGCGCGTCGAGCGCGGCCATCGGCTCGTCCATCAGCAGCATGGCGGGGTCGCAGGTCAGCGCGCGGGCGATGCCGACGCGCTGCTGCATCCCGCCGGAGAGCTGATAGATCATGTGCTTGTGAAAGTCCTGCAAGCCGACCAGCGCCAGATTGCGCGTGGCGATGTCGCGCCGCTGTGCTTTCGGCACGCCCTGAAGCTTCAGGCCGAACTCGGCGTTATCGATCACGTTGAGCCACGGCAACAGGGCGTGCTTCTGGAACACGACGCCACGGTCGGCGCCCGGTCCGGCGATCGGCGAACCGCCGAGCAGCAGCTCGCCGCTGGTCGGCGCGATGAAGCCGGCCATGAGCGAGAGCAGGGTGGTCTTGCCACAACCCGATGCACCGAGCGCGACCACGAAGTCGCCCGAGTTGATCGTCAGATTGATGTTGTCGAGCGCGTGCACCGTCTGACCGGCCTTGCGGCCCGGAAAGACCACGCTCACATTCTTGACTCTCATGCTTTCCATGTTGCCTCCTGATTCGACAGAACCGGCTTAAGTCGCTTAAATCATTTGAGTTTCATTGCCGCTTCGGCATAAGCGGGGGTCACGAACTTCGAGTAATCGGGCAACACCGCGCTGATCTGTTTCTGATCTTTCAGGAAGTTGGCCGTGTCCTTCAGCGCAAACGTCGCGCGGCCCGCACTGCCGCCGCCCAGCCATTGCGAGGACGCCTGCTCCTGGAGCGTCGGGAAGGCATAGAGCGAGAGCGATTCCGGCACGTCGGCCGGCGAGCCGCCGATCATCTTCGCGATAGCGGCTGCCTGCGGCGAAGTGGCATTCCATTGCGCCGGATTCTTGCGGTACTGTTCGTCCGCGTCGGAAATCGCTTTCACGAGTTTTGCCATGAAGTCCTTATGCGCCTCGCCCCATTGGCGATCGACAGCAATACCGTCGAATGTCGGCTTGCCGAGCTTCGACAGGTCGCCGGAAGTAATCAGGACCTTGCCGCTCTTCTTCAATTGGGCGAGCGCCGGATCCCACACGTAAGCGGCGTCGATATCGCCGCGCTCCCATGCCGCGACCAGCTGGTTCGGCTGCATGTTGAGGATCTTCACCTCGGACGGATTGATGCCCCAATGTTGCAGCGCGAACATCGTGTGATAGTGCGTCGTCGACACGAACGGTACGCCGATTGTTTTACCCTTTAGATCAGACGGTTTGTTGATGCCGGAGCCGTTGCGTACGACCATCGCTTCGGCCTGGTTAATGTTGTCCAGAATCCAGAAGAGCTGCAGGTCGAGACCCTGGCTCACCGCTGCGGCGAGCGGGCTCGAACCGATCACGCCGACCTTCACGTCGCCTGAGGCCATGGCGGTCGCGACCTTTGCGCCGGATTCGAACTGCCGCCAGTTGATCTTGTAGCCCGTCTCTTTCTCGATGGAGCCGTTGGCGATGGCAACGACCCATGGGTCGACGATCTGCTGATAGGCTATCGTGACCTCCTTGTCCTGCGCGTGGCTGGCTGGCGCCACCATGCAGGCGAGCGCGGCGAACGCCGCGACGGTCACACGGCGCGTCAGAGCGCCGAACCAGCGGGACAACTTCGGTTGCATGTCGCTTTTCATTGTAGGTCTCCAGAATGGCCTTGTGGGTACGCGAGTACACGTGAATCCAACGCCCGCCGACGGGGACTTGTCCCAATCGCCGGCAATGGGATGATGCGAGTATCGTCAGTAAAAAATGTTGCAGGTTAGGGCCAGACGTGGCTGATCGTTGAGTCCACACCGCTGCACCGGAATGGGCCGCGGCGCCAGTCCCGCCCGCAGCCGCCTCGGGGCGGCTGGCAGGCGCTTTTTTGCACGTCCACAATGCCGGTGTCCGCCTTCGTGCGGGCGGGCTCCGCCTACAAAAATCAGGAGAAAGCATGGCAAGTCGCACCTCGGTGGCCCTATGGAGTCAGCGGTTCCAGCGTTCACACGACTCAAATATGAGCCTCCAGGGCCAAATCCGCCAGATGCTGGTTGCCGCGATTCTGGACGGCCAACTGCTGCCGGATCACGCATTGCCGTCCAGCCGCGAGTTGGCCGACCAGCTGAGCGTTGCCCGTAATACGGTCGTGCTCGCTTACCAGCAACTGGTTGAGGAGGGCTATCTGATTTCGCGTGAACGAAGCGGGCATTTCGTCAATCCAGCCATCCTCGAAGGGCGGCACAAATTTGCGCCGCTGCAGACAGTGCCCGGCCAGGCGGCCAATGAGGCGCTTGCAAAGCCGGACTGGGACCAGCGCCTCAGAACACGGCCGTCCTCGCAGCGCAATATCGTCAAGCCGGGCAACTGGCTGAGTTACGAATATCCCTTTGTCTACGGACAGTTCGACCAGTCTCTGTTTCCGACCAATGACTGGCGCGAATGCTGCATGAAAGCGCTGTCGGTGATGGAGATCCGCAATTGGGCGCCGGATTTGATCGAGCGCGACGACGACACGCTGATCCAGCAGATCCGCACCCGCGTGCTGCCGCGGCGCGGCGTGTTTGCCATGCCGGACGAAATCGTCGTGACGATTGGCTGCCAGCAGGCGCTCTATCTGATCGCGGATCTGCTGGCGAGCGAACGGACCACGATCGGTTTTGAAAACCCCGGCTATCCGGATGCCCGCAATATCTTCGAGAACCGCAATGCGCGGCTGCAGCCGCTGCCCGTCGATAGTGGCGGCGTGCGCCCGGTCGAGGACGCCGATCTGGTCGCGCAATGCGACTACGTCTATGTGACGCCAAGCCACCAGTGCCCAACCACGGCCACCATGCCGATCGAGCGGCGTCATGCGCTGCTGGAACAGGCGCAAGCCCATGACTTCGTGCTGATCGAAGACGACTACGAGAGCGAAAACAACTTCTCAGGCATGCCGCATCCCGCATTGAAGAGTCTGGATACGGCGGATCGGGTGATCTATATCGGCAGCCTCTCGAAGACGTTCGCGCCTGGACTGCGGTTGGGTTATATCGTCGGGCCGCGTGAACTGGTTCGCGAGTTGCGCGCCTTGCGGCGTCTGATGGTGCGGCACCCGGCAGCCTATATTCAGCGCGCGTTCGCCACTTTTCTGGCACTCGGGCACCACGATGCGCTGCTGCGACGGCTCGCTCACGCCTATCGGGAGCGCGCTCAGGCGTTGATGACGGCGCTCGACACGCACCTCCCCGAAGCGCGCTATTTGCCGGTGGGGGGCGGCGCGTCGTGCTGGGTCGAGGGGCCGCCGTGGCTCGATGCGACACGCCTCGCCGCGGATGCGCAGGCACACGGCATCCTGATCGAACTGGGGCGAGTCTTTTTCATGACCGGACTGGAGCAGAACCACTGCTTCCGAATGGGCTTTTCGGCCATCAAGCTCGAAAAGATCGATGAGGGCGTGCGCTTGCTAGCGGAGCTCGTGCGCGCGCAGGCGCCCGAGGAATAGGCGGCTGAACGAGCGGCGCCGCAAGCGCCGCAATCAGCATCGCCACAAACGGCACAACAAGCGGGCTAGAACGTTTTGGCGAGCTGCTGAGCGGCTTCCTGCAGACGCGGCACGAACTCGAGGGCGCGCGACAGCGGCGCCCGCGAGACCGGCGCATGAACGGCGATTGCCGCGATGCAGGTGTTGTTCTCATCCATTACTGGCGCGGCCACGCACGCGATACCGGCGACAAATTCCTCATTGTCGATGGCGATGCGCTTGTGCGCGGTGCGGTCGAGTTCCGCTTCGAGCAGTTCGGGATCCGTGATGGTATTCGGCGTGAAGCGTTCGAGCTTCAGCGTGCGGACGAGGGCGCTGCGTTGTTCGCGTGGCAGCATGGCCAGCAGCAGCTTGCCGCTCGCGCTGCAATGCGCCGGCACGTGCGAGCCGGGCTTGAGATCGAGCCGCAACGGCCAGGGCGCTTCAAGCCTGTCGAGATACAGCACCTCGGTTTCGTGCAGCATCGTGAGGTTGCAGGTCTCGCCCAGATCGGCAACCAGGTTCGACAGGATGGCATGCCGCAGCCGGCGGGCACCCGAGTGCATCATGACGCCCAGACCGAGTTGTGCGAGACGCGGGCCGATCACGTACGCGTTTTTTTGACCCGGTTCGCGGATCACAAGGCCACCGGCCTCGAGCGAAGCCAGCATGCGGTGCAGCGAGGCCTTCGGCAGGTCGACGTCCTGGGCAATGTCGGCAAGCGACACCGGACCTTCGGCGCGCACGAGATGCTCGAGCAGGGCGAACGCGCGCAGGGTAGGAGTATCCGCTTTAGTCATGTCTGCCGTTCCGGAAAATGGATCGGCATCATTGTAGCGCGTGGCCTTACCGGTGGTGGTTTTGGCGGGGCTGGGGCGGTTTCGGGGCGTAATTTCAGCGCGGATCATCCCGTTTTTCGGAATGTGGTGCGGCGCGACAGCACGGGGTGTGAATGCGCGTTTGAAGGGGGGGCGGAGGGGTTTCCGGCCCTGCGTTGCGGGTCGCTACTCCTATTTCGGCCGCCATCTCCTGCGCGCTACTGCCGGAATGTCTTGGCGGTTTCCTCCGCGGCGAGCCGCAAATCGGGCAGGAAGGCCAGCAGATCGTCGAGTACGACCCGCCCGACCGGCGCCTGCACGGCGATGGCCGCGCAGGCGCGATTGCGGTCCAGCATGACCGGCACGGCGATCGCGATGAGCCCTTGTAAGTGTTCCTGATTGTTGATTGCGAGCTGGCGCCGTCGCGTGATGGTCAATTCCTTGCGCAACTCGCCTCTGTCCGTAATCGTCCGCTCGGAATAGGCGCGCAGCGGCAAGGTTTCGATGACCCGTTCGCGCCTGTCCTTGGGAAGAAAGCTGAGCAACAGCTTGCCGCTTGCCGAACAGTGCAGCGGAACATGCGAACCCGGCTGAAGGTGCATGCGCAGCGGCCACTCCGTTTCCACCCGGTCCACATAGACTACGTCGTTGCCGGCCAGCATCGTCAGATTGCAGGTCTCGCCGATCTTAGCCACCAGTTGTTCAAGCAGCACATGGCGGGCGGCGGCCGGCCCCGCATGCATCAGCACATTGACCGCCAGCATGCGCACGCGCGGCGAACACTCGTACAGCCGGTCGCCGGCGCTGCGCGTGACCAGCCATGCATCCATCAACTGCACCAGAATGCGGTGCACGGTCTGCTTGGGCAGTTCGAGGGCATGGACGAGATCCGTCATGGAAAGCGGGCCGCTTGCCTCAGCCAAGGTTTCGAGTACGCGAAATGCACGTACGGCTGCCGCATTCGATTGATTCGACGTCGCCACGCTGCCTCCTCCATGTCGGATTTATAAGTTGGATTGTGCATCGGTCTGGTTAGTTTTCGGGACTATGGAAAGTCCCGAAAATTGCACTTTTCGATTCTCGCCAGCTTGGCGCGAGGGATAGTTCAGAAAACGGGACTCCGAAGCATGAACGGAACATTAGATTGGTATCAACACCCATCTTTTCCGTCCGGAGTGAATCGTATGAACGTCAGGGCCACAGAAGCCGAAGCCACACATGCCAGCGCGCACGGCGAAGTCGAGCGCGTCGTTGCGTCGCTGGTTGCGCGTGCGCGGGCCGCACAACGCGTATTCGAGGTCGCGGGACAAGACGTGCTCGATACCGCCGCCGCCGCCGCCGCGTGGGCGATCATGGAGCCCGCTCGCAACCGGCAGCTTGCCGAACTGGCGGTGCGCGACACCGGTCTCGGCAACGCGGACGACAAGTTTCGCAAGAACTACCGCAAGACGCTCGGCCTGTTGCGCGATCTGCGCGGGCAGAAGACCACGGGTGTGATCGAACGACATGACGCCACCGGCATCGTCGAGATCGCGCGGGCTGTCGGCGTGGTGGCGGCGATCACGCCGTCCACCAATCCGGCGGCCACGCCCATCAACAAGATCGTCAACGCCCTCAAATGCGGCAATGCCGTCATTGTGGCGCCGTCGCCCAAGGGCTATTCGTCGTGCGCGCTGCTGATCGATTTCATTCACGCGCAATTCGCCAGAGTCGGGCTCTCGGCCGACCTCGTCCAGATGTTGCCCACGCCGATCAGCAAGGCGGCCACCGCTGAACTGATGCGGCAGTGCGATCTGGTTGTGGCAACCGGGTCGCAGGCGAATGTGAGGATGGCCTACGCAAGCGGGACGCCCGCGTTCGGCGTGGGCGCGGGGAACGTGGCGTCGATCGTCACCGCGTCTGCCGATCTGCACGATGCAGCGCACAAGATTGCACGCTCGAAAACGTTCGACAACGCCACGAGCTGTTCATCCGAGAACAGCGTCGTCATCGAAGCCGCGGTGTACGCAGACATGCTGGCCGAGCTGACCGCCTGCGGCGGCGTGATGCTCGACGCCGCGCAAAAGGCACGGCTGCAGGCCGCGATGTGGTCAGACGGAAAGCTGTCGGCACACTGCACCGCGCGCTCGGCCACGGAGATTGCGCGGGCGGCGGGCCTCGACGACATTGCCGCACAGGAGCCCGCTTTCATGATGGTGGAGGAAACCGGCTTCGGCGCTGACTACCCCTTCTCAGGCGAGAAGCTCGCGCCGGTGTTGACCGTTTATCGCGCGGAAACCTTCGACGCCGCGTCCGACATCGTGCGCGGCATCTATGGCTACATGGGAGCAGGGCACTCGGTCGGCCTGCATTCCACCGACCCTGGACAGGCGGAGCGGCTCGGTTCGACGCTGCCGGTTGCGCGCGTGATCGTGAATCAGGCGCATTGCCTCGCAACCGGCGGCAACTTCGATAACGGCTTGCCATTCTCGCTCTCGATGGGATGCGGGACATGGGGCCGCAACAATTTCTCGAGCAATCTCAACTTTCACCATTACCTGAACATCACGCGCGTGGCCTACCCGATCGAGGAGCGCGTGCCCGAACTCGACGACGTACTCGGCGATTTCTTCGGGAGGTATGGAAAATGAAGACGCCTCGCACAATTCGCGCACTGATTGACGCGCGCGCTGCGCAGTATCCCGACCAGCCGTTCCTGCTGGCGGCCCCTGAATGCGCTGAGGACGGCGGCGCTTCCCCGCATGCCGATGTGTTGACCTTCGCGAAACTGCGCGACGATTGCCGCGCGCTTGAGCGGTACTTTCACGAAGCAGGCTTGCAGGCCGGCGATGTCGTTTCGGTTTATATGGGCAACGGTATCCATACGGCAAGGCTGCTGCTCGCGGCGATGTACAGCGGGCTCGTCGCCAACCCGCTCAATCTGTTGTGCCAGCCGTCGCAGTTGCGCTACATCGTGGAGCATTCGGACACGCGCATGGTCTTCGTCTCCAACGATACGCACGCGGCCATGGCGAGCGCGATCGCCGGGTTGCGCGAGCAGGGCATTACCCGCACCGTAGCGCTGATCCAGACAGCGCCCGATGCCACCGTTGCGCCTGCGCCGGCTTGCGTCGAACCCGCGCTGGTGGAAACGGCAGGGGCTGCCGTCGCGCACATGGCATCGACAGAGGATGTGCGTTGTGCGCCACCAATCGCCGCCGGGGATGTTCAAGCGTCGTCAACCGGCGAGCCAGATGCGAGCGATGTGGCGCTGCTGATGTATACGTCCGGCACCACGGGCGCGCCGAAGGGCGTCCTGCTGGCCCATCGAAACCTGCTGGCCAACGCGCGCAATATTTCGCACGAACACCGGCTCGGCACCAGCGACCGGGTCTTCGCCGCGTTGCCGCTTTATCACATCAACGGTCTCGTCGTCACGCTGCTTGCGCCGCTGTTTCATGGCGGCTCGGTGGTCATGACGCCGCGCTTTTCCGGCCGTACCTACTGGCGCGACGTTGCGCGCCACGGTTGCACATGGATCAACGTGGTGCCGACGATCGTCGCCTATCTGCTCAACAACGACGAACCGTGCACGTTCGACTTGTCCGCGCTGAGATTCTGCCGCAGCGCATCGGCGGCGCTGCCCGTCGAGCATCATCGCGCGTTCGAGGCACGTTTCGGGGTCGGCATCATCGAAACGATGGGGATGACCGAAACCGCCGCACCTGTGTTCAGTAATCCATATGAACAGGAGAGCCGAAAAATAGGCAGTATCGGCCTGCCTTCAGGTGGTGAAGCAAAGGTGATCGACCGTGATGGCCGCGAATGCGCGCCCAACGAATGCGGCGAACTGGTGTTGCGCGGCGAGCAGGTGATGAGCGGCTATTACAAACGCCCTGGGGAAACGCGCGAGGCCTTCACCGCCGACGGCTGGCTGCGCACTGGCGACCTCGGCTATCGCGACAGCGACGGTTACTTCTACATCAACGGGCGTGCGAAGGAATTGATCATCAAGGGTGGCGAAAACATTGCCCCGCGCGAGATCGATGAAGCGTTGCTCAAACACCCCGGCGTGCTGGATGCGGCGGTGGTGGGCGTGCCGGATGCCGCTTACGGGCAGGAGATCGTCGCTTTCATCGTGCCTCGCGCAGGGCTTGGGCAGGAGCAGGGCGCGCTCGATATCGCGGATCTGCGTGAGCATTGCGTGCGCGAACTGGGCCGCTACAAGACGCCGAAGGAGTTTCGCTTCGTCACGGAACTGCCTCGTGGACCCTCGGGCAAGGTGCAGCGCCTGAAGCTCGTGCCTACCTGACGGCACGCGGCGGCAAGCATAGGAGGAGGGCGCGCGTCTAGGCGCACGCGACTCGACGCAGTACGACGTGCGAATCGAACACCACAGACGCGAACGGCGTCACATAAGAGATACAGGAGACAGCATGCAAACGCACAAGCGGCGTGTGAAGACGCGCCACATCATCCTGGCCGTCATGTGCCTGATGTATTTCATCTCGTACATCGACCGTGTGAATATTGCCGTGGCCGGCCCTATCATCCGGCACGAAATGGGGCTGACGACGGTCCAGCTCGGCCTCGTGTTCTCGGCCTTCGCTTATCCGTACGCGTTCATGCAGGTCATCGGCGGCTGGCTGTCGGACAAGTACGGACCGAAGCTGGTGCTGACGGTGTTGTCGTTGATCTGGGGGGTGGCGACGCTCGCCACCGGATTCGCCGGCAGTGTGGCAATGCTCGTCGCGCTGCGGTTCGCGCTGGGAATCGGCGAGGGCGGTGCATTCCCGACGGCGACGCGCGCATTTACCTATTGGATGCCGGTGGCGGAGCGTGGTTTCGCTCAAGGCATCACGCATAGCTTCGCCCGCCTCGGCGGCGCGGTCACACCGCCGCTCGTGCTCGCCGTAGTGGTGGCGGGCGGCTGGCGCGACGCGTTCATTCTGCTCGGCGTGGCGAGTCTCGCGTGGACGGTGCTGTACCTCTGCGTCTTTACGAATTCGCCGGAACAGAACCGTCGCGTGACGCCTGAGGAAACGGCCGAGATCGGTTATCGCGCCGGCGACTGCGAACGCGCCAAGCGCGCGGCCACGCCGTGGCGCAAACTGATCCGTCGTATGTGGCTCGTGACGTTCGTCGACTTCTGTTACGGCTGGCTGCTGTGGGTCTATCTGACCTGGCTGCCTTCGTACCTGAAGGAGGCTCGTGGCTTCGATCTCAAACAACTGGCGCTGTTCACGGCGTTGCCGTTGCTCGCGGGCGTGATCGGCGATACCCTGGGCGGCGTCGTCTCCGATAAGCTCTACAAGCGCACCGGCCGGCTGCGCTTTGCGCGCTGTGTCGTGCTGGTGGTGGGCATGGGCGGCTCGCTCGTGTTCCTGCTGCCGATGGTGTCCGCGACCAATCCGCTGATGGCGGTGTTGTTCCTGTCGGCGTCGTTCTTCTTTCTGGAGATCACGAACCCGGTGTTGTGGACCTTGCCGCTCGATATCGGCGGTCGCTACGCCGGCACGGCGGGCGGCATGATGAACACGGGCTTCGGTGTCGCCGGCATGATATCGCCCGTGGTGTTCGGCTATCTGATCGAGACAACGGGCAGTTATAACGTGCCGTTCACGATTTCCGCATGTTTGCTAGGGGTGGGGATTGTGGCCGCGCTTTTCATCGATCCGGCCAAGACGGTCGAAGCCGACGAGGAGCGCGAGCGGCTCGAAGGCAGGCAACTGGACGGCATGCCCGGGTTAATTCCGGCGAGCGCCGCGGTGCGGCTGGAGCGGCACCATCTGCGCCGTCCGCTGCGCTGGCGCAGATAAGGCGTGCTTAGGCGAGTGGGCGGACGGCAGGCGCCCGCTCACTCGCCAACGCTCGCTAATCGGTACGCGCTAGGCAGCACGCGTGAGCTTGCGCAGACGCCAGATGAGACTCGAGGTGTCGTAGCGGTTGCCGCCCAGCGCCTGAACGTCGCCATAGAACTGATCGACAAGCGCGGTGACCGGCAGCGACACGCCGACGCGCTTCGCTTCGTCGAGACAGAAACCGAGATCCTTGCGCATCCAATCGACGGCGAAGCCGTAATCGAACTTGCCTTCGATCATTGTCTTGCCGCGGTTTTCCATCTGCCAGCTAGTCGCCGCGCCCTTGCCGATCACCTCGAGGACGCGGGCCATGTCGAGGCCTGCGTTCTCGCCGAAATGGATGGCTTCGGACAGACCCTGCACGATGCCGGCGACACAAATCTGATTGACCATTTTGGCCAGTTGGCCGGCGCCGGTCGCGCCGATTAGCGTGACGGCGGCCGCGTAATGGTGGAGCGTCGCTGCAGCACGGTCGAACGCCGCTGCGTCGCCGCCGCACATGATCGTCAGCTTGCCGTTTTGTGCCCCTGACTGGCCGCCGGAGACCGGCGCGTCGATGAAATGCAAACCTTGCGTGCCCGCGATGTCCGCGAGTTCCCGCGCGACGTTAGCCGAGGTGGTGGTGTGATCGACGAAGGGCGTGCCACGTGCCATGCCCGCGAACGCGCCCTGGTCGCCGAGGGTGATGCTGCGCAGATCGTCGTCGTTGCCTACGCATGCCAGCACCAGCTCGGCACCGTCCACGGCCTCGCGTGGCGTGCTCGCAGCGCGTCCGCCGTACTCAGTGACCCATTGCTCCGCTTTTTGCGCGGTACGGTTGTAAACCGTCACGTCGAGGCCCGCTTTTGCCAGGTGCCCGGCCATCGGATAACCCATGACGCCGAGGCCGAGAAACGCGACGCGGCGCACGGCATTGCTCGAGGAGGGGGCTGATGGATGGTTCATTGGGGTTCCTCAGTGCGGGGGAAGTGTGGGGAAATCCATTATGTCAGCGATGCCTGCGTGGTGCGAAGCGTCACTCGTCACTCGTCGCGAGTGCGTAGAGGCAGCGCAGTTTTGTACTCGACGCGACGCAGCGCGACTGACGTGTGAATGTCGCGTACGCCGTCGACCTTCGTGAGTTTGGTCATGACGAAGCGCTCGATTCCGGCGATGTCGGCCGCGACGACTCGAAGCATGTAGTCGAAGGCGCCGGTCATCAGATAACACTCCATCACTTCCTCGAAGTTGGCGATGGCGCGCTCGAATGCCGCGAGCCGTGTCTCGTTCTTCTTCTCGATTGCCACGGACACGTAGGCGTTGACGGGAAAGCCCGCCTTTTCCTGATCCAGCAGCGTGACGTATTGGGTGATGACGCCGGACTCTTCGAGCATCCGGATGCGCCGGTAAAACGGCGACAGTGAAAGACCCAGCGACTCCGCGAGGTCGGCTGCTTTCGTATGGGCATCGCGCTGCAGTGCGCGCAGGATCGCCACATCGGTACGGTCAAACTTCATTGGCTAATTTTCCCTGAGAAGGGTCGGAAACTGGCGTAGTTTGCCAAACTGGAGAAATTTTGCGGCTCAGTTTGGCACGAATTTCCTCTATCGGCTACCTAAAATGGCTTGCATGCCACCCCTACGGGCAGAGGAGACAAACAATGAATATGCGAGCAGTGGAGCTGGGGCGCCAGATCGACATGGAGTACGGTCTCGAGGACCGTTACCGCCGGGAGAACGGAACCGTTTTCCTGACGGGCACCCAGGCGCTGGTGCGAATTCTGGTTGAACAGGCGCGTAGCGATCGCGCTGCCGGCGTCCATACCGGCGGCCTGGTGTCGGGCTACCGTGGCTCGCCGCTGGGTGGCTTCGACCAGGAACTGTGGCGCCAGAAGAAACTGCTCGCCGAGCACGCAATCCGCTTCGAACCGGGCTTGAATGAAGACCTGGGCGCCACCATGCTGTGGGGCGCGCAACAGGTCGACGCATTTCCGGGCAAGCGTGTCGAAGGCGTTTTCTCGATGTGGTACGGGAAAGGTCCAGGCGTCGATCGAACCGGGGATGTCTTCCGTAACGCGAACATCATAGGCACGTCGCGGCAGGGCGGTGTGCTCGCCGTCGCGGGTGATGACCACGCGGCACAATCGTCGATGTTCCCGCACCAGACGGACCACGTTTTCGAAGGCGCGATGATGCCGATCCTCTTTCCGGCATCGGTTGAGGAATATATCGAGTTCGGCCTGACGGGTTACGCGATGTCGCGTTTTTCGGGCCTGTGGGTCGCTTTCAAGGCGATCACCGAAACCGTTGAAAGCGGGCGCTCGATGGCCGTGCAGACGCATGGTGCCAGCGGGGTGCCCCGCTTCACGCAACCCGTCGACATCCACGTGCCGGACGGCCGTGGTTTCAACTACGACCCGAATCTTCGCTGGCCGGCCGAGCGCAGCGAACTTGAACGACGCGTACTCGACGAGCGGCTGCCTGCCGCACTCGCTTTCATGCGTGCGAACCCGGTCGATCGCACTTTGGTGCGGCCGCGCGGCGCACGGGTCGGTATCGTCACGGTGGGTAAAGCGCACGGTGATGTACTGGCGGCTTTCCAGGCTCTCGGACTATCGCCGAAGGAGCTCGAGCGCCTGGGCATTGGCGTCTATAAAGTCGGGATGATCTGGCCGCTTGAGGCTGAGGGCATGCGCGCATTTGCACGCGGCATGCAGGCCCTTGTCGTCGTCGAAGAGAAGCGCTCTTTCGTCGAGCGTCAGATCAAGGAAGCGCTGTTCAATGTGCGCGCGGACGAACGTCCCGCCGTGTTCGGCAAGGATCTGGGCGAAGCAGGACCGCTGCTGCCCGCAGCGATGGAGTTCGCGCCGGAACAGGTGGCCGCCGCCCTCAAACTTTTCTTTGCCCACACCAAGGTTGAACTCACGGCACTCGCTCCGCGCGTTGCGCCGGTTCAACGCAGCGGTTCGCGCGTCATCCCGCTTACGGCCAGCAAGGATGAGCAGCCGCTGACCCGCAAGCCGTTTTTCTGTGCAGGCTGTCCGCACAATACGTCGACTAAATTGCCCGACGGCTCTTACGCGGCGGCCGGCATTGGTTGCCACATCA
This sequence comes from Paraburkholderia domus, assembly GCF_905220705.1. Lineage (GTDB taxonomy): Bacteria > Pseudomonadota > Gammaproteobacteria > Burkholderiales > Burkholderiaceae > Paraburkholderia > Paraburkholderia domus. The sequence continues at coordinate 75,089 of NZ_CAJNAT010000016.1, forward strand.
TGGCCTTGGGCGAAGCAGGCGATACCGCCACGTTCTGTCAGATGGGCGGGGAGGGCGTGCAGTGGATCGGCATGTCCACCTTCATGGATATGCCGCACATGTTCGTCAATCTTGGGGACGGCACCTATCAGCACTCAGGGAGCCTCGCGATTCGCCAGTCCGTTGCGGCGAAATCGAACGTCACCTACAAGATTCTCTTTAACGACGCGGTAGCGATGACCGGTGGCCAGCCCACCGAAGGCAGTCTCACCGTTCAGCGCGTGGTGGCCCAGGTGATCGCAGAGGGCGTGGCCAAAGTGGTTGTCGTCTCCGACGAACCCGAAAAGTATGCCGGCCCACTGAGCCTGCCGGCCAACGTCGACATTCAACATCGGGATGACCTCGATGCACTCCAGCGAACGTTGCGTGCGGCCAAAGGCGTCTCGGTCATTGTGTACGACCAGACCTGTGCGGCCGAGAAGCGCCGTCGGCGTAAGCGCGGCAAGCTGATCGACCCGCCCCGGCGCGTGGTGATCAACCCGGCCGTTTGTGAAGGCTGCGGCGACTGCTCGGTGCAATCGAATTGCATCGCGATCGAACCGCTCGAGACTGAACTGGGTCGTAAGCGCGCCGTCAATCAGTCGAGCTGCAACAAGGACACGTCGTGCCTCAAAGGGTTTTGTCCCAGCTTCGTGACGGTGGAAGGGCTGCAGCCTAAACAGCCGGATCAGAAGCGCATTGGCGCCATCGAAGCCGAATGGCGCGCGAAACTTCCCGCGCCCGCGGCTGTGCCAGCGGATGTGGAGGCACATGCCAACATCGTCGTCACCGGCATCGGCGGCACGGGCGTCGTCACGATCGGTGCGATTCTGGCGATGGCCGCTCATCTGGAAGGCAAAGGGGCATCCACGCTGGATTTCACGGGTCTCGCGCAGAAGAACGGTGCGGTGATCAGTCATGTACAGATTGCGGCCAGCCGCACACAGATCGTGACGTCACGCATCGGCGCGCACGCCGCGAATGTTCTGCTCGGCTGCGATGCGGTGGTCGCGGCGTCAGCGGGCGCGCTTTCACGGGTCGCTTCGGGTGTAACGCGGGCAGTCGTGAATGAACGGATTACGCCGACGTCGGACTTTGTGCGCGATGGCGATTTGCCGGTTAGCAAAGCGATTCATCAGCGCGCGATCGAAGGTGCGATCGGTACGGGTTCATCCGTGTTCTGGGACGGCTCCGGTGCAGCAGAGATCCTGTTCGGCGATGCGATTGCATCGAACATGATGATGGTGGGGTACGCGTATCAACGAGGCCTGATTCCGCTTTCGGAAGCGGCGATCGGGCGGGCCATCGAGCTGAACGGGACGGCCGTGAAGATGAACGAGCGCGCCTTCTTCTGGGGGCGGCTGCTGGCTCACGACGCGACGGTGATCGAGCGGGTTACCGGCGCGGCTGCGGCCGCGCCCGGCGAGTTCGAACTTGAGCGTTTCGTCGCCGATCGCGTGCGTGATCTCGAGCTTTACCAGAACGCCGCATATGGCCGCCGCTTCATGGCGCTTGTCGATCGCGTGCAGCAAGCAGAGCAGCGCGTTTCTGGCGCTGCCGGCGAACTCACGGAAGCGGTAGCACGCAACTACTTCAAGGTGCTCGCATACAAGGACGAGTACGAGGTCGCCCGGCTTCATACCGACGGCAGTTTCGGCACCTACCTGTCGAGTGCCTTTGACGGCAGCGGCAAACAAACCTTCCACATGGCGCCGCCGCTTCTGACGCGTCGCGACCCTCGCACCGGCCGTAGAAACAAGATTGCGCTTCGTGGCGCATGGCTCACACCGCTTCTGCGCGTGTTGAAGCATGGCAAGGTTTTGCGTGGCACGCCTCTCGACCTGTTCGGTCGTCAGCCGGACCGCGTCATCGAACGCGCGTTGATTGGCGAATTCGAGGAAGACGTCAACCTGGCTGTTCAAAGTCTGACACCCGGGACGATTGAGGCGGCGGTTGCGCTGCTGCGCGTTCCGTCGTCGATTCGCGGCTTCGGTGTCGTCAAGGAGCGGAATTACGCCAATACCCAGCCGGTGCGTCAGCGTTATCGCGCGATGTTGCTGGCGAGCGGCCGGTAGCGAGCCACTGATTGCTGAATCAACCAACCACCTAACCCTCATTTGAGTTATTCCATGAACGCAAAAGTTGACGCGCAAAATCTTAATGCTGTTTCACGCCTGTTCGAGCTCGACGGTGAGCCGCCGCACGAGAAGGTCCTGTTCGTGTCGGATCCGAAAACTTCACTGAGGGCAATCATCGCCGTACACAATACGACGCGAGGGCCTGGGTTTGGCGGCTGCCGTATGTGGCAATACGCGAGCGATGAGGAAGCGCTTCGGGATGCGCTGCGTCTTTCGCATGGGATGAGCCTCAAGAACGCCATGGCCGATCTGCCATACGGCGGCGGCAAGTCCGTCATTATTCGTGGCGACCGGCAGCTGAATCGCAAGGAACTCTTCGAGGCGTTCGGCCGCGCGGTGCATTCACTCGACGGTCAATACATTGCGGGCGAAGATGTCGGAACGACCGTGGACGACCTGCTGGCCGTCAGGAGTGTGACGCCCTATGCAAGCGGTATTCCGCGCGACGGGGGATTCGGTGGCAATCCCTCACCGAAGACCGCTCTCGGGGTGTATGTGGCCATTGAAAGGGCAGCCAACGTCCTGCTCGGTGCGGCGTCGCTCGACGGCGTGACGGTGGCGGTGCAGGGGCTGGGCTCCGTCGGTTGGAATCTTGCCGAGCGCCTGCATGCCGCCGGCTGCAAGCTCATTGTGGCGGACATCGACGCTTCGAGGGTCGCTGCAGCGCAGACCCGTTTCGGGGCGCAGATCGTCGATGTGAATGAGATCGTGACGCAGCAGGCCGATGTGTTTGCTCCCTGCGCGCTTGGTGCCGTGCTCAACGTGTCCACCATCGCGGAGATGCGCTGCAAGATCGTAGCCGGCGCCGCGAATAACCAGCTGGCGATGACCGAAGACGCGCAACGCTTGCATCAAAGGGGCATCGCGTATTTGCCGGATTACGTCGTGAACGCTGGCGGTATCATCAGTTGCGTGCGCGAGTATGAAGGTAATGGAGACGATGCGGCAGTCGACGCTGAGGTGATTCGAATTGCCGACCGTATCGCAGATCTGATGGAGGAAGCTGGCGCCGAGGGTAAGTCAGTGGCTGATGTGGCCTATCAGCATGCCCGCCGGAAGATCGGTGCTCCCGTCTAAGCGGCAAGGTAACGTGCAGGGTGCCGCGGTGCCGCAATGCGACGCCCTGCGCGATGAACCGTCCTACTTCTAGAACCGCTCCACCCTGAACGGCCGCGTGTCCACCAGCGTCTCTTCAAGGGTCATCATCTCGGCGATCAGCCGGCCCGTGACCGGGCCCAGCGTCAGCCCGTGGTGCGCGTGGCCGAACGCGAACCACAAGTCCTCGTGATTTTTCGCGGGCCCGATGATCGGCATCATGTCGGGCGTGCAGGGGCGTCGCCCCATCCAGGGCTCGTCGTCGAGACGCGCGCCCAATGGAAACAGCGTGCGCGCAATCGGCTCGACTGCCGCGAGTTGCGTGGGCGTTTTAGGCGCATCGCAGTGCGCGATCTCCGCGCCTGTGGTCAAGCGGATGCCTTTTGCCATGGGCGCCAGCAGGTAGCCTTTCTCGACGTCCAGTACCGGATGATTCAGACGGGCCGCTGCCTGGGCGGCATAGTGCATGTGGTACCCGCGTTTGACGGCGAGCGGCAAGTGATAACCGAGCCGCGAACTGACGCGGTCCGACCACGGCCCCAATGCGACCACCGCTGATGAAGCCGTGATCGTTCCCTCTTGCGTATCGACCGCCCAACCCTCACGAAACGAGTCTGCATCGCCGATGAAAAATCGTCCGCCGAGCGCTTCGAAATACTTCGCGTAGGCCGTGACGAGCGCGTTCGGGTCGCTCACGGAATCGGACGCCGTGTAGCGCAAGCCGCCGGCCAGGGTCTTGTCGAGATGGGGCTCGTGCTGTTGAAGGCGCGCGGCGTCGAGCGCTTCGAACTCGACGCCATACTCCCGATGCCACTGTTCAGCGAGCCGGGTTTCCGCGTCCCGTGCCTTGTCGGTGCGAAACACCTTGATCCAGCCGGTGTGGCGCAATAACGCGCTCGCGCCGGCCGCGGCGGCCAGCGCGCGGTGCTCGTCCACGCAATGCTCGATCAGTGTCGCGTACGACTTCGCGATAGCGGCGTGTTTTGCCGGATGAGAGTTGCGCCAGTATTGCCACAGGAACGGCGCTGTCTTGAGCATGGCATCGGCATGGTAGCGGACGTCCGGCGACTGGTTGCGCGCGTACCGAAGCAAGGTGCCGAGGTCGCGTGGAAACGCATAGGGATACACGCCCTCGCGCTGGATCAGCCCGGCGTTACCGAACGACGTTTCGTTACCTGGCAGTTTGCGGTCGACTAGCGCGACGTTGCGGCCGCGTTTTTGCAGATGCACGGCAACGCATACGCCGACAATGCCCGCGCCGAGCACAACGGCATCGAATTTCATGGTGCTCATGAACTCACCTGTTGTTGATAAAAGGCCAAGCGGCGTGAGTCATCATAGGCATTTTCGGCAGGCGCGCAAGGCGCGCGGGCTGACATTGACGGCATTATCGGCGCGTTCGGGCATTGCGGTGTCGATGATCTCCAAGGCCGAGCGCGGTGATATCGCGCTGACCTACGACAAGGCCCCTGAGGCGTTACCGCTGCCGGAGGTCAGTTGCACGTCTGTAGTTTGGTTAAAAGACGCGCTGCAGCCATCGCCCACAAGACGTACCTCTTTTGGCATAGGCCGCATGTTTGCGCGATTCGCCGTCGTTTTGCTCGCGAGTTGGCTGCGAAGTGTCGCCGACACCCCGACAGGGTATGCAAATCGACGTCTGGCGCCTGATGTGTTGTGCAAGAAACGGACAGAACGATTGAGCCCTGGAGCCGATTTCGGATAGCCCTGTTACACCCGTCCCCCTAGACTTCTATCAACAGCAGTGCCATCCGGTTCCTGCCCGCAAACGCAGTAAGTGGGCGGTTGGCCGAGCGAAGACGCGAATGCGAACGGAACTGCGATAACGGCACCCAAGATTGGAGACAAGGTAATGAGCTTTGACATCGCGCTCAATTTCGAGGACGGCGTAACCCGCTTCATCAATTGCGGCAGGGCGGAATCCGTGGTGGACGCGGCATATCGCCAGGGAATCAACATTCCGATGGACTGCCGTGAGGGCGCTTGCGCCACGTGCAAGTGCCGTGTCGAATCAGGCGACTATTCGCTCGGCGACTATATCGAAGATGCCCTCAGCAGCAGCGAAGCGGACCAGGGCTACGCGCTGGCATGCCAGATGCGGCCGACGTCCGATTGCGTCGTGCTTGTGCCGACGAGCTCAACCGCGTGCAGCACGAGGCAGGAAAGCTACGTTGCCCAAATCAAAGAAGTGCGCCGACTCTCCGAAAGCACGTTCTCGCTCGCGCTTCAGGGCGATGGCCTGAAGGACCTGGTGTTCCTCCCGGGCCAGTACGCCAACCTGCAGGTTCCGGGCGAGGAGCACCGTCAACGTGCCTACTCGTTCAGTTCGATGACGGCGCGCGGCAACAGCGTGACGTTCCTGATCCGCAATGTCCCCGGTGGCCTGATGAGCAGCTTTCTCAAGGAGCGCGCGACGCCGGGGGGCGAGATGATCATGAACGGGCCGTTCGGGAGCTTCTACCTGCGCCCGCTGGTGCGCCCGCTCCTCATGCTGGCAGGCGGCACGGGACTCGCACCGTTCCTTGCAATGCTCGACAAGATCGTCGCGGCCGGCGGCAGTCCGTTCCCGATTCACCTGATTTATGGCGTGAACACCGACCGGGATGTCGTAGAGATCGACAAGCTCGAGACCTTCACGCGTCTCATCCCGAGCTTCACTTTCGAAGTCTGCGTTGTGGACGCAAACAGCGAGAGGCCGAAGAAGGGATACGTGACACATCACATTGAACCGGCGCACCTTAACGACGGCGATGTCGATATCTACCTTTGCGGCCCGCCGCCCATGGTCGAAGCGGTTGCCCAGCATCTACGCGACGTGAACGTGAAGTCAGCATCGTTTCATTTCGAGAAATTTGCCGCCAGCATCAGCTAGCTAACCTTACTAACCGGCCCGCGAGGTTCCTCGATCTGCCCGGGTTCGGGTTGCAAGGTCAGAAGGTACTACGCAGCGGGTTTAAAGCAGGAGTGCAGATGGATATCGCCGCCGATCTGGATTGGAACGACCGCTATTTGATTGGGCATCAGGGGATGGATGACAGCCATCGGGAGTTCGTGACGCTGGTCAACGCGATCCTCTGTGCGGACGATCAACAGCTCCCTGCAGCGCTGGAGGCTTTTGTCGGTCACATCGAAGAGCATTTCCGGTTTGAAGAGCATCTGATGAGGAAGTTCGGCTATCCGGCAACGGATTGCCACATCGAAGAGCACGAGAAGGTGCTGGCGTCAGTGCCCGAGGTGCGCGCGCTGGTGAACGCCGGCCAAGTCGGCGTAGGCCGCGAGCTGGCGCAGGCCCTGGCGGACTGGTTTCCGGGGCACTCGGATCACATGGATTCGGCGATCGCGGCCTGGGTCGTGAAGAAAACCTCTGGCGGCGCGCCCGTTGTGTTGCGCCGCGCAATGCAACTCACTTGACCTTGCCTGGTGAAGAAAAGGTAACGCCGGATGCGATCCCGGCACCAGGCATAGGCCGTTCAATCTATCGCAGCACCGTCATCGGCAGTTGAAAGGAGATTTCATGTCTATCGCACGAACAGAGAAGGAGTGGCGAGAGTTCGTCACAGGTTGCCTGGACTTCCGTCCGGATGACAACATCTATCGGGTGGCGCGCGCCATGTTCACCGAACCTGAGCTGTTCGAACTCGAGATGGAGATGATCTTCGAGAAGAACTGGATTTACGCCTGCCACGAGAGCGAGATCAGCAAGCCACATGACTACGTCACCATGCAAGCCGGGCGTCAGCCGATGATCATCACGCGCGGTGCGAATGGAGATCTGAATGCGCTGGTCAACGCGTGCGCACATCGGGGCGCGACGCTGACCCGGATGAGCAAAGGCCATCAGTCAACGTTCGCGTGCTCTTTTCACGCCTGGACGTTTCGCTCCGACGGCAAGCTGCTGAAGGTGAAAGCACCGTCCGAATACCCCCAGGGATTCGACCTGTCCCAGCGCGACTTGAAGAAGGCGCGCGTCGCGAGCTACAAGGGCTTCGTCTTCGTGAATCTCGATAACGAGGGCACGATGTCACTGGAGGATTACCTTGGCGACGCCACGGCTTTTCTCGACCTGATGGTGGCGCAGTCGCCAACGGGCGAGCTCGAGGTGCTGCCGGGCAAGGGTCACTACACGTATGCCGGCAACTGGAAGCTGCAGAACGAAAACGGCCTGGATGGCTATCACGTCAGCACCGTGCACTACAACTACGTCGCCACGGTGACGCATCGCATGGAGATCAATGCCAAAAATGGCTCGGACGTCAACGATACGCTCGACTACCGCAAGCTCGGTGCCGGCGACGACGCGACCGACGACGGTTGGTTCTCGTTTCCCAACGGCCACAGTGTGCTGTTCAGCGAGATGCCGAATCCGGAGGTGCGTCCTGGCTACGCGACCATCATGCCTCGCCTCGTCAAGGAATATGGCCAGCGGAAGGCGGCATGGATGATGAACCGGCTGCGCAACCTGAACGTTTATCCGAGCCTGTTCTTCATGGATCAGATCAGCTCGCAGTTGCGGATCATTCGACCCGTCGCGTGGAATAAGACCGAGATCATCAGTCAGTGCATTGGCATCAAAGGCGAGTCCGATGCGGATCGGGAAAACCGCATCCGCCAGTTCGAGGACTTCTTCAATGTTTCCGGTATGGGGACGCCCGACGATCTGACTGAGTTCCGCGAAGCCCAACGCGGCTTTCAAGGCCGGATGGAGCGGTGGAACGATATCTCCCGAGGCTGCGACAAGTGGATTACCGGCAGCACACCGAATGCCGAAACACTCGGTATCGCGCCTGTTCTCACCGGCGCCGAGCTGACTCACGAGGGGCTCTACGTCAACCAGCACAGCGCGTGGCGCGATGCCCTTGTCAAAGGGCTCGAAGCCAGGATCCGTAACGCAGAAGGAGCGAAACAATGATGGCCGATTTGCAGCGTAGCGTGGAACAGTTCCTGTACCGGAAGTCGGAACTGTGCGACCGGCGCCAATGGGTTGACTATCTGGAACTGTTCGACGAGAACTCGGAGTTCCACATTCCCCAGTGGGACTCCGAACATGTGTACACGACCGACCCGAAGCGCAGCATGTCGCTGATCTACTATGCGGACCGCGCGGGTCTGGAAGATCGCGTGTTCCGCCTCGGGACAGGCAAGTCAGCGGCGTCCACGCCGTTGCCTCGCACGCTGCACCAGATCAGCAACGTGATGATCCAGCAGGTTTCCGATTCGCAATTGGAGGCGAAGTGCAAATGGGTCACCCACGTTTATCGGTTCGGGCAGTCGTCGTATTTTTACGGAGATGCGACGTATCTGCTGAAACCGGTCGGCTTTAGCTGGGTGATCCTTAAGAAGCATGTCATTTTGCTTAACGACACGATCGATTCCGTCCTCGACTTCTATCACGTTTAAGCGGGCAGGGTGTGGCCGGCAAGAAGCGGATGCGACCCAGGCTCAGCGTTCTCGCCGTTTCTGGGTTTCACGCGGCAATTCATTAAATCGCGTGAAATAGTACGCGGAGAAGCGCCCGAGATGCCCGAAGCCGAACATCAGTGCGGTGTCCGTGACGCTCGCTGCGGCGTCGAGCAGCAGGCGGGCCCGGACGGCATCGAGGCGCATGTTGCGAAGCAACTCCATCGGCGTAACGCCGTGATAGCGATGACACATCACGTTGAGCGTACGAAGACTGACGCCGGTCACGCGTGCCAGATCTTCCAGCGATATCGGCGCGTGAAGGCGCGACTCGATATATTCGAGCATGGCGTCCATCTGCCTGACGCCGCCGTTGTGCGCTCCGGACTCGCTCCGCGTGCTGCTGGAGTCGGCGGGTAGGAGCGCTGCCTGCGACGTGGAGAGCGGGGCGTGATGGAGAAACAGGAACAGCGCGAGATTACGTTCGAAGTGATCACGCCATTCAGCCCGTATGCTGGGATCGCCGGACATTGACGAGATGTTAAGCAACGACTGAACTAACAGGTCCCATTGCGAGCCGAGGTGCCGTGGGAGAAGAAGGCCTGGCATGAGGCTGGTGGTCTCGTCCTCCACTTTCCCGGAAACCTGCTGGATGAGCGAATTGGGAATCCGGACGATCAACTGTTGGGTGCCTGCCATCCAGCGAAGCCGGACGTGCTGCTTGGGCGCCAGGACTGCCGTGCGGCCTTCGGAGACGCTCATGACGTGCCCGTCGCACTCGAATTCCGCGCACCCGGAGAGTGAGGTATGCAGCAGGGTGAAGCCGTCGAACGGGCGCGGCGTAACCTCTACTTCGGCGCCATACCGCAACTCATATATCTTCAGTTGATTCAATTCCCCCTTGAAGAGCGCCGCATCCCGTGCGCCTTGCTTCCAGCGCAGCACGTGATCGGTCAATTCCCGCGTGACATGGTCGTGCGTCTCCACGTGCTTGTCGGACCTGAATAGGCAGTTCCGGTGCAGCGCCTCGAGTACCTCGGTCTTGGGGGACAATGCCATGTTCGCTCCGCTGAGTTTCGAACTACAGGAGGCACCCGCACAGTCAGGGATGCTTGCCCGTTAGCTCAATAATTGCGCGCAAGGCTCCTATCCGGATCATAAGGTTTGTGCATGAGCTTGTCATAGATTCTGCAAATAATGGATAGGTCAGGATGTCGGGGCTGCACTATTCGGATAGTGAAAGCTAGTGTGAATTCCTAAGCTCCGAAGATCCCCATGCGGAGACAATGTCCGCGATCAATCGCTGATCAGCATATTTCAACAGTGCCGGTGCGCAGACGAAGCAGTCTATGTGCCGCCCGGCCAGGTGACGGTCGATAAAATGATGAGTATTCCTTTGAAAATAAGAGAATCAGATTATCTGGAAGGGTTTGATGGCGACGTGGGTCTTCACGGTCCCGACGGCGATCTGCAGGTCACGCGCGAACGCCGACCTGCAAAAGCGGCTCCGCAATGCATACGAGTACCGCGACTCGCTGCTCGGTTTCGTGCTGACTCATTTCACTCTCCTTGGCGTTGGCAAGTGACTTTGCCGTACCTTCATCTTTGCCGGGGAAGGCCGAAGCGTCGAGTTATCCGTTGTTGGTACTTGCGAGGCGCGCGTGAACCGGACCCCTCGTCGTACACGCTCCGCGGGAAATGGTGCTGGATAAGCCTCCCGGCAGTGCAGACTGCCGGTAGTCCCGTTAGATGTTGTTAGCGCGTTCGTTAGCGCGGAAAACGGGAGCGAACGTTTCATGGTTCGATGAACGGACAGTAGGGTAAGGGCGTCCTTGCCTTTTCGATTTGTTTAACTATAGTGTTAAATATTAACCGAAAGGTTTATCAATGGAGGTAATCATGAACGAGCCGTTTCATCGTCCTTCGCTGGGCGCGTCGGTGTACTACAAGGACCCGTTTGCCGCGCTCGATTGGCTCGAGAAAGCGTTCGGCTTCGAGCGTCAATTGGTGGTCACGGATAGCGACGGCCAGTTGGGCCACTCGGAAATGCGTTTCGGCGACAGCTACATCATGATCTGCCGCGAATGGTCGGAAGACGCGGCGAGCCCGGCTTCGATCGGCGGCAAGAATACGCAATCGGTGCACGTGCAACTGCGCGAGGGGATCGACGAACATTGCGCCCGCGCGTGCGCCGCGGGCGCTGTCATCACGCGCGAGCCGGCGGATCAGTTTTACGGCGACCGTGTCTACGCGGCGCGCGATCCGGAAGGGCACGTCTGGAGCTTCGGCCAGACCGTGCGAGAGGTGTCGCGCGAGGAAGCCGAGCGCGTGAGCGGCCTGAAAATCGAAGGATGGGTTTAAACCGATGGGTAAGCCGATGGCATTGCCTGCCAGCGCCTCGCTCGACCGTACGCTGGCCGCGCTAGCCGATCCGAACCGGCGTCAGGTGGTCGATCTGCTCAGCCAGCAGCCGATGCGCGCGGGCGAACTCGCGCAAGCCACCGGCCTTTCGCCGCAGGCGATGAGCCGGCATTTGCGTGTGCTGCGTTCGAGCGAGCTGATCGAGGAATCGCACGACGGCGTCGACGCGCGCGTGCGTCTCTACGTGCTGAGATCGGCGCCGATGAGCGAACTGAAGGCATGGCTCGAACAGACCGAAGCCTTGTGGTCCGAGCAATTGCTGGCGTTCAAGGCACATCTGGAGCAGCAGGAATGAGTTCGCGCGTGCAGGTGTCGCTACGCGTCGCGGCAACCCCGCTGCGTGCATTCGATGTGTTCACGCGCGAGATCGGCAGATGGTGGCAGGCCTTGCTGGCGTCTCTACGGACTGAAGTGCAAGGCACTGCGCCGCCACGCTGAAAGGCGGCGCGTTCTCTGTCCCATTCGCGTCAGCGTGTGGCGATAGCGGCGGCGACACCCGCCATGACCGTGGCACTGGCGCGGTTGGTGATCCTGACCGCGCGGCGGGTGCTCAGCAGCTTGCGCGCACGTGTGGCGAGCAGGGCCCAGCCGAAGTCGACGGCCATCAGCACGATCAGCATGGTGAGCGTCAGTTCGAACCACGCGACGGTGCCGATGCGTGACAGATCGATGATGGTCGGCAGCAACGCGAGATAGAACATCATGATCTTCGGATTGCCGAGCGTCACTAGCAAGCCGGCGACGAACATGCGCCACGGCGACTGGCCGCTCGGCAAGTCGCTGCCTTGCACGTCGGCCGGTGCGCGCCACATCTTCCATGCCAGGAATAGCAGATAGGCGACGCCGACGAATTTCAGCGCGATGAACACCATGCCGAAGCTGCGCGCGATCACCGCGAGGCCCGCCACGGCACAGGTGAGCCACAAGGCTTCGCCGAGCCACATCGCGGCGAGAAATGGCAATACGTCGCGAAAGCCGTTGGTTAGCACGCGCGCGACCAGCGCGGCGATGCTGGGGCCAGGTGTGCCGGCGGCGATAATCAGCGCCAGTGCGAAAACGAGCAAAGCAGACAGCGACATAGCGTTACTCCGCGAATTTCAGTGCGCGCGCGCAACCGCCGGTTTAGTGGGCTCGCAACCGCCGGTTTAGTGGGCTCGCAACCGCCGGTTGACGAAGCGCCACACGGCACTCACCAGCAACGATCCGACACCGAGCGAGACGCCCAGCAGCACGATCGAACTCATGTGGTCGCGCACCAGCGGCACGTTGCCGAACAGATAGCCGGCCGCCACCAGCGACACGATCCACAGTGCAGCGCCGGCCGTAACGAACGAGACGAAACGCGCAAACGTCATGCGCGAAACGCCGGCGACGAACGGCGCGAAAGTGCGCACGACGGCAATGAACGGCGACAGCAGAAAGGTCAGGCCGCCGCGTGCCTCGTAAAACGCGTGCGCCTTACGCAGCGCATTCTTGTCGAGCCACCGGTAGTCGGCGGTATAGACCTTTTCGCCGATCGCGCGGCCGATTGCGTAGCAGACGATGCTGCCGGCCACGGTGGCGGCGAACAGCACGGGGATCACGAGCCAGACGTTCAGCGCGCCGGTGGCGGCGAGGCCGCCGCAGATGAAAATCAGCGGATCGCCCGGCAAAAAGAATAGCGGCAGGAAGCCGATCTCGACGAACACTACGAGAAACAGCATCGCGTAGACGGCCGTGCCGTATTGCACGATCAGACCGCTCAGGTGCTGGTCGAAGTGCAGGGCGACCTGCAGCACATGCATGAGATCCATCTTGGTCCGAAAGGGATTTGGGTGATCAGGATTTTAGTCCCGCGGTGGCATGGGCACTTGTTTATTTCGCGGTCGCGATGTCAATATCGGGGCGAGTCTTCCAGATTTCCCCTAAAAAACCTACGAAACGCTTATGCAACACGCCTTCAACGTGACGTTCCGACTTGCCGCGCCGCACGATGCGAATGCTATCCGCACGATCGAATTCGAGGCCGGCCAGCGCTTTGTCAGCGTCGGCATGATCGGTATTGCCGATGCACCGCCGATGGAGCTGGAACTCGTCAACAGCAAGATCGATGCGCAGCAGATTGTCGTCGCCGTGGATGCCGACGAGACCTGTGTGGGGTTCGTAATGTTCGAGCCGCAGCCCGCGCGCTTCTATGTTCAGGAGCTCGACGTGTTGACTTCGCATGCCGGGCAGCGCATCGGCGCGGCGCTGATCGAGCAGGTCGCGCAACTTGCGCGCGCGCAGCAGGTGATGCAACTTATATTGTCGACGTTCCGCGAAGTGCCGTGGAACGCGCCGTACTATCGGCGCCTCGGATTTCGCGATATCGAGGAGGCCGATCTCGATGCGGCGCTGATCGCACGGCGCGACGCGCATATCGCGCGCGGACTCGACGAATCGAAGCGCGTGTTCATGCGGCGTGATCTGGCATGAAGGTGGGCGTGAGCGCCTGGTTTGCCTGTCGTGCGGGTAGCGTGCGCTGTACGCAACGGCCTGCTCATGAAAAAACGCGGCGGGTATGGCCGAATACCGTTCCGGTCACACCCGCCGCGTGGTCTTGCAGCGTACTACTGATAACCAGCCGCTTTAACGAAGCGATGCTGATTTCAACCGCTTATTCGACCGTTTCCAGCGTCGGATAATCGACGTAGCCGGTTTCGCCGCGTGCATAGTACGTTGCCGGATTCGGCTTGTTCAACGGCGCATTCGTCTCGAAGCGGCGCACCAGATCCGGATTCGCGATGAACAGTTGACCCCACGCCACCGCGTCCGCTTCACCTGCGTCGAGCACGTGCTGCGCGGTTTCCTTGGTGAACTTTTCGTTCGCGATGTACGGGCCGCCGAATGCTTTCTTCAATTGCGGGCCGAGGCGGTCGTCGCCGAGCGCTTCGCGGGCAGCGATGAACGCAATCTTGCGCTTGCCGAGTTCGTGTGCGACGTAACCAAAGGTGGCCGCGGGATCCGAATCGCCCATGGCGTGCGCGTCGCGGCGCGGTGCGAGGTGCACGCCGACACGATTCGCGCCCCAGACGTCGATACAGGCGTCGGTAATTTCGAGCAGCAGGCGGGCGCGGTTTTCGATCGGGCCGCCGTAGGCGTCGGTACGTTTGTTGGTGCTGTCCTGCAGGAACTGATCGAGCAGATAGCCGTTCGCGCCGTGTACTTCCACGCCGTCGAAACCGGCTGCCTTCGCGTTTTCAGCGCCCTTGCGGAACGCGTCGACCACACCGGCGATTTCATCGAGTTCCAGTGCGCGCGGCGTCACGTACGGACGCTCCGGACGCACCAGGCTCACGTGGCCTTGTGCCGCGATCGCGCTCGGCGCGACCGGCAGTTCGCCGTTCAGGAACAGCGGGTCCGAAATACGGCCGACGTGCCACAGTTGCAGGAAGATCTTGCCGCCAGCTGCATGCACGGCGTTCGTGACGATCTTCCAGCCTTCGACCTGTTCCTGCGACCAGATGCCCGGGGTGTCGGCGTAACCGACGCCTTGCGGTGTGACGGAAGTGGCTTCGCTGATGATCAGGCCTGCCGTGGCGCGTTCGGCGTAGTACTTCGCCATCAGCGCGTTCGGCACGCGAATGTCTTCAGCGCGTTGCCGCGTGAGCGGCGCCATGATGATGCGGTTCGACAACGTGATGTCGCCAATCTGGAGCGGGTCAAAAAGAGTCGACATATGAGTTCACCTTAGGTGGCGGGCGCGTGGCCCGAGCCTTAAAAAATTGCGTGATGAAAGAAGCGCGGCGATGCGGATGAAGCGCTCAGAGCCCGGTATTCATGTACTCGAGAAACGCCTGAATGACGGCCTCATTGCGTTTGAAAAACACCCATTGACCGACCCGCTTTGACGTGACGAGCCCCGCGCGCTGCAGCGCCGCGAGGTGCGCCGACACGGTGGACTGCGACAGGCCGCAGCGCGCGTCAATCTTGCCGGCGCACACGCCGTGATCGAGCGTGAACTCCTGATCGGCGAAATGCGCGTACGGCTCGCGCAGCCAGCCGAGAATTTCCCGCCGTACAGGGTTGGCAAGCGCTTTGTGGATCGCGTCGATATCGAGCGTCATGTGGGTCGGTTTTCAGGTCATCAACAACTGGCAGATGTGGCGCCGGTTAGCGGCCACGGATCTGCATCGCTACAGGACGAATCATATATCGGAATTTAACGATATGCAGGAAGCCACTACTCACAATGGGGTCGATAGTGTGGGCGCACAAATAAGCCTGCACTTTCAACATGGACCGCATTTCGCACAAAAAAGAACGCAGCTCCAATTCCATAACGTGAAATTCCGCTCGGAAATCACCTGCAGATGGGCCTAGGCGGTAGACAGTAAGAACTTTGGTTCTTGGGGGGCGCAGCGCGAAAAACACGACTCCAATACCAAATTAAATTCGGAATCCTATATTTAAGTCTGCACTTGGCAAGCTGGACAGACTAGTTCGCGATGATTTCATTTTGCTTCGTTTTTTCCGGTCAATCAGCGCGTTTTGCACGGCGATCACGCTCGAATCCCGATTCTGACGCTGTCTGCACGTCTGTTTTCCGCTGGCGGGATGGATGTGGGCATCGTGAGCTGATTAGACGTAATGCACGATGAAGCTGTGAACCTTGCGGCAGTTGTGGCTACGGGATTTACTAGGGCACGATGGAAAGCGACCGCGCAGAAGCGCTGCATTCGCAAATTCTTGCGGTTAAGGGGTAGGCCGCATCAGGCACAGACGTGTCGCTGCGCACAGAGTTATTCCGATTGAGCGGCCTCCAAACCCAGTCGAGGGTGTCGGACGCTTGCAGCTAGGTTGGACTCTGATCTGAACGATATAGAGTGCCACTCCAATGTCGTCAGCACCGGGGCGGGTGCATCCGTCTCTCGGCGCCTTGCCAAAACTTTTTGAAGCACGAGCCGACTAGTTACCTCGCCTATCAGGCTATTAAATCCTCTGTGCGTTATCAGGGTTGGAAGGGCGTAAAAAAATGGCCCGCACCTTCGCGGACCCGGTTCTGGCGGAGCAAGGACGGGCGGCCAGTCTCCCGCCAGCCCCGCCTTGCCCCGTTTTGCGGTCGCGTGTCGCTAGCACGGACCACATCTACATCATAGTCACTGCACCGGCACGCGGCAGGGTTTTTCATCCGCACCGCAGGCGGGCACCGACCTCAACCGTTCCTTAGGATGGGGACTTGCGAGGCATAGGGAATTGAGAAAAAACGCAAAAAATGATGTAAATGAAGGCCCCGATAGTCAGAACTACCATACCCTTCATTTCAGGACACTGGCCCTTACAGGAACCGCATGACATCTGGGGTGACGACGCTGTGCACCGACAGGTAGCCGGCGTGCGCGCCACTGGATCGCCGCGATGCGGCCCGGCCCCCGGACAGCATGCCAGGTGCAGACGCAAAAGGCGCGGATCGGAAGCAGGCGGTCCATCAGACTTACGCGACGGTGCGCGCGGATGTGCCGGGAGCGACCGCGTTTCCCTCCGATGCGTCGCCGGGGCGGTTGCGCCCACTCGTTCATCAAACCCGTACCACTGACACGGGTAATCGCCAGCACCATGATGCGCCTCGATGCGCAGGCCCGGTTTAACGGCGGCGTCATGCACCACTCACGCCTGGGACATGCGTGCAGTGCCCTGTGATCGCGGATCAGTTCGGCGCGCGCCAATTGCGCAAAGGCGCGCGGATCGGATAGGGTGGCGTCATTCACAACCACAAAGAGGAAAAGCAATGAACAAGCAGGAACTGGTGGATGCGGTCGCCGCGAAGACGGGTGAGAGCAAGGCAGCAACCGGCCAGACGATCGATGCGTTTATTGGCACAGTCACGGCCGCCGTCAAAAAAGGTGACACCGTGCAACTGATCGGCTTCGGGTCGTTTTCCACGGGCGCGCGCGCCGCGCGGGTCGGCCGTAATCCGGCGACCGGCGCCGAGATCCAGATCCCTGCTGCGAAGGGGGTGAAGTTCACGGCGGGCAAGGCGTTCAAGGACACGGTGAACGGCGCCTGAGACCGGACGCACGCCGTCGCCCGGATTGTTGCCAACGGCGCCGCTGCCGGGAGGGCCGCCGCTACAGGTGCTGGCGGCAGCAACAGCACGGAGTGATCGGGCAACGGCTGGACCTCGGCCAGCCGGCCTGGTAGCATCAGGGCGAGACGCCGCGACGTACCGCGGCCCCTGCGATTCGCTGCATGTCTCTATAGATAGCCGTATGGAAAAGAAACGATCGCGGACCGGGCGCGAAATCTCGTGCCCAACGATTGGTGCGTTACTGCGCTACCGGACGCGCATCGTGCGCGTCATTGCGGAAGCCCGCGGGCAACGCGCGATGATCGAATCGCTCGACACCACAGGCCGGGCCTTCGTGAGCACGGTGAAGTGGGTCAGCCTGTGTGAGCTGGGTAATCAGCTTTTCTGAAGCTGGATATCTTCGCGGGCCGAGCGGTCAGTCATTCCGGGATGCCTGCGGATCAGATACCTCGACTCTCCAGCGTCGATATGGCCGCCGGTGCCCGAACGTCGCACGCGCGTGCTCATCCCATCACACTGGATGCGGAAATTTGCTGCCCGTATATTGGCGCTGACATCGGGAAAGGAAAGAGTATGCGGCGCGTGATTGTCCGGCGGTCTCCAGTTCACGGCAAAGGTGTGTTCGCCATGCATGCGCTCGCGGCGGGCGAGCGCGTGCTTGAGTACAAGGGTGAAATCACTTCGTGGCGAAATGCGGTGCGCCGTCATCAGCGTGAAGGCGTCGAAGGCCATACGTTTCTTTTCGGCCTGTCGGATGGGCGGGTGATCGACGGCGGCCGTGGCGGCAACAGCGCGCGCTGGCTCAATCACGCCTGTGAGCCGAACTGCGAGACCATCGAGGATGAGGGACGGATTTTCATTCACACGTTGCGGGCAATCGAGCCGGACGAAGAACTGTTCATTGAATATCTGCTGTCGATTGACGATTCTGCGAATGAAGAGGTTCGGGCCCAGTACGCCTGCCGGTGTAAGGCATCAGGCTGCTGTCAGTCGATGCTGGCGGACGCAGCGTGAGCGAATTGGCTTAGGAAAGGAGGGGCGGCCCCGCCGCCTTCGAAGTGAGGTCGACCGTCCATCTCAAACCCCAGTTTTCCAGTGATCGCGCAACAGATTTTGCAATAACGGCACGGCCTGATTAAGCAACGGTCCATGCGGACGCTGGGCAGAGGTCGCTATCCACAGCGTGGTTTCCAAAGTGGGTTTCCGGATGGGGCGCACGTGAAAATCACCCTCCCGTCCGCTCGATCGAACTGCTTTTAGAGACAATATGGCGTGTACACCTTCGTCGCGTACAAGAGTCAGAATTGCCGGGATGCTTTCGATTTCGAGCGCGATACGTGGCTTCAGCGACGCTTGCGCCATCGTCGCTTCAACCAGCATACGAATCGAGTGCGGCCGGCTTGGCATAACGAGATTTCGCTCAGCGACTTCTGCCAGACTGATTTCGTCGTAATTTGGTGGGTCGGTTGGCGACGTTCCGGCTCCGCGGCCGGACACTAGATAGAGTTGTTCGTTAAGTACCGGCGCAAGTTCTACGCCCGAAGAAGTGGGGACCGTATAAACCACGGCGCAGTCAGCACGACCGATTGTCAGCCATTCCAGTACATAAGTTGACAGCCCCTCAAGCACGCAAAGCGTCGCTTTGGGGAAGCGCTCACGAAAGGCTCTTACCAGCGGTGCCGTCAGAATAAGGCTCACACTCGGCGGTAGCGCCACAACAAGGCGCCCTGTCGAGGCGCCCCGACCTTCCTCCATGTCGAGCTGGGCTCGTTCAATCTGTGAAAGAACGCCACGGCCGTGCTCCAGAAAACGCTTGCCCGCCTCGGTCAACGTCACGCCGCGACCATTGCGCTCCAGAAGTGCCTGACGAAATTCGATCTCCAGCGCGCGCACCTGCCGGCTGAGTACGGGCTGCGCGATGGAAAGGAAATTCGAGGCCCGCGTAAAGCTTCCTAGCTCTGCGACATGGACGAAGTATTCAAGTTGCCGAAGCTCCATGACGATCTCCAGAGTTGCATTTTATGCATATCTAATATATCGGATATGTCATTGCAGAATGGCAGATAAAGTAAAAAAATACAAGAACAACAACGGAGCCAGGTCAAGAAAGTCCATGCAACACGCCATATCCTGTCTGTTTATGCGCGGCGGCACGTCGCGCGGGCCGTTTTTCAATGCGGCCGATCTTCCGTCCGATATCGCTGCACGCGACCGCGTGCTGCTCAACGTGATGGGGTCTCCTGACCGTCGACAGATCGACGGGTTAGGCGGTGCACACCCGCTGACGAGCAAGGTGGGAATAGTCGGTCGTAGCAGCCGGCCAGGCGTGGATCTGGAGTTTCTGTTCGCGCAACTGCAGCCGGACGGCGATACGGTCGACACCACGCCTAACTGCGGCAACATGCTGGCGGCCGTCGTGCCCTTCGCGCTGGAAACCGGCTTGGCAACCTCACAGGGAGATGTCACGACGTTGCGCGTGTTGACGCTGAACACCGATATGGAATGCGATATCAGCGTGCAAACGCCGGATGGGCAGGTGCGCTACGACGGGGACGCCCGCATCGACGGCGTGCCCGGTACCTCGGCGCCGATCTCGATCAAATTCCTCGATACGGAAGGCTCGGTCTGTTCGGGTCTGTTGCCCACAGGGCATGTGCGCGATCACGTTCAGCTGGAGGCGACGTTGGCGATTGACGTGACCTGTATCGACAACGGCATGCCCATGGTGCTGCTGCGTGCCGATGCGGTGGGCCGAACCGGCCAGGAGTCGGTTGCCGCACTGAATGGTGACGTTGAGCTGAAGTCCACGCTCGAGGCGCTGCGCTTGCGGTGTGGTGAATTGATGGGTCTGGGTGATGTGACCTCAAAAACGTATCCCAAGATGTGCCTGATCGCTACCCCAACGGCGGGGGGGAGTCTGGCGACGCGGTGCTTCATCCCGCACGTGTGCCATGACGCTATCGGGGTGCTGGCTGCTGTGACTGTCGCGACCGCCTGCGTGCTCGAAGGCAGCGTTGCACAGGGCCTGGCATTGGTGCCGCCGGGTGTCATCAAGCAGATCTCGGTTGAACATCCGTCAGGCGAATTCAGCGTCGAGCTTGAGACCGATCCCGCCGATCCTCAGACAGTACGGCGTGCCGCACTGCTAAGAACGGCGCGCCTGATTATGCGCGGCGAAGTCATGGTGAGCAAATGGGCATTTATGGAAGGGGACACAGCATGATCATCGATTGCCACGGCCATTACACGACAGCGCCCAAGGCGCTGGAAGAGTGGCGTAACCGTCAGATCGCGGCGTTGAAAGATCCGGCCCAGAAACCGAGGGTCGCTGATCTGAACATCAGCGATGACGAACTTCGCGAATCTATCGCTAGCAACCAGTTGAAGAAGATGCAGGAGCGCGGAAGCGACCTGACGATTTTTTCTCCCCGTGCCAGCTTCATGGCGCACCACATCGGTAATTTCGAGACCAGTTCGACGTGGGCCGCGATCTGCAATGAGCTGTGCTATCGGGTTTCGCAGCTGTTTCCCGACAACTTCATTGGCGCTGCAATGCTGCCGCAGTCTCCAGGTGTCGATCCGAAGACCTGCATTCCGGAGCTTGAGCGCTGCGCCAAAGAGTACGGCTTTGTTGGCATTAACCTGAACCCTGATCCATCAGGTGGCCATTGGACTTCACCGCCTCTGTCGGATCGCCACTGGTATCCCATCTACGAGAAGATGGTCGAGTACGGCATCCCGGCGATGGTCCACGTTTCGACCAGTTGCAACGCCTGCTTTCATACCACGGGCGCCCATTATCTGAACGCCGACACAACAGCATTCATGCAATGCCTGACCTCGGATCTGTTCAAGGATTTCCCTGAATTGAAGTTTGTGATTCCGCATGGCGGTGGGGCTGTCCCGTATCACTGGGGGCGCTTCCGGGGCCTTGCTCAGGAATTGAAAAAGCCTTTGCTGAAGGAGCATCTGCTCAACAACATCTTCTTCGATACCTGTGTCTATCACCAACCCGGCATTGACCTGCTGACCAAGGTCATACCGGTCGACAACATCCTGTTTGCCAGCGAAATGATCGGTGCCGTACGCGGCATCGATCCCGAGACCGATTTTTACTACGACGATACCAAACGCTATATCGAGGCATCGACGATCTTGTCGCCGGAGGACAGGCACAAAGTCTACGAAGGCAATGCCCGACGCGTTTATCCGCATCTCGATGCCGCACTCAAACGCAAAGGACTGTGAGCACCATGACTGATACCAACCTTGGCACACAGCTCGGCGTTGTCAAACGCAACATCGTTCGTACTGACGCAACCGTCGTCAGGCAGCTTTCAGGTTTGGGCGTTGCGACCGTTCACGAAGCGATGGGCCGTATGGGGTTGATGAAGACCTACATGCGTCCGATTTACGCCGGCGCACACGCTTGCGGCACTGCGGTAACCGTGCTTCTACATCCGGGCGACAACTGGATGATGCATGTCGTGGCCGAGCAGATTCAGCCGGGCGACATAGTCATCGCTGCAGTAACGGCCGACACCACGGACGGATTTTTCGGCGATCTGCTCGCTACCAGTTTTCAGGCACGTGGCGCCGTAGGCCTGGTGATCGACGGCGGATGCCGCGATGTCAAAGACCTCACGGCCATGAAGTTTCCCGTGTTCTCCAAGGCAGTTAGCGCAAAGGGGACAGTCAAGGCAACTATCGGCTCGGTGAATATCCCAGTCGTTTGTGCTGGAGCACTGGTCAATCCTGGCGACGTGGTGGTTGCCGACGATGACGGTATTGTCGTCGTCCCGATCGGCCTGGCCCAGAAGGTCGCCGAAGCAGCTGCCGCGCGTGAGGCAAACGAAGCCGAGAAACGACGGAAGCTCGCGGCCGGTGTGCTTGGCCTTGACATGTACTCGATGCGCGAGCCGCTGGAACGGGCTGGTCTCAGGTACATCGACTGACCTCCGATTGCGCTAACCGTGCGCAGCATTTTCCTGCATGGGCTGACAGCGATCTGTCGGCGTTGAAGGGTATGCAGAAATCAATTCAAAAATAGCTTGGGATGGTGCGAGAAAGAAGATGACTGAGCGTTTCGAAAAAACACCTGGCTGGCTGGACTGGTACCAGGGCCCCTCCAGACCGCGGTTCCAGCTGCCGGCCGGAGCAGTGGATGCCCACTGCCATGTTTTCGGTCCGGCCGGGCAGTTCCCCTATGCGCCTGAGCGTAAGTACACCCCCTGTGATGCTGGCAAGGAGCAACTGTTCGCGCTACGCGATCACCTGGGCTTTGAGCGCAATGTAATCGTGCAGGCCACCTGTCATGGCGCGGACAATCGTGCGTTGATCGACGCCTGCGTGAGTGCTGGCGGTCGGGCGCGTGGCGTTGCGACCGTCAAGTGCGACGTGAGCGATCAGGAACTGCAGGAGTTGAATGCCGCTGGCATACGTGGAGTGCGGTTCAATTTCGTCAAGCGACTGGTCGACTTCACACCCAAGGAAGAACTGATTGAGATTGCGCACCGCATCGCCAAACTGGGCTGGCACATCGTTGTCTACTTCGAGGCTGTAGATTTACCCGAACTGTGGGACTTCTTCAGCTGTTTGCCAACTGGTCTGGTCGTTGATCACATGGGGCGCCCCGATGTTTCCAAACCCGTAGACGGTGAAGAGTTCGAATTGTTCGTGAGATTTATGCGTGAGCATCCCAACGTGTGGTCAAAGGTAAGTTGTCCAGAGCGTCTATCGGTGTCAGGAAAGCCGGCACTCGACGGCGAACAAGCCGCCTATCACGACGTGGTGCCTTTCGCCCGGCGGCTGGTTGAAACGTTCCCCGATCGAGTGCTCTGGGGGACCGACTGGCCTCATCCCAACCTGAAAAATCACATGCCCGACGATGGTTTGCTTGTGGACTTCATCCCTCGAATCGCCACTACGCCGGAGCTCCAGCGCAAGCTCCTTGTGGATAATCCTTTACGACTGTATTGGGGGAAATCATGAATGCACCCACCGGGCGTGACTATCGCCAGATTCCCGGCACATACGTATTCGATGGCGAACATTGCCGCAAAGGATACGCGTTGAACATGTTCTGCAAATCGCTGGACTCGGAGAGCAACCGCATGGCTTTTCGGGCCGATTCCACAGTCTATCTCGACAAATTCGAACTGAGCGTCGATCAGCGCCGTGCGGTACTCGATCGCGACTGGATCGCGATGCTGCGTTTGGGCGGCAACATTTACTACACCTTCAAGCTCGCCATTTTCGACGGTTTGACAATGCAACATGTGGGGGCCGCCATGTCGACTGATGGGATGTCCGTGGACGAGTTTCGCGCAATGATGATCTCCGGTGGCCGCCCGATCAAGGGCAATCGCAACGTGGAGGAGTGGTCCCATGGCTAGGTTTGTTGGAGGCGTCGGTACCTCACATGTGCCGTCGATTGGCGCAGCCATCGATCACGGCAAAACTCAGGAGCCGTACTGGAAGCCGCTATTCGATGGGGTGAAGGCGGCACGCGACTGGATCGACGAGGTCAAGCCCGACGTGGTCATCGTTGTCTATAACGATCACGCATCCCGATTCGGGCTCGATGTGACGCCCACATTTGCAATCGGCGTGGCCGACCAGTTTCCACCGCACGACGAGGGATATGGGCCTCGGCCCGTACCGGCATGCCAGGGAGATCCGGCGTTGGCGTGGCACCTGACCGAATCGCTGATACTGAACGACGAAATCGATTTGACGATGGTCGGCGAGATGTCGGTAGATCACGGTCTCACTGTGCCGCTGTCGCTGCTATTTGGTCAGCCGGATCTGTGGCCCTGCCGCGTGATTCCCTTGTGTGTCAACGTGATCCAGTATCCGCAACCGACCGCCCTGCGTTGCTTCAAGCTCGGACAAGCGCTCCGACGGGCAATAGATTCGTATGGTCCCGACATCAAGGTCGCGGTGCTTGGAACCGGTGGCATGTCGCATCAACTGCAAGGGGAGCGTGCCGGACTGATCAATGCACCTTACGACAATCAATGGCTCGACGGCATGGTCAGCGATCCGCTATCGCTGACGAAGATCGGACATACCGAACTGCTGCGCGAGGCGGGATCGGAGGGGCTTGAGATCATCATGTGGCTAATCATGCGCGGCGCGATGAATGAAACAGTGCGTCAGATTCATCGTTTCTATCACGTGCCTGCGTCGAACACGGCCTATGGCCTGTTAGTGCTGGAGGACGCGTGACGAGGCCGCTGAAGGTCGCACTTGTCGGTGCCGGCGCGTTCGGAATTCAGCATCTGGATGCGATCTCGAGCCTGGGCGGCGCGGACGTGGTGTCGCTCGTGGGTAGGGACCTGCAAAAGACGCGCGAGATTGCTGAGCGCTACGGGATCGCGCGTGCCTGCGTCGAACTGGACGACATTTTGACTCAGCCTGAGATAGAGGCCGTGATCCTGTGTACGCCGACGCCGTTGCACGCAGAGCAGGCAATCGCTTGCCTGCGGGCTGGAAAGCACGTGCAAGTCGAGATCCCTCTGGCTGACTCCCTCGTGGACGCTGAAACGGTGGCGCTGTGGCAGCAACGCACGGGCATGATTGCAATGTGCGGACATACGCGACGTTTCAATGCGGGGCATCAATGGTTGCGCGAGCGCATATTGACCGGAGAGTTCACATTGCGCCAGCTCGA
Organism: Paraburkholderia domus; assembly: GCF_905220705.1. GTDB lineage: Bacteria > Pseudomonadota > Gammaproteobacteria > Burkholderiales > Burkholderiaceae > Paraburkholderia > Paraburkholderia domus. The sequence goes on from NZ_CAJNAT010000016.1 coordinate 99,897, forward strand.
TGTGCAGACGCATTTTCTGCGTCGCTTCAATACGAATGCACTGGGTCAACCACGAAGCTGGACTGATCATCTGTTGTGGCATCACGCGGCTCATACGATAGACCTGTTTCAATATCAGACCGGCGAAGAGGTGATCGCCGCCAATGTACTGGAGGGACCGATCCATCCAACGCTGGGGATTGCGCTCGATATGTCCATCCAGCTCAAAAGTCTTGGTGGCGCGTTGTGTACGCTATCGCTTAGCTTCAACAACGACGGACCACTGGGATCGACATTTCGATATATTGGCGACGGCTTGACCTATATCGCCCGCTATGACCAGTTGACCAACGGCATGGGCGAAAGCCTTGACCTTGATCTGCCCGAGCCCGCACTGAGCGGAGTAGCGCGGCAAGATCGGGAATTCTTCGCCGCGATCCGCGAGCGCCGCGAACCGAATGCGAGCGTGGCAAGTGCGCTTCCGTGCTATCGCGTATTGGACCAGCTTGCCCGGCAACTGGGCTGAATTCCCAGTTTATCGTTCGCACCTGACATGGCCGATCGGTTCATTTGATGGTGCTGACATAGCAGTTATGCAAGTCAAACGATTTATCCGGCGACGTTATCCGAATACTGTAATTCATGTCGTATCGGCGTAATGATTAGTACGACAAAAAATCAATGGATCGTCAGGCTGTCTAGTCCGAACGCGATACGGACTTCCCCGTCGTGCCGGTTATGTGGTTGGTACGTAGAAGTGACTCCCGCTCCATGCTCGCGAGTCACGAAAATATAAAAAATATTTTTCTAAAGGATTGGAGACATGAAAAAAGTTCTGAGCGCGGCGATACTCGCAACCGCCCTCCTGGTGTCCGTTCAGGCCCATGCACAGGGCAGCGTGACACTTTACGGAATTATCGATACCGGTGTGGATTGGGAGAGCCAGGCGGCCAAGGCACCGGGTCAACAGAGCGCGTCCGGCTCGGCTGTCAGGATGACTTCGTTATCCGGCTCGCTCCCTTCGCGATGGGGATTGCGTGGCAAGGAAAACCTCGGCGCGGGACTGAACGTCATTTTCGAACTGGAGAGCGGCTTTGCGCCGAATTCCGGCGCGCTTCAGAACGGTAATCGGCTTTTTGGCCGGTCTGCGTGGGTGGGACTTGAAACGCCTTACGGCACGGTTCGCGCGGGTCGTCAGATCAACATGACGTACATCGCGTTGATGAAATCGACCGTCATGGGGCCAGCCCTATACTCGTTGGCGGCGCTCGACCCGTACCTGCCCAATAGCCGCTCGGACAACGCCTTAAGCTACTTCAATGATTTCCATCATTTCGTGATTGGGGCGACTTACAGCACGGGGCGAGATGCTGCAAGTAGTCCCGGAAGTGCGGCGGTGAATGGAGGGGCGACATTTAATCCTGGCGCCACGAATTGTCCGGGCAATGTTGCAGGAAGCTCGACAGCATGCCGTCAGATTACAGCGCTGGCCGGGTATTGGGGACAGGAGTTTGGTCTGCAGTTTGTTTACGATCAGTTGCGCGGTGGGCCCGGCTTGTCGCCCGGCAGCGTCTCCTATGACCCGTCGATGCCACTATTGCTCCCGAGCGCCAGTGCGAAGACTACTCGCTATATGGTCAGCGGTTACGTTCAATTCGGTGATCTGTCAATTCGCGGCGGTGCAATCCATCGAATGACGACTACGGCAACGGATTACCAGACGAACATTTTTTACGGCGGCGCATCGTATATGCTCGCGCCGGATGTAGAGCTGGACGGCGAGATATCGAGAATTGCCACGACGGATCAGAAGAACGCCAACTACTATGTGATGCGCGCGACGTATCTTTTGTCTAAACGAACCTCCATCTACACGATGCTCGGCTTCATGCAGAACAATAGTCGTGCGTCATATTCCGTTGGTGCGGGCTATTACACGGTGGCGAACGCGAAACAGACCGGCGTCCTGTTCGGTATTCAACACCGCTTTTAAAAAGCTACCCGTCGCCCCCGGCACGGGGGCTTCGGTACGACACGCGGTGTCGCGAGTGACGTCATGCGTCTATGGCTTTCTCGACATCTGCGTGAAATTGCACGAGCTGCTGTCGAACGACGTCGCGCACCAGCGACGTCCCTTGCCCGATCAGCGAGTCGTTTAGCGCGCGCACCGGGGTCGCAACGGAAAGACTACAACGTAAAAGAGGTTTGCGGATGCGATGCAGCCGCAACTTCGGGTCGCCGATACACGGGTGCACCCCACTCAACGGAATCACGGCGCACCCATAGCCCTTGCGGACCAGGTCGAGGATCGCCGTGAGGTTCTCGATCTCATGCGCAACTTGCGGCTTCAGACCGAGCGCGGCCATCGCGGTCGCGAGTGCCGCGTGCACGGCGTTCGTGGTACCCGCCGTCACCAGCGGCAAGGTGGCCACGTCTGTGAGTGTCAGCGAACGCGGCAGCGCCTTTCCCGCATGCTCGATCAGCGGCCCGGAGACGAGGTACAACTCCTCGTCAGCCAGCAGCCGCAACTCGGCGACATCGCTGGGCGGTTGGTTATAGACCACGGAACAGTCGAGCTTGCCGGTACCGACCAGCTCAACCAGATGGGCCGACAAACCGTCAACGGTGCGCAGCGTCACTTCAGGCAAGTGCTCGCGGAAGGCATCAATTAGCGGCACGACGACCGTACGTGCAAGGCTAGGTGGCAGTCCGAGCACCAGAGCGCCCTGTACCGGACCAACACTGCCTCTGACCGCGCGTTCGGCAAGTGCAATCTGACGAAGGATCAAGGGGACGTGGTCAAGCAGTCGCTGACCCGCCTCGGTCAGGACAAGTCCGCGGCCGTTGCGCCGGAATAGCTCCGTGCCGAGTTCCGCTTCGAGTTGTGCGACCTGGCGGCTCAGGGCCGCCTGGGTCAAGCCGAGGACGCTGGCCGCCCGTGTCAGATTGCCAATCTCAGCGATGCGTGAGAAGTGTTGGAGCTGTTTGATTTCCATGCGTCGACCCCTACCGAAAGGGCATAGCAGATATGCCAAAAAGACGATTTTTTTAAATCAGATATCAATATATCTTAACACTCGTTGACGCCGAGTGAACTGGCAATGGATCTGCAGCGATGGATCATTTTATGGCGGCGCGGCCGGACAGTTATCAGGATGGGGCTGTCCTGCTCATTTCTGACCTGCCTCGCGGGCACGCTGCTCAATGCGCTCGGAGTTCTAACGACGGCGCGTAGACCTGCCAGTTCCAGTCGGGTGCACCGACCTTTTACTTCGATTGCCCTTTGAACAGAACATAGGAGACATCATGGACACCTCCACTCATCCGATCACGATCAAACCGCGTCCGCGCGGAGCTGATCGTTACCAGTACCTGACGCAGACGAATGCAGGCACGCCTGCTGGTGAATTGCTTCGCCGTTACTGGCAGCCGGTGGCATTGATCGATTCATTGCCGGCCGGCGCTGCGCCACAGCCGATCCGCATCATGGGCGAAGACCTGGTGTTATTCCGCGATGAGGATGGCCGCGTCGGTCTGATCGACCGGAAATGTGCCCACCGCTGCACCGACCTTGCGTTGGGTCGCATCGAATCTGGCGGTATTCGTTGTCCCTATCATGGCTGGTTGTTCGACGTGAATGGCCGCTGTCTGGATCAGCCCGCCGAAGCTTCAGCGACCGCCAAAGACCGGATCCGGATGAAGTCCTATCCGCTTCATGAGGCGGCCGGGGCGTTCTGGGCGTATATGGGTCCTGGCGAACCACCGCTTTTTCCGAATTATCCCGCGCTTGCCGGCGGTAGCGAATATCGCTACACGACGCGCTGGTTCGGCGACTGCAACTGGATGCAAGCGAGCGAAGGCAATATTGACCCGGTTCACACGTCCTATCTGCATCAGTTGGAGCTGTCTAGCGCTGATATGCAAGCCCGCTGGGGCGTGTTTTCGAATCAGGCCAGACCGGAGCTGGCTGTCGAAGACACTCGCTTTGGGGTGAGGCTATACACGCTGCGCAAGATCGAAGGTGCCGACCGGTCGTCGATTCGCATTACCAACTTCGTGATGCCTAACGCCTGTGCTGTTGGCGGCTTCGAGGGCTACCTGGGTGACGGTGGCGTCACGATGCTGTGGGACGTTCCTATCGACGATGAACATCACTGGCGCTGGGAGTTCATCTTTCATCGCAGCGGCAAACTGGATAAGGCTGCACTCGAAGAGCAATACGAATCCGAGAAGGCCGAAGGTGATCGCATGCGACGCGCCAAGGACGACCTGTATTCGCAGGATCGTGCATCAATGGAGCGCCAGGCCTACCTGGGTTTGGGTGAGTGTTTTTCAGTGCACGATATTGCGATCACTCAGTCGCAAGGCACGATCCACGAACAAAGCGGTGAGCATCTTTCGTCGTCCGACATCGCCATCGTGCGCGCGCGTCGCATGCTCGATGAGGCGGCACAGGTCGTCGCCGAAGGGGGAGATCCTCGCGGCGTGGTTCGCGACCTGGCGGACAACGATTTCCGGGACATGGTCGTGATAACCGGAGAGATCGGCACTGGGGAGTCGAAGGAAGCGTATTGCGCCGGTTACAGCGAGAGCGCGGAGTTGTTCACGCTGCAACCAACCACGGCGTAACGTAGCGCCGGCGCGTCTCGCCGTTTCGTCCGGCGGGACGCGAGCAGTCTTTGCCGCAATGACTTCGTCTTTGTGTTACCCGAATCTTCCTGAAGTATCTTGCCATGAATACCATCCCCGTTCGAGTCGTAGCCGCCGAAACCATTGCAGAAGGGATCCGCTTGCTGAAGCTGGCGCCCCAGGACGGATCCATGTTGCCAGCGTGGGAGCCTGGCTCGCATATCGATTTGCATCTTGGGCAGGGGATCACCCGACAGTATTCGCTGTGCGGATCGTATGCCGACACATCGACCTACGAGGTTGCCGTCAAGCGGGAAGCCGAATCGCGCGGTGGATCGAAGATTGTCCATGAAGCGTTGCGCGTCGGCAGCGAGCTAACCATCTCTGCGCCGCGCAATCATTTCACGATGAGTGACGAAGCGGGCCACAGCCTGCTCGTGGCTGGCGGGATCGGCATTACACCGATTATCAGCATGGCGCGCCAGTTCCACGATCGGGACCATACGTTCGAGTTACTGTATTTCACCCGATCCGAAACCCACACGGCATTCCGCGACGAACTGGCCAATGGGCCGCTCAACGCCTCGTGCCGGCTGCTGTTCGGCCAGGAGCGCGATGCCGTCGAGGAGACGCTGGACAATGCGCTTCGCAAGCGTCGAGATGGTGGGCACCTGTATCTGTGCGGACCTCAACCGTTCATGGACACGGTTCGCATGGTCGCCGCGCGTCATGGCTGGCCCGACGACGCGGTTCATCTCGAATACTTCGCCGCTGCGCCGTCGTCGGACACCGAGCCGAAAACGTCATTCGACCTGAAACTTGCACGATCGGACAAGACGTTCACGATCCCTGCCGACAGGACGATTGTCGATGTGCTCCGTGAGCATGGGACGGACGTCGAGACGTCCTGCGAGCAGGGGGTCTGCGGAACCTGCGTCGTGAAGGTACTGGAAGGATCCCCCGACCATCGCGACTGCTTTCTCACCGCGCAGGAGCACGCACGGGGAGATTGCATGGCCGTGTGCGTATCACGCTCGCATTCGAAGTTGTTGGTCGTCGATCTGTAAATCGGGGCGAGAGCGTGCAAAAGCTGGGGAGGCTCCCAAGGAGGGCCGGTTATTCTTCCGGTAGCAGCATCGGTTTCGTCTGGAGTAGGCTGATCAGTCTCGCAACGGTGGGAGCAAGCCATGCGGTTGATCATCGAAGCAAGGTTGGCCGACGGAGACAATGATACGGTCGAGGAAGGTGACGGAGTTCTGGCGGTGATTGAGCGTCCTGATTGCTGTCTTGCCGAGCTGGGCCTGACTCTCGCGGAAGGGCGGTCGCTGCTTGCAAAGGTGCAGGCCGGGTTCATTTCGAAACAGGTGCAGTCATGGCTCTCAGGCCAGATCCATTGTCGGAGCTGCGGTGCGGCCTTGAGTCATAAGGATAGTCGCTCTACGGTGCTGCGCACCGTGTTCGGCAAAGTGATGGTGAAGAGTCCGCGGCTGTGGTCGTGTGCTTGCCAGCGAACTGCGCGGACGCCGCGGCGTGTGGTGCATCCCTTGTCCCAAACCCTAACCACGCGCGTTACACCGGAACTGGAATATCTTCAGGCGAAGTGGGCAGTCCATCTGCCATACCGGCAGGCCGCGGCCATGCTCAAGGAAGTGCTCCCGCTGGACAAGGGCATTTCGTTCAGTGGCACCCGGGATCGGATTCACACTCTTGGAAAACAGCTCGACGCTGACATCGAACGTGACATCGCGAAGCTACCTCAAGCCGTTGCAGACGTGCAGGTTCGCGAATCCAGCCATGTCGCGGCCGTGAGTGTCGACTCGGCGTGGTTGCGTAATTGCGACTCAGGGAGAGGCCCTGGCCGCCACGTGAATATCGTCGCCGGGCGGGCGACGTTCACCGATGGTCCTCCAAAACTTTATGCGTATGTGCATAGGGAAGTCACCTCGGCTGCAGCGCGACTCGATCAGGTCCTCAGCCGGAACGGTGTGGCGAGCGATGAACGCGTGACCGTGATCAGCGACGATGCTGGTGAATTTGCAAAGACCGTCGAGGGCAGTCAGCTGGCTCGCGGCCGGATCCTCGACTGGTTCCACATCGCGATGAAGTTCCAGGCGGTGGAGCGTTCCGTATTCGGCAGCAAGATGATCGACTCGATGGACCAGGAGTCGGTGGAGACCGAAATCACCCACGCGAAGTGGTTGGTCTGGCATGGCAAGGGCAGCAAGGCGGTGGAGCGGATCAGGGCACTGGACAGTCGGCTGCTTGCGAGAGAGGGATACGAATTCAAAACGCTGTGGTGGAATCTGAACACCGTCTCCAGTTATCTGAGGAACAACGCGCACACGTTGGTCAACTACAGCGCCCGGCATCGCAAAGGTCTCCCGATCAGCAGCAGCATTGCCGAGTTCGCGGTGAACCAGGTCGTCAGCCACCGTATGGCCAAGAAGCGACAGATGCGCTGGACCGACGAAGGGGCGCACTGCATGGCACAGGTCAGAGTCGCGGTTCTGAACGGGGAATTCTCGTCCCATCGCATTCTGGCGCTCAAAATTGCCGACTCGCGTTACGGGAAATGCATCGGGCAAACGTCGGCAGGCGGGCGCCGACGAACGGCCAGAACAGAGAGTGCAGTCATGTCGTAAGCCAGGGGTGCCTGACGAAATGCACCTCCCCAACTTTTGCACGCTCTCCTGCGATGCGTGTGCAATTGGGCCTTGGTCCTATTGCACACTGCACTGTCGCGCGCAAGATGTTGAATCGCCAAGTGTGTGACCAGAAACGGAGGACTGCAGGGTGAACCACCTCGTCGACGCGGCAATCGTATTCGCATGCGTCTTTGGCAGTGCGCTGCTCGGCTCGTATCTGCGCCGCGTGTTGCCGCAGCACCACCTCAGCGATGAATCCATCGGTGTCGTCAAACTGGCGACCGGCCTTGTCGCAACCATGGCCGCATTGGTGCTAGGCTTACTGATTTCGTCGGCAAAAAGCTCGTTTGACACCACGAATACGGAGCTTTTGCATAGCGCAGCCGCTATCGTTCGCCTCGATCGTGTGCTGGCTCACTATGGTCCGGAGACGCAGGAGATTCGCAGTGCGCTTAAACGTACAACCGAGGCTTCGGTCGCGGCGATGTCTTCCGGCGATCCGGCACAACTGGCCAAACTGAGCAGCCCCGAAGTGGTTACCCGCGGAGAAGCATTCCAGCGTCAAGTGGAGGAACTCTCGCCGCACACCGACTTGCAGCGTCAGTTGCAGGCTCGGGCGCTACTAATCGTCGACGATGTACTCGCTACGCGGTGGCTGGCGCTTCTTCAGCAAACCGGCTCGATTCCGGTGCCTTTGCTAGTGGTCCTGGTATTCTGGCTGGCGATCCTCTTCGGCACGTTCGGCCTGGTCGCGCCCCGCAACGGCACGACAATGACGGCGCTCGTGATGTGTGCGCTGTCGACTTCCGGTGCGATCTTCCTGATCATGGAGATGAATACACCGCTCGGCGGGGTAGTCAAATTATCCTTTACACCGATGCGTGCGGCGCTCGATATTCTCGGGCATTAAGCGCGGAGCGCCGCGCTTTGCGCGAATCCGTGACATAGGCCAGCGTGCCTGACCGGGTTCAACGATTGAACCAACGGTATTGAAGCGCGATCGAGATGGTCTGGAAATTGCCGCCCACACGCGTTACGAGGCCACGCGACCACGCGAGCTTGGCGGACCATTTCGCGGCCAACGGAACGGATAGCGTGACACCGTATCGCGCGCTGAGTTGATAGTCCTGATCCTCGACACCGTCGACGTGGGTGCGCCCACCCGTAAAGTACGTCACATCCGCGGCGAGCCATAGTCCGGGGCGCCACGTATAGCCTCCGTGCCATTGGAAAGTCGGCATCGGATCCTGGCTGCGCCGATGGCCGCCGAAAAAATCGTCGTTGGCGGTGAAGAGCCACACGCCTGCCGCTGCGTCCATGAACCAGTTGCCGAAGGGTTGGGACAGCCCGACCTCGGGTTTGAACGACCAGCGGTTGGCGCCGATGTTGATGAGACGGGCGGGCACGTACTGGCCCGTCGGCGCCACCACGCTCAGACTGACGCCGAGGACGGTGCTGGGTGTGCGTCGAGCGAATTCCTCCGGAGAGAGCGCCGGGTCGCCGAGCAGGTTCGCTGCGATCCTGAAGTGCACGTCGCCGAGGCCTGAGCGGTATTGCTGCTGATAAATACCCTTTACGTCGCCACTTACATTGGCGTTCGCATACGGCTCCGATACCGCAACACTCACGGTATGTCCCGCGACGCCGAAACTGTGCGAATACCCGAGCGAAAAGATGTTGATATGCGCCTGCACGTTGGTGATCGGCAACGACGGATCGAATGACACGTCGCCGCTCGATCGCTCATAGTCGAACACCACGAAATTGGTGCCCACCGGCACAGCCGAATAGGTGCGTGGCTCCATCTCCTGCGCGTGAAGCGGGGGGGCGGACATCGAATACAGCAGAGCGGCACCGAACCACGCGAGCCGAAAGCAGCGTGATCGTGGGACTGTGCGGTTCGAATCGATCAATGCATGCGGCATTGTGGTCAAGTCCGAGACTCTGGTTGCCTGATGGGCCGGACGACGCGCTGCAAGCTGAGGCGTGCAGGCGTTGAGCCAGCGCTCCCGCTGCGGAACCCCCTCCATGAGGCGGCTGGAATGTCGTTGCTTGCAATAGGGCCAAGGTCCGATAGGCACGCGAGCGGATGCGGCTAATCTGAAAGACGAGGCAGGCGAAAGCCGTGCCTGTGCCTGCTGCCTCAGGAGACGACCATGAAAGTGTTGCTCGTGTTGATAGCGTTTGCGCTGTCTTCCCGCGTATTCGCGGAATGCGCCACAAACGCGCGCGGTATGACCGAATGCAACAACGGGCAAACAGCCGGCGGGTACAACCCGAACACCGGCAACGCATGGAAGGCGCAAAAGAATCAGAACGGTGTCACGACCACAACGACGAGCAAAGGCGGCGAAGCCAAGACCAAAAACGGTAAGGGTGTATATAAGAGTCCAAGCGGAAAGACCTGCTATCGCACAGCCAATGGTCAAGGCTGCAATTGAAGGGATTCGAGATGGTGTCTGACGCGCCCGCTAAACGGTCAGGTCGTAGACGTGAACGCCATTGCCCAGATCGGTCGCTTCCTGCCATTTTGGATCTGAGAGCGACTTCTGTGCGTCGCGATATCCGAAGTCCCATAGTTCCGTGACAGTGGCGCGTGAGAACTCGTAATCCTTGAAGTTTGACGATTGCGTGGTGTGCCTGTTGATGAAATGGACAAGAGCGACCGCGCCCCGTGTACTGATTGCGTCGAGCTTCTGCACATCTGCGTCGGTCTTGAGAGAATCAGGCAATTTGTCCAGCACGCGGCGCAGCGAATTGCGAAGTGCCTCGATCTCGCTGATTCGCGTGGTATTGAAACGTGTCTTGCTGGCGTATTGAATGTCCTTGCAGCGCTCCTGTACCTTTCTGAGGTTGGTAGGCAATGCCCCGGCGCCACTGAACACGTCCACCTGCAGAATCAATGCACTCATTCTGAAATCTTCGTCGAGCACGTACCAAAGCGGTGAATTACACGCGATGCCGCCGTCCCAATACCATTGCCCATCTATCTGCACAGCGGGAAAACCCGGAGGCAGCGCGCCGCTTGCCATGACATGCTCAGGACCAATCTCTGTTTTTGTATTGTCGAAATAGACCGAGTTACCGCTCTGCACGTTAACCGCGCCGAGAGACAGGCGCACGGCATGCTGGTTGATTAATTCGAAGTCGACCAGTTCTTTGAGTGTCTGCCTGAGCGGATAGGTGTCGTACATACTCAGCGTTTCGATACTTGCCTGCGGCGCTACAAATGGCCCCGTCGTTCGTGGCGCAAAAAAGCCCGGCACACCGAAGGCAACACTGGACGCCGCGCTCATGAAGTTCAGGAGCGGGCGGATGGGATCGAGCGACGGCGATGGCACGAAAGGAGCGTGAGCCGATATGCGCTGCCAGAATTCGCGCAGGCGCTCGACGCGTCGCTCAGGCGGATTCCCGGCTATCAGCGCGGCGTTGATCGCGCCAATCGACACACCGGCAATCCAGTCGGGCGCAACTGCCGCTTCGGCGAGACCGGCGTAAACACCGGCCTGATAAGCACCGAGTGCGCCACCGCCCTGTAAGACCATGACGGTATGGTCGAATTTCCCCCAATTCGAGCGGGTGTCAGGATGGTCCGTTTCGCGTGCCTTGCGCATGAGCATCTCGCAATCGGATAACGATTGTGTCGGCGACTTCGGCCAGAAAGGCGAACCGTCGGGTAATCAAATCTATCGCCAGCGAAGCACACGGACAATCGGACTTTGGTCTCATTCGCCGGTTGAGATGAAATATGTGCAAAAGAAATGCCTCAATTCACGTTTACATGTTCAACTGTCCGTACTACGATTCATTTTGCCGGTTGGAATTCCCCCTGGCTGTGACCCTTACCGGTGCGCTCGCTCAGCCGGCATTCACATTCAGAGCGCGTCTTCGTTAATTCGTTAACTGTCTAACGAGACGATGAGCCTGCTGTACAAGAGGCATAGTCTCACGCCGGTGTTCAGCACGACTTTTGGCAGCCAATCTCGCAGTGCCGAATCTTGAGAGGCCGTTCGGTCATGAGCATCGTTATGCCTGCGATTGTCATTTTGCAAACAGCGATCATTCTTGGATTACTGGCGATCGGATTGCGCCATCGCGCTTCGGCGCCGCTCAGCAGTGCTTATCCGCCAATTAACGGAGCGAATTATCGCCAACGCGGGATGTCCGGTGGACGTGCGGCGCATGCGGCGCTGCGCGAATTTGCGGATAAAGCGGGTCTGCACGAATCCTTGAATCAACCTCGCCAGTCGGAGCGTCCGCGTCCCGAGCATCTTCCCACCTCTCCCGAGATGTCCGGCGCGCCGGACAGCGGTTTGCCAGCATCGCGCGCGAGAGCGCGCGCGGATTTCGGGCGGCACGGTGTCGGGCATCGGTACCCTGATCTCCGGGTCGTTCATCGGCATGGACGTGGGCAGCTCACTCACGCCCCGGCGCGACTACGTCGGGCTCGAGTCGCCGCCGGTGTTCGCGAGCGGTGTGCCGGGCCGTGAGTTCATCCTGAAGGGCGCCGACATGGGGTCGCTCGATGTCGGCTCGCCGATCTTTTTCAGACGCTTGCAGGTCGGCCAGGTCACGTCGTACAAGCTCGATGACAACGGTAAAGGGGTGACGATGCATGTGTTCGTCAACGCGCCGTACGACAAGTACGTGCAGAACGACACGCGCTTCTGGCAGGCGAGCGGTATCGACGTCTCGCCCAATGCAACCGGCGTGAAGGTCAATACGCAATCGCTGGTGGCCATCCTGATTGGCGGCCTCGCTTTCCAGGCGCCTGACGATGCGGTTGGTGGGCCGGAGGCGGATGCCCGCACTGAGTTCGCGCTGTTCTCCGATAAGACCGAGGCGATGAAACGTCACGACACGATCATCGATAACTACATGCTCAATTTCAAGGAGTCGGTACGCGGTTTGACGGTCGGTGCGCCGGTCGATTTTCTCGGCATCGTGGTAGGTGAAGTCTCAGGGATTCGTACACGATTCGATCCGATCACGAAGCAGTTCAGTATTCCTGTTGATATAAAACTGTACCCAGAACGGTTCACGTCGCGCTATGCATCCGGCGCACCCGCCGCACCCGGCGGCAGGGTCGTTACGGATCGGCGGCAGCTGGCGAAAGCGCTTCTGGATCACGGGTTGCGCGCACAATTGCGAACCGGCAATCTGCTGACGGGGCAACTATACGTCGCGCTCGACTTCTTCCCGAATGCGCCCAAGGCGGAGATGGACTGGAGCGTGACTCGTCCTTCGATGCCGACCGTGCCAGGCGGGCTGCAATCGCTGCAGGATTCGGTGACGGCGCTCATCGCCAAGCTGAACAAGATCCCATTCGAAGGCATCGGCAAGGACGCGCAAAAGACACTAGCCGATGCGGATGCGTTGCTCAAGGAGTTGCGCACCGAGGTCATGCCGCAGGCGCATGACACACTCGCAGCCGCGCAGACGGTTCTGAATTCGGCGAATAACGCGTTGCAGCCGGACTCCCCGCTGTCGCAGAACACCGGCGACGCAATGAAGGAACTGGCGCGCACGGCGGCGGCCTTCCGTACGCTTGCGGATTATCTCGAGCGCCATCCAGAGGCACTGATCCGCGGCAAGCTGGAGGATAAGAAATGATGCGCTCATCCTTGAGCGTAGCCGTGGTGTTGGCGCTCGCCGCGTTGTGCGGTTGCGCTTCGTCGCCCAAGTCGGACTTCTACACGTTGAGTTCAGCCGCGCCGCAGACGGGCAACCCGCCCGCCGCGCCGATCGCGGTGCTGATCAGCTCAGTGACGGTGCCCGAACTCGTCGACCGGCCGCAGATCGTGGTGCGAAACGGTGACAACACGGTGAATATCGACGAATTCGCCCGCTGGGCCGATCCGTTGAAAAGCCAGATCCCGCGCGTGGTGCGCGCCGATCTCGGGCAGTTGCTGAACAGCGCGCTGGTGTCCACCTATCCGATGGGTGGCGATCTGGCGTCGGCTTACCGGGTCCAGCTCGATATCCAGCGCTTCGATGCGGCGCTCGGCGATGCGGTGACGGTCGACGTGCTGTGGTCGGTTGCGCCACCCGGGAAGAAGCCACCGCTAAGCGGCCGGAGCACGGTCCACGAACCTTGCGGCGCCGCCGGTTACGATGCGGTGGTGGCGGCATATAGCAGGGCGCTCGGAACGGTGAGCCGCGATATTGCCACCACAATCCGACCGGCGTCGCCTTGATGCGTGCTCAGGCATGACGTCGCGCGTAGGGCGCGGCATCGGTGAATCGTACGCCTTGGCGGCGTGATGCGGGGGAGGTACCGTGAAACGAGTGGGAAATCGGTGTTGTAGCGGCGTGCTTCTCAGCCTTGTGCTGATGGTATGCGCCAATGCACGCGCTCAATCCGCGGTGGCGGGGCTGATCGAAGAGCAACACTGCATGTTCTGTCATACCACCGAAGGGGCTGACCTCGCTCCGTCATTCCCCAAGATCGCACAACGCTATCGCACGTCGCCGCAGGCGAGTGTCATGCTGGAAAAGAAGCTGCTGGCCGGCGGAAAGCCCCACTGGGGCGATATCACCATGCCGGAGGCCGATCCGGTTCCGCCGCTTTCAAGTGCCGATGCCCACCTGCTCATTCAGTGGGTGTTGCGCCAATGATCTCATGACAAAGTTGCTGATCGATGTGGTCATTTTTCTCATCGCGGCGCTGATCGCCGTTCCGCTCGCGACGCGGCTCGGTTTCGGCGCGGTGCTCGGCTATCTGGTGGCACTGAAAGCCATCGCGATGCTTGGGATCGTGCTGGTGGGGGGGCGCTATGTACTGAAAGCGGTGTTGCCTTTAGTTTCGCGCACCGGTGTGCGTGAGATCTTCACGGCGTTTGCACTACTCTGGGTGATCGGCATCGCGCTGCTCATGGAGAGCGTGCATCTATCGATGTCGATGGGTGCGTTTGTCGCTGGTGTGATGCTCGCGGACTCCGAATTTCGTCACGAGATCGAAGTCGATATCGCACCGTTCAAGGGCCTGTTGCTCGGCTTGTTCTTCATCGCGGTGGGCATGTCGATTGATTTCGAAGTGCTGGCGCGCGAACCCGTGCGGGTTGCGGGGCTGGTGGTGGCACTGGTCGGTATCAAGACGATCGCGCAGTGGTTTCTGGCGAGCCGCTTTGACGTACCGTCGGCCCAACGCGGCTATTTTGCGATTCTGCTTTCGCAAGGCGGTGAGTTCGCCTTTGTGGTTCTGGCGGCGTCACTGGCGGCGCGTGTCGTGGATCAGCGTCTTTCCTCGCTTGTAACGCTGGTCGTCGCGCTCTCGATGGTCTCTACGCCATTGCTGCTGCTTTTGCAGCGCCGCTTCTCACGTTTCGGCGGTGATGACGGACTGGAAACGGCCACTGAGCGCAAGGCCTAGACGCGTTCAACACGCAATGGACGCAAATCTTCACGCGCCCTGAATCTTCACTTCCTTGCGATAGTCGCTCGGCGAAACGCCTTCCCAGCGCTTGAACGCGCGCGTGAAGTTGCTCGAGTCGCTAAACCCCAGCAGGAAGGTAATTTCAGTAATTGACAATGCCGATTGCTGGACATAGCTGGAGGCCAATTCCTTGCGGGTTGCGTCGAGCAGCTCATTAAAATTCGTATCGTGCTGCGAGAGCTTGAACTGCAATGTTGTCGGACTGATGCACATGGCGTCGGCAACCTTGTCTCTCGAGCAGTCGCCGTTGGGCAGATATTCGATGATTTTCTGCCGCACCGTGCTCACCACATCGTGTTTGTCGAGGCGGGCGATATAGCTGGTGGCGAGGTTGTCATGCAACTGCGCCAGCTCAGCACACGCACCGGCTAGCGGCTGGTGCAAATCCGATTTGGAAAACACGAGTTCTGGCGAAGCCTGATCAAACTCGACAGGGGAACGAAACAGTTTCTCGTACGGGGTGCTGCCTTCGCGCGGCATCGCGTGAGAGAACGCCACGCGAAGCGGATTGAAATCGGCGTGGTAAAGCTGGCGCATGGACAGCACGACAAATCCCATCAACGCATCTTCCGTTTCAGCGCAGACAGGTACCAGCACTCTCGTGCGCAGCGAGACTTCGGCGCCGTTGTCGATGAGGTTGATTTCGCAAGCCTGGGAGGCGAGCCTGAAGAAACGTTCCAGCCGTTGGCAGAATGCCATCAGGTTCGAACTGGCGGCGAGCGCGTAGCCGAGCGCGTGCAAATTCGAAACGTGAATGAACCTGGCGACCGTCAATCCGAAGTAGGGGTTATGCGTCACGTCCACACAGACTTTATAAAGCCTGGCCATCGTGGCGACCGGCAGCCGCGTCATGGGATCGTTCTTCATCAGCGACGGTTCGATGCCGGCCGCATGAAAAATCCGGGCGCTATCGATCCCATTGTGCTCGAGGGCGCGCGAAATGGCGAGCGCGTAGCCGCCGATCGTCGTGAGAACGGCGTCGCTGTCGAAGCGGGAGGGAGCGGGTTTCTGCATGATGGACGGCAATCATTGCTGGGCCGGCGTGCTGTGTATCACCGGCAGGCAGGCTGTGGGAGAAATACGTCTTGAGAGACGGTGCGATCGCTACGCTATCACGTCAATGTCGCGATAGCGTAGCCGCGATTGCACCGCAAACTCCATCGGCGTAAATGCCAGGTCAGCGATCGTCACGCGCGTTACGGGCTATTTTGCACCAAGGTCAAACCGCCTGACATGCGTTTTGCGCGAAGCGTGCAAACCGCTTGCATGCATCTGACTTACGCTCCGTGTTTACCCGTCTCGAGCGCCACGTTGCGCGCAACGCAACGCGCAAGACCACTGGATTGTCTTCAAAGACCAGCGTCTCGCGAGTCGCCGTTCATAAAATGCCTCCGATTTGTCTATGACCCGAGAGACCCGCGATCCGGCGGCTGGCGTCACGTAAGAGACATGACAGGAGACCCTCATGACCCGCGAATTCAACCCAGCGGCATCCGATTCCGCTCCGACGGAGCCGTCTTCCGAAGAGACGGGCACCGTCGAGCAGCCCCGTCTCACCGGTACGGCTGTAGCAGGAACGCAGGATCTGCCGTTTCCCAAAACGCCGACAGCCAGTCTCGCCGCGCGTACGCTGGCTGAGTCGAAGCACCAATGGCGCAGCAAAGCCACCCATCTGCGCGCTGACGCGCCGAACGTACTGATCATCATGCTGGACGACGTCGGCTTTGCGCATGCCGATACCGTTGGTGGTGCGATTCATACGCCGACACTCAGCCGCATTGCCGATTCCGGCGTGCGCTACAACGCGTTTCACACCACGGCTATCTGCTCGGCGACCCGCGCGTCGCTGCTGACGGGGCGCAACCACCATCGCGTGGAATCCGGAACGATCACCGAACTGGCGAGCGATTTTGACGGCTACACCGGCGAGATTCCGAAGACCTCGGCGACCATACCGGAAGTGCTGCAGCACTATGGCTACAGCACGGCTGCATTCGGGAAGTGGCATAACACGCCGGCCCAGGACGTCTCCGCAGCAGGACCTTTCGACCGCTGGCCGACCGGGTGCGGATTCGACCATTTTTACGGGTTTATGGGGGCGGAGTCCTCGCAATACGAGCCGAATCTGTATCGCAACACCACACCGATCGAGCGGCCCAACGATCCGAAGTATCACCTGAGCGAAGACCTGGCGACTCAAGCCACAAGCTGGTTGCGCCAGCAACATGCGCTCGCGCCGGACAAGCCATTTCTGATGTACTGGGCGCCGGGCGCGGTGCATGGCCCGCATCAGGTCTTCGGCGAATGGTCGGATAAGTACAAGGGACAGTTCGACGGGGGGTGGGATGTCTACCGCGCGCAGGCCTTCACGCGTCAGAAGGCGCTTGGCTGGATTCCTGCCGACAGCGTGCTGACGCCGCGCCCGGACACGATGCCCGCGTGGGATAGCCTCAGCGACGATGAAAAGCGGTTTCAGGCGCGCCTGATGGAGGTGTACGCCGGGTTCCTCGAGCATGCCGACACACAGGCCGGCAAGGTCGTGGATGAGCTTGAGCGGCTGGGTCTGCGTGACAACACGCTGATCTTTTACGTGCTGTCGGATAACGGCGCCTCCTCGGAAGGCTGGAGTGGCACCATCAACGAAATGCTGACGCTCAATGGCGTGCCGATGCCTTTCGCGCAGCAGATGAAAATCCTCGAAGAGGAATATGGCGGCCTGCCCGCGTTGGGCGGTCCGAAGGTGGCGAACATGTATCACGCCGGCTGGGCCTGGGCTGGCGAAAGTCCGTTCCAGGGCACCAAGCTGGTGGCGGGATATTTCGGTGGGACCCGTGTGCCCATGGCAGTTTCCTGGCCCAAAGGCATCAAGGCGGATGCCAACGTGCGTGGGCAGTTTCACCATGTCAACGATATCGCGCCGACTATCTACGACATCATCGGCATAACGCCACCTGAGTCGGTCGATGGCCTGAAGCAGGATCCGCTGGATGGTGTGAGCCTCGCGTATACGTTCGCCGACAGCGAGGCGGCTACGCAGAAAACGCATCAGTACTTCGAAGTATTCGGCAGTCGCGGGATCTACTCGGACGGCTGGATGGCGTCTGTTTTCGGACCGCGCGTGCCATGGTTGCCAGGCGCCTATGCCGCCTACGCGAACTGGAATCCGGATGACGATGTGTGGACGCTCTACAAGCTCGACGACGACTACTCCCAGTCGAACGATATTTCGCGCGATTACCCGCAGAAGCTCGCGGAATTGAAGCAGAAGTTCGATAGCGAGGCGCGCGCCAATCACGTCTATCCGATCGGCGCGGGGTTGGGGCCGCTTCTCAATCCCGATGCGCGTGTCGGAACGACGCAGACTGAATGGCACTTCAATACAGAGGTCACGCGCCTGCCCGAATTCTGTGCGCCTAATCTGCGCGCGCGCAACAACCGGGTAACGGTCGACGTCGAGGTGGCCGCCGCGGGCAGTGGCGTGCTCTATTCGCTGGGTGCGGTAGCCGGTGGTCTGGTGCTCTATATGGACGACGGTTACCTCCACTACGAATACAACTTCCTGGGCGTGGTCAGAACGCGCTTGCGTTCAGCTGACCGGATCGCGCCGGGTCCGCATCGGTTCGATCTCGAAACCGTGATGAGCGGACCGGCACCAGGAGGGGCTGCAACGTTGGTGATGGGCGTCGACGGTGCGGAAGTGGCGCGGGGCACGACACCGTTCACCGTTCCGCTAGCGTTCAGCGCGAGCGAAACCTTTAACGTCGGCGTCGACCTGGGTTGTCCGGTGACGCTGGATTATCGTGACCGTGCGCCGTTCCGGTTCGATGGCCAGATCAACGATGTCCATATCGTCTACCTGCCATGATCGATTACATCGTCATTGGCGGCGGGTCGGCGGGCTGTGTGCTGGCAGCCCGCTTGAGCGAGGACCCCCAGGTTCAGGTTTGCCTGCTCGAAGCTGGCGCATCGGATAACAACCCATTGATTCAATGTCCGGCCGGTCTCGCCGCGTTGATCCCGTATCCGATCTTCAATTGGGCGTTCAAGACGATTCCGAATCGCGGGATGAACGGCCGGATCGGCTACCAGCCGCGCGGCAAGGCGCTGGGCGGGAGTAGTTCGATCAACGGGATGATGTATATCCGCGGTGACCGGACCGACTACGATCAATGGGCTGAAGCGGGCAATGTCGGGTGGAGCTATGCCGAGGTGTTGCCGTACTTCAGGAAGTCGGAGAACAACGCGTTCTGGGGCAGCAATGCGTATCACGGCGCGGGCGGCCCGCTCAACGTAGCGGATGTACTGGAGCCGAGCGTCTATGCAAGAGCGTTCGTCGAGGCCGGCTTGCAGGCGGGTCATTTGCCCAATCCTGACTTCAACGGTGATCATCAGTTGGGCGTCGGACTGACGCAAGTCACGCAAAAGAACGGCGAACGCTGCAGTACGGCCAAGGCTTTCCTGACACCGAATCTCGGCCGGCCGAACCTGAAGGTCATCACCGGTGCGCAGGCGACGCGAATTGTGATGGAAGGCAAGCGTGCGGTCGGCGTCGAGTATCGACAAGGCAGCGCAATCAAAGTCCTGAAAGCCACGCAGGAAGTGTTGCTGTCGGCCGGCGCATTGCAGTCACCCCAGATTCTGATGCTGTCAGGCATAGGACCTGCCGCGAATTTGCAGCAGCACGGCATTGACGTGGTCCACGATTCACCGGGCGTCGGTCAGAACCTGCAGGACCACATCGATATCGTTCACAGCTATGAAGCCGGTGCGTCGCGCGGGCTGTTCGGACTGTCGCTGTCAGGTGTGTGGTCTGTGGCGAAGGGCATTCGCACCTGGGCGAAATATCGGCGCGGTGTGCTGACGTCCAACTTCGCCGAGGGCACGGGTTTCGTAAAGACGCGGCCGGAAGAAGCGCGCCCGGATGTGCAGCTCGTATTCATCGTTGCAAAGCTGATGGACCACGGCCGGAAGATATTGCTCGGCAATGGCTATTCGGTTCACTGTGGCCTGTTGCGTCCCAAATCCCGCGGCAGCGTTTCATTGGCGAGTGCCGACCCGTTGGCGCCGCCGTTGATCGACACGAACTTCCTCTCCGATCAGGATGATGTGAGCCGTCTGATTAGCGCGCTCAAACTCACGCGCGTAGTAATGCGTCAGCCGGCTCTGGCGCGATTTGGCGGCAAGGAGTCCAGAAACTCGGCGCGCGCACAGACCGACGCACAGATCGAAGCGTTCATTCGTAATCACGCTGACTGCGCCTATCACCCTGTCGGAACCTGTCGCATGGGTAACGGTGCGCTCGATGTGGTCGACGATCGGTTGCGCGTGAAAGGGGTGCAGGGTTTGCGCGTTGTCGATGCGTCGATCATGCCGAACATCGTGTCCGGCAACACCAATGCACCGACCGTCATGATCGCGGAGAAAGCCGCCGACATGATCAAGGCGGCGGCATCGGCGGCGACCCGAGAGGGAACATGCTGCGCGTCCTGAAGGCGGCTTGCCTCGCGATCTATGGATTTGCGCTGGCAAGCCTCGTTATGCCATTCGCCAGGCGCTGCGACGGCTCATCATCTTTATCTCCAAAGGAGCAGAACCATGGGTGTTCTCGACGGCATTCGCGTCGTGGAAATTGCCGGAATTGGCCCGGGGCCATTTTGTGGCATGTTGCTCGCTGACATGGGTGCCGAAGTCATCCTGATCGAGCGCGCCGACGCCAACGATGGCGGCATGCTCGATCTCGGCAAGAGCGCTATCGTCAATCGTGGCAAACAGTCCATTGCGCTGAATCTGAAGGACGCGCGCGCGATCGATGCCGTCCTGCGGCTTATCGAGGGTTCGGATGCGCTGATCGAAGGGATGCGCCCAGGTGTGATGGAACGGCTCGGACTCGGGCCGGACATGTGTTTGGCGCGCAATCCTCGCCTCGTGTACGGGCGCATGACGGGATGGGGGCAGACGGGGCCGTTGGCACAAGCCGCCGGACACGACCTGAATTACATCGCGCTCTCGGGCGCGCTGTGGTTCGCGGGCGAACCCGGCAACCGCCCTATGCCACCGCCCACGCTAGTGGGCGATCTGGGCGGCGGCGCGCTGTATCTTGCGATGGGCGTACTTGCCGGCATCCTGGGCGCTCGCCGTACCGGTCATGGCCAGGTGGTGGACGCAGCGATCGTAGACGGCAGCGCCAATCTGATGAACCTGCTCCTGTCAGTGCATGCCGCGGGGCATCAGCCGATCGAACGCGGCAGCGGCCTTCTGGACGGTCCGCACTGGAGCGGCACCTATGCGTGTGCCGATGGCCACTTTGTCAGTGTGCAGGCGCTGGAGCCGCAATTCAATGCGCTGCTCTTCAATAAACTCGGGCTCGGTGACGATCCGGATTTCCGGCAGCCGTATCACCCGCACCGATGGCAGGCCCTGCGTGAACGGTTGGCCGCCGTGTTCGCGACGCAACCCCGCCAGCATTGGGTTGACTTGCTCGAAGGCAGCGATGCCTGTTTTGCACCGGTGCTAACACCGGTCGAAGCCATGACGCATCCGCATATGGCCGCTCGCGGCGTCTATGCCGAGCGCGACGGCGTGTTGCAGGCCGCCCCGGCACCGCGTTTCTCCGCGACGCCGTCCGGCGCCTCTAACGCGGTACCGCAGCGTGGCGAGCATGGCGCTGCGATTCTCCGGACCATTGGTCTCAGCGAGAACGAAATCGCGCACCTGCTCTCCGTTCACTGAGGCCAGATCACACGCGACATATCGCCGGGACCTGCGACTTCATTCCAATGACCTGTCGCAAGTCGCAGTTCTCCATACGATCAGTACATTCGCCAATTTCTTGAGACCGGCGCATTCGTCGAGTGTCCTGATCACTAAAAAAGTATGGAGATGTCGTGAACGAAGACGTTTTGCTGTACGACGTCGATGGGTCCGTTGCCCGTTTGACGCTGAATCGCCCGAAGGCGATGAATTCGCTGAACCTGGCCGTGCTGGCTGAGCTGGATCGCCGTCTGACGCAGATCGAAGCCGACGATGAAATGCGCGTGCTGGTGCTCACCGGTGCTGGCTCCGCTTTCTGTGCCGGCGCGGACCTGAAGGAAGTGCTGGCGGGCCAAAGCCTCGGTCCCGGTGAAGCGGATTTTCTCGACCGTGCGAACCAGGTATTTGGCCGGCTGCGCAATTTCCCCAAACCCGTGATCGCCGCACTGAACGGCGTCACGATGGCGGGCGGTCTGGAACTGGCCATGTGCGCGGACCTGGTGATCGCCGCTGAAAGCGCCACGCTCGCTGACGCGCATGCCAACTTCGGCGTGTATCCGGGCGCAGGCGGCGCGGCCGTTCTGCCGCGGCTCATTCCGCTCAACATGGCGATGTATCTGCTGCTGACCGGCAAGTCCCTGTCGGCCACCGAGATGAAGGCGTGTGGTCTCGTCTGCGAAGTGCATCCGGATGCGGAGCTGGCCGAGGCCGTGCAGAAACTCGCCTCGCACATCGCGCGAAAGAGCCCCATCGCATTGCGCCGCATGAAAGAAGTGGCGCGGCAATCCGCCGACAAAACGCGCGACGACGCCCTGCTGCACGAGCAGGTGATGCTGCGCCAGCACATGCGCACATTTGACTTCCACGAAGGCTTGCAGGCCTTCGCCGAAAAACGCGCGCCCCGGTTTCAAGGCCGCTGATTCACATCGTAACGAGAACGGAAACATGAGTGATATTTATGTGGTCGGCGTCGGCATGACTGCCTTTGGGCGTCTGCTTGAAAAGTCCGTGTACGACATGGTCGGAGAGGCCGTAGGGCTCGCGTTGAAAGACGCTGGTTGCGACGCGGCCGACATTGGCTCCGCGTATTACGGGACCATGACGAACGGCCTGTTTCAGGGCCAAACCGCCATCCCCGGTCCGATTGCGATGCGCCGCCTCGGCATTGAAGGCGTGCCGGTATTCACGGTGGAAAACGCCTGCGCCACGGGTTCATCGGCGTTCAATCTGGCGACGCTGGCGTTGCGCTCGGGCACCTGCGATATCGCGCTGGCTGTCGGCGCGGAGAAGATGAATATCCCGGACAAGGCCAAGATGTTCTCGGCGTTCGACGGCGGCTGGGATGTGTCGACGGTGGAGCGGAACAAAGCAACGCTGCTCGCCATGGGCGAGGGTGTGACGCCGCCGCCAGGCACCATGTCGGAGCGTCCGTACAGCGTCTTCATGGACGTGTACGCCGCCATCTGCCGCAACCACATGCTGCGTTACGGCACCACGCAGCGGCAGATTGCTGCGGTTGCTGCGAAAAACCATCAACACTCGGTGCACAACCCGCTGGCGCAGTTTCAGCAGCCCTTCAGCATCGACGAGGTATTGGCGTCACCGCCGATCGCCTATCCGTTGACCACTTTGATGTGCTCTCCCATTAGCGACGGCGCAGCGGCGGTCGTGCTGTGCAACGCAGCGGGCTTGAAGCGCCTCAACGGCGCGGCTCGCCGTGCGGTGCGCGTGCTCGCCAGCGTCGTGCAAACCGGCACCACGCGCGGCCTCGATGAGCCGCACAAGATCATTGCCCATCTCGCGGCCAAGAAGACCTACGAACAGGCCGGCGTGGCGCCTGCAGACGTCGATGTCGCGGAAGTTCACGACGCGTCCGCGATCGGCGAAATTCTCAATGCCGAGTCGTTGATGCTGGTGCCTTTCGGCGAAGGCGGACCGGCAGCGGAGCGGGGCGAATTTACGGTCGGCGGGCGCATGCCGATCAACCCGTCCGGCGGCCTCGAATCGAAGGGGCACCCCATCGGCGCAACCGGCCTCGGCCAGATCCACGAACTGGTGACCCAGTTGCGCGGCGAAGCGGACAAGCGCCAGGTGGACAACGCGCGCATTGCGATCCAGGAAAACGGCGGCGGTCTTTACGGTATCGAAGAAGCCGTGGTGGCCATCACGATTCTCGCCAAACAGTAAGTCATAGAAGGAACCTGAGAGATGGGATACGTATTCAGAACGGAAGAGCAACAAGGCGCGGTAGACGGACTGCGGCGCTATCTGGCAGACAAGGCCGATCCGCTGTTCAACAAGGAGTATCGCGACCGGTTCATGCCGAAGGAGCAGATGGGTGAGTTCATGCGTGAGCTGAGCGAATTCGGCCTGATCTCGGGTGTCGTGGGAGAGGAGCACGGTGGCCTGGGCCTCGATTGGCTCACCATGATCATGTTGTTCGAAGAAGTCGCGGCCACCTCGATCGATTTGTCCGTGCCGGTGTTGATCAACAGCTTCGGTGCGCAGATGATCGCGAGGCTGGCTCCTGCGCACCTGCGCGAGCGCTATCTGCCGGGATTGCTCAAGGGTGAACTGTTCTGCAGCGCGGGTATCTCCGAACCGGACGTCGGCTCTAACGTGCTGGAGATCAAGACCCGCGCCCGGCGAGATGGCGATCATTACATCATCAATGGCGAGAAGACTTGGATCAGCAATGGCTCTTACTCGGACATTCTGATCTGCACGTGCCGGACCGGTGACGATCCGCGCCGCGGCCTGACGCACTTTCTGCTCGACCGCAAAGAGCATCCGTATGAGGTCCGGGACATTCATAAGATCGCCTGGAACAGCCAGTCGACCGCGCAGATTTTCCTCACCGACGTCCGTGTTCCGGCCAGCAACATGCTCGGCAACGAAGGCGAAGCGCTGAAGAACACGCTTACGATGTTCGAACGCTCGCGCGTTTTCGTGGCCGCCCAGGGTTTGGGTATTGCCCGGCGTGCGTTGGAAGAAGCGACGCGTTACGCCACGGAGCGCAAGCAGCACGGCAAGGTGATCGCCGGGCATCAGCTGATCTCAGCGATGCTGGCTGAAATGGCCACGAACGTCGATGCGGCGCGTCTCTTGACGCAACGCGCGGCGTCGATGATCGAAGCGGGTGTGCCCGCCGAGATGGAAGCCGCTATGGCCAAATATTTTGCCTGCGAGGCCGCGGTGACAATCGCCCGCCAGGCGGTGCAGATTCACGGCGGCAATGGGGTCACCAAGGAGTTCCTGGTCGAGAAGCTGGCACGCGAAGCGATTGTTGCGCCGATTCCCGAGGGCACGACCCAAATCCAGCAACTGATCATCGGGCGAGCGCTGACTGGGGTCAACGCGTTCTGATGCGTGGCGGCGCTCACGGCGCCGTCAGTACCCGACACTTTCAAATTCTCAATTTCTATTCGGATATCCCATGCGTATTCAGGACAAAGTCGTCGTTATCACGGGCGGCGCGTCGGGGCTTGGCTTGGCCACTGCGCTCTACCTCACACAGGAAAAGGGCGCACGTGTCGCTATTTTCGATTTGAACGTAGAGGCCGGTGAAAAGGCGGTAGCCGACATCGGCGCCGATCGCGCGATGTTTGTACATACGGACGTCAGCAGCGAAGAGTCGGTGCAAAAGTCCGTCGGCGAGGTGATGGCCCGCTTCGGCGCGATTCATGTCTGTATCAACGGCGCCGCAGTACCGACTCCGTTCAAGGTGCTAGGCAAGGACGGCAAGGCCGCACCGCTCGCCAGGTTTGCGCAGACGACCGCGGTCAATCTCAACGGCGTGTTCAACGTCATGTCCAAATGCGCGGAGCAGATGGCGCAGAACGAAGCGGAATGCGGCGAAGAGCGTGGTGTGGTGATCAACGTCTCGTCTGGCGCCGCGTACGAAGGCCAGATCGGGCAGAGCGCCTATGCGGCGACGAAGGCAGGCGTGATCGGTCTGAACATGCCGGCCGCGCGCGAACTTGGCGCGATTGGCGTTCGCGTCAATGCGATCGCCCCGGGCCTGTTCCTGACGACCATGGTGGCAGGGCTCGACGAGAAGGTGCTGACGATGCTCAAGGAGCAGATGGAAGCGCCGAAGCGTTTAGGCGACATGCGCGAGTTCG
The DNA here is from genome assembly GCF_905220705.1 of Paraburkholderia domus. Classification (GTDB taxonomy): domain Bacteria; phylum Pseudomonadota; class Gammaproteobacteria; order Burkholderiales; family Burkholderiaceae; genus Paraburkholderia; species Paraburkholderia domus. The sequence continues at coordinate 125,459 of NZ_CAJNAT010000016.1, forward strand.
CTCACTGCTGCGCGTTCATCATTGAAAACGCGTACCTCAACGGTGAAACCATTCGTCTCGATGCTGCGTCGCGCATGCGTGCGAAATAAGGATCGGTTGATCCCGAACGTTTCAGCGTTGGTGCTGGAGGAGATTGAAAGAATGAGATTGGCAGACTATTTCGATGCGGTAGCGCAGCTTCACCCGGACAACCTGGCGTTTGTCGACGGTGCCACCCGCATGACGTACGGCGAGGCGCAAAAATACGTTCATGCAGTCGCACATGGCCTGACTCGCGCGCGCGTGGCGGGCGCGCATGCGGCAATTTATGCGCCCAACGACTATCGGGTCAGTCTTCTGCATCTGGGTATCAACCTGGCTGACTCCGCCTGGTTGTCTGTGCACATTCGTAATTCGGTTGAGACCAATGCCGAGGTGCTCGAATACTTCGACACCGACATTGTGTTCTTTCACAGTTATTTTGAAAGCAGCGTTCCGGTGCTGAAAGCGACGCTATCGAAAGCCAGACTGTATGTCTGTATCGACGGTGCGTCAGAGCATGGGGTATCGATGGACGAATGGTTGAAGGATTGCTGGACGCCATTCCGCAATCAGCCGGAAGACCCGGCCACGCGCGCTTTCCTGCAGCCGACTGGCGGCACCACCGGGCCGTCCAAGGGCGCGGTGCACACGCATCGAAGCCTCGAATTCATGGGGCTGGGGCTGGCTTCGGCTTTCGGCATTTCATCCAGTTCGCGTCACTTGTGCGTGGCGCCGCTGACGCATGCCGCCGGCTTGCTGGCGCTTGGCTTCACGATCAAGGGCGGTGTCAATATTCTCATGCCGGGTTTCGATCCAGATGCCTTGTTGAACTTGATCGAAACGGAAAAGGTCACTCACCTCTACCTGCCGCCCACCGCAGTCTACGGCCTGCTGGCGCATCCGAAGACGAAGGAGACGGACTTCTCGTCGCTGCAGGCGTTCATCGTGGGCGCGGCGCCGATCGCTCCGGACAAGTTCAAGGAAGCGGTGCGCGTGTTCGGCCCCATCATGTATGAAAGCTTCGGGCAGACCGAGACGCTGGTGCCGATTCTGGTCAAAGGCCCCGCCGACTATCTGAAGCAGGACGGCAGCTTCGACGAGGACGTGGTGAAGGCGGCAGGCAAAGCAGTCGACGTCGCATGCCTCGCCATCATGGACACGGAAGGCAACCTGTTGCCAGCGGGCCAGCGTGGCGAAATCGTCGTGCGCTCGTCGATGGTCATGCAGGGCTACTACAAGAAGCCTGACGACACGGCCGCCGTTTCAGCGTTCGGCTGGCACCACACCACGGACGTCGGCGTGCGGGATGCACGGGGCTACGTCACCATCGTGGACCGCATGAAGGACATGATCGTCACCGGTGGCTTTAATGTTTTTCCCGTCGAAATCGAGAAGGTCATCCAGGGCCATCCCGCCGTTCTCGACTGCATTGTGATCGGCGTGCCGGATGACAAATGGGGCGAGGCGGTGAAAGCGGTGGTTCAGCGCAAGCCGGGGCAGAGCGTTTCCGAAGAAGAGATCATGGCGCTCTGCAAGGAACATCTGGGCAGCACCAAGACCCCGAAGAGCGTCGAGTTCTGGGCCGACCTGCCGCGCAGCGCCGTGGGCAAGTTGCTCAAGAAAGACGTGCGGGAAAAGTACTGGGACGCGCAGTGGCGCTCGGTGTGAGTGCTGTTGTACCGATGCTGCGGCTGCATCGCGGCTGAAGCGCAAGGTGCGGCGGGATCAGGTACTCGAAGGAGCGCGAGCGAGAGCGCGTCGAGAACGCGGGTGAACGGGAAGGCCAAGATGAAAGACGCGATTGAGAATCTGCGGGACGTGTTGTCCCGGCAACGTGAGGCATGCCTCGCCAGCCCCTATCCTGAACTCAGCCAACGCAGACGCACGTTGAGAGAGGTGCGAGAGGCGCTGAGCCGCTACCAGGACCAACTCGCTGCGGCGATGAGCGACGATTTCGGTCGCCGCTCCGAGTTCGAATGCAAGACATTGGACGTGATGTTTCCTGCGTTGCAGATCGACCACGCGCTTGCCAACCTGCGGCGCTGGATGAAGCCGCAACGGCGGCGCACGGACCTGCTGTTTCGCACCAACATCGCCAAGGTGGTCTATCAGCCTAAAGGCGTCGTCGGCGTGATCGCGGCATGGAATTTCCCGATCGTCGAGGCGATGGGGCCCATGATCATGGCGCTAGCAGCGGGCAATCGGGTGATGATCAAGATGTCGGAATTCTCACCACGCAGCACAGCCGTCCTGCGCGAGATGCTGGCCGACATATTTCCAGAGGATCAGGTGGCGGTGTTCGGCGGCGGCGTGGAAGTCGCTCAGGCCTTCGCGAGCTTGCCGTTCGATCACATCGTGTTTACCGGTTCGCCTGGTGTCGGCAAGGAGATCATGCGTGCGGCGTCAGCCAATCTGACACCTGTCACGCTGGAACTGGGCGGCAAATCGCCGGCTATCGTTGCGCCGTCTGCGAGCATCGCAGCCGCAGCGCGCTCGATCGCGCACGGCAAGGCATTCAACGCCGGGCAAGCTTGCGTCGCGCCGGATTACGCCCTGGTGCCGCGCAATCGGATCGACGCGTTCGTCGCCGCCGCGGTGAGCGCGTTTCAGCGCATGGTGCCCGACCCGGTCCACGATCCTGAGTACACCTGCATTGCGTCCGACCGCCACGCGAAACGCGTGCATGAACTGCTCGACGATGCGCGCGCCAAAGGCGCCACGGTGACCTCGTGCGGCACCGGAAACGGCTGGCGAGTCGTGCCCATGCAAATCGTGACAAATGTGACGCCGGATATGCGCATCATGCAGGAAGAGCTGTTCAATCCGATCCTGCCCGTGGTGGCCTGCGATTCGTTGGACGAAGGCATCCGGTACATCACAGCGCGGCCTCGTCCTCTGGCGTTGTACTACTACGGTACGGACGCGGGCGAAATCAAACGATTGGAACAGGACGTTCACGCCGGTGGTATGACGGTCAACGATTGGGCATGGCATGTGTTCCAGAGTGACCTGCCGTTCGGCGGCACCGGCAATTCGGGAATCGGAAGCTGGCGTGGACCGGAAGGATTCCGGGCGCTGTCGCACGGTAAGTCGGTGTTGAGGATGAAGCCCTGGTTCCCGATCGGTCTGTTTCGTCCGCCATACGGCACGCGCGTTCAACAACTGGTATCGACGCTATTCCTTGGACATGCCGACCCGGCGTTGAACATTCCGTGTTCGGCTGGGAATGAACCCCGCCGGTATGGCTCGACGGCGCAAGACACGACGAGGGAGTCGACATGAGAGCCCTGCATCTGATCCAGACCCGTGGGGTTTCCGGCGCCGGCGCGTACCAGGGCTCGAAGACCTATGCGTGGACCGTGTTCGCATTGAGTTTCGGGTTGATCCTCTCGGACTACCTGTCGCGTCAGGCGGTCGGTGCCGTATTTCCGTTTCTCAAACCCGTGTGGGGCGTATCGGATTCGCAACTGGGCGCGCTCGTCAGTGTCGTGTCGCTGGTGGTCGGCGTGATGACCATTCCGTTGTCGCTGATCGCGGATCGTTGGGGCCGCGTCAAAAGCATTACGCTGATGGCGTTTGTCTGGTGTTTTGCCACCATCGCGTGCGGCCTCGCGACCAGCTACACGCAGATGCTCGTGGCGCGTGCCATGGTGGGCTTCGGCGAGGCCGCTTACGCGGCGGCGGGCGCGGCTTTGCTCGCCCACACTTTCCCGGAGAACAAACGGTCCGCGGTGCTGGGGGCATTTCAATCGGGTGGCGTGTTCGGCTCCGTCATGGGCGTGGTGATTGGCGGTGCGGTCGCGAGCCAGTTCGGCTGGCGTTACGCCTTTTTCGCTGTCGGCGCACCGGGCCTGCTGCTCGCCGTCCTTTACCCCTTCTTTGTTCGCGATTACCAGACTCCTGCCTTGCAACAGGGTGCTTCCGGCCATGACGTCAAGGGGCGGCTGCGGTTTGCCGAAGTATTCAAAAACGTATTCGCCGCACGCTCCGGCAACTTTACGTTCGCCGCGTTCGGTCTGCAGATGGGGATTCCCGCCATTCTGATCGCCTGGGTGCCGACGTACTTCAATCGCTTCTACGGCTACGACCCGAAGAAGGCGAGCATGATCGCGGCGGCGGTGGTGCTCGTGCTGGGCTTGGGCATGCTCTTCGGCGGCGGCGTGGCCGATCGGCTGAGCAGGGGGCGGCCGCGTTATCGGGCGCTCGTGCCCGCCGCATACGCGCTGCTTTCCGCGTCGATGCTGTTTGCGGCGTTCGCCTTGCCGCCTGGCGTAGCGGGGCTTGTGCTGCTGCTCGGCGGCGCGCTCTTCGCGGCGGCGCATGGGGGCGCCGCGGTGGCGATGCTGATCGACGTCACCCATCCCGCCGTTCACGCCACCGTGACGGCAACCGCGGTGTTGGGCGCCAATTTGCTTGGCACGGCGCCGGGTCCTTATCTGGTGGGGCTCCTTTCCGACGTCGCGAATCTGCGGACAGCGCTCACTGTTGCGCCGTTGATGTCGCTGGCCGCGGCGGTTCTATTTCTGCTTGCCGCGCGCTACTACGAAGCGGATATCGCCGCGAGGAAGGCTGCCGGTTAGGACCGGCAGCCGTCTCTGCCCGCGCCGCATGCCAGGTGCCACATGCGGTACGTCGCGCGATTCTGGCAACACTCTGAAAGACCACTCTATTGGCCGCAATGACAGGCGCGGGATCTGCTCGCCCCGTACGATGAATCATCGATGCAATACCGCCGGAACCGGCTGGTTTGCGGGCTGATTTAGCCAAATCTCAAGCGGGTTGCTTGTTCGTCCAAGGTCATCGCCATGATTTCTACTTCGCATTTCCGGGTGGCCTACGGCTGCTGTCAATCATGAATGCCGACACCGCGGTATCGCTGACTGGCATTCATCTGATGGCGAAGCCCATCGGCGCGCTCTGCAATCTGGATTGCGGCTATTGCTTTTACCTTGAGAAGCAAAACGCGTTTCCTCCGCGCGAGCGCTTTCGCATGTCCGATGAAGTCCTCGAAGCCTATGTCCAGCGATATATTGCGGCCCAGTCGGCGCCGGAGGTCGAATTCACGTGGCAGGGCGGTGAGCCGACCTTGCTGGGGCTGGAATTCTTCGAGCGCGCCGTCGCATTGCAGCGCAAGTTTGCTCGGGGCAAGCTGATTCGCAACACCTTGCAGACCAACGGCACCTTGCTCGACGACGAGTGGGCTGCGTTTCTTCGACGTGAGGGTTTCCTTGTGGGCGTCAGTCTGGACGGTCCGCGTGCCCTCAACGACGTGGCACGCCCTGACAAGCGCGGCCATTCGAGTTACGACGATACCGTGCGTGGCTTGGCCGCCTTGTCGCGTCACGGCGTGGATTTCAACGTGCTGGTCACGGTGTCCAGCGCCAATGTGCATCAGCCGCTGGAGATCTATCGTCATCTGAAGGAACTGGGGGCGAGTTTTATCCAGTTCAATCCGGTCGTCGAGCGCACAGCGCAGCCGGAGGAAAAGATTATCGGACTGCATTTTGGCGTTCCCCCGGCGCTTAGTTTGCCTGCCGTAGCGAAAGCGAAGCCGGTGGCGCGGGTGGCGCGGACGGAAACAGCCGTGACGCCGCACACGGTGAACGCGCTTGCGTACGGCACATTCCTGTCCGCAGTATTCGATGAATGGGTTCGCCACGACGTCGGTACGATTCACGTGATGAACTTCGAATGGGCACTTGCGTCGTGGTGCCAATTGCCCGCGGGCGCGTGCATTTTCAGCCCGCGTTGCGGCAAAGCTGCCATCGTCGAGCACGACGGCAGCGTCTACGCTTGCGACCATTTCATGTACCCGGAATATCGCCTCGGCAACGTCATGTCCGACGAGCTGGGCAGCATGATGTCCTCGCAGGCGCAGATCGACTTCGGCATGGCGAAGGAAACCTCGCTCCCAGGCGAATGTCTTCGCTGCGAATTCCGCTTTGCATGCCATGGCGAGTGCCCCAAAAACCGCTTTATCGAAACGGTGGATGGCGAGCCCGGCCTCAACTATCTGTGCGCCGGCTATAAGGCCTACTTCCGCCATATCACGCCTGCGATGAACATCATGGCGCGCTTGCTGGGGCAGGGGAAGCCGGCAGACGAGGTGATGGAGATCATCCGGTCCTGACGCCGAACCCGTGGTGTCTCGCCGACGATCGCGGCGGGACGTCCGGTTTGAATGACCTTCCGATACCGCTGACGAGAATGACTTCAGGCGCGTATCGGACAGCGGTGCTTTGACGATCTGTCGTGCGGCGCTGCCCGTCGAGGGCTGATGAGCGGCTTACACAAGCCGTTCGATGGCTGACTGCTGACCACGAGTCTCGCAGGTTGCCGGTTTTAGAAATTAATGCAGCACAAAAATTTCTGGTTGCCACGTGGACGCCGGATCGGGTAACCCAAGGAGACAAAATGAAAAGAGGTTTTGCAGCAGCAATCGCATTGGCAACAGTTGGTAGTACTGCGCATGCACAATCGTCGGTGACAATGTATGGAGCAGTGGACACGGGGTTGCTTTATCAGAACACGTCAGCGGCTTCGTACAGTCCGCTCGCGCCGAATACCGGCCATCTTTTCAAAATGAAGGACGGCGGTATTTATACCAGCATGCTCGGGTTTAAAGGAACGGAAGACCTGGGAGGCGGGTGGAAAACCAACTTCAAATTGCAAGGCGCGTTTGACAGTACCAGTGGCAAATTTGGCTTGAGCGGCACCGCCGGCGCGACGGCGCAATTCAATCAGGAGGCGTCGGTTGGTCTCGCTGGCCCGTACGGGTCGCTCACCATGGGCCGCCAGATTATCCCGCTGACCTACGCGATGGCCTACACCGATGTGCGCCAGGGTGGCTACTTCGGCAGCATCTTTACCGCGCTGGTCAGCATGAATTCCGCTGCCGGCTGGCCAGGGACCAGTACGAACGCACAGCTCGGGGCGGTGTTCGACGACAACGCCATCGTCTATGTCTCGCCGAATTTCGGCGGCGTGACGGCGAGCCTCGAATACGCACCGGGTGGTGTAGCGGGGCAGGCACAGGGCAGCACGCGCGAATCGGCGGTTTTGCAATACGACAACTACGGACTGAAACTCGCGGCCGCCTATTACAGCGGGCACGATACCAATCCCACTCCGACAAGCGTGGCGACCGGATTGGACAACAACCGGTTCTACTACCTCGGCGCGCTGTATGCGATCAACGGCTTTACGGTCAGCACATCGTTTAGCAACGGCCGCAATCCCGCGCATCCGAAGACCACCAATTTCGACATGATCTCCGGCGGCTTAGGCTATCGGTTCACGCCGGCTTTCGAGGTGACAAGCGGCGTTTATTACATCAAGGACGAGAATAATTCAGCGAACAAATCGACCGAATTTGTGCTCGGCGCGAACTACAGTCTGTCCAAGGCCACCACGGTGTATGCGCAGGTGGGCTACGTGGACAACCAGGGCAAGATGAATCAGTCGATTGAATATGGGCAGCCTGTCGCGCCAGGTCTCAATACGACGGCGGCGATGATCGGCATCAGAAAGCGGTTCTGACGGCAACTGCTTACGTATTCCTGGGAGGGGCGCGTCAAGGGGCTCCTCCCAGTTGCCGTCATGATTCGCTTATGCAAGCAGACGGAGCGCCGTGGTGCCTGGTTCACGGGCAGTCGGGCGGCCTGGTGGGGCACCGTTAGCCTCCCCGTGTTGCGCCGGACAACATTGCGCGGGGTTATCCACAGAAAATGTTCATATCCTTGTGGACAAGTCGTGGCCATACCCGCCAAGTGATTGAACGCAGAGCGATTTCCCGATTGAACCGGCGAACATGCGCATCCAGGCAGACAGCCGGCAAGGTGCCGGTCATTGCGCCGCAGAGGCCAGCAGCGAAACCGGCACGCCATGGCAGCTGACCTTGGCCACGAGCGCCGCGCCGAGGTCTGCGCTCGTTTTCATGTGAGCGTCGAACAACGGCGTTTCCCTGTCGACCCGCAGAATGTTGATCGGCCACGATGCCCGGGAGAGCCGCTCGTGCGCGAACGCCCCAACCCACAGCGGGGTGGCTGACGCGCCGTTTTGCACGGCATAGCCGCTCGGCCAGAAGCGCAGAACGTCGCGTTCGTCGCGGGACTCGCCGGGACGCATGAAGACGAGCGACGAAGGCACGCCATTGTTCAGCTTCGGCAACACCGGCAGCGACACCGCCGCGACGTTCGGCGAAGCGAGCGAGAGCAGGCTGTGCGCGGACAGGTCGGTGCCCTCGATCCACCCCTGGGCGCGCAGTTGCCCCTTGATCGAATCGAGGTTCGACACCCATTGCAACGTGAGCGGTTCCTTGTGATCGCCGCCCATGTCCGAGCGATAGCATGGCAGTCTCTTCCACAAAGAATCCGTCCACTGCGCCTGCGTGACCAGCATGGGCGACGGGCGCAGCATGTTGTCCGGGGGCGCTGCCGGTGGATTGACGCTCAGTTGCACCCCCACGCTCCCGAGCATCACCAGCAGAATCACGACCGGCATGAAGCCGCGTGAAGGCGGCACTTCCGGATGCCGCAACATTGCCGTCAGCGAGACGATGGCCACCCAGATGTACGCGAGCGCGGCACCGCCGATTGCGTCGGAGACCCAGTACCTGCCGAAGTAAAGTCCCGCCAGCGCGACCAGAATCACGACGACCGTACTCGCGGTCGCCACGAGCAATCCCCCCAGCATGCCGACCCGTCGCGCGAGCAGGAACGCGAGGAAGCCGTAGACGATCACCGTCGCGGCGACGTGATTGCTCGGAAACACGTAGGCGTCGGCCATGAGTTCATTGGGCGGCGCGCGGTGCATCGCGAACTGCAGGGCGAAAATCAGCAATTGGGAGAACACAACGGCGGCGAGCCAGTAGCCGATAGTGCGCCAACGCCGTTCCAACAGCATCCACGCCACCACCGTCACCACCAGCGCCGTCAACGTGAAGACGCTGCCGAGCGTCGCCAGTCCGGCGAGGACCGTGTCACTCCACGGCGTGCGCACCGATTGCAGGAAGTGATAGACGGACAGATCGACGCTCACGAGCGGATCGCCGCTGATTACGTCTTCGAGGACCCCGAAGAACAGCGCGCCCGACACCAGCACGATCAGCGACGTCACCACAATGCTGCTGGCATCCGGTTGTTCGGGGTCCAGCAGCCGCCGCGCGAGACGGCCGAGCGGTCCTGGGTGGCAGTAAGCCCAGTTTCCCAGGTAGCGGCCCGCGGCGCTCGACCACGCACTGGCATGCGAGAACAGGAAACCTGTCGCGCGAAAGCTCAGCCAGACGATACCCACTAACAACACGATGATGACGACGAGTCGGAACGACACTGCGCCGGCCAGCAGCATCGAAGCGCCGAATACCACGCCCGGCAGGATATGCGCGGGCGCCCATAGCACCGCCGAGAGTACGTTCATCGCGTAGAAGCGCAACGGCGTCATGCCCAGCATGCCCGCCACCACCGGTACGATGGCCCGCACTGGTCCGATGAAGCGGGCGAACACGACGCTCCTGGCGCCATTTTTCTGAAAGAAGCGGTGGCCCGCGTCGAGTATCTGTGGGTGTGTGCGGAACGGCCAGAGCTGGACGATCCTGTCCTTGTAGCGGTTGCCGATCCAGAAGCTGATGCCGTCCCCGGCGATGGCGCCGGCGATCGCCCACAGGAGCGCCCAGCCGAGGCCCAGTGAACCTGTGCCGACCAGCGCACCGGCGAGAAACATGGCCGTGCTGCCAGGGATGAAGGTGCCGATGACGGCGATGGATTCCAGGAACGCAGCAAGGAAGACGACCGTGAGCGTCCAGGCCGAGTGGCCGGCAAGCAGGTGCAACAGGTGGATGTAGGCGTGCTCCATCGTGCGCGTTTTGATCAGCCGTTCTGGCGTAACGGTTGATCATAACGCGCACGGCGCGGCCCCACATTTTTGCAAACCGGCATCCGGTGAGATGCCTGCGTAAAACCTCACGACGCCGTCAGCGAATCGCCGGATACGTGGACTCGCTCGCCGATCTGGACGTCCGGCTGCGTTGGGTAGCTGAAGTTGCGGTAGCTGCCGTCCTGCATGTGTACCTGGACCTGATAGGTGGTCTGCTTGCGCACGGCGTGCTCGATTCCGTTGCCGGCAAGACCTCCGCCGACAGCGCCCGCGATGGTGGTGAGAATCTTGCCACGTCCGCCGCCGATCTGATTGCCGACAAGGCCGCCCGCGACTGCGCCACCTAACGCGCCGAGCCCGGTGGTCTGCTCAGGCGTCTGCACCGTGTTGATGGCGACGACTTCGCCTGCATAAGGGGCGGCGACCGGCCGTGCCGGTGTGGATTCATACGGTGCCTGGTAGCCCTGATTGTTTGCGTACCTTGGCGCGTCCGCGGCGGGCGCGCTGTGCGTGTGATGGACGCGCGGCCGTGCCGGTGCGGCTTGCTGGACCGTTTGCTGAACCGGGGCCGCCTGGGGCACGGCGAGCGGTCCGCTCGCAACTTGCGCCGCGACCGTGGTGGCCGGCTGCGCGGACTCGGTAACGACGTGCGAGGTAGGCAGAAGGCCCGTCATCGCGGCGATGCCAGTAGCGCTCGCAAGAATGACTGCCACCGCCGCGCCGGCGACCAAGGGGTGAATGCGGCTGCGTTGCGGATTGCTGGAAGTGAGGTTCGTGTTCATTGCGGGCTTCGCGGGTAGATGCCTGCAATAACGCCGCAGCGGCGCGGGCGGTGCACGTCAGACATATGCTGCTTTGTAAGCATTTGTACAACTTGCCGACGGAGATGCGGCCCGCTCAGATTTCGTCGGTAAATTCGTCAAGGAAGCGCTGCAAGCGGTCGTGGCGAATCTTCGCCAGACGCGCGCCGGTTGCCGTCTGGAATCCGGATGCCAGTTTCAGCAACTTTGTGTGGAAGTGATCGAGCGTGTACGCCGTGTCGTCCAAAGGACGCGCCGTCGCGTGCGGGTCGGCCGGGTCGTACAAGGCGCGGCCCATCCGGCCTGCCACGTAGAAGCAACGCGCGACGCCCAGCATGCCGATCGCATCGAGCCGGTCGGCATCCTGCAGCGTTTTTGCTTCGAGCGTGATCGGCGTTACGCCGGCTGAAAAGCTATGCGCCTCGATGGCATGCGCCGCGGCCTGAACTTTCGTGTCCGGCCAGCCTAGCGACGCCAGCACGCGGGCGGCTTTTTCCGCCGACAGGCGTGAAGCCTGCGCGCGCAGCGGTGAATTCTTCTCTACCGCGACGCAGTCATGCAGCAGCGTCGACGCGAACAGCACCTGCGCGTCGCCGCCTTCTTCCGCCTGGATGGCTGCCGCGTTTTTCCAGACACGCTGCAGATGCGAGGTGTCGTGCGAGCCATCGCCGTTGTCGTCGTATGCGTGGGGCAACAAGCTTGTGGCCAGGTCATGGAATGGGGCGAAGGCGGGTTTCGTCATGGGTGTCGGGCGAGAAAAGGAGCCGCAGATTATCGCCGATCGTCGATTAATCCCTGATTTTCGACGATGAACAAACGCGACCGGCAGCCAGTCTTACTCTTTGACCGGCTTCGTTCATGAGCGTCGTTCGCTCGATATCGCTACGATGGCGTGAGTAGTTCGGTCAGGCAATTCGACGGTATGACGGAGTGCGCTATGAAGATCGTGACAAAGGGTGTTTTGACGTCGGCGCTAGTGATGGGTTTGACGAGTGCGGCATATGCCCAATCGGCAAATCTTGGCGCGACTGGAATGTACGGTTTGCAGGCAGGCGGGACCAATGGCGCGGGCGCGGGGCAGGGAGGCCTGAACCCAACGCCCGGCTTGGGTACGGTGGGCACCCCTGCGATTGGGGGAACCGGCGGTGTGGGATCAGGCCCGGCGCTCAGCAACATGCGCGCGAACGGCACCAGCCTGAATATGAGCCCGGACCCTCGAGCGCCGAACGTGACGGGAAAAGCGTTCGGACAGTAGCCGTCACTCAGCCCGAACCCGTTGCAGCACGATACGCTTCGCCGACGCGAGATGTTCCACTGTCATCGATCGCGCGAGGCGTGCGTTACCGGTTTCGCATGCTTCGAGAATCTTTAGATGCTCGTCCTGGAAGGCCGCTGTATCGGCGAGCAGCGTGCTTTGCAATCGTTCGTAGCGCTCGACCTGGGCGCGCAACTCGCGGATCGTTTTCAATTGCCGTCCGTTTGCACATGGGCGATATAGCAGTTCATGAAACTCGCGATTCAGTTCACCCTGTCTTTGCGCCGTGTCGGCGTCTCCCAGAAGCCGATGAACGAGTTCGGCGCGCGATAGCGTCTCACTGTCCATGCGTTTGACCGCGTGGAAGATGGCGTCTCCTTCGAGCAACATGCGCAGGCTGTAAATCTCGTCCACGTCGGACTCCGTCAGAGTTCGCACGACGGCTCCGCGATTGCGCATGAGCTCGACCAGTCCTTCACCTTCGAGCTTTTGTATGGCCTCTCTCATGGGCACCCGGCTCACCCCGAATCGATCGGCGAGTTCGCGCTCGATCAGCCGTGCGCCGTCTTCCAGTTCGCCGGCCGCGATCAGTTCGCGTAGTGAGACGGCAATGGCGTCGGCCGTCGAATCCAGTTTGTGTTCCATGCGTGTGGGTCCCTGTCGTTTGGAATAATGGTATACCAAAACGGCCACCCGCATATAGAATCCGTGTGTTGCGAATTTAATTCCGGGTCAACAGCAAAGGAGATCGGCATGGCGCATGGCGAGCATAAATACACGGTGTCGGTGCAATGGACGGGCAACCGCGGCAGCGGCACCTCGGGATACCGTGAGTACGGACGGGACCACATCATCACGGCGGGAAGCAAGCCCGACATTCCCGGATCATCGGACGCGGCGTTCCTCGGCGACGCGAACCGGTGGAATCCGGAAGATCTGCTGGTCGCCTCGGCGTGCGCCTGCCACAAGCTCTGGTATCTGCATCTTTGCTCGGACGCCGGCATCGTTGTCCTCAGCTATTGCGACAACGCCGAAGGCACGATGCTCGATAGTCCGGAGCAGGGCCGCTTCTCGCAGATCGTGCTACGCCCGCGCGTTGTCATTCGGGCTGGCGGCGACCTCGATTTGGCCGAGCGTTTGCATCACGTGGCGCATGAGAAGTGCTATATCGCGAACTCGGTCAACTTCCCGATTCTGTGCGAGCCAGTTATCGCGACGGATGGGGCGTGATGGATGCGAGGCCGTCACCGGCATTCGCTGGAGAGATCGCAGCGCAACGGATCAGGTAAAGCCGTGTGGTCTGTAGTGCTGAGCCAGCCGCTTGCCCGCCGCTCACCGAAACAGCCGGGAGCAGGCGGGCAGCATCAGGGTGACGGGCGGTCCGGCCTTTCGATAATTCGATTTCCGGACGCCAATACGCAACTAACGGTCAAGTCCAGCTAGCGTCTCCGAATGACGCGACGGCCGCCTCGATGGAAGCTGAAGACGGCCGCCGCTCGCGTCCTACGCAGCAGCTATGCAGTGAAGAGACCGGCTATGCCACTCAACGGTTGCCGTCAAGCAGATCGCCAAGCAGTTCGTCGAATGCGGCTTGGGCGTCTTCGAGTTCCTGCAGCGCAGCGTCGAAAGTTTGCAGCGCGAACTGCGAAGGCTGGCCGCTGCCGGCGGGCGGGAATTGCGATTGCAGCGACGCGAAAGCCGCCTGTACCCGCTGCGTTGCGGTCAATACGCGCGCCATCGCGGCTGTTTCTTCGGCTCTTGCCTTTTCGTGATCCATGAAAACTCCGTGCTCGTCTGGTCGGCTCGCGCCGTATCAAATGCGTGACTATGCCATGTCCGCGTTCAGGACAGCGGCAGGCCGCCGTTAGCCTTGACTTCACGTAGCGACAACGCCGACTCCACCGACGTCACGCCTGGCAGGCTGCGCATCTCGTCGCGCATGAACGTGCCGTAGTCGTCGAGATCCCGCGCGACCACTTGCAGGATGTAGTCGGCGCTGCCGGACACGTTGTGGCACGCCAGAATTCGCGGGATTGCCTGCACCTCACGTTCGAAACGGGTGGCCACCGCGCGGTCGTGCACGGCAAAGCGCACGTAGACGAACGCGACGACGCCGAGGCCGAGAGCGGAACGCGAAAGCATCGCGCGGTACTGGTCGATATAGCCGTCGTTTTCAAGGCGCTTGAGACGTCTCGCGCAAGGCGTCTCGCTTAGGCCAACCATGTCGGCGAGCCGTGCATTCGACATGCGGCCGTCTTTCTGCAGCGCGGCGAGGATCGCGCGATCTGTTTTATCGAGGTCGGTTGTCATGGCTTTGGGGGTGCTTACTGCGCGTTAGAGGAAAACATGACTCGGGGATTGAATGTTAGCGCATTCCTCCAAAGATAATGCACTTTCCCCTGTATTTCGCCAGCAAACCCTCCGCCGACGATAGCAAGATAGAGCCCTTAAAAACAAGAGGCATCTATGATTTCCGCACACCTTCTGGTCGTCTATATCGCTGCACTGTTTGTGGTCTATGCGGTGCCAGGACCCGACATGGCGCTGGTTCTGCAGACTAGTATCGGACGCGGCGCGCGCAGTGGCTTCGCGGCGGCCGGCGGGCTGGGGTTAGCGCGTGCAACGCACGTCACGTTGTCGGCATGCGGGGTGGCAGCGCTGCTGCGCAGTGCGCCGTGGCTGTACGACGTGGTGCGTTACGGCGGCGCGGTCTATCTCGCGTGGGTCGGTATCCAGATCTTCCGTTCACCCGTGTTCGCGTTGCCCGAAGGCGGTGCGGTGGGTGTCGAGTCCCAGCCGTTGCGGACCGCTTTCGTGAAGGGTTTGCTGACCAATCTGTTGAACCCGAAGGCGCTATTGTTCTGCTCGGTGCTATTGCCGCAGTTTGTGCGCCCTGAAGCGGGGCCGGTTGCACTGCAGATGGTCGAACTGGGTTTGGTGCTGCTCGCCATCGGCGCGTGTTTCGACGCCATGTATGCAATCGGCGCGTCGCGGATCGCCGACTGGATGCGCGCCCATCCGCTTGCGCAGACACTGCAGCGGTGGACTTTCTCAGCGGCGCTGATCGGCTTTGCGCTGCGGCTCTCGTTGGACTGATACGCGATTGCGAACCGGCGCGCTGCTGACTTGCTCAACTTATGCTCAGGGCGCGCGCAATCCTTCACGACAGGTAGCGAACAGGAATCAGATGCGACGGTTGTCGCATGTGCCATGCCCGCGCGCAAAGTGATTGTGTTAATAAAGCAGATAGACAGCCGCGCGCGGTCCCGCGGCAACACAACCACTCGCTTCTATCTGTCGATGAAAACTTTTCTGCTTTATGCCGTGACCGCCATTGCCGAAATCGTCGGGTGCTATTTGCCCTGGCGTTGGCTGAAGGAGGGGGGCTCCATCTGGCTGCTGGTGCCCGGCGCGCTTAGCCTCGCATTGTTTGCCTGGCTTCTGACGCTGCACGGCACCGCCGCAGGCCGCGTGTATGCGGCTTACGGCGGTGTGTACGTGGCGGTGGCGATCGCGTGGCTATGGTGCGTCGACAAAGTGCGCCCCACGCTGTGGGATGCGGCCGGCGCAGCATTCACGTTGGCCGGCATGGCGATCATCGCGTTCCAGCCGCGCGTTTGATGCCGCTGCGCACTGCTCATGCGCGATTCATGCCTGGTTCGCGCACGACTCAAATGCAGTCCACGTGCTGCTCATGCCGCAATCACGTGGCACTCATGCTAAAGCATGCCCGCCGTCTTACTTGATGCCGCCCAGATAGTCGAGCTTGCCGAGTTCGACGCCGTTGTGACGCAGAATGTCGTACGCCGTCGTGACGTGAAAATAGAAATTTGGCAGCACGAAACCGAGCAGATAGGACAGCCCCGTGAACTCGATTGGGCCGCTGCGCATTTTCAGCGTGATCGGACGTTCTTCCGATCCGTCGATCTGTTGCGCATTGAATTCCTTCAGATAGTCAATCGTCTTTTGAAGGCGGGCATCGAGCTCGTCGAAGGTCTGTTCGACGTCGTCGTACTTCGGCGCTTCGACTCCAGCCAGACGCGCGGCGCAGCCCTTCGCCGTATCGCTCACGATATAGACCTGGCGCAGCAGCGGCAGCATGTCCGGCGCTAGCCGGGCGTTCGTAAGCACGGAGGGGTCGATCTGCTTCTCGGCAGCGTGCGCCTCGGCCTTGCCAAGGATGACCTGCAGGTTGGTCATGCCGCGCACCAGCACGGGCAATGACGCTTGATACATCGAAATGGACATGGGGGTTCCTCTGATTCTTTGATCGTGCGCGCGGGCGGCGCGCGAGGCGCTGCAACGGCTGGATTGCCGCTTCAGCATCATAGCGCGGGTGCTGCACGATGCGCATTGATCCAAACCGCGTTAGCCATTCGGACAACTGCCGCGCACTCCGGAACTGTGTTCGAATGCAAAGGTCGGACGGTTTGGCGAAGTCCTTGAAACAGCAACCCGCCGCTGGTCGCGAGGCGGTGAGTTCGTGCAGGCGCGTGCCGTGAGCAGAGTCCGCTTTGCGCCCCGCGCCGTCACGCTAACAGGAGAATCGACACCATGGTCAACAGACAACCGCTGCCGGGAAGCGAGCGAACGGCAGAACAAGGTTCGACAGTCGTTGGGCAATGCGATCCAGCAGAACGGATCGAGGTTTTCGTGATATTGCGCCGTCAGCGGCAGGCGCAGTTCGACGCACTGATGAGCAAGATCGAAGCGGGTGACCCGAGCGTCAAACCGCTGTCGCGTGAGGCGTTTGCAAAAGATTACGGCGCTTCGCCGGACGACATCGCCAAGGTCAAAGCCTTTGCCGTCGCACACGGCTTGACGGTGATGCGGGAAGATCCGGCCGCGCGCCAGGTGTTACTGAGTGGCACGATCGCTCAGTTCCAGACCGCGTTCGGCGTCAAGCTGGAACATTACCAGCATCACACCGCGGGCCAGTTCCGCGGCCGCACCGGCACGATCAGCGTGCCGGACGATCTGCACGGCATCGTGCAAGCCGTACTCGGACTCGATAACCGGCCTCAGGCGCGGCCGCACTTTCGCATCCGGCCGCCGTTCCAACCGGCCAAGGGGCATCCGGTGTCCTTTACGCCGCTGCAGCTCGCGTCGTTATATCAGTTTCCGCAAGGCGACGGCAGCGGCGAATGCGTCGGCATCATCGAACTCGGCGGTGGGTACAACACGTCCGACCTCAAGAGTTACTTCGCGAGCCTTGGCGTGGCTTCACCAAAAGTGACACCGGTCGGCGTCGATCAGGGTAGCAATCAGCCGAGCGGCGACCCGAATGGGCCCGACGGCGAAGTCACGCTCGACATCGAAATCGTCGGTGCCATCGTGCCTGGTGCGGCAATCGCGGTCTATTTCACGCAGAACAGCGACGCCGGATTCATCGACGCGGTGAGCCGCGCAGTGCATGACACGACCAACAATCCCTCGGTCGTCTCGATCAGTTGGGGTGGCCCGGAGTCGAGCTGGACCAGCCAGTCGCTGCAAGCTTTCAACAGCTTGCTGCAAACAGCGGCGGCCCTCGGTGTGACGGTCTGTGCGGCGTCGGGCGATAGCGGTTCGAGCGACGGCTCCGGCAGCGATCAGGTCGACTTTCCTGCGTCGAGTCCTTACGTGCTGGCATGCGGCGGCACGAACCTGAGCGCGTCGGGTACCTCGATCTCGCATGAGGTGGTGTGGAACGACGGTGCGCAAGGCGGCGCGAGCGGTGGTGGCGTGAGCCGGACCTTTCCGGTGCCGGTGTGGCAGCAAGGTCTGTCGGCCACTTCATCGCATGGCGGCAAGACCGCGCTCAGCGGGCGCGGCGTGCCGGATGTGGCGGGCGATGCGTCGCCTGTCACGGGCTACAGCGTGCTAATCGACGGCACGCAGACGGTGGTCGGCGGCACCAGCGCGGTCGCACCGCTGTGGGCGGCGTTGATTGCGCGGATCAATGCGGCGAAGGGCCACCCGGTCGGTTTCATCAACCCGAAGTTGTACAAGGTGCCGGGTGCGTGTAACGACATCACCCAGGGCAACAACGGCAGCTTCGCCGCGTCGCCGGGCTGGGATGCGTGTACGGGACTCGGCAGTCCCGATGGTCAGAAGGTGGCGGCGGCACTATAGTCTGATGAGTCGCGGACCGGTTCGGATGGCGCCTGGCTGACCGGCAACTCAGGCGCTCACCTGCCGCCCGCGCTTAGTCCCGAGGTGCGCTGCTTTCAGGCCGCAGGCGGTATGGTGCATAGCTTCAAGAGACGCAAGCAGCACAGGACACACAAGAGACATCAAGACGTTAACGTACCCATGGAGCGATCATGACGAACACCGAGTCAGCTTCCGTTAGTCCGCAGTCGTCACACAATACGCATGCTGCGGCCGCAACGGCCGCCGCCGGCGCGTCGCACAAAGCAGGGGATCAGCCGTTCTTCGATCCGGTTGCCTATGGCAACGGGCCGGACGATTCCGTCACCGATACCACTGAAACCGCCGCGATTACGCACCATTCGATCGTGATCGGCGGGCAGAAGATCAACTACACGGCGACTGCCGGTCACCTCGTGATTGTCGACCCGAGCAGTTCGCAGCCTGAAGCCAAGATGTTCTACGTCGCGTTCACGCAGGACAATCAGAAGGAGGAAGCCCGTCCGGTGACTTTCTTCTACAACGGCGGCCCGGGTTCGTCTTCGGTGTTCGTGCTGCTGGGCTCGTTCGCGCCGCGCCGCATCAAGACGTCGATGCCGGGCTTTACGCCGCCCGCGCCGTACTCGATGGAAGACAACCCGGACAGTCTGCTCGACAAGAGCGACCTCGTCTTCATCAATCCGGTCGGCACGGGCTACTCGGCTGCCATTGCGCCGAAGACGAACCGCGCCTTCTGGGGTGTCGACCAGGACGCAGACTCGATCAAGCAGTTCATCAAACGCTTTCTCACCAAGAACAATCGCTGGAATTCGCCGAAGTACCTGTTCGGCGAGTCTTACGGCACGGCGCGCAGTTGCGTGCTGGCGTACCGGCTGCACGAAGACGGCGTCGATCTGAACGGCATCACGCTGCAATCGTCCATTCTCGATTACACGCAATCCGGCAACCCGGTCGGCGCGCTGCCCACAGCCGCCTCGGATGCCTGGTACCACAAGAAACTCGGTATCGCGCCGCGGCCGACCGACCTTGGCACGTTTGCCGAAGAAGTGGCGCAATTCGCTCGCACCGACTATCTGGCGGCGCTGCGCAAGTTTCCGACTACGGATTCCGCAACGGTCGAAAAGCTTAGCGAATACACCGGTATCGACAAAACCACCTTGCTCGCCTGGAGCCTGGATATCTCATCATACGACAGCCGAGGTAATTCGCTGTTTTTGACCACGTTGCTGAAATCGCAGGGTCTCGCGCTCGGCGAATACGACGGCCGCGTGACGGCGATCAACACCGGCATCGCCGGTAAGATCGATCCGAATTCCGGCGGCAACGATCCAACCATGACGGCGGTGACCGGCGTCTACACGACGATGTGGAACGTGTATCTCAACGAGCAGTTGAAATACACGTCGAATTCGGCGTTCACCGACCTCAACGATCAGGCGTTCCAGTATTGGGACTTCAGTCACATCGATCCGACCGGCGCGCAAAAGGGGCTCGACGCGAAGGGCAACATCATTCTGTACACCGCCGGTGATCTTGCCGCCGTGATGGCGCTCAATCCTGACCTGAAGGTGCTGTCGGCGAACGGTTTCTTCGATTACGTCACGCCGTTCTATCAGACTGTGCTCGATCTGCAGCAAATGCCGCTTCTCAGCCAGCAGGTCCGGCAGAATCTGTCGGCGCGTTTTTACCCGTCGGGGCACATGGTCTATCTCGACGGTGGCTCGCGTACCGCGCTCAAGGGGGATCTTGCCAAGATGTATGACGCAACGGTGTCCAATACTCAGGCGCTCGGGCGTATTCGCGCCTTGCAGGCTCGGGTGGTGCATCAGGCGAAGTAGTTTGCTGCCGAAGCTTTGCGTGAGCGGCACGCGGGCAGAGGCGTGTGCCTTTATCCAGCGGTTCGGTGCGGGCTTGCAATGTGGCTTCAAGCACGGCAAGACCGCGCCGGCAATCACCTGCGAGCGCATCTGGACGCATCTTCACCAACCTGTGCAAGTGCGCGTTCTTCACGCGAGAATATTGAATGTGTTTTAATTAGTCTGCGAATAGAACTATTGCGTGCCGCAGCCGGCGCGCCGACGAATGAACGCAGGCATTGCAGACAGGCGTCGCATCATCCATTACGGCGACGCAACCAGCAGTACATACCAGGCGATTCCGCCGACGCTCGCGCGCCGGTGCGGCGCCGCGCGTCCTGCCCGCAAGATGCGCGTTGTGCTCCTGCTCGGCTTCGCCGCGGTACTTGCATTGCGCGTCGGTGAAGCCCACGCCCAGGTTTCAGCGATGCTCGACGAGCGCGTCACGCAGGAGTCGGTCGGCGAAACGATTTGCCGGCCCGGCTACGCCGACACGGTCGCACCGCCGTTCGACGAGCTGATGGCGCACAAGGAGCGCATGCTTGCCGCGCGTGGCATCGACGCCGATAACGGTTTCGCTTTCGCGCTGGACAGGCGCGTGCCCATTGTGCTCGGCGGCTCGCCGAATGCCCCCTCCAATCTCGATCTTCTGCCGTGGGCAGGCCAGCAGGGCGAGCGTCGCAAGGCGCGCGCCGCGGTCATGCTCAAGCGCTGCGTTTGCGAAGGGAAGCTGAGCCTCGCGGAGGCGCAAGCCGCGATTGTCGGTAACTGGTCGGTGGTCTATTCGGGCTTCAGCCAGACGTCTTGCGACGTGAGCCGTCTCGATGTCGCGACCGGCGACAGCAACGGGCGAGGTGACGGTGGCGACAACGCACCATGATGCCGCCCGTGTTCGCCTGCGTTGCCTTCGTGGGTCGTTCGCGCGTATTCAGCCGCGCCGCTCGCAGCGCGCTGCCCCAACTTATTCCCGGAGAATCACCATGATCCATTCACGCCTTGCCGCATTGGCGCTCACGGTCGGCTGTTTGTCCGGCAGCGTAGCGGCGCTTGCCGCCGAACCCGTGCGCTGTGGCGGCGCCGACTCGCTACGGATTCGCGGCGACGTGCCCGCGGCAATCAGTTTCGACGTTTACCAGCAATTGCAGCCGGCGAACGCGCAGCGCGTCGCGCTGTTCCAGGCGGCAGGCGAGGTGAAACGTCTGTCGGACGGGTTGGCGGTGTGTGAAATTGCCGACGACGGCGTCGACGATCCTTCCGCGGTGCTGGTTCACGTGCCTCAAGGCAAGAATGCGTGGTGGGTGAGCGCGGCCAACGTGCAAGCGGCGGACTGATCCCGACGATCAGCCCGCCCTTTGCGCACGTCCCCCGCAGGATGCCAGCGGCGATGCGTATCGCGGCCCGGTTTTTTCGCGTCCAGCGTCCGCGTCGGGCGCGTGCGCCGGGTCTGCACCACTGAATGAACATGTGTTTTGCTATTTTTACCGCTGCTTATTCAGGTACAGTGCATAAACGGAAGTTTTAAAGTCCGTTTTTACGACTTTGTGTCGCATCGCTTTTGTTGTCGATTGTGGCTATCCTGAAAACAGGACGAATTTCGAAGGGGAGATTTAAATGGTTGCCTTCTATCTGACATTGGCTGCTTTGGGTGCGGCTGGTGCTGCATTGATCCGCCAGCTCGCGGCTGCTCAGGCAAAACAGCGTGCCGCGCTGCGCCCGGTGCGTGTGCATGCCGCGGATCGCAGTACGCGCCGAGGGTAGGCGGCATGAACCTGATCGTGCGCAATATCGCGGAATCGTGCAGCGAGCAGGAAGTGCGGGAATTCCTCAAGCGTGAGCTTGGGCATTACGCGAAACATGTCGAGGTGGTCGACGCCGGCAAACCCAGCGCCTACGCGACCGTCGAGTTGGACGCGGACGTGCCGTATGTGGGCGAGGTGATCGCGCGGCAGATTCAAGGCAAGCATTTGGGTGGCCTGGCGCTCGAGGCGAGCGCCGATCTGTTTAGCGACGACGCATCGCCGCCTGCTCACTGAGCCGGTCGCCGCTGCGTTCGCCGAACGCGTCGGATGCGTCGAATGCGTCAATTTGGAGAGAAAGCGCGGCGTCTGGCGTATTCATGACGCGCATCCTCTCCGCGCATTCCGGTTGTTACATTCCCTTTCTCATTCCCCATTTGCCTTCAGCGGCCAATCGAACGGCGTGTAGGGCAACGCCCGCTTGTGCCGAGTGACATCGTAGAAGCGCAAAACCGTCTCGCGCGCGGCGTCGCTCACGGGTTTGCCCTCCAGAAAGTCGTCGATATCGTCGTAAGGGATGCCGTACGCGTCTTCGTCCGGCCGTAGTGGACGCAACATTTCCAGGTCGGCGGTCGGCACCTTGTGCGCCAGCGCTTCGGGCGCGCCCAGGGCTTTGGACAGTGCCCGCACACGGCGTTTGTTCAGTCCGGTGAGCGGCAGAACATCGGCGCCGCCGTCGCCGAACTTCGTAAAAAATCCCATGACCGATTCGGCCGCGTGGTCCGTGCCGATCACCACACCGGCCCTGGCGCCGGCTACCGCGTATTGCGCGATCATTCGCTGCCGCGCCTTGATATTGCCGTGGATGAAATCCTGCTGTGAATCGTCGTTAAATCGCACGCCGCTGTTATCCAGCGCGGCGAGCATTGCATCGGCGGCGGGTTTGATATCAATGATGAGATTTTCGTCGGCGCGAATGAAACTCAAGGCCAGCAGCGCGTCGGCTTCATCTTTTTGCACGCCGTAGGGTAAACGGATCGCGACGAAACGCGCGTCGTAATGTTCGGCGCGCAGCCGTTCGACCGCGAGTTGTGCAAGCCGCCCGGAGGTAGTCGAATCGACGCCGCCGCTGATGCCGAGCACGTAGGTTTTCAGGCCGTTGCTGCGCAGATAGTTCGCCAGAAAAGCGACCCGGCGCTCGATTTCCCGTGCGGGGTCGAATTCCGCGGCAACGTGCATTTCCGCTGCGATGCTTGCCTGGCGTGCGGCTGGGTCTTGTTGCGTCATATTCCTCTTTCCTCCGTGTGCGATGTCGCGGGTGTCGACCACGAACGCTCGCGCGGATTGCACGAGCGGCCGACCGACGAACGGGCCTGTTCTGCGGGCGTGATAAAGCGAATCAGTTTCACGGTTTTATCGCGGCTATTGGCTTTACGTTCACGTTGCGCTGCTTTTAAACCGCTGCGCAGCGAGTTAAATATTGCCGGCCTTTGCAGTGATACTGGTGAATTAGCCGATTCTTCATCGACAGATGCCAATGTGCTTAGTAACATCCTCGTTCCGAGCGCCGCATGAGCCGGCGAGCAGTCAATAATAATCAGGTTTGCTCAAATACGCGATGAACTACCCCAATCGGCCTGGCCCGCCTGCACCGGACCGCAGTACTTCTGCGTCCGTAGATCGTCGAAGCGAAGTAGTGTCTATGTCGGATTTACTCTCTGCGCCGTGTTCCGCGCGCGCAGTTCGTTCAGTACGCTATCTGACGCGCGCGTTGGGGGCCGTCTTTTGTGCGGTGTCGTGTGGCGTCGCTATTGCGGCATCGGGCGCGGCTTCGGCTTCAGGCACCGCGTCCACCCGGGCATCGGCATCCGCAGCGGCGAACCACCCGGCGCGCGCCATCGACGCGTCGGCCGTTGCCGCGGCCGACGCGGTCGGCGTGGTCGACCCGCGTCGCGCGTTCCTGTTGCGGGACATGTTCGCGCAAGACGTGACGCGTCGGCTGAAAGTGCCGGCTGCGGAGCAGCGCGCCTATGCCAACCGCCTGCAAACGGCGCTGGGCGAGCATATGCTCGGCAATCTGTCGGGCGAGTATGTCGTGATGGTGGATCGCAACGCCAACGTTCAGGCGCTGTTCATCTATTTCCGGGCAACCCCGGCCGATAGCTGGCAGATGATCGGTGCGTCGCCGGTTTCAACGGGCCGGCCCGGTGAGTACGATCACTTCATCACACCGCTCGGCGTGTTCGAACATACGCCGTCCAACATGGATTTCCGCTCCGAAGGCACGCTGAACGAGAATCACATCCGCGGCTACGGCAAGCGCGACATGCGGATCTTCGACCTTGGCTGGGCCGAGGGCGAAAGGGGTTGGGGCAAGGGCGGCATGTCACAGATGCGTTTCCAGATGCACGCCACCGATCCGGACCGGCTCGAGCCGCTGCTCGGTATTCGCCATTCGAAGGGCTGCGTGCGGATTCCCGCGTCGCTCAATGCATTTATCGACCATTACGGCATTCTCGACGCCGAATATGCAGCGCTCGTCGAGTCAGGCAAATCGCTGTGGGTGTTGAAAAGCGATCGTCAGGTGACGCCATGGGCGGGGCGCTACATCGTCGTGGTGGATTCGGAACGCAAGAGCCGCCCAGCCTGGGCACCGGCCCCGGGCAGCAAAGTGCGCGCAAAAGTGCCGGCCGGCGCCGATACGGCGGATTGATCCGCGAGTTGACGGACGGGCCCAACAACCCCTCACGACCGCGCCAGCAGCACACCCACCAGCGCCACGGCAAATCCGGCGATCTGCACCGGCAGTAGCGTTTCGCCGAAGCCGACATACCCTTCGAGCGCGGCGAGCGGCGGCGCGAGAAACATTAGCGCGGTTGCGCGCGCAGCGTCGCCGCGCCTGACCATCCACACCAGCAAGGTGACGCTGACCCCGGACAGCATCACGATGCCCCACGCAAGCGACCCCCATAAAGTGACCGATGCAATCCAGCGATGCTCGCCGAGTGCCATCGCAAGAGTCGCCGCAACGACCGCAGCGCCGAAATTCTGCACCGCACTTGCGCTACGGATATCGGCCCTTGCCAGCGACGTCTTCTGAAACAGCGTGCCGGCGGTGATCGCGCCGATCGCGACGATCGAGATGAAGACGACCAGCCAGGGCGGCGCGTTGCCATGTTGGGTGGACGGTGCAGCCGCGGCGAGTTTCGGTTCGAGAACCAGCACGACGCCGGCAAGGCCGAGTGCCATCCCGGTCCAGCCGCGCCGCGACAGGCGCTCGCCAAACAGAGGCGCCGCGACGGCAGCCGTTGCGAGCGGCTGCAGCGCGCCGAGCAAGGCCATCACACCGGCGCTCAAGCCCTGTGCGACGGCCCAGTAGCCCGCGCCGAGATAGACACCTTGCAGCAGCGCGCCCGCAAGCAGATGCTTGCCGAGATCGCGCCCGGTTGGCCACGCGGCACGTGCGGCGAGCGCGGCAAGCGCGAATATCAGCGCGGTGCCGCCAAAGCGCGCGAGCAGGAACAGATTGGGATCGGCATAGGGTGTGATCGCCCGGGCGACCACGAAACCGGTCGACCACAACACGACAAATACGGCGGCGATTGAAAAAGCGAGCATCTGGAACGGGTAGCGTCGAAAGCGGCCATGTTGCCGGGACACGCGCGGCGCGTCTTGTTCGAAGCTGCAATCATCACCACATCAACAACACCGTCCCCGCGCCGAGCACCCCGCCGCACACCGCGCATGCCCACAGCAGGATACGAGTACGCCGATACTCGCGGCCGATATCCAGCATCAGCTGTGCATTCTGTTGCGGCGTGCGGGCGCGATCGTGCTCATGCTGCAGGTAGCGCACGGCCAGTTGCGGCACGCGCGGCAGCATATGCGCCAGGTGCGGTAATTCGCGCGCGATGTGTTTGATCCAGCCGCGGTGATCCATGTCGCGCCGCGCAATTCCCGCCAGCACGCCCCGTGCGACATTCCACGTATCGACGCCCGGATGCAGCGCGCGCGCCAGCATTTCCGCCTGCTGGAACGAGCGCTGCGCGGTGGCGAGCCGGCCGGGCACGGCGCCGTCGAACGGATGGACCGCGTGCAGCAGATGATGAAACAGCGAACCCGCCGACCGGTCTTCCGGCTCGGCCGCGAAGTGCGCTTCGGCGCGTATGCGCAACTCGGCTTCGAGCATCTCCGGGCGCGTGTCGTGCGGCACATGCCCAGCGTCGCGATGGAGTTCAGCGAGCCGGCCGTAGTCCTGGTTGAAGAGTGCGGTTGCGCCGTGCACGAAGAATTCACGCTCGCCGGTGGACAGGCTCGACATGATCGAAAACTCCGCCAGCACGAGGCGTCCCAGCGTGTCCGGTTCGATGCTCACGCGCACCCGGCGCGCATCGAGCGTCGCGTGAAAGAAGCCGTGCTCGAACGCCTGCTCAGTCACCACCTCGACGATATGCGCGGCCAGCGGCGCGAGCTTGATGTGATGCGCGTGCAGGCCGGGCGGGTCGCTTGCCGGCAGGGTGCTGACGCGTTGCATCGTCAGCGTGTGGTCGGTGCAGAGGTCCCAGATCACATCCGGCACGACGATGCGCGCATCGCCGTCGAAATGATGGCCGGTCTGGCTCAGATTGGCGGCTTCGGCGCGCAGATCGAAGCGGCGCAGGATATCGTCGGTGAAGGTCTGCGCCAGCGTACGCACTTGCAGGCGGCGGGCAGAGCCGGAAAGCTTCTCCAGCCAGCGCGCGACCCAGCGTAGAAGCGCGAGTTCGTCGCCGATCTGTTGCAGTTGATCGGCGCGCACCAGCTTGATGGCCACTTCGCTATGGCCGTTGACCGGTACGAGGAGCCGCGCGAAGTGCGTCTGTTCGGCAAAGCCGCCGCGTACCGGCACCAGATCGACCGCGCTGAAAATCGTGGCGAGCGGCCGGCCGAACGCGCGTGCCAAGGCCTGTTCGGATTCCTGCGGTGGCAGCGGGGCTTCGAGATGATCGATCGCGTCGATGGCATCGTGCAGGGTGCCGGTCGCAAGTTCGGGCCGTTCAGCCAGTGTCTGCGCGAAGCGGCTCGCGAGCGGCCCGAGCGCGGGCAGCACGCCGTGCAGGCTCTCGCTGCGCCCGGACGCATGCACGCGGCTGACCAGGTCGATCATCCAATGCAGTTTGTGGTCGGGCGGGGCGGCCCGCCAGAGCAAGCGCGCGCCATAACGCAATGCGTGGGACAGCAGCAGTAAACGGCGAAACAGTGGCGGCATCGGCAGTTCGGTTGATGGACTACGCGGCATCGACAGGTGCCGGGCGCGCAGCCAGGGCGTTCAGGTTAGCAGGTAAGGGCGGCAAGAGGAGCATCCCCGCGCCGCGCGTAATACAATACGCCGGCCTTTCAACCGTGGCGAAACCTAGGCGCGCCGGCTTCCGGCCCTCAACAGATGCTCGCAGAACAACGTCACCAATACATCCTGGCGCAAGTCGCCAAAACCGGCGCGCTCTCGGTCGCTGAACTGGTGCGCGAATTGAATGTGTCGCGCGAGACGATCCGCCGTGATCTGAATGCGCTGGCCGGGCGCGGCCTGCTGGTCACCACCCACGGCGGCGCGCTCTCCAGCGACCGGCGCGAGCCGGACCTCGATACACGCGAAGCCGCCAACGCCGGCGCCAAGCGGGCGATCGGCGAACGCGCGGCCGAGTTCGTACCGGACGGCGCCTCGCTGATCATCGACTCGGGCAGCACCACGCAAGCGGTGGCCCGGGCGCTGCTCGACCGGCATCGTCTGTCGGTCTATACGAACGATTGGCGTATCGCGCTGCTGCTCGGCCGCCGCAACGATAACCGCGTGACGCTGCTTGGCGGCGAACTGTCGGATATTGAAGACGCCACCTTTGGCCTCGACACGGTCCATCAGTTGACGCAGTACCACGCGGACTTCGCCTTCATCGGCGCGGGCGGCATCTCGCCGGATGGCTATCTGACCGACTACAGCCGCATGGCGGCCGAAGTGCGCAGCCGGATGATCGCCGCCGCCGACATGGTGGTGATCGTCGCCGATCACTCGAAGTTCGGCCGCGTGACGCCGGTGCGCATCAACGGCATCGAATCGGCGCGTTATCTGGTCACTGAACTGGCGCCGGAGAAGGCGCTCGGCAAGGCGATCACGGCGCATGGGCCGGAAATCCTGATCGCCTGAGCATCGAGGGGTGACGGGCTGAGTGCATAAGCGAATGCCTTGTGCGCCTCATGCATCACGGGTTCTCCGCGGCGTCCGCGTCACTTCACGCGAATCCCAAGCCGTTTCAGCGTACGGTCGATCGCCGCTACCGCGTTGTGCAGTTCGTTCGCGTCGATCGCGCCGATGCAACCCACACGGAATGTTTCCACCTGCGTGAGCTTGCCCGGATACAGCACGTAGCCGGCCTCGCGCACGGCAGCATAAAAGTCCGCAAAACGCCACGCGGGGTCACGCGGCGCGTGGAACGTGACGATCACCGGCGCCTGCACTTCAGGCTTAAGAAACGGCTCGAAACCGAGTGCTGTCATGCCGCTTACCAACGCCGCACAGTTCTGCGTGTAGCGCGCGCCGCGCGCCGCTTGTCCCCCTTCCGCGATGAACTGATCGAGCGCTTGACGCAAAGCCGCGACCACATGAGTCGGCGGCGTGAAGCGCCATTGCGTCGTCTTCTCCATATAGACGTATTGATCGTGCAGATCCAGCGCAAGCGACGGTGAGCGTCCTTCGCACTGCTCCAGCACGCTGCGCCGCACAATCACGAATCCCATCCCTGGCACGCCTTCCAGGCATTTGCCGCTTGCCGAGATCAGCGCGTCGATGCCGCCGCGCCGTAAGTCGATCGGCAACGCGCCGAACGAACTCATCGCGTCGACGATCAGGCTCTTGCCGTGGCGCTGACATACCGCGGCGATATCGTCGAGTGGATTGAGCAGGCCGGCGCTCGTTTCCAGATGGACTTGCGCGACGTGGCTGATGCGCGAGTTGCGGTTGAAGGCGTCTTCAATGGCGGCGGCGCTGACCGGTTCGTCCTCGCGCAGCGGCAGTTCGACATACGCGATCCCCATCCGCTGCAATATTCGGATCAGACGGGCACAATACGCGCCGTTGTTCGGAACCAGCACACAGCCTTGACGCGGCACCAGTGTGCCGAGCGCCGCTTCGACGGCAAAGGTGCCGCTGCCTTGAAGCGGCACGCATACATAGTCACTTTCGCCATGTACGATCTTCACGAGTTCGGCGCACACGCTATGGGTCATGCGGTTGAACGCGGCGTCCCACGAACCCCAGTCGCGCAGCATCGCCTCGCGGGTTTGCGGCGAGGTGGTGAGCGGCCCTGGGGTCAACAGGATTGGGTCGTTTCCAAGAATCACACAGCCTCCGTCATCAGATGAATGTTCGTCGCCCGGGCGGGGTGACGAAAAGATGGGTTTGGATATTATTGGCGAATTGTGTCAATTTTTGGAATTCGACAGAATAGTCATGGCGTTGTCATGGAAACCTGTAATCCTTGCTGTGCCCGATCAGGCATGGCAGGCAGCGCGAGTGTCGTAGGTGAGCTGTAAGTCAGGCTGGAGAAGAAGCAGCAAAGTTGTCGGCAATCTGCAATCCGCACGAATCTGCACGGCAACTGGCTGCGGGCAACACGCAAGCGGCACGGCGCTACCGCCGTTCAATCACAACAGGTATCGGGTTATCCCGACCGTCTGGTTTTTTGCCTTTCGGAGAGAGCGACATGACAAAGACGAATTCCCTTCACGCCACGGCTGGCCTCGCACGCAAACTGTTGCCGGCGCTGATCGCCGCTGCAGCGTTCGGCGGCACGGCAATGCAGGCCCATGCGGCTGACGCAGTGGTGCTGTACACCGCCGACGGCCTCGAAAACCTCTATAAGGATGTGCTGCCGGCCTTCGAAAAGAAGGAAGGCGTGAAGGTCAACATCGTCACGGCAGGTAGCGGCGAAGTGGTGAACCGTGCCACGATCGAGAAGGATCAGCCGAAGGCCGACGTGATCGTCACGTTGCCGCCGTTCATCCAGCAAGCCGATCAGGCCGGCCTGCTGCAGGCTTACCAGAGCGCCAACTACAAGAACGTGCCGGCGATCGCCAAGGCGCCGAACGGTTCGTGGGCGACTTTCGTGAACAACTACTTCTCGTTCGCGATCAACCCGGACGTCACCAAGAACCAGCCGAAGACGTTCGCTGACCTGCTGCACCCGGACTACGCCGGCAAGGTCGCCTATTCGAACCCGGCCACGGCTGGCGACGGCATGGCTGTGATCATCCTGACCACGTCGCTGATGGGTGAAGACAAGGCGTTCGACTATCTGAAGAAGCTCGAAGAGAGCGCCAAGTTCCACACCAAGGGCACGGGCTACCTCGACGTGCTGCTCTCGCGTAACGAAATCGCCTTCGCCAACGGCGACCTGCAAATGGATCTGGACGATGCAGCGAACGGCGGACTGTCGCTCAAGCCGATCTTCCTCGCAGCCAAGGCGGGCGACAAGCCGACCACCTTCCAGTTGCCGTACGCGATTGGCCTGATCAAGAACGGTCCGAACCAGGCAGAAGGCAAGAAGCTGATCGACTACCTGATGTCGACCGACGTGCAAGCCAAGGTACCGGACATCTTCGGTATCCCGGGTCGCACCGACGTGCCGCTCGCAGGCAAGAACGGCGAAGCGGTCAAGCAGGCGATCGCCGGTGTGAAGCTGATTCCGGTGGACTGGAACCATGTGATGGCGAAGAAGGCTGACTGGACGGCGCGTTGGAAGAGCGACGTGATCGGTTCGTCGGGCAAGCAAATCGAAGTGGTCAAGCCGAAGTAAGCCGCAGTTCGCAATTGAGTCAGGCGGCGTCCCTTGCATTCGCATGAGGCGCCGTATCAGCATTAATCTAGTTGGAGGATGAACCCGGTGAATACGGCCAGTCTTGCTCACCCAGGCGCGCTCGGCGCCTCACCGGACGCGCTCGACGCCGCGCGTTCGAACACGCCGGGCGGCGTGCAGATCGACCATCTGACCGTGCGCTTCGGTTCGCGCACCGTGCTCGACGATCTGTCGCTGACCATTCAGCGCGGCGAATTGCTCACCGTGCTCGGCCGCAGCGGTTGCGGCAAGACCACGCTGTTGCGCTTCATCGCCGGGTTCATTGAAGCGGACGGGCTGTCCGGCACGCTGACCGTTGCCGGTCACGACCTGACGCACGTGCCGCCGCATAAGCGCAATCTCGGCTTGCTGTTTCAGAGTTACGCGCTGTTCCCGCATCTGTCGGTGTTCGAAAACGTGGCTTTCGGGTTGCGCGCGCGCCGCACGCCGGCGAAGGATGTCGCGCGACGTGTCGCCGATGCTTTGAAACTCGTGCAACTGGGCGACGCCGGGCATGTGATGCCCGCGCAATTATCGGGCGGCATGCAGCAGCGCGTAGCCTTGGCGCGCGCGCTCGTGATCGAGCCCGATGTGCTGTTGCTCGACGAACCGCTTTCCGCACTCGACGCCAATCTGCGTGCTTCGGTGCGTTCCGAACTGAAGACACTGCATGAGCGCCTGCCGAATCTGACGATCGTCTGCGTGACGCACGATCAGGACGACGCGTTAGTGCTTTCCGACCGCACGCTGCTGATGCGTGAAGGCCGCATCGCGCAACTCGGCACGCCGCAACAGTTGTACGACACGCCGAACGATGGTTTTGTCGCGCGTTATCTGGGTGCGGCCAATCTGTTGCCGCCGCAGGTTGCATTCAGCATGGGCGATGTGCGCTACAACGAGCGTGAGCGGGTCGCGTGCCTGCGTCCGGAAGCGCTGCGTATCGTGCCGCTCGGCGAAGGGCAGTTGCATGGCGCGATTACGTCAGTCGAATGGTACGGCGCGGTGCTGTCGGTGTCGGTCGTTCTCGACGCGATGCCCAACGAGCCGGTGCTCGTCACCATGCAGCGCGGCAACGGCATGATGCCGGAGAAGGGCGCGCGTGTTTCCCTGCGTTATGAGGCTGACGATGTCGTCCTTATCAACCCCTGATACCCCCAATCCGCTCAGCGCCGCTGCCGCCGAGGCTCGCCGTGCCGCCAGCGCGGCCTCGCATACGGCCTCGGTGAAGCGCCGGGAACGCGCCGCGCAATGGCATCTGCTGTTCATCGCGGTAGTCGTGCTCGGTCCGCTGGTCATTTATCCGCTGGTGCGGCTGGTGCTATTGAGTTTGACCAGCCAGCACGGTTTGAGCCTGCAAGCGTACTCGGCGTTCTTCGGCAACCCGGAAACGCGCGGCGTAGTAGGCACGACGCTGTGGATCCTGTTTGTCAGTGCCGGCCTCGCCTCCTTGCTCGGCGTCGCGTTGGCGTCGCTATTGTTCTTCAAGCCGTTTCCCGGCGCGCGGATGATCACGCGTTTCCTCGAACTGTTCGTCGCGTTCCCGTCGTTCCTGGTCGCGTTCACGCTGATCTTTCTGTACGGCTCGCAGGGCTCGGTCAGCATCGCCTTGCAGCAGCTGTTTCATCTCGAAGCGCCGCCGCTCAATTTCCTGTTCGGCGTGGGCGGCGTGATTCTCGCGGAAGTGGTCTTCTACGCGCCGTTTGTCGTGCGTCCCACGCTTGCTTCGTTCGCCACACTCGATATGCGTTTGATCGAGGCCGCCCGCAGTCTCGGCGCAAGCGGCTGGATGGTCGCGTACAAGGTGATTTTGCCGCTCGCGTGGCCGGGCATCGCCGCCGGCACGATCCTGTGTTTTCTGCTGACGTTGAACGAGTTCGGCATTCTGCTCGTGCTCGGCAGCGCGCATCTGATCACACTGCCGGTCGCGATCTACAGTTCCGCGACCGTCGACCTCGATCTGCCGACCGCCGCCGCCGGCGCGGTCGTGATGCTGATCATGTCTTTGTCGCTGTACGCGTTGTACCGCCAGGTCAACCGTCGCAAGGTGAAAGGAGCGGGCCATGGCCGTTGAACTCGACCCGACCGTTTTGCCGGTCATGCACAAGAAGGCGCGGCCGGTCCGGCACAACCTGCTGGTGCGGATGTTGGGCGGCCTGTTTCTCGGCTTTGCCGCGTTACTGTGCTTCTGGTTGTTCGTCTTGCCGGTGCTGGTGGTCGCGCTATCGAGCGTGGCCGGGCACTGGTCGGGCACGATCCTGCCGGACAGCCTCAGCATGCGCTGGTTCGAACGGCTGGGTTCCAGCGACTTCGACGCGCTGACTACGAGCCTCGAAATCGGCATGGGCGTCGCCGTGCTCGGCACGATTCTCGGGTTGTGGCTGGCGTTGGCGCTCGAAGGGCGCGACCGGCGTGGTCTCGGCGCGTTCGTCGACACCATCGCGATGATGCCCAACGGCGTGCCGAGCGTGGTGCTCGGGCTGGCCGTGCTGATTGCGTACCACAAGCGTCCGTTCGATCTGTCGAGTTCGGCCGCGATCGTCGTGTTCGTGCAGCTCGCACTCGTGCTGCCGTTTTGCTACCGCTGTGCGGCCGCCGCGTTGCGTCCGGAGCTGACCATTTTGCGCGAAGCGGCAGCCAGTCTGGGTGCGCCGCCGTCGATGGTGCTACGCCGCGTCGTGCTGCCGCAACTGGTGCCGGCGATCCGTGCGAGTCTCGCGCTGGGCTTCGCGCTCTCGCTCGGCGAACTCGGCGCCACACTGACTGTGTACCCGCCGGGCTTTGCGACGGTGCCTATCGTTGTGGTTGGGCAGGTGGAGCGTGGTTACTACCTGCCAGCCTCCGCGTTGTCGCTGATTCTGCTGATGGTCTCGCTTGCCGCGCTGTTGCTGATCGCGGCGCGTGTCCCGCGTCGCCGGGCGGACTGACGAGTATCTTCTGATGGTGGTGTTTGCGTGCCTTGAAGGCGCGCAAGCGCATACCCATATCGATGTGGCGAAATTTGTCAAAATGACCGAATATATGCAAACTGCTTCTGTCGATCCGATTGAGGTTGTGCGCAGGCATTCGCTGACGACGCTGGTCCGCGACGAAATCGAACGACACATCATCGATGGGGCGCTCACGCCCGGCGACAAACTCAACGAAGCCGACTGGGCCGCGCGTCTGCAGGTATCGCGCGGACCGGTGCGCGAGGCGTTTCGCGCGCTGGAACAAGCGGGCCTTGTGCGCACCGAGAAAAACCGCGGTGTGTTCGTGCGAACGGTATCGCTGGCGGAAGCCGACGAGATTTACGCCGTGCGCGCGGTGCTTGAAGAAGCGGCGTGCCGGATGCTGGCTTCGAGTATTGATGCGAAGAAGCTTGCCGTGTTGCGCGAGTGGCTCGACGCGATGCGCGGCGCGCTCGACGCGCAGGATCACGATGCTTATGCACGCGCTAATGTGGCGTTTCACGACGCGATAGTGGCGGCGTCGGGCAACGTCAAACTGTACGAGACCTATCGGCGGCTGGTGAGCGAGTTGAGCCTGTTTCGCCGTGCCGCGCTGGTGGTGCATGCCGGCGCGATGGAGCGCTCGCTCGCCGAGCATCGCGCGATTCTGACGGCGCTGGCCTCGCGCGACGCCGAACATGCCGCCGCGTTGATGCACGCGCATGTGAACGGCGGCCTGAAGCGCGCCCGTGAGGCGTGCGAACCGGCGGGGACGTTGGGCGCGGTGCAGATGTCGGCGGCATCGAACGATTGAAACTGGTTGCAACAGATTGACTAGAGCACACGTGCTCTTAACGCATGGAAGGTAATGATGGCAAACGCAAGCGAACGTACAATCGAAGTCAATGGCCGCAGCTACCGGCTGCCCGCGCAACCGACTGTCGTGGTGTGCGTCGACGGGTGTGAATACGATTACCTGGAAGCCGCGGTTGCGGCGGGCGTCGCGCCTTTCATCGGCAAGATGCTCAAAAGCGGCGCGGCTTTCAAGGGCGACTGCGTGATTCCGTCGTTCACTAACCCGAATAATCTCTCGATCGTGTGTGGTGTACCGCCCTCGGTGCACGGCATTTGCGGCAACTACTTCTGGGACCCGGACGCGAACGGCGGCGAAGGCGCGGAAGTGATGATGAACGATCCCGCCTATCTGCGCGCCGGCACTTTGCTGGCCGCCGCAGCGGAGGCAGGTGCCGCGGTCGCTGTGGTCACCGCGAAAGACAAGCTGCGCCGGCTGCTCGGCTGGCAATTGAAGGGCATCTGCTTCTCGGCGGAAAAAGCCGACAAGGTGACGCGCGAAGAAAACGGCATCGACGAAGTGCTCGATCTGGTCGGCTTGCCGGTGCCCGACGTGTATAGCGCCGGTTTGTCCGAGTTCGTGTTTGCCGCCGGCGTACGGCTTGCGGAAACCCGCAAACTCGATCTGATGTACCTGTCGACCACCGATTACATCCAGCACAAATGGGCCCCGGGTACTGAAGGCGCAAACGCGTTCTACGCGATGATGGACGGCTATCTCGCGAAGCTCGACGCGTTGGGCTGGGTGATCGGCCTGACCGCTGACCACGGCATGAACGCCAAGCACGATCCGCAGACCGGCGAGCCGAACGTGATCTATCTGCAGGACGTGCTGGACGATTGGCTTGGGCACGGAAAAGCGCGCGTGATTCTGCCGATTACCGATCCGTATGTCGTGCATCACGGCGCGCTCGGTTCGTTCGCGACGATTTACCTGCCGCACGATGTGAGCGTCGCGCAGGTGATCGAACGGATCAGTGGTTTGCAGGGCATGGAAGCCGTGCTCGACAATCGCGCCGCATGTGAGCGCTTCGAGCTGCCGAACGACCGTGTCGGCGATATCGTCGTGGTCAGTACCCGGCATGTGGTGCTCGGCACGCGTCGCGATGAGCACGATCTGTCCGGACTGACCGTGCCGTTGCGCTCGCACGGCGGCATCTCTGAACAGGAAGTGCCGCTGCTGTTCAATCGTCGCGTCGAAGGATTGCCCACCGACAAACGGTTGCGCAACTTCGATATCTTCGACGTCGCGTTGAATCACGTGTCTGCATTATGAACGCCGTGTTGCTGGATCATCCGGCATTTCGCGCAGAAGCGCTGCGGCTCAAAGGCGAGCGAGCGACGCGCTCGCGCACGCTCGACGTGTCCGATCCCTTTACGGGGATGCGTGTGGGCACGGTCCCGCTGGCGAGCATCGACGACGTGCGCGCCGCGTTCGACTATGCCGCCGCGTATGAGGCGAAGCTCACGCGCTACGAGCGCTCGCAGATTCTCGAACGCGCCGCGGCATTGCTGCGGGAGCGGACCGAAGAGGCCTCGGACCTGATTTCGCTCGAGTCGGGTTTGTCGAAACAGGATTCGCGCTATGAGATCGGGCGCGTCGCCGATGTATTCAAGTTCGCCTCGATCGAAGCCTTGCGCGACGACGGCCAGAGCTTCTCCTGCGATTTGACGCCGCATGGCAAGAAGCGGCGGGTGTTTTCGCAGCGCGAGCCGCTGGCGGGTGTGATTGTCGCGATTACGCCGTTCAACCATCCGATGAACCAGGTCGCGCACAAAATCGCGCCGGCTATTGCGACCAATAATCGTGTCTTGCTGAAGCCGTCGGAGAAAGTGCCGCTGTCGGCACTCTATCTGGCCGACGTGCTCTACGAAGCGGGCCTGCCGGCGCCGATGTTGCAGGTGCTGACCGGCGATCCACGCGAAATCGCCGACGAACTGATTACGCATCCATTGGCGGAGCTCGTCACCTTCACGGGCGGCGTGGCGATCGGCAAATACATTGCGGCGAAGGCGGCTTACCGGCGTGTCGTGCTGGAACTGGGCGGCAACGATCCGCTGATCGTGCTCGAAGATGCCGATCTCGAACGCGCGGCGACGCTGGCCGTGCAGGGCTCGTATAAGAACTCCGGGCAGCGGTGTACTGCAGTCAAGCGGATGCTGGTGCAGAAGAGCATTGCAGCGGACTTCACCGATCTGGTCGTGGAAAAGACGCGCGCATGGACCTACGGCGATCCGTTCGACGCGTCGAATCAGATGGGCACCGTGATCGACGTCGCCGCGGCCCAACTATTCGAGGCGCGCGTCAACGAGGCGGTCGCGAGTGGCGCGCGCTTGCGCATCGGCAACCAGTGCAACGGCGCGCTGTACTCGCCGACGGTGCTGGATGGCGTTGACCCGTCGATGGCACTGGTGCGCGAGGAAACGTTCGGCCCGGTGTCGCCGATCATCACCTTCGACACGCTCGACGACGCGATTCGTATTAGTAACGGGACGCCGTTCGGATTGTCGTCCGGTGTGTGCACGAACCGGCAGGACGCGATCACGCGCTTCATCAACGAATTGCGCGTGGGGACGGTCAACGTGTGGGAAGTGCCAGGATACCGGATCGAGTTGACGCCGTTCGGCGGCATCAAGGATTCCGGGCTTGGCTATAAGGAAGGCGTTCAGGAAGCAATGAAGAGCTTCACCAACCTGAAGACGTTTTCATTACCGTGGGAGTAAGAGCGTGGCACTGAGTCTGAACGACATCCGTTCGTTATTTGAGCAATACGGCAATCTTGCCTATAGCGGCGAGCCGGTGACCCAGCTTGAACATGCGTTGCAAAGCGGCGCGTTGGCGGAGGAGGCGGGCGCTCACGATGAGCTTGTTGCCGCTGCGTTTCTGCACGACCTCGGCCATCTGTTGAATCTGCAAGGCGAAACGCCGACGGAGCGGGGTATCGACGATCTGCATCAGTATTTCGCTCTGCCGTTCTTGCGGCCGGTGTTGTCGGACGCGGTGCTGGAGCCGATCCGGCTGCACGTCGACGCCAAGCGCTGCCTATGCGCCATCGACGATGCGTATTTTGGCCAGCTTTCCGCCGACTCGGTGCGGAGCCTGGAATTGCAAGGCGGCATCTTCAGTAAGGAAGAAGCGGAGGCGTTCCTGCAGAAGCCCTACGCGGAAGACGCATTGCGCCTGCGCAAATGGGACGATTGCGCAAAAGAAGAGAACCGCGCGACGCCGGACCTCGATCACTATTTGAGCGTAGTCGAGCGCGTGATGCAGAGGCGCGCGACCGCCTGAACGAGGTGGCTTTCGGTTGATCTTTGGGTGAGCTTGTTGCGCCATCTTCGCACCATTTCTGGCGCAAATCATGCGTATCAAAATAACACTTGCAAGGCACGGTCCGGCTCGCTAGAATCTCGCTCTTTCGTGCTTCGGACACCGGGGCACGGGAGGCGGGAGAGCCAGCAGTGGCAAGGCTTTCAGCGAAGTGGGCGGG
>NZ_CAJNAT010000017.1 GCF_905220705.1 Paraburkholderia domus
GGAGCACTCCGCGGTTTCCTCCCTTGGGGCTTGTAGGACGCCTGCCCGCTGGCGTCCGGGCGAGTTGACGTGCCGACGGATCAGGGCAGGCATCCTACAACCCTAAACACTAACTGCCGGTCGGGCGCCGTCCTTGAATGACTGCTCAAACGCCGAAAGCAGGCGTTCACCGCGGCCGAGGATAAGCGGGAGCGCAGCCTCTATCGTCCAATCTCAGCCGGGCGCAACTGCTTCGCGACCGCCACTCAATCTGCTGACAGGCGTCGTCCACGGAAACCTGATGAATTAGTACATCCGCTTGTCTTTCTAAGGGTGTACTCCGCGAAATCCTGTCACAATACCCGTGAGCATCGAGCGGAACC
The DNA here is from genome assembly GCF_905220705.1 of Paraburkholderia domus. Taxonomy (GTDB): domain Bacteria; phylum Pseudomonadota; class Gammaproteobacteria; order Burkholderiales; family Burkholderiaceae; genus Paraburkholderia; species Paraburkholderia domus. The sequence goes on from NZ_CAJNAT010000017.1 coordinate 363, forward strand.
ACCAGCCACTAGCGCTTTCCGAAACGCGGAGACAGCTAATACGACGATGAAGATTAACTGGACTCTCGCCGTTGCTACTGCGGCGCTTTGCACGGCGGCGGCCCGCGCGTCGGCCCAGGAGTTCGGTCTTTACACCGGACCGTTGGAAGGTGAGCATAGCCATTCCTACGCTTGGGCGATCGACTACACGGAGGGATTCGGCCGTTACTTCGCCAGCAGCATCACCTGGATCAACGAAGGACATATTCCCGGTCATCACCGCGACGGCCCCGTCGTCCAGCTTTGGGGCAGGCTTCCACTGATGGAGCGGCGTTTCGTAGTGGCGCTGGGCGTCGGCCCGTATCGTTACTTCGACACCGAGGCCGCCGAAGAAGGCGCGGGCTATTCGAATACGCACGGCTGGGGCGTCGTCTACAGCGCACGCGCCAGCTGGTATTCATCGCACCGGTGGACGGCCAATCTCCAACTCAATCACATACAGGTGGCCAACGGCGCATCGACCACCGCGATCATGCTCGGCGTCGGCTATCAACTGGACGCACCCGACACGCCAGGCCCGCGCGACTTCGCGCTGCCGCGTTCGAACAAAGTCACGAACAATGAAATCGCTCTGATGGCCGGCGCGACGATTCTGAACAGCCTCGATTCGCAGACATCGGCGGCGCAGGCGATCGAATACCGACGCGGCCTGACGAATTACCTCGACGCGACGCTCGGCTATCTGCACGAAGGCAACGGTTTGTCAGCGCGACGCGACGGCGCGACTGCCCAACTCTGGCTCACGCGCGCTTTCTTCAACGACCACCTTTCGCTCGGTATCGGTGTGGGTGCGTACGCAGCAATCCACCACGGCGATTCGGACGACAACAGGGACACGGGCGATGGGATTCTGTCCGGACTCGTGTCGATGTCGGCTTCGTATCGCATCACGCAGCGCTGGTCGGCACGACTGACCTGGAATCGCGTGATGACGCGCTACAGCCGCGATACGGATGTGATCCTGGCTGGTATCGGCTACCGGTTTTAGCGGGCAACTGTCCGTAGTCTGCGTGCCACCAACGGGTCGGGCAGAGTCGATCACCAGCCACGCAGATCGGCCAACAACAGGCGTCCAGGAAATGCGCAGATTCGTATGTGAATCAATTTTCAGCGAAGGCTGGTGTAGAGTTAATTGCCTGCTGACAATCTCCTGACGCCACGAGAACGGCATATGCGATATCAGATTGGTGATGCCCCTAAGCTAACGGATCTGCTTCTGTCGGATTTTACGGCAGTCCCACAGCCTGCCATAGAGAAGGGTTTAGAACGTTACCTGTGGCGGCACGCGCATTTCGCTTACGCGGAACAGCTTGCGTATGTATTCGACGAGGTGCGTTCGGGGCAGGCCGGCCACTTTGTTTACCATAAAAAGAGCGGCCTCATTTTTGCGCGTGCGGAGTTTGGCTTCCATCAGCTACTGCTCGCTCATCTGGCTGCGCTGCACAAAACAGATTTTTGCCGCGAACACGTGATATGGAACCTACATCAGTTTCCGTATGCAGATCCAATGAGACAGCTGGCTGATGACTTTGTGCGCGAAGGGTACGGTTTGTTTCTGTCGTCCGTTTCGAACGGAAAGTACGTCACGGTCGGGCGTGCCTTCGCGTGGGAACCGCTCGAACTAGCCGCCTTTGGCAAATTCGAACGAGACGTCATTTGATTTCGCCGCCGTCACATCAAGACCCGAGCATGTTGAACGTCCGCTGAAGGTGCGTAGTCAGTCCTTCTCAGGCGGACGCGGAAGGGCCCCTTCGGGTCGTCGAGCGACATTCGAGCCACGTATCTGGCAGACGCCTAGCGTGCGCAAATTCCCTTCTCCTTAGGGTGGCCCGTTACACGCTGATCCGCTCGACCTCGTCCGGGCAGCAGTCTCTCCCCTCAGACCACTTTGCGAGTAGGGGCCCGGCCCCCCCTGCGCGGTCAACCGTTCGACTGACGTACGCGACACGCTTCGGTCGTGCGGTGTTCGCAGTTGCCCTCACGCGAGCACCCATAGGCGTGCTCCGTCAACATAGCCGGACTGCCCATGCCCGACAGGTCGAAGTTCTGCCGTCCGAACGTTACCCGGACGGCTACGACCGGGCAGTGGCAAAAACAGCGTTGGGTCATACGTGACTCCGTTTGAGTCGAAAACCCTCTCAGGGTGCCGTCAAGACTCGCGGCCAAGGAAAATTTCTTATAGCGTCAAACGTGGCAACTCACCTCGCCTTGACAGCCCCCGCCCTCGTCCTATCGTTCTTGGGTGGGCCGCGCGACCGGCGGCCGAACGAGGCCAGCAACGAGGTCACCGAGATGGAAATCAAGCTATTCAAGGATCTGATCGACGCGGTCGGTGCAGGGGGCGACGCCGTCGGAAAAATCGCTGATGGCATCAAACACGCGGTTGTCACCGGCGTCGGTGGCTACGACGCCGTCAAGGCGCGCCGCGCTGTAGCCAGACTTGTTGACTTTAGCGCCCGAGTTTCCTTATTACATGTCGCGTGCAACGACACGGCCTACTCATTACGTGAGTACAGTCGCCATCGACGGACAAGGTATGCGCAGGATCCCGCCGGAGCGTGGACGGTCGTCCTACAGGAGATCGATCTCGTGCTGGGCCACGCCTCAGAGTTGGCCGACGACATGGGCAAGGAACGAAGCGACTTTGTGCTCGAACCGGCATATGCGAAGCTTCAGGATGCACTAGCAGCACGGCAGCGGCTTTTGGGTGAACTCTGCCGCATGCCTCCGCCTGCTTCCCCCGAAGAACTGCGCCTCGTTAATGAGCTGGGCGACCGCTACGATGCGCTTATCCGTCAGCTTATGCGCGCAGGTCGCGAACTGAGCGCCTACATCAAGTGCCTGAAGCAGTGAGTACCACCCAGTCGATATTGCATGTTTGCAAACTGTCGCAATGCCGCTAACTATTGGTAGCGCCATTGAGTTTGCCCGGTTGACATAGAACCTGTTCTCAAACGACAGCCCTATTCCCCTTGTAATTCCCCGGTGTTGTCATACGATTAATGTGCCCTGAATTGGGGGGATACGAGCACAACGAGAGGCGACCATGGCAACAGGCAAGAAACCCGCATCCGACGCGGGCGAGATCCTGCGCGGTCCGAAATCCACCAGGAGGGAGAAAGAGGTCGCTGCGTCGGACCTCTCACAGCGCAAGGGCGCAACCTCGAGCAAGCCGAAGAAAAAGTGACTTCCCGGGCGCGGGCGGGTGGGTTCTTCGGAACCGGTCCACCGCGCTTTATTCGGTGCGGTTACTATTGATAAAATATGTTATCAATAGTATTGTCGGTCCTTTCCAAGTGGACGCAGGGTCCGGGGGCAGCATGTTTGAACGTGTCCGGCGATGGTATGAGGGGGACGGCAAGACCGAGGTGTATGAAAACGATCCGGAGAGTTCCATCGTATTCATGCCCCATTTTTACACCGAATACCACTGGACGGCCCGCATCGCGCGTCGGCTTGTGGGGTTCTACCGGCGCAACTGGCAGTTCGTCTGGACGACCGGCATTGCGCTGGGCGGTCTGTACCTAGCGTGGCGCGCGATCAAGTGAGTCTGTCGACAGGGCGAGAAAACAAAGTGGACTACCGCGTAAGTTATGAGCACAGTCTGGCGAGCGCGCCGGACGACTTCATCGTCCAGGTGCCAGCCCAGACGGTCAGCGATGTGCCGGCCAATATCCCGCGCGCGCTGTTGCCCGAATACATCGCCGGACTGATCTGCGAGCGCTCACCCAGGATCGGCCGGATCCGCAACCTGCGCATCCTGTAAGTCAGGACTACCAAGGAAGGTCTCTCATGCCGTCACGCCCCGATACCGGTCGTGCGATCGCCGAACGGCTGGACCGGCCGCTGACGGCTGCGGAATTTCACCAGCTTGCCGCGGTGCCGGCCGAAGCCGAATGGTTTGCCAATCTCGATAATCCGCGCACGCGACGGGCGTACCAGACTGACCTGCAGGACTTCATGGGCTTCGCCGGGATCCGGCAGGCGGACGAATTCCGCATCGTCACGCGCGCGCATGTGCTCGCCTGGCGAAAAGTGCTCGAGGAGCGTGCATTGTCCGGCGCAACGATCCGGCGCAAGCTCGCCGCGCTGTCGTCGCTGTTCGAATACCTGTGTGAAAAGAACGCCGTCGACTTCAATCCCGTGAGAGGGGCAAAGCGTCCCAGGGTCGACAGCTATGAAGGCAAGACGCCGGCACTTGGCGATCATCAGGCGCGTGCGCTGCTGGATGCGCCAGATCCAACAACACTCAAAGGCAAACGCGACCGCGCGTTGCTGTCGGTGCTGCTGTATCACGGCCTGCGCCGGGAAGAGTTATGCAAGCTCACGGTTCGAGATATCCACGCCCGGCGCGGCGTACTCCATCTACGTATCCACGGCAAAGGCAACAAATTGCGCTATCTGCCGTTGCATGCAGGCAGCGCCGGGCGCATCCACGCTTACCTTGAGGCCGTAGAACATGGCCACTCACCCGACGCTCCCCTCTTCCAGCCGGCGCGCAGAAAGACGCACGCAGGCCTGACGGCCGATGGCGTCTACAAGATCGTGCTCGCGTACGCGGCAGCCGTGCACATCAACGTGCAGGGTTTCGGTGTGCACAGTCTGCGGGCCACGGCCGCGACCAATGCACTGGAGCACGAAGCGGATATCGCCAGGGTCCAGGAATGGCTCGGTCACGCCAACATCGCCACGACACGGATTTATGACCGGCGCAGGAATCGCCCGGAAGACTCCCCAACATTTCGGGTTTCGTACTAAAAGAGCGCGATCCTCCATCGGCCATATGTAGCGGGCACTCGCTGGTTCGCTGATTGAGTCGCTGGTGTGGCCGGTCTACCCCTAGGACCGGGCGTCAGGACTTTTCCATCCCTCTTCCATTTCAGGCGGCGTCCCGCTCCCGATCTCCAACATCCCAGCGCGCGCGAGATCCGCGAGCCCGCGTGGAACGCGCACTGAGAATGCGCAAAAGCTGGCGTTCCAAGGCAATCCAGGGCGCTGCGCAACTTCGTACACTGCAAAGCCGCCAGTTGAGTTTCCTGTTCCCTTTACGGCAGGGGCAATGCGTACGAGGTCGTTGGGCCGGCCCCGGCGAAAACCGGACACGAGGTAACGCTTAAACTTTGAGGTAGTCTTACGCCTATGTTTAAGCCCAGCTCTAACGTGGAACCCATTGAAGTTTTGACCCAGCCCGAACAGCGCCGCCGGCGCTCTGTCGAGGAGAAGCTTGCGATAGTGCGCGAGACCTTCGAGCCCGGCGCAACCGTATCCGGAGTTGCCCGTCGTCATCAGGTGAATGCAAACCAGGTGTTCGCCTGGCGCAAGCTCTATCAGGACGGAAGCCTGTCAGCAGTCAGTGCCGGCGAGCAGGTGGTACCGGCATCCGACCTGGCCGAAGCGATGAAGCAGATTCGTGAACTCCAGCGACTGCTGGGCAAGAAGACGATGGAAGTGGAAATCCTCCGCGAAGCAGTGGAGTACGGCCGGACAAAAAAATTGATTGCGCGCTCACCATTGCTGCCGGGGGACGACCGATGAAGACGGTCTGTGAAGTCCTAGGTGTGTCGCGCTCTAATCTCGCAGTGAAATCAAAGCGCGACGCTGAATGGGTCGACAAGCGCAAGACGACCGCCCGTGACGACATGCCGCTCGTTGCGGAGCTGCAGGGGCTGGTTGCTGATTTGCCTACTTACGGCTACCGGCGCGCCTGGGCCCTGCTACGGCGAAACCGGGACGCACAGGGGCAGCCTCGCGTTAATGCAAAACGGGTTTATCGGGTCATGCATACCCACGGCCTGCTGCTCGAGCGCCGCCCTCCACATCCCCAATCCACGCGCCGGCACGACGGCAGGGTCGCGGTGGACCGGAGCAATGCGCGCTGGTGCTCGGACGGCTTCGAATTCCGTTGTGATGACGGCTCACCGCTGCGCGTCATCTTTGCACTGGACTGCTGCGACCGGGAGGCCATGAGCTGGGTTGCGACCACTGGAGGCTATACCGGAGACATGGTGCGTGATGTCATGCTTCAGGCTGTAGAAAACCGTTTCGATAGTGCGCTGAAGGCCGACAACGAAATCGAATGGCTCAGCGACAACGGTTCCTGCTACATTGCCGAGGAGACGCTGACGTTCTCGAAAAAAGTGGGCCTGAAACCCATCACGACGCCGGTCCGAAGTCCGCAGAGCAACGGGATGGCCGAGAGCTTCGTCAAAACGATGAAGAGAGACTACGTCTCGTGGATGCCCAAGCCGGACGCGAGAACGGCGTTGCAGAACCTGGTCATCGCGTTTGACCACTACAACGAGTCGCATCCGCACAGCGCCCTGAAATACCGCTCACCACGCGAGTTTCGCCAGCGAGCAAATTCACCAACCTAAGCGTGACCGCATGTCCGGTCATGCAGGGGCAAGTCCACCTGCCCGCCCCCTGCGACTCCGTTCCCACTCCTCCCTTTGAGAGTCTGCAACTCCCGCAAATTCTTCGTTGCTGGTGCACGCGGAGCGTGTCACCTTCATGGTCATCAAGGGATCGGAAGCGCGGCCATGACGGCCCCGATCTCCCGATGGTTATTTGCGAACACGCAACTTGTTTTTCACCGCCGTGACCCCGGACACAGTTGCCGCTGTTGTGCCAGCCGTCTGCACCTGATTGGCGTCGGGCACGGAGCCGTGGAGCGTGACGACACCCTTGTAGGCACGCACCTTAACTTTTGAACCATCAACGCCAGCGCCAGTAACAGCCGTAAGAACGTCGGCGGCAAGCTGTTTGTCTTTAGCCTGCCGAGCGACAATGTCCGAAGCCTGTTCGGGTGAAATCGGCTCACCTCCACCTTGTGCGTGAGCGCAAAACGTCGCCGCCAGAACCAGCACTCCCACGCATCCTTTAAACGCTCGAATACCCATTATTCATCCTCCAGTTGGTTGATTTTCATTTTCTGCTGTCGCCGCTTTGAAACGCCCCCAAAAAATCAGAGCCGATCTTCACCTACTAACTGCGGGTTGCCGGCACATTTGCTCGACATCGGGAATCGCCGTGAATGCCGGTTCAACCGAAATCGCGCTCAGCCGATTGTCATCAAATTCGCATTACCGCCGGCTGCCGCCGTGTTCACACTGACCGAACGTTCGGTCAACAGACGTTCGATTGCGTAGTCCTCGTCGCCGCTTTCCAGCGCGCGTGCCGCGACGCCCTGAACCGAGACGATCGGCCCCGGACGTTTCGCGACTTCCTTGACCAGCGCGAGCAGTTCGTCACTATCGCCTTCAAACAGCACCGCATCGAACTGCGTATCGGCACTCTTCTTCGCGCTTGCGTACGACTTCAACGCGGCAGGCAGCCGCGATACCAGTTGCTCGCCGGCCGCGCCTTCGAACAGCGCGTGGTTGCCGGTGGCCAGCGCCGCCGCGAGCTGCACGCGCGCACCGGTCGCAGTCGAGGCGACACACAACACCGTGCCGCGCGCACCCAACGTGTAGGTGTTGCGCTCGCCGGTCGGTCCCGGGAGCACCGCCATCGTGCCGGCGAGCCCTAACGAGAGGTAACCATCGAAACGAGCCACCAGCGCCGGTTCAGACTCGGCGATCAGCCAGTCGCGCAATGCGGTGGCCAGCTGATCAACGCTTTGGTTTTTGTGGCCGTGTTGCCCGGTGCCGTCGGACGGCCCATCGGCCACCAACGCCTGCGCCAGCGACTTCGGCAACCCTGCCGGGCGCGTCGCCAACAGACGTTGCAGATACAGCGCGCCACCCGCTTTCGGACCCGTGCCCGACAGACCCTCGCCACCGAACGGTTGAACACCCACCACCGCGCCGATCACGTTGCGGTTCACGTAGATGTTGCCGACATGTGCGCGGCTGATCACGTGGGCGATGGTCTCATCGATCCGCGTGTGGATGCCGAGCGTCAGGCCGTAACCCGTGGTGCGAATCTGTTCGAGCAGCTTGTCCAGTTGGCTGCGACGGTAACGCACCACGTGCAGCACCGGGCCGAACACTTCGCGCTTCAGTTCGTCGATGCTGTCGAGTTCGATCAGCGTCGGCGGAACGAAGGTGCCTTGTGCGCAGCCTTCCGGCATCGGCAATTGCTCGACCTTGCGGCCTTTCTCGCGCATCGCCGCGACGTGTGCGTCGATACCGCGCTTTGCGTCGAGGTCGATCACCGGGCCGACGTCGATCGAGAGGCGATCCGGATTGCCCACCGCCAGTTCGCGCATCGCGCCTGTCAGCATCTCGAGCGTGCGATCGGCGACATCGTCTTGCAGACAAAGAACGCGCAACGCCGAACACCGTTGACCGGCGGAGTCGAAAGATGACTGCAGCACGTCCGCCACCACCTGTTCGGCGAGTGCTGACGAATCGACAATCATTGCATTCTGGCCGCCGGTTTCGGCGATCAGCGGAATCGGTTTGCCTTCCGGATCGAGACGATTCGAGAGCGTCTTGTTGATCAGGCGCGCGACTTCGGTCGAACCGGTGAACATCACCGCTCGGGTGCGCGGATCGGCCACCAGCGCGGCGCCAACCGTTTCGCCGTCGCCCGGCAGCAGTTGCACCGCACCGGCCGGCACGCCGGCTTCCCGCAGAATACGCACGGCTTGCGCGGCGATCAACGGCGTTTGTTCAGCCGGCTTCGCGAGCACGGTGTTGCCGGCGGCGAGCGCGGCCGCGACCTGGCCCATGAAAATCGCCAGCGGGAAATTCCACGGGCTGATACATACCACCGGACCGAGCGGACGATGCGTGTCGTTAGAGAATTCGTTACGGATCTGCGTGGAGTAATAGCGCAGGAAGTCGATCGCTTCGCGAATCTCCGCCACGGCGTTCGCCAGCGACTTGCCGGCTTCACGCACCACGAGGCCCATCAACGTGTGCATTTGCGCTTCGAGCAGATCGGCGGCACGCGCGAGGCAATCGGCGCGCGCTTCGACCGGCGTGGCCTGCCAGATCGGCCCAGCGGCAACGGCGTGCGCGAGCGCGGCGCTCACATGGTCCGAAGTCGCTTCGACCACCGTTCCAACCAGGTCACGCTGATCGGCCGGGTTGCGCACGTCACGCGCGACGCCGACGGCGATCTCGTTGTCTTCGAGCATCGGCGCGGCGCGCCACGGATGATGCGCGCTCGCGAGCAGCGCCGACGACAGCGACGCCAGACGATGCTCGTTCGACAGATCGAGGCCCATCGAATTGAGACGCTCGGCGCCGTACAGATTGCGCGGCAGCGGAATTTTCGCGTGCGGTGCACCGAGCGGCACGATCTTCGACGCTTCGTCGACCGGATCGGCTACGAGGTCTGGAATCGCGACGGTTTCATCGGCAATGCGGTTCACGAACGACGTGTTCGCGCCGTTTTCCAGCAGACGGCGCACGAGATACGCCAGCAGCGTTTCGTGCGTGCCGACCGGCGCGTACACGCGGCACGGACGATTCAGCTTGTCGCGGCCCGTGACTTCTTTGTAGAGCGGCTCTCCCATGCCGTGCAGACACTGGAACTCGTACTGGCCGGGATAGTAATTGTTGCCCGCGAGGTAATAGATCGCCGAAAGCGTATGCGCGTTATGCGTGGCGAACTGCGGATAGACCGCGTCCGGCGCGCCGAGCAGCTTCTTCGCGCAGGCGAGGTACGACACGTCCGTGTAGATCTTGCGCGTATAGACCGGATAGCCTTCGAGGCCGTCCACCTGGGCACGCTTGATCTCGGTATCCCAGTACGCGCCCTTCACGAGGCGAACCATGATGCGATGACGGCTGCGGCGCGCCAGATCGATGATGTAGTCGATCACGAACGGGCAGCGCTTCTGATACGCCTGCACCACGAAACCAATGCCGTTCCAGCCGGCCAGCTCCGGATCGAAGCACAGCGCTTCGAGCAGATCGAGCGAGATTTCGAGGCGATCGGCTTCTTCGGCGTCGATGTTCAGGCCGATGTCGTAGCGGCGCGCGAGGATCGCCAGTGAGCGCACGCGCGGCAGCAACTCGCTCATCGTGCGTTCCTGCTGCGAGCGCGAATAACGCGCGTGCAGCGCGGACAGCTTGATCGAAATGCCCGGGCCTTCGTAAATGCCACGGCCGCCCGCAGCCTTGCCAATCGCGTGGATTGCCTGTTCGTACGACGCGTAGTAGCGCTGTGCGTCGGCTTCGGTGGTGGCCGCTTCGCCGAGCATGTCGTACGAATAGCGGAAGCCGCGCGCTTCGTATTTGCGGCTGTTAGCCAGCGCTTCCGAAATGTTCTCGCCCGTGACGAACTGCTCGCCCATCAGGCGCATCGCCATATCGACGCCCTTGCGAATCAACGGCTCGCCGCCCTTGCCGATCAGACGCGTGAGCGCCGACGACAAACCCGTTTCGCTATTGGTCGTCACCAGCTTGCCGGTGATCATCAAGCCCCAGGTCGCGGCGTTGACGAACAGCGACGGTGCCTGACCGACGTGCGATTTCCAGTCGCCCTTGCTGATCTTGTCGCGAATCAGCGCGTCGCGCGTGGCGCGATCGGGAATGCGCAACAGCGCTTCGGCGAGGCACATCAGCGCCACGCCTTCCTGGCTCGACAGCGAGAATTCGTGAATCAGCCCTTCGACGCCACCTCCCTTGCTCTTGGTGCGCAGCGTCTCGACCAGCTTGCTGGCCATCGCCTGTACGTCACCCGCGAGGTTGGCCGGCACGCGCGCCTGACCGAGCAGAAACGGCATGCACTCCGGCTCCGGACGGCGATACGCGGCCGTGATCGCCGCGCGCAGCACCGACTGCGGTTGCACGTTCTGCGCGAATTCGAGGAACGGGTGCGATGCACCGTCGTCCGATTGCTTCAGCGTGGTGCCGTCAGCCATATCAGCCGGGTCTTGCACACCGGGCAGTTCAGCGGGAAACTGGCCATCCTCGATTTTCTCCAGATACGAGAAAATGGCCTGTTTCATCAGCCAGTGCGGCGTACGTTGTATGCGTTCCGCTGCCGTCCTCATGCGCATCCTGAGCGCGCCATCGATCTTGACGCCTACGGTCGTGCTTTTCAACAGTTCTTGATCCACTTTGTATCTTCTTTGCATGCGCCCAGCCAGTCCGTCCGCCCACGCATTTCGAGCCGGCCGAACTGTGGCGCTCCCGGTTCGACAGTCCGTCGACCTATCGATACGATCGATCGAGGCCAGCCAGGTTAAGGTAGTGCTCCAACCGTTTTTGGTCGGAACACTGCCAGCCAGTCAGTCCCAGTACATGAGACTGCTTCCTGCACTACGCGAGATCCTTCCCCTCTGTCTCGGGCAGGAACAATGCCATCAGGACGGTGGCAATCATGAACAGGTTGATAATCGTCGTGGTCGTATTGAAAGATGACCCTTGTGCTACCAGCAACCCGATGAAGGTGGGAGCCGCGATGTTCGCGAGTCGCTGCGCCAGCACGGCCCAGCTGTAGCCGACCGTACGCAGCCGAGTCGAGTACAGTTCGGCTACCCACGTGTCCCACACGCCCCACGCGCCCAGGCTGAAGAATGCGAGCGCGAAATTGCTGGCATAGAGGGCCGTCATCGTTTGTGTGTTGGCGAACGCATACCCGGCGATCGCCGACAAAGCCACATACGCGATCATGACCTTCTTGCGCCCGAACTTTCCGGTCAGGTATGACGCGCTCATATAGCCCGGAATCATGCAGAGTGCCGAGATCGCAATGAAGCTGTAGCTTTGCGGCAAACTCAAACCTCGCTGCTGTAGCAAGGTAGGCAACCACGACTGCAGGCCCCAGTAGCCCCACGCAAACGTGAAATTGATCGCGATCTGCAATAACGTGACGGCCAGGACACGGCCCGAAAGGAGGTCACTCCAGACACCACGTTTCACCTCTTCGACGTGCAACTGTCGCTGTGGCGAAATAACCGTCGCACCGCGGCTGAGCCGAAGGATCACTGCACGTGCCTGCTCCTGGCGGCCCTTCCCTGCCAGCCAGTACGGGGATTCGGGCACCAGATATGCCACGACAAGCGCCCACAGCGCGGCGAGCGAACTCATCCCGATCACCCAGCGCCAGCCCATCGACATCATCCAGACCGTAGCGCCCAGCGCGAGCAGCATGCCGATCGGCCAACCAGCGGCCAGGTACACCGTGAACGGGCCGCGTGAACGCACAGGCAGCAGTTCCGTAAAATATGGAAACGTCACGACCAGCATGCCGGCAGCCACGACACCGGACAGCAGACGCAGCGCGTACAGCGTCGAGTAATCCGGAGAGAAGACGCTGGCCACGGACACGACGCCGTATAGCACCAGGCTATAGATGATGGACTTCTTTCGTCCTATCCTGTCCGAGATAGGACCCCAGACAATCGAGCCTATCCCCATACCGACAAAGATCGCCCCGATCAGGTTACCGACCGCAACCGGTCCGAGGTTGAAGTCTTTTGAGATGAGGGGCGATGTATAGACGATGATCATCATCTCCCACGCCTCGATTACAAAGACGAAAAACAGTGCGAGACAGCTCTTCAGGTGCTCGAACGTTAACGGAAGCGCCTCGAAAACCTGACCAACGGGAATCAATGCGTCCGCGGGACCGCGTCCGCCAGCTGTAGAAGGTTCAGGCGAGAGACCTGGGGCATAAGACGACTTGAGCGGCGCTCCCGCGTCTTGTGAAAGATTGTTCATGGCAATTCCTTTTCCGTGAAAATTGCGTCGGAAACCTGCGTGCCCGCACGCGCGATTTGGCTCGTGGTCAGAACATCACCGCGTTGGCGATGGGTGCGGGCCCTTGAAAGAGCCCGAAGTCGCTAAGTTCCGACTCGGGTGGCGGTTCACAACTCCAGACACGGCTTGGTGCCCATCCGAACTGCTTCTTGAGCTTCGCAAGCGATTCGGCCATCTTGAACGCAGCAACGACCGGGTCGATGACCGGCACGCCAACGGCTTGTTGCACTGCTTCGAAGAAACCAAATTCGATCGTGCACCCGAGGATCAGTGCCTCCGCATGATCCTCGTCGACCGCACGCCTGGCTTCCTCGATAATCCGCTGGCGCGTGACTTCCGGGTGCGCCTGGAAGTCGTTCACGCCCATTCCCAGCGACGGCATCGACGCGAGGCGATCGAGCAGTCCATACCCTCGAATGCGATCGGTCATCTGCTCAATCCACTTCTCGCGTCCAACGATCACGGAAAAACGGTTTGCGAGATTCACCGCGATCTGCACGCTCGCCTGGCAGGGACCGACAACAACCGTCTGCCCGGAGATCTCCCGCGCACCTTCAAGCGCCGGGTCATAGAAGCAGCCGACCACCAGGGCGTCGATACCCTTTACGGCGCTGTCCCGCGAGACGGCAACCGTTCTTTCGTGAATCAATGCTTCATAGGTCCGGTATTCGAGGTGCGTCGGCGTCGGGGTCATGTCGAATGACACGACCTCCACGGTCGTCGACGGTTGCTTGATAGAGTGCAGCAACTGTCCGATCGGGGTGTCCCACGCGGCATAGCCGACAGGATTCAACCAGCGCACGGTGACGGGAGCATCGGTGGGTTCGCCGTTAAAATGATGGTTCATGTTCTACCTTCGATAAAGGTTGGAGATGGACGGCAGCCGTGTTGCGGCTGCTGGCTCGGTCGAGATCAACGCAGGACCGTCACAGGTTCTTCACGATGGCCATAGTCACCGACACCGACTTCTTCAGGTTCGAAGACGTGTAGTAGTCGAAGTTAACGTTGCCCGAGACATACAGCCCGTATTTCGCGAATCCGAAATACGTAAAGCTCGGGCCAATCTTGCCTTCGCGCATTTCCGGAAAATCGGACCCCTTCCAGCTGTAGATGCTGTACGCGTGGTGCAGACCCAGGAACAGGTCGTCACGCACCTGATAACCCCCTGCCACATCCATGAAGGTAGCGCTCAGCCCGCCCTTGAACTTCACCATCTGGCCATCAGCGATGGCGGTCTCATTCAGGTTGCGAGTGGCATAGTTCAGCTCGATCGGGTTGAAAGTGATACCCCACCGGCCAATCTGCAGATAGTTATTGACGTTAAAACCAAACGAGTACTGGTTGGCACCCGCGCCAAAGCCCGCGGTCTTGCTACTGCCGTTGGGAAACGCGATGGTAAATGTCGGGCTGGTCCAGAACGTCTTGTAACCCGGCGATCCTGGCGGCTGGTCGGGTACCAGCACGTTGTAGTAATACTCGATACCGAGATTAGGATACGCGCCTCCGAAGCCGCTCCCGCCTGGCGCGCCGTGCGTGTTCGAATAGCCAACCGAGCCGTTCAGCCAGAATTCGAACTGGTCACGGTGCGTTCCGGTAAAACCGGTTTCCGTGAAGTAGGCCGGGTTGAACGACGAATAGATGGTATTTGAGTTCGGCGAGGTATGCTGGAAGACCGGGAACGCCTCAAGCGCCCACCCTCCCGGCACACCGGCCTGACCGAAACCGATGAACTCGTCGGCGCTGGCCTGTAAAGGCGCCGATACCAATGCGAGAGCGGACAGACTGGTCAATATTCCAGAAAGACAGCGAAGTGTCACAGCAATGTCTCCTACAATACATAGTTAGTATTACTACACGTTTCTAGTTCATTCAGGTTGAAATTCCTCAGACCTGAATGTCCTCCCTGCTCCCCATTCGGCCGATTGCTGATTCTCGACAGAACCGGCAGATGCCTTCACTAGACGGCCAAGAGGCCTTCCACTTCTGCGACCGTTTTGGGCGTGCCCGGACCCATCACACGAGACCCGCCCGCGGTCACCAGGACCTCATCTTCAACTCGCATTCCACCAAAATCGAGGTATTTGTTGAACCGGTCATAGTCGATGAACTGCCCGTGCCGGCGTTCCGCACTCCAGCGTCGAATCAACGCCGGGATGAAATAGATCCCCGGTTCGACGGTCAGTACCATGCCTGGCTTCAGACACCGGGCCATCCGCAGGCTGCTCATTCCAAAGAGCGGGCTTCGGTGAAACTGTTCGTCATAACCGACCTGGTCTTCGCCAAAGGACTCCATGTCATGAACATCGAGCCCGAGCTGGTGGCCAAGACCATGCGGGAAGCAGATCGCATAGGCTCCAGAGGAGACCACCTCGAGCGGATTTCCCCTGAAGAAGCCCAAGGCTGTCATGCCCTCGACCATCCGCAACGCCGCCAGCCGGTGTACGTCGACGAACGGCATCCCCGGGCGGATAGCCTCGATGGCGGCGGTCTGAACCTGCAGCAGCAGTTCGTAGAGCTCGCGCTGCCGCAGGTCGAACTGGCCGCCCACGGGCAGCGTCCGGGTGATATCGCTCGCGTAACCGAGCGCGCTCACGGCACCAGAGTCGTTCACTACGAGATCACCCCGCTCCAGACGGAGGTTGTAGTTAAAGTTGTGAAGTATCTCTCCCCGCTTCGTAAACACGGGCCGATACGCCTCATGTACGCCGTGCCGACCGAGCACCTGACGCATTCCGGCGGCAACTTCTCGTTCCAGCACACCCGGTCTCGTCAAGCGCATCGCCGTGCGATGCATTTCGTCGGCGATCGAGAGCGCGCTTTCGATTTCAGCGATCTCCATTTCGGATTTGATTTCGCGCAGGCCGACGACTGCACGGATGAGATCGGGCGAAGCGCGCGTCCCAATATCGCCGGTTTGATGACCGAGAAGCCGCGACAAGTCGAGCGTCGTCTCCGCACGATAGGGCGGCAGAAAGTGCACGTCCCGCTCGCGCCGTATGGCTTCGCCGATGACCTCCTGTAGCCGGCCGTACGGTTTGACCAGCGAACACCCCACAGCCGCGCACTGGTTAGCAAGCGTCGTCGACTCGCCGAGCCAGATTTCGTCGTCGAGACCCGGGTCATCGCCGAACACGACGTCTTCGCCCCTATCAACGTCGATGATCGCGGCCAGTCCGGGACGGCTCAGTCCGAAAAAATACGAGAACGTGGAGTCCTGCCGGAACGGATGAACGTTGTGGGCAAAGTTGATCGGCGAGTCAACATTGCCCAGGAGCAGGGCCACTCCCGAGCGCAGCTTTTCTCGCAGCGCCTGGCGGCGCCCTATGTACACGCTATCTGCAAACATGATCGTCAATCCCGTGAACTCATCTCTATAACAACGCGGCTGCCTTACACCTTGACGCCGTAGATTTTTTCGGCAACCTCAGCACTCACATAGCCGTTCTTCACGTCGTCGATGACCGCTTCGCGCGCGCGCTCAGCGGGATTGCCGTAGCCGCCGCCCGAGCCCGTCCGCACGCGGACGACATCGCCTTTCTTCAGGATCAGTCCGCTGACCATTGAGTGGCGCTCACTGCGCCCGTCTGTGCGGACCACCTCGACATAGTTCGGGGAGCCGTCGGCTCCGCCCTCCAGTCCCCAAGGCGGGATCTTCGAGCGTGTGTAGCCGCAAGTCAGGAAGGTGCCATCCGATCGGACACGGTAGTCGAGACGGATGCCGCGCCCGCCCCGATATTGACCGTGTCCACCCGCCTCGTCGTTCAGCTCCATCCTGTCGACATATAGACCATATCGGGCCTCGCAGACTTCGACCGGACAGTTGTAGGTTTCGCCATGCAGCCCCGAGTACATCGCACTGTTCCCGTCGCGACCTCGTTCGCCCCCCCAGCCACCAATTTCTGGCTCGACGAGGGTGAATGACCGGCCCGTATCCGGATGCAGACCGCCGATGATGGTTGCACAGACCGATGCGAAGTTACCGGCCGGCAACCTGCCCGGCAGGTGCGATGCGAGACACTGCAGGATCAGGTCGTAGACCCGGATCAGGTTTTCGAAGTAAAAGCCTTCGGCTGCAGGAGTGCGCGCATCGAACAGTGTGCCCGGGCGGGTAAGCACCTTCAGCGGGCGAAAAGTTCCGCCGTTGGTTGCGGCCTGGGGCGCGGTTACGGCCTTGAATGCCATCTGGGCCGCGACCACCGTCCCGTCGCGGCTCAGGTTGGTCGGCCCGTCCGCCTGGTCCGGGTTATCGCGCAAATCGACTACCATGCCGGTATCCGTGATTTCCACGGTGACCTTGAATACCTGCCCGTCGTCTTGAGGCTCCTCCATCGTTGACCGCCCGCGCGGCGCATCAGCGAGAGCCTTGAGCGACACCTTCTCACCAAGGTCCATGAAATCGTCCACGGCCTGGAGAAACAGTCCGATTCCGTACTTGTTCGCCAGTTCAATGATGCGGCCTGCGCCACTTCGCACCGCTGCGATTCCCGCCCACAGGTCACCTTCCATGAAGTCGGGCATGCGGGTGTTTGCCTGCAGGATCTGCATGACTGAACGGATCGGCTTGCCTTTCGAAATCAGCTTGACGGAGGCGAGCCGCAACCCTTCCTGGAAGATGTCTTTTGCATCGGTGGAAAGGGATCCGGGAACCATGCCGCCCACGTCATTCCAGTGGGCGATATTGGCGGTCCACGCGATGAGATGTCCGTCCACAAACACCGGCATTGCGAGCACCACATCGTTCAAATGGGTGACCCCGCCGCTGTGCGGATCGTTGGTAATAAAAACGTCGCCCGGCTCGATCTCCCCCGGCTGCGAATGGTGCACCAGGATTTGCTTGACTGCCTTGTCCAGCACTCCGACGAAAGCGGGAATTCCGGCGCCGGAGCTGGCAATTTCGCCGTGCGCGTCAGTGATGCCCGTGCCCATGTCAAGCACCTCGTAGATGATCGGGCTCATTGCCGTCTTGCGCATCGCAGCGAACATCTCGTCGGCAATGGCCTGCAGGGAATTCTGGATTATCTCGAGTGTAAAGATGTCGATCTGACTCATTTGCGGTTCTCCGTCGTCCTCAGATGGTGATATGAATGTTGCCGAGGCGATCGACGCTGACACCGTTCTTCGGGTGGACCACGATCGTCGTACCAGAGTCTTCAATAACAGCCGGGCCGTCGATGGTCATACCGGGTTCGAGCTTCGCATTGTCATAGATGACCGCTTCGTGAATACCCTCCAGGGCATAATCGACCAGGCGATGCCCTTTCACGGCCGACTCCACTGCAGCGCCCGTCACGGGCACCTCGTCGAGGTCCAACTTGCCGATTTCCGCGACCGAGACGATGTGGAAACCGACAATTTCAAGCGGCGCGTCAAGACGGTAGGTGTACTGCTGCTCGTATGTCGCGTGAAAGCGGTCGGCAATCGCCGCCCAGTGTGCGGCAAGCTGTTCGCCCGCACGCAGTGGCACCTCGACCGCATGCTCCTGGTTCTGGTACCGCAGCTTGCACAGGACCGTGAGCTTTACGCGCTCAGGCGCGATGTCTTCCTTCGTGAACTGTGCAAGCGCCGCGACCGACAACTCGTCGAGCAGTGACTGCGCTTCGGCGATGGCATCATCGCGATTCACTTCAAAGAACCGGTTGACGAACATGTCGCGCCGCAGGTCCGACATCGTCATGCCCCATGCAGAGAACACCGACGCTCCACGCGGAATGACCACCTTCTTCGCGCCCAGCTCCTGCCCAAGCGCGACAGCGTGCATCGCGCCCCCTCCACCGAATGCGACGAGCGTAAAATCACGCGGATCGTGGCCGCGGCTCAATGAGACCAGCTTCAGCGCATTGACCATGTTGTCGTTGGCGATTCGGATGATCCCGCGTGCGATTTCCTCGCGCGACATGTTCAGCCGTGCGGCAAGCGGATCCAGTGCCGTCTCGACAGCATTCATGTCCGCGACAAGCTCTCCACCGCAGAAGTAGTCCTTGTTGATGCGACCCAGTATCAGATTGGCGTCGGTGGTGGTTACGTTCGTCCCGCCATGACCATACGCAGCAGGTCCTGGCAAGGCACCCGCCGACTGAGGGCCCACGTGCAGCTTGCTGAATTCGTCGATCCAGGCAATTGAGCCCCCCCCGTTGCCGATCTCGACAAGGTCCACCACGGGCACCATGATGGGATAGCCCGCGCTGACGCGGTCGCGCTCAACCCAGTAGTCCGTCTTGATGGCCACCTGGCCGTTCTGGATCAGTGAACACTTAGCTGTGGTGCCACCGATGTCCAGTGCCAGCACGTTCGGTTCCCCGATCAGGCGACCAAGCTCGGCCGCGCCCCAGAAACCGCTGGCTGGTCCGGACTCGACCATCGTGATTGGAATGTCACGGGCATGCGAAACGGTATCAACGCCGCAGTTCGATTGCATCACATACAGGGGCGCGGTGTAGCCACTCTGGCGCAGCCCCTGCTCGAGGCTATCCAGATAGCGCGAGGCAATTGGCTGAACGTAGGCAGACAACACAGTCGTGCTCGAACGTTCATATTCGCGCCATTCGCGTGTAATCTGATGCGACGCGACAGCCGAGACTTCCGGCCAGAGACGCTTTACCTCAGAGAGAAGCGCCTGTTCGTGGGCAGGATTGGCGTACGCATGCAACAGGCAGATCGCTACCGCCTCAACGCCCTCGCGCCGGAAATCATCGAGAATCTGCTTAAGATTCTTGGTGTCCAGCGGTTCACGTTCCTGTCCGTCAAAGTGCATGCGCCCGGCGATTTCGCGGCGCAACTGGCGAGGCACAAACGGTCCCGGCTTGACCCACTGCAGGTTAAAGAAGTCCGGACGGTTTGCGCGCGCAATTTCGAGCACATCTCGAAATCCGGTGCTTGTGATAAGTCCGGTTTTGACGCCCCGTCGCTCGGTCAGCGCGTTGATAACGACGGTCGTGCCGTGTGCCAGAAAGCTGACGTCTTCGAGGCGGACCTCCGCCTTGCGCAGCACATTCAAGATACCCTGTTCGAAATTGGGCGGCGTCGTATCCGATTTTGCGGTTCGTATAGTCTGCCTGCCACTTTCGGGATCGAACTCGAAGTAGACAAGATCGGTAAACGTTCCACCAACGTCGGTTGCCACGCGTACGGTCTTTCCAGTTATTGTCACAACACGTCTCCTTGCATCACGGGTCCTTCCGGTTGCCCGTGAGTTGATAATTCGTCGAATTGCGTTCCGGCTGCATGATCGCCGGGTCGCGCTCAGTGCGCTGCCAGTGGCTCGCGGACGTTCCCACCCATAGCCGGGCGCGTTACATCCGCCGGAAAAACACACCACGTGCCGTCGTCATGTCGGAAAAAGAAAACTGCCAGCGCGTCGTTCAGACGGGATACCTTGACGCCGACATACCGTGTCCGATCGGCACGCGTCCGGCTGAACCGTGTTACTCGTACTGCAGAGGCCGGTCCAAGCCACTTTTCGACCAACCAGCGCAGTGAGTTATCGCGAACGTTCATTTCGTTCTCCTACGAACTAGCCCGTCACCGGCAGCCCAGACTTCTCTAGCCGCGAGCTGTATTTCATTGGCGTCACGCCTTCGCGACACCCCCGCTCTTCTCACCCGACCGGCTGCGAAGTACCAAGCAACACCGGCGCATAGGCAAGTGCACACAACATCGTGCTGTCCTGCACGCGCTTCGGTGTGAACCAGTGCGCTTCGTGAAGGACGTTAACCGTGCCGATCACCGTACCGTAATGGCATACCGGCAAGTTTAGGAGCGAACCACAGCCGAGCCCAAAAATCGTTTCATAGTCAGGTATCACACGACGAACGTCTGCCTCGTCGCGGCATAAGAATGCCTCCTGGCGTCCGAGGACCTGTTGTACCCACTCGTCGCACAGCCTGCCTTTGGTGCCGCCAACCGGATACACACCCGGGTGACTGCTCCAGATACGCTGCGCAACGAGGTCCGGAGTGTTTTCGAAGACCGACACGGTGAAAAGGCGGTAACCGACGCATTGCCGGAATGTACTGGCCAGCTCACCCGGGATGTCGTCCAGCGACGACGCCTTTGCCTGTGCGGCAGCCATCGCCAACATCGCGCGCGCTGCCAGATCTCCCTCCAACCCAACGCTCATCACCCTCTCCCCTTGCAACGTCTCAGCCGCCTGCAATCGTCGACCACGAGGCGACCCTGCTTGCCCGGCCTATGTCGGTAAGGACGCCCCTGTGAAGGGCTGACTTGTTCATTGTGGTATCGCTGTTTGCGGCCGACTATTCGTTCGTAACGAGGTCGCGAATTGCTTTCGGTCGCAACTGCGATGCGATACCAACCGTCCTTGAGTTGCACTTTATGAAACCATCAACCGGAACTCAACGCTGGCGACGGGTAGGCGTAGCCGCAAAGGTTGCAATGGCTACCCGGATGGGTAGGTTGATGAGGACAAGCCCTATGCTCAGGGCTCTGGGGAGAGGATCCCATGCTGCAATGCAGCACTGATCGCCGCTGCGCGGTTGTCAACGCCCAGCTTCTGGAAGATCTGCTTGAGGTGGAACTTCACCGTATTCTCGGAAACGTCGAGCGCACGCGCAATGGCCTTGTTGGATTGACCGCTTGCCAGCAATGTCAGCACCCGCGTTTCCTTGACACTGAACTGGGCTCGTGGGCGGACCGGGTGAGCCTGCCATCCACGAAGTTGCGTAATGACGGCAGACACGGTTGGAGGCAGCCCACCTTCTGGCCGTTGCACGACCGGTAGTATGGCGGGACCGACCTCCAGCAGAAGGCCCGGCAAACCATGCTGTAACAGGGGCGCAAGGATTTCGCTGACTTCCGACTGACTGATTTCGCCATTCGTTGCCCTGCGTTTTGCGACTAGGACCATCAGACGCAAACGCAATGCTGGCAGATGGAGACCGGCTCGTTCCAACGTGTCCGCCCCGCGTTCGAGGCGCGAGAGCGCCGCTGCGGCAGCCCCTGTTGCCAGTTGCACTCGCGCAAGCGCCAGCGCACTGGCCTCACGGTTGCGCCAGTCCGTTCCGGGTCCAGCTGTCGATTGGGCGGAGGTGTCGAGGTTTGCCGCCTGCGCCTCCCGCTGCGCCTGAGAAATAAGGCCGCATTGCGACAGCAGATCGACGCGCCACGCCTGAACCAGATGTCCGAGCCGCGGCAAGTGCCGGTCGCGAGCGAGCTGGGACGTATGATCCAGCACTGCAAGCGCGTGCTGCAGGCCGTGTTGCCGCAGCCCGGTACGCCAGGAAATTTCAGCGACGGCGGCAAACACGTCTAGCCAGCCATCAGTGTGCTCGAGCGAGTCCTGGGCGCCTCGTATCCAGTGTTGCGTCTCGCTCCGCAGCCCTTGCCAGTAGAGATGCTGGGCTTTGAAACAGCCAACCAGGGCCTTCAGCGAACTGTCCGTGCCGAAATTCGTTTCCGCCAGCGCTAGTGCCTCGTCAATCAGTTTTCTCGACTCTGTCACCTGCCCGCTCATGGCAAGAGCCAAAGCCTCATGCATGAGACAGTAGTTTTCTCCAAGTGGGCTTGCAACCAGATGCATCCGCGCACGAGCGCCCCTTGCTGCCTGCATGGCGTCACCCATTCGCCCTTGCGCTAGCGCGCCGACCGCGTCGACGCATAACAGCGTGCCTTGGGCGAGCGGATCGTTGGGCAGGTCCTTGCTCGTTGCTGCCCCGGTACCTAGCCAGTCGGCGAGGTCGTCAAAGTGATCGAAGTATGTGTGCACCAGAGCACGAATAACTGCGAAATCACGCTCGAGGCGCGCATCGCCCTTCACCGCAACTTCTGAGAGCCGCAACAGCTCAAACGCAAGCGCTTCGTTGCCCAGCTTGGCGTGCAGATAGGACTGCATGAGAACCAGCTCTGGCTCGCTGCGCCGGGTAAGGTCGTCGAACTGCTGAAGGAGGCCCTGTGTGTAAAGAATGCCCTTGCGCAGTACCAGCTCCCATCCTCCCGCCGCGCGGACAAGCCTCACACCAAGCTCGGTGTCGTTGGCGCGCAGGGCATGTGAGACCGCCATGACCCAGTCGCCTTGCACTGCCAGCCAGCCAGCCGCGGCCCGATGAATCTCTGCGGCCCGTTGTCCGTCCAGTCTTGGGCGTAGAAAGTCAGACAGCAGAAGATGATAGCGAAACCAACTGTGATCGGCGTCCAGTGGAACAAGCAGGGCCTCGAACTGTGTCAGCCGCGAGAGGATCGCGGCACTGTCATTCCGGGCCCTGGTGACATCGGCCAGCTCCGCGTTGAAACGCTCCAGCAGCGAAGTCTCCAGCAGAAATTCTCGACAGTCCTCAGGCATGTTGTCCAGAAGCTGCTCGGCCAGATATTCGGCCACCTCCGCGACTCGTCCAGAAAAGGACGGGAGTCCAAATGCCGAGCCGCTCCCGCGCGCAAGCCACAGGCGAGCCAGCTGCACGGCGACCGCCCAGCCCTCGGTCTTCGAATGAACTGTAGCAAGCGCAGACTGCCCCAGTTCCGGGCCGAGAATCTGGGAGGCTTCGGAAAGCGACAACACAAGATCACCGGCCTCAACTTCGTGCACCAGTCCGCGAGCCTTGAGCGTTGCCAAGGGCCACGAAGGTCGGGTCCGGCTCGCAACAACCAGATGGAGCCACTGACTGCCTCGCTCCAGCAGCGTCAGGACAATTTCATCGACCGCGTCGCACGCCGCTCGATGGTAGTCATCGAGCATCAACGAAAACCGGCGGCCATCGCGCGCAAGCGCCTGCAACAATGTAGCCACGGTTCGCTGCGGACGCGCATCAAGGGTCTGCGAATGCGCCAGGGGAGACAATCCCCCCAGGTCCAGTCCGGCGTCTTCCAGCGCGAGAAGGAAATAGGCAAGAAAGCGGCTCGCCTCCGCGTCCGCCTCATCCAGTGACAACCAGGCTACCGGAGTGCCGTCTTCACGCTGAAGCAGCGCCAATCGCAATTGCGCGAGCAATGTCGTCTTGCCGAAGCCCGGGGCGGATATCACCAATGTAAGAGGCTTGGGCGCGTGGTGCTGGAGTCTCGCCAGTAAGGCGTGGCGCGGTACCGCCTCAAGCTGCGTCTGCGGCGGGGCAAGCTTACCCACCCACATCCAGGTATTGGACGAGCTGGAATCCTGTGTTTGCTGGTTCATGCCTTGACGCAGGTTAGTCCGGTGGTCGAGACGAAAGATATCGGTGCTTTTATGAGCGTCCGTAAAAGTATCAGCACGCACGGGGTCAGCAACCATAGGCCGAAGAGTTGGTAAGTCCGGAATCCGGCCATGCCATGCGGCCTTCTCGGCCACCAATGAGTGTTCGCGGGCCAGATTATTTGCCGCAGTCTGGCGACATTGACCCCGCCTCGCTTGCCTGTAGCTGAATTTGTAACAGCCTCCAGAAAATCCCTGCTGTTACTGACAATCATGGCGTAGCCAAGCAATATTACTCCCTCAGGTCTGGGTCCAGACGAGTGCCGCCAGCCACGCTTGATACTCGTCGGCATGGCGGCGTTGTGTGATTTCCCTGCGCTTACTTGCGAGTCATGGACGCGCGCTCAATCTTCTCCTGCGCCCAGTTTACAGCAGCGCGCGCGGGGGCTTCGCCGGTCTGCTCGACGCGCCGCGCAAGCTGCAGCAGCCGCTCCCGGATTCCTGCAACCTCCCCCATCACCGTCGCCTCGTCGCTTCCACCCAGATATTCCCGCGCGCAACTGATAATACCGCCGGCATTGATCAGGAAGTCTGGCGCAAAGAAGATGCCACGGCGGTGCAATGTATCGCCTTCTTCGAGCGTTGCGAGCTGGTTGTTTGCGCCACCTGCAACGATGCGAAAGCGGCATTGTTCGGCGACCGTCGGAGTAATCACCGCACCCAGTGCGCAAGGTGCGAAAACGTCGGCTTCTACCCCGACGATCTCCGACGGCGCCACTGGGTGTGCACCGAAGCGATCCCGGGCCAAAGCAACCTTTGTGCCATCGACATCCGAAACGATCAGCTTCGCGCCTGCGTCCGATAGCTGCTGACACAGATCCCAGCCGACTGATCCGAGCCCCTGCACGGCAACCGTCACACCCGCGAGGCTGCTGCGACCCAGAACATACTGCACGGCCGCTTCAATGCCGACGAACACCCCGTACGCGGTCTTCGGGGATGGGTTGCCGCCGAACCCGCCGTCGCGTGGCATCCCGCTGATGTAGCGCGTTTCCGTTTGCGCTGCACGCATGTCACCAACGGTTGTCCCAACATCTTCCGCGGTGATATAGAGACCGTCGAGCGACTCAACTGCGCGTCCGAATGCTCTGAATAGCTGCGAACGGTCGGTCTGTCCTGCCGTGCGCAAAATGACCGCCTTCCCACCGCCGAATGGCAGGTCAGCGAGCGCATTCTTATAAGCCATGCCTTGCGAAAGACGCAACGCGTCGAGGAGCGCATCGGCCTCGTGCGCGTAGGTCCAATAACGGCAGCCACCAAATGCTGGACCGAGCGTTGTGTTATAGACGGCGATGATCGACTGGAGACCCGACTTGGCGCAGGTGGTCAGCACGATACGCTCGTGGGCGGGACCCTCGCCCGTACCGAACAGGCCCGCGGCTCTGGAATTGAACTGGTTTGTCAAAACGTTTACTCCGTAAAAGTAAAGAAGCCGAAGCGATAACTTCGCCTTCATCACACCAGCCTGGATTGCAGGTCTGGCGCATCGCTGACGCCAAGGGCCAAACGGACCTTGACGCCATGAGAGACAGCGATGGCAATTGTGTTGCCATCGTACTGTCGGAAACCGCTGGGATCCCATATCGCGTGTTTGGGCGTGGAACCGGCGAGCGAGTGTATCGCACCCGGAAATGGCAGTTCCATTGGAAGGAACCCCAATTCCTCCACACCCAAGCGAGCGCGTCGCATTCTTGCACGCAGCGTGACAGTTAGCACTCTTAAGTACAATACTCCAATGTGCACTATGCGCTTAGCGAGGCCAATATGACTCGCGTCTCCCAGCAACCCAATCCTGAAAGCACGAAGGCCGCGACGGGTTGACTGCTGTCCGCTAGCCAGCTCGTCGCGTTCTTTGTGACTGGCAAGGTCATGCATCCCGCGCAGCCTAGTAGTCGCGCGCATCGCAACAGTGCCCGTCGCGGGCTCCAAATGGTCTCCGCTTATCGCGTCGATTCTCTATTTTTGTCTTCGATAGCGAAAATCTCACCCTTGACTGGCTTGAGATGCAATCAGGTTTCGGCATCAGGCTCAGCTTCGATGCGGTTCCCAAGAATGGGTAGCCACGAATCCTGCCGGCGTGCTGTTGAAGAAAACGTTCTTTGCCCCCGCCCCAGTTGTCTCGGAAGACGGGTACGTCGCTTTCCACTTGTCAACGTCTTCTAGCGCTCTGGTCGATCCACGAGAACGTCAGACTTATTTCGAGGTAGAAACTCGGTCACCGTAACAGGTCGCAGGCAGCTGCATTGGATTCCGTCGACGGCATGCAGATGAATCCGGCTTCAGTGTCGAAATTCAGCTTCATGGCTGGCAGCGAGGGATCGGTGCCAATATTCTCTGGAGAAGGCTAGGAGCTTGCTCCGCTACCCTGACGCGATCCCTCCACGGCTTCCATGGGAATGGTTGCTCGCGCCACTTTTGGAAATCGCGTTCGGCTCATTATGTCTTCCTGACGGCCGGTCAGAGATTTCTGATCGAAACAGTGAATCGTTCTTGGCTCATGGCAACCCCGGCGTATTTGTTCGCATATCTGACGGCATCCGATTCAAAAAGATCGAGCGTTGCTCGCGAGGCATTCAGGTCAATAAATCCTCCGAGTCCCACAGTGTAAGTACGGCCCGTCCTATGTAGTCCGGTCAGAGCGAGACTTTGCATATTTCCTGGGGGTGTCGGGTCGATGATGCCCTGAATCTGGCACTCTTGACCCGGACACTGCATCACTGATCCGATACAGTTACCGTCCGCTCCATATGTAAAATCGATTTGCCTGTAGCCTGAATTCGGCTCGATATTGGTCAACGTCACGACAGCACGCTTTGCGGTCCGCCCACCGCGCGGAGTGTCGCATTGGCTCGCTGGGAGCACTCCCCCGCTAGGCGCCCTTCGGAAAGTGAGTGACTCGGTGTAGACCCCGGGACGTTCGACCTGAACCGCCTCGAACGGTGTGGAGGCGACCATGCCGTGCAAGAACTGAATGACTGGCTGCAGGTCCGGGGTATCGAGAAACAGAACACCATTCATGACGCTTACCCAAGTCCAACTTGGATCGACATTGGTGCTGTTAGTCGGCCTCCAGAAGACCGAAATCGCAACCGGCTGATTTGAAAGTTCGACGTCGGGTGACCATCCATTCACAATGTATACACCCGACGCTCCGGTTTCGGACGTGTAGATGCCTTGCAGAGCACCTCTTGGGCTCTGGGACTGGATATCGAGAATGGATCCGTACTCGTTTCGCCATCTTCCGATCAGATTGGTATTCATGGAGCTTACTCACCGATTGCTGGAGCGACTCTGTGCGATCGCGCAGGACTCACCAAATTCGCGAAAAATAGTGGACACCATCACGTAGATCGCCGGTCTGCTTTAATACCAGACCCAGTCACCGAATTGATAATTCAGCCGCGCTTCCATTGGATCGCTACATGTTAGATTTGGAGCGGATGCCACAAAGCGCTTCTCCTCAATGCAGTATTTTCTTTTTTCGCGCCTTTTTTGACTGATACGGAATTGTCGACCTGAAAGTGCCCCCACGTCGGAAGGTAGCAACTTCCGGCAGCCTGAACAACCAGATGAAAGGGTAGGAATATCGGGGCTAGGTTACTCGGCCTACCCGAACGGGTAGCTTTACAGGTATAAACCCCATCCACCTCGGTGGATTTTTCTTCCGGCTTCCTAAGCGGGAGAACCTGACTAACGGCGCGTGTCAAGGTACTTGTCGACTCAGTCATGCAGCCAAAGGCTGTTTAAGTGTGGCGTACGAGGCCATAGTGACGACTGACTCGCGCTCCGGATTGAGGGTGACCTTACCGATTGGCGTCCAGCCCCGCGTGCACGGTGACCAGCGTGCCGGGTTGCGTTCCCGCGCCTGGACATACACCTCGTGACGAGCCGCGAGGAAATAATCGACAATAGTCGTAACTATTGGCAAACGCTCCTGGTCGGTCAATATCCGCAGGGACCTCTCGGCGGCCTCGCGCTGACGATTTTGATGGCCGTGGTACGCGTTGCGGTGCCCTTGCCGCTCGCACTTGTGCTAGCGCTTTGCCGTACCAGCACATACCGCGTTTTGCGCTGGTCGGCTTTACGAGGAGGCTATGCCTCGCCAACGGTGGCCCACCGTCTAACCTCACATGACGATGCGGCACCGTCTCGCGGCCTCACTTTCAGTTGAACGGGACCTGTCGGACGTCGGGACCAGATCTTACGCAGCTCCGGTCCGCCGCTCCAGTTCCGTTGTCGTGCGTTCCAGTTCCTTCACGATCATCGCCTCATCGGGCAACACCGTTTGGTATTCCGCCGCGAGAATCTTGTTCGGCAGGTTGTCCAGCGCGTAGTGTGCTTCGGCCGCACCTTTTTCGGCGCAAAGGATCAGACCGACAGGTGGATTCTCCCCAGGCTTCATC
Organism: Paraburkholderia domus; assembly: GCF_905220705.1. Lineage (GTDB taxonomy): Bacteria > Pseudomonadota > Gammaproteobacteria > Burkholderiales > Burkholderiaceae > Paraburkholderia > Paraburkholderia domus. The sequence continues at coordinate 28,643 of NZ_CAJNAT010000017.1, forward strand.
CAGTGCTCGCGCGCGTAGTTCAGATAGAGATGCATCTGCCCGGCGTCCGCATAGCTGAAGCGGCCGACCTTGAGATCGATGATGACCAGGCATCTCAACCGTCGATGGAAAAACACCAGATCGACCCTGAACCACGTGTCGTCAATTCTCAGGCGGCGCTGCCGGCCGACGAAAGCAAAGTCGTCACCGAGCTCCAGCAGGAAATCCGCCAGATGCTGGATCAGGGCTTCCTCAAGGTCCGACTCCGAGTACTCGTCCTTGATGTCGAGAAACTCGAGGACGAACGGATCGCGAATCGCCTCCTCTGGCGTGAGGAGATCACCCGGCTGGACATCTGCGGCTTTTCTGAGCAGGGCCGCCTTGTTGCGCGACAGCGCCAGCCGCTCGTAAAGCTGGCTACTGATCTGGCGGTCGAGCTGGCGCACCGACCAGCCTTCGCGCAACGCCTCTGTTTCGTAGAAAGCGCGGGCGGCCGCCGTCTTCACAGAAAGCAGGCGCACATAGGCGGACCACGGCAGCGTAAAACGGGTGACTAGCGCCATGTAATCGGGCGCCGTTGCCGTGGCGTCGACAACGTCTTTCGCCGGCAGCGATTTTCCAGACGGCGTCTGGACATTTCCGGCAACTGCCGATTTTCCAGACACTGTCTGGAAAATCTCCGCCGCCGGCCAGGCCAAATAAAAGGCGCGCATGCTGGCCAGATTGGCCTTGCCGAATCCGCGTCCGAAACGGCGCGTCAGGTCGTCCGCGAGCCGGGCGATCAGCGCCTGTCCGTAACCGGCGCGCGCATGCCCGCCCTGCTCACTGGCGACGATCCGCCGCCCGATCTCCCAGTAGGCGGCGGTCATCACGGCATTGACGTTGCGTGCCGCCGTGCGTCGCGCCGACTCGACGACACTGACGACTTCCTTGTGCAGCCCGGCGTAGTCGCTGGGCGCGATCGCCACCTTCGTCATGCCGCGTTGACGGCATCCTTGAACGCCTTGCCCGCCGTGAACTTGACGGTCTTCGCCGCGGGGATCTGGATTTCGGCGCCGGTCGCCGGATTGTGGCCGACCCGTGCGGCGCGCGCACCCGTGGAAAACGAGCCGAAGCCGATCAGTTGGACGGTATCGCCCTTCGTCACCGCGCCGGTGATCGCAGCGATCACTGCGTCGATCATCTCGCCGGTCGCGGCCTTGCTTTCATCTGTTACCGCCGCGACCGCATCCACCAATTCCTGCTTGTTCATTGTTGATTCCTCGTTGTGGTTGGGATGTCGCCACCCTACCCGATCGGCCTGCCTTCACGCAATCACTACCAGCGGGCTGGTCCGATTCTGCAGCGACCGAATCAACTCAAGGTGCATTGACTTCGCCACGCGCCGTCAGGCTGGGTCGGAAGCGCCCGAGCAGCGGTGGTCTCAAGATTCGGAGTTTTTCGTACGTTTGGCGTCCCAGATCGGGGGTTTCGAATGCCGCCGAGTGACCCGAAGCGGCAGCCCGCCGGGATAATATAGGCTGTCGGTGCACGTGCTTGGGGCTAGAAATCATGGTTGAACTTGACTGGTACGAGAAACTTCGACACGAGTATCGGCCGGAACGCATCCGGTTGCTGCTTGTTGGCGAGTCGGCCCCAGATTCTCGCGGCGGTGATCGCCGGTTTTTCTATTCGGTGACACTCAGCCAGCACGACAACCTCTACCGCGGCGTCTCCTCGGCTCTGTACGGGCTTGATGTCGAGTTCGACGTAAGTCAAAAGAAGGGCAATCTGCAGCGCATCAAGGATGATGGCGTTTGGTTGATCGACGCAGTCGAGACTCCGGTCAACTCGCAAACCAAGAGCGCGCGACGCAAGGTCATTCGCGCGGCGATACCGAACCTAATAAAGCGGTGCAGAGAGCTTGATCCGAGTGTCGGCGTCTTGATCTGCCATACAGTCGTGTTTGAAGAAGCTGCCCGGCAACTGCGCGAAGCGGGCGTAGCCGTACTACACGACGATGCCTTGCCTTTCCCATTGGGGAACTGCGGAGCCCGCTTCGTCGATGGCGTCCGACTAGCGCTGTCGCGCGCCGAGTGGAAACGTGGCGGTCGTTCGCACCTGAACCGGACGACACCTTGCGGCAAGTGACCGCTCCTGGACACTGCGATCGATACCGATGTGTTATCAGGTTGAGGCACACCTCAACTGGGCGTCAGGACCACCGACGACAGCGGACAATTCCCGAACATTGGACACGAATTCTGCGAGGCTAGCGGTCGCGGAGATGGCCATGACGTTTGCTCCATTGATCGATTCATGAGGTTTCGAACTGTCGGTTTAGGTCACCAGCCAAGCCAGCACGGCCGATGCGTTCCCGATCGGCACCATGGTCTCGTCCGGGCGTGACGGGATCGAGAGTCAGTTGTAACCGAGGATTGCCGCGGAAGAGACATCTGCGCGGTCACTGACGCTGCTGACCAACGATGACATTGGAGCCTGGAGCAGAGCCGCATACTGCGACTTCTGATCGGCCTTGTTCCGCTCCAGATGCGCGTTGAATTCCATTGCCGCGTCGGACAATGTGAACGCCGCTACGTTGACTTGACGGGATAGCATTTGCTCTACCTTTTTGTTACAGTTGCTTGACTACGAAGCCTGCTCACGGAGCTGTCTATAAGCGATTCAGTGACGCGGACCGCTCAATCACTTTTTGTGCCGTGCACCGCCTCGATGGCACCGTTCACCAGAAGTTCGAGTAGCGGCTCAACTCTCGCTGCGCGAGTTTCGTCGTACGCGTAGGGCCTCTTCGTCCACGAGCGCAGGCAGCATGCGATCGCAAACTTCGGCGATGTATGCATCGGTGCGGCCAGAAAACTCGGCCGGCAATGCGTGTGCTCCAAGGAAGGTCGTGTACACCTTCACCGGATACCGCTCGCCCAGCTGACGCGCAACCCGCAGCATCTTGCGCTCGGATTCGAGCTCGAGCCCACATCCGGACTTTATTTCGACTGCCGTGACGCCTTCCGCGAGCAGCGCTTCGAGACGCGCAGCGGATTGCGCGAATAGCGCGTCTTCGTTAGCTTCGCGTTTCGCCCGCATGGTCGAGACGATGCCACCGCCGCGCCACGCAATCTCTTCATAGCCCACGCCTTCGAGACGCCCGGCAAACTCATCTGCACGCTGTCCGCTATAGACGAGATGTGTTTGGCAATCGATCAGTCCGGGCGTGACCCACGCCCCCTGAATGTCTTCGCGATACCAGTCGGCGTATTGCCCCGGAAGGTGGGTCATCGCGCCGAGCCAGTCAATCGTGCCATCGTCCTGCACAGCGATCGCTGCGTCGGCGATCGTCTCGCCAAGGTCGCCATGCGGGCACAGACTCAGGTTACGCCAGACGGTTGGCTTCATGATTGAACGGCGACTTCGTCAGCCGAAAGCTTGTGGATGCGGACGGCGAGCACTGCCGCGCCCTCGCCTCGCAGCCTGCATGAGACACCGCGCGGCGAGTCGACACGCAATGTGTCGAGCGCGTTGAGTCTGTGCGTCACGCCCACGCCGAGTTCAATGTCGACAGGGCCGTGCGCGCAGAACAGCAGGAGTGTGTCGGCATCCTGGACGTCGAATGCGCCGCTGCGCCAGACCGTGAGATCAGCGCGCGCGGATGAGCGGCGCACCATCAGGTTGAAGTCGCGCGTCGGGCCGTCGACGGGATGCGCAACAATAGCCGTCTCGCCTTCGAAGCGCGCGATATCGAGCGGCTCGCGGAGAGTGTGCACGACCGCATGAGGGCCCCCCGCTTCGACAAGCAGCATTCGCGCGCCCGACAGCAACACGAGCGTCCGGTCGATGCCCGCGAAGCGCGAGAACGGACCGGCTTGCGCGACATCCGCAACGCTCACGCGCCACGCGAACACATCGAGCGTCGCGCCCGCGGGAAACGCCGCCACCTCACGCGTGACGCCGCCGCCGTTCTTCCACGGCGCCGCCACGAGATCCGCGCCGCGAATCAGCGACACGCTTGCCATCGATGGCGTCGCGCTCACGACCAACGGCCCAGCATCGGCAGGTTGAGGCCGGCCTCGCGCGCCGTTTCCTGCGCGAGTTCATAGCCCGCATCTGCGTGACGCATCACACCCGTCGCCGGATCGTTGAACAGCACGCGGCCGAGGCGCTCCTTTGCAGCATCGGTACCGTCAGCGACGATCACGACGCCCGAGTGCTGGCTGAAGCCCATGCCGACCCCGCCGCCATGATGCAGCGAGACCCACGACGCGCCGCCTGCGGTGTTCAGCAGCGCGTTGAGCAGCGGCCAGTCGCTGACTGCGTCCGAGCCGTCTTTCATCGATTCGGTTTCGCGATTCGGGCTTGCCACCGAACCGGTATCGAGGTGGTCGCGGCCGATCACGATCGGCGCCTTCAACTCGCCATTCCTGACCATTTCGTTGAACGCCTGACCCAGACGGTAACGATCCTTCACGCCAACCCAGCAGATCCGCGCCGGCAGGCCCTGGAACGCAATACGTTCGCGCGCCATGTCGAGCCAGTTGTGCAGATGCGGATCATCGGGGATCAGTTCCTTGACCTTCGCATCGGTCTTGTAGATGTCTTCCGGATCGCCCGACAGCGCGACCCAGCGGAACGGGCCCTTGCCTTCGCAGAACAGCGGGCGGATATACGCCGGCACGAAGCCCGGGAAATCGAACGCGTTTTCAACGCCCATTTCCAAAGCCATCTGACGAATGTTGTTGCCGTAGTCGAGAGTCGCCGCGCCGCGTTCCTGCAGCGTCAGCATCGCCCGCACCTGCCTTGCCATCGACTGCTTGGCCGGCGTGACAATCGAGTCCGGGGCGGTCTTCATACGCTCGCGCCAGTCTTCGACATTCCAGCCTTGCGGCAGGTAGCCGTGAATCGGATCGTGCGCGCTGGTCTGGTCGGTCACGCAATCCGGCGTGATGCCACGCGTCACGCATTCAGCGAACACATCCGCTGCATTGCCCAGCAGGCCGATCGACACCGGCTTGCCTGTTTTCTTCGCTTCTTCAAGCATGGCGAGCGCTTCGTCGAGCGTCGCCGCTTTCTTGTCGACGTAACGCGTCTTCAGGCGGAAATCGATACGCGTCTCATCACATTCGACCGCGATCATCGAGAAGCCGGCCATCGTCGCGGCCAACGGTTGCGCGCCACCCATGCCCCCCAAGCCGCCCGTCAGAATCCAGCGGCCCGAAGGATCGCCGTTGAAATGCTGGTTTGCCACCGAGAAGAACGTCTCGTAGGTGTCCTGCACGATACCCTGGCTGCCGATGTAGATCCAGCTGCCCGCAGTCATCTGCCCGTACATCATCAGGCCCTTGCGATCGAGTTCGTGGAAGTGTTCCCACGTCGCCCAATGCGGCACCAGATTCGAATTCGCCAGCAGCACGCGCGGTGCGTCCGCATGCGTCCTGAACACGCCGACCGGCTTACCCGATTGAATCAGCAGCGTCTCGTTCTCTTCGAGGTCTTTCAGCGACGTGAGAATCTGATCGAAGCAATCCCAGTTACGCGCCGCACGGCCGATTCCGCCATACACGACCAGCGCATGCGGATGCTCGGCGACTTCCGGGTCCAGATTATTCTGGATCATCCGGTACGCGGCTTCCGCGATCCAGGTCTCGCAGGTCTTTTTCGCGCCGCGCGGTGCGCGGATCGTGCGGGTCGGGTCCAGACGCGGATCAACGTGTTCGGGACTGTTCACAGGAGACCTCCTCGAAACGAGGCTGATTCTGACGTGAAAGACAGCGGAGCATGCGTTCCAATTTCGCCGCTCCGCACGAGTGAGGCGGCGGCGGCAATATCAGGTGCGAAGTAGCGGTCTGTGTCGTAGTGAGCCACTTCCCGGCGGATCGCGCGCATCACCAGTTGCAGAGTCGGGCTTGTCTCATACGGGGAACGCAGTTCTACCCCTTGTGCCGCTGCGAGCAGTTCGATCGCGAGAATATGGGCGACATTCTCGGCAATATCGGCCAGCCTGCGGGCCGCGAACGTAGCCATCGACACGTGGTCTTCCTGATTCGCTGATGTCGGCAGTGAATCCACGGATGCCGGATGCGCCAGGCTTTTGTTTTCCGAGGCGAGTGCCGCCGCGGTGACGTGAGCAATCATGAACCCGGAGTTCACTCCACCATCCTTTACTAGGAACGGCGGCAGGCCCGACAGGGTCGCATCAATCAGCAGCGCAATCCGCCTCTCGGCTAGAGCGCCGATTTCCGACGCCGCAATGGCAAGATTGTCTGCGGCAAACGCCACGGGCTCGGCGTGGAAGTTCCCGCCAGAAAGCACCTCGCCGGTGTCCGGGAAGATGAGCGGGTTGTCAGATACAGCATTGGCTTCGATTAGCAAGACTCCTGCTGCGTGTCGAATCTGGTCAAGACATGCTCCCATGACCTGCGGTTGGCAGCGCAGGCTGTACGGGTCCTGAACCTTGTCGCAGTCAGCGTGGGAAGCGTTGATTGCAGAATCTTCAAGAAGCGTTCGATAGGCTAATGCCGCATCGATTTGCCCCTGGTGACCACGCAACGCATGGATTCGATGGTCGAATGGCGCAACCGAACCCATCGCCGCATCCACCGATAGCGCGCCTGCCGCCAGCGCGGTGCGATACAGGTCTTCAATTGCAAACAGGCTGTAAAGCGCAAGTGCGGCGGACGCCTGGGTGCCGTTGAGAAGCGCAAGGCCTTCCTTTGCCTGTAGCTTAAGCGGCGCGAGTCCGACGAGTTTCAAACCATCCATCGCGCTCATGCGCTCGCCTTTCGCGAACACCTCGCCGACGCCTAGCAGCACCGCCGACATGTGCGCGAGCGGCGAAAGGTCTCCAGATGCGCCGACCGAGCCCTTCACGGGGATCACCGGCAGCACGTCGGCATTGAAAAGGCTGATTAGCGCGCCCATCACTTCACGGCGGATTCCCGAGTGGCCTCGGCCCAGACTCGACAATTTGAGAGCAATCAACAGGCGCACGACCGGACGCGTCATCGGCTCGCCCACGCCAACTGAGTGTGACAGCACGAGGTTGCGCTGTAGCAACTCGAGTTGCTCACGCGGTATGTGGGTGCTGGCAAGCCGCCCAAAGCCCGTATTGATGCCGTAAGCAGGAACCCCCCTTTCTGCTATCTCCGCAACCGTGCGTGCTGCAGCGTCGATTGCCTCGAAGCTATCGGGATCAAGCTCAATGGAAACATTCTCGCGCGCCACGCGGCGCAACTGGGCCAAGGTCAACTTACCCGGAGTCAATTTGATCATCACAACGTCCTTTGCATGAATGGTCAACTGACTATACATGAATGTATATTTTCATTCAATACGTGTAAACCAACGTTCGTGACTGACTTCGACCAGCACACAGCGGCACTACCCTATGGATGGTGAAAGTAGCCTGCAGGCTCAATCTCTCCTTCTCGACGCCGTTCGCGAGCATGAATCAATTTAGGCGTTGCAATCGTTTATGAATTGTTTTATTCTTCATCATGCTTTACACATGAAAGTTTTCATCCAAACGGAGTATCCATGTCAATTGACCTGCTCGAATTCCATGCGCCGGGGCCGGACCTCAAGTTCCGCGTGCAGCTGCTGGCGCAAGACAATCCAGATGTCGTATCGCAAGTCCTCAAGCAACTGCCGCTCAATAGCGTTCTGGGCCACGTCGTAATCTCCGGCGAGGCTATCTGGATGCCTACAAAAATCGTCCACCTGGGCAAATCGAACATGGTGAAGCGATCACCGGGCGCCGTGTACCTGTACGCACCCGGCCAGACAATCTGCCTCACCTACGGCGCTATTACCGAGAGCGCACTCGTCAACAAGTTTGGTGAGGTCCTTGAAAGCGATTTGCCTACGCTGGCCAAGCTCGGAGAGCATGTCTGGGAACAGACAGTCACCGAGCCGCGTAGAAATGTCGTCAACATCGTTGTGCGGAGGGTTGCTTAAATGTCTACGATCAAGAAATTCGAGGGACACTGGCTCGAAGCAAAGAAAGAAATCGACCGCCAGGTCGAACGGGTGTGGCTTTCGGAGCCGGACGAAATCCAGAAAATCCGCTGGGGCATCATTGATAGCGGCGCGGGCAGTGGCCAGCAATCATTCAGTGTGCTGGTACACCTTGAGGCGTATCTCATGCTGGTCGGTGCTGATGTCATGTACCGGTTCCTGAAGGTCTCGCAGTATCCGGACGTCGAGCTCCCAACCCTCATCAAGATGACCCGGGAGTTCCTGACGGGCACGTTCAACGTCTTCGAATTCATGACTGACCTCGGACTGACAAACATGCACGAGGTTGGCCAGATGTACAGTGACGCTCTGGATCAGCTGGAAACCAAAGATGAGTATGTACAACTCACCGGCTCCATGATGACCTATGTGATCCGCATGCACCGGTGGATTCACTTCATCTTCCCCTGGAACCTCGGGGTCGCCTTCCCTCACCGCAAACCTCAGGAAGTCGCAGCCATTTCCGCTGTCCTCTGCAATGCCTGATTGTCGCAGGGCAAGCGTACCGGTGCACTGACAAAAGCCAGTGGCCGAATGCAACCGCCCCGACTCTCTCCGGCCGTCCAGCATGTTTCGGCCGGGGAATATCGGTACCCAAAACACCAACACTTCCGGGTTGCGCCCTCCGGTGCAGCCATGCTCCGGAGCACAAACTCGCCATGCTTTCGGGTAATATGCCAAACGTGTTACAACAGTCCCCCGTTCAAATTCCGGAGAGCAACTTGGCTGGCGTAGCCCGCAACGTGAAACCCAAATCTGCCGCGCGCCCCCCGGAAGGCCCAGTTGCCTCCAAGACATTGCGCAACGAACTCGAAGGCAGACTCGAAGGGCAACGACTCACACCTGCGCATCGCCGCATTACGCAGATACTGGTCGACCATGCTGCTGACATAGGCTTCCTGACCAGCATGGAGCTAGCAGAGCTTGCGAATGTCAGTCAGCCATCCGTATCCCGCTTCGCGGTGGCATTGGGATTTGATGGCTTCCTGGACATGCGTCGCGCACTTCGTTCGTTCGCAGAGCCGACGACGATTTCCTCCGGTGCGGGACCCAACGCAAACAAATATCAAGCAGCGGTCGCAGCCGAAGCACGAAATGTCGCCGAGCTTTCGGAACAGCTCGGCGACCTCGAACGAATCAGAGCCTTTGGGAAAGCCCTCGCCGAATCCTCTCCGCTCGTGACGTTGGGAATTCGCGCCTCCGCCGGTCTTGCGACGCAGTTTTCCTACTTCGCAGCGAAAGTCCATCCAGACGTTCGACCCATCTCGAATGGCGGGTCCTTCGCGGAGGACCAGCTCGAGCAGGCCTACGCGGCTGGCGCGAAGTGTCTCCTTGCCTTCGCGATGCCCTTGTATCCACGAGAAACGATACAGGCACTCCACTTCGCAAGGCAGTTGGGTTTTAAGCTGGCGGTCGTTTCAGACCCGGCATTCCCGGCGCAGGGTATTGTTCCTGATTTCAGCCTTTCTGCGCGAATCCACTCGACACTCGTATTCGATTCGTACGCAGCTAGCACCTTTCTTGTTACGGTGCTGCTGGATGCGATGTGCGACGCCATGCCTGAGCACGCCGAAAGCCGCCTGGAAGCGGGTGACCGTTCATCGTTACGACGAAAGGTCTTCATCCGCTGAGGGCCCCGAACCCAGGCACGCTGCCTCAGCAGCCACCGTCCTTGTGTCCCAGGACGTGACAGCGCATTGTTTCAAGCAATGCGTCACGATTTCCGTCTGCCACGTGCCCGACCATATCGAAATGATCTTGCGCGGACCTGGCAAGCATGACTGACGTATTGTTCTCACGACGCACGGCTAGCGGGATCCGGTCGCGCAGGTCAAATATCATCTTTACAAGCTCGCCATTGCTGCAGTGGCAAAGCAAGCGACTGTGAAACGCCCTGTTGCACTGCTCTTGCTCTGTCGCTGTGCCGGAAACAACGGCGTCTGAAAATGCCTGAGCGAGTATATTCAGATTCCTGATATCGTCAGCGCCCGCTTTCCCGACGATCGAATCGACCGCCGAGACCTCGAGAATGGCCCGGATTTGCCGGATGTTCTGCAGCCGCTCCTGAGTGAACACCTGAACCCGGTAGCCGCGATTGGGAATGGACTCCACGACGTCGCGTTCGACGAGGTGCTCCAGCGCCTGCCGCACATCAATGCGCGAATGGCCATAGACCTGTTCAAGCTCTACCTGCTTGAGCCACGCGCCAGCACCGAGGCGCCCAGAGGTAATGTCTCGTTCTATCAGTGTCGCTAGGTCGCGAACCCGGAAGCGCGACCCACGTTGTCCGTTGATTGATGACATGCTCATGCTTTTCTGTTGGAGAAGGGAGCAGCGGAAGTGGATAAACCACAGTCCATCGATACGTATGCATCCCGACGTGCCTCGCACGCACCCCCGAAGACGGCAGGCGGGGGAAACGCCGGGATGGCTCCCAAAATCATTGTGTTGGGGTCACATCCATATGGAAAGTCTGCTCCGAAAGCTTCTTGATTGTCCCGTCGGCCTGCGCAGCACGAATAGCCTGGTCGAACATCGCCTTCAGTTCTGTGTCCCCCTTACGGAGCCCCACGCCAGATCCCTTGCCAATGACGCCGCCCTCGAAACAGGGACCCGCCAGCACCATGTTCTCGTTGCCCGGTTTCGCCGCAGTTCCCAATAGCGAATCCTTTGCACCAATGACCGCATCCAGCCGGCCGGCTAACAGGTCCAGATCTCGCGACTCAGGTGTCTTGTACTGGCGCACCGAGATGCCTTTGAGATACGTGTTTGCGAATTCCACCGACGTGCCGGCAGAGAGTGTGCCGACGACCTTGTCCGAAAGCGCGGCTTTTACCTGAGAGAGTGCTTTCGTGGACCCCGCCTCATCACTAATCGGAATCTTCCGCCCGTCCGCCGGAAGCTTCTTCGCAACGTCATTGTTCTTCAGGGTACCGAACGTGTAGCAGAGGGCGGCATAGGGTACCGAAAACGCAATCACCTGCTCGCGTTTCGGCGTAATGGCTATGTCGTCGATGATGGCATCGTACTTTCCAGCGTTCAGAGCAGGAATCATACTGTCGAACGACTGCGCAGTGATTGTGCACTTGACGTGCATACGGTCACACAGGTTATGTGCGAGGTCAATTTCGAAGCCCGCCAGCGTTCCGTCGGACTTCGTATAGTTCCATGGCACGAAACCACCTTCAGTGACAATTCGCACTTCCTTGGGTGCAGTCTGCGCGACCGCCGGTCCAAACCATAGCGCGGCGACGCCAGCGACAGCCATTGCAAGAACGAACGAGCGCGTGTGGCGTTGTCTAAAAGTTTTCATATTCGCATCCTTTGTGGGGTTATTGATTAGCTGACTGTCTGTGTTCGGACTACCCTGCAAGGAATTGCTGAAGACGAACCGATCGGCCTGTACCGAAGACCTCGCTTGGCGTTCCCTCTTCTTTCACCATTCCCTGGTCCACGAAGACCACCCGGCTCGACACTTCCCGAGCGAAGCCCATCTCATGAGTGACGATGAGCATCGTGCGGCCTTCGTCTGCCAGGCGGCGCATTACACGGAGTACTTCGCCAACCAGTTCAGGGTCGAGAGCAGATGTCGGTTCATCAAACAACATGAGTGAAGGTCGCATTGCCAGAGCGCGAGCGATGGCCACGCGCTGCTGCTGACCACCGGAAAGTTGGGCGGGATAGAAACTCTCCCTGTTAGAGATGCCAACCTTCTCAAGGAGTTCTCGCGCCTCTTCAATGCATTCCTTTCGTGGTCGACGCTGCACATGAACAGGTGCCTCGATGACGTTCTCCAGCACTGTCTTGTGAGACCACAGATTGAAATTCTGGAACACCATGCCGACACTTGAACGGATGCGGTCAACCTGCCTGAGGTCGTAGCGTCTTGGTCCGCTTGATGCTGAACCCGACATACCGATACGCTCACCGGCAACCGTAATTTCCCCTGCATCCGGGACTTCCAACATGTTGACGCAACGAAGCAGCGTCGATTTGCCCGAACCGGACGAACCGAGAATCGAGATCACTTCACCTTCGCGTGCTTCAAGTGAAATTCCCTTGAGCACCTCAAGGTTCCCGTACCGCTTGCGGATGCCTGTCAACTCGACTGCCTTCGGTCGAATCAGATTGCTAACCGTATTCATGCTGCGTTCCCCTCAATGAGCTGGTTGTTTTCAATTACTGGAGGCCGCAGATGAGGGTTGAGCCGGTGCTCAAGCCAATGCACTGCCCGAGTCAGGAGGTAAGTGATGAGGAAGTAGATAATCCCCGCCGATACAAACACCTCGATTGGCCGGTATGTTTCGGTGGCAATGGACGAAGCAATGCCCGTCACGTCCATGAGTGTCACAAGGGACGCCAGGGAAGTCGCCTTCACCATCGCGATGATTTCATTGCTATACGCGGGGAGCGCCTGTCTGACTGCAAGCGGCAGGATGATCCTACGCATCACCAGTGCTCGGGGCATCCCGCACGCATATGCCGCCTCCAGTTGACCACGCGGAACCGAGCGCAACCCGCCGCGAATGATTTCGCTCGCGTAGGCAGACGTGTTGATGGTGAGAGCAAGGAGAGCACACCAGTACGGCTCACGCAGAAAGGGCCACAGGAAGCTCGCGCGAATTGTTGAGAACTGGCTCAAGCCGTAATAAATCATGAAAAGCAGCACAAGCAGCGGCACACTACGAATCACCTGCACATAGACCCATGCCAGTGCCCTGGCGGCTGACGACGGCGAGAGTCGCAGCAGTGCAATAATGAATCCCAGCAGACCGCCCAGAACGACGCTGAACGAAGCCAGTCCAAGGGTCAGCGGAATACCTGGTAGCAACTGGACAAAAGTCTGGTAGATAAACGGCAGGTCCATCATGCCCTCCCTGTCAGGCTACGGGCCTGGTGCCGCTCAACGCGCTGAATGGCAAGAGTCGACCCCGCGCACAGAACAAAGTAAATGAGAGCAGCAGCAACATAGAAATCGAACGGTAGTCTCGTGGACCCGGCACCGACTTGTGCCTGACGCATCAGTTCTGCAAGACCCGTCACCGACAGCAGCGACGACTCCTTCAGCGCACTGAGCCAGACGTTACCCATTCCCGGCAGGGCGTGACGCAACGTTAGCGGAGCGACTATCCTGCGAAAGCGCAACAGACGCCTCATACCGCAGGCGCGCGCCGCTTCGATTTCGCCTTTGTTGACGGCATTCAGGCCGCCCCGAAGGACCTCGGTGCTTTGAGCTCCCGACGTAACACCGATTGCAATTGTGCCGGCAAGGAATCCGGGGAAATTGACAAAACCGGTAGAACCCAGGAACGGCTGCAACCAGGTCAGTACTGCACTCCCGCCGAAGTAAATGACGTAGATGATTAGAAGATCTGGCAGTCCGCGGATGATCGTGGTGTAAGCGTCAGCAATCCCGGCGAAAGGTCTGCGCCTCGACGCCTTAGCCCACGCCCCCAGCGTGCCGAATACCATGCCCAGAAACATCCCGCATATAGCTACGGCAATGGTTACAACCGCACCACTGAGCAGCGTCAGGCCCCACCCATTCGGTCCAAATCCAACGACCTGTATAAAGTTCAACTGGTTCACGATGACCATATCCGATTAGAAGTTCAGTTTGTCCGGCCGACGCCGCACAAGATGACTGTTACGGCGCCCCGGACGTTACAGCAGCGAGGGATCGAGGCCGTAGATGTCCCGTGCAGCAGCCTCCGAGATTCGATCTTCTTTCAGATCACGAAGCACGAGTTCACGGGGGCGATGCCTCGGGTCGCCGTAACCACCGCCGCCGGCTGCGACCATCCCAACCGACTGGCCTGCCTGGAGAACGCTTTTGCGACGCTCAAGAGGTGGGGCGCCTTCCGGCATCTCGACGCGCGCCGGACTTCCAGCATGTCCTCCGAAAATGCCATATGGCGACAAACGGCTGTTTGTACCACCAGCAGAAATCATCGCCTCGTGGTCAAGTATCCGCACTCTACGCCTCATGGTCATTCCGCCCCTGTACTCACCGGGTCCGCCCGAATCACGCACAAGTTCGTAGCACTCGACCATGACCGGATGCTCCGTTTCGAGCGCCTCAATGGGCAGGTTGGCGGAGTTCGTCGTATTAACCTGAACTCCGTCGAGTCCATCTTTTCTTGCCCTTGCGCCCATGCCTCCACCCTGCATTTCGTTGTAGACGTAGAAGCGTCCCGTACGTGGATGCATACCGCTCGTTGTAAGGAGAATCCCACCAGTCGAGGCGGCCACTACCCGCTCAGGCAGAACCGGCGCCAGCGCGGCGAATATCATGTCGACAAGACGCATGGCGATATCCGTGCGGCTGTAAACCGCCGCAGGCGGAGTGGAATTCAGCACACTGCCTGCGGGCGCCGATATGTGTATGGGACGATGAAAGCCCGCGTTCGCCGGAATATCCGGGTCAACAAGGGCTCTGACCGCGAAAAAGACCGTTGCCTGCAGCGCCGTGAACACCATGTTGATTGGCGCCCGCACCTGTGGTGGCGCGTCAGGAAAGTCAACGAACAGTTCCTCACCCTGCACGCTGACACGAACCTTGAGGTCCAGAATGTCGTCAATCAGATTCGTGTCGAATTCGTGCTGGAACTCGTATACGCCATCTGCAATCAGCGCGATACCCGCTCGGGTACGGCGTTCTGTGTAGTCGAGAATCTCGGCCGCAGCCTGATCAACTACGTCGCGGCCATAGCGCTCGCACAAATCCTGGAAGCGCTGCACACCCAGGCGATTTGCAGCCATCTGTGCCCGGAAATCACTTGTGCGCTCGTGCGGCACCTGACAGTTCAGCAGGATGAGATCCATCACGTCATCCTGAAGCACGCCCTGCTTATACAGTCGCACGGGCGGGATCCGGAGCCCCTCCTGGAAGATATGGGCATGCCCGCGGTCAACGAAGTCCGAGTGATGCGCGAGGTTGGCGACCCAACCAACCAGTTCTCCCTTGAAAAACACTGGCTCGATAAGCACGATATCGTTCAGATGCGTGCCGCCGCCCGTATATGCGTCATTTCCGATGAACACATCACCGGGCCGGATTGTTGTCATGTCGTGGTGCTCGAGCACGTATCCGGCGATGCCCAGCAGTGAACCCAGATGGATTGGGATGTGCTCTGCCTGCGCAATGATGTGCCCCCCAGTATCGAACAGAGCCGTCGAACAGTCCTGTCGTTCCTTGATATTCGTGGAGTACGCCGCGCGGATGAGTGCTTTGCCCATTTCTTCGGCAATGGTCGACAACGCGCTCCCAATCACCGCCACGGTGATTGGATCAAGCTTCGCAGGTTGAACGTCTACCGGGGTACGGCCGGACATCGATTCGCTGATGTTCATGAACGCTCCTCGATAATCAGGTTGAGGAAAGAATCGACACGGGCCGTCTGGCCAGGCAAGACCAACGTCGTCGAGTCCATTTGATTGATGACGGCCGGCCCATCGACGGAATGTCCCGGGCCGAGTTTCTCCCTGTCGAACAGCGGACACTCAGTGAAACCTCCCGCTTCCGGAATCCAGACTTCCCGCATGCTGGCGATCGCATCCTCTGCTCGCGTGACTGCGTCTGGCTGTGCCTGGAATTCAGCCTTCCTGACCCGACCAACGGCACTGACACGCAGCGTTGTAACCTGGATGGCCTCATTCTTCGCGACGTAACCATACGTGAGCTGGTGCGCATCTTCGAATGCCTCGCGAAGCAACTCGATTGCCTGCTTGTCAAACTTCCCTGCCGGGCACGGCACGCTCAGTTCAAAGCCCTGACCGCCATAGCGCATGTCGAGCGTTCGGGTGACCGCCTTGCGCTCGTCCTTGATCTCTTCTTCCTCAAACCACCGCGAAATCTGCTGATCAAGCTCTTCGAAACCTTGCTGCAGACGGGCAGAGCTTCCATCCTCAAGCGGCAGGAGCCGCGTCAGGGACGTAGACGTTCGCAAGTCCGTCAGGAGCAGGCCGAGCGCACACATAATCCCTGGATATTTCGGGATGGCGATTTTTGGCATGTCGAGAGCGCGGGCCAGTCTCGACGCGTGAATCGGGCCTGCGCCTCCGAATCCGAACATCACGTAATCGCGTGGGTCGTGTCCGCGCTCCACGGACACGACTCGAATCGCTTTTGCCATATTGGCGATGACTACACTGATGATGCCTTGCGCGGTCTCCATCACTCCCAGCCCGAGGCGCTCACCCAACTTCGCGATGGCTTCCTTCGCCTTGGCCTGATTGACTGGCAGTCGGCCATTCAGTAATGCAACGGGGTTCAGAACCTGGAGTACGACGTTTGCATCGGTGACTGTCGGCTCGTCATTGTTACCCCGCTCGAAGCAGATCGGCCCCGGGTCAGCAGCGGCGCTGCGCGGTCCCACCTTGAGCAGCCCGCCTGCATCAACGTATGCGATTGACCCACCACCTGCGCCCACGGTGTGAATATCGAGCATCGGAAGCTTCAGCGGGTGACCATGCACGACCGCCTGGTTCGACATGATTGGCACGCCACCCTTGATGAGGGAGACGTCGGTAGACGTTCCACCCATGTCAAAGGTAATCAGGTTCTCGAACCCAGCCGCTTCTGCAATGGCGAGGGTACCCATTACACCTGCCGCAGGCCCGGAAAGTACCGTACGTGCAGGGAAACGCTGAGCTGATTCGGACGAGATAATGCCGCCGTTCGACTGCGTGAGATGCACGGGCGACCTGACGCCAATCTCATCAAGACGAGGCTTTAGCCGCTGCAGATAGTTCTTCATGATCGGGCCGAGGTAGGCATTGACCACCGTCGTGGAGAACCGCTCATACTCACGAAACTCGCGCGCAACTTCGTGCGAGACCGTGACGTAAGCCCCGGGAATCTCCTCTTCAACAATGCATCTTGCTCTCAGCTCGTGTTCGGGATTCACGTAGCTAAACAGAAAGCACACAGCGATTGACCGGATACCCTCCGCACCAAGTTGGCGAGCTGCAGCACGAACGGCTTCTTCATCGAGTTCGGTGAAAACACGACCATCGAAGAGCACGCGCTCAGGAACCTCAAGGCGTCTGTCACGCGAAACAATAGGCTTTGGCTTCTCGGTTTGCAGGTCGTACAGCGCGTCCCGCTTCTGACGACGCAACTCCAGAACGTCGCGAAAGCCCGAAGTGGTAATAAGGCCCGTCTCAGCGCCACGGCCGACGATTAGCGCGTTCGTCGCGACGGTCGTACCGTGACCGAAGTAATGGACGTCGGCGTCCCGTCCCGAGACTCGCGACACCTCGCGCAAACCCTGCTCAACCGCGTTCGCGATGCCAAGCGAAGGGTCCTGTGGGGTGCTACTCACTTTCCAGACGAAGATGTCGCCCTTCACTTCATCAAACATACAGATGTCAGTAAAGGTGCCACCTGAATCGACGCCAACGCGAAGACGCAGGCGATTATCGGTCGAACTGAGCATCGGTGATGCGCTCCGCAAAAATTACATAATACTGACCATCAATAATTGGCGTCCAAATTGGCGCCAATATTGGAACGGCAAAATTCACGAGCTTACCGAAAATCTGACCCCATTTTTCTCTGTCGCTCAAGAAGTGCATGCCATGAGCCAGCAGCCGTTTTGCCCAGCCGGCTCCGCTCAGATTTACGCTATGCATTCGCTGCTCCTATGGTCCCCGCGCGCTCCCGCCCGAAGGTTGATGTGCCCAGCTGCAACTAGAGTCTTTCAACTTGACCGCCGCCTAAACGAATAGTAACTATCCATAAATAATTTTCAAGCATAAAACTATTCATTCATATCAGAACGAGCGTAAACCCCGACATGTCCGTCACTTCAAGCGCCGGCGGTCTGGCTTGCCTTCGGCCCAACCACGGCGCTCGCACTCCCGCCGGCACCCATGCCGCCTGGCTCCCGCCGATCATCGGGGCCTGCACATAAATCATGAGCTTAGCGTCGGCGGCACCGCAGTACACGCCTGATCGCGGCATCGCGGATCCGTATCTCTATTGCGGGATATCAGTGACGCAGACGCGCTTGCCCCGCCGGGACTTTCGCTCCAACCAGACCGGCCTCAGGAACAGCTTTGCATGGGGTTTGCGTTAAGGTCGACGCATCGGCGACGCCCGATAAGAACGTCTTCCCTGAAGCGGCGATCACTTTCTTGTCGGGCGTGCACGAGACTTGATGGAAGCGACCAATCGGTCCTGACGCAGAAGTTTTTTGCACGGCAGGTCGCGAGCGTACCTGCGTGGTGACGCGCCGCGCAGCACGATGTCAACGTTGCAACCGGCGCCGAATTCGATGCCGGGAGCAATCTCCTTGTTGATTACTTGTTTGGGTCCGGCTTAGCCGGCGCATATTTAGTTTGCGCATTCTGAGGATCTTGCGGATAGTGGACATCATCGCTTCCCGGTACAGATCCGTTTTTCTCAAGGTTCCGAAGCTCGGCATTCTTTTTGGCCCGCGCTTCTTTTCGGGCGGCCTTGCGCTGGGCTTTCTGAACCTGCTTCGGAGTCGACGCCACCGAGTCGGGCGCAGCATTCTGCGCCATCGCGACCGGCACCGTTAAGCCGAACAAAGCAGCCGATGCGACGGCGGTTATTACTCTTTTGCGGATTTGAAACATCACAATTATCTCCAAGAGCGAAGCGGTTTAATGCGGGTGAAAAATTGCCAAGGGCGCGATTGCTAGTCCGCCACGACAATCGCACCTGATCGCCAATAGGTTAGCGGCATTTCGCCCTCACGGACGCACGCTAACAAATTGGCGAGTGCAGGCGTTATGGCGAAAACATCGGTTTCGCCTCAAACAAAGTCTGTTACACGTATGAGACCACTATTTTTAAAACCGATGACGCATCCCGAGGAAGACCAGTGTCTGACTCGCGTTGCCAGCAGCAGGATAAGAGTCAGCAATGACCGCTTGTGCGGCCCCCGCTCCGTTTTGACCGGAAGCGTGGCCATATGAAGCGGATGCGTAAACGTCGGTCTGTTTCGATAACAGATAATCTGCCATAAGCGTTGCTTGATTGTACGTAGCTGACGAATCGCCGTGAGATTTCATGAGATCGTAGCCGACTTGTACCAGCACGGCCGGGGTGATAGTCCAAACAGCATAGATGGAGCCGTTGTTGTATCGTTCAGCGCTTTTGAATTTCGAATATGCATCGGCGAGATACTCCGAATAACTATAGTATCCACCAAGCGTCACTGGGCCAAACGAATATTTGGCACCGGCGCGAGCGATATTAATTGCTTTCGCCGACGAATACGCTTCATTGACAGGGCTTAGAAACAAACTGCCGAATGATGATGTGCCACGGGTCGAGAGAGTAGGGTTCCCTTGGTCAGCGTGGGAGTAGCCTCCCGCTAACATCAACGACCCTCGGGTGTACGAGGTTGCAAGACTATATGACTGCCCGGACCCCACTGAGCCAGCTACGCCACCGAGTGAATAAGCCGCTACCGCGCGAAATCCAGCCCAATCTGGACTCAGCCATTTCACCTCGCTGTTAACTCGTGCACTACCGTCAGCGTTGTCTACATCTCCCGGAGCGGTGAAATAATAACCATAGTCATTCGGCTGAACGGGGTACACCAAATCCATCAACGCATCGTATTGACGTCCCGCAAGGATCGTTCCGTAGGTATCCGACTTCAAGCCCACATATGCATAACGCCCAAACAACGCACCGCCCTGTTTTGCTTTGCCGGTGTTGATGTCGAAGCCGTTTTCCAGTCGAAATACGGCTTGAAGTCCACCGCCCAGGTCTTCTGTTCCTTTAAGACCCCACTTATTGGTTCCCACCTGGCTTCCCTGAAGGCTGATCTGCGAGTGCTGGCCCCCAGTGTTGTGTACGTACTGGATCGTTTCGTCCAGTTCGCCGTAGAGCGTAACGGAGCTTTGGGAAAACGCTGAAGTGCAGGCTACGAGTGATCCGACAGCAGCGAAAACGGCCTTACGGTTAATCATTTTGTACTCCGAAGTGATGGTTTAGGATTGGCCAAAAAACAACTAGATAAAAGGGTTGCAAAGGTCCACATCGAGGTACTGACGGAACCGACCACATCCGAGACGGTCAGGTCATGAGCAAGCGGACTCAGTACTGACTGTGAGAATCATGCGGGCTCGCAGGCGGGAGTATCCTGAGGAAGCCATCCCGCATCAGATAGAACACCTGAAAAAAAGGATTCAAGCCAATACGCTTGTCCTTTCAGAGTGGACATAAGGAGGTTCGGCTTGATCGAGGCATGCGCAGGAAAACCATGAAACTCGTCATGAATTTGTAATTTTTTGATGGGCGGCAATTGGTTGCGCGCTCCCGCTGCGTCGTTCAGGCGCCATAGAGACGACGTGTTCCTGCTCGCCTGACGTGACAGCAATGTCGAAGCGTCTTCATGGCTGCCACCATTTCGTCGTTGCCCAAAGCCCGCCTCCATTAGCCCATAAGGAATGACGCTCGACCGGGCGGCCGTAGCGCCCGTATCCGGACCAGGTAACTCTGCTGAAAATACCTTTTTCATGGAGGGATCTCCGCGCTCTTCGTCACGTGTGGTTATGTCCGCCCTTACTTCCCCAGGCTTCATTGCTCGTCAAGACTGTCCCGCCCAGATCGGGTTTTGCGGACCATCTCCAGCGCATAGACGTGATAGTAACTATCCATAAATATTTTACAAGCATAAATTTATTCATTCGTTGCAGCTACGCGAAAACCCCTATCGACATCGGAACGCCACCAGAACTGTCGAGTTGGTGGGCCTAGTGGCAGACTTCCGGCGACGTTGTCGCCTACCGTGTTCGCCTGGTTCTGAAAGCTCACTCCCAGGAAGCGCGAAGGCGCCGTTTGCGTACTCGTCGCCTGCCGGACTGGGGCGCCATCAACTCGGTTTTGTCGAGTCCACAACTGCTGAACTCCGCGTTGCTGGAGTCACCCGCCTGACGGAGCGAATGCTCCTGCATGACATTCCGGGAAGTCCACTGGGACCTACAGCGATATTTACGATCGCTGAAACAGGTGTGTCGATTGCCCGCTATTCATTACTGACGCTCGGGCAGCCCATCAAAATCAAGCGCGATGCATGCAGTCAACCCACGTTGTTCGCGCTGGGCCGGTTCGGCCGACAACCGATTTTGGTCGCACGCGCGAACTGCTACCGATAAGGCGAGTGCTTTTATGCCAGTTGCATGCACCTTTAGCCTGAATTCGCAGAACACTTCAACACTATCGTGTCCGGGCGCTGGCTTTTTCTCCGCGTTTTCAGGCACGTCCACCGGTCGGGATAATCCTGCTGCTGTCGCGAAAGAGGGTCTTGGGCCATTACCACCGGGTCGCTATTACATCGTGGATCGGCAAACCGGTGGACGGCTAGGCTGGCTTCATGACTTCGCGAGAACCTACGGGTATGGAACTGACCGCAGCCAGTGGTTCATGTTGTGACGCGATGGCACGGGTGATGTAACGATAATCAACGGGGTCAGGCGGGGCGCTTTTCGCCTGCACCCGCTCGAGCTGCGGGAGGCGGTACGACCGCACGCTTGGGCAAAGCGGCGCTTCCCGATTGCTCGCGGGAGCCCCTTTTATTGCTGGTGAGCTTTGGTTTGCGTCGATCCGGCCCACAGGTTGTGCGCTTCGTCGAATGACTGGTATTCGTTCCACGTCGCGACAAGGGTCGCCGAGATGATTGGTGTGCTGAGTCCGGATTTCTCGCAGGCGAAACCAGCGAGAAGGATGCCGACGCAGGCGGTCAGCACTGCCGCCGGGATCTTCTCAAGAAGCGGTCGGTACTGGACGTGATACTTGCCGTCGGTGCCCTTGACCAGATAGTCGTCGACTGCAGAGAGCGTGGCGTGCAGTGCGTGATTGGATAGGTGACGATACAGACCGTCATAGGTCGCGAGCGCTTTGCCGCGGCGCGCGAACTCGTAAAAGCCGATCTCCTTGTGTCAAATGACACAAAGTCGTCCTCCCCCAAAGACCAGTTTATAAGGCGCAGCGGGCAGCGCTGGTCAACTTTGCGTCAATTCTTATTGCCACAAACTTGTCCATTTTGCTGAATTTGACCTAAAGTAGACCCATATCGCTGGTCCGAAATAGTCGCCATTCACCCACCCCAATCCCTGCCAGTTTCCCGGCTGCCGAAGCAGACGCTTCATCATGTGTGGTCGCTGAAACTGCAACGCACACTCGTACTCACTTCGGTTAAAATTCCCATGAAATATTTCGCTGTGTCCGCCAAAGCCTCTCTATTGATTAGTAGTGCTAGTGATAGCCCAACGCTGACTTTTGATATACCGTTCTGGACATCGATGGTCGAACGCAGTCGGTACGTCTTGGCACAGAAAGCCGGCAGCACCACGTTGTCCGCAATCAGCAGGTGACAATCACCCGTGATGATCAACAAGAAGAAGAAGAACACGAAACGCCGATTCTCTGGCAGGCGAAGGGCATTGCCGAAGCACGCTTCACGTCTCGCCCCGAGTGGAGCACCGCCGGCGAATCCATGTGGACGCGCTTGTCGAAATTTTCGGCTCTTTTGAAAACGGAGTGGGTAATGGGGCTCATCGGGCATGCTCATTAAAGCGTGCGAAGTTGAGTCTTCCCGCGATGAGGAACAGGACCGTACGCATGGTTTCGAAGCGAGCGTATCCGCGTGCTTTGCGTTTGGCGGCTTGAAACAGGCCGTTGATAGCCTCGATGAAACCGTTGGTTTGGCGCGTCTGAGTCCAGGCAACAATGCCGTCGAAGTGTCGGCGAATCAATCGCGCGACGTCCTTCATCGGTTCGACCTTCGAGCGCATAACGTCTCCTGCACCCGGCTCTCACGCGCCCTGCTGAACTTGCCGCGTGGCACTCAACTCAGAAGTACCGGCAAAATCGCCTCAAAAAGTCGTCATTGAAGGCGTCAGCCGTCCAGCTAAATGGGACGACTTTACGTCAATTATTCGACAACGCGTTGATAAGAAACGGTTTTCCGATATCGCGCGCTCCCGAATTTGCCTATGGGACGACTTTAAGTCAATTTCCCGGTCAACTTTGTGTCGTTTGACACCAAGTCGATGCCGTACGCTTGCACTCGACTTTGGGCTATCTGTCGCTCGCTGCCTACGAGACGAAACTGACAGTGAAAGAACCTATCTGCCTGTCCGAAATAACTTGACCACTACGAGTGGTCACGTCTCACCCTAAACGATGTCCTGGCGTGAGTCATGGCCCGTCACTCTGCCAGGAGATCAGCATTCCCCGTTGCGCCTTACTGGCAGTTGGTATCCGCATGTCTGACCGTGCAAATCAGACAGGCCTCCGCCGCGACCACGCCATCCACTTCGGCGCGTGCCTTGAACTTCCAGATACCGCGCATGTGCCGCTCGAACGTCGCGTTCAGGATCAGCTGGTCGCCGGGTTCCACCACGCGCCTGAATCGCGCGTTGTCGATGCCGACGAACAGGTACAGCGTGCTGGCCGGATCATGCGGCTCTTCCGAGAAGGTCAGCAGCGCAGCCGTCTGCGCGAGCGCTTCCAGAATCAGCACACCCGGCATCACCGGACGACTCGGGAAGTGGCCCATGAAGTACGGTTCATTGATTGACACGTTCTTCAGCGCCTTGATGCGCTTGTGCGGCTCGAGTTCGAGCACCCGATCGACCAGCAGGATCGGATAGCGATGCGGCAGCAGCGTGAGAATCCTGTGGATGTCGAGATTGATTTTTTCAGTGCTCATGGTATTTCTGTTCACGCATTGACCGCGCGATGATCACTCCGGATGCTGGTGCAGGTGGATAGGTAACGCATGCTGCCGCCGTTTCCGTGACCCGGCGGCAGCAGCCACCCGGTCACAGCAACCGACCCTTCTGGCCTGATACTCGCTCGAACCTTGCCCGATGCTCACGCCTTGTCGCCCGAGGCATTGGCAGCCGCCGCGTCGAATGCCCTGATACGGTCGCGCAGTCTGTTAAATTGCACATCACCGCGGCGCTTCGTTTCTCATCCGGTGTACACGGCCCCGTAGGGCCGTGTATCGCCTCTGGTTTCTACTCCTCGCCCAGGAACGACTTCAATCGCCCGGACCGGGCCGGGTGCCGCAGCTTGCGCAGTGCCTTGGCTTCAATCTGACGGATCCGTTCGCGCGTCACCTCAAACTGTTGTCCGAGTTCCTCCAGTGTGTGATCGCTGCCGCTATCGATACCGAAACGCAGGCGCAGAATCTTCGCTTCGCGCGGCGTCAACGTCGTGAGCGCCTCGCTGACGGCATCCCGCATGCTGGCCTGGAGCGCTGCATCGTCGGGCAAAATCGCCGCGGGGTCCTCGATCAGGTCGCCTACCGACGTGTCTTCGTTTTCCCCGACGGACGCATCCAGGGAAACCGGCTCCCTGACGATCCGCAGCATTGCCCGAACCTTGTTTTCCTGCATCTCCATCCGCTCCGCCAGCACCGCAGCGTCGGGTTCCCGTCCGGTTTCCTGCAGGATCTGGCGCGAGACCCGCTTCAGTTTGTTGAGTGACTCGATCATGTGGACCGGGACCCGGATGGTGCGTGCCTGATCGGCAACCGACCGGCTGACGGCCTGCCGGATCCACCAGGTCGCATAGGTGGAGAACTTGTACCCCCGCCGGTATTCAAACTTGTCAACGGCCCGCATCAGACCAATATTGCCTTCCTGTATCAGATCGAGAAACAGCAGACCGCGGTTCGTATACCGCTTCGCGATCGAAATCACCAGTCGAAGGTTCGCTTCGATCATTTCGCCTTTCGCGCGCAGCGTTGTCGCTTCACTTGCGCTCATCGCGCGACAGACCTCCCTGAAATCATCGAGCGGAAGCACGACCCGCTTTTGCAAAGCAAGCAGTTTTTCCTGTTCCAGCTGGATCGCAGGGAGGTTTCGCTCCAGCACGCAACTGAACGGGTGCCCTGCTGTGATGAGTTGCTGCGGCCACGCCGGGTTGGTCTCGTTGCCCCGGAAATGCGCGACAAACATGTCGCGAGGCACACCACACCGGTCAACCGCGATCCGCGCGATTTCGCGCTCGATGGTCCGGACCCCGTCGGCGGATACCCGCAACGCGCTCGTCAAACGCTCAATCGTGCGCGCCGTGAAGCGGATCGTCGTCAGTTCGGTCTCGATCGCCGCCTGTGCGGCGCGATAACGCCCCGATCCGTAACCCTCCGTTTCGTAGGCATCCCGCAATTGCTCGAACCAGTCCGCTACCGTTGCCAGCTTCGCCAGCGCGTCACGCTTCAGGGTCTCGCTCTGCAGACCGGCCGACGCGCCTTCAGCACCGTCATCATCTTCGTCTCCCTGATCCTCGTCGAGGACCGGATCGCCGTCGACGCTTTCCTCCGCGACGGCAATAATGTCATCCGTCTCCACTGCAGCGGGGTCAATCATCCCATCGACGACCTCTTCGATAGCGGTTGCGCCGCTGGCAACGCCGTCAGCGATCGCCAGTATCTCGGCAATCGTTGTCGGGCACGAAGAGATGGCCCGGATCACGTCGTTGCGACCCTCTTCGATGCGCCGCGCAAGCGCAATTTCCCCCTGGCGAGTGAGGAGTTCAGTGGTACCCATCTCGCGCATGTACATGCGCACGGGATCGGTGGTGCGGCCGAACTCGGCGTCCACGCTCGAGATGGCCGCCACGGCCTCTTCCTCGACCTGCTCATCAGACGAACTCGCGACCGCATGATCGTGCATCATCATGGACTCGGCGTCCGGTGCCTGCTCGAATACGGCGATGCCCATGTCGCTGAAGGCTCTGATCACGTTTTCGATCGCGTCCGGTTGCCCGAGGCGCTCAGGCAGGCAATCGCTAATTTCCCCACGAATGACGAACCCGCGCTCATTTCCGAGCTTGACCAGCGCGCGCAGGCCCGAGCGGCCGTCGTCGTTTTCTCCAGCGGACCCATCCGGTGGCGCGGCACCGGCGTCGTGCACACGTGCGTTTGCTTTCATCCGGCGTGAACCGGTCCGCGGTGGAACTGTTGCGGCCGCAGACCCGGAGTCCCGCGCTCCTTCCAGCGTCGAGGAGCTCGCTGGTCGCGTTGTGACCGCGGCCGCCGTGCGTGCGCGATCCGTAACGTCCGTGCCGGCGCGTCCACTCGTCACGTTGAGGTTGCCCGGCACCACGTCCAGTGTCTGCTTCTTCACAGCCTTTTTCGTCACGCGGTCGCTCCTTGGGATTTGGCGTCACGGTTAGCGCGCAGCACGTGCGGCGGCCTTCTCGAGGTGAATAGCCATCTCAGAGGCGCGCACCATGCGCCCGGATCAGTTGGACCAGATCAGATACCGAAATCTCATACCGGACCTCCTGTTCGGGACCCGTCGCATGATGATCGCTGTACCGCTCCTCGATCTCGACGAGCACGGCGGTTCTGCCATCGGGTGACGCCTGCAGCATGACGTCGCGATGCGCCTGATGACCACCAGGACTGACCGGATCGGGATGCAGGCGCAGACGCCCAAGGCCGTAGTTGCGTGGAGCTGAATTCATCTGAGCTTTCCCTTGATTCATTTCTGTCGGTGGTCCTGCCTTGCCGGGTCGCTACAGGCCCGCGCGTGGTGCCGCCAGGTCTGGCGTCCCAGCACCTCTGCGTCATGTCGCTGACGTGATAATATCATTATCATTGTCTGCAAATGTTGTTAACCAGGAGACATCATGCCTACCCCAGCCCAGGGCAAACTCCGCGAAGCCGCCCTCGATTATCACGAGTTCCCGACGCCGGGCAAGATCGCGATCGCTCCGACCAAGCAGATGATCAACCAGCGCGACCTCGCGCTGGCGTACTCGCCGGGCGTCGCGTTCGCGTGTGAGGAAATCGTCGAAAACCCGCTGAACGCCGCCCGTTTCACCGCGCGCAGCAACCTGGTCGGCGTCGTCACGAACGGCACCGCGGTGCTGGGTCTCGGCAACATCGGGCCGCTCGCGTCGAAGCCGGTCATGGAAGGCAAGGCCGTCCTGTTCAAGAAGTTCGCCGGCATCGACGTGTTCGATATCGAGCTGAACGAGTCCGATCCGCACAAGCTGGTCGAGGTGATCGCTGCGCTGGAACCGACCTTCGGCGGTATCAATCTTGAAGACATCAAGGCACCGGACTGCTTCATCGTCGAACGCGAATGCCGCAAGCGCATGAAGATTCCGGTCTTCCACGACGACCAGCACGGCACGGCCATCGTCGTCGCGGCGGCCATCACCAACGGTTTGAAGGTGGTCGGCAAGGACATCAAGGAGGTCAAGCTGGTGTCGTCCGGCGCGGGCGCGGCAGCGCTGGCCTGCCTGGACCTGCTGGTCGACATCGGCCTGCCGCTCGAAAACATCACGGTCACCGACCTGGCCGGCGTGGTCTACAAGGGCCGTGTCGAACTGATGGACCCGGACAAGGAACGCTTCGCACGCGAAACCGACGCTCGCACGCTCGCTGAGGCGATCGGCGGCGCGGATATTTTCCTCGGCCTGTCGGCCGGTGGCGTGCTGAAGCAGGACATGGTCAAGCAGATGGCTGACAAGCCGCTGATCCTGGCGCTGGCCAACCCGACCCCGGAAATCCTGCCGGAACTGGCGCTCGAAGTGCGTCCGGACGCCGTGCTCTGCACCGGCCGTACCGACTACCCGAACCAGGTGAACAACGTGCTGGTGTTCCCGTTCCTGTTCCGCGGCGCGCTGGACGCGGGCGCGACGACGGTGACGCGTGAAATGGAAATCGCGGCAGTCAACGCGATCGCCGAACTGGCCCGCCAGGAGCAGAGCGATATCGTCGCGACGGCATACGGCATTCAGGACCTCTCGTTTGGTCCGGCCTATCTGATTCCGAAGCCGTTCGACCCGCGCCTGATCGTCAAGGTCGCGCCGGCGGTGGCGAAGGCCGCGATGGAATCCGGCGTCGCCGAACGTCCGATCGAGGACATGGACGCCTACGAACAGCATCTTCAGCAGTTCGTGTATCACAGCGGCACGACCATGAAGCCGATCTTCCAGCTGGCGCGTAGCGTCGAGCCGGAGAAAAAGCGCATTGTGTTCGCGGAAGGCGAAGAAGAGCGCGTGCTGCGTGCGATGCAGATCATCGTCGACGAAAAGCTCGCAAAACCGATCCTGATCGGCCGTCCGGCGGTGATCGAACAGCGCATCGCGCGTTACGGCCTGCGTCTGGTCGCGGGTCAGGACTACATGGTCGTGAATACCGACCACGACGAGCGTTACCGCGACTTCTGGCAGGACTATCACAAGATGATGTCCCGCAAGGGCATCAGCGAGCAGATGGCCAGACTCGAAATGCGCCGCCGCACCACGCTGATCGGCTCGATGCTGGTGAACAAGGGTGACGCCGACGGCATGATTTGCGGCACCATCAGCACGACACATCGTCACCTGCACTTCATCGATCAGGTGATCGGCAAGCGCGAAGGCTGCAGCGTCTATGCGGCGATGAACGCGCTGGTGCTGCCGGGCCGGCAGATTTTCCTGGTCGACACGCACGTGAACGTCGATCCGACGCCGGAGCAGCTCGCCGAGATCACGACCATGGCCGCCGAAGAAGTGCGCCGTTTCGGCATCGAGCCGAAGATCGCGCTGCTGTCGCACTCGAACTTCGGCACCAGCAATGCGCCGTCCGCGCAAAAGATGCGCGACGTGCTCGAGATTCTCAGGGAGCGCGCGCCGGACCTTCAGGTGGACGGCGAAATGCACGGCGACGTCGCACTCGACCACAACCTGCGCCGCGAAGTGCTGCCTGACTCGACGCTCGAAGGCGATGCGAACCTGCTGGTGCTGCCGAACATCGACGCGGCGAACATCGCGTACAGCCTGCTCAAGACGGCCGCAGGCAACAACGTCACGATCGGTCCAATGCTGCTGGGTGCGGCCAGGCCGGTGCATGTGCTGACTCCGTCCGCAACGGTGCGCGCCATCGTCAACATGACTGCACTGGTCGTCGCCGATGCGGGTGCAGCATTCCCTTCGTCCCGGACCACATGACGTCTCAGCTGTCACAAGTAAGCATCTCGCCTGAAGGATCCCGGATGTAGACTAATAAACTCGCGCGCCGTGGCAAACGGGACAGCACCGCGTGAGACGCCTCACTATTACCGCCACACTGTGATTTCCCCAGGTTCGCTGTGCAGGAATCTTGAACAACTCCAATCGGACAGGAAGGCATTAGCCATGGATCAGCCCGGTACGAATCTCACTGCACCAATTCTTTCTTCCGACTCGGCCGTCTGGTTTTCGGCGTACCGCTTCGGCTGGGGATACTGCGCCTTTACGCTGCCATCTGAAGCGGTTTGCGAAAAACTCGGCGCTGCGAACGGGACCGCGAAACAGTTGCTGCTCGCTTTCGAGCTTGGCAGGCGCAAACTGCTGCAGGCAGTAGTGCGGAAAGCGCTTCCGGGTACTGGCGAACGGATAAGGCTCTCGGCTGATGATCTCTAACGCAGAACTGAAGCGTCGCTGTGTCGCCTGGTGCCTGTGACGACCGGCAGCACACGCTGAGCGTTGCCAGCTGCCTGCCGTCGTCTACATTTCCGCTCTGTCGTAATCAGGAACGCCGCAGACACAGGGTGCGGCACCCTACTCCCGTCGCGCAGAAAGCTTATGGAAATCGGCTTCCCTATGAATTTCGCCTAAGCCTGCATAGCCAAAGCACCCCATGTCACGCCAGCACCCACCGCGTGCATTAACACCCTGTCACCGCGACAGATACGGCCGTCCTGATAAGCCTGATCCAGAGCGAGGGGGATGGAAGCAGCGGACGTGTTGCCATGCTCGTGGACAGTGGCGACCAGACGATCGACCGGGATGCCCAGCTTTCGTGCCGTAGCTTCCATGATGCGGATGTTCGCCTGATGAGGCACGACCCAGGTGAAGTCTGACATCGCCAGTCCACACTTTGCCGCGACTTCCTCGCTTACCGCCTGGAGCGCACCGACCGCCAGCTTGAACACTGCGGGCCCATCCATGCGCAAAAACGGATCGCCCAACACAGCGCCACCGGCAATGCTGCCCGACACCTTGAGGATTTCCGAGTGGTGTCCGTCGGCATGCAAGGCCGCGCCGAGTATCCCCGGCTCCTCAGATGACCTCAGGATCACGGCGCCCGCCCCATCGCCAAACAGCACACAGGTACTGCGGTCCTCAAAATCAAGGAGCCTCGAAAATGTCTCGGCTCCGATTACGAGTGCCGTCCTGACTGAAGTGGCCCGTATCAGCGCATCTGCAACAGTGAGTGCATAGATGAACCCACCGCACACCGCCTGAATGTCGAAGGCCGCACAGCCGTTTCATATTCCGAGTTTCCGCTGGACAAGACAGGCTGTGCTTGGAAAGATTGCATCGGGTGTGGTGGTGGCGACGACGATCAGATCGACGACATCCGCTTCGATTGCCGCTGCAGACAGAGCCCGGGATGCGGCCGCTACGGCAAGATCGCTCGTTTGGGAGTGACGGTCAGCAAACCGTCGGGACTGGATACCGCTGCGTGAATAGATCCAGTCGTCGCTCGTTTCAATGCCCCTGCTGGCAAGCTGCGACGCCAGGTCCGCGTTTGAAATGACGTTCGAAGGCAGAAAACTACCGGTTCCGACAATACGCGTGAATGACATGACTAACACCGGTCAGAATGTGGAAGGAAGCTCACCGCCGTCAGGAAGGACATCCCGGAGTGAGCGAGTCTGATATCAACTTTGTCACTGGAAATGAACGGCAACTCCATCCGCTATATGCGCTGGCGGCGTTTCGCAAATGCCATTCTGTAGACTGCAACACGATCGGTCTCAGGCTTCTGGATTCGTCCCCGCACATACCCAGGCATCATCTTCCCGCATACCCCTACCCAGCTGCTAACGAGCCAGTCAACGGCATGCAGACATTGATGAGGATGTGTTTCAACGGGTTGCGCTGTTCGCTGGATCGATCATCACAGTGACCCGGGTGCGCCTGGATGTCAGACAAACGAGGAGCGTATGCCATGATAATATCATTATCATTGTCAACCGCCTGCCTGCGGAACAGGTTTGTGCCCCATGGATCTAGCCGTTCCGTCGCAGGTTAATGGTCGTGAAGACCGGACATCTGACTGGCCGGACTGGAACCGGAGTGCAAATGCGGGCCGCCAGTCAGCCCGAAGACGCCGCGATCATTCCAATGCGGTGGGTGGACCGAAACCGAACAGGAACGTCACTCAGACCGCAGCATGGATCACTCTCACGCGTCGTTCGACGCCTATATGAAGTTTCTTGCCGGGCCATCCGCGAACGGTGCGCCCGTGGTGCTGGAAACCGAGCACGCGCTTTCGCTGCATTTCGATCTGCTGGCCACGCAAAGTTTCATGTCCCGGCGTGACCCTGACAGGCTGGCGCTCGGCTACACCCGGACCATGATGGGATTCCTGCTGCTGCAGCCGGCGCCCACCAGAATTTCCATGATCGGCCTGGGCGGCGGATCGCTGGCCAAGTACTGCTACCGGCATCTTCCGGATACAAGGATAGTGGCCATCGAGATCGATCCCGGGGTGATCGCGTTGCGCGACACATTTCACATTCCGCCC
Source organism: Paraburkholderia domus (assembly GCF_905220705.1). GTDB lineage: Bacteria > Pseudomonadota > Gammaproteobacteria > Burkholderiales > Burkholderiaceae > Paraburkholderia > Paraburkholderia domus. Next base: position 60,136 of record NZ_CAJNAT010000017.1, read on the forward strand.
GATGATGAGCGGCTCGAAGTAATCTGCGCGGACGGGGCGGAATACGTCAGGAGCAACGATGCGTGCCCGGACGTGATTCTGGTGGATGGTTTTCTGGCACACGGCATGCCCGCACAGCTGGGCAACGCCGCCTTCTACGCGGCTTGCCATGCGCGGCTCACGGGTGATGGGGTGATGGTCGCAAACTTCGTTGACGACGATCCCCATATTCCATACTACCTGGACGAGGCGCGTTCAGTGTTCGGTGAGTCGCTTTCCATTTTCCTGGCCGAGGACAGTGGCAACTACACGCTATTTGCCTGGAAGGGTGCGCCGAGACTTCCCTCCCGGGATACGCTGCTCGCGCGTGCACGCGGCCTGGCCACGACACATCCCCTGAACCTGCGCGGGACCGCGCGCCGTTTGAAGCAAGGCGTGGGGCTCGCTTCGGACTGGACAATCGGCGAGGAGCTGACCGGCTAACGAAACTGCTGACGGCCCCGCGATCTGCGCGGCCGGAACGGAAGCGCCGCGTGACGCGTCCACTAACATGCAGGCACTCACGACGGTCGATATAGGCACCTCATGCAAAGGCTCCAGGAAGACATGACATTCAAGGTGCCGGGAACCGGGATGGGCCAGTCAGCATCGGTGGTGCGTCGCATGCCAGGGCTATGCCGCACGGCCGCTAATGTCCCTGCTCAGGGCAGCCACGCATCGGGCGTAGACGACGATCACCCGCGGTGACGCGAAGTTGATCTGCATGTCGCGGGTGAAGAACCAGGATGCGTCCTGTTGGCCGCGCACGATGTCACCGGCCTTCACGAGTTGCTGCGCGAGATCCGCGGCCATTCGGCTCAATTCAACCCGCAGGCGCCAGTCGGCATGATGATTGTGGTGACGCAGCCAGATCCTCGTGCTCTCAACAAGATGATCGGGCTGCAGCCACGCTCCGGTGGTGCGAAAGGCAAATATCTCGGATAACGTGAGAAAGCACAGCAACTCTGCGTTCGTCTCAAGTCGGTGCATCCTGCGACCTGTCATATCGTTGCGGCCGCGACGGCCGTACATCGTCACGTTACCCTCATCGTGCTATCTTCCCGATGCAGGCTGAAGCGCGCTGCCGAAGAGACCCGTGGTGCCGTGGAACCAGCACCCAGCGCGATGCCTGCGGGATCACGTCGCTGACCTGGCGCAGGCGCACCTCAGGCGGTTTTTCGGCGCGGACGCGCGCCAATTGCGCTTTTGGTCCGGTAGCTGACACCATGCTGATCGAGGTAGTCGCGGATCAGTTGCCGCACCACCTGTGAGGGCGTCAGGTCCTGCGCCGCGCACAGCTTTTCGAACGCTTCCTTCTTCACAGGATCGATCAGAATCGTGAGTCGAGCGCTTTTCGTTTCCATGACGGGGGCGAAGTCCAATTATGTTAATTAAATTATAATACATCGCGTGGCCCGAGTCATCTTCGTGGCGCCAGAATCACACGGTGGCCGGTGATTCCCACACGCATCGCCGATGCCCAGCCATTCAGCGACTGGCAAGTCAACGGCGTGCAACGCATGGCGCGGTGCGCTAAATCTCCGCCCTGACACGCAGAAAATCCTGTCCAGCCCGGGTAATCGACACACCGCCTCGCCCATTCGCTGGGACGGATACCAACCCGGCGTTACGCAGTTCCTGCGCGACCGACCAGTTTAACGTGGGCGCATCGCGGCCGTATCGTTGCTGGGCCAGACGCTCAAGCGCCCAGATGGCTGCATGGGTCAAGGGGTTGCTGTCGTTGTGGCTTTCCGCTGTCATCTTCTATCCTCGGGAATGCGCCTGCTCAAACAGGTCGCGAACATGCAGGGGTTGCCATCCATCAGCGATAGACGCATCCGCTCAGCACGTTTGCTCATATCGATGCCAGTTGAATTTCTTGCCGTACTCGATGCGCGTGGCCGTCGCATGGAGATTCACCGCGTGCGTCGTTCCGAGTGCGCGCGCCCGGTCAAGCATCGTTGCGAAGGACGGGATCTCATCCGCGCCTTTCCACGCAAAAACAGTGACGTTGTGTTCACTGCCTTCGGACGGTGCCAGGGTCACTGCGTTCGCGAAAACTTCCCTGAGCGAGCGCAGGTAGCGATGGAAATCCGGTTCGTCGGTTACCAGATTGGCCACCAGGACGCCGTCATCGCTCAACCTGCGGCGACAGGCTTCATAGAACGTTCTGCTGCCCAGCTCTGCGGGCAGGCCATCGGCATTGAAACCGTCAACCAGCAGCACATCGGGCCGGTGATCCGGAACCGTGACGTACTGCGCCCCATCAGCACAAACCACCCTGAAGCGCTCACTGTCACGCGGCACATGAAACCGGTCGCGCAGCGCGATCACCTGGGGATTGATTTCGACGACGGAAATCATGGTGTCGGGCAAATGGCGATAGCAGTATTTCGCCAGCGAGCCGCCACCCAGACCGATCATCGAAATGCGGCGCGGGAATGGCCGGAACAGCAGGAAGCCCATCATGGTGCGCGTGTAACCCAGCGCAAGGGCGTAGGGATCGCGCCGCAACATGGTGCTCTGCACCCCGCGCGCGTCAAAGTACAGCGAAACGACCTGGTCGTTCTCTATGACCACCGGCCTGTTCGCCTTCCTCTTTCTTTTCATGTGCGTGATCGAAAAATTCCGATGCAGGGGCAATCGGCAGGCGAAGGCCACGCCCCCTTGCAGCGGTCAGTCAAGAGGATTCCTGCGTACACAGCATGGCCGAGAGCGCCTCAAGCGCTGCGGTCTCGTCAGGACCAGCTGCCAGAATGTGCAGCTGGGTGCCTGCCTTTGCCCGCAGGGACATCACCGACATGACATCCTTGGCATTGACGGACCGGCCGTTCGCCATGCAGATGATGTCGCTCACGAACCGGGATGCGTGAACGGCAAGCCTCGCCGACCCGTGTCCGTTCAAACCCCACGTGCCGCCCACCTGAATCAATGCCTCAACCAACCCGCCCCCTGTGTAAACCGTAACCCAGGCCCGAACCGGCCGGCCGTGCTCAGTGCATCAAACCGGCGACGACCCGGGCAAAGAAAGCCCGCAGCAGCGGGTCCCACATTTCATTTCCCAAAGCGATTTCGGCCGTGTCCAGCCGCTTCATTTCCCGATCGAGGTAAATGGCGCGAAGCGACCTTGGGTGCGGCGGCCCGACAAAGAACTGGCCGTCGTCATCAAGAAACAGAAATGGCTTCTGCCTGTAGCGGCCCCCGAGCAGGGAGGTCGCATCCAGGACATGGCGGGCCGATCCCTTCTGATAGACAAAAATGACGTTGACTCCGCATTCTTCCAGACGGTCGCAGATATCCGAAAAACGGTAAAGCATCTGGAATCCGCGTTCGCCCGCCTTGCCCACGCCAATGACGATCAATCCGCGACGACCCATCACGTCCCGCAGATACAGGTGCGTGTAGTCGTGGGACAGCAGCGGAACACTTGCATCAATCACGTCGACCTCCCTGCCGCGCACAGGCATACACCTCGTTTCGCGCAAGCCCGGCCTGCAACGTGACCAACAAGATTCCTGCCCAAGCCTGCTATATTATTAGCATTTCAGGATAAGTCAATGATAATTGTATTATCATGATTTGGCGGTACCCATTGCGAAGGACGGCCAGTCAGTTCGCCGCTTCTTCCATGCACACACGCGTACGCCCGGAGAGCGTTCCTGCATCGAGGATCGATCCGGCTCCTGAACGGGCGGCTGCGCTGCGCACTGTTGAGATCAGTCGACGACGGCCACCGCAAAGGTGCCGGTAACGCAACCGACGCTGCACTGGAATCAGTCTCGCGACCCGTGCCCGGCGTCTAGCGGTCGAGTCGGTCGAGTCGATAGGCCTGCTCGCGCAGGTCGTCAACCAGTGGCACGATAGCCAGCACAATCAGCACGCCCGCAAGCGGTACCGTCGACGCGTAGCCGATGTGCTTGAATCCCATCGCACCGGTAAAACCACCGACGACGAACATGGCCAGCATCGTTCCGTGCACTTTCAGCCTCGCCCGATTCGCCAGTACGAAGGGTGCGCCAGGGTCGGTCCTCGCGGAATTCCAGTAAAAGAGCTTGCCCAGTTCGATGCCGATGTCCGTCACGATTCCGGTCATGTGGGTGGTACGGATTTCGGCACCGGACAGTTTGGTGATCATGGCGTTCTGCAGACCCATGATGAAGCACAGGAGCACAACGGTCGCTGGTACGAACAGCGTATCCCACAGCGCCAGATGACTGCCGAGCAGCCCGAAACACAGCAACAGGACGGCCTCGATCAGCAACGGCGACGCGTACTGGCTGTGTAGCCGCCGGCGCCGCCCCCAGTTCACGAGCACGGCGGAACAGGCGGCGCCCAGCAGGAACGAGATCAGCGATGCGGCGCCGGCCAGAACCAGTGTGAGATCGCCCAGCGCCGCCTGGTCGGCAATCGAGGACACCACGCCGCTCATATGGGACGTGTACTGCTTCACCGCCAGAAAGCCACCGGCGTTAGTAGCGCCCGCCACGAACGTGAGCGAAAAACCAAGTTGCCTGTCTGCCCCGGTGCTCCGGTTCTTCCCGGTCAGGCTCCGGAAATACTGTGCTGGCATCGGCTAATGGCTCCTGGTTCGCGTGGTCAGACCATGCGCCGACGAAACAACGCACGGGCACAGCAGATGGCCTTTCAGATCCGGCATCGGTTGATAGACATGTCCCCGGCGCCCCGAACAAAGCCGGCAAGTTCGTTGTGCGTCTCGCTGGATCATCCCCTGTGGAATCGGATCAATAAAGCTGCTAGGATGATAACGCAATTATCATTAACTGCTAACTTGATGCCCCTGGCCAACGTGCACTCCGAGGGGCGGGTGATGCCAGGAGATGTTGCGGATGGGTCCCCAGCGGCAACGATGCAGACTCAGCACGCGGTTGATTGCAAGACGACAAAAACAGGCGGCCGACAGGCTACCTGGTGCCGCGCGTGACGTATTGGGAGAAGTGCCATGCTGTTTGACGATACGCTTGAAGAACACCGGATGGCGGGCGTCTCGTTGCGGTGCGGGATCCACCAGCGCGTGCAGCTCAATACATGCGCTTTCGCCAATGAGCGCAGCTGCGCACTCGGTCGCTGGCTTCATGAAGACGGCACGCGCTGCGATGAGTTTCCGGAACTCCAGCAGTTAAGGATGGCGCATGCAAGTTTTCATACGATCACCCTGGTCATCGCGATTTCCATCACGCAAGGGCGTCTCGCCGAAGCGGCCGTCATACTCGAGCCTGATGCCCTGTTCGAAAGCGCGACACGCATGCTCATACACGCGGTGTCGCGTTTCGAAAAACGCTCGGGTGTGGGTGCGGCACCCGCATCCACACCCGCACCGTTCGGGCTGATACATTAAGGTCGCCGTGACGATCCGGTCGTTGCATGACGCAGGTTCGCGGCACCTGATCTGCGCAGTTTCAGGAGAAGAATGAATTGTCGGCCGATCACAATCAGTTCAGACGTGCCCTGGCGGAGCGATGGGGCAAGACTTTCGGGGAACCCGTGATACACGAGGGCCTGCGCACGCGGTCGCTGTGTTTCGACGCTCTCGGCATACAAAGCTCGATGCGCAGGAGCGATCCAGTCGAGCTCGACCTGCCGTACACGCGGGCCATGATGTCGTTCCAGCTCTTTCGCCCCGATCCCAAAGACATTTTGATCGTGGGTCTGGGCGGAGGATCACTGTCCAAATACTGCTTTCACAAGTTTCCGGCGGCACGGGTGACCACAGTCGAAATCGACGTGAGAGTCATCGCGCTACGCGAATGGTTTGTCATCCCGCCCGATTCGGAACGGTTCCAGATCGTGCACGCCGACGCGGCCGAATATCTCGCGGACAGGGCCGGCGTCGCAGACGTGATCCTGCTCGACGGCTTCGATGCGTTCGGGTTGCCTGCCAGCCTGTCGAGCCAGTCCTTCTACGACGCCTGCCATGCCGCGCTGCGTGACGAAGGTGTGCTGGTGGCCAACCTGCTGAACAGCGACCCGCGACTCGCCACCCACCTCGACCGGATACGCCGCGCATGCGATGGAAAACTGTTCCACACTATGGCACGACGTGAAGGCAACACCATTGCCATCGGGGTCAAACAGGGCACCGTCCCTGGATGGCTTGACCTCTATGCCCGCGCGGAAGCCATCACGAAATCGATGGGGCTCGACCTGTACCGGTATGTCAAAAAAATGGAACGTCATCACCGGGCAGAGGCCGTTCCGGGATACCCTTCGCCCCACACACTGACCGTCGGACAGGACGTCTGAGGGCACCGGAGACAACGCCGATGGAACATCTGCTGGTCGTCCATTACGTGCTGCTGGTGGTCGCCGGCTGGTTGGTCGTCGGGGTTCTGGGACTCGCGAACCTGCACCGCACACGCGTGGTGGCACATGGCCTGTTTCCGCTCGGTGCCGTATTCGGTCTGCTTCTGTGCGGACTGGGCCTGGCAGGTGTATTTTCGGATCCCCAGGAAGCCGTCCTGCCGCTCGGGTTGCCGGACCTGCCGTTTCATCTGAGGCTCGACGGCCTGTCGGCGTATTTCCTCACGGTACTTGGCGTGGTAAGCACGGGTGTAAGCGCGTTCTCCGCCGGTTATTTCCGCAAGGGCGAGGGCACGCCACCCGGATTGCTGTGCTTCGAATATCACGTGTGCCTCGCGAGTATGGCGGTGCTGCTGCTGGCGGACGATGCATATTGCTTCATGGTCGCGTGGGAGACGATGACGATATCGGCCACCTTCCTGGTGATGACCAATCACCGCATCGCCGAGATTCGCCGGGCCGCCTGGCTCTACTTCCTGATCTCCCACGTCGGCGCGCTGGCGCTCCTGCTCTGCTTCGGCCTGTTACAGGCCAATACCGGCGACTATACGTTCGCCAACATGCGACAACAGCATCTGGACGTGTTCTGGGCATCCATCGCGTTTCTGCTGGCGCTGTTCGGTTTCGGCACAAAAGCAGGCATATTTCCGCTGCATGTCTGGCTGCCGGAGGCTCATCCGGCGGCGCCGTCGCCGGTATCGGCCCTCATGAGCGGGTTCGTCCTGAAAGCGGGCCTGTACGGCGTGTTGCGCACAGTGTTCGACCTGCTGCACGTGCAGATCGCGTGGTGGGGCGTGCTCATGCTGATGCTCGGACTCTTCACCGCGCTGTTCGGGGTCGTGTTCAGCGCCATCCAGACGGACATGAAGCAGCTGCTTGCGTACTCATCAATCGACAACATCGGCTTGATGTTCGTCAGCATGGGGCTGACGATCCTGTTTCGCGCATACGGAATGAGCGCGCTGGCTGCCCTGTCGTTGACGGCCCTGCTCTATCAGATCGCCAGCCACGCGACATTCAAGAGCCTGCTGTTTCTCGGCACCGGTTCCGTGCTCCATGCGACGGGCGAGCGCAATCTCGGGCGACTGGGCGGCCTGATCCGCTTCATGCCGTGGACCGCCTGGGCTGCACTCGTGGGCGCGTTTGCAAGTGCGGGTCTGCCGCCGTTGAGCGGCTTCGTCTCCGAATGGCTGCTGCTGCAGAGCTTTCTGTTTACGCCAGGGCTGCCTGACCCGTTCCTGAACATGGTGGTCCCGCTCGTCGCCGCGCTGATTGCTCTCGTGGCCGCGCTCGCGGGCTACACGATGGTCAAGTTCTTCGGCATCATCTTTCTCGGCCAGCCTCGCGAGGCGAAGTTACGCGATGCACGGGATGCAAGTCCGTGGGAGCGCGTCGGCTTCGTGTGGCTCGCAGCGATATGCGTGCTGCTCGGGCTGTTGCCGGTGCAGTTCGTGATCGTTCTGGATCGCGTCACACAGATGCTGATTGGCGCGGGGATCGGCGCCACCGTCGCGAGGAATGGCTGGCTGCTGCTCGCACCCACCAGTGTAGGCCGGGCCAGCTACATGCCGCTGGTTTTCCTGCTGTTCTTCGTTGCCTGTTGCGGGCTCGCGTGGCTGCTGGTACGCCGTCTTTACCATGGGCGCCTGCGACGTGCTGCCCCCTGGGCCTGCGGCTTTCCGTTCGTGAACGCGCGTATGCAGGACACGGCAGAAGGGTTCGGGCAGCCGATCCGGGAGATCTTCGCGCCGCTGTTCAGGATCGAACGGCGGCTGCCCTCTCCGTTCGACGAACACCCCGCGTACAGCGTCACCGTGACGGATCGCGCGTGGACCCTGATTTACGAGCCGCTCGAGCGACTGGTCCGGCGAATCGCGGCACTGGCCGGCTTGCTCCAGACAGGCCGCATTGCCGTCTATCTGATGCACAGCTTTCTCGTGCTGATCGTCCTGCTGATGCTGGTGAGACGATGATCACACTCTCCGGATTGCTCTCCCAGGGGCTGGAAATCCTGCTCGCGCTCGCAGCAGCGCCCTTGCTAGGCGGTTGGGTCAACATGTGCCGCGCGCGCTTGCAGAACCGCCGTGCGCCCAGCATCTGGCAGCCTTACCGAATGCTTCACAAGCTGTTCAACAAGGAGTCGGTCGTCGCCGACCACGCCAGCCCCATATTTCGCGGCGCGCCATATGTCGTCTGGGCTTGCATGACGCTCGCTTGTGCGATCGTGCCCACGCTTTCCACCGATCTGCCGCTCTCGCCGGCTGCGGACGCGATCGCCCTGGTAGGCCTTTTCGCGCTGGCTCGCGTGACAATCTCGCTGGCCGCGATGGACATCGGCACCGCGTTCGGCACGCTCGGCGCGCGCCGCGAGATGCTGGTAGGCTTCCTCGCGGAGCCTGCCCTGCTGATGGTCCTTTTTTCGGCGTCACTGATCACGAAGTCGACCTTGCTGACCAGCATCGTCTCCACGCTCAGCCATCGCGAACTGGCGATCTATCCGAGCCTCGCGTTCGCGGGGATCGCATTCACGATGGTGTCGCTCGCCGAAAACGCGCGCCTGCCGGTCGACAACCCGACCACGCACCTCGAACTGACGATGATCCACGAGGCGCTGATCCTCGAGTATTCCGGCCGGCATCTCGCGCTGATGGAATGGGCCGCGAGCCTCAAACTGTTCGCGTACTCCTGCATCGGCCTCGCCTTGTTCATCCCGTGGGGCATCGCCGAGGCCGGCAATCCGATGGCGCTGCTGCTCGCCATACCGGCGCTCTTCGTCAAGCTATTGATAGGTGGCGCGGCGCTTGCGGTCGTCGAGACGACCAACGCGAAGATGCGCATTTTCCGCGTGCCGGAGTTCCTCGCGACAGCGTTTCTGCTGGCCGTCATCGGCATGCTCGTTCACTTTCTGCTGGGGGCGTGATGCACGGATTCGCCACGCAGATCATCAACTTCCTGGCCGCGATCCTGCTGCTGCTGTCGTTCGCGATGCTCAGCCAGCGCCGGATCCTGTCGCTGATCCACCTCTATACGCTGCAGGGCCTGACACTCGTGTCAGCCAATGTGATCCTCGGATACGTCACCGCCGACGTGCACCTCTATATCTCCGCCGCACTCACCCTGGTGCTCAAGGTTGGCCTGATCCCCTGGATACTTTATAGGCTCGTGCAGCGCCTGAACGTCAAGACGGACGTGGAGCCGCTCCTCAACATTCCCGCCACGCTGCTGATCGGCATCGTGCTCGTGATCATTGCATTCAACGTGGCGTCGCCGATCAGCCAGCTCGCCTCATCGGTCGCACGCGGCACGCTCGGCATCGCGCTTGCCTGCGTGCTGCTGTCGTTCATGATGATGATTACCCGCGCGAAGGCGATCCCTCAGGTAATCGGCTTCCTGTCGATGGAGAACGGTCTGTTCTTTGCCGCTGCCGCGGCAACGAACGGCATGCCGATGATCGTCGAACTCGGCATTGGACTCGATGTGCTGGTGGGCATCCTGATCCTCGGCGTGTTCATGTTCCAGATCCGAGAGCAGTTCGACAGTCTGGACATTCATCACCTGGAAAAACTCAAGGATGACTGAAGCCTGGGTACTGCTGCTGGTTTTCGGGATCCCGCTTTTCGCAGGCGCATGTCTGGCGCTGGTGGGACAGCACCATGTCGCCGCAGAGCTCAACGTCGGGTTCAGTTTCCTCACATTCGCGGCCGCCGCGCTGCTTGCCGTGCAAACCGTGGCGCACGGGCCTGCGTTCGCGCTGGGCAAGCTGTTCTTCGTCGATCCGCTCAATGTGTTCCTCGTCGCGCTGACGGCCTTCGTCGGTTGGACCACGTCGATCTTTTCGAGGCCGTACATGCGCATCGAGCGTGACCGCGGCAAGATGACCGGCCCTCGCATGCGCCTTTATCACAGCATGTACCAGCTGTTCATCTTTGCGATGCTGCTCGCGCTGCTGACCAACAACATGGGCATCCTCTGGGTCGCCATGGAAGCTGCCACGCTCGCGACGGTGCTGCTCGTCAGCGTCTATCGCACGGCAGCCAGCCTCGAAGCCGCGTGGAAGTACTTCATCCTGTGCGGCGTCGGCATCGCGCAGGCGCTGTTCGGCACGATCCTGCTCTATCTCGCCGCAAGCCGGCAGCTCGGTGGCGGCGACGCGCTGCTCTGGACCAGTCTGAACGCGGTCAAAGGCAGTCTCGACCCGACCATCATTTCGCTCGCGTTCGTGTTCCTGCTGATTGGCTATGGCACCAAGGTCGGCCTCGTGCCGATGCACAACTGGCTGCCCGACGCGCATGCCGAAGGCCCCACGCCGATTTCGGCCGTGCTATCCGGCCTGCTGCTCAACGTCGCGCTCTATGCGGTGCTGCGCTGCAAGGTGCTGGCCGATGGTGCACTCCATAACGGCCTGCCGGGAAACCTGCTGGTCGGATTCGGGCTGGTCTCGGTGCTGGTCGCAACCTTTTCGCTGTTCCGGCAGAAAGACGTCAAGCGGCTCTTTTCGTATTCGTCGATCGAGCACATGGGTCTGATGACGTTTGCATTCGGGCTCGGCGGCCCCATTGCGACGTTTGCGGGCCTGCTCCACATGACGGTGCATTCGCTGGTGAAGTCGGCCATCTTCTTTACAGTCGGGCATGCGGCCCAGAAGGCCGGCACCCAGGCGATTGACGACATCCGCGGCCTGTTGCGCGTGAGCCCGACCGTTGGGTGGGGCATGATGCTCGGCGCGCTCGCGATCCTGGGCATGCCGCCATTCGGCGTCTTCGCGAGCGAGTTCCTGATCCTGACGACCGCAATGAGCAAACTCCCGTGGGCCACGCCCTTCCTGTTGCTCGCGCTTGCCGTGGCGTTCGCGGCCATCTTCGTGCGCGTGCAGGGCATGGTGTTCGGCGACACGACGGCCAAAGTTCTCGAACACCCGCCAGCGTTGCTGCCTGTGTTCGTCCATCTCGGCATCGGTCTGATGCTGGGACTCTACATTCCGCCCTATCTTGCGACGTGGTATCGGCAGGCGGCGGCCATGATTGCGGGGTGACACATGCGCATCGAGGCATTCGGGTTTCCCAACCTGGTTCGCCTGTCCGTGTTCGCGGGCAGGTCTTCGGCTTTTCTCGCACGGGTCGATCATGACACGTGGACCCGCACCGCCGGCACCGTGCGCGAGACGGGTGGCCGTCTGATCTCCCTGTGGGGTGCCGAAGAAGCGCCAGGCACATTCGCGATCTCCGCAGCTTACGCGCTGGAAGACGGAATCCTGTGGCTTCAGTTGCCGGTAGGCGACGGGCATGGGGACAGCGACGGATACCCGGCTATATCGGCAATCTTTCCGTGCGCGACACGCATGCAACGGGCTGTCTACGATCTGGTCGGGCTGCGTGCGATCGGCGCCGAAGATACACGGCCATGGCTGAATCATGGCAACTGGCCTGTCGATTACTTTCCATTGCAGAAATTGTCCTCCGGGACCGAGCGGTTTCAATCCCAGGAAGCCGACTATCCGTTTGTCCACGTCGAGGGTGACGGTGTCCACGAGATTGCCGTCGGTCCGATCCACGCAGGCGTGATCGAGCCCGGACACTTCCGCTTTTCGGTCGTCGGCGAAAAGGTGTTGCGCCTCGAGGAGCGGCTGGGCTATGCGCACCGGGGAATCGAGCGGCTGTTCGAGCACGTGCCAGCGCTCGACGGACACCGTCTCGCAGGACGTATCGCCGGAGACACAACGGTCGCCTTTACCTGGGCCTATTGCATGGCGGTCGAACGGGCACTCGATGTACAGATTCCGCCACGCGCGCAGTGGCTGCGCGCGCTGCTGCTCGAGCGCGAGCGCATTGCCAACCATCTGGGCGATCTGGGTGCGCTGGGTAACGATGCCGGGTTCGCGTACGGTCTCGCACAGTTTTCCCGCCTGAAGGAAGACTGGCTCCGCCTGAACGATCGGGTTTTTGGACACCGCTATCTGATGGATCGGATCGTGCCAGGGGGCGTGGCGAAGGATATCGATGCGCGTTCCATCACAGCGATGCTGACGCAGTGCGACCAGATCGACGCGCAGGTTCGTGTGATGCAACGCATTTACGACGATCAATCGGGGCTGCAGGATCGTTTTGCAGGAGCGGGCATACTCTCCGCCAAGGTGGCAGATCACTTCGGCGTGTGCGGGCTGGTTGGGCGAGCAAGCGGCCGGAAAACCGATGTGCGTGTCGATCACCCTTACGCGCCCTACCATGAGATTCAGGCGCAGATGGTCAGCGATGACCGGGGCGATGTGGCAGCCCGGGTCGCGGTCCGCTTCGGCGAAATCTACGAATCTATCCGGTTGATTCGCACCCTCCTGGCCGATCTGCCGGGTGGGGCGATCGTCTCCCGGATTGAACACGACGGCTCTCGATCCCGCGGGGTCGGCTGGATCGAGGGCTGGCGCGGCGACGTATTCGTCGCACTGGAGACCGGGGCTAGCGGGACAATTTCGCGTTGCCACTGCCACGACCCGTCGTGGCAGATCTGGCCAGCCCTGGAGCACGCGATCATCGGCAATATCGTTCCGGATTTCCCGCTGATCAACAAGTCGTTCAATCTGAACTACGCGGGACACGACCTGTAATGTGGCAACTTCTCAAACAGATCGCGACAACTGGCACGCCGACTCTGCGCGTGCCCGAGGGCGATGACGCATGGCGGGCCGAAGGCCACCGGATCCAGCAGGAAATACTCGATGTGCTCGGCCGGGCGCTGTGCATTCGCGAGGTCGATGCAGGCTCCTGCAACGGCTGCGAACTGGAAATCCATGCGCTCAACAACCCGTACTACAACGTCGAAGGTCTTGGTATCAGGTTCGTCGCCAGTCCCCGCCATGCCGACATGCTGCTGGTCACCGGCCCTCTGACATTGAACATGAAGGAAGCGGTGCGGCGGGCCTACGAGGCAACGCCCCACCCAAAGCTCGTCGTCGCGGTCGGCGAGTGCGCCTGCACAGGCGGCATGTTCAGGGAAAGCTACGCCGTGTGTGGGCCACTGTCTAACTTCTTGCCTGTCGACGTCACGATACCGGGTTGTCCGCCGCCTCCCATCGATATTCTGAGGGGCATTCTCACCGCGCTTCGTACGAAACACGCAACCTCCCCGCCATGATCACGGTCCGGGACACTCGCCAATCATGGTGTTCATGGGTAAGGGTTCCGCACGGAGCCCACGTGTGATGACCGCCCCAGTGTGCCACGCTGATATTTTTAGGGACGACGCGCGATGAGTGAGCAATTGAACCGGCTGAAAGCAATCGGCAGAGCGTGGCCACAGGTGCTGACGATCATCGTCTTCATGGTGGCAATCAGCCTGCGCTTTCCACTATGGTTTGTGATGCTCTCGGCCATCGTCAACGGCACCGCCCTGACATACCTTACGCGGCACTTCGCTTCCCGGCGGCCCCGCACGGGTGGTGACCCGTTCCTCGGCGTCATCGTGATCGGCAGCGGACTGGCGTCGATTGCCCTGACTCTGAAGTGGTGGGCCGTGGAACGGCAGTTAAAGCTCGCGCCCGGTGTGCTCCTGCATATGGCCGGCCATACAGAGGCAACTTCAGATCCAGCGTTGGCGTGGTCTAGCGTCCTGACCCAGTGGAGCTCCTGCTCGATCTTTCTGGTGATTGTCGCGGTGTGGGTGCTGGGCAGCGGACGTGCCGAATGAATACCGAACCGGCTCAGTACGTCGCCGACGTTTTCCGTGCACGCGCGAAAGCCTGAAGTCAACGGTCACCGTTGCCAGCCTCGTGGTGGTGCCGGTGATGGAGACGATGGGGGGCTAGATGCGCACCCGGGATGGCCGCGAGCGAAGTGCGGGCGACAATGTACGTCTGGGGCGGAGACGGCTTTGATTCAGTCGATGGCGTGCTGGATTCCACAACACAACCCGCACCGGTCTATGTCGGCTCCCGGACGACGAGAACCGGGATCTGGCAGTGCGTCAGCACCTTCTGGGTCTCACTGCCAAGCAACACGGCGCGCATGCCGCCTCTGCCGTGGGACGCCATGACGATGAGATCACAGTTTCGTTGCGCCGCCACGCTGATAATCGCCTCGTATGGGTGAGCGCGGTTCCTGGTGAACGTATCGCACTCGACACCGGCCTGGGTGGCCGCTTTTGTGAGGACCATGAGGTAGTCATCCGCATGCTGTCGAGCAGCCTGAATGAACTGGTCCTCGGTGTCTGCGATCACTTCGGCGCCGTACGCCAGGACACGGAATTCCGGGATGACATGAAGCCCCGTAACCTTGGCGCCACTTTCGCTCGCGAGCGTCACCGCCATCTGGATCGCGGCTTCCGAGAGGGCTGACCCGTCAGTCGGCACCAGCAGATGCTTGAACATACGTTTCTCCCTGCGGCCAGGCCTGTTCGTCTTGATGTCCTGCCCGGAGCCCGCTGCTTGAGCCAGGCACTCCTGAATCAAGGCGATTTCTTTCAGTATAGTTAGATTTACGATACGTGGAAGGTTGATTATTTCCGTGACAAAGTGCCGCGCGCCGACCCCACCTCTCTAACCGTTGCCCTCCGCTGCGGCAATGGCAGCTCCGTGTGCGATCAGGCGACCCAGACGCTCGTTCGCCCGAAGAATTGCCTGAAGACGGGTTTCCCTGAGTTGCCTGTCATACTCATTGATGACCGTAGAAATCAGCCCAATCACTTTGTCCGGGTAGCTCCAGTCGCCCACGGCTTCTCCACGATCAAAGATCGCGGCCACTTCCTGCTCCGCCTCACGCACGCTATCGAGAGTGAGTAGTCCGTGCCCGTCCTCCGTGAGATAACGGGTCATCAGGATAACCATATAAAGCCGCCGCGTAACGGACGCGTCGCCGTGTCTGCCGCGCGCAGCCTCGAGTGCCATCCGGTGCTGAAGCATGAGTGCATCTACGTCGGCCCGTGGCATGGGAAGGAAGAGTGCTTTGCCCCGAGTGGCCAGAGCATTCCCGAAAATCTTGCGTGCCATCAAAATTCTGCCTATTTGTGCGTAGCTATTCGGAGGCGTAGCGGCCGTTGTCGGCAATCAGGACCACACGCGCCTGCATCGGCAATGTGGGCCACGCCCCTTTCGCCCGCCCGTTTATCGATTGAAAGTGATTCCGGTGTCGAGACCTTTGCCTCTCCTCTGAAAGAAGTCCATCGCGCCTGCCCGCAGCCTCTCTCAGATTCGTCCGCCCCTCGAAATCCGCAATCCGCTTTACCGGCGAGTTCACTGGGCTTTATTCAGAAGCCTGTCCCTTTCGCAAGATTCCTCGACCACGATCTGAAGCCCACCAGACTTACCGGGTCATTAGCCCCCTGGCGGCCGCTTACGTCATTGCTGTTGCAATTGCGTCTTGTGTCAACCGCAAAGGTGAGGCACGGTTTTTCATGAACGCCCTGCCTGCGCAGGGTAATCGACAAGCTGGTTCCGATGTGCGACTGGTCGTCGCGTATCCGCGCGAAACCCATCATGGTTCGTTTGGACCCGAGCACAACCGCGCCCGCGCAGATCCGCGGAGACGGCACGCCCGCATATCGGGCCCCGCTGGGAAAGCTTTTTCAAGGCGGGCACTGTGAATCTGACTTCGTACTGCGGTGACATTCAATCTGTATTGCTGGATACCCGTCGGATTCCAGGGTGCTGGACAGAAATGTCTGCAGCAAATCGGCCCATGCGTTGTCCTGCAGATCGATGTTCGCTGCGACGATCAGTCGCAGGCCGCGATCCATGTGCGCAAAGCTCAATGAGCGCGCCTGCTGCGGCCGTCGGAAGAAATGTCCATCCCCGTCGAGCAGCAAAACGGGGCTGCCCTGGAAGCGGCTACTAGCGACGGACAGTGGGTCCAGCACGTACCGTGAGGATACCTTCGGGTAGATCAGGACAAGATTGACACCTGCCCTCACCAACCGTTTTCCAATGCAGTTGAACCGATAGGCCATCTGGAAGCCACGTTCCCCGTCTTTGCCCACGCCAACGACGACAATTCCGCGGCTACCCACCTGCTCCCCCAGAGAAGTGGGTCGACGGTCAGGTGATAGCAATACTCCGTCCAGATCAAACATGGTGATGTCCTCGTCGAGCCGGTTCCGGTTGTGTTCAGCAACGCCAGGTCAGGACGTAACCGACGTTTACCTTGGAAAGGGTAATTATAGTCGAGTTCTATTATAATAGAATGTGTGTATCTAAACGTCACTCCAAGTGGCCGGGCGGGACGATGCGAGCCGCTCACGCATTGGTTTTTGCACGCTTCGAATAACTTGAAGGGAGAATGTATGTCGGATGTGCCGCCGTGTCCCAACTGTGCCCAGGAGAACACCTACCCTGACGGCACGCTAAATGTTTGTGCTGATTGTGGTCACGAATGGTCGCCCCACTCGATGCAGGCGTCGGACGATCTGCCGGAGATGAACGTTATCAGGGACGCAAATGGGAATGCCCTGTCAGACGGAGATTCGGTGGTTCTGGTAAAGGATCTGCGCGTCAAAGGCTCCTCAATCACACTGAAGGTGGGTATCCGCGTCAAGAGCATTCGTCTGGTGGAAGGTGATCACGAAGTGGACTGCCGGATGGACGCGGGCAGTTTCATGCTTAAGGCGTGCTATCTGAGGAAGGTCTGATCAGGTGCGTATGACAGGCATCACGGCCGTCGCGCGAGCAAGTCAGGTCTGGACATCAGATCGTTTCAGCTGCCAGGATGAATGCTTGAGATGAGTGATGATTGGGCATCTTATGATGCATTTGTCGAGTTTTTATCGACACCGCTGGACGACGGGCGGCCGTTCGTGCTGGAAACGAAGCGTGGGATATCGTTGCATTTTGATCATTTTGCGATACAGAGCTCGATGTCGCGCAGGTCGCCAGACGAGCTCGTTCTCGGCTACACGCGCACGATGATGGGGTTTCTACTCCTCCAACCCCAACCCGAACACATATGCATGATCGGCCTGGGTGGCGGATCGCAGGCGAAATACTGCTATCGCCGCCTGCCCGAATCCACTATTACCGCAATCGAAATCAGCGCTGAGGTGATCGCCCTGCGCGACGTTTTCCAGATACCGGCGGATGATGGTCGGTTCAAGGTGATTTGCGCTGACGGAGCAGAGTACATGCGAGACGCCGCTATAGCGACAGACGTGATCCTGCTCGACGCATTCGGCGCCCGCGGAATGTCTGACCAGTGCGCGAACTTCGAGTTCTTTGCCACGTGCCGCGAGAGATTGACGGATTCTGGCGTACTCGTTGTCAATTTCACTGGCGACGATCCAGGATTGCCGTTCCACGTGCAAAAACTTGAAGCGGTGTTTGGCATCTCGTATGCGCTTGTGTCGTGCAGTGGGGGGGCGAACTATGTCGGCTTCGCCTGGAAGGACTCGCGTCATTTGCCGTCGAGGCAAGCGTTGCTGGCACATGCGCGGTCCATGAGTTGGGTAAGCGATCTCCGTTTATCCGCAACGGCCAGACGCCTGAAAGACGGCGAGTGTCTAGACTGGAGGCGTCTGGTTCGGCCTTCAATTGGAGACGTGTGCTGGAGAATCGACGCCTGAATTTGGGTAAGTCCTCCCGTCTGTGTGGCTACACCTCGACGACGATGTAGATACGATTGAAAGTGGAAAGCGCTTCCTGCGCAGAGTGAATCCGCGGGACTCGGGACTTGAATGCGTGGAGTAGCAAGTCCCTATCACCCAGAATTAGTTAGTAATCGAGAATAGTGAGATTTCATGAGTCCAGCCAAGTTCGTACTTAGTTATACCGCAGTACCACTGATTGCGATCGTTGGCGTGGTCATCTGGACTTCCATACCTTCGTCAAAGGAAATCGATGCGCGACAATACGCAGCACTTTCGAGCGCATATACAGATTTTCCGCCACAATTTCGACGTGAGATTGCCAGTGCAATGAAGCATGACCAGATTGATGATTGGGATTATCAGGCACTCGCACGCCAATCGCTGAAGGATGGGATCGCGTTGGACTGGCCGGCGACCGGCGCAAGTGATGTGGTAGCGGAGCGACGCAAGCTGGCTGCCCTGGTTCATTCAGATCCTTCTTACCAGTCAGGAAGTCAGAAATGAAGGATGTTCTCGTAGCAATCGCATTCGCGCTGATCATCGGCAGCCTGATTTCTGCGCTTTATTTCATGAACCACGACCGCGGACGCACCGGAAGGATGGCCTGGTCGCTTGCAGTGCGGGTGGGGCTGTCCATCACCCTGTTTCTCAGTTTATGGGTCGCACATTGGCTGGGTTACATCGACCCGACCGGAATTCCGATTGGTCGGTGAGCCGACGGAAATGTATGCCATTGAGACAAAATAGTCGTCTCGATGGTGTCACTACATATCCCATTTATAAGGTACAGCGACGTTGCTTACCGCTGCGCATGACCGGCGCCAGACGCTTGCGAACGCGCTTGCCCCCGGAGCTCCGGTCGGATTGCGCTCACAACCGTCCCATTTGAGCCCGGCTTGAGACGGATGTCAGTCGAGTCCCGCGCGGAGTTTCCGCATCGGCATGATCTGGAGAAAGCAGTCACCGGTAGGCGGGTCTGCACAGCCTGTACACGGCGAGCATCGACAGGACGGCGGAACAGCTCTGTACGGGGGACAATGCCCCCAGGCAAACACATTTACAGAATATGCTAATGGTATTAGCATGCAACTGCCCTACGCGATCTGTTTTTCGCAAGGCAGCAGGAAAATTGAGGTGTTCAGTTGAATCCAACGGTACACGAAGTCAACTATGGGTAATGGCGGCTTCAATCTGGTGCACCTCTCGCGGTTGCCACGCGAGCGACGCCGGTACACTGCGATGTTGTCCTCACGGTATCGCCTGACAGCACGACCTTCGCGCTGGTCGAGGTCGAGGGGAGTTTCAGTGATCAGCATGCAGCAGGCTCGAACCCGGTGCGGATCGCCACGAGACTTCTGTGACTGGACCGATTCAGTTCGTCCGTGCCCCTCGACGCTCGCCCGGCCTTCGCGATCCAACTCTTGCGCTAACCCCGATGTCCCATCCAGAGCAATTGGTAACGACGAGCGTTGCGAGACCGCAGGTGCCCGAGGCAGTTCCGCACCGTGTTGTGATGCTGTCGGCTCAGTCCGCCGGCGAAAATGAAAGTGGCAGCGCGAGCCTGAACGTGATGATCAAGCTTGCAACGGCGCGGGGTTTTGTGATGCCTGCGGAAGTCACGATTACCGGCCGGAGCATCTTGCTCAAGCTTACGTTATTGGGAACATGAACAATGCCTTCAGCGACATGGGCATCGCCGTATTTTGATGCAAGCACCGTGCGCCGAGTGCATGGTGATCTACGGCCAAACGCTTGTGGATGCGTCCGCCGAAGAGGCCGAGGAAGAGGAATGGTGACGATCTCACTAGCTCATTTTGTGATTTATGAGGGAGGGTCAACGGATGGCTGAAAGTGCCAAAGCTCAGGTTGTGCGTGCGTTCCGCGCGGTCTTCTGGGCATTTCTTGGTGTCAACAAACGAAAAAATCTTGAAGCGGAAGCAACGCAACTGAATCCTGTGGTCGTTGTCATTGCTGCAATCGCCGCAATGGGCGCATTTATTGCCTTGTTGCTTCTCATTGTGAATCTGGTGGTCGGTTAACGCTCAACGAGGACAAGACCAGATATCCGAAGTACCAGACTGGTCAGGTTTGCGCAAATTGTCAGCTCTACCAGGGTAAGCCCGGCAGCGCCAATGGTCCCTGTCCGATCTATGACGGCAAGCTGGTCAATGCAAAGGGATGGTGCAGCGCCTACTTGAAAAAGACGTAAGGTGGGTTCATTCTTAATCCAAGCTGGCTGCCCGCGTGCCGCTCACATGAAGGCAGCGATGGATTCTGTTTAAGGAATCCTCACCACCTTTACATTACTCCACGACTGAGCGTCCTGATTGTGCCGACGCGCGCAGCTTCTTCATGTCGACGGGCATGCCAGGATTTCTCCAGGATACCGACGGTGGCTGGGATCCTAACCCGTCACAATTGCGATTCGCGGTTCGCCTGCGAGCCGGCCGATCCGCAAGTCGTTGACATTGAAGGCAGGGTCTTCTTCCGTCGCCCGGTCTGAGACTATTGGAACAAAGTTGCGGACATCTGTCGCGGCGCACCTCCACGTTGTTCCACGCAACGACTATTCTTCTAATGAACCGCCGTTTGGGAGCCATCGATGCAGTTCGAATACAAGGCGTTTCACATCGATTGCCGGGCACGTCGCGCCAGCGATGGGCATTACGTCGCGAGGGCCCGAATCAGTCGCGGGCCTGGAAGCGCAGAAGACCGCGTCGAAACGCATGATTCGGGCGACATCGCTTCCTTTGTCGACGAGGCCGATGCAATCTCATGCGCGAGGGCATGGGCTATCGAATGGTGCGACGAAAACGGTGAGTGAGCCGCACACGCCGATTCCGTGCACATAAATGATGGGAGACCGCCATGGCTGAGGGAAAGGAACGGTTTGACGAATACAACGGCTTTACGATTCGTGTCCTCGCGGTTGCTGAATACTCGCCTCACCCACCGAATATCCCATTCGGTTATACCGGCTACGTTGCACGCCCCGGAGCTGACGTTCGTTACGCGTCTGCGCAGCGGGTAAGCTTTGCTCACCCGATCGCCGATCTGCTGACTGCAGAAGCTGCGGAACAGGCCGGTTTCGCTGAGGGACGGTCGATCATAGATGGCATGCATCCTGACGGGCTCAATACGGAAGGTCTGTAATTGAAGGCGCAGCGATCGCTTAGGGTTATGACTGAAGCGTCTCGCACAGGGGTCTGTGCAAGTCCATCGCGCCTGTTTAATCGCATACTGGCCTCGGTCCGCTTCGGAGTTCGCTGATCAAATGGTAAGCACTCGGCGGCCCCGATCGAGTGCTTACTCAGGATGTCACATCCGTGCATCCGTGGTGGCAACGCCTGTTCGGGATCGGCGCGGTGGTGGTGATGACGAGCGACTCGAATATCCAGTGTGGCGTCTGCCGGGCATGGAGCACGCCGAGCAGCCACGCTACGAGGTGAACCGGGCCGCGATTGCGCTGCGTGATGTGAAGGGTGTTCGCGAAGTAAACATAGGGCGTGTTTGACGGGTCTGAGTTGCTGCGTGCAGCTACCCCTTCTTTTTTCAGACCGTCGTTGCAGGGAATGTCAGAGTCGATTGCAGCCGTGTTCAGTGCGTCAAGGCGCGACCCCGCGTGGCGGCACATTCGGCCGCGTGCTCAGCGAGCAGGCGCCGCATCGTCGCCAGCAGTTCCGGGACGTCGACGGGCTTGCGCATAAAGCCGTCATACCGCACAAAGGCAGGCGGGCTTGGCTCGGCCGATACCAGGATAAAAACCGTCTCAGTCAGACCGGGTGTGTTCCGGATGTGGTGGCACAGCGCACTGCCCGACATGACTGGCATGCGCCAATCGGCTACGACGATGTCGACCGCGGTCGACGTCAGGACGGCCAACGCCGCCTGGCCATCGCCCGCGGCTTTCACGTCGAATCCATCGCGCTCGCAGCAGATTTCCCAAGCTGCCAGGGTCTCGGGTTCGTCGTCAACCAATAGCACCGTCGTCATGCATCACTCCTTCCCCTGGCTGTAGGCGTTGGGGTGCACGGAGATTCGTCGTCGAGCAGATCCAACTGGCAGACGGCGCGGTGGATTACCATCTCGCGCCATCTGGCATGTACCGCGCGTAACGGCATCCGTCTGCAGACGCATCGCCATCCGTCTTGCGCGACCGGGCTGTCATCGTTGACAACACGTCGTCTGCGACTGCCGGACCGGAGCGAAGAACGGTTCCAGCGGAAGCAACGGGCAGCATGCATGGTGAAGATGCCTTTCTACATACTAATAAATCCATCACAGCTTTGAAGACTTAATTTTCGCCTGACGTCGTGATCGGCTGTCATGCAAACGACCCCATTTGCACCAGATAGCGAGCCAATTGCGCATATGATATGGGTCAAGAAAGCGGACCAATTGCCGATAATGCAGTGGTGAACCGGTAAAATCTTCGTCGCTTTCAGCGACCGGATCTGGAAACGTTGCTCCGCGCATGACGATCGTCGCACGACTGTTGGCCCCGGCCGGCATCGGTAGGCGCGGTCAGATTTCGTGAGCATTGGGGGTGGGGTGGAGACCGTAACAAGAAAGAGCTGCGAGCTTTCGTCCTTTGCCGGTCGACTGTGGCGCGGCCGTCTGGCGCCCCAGGCGATTATCTGGGGCGGGATTTTCGTCGCTCTGGTCATGGTTTCCTTGTGCGCGACGGTACTGTACCAGGGGCGGCTCGATGCAATGGACCGTGCCCGTGAAACATCGCGCAATCTTGCCCTGATTGCCGAGCGGGACATCGAACGGAATTTCGAACTCTACGCGCTCTCGCTGCAGGCGGTGGTCGACGGCATGCGCGACCCGGACGTGCTGGCGTTGCCGCCTCGTCAGCGCCGCCAGATGCTGTTCGATCGCGCAGCAACTGCCAAATACCTGGGCTCGATGCTGGTGCTGGATGCGTCGGGCAACATCGTCATCGACTCGGGCAGCGACATCCCGCGCAAGGGCAACTTTGCCGATCGCAAGTATTTCATCATCCAGCGCGACAACCCGAACGTGGGCCTATATATCAGCGATCCATATGCCTCCCGCCTGCGGGGCGGCTCGCCCAGCATTGCGCTGACCAGGCGGCTTTCCCATCCGGACGGTTCGTTCGCCGGCGTCGTGCTGATCGCCGTCAACCTCGAATATTTCCATAACCTCTTCGCGGGACTGTCGCTCGGATCCCACGGCGCGGTGTCTCTGATCGGCCAGGACGGCATCATGGTGATGCGCCAGCCGTACGACGTGCGCACCATCGGACGCGATATCAGCAAGGCCAGCACGTTCCAGCATTTCAGGTCGGCACCGGAAGGCAGCTTCTCGGACACCGCGTCAATCGATGGGGTGCGCCGGCTCTACCTCTTCAGGAATTTTCCGGATCTGCCGCTGATCATCATGGTGGCCGAGGCCGAACAGGATATTTACGCCGCCTGGCGGCAGCGTGCCATGACAATCGGGTCGCTAATGGTTGCATTTGGTCTCGGGTTCGTCGCGCTTTCGTTCCTGCTGGGCGCGCAATTGCGGCGCCGGATACGTGCCGAATCGGAGCTGGAACTGCTCGCGAGAACCGACGGCCTGACAGGCCTCAACAATCGCCGTACCCTGGGCGAGATTCTCGACCAGGAGTGGCGCCGGGCGCGTCGCTCGCGCAGCATGTTTTCGCTGCTGTTC
Source organism: Paraburkholderia domus (assembly GCF_905220705.1). Taxonomy (GTDB): domain Bacteria; phylum Pseudomonadota; class Gammaproteobacteria; order Burkholderiales; family Burkholderiaceae; genus Paraburkholderia; species Paraburkholderia domus. Next base: position 83,713 of record NZ_CAJNAT010000017.1, read on the forward strand.
GTGGATATCGATCGGTTCAAGGCCTACAACGACACGTACGGTCACCAGGCGGGCGACGATGCGCTCGCTGCGGTGGCACGCTGCATTGGCGACAACATCCGGCGGCCCGTGGATAGCGCGGCGCGCTACGGCGGAGAGGAGTTCGTCGTGGTGCTGCCGGACACCCCGCCTGCAGGTGCCGCGCAGATCGCCGAACAGATCAGGGAAGCGATCAGCGAACTGGCCATCGAACATGCGGGCAGCGAATACGGACGCGTCACCGCGAGCATCGGCACGGCCAGCTGGACACCGGAGCAGGACGGCGATGTAACCGCGGTGATCAAGGCAGCTGACGAAGCGCTGTACAACGCCAAGGCCACTGGCCGGAACAAGGTTTCGCCTTTTTCCCCCGCGTGAATGCGGCTCCAAACATGCGAGTCACGTTCGCCCAGGTTTCCCCACGGCGGGCCAGCCCTTGCCCCACGCAAAGTCATACTGCCTTTCGCTTCCAATTGAGTCTTCGCGCCGTCGAAGAATTGCTGTTGGGGTTCGAGGCGCAGTGGAGTGGTTATGGTTTTTTTGCGTAACCGTTCCACTGCGCCTCGAACCCCAGGTGCCTGACGAAAATTGACACAGGAAAAATGCCAAGGCGCGAACCTTGGCGAACTCTTTATTGCACGCCTACCACGACATCCTTCTGCACCCACAGGTCGAGCGGCTCGCCCTTCAGCTGGCGTAGAGCGTATTAAATCTGTCACCGTTGCAACAGTAAAAGTGTCAACTGGCGGGAATGCGACGTTCGTGTATCGGTCGAGCCTTACTGGACAAGGGTTTGGGCGACGCGAATTAAATGTGTCACCAACGTTATGAAACGAGCAGTCCTGTCACTCCCACAAATTTCGACATCCGTTCGCGGGCCGTTGGCGCAGGCGAGGGAGGGGTATCGGCCACAGTCCTCTACGTATGGCAGCAGCCGGCCCATGCTGTTGAAAAGTCGGTGACAGACGCTTCGGTCTACTATGTTTATCTATCTATATCCAGCCAAATGACTCACGGACGTGACCGCAGCCTATGGCCGCCGGCGTGTTCCGTCATTCAACCCTAGTTTGTCGAGGGTCTCGCGCGCATCGACGACCATTCCGGCAACTTCCGCAACCGTTACGCGCAGGGCCGTCGCGCGGGAGCGCATGTGTTCGTACGCCTGCGATTCGCTCATCTGTTCGTGCTCCATGAGCACACGAATCGCCTTTTCGATCTGCCGCCTCGACTTTATCGTGTCTTCCAGCTTTCGAATCTTGTGCTGCTGCACGGTCTGGAAGTTCTTCGCAGAACGCGCGAGCACCAGCGTGTTCAACACGCCCGCTGAGCGGAACGGCTTGGTAAGAACTCCGTGCGCGTGGGTATTCAAAAGAAGCTTCAGTGTCGTCGGACTCTCATAATCCGCCAGCGCTACGAGAGTGGCGTCCACTTCGCTCGAACACCAGACGCCACCTCCTTGCAGCTCCTGAGTTACATGAAAGAGGATCACATCTGCGCCACTCGGAGGCGTGGGCGGGAACGGCCACACCAGGCTCAACTGACATCCGATGCGCCTCAACTGATCCACCAGGGTATCGCGGTCCTCACCGGGCGGGTGTACAACAACCACCCGAACGGTTCGCAAGTCCTCATATAGTCGACGAATGCTGGAGTCCATGCGTATCACCTCAACCAGAAATCAGCGAAACCATAGGTCGACAGGTAGGGATCCGGCTTCACCGGCTCGGAATTCTGCCAGACGATTTCGTAGCGTCCGTCCGCCCGACAAATCCCTATCCGCGGCGTCAGCACGCAGTGGTTGTTCTCCGGATCGATTGTGAGGATTCCCTCTGGCGAGTCCAGTGTCACCTGATGCACCGCACGAACTAGCTTCCGCGTATCGAGGCTGCCGACTTTTTCCAACGCGCGGGCGAAGAGATGGACTTGATTGTAGGCCATCTCGGACCACATGCTGGCCGGTTGCTCTCCGAAACGGGCCCGCCACAAATCCAGGAAACGGCGATTGCTGTCGTTGTCCAGGTTGTTGAAGTACGTCGCCGCGGTCAGATGACCTTCGCAGCGCTCCGGCCCAATCAACTGGGTCTCACCTTCCGCCATCGTAAGGCTCGCGATAGGAATCCGCTGCGGATCTATCCCGCGATCCCGGTACAAACTGTAGAACCTGCGTGCACCCGCTCCGATGAGCGTCGAGAAAACAACGTCCGGCTCGAGGGAGCGGATGTCACGTATGACCTCGTCGAGCTGTTCTTCGCTGGCGTCGCTGGGTAAATAGATCTCTTCGACGATCTCGCCGCCATGCTGCTCAACCATGTCTCTCATGATCCGGTTTGACTCGCGCGGATAGACGTAATCGGCACCAACCAGGAAGAATCGTTCCGCCTTATGTTGAAGAAGATATGCTGCCAGCTGCATGCTGTTCTGGTTCGGCACTGCACCTGTGTAGATCACGTTTGGAGAGTATTCGAATCCCTCATAGATCGAGCAGTACCACAGCAACGAATTCGTACGCTCGACGACCGGCAGTACGGCCTTACGGGACGATGATGTGGAGCACCCGAACAGGACATTGATGTCGTCCTCCAGGAGCAGACGAGCCGCGAGCCGGCGGTACTCATCGGGGTCGCCTTTCGGATCGTAGGCGACGGGATCCAGCGGACGGCCCAGTACACCACCGTTTGCGTTGATTTCCTCGATCGCGAGTACGGTACCAAAAAAATGCTCGGATTCAGTTACGGACGTGACGCCGGTCCTTGAATACAGGACGCCGATGCGCCAGCCCGTGCTGTCTGCCACCTCAATTGCATTGCTCATATTGGTTGCTCCCCTTCCCAGTGTCGGGATGCAGTCAGAAATCCACCTTTGATCTGTTCACGCGTACTCCCGTCAGCGCGCTCTCGATGAACGCAGCAACGCGCAGAACATGGGCATCATCAAACCGGCGACCAATCACTTGCACTCCCATCGGTGCGCCGCCATCCCCGCGAAGACCGGGGACACTGACGCACGGAGCGCCAAGCAACGTCCAGTTCCGATTGAACGCCGGGTCACCGGTCGATTCAAATCCGAGCGGCGCTTCGTCCGGCGCGCTCGGCGTGAGTAACACGTCAACGCCTTCGAACCAACGCGCCAGATCCGCTTTCGTAGCCTCGGTCAGATCACATGCGGTGAGGTATTCCTCAATCGTCACTTTAGACGCATCTTCCAGAAATCGGCACAACATCGGGCTCAGCTGCCCTCGATGTCCGTCATACTCGAACCCTAGAGTCCGGTAAGACTCGTACGATTGAATGACGTGATGCACGTCAATCAATTCGGACATCCACGGCGGAAACCTGACTGATCGTATTTCTGCGCCCGCTTGCTCGGCCGCATCGACAGCTCGCTGGAGCGCCCGGTTTGCGTTAGCGGTCGGTTGGGTCCAGGGGTACGACTCGGGCACGCCAATAACTGGTCGCCTTGCAAGCGCGGCAATCTCCAGTTGAAGCCCGCTCAAGGACTGCGCGAGATATGCCACGTCCCCTACGCCGGCAGCAAACAGCCCGACCGTGTCGAACGACCAAGAGAAGCACTTCATCCCCACAGTCGGGATGAGACCGAAAGTGGGCTTGTACCCGGCGACACCGCAGTAGGATGCCGGCCGGATAGTTGACCCGCCCGTTTGAGAGCCAATCGCGAACGGAGTGTAGCCGGCAGCAACGGCTGCGGCTGAGCCCGCGGAAGAGCCTCCAGCGGTCCTATCCGGGGCAGCGGGATTTCGCGTCAACGTGGGCGTCATGTACGCAAACTCGCAGGTCACGGTCTTGCCGAGAACCAGGGCGCCGGCGCGACGCAATTGCGTAACCACGGCGGAATCTGACGCTGGACGGTGTCCTTCGTAAATTTTCGAACCATAGGCGGTCGGCAGGTCATATGTGTCAAAAATATCCTTGACCACGACCGGCAAGCCACTCAGCGAACCTCTCGCCGTTTCGGCCTCGACGACTATCTCAGCCGCGTCGAGCACGGCTGTCATGGCCTGCAGTTGAGGATCAAGCACGCGGATTCGCTCCCGGCACTCGGCCAAGAATTCGCGTCGTGTCGCAGGGTCTTTCGCGAAGCGCTGGAGCAGCGCCAACGCTGATACAGGCTGATAGATATTGGTAGACATGTTCATTGTCGCGCCCGAGCGCGCTCGTTATACCTTGAGGTGTTCGAAAATGGTGTCTGCCGCTCCTGCATCCCGGGCGTCACCATGCTGGACGATTTCACCCTGTTTCATGAGCAGGTAGCGGTCGGCAACCTTCAAGGCAAAAGGTACGTTTTGCTCGACGATGAGCATCGTGGTTCCCCGACGCTTGCGCTCCCACAGCAATGCCTCCGCTATGCGGTCAATCACCGAAGGCTGCAAGCCCTCTGTGATTTCGTCGAGCAGCACGATCGAAGGTTTCATGAGCAAAGCGCGCGCGACTAGCAGCATTTTCTGTTCGCCGCCCGACAGGGTGCCCGCAGGTTGGCGAAGGCGTGTCTTGAACACGGGAAAGAGCGCGACGACGTCTTCAAAGCGCTCTTCAAACATGGAGTCGGCTTCGAGGCCGAGACGCAGGTTGTCGTAGATGCTCAAATCCTGAAAGAGGGCTTTTTCCTGTGCGGCGTAGGCAACCCCCAGGCGGGCGATCCGGAAAGGTGTCAATCGCGTCGCATCCTGACCACCCATGCTCACGGCGCCGCGCTTCTTCGGCAGGTAGCCCATGATCGTCTTGAGTAAAGTAGTCTTGCCCATGCCGTTTTTGCCAAGCAAAGCCGCAGCCTCGCCTTTCGGAATCGACAAGGACAGATCCCGAAGGACGATCGAGGCCTTGTATCCACTTGTTACGTCATTGACTTGCAGTGCGGCGTCGGTCATGACAATTCTCCCGATTGATTGGCCGACGCAGGCGGAGGTGCGTCACCGTGCGCAGTACCTGCGTAGATGGTCTTGACAAGGTCGGAATTGACGACCTCCTGGAAGGTTCCCTGCATGACGATCTGTCCTTGATGCAGCACGACGATGCGGGTCGCGATTTTCTCGACGAAATCCAGGTCGTGCTCGACTAGCAGGCAGCACAGGTGGTGGCGGTGTGCGAGAGACGCCAGCACTGTGCCGATCTGCGTACGTTCCGTTTTGGTCAGTCCGGCAGTAGGTTCGTCCAGCAGCACAATCCGCGGTTCCAACGCAAGCACCATCGCAAGCTCAAGCGCCTGCTGTTCTCCGTGCGAGAGATCGTGTGCAACCAGGTCCAGCTTCCGATCCAGTTCAGTGGTACGGACGACATCGAGCGCATATGCTGGCAATGCCAGGGTTCCCGCCCGGCGGAACCATGACGGCGATTCGACGCGAGCGCTCGCAATACGCAGACACTCGGCAACAGTCAGGCTCTCGAACACGTTGGCATTCTGGAACTTCCGGCCCAATCCGAATCGCACGCAACGATCCGGGGGCAGTTGACGAATGTCGTTTCCGCACAGGCGAACGGTGCCGGCAGAACGTTCGGCGCCATCGCTCATGCAACGCATCAGCGTTGTCTTACCGGCCCCGTTCGGACCGATAAGGCCGACCAGTTCCCCTTCTTCAGCGCGCAGGTCAATCCCTTGCAGGACTTTCAGGCTGCCAAAATGCTTCTCGACACCCGTCATCACCAATGCAGGCTCGTCGGTGGGTGTATCAATCTTCTGCACGGGGCGCTCCGCCAATTGCGGGCGAAATGCTGCTTGCCGCCCGAGGCCGAACGGTTTGAGCAGCACCGGCACCAGGCCCTGCGGCAGCAGCACGATAACGATCACGAACGCCGCGCCGAGAATAAGCTGCCACGCGAATGGAAGGCTCCCGCCTAGGTACGCGGTGGCGACGTTGATCAGCACAGCGCCGATCATGGGTCCCCACAGCGTGCCTCGTCCACCCAACGCGACCCAGATAATCAGTTCAGTCCCGAATACGAATCCGGTAAGTTCAGGCGCGACGACGCCGCTGAACGTCCCATAACCGAAGCCTGCGGCGCCCGCGATCGCAGCTGCACCAACGAGAAGTGCGATCTTCACAATCGACGTGTTAATACCAAGAAACGAGCATCGTGATTCATTGTCGCGGATTGCGGTAAGCACGCGGCCGCCATCGCTGCGCACAATCACCCATGCCAGAACGGCCACGGCGATCAGTGCCACACCCGCGACCCAGTACCACGCCTCCAGTGACAGATCGAACGTGTCGAATCCAGTCAGCCCGGAACTGGAGCCCGTCCATTCGCCCCCGGATAGCAACGCCTGGACCAACACGATTGGCAAGACGAGCGAGATGACCGTCGCGAAGAAGGGCGACGCTCCCCGGTAAAAGGACAGCCAACCTATAAATGCGCCGATTGCGCCCGCGACGGTTACCGCGAGAACAAAGGCCACGATGGCGTGCCCGACCGAAAACCCGTGGTGGGTAAACACGAGTCCGGCGGCATACGCGCCCACGCCAAAGAACGCGGACTGCCCGAAGGTCAGATAGCCCGTGTATCCCCACAACACATCGACCGTGAGTGCGACAATGGCGAAGAAGAACGCTTTGATGAGCACGTTCAACAGATAAGTGTCAAACACCCACGGGCCCGCGGCAACGAGCAGGATCCCGATCACGCCAAGACCGGCCAGGCCACGACTGCGATCACGACGACCTTCTGTTGCTGGACGATTCGCTCGGCCCAACAAGGTTTGGAAGTTAAGCATGGGAGAACCCCCTCGGACGAATGCGCAGCGTCAGGGCGGCCAGAACCGCAATCGTGACGCCCCCAAATACGGGGCTAACGTATGTGCTGACGAGGACCTGACATGCGCCGAACACGAGGCAGGTCAGAAGAAGGCCGGTCATCGAACTGCCTGCGACCATCACAAGCAGGAACGCACTGACAAGCCATGGCAGACCCATCCCAGGATCTACACTCGACAACGGAGTGATGAGCGCGCCGGCAAGTGTGCCCAGGCCTGCGCCGAGTCCAAACATCACAAAACGAATACGTTCGGAATTGATCCCGAGACCCTTTGCCAGGTCTTCGTTCATGATGACTGCACGCGTTTTCACGCCAAAGCGCGTCCGGTTGAGCAGGGCGCTCGTCGCACCCCAGATCCCGAGCGCGATCGGGATGAGCAACAGGCGGTAGGTCGAGTATTCGGTGCCAGCGATCGGCAACGCGCCATTTATCGGCGATTCGACAAACTGAACGCCGCGGCCGAAAATCATCGTGATCAACTGCCCGATTACGATGCCAAGTCCCCATGTCGCGAGGATTGCGTCGAGAGGCCGCTTGTAAAGTGGCCGTACGACCACCCTCTCAACAATCATCCCCACAGCGGCCCCTACCACCAGCGCAAGCGGCAACCCGACCCACGGGTTGATTTTGAGCTGGGTAATCACAAAGCTTGCATAACCGCCAAGCGTCAGAAGTGCTCCATGCGCGAAATTGACGATCTTCATCACGCCAAAGATCATCATCAGTCCGGCTGTCACGATAAACAGCACGGCTGCAGTCGTTACCACGTCCAATAACAGGCCCATCGTAGTCTCCATCGGCCGAGACGCGTGGGACGACCACGCTGACGTCTCGACCAGTCTCCATATAGTTACGAACCGTTACTTGATATTCGGGCACTGCGCGCCGGGATCGACGCGATCGAACGTTTGCAGAATCTTGATCGAACCGTCGGGCTGAACCTGGCCAAGCCGCATTGAAAGAGGAGCATGCCGGCTCTTGTCCATCGACACGGGACCTCGCGGACCATCGAAAGACACATCCTGAAGCGCCTTGATCACCTTGGATGCGTCAGTCGATCCAGCCTTTTCGACGGCCTCCTTATACAGATAGAAGGCCTCGTATTGAGGTTCGGACAACTCGTTCGGTGTCTTCACCTTGCCGCCGAACTGGCTGTCCAGGGCCTGGACGAAATGCTTGTTTTGCTTGTTATCGATGCTCGTGAGGTACGACGCGGACATGTACATGCCATTGGCAACGTCACCCATAGTCTTCGCCGTCCCTTCATCAATGGCAAGGTTGCCGTAGGGAACGGTCAGGCCTGCGCCCTTCAACTGCTTGGCCAGCGAGACGTTAGGGGCTCCACCAGCCGTTGCGCTGATCAGAGCGTCAGGTTTTGCATCACGAATCTTCGAGAGAATAGGTGTCCATTCGGTGCCGTCGATCGGGAGATATTCCTCGCCGACAACCTTCCCACCGTGCTGCTCGATGTACTTTCGGGTGAACCCAAGCATGCCACGGCCAAACGCATAATCGCTACCCACCAGGAAGAACGACTTGGCCTTCTGGGTCTTCATCATGTAGTCGACGATCGGCGCGACCTGTTGCTCGGGCACCCAGCCGTTGACATACATCCATGGGCTGCACGAGTGACCTTCGTAAAACGAGGTGTAGATAAACGGAACGCGACCGCGCGCTACGATCGGCAAGCCGGCATTTCTCGCTGCGCTGGTTTCCATCGAAATGATTGCGTCGACCTTTTTCTCGTATACCAACGTGTCGAAGGCTTTCTGGGCGCCAACCGCACCCGAGGCATCGTCGACGATCTCAAGCTCAACTTTGCGGCCCAGAATGCCGCCAGCCGCATTGATCTCATCTACTGCAAGCTGTGAAGACTGAACTACGGCAGGTGCAACCACGCTGTTGGCACCAGACAAGCCAACCGCAACACCGATCTTGATGGGTTCCGCGGCGTGAGCGGCGGAGAAAATGGTCACCGCAGTAGCAATTACGCTAAGCGGCCGCAGGGTTTTGGCGAGGTTCATGTGGATGTCTCCGTTGGGTTGTGGTTGGTGAAACTGTGCAAGGTCAGCGCAGCGGCACTGGCCAGCCCGTACCTAGCATGAGGTCGTACACGTCGTCGCGACGGTCGCTGAGTACTTCATTGAAGGCGTTGAGCCGTCGCGATTTGCGGGACTGTTCGACGTTGATTCGGGCGTACAGGATTTCTTCTTGGTCTGGACTGGCCGGACCGGCAAGTGGCCATCCCTGTGCGCCGACAATCAGACTCTGCCCGATGAACGGCTGCGTCCTCTCGACGCCGATGCGGTTGGCGCATACGATGCTGACACCGTTGCTGTGCGCCGCTGCGACGGTAAGGATGTTCGCCATCGCAGCGCTCTGCTCCGGCTGACCCGGCATTGGTACCCAGTTCGTCGGGACACAGATAATGTCGGCGCCCTTCGCCGACTGCAGCCGGTAGACTTCAGGAAACCAGCCGTCATAACAGATGGCGATCGCGAGTTTGCCAATGGAGGTTTCGAACACCGGCAGACCCAGGTTGCCGCGCTCGAAAATCCGGTTCTCCTCATTCCAGAGATGGAGCTTGCGATACGTGCCGATATAGCCGTCCGGGCCCACGAGTAACGCCGAGTTGTACAGCCGACTGCCTTCCCGCTCAGCGATACCTGCAGCGACATAGATGCCAAGCGAGCGCGCGGCATCTATCCACGCGCAGGAGGTTTCCCCTTCCGGTACCGGTTCGGCCAGTTCGAGCGCCTCCTCCCGGCTCTCGAACACATACCCCGTATTGGCGAGTTCCGGAAGCACGACCAGCATCGCGCCGGCCGCTGCCGCTTCTTCAATCAGGCGTATCGAGTGCGCGACGTTTTCCGCTTTTTCCCCGATGCGAGGTTCCATCTGGACGCTCGCTACCAGCGTGCCCTGCGCAGAAGCTGCTTCGCGCGTGGATTGTGAGATCTGCAAGTTTGTCTCCAGAAATGCAAAAAGCCCCCGACTACGCGATTTGCGTATGTCGAGGGCTCTCATAGCCGACGTAAGTTGTGGCAGCAACCCTGCTGCCGGACAAGCGATCAAGAGACCTGCTCATCTGCGACACAGTCTGCTCACAAGAGCGTTGACCGTCAAGAACAGGTAACCCGAATAGGGAAAATACCGATGAGCAACGTAATCGGCGGCAATCTAAAAGTCTTGAGGTTGGATAAAGACGCCGGCCGACGTTGGTCGGCCGACGAATGCCTGACAGCCTTTAGCGGCCGGCCCGTGACACACCCAAGCGTTCCGTTGTGCCGCGCGTCCACTTGCGGTGGGGGGACGGACAAGGATTTGCGGCGGAACCGGCCACGATCGGCATGTCAACGCGTCATCGTCGACCGTCTCATGTGGACCGCCCAGCGGCCTGTCGTAAATCTGGTTCGAGTGGCTCAAGCGGGTCGACAAGAGGCTGGCGTGCCTTCCCGACAGCCGCCGTTCACGAAGTCAGTGATGAACTGAGGAAGCGCGGTTCCGGTTACAAATGTGCCTGCCGAACCGCAAGATTACGATACGTATTCCTATCAGAATAGCACTGTTTTGCGCCGAAACGTGCCCGGTGGAAAATCGCCACGCAACGACTCGGCCGACAGCACTCTTCGACGCAGCGCTAATCGTTGACCTTGCCTTTCGAAATCAACGGTTAAGCTTGCCGGACGCACCTCGCGATGCGAAGTGACGGATTTAATTTGGACTGAGGGGAAGTGATGCTTTTACTTCGTTCGGAGTGGAAGCAAAACCGTCACTGCAACGGTGCGTCGACCCGATATTTCGAGGTTCGGTCGGATCGCGGTAGGGATGCTCATTACTGAACACCCCCCGCACAGATCCCGGCGTGCCCAATTCGGGCACCGGGCTCCTACCTCGGGTGTTTGACGGCAAATCGCTCGTTTGGCCACGGATGAAGGATTCGAGGGCGCGGGAGCCAGGCATTGGCGATCCGCGACATTCGCTCCCACGTCATGGCATCCTTCTGGCTGCGTCGCCGGAGCGTGCGCCGCCAGAGATTGGTGACGTGATATCGAAATGCGCTGAGTGCCCGTGAATTGGTGGGCACCGCGTGGTACGCGAAGTACCCGCGAACCACCTGCCGGAGCCATTGCCCTTGCACTGGAATCGGTTCATGCATGCGCCTCCGAAGTTCCTCCTTGATCTGCCTGAGTTTCGCCCGCATACGATCCCCTCGGGTCTTCCTCTGTAGCTGGAAGGCACCACGACGAGACCGCCCACAGATAAAGATGAAACCCAGGAAGGTGAAAGTCTCCGGCCGGCCAAGGCCGTAGCGCTTTCGTCTGCCCGCTGCGTTGCGGCCAAACTCCAGCAACCTCGTCTTGTCCGGATGCAGCGCAAGCGAGAACTCTTCCAGCCTCGCTCGCATCGCGTCCCAGAAGCGCCGCGCGTCGTCTTCGTGCTGGAAGCCGACCACGATATCATCCGCGTACCGCAGAATGATCACGTTGCCTTTGGCTTCCTTTCGTCGCCAACGATTGGCCCAGAGATCAAAGACGTAGTGCAGGTACACGTTCGCGAACAGTGGTGAAGCCACCGCTCCCTGGGGCGTACCGGTCTCACTGACGCTCAGTTCCCCGTCTTCCAGAACGCCCGCCTTGAGCCACTTGCGCACAAGGCGGATGATGCGCTGGTCGCCGATCCGATGCTCTATGAAACGGACTAGCCATTCCTGGCTACGCTCCGCTCCGTACTTGCGCATGCAGACGCTGGAGATGTTCTTCCAGTCCTGCTTCGTAGTACCGCCACGTCACACCGTCCACCCCGGGCGCCGCATTGCGTTTGAGCGCAAGAAACGACTCCCGAAGGCGATCGATCGTGACATGGTGCAGAAGCGCGGTGAACCGCTCCTTCTTCCGCTGCCTCGCAGCTTGCCGTACACGTTCCAGCCCCTGTGACACGCTTGCCCGGTTCTGCGCCCGGCACGTGCGCGGCTGACCCGTGTTCCCCTTGGTCCCCGCCCTTGGCTCCACCCACTCCGCAGCCGGCTGCCCGGCGTTGTTCGCAGGCTTCGTCGCTGTTGGGTCGGAGGAGGCGCGCTGACGCGCTGGCCTCCGTCCGCCGCTCAAACTGCACGTGCCGTTTTCCGGCATGCAGCTTTCACGAAGATGCAGCATGCTGAGACGCAATAGAAGGTATCAGTTGCACAAGATTGACCAACCCGAACTCGCCATACAGCCGCGCCTCGGGCAAGACCTTCCAGCCCATGTTGCGCCAGCGCTTGAATCGATGCGACCAGATGCGCCGCACGATCCATCGGTTGAGCCGGTTGAAGATTCGCCGGACGTGGGAGCGCTTGTAGTAGTGCCCCCAGCCCCGCAGGATGGGATTGAGCCGTCCAATCAGCTCCCGCGTTCGAAGCGGCACACATCGCTTTGTAAGACGACGCACCTGATCCATGAAGCGCTGAACCGACTTCTCCCGGGGGTACGCGTACAGCGCACCCGACCGGGCGCCACTGCGGATTTTGGCTGCGGGCAGCGATAACTGCCGCCCACGCTTGATCTTGTAGCAGTGGTGCCGGAACCGCAGGTAGGATCAAGGACAAGATCGCCGGGATCGCTTGTCATCGAGATACAGCGTTGTATGAGCGTTGTTGGTGTCTGGACTACGTAGACTTTCGGATCAGCCCGACTCTGAACGCCACCGATGTTCAGCCATGCGTTGTTTGAGTTCGACGCGCTGAAGTCGTCAAGGTACCGGACATACGCCAGACTGTTGCCGGTCACCTCAACTCGCTCAGCACAAAGCAGGCGCCTCATACCAGCTTCGTTCGTTTTCCACCGGACCTTGATCGAAGGCCGAATCTCCTTGCCTTCAATTGACACTGGGAACCAAGAAGCGGCCCCTTCTCCCTTCTCCCGACCAACACTTTGGCTAGTCAGGTTGTCTTGGCGATACACACGTGAGCCAGCAGGCAGCTCCCCGTTGGGGGCGCGCACCACTGAGTTGAGGCCCCGTCGCTCTAGGTTCGCGAGACGAACGCGGCTGTATTTCTCGGCGCCATCCTCGCCTAACTCTTTTGAGCCAAAGAGCGCGCGGTACCTGGTTTGTTCTTGATCTCGGGCGTACCACAGGACGTAGTCGGTTACCCCCGGAAGATAGACGCCGGTAGAACCGCCAGAGGTTTTCGTCGATATCTGCGCGATGAAATTGTTGTCGCCGAACACCTCATCCATGAGCATGCGCACTCGATGCACGTTCTCGTCCCCGATTTGGACGAAGATTGATCCCGAATCCGTTAGTAAATCCCGCGCCACCGTCAGCCGATCCCGCAGATAGGTCAGGTAGGAGTGAATCCCATCGCGCCACGTATCCCGAAACGCCTTCACCTGCTCCGGCTCGCGGGTAATGTGCTGGGCGTTGCCGTCCTTCACATCGCGGCTGGTGGTGCTCCACTGGAAGTTGCTGTTGAACTTGATGCCGTAGGGCGGATCAAAGTAGATGCATTGCACCTTGCCGCGCAGGCCCTCGCGCTCGGCTAGGCTCGCCATCACTTGCAAGGAATCTCCGAGGATCATGCGGTTCGACCAGTTCTGGTCGTGTTGATAGAACTCCGTCTTGTCTACACCCTTGGGGATGCCGTTGAAGTCGGCAAAGAGATCTGCGGTGGTCTGCCCGGCTTCGTGTTCGCGCTCCCGCGTCTCACTCAACAAGTCGTCGATCAATGCCTTGGGGTGGACCTTTTCCTGGATGTACAGCGGCGGGGCGTGAACGACGAGGTCGCTCCAGTCCTGCTCGTCCTTGCCGCGCCAGACGAGCTGCGGGTCGAGGTCGCGGTTGCGACGTCCGTACGCGACGCGCACTGGGCTTTGCTCGTCCTTCTGCATCACCGATTGATATTCGGCGGTGGGGATGTTCTTCCGCGTAGCCTCGTCGTGCTTGAGCGCTTCGACGGTCTTGGCGGTGAGGGTTCTGGCCATAGTTACTTTTCCTCTACAACCGTCGAAGCGGCGACGGACTCGATCAGTTTGTTGAATTCGCTTTCGACCTTGGCCTTAAAATCGGCTTCTATCTGGTACACCTCCGTGAACTCGGCAAATGCCCAACGGCCATGTGTGCCGAGGTGATTCACGCCGGGCACCCAGTAAGTGTCCATGGTGGATTTCTTTTCCTTTGCATCCTCACGTCGATATCCCTTGATCTCGACAATGAGGTGCAGAAGGTCGTCATCGCCATGCCCGTCATCCACCAGCACGATGAAGTCGGGCAGATATTTGCGCGCCTCAGAGCCGAAGCGGTAAGGGACTTCGAGGCCAAGGTTATGGTTCTTGACATAGGCACGGACACGCGGGTGAGACTCAGCGACACGGCAGAACTCACCTTCCCAGTCGCTGTCGAGGATGACCCAGTTGAGATGACAGCGGCGTGCGTCCGTCTCCCATCGATCAGTTTTGGAGGTGTTGAAATTGACAAGCGCAGTGGATCCGGTGGGGTTGTAGGGGTCGAGCACGGCCTTGATGGGCCGCTCGCCCACGAATTTGCGGTTGATGCCAGCGATGATCTTGTTGCATGCCATATCGGCGAGCATTTTGTATTTGAGCTGCGCCGGATATGTGCCGCCTTTGCACACAAGGTAGCCGTCGAGCCATTGCTTGCCGATGCGCTTGAGCTGGCCGAACAGATGGAGCTTGGCGTCTTCGCCCGGATCACGCCACTTGTTCAGGACAAGGTGCGATGTCAGCTCATACAGAACCTGCGAAGGTCGCACGTCACCGGTATGAACCAGATTGAGGTCCGACCTTTCCCCAATGATCCCGGAGTTTTGAGTCTCGGTAGCGCCGACGAGGTCCGGCGTGAGTTCCAGCACCGAGTCATCATTGAATTCCGCCAAGAGACGGTCCTCAGGCAACTCGATGCGATAGCCTTCAACGCGCGGAAACCGGATCTCAAGTGCGTCTCGTTCGGGCCGCATCGCTTTGACTTGGATGGTCTCGCGCGGCGGCTGTGGTGGTGCTACGACTGGCTTGGCAGTGAAGTCGAATGGAATACCAAGCACGTCGGCGTATTCCACATTGAAGAGATTGTCTTCGTTCAGGTCGTAGGACTGGCGACGCAGCGCGCGCCCGATCACTTGTTCGCACAGGAGTTGGGTGCCGAAAGCACGCACACCCAGCACATGGGTCACAGTGTTGGCATCCCAGCCCTCCGTCAGCATGGAAACGGAGACAACGCAGCGAATCGATCCACCCAACTGGCCATGCTTACCCACAGTATTCATGACTTCGCGAAGCAGCGTTGCGTCCGCAAGTTCCTTGCCCCCCTGCAGCTCCTCGGCCGCCTTGCCGCCGCGCGCGATGATCTCGCGACGGAAGCGCTCGATCTCATCAGCCGCCATGCTGCGAAAATTGTCGTCCAACGCATCCCCTGATTCGAGCTGTTCGCTGTCGATCAGCAGTGTGTTTGGTCTCGGAAACGGGTTTCCGTGTTCGTCGAAATTGCGGAAGAGCGCCAGGCGGCCGGCAATAGGGGTCTTCGATCCGTCATCGTTCTCTCGGAGAAAGCCCGAGATGTAGTCGTAGACCAACTTCGACGTGGATGTGTTGTTGCAGACCACAATGAAGCACGGCGGTACGCGAATCCCTGCCGTCTCCCAAAGCTCGAATGTCTTCTCGTAATGACCGTAAAGAGCTTCCAACGCAGTCTGCAATTGCGGCGGTAGGCTCAGAGGGTCAAGCGAATTGCCCTTGCCCCGCCCCTTTTTCGGCATCTTCTTGCCGATATGTTCCCAGAGATTGCGAAACATAGGCATCTCGGCCCCAGGGATGTTGTCGGCCACCGGGACACGCGGCAATTTCACAATGCCGCATTCGATGGCATCCATGAGTGAGAAGTCACTCATCGTCCACGGGAAGAGCGTGCCTTCGGCATAGCCTGAACCGCTTAAGAAGAACGGAGTCGCGGAGAGATCGATGACACGCGCCACGCCCAGCTTGCGGTTTACCGCTTCAAGGCCGGAAATCCACACGCGGGCAGCCTCTCTGTTCTTCTCCGCCTCCTTCTTGTCATCACCTTTGAGTTCGTCCTCGTCATCCGCTCCAGGCTTCTCCCGGTAACAGTGATGCGCCTCATCGTTCAGCACGAGAACGTTTTTAATGCCCATTAGATCGGGCATGACCCTTTGCAACATTTGTCCATCGGTTTCGAGGGTGTTCAGTTCGTCGCCACGTCCTTGAAGCAGGGAGCGTCCGCCCTTGGAAAGGTCGATACGCTCGCGAAGCATGAAGGCGTGGTAATTGGTAATGACGATCTTGGCGCGGTTTACGTCCTCCAACATGTCGCTTGGAACCAATTCGCGGCTAGCGTAGTAGCTGTCCGGATCATTCGGCTGTAAGACGCGCAAGCGATCCTTGATCGTGATGCCGGGTGCAACTACAAGGAAGCCGCGCGTGAAGCGCTTGCTCTGCGGGTGACGCGTCGCGTTGATGGTCTGCCATGCGATGAGCATCGCCATCACGGTAGTCTTGCCCGCGCCCGTTGCAAGCTTTAAGGCGAGGCGCATGAGTTCCGGGTTGGCGTCGTTGTTGGCGTTGGCGAGGTGTTCAAGAAACCCCTCCCCCACCTTACCTGCCTGGGGCGCGACCTCAGTGAGCCAGATCGCCGTTTCAACTGCCTCGACCTGACAAAAGAAAGGGCGGATGCTGCTGAAGTTGTGGTGCCGCCAGTGCTGAAGCAGGCGCGCCGTCTCGGGAGTTACACGCCAGTCAGTCGGGTTTGGCAATCGTCGCCAATCGGCGACTTCCTGCGCGTGCTTCAGTGCGTCCGACGCTTCGTCGAGGCAGCGATACGCTTCAGCAAAGGGCTCGACCGGGAGCGCGGAGAGCTTCTGTTTTTCGCTCCGAGGAATTCGCAGGCACAGCCCAACGTGAAACGTCAGCGCGAGGTCCATGTTCGGAAACTGCTCCTGCGAATACAGGTTTGTCGGAGAGGTTATGACCCACCACCGGTCGTTGTTGGTATGAACGTCCCAGACGTCGTGGCAGACATGTAAAACGTTCTCCGAATAGACCTTCTGTACCATCTCGACAGTGAGGTCGGGCGCCTGCCACGTCATGTACTCGATAATGTCGTTGGTTTCTTGGTCAGTCGCGGGCAGCATTCGCAGCTCCTACGGGCGTTGAAGATCTGGAACGACCGACGTCGCACCCTCGGCTGAACTCACTGCGCTCGGCACGGTAGCTCGCACCAAGCTCCCGAACGGACCTCACAATCTCATCGTTTTTCAGCGCTCCCGGTCCACTGCCGCAGTTCTCCCTCTGTGGAGGGCCCGTGGTGTGCAAGTGTCATGCCTCTTCCTTGCTCTTTTTCTAGCTCTATCGCTGAGGTCCGCCGATTCCGCTCATGCCGCTAATGAAGTGCGTGCCCTGAGAGGGTGCACGATTCCCATCGGGTCGGTCGAGCCGGAATCTCGCGGTAACGGCAGGTTCGGGTTGTCCGTTTCCGTCCGTGTAACGGTGCCGAGGCAACTTCGCCCTAACCCTGTTTTCCGCACTCCGCTCAACGAACCCAGCGCGCCAGCACTGGCTTGCGGTCCTCTTGCTGACGATGGCCACCGCGCTTGCCGTGGCTCTTAAGGTCAATGTGGTGAGTGTAGTCAATGGCCTGTTTGCGCAATCAGGCAAGCAGGGGACGAAAAGCTGCCTTATTCGGAGTGCTGTCAGGATTTGGACCTTGACGTCCGTCAGCGGTCGGGAAAGTCTCCCTGCAGAGTGATCCGCCGGTGATTGCTCAAGCTAATTGCCGCTACGCCGCTGTCACGCAGTTGCGGCCTTTATGTTTCGCGCGATGGAGACGTTCGTCGGCAACGCGCTACATGGCGTCGATCGTGTCGCCGTCGCGGCCGAACCGCAACACCCCGTCGCTGACCGTGACCTCGATCAACCGCCCGAGGCCGACCTCGAACGCACTGCCGGCGATGGCCGCCCGAACACGCTCGCCGATCGCGCAGGCCGCTTCGAGCGCCGACTGCGGCAGCAGCACCACGAATTCCTTCCCACCCAAGCGCGCGATATCGGCCTCAGCCAGGACCACCTTTTTTCTGTATCTTCTGTATTCATGGGATCGGACGGTTGCGTGGTGCCCGGACCAGAACCTGCAGGCATGCGTCGACGACACCCGTTCCCAGGTCGGCTTCCCGTGAGACGCGACGCGGTGCACGCACATGCGTGGACAGAGTGTTCCCCGCTGCCCTTCGGGCGCCTCCCAGGCCCAGCCTGCTGTTTCCCGGGCACCTGCCGGGATCGAATGGATACCTTGCACGTCCCGGTATCAGTGACGCGACGCAGTGTGCCCGTGCGCGGCGGCACCGTCGGCCGCGTGCTCCGCGAGCAGGCGCCGCATCGTCGCCAGCAGCTCCGGCACATCGACGGGCTTGCGTAGAAAGCCGTCGTACTGCACAAAAGCGGGCGGAGTTGACTCGGCCGACACCAGGATAAAAACCGTCCCCGCCAGACCGGATGTGTTCCGGATGTGATGGCAGAGCGTGCTGCCGGACATTTTCGGCATCCGCCAGTCGGCGACGACCACGTCAACCGGGCCCGTCGTCAGGACGGCCAGCGCCGCCTGGCCATCGCCTGCGGCTTTCACTTCGTAGCCGTCGTGCTCGCAGCACAGTTCCCAGGCCGCCAGCGTCTCCGGCTCATCGTCCACCAGCAGCACCGTCGTCATACATCACCCCCACCCCCGGGCAAGGTCCAGCGGGCGCCCGGGAACCCGCAGCACACCGGAGTCTGACTCGCAGCCGGACGCCACACGCCCGCCTTTCGCGCAGCCCGGTGCCTGGTTCCGCCGGAATGCCGGAACGTCTCGGGTCCGCATCAGCGTCCGCGTCCTCGCACGGCCGCCGCGTTGCCATCGACGCGGGCATGCGCCGATCGGGCGGGGGGCTGCCAGGAGGCGCAAGGCACAACGTGCAGGGGAGCCGGGTATCCTCATCCATACTAGCCAATCCTTCATACTTTTCATGCTGATTTTCAGTCGAAGGGGCTCTGCTCCGCACGTGGCAGCAACCTGCCCCAGCCCCCGGATCGGGCATCCGGATCGGCTGATTTCGCGACAGTTCCCACCAGGCTACTGTCAAATGACACAAAGTCGTCCCCCCCCAAAGACCATTTTATAAGGCGCAGCGAGCAGCGCTGGTCAACTTTGCGTCAATTCTTATTGCCACAAACTTGTCCATTTTGCTGAATTTGACCTAAAGTAGACCCATATCGCTGGTCCGGAATAGTCGCCATGCAGCCACCCGAACCCCTGGCAGTTTCCCGGCTGCCGAAGCAGACGCTTCATCATGTTTGGTCGCCGAAGCTGCAACGCACACTGGTACTCACTTCGGTTAATCAAGTTCGACTCTGGGTCATGCTTGAAGCAAATCCGGCTGTCACGACGTACTGCGAGCGGCCTGCCCTCGTATCTAATCAACGTGATTCACGTGCCGTTTTCTGGCTACTGCTCAATGGCCACCCCCAATGTCTGGCACTCGAGCTCGCCAGCGAATCGACGCCTCATGAGGATTCTTCCGTTGGTACGCCCTCCTCTCTTTTGATTCAAACCATTCTGCCAGCCGATCTTGACGAACACCGCATCTGGATCCAGAACTGGATGACATTGTTACCTTATCTGAACACCGGAATGCGCCTGATTGATGCCGCCCTGGCCAAAGATGTCGTCGCATTCTTCGAACGAGAAGCATCGTTTCTCGAGCTTGAGCAACACTTCACCCGATACGATCCGATTTTGATTCGTACTGCCGCCATTGCTGGCTTGCACGCAGGTGATCTCCTGAGTCCCGATCTGGTTACTCAGCTCTGGACGCTGAACTCCCGAATACAGCAGTACTCGAAGGCCGCGCATCGTGCGACGTAGCGACATCCCGGAACCGCTCACCAACCTCCAGGCGTGGCCGTCCGTGGATCCGGGTGCGCTCGATTCATCGCGACGAACGATCTACCAACAACGTGAGCAAGCCATACTGGCCTACCTGAACGGCGCGCCGATTGTGGACATCGTGCGAGACCATAAAATCGACGTCCGCTTCCTCTCACGATTGCTCACGCGCTGCCTTGCCGCACACACTGACGGCCGGATCCAGGGGTTCCGGGGACTTATTCCGCATGCACGCGCTAAAACCTATCGACGAAGCAAGCGGGCGGACCGCCAGACATCGCCCCACGGCCTGACCGGCGCTGTCGGGCAATTGTTTGAGCACTTGCCGCAACTCCCCCGAATCATCGAACGGCAGATTGGCAGTGGCCGCTTAGGACTGACTCAGACGAATCGCTTGTACGGCCTGACCGTAACGCATTCCAAACTGATCGCGGCATGCCATGAAGCCGGGCTAACTGAAGCCGACTACCCTCTAAACCAAGACGAGAAGGGGTATCGCTCTTTCGCGAGGTGGGTCAAGCGCCGGCTCGAGGATCGCATCCCCCTACGCTTGCCGCGCGACAACGGCGCGTGGCAAATGGCGGCCAGACCGTTCTCTGTGATCGAGCTTGACGGCCACAAGCTGGACCTGCGCCTACGTGTGCGTTTCACCGAGCCTTCCGGCATCAGCGTTGATCTCGAAACCGAACGTCTGTTTGTGATAACGATGATCGACGTCTGCACCCGCGCCGTGATTGGATGGCACGTTGTTCCGGCGCCCGAATACGATCACCACGACGTACTCGCGACGCTGCAGAATGCGTTCCGCCCTCGACGCAAACGTGATCAGTTCACGATTCCCGGCCTCGGCTACCGGGAGGGTGCGGGATTTGTCTCCGAGCTACCCGAACTGGCCTACGCCTGCTGGGACGTCCTGAAGGTCGACAATGCGGCCTCGCACCTTACCGAAGATACCTTTGCTCCTGTCTGTGAGTTCGTCGGCTGTCGAATGGAAGCAGGCCCCGTTGGCGAACCTACGGGACGTCCCTTTATAGAACGCTTTTTCCTGACGCTGACCGACAGGATGTCCCGTAGGGTGCACGGCACGACAGGACGTCACCCCAATGATCCCGTCGGCAAGAAAGGTAGGCAAACGGCCGTCGATCAACTGATTACGATTGACGAACTCGAAGAGCTGCTGGATGTCACCATCGCCAACTACCATTGCACGCCACACGATGGCTTGAATGGACGAACCCCGCTTGAAGCACTCCGCCTGGCGCTCGACCATCACACTGTACCGGTTCGAACCCTGCCGACTTTTCTACGCTCCCGGCTGCACCAACTTCAGTCGGTTCATCTTTGCACTGTCCGAGGTAGCGTCGCAAGCGGCACCGCACCTTATATCAGCCTGTATGGCGCGCGCTACAGCAGCGAAGTCCTTCAGCGAACAACCGGGTTATTGCGTCAACCTATTCGGGTTTATCCAAACCCCACCGACATGCGTGAAGCATGGGCGTATCTGACCAATGGGGCAGAGTTGGGTCGGTTGAGCGTACTGGACGGTTGGCGATACAGCCGTCATACATTGCGCTTGCGTCGATATATTTTACGTCAGCGCCGCCTCGGCCGATTCGTTTTCGCGGGCGAACAGGATCCGGTTCAAGTGCTCTCGAAATCTCAACGTCATCCATCCAAACGCAGCCGCAAGGATGGGACCGTAGTGATGCAACTCGCACAGATGGAAGAACCCAGCCAGGCAACGAGTCTTCCCGCCGCACGATCACAGCAATCGGAAGACGACCAAACGCCTATCGACCTCGGTGACCTGACGGTGCAAAACCGATAACTCGAGGAGACTCATGGCTATCGCCCAACCGCGACCGGCAAGTTTGGAGGACCATCCGATCAGCCGTCGCACCTATCGGATCCCGACGCCATCGATCGCTGCCTTTCGAGCTCTAGTCGACGAGTGTTTGCTGCTGTACATCACTGGAGCGCTAATCCATGGGCGACCGCGTATCGGGAAGACCTATGCCATCGAGTTCATTCGTCGCGATCTTGAGCGGCGTCATCCCAGGTTATCGATCTACAAGATGCGCTGTACCCGATCGCAAACACCTTCAGAGAATAGCTTTTTCTCGGCCCTCCTGTACGCCGCGAATCATCCAGCGCAAAGTGGTGCCTCCAAGGCCGCCCTGCGCGGACGGCTCTTGCACAAACTGAGACAGGTGGCCGATACAAAGGGCGATGAACGGATCGTGCTGTTTGCTGACGAGGCCCAGAATTTGCATGAACTTCACTATGAATGGTTGCGGGACCTGCACGATGAACTGGAAAGCAACGGATTGCGTCTGTTCGTGTTTTTGGTTGGCCAATCTCAGCTGGTCG
Source organism: Paraburkholderia domus (assembly GCF_905220705.1). GTDB lineage: Bacteria > Pseudomonadota > Gammaproteobacteria > Burkholderiales > Burkholderiaceae > Paraburkholderia > Paraburkholderia domus. The sequence goes on from NZ_CAJNAT010000017.1 coordinate 105,786, forward strand.
CGCAAAAATCTGCCTTTCAGGCACAGGACAAAGGCCAGATCGTCGCACGATTTATGGTTGAAGAGCTGGCGTTTCGCGGCATCACCTCAGCGGCACAATGTCGGGCCGTGCTGAAGGCATATGATCAGGGCGAGTATCCCGAGGCATCCGGTTGGTGCTATACGCGCTTCCATGTTCCTCAGGCCTATGACGCCGGCTTGCGCATGCTGGACTCCGCGGGCGCTCTCTGGCATGCATTCGAGGATGCCCACATCAAGGCCCAGCTGGACGGGCCGGTCGAAATCCCCATGAAATATTTCACGGCGGCTGCTGAAGCCTCTCTACTGATTAGCAGTGCTAGCGATAGCCCAACGTTGACTTTCGATACACCGTTCTGGACATCGATGGTCGAACGCAGTCGGTACGTCCTGGCACAGAAAGCCGGCAGTACCACGTTGTCTGCAATCAGCAGGTGACGGATCATGCGCGATGATCGCCAAGAAGAACACGAAACGCCGATTCTCTGGCAGGCGAAGAGCATTGCCGAAGCACGCTTCACGTCACGCCCCGAGTGGAGCACCGCCGGCGAATCCATGTGGATGCGCCTGTCGAAATTTTCTTTATGCAATCGGCTGACGTTGCACGAACTATCAAATCTGGTCCTCCTGCCGCCGAAGGAAATTCCCACAAACGGCGTAGATTTGCGTCGTGCCGATCGATTCGACCCAGCACGATTGGGTGATCTGCTGCAGATTTCTCCGACAGACGTGACAACCGCATTCTGCTACAGCACGCCCGGACTTACCAACGCGAGCACCGAACTCCGTTACTGTCGCGAATGCTTGCAGCAGGGTTTTCACGCCGCATGGTTTCAGTGGCGCTTCATCGTGCGTTGTCCACTGCATCAACGCGCCCTCAGGCTCGGTTGCCCCGGTTGCACACGGCCCATTAAATACACGCTTCAGGGCAACATGGCGGAGTATCCACTTGTCTGTGTGCGATGCGGCAAGCAATGGGTACCGGACTTGCACAAGCCTGCTGGGCGATGCACGCCGATATCGGGACGCTCGGCTCGAATTCTGCGCAGGTGGCAAGCTTACGTCGCCGAATCCACCACGCGCCTTTCGGAACTCTCGCGTCGACAGCACGATCCCCAGACGGGCCAGTTCCTAGCAGCGCAACGCAATCGCGCAGCCTCGATTCGCCGCACGGCCCACCTACGCATGTCGAACCGACTTTACGATACTCCACCGCCGATGATTCCCGATCTGTTGGAAAGGCAACCCCGGCCCTCCACGGACTCACGCGGTCCCAAACCCGATTCACCCGAGCCTGGCCGGCCTCGCTTCAGCCAGATGAACTGGCCTCACTTTACGCAGCGGTTTCTTGAACTCGAGTCAACACTCTTGCAATTTCAGGACGCGTTTTTTGGGCACACACTTCGCAACATCGATATGCCAGCGTGGAGCACGCTGTGCCGTCAGCAATTCACCATCGCCACCAATGCCGTCAGCATCGAGACAGTGACAGCCCTCGGATGGCATTTGAGTTGGCTCGGCTTCGCTCGCACATGCGATCGCGTTCACCGGCTCTCGACGCCTGCATTGGGTCTGTCCGGTTGGCTCGCACATAGCCCGGATCGCCCTCTTGCGATCGCATACGCCGAATGGACCGACCAGTTGATAGCTTGGCTGCAGGAGGATCTAACAACGTCAGCCTGGATATGGCATCGCCTCGTGTCGTTCATGCGACCGTACAAGTCCTATCACCTGCACCCGGCTCTCGCGCGCCCGGCTGAACTTGCCGCGTGGCGCTCAAGTCAACCGTATCGGCATGGCATCGCGGCAAAACCGCCTCAAGATCTCGCCATTGAAGGCATCGGCCTTCCAGCTAAATGGGACGACTTTACGTCAATGATTCGACAACGCGTTGATAAATAATGATTTTTCAAGATCACGCGCTCCCGAATTTGCCTATGGGACGACTTTAAGTCAATTTCCCGGACAACTTTGTGTCGTTTGACACCTGATAGACGCTGAAGCGCCACGCAAACCCTAACCGACCCGGGCGCCCGGGAAATTACGCCCAAATTCGATCGGCGACCTGCGGAAAGTAAGTCTTGAAGGCGTTGGCCGAATAGTTATTCCCCACGCGTCACACCGTGCAAAGCCCGGCGACGTGGAAAGCTGGGCATAGCAGATCGCGCGCCGATCGCACGTCTGTCAGATCACGAGGCGGGCGACGCCGACCTTGCCACGCTACGTGCGCGTTCACCCGGCCATGAATTACTGCACCTACTAGGAAATCAACATTAGGCGACGATCCAGAATCGTGAATGACGAATCGATAGGGCCGTCGGAGGTCGTATGGCCGGAGGTAGTCAGCCGTGTGCGACCGGCGCCCGCGCGCTGGAAAAATGGCGAATGCGCGGTTATGAAATTCAGAAAAAACCGCATTCCTGAAACGCATTGAATTCGTGTCTCGACGCCATTTGAAACGTCCGCATCCGCGAACCTTTCTCGGCCCGGTGACGCGGATCCGTTACGCGCTCTCCGTGCATAAATTCGCTGAAATCTGCTTTGTGGCCGCTGATTCTTGGAGTAATCTCTTTCCGTTAGGAGCAGCTAAATTGTTGTGTGAAATGCCATTGCAATAGCCGTTTCAATTGACGGTCATGTCGGGGATCAGCAGTGGATGCCACCGCGTCCGCCGCAGGGCTCGTCGATCGACTGCCGTTGAAACCTCGACGACAGAGGCAGTGACAATGCAGACCGACTCGCTATCCGAAGCTGAAAATTTACCCATGAACGTGCTGCACGATCTGGTGATAGAGATCGATCACGTGGCACTTGCAGTCGAAGATCTGGATTCGGCGCTACGTTGGCATTGCGGTGCACTTGGATTTCGCGAAGTCGAGCGTCGTGTCACCGCCAGCGATCGAACGGGGATGCGTTCCGCCGTCCTCCAGGCTGGACGCTCCATTGTGGTGCTGGTCCAAGGCATCGGCGCGGATTCGCATATCAGCCGGTTCATCGCCCGACATGGTCAAGGTATCCAGCATATCGCGCTCGCCGTGTCGGACCTCGACGCCGCGATCGAGCGGTTGCGCATCCGTCACGTCCTCATCGACTCCGACGTGATCGCCGGCGAAGGCATCCGTCAGGTTTTCGTGGGACGCGACCCATCCAGCGACGTGCGGTATGAATTGATCGAGCGGCGCGGCGGTTCGTTCAATGATCGAACGGTGCGTCGCCTGTTTCTCGCCCTCGAGCGGGACGGCCTGTATTGATCGCCCTCCCCTTTCTCTCCGGCACGAGACGCGGCGCAGCATGAACGGCCGGCAGCTGGCGGTTCATGCAGTTCGCATCGACGTCGGCCATTTGCGTGTTCGGCCCGACACCGCCGCTTCGGCGGACATACTCCCAAGCGCAGGCCACGTTCGCGCTCGCCCGATCGATTGCCGTCACCGCCCAGCGCGGCGCCCGACCGCGTATTGCTCGAGCATGTTCTCGGCCACCTCGTCGCGATCGTAGCGTGCAAAAATCCGGCTGAACTCGAGCGCGCGCGCACGATACGAAGGGTTCTCGAGCAGGTCGCCCACGTGTTGCGCGATTCGTTCAGGCGTGCATCGCCGCACATCTTCGGCAATGCCCACGCCGTGATACACAACTCTTGCGCCCAGCCCCGGCTGATCCGCCGATTGCGGCAGCACCAGTAACGGAATTCCGTAATGGAGCGCTTCCTTCACCGAGTTGGCGCCGCCATGCGTAATCGCGACGTCCGCGCGCGACAATGCGGCCATCTGCGGCACCCAAACGCGAATGTCGATGCCTAGGCCGTTCACGTTCGCAAGTCCGCGCAGCCATCGCGCGGTATCTTCGTCGCCGGTCGAGATGAGCCATCGCCAATCCGTTGCTAGGCGAGACGCTGCAAGCACCTGACGGTACAGATCCCGCTTCATGTGCCCCTGCTGACGACCGACCGTGCCCAAGTGGCAATAGATCAGTGGTCCTGCCCCGGGTGGCGTTGCACACGCGTTCGTCCGGACTGGGTCCGTGTCGACGCACGGGCCGAGATACGCGATGCGAGCCGGCAGCGTGTTCACACGAGGAAAATCGAACTCGCGCGCGTGCAGCACCAGTTCCGGCACCGATCGAAACGCGACATCGATCGGAAGCGGCCGCGTCACGTTCTCGGCGCGCAACGGAAATCCAGTATCGCTCGCGGCGGCAAGCATCGCGCTACGATGCGACACGCCCGTTCGCCATTGCTGATAGACACAATCGGCGCGGTAGGCGGCATAGCGCGCCCGCGCGCCCCACCATTCGCACCGGATCTTCCAGCGCTCGAACAGGGCGTCGTGAGGCACCGTCGCGCTTGTATACGGTGGAACCAACGGATCCGGACTCAACAGCGGCTTGGTGCTGAAACTAATTGCCGGGACGCCGAGCCGATGAAAGAGCGGATAAAACTCGAGAAGAAACGGCTGAAAAAGAAGCAGATCCGGTGCATGCCGCTCTATGACGCGCGTTGCGCCGCCGGCCGCGACACGCAGCCAGTCTTGCAGTGCCGCGAGCCTGCCGGCGCAGCGGGACGCATGCTCAACCGCCGCGCCCGGTCCATCCATCCACTCCTCGCGCTCGCAGGCGAATCCGGCATCGGCGATCGCCTGTGCGGATCGAGCACCGACGAACGCGACCGAATGCCCACGCCGTTGAAGCCGGCGTGCGACGCCGATCGATGCATGCGTATGGCCGATGTGTTCGTCGGCGAGAAACAGAAATCGCTTCATCGACCATTTCCCGCCGTCTGCTGCTGGACCAACAAACGGTCGGCATCGCCCTCGTCAATCGCTCGCTCCGATGGACGCCGGATACCGCCCGAAAGCCAGAGCAGCGCCCTGAAATCCTCGCGCTCACGCGACAGCATCACGGCGAGTGCCTTGCCCGTATAGGTTTCGTCCGGACGGATGCCGACCGCTCGCTCGAACCAGGACGCGGCCGCCGTCGCTTCGGGCACGGCTTCGCCGTAGCCGCCGCCAAAAAGCCCGTCGACCGGTTCGATCGTCGCAAGCACGGTCTCCGGCTGCGGAAGGCCGCCCGCGCACACGGTTCGCGCGCTCGCCAGCATCGCGTCGACCATCGGCGCGAACGCCTCACGTGTCGTGGGCGCCGCCGGCGACACCGCAACCGCCATCACGCGCATCGCGTCATGCCGCGCCTGGTTCCATACCGCCAGCCCCGTGGCAATGCCCGCCGCAAGCCTGCCGCTCGCACACGCGAGATAGACGCGTGACGGCCGGTTCGCGTCCGGTAACGCGTCGAGCCCGCGCGCCAGTTCCAATCCCGCTTCGACGTACGCGACACGTGCCTGAGGATGATCGCCGCCAAACGGAATGACCAGCACCGACAGCCCGCTCGAGCGCAGGCGCGCGAGTGCGCGTTGAGGTTCCGAGGTAGCCATTCGCAGCGATCCGCCATGCGTCATCAGCTCATAGCGGCAGCCGAACGCGAGCCCCGCCGAGATCGCGGCGCGGGCGCCGGGCGTATCCGCTTGCGGTTGCACCAGCGCATGACATTGGATTCCCCACGCGGTGCACGCGTACGCGGCCGATGCAACCAGCGACGAACCGGCCGATGCGAGAAACAGCAGCGCATCGTGACCTTCAGCCCGGATCACGGGATGCAGCGCCGAAAGAAAACGCATCTTGGAGCAACCGACCCACGGCGCGAGCAGATCATCGCGCTTCAGATAGAACTCGAAACCCGGCCCTGAAGCCGTCACCAGCGGAGTCGGTGCCGCGATCAGCGAGTCGGCCCGCGACATTCGAGGATTCTGTGCCATCACCGGTCACAGCGACGGGCCGCTCCAATTCCGCTCGATCCAATCGAGACACGCGTGACGACTGCCCTCGACGCCCAATCCTTCCCATCCGTCCGGCAATGCCTTGATGCTCGGCCAGATCGAATGATCGCCTCGCCCGTTGCGCACCACGCGCCAGTGTTCGAACGGATCGTCGTCTTCGCGGTCGTCCTGCTTCGGCTCTTCGGGTTCCATGCTGCCTCCTGCCTCTATTGGGGGTGATCGTCGATCCGCCATGAGCGCCTCAACCCGGCGATGGCGACGCCCGCATCTCCGGCCGCGTCGCTTCGCAACGACGGGCGATGAATCGGGACAACCGGGCGACACCGGCATCGATCGATGCTGGCGACACGTTGCTGAATGCGAGTCTCATCTGGTTGCACCCGCGACCCATCGTTGAAAACAATTGCATCGGCATCGCCAGTACACCGTCGTCGCGTGCACAGTCGAGAAATCCTTCGGTGTCGAATACGAACGGGAGATCGACGGTCAGAAAGAAACCGCCTTCGGGCTTGCGCCATGCGATGCCGCTCGCACGCAGCGGAGCCAGCTCGCGCTCCAGCGCCTCGCACATGTGCTCGCAATTGCGCCTGACTTCATCGACGCGCGGCGCAACCCAATGCTCCAGTCGATAGTCCTGCTGCATCAGCAAACCCGCCAGCATGCCTTGCGTGATCGGCGAGGTTGCGACGGAGAGATAACTCTTGATCCATGAAAATCGGTCGGCAAGCGTCACGGCCTGTGCATCCTGCCGGTCCGCGAACATCACGGCGACGCGCAATCCGGGAAGCACCGTCTTCGCGAACGACTCCACATACACGACATGGCCGTCGCGATCGAGCGACTTGATCGTCGGCAGCGCGGTACCACTGAACCGGTAGTAGCGGTAAGCCGCATCTTCGATGATCGTGAATTCATATGTCGACGCGAGCGCAAGCAACCGCTCGCGGTCTGCGAGCGACATCACCTGTGCGCCGGGATTCGAAAAATCCGGAATGACATAGACGCAGGCGACCGGCGGTCCGCCCGCCACAAGACGCTCATGCAGCCGGTCGATGAAGCTGCCGTCGTCCGGTGCGCACTCGAGCGCGATGCCCAGCACACGCGCCGCCCCGGAAAAACCGATGTAGCACGGATCGGACGTGAACGCGACGCCATCGCGACCCACGAGCCCGGCGAGGCATATCGCGAATGCTTCCTGCGCACCGTTGGTCACCGCACAGGCGTGCGCAGTAGCCATCGGAAGTCCGCTGCGGCGCAGGTATTCGGCCGCCGTCTCGCGGACCGTGCCGCTGGTGTCGCTGTACTGGCCGGCATCGGTCCATCGTATCGCTTCGTCGTCCGGCGATTTCGCCGTGCGCTCGATGAAATGCGCGAGCCATGCGCCCGTGTGCCGGGCGCTCACGTGCGCCTGCGGCGGACGTCCGGCCAAAAACGAAATCGCCTCCGGATATCGTCGGGCCGCCTCGTTCAGCAGGTTCATCGTTTGGTCGCCTTGCGTGCTCATCATCGTGCTCCCGACCGCTTGCGTAACACGTAGTACTCGAACAGCGCATCGCGCGAAGGCGTTGCCGCGAGTCGCGACAGCACGTCGTAGCCCCGCATCTCGAAGAAAGCGGCGGGCAACTGCACCGGCGTGTGCCCGAAGACCAGACAAATTCCGCCAGCACGCAGCGTTTCGCTTGCCGAATCGAACAGCGTCGCGGCCTGCGCGAACGTGACGACGTCGACGTTCAGATGTCTCAGCACGAGCAGATCGACCGTACGCGGCATTCGCGCCGGCGTAATGCTGTCGCCGACGTGCACCTCGTCCAGGCGCGTGCGCGCCAACGCGGCCATGCCGGCGTTGCGATCCTGACCGATCGTGTGTGTCGCCGGAAAGTGCGCTTTCACATGGGCGAGGAACGCACCGGTCGAACAGGCCGGATCATAGGCCACGCCCGAATGCCAGCCCAGTTCACGCAGCGTATTCACCGACGCCGCGCGAAAATGAATCTCGTCGCGATCGAGCGCCGCACAGAATTCAGGGGCCGGATTCCAGTCGGCATCGCTGGATACCGGTTCCACACCCGGCGACACGATGCGTGCGAACGGATAACTCAACGATGCATCCGGATCATGCACGGCATTCTCGACCAACTCGCTTGCGAACGCCACACTGACGGGCCGGTAGTAGACGGTCACGCCGTCCGCCGTTACGCGCGTGCCGGCGATGCGTCCACGAATCATCGGCGCATCGATCAGGCAGCATTTTCGGCGCTCATCGGGTTGCATCGGATCGCAGCAAACCTCGGCCTTCACGCCGACCAGTCGCTCTCCCCGCGTTCGCAGCTCGAATATGTCGAAGGGTTTCGCGTCGAACGCAACCGTGAACGTACGCACCGAACACTCGATATCTGGGGCGATCCGTGTCATCGCATTCACCGCCAGTCAGTCCGCTCGTCGAGCGCCGACGCGATTGCGATCGCGGTCGTCGCCAGATGGCGGCCAAATAGTTGATTATGATCGCCCGCCACCGGACAAACACGCAGCTTGGGCCAGCGTTGCCCCGACCAGCCATTGCAGGGTCCCAACTCGGGCACTCGGCCGTCCTGCGCCTGAAGCAGCACGACGTTGCCGTCGAATGCGGGAGGTGTCGCGGACAGCGACAGATACGTATTGTGCGCAATCTCCTTCCGCAGACTTTGCGCGAGTTCCACATCGGTTTCGATTTCCGGCATGCGCCGGTATGTGTCGCCGGGATCGCAGCCACACAGGTTGTAGCTGTCGATCATCACGACCTTCGTCGCGTCGCCGCCGTGCGCGCGCATCTGCCGCGCCATTTCGAGCGCGACGACGCCGCCGAAGGACCAGCCGCCGAGCGCGACTGGCACGTCATCGGCTATCCCGCGCACCCACTCGACGTAAAGCTGCGCCATCTCCGTCAACGTCGAAAATTTCGCGTCGGCAAACTGCCTCGGATTGTTGAATGCGACGATGCGCCGGTTCGGAATCCATCGATCGATTCCGCGATAACAGAGGCTCAACCCCTCTACCGGATGGATCAGGAAGAGCGGCTCTCGCGAAGCCGCATCGGGCATCGCGACATCGATGATGTGGTCGCGGCCGGAACCTTCGTACGGTGCGAGCATCGCTTCGGCCATTGTCGCGATCGAAGGAAACTTGAAGACGTGGCTGACCTCGACATGCGTGTTGGCAGGCAGACGCTGGCGAATCGCGAGCACCAGCTTCATCGCCGCGAGCGAATGGCCACCTGCCTCGAAGAAGCTTTCGTCACGGCTCCGGGGCGGGCGGCCGAGCACGTCATGCCAGGCTTGTGCGATGCCGGCTTCGAGCGAGTTGGACGACACATTTGCCTGCGGCGTCTCATCGAGCACAGACCGCGTTCCCGCGTCCAACAACGGCATCGCCACCGGCTCGTGGAATCTCAACAGCGCTTGCCGATCGAGCTTGCGGTTCGCGTTGATCGGCAGCGCGCCGTGGATCGTGACGGGCAGCCTCAGGCCGTAAGGCAACGCGGTGGCCGACCAGGCGCGAATCGCGTCCCCGTTCGCGCCGAGCGCATCGTCGCGCAGGCTGACGTGCAGGTGCAGCGAAGAGCGAGACGGTCCGGCGAGCACGACTGCCGCCTCTCTGATCGCAGGATGCCGCCGGAACAGATGCTCGATCATGTCGAGGTCGATTCGCCTGCCGTTCAGTTTGACCTGACGATCGGCCCTGCCGCGAAACTCCAGCTGACCGTCGAGCCGCCGAATGGCCCGATCGCCGCTCCGGTACATGACGGCGCCTGCCGGTCCCCACGGATCGGGCAATCGCGCAAGCGCGGTGGCTTTCGGGTTGCCCACATAACCTTCGAACAGCCCGTCTCCAGCGATATAGAGTTCGCCTTCGACACCATCGGCAACGGGACGAAGCCAGTCGTCGAGCACATGAAGGAGCGCGCCGCCGCTTGCGCGTCCCAGCGGCACGCGAGCGTGTTCTGCGTCGCCAGGCTCGCAGCGCCTGTCCGTCACGCTCACCGATGCCTCCGTGGGGCCGTAGCCTTGCCATAGCGACGCCATCAGGCCCGCCGAAAAGAAGCGGCGCAATGTGTTCGGCGACAGCGTTTCGCCACCGGTTATCACGCATCGCAAGCTCGCGAGTGCCGACGGATCGGCGACCTGTAGCAGCAGATCGAGCAGCGAAGGAATCAGGTGCAATACACCGATACGATGTCGCTCGATCGCGCGCGAAAGCCGCAGCGGATCGGCCGTTTCGGCATCGTTCGCCACCACTACCGTGCCACCGGACGTCAACGGGTAGAAGAACTCCCACAGACCGATGTCGAAGCCGGGCGCGGCATTCGCGAGAAGAACGGGCCGCTCGCCGTGATCGCCGCTATAAAGCGCCGCTGTCGTGCGGATCCGTGCGACGAGTCCTCGCTCGATGCACGACACCGCCTTGGGCATGCCTGTACTGCCGGAAGTGAACAGCATGAATCGTCCGCAGTCTGCGGCCGGTGCCGGCGGCGCATCGTCACCATCGTCGAGCGAAGGCCAGTCCAGTACCGACACACCGGGCAGATCGGCACGGTCTTCGGCCTGCGAACCGTGGTCGATCGTCGTGGAGATATGTCTCGCGCCGGCGGTCATCGCGCAACTGCGGATCAATGCGCGCGGGTGAGCAGGATTGAGCACCGCAGGCGTCGCCCCGATGCGCCAGATCGCAAGCAGCGCCGCGACGAGCTGTCGGCTGCGCCTCATCTGCAACAGCACGACATCGCCTGCACATACGCCCGCGCGGCGCCAGCTCCTGGCCACGTGACGGATCGTTCGCTCCAGATCGGCGTAGGTCCATTCGCGTTCGTCGTCCACGATCGCGATGCGCTGCGGGGTCAGGCATCCGTGCTCGGCAATCAGCCTGTCGAGCGAGGCCGCCGGCTCTAGCGGCGAGCGCACCTGGTCGCGCGCAGTCGCCGACACGATCGTGACCGGCGAAGCCGCCGCCGCGCGCGCGGGCAACGTCGCAAGCGGCGCCTGCGGCGTGTCGACGAATGCAGCAAGCAATGCGCGGTAGTGCGCGATGAACGCGCCGATCTCGGCATCGTCGAAGTGCGCTGTGTCGTAGTTGAAATGCAACTCGAGTTCGCGCCCGGGAAGCACAATCAGCCCGAACGGATATTCCGTTTTCTCGTCGCACTGTCGATCGATGATCCGCAGGCCACAGATGTCGCCGTGAGGCAGATTGTCCTCGGGATAGTTTTCGAAAGCGATCAGGCTGTCGAACAGACGATCCTCGCCACGCTTGCGTCCGCGCCATTGCCCGACGATTTCCGACAGCGGGACATGAGCATGCAGTGCCGCTTCCGCGAGTGCCTTCTGGGTCTGTCGAAGCAGCGCAGCCACGCTGTCGGACGCACGATGGCGCACCCGCAACGGAATCGTATTGATGAAAAGTCCGACCATCGTGTCGGCGCCATCGAGCTGCGGCGGCCGCCCTGAAACGGCAACGCCGTGCACGACGTCGAGCGTCCCGGTGCGCGCGCCCAGCATGAGACTCCATGCGCTCTGGATCACGGTATTGACCGTCACTTCCGTTTCGCGGGCCAATGCCCCGAGCGCATCCGTCTGCTGCGCGGACAGGACGATCCTGCGAGTCGAAAAGCGTCCCTCCCGGTCTTGCCCGAAGCGTGAGAACAGCGTGGGTGTCGCGAAGCCATCGAGATGCTGCCGCCAGAACTGACGATCCGCGTCGCCCGTGCTACGCTCCGCAAGCCACGCGAGGTAGTCGCGAAATGGGCGCGGGCGCTTCAGGCCGTGCGGCCGGCCTTCGACATTCGAAGCGTAGCATCTGAACGTATCGCCCCAGATCAGCGACAGGCACCAGCCATCAAGAAGCAGATGATGGTGGCTCCACACGATGAAATGCCGGTCCGACGCAACGCGGATCAGAAGGAAGCGCCAGAGTCCGGCCTTGTGCAGATCGAATCGACGTGCGCGATCTTCGTCAAGGAATGCGTCGAGGCGCGCATTGAGCGACGGTTCGTCCGCCGACGCCATGTGCGTCCAGTCGATCTCGACGATACCTTCTTCGACCCGCGGCGCGACATACTGCACGGGCCGATCGAGCCCGTCGGACAAGTATCCCGTTCGAAGCGCTTCGTAGTGTTCGACGACATGCATCCATGCGCGCGCAAGCGAGTGTCGATCCAGTGGACCGCGCAACTCGATCAAGTTCTGGTTCAGATAAGCATCCGAATCCGGCCAGAATCGCGCGCGCAGCAACATGCCCTCCTGCATCGGCGCGAGACGATACACGTCGTACGCGTCGGCAAGCGGCGCACGAAGCGGCAATCGCGACGGCGTCGCCGCCGCGATCTCAGGCAGATCCGCTGCCGTCCGCAACGCGGGATCGCGCATGCATAACTGAGCAAATGTTTCCATCACAGTCTGCACGCAATCCACGCGGCCCTGCAGCGCCGCGCCGCCCAACGCAAGCGACACCCTGTCCCGGTGCACCGTCGCGACGACCCATAGGTTCTCCGCATTCGCAAAGCTGCGCACAACGGACGCCGGAAATTCCGGCGCAATCGCGGGCCGACTGGAATCGGCGCGCGCAGCGGATTCACCGACGGCTTGCACGATGTCGCGCGCATCCACGATCACGAAATGGCACAGGACCGAATCGGGTTGATTCTCCGTCGCGAGCGGAGTCTGGCCGATTCTCGCGAGATGAAGCGCCCGCAGTTCCTGATCGCTGCCATGCCAGTCCGATAACTTCATCGTCAGCACGTGCTCGAACGCCAGCCGCCCAATGAGCGGCGATACCGCCCATCCGGCGTCTCGTGCCCACCGTCTGCCGTCCGACACGTGGCATTGCGCTGCGTCGACACCCGCCCGCGCCAAGCCTGTCAGGACAGCGCCGACGACCAGATCAGGCACGACGTCCGCCGTCGGAACGCGATACTCGCCGTTGCCGTCGAGCGAAATCGCATGCGCGTGGACCTCGACGTCCGCCGTCGCTTCATTGCGGTCGGCGCGTTCGATGCGACGGATCGCCCCGCGCGCAGAATCGGGCGCGGGCAGCTTCGCCGCGGTCCGTGCCCAGTCCTGATATGCACGTGCGATACGTTCGGGATCATCCCCGGCAATCACGTCCGCCAGTCGGGCGACGCTCTCCCAATCGATCAGCGTCGGCGAACAGACGAGCAACAGACGCGCGTCGTCTGGATTGCCGCAGGTCGCCGCCGCGAAGCTTCGCGCAGGTTTATCCGTCAATCGTGCGGCAAGCTCGTCGAGTGCCGCAGCGGGCTCCGTGCCGGGCATCGCGACATACCAACCGGCATGCGGGACGCCAGCGAGCATGCCGAACAGCGTGTCGACCCTCGAGAGCGCCGCTTGCGTTTCGGGCGACTGCATCCCGTATGGCCAAACGAACGTCACAGCCACGACGTCCCCGCGCGCGAAACCGCGAGACCACGGACACACCGGCGGCAACGGCGCGATCGCAACGGACGGATGTGTGTCGACGTCGTGGCGCATCACCGAGGCCAGCGCGCGCAACGTCGGATGCGCGAATACGTCGGCCACTTCGAACAAACAGCCCTGACCGCGCGCGCGCGCGACCGCCCTGATCGCAAGGATCGAATCACCGCCCAACGAGAAGAAATTCTGATCGGCCGCCACATCCGGCACACCCAACAGGTCGCGCCAGATGGTGGCGAGCCGCATCTCGCTCTCGCTAAGCAGGCTGTGCTGCTCGATCGGCGCGGATGGAGGCTCCCAGCGCGGCAGCGAATCGCGATCGAGTTTGCCGTTCACTGTCGTCGGCATGCGGTCGAGGCCGACCCATGCGGAGGGCACCATGTAGGGCGGCAGCGCAGTTGCTACGAAGTTTCGCAGTTCGCCCTCGATCGCCGCGAGCGACACGCTCGCGGCGGTGACCACATAGGCAATGAGGTGACTGGCAATCCCATTGGCCTGAAGGACGATCGCCACTTGCCTGATCTTCGGGTGATGTCGGACGACGGCCTCGATCTCACCGAGTTCTATCCGGAAGCCTCGCACCTTCACCTGCTTATCGCGCCGGCCGATGTATTCCAGCACGCCGCCCGGATGACGTCTGACGAAATCGCCCGTGCGATACAGTCGGGCGTCGGGCCGATCCGAGAACGCGTCGGGAACGAAGCGTTCCGCCGACTGGCGACCGCGCCCGAGATATCCGTTGCCGACCGCGACACCCCCAAGATAGAGCTCGCCCACGCTGCCCATTGCAACGGGCTCGCCGTCGGAACCGAGCACATAGGTATCGACATTGTCTATCTGGCGACCGATCGGAACGAAATCATACGGATCGGCCGGATCGAAACGCCACGCGGTGACGTCGATCGCCGCCTCGGTCGGACCGTAATAGTTGTAGACGGCCGCCGGCAGCCGCTGCGTGCAACGCAGCGCGGTCGCCCGCGGCAACGCCTCTCCGCTGCACACGATCGCGCGCAAGCTGCCGCAGCGCTCGGGCACGGCCGGCTCGAGGAACGCATCGAGCAGCGTCGGAACGAAGTGACATATGCTGATGCGGTGCCGCTCGATCAGCGCGCCAAGCCGGTTTCCGTCGCGCGCATCGTCCCCGTCGGCGATGACGATCGTCGCGCCCGTCATCAGCGGCAGTAGTTGCTCCCAGACCGAAACGTCGAAGCCGAATGCGGTCCTGTGAAGGATCGTGTCCTCCTCGTCAACCCGCAACGAGTCGCGCATCCAGGTCAGCCGGTTGTACAACGCGCGGTGATCGATCGCGCACGCCTTCGGCACACCGGTGGACCCCGACGTGTGAATGACGTACGCCGTATCGCGCCCGCGGCGGTCGTCGCGCCGGATACCGGCCGCCTCTACCGGTGGCGTCTGGCCGAGCACCACCCACGTGCCGACGTCGAGAAGGCGCGCGATGTTCGCGTCGGCGACGAGCAGCGGATCGCCGCAATCGGCGATCTGACGCCGCAAGCGTTCAGCAGGATGATCCGGATTCAGCGGAACGAAGCACGCGCCGGTGCGCAACGTCGCAACGACCGCGACGAGTCGGTCGATGCCCGGCGCGAGCGCGATTGCGACGGCCGTCGCGCGTTGCGCGCCGAGCGTACGCAGCAATTGTTCCGCCGCTTCGACGCGGTGCCAGAACGCCCGGTAGTCCAGGCCCTGCTCGCGGTGAACTACCGCCACGCGATCGCCGAAACGCTGCGCGGCCTGCGCGATCAGATCGTCGACGAACGGGCGCTCGGGCAACGGCACGTGACGGCCTGCTCCGCAAACAAGCTCCGTATCTTCGATTGCTGCAGCGTCCGTCGAGTCGGACAGCAATTGGGCCAACGGCAGATCAAGGCTCATGATCAGCCTCCCCCGTGTTTTCTTCCGAGCGACGGTGCGCCGTCCGGCCAAGCACCTGAAGCATTTTGCGCATCTGCACTTCGATCTGCGCGCCGCGCGCCAGCAGCGCGCGGTCGGCCAGCAGGAACTCAAACTGCAGTTCGCGTTGCGGCATGCACACCAGGACGAAGGGCATCGTGCTCTGCTCACGCGACGGCAAAATTTCCAGCCACGCGGTGTCGTCGAGCCGCACCTCGCACCGGTCGCCAGGCGTGTTCTCGAACACGAGCATCGAATCGAACAGCGGCCCTTGCGATGCACGCTGCCGGGCGGCGGCCGACATCGCCTGCGCGAAGGAACCGTGACTATCCTCGATCGCATCGAGCAGTGCCAATTGCACCGACTGAAGAAACTCCGCCGCGCCACGGGTCAGGTCGGCGCGCGCGACGAACGGCACGGCGTTCATGCACAGGCCGACGATCCGCTCGCTTGCCGGCACGTCGGCAGGTCGTTGCGAGACGACAAGGCCGCAAGCGAGCCAGCGCTCGCCCGTCAGCTGGGCCAGGCAGAGCAGCCACGCCATCAGCACGATGCCGTGCAGCGTCGCGCGCTCCTCGACCGCAAGTCGGCGCAGCGCATCGGAAGTCTGCGCATCGATCGTGAAGGTAAGACTGGTTGGTTGCGCGGCCGCTGGCAAAGTCGAGGTCCAGAGCCGGCACGGTCGCTCGAGCTGGGACAGCCTGTCGGTCCAGCGCGCCGTCGCGTCCGGCTGGCTCGCGAGCCAGCGTACGAACGTCACGAATGCCGGCGACGGCCTCGCCACCGTCGCGGCCTCGTCTCGTGCATACGCGTCGCCGACGGCTTGCGCGACCAGCGACAGGCTCCAGCCGTCGAAGAGCAAATGATGGTGGGACCACAGCAACCGTTTGCAGTCGTCCGCGCAAACGAGATACCAGCGCGATAGCGGCGCACGCGACAAATCGAACGATTCGCGCAGATCGTCGGCCATCACTCGCGTCAGGGCGGCGTCCGCCGACTCGTCTTCGCACGCGATGACTACCCGCCAGTCGATGGCGGTTCGCGCGACGCTCAATCCGTCGTCCAGGGTTACGCTTGCGCCCGTACGTTCGACTTTGCGCAACAATCGCTGCTGCGGCATGTCGGCACCATAGCAGTCAAATGAGATCGCAAATACGTCGTGCGCCGCGACCACCACGTCCCACGCGCGACGCAGTCGCTCGGTATCGACCTGACCTTGCAGCGAATAGCAGATCTGCGTGTGATAGCAGCGCGGATCTCGCAGCGTCTCGGCAAGCATGCCCATCTGCAACGGCGTCAGCGGATACGCTATGTAATCGTCATCGCCGTTTCCCGCGCAAACTGTACCGCCCATACGATCGCTTCGCACCGCCCCCGTTTCCGTCCCGCCGGTCGATCGAAGGACGGTCTGCAATGTGTCGACGAAGCGCTCGAATACGGCCTCGCTGAATCGCTGTGCGTCGAAGTCGACATCGACGGTAAGTGCGTCGCCGTTCTCAACCGCTTCGATCGCGATCGCGTGGAGCGGCGGGGTATCGTGACTCCAGGTCACGTGCGCGCCTTGCCACGAAGGTTCGCGCTCGCGACGCGATTCCGCCGCAACGAGTTGGACCGCCATCGGCGCGATCCGTGAACGAGCAAGTAAAACACCACTGCGATGGGCAGAGATCGCCGCGTCCAACCATTGCGTTCGCGTCGAGGGACGCTCGACAGTCATGCACTGCAACCCAGTGAACCAGCCAAGGACGCGCGGATCGATTTGATCGGTCTCGTGGCGCAGATCGATTTCCGTATCGATCGCCACGCTGTTTTCTTCAAAAGTCGAGCAAAAGGCTTCGGCAGCCGCCGAGCAAAGCGCCACACCAAGCGGTGCGCTCGCTGCGGCGGTCCTGATGCGCCAAGCGGTAACTGTCGTTGCGTCAACGCGCACCAACCGGCGACGCCTGCCGCCGTCGCCACGCCGCGCACCGAAGGATTCGTGATCGTCGGCCAGCCACGGACCATATTGTGCAGCCGCTTGCAGTGACCGGCGCCATTGCTCCGTCATCGACGATGCATCAATTGTTTGGCCACGCTGAGCGTCCGGCTGATCGCCCGGACACGCGCTGTACGACCGATGGAACTCATCGATCAGAACCCGCCAACCCGCCTGATCAATCGCCGCATGGTGAACGGCAATGACGATTCGTGAGTTCCGCGCTCCGCTGGCAACCAACAACACCGCAGCATATCCATCGCGCAAAGCAACTCGCGCGCGAGCGTCGGCTAGCAGCACCTCCTCGGAAGTCGATTCATCAGCCCGATAGACGCGCGGCGCGCGCGCACCCGAAACGGTCGCCTGCATCCTGCCATGGGCATCCTGGTTTACGCGCAACCGCAGCGAGCATTGCTGCGCGACAGTCTCCGTCCACACGTCTCGAAGGCGAGTGATCTTCAGCGACCCGTCGATCGACAGACAGCATGCCTGCACACCGGCAATAGTATCCGGACCGTACTGCCGGAGCCATGCTTCGGCCGCCGGTGTCAGCACACGAGCGACGTCCGTGGACCGGGCCACGCACCCACCCGCATCGGGTTCGACGCGTGACCGCTCGCGCAGGCAACATGCCAACGACGCCGGGCTCGAGTGCTCGAATATGTCGCGTAGCGAGATCTGCATGCCGAGCACTCGCATTCTGGCGAGAATCCGGATCGCCGTGATCGAGTCGCCGCCGCTCGCAAAGAGATCGGCATCGGCGCTGACCATCGGTTGCCCGAATACCTCGGCCCATACCTTCAAGGTCACGCCGAGCAGAGGATCGGTTGGCTGACGATCGTTGGCGGAAGCGGGCTCGAGCGTCGCGGCTTGCGGATGCCAGACCGGATCCGGCAACTTCCGGACATCGATCTTTCCATTGACGTTGACCGGCAACGCCGGGAGCACGATCAACTGCCGGGGGCGAGCCGCCAATGGCAGCCATCTTGCCGCGTAACCGATTGCGGCCTTGCGTACCGCCGCCTCACGTTCGTCGCTCGCAATCCACGCCACCAGCGTCACTTCGCCTGCCGGTCCCGGACGTAGCGCGGCACGCGCGTCACGCACGCCCGGCACGCGCTGAAGCACCGCTTCGACTTCCGAAAGCTCGATGCGCACGCCAGCTAGCTTGACCTGGCGATCGCGCCGGCCGTAGTAACCGAGCGTTTCGTCCGTACTCATGCGAACACGGTCGCCCGTGCGAAATGCACGCCCTCCGCCCGCCGCCGGGATGAAACGTAGTGCAGTGGTGTGTGCGTCGCCGAAATAACCATCGCACACCGGCAGCCCCTCGATCAGCAGTTCGCCGATCAGCCCGCGCGGCAGCACGTTACCGGCCGCATCGATGACTGAAACCGTGCAGCCGGCGACAGGCGTGCCGAGTGGCAATCGTTCCGACGCGATCGAATCGCTGTCGCCATCACCTCGCCAGCGCAGCATGAAAATCGACGTTTCTGTCGGTCCGTAGGTGTGGTGAAGCGTTGCACCCAGACGCTCACGCACCGCCCGAAAGAGCGACGGCGACAATGCTTCGCCGCCCGCAACGACGTGTCGCAACGTGCACGGGCACCGCACGAGGTCGACGAACGGCGCGAGCAGGCTTGGCACGAAGTGCGCGACCGTGATGCGATGGTGCTCGACCCATTCGGCAATGCGTCCGATGTCTCCGTGCGCATCGGCCGGAAAAATCACCAGCAGCGCTCCGCTAAACAACGGATGAAGCAATTCCCAGAGCGCAATATCGAACGCCGGCGCAGCCAGATGCAGAAAGCGATCGTCACGCCCGAGCGCGATGTTCGAGCGAGACCATTGCAGCAGGCTCGCGAGGCCCCGCCACGGACAGATCACCGCGCGCGGCGTGCCCGTGCTTCCCGACGTGAAGGCGATATATGCGGTTGCCGCGAGCGGCGATGCGGGAACGGAGTGCGCATCGCCGGGAAGATTCTTTACGTCGAGCAACACGGCGTCGCCCGTGCGCAGCGCCTCCAGGCACTCCGCGTCCAACCCGTCGAACAGCACGAAGCGCACCGGCATCTTCCGAGCAATAAGATTGAGGCGCCCGGCGGGAAGCGCCGGATCGATCAACACCGGCGTCGCGCCGATTCGCCATACGGCGAGTAACGCAGCCAGATGCGAGACTGAACGCGGCAGCGCCACACCCACGGTATCGCCAGCCGCTACCCGACCGTCTTGCGTCAACGACGCAGCGATCGCCATCACCCGCGCGACGAGCGCCGCACGTGTCCAGCACCGCAATCCGTCGTCGACCACAGGCGCTTGCGGATCTCCCTCGAACACGTTCGCAAGACACGCGGCAATGTCGATTGGCGACGTCGATTCGACTCCACTTCTTCTCGCGGCCGACGGTGAAAGCGGATCGATCAGCGACTGCTGCCATAGCGGCAGCTCTGGCTGGTCGGCACATCGATGAAGGAACCACTGAATCGACGCGGCCCAATGTTCGACGTCGCCTCGCTCGTAAAGCGCCGCACTCGCGCGCAGCTCCACCGACCAATCGCCGCTACGATCGCGCCGCAGAGACAGCTCGAGCGGCACGCGTGTCGATTGCACGGCCGCATCGTGTCGTATGTACGGCCGCGCGCACTCGAACTGGTCGTCCAGATCGACGACGACGCCCGGCATGCCGGATGCCGCGCCAGCAGCACGTAGCACCCGAGTGATCGTCGACGGCGACACGGCGGCATGTTCGAGAACGCCGGAGAGCAACGCACGGCATTGAAGCGTGAACGACGTCAGGGATGCGTTGCGGGCAAGTCGCGTGCAGATCGGAAGCAGCCGAACGGCGCTGCGAATCAAATCCGGTGCGTCGAGCATCCCGGACACCGACACCGGAACACCGACCACGAGGTCGTCGCATCCCAGCGCCCGATGCAGCCACGCCTCCAAGCAGCTCAGCGCGGCGCAAAAGCCGGTCACTTGCAGTGAGTCCCGAAGCGCGCCGATCGCGCGCCCGTCGACCGGCACGCAAACCCGATGAGCATCGGTCGTGCGCACGAGACCGGACGCGCCCTTGCGTTGTGGCGGCAGAACGCCGGACGCATCGACTTCGGCAAGCTGCAACTTCCACCAGTCGTCGGCGTGCGAGTCGATCGGCCATGACGGAATTTGAGCGGGTATCGCGTGGGACTTCGTGTTCTCCGCAACGTCGTGCTGCGTGACCAAGTCGATCAGTTGCCGCCAGAAGAGCGCGATGCCACGTCCGTCCATCACCGCGTGATGCGCGTGCAATTCAAGCGCGGTGCCTGAACCGTTCGCTTGAATGCCGAGTCGCCATCCAGGCTCGTGTGTCAGGTCGAACGTCGTGGAATCGCTCTGTCGGATGGATTGCTGCGGCCCGCCGAGTGCGTCGATGCGCAGCGCGCGATCGACCGCGGCGTTCACGGATAGCAATTGCCAGTGATTCGCGCCTGTGTCGGCGAGAATCGCCCGCAACATCGGCTGACGTGCGGCAAGTGCCAGCACGGCCGCGCGCCATTGCACCGCGTCGAAAAGATGGCCGAACTCGATTCGCTCGGCGATCACATACGGCGAAGGCCCTTCCGCGAGCGCCTCGTCAAGCAGTATCGCAGTTTCCGTCGGCCATAGTTCGAACCGCGTCGATGACGCGCTCGCAAGCCCGTCAGCAGGCGCAATCGCGTCGCGCACGGCTGTCGAGTGGCGTTCCGTCTCGTCGATACGTCGGTCGTCGCGTGCCGAATGCGAAACGGCCGGGAGCAGTGCGACGCGCCGTACGAGCTCGCCAAAGCGCATGTTGCTAAGCAGCCACGCGACCGGCAGCGCCAATCCGAGACGGCGACTCGACTCACCGATGATGCGCATCGCCAGCAACGAATGTCCGCCGATCGATAGGAAGTCGTCGTTCTCGTCGATCGTCGCGACGCCCGCGATCTCGGCGATCAGTTTGAGCAACGGCTCGCTACTGCTGCGATCGATTGCCGCGCCGTGCTCGTCGGCGGACTGCGCGACGACTCGGGCGACCGCAGCTCGATCGAGTTTGCCTCGCGCGGTGACCGGCAATCTCGGCAGAACGATCACGCGCGACGGCCATTGAATCGGCGAAAACGCATCGCGCCATTGCGACTGGAGCGATGCAACTGTCGCACCGGGAACCAACGACAGGACAGCCACGAGACGCGCGTGACCCTGACTCGCGTCAACGGCGATCGCCGCCTGCGCGATACCGTTCTGGCGAGACCAAATTGTCTCGAGCGCCGTGGGCTCAACGCGAAAGCCACGAATCTTAACCTGCCGATCGGACCTTGCGACAAAGTACAGCCGTCCGTCCAGATCGCGCACGACGAGATCCCCGGTTCGGTACATCCGCACACCGGGCTTCCCGGCGAACGGATCCGGAAGGAATCGCGTCGCGGTCTCCACCGCGCAACCGGCGTATCCTTCGGCAAGCGACTCTCCGCCGATGAAAAGCTCGCCGACGATTCCATCCGGCACCGGCCGGAACAAGGGATCGAGGAGATAGAGACGCACGCCAGCGCGTGGCGCGCCGATGCTGGGTGGCGGCCCGGCGCTCACCACGACTGTCGTCTCGGTCGGTCCGTAGGAATTGAGCAGATCGATAGCTGGCGCACAGCGGCGCCATGCTTCCAGCGACGAAGCACTGACCGCTTCCCCTCCAATGACCACGACGCGCATCGATTCCGGCAGCGTCCGACCGCATGCCGCGCGCTCCTGAACCAGCAGTCCGAAGAATCCTGTCGGCAGATCGGCCACCGTCACATGGTGACGCGCGCAGTATTCGACGAACGCGGCGGCCGACGACGACGCGAGCGCATTGCGGAACACGATCGTCGCGCCCGATAGGAGCGCAGGAAAGACCTCCTCGAGAAATGCGTCGAAGCCGATCGAGCAGAACTGCAACACGCGATCGTCGGCGGCTAACTTCACGCGAGACGCGAACCATCGCATGTGAGCGCCGATCGCGCGCAGAGATAGCAGTACCGGTCGGGGCGTGCCGGTCGTTCCCGAAGTGAACAGAACTAGACGACCGCCCATGCCCTTGGAGAATTCGATGACCGGCGGATGCTCGGCGCGAAGGGCATGGGACGGCGCGTCGTCCAACGGTAACTGCCATTGCGCGAAGTGCGACGCGAATCGCTCCCGCGCTTGCTCACCTGTCAGCACGAGCGCCACGCCGAGCGCATCGAGCGGATACTGACGCACCAAAGGTTCGTCGGGGTCGAGAAGCACGACGGTGTAGCTGCCCACAAGCCCGGCCAGAAGCGCAGCCAGATGCGTCGGGCCGCGTTTCACACACAACGCGATCGTCGCTCCCGACTCGACGCGCTGTCGCAGGCCAGTGCCGATTGCACTGACCAGCGCGCCGAACTGTGTCCGCGACAGAACGCGATCGTCGTCGATCAATGCCACGCCCTGCGGATCCACGTGCAGCCGGTCGATCACCGCACCGAGCCATTCATCGTCATCGGTCGAGTTGAGGTGCTCCGAGCCCACACAGGCAGCCGTCGCGGACGAGTCGGTTGCCACGTCAGCCGGTACATCCGTCGACGCATCGACATCACCGGCAGCATTGCAATGTTCGCGTAGCATGTCGTCATCGCATGTCGGCAAGACCGCAACGCGTATATCGACGACGCCGCGATCGTCGGGCTCCGGCGCGTTCGCCCAAGCATCCAAAACACTCAGCAGATGATCGAGCAACGCTCGCATCGCCGGGGATCCGAAGCGCGTCGCGTCGAAGTCGATCGCGAGCCACAGGCCGTCAGTGCCTGGATGCGCGAGCACCGTCAAATCGAGCGCGGTCGGATACGGTCGCGGCGGACATAGCCGAAGCGTCGCCGAACCGAACGTCCATGGCCGGGCCGCGCCGCCCCATGCGAACACAGACTGCACCAGCGGAGACCGGCTCGTGCCGGCCAACCCCGCTTCTCGAACGATCTCCGCGAACGGCAATTCGCGATGCTCGAACGCCATCGCAAGTTCGAGCTGCACCTGGCGAGCCAGCGCGTCAAGGTCGGTCTCCGCGCGAACCGTGACGCGCAGAGGCAGCGTTTCCATGAATGGCCCGATCGCGGCAACGTCGCCGGGCACCAGATCATGCAGGCTGACTGGCACACCGATCACCTGTTCGCGCCGGTCGTCGACGGCTCCGAGCGATGCCGCGAATCCGGCCAAGGCCAACGCATGCGGCGTGCAGTCGAGCCTGCTCGCGCGCGCTTCGAGTAACCGCCAGGGTTCCGCGGCAAGCAAGCCCTCGATTCGTCCGACCGCGTTCTCCGGATCGCCCGTCGGATGTGCGCTCGCATCGTGTGGCCCGTCTATGGAATCTCCAACACACTCGGCACCCGTCTTGCCGACGTCGACGCGCCCCAGCGCAGGAAATCGCCAGCGATGCTCGCTCGAACAATCCGCGAGCTTTGCGCGCCAGTAATTTCGACAGCGTGCAGTCACCTCGGCATCAGGACACAGCGCGCGATCGAGATCACGATAATCAAGCACCGGCGTTTCGCCCCCGCCGTTGTAGAACCTGGCGAGGCTGTCGAGCATGTGCTCGATCGACTGTCTGTCAGCGAGCAAGTGGTGAAAGCTGACACGCAAGTGCCAGCTTTCCGGATCGATGACTGCAAGCTGAAACCGCATCGGACCGGGCCGCAGCACATCCACGACAGGCGGATGCGCGCGAAACTGCGGCCCCGCATCGGTGACGGGCACCGTATCGATCACCGGCAAGCGTGGCGCGTATGTCAAACCGTCCCAAGGCGTGACCACGCCCTGTATCGCCGGATGACAGAGCGCGACGTTGTGAAGCGCGCGTTGCAGCTCGATCACATCCAACGGGCCTTCGCCCGCGAGGTCCACCTCGACGACGTACAACGCGTTGTTGCCCGCTCGCGCGCAGTCGAACGCCATCGCGCTCTGCATGGGGAGCAGCCGCGCGTTCGGGCTCGCCGATTCGCTCCCGGGTGGCGCGTCGCGATCCGTGACATGGCGATCCGCGGCACACGCATGCAGGACGTCCGGGCGTTGCATGCCGCTCACCCAACCAGGGTACGGCGCAGATGCTGCAACATCTCGCCGTCACCGGGCGTCGCACCCCAGTACGGCGTCGTATTGACGTCGACGACGTACGGCACGCCGTTGTCGTCGATCACGAAATCGATCGATCCGAAATCCAGACCGAACGTTTCGGCATACACGACCGCCGCGACGAACACTTCGGCTGCGGGCGACTGAAGCGCGGCCATCGCGTCGGGGTCGATCGCGAGCTCGCGTGCGAGGAGATAGTCGTAGCGATCGCCGGCGTCTCGCATTCGGCGCACGGGCGTCGTCGCCGTGCCCTCGCATAGCACCACCGCCTCGCCCGCCAGATAGGTTCGATAGAAAAGGCCGTAGCGATTGTCGACGTATCGCTCGATCATCGCCTGATCATCGTCCCACCACGCGGCCGGAATCTGTTCGCGCGGCAGCACCAGATATCCGTCCTTGCCGTGCAGCGGCGACTCTACCGGCGGTGGCCAGCCCAGCGCCGCACGCACGTCCGGCGGCAGCGCCCACTCCGGATAGCCGCGGCTGTTCAGATTGGTCTTGACGATCAGAGTTTCGTGACCGAGCCCGTTTTGCGTCGCGCGCGTCGACGGCAAGCCAAGCTTCTCGTTGTGCGCCTGGATCGCCGTCTTGCGGATATCGGTGATCGCGGCGTTCCACGTCTCGATGCCGCGCGCGTGCAGCGCGGCACGCAATTCGTCGAATGGCCGCACGAAATCGGCGGGCATGCTCGTGTCGATATGGACGATCACGCGCCGCGGTTCGTCGCCCGAGGCGAGTATCCGCTCGAACGCTTCGTCAGCCGGCTCGGCGGGACGCACGTCCACGACTCGCAGACCGGGCGCGAGGGCGGCAATCAGATACACGTCGCGTATCGACCAGCGATAGATCACGGTATGGTCAGGGGCGCCGAGCGCCTGCGCGCGGTTCGCCTCGTCAACTCGGTCCGCCATCGAATCCTCCAGTCACTTTGATCTGCGTCTTCTACGTCGCGCGATGGATGTCAGCCGGATGTCGATGTCCCGCGCCTACGGGTCGTCGTTACGCGATGGAGTGCCTCGCGACCTCGTACCGAACCGTCCGTGGGCGCGTCGCGCGCCGGTCGGACATTCGGCGCTGTCGATCATCCTGTCCGCCAGACGACGCAGCATTGCGCGGCTCTGCGCGCCGGCATGGATATCGTGCGCGCGACTCAACACGAACCAGCGTGCACGCGGCCCGATACTCAATGTGACCGCGCCGGCGGCGACGCGATCGATCGGCCACGGCGCAATCGCGTAACGCGCGTCATCGTCGAGCACGTCAAAGACGGCCTGCATTGGCGCAACCGGAGCGATCTTGTGACGCATCGGCAGATCGTGGCCATGCGCGCCCCAAGCGTCGATGCGACGAACGGTCCTCGCGAGACTGGCGAGGCGCCGGGAATCCCCGCACGTCCATGGCAGCGGCACGGTCACCGGCAACGCGGAGGCAATGAACGCGTCGAGGCCGCGCGCGCGCTCACGCATCCCCGGTGTGCGAAGCAGCACCGAACCGGTGCGTTGTCCTGCGTGCGGACGCAATTGCGCAAGCAATGCGTCTAGCAACACGAGTGCTTCCGATGTCCAGCCGTCAGGCAGTAATTCGGTTAAGTCGTGCCGGCGAAGATTGACTCCATGAACGGGTAATCGGACTTTCAATCCCGCAGGTCGGGATCGCGTTGCGTGCAACCACGTGAAAGGCTGGCCGGTGCCTGATTGCCGCGGCAAGCTGCGTTCCCTACCGGCGACCGCATTGTTGCTTTGCCGATTGCCATTGCAAATGTCCGCGTTGCCGTTCGCGGCGCTTCGGACACGCTTGATCGTCCGGACAAATGTGGGCACGGATTCCTTCCACGCCGTCACGCAGAAGCCTTCGTGCGTCGCGAGTTCGCACGCTATCGATTCGAGCCGCACGGCGGTCGCGACTGACGCGACGGGCAGCCGCTCGCCACCCGCAGGCATCGAGGAATCATCCATCGCGTCCCGATATCCGAAAGCACTGACATCGACCGTACTGCGTCGCAAGTCCACGCGCCACGCATCAATTGAAGCCGCAACCCACGCAAGATCGACCGGCACCCCATCGTGCGTCAGCAGGTGCGTGATCACAATGTCATCGGTTCCCGTTGCGACGCGAAGCCCCATTTCGTCGCACGCGAGTATGGTTCCGGGCGTCGCCCCGGATGAAGATCCGGCGATACGCAAGTCGCCGGGTATCAGGAAGCGCTCGCGCCACGCGATCTTCGGAAGTTCGAACGAATTCACGATCGACCCGCGAGTCAACGCCCGCACGGTCCGATCGATTTCCGCGGCCGGTCTGTCCCAGCGGATCAACCCGCCGCCGGGCGGCTTGCGATGCAGCGGATAGTAGGTTCGTTGCGATGCGTCCTGAGGCTGGCGCGTGAACCGTCCGCTTTCGAGATCGTCAATGATCGTGTCGAAACGCTCGAGCGCGAGGCTCTGACAGCGTCTGTTGAGCGTTGCCGCCGTGTCGTCGGGCGCGATGTCGAACGACGCCGACGCGAGCACGGCGCCGGCGTCGATGCGGCCGGTCATCATGTGCCACGTCATTCCGTGCGTCGTCTCGCCGTTGAGCAACGCCCACGAAGTCGCGAACACACCGGCATAACGCGGCAGCGGCGCGTTATGATAGTTGATCGCCAATATGTCAGGTAGGTCGAGCACGTTCGCATCAAGAACGCTGTCGTTGATCACGCTGAATAGAACGTCGAATCGCCCGATTTCGCATGCCATCCTGACGAACGAATCGACATCGGGAAAACAGCGCAACCCTCGATCGAAAGCCCACTTCGCCACGGCCGGACCACGCCCCACCACGGCCGCGACCTGGTGCCCTCTTGAAATCCAGCGTTCAGCGCATTGAATCGTCAGCTCGGCGCCGCCGATCACACAGCAACTCAACGCAGTGCATTCGAGCCCTGTGCCCGCCCTCGGGGTCCGACCGTGCAAAGCGTCGGCCGGCCCGTCCGTGCACAAGTGCGATGCGCTCACGCCTCGCCAGCTTTCTCTTTGGGTGCGAATGCGATATCGAGTTGCTCCTGGAACACTTTTTCGACGAGATCGCGATCCATGTTCTCGGCCCTGCACTGCTGCAGCGTGCGCCGCATCGTCGTGGCGAGATCCAGTTCGCCGGGAACCATGCCGGCGCGCGAGCCAAGCGTATCGATACGCGCATGGAGTTCGCGGAGCACCCGGATCACGTCGACGCCGAAGCCGAACATGTGCTTCCCGCCTGCCGCCACATTGACGGGCCGGCCGAAAGTCTGCTTGCCCGCGGCGGCTGCGAATACGTCGACCGGCCGGCCGAATGTCTGCTTTCCGCCGGCTGCGACGTCCACCACGCGTCCGAACGACTGCTTGCCGCCCGCACGAAAACGTTCGAGATTACCGAGCAGATATCGGAGCTGATCACGAATCGCCATGATGTCGATCGTGGATGCAAAACGCGTACTTTGGTGTCCCATTGTTGTCTCCTGACGGACCGGCCGTACCGTGGGTGAATTGAGCATATACACCCGTTTAACCAATAGCAAACAGCGTCTGCTTAATATTCAACGTTGAATTGGCGATCGTTCAGTGACATTAAGATTGCACGCTCGACAAGCGATAGTTCGGCCGAATTGCGGCGCAAATTAATCGGTTCCTTAAGCGCAATACAACGATTGGCGGCAATTCGAATCGATTTACCGACGTTTGGGCTGCGCGCATGCACGAGATGCGGGTGCATCCAGAGCACGTCGCCGGTGCGGCCCGTGGCTTCCGCGACAGGAAGGCCGACGATGCCCTCCGATAACGCACGCAACTCCGCATAGGACAGACCGGCAGGCTCCGCCGCCGCCAGCGCACGACTCACCAGCCGATGCGACCCGACGCGCAGCGCCGTGCCGCCTCCGCCTGGCGTGATGTCTGTCAGCATCTCGATACCGACCAAACCCTGCTCGCGTGAAGTCAGATGGTGATGAAAATGAGTGCCGTCGACATGCCATCCGGTCGCCGGCGGTGCCCACGGCGGTGCGTGAAAGCCCGGAAAGCGCAGCGCGATCCAGCCATAGCCCCATCGCGTGCTCCAGCGGCCCGCGCCGACCAGATCGTCGACCGAGGCCTTGAAGCAATCGGTGAACATCTCTCCGATCGGACCTTCCTCGATGACTTCCTCCACTTGCACCCCCATGCGCTGCCAGGTGCGCGGATCGTCGGGACGTTCCGCGAGGCGCGACCAGACGGCGGGCAGCAGTGCGCGCGCCGTGCTCGCGCTGAAGACGTCGCGCACGATCACATAACCGTCGCGCACGAAGCTGTCGGCTTGCGCGCGCGTCAGGACCTTGTAGTGCGCATCGGGAAGATCGCTTTCTACCATGGAATCATCGCGCCTTCCGGTCCGTAGAATCCGCCCGAATGTTCCGGCGTCAGTGCGTCGATCACGCGTACCAATGCGGCTGCGCTTTCGGCCGGGACCAGCGGCGCCCGCGCGCTGCCGATCGCGGTTTGAACCCAACCCGGATGCAGCGCGGCGCAGATCAGGCCGTACTCTGCGAGATCGGCGGCCAACGTCTTCACTAGCATGTTCGCCGCGGCTTTCGATGCGCGATACGAGTAGCGCGTCCCGGCGCCGGCGAGCGCGATGCTGCCCATCTCGCTGCTGATCGCGATCATCGTGCGCCGATCGCTCTTCAGCAGAGACCCCAGGAAGTGCCGGGTCATTGTGAGCGTGGCGTAGGCGTTCACGCGCATCGCCATTTCCCAGCCTTCGTAACTGAGATCCTCGAGGCCGACCGGCGCAACGCCCGCGTTATTGACGAGCACGTCGATCGGCGTGTCGGCCATGTGTGCTGCGAGGCCCGCGATGCTGCGGTCGTCGGCGACGTCCAGCGCAAGCACGTGCACGCTCGGGCCGATGCGGTACTGCAGTCGAGCGAGTTCCAATGCGTGCTGCGGCCGGCGGCATGTCGCGAACACCTGCCAGCCGTCTTCCGCGTAGCGTTCGGCCAGTGCGAATCCGATGCCGCGACTCGCGCCCGTGATCAGTACCCGTCGCATGTCCGGTCCGCGTCCTTCGAGCGTCAAGCCGAGGCCAGGTCACTGTGGCGACTGAAATTTCGCCACTTGCGTACATGCCGGAACAGGTATTTGCGGTACGGCTTCATCAGCAGGCTACGCCGCGCGATCGGGAAGCCCCACCGCGACAAAGGCGCGTCCCAGAATTCGACCAATACCGCGCAAGGCTCGAGCGCGACTGTGTAGTGCCACCAGTGCGTCGGGATGTAAAGCGAGTCGCCGGGCCGCAACTCGACTTCGTATGGCGTGGCGTGAGCGAACTTCGGGTAGCGCTTCAGGTCGATCGCGTCGATACCGAGTTCAAATGGAATTTCGCTGCAGAAAACCGCTTCACGCTCGTCGAACCACGACAGTCCCGAGCCGATGAAACGACGAGGATACAGAAAGCGCGTATCGCTCGGATGGAACAGCACGAATCGCTTGCGGCCGCTCAGCAAAGTGGCAACGGCCTCACGGCCGTTGTGCCAGTGCATCCCGCGAAAGAAGCTGATGAAGAAAGCCTTGCGCGGACGTTCGCTGAAGAGGGCCGGCAGCCGATCGATCTCGCTGGAGTGCTTGAGAAAGTCCGGTGTACGCCAGCGCTCCATGACAGGTGTTAGCGCCTCTATCGGCAACTGGCAAATCGAATATCGCTGCGTGGCGGGACTGACGACATTGCGCGCGCGCGTAATCGCGTCGCTGAAGTGCATCTGTCGGATGACGAACCGATCGCCGATGGTCGGTCCCGAGTCGCCCCAGTCATATACCGGCACGTCGATACGACCGGCGATATCGGTAATCTTCTCGAAGCTCCATTGATTCAGATCATCCGGCGTGAGCGCATCGGAGATCACAACCGGACGTCCGCGCTCGACGAACTGTCGGCGAAACGTCTCTTCATCCGGACACGCGATGCGTTCAATCTGCTTTGCAGCGGACATACGACGCCTCCGGATGCATTATTGTCTCCCAATACTAGGCGGTGGATGTGCGAGCCGCAAGAAACGCCGCGCGTACTTTATCTGGCGAAATCCTTTTTTTTGCAGGCGGATTTGTGATTTTTTTAGCCGTCGCATGCGATTGCGCGTACACGCGGCGCGCCAACTCATCCGACTGGCCGAACGACCGGTAACGGAGCAGTTGCACGCAATTGCGCCGACACGCTTGGATCAAGTCACCGGCCAGTCATGCAGCCGCACCTGATCGGTGCGGCGCCAAGTATACGGGCATTTAATTCTTCGGAAAAAGACCGGGAATCCGCGGCGAAATGATCGGTCGGGACCACTTATTCACCGAACGCAACGCAGCCCACATAGTCGTCGAAGTCGTCGAGCCAGTGAAACTGCAGCGCCCCAGCCGCGGCTACCGACTCGTGCGTGACGCGCGAACGCTGCCGGCCGCTGCCGCACGGATCGACCGAAACCGCGCGCAGATGTTCGGCGATGCCCATGCCAAGCGCCTTCAGCAACGCTTCTTTCGCCGTCCAGCAGCGGAAGAATGCGTGCACCGGAGACACGTCGACCACCGAATCGATCCTGCGTCGTTCGTCTTCGCTGCAAACGAGATCACGCAGTGAATTCAAATCGTACGTGCTTTCGATCGCCTCGATGTCGACGCCGACACGCAGAGTGTCGGACATCGCAATCAATACATGCGGGCCCGCGTGCGAGACGTTGAACGACCGATTCGGGTGCCGTTCCAGCGTCGGCCGTCCGAACAGACCGGAATCGAAGCGCAACGCGGCCGGCGCTTCACCTGTCCGCGCGCCCAGCAGCGCACGCAGCGTGACGCGTGCTATCGCGAAACGTAGCCGGTCCGCGTGCCGAACGTAGCGTCGCGCGCGCTCGACTTCGTCAGGATTCAGGCATCGAGCAAGCAATATCCACGCCTCCGGATCGTCGGGAACGCCGACGTGCCAGACTTCAACGTCGTCGGGCCACCGGCCTTCAGCCGACACCGGGGAGACCGCAAGCGAGAAACAATGGGCTTCAATCACCGCGCAATATCCATCGTGGTTGCGGTGCCAAAGCTATCACCTGCGAGTCCATCCGTATATCGGCGACTTGACGCAATCGGCTGCAAAAGGAGCAAAAAATGTGCACTCCGTCTTTCGACGAATTTGCGCCTTTTCAAAGCATCGTCTCGCAGAATCTGGAAAAAATTCATACAAAAATATTCCATTTATCGCTGATGGCCAATGCACCGCGAAGCAACCGTCAGTGGAAGACAACGGAAGGAATTCGTATTGAGCGAAGCCGGCGCCTATCTGCAGCAGGTCCGGCGCTGGCGCGTGGAATACGGCCTCGCGACGCTCGATCAGATTAAGGCTACGCTGAAAAGGTCACCGCCGTTGTGTCCATTCGCAGCACGTGGGCGTGCCCTAGCCTAGCGCCGTACAGCGCGACTTTCAACCGAACTTCGTTACAGCATAGGCCGCACGAGCTCGCCGACGGCGCAGCCCGTGAGCCCTAGGAAAAGCCAAGAGCCAAGACAAGCCAGTTACGGCTTTGCGGGTGCAAGGTAATTCTGTTGCTTCCGTGACAGCGCGAGAGGCAAGCCGCCATTTTGCGCGAAAATGACGCATTGATGCGCATCTCGATCGGCCCTGATCGAGATCGCGTCGGCATCATGCTCGGCTTGCGTAATGATACCGCGGCTCAAGCAGTTTTCGCTTTCCTTTAGTTCCGCATCCAGCCGTGCAATCTCAGCTTCCAACGCTCTGATAATTACGAACGTGTTGTTCCGATACTTGATCGATTCAACATCATTTAACTGCAAAAGCTTTTCCGTGTGCGTCCCATTGGATGACCTTGGTTCGATGCGCCCGGACTTGACATTAAAACGAAGGTGATCCGCCATCTCGTGATCGCAGGGGTTGACGACATATGGGCCCGCCTTTTCGTCAGTGGGCCAATCATCATTCTTGCGGCTGTTGCAGCTCCCGCAGCAGTAGTACAGGTTCCCGTATGAGCAAAGCAGATGCCCGAAGCGCGAGTCCCCTTTCGGCTTGTAGTGGTCGACGCCGAAGTTCAAATTCGGTGAGCTACTGTCCGGCTGCCGGCAGTACACGCATACCCGCGAAAATTCCGCCTGCAGCCACCGTTTGTAAGTCTGATAGTGCTTGTACGTCGGCGGCCCAAATTTACGAACGTGTTTTGACTTTGGATATTGAAAAAGGCTCATGGACCAGCGTGGGCTGCTTGATTCCTTGCACGTCTTTCCTCGCGAATCCGTGCGCGTTCTTCGCGAGCCGCTATACCTTGCTCGAGTTGTTCAGTGGCCGTCGTGAGAGCCGCGACCTGATCCATCGACACACGCGGAGCGATCTTTAAGAGACGCTCGTTCAACATGTCCAACCTCAAGGCCGTTTCCGTTTGGTGCGGGCCTTTGGCGTACTGCCTAGCCATCAATATCACGCGCTCGCTCGCTATACGTTTGACTTCGTCAGTCGGGGTAACCACCTCGGCATGGCCGGCGGCCCCAGCGGCGGCTTCTTTAACCGTCGGTGTCGGCGTCGCGGGCAACGATGCCGGGGCATTCAGGATCGGGGTTGCGCCACGCCCGCCGGTCCGTGCCGAGAAAGCATTCGCGTAGCCGGTCCGCGTATTGGTGAACTGCGTACCCTGAACCATATGCGGTCGCCCCCGCACCCCGGATTCGGGTGACGCGAAGGAAGCCCATATGGATCTCGGGTTCGCCGGCTGGTTTGCAGTTGTGAAATTACTCATGGTTCTCACTTACGCTTTCGAGAGCTTCGATGCCGACAGGTACTCGCGTGCCGCATCGCCGATTGCCCAATCAAAGACATTGAATGCCTGTACGTGCATCGCATCGATCGCCGACGCCGTGTCGCTAATTTTCACGCCGTTGCGAAACACGTCAACGTCCAACAGGTATTCGGGCCACTTGAATTCCGCAGCATGTCTGCCGGTCTGTGTCTGTCTCGGCTGAATCCCGTGCTGAAGCAGACATCCCCCGTCTTCCGCCACCAAGTTTAGTCTCCCAGAATATTCCTGAACACCGGTGAAATAGTTGGAAAGAAGCGGCGAAACGAGTTCCGGATTTACCCACCCCCCCGTCACTGGGTCAGTGTCACCATCGATCACGTTGATGTATCGAAGCCCCACCCGTGTGAAGAAGTCGGAATCGATGACCTTTGAAGCGGCTTCGACAATGTGCATCACCCGATCCTTCAGATGAGCGTAATCGGTGTAGGAGATGGTTTCGATCGAAAAAGCATTTTCCTTGATGGAAACCGTCCATGTCAGCTTTTCCGATCGGAAGATGTGCTTGTTGATGGACCCGGACGCCTCACCACCAAAGTTGATCTGCACTTCTTTGGCCAAATCGAGATGCGGGTACTCCTTTCTGAGCGCGCTAACGAACGAGGGCGGTGGCCGTGGGCCGCCGAGTTCCAAGAGTGTCGGAAAGCGGAACTCACAGACAGCCTGCCGCAAGAAATTTCGCCTGTAGCGGTCGACGTTCTCAGAACGGACAGCTACCAGGGAATCGGCGTTCCACACTGAGTCCATGTTTGTCACTATATGAAATGCAGATGGCGTTGGAATGCTTTTGATTCTGCCACGCAATGAAATCTCCGTCATGCTGTACCGGTACTTTTTATCCTGCAGTGTGGTGACGAGGTCGACGTACGTCTACCGATGGCCGTCTCGAAAATCACAATTTACTCGCCGCTGAACGCGGCATCGATCAGCCGGGTCAGGCAGGATTGACCGTTACATCCGAATCGTCATCTCCAGCGTAATAGCGGGCGGCCGCCTCGAGCATGCGCTGCTGGCCGGCGCGCACGTAGATCGAGGTGGTCTGCAGCGACGCGTGGCCGAGGACCTGTTGCACGACGTCGACCGGCATGTCGCGGGCGACCGCGCCGGTTCCGAAGGTGTGCCGGAACGCGTGGGCAGAGGCGCCGGTGAGCCGCACAGTGTCGTCGGGCGACAGATACCCCTGCCTGGCCAGCGTCGCGGCGAGATCGCGCACCGCCGCCCGGACCAGGCGGGCGAGCGCATCGGCCGTGTACGAGGCCTCGCCACCGCCATGCCGGTCCTGCGCCGCGCGCGTGCCTGGAATCACCAGCGGCGCGACCAGCGGCCCGCCCGCCCCCGCCGCATCGAAATCCCGCCCGCGATCGGCCCAGTGCACGCGCAGCGCGCGCACCGTCGCCGCACTCACGGGCACCGTGCGCTGCCGGCGCCGCTTGCCGATCACGGTCAGGGCCCACACCGGTGCCCTGCCCGTCGAAAACGGCGAGAGCCGCAGATCCTCCCGGCGGGCTGCTGCGGCTTCGGCGCGGCGCAGACCCGAGTCCCCCATCAGCAGGATCGCCGCGCGGGCGATGCGCCACTGGCGGACATCGTCGCGCTCCTGGTCTGCCGCATGGCCCACATCGGCCGCCCGGCAATGGGTCTCGAGTGCACGGCGCACGGTCGCCCACAGCTGCGCCGGCAACGCGCGCTCGACCTGCACCGCGACCTCGCGCGTCACGGTCACCGGATCGGTCACCGCGGCCCACGGATTGCCGGCCAGATAGCGGACGTCGACGAGCCACGCGAACGCCGCCCGCAGCACCCGCACCGCATACGCCTGGCTGCCGGCCGACAGCGCACCGGTGAACGGTCGCCAGCGCCCGCCCGCGCGCGGGCGTTTCGGCCCACTGAACGCCGGCGCCGGGCGCGCGAGAAAATCCTTGTACGCCTCGCAGTCCTCGACCGTCGCCGACGACACCGCAACGCCACGCACGATCACGGCCCACAGCACGAAGCGCTCGAGCTCGCGCGTGTACGCGCGGCAGGTCGCCAGGCGGTCGCGGTAGCGGTGTAAATAAGCATGGATCGCCGCGAGGTCGTGCGGCGCACGGATGAACGCAAACGCGCCCGCGCGGTTGGTCCCTCGATGGGTATCATTCCCACCGGAGAGCTCCGCCGGCACTGCGAGCCGCTCGAACGGGGCGAGCCGCGGCGCCTCCGGCGGCCCGCCGATCACGACGACGGTCCCCTGCCCGCCGCCCTGCCCTTCACCCTGTCCCGCGGCCACCGGCGCGAGCTCACGCTCGTCGACGTCGGCGTCCACGCGTGCGCCCAGCGTCGCCTCGTGCCGGCGCAGCCACGCGACGATGGTCCGCGCACGCAGCGGGCCGATGCGCGGCACCGACCGCCACCAGCTGCCGCCGTGCCGGTTGCACCAGTCGATGAGTTCCTGCAGCGTCGAGATGCCCTCGGCCGTCAGGCGTTGCGCGACCAGCGGCCGGAACCACAGGCCGACGCCGTGCGCCGGAGACGGTGTCGCGGCCGCCAGCTGCGCGGCCTGCTCGACCATGCGCAGCGTGACCGCGGTCAGCCTGGCGCTGCCGTGCCTGCGGATCGAGGTTTTCAGGTGCTCGGCGAGCACGCTCGAGCCGTTGAGCAGCGCGAGGCGCACCAGCTCGTCGCGCATCGCACCCAGGTAGCGCGCCATCGCCTCGGACGTGGCCGCGTGCGGGGCCTGATCCGGATCGTCGGCGTCGTAGTAGCGCCGCGCGATCGCCGCCGGCTCGATGCGCTGGACGAACGCGCGCAGCGCCGCGAAGTCGGTGCGCGTATAGGTGCGCGGCGGCGGGACGGTGAGCGTTTGCGGGAGGTTGGCCATGTCGTGTCTCAGTCCGGGTCCGCCGCCGCAAAATCCGTCCGCGTGTGCGCCACGCCGACGGCATTCCACAGCACGTCGAAGGCGGGGCGCAACACGGTCAGCGGATCGGCGCCGAAGTCCTCGAGGTAAACCGGCGGGGCCGTCAGCTGCGAGAGGTGCGCGGGCAGCGCCGGATAGGCCCCCCGCCCCTGGTCGGTTTCGTAGCCAATCCGGGTGCCCGGCGGGAACAGCCAGCTGAGCATCAGGTACGCCGGCGGCGCCACATCGAGCGCGGCCAGCGTCTGAACGATCGCCGGCACGCCGCGACGGACGAGAGGTTTTTCGTACAGCTCGGGGAAAAGCGACTCGCCGTTCGTGTCGTCCGCCGGCGAACGGAAGAGCAGATCGCCGTACACCAGTTCGACGGCGCCGTTGCGGTAGAGCTGCGCGTAGTCGCGTCGCGGGTTTTCACGATGTGGCAGACAGGCGACGCCATCAAGGTTGACCTGCGGGCGCAGCGAATGAGCGTCGCCTGCCTGGCGCAACGCGTTGCCCGCAACAGCCAGCGCATCGACGCCGTGCGCGTCCTGACGCGAAAACGCCGACACCGGCACCACGTGACAGACGCACAGGGGTCCGTCGAGTTGGGGGAGCGGGTTCTCACGCCGTTCAATCCGGCCAAGCGCATCGGCACAGAAAGCGCGGATGTGCTCGCCGAGGGCCGTGCCCGCGGCGAACGCGTGGCGGATGCCGTGAATGTCCATGGGTTCCTTGCCAACCGAGGTGCGGGCGTAGAAGTGGTTGTCTTTCGTCACGCGATGCGGCGCGGCCGGGCTCGGCGCGACCCGCAGCACCACTACATGGCCCCCATTCGCCAGTGGCACCGGATGCGCGTGCAGGCCGCCGCTCACGCGCGGCTCGAGCAGGTCGCGCAGCGCACTGGTCAGCGCGAGCAGGTCCGCGTCGAGGTTCGCGAACTGGAGCGGGACGATTTCCGCCGCGGCGCCGCCCTCCTCCCGCATGCCGAGGACGAGGTCACCGCATGCCGAGGACGAGGTCACCGCCGAGCGAGTTGGCGAACGCACACACGTCCTTCGCGAGCTCCGTGCGCGCGTCGCGGTCGGCGGGCCAGTCGCGCTTGTAGTCGAGCGTGCGGCTTTCGCGCACGCCGTGGTCGATCAGGGCCTGCAGGTCGGCTTCGGTGACGGCGTCGAGCCGCGCGTGTGGGATCAAGATCGGGCTCCGGATGAATAAATAAGGGTAAACCCCTATCATTGGT
Source organism: Paraburkholderia domus (assembly GCF_905220705.1). Lineage (GTDB taxonomy): Bacteria > Pseudomonadota > Gammaproteobacteria > Burkholderiales > Burkholderiaceae > Paraburkholderia > Paraburkholderia domus. The sequence continues at coordinate 143,031 of NZ_CAJNAT010000017.1, forward strand.
GTGACGTAACACGTTTTCCGCTGATTATAGGTATTAAAACGCTGTCTGCTAATAACAATTAGCAGACAAGGCCAGCGGCGACAGAACGGTCCCGCCGGCGCCGTGATCCGGCCGCGACGCCACAGCGACGCCGCCCGGCGCCCCTGCCCCACTCGTGTCATCCTGCGGCCCGGCGGGTCTCCGCCCGCGGCCGCGGGAGGATCTGCCGGATCGCCACCAGATGGCGCTCGCCGACGTTCAGGTGCGCCGCGCCGCGGGTGACGGCCGCCCGTACTGGCCACGGCGGCCGCGGCCCGAGAGCTGCCGGCACAGGTGCGAGACGTACGGCTCGCCCGGCTGGCCCGGCCCGATGCAGGCCTGCGCGGCCGTCCACTGCAGCAATAGTGAGAGTGCCGAACAAACGGAATCTCCCTGCGTCATATCGTGGACGAACTTGCCGTGACCGAGCCCGTCCTGAGCGTTCTCTGCGAGAAGGACGCGCGCGAGTTCGATGAGGTCGTCCAGATTCGGATCGTGCTTGCGCGGGCGCTCGTCGGGGCTTCTGCCCGCTGCCCAACGGGCCGGGAAATTCCGCGCGTGCGGCCAGCAGTTACGCCCAGACCCAACTGCCACGATGCGGTCGACCCGTGGGTGGCCACGCATCCGGAATCGCAGGCCGTGCGGGGCTGGCTCGCTGTGGTCACCGACGGGCCGCAGTTGCTCCTCTGCGCGCACTCGGTTATCCGCCTTGCGGATGGAGGGCTCATCGACGTCACTTTCAGCGAGCACGAACCGGCGCTGCCGTTCGTCCCGCACCCGTGCGCGGCAGCTGACTTTTTTCGTTCCTGTGCGCGGCGCGGCCGGCGCACGAGCTGCGCATCAACATGCGCCGTGGGGCGGCTGCGCCGTGAGCGAGCTCGCCGCTAAACTGCTCCCAATCTTGGCGGGCCCCCACTGCGTTGCAAGGCCTTGCGGCCCCGCACAAGCGGGCTTGCGCGTGGGGGCAATGCGTAGGCCGTTAGTTGCGTTGCTCACGTCAACCAGGTTCGTCCCGGAGCAGCTCGATGAGCACGATTGACCGTTTTGAACCGGATCCAGCCCTCACGGCCGCGGCGACCCGGCCGGTCGTGAACCGGCGAGAAAGTCCGATCCCCCACGTGGCCTGTCCGACGAGGACGTCGTGGGTCGCTGGCTCGCCGCCAAGGCGACCGGCCGCGAGCGCCTAGCCGCAACCACGCTCGCACAGTACCGCATCGAGGCCGAGCGCCTGTTCTGGTATGCACGGAAGGTGAATACACCCATTTCGGCGTGGGGGCTGGATGAGTTTTCCGCATACATCGACTTCCTGCAGGTGCCAGCGCCGTGGTCGATCCGCGTGCGCGGGGTGCGGCGCGGCGGACTGGCGGCCGTTCCTCAGGCCACTGACCGAGCGCTCGGGGGGCCAGACCCAGAAAATCGTCACGTCGCTATTCGACTGGCTGCGCGACGTCGGCTACCTGCAGCTGAATCCGGCCACCGGGCTGCCGACGGTGGGCCGACGCGAGCCGGAAAAGCAGGGGCGTTTCCTGTCACCGAACGACACGGCGCTCCTGCGTGCGGCGATTGCCGCCCGCCCGGGCGCGGAGTCCGGCCGCGGGGCGCGCCAGGCGAATGCGCGCGACCTGTTCGCGGTGGACCTGTTCGCGGTGGACCTGTTGGAACGGACCGGCATGCGCACCACCGAGGTGATGCAGTGCCGGATGGGCCATGTGTGCATCGAGCCGGTGCCGCATGCTCTCCGCCGTGAGTTTCCGGACGCCCCGCCCTTCCAGTGGCTGCTGCGCGTTGAGCGCGACAGCCACTGGAAGGGCGGCAGGGGCCGCTGGGTGCCGTGCGACGAGATAGCGTTGTCGCTGCAGGCCTACCGAATCGCGTTTGGCCTGCCACCGGTGCCGCTGCCGGACGAAGACCTGCCGCTGCTGTTGTCGGTGCGACGCTCCCGCTGGGGTGAACGCAAGGGCATCCGCAGCCGCACGGCGATTTGGAAACTGGTCACCGGACTGTGCAGTGAGGCGTTTGCGTTTGCCTACGCCCGCGCTCACGGCCGGCTCGTCGATGCCGACCGGTTTGAACGCGCGTCCGCGCACTGGCTGCGTCACACTTGTGCCAAAGGGCTCGCTCAGGCGGTCCGCGACGGCCTGGACGCATCTGCGGCGCTCGAAAACACGGACCATAGCGATCTGCGGACCTTCCGCCAGTAACGTCGACGACGAACCGCTGAAGCGCGCGCTGGAGACGCAGCGGGCCCGTTCGCGCGTGACACGGTCACAGTCGGCGTCCCACGACTCCCGGGTGGCGCCGCACAATTATGGTCTCCTCGTCGCTATGATCGGCGCAGCGAGCATTTTCGATACGTTGGACCTTCACGAAAGCCGCTTGCCCGTGCGACGCCACAACGCGCCGCGTAGCTTCAAGCCCGTCATGAACTGTCATCGACGCGGCGTCCCTCGCCGATCACGATCCGGCGCTCACCGCAAACGCTAGAGAAATTGTCGCCTGCGCAACTGGCCGGTGCGTTACAAACCGAGGAGGCCTTGCGCCGCTGACGACCGGCCTATTGGACAGCCGCCAGTCCGGCCCGAGCCTGATGGCTGAAATCGTCGGTGCTACGAGAGAGAGGTGATCGCCGTGTGTGGACCGGTCTGAATTGCTGTCAGGTAGCATCGACGGCGAACTGGAGGAGGGAAGTTCTAGTGCGGCGCTACTTGAGCACGCAGAAATATAGACATGTCGCTATACGGTCATGACAATCACGCCTGCTTGATCCACAAAGGCATGGACACAGTTGCAAGAGGAAATACCATGACCCGAAACAACATCAAGGAGATGGCCGCGCCCACAGTCGAACATTGCTGACCACTGTAGTCTGATTCGTCGCGATCTTAGGGGTTGCCGCGGGGGCGGGGCTTTGCCCTTCAAAGGGTACCAGAGCACCGCAAGTGGATGTCGCGGCGGATGCTCGTCAGGCATCTTCTCGAATCCGAAGCCGGTTGCGAGAGCGGGCGTTGCTCAACAATCAGCATCTTTCAGGACGAAGGTATGGTGAACAGGTACGCTTACTTGCCGCCGCGATGAATACTTGTCGCAAGTCTGGGTCTACCACGAAGGGCTCCTAGGGTCGCACGCTTTTCGGATTCAACTTGATCAGGCTACTGCGCCGGCGCTGATTTGCTGACTCTCGTGCCCAGCTTCTCAATAGCAGCCTAGCTCCTGTATAGCTGATTCCATTGAAGGGGCGCGTCTAGAGTCTAGACATGCTCAAGCCTCGTCCGCAACCATCGCCGCTTACGGGAACCGTGAATTGCTGAGATGCAGACCCCGCTGCTCGGAACCGACAGCTGCCCTCGGCGTGTCTAGACTCTAGACACGCCGAGGGGGCCGCAGCTCTTCGTTGGTCGTCGCGTCGCCCCATGGCGTCCGCTCACCGCTACCTAATCTCGTGTCTAGAGTCTAGACACGCTTGCTCCGGGCCGGACGGCGACGCAGCCTGCGGTGTGTCTAGACTCTAGACACTTTAAGAGCGGCTGGACGAAAAAAACCCGCGCAAGGCGGGCTTAGTTAAGGGTGAAGCGTTACTCAGTTTGCTTTCGGGTGAGCGTGGAACATCTGGCTGATAAGCTCCCGAATCTGCGTCTCCTGCGCGTCCGTGAGCACGCCGGCCTTAATTTTCACCGTGATACCGCTGATGTCCTTGGTAATGGAGCCCGCGTGTTCCTTGCCAGAGAAAAACTTATCGATGCTCCGCTCGCTTGCAGAATTCGTCGTCGTTCGACGAGTTGCCAACGCCTTAATCGCCGCCGCCACCTTCCCCTGGTCCATGTCGCCCTTCACCACGAGCGGCCAGAGTTCCATTGCTGCGTTCACACCGTCTTCGCCGTGTTTCTTGACGGCCGCAACAATGGCTTGGGCAGCAGTCCCGCCAAGCAACCGCGGCTGAATGTCGAGGTCCTTCCTGATGAAGTCCGGTAGATTTTCAAACGAGAGGAACTGGTAGAGCCCGCTGCGGGACATACCCAGTGCCTCGGCCATCCGCTTACGGTCAGGGAACTCCTTCTCCGTCTGCCTCATGGACATGGCAACTTCATAGTCGGACAAGTCGTCACGACTAACATTTTCCACGAGGGCTAGCACAGCCATGTCTTCGTCGGAGCACTCCACAACAACAGCCTTGATGGCTTCGAGTCCCACCATCTTATGTGCGCGCCACCGACGTTCGCCCGCCACAATCTGATAGATATCGTCGGCGCGGCGGACCACGATGGGCTGCATAAGCCCGACTTCACGAATGGACTCGGCCAGCTCCGACAGCTTCGCCTCGTTGAATACTCTCCGCGGCTGCCAGGGGTTCGGTACGATGTCGGACACAGACAATTGCGACGCGGCGCCAGTAGACTCCAGCTCTTGGACACGTAGTTGCGCTACCGCAAGCGCACCCGCGAGGCCAGGCGCCGTCTGCGTTCGGTTGCTACGCTTGACCTCATCTTCCTTGATAGATGAGGTCGTCCGGATACCGGACGTCTTGGCCAGCAGCTGCTCTCGCATGTTGCTCATTGCGCGTTCCTCCATTTTTCCGCATAGATTTCGTCCACCCAACGGCAGTAATCGACAAGGGGCTGTCGTACACGCTGCAACGACTTAGCTGCGCTATGGGTACTGCTTACGTCGAATACCGTTGAAAATGCCAACGCTCCTGTGCTCATCACCGAACTGGCCGGCACTTCAATCGAATGCAGCCAGCTCTCGTATGCGCTCTGTGCCCATGCACGCACGATAGGTGCGGACGACGTGCGCCCGTAATCGACCCTCGAAAGCATCAGCGAAATAAAGTCGTATTTCTTGTCCTGCTCGTACTTGATGAAACTCTTGGATACATCTGAAAACAGTCGCCAGAACGAAAGCGAGCTGATGAAGTCCAGATTTTCGGGAACCATCGGCATGACCATGGCATCCGCCGCCAGCAGTGCATTCAGGTTGAGGTACGACAGCGAAGGCGACGTGTCCATGAGGATGTAGTCGTAGCGCTTGCGTAGTGGCTCGAGACCTTGCCGAAGCACCGTCCAGAACCGGAAGCCGGGCCTCATCTTCTGCATTGCCGGCAAATGGAACTCCGCACCAATCAATTCGGTGTGAGCCGGAATCACGTCAAGCCCATCCCAGTAAGTCGACTGGACCCTTGTTTCCAGGCCACCCTCGACGTCCTGGTCGTAGATATACGGCAACACGGTGTCATCCGGCGTCACATCCTTTTCCGCGTACAAGCCGCATAGTTCGGAAAGCGAGGCCTGAGGGTCAAGGTCGATGACAAGCACCTTGCGCCCGCGCAACGTCAGTCCTTGTGCGAGACACATAGTTGTGGTTGTCTTTGCCGAGCCGCCCTTCAATTGGGCCGTTATGACGATTTTCCCTTCAGGTTCACGTGTTCCGGTAACGAGTGGAGTCTGATAGATGTCGGAGACTTTCTGGACCCAAAGGCGCGCTTCCTCCAGAGTGAATGTGCGGGTCCGCCCGGTACCGGCAGCGGTGCCTGGCGGCAACTCTCCGTCGCTCTTGGTTGCGAGGTATTGGACCTGGGAATGAGAGATGTTGCACATCTCGGCAATTTCCCCTGTTTTGAAAACAGGCGCAGCTTTTCGCGGTCGGGGTGCAAGAATGGTGTTACGCAGTTCATCCGTGAAAATTGAGACCTTTTCAGCGAACTGGCTAATCTGCTCAAGAGGAACCGTTCGGTCTACGGCAGGAAGTTGGCTCGTTTTCACCATTCTGAGGTTCATCCGTAAATTTCGATGAACCTCAGAATACAGGAAACACATGAAAATAGCTCTATAAACGGCTGTTTTTCCTGAAAAACCACGCGTCATTGCGCGTTTCTGGTCGACTGGAGTGCGGCCGACACGCATAGAAGAGACACTTCCTGCTCTTCCAGACCACTGCCATTCGGCAGAATTGTCGCCGATAGGCACTGTAGTTCGCGCGCCGGTCGCCAGATGGTCGTTCAAGGTGAGGTCGCTTGTGCTAATTCTGAAAGCAGAATCGCCGCGCACATCGACATTTGCACAAAAAAATGGCACATGGTGAGGTTCATTGTGCTACGAACATATCGGCGCGCTTCGAGTTGTCTCACCCAGCACAATTGACCTCACCTTCCTCTCTGATTTTGACCGCCTCGCACGCGCGGAGGTTTTTATACAAGTGTGAGTGCACAATGAACCTCACCGTCAATAGGGTGCTTTACGAATCGAAAACGTGTTTCTGTTGAAACGGAACAGGAGCCGGACCGAAACTGCTGCTCCTCACAATCAACCTCACCATCAGGGACGCTCGCCAAGTTGCTTCCTAGTAACGGGTTGGTTTGTTTTTTTTAAAAAATCAAACAACCCAACGAACCAACAGAGGCACGTGACTTTGTTTAATTTCAAAGTCTTAACCTCCAAAAGGTGAGGTCCGTTGTGTCAAAGGTGAGGTCAGATGTGCACAAAGGTGAGTTTCATTGTGTGGCCAAGGTGAGGCCGGTTCCACACGAAGGTGAGGTCAGATGTGCGGGATTCGCTGGCGCGTACCACGGTGAGGTTGACTGTGCATAGTGGCGCAGGAGCTAATTCCAATCACACGGGATAAGCGGTTGACGGGAGATACGGGTTCATCGTGGTGAGGTTGATTGTGCTGCGGTGAGGTTCATTGTGCATGGCGGAAGAGCGTAGGCCGCAGACAACCAGTGCGACCTGCTGATGGTGAGGTTGTATGTGTTGACAGCTCACCCACGAATGCTACATTCCCAAAAGCGAAAATGAAGAACGGATGAGAATATGGCGGCGGAGGACAATCCGGACGAAGGCAAGTCGAAAGTGACACCGCGACAGATGGCGCTCGCGCTGTTCGAGGACATGTTCGACTTGGGTTTGCCCATCAGCGAAGCCAATCGTGAAATCGGATACCAGCGCAACAACTTCTTCACTCAAGTCGTCAACATGGGGTTGCCGGCGCGGCGCTTTCTTGACGCCGCGTATTTCATTGTCGCCCAGGAGCAGGAAGCACGGGACCAGTACGACGTTGAACTGAACTACTTCAAGTGGTTGATGCGCTATGACAGCCGCAATCTCAAGCACTTGCGCACTATCGCGGAAGAAGCTCAGGACGCGAAAATCCAGGTTACCGATACACCAATCGATCGGGACCCGAACGAAAACGATCTGTGGGTATCAGTCCAGTTGATGGGCATGGTCGGCTTCCACAGGGGGCGCATTCGATTCGACGTGCACCCTCGCCTAGTCCCGCAAATCCGGGACCCAAAAAAATCCCACTGGTTGAGCCTGCGTATATCGACGGCTTTTACACGCAGCCTAGCGCGCGCGATTTATGACCAGGTCCTTCCCAGTGTCCCAAATGGCAGAACGGAATGGATACCGCTGGAAGACATGCGAAACTGGCCCGGCAGAATGGGAGCGAACGCCGCCATCTTCAAATACTTCAAGCGTGACTGGCTAGAACCGGCTGTGCGTGAAATCAATGAGGTGTCGGACATCGATCTGTCCTATGAGACCAGGACCGAGTCCAGCACGTCGAAGAAAATCGACCGCATAAGGTTCCTGCTCAAGCGCAAGGATACCGCCGACGCTGCGCTGGCCAGCTTGGCTGACGCCAGCCACCTGTACAAAATTCTCAAAGAAGAATTCAACCTGTCTACCGCGCAGTTCAGCGAGATTTCCGAGAACCGCGAAGTCTGGACCGATGCGCACATCCAGCAGGCTGTCGAATACACGCGATTCAAGCTCAATCGTGGACAGATAAAAAGGAGTCCCGCCGGCTACCTGATGCGAGCCCTACGCGATAACTGGAAGATGTCTGAAGCCGAGCGGAAGATGGTCGAGGTTCAGGCGAAGCTACTTACCGAAGAGACTGAAGCGGATGTCGTAAAAACCGAGATCCAGAGTTCGGTCGCACGCAGCATCGCTTCGCGCGAAGAAGAAGTCCGTGCACGCATGAACGAGGAGTCGCGTAAGGGCCGCGAACACTTCAACGCGGCGGACGCTAAAACCCGCAAAGAACTGGTCCGCGCATGGGTTGCGTCGAGGGAGGGCAAGCTCATGCTGCGTCGTATGAAGATCGAGGCCGTAACTGTAGCGGAGGAGGACATCGTCGCGAATACGGAACTGGTTTGGTACCTGGGGCAATTCGTATTCGGGCGCATGAATTCGTGTCGCGCATCGGCGTGAGTGTCCGCATGAGCACCTGCGCGTTTCCAAGCAGGTCGCTGTCGCTACCTTTTTGAATCACTGGCGGCCCTAGGAATATCTGGAGTCAAAGGATGCGGTCAGGTTTGCGCGAATGCGCCGACGAGCGGAAGGGTGGCGTTACCGGCGGCCGCGGTTCGCACGAACGGTCTCATGAACGCTTGACAGGGGTAGACGATGAATAAGCAGGAACTGGTTGATACGGTCGCCGCCGCAAAGTGTGAAAGCGCGATGGCTACCGGCGAGGCGATCGACGCGCATATCGACACGGTGACCACGGCGGTGGCAGGGCACGAAACCGTGCAACTTATCGGATTCGGTTCATTCTCGAGTGGTGAGCGCCCCCACGCGTAGGCCGTAGCCCGGCAACCGGCAAAGCAATACAGATTCCAGCTGCGAAGACGGCCAATTGTTCGACGTATTGAGTCTTAACAAAACGGCGTAACGAACACGCATTGCACGCCGACACTCAGACGGCAGGTGCACATGTACCGATTCGAAGATTACGTCCTCATCATCGACGCGCGCAGCGAACGCGAATACGCCGTGGATCACATCCCAGAGGCAATCGACCTACCCGTGGTCAGTAATGACGAATACGCTGAGGTCGGCGCATTGCATCGGACCGACAAAATGCGGGCTTATCTGATCGGCGTCGCCTATTTGCTGAAAAACATTTCGCGTCATCTTGACACCGTAATTGCGGGCCGCACGCGTCATGGAAGGGTGCTTGTATATTGCTTTCGCGGCGGAAAGCGCAGTCTCCTTTGGTTTGATGCTCTCGATACGATCGGTTATAAGGTGGACCGTCTGCCTGGCGGTTGGAAGGGCTATCGACGATGGGTCAACGAACAACTGGCCACGCGGCCGCGTGAGTTCTCGTATGTGGTCCTGTCGGGCTCGACTGGTTGTGGAAAGACTCGCTTGCTCGATCAACTCGAAGCCGCTGGCGCGCAGGTGTTGAATCTCGAGGCGCTCGCATCTCACCGGGGCTCGGTCATCGGCGCGATACCTGGTACGCCGAAGCCGACGCAGAAATACCTTGATAGCCTTGCGACTCCGTGAGGTGCCGTCGTGGGCCTCCGCAGCCTACCTGTGGCGCATCGCCCGCCTCAGCCTTCCTTCGCTCCCATACGCCAGCGTCTCCGGATTCCTGGCATACGAGCGCACCTTCTCGTCGGAGCAGTGCCTGGGCTTGTCGTCGATGTCCCCCAAGGGGGGCGCGATCTTTCGCTGAAAGTAGCCGGCAGTCCGGCCCGGACCGGCGATGCCTTGGCAGCAACTACCGTCTATGCCATTTTGGTATAAAATAGATGCCAAATGGCAGGAGGTGAAACCGATGAACGTCATCGAGAAGGTATCAGCCGATTCATTGCTGGGAGGCCGGTCGGTATTTCCGCGTTCTCCCCGATCGGGCCTTGAATGGGTGGAGGTCGTCCGCCACGGCATTTCGTCGCGGGCGCTGGACGCGATGCTCAAATCCATCGGACTTTCGCAAGCAGAACTGGCGCAGGCGCTCGATATCCCGGAGCGGACCTTGGCGCGTCGCAAGCGGGAAGGGGTGTTGAGTCGTGAGGAGTCAGCCAAGCTGCTGCGACTCGCGCGTGTCGCCGCGCGCGCTGCCGAGGTGTTTGATGATCTCGACCTGGCACTCGCCTGGCTTAAGATGCCGGTTGCTGCCCTGGAAGACGCCACGCCGCTGAGTCTTGTCGATACCGACATTGGCACCGATAGCGTGATGGATACGCTAGGACGCATCGAGCATGGCGTGTTTGCGTGATGTTCACGGCATGGCGGGTGGTGACTGAACGATATGCGGATACCGCTTTTTCTGGGGAAGGAGCGCGATTGTACGGTGGCCGGTGGAACCCCAAAGGCGTCGCGATGGTGTATACGGCGCAGACGCAATCGCTCGCGCTGCTCGAGATGTTGGTCCAGGATTCACCGCTACGTGCCCGCTATGTGATGATCCCGGCCAGTATTCCGGAGAAAATCGTCGAACGTATTGATCCCGCCAGTTTGCCTCGCGACTGGCGGGACATTTCAGCGCGGGCCGAACTGCAGGAACTTGGATCGGCGTGGGAGCGGAAGCGAACCAGCGCCGTGCTGGCTGTTCCCAGTGCGGTCGTTCCTGCAGAATCCAATTATTTGCTCAATCCCAATCATCCGGACTTCGCGCTCGTCGTGGTTGGAACGCGTGATGAGTGGTTGACAGACCCCCGGTTATTGCGGCGCTCGGCTGCAAAGGGATCGTGACGAGCATCTCGTGTGGCGGTGGCAAGCGGACGACGGCGTGTGATCAACCAACCCGCCGGCCATGCTTCGCAGGGTGCCGCCATTCAAGGTGCCTGTGTGTTGTCAAAACCGGTTACATCATGCGTTCAGGGACGTGGCCAGTCATGCACCACTGGCGGAACCGGTCCTGCAGGATCTTGAACTGGCTCGCGCCGATCCAGTCAATAGGGGATTATTTTTCGTTACGGTCACGGTCGATGTAACGGTTAAATGCGGCTTCGTCGTCGTAAAGTGACCTCGAAAACGTGTCGTCGGCCCAGTCGATCAGGCGCTCGATCACCGCGCGCCGGGACAGGCCGAAGTGCGCGACCAGCCGCTCCAGCGCGAAAAACTGGGTGCCAGTCATCGTCAGGTGCAGACGCCGCTCGCCAGAATCGGTGTCTTCCTGACGCGGAAGCCGTCCGAGGACTGTCGCCACGTCAGAAGGAGCTTGGGCAGACGGCTTCGCCCGTGACACAGTCTTAAGCTCGCGCCGCGCCTGTACCAGTTCCCCACGCAGCTGCTCGCACTCCCGCACCAGGTCGTCATGGGCGTCGGCAGGCGGAGGGGTATTTTTCGTTACCGTAACGGATTTTGTGCGCGCGCCATGTCGGGCTCGCCACGCTGCCTGACGCTCGGCGTTCGACATCGCATCCGGTTTCCGTGGCCGGCCACGGCCACGCTTTTCCGTGGTGCCGGTTACCTTGTCGTTTGCCGGTGAAGGCATGATCCATCCTGGTGCGGTTGACCACATCTATTTTACGTTATTCATAACGATAAATGCAGTATTTCGTTACGCGTAACGTAAATGTGCACAAGCTGCCTTGCACGGCATTAGGAGAGCGCGTCATTCCGGGGGCTGAAACTTCTATGCCGCCTCCTTTAGCGCCGCAGGTTCTTCCGGTCTCATTCCGGGAAACCAGCGGACGAAGGTTTTCCGCAGATGATCGTTCAGGACCTGCACACGGGTTTGCAGCAGCAAATGCGCGCCGCGCTGGGTCCAACGCATCTGCTGCTTTTCCACAAAGCGCTTGCTGACCACATAGTTCACGGTCGACTCGACAAACGCCGTGGAATTCGTCTCATCGTGCCGGTAGCGGTCCCCGTAGTTCGGAATGAACGCCTCGTTGGCCCCGATATAGGTGCGGAATTCCCGTGCTGCCTTCTCCAGTTTCTTCCTGTTTGGCGGGTTCTCTTCCAGCATCTCCAGATCGTCGTCCAGGTCATCAATCCGTTGCAGGGCGTGCGGAACATTGCCATGCCAGAGATTCCATTTGACGCTTTCCAGATGTTTCTCCAGATCGACCAGCCCTGTTGCAGTTTCCGGACATTTGTCACCGGCCTTCAGTTCCGCCGTCATCCCTTTGATCATCTGCCTCATGACGGTCAAGCGCATGGTGATGTGGAACCAGTCGAGCAGATGCTCGGATTCCGGGCTGAGATAGTGCTGCAGATCACGCACGGTGTCGCCGCCATCCGACAGAAACACGACTTGCTGATTCATTTGAAGATCTGCAGCGCGTAATGCAAGTCGGCGATCGTGCTGTCACTGCGTACGAGTAATCGGCGCCAGATCATCGGACTGATCTGGCGAATCCATACGTGGAGCCGGTAAACCGTGGCGCTGGTTGCGTTTGGCATAGTCATCTAAGCTTAGTAAACGACCGTCAGAATCACCTGATTTTGACGATCAAAAACGATGCTCTGCAAGGCCCGCCAGGACTGAGGCCTGGGCACGAGAATCGGAGGGGTTTTTGACCATGCGTGCAGCGGTCTATACCCGAGTGCCCACCCCGGACCAATCCACCGACCGGCAGCGGCGGGAATTGCGCAACTATGCGAAAGCCCGCGGCTGGAAGATCGTGCGGGAGATGCAGGAAACCGTCAGCGGCGCGTCACAAAAGCGGCCGCTGCGCGAAGCGGTCATGCAACTGGCGCGCACCCGCGCCGTCGATGTGATCCCGGTCCAGGCCTTGGACCGTTGGGGACGCAGCGTGCAGGACCTGATCCTGACAATGGCGGAACTGGAAGCGCTTGGAGTGGCTTTCGTGGTACCTGGTCAGATCGACATGAGCACACCAGGGGGCCGGATGCAGGCGCATTTGCTCTCGGCGGTCGCGGAATTCGAAAGGGAGCTTATTCGGGAGCGTGTCCGCTCTGGCCTGGCCCATGCGCGCGCCAGGGGCAAGCGCCTCGGCCGGCCCAACGCGACACCGCGCCTGGTGAACAAGGGTTTGTCCCTGATCAGGCAGGGAGTGACCTACCAGCAGGCCGCCGAGCAATCGGGGGTGAGCATTTCCACGCTACTGCGCGCCCGCAGGAAAGGCAACGCCGCCTGACAGTCGAAAAGGTCGGTCGGCGACGCCCGCCCCAAGAATGGCGCGCTCTCCTAGCAGGTCATCACGGGCCGACATATCCTTTCCCTCACGTTCCGGCGTCGATGCGCGCCTTTGCCTCCGTCGCCATCTGGCGAACCTGCGCGGCCAGCTCGGGCGGTAGCCACACCTCCACCTGTTCCCAATCTGCCGGGATTTCCCGTGCCGCCGCCAACACAGCCTTAACGAGCGCGCCAACCCGCTGCTTGGTCAACCCGCTTTCGTTCGCGGCGTCCACCTGTGAGATACCGTCAACCAGCACGCGCCGCGCGATGTCGACGCTTCCGACCGTCATTCGCTTTAGACGCGGCATAACCGCCTTGAAGTCCTTCGCCGTCATCTTGTCTGCTGCCATGATCGTTCGCATTTGGTGGAGTGTGAAAGTTTGAATTATCCGCCTGCGGTCAATACCGATCAACGGCACGGCGCGCGCTGGTTCCTCAATGGTGCTTGATCTTCTGCACAATGAAGGCGTGGGGGAGGGTGGCAACCCCACGGAACCGCCAGAAACGATGCCCCTTGCGCGCGTACACCGTCGTCACATTGCCCGCGATATATTCGCTGCCCTTGAACGATTCGATATCGTCGCCCAACTGCCACACAAGCGGGTTAGGCATCGCGAGCGCCGCGTAATATTCGGCCTCCGTGATTTCCTCGGGAGTCGAGCCTAGCGCGCGCTCCTGCTGCTGGATGAATGTATCTTCGTCACCCAGCACAACGCCGAGGTAACGCTCGGCAAGCTGTTCCAGCGTCTCGCGCGTCAAGTTCGTCACTACCAGGCCGTTCCCAAGTTCGAGCGCGTAATCAATCGCGGTCGGCGAGCCGGGAATATAGAAAACCTTTTCCATGTTCGTTTGCTCCGTCTGTCCGATGGATCTACCGGGCGGGTTGCCTCACCCGGTAGCCTTCCGCGTTAGCCGATGATCTTGCGCATTTCGTCGGCCAGAACCCACAACGCGCGATTGAGTTTCACGTTCTGGTCAATGCCGCTTACCTCGCGCGTCGTCGTCGCGCGACCGTTCGCGGCGCGGCCACGAAGCCCGCCCTTGGTCATGTTTTCCTGCACGCGGTTAAAGGTCGTCCAGAGGTCTGAGCCGCCGTCCTCCATGCGGCGCGGGCGCAAAATCTGGCGTTCGGTGACGGGTGCCGGTGCGTCCTCCGTGTCCCACTTCAATTCAAGCGCGGCACGGGCAAACGCGGTTTGTGCGCCTTCGGAAAGCGTGAGGGATTGCATACCCTCGCGTTGCTCGTCGGCTACCTCGAAGTTGTTCAGCACACGGAATGCGCCGTCGATCACTTCGCCGACTACATCGCCTTTATGCGGCACGCGAACCTCGCCGACGTTCGTACCGCACACCATGCCGTTGCAGCACACGAACCGGAGCACGCCCGCAAGCATCTGAAAGCTCGATGTTCCATCGTGGCTGTTCAAAAGAATGATTTCGTTCGCCACCTTGCCGGTGATCTGGTTGGCGTGGCGTAGCCGGATCAGGTGCTTCGTGTGCTCGCGCTTGCCTTCGTCGCGCACGCGGGTTTGCGCGACCATGAAGGGCTGGAAGCCTTCGCGGCGCAGGCCGTTCAAAGCGTCGATAGTCGGAATGTAGGTGTAACGCGCCGAGCGGCTGTCGTGTGCCTGTGCGGCAAAGATCGACGGGGCCACGGCTTGGATTTGGTCATCCGTGAGGGGAACCGGCGAACGGAGAACCGGGGCCGTGCGGCCAAACTTGGAAGCGAGTTGCATGTTTCGTACTCCTGCGTAGTTGAGGTAAAGCCGGGAGCGGTTGCCGCCGCTTGTTTCCCGGCTATCGGTGCGCCGTACTGTTTAGCGCCTCGATGTATGTATTATCGGCGATGGCCCCTTAAAAGTCAATAGAAGTAAATAGAAAACACAAAAATATTTACTCGGCCACTGGCATCAAGGTTGCTGCTCCGAGTGGTGAGCGTTGGGAGTAGAGCGCGCGAGGGCGCCTGGTGGTTCTGCTCGTCGGGGTCGGTCGGTCGCGGTAAGCCCGGTCTGCTGCACGAACCTGCGCGGTCAAGGGGTCGTGGGATACCGCAGTCCGCGCAGCGGGCGAGGATATGCCGCGAAAGCCCCTTGACCGGGAAAGCCGGGGCGTGTGGCAGATTCAAGGTCGATAGCGACTGACCGACCCCGACGAGCTGCCACGATCACGCGGAACGACCAGCAAGCCCCGCAAGGGGCGCGCAGCACCGGCACGGCGCGGAGTAGGGTTAGGTGTGGCCTTGATGCCGTCGAGCCGGTATAATCGGCTTCTCGTTGGACCCGTCTTACTCCTGCATTGTTTGACGGTAGAGGCCCGAAGCGTTGCCGCGCTTCGGGCCTTTGTTTTTCTGGCTACGGAAAGAGAATCGCGGCAAAGTCCCGCGCACCGTGCAGAACATGAATAATGTCGATCCGCTCGGCGGGCAGGCCGACGACGCGATAGAAAATCTGATAGTTGCCGTGAACCCGGTGCCGCACGCCGCGATCCTCGTAGCGAGGCACAAGCGGAAACGCGAGTGCCATATCTGCCAGACTCAAACACTTGTCGCGCAGCTCACGCACGAAGCTCACGGCGCGGCGGGGATTGTCTCGGGCGATGTAATCGCCGATGGCTTCGAGTTCGGCCTCAGCGGCGGGCAAAATCCGAACGATCATGGCTTGCCGTTCGCCATCGCCAGATACTTCGCTTCGAGACGGTCGAACACTTCCTCGGCGGGCTTGCCCCGGCCTGCATCGGAATCGGCAATGCCGCGCTCGATCACGGTATCCAGCGCGACAAGCTGCGTCTCACGGTCCTGAATGAGCCTCACGCCTTCGCGCAAGACTTCGCTTTTCGAGCCATAGCGGCCCGTCTCGACCAGCTTGGTGATGTACCCCTCAAGTTGCTGCCCAAGGTCTGCGCTAATCATGGCTGTGCCCTCAAAAATGTCCTGGTCCGATACTAAGCCACTTATCAACTATTATCAAATATCCTCGACGGGTAGGCTGGCATATACTGTATAAAAATACAGGTGCGACCTGAAGGTCGCTATCGCAACTGTCTTGCCGATAGTAATTGGACAAGATCTGCTGTTCTGCCAGCAGTAGCCTACTCGATCGTGCGTCGCTGGTAACAGCGGGGTGCGAAGCATCGAGGACACCAACTGGGGCCGAAAGGCCAGGCCTGAGCCGCGAGGC
>NZ_CAJNAT010000018.1 GCF_905220705.1 Paraburkholderia domus
GGCGTCCACAAAACGGGGAGTTCGCGAAAGGCCTTGACAACTTCCTGCTCATAGAAGGGGACTTGCACCCCCTAGCTGTTGCGCATGCTCGGCGCACCAAAAAAAAGCCCGCCTAAGTGGGCGGGCTGAATCCATATCAGAGGAGACATGGAGGAGACAAGACGAACTATAGCAAATGGTTTGGTGCGGCGCAACATACAAATTAGGGTAGACCCTCGGCGTTGTATGGGCACCACAGTCCTCGTTGCGCTCCGCGAACGGCGTAGCCTGCCGCGCAGCAGTCCGCCATTTGTCTAGTGGCGCACCAGCGCCATCATCGCGCCGAAGCCGACGAACACCCCGCCTGTCAGACGATTGAACATTCTGGCGACGCTGCGGCTCTTCAACCTGGCGCCGATTCGCGTGCCGAAACCCGCGTACACCAGGTACCAGCTCACCTCGATGACCGCGAAAGTAGCGACGAGCACGCCGAACTGCGGCAGCTTGGGCTCTGCGGCGTCGATGAATTGGGGTAGCAGCGCGGCGGCGAACAGGATGGCTTTCGGGTTGCTGCTCGCCACCAGGAAGCCGTTGCGGAACAAGGCGAGGCGCGAACGCGCGGGCTTTGCGGAGAGTTCGTCGACCTCGCCGGCAGCACCTTCGTCAGCCGGCGCCCGCCAGGCCTTGATGCCCAGATAGACGAGGTAAGCCGCGCCGATCATGCGCAGTGCGCTGAACATTGCCGGCCACGCCTCGAGAAACACGCCGAGACCCGCCGCCGACACCGCCAGCATCAGCACCAGCGCCGACAGGCAGCCAGCCATGGTGGCGCTGGAACGGCGCAGCCCGTGCTGGGCGCCGTGTGTCATCACCAGCAGCATGTTCGGGCCGGGAATCGCCGAAACGACAAAAACAGTGGCGGCAAACAGCCACCAGGTATGCAGACTCATTGGGATCGACGCAGAAGAGGATCGGGCGGCTATTATGCCCGCGCGCACCTTAAAGCGCGCGCGCATGTCCCCGCTCCCGCTTAGCGCCCTGCCCGCCGAGCCGCCACCTGCCCCAGTACGGCGAAGTCTTTCTCGCCGTCGCCATGCGCCACTGCTTCGATCAGGCTGTCGCGCACGACACTCGCAATCGGCAGCGGCGTGTTAACCGCATCTGCGGCCGCCAGCGCAAGGCGCAGATCCTTCAACCCGAGGCGCGCCTTGAACAGCGCCGGCTCGTAGCGCTGCTCCGCGATCAACTTGCCGTAGCCCGAATAGACCGGTCCCGGAAACAGGCCGCTCGTGATGACGTCGAGGAAATCCTGCATCGCAAGGCCGTGGCCGGTGACGAGCGTGGCCGCCTCGCCGAGCGTTTCCACAGCCGCGCCCAACATGAAGTTAGCCGCGAGTTTCATCACGTTCGCCTGCTGCGGCAGCGAACCGATGCGCCAGGTTTTCTGGCCGATGGCGTCGAAAATCGGCTGCACACGGTCGATCGACTCGGCCGGGCCGCCTGCCACGATCGTCAGCTTGCCCGCCGCCGCGACATCAGGCCGCCCCATCACGGGTGCCGCGACGTAATGGACGCCGCGCGACGCGTGTGCCGTCGCCAGTTCCTCGGCCAGCGCCACCGAGATCGTTGCCATGTTCACGTGGATCAAGCCGCGCGGGGCGTGTTCCAGCAGCGACGCGGTGATGACTTCGCGCAGCGCGGCATCGTCGGCGAGCATCGAGAACACGGCGTCGCCCGCAAACGCTTCGGCCGGCGTAGCGACGATCCGCGCACCTGCGTCGGCGAGCGGCTGCGCGCGTTCCGGCGAGCGGTTCCACACGCGCACCTGATGCCCGGCTTTCAAAATGTTTGCAACCATCGCGGCGCCCATCTCGCCGAGACCGATAAAACCGATGTCCATCTGTCGCTCCGTCTTCTAAGGAACTGGAAGTAAAACACACCCGTGCGACACCTGCAGGGCAGCGCGCAATTAAACACAGTGCGATACTTGTGCGATGGTCACCGCGACATTCCGCTTCTACGAGGAGCTGAACGATTTTCTCGCCCGGCCGCTGCGCCGGCGCGCGTTCAGTTACGTCTGCGCGCAGGGCGCCACAGCGAAACATATGATCGAAGTGCTCGGCGTGCCGCATACCGAAGTCGAACTGATCCTGGTGAACGGTGAATCGGTTGGTTTCAATCACCCGTTGACCGACGGCGATCGCATAGCCGTTTATCCCAAGTTTGAAGCGCTGGACATCCAGCCCCTATTGCGCGTGCGCGCACATCCGCTGCGCGTGGTGCGCTTCATTGCCGATGCGCATCTCGGCGGTCTCGCCCCGCTGCTGCGGCTGGCCGGCTTCGATACGCTTTACGACAACCACTATCCCGACGCCGATATCGAAGCGCTCGCCGCCGCGCAACAGCGTATCGTACTGACGCGCGACCGTGAGCTATTGAAACGCCGCACCATCACGCACGGCTGCTACGTGCGCACGCTGCGGCCGCGCGAGCAATTGCGTGAAGTGTTTGAACGGCTCGACCTGGCCGGTAGCGCGCAGCCGTTCCGTTTGTGTCTGATGTGCAATGCGCCGCTGCGGCGTATCGCCAAAGATGAAGTCGGCAATCGAGCGCCCGATGGCGTATTGGAACGGCATAACCAGTTTGTCACCTGCGACGTGTGTCGGCGGGTGTTCTGGGAAGGCACGCACTGGCAACGAATGCGTGCGCTGATGGACAGCGTGGCAGGCGCGCCGGAACGGCCCGCTTGAACACCGTTCGGCGGCTCAGACTCTGCGCGGTCTGACCACCATTCAACCGCCGCTTGAGTGCGAAATCGCCGCCGCTCGCTTGACGCGCGGCGCGATGCGTACAATGCGGGATTACTTATCTGGCAGAGGCCTTCCGAATGGCGATGAAAAAAACCGACCTTGAAAAGAACAAGGCACTCAAGCTGAACAACGCAATGAAACTGTCGACCGCCGACCGCTTCGGCAAAGCCGCTGCCGCGGACCCGAAGCTCGATCGCCGCGAACAGCGCAAGCTCGACCAGGCGCAAGGCCTCGTCGCGTTCGCCTGCAAGCTGAATGGCGACCTGGTCACGGAACTGAAAGAACGGGCCGCCGCGCATCCGGAAGGTATGACCGGACTGCTGAATGAGGTCATCAAGCGCGGCCTCGCGGGCTAAACGTCGCCCAAAGCCGCCGCCCAATACAAAAAGGCCAGAGCAGAAGCTCTGGCCTTTTTGCTGGCGACATTTAACCGGAACTGCGCTGCACTCGCCGACTAGCGGTATGCAGAAGGAAACCGGCAGGGTTCGCCCAACGAAACCAAGCGTGAGCTTAGTTTGCCGTGCCCTTGTCGTTCGTGCCGGCTGCCGACGCAGCTGCCGAAACCGGAGCCTTTTTACCGTGCGTCTTCAGAGTCTTGGTGTGATGCTTCTTCGGTGCGCTAGCTGCGGCGGCCGGCGCTGCTGCGTCCGATGCCTGTGCGAAAGCTTGAACGGAGACCAGCGCGATCGATGCGGCTGCGAGCGAGATGATGAATTTTTTCATGTGTTGTTCCCCAAACCTGGACGACTGAGTCAATGTGAATGAAATAGCTGAACGGTGAAGCAGACAAGGCTTGAGGCGCCTTACCGCTCCCCGCGGGAGAGTATTACGCAGCGTAGGCGGTTTGTCATGCGCAAAACTCGATATGTATTTTCCGCGAGACAGCTTGCTTTCGATATTCTTTCACTCATTAAGCATGCCGTATCAGGGAGATTACCTAGTACTGCTTTTAGACCAGGTTTCGCAGCAAACTGGCGGTTTCCTGAAGGGTCGGCAGCACCCGATGCAGTGCGGCATTCGCCGACTCCTGGCCGATCGGCATGCTCACACTGATCGCCGCCACGACCGAGCCATGCCGGTCACGCAACGGCACCGCCACGCCACGCATGCCCAACTCCAGTTGCTGATCGGTGACGACATAACCGTCGCGGCGGATTTCGCCCAGCACTTCGCGCAAGCGCTCGACGGTCGAATAGGTGTGCGGCGTGAACACCTTGATCGAATAGGACGCCAGCCACTGTTCGATGCTTTCTGGCGGCTGGAAGGCCAGCAGGACCAGACCCGCCGACGACAGCGGAGCGCTCGCCCGCGAGCCGAGCACGAAACCGACCGCCATCGCCCGGTTCACGCCGTTGCGCGCGACGTAGACCACGTCGTGTTCGTCGAGAATCGCGACCAGCGCGGTTTCCTGCACAGTTGCGGTGATGCGTTGAAGAAACGGCTGCACGGTGCGCGGCAAGCGCGCCGAATCCAGATATGACTGACCGAGCCGTAATACGCGCGGTGCGAGCCAGAACAGCTTGCCATCGGTATCCACGTAGCCGAGTTCGCGCAGCGTCAGCAGATAGCGGCGCGCCGCCGTGCGCGAGAGCCCGGCGCGGGCGGCCACCATGGTCGGCGTCATGCGCGCATGCTCTTCGTCGAATGCCTCGATGATTGCCAGCGCCTTCGCGGCACCGGCAATCCAGTCTTTCTCGTCCATTGCGTCTGCCTGAAAGTCGGTCGACCCTGTGGTCAGTCGTATCCTGAGCCGCATGGCCGTTGCGCGATTATCGCGCGAGTCGCTCGCCATGCAACCGGCTGACGGCTTATTTGAAGTCCCAGCGCATCTGCTCGACGATCCCCACCCCGCGCGAGGTCCGCACGCATTCGCTCACGTAGTCCGTGAAGGGCAGCGGCTCGAAGCCGATCTCTTCACGCAGACGGCGGTTGTCGAACGTATAGTCCAGCTCGGCGAAACCGGCGTACAAACGCAACGCGTGTTCGATCAGGCGGCCACTGCCGCAACGGTCGCGCCCCACCACCTCGCGTGCGATCTTGCCGAAGTCGCGCACGCGGCACATCGAATAGCGGCGGCCCGAGGTACCGGTGGCTTCATCCATGGCGCTGATGATCTGACCGATGGTCGGCGCTTCGGCGCCCGCCGATACGTGATACGTATCGAAAGCCAGTGACGGCTTCACCGCCAGCAGCGCGAGCGCACGCGCGCAGTCGTCGGCGGACACCACGTCGATGCGGTTCATCGCCCGCGCCGTGAAGCGCCGCGCGCCGTGCACCACCCGAAACACCCAGAACAGGCTCGCCGAAGGCAACGTGCCGAGCACCGTATGGCCGACCACGCTCGACGGCCGCACCACCACCAGCGGCAGACGCGGATACGTGCTGCGCAACAGACGTTCGACTTCGCGTTTGCTTTGCGTGTACGGCACGAGGTGGCGCGTCTCGCCATAGCTGAACGGAGATTCCTGCACGTTCGCACCGCATTGTGTGCCGCACGCCATTGCCGTGCTCACGTGCAGAAAACGCCGCAGCGTTTTACTGCCGACAAAGCGCGACGCGAAGCGCAAGGTGTCGCGCACATTCGTATCGAGCACCTGCGGATGCGTCGAAAACGACGCAAGCGCGGCGCAGTTGATCACGTGCGATGCCTTGCCGAGCCGCGCCAGATCGGTTTCCGAAAACGCACTGCCGAGCTCGCCGACCATCACGTTTGCTTCAGTGATCCGCTGAGCGCGAGAATGCGGCAGCCCGCAGCGCACCGCCGAAGCGCGCAGCCGCGCAAGCGCATCGGCCACGCTGGCGCCTCGTACCAGGCACACCATCCGCTCGACCAGGCCGGCGTTGATCAGGGTCACAAACAGATTGCCGCCGATAAAACCAGTCGCACCGGTCAGCAGCAAACTGTCGACGCCAATCGCCTGCGCGCGCGCCGACGATACCAGGCTGTCCTGCCAGGCGTTGGACAGAGGGGTTTGCCATGCAAACATCGCGAGCTCCTTGAAGGGACGTCAGATCGTCGAAACGTCGATTCGGATAACCGATGAATAGGCGCATCAACAAGCACATCAATAGCGATACGTCAGCGCCGTGATCGCGAAGTAATTGTTCTTCGACTGCACGATCGGGCTGTTCGCCGACGCGCCGAGCAGCCGCGTCACGCCGCCTTCGGTATGCACCGACCAGCGCGGCGAAACCATGTACGTCCAGGCGGCCGACACCTTCGCGCTGTCGAATCCGCCTTTCACTGCATACGGCTGAAAGCGGCTCGCGGCCGCCTGCGCATCGGTGACGCCGAAGAAGGTCTGCGTATAGCTGCCGCTGCCTGCATGCACGCTGCCCGTGATGCTGATGTCGTTGTCGACCGATTGCAGCACCGGCACGGTCAGATCGACGTGCCCGCTGGTACCGTGACTCGTGTTGGTGAGCGGCTGGTCCAGCGTGATGCTGATCGTCGACGGACCGAACAGATGCGCGCCGACCTGCACGGACACCATCACCGAGCCGGGAATCCGGCCCATGCCCTTCAGGTAGTCGGAGCCCGGCAAATCCGCGCGATTGCGATCGGTGCGGCCGAAGTCGTAGCTCAACGCCGCCGACGCGAACAGGCCGTTGGCGAAGCTGTGCTTGTAACCAAGGCCGTCCATCGGGTTCAGAAAGATGCCGTTGCTGAACTCGGCGGCGATCAACGGTGCCACGAACGGGCGGTAATCGCGGCTGCCCTGATAGCGCGGCGCCACACCGCCGGCCAGCGAAAACAGATAGAAATTCTCGGCGTATGCCATCGACGAGCAGGTCAGGCCAAACAGCGGAACACAAAGATAAGAGAGGCGTTTGCGCACGATCAGGACTTTTTATTTGAGACGGAAGCCGCAGTCTAGGGACGCCGCCTCGCCGCGTCTGTCCTGAAGTTGGGGGAATGTGTGCGCAATTGTGTTCAAGTGTTCGCGAGTGTTCACGGCGTATCCGGTATGGGTGCGCGCGGATAGAATCGGCGCCTGATAGTGGAGACCGATATGAGCGAAGCCCCCCTCAAAACCAGCGTGCTGCTGATCGAGGACGATGATCGCCTCGCGCAGTTGATCGGGGAATATCTGAACGGCTATGAATTCAGCGTGACGATCGTGCGGCGCGGCGACGCCGCCGTGGCCGCCGTGCACGAACACAAACCGGCGCTGGTGATTCTCGACCTGATGCTGCCGCATATGGACGGCATGGAGGTCTGCCGGCGCATTCGCAGCTTTTCGCGCGTACCGGTGCTGATCCTGACAGCGCGCGTCGACGTGTTCGATCAGATCGCCGGACTGGAAACCGGTGCCGACGACTACGTCGTCAAGCCGATCGAGCCGCGCGTGCTGGTCGCACGCGCCCGCGCCTTGCTGCGGCGCGCGCAGCCGGCCAAAAGCGTGGAACCGTCCATCCAGGACGACACGCTGACCTTCGGCGAACTGGTGATTTCTCCGCCCGATCGTGCTGTGAGCTGGCGCGGTCAACCGGTCGATCTGAAAACCGCCGAATACAACCTGCTGCTGATCCTCGCGCGCGCGGCCGGCACCGTGCTGAGCCGCGATGACATTCTCAAACAATTGCGTGGCATCGAATTCGACGGTCTGGACCGTACCGTCGACGCGGGAATCTCACGGCTGCGCCGGCGTTTCGAAGATGCGTCGCTTGAGCCGCACAAGATCAAGACGATCTGGGGCCGCGGCTATCTGTTCAGCCCTTCGGCGTGGGAGGAATAAATGCTCCGTTCGCTGATCCGCCTGTATCTGATCGTTGTCATCGGTGGCGGCCTCACCATTGCGTTCATCAACACCTCATTCTCGCAACTGTTCCATGAGCGCGTCACACAAACCGAGCGCGGCGCGGACCGTACGTACGCATTCGTACTCGAGGATTACCTGCAACGGCACGCGGGCCCGGATCGCGCCGCGGCGCTCGCGGAATTAAAAAAGCGCGGCAGCGAAGGCTTCAGGTTGATGACGACCGACGAGGTCGAGCCACTGGTCGGCAAGCGCCAATGGCGCGAGTTGCGCGATGGCAAGCTGGTGTTGGACGACGACACCACGAGTTACTACCTGCCTCTGTCAGACGGCATCGTCGTCAATGCGCGTCGCAGCGAGGCTACCACCGTCGAGATTCAGGCACTCGCGTATGCGTTGCTCGCGCTTGCCACGCTGCTTTCGGTGATCGTGTGGGTGCACTATCACTGGCGCGAGTTGCGCAAGCTCGAAGCAGCGGCGCGTGCATTCGGTTCGGGCAATCTGTCGACCCGCGCGCTGTTGTCGAAGAAATCGAACATCTACGAGCTGTCGCAGCAATTCAACGAAATGGCGCAGCAGATCGAAGCGTCGATCCTGAACCAGCGTGAAATGATGCGCGGCATCTCGCACGAGTTGAAGACGCCGCTTGCGCGGCTCGAGTTCGGACTCGCGTTGTTGCAGTCGCCCGAGTCGCCCGAGCGGCAGCGTGAACGGCAAATGGCGCTGCGCAAAGACGTGCGCGAACTCGACGAACTCGTCACCGAACTGCTGACTTTGAGCCGCCTGGAACAAGGTGAAGGACATCTGGTGCTGATGCGGGTGTCGGTGGACGAGTTGCTCGACAGCGTCGCCGCGAGCATGTCCAACGATGTCGCCGACCGTTCGCTGACGCTTTCGGTCAACACACGTGTGCCTGCTGCGGATGCCGATGTCGGTAGGCCTGCTTCCGGTACATCCGCTGCCGGTGCACCGGGTTCCCGTACGCCGGTAGCCCGGACGCCCGCGTATCATGTCTGCGATCCCAAACTCGTCGCGCGTGCGCTGCTGAATCTGCTGCGCAACAGCACCCGCTATGCACAGCAGACGATTTCGTTGAGCGCAGGCGCCGGCGCGGCAGGCACATTGGTGCTGATCGTCGAGGACGACGGCCCCGGCATTCCCCTCGCCGACCGCGGCCGCGTATTTGAACCGTTTCATCGGCTCGATTGCAGCCGCGACCGCCACACCGGCGGCTTCGGCCTCGGCCTCGCGATCGTGCGGCGCGTCGCGCTGGTTCACGGCGGCGACGTGCGGCTCGAAGAAGCGGCATCGGGTGGAGCGCGCTTTGTGATCACCTTGCCTGCCTTGCCTGCCTTGCCGTTGCCGATGAACGAGGCGGCGCCGCAAGACGCCACGCGTCACGGCTAAGCCCTGGACGTCTTGTTAGAACAACCAAATTCGAAAAACCGCCTTTGAAACCTGACACACGCCAACACCTGCGCGCCAACCTGCTGATGCTGATCGCGGCAATAATCTGGGGCTCCGCGTTCGTCGCGCAACGCCTGAGCCTCGATGCGATCGGACCGTTTCTGTTCACCGGACTGCGTTTCCTGCTCGGCGCGCTGGTCGTGCTGACCATGATCGTCTGTGTGCGGCGCTCCGCGCTTGCGGAATTGTCGAAGCGCGAACCCGGCGGCGCACGTGAGTTGCTCGGTGCCGGTGTGCTGCTCGGCATCGTGCTGTCCGCGTCGATTTCATTGCAGCAGATCGGCCTGCAATACACGAAGGTCGCCAACGCTGGCTTCATCAGTTCGTTGTATGTCGTGATCGTGCCGCTGCTGGGTGTGCTTTTTCGTCATCGAACGGGATTCGGCACGTGGCTCGGTGCAACGCTCGCAGCGCTCGGCATGTACTTTCTGAGCGTCAACGAGCACTTCTCGATCCTGTATGGCGATTGGTATCAGCTTGCCGGCGCGGTGGTGATTTCCGTGCAGATGATGCTGGTGGGGCGATTTGCGCTGCGACACGACACACTCATGCTGGCGCTCGTGCAGTTCGTGACTTGCGGGCTCGCATGTCTGGCCGTCGGCCTCGTGATCGAGCCCGTCAGTCTCGCGATGATCGAGCGCGCCGCGCCGACGATTCTGTACGGCGGTGCGCTGTCGGTGGGCATCGCTTATACGATTCAGGTGGTTGCGCAGAAGTACGCGGCGCCGTCGCATGCTGCGGTGATCTTCAGCATGGAAGGCGTTTTCGCCGCGCTCGCCGGGTGGCTCGTACTCGGTGAAACACTGTCGGCGCGCGCGCTATTTGGATGCGCGCTGATGCTCACCGGTTTGATCGTGTGCCAGGTGATGCCCGCCCGGCGGCGCAGAAACGAAGGTGATCGCTTGCCTCATGAAGCGTGAGGGCGTAGCGGTCGCCCGCGCGGCCGGCTCTGCTAAGCGGCGCGTGGGTTTGCGAAGAGCTTGGGTGTATCAGCAGTGGGTGGAAACACACACCAGCAGCCGTCGTCGTGACGAAAGAAAAAGAGACCGCGCGATCCGGCTTCTGGAGACGTCTCCACGCGCACATAACGCCTGCCGCCCAGACGGGTGCGGCTGAATTCGGTGACGTGAATCGGGACGGACGGCCCTGGCGCCAGCCATTTCTCGACCAGAAAACGCAGCGATTGTTCGCTTGCGGCTCTCATGATCCGCTCCGGGCCGGCTTGTCGTGACTCGCCTCGTGCGCGGCTTCGTTGTTTTCATCGCTATCGGTGCCATCCTCATCATGCTCGGAGGATGCGAGGGATATGGCCCGGTTTGTGGCCGCCGCCCGCAGCGTCGTGCAGTGGCTGGCATGTCTGATATCCGAGAGAAGACGGACTAGCTGTCGTGCTGTTCTGCGTTTCATTGCACACCCCCGCACTGCACCAATAACTTCAGAAAACACTTTAACTCTATGCCTGGAAAGGGCGTCGCTGAAATGATTTTGACTAAATAGCAACAGTTGCGCTCGCAAAAACATCGACGCAATCTTTGTACCTTCCAGCTTCAATGTGCACGCCCGGACGGTCGCGGTCTGTACGGTGGCGAGCGGATGGCGTCGACGGAAAAGACTGAACCGGCGCCAGGCGGTATACGGCCGGACGCACAAGTTATCCACAATTCCCTATGAATAACTTCGGGATAGCGCATCGGACAGCCTGTGTGCGAAATCTTGATAAGACGGGACGCGAGGCTTGCCCCGTCAAAGTTATCCCAGCTTTGTAGTTTTTCTACAGACGTGTTCCGCAGGGTTATGGATTTCGCATGACATTGATGTGACGGGGAATTTCAGAGTTATCCACAGAAGGGGTTAACCCTTGTTAACTATTACTACATATATATACGTATGAAGTAAAAGACATAGGATAAGTACCGCAGCGTGATGAGATCAAAGGCTGATCAGCTCTTGATCAGCCCAAAACCCGCAGCAGTGGTAGATGCATCACGGCGCCACGCTGCTGGCTCCGCTTGCCGGTTGCACCGAAGCAGCCTTGTCGATTGCATCGGGCATATCGGGAAGCGGCGCCGGGATGGTTACTTCGACCGGCACCGGCAACATACGCGTCTCGATGCTGGTGTTTGCAACCGGCTGCGTGCGCACCACCGTTTGCAGATAGTGATCGACGAGACCAAAGAAGCG
This sequence comes from Paraburkholderia domus, assembly GCF_905220705.1. GTDB lineage: Bacteria > Pseudomonadota > Gammaproteobacteria > Burkholderiales > Burkholderiaceae > Paraburkholderia > Paraburkholderia domus. The sequence continues at coordinate 11,198 of NZ_CAJNAT010000018.1, forward strand.
ATCGTAGAACTTGCCCGATGGGATGGTCTCACTCGAAATCTTGACCATTGCATCACTGTTCGAGCGGATCGGCAGCGACAGCGACCCCAGCACGCTCAGCCCGACGCTCGCCGACGTGTCGCTTTTCTTCAGCGCAAAGCCGTTCTGCACGGCGTTGACATAAACGATGCTGGTGCTGCTAGCCTCTTCCCCCGGCGTACACACCACGTGGAACTCGACGACGATGTGGGTATCGCCGGTCGGCTGGAAATTTTTCGTTCCATCGACGGTATCGGTACGCGTCATCGTCGTCAGATAACCCTGACTCAGCAATGCGCGGCGCGCCGCCTCGCAGGCATCCGTGGTGCTCGAATTGAAATTTCGAGCGTAAGGGCTCGCGCCCGTTTCGAACAATTCCTGCTGGAATTTCGGTTGCGGGGCGCTGCTGCAGGCGGCAAGCGTCAGCAGGCCGAGAAGCGTGGCGGCAGTCGCCTTGGAAAACGAGGTAAACATGGTCGATCGGAAGAGGCGCAGCGTGAGCTCGAATGGGAATGCATTGTAGAGCGGTTGCCAGGTGTGCGTAAAAAGCGCGCAGCGCGCGCCCCGCATCGCCTTATACGACGTGACGGCTCATGTCCGAAGCTTCAGTGCGGGAGCAGGACAACGAGGAAAAATAAGCGGGAGCTGTCGCTCAGTGCGGGGTTGCAGGCGATGCGCTTTGCTGCGCCGCGCCGCCGTTCACTCCGGCGGCGTCGCCGGCCGGTATCGCGAAAGCGTCGGCCCAGTTGCCCGGCGCCGGGCAACGGTCGGCCTCGCACGTGCTGGCTTGTGCGTCCGGACGCGACGCGACGTCTTGCGGCCCGGCGACACCGGCGAAATCTTCGACGCGCAAGCTCACCTTCTTCGCGTATGCCTGCGATCCGCCGTAACTCTTGAGCGCCGCGTTCATGTCGCCGTTTGCCGAGCGCATGTAGCCGTACAGGATCGCCGAGCCCACTTCGATGTTGGTGGTCGGCTCGGTAAGGTCCTTGACGTTCCTCAGCAGCCCGCGATGAGCGCCCGGCACCACCTGCATCAACCCGGTCGCGCCGTTGGCGCCCTTGGCTTTTTCCTTGAAGCGGGATTCGATCGAGATGATCGCCAGCAGCAGTGCCGGCGGCAGTGAATACTTCGACGCGGCGGACTGCACCGCGTCCGAAATCTTTTGAGCCTTTTCCTTTGCCAAACCGAATTTCTGCGTCAGATACGCAGACATGCGGTCATTGTTTTCGTCGGCCGTTGCGGCTTGCATCAGGCCGAGCGAAAGCACGATCAGGCAAAGTAACCGGCTCATAACGGAGGACGGAAAAGAAAGGGGATCTGCGCATTATAGCTCTGCCCCCAAAAGAGGCACCGAAATGGCCAACATTCGTCTGAGGAAAGGCGGCCGGCTGGTGCGTGTACATACGCTATTTCGACTGCTTCGGTTTCAGCACGTAATCGTCGTTTAGCGTGGCGAGGAAAGCTGCGACATCGTCGATATCCCGCTCCGTCCAGACCGGCCGTTCACCTTGTTTGCGCGTGAGCGGCACGTCGGTGGTATCGACGTTCACGCGCAGCGCGACCGGCAGGTCGTTGAATTTGTCGACCTTGCCGTGGGCGTCTTTCGGGTACCACTTCGCCGGATTCGTATCGCGCTGGACGTAGAAACGCAGTGCGTCCTTCAGCGTATGGAAGCGGCCGTTGTGGAAGAACACCTGCCGCGTCGCCGTGTTACGCAGCGACACCGACTTGAAGAGTCCACAGTTGCTTTTGTCGCTCGACTGATCGGTACGCAGCGGCCCACACAAACCCATGTCGAAGTACTTCGGATCTGCGTTCGCACGCAACTCCGGATTGCGCGGCACACCGAGCGCCTGAAAGTTGAAGTCGGTGAAAAGCGGATGAGAGCCGTCGACACCCGATTGGTCGATATGGCACGAGGCGCAATTGCCCCCCGTCGGATTGTCGAACAGTTTTTTGCCTCTTAACTCCTGTGCCGTTAGTTGCAATTTACCATCGAGGTAGTAATCGAACTTGCTGGTGTATGGATGAAAGCTCGGGTCTTCGAGTTCGAAGCGCTCGATGGCATACATCGCCTGCACAAACGCCCTGGTGGGGTCGGCGAAGATGTTCTGCCCGAACACTTCCCTGAAGCGCGCGGCATACGGCGCCTGCTCCAGTTTCGCGAGCACCGCCGCGGGGTCCTTGTTGGCCATCTCGTCCGGATTGAACAACGGGAAACTCGCCTGATCGTGCAGCCGGTTGAAGCGCCCGTCCCAGCCAAAGCCGCCAACCGGCGCGTTGTCCGTTTCGCTCAGGCGCTCGGACATGCTGGCGGCCTGGGCATGGCTCCACATCGGCGTGCGGTTCAGCACGTAGCGCAGGCTCGGCACGGCGCGCGTGCCTTGCGAGCGCATGTCCGGACCGCCCAATTGCGCCGCCAGACCGTTGGGCGGCCCGTACGCGTGCGACGGGCTATGACAGCTCGCGCACGACATCTTGCCCGAGGCCGACAACGATGCGTCGAAGAACATCAGTTTGCCGAGCGCCGCGGCGTCGCTGTAGACGGGTTTCGCGTCGGCCGGCGCCGACGCAGCCACTGCCAGGAACGGCAGCAATACGGCACCGGCCAGCGCGGCTAGCGCCGCCAATCGCGTGGCGGCGCTAGCGGTGAATCGCGTAGCAAAAAACAGCATCGAGTCGCTTACAGGTTCGTGAAAATGTCGTTGCCGAACCCGACCAGACCGGCCTGCCCCGCATAGCCCAGATAACCCAGCTGGAAGATGTCTTCAATGCTCTTGAGCATCGAGTAGTGGTTGTACTGCACCGTCGACACCGTGCCCGGCTTGATGAACTTCGAGATCATGACCGCGCCAGTCTGGTCGCCGCCGAAGCTCTGCTTGGTCAGATTGATCGTCAAGCCCTTGTACGTCAGCGACGAAGTCTGCGGGAACGCCGGCAGATTCGGACCCGGTTGCTGACTGCAGCAGGTCGCGCCGGAGAAGATCAGATTCTCGCCTGACGCAGACTGCGTCACGGTGGCGTAACTGCTTTCGTCGAAGTTGATGATCAACAGACCATCCTGCTGGAACGCCGGCGAGGCAGTGATAATCGGCACCCACTTCTGCAGGAACGTGTTCGCGCTCGTCAGGCCGCCGGGCTGGCCGTTCACGCACGGCGAATCATGACCGTCGTCGCACAGGCTCGGCGTAATCAGGTTGAAGTTGGCGGTGGTTGAGATCGATTGCAGATCGGTCGTGAGCTTGTTCAGGTTCACGACGTTCTGGCCGCAATCGGGCGAATCGATGATCGAGTGGAAATACATGAACGGGTTGTGACGCGTCGCGTACTGATCGCCTAGCGGTACGGCCGCGCTCGGCGCTTCGGCCGATTGGGTCAGGTCGGTCGTGTTGAGCGTCGGGTGGCCGCACGTGGCGGCTTCGCGCGTAGGGTCATTGCCCATGTCGCCTTCATAGCCCTTCCAGGTGTAGCCCGCAGCCTTCAGCTGGTCCGGCAGCGTCTTGATGCTGGCCGGATACACGCAACCCGAGCCGATCGCCTGACCGTCCGGCGTCGTGCCCGTCAGCTTGTAGTCCTGATAGGTGATGCAGTCGTTGTCCGTTTCCGGCGTCGGCGCCTGACCGCTGATCATCGAGATGTAGTTGTCGAGGCTCACGTGCCCCGTACCGTAGTACTGCTGCACCATCGCCCCTTGCGACGCCAGCGTCTGCGACAGATACGGCGCCTTGCTGTTCGCACCGAACGTGGTCGCGTAGTTTTCGTTTTCGAGCGTGATAACGAAGACGTGCCGGATCTGCTGCTGCCCGGTTAGATTGACCGACGAGGACGACGAACCGCACGCGGCGACGATAACGCCAATTAAGACCGCGCAAACGACGGCGAAGAATGCACGCAACCAGCTGCGTTGTGACATGTTTTTTTGCCCTTGGGGATTGGAGTTTTATTCGCGGGCAAACTTTATGCATGATGTATGACGACCCCGTGAACAGCGTCACCGTTACGTCACATATCGATCATTTCAAGCGACATATGTCGTTCGCTGAAACGGCGAACCGATGTCTTCATTACGCGTAACGACGATGCAGCGCCGCCGCAACCTCCGCCATGCGCGCACGTAATTCCGGCGGTGTCAGCACCTCGGCCTCGGTACCAAAGCGCAGCAGTTCGGCGCACGCCTGCCTCATTGAGCCGACCGGCAGCGTGACCGTGCGCCAGCCGTCGACCGGATCCGGCTCGCCGATTTTCGCGGCTGCGCGTGCGAACGGTGAAGTAAAGACTTCGAGCATCTGCATGCCCCACGGCGACAGACGCAGCGTTGCTTCGTTCGCATGCATCTCTTCGGACAGACGTTGCGTGCTGTCTTGCCAGTAAGCCGCCAGATCGAAGGCGAGTGGCCGCTCGAAAGTCTCGTCCAGCCTGCTCAGCTCGAGAATGCGCGAAATGCGGTAGATACGAATGTCCGCGCCGACCCGCCCAACCACATACCAGGCTCCCCCTTTCAGCACGATGCCGAGTGGTTCGATCCGGCGAAACTTTTCGGCTTTCCAGCTCTGATAGCGAATCTGCAGCGGATGCTGTTCCCACACCGCGCCGGCGATCAACGGCAGATTCGAGGGCCGATCCGCGTCGGAAAACCAGGCCGGGGCGTCGAGGTGAAAACGCGAGCGCATGCGCTCCGCGGTCGAGCGCAGTTCGACCGGCAGCGCGGCGAGCAACTTGGTTTGCGCGCCGGCCATCACGGCGCCGAGACCTAGTGCCTGCACCGGTCCCGGCAAGCCGGCGAGGAACAGCGCCTCCGCTTCCTGCGACGACAGTCCGTTCAGACGCGTACGGTATCCGTCGAGCAGGCGATAGCCGCCTTCCGCGCCACGGTCGCTCTGGACGGGAACGCCTGCGGCGCACAAGGCGTCGACGTCGCGATAGATGGTGCGTAGCGAGACTGCGCATTCGTCGGCGAGCGACTGCGCGGTCACGCGTCCGCGCGCCTGCAAGGTCATCAGGATGGAAAGAAGACGGCTGGCTCTCATTCGGACAAGTGTAGTCATACCTGACACAAACTGACAGGTATAGGCGCTTAGGATGAGGACTTCCGGCGCCTGATGGACGCTGGTTTTTCCCACGAGACACTCACACTCAGAAGGCCCCCGCCATGACCACCGACCGCACGATCACGCTGTTCCACTCACCGCAATGCCGCTCAGTGAGCGCACTCACGCTGCTCGAGGAGCTCGGCGCCCCGTATCAGTTGAAGGTGCTGAACATGAAAGCCGGCGAGCAGCGCAAGGCGCCGTATCTCGCAATCAATCCGCTCGGCAAAGTGCCGGCGATCCTTCACGGCGACGCGCTGGTCACCGAACAGGTCGCCATCTTTATCTATCTGGCCGACCTGTTTCCCGAAGCGGGCCTCGCGCCGACGCTCGACGATCCGTCGCGCGGGCCGTATCTGCGCTGGCTGGTGTACTACGCGGCATGTTACGAACCGGCGCTGGTCGACAAGGCGATGAAGCGCGAACCGGCGCCGCACGCTACCTCGCCGTACGGCGATTTCGACTCGATGCTCGAGACCTTGACGAGCCAGCTGGAGGCTTCGCCCTATCTGCTCGGCGACAGGATGTCGGCTGCGGACATCTTGTGGGGCATCGCGTTGCATTGGGGAATGATGTTCAAGCTGGTGCCCGAGACGCCGGTTGTGCTCGAGTATGCCCAGCGGGTCTGCTCGCGGCCGAGCTTCGTGATGGTGACCGAGCGGGATGTCGCGCTGGCGGCCGAGCACGCGGCGGCGGTCAACGACGCTTGACAGCGCGATCTGGCCGCCGTGCCTGTTGCGTGGATCAAAGACACGGGATACGTGCGGTGGCTGACTGAACTGGCACCCGGTTGAACGCGCGAGGATTTGAGACAATGAAGGCCGCCGGTGAATGTCTTCCCGGGACAACCGGGTGTAGCCTTGGCCTTTCGAGCAGCTGGCGGCCCATTGAACAAGAGATGTTTTCAGGTATGAGCAAGACCGTATTTATTCCCAGTGTCCCCGCGACGTCGGAAGACGATTTTGACGTTTCGGCGACATCGAAGCTGGCTGGCTACCGCCGGTTTTTCGGCGTCTTGAAAGTGGTTCGAACCACCGATGGCCGCGTGCTATTCCCGTTCGACGGCGCGCCGGAACTCGGGCCTTACGCGACAAAACTGGAAGCTGTCGCGGCGGCGCAGGTGTATGGCGAGCATATCGTGACCAGCGACCTGGCGCGTCCGGAGTTGTAAGCGTAGAAGCGTGGCTGGGTTTTGGGGGTACTTAGGTGAGCCGCTAAGCTTAGCCACTCGGGGCCGTCGTTTGAACTGGTCACTTTGGGAGCAAAGGATGACTCGTCTACGCAAAGCAGGCCCATCTGCTGCGGCTAAGTGGAGCGCGGCTGTGCTGATGGCCGCTTGCTGTCAATCCGGCCTCGCTCAGGACGCTGACGCCAATGCCGGTCAGAAGGCGCTCGGAGAAGCCGAGGTCGTTCACACCCAGGTCCATGTAGTCGCTATCTATCCCGCCACCAACAGCGTCACGCTGCGTGGCCCGCACGGCCATCTGACGGATGTCGACGTCAATCCCCAATTGGCCGATGTCAGCAAACTGCGCGTCGGCGACAAACTAAACATTGCTTATCAACAGGCGCTGCTGCTTCAGATCGACAAGGTGACGACCAAAGGTGTGCGTGAACGCATCGAGACGACGGCGGCGATACCGGCTTCGGCGGGATACGCGTCATCGGCGCATCGCGTGCAGGTTGTCGCGACGGTGCTGAAGATCGACCGTAAGAGCCGGATGGTGACGCTACGTGGACCGAAGCATCAGCAGGTGCTGAGGGCTGCGAGGGACGTTCCGCTCAATGAGTTGAAAGTCGGGGACAGTGTGCGGGCGGAGTTTGTTTCGGCGGCTGCGGTGGAGGTGGTGAGGAAGTGAGAAGAGCGCGCCGCGCCTAGCTTACATTCCTCTTAAACAGCATGCTAGACTCCAACCCCATGTCATATTGGCGCAAATTCTTCGTCATCATGCTGCTGGTACTGAGCCTTCCGGTTCAGTCGTTCGCGGCTCTCTCCATGAAATGCGAGACCTCGCATTTCATGGGCGAAATGACGTCGGCGCAAGATGAACATGCGTCTGGGTCGGCTCACAGTCACGATATGCACGTTGCCGCAATGGCCGACGCTAGCCACCCCGGCCATCATCCCGGCGAAGCGCCTCATGCGCACGCCTGCAGTACCTGCGCGTCCTGCTGTCTCGGTGCTGGTTTTCCTGTCGGCCCGACAACGGCGACACACGCCGACATCGCTCACCTTGCTGTGCCGCTTCCTTCCTCTGTCAATGCCGCATCGTTCCTGACTAGCGGCATCGAACGACCTCCCAGAACCCTCCTCGTCTAGTCCTTTGCCGCGGTCTGAGGCCGCGATGCGCAATTTCGCCCTGATGTCCGTATGCCGGCCATCCAGGTGACTTACGACGAGAAAAATCCATGCGAATGTTTATCGCGGCGCTGCTCAGCGCGGCGGCATTGTTGCCGTCGCTCGCGCACGCCACAGCACCACCTTCTGACCCGGCCGACGCCTCCGCATCGGTTCCTGCGGTCAACATGCCGTCCGCCTTCGCCGGTTACCAGCCGTACCGGGACCAGAAAGCGCCTACCTGGCAGGCGCTCAATCGGGCGGTGACAAGTGCTCCGGCGATGAAAGGAATGAGCCACGGCAACCCGCCGGCTAGCAGTTCCGACGCCAACTACGACGAGCACAGCGCGAAACACGGGGGGCCGGCCAAATGACCCCGGATTCCTTTTCAGGCAGCCGCATCGTCGCTGCCGCCACGGCTCTGGTGTTGCTCGCCGGTTGCACGACGTTTTCGGAGGACGGAGGGTTCACCGCCGTTTCGACAACCGCTTCCGAGCGTCTCGGGAAAGACGCAGTACGAGTGAGGACCGACGAAGACCGGGACGCTGTCACCAGACGAACGCAGGAACTGCTTTCCGGACCATTGAGCATGGACGATGCAGTCCAGATCGCTCTGCTGAACAACCGGGGGCTTCAGGCGTCATACGGCGAACTCGGTATTGCCGAGGCGGACCTGGTTCAGGCCGGCCGGCTTCCGAACCCTGGCTTCACGTTCAGCCGGACGCATGGGAGCAATGACCTGAGCATCAGCCGCACCTTCACGCTCGGCCTGTTGAATGTCCTGACACTGCCATTGGCGACGCGTATTGAGCGTCGCCGCTTCGAGCAGACCAAGCTGCTTGCTGCGGACGCGATGCTCAAGGTCGCCGCGGATGCTCGGCGTGCCTATGTCAGCGCAGTCGCAGCGCAGCAGTCTGCCGCGTATGCGGAGCAGGTGAAGGACTCGGCCGAGGCCGGTGCCGAACTCTCCTTGCGGATGCAGCAGGCTGGCAACTTCAGCAAACTCGACTACGCGCGCGAGCAGGCCTTCTATGCAGATGCGGTGGCGCAGCTCGCCAGGACCCGACAGCGGTCGGTGTCCACACGGGAAAAACTCACTCGAACAATGGGGCTATGGGGCGCGGAAGCGCAGTACACGCTTCCCGGGCGCTTGCCGGACCTGCCCAAGGACCGCCCCGAGCTAAACAACCTCGAGCGCTTCGCGATGCGGAACCGGCTGGATATCCAGGCTGCGAAGCTCCAAACGCAGAGCGTTGCATCCTCATTGGGTCTTAGCAAAGCGACGCGTTTCATCAACGCCCTGGACGTCGGCTATCAGAACAATTTCACGACCGCCGACGGCCATGAGCAGGGCTACGAAATCAGTGTCGAGATTCCCCTCTTCAACTGGGGCGGTTCGAAGGTTGCGCGCGCCGAAGCGATTTATATGCAGTCGGTTGACCGGGTCGCCGAGACCGCCATTAACGCCCGGTCCGAAGTTCGCGAGTCGTATTCAGCCTACGTGACTGACTACGACGTCGCGAAGCATTACCGCGATGAGGTCGTGCCAATCCGGAAGACCGTCTCGGACGAGCTCCTGCTTCGCTACAACGGCATGCTCGCGAGCGTGTTCGAACTGCTCGCCGATTCACGCGACCAGGTCGGCGCGGTGAACAGCTATATCGACGCGTTGAAGGACTACTGGCTCGCAGAGACCGACCTGCAGCAGGCACTCGGCGGCCGTCTGCAACCACTGGCGATGGTCTCCGCGCCATCCGCCACAACGACGCAACCAGCGTCGCCCGCCGATTCAGAAGGTAAATGAAATGCTGTCTCGTCGAAATTTTCTCAGCGGTTCCGGGGCCGCCCTGTTGGGGGCGGCACTGGTCAGCAAGGCCGGTGCCGCCTCGCTTCCTGAGGCTCTCACGATGGATAAGGCGACGATGCAGCCGCCGCTCGCCCCTCCGAACGGCCGTCCCTACACGCCCGTTGCCACGCTGAACGGCTGGTCACTGCCGTGGCGCATGAAAAATGGCTGGAAGGAATTCCACCTGATTGCCGAGCCGGTTGTACGCGAAATGGCGCCGGGCATGAATGCCAACCTGTGGGGCTATAACGGCCAGGCGCCGGGACCCACCATCGAGGCAGTCGAAGGCGACAAGGTGCGCATCTTCGTGACCAACAAGTTGCCGGAGCACACCACGGTTCACTGGCACGGCATGCTCCTGCCGTGCGGCATGGATGGCGTCGGCGGTCTCACACAGCCGCACATTCCGCCGGGCAAGACCTTTGTCTACGAGTTTCAGCTGGAGAAGCACGGCACGTTCATGTACCACCCGCACGCCGACGAGATGGTGCAGATGGCGATGGGGATGATGGGCACGTTCATCGTGCACCCCAAAGACCCTGCCGTCATGAAAGTCGACCGTGATTTCGTGTTCCTCATGTCCGCGTATGACATCGACCCAGGCAGCTTCACGCCGCGCGTCAATGAAATGACCGACTTCAACATGTGGGCCTGGAATGCGCGCGTTTTTCCAGGCATCGATCCGTTACCGGTACGTGCAGGGGACCGCGTGCGTATCCGGTGCGGCAATCTGACGATGACCAATCACCCCATTCACCTGCACGGCTACCACTTCGAGGTCGCAGGGACTGACGGCGGGTGGATTCCGCAGTCTGCGCGCTGGCCCGAGGTGACCGCCGATGTTGCGGTCGGCCAGATGCGCGCTATCGAATTTACAGCGAACCGTCCCGGCGACTGGGCATTCCATTGTCACAAGTCGCACCACACGATGAACGCGATGGGACACCAGGTACCCAACCTGATTGGCGTTCCGCAAAAAGACCTGGCGAGGCGTATCAACAAGCTGGTGCCGGACTACATGGCGATGGGCAGCACGGGTGGTGCGATGGGCGAGATGGAGATGCCGCTACCCGACAACACGCTGCCGATGATGACAGGAACAGGCCCATTCGGCGCGCTGGAAATGGGCGGCATGTTCACTGTCGTGAAGGTTCGGGAGGGACTGGGCCGCAACGACTATCGCGACCCAAGCTGGTTCAGGCATCCCAAAGGGACGGTCGCCTACGAATACACCGGTGAACTACCGGAGAGCTGAACCCGTATCGCCGGACACGGAGTCCGGTTCGCGTTTGTTTTTTTTAACAAGTGGCTGGCGCCCTGACCGTGACGCAGCTTCAGAAGAAGTAAGTGTCCATAGCTCGTGGCGGCCAGAACCTGCTCTTCGGTAGACCTTCCAATATGTCCCGCATTCGAACATGGGCGCCTATAGTGGAGATATCGTCGCCTTGGGGGCGAGCTTCCGGTTCAGGACCGACGCATTTGACGGGGGACGGCACTATGACTGCTGATTCTGGTTTGGCTTACGATCCGCAGGGACAGACGCCAGAGTCATTGTTGACGCTGGTTGAATATCTCGAACTCTCGCTGGATGAGGGCAAGAACGTCGTCATGATGCGCCGCGGTCCAGACGTCTGTGCTGTCTACATCGGCGACCCGGCGGACGAGGACAACGAGTTGACGGGTCACGGAACCATCACGGCGGACGTGGCAGACGAGATACTCGAACTGACGCACGCAGGCGTAAACCGGATCGCGATCGGCGGCCAGACGTACCGGTTTGTTCGAAGCTTTACGCACATCGCTGACGTTGGAGCAGTGATATTTGCTCCGGCGTAAGCTTGCGAGCAACCGGTCACCCCGCTTTCGGGGTCAGGACTTCGACCTTGGCTCGGGCCAAGGCCACCCCCTCTTCTCGATGGGTGCGTCCGACTTGGCGGGCAGCGTGGCCACGGCCGATACCTCGGCCGGCGTTGCATCCTTTGCGGCATCGCGAGCCGGTCCTGCCGACGCCCCCGCTTTCACCGTCGAACGCCCGGTCCCGAACCACGCTACTGTCCGTTGGACGTAGGTAACATACGCGTTCCAGCCGTCGAGGTCACCGTCAAACAGGTTGTGCTGAACGCTTGCCGCCAGCGCGTCCCGGTTGAGCTCCGCCGCAAGCAGCTCCCTAGGCCACGGGAAGAATGCGCTCGCGACGCGTTTAGTGAATTCGGCCACCGTCATTGTGGGCGCCAGCGCCCGGAGGAACTCGAAGTGCAGCAATGAATCATCTTCCCGCATAAGGTGCACCACCGCCGCGGTCGGCCTGCTTGCCTGGGCTAAACAGTTCGAAGCTTCGAGTATGTCCCCGAGATGAAGCAGTAGTTCACGTCTGTCAAATCGGTCATCCATTGCGGTAGGTTCGTTCATCGCGTACTTGGCTGGAGAGGGTTGGCTTCGGTTGAACGCCAGATTTCAGGTGTGGCGTTGCCGATTTCGGTCTGGGGAACGAACGCATCGCTCACGGCTTAGTCTCACCTGTCAACGGTGAAATGTTCCGCCACAAATCAATCTGAATCAGGCCCAATGCGCTCGACTTTCACTAAATGGCTGTTCATCGTCTACCTTCTCGGTAGCGGCACGCTGTATTCAATCGCCATACTGCTCCTGTTTCCTTTCGTCGGCAGGACTGGACGATACTGGTTGGCAAAACAATGGTGTCGCGCACTGGTGGTGGTGATGCGCTGGCTGCCTGGCGTCTCATGTTCGATAGAAGGGCTTGAGCATATTCCTGAAGGGCCCGCGATACTGCTGTGCCGTCACGAATCGACGTGGGAGACACTCGCATTTCTGGCACTTTTTCCAAGGCGCATCAGCTTTGTTTTCAAGGAGGAGCTTCTGCGCATTCCTTTTTTTGGATGGGTGCTGCGTGGCCTCGACATGGTTAGCCTGAACCGTGGCTCCGCTCGACAGGCTCATCAGGCTGTGACGCAGGAAAGCGCTGAGAAGCTGGCGAAGGGAGATGTCGTTGTCATTTTCCCGGAGGGAACCCGGGTGCCACACGATGCCCCGTTGAGGATGACATCGGGAGGCGTTCGATTGGCTTGCGCAACTGGCGTGCCTGCTGTTCCGGTCGTTCTCAACGCGGGCAAAGTCTGGCCGGCGAAAGGCTGGCCCACCGGCCGTGGACAAATTCGTGTGGTTGTAGGCCCGGCATTCTCCCCTCGGGACCTCTCACAGCAGGAACTGAGTCGAGCGGTCCACGAGTGGATGAAAAAAGAACTGGCGCGGCTTTGACCGCCTTACATGCATGGGCCTGCGCCTTCCCACCCTCACTCCACCGTAACTGACTTCGCCAGGTTCCGCGGCTTGTCCACGTCCGTGCCTCGCGCACACGCCGTGTGATAAGCCAGCAACTGCAGCGGCACCACGTGCAGAATCGGCGACAGCAAGCCGTAGTGCTCCGGCATCCGGATCACATGCAGGCCTTCGTCATTCACGATCTTCGTATCCGCGTCCGCGAACACATAAAGCTGACCGCCCCGCGCGCGCACTTCCTGAATATTTGACTTCAGCTTCTCCAGCAGCGCGTCATTCGGCGCCACCGTCACCACCGGCATCGCTTCAGTCACGAGCGCCAGCGGCCCGTGCTTCAGCTCGCCGGCCGGATACGCTTCCGCATGGATATAGGAAATCTCCTTGAGCTTCAGTGCGCCCTCAAGCGCGATCGGGTAATGCAAGCCGCGCCCGAGGAACAACGCATGTTCCTTGCGCGAAAACTCTTCCGACCACGCAATGATCTGTGGTTCCAGCGCCAGCACGCTATTCAACGCCGCCGGCAAGTGGCGTAGCTGTTTCAGATACTCAGCTTCCTGCTGCGCGCTCACCTGTCCACGCAGCTTGCCAAGCGTTGCGGCTAGCACGAACAGCGCAACCAGCTGCGTCGTGAAGGCTTTCGTCGACGCCACGCCGATTTCGCGACCCGCATGGGTCAGGAACGACAGTTCCGTCTGGCGCACCATCGCGCTCGTGCCGACATTGCATACCGCCAGCGTATGTTTATGCCCCAGCGATTGAGCGTGCTTGAGCGCCGCCAGCGTATCGGCCGTTTCGCCCGACTGCGAGATCACCACCACCAGTGACTTCGGATTCGGCACCGAATCGCGATAGCGATACTCGCTGGCAATTTCCACCTGGGTTGGGATCTTCGCGACCGACTCGAGCCAGTACTTCGCGGTCAGTCCCGAGTAGTAGCTCGTGCCGCACGCCAGAATCAGCAGGTTGTCGATATCTGCGAACACCTTGTCGGCGCTCTCGCCGAATAGCGACGCGTCGAACGAATCGCCTTGCGGGATCGTGTCCGTAATCGCACGCGGCTGCTCGAAAATTTCCTTCTGCATGAAGTGGCGATACGGGCCGAGTTCGACCGCGCCGCCATACGCCGCGACCTGGCGCACTTCGCGCTGCGCTTCGTAACCGTCACGATCGGCGATACGCACGCCCTCGAGCGACAGTTCGCAGACGTCGCCTTCCTCGAGAAAGATGAACCGTTCGGTGCTGCCCGCAAGCGCTAGCGCATCCGAAGCGAGGAAGTTCTCGCCGTTGCCGAGTCCTACCACCAGCGGCGATCCTTGCCGTGCGCCGACCACCGTGTGCGGCTGGTCCTTATGCAGCACTGCGATCGCGTACGCGCCGTGCAGTTGCCCGACCGCTTCACGCACCGCGGCAAACAGATCGCCGCGATACAGGCTGTGAATCAGGTGTGCGATAACCTCTGTGTCGGTCTGCGAGACAAACGTATAACCCTTACCCCGCAGTATTTCACGCAACGATTCGTAGTTTTCGATGATGCCGTTGTGTACCAACGCGAGCGTATCTTTCGAGAAGATCGGGTGGGCGTTGTCGGTCACCGGCGCGCCGTGCGTCGCCCAGCGCGTATGCGCGATACCCGTGATGCCCTCAAGGTGACTCTCACGCACCTGCTCGTCCAGATCGGCCACGCGCGTGACGCTGCGAGCACGACGCGGCCCGCTGTCGCCAAGTACAGCCACGCCGCACGAATCGTAGCCGCGGTACTCGAGGCGACGCAGTCCTTCGATCAGGATGGGAACGATATTACGTTGCGCAACTGCGCCGACAATGCCACACATGGTTTATTCCTTTTCAGTGCCGGGTTTCAGGGAGCGCGCTCCGCACGCGCATCACGCCCATCAACTTTTCTTCTTGACCGGGCGGGCATAGCCCGTCTTGCTTGTTTGAGTCTTGTCGTTCAGGACCAGCATGTCCTCTTCGACATCCTTCCAGACTGTAGTGCCCGCCGCGATCGTCACGCCGCGCTTCACGCGCACTGGCGCAACGAATTGCGTATCCGAACCGACGAACACATCGTCTTCGATGATTGTGCGGAATTTGTTCACGCCGTCGTAGTTACAGGTGATGGTGCCCGCACCGATATTCACGCGCGCCCCGATATCCGCATCACCGATATACGAAAGATGGTTCGCCTTCGAGCCATGGCCGAGCACCGCGTTCTTCACCTCGACGAAGTTGCCGACATGCGACTCGTCGCGCAACGACGCGCCCGGGCGCAGCCGCGCATAAGGGCCCAGCACGACGTTCGCGCCGACTTCGGCGCCTTCGATATGCGTGAACGCGTCGACGCGCGTACCGGCGCCGATCGTTGCATTGCGGATCACGCAATTCGGCCCGACAGTAACGTTGTCGGCCAGCGTGACGCGGCCTTCGAACACGCAGTTCACGTCGATCGAAACGTCGCGGCCGCATTCGAGCGTGCCGCGCACGTCGAAGCGAGCGGGATCGGCAAGCGTCACGCCGGCCACCAGCAGCGCCTCGGCGACATTGTGCTGATGAATCCGTTCGAGTTCGGCAAGCTGTTGCTTGCTGTTCACGCCGAGCGTTTCCCACTCTTCGTCAGGCTGCGTGGTAACGACTTGGAGCCCGGCTTCGATCGCCATCTCGACCGCGTCGGTCAGGTAGAACTCGCCTTGTGCATTGTCGTTTTTCAATGCTGCGAGCCAGCCGCCGAGACGCTCGGTCGGCGCGACGATGATGCCCGTGTTGATTTCGGCGATCTTGAGCTGCTCGGGCGTCGCGTCTTTCTGTTCGACGATGCGCGACACCTTGCCGTGCTGATCGCGCACGATGCGGCCATAGCCGCTGGGGTCGTCGAGCGTGACGGTGAGCACGCCGTAGCCGCCTCGGCCCGCGCGGTCGGTCAGCGCCTGCAGCGTGCTGGCGCGCGTGAGCGGGACATCGCCGTACAGCACCAGCGTGGGTTCGGACGGATCGAGCAGCGGCAGCGCCTGCTGCACTGCGTGGCCCGTGCCGAGCTGCTGCTCCTGCGCGGCGAACTGGACGTCCGGTGCCGCTACGGCTTGACGCACGGCTTCGGCGCCATGACCGACCACCACGACCAGACGTGTGGGCTTGAGCGCGCGTGCAGTGTCGATGACATGAGCGAGGAGCGGCCGGCCGGCCAGGGGGTGGAGCACCTTGGGAAGCGCGGACCGCATGCGCTTACCGGTGCCTGCCGCCAAAATCACGATGTTCATGGCGTCCGCAATCAGACAAGTTTGGAGCCGCCGATTCTATCATGCAGCCCATCACGACAAAGGCCGCTCGCGCGGCCTTGTCACCCAGCTGAATCACCCGGAAACCCTTGATTTCCCGGCACTTCGCGGCTTGATCAAAGATCGTCGAACTGGACGATCGAAATCGGCTTCGATCCATTGAGCGGCGCGCCGTCGCCGACATCGGTCGAACACGGCTCTTCGTCGAAGGCGATATCGCCTTGCGGATCGGCCTCGCCGCTTGCACGCAGGCCGCCGAACGGGAACAGCTTGTGATCCATCAGGTGCGACGGCACGATGTTCGACAATGCATTGAACATGTTCTCGATACGGCCCGGGAAGCGCTTCTCCCAATCGCGGATCAGCGCCTTCATTTCTGCACGTTTCAGGTTCGGCTGGCTGCCGCACAGGTTGCACGGAATGATCGGGAATTCGCGCAGCTCCGCGTACTTTTCCAGATCAGTTTCCTTCACGTAAGCGAGCGGACGAATCACGATATTCTTGCCGTCGTCCGATTGCAGCTTGGGCGGCATGCCCTTCAGCTTGCCGCCGTAGAACATGTTCAGCAGCAACGTTTGCAGGATGTCGTCGCGATGGTGGCCGAGCGCTATCTTGGTCGCACCGAGTTCGCCCGCCACGCGATACAGAATGCCGCGACGCAAGCGCGAGCACAGCGAACAGGTGGTCTTGCCCTCCGGTACCAGCCGCTTGACGATGCTGTACGTATCCTGGTTCTCGATATGAAACGGAATGTCGAGTTGCTTGAGGTACTCGGGCAGCACATGCTCCGGAAAGCCCGGCTGCTTCTGGTCTAGATTCACCGCGACGATGTCGAAGTTGATCGGCGCGCGTTCGCGCAACCGCATCAGGATTTCGAGCATCGCGTAGCTGTCCTTGCCGCCCGACAGGCACACCATCACCTTGTCGCCTTCCTCGATCATGTTGAAGTCGCCGATTGCCTCGCCGACCTGGCGCGCAAGCCGCTTGAACAGCTTGTTGTTCTCGTAGGCTTCTTTCTGCTCGCGGCGCGTGAGCGGCGCTTTGACCGCCGAGGCGTGCGCAGCTTGCGCAGTCCCAGGGGCCACGGTGTCGTTCAGGATTTCCTGAGCATTCATGGCTCAATCCTCTTTGATACGGAAGACTTCGACGCCTACTGCGTCGCAGTCGGGATAAACGTCCGGCTTTTCGGTCGACACGCACACGGCACGCACCTGCGGATGATCGAGCAGTGCCTTGACCAGGTCGTCGCAGAGGGTTTCCTGCAGGTGAATATGACCTTGTTCGACGCGGCGCGCGATGGTCGAGCGCATGAAGTCGTAATCGACGACTTCGTTCAACTTGTCCTGAACCGGCGTGGACAGCGCGAGCGGCACAAACAGTTCGACGTTGATCACGACGCGCTGTTCGCCACGCTTTTCGAAGTCGTGCACGCCGATGTTGATGTGCACTTCGTAATTGCGCAGAAAGAGCCGGCGGCAATCGGCGAGCCGGGGATGCGAAAGAGCGGCAAACATGTTCGTTCCAGTCGAAAAAAGAGCGCGGAGCACTCAGGTGGGCGCTTCAACGCGCGGGCAGCCGCCGGTTGACCCGGCAACAGACACGCACGCGCTTCAGGCGCCCGTCAAAAACATTACGTCGCGCGGCAGCGGCACAAGGTGCTGCCCGCCGTCGACCACCAGCGTCGTTCCGGTGACACCCGCTGCATCGGCGAGATACAGCGCTGCGGCGACAATATCCTCCGGCCGCGACGCGCGGCCCAAAGGCGTAGCACGGTGAGCTTCTTCAAAACCGGCCGGCGTTTGATCTGCGGATTGCATCGTCAGACCGGGGGCGAGCCCGACCACGCGCACTTTCGGCGCCAACGCCTGTGCCAGAGCAACCGTCGCCGTCTGCAACGCTGCTTTCGACAGCGTATAGGACAGGTAGTCCGGGTTCATGTTGTACAGCTTCTGGTCCAGCACATTGATGACCACGCCGCGCTGGCTTTCATCGGTGCGAGCGGCCTCCGGCGTGGCCTCGAACAGCATACGCGCCAATACCACCGGCGCGCCGAGATTCATCGCGGTCAGCTTCAGCAGAAGGTCGTAACCGACGTTCTGCGCCGTATCTTCTTCGAAGCGCGACGCGTTGTTGACGATACACGCCGGGCGCCCCAGCGCGGCCATACAGGCAGGTATGAGCTGCTTGACCTGAGCTTCGTCGCCTAATTCCGCGTGTAAAGCCACCGCACGGCGGCCCAAGGCGGCAATTTCCGCGACCACCTCGTCAGCTTCCTCCCGCGAAGCGCCGTAATGGACCGCTACGTCCCAGCCACGCGCGGCGAAGCCGAGCGCGAGCGAGCGCCCGATGCGGCGGGCGGCGCCGGTAATCAGCACGATGCGCGGCGTTTCAGGTGCGCGGGCGGCGGCGGTGTCCAGAGAGGCGGTCATTTACAATGCGGGGATGAATCCGAAAGCTCACCAACCCGATAGTTTACCTGCTCCCGGCCCGAGCGCGCTTGAGCAGTCAGAAGCGCTGGTCGCGCAGATCCGCTCGGAGCTCGAAGCCGCCGGTGGCTGGCTGCCATTCGACCGCTATATGGAGCGCGCGCTTTACGCGCCGGGACTCGGCTATTACAGCGGCGGCGCCCGCAAATTCGGCCTGCGCGGCGACGACGGCAGCGACTTCGTGACGGCGCCGGAAATGTCACCCCTATTCGCGGCGACGCTGGCGCGCCCGCTCGCCGAGGCCTTGCAGGCAAGCGGCACGCGCGACGTGATGGAATTTGGCGCCGGCACAGGCAAACTCGCCGCCGGTTTGCTGAACGCGCTCGACGCTCTGGGCGTCGAATTCGACAGCTACTCGATCGTGGATTTGTCGGGTGAACTGCGCGAGCGTCAGCGCGAAACGATCGAAACCACCGCGCCGGCGCTGGCCGCGAAGGTGCGCTGGCTGGACGCGTTGCCGGAAAAGTTCGAAGGTGTGGTGATCGGCAATGAGGTGCTGGACGCGATGCCCGTGCGGCTCTTCGCCTTTATTGGCGGCGCCTGGCACGAGCGCGGCGTGGTATGGCGGGATGAGGCTTTTGCGTTTGACGACCGTCCGGTATCGGCGGCTGCGGACATTGCGTTTCTGGCTGAGATTGAAACGACCGGCGACGACTACGTCACCGAGACGCACGACGCCGCCCGGGCGTTCACGCGGACCATTTGCGCGATGCTCACGCGTGGCGCGGCGTTCTTTATCGACTATGGTTTTCCGCGCCACGAGTACTACCATGAGCAGCGTGCGCAGGGCACGTTGATGTGCCATTACCGGCACCGGGCGCATGGCGATCCGTTTGTTTATCCGGGCTTGCAGGACATTACTGCGCACGTGGAATTTACCGGCATTGCCGAAGCCGGAGTCGACGCTGGCGCGGATTTATTGGGGTTCACTTCGCAGGCGCGGTTCCTGTTGAATGCGGGGATTACTGAGGCTTTATCGACGCTCGATCCAACGGACACGGCGAGGTTTTTGCCTGCGGCGAACGCGGTGCAGAAGTTGTTGTCCGAGGCGGAGATGGGCGAGTTGTTCAAGGTGATTGCGTTTTCGCGCGGGCTGGATGACACGCTGCAGGCGTTTTCCAGCGGTGACCGGTCACATACGTTGTGATTTTTTGCCTTAGGGATTTGTGATGATCCGCTGGCTGTTGACTACGTTTGTTGCGGTGGCGGTGTTGTCGGCCTGCTGGCCGTGGCTCAGGAAGATTGGGATTGGGCGGATGCCTGGTGATGTGACGTTGCGCCTCTTCGGGCGTGAGTATCCGTTTCCATTTATGTCGACGTTGGTGCTTTCTATTGTTTTGTCGCTGCTTGCCAGGGTTTTGTAAGTGAGGGTTTTTGACTGTTCGGCGTTTGTTGTCTGTATGCCTGGGGCGTTGGCCTTTCCTTGTTTTGTTAGTGGTCTATTAGCGTTGCCCCTGTGCGGGGCGGGCACTTACTTCTCTTTGCCGGCCGCAAAGAGAAGTAAGCAAGAGAAAGCGGCTTAAACCGCTAGTTCTTAAGCGGGTCCCTTGGCTTGGAGCGGGGAGTGGTGCATCTGGAATCTGTGCCCTCGTACATTCCGCCCTGGTGACAAGGCCGTCATACTTCCGGCGACGCTGCGCGCGCCGAAGGGTACTTCTCAAAACCGTCGGCTTGTTTTCGCGCGCGGGCTTCGCTCGACGCCTCGCCGAGGCGAAGCCGATGGCCCCCCGCGTCCAACCAAAGCCCCTGGTTTCCCTGGCAGGCCCATCCGCGACGCACGTCGTGCGGAGTGGGCGCTGATGACTCCTTTGTCACTGACGCTGAATGTGCGAGAGCACGGATTCCAGATGCACCACTACCGCGGCTGCGCGGCAGACCCACTTAAGAATTAGCGGTTTAAGCCGCTTTCTCTTGCTTACTTCTCTTTGCGGCCGGCAAAGAGAAGTAAGTGCCCGCCCCGCACAGGGGCGACACTAATAGACCAATAAGAAATCAAGGAAAGGCCAACACCATGGGCACACAGACAATACGCGCCGCGAAAGCAAAAAACCAAACCTTTATACAAGAGCCACTTCAACAGCGCGAACGCGCTCCAGATGCACCGCATCCTTAATCCCACCAGGCGAGTCAGCGAGCCGCCCAGCCACAGCGCCAGCATCCACGCCTCGCGCAGCGACCAGCGCAATCCGTAAACGCTCAGCCTGCGGATACGCCCGCATCTCAAACCCAAGCCGCCCACGCGCATCCGCCTCGCAAGCCTGCAAGGCTTCAGCAAACCGCGCCGGTTTCCGAATCGCATCGCTACGCTCGAGCAGCCTCACCAACGCGGCCGCGCCCATCTCCATCACACGATGAATATTCCCGTGCTCCCGCGCGACCAGCAGCGCCAGATCGCGGCATTCATTCGGCACCCGCAGCCGTTCGCATAAAGGTTTCAGCAAATCGACGCTGCGCCCCTCATGCCCGATATGCCGCGGCAACACGTCGTCCGGCGTCGTCGCTTTGCCCAGGTCGTGCGTGAGCGCCGCGAACCGAACCGGCAACGCGTAGCCCTGCTGCGCAGCATGGTCGATCACCATCATCACATGCACGCCCGTATCCACCTCCGGGTGATAATCAGCCCGCTGCGGCACGCCGAACAACGCATCGATCTCCGGCAGAATCCGCGCCAACGCGCCGCACTCCCGCAGCACCTCGAACATCCGGGACGGCTTCTTCTCCATCAACCCGCGCGACACTTCCTGCCACACGCGCTCGGCCACCAACGCATCCACCTCGCCGTCGGCCACCATCTTGCGCATCAGCGCCATCGTCTCCGGTGCAACGGTGAAATCGACAAAGCGTGCCGCGAACCGCGCAATCCGCAAAATTCGCACGGGGTCTTCGAGAAACGCATCGCTGACGTGGCGAAAGAGCCGCGCCTGCAAATCGCCCCGGCCGTTGAACGGGTCGATCACCGGGCCGGTCAGTTCGCCGTCCGGGCGCATCTCGCGCGCCATCGCATTGATCGTCAAGTCGCGGCGAGCGAGATCTTCTTCGAGCGTGACGTCCGGTGCGTAGAAGAACTGGAAGCCGTGATAACCCGCAGCCGTCTTGCGCTCGGTGCGTGCGAGCGCGTATTCCTCGTGCGTTTGCGGATGCAGAAACACCGGAAAATCCTTGCCCACCGGACGATAGCCCTGCGCCACCATCTGCTCGGGTGTCGCGCCAACCACCACGTAATCGCGGTCCTGCACGGGCACGCCCAATAGCTCGTCGCGAATCGCGCCGCCAACCGCGTAGATATTCATGGACATACGTCTTGATAGGGAATCGCGTGCGTTTCGCGCAGTGCATCGTCGACCCATGCCCTCACTGCCGGCAATGCCGTGACGCGACGCGCGTAAGCCGCGGCGGCTTCAGAAAGCGCCGGTTGCCACGTGTTGAAGCGCATCACGACCGGCGCGTACATCGCGTCGGCAATGCTGAACTCGCCGAACAGGAAAGGGCCACCGTAGGTATCGAGACACCTGCTCCAGATCGACTCGATGCGCGTAATGTCGGCCAGCGCGCCCGGCGTGGCGTTCTTGCCCGGAAACGACGCGCGAATGTTCATCCACATGTTCGAGCGCAAGTCGCCGAAGCCCGAATGCATCTCGGCGCTCACACTGCGCGCGTGGCTGCGCGCCGCCGGGTCGCGCGGCCACAGCGCATGCTGCGGGAAGCGCTCAGCCAGCGTCTCGGCGATCGCCAGCGAATCCCAGGTAGCCGATCCGTCTTCGCCGATCAAACACGGCAGCTTGCCCGGACCCGTCGGCGCGTAAGCCAGAATCGCTGACTTCGTGCCGGGTTCATTCAGATGAATCAACACTTCTTCAAACGGAAGGCCGAAATGCTTGACCAGCAGCCACGGACGCATCGACCATGACGAATAGTTTTTGTCACCGATAAGCAGCTTCATGTTTCGTCTATAAGAGAGGAGATAAAAAAGTTCAGCGCCCCGCGCTGGCGCGAAACGTGTCGAAGCGCGAACGCGTCGAGGCGCCGGTTAGATACACGGGAGCAATCGTTTCGATGCTGGCGGGTTCGATGTCGAGTTCAGGCGCAAGCGGTCCGCTCAACACATTGTCGACTTTCATCGAGTCGAGATTGTCGCGCGAGATCACCGGTTCGCCGGGTGCCATTTCAAACGTCAACGCCTGCAAACGCGCCAACGCTTCCGGCAGGCGAATGATGCGCGCATGCCTGCCAATCACATCGCCACAATATTTGACGAGGTCTTCCAGCGTATAGACGGTCGGGCCGCCCAGTTCGTAGGTATGGCCGCTGGCCGCATCGAGATCGAGCACGTTGCAGATCGCTTTCGCCACGTCGTCAACGTACACCGGCTGGAACTTCGCATCCGGCATGGCAAGCGGAATCACCGGGAAGACGCGCTGCAGGAACGCGAACTTGTTGAGAAGCTGGTCTTCGGGACCGAACACCACCGACGGCCGGAAAATCGTCCACGCCACATTCGCCGCGTGCACGGCCTTTTCGCCGTCACCCTTCGAGCGCGAATACATGCTCGGCCCGTTCGAGTCAGCGCCGAGCGCGCTGATATGAATCAGCCGATGCACGCCCTTGCCTTCGCAAGCCGCAACGATTTTCGTGGGTAATTCGACGTGCACGCGTGCGAATTCCGGGCCATAGGGCGTGCCACGTTTGCCATGCAGGGTGGCAACGAGGTTGATGACGCAATCGGCGCCTTCGACGAAACGCGCCAGCTGCACCGGATCGAACACGTCGGCTTCGATCACGTCGATGGGGAGCAGGGTGAGATGGCGGGCGTTGTAGCGCCGCCTGGTGGCGATGCGCACGTCTTTGCCCATTTCGACGAGGGCGTTGACGAGATGGCTGCCGATAAAACCGGAGCCGCCGATGATCGCAATGGCTTTATGTCGCATTTCTCGACTCCCTGGAGGAAGCCGCGGCAACGGCTGGCGTGGCGCACCGCCGCATCAGATTGACGCGGCGGCGGCACGGCGCTTACGGTGCGATATAACCTAGGCGCGCCTTCAGCGATTGCGGACGGCCTTCGAACAATGCCGCGTAGTAGACCGTGTTGGACAACACATTCTTAACGTAGTCGCGCGTTTCCTGGAACGGAATCGCCTCAGCGAAAATTGCGCCTTCAACCGGACGCTGCAGCGATTGCCGCCAGTTGCGCGGACGGCCTGGGCCTGCGTTGTAGCCCGCGGTGGCCAAGACGGCGGAACCGTCGAATTGATTGTAGATCATCGACAGATAGTTCGTACCGAGCAGGATGTTGGTGTTGATGTCGTTCATCTGCTCGCGCGAAATCGGACCGAGGCCGATCTTCTTTGCCACCAGTTGCGCGGTGCCCGGCATCAGCTGCATCAAACCGCTCGCGCCGACTTCCGAGCGCGCATTCATGATGAAACGCGACTCCTGGCGGATCAGCCCGTACGCCCATTCCACATCCAACCCATTCGACTGCGCATCGCGCTCGACGATATCCTTGAACGGCGACAGGTAGCGCAGCGAGAAATCGTGCTCACTCTTCGTGCGGTCCGCCGTATTGACGGTGCGGTCGTACAGTTGGATACGGCGCGCGTACTCAGCAGCAGCGATCAGTTGCCGATCGCTCATGTTGCGCAGCGGCCAGTTCCATTCGCGATTGCCTTCGAGCCGCAAATTCAGCGCATAGAACCGCTGCGCCAGATCGAAGCCCGGCGTGTTGCCGGCTTGCTGGATTTCGGCGTCGGTCACTGTCGTTTTCGGCGGCACGGTGATCTTCTGACCGAGCTCTTCCGAAGCCAGCTGGCCGTAGAAGTTGAAGCCCTGCGAGATCGACCCGAATTCCTGGTTGGCCGTGGCCGTGTCGCCGGCTTGCTTGAGCGCACGGGCGTGCCAGTACACCCACGACGGCTGATTGCGCAGCGCCGCCGGCATCTGTTCGATCGACCAGCGCACCATCGTCCAATCGCCCGCCAGCAGCGCGGTGCGAGTGCGCCATTCGTACGCCGGGGTCGACAGGGGCGCATTCACCGAGAGCCGGTACCAGTCGACTGCGCTCGGCATCTGTTTGGTCGCGGCCTGATAGGCAATCGTGCCCCAGCCGATTGCACGCTCGGGCGAGCTCAGCGACGGCGCCACCGAGGCGAACGTGGCCGCGGCCATGGCCGGGTCGTTGCGCGCCATGCGCGTGATTGCGAGCAACGCGAGTTGGTGCGACTGCGTATCCGGACCGACGCCGCGCGCCAGCAGCAACGGTGGCGTACTCGTGGCCTGGCCGAACAGCACCGGATCGGGCGGCTGGTTGCTGAGCGCGTCGACGAGCTTGCTGCCGGTGTTGGTGTAGTTCTGCTCGTACGCGAGGCGGATCTGTTGCCACACGTCGTCGGAACTGAACTGCTGACTCACCGCCAGCGAGGTAATCAGATCGACGCAGCCGTCGCCGTACCACTTCGGATCGACCAGCAGGGCACGCGCCGCGTCGGCGACGTTTTCGCCACGCGCGGCACGCGATTCGAGCGAGTAGCACTTCACCTGCGTATCGTCGTCCAGCACGAAACGCACGTATTGCTGATCGAAGTTGCGCCAGTCGTGACGCGCGCCGAGCACCGTGAGATAGTCGTTGCGCATGCGGTCGGCGATGGCCTGGCCGTCGTACTTCTGCAGAAACGCCAGCACCGGCGCATCCGGCGCGTCGATGCGCGCATGGCCGCTGGAATCGAACAGCTGCGGCTTGATCTGGAAGTACTCCAGATACGAAGGCGCCGGATAGTTCGGGATCATGCTCGCCAGTTGCGCTGCACGCGCCGCGTCATTATTGCGGGCGGCTTCGCGCAGCTGGACGAAGATCTGGTCGTCGTTCGTGAGTTGCGAAAGGGGAACGGGCTTGACGGCGGAGGCCGTGCTGCACGCGACGAGTGCCGCAGCGGCAAGCGCCAGACCGGCCGCGCGATATACTCGATAGAGGCGTTTTGACATCGTTGTTTCTGGAGCGCGAATTGGACCCAAGCATAGCATGCAACCCGGTCGCAGAATCGAAAAAGGCGCTGCGTCGAATGCTATTGGAAGCAAGGCTACAAGCGGCTTCCGAGCCGGCGCACAACGCCGCGCTCAGCCGTCGCATTCTCGACGCGTTGAAGCACTATGGCGTGAGCAGCGTGGGGTTCTATTGGCCTCTGTCGGGCGAGTTCGACGCGCGCGCCGCGATCGCGATCTGGCTCGCGGCAAATGCGCAACGCGAGGCGAGCTTACCGATCGTCAAGGAACGTGGCGCGCCACTCGAATTTCACGCATGGACGCCGGATACGCCGATGAAGATCGGCCATCACAAGATCGCCGAGCCCACTTCGGGGCGCGTGGTGGTTCCCGATCTGCTGTTCGTGCCGTGCGTGGGCTTCGACGCCGGCGGCTTCCGGCTCGGCTACGGCGGCGGCTACTACGACCGCACGCTGGCCGCGTGGCCGGCGTCGAAGAAGCCAGTCACGGTCGGCATCGCCTATGAAGTGTGCCGCACGGACGCGTTGCAGCGCGAAGCTCACGACATCCCGCTCGATCTGATCGTGACAGAAGCCGGCCTCTACCCACATCCGGCGGATTAAGCGTTCGAAGAGCGCCGTGCGAGGCGCCTCCTTCATCCGTTGCCGAGGCCGAGCCGAGTCATAAAGACGCCGCCGCCCGCGCGGCCGTGTCGTACAGTCCGGACGCGTTGCGCATCAGTTGCGCCGCCTCGCCGATCTGCTCGTTGGTCAGGCCACTTTCCTTCAGCGTCGAAATCAGACAGCTCTCGCGCACCTCGCGGTATTTCAGACAGAGCTCACGGCCGGCATCGGTCGCCGAGAAGAACACTTCCTTGCCGGTCTTTTCGCTT
The DNA here is from genome assembly GCF_905220705.1 of Paraburkholderia domus. GTDB lineage: Bacteria > Pseudomonadota > Gammaproteobacteria > Burkholderiales > Burkholderiaceae > Paraburkholderia > Paraburkholderia domus. The sequence continues at coordinate 37,409 of NZ_CAJNAT010000018.1, forward strand.
TTTACATACCCTCTAGCTACGAGCTTCTTCAACGCGTAAGTGGCGACGTGGGTGTCTTCGATGTTCAGCACGAAGCAGATGTCTGCCAGCTTCTTGCGCCGCTCGCGATGGCTGACGTGGTGCAGCAACGAGACTTCGATCGCGGTCATGTCCTTTTCGCCGGCGGCTGACATGCAGCGCACCATCCACCGGTTGAACGCATTGCTCGCCATGATGAGTGCGTACTCCAGCTCGGACAGCTCCGCGCTTGTGTCAGACACGAGATGTTCCGAGGAGACAATCTTGGTGGGGTGGCGCGACATGGTGACGTTTCTCGAGAAGCAGGATGGAAAGGTGTCGGGAGTGTACGACGAGCAGCCCATTCCCGGGAGCCTGGCGAAAACGCTTATTGATAATTTGTTGATATTTTATTGATAATGTACGCTTCAAGCATCACGTACCTTATGTCGATAAATAACCATAGGGTCCGATATGCTCGACATTTCCGACTCGACCTGGGCCATTAAGCGATGAGCCAACCACGAATCTTTCTGCTCGGCGACGCCGCGCTAGTCTGCGAAGCGCCGCCGCCTGCCACGCTGGACTGCCAGCGGCGCGTATGGGCCGCCGCCGAGGCCGCGCGCGACTGGCCGCATGTGCTGGAGGTTGTGCCGGGCATGAACAATCTGACGCTCGTATTCGATCCGCTCGAAGCCGACCGCGAAGCGCTCGTGAACCAATTGCAAGCAGCCTGGGACGCGGTAAGCGACGTGCCCGCACCCGGCCGTGAAGTCGAAATTCCGGTGCAGTACGGCGGCGAGTTCGGTCCCGATCTGCAAGCGGTCGCCAATCACACCGGCCTGGGCGTGCGCGAGGTCGTGCAACGCCATGCGCAAGGCGAGTACGTGGTGTTCTTCCTCGGCTTCCAGCCGGGCTTCGCCTATATGGGCGGGCTCGAAGAAGCGCTGCACACGCCGCGCCGTTCGTCGCCGCGGCTGGAAGTGCCGGCCGGTTCGGTCGGCATCGGCGGTGAACAGACCGGAATTTATCCGGCGACCTCCCCCGGCGGCTGGCAGTTGATCGGCCGCACCGAACTGCCGCTGTTCGATCCGGCCCGCCGTCCGCCCACGCTCTTGCAACCGGGCGACCGGGTGCGCTTCACCGTCGCGGGGATACACGCATGATCGATGTGATTCGCGCGGGTCTCCTGACCACGATCCAGGATCTCGGCCGCCACGGCTACCGGCACCTCGGCGTCGCGATGGGTGGCGCGCTCGACCGTTTGTCGCTCGAAGTCGGCAACCGGCTGGTCGGCAACCGGCCCGATGCGGCCGGCCTGGAAATTACCTTCGGCCCGACCGTGCTGCGCTTTCTGCGTGCCACACGCGTGGCCATCACCGGCACCGAATTCGGCGCGACGCTCGACGGCAAACCGGTCTATTCATGGTGGAGCCTGCCCGTGCAGGCCGGCCAGGAGCTGGTTCTGCAAGCCGCCAAACGCGGCATGCGCGGCTATGTCTGCGTCGCGGGTGGTATCGACGTTTTGCCGATGCTCGGCTCGCGCAGCACGGATATCGCCGGACATTTCGGCGGACTCGGCGGCCGGCCGCTGCGCGACGGCGATCGTCTGCCGGTCGGCGCGCCGCCACCACGCGGCCACCTCGGCTTTACCCCCGATGCGCCGGAATTCGGCGTGAAGGCGCCCGCCTGGTGCAAGTTCGTGCTGGTCCACGAACCGCTGCGGCGCGGCCGGCATCCGTCCGGCGTGCCGTGGGCTGTGCCGATCCGCGTGCTGCAAGGCCCCGAGTACGACAGTTTCACCGAGGAAGCGCACGAATCGTTCTGGTCCGATGAATGGCTGGTCACACCGAACAGCAACCGAATGGGCTACCGCCTCGCCGGCGCGGAACTGAAGCGCACCCAGAAACGCGATCTGCTCTCGCACGCGGTGTTGCCCGGCACGATTCAGGTCCCACCGAACGGCCAGCCGATCGTACTGATGAGCGATGCACAGACCACCGGCGGCTACCCGAAGATCGGCGCCGTGATCCAGGCCGATCTGTGGAAGCTCGCGCAGGTTCGCCTGAACGCCTCCATCCGCTTCATCCCGACGACACCTTACGAGGCGCGCCAGGCTTTACTGGAAGAACGCACCTATTTGCGGCAGATCGACGCCGCGATTGCCATGCACGAAGAGCGCTGCGCGCGCCAACTCGCGGCGGTCGCAGCGTTGTAACACTAAGCAGAGGAACACCATGGAAATCGATTTGAACGCCGATCTCGGCGAAGGCTGCGGCTCCGACGAGGCGCTGCTCGACCTCGTCAGCTCGGCCAACATCGCGTGCGGCTGGCACGCGGGCGGCGCCAACGCCATGCGCGATTGCGTGCGCTGGGCAGTGCAAAAAGGTGTGTCGATCGGCGCGCATCCAAGCTTTAACGATCCCGAGAATTTCGGCCGCAAGGAAATGGATCTGCCGGCCAACGACATTTACGCGGGCGTGCTGTATCAACTCGGCGCACTGTCGGCGATCGCTCAGGCCGAGGGCGGTCGCATCGCGCACGTCAAACCGCACGGCGCGCTGTACAACCAGGCCGCGCGCGACGCAAAGATCGCCGACGCGATCGTGTCTGCCGTTCACGATTTCGACCCGTCGGTGGCGGTGTTCGCGCTCGCCAACAGCGGACTCGTGGCGGCCGCACGCCAAGCCGGCCTGACTGCCGTCGAAGAAGTCTTCGCCGACCGTGGCTACCGGGCCGACGGGTCGCTCGTACCGCGCAAGGAGCCCGGCGCGCTGCTCGACGACGAAGAGGTGGTGCTGGCGCGCACGCTCGCGATGGTGCGCGAGCGCCGCGTGCAAGCCGTGGACGGACAATGGGTGCCGCTCAACGCCCAGACCATTTGCCTGCATGGCGACGGCCCGCATGCGCTGGCGTTCGCGCGGCGCATCCGCAGCGCGCTACAGGACGCCGGTATTGAAGTCCACGCGGCCGGCGCCGCGAGCGTCTGATCCACGCGTCGGCTTACACGAGCCAGACAGCGCGATTCAACCTCTTGCCAGGCCCTGAACGCCCCGCCCTCAGCGGGGCGTTTGCCAGGTGCAGGACTCATTGCAGTGCCCGCAGTCAATCAGCAGATAAGCAGTAGATGCAGGTGCAGGTGCAGTCGAAGCAATGCGGCCATCAAGAGCCGTAGCAGCAAGACGGCGCGGGGTCTCCCTCCCGGCCGCCGGCCCACGTGAGCCGCCACAAGCGGCGAGGTTGAAACCCTGTTTGGAGATCCAGATGCAGACAACAGTCAGTCTATGGCCGCTCATTGGCGTGGCCGTCATCATCGTCGGCTTTTTATTGCGGTTCAATCCGATGCTGATCGTGGCGGTTGCCGCGATTGTCACCGGACTGGCCGCGCACTTCCCGCCTGAAAAGATTCTCGCTGAGATCGGCACCGGCTTCATCAAGACCCGCAATATCCCGCTAATCATCCTGCTGCCACTCGCCGTGATCGGCCTGCTCGAACGGCACGGCCTGCGCGAGCGAGCGCAAGCGTGGATCGGCAGCATCAAGGCCGCGACCGCCGGACGTCTGCTGATCGTCTATCTGTTGGTGCGCGAGCTGACCGCCGCTGTCGGTCTTACAGGTCTCGGCGGCCATCCGCAAATGGTGCGTCCGCTGATCGCGCCGATGGCCGAAGGCGCCACTGAAACCCGCTTCGGCAAAATCAGCGACGCTGTGCGTTTCAAATTGCGCGCGTTCTCCGCGGCGACCGACAACGTCGGCCTGTTCTTCGGCGAAGACATCTTCGTCGCCTTCGGCGCAATCGTGCTGATGACGACCTTCCTGAAGGAAGCGGGCATCGTCGTCGAACCAATCCACGTCGCTGTCTGGGGCATTCCGACCGCGATCTGCGCGTTCATCATCCACGGCTTTCGCCTGTATCTGCTCGACCGCACGCTAGAGCGCGAATTGCGCGGCAATGCAGCCGCTGGTTCGCCGGCCCAGCCTGCCGCGGGAGACAAAGCATGACGTTCACGATTACCTATCTCTTCTGGCTGCTCGGCGTCGTGCTGCTCGTTATCGGCGGCATGATCGTCGCCGACAAGGAACATCCGCGCCGTTTCACCGCCGGCGGTTTCTGGATTCTCTATGCGCTGATCTTCCTGATCGGCGACAAGCTGCCGCCCTCGGTGGTCGGCGTGCTGGTGATCGTGATGGCACTGATTGCGGGCTTTGGCGGCGTCACTGCGGCCAAGCCCAAAGTACTGTCGCTCGAAGCCCGCAAAGCTAGCGCCGCGCGTCTGGGCAACAAGCTGTTCGTGCCCGCGCTGACGATCCCGGTCGTCACCGTGATCATCACCTTGTCTGCCAGCCATCTGATCTTTGGCGGCACGCCGCTGATCGAAAAGGCCAACGTCACGTTGATCGGCTTCGGGATCGGCTGCGTGATCGCGTTAGCGATTGCCTGCGTGCTGACGCGTGACACCGTCGGCCAATCGGTGAAGGAGGCGCGCCGCCTGGTCGATGCATTGTCATGGGCCGCGGTGCTGCCGCAGATGCTCGGCATGCTCGGCCTCGTATTCTCGGACGCCGGCGTCGGCAAGGCCGTCGCTCACGTGACCACGGCCTATATCAGCCTCGACTACCGATTCATCGCGGTCGCTGTGTACTGCATCGGCATGGCGCTGTTCACGATGGTGATGGGCAACGGCTTCGCCGCGTTTCCGGTGATGACGGGCGGCGTCGGCGTGCCGATCCTGGTCGGCGTGTTCCATGGCAATCCGGCTGTAATGGTCGCGATCGGCATGTTCAGCGGCTACTGCGGCACACTCATGACACCGATGGCCGCTAACTTCAACATGGTGCCGGCGGCATTGCTGGAGTTGCCGGATAAGAACGCCGTGATCAAGGTGCAAGTGCCCACCGCGCTCACCTTGCTCGTGGTGAATATCTTCCTGTTGAATTTCTTGATGTTCTTGTAGGACCTTTGGCAAGGCCGCGCGGCAGATGCCGACATCGTGTAGAAATTTCGCGCGGGTCGGTGCAGTTGTACAAGCCCGTGGCAAATGGACGCCACCGAATTCGGAGGCGTCCGATCGTCAGGAAAGGGGCCGGAACATAAGCTGACGGATGGTCTCCCCCATCCACATACACTGGCGACGCGTGCAACGCGCGCCGCCAGTGCTTTCCAGCAGGTCTCCCATGCAACATCAACCCCACCCTGACACCGCGCGCGCCGACGCGCCGCCCACCCCCTACCTCACCTCGCTGATCGACGCAGCGCTCGAAGCGCACCAGGCCGGCCGGCTCGATGCCGCTGAGCCCTTCTACCGCGAAGCCCTCGCCCTCGACCCCGCGTATGCAAAAGCGTTGCACTACTTCGGCGTGCTGCAACATCAGCGCGGCGACCACGTCTTCGCCGCCGAGTTGATGAGCGAAGCGCTCAAACTCGATCGCACCGACGCCACCTGTTGGAGCAATCGCGGCCTTGTGGCTGCCGCGCTCGGCCATCCCAACGAAGCGATGATTTGCTACGACCAGGCCTTGCAGTTGCAGCCGGATTTCGCCGACGCACGCAACAATTTCGGGGTCGCACTGCAAGCGCAAGGTGCGTTTGACGAAGCGGTCGGGCAGTATCAGCTGGCGTTGGCAGTGAATCCGTCGCTGGTCGATGCGCATCTGAACCTCGGCACGGCGTTGAACAAGCTGGGCCGCTACGATGAAGCGCTGGTCTGCTATCAACACGCGTTGGCGCTCGACCCGCACTCGGCGGAAGCACATTTCAATGCTGGCAATGCGTACAACGCGCGAGGCGAGCACGCCGCGGCCATCGCCAGTTTCGAACGGGCACTGGCACTGCGCGGCGATTACGCCGAGGCGCACATCAACCTGGGCAGCCTGATCGGCAAGCTCGGCGACTATGTCGGCGCTGAATCACAGTATCGGCGTGCGGTCGCACTCAAGCCGAACCCCACGAACCTGGTCTGCCTCGGGGGATCGCTCGGCGCGCAAGGTCGGTTGGACGAAGAGGAAGGGTTTTACCGGCATGCGTTGGCACTCGATCCCCACTATGCGGACGCGCACCAGAATCTCGCGTGGCTCCTGCTCAAACGCGGCGACTACAGGCACGGCTGGGCGGAGTTTGCGCAACGCTGGCGCAAGAGCGACTACGAGGCGATCGCCATCGCGGACGTCGCCGAATGGCGCGGCGAACCGCTCGACGGACGCCGTCTGTTGCTAGTCGGCGAACAGGGCTTCGGCGATCACTTCCAGTTCCTACGCTATGCGCGCGTGCTTGAGCAACTCGGCGCCACGGTCGACATCTGCGTGCGCGAGCCGCTGTTGCCTTTAGTCGAACGCATACCCGGCGTGCACCGCGCGTTCAGCGGCAAGCCCGATGGCCAGTACGACTTCTGGGTGCCGATGATGAGTGTGCCGTCGTGCGTCGGCACGGAGCTGTCGACCATCCCGGCTGAAGTGCCGTACATGTTCGCCGACAAAGCGAAGATCGAGGCGTGGCGCAAACGGACGGACGTTGCCGGCAAATCGACGCGTAAAGTGGGTTTGGTTTGGGCCGGCAGCCCGACGTTCGGCAACGACTGCTACCGGTCAATGGCGCTGGCCGACCTGAGCGCGCTCAGCGAAATCGGGAATGTCGCCTGGTATGCACTGCAGAAAGGCCCGGCGCACGCGCAGTTGGCTAACGCGCCGGAAGCTTTCCGCGCCCACGATTTCACCGCCGACCTGAATAGCTTCGACGACACCGCGGCACTCATCATGAATCTCGATCTGGTGATCGCCGTGGACACTGGCGTGGCGCACCTGGCGGCCGCACTGGGCAAGCCGGTGTGGGTGCTGCTGCCGGCCAACTCCGACTGGCGTTGGCTCGAAAACCGCAGCGATTCACCGTGGTATCCGGCGATGAAATTGTTCCGGCAGACGCTGCTGGGCGATTGGGCGCCGGTGGTTGCAGAAGTTTCCAAAGCGCTGCAGGACCAATAAGCTCACCCCGCATCCACCACGAACCCGTGCTGCCGCAACAGCTGCAGCACGCCTTTGCGGCCCCCAAGGTGCAACGCGCCGATCGCCACGAACACCGGCTTGTTCGGTGCGGCGATCAACAGCATCCGTGACACGAAGCGCCGGTTGCGCTCGTACACGATCTTGTTGTCGATCTGATCAGAGATGCGTTTGTCGCGCGCCAGTGTTTCTGACTTCGCGGCCTGCCATGCGGCGATCGCGTCAGCATCGCCCACTCTCCACAGCCGGTGCAAAGTCCGCACATCGTCGACGTTTTCCGCAGGCGTCTGCACCAGATCCTGCGCGAGCATTTCACGCTGCTGCGCGAGCGACAAACCGGTGAACGCACGCATCTGCTGCGACAACGTTTCCAGCCCGACGATCTTGCCCCGCGTCCTGATATAGACGTTCTGCAATTGCGCTTCCGTGCCGTATTCGGTCTGCAGACCGGCACTCAGCGAGTCGTAGGTTTCCACCACCAGTGAAGCGAGCCACGGCCGCATCTTCTTGATTTCATCCAGTGCGGCGGGATTGCCGCGCAAGCGATAGGCGAGCTTGCGCCACAAAGGATCGGGCAACAGGCCCGGTAGACAGTCGCGCCGACAGACACCGTACCTGGACACGTCGTCTTGCGAGACCAGGAGTTCATCGGGTGAGAGTTCGAGCGCTAGCGTTGGCGATGCGGCCAGCGCACCGAGAATCGGCGCGCGGAACGGTTGCTTGGGCGGATAGTCGGCGGGGTCGCCGACGTGCAAGGTGCCGAGCACGTAGATGGTCGTGGTGCCGCGCGTCGCGACATAGAACGGCATGCGCGCCGGCTGCGTTTGCACCGGACCGCTCGCTGTGGTGCCCGGCGCGGCGGGCGGCGGATTGAAGCCCGGCAAGGTGGCGCGTGGCGGCGCCGGCAGATTGGGCACCGGCATCGCCGGGTGCCCCGCCTGTGACGGCGCATTGGCGGCCGCCCCCGCGGCATGCGCGACGCCGACCGGCCCCGCGCTCAGGTGAAAAACAGAACAAACGCCGAAGAGCGCGGCACCGGTTCGTGCACGCGCTGCCCAGCGCCGCGCGAAAGCAGCATTGCGGCCGCCATCACGCAAGCGGCGCGTAAAACGACGCGCCGCCACTCCATCAGGCATCCACGTCCCCCACCTCCTCGGCGCGGTGACACGACACCTGACGGCCATCCACTTCACGCAACTTCGGTTCTTCGCTGCGGCAGCGGTCGATCGCGTACGGGCAGCGCTGATGGAACGTGCAGCCCGACGGCGGATGCAGCGGCGACGGCATTTCGCCTTGCAGCTTGATCTTGATGGTGCGGTCCGCTTCGAAGATCGAAGGCGTGGCCGACATCAATGCACGCGTGTACGGATGACGCGGATTCGAGAAAATCCGCTTCTTGTCGCCGAGTTCCGCCACGCCGCCGAAGTACATCACCATCACATCGTCGGCGATATGCTCCACCACTGACAGGTTGTGCGAGATGAACACGTAGCTGGTCTTGAACTGCTCCTGCAGATCCATGAACAGATTGAGAATCTGCGCCTGGATCGACACGTCGAGCGCGGACACCGGTTCATCGGCGACCACGATCTGCGGATCGAGGATCATCGCGCGCGCAATCGCCACGCGCTGCCGCTGGCCGCCCGAGAACATATGCGGATAGCGTTTTGCGTGCTCCGGACGCAGGCCGACCGTGCGCATCATCTGCGCGATCCGTTCGGCGCGTTCGGTCGTGCTCAGTTGCGTGTTGATCGCGAGCGGCTCGCCGAGCGTCTGCTCGACGGTCTTGCGCGGATTCAGCGAGGCAAACGGATTCTGAAACACCATCTGCACGCGCCGCCGCAATGCCGCGATCTTTGCATGATCGGCGCCGGCGACATCTTCGCCATCGATCAGCAAGCGACCCGCGCTGGGCGCTTCGATCATCGTCAGCTGGCGTGCGAGCGTCGATTTGCCACAGCCCGATTCGCCGACCACGGCAAGAGTCTTGCCGCGTTCGAGCGCGAACGACACGCCGTTCAACGCCTTGACGGTGCCCTGACTGAACATGCCGCGCTTGACCGTGTAGTAACGCGCAAGCTTGTCGGCAACCAGCACGTGATCGCCCGCATGGTCCGACTGGCGCCGCGGTTCGAGTACTGCGTTCATCGTGCGCCTCCATGGGTGTGAACGTTGGCGTCGCCGCTCAGGTTCAAGGGTTTGATACAGCGCACACGCGCGACCTCAGCGTGACCTTGCAGCGGCGCCAGTGCGGGCCGCGCCTTCATGCAGTCGTCGACCACGTACTTGCAGCGCGGCGCGAAGAGACATCCTTTGGGCCGGTCGTCGCGCCCCGGCACCATGCCTGGCAGCGCAGCGAGCCGTACCGCGCCGACATTGTGCTCCGGGATCGCCGCCAGCAACGCTTCCGTGTACGGATGATGCGGCGCGGCGAAGATATCCGGCACGCGGTTGGTTTCGATCACTTCGCCAGCGTACATGACCGCGACGCGCTGCGCGACCTCGGACACCACCGCCAGATCGTGCGAAATCAGCACGAGCGCCATGCCGCGTTCCTTCTGCAGCTTGATCAGCAGCTCCATGATCTGCGCCTGGATCGTGACGTCGAGCGCGGTGGTGGGTTCGTCGGCGATCAGCAGCTTCGGATTGCAGGCGATCGCCATCGCGATCATCACGCGCTGGTTCATGCCGCCGGACATCTGGTGCGGGAACGAACCAATACGGCCTTTCGGATCGGGAATGCCGACCTGATCGAGCAGCTCCAGCGCGCGCTTGTCCAGCGCACTGCCTCGCAAGCCTTCGTGCAGCTTCAGCACTTCCTTGATCTGATAGCCGACGGTGTAGCTCGGATTCAGACTGGTAAGCGCGTCCTGGAACACCATCGCGATGTCTTTGCCGATGATCTTGCGGCGTTCCTTCGCCGATGCTTTCAGCAGGTTCTTGCCGTTGAAGGTGACTTCGTCGGCGGTCACTTTGCCTGGCGCATCGATCAGGCCCATCAGCGCCATCATCGTCACGCTCTTGCCCGAGCCCGATTCGCCGACCACGCCGACCACTTCGCCCTGCGCGACATCGAGATTGATCCGATCGACAGCGGGCAGGCCGTTGAAATCCACCGCGAGATTGCGGATGGTCAATAGATTACTCATGTCAGGCCATCCGTTTCAGTTTGGGATCGAGTGCGTCGCGCAGCCCGTCGCCGAGCAGATTGATCGCGAGCACCGAGATCAGGATGGAAAGACCCGGCATCGTGACGATCCACCAGGCGCTGTCGATATAGTCGCGCGCCGAGGCCAGCATCGCGCCCCACTCCGCCGACGGCGGCTGCACGCCAAGGCCGAGAAAGCCGAGTGCCGCAGCGTCAAGAATCGCCGACGAAAAGCCCAACGTGGCCTGCACGATCAGCGGTGCCGTGCAATTCGGCAGCACTTGCGAGAACATCAGACGCAAGGTACTGGCACCCGCCACGCGCGAAGCCGTCACATATTCCTTCTGCAATTCGCCTTGTGCCGACGCGCGCGTCAAACGCACATAACCCGGCAACGCGACGATCGCAATCGCCAGCATCGTATTGACGAGACCCGGGCCGATGATCGCGACCACCGCAACCGCCAGCAGCAGCGACGGCAACGCGAGCAGCACGTCCATGATGCGCATGATCGGCGTATCGGCCCACTTCTCAAAGAAGGCCGCGATCAGCCCGAGCACGATGCCCGGAATCAGCGCGAGCACCACCGAGACGAAGCCGATCCAGAACGACAACCGCGCGCCATACATCAGCCGCGAGAGGATGTCGCGGCCCGCTTCGTCGGTACCGAGAATGAACTTCCAGTTGCCGCCGTCGAGCCAGGCGGGCGGGATTTTCACGGAATCGCGGTACTGCTCGATCGGGCTATGCGGCGCAATCAACGGCGCGAAGATCGCAATGAAGACCAGCGCCAGCACGATGATGCCGGCGCCGACCGCGCCACGGTTACGCGAGAAATTCGCCCAGAATTCGCGGGCGGCGATGGCGCGGCCGCTGGGCGGCGTCACCGACTGGGGGACTGTATTTTGAATGTCTGCCATGGCTAGTTACCTCGTATGCCGAATGCGCGGATTCAACACGCCGTACAACAGATCGACGACGAGGTTCACAACGATCACTAGCGTAGCGATCATCAGGATACCGCCCTGCACCACCGGGTAGTCGCGCCGGCCGATCGCGTCGATCAGCCACTTGCCGATACCCGGCCACGAAAACAGCGTCTCGGTCAGCACGGCACCGGCCAGCAGCGTACCGACCTGCAAGCCGATTACGGTCACGACCGGAATCAGCGCATTACGCAACGCATGCACGACGATCACGCGGCCAGGCGACAAGCCCTTCGCACGTGCAGTGCGGATGTAATCCTCGCGCAGCACTTCCAGCATCGACGAACGCGTCATCCGCGCGACGACTGCCAGCGGAATCGTGCCGAGCACAATGGCCGGCAGGATCAGATGGCTGAGCGCGGATTTGAACGCGCCTTCGTCAGTGGACATCAGCGCGTCGATCAGCATGAAGCCGGTCACGTGCGGAATGTCGTATTCGACCGCAATGCGGCCCGACACCGGCGTCCAGCCGAGGTCCACGGAAAAAAACATGATGAGAATCAAGCCCCACCAGAAGATCGGCATCGAGTAGCCGGTTAGCGCCGTGCCCATCACACCGTGATCGACCACCGTGCCGCGCCTGAGGGCCGCGAACACGCCCGCCGGAAGGCCGACGATCAGCGCGAACATCATCGCGCAGAACGACAGTTCGATGGTAGCGGGGAAACGTGCGAGGAATTCGCCCATCACGCTGGTATTGGTGATGATCGAGGTGCCGAGGTCGCCGTGCGCGGCGCGGCCGATGTAGTGAACGTATTGCATCGGCAAGGACTCGTCGAGCCCCAGGCGGTGCATCGCGGCGGCATGCATGGCCGGATCGACGCCGCGCTCGCCCATCATCACTTCGATGGGGTCGCCCGGTATGAGGTGAATCAGCGCAAACGCGAGGATCGTGATGCCGATGAAGGTCGGTATCACCATGCCGATGCGGCGCAAAACAAAGCGGAACATGGTTCGTCCCTATGGTCTTGATGAAGAAAAAACGCAACCGGCGACGAGGGCTTGTGACCCCGGCCGCCGGACCATTTCGACCAGTTTTCTAACCGTGCGAAAAGCTACTGCGTAAGCTTGACTGTATTACTTTTACTTGACGCTGACGCCGTCGAAGCGCGCATAACCGAGCGGCTCGATACGCATGTCGACCACCTTCTTGCTGACAGGCTGGTACACGGTCGAGTGAGCGATCGGCGAGAACGGCAGTTGCTGAGCGAAGATCTGCTGCGCCTGCATGTACGCCGTCGTGCGTGCGCCCTGATCGGACGTGACGCGACCCTTCTGGATCAGATCGTCGAACGGCTTGTAGCACCACTTCGAGAAGTTGTTGCCGTTGATCGCTTCGCAGCCGAGCAGCGTGCCGAGCCAGTTGTCCGGATCGCCGTTGTCGCCGGTCCAGCCGATCAGCATCGTGTCGTCTTCACCCGCGTGAGCGCGCTTGATGTACTCGCCCCATTCATAGGTGACGATCTTCGCCTTGACGCCGATCTTGGCCCAGTCGGCCTGGATCATTTCCGCCATCAAACGGGCGTTCGGGTTGTACGCGCGTTGCACCGGCATGGCCCACAGCGTGATGTCGAAGCCATTCGGGTAACCCGCTTTCGCCAGCAGAGCCTTGGCCTTGTCCGTATCGAAGGACGCGCCCTTCAGGTTCTTGTCGTACGACCATTGGGTCGGCGGCATCGGGTTCGTTGCGGCCTGGCCTGCGCCCTGGTACACCGACTCGATGATCGCCTTCTTGTTGATCGCCATGTCGAGCGCCTGACGCACTTCGAGCTTGTCGACCGGCTTGTGCGTCACGTTGTACGCGAGGTAGCCGAGGTTGAAGCCCGGTTGCGACGGCATATCGATGTTCGCTTCAGCCTTCAGCGGCGCAATGTCGGCCGGACGCGGATAGCTCATCACCTGGCATTCGTCGCGCTTGATCTTCTGCACGCGCACGCCGGCGTCCGGCGTGATCGAGAAGATCAGCTTCGAAATCTTCACTGCGTTCGGCTTCCAGTAATCCGGATTGCCGTCGAAGCGGATCGTCGCGTCCTTCGTGTAGCTGCGGAAGATGAACGGGCCCGTGCCGACCGGGTACTGGTTGATGTCGGCGGCCTTGCCCGCCTTCATCAACTGGTCACCGTATTCACCCGACAGGATCGACGCGTATTCCATCGCCAGATTCTGGATGAACGGTGCGTTGACTTCCTTCAGCGTGAACTTGACCGTGTACGGATCGACCTTTTCGACGCCGGTGATCAGCTTGTCGAGGCCCATGTCGGTGAAGTACGGGAATTGGACCGGGTACGCCTTATGGAATGCCGAGTTCGGGTCCAGCATGCGCTGGAACGTGAACACGACGTCATCCGCATTGAATTCGCGCGTCGGCTTGAAGAACGACGTGGTCTGGAACTTCACGCCATGACGCAGGTGGAACGTATACGTCTTGCCGTCGGCGGAGACTTCCCACTTTTCGGCGAGGCCCGGTTCGACCTTGGTGCCGCCGCGCTCGAATTCGACGAGGCGGTTGTAGACAGTGAACGTGTTAGCCGTGAAATCGGTGCCCGTGGTGTATTGGGCCGGATCGAAACCCGCGGGACTGCCTTCTGAGCAGTAAACCAGGGTTTTATTCGGAATCTCGGCACGCGCGACACTTGCGCCCACCATCGATGCCGCTGCAGCTGCGACGAGCGTCGTAACACGCGCGGCGCGCAACAGATTGTTTTGCTTCATGTTTCCTCCAGGTTCGGGGCTGGCTTCCGCCAGCGTAGCGCGATATTACTTGAGCTTGGCTCACCGCAACAAGCGGAGGAAAATACCCCCGTTGACGATCGGAAACAGTTGAGGCATAAGGGCGGCCGCGCGCCGGCGCTGGCCGGAACGCGCGGCGCGAGAAGTGGGCTCAGCAAAAAGCGGCCCATGGGGCATTGCCGGCGGCTATTTCAGGCCAACGCCCATGAATTGCGTCGGACCGAACGGGTCGATCTTGAAGCCCGTGACGTCTTTGCTGATCGGTTGATAGACTGTGGAGTGGGCGATCGGCGTGAACGGAACCTGCTGCTTGAAGATTTCCTGTGCTTCCACATAGTCCTTGGTTCGCTCGGCGAGATCGGTGGTGCCGCGGCCTTTCCTGATCAGGTCGTCGAAAGGTTTGTAGCACCATTTGGAAAAGTTGCTGCCCTTTACCGCATCGCAGCCAAGCAACACGCCAAGCCAATTGTCAGGATCGCCGTAGTCCCCCGTCCAGCCGATCAGGATCGCCTCGTGTTCACCGGCATGGGCGCGGCGGATGTACTCGCCCCACTCGTACGTGGCGATCGTCGTCTTGACGCCGATCTTCGCCCAGTCGGCCTGCAGCATTTCGGCCATCAGCCTCGCGTTCGGGTTGTAGGGCCGTTGTACCGGCATGGCCCACAGGGTAAGGTCAAAGCCGTCCGGGTAACCGGCCTCCTTCAGCAACGCCTTGGCCTTATCAATGTCATACGGCGCATCTTTCAGATTCTTGTCGTAGCCCCATTGGGTCGGCGGCATGGGATTCGTCGCGATTTGCCCGGCGCCCTGATACACCGACTCGATGATCGCTTTCTTATTGATCGACATATCCAGCGCGCGTCGCACCAGCACGTTGTCGAGCGGTTTTTTCGTTGTGTTGTACCCGAGAATGCCCAGATTGAAACCAACCTCGCTCGGTAACGCCAGCGACGAGTCTGCCTTGATCTGCGGAATATCCGCTGGACGCGGATAGCTCATCACCTGACATTCGCCACGTTTCAGTTTCTGCAGCCGCACCGCGGGATCCAGCGTAATCGAGAAGAGGAGCTTGCCGAGCTTCACGATGCCCGGTTTCCAGTAATCAGGATTGCCGTCGAAGCGGATCGAGTCGTCCTTGGTATAGCTTCGGAAAATGAACGGCCCGGTGCCGACCGGGTATTGGTTGATATCGGCGGCTTTGCCGGCTTTCAGCAATTGATCCGTGTATTCCGCCGACAAAATCGACGCGAACGGCATCGCGATCTGCTGCAGGAACGGTGCATCGACATCTTTTAGCGTGAAACGCACCGTGTACGGATCGAGTTTCTCGACCTTGGCGATGTTCTTCGCCAGTCCGAGGTCGACGAAGTAGGGAAACGGGACCGGGTATGCCTTACGGAACGGCTGGTCGGGATCCAGCATCCGCTCGTAAGTAAAGACAACGTCGTCAGCATTGAATTCACGGGTCGGCTTGAAGAACGAGGTGGTCTGAAACTTCACGCCGTGCCGCAGGTAGAACGTGTATTGCAGGCCGTCCTGCGACACATCCCACTTCTCGGCGAGGCCCGGCTCGATATCAGTACTGCCGCGCGCGAACTCGACAAGGCGGTTATAGACCGTGTACGAAGCGGCGGTGAATTCGACGCTGGTGGTGTACTGCGCGGAATCGAAACCCGCCGGACTGCCTTCGGAGCAGAACACGAGGGTTTTGTCAGGCAAGGTGGCCGCGTTGGCAGCAGCGGGCGCGAGGCCGGCAGCCAGGACCGCGCAGGCGCTCAAGACTGGCAGGCAGGTATGGCGAACTGCAAACAGCAATCGGGATACTGTCATCATGTTCTCCGCACGGCAGCCACGTCAGCTGCGTATCGATCATAGGCAGCAGAAAAATCGGGTTCAATGCGGGCTTACACGGCGAAGGAAACGCCTGGTGGCGTGTTTTGTTGCGTCGCAGCAACGATCTAGGACAGATTCGCGGGCAAAGTTTCCCTTGGGAGATAGCCGCGCGAGATTGCCCGTCCGAAAAAAAACCGCGCGGCTCGAGTAGCCGCGCGGTTCTTTACAACGGTGCTGAGGCCGCTCGGGCCTTAAGCGCCCAGCCGTTCGCAGATCGCCTTGGTCGCCGCTGCGCCGTTGAGCGTGTAGAAGTGCAGGCCCGGCACCTTCGCGTCGATGAGACGCCCGCACAGGTCAGTCACCACATCCAGCCCGAACGCGCGAATCGACTCGCGGTCGTCACCGAAGCTTTCCAGGCGGCGTGCAACCCAGCGCGGCACTTCCGCGCCGCACATCTCCGAGAAGCGCATCAGCTGCGAGTAGTTCGTGATCGGCATGATGCCCGGCACGATCGGCACGTCGACGCCGAGTTTCCGCGCGTCGTCGACGAAACGGAAATACGCATCCGCGTTGAAGAAATACTGCGTGATCGCCGAATTGGCGCCGGCCTTCACCTTGTGAGCGAAGTTTTCCAGATCGTGACGCGGCGAGCGCGACTGCGGGTGGTACTCCGGGTAGCCGGCCACCTCGATCCAGAACCAGTCGCCGAACTCGGCGCGGATAAAGCTCACCAGTTCCGACGCATAACGCAGCTCGCCGACTGCGCCCATGCCGGACGGCAGATCGCCGCGCAGCGCGACGATATGGCGGATGCCATGGGCGCGGTACTCGTTGAGGATCGCGCGCAGGCTCTCTTTCGACGAGCCGATGCACGACACGTGCGGCGCCGCTTCGAGCCCTTCCTTCGCCATATCGACGACGGTATCGAGCGTGCCCTGTTGCGTCGAGCCGCCGGCGCCGAACGTGACGGACACGAATTTGGGCTTGAGCGACGCGAGTTGCGCGCGGGTGGCGCGCAGCTTGTCGACGCCTTCCTGCGTTTTCGGCGGAAAGAATTCGAATGAAAGTTCGATCGGGTTCATGATTCAGTAGCTCAACCGATGCTGCGGTTGCCGAAAATCAGCGCGGACAGCAGCCACGAAACGATGCTGTACAGAATCGAGCCGAAGAACGCCGACCAGAAACCCGACACTTCAAAACCCTTCAGCAGCGACGCGCACAGCCAGAAGCACAGCGCATTGACCACCAGGATGAAGAGTCCGAGCGTGACGATCGTGACGGGCAGCGTCAACAGGATCAGCACCGGCCGCAGAATCGTATTGATCAAGCCGAGCACCACCGCGACAATCAAAGCGGTTCCGAAGCTGCGGATATGAATCGACGGTACGAGGTAGGTGATGATCAGAAGCGCAAGCGCGTTGATCAGCCAGGTCAGCAGCACGGTCATGTAGAGCTCCTTTTGGGCAGGATGTCCGGTTGAACGGAAAGGGGCGGGCATGGCGAACAAAGCGGCGCTTTGCGCGCCGCCCTGTTATCAGACTGTCATGCTTTAAAACCGCCCGCGTGCTTAATCTTACTTAGCAGCGTGACTTAGTAGCGGTAATGGTTCGGCTTGAACGGACCGTTCTTGTCGACGCTGATGTAGTTTGCCTGATAGTCCGACAAGACCGTCAGTTCGGCACCGATACGGCCAAGATGCAGACGCGCGACCTTTTCATCAAGGTGTTTCGGCAACACGTAGACCTTGTTTTCGTACTTGTCGCCGTGCACGAACAGTTCGATCTGCGCGATCGTCTGGTTCGTGAACGATGCCGACATCACGAACGACGGATGCCCCGTCGCGCAACCCAGATTCACCAGACGCCCTTCAGCCAGCAGGATGACGCGCTTGCCGTCCGGGAAAATGATGTGGTCGACTTGCGGCTTGATGTTTTCCCACTGGTACTGGCGCGTCGATGCCACGTCGATTTCCGAATCGAAGTGACCGATGTTGCAGACGATCGCGTTGTTGCGCATGGCAGCCATATGATCGTGGCCGATCACGTGGAAGTTGCCCGTTGCCGTCACGAAAATGTCGGCCTTGTCGGCGGCATATTCCATCGTCACCACGCGATAACCTTCCATCGCTGCCTGCAACGCGCAGATCGGATCGATTTCCGTGACCCACACCGTGGCGCCCAGACCGCGCAGCGATTGCGCGCAACCCTTGCCCACATCGCCGTAACCGGCCACGACCGCGATCTTGCCCGCGATCATCACGTCGGTTGCACGCTTGATGCCGTCGACCAACGATTCACGGCAGCCATACAGGTTGTCGAATTTCGACTTCGTCACCGAATCGTTCACGTTGATGGCCGGGAACGGCAGGCGCCCTTCCTTTTCCATCTGATACAGACGATGCACGCCGGTC
This sequence comes from Paraburkholderia domus, assembly GCF_905220705.1. Lineage (GTDB taxonomy): Bacteria > Pseudomonadota > Gammaproteobacteria > Burkholderiales > Burkholderiaceae > Paraburkholderia > Paraburkholderia domus. The sequence continues at coordinate 55,506 of NZ_CAJNAT010000018.1, forward strand.
GTGGTTTCTTCGGTCACGCCCTTGATGTGCGCGAGGCGTGTCGAGTACCACACCGGATCCGCATCCAGATGCTTGGCAATCGACTTGTACAGCGCCACTTCTTCTTCGTTTTCCGGCTTCGAGATCACCGAACGGTCTTTCTCGGCCTTCGAACCGAGGATCAGCAGCAACGTGGCGTCGCCGCCGTCGTCGAGGATCATGTTGGCGAATTCGCCATTCGGCCATTCGAAAATGCGGTGCGAGAATTCCCAGTATTCGTCGAGCGATTCGCCCTTGAACGCGAACACCGGCACGCCGCCTTCCGCAATCGCGGCGGCTGCATGATCCTGCGTCGAGAAGATATTGCACGATGCCCAGCGAACATCTGCGCCGAGTGCCGTCAAGGTTTCGATCAGCACGCCGGTTTGAATCGTCATGTGCAGCGAACCCGCAATGCGCGCGCCCTTCAACGGCTGCGAGCTCTTGTATTCCTCGCGCGTCTGCATGAGGCCGGGCATTTCGGTTTCGGCGATGTTCAGTTCCTTGCGGCCCCAGGCTGCAAGCGACATATCGGCGACGAGAAAATCTTGCTTTGAATCGAGAACAGCGGCGTTCATCACGCCCTCCTTTCTAAGAAATTGACTAGAAATTTGACGTGAGCGCGGTTCGATGCGGTGGATAGGAATGCGCAATGCGCGTCCTGGCCCTCCGATTGAAGCCTCCGAGCCTGGCGGGCGGCCAGCGAATATGCTGATTCGCGGTACCCGTCGCAACGCTCCTCGAAGACGAACCGCGATTGTAGCAAATCGAGATGGCTTCGGGGCGTGAAGGAACTGGCGGGGTTGGCGCTTTTTGTGGCGCCTGGAATCTACGCAGCGTGATTCGGGAGGGCAGAAGCGGCGGGCTCGGCAGCGACGCTTGCCGCGCGTAATTGCTCGATGCCCGCGCGCGCGGTTTCGAGAAACTGCCTCGAAAACCGGAATGCATCCGCCACGTCGGCGGGATCCGGTGTCTGCAAGCCCAGTGCGACGCGGAAATAACGTTCGGCGTGAATGCCCGTGTGGTAATGCATGCGTACGCGCTTCACGTCGTCCAGACGCCGGTTGCCGAAAATGTCCCGCAGGGCCCACGAAAACGCGCCGTCTTCGCCGCCGATACGGCGGAACGCGTCGTCCATCGGAAAGCCCCCGAGTGCGGCATACACCGCGCGGCGGATGGTCAGACTGCTCGGCACTGTATTGCTGAGTGTTGCGGCGTGCCGCGCGAAGTCACGATGACTCGTGAGATCGGCCGGAAAATCCACGTAGTCGACGTCGAGCCGCACCGACACTTCCTTCGTGTTCTGCGTGAGGAACGCGCTCGCGGCGGCCAGGGCGCCGGGCAGGTATTCGTCGTCGGCATCGAGGAAAGCAAGCAGATCATGCGACGCATGCATCGCGCCCCAGTTGCGCGCTCGAGCCGGGCCACCGTTGTACGGCATCTGCAGCAGGCACACGCGCGGATCGAGCTGCCCGTAATGTGCGACCAGGTCGGCGGATGCATCGGTCGAGCCGTCATCCACCACGATGATCTGCGCCGCTTCCGGCTGAATCAGGCAGCTCTGGAGCGCACGGGCGAGCGTTGCCGCGCCGTCGTAGCAGGGAATGATGATCGAAATGGGCGTCATGGATGGGTACAGGCGCTGCGGGCCAACAGTAGAGAACCGCCGATGTTATCCCGCTTCCGGCGGCGGCCATCCTGGAAAGGCGGCGCGCGCGGCCGCGCCGAACAACGCGCAGCGCGCGAACGGCGCCGATACCCCGCGGGTCATCACCCCGCACCGAAACATAAATATAATGACTTACAATCAGAAAAATCATTCCAAATTGGAATTCTGGAGCCTGAGATCGTGGAACTACGTGCGCTGCGGTATTTCGTCGAAGTAGTCCGTCAACAGAGCTTCACTGTCGCCGCCGAGCAGATGTTCGTCACACAGCCGACCATCAGCAAGATGGTCAAGTCGCTGGAAGACGAAATCGGCTCACCGCTGCTGCTGCGCGACGGGCGCCAGATGGTGCTGACCGACGCCGGCCGGATCGTCTACCAGCGCGGTCAGGACGTGCTGGCCGCACATGCGCAGTTGCAGGCCGAGCTGAACGATCTCGACACGCTCGGCCGCGGCGAACTGACCATCGGAATTCCGCCGATGGGCGGCTCGCTGTTCACGCCCGCCATTGCCGCCTTTCGCCAGCGCTACCCGAAAATCGAACTGAAGCTGTTCGAGCAGGGTTCGCGCGCGATCGAAACCGCGTTGATCCATGGCGAACTGGAGTTAGGTGGCGTACTGCAACCGGTTGACCCGGAAAACATCGAAGTGCTGCCGATGACACGCCAATTGCTCTGGCTGGTCGCGCGCACCGGCTCGCGCTGGGACGATCTGCACGAAGTGCCGCTCGCCGAACTCGCCAACGAGCCATTCGTGTTCTATGGCGAGAGTCTCGCGCTCAACGATGTCGTGCTGAATGCGTGCCGCACCGCGGGTTTTGCCCCGACCATCGTGGGGCGCAGCGGGCATTGGGATTTCATGGCGGCGCTGGTACTGGCCGGCGTCGGCATCGCGCTGTTGCCGGCACCGTATTGCCGGCGGCTCGATGCGGCGCAGTTCACCTGCCGCCCCGTGGTGGAACCGGAAATTCCGTGGGAAATGGCGATCGGCTGGCGCCGTAACGGCTATCTGTCGCACGCGGCGCGCGCGTGGCTGGAGGTGGCTCGCGAGGCGCTGCCGGGCCAGGCCGGCGACGATTTCATGCTGGGGCCGGGCATCGGCATGACCGGCATCACGGCGCCTGTTCAGACACCGCCGCCGCAAACGCAGTCAGCGCAAACACGGCCACCGCAAACGCGGCCGGCCAAATGACAACATGCCGCCCGGCGCGAGCCGGGCGGCATGTTTTTCAGGCGCGCCTCAACGGCTTACCTTAATCCTTCACCAAACGCCGTCATTACGGCTGCGCGACAAACTCGATGCGACGGTTGGCAAAGCGGCCGCTCGCCGTGTCGTTGCTCGCGACCGGACGCGCGTCGCCGTAACCTTGCGCGACCAGCGAATCAGCCGGCACACCCGTCTTCACGAGATACGCGCGAACCGCTTCGGCGCGCTTCTTCGACAGTTGCAGATTGGCTTGTGCGCCGCCGACATTATCGGAATAGCCGGCCACTTCGAGCTTGGCCGTCTTGCCGTTGCGTACGCACGCGTTCAGCACTTGCGCCGACTGGTTCAGATCTTCCAGCGCCGAGGCCGGCACGCGAGCGCTGGCGCTCGTGAAGTTGATCACCTGCAGATTCAGCACCTTGACCACGTCCGATGCCGCGCACGAGCTGTCCGGCGTGAGCAGGTTCTTGATCGCGCCGCGGAAGTTCTCGGTTGCATTGGCGACCGCCTGTTCGACGTTGAACGAACCGATCTGATACGACGCGCCGAACAATGACTTGAGTTTGTCGAGCCAGCCGAGCTTCGCGTTCGCCGCGCTGCCGCTCAGTTCGATGTGCGCGCCGTCCACTTTCACTTCCGCGCCCGGCAACGCCATCAGCGGCAGCAGGCCGTCCAGATGGGCGAGCCAGTCAGCCGGCTTGGTATCCTGATCGACGGTGATGTTCGCGACGAAACGGTCAGCGCCGAAGCGCTTCGTCAGCGCGTCGATCAGTTGGGCCTTTTCGGCTTCGCTGCCGACCGTCGCGGTGAGCGTCGGCTTACCGGCGGTGTCGACCGTGAAGCTGAGCTGGCTGTCTTTGGTCGGCGCGGGCGCGGCGGCAGGTTGCTGCGCTTCGCTTGCGGCGGCGGCGCTGGCCGCAGGTGTCGACGCCGCGACATCGCTGGCCGGTGCTACGGCGGCCGAAGCCTCAGCCGGTGCGGACGCGGGCTGCACAACTGCCGCGGCTTCCGTGCCACTGCGCTCGCTGCTTTGCTCGCCTTGTTGCTCATTATGGCAGCCGCGCAGGAACAGGAAGGCCAGCACCGCGGCGATCGCCGCGAGCAGCCACCACAGCCACTTGCGCGAACGGCGCTCTTCGCGCACCACCGCGTCGGCAGGCACGCGGACGCTCGACAGGGCCTCGGCCACCGGCTTGGCAGCAGGCGTCGGATGGTCGATGTGCGCTGAGACAGCTTTCAGCTGCGACAAAATATTGCCAGTAAACGCGCCGAGTCCGCTCAGGCCAAGGCCGGCCATCAGACGGTCGTTCAGGTACGGTGCGATGGCAGGCAGTTGATGGCCCAGCAATGTCGGCAGTTGGCCGACGTTGCCCTGACCTTCGAGAAAATGCCGCTTCAGCAGGCCCAGCAGCGTTGCGCCGACGATACCCGTCATGGCGTGCGTCGCATGCGCCGGCACGCCGGTTTGAGTGGCGACTTCGTCGCTGAGCGTATCGACACGGCGATCGAGCGCGCGCTCGAGCAAGTGACGCCCCACACCTTCCAATTGGCTCACGCCGGTGGTGCTGCCGAGCAGCTGCGGCAACTGCTCGGCGATGTGCCCGTTCACCTCAGACGAGACGATTGTTGCGAACAGCGAGCGCGCGCCGTCGAGCGTCGCGCCCTTCTGCATCAGGCCCGCGACTAGCGCGGGGCCGGTTGTTGCAAGCACCTTCTGAGTCGCGTCCGGCGGCAGCCCGAAGCGGGCTGCCAGCTGTCGCACGACACTGTCCGTCAACGCGGACTGAACCAGCTGAATCACATTGATACTCATCGCTTCGCTTCCTCGAGTTCCCGAACGCGTCACCTGACGCGCTCTTTTTCGCGGCGCGATTATAGGTTTGGGGAAATCTCATAAACGAAGTGGCACAATTTATGACGAATTAGCAGACGTTCGCCTAAATATTCTTATATTTGCGAGCCAAATTAGGAATATTGATGGGCTGTCACGCCGGCAACATCGGGCGACGCCGCCGACACCTTTTGCCCCTCGCGCCGGCTCGCCGCGATCAGTTCAGCCGCGCGCTCACCAATCATCACGGTCGGCGAATTGGTGTTGCCGCCGATCAGCGTCGGCATTACCGATGCATCGACGATCCGCAGCCCTGTCACGCCGCGCACCCGCAACTGCGGATCGACCACCGAGTGCGCGTCGCCGCCCATGCGGCACGTTGCTACCGGGTGAAAGATCGTGTCCGCATGCTCCGCAATGGTCCGACGCAATTCCGCCGCCGTCTGGCCAGAATGCGTGTACAGCTCCTTGCCGCCATGCAGCGCGAGCGAAGGCGCGTCGAGAATGCGCCGCGCCATCTGTGCACCTTCCACCAGCAGGTCGAGATCGCGCGAGTCGCTGAAAAAACGCGGATCGATCACGGGCGCCGTGCGCGCGTCGGCGCTGGCGAGCGTCACCGTGCCACGGCTATGCGGCCGCAGCACGCACACGTGCAGCGAATAACCGTGGCCCCAGTGCATATGGCGGTTGTGATCGTCGACGATCGCCGCGCAGAAATGCAGTTGCAGGTCCGGACGATCGAGCGTCGGCCGGCTCTTCAGAAAGCCGCCCGCTTCGGCGACGTTGCTCGACAGCATGCCGCGGCCATGCCGCATGAAAGTCACAAACTGCGGCAGCATCCGCGCGATGCCGCGAATCGAAAAGCCGGTCGGTTCGATCGACGACACCCGTTTGTTGATCGTGAAGTCGACGTGGTCGATCAGGTTCTGGCCGACTTCGGGCGCATCGTGGAGTACCGCGATGCCCAGAGACTGGAGATGCACAGCCGGCCCGATACCCGAGCACATCAGCAGTTGCGGTGAATTGAACGCGCCCGCTGCCAGCACGACCTCGGCGCGCGCTTCCAGCGTTTCGGTACGGCCGCCGCGCACGATTTCGACACCGCTCGCGCGCTTGCCGTCGAAGGTCACGCGCAGCACCGTCGCATCGGCGATCGTATGGAGATTGGGGCGTTCGCGGTCGTAGATATAGGCGCGCGCGACGCTGCAGCGGCGCCCGTCGCGCTGCGTTACCTGATAGAAGCCGACGCCTTCCTGATCCGCGCCGTTGAAGTCGCTGTTCGGTTTGTAACCGGCTTCGGTCGCAGCCTGCACGAAACGCTTCGAAAACGGATTGCGATAGCGCAGATCGGACACCGTCAGTGGCCCGTCCGCGCCGTGCCATGCATCGGCGCCGCGCTCGTTGCCTTCGGCGCGGCGGAAATACGGCAGCACGTCTGCCCAGGACCAGCCTTCGCAGCCGAGCTGCGCCCATTCGTCGTAATCGAGCGGATGGCCGCGCGTGTAGATCATCGCGTTGATCGCGCTCGACCCGCCGAAGCCCCTCCCACGCGGCTGATAGCCCTGGCGTCCGCCGAGCCCCGGCTGGGGTGTCGTCAGATAGCCGTAGTTGGTCTTGAGTTTGTGCGGCACGACGGCCGCCACGCCTACCGGCATGTTCACGAAGAGATTGCGGTCCGTATGGGGGCCGGCTTCGATCAGGGCGATCGTTGCGTCGGGGCAGCTATCCGCCAGACGGCTCGCGAGCGAGCAGCCGCCTGAGCCCGCACCGACGATAATGTAGTCGTATTGCATCCGCTCCTCCTGGTGGAGGCCGCGTTGCTCGCGGCCCCTGTCGCGTTCACACTTGTCTACGTGTGTTTCATCGGCATTGTAGGGAGCGTTCGGGCGCGACGGCGGGTTGGTGTCAGAGCGATCCCTCTAAACGAAAGCCCTCCCGCGACCCTATGATGAAAGACGCGCATGCGCCCGACAGGCTGCGGCGCAAGGCATTCAAACACAGCGCCCAGCGCGTCATCCTTTAAGCGTGCAGCACGACACGCCACGATAAAACAGCACGCCGTCGATCAGCGACGGCGCGCATCCGGTGAACGGAGACAGCAGATGGAACGGCATAGCTTCGACCACACCCACGACGTGACAAATCAGGCGCCTCCGCTTGCGGACTACAACCTGTTTTCGAGCGACGTGGCTTTGTCTGCCGCCCTCGAACGCGAAGGCGCCGCGTGGCATCGCGAGGCGCTGCAGCGGCACGGCGCGGCGCTCACCACGCCGGAGACACTCGCGCTCGCCGAACTGGCGAACCGCCACACGCCCGAACTTTTCACGCACAACCCGCGCGGCGAACGCATCGACGCGCTGGAGTTTCATCCTTCGTGGCATACGCTGCTGTCGCTGTTGCGCCGTGAGGGCCTGCACGCGCTCCCGTTTTCGGATCCGCAGCGCGGCGCAATGGTCGCGCGTTGCGCCGGCTACTTCCTGCACGCGCAACTCGAATCCGGCTCCCTCTGCCCGTTGACGATGACCTTCGCGAGCATCCCGGTGCTGCAGCGCGAACCCGCGTTGTTCGAGACGCTCCGTGACAAGCTCTACGCCCGCGAACACGATCCGCGCGACGTGCCGCTCACGCAAAAAACCTCGGCCATGATCGGCATGGGTATGACCGAGAAACAAGGCGGCTCGGACGTGCGCAGCAACCAGACCCGCGCGCATGCCACGCGCGGCAGCGGCCGCGGCGGCGAATACCGCCTCGTCGGTCACAAATGGTTTTTCTCCGCGCCGCAATGCGACGCGCATCTGGTGCTCGCCCGCACTGACGACCACGAAGGCCTGTCGTGCTTTTACGTGCCGCGTTTCGCGCCGGACGGCAGCAAGAACGCCGTGCAGATCCAGCGTCTGAAAGACAAGCTCGGCAATCGCTCGAATGCCAGCAGTGAAGTCGAGTTCTTCGATGCGTTCGGCATCATGATCGGCGACGAAGGCCGCGGCGTGCCGACCATCATCGAAATGGCGAACTACACGCGGCTCGATTGTGTGATCGGCAGCGCAGCCTTGATGCGTGCGGCGCTGGTGCAGGCGATTCACCATGCGCGGCACCGCAGCGCCTTCGGCCGGCATCTGGCCGATCAGCCGCTGATGCGTAATGTGCTCGCCGACCTGGCGTTGGAATCGGAAGCCGCGACGGTGCTGTTCATGCGGCTCGCACGGGCATTTGAAGCGTCCGCCGATGCGTCGACGGCCGCGCCGGCCGAGCGCGCATGGCGCCGGATCGTGACCCCGGCGGCGAAGTTCTGGGTCTGCAAACGCACGCTCGAATTCACCGGCGAGGCAATGGAAGTCTGGGGCGGCAACGGTTATGTCGAAACCGGTCCGATGGCGCGCTTCTATCGTGAAGCGCCGGTGAATTCGATCTGGGAAGGCTCGGGCAATGTCATGTGTCTCGACGTGCTGCGCGCCATGGAGCGCGAGCCCGAAGCGGCGCAGGCCTTGTTCGCCGCGTGGCAAGCGGACGCGCAAGGGCACCCGGATTTGAGCGCCGCGCTCGGCAGGCTCGTCGCCACGCTCAACGGACCCGCCGAGCATCGCGAAGCATCCGCGCGACGGATCGCGCAACAGATCGTGCTGATCGCGCAAGCCACCTTGCTGGTGAAGCACGCGCCGCCGGAAGTGGCCGATGCCTTCATCGCGACGCGTCTCGCCGACGGCTGCGGCGAGAGCGGCCGCGTGTACGGCACGCTACCGGCGACGTTCGACCACGCGGCAATCATCGAGCGGGCATTTCCGGCTTGATACGAAGTGGACAGACCGGCAAGACATCAATAAGCGCGACTCGACGCGCAACGTTATCCATCAGGGAGTGGGCATACATGAAGAACGATCTGCCGGAGGTCGCCGCGCTCGAAGCATTGCTGCGCGAGCAGCGCCATGCTTACTTACGCGCGCCGTATCCGTCGTGGGAAGCTCGCGCCGGACATCTGAAAGCACTGCGCAAAGTCATGCTCGACAACCGCGACGCACTCGCCGACGCCATGAACGCCGACTTCGGCAATCGCGCGAAACAGGAAGTCCTACTCGCCGAATTCCTACTGATCAAGGAAGAGATCGACGCCGCGCTCAGGCACGGCAAGCGCTGGATGAGAGCGCAACGCCGCAGCACCAGCAAATGGCTGATGCCGGCGCGCGCGAAAGTCGTCCCGCAGCCGCTCGGCGTGGTCGGCATCATCGTGCCGTGGAATTATCCGGTGCTGCTCGCCGCCGGCCCGCTGATCAGTGCCCTGACGGCCGGCAACCGCGCCATCATCAAGATGTCCGAACTGACGCCGCGCACCTCGGCGCTATTCGAGCAGCTGATCGGCCAGACCTTCGCGCGCGATCACGTCGCCGTAGTGAACGGCGACGCCACGCTCGCCGCCGCGTTCAGCGCGCAACCGTTCGATCATCTGCTGTTCACCGGCTCAACCAAGGTCGGCCATGAAGTGATGCGCGCCGCCGCCGAACATCTGACGCCGGTCACGCTGGAGCTCGGCGGCAAGTCGCCGGCCATCATCGGGCAGCACGCGCGCTTCGACAACGCGGTGGATAACCTCGTTGCCGGCAAGACGCTCAACGCGGGCCAGACCTGCGTCGCGCCGGACTACGTGCTGGTGCCGCGCGGCAAGGAGCAGGCGTTCATCGAGCGGGCGCGCGCGCGGATGGCGAAGATGTATCCCGACTTTGCGCACAACCTCGACTACACGTCGATTATCTCGGAGCGGCATTTCGCACGGCTGCAACGTCTCGCCGACGAAGCGCAGGCCGCCGGCGCGCAACTGCACACGCTCACCGACAGCACGCCGGACGAGGCAAGCCGCCGCTTCCCGCTGATCGCCGTCACGAATGCGCCGGATGAAAGCGCGCTGATGCAGGAGGAAATCTTTGGCCCGCTGCTGCCGATCGTCCCGTACGACACGCTCGACGACGCCATCGCATGGATCAACACGCGTCCGCGTCCGCTCGCGCTGTATCTCTACGCCGACGACACCGCGACCATCGAGCGCGTCACGCGCGACACCATCGCGGGCGGCATGGCGATCAACGAAACGCTGATGCATCTGGCGTGCGAAAGCCTGCCGTTCGGCGGTGTCGGCGCGAGCGGAATGGGTGCGTATCACGGTTACGAAGGCTTCGTGACCTTCTCGAAGATGAAGCCGATCCTGACGCAGGCGCGCCTGAACGCACGCGGATGGATCTCGCCGCCGTACGGCAAGCGGGTGAATGCGCTGCTGAAACTGATGATGCGGTTTTGATGGGCACTCAGCGCCCCGGCGCCCCACCGGAAACATCCGCAATATCCGTGGCGACCACATCGGTGACGTCCTGCGCGGCGGCTACGCCGCTTTCGGGCTCATCCTCGGCGCCGCTTTCCAGCCGGTGCAGCCACGCCAGCAACTCCGCCACCGCCTGATAAAGCTGCGGCGGAATCCGCGTATCGAGGTCGACCTGCATCAGCAACGAGACCATTTCCGGCGCCTCATGCACATAGAGGCCGGCTTCCTTGGCACGCTGTACGATCATCTCGGCCAGCATGCCGTAGCCTTTGGCGATCACGCGCGGTGCGGGATCGCTGCCTTTTGCGTCGTAGACGAGCGCGGCCGCGCTGCGGCGATGTTTGCGGCTCATCACATATCCCAATCGAAGTCGTCGAGCGGCGCAACTCCCGGACCGGTGACACGCGTCGTGCGGCGCCCTGCTGGCGCCTTGTCAGCTGACGAGGCAGCCGAAGCCGAGCGTGCGTACGCCGACGCTGCTGCCTGCCCGGCCGCCGCAGCACCTGCGGCACCCGCCGCGGTAGCCGGCAAGCCGCCGCCGATCTCGCGAATCGTCAGCCCGCTCAGCTCGATGCCCGCTGCCGCGAGCCGCTGACGAAAGTTCTCACCCTGCATCGCGAGCCGTGCCGCGCCGCCCGGACTGGCCTGTACGCGCGCGACGAGCCGCGTGCCGGTCAGCGTCAAGTCCGCATCGACCGTGCCGAGCGTCGGCAGCGAAAGCGTCAGTCGCGTACGCCAGGGCTGATCGTCCTCGCTCGCTGTGCCGCCGCCGCTGCGGTCCCATTCGTCGCCGTCCTGCTCGATGGTCCAGTCGAGCTTGGCGCCCGGCCATGCTTCGCCGGTCCAGCGAAACTGCCCGGTGGCGAGCAGATCGAGTTGCTGGCGCACCAAAGGAACGGTCGCGGGATGAACCGCGGCCGCCATCGATTGCGGGTTTTGCGATGAGCCGTCGTCGGCCAGTTGCGCCGCGGCGCTGCGCATCGAGTGCGCCGGCTGGCCGTTCAGATCGGAAAGAGAGCTCGCCAGCACCTCGCCGGCCACAAAGCGTGCAGCCTGCGCGGTCTGGATGGACGGCATCGCGCGGGCGGCCGCATTGCCGTCCGGTGCGCCGTTGGCCGGACCGTTGGGGCCCGCGCCCATGCCTGGCCGGCCTGTCCCATTCGGGGAAGCGGCCTGATCGGCGTCGCTCGCCCAGTCGAGCGGCAATTGCGCGGCGGCGGCCACCAGCTTGTTTTGCGCCTCGCTAGCCAGGGCGGCCGGCGGGCGCTGGCCGGCCAGCCATTGCGCGAGATGGGATTCGTAGAACAGGCCGCTGTCGCCAACCGTCCGTTCGAGCGCGGCCGCGAGCGCCGCGACGGGCACCTGAGCCGCCGCCACATTGGCGGTCGCCGCGGTACTGGCGGCACCCGTGGTACCGGCAGTACCGGCAGCACCGGCAGTATTCGGATTCGCGGATGAAGCAGCGCTCGTAGCCGCCGTATCGAAGAGTGGCAAACCGCCGGCCTCGACGTCGAGCGCCGGCGCAGCCGGCCAGATCGGCGTCTGGCCGAGCACCGCCGGAGTCGCCTCGCCGCCCGAGCTCACGATCGCATTGAGCGTGAGCGCGACGGCGGACAGCGCGGTTTGCGCAGAAGCCGGCGGTGTCGCCGGGGGCGCAACGGGGGTGGTATTAAGAACCTCGGTATCGACGCCCGCAGCACCGGTCTGCGAGGCGGTCGCACTACCCGGCGCGAGATTGAGCAGACTGTCGACCCGGTTCGCGAGCAGCGAAGTGACGACCGCGTCGATTCCGTTCATACCGATTCCTTGGTCACATTGGCGGCAGCGCGCTCAAATACCGTCAGCCGGACTCAGGCAGCGCGGTGCCCGCAGGCAAACTCAGCGCGCCCCGTACAGTTCCTTGAGCACGCGAGTCGGCCGTCCGGCGAACAGCGCCGACAGATTGGCCATGCGCGGATTCGCCAGATCGCGGATCGCCGCGTCGTCGGCCAGGATCTGCCGGATCAGTGCGTATTTGCGCAGGCGCTCCGCATCGTCCAGTCTGACGCCGGTTTCCGCGTCCTTCAACGCGTCCACCAACTTCCGATAGTCCTCCTGCAAGTGGACCAGATCGTTCCACAGGGCGCGCCGGGCAGCCGTCAGCATGCGGCGGGAAATCGCTGCAATCGCCTCGTAGCGGGCGAAATATTCTGCGTTCGATGTCATCTCATGCTTTCCGCGGCCGGCTGGGCTGCCATCCGCGCGATCTCCGGGGCAATCCCGATCCATGCCTCTTCGAGTGTCGCCAGCAGGCCATCGACCTCGACCAGCATTGCCTCGCTCTGTTTTATATTGGCCTCGAGCAGCCGGCGCGACATATAGGTATATAGCGCGTCCAACCGCTCTGCAACCTCGCCGCCCACCTCAAGGTTCAGCGAAAGTTGCAGCCCGCTTTCGACGATCTGAATCGCCTTGCCGATCGCCTCACCACGAGCCGGCACATTGCCTTGCTGCACATGCATGCGTGCCTGCGCAATCGCTTGCCGGGCGCCCTGATACAACATCACGATCAGACGATGCGGACTCGCGCCCATCACCCCTGTCTCGACGCCGACGCGTGCGTACGCATTGGCTCCAGAGTGTCCTGGGGAAAACATCGGCGCTCCTCCTCTCTTGCACTGCAGTTGGTCGTGGCACCCCATCCGGGCATGTTGCCGCACCCTGATTTCTGCCTGTATCTGGTTATCGGATAGGCAGCGGGAAAGCTTTAGGCCGATGTAAGGAGGATTAAGGAGCCGATAGGGCCGATATCGCGCTGGGCGCGGCAAGGCCGCCTGCCACGAAGCACCTCAAGGGCGCGCCGGGCGGACAGTCCTGCGGTGCAGCCGCACAGCGTTGCATCCGGGCGGGTGCGTTCGGGCGGACGGAACAGCCCTGCCGCCCGAATCGCACTCACACCGACATCTGCATGATGTCGTTATAGGCCGACACCAGTTTGTTGCGCACCTGCAGGCCAAACTGGAAGCCGACGTTGGCCTTCTGCATATCGACCATCACGTCGTTGAGCGAGACGTTGGACGCGCCGAGTTCAAACGCCTGCGATTCGCCGACCGCCTTGGTCTGATCGCCGCTGATCTTGTCCAACGACGCCTTCAGCGCCGAGGCGAAACCGCCGGCCGTCGCCGCGCCGGACTGGTCGGCGACCGGGCTGCTGCTACCGGCCGCTTGCGCTGCCATCGACTGCATCTGTTGCAGCGCCGACGAGAGCGCGTTCACGGGCAAAGTCATGTTCTCTCCAGGGAATGACGACCGGCATGCCAGAAACCGTACCGATCTGGACGAAAGCATAGCAGTGGGTTATCCGGGAAAGCCCCGAAACTAGGGGGGAAACCCGGCTCTATTCAAGCAATCGGGTTGAGCCGCGCTGCGGATAATTTCAAGGGTGAAAGTCTCTGTCCGCACGCCCGCCGACCCTCGGTGCGCTCAAGCGGCAGAACGCAAAGGCATCCCGGAGATACCCGACGCATGGATTCGTCAGCCAACTCTTTGATCAACCCCGATGCCCGCATGGGCCTCGCCGGCGCGCAGCCTGGCGCCGGTGCTGCCGGCACCGGCCAGGCCGGCGGCGCAGCGGACCTCGGCGGCCTGGGAAGCAACCTGGGCGGCAATTTCGGCCAGCGTCTGTCGGGTCTCGCACAAATGCGAGGCAACCCGCGCGCCCCGCTGATCTTCGCGGTCGCGCTGCTGGTCGCCATCGTCGCGGGTCTGTTCCTGTGGTCGCGCGCTCCGGACTACAAGGTGCTCTACAGCAACCTGTCGGACCGCGACGGCGGCGCCATCATCACCGCGCTGCAGGCGGCCAACATCCCCTACAAGTTTTCCGACGCCGGTGGCGCGATCCTCGTGCCGTCCGAGCAGGTGCATGAAATGCGTTTGCGCCTCGCTTCGCAAGGTCTGCCCAAGAGCGGTTCGGTCGGCTTCGAACTGATGGACAACCAGAAGTTCGGCATCAGTCAGTTCGCCGAACAGATCAATTACCAGCGCGCGCTGGAAGGCGAGCTGGAGCGCACGATCGAGTCGATTTCGTCGGTGAAGTCGGCGCGCGTGCATCTGGCCATTCCGAAGCCTTCCGTGTTCGTGCGCGACAAGGAAGCGCCGTCTGCTTCCGTGCTGGTCAACCTTTACCCGGGCCGCGCGCTCGATGAAGGCCAGGTGATGGCGATCACCCATATGGTGTCGTCGGCGGTGCCGGATATGCCGGTGAAGGGCGTGACCATCCTCGATCAGGACGGCAATCTGCTGACGCAGCCGTCCACCGGCAGCGGGCTGGATGCCTCGCAACTGAAGTATCGCCAGCAGATCGAACGCAACACCCAGCAACGCATCGACGCGATCCTGTCGCCCCTGTTCGGCGCCGGCAACGCGCATTCGCAGGTCAGTGCCGATATCGACTTCTCGCGCAGCGAGCAGACCTCGGAAAATTACGGCCCGAACGGCACCCCGCAGCAGGCGGCGATCCGCAGCCAGCAATCGAGCACCGCCACCGAAATGTCGCAAGCGGCCGCCTCGGGCGTGCCGGGCGCCCTGTCGAACCAGCCGCCGCAGCCCGCTTCCGCACCGATCACGGCGGGTAACGGCACGCCGGGCGTCACCACGACGCCGGTCAGCGACCGCAAGGACTCGACCACCAACTACGAACTCGACAAGACCGTGCGCCATCTGGAGCAGCCGATGGGCGGCATCAAGCGCCTGTCGGTGGCGGTGGTGGTCAACTATCTGCGGGTGGTGGACGCCAAAGGTCACGCGACGATGCAACCGGTTACCGCCGACAAACTCGCGCAGGTCAACCAGCTGGTGAAGGACGCAATGGGTTTCGACCAGGCGCGCGGCGACTCGGTCAACGTGGTCAACAGCCCGTTCTCCGTCGACATCGATCCGAATGCCGACCTGCCGTGGTGGCGCACGCCGGACATGATCGCGCTTGCCAAGCAGATCGCGACCTACCTCGGCATCGGCGCAGTCGCCCTGTTCCTCTACTTCGTGATGGTGAAGCCGGCGCTGCGCCGCGCCTTCCCGCCGCCTGAGTCGGTCGCCGCCGCAGCGCTGCCGTCGCCGGGCGACGAGCCGATCCTGCTCGACGGCATTCCGGCCGCCGAACGCGAGGGCTCAGTCGTCCAGCTGGAAACGGACAGCGAAATGCTCGCGCTCGAAAGCGCCAAACACAAATACGAGCGGAACCTGGAGTTCGCGCGCAACATCGCGCGCCAGGATCCGAAGATCGTCGCAACCGTCGTGAAAAATTGGGTGACTGATGAGCGCTGAAGGCGTAATGAAGAGCGCGCTCCTGCTGATGTCGATCGGCGAGGAAGAAGCCGCGCAGGTGTTCAAGTTCCTCGGGCCGCGTGAGGTTCAGAAGATCGGCGTCGCCATGGCCGCGCTGAAAAGCGTGACGCGTGAGCAGGTCGACGAGGTCTTGCAGGAGTTCGTCCGCGAGGCGGAAACGCACACCGGCATGTCGCTCGATTCGAGCGAGTACATCCGTTCGGTGCTCACCAAGGCGCTCGGCGACGACAAGGCCGGCGCGATCATCGACCGGATTCTGCAGGGCAGCGATACCAGCGGCATCGAAGGCCTCAAGTGGATGGACTCCGCGGCGGTGGCCGAACTCATCAAGAACGAGCACCCGCAGATCATCGCGACCATCCTCGTTCACCTGGACCGCGATCAGGCTTCGGAAATCGTCGCCTGCTTCACCGAGCGTCTGCGTAACGACGTGCTGTTGCGGATCGCAACGCTCGACGGTATCCAGCCGGCCGCGCTGCGCGAACTCGACGATGTGCTGACGGGCCTCCTGTCCGGCAGCGACAACCTCAAGCGCAGCCCGATGGGCGGCATCCGCACGGCGGCCGAAATTCTCAACTTCATGTCGAGCAACCATGAAGAAGGCGTTATCGAGAACGTTCGCCAATACGACGCGGAACTCGCGCAGAAGATCATTGATCAGATGTTTGTGTTCGAGAACCTGCTCGATCTGGAAGACCGCGCGATCCAGCTGTTGCTGAAGGAAGTCGAGTCCGAGGCGTTGATCATCTCGCTGAAGGGCGCGCCGCCCGCGCTGCGCCAGAAGTTCCTGTCGAACATGTCGCAGCGTGCTGCCGAACTGCTCGCCGAAGACCTCGATGCGCGCGGCCCGGTCCGCGTCTCCGAAGTCGAGACGCAGCAGCGCCGCATCCTGCAGATCGTGCGCAATCTGGCGGAAAGCGGCCAGATCGTTCTAGGCGGCAAGGCGGAAGATGCATATGTCTGATCAGAACTCCTCGGCAAAGGAAAGCCTCTCGGCCTACCAGCGCTGGGAGATGGCCTCGTTCGATCCGGTGCCGCCCGCGCCGCCCGAACCCGAAGTCGACGACGGCGCTTTCGAAGCCGAACTCGAACGTCTACGCGACGCCGCGCATGCACAGGGCATCGCGACGGGTCACGTCGCCGGGCAGGCGCTCGGTTATCAGGCCGGTTACGAGCAAGGTCACGCACAGGGTTTCGAGCAGGGCCAAAGCGAAGCGCGTGAAGAAGCGGCGCGTCTTGCCGCGCTGGCCGAAACCTTCAAGGCAGCACTCGACGGCGCGCAAGGCGCGATCTCCGAGACGCTGGTTGCGTTGGCGCTGGACATCGCGCAACAGGTGGTGCGCCAGCATGTGCAGCACGATCCGACCGCGCTGATTGCCGCTGCCCGTGAGGTGCTGGCCACCGAACCGGCGCTGGTCGGCGCGCCCGCGCTGATCGTCAGCCCCGCCGACCTGCCGGTCGTCGAAGCCTATCTGATGGAAGAACTGCAAACGCGTGGCTGGACCGTGCGTACCGATCCGTCGGTCGAACGCGGCGGCTGCCGCGCGCAGGCCGGCACCGGTGAGGTCGACGCCGGCATCGACACGCGCTGGGAACGCGTCGCTGCCGCACTCGGCAAAGTGAGCACATGGTGAAGCCGACGCTCGAAGAGATCCGCGCCAGCGATCTGACGCCGCTCGAACGCGAGCTGGCGCTGGCCTCGTTCGGCGCCGAGGCGCTGGTGGATGTGCCGGCTGCCCCCCCGTCCGCTGCGGAAGCCATTGCAGCCATCGAATCGGCGCTGCGCGATCCGGGGGCCGGCCATCCGGCTAATGTTCATCCAGCGAGGGGCGTGGCGGCGAGCCGCGAATTCGCCGCTTCAAATGCCGCTTCGAGCCCCGCTTCCCCCCCCGCCGCCCACACCCCTTACGATCCCGCTCTCGACAGCAACCCGCACATGCAAGCCTGGCGCGGCCGGCTCGACGCGCTACGCGCGCGCAACGCGATCGCCAAGCCGATGCGTGCCTGCGGACGGTTGACGCGCGCCGCCGGTCTGGTGCTCGAGGCGGTTGGCCTGCGCCTTTCGGTGGGCGCCGAAGTGATGATCGAACTGCCGTTCGGCAGTTCGCTGGCGATGGCAGAAGCCGAAGTAGTCGGCTTCTCCGGCGACAAACTGTTTCTGATGCCGACTACCGAAGTGATCGGCCTCCTGCCCGGCGCGCGCGTTTATCCGCTCGAAAGCGCGCCCATCGCCGATCCCATGGCGGGCGCGAAACGCCTGCCGGTCGGCTGGGAATTGCTCGGCCGCGTGCTTGATGCGTCCGGCCGCCCGCTCGACGGACTCGGCCCGCTCGGCACGCATGCTGACGCGCCACTGTCCTCACCGGTCATTAACCCGCTGAATCGCGAGCCGATTCACAAGGTGCTCGACGTCGGCGTGCGCGCGATCAACGCGCTCCTGACCGTGGGCCGCGGCCAGCGCATGGGCCTGTTCGCCGGCTCGGGCGTCGGCAAATCGGTGCTGCTCGGCACGATGGCCCGCTACACCAGCGCCGAGGTGATCGTGATCGGTCTGATCGGCGAACGCGGCCGCGAAGTGAAGGAATTCATCGAACAGATTCTCGGCGAGGAAGGCCTCGCCCGCTCGGTCGTCATCGCCGCACCGGCCGACGTCTCGCCGCTTTTGCGGATGCAGGCCGCGTCGTACTCGACTTCGCTCGCCGAATATTTTCGCGATCAGGGCAAGCACGTGCTGCTGCTGATGGATTCGCTGACCCGTTACGCGATGGCGCAGCGCGAAATCGCGCTGGCGGTGGGCGAGCCGCCCGCCACCAAGGGCTATCCGCCTTCGGTGTTCGCCAAACTTCCGGCGCTCGTCGAGCGGACCGGCAACGGCCCGGCGGGCGGCGGTTCGATCACCGCGTTCTACACCGTGCTGACCGAAGGCGACGACCAGCAGGACCCGATCGCCGATTCCGCGCGGGCGATTCTCGACGGCCATATCGTGCTGTCGCGCTCGCTCGCCGAGGCTGGCCACTATCCGGCGATCGACATCGAAGCCTCGATTAGCCGGGCAATGACCGCGCTGATCGACGATAACCATCTCGACAAGACGCGTATGTTCAAGCAGATGCTGTCGCGCTATCAGCGCAACCGCGATCTGATCAACGTCGGCGCCTATTCAAGCGGGCGCGACGCGCTGCTCGACCGCGCAATTGCGCTGTATCCGCGGATGGAAGCGTTTTTGCAGCAAGGTTTTCGCGAGTGCGCGAACTTTGAACCGAGTCTCGACATGCTGGACGCTCTGTTTGCCCAAGGAGGCTGACGATGGCGAATCACTTTCCGATCAAGACCCTCATTGGCCTAGCGCAGGACGATGTCGATGCCGCCGCACAACGTCTGGGCCGCGCGCAGCGCGAGCGCAACGACGTGCAGTCGCAACTCGACGCGCTGGTGCAGTACCGCGACGAATATCACGCGCGCTTCACCGCGACCGCCCAGACGGGCATGCCCGCGGGCAACATGCGCAATTTCCAGGCATTTATCGACACGCTCGACGCCGCCATCGAACAGCAGCGCAACCTGCTAGTGACCGCCAATGCACGCGTCGAGACTGCCAAGCCCGACTGGCAGCGCCAGAAACAGAAGCTCGGTTCGTATGAAGTGTTGCGGACGCGTGGCGAAGCTGCCGAAGCAAAAACCGTGGCGCGACGCGACCAGCGCGACTCCGACGAACACGCCGCCCGCATTCTGAGGATGCGCGCCGAGGGCGTCTGACCCACCCGAGCGCCACCTCGATTGACCGAACACCCCGTTTGACCGATTGACAGGATTCCCAATGTCGCTTCTTTCACAAATCGGCTCACTGCTCGGCGTTGCCAGCAGCACGCCCACCAGCGCGGCCATGGCCGCTGCGGTAAACGCCAAGCCGTTCTCGCAAACCTTGCAGCAGAGCATCAACCTGCAAAACAACGCGGCCGCGCAAAGCGCAAGCAAGCCGCCGGCGCCGTCGTCTTCTTCTTCGTCTTCTTCCGGTTCGTCGTCCTCGGCATCGTCGTCGAGCGTGCACGACGCGCCGCCGCCCGATCCGTCGACGAAGAGCCCGGATGCCGCGAGCAGCAACACAAACAACGGTAACTCGACGAGCGCATCCTCATCCGGCTCGTCGTCCGCGTCATCGTCGGGCGCTTCCTCTGCCAATACACAGCAGGCTTCGACCGGCAACACCAACGCGACACCGCCGAAGTCAGGCAACGCGACCGCACAAACCGGTGCCGACGCGGCAGCGGCCGCTGCGCAGGCGCAGGCTCTAGCTCAGGCCTCCGCGAACAGCGCCACCGACCCGGCGACGGCAGATCCCGCCACGGCGCTGACTGATGCTGCGACCACGCTGCCCGGCACGGGCACGGACACGACGACGGGCGGCACCACGGGCAAAAAGACTGCCGCAACCGATCCGAAGTCGGCGCAGGACGCCTTGCAGGCGGCGCTGGCCGCGCTGGCGAGCGGCCAGGGCGTGGTTCCGGCGCAGGCGTTGGCGAGCGGCGCGGCGGCGAACGCTGCGACGGCGGCGAGCGGTCTGGGTACTGGCGCGAACAACGGACTGAACGGATCGGCGAACGGCAAGACGCTTGCAGCCGGCTTGTTCGGTGACGGCAAGGGAACGAGCGCGGGCAAGGCCGCGTTGACCGCGGCGGCCACGACGGTGGCTGATCCATCGGCGGCAGCGAAGGCTGCGGCTGACACGTTGAGCGCGACGGCTGCCGGTGGTGCGCAAGCTGACGATCTGACGTCGTTCAAGAGCGCGGCCGATGCCGCGACGGCTGCGCTGGCAGCCGGGCAGGCCGCAGCGGGCGCCGCGAGTACGACGGCCGCCGTTCAAACGACGGGTAACGCTGGTGCGGCGGAAGCTGCGAATGCGTTATCGCCCCAGGTGGGCACGACGGATTGGGAAGATGCGTTGAGTCAGAAGGTGGTGTTTTTGTCGAATGCGCATTCGCAGAGTGCCGAGCTGACTTTGAATCCGAAGGATCTGGGGCCGCTACAGGTTGTGTTGCAGGTTGCCGATAACCATGCACATGCGTTGTTTGTTTCGCAGCACCAGCAGGTGCGGGAAGCTGTCGAAGCAGCGTTGCCGAAGCTTCGCGAGGCGATGGAGTCCAATGGGATTGGGTTGGGGAGCGCTAGTGTTAGTGATGGGTTTGCTCGGCAGAGCGGCCAGCAGCAGGGCTCGAACTCCGGCCGTTCCGGCGGGGGGAGCAGCGGAGCTGCCGGGTCTTTTGCCGGTGGCGGTGGTTCGGATTCTGATTCTGTCGTGGCTAATGTTGCCGTGCGGCGTAGTGTGGGGTTGGTGGATACGTTTGCTTAATGGTTCTTTTTTGCCTGTGCGGCGCTTTGGTTTTTTGCCTACGGCGTTGGGGTTTGCTTGATTTGAGTTGCGTTCGCGGTGCTTGTTTCTGTGAGCCTACGGGGTTGGTCTTTCCTTGATCTGACTCTTTGGCCTTTCCTTGAATTGATATTGGTCTATTAGCGTTGCCCCTGTGCGGGGCGGCACTTACTTTCTTTGCCGCCGCAAAGAAAGATAAGCAAAGAAAGCGGCTCACACCGCCAGCTCTTAAGTGGGTCCCCTGGCTCGGAGGGGGTAGTGGTGCATCTGGAATCCGTGCCCTCGCGCCTTCAGCGTTAGTGACAAAGGAGTCATCAGCTCCCACTCCGCACTACGTGCGTCGCGGACGGGTATGCATGGGAAACCCCCGGGCTTCGGTTGAGTGTGGTGGGGGTCATTGGCTTCGCCTCGGCGTCTCTAGCGCGTTCGCGGTGGGACGATGAGCCGCGGTGCCAAATTGAAGGCGGGCGCGAGAACAATCGGACGGTTTGATGAAGTACCTTTCGGCGCGCGCAGCGCCGCCGGAAGTATGACGGCCTTGTCACCAGGGCTGAATGTGCGAGAACACCGATTCCAGATGCACCACTGCCCCTCCAAGCCAGGGGACCCGCTTATGAGCTGGCGGTGTGAGCCGCTTTCTTTGCTTATCTTTCTTTGCGGCGGCAAAGAAAGTAAGTGCCGCCCCGCACAGGGGCAACGCTAATAGACCACTAACAATTCAAGGAAAGGCCAAAAGGCCAGATCAACGAAAGCCCAACGCCACAGGCAACCAGACAATAAGCGCCGCGAAGGCAAAACAAATCAGGCAAAACCCAACACCGCAGGCAAACAAAAACCTGCCCGCCGCCAGAGGCAAAAAAACCAAAACCCACGCCGCGAGGCGATCATCCGCCCGAACGGGCAAAAACCAGAGATAGCCCTCAATAACCCTTCTTTTCGACCCATCGCGCCGCAGGCAAATAAACAACAATCACCATCACCAGCACTAAAGGCAAGCAAAGCAAACCTCATGGCAACCACGACCGCAAACCAGCAAGCCGCGCCCGCCTCGCCGGGCCCCTTGAAGCGCATTCTCCTGATCGTCCTCATCGCGGTCATCGCCGCAGGCGCTGCCGGCGCGGGTGTGTGGTTCTTCATGTCCCAGCGCAGCCCAGCCCCCGCGGCAGCGGCAATGGCCAGCGCGCCGGCGCCACTCGCCGTGCCGCTGTTCTTCCCGCTCGAATCAATGACCGTCAACCTGCAATCGGACGACGGTCAGCAACACTTCCTGCGGATCGGCCTGACGCTCAAGCTCAACGACCCGAAAACCCAGCAGGAACTCACCGACCATATGCCGGAAGTGCGCAGCCGCATCCTCCTCGCACTGTCGAACAAACACCCGGAAGAACTCGCGCCCCTCGAAGGCAAACGCGCGCTGGCCACCGAACTCCAGACCCTGATCGAAGAGCCGACCGATAAAGGCGCGGCGCCGATCCATGTCCAGGACGTGCTGTTCACCGAATTCGTCGTGCAGTGAACTTATTTCACGCCGCCATCATTAACCGCCGGACGCACGAGGAATAAGGAATGGGCCACGAAGAGTTCATGTCCCAGGAGGAGGTCGATGCCCTCCTCAAGGGCGTCACCGGCGAGTCCGACTCGGAAGCCGAGCAGACCGACCGTGCGGGCGTACGCCCGTACAACATCGCGACGCAGGAACGCATCGTCCGCGGCCGGATGCCGGGTCTTGAAATCATCAACGACCGCTTCGCGCGTCTGTTGCGCGTCGGTATCTTCAACTTCATGCGGCGTTCGGCGGAAATCTCCGTCGGTCCTGTGAAGGTAGTGAAGTACAGCGAGTTCACCCGCAATCTGCCGATCCCGACCAACCTGAATCTGGTCCACGTGAAGCCGTTGCGCGGCACGTCGCTGTTCGTGTTCGACCCGAATCTGGTGTTCTTCGTGGTCGATAACCTGTTCGGCGGCGACGGGCGTTTCCATACCCGCGTCGAAGGCCGCGATTTCACGGCAACCGAGCAGCGCATCATCATGAAGCTGCTCAATCTCACGTTCGAGCACTACGCGGCATCGTGGAAAAGCGTGCGCCCGCTGCAGTTCGAATTCGTACGCTCGGAAATGCACACGCAGTTTGCCAACGTGGCGACGCCGAACGAAATCGTCATCGTCACGCAGTTCTCGATCGAGTTCGGCACGACGGGCGGCACGCTGCACATCTGCATGCCGTATTCGATGATCGAGCCGATCCGCGACATTCTCTCGTCGCCGATCCAGGGCGAGGCGCTCGAAGTCGACCGCCGCTGGGTCCGCGTGCTGTCGCAGCAGGTGCAGGCAGCAGAAGTGGAAGTGACCGCCGACTTAGCCCAGGTGCCGGTCACGTTCGAACAGATCCTGAACATGCGCAAGGGCGATGTTCTGCCGATCAACATCCCCGAACACATCACGGCTAAAGTCGACGGCGTGCCGGTGATGGAATGCGGCTACGGAATTTTCAATGGTCAGTACGCGTTGCGGGTCCAGAAAATGATCAGCGCAGCCGACACAATGAAGGATGGTGGATATGAGTGACCTGAACGCAAAGACTGAGGCCGAACTGGCCGCTGGCGAGCCGCAACTGGCCGCCGATGCAGCCAGCGCCGAAGACGAAGCGGCGATGGCCGACTGGGCCAGCGCGCTGGCCGAGCAGAACGACAACACGGAAGTCAGCGCGACCACCGCAGGCGTGTTCCAGCCGCTCTCGAAGGTCGAACCGACCTCGACGCGCAATGACATCGACATGATCCTGGACATTCCCGTCCAGATGACCGTCGAACTCGGCCGCACCAAGATCGCGATCCGCAACCTGCTGCAACTCGCGCAGGGTTCAGTTGTGGAACTGGACGGCATGGCCGGCGAACCGATGGACGTGCTGGTCAACGGCTGCCTGATCGCTCAGGGCGAAGTGGTGGTCGTGAACGACAAGTTCGGTATCCGCCTGACCGACATCATCACGCCGTCCGAACGCATCCGGAAGCTGAATCGATGAAACGCGTTGCCGGTCGCGCCGCGTCGCGCATGTCGCATGGTTCACCTGAGTCGCATGCGTCGCGCAACGATCTCCATCGCGCTCGCCTCGCGGCAACCGCGGCAACGGGCGCGGCTACGTCGGCGCTAATGGCCGCACTGGCCGCCATGGCGGCATTCGCACCATCGGCCGCACACGCAGCCGACATGAACGCGGTCAACAACGCCGCGAAAATCGCGTCGGGTGTGGGTGCCGGCACGGCCGTTCCGGCGCTTGGCGTCGGCGCGGTGTTGCAAACCATCGTCGGCCTGCTGGTTGTGATCGGCCTGGTGTTCGCCTGTGCATGGCTCGCGCGCCGCTTCGGCTTGCAGCCCGCCAATCGCGGCGGCCTCGTGAAGA
Source organism: Paraburkholderia domus (assembly GCF_905220705.1). Lineage (GTDB taxonomy): Bacteria > Pseudomonadota > Gammaproteobacteria > Burkholderiales > Burkholderiaceae > Paraburkholderia > Paraburkholderia domus. The sequence continues at coordinate 79,619 of NZ_CAJNAT010000018.1, forward strand.
CAATCGGCGGTGCCTCGCTCGGCGGCAAGGAACGGGTCGCCGTGGTCGAGATCGGTAATACGTGGCTCGTGCTCGGCACGGCGCCCGGTAATGTGCGTCTGCTGCACACGATGCCCGCCGGCTCGGCCGCGGTCGACCCGGTCGCAGGCACGCAAGCGGCCGCACCAGGCGCATCGGGTTCTTCGGGTGCAGCGCTGCCCGGCAGCTTCGGCCAACGCTTTCGCGACGCTTTAAAAGGCGAAGTGGGCAAACGTTTCAATGGGCAAGGCAGCGGGGATCGGTAATGCAGTTCAGTCTTCAATCAGCGCAATTCGTGCGCCGCGCGCACGCCACTCGCATGTCTAGCGCCGCCTCGAAAGTCATCCCCGTCCTGCGCCGTGTCGCGCCAGTCGCATTGCCGGCGCTGATGCTCGCGCTGCCAACGCTGTCATTCGCGCAAACCGCCGGCTTGCCGGCCTTCAATACGAGCCCGGGCCCGAACGGTGGCACGACCTACTCGTTGAGCGTGCAGACAATGCTGCTGCTCACGATGCTGTCATTCCTGCCGGCGATGGTGCTGATGATGACGAGCTTCACGCGCATCATCATCGTGTTGTCGTTGCTGCGCCAAGCGCTCGGCACGACGACCACGCCGCCTAACCAGGTGCTGGTCGGTCTCGCGCTGTTCCTCACGCTGTTCGTGATGTCGCCGGTGCTGGACAAGGCCTATAACGATGGCTACAAGCCGTTCTCCGAAGGCTCGATGCCGATGGAGACGGCCGTCAGCCGCGGCCTCGCGCCGTTCAAGACCTTCATGCTGCGCCAGACCCGCGAAAGCGATCTCGCGTTGTTCGCCCGCATCTCGCACGCCGCGCCGATGCAAGGCCCGGAAGACGTGCCGCTGTCGCTGCTGGTGCCGTCGTTCGTGACGAGCGAACTGAAAACGGGCTTCCAGATCGGCTTCACGATTTTCATCCCGTTCCTGATCATCGACATGGTGGTAGCGAGCGTGCTGATGTCGATGGGGATGATGATGGTGTCGCCCGCCACCATCTCGCTGCCGTTCAAGCTGATGTTGTTCGTGCTGGTCGACGGCTGGCAATTGCTGCTCGGCTCGCTCGCGCAGAGCTTTGTTTAACCGGCTCATTTAGCCAGCTCATTTAACCAGCTCACTCAACCCTTCACGCTTCCGGTCGACTCGCCATGAATCAAGAATCCGTCATGACGCTCGCGCACCAGGCCATGTATGTCGGCCTGCTGCTCGCCGCGCCGTTGCTGCTCGTCGCACTGGTGGTCGGTCTGGTAGTGAGCCTGTTCCAGGCCGCCACGCAGATCAACGAAAGCACGCTGTCGTTCATTCCGAAGCTGCTCGCGATCGCCATCACGATGGTGATCGCCGGTCCGTGGATGTTGACCACCATGCTCGACTATCTGCGCCAGACGCTCACCAACATCCCGACGCTCGTCAACTGAGCGCGGCCCCGGCCTCTGCTCGGCGCTTCCGCCCTCACCCACCGTCATGTTTTCCGTCACCTACGCCCAACTGAACGCCTGGCTCACGGCGTTCCTGTGGCCGTTCGTGCGAATTCTCGCGCTGGTGGCGACCGCGCCGGTGCTCGGCAATCGCTCGCTGCCCATGCGCGTGAAGATCGGCCTCGCCGCTTTCATCACGATCATCGTCGCGCCCACGCTCGGCGCACTGCCGCAAGTCACGGTGTTTTCCGCCGAAGGCGTGTGGATCATCGTCAACCAGTTCCTGATCGGCATCGCGCTCGGCATGACGATGCAGATCGTGTTTCAGGCGATCGGCGCCACCGGCGATTTCGTCGGTCTGGGCATGGGCCTCGGCTTCGCGACGTTCTTCGACGCGCAGGCGAGCAGTTCGAGCCAGGTGCTGTCGAGCTACATGACCACGATCGCCATGCTGGTGTTTCTGGTAATCGACGGCCACCTGCAGATGATCAGCGCGCTGCTGACTACATTTCAGTCAGTGCCGGTGTCCGCGAACATTCTGGGCGCGCCCGGCTGGCGCACGCTGGCGAACTTCGGCAGCACGGTGTTTTCGGCGGGCCTGCTACTGTCGCTGCCGGTGGTCGTCGCGCTCCTGATCACCAATATCTCGCTCGGCATTCTGAACCGCGCCGCGCCGCAAATCGGCGTATTCCAGATCGGTTTCCCGCTGACGATGCTGATCGGCATGCTGCTCCTGCAGCTGATGATCCCGAACATGATTCCGTTCTTCATGCGCCTGTTCGACGTCGGCATCGATCAGATGGGACGCGTGGCGGCCGGGTTTAAGTAGCACGGCTTCCGGGACGGCGACCGGCTTCGCGTCAGCCGCACCTGCTGAGCACGTCGCTCACGCTCTCTCGCCACACATCGGCCACCCAAAACAAAGAAGGGCGGAACCGGCTCATACCGGCTTCCGCCCTTCTCTCTTTCAGACTGAGCGTCCGCTTAGTTCAGGTACTGGAACAGCGACACGCTCTGAATCTTCACAAACGCCTGCTGCGCCGCCTGCAGCGCGTTCTGCGTCATCGTGTACTGGCCGATCGTCTTGGCCATGTCGGTCTGGGTCAGATCCGCCAGATTGCTCGCCGTCTGCAACGTGTTGGTCTGCGTAACGGTCTGCAGCGCTTGCACTTGCTGCTCGCGGCCACCCACCGCCGCCTGAGCGGTGACGACGTTGTTCATCGTGTTTTCGAGCTGGGTCATGCTAGTGGTCAGCGCGCTCTGGAAACTGGCCGTCGAGGCGCCACCGGACAGCGGCGATTGCAACGTGTTGATCAACTGGCTCAGATTGGCGAACACATCCATGCTGCCTTGCGTGGCCGGCGTAACGGAAAAGCTGTCGCCCGCGTTCGGTGCGCCAGTGATGTTCACCGTCTGGCCGCCAAGCGTGATCGCCGAGCCGGCCGTAAACGGTTGCGGCGCGCTCGTGGTCGGCGCCCCGGTCGGCGGGGTCTGGGTCACCGTGTAGGTGGTCGCCGACGTGAAGTTGATGCTGTACGTATCCGCATTCGCCGGATTGGTCGGGTTCGTCAGGCTGACGGTGCTGATCACGCCCGTGCCGGTATTGCCGGCCGTCGCGGCCGGCACCGAGCTCGTGCCGATTGCTGCAACGCTGCCGAAGATCGCGATGCCATTGTCGCCGGTCTGAATCGTATGCCCCGACGTGACCTGCATGGAAGGCGAACCGGTATCGCCCGAATAAGTCACAACGCCGGCCGAGTTGGTGGTGTAAGGCGTCGCGGTGCTTTGATAGCCGCCGAACAAGGCGTTGCCCTGCGGATCGGTCGCATTGGCGAGCGTCATCAACTGGCTGCGCAAGCTCTGCAATTGTGTCGCGATCGAGCCGCGGTCGCCGTTGTTGAGCGAACCGTCGCCAGCGCTCAGCACCAGCGTGTGAATGCTCTGCAGCACCGTATTGACGCTGCCCAGCGTCGAATCTTCCTGTTGTAGCGAAGAGAGCGCCGAGCCCTGATTGGTCGTGTATTGCGACAGGCTCGTCGCCGTCGAACTCAACAAGACCGCCTGTGCCGCGCCGAGCGGATTGTCCGACGGCGTGGAGAGGCTTACACCTGTCGAGATCTGTTGATACAACTGCGACAACTGAGCTTGCTGATCGCTCATCGTCGCCACGTTCATGTTGAAGTACTGCGTGCTGGAGATGCGCATGTTCAACGCCTCACTGGAAGATGCCGAGTATCGTCTGGAACAGGGTCTGCGCAGTCTGGATGACCTTGCTGTTCGCCTGATACAGCTGCTGATACTGAAGCAGGTTGGCTGCTTCTTCGTTGATGTTCACGCCCGAAACCGACTGCTGTGCCGTGGTGATCTGCGTCACCAGCGAGGTCTGTGCCGTGCTCGAGGTCTGAATCTGGTTGGTCTGGTTGCCGATCTGGTTGACGTAGTTCGCATACGCGCCGGTCAGCGTGACCGTGCCACCCGACAATACCTTCGCCGCGGACAGGTTCGACAGCGCCAGCGCATTTCGGCCGTCGTTGCTTGCGCCGGTGTTCGGGCCGATGGTGAACGTGTCGCCGGCAGCCGGTGCGCCGCTGATCGTCACCGAGACGTTGTTCATCTGGCCCAAGGCCGGGTTGGTGATCGTCAGCGACGCACCCGTGGCCGACGAATACGGCACCACGGTCGCCGCTGTGGCGATCGGGTAAGAGGTGGGGGGCGTGCCCGCTACCGTCACCGTCGAACCGGCCGGGAAGCCGGAGAGACCCGCGCCGTTGTACGACAGCGTGGTGGTCGCATTCGGCATCGTGTAACCCGCCGTCACCGTGCCTTGCGTGATCGTACCGGTGCCGGTATTGCTCGGCGTTGCGGCGCCGAGCACCGGGGCCGCGGCGGCAATCGCCGACGGATCCGTGGTCGCCGTGTTGAAGCTGTTCAGCGCGCCGCGGGTCGGTTCGACCGTGAACGAATCGCCGGCATTCATCGTGCCGGTGGTCGAGAAATTCAGACCGTTGATCGGCTGGGTCAGATTGGCCGCCGAACCTACCACGTTGCCGGTCGAATTGTCGGTCAGCGTGTAGGTGCTGCCGTTGAAGGCCAGCGTGTAGTCGCCGGTAGTCGGCTGCGCGGGATTCGCGAACGAGACGTTCAGCGACGCGTTACCGGTGTTCTGCGGGTTTGCGTAGACGGTCGGGCCACCCACTGAGAACAGCGCGCCGCCCTGGGTGCCGGCGAGCGTAATGCCGAGGCCGTTCTGCGCGTTGACCTGGGCGGAAAAGCTCACCGCAATCGCGCCGAGTTGCGCTTCGGACGGATCGAGAGTCTGGCTGCGGAACGCCAGCAGACCGCCGAGCGTGCCACCCGTGACCTTGCTATCCGGCAGGTTTTGCGGCGCGGCGGCCGGGTTCGCGCCGGCCTGGCCGAGATACTGCACCGACAGTTCGCTGGTGTCGCCTGTGGAAGGCGCCGTGCCCAAGTTGTAGCTATTGGTGGACGATACGAGCGGCTGGCCGTTGCCCATGAACACGCTGTAGCTGCCGTTGCTGTTTACGACGTTCACGCCGATCAGTTGCGACAGGTTCGATACGGCTTGATCGCGCTGATCCATCAACTGGTTCGGCGGCTGACCTTGCGTGCTGGCCTGGGAGATCTGCCCGTTCAACTGGGCGATCTGCTGCGTATAGCTGTTGATTTGCGCAACGGTGTTGCTGAGCTGCGTGTTGACGCTCTGGCGCATCGCGTCGTATTGCTGACCCGCGGCATTGATCTGGTTGACGAGCGTCTGCGCGCCGCTTATCGCGCCCTGGCGGGTGGACAGGCTGGATGCGTTGTTCGAGACGTTCTGCAAACCGGTGAAGTAGCTGGTGATCGCGCTTGCAATGCCGGCTGTCGGGCTGCCGACCAGATTGTTCAGTTGCGAGATCATCGTGTTGTACGCCGTCAGCGAGCTGCCCGAGCTCTGCGCGTTGTTCAGCTCAGTGGTCAGATACTGGCTGTACTGGCGCGTCACGGTGACGGTCGAGACGCCCTGCGGCAGAAAACCCGAGCCGGTGTACTGGCCGCCGGCTTCCGCATAGACGGGGGTTTCGATCGTATAGCCTGGCGTCGACGCGTTGCTGATGTTCTGGCCGGTCGTCGTGAGTCCCCACTGGGCTGCGTTCAGTCCACTGAGTCCGAGATTGATGAGGTTGCTCGACATGCGTCATCCTGAAGGGCGACACCGACCACGTGCCACCGCGTTGCTTGAACATCTTGTTTAACGGCCCCCACGAGAAAAAATTGAGGGCCATCCAGATGCTTGTTCGACGTTTGTTTCAACGTTTGCGAGGCATGAGCCGCAAGGCTTTTTCGCTTGTCAGCGCGCCAGCGCGCGGCGCTTCATTTCGAGTTGCGTAATCAGGCGTTGCAGCGTGTTTTCGGCGCTGCCCGGCAGCGTCAGAAAACGAAAGCCGAGTTGGTAACGTTGCGTGCCGTTCGGCAATGCGGTGGAGCGGTGCGACACCAGTTGCAGATCGAGCGAAAGCCGGCCGAGCGAGCCGAGCGACAGTTCGCAATCCTGCAGCCGCGTGCCCATCGGCAATTCGGCCACGCGTTGATCCGTGGTGCGCATGCCGACGCCGCCGAGCGACAGATCGTGCACCTCGAAGCGGAACGTATCGCCTTCGGGCAAACGGCCGCTGCACATATACGGATCGAGAATCGGCGCATCGACGCGGAAATACTCGCGGCGCTGCACGTAGAACAGCACCTCGGGGAAGTCGGACTCGAATGCGGGCAGTCCTTCATAGCGGGTTTCGCGCGGCGTGCCGGTGGCGAATTCGACACGCACGCCATCAGGCGACGCGTGGAACTGGCAGCGCGGCGCGCCCAATAAGCCTTTGTTCTGATCGGAGAGTGCACCCCAATCGAAAGTGAAGGTGCGTCCGCGCACGTCGACGTCGAGCAGGCGCGTCACGAGCTGACCGCCCGCGTATTCAACGGTGAGGAAATCGCCTCGATTGACGAGATTGCGTAACTGAACGCCAATCTCCAGCGGATTGCGACGGCCGAAATCGGGTGCGCTTTCGTCTAGCGAGGCGTGCGACTGGCCGGGAGCTTCGGTCTGACCGTGCGACTGGGTAGTATCCATGGGCTTGCCGGTATGCATGTTCTTGCGGGCGCGTGCCAGGGCTCCTGCCGGGGCTTTCGCGCGGTCTTCATCGAAGCCGCAGCACGCGCATTCAACCGGACATTACAACGCTTTCCGGTATCGGGTCTAACTGATTAGCGGCAGCACTCAGCCAAAATTTAGGGCGCTGTAATGAAATATTTGCCGCAAACGTTAAAACCGATATGCCGTGGGTGAAGTCCGGGGACATCGAATACTGGGCGGCGAGCACGCCGGTCTCGCGGTTCGACCGGCCGCCCGTAGGCGGCCGGCCTCGTCCGTCTTGTTATGCACCTGGCCCCGTCGCGTGCATGGCTTTATTCGAGAAAATCAAACTGCATAAACTGATCAACTGCGCAGCCAACTACGACCGCACTCCTGCATTAACGGCAGCTCAGCCCATTTTCTGCATGATGGACATCAGCTTTTTCGCGTAATGCGGATCGGTCGCGTAACCTGCGCGCTGCATGCCGTTGGCAAAGCCATTCACGTCATGCGCGGAATTGATCACCTGCGCATAACGCGGATTGCCCTTGAGCAGGCTCGCGTAGTCAGTCATCGCTTCCTGGTACGAGTCGTACGCGCGGAATTTTTCGACGGTGCGCTGCGGCCTGCCGTTCACATATTCGGTGGTGACCGTCGAGACGGTCTTGCCGGTCCAGTCCTTGGTCGCCTTGATGCCGAACACGTTGTGGCTGGTCGAACCGTCCGACTTCTTGATCTCGCTCTTGCCCCAGCCCGATTCGAGCGCGGCCTGGCCGATGATGAAGCGCGCCGGTATGCCGGTTGCCGCGCTGGCGGCTTGCGCCGGCTCGGCCAGCTTGTCGACGAAGGCATCGACCTTCGACGAGCTGCCGTCGCCTTTCAGCGGCGGAGTCAGTGCGCTGTTGGCCGAGTAGCCCTTGCCCATCGCCAACTGGCCGTTGGCCTGTGCATTGCCATAGGCCTTGGCAAGCGCGTTCAGCGCCGCAGTCTGACCTTCGTCGCCGCTGCTGCCGCCACCCAACGAATTGGCCATGCCGGCGAGGCCGCCGTTTGCACCGCTCGCGCCGCCCACCTGCATACCCTGGTTGCGCATCATCTGCTTGAGCATCGCGTCAGCCACGCCGATGCCCTTCTGCGACAGCTGTTGCGACAACTGCTGATCCATCATCGACGTGAAGGTGGCGCTGTCGTGCGAATCGAACGGGCCATCCTGTGGCGTCGCATCGCGCATGCTCTTCAGCATCATCTGCGTGAACACCGCGTCGAACTGCTGAGCGGCCATCTTCATGCCGGCTTGCGGCGAAGCCTTGGCCTGCGCACTCAATTTGCCGAAACCCTGCACGTCGAGCGCGAAGCGCTGGGTCAGGTCGTTCGCCACATTGGCGGAATTGGTCGTATCCGAATTCATCTTGTGTCGTCCTTAGATGATTTCCAGGTCGGCGCGCAGAGCGCCCGCCGCTTTCATGGCCTGCAGGATCGACATCAGATCCGCGGGCGTCGCACCCAGTGCGTTGAGCGCCTTCACCACTTCGGCGAGATTTGCGCCGGCGGTCACCATCTTCAGTGCGCCGTTGTCCTGCTTCATCTGAATCTGCGACTGTTTGGCCACTACCGTCTGGCCGTTCGAGAACGCGCCCGGCTGACTCACCACCGGCTGCGTATTGATCACCACCGACAGATTGCCGTGCGCCACCGCGCAGCTTTGCAGCGTGACCATCTGGTTCATCACGATCGACCCGGTGCGCGCGTTCAGAATCACCTTCGCGGCGGCTTGCGCCGGCCTGACGTCGAGGTTCTGCAATTGCGCCATGAAGGCGACCTGCTGTTCCGGATCGGACGGCGCGCGCAGTTGAATCGTGCGGCCGTCGAGCGCCGTGGCCGTGCCGCTGCCGAATGCGTTGTTCACCGCTGCCACCACGCGCTGCGTGGTGTCATAGTCCATCTCATTCAGATCGAGTTGCATCGTGCCCGCTTGCGACACCGAGGTCGGCACCGCGCGTTCGACGATCGCGCCACCGGAGATGCGGCCCGCATTGAGTGTGTTCACCTGAACCTTGCTGCCGTTCGCGCTCGCGCCGGCGCCGCCGACCGCCACATTGCCTTGGCCAAGCGCATACACCTGGCCGTCCGCGCCCTTCAGCGGCGTGAGCAGCAGCGTGCCGCCGCGCAGGCTCTTCGAATTGCCGAGCGAGGACACTGTCACGTCGATCGCTTCACCGGGACGCGCGAACGGCGGCAGCACCGCTGTCACCATCACCGCGGCGACGTTCTTCAACTGGATGTTCGACAGCGACGATTGCGAGTTGCTCGAGCCCGCCGCCTGGTTGTTGATCGAGATGCCGAGGTTCGCCAGCATGTTGGCGAGCGTCTGCGTGGTGAACGGCGTCTGCGTGGTCTGGTCGCCCGTGCCGTCGAGGCCGACAACGAGACCGTAGCCAATCAACGGGTTGTCGCGCACGCCCTGAATCTGTACAAGGTCCTTCAGACGTTCGGCATAGGCGGGGGTCGCCGCCGGCAGCGCCGCGCAGGCCAACGCGATGAACGCACACACTCGGCCAAGCCGAGCCAGTTTGGCAAGTCGCGCGAAGCGGCCGGAGCGGGAGAAGACGGTACGCATGATCACCACGGCGACACGTTGAGGAAGAAGCGCTGCAGCCAGCCCATGTTTTCGGCCTCGTCGAGATAGCCCTTCGCGGAGTATTCGATCTTCGCATCGGCCACCTGGGTCGAGTACACGGCATTCAGACTGGAAATCGTATTCGGATTCACGACGCCGGAGAAACGCACGAATTCGTTGCCCTGGTTGATCAACATCTGTTTCTCGCCGCTCACCGCCAGGTTGCCGTTCGGCAGCACGCCCGTCACCGTCACGGTGATCGTGCCGTTGAAGGTGTTCGACGCGTTCGCGCCGCCAGTGCCGTTGAACACGTTCGCGCCATTCGCGCTCAGGTTGGTTTTGCCGAACAGTCCAGCCAGGAAGCCCGCCGTCGGTACGCTGAAGTTGGTGCTGCCCGTCCGGTTCGCGTTGGCGCCCGACGATTTCGTCGCGTTGACATTTTCCTGAATCACGATCGTCAAAATGTCGCCGACATTGCGCGGCCGCTGGTCTTCGAACAGCGGCCGGCCCGCGTAACCCGGGTTGTAGATCGAGCCCGGCGTTTGCATCTGCGGTGGCATCGGCGGCACGGCCGTCATCGGTTGCTGCGTGATCGGCTGCTTCGGCACGAGGCCGCAACCGCCCAGCGCCGTAAGCAGCGTGAGCTGCACGAGTGCCTGAGCGGTATGCGAATGGACCGGATTGCGAGTGAAGTGCGACATCTTGATTACCGCCTCTTAATTCCCTGTCCCTCAAACCTGCATCTGGCTGAGGGTCTGCAGCATCTGGTCGGAGGTCGTCACGGCCTTGCTGTTGATTTCGTAAGCGCGCTGCGTCTGGATCATGTTCACCAGTTCCTGCACCACGTTCACGTTCGATGCTTCCACGTACCCCTGATTCAACGTGCCGGCGCCGTTCAGGCCCGGTTGCGCGATGTTCGGCGCGCCCGACGAAGCGGTTTCCGCGAACAGGTTTTCGCCCTTCGCATCCAGACCGGCCGGGTTGATGAAGGTCGCGAGCTGCATTGAGCCGAGTTGCTGGCTGTTGGTCGAGCCGGCGACGGTGATCGACACCACGCCGTCGCTGCCGATCGTGAGCGAGGTGGCGTTGGTCGGAATCGTGATGGCCGGGATGACCTGATAGCCGCTCGACGTTACCAGCTGGCCCTGCGCATTGGTTTGGAACGAACCGTCGCGGGTGTAAGCGGTCGTGCCGTCGGGCATCTGCACCTGGAAGAAGCCCTGGCCGTTGATGGCGACGTCTTTCGAATTACCGGTCTGCTGCAGATTGCCCTGCGTGTACAGGCGCTCGGTGGCGACCTGTTGCACGCCAGTGCCGAGCTGGATGCCGGACGGCAGTTCGGTTTGCTGCGTCGAGTTCGCACCCGGCTGGCGGATGGTCTGATACAGCAGATCCTCGAAAACCGCACGCGAGCCTTTGAAGCCGTTCGTGCTGACGTTCGCGAGGTTGTTCGAAATCACGTCCATCTGCGCCTGTTGCGCATTCATGCCGGTAGCGGCGATGTAGAGTGAGCGGTTCATTCTTCTTCTCCTGGGTGCCGAAGCAACCCGTTAGCTAAAGCTGAGCAGCTGGTTGGCAGACTGGTCGTTCTTGTCCGCGTTTTCCAGCAGCTTGGTCTGCATCTGGAACTGGCGTGCGTTGGTGATCATCGAGACCATCGCGCTCACCGGATTCACGTTGCTGCCTTCGAGCGAAGCCGGCGCCAGCGTGACGGCCGGATCGGCATCGGCGGGGTTGCCGTCGGCGGTCCGAAAGAGGCCGTCGTCGCCACGCGTCATGGTCTGCGGATCCGGATTGACCAGCTTCAGCTGATCGACGGTCACCACCGCGGTCGGCGGATCGCCCGGCGTCAGCGCGGACACCGTGCCGTCCTTGCCGATGGTGATTTCCGCACCCGGCGGCACCGATACCGGACCGCCGTTGCCGAGCACCGTCTGGTTCAGGGCGTTCACCAGCTGTCCGTTCTCGTCGATATGCAGATTGCCGGCACGCGTATAAGCCTCGTTGCCGTCGGCGGTTTGCACCGCCAGCCAGCCCGGCCCCTGAATCGCCACGTCGAGCGGGTTGCCCGTCTGCTGGATCGGCCCCGGCGTATAGTCGGCGCCCGGCGTCGACGACAGCACGAAGGTGCGCGTGGTGTTGTCGTTGATCGAACTGCCGTCGCCGAACGCCATCGGCACTGCCCGGAAAGTCGCGAGTTGCGCGCGAAAGCCGGTGGTCGAGGCGTTCGCCAGGTTGTTGGCAACGATAGCCTGCTGTTCGAGCGCTTGTGTACTGCCCGACATCGCGGTGTAGATCAGCCGATCCATGATGGAGAGTCCCGGTCGCTTACAGGTTGATCAGGGTCTGGTCGACGGTCTGCTGGGTCTTGATCGTCTGCGCGTTCGCCTGATAGTTGCGTTGCGCGGTGATCAGGTTGACCAGTTCGCTCGTCAGGTCGACGTTCGAGTTTTCCACCGCGCCGCCTTGCAGCACGCCGTGGTTGGTCGAGCCCGGTGCCGAGATCTGCGCGACGCCCGATTGGGAGGTCTGCTGGAACTCGTTGTTGCCGAGGTTCACGAGGCCGTTCTGGTTCGAGAAGTTCGCGAGCACGATCTGGCCGAGCGCCGCGGTCTGCTGATTCGAATAGTTGCCGGTCAGCGTGCCGTCGGCGCCGATCGTGAAGCTCGTCAGCGTGCCGGCTGCGTAGCCGTCGGGCTGCAGCGAGTTCACGCCATCCTTGCCGCCGTATTGCGTCGTACCGCCGATGTTCAGCGTCAGGTTCTGCGGCGTCGACGAACCGTCGGTGGTCGGAATGCTGAAGTTGTAGACGAACGGCGTGGTGGTCGCAGTGAACGTCGGCGGATTCGCCACCGGTGTCACAACCTGGGTCGTGCCGAGCAGCGTGCCCGACGAATTGAAGTTCGCCTGGCCAACCAGGTTTGCCGTGCCAGTCGACGTGCCTGCGTACACGTTCCACGTGCCCGCTGAGGTCTTGGCGAAGTACATGTTGACCGTCTGCGAGCCGCCAAGCGAGTCATAGACCGTCGTGCTGGTCGAGTAGTTGTACGTCGACGAGCTGTTCTGGTTGAACGCGACGGCGGTCGGCTTGACGGTATAGCTGTCCGTGCCCGCAGCAGCCGGCACGCCGTTGAACGTAATGGTCTGGCCGTTGCCGAGCGGGATCGCCGTGCCGGCGGTGTACGCGCCGTTGGTCGACGTACCGAGCGTGTTGTCGGTCACCGTGTAGGTGGTCGGGGTTGGGAACGTGACGGTGTAGTTGTCGTTGTTCGTGCCCGAAGCCGTATTCGTGATGGTCGCGCCGGTGGTGGAGAGCGTACCCGTGCTGCTGACGGTCGCCACGGTCGGCGTGCCGAGCATCAGCGGATCTTGCGCGTTCAGGTTCAGGCCGGCGACGATCTTGGTGGTGGCTTGCGGCGCGATGTTCGCGGTCGGCACGCTGAGCGGCACGGTTTGCGCGGTATTGATGATGCCCGAGCTGTTCGCGGCGTAGCCCATCAGTTGCAGGCCTTGCGCGTTGGTGATGTAGCCGTTCTTGTCGAGCTGGAACACGCCGTTGCGCGAGTACACCAGCGAGCCGTTGTTCGACAGCTGGAAGAAGCCGTTGCCGTTAATGGCGACGTCGAGCGCCTGGTTGGTGCTGGTGATCGTGCCTTGCGAAAACTGCTGCTGCACGTCGGCGAGCTTCGTACCGATACCGATCTGATTGCCCACCGCCGTCGCCACCGAATTGGCGTACATGTCGGCGAATTGAGCCGCGCCGCTCTTGAAGCCAACCGTATTCGCGTTGGCGATATTGTTGCCGATCACGTCGAGGTCGCTCGACGATGCCGACAAACCACTCAAACCTTGTTGGTAACCCATGACGGTCTCCGTATCTGGAAAGTCGTAACTGACTGAATCTGAATCAGAGGATGGCGGCGACGCTGGTCAGCCCCACGGTCGTGCCGTTCGACAGCACGAGGCCCGGCGTACCGTTGCTCTGCGAAACGACGCTTTGCACCGTTGCACCCGCGAGCGTCGTGGCCGTAGCCTGCTGGCCGTTGATCGTGCCGACCGCGCTGATCGTGTAGGTGCCGTCGGGCAGCGTGTTGCCGGCCGTGTCGGTCGGCGTCCAGCCCACCGGAATCGTGCCGGCCGACTGCTTGCCGAGGTCGATCGTGTTGACGATCTGGCCTGCCGAATTCTTCACCACCACCTGCAGATCGCCCACTGCGTTGGCGAGCTGCACGCCGAACGAGCTGGCCTTGCCGCTCGCGACGGTCACCGAGCTGCCCGGCGCGAGCACGGTCGAGCCGATCAGCAGCGCGGCTTGCGACTGCTGGCCTGCCGACATCTGCGTGGCGAGCGAGCTGAGCGTCGTGTTCAGCTGGCTGATGCCCGACACCGTGTTGATCTGCGCCAGCTGCGAAGTCATCTGCGAGCTGTCCATCGGATTGGTCGGATCCTGGTTCTTCAACTGCGCGACGAGCAGTTGCAGGAAGGTGTTCTGCAGATCGGTCGCCGAGGTGCCCGACGTGCTGCCCGTCGAACTGGTCGCGCTGGTCGCACTCTTGGTGCTGCTGGTGCCGTTCATCGTATCGAGCAGCGTCTGCGACACGTTCGTGCCGTTGCTGCCGATGGTGGTATTGGTGGTCAAGGAATTCTCCTCAGGTTCCGATCGTGAGCGTTTTCAGCATCAGTGTCTTGGCGGTGTTCAGGGTCTCGACGTTGGCCTGGTACGAGCGCGAGGCCGAGATCATGTTGACCATTTCCTGCACCGGGTCGACGTTGGGCAGCGTGACGTAACCGTCCGAATTGGCTGCCGGGTTGCCGGGGTCGTAGGCGGTCTTCATCGGCGTCGGGTCGTCGACCACGCCGGTGACCTGCACGCCGCCGATCTGCTGGCCAGAGCCCGTGCGGGCGCCGCCGATCGGGCTGACCGCGAACACGACCTGCTTGGCCTTGTAGGGCTGGCCGTCGGGGCCGGTCGTGCTGTCCGCGTTGGCGAGATTCGACGCCGTGACGTTGAGCCGCTGCGACTGCGCTGACATCGCGGAGCCTGCAACACCAAAAATGTTCATCAGGGATGGCATGTTTCCTGACCTCTCCTGCCGGTTCGACCCGGCCTCAAGTTAAATCCCGTAGCGATTTGTTCCTGCGTACTGCGTGACTCTGTGCGGCGCCGGTCGTTGTGCCGGCTATTTACGAGCCCGACTGGATTGCCGCGAGCATCGTCTTGATCTGGCTCGACAACACGGTCATGCCCGATTCGAAGTGCAACGTGTTGTCCGCGAACTGCACGCGCTCCGTATCGATGTCGACCGTGTTGCCGTCGAGCGCCGGTTGCAGCGGAATGCGGTATTGCAGATTGCCGTAATCGTCAGGCGTGCCGCCGGTCGGTGTCAGCGTCGCGCGGCCGGACATGTGGCCCGGCGCGGTCGACACCATCGACATGCCGCTCGTCACCCCTGCGGGCTGCGTCATGGCGAGCGTCGAGTTGTTCGAGGCGCCCGTGCCCGTACTACCGCCCGTCTTCTTCAGCGCGCCGGCCAGCGACGAAGCGAAGTCGACGTCGCGCGCCTTGTACCCGGGGGTATCGGCGTTGGCGATATTCGACGACAGCAGTTCCTGCCGGTAAGCGCGCACATCGAGCGCCTGGCGGCCAAAGGCGAATTCGGCATCGAGTTTGTCCAGCATATAAATCTCCGGAGAACGTTCCCGAGGCTTCCCGCTCGCACCTCGCTGAGCCTCGCGTGAGGACTGCGCCGGGCGGAAAGACCTTTTTGCATGAGGTGCATCTTATGGGCCGAACGCAAGCGGCAATCGGACGAATAACCGGGAAAGGGGGCTTCTATTCAACGTTTGCGCAATGGGGGCGCTCACTAGAATGCAAGGCGTACCGATGCATTCGATGGAGAATCACGATGGACCAGCCCACCTTCGATCTGACGCACCGCGCGAGCCGCGCGGCGGCGCATCGCGTGGGTGCGGACGTAGTGCGGCGTACTTCGCGCGGTGCGCCCCGTCTGCTGACTCGCCTCGTCATGAGCCTGGCTGTATGGGTCGCTGGCGGCATCGTGCTGCTGCCGGCCGCCGCGCAGGCTCAGGACGCCGGCGGGCCAATCGTGATTCCCGGTCCGGGAGAAAAGAATCCGGCCGCCCTCAACGACCTGGCGGCGCAGATGCAAGCGGCACCGGCGAGGCGCGTGGGGTCCGCGGCGAGTTTGGCCGCTGCCACCGCGCAGTCGCTGACGCCGGGACCGGCTGCGCGCGACGCCGATCAGTTCACGCGCGCCGCCAACGCAAGCGGCTCGATCGTCATTCCGGGCGCGGGCGAACCGCCTGCCGCACCGCAAATGATCCGCACCAACTTCAAGCCCGACGCGAACGGCGTCGTGACAATCCCCGCGACTGGAAGTGCCGGCCTGGCTGCGGCTGCAGCTAATCCAGCGACCGGCATGGCACGCGTCAATGGGGCGCCGGGCTCCCGTCAGGTTGTGCCGGTTGTGGTGACGCAGACGCCGTCACTCAATGCCGGGCGGCAGGCCGCCGGCGTGCAGTCAGTCATCGCCAATGCACCGAACGGCATAGCCGCCAGCGCACCCGCTGCCGGTGGCTTCGACAGTCTTGCATCGCGCGGTGAGCCGCCCCAGTTGGGCGCGAACGGCAAGCCTGTCGTGACCACGGCGGCCGCTGCCCCGACACCCGCACCGATGCCGACCCCGCCCGCCACCATCGCCCGCACGCCCTCGATGCGCCAGGTGGCGCCGGCTGTCGCGCAGCAGAATCTGCAACCCGCAGCGGTGGCGCAACCCGTGCCGCCGGCCGGCCAGCAAGACGCCGAGGCGATTCGCACTGCCGCGCTCGCCTTCTTGCAGCAGCAATCGGCCGGCTTGCCCGGCAAGGTCGATATCACCGTGTCGCCCGCCTTCCCGCGTGGCCTCGCGGCCTGCACGACGCTGGAACCCTTCATGCCAAGCGGCGCGCGCCTGTGGGGCCGCATGACCGTCGGCGTGCGCTGCGCCGGCGAACGGCCGTGGACTATTTATCTGCAAGCGCGCATTTCGTTGCGCGCCACCTACTATCTGGCCGCCCGCGCGATGGCGCCGGGCGAAGTGCTCACCGCCGCCGACCTCGTTGCGCGCGACGGCGACCTGACCGGTCTGCCGCAGGCGATCGTCACGGACCCGTCGCAGGCAGTCGGCTCGGTATCGCTCGTGCGCATCGCCGGCGGCATGCCGCTGCGCCGCGACATGCTGAAAAGCGCGTCGGCGGTGTCGATCGGGCAAACGGTGCGGGTCGTCGCGGCCGGCGAGGGTTTCGCGATTTCGGCGGAAGGCAGCGCGATGAACAATGCCTCGCCAGGCCAGCAAGTCCGGGTAAAGACGGCCAACGGCCAGATCATCTCCGGCATCGTCAAGGATGGTTCGACGGTGGAGATCCAGCTGTGAAGCGGGGCGGCCGCAAGCCCGGCAGCCTGCGCGCCGATGCGGCTTCAGGCGCTGTGGATATAGCGGCCATAGAGCCCGTCGCGGGGTCAAATCGACTTGTAAGGAAAGGTAACGCCCGGAGCGATTGCGCTAAAGTTTTGATCACGGGTTGCCGTTATCAGAATCAAATCGTTCAGGAAGCCAATCGTGAAAGTCGATTCCACAACCAATTCGAATCTGCCGACGTTGAAAGACGCCCTGTCCCGCTCGCAGCAAAGCGACGCGGCGACCGCGAACAGCAATGCGCAGAGTGCGGGCACGAACTCGCCGACCACCACCAGCGGTTCGAGCTCGGGCGACGCCAGCGTCAGCCTGTCGGGTCTGTCGCAGCATCTGCGCAGCCTCGCGGCGTCCGGTTCGGCCGATATCGACACGGCGCATGTGGAGTCGATCAAGGCAGCCATCAAAGACGGCTCGCTGACGATCGATTCGAGCAAGATCGCCGACGGCGTGCTGAACACCGCACGCGAACTGTTGCAAAGCAAAACCTCGTCGACCGGCAACTAATCGACGCATCGAAGTACGGTGAATTGCCGGGCGGCATTCGACAAACCCGGCTCGCAGATCATGTGCGAGCCGCCGTGTTCAGCGAGTTGTTGAGATGAAAGACGCCCTGCTTGCCACCCTCATCGAAGAATATTCGGCCGTCGAGGCTTTTGCCTCGATTCTGACGCTCGAGACCAAGGCACTGACCGCCTTGTCGCCGCTGGAACTGCTGCCGCCGATCGTCGAGAAGAAAACCGAACTGATCGGCGTGCTCGCCAAGCTCGAGACCACCCGCGATACGCTGCTTGCGGAAATGGGTTTGCCGGCCGGCTGGCCCGGCATGGAGCTCGCGGCCAGCGCGGATGCGCGGATCGCCGGGCAATGGTCGCTACTGCAAAAGGCCGCCGAACGGGCGCGGCGCTTCAATACGAGTAACGGTGAATTGATCCGCGTGCGGATGGACTACAACCAGCGAGCACTGACGGCGCTACAAGTGGCCGTCCCGCAGAAAGCCGGCTTCTACGGACCGGATGGCCGGATTCCCGCGCGTCCGGCCGCTTGAAGATTTCGCTGGAACGGCGCGTTTCACGCGCTGACGCGGTTGAGTAAATTGCATTGAACAAAAGGGCTCGTCTTTGACGAGCCCTTTTGTTTTCCCCTCCCACACAGGGTACCTACGCCCTCCTCCTGCGCGCGTTGGCCATCCGGCCAGGTAGCGCGGAATCCTTCGTCACGTTGAAATCACAGGCTCCCCCACTGAGGTTACCCGCCGTCACGCGCAGCTTTTCCACGCTGCTTCCGACGGGCCAAGCGGAACGTTACCCACTAGCGAGGTTGTGTAATCGTGTGTATGATCCGAGGAGTGCAATATGAACAGTGCCGAGGTCGTCAAGCTGATTCAAGCCGCTGGTTGGCGGTTGATTCGCACATCGGGCAGTCACCATCAATTCCGGCACGCGGTAAAAGCCGGGCTCGTGACCATCCCGCATCCGAAGAAAGATCTTCCACCCGGCACACTGAACAGCATCTTGAAACAGGCGGGCCTGAAATGAAAAACCTGATTTTCCCGATCGCGATCGAGCCTGGTGACACGCATCTGGCGTTCGGCGTGGTCGTTCCCGACCTTCCGGGTTGTCATTCGGCGGGTGATTCGCTGGAAGAAGCCTATACGAACGCGAAGGAAGCGATCGAGGCGCATCTGGATACGCTGCTCGACGAAGGCTTGCCGATCCCCGAACGGCTGACGCTAGATGAGCATCGGCGCAATCCGGACTACGCGGGTTTTACGTGGGGTTTCGTGACAACGCGGAATATTCCGGCGTTGAAGAAAGCGGTGCGCATCAATATCTCGCTGCCCGAGACGCTGGTTCACGATATCGACGCTTACACACAGGCGCGCGGCATGTCGCGTTCGGCGTTTCTCGCGCTGGCCGCCGAGCATGAAATGGCGAATGCATGAGCAAAGGCGGACGTTTCGCGCACCGCCGCTCGAACATCAATCCACCAAAGCTTAAGTCGCCTCGGCGTTCGCCCAGGCCATCTCGCGCAGACGCGTGCGCAAGCGCGCCACGGCCTGGCTGTGCAGCTGGCACACCCGCGACTCGCTGACCTCCATGACCGCGCCGATTTCGCGCAGGTTCATGCCGCGTTCGTAGTACAGCGACATCAGCAGCTTCTCGCGCTCCGGCAGGCGGTCGATCGCCTCGACTAGCGCCGAGCGCAAGCTGTCGTCCAGCAGCGCCGACAGCGGGTCCGAATGATCGACGCAGTAACGGTCGAGAAACGGCTCGTCGTCCGCGGAACGGTCAAAGTCTTCGTAATAGATCAGCTGACTGCCGTGCAGGTCCTGGAGCATCGACTGATACTCGTCGAGCGGCATCTGCAGATGCTCGGCGATCTCCGTTTCGCTCGCCGAGCGGCCCAGATTCTGTTCAACCTTGTGCACGGCAGATTCGACTTCACGCGAAGTGCGCCGCAAACTGCGCGGCAGCCAATCGTTGCTGCGCAACTCGTCAAGCATTGCGCCGCGAATCCGCTGGCTGGCATAGGTCTCGAACTGCGCGCCCTGGTCTTCCTTGTAGCGGCTCGCCGCGTCCAGCAGTCCGATCATGCCGGCCTGGATCAGGTCGTCGAGATCGACACTCGCCGGCATCTTGGCAACGAGCTGCAAGCCGAGGCGACGCACCAGAGGCGCGTACTTCGTCAGAACTTCGGCTTGGGAAATCTTTCCCTGAGCGTTATACATCGTGCTCCCCTTGTCCCTGTGCCGCCTCTCAGGCGTGCTGCACGGACGGTTGGTCGGCGTGTTGCGCCGCTGTAACTGTCGCAGGCGCCATCCAGGGCGTTTGCGACGACATCGCTGGCCGCATCGGCCAGTACTGCAATTCGGCGGCGAGGTGCCGGAAGTCGCGCGCTGCCGGTGTCGATGGGAAGGCATCGACGACACAACGCGACAACTCCAGGGCTCGCGCCATCCGCGCATCGGCGGCAATGCAACCGGCGTCTTCCAGTGCCACCGTCAGGTAGCGTCCGGCCACACCGGCCAGATTGACGAATGCGGTATGCGCGTCGTCCACGCTCTGCACGTGATTCACCAGCACGCGAAACTGCGCGGTAGCGTGTGCGTAGTGCAGACGCTTCATGCACGCGTACGCCTCGGTGATCGCTTGCGCGGCAACCCTTGTCACGATCATCACGTCGTGCGCCTGCATCGCGAGGGGCGAGAGGTGACCTTGCGGGTCGAGTTGCGCATCGATCAGCACGATGTCGGCGGAGCCGCGCAACACCACGCCAAACTGCTCAGCCGTGTGGCCTTCGCGGTGGTGGCGCGAGGCGGCCAGCACGGAGAAGCCGAGCGCATGGCGCGCGGCGGCATCGTCGAGCGTCATCTCGCCGCGCATCACCGCCGCAAAATTGCCTGCGCCGCGCACGCCGCCAAGCGTCGCGCTCACCGATTTCTCGCCAAGACACTCGTCGATCACGAGTACGTCCTTGCCCTGTTGCGCAAGCGCCGCAGCGAGGTTCACCACCGTCGTCGTACAGCCCACGCCGGCCGAGCCGCCCATCACCGCAAGCACGCGCGAGCCGCTTCTCGCCAACAGGCGCCGCAGTCCTTCTGCCTGGTCGGAGATGAGCTTATCCAAAGCGGACCTCGTGCAGTTCGGCCGTCGAACGCGCGGACAACGCGGACAGCAGCCCCGGAATGTCGTCGTCGTGCGGCACGAACGGGGAGTTGTCGCGCGGAATGCAGAACGTGCTCTTGATCAGGAATTTCTTCGTCGCGACGTACAGGTTTTCCGGCACCTTCTGACCCGTCGACACGTAGTGCACCGGCAGCTTGTAGCGGATCACCGTATCGAGCACGCCGCCCAGATTGGTGGCTTCGTCGAGCTTGGTCAGGATGCAGCCGGCGAGCGGCTGCTGATCCGGCGCGCGCTGATAGGCCTGCACGACTTCGTTCAAGGTGTCGCCGTGGCTCGTCGCGTTGAGCAGCAACAGACGCTGCACCGGCAGTCCGGCGCGGCACAGCATCGCGATCTGGTCGGACACCAGGCGGTCGCGCTGGCTCATGCCGATCGTGTCGATCAGCACGATGTGCTTGTTGCGTAACTCGGAGAGCGCGAGCTGCAGATCGGCGCCGTCCTTCACCGCGTGAACCGACACGCCGAGAATCTTGCCGAAGATGCGCAGTTGTTCGTGGCCGCCGATCCGGTAGCTGTCGGTCGTGAGGAGCGCCACCTTGCTGGCGCCGAAGCGCATCACGCAGCGCGCGGCGAGCTTGGCGGTGGTCGTGGTCTTGCCGACGCCCGTCGGGCCCATCAGCGCGAACACGCCGCCGCGCTCCATCAGCGCGTCTTCGTCTTCCATCACCGGCAGGTTCGATTCGAGCACTGAACGCACCCACGCCATGCCGCCTTCCATGTTGTCGACGTCGTCGGGCAGGTTGTCGACCATCATCTGCACGAGTTGCGCGGAGAAACCGGCGGCGAACAGATGCTTGGTGAGTGCGGCGCGCGTCGGGCTGCGGCGCTGGCGATCGCCCCACAACAGGCCGGCGAAGTGTTCTTCCATCATCCCGCGCATTGACGACAGCTCGCTCATCACGGTGTCGTTGACCACCTGCTCCATACGCGCCTTGATCGCTTCGGCGACCGAGGCGGGCGTGCGGGCGTCGTCGCCGGTAGGCAGCGGCGGGGCAACTTTCTGGGCGGCGCGGCGCGCGGCGACTTGCGCGGCTTCACGAGCCCACTCGGGCGTATCGGTGACTGGCGGCACGGCCGGTTGTGCGGTCGGCTCGACCGCGGCGCCGAGGCCCTTGGCCATTGCGGCAGCGGGTGTCATCGCTGCGGGGCGCGCACTGTACGCGCCTTGTTCCTGCTGTTCGGCCGCGATACGGCGAGCGTGGTCGATCAGCCAGGGATTCGATTCGGCCATCGTGCGCGGCGCATCGACTGCAGGCGTGGCGGGCGCTGCCGGCATGCCGGCGGCTTTGAGCAGATCGGCGCGGATGTCGTCGGTGAGACGCGTCGCCGCAGCGCGGGCGCTGGGTTGCTCGATGCTGATCGGTTGCGACGGCGATGCCGCGGCAGGTGTGGCCAGCGCTGCTTTGGAGGCGTTCGGCAGCGCGGCCTTCGGCGCGGCGGGGACGGCGGACTTCGCGGCTGAGCCTGAAGCAGCGCCGGCGGCGTTCGACGTCATGTTCTCGGCTCCTGCTTCCGGGCTTGCGCCGAACACGGACGAGAACACATCGGGCATGCCGCTCGCATACGGATTCGCTTGCATCGTCGGATTGGCGCGGGCGGGCTGTTGTCCGGCCAAGGCGTTCATCGGTGCGGCCAGCGGTGCGCCTGCTCTACCGCGCGGCGCTTTCGGCGTGATGGCGGCGAGGTCGCTGTCGGCTAGTGCGACGATCTCGACGCTGCCGTCGTCCATCGTCTGATTGGACAAAACGACGGCATCCGGGCCCAAAGCTTCGCGCACGAGACGCAGAGCATCGCGACTGGTAGCACCGACAAATTTACGAATGTTCAAGCTGGACCCCCGATGAGCTAAACGGACTTACGGACTAACGGACCGGCAACACACCGCTTCCCATTGAGATCATTATTGCGAAACCTGTCGAGTGACGATCGATGGATAAAGACCGTTAAAGGTGGGTAATTCGGGCGATGGAAACGCACTTCGATTCACACGCACGACGGTTTGAAACAGGCGCTCCAGCGGCGTCCGACGGCGCTTTCGCGAGCGCGGCATGACCTCCTCCACGCGCTTGCGACGCGAAAAGTCAGGTGCCGAAATGAAAACCGGCGCTCGAAGAGCGCCGGCGGAAACCATCGGTCTGGAACAGCTGCGGCTAACCGCGCGGGGTTTAACCATGCGCCCCGATCAGATTCACGACCTTGATATTGCGCGTATCCGGCACTTCCGCATAAGACAGCACCTTCAATTGCGGCAGGCTGCGGCGCAGGAAGCGCGCGAGCATCGGCCGTAGCGCGTGCTGCACGAGCAGCACAGGCGCCAGCCCGAGGTTCTGCTGACGCGTCATCGCCTTCTGCGTTTCGTTCATCAGCGTATGCGCGAGACCCGGTTCAAGGCCCGGATTGGTGCCGGTGGAAAGCGCCTGCGACAACACCCGCTCCAGATTCGAATCGAGGCCCATCACCTGCATGTCGCCCACGCCCGGGAACCACTGCTGCGTAATCGCCCGGCCCAGCGCGAGGCGAACGGCAGCGGTGAGATCGTGCGCGTCGGTGATCTTCGGCGTGTGCTCGGACAGGGCTTCGAGAATCGTCCGCATATCGCGGATCGGGACGCCTTCTTCCAGCAGGTTTTGCAGCACCTTTTGCAAGGTGGTGAGCGGCAGCGACTTTGGCACTAGATCGTCGACCAGCGACGGCGTGTCCTTCTGCATCCGCTCCAGCAGCGACTGCACTTCGCGGCGGCCAAGCAGTTCGGACGCATGCGTGACCACCAGGTGATTCAGGTGCGTAGCCACCACCGTGCTCGAATCGACCACCGTGTAGCCGTACACCTGCGCCTGTTCGCGCAGATTCGTATCGATCCATATCGCCGGCAAACCGAACGCCGGATCTTGCGTCGGCGTGCCCGGCAGCGCGGCGGACACCTGCCCCGGATTGATCGCCAGCCACTGCCCCGGATACGCTTCGCCGATCCCGACCTCGACGCCCTTGAGCGCGATCCGGTAGCCGTTCGGCCGCAATTCGAGGTTGTCGCGGATATGGATCACCGGCGGCAGGAAGCCAATTTCCTGCGCGAATTTCTTGCGGATGCTCTTGATGCGTTTGAGCAGTTCGCCGTCCGAGTTCTTGTCGACGAGCGGAATCAGCCGGTAGCCCACTTCGAGACCGAGCGTGTCGATCATCGTCACGTCGTCCCAGCTCGCTTCGGTGTTTTCCACCGGGGTCATCGCGGCCGGTGCGACGTCGACGAGCGTCGCGCTGTTCTTGCGGTCTTCGCTGCGCTTCTTCATCGTGCGGCCGAGCTGAATCAGGCCACCGCCGAGAAGCAGAAACGCGAAGTGCGGCATGTTCGGGATCAGGCCCATCAGCACGAGAATGCAGCCCGTGATCACCAGAACGCGTGGATTCGTGAAGAGCTGGCCGGTCAGCTGCGTACCGATGTCTTCGTTGGTCGCGACGCGCGAAACAATCACACCGGCCGCCGTCGAAATCACCAGCGACGGGATCTGTGCTACGAGGCCGTCACCGATTGTGAGCAGCGTGTAGGTCTTGCCCGCGGACGCGAAGTCCATGCCGTGCTGGACCATCCCGACAATCAACCCGCCGAAGATGTTGATCACCATGATCAGCAAACCGGCGATCGCATCGCCGCGCACGAACTTGCTGGCGCCGTCCATCGAACCGTAGAACTCAGCTTCCTGGGAGACTTCGAGGCGTCGCTTGCGGGCTTGATCTTCGTTGATGAGGCCGGCGTTCAGGTCGGCGTCGATCGCCATCTGCTTGCCGGGCATCGCATCGAGCGTGAAGCGCGCGGACACTTCCGCGATCCGCCCTGCGCCCTTGGTGATCACCATGAAGTTGATCACCATCAAAATGACAAAGACGACAATACCAACCGCAAAGTTGCCACCCACGAGGAAGTGGCCGAACGACTCAATCACCTGGCCCGCCGCATCCGGGCCGGTGTGACCTTCCAGCAGCACGATCCGCGTGGACGCTACGTTCAGCGACAGGCGCAGCAAGGTCGAGAACAGCAACACGCTCGGGAAAGCGGCGAAGTCGAGCGGTTTCATCGTGTACATGCTGACGAGCAGCACCATCACGGAAAGCGCGATATTGAAGGTGAACAGCAGATCCAGCAGAAACGGCGGCAACGGCAGAATCATCATGCCGAGGATCATGACGATCAGCACCGGCCCGGCGAGGGCGCGCAAATTGGTGCCGCTCAAGGCATCCGGCCGTCGGGACAGGAATCCGGCGCGAGCGTTCATGCGGAGGCTCCTGAAGCGTCGTCGTTAGTGTTATTAAGCGTGTCGGCGGCTTCCTGCTCGGCTTCATCGTCCGATACGCCGCCCTTGTCGAGGTCCGCCGGCACGTCGAATTCGGTCGGTGCGACCGGCGCTTCGCCACCCTCGGTCTTGAAGCGTCGCAACTGATACACCCACGCGAGCACTTCGGCGACCGCGCCATAGAGCGGGCCGGGAATCTCACGGTTCAGGTCGACGTTGTGATACAGCGCACGCGCGAGCGGTGGTGCTTCGAGCAGCGGCACGTTGTTTTCGGCGGCGATTTCGCGAATCCGCGCGGCCACCAGGTTCACGCCCTTGGCGACGACCTTCGGCGCGCGCATCTCGCCGTCTGCGTACTGCAGCGCGACCGCGAAGTGCGTCGGGTTGGTCACCACCACATCGGCCTTCGGCACCTGGGTCATCATGCGGCGGCGGGCAATGGCGCGCTGTTGCTGGCGAATCCGGCCTTTGACGTGCGGATCGCCTTCGCTTTCGCGGTGTTCGCGCTTCACTTCTTCCTTCGTCATGCGCAGTTTTTTATGGAACTGCCAGAGTTGATACGGCACATCGAGCGCGGCCACGACGAACATGCCCGCCACCGTCATGCCGCAGCACACCGCGATCAGATGCACGGTGTTGGCGAGCGCCAATTGCAACGGCTGGGTCGCCAGCGCGAGAATTTCCTCGCGGCGATTCCAGATCGCCGAGCCGCCGATGCAGCCCACCACGAGGGTCTTCACGAGCGACAGGCCGAGCTGGACCGGCCCGTTGATCGAGAAGATCTTGCCGAGCCCTTCGATCGGATTGAGCCGGTTGAATTTGGGTTCGAGGCCTTTCGAAGACAACTGCCAGCCGCCCAGCGCCATCGGCGCGAGCAGGGCGGCCGCGCCGGTGAAGGCCAGAATCGGCAGCAGCGTATACAGGCCTTCGCGGCTCGCGGCGCCCGCGCCGATCATCATGCGGCGGGTTTCGAAGACAGTGGCGTGGTCAAACGTAAAGGCCGAGCGCAGCATCCCCTGCAGATGCTCGCCGATACTGCCGGACATGCCCCATACACCGAAGAATCCCGCTGCCAGCAGCGCAAACGTGGACAGCTCCCGCGAACGCACAATCTGCCCTTCCTCGCGCGCCTTTTGCAGGCGCCGGGGAGTGGCTGATTCGGTTTTTTCGAGGTCGCTGTCCTCTGCCACAAAAAACTCTCCAGTTGGCCGAGGCACGACGCCTCTTTCCAGTGAGAGCGATTATTCCCGCTCGACGCAAGCGCTGATCGGCGGATAAGGGCGGAGAAAGGGGGGTATTTCGAGGGATGGAACAGCCGGCAAACTGCGCGGCGGGGCTTGCTGGTGGGGCCGGGGCGGGTCTGCTCGGACGACAGGGGCGCGGGCTGCGGGCGGCCAACTGAGGGCCGGGGCCGGATGGCTAGATGCGGTTGCTATGGGTGCCAGCTACGGCCAACCGGACATCCGCGCGGCTTCGCGCGGATGTCCGGTCGGTTCTTACGCTTTCGCCATGCGCCTCAGAAGCCGACGTAAGGCGTCTGACCGCCGCTCGCCGTCTGATCGAAGCCGTAGTAGACGTAACGGCCATAAAAGAACGGCAACCCGAGATCGAAGCTACTGTTGCCACCAATCTGTCCGGCCAGATCGTTGAACGCATAGTTGCTGCTGTTGCCGAACAGCGTGGACGCGCTCAGGATGCCGATGCTGGCGCCCGCTTTCGTGCCGTTCAGGCCGACCAGGGTGATCGACCGGGTTTGCGCAGCCGACGGGCAATAGAACCCCGCGAAATTACTGCCACACAACGTGAGCGAGCTATCGGCGAAAAAGTAGGCGTTCGAACCTGAATCGAGGAACGCCGACACCGTCGTACCGTTGTAAACGCTGTTGTTCAGGTCGCCGAAGGCATCGGTCGTGAAGGTCTGCGCGGCCGCAAGTGCATTGTTCGACTGCGTGCGGATGCCGAACACCAGCGTGCCGATGGCCGACGCCGCACCGGTATCCGGCACCGGCGGCAGTTGTACGATCACGCCGTTGTTGTCGACCGGAAAGTTCGCGACCGGATTGGCGACCTGCTGGGTGAGCGGCACCGTGGCGCGGGTACAGGAGGTGCCGCCCGGACACGCGAAGTAATTGCTGTAGTTGACGGTTTGTGCGTTCGCGCAGGTTGCGCCGCAATCGGTGGGCGCTGTGCCGATGCCCAGAATGCCGTTGGCGCCGAGATCGCTGGCGGTGTTTTCCGCTGAACCACTGCCGCAACCGGGTGACGGCACCGTGCTCGAAGCCTTGTCCCCGATGATCTGAATCGGGATGGCCCTGGTCGTCGTCTCGCTGCCCATCGTCACGCTTGCCGTGCGCACCGTGCCCCACGTGTAGCCGTCGGCAAAAGTCGCGCACTCGGCAAGTTGCGCGCCGTTGGCCGCGGTACTGACCGGCAACGCACCGAGTAGCGAACTATTCAGCACCGAGCTGACCACACGCAGCCCGAACGAACCGGTATCGACCTGGATGTTTCTGATGGTCTGACAATTGGATGCCGAACCCGGCGCGCATACCGTCACGCTAACCGTTGGAATATTGATCACACCGTTCACACCCGGCCCGACCGTAATCGGCACAGTATTCCCCGCGGTCGAGGCGATCGGTTGCTGGGTCGGGCTGGGCGGCAGCGAGCCACCGTTCAGCGCGTTCGACGAATTGTCGCTGGAACTGGAGCCGCCACCGCCGCATGCGGCCACCACCGACACCAACGCCACGGCCACGACAGCCCGCACCCAGCCCTTGAACTTCATTGCACTTTGCATGGTTCGCATCGTTCGTCCCCGCCCTTACTGGATGTCGGAGCCGCTGACGCCGGCAGGCAACGCCGGAGGCAACCAGGCCTGACCGCTAAACGCGCCCATGTGGCCGCCGGAGCGGACCACGAGGCTGCTCTGGTCGACCGCAACGGGGCCACGAGCGCCTCCGCGCGCCGCGCGCACGGCTTTTACGCCGGCGACATACTGCGGGAAATAGCTGCCGAGCAGATCGTTGAGATCGGGCATTTGCGGACCGCGCCACGCGATACCGAAGACCGAACCGTCCGCGGCAAGGTATTCGCGCACGACCGTGCCATTGCCGAACGTCGTTTCACGCACGGTGTAGGACGCGGAAGCCGAGGTAGAAGAGGCCGCGCTGGATGCAGAACGCATCACGCTTTGAGCAGCCGCTGCCGAACTGGTACCGGGCTGCACGGTGCGGGAAGAAACCGACGCATCCGTAGGGGGCGTCATCGGGGCGCCGCCCAGCCCCGCATATGCGGACTGCACGGCTGACAATGAACAGGGCAATGCTAGCGCCGTAACGAACCCGGCGCGACGTACACGACTCCACATGACAAGGCTCCTCCCAAGCTGCTGCTGCTCGGCTCGCACCTCGTACGAACCGGCCGCATGTATGCAGATCATACGGCACCGCTGCGGTCGCACTCAGAGGGGATGCCCCACTGTGCGACCGACCGGTGACTGCTTCTCACCGGAGAGCCGTGCCGCTGCTTGAGCCCGTAGTATGCCTGTGGTTTGTGTCGGCAGACAGCAAGCGCACGCGAGAGCGTGGCTTGCTGTACATACCGGTCCGGCGATCCGGCGTCGCGTCCTTGCGGGCGCCTCGCAGGTCAGAAGCCGAGGCTCGCCAGCAGATCGTCGACTTGCGACTGGTCCTGCACCACGTCCGTCTTGCCTTCCGGATTGATCTGCGGACCATTCAGCAGATGTTCGGGGCTGCCGGTGGACGACGGCTCAGCCGCCAGTGCCGCCGCATTCGCCGCGAACTGCTCGCGCCGCTCGAGCGCGATGTTCTCGACCAGCACGCCGAGCAGCTGCTGCTCGATCAGGTAGACGACATCCGTGATCTTCTTGATGACCTGGCCGGTCAGATCCTGGAAGTCCTGCGCCAGCATGATCTCCATCAGCTGCGCGTTGGTCGCGCCAGTGGCTTCGGGCACGCCATGCAGGAAAGCCCGCGTGTCCTTGATCACCGCGCGCACTTCGTCGCGCTCGATCGGCGCCTCGTACCACTTTTCCCAGCGCGCATCGAGCTCTGCCGCGTCCTGCTGCAGTTGCGTCTGGATCGGCTTGGCGATGTCAATCGCGGACAGCACGCGCTCGGCGGCCTGCTCGGTCATGTCGGCGATGTACTTCAGACGGTCGCGAGCGTCGGGCACGGCTTCCGCCGCACGCTCGACATGCTTGTCGAGCCCGAGCTCACGCATCGAGTCGCGCAGCGTGCGCGTCAGTTGTCCGATACGGGCGAGAATGCGGTCGGACGCGAAGTCACCGCTCTCGCTGACCGCTTCAGCGCCTTGCGCGTTGGTCGGCAGATTCACATCAGCTCCCGGTCTTGGCCATCTTCTCGAGAATCTTGTTGAGCTTCTCGTCGAGCGTCGCGGCCGTAAACGGCTTGACAACATAACCGCTCGCGCCGGCCTGCGCCGCCGCGATGATGTTTTCCTTCTTCGACTCGGCTGTCACCATCAGCACCGGCAGATGCGTCAGATGGGCGTCGGCGCGAATTTCCTTGAGCATGGCCAGACCGTCGAGGTTCGGCATGTTCCAGTCGGAGATCACGAACTCGTAGGTGCCGCCACGCAAACGCGCGAGGCCGGCCTGACCGTCTTCCGCCTCGTCGACGTTCGAATAGCCGAGCTCTTTGAGCAGGTTGCGAACGATCCGGCGCATCGTCGGAAAGTCGTCAACCACCAGAATCTTCATTCCCTTATCCATTTCATTCCCTTTGCTTGATCCATGATGCGGCGCAAGACCGCCTGTTCAATTCACTTCGCGCGCATCATACCCGCTGTACGCGGTCACCCATCGACGACAGACGCGCCATCACACGACGGCTCATCTCCGGCAGCGACGCAATTTCGTCCGCGGCGCCGAGCGCAATGGCTTCGCGCGGCATGCCGAAGACGATACAGCTCGCTTCGTCCTGTGCAAGGGTGTACGCCCCCGCTTTTTTCATCTCCAGCAGTCCGGCGGCGCCGTCGCGCCCCATCCCGGTCAGGATCACGCCGACCGCATTCTTGCCTGCGTGCTGCGCGGCTGAACGGAACAGCACGTCCACCGACGGACGGTGCCGGTTGACCGGCGGTTCGTCCGACAGATGCGCAATATAATTCGCGCCGCTGCGGGCCAGCAACAGGTGAGCGTGGCCGGGCGCGATATACGCATGTCCCGGCAGCACGCGTTCGCCGTGCTCTGCCTCTTTAACGGTAATCCTGCACAAACCATTAAGGCGTTGCGCAAAAGATTTTGTGAAACCCGGCGGCATATGCTGCGCGATCAGCACGGCAGGTGCATCCGGCGGCAGCGGCACCAGCACTTCGCGGATCGCTTCGGTGCCCCCCGTCGAGGCGCCGACGATGATCAGCTTCTCGGTACTGAGCAGCGGATTGTTGAAGAGCGGCGCGGCGGCGGCAGGCGCTTGCGCCGCCTGAGCGGCCGCGTGCTGCACCGGCGCGGCCTGGCGCACTCGGGCACGGGCTGCGGCGCGAATCTTGTCGGCGAGCTTTTCCGAATAGTCGAGCATGCCGTCGCGAATGCCGACCTTCGGCTTGGTGACGAAGTCGACCGCGCCCAGTTCCAGTGCGCGCAGCGTGATTTCATTGCCGCGCTCGGTCAGCGACGACACCATCACGACCGGCATCGGCCGCAGGCGCATCAGCTTCTCGAGGAAGTCGAGGCCGTCCATGCGCGGCATTTCGACGTCGAGCGTCAGCACGTCCGGATTGTGCTGCTTGATGAGATCGCGCGCGACCAGCGGGTCGGGTGCGGTCGCCACGACGGTCATGTCCGGCTGGCCATTGATGATTTCCGTCATCAGGCTGCGGATCAGCGCCGAATCGTCGACGCACAGTACTTTGATCTTTTGCACAGCGCTCACGCCTCCTCTGTAGTTCTGGCGTTGTTTGAATTAATCGGGCGCGGGCTTGCGCGGAACAGTTCGATGCGCGGCTTCACTGCGCCTGCGCCCGCACTGCTCCCTGCCGCCCCGAACAGTTCGACCTTGGGTCTGGCTGGTGCCGGCGTCGAGAACAACTCGACCCGTTTGCGCGCCGCCGCGAGCCGCTCGGCGCGCGCTTCGGCACTTTGCCGCATCAGCGCCTGTTCGCGTTCGGCCACGCCCGCTTCCTGCTGCAGGCGCAATTTCTTCACCATCACCTGGCCGGTGCGCGGCATGAAAGCGACCTTGCGCGGATGATTTCCCTGCAAATCCTCAGCGACGATGCGGATCTTTTCAAGCGCCAGATAGCGGCGCACGAATTCCGAATTGCGATCGCCGATATTCATCGTCGTCATGCCGGCCAGCACCGCGCCGCCGCCGAACACCTTGGCTTCGAAACGCTCGCGCCGGCCGCCGGCCTTGATCAGTTCGTTGATCAACACTTCCATTGCGTACGCGCCATAGCGCATCGAATCCGACGCGGGCTGGCCGGCGTCCGCGCCGTCGTCGGGCAGCATGAAGTGATTCATACCGCCGATGCCGGCCGTGCGATCCTGAATGCAGGCCGCGACACACGAACCGAGCACGGTGACGAGCACCATGTCTTCGTTCGTCGTGTAAAACTCGTTTGGCAACAGCTTCACGCCGGGGCGCTGGAAGTGGTTGTCGAAGTACAGATTGGAGGCGATCGGCAGGCTGCTGCTCATGCGATCACCCCGTTAGTCGTTGCGCTGCCGGCATGGCTCGCATGGTTCGACGACCGTGCCGGCGTGCGTGCGGCAGCGCCTGTGTCGCGCGTCAGTTCATAAACGGTCTGGCCGCGCAGCTTGAACGCCTGCGTCACATAGGTGAAGTTTTCCGAGTGGCCGGCAAACAGCAAACCACCCGATTTCATCAGCGGCTCGAAGCGCGCGAGCACCTGCGCCTGCGTCGGCTTGTCAAAATAGATCATCACGTTGCGGCAGAAAATCGCGTCGAACTGCGAGCGCAACTGGTAATCGCGGTCGGTCAGATTCAGTTGTTCGAAGCGCACCATCGCGCGCACTTCCGGGCGCACCTTGACCATCCCGGCGTGCGCGCCGGTGCCTTTCAGGAAGAACCGTTTGAGGCGCTCGGGCGACAGATGCTTCACCTGGTCGAACTGATACATGCCGGCTTCGGCTTTCGCCAGCACTTGCGTGTCGATGTCTGTGGCGAGCACGCTGGCCTGACGTGCGCCACTGTCGCCGAGCGCTTCGATCAGCGTCATCGCGATCGAATACGGTTCCTCACCGGTCGAGGCCGCCGAGCACCACACCGAAACCGGCTGCGCGCGGCGCGGCACGAATTCGGCGAGGATCGGAAAGTGATGGGCTTCGCGGAAGAACGCGGTGAGGTTGGTGGTCAGCGCATTGGTGAAGGCTTCCCACTCGGCCGGATCGTTTTCCGCTTCGAGCAGATCGAGGTACTGTTTGAAGGTCTCGAGTCCACGGGCACGCAGCCGGCGCGCCAGACGGCTATACGCCATGTCGCGCTTGTGGTCCGACAGCGAAATGCCCGCACTGCGATGAATCAGATCGCGAATGCGAGCGAAATCCGCCGATGTGAATTCGAAATCCCGTCCTTGCTCACCGGATCTAGCCGATTCCATCCGTTCGGGACGTGCCGGACTCGCCGATTGCGGACGTGCCGGTTGCGGACGTGGTTGTGCGCGCGTTGCCATCATGAAAGTTCCTGCCTGCAATACGAGCCATCCCGTTTCTCGCCAAAAGGATTGCTTCTGGCGAAAGGGATTGTGATCGCGGGGTCGCGCCCGCCCGCGAGTTCTGCCAACACACAGTCGGCCCGCGACACGCCTTGTAAGCGTGCTTCGATGATTCGCCCCTCATGGAGCGAGATGCCGAATGACCGCATGTCTTTGTGCCACTTCCTAGAACGTTTCCCAGTCCGCGTCCGATCCTGCCGTCGGCGCGGCTGCTGCGGCCGGACGTGCTGCGGATTCGGATGCGGCGCGGGCCGTCTTCGGTTTGAGAGCCGGTTCGATACGTGCGGCATCGGCACCATGAGTGGCCGAAGCCGGCGTTGCATGGGTCGCCGCATGAGACGCTGTGTTCGCTGCCGACTGCGCCGCCGCTTGTGGCGCCGCCTTGGCGGGCTGCACGTGCTGGCTGCCGCCCTTGCTGCCACTCTTGCTGCCACTCTTGCTGCCGGTCGAGCGTGCCGCGGGTTGCGGACGGGCTGCGGCCACGGTGCTGCGCGTCTGCCCTCCGGCCACCTTCCAGCCGTTCACCACCGCTTGCAACTGGCGCGTCTGTTCTTCGAGCGATGCCGCCGCAGCAGCCGCCTGTTCGACCAGCGCGGCGTTCTGCTGCGTCACTTCGTCCATCTGCACGACCGCACGGCTCACCTGTTCGATCCCGCCCGACTGCTCTTCGGAAGCCGCGCTGATTTCGCCCATGATGTCGGTCACGCGGCGCACCGCCTGCACGATCTCGTCCATCGTGGTGCCCGCCCGGCCGACCAGCACCGAGCCGCTTTGCACCTTGTCGACGGAGTCGCCGATCAGTTCCTTGATTTCCTTGGCGGCGCTGGCGCTGCGCTGCGCGAGGCTGCGCACTTCGCCTGCGACCACCGCGAAACCACGCCCCTGTTCGCCTGCCCGCGCGGCTTCGACGGCCGCGTTCAGCGCAAGAATATTGGTCTGGAACGCGATGCCTTCGATCACGCCGATGATGTCGACGACCTTGTTCGAACTGGTCGCGATGTCCTGCATCGTCGTGACGACCTGGCTCACCACGTCGCCGCCGCGCGTCGCGATATCGGACGCGTTGACGGCCAACTGGCTCGCCTGGCGCGCGTTCTCGGCGTTCTGGCGCACGGTGCCGGTCAGCTGCTCCATGCTCGACGCGGTTTCCTGCAGCGAAGCGGCCTGCTGTTCGGTGCGTTGCGAAAGATCGGTGTTGCCCATGGAGATTTCGCGCGCGCCGGTGTCGATCGATTCAGTGCTGCTGTGAACCGCCTTCACCATCGTCGCCATGCTTTCCTGCATCCGCTTGATGCCGGCGAAGAGGCGGCCGATTTCGTTACGGCTGAACACCTCGATCTGCTCGGACAGATCACCGGACGCGATCCGTTCGAAGCATACCGTCGCGTCGTTCAGCGGCTGCACGATCAGGCCGCGCAGTGCAAAACGGATGCCCACCACCATCAGCAGCGCAACCACAGTGACGCCGATGATCAGTGTCGTCATCAGCGACATGTTCGATTGCGCGCCAACTTGCTGGTCGACCGCGCTTTGCTGCAATGCCTTGATGACCGCCGATGCAGCGCCGTCGTAGGCGATGAACATCGGGCTGATCTTCGTATCGGCGATCGCGTGATAGGCGGTCATGTCGTTCGCGTTCAGGGCCGCGAACTCCGGATCGACGCCCTCATGCATCACCGTCGTGCGCTTGGCGAGCACGTCGTCGAGAAGCGCCTGATCGATGCCTTGCTTCGGCGCATCGAGATAGATCTGCCAGCTCTGATTGCCTTTGGTCAGCAGTTCCTGCGCGCGATCGATCGCTTTCTTCGCTTCGTCCGCGTTGCCCGCAGCCGACAGCGTGTTGAAGCGGTCTATCGCGAGACGCGAACGCAACAGATACGCCGAAGCATCGTCGAGCGCGTGAATGGCGACCAGATCGCCGCGAGCGATACGGTCGAGCGACTGGCTCGCGCCGTTCAGCGCGGTTAGACCAAGCGCGCCGACCACGACGGTCAGCGCAACCAGAATGATCCCCACCACCGTCAACGATGTGCGAATCGACCACCTGCTCAGCATCTTGATGCTCCCTGTTCGATCTGTCTTTCGTACTGGCGCGTATTGATGCTTACGCGCTGAGCGTTTCGATCAGCGCCATTTCACGGCTGGTCATCAGCTTCTCGATGTCCATCAGGATCAGCATGCGGCCGTCGACCGTGCCCAGACCCGTCAGGTACTCGGTCGTCAGCGTCGCGCCGAATTCCGGCGCCGGCATGATCTGGTCGGTGGCGAGCGTCAGCACGTCCGACACGCCGTCCACCACCATCCCGACCACGCGGTGCGCGACGTTCAGGATGATCACGACCGTCTGGTGGTCATACTCGACACGGCCCAGATGGAACTTGATGCGCATGTCGACGATCGGCACGATGATGCCGCGCAGATTGATCACGCCTTTGATGAACTCAGGCGCATTGGCGATACGCGTCACGTTGTCGTAGCCGCGGATTTCCTGCACCTTGAGAATGTCGATGCCGTACTCTTCGGCGCCGAGCGTGAAGACGAGGAATTCCTGACCGCCGGCGTCTGCCTGCTGCGCGTCGCGGCGACCATTCGTCGCGTTCGCGACGC
Source organism: Paraburkholderia domus (assembly GCF_905220705.1). Classification (GTDB taxonomy): domain Bacteria; phylum Pseudomonadota; class Gammaproteobacteria; order Burkholderiales; family Burkholderiaceae; genus Paraburkholderia; species Paraburkholderia domus. The sequence continues at coordinate 114,589 of NZ_CAJNAT010000018.1, forward strand.
TCGAATTGATGGATTGGACTTCTGCCACGTTAGCCCCCAAACGGTTGGGATGAAATAAATTGAGTGAGTGTTGCGAAAACTGCGTGCCCGACGGATGCCATTAGCGATGTCATGCGAGACTCATCGCGCCGTGCGCATGGCGCGTTTCGCGATTCAGCGCCGCCACGTCCACGATCAGCGCGACACTGCCGTCGCCGAGGATGGTTGCGGCGGAAATGCCGTGCACCTTGCGGTAATTCGTTTCCAGATTCTTCACGACCACCTGCTGCTGCCCCACCAGTTCGTCGATCAGCATCGCAAAGCGGCGCCCTTCGGTTTGCATGATGGTGACGATGCCTTGCGTCGGTTCCTGCTTGGCGCCTTCGACCGTGAACACTTCGTGCAGTGCGACGAGCGGCAGATATTCGCCACGCACGCGCACCACGCGCTCGCCGTTGGCGACCGTATAAATGTCCTCGGCTTGCGGCTGCAGCGACTCCATCACGAAGTTCAGCGGCAGAATGAAGATCTCGTTGCCGACCTTGACCGACATGCCGTCGAGAATCGCCAGCGTGAGCGGCAAAACAATGCGCGTGGTGCTGCCCTTGCCCGCATGCGAGGTGATTTCCACGTGACCACCCATCGACTGGATGTTCCGCTTCACCACGTCCATGCCGACGCCGCGGCCCGAGACGTCCGTGACCTGCTCCGCTGTCGAGAAGCCCGGCAGGAAAATCAGGTTCCAGACTTCTTCGTCGGACATCGTTTCGCTGACCTGCATGCCCTGCTTGGCCGCCTTCGCGAGAATCTTGTCGCGGCGCAAGCCGGCGCCGTCGTCGCTCACTTCGATGACGATGTTGCCGCCGTGATGCGCGGCCGACAGCACCAGTTGGCCGGTCGAATCCTTGCCCGCCGCGCGCCGCGCTTCCACGGTTTCAATGCCGTGGTCGAGACTATTGCGCACGAGGTGAGTCAACGGATCGATGATCCGTTCGATGAGGCTCTTGTCGAGTTCGGTCGCCTGACCGAAGGTGACGAGTTCCACTTCCTTGCCGAGTTTCGCCGCCAGATCGCGCACGAGACGCGGGAAGCGGCTGAACACGTAGTCCATCGGCATCATGCGGATCGACATCACCGCTTCCTGCAGGTCGCGGGCGTTGCGCTCGAGCTGCGCCATGCCGTTGAAGAGCCGGTCGTGCAAGGCCGGATCGAACGTGCTGGTGGTCTCGGCCAACATCGCCTGCGTGATCACCAGCTCGCCGACCAGGTTGATCAGCTGATCGACCTTCTCGACGCCGACGCGAATCGAGCTGCCCTCCGCGCCGCCTGCTGCCGCGGCCGGACGCGCCGCCTTGCGGTCCTGTTCGGCGGCCGCCGATGCACCGCTCGCTGCTGCAGGCGCAGCCGCGGCGGGCGCCGGGGTATTCGCCGCAGTGGAGGCCGAAGCCGCAGCGGCGTCGAACAGTCCGTGCGTGGCAGCGGCTTGGGCGGGCGCAGCGGTGTGACCCACCGGTGCCGACGATGCTGCCTGCTCCGCCTTTACTGCTTGTGCTGTCTGCACTGCTTGTACCGCTTGTGCCGGGGCCGAATCGGCAGCGTCAGGCGTTCCAGGTTCGCCTTGCTGCGTCTCGTCCGCCGGCGCGGTGCCGCGGCCGATCGAGATCTGACTGTCGTCGATCACGAAACAGCACACAGCGATAATGTCGTCGGCAGTTACATCGGTCTGGAGCCACAGCGTCAGATCGCCGCCGCTCTTGACCCGCCCAACGATGTTGCCCAGGTTGCCGAGCTCTTCGGCCAGCAGTTCCTGGTCCTTCTCACCAACGCCCCGTAGCGTAATTTTCAGATGGGGGCCGCCTTCTTCACCGGCCCCTCCGGCTTGCCCGGTCTGTGCCGGTTCGCCGTCAGTCCATTCACCCGCCGCCTGCACCGCCTGTTCGACGACGTGCTCGGGCGGGGTACCGCCTTGACCTGCTATTTGTGCGTCTACTGGTGCTGCAACTTCCACCGCTACGGCCGGTTCCGCGCCTGAGTGGCTTTCCGCATTCAACTTTTCGAGCTTCGCGCAGATCGCCTTGGCAACAGCCGTATCCGGCTCGGCGCTCGCGCGGTAGTCGGCGAGCTGGCCCGACAACACGTCCTTGGTTTCGAGGAACGTGTCGATCATGTCCTTGCGCAGCACGAGTTCGTTATTGCGTGCGCGGTCGAGCAGCGATTCGAGAATGTGGGTCGTTTCCGTCAACGCGGTAAAACCGAACGTCGCCGCGCCACCCTTGATCGAATGCGCCGCGCGGAAAATCGCCGCGAGGTCTTCGGGGTCCGGGTGCGCGATATCCAGATTGAGCAGCAACTGCTCCATCTGCGCGAGCAGTTCGTCCGCTTCGTCGAAGAACGTCTGATAGAACTGAGTGATGTCGAGTGTCATGCCTGGGTCACCGCGAGAGTTCCTGTCTAGGCTTGGGCTGCCGTGCCGCCGCGTCGAAAGCTTCTATAACTTGTGTAAAAAGGGTGCTGATGGGGCGCTCATGCCTCGTCCGGTTCGCCTAACGCCGCCACCAGTTCGGTCAGCATGTCGGGGTCGAGCGGCTTTTCGATCCAGCCGGTCGCGCCCGCGGCCCGCGCCGCCGCCTTGAACGGCTCGCCCGATTCCGTCGTGAGGACGAGGATGGGCGTGGCCTGGTAAGCGGGGTTGCCGCGCAGCTCCGTGATCAGATCGAGGCCGGTCTTGCCTGGCATGTGCTGGTCTGTCAGCACGAGGTCGAACGACATCGCGAGCGCGTTTTCGAGCCCTTCGTTGCCGTCCGCCGCGAGCGTCACTTCGTAGCCGGCCGTCGTCAGCGTTGCGGCAAGGATTTGCCGCATCGATGCCGAATCGTCGATTGCCAGGATGTGCCTGATCATGAAAACCTCGCTGCACTTACGCAATGGATCAGCTGGCTGTCCGCGCCACCTGGGCGCATGGACCGGCCAGCCGGTCGCTATCTGTTACTGGGCTGCCGGCGCTACCGCCGGCACCTTCGGTGCAACCGTCACCGGTTGCGCAAGTCTTTGCAGCAGCGGCTTGGAGCCGGCTGCATCGTCCGACAAGGTGGTCGTGGTGGAGTCGTCATGGTCAAGCGCCTCCTCCGACTTCTTGTTCAGCACGATGATGCTGATGCGGCGGTTTTCCGGGTCCATCGGATCCGCCTTGTTCAGGTTCTGCGTCGACGCGAGGCCGAGCACGCGCATCACCTTCGCTTCGTCCATGCCGCCGGCGATCAGCTCGCGGCGCGACGCGTTGGCGCGGTCCGCGGACAGTTCCCAGTTGCTGTAGCCCTTCTCGCCACCCGCGTACTGCACGGCGTCGGTGTGCCCTTGCACGATGATGCGGTTCGGTACGTCGTTCAGCGTGTGGCCGATTTCGCGCAGGATGTCGCGCATGTACGGTTCAACCACATCTCTCGCGGTCGCGAACATCGGTCGCTTCTGCGAGTCGACGATTTCGATACGCAGGCCGGTCAGTGTCGAGTCGATGCGAATCTGCTGCTTGAACTGGCGCAGCACGGGGTTCGCTTCGATCGCGGCCATCAGCTTGACCTGCAGATCGTGCAAACGGACCTGTTCGCGGCGTTCCAGCTCGCCCTGCGACTGTTTGCTCGCGTCCTCGTCGTTATGGGAGGCCGTGCGCTCGGCGCGATTGTTCGCGCCGTCCGTTGCGCGCGTGATGCCCTGTGCATCGGTCGAAATATCGCGGCCGCCGCCCTTCAGAATGCTCGAGTCCTCGGCGCTGCGATCGCCGCCCCATAGCGTGATCTTCAACGGCTGGTTGAAGTAATCGGCGATGCCCTTCAACTGCACGGTGGAGGCAGAACTGAGCAGCCACATCAGCAGGAAGAACGCCATCATCGCGGTCATGAAGTCCGCGTACGCGAGCTTCCACGCTCCGCCGTGATGGCCAGCCTTCTTCGGCGCGGCGCGCTTGACGACAATGGCGCGGTCTTTGTCCTTGCTCATCGAATCGGTTCCCGGCGCCCGTTACTTGGCTTTGACGCGGCGCACGTGCTCTTCGAGCTCGGCGAACGACGGACGCTCAGTCGAGAAGAGCACCTTGCGGCCGAATTCGACGGCAATCGCCGGCGCATAGCCATTCAGGCTGGCGAGAATCGTCACCTTGATGCACTGGAACATCTTGGTCGACTCGGTCACGCGCTGTTCGGCGACGCTCGCGAGCGGCCCGATCAGCCCGTACGAAAGCAGAATCCCGAGGAAGGTGCCGACCAGCGCCTGGGCGATCATCTCGCCGAGCACCGCGGGCGGCTTGTCGGCGGAGGCCATGGTGTGCACCACGCCCATCACCGCAGCCACGATCCCGAACGCCGGCATGGCGTCGCCGACCTTATTCAGGGCGTGCGCGGGCGCCTCGCCTTCCTGGTGATGCGTCTCGATCTCCTCGTCCATCAGGCTTTCGATCTCGAACGCGTTCATGTTGCCGCCGACCATCAGACGCAGGTAGTCGGTCAGGAACTCGATGATGTGATGGTCGGCGAGGATCTTCGGATACTGGGTGAAGATCGGGCTCTTCGACGGATCGTCGATGTCGGCTTCCAGCGTCAGCGTGCCTTCCTTGCGCGCCTTGGCCAGCAGGACGTAAAGGAGCGCCATCAGCTCCATGTAGACGTCCTTGTTGTACTTTGCGCCCTTGAACAGGGTCGGAATGACGCGCAGCGTCGCCTTGATCGTCTTCATCCCGTTGCCGAGAATGAACGCGCCGACGCCGGCACCGACGATCATCAGCACTTCGACAGGCTGCAGCAGCGCGCCGAGATGGCCGCCTTCCAGCGCGTAACCGCCGAAGACGGACAATAGCGTCACGAGTGTTCCCACGAAAATCAGCACTGCCGAGCCCTCACAAAGAAGCGACGGTGACCGTCGTTAATCTGGTTTACGGCAACGGAGCAGAAAACTTTGACGGAAAAGCGGCGCGTCGCTCCGGTGTAAACCAGAGGCGGGTTAAACCGCCCCGGCCAGGTCCGGCACCGGTCGGCCGGGCCGGAAAGCCCGCCGGATGGGGTTATGAGCGTGTGCAACGGCGTGGGCAACGACGCGTGCCCACGGTTGCAGGTCGTGGGCCGGTGCTGCCCCCGCTAGTCAGACCGTAAGCGCGGCGAGGCTTTCGCGAGCTCGTGCGTCGGCGAATTTCTTTGTCTTGCCGGCACGCGAAGGCGGCTGGCACAGCCCGCAGACGAAGGCGTGCTGCGGATCGTGGGCATGCGCGACAAAATGTCCGCCGCACCGGCAGCAGGCGGTCATTTGCAGCATTCCGGAGTCGAAGAAGCGCACCAGCGTCCAGGCGCGCGTGAGACTGAGCACGGGCTCGTCGTCGTGCAACTGGACATGTTCCAGATAGAGCCGGTAGCTCTTCACGATCGACTGGATGGTCTGGCAGCCGCCATGCCCTGCCATGAAACGGTAGATGTTGTAGAACAGCGATGAGTGAAAGTTCGGCTGCCAGGTCATGAACCAGTCGGTCGAAAACGGCAACATGCCCTTGGGCGGCGACACCCCTTTCAGTTCCTTGTACAGCTTGATGAGCCGATCGCGCGACAGGCTGGTTTCAGCTTCCAGCAATTGCAAACGCGCGCCAAGCTCGATCAATTCGATGGCCAGGGTAATTTCCCTGACTTCCTGCACAACACTTTTAGATGCCATCCGCTTGCATTTCCCCCGTCCTGAGCGCTTTTTTTGAACTACAAGCTGCCATCAGCCGAGTTGCTCGACTGGCTGGCCTGCCATCAGGATCGCGGAATGCGCCTGAGCCACGGCGCTGGATTTGCCTTTGTCCGCAAGAGCGGACAGCACGGCATGGTCATCGAAACGGAAACGGCACAACACCTGATTGGACGCCGCCAGCTTCACGGTCTGCGCCAAAGACAGATTGGCGAGCACATTGGCTAACTGGTCCGAAATCCCCATGCGAAACATGCCCATCGGCTTGTCTTCGCGCAGCAGACGCTGCGCGAGCAGGAGATAAGACAGGTTGACTTCTCTGATCTCATTGAGCATTTCGCTTGTCGCGCTCATGATTCCCCCGGGGTGTATCTGGCTGGTCAGGCCGTTACGGAAACGTTTGCTCGAACGCGCGCACTTAAACCGCACGAATCGGCTCGTTTCTGGTCTTGCGAGCATTGTGTCGAAATGGGGGGCGGACGAAAATCGGACAGACACCCTGGCTGTCTGACGGATTAATCCGTCATTCGTGTAGGAATTTTTCCTACACGGAGAGGGTCAGAAATACGGCTGGGTGGGCGAAGCGGCGCGCAGCTTGGGACTCGCGATGCGCTTTGGATAATTCTTCAGCAGAAATGTGAACCAAATGGTGAGTCCTGAGTGACTCACGCTCCGCACCTTGCAGCGGTGAGAAAGAATTATAAGACGTTTTCACTTCTGCGCAACGCGCGTGGTGTAGGGCCCGGGCTCCAGTCCCCGGGACCGCCCCTTGCTCCTATTGCTTCAGTGTCTGACGATCCACCCAGCCGGACATTCCGACTCTCGGGATAGCCCGCCTGCCGACCTGTAACGCATCATGTTTCGTGCTGTAACAACATTAAGTGTTTGAAAAATAACTCGAATTAGTGTGGCCGATCCCGATAATGAAGCTAAGGGATTACCCGACACAGGTTCGGAACACCCCCGGGCGGCGGCTTACCGCGCCCAACCGTCCGTCAGGTATTCGCGCCTCGCTCTACTCGAGCGCCGCCGTGCGAAGCCGTTAAGAACAGGAGAAACCGCATGCGAATCGCACAAATTGCGCCGCTGTACGAAGCTGTCCCGCCGAAACTCTACGGCGGCACTGAACGTGTCGTCTCGTATCTGACCGAAGCGCTGGTCGACCTCGGTCACGACGTCACGCTGTTCGCAAGCGGCGACTCGGTCACCTCCGCGAACCTCGACGCCTGCTGGCCTCGAGCGTTGCGCCTTGACCCGACGATCCGCGACGCGCTGGCTCCGCATGTCCTGATGATGGAAAAGGTGCGCAAGGTCGCGCACGAGTTCGACGTGCTGCACTTTCACCTCGACTACATGCCGTTCCCGCTCTTCACCACCATGGACACGCCGTTCGTGACGACGCTTCACGGCCGTCTGGACTTGCCGGAACTGCAACCGGTGTTCGACGCATTCTCGAATGTGCCGGTGGTGTCGATTTCGGACTCGCAGCGCCTGCCGCTGCAGCAGGCCAACTGGCTGAACACGATTTACCACGGCCTGCCGGAGCAGTTGCTCACGCCGCAGACACACAAGAAGCCGGAATATCTGGCGTTCCTCGGCCGTATCTGCCCGGAGAAACGCGTCGATACAGCTATCAAGATCGCTGCACAAAGCGGTTTGCCGCTGAAGATCGCCGCCAAGGTGGACAAGGTCGACCAGGAATACTTCAAGAAGGAAATCGAACCGCTGCTCTCCATGGCGCATGTGGAGTTCGTCGGCGAGATCAACGAAGCGCAGAAGCCGGAGTTCCTGTCAGGCGCCAAGGCGCTGCTGTTCCCGATCGACTGGTCGGAGCCGTTCGGGCTGGTGATGATCGAATCGATGGCATGCGGCACACCTGTGATCGCGTTCAACCGAGGTTCGGTACCGGAAGTCATCGATCACGGCGTGACCGGCTACATTGTCGAGGACGTTCAAGGCGCGGTGGCTGCGCTGCAGCGCCTGGACGAATTGTCGCGCACGGAGATTCGCGCGCAGTTCGAACGCCGCTTCAGTTCGAAAACGATGGCCCAGAATTACGTTGATGGCTATTCGGCACTGATCGAAGCGACGCGCCGTCCCATGTTGCGCCAGGTGGCGGTGGGTTGAGCGACGCGCTTAAACGGCTGATGCTTTTTATGCGCTCAGCCGCTTAAGTCGTGCTTCTGCCACTTACGCCGCTTTCCGATTCGCACGCCAATCGTGAGTAAATTCACCCGGTGAATCGTTTGCGCGAGTGGTTACCAGGAGTTAACCCGCTTCGACTACGGAAAAGCCGCCTCTCAAGGGCGGCTTTTTTTAATACCGGCGTGGATGCGCTTCCATCCCGGATTAGCGCTGCACGCATAAACAACCGGCAAGCGACCAACCTTCAATTGGCTTTCGCCTGGACCGGCATGGCATTCAAACCGCGCCAATCAGAAAGCGCTCGCGATTCTTGCCGACAATCCACTTTGGCGGTTTGCCGCGCCCGCTCCAGGTATTGCCCGATTTCGGATCCTGGTACTTGGCCGGCAGCGGTGCCTTCTTCGGCGGGCGTCCGCGCTTGGCAGCAACTGCAAAGCCAAGGTCTTGAGCCGTTAGACCGTATTCAGCGATCTTTTGGCGGATATCTGCGACAACGTTGTCGATTTCAGTACGCCGGGCTTCGTCTGCTTGTGCCTGCAATTTGGCGATCTGCGCCTTGAGGTCTGCATATTGAGACATTTCGGTTCTCCCCTTTTTTAGAACTCATTCGCTCGCAGACTAGCTGCAATTATAAAAATTCGCAATGGACAATAATACCGATTTAGGAAGATTTCATCTGATAATTATTAAGCGTCGATGAATTGTAAAACGAGATCTTTATCGGGTAATAATAGGTGAAGGCGACTCCATATTGACAATTCTTGACACCTAATCCGGCGGTCTTTGCCTAAAATTGCGCGCTCAATGGCATGCACCTGCGCTTAGCATTCATGTCACTCCAAGCGACAAACATTTTAGGATTACCAATCATGCAGTTGTCAAAGCGCCTTGCTGCCGAGCTGTTCGGCACCTTCTGGCTCGTGCTCGGGGGCTGCGGCAGCGCCGTCCTCGCCGCTAACTTCGCCGGCCCGGTCCACGGTCTGGGCATCGGCTTCGTGGGCGTCTCGCTCGCATTCGGCCTCACTGTCCTGACAATGGCTTATGCGATCGGCCACATTTCCGGCTGCCACCTGAATCCGGCGGTAAGCGTCGGCCTGACCGTCGCCGGTCGCTTTCCGGCTCGTGACCTGGTGCCGTACATCGTCGCGCAAGTCATCGGCGCGGTGCTGGGTGCGCTGGTGCTGTCGTTGATCGCCTCGGGCAAGCCGGGTTTCGACCTCGTCGCCAGCGGTTTCGCCAGCAACGGCTACGGTGAACGCTCGCCGGGCCACTACTCTCTCGCTGCCGCGTTCATTTGCGAAGTGGTGATGACCGGCTTCTTCCTGTTCGTCATCCTCGGTGCGACCGACAAGCGTGCGCCGGCCGGCTTCGCGCCGATCGCCATTGGCTTGTGCCTGACGCTGATTCACCTGATCTCGATTCCGGTCACCAACACGTCGGTCAACCCGGCGCGTTCGACCGGCCCGGCGTTGTTTGTCGGCGGCGCAGCGGTGGATCAGTTGTGGATGTTCTGGGTCGCACCGATCATCGGCGCAATGATCGCAGGCGTGCTGTACCCGCTCATCGCCGACAGCCGCCGCGGCAATTCGCAGGAACTTGCGCTCGACTGATCAGCGAGTGGGCGTATCCATACAGTCAAAGCGGGCGCCACGGCGCCCGCTTTGTTTTTGTGCTCACGATGCCAGTGGCCCGGTGGCTTGCCGATGCCCACTGCTAGAATCGTGCGACTTTCCAAGCTCACACAGGTGCTATCGATGACCCGTTTCCGCGGATTCCTGCGTGGCGTCGCACTCGCCATCGGCGGTTTGTGTGTCGGCGTCCTAGCGTTACCCCCGGCCCATGCCGCGGACAGCAATACTGAAACGCTCGTATTCGTGCGCCACGGTGAGAAACCTGCCAAGGGTTACGGTCAGCTCAATTGCCAAGGGCTCAACCGCGCGCTGGCGTTGCCGGCAGTGATCGCCGCCAAGTTCGGCAAACCGGACGCGATCTACGCGCCCGATCCCAGCCAGCAAAAGGACGACAGCGGCCATCCCTATTACTATATTCGGCCGCTTGCGACTATCGAGCCGACTGCCATTCAATTTCAGATGCCGGTGCAAACGCCGTATGGCTTCGCCCAGATCGACCAACTCGGCGCGGCGCTCGTCAATCCGGCCAATCGCAACAAGTTGATTGTCGTTGCGTGGGAGCACAAGCTGATCGTGAAGTTGCTTCGCCAGATGATGAGCACGCATGGCGGCAATGCCGCCGATGTCCCCAACTGGCACAGCGACGACTTCGACAGTATCTATATTGTTCGGCTCGACTGGCAAAACGGCACGGCCCACGCCAGCTTCAAGCTTGACCGCCAGGGACTGAACGGCCGCGCTGCGGATTGCCCATGTGCGGCGTTGCCAGGCGCCTCTTCTGCTGCTGCGGCGGGCGCGTCCGCGGGCTCGACTGACTAGTCGGGTTACGGATACAAGCTTCGATTGCGGGCGCGGTTGTCCGGTTTCAGGATGTCAGCTCGTCGTCGAGCGAGAAAAGCTTGCGCAGATGGTGCGCGACGCCCGCTTCGAAATTGTTGCCGATGCGCGGCACGTTCGGCAGACGCGTGATGAGATCGGGATTGGCGTTGTTCATCATGAACGGATGGCCGGCTGTCTCCAGCAGATCGATATCGTTCATATTGTCGCCGAACGCCACGCATTGCGAGGCGGCGACGCCAAGGCGCTCGAGCACGATCTGCAACGCGCGCCCCTTCGATACGTTCGAAGTCATCACTTCCAGACAATCCGGCAGCGAATAGGTGACGTACAGCGCGTCGCCGAATTCGTGCGCCAGATTGGCCGAGACCTGCGCGAGATCGGCGGGCTCACCGATGTAGAGGACCTTGGCGATGTCGACACCGTCGTGCTTAGGCAGATCGGTTACCTCGTACGTGAACCCGGAATCCTGATGGAATTTCAGCAGATGCGGCGCGTCCCGGTCGATCAACCACGCCTGGTCGGCGAACAGGTTGACGATCACACGGCCATGCGCGCCAGAGATTTCCGGCTGGACCAGTCGCTGCACGATGGCCGGAGGCAGGTCGTCTGCGTGGATCACTGTGTTGTCCGGCGCGTGAATACGTGCGCCGTTCGACGTGATCAGATACGGGTTGATGCCCAGCAGATCGCGAATGCCCGCGACGTCGCAGTAATGGCGCCCCGTCGCGATCACGAAGTGCAGCCCATCGCTTTCCAGCTTACGCACGGTAGCAATCGTGAACGGGTCCACCTGGTGATCGGCGTTGAGCAGCGTGCCGTCGAGATCCGTGGCAATGACTTTGTACATAGTGTGAGCAGCCGGGCAGCGTCAAAGATCGCATTTTACCGTTGTGCGCCGCATCCGCGAGATCGCACCCGGCAGGCCGGACGATTCTCACCCGGCGACGCGAGCCGCTTCGCGCTGCGCCAACTGCAAACCGCCGTGTGCCGAGTCCGCCAACGGCTCGCGTAAGCGAGCCTGATAAATCTGCGGCACATACTCGCGCAAGGGTGCGCCGAGACCGCCGCACAGCGCGACCGGCAGGGTCGCCGAGGAGTCGAGCGCGGCAATCATCTTGCCCACGTCAACTCCGGCCTCGCCGAGCAAACGCGCCGCGAACGGATGCGCGCGATGCGCGATGACGACCGGTGCAAGCCTCGCATAAGCGGTCTGATTGGCTTCGCACAGCCAGACTACGAGGCTGTCGCGATCATGCGCACCGGTGTGGGCGAGCAGCGCCTGCGCCAGATCGTCGTTGGGCGCACGCCCGTCGAGCGCCTGCTGAGCGTGCACGATCGCCCGCAGCCCGAGCCAGGCGCCGCTCGCCTCATCGCCCGACGGGTAACCGAAGCCGCCGGCGACTCGGCATTCGCCATTGGCGTCAAGCACGGCCGCCTGACTGCCGGTGCCAAGCGCGACGACCACGCCGTGCGCGCCGCCGTGCGCACCAAGCAAAGTGGTGTACACATCGCTTTCCACCGCGAGCCCGGTGACCGCCGGCGCCTGCGCGCGAAACGCGGCCAGCCAGTCGCGATTGTTGACGCCTGCCAATCCGCAGCCGAGTACGCAGCGCGACCAGTCCAGCTGCGCGCCGGCACGTGCAAATGCGTCGGCACAGCCGGCGCCGATAGCCTGCCACGCGCGCTCCACACCGAGGCCCAAACCCGATGGCCCGCTCGCCGCCTGCGCCAGTTCGCGGCCCTGCGCGTTGCCCAATACGACGCGCGTACCGCTGCCGCCGCCGTCAATGCCGATCAGAAAGAGGTCTTTGTTCATCGAATTGAGTGAGTTCAGGTGGTGAATAACGTATAGCGTGGCAGGTCAGTTTCAATCCGGCAATCGGCCGAATGGCCAGCTTGCAGCGGGCACGGCTTCCGCTATGCTGACGGGCGACATGACAACGCGGGAGCGCGAAAGTGACACAGCGATGCAACTGGGTATCGAGCGAAGCGCTCGCACACTACCACGACGCCGAATGGGGCGTGCCCTCGCGCGACGATCAGCACTTATTCGAAATGCTTGTGCTGGAGGGTGCGCAGGCGGGTTTGTCATGGTCGACGATTCTCAACAAACGAATCGGCTATCGCCGGGCATTCGCCGACTTCAACATCGACAAGGTAGCGCGCTTTACGCCCAAACACGTCGATGCGCTGGTGCTGGACGAAAGTATCGTGCGGCATCGCGGCAAGATCGAGTCGGCCATTACCAACGCGCGCGCCGTGCAGCAGATCCAGGCCGAGCACGGCTCGCTCGCCAACTTCGTGTGGTCGTTCGTCGATCAGACGCCGATCCAGAACGATTGGGCATCGTATAAACAGGCGCCGGCATCGACCGAAATTTCGGACGCGCTCAGCAAGGGGCTAAAGCGCTACGGCTGCAAGTTCGTCGGCTCGACAATCTGCTATGCGTTCATGCAGGCGGTCGGCATGGTGAACGACCATGAGGCAAGCTGCATGTGCCGCGCGCGATGCGCGGCGCTCGGCAAGAAGGGACGCAATCGCAAAGCCGGCTGATGCGGCGGTCGCCGAAACGAAAAAGTACAAGGCTCAGACGGACCGCGGTAAAGACTGCGCGGAACCCAAGCCCTCACGACCGCCGGCTATCCGGTAAAGCCCTCTCTACGCGTTTCGCGCACCCGGTCGTTATAGACGTGATGAGCGCTGGCCGCCACGGTGACGTGCGGCGTCGCCAGACCGGAATGAACGGCATGAACGGCAAATGAGCCAAACCCGCGAATTGAAGGTTTTTCGCCATGCTAGTCCGGGTTTCGCCAATTGGCGCGTGCCCGATACTGCCGTTCATGCGCTCGAACAACGAATAACCGCTGCGTAACGCATGGGAGACCAACCATGAAAGCCCTCAGCTTCCTGACGCATCAGGAGATTTTCGATCAGGCCGTAGTCCATCTGCTCTGCCAGAAACGCGCCGCCTTGCTGCCGCGCGGCGGCGGCGCTTACCGCGGCTACTGCGGCGGCTGCCCGGTCGGCAACTTCATCAAGCCGCGCGACTATATGACCGCAATGGAAGGCGTTCCGGTGCGCTACATCGGTAAAGCGCCGGTCGAGGTGCCCGCTTATATGGATGCCGGCATATCTGCGCTTAAAAGGGCGCTCCTGCGTGCCCGCATCAATGTGTACGACCCGGTCACGGTCACTCTGCTCAGTTGCCTGCAAAACGTCCACGACGTGTTCGGCACGTGGGAGTGGCATGAGCGTCTGGACTCAATTGCCCGGCAATTCGGCCTCTCCGCCGAGCGTCTGAGGAGCGCCGCGTAACGCAACGCCTCCGTGCAAGCGCAAAAGCCCAACACAAACCAGCGCCCCAAACGCAAAACGGCGATGTGGCTTCTTTCGAAGCTCACACCGCCGTTCGGCGTGCGGAAAAGCGTGCTTAGTGCAGCTTTTTCGGCAGCATCTGGCTGCGCAGGCGCTTGTGCAGGCGCTTCACAGCAGCAGCCTTTTTGCGCTTACGTGCCGTGGTCGGCTTTTCGTACGATTGGCGCTCACGCAGTTCAGCGATCAGGCCATTCTTTTCGATTGCGCGACGAAAGCGGCGAATCGCCACTTCGAACGGCTCGTTTTCTTTCAGAAGAATCGTCGTCATTTAATTCCTAACTCAATCACTTGATAGGGGTAAATTGCGTGGCGGCATACCGCTCACGCGCCGGCCCTCCGGTCGTTTCGATTCATGGCCAGTAACAGGCAAACGCGGGCAGAACCCGGCCAAACCACGAATGAAACGAGAGGCATAACGGCCACGGAGGCCGGAAAAGAGAGGTGGGGAGTTCACCGCGGAACGCGGACAGACGTGATGCCGAAGCCGCGTCTGTTGCCGTTTCGCCAACCTTTCATCAATGAAAAACATTGACGAAACAGGCAAAGATCTCAATTCACTCCTGATGATATCAGGAAACTCTCCATCCTACCAGGGGTTTAGCGATCGCGCCAGGTCCCCTGCGCGCTCAGGCGCTCGCCTCGTCCAGTTCGCGGATATCGTCGCCAGTCAACATCAGATGGACGGCTGCGGCCAGGCTTTTGAGCTGGTCGACCGACGTCGCACTGGCAATTGGGGCCGTAACGCTTGGGCGAGCGATCAGCCATGCCAGTGCGACGGTGGCCGGCGCGCTGGCATGCCGCTCGGCAACGTGGTCGAGCGCGTCCAGAATCCGCAAACCACGCTCATTCAGATATTTCTCGACGCGGTTACCGCGCACCTTGTTAGCCAGATCTGCTTGCGAGCGGTATTTGCCGGACAGAAAGCCGCTCGCAAGGCTGTAATACACCACGACGCCGAGCTGATTGGCCAGCGCCACCGGCTCGATGTCACGCTCATACTCTTCACGGTCGTACAGGTTGTACTCCGGCTGCAGCAATTGATACTCAGGCAGTCCATCCCGACGGGACACGGCGAGCGCTTCCTCGACGCGCGCGCCGCTGTAGTTCGACGCGCCGATCACTCTCACCTTGCCCGCCTCGATCAGCTTCTGATACGCGCCAAGGGTTTCGGTCAAAGGTGTTTCGGTGTCGTCGTCGTGAGAAAAGTAGACATCGATGTAATCCGTCTGCAAGCGTCGCAGCGATTCTTCTACCGCCGCCTGAATGTTCGCGGCCGACAAGCCTTTGCGCTGCGGGTGCTTCGAAACCTTCGTGGCGAGCACGATCTTGTCGCGTTTGCCGCTCTGTCTGAACCACTTGCCGATGAGGGTTTCCGATTCGCCGCCCTGATTGCCCGGCACCCACGCCGAATAGACATCCGCGGTATCGATAAAGTTGAGCCCCGCATCGACAAATGCATCCAGGATCGAAAACGAGGTCGCTTCATCGGCGGTCCAGCCAAATACATTGCCACCGAACATAAGCGGCGCGACCTCCAATTCGGAACGTCCAATCCGGCGCTTTTGCATGATTTCTCCAGGGTTTGTCATAAGAGAAAAAAGAGAATACGCCGTCTTTTTGATACCTGCAGTGGATCTCCCAAACAAGGCTGCAAGCGGCTCGTGGACCAGCGGCCCCCCAACCGATACGAAAAACAATTGGGTCGCTATTGCACAAAGTTCCTCAAGTTTTTTTTAGACGCGCCGTCAACCTTCACTGAGGCGGCCAGCAATGAACGAGTGCTTCCGCCGATGCCAACGTGGCGTATTGGGCTCAAGGCTTATTTAGGAGATTTTCATGCTCGGAATCAATAGCAACATCAACTCGCTGGTTGCACAGCAAAACCTTAATGGCTCGCAAAGCGCCCTCTCGCAAGCCATCACGCGCCTGTCGTCGGGTAAGCGCATCAACAGCGCAGCTGACGATGCAGCAGGTCTGGCAATCTCGACGCGTATGCAAACGCAGATCAACGGCCTGAACCAAGGCGTGTCGAATGCGAATGACGGCGTGTCGATGATTCAAACCGCATCGAGCGCACTGTCGTCGCTGACCTCCAGCCTGCAACGTATTCGCCAACTGGCCGTGCAAGCATCGACCGGCACGCTGTCGTCGAGCGACCAGGCAGCACTGCAACAAGAAGTTTCGGCACAGATCTCGGAAGTGAACCGTATCGCGTCGCAAACGACGTACAACGGCACGAACATTCTGGACGGCTCGGCAGGCAGCCTGACGTTCCAGGTCGGCGCGAACGTTGGCCAGACCATCAGCCTGAACCTGAGCCAGTCGATGTCGGCAGCGAAGATCGGTGGCGGCCTGGTGCAAACGGGTCAAACGGTTGGTACGGTTTCGGTCAGCCTGACTGCATCGGGTGTCTACACGTCGGCTGCTACCCCGGCAATCACGGCGGTCAACGTGCTGTCGGACGGACAGGGCGGCTTCACCTTCACCGATCAAAACAACCAGGCGATCGCCTCGACAGTCGCGGCCGCGATTTTCAGCTCGGGCACGGCGGCAGGTACCGGCACTGCCATCACGACCTTGGCGCTCAGCGCCGGTGCAGAATCACCGGGCGCAGCTTCCGCTGCTCAGGTTGCAGCAGTCGCGCAGATCGATGCGATCAACGCCCCGCCGACGGTTTCGAACCTGAACATCAGCAACGTCACCGGCGCCAACGAAGCGATGGTCTCCATCGACAACGCACTGCAGACCGTCAACAACCTGCAAGCATCGCTGGGTGCCGCACAAAACCGTTTCACGGCAATTGCGACGTCGCAGCAAGCTGAGTCGACCGACCTGTCGTCGGCACAATCGCAAATCACGGACGCCAACTTCGCACAAGAAACGGCGAACCTGAGCAAGGCGCAAGTGCTGCAACAAGCTGGTATCTCGGTGTTGGCGCAAGCTAACTCGAACCCGCAGCAAGTTCTGAAGCTCCTGCAATAAGAGCTGACGCAGTAACGGTGATGCGCCGCACGCGAGTGCGGCGCATCACCGGGTTCCAAACAGCGGGAGGCATGCCTCCCGCTGTGCATTCCCATCACGAAGTGATGTAGCATCGCGCACCACCCAATACAGATTTCCAGACGCCCGGAGCCTCTGCAATGTCCTCGATCTCAACCACGTCTACAGCTGCGTCAACCGCCGCCGCCAATGCCGCTTTGCAATCGGCCGCGCAATCGATCATTAGCGGTTCGACCGGCAATTCGTCGATGGACGTCGGGACGCTCGTTACGGCGCTCGTGAACGCGAAGACCGCGGGACAAGCCGCGTCTCTGACGGCGCAACAAACTTCGGACAGTACGCAGGTATCCGCATACGGTGCCCTGACCGCCGCGCTGGACGCGCTACAGTCGGGCATGGCAGGCCTTGCCACCGGCGCCACGCTGTCAACTTTCGCGGCAACCGCAAGCGGCACTGGACTGACGGCCACCGCAGGTACGGGCGCCGTTGCCGGCAGCTACTCGGTGGGGGTCACTCAGATTGCCAGCTCGCAGGCCTTGTCCTCGGCAGCCTTCGGCGCCACGACACAATTGGGCACTGGCACGCTGACGATCTCGCTCGGCAGCCAGTCGATGAATATCAACGTCGACAGCACCAACAACACGCTCGCCGGCATTGCCTCCGCGATCAACTCGGGTAGCGGCAACCCCGGCGTGACCGCGACCATCGTGACCGGCTCGACCGGCGCCCACCTCGTGCTGCGCGCGGCGAATACAGGCGCAGCCAACGTCATCAACGTTTCAACCAGCAACGTCACCACCGACAACGGCCTGTCGAGCCTCGGCGTGACTTCGACTGCTAGCACCACGGGGGGCCAGTCGACGATTACTTCCGCGAATTCGAGCAACGCCTGGACGCAGAGCTCGGCTGCCGAGGATGCGGAATTCACGATCGGCGGGATCGCGGCCAGCAGTTCGACCAACTCGGTGACCACCGCTATTTCCGGCGTTACACTGAATCTGGCGGCCGCTTCCACGGGCACCACGCAGACGCTGAACATTGCGGCCGACACCTCGGCGCAAAGCACCGCGATCAACAATTTCGTCAGCCTCTACAACACCGTCGTCACAACGATGGCGACGCTCACTTCGTTCAATTCCTCGTCTTCGTCGCAAGGCCCGCTGTTGGGCGACTCGACGCTGCAGACGATCCAGAACACGCTGGCCACGATCGTCGGGGGCGCCGTGGGCTCGGGCAGCACGGGCAGCACGCTGGCGGCAATCGGTATCACGCTGAAGGACGACCCGGCAGACGGCACGATGGTGATTAATAACACCACGCTGAGCACCGCGCTGACGAGCAGTCCAGCGACAGTCGCGTCACTCTTCAACTCGACCAACGGCATCGCCGAGCAGTTGAACGCCAGCATCACCAACTTCACGCAGACCGGCGGCCTCATCGATACGCGCACCACTGCGCTGAATACCGATCTGGCGAGCATCACCACGCAGCAAGGCGCGCTCGCCGACTACACGGCTCAATTGACGAGCCAGTATCAGGCACAGTTCACCGCGCTCGACACGCTGATGGCAACCATGAACAACAATTCGCAATACCTGACCGCCCTGTTCGGTGGCGCCAACAGCGCCGGCGCGCTGGCGTCCGCGAACAACACCTAAGTCTAGGGACCCGATCGAAATGAACCAGACCGAACTGATCGAACGGCTGCTCTCGATGACCCGGGAAATCGAACAGGCCGCCTCGCTCGCGGACTGGCCGGAAGCGGCCCGCCTGACCGAAGCGCGCTCGCCGCTGCTGATGTCGCTGTCGGCGGATCAGGAACCGGCGGCGCTGGAGATGATCCGCCGGATTCAGGCCATCGACGAAGCGCTACTCGCCGACGCGGAAACCACCCAGAACGAACTGCACATCGAGTTCGAAGCGGCGATGGGGCGCACCAAAGCCGCCGGCGAATATCAGAGGATCGCCCGGCTGTAAGCGGGCTCAAAGTCCGGCGGCCGAACCGTACGGGCCGAAGCGCAGGATCGCCCCGCAGAACGGCACCGTAGCACTGAACTGCAGTACCCAATAATAAGAACCACGCGCTGAAGTGAGGCGCGCTCGTTCCCTCAGCCCGCCTCGTGCGGGCTTTTTTCTTGGCGTTCGGTCTTCCCCCGCCGCTCTCCATGCGCTAAACAGGCGGCTTTTTCACCGTCATCTCCGCGCATCGGAAACGCCCTCCCCGTCGCACAATTTCCGTCATAGACCATTCTGCGCTGACACCATGACTCTCCTGCACGAGCAGCCAACCGTTGGACCTTTGACGCCCGAACAACAGCTCGAGCATGACATCGCTCTGGTTTTGCAGACCGCGCTGGCGCACCACCACAAGGAGGAGTTCGACGACGCCGAAGCGCTGTATAAGGCGATCCTCGAAGCCATGCCCGGCCACACCGACGTGCAGTACAACCTCGGCGTGCTGTACGCGCAGCGCAGCCGTCCTGTCGAGGCCGTGCCACACCTCGAAGCCGCGCTCGGCGGCTCGCCGAATAACGGGCAATTCTGGGTCGCGTACATCAACGCGTTGATCGACGCGGACCAGATTCAGGCGGCATGGCTGGCACTCGAAATGGGACAGCAAAGGGGATTGAAGGGGCCAGCAGTCGACGGACTGATTACGCGGATGGCACACGGCAGTGCCGGGTACGCCACTGCCGCGGTCGCGCCGGTCGTTGTATCGCCGGAACCCTCTACGACGGTGGTCATTTCGACGGACCGGGACGCCACGGAGGCCACAACGGCAGCACTCGATACGCGCCGCCCCTCTCCACAAGAGATAAGCCGCTTCAACACGCTCTACGCCAGAGGCCACATTCCGGATGCCATCAAGCTCGGACGAAGCCTGACGGAACGATTTCTGTCGAGCGGCTTCGCGTGGCGTTGCCTCGGTATCGCTCTTCATAAAGCTGGCCAATACAGCGACGCCGCCGAGCCCCTGAGAAACGCCATAACGTTTGGTAGCGGCGATCCCGACGTTCGCAAGGCATTGGCTGACTTGCTGCGCTTGCTTGGTCAGTATGCCGATGCAGAAGCCGAGTGCAGAAAACTGCTCGAACTGCATCCGGACCATTCAGAAGGTCATCGTATCCTTGGCATGGTGCTCGCCAGCTTAGGCCGCACCCGCGAAGGGATCGCCGAGTGCCGTCGTGCAACCGAACTCACGCCCGACTACGCGGAGTCGCATAGCACGCTGGGCGTCGTTCTGCTTAACGCCGGCGCCACGGACGAGGCCGAGCTATGCTTTCGCCGCGCGCTCGAGCTCGATCCCAAAAATGCACCGACGCGCAGCAATTTGCTCTTCACCATCGCGCACAACCCTAGCATCGCTGCGGAGCAAATCTACGCCGAACATCGCGAGTTTGCCCGGCTTCATGAAGCATCGCTGCGCTTGCCGAAGCCGCGTCATACGAATAGCCGCGCGCCTGATCGCCAGTTAAAAGTGGGCATCGTCTCCGGCGACCTGTTCCGGCATGCAGTGGCATCCTATCTAATGCCAATCATCGAACCGCTCGCGAAAGACGAGAGCCTGCAGCTCCATGTCTATTACAACCATGTGCAAGAGGACGATTACACGCAGTGGTTGCGAACCCAGGCGCGCCATTGGAGCATGATCTCCGGCATGACGGACGAGCAATTCATCGCCAAAGTCCGCGCCGATAAAATCGATATCCTGATCGACCTGAGCGGGCACACCGGTCGTAACCGGCTGCAGGCGTTTGCGTGCAAGCCTGCACCGATTCAGGTGAGCTGGATCGGATACCCGGCGACGACCGGTCTCGATGCGATGGACTACTATCTCAGCGACCGCTTCTTTACGCCGTTCGGCGAAATCGAGCAGCAGTTCTCCGAGAAGCTCGTGCACCTGGCCGCCATCGGACCGTTCCAGCCGGACAGGAATTCGCCGCCGATCAACATCCTGCCTGCCATGCACAACGGCTACATCACGTTCGGCAGTTTCAACCGGCTGAACAAGTTGCGCCCCGACGTGATCGCGGTGTGGGCGAGGTTGCTTCGCGAGCTTCCTACTTCACGGATGGTGCTGGGTTCGATGACCGGCGACGAAGGCGATGAAAACCTCGTTAACTGGTTCGTCAACGAGGGTATTTCACGAGACCGGCTGACCTTCCGACCGCGCTCCACCATAGCGGTCTACCTGCAACAGCACTTTCAGGTCGACATCTGTCTCGACACTTTCCCCTATACCGGTTCGACGACCGTTCTGAACTCGTTGTGGATGGGCGTGCCTACGCTGACGATAACCGGCAAAACAATGGCGAGCCGCGCAGCGACAGCATGGCTCGCCCATTCGGGTCTCGACGCGTTCGCGGCCGAAGATGCGGACGACTTCGTGGCGAAGGGCGTCAAGCTGGCCTCCGACATCCCCGCACTCGCCGCCATTCGCACGGCGTTGCGGGAGCGCTGCATGCAGTCGGCCCCGTTCCAGCCGGAAGTTGTCGCAGAAAGCCTTTCACGCGCATTTCGCACGATGTGGCAGCGCTGGTGCGACGGTCTCGCTCCAGCAGCCATCAGCACGCACGTTCCGCAAGCAGCAGGCGGCGACCCGGTTCACACCGCATAACGGCCGTCATCCGTGACCCGGACTAAAAAACAGTAGCGAGGAAACCATGGGCTCAAGCGCTCCTCTTCGTGCGATCGCGTCGCTGGACGATGAACGCATCTATGTGACTCAGCCGCATCTGCCGCCGCTGGCTGAGTTCATGCCGTATCTCGAGAAAATCTGGAACAGCAAAATCCTCACCAATGGGGGGCCGTTCCATCAGCAACTTGAAAGGGCGCTTTGCGAGTATCTGGGCGTGCAGCACCTCGCGCTATTCGCGAACGGCACGCTGGCCCTCGTCACGGCGCTGCAGGCCCTGCGCATCAACGGCGAAGTGATTACGACGCCCTATTCGTTCGCAGCGACCGCGCATTCGCTCCTCTGGAACGGTATCAAGCCGGTCTTCGTGGACGTCGATCCGGACACGCTCAATCTGGACCCGGAAAAGATCGAAGCGGCCATCACGCCACAAACGACCGCGATCATGCCGGTGCATTGCTACGGCCATCCCTGCGACGTGAAAGCCATCCAGAAGATCGCCGACAACTACAACCTCAAAGTCATCTACGACGCCGCCCACGCGTTCGGTGTACAGACCGAAGATGGCAGCGTGCTCAAGCATGGCGATCTGTCGATCGTCAGTTTCCACGCCACCAAGGTCTTCAACACGTTCGAGGGCGGCGCGATCATCTGCCCGGATGCGAAAACCAAGCAGCGCATCGACCATCTGAAGAACT
Source organism: Paraburkholderia domus (assembly GCF_905220705.1). Classification (GTDB taxonomy): domain Bacteria; phylum Pseudomonadota; class Gammaproteobacteria; order Burkholderiales; family Burkholderiaceae; genus Paraburkholderia; species Paraburkholderia domus. The sequence goes on from NZ_CAJNAT010000018.1 coordinate 136,599, forward strand.
TCGGTTTCGTGGATGAGGTGACGGTCGTTGCAGCCGGCATCAACGGCAAGATGAGTGAGATCAATGCCGCCTTTGGGCTTTTGCAACTGCAACACGTCGACAATGCATTGGCCAAACGCAAGACAATCGACGCGCAGTACCGCGAGTTGCTGGCTAACGTGCCCGGCATCCGCTGCCTGTCGGATGCGGGCGAAAAAGTCGCGAATTATGCTTACTTTCCCGTTCAGATCGAAGACAATTTTCCGATCAGCCGTGACGCGCTGTATGAGCGCCTGAAGGAACACAATATCTATGCGCGACGCTACTTCTACCCGCTAATTTCCGAATTCCCGATGTATCGCGGCCTGCCGTCGTCGCACAAGGACAACCTGAGCGCGGCCAGTGCGGCGTCGAAACGGATTTTGTGCCTGCCGATCTACCCTGATCTGGACCCGGCACAGGTGGAACGCATTGTCAGCATCGTCGCCGGTATTCAATGAATTGAGCCGGTCTTAGAAGGTGGACGTATCCCGTGCAAAACATCGTGCTTGTTGGGTCTTCCGGCCATGCCAAAGTCATTATCGACATCGTTGAAAAACAGGGGTGCTACCGGATCGCCGGCCTCATCGACGCTTTTCGGGCAGTTGGCGAAGCAACCCTCGGTTATCGCGTTCTCGGCGGCGAGGCCGATCTGGACAGACTGGTCAGCGAGCACGACCTGAAGGGCGTCATCGTAGCGATCGGGGATAACAGCGTTCGCGCGAATGTAGCCGCCAAAGTAGCCGATGTCCGTCCGCAATTGCCGTTCGTCAGTGCGGTACATCCGGCGGCCAGCATCGGCAAAGGGACCAGCATCGGTCCCGGAACGGTCGTCATGGCTGGGGCGGTCATCAATGCCGACTGCCGCGTCGGTCGGTTCTGCATTGTGAACACGAAGGCGTCGCTCGATCACGATTGCATCATGGAAGATTTCTCGAGCCTCGCGCCGGGCGTGACCACCGGCGGCAACTGCCGCATCGGCAACCACGCCGCCGTGAGCATCGGCGCCGTGTTGCGTCATGGAATCACAATTGGCGAGCACAGCGTAGTGGGCGCCGGATCAATCGTTCTGAAGGCGGTCGATGCTTTTTCGGTGACGTACGGCAACCCCGCGAAGAAGGTACGCGACCGCCAACAGGGCGACCAATATCTTTAGCCCCGGCCCAACCACCAGCGCCTCACCGCCTGAACCGTCCACCCCCACCGCCGAAGTGCCGCTGCGGTTGAAACTGTCCACTGGCCCGCGCATTCCCAAGATCATGTCCCTGCCTGAGCGAGTCGAGCCGCTGGGTCTGGCTGGCGTTCGGCTGAACCGGCTGCCAGCCGTCCGCGCTATGCTGCTCCCAGCCGCCGCCCTGATCGTGCCGGTAAACATTCCCATCGCTGCCTGCATAGACATTGCCGTTATTCCACGCGACGGCCTTGCCGGTGTCCTTGTTGCCCACGATACCTTTCGTGCCCGCCTGGTGATCGCCTGAATACGCATTGCCGGTCACGCCCGCTTCAGCCGCGCCGTAGCGTCCCGTCTGCGCGTTGTAGCCGGCGCGCTGCCTGCCCGCCGCATAATCGCCGGTGCCTTCGTTGCCCACCACACCGCCGCGCGCCGCCCCGCTGCGTCCCGTCGACGGATTGCTGAACGAGCCTTGCCGCCCGGCTGCGAAGTTACCGTTGTAGGCGTTCTCGACCGCACCACGGCTCGCCTGGAAGTGACCGCCGGTGTACGGATTGAAACCGGATGCCGCCGTTCCCGCCCAGCTATTGCCTGTCCAGCCGTTCCAGCCGCTCGCGTGGGTCACGGTGCCCTGCCCCCAGCGACCGTAGATGTTGGCCTGGTTAACGTTCGCGTATTGCCAGCTCCACGGGCCACCGCCCCAATACGGCCCCCAGTACGGCGACGGTGCGCCCCACGTTGCACCGATCGCAAAGCCGAAAGCGAAGCCCACCGTGGTGCCGAGGGCGAAGCCCGCGCCGTAGCCGTAGGTAGCCGGGTAGCCGTAGTAGACGTCGCCGACATACGGCGCGTACACGTAGCCGGTGCCGTACACCACGGTGCCGTCCGCATTGACGACCACGCCCATGTACCCCGGTGTATAGCCGACCACCACCGTATCCGGCGTCGCCGAATAGACGTGAACGTACGTCACGTAGTGCACGGGCGAAGCCGCCGGAATCGCGTAGATCGAAGCCGGTACGGTATCGGCGACTAGCCACGGGCCACTCGCCGCGCTCGCGGTAAACCAGATCCCGTTGGCGACCGCAAAGAATTGCGAAGGCGCGGTCTGGATCACCGGCGTCGCCGTGTTCACCGCGTATGACAGTGACGTGCCCGCGATACCGACGAACTTCGGCGAACCGTCATAGACGACCTTCAACGTGGTGGTCTTGCGCGACACAGTTGCTGTCTGCGGGATGGTCGCGGCAATCGCGGCCTCTTTCGCCTGCGGTGTGCCGGGCACGGAGACGAGTGCATTCGCGTGCGGGTCGTCGGCGGCGATCTTTGCAAAATCGCCGGGCAGGCTCTTGCCGTCGACGAAAGTCCACGGCCCGTTCAGCGTTGCCGCGCTGAACCAGCGGCCCGACAGCAGCAGGTAGTAATGGTTGTCGCGCGGCTCGACGAAGAGCGCGTGGTCTGCGTTGGTCACGCTGAGCAGGTTCACGCCCTTCACCGGCTGCAGCGCCGGCTTGCCGTTCGTCACCACCAGCTCGGCCGGCTGCGCCGCGACCACCACGTCGGGTGCCTGTGCGGGCTTCTTGCCGTCGGCGGGAAGCATCGGGTCGGACTTCAGATTGGTCTGCGCGTTTTTCGCCGCGGCGACCAGCTCGTGTGGCGGCGCCGTGTTCAGATGCCATGGGCCGTCGAGCGATTTCGCCTCGTACCAGTAGCCCGCGACGTTCAGATGCAGCACGCCGCTCGCGTCCTTGAGCAGCATCGCTCGCGTGTTGATCAGGCGTTGATAGTGCGTGTCGCCGAGCGCGCGCCAGTTTGCGTCGCCGTCGACCAGTACGAGCAACGTGGGGCGTTCGGCAAAGATGATGTTGGGCACGTTGTTCTGTACCGCAATGCCGGGTTCGCCGCCTTCGTGGGTGCTGGCATAACTGGCCTGCAATTGTTCGAGCGAGGTCGTCAGGCCATCTTTCGGGATGCGCGCCTGCAAGGCGGTTTTGACGCCTGCGGCAGCGGACGGCGTAGCCGGCATGTCGACCTGGCCGAACACGATGTCGAGCAGTTGTACGATCGAACGGGTCTTGTCGACTTCAGCACGCGCCGTGAAATGCGCGACGCCATAGTTGGGCGTCGCGTCCTTTGCCCCGACGGCGAAAGCCGCGCGCCCTTCGATCCGGTTGCCTTGCCACACTTCCACCTGCGGCTGATACAGCTCGATGCGCTGCTGTGCGCTATCGAAGTCGCGCGGCCAGACCGTCGGAAGGGGCTGCAATGCGGGCTGCACCGCGGCAGCGGCGAGCGCCTGCCCAGGCGTAGCGAGTGTCACTGCAAGCGACGTACAGACGCCGGCGAGCACCAGCAAGGATCGCTTTATCGTTGTTTTCAGCATGCATCGCTCCATGAGCATTGACGGCGGGATAGACCGGTCATCGGACGCAGCGGGCCCGGTCGACAGGTCGATCGAGCCCGCTGATCGGCAAGGATGCAAATTCGCTCTTGCTCGCCGTCAGCGTGACCTCCAATATCAAGCAATCCCATCCAGCTCCGAGCTAACGCATCAAGTCTTCGTCGCGACCATCGCCTCGACGGACTGGTTTTTTGCACGCAGCAACTCGGCCAGGATTTCCATTGACCGCCCCTCGTCTGCCGTCAGGTCAACAAGGAACCGGTCGTTATTTCTTTGCATCCACGGCATCGGCATGTCCCACCATGCAAGCTCAAGAAGTTTCTCGCGGATACGCTCGGAGAAACGGAACCGAACAAGGCGTGCAGGGCTACCCACATAGATGCCGTAGGGTTCGCTTTTAAAGTTCGGCGGCACCACCGTTCTTGCACCGATAACGCATCCATTTTCGATGGTGGAACCGCCAAGAAACATCGCTTCGTCGCCGATCCACACGTCGTTGCGGATTACCGTGTCGCTGTACTGAGGCGGCGGTACGTTGTTCAGCCCGCTTCCGTAAACGCTGAGCATCGACGTTGAAATCGTCCGCATGTCGTGCTGCCCATTCAGCAGAAACTTCAGCCTCAAGCCACCCGCGACATATTTTCCGACTACCAGCTTCTGCAATCCGGCATCGTATTTGGCGATCGAACCGACACCGATCCCTGAACACTTGCCAATCGAGAAGGTCCCAACCTTCGCTTCTTCATCCAGCCAGTCGCGAAAGAAGTTATTGGGGATCGTCGAGATCGACCCATCCCGATACCCCAGCACGATGAAAGCTTTCGAGAAGGGGTGTTGGGGCTGAACTCCGATAAAGTCGTCTGATGTGGTTACGTTCATGGTGGTCCGCAAAAAGTGGTTCGCATCGCGTCGCCGGCCACGCCTCAACATCGAGGTCGCAAATGGCGACGATGGTCCCAATCAGCATATCGGCGGGCGCGATAGCGCACTTCGTCGAATAGCGGAGCATTTCACGACCACTTCGATGCATAACCACGTTTCACGGCTCATCGCCAGGCGCTCCCCACCTGCACGTAAAAAGCGTTCTGCCCCGGCCCGTGCGCGACGTCGATCCCCATCGTCACGCCGAGCTTGCGGGCAACCAGGTAACGAAAACCCGTGCCGAAACCAAAGGCGGTGGGCGCATCCGAAAACGAATGCAGGTGCCCATAGGCTTTGCCGGCCCCGCCGAAGCCGAGCACCGACCAGCGCGGCGTGGCGTTCCAGCGGATTTCGGCTTCCGCGGTGAGCTGGTTGCTGTCCTGGAACTTCGCATCGGACACCCCGCGCAGCGACACATACGGCTGCGCGAAAAACGGAATGTTTCCTTGTGAGAAACCGGTGTCGGCGCGCAGGCCGAGCACCCAGCTCTTCGACAGCGGGATCCACTGATAGCCGCGTGCCGTCTGCTCCTGAAAGTTGGTGGAACTGCCGAGGCCGCCGCGCGCGAGGTCCGCTTCGAGCTCCGCATAGGTGCCGCTCGACGGATAGAACATGTTGTCGCGCGTGTCGTAGTCGACCACCACACCGCCCTTGGCGACGCGCTGGTCTCGTTCGAACTGACGGATCCCCGCCGGAATGGTCGAATCGAAGCGCGTGCTTGCGTCGAAGAAGGTATAGCGCGGGCCGACGTACCAGTGGCTGTTGCCAATCCGGAACAGCACCTGCTGCACCACCGCGATACCGTCGAGCTGGTAGGCGCGCGGCTGGTTCTGGATGCCGTAGTAGTTCAGATGCAACCCGACCTTGCCGATCACGCCGAGATAGCGGATGTGGTCGTCGTCCCATGTGTGGAAGTGCATCAGCCCTGCGCCCCAGCTATGCGTGCCAGTCGCAAAGCCGCCCAGGCCAGTGATGTTCGGCGGGGCTTTCGAATCGTCCGGCGCGTCGGCGCTTTTCTTCGGCAGCGAGAAATAAAGCAGGCCGAGGCCCAGGCCGTAGCCGACCGCCGGCTCGGTGATCAGCGTCGGCACGGGCAAGACGCCGCGATGCGTCAGCAGCAGATTGCTCAGGTCGAATGCACCGTCTTCGGAATCGGTGAATTTCGACTCCGCGTGGCCGTGGACCGACATGAGCAACAGCGCGGCGGCCACCGCCGAAGCACTCAGCACACGGCTGCAGGGAGAATCGACATCGATGGGCGGAACGGCGTCGACGGAAAACGGCACACGCAAGAAGCAACGGATCACCAGATGCATGCTCCGTTACTGGAAGGTGGCATTCACCGACAGTTCCACCGCGTTCCCCTTCGGCCGGTTGCTGACGTTGAACTCGTTGACCCACCGCAGCGATGCCGACACCGGCGTCTTCTGAACCTTGCCCGCCCACGTGACCATCGGCCCGATACCTACCGAATGCCCCTGATTGCCGCCGGTGACATCGGCAATTCCGCCACTGTCGTGACCAAGCTGCTGAATATAGCCGCCCACCACGCCGACACCCCAGCCGCCGCTGAAGCGTTTGAGCGCCAGCAGATCGAGCACGCTGACCGGCGCGTTGTGATATTGCGTGTCTTTATTCGGCGTGTAGAAGCCCACGCCGTAGTTCAACGACAGCTCGATCTCTTCTTTCGGGAACAGCTTCGTGTAGGAGACCGTCGGCGTGAAGGTCCACGTATTCTGGCCGGCGTTGGCCAGCCGGCTCGTGCTGTAAGCACCGGTCGGCGCATAAATCTGCACACTGAATGCGATGTGGTCGGTCTTGGTCAGGTGATAGCCGGCCACCACCGGTGTGAAGAAGAGGTCGGCGAACTGGGTGCCGTGGTCGTTCGGCAACCGGCCGTGAAACGACGAAATGTCGGTGTACTGAAGCGGCACCCCGAACGAGGACGCAAAGTTCCAGCCGCCCAAGGTAATACCCCACGTCTTGACCGCGTTGACGATGGTGTAGACAGCCGTGACATCGACGCCCGACGTGATCTGACCGGCGATCGGAATCGTCTTGCTCGCACCGAGCGAGCCTTCGTAGTAGATCGTGGTGGCCGAGACGATCCAGTCGTCCGTAGGCGGCACGACACCCGCGTACGGTGTGACCTGCATGCCGGTGATCGGCCTGCCGATGCCACCTTCGGTCGCCCACCCTTGTTGGGACAGGCACAAGCCGACGGAGGTAAGAAGCGCACCTCTGCACAACCGGCTAGCGAGTGGCCGACTATTGAACAAACGGTTTGGGCGACTCATGGCGTCCTCGGATAGGAAGTGCCGCGCGATTGGACGCGGCGGAACAAGGGGTGAACGAACCGCAGCAGCATGCGGTCCGCGTATTCAACAGTGAGTGCCTCACGGTTCGCGCTTGACGGGCGGCGGCGTCCAGCTGCCGTCGAGCGCCGCCTGCTGCGGCCAATAAGCGCGGACGTACAGCGAAAACGCTTCGTTCGCCGGCGCCGGCAGCCAGTTGGAGACCTTGTCGTCACCGGGGCTGGTGCTCTGCACGTAGAGCGTCAGCGAGCCGTCTGCATTGAACTTCAGGTCCTTGTTCTTGGTGCCGAGCGAGTATCGCTTCTGCGCATTCGGCGAAAAGAAGTGGTGGGAGTTGTACAGCGTGAGTGACCAGAAGCCTTTGACCGGCGGCAAATTATCTTTGGCAAACGTCACCGTGTAGTGCGCGTTGCCATCGAGACGCTGACCGGATGCGTCGGCATCGGCATAGAAATACTTGGTTTCGTTAGGCTTGTTGACGAAGATGTTCGACTTCGCCACCGCCGTGCGCGTGTAGTAGTCCGTGCCGAATGCCGCGCCGTTGCTGATGGTGTTCCAGTTGGCGGGCAACTGCTTGCCGAAGGTGTTGAAGTTGAACAGCGGCGTGACCAGATTCGTCTCAGTCTTGGTCGCTTCGTCGATGATCGCTGCCTTGATTGCCGGATCTTTCTGCGCCGCCGCGATCAGCGCGCGCGCCTGCGCGTAGAGCGCTTCTTCGCCGCGTTGCGGCGGCGTCTCGTCGAGCACCGCGGGCAGCATGTCCCAGAAACGATTCGGATCGACCCATTTAATCTCTTCCGCACTCGCGCCGACGGAACTGTCGCCGGACTTGCCAAAGCTCGGCAGCTTCGACCAGTCGGTCTCCTTGACCTTGCCGTCGTACTCCGCGAGCGGGTACAGGCCGACCTTCGAAATCACCGACTGCACGGCCTCGCGATCTTCAGGCGTGTCGTCCATGAAAACACGCGGAATGAAGCTGCCGACTCCGGTCGGCGAGCGGAACACCTGGCGGATGCCCTTCGGCACCTGACCGTGCCAGTCAGGACCCGCTAACAGATAGAAGCCCGGACGCGTGCCGTACATCTTGCCGAGACTCGCGAACCCGTCGGTACGCAAATCGACGGCCTGATAGACCCAGAAACGTTTGCCGAAATCCGGTACCTGCACAACCACCGGCGTCTGGTTCAGATCTAGGATCGAGGAGCCGTAGACCACGTCCTGGTTCGGGCACGCGACAAATCGCTCCTGCGGCTCGATATAGTCGCGCAGCATCGACAGATGATTGGGCGGTGCGACCGGCACGACGCCGCCGTTCAGACCCGGCTGCGGCATCTGCTTCATCGCCAGCAGGCGGCCGTAGACGTTCACCATCGGCCACGCCCAGAAGTAAGTCTGGCGCGCCACAAGGCGCGCGTATTCTTCAGAGATCGCGTAGCCCGCCACTGGGCCCGGCACGGATGCCGTGGTGGCGGTCGTATGGGCCGGCTGATCCTGCTGCGTCTTCGCCAGAATGGGGGCGGCGACCGACGCCAGCACGGCAGCCGTGACCCATGTCGCTGTTTTCTTGTTCATAGTGTCCTCAGATTCGTCCATGCGCGGCTTAGCGCTTTTGTGGTTCGGGGAATTTCCAGCTACCGTCGAGCACCGCTTGGTCAGGGCCGTAGATACGGGTGATCAGGTCGTATGCGCCCGCAGGAGCCGGCAGCCAGTTCGAAGTCTTCTCCGCACCCGGCGACGTGTTCTGCACGTAAATATCCAGCGAGCCGTCCGCGCCGTACTTCAGCCCCTTGGTCCGGTCGCCGATCGAGTAACGGTTGATCGGATTGGCGACCAGATGACGCGCAGGCAGGTCATACAGCGTCATCGACCAGAAGAACTTCGCGGGCGGCAGGTCCTTTTTGTCGAAGTGCAGGACGTAGGGCTGAGTGCCGACCAGTTGCTCGTGCTCGCCGTTCACATGGGTGCCGACATACACCGCTTCTTCCTTGGTATTGCCGTAAATGCCCATCGCAGCCGCCACGGCGCGCTTCACATAGTCATCCTTCATTTGCTCGCGCGTGCCGAACAGATCGAACGAACCGGTGGTGTGCTTTTCGGCATCGGCGAGCGCCGCTTTGCCGTCGGCCACGCCGGCTCCGAGCGCCGCCCGTGTTTCGGGCGGCAACGCTGCAGGATCAAACGACGCGCCGGGCGCAATGCCGATCTTGCCGAAGCGCTGCATCAGTTCTGCCTCCGACGGTGCGGGCGGTTGGGTAAATTGCAGCAGGAAGTTCAGGTACGCGATGAAATCGACTGAAGTCGCTTTCGCTTCGTCCCACTTCGGAAAGTTAATTTTCGGAGAGGGCGGCGGTGCGCCCGTATGCTCGAAGGTGGACAGCGGCGTGAGTTTGTATTGCTTCTGGATCGCCTGAACGTTTTTTACGTCGCTCGAACCGTTCAGCACCGTGCGACCGAGCACGAGGATCAGGTCGCTCTCCGAGCGGATTACCTTGTCGATGCCCTTTGGCGTCTCGCCATGCCAGTTCGGGCCAGCGAACAGATAGCGGCCCGCCTCGCTGCCGGTCGCGCGCGAACCGATATAGGCGAAGTTGTACGTGTACATGTCGACGCACTGGAACGAGTAGTAGCGATCCTTCGGTACCGCCGGCACGCTCAATATCAACGGCTCGCGTCGCAGATCGAGCCACGCCCACGAATACGGCGTGTCGTTGTTCGGCGTGACGATTTCCTTGTTGTCCGGACCGTACGGCTGCGAGTAGTGACGGAACTTGTCGAAGCCGCCAACGTAGGCTTTCGAGCCTGGGTCGACGGCCTGCTGGTAGAGCGTCTTGTAGTTGAACAGCATCGGATACGCGTACAGATACGCATCCTTGGCGATCGCGCGCGCTTCCTCCGGTGAGACCGTGACAGTCGCGGATGAAGCGGCAGCCTGGGCGGCGGCTTGCGTAGCCGGCAACATTGTCAACGACAGGCCGGCGACGACTGCACCGATTTGCAGGCGTTCAAGAAATGTCATGTTCGCTTTCCCTCAGTTTCCGGTCTATTTGCCGAACGTCATGTTCAGGCCGGCGAAGATCGTGAACTTCGGCACACCTGCGCCGGAATGGGCGACTGAGTACTGCGGCTCGATAAACGCGTTATAGATGGTCGAGCCACCCTTCCACGCCTTGCCGGCGCCAAGGCCGACCGGAATGTAGTAGCTGCCGTGCTGCAGGTCGAAAGTCCAGGTGCCGGTCGAGCGGATATACCAGCCGCCCGGCAGGTTGAAAATGCCGAACGGCTGCGCAGTGAGCGACTGCGTGGTCGGCCGGCTGCTTTGCCCTGCAAACGAGTGCTGCCATTGCACCAGCGCGCCGAGGAGTCGCGCTTTCGTCGCGCTGACGGCGACAGCGGCAAGACCCGCCTGCCACTTGCCGGTTCCGAGGCTTGGGTCGGTGGCTGTCGGCATGGTCACGAGCGGACCGACACCAATCTGCATATCGCCTTGCGAGAGCAGGAAGATGTCGAACAGATTCAGGTCGCCGAGGCCGGTGTTGTAACCACCGCTCGGGTCAGGCCGGGTGCTGACCGGCACGGTGCCGCGGAAGATTTGCGGCACGCCGATCAGGCTGTTCGGGCCGATCGGCACGGTGGGGCGCAAGAGCAGATCGTTGGTGTGCGCGCTCGCACCGAACACGCTTGGCGTGTAGTAATTCTGGATGTTGAATGAGGCAGCCAGATTGAGCGGGTTATTACTCTTATTGGCTTCATCGGCCGAAACCTGCGCGAACGCAGGCGACAACACCACCGAGGCGGCGTATAACGCTGCCGACCAACCCACACATTTACAACCCATTCTCGTACCTCGGCCATGGGCATTTTTATAGGCGAACGCACTCCTTTGCTTAAAGCAAATAGAGCCAAAGAAATAGCATTCGTATTTTCGAATTGAATCAAACCAATCGCGGGCGCGAATCCACCCACCCGGCAGCCACGCGCAACCGGGGAAATATGCGAAGCAGATTGGGCGCGCGATTAAATCGCGCTAAGTCTCTCGAGCAAGCAGGAAAGACGGTACGACCGGACACAGGGCTTGCATGGACGCTCCTTTCAGAATAAAGAGACGCCGCACCAAACGAAGCATGCGGGAGGTAAAAAATTCACAATTTGAAACTTCGTGACGGGATGGTAGCAAACGTTTCAGTAGATTACAGAGATAAATTTGTAACACGAACGAAAGTTAGGAAATTTTCGCTCGGCTTAGATTTTTATAGCCATTCTCATTGCATATCTTTTGCCAGTGTCATGAGCATTTGTTCGCGCGACGTATAAGAAGCCGTATAGCGCCATATGTCATTGCAATTTACTGACATTGACGCCGCCGCTCAAAAAAGCAACAGAATGGGCTGCAACAATCACCGCGTCCCATTAGACTTGCGCTCGCTTTAGATTCGACCCACCGCATTTGATGAGGCTTTCATGATTCGCACGATGCACCGGTACTGCATTGCTTTGACCGTCGTGGTTCTTTCAGCTTGCACCATTACGCCGCGCCACGACGCGAGCGAGTCGCCGGCCGGCGCGTCGACCGCCGCAGCCCTCGCGTCATGGAACGACACAGCGGCCAAACGCTCGATTGTCGATTTCGTCACATTGGTCACCACGCCCGAGTCGAAGGATTTCATTGCGCGCGCTGACCGGATCGCCGTATTCGACAATGACGGTACGTTGTGGCCGGAGCAACCCGCCTCGGTGCAACTGGTGTTCGCGCTGCAACGGGTGAAAACGGTGGCCGGGCGGCATCCGGAATGGAAGCGGCAGGAACCGTTCCGCTCGATTCTGCGAGGTAATCTGAAAAGTATCGCAGCGAGCGGCGACGCCGGCTCGATGAAGGTATTGGCGGCGGCGCACGCCGGCATGACCAGCGATCAATTCGCCGCGCTCGTGCACGAATGGTTCGACTCCGCGAGCGATCCGCGCTTTAACCGGCCGTACACCGACCTCGCGTATCAGCCGATGCTCGAATTGCTTGCCTATCTGCGCGCCAACGGCTTCAAGACCTACCTGGTGACGGGCAGCGATGTCGAGTTCGTTCGAGACATGGCGCAGCGCGTGTATGGCATTCCGCCCGAGCAGGTGATCGGCAGCACCGTCAAATACAAGTACAGCCAGACGAACGGCGCGGTCTCATTGACCCGGCTTGCGCAGGTCGACAATCTCGTCGACGGCGCGGCCAAACCGCTCGCTATCGATCGCGTGATCGGCAGGCGTCCGGTGATCGCGTTCGGCAACGCGGACGGCGACGTGCCGATGCTCGAATGGACCTCGGCCGGCGACGGCCCGCGCTTCGCGGCGCTGCTGCATCACACCGACGGCGAACGGGAGTATGCGTACGACCGCACGGCGAAAAGCGGCAAGCTCGACAAGGGTCTGGACGAAGCCGGCGCGAAAGGCTGGCTCGTCGTCGACATGAAGGGTGATTGGAGGACGGTGTTCAAGCCGGATAGCGCGGCAACGGCAGCAGCGCCGTCCAATTAAAGGCGGCTTGTTGGGAAGGCCACGCTTAGCGGGTTAGCGTAATCGCCAGATACGTGGCGTACAGCACGCCGCACACCAGCAGCGCCCACACCGGCACGCCACGCTCGCGCACGTTGATCCGCAGCCACGCGGCGGCGGCGAGCGTAATCACGATGCCGGTCACCACTTCGATGCGCGGCGTCCATGGTGTCAGCAGAATCCCGATTGCCGGCAGCAAGGTACCCTGAAACACCATCGCGCCGGTGATGTTGCCGAACGCCAGCGTGTCCTTGCCACGGCGAATCCACAGGATGCTGTTGACCTTCTCCGGCAATTCGGTCGCGATCGGAATGATCAGCAGCGACAGCAGCAGTGGTGAGATGCCGAGCGTCTGCGACACGCCGCGTACACCGTGAATGAAGCCCTCCGCGCCCCACACCAGCAACGCAACCGCCGCCGCCAGTTGCGCCACGATGGTCACGAGATTGGTGGGCAAGCCGAGACGCGACAGCAGCATCTTGCCCGGCGCTTCGGTGCCGTGGCCGGCGTCGACCAGCTTGTTCGACGCGCGGAACGTCATCACCACATAGGTGACGTACACGCCGACCAGCGCCACGCTGAACAGCGCCCGTACGATCATCTGTTCGTGCGGCACGTACATCGCCGCGGCCGCCAGCACGAAGGCGCACAGGAAGTAGTTCAGATCGCGCGTGAAACCCGTGCGCTCCGGCGTGACCCAGCCTTGGGCGCCGCGCGAACCGAGGATCGCGAGCGTCATCAGGAAAGTGGAAAGCGTGGAGAGCATGAGCGGCGCACCGAGTATCGCGCCGACGCCGATTTCCTGATTGACCGCGCTATCAGTGGTGCCGCCGGCAATCGCGAGCAGCGGGACAAGCGTTTCCGGCAAAGCGGTACCGACCGCCGCGAACAGCGAACCTGTCACGCCCTCCGAGATTTTCAGGCGCTCGCCGAGATGTTCGAGTGCATTGGTAAAGAGCTCCGCCGCCACCAGAATGACGACCAGCATGATGGCGAGTTCGAACAGGAGACTGGTCATGCGCGGCTCCCTGCACATGCAAAGGGGACGTGGCACAACGGACGGGCGAGTGGGGCGACTGACAGGGCACAACGATGTTTCACAGGGCAACTCCGCGGTCGGACGTAGGCGACGAACCAATGACGCACCGCGACCCGTCCGACCAGAACGAAGCAATGCGCCAATGGTCTCGCCAAACCGACCCGGTCGAACGCGCCATGACCCGCAGGCCAAGTATGTTGACGCGCTCTCCTTCAATGGATGAAGGAAGGCTACTCCCCAATGACCGGGGGATTCTAACTGGATGCGCAGCTTTCAACAAGCTTGGAAGTTGAGGCTTGCTCCGGCGCCTACCGGCTTTGCTGCGCCTGTCCCGTGATGCGACGTCAGGTGCGCGAGCGGGCCATGGTACCGCTGGTAAGATCACTCACCGTCTACGACAGCAGTGAGTCTTAACATGAACTACCAGAATCGCCAGTGGTTTTACGTCAAGCGCCCCGAAGGACGCGTTGGCGATGAGCATTACGCGTTGCGCGAAAGCGAACTCGACGACAATTTGTCATCGAATGAAGTTTTGATCCGCGCGCGTATCGTTAGCGTCGATCCGTACATTCGAATCCAGCAGCACGAACGCAATACCTACGACGTGCCCCATCCGCTCGGGATCGTGCAGCGGGCCGGCGTGGTGGGTGAAGTGGTGGCGTCGGCGAGCCCGCTTTTCAAGCAGGGTGACTGGGTGTCGGCCTATAGCGGCTGGCAGCTGTACGCCAAGTGCCATCACAGCGAACTGACCAAACTGAACCCCGACGCCGCGCCGGTTTCGACCGCGCTCGGTGTGCTCGGCATGCCGGGACGCACCGCGTGGTTCGGGTTGATGGAAGCGGGCAAGCCGCGTCCGGGCGACACGCTGGTCGTGTCCGGTGCGGCGGGCGCGGTCGGCTCGCTGGTCGCGCAGTTCGGCAAGCGCGCGGGGTGTCGGGTGATCGGGATTGCAGGTGGCCCGGACAAGTGCGCATTTTTGACGGACACTTTGAAGCTCGATGGCGCAGTCGACTACCGGGCGCATCCCACGCTCGAAGGCTTGCAGTCAGCGCTGCAGGCGGCGACCGGCGGCGTCGATGTCTATTTCGACAACGTGGGCGGCATGGTCACCGATGCGGTGATTCCGCTCATCAAGCGCCGCGCGCGGATCGTGATCTGTGGTGCGATCGCTCAATACGACGGTGGGCTGGACACGCCGGACCTTGCGCCGCGTTTCCTGCAGCACATGCTGTTTCAGCGTGCGACGATCCAGGGGATTCTGGCGCGTGATTTCGTGCATCGGATGGATGAGATGCTGCAGACCGTCGCGCCGTGGGTGAAGAACGGGGAGATCGTTTACCAGGAGACGTATGTCGATGGGTTTGACGCGTTGCCTCAGGCGCTGAATAGCCTGTTTGAAGGGAAGAATCTTGGGAAGCTGCTGGTCAGGGTGTGATCGACAACCCCGGCGCTAGCCGGGGTTGTTGTTTGTGGATTGTTCATTTCCGTTTGCTGCGTCGTTGCAGCATGGCCTCGGTCTCTGCCGCAGTCATGTACCTGCCGGCGACCCTGTAGTCATAGTCCGGGGTAATGGTGATGTGTCCGAGCCGGTGGTCGATACTGAACAGGACCTGGTGTCCGGGCAGGAAGCCGGCGTGTTCGAGCATGGCATCGGTAATCTGCATCCAGGGAAAGGCAGTACGCCCGCCGTTTTCGTGCGTGCGGTCTGCTTCAAGCGCAACGGAAATGCGCGTGACGTGTTTGTCGCGTGCGCGACGTGGTTTAAGATTGGCATCAGCCATGGTCAACTCCTCATATGAGTTGGTGGTGGTCAGCGGGCCGTATGGGTTGCCGCCCATGCGGCCCGCGCTTCTTCTACTGCTTCAAATCTCCTTCCTTACTGCTGGCCTGTGCCAGCACCGTATCAAGCATCTCGGACACGAAGCGTTGCCGCGCCTTCGGTAGCCGGCTGATCGCCTCGATCTGTTGTTGCAGCTTAGAGGATGGGCCGCGTTTGCCGTCTGGGGTGACGTTCTGCCCCAGCAGTTCATCGGATGAAAGCCCAAGTGTTCTGGTCAACTCCGGTAGCAGTGAGGCGGGTAGTCGCAGCCGCCCGCCTTCGTAGTGAGCGAGGGTCTGCTGGGCAATACCAAGCCGCTCGGCGAGTTGCTGCTGGGTGAGCTTGTGGGCCTTACGAGCGCAAGAGATACGCGTGCCCAGTGCCTTGAAAAACTGTTCGTCCTTTGGGTGCATGGCTAAGTTCAGCGGTGAAAATCCAACTATTATTATAACTCCGATTCGCTATCTCATAAATCATTTTACTCTTTAATAGAGTACTCAAAAATCGCATTATTGTTAATCACAAACCTCTTGGTTGGTTTTTACCCGGGGACGGATTCATGCCGCGCATCCCGCAGGAAGAACTGGAGACGCTACGGTTGGTTCCTGTCAGAATCAGTACCCGCACGTCGGCTAGCAGGTACTGCAAACGCGCAACACCCCAACGAGCTTGCGTCATGCTCACGCAGCGCCGCGATCTTGCCGTCAATCGCCACCACCTGACCGGCCAGCGCCAGGGCACAGAGCGCTCATCCAGCGGATGAAACAGGTTTCTAACTGCTTCGGATTGAACGCCACGAACACCCGCCCGAAGGTGTCGTGAGACGGGATGCCCTGTTCCAGCGCTATGTAGCGGCGCAGCCACTCCAGCTTTGCCTGTCCCCATAGCTCACGATCCAGTTGTCCGCAGCCGAGAGAATCGCGCACAACGCTACCATCAACATTCCGGTCAGGTCATGGGCCGGCGTGCGGCTGCGTGTGTCCTTCAGATCACCGAAGGCTTCTTCAATGCTCAGGATGTCGTCGTGCATCGTTTCGCCGCGCAAAAAACGATAGTTAACGAGCTTCCGCCTTTGTTTACAAGCCCTTCCTGGAAGGACTTGATTGTTAACGCCGCTTCATGCGATGGCCCTGCGCTAGTCCGACAAGCGCTACGTTTTTTGACAGTTCGATCGACGCGTCTGTGCTAGTTTCCGAAGGCTATAGTCAAATGGGGGCTGCATGGCGTCATGGAACACACTTGATGTCCCGCTGGAGATCGGCTGGCAATGTACCCTAGTGCTGGCCGATGCTTACCGTAGCGAATCCGGCGACTCACTTCGATTCATGAAGGACGACGAATGCAAGCAGCTTGAACAGGACCAGCGGGACTTCGCCAGCCATTTCCGGCCAAGCTGGGACCTGAGAACAATAAGCGGCGGCACCAATCTGCGCGAGATTCAGGCGTTCCTGAGCGAGCACCTGAACGTGGCGCACTGGAACCTGCCCAACGACAACGCGGGCGTCGAACGCATGTTCAAGGACGCGGTTGCGTCCGGTCGGCTAGTGCCGATTATCAATCGCGAAGCGAACTATAGTTGCCGGGTGTCGCGGCCAACACCTGCCCCGCTGAGATGGCCCACGACCGGCGGGGGCGGGAGCATGGGGCGTTCAGCCTATCTGTTCCCACCCGGCACCACCTCGTTTAACGGCGAGCCGGTACTGTCTGGCCCTTACGACCCAGCCTCGCAGGCAACACAACTGGCCGCCGTGAGAGGGGCTCGCATCGCGAGCGATTGGCTTCGCGTGGTCGAAGACGTGGCCGGTGCTGCGCTGGGCAGTGACACCGGCACGGATGACACCAACACCGGTCAGCCGAGCGCTGACGACGGCACTTCCACGCCGCTGGGTGATGCGCAGCCGTTCGACTATGGCGAGGATGCACCGAGCGGTGACACAGAGGAGTTAGCGGCCAGCACGAACAATCCAAACTACGCAGCAAAAATGCTCGGCTACGACCGCAAAACGTTCGGCAACATGGTTCATGCAATGAAGGATGAAAACGACCTGAGAGGGGATGACAACGTTATCTGGCATGACAATGGGGACGTGTCTTTCAACGGAATGAACATCGACAACATGCATGCCTATGCACCTTAAGGACGAATTCACAATGCCAGCCGATAACTCCCTTGCATACGCTTCCTTCTCAATCTATCAGGACGTTGAGCCTCCCGAGTTTTGGACCGCGTATTTCGGAGTGACGCCCGAGCGTTCCGGAGTGAAGGGGGAGCGAAAGGTGACGACATCAGGCCGTCTCAGCGAAAGCAGATGGCGATTCGGCTATTGGAGTATTAGCAGTAAAGTAGCCGTGAAAACCGACAGGCTTGAGCCGCACCTGAGGTATCTCATAGAGAGGCTCGGACTGCCACGAGATGATTTGCGCGAAATCCTCGCCAAAACCAATGCGAAGATGCGTTTCTTCTGTTACTGGGATAACGAGGCCGGCGACCGCGTACCTGATGTGCCTAGCGACATCCGGGCGATGATGGAATCTCTCGGCGGCTCAATCGAGATTGACGAGTATCGGTAGATGCGGGCGCAGCGCGGGCCGACCTGGAGGATGCTTGGATCCGTCACTGGATTCCGCCTAGGCAGTCCATCGTGACTACGTTGCGTGCTTCGGTCGGTGATTTGCCTCGGAATGACTCTGCGTGATAAACGGCGTCGGTCCACGAGATCATCTTGTTGGCGTTGCGTTCACCAATCGACTTCTGCACATTGGCTCCACGGTAGAGCATGGTGGCCGATTCGTAAGACTCCCCGCGATCCCTCATTTGCACCATGCCCTCCACGGTTATGCCGTCGAGGTAGCGGCGCTGCGCCGCGTTGAATGCGTGAGCGGTGATACAGGTGGTGGATAGGGCCAGCAGGGCTAGGGCACGCCGCATCGTAATCTCCAGTAGGAAAACCATACGTGTGCCCGATCACTGCCTGTCCAGGCGAGAGGCAATACGCACAGGGGACGTTACTGGGAAGCTCAGAGGAGGGAGAGGCAGGGGACGCGGCTGTAGCGCTTTTGCTACCAGGGCGAGAGACATTGGCTAGACATTGAACTGCCTCGCAGGTGCCTCGTGGTGGTGATTTTGTACCGTGTGTCGTTACCCTACTGATGTCGCGAAAGACACCCTACTGTTGTCGTTCACGAATGTTTGCGACTGGCTTTGGGGGGAAGGTGGGCGCGCTGGATAGCCGATTTTAGCTTACTGTCACCCTACACATGTCGCACTTGCCTCAGGTGCACCCTACGGCCGTCGCAATAGAAACCTCTCTCAAAGCCTTGCCTGGTAAGGCTGTGCAGCCATAGCTTACCCATTCAACTTCGCCGGCATAGCAAAACCGAGTTCGAACTCCGGTCGTCGCACGCTTTTTCCGCCTTCCGCGCATCAGGCGACGCTATCTATATGTAGTCGTCTTCGGCCAAGCGGGTATTTGGTACTGCCAACTCGCCCAATTACTGTATATATATACAGTAATGTACTGTACTTTACCCGTCCACTCCAGCGAGGCCTTCTAGTAACGAGACCGTTTTCCGAGCGTTGTCCAATGCGTCTTGGATTCCGTCGGCGGCGCCAGGATTCGCCAGCAAGAAATCCGCGAGCTGTGCGAGGCAATCGTTTATCAGGTGTGTAGGCGCGCCCGCCTTTTCGGCTTCGAATCTCGATAACGAGGATTTGTTGACTCCATGAGCAGCTGCGAATTCAGCTTGAGTATTTTTGCCGCGTGCCCATCGAATCAGCTCGCCTTGGGTTCTGGGTGGAATCATGCTGACGTTAATGCTGTAATCGCAACAAGTTGCTATAATAGCATCATCAACCCGGCAGGAAGCCTATACTTCGTTCCGAGACTTTTTGAGGTTCCTGATGGCACGTTCTGACCAAGTGAAAGCACTACTGCGCGCGTACGCTGGTGACAATCACGAGCATTTCTTCGCGGTCGCCATGCAAATGGCCGCGGACGAGGCGCATCGTGGTCATGCCAAACTGGCGGCGGAACTGCGTGACCTGGTAGACGCGGCGAAAGCTGGTAGAAAGCCGGGGCTCTCTTCCGTGCGGAGTAAGGGTGCTGAACGCGCGATTCCACTCGCTCAGCCGAAGGGCGAACTCTCCGAATTGCTGACAGTGCAGTATCCGCACGAACACTTACAACACATGGTGTTGTCAGACTCTGTCCATACAAAGTTAAATCGCGTGCTTCGGGAACAGCGTCACCACGAGCAGTTGCACAGCCACGGACTGAGCCCCCGTCGGAAGTTGCTGCTTGTCGGGCCACCGGGTACCGGCAAGACCATGACGGCTGCGGCACTGGCGGGCGAGCTTCGCTTGCCACTTTTCACGGCGCGGTTCGATAGCCTCATCACCAAATTTATGGGTGAAAGCGCGTCAAAGCTACGGCTGGTCTTCGAGGCGCTGAAATCCACGCGCGGTGTATATTTTTTCGATGAGTTCGATTCGCTCGGACTGCAGCGCGGCAGTCAGCATGACGTGGCCGAGATGCGCAGAACGCTGAACATGTTCTTGCAGCTCATTGAGCAGGATGCATCGGATAGCCTTCTGATTGCCGCCACGAACCACGGGAAAGACTTGGATAAAGCCCTATTCCGTCGTTTTGACGACGTCATTCAGTATGAAGCGCCTGATGAGCGGCAGATTGAAGCGCTGCTGAAGAACAGCCTGGGTGTGTTCGGGACGTCCGATATTGACTATCGGCGCCTTGCTAATGCCGGCAAGGGTGAGTCTCACGCAGACATTGTTAAGGCCTGCCTTGATGCGTTGAAAGACGCAATTATGGAAGGCCACCAAACTGTGAGTGAGGCAAGCGTCATACTGCACCTGGAAGAGCGAGCTCAGGGTCACGACTTACGCCGGTAAAAACCGGTTGCTGCTCCCGCAAGTGCCGGTAAATCTTGTTGTAGACTCTCAAGCGAATAAAACAAAACAGAACTTGAGAGCATGGCAGACGAACTTAAAAATCACCTGTCCATTGATGGATACGTGAACGGGTTGAAATTCCGCTCCCCGCTAAATGTAGTACGGGACCCTGCCCCACAGAGGAACCGAGGGGCACACGGAAAAAGGCTGTTGAAGCAGCTCGATGAGCTTACGGACAACATCGACAACCTCGAGCAGCAGCGAGAGGAGCTCGGGCTTCCCGTACGCAGGGGAATGACAATAGCCGTTGAGTTCAAACCGCGCAAAGCGTACGACTACGGCTCGGTAGAATGGAAAAAGGACGGCATCGAACTTTTGACCGTCATCGCGCACGACGACCATGACGTCGTGGTGCTTCACGTTCCCGACGGGAAACTATCCGCTTTCGCAAAGCGCATTTCCGAATACATCGAGGTCGATGTAAAGTAAGCGATCAGCGAAGCACGTCCCTCCCGCAGACTTGACCTAGACGTTTTTTTCGTGCTCCCGCTTGCCCAGCTTCCAGGGTAGCAGCGCCTCGTAGTCGTCGGCGCTCT
>NZ_CAJNAT010000019.1 GCF_905220705.1 Paraburkholderia domus
CAATTTGAACTCGAGCGTGTACTGCGCCCGCTTTGCCTTGCTTGTCATTGTTCTTCTCCTTGCTTGAGTTTACCTGCTCAGCAAGGGATTCGTTTTTCGGGGGCAAGCTCAACTCGGCCGTGCCCACGCTGGCAGTCATCGTCACGCCTTTGCCGATGTGCCGCATCGGGCTATGAGCTCCGAATCCCACAGCTACGCCGCCGCCTTCAAATCCTCAATCGCCCGCTGCCTCACCCCCAGATCGTCCCACAGCTCCGGATGGCACGTGAACACCAGAATCTGGTGCCGCGTCGCCGCATCGATCAGCGCTCGCTTGATCGCATCGCGCCGCGCCGCGTCGGTATGCACGGCAGCATCGTCGAGCATCAGCAAGGTCGGGCGACCGGACGCTTTCAAAAGGTCTGCATAAGCCAGCCGCGTCAAGATACCAAGTTGCTCCCGCGTACCGAAGCTCAATGCATCGAGCGTATCCGCACGACCATAACGGTCCAGCGTCGCCGGGCTAAGATCGTCGCCGAGCGCAATCGTCGACTGCGGGAAAATCCGCTTCAGATAGTGCCCAAGCCGCTCGGTCAACGGCGCACGCAACTGCGCCACCGCCGCATCGCGTTCGTCGACGAGCACTTCGTCGAGCAAACTCAACGCGCTCGCCCGCAAGCTGAGTTCGTCTTTGCGGCGCGTGGCTTGTTCCACCGACGCCTTCACCGTCGCAAGACGCTCCCCTAGCCCGGACGCGCCAACCGTTTCCAATTGACTGCGCAATTGCGCCATCCGCAGTTGCCGCTCGTGCTGCTCGTTGCGCGCAAGCTCGGCCGACGCACGATAGCGTTTCGCCTCAGCCGCCGGATCGTCGAGACGCGCCGCTTCCAGTTCGCGCTCACGTCCTTCGAGTTGCTTCTTCAGCGCCTCGACCTGTACACGCTGCTCGACAATTTTCGTCTGCCACTGTGCACGGTTGCGACAAAACGCTTCGTCGCTCAGTTGAGCTTCCTTGCGCTGCAACTGACCGGCGAGCGACTCTGTCGTCGCCGTGGCGGTGGATTTGCTTTCCGCCGCCTGCGCCAGCACTTTTCTGGCGGCTTCCAGTGCATCACGCGCGATGTCGGCATTGCGGCGAGCCTCATCGAGCGGCGGTGCAGCCGAGACATCGGGCAAGATCGCGAGCCGCTCATTCGAGGTCTGCAGCCGCGCGGCAGCCGAAGCCAACGCAGCGCGAAGCGCGTCGATACCCTGCGGCGCATGCACCTCAAGAATCTTCGCCTGGCTTTTCTGCTGAGCGACCAGCGCTTTCCACTGCTCGTGCCTGGCTTCTGCCTCGCCCAGCGACGCCACACCCAGCGCCAGCAATAACTGCGCATGGCTGGCTTCGAGCGATGCCAACTCAGACAACCGCGCCGACAGATCGGAAACGCCGGGAATCACCCGTAATTCGCCCAGCTCGCCAAGACCGATCAGCTTCTCCTCGTCGAGCCGCAGCACGCCCTCGCCGCTCACCTTTGTATCGCCGACGGTGATCGCGCCATTCAGCCGGTATTCGATGCGCGTCATCGCCGCTTCGGTTCGCGCGCGCAGCACGGTCAACTCCGCGTCGAGCGATTGGAGCCGTTTCAATTGCGCACCGTCGATTTCGAGCGCTGCCGCTGCTCGCGTCGCCTCCAGCACGGCCTCGTTTGCCTTGCCGGCGGCCGCGATAGCCGCTTCAAGCCGTTCGCTCTCGGTGCGGTGCAGAGCAATCTGACTGCGCAAATCGCCTGCGGTTACCGCGGCATTCGCCAGTTCGTACGCGCGGTTGGCATCGGCGTACGCCTGTTCGAATTGCGCGACGCTCGCCTGAGCTTGCGTATGTTCGTTCTGAACCGTCGACACGTTGGCTCGCGCTGCGTCGAGTTGCTGCCGCTCGCGAGCGACGGCCGCTTCGAGTTCCGTCGCCGCCTGTTCCTGCTGCACCGACAGCGCCAGTTCCGCGTCGCTTAATTTCAGCGACTGCGCCAGCCCCTGAAGACTGCGTTCGAGTTCCGCCGCTGCATCGGCGCGTTGTTGCGCCTGCACGGCCTTCTGCTCGTGAAGCTCCCAGGGGCGCTTGCGTTGGGCGTCCTCGAAGGCGTCCTGCTGCGTAGCAAGGCGCGCGATATTCTCGTCGAACTGCTGACGCTGCTGTTCCAGATCGTCACGTTCTTCAATGAGCGCCGCCAACGCCTGTTCGGCCTCGGCCAGCGGCCCGGTGGACTTCTGCGTACGCGCCGTAAGCAGTTGCCGAAGCTCGCGCTGCACCGCTGCGATCAGCGCATCCTCGCCGGCGGATTCGCTGCTGCCCGAAAGTTGCGAAAGCGCGTCGCGCAAATACTGTGCCGCGTGCCCCGTAGAATCGCGCACCTCCTGCGTGCCGCCTTGTTGCACCCACAACAAACCGGGAACGCCGGCGTTTTCCGCCTTCAGTGGCCCACGCGCGGCACGCGAAAACCCGAGCAACGCGGCGAGCTTGTCTTCCGCTTCGTCCTCGCCGAATACCGCCTGACCGATCTTCAATTCGCAGCGCTGCCGCGTGACGAACTGCTTCGACAGCCGGCACGCTGTGCCGTCCATATCGAACGTCACTTCAACCGACGGCTGCCCGCTTGCCTTGCCCCACGGCAGCAGGTCTTTCAGATGTGAAGCCTTGTAGCGTTCGAGGAACACCGCCCGCACGGCTTCGGCGATCGTGCTCTTGCCGGCCTCGTTCGGGCCGGTGAACAGATTGAGTCCGGGCTGCAGATCGTCGATAACGAGCCGGCCGGTGAACTGCTTGAATTCCTGAATCGCGATACTTTCCAGCTTCATGCGGACCTCGCTTCGCGCGGCAGTTCACGTTGAAAACGCGCAAGAAGCAATAACGCCTCCGCTGCGCGCTTGATCTGTTGCGGGTCGGATTGTGGGTCCTCCTGCAAGCCCCGCAGGCGCGCCACTACCTTCGCGAGGTAGCCGCTCTGCGCGCCCAGCTCTGCGAGGTCGTCAGCTGTGGGCAGCACTTGCAGGCCACTCAGATCGACGCGTAACGCCCGCACCCGAGCGCGAGTCTCTTCCACTGCAACGTGAATCGCTTCGGCCTCCGCCAGCGCAGTCGTGCCACTAACGGTTACCCGCAGCACGTCTTGACTGCCTAATGCGCTGAGGCGCGTCTTGAGTGAATCCACATCGGTCGGCACCGAGATCGTCTCTTCCCAGCGATGCCATTGATATTTACCCACCCGCACCGCTTCAACGGCCGGCACGGCGCCTGGCCCGGTCAGCGTGACGTCGAGCATGAAGCCCGGATCGTTGGCGCGGAAACGGTCCTGCTCGTGCGTGCCGGCATACCAGGTGCGTTCATCGACGCGCAAATGGCCGTGCCAGTCGCCGAGCGCGAGATAGTCCAGGCGCGCACTCGCGGCACGCGTCGGTGCGATCGGGTTCGACGAGTCGATGCCCTCCTGCAGAATGCCGCTCACGCTGCCATGCGCAAGCCCGATCCGGTGATAGCCGGGCGGCGTCTCCGTCGTGTCGAAGAAGCCCGTCGTGTCGTCGTAGGTGATGCGTTGCGTGAGCGGCGCGCAGAGCAACGCGCATTGGCAGGCGTCGAGTGTCACCACGCCGGGTTCGAGCACGACCCGCACGTTCGGTGCAATACAGTTCAGGCGCTGCGCACGCGTCCACACGCTTTCGACCAGCGCGGCATCGTGATTGCCGGGCAACATGATCCACGGCCCCGAAAACGCCTGCAGCGCGCCGAACAAGCGGCGGATCACCGTGTCCGATACGGTCTGCAGGTCAAATACGTCGCCCGCGACCAGCACGGCGTCGACCTTGCGCGCCGCCGCTTCTTCAGCGATCCGGCGCACGGTTTCGAAGCGCGCTTCCGCGAGGTGTGCGGCTTCGTCCGGCTCGAACTGGCCGAATTGCGTGCCTATCTGCCAGTCCGCGGTGTGCAGAAACCTGATCACTGTGCCTCCATTCCGTTCGATTGCATCGTCACTCTATGTTCATCCAGCGCTCGCCCAAGCCGCTCGCCCAGGCAGCGCCTCGCAGTCTAACCGCAGATGTTACCGCGCCTACGGGTCAAAGAATGTCCAAAGCCAGTGCCGCACGGCCGGAACAGCGGCGCTACACTCGCGTTTCTGGACGAACTCGCCAGTCGCACCGCGACATTCCAATCGAATTGAACCCCGCTGCCCTGCTGCCGATGAACAAAGAGACCGAACTGAAGAAGGCCAAGCGCACCCCGTTACTGCTGCTGGCGGCCGCCGCCTGCGTTTTCCTCGTGACCGCCTTCATGCCGCGCGGCCTCTGGGTGGACGGCATCAAAGCGGTGGCCGAAGCCGCCATGGTCGGCGCGCTTGCCGACTGGTTCGCCGTGGTCGCGCTGTTTCGCCGTGTGCCGATTCCGATCGTCTCCAAGCACACGGCGATCATTCCAAAGAACAAACACAAGATTGCCGACAACCTCGCGGTATTCGTGCAAGACAAGTTTCTGGACGTGCCGTCGCTGGTCGGTTTGATCCAGAAACACGACCCTGCGCAAAGCATCACCGGCTGGCTGACGAAGCCGGCCAATACCGCGCGTCTAGGCGACTACGTGGTCAAACTGACGAGCGGCATTCTCGAACTGACCGACGACGTACGCATTCAGGTCTTCATCAAGGACGCGCTGCGGGACGTGCTGGCCAAAGTCGATCTGTCGCAATCCATGGGGACGATTCTCGACACGCTCACCAAGGACGGCCGCCACCAGGAACTGCTCGACGCCGGCATCGAACAGGTGGTCGCGTTGCTGCGCGAACCGCAGGCGCGCGAGTTTATCGCCGAGCGCATCGTCGAGTGGGTGAAGAATGAATATCCGAAGATGGAGATGATCCTGCCGTCGGCATGGCTCGGCGAAAAAGGCGCCGAAGCGATCGCCAATGCGGTGAACCGGATGCTCGAGCAGATCAGCGAGAACCCCACCCATCAGCTTCGCCAGAAATTCGACGACGCGGCGCAAAAACTGATCGTCAAACTCAAGAGTGATCCGGCGTTCCTGCAGAAAGGCGAAGAACTGAAGCGTTATCTGGTGGAAGGCGAAGCGCTCAGCACGTATGTGAAGGACATGTGGGGCGAACTGCGCACATGGCTCAAGCGCGATCTGCAAAGCAGCGATTCGGCCTTGCACGCCAGGGTGATGGCGATGGGTCAATGGGTCGGCCGCGAACTGGCGCAAGACCCCGCGCTGCGTCAGTCGCTGAACGACCACCTGGAAGAAGCCGCACGCGCCATGGCGCCGGATTTCGCCCAGTTCCTCACACGCCACATCAGCGATACAGTGAAGAACTGGGACTCGCGTGAAATGTCACGGCAAATCGAGTTGAACATCGGCAAGGATTTGCAGTACATCCGCATCAACGGAACGATTGTGGGCGGCTTTATCGGCTTGCTGCTGTATGCGAGTTCGCGGCTGTTCGAACTGTTGCGTTTGCACATGGGCTGAGGGATACGGCCGCCGCGCGTCAAAGCGCCTACAATCCAGGCATATGAATTGCTCAGGCGCTTTATCTGACTGCCGCGGTTCCGCGCGCCCTCAATAACAGCGTCAGTGCCACAACATCGAAAAGTGTGCTCATGAAATTATCGTTACCGCCGCATGGGCGGCCGAACCGCGTATACCCGCCAGGCACGCCTAGTCTCCATGGGTTGGCGTCGGTCATCACCGGCGTGGTGGTGGTGTGCGCGCTGTACTTCGGCCGTGAGGTGTTGATTCCGATCACGCTCTCCGTGCTGCTCAGCTTTCTGCTTGCACCGCTGGTGCAAGCGTTGCGGCGCTTCCACATGGGTCAAATGCCGTCGATCTTTATCGCCGTGCTGTTCGCCCTCGCCACCTTGCTGGCCGTCGGCGCGCTGATCGGGGCGCAACTGGTGCAACTGGCCGGCGATCTGCCCCAGTATCAGGAAGCGATCGAGCAAAAGATCGAGACGGTGCAGGAGAAAACCGTCGGCCGGGCCGATTCGCTCATGAGCCGCGCCGCCGCCACGCTGCAACGTGTCGCGCCGAGCAAGCCGAGCCCGCCACGTCTCACCGGACGCGCGGCGCGCAATGCGCCTCCCGTGCCGCAACAGGTCGAAGTGCATGAGCCGTCGCCCACGCCGATGCAACTCGCTCAACGTGCGCTGTCCCCAGCGATTGCGCCAATCGAGACCACCTTCATCGTGCTGGTCGTGACGATCTTCATCTTGTTGCAACGCGAAGACCTGCGCGACCGTTTGATTAGTCTATTCGGCTCGCGTGACCTGCATCGCACCACCACCGCGATCAACGACGCCGCGGGGCGGCTAAGCCGCTACTTCGTCGCGCAACTCGGTGTGAACCTCAGCGCAGGCGGGGTGATCGCCATTGGTCTGGCGATCATCGGCGTGCCGGGGGCGCTGCTGTTCGGCGTGATTGCAGCGTTGCTGCGCTTCGTGCCGTACATCGGCATCTGGATCGCCGCGATTCTTGCCGTATTTCTCGCCGCCGCCATCCAGCCGCAATGGACCATGGCGGTCTATACGCTGATCCTGTTCATCGTCGTCGATGTGGTGGCCGGGCAGATTGCCGAGCCGCTCCTGTACGGCCATCGTTCGGGGCTGTCGCCGCTGGCGGTAGTCGTGGCGGCGATCTTCTGGAGCTGGCTGTGGGGGCCGATCGGCCTCGTGCTGTCCACGCCGCTCACGCTGTGCGTCGTCACGCTGGGCCGCTACGCCGATCGTCTGAACTTCCTCACGGTGCTGCTGGGCGACCAGCCCGCACTGACGCCCGCGCAAACCTTCTATCAGCGGATTCTGGCGGACGATCCGCATGAAGCCATCGTGCAGGCGGAGCGCCTCTTGCGCGAGATGTCGCTGATCGATTACTACGACAATGTTGCGCTGGAGGGTCTCAAGCTGGCGCGCAACGATGCGATGCGCGGGGTGTTGATGCCCGAGCAGCTGGCGCGGATCAACGACGCGCTGGTCGATATCGTCGAAAACCTGGAAATCGCCGACGGACTGCCAGATCGCCTGTCGCGCACGGACCCGGCCGACTCGGCTGGAGCGATATCGGCTTCGGCGACGGCCGATCTTTCGGAACGGCACGACAGCCACATTTCGGCCCACTCGCGGTTGCGCCATGAAAGCGAAAAAACGTCGGTGCTGTGCGTGCCTGGACGCGGCGCATTCGACGAAGTCACCGCCGCGATCGCCGTGCAATTGCTCGGGCGCCAGGGGCTCGCACCGATGATGGCCACGCACTCGGGTTATCGCAGCGCGCATCCCGACGAACCGAGCTTCAAGGACGCGCCGATCATCTGCATCATCTCGCTCGACGCGCCGGATTCACCACCGTATCTGCGCAATATGCTACGGCGTACGCGGGAATGGCGGCCGCGGGCGACGCTGGTGGTCGGCGTGGGCGGCGTGCCCGAAAGCGGCCCGGAGATGGGCGCGACCGGCGCTTCGCACGCGGCGCCGACGTTCCGCGCGATGATCGAGGAATGCCAGGTGGCGGCGAGCATGCAGCTCTCGCGCCAGCCTTCTCATGCGGCCGGGGCGGATTGAGATAGTCTGCGCGGTCCCTGCATGATTGAACAAGAAAGGCCGTGAGGTGCTGGCGCACCCCGCGGCTTTTCTATTTGCGGTGCGTCCGTGCAATGTACCCAAAATGATGACAGCCGCGCGCGCCCCCTCCTTCATACTTCACCTATCGATTCGCACCGCCTCCAGAGCGCGCTCAAGCGCCGGCGGGCAATCCATCGGTATCGCAGATCCAGGAGACACGCATGAGCCGCAGCTTCAAACCCTATCCGTTCACGCCTCGTCATTATGCGGGTGCGGTGCCGCCGCTAGTCGACGGGCGCGACCCCGTGAGGCGCGCCGTAGCGATTGTCGGCGGCGGTCCGGTCGGCATGACACTGGCGCTGGCACTGGCTCGCCAGGGCGTGCGCTCCGTGCTGATCGAAGCCGACGACGGCGTCTGCACCGGCAGCCGTGCGATCTGCATTTCACGGCGCAGCCTGGAGATTTTCAAGCGGCTGGGCGCAGTGCACGGTTTCCTGCAAAAAGGCCTGCCATGGACGGGGGGCCGCAGCTTCTACCGCGACGCCGAAGTGTTCCGCTTCGCCATGCATCAGGACGACGAGCAATCGCTGCCGCCGATGATCAACATCGCGCAATACCAGATCGAACAGTTGCTGCTCGACGAAGTGGAACAGCACGCGGACCTGATTGAGATCCGCTGGCAAACGCGCGTGACCGGTATTGAACAACATAGCGACAACGGCACGGCCGGCGCAACGCTTGACCTGAGCACCGGCGAGACCGCATGGAAAATGCACGCGGATTGGGTCGTTGCATGCGACGGCGGCCGCAGCACGATTCGCGAGGCGCTCGGTCTCAAGCTCACCGGCACGACGTACGAAGGCCGTTACGTCATCGTCGATATCGAATTGAAGAGCGAACGCGCCACCGAGCGTCTCGCGTATTTCGATCCGCCCTCCAATCCCGGCTCCACCGTGCTGGTGCATAAGCAGCCCGACAACGTCTGGCGCATCGACTACCAGCTTCGCGACGACGAAGACCCGGAGGCAGCGGTCAAGCCCGAGAACGTGATGCCACGTGTGCAGAGCGTGCTCGACTCCATGGGCGAAACGGGCGAATGGTCGCCTATCTGGATCACCGTCTACAAGGCCAACGCATTGACGCTCGAACGCTATCGCCACGACTCGGTGCTGTTCGCGGGCGATGCCGCGCATCTCGTGCCGATTTTCGGCGTGCGCGGTGCGAATTCCGGCATCGACGACGCCGACAACCTCGGCTGGAAACTCGCTTGTGTGGTCAACGGCATTGCGTCGGACCGTCTGCTCGACAGCTACAGCGACGAGCGCGTTTTCGCGGCGCGTGAAAACCTGAGCTACGGGATGAAGAGCACGGAATTCATGGCGCCGCCCTCCTTTGCATTCGACCTGATGCGCAAGGCCGTGCTCGGACTTGCTGAACATCATCCCGGCGTACGGCCGCTGATCAATCCGCGGCAGACGCATGCGATTGCGTATGCCCAGTCACCGCTCAATCGGGTCGCGGCCGTTGCATCGGACGCGTTCGCCAAAGGTCCGGCGCCAGGCACAGTACTGCCGGAGTGCCGCCTTCAACGCATGTGTGACGGTGTAGCAGCCGATATCCATCTCACCGATCTGCTTGGACCATGCTTCACTGCGCTTCGCTTCGGCGCGGACGTGGCACAAGACGAAGCATGGCAGCAATTGCAACACGCGCTTGGCGAACACAGCATTCCGTTCAAAGCGATCACGCTGATCACGAGCGATGCATCGCGCGGCACCGGTGCGCATGTGGTCGATCCGGCGGGCCGCTTGCACGAGATGCTCGACGCGACGCCAGGCACCGTCTATCTGATCAGGCCGGACGGTCATGTGCTCGCCCGCTGGCGCAACGGCAACGCGACGAACGTGCAAAACGCCGTGACGGCCAGTCTGACGAACGGACTCAAGAGGAATCCACACCATGACCGATAGCGAACTCGATCTCGTCTACACGACGCTCTGCAAGACACTGACCGCTGAAGGCGAAGCGCAAGCGCCCTTATATCTGGCACGCCTTGCATTGCTATGCATGACGGAACTCGACGACACGCAGCGGGCGTTGTCGTTGATCGAGGCGGCTAAGCTGCCGACCTGTTCCGTAGCGACCGCGTGATACGGAAGCCCGACGACATAAGGTGCAAAACATAAGGCGAAAAAAAGCCGCCCCGCGATAACACGGGGCGGCTTCTTCTCGTAACAACGTTCACTGCTTCGGATACAACCCCAACGTACTCGCATGCAGGCGCGCGAGGCCGAGCAACGCATCCGTGTAAGGCGTCGGCACTTCCGTCAGTTGCCCCAATTCACGCACCGCGGCCACGAGCGCATCAAGTTCGACCGCCTTGCCCGCTTGCACATCCTGCAGCATCGAGGTTTTCATCGCACCGAGTTTGAGCGTGACCTCGTGGCGATCCGCCGGTGCCTGCCCGATCGGAATACCGAAGCGTGCGCCGATCTCCTTTGCTTCCAGCATGATGCTCGTCACAAAGTTGCGCACCAGTTCGTCGCTGAGAATCCGGTCGGTAGTCGCGCCGGTGATGGCGCTGATCGGATTCATCGTCATGTTGCCCCACAGCTTGTACCAGACATCGCGCTGAATCTGCTCGGACATCGATGCGTTGAAACCCGCTGCGGCCAGCGTGGCGGTAAGCGCTTTGACTCGTTCGCTCGCTCGCCCCGACGCCTCGCCGACGATCAGCCCATTGCCCTGGTGATGCCTGATGACGCCTGGCGATTCGATCAGGCAGCTGGCATGCACCACGCAGCCCACCGTCTGTGCGGTCGGAATCGCCGCGGCGATCGCGCCGTCAGGATCGATCGACTTCAGCCGCTTGCCGGCGAAATCGCGGCCGAGCCCGTCGCAGAACCACCATGGCACACCATTCATCGCTGTCAACACGGTCGTTTGCGGGTTCAGCAGCGGCGCGATATGCGCGGCCACCGACGCCATCGCCGGGCCCTTGACCGCCACCACGACGAGGTCCTGCACGCCGAGATCCGCCGGCTGTTCGCTCGCATTCACCTTCACGGTGTGCGTCACGCCGCCTTCGATCAGGCGCAAGCCGTGCTGCTGCAACGCACTGAGCGTCGCGCCGCGCGCCACCACGCTCACGTCGTGGCCGGCCTGCGCAAGCTTCACCCCCATCCAGCCGCCGATCGCACCTGCACCGTAGATTCCTACTTTCATCGCTTCAGTCCTTGCATTAATCCTTGGGTCAATCTTCGCCTCAGTTCCCGTCTCAGCTCTCGCGTTAATCCCCGCTTTAATCCTTATAGCTCGCGTCGATGCGATCCACGCGCCGCACCAACGCATCGAATACATCCTGTCCCGCACCGTGCCGCGGATCGAACTGCAATGAGTCGCGTGAGCAGCGGATCGCCACTTCTTCCGGCACCGGCCGCGCGCGGCCCATCGAGAACGTAGCCATCTGGATTTCGCACGCGCGATTGAGCGTCCACAGAATAGCGAAAGTCTGCGGCAATGTATGGCCCCATGCCAGCAGGCCATGGTTGCGCAAAATCACCGCCTGCCGGTTGCCGATATGTTCGAGCAGACGCGGCCCTTCTTCCGCATGCACCGTGATGCCTTCAAAGTCGTGATACGCGATGCGGTCGTGCAACTGTGCGCTATAGAAGTTGGTTTGCTCCAGCCCATCTTCGAGACACGCCACCGCGACGCCGGCCGTGGTATGCGTGTGCATCACGCAATGCGCGTCGGCTAAGCCTTCGTGAATCGCCGCATGCACGACGAAACCCGCGGGATTCACCGGATACGGCGAGTTATCGAGCACGCGGCCTTGCGCGTCGATCTTCACGAGATTGCTTGCTGTCACTTCGCTGTAGTGCAGGCCGAACGGATTGATCAGGAATTGGCGCTCGCCGCCGCTGACGCTCGCCGGCACACGCAACGTGATGTGGTTGTAGATCATCTCGGTCCAGCCGAGCATATCGAAGATGCGGTAGCACGCCGCCAGTTGCACGCGCGCCTGCCATTCGTCGGGATGCATCGCGGCGGACTTCGGCGGGCTCACCGGTTGCATTTCAAGAGTCGTCATCAGGGTCTCCGTTGTTATCGTTCGCTTTTCATTCGCGATGTTCGCTATGCTCGGCCGTTGCGCGTAGCGGCCGTTATGCGCCCGCCACCACCGCCGCAATCGACGACGCCACATAGCCCGCGTTACGCGCATTCAATCCGGCGACGCACATGCGCCCCGACCGCAGCACATACACGGCGTATTCGCTGCGCAAGCGCTCGACCTGAGCTTCGCTCAAGCCCGTGTAGGTGAACATGCCGCGTTGCGCGACGTAACGCGCGCGCATCACTTCATCGACGTGACCTGCCAGGCCTTCGTGAATCGTGCCGCGCATGGCGAGAATCCGTTCGCGCATGGTGGCAAGCTCCGCTTCCCATGACGCGCGCAAGGACGGGTCCGACAGCACATTGGCGACGAGGCGTGCGCCGTGCGTGGGCGGATTGCTGTAGTTGGCACGCACCGCCGACATCAATTGCCCGAGCACGCGAGCCGCCTCTTCCTTGCTCTTGCACACCACGCTCAATGCGCCGCAACGCTCGCCGTACAGCGAGAAATTCTTCGAAAACGAATTGGCGGCGATCAACGGCACACCCGCATCGGCGAGCAGGCGCACGCAGGCGGCGTCCTCCTCGAGGCCGGCGCCGAAACCTTGATATGCCATGTCGACAAACGCAATCAGTTTGCGGCGCTGCAACACCGGCACCAGTTCCGCCCATTGCGCCGGGCTGAGGTCGACGCCGGTCGGGTTGTGACAGCACGCGTGCAGCAGCACGATGCTCCGCTCCGGCAAGCGGCCGATCGTGTCGATCATGTCAGCGAAACGCAGGCCACCGGTGTGTTCGTCGTAATAGGGATAGGTGTTGACCGTGAGGCCCGCGCTTTCGAACACCACACGATGGTTTTCCCAACTCGGATCGCTGATCCATATCTGCGAGGCCGGGAAATAACGCTTCAGAAAATCCGCGCCGACTTTCAGTGCACCGGAGCCGCCGATGGTTTGCAAGGTCGCGATCCGGCCCGCCGCACGCGCTTCGTTGTCCGCGCCGAACACCAGCGCCTGTGCTGCGTCGCGGTAGAGCGGCAGGCCTGCCATGGGCAGGTAGGAGCGCGGCCCGATCGAGCCGAGGAGCGCGGTTTCAGCCAGCCGCACGGCGTCCATCACCGGCAGCTTGCCGGCGTCGTCGAAATAGATGCCGATGCTCAGGTTGACCTTGTTGGGCCGCGGATCAAGTTGAAAATCTTCGTTCAGGCTCAGAATCGGGTCGCCCGGATAGGCGGGAATATGGTCGAACATGGCAATTCCTTGAGTGGAGCCCCGCATGTGGCTTGCGTGCGGCCTGCGTATACCCTGGATGTGGACGGTTGCAGTCTGGTCGTAGCCGCGTGGGCGAGACGGAAGTCTAAGCGGGTTTCCAGCTTCGCGTCGACCAGGACGAGTGTCGGCCAATCGCTCGC
The DNA here is from genome assembly GCF_905220705.1 of Paraburkholderia domus. Taxonomy (GTDB): domain Bacteria; phylum Pseudomonadota; class Gammaproteobacteria; order Burkholderiales; family Burkholderiaceae; genus Paraburkholderia; species Paraburkholderia domus. Next base: position 13,088 of record NZ_CAJNAT010000019.1, read on the forward strand.
TGCATACAATCAATCGATTTTTCACGATTAGTAAGTTTTTCTTTAGAATCGCCTGATGCCACTCACACGCGTCACCATCCGTCAGTTCGAAGCCTTTCTCGCCATCGTCGATTTGCACAGCATCGGCGCGGCGGCGGAACGGCTCGGGCTGACCTCGTCGGCGGTCAGCCAGTTGCTGGCCGAACTGGAAACGGAACTGGGCTTTCGTCTCTTTGACCGTACGACGCGGCGCGTCAATCTGTCGAGCGCGGGGCAGGATTTTCTGTCGTCGGCCGAATCGGTGTTGCGCTATGTACGCGCCGCCGCCCAATCCGCCGATGACATCCGCAATCGCGCGGCCGGCATCGTGCGAGTCGGCGCGCCGCTGGTGCTCGCGGCGACCGCGTTGCCGGCTGCCATCGCCGAATATGCGCGCGACAAACCAAAGGTGGTCGTGCGCATTTGCGACACCGTGGTCGAACAACTGGTGGAGCGCGTGGAAAGCGGCGACGTGGATCTGGCGATCGGTCCGGATCGCCAGAGCGGCACGCGGGTGCGTTGCGATCCGGCCTTCGCGAGCCCGTGGGTGATGTGGTGCGCGCCGACGCACCCGTTGAACGCGCGGCGCCGGGTGCAGTGGCAACATTTGCGCGACGTGCCGATTGTCGCCACCGGCCGCGATCACGAGCGCGCAGTCGAACAGATGCTGGCTAATTTGCCAATAGAGGCGCGCATCATTCCGGTGGATGTGGTGGACAACGTCACGACGGCGTTCGGCCTGGCTTCACAAGGGCTTGCCGTGACGCTCGCGCCCGCCTATGTTGCGCCGCTCGCGCGAACCTTCGGGCTGGTGATGAAGCGGATCGTCGATCCTGAAACGATCCGCGAAGTTTGCGTGTATCGCTCGACCGAACGTGCGTTGTCACCGCCCGCGGACGGTTTCGCGGAATTCATCATGCCGTGGCTGAAGCGCTGGGATCGTGAAACGCAGGCCGATGCGCGGGTTAAGCGCGGGTGATCTTTCACGCAAATTCAATTGCGCTTCCGCTGCCCGTCGACTGCGTCGCAGTCAATCTATGACCGCGACTTCAGCGCGCCGGATCAGGACCGTTCAGGCAGCAGACATAGCGCGAACAGCTGGCGTTGGCTGGAGATACCGAGCCGCGCATAAGCACGCTTCTGATACGTAATCACGCTGGTGGCCTTGATGCCCATGTGCTCGGCGATCTCGGCAGCGCTTGCACCTTCGAGTGTGCCACGCAACACGTCGATCTCGCGCGGCGTAAGCGCCGGGCAGGCGCGTCTGACGCGCGCCAGCATCGCGGCTGCTGTACCTTGCTGATGCTGCCCGTTGAGTGCGTAATGGCTTTTCGCGGCGTGCGCGAACAGATGCGCCACGCTTTCCACGTGCTCAAGCTCGCCGGGCTGGAACATGCCGTAGGCGCTGTCACGATACAGATTGATCGACAGCCAGACGCTTTCCATGGGTTGCAGGAGCAACGATAGCCGGTCGGACACGTTGGGCTGCGCATAGCAGGCGGCGCGATAGGCTTCGTTTTCGATCTCCACGCTTTGCTGCTGGTGCAGCTCTAATGCTTCATGCTGCCTGGCTTGCGGGCGATCGATGATGGCACGGTTGCCGTCGAGAGCATAAAAATGCGTAGCGTAGCGGTCGGCGACATCACGCAGAAAGCGCCCGCCGCGATGATCGGCGGCGGAGACGGTGCGCGGCCTCGCGTCGAATTCGTAGGCGAAGATCGTGCACTGCGAAACGGGAAGCGTGTCGCCAACGGTTTTCAGAATGCTTGCAGCAAGTGCGTCCGGGTCGGCATGTGAGATCGACATGACGAGGTCGGTAACACGCGAAGTGTTGATGTGCCCGCTGCGAGGCGATGGGGATATGCGCCAGGAACGCATGATAAAGGCGAGGCCGGAGTGCTTGGGTTTCGGTCCGGCAAGCGTAGCACAATGGCGCATTGCGCCTGCTGCGGACAAAAAAAGCTACAGCGCCCCCAATTTGACAGCAAGAAAATCGACCAGCAGCCGCGTTCTCTGCGGCAACCGTCGCGTCTTCGCCCACATTGCATGCAATGGCAGGGGTGCAAGCTGAAAATCCGTCAACAAAACCTCAACCCGTCCTGCCTCCACCCACTCCTGAACCTGCCAGAACGCAGCAACCCCGATCCCCATCCCGCCCAGCACACCGGCGTTCACCGCAGCCACCTGATTGCTGTCAAAGCGCCCCGCTACGTTCACCGTAATCTCGTTTCCATCGGAAGATGTCAACACCCACCGCCCGGGATGGGGCACACCCGTTCGTACGACGCAATCGTGTCTCGCCAGATCCTGCGGATGCGACGGTCTGCCGTGTTCGGCAAGATAAGCCGGCGCGGCGAACACCACCCGCCGAAGCGTGCCGATCCGTCGTGCCACCAGCCGTGAATCAGGCGTTTCGCCGATGCGAATTGTCACATCCGCACCGGTCTCGACCGGATCGCGATACTCGTCGCTCAGATCGAGTGACAACTCCAGTTGCGGATGACGCTGCAAAAACTCCGCGGCGAGCGGCGCGATGAATTGCGGTCCGAATAGCGTCGGTGCATTGATACGCAATCGGCCGGTGAGCCGGTGCGCTTCCTCGGCGAGTTCGGTGCGCGCCAGTTCGAGTTCGGTCAGCGCGCCTTTGACGCGTTCGTAAAAGCGCATGCCGGCCGCGCTCGGTTGCGAAGTGCGTGTGGTTCGAACGACCAGGGTCGATCCGTGCGACCGCTCAAGCACCTGCAGCGACCGGCTGACTGCCTGCAACGACCGGCCAAGCCGGCGCGCGGCGCTCGTCAGACTACCCTCCTCGACGATCGCCACCAAGGTTTCCAGATCGCGCAATGCATCCATCGCCGATTCTCCCGTTTTTCGTGAGGATGTATCCAATTCAGTGCGAATTGTGTTCGTCAGACGTGAGAGTAGCATTCATTCAACTTCACTTGACAGCTAGCCCGACGATGGACTCTCCCACGATTCAATGCTCGACGGCATCCCAAACGGCTACGCCGCCGGCACACAGCGTTCCGACCGCCCGCTTCGCCGCGATGGTCGCGGTCGCCGTGCTGCCCTTGTATGCGTCACAAACGTTGATCGGCCCACTCAATGTCTCGCTGCATCTCGGGGCATGGACCACGCTCGTCACCGCATTGACGCTGTTCGGCTATGCGGTCGGCCTCGTCGGGCTCGTCCCGCTGATCGACCGCTTGCCCAATCGGCCCTTGATTGCCGCAACGTTGTTCGCGCAGATTGCGTGTCTCGCACTGGCCGCTGTCGCGCCGCTCGCTCCGGTGTTTCTGGCGGCATCGTTCGCTGTCGGCGTGACATCGAGCGTCGTGCAGATGCTGGTGCCCGCAGCAGCATCACTCGCGCCACCGGCTTCGCGCGGCAAAGTCGTCGGCAATGTGATGAGCGGCCTGATGCTCGGCATTCTGTTATCGCGGCCGCTTGCCAGTGTGATTGGCGGCGCACTCGGCTGGCGTGCGTTTTATGCAACCGATGCCCTGCTGCTCGCCGCCGTCACGCTCGCCGTGGTGCCGCGTTTGCCGGATAGCCGCCCTGTCGGCGCGCCGCCCTATGCCGCGTTACTGACGTCGATGGCGCGATTGCTGGCGCATGAACCGGTGCTGCGCCGCCGGGCTCTCTATCAAGGCCTGCTAATGGCCGGTTTCAATGCGTTCTGGAGCAGTGTTGCTATCGTCCTGACCCGTGCGCCGCTCGGTCTGAACAGCACCTCCGTCGCGCTCTTTGCGTTAGCGGGCGGCGGTAGCGTGTTCATCGCACCGTTGGCGGGCCGTGCCGGCGACAGGGGCTGGTCGAAGCCCGCCAGCATGCTCGCTCATGCGGTCGCCATCGCGGCCGCTCTGATGGCGGCATTGGCGTTGACCTCGGGTGTGTCGCGTGCCGCTTCGATCGCCATGCTGGCCGTAGCTGCGTTCTTTATCGACGGTGGCGTAATCGCCGATCAGGCGCTTGGCCGCCGCGCGATCAATCTGCTCGCGCCCGAATCGCGTGGCCGGGTGAACGGGCTCTATACAGGGCTCTTTTTCATCGGCAGCGCGATAGGCGCCACCATCGCCGGGCCGGCGCTCGCGCGTTGGGGTTGGCCGGGTGTATGTGTCGCGGCATTGGGCTTTTTTGCCGCGGCAGCGGGACTGCATCTGCGCGACAGTTCGCGCGCCGCATGATCGATGTTACGAACGATTCAAGGAGCATGCTCGTGACATCCACACGTACCGGGATGCGCTATCACAGCATCGAGATCGACGGTCTCGACATTTTCTATCGCGAAGCGGGACCGCGCGATGCGCCGGTCATCCTGTTGCTGCACGGCTTCCCGTCGTCGTCGCGAATGTACGAGACGCTGATGCCGCTGCTCGCGCGAGATTACCGGCTGATCGCGCCGGACTACCAGACGAATGTCGAGCGGTATCCACTGTCCAGCAGAAACCCTGCATCAGAAGCGGTAATTGATAGAGACATCGGCCACACCGGTTGCCCTGCTATGCGTAATCGGACTATTGCCCGCGCTGCCGACCAGTTGTTCGAATGCTCCGTCGGCGGTGGCAAACCAGTGCTTGTCGAATAGCCACACGGCGCTGATGCCGAAACCCACCGACTTGAAACCCGCGCTCGCGTGATACTCCGAGTACTGAGAGTGCGCCGCCTGGTTCTGATTCACACCGTACCAGCTGTTCATGTAGTTGGAGTCAGCGAGTGTCACGTTCGGCCCAGCGAACCAGAAGAATTTTTTGGTGCTGCCCGGCATCGGCAGATAGGCGCCTAGATCGCCGATCCAGCCGTTCGAGCCGCCGAAATAGCGTCGGATGTCGGCGCGCAGCACGAGTGGGAAATCCTTCGACACGACATATTCTCCGGAGAGTTTGACGCCCGGCGCCGGATTGATGTTGCCGAGCCCGTTCAACTCCTCCGGATCGTCGTGCCCGCGACGCCCGAGATCGTAGACCGCCGCGAGACTCGCACGCCAGTTCTGCCCTTGCGCAAAGTTGACCCCAAGACCTTCGCCGCTCGAAAAGAAGAATAGGTCCTTGTAGCGCACATCAATGCTCGGACCGGCCATCACGTGATATCTGTCGGAGCCTTCATAACGCGGCTGGAACGACATCGCCGCGCCGAATCGCACCTGCCAGTCCGGGATATTTGGCTGCCACAGCTTCTGCAGCGGAATGCCCACGGAGTACTGCCATTCGCCCAACGGCGAAGGCGTTTGGGCCAGGACCGAACCGGGAAGAACGCCGATACCGCCGAGGGCCAAGGCGACCAGAGAAGTTGCCGCGATACCTGTTTGCTTTTTGCGAATCTTGCCGATCCATTTTCTGCGGCTGTTCAGCACCAGAAACCTCCGTTTCTCGCGTATCGCGAAGGGGTTTATGTTCCTGCCAGATGTCGGCAATGTGTATTGCAAATACATCCGGGCAACCGCCGCAATGCTACGCGCGGCATGTAATTCTTTCAGCAGACGACACGAATTCCCGGCAAACCGCATTATTCGAAACTGGTGCCGCCCCGTAATTGGGGCCTTTGTGCGAACAAAAACGTGCAAAAGATTTGCCGACGCACGCTGCCGCGCAAAATGCGGGCCAGGTCGCTGGAGAGTCGGCGCAGATCAGGGCAATAGAAGGACAGACCAACGGCCGCTGACAAGCGCGCCGTGGCGATGATGACGGGCAGAATACAGGTACAAAAAGACTTCAGGCGCCGCGCAACGCGGCGCCTGAGAGCAGGATTGGGTTGTCAGCGACGCTCGTCGCTTTACTGCGCCGCTTCGACCAGCACAGGTTTGTCGCGATAGAGATTCGGAAACAAACGCTTCAGGTTTGCGACCTTTGGCATGTCGTTAATTGCGATGTACGCGGAATTCGGATGCAACGTCAGGTAGTTCTGGTGATAAGACTCGGCAGGATAGAAACCCTTGAACGGCTCCGTCTTCGTGACGATCGGTGCCGGGAAAGCGTGTGCCTTATCCAGTTGCGCGATGTAACTTTGCGCGACGCGCCGCTGCGTGTCGTTCAGCGGAAAAACTGCCGAGCGGTATTGCGTCCCGCTGTCCGGCCCCTGGCGGTTCAACTCGGTCGGATCCTGGATCACGGAAAAGTAGACCTGCAACAACTGCCCGTAGGTGACCTTGGTGGGGTCGAACGTGACCTGCACGGATTCCGCATGGCCGGTGTCGCCGCCACTGACGGTTTCGTACTGTGCCGTGTCGCGCTGGCCGCCTGAATAACCCGACACCGCCTTTGTGACGCCCCGCACGTGCTGGAACACGCCCTGCACGCCCCAGAAGCAGCCGCCCGCGAATACCGCGGTTTCTTCGTGCGCGGTCGCGGCGGAGATTGGCTCGTCGAGTGCGGGTGGCGCAATGACAACTCCGGCTTCCGACGAGAAGGCCATGCGCTGCGCCAGCAGCAGCGCCAGCGCGCCGAGCCCGACCGAAAGCGCGACGGCCGCGCCGCGTGAGCGGGCCGGTTTGCCGATGATGCGTTTCTCTGTGTTCATGATGTTCGTCCTGATTCGATCAGCTCGTGCCGCGCGCGGCGGCCGTGAAAGTTAAAGCGAGGCCGTTCATGCAATAGCGCAGGCCGGTTGGTTTGGGTCCGTCGTCGAAAACATGGCCCAGATGGCCGCCGCAGCGCCGGCACAGTACTTCGTCGCGCGTCATGCCGAACGACTTGTCGGTACGTGTGATGACCGCGTGATCCAGCGGCTGCCAGAAACTCGGCCAGCCGGTGCCGCTATCGAACTTCGTCTTCGACGAAAACAGCGGTAGTGCGCAGCCCGCGCACGCGAAGGTGCCGACGCGGTGTTCGTCGTTCAGCGGACTGCTGAATGGACGTTCCGTGCCCGCTTCGCGCAGCACGCGGTATTGCGCGTCCGTGAGCAGCTTGTGCCATTCGCCGTCGCTGTGCGCGACCTCGAAGGCCGCTGCCGCGCCCGTATCCGCCGCACTTGCCGTGCGCCATGCCGCGGTGCTGCCGGCGAGCGACGCCGCGCCGATTAACCTGAAGAATGTCCGTCTGTTGCAAGCCATGATGATCGTCCCGGAAAGTCCGTACCGTTCACCCGTTCAGGCGCTGATCGCGCCGCCCGCGAGTGGTCTTGACACTTAGTCGGCCAGCAAGGGGATTTATGACAGCATGCGCGTCTTTTTGCGTGACGGCGCCGGTTACAGCGGAAATTTCGTGGTCGACAGGATTTCCTTGAGCACCATAAAGGAGCGGATTTGCCGGACACCGGGCAGATAAAGCAGTTGCTCCGCGTGCAGACGATTGAAGCTGTCGCTATCGCGCGTGCGGATGGTCATGAAATAGTCGAACTCACCGGTCACGACGTGGCACTCCATACACCCCGCCACCTTCTGCGCCGCTTTCTCGAACTCGGCAAACGACTCCGGCGTAGACCGATCCAGCACCACGCCGATGATGACCAGCATGCCTGCTCCCGCCGCCTTCGGGTCGATCAACGCGACGACGCCGCGAATCAACCCCGATTCCTTTAGCCGTTCGACGCGCCGCAGACACGCCGGCGCGCTCAGTTTGACTTTGGCCGCAAGCGCGACGTTCGAGATCGACGCGTCGGTTTGCAACTGACGCAGGATCGCCCGATCGATGCGATCGAGCGCGTGCAGCGGATCGACCGCCGTGGATGCAGTCGAGACATCTGCTGCGGCCTCGGTGTTGTTGATGCCACGAACTTTTGTTGCGTTCATTGGTGCTTTTTCGGAAATTTATTAATCAACTTTCAACTCAAGAGTTTTAAAAATATGCTGAATGGAATTTCTTTGCAAGCTCATTTCTAGCGCTTTTCCCTACCATTGGTTTAGCGCGACGGCTTGCTGCTCGCGTCGAACCTACAACTTCGGAGCTGCCATGAACTTGCAACGATTCCCTCGCTACCCGTTGACTTTTGGGCCCACGCCGATCCAGCCGTTGAAGCGGTTGAGCGAGCACCTGGGTGGCAAGGTGCATCTGTACGCGAAGCGCGAGGACTGCAACAGCGGCTTTGCCTTCGGCGGCAACAAGACGCGCAAGCTCGAGTATCTGATTCCCGAGGCATTGGCGCAGGGTTGTGACACGCTTGTGTCGATTGGCGGGATCCAGTCGAACCAGACCCGCCAGGTGGCGGCGGTCGCGGCGCATTTGGGGATGAAGTGCGTGCTGGTGCAGGAGAACTGGGTGAACTATTCGGACGCTGTGTACGACCGGGTCGGCAACATCCAGATGTCGCGCATTCTGGGCGCGGATGTCCGCTTGGTGGCTGACGGCTTCGACATTGGCTTTCGCAAGAGTTGGGAGGATGCACTGGAGAGCGTGCGCGCCGCCGGCGGCAAGCCGTACGCGATCCCGGCCGGCTGCTCCGACCATCCGCTGGGCGGCCTCGGTTTCGTCGGCTTTGCCGAAGAGGTACGTCAGCAGGAAGCCGAACTGGGTTTCAAATTCGACTACATCGTGGTGTGTTCCGTGACCGGCAGCACTCAGGCCGGCATGATAGTGGGCTTCGCCGCCGACGGCCGCGCCGAGCGCGTGATTGGCATCGACGCATCCGCGAAACCGGCGCAGACCCGTGAACAGATCACGCGAATCGCGAAGCAGACCGCAGAGAAAGTCGGCCTTGAACGCGACATTACCGACAAGGACGTGGTGCTCGACGAACGCTACGGCGGCCCCGAATACGGCTTGCCGAACGAAGGAACATTGGAGGCCATCCGCCTATGCGCGCGACTTGAGGGCGTGCTGACCGACCCGGTGTACGAGGGCAAATCGATGCACGGGATGATCGACATGGTGAGAAACGGCGAATTCCCGGCGGGCTCACGGGTGTTGTACGCGCACCTGGGTGGCGTGCCGGCGCTGAACGGCTACAGCTTCATTTTCCGGAACGGGTAATTGACGGCAGGCCCGAGAGCGAGCGGCAAGCGGCAAGCGGCAAGCGGCAAGCGGCAAGCGGCAAGCGGCAAGCGGCAAGCGGCGGACAGCGAACTACGGACGGCGACCGATGTACGGTACACGGCGCACGATCCGTAGTGCGCGACGGGAGGCGATTAGCCTGCAGCAACAGAGTCTGTCACCGCTCGTCAAATAGCTTTGAACGAACGAAGCCGAAAACGCAAACACGGCCGCCGGTTTATGAGGTGCGTTTCGGCGCGCGCAGCGCCGCCGGAAGAATGACGCCTTTGTCACTCACGCCGAATGTGCGAGAACACGGATTCCAGATGCACCACTACCGTGGCTGCGCGGGGGACCCGCTTATGAGCTGGCGGGTTGAGCCGCTTTCTTTGCTTATCTTTCTTTGCGGCGGCAAAGAAAGTAAGTGCCGCCCCGCACAGGGGCAACGCTAATAGACCACTAACAATTCAAGGAAAGGCCAACGCCACATGCACACAGAAACAGGCGCCGAGCAGGCAAAAAAAAATCAAACCATCAACCCCTTCCCCAACTGCTCCCGCAAAAACCCAACAAAAACCCGAATCGTGACAGAACTCTGCCGATGCTGCGGATAGACCGCATAGACAGTAGTCGCCGCAGGCAAAAACCCATCCAGCACGGTCACCAGCTGACCACCAGCAAGCGCATCAGCAACAATAAAATCAGGAAGCCGAACAATCCCCAACCCAGCCACTGCCGCATCGCGAATCAGCTCCCCATTATTGGCCCGTAGCGGCCCATGCACCTCAACCCCTTTCGAAACACCATCAACAACAAAATCCCAACTCACAGCACCACCATGCCCATACAACAGGCAGGAATGCCGCGCCAGATCGGCAGGCACAACAGGTGCCCCACGCCGCCGCACATACCCCGGACTACAACACGCCACCATCCTGACATCGACGAGCTTCTGCGCGATCAGCGTTGAATCCGGCAACGCGCCGATCCGGATCGCCATATCGAAACCCTCACCGACCACGTCGACCGTGCGATCGCTCAACTCCATATCGAAGCGCACATCGCCATGCTCGCGCAGAAAGTTCGCCACCAACGGCGATAGATGCATCATGCCGAACGACATCGGCGCACTGACCCGCAACAGCCCACGCGGCCCGGCGCGACGCAGCGACATCGCCTGCTCGGCGTCTTCCACCTCGCCGAGAATGCGCCGCGCGCGCTCATAGAACTCCTGACCGAGCTCGGTCACGGCCAGCTTGCGCGTATTGCGGATCAGCAACTGCACGCCGAGCGCCTCTTCCAGCGCCATCACGCGCCGGCTGACGAACTGCTTCGAGAGCGCCAGCCGCTTTGCCGCCGCGGTGAAGTTATGGGCGTCCACCGTGGCGACGAAAATCCGCATGTCATCGAGTTGCATCGTATTGTCTACCTTGACGAGACAGTGTTTCCTATTCAGATCAGATTATATCCATCCTGATTGACCTAAACTGTCGTTCATGGATCGCAGCCAAACATCTGGCCAGATCGCACAACCCAAACCAAGGAGAAATACGATGCTCGAAATCAGACACGCCAATCAACGCGGCCGCGCCGAGCACGGCTGGCTCAGTTCGCGTCATACGTTTTCCTTCGCGAGCTATCACGATCCGAAGCAGAACGGCTTTTCCGACCTGCTCGTAATCAACGACGACCGTGTCGCACCGGCGCAAGGCTTCGGCAAGCACCCGCACCGCGACATGGAGATCTTCTCGTACGTGCTGGAAGGCGCGCTGGAACACAAGGACACGATGGGCACCGGCTCAGTGATCGTGCCAGGCGACATCCAGTTGATGAGCGCGGGAACCGGTGTCGCACATAGCGAATACAACCATTCGAAGAGCGAACCCGTACACTTCATGCAAATCTGGATTGCACCGGCGCAGAAAGGCACCGCGCCGCGCTATCAGCAACGACACTTTGGCGCGGATCAGAAGCGCGGCGTGTTGCGCCTCGTGATGTCGCCGGACGGTGCGGACGACTCGCTGGTGCTGCAACAGGATGCGCGGGTCTACGCCGGGCTTTTCAACGGTGACGAAACTGCGCGCCTCGAACTGGCCAGCAATCGCTATGCTTATATTCACGTGGCGCGCGGCAGCGTCACGGTGAACGGCGTCGAACTTGGAGAAGGCGACGGCGCGCGGGTTCGCGGCGAAGAAGCCCTGACCCTCACGCAAGGTCGCGACGCGGAAGTGTTGGTGTTCGATCTGCGTAACATCGAAATGTCGGAGTTGTGGGCTTAAGCGGTCTGATCCTGTCGATAGACATGGTCGGCTTAAGCGTGGCTCGCTGCAACGTGTGCGGCGAGCCGCCCCCTTCCTTGCCTACTGAGAAAAATCATGCGCTATACGCTATTTGAAAACCAGAAAGACACAGTCATTCTCGTCGCCCGCATCCTGTTGATGGTGCTGTTCGTGATGTTCGGCTGGTCGAAGCTGACCGGTTTTTCCGGCACGGTCGCTTATATGACGTCGAGCGGCGCTCCAATTCCGGAATTGTCGGCGGTCATCGCCGTGGTGATGGAGTTTGTTGTGGGCATTGCGCTGCTAGTGGGCTTCTACACGCGGCCGCTTGCGCTGCTGCTGGCGCTCTATACGCTCGGCACGGCGATCATCGGCCACCACTACTGGAACATGACGGGTGCGATGCAGTACGACAACATGATCCACTTCTACAAGAACATCAGCATCATGGGTGGATTGTTGCTGTTGTGCGTGACCGGGGCCGGCAAGTATTCGGTCGACCGGCGCTAAGTTACGGCTGCGCTGCCAGTGTTCGGCAAGCTCGACAAAAAGGTCGCCCGGCATTGACCGGGCGACCTTTTTTGTTGCATGAAGCAGTCCACGCTAGCCCGCAAACTGTGCCAACACACGCTCACGAATTGCCGGCCGGATATTCGACTGAGCCATATTGCCTTGATAATGCGCGACCACGCGCGGGTTCATCACGCGAAACCACAGTGGCGGCACATACGCGAGCATGATCATGGTCGCGTAACCGGAGGGCAATTGCGGCGCGCCGTCGAAATGGCGCAGCGCCTGGTATGAACGCGTCGGATTTGCATGATGATCGGCGTGACGCTGCAATTGATACAGAAACAGGTTCGTCACGATGCGATTGCTGTTCCATGAGTGCTGCGGCTGGCAGCGTTCATAACGGCCGCTCGCGAGTTGCTTGCGGCCCAGCCCGTAGTGCTCCAGATAATTGACCACTTCGAGCAGCGAGGCGCCATACGCGGCTTGAATCAGCAGAAACGGAATCACCGTTTTGCCGAACAGCGCGATCATCGCGCCCCACAGCACCGCCGTCATGGCCCACGAGTGCAGGACTTCATTGCGCCATGTCCAGGGCGACTTGCCGAGACGCTCGAGCCGATGCTTCTCGAGGCGCCACGCCGACGCGATGCTGCCGAGTACCGTGCGTGGCAGAAACCGCCAGAACGATTCGCCGTAGCGCGCGCTCGCCGGATCGGGCGGCGTCGCCACGCGCACATGATGTCCACGATTGTGTTCGACGAAGAAGTGGCCATAGGCGACCGGCGCCAGCGTGATCTTGGCGAGCCATCGTTCGAAGCCATCGGTCTTGTGGCCGAGCTCGTGTGCGGTGTTGATCGACACACCGGTTGCCGCGCCCAACGAGAGCGCAAAGCCAAGGTAGTCGTACCACGCCATGGCATGCGTGCCGACGATCCACAGCGCGCCGAAGAACGACACGTATTCGATGAAGGTGGCGAGATAGACCACGCGGCGGTAGTAGCGCTCTCTTTCGAGTCTGGGGACGACGTCCTCCGGCGGATTGCTCGGATCGTCACCGATCAGATAGTCGAGCACCGGAATAATGCCGAACACGAAAATCGGCCCGAACCACCAGAAAATATGCCAGCCGGTCTGCAAGGCCAGATTGGCCGCGTGCAGCGGCAACGTGATGGTGAGTGCACCGAGCAGCCACAAATAACGCTTGCCATCGACCCACCGAGCGGGGGCCGCTTGCGATGTTGCCATTGTCTCCCTCCTAGTTTTATGTCGCCTGCCATTAGCAAGCTTTGCGCTCGCTAGCCAGTACGCATGTCGGCGGGACATTGCTCGACTCCCAGATTTATATGGCCTGACGGGCGCGATAGCCAAGTAATTGCCCCAGGTGGGAGGCTCCAAACAAAGGGACCGGGGGTGCGGCATTTGGGGTGGGCTTCGAGCGGGTGAATGAAACGGGTGTTTGGGGCGCAGCAAACGCTGTCCGCGAATTGCAGCCCGACCCGGCGGCTTCGCCTGTCGCCGCGCGACGCGCCGTCCGTCCCTTGACCGCGGTCAGCCAAATTCATATAATCAAGCTTCAAAACTACGTACGAGCGGGTGTGAAAAACGTAGCGCCGCCCGGGCCACCGGGTTCCACCTGGAGTGGAAATTTCGCCGCAAGGTGAATAGAGAATCCCGCATGCGACGGCTGCCGAAAGGCAGCCGTTGGTTTTTGTGGCTCACCTTCCCGGCTAGGGACGAATCTTGCGCCCCTCATAGGTTGCCCGCAGCAGGGTTTTGAACGCAACCTTTTTCGCTTGTCGCAGACGCTTCGTCAGTGCTTTTTCGAGAAGGTACGCGGATTGAACTCGTAGAATCAGACGCTGCTTTCTTGCCCTATCTTTTTCCACTTCAAAGAACACGGCGTATAACGACGTGGTGCCATCGGCATTCGTCTTTTGCAGCGTCATGAAGTTCGGCTGCTGTTCGTCAGCGACGATAATGGGACGCTCACCAAGCGTCATGACCAAATCCCGCAACAGGTGCTTCGACAGTTCGTAGCGGCCCAGATCGAGAACCCGCTGCTCACGACCATCATCGTAGATCTCTACGTTCGGAATTTCTATGCGCGCTCTTCCGTCCCGAGCAAAACTGTGGGAAAAACAATGGCACGAAAACATCACGAGCACGGTCACCACCGAACTCACACCGAGGTCGCATTTAAAGGCGAACGAATCGAGATGACTCAAGTCCCACGGCGTCCCGTGGTGAACAACGGGTTGAAAGAAGTGAGTTGCACATTCTGGTGATTCAAAAACTTGTAACTCAAACTTCGGCATAGGCAATCGACGGCTTTGGATCGATCAATATTCTACGTCTGTCGAAGTCGTTCGTTTTCCGAAATAACACTGTCAAATGGCATAGGAATTTTGGGATCTCTCACAGCATACGAAAACCCGCTGAGAAAGTTAATTCCTCCGCAGGGCCGCGTCAGATTATCCTGACAGGTCGCGTCCAAATCTTCGCTCAGCCAAAAAATCCGCTCAAAACCAAGTCCAGTCTCGCCATAAACAAAAACGGCGGCCCGAAGGCCGCCGTCCGCTATTCACACAAACCCTTCAAACTGTCGCTTCGGCTTCTGCTTCGCTCACCACTTCGTCCACATCGCTGCTGCGGATCAGGTGATCGAACGCGGAGAGCGATGCCTTCGCGCCCTCGCCCACTGCAATCACGATCTGCTTGAACGGGACCGTGGTCACGTCGCCGGCGGCGAACACGCCCGGCACCGACGTCGCGCCGCGTGCGTCGACCACGATCTCGCCGTGCTTCGACAATTCGACCGTGCCCTTGAGCCATTCGGTATTCGGCACGAGACCGATCTGCACGAACACGCCTTCGAGTTCGATGTTCTTCGTTTCGCCCGAGCGCAGGTCCTTGTAGACCAGACCGTTGACCTTCTTGCCGTCGCCGGTGATTTCCGTGGTCTGGGCCTGCGTGATGATCGTCACGTTGGCGAGACTGCGCAGTTTGCGTTGCAGCACTTCGTCTGCACGCAGTTGCGCACCGAATTCGAACAGCGTCACTTCGCGCACAATACCCGCGAGGTCGATCGCCGCTTCGACGCCCGAGTTGCCGCCGCCGATCACCGCAACGCGCTTGCCCTTGAACAGCGGACCATCGCAGTGCGGGCAGTACGCCACGCCATGGTTACGGTACTCGCGCTCGCCCGGCACGTTGATTTCGCGCCAGCGGGCACCCGTGGCAAGAATGATCGTCTTCGCCTTAAGCACCGCGCCATTCGCCAGACGCACTTCGTTGATGCGGCCCGGAATCAGCGCTTCAGCGCGCTGCACGTCCATGATGTCGACTTCGTAGCTCTTCACATGCTGCTCAAGCGCCATGGCGAACTTCGGTCCTTCCGTTTCCGTCACGGAAACGAAGTTCTCGATCGCCAGCGTATCGAGCACCTGGCCGCCGAAACGCTCCGCCACGACACCTGTCGCAATGCCCTTACGCGCCGAGTAAATTGCCGCAGCCGCGCCCGCCGGGCCGCCGCCGACGATCAGCGTATCGAACACCGGCTTCTTTTCCAGTTCCTTGGCAGCACGCGCACCGGCATTGGTGTCGAGCTTCGCGAGGATTTCCTTCACGCCGCTGCGGCCCTGGCCGAACACTTCGCCATTCATGAACATAGTCGGTACCGCCATGATCTGGCGCGCTTCGACTTCGCTCTGGAACAACGCGCCGTCGATCGCCACGTGGCGGATGCGCGGGTTGAGCAGCGCCATCACGTTCAGTGCCTGGACGACTTCCGGGCAGTTCTGGCATGACAGCGAAAAATACGTTTCAAATTGGTAGTCACCGTCGAGGTTGCGGATCTGTTCGATCACCGCATCGTCGAGTTTGACCGGATGGCCGCCGACCTGCAAAAGCGCGAGGACGAGCGACGTGAATTCATGCCCCATCGGAATGCCGGCGAAACGGATACCCGTTTCCTTGCCAGGCTCGCCGATCGAAAACGACGGCTTGCGCTCGCTGTCGCCGCGACGTTCGATCACGGTGACGCGTTCCGACAACGTCGCGATATCGTTCAGCAATGCCAGCAGCTCTTGCGATTTCGCGCTGTCGTCGAGCGACGCGACGATCTCGATAGGCCTGCTAACCTTTTCGAGGTACGTTTTCAATTGGGTCTTGAGATTGGCGTCCAGCATGGCTATTCGATTCCGTGACGAGGGGTGTTGGATCCCGGTCGCCGCACGCATCCGGATAGGAAGCGTGCAGCCCGGGGACGTGTGAACCACTGTAAGAAGCGGTCCGCACGGCGGTGCGCCGTGAGGCGCTTACTGCGGCAGGCTTTTAGACCTTAGATCTTGCCGATCAGGTCGAGCGACGGGGTCAGCGTTTCTGCGCCCGGCGTCCACTTGGCGGGGCAAACTTCACCCGGGTGAGCCGCGATGTATTGCGCAGCTTGCACCTTGCGCAGCAGTTCGCCAGCGTCACGGCCAATGCCGTTGTCGTGAATTTCGGCCAGCTTGATTTCGCCTTCCGGGTTGATCACGAACGTGCCGCGCAGTGCCAGGCCTTCTTCTTCGATCAGCACGTCGAAGTTGCGCGAGATTGCCAGGGTCGGGTCAGCGATCATCGGGTACTTGATCTTCCGGATCGTGTCCGACGTGTCGTGCCATGCCTTGTGCGTGAAGTGCGTATCGGTCGACACGCTGTAGATTTCGACGCCGAGCTTCTTGAATTCGGCGTAACGATCGGCCAGGTCACCCAGTTCGGTCGGGCAAACAAACGTGAAGTCAGCCGGATAGAAAACGAAAACCGACCACTTGCCCTTCAGGCTTTCTTCAGTGATGGTCTGGAAATCGCCATTGTGAAAAGCCTGCGCCTTGAACGGTTTGACTTGACTGTTGATGATCGGCATTTGCTGAGTCCTCTTTCGGGTTGGTTGGAAAGTGGAGTCAGTATGTCAGACGTTACTTAATAGGTAAAGTGGTGTGTTTAAATTATTTCGATAGTTTATTACTATTTGACTGGCTACCGGCGACTATTGCGTCGCACCAATCCTCGGGTCAGTCTCTCATGAGCCGCCAGAGCGTCGTGCGGCCGATTCCCAACGCCCGGCTTGCTGCAGCGCGATTGCCGCCAGCCTGTTTGAGGGCGCGTGCGACATCCTCGCGGGTGGGTGAGCGACGGCCCGAGGCGTCGCCGGCGGCGTGGGCGTGAGGCGTGACGCCATGCACGTCCGCGGCCGTCTGCCGCATCCGCCCGAACTCCGGAAACACTGCCTGCAGGTCCTGCCAGCCCTCGCCGGCCGAATCGCTCAGATAAATCGCGGCGCGCGCCAGCAGATTTTCCAGTTCCCGCACATTGCCGGGCCATGCATAGTGCTCGAACAAAGGCGTGAGGAACGCCAGCACCCGCTCGAGCGCGGCACCCGATAGCCCATATTGGAGCGCGCTGCGGTTCAACAAGTGCCGCGCCAGTTGCGCGACGTCGCCGCGTCTTTCGCGCAGCGGCGGCAATTCTATCTGAAGCAGATTCAGCCGAAAGTACAGGTCCGCCCGGAACACACCCTGCTCGACCAGCGCGTGCAGATCGCGATGGGTGGCGGCGATCACCCGCACGTCGACGGGGGTCGCGCGCCCGGAGCCGAGCTTCATGACTTCGCGCTCCTGCAACACTCGCAACAGCCGGCTTTGCAGCGCCGCCGGCATCTCGCCGATTTCGTCGAGGAAGATCGTCCCGGTGTGGGCAATCTCGAAGAGACCCGGCTTGCCGCCCCGGCGCGCGCCGGTGAACGCACCTTCCTCATGACCGAACAGTTCGCTTTCGATCAGGCCTTCAGGCAGCGCTGCGCAATTGAAGGCGACAAACGGATTGCCGCGCCGCCGGCTGGCATTGTGAATGCCCTGCGCGACCAGTTCCTTGCCGGTGCCGCTTTCGCCGCTCAACAGCACGGTGGCATCGTGAGCCGCGCCTGCGCGTGCAAGCCGCCGCACCCGCTCGAGCGCCATCGAGTGGCCGACCAGATCGTCCAGATGGTGCCGCGCGACCAGATGCTTCGGCCGCTGGCTGGTACGCAGCGAGCGGTCGATCCGCTGCGCGACCAGCGCATCCTGCACCGTGACCACCGAGCCGGATCGCACGCCCTGCTCGACGATCGGCACGCAGTTGACGATCAGCGCGCGGCCGCCGATCTGCTCGATACGCTCCTCGACCGGCATGTCATGCTCGAGCGTCTCGCGCAGCAGCGGGCCGACGGCGCGCGTCAATTGCGCCGGGACGTCCTGTTCGCGGTCGAGGCCGAGCAGATCGAGCATCGCCGGATTGACGGCTTCGACCTGACCGGCGTCGTCGAAGGCGGCCACGCCGTCGCGCAGGTGGGCGACGATCGTGTTCAGGCGCACCCGCTTCGATTCCTTCTGGCGGCTCACGCGCGCCAGCTCGACCGAGCGTTCGAACGCTTCTTCGACTGCGCCCAGCGAGTACAGAAAGACACTCTCCAGACCCGCTTGCTGCGCGAAATCGCAGGCCATGCCGGGGCCGATGATGACTTTGCAGCCCTCCGCTGCGAGGCCCGCGACCGCGAGCCGCACTTCGTCGATCGAGCGGTAGGCGCGCTGTTTCAGGCCGACGGTCAGCCACGCGCTCAGGTCCGCGAGTTCGTGCGAGATGGTTTCGTGCAGGACAAGGCCGATCTTTGCGCCCGGCCAGGTCGTCGTGGCTCGGGTTATCGCGCTCAGCACGTCGAAGCCGTTCACCTTGACCATGACCACCGGCACGCTCAGGTTGTCGCGCAGGTAGGCGCCGTTCGATCCGGCCGCCAGTACGACATCGACCGAGCCCGCGTCCACATAGGCCTGCAAGGCCGTGACGGCGGCGCCGTAGCCTTCCCGCACCGAAAAGAACCTGGCCTGCCCGGTGTAACGCGGCGCGACTGTCTCACAAAGCGATTGCAACCGGCTGATACTGACCAATGCAACGCCCGGGCGACCGGAATTGGGATTGGCAAGGGACGACGTGAAAGTGGACACTGCGACGCTCCGCTCGTGACTGAAACGTTCCACGAAACGTTTCATGGAACATTCCGACATTCTGCCATGAACCGCGGCGCTGCTCCCGTTTCACCTAACCTGCTGATTGTTCGATACAAATTGTGTGAGTCAGCAAATGGCATGCTTCCTGCAACTTCAGCTGCGCGTTCTATCACCCACTTTCCCATCTGGAGACACACCATCATGAGCACTTCCGCCAATCGTCGCGCCGCGTTCCGCGCCAAAGTCAACCAACGCCAGGGCCTGCTCGTGCCGGGCGCCTTCAACGCGATGAGCGCGCGCGTGATTGAAGACGCCGGCTTCGAGGCGATCTACATCACCGGCGCAGGCGTGACCAACATGTCGCTCGGCCTGCCTGATCTCGGCTTCATCGGCCTTGCCGAAGTCGCCGAGCATTGCGCGCGGATTCGCGACGCGGTCGCGTTGCCGCTGATCGTCGACGCCGACACCGGCTTCGGCAACGCGCTGAACGTACGCCAGACCGTACGTGTGCTCGAACGCAGCGGCGCCGACGTCATCCAGTTCGAAGACCAGATCATGCCGAAGAAATGCGGCCACTTCTCCGGCAAGGAAGTCGTCAGCACGAGCGAGATGGTCGGCAAGATCCGCGCCGCCGTCGATGCCCGCGAAGACGGCAACCTGCAGATCATGGCGCGCACCGACTCGGCCGCAGTCCATGGCATCGAAGACGCGATCGAACGCGGTCATCGTTTCATCGAGGCCGGCGCCGATATTCTGTTTATCGAAGCGACCGAATCGCTCGCCGACATCGAGCGGTTGCCGTCGCTGTTCGACAAGCCGCAACTGATCAACATCGTGATCGGCGGCAAGACGCCGGTGCAATCGCGTGAAGCGCTCGCCACGCTCGGCTACGGCATCGTCCTGTACGCAAACGCGGCGCTGCAAGGCGCGGTGCTCGGCATGCAACGCGCGCTCGGCACATTGAAAAGCAATGGCCGCCTCGATGAAGACGCGACGCTCGTCGCGCCGTTCAGCGAACGCCAGCGCCTTGTGAACAAACCGCTGTACGACAAGCTCGATCGCGAATACGCGGCGAAGGACTGAGCGGTAAGGAAAGTTGTGTTTCCGGCGCGATCGTCGCCGAGTTGCTGTGGTGCGCTGTGTGCCGCGAATTGTTGCGTTACGATGCAGGGTTGGCGGCGAGGGGCATGGCTTAGGCACGACGGCTAAACGACGGCCGCGCGGCAGCTACGCGGTAGCAGCCCAAGCGTATCGCCCATGAAAAAAGCCCATGAGTGGGCCTTTTCGCGCACGGCTCCGCTGACGTCAAACAGACCGCGACCTCGTTGCTCGTCCATCGAGGGGTGCCGGAAACACGCTTTCGAAAGGTTGTCGCAAGAACATGAAGTCAACACAATCGCGCGGGACATGCCGGCACGCTAAAGACGCCAAAGGCGTCATCGAATCCACACGCAACGGCAAGGTGTCGAGGACGGCGCAATGACCGACACCGCACGCAATTCACACGTCGGCTGGCTGCCCTATATCGTCGCGGCCACCTTCTTCATGGAGTATCTCGACACCACGGTGATCGCCACGGCCTTGCCGCAGATGGCGCACTCGTTCGGCGTCGGGCCGAACAGCCTGAGCCTCGGCATGACGGCTTACATGCTGGCGCTGGCGATTTTCATCCCGGCGAGTGGCTGGGTCGCCGACCGCTGCGGCTCTCGCACGGTGTTCTTCAGCGCGATCGGCGTGTTCACGGTTGCTTCCGTGTTGTGCGGTTTATCGCAAAACGTGACCGAATTTACGGCCGCGCGACTGCTGCAAGGCATAGGCGGCGCAATGATGGTGCCGGTGGGCCGTTTGATCGTGGTCCGCAACACAGAGAAGAGCCGGATGATGCAGGCCATCTCGACCATCACCTGGCCGGCCATTGCTGCGCCTGTGGTCGGACCGCCGGTGGGCGGCTTCATCACCACCTATGCGTCATGGCGCTGGATCTTTCTGCTGAATGTGCCGTTCGGTCTGGCAGCGATGGCTGTTGCGCTCGCGCTGGTGCCAAACCTGCGCGGCACCGAACGCAAGCCACTCGACGTCGTCGGCCTCCTGCTGAGCGCCACGACGCTGACGGCGATTCTGTATGGCGCTGAACTGGCGAGCCAGCCCGGCGAAAATCCATGGGTGGCAGGCGCGCTCATCGTCGGCGGATTGCTGATGGGCGTGGTGGCGTTCCAGCACGCAAAGCGTAACCCGCATCCGCTGATCGACGTATCCACGCTGAAAATCCCGACCTTTTCCGTGACGGTGGTGACGGGGTCGTTCACGCGTATCGGCATTGGCGCGGTGCCGTATCTGATGCCGCTGCTGTTCCAGGTCGGCTTCGGCTTGTCGGCGTTCAAGTCGGGTCTGCTGTTACTGGCGAGCGCGCTCGGCAACCTCGGCATGAAGGCGCTGACCACGCGTATCCTGCAACGCTACGGTTTCCGGATGGTGTCGATCATCGACGTGATGGTGGCCGGCATTTTCATCATTGCCTGCGGGCTGTTGACGCCGAACGTGCCGCTTGCGCTAGTGTTGTTCGTCGTGTTTATTTACGGCGTAGCGCGCTCGATGCAATTCTCGACCCTTGCCACGCTCGCCTACGCGGACGTCGCACAGCCGCAGATGAGCGCGGCAAGCACGCTATGGAGCGCCGCCGCGCAGATGACGATCGGCTTGGGCATTGCCTTCGGCGCCGTCTCGCTGCGCGCGGCAGCGTTCTTCAATGGCGAGACAACGGGCCGTGTGTTCACTCTGGACGATTTCCGCCTCGCGTTTCTGTTTGCCGGCGTCCTGACGCTGGTGTCCGTGACCGGCTACCTCGGTCTCGCACGCGACGCCGGACAGAGCATCGGCGGCGGTTCACGCGGCACCGAAGACCCGGCGAAAAGCTGAGCGCACAGCGGGCTGGATGGAGAGGTTTGAAGCGGCGGCGCTCAACGGGCGCCGCATCTTTTGATTGCTTGATCAAAACAAGCGGAGACGCGCGGTGCAAGCAGATGATCTGACGATTTCGAGCAACAAGACCGACCTCGACATAGAGATGGTCTACGCGTTCCTGTCGCAGGAGGCAGCATGGGCGCAGGACATGCCACGCGAGACGTTCGACCGGGCGATAGAGGGATCGCTATGTTTCGGCGCCTACATCGAAGGCAAGCAAATCGCATTTGCTCGCCTGATAACCGACCATGCGACATTCGCCTACCTGTGCGATGTATTCGTGCTGCCGGCGTACCGTGGCAAGGGATACGCGTCAGCGTTGATGAAGCACGTATTCGCCAGCCCATCGCTGACCGGTTTGCGCAGAATCGTGCTGGTGACGACAGACGCCCATCACGTCTACAAGCCGCATGGCTTCAAGGAACTGGTGGCACCGGAGCGCTACATGGAAGTGCACAACCCGGACGTTTACAAAACGGCTTGAGCAAAGCGCGGGCCGCTCATGGCCAGGCCGCCGTTAGTGGCAGATGAGGCGCGAGATCGATGAACGGGCGCCGGCGTTCCAGATCCAGATGGTTCTGCACCGCCTTGCGCACTAAGCAAACACCCCTTCCCTGACCCACTTGGTCATGATCCATTTCTCGCCTTCCAGGACAGGCGCTCCGCCATGCAAGCTCAAAGGATCGAGCTGCCGCGCTCCGTTCATATAGCGAAAATAGATAGCGCCACCCCGTTTCGGGGCAACCGACACGCCAGCATCGGGGAAAAAAGTTTCCCCTCCAGCGGCCACATCGTTGAGATACAAAACCAGCGTAGCAACCCGCTGCCCGCCGCGCGCCATTTGCACGCCACTGCCCGTCTGCGACGGCGGAAAATAATCAAAGTGCGCCCGATATTCGGCACCAACCCCATACCTCAATACCTGCAACCCCTCACCATTGTCGACTGGCCAGTTCATCAAGCTGGCAAAGCGCTTTTCGAGCCGATCGAGGAAAGGGTCAGCACCGCGGTGATACCAGGCGCCTTCGCTAGTGCGGTTGGCAATCACGTCATTCGAGCCGTTCTCAGGATTGACGGTAGTGGAACGCTTGAGCAACGGACGCGACCGTTCGATCATTTCATCGCATTCCTCGTCCGACATCACGTCGGCGAACGCGACGATCTGCGGCCGCTCGCAGCGCATCAGTACCTTGACGTCGCGATCGTAGGCACGAATCACATTGCCCGCAGCGACTGGCGCCGGATCGTAGCGGTATTCGCCCGCGGCCACCTCGAACCCGCATGGCGCGGCAACAAGGGCCGCGCGAGCCGCATCGGCAGCATCGAACGAAGCGTTCACCGTGGCTTGCGCGAGGTCCGACTCGAAGCCGGCGCCCACCATGGCATCCACCAACGCCGCAGGGCTAAAGCCGCGCTCGACATGACTGTTCAACCAGGTTTGCACGGCATCATTTACGACAGGCATACATCTCATCCCACATCCAGAGTTCGCTCGCTCAGCACGTGCGGACCGGGCGCGCGGCCAGTCGGGCGATGCTGACTAAAGCAAAGGATGATAGGTGGCCATCCCGTCGCATTCCACGCGACGATTCGGAAACGGGCCCTGGCTAAAACGCATTGAGCGTCGGATTCGACGCGTCACCGACTATGAAATTTCCCACTCACCTAAGCGTGGGCGGACGAGGTGTACCTGATCGCCAGCAGCCGTCGCGACCCTGTCATCGGCGCGCCATGTTCGACAGGTACTTTCCTGCGACAACATAACCCACCCCGACCCAATGCCACAGCTTTCCGTGCGCGGCAGCGATAGCCACAGACGCACCATAAAAGGCGGCCGCTTTGCTTAAAGCCGCCTCCGTCAGCGCGCTGCTCAATGCCTTCCTGATGGCGATGCAGATCGCCATCGGCTTAACCGCGCATTCGGACGGGCTGTTCGCTGATGGCATCCACACGTTGAGCGACCTGGCCGCCGACAGTGTCGTGCTGATCGTGCTGTATCTCAGCGCGAAGCAACTGGACGCAACGCCGCGTGATGGAGACGGCAACGCCTCGCAAGCCGTGGCGTCCCTCCTGATCGCCGTCTTGCTGATCGTCACAGCAGCCGAGATGCTCTGGCACAGCGTCGGGCAAACCGCCACGTTGAACGGCAACCCGACGCTGCAGGTCAGCGCGCTCGCGGTCAGCGGTTTCGTCACGATCGCCAAGGAAATGCTGTTCCGCTACATGCGCGCCGAAGGCCAGCGCGCCGGCTCGGCAATTTTGCTGGCAAGTGCATGGCATGCGCGAATGGATGCGGTGTCGGCGCTGGTCGCAACCCTCGGTGTGGCCGGCAGCATGGCGGGTATGCCGATGCTGGACCACGTGGCAGGCGCGGCGATCGGCCTGATGATCATGCGCATGGGATGCGTCAGCGCGCGCAGCGCATTGACGCAACTGGCAGCCGGTGCGGCCGGAAAAGCCGCCGCACGCCACGCGGCAGAATAACGCGCGTTTCAGCCGTAGGCCCGCTCGCGCATCCACTTCGTCATGATCCATTTGTCGCCACCGAGCACCGGCGCGCCGCCGTGCAAGGTCAGAGGATCGAGTTGACGCTGGCCGTTCATATAGCGGAAATACACCGCGCCACCTTGTGTCGCCGCGACTGACATGCCAGCCTCCGGGAAAATCGTTTCTCCGCCGTCGGGCACGTCGTTCAAATAGATCACCAAGGTTGCCACGCGCTGGCCGCCCTGGGCGGTATGCACCGCGCTGCCGGCCTGATCGGGCGGGAAATAATCGAAATGCGGGCGATATTCGCCGGTCGTGCCGTAATGCAGAATCTGCAGCCCTTCGCCGTTTTCAACCGGCCAGTTCATCAGACTGGCGATGCGCCGGTCCATCTTTTCGATGAACGCGTCTTCGCCACGCTGATACCAGATACCTTCACTGGTGCGATTGCGAATGACGTCTTCCTTGCCAGTGTCGGGATTCACGATGGTCGAGCGTTTCAGCCGATGCCGCGAGCGTTCGATCATCTCGTTGCACTCGTCGGGCGACAGCACATCCGCAAACACGATCACTTGCGGCCGCTCGCAGCGCATCAACACGCGGACGTCGCGATCGTGTGCACGGATCACATTGCCGCGGGCAACGGGCGACTCGTCGTACTGGTATGTCCGCGGCGCGGATTTTGCCAGCGCGGCCTCGGTCGCCGCCGACACCCGGGCCGCTGCGTCAGCCGGGTCCCTGCCGAACGCTTTGTGAACCTCCGCGCGCGCGGCTTCCGTGGCGAAACCGGCTTGCACCATCGCATCGACCATCGAGTCGATGCTGCAACCGCGCGCTACGTTGCTGCTCAGCCACTCTTCCCACGACGCATCCACTACCGGCATAGAACTCCCCTGCTAATCCGTGTCATGAAATACTGCATCAACTGGCCGGCTCATAGCAAGGCTGGAGGCATTGCGCCAAGGCTGGCCGGTTATGCGCGACGCTGCCTGCGTCGATAGAGGTCGAGGCCTTTTGTCGCCTGCGCCCTGATTGCGCGCTGCACGAAAGGTGTCCAGCCGAGCAGCGCGCCCTTGATCCCCAAAGCCTGACGGGCCCAAAGCCACAGGTCGAACGTATCGCGATGTTCGACGATGCGGCCCTCGCGAAACACGAAGCGGGCGTCGATACGATTGACCACGGTGCGGCCCGTCTGACTGAACGTGTAACGGGCCACCCAGTGGGCGTGGCCGTTGAGCTCGCCCGCTTCGACGCTGTCGAATGTCAGTGAGAAATCCTGCGCACGCGCCACCAGCATACGCCACATGTCGCGTGCCTCTTCGCCGCGCAGCTCGCCAAAAGCCGGATCGCTGAAGACCACGTCGTCGGCATAGCAGGCGGCCATTGTTTCGGCGTCGCGCTGCTGGAACGCAGTGTAAAAGCGCTCGATCAGTTCGGTGTTCGGATGGCTCATTTTTCTTGTGCTATGCATTATCCAGTTGCGGAAACGGCCCCAGAGAGCGCGCGCGCCGAGGTTTGAGCGCGCCCGAGCAGCACACAATATCGGAAAACTGCGCGTTGGGGTGAGCCGAGGGCGGCTGGCGAGATTGGGACGCTCGGGCGGCGCAGGCTACCCGTTCGACGCTACCCGGCGCACCGGTACAGATTCGCGCTGACGACCCAGCAGCCAGATTCCCGCCGCAATCGACACCGCCGCCGCGCCGGCCAGATAAAGTGCCGCAGCAAAGCCGCTGGCGAAGCTCGCGTGCGCGGACGCCACCAGCTTGACCCGCAGCGCAGGCGACAGATGCGCGGTGGCCTGCACGATATCCCCCGCCAGCACGCGTGACAACAAGCCCTCATTGAGCGCGGCTCGTACGTCAGGCGTCATTTGCGTGCCGGCCAAAAACGCTGCGTGGGTGCGAGCCGCGAGTACCGCGCCCAGCACACCCACCGACGTCACGATGGCCGTGAAGCGCGTCGTCGTGCTGATACCGGACGCCATTCCGGTTCGATCAGGCGGTACGCACGCCATGATGGCCTTCTGCGTATCGCCGTTCATAATCCCTGCACCCAGCCCGGTCACGACCATGCCGAGTGCCACCAGCGCATAGCTTGCGTCGCCGGCTACCCACGCGGTCAACAGATTGCCGGCCCCGATCAGCAACAGCCCGGCAGAAAGCAACGCCATGCCCGGCAACCGTCGCGCGAGCGCCGCGCCGATATACGGCCCCAGCACCATCGCCAGCGCGAACGGCAACATGCCGACGCCCGCCATCACCGCCGACAGACCGAACGCGTTCCGCAGGTAGAGCGGCAAAAACGTCATCATCACCTGCGCGCAGGCGGCGTACCCGAACATCGCGAGCACGGCGGCGACAAAGCGCGGCTGGCGGAACAGCGCAAGATCGACCATCGCATGCGCCCGCGAGCGTTGCACGTGGACGAATGCGCCAAACAGCAGTGCGCATGCCGCGAGCCTCGCACCCGTTGTCCAGCTCGCGAGTCCGTCGGTGGGCACTTCGATCAACGCCCAGATGCCGAGCGCGAGCGCAAGGCCGAACAGAATGCTGCCGGCGGCATCGAGCGGACCGGGTTCAGGATTGCGCGACTCGCGAATCGAACGTGACGCGCACCACGCGAGCACTGCGCACACGGGCAGATTGAGCAGAAAGATCCAGCGCCAGCCGAGCCACTGGGTAATCACGCCGCCGACGAGCGGGGCCACCGTCGTTGCGAGGCCCATGCAGGTACCCCACACGGCCCATGCCCGCACGCGCGCGGGACCTTCGTGAAAGGTATTCGCGATCACGGCGAGCGCCGCGGTGAGCAGCATCGCGGCGCCGACGCCTTTGACCGCACGCGCCACATTCAGCGTCGCAGCCGTTGGCGCCGCCCCGCAACCCAGCGACGCCAGAAAAAACACCGCGAGCCCGAGCAACAGCATCCGCTTACGGCCGACTCGATCGGCAAGACCGCCCGCGGGCAGCAGACACGACGCGAAAGCGACCATATACGCGCTGACGACCCATTCGACGTCGGCGAAACTCGCGTGAAACGAGCGCGCAATCGACGGCAACGAGACGGCCACGACATTGGTATCGAGAACGATCAGCGCGCAGGTCGCCGATGCGGTGGCCAGCACGAACGCGGGGTTGACGGGTTTTGAGCCGTTGGAGCCGGACGGCTGCGCAGGCAGTGCGGGACGGTCGGATAGGGAGGACATACAGACAGGCGGAGTCGAATCGAGGTCACTCGATGGTAACGAAGCGTCTATTGCCTGTCATTGGCATAGAATCACAAGATAATTAGCTCTGGCGGAAATACCGAAACCCATGCGAAAGCTCGAACTCCGCCATATTCATGCATTCGTTTGCGTCGCGAAGCATCTCCACTTCTCCCGCGCGGCCGATGAATTAAGCATCGCGGCACCAACGCTGACCAAGCTGATCCAGGAAGCAGAACGGCTGCTCGGCGTACGGCTCTTTCATCGCACCAAGCGGTCGGTCGCATTGAGCGCGGCAGGCAACGCCTACCTCGCCGAAGCGCTCAGCGCGCTCGACCACCTCGCGCGCGGCGAAGAGCGCGCGATTCTCGCCGAGCGCGGCGAGTTGGGACGGATCGAAGTCGGCTATGTGGCTTCGGCCGCGTATGCGGGTGTATTGCAATCGGCGGTTGGCGGTTTTCGCACGCAATACCCTGGCGTCGACATTTCGATTCGAGAGGTGCCGATGGACAGCGCGGCCGAGATGCTGCGCGACGGTCTGCTCGACGCAGCCTATGTGCGGCCGCCGATGCCGCTCGTCGACGGCATTCAGGCCACTACCGTACATCGCGATACGTTCGTCCTCGCGCTACCGGAAAATTGTGCGCTGGCTGGCTTGCCAGACATCAAGCCTGCGCAACTGCGCGACCAGTGCTTCGTGCTGCCGGAACAGGAAGCCGGCACCTTCGAAGTCGCACGGCGTGGGCGTTTTTCGCCGCGGCTCGGATCACGCCCCGGCACGCTCGCGGCGGTACTGGCCTGCGTATCGCTAGGCGGCAATGTGGCGGTCGTGCCGCATACGCTGGCTGATTGCATCGCATTGCCGGGCGTCGTCTACCGAAGCATCGCGGGCAAACCCATTGCCTCGGAAATCGCCATTGCGTATCGAAAGTTCGAACGGGCACCAGCCGTGCGAGCGTTTCTCGAGTTTGCGCGAAGCAGGTAAAACCTGCCTCCGCTACCGTCACGCCGCCTTTCGTTATATCCTGTCGAATATCACGGTATGCTTCGGGGAGCCTGGTGGCCCGGCCGCCAGGCGCGCACGACGAAGCGAAACAAGCATGTAGGAGCCAGCAGCGGTGCGTAGTCGATCCACATTGCAATCCACAGTGTCCGACCCGGTGGGACGCCTCCCGAACGGGCTTTCGTCGACCATCGTCGCGGTGAAATCGGCGTCCGAACGTGGCCGCGCCGAACTGATCCGCGATGTCGTCGATGCTTACCGGCGGCTTTACGGGAGCGTACAGCGCTTCGTGCTGATGCTCACGGACGACCAGTTGAACTTCGCATCGGTGGGGACGTCGGGCTCGCACTCATTTAACCAGTTGCTGTCGATCCTCGCCGAGCAGGCCAAGGCGGCGGCCTTCGTCCGTCTGCGCGATCTGAAAGCTTCGATCGAAGAAGCGCGCTCGGCCGAACAACTACGCGATGCGATTTTCTCGGATGCACTCAGCAACGACCTGGCCGCGTTGCGCAAGGTGGTGGCGGAACTCGAACGGCTCGACGCTGCCTTTATCGGCCTGTGCGTTGGGCATGTTCTGGATCGTCATTACCGCACATGAACGTTTTCTTTCGTCCACCGTTATATATTTTTAAATATATCGCCAGTAACGCTTGCGTGGCGAGCGCGTCCAGCACGCACCTTCAATCAGCCTGACGCCTGAACCGGATTCGAGGTCCTCATGCACACGCCCCCGTTTCGCCTCGCCCAGCCAACGCGCCTCAAACTGTCCAGCGATGAGCTCGCCGGCACGGGCTTGCGCGCGGCCGAGCCGTGCTGCACGCCCGCCAAGGTTTCGCTCGCTAACGCCAAACGGCGCGCGCGCCTCGCAGAGCTCGATGGCCAACTGCATTGTTCGATCATCGGCACCTGTCTCAGCACGCACGAACTGCGCAAGCTGGTGCCCAAATTCACCGGCCTCGATCGCCGGGACGCGAGCGATCTGGAGATTCATCACTCGGCCGTCGAACTCGCGATCGATGGCGGCGCGGGCGCCAAAGCCCTGCACAAGGTGCTCGACGAGCACTATGCGGCGGCAATCCGTCGCTTCGACAAAGCCGCCGACGACGTCGATCTGCTGAAGCTCTGGGACGAAGCACTGAAAAGCGGCGACATCCCGCCTGCTTACTGGGCTTTGATGACGCACCCGTACGCGACCTTGTCCGTGCGCCAGAAAGCGTTCGGCGAATTGCACATGCTGTCGCATCTGGTCGGCGCGGCGAATCGCGCGGACATCCGCAGGCTGGTTGCGCTGGAGGCCGAAAACGCCGAGTTGAAAGAGAAAGTCGAGCGGCAGCAAAACCGCTTGCAGGAGATCAGCGCGCAGCGCGACGCATCGATCGCCGCGCTCAACGAGCAGATCGCGCAACTCACCGCCCTGGCCACGCGCCAGACGCCGACGGATCCCAGCGATCTCGAAGCCGAAGTATCCATGCTGCGCGACAAGCTCACCGATAGCGACCAGCGGGTGGCACTGCATACGAGCCGCCGTGAAGCCGCAGAACAGCGCGCGCTCCAGGAACAAGGCGCGGCTCTCGCGTTACGCAAGAGCCGGGATCAGACGTTGGCGCTTCTCAAGCTGGTGCAAAGCGAATGCGATGCGCTGGAACGCGCGACCGTGGATGCAGCGGACAGCCACGGCACAGGGACGCGGCAAGCCAGCCTCGACCACGTGCGCGGCAAACGGATTGTGTACGTGGGCGGCCGGCCCGGCTCGAATGCCGCGCTCAGGCGACTGGTGGAGGCGGCCGGCGGTGATTTCGTGGTGCACGACGGCGGCGTGGAAGATCGCAAAGGTCTGCTTGCCGCTGCGTTGCCGGGTGCGGATATCGTCGTGTTTCCAGTCGACTGCGTCGATCACGATTCGATGAATACGCTCAAACGGGTTTGCGAACGCCATCAGATCGACCATCACCCGCTGCGCACAGCGAGCGTGGCAAGCTTCGTCGAATTGGTGAGCCGCCTGCATCCCGAGCATCGGGCCCAATTGGGCAATCCGCCACCGTCGGCGTTTTGCCTGCGCCACGGCTGAGCCGTAAGCCGTAAGCCGTGAGGCCTGAACGCTGAACCGGGAAACCGTCAGCCCTCAGTCACTCAGGAGCGAATCAGTTTGGTCAGCTCGGCGATCTGTTTCGCGCAGCTTCGTTGCGCCTCGACTTCGACATCGCGGTACAGACGAATGATGTTTTCGCCCACCGGCGTCAGCGTACAGCCTCCACCGCTTTGACCACCCTGCTCCGAATGGGTGGCGGGCGCTTTGAGCGAGCGGTTCAGTTCGTCGATCAGCAGCCATGCGCGCCGGTAAGACATGCCGAGGCTGCGCGCCGCAGCCGAGATCGAGCCGTATTCGCGCACGGCTTCAAGCAGTTCGACTTTGCCGGGTCCGAGTGCGACGGCATCGCCGCTGCGGATGCGCATTCTGAAGCGCACTTCGGGGCGCGGCTTCGCAGCCTTTGTCGCGGATTGTGTCGCGGGTCTTGGTTTGGTTTTCGCGGTATCAGCCATGCGCGAAAGCATACACGAACCGCCTCGCCCTGCCACCCTGGCTGAATGGCCTTCAGTGGTGATCCGGGAAGCAATGCCCATAGTCTTCGCAGCCTGGGCAACCGGGGGCCGGGCCGGGCTGAAGCCCTAACGAAAGCGCGCGTTGCTGGGCGAGGAATTTCTTCCAGCGCAGGTTGTCGACATTCAGCCCGACGAGCGCCGGGAAATAACGCGTCAGCATCCATGTGACTTCTTCGCGGCCCGCAAGACCGAGGTCGCGCCACAGATGATCCGGCCGCAAGCACGCGTGAGCGATGATCGAGGCGAGACAGTGGGCGTCGTTCACGTCGACGGCAGTGCTGGAATACGTGAGCAGCAGCGCGTGTAGCGTTTCGACGAATTCCGCGTGTTCGCTGGTGTCGACCGGCGGCAATGCGGGCAGACGGGCAAGCACGGACGCAGGCGCGTGCACAAAGTGCCGATCCAGTAGTGCGCGCCACGCCGGCTGCGGCAACCCAAGCAGGGCGAGTTCGTGACGCACGTTGCGCGCGGCAATCAGCCTGGCGAACAGTTGAGTATCGGGCGACGCGGCGTTCGTGGCCGCGGCCAGCCACCCTGCGATGCACTCGGCGACCTGCGCATCAGGCAACGCAAGAGACAGTTCGGAGGCGGGCGCGGCAAGATCCGCGACAGGCGAAAGCGGCTCGTCAGACATGGCGGCAACGCGATGAAGAACAGCAAACCATCTTACGCCACTCGCCCGAATCCCCTACGCCAAGGGCTTCAGAACATGCGCCTCGATACGCGCCAAACGTTTGACGTGGCGTGTATTACGCTGCGATGGGCGTCTCGGCGCAAAAAAGCCTCGATACGCAATAGATCGCCAGGCATATCGGCCACTCCGGGCCTCATCCCTATCGATGGAAATTCACGGCCCGCTTAACAACATCGTCAAATCGAGTGCAAACGCGCCGCTCGGCTGATCGCAGGCGGTGAAGCCGGGCGCGACGCGTACCTCGATGACGTCGTAATATAACGCTCTTAATAACGCATTGGGGTTATCGCATGATTCGCAAGCTGCTCGCATCTTTCGTGGTTGTCGCCGGGGTGGTGACAGCCGCGCCCGCCTTCGCGCAGGACGACACGGTCAACGTGCTGTACGCCGGTTCGCTCGTCAATCTGATGGAGCGCAGCGTGGGGCCGGCTTTCGAAAAGGCCACCGGCCAGCATTTCCGCGGCTATGCGGCGGGTTCGAACAAGATCGCTAACGAGATCAAGGGCAAGCTGCGCCGCGGCGACGTGTTCATCAGCGCGAGCCCGAAGGTGAACACCAGCCTGATGGGCGAGGCGAATGGCGACCACGTGACCTGGTACGTGAACTTCGCGGAATCGCCGTTGATGATCGGCTATAACCCGCAAAGCAGGTTTGCCGCGGACTTCAAGAGCAAGCGCTGGGATCAGGTGTTGCAGGAACCGGGTATCCGCATCGGCCGCACCGATCCGAAGCTCGATCCGAAGGGCGCGTTCACTGTCGAGATGATGACGAAGGCCGCGGATCTCTACCATCAGCCGGACCTCGTCGAAAAGACGCTGGGCGACGCGGAAAATCCCGCGCAGGTTTTACCTGAAGAAACGCTGGTGGGCCGCCTGCAATCCGGTCAGCTCGATGCCGGCTTCTTCTATTCGACCGAAACGTCCGACCTGAAAATCCCGGCGATCCGTCCGGCGCCCGAATTGCAGGCCAAAGCAAGCTACACGCTGACGATTCTCAGCGACGCCCCTAACCATGCGGGCGCGAGCAGCTTCGTCGACTTCCTGCTGAGCGCGCAAGGGCGCGCGTTGCTCAAGCAACACGGCGTCGATGTGATCAAACCGACCGTTACCGGCAACGTGCAAGCAATGCCGCCCTCGGTGCAAGCCGTGATCGATGCCGCCCAGTAAGGTGGTGAAACCGGCCGTGAAACGGTCCGCCGCGCGGCCGCTGCTGTGGCTGGCGGCGCTGCTTGCCGTCTATCTGTGCGCCCCGTTTGTTGCAAGCGTGCCGCAACTCGGCGCAGCCGATTGGCCGAATGTCGATTGGCGCGCGGTGTGGTCGGCGGTCGGCATATCGGCGGCGAGCGCCAGTGTGGCGTCGTTCGTGATTCTGCTGGGCGGCGTGCCGCTCGGCTATTTTCTGGCGCGCTCGAATTCGCGCAAGATGGCGCTGCTCGGCTTCGTCGTGCAGTTGCCGCTTGCCTTGCCGCCGCTCACGAGCGGCGTGCTGCTTTTGTTTCTGCTCGGCCCGTATAGCTGGGTCGGCCGATTCACTAACGGGGCGCTGACGGATTCGTTTGCCGGCATTGTGCTCGCGGAAATCTTCGTGGCCGCGCCCTTCCTGATCATCGCTGCGAAATCGGCCTTCGCCGCCGTGGACCCCGTGCTCGACGACGTGGCCGCGACGCTCGGCCATCGCGCGAGCAGCCGCTTCTTCCGCGTGATGTTGCCGGTTGCATGGCCGGCGATTCGCGCAGGACTTGCACTCGCGTGGTTGCGCGCGTTCGGCGAATTCGGCGCGACTGTGATGGTGGCCTATCATCCGTATTCGCTGCCGGTGTACACATACGTCGTATTCGGTGGCCAGGGCCTGCCGGCAATGATGC
Source organism: Paraburkholderia domus (assembly GCF_905220705.1). GTDB lineage: Bacteria > Pseudomonadota > Gammaproteobacteria > Burkholderiales > Burkholderiaceae > Paraburkholderia > Paraburkholderia domus. The sequence continues at coordinate 46,635 of NZ_CAJNAT010000019.1, forward strand.
CCCTGCTGCTGCCGACGCTCGCGATTGCAATTGTCTGCGCCGCGCTGTCGATTTATAGCCTTCGGCAAAAAGCCGCGCTCGAACAAACCGAAAACGGCGACGATGCACTGGAACCCGGCACGGATCTAACCGCGAGCCGTGGCGAGACGCCCGATCTTCGCCTTGCCTTTCATTTGCAACGCCGATTGGGCGCGTTCGAACTCGACATAGCGTGGACGCCTGCGACGCGGCGGCTTGCGATCATCGGGCCGTCGGGCTCCGGCAAATCCCTGGCGTTGCGTCTGATTGCCGGGCTCGAATCCAACGCTTCCTGTTCCGTCCGGCTCGGCGCAACCGATTTGAGCTTGCTGCCGCCCGAGCGCCGCCAGATCGGCTATATGCCGCAAGACTACGGGCTGTTCCCGCACATGACGGTCGCGCAGCAACTCGCGTTTCCCGTCGACGCCGACGCGGCCAGCGCGCGTTACTGGCTCGATCATCTTGGCCTCGCGCAACTGGTGGCACGCTTGCCGAATCAATTGTCGTTCGGGCAGCGGCAACGCGTGGCGCTGGCACGGGCGCTCACGCGTCATAGCGAATTGTTGCTGTTCGATGAGCCGTTCGCGGCGCTCGATACGCCGCGGCGGCGCCGTTTGCAGCAGTCGCTGCGGGCGTTGCAGCGCGAGATTGCGGCGGTGACCATTATCGTCACGCACGATCCCGACGAAGCGGCTCTGCTTGCCGACGAGGTGCTGGTTGTCGAACAGGGACGCGTGCTGCAGGCAGGTTCCATCGATGAGGTGTTCGAACGGCCGGCCTCGATGCGCGTTGCCGAGCTGCTCGGTTTGCACAACGTCGGCGAAGGTTTGATGACAGCGCCTGGGCAAGTTCAGATCGGCAATGGATTGGCGATCTCGACGGGCGATAGTGGTTCTATGGTTCCGGTCGGGCAACGGGTGATGTGGCGCATCTCTTCCCACGCCGTGGCTATTTCGCCCGAAGGGGCTTACGCCGGTGTGGTCGACGCGGTCGAGTTACGGCGCGGTGAGCGATATGTCCGCCTGAATATCGCCGGGGTGCGGTTCGATATCGCGAACGAAGATGCCCGGCTTCGGGAAGGAAGCCCTTGCCGGATTGACGTCGATGCCATCGGCGTGTCGGTCTGGAATGCAAGCTGACACGTTCATTCTGATACTGATGACAGCGGCGTGGCGATCTGGCCGCCCCCGCCCCCGCTGCCGACGCTCGACACCCGGCTACCCCTCGCCAACGTGAGCCCGCTTCCTGACCTCGGAAAACGCCACATCGACCAGCAGTTTTCCAGAATCAAAAACCGTGACGAGCGCCTCGTTCCAATCCTCTTCAACAGTACGATCGTCCCACACCACCGGCAGCGTCGCCGTCCGATACTCGCCTGTGTGACGATTCACCAGCAGCGTCAGACGCCCTTTCATCGACCGCTTGCCCGCATCCGTGACCGGGTCCTTGTGTACGTCGTGCCATTCATCTCCAAGCCGGATGGCCGAACACTTCATGGCGAACCGCTGCGTATCGCGGTTGATCTGCTGCAGCAACGCACCGCCCATGCCGAAGACGATGTTGTCCGCTGCGAAGCCGGCCTCGTCCATGCCCGCAAGGATTGCCTCAATCGACTCCGGATTCACGCCGTCACCCTGAATCACGCGCACGTTGTTGAGCACGCGCCGCCCTTTGCTGGTCACCGTCGAACCGAACGAAGCCTCGAGCGCCTGCATGGTCTGCAGGACAATCGTCCGCGGATCGCCGGAATCAGGCCGGATCACCAGGGTGCCGCCGGAATCGAGCACCGCCTGCTTCAACTCGGTGCCCCACGCTTCGAGCGCTGCGAACAGGTCGTAGGAATCGGACACTACCGAAACGATCGCCCCCGGCTTGCCGAACTGCGCGATCATGTTGCGGAATGCGTCGGTTTCACGCTCGCGCCCCCATGACGTGATCGTGCTGTGCTCCGCGGCCGGCACCGAAAACGCCGCCATCGGTTCGTTGTAGTAGTGGTTCGCGGCAACCACACCGAGCACCGTATCCGAGCCCATGAAACTGACAAGATGCGCCGCGCCGCCGATCGCCGCCGACTCCGCACTCGACACGCCGCGCGCACCGAAATCGTGCAGTTTGAACGGCAGTTGCGTGAGGTCGTCGCTACTCTTCTCCAGATAAGCACGAATGGTTTTCCGCAGATGCCAGCTTTGCGTTGCAACCGTAATCGGATACCACACACGCATCAGCATCGTTTCCAGATACGAGGCTAGCCAGAACACCTGTGGATCGTCACATTCGACCGTGACCAGAACGTTGTGCGTCGGCACGACCGAGCCTTCCGGCACCGCGCGAATCCGCACCGGCAGATAGCCGTCATAGTGTTCGACGATGTAACGCCAGCCGGCTTCGTTGAACGGCTCGCCGTGCGCCGGGAAAAACGCCTTCGCCTGCCCGATCATCGCCGCGGAAATGGGGCGGCACAGATACGCCTTGATCAGCATCTGCAGGCCGAAGAACAGCGTGCGCTCATAGCGTCCGCCGCGCGACTCGATGTATGAAAACATCGCCGACGCTTCCGGCGGATATTGCAGATAGTGCGACGCCTTGTACGAATCCGTGTTGAGGATCGGATTGGACAGGATCGACGCCATGTCGGTGAACGGGTTTGTATCGTTTTGCATGGATGACGCTGCGCTCGTGCGGCTGTCTCAGAGGAAACCAGGCGGGCCGGGGGTCTTGCCGCCTGCGCGGTAGGTAAAACTACACCATACACCGTCAAAACACGCCCGGAATCACCCGGAACCGCACCTTACCCCTATACGCCCGATACTGCTCGTCATCGGACAGGAGCCGCTCCTCCCGCACTATGCGCCCGACCTGCAACGCAAACTGGCATCCGTAAACAATCACGTTCTGAATCCCGAAGTTCGCCAGCAGAAAACCGATATCCGTAACGAAATACCCGAAGTACATGGGGTGGCGCACGAACCGGTAAGCCCCGCGAGAAACCACCCCGCGATTGGCGGGCAAAATACCGAAGGATCTGCTCAACGACACCTTCGCGAACAGTTGCCAGAAAATCCCCAGCAGCTGCAACGACGCGCCGGCCACCTCCGGGATGAGCTGGACGCCGGGCGAAAGCCGCACAGCAAGAAAATAGAAAGTCCCGCCCACCGAGCAGATGAAAGCGAAAGGCGTCCAGTCGCGTTTGACGGGCACCCTCGCAAATAAAGACAAACCCAAGGTCATGAACGCGCCCACCACCAGCAGCAACAAGGTGATGCGCGTGGGCGCCGCGAGCCATTGCCTGATCGCCGCGTAGGTAAAGATGCTCAACATGAGCGCCGCGGCGCAGCGTGCGAGGATTTCGATCGACGCTTCACGCATGCCGCCCGCCGGTATCACACCGTTTACACCGTCGGCGCGAGCCAGGGTGGCCGCCGGGTCGCCCATCGTGTCATCCTGGAGACGGCCCGCACCATCGAATTCCCGCGAGGGTGTGGTCTTTGTCATGGCATGCTCATTTCGATATGCGAATTATTCTTCAAGCCTGCTGCACGAAGGCATCCGGTCCATCAGTGTCACAGCGTAGCAGCCGCATCGCCCGGATGTCCATATCATGCCACGCCCGCCCGGATTCCATTCTGGCGCGCGAGGCTCGGCGGTCGGGTTTGGCTCAGTGGCCAGACTTCAGTTGGGGCGGCACATCCGGCCGCGTCGCGAACAGGCGGCCGAGCATGCCTTTGCGGGGCTCGGCGATGGCCGGCCACAGCATGTCGGCAAGCAGGCAGATGCCTTGCGCAAGCGCGCTGTCGTGGGCGGAGGCGACAAGCGGCACGCCGCGGTTGAGCGCCTCGTTGACCTGCTTGTCGTCACGGGGAAGCTGGTGCGCGACCTTCGCGCCGAGGGTCCGCTCGAGCGTCGGCAGATTGATGCGTGCGTTCTTGTCGTATTGATTCACCACGACCCGCACCTTGCTGGGTGGATGACCCAGTTCCTTGAGAATGTCGAGCATCCGGCGGCCGCCGTGCAGGTAAAGCGGGTTTTGCCTCACCACCACGCAGATCGCATCGCTGTAATCGAGTGCACGGATCGTCGATGGGTTGAGGCTCTGGCCGATGTCGATCAGCACCGCATCGTAACGCTCGCGCGCGAGTATGAGAATTTGCTCGAGTTGCGCGGGCAACAAGCCGGCTGCCTTGAGCGGATCGCCCGCGCCCGCCAGTACGTCGAGGCTTGCGCCTACGTGCATCACACATGAGTCGAGCAAGGCGGCGTCGAGGCGGTCGATCTGCGAGCACAGATCGGCAAGTGTCACGGGCGGCGGCTTGTTGGCCATGTGCAGACTGGCATCGGCGAATTGCTGGCTGAGATCGATCAGCAGCACGCGCCTGTTACGCAGCGCGGCCAGCGAACAGGCGAGATTCACGGCGATCAGCGTCGTGCCGCTGCCGCCCTTGCACGATGCCAGCGAAACGACCTGCCAGGCGCGGCGCACGCCCGCACTTTTTTTCGCGGCGATATGCGTGAGCGCGGCGGTGATCTCGTAGGCGTCCAACGGCCATGACAGGACATACCGCACGCCGACGCGAATCGCCGCGGTCAGCAAGGCGGTGGACGGTGCCGGCGTGACCAGCATGCAATGCAAGCCAGGCGAGCAGGCCAGCGCCTCCTCGACACCGGCCAGTTCGCGCGCGCTCAGATCGACATCGTCGACGATCAGCAGATCGGCGCTCCTGATCGCGCCGGCGTGCATGCGCAGTTGCCGCACCGTGCAGTATGCGTTGCGCAAGCGATACACCACGCCGCTTTCGTCGAGGCGCGCGACGATATGCGGCGCACGCTCCATGCTGGACGAGATCAGGAAGATGTCGATCATGCCGGGCCTCCGCAGGCCTGAACCTTTCAGTTGGCGAGGCCCTGCTAATAACAGTCGATGATCAGGCGTATTCGTCAGGATCGGATGGGTAGATTTCCGGGCTGCGATCGTAGCTTCGTTCAGGCGACATCGGCATTTCGACCCTCGCGTCGCGCAACCCATCGCGCTGGATCTCGGCCTGAGCCTTGCGTTTCATCGCCTCGGCGATCACCAGCGTGAGCAGATCAGGCGCCGGTGCGGCAAACACTGTCCGCTGCCGCGCCAAGTGACGCCGATAAGAGAGACCGGCGCCGTGCGCCGTGGTGTGGTGGTCCAGCCGCAGCGCGGCAGGCTTGCTGATTGCTTTCATGGCACCCCCCGAATAATGGGCTATTTCAAGGTCGCATCCAGGTTAGCCGTGCCCGCGCAATTGCACGGGCACGGCGCCCGGCTCCCCCCGCTACGTACGCCCCTCTGTGGGGACTCACGCCGTTCCTCCCCGCTTCTTCGCGCCGGCCGGTCCCGACCGTGCGCTGCCCCTTCCCTGTTCTGTGCGTCGCGTACTCGCGAATTGTGCGAGCACGGTACCTGTCGCTATTCTCATCAACTTCGCGTCCGTCCAGACTGACGGAAAAAGTGGCGAGGTCAACGCTTCACGTCGTCCGGTGACGAATGACCGATACTCCGTATCGATCATTCACCCCGTTTTTTTGACATCCGTTTTTCAGTGGCCCCGCCGCACCCTCGTAAGACACTTTGGCTACCCCGAGTGCTTACGAAGCCAATGTTTGCCTCCCGGTTCCGGTTGCTTTCCCCGTGCTTCAGGAATCCGGCGGCAATGCATTTGCTTGTGAAGCTCCTATTGCAATGGCTGTGCCATGTACCTCCAATCCCTTGCCGCGCGGTGATTGTTGCTGCAGCGCACCTTGCCGGATGATGTCTCACGGCACAGGTTGATTCGGATTCGACACGCGATGAGTTCGCCCACTAACGCATTGCAGAAGGATTGACCTGCTTGGATAATCGGAAGCGATCCTCATCGAACCGTATCCGGCCGCACTTTGCGGCGCGACCCGGTCAAATGTGCCGATGCTGCAGGCCACAAAGCTGCCCTCGCAGCCGCTGCCCAATGTGTTGCAAGCCTGAGACACCGGGATTCGACCGCGCTGCCTCCTCCGCACGATGACGTGCAATGCGGTTTGCGACGCTCTGTGGCACACCACGCACAGCCGGGGTTGACTGGCTATTTTTGAACGGTCAGCGCACACGTCGACGCGAGAAAAACGTTTCTGAATCCATATTTGTTTGTATGGCGCTCGAAAGCACTTTCGCTTATGGTTAGGCTATGCGCCACGTAGAGCGCCTATGTCGGGACCACCGAGCTAAAAAACAGCGTTTGTGATTCGGGGATGAAATAGTCAGGTAGTTTCAGCGTTGAACGTTGTTCTGCTGCCTGTCCGATGTGTGACACCTCGCGGCTCGCATCGCCGCGTCACGCCCCCGCCATTGCCGCTACCGCGAATTTGTCATTGCCGGTCTGTCCAGTACGTCAAAGAGCCGTTATGAGAGCAGCAACGATCCGGGGGTAAGATGACTACGACTTGTACGCCTGTCGACACCGAACGCACCGTTCTGTACGTGTCGAACTCGCCTGACCAGGACCTCGCCAGCTTCCTGGCCGCGTCGGGCTGGCAAGCGGTGCATGCCAGGAGCACTGCCGTTGCCGAACGCATGATCGAGCGCGGCAACATCAAGGTCGGCCTCGTCGAATTGCCCGGCGACTGCACGTCCCAGCATTTGTCCGCGCTGGCCTCCTGCATGCGGCGCGTCGAAACCAATTGGGTCGCGCAGATCGCGCCCGGCCAGGCGGAAAACGAACTGGTCAGCCGCTTTATCCTCGATTATTGCTTCGATTTCGTTACCCGCCCGTGGCTGAACGACCGGCTCGTGTTCGCGCTCGGCCACGCCCACGGGCTGTCGAGCTTGCGGCACGCGCCTGTCGCGCCCGAGCCGTCGCTCGGCCGGCACGGTATGGTTGGGCAGTGCGAGGCGATGCAGCAGCTATACCGGCGCATCGACAAATGCAGCGCGACCGAAGCGCCGGTGTTCGTCGCTGGCGAATCGGGCACCGGCAAGGAACTGACCGCCCGTGCGATTCATGAGCGCTCGCCGCGCGCCGGTCAGGCGTTCGTCGCAATCAATTGCGCGGCCATCCCGCCGAGCCTGCTGCAAGCCGAATTGTTCGGCCACGAACGCGGCGCCTTTACCGGCGCGTTGCAGCGCAAGATCGGCCGGATCGAAAGCGCGAACGAAGGCACCCTGTTTCTGGATGAAATCGGCGACATGCCGCACGAGTGCCAGGCGGTGCTGCTGCGCTTCCTGCAGGAAGGCACCATCGAGCGGCTCGGCGGCAATGGGCCGATCAACGTCGACGTGCGGGTGATTTCGGCAACCCACGTCGATCTGGACAGAGCCGTCGAAGACGGCCGCTTCCGCTCCGACCTGTATCACCGTCTGTGCGTGCTGCGGCTCGTCGAGCCGCCGTTGCGCGAGCGCGGCGGCGACATCAAGCTGCTCGCCAACTATGCGCTCAGCATGTACCGGCAGGACGGCGCGCGCAAATTGCGCGGGCTGTCGAGCGACGCGATCGTCGCCATGTCGAACTATGCGTGGCCAGGCAACGTGCGCGAGCTGATCAATTGCGTGCGCCGTGCCGTGGTGATGAGCGAGGGGCGCTTTATCACGGCAAGCGACCTCGGCTTGCCGGAAACCGACAACGGGCCGGCAGTCACGCTGGCGGAAATCCGCAACAAAGCCGAAAAGGACGCCATCGAGCACGCGTTGCAGCGGCACGGCTACCGATTGTCCGAGGCCGCGGCCGAGCTCGGCATTTCGCGGGCCACGCTGTATCGCCTGATGCATGCGAACCGGCTGCATCAGGAACCGGCAGCCGGCCGCGCGTCGAACCCCAACGGCGGCGCGGACGCCGACGACGAGACGGAGCGGCACGCGTCGTCGCTGGTTTGATCTCGCAGACCGCGTAAGCGGGCAAACCGCAACAAATAGTGCCGCGCCCATTGCCGCGGACGGGAGCGCCGGACGACGTCACCGCCTATCGGATCCCCCGTGGCGTTGCTATGCTGAAGGCCGTTCATCCTCCCTGGAGTGGGCTTGGCCGATCAGCATGATCCGGCGCCGGTGTGCCGCCCCTCCTCCGTCCTCCCCGCCCAGGCGAGTCCGTGCGACGCGCTCGCCATCCACGCTCAGCCCCTGAGCTTCGCCCCCCCGTGCCGACGCAAAAAGCTCGCCCTCGCCGCGACCATCCTCGGCTCGAGCATGGCGTTCATCGACGGCTCCGTGGTCAACGTAGCGCTGCCGTCGATCCAGACCGAACTGGGTGCGAGCGTCGCGGCGATCCAGTGGGTGGTCAACGCGTATCTGCTGTTTCTCGGTGCGCTGGTGCTGGTGGGCGGCTCGCTCGGCGACAAACTCGGCCGGCGCACCGTGTTCATCGCGGGGATCGGTTTGTTCACGCTGGCCTCGATCGGCTGCGGTCTGGCGCCGGGCGCCGGTGCCCTGATCGCGGCGCGCGGTGTGCAAGGGATCGGCGCGGCGCTGCTGGTCCCGAGCAGCCTCGCCATCATCGGCGCGGTGTTCGACGACACGGCGCGTGGCAAGGCGATCGGCACCTGGGCCGGCGTCGGCGCAATGACGTCGGCGGTCGGGCCGGTGGCCGGCGGCTGGCTCGTCGATGCGTTTTCGTGGCGGGCGATTTTCTTCCTGAACGTGCCGATTGCGTGCGCCACCATCGCGCTGGCGGTCATCGCCGTGCCGGATAGCCGGCAGGAGGACGATCCATCGGCCCCAGACCCCGCGCTCAAGGGGCACGCGCTGCCCGGGATTGACTGGCGAGGCGCCATCACAGCGACTGCGGGGCTAGCCGCGTTGACCTACGGCCTGACCCTCGCTTCGGCGCACGGCTTCGGCGACCGCTGGGTGCTGGCATTGATCCTTGGAGGCCTGGTCGTGCTGACCGGCTTCGTCGCGCTCGAAGCAAAGACCCGCAATCCGATGATGCCGCTCGACGTGTTCCGTTCGCGCGACTTCGTCGGTGCGAATCTCGTCACGCTGCTGGTCTACTTCGGGCTGGGCGGCGCACTATTCTTCCTGCCGTTCACGCTGATCCGCGCGTATGGCTATAGCGCGACCGAGGCGGGCGCGGCGTTGCTGCCGGTGCCTGTCACGATCGGCCTGTTGTCGCGTTTCACCGGCGGCCTGACGAGCCGTTACGGCGCGCGGACCTTGCTGGGCATCGGGCCGGGAATCGCGGCGATCGGCTTTGCGATGCTCGCACTGCCGTGGGTACGCGGCGAATATTGGCGCGGCTTCTTTCCAGCGCTTGTCGTACTCGGGCTCGGGATGACGATTACCGTCGCACCGTTGACCACGACGGTGATGACCTCCGTATCCGCCGCGCGCACGGGCGTCGCCTCGGGCATCAATAACGCCGTCGCCCGGGTGGCGAGCCTGCTGGCGATTGCCGTACTCGGAATCGTGTTCGTGTGGTCGCACGACGCAGCGCTCGACGCGCGGCTCGATGCGCTGAATGTGCCGCAAGCGGCGCGTCAGGCAGCGCGGCTGGCACAAGCCGGTATGGAAGCGGGCGCACCGCCATCGGGCGTCACGCAAAGCGCTGCGCATGCCGAAGTGACGCAGGCCCAGGCTGAGGCTCTGGGGGCGGCGCTGCGGGCGGTGGCGCTGGTGTCGGCGCTTTGTGCGCTGGCCGGCGCGGCGCTGGCGACTTTGACGATTCGCTCGAAAAAAGAACCATAGTGCGCTCGCGCTATCCCATCGACAGTTCAGAAAGCAGTGAAACGTCGCGGTCAACCGGCCGCCATACTGGTGCTCAGGTACTTAATATCACCCTTACCCGAACGGGAGCTTGCACATGACGATTACCTGCTTTATCCGTTACCAGATCGACCCATTCCAACGCGATGCTTTCGACGAATATGCTCGCAACTGGGGCCGCATCATTCCCCGCTGCGGCGGTCATCTGATCGGCTACTTTCTGCCCCATGAAGGCACCAATGACATTGCCTGGGGCTTGATTGCGTTCGACAGCCTCGCCGCGTACGAAGCCTATCGGGCAAGGCTGCGAGCCGATGCCGAAGCACGGGAAAATTTCAGATTCGCGCAGACGAAGCGCTTCATTCTGCGCGAGGAGCGCACCTTCACCGAGGTGGTCGAAGGCACGCTTGGCGTGGCGGCGATGGACTCGGTGGAAGCGACGGAATAGGCGTTGCCGGGCGTAGGCAAGCTTTCTGCTGCCTGACGTTACAATTCGATCCGGCGAGCCTTCGCGTGACCACCTAAAGCCGCCAACGATGGAACTTGTACGACCAAATCCGTGTCGGTTCAGGGTCACACCACCGAACCGATCCACGCGTCCCGGCACCACCGTCCGCACCTGGTACCCCGCTTAGCAACCTATGCGCAAAATACTTCACGCCTGGTTTCTCATTTTTCTCATCCTGAGCGCCACGCCGGTCTTTGCCGCCGTGGCGCAACCCGCCGCCGCATCCGCGGCATCCGGCGCCGCGCTCACCCTGACGCCCGATCAGGCCCGCCAGGCCCTTAGCGTCCTCAACGACCCCACACGCCGCGCGCAAGTCAGCGACACACTCCGGGCCATCGCCGCAGCGGGCGCACTCAGCGCTCCGCCCGCCTCGGCGGCTGCGGCCGCGTCGGCGCCCGGCGCAGCCAGCAGCGCCGCCGCGCTCGCTCCATCCACATTCCAGTCCAATGGCCTCGCCTCGCAACTGGCGCGTCAAGGCGCGCATTGGGCCGTGCACCTCGGCAATTCATTGCGCAGTTCGGTCGCCGCGCTGCTCGACGTCGCGTCGGTGCGTGCCTGGTGGCATTGGCAATCGACCAACCCGCAAGCGCGTAGCGTGCTCGGCCATGTCGCATGGTCGCTGCTGGCGGCGCTGCTGCCCGCGCTCGTGCTCGAATGGCTCGCGCGCCGCTTGTTGCGCCGCGCGTACACGGCGCTGGCCGCCCGCCGCGAACGCGGCAGCGAAGACGGCGCGCCGCAGGCCGATCTGCCCGGCGCGGCCGCAACGACGCCCGCACCCACCACCAGCAAAGCGACTGAAGCCAAAGGCAAGCAGAAAGCCGTGCATCACTGGACGCTCCTGCAGCGCCTGCCGCGCGCGCTGCTGACGATGGTCCTGCGCCTGCTGCCGCTGGCGGTGTTCATCGGCGCAGCGAGCGCGCTGATGTCGATCTTCACCGACGACGGCACGCCGCAAGACCGTGCGCTCGATTCGTTAATCGACATCTACGTGCTGTGCCGCCTGATCGTGATCGGCAGCGGCTTCTTCCTGCAGCCCACCGCCCCGCGCCTGCGCCTGTTGCGCATGAGCGATGCGTGGGCCGTTTTCGTGCAGCGCTGGATCGTGCGGATTGTCGCCGTGGTCGGCGCCGGTTCGGCGATCGCGGAGATCGCGCAGTCGCTCGGCTTGAACGATGCGGCGCACCTCGCGCTGATGAAGGTCGTCGCGCTCGCCGGCCACATCATGATCTCGATCCTGATCCTGAAATGCGCGAAGCCGGTCGGCGAATTGATTCGCAAACGCTTTGCAGCGAGCGAATCGCTGCAAATGTTCGGCAACGCGCTCGCCGATGCGTGGGCATGGTTCGCGGTGTTCGTGGTGATGGCACTGTGGTTCGTCTGGGCGCTCGACGTGCAGAACGGCTATCGCACCCTGCTGCATCTCGGCGGCTTTACACTGGCGATCCTGGTGGGTGCGCGGGTCATCGCGATCGTGATTTTCGGCGCCATGGCGCGGCTATTCAATGTACAGGGTGACGCGGAGAAGTCGCTCGTGCAGCAACATGCCTATCGCTATTACCCGCTGCTGCGGCGGGTCGTCTCGTGGATCATCTGCATCGTCACCGCGCTCGCGCTGCTGCAGGTCTGGGGCGTCGACGTGGGCGAGCTGTTCCAGACCGGTTCGATCGGCCATCGGCTGGCTTCGGCGATGGTCACGATCGGTGTCGCTGCGGTGATCGCGCTGGTGGTGTGGGAAAGCGTCAACGTGGCGGTCGAACGGCGGCTGGACCGCTGGACCACCAGCGGCGACCTCGTGCGTGCCGCGCGTCTGCGCACGCTGCTGCCGATGCTGCGCAGCGCGCTCTTCTGCGTGATCGCGCTGGTGGTGGTGCTCACCGGCCTGAGCGAACTCGGCGTGAACATCGCGCCACTGCTGGCGGGTGCGAGCATTTTCGGCGTGGCGCTCGGCTTCGGCTCGCAAAAGCTGGTGCAGGATTTCATCACCGGCATGTTCCTGCTGATGGAAAACGCCATGCAGGTCGGCGACTGGGTCACGCTCGCGAGCGTATCCGGTACGGTTGAATATCTGTCGATCCGCACCGTACGGTTGCGCGGCAGCGACGGTTCGCTGTACACCGTGCCGTTCAGTTCTGTCACCACAGTGAACAACACCAATCGCGGACTCGGCAATGCAGCGGTGAAGGTGAATATTGTGTTCGGCGAGGATGTCGATCTGGCGATCGCCACGCTGAAGGAAATCGGCGCCGCGCTGCGTGAAGACGAGAAGTTCAAGGACGGCATCCTGTCTGACTTCAGCTTCTGGGGCGTAGATGGCGTGGATGGCTCGGCGGTGACGCTGGCCGGCCAGATCCAATGCCGCGACACCGCGCGCTGGGGCGTGCAGCGCGAATTCAACCGGCGCATTCTCGACCAGTTCAGCGCACGCGGCATCGACATCGCGAACCCGCAGCGGCATCTGCTGACGTGGGACCCGCAGAGCGTACCGGCCAAAGTCGAATCGAACGGCGCGCCGGATGACGGCCAAGAGGCCGCAGCGACAGACGACCCGCCGTCAACGCCGCCCGCCGATGCCGAGCTGAAGGCGGCGGCCGGGAAAGCCGACGCGCCGCTGGAAGATCAACTGCCCGTCGACGCTAAGCCGGCCGGTGGCCCAGGAACGCCAGCAAATCCTGGTTCAACTTCTCCGCATGAGTAAAGTACAGGCCGTGGCCGGCGCCTTCGTAGACGTTTAGCGAAGCGCCTTCGATCAGCGCCGCAGTCGGCCGCCCGGTCAGTTCGAGCGGCGCAGAAGCGTCGCGATCGCCATGCACGACCAGCGACGGCACCCGGACGCGGGCCAGCTCCGCGCGGAAATCGGTGATGGTCTGGATCCGGGCGAGTTCGAGCATGGCCTGATGCGAGGTTTGCAGCATCATGCGGATCGTCCAGTCGCGCGGCGCGCGCGACACGGCCGGGCCGAAGTACGGTACGGCATTCGCCTCGATCCAGTCGGGGAAGGAGCGGCTCAGCGCAACGCGGCCTTGCTCGAACAGGGCGGCGTCGATGCCGTTCGGGTTGTCTTCGGTTTTCAGCAGATACGGCGTGGCTGCGGGCGCGATGAACGCAATCCGGGCGACGCGCTCCGCACCATACCGTGTCAGATAGCGTACCGCTTCGCCGCTCGCGATCGAATGCGTAACCAGCGTCACATTGGTTAGATCGAGCGTGCTGAGCACGCTGTCGAGATCGTCCGCGAGCGTGTCGAAGTCGTAGCCCCGTCCCGGATCGCTCGAACGGCCGTGGCCGCGGCGGTCATAAGCGATGCAACGGCAACCGAGACGCGACAGCGGCTCCATCTGATAGGCCCACATGTCCGAATTCAGCGTCCAGCCGGACAGGAACACAAGCGGCGTGCCGTGCCCCCAGTCGCGGTAGAAAAGGCGCGTGTTGTCCGTGGTGCGGATGGTGTTGGGGTCGTCGGTGAGATGCGGTGCGGTCGCGTTCATGGAAGCCTCTTTACCGTGGGTTGGAATCGTTGTGCCGTGCCGCCACTTTGCCGGGCCGCCGTAGGCAGGTCGATTACGTGGGAGGTAAAGAGATCGGCTTGCGAGCCGTCGATCAGCCGCCTGGTGCCCTATTGCACCTGCCACCAGCGCGGCAACAAGCGCTGCACTTCCGGCCGCCGGTAGCGGTCGTCGATCAGATGCACCACACCCTGATCCTGCTCCGTGCGAATGACGCGGCCGGCGGCCTGCACGACCTTCTGCAAGCCCGGATACAGATACATGTAGTCGTAGCCGTTGCCGAACTTCGCGTCCATCGTGCGGCGCATCTGCTCGTTGACGTCGTTCATCTGCGGCAGGCCGAGCGTCGCGATGAAAGCGCCGATCAACTGCTGACCGACCAGATCGACCCCCTCGGAGAACGCGCCGCCCAATACCGCGAAGCCCACGCCCTGGTTCATGGTGCGAAAACGCGCGAGGAACGCGTCGCGCGCCGCCTCGTCCATGCCCGGTTCCTGCGCCCATACCGGCAGTCCGGGATGACGCTCGCGCATCAACGCCACCACCTGCTGCAGATACTCGAAGCTGCTCAGGAAGCCGAGATAATTGCCCGGCTGCGCCGCGTACTGCTTGGCGATCAGATCCGCGATCGGCACGAGTGAACGCTCGCGGTCACGCCAGCGCGTCGAAACATTGGCGGCCACGCGTACCTGCAATTGCTCGGCGCGGAACGGCCCTTCGACGTCGAGCCAGGTCGTTTGCTCCGGCAGACCCAGCGTGTCGCGATAGAAATGGTGTGGATTGAGCGTGCCGGAGAACATTACCGTGGTGCGCGCAGCGGCGTAACGCCCCGCGAGGAACGGTGCCGGGATCACGTTGCGCACGCACAGCGTGGCGCTCGTTTTGTCGCGCGGCGCGTAGCGATCCGCGGTGAGCGTGATGTCGAAAATCGAATGCTCGCCGAACTGCTCCGCCAGCGCGACGAAATGCATGGCGTCGAAAAAAAAGCGCAGCGACGCTTCGTCGATCGAAAGCGGTGCTTCGGCGAGTTGGTCCGTCACTGCGCCGATCAGATTCTGTGCGGCCGAAAGCAGTTTGCCTGGGACGTCGGCGTAGACCTGATACGTGTCGGTCTGTACGCGCTTCACGGCATTCCACTCGCGTTGAAGCCGATCAAGCGGCTTCTTCAACGTCGCGGGCGCGGTTTTGCGCGCGAGCCGGAACGCTGCCTGATCGAGCGACGCGCTGTACATGCGCCGTGCGCGGTCGAGCAGGTTGTGCGCCTCGTCGACCAGCACGCCGACGCGCCACTGATTGATCTGCGTGAGCGCGTACAACATCGCGCTGCTGTCGTAGTAGTAGTTGTAATCTCCGACCACCACGTCCGACCAGCGCGCCAGTTCCTGCGCGAGATAGTACGGGCAGACGTCGTTCTCGAGCGCCGCTTCGCGCACCGACGCCCGGTCGAGCCTCTGGCCAGTCAACGCCGCGCTGCGGGCCGCGTCGAGCCGGTCGTAGAAGCCGCGCGCGAGCGGACAGGACTCGCCGTTGCAGGCCTTGTCGGGATGCTCACAAGCCTTGTCGCGCGCGACCAGTTCCAGGGTTCTCAGCGGCAAGCGCGCTAAGGACGGCTCGGCGCTGTGATGGAGCGTTTCGATCGCATCGAGGGCGAGCGCGCGGCCCGGCGTCTTCGCGGTGAGGAAGAACACGCGCTCGATCTGATCCGACGCACACGCCTTCAGCAGCGGAAAGATGGTCGCCAGTGTCTTGCCGATGCCGGTAGGCGCCTGCGCCATCAACGGCTTGCCGTCACGCGCCGCGCGATACACCGACACCGCCAGCTCGCGCTGACCACTGCGGAACTGACCATGCGGAAACTGCAAGGCGCTGAGCGCGGCATTGCGCGCGGCGCGATGGGCCTCTTCCTGCACCGCCCAATCGAGGAAGCGCTCGCATTGCTCGACGAAAAAAATCTCCAGCTCACGCGCGGTGTGCTGTTCAGTCAGCAACGTTTCCTTCTGACTACCGATATCGAAGTACACCAGCGCGACCGTCAATTCGGCGAGCCCGCGGGTCCTGCACAACAGATGACCGTACACCAGCGCCTGCGCCCAATGCAGCGCGCGGTGATTGGCGGGCATCCGTTCGAGCGCGCCGCGATGGGTCTTGACCTCTTCCAGCCGGTTCGACGCCGGGTCGTAACCGTCCGCGCGGCCACGTACGGTCAGACCGCGATGCGTGCCGGTCAGCGTGATCTCGGTTTCATAGCGGCTCGCGCGCCGCCCGGCGACTGTCACGTGGCCCGCCATGCCTTCCAGCGAAGTGGGCGCGGGCGTGAAGCGCAGATCCAGATCGCCGCGCCGCGCGGTGAATTCGCACATCGCCCGCACGGCGACCAAGTAGGTCACGTGGGAGCCTCATTGGTGATGGCTACTTTTGTTGTCACTGTGGTGACATCCGCGTTGGCCTCTTTCGGTGCCGCTACCTTGACTTCTGTCATTGCCCCATTCGTGTCCCCTGCCGTTCCCTCCAGCGTGACTTCGGACATGGGGGCACCTTCATCGGCCCATCGTACGTCGAGCACACGCACCGGCATGCCGTGCTGCGCGCAGTATGCGAGCCAGCGGATCTGGTTGTCCTGCAAGCGGTCGCCGGGGCCCTTTACTTCGATCAACTCATAACGGCGCTCGGCCGGCCAGAAACGGATCAGGTCCGGCAGGCCCGAACGGTTGCCGCGGATGTCGCGCAGCAGACGCTCGAACCATAGTTTCAGATGCGCGGCAGGTAGGCAATCGAGGGCCAACACGACCAGTTCCGACGTCAGCAAGCCCCAGAATACAAATGGCGATTGCAGACCTGCCTTGCTTTGCAAATGACGCAGAATCGTTTCTCGATAGGCATCGCTGTCGAGTTGTGCGAGACACGCGGAGAATTGTTCGGCGCGGCGCGCGTGAAAATCCGGCGCATGCAGATCGGCCGGCCCGCGCTGGAAAGGATGGAAAAACGCGCCAGGCAGCGCCGCGAACACCGGCTCCCAGCACAGCAAACCGAACAGCGAGTTGATCAGCGCGTTTTCGACGTAGTGAACCGGCGCTGAGTCGCAAGTCAAATGATCGCGTGTGACGTATTCGACCGATTGCGACTCGTCAGGCCTCGGCAGCACCAGTGTGCTGCGCTCGACCGGCCGTGCAGCAGGCACGCGCGCCACCCGCTCGCCACGCTTGCGCTGCAAACGAGGCAGCATGCGTGCGACGCGCTGCGCCTCCTCTTCGCTTTCAGGCGTGGCAGCGGCTTGCGAAGCGAGGGCGAAGGCTTCGTCGAATCGTTCGCTGCGTTCCAGCACGCGTAAGCGCCGATGGCGCGCGCCGGGCCACGCACAACGCTCATAGACGGCCAGTGCAGCGGGCCAGTTCTGCTGACGCTCGCAATGCTGGCCGATACGAAACAGTAGTTTCGCGCGACGTGTTTCGAGCCAGGCGTTCGAGGTTTCGATCGCGGCGATCGCGGCGACGATCTCGTCGACCGCCTCGGCTTCAGACTCTCCTGCGGGCAGCCATTCGAGCGCTTCGCGGCACGCATGCAACGCAAGGTAGACGTCGACATCCACGCGTTGCTGGAATGCGCGCGACGATGGCGCGAATGCAACCTTCTCGTACTGGAACACGCCGAGATCGGCAAGCACGAACTCCGACCAGTCCTGTTGCAGATTGCCGAAGAACATCAGGCGCAGACGGTCGCACAGGGGCGCGATGGCCACGTGGAAGACGCGATCGGTGGTCTGGCTGTGCCATGTGGACAACGGCTGCGCAGGGGTGCCTGGCTCCTCGTCTTCGCCTTCGTAAAACGGCCGCAGCGTTTCCAGCAGATCGGGTTTGCGCAAGCCTTTCGCGCCAGGAGTCAAGGCGATGGCGTCCGCAAAGATCAGCAGCAACTCGGGACGCGTGGTGAGCGCGAACAGATCGTCGAGCGTCAGGCCAGGTTCAGTGTCGACCCAACCGAGCACCGCCAGGGGCGCAACGGCCCGTAAAGGGCAACCGATCTCGTCATAAGAAAGACGGCTGGCGCGGAACAGCGTGCCCTTGCGCATCAGCATGCGAACCAGCAACGCGCGCGACGGCTGCGGCAAAACGGCGAAGTCGCGCAGGAAGCTGTGTTCCTGCGCGTCCAGCAGATCGTCATAACGCTCGGCGAGCCACGCCAGCGCACGCTCGAAGTTCAGCAGGTAATAGGGGGCATCAGAGCGGAGGTCTGACGGAGCATCTGTCGCCACGGGGATTTCGCGAAACCTGTATGTTTATACAGTGATGATATCAAAGTCCGTGGAGGGGGTGCCCGGCAACCTGCAAAACTATCTCGTGCCACGCACGGAACGCAGCAACATTGGATGGGCCGTTGCTAATCAGGCACCCATTGGCGACGCAGACCCGATCACTTTCTCGCAACTCCGCCGAGATACTCCGCAAGGAACGCGTCCATCGCTTCATAGAACTCGAGCTCGTTTTCTTCGTTTTGAAAACCGTGCCCTTCGTTTTCCTTGAGAATGTATTTCACATCGACACCGCGCGCCCGCAAAGCGGCGACCATCTGATCGCTCTCGGCCTGTTTGACTCTCGGATCGTTGGCACCTTGTGCGACAAGGAGCGGTGTCACGATCCGGTCCGCGAAAAACAGCGGCGACGCATCGTGCAGTGTCCGCTTGCCCTCTTCGGTCTGCGGGTTGCCGATCATCTCGTACATCATGTCGCGCATCGGCTCCCAATACGGAGGCATCGATTCGAGCAAAGTGAAGAGGTTCGATGCGCCGACATAGTCAACGGCAGCCGCGTATCGAATTTGAGCACGAGAGGCGCTGTCATGCGCGCCAGAAAGTCCCTTGTGATGGCTTACCGGACGTGTGGCCGCGACAGGCCGGGATCACCTCTTCGACTGTGCGGCATCGCATGGTGATTGAACGTTCGTCCTCCTCGTCAGCAGGTAGTAGATCGATAATCGACACGGAGCTGGCGTCCGCAGGTCGGAATAATGTCGCGATTGAATGACACTTCGTGGGCTAACAGAGGACTTAGGGGAAGGACTGCACCGACCCGAAACAGCCACAGGCGTACTGAAAAAGCGGACCGTTGCTAAACGACCAGTTGCTGTCGGCGGGGCGAACGAGAAGGATGACACGCGAAGATTTTGCCGCATACTCGTGAACGGCAATTGCCCCTGCACTTACGAGCGCTCACGCAAAAGCACGCCGACGGCCGTCGGTGGATATATATCGCGGACGCTATTGACGACGTGGCAGGCGCACAGCGAACACGGTTTCCGCCTCGTCGGACCGCGCCTCGATCTCGCCCCCATGGGCCTTGGCAATCTCGCGCGCGATATACAGTCCGAGCCCGAGGTTGCCGTCTGCGTTATATGAACCTTCCTGATTCAGGCCACGCTGGAGCGGGTCAAAGATCCGGGCCAGAGTCATTCGCTCGATGGCGGGCCCGTGGTTCCTGACCTCGAAACGAACGTCCCGCGCCTCGCCGGTCATCACCACTCGCACCGGCGCGTCTGGCGCTCCGTACTTGATCGCATTCAAGACCAGATTTTCAAGCAACTGCTGCAGACGGCGGCCGTCCCAAACACCCCGACAGTCACCTGCCACGTCCAGATCAACTCGACGGTCTGGATGCGCTGCCCGCAACAGGTCGAGTTCGTCGGAGAGCAGTTTCTCCAGGTCGGTATCAGTCGGCGCGATATTGACACCCAAACCCAGCCTGGTTCGATTGAAATCAAGCATATCGTTCAGAAGGGCCTGCATGCGAGCGCCGCTTCTGATCAAACGGGATGCGGCTACGGATACCTGCTCCCCAGCGTTCAGCGCCGCCAGATATTGGGCCGTCATCAGGATGGTCTGGAGTGGGCTGCGCATATCGTGCCCGAGCATGCCAAGCAAGAGGTTGCGAGCCTGGTCGACTTGCGCGCTGAAATACCCGACCGATTCGGCAAGTGCCTGGTCGATGGCCTCGTTGAACCGGATGACATCATCTGGATCTGGGGCCTCGGGCTGACATTCGTCCATCCAGAGCCGCAGGACGCTGGCCCGCAGGGCGCGGTACTCGGCAGCCAACTGGTTGATGTCGAACCCGCCTCGCGCCCGCAGAAGGGCGTGCGTTTGCGCAGCTGTCTCCGGCGCTCCGATCAGTACGGGGGCTCGTCCCATCGACTTTTCGGCTTGCGCCTCCCTGGACTGGGCCGTCGACAGATCCTTCGCTACGGCTTGCAGAATCTGTTGCGCATGGTCTCGCAGAGCGAGCGATTTCATGTTTGCGGCTGCCGGCAACAGGGTGCCGGCAAACGCCTCCCATTGCACCACAATCGTTTCCATGTCGCGCAGGATGAAGTCAGCCAATCGCATGTGCGCCCTCGAGGAAGGGAAAAAAGTCCATATGGCGCATTCGCCGAATTTGTATTGCGCGCAAATAGCTGCTTCGATTCTATCGGGTCCCTAAATTGCGTGATATAGGGGGCAACCTATAGGAACCCAATGTCCACTGCCAAAGCGGAGCGCTTACTCATCGCGGACGACGACCCGGATTTGGTCGAGGCGTACGTGCTGTTCTTCGAGACTTACGGTTACGCCATCCAAACGGCTGCAGACGGCATAGGCGCGCTCGCCGCGTACTCCGCCTGGCATCCTGACGTGGTGATGCTTGATATCCAGATGCCCCGTATGGATGGTCGGGCAGTGGCGAGAGAAATCCGGCGCATGAGCGTCATCCCCTGGCCGTTGCTGCTGGCGGTAACCGCACTGGGCGCGCCCTCCGAACGGGACGAATCGCTCAAGGCCGGCTTCGATCACCATTTTGTAAAACCGGCCCAACTGCCGGTCATTCTGGCTGCAATAGCGTCCCACGCAACCATTTGAGACGGGAACGTCTTGTGGGAGATCGAAGGCGGCGTTGAGCGACTGCTTTCCGGACCGCATCCGACCGACCGTTCTTGGCCGCCGAACCCGGTCCGACGTTGAACCGACGGCGTGGGCCGCCGTTGGTCGGTCCGCGTCCGGCAGAAGTCGCCCCCAGGAGACATCGGCCGCGGCAACAAGCGGCCAGTCAGTCTGCGTCGTTAATAGTTCAACCTCGGTTCGGCTAGAGCGACATTGACGATCGACGTGTCAAGGACAACGACGATGTAGCTGATGCTGGTTGCCGCCAGCACACGCGCGATCTGCGATGCTGCCGTTTATCACCGAGCATCGCTCGCACGGGAATTCAAAGCTGGGGCCAGTTTCATGAATCCAACCCATCCCCAATAAACGCGGTGATGGCGAATGAGACCATGCTCGATATCCATCACCTCGACGAGGTCGACCTGATCACCATCTGGCGTTTCGCGCGGATACTCCCACGTCAATTGCCGGCCATTGGAAAAGAACGTGCCCGTCCGGTACCAATGGCCGAGTCCGCAGCCTGCATCCCGCAGGCCAGCAGCGAAAAATGAGGCGATGGAGATTTTTCCCTTGAGGACACCATGATCGTGATTCTTCAGGACGGCAAGAATGAGCGGAGTTTCAAGAATCGCGTCATCGGCGTAGAGAGCCGTCAACCCTTCGAGATCTCGCTGCACGACACAAGCGTGCCATTGTTCGTAGATGTGTCGAATTTCGATATCGGTATTTGCGCACATGATCAGTCCCTCGATTAAAGATGACTGGTCACAGTCTATGGCTGGATCGACGCCTGATGCTTCGACCGGTGTCGAAACATGCCGAGCTTTCCGATGCTATCGTGATGGCGTGCCTGGAGATCGACACATGGATATTCAACCGACTGTGGCATCCGCCGCCCGCCTGATTGCGGACCCGACGCGAGCAGCAATGCTCATGGCGCTCACGGACGGACGCGCCCGCCCTGCTGGTGAACTGGCGTTCGCGGCTCGGGTATCAGCGCAGACCGCCAGTTCGCACCTTGGCAAACTCCTCGCCGGAGGCCTGCTAGTCGTCGAACCGGAAGGGCGGCATCGCTACTACCGGCTGGCCGGCGCTCACGTCGCTTCGGCGCTTGAACATCTTGCGACCATCGGGCCAGTCGACCCTGTACGGTGCAAGCCGCTCAGCCGCGAAGCGCAATATCTCCAGTTCGCACGTTGTTGCTACGACCACCTGGCCGGGCGTGTGGGCGTCGCCGTCGCGCAGGCCCTGCAAGCGCGCGGCTATATCGTCGCTGCAGCGGATAAGCAGTTCGATGTGACGGCGGCCGGCATCGCGTGGTTTAACAGCATGGGGCTGGATGTGGCCGCACTCAAACCAACGCGGCGAGGCGTGGCTCGCCAGTGCCTGGACTGGACCGAGCGGCAACATCATCTCGCCGGTCCCCTCGGCGTCCAGTTCACAGCGCTGCTGTGCGCGAAAGGATGGTTGCGACGGCACACCGGATCACGCGCCGTGCAGGTCACACCGCGGGGATGGGCTGGCCTCAAGGAGCAGCTCGGTATAGATGCAGATGAGGCTTCACTCCTTCCCTGATCGTCACGACGTCTCATGCACACGTCTCAAGAGCCGTCGTCGAGTGGGGCGCGAGCTGTTCGAGCACATGACTTCCTCTGCGCATCGCGTCGACAATCACCAGTATGAGAGGCACGCGCGTCCAGTGTGGCGAAACATACCTCCTGCACTGACAGGAAAAATATCGCACTAACGCCTAAACTGGTCTATGAGGCCAACCAGTGCGCCCTGATTCTATCCCGCTGCTGCAGCGAGCCCTGATCCAGGTCCTGCGGACACGGACACCGTGTCGTGCCGGACGAGGCGCGGAGATACGAGGTGAGTATCGTGAAAAGGCGTGACTTGTGCCGGCTACTGCTCGTGCTGGCGGCGCTGTGCATCAGCGCCGCAGCCACCGCGGGCAGAGGCGGCGGCGGCTGGTACCACGGAGGCGGCGGCTATGGTGGTGGCTACGGGGGCGGCTATGGCGGTGTCAACCACGGCAGCAGCTCGAGCGGCAGCAGCAGCGGCAGCAGCAGCTGGAGCAGCGGCTACCATGGTGGATATTACGGCGGCGGCTCGTACCACGGTGGCTATTACCACGGTGGCTACTACGGGTGGTACCACGGTGGCTATTACCGCGGCGGCTACTACGGTTGCTGCGGATCCGTGAGCGTCGGTTTTTACTTCGGTCCGGGCTTCATCTACGGTTATCCGTTCTATCCGTACTACTACCCCCCCTACTACACCAGCGTCTACTACCCGTACGTGTCCGGCGACCCGTCGCAACCTACGCAGTACATCGAGCAGGGGCCGGCACAGCCCGGCGGCGCGGACATGTATGACCAGGGCGGCGGCGCACCACAACTCGCCTTCTGGTACCACTGCGACAACCCGCAGGGCTACTACCCATTCGTACGGACATGTCCCAGCGGCTGGCAGAAGATACCAGCGCGGCCGCCCGACAGTTGAATGACAGGTGAGTGATGCTCGAATGCCGCATGGGTGGCGGCAGGTCGCCCTACTATCCGGCGCAAAGCGTCTCCGCACGATGCGGCGATTTGCTCCCAGACGCCAAGGCACCCGCTAGATTCCTTGCGGACTGCCTACCCATGCCACCGTCAACGACCTTACCCCCTGCGCACCCCGAATCAGCACGCCTTCGATATCCGCCGTGGCCGAGGGGCCGGTGACCAGCGCCGCATAGCGTGCATCGCGGAAGTCGTCGCGACGGTACACGTCCTGCAAGCCGTCGAGCAATTGCGCCGGATCGAGCAGCACCACCAGATGCTGCACGATGTACCCCAGCGAATTGACCACATACTCACGTTCGCTGAACCACACTGAGCCCGTTTCAGCCACGCCGAAGCGCGCTCGCACCACACCCACATCGATATCCTGCAACGAAGCGGGTTCGGTGTCGGCCGTGATGACGCGTGTGCCCGGCACTTCGGGCGTCGCCGACGCCACCGACGCCGCATCGCCGAACCGTTCACGGATCAGCGCAAGCACGTCACCCGCAGCCGGCACCTCGACGCACGTGCCACCCATCGCCTGCAATGCCGTCATGAAGCGCGCCCGCAAATCCCCGCCCGCCGAAGTGAACAACGGCACATCAGGCCGTGGCCGCGCCGGCGGCTGCGCCTCACGCACCTTCGCCAGAAAAGCTTCACGCGTTGCCATCGCCACCTCCACGATTCTTCTTGTACCAGGCGTGGAAGGTCAGCTTCGGCGCCTCGGGCAACTCACGCTGCCGCCCCCAGATATTGAGCGGGTTATACAGCACGAAATTCGGCAGCCGCCGCAGCGCGCCGCCCATCGATGACACCGTCGCCCGATACAGCGTCGGGCTCGCGAGTAGGCGCCCCGCCATTTTCAACACTTCCTGCTTCACGAACGGAACCTCGTGACGCTCGGCGATCACCGTGCGCCATTTGTAGATCTGCTCGTGAATATTGATCTTCACCGGACACACATTCGTGCAACTGCCGTTGAGCGTCGACGCGAACGGCAATGCACTGTAGCGCTTCAGATCGAAGGTCGGATTGATGATCGCGCCGATCGGCCCCGAATACGTGCCGCCATACGACAGGCCGCCACTGCGCCGGTACACAGGACAGGTGTTCATACAGGCGCCGCAACGGATGCATTTGAGCGAATACCAGAAGTCCTCCATCGCAAGCCGCTCCGAGCGACCATGATCGACGAGGATGAAATGCATCTCGGTACCCGGACGCGGCGCGCGAAAATGCGAGGTGTATTGCGTAATCGGCGAACCGAGCGCACTGCGTGACAGCATGCGGATGAACACGCCGAGGTCCGACACCTTCGGAATCAGCTTCTCGATACCGATCGACGCGATATGCAACGGCGGCACATTCGCCGACAGGTCGGCATTGCCTTCGTTCGTACACACCACGACCGTGCCCGTCTCCGCCACTGCGAAATTACAACCGGTCATGCCGGCCGTTTTCTCGCGCACGAAGTACGGCCGCGTGTTCATTCGCTGGCTTTCCGCGAGGTAGTGAATATCGCTGTTCTCTGGATCGGTGCCGATGGTTCGGCCGAACAGTTCAGCCACGTCGCCACGCAGTTTATGGACCGCGGGCACCACCATATGGCTCGGGTCCTGATGATCGAGCTGCTGGATGCGCTCACCGAGGTCGGTCTCCATCACCGTGATGCCGCGCGGCTCCAGATACTCGCGCATCTTGCATTCGTCGGTGAGCATCGACTTGCTTTTGACGAGTGTGGTCATGCCACGCTCGGACATGATCTTGTGGACCAGCGCGTTATGCTCTTCAGCCGTCGCGGCCCAATGCACCATGACGCCATTGGCTTCAGCCGCAGCGGCGAACTGTTCGAGGTAGTCGGACAGATGCGACAGCGTGTGCTCCTTGATGCCCGATGCCAGTTCGCGCAGCGTCTCCCATTCCGGGATGCCGTGCGCCTGCGCATCGCGCTTCTCGCGCAAATCCCATAGACGTTTGTCGTGAAACGCGACGTGCTCCGTCTTCCTGATGAAAGCGCCCGCGGCTTTCGCGTGATCGATCCGGCTCATGCGCGTGCTCCGTTAAGGACCTGCGCGATATGGATGAAGCGTGCGTCGGCTTTCATTCGTTCTGCGCAGCCTTGCTGGTGCATCAGGCACGACATATCGCCCGATACGATGTATTGCGCACCCGCGTTGAGATGATCGCGGACCTTATCCTGCCCCATGCGCACCGACACCGGTTCTTCGGTCACCGAGAAGGTACCGCCGAAACCGCAGCATTCATCGGGTCGCGACGGTTTGACGAATTCGATGCCTTTAACGCCTTCGAGCAAAGTGCGTGGCTTCGAAAACGGCGACCCTGCAATCTCCGAAACCGACGCTTCCTTCAGATGCCGCAACGCACTGCAACTGTTATGCAGGCCGACCCGATGAGGAAATTCGGCCCATGGAAATTCGCGCGCGCCAACCACGTCATGCAGAAATTCGACGAGTTCGTAGGCATTGGCGCGGACCTTCCTGACTTCATCGGTCTGTTCGAGCGCGATCAAATGCTCGCGCACGTGGTGGATGCAACTTGCCGACGGCCCGACGATGTAGTCGTAGCCGGCGAAGTTGCGCGCAAACACGCGTTCGGCGCCGGCTGCTTCGACCTGCGCACCGCTGTTGGCCATCGGCTGGCCGCAGCAGGTTTGCTCCTGCGGATAGTCGACCTCGATGCCAAAGCGTTCAAGCAATTCGAGCGTGGCGATTCCGACTTCGGGATAGAACGCGTCGATGAAGCACGGGATAAACAGGGCGACTTTCATAAGCTCATTGAAAAGAAGAAGCGGCAGCCGGTGATTCACCTACCCTACGACGAAAAGATGGCGGCGGGGGCTTTTCCTGCTGACGCCATGCTCGCGGTCGAATCAGTAAGACTGGTCATGTTGGTCTTACCACGAAATATAAGGAAGTCGCCGGGTGCTGTCAACCGGGAGAACGTTGGTGAAGCAGGCTGCGCAGACCTCAGCGCGGCAATGGGCGCACGTGACCCGCCGCCCGCGCGTGGGCGCAAGCGGTGGTCAGGAAACCAGCGAATCAGGAAGTCGGAGGGCGGCCGGAGACCAGCAACTCAGGAAATCGCGCTTGGCGAAGGTTTCGCCGCGTCTTCCTTGTACATTTCGCGCACATAGGTCAGATGACGCTCGGCGGCCTTGCGCGCCTTTTGCGCATCGCGCGCGATGACCGCGTCGTAGATGGCCTGATGCTGGCTCATCAGCTGTTTTTCCATCGCGTCGTCGTAGTCGATCAGGCGATGGTACTGGCGCATGCCTTCGCGAATCAGCGTATGGATACCGTGCATCACGTGAGCGAGCGCGATGTTATGCGTGGAGTCGGCGATGGCGAGGTGAAACGCGGCATCCAGTTCCGCGAGGTTCACGCGATCTTGCGACTGGGAACCGGCCTTCAATGCTTCGAATGCCTCGGTGATCTTCTGCAGATCCGCCGCCGTGGCGCGCTCCGCAGCGTACACCGTCGAAATCGATTCGAGACCCTGGCGCAGTTCGAGAATATCGGCACTGGTGCGCGGATTCTGCAGCAACAGTTCGGCGAGCGGCTTGGAGATGATCGGCGCGGTAACGTCGACGACCGTGAAGCCGCCCCGCCCCGACGTTTCGATATAACCGTCCGCTTCCAGCCTGATCAGCGCTTCCCGCAACGACGGCCGCGACACACCGAGCTGCGTGGCCAGATCGCGTTCGGCCGGCAACCGGTCGCCAGGCATCAGCGAGCCGTCCGAGATCAGTTGCTTGATCTGGTCGGACACCACGTCGGAAAGTCGTTTGCGCGTGAAGGACTGGATCGGAAGAAATGGCATGGGCAGCGCGGGTGAAGCCTAGGTTGGTGAAGCCTGGTTGGCGAAGCCGTGGACAACGGCATGGACGCACCTTCGAACGAGCGCGCCACAGTGGAGGAATTATACCGGTCGACGACTTGCCGCTCCTCGCAATACTAGCCCGCGCCCGCCGCATAGAAGCTCGCCAGATCCCGCTTGAGCGTATGCAACGCGGCATCGTCGAGATAGATCATGTGCCCGGTCGGGTAGTAGGTGATGCGCACGTTGGCGCGCAGCGGCGCGTCGACACCCAGATGCGCGAGCGCGTACTCGGTCGCATAGAACGGCGTGGCGAGGTCGAAATAGCCGTTCAGCGACATCACGCGCAGTTGCGGATTCTGGCGCATCGCTTCGGCGAGATCGCCCGCCGCATAAGGCTGGGTCAAGTGTTCGCCCCACCACTCACGGTGTTTCCAGTCCCACTGTTTCAAGGCATCGTCGTTGAAGACGCGATAGCGGTCGGCAGGCGTGAAATGCAGGTCCTGCGCAAGATGCTGATGAAGCGCAGCGTCGAAAGCGCTCGACACGCTGCTCACCGATGCATCGAAATCGGGACGCTCGGACACGCCGTCATACTCGAGCCCTTCGAAACGCGCATCGAAACGGCCGACGCTGCGCGACCGATCACGCAACAATTGCTCGCGAAAGCGCGATGGATAGAGACGCAGACGGCTGCGTTTCACGTAATCGACATCGAGCCCGGTGAACTGCGCGACGCGTGCTGCAATCTCGTCGCGCTGCGCATCAGGCAACGCGTCGCCCTGCGCGAGCGCCTGCGCGTAGGGCCCCCGTGCGAAGGCGCGGGCCTCGTCGAGAAAGGCCGGCAGACTGGCTGGCTTCGGCACAATCTTGTCGTGGTACCACGCGATGGCCGCGAAGCTCGGCAAGTAGCTTTCGCTCTGGAAATCGAAGCCGGGTGAAGAGGCCGCAGAATCGAGCACCGACGACATCAGGATCACGCCGTTGAGCGCGATATTGTTTTGGCCCAGCTGATACGCGAGCATCGCGGCGCGCGCGGTGCCGTACGATTCGCCGAGCAGGTACTTCGGCGAATTCCAGCGCTGGTTCACCGTCAGATAGCGGTCGATGAATTGCGAGAACGCGTCGAGGTCCTGATCGACGCCCCAGAATTCTTTCCCCGTGCCATGCCCGACGACCCGCGACAAGCCCGCGCCCACGGCATCGATAAACACCAGATCGGTGGTGTCGAGCAGGCTATCGGGGTTGTCGTCCAGCACATACGGCGCGGGCGGCGTGATCGCGGGACTCGCCGTACGCACCCGCTTCGGCCCGAACGAGCCGATCATCAGGAACACACTGCCCGAGCCCGGTCCGCCGTTGAACAGGAACGTGATAGGGCGTGTCGACGGCGCTTTGGTGGCGACCGTGTAGGCGACATAGAAGACGCTCGCATTGGCCTGCCCCGTTTTGTCACGTAGCAGCAGGTTGCCGGCGGTCGCCGTGTAGTCGATCTTGCGGCCGCCGAGCCGTATCGAATGCTGGGTCACCGCGGCGCTTTCCGGCGGCACGGGGATCGCCGTGGTCTCGGGTTTGGCCGTGTGCTGCGGGTTATCCTGAGGATCGTTCTGGCTGGCGGCGGCAACCCGTGGCGGACGGCCGGTACGTGCTGGATTAGCGCTCGGCTCCTTGACGGGCTGGCCGTTCGTAGCGGCAGCCTGGCCCGCAGTCTCCGCCTGAGCGTTGGGCATACTGGGCACGCCCACGGAGCTGGCTGGCGACGTGGCTGTTTCGGTGCTGGCAGTTGCAGCCGATGAGTCGTCCGGTTCGGCGGCCGCGCACATTTGACTGAACGCGGCGAGGACGGCGAGAACCAGCGCCATCGCCACGAGCGCGGCCGCCACGGATCCTGCCACCAGTGATCGGCGCAACGAGAGATAGAAGCGAAGGGCCATGTGGTTTCCGGCTGCGAGTCGATAAGCGTCGATGTCGCGGTTGTCCAGATTAAGACGAACCAGGCGAACGATTCTTGACGCAAGCATAAAAGACGTCAATCGAAAACTGGCTGCAACGCACACTGCTCTCACAACGCATCATTTCATTGAGTTAAACGAAAACAAACTGAAAGCCAGCGTTCATCCAGGACTGATCTGGAGAAACCACGTCAAAACCAGAACGCCCGAAGCGGCTAAGCGGTTTTCAATCCACCGACGAACGCGGCAATCCGCTCGCAGGCGTCGATCAGGCTTGCTTCGTCGACCACGAAACCCAGTCGAACGAAACCATTCGCCGTTTCCCCAAACGCGCTGGCGTCGAGCAGCGACACCCCCTGTGCGCGAAACAGTTGCCAGGTGAAATCGACCGTGTCGAGGCCCGTGCCGCTGACGTCGACCATCATGAACATGCCGGCCTCGGGTAGCAGGCAACGCAAACCCGCCACGCGATGCAAGCGCTCGAACACGACATCTCGACGGCGCCGGTAAATCTCGCGCATCTCGGCGACGATCGGCGCCTTGTTCTGCAAGGCTGTCAATGCGGCCTGCTGGATGAAGCCGGGCAAGCCATAGAGCATGGCCAGCGCGAGCCGCCCCATATGCTCGATCAGCGTGGCCGGACCGATCGCCCAGCCCACACGCCAGCCTGCCATTGCATGCGATTTCGACAGACTCCCGAGCGTCACCGTACGCTCCGCCATGCCGGGGAACGCAGCAATGCTCACATGCTCCCGCTCGAAGGTGAGATCCGCATAGACCTCGTCCGATAGCACCCACAGATCGTGCTCGCGGGCGAGTCGCGCGATGCGCTCGAGGTCGGCACGCGGCATCACCACGCCAGTCGGATTGCAGGGTGTGGCGAAGAAAATGGCCTGGGTGCGCGGTGTGATGGCCGCTTCGAGTGCGTCGCAGTCGAGGTGGAACGCCCGCGCGGGATCGACCGGCACCGGCACGAGCGTGGCGCCCGCGGCGCGCACACAGGCCTCGTACGTCAGATACATTGGCTCGGGGACGATCACTTCGTCGCCGGCCTCCAGCAGGCACAACGATGCGGCGAACACACCGTTCTGCGCACCCGCCGTCAGGATCACGTTGGCCGCGCTCGCGGCGCAACCGGTGGTGCGAGCGTGTTCTTCCGCGATCGCCGCACGCAGCGGCTCACGTCCGGACACGGCGCTGTAGTGCGTATCGCCCTCGCGCAACGCCGCGATTGCACGCTCGACGATCGGAGCAGGTGTGGCGAAGTCGGGGTCGCCAACGCTCAGCACGATCACGTCTTCGCCATTGGCAAGCGCCTGTTGAGCGACACGATGGATTTCCCACGCTGACGTGCGTCTGCCTTGCAAACGCTCGACCAGATTCGAATACTTCATTGACGCACCCCGTTTCGACTTGAGCCGCCAATGTAATGGGGCGCGCACGAAACGTCCAGATACGAAAAAAGAGTCACGCGAGCACTCAGTCTCACGTGACCGTTCAAAGAAGCCCGCGCTTTTACGACGGCGTAGTACGCCTATACCTGGCGGCGCAGTTCCGCCGGCGGCACTTTCATCAGATGGCGATATTTCGCCACGGTGCGCCG
The DNA here is from genome assembly GCF_905220705.1 of Paraburkholderia domus. Lineage (GTDB taxonomy): Bacteria > Pseudomonadota > Gammaproteobacteria > Burkholderiales > Burkholderiaceae > Paraburkholderia > Paraburkholderia domus. Next base: position 77,197 of record NZ_CAJNAT010000019.1, read on the forward strand.
CGCCACCAGCACGCCCTGATCCGCAAGCATCCTGGCGAGCGTCACATCCGTCAGTGGATCGCGCGTGTTCTCTGCGGCGATCATTTCCTTGAGCAGTGCGCGCACTGCGGCGGCCGAACAGGTGCCACCGCTTTCGGTGCCGAGTTCACGCGGGAAGAAGTGCTTGAACTCGAAAATACCGCGCGGCGTGGCCATATATTTGTTGCCGGTCGCACGCGAGATGGTGGACTCATGCAGACCGAGTTCTTCGGCCACATCGCGCAGCACCATCGGCTTGAGCGCGATTTCCCCGTACTGGAAGAAGGCCTTCTGATGCGCGACGATGCATTCGGCCACGCGTTGAATCGTATCGAAACGTTGCTGCGCATTGCGGATCAGCCAGCGTGCCTCCTGCAATTGCTGCGCGAGCGGCGAGCGGCTTGCACCAGCGGATTGCGCGAACAGCTCGGCGTACATGCGATGAACGCGAGCGCGCGGCTGCACCGCCGGATTGATCGACACCACCCATTTGTTGCGCGCCTGGCGCACGATCACGTCCGGCACGACATAGTTGTCTTCAGTGCGGCCGTAGGTGTTGCCCGGCTTCGGGTCGAGCTTGCGCACCAGCGCGCAGGCCACCCGCAGTTCCTCGGCGCTGCAGCCGATCTGCTTTTGCAGTTCAGCCTGTTCGCGGCGCGCGAGGCGTTCGAGATGATGATCGACGACCTGGAGCGCGACGTCGCGTCCCGGCGTATCCGCGGGTAACGCGTTCAATTGCAGCGACAGACATTCGGACAGCGAGCGCGCGCCGAGACCGGGACGATCGAGCGATTGCACGAGGCGCAGCGCCACCAGCAAGTCTTCTTCGGTCAGTTCAGGTTGGAGTTCGACGCTATCCGCAAGGTCAGACAGCTCCTGGCGCAGATAGCCGTCGTCGTCGAGCGCCTCGATGATGAAACGGGCCACCGCGCGGTCGCGGTCTTCAAGTCGATAGAGGCGTAGCGCGTCGTGCAACTGTTCGCGCAAGGTGGGTTGGGAACGCGCCCATTCGGCGGGATCGCTACTCCCGGAGTCGCCGTTCTGGCGCGCCGAACCGCGGCTGCTGTAGTCGCCTGAAAAGTCGCCGGGGATGTCGTCCTGCCCCGCGCTCTCCATGGTGTCGCTGCCGCTGGGTAAGGATTCAGGTTCGGCCGCGGCGACCGTGTCCGTGGCCGGCATCGCGCCGGCGTCATCGCCGGAAGTTGCAGTGGCGAGCGCGACATCTTCCGTGTCTGTCGAGTCGTACTCGAGGAACGGATTGGTGTCGAGCGCGGTGCGCAACTCCTGCTGGAACTCCAGAGACGACAACTGCAACAGACGCACCGATTGCTGCAAACGCGGCGTGAGTGCAAGAGACTGCCTTGTGCGTAGTTCAATGGAAGGCATTGTAGTGAGGTCCCGTTAGTCGCTGAGAAATGCTACGTGGCCTCATTAGAGCAACTGTCATACCAGTTCGCCCAACACACTGTTTTTTCTAAGTTTTGCCGCCGCTTTACCTTCTCAGGCCCGCCAATTGCGCAGCAGGCGAGTGCCATTTTTACAAGAGCCCGGCAATTTCCGGTCGTGCGCCTTGCGGTCCGGCGGACAGCGCGCCGGACGTAGCCTGCCCCCTATTCCTCAGCCTAAATGCATGCGCCGTAACGGCTTTTCCCGCCATCGGGGCACCCGTGTGGCGTGCCGGGCATACGCCTTGCGAATGAGCACTATGTGGACAGACGCGGGTCTTTGCACCCGAATTGATCGCACGAATTGATCGCAAATACCAGACCGCATTTTTCATCAACATTCGAAGGAGAAACCATGAAGACAATCCAACTTTTGAAGACCGCAGGCAGCATCGCTTGTGTCGCATTCGCACTGAACGCTACGGCGCAGACCAGCGCTTCGGCCCCGTCGGCCGCATCCGAAACCATCGGCCAGCATGTCGACGACGGCACCATCACCACCAAGGCCAAGGCCGAACTGCTCAGCGCGAAGAACGTCAAGTCGACCCACATCCACGTGAAAACCCTCAAGGGCGTAGTGTGGCTCACGGGTTCGGTACCGTCGGCTGACGACAAGGCCGCAGCTGGAGAGGTCGTGAAAGGCGTCGATGGCGTCTCGAGCGTAAAGAACCATCTGAAGGTCGTAGCGGAATAAGAGCGGGCGATCCCTCCGCCGGCATGCAAAACGGCCCGACTTTGGTCGGGCCGTTTTGTTGTTTACCGCGTCTACGCTCAAACGAAATCGTTTAGCGCCTCAAGCATGCCTCTCGCTGAATTCGTTGAGTGGCTCGGGTGTTCTGAGTGGATCGAAGTCGGCCCAGCGCCCTTGCTGCCAGCGCCCACTCGCTCGCTCGATCGCCGTGCCCCCTGCTTCGCGCAATACACGAGCAGCGTCGAGCTGGTTGTCGGGCGACACATGCACGGCCACCAGCACGCCGGAATCGCGCAATTCCTGATGAAACGGGAAATGATGGCCGCCTTTGGCTGCTTCGTGGGTGCGCGACATCGCCCCGGCCAACGAGCCAACGTAAGCACCGACGCCCGCCGCAATCAGCGACACGAGTATGGGCGCCGAGAATGCCGCGAATATCGCAACGCCGACTACTGCGCCCACCACCGCGCCAATCGTGACGCCCATACCGGCCCCCTTCGGCGCATCCCGCGCGCCCGGATCGGTATGGGTATCGCCACCGATCGGATAACGCGCGTGCTGGCCGCGCGGATTGACAAAGAACAGCGTGACATCTTCTTCGACGAAACCCGCGTTGAAGAGCTTTTGCGCCGCATCTTCAGCGGCTGGGAAGGTTGTAAACCGTGCAGCGACGATGAGTGACATGAGGCCTCCTTGCATCGTTGATTCGCGTTTTGCGGACCGTGCCACCGTACAACGCTGCGCCTAAAAATACGCACAGGCGGTAGACACGCGCCCGGACTACGCGGCGGTGCCGCGATCGGGCTCCATGCCTTCCACTCTGAACAGTCCACTATGCAACACTACGCCATCCCCCCCGTTCTGGTCGAGTGCTTCCGCGCAAACTGAACGGATACGGTTGCGCCCCTTATTGAAAGCGGCCATCAGCGTGGCTTCGAGCGCGGAATCGGCGCCGAAATGATCTTCCAGCGCTTCAGCGGTGATCGCGCACACCACCGCTTCGCCATCGACGCGCGCCATGAAGCGCACGGTCAGATTCGCGCCGTCGAAGGCCGGTTTGTCGTCGGGAAACGTGATGTGCATAAGGGAATCCTCATAGGCCGGCCGTGGCAGGGTCGCGTTCATGACGAACCCTTCATTGAACCGGCAAGTTGCTGCGCCATGGCGAGGTGATGCTTGATGGTCGGCAACGCGTGCGCGGCCGCCGCCTTCAGTTGCGAGTCGGTGCCGCTCTGGCTCTCCTGCTGGAACAGGTCGACGGCTCGTTGATGCGCTTCCACCCCGATCTGCTCCACGTAAGCCTGATCGAATTCGCGGCCCTTCAGCGTCTGCAGTTTGCCGACCAGCGCTGCATCGGCGGACGGCGCTGTGGCGAACCCCTTCTTCGCGACGAGTGCCGCCATTGCGTGCGAGAGTTTCGTATGGTCAGCGATCATTTGCTGCGCGAATTTTTTGACGTGCGGATCGCTCGAATTCTTGAGCGCGATTTTGCTTGCCGCGATTTCGGTGGCGTCGGATTGTGAGGCATCCTGCACGAACTGCTGGTCTGCCGGCGAGAGCCTCGTGCCGCTCATCGGCGCATCGCTCGCGGGAGCATCACTGGCTTGCGCGTACACCGCGCCGATCGGCGCTGCGCCCAGCCCCAGCGCAACCGTCATCACTTGTAGGGAATACCGGAATTTCATGCATTTCTCCCTGGTCGACATATATCCACTGACGTCTGCTAAACGACGAGGTCCAGCCAGCGCGTTAGTGCGCGTTAGGCAGCCTGCCCTTTGGTTATGTCCTTCAGTCAGCAAAAGGCGTGCCTATGAGTCTGGCTCTTCATCAGGTTCAGTGTGCTGCTCATGGCGCGCTCCCTGGTCTATCGAGCAACTAGAAGCGAGTGTTCGCAATGACAGCTCCGCTCGCGCGCACCTCCGAGCACGACACCAGCGGTCGGCATCGCCTTTGCTTGCAGTCAGTCATCGGCGCAAAGCGCGCCCTATGCTTGAAACTTCTACCTACAACAATGGCTGCCACGACCAACTCTCCACACCGTACAGAGCGCGCTGAGCGCAAGGAACGCGCTAACGACAGCACCACGCAACAAGCCGTTCCCGCTGTCATGCCGCCGGGCCTGCGCCATGCCGACGACAGCAAACCCGGCTACACCCGCCGGCGCGCAAAAGACGGCTTCGTGTACGTCGACCAGAGCGGCAAGTGCATCGAGGAGGAAGAGGAAATCAGACGCATCAACGCGCTTGCCATTCCGCCCGCGTACGAAGACGTCTGGATCTGTCCCGACCCGCGTGGCCACATCCAGGCAACCGGCCGCGACGCGCGAGGCCGCAAACAATACCGGTATCACCCAAGCTGGCGCGAAACCCGCGACGCCGACAAATACGAACGCATGGCTGAGTTCGGGCGCGCGCTGCCAAAGATCCGGGCGCGCGTCGCACGCGACCTGAAACTGCCGGGCATGCCATGCGACAAGGTCATCGCCGCGATCGTGCAGTTGCTCGATACGACGCTGATTCGCATCGGCAGTGCCGAATACGCGCGCGAGAACCAGTCGTACGGCTTGACGACGCTGCGCAAGAAGCATGTAAAGATCGAAGCTGGCCAGTTGCGCTTCAGATTCCGCGGCAAGAGCGGCATCGAGCACGACGTGACCGTGGACAATCCGCGCATCAAACGCATCGTGCGCCGCTGCGCCGAACTGCCGGGCCACGACCTGTTCCAGTATCTCGACGAAGACGGCACGCGCCGCACCGTAGGATCGGCTGATATCAACGACTACCTGCGCCGCGCGAGCAATGCCGACTTCACCGCGAAGGACTATCGAACGTGGGCCGGCAGCGTCTATGCATTGGCCGCGCTGCGGCGGCTGATGTGCAGCAGCGCGACCGAAGCGCGCCACCATGTCGTTGCGACCGTCAAGGAGGTGGCGGCCTTGTTGCGCAATACGCCCGCAGTTTGCCGGCGCTGCTACATCCACCCCGCGGTAATCAGCGCGTTTGAGGCGGATGAGTTGCACAGTTTGCCACCCGGCCAAGCGCGCCGAGGTCTGAGAGTGGATGAAGCGGCTTTTGCTGCTTTGCTCGCCCATGCGGAGAAACGCGCGGCGATGCTGGCACGCAAAGCCGGCGCCAAGGGCCGCACGGTGCGGGAAGCTGCGGTGACGGACAGCATCAATGGCTCGCTGACCAACCTGCTGAAAAAGTCACGCTCGGTGCGCAAAGAGGCGGCGGTAAAAAGCCAACACTAAGTAGTGAAATAGTGAGGCGAGAATCGTGTCTTCCACCAAGCATATGCTCGCGCGCTTTCGTAAGATCTACAAACCAACTTATTGGCTTGCACCTGAGGCTGCCGCCGTGGCGGGCGTACTCGCCGCCGCAGCGGCGGCGGCTGCCGCACCGCTGCTCGTATCAGCCGTGCTGCCGGTGGCCGCGTCACCGTTCATCACGCCGCTGCTGGCCAGTGCAGCACTGGCAGCGGAAGAAGTATCCGCGCTGCCGCCGCTATCGGACCGTTTGCAACCGGCGGCCACGCTCAGTAACACGATCGCGGCCACGATCAGCGCCCTCTTGCCGACGCTCTGTCTGGATAGTTGGTTCATCACACTCCTCCGTCATCAGTCGGCCAGGTGAAACCGCGCCGGCATCATGCAAGCGCAGACTCACCCGGCATCTTCGGCGTTAATGACCTTTGGTATCGCTGCTTGCATCCGCACCGGGTGTGGTAGTCGTATCGTTCATCGGCTTCCTGAACGGACGGATTTTGCCGGTTGCAGCATGAGACTGTCTGGCTCGTCGACAGCGTCCGCATTGCCGGTCCATTGCCCGGCCTTGTCGAGCGAAGTAGCCACGCTACTCGCGCTGTACCCCAGCCGTACAGCAAGGGCTATGCCGCGCGGCATGTTGCTCCGAGTTGTCGAAATAGTTTCAAACCGGCCAGCATCCTTTACGTGTCGTTTCCAGCGCGCCACCTGACTACGACACCGCATTGGGCCGACAGCAAGGCTGCAGCGACGCCGGAAATGGGAGGAACGCCGGTTGCTCAGTGCTCCCCACCTCAAACCGGTTTAGGAGAAACATCATGATCAACCAGACACAGACCCTGAGCGGCATGCGCCAGGGACAAGGCGCACGTATCGTCGGCAAGGGCAGCACGAGTGCCGACGGTCCCGGTCCGGACGTGATGGCGGCAGCCACGCTCGACGGCAACAAGGTGATCAGCAGCGATGGCGAGGATATCGGCAAGGTCAAGGACATCATGCTTGACGTCGGCTCCGGTCGCATTGCGTATGTGGTGCTGTCGAGCGGCGGCTTTCTCGGCATCGGCGACAAACTGCTGGCGATTCCATGGAGCGCATTGACCCTGGATACCCAACAGAAGTGCTTCCTCCTTGATATGACAGCCGAGCGCGTGAAAAACGCACCCGGCTTCGATAAGGATCACTGGCCGGCGATGGCTGACCAGACGTGGGCCACGTCCGTTCATCAGTACTACGGCAGCGAGCCGTACTGGGGGCGCGATACCTACAGTCGGCGCGACGATCTGGGGGTGGGTGACATTCCGGCCGGGTCGTCGGATGCGCCGGAAGCAGGCGGGGTGAAGCTGTAATTCGCACAGCGTTGCGGACAACGCCGGCTCGTTGCTTCTAGCTGCGTCTGCAGTGATGCGCCGGCGTACCGCTCACGCGGCATGTCGGCGCGTTTCGCTTTGAATCAACCGACTGCACACGCGTCGTTCGCATGCTGGCCCCACCGGATGCTCATGCACGAAACACTGTGGTTTCTCATCGTCGGCGCCGTGCTCGTCTTTATGGGCGTGGCAGCGACGACACTCCGGCGGCTACCCGTTAGCGCCGCCATGTTCTACCTCGCCATCGGGTACGCACTCGGGCCACCTGGCATGGACCTGTTGCGCCTCGATATCGTCGCCGATGCACGTCTGCTGCGAACCATCACCGAAATCGCGCTGCTGGTTTCGCTGTTCGCCATCGGCCTGCGTTTGCGACTCGGGGTACTGGAGAAACTCTGGACCGTACCACTGCGTCTCGGCTTCCTCGCCATGCTGGCGACCATTCCACTACTTATGCTGTTCGGCGTGCACGTATTGCATCTTGGCTGGGGGCCGTCCCTGCTCCTCGCAGCGATCCTCGCACCAACCGATCCGGTGCTGGCCCACGATGTCCAGGTCCACAATCCCGGCGATCACGACCTCCTGCGCTTCGCGCTCTCCGGCGAAGGCGGACTGAACGACGGCATCGCACTTCCCTTCGCCATGCTCGGTCTCGCGATATGCGCGGCGCCCGCTGCTCACGTCGGCGACCTGCTGAGTTTCTGGCTCGCCGGCAGCATCGTGTGGGGCGTGGTCGGCGCAATCGCAATCGGCGGCCTGCTCGGTTGGGTCACCACGAATGCGGTCGCCTGGTTGCGCACGCGCCACGCGCAAGCGCTCGGTCTCGAGGGATTCTTCGCCTTGGGGCTGATTGAACTCTCGTTCGGCGCCGCGCAGCTCGCGCACACGTATGGTTTCCTGGCAGTATTCGCCGCAGGCGTCGCAATGCGCCGCGTCGAGCATCGTGCGAGCGGCGGTGTTTCAGCTCGCAAAGCGATCGGCACGGTCGATTCCGAAGACGTCGAAGCGACCGCGGCGAACCCGAGCAAAGCGCACGCGTATATGACGGAATCGGTCATGGGCTTCACGATCGAACTCGAACGCATCGCCGAGGTGGCGGTCATGGCGATGGTCGGTAACGTGCTCGCCACGCTGCAAGTGCCCCTTTTCACGTGGCAGACGGTTGCGCTCACCGTTGCGCTGTTCGTGCTCGTGCGGCCGGTGTCGGTGGAGTTGTCGTTGCTGGGGTCGAACGCGACGCATGCGCAGCGGCGTTTGATGAGCTGGTTCGGCATCCGCGGCATCGGTTCGTTTTACTACCTCGTGTACGCGCTCGAACATGGCGCGGCGTCCGACGTCACGCCGTTGGTGCCACTGGCACTGGCGGTCGTCGCGGCATCGGTGGTGATTCATGGTGTCTCGGCTACGCCTCTGATGAACTGGTATCACGGTCTGCGCAGCAGCGAAAACTAGCGCTCATCTGCTAGATCGTAATTTGGAGTCGCTAAAATATGACTCCTTCACCCTGCAGCGGGCTCCTCCCCATTCGATGAACGCTCCCAAAGATTCAAGACGTGCAGCACGGACGAGCGCTGCTGACTCGCTGTTTGCTTTTCTCAAGTCGTTGCCGCTCGGCGACAGGCTGGTAGAAGGCGGCATGATGGCCGCGCAGGCGGTGGCCGGCGCAAGCCTCGCTTTCGCGATCGGCCAGTGGCTGCATACCGAACAAGCGTTCTGGGCCGCAATTACAGCGATCGCGGTCAGCCAGCATAGTTATATCGACACCCGCAATCTGTCGCGCGATCAGTTCATCGGCGCGATGGTCGGCGGCGTTTGCGGCCTCGTCGGCGCAACGCTCGGCGGCGGCCATCTCGCGGCTTACGCCGCCACGGTTGCCGTAGCAATCGTGATTTGCTGGGTCGTGAACGTGGGCAGCGCGGCGCGTCTGGGCGGCGTTACCGCGACCATCATGCTGTTGGTGCCGGGCATGGGTTCGCCTTGGGACAAGGCTCTGTCGCGCCTCGGCGAAGTGACGCTCGGCACGGTCTGTGCATTGCTGGTGACCTTCGTCATGTCGAGGATAGAGAAGCACTGGTTCGGCAGACCCGACAAGGCCTAGCCGGCTTGCTGATCGCTCTCTTGCGGTTGACGCCGGTAACGTCCCGGCGTCACACCGACGCTCTGCTGAAACGCCTTGCCGAAGGCGGCTTCTGATTGATACCCCACTGCTTCACCGATCTCCGCGGCGCTGCGCTGCGTACGCAGCAGCAGATCGCACGCGATCGTCATGCGGATCTGCGTGAGGAAGTCCATCACCGTCATGCCCGCGCGCTCGCTGAAGTGGCGTGCGTAAGTCGCACGGGACATCGCCGCGAGCTCGCCTAGCTCGGCGATCGTCCACGCCCGCTCGGGTGCGCTCAGCATGCTTTGTACAGAAGTGCCCAGACGCGCATCGGCCAGCAGCGCCAACACGCCTGGGCTGGATGCATTCTGTTCGCCATGCACACGCAAGGCCATCGCGAAGAGTGCGAGGCTCAATGCGGTGACGATTGCGAGCGCGCCGGGCTGACGTTGCCCGGCTTCGGCTCGCATCAGTGCGATCAGCGTCTGCAACGCGCCGAGCGTTTGCACGCCGCCGAGCGACACATGAAATGGATCGGGCAACGCATCGAGCAGCAACGCGGAGGAACCCGGTGCATAGACCAACCGGCCGCATAGAAGATCGAGATCGGCGCCATGACCGGTGTCTTTGCGTGCGTCGCTGCTGGCCTCGTTGACGACTTGATCGTGCGGATCATCGCCGCCATCATTGCGGCGCAGCGGCAGCATGCCGTCATGACCCAACGTCAGCGGCGCCGTGACCGCCGCACGTCCCATGTCGCGCACCCGATGCGCGGCGCCACGTGGAAACAGCACGAAATCCCCCGCGTGCAGCGCAACCTGCACCCCGCCCGCAGTCTCGACTACGCATGCCCCGCCGAGCACCAGATGAAAAGGCGCAATACCCGCCTCCACCGGCGCATGATCGATGTCGAAGCCCCCCGTGAGAAGGCAGCGCAGATCGAGGCTGGCTTGCGGTCTGGCAAGGTCGATCAGGCGGCTGAGCGTATCCATGAGACGATCGCGCTAAAAGTTGAGCGAATCGAGTATTCAGGATATCGCGGCACAGCGCAATACTTTGTCCCACGGCACCGGCATTCGCCGGCGCGTTACGAACCAAGGAGCACTGTCATGTTGAACTGGATCGATTACCGCAAGGAACTGTTCGGCCGCATCGGCGAGATCGCGAAACTGTCGCCGGACACCGTGAAGGCCTATCAAACGATGTCGAGCGCGGGCCAGAAGGCCGACCTTCTCGGCGCGAAGACGCGCGAGCTGATTTCGCTCGCGGTAGCCGTGACCGTGCGATGCGACGGCTGTATCACGGTGCACACCGCTGAAGCGCTGAAACACGGCGCGACACGTGAAGAGATCGCCGAAGCGCTCGGCGTGGCGGTCGCCGTAAACGCGGGCGCCGCCATGGTGTACTCGGCGCGCACGATGGATGCGGTCGCCGCTTATCAAGCGGACAGCAAACCGGCGGCATGAGGTACGCGGTGTAGCTGTGTGGCGGCAACGCCAGCCGCATCGCTACACCGTTATCCATCAGTAGCTGCCCGCGACGTGGCATCCCTGCCTGCCCGCGACGCACCGCGTCCTACCTACCGTTGCGCCGGATGACGCGCCTCTTCAAGCTGCTTGCGGCGCGACTCGCCCTGCCGCTCCAGCATCCAGCCCGGGTACTCAGCCGGCAACGTGCTGACCTGATCGAGCTTCGCAAGCTCGTCCGCGGTTAGCGTGACGCCGGTGGCGGCGATATTGTCGTCGAGTTGTTCGACTTTCTTCGCGCCGACGATCACGGAAGTCACCGCACGTTGATGCAGCAGCCACGCGAGCGCGATCTGCGCCACCGACACCTTCTTCGCCTCGGCGATATCGCGCATCACGTCGATGCAGTCATAAGCACGTTCGCGATTGACCGGCGGAAAATCGAATGTCGTGCGACGGCTGCCGGCTTCGCCCTGCTGCTCGCGCCCATATTTGCCGCTCAGCAAGCCGCCCGCAAGCGGACTCCACACCATCAGCCCAAGACCCTCGCTGTGCAGCATCGGCACGAGCTCGCGTTCGAGATCCCGGCCCGCCAACGTGTAATAAGCCTGCAGCGTTTCAAACCGCGCGAGGCCGAGGCGCTCTGCAATACCCAAGGCCTTTACGATCTGCCACGCAGCCCAGTTCGACACGCCGACATAGCGCACATGGCCATGCTGGACCAGCGTATCGAGCGCGCGCACGGTTTCTTCGATCGGCGTGGCCGGATCGAAACCGTGGATCTGATACAGGTCGACGTGGTCGAGTTGCAGGCGCTTCAGACTCGCCTTGACACCGTCGATGATGTGATAACGCGACGCCCCGCGCGCGTTCGGAAACTCTGCTGTCTGGCCAAAAACTTTGGTTGCGACCACGACTTTGTCGCGCGGCACTTTAAGGTTCTTCAGCGCCTGGCCCGTGATCTGCTCGGAGATGCCCTCGGCATAAACGTCGGCGGTGTCGATGAAATTGATACCCGCGTCGAGCGCCCGGCCGACCAGCCGCTCCGCGTCCCCCTGCTGCAGATCGCCGATCTGCTTCCAGATGCCCTCGCCGCCGCCGAAGGTCATTGTGCCGAGGCATAGCTCTGAAACAAACACACCGGTACGGCCTAACTGGTTGTATCGCATCGTCGAAACTCCATCGTGGATTCGTGGATGAGTGAGCCGTAGAGAGTACTGCAGTTGGCAAGTTTCGACAGGACCCGGTGTGAGTCATGGCCCGTCCCCCGATGAACGGATGTTTCAAAGCCCTTACGGATCACACAGCACCCGCGGCAGCAATTTCCCCCTTCGACAAATCGCCTGGCTCCTCTGCAAGCGAGGCGCTACGCGGGTCTACGGCGAGCGTCGGTGATTCGGAACAGCTTCGTAAGTTATGCGGTGGGCATTAGGAAAGTTTCGGTAAGGCGTGTATAAGTCGGACCATTCCGCTCGCATGGTGTAGTGCCTTCGCTAAGGACCGCGCGCATGAAGAAAAAGAAAACGTTTGGAATCGGCCTTGGCAGCGTCGTGCTGCTCTCCAAAGCATTGACTCCTTCCGCGATGGCCGCGTGCAGCAATACCGCCCCGCCGAGCAATACGACCGTCACGTGCACCGGCAGCGGCATCGCTGCCGTTATTGCGCAAACCGGCAGCACGGGTGTGACGATCAATGCCGATAGCACCACCTCGGGCAGTTTCGTGCGGAGCGCCACCCCGGTCGTCTTCAGCGTCGACACCAATAGCGCGATCAGCAGCGGCGGCAACTTGTCGCTGACGGGCGGCGGCGGGTCGGGCACCGTGCGCGGCGCCGTCCTGCTCGGCGTGAACAACGGCAATCAGATCACCAACGCGGGCGGCGCGGTCATCACTACGAGCGGTGCGTACAACGACGGCATGGCCGCCAACGGCAGCAGCAACACCCTGACCAATCGCGGCTCAATCACCACCAGCGGCCCTAACGCTTACGGCATGACAGCCGCGTGGGGGCAAACGAACTCCGGCCAGTTGAACAACACGTTGATCAACAGCGGCTCGGTCGCGACCTCGGGCAGCAACGCGCGCGCGGCGTCGATTCTGGGGGGCAGCGGCACCATCAACAACAGCGGCACGCTGTCCACCACTGGCACGGCGAGTCCAACCGCTTATCTGCAAGGCAACAACGACCAGTTGATCAACAGCGGCACGATCAGCGCGAGCGGCAGCGGTTCAGATGCCGTGTTTTCGAACACGGCGGGATCGAGCTTCGTGGCGACGATCCAGAACCTCGCGGGCGGCAGCATCATCAGCCAGAACGGCTCCGGCATCCGCACGCTCAACGGCAACAGCACGATCATCAATGCCGGGCTCGTGCAGAGCGGCATCGGCACGGCGATCACGATGGGCAACGGCAACGATTCGCTGATCCTGCAAACCGGCTCCGTGATCAACGGCACGGCCGATGGCGGAGCGGGAACGAATACGGTGACCTTGCAAGGCTCGGGCACGGCGTCGAATGCGTTTACCAACTTTCAGACCTTGCAGATGCAAGGCGCGTTGTGGAACTGGACCGGCAGCGGGACCTTCTCGCTCGCGCATGTGCAGACCGGCACGCTCAATCTGACCGGCACACTCGGTGCAAACGCGACAGCGCTGGTCGATAGCGGCGCGACCTTGCAGGCGAACGCGCAGAACCTGCCCTCCAGCGTGACCGACAACGGACTCGTGCGGTTCGCCCAGGACAACGCGGGCACGTACGCGGGATCGATCAGCGGCACGGGCGCAGTCGATAAAACCGGCGCCGGCGTGTTGACGCTCGCACCGGCTGCGGCGAATGGCAACACCTACTCGGGCGGCACGACAATCGATCAAGGGACGATCGCCGCGGGCGCGGACAATGCGCTCGGCGCGAACACCGGCGGCCTCACGTTCAACGGCGGCACGTTTCAATTGACGACGAGTTTCGACCTCGCCGGCACGCGTGCCATCACGTTGGCAGCGGGCGGCGGCACGATCGACACGCAATCCTTCGACACCACGCTCACCCAGGCAGTGAGCGGAACCGGCGCCTTGACGAAAGCCGGCAGCGGCAGTTTGCTGATGACAGGCGTAAGCACCTATAGCGGCCCCACCACGGTCGCCGCGGGCACGCTCGCGATCGGCGATGCAGTCCATGCCGGCGCCGCGCTCATGGGTGGCGGAGCCACCACGGTCGCCGCAGGCGCAACGCTCGGCGGCTATGGCAGCGTGACGGGTGCAGTGACGAACAACGGCACGCTCGCAGTGGCGAATGCATTGCCATCCTTTGCGAGCGGAGGGAACGGCGCGTTCTCGATCAACGGGTCACTAGCGAACGCCGGGCTGGTGCAGATCGACGGACCTGCCAGTGCAGGTGTGGGCAACCGGTTGAATGTGACCGGCAACTATGTCGGACAGAGCGGCATCATCGGACTGAACACGGTCGTCGCGGGCGACGGTGCAGCGTCCGATCGACTCGTGCTGAGCGGCGGCACGGCCACCGGTTCGACGCGCCTGCAAGTCACGAATGTCGGCGGCCAGGGCGCACAAACGGTAGCGGATGGCATTCAACTGATTCAGGCGACCAACGGCGCCACCACTGACGCGAGTGCCTTCATGCTGGCCGCACCGGTGAAGGCCGGCGCGTATGCCTACTATCTCGCCAAAGGTGGTGTGAGCGGTGGCACGACGGACAACTGGTATCTGCGCAATACGGTTGCGCCGCTGCCCCCCGCGGCGACACCTACGCCGCCAGTCACCACACCAGGACAACCCGTTACCACGCCAGGCCAACCCGTCACCACACCAGGCGAGCCTGTCACTACGCCTGGCGAGCCGCCCGCCGACCTTCCCGGCGTACCGGTTGCGGCCGAAGGCACTCCGCCTCTGCCCGCCGCGCCGCCCGCGGGCTCGGCCGCCACGCCGCTGTATCGCGTCGAAGTGCCGGTCTACGCAGCGGCGCCCGGCGTCGCGCGTGAACTCGGCCTCATGCAGATCGATACGTTTCATGACCGGCAAGGCGATCAGGCCTTGTTGAACGACAGCGGCAAACTGCCTGCCGCGTGGGGCCGCGCGTGGGGCGGCCATAGCGTGCTGAGCCAGGACGGCGCGGCGAGTCCGCAATTCGACGGTTCCGTATATGGCATTCAGGCCGGGCAGGATCTTTACGCGGATCGCAGCGCAAGCGGCCAGCGCAATCACTACGGTTTGTTCGTGGGTTTCGCGCGGGCGACCGGCGACGTCGACGGCTTCGCGCTCGGCATGCCCAATCTCGCTGTGGGCCACCTCGCGATCAATGCGTACAGCCTCGGCGGCTACTGGACGCATATCGGCCCGAGCGGCTGGTACACGGACGCCGTGCTGATGGGCAGTTCGTTGACCGTCGATCCGGTCTCGCGCGACGGCATCGGCACAACGACGCACGGCAACGCCGTGACCGGTTCACTCGAAGGCGGTCTGCCGATTCCGCTCGGCGCCGGCCTCACGCTCGAACCGCAAGCGCAACTCGTGTGGCAGCACCTCGCGCTATCCGATTTCAACGACGGCGTATCGAGCGTCGGCTTCAACAGCGGCAATACTTTCGTTGGACGAATCGGCGCGCGCCTGCAAGGCCAGTTCGATGCCCTCGCCACGGCATGGCGGCCTTATCTGCGCGTCAGCTTCTTGCGCACGTTCGGCTCCGACGACAAAGTCACCTTCGGCGGAGGAACCGTGATTCCGGGCACCGTCGGGCAAACTGCGGCGCAACTCGGCGCGGGCGTGGTCGGCAATTTCAGCAGGTCGGGTAGCGTATTCGCGACGCTCGGCTGGGTGACGAACCTGGGTGGCGCGCATCAGAGAACGGTGACGGGCGATGCGGGTGTGCGCTGGGTCTGGTAGTTTTGTGCAGCGCTGTGCGTTGAGTACGGTGCGGTGCGGTCCGCACCGTCCGTTATCGCCGCCGCATTCCGTGCGATCTCTGCCGCCCAACCGTCTGCAAATCCGGTAGAAATCTGCCAGACTGATCCCAGCCCCCCCGGAACAGACCGGCGCTTGCTGCCCTCTGGATATGGCACGCCGCGCCCCCATCTATGCAAGCATGACTTCGGCCTCGATATCCGCCACCGCCTTCGGCGCGCCTACTGACGCTTCGGCTTTCGATTCGGCATCGGAGACGACTCCGGATGCCGTTTTGAACCCCGCTTCGGGCCTTTTCACACCCAGCGCGCTGGATGATTTCCATCCCGCGGTCGCCGGCTGGTTCCTCAAGACCTTCCCTGCCCCCACCGACGCTCAGGCTGCCGCCTGGCCGCAGATTCGCAGCGGGCGCTCGACCCTGGTCGCCGCGCCCACCGGATCGGGCAAGACCCTCACCGCCTTCCTGTCCGCCCTCGACGAACTCGTCCAGCAAGGCCTCGCCAACGGCGGCGCCTTGCCCGACGAAACCCTGGTGGTCTACGTCTCGCCGCTAAAAGCGCTGTCCAACGACATTCGCCTGAATCTGCAGATGCCGTTGCAAGGCATTGCCGCGGAACTCGACGCGCTCGGCCTGCCGCCGCTCGACATCCGCACCGCCGTGCGCACCGGCGACACCACGCAACAGGAGCGCAACGCGCTGAAAAAGCGCGCGCCGCATATTCTCGTGACCACGCCGGAATCGCTGTATGTCCTGCTCGGCTCGGATTCCGGCCGCCGCATGCTGTCGACGGTACGCACGGTGATCGTCGATGAAATTCATGCGCTCGCCGGCAGCAAGCGCGGCAGTCATCTGGCGCTCAGCCTCGAGAGGCTCGACGCGCTGTGTCAGCGGCGCTTGCCGCGGATCGGCCTATCGGCGACGCAAAAGCCGGTCAGCGCCGTGGCGCGCTTTCTGGTGGGCGGCGCAAGCATCGAAAGCGGCATTCCCGCGGACTGCGCAATCATCGACGTCGGCCACATCCGCGAGCGCGATCTCGCCCTGGAAATTCCGCCCGTGCCGCTCGAAGCGGTGATGCCCAACGAGGTGTGGGAGCGCGTCTACGACCGCCTCGCCGAACTGGTCGCGATGCATCGCACCACGCTGATTTTCGTCAACACGCGCCGCATGGCCGAGCGCGCCGCGCGCCATCTGACCGAGCGGCTCGGTAAAGAGGTGGTCGCCGCGCATCACGGCAGTCTCGCCAAGGAGCATCGCTTCGACGCCGAGCAGCGCCTGAAGCGTGGCGAGTTGCGGGTGTTGATCGCTACTGCGTCGCTGGAACTAGGCATCGATATCGGTGACGTCGATCTGGTCTGCCAGATGGGTTCGCCACGCGCGATCGCGCCGTTCCTGCAACGAGTGGGGCGCTCGGGCCACCATGTCGGCGGCATGCCGAAGGGCCGGCTCTTTCCGGCTTCACGCGACGATCTGATCGAATGCGCGGCGCTGCTCGATTGCGTGCGGCGCGGCGAACTCGACGCATTGCGGATTCCGCGTGCGCCGCTCGATGTGCTCGCACAACAGATCGTCGCCGAGGTGTCGAGCGCCGAATGGAGCGAAGACGCGTTGTTCGAGATGACGCGGCGCGCGGCACCTTACGCCGAGCTGGAGCGCGAGCAATACGACGCTGTGCTGCGCATGCTCGCCGATGGCTATACGAGCCGCCATGGTCCGCGTGGCGCCTATATTCATCGCGACGCGGTGAGCGGCACCTTGCGCGGCCGGCGCGGCGGCAAACTGGTCGCCGTGACCTCAGGCGGCACGATTCCCGAGAACGCCGACTATGCGGTGGTGCTCGAACCGCAGGCGATCAATATCGGCACCGTCAACGAGGATTTCGCCGTCGAAAGTCTGGCTGGCGATGTGTTTCAACTCGGCAATGCGTCGTACCGGATTCTGCGGATCGAAAGCGGCCGGGTGCGGGTCGAGGACGCACAGGGGCAGCCGCCGAATATTCCGTTCTGGCTCGGCGAGGCGCCGGGGCGCAGCGATGAGCTATCGTTCGGCGTCGCGCGCTTGCGTGAGCAGATTGGGCGCTTGCTTGATGGAAAGAACGCGGATGCCGTGGTGTCGATCGACGAGGCGCGTTCGACTGAGGCTGAGGCTGAGGCTGAGGCTGAGGCTGAGGCTGAGACTGAGACTGACACCAGGACCGACACCGAAGTCATGGCCGCGCGCCTGCAACGCGCCATCGACTGGCTCATCGACACCCTCAATCTCGACGAAGCCGCCGCGCGGCAAATCGTCGACTATCTCGCGCGAGCACGCGCGGCCCTCAGCGTGTTGCCGACGCAAAACACGCTGGTCATGGAGCGTTTCTTCGACGAATCCGGCGGCACGCAACTCGTGATCCATGCACCGTTCGGCAGCCGCGTGAACCGTGCGTGGGGCCTCGCGTTGCGCAAGCGTTTTTGCAGGACCTTCAACTTCGAACTGCAAGCCGCCGCCACCGAAGACGCCATCGTCCTCTCGCTGACCGGCAGCCATTCGTTCATCCTCGACGACGTGTGGCGCTACCTGCATTCGAACTCGGCCGAGCATCTGCTGATCCAGGCGCTGCTGGACGCGCCGCTGTTCGGCGTGCGCTGGCGCTGGAATGCGACCACCGCGCTCGGCTTGCCGCGCTATACAGGCGGGCGCAAAACGCCGCCGCAATTGCAACGCATGCGTAGCGAAGATCTGCTGGCGAGCGTGTTTCCCGAGCAGGCCGCCTGTCTGGAGAACATCGTCGGTGAACGCGAACTGCCGCATCATCCGTTAGTCGACCAAACCGTCGACGACTGTCTGCACGAAGCGATGGACAGCGAAAGCTGGCTGGCATTGCTGCGTCGTATCGAACAGGGCGGCGTGCAACTGATCGCCCGCGATTTGCCGGCCCCCTCGCCGCTTGCCGCCGAAATTCTCAACGCAAAGCCCTACGCCTATCTCGACGACGCGCCGATCGAAGAGCGCCGCACGCAAGCTGTGCTGAACCGCCGCTGGAGCGATCCATCCAGCGCCGACGACCTCGGTGCGCTCGACGCCGCAGCAATCGACAGCGTGCGCGACGAAGCCTGGCCGCAAGCGCGCACCACCGACGAGATGCACGAAGCGCTGACCGGCCTCGCCTGCATCACCGAGGCCGAAGCGCGCAACGAAGAGGGCTGGCCCGCGTGGCTCGGATCGCTTGCCGAATCCGGCCGGGCGACCCGTGTGCGGATCGCCGACGGCGAAGCGCTGTGGCTGCCCGCCGAGCGCCTGACCTGTTTCCAGGCGCTCTACCCTGACGCTCCGTTTGAACCGCCGCTGACCGCACCGAAGGGCTACACCGACACGTGGAGCGCGGACGACGCGCTGCTCGACGTGCTGCGCGCCCGGCTGACCGGCTTCGGCCCGCTCCCGGTGCGTGCAATTGCACAGGCGCTGAGCTTGCCCGCGGCATCCGTCGAACAAACATTGACGCGTCTCGAAGCGGAAGGCTACGTGATGCGCGGCCGCTTCTCGCCGGGCGCAACCGAAGAAGAATGGTGCGAGCGTCATTTACTGGCGCGGATCCACCGTTACACGGTGAAACGCTTGCGCCGCGAAATCGAACCGGTGGAACGGCACGATTTCATGCGCTTTCTATTCGAGTGGCAGCATTTGACACCGGACACGCGCAGCGAGGGACGCGACGCGCTGGCCGCCGTGCTCGACCAGATGGAGGGTTTTCAGGCTGCGGCGGCCGCATGGGAAGAAGACATCCTGCCGGCACGCGTCAAGGCGTACTCGAACGTTTCGCTGGACGAACTATGCCGTGCCGGCAAGATCGTCTGGACCCGCCTGACCGAGCGGGCACGCAGTGCTGCGGGACCGGTGCGCAGCACGCCGATCGTGCTTTTGCCGCGCGCTCAGGTGCGCGTATGGCGCGCACTGATCGACCCGTCGAAACAACCGGAGCTATCGGCTCGCGCGCAAATCGTCCATGACACATTATTGCAACATGGTGCGATGTTCTTCGACGAATTGCTGACCGAGGTCAGCGGCTTGCGCATGGAGCTGGAGAACGCGCTGGGCGAGCTGGTTGCAGCTGGCCTCGCGAATTCCGACAGTTTCGCCGGCTTGCGGGCGTTATTGAAACCCGTCGCCAAACGCAGTGCCTATTCGAGTAGCCGGCGAGTCAGGTCGAGCGCATTGATCGGAGGAATGGACGATGCGGGACGCTGGGCCCTGGTCAGTCGGCGGCCCGTCGTTACTGCGGCGGAAACCTCGCCGGCGCGTCGTCAGCAGTTCGCCCCCGACATACTTGAGCACGTCGCGATGACCTTGCTGCGCCGTTATGGTGTGGTGTTCTGGCGTTTGCTCGAACGCGAGGCCGAATGGCTGCCGCCGTGGCGGGATCTGTTGCGCGTGTTTCAGCGGCTCGAAGCGCGCGGCGTCGTTCGCGGCGGTCGGTTTGTGAATGGCCTCGCTGGCGAACAGTTTGCTTTGCCGGAAGCGATTCCACTGTTGCGGGAGGTTCGACGGCATGCGAACGACGGTGCTTTTGTGTGCGTCGCCGGAACGGATCCTTTGAATCTTGCGGGTACGTTGCTGGTCGGCGAGCGGGTGCCTGCTGTTGCAGGGAATCGGGTTTTGTATCGGGATGGGGTCGTTGTCGCGACGCTTGTTGCCGGCACTTTCTGGTTCGATCCCTCGGTGGAAGCGATTCCCGTCGAGCGGGAGCGCGCCCGGAGCGTGTTGGCCCGGCGGTTCTGAGGCCGTTTTGAAGCGGTTTCGAGGCTTCGCGCCAGCGCGCACCTCACACAAAACCCTAAAGCCGAAGGCCATCTCAACCGTTAATGCTTATAAGCCCGGTTTATAAGCCCGAACTCTAGCCGCTTCGCTACAATGGGGCCAGTCTTTAAGTATGATGAAGACTGTTTGCCGTCAACCCGCCTTCACAGTGGGCTCATCGGCACACACCGCCCCGGGGATCTCATGAACGACGACCAACACGAGCAGGTGCTTTTTGCCCAGTTCGGCACTAGCAGCCCTTGCTGGCGTCTGTCGAACGACAGCAACGCATTGGAACTCACGCCCGTTACCGGCGACGTGCCAGCCAATGTCGCCATTCCGCTGAATCCCCAGCAGGCTTCGCAAATCCGTTGCCTCACCGGCGTCACCTCGCACCTCATCCTCGACGTGCGGCTGTTCGGCGAACCGCTGCGCCTGCACCTCGTCGGCAAAAAACTCGCCAGCAATACGTGGGCAGGCACGGCCTCGGCCTATGACGACACGGAATCCGTCGCACGCGATCTGGTCCATGGCCTCTCGTTCGCCGAACAGGTCGTCTCCGAAGTCAATTCGGTCGTGGTGATCGTCGACAGGCATGGCCGTATACAGCGCTTCAACCGTCTCGCCGAGGAACTCACGGGCGTCAAGGAAGAAGACATCGTCGGCCGCAATGTGTGGGCGCTCTTCATGTCCACGGAAGCGGGCGCGGCCTCCAGTCAGAACATCTCGGGCTTCTTCAATCGCGGCGTTTCGTACGAAGTCGAGCGGCGCGTGAAAACCATTCACGGCGAACGGCTCTTCCTGTTTCGCAACAAGTTCGTGCAAAGCGGCAGCGGCGTCGAGGAACAGTTCCTGATCTGCTCGGGGACCGACATCACCGAAGAACGGCTCGCGCAGGAACGGCTCACCGAACTGGCGAACACGGATTCGCTCACTGGCCTCGCCAATCGCAACGCCATCCAGGACAAGATCCGTACCGCGATCGAAGAAGCCGGGCCGGACGAATCCGTCGGCGTGCTGTTCCTGGATCTCGACAACTTCAAGAAGGTCAATGACCACTACGGCCACGTCTTCGGCGACCGGTTGATCCGCGACGTGTCGACAGCCATCAGTGCCTGCCTGAACGACGGCGATGCGCTCGCGCGCCTCGGCGGCGACGAATTCATCGTGCTCGCGGCCAAAGGCACCGCTCACGATCTCGAAGCCACCGCGCAGCGCATTCTCGAACGCCTGCGTACGCCGTTCAGCCTGGGGCTCGTCGAGGTCTACACCGGCTGCTCGATCGGTATCGCGCGGTATCCGGAACACGGCGACGGCCTCGAATCGCTGATCCGTTCCGCGGACACGGCGATGTACGTTGCCAAAGATGAGGGCA
Organism: Paraburkholderia domus; assembly: GCF_905220705.1. Classification (GTDB taxonomy): domain Bacteria; phylum Pseudomonadota; class Gammaproteobacteria; order Burkholderiales; family Burkholderiaceae; genus Paraburkholderia; species Paraburkholderia domus. Next base: position 98,609 of record NZ_CAJNAT010000019.1, read on the forward strand.
AGCGCACCTCTCGCGTGTTCTCGCCCGACATGAACCGCAAGGTCGCCGAGTACATGTGGCTCGACACCAACTTGCGGCGCGGTCTCGAAGAGGGCCAGCTGACGCTGCACTATCAGCCCAAGCTCGTGCTAGCCACCGGCGTGGTGCAGGGCGCGGAGGCGCTGGTGCGCTGGAACTCGCCGGAGCGCGGGCAGATCATGCCGGCCGAGTTCATCCGCTATGCCGAAGAGTCCGGACTGATCGGCGTACTCGGCCGCTGGGTCATGCAAACCGCTGCCAGGCAAGCGGCCAAATGGAAGGCGGACGGCTACAACCTGCGCATCGCGATCAACGTGTCGGCACGGCAACTGGTCGATACCGCCGTGGTGCGGCATTTCAGTGAAGCGCTGCAATGCGCGAATCTCGATCCGTGCCTGATCGACCTCGAACTCACCGAGAGCTGCCTGATCGAGGACGAAGCGGCTGCGATCGATCTGATCAAGCAGTTCCGCCAGGTTGGCGCGCAGGTTCATCTGGACGATTTCGGCACCGGCTATTCGTCGCTCTCGCAGTTGGGCCGCATTCCGCTCGACGTGATCAAACTCGACCGCAGTTTCGTCCGCTCGATCAATGCCGACACCAAAGCGCAAGCACTGGTGCGCTCGATGGTGGTGGTCGCGCAGGAACTGAATTTCAAGGTGGTCGCCGAAGGCATCGAAACCGAATCGGAAGAGTCGTTCATGAAGGGGCTGGGCGTCGACTACGTGCAAGGCTTCCTGTACGGTCAGGCCATGCCGGCCGCGGAATTCGAGCGCTGGTTGCAGGATAGGCAGAAGCTCAGACTGATTGCCTGAGCTTCGCGCGCCCCGAAGGAAGTCGCCTGCCCCGCAGGAAATCCCCTTGGGGGATTGGAGGGCGCCCCGAAGGAGGTTCCCTTGGGGGGCCCCGGCGTTGTGGATCGTTATGGGTCGATGTCGTCGAGACTCGGAGCGATTCAGGCGAAATTGGCCGCGCTGGAGGCCGTCTGGCGCAGGTTCGAAGTACGGCGGTTTTGCAGCATCACCAGCCGCTCCATGAAGGCGAGGTCCTTCTCCTCGATCGTGAAGGCTGCGTCCACCCAGTCCTCGGTAATTTCCATCAGCTCGGCGCGCGAAAGTTGCAGCACACGCTGGCGCGCCCGCAGCATCGCGCGGATTCCGTTCATCTTCGGCCTGAGCGTGTCGATGAAGGTGCGCGTCGCCATATAAGCGTCGCCCGGCTCGAACAGGCTGTCGACCAACCCCTTGCCGAAGTGCCACTCAGCCGTATGCGACTCGCCCACGCCGATCAACTCCTCGGCAAGCCGCATACCCACCTTGCGCGCGACCAGCGAATAACCGCCCATGCCCGGGAACAGGTTGAATGCGATCTCCGGGAAGCCCATGCGCGCATCGTTCTGCGCCAGCAGGAAATGGTGCGCCAGTGCCGCCTCGAAGCCCCCTCCAAGCGCCGTGCCCTCCACCATCGCGATCGAAATCGCCCCCGTGTCGAAGCCGCGCGCCGCCGCGTGCACACAATCGACACAGGCTCGCGCGTACGCCATCAGCGCCTGGCGCCTGCCAGAGCGAATCGAGTCGGCGAAGAAATCGAGGTCGCCCCCTACGTTGAACATGGTCGGAATCAACGAGCCGGTCACCCAGAAGTCGATCGGCAAGCCGGACTCTCGTGCTGCCTGTGCGAGACCCAGAATGTCGTGCACCAGTTCGAGATTAAAACAGGGACGCGGCTGCGCCCGCAGCATCATCCACATGATGTTGCGGCCTTCTTCGTAGTAAGCGGAGACTTGCGACAAATTGCCGGCCTCGAGGAACGGGCGGCAGGCGTGGTGATTATGCAGATTCATTTTGATCGGTCCTTTTAAGGTTAAACGCTGGTAGTGCAATGCGAGCCTAAAGCAGACCGGAATCGGATGGGAGCGGGGTAACCAACAGATGAATGCAACACACGCGTGAAGCCCCGTCAGATGGAGCGCTGCGGGGAGGACAGTCATGGTGTAAAGGATGATGGAGACGCAAACGCTTGCGCACCGAAGATGGGCGAAATTCGCCCGTAAATGAGCACCCGGCCGCAATAAATTAGCGAACGAACAATGCTTGAATTTCTTGCCGGATCGGAAAGAAAAAGAAATAGCTTTCGATTAGGTAATGCAATCGAAAATATAGCTTGTGAATGTTTGTTTTTTTATTTGTGGGCTAACAGACGGAATATGCAGTCTGCATATTCAAACGCGGGCGCCCGGAGCGCCCGCGATTCGAAAGCAACGTTATTGCGCAAACATCAAGGCGCAACGCTCACGGTGCGGCCGCGATCACTTCGGCAACCGCTGCCGTCAGCTTCTTGCCATACGGCACGTGCAGGAACTCGTTCGGGCCGTGTGCGTTCGACTTCGGCCCGAGCACGCCGCACACCATGAACTGCGACTTCGGGAAGCCCGACTTCAGTACGTTCATCAACGGAATCGTGCCGCCCTGCCCCATATAGGCAACGTCCGCGCCGTAGTGCGCGCGCGACGCGTCGTTAAGCGCGGTGGCAAGCCACGGGGCGAGATCGGGCGCGCTCCAGCCGCTCGCCGCGCCGGCGTCCGGCTTGAAGGTGACCTTGGCGTTGTACGGCGGATCGAATTCGAGCAGCGCCTTCAGTTCGGCCACGGCCTTTTCCGCTTCGATCAGCGGCGGCAGGCGCAGCGACAGTTTGAACGCCGTGCGCGGACGCAGCACGTTGCCGGCGTCGGCCAGCGCGGGCAAGCCGGCCGCGCCGGTCACCGATAGCGACGGACGCCACGTCGAGTTGAGCAAGGCCTCTTGCGGATTAGTCGTGGTCGGCAGAACCTGGCGGCCGTCCTGGCCGCAGGCCCACGGCAGCTTTTTCCAGACATCGTCGCCGAGAATTTGAGCCGTCGCTTCCGCTTCGCGCAGACGGTCCGCCGGGATCGAGACGTGAAAGCCCTTCGGCAGCAGTGTGCCGTTGGCCGAGTCTTCGAGGCGGTCGAACAGTTGACGCATGATGCGGAAACTCGACGGCGCAATGCCGCCGTAACCGCCCGAGTGAATGCCTTCGTCGAGCACCTGCACTTCCAGGTCGCCGGCGACCAATCCGCGCAACGACGTAGTGAGCCACAGCTGATCGTAGTTGCCCGCACCCGAATCAAGACACACGACGAGACCGACTTTGCCGAGCCGTTCGCGCAAGGCGTCGACGTACGGCAGCAGATCGTAGCTACCTGATTCCTCGCAGGTTTCGATCAGGCCGACGCAGCGCGGACGCTCGATGCCTTGCGCGTCCAGCGCGGCCAGGGCTGTGAGGCTCGCGTAGATCGCGTAGCCGTCGTCGGCGCCGCCGCGGCCGTACAGCTTGTCGTTTTCGAGTTTCGGTGTCCACGGGCCGAGGTCGTTGCGCCAGCCGTCGAATTCAGGCTGCTTGTCGAGGTGGCCGTACAGCACGATGGTTTCTTCGCTGCCCGATCGCGTCGCGGCCGTTTCGAAGAAAATCACCGGCGTGCGGCCCGGCAGACGGATCACTTCAAGCTTCAGACCGCGCACGGGTTGCTGTTCGGCCCATCGCGCCGCGTCGGTGACCACGCGCTCAAGATAACCGTGCTTGACCCACTCGGGATCGAACGCCGGACTCTTGGCCGGCACCGCGATATAGTCGGTGAGCGCAGGCACGATCTCGTCGTTCCATTTGCGGTCTACGAATTCGCGTAGCGTGTCCTGGTTGATGCGCTGAGTCTGCTGGGTCGTATCGTCGGAGATCATGGTGGCGGTCCGTGGGGAATCTGTTCAGTCGAAACGTGAATGATAGTCCTGATGCGCGCTGCGCAAAGAAGACAATCGCGCGACAATCGCAGTATATGTCGCGTCCTGGGGAGCCAGACTATGGGTAGCAATGTCGTGGTTCAGGCCATCGCCGCGGTGCTCGCGCTCGCGCTGTATTTTCTGCCGAGTATTCTCGCGGACCGGCGCAAGCGTCACGACGTGCTGACGCTGGCGCTCTTCAATGCGTGCCTTGGCTGGACCGGTTTCGGCTGGCTGCTCGCCCTCTATTGGTCGTTGCAGCCGAACCCGCCGAAGAACGTGGCGGGTGAAGTCGTGGAGACCCGGAAGATCATGCGGATGCGGGCGTTTTCTTCGGCGCTTCTGGTGCGCGTGCAAAGGCGCGCCACGATGCGTGACCGCGGCGAGAAATAATCAGGCCGCCCGCCCCATTCTGCCCCACAGCACCGAGCCAGCAGGAATCGAGCGCGGCTCAGCCCGTACGCTCTCGTGCGCGAACATCTCGCGGCGCAGTTCGCCATGTTCGTCGAACCACTCGCAAATCAGCCAGTCGCCAGGATTGAGCGCCACCGGACCTGCATACGTCACAGTCATGCGCGCGCCACCTTCCTTCAACGTGACGACGTCGCCGGCATTGAAGCGTGCGGCAGGCGATGTTTCGAATGCGTCAATGATAGCGGTCAGCATATTCAACCCCCTACGGAACCCGTTGAGCGGAATTAAGTTATCGCCTGGTGCCTTGCAACATAGAACCCTGCCGAAGGAAAACTCTAAAAAGCTGGCCAAGATTAACAATCGAAATTAACCACGGCAAGTGCTTTTTATTGATACCGTTTTCATCGTCACTGAAATAGGATTCCCGCTCCGGCGATTGACAGGTCAAGCCGGGAAAACCCTTCAAATCGGCGCCAGGCCGCCACCCGTGCGGCACTGCACGATAGCAAGACTTACGGCGGAGAACCCTATCCGCAAGTAGAAAATGCGGGCAGGATTTGTCATATCTAACGCGCCGCCATGAAACCGATTCGGGTTTATTCCGATCACCGGGAAAGCGGAATTATCTATGAACGGGAAACTCACCGGTAAATGCACCGACGCCAAAACCCGTTTTGTATAAAGTGCATAATAGTTTCCAGCGGTCACCGTTGAAAACGATTTCGCGCCCGCTATTTTCAAACCGCCTGCGCAGCCCGGCGCAATGCCAGTTGTTGATGCCGCACCAGCAGCACGCTCAAACCGATACACACGAACATCAGACACGCGTTGATCGCGAGGCTGTACTGGAACGCGTGCGCATAGGCAGCCGGCGTCTCGCGACCGCCGATCACACCGAAAAACGCACCGCTGATCGCCGCCGTGCCGAACGCCGAACCGATCTGCAAGGTCGACGACACCACGCCCGAGGCGAGGCCCGCCTTCTCCGGCGCGACTTCCAGCAACACGATGCGCATGATCGACGGCAACAACAGGCCGTGACCGACGCCCGCGCACACCAGTCCGCAGTAGAACAGCAGGTCCGGCGTGGCGGCATGGGTCGCGGACCAGCCAGTGACCGTGAAGCCGACAGTCATCATCGAGAAACCGAGTGCCAGCACATGGCCGCCAATGCGCTTGACCACCGCGGGCGACGTCAACGGCCCGACCACGAAACCGATCGCGAACGGCATGATGGCCATGCCCGAAGCGAGCGGTGTCCAATGCAAGCCGGTTTGCAGGAAGATGCCGTAGGTCAGGAAAAACGCGCTGTTGCAATAGAACAGGAACGCGAGCACGAGACCCAGAGCAAAGGCCGGGTTGCGAAACAATTGCAGATCCACCAGCGGATGGCCGCCGCCGCGCTCGACGCGCCGCTCGGTCGCCACGAATAGCGCGAACGCGGGCACGGCCAGCGCGAACATCACGAAGGTCCACGCGGGCCAGCCGGCTTCACGGCCATGGGTCATCGGATAGATGAGCAGCAGCAGCACGATCGAGAGCAGCGCGACGCCCTTCAGGTCGATGCCGGTGCGCGTGGCCGGCTGATTTTCCGGCACGAACTTCCAGGTGCCGATGAAGGCCACGATGCCGATCGGAATGTTGATCAGAAAAATGATGCGCCAGTCGAGCCCGAACGGATGATAGGTAATCAGCGCGCCGCCACCCAGCTGGCCGACGATCGACGAAAGCCCGAATACAAAACCGTAGAGGCTCATGACCTTGGTCTGCCGATGCAGCGGCACAACCGCGCGGATGGTCGCGAGCACTTGCGGCGCCATGACCGCGGCCGCGATGCCCTGTACGATCCGCGAGATCACCAGCATGTGCCCGCTGGTGGCGAAGCCGCACAGCGCGGAGGCGACCACAAACGCCGCCATCCCCGTCATGAACATACGACGCCGGCCGAACAGGTCGCCGAGGCGTCCGCCTGTGATCAGCAGCACGGCGTAAGCAGATGCGTAAGCGGACACCACGAGTTGCAATTGCGCGTCGGTGGCGTTCAGACCGGTGTGAATCGACGGCAACGCGAGGTTGACGATGAAATAGTCGAGCGGTGCGAGGAAGGCGCCGACGAACAGCACGGCGAGCGCGAGTCCCTGGCGCTCGAAACCGGATGCAGCTTTCGCGGCAGAGGCACCCGCACTGGCGGCCACGGCACCCACGCCTGGGCAGACGGCGGCTCCCATCCCACCGGCTGTCGGCCTTGCCGCGGCCTCAACGAATGCCGCCGGAGCGGGCTTGATGGCTTCGCTATTCATGACTGTTCGTTCAAGAAATAGGTAAAAAAAATTAGACGAGCGCGCGCATGGCGACGTCCACGATTCCGATCAATGCATCTTCCTGGTGAGCGACTCGCCCCAATACGCGCAGTCCTTGCATGACGCACAACAGGAAATCGCCGACGGCCTTTTCGTCGAGCGTGGAATTGAAGGCGCCGCTCGCCTGGCCGCGAATCACCGACGCCGCCAGCAAAGTCGCCATACGGCGTTGAATTGCCGCGACGCGGGTACGCAGCGCCTCGTCGCCGGGTTGCATCTCTAGCGTGGTGTTGGTAATGAAGCAGCTGCGCTCGCCAGTCAGCGCACAGGCGACCCGGGCGTAATGCAGCAAAGCGTTGCGTAGCGCCTCTTCCGCCGGCACCGGAGCGTTCAGCCGTTCGGCCAGCCGCGCGACCGAACCTTCCGCGTAGTGATCGAGCGCGGCGAGCATGATGCCGTGCTTGTCGCCGAATACGCCGTACAGACTGCCGCGCAACAGGCCGGTGGCCTTGCAGAGGTCGTCGATCGACGTGGCGTGATAGCCGTGATTCCAGAAAACCTGGCTCGCGCTCGCTAAAACAGTGTCCGTGTCGAACTCGCGCGGCCGCCCCCGAGGACAGGCCTCGCCACCTTTTTTCACGGATTGCTTCCAGTTGCCAGATTGCTTCATCTGACGGATATTATGACTAACCGTTCAACAAATCAAGGCGAGATTGGAAGTTGACACTGTCCGGCGAATTCAGGCGCCCACTTCTCGCGCCAGCGGCTCGGCGGGCAGCGCCTTCACAGGCCGGACCACGGTCCACGCGCCGGCCTGCGCCTTCGAAAACTCGCTCGGTTAAAGCACCTCGCACACGCTGTGGGTCGAACCAGTCAGCTAATTACCCCACTTCTGCGCGGCGGTCGTGAACAGCTGATTGATCTCATTGCCGCTGGCGGCTTCTTTCGTGTAGTTGAAGGTGCCGTGATCATGCATCTCGTGCGCCGCACGGAGAAACGCGCCCAACGCCGCACGCGCCAGCGAGCCGCCCACACTCACCCGTCGCACGCCTAGCGAGCGCAAGTCGTCGAAGCTGAGCAGGACGCCCTGCAGTCCCATCAATACGTTGACCGGCCGGTCGAGCGCGCCGACCACGCTGGCGATCTCTTCGCGCGTCTTCAGGCCGGGTGCGTAAAGCACGTCCGCACCGGCCTCCTGGTAAGCCTGCAGACGCCGGATCGTATCGTCGAGATCGGGCCGGCCCACCAGATAGTTCTCGGCGCGCGCCGTCAGTGTGAAAGGAAACGGCAAAGTGCGCGCCGCTTCCGCCGCCGCACGCACGCGCTCCACGGCGGCCTCGAACGGGTAGATCGGGTCGTCGGCGCGGCCGGTCGCATCCTCGATCGAACCGCCGACCACGCCTGCCGCCGCGGCCTGCATAATCGTTTCGGCGCAGTCTTCCGGGGCGTCGCCGAAACCATTTTCCAGATCGGCGCTAACCGGCAAATCGCTCGCCCCCGCGATTTCGGCGAGATGCACCATCATCTGTGCGCGGCCGATGGCGTTATCCGGCAAGCCACGCGAAAACGCATAGCCTGCGCTGCTGGTGGCGAGCGCCTTGAAACCGGCCAGCGCCAGCAGCCGCGCGGTGCCGATGTCCCAGGGATTCGGGATGATGAAGGCCTCGCCCGCTGCGTGATATGACTGGAATTGCCGTGCTTTTTCAGTTTGCGTTGTCATCGACGGTCCCTTTGAAAACGGCGACCGGCGTTTCGCGCCCACGCGCTGCCGGATCGTCGTCATGTACGTTAAGTGGCAAATGAGAGTGGGAAATAAATGGAAGTCGCAGCCAGCGGCCTCGCGACCGCTGCCAGCCGGCCCTGCAGTTGCCTGCGGTGGATGAACCACACGCTCAGGTTTCGAGCTTTGCGTCCATCGTGATGGTGGCGTTCAGTACCTTGGAGACCGGACAGCCCGCCTTGGCGTCCGCGGTGGCCTTCTCGAACGCCGCTTTATCGCCACCGGGGATTTTCACGGCTACATCGAGATGCACCGCGGTGATCGAAAAGCCGCCGCCGTCCTTGTCGAGCGTGACGGTTGCCGTGGTGCCGATACGTTCAGGCGTGATGCCGGCCTTGCTCAGTTCCGCCGACAGCGCCATCGAGAAACAACCGGCGTGCGCGGCCGCAATCAGCTCTTCCGGATTCGTGCCGATACCGTCCGCAAAGCGTGTGGCAAACGAGTATTGCGTGTCCTTGAGGACGCCACTGTCGGTGGAAATCGAGCCCTTGCCGTCTTGCAGGCCGCCTTGCCAGACTGCTGATGCCTTGCGCTTCATCGCTCTCTCCTGTTGTGCCCTGCTTCGCGCCGCTCCTCAACAGTACGTGATGCCGCCCGCAACGGTCCAGCCCGGATTTTCGTGGTGTCGGCATCGGTCGTGAGTCCCCCAAAGGCGAATTCCCTCGGGGCATGCCGCGCGGCGCTAGAGGCGCGGGGTTGGACCGAACTTCATCATAGGCGCTTCCGTGTGCCAGTGTCGTGACGACGCCGGCTTACGGTTCGCAGATGCGCGCGTCGCAAGCCGCGCCTTGCCGTGGGCGGCACAGCGGCTACTCCGCGAACGGCAAGCTCTCCTGTCCCACCGCCCGCATGTCGAATACGTTCAGGGTCATCGCCACCAAGGCGTAGTAGCCGAGCAGGCCTACCAGATTGATCACCACCTGGTGGCCGAAGCGCCCGACCGCCTTTCTATAGGTCACATCCGACACGCGTTTGGTGTCGTACAGTTCGCCCGCAAAGTCATGGATCAACGCATCATCGGCGTTCGCGAAGGACGGGCGATGCCCCTGGCGAATCGCCTCGGCGTCCGCTTCGGCCACACCGGCTTCCAGGGCGATCGGATAGTGGATGTACCACTCGGCCTGCGCCTGCCAGCGTGCCGCTGTCACCAGAATCGCGAGCTCCGAGAGCCGTAGCGGCAAGCCGGTGCGATAGCGGCAGAACGCGCCGAGCCGCTGCGCCTGCTGCGCCAGTTCCGGACTATGAATCCAGCCCAGAAACGGCCCGTTCAGATTGCCACGCGGGCCGGACAGGATCTCATCGAGCACGGCCTTCTGTTCGGGCGTGGCATCGGAGAGTTCAAAGTGGGGCAAACGCTCGGTCATCGCAAGTCTCGCAGGAATGGAAAGGGTGTCAGATGGCGGCCAGCGCGCCTTCGATCGCATCGGTCAAGCGGCTGACGATCTCGTCGATGTCGCGCGCGGTGCAGATGAACGGCGGCGCCAGCAGCACATGATCGCCGCTCTTGCCGTCGACCGTGCCGCCCATCGGATACACCATCAAACCACGCGCGAACGCCTCACGCCGGATCGCCGCGTGCAGTTTCAACTTCGCGTCGAACGGTGTCTTGGTGGCGCGGTCCTGCACCAGCTCCACACCGACAAAAAGCCCTCGCCCGCGGACGTCGCCGATATGCGGATGCTGCGCATAGTGCTCGCGCAACCGGCCACGCAACTGCTCGCCGCGCGCCTGGACGTTCGGCAGCAGATGGTCGTCGGCAATCACGCGTTGCACTTCGAGCGCCGCGGCGCAGGCGGTGGCGTGGCCGATATAGGTATGCCCGTGCTGAAAAAAGCCCGAGCCGCCGACGATCGCCTGATAAATCCGGTCGCTGACCAGCGTTGCGCCGATCGGCTGATAGCCGGCGCCGAGCCCTTTGGCGATGGTCAGGATGTCCGGCGCGATGCCATCTTCCTCACACGCATAGAGGTAGCCTGTGCGGCCCATGCCCGACATGATTTCGTCGAGGATCAGCAGCACGCCATAGCGATCGCACACCGCGCGGATCTTGCGGAAATACTCGCGCACCGGCGGCACGGCGCCGGCGGTTGCGCCCACCACCGTTTCGGCAACGAAGGCGGCCACCGTCTCGGCGCCGAGTTCAAGAATCTTCTGCTCGAGTTCGTCAGCGAGCCGCTGCGCGAATTGCTCGTCGGTTTCGTCGGCGCGCTGCTCGCGATACGCGTAACAAGGACTCACGTGGTGCGCTTCGATCAGGATCGGCAGAAACGGCTCGCGCCGCCATGCATTGCCGCCAATCGCCAGCGCACCGAGCGTGTTGCCGTGATAGCTCTGGCGACGCGCGATGAAATGACGCCGCTGCAACTCGCCCTTCTCGACGAAATACTGCCGCGCCAGTTTAAGCGCGGCCTCGATCGCTTCCGAGCCACCCGACACGAAGTACACGTGTTCGAGCCCTTGCGGCGCGCTCGCCACCAGACGATCAGCAAGTTCCTCGGCGACCTGGGTCGTGAAGAACGACGTATGCGCGTACGGCAATTGCTGCGCCTGCCGTTTGATCGCATCGATCACGCGCTGATTGCTGTGGCCGAGGCACGAGACGGCCGCGCCACCCGAGGCATCGATATAGCGTTTGCCGGTGGAATCGATGATTTCGATGCCGTCACCGGCGACAGCCACCGGCAATGACTGCTTCGGCGAGCGATGAAATACGGTGGACATGGTTTTCACTTTCCTTTCTGTTGGCGACAGCAACTCAGGCGTCGGCTTGCGTGGTCGGCATGCATGCGATGACGGTGTCGAACGCACATTGCCCCTGTCGATAGACTTTCATCGCGACAGCATCGCTGCCGATTTCGAAAAGCGTAGTCGCGAGCGTGTTTTCGTCGTCGGGATCGAGCGGGTCATCGCGGTAAATCGGCAGGCCTGAAGGCGCGCGATCCTGCAATACATCGACCAATGCGGCGGGGGTGATTGGACCTGCGAGCGTGGTCAGCAAATGGTCGACGCGCGCCTGCCGGTCACGCGAAGAATCGGTGACGATCTGCGCCTCGGCTTCGCAACCGGGATGAATCAGATGGTTCGCATGGCCAGCGATGGTGGACACCGTTTGCACGGAACATCGCTGTGCGCTTGCTTCGACGCTCAGGAGACGCCCGTCCCCCGCACAACCGAGCGTGTGATGAAAGCCGCTCGCAGCCGGCGTGCCGCGCAGGATGAGCAGCGTCTCGTCGAGCGAGACCGCATCGAGCACCGCTCGCGCGAGAATCATGCGTGGCACGCCGGTGGCCGGTACGCGAATGCGCAGATTGTTGATGGCCTGCACGAGACCGGCGCGGTTGGCCGCGAAGGTGTGCCCCGGCAACGATCCGGGGTAATAGAAACTAACGAAACCAGGCTTGCCGGCAGCTTGCACCTCGACCAGAGCGCAGCGCTCGCGCAGAAAGGCATCGCCGTCTTCGTTGTGGGCAATGAAGCGTGCATTGCCGTCGACGGCGGCCAAAGTCGTGCAGCCGTCCGGCGCGTTGTGAATCAACTCGCCGCGGCAGTTCCACAAAAAGATGTCTTCCGCCGACCAACCCAGTCCTGCCGCCATACCGTCCAACTCGACCAGCAGCGCAGGAAAATGCGCCTGGGCCGCCTCGCGCAACCGCTGGACGAACGGCTCTCCGCGCCAGCGCCGAACCGCGCGCCACGCACTGCTCTGTTCCATATAGCCGGCGAACACCGGTCTGGCGAGTTCGCCCAGCCGGTAGCCGATGTCATACGGCTCACCGCCCACCTGAAAGACACTTAAATCCTGCTTCGACGCCACGGCTCGCACCTATTCAACAATCGGTACGCATTTATACTTCAAAACAACATTTGTTGTCAAACAGCGTGATGATGAATCAAACGGAGCGGCCGTGCTCCGTGGCAAGTTGCGGCGTGCTTCAGAGGAAAAACTTCAAGGCACGTAAGCGCCCTTTTCATGCAGCGATTGCTCGGCGATGGCAAGTTGCTCGACCGCTCCCGCCCCTTCCAGGGCGAGCAGATGCGCAACCAGCGACTCAGAAATCGCCGTGGCCGCCACCAGCGAAGGAAAGAACGACGGGCTCTCGTGCGAAAAGATCAGCACCTTGTCGGCGTTCAACGCGATCGGCGAGACCGCGCTGTCTGTGATCGCGATCAGCTTGCTGCCCTTTTCCAGCGCGGCTTCGGCCACGCGCGCCGCTTCGACTGAATACGGCGCGAAACTGATGACGATAGTCGCGCTATCACGCTCGACCGTGCGCAGTTGCATCTCCAGCGTGCCCGCTTCGCCGTTGAGCAGCGATACCGACGGACGGAACAGCCGGTAGCCGTAGACAAGACCGAACGCCACCGCATAACAGGAGCGAAAGCCGGCGACATGCACATGCGGCGCGCGGCGCAACAGACGCGCCGCTTCCACGATCACGCGGCCGTTATGCGCGGCAGTGACTTCAAGATTGTGTTGTTGCGCGATCAGCAGGTCGTTGGCCAGCGCATCTTTTGATTTGACGAGTGAACGGGCGCGGCTGGTGAGCGGCTCGGGCCGCGTGCGCACGCGCGCGACAAACAGGTTACGCAATTCGTTCCAGCCGGGAAAACCCAATTGCTGCGACAGACGCACCAGCGAAGCCGGTTGCACCTGTGCCCGTTCGGCTACTTTGCGCATCGACGAGACCGCTACTTCGTCGGGATGGTCGAGCAGGAACCCGGCTCCCATCTGGAACTGTGGACTCAGTTCGGAGAAGCGCGCCCGGATCAGGGCGGCGAGCTGGTCGAAACTGTCTGGCATGCGGTGTACCGGGCGAGCGGTCGATAAGGATGACAACAAATGTTACCACCCGGTGCATCGCATCCAACAGAACTTCCAGTGTGCGGTTCACTTTCTTCCCCGATTTGTTCGAGTGTCGCCATATGAACGCCCTTCGTCGTCGATAAACTGAGCGCACCATGCCATGTGCGTCCGTACGACGCTACAAGCTCACATGCGGCGAGATGTTTTAGACCCGTGCGAACGCCTCAAAAAAACCCCTATTGCCGACATCGACTCAAGCTCCCCGTTCTTGTCACAGTCAGCGGCCACGCACAAGGACAATCACGCTTCTCCCTGCTCATCTTGCCCAATCAAGATTCTCGCTGGCGACGCAAACATATAGCGTGGTACGTCCAGATTTTGTGGTGCCGGCTTGTTCCTGAACACACGACCAGCAAGGTCGTATGTGGAACCATGACAAGGGCACAGGAAACCACCCGGCCAGTTGTCCGGCAGATTGGCCTGCGGACCCGGCTGAAATCTCGGTCGCGGAGTGCATCCAAGATGCGTGCAAACTCCAATGACGACCAGAAGGTTCTGATGATTTGGTCGCGAGCGGTATTCATTCCTGCAATAGCTCGGCAACGGCATGGAGAACGGATGGTCAGTGGAAGGGTCGGCGACTAGCGGATTGGCTTCGACTACATCATTCATCATGGCTTTGGTTCGATTGACGACAAATACCGGCATACCGCGCCACGCGACTGTCGCCATATCACCGGGCATCAGACGGCTGATGTCCACTGTGACAGGTGCGCCTGCTGCTCGGGCCTTCGCCGATGGCGCGAACGAATCAATAAATGGCACAAGGGTCGCGACACAGCCGACGCCGCCTGCAACCGATGTCGCAATCAACCATTTCCGGCGGCTATCGTCCGGGTGTTCTTTCGTATCTGCTTTCACCTCGCTCTCCATGCATTCGAGGCACATGTCTGTTTGATTTTTATTTCGCCGGAGCGTTCTGCACTGTGACCGAAAATGCTCCAATATTTCGGTGACTGTCATGTTGTGCCTGCTGAAAGACATCTCGGTGTCGGCTCAGGTTATAGATAACCTCTGGCAAACTACCGCGTGAGACCAACGACGCGCCGTGCATCACGGTTTACTGTTGGTATGCCAAATCCGCGCGGCGATTCTGTGCCCACGATGCTTCATCGTGTCCGGTTGCGACCGGCTTTTCCTTTCCGAAACTGACCGCCTCGAGCTGCGAGTCGGGAACGCCAAACAGAACCAACTCACGGCGGACCGCCTCGGAACGCTTCTGACCCAGCGCCAGGTTGTATTCGCTCGTGCCTCGCTCATCGGTGTTGCCCTGGATACGCACGTGGCGTTGTGGATGGCTCTTCAGATATTGCGCGTGCAGCTTCAGGAGCGGTTCATATTCGGGCTTGACGGTATAGTCGTCGAAGTCGAAGTAGACGCTGCGCTTGGCAAGCGGACTGTTCGGGTCGTTCAGCGGGTCGACACTGACCTGAGTAACGGCGCTCGGGTTCGTTTGTGCGCCGATGCCACCACTCGTACCAGTTGCGTTGGCACCCTCGTTGAGTTTGACGCCCGAGTGACATGCTGTTAGTGACCCAACCAGCAGAACTGCGAGCAACTTGAGAATTCTCGATGTCATTTTGGTTTCTCCTTACGTGGTTTAAACACTTCCGGCAACGACGAATCGTCATGGCCGCAACCTCCCCGGACGGTCACCAACCCTGGCAATCACTTGTCATCGTCACGCTCATGAAGGAAAAATCGACCACTGCGCAAATACTCAAACCACCCGCTACCACGCGACACGCCATCTCGCCACACTGGGTAATACGCTGGTCCATGGACCACCGGAGGAGGTCGATATGCCATCGGCAGAAAATCATTCTCAACGACCGACATGTCGCTCGCGACGGATATTGTGTTGACCACAACCGGGTTCAGCATCACGATGTCGAAGCTCTCTTCCGGACGAGCGCTCGCTGGCGGAATCACGCATACAGTCGACGAGACGATGAGCAAAGCGAATGGTCCGTATTTCATGGCTTTTTTCTCTCCAATCCGCCGACTTGTGAGTGATGCCGACAGGAACACCATTAGAGCGTCATCGCACTCAATCGCAACATCGAACGTTGCTTCATTTTGACCTCCGTCGAACTCCTTGAAATACGGGAGCATCCGTCGCTGGTATTCCTCGGTATTCCTATCCGATGTCGATTGCCACGAAAATTGGAAGACGATCACGCTGAACCAGCAGCGCGACGTTCCCGCCAGCGTGGTCTAGCTCGTCACGCAACTGAGCTGCGCTTGACACCGGTGTATTGTTGACCCGCGAGATGATGTCCCCCGGCTGAACGCCGGCTAGCTCTGCGGGACCCGTGCTCTCCTCGACGCGGATACCGCCGGTCACTCTGGCCTTTTGCCGTTCTTCTGATGTCAGACTGCGCACCGTCAGGCCAAATTGTCCGACCGTAGTTTTAACGGGTTTGGCCGAGGCGACCAAGTTTCCTCTCATTGCACCCAACACGACCGAAGTTTCATGGGCCTTTTGGTCACGCCAAAACTTCACGCGTACCGCAGTCCCCGGGCCCAAGTCGGCCACGACTAGAGGCAATTGCGTCGAGTCGGTAATTGCCACGCTGTTCACTCGCAATATAACGTCCCCGGCCCGCAAACAAGATTTGGCTGACGGCCCGTTTTTATCAACCGAACTGATGAGCGCGCCGACCGGCTGGGCCATGCCGAAGGACCGCGCGAGAGGCGCGCTGACCTCCTGAATGGTCACGCCCATGCGGCCGTGCTCAACTTTCCCGCGAAGCTGCAATTGCTGCTCTATTCTCATCGCGACGTCAATCGGAATCGCAAACGAAAGTCCCTGAAAACCATGATGAACCGGCATATCAATACCGATGACGTCGCCGTTCAAATCGAAGAGCGGCGCACCTGAGTCGCCAGTATTCAGGGTGAGGTCGGTCTGAATCAAGGGAACATACGTTTCGTCCGGGAGCAACCGTCCCTCGCTGCTGATGATGCCGGCAGTGGTTGTATTTTCAAATCCGTAAGGCGAACCAACAGAGACGACCCATTGCCCGACCTTCACATCGGATGGGTTTCCGATTTTCACTGTTGGCAAGTCATGCGCATCAATTTTTAGCAACGCTATATCGCTTGGCGGGTCGACACCGATGACCGATGCCTTGAATTCGCGACGGTCCGTGAGCCTGACGTTGATTTGCGATGCACCTGCAACCACCTGGGCGCCAGTGAGAATGTATCCGTCCGGGCTGATGATGAAGCCAGAGCCGAGGGCTCCCAATGACAATGTGCCTTCACTGGAACGGTTGGGGGAGAATTGTCTGAAGAACTGGACGAACGGGTCATGCTCGTCCGATGCGGGCGGCCAAAGCGGTGTCAGATTGGCGACATGGCTCGCGCGAGCCGCGCTGATATTAACCACGGCGGGCCCGTTCTGCCGCACGATATCTGCAAAGTCCTTCGTAATCCCTGTCGAGATGACTCGCGGTGTCGTCGGTATGGCGCTGGGCACCACCGAACCCTGCACTGTGGACAGATAGGTGGGCCTGGACATGCATCCGACAGACAAAACCGCCACCAGACACGCCGCAACCGGCGTACGCATCAGATTTCCGGCTCGCATGACACCGCTCCTAGCGATGTGGAAATGACCTGCGTGGTGCAGCGCTTACGCAGGCGCCACGTATGCATTCCCTATTACGACGATTCCAGCCTATGCGGATAAACTTAAGAGACACTTAAAATTTCCGCGGGAACGTTTATAGAACCTCGGTGGCCGGCTCGGTCTCAGATATGCGCATCGCTTTCGGCTGGCGATGCAAGGCGACGGGGCTACTTCAACCCACGCGCCCGCCAGATGCCGACTTTGCTAGTCGTCAAATTGGTATGGGTGCTCGGTCGTGCAATCCCGAGTTTGGCGTACTGCCGATCCGGTGAACTGCCGGCGCGCGCCGCTCACCCAACTTGGGTAACGCGAACCCGGCGAGCGCCGCTGCGCCCAAGGCCAAAGACCCACACGTATCGCGAATCTCACGCCGCTCACGACGAGACGAACCTGCGTGCGATACCGTGGTCGATGTTGATACAGATATCAACATCACGTGCACGGGCGGAAGAATGACAAATGGAAAGCCTCGTTCAGACGAGGCACTTGCGCATGAACGTGTCGTTGACGCCAGACGCGAAGTGCACGCAGCGTCGATAGCACTCGAAGCACGCGTCACTGAAAAAAGGAGTACGAAACCATCGACCTTGAAACTGGCGCGGTTCGCGGCAGCCATGCAGGCGTTGCGATAACAGGCGACCCGATTTCTCCCACCGTTCTTTGCTTCATACATCGCCGCATCGAATGCATTCAAAAGTGACCTCAGATTTGAAATCCTATGGCTCAAAGTGCAAGCACCCTTAAAAACAGGCAACTCTTTCACACCGCGACAACCCCAGCCGTAAGACGCAGAACAATTTAAAGAGACTTCGGAACAGATTAAGCGCCAGGCTCGCCAGGTTCAGCCAGAGACAGAAACGTTCAAGGCCGCCGCTGCTGGCGCCAACTGGTCGAAGTCGTTCTACCAAATCCTGACGAATGAACCGGGCAAGGATGCGTGGCCGGTTGTCGGCGCTACCTTTGTACTGCTGCACACCGCGCAGGAGAAGCCGGACCAAGGTAAGGAAACGCTGAAGTTCTTCGACTGGGCATTCAAGAACGGAGACCAGGCTGCTCAGGACCTGGATTACATTTCCCTGCCGCAATCCGTTGTTACCGAAATCCGCTCGCAATGGAGCGCAAAGGTAAAAGACACTGCTGGCAAGCCAATCGCTGAATAAGTCTTCGAGGCGTCAAGCGCGCTCCCTCGCGGAGCGCGCGATACCGTAACGCCGGACAGAACATCTTTGCAAAGAAATCTCGCACGTCTGACATGCGGGCGTCTCGAACGTCAGAAACGGAAACCAGCTACCACTCTGCTCGCACGGAAATTAGTAGCCCCTCCTTAAGAGCACCTTATGCAGAGACGAAACGCCCTGAAGGGTTGCGCCTTTCGCTAATGGTCAGGAATAGGCGTGGCGCATGTAGCCCGCGGTATTGAGCTTTGGCTACCGGCAACGTGCCATTGTCCGGGACTGCGAAACCCAGGTGCATCGCATCGGTCACGTGTGCGTGCGCCAGCCCGGTTCAAGGCTCACACTTGACGACCGCGCTGCAACAGCAGGATTGTCTACAGGAGCACGGCGCAATCCGCTCACAGAGACCTTCAGCCCTTGTCCATCCGTTCGGTTGAGCACAGAAAACCCGGCGTGATGCTTCGCCGCCACCTTTGCTGCGATGGCTAACCCGAGCCCACTTCCCTGTCCGGTTGTGTTTCCCGCACGATAGAACCGGTCCAACACGCGTTCAAGGTCGGCCGCCGGTATGCCAGGTCCGTTGTCGACAACCTCCAGCGTTACTTCGGCATCGTTCGTGCAAAGCCCAACATCGACCTGCCCGCCAGGTGGGGAGTACCGAATGGCATTGTCGACGAGATTCGTGACCATCGTTGTCAGTGAGGTCTCGTCTCCATTCACGACGATTGGGCTTTCCATCGCCGCTGGACCGGTACATTCCAGACCTATGTCAATTCCCTTGTGTTCTGCCAGCACGGAAAGTTCGCCGACTACCTGGGTGGCCACACGGCGAAGGTCGGCATTGCCCGCGCGCGCGCTTGCCTCGGCATCTTCACGCGCGAGGGTCAGCAACTGCTGGACGAGATGGATTGCGCGATTCACCCTATCCTCCAGTTTGCGCAGCAGGTCCTCATCGCTCAGTTTCGCGTGGTCCCGTCGTGCAACCTGAATCTGGAGCTTCAGCGCCGTCAACGGAGTTCGAAGTTCATGCGCCGCGTCCGCAACAAACACGCGCTGCGCTTGCAATGCCCCGTCGAGACGTACCTGCAGGTCATTCAATGCCTCAACAAGCGGCTCGACTTCCGTGGGTATGGCATTGACCATACTCCAGCAGCATTGGTTGACGATGCAAAGTGCGATGACAATCATGCACGGGATGTGGGGCCCGGGGATGAAGGGCTATGGAATGGGCCCAGGAATGATGGGTGGGACCGGGCCCGGGATGATGGGCGGCTGGGGGCATATGGGCGGCTACTACTCGCACCTGACGCCCGAGCAGCTGCGGCAGCGGCAATACATGACAGACCAATATCTGCGGATGCAGCAGGAGATGATGAACAACATGATGTTGCAACAACAGTACCGGATGGGGCCACCTGCCGATACTCAGTAGATATGCTGAAGAATCGATTGCTGAAAACCTTCTAGCCCTCGAGGGTCGTCAAACTACAGGAGCGGACATGAACGACATTTCTGCCTATAAAGAGCTCACGGGCGCAGTTTCCGTTCAGATGCGAGCGATG
Organism: Paraburkholderia domus; assembly: GCF_905220705.1. Classification (GTDB taxonomy): domain Bacteria; phylum Pseudomonadota; class Gammaproteobacteria; order Burkholderiales; family Burkholderiaceae; genus Paraburkholderia; species Paraburkholderia domus. Next base: position 118,153 of record NZ_CAJNAT010000019.1, read on the forward strand.
CGCGCGTCACAACCCGAGTTGATGGCTGCATTCGGCCAACTCGCTGCAGCCGGTACAAAAAACGGGGCACTGTGCCGAAAGACGCGGGAATTGGTGGCATTAGGGATTGCGATTGCCTGTCGTTGCGATGACTGCATCGGTTTTCACGTCCAGACGCTGGTGAAACTCGGCACTACAAGAGCCGAGCTGGAGGACGTGCTCGGCACCGCGGTCTATATGGGAGGCGGCCCATCGATGATGTATGCCACTCATGCGCTGAGAGCCTTTGAGGAGTTCTCGCCCTGAATATCAACGCGTTCGGATTGTCTTGCCAGTTTCCGCCACGCAACCGATTCCTTGATAAAGCACCATAGTATTTAACTTAGGGCGGCGTCATGCCCGCGTGATGATGCATATGCCCATCCATCGCGTCAGCACCGTGGTCCGAAAGCTGCGCATCGAACCATACGTGAAGTGACGACACTAATTTCGGGTCGTCGCTGCGATAGGTGAGCTCGCCTCCATCTTTAATGTTCTTATACGCAATCGTTATCTGGCCGGGCTTTGCCGCTCTGAGTTGCGCCAATCCGGGCATGTCAGCTCCGTGCGTCCGGGCAGGTCCCGAAAAATCACCATGCTGAAACTGCGTCTGGATTTCACGCAGGTGCTCACGAATCAGCTGAATCTGGACGCCATCAGTTGGGTTTTTCGCAATCACCTGCTGGGTTCCACCATCGTCCGATTTGGTGAAGATGTGAGTCGTGGCCTTGAGGCTGAACGGCATGACCGCCGCGCCTCGCTGTGCTACCTCGGCCTGACGTTCACCGTCCGTGGCGAACGATTCAAGCGGCGCGTTCAAGCCTGCAATCACGATAAGCGCAGTAAATAATAAGGCAGGTTTCATCGAATGAGACTCCCGCGTGGTTATCAGTAATGCCTGACTGCCCCCATTCCCGCAGACAGGCCGACAGCAAGCAAAGCTAGCAGCGCTAGCGTCGGGCCACATCCAGGCGAAGAACAAAGAGTCGCGGGGGCTGTCCTCGATGGCCCCGCCTGCACCAGTCAGTGCGAGAATCAGGCCTGGTGCCGACCCAGCTTCGCACGCTCAAGGCACTCGAACACAACCATGCCGCCGAGCATCGCGGCCACAAAACCCCACGCCTTGGGAAAGCCCGCGCCCAGTGCGACCAGCGCGGGCCCCGGACAAAATCCAGCAAGCCCCCAGCCGACGCCGAACACCGCGCTTCCCAGTACAAGTCTCAGTGTCACGTCGGTGCTGGCCGGAACCTGCATGGGCAACCCCAGCAGGGATTTCTTGCGGCGTTTTGCAAACAGGAACGCGATAGTGCCGACGGCTATCGCCCCGGCCATCACGAATGCAAGAGACGGGTCCCAGCGCCCCGCGATGTCGAGAAAACCCAGCACCTTTGCCGGATTGGCCATGCCGGACACCATCAGGCCAACGCCGAACAGAAGCCCGGAAAGTAAAGCGGTGAGCCAACCCATTTCAGCCTCCCAGCAGATGTCTGGACACGAACACGGTCAGAAAACCGCTTGCCATGAATGTTGCCGTCGCGACAAGCGAACGGATGGACCCGCGCGAGATGCCGCAGACACCATGGCCGCTCGTGCAACCGCTCGCGTAACGCGTGCCGATGCCAACCAGAAATCCCGCGGCGAGTATTTCGCCCCACCCAGCCTGGATATCGGGCGCTATCGGCTTACCCAGCAAGCCTGCCAGCGCAGGTGCCCCGACAAGCCCTGCAAGAAAAGCGACACGCCATCCCGCATCTTTCTGTGGCGAGCCCAGCAGGCCGCCGAGAATACCGCTGATGCCAGCGATACGTCCGTTGAAGAGAACAAGCACGGCAGCCGCAGCGCCAATCACCAGGCCGCCTGCCAGTGACAGGCCCGGCGTGAAACTCGCGATATCAATCGACACGGCCCCTCCTCATCTTCATTGGGCGCAAAACTGGTCGTACAGGACGGTCATGACTGCAATCGCTTCCTTGCTCGCGATGGAATAAAAGATGCTTTTTCCATCCCGACGCGTCTCGACGAGTTCGCTTTCACGAAGTACGCCAAGCTGCTGGGAGAGCGTGGGCTGACGTATCCCCAACTGCTCTTCGAGGTCGCTCACGCACAACTCGCCCTGAGATAACTGGCACATCAGCAACAACCGGTCAGGATTGGCCAGAACCTTCAGTAGCGCACAAGCTTTCTCTGCTGAGGCCTGCATCACCGCAAGCTCGATTGGGGCGGACTTCTTCCTCATCTGATCATCCTATAATTTATACACCCATATTATATTTAATAATAAATTATTTGTACATAGAATGAACGGCATCTGAGGAGGTCTGGATGCAGCCCATCGTTCAACCGTTTTTTGACCCGGTCACCGGCACAGTCACATACGTAGTTTTCCAGTCCGGGCATCCGGAATGCGCAGTCATTGACCCGGTCCTTGACTACGATCCCAAAGCAGGACTCACTTCAACGACGAATGCCGACAAGGTCACCGAGTTCGTTAGCCAGCATGGCCTGAGCGTTCAGTGGATTCTGGAGACTCACGCGCACGCGGACCACTTGTCCGCAGCGCATTATTTGCGGGGCGAGCTCGACGGGAAGATTGCGATTGGAGAGCACATTCGCACCGTTCAAGCGGTCTTCGGGAAGCTTTTTAATCTCGAGTCGGAATTTCATGCAGACGGGTCCCAGTTCGACTATCTGTTTCGCGAAGACGAGGAGTTTTTTATCGGTGGCCTGACGGCAAAAGCGTTGTATGTGCCGGGCCACACCCCTGCGGGCACGGCCTACCAGGTTGGCGATGCGGTCTTCGTGGGCGACACGCTTTTCATGCCAGATGTCGGTACCGCACGCTGCGACTTCCCCGGCGGCGATGCCCACAGGCTATACGGGTCGATTCGGAAGCTGCTGGGCCTGCCGGGCAACACCCGGCTTTTCATGTGCCACGACTATCCGCCCGAGGGCCGGACACCCGAGTGGGAAACCACGGTGCTCGCGCAGCGTGCGCATAACATCCATGTGCACGACGGCGTAACGGAAGAACAGTTCGTCAGCATGACGCGAAGCACGCGACGCAACGCTTGCGATGCCCGTTCTTATCCTGCCATCCGTCCAGGTGAATATACGGGCCGGCGATTTCCCACCTGCTGAGGAAAACGGTACTTGCTACCTGAAGATTCCCTTAAACGCACTCTGATGTGAACACTATGCAGCACCGACTCGTCTGCTGGGCATCTTCGGCATCGGGGCGAGCCTTACGCTGGCGATTCTCGGCTCTCTTTCGCGGGCCTCCCTATCACGGCTTCGAGGTCGGCTTGGCTCTGCGGGAACCGTTGGAAAAACTGTTCTCGGAGCAATGTTCATCGTCTTCGGCGTGCTCGCGCTCACAGGGCTGGATAAGATGTTGGAGACGGCGCTGCTGTCTGTGAGCCCGGCTTGGTTGACCAACTTCACAACGTCCCTGTGAGCCTCGCAAGACATAGATGTCAACGCCGGATGAGGGGTACGTGGTATCGCGCTTTCTGTTTCACAAATATTCGCAAATTACCGCTCCGCACAAGAGGCGATTCGGCAAATCACTCAGGAACGGATAGTTTGCCGGACCTGCCTGCTGCCTCGCGCGTTCATCGCGCCCGGAAACGCCTGCCGCGCGCAAGCCCGTTGCTCGAACCTGACGGGACCGGCGACATCTCCGAGGCAAGGGCCGACGAATCGTTACATCGTGCCCCGGTGGATAGCAGAATGGTAGGCTCGCCATCAACCGCCGTGAACGACATTTCGACTTTGGGCTTGTCGTGCGTGACACTGCATTCGCCACGCTGCTCTAAATAGCGGTCGGCATATGGCCGGCAATGCGCCGGCCGTCGTCACCTATGTATAACGGCGACTCTTGAAGCTGACCGTTTGCTTGTAATCCTCCATCGACCCGACTCGCCGGATGTTCGCCCAAGTGCCCTTGTAGTACGGAATGATGTTACGGTCCGTCCATGTGGTCGTGACGTTGTCCTGGATGCCGTTGATGTGGCCAAACACCATGAAGGTCTGGTCATGTTTCAGTTCGGCCACGGGATAGGCCATCGCGTAGGTGGACCCAAAGTCGTTGAAGACCTCGACGATATCGCCAGCGCCAATTCCGAGCCCCTGTGCATCGTCCGGGTTGATTTCGATGTAGGCCATCGGGTCACGGGCGCGGACGAATTCGTTGTACTGGTCGTGGTACACCGTTTGCCACACCTCATTCGTGCGACCGTTATTAATCCAGAAGCGGTATTTCCCTTTCTGGTCTGCAACCAGCTTTGGCAACCCTGGCCACGGAGACGGCTTGAACTGCGCCTTGCCGTCTGGCGTATCGAATTTGCCGTCCATGTACATCATTTCGGTGCCGACGAGCTTCCCTCCTTCCCACGCCTTCGCTGGCAACTGCACGCCGTTGTTGGCCATGACGCGTAGACGTTCGTAGGTGACCAGGTTACCTGTATTGCCGCCCTGACTATCTATCTTTTCCACTCCCGGTTGCCCGGCACGACGGAATCCATCGTTGAACGCGTCCTCCTCGGTCTTCCAGTCGAAACCGTCAAACCGCGAGGCCATCTTCGTGTTGCCATCTTTCTGATACATGGCGCGCAACGTGTTGGCGACGCGCGCGGCGATGAGACAGTCTGGCATCGCGCTTCCGGGTGGGTCCATGAACCGTTCGGATAGGCGCATGCGGCGCTCACCGTTCATAGATGTCAGATTCATCTCACCCGGGTGCGTTGCGGGCAGCATGAGGTGCGCGGCCTCCTGGAGCTTGGTCGGATAGATGTTGATGCTCGTCACGAACAGGCCACCCTTGGTGGTTGCGTCGTAGATGATGTCGACCATCTGCTCGGTGCTCGCGCCACGTGCACCCTGCATCGCATCTTTCACAATCTGCGAGCGACGCAACACCACCTCGCGCAGTCCCTGCGCGTTGTTGCTCGTCTGGAAGTTATTGCACGCCCACCACGTCATCATCCGCCCCTTGCCATGGATGAGTTCCTGGTCGATGTATATCTTTGTATTGCCGGGATACGGCGGCCTCGTGTACCCCTCCTGATGTCCGCCCATGCGCACGCAGCCCGTGCCTCGCCGTCCGACATTGTGAGTGGCCAGCGCAACGTCCAGTAGCGACGACTGAATCAGATAATTGTCATTACCCCAGATGATGCCCTTTTCGTAGGTATGCATCGTTCTCGGAAGCTGCCCAGGTCCCTTCGGCTTATACGACCATTCCGCTGCAGTCTGAATTTTTTCAACAGGTACGCCCGTGATTTTGCTGCACTCATCGAGTGACAGCTTATTGGCCTGGACAGCGGCGTCGAACCCATTCGTATGCGCAGCAATGAAATCCTTGTCGATCCATCCCTGCTGGACCACGTAGGTAAAAATCCCGTTGAACAACGCGATGTCAGTGCCCGGCTGAATATCCAGATGCAGCACGGTGTCCTTTCCGGCTACCTGCTCGGCAATGGCAACAGTTGGCGTGCGTCGTGGGTCCACGAATACGACCTTTGTCTTCGGGAACGCCTCACCCGGGAAGCGCTGCTTTTTCTTGTCGAGCGTCGCGCCCTGCAGGTTCGGCACCCAGTGGTTCAGAAAATAGTTCGTTTGCGTTTCGTAGGAGTTCGCGCCGATGGACCAGATGACATCGGCCAGCTCGGCATCCTCGTACGAATTGTTCAGCTCGCCAATGCCCATCTCGCGTGTAGCGTGGCACTCCGAGTTGTACGCCGGCCGGTTGTGAATGCGGACCATCGGGGTCTGTAGCGCGGTAAACATCAGCTTGCCGGAACCCCACGTGTTCTCGAATCCGCCACCCGCACCGCCATGGTCGAACGCAGAAAAGACAATGCCGCTCGGCCCATCCTTGTCGAGCACCTTCTTCATCAGGCCGGCGTACAGCGCCATCGCCTGGTCCCAGGTCGTATCCACCCACTGGTCGCTCAGGTAGATGCGCGGTTGTCTCAGGCGCTCCTGGGTGATTCCGTCTGGTGTGTACATGTACGTCGCCATCTTGCCACCACGCGTCGAACTCAAGCCGCTGTTCACAACGCAACTCTTGTCCGGAACAACCATGATGGTGTGGCGCGAGCCGTCGCGGTCGGTGACCACGTTTTCCATGGCAGGCGTCATGATGAGCGTGAGCGGTGGCAACTGTTTGCGGAAATCAACGCCGAGCGCATTCTGGTTGGGCGCGCGGCCACCCTCCTGGTCTTCCGGCCACTTGTACACGTGATATCCGCATCCAACGATGCAGAAGTGGCAGGTCATATTGGTTCGCTGGGCCGTGACCGGCGGTAGCGCAATGCGGTCCTTATCGGTAGGCATTTTCAGCTCCTCGAACTCAAAGAACGTTGGCCTGACGGCCGTAAATCAAACCTTCGATGCCGACTGCCGACACAGTGCCCGTCTTCTCGTCGTAGTGAAGTCGAACGCGCGGCAGATTTTCGGTGGCCTGCCCGGCAATCATCTGTCCGGCTTTCTCCGCGTCGAACATGCTGAAGTGGCAAGGACACTTGAAAACCTTCGTCGTGGGCTCGTACATGACAGGACAGCCCATGTGGGTGCACATTGCGCTATAGGCGACGATGTCGCCGTCCGGTCCGACGCCACCCGGTACCGGGCTCCCCAGCTTGAGCGCGGTGCAGGGCGATGCGGCATCGGGGTAGGCAAACGAGACTGGCGCGTTGAGCGCCATGCCTCCGACATGGGCTACGGGTTTTCTCGGATACGGAAGTTTTGTCCGGCTTGTATCCGTTGTGTTCGCGGCAGAAGCCACGTTCGGAGCGAGCGCTGACGCGGCGGTAGCCGCAATCGAGCCGCCACTCAGTTTTAAAAATGTACGACGTGCGACTTTTAACTCTGACATGGTCTCCTCCTCGCTTGAATCTTGCTCAGGTAGTCGTTAGCATCGACTTAATGGCAAGAGGTATGCCATGCGGTCAAACGTCCGCCGAGAGCCTTGCGCACTGCGGGTAGGAATGCAGCAGACCTGATGGACGCCATTACCGTCCGGTAACGGTTCGTCGCGGGGAGTGAGCCGTTATGTCACCAATTCGTAACATCCGGCGGCGGCAAATTCTGCGCTTCGCGCTAAGCGTTCCGCTTCTCTCGTACTTCAAGGTCGCTGTCGCTAACGAAAATCCAGCGGTTGCGTTCGGCACGACCGCTGTGTTCCTTGATAACGAAATCAGTTTGCTCGAACAATGGAGCCGCGAGCTCGGGGACGTGTGCAGTGCCGACGTGAGGTTTGTGCAGCGCAATAGCTACCGCGAAATCGATGACCTCATTGCCGACAACCGACTGGACCTCGCATGGGTCTGCGGGTTTCCATACGTCACGCATGAAGAGACGATGCGCTTGATGGCGATACCGGACTATCTCGGGCAGCCGCTCTACCATTCATATCTGATTGTTCCCAGCAGCGATGCCCACACGACCCATATCACGCAACTGCGGAACCGCGTGTTCGCTTTCAGCGACCCGGGTTCAAACTCGGGTTTTCTCGTTCCGACGACTGAGCTGATACGCGCGGGTATCCGGCCGACCCGGTTCTTCAGGAAGTCGTTCTTCACTTATGCGCACCGGAAGGTCATCGATGCCGTGACATCCGGGCTAGCAGATGCCGGCGAGATTGATGGATACGTCTACGACACCATCCAGAAGCAGTACCCGGAACGCACTCGCGACGTGCGAGTTGCGTGGCGCTCTCCTCTGTACGGCTTTCCACCGATTGTGGCGCGCCGCTCTCTCGACGAAGAGTCATTCCTTCGCATCCAGCGCGCGCTGGTGGGAATGAAAGACCAGCCTGCGGGGCGAGATGTGCTGCAGCGATTGAACCTCGATGGCTTCGTGCCCGACGACGACAAGGTATTTGACGGTATCCGGCGCCTCGTTGCCATTCTGAACGCTGGACCGGTGTAGGGTCGCGCAGATGCTTTCCAATCTGAGTTACCGCTACAAGATTCCGCTGGCGTTAAGCGCAGTCATTGTGCTTACGGAACTCCTCGTGACCATCGCACTCGTCAGAGTTGCTGTTTCGGACGCCAGACATGACCTCGAAAGCAGCGCTCAGAATCTCTGTCGCGTCCTGACGCTTTCTGTTCGCGACCCTATGGTGAAGGACGACTTGTGGCGAGCATTCGAGGTAATTCGCACGCCGGTGGCAGTCAGGGAACCCACAAATCCACTGAAGGAAATTGTTCTCTTTGATGCCCGGGCTCGCGTATACGCCTCGACCTCTCCCCGGAAAGAACCCGTCCAGAGTGCAGTGACCACGCTTCCCGCCCAGTTCGGCACGGTCATCTCACACCTTCGCGGCCCCGGCAACCCGTTCTTTTTTGACTTCCCGGAGGCGCTCGCCAGCCGCGACGTCACGGCTGGCATGCCGGTGAATTCCGACGATGGGAGTCGCCTCGGCTATGTTGTTCTGGTCTATGACGCCGACACTTTTTACGGCCGCGTGCGGTCAACCCTCATCAAACTGGCAGTCGCTACTGTGCCTGCTCTGTTGCTACTGATACCTTTGGGTTGGGTCTGGGGTGACCGGATGGCTAAGCCGCTGCTGCGCCTCACAGCCGCCATGGGTCGAATTGGCAAGGAGCCCCCGGAGAAAGTTGGCGCGGGCATTACCGTGCAGGGAGAGGACGAAATAGGTCAGCTTGGACAACAGTTCCAGGTGATGCTTGCCGAATTAGCGCAAAAGCAGGTGTTGGAACGCGAAGTTGTAGTCTCCGAAAGACTCGCGGCCGTAGGACAAGTCGCAGCCGGCATCGCGCACGAAATCAACAATCCGCTGGGCGGTATGCTGAACGCCATCGACACACTCAACACGCACGGAGAACCCGACGCTCAAACCAAAAAGACCTTGGGACTACTCGAGCGCGGTCTTGGGCAAATCCGTTCGACTGTCGGTGCATTGCTGTTTGAGGCGCGACTGGACTCGCCAGCAATGAGTCTGTCGGACTGGCAGGATTTGAAGCTGTTAATAGCACCGCAAATACAGGCAAAACAGGCAACGTTTCATTGGGAAATCGAGCTGGACGAAGCGGTTGCATTGCCTGCTCATCTGGTGCGTCAGCTCGTCCTCAACCTGCTGCTGAACGCCGTGAAGGCCGTGGAAGTTGGCGGGCGCGTCGACTGTCTCGCTGCAGTCAACGTGGCCGGACTACAAATAGCCGTGTCGAACACCGGACAACACATATCCGGCGTTGCGATGGAGCATCTGTTCGAGCCGTTTGGGTCGGTTGCCGTAGCCGATGGCCGGCGGTCGTACAGCCTTGGTCTGTGGGTGAGCTATCAAATCGCCACGCAGCTTGGTGGCACAATTTCGGTTGATAGTGCACCGGGGCGGACTTGCTTTGCAGTGCTGCTGCCGGTCACGGCTCCATGAAGCAGGAGAGCATCATGTCGACTACGCTTATCTGTGTCGTCGAAGACGACCCCATCATGGGCGAGTCATTGGCCGACCGCTTCCGCCTGGAGGGTTTCGACGTGGATTGGCATACCGACGGCGAATCCGCCTTCGATGCGCTTCAGACCCGTCCTTATCAGGCGGTCATCAGTGATATCAGGTTGCCCGACATATCGGGAGAGGATCTGTTTTCACGGTCGGCAGCCACGCACACGCCCACGCCGCCATTTGTGTTCATTACTGCCTACGCTTCGGTCGACATGGCGGTCTCGCTTCTCAAGAGCGGTGCTGCCGACTACGTCACGAAGCCGTTCGACATTGGCGCGCTGGTAGACAAGGTCAGACTTCTAACTGGGACGGGCATACCGGACCAGGCCATGCCGGCGCAGAGCGAGTTAGGTGTGTCCGAAGCGATGCGGCGCCTCGCCGAACTGGTGCCAAGGGTTGCAGGTCGAGCCAAATCGATTCTGATTACAGGCGAGTCCGGTGTCGGCAAGGAAGTGCTCGCACGGTTCATTCATCTGCATGCGCCCGGCGACGCGTATCCGTTCGTCGCCGTCAACTGCGGCGCCGTTCCCGAGACGCTTCTCGAGTCTGAATTTTTCGGCCACGAACGAGGCGCATTCACCGGTGCGGATCGGCAGAAGAAAGGCTATTTCGAGCAGGCCGAGGGCGGCACTCTGTTTCTCGATGAGATAGGTGATTTACCGCTGTCAATGCAGGTAAAGCTGCTGCGTGCCTTGCAGGAGCGTCGCATCACGAGAGTTGGAGGGGAGAGAGAACTCGAAACCAACTTCCGGCTGGTCTGTGCGACGAATCGGGACCTTGCGGAACTAGTCCGCATCGGGAAGTTTCGGGAAGACCTGTTCTATCGCATCAACATCCTGCAGCTACGTGTTCCAGCGCTTCGCGACCGACCTGACGATGTCCTGTGGCTTGCTCACCGCTTCGTGCGAGATATCGCCGGCCGGCTCGGTGAGCCGACGAAACTGTTTCACCCATCGGCAGAGGCGAGACTGGCAACATACGGCTGGCCCGGCAACGCGCGGGAGCTGCAAAACCGGCTTGAGCGGGCGTGCATCGTGTGCTCCCGCAACATGCTTTTTTCGTCCGATATTTTCGAGGAAGACGGAGCTCAAGCTGCGGCGGTACTGGATATGGACACTCCGCTCGACGGCTACATGGCCGCATGCGAAAACGCCTTCATCCGCGCTGCGCTGTTGCAGCATCAGGGCCACATCTCCGAGACCGCCCACGCCCTTGGTATTTCAAGGAAGAGCTTGTGGGAGAAGATGCGCAAGCACGCGATTGCAGCCGAGCCCCTGCAATGAAACGCCCTCGCTAGCACATCAACGTGCAAAGGAGTACGCCCACGGAATCTGCCAGGGGCAACAATGTGCTCGCGCACCACCCTAGTGGCGCTAGCGCCTCTGCGCGCTACGCAACGCGGCTCCATCAATCTGCTCAGCCGGCTCGTCACGCAGACGCGCAGCGTCATCGCTGGCACCTTCTTTGTTGAGCGCTTCGGGCACGCCTCGCGATGAATCGTGTGAACGCTCCATCCAGCGGAACAGGAGGACTGCGAGTGCACCGCCCATCAGTTCACTGACGATAAATCCTGGCGCGTCGACAGGACGGATACCCGCGAAGGTGTCGGTGAACGAGCGCGCAATTGTCACCGTCGGGTTGGCAAACGAGGTAGACGCTGTGAACCAATAGGCTGCCGTGATATAGCCGCCGACCGCTACGGGAATAAACTCAATTCGCCGTTTGGCAACGTTCAGAATGACCGTGAGCAAGCCGAACGAAGCGACAACCTCACTCCACCATTGTGACGGTCCAGTGCGTATGTGCCGCGATGCCTCTATCAACGGCAGGTCAAACATGCCGTGGGCGGCTATCACGCCGGCAACCGCACCGAAGGCTTGTGCCGCGATATAGGCTGCAGCGTGCTTCCAACGCAGCTTGCCAAGCCAGACCTCAGCGAGCGTCACCAACGGATTAAAGTGCGCGCCCGAGATACTGATGAAGGTGGCGATGAGCGCCACCAGACCAGCCCCGGTCGCGATTGTATTGGCCAGAAGCGCGATCGCCACATTGCCGCCGGCAAGTCGTTCGCCCATGATGCCCGAGCCCACGACGGTTGCGAGGAGGAATGCCGAACCAACAAACTCGGCGACGACGGCATGACGCAACCTCATAGTGGTGATTTCCCGATATCAGTCACTTCTTTTTTCAGCGCAACGCGGTCGAGCGAGGCGAGCACGCTGCGAGCCGAATTGCCTGTGCAGAGAAACAGCACGTTGTAGACCTTGTCGTTCATGTCGAACCCCAGGCGGATATGCAGAGGAAAGTCAGTCGCTATTTTTTACGGAGTCGCACGAATGGCAGTGACGTCGATGTCGCCAACCCTACGCAACTCGGCGCGAACGGCGGCTTCATCGAGTGACTCAAGCGGCACGTTGAGGAACGCCTCGACCCGATGTTTTATCTGCTGAAAGACCTGCTCGAATGCAGCGCGCTTCCCTTCATCCGGGCCTACGACAGCGGCGGGGTCGTAGAAGCCCCAGTGCGCTGATGATGGATGCCCCGGCCAGAGGGGACATACTTCGCCAGCGGCCTGGTCACAAACCGTGACGATGAAGTCCATGTGTGGCGCACCCGGTTCAGCAAACTCATTCCACGACTTGCTACGCAGATTCGAGATGTCGTAGCCGGTCTTCATGACCTGTTCGATTGCGAAAGGATTGACCCTTCCGGTCGGATGACTGCCAGCACTAAATGTCTGGAAGCGACCTTGCCCCAGCGTGGCGAGCAGTGCTTCCGCCATCACGCTGCGTGCAGAGTTGCCGGTGCAGAGGAAGAGCACGTTGTACGTCCGGTCGCTCATGAACGGCTCCGTAATACGATATTGGACGCGATGGGTGCGCAGCATGCGCCTCTCGTCTCTTCGACAGGCTTCGCCCGTGACTCACCGAAAGTCGGAACTGAATCCAGCGTGTGATAGGTCTCCCAGGCAATACCTTGAGGGTCCACGGTCCAGTACTTGTTGGACCTGGCATAGCAACAGGCCGTAGCAGTTTGTGTTTCCTTTGGAAGCGCAGCGGCATCAAGCCGCGCGTTCATTTCAGCCAGTTCTTCGTCCGACTCGACCTGGATGCCGAGGTGGTCCACGCCAATCTGCTGACCGCGTTGCGAAATCGCGAAGTTGACGCGCGGGTCGTTCAGCATCCACTTGGCGTAATCATCCTTTGCCACCACCGGTGGTGCATCGAAGAGCGCAGAGTAGAAGCGAACACTGTCCGCGAGATTTTCGACGGATATGTGTACGTGCATGCGTTTCATGACTCTTCTCCACAGCAAGGCTTGAGTGCATCGACGGTCGCGCAAGGCGCACCCGCGCAGCAGTTCTCGGTCAAAAATCCAATGAGCTCGTTCATCGCATCGAAGTTGGCCGAATAGAACACGTAGCGACCGTCCTGGCGCGCGGAAACGAGTTCCGCGTGCGACAGGTCTTTCAGATGGAACGAAAGGCTCGACGGTGAGACGCTCAGCTGCTGGGCTATTTCGCCCGCCGGCAGGCCCTGTGGACCGGCCGTAACGAGCATGCGGAACACGGCGAGCCTCGATTCGTGGGCAAGCGCGGCAAGCGAGCGGATGGCAATGTTTGAGTCCATGTCGTGCATGATAGTCGCAGCTTTTCAATATTTCAAGAAGTGTTAAAATGATGTGGACTTTGAACGTGGGAAGCGAGCGTACGCGAGGCGCGGCACTCCATCGCCCCGCCGTAGCGCGAGCATCTCCCTAACATTCCGGCAGACCAACATGACCGTCACCATCTTTCACAACCCGAACTGCGGGACATCCCGCAACACGCTCGCGCTCATCCGGAATGCCGGTATCGAGCCCGAAATCGTCGAGTATGTGCGGCATCCGCCGGGCCGCGAGCAACTGAAGGACATGATTGCCAAAGCCGGACTGACCGTGCGTGGCGCGCTGCGGGAAAAAGGCACGCCCTACGCCGACCTTGGGCTCGAGAACCCGACGCTGACGGACGAGCAATTGCTCGACGCAATGGTCGAACATCCGGTTCTGATTAACCGGCCCTTTGTCGTGACGCCGTTGGGCGTACACCTGTGCCGGCCGTCCGAGGTTGTGCTGGATATCCTTCCCTCACCCCAGCAGGGCCCATTCACGAAAGAGGATGGCGAGGTTGTTATCAACGAGCAGGGCCGGAGGGTTCTTTGATGACAACGGACATGCCGAACATCAGCGCGCCGCATCTGGACACGCCTGACCTGCAAAAGCTCGAGCCACATACGGTCTCAGCCCACGCACCGCGCATCCTGCTGCTCTATGGCTCGCTGCGGCCGACTTCGTACAGCCGGCTTCTCACGCTCGAAGCAGAACGTATCCTTCAACACTACGGCGCGGACACGAAAGTGTTTGACCCACACGGCCTGCCCATCGCGGATAGCGCCCCGGCCGACCATCCCAAAGTGGTTGAACTTCGCAAATTATCCGAATGGTCGGAGGGACAAGTCTGGTGCAGCCCGGAGCGGCACGGCACGCTGACCGCAGTGTTCAAGAATCAGATTGACTGGTTGCCCCTCGAGATGGGTGGCATCCGTCCCACGCAGGGCAGGACGCTGGCCGTGATGCAGGTCTGCGGCGGTTCCCAGTCCTTCAATGCGGTCAACGCGTTGCGCGTGCTGGGACGATGGATGCGAATGGTCACCATCCCCAACCAGTCCTCAGTGGCCAAGGCATACCAGGAGTTCGATTCGAATGGCCGCATGAAGCTGTCGTCGTATTACGACCGCGTTGTCGATGTGATGGAAGAGCTTTACAAATTCACGTTGCTGGTCCGCGACCGTTCGGATTATCTAACCGACCGATATAGCGAACGCAAGGAGGCTACGCCCGACCTGGCGAACACCCTGACTGGGGCTGCTATGACTCAAGAGAACGCCGCGGGGAATTCGGACAACGATGACGGCGAGATCGAGTAACAGCGTGAGCGGAAGACTCGTGACTGGAACACTGGCAGCTACAACATAGCCTGTGCCTTCAGGCTGCGGATGGGCTGAAATCGTACGCAAACCATAGCCAACAGTTGAATATTCGACAAAGAGACACTGACACCATGGCAATTCGTTCAGCACGCGTCGAAGACATAGATGCAATACGAGGGTTGCTAACTGAGGCCGACCTTTCCGCCACAGCGACGATGCGTCTACGACCCTCCGAAAAGGCCTTGAGGACAAGCGCTTCTGCTGCACCGGGTTGTACCCAGAAATGCTGCTCGAATGCCTCACGCGTGACGGCGCACTCGGTGTCGCGACCACATAATGTTGTTTCAGCCCTCCTCCGGCCTCTTGGGTACCGCACAGATGGTCGTCCGTCCATGACGTGACGCGTTGGGCGTCGTCGCGGCACTGGCGCGAACTGAAGTACGGCCAACGTTATGGTTCTGAGTTCGACGTCCCCTTCTCTGCCATGACGGCGACTGAGGAGCGAGGAGAACCATAAGAAGTGTGCAATTCGTGAACACAGCACGCGTGCATCTGGGTCAGGTGAGGCAGACGCCCAAAAAAATTGCTCTTTCGGACGGACTGCCGCGACCGGTTTCGATGCTGACGACGCGCGTGGGTCTGCTCATGCACCAGCACCGCCGGTTGGGTCCGGACGGAGTGGCGTCTGCAGGAGCGGCGACGGTCCCCACATCTCAACCTTGAAATTGGTCGCGAAGGTCCGTAATTCCTGCTCCAGCACGCGCCATGGCCCGTCTGCGAACGTCGCCCAGTCGATTGTAGACCTCCAGCAGGTGGTCGTTCGAATCTGCGGGGCGCCGAGCATATTCCGGTTCGCGCGAAGTTCGACCAGACCTGGCTGCTGCACAATCGTTTCCGCTGCCTTCCTGGCCCATTCGGCGTAAGACTCCAGATTCACGCCTGGCTGCAGGTCGTAAGTATTCGTCACCTCTATCATGGATATCTCCTCGCCGATGGAGTTGGGTTCCGGCAGGCACGTGCCCACTGCCGGTTCGCCGGTATGGCAATGCGCCGCGTCTCTGATTTTTCAACTAATCAGGTTCGGCTCGCAGGACAACTTTCGTTTGCTAGCCAACAGTGTTTTCAGCAGGTGTCTAAAGCAGCGCGACCACCCGCACGTCGCCCTGCTCGGCCGCTGACGCGACCACCTTGTCGCCGATCCGCCGGAACGTGATCGACACCGACGAATCACCCACCTTCAGATCACCGACTTCGAGCCAGTCGATGCCTTCAGGCAGCATGGGCTGTTCGATCACCACTTCGCGCCGCTCCGCATCGATCGTGATGCCCAGACATGCTTCGAGCATCATGAACGGCGAGCCCGCCGCCCAGGCTTGCGGCAGGCAGGCGACCGGATAGGCGGTAGGCGGCTCGCCGCGCCGCCGCGGGAAACCGCAGAACAGCTCGGGCAGGCGCATGTCGAAATTGACCGCTGCCTGAAACAGCGCCTGCAACAGTTTCACCGCCGACGCCTTGCCGCCGTAGCGCGACAAGCCGCGTGCGCAGATCGCGTTGTCGTGCGGCCAGACCGAGCCGTTGTGATAAGCCATCGGGTTGAAGCGAGCCTGGCTCGCGGCCAGCGTGCGCACGCCCCAGCCGGTATGGAACAGCGTGGAGTCGAGCGCGCGCACCACCGCTTCGCCGCGCTCGCGCGCGGGCAGACCGAAGGCCAGCAAATGGCCCGCATTCGACGCCATCACGCGGCACAGTTCGCCGTGGCCGTCGAGCGCGATGCCATAGAAGCCGGACTCTTCCATCCAGTACTTTTCTTCGACGCACTGACGGATTTTCTTCGCACGCTCGCTGTATTGCTTTGCCGGATCGTGCAGGCCGCGCAGCATTGCGAAGTGAGCCATCGTGTCGAATGCCGCGCTCGCATACGCCTGCACTTCGACGAGTGCGATAGGGCCGTCGGGGAAGCGGCCGTTGGCGTGAAAGACCGAATCGTGGCTGTCCTTCCAGCCTTGATTGGCAAGACCGCCATCGGATTCGCGCTGATAGTCCAGCAGACCGTAACGGTTCTTGTCGCAGACACCCGCGACCCACTGCGCCGCGCGCTCCAGCGCCGGCCACAACTCGTCAATCAGGGCGAGGTCCCCCGTACGTGCCGCATAGGCGCCGGCCAGCACGATGAAGAGCGGCGTGCTATCGACGCCGCCGTAGTACAGCGCGAACGGCACTTCACCGGTGGCGGCCATTTCGCCTTTGCGCATTTCGTGCATGATCTTGCCGGGTGCGGCGTCACGAAACGGCGAATTGTCGCGCGCCTGATGTTCGGCGAGAAAGCGCAGCACGCCAGCGGCCAGATTCGGTTGCAACCACAGCGTCTGCAACGACGTGATGATCGCATCGCGCCCGAACGGCGTTGAAAACCACGGGATGCCGGCATAGGGATACGGGCCCGTGGCGAGATCGGTAGTTAGCAGACCCAGGTCGGCGAGCGAGCGGTCGATCCACGCGTTGAAGAGCGGATTGCTCGAACGCACGCGCGCGGTGACGCGGCGCCGTTCACGCATCACAAGGTGGGCGTCGACCAGTGCGGCACGCACTGCAGCGCGGCCGACGCGCGGGCGCTCCGCATCGATTTGCGACAGATGGGCTTCACTCACCGCGTGCGTGGGTTGTGCGACACCTGCGGCCGGCTTGTCGGCTTGCGCGACCACCTGCACCGCGACAGACAGATAGATCGACACGCACGCTTGCGCCGGCAGCTTGACGGTGTAGTCCGCGCGATCGGCGAAGAGCTTGTCCGGCTCCGGCGAGAAGGCGATCTGCACATTGCGCGCCACGTCATCGAGACCGATATAGCCGAGCAGCACCTCGCGGTTCTCGACGCGCGCCGGTTCGACACGGCCCTGTTTGTCGCGTTTGAGGCCGCGCACTTCGAACATGTCGCGGAAGTCACTCGCAAAGGAGATGGACAGCGGGACGACCGCGTCGCTCGTGCCGTAGTTGGTGAGTTCGATGGCTTCGTTGAGCACGGTGCCCGAGAGCACGCGCACGCGCTCGACGTGGATCACGCCTTCCGGTGTGCTGTCGCCGCCGAGCGGCGGCAGGGGGCGATTGGTCAGATGCGCGGTGAACGATGTGTTGTCGCTGCTGACGCTGCCCGACAGCAACGAGGGCGCGCGTCCGCCGAAGGTGAGACGTAGTTGCGAGAGGACGCGGGTGTCGTTGACGAACAGGCCGTCGTCGTGGCCGGTGATATCGCCGAGGGGGTCGTTGACGATGAAGGTGTCGCCAGACTTCAGCACGTGCTGGGTGGCGCTCGCGACGTTGAGGTTTTCTGTCGGGATGAACGCGCCGTCCGGCTCGGGTTCGCGGTGGTCGATTCCGCCCGAGTGGGACAGGCCGCCGAGGGCTTCTGGCTGCTGCATCAGGGTCGCTCCTATGATGTTCGTGTTCGCTTTCGCGTTGACTTTCAGTTTCGGTTGGCGCTGGGTGCTGGATGCTGGGTGGTCGCTTCCGATTGTAGAGGGTCTGTCCGCGTCAGACGAACTTATCACAGGAGAGTTTCGATTTTTTGGTTTGGCATGGGACATGCAGGTTGTGTTTTTTTTGTTCGCTGCGCGGGGCTTGTGCGGCTGTTTTGCCTGCGGCGGTGGGCTTTCCTTGATCTGACTCCTTGGCGTTTCCTGGTCTGGCTTCTTTGGCCTTTCCTTGATTTCTTAGTGGTCTATTAGCGTTGCCCCTGTGCGGGGCGGCACTTACTTTCTCTGCCGCCGCAAAGAAAGATAAGCAAAGAAAGCGGCTCACACCGCCAGCCCATAAGCGGGTCCCCCGCGCAGTCGCGATAGTGGTGCATCTGGAATCTGTGTCCTCGCACCTTCAGCGTTAGTGACAAAGGGCTCGTCAGCTCCCACTTCGCACTGCGTGCGTCGCGGATGGGTCTGCATGGGAAACCCGGGGCTTCGTCTACGCGTGGTGGGAGCCATCGGCTTCGCCTCGGCGAAGCGCCCATGTATCCCGAAGACGGGTTGCGTAAGCAAATGAAAGTACGAAAACACAGCCCAAACGAAACGCCCACGCGTTACGGTTGCCGTAGCGAGCCACGGTCCTGGCAAAACGCAAGTGCGAAAACGTAGCAGTGGGTTTTGTGAAGTACGCTTCGGCGCGCGTAGCGCCGCCGGAAGTATGACGGCCTTGTCGCCAGGGCTGAATGTGCCAGGGCACCGATTCCAGATGCACCACTACCGCGGCTGTGCGAGGGCCCCGCTTATGGGCTGGCGGTGTGAGCTGCTTTCTCTTGCCTACTTCTCTTTGCAGCAGCAAAGAGAAGTAGGTGCCGCCCCGCACAGGGGCAACGCTAATAAACCAATAGCAATACAAGGAAAGGCCAAAGAGTCAGATCAAGGAAAGGCCATCTCCACAGGCGCCCAAACACCAAGCGCCTCACAGGCAAAAACCAAACCTTTACCGCTTGCCAAACGGCAAAACCTGCCGCTGCGTCGCCCCGACAAACAACTGCCGCGGCCGCCCAATTTTCTGCTCCGGATCGGCGATCATTTCGTTCCACTGCGCAATCCAGCCAACCGTACGTGCCATCGCGAAGATACACGTGAACATCGCCGTCGGAATACCCAGCGCACGCTGCACAATCCCCGAATAAAAATCAACATTCGGATACAGCTTGCGCGACACGAAGTAGTCGTCTTCCAGCGCGATCTTTTCCAGCGCCATCGCCAGCTTGAACAGCGGATCGTCGTGCAGCCCCAGCTCTTCCAGCACTTCGTAGCAGGTCTCACGCATCAGCTTCGCGCGCGGATCGTAGTTCTTGTAGACGCGATGACCGAAGCCCATCAGCTTCACGCCGGAGTTCTTGTCCTTCACCTTCGCAATGAACTCAGGGATATTGTCGACCGAGCCGATTTCTTCCAGCATGTTCAGCGCAGCCTCGTTCGCGCCACCATGCGCCGGGCCCCACAGGCAAGCGATACCCGCAGCGATACACGCGAACGGATTGGCTCCCGACGAACCCGCCAGACGGACCGTCGAGGTCGACGCGTTCTGTTCGTGATCGGCATGCAAAATCAGAATGCGGTCCAGTGCGCGCACCAGCACGTCATTGACCTCGTACTCTTCCGCCGGATTGGCGAACATCATGCGCATGAAATTCGCGCTGTACGACAGGTCGTTCTGCGGATAAACAAAGGGCTGGCCCACGGTGTACTTGTAGGCCATCGCCACCAGGGTCGGCAGCTTCGCGATCATGCGGATCGCGGATACGTCACGGTGCTGCGGATTGTTGATGTCGAGCGAGTCATGATAGAACGCCGACAGCGCGCCGACTGCGGCAACCAGAATCGCCATCGGGTGTGCGTCACGACGGAAACCGCGGAAGAAGAAATGCATCTGCTCGTGAACCATCGTGTGCTGCGTGACGGTAGTGACGAACTCCTCCTTCTGCTGTGCATCCGGCAACTCGCCCTTCAGCAGCAGGTAGCAGGTTTCGAGGAAGTCGGCATTTTGCGCCAGATTGTCGATCGGATAACCGCGATACAGCAGCTCGCCTTTGTCACCGTCGATATATGTAATTTCGGAATTGCATGCCGCCGTGGACATGAAACCCGGGTCGTACGTGAACTTGCCGGTCTGGCCGTAAAGCTTGCGGATATCGATGACATCCGGCCCGAGCGTGCCCTGATAAATGGGCAAATCAATCGTCTGATCGCTGTCGGAAAAGCTCAGCGTTGCGTGTGTCTTCGAGTTCATCTACACGTTCCTTTTACTTTCACATAGCACACGTGCCGGCATGCTCGATCGTCGGATCGCCGCGTGGCATGCCCAGGCTCCGCTTCGCATTCTACGGTCCGAAGGCGCTTTGATTGCGACGATTGACCGCAACAATCCATCTCGACTGGCGCAACATTCGTTGCCTGAAAAATGGGCGGAATCGCCTGAAACACGCGGAAATCAGCGAAAGTACGCGGCACGAAAACGCGCTGTGTCCGCAGAGCGACATCCACCGACAAACAAAAGTTGGTGCACTTACTGCAACAATGTTTTGCGGCAGTCAAGCTGCACAAGCACGGCCGCTCTGCGATACTGAATCCGTGTTTTGCTTCCCCTGCGAACACATCGCTGTCTTTGGCCCGCCGTCCTGCGGCGGGCTTTTTTCATCAGCTAGAAGATCAGGAAGGACCCGATGAACGCCTCACTCGAAACACTGTTTCCGGATCACGTCCACGACGAAGACAAAATCGTCACCGCGCTGAATCATCAGGACATCGTCGTGGCGCTGTCAGCGGCCTTGAAGACGCAAGACGTGGCAGTGCTGCATATGCTTTACCCGCGTACCGACGCGCGTACCCATCGCAGTCTCGATACGCTCGTGGATGTGCTGCACGGCCATGGCCTGCACGAAGTCGCGGATCTGATCGCGCAGGAAGCGCACTATCTGCTGTTCAAAGATCCGGTGAAGGCATGGAAAGCCTTCCACGAAATTCGCAACGACTCGCTCGCGATCGGCGTGCATCTGTATTACCACGGCCTCGTCGGCGAAGCCGCGGAACGCGCGCTCGATAAAGACGCGCATCGCAAGGCTTGAACTGCACCTGGTGGTTTATCAAACGTCCACTGAGCGAATGAACTCGTCGATGTAACGATTGAACGCTGCCGGATGCGCGAGATTCATCCCGTGCGAGGCGCCGCGCACCGTTTCGCGGCGCGCGTCAGGCAGCCATGTTTGCAGCGCCGTCGCCGTGCGGCGGAACATGTCGGGACTCTTTTCGCCGTCGATCAGCAGCACCGGGCAGCGCACTTCGGCGGCTTGCTCGGGTACGTATGCGGGCAACGGGTCGCGGAATTGACGCGCGAGCGTGTGTGCGTTGTCGGTCGCCATCCTGCGAAAACCCGGCGTGCTCATCGCCCAGAAACCGGGACGGCTCACCGAATCGACGAACAGTTGCAAGCCGGCTTCCACCTCACCTGTTTCAATCAGCTGCGCGGCTTTCGCACGCAATGCGTTCACGGTTTCCGGCAAACTCGCAGGCGGCCGCCCAGCGATCTGCAAAGGGCCGCCTGGGTCTGCGAGCGTCAACGTGCGCACGTACTGCGGATGGCGCCGCGCGAAATGAAACGCCACGCAGCCCCCGCGCGAGTGACCCACCACGTGTGCCGGCCCTGCGCCGAAACGATCAATGAATTCGGCCACGTCGTCAGCATGCTCGCTCCAGCTGAACGGCTGGTCGGACTCGGTATCCGTCACCGGCCAATAATGCGTAAGACTCACCGTAACGCAGCGGTACTGCTTCGAAAGACCCGCGAGTTGCGGTTGCCAATAGCGGTAATCGCATAGCGAGCCATGCACGAACAGCAGCAGTTCGCCCTCCCCGGCTTCCACATAGGGCATGCGCAAGCCGCTATGCAATTCGACGAAAGACGGGGATGCAGGCGAGGACGAAGCGGAAACGGATTGATTCACAGGTGGTTCACGGACAGCGCGGCAACGGCTGAAACCATCAGCGGTGCCGGCGAGAAATAGATTCGCGGAAGAAAGCGGGTTCGCGTCCCTGCAATTGGGACACGGAGCGTATTGTCACACAGCCGATAAATGTCCGCCGAGGCTTGTTCGGCGTGCGTGCAGCGATTTATGCCCAGCGCCTCGCGACCGGCGCAATGCGCCCGCCGGCTCATGCGGTTAGCGCGATTCCCGGCCACCTGCAACGCGGGACGTCCCGCACCACATCACTCGTAGTCGCTTTCGTCGAGCAACCCGGCGGCAGCCGCCGCGCCCGCGCCACGCACGGCGCAAGTGAGCGGTTCATCCGCAACGCGGACTTCAAGCCCCAGTTCGTTGGTCAGGCGGCGGCCCAGATTGGCGAGCAGCGCGCCGCCACCGGTCAGCACGATGCCACTGTGCGCGATATCGGTCACCAGTTCGGCCGGCGCTGTTTCAAGCGCGCGTTTCACGGCGCCGATCACCTGACGCAACGGGCCATCGATTGCATCGGCGATATCGTGGTTGCTCAACTGGACCGTGCGCGGCAAGCCGTCGTCGACGCTGCGTCCGGTTGCGTTCATATGCTCGACCGGCACGTCGCGCACAGCCGAACCGATGCCCTTCTTGACGTGTTCGGCGGTCTGCTCGCCGAGCAGCACGCCATAGAGGTTGCGCACATAGCTGATGATCGCCATGTCGAAACTGTCGCCGCCCACACGAATCGAGCCGCTATACGCGAGGCCGCCGAGCGAGATCACGCCGACTTCGGTCGTGCCGCCGCCGATGTCCACCACCATCGAGCCGACCGCCTCCGATACCGGCAAGCCGGCGCCGACCGCCGACGCCAGCGATTCCCCGATCAGACTGACCTTCCACGCGCCGGCCGCCACCGCGGCCTCCTTGATCGCGCGACGCTCGACCTGGGTCGCGCCTGCCGGCACGCACAGGGTGAACGCTGCGCGTCGGCTGAACAGCGGCCGCGGGCGGGCCATGTCGACGAATTGCCGGATCATCTGCTCGGCAGCGGAAAAATTGGCGATCACGCCATGCCGCATCGGCCGCACCGCTTCGACGTTGCGCGGCGCACGGCCGAGCAGCTGGCGCGCTTCGGTGCCCACTGCCGTCACACGTTTTTGACCGGCGCTGGGCTCTTTCTGGAAAGCCACGACGGACGGCTCGTTCAGCACGATGCCGCCGTTGTCGGTATAGATAAGGGTATTGGCCGTGCCGAGGTCCACCGCCACGGAATGACGGAACAGTCGATCGAAAAGCGGGTAATGCGGCGTCGGTCTGGCCATAGGAAGGCTCTGATGTGTCGTTATCCGCCCTTGCCGGGCAGTCTGGAAAATGCGCCCCCGGTCACCCGAGCCTCTTGGTACGCCCGGATGGGCGTTGCGCAGTCCGCGCGGCGGGGGTGATTTTCGTGCTTATGAGCAGATAACGGCAAGCAAATCAGAATCTTTAGGGCCACTTTTCAATCAGGGCCGTGTCAGTCACGCGACAAAGCGCCGAGCGCATGCTCCAGCACCTGCCTGCCGAGCTCGACACCGTCCGCATTAATCGTGTGACCAATGCCGGGCAAGGCGTAGGCATCGACCGCGTAGCCGGCGTTGCTGAACGCATCCGCGGCGTATTCCAGTTCCTGCACCGGGATCACTTCGTCTGCTTCGCCGTGCACGAGCGTGAGCGGTGTGCCGTTCTGCGCGACGATTGCCGAGGCGAGCCGCCCCGAATACGCGACGACGGCGGAAGCGCCTTCCGCGCTGGTCGCCACGTGATGCATCGCCATGATCGAACCTTGCGAGAAGCCGACCAATGCAAGGCGGTCGAAAGGAACTTGCCAGTACGCCAGTTCGGCATCGAGCATGCGCCGCAGCGCCGGATAGGCCGCCGCAACGCGGGCCTCGCGATTGTCCTCGTTGACATCGCGCAGGCTGAACCACTGGCGTCCGCCGAAGCCGCCTTCGAAGGCGTCGGTGCCGTCGAGCGAGGTGAACGCCACGTCCGGCAAGCTCTCGCTCCAGATGTCCGCGAGCGGCATCAGATCGCGCGCATTGCTGCCCACGCCGTGCATCAGCACCACCAATGCCTTGGCGGGCGTTGTTGCGGGCGCGCGCCGCCAGCCGTGTTCGAATTGCTCCCAGGCCATTTTCAATTCCTCTGTTTGTACTCGCTGTACGCTCGGATCGTGTTTCCGCACGCGTAGCCAACCGCGCCGCAACGTGCTGCCCTTCATGCAAGCCCACGTAGCTTCGCGAAGCTGCATGCGGCCTCAGCCGCGAGCATACGCTGCCGGATTGGTTTCTGCCGTCGGATCTGCGTGGGCCGACAACGTCAAAACGTGAATACAGGTATGCTTTTGCGAGCACTCGACCGGCCGCCCGGCTCATTGCGCGAGCGGCGAACAAAACACCGCAGTGAACTTCCGTAGCACCGCAATCCGGAGAATCGTTTGAGCCAGCCCCCGTCCGCGCCTGCTGCCGCGCCGCCCGCACCACCGCCGCCTCTGCAAGGCGGCAAACTGGTTCTGGCGACCATCGCCGTGGCGCTCGCCACCTTCATGAACGTGCTCGACACGTCGATTGCGAACGTCGCGATTCCAACCATTTCGGGCAACCTCGGCGTCTCGGTTGATGAAGGCACGTGGGTCATCACCGTATTCGCCGCAGCCAATGCCGTCTCGATTCCGCTGACCGGGTGGCTCACGCAACGCATCGGCCAGGTGAAGCTGTTCGTCGGTGCGATTCTGATGTTCGTGCTGGCTTCGTGGTTGTGCGGCATCGCGCCCACGCTGCCGATCCTGCTGGTCGCGCGGATTTTCCAGGGCGCGGTGGCCGGTCCGCTGATTCCGCTCTCGCAAGCGATTCTGCTCGGCTCCTATCCCAAGGAGAAATCGTCGACTGCGCTCTCGCTATGGGCGATGACGGCCACCGTCGGCCCGATTGCGGGCCCCGCGCTCGGCGGCTGGATCACGGATAGCTACAGCTGGTCGTGGATCTTCTACATCAATATTCCGGTCGGCATTTTCGCGGCCGGCGTCACGTGGATGATCTATCGCACCCGCGAGTCGGCAACCCGCAAGCCACCCATCGACGTGGTCGGGCTCGGCCTGCTGATTACGTGGGTCGCCTCACTGCAGATCATGCTCGACAAAGGCAAGGACCTCGACTGGTTCTCGTCGCCGGTGATCGTGATTCTCGGCGTCACCGCGGTGATCAGTTTCGCGTTTTTCCTCGTGTGGGAGCTGACCGAGGAGAATCCGATCGTCGATTTGCGGCTGTTCCAGCAACGCAACTTCCTCGGCGGCACGATCGCGATTTCGGTGGCGTACGGCGTGTTCTTCGGCAACCTGGTGCTGCTGCCGCAATGGATGCAGGAGTATTTGAACTACCGCTCGGTGGACGCCGGTCTCGTCACCGCGCCGCTCGGCGTGTTCGCGGTGATTCTCGCGCCCGTAATGGGCCGGGTGCTGCCACGCTCGGACGCGCGCATCATCGCCACGCTCGCGTTTATCGGCTTTGCGATCGTGTTTTATATGCGCTCGAAGTACGTGATCGAAATCGACACATGGCACCTCGTGATCCCGACGCTGCTGCAAGGTATTCCGATGGCGATGTTCTTCGTGCCGCTGACGGCGATCATTCTGTCCGGCCAGCCGCCGAGCAAGATTCCGGCGGCCGCTGGCCTATCGAATTTCGTGCGGGTGTTTTGCGGCGCGGTAGGCACGTCGATCGCCGGCAACGAGTGGAATAACCGCACGGTGCTGCACCATGAACGGCTCACCGAGCAGGCTACCGTGAACAACCCGGTGTTCAATCAGCAGATCGATTCGACCCAGTCGTTGCTGCACCTGAATTCGCAATCGGCGCACGCGCTGTTCGATTTCACGGTGAACACCCAGGCCGCGATGATGGGCCTGAACGACATCTTCTATGTGTCGGCGATCATTTTCATTCTGATCATTCCGCTAATCTGGATTACGAAGCCGGCCAGGGGCGGCGGAGCGGGTGCGGCGGGCGCGCACTGATTGCGGGGTTTTCCGGCGCTGCGTCAGCGGAAATAGCGTGCGGGCGTGTCGCCGAAAGCGTCGCGGAACACCGCGATAAACGACGATACGTCGTTGTAGCCGACTTCGAGCGCCACCTGCGTGACGCTCACTCCAGTGCCGAGGCGCTCCAGTGCAACTTGCAGCCGCAGTTGCTGCCGCCACTGGCCGAAGGTCTGCCCGGTCTCCTTGACGAACAGGCGCGCCGCCGTGCGAGCGGTCACGCCGGCGGCCTCGGCCAGGTCGTCGAGCACCGCCGGCTCCGCCGGGTTGGCGTTCAGCGCTTCGGCGATCCGCTGGGTGCGCGGATCGCGCGGCCAGTGCAGCGCCAGGGGCGCAGCGGGCAATCCCGACAGGCGGTCCAGCAAGACCTGCAGGAGGCGCTCGGCGGGTTCGTCGAGCGGTTTGTCGTGCGGTAGCTCGGCCGCGGCGCACAACAAAGCTTCGGCGAGGCGGTCGAGTGCCAGGGCGAGGCTTTGCGCGGGTAGCGGCGCGGCATCTGGGTCGGCATACAGCGAATGGAGTCGCACCGGCTCAGCGGCAGACAGACAATGCTGCACGTTCGCCTTCAGCCAGAGCGCGTGCCCCTGCGGCACGACCCATCGTCCGGTTTCGGTGCGCACGGTCAGCACGCCCACGCTCACGTGGATTAACCGCGCGTGACGGTAGGCGCGCCACGGCTCGTCCAGTGCGTCGTAACGCTCATCAACCACGAATACCCGACGCTCGATGCCGTCCGGATCGAAAGCTTCCAACATGTATGTCCGTTTTGCCCGGTTGTCGCAAGAAAAGCAGCAAGATTAGCATACCCTTGCGAACGCTGCTCGAACCCGGCACCGCCTCGCCGCACGAACAATTCGCGCCGGGTTGCCATTAGAATCGCGGCTTCAACGGTCCGAACCCAATGAACTACGCATCCATCCTCGAACAGATTCATCGCGATCTTCAGCCTTATCTGGGCACCGGCAAGGTCGCCGATTACATTCCCGAACTGGCTAATGTCCCGGCCGACAGTTTCGGCATGGCGATCGTCACTGCCGCGGGCGAAGTGTTCCGCACCGGCGCCGCCGACACGCGTTTTTCCATCCAGAGTATTTCCAAGCTGTTCGCCTGCACGATGGCGTTCCGGCTGCTCGGCGACGAGCTCTGGCACCGCGTGGGGCGCGAGCCGTCCGGCAATGCCTTCAATTCACTGGTCCAGCTGGAGGCCGAATACGGCAAGCCGCGTAATCCGTTCATCAACGCGGGCGCACTCGTCGTCACCGACGTGTTGTGCCGCCGTTTTGTGCAGGCTGAAACAGCACTAGTCGAATTCATGCGGCGGCTCACGGGCGAAATCAGTATCGACTACGATTTGCGCGTCGCGCAGTCGGAGTTGCAGCACGCCCACCGCAACCGCGCGATGGCGCATTTCATGGCGAGCTTCGGCAACATGGAGATGCCGCCGGAAATCGTAGTCGACGCTTATTGCCGGCAGTGCGCGATTTCGATGAGCTGCGTCGAGCTGGCGAAGGCGGCGCTGTTTCTGACCAATCACGGCGTGGCGCCAGCCACCGGCGAGCGGATTCTCGACACCAGCTCCGCCAAGCGGCTTTCCGCGTTGATGCTGACCTGCGGCACCTATGACGCGGCGGGCGATTTCGTCTATCGGGTCGGGTTGCCGGCGAAAAGCGGCGTGGGCGGTGGGATCGTTGCGGTGCTGCCTGGCGAGATGGCCGTGTGCGTTTGGTCGCCGGGGCTGGATAGCAATGGCAACTCGCTGGCGGGTGTGAAGGCATTGGAATGGTTGACTACGCTTACCGGGCAATCGATCTTTTGATACCGCCGAGGCGGGGAACTTCGCGGTTTATTTCTATCGAGCAGAAGCGTGGTTGATGCCGAACTTTGCCTCCGGCAGGAGTCGGCCCTATCCGGTCGGTGAAACGCAAGAACTCGCCGTCCGAAGGCGGTCTCGCGCGACCATGTGACTATGCGATGCAATCGATCACGTTGCCAATCGCGAACGATTGGCATAGCATTTTTTGCAGTCAGCGAACCGGGTGAACAGACATGACAGATGCATCGAAGTTTCAGTTCACCGGTTCTTCGGTTCCGAATGCTTACGAGGAATTTCTCGTCCCACGCCTATTCGAGCCCTGGGCCAGACTATTGCTCGATGAAGCTCAGCTGGTACAGGCACAAATCGTCATCGATGTAGCAACGGGCCCTGGCACTGTCGCACGATGTGCCGCGCCAATGCTCGGTCCCAAGGGGCGAATTGTTGCCACTGATATAGCTCGCCCTATGCTCGATATTGCTAGAGCGAAGCCTTCGTTGCCCGGGGCGGCTCCGATTGAGTACGTCGAGTCGCCAGCTGCGCCGCTCTTAGCCTCGACCGGCGTTTTTGATGTAGTGCTTTGCCAGCAAGGGCTGCAATTCTTCCCTGACCGACCCAGCGCACTGCGTGAAATGAGACGTGTCCTGAAACCTGGCGGGCGGGTAGTCATTGCGGTGTGGACAGCGATTGAGCGCAATCAGGTGTTTGCAGCGATCCATACTGCGCTGGGCGCGACAACGACGCCCGAATTGTCTGACCTGATGACGGCGCCGTTCAGTTGGCATAGCACCGCCGAGCTGCAAATGGCCGTCGAGGAGGCGGGCTTCCACGACGTTCGGATTCTGACCCGCAGCCTTCCCATAGTCTTCGAACAAGGGGTGGAACAGGCCATGCGCGCCTTCAGTGCCACCCCTGTTTCTCCCGGCGTAGCAGCGCTTTCACAATCCGTTCAGGACGCCTTCTTAGATCGTTTGAGAAGCGAATTGGCGCCCCTCGTCGTGGATGGAAAGGTGATCGGCGAGATGGTTTCCAACATCATTGTGGCCTATGCCTGAAGTGCGACGCGCCAGATAACGAACGTCGACAACCGCCGTCAATCATTCGAGCGCGTCCACCACCGTTCCCAGATACGGTCGTGATAAGCGACGAGCCGCTTCTCCCCCGCAACGTAAGCACGAATTGGGCTTTCAAAGGGATGATGGAGAACGCAATGTATCCATGCAAAGCCAGTCGCATCGAGCGTACTCGGCGTATCGCCGAGCAGATAGGTCCTGTCGTCTAACAGTTCTGCCACCGCGCGCCACGCTAGCATCCCAATACGAACGATTTCATCGTACGTATGGCGGCCGATGCCTTGGTCCCACGCTTGTCGCATCATCCGCCTGCGTGCCAAAGCCAACGCAACTGGTGCGACTAACGGGACTACGTATCTGGGGACGGCCGGCGTGCATCGTTGTGCGTAATCGATCAATAGTGGACGGTAGATAGCCATATTGCTGTCGACGCCCCAGCGCAAATACAGGAGTACAAAATATAGATGGCTCTCGAAGAGTGACCTGAAAGCCACCGACTGCGCATTTTCGAGCGCGCTGAGATGGCTGTCGTTCAGTGCTTCCGGATAGCGACGCTGCAACTCCTCGATTATGAAAGAAGTGTCCGCAATCAGTTGCCCATCGATAGAAACGACGGGCAGCTTGCGCTTTGGCATCTTCGCGTAGTTGCCGGTTCGTGTCTCATAGGGCAGGCCGGACATGCGCAGCCACGTTTCGAGCTTCACGACGAAGGGACTGATATCGGGTGATTCGCTGTTGGGGCCGTATCCGAACTTGTACACAATCATGGTCACTCCCTTCCGCAACAGGTGCCGACGTTCACTGATCCGCTTTCTATCGACAGTTGCCAGGACATCCCGATCAAACGGGTGCGTCACGTTGCGCGCTGCGCGAGGCCGGCCGGCTCAGACTGATCCAAGCCAGACGCAGCAATGCCTGCGGCGAGAAGAACTGCGCGGGCCCAATCAAACGGGCTGCAAAATTATGCAGATGTCGCGACGCCCAATCGTCTTTCGCCGCAGCCGCAAATACGACTCGCTCGAGCACGTTGAATTTGCGGCGCCGCGCGAAGTCGTGAATAAAGAACCGATGGCCCTGCAATTTCCGTGACACGTTTCTGGCGTAGCTATTCAGCGCATCCGACACAGCCCCATCGCCCCGCAAAGCTGGCGCAAGCGCATCGACGAGCCATTCCGCGGTCTGAAACGCGAAACCGCAGCCGACGCCCGGCAAGAAGTCGACGCTCATCAGAGCGTCGCCTGCGAATGCAATATTGCGCACCACGGTTCGCCGCCGCAAATTCGGATAGTCTTTGACCATCAGAACCTGTCCTATCGGTGTCGCCGCCGATAAATCTGGTGCGTCGGGAAAACCGGCCATAGCTCGCATCAGCGACTCACGTGGCGACGCATGGAATTGTTCAAACACATCCTTTGCGGACAGGTACGTCACCACGGTGATGCCGTCGTCGTTCGGAAAGATATAACCCATCTCCGGGCCGCGCATCCACATTTGCGAGCAGGTTCCGCGCACGAGCGGTACCCCGCGATAGGTAGCGAGCGCACCGAACCGCGTGTTGGTGGATGAAACCGGTTTGACTCCTGCGATCGTTGCAAGCGGAGAATTTCTGCCGTCAGCGCCGACGATGAGGCGTGTTACAAGAACGCCCGAATGCACGCCGGCCAATTCGACACCCGTCACTTCCCCCTGTTGCTCGACAAGCCGTTGCACATGACAGCCCAAGAAGTTCGTGACACCAGGGGTTTGAATGGCGAGACGTCGAAGGATCGGATCGAGCGTACTACGCTGAACGTTGTATCCGAACACCTCCTCACCATTTTCATCGACCGGAGAAACGTTGCCAATCCAACCGTAGCGAGTCCAGATATCAATGCAGTTACGTATGGCTCCCGCGTCCTCGATCAAGCGGTCGAGACCGAGACGCCGCATCGTCGGCGTAGCGCTGGCTTGAATGAAATGAGTACATAGCTGCTTGAATGCCTCCGTGTTCACGTGATGCTCCACCAGAGCTACACGAAAACCTTCGAGCGCGAACAGCCGCGCTGCAGTACAACCCGCGATACCCGCACCCACGATCACGACGTCAAAAGCCCCCGGCGTCATAGTAGTTGTCGCCTCTGAACTTTCTTATCAAGAAAAGTCAGAGGTACAAGTTGAAGACGAAACAAACGTATTCTGTTGAGTTTAAGGAGCAGGCGCT
>NZ_CAJNAT010000020.1 GCF_905220705.1 Paraburkholderia domus
CACTCGACTACGTCAGCCCCATGACATTCGAGAAGAACTGGTTCGCGGCTCAGCAAGGTGAAGCCGCATAATTCGCTTGGCTAAGGGATTCGTCAAACAGGGGCAAGGTCAGTCCCGTTTCAACTGCAGCAACGCGCTGTTTAACAACCGTTCGCCTTCTGCGTCGAGATTGGCGTTCGGCTCATCGAGCAGGACCAGTCTCGGATCGCCATAGAGCGCCCGTGCCACGGCAATCGCTTGACGTTGACCGCCCGATAAGGTTTCGCCGGACTCGCCAATTTCTGTTTCGTAGCCGTTGGGCAACCCGAGGATCATCTCGTGGACGTGTGCCCGTTGCGCTGCGCGCACAATCGCGCCGGTGTCGGCAGCAGCGGGGCTCGGATCGCGCGCGATATTCCCAGCAACGGTTCCCGCGAACAGCTCCACGTCCTGCGGCACGTAGCCAAGAAAGCGGCCGAGCGCTGTGCGGTGCGCAACGCCGAGACCTGCGCCTGTCCATCGCGTACACCGAGGAACGCCTGCTGGGCGTCGAGAGCGGCCGAGCGGCGTGCGTCCTCGATGTCGTCCTGAGCCTTGTCTTTGAGCGCGAGGGCTTCGCGTTTCTTGCTCATCGTCGACAGGCCGTCGAAGAGCGGAATGCTGATCTGGATGCCGATCTCGCCCGATGTCGCGCGGTTGGCGCCGGTGTAGAAGTTGGTTTGTCCGTTAATGAACGCGGCGTTGCCATGGCTTGCGTTGCCGATGATCGACACCGTCGGCATATAACCCGCATCGACTTTGCTGACATCGCGTCGCGCGATTTCGAGCGCAATCTGTTGCCGCCTGACGTCGAGGCCGGATGATGTCGCGTCGCTTATCCATGGATCGGGCGAGTCGGCGATGATCCGCGAAACGTTCGCATCGGCGTCGATTGGGTCGATTGAATCCACGGGATGACCGACGATCTTTTGCAACGCGGCGTAGCGCCTGTCGAGCGTGCTTTGCGCCTGAACCAGATCGGACAGTGCCGAATCCGCTCCCGCTTGCGCTTCATTCAAGTCGACTATGGTCGCCGCGCCTAACGCGAAGCTTCGCTTCGTCAACGCAAGCTGTTCATTCACAGAGCGCTGATGCTGCTGGGCAAGCGAGAAATTGTCTTTCGCTGCGAGCGCGTCGAAATAGGCCTGTGCGACGCGCAGCAGTAAGTCCTGTTTGGCGCTTGAGAACGCGAGACCGGCGTCGGCGACAGATAGCTTGCTTTGCTGCCAGGCCTGCCAGTCGTCCCAATTGAAAATTGACTGATTCAGCGAGAGTGTTGCGCCGGTTGTGGAATAGGGCGCGGCCGGTTGACCCGGCACATGAATGGCATTTTTGAAATCAGATTGAGTGAGTCCGAGATGCGGAAGCAATGCGGCGCGGGCTTCGGGTTCCTTTTCCAGACCCGCCCGGTAGCTAGCTTCGGCGCTCGCAAGCTTGGCGTCATGCGCGAACGCATCGGCGGCGAACTGGGAGAGACTTTCTGCCCCGGCCGGCCGGAAGCCGAATAGAAAAACGAATGCACACAGGGCAATCGCTACGGAGTTCGTCGGTTGTCCATCGCGTAGAGCATGGTTCCGCCACATCGTGATGTTTGTCCCTCAGCCTATGAAAACACGACGCGATCAGCGTGTCGTGAGAGAGGCGCCGAATGCCGTGTTCGAAGTAAGTAGTCGCTGAGTTTTGATGAGGCAGAGGGGTGACGAAATCGGATAAGTCCGAAAACGTGGGGATTGAAAAATATTTGGAATGCTTATTATTACAACACTGCAAGCTGTTTTTGGAATGTTCTTAGTCAGTCTGCAATTGCGAGAGTCATACTAAGAATTCAGCCTGTTCTCAACGGCGTTTAGTAATTTGTTGAAGGGCTAATGAAAGGTGGCCTCGCCTTCAACAATCGGTCAAGAGAGAAATTGAGCGAGCACAATGTTCACTCATACCACCGCGGCGTATAAACCCATTCTCCGTCGACGCCGTTAGCAAACGCGCGCGTCGTCGACGACCCCACGATCACCATTGTCCGCATATCCACATCCGACGAGCGAAGTTCACCGAGCGTGATCGTACGCAGTGTGCTGCCGGATCTGCCGATATCGCGGCCGAGCACGACTTTCGTCGCTGTGCTGCGATATTCCCGCACGATGTCCAAAGCTCTATCCAACTGCCACGGTCGTGCGCGAGAGATCGGGTTGTAGAAAGCCATTACCAGATCCGCTTCGGCCGCATGCCGCAGACGTGTTTCGATGATGGTCCACGGTTTCAGATTGTCGGATAGCGACAGCATGCAAAAGTCATGGCCCAACGGCGCGCCGGCTTGCGCTGCGGTCGCCATGGCTGCGGACACGCCCGGCACGATGGCGAGTTGAACCGCGCGCCAATCGGCGTTCGTCGAGCCGCCTTCTTCGAGTGCTTCAAGCACTGCCGCCGCCATCGCAAACACGCCCGGATCGCCGGACGACACCATGACCACCGACCGTCCTGTGCTGGCCAGTTCGAACGCATGGCGTGCGCGTTGCATCTCTTCGCGATTGTCCGTGCCATGTACGCGTTGATCGGCGCGCAAGGGGCCGGCCATTTTCACGTAGGTTTCGTAGCCGAGAATATCGGTGGCTTCGTTCAGCGCTGTCCGTGCGGCGGGCACCATCAGGTCGGCGCTGCCGGGACCGAGGCCGATTACAGTCAAGCGGCCACGTGCGCGACCAATCGTGTCGGGGTCGATTGCCAACGGCGCCAGTGCAAGCGCAACGCCCGCGTCCGCGTTGTTATGCAGCATTTCATAAGGGACGCGCAGCGCGGCATGCAGCAAATTACCCGGTGGCTCGCCGTCTTCTGGGCGCGGCTGAGCAAAACGCAGCGGCACGTTCAGGCTCGCAGCGGCATCGGCGAGCGCCGGGTTCGCCATGTGTTCGGGAGAAGCGAGCAATGCCGCGAGCGAAAGCGCCGCGAGGCCATGCGCGTCCAACGCTTCGCGCACCAGCGCAGTGATTCGCGCACCGGAATTCGTCTGCGCGTCTGGGCTGGATTTTGCGCCGAGGCCTGCGTTCGTAGCAGGGTGTGCACTGGTACCAGTACCCGCATCTGCATTCCCGTCTGCATCCGCATCCGCATTTGCGCCGGGGGCGGTGTCGGTGCCCACCACGGTCACCGCCGCGACGACACTCCGCGGATGAATCACCAACTCGTCATCACGCCCATCCCACGCTCGCGGCGTCACGCGAATCGCGAGACGTGCTGATTCAGAGCGCGGCAACTGCGCACAATCGAGCCACGGTGCTTCACCCTCGATTCGCGTGGTTTCTCCAGCGAGCAGATCCGAAACAAAGCGCTTACCTTGCGCGATATCGGCGAGCGCATAGCCCTCAGGCGGATTGAGCACGCACGTGCCGAAGCGGAGTTCACCACTTGTCGTAATCGCAGGCGATACAGCCAATTCAGCAGCAATCTCACGCGCCATGACGTTGACGCCTGCAAGTCCGCCGAGCAACGGCACGACCGCGCTGCCATCTTCGGCAACGGCCAACACCGGCGGCTCGACGCCCTTGTTCGACAGCAACGCCGCAACGCAACGAATCACGATCCCGGCGGCACACAACGCGATGATCGGCGTGCCGCGCGCATACAGATCACACAGATGCGCGCGGAGCTCGGTGTACGAGACGTCGGCCTCGACACGCCCCTGCAAGGCATGCACCTGGCTGCCGGCATACAGCGCCTGAATCCGCCGTGCGGTCGCCAACGCACCCGCACCGAGAATCACGATGGCGGGTGGCGTCATCCTTGCCATTTTTCCCCCGGCACGACGAGCAGCGAAAAATACGGCGACGCCATCGGATCGACTTCGGCGAGTGGCACAATGCGCTGATTGCCCATCGTCGCGCGTTCGACGTAAAGCGCACGATGCGCGAGCCCCAGTTCGCCGAGCACGCGCCGCACCTTATCGAAATTGCGGCCCAGTTTCATGATGACGGCAGCGTCCGCATCGGCGAGGCGCCGCCGTAATTCATCTTCGGGCAATACCCCGGAGAGCACCGACAAACTCTGATTGCGATACACCAGCGGCGAGCCGAGCACCGCCGCGCCGCCGAGCATCGAGCACACGCCGGGCACGACTTCGGCCTCGAAACGCGCTGCGAGGCGGTCGTGCAAATACATATACGAGCCGTAGAAAAACGGATCGCCTTCGCAAATCACCGCGACGTCGCGGCCGGCATCGAGATGATCGGCGACGATCTCCGCCGCGGTGTCGTAGAAATCGGCAATGATCGCTTCATACGAAAGCGGCGGCTCGAGCGCTTCGGTCGTG
This sequence comes from Paraburkholderia domus, assembly GCF_905220705.1. Taxonomy (GTDB): domain Bacteria; phylum Pseudomonadota; class Gammaproteobacteria; order Burkholderiales; family Burkholderiaceae; genus Paraburkholderia; species Paraburkholderia domus. The sequence continues at coordinate 4,319 of NZ_CAJNAT010000020.1, forward strand.
ACGGGATAAACGAGAGGCAAATGCTGTTGAGCATCATGCAGATGCGCCTCGATGATGCTGAAGGCATTGCCCTTTTTGCCCTTCGCGACAAAATACGCGACCACGGGTGCCGCTTTGAGCAACCGCAGGGCTTTCAGTGTGATGAGTTCCGGGTCGCCCGGGCCGACGCCGAGGCCGAACAAACGTCCTTGCACCGTCATTTACTCGACCTCCGTCGCCAGCGCATTCACAGCGGCGGCGGCCATCGCGCTGCCGCCGCGTCGACCGTGAACCACGACGTAGGGCACGCCGCGGCTGTCTTCAGCAAGCATCGCTTTCGATTCGGCCGCGCCGACAAAACCGACTGGAAAACCAAGAATCAACGCGGGCTTCGGCGCACCGGCATCGAGCATGTCGAGCAGATGAAAGAGTGCGGTCGGCGCGTTGCCGATCACGACCACACTGCCTGGCAGATGCGGCCGCCACAATTCGAGCGCCGCCGCCGAGCGCGTATTGCCGAGTTCGCGCGCGAGTGCGGGCACGTCCTGATGCGTGAGCGTGCAGATCACTTCGTTGTTCGCAGGCAGTCGCGCACGCGTGATGCCTTGTGCCACCATGCCTGCATCGCACAGGATCGACGCGCCTCGTGCCAGTGCCGTGCGGCCCGCCGCGCCTGCACCTTCAGAAAACTGAAGGTCTTCAACGACGTCGACCATGCCGCAGGCGTGGATCACGCGTACCGCGAGTTTTTCGAGGTCGGCGGGGATGCGTGAGAGATCGGCCTCCGCACGTATCGTCGCGAAGGATTGGCGATAGATCTCCTGACCGTCGCGAATGTATTCAAGCATCTAAAGGGCTCCGGGCCGGGTGTGCCAATGAGTCGAGCATGTCGGCGGCCTGTTCGATCGTGAGTTGGTGCGCGACGCACGAGCCGAAACCCGGCTGGCCGTCGCGTCGATAAAGGTCGTAGATGCCGGGTGCCGCGGCCAGCAGCGTGTACGGCGCGCAATGTGCGGCGGCGCATGAGCGCGGACAGCCGCTCAGATGAACGTCGACGCCGTCAGGCAAGCGATCCGCCAAAACTAGCGCGTCGGCTTTGGTATCGGCGAGGCTTTTTGCGCAGCCCGTAGAACCGGCACACGCGATTAAGTGCGTAATGGGTCGCGCGGGATCGCAGGCGAGGCCGAGTGCCTTCATTTCAGCGAGCACGGCGGGCGCGGCATCGGCAGTGATATCGGGCAGCAACACACTTTGCCAGGGTGTCATGCGCAGCGTGCCGTTGCCCTGCTGTTGCGAGAGCGTGGCGAGGCCGCGCAAGGTTGCGGCGTCGAGGCGTCCGAGCGGCGGCTGGCCGCCTGCGTGCAGCATGCCGACGATTCGCTGTGCGTGCGCGCCGAGGCGCAGCGTGGCATCGGCAGGCGTGAGGCGTTGCCAGCTTGCGAGCGAGGTGTCGCGTGTCAGTGGGAAATCGACATATTTTTGAGCGTGCTGCAATAGCGCGTCGACGGAATGCGTGGCAAGTAGATGACGCATGCGCGTGGCATCGGCTGTGGCCAGATCGAGGAACGTGTGCAGCAGCGCGCGAACAAGGACGGCGACTTGCGAAGGCAACACGGCCGCCAGAGCGCCGGAGCTATCCGTGCGAAGACGCTCCTTGGCGTCATGCGAGTCGGCGTATTCGGCATGCTGGAACGCATCTGCATCTGCATCTGCATCTGCATCTGCATCTGCATCAACTTCAACATTCGCGTTCGCGTTCGCCACCCCAGGCGGGCAACCCGCCAAACCAAACACAAATCGCACGCCGTCTTCCGCCTGAGTCGCTGCCAGCCAGACGTCATGCGGATGATCGAGCCTGGCAAGGCGCTCACCGCCGTCGAGCAGTAGCGCGAATTTCGGTGAAAGCGCCGCGAAACGCGCTTCAGTTTGCAGCAGGGTGAGCAGTTCGACGCTGAGCGGCCTCGTGTCGAACAGCGCAAATGGATCGCGCCCGGCCGTCGGGCTCACCATCACATTGCGCACATCGTCCGCAGCAGTTGCCTGCATCGGATTTGAAGCGTGCTGTGCGGTTGGCGATCGTGCTTTTGAAGCGTCCGCTGCGTCGGCCTGAGACGCCTCTGAAACATCTGCCGCGGTCGCCGGTGTCAGCCCGGACGCATCAGTTGCGCCTAACGACCGGATGGGCCCCAGCCCCGCATCGACCAGCGCCATGATCAACGCCGCTTCATGCCCGCTGCGCACGCCACGCACCTGCAGATTCGCGCGATTGGTCAGTTCAACCACGCCGGCCGCATGCCGCTCGCTGACGTCGGCGATGACGGCAGCTTGCGCCGCGCTCAACTCACCGCCGGGCAATTTGATGCGGCAAATCCCACCGTCGCGGGCGGCGACGATGCGCAGCAGCCCCGGGCACGCCGAGGGCCGCAGCGCGAGAGCCGCGTCGGACAAAGCAGTGGAGGGCGAAGCTTGATTCAAGACGGACACCGGGTTGAGCGTCGCGCGACGGCCCGAGCAAGCCGCAAGGCGGCATGGCTACGGCATCGGTACACCCCGCCCGATGTAGGCTGGCACGAACAGTCTGGCCGGCAGGTCTCCTGGCTCGCAGGTCATGGTCCGCTGCGGCCTTCCCGGTCGAACCAGTGGCGCGGAGCGCAGGCGGACTCGCTGCATACAGTTGCGGGGGCAGCCACAGCGGCACTGTGTTCCCTCTTCGGCCCCGAAGGGCACCGGCGGCTGTATTATGCCTTTTTTCGAACAGCACAACGAGGCTGGACGCTTTGATCGGCGTGGCACAGCGCAATATTTGAAGATACAGAATGAGGATGGATGCATGCCGGCGTGGCTGACCGTGGTGGGCATAGGCGAGGACGGCTTCGCCGGTTTGGGGAGGGCCGCGCGGCGTGCTTTGCTGGAAGCGTCGGTGGTCTACGGCGGCGAACGTCATCTGGCGATGCTGCCTGCACGCCTCGCCGCGCGCCGTGCGGCGTGGCCGAAGCCGTTTGATCTCGCGCCTTTGCTGGCGGAGCGTAATGGTGCCGTGGAGTCCGCGGGGGCCGTGTGTGTGCTGGCGAGTGGGGACCCGATGTTGTTCGGCGTCGGCGCGACCCTGGCGCGGCAGTTGCCGGCAGGCGAGTTGCGGGTGCTGCCCGCGCCGTCGTCGTTGTCGCTGGCGGCTGCGCGGCTCGGCTGGCCATTGCAGGATGTCGCTACCGTTTCGCTGGTCGGCCGGCCGTTGCCGACACTGAACGCTCATTTGCACGACGGTGCGCGCGTCTTCGTGCTGAGCGCCGACGGGCGCACGCCCGCAGCATTAGCCGAACTGCTGAACGCGCGCGGTTTCGGCGCGACCCGGATGACCGTGCTGGAACACCTGGGCGGAGAGTCGGAGCGGTGTATCGATGGCCGTGCGGACCAGTGGTCCGCGGGGGACGTGGCGGCGCTGAACCTGATTGCTCTCGAATGCCGCGCAACGGAGGGTGCGCCGCGTCTGCCGCTGACCACCGGCTTGCCCGACGACGCCTTTCGCCACGACGGTCAGTTGACCAAACGCGACGTCCGCGCGATCACGCTGGCGCGTCTCGCGCCGACGCCCGGCGAATTGCTATGGGATGTAGGCGCGGGCAGCGGCTCGATCGGCATCGAATGGATGCGCGCTCATCCGACTTGCCGCGCGATCGCGATCGAAGGGCACGCGGAACGGCAACGGTTCATCGAACATAATCGCGATGCGTTGGGCGTGCCGGGTCTGCAACTGGTGGCCGGCCGCGCGCCTGATGCGCTGGAGGGACTGGCTGTGCCGGATGCCGTGTTCATCGGCGGTGGCGTGACGGTGCCGGGCGTGCTCGACGCCTGCTGGGCGCGGCTGCGCGGTGGCGGGCGACTGGTCGCCAATGCGGTCACTTTGCAAGGCGAGGCGTCGCTCGTGGCGTGGCGTAAGCAATACGGCGGCACACTGACCCGTATCGCGCTTGCCGACGCACAGCCGCTCGGCGGCTTCGATACGTGGCGCCAGGCGTTGCCGATTACGCTGCTGGATGTCACGAAGCCCGTTCATCGCACGGACGTCACCGCCATCGTGAACGCCGCAAATAGCGCATCAAGCACGTCCGGCACTTTAACTACCTCCGCCGATTCCCCCCAACCGTAATGCGCGAAGAAACGCCCGAACAACCCGCGCCGCTGCGTAGCGGCTACACGACCGGCAGTTGCGCCACCGCGACGTCGCTCGCGGCCGCGCGCCTGTTGCTCGCGGGTATCGTCAGCGAGGTCGCGGAGATCGTGTTGCCGAAGGGCCAGCATGTGCCGATGCCGCTGGTGTTCTGCCGCCTGAGCGCCGACGGCGCGGAAGCGGGCACCACCAAGGATGCCGGCGACGATCCCGACGTGACGCACGGCGCGATCGTATTCGCCCGCGTGCGGCTGCTTGCCGAACCGGGGGTGACATTCCGTGCGGGACCAGGCGTCGGCACGGTGACGCGCGCCGGCCTCACGCTGCCGGTCGGCGAACCGGCGATCAATCCCGTGCCGCGCAGAATGATGACCGAGCATCTGACCGAGCTCGCGGCGGACTATGGATACACCGGCGGCTTCGAAGTGACGATCGGCGTCGAAGGCGGCGAAGCACTCGCACTGAAAACGATGAACCCGCGCCTCGGCATTCTCGGCGGCTTGTCGATTCTCGGCACCACCGGCATCGTGCGGCCGTTCTCGTGCTCGGCCTATATCGCGTCGATTCATCAGGGTATCGACGTCGCGCGTGCCAACGGTTACATGCATCTTGCTGCCTGCACCGGCAACGCGAGCGAAGACGCGATGCGCGCGCATTACGGTCTGCCGGATATCGCGCTGATCGAAATGGGCGACTTCGTCGGCGCGGTGCTCAAGCATATGAAGCGTGCGCCGGTCGAGCGCTTGAGCGTGTGCGGTGGCTTCGGCAAACTTAGCAAGCTGGCGGCAGGGCACCTCGATTTGCACAGCCGGAATTCGAGCATCGATCTGGAACGGCTTGCAAGCTGGGCTGCCGGGCATGGCGCGGACGATGCATTGCAGGCCGCGATCCTCGCAGCCAACACGAGTCAGCAGGCTGTTGCATTGGCGCATGCGCAAAACGTGCCGCTCGGCGATATCGTCTGCCGTCACGCGCTCGCCGTCGCGCGCGATATCGTGCCGCCGCAGGTCGCCGTCGAAATGTTCGCGATCGACCGCCAGGGCAATCTGATCGGAGCCGCGCAATGAAGCGGGTCCTGCTGCTCGGCGGAACCGGCGACGCTTTGCGGATCGCCAAACAGCTTGGTCCCGAGCACGTCTACAGTCTCGCGGGCCTCGGCAAGGTGCCGGACGACCTGTCGTGCTGGGTGCGTGTGGGCGGCTTCGGCGGTAGCGAAGGCATGGCGCGCTATATCCAGGATGAAGGTATTGACCTCGTGATCGACGCGACGCATCCGTACGCGGCGCAGATCAGCGCCAATGCCGCGAGGGCGAGCCGCACCGCGCATGTGCCGTGCTGGGCGCTGCGTCGCGCAGGATGGCAGCCGCAGGCCGGCGACGACTGGCGCATGGTCGACGATTGGGCCGGACTCACGGCCGCGCTCGCTTCGTTCAAGCGGCCGCTGTTCACGCTCGGCCGCGAACCGCTCGCGCATCTCGACGAAATCCCGCCGCAGCAGTTCTGGACTGTGCGCTGCCTCGATGCACACGAAGCCACTCCACGTGCGAGGATTCTGGCGACGCGCGGCCCGTTTACGCTCGAAGGCGAGCGAGCGTTGTTCAGCGCGGAATCATTCGATGTCGTCGTCAGCAAAAACAGCGGCGGTAGCGCCACCGAGGCCAAGCTCGAAGTCGCACGCGAGCGCGGCTTGCCGGTCGTCATGCTGCGGCGCCCTGAATTGGCCGCCGTCGATCGCGAGTTTGCAAACGTGGCCGACTTGCTGGAAGCATTGCAAGTCTCAGCTTAAATGGCGCATGCATGACATGCCGGCCAAACGAATCATGGAGTATTGAATGACGGTGTTTTTTATCGGCGCGGGACCGGGCGACCCGGAACTGATCACAGTGAAAGGGCAGCGGCTCGTGCGTGGCTGCCCGGTGATCCTGTACGCCGGCTCGCTGGTGCCTGCGGCTGTTCTCGAGGGGCATAGCGCGGAGCAGGTCGTGAATACCGCCGACCTCGACCTCGATCAGATCGTCGCGTTACTCAAGGCAGCGCACGACAACGGCCAGGACGTGGCACGTGTGCATTCCGGCGACCCGTCGTTGTACGGCGCGATCGGCGAGCAGATCCGCAGGCTTCGCGAACTGGACATTCCCTACGAGATCGTGCCCGGCGTGACGGCGACCGCGGCATGCGCGGCGACGCTAGGCTGCGAGCTCACGTTGCCGGACATTTCGCAGACGCTGATCCTCACGCGCTTTGCAAGCAAGACGACGATGCCCGAAGGCGAACAACTCGCCGACCTCGCGAGACATCGCGCGACAATGGCAATTCACCTCGGCGTGCGCCATCTCGCGCGCATCGTCGATGAATTGCGGCCGCATTACGGGGGTGATTGTCCGATCGCGGTGATCTATCGTGCAAGCTGGCCAGATGAAGAAAAAATCACGGGTACGCTCGACGATATCGTCGGCAAAGTGCAGTCAACCAATATTGAGCGGACGGCGCTGATTCTGGTCGGACAGGTGCTGGCTGCCGAAGGATTTGCAGAGTCGACGTTGTACGCTAAAGGCGGCTGATCCGCACCGTCTGACCCGTTATCCCCCCGTCTTCAACTGCGCCCACAGCTTGCCTTCCAGGCGTTTGATCGGAGCGGGCAAGGGCTTGAGCAGGAACAGCGTTTTCAACACGGACTCGGGCGGATACACGGTCGGATCGTTGAGAATTTCCGGACGCACGAATTTGCGCGCGGCGGCGTCCGCATTCGGATAGAACACCTCATTGGTGATGCCGGCATGAACCTCGGGGCGCTCGATGTAGTTGATCCAGTCGAGCGCCGCTTCCGGATGGGGTGCATCTTTCGGAATCGCCATCATGTCGAACCAGACCGGCGCACCGCCTTGAGGAATGAAGTATTTAACCTCGTAACTCTTGTTGGCCTCGCGTGCACGATGGCTCGCCATCGACACGTCACCCGACCAGCTCAACGCGAAACAGATGTCGTCGCCGGCGAGGTCGTTGATATAACTCGTCGCGTTGAACTGCGTGATGTACGGGCGAATTTTCTTCAGCGCTTCGTACGCGGCCTGGTAGTCGGCCGGATTCACGCTGTTCGGATCGCGGCCGAGATAGTGCAACGTGACCGCGAACACATCGGTCGGCGCATCGAGCACGGACACACCGCAACTCTTCAGTTTGCTTAGATACTCGGGCTTGAAGAGGATGTCCCAGTTATCGAGCGGCGCGTCGTTGCCGAGAATCTTTTTGACCCGGGTGACGTTGTAGCCGAGCCCTGTGGTGCCCCACGCCCACGGCACCGCGTACTGATTGCCAGGGTCCGCATCCGCGACCAGCTTCAGCAGACTGTGGTCGAGATTCACCAGGTTCGGCAGTTTCGATTTGTCGAGTTTCTGGTAGATGCCGGCCTGGATCTGCTGGGCGAGAAAGTTCGAGGTCGGCACCACGACGTCATAGCCGGTCGAGCCCGTCAGCAGTTTCGCCTGCAAGGTTTCGTCGCCGTCGTAGACGTCATAGCGCACATGAATGCCAGACTCTTTTTCGAAGTTCGGCACCGTATCCTTCGCGATGTAGTCGGCCCAGTTGTACAGGTTCAGCAGCTTTTCATCGGCGTGCGCGGTTGCGCCGAACGTGCTCAACAGCAGCGCTGCCAGCATCGACACGGCCGGCCTGGTCTTCATGATGGGGTGGGGCATGATGGTCATCCAGAGTGGTTTCAACAGGGCGGTTGCCGGCCTTACATGTGCTGATGGCGCTGCAGCTTCTGATTGCGCATCAGGCACAACATATCGGCGGCCAGGTGGGCCGCGGCGAGCGCGGTCACGTCGCTGTGGTCGTAGGGGGGCGACACTTCCACCACGTCCGCGCCGACCAGATTCACGGGGCCAAGCGCGCGAACGATTTCCAGCGCCTGTGCCGAGCTGAGGCCGCCTGCTACCGGCGTGCCGGTGCCGGGTGCGAAGGCCGGATCGAGGCAGTCGATGTCGAAGGTGAGGTAGGTCGGTGCGTCGCCGACAATCGACAGCACTTGATCGATGGTCGCCTGCGTGCCGTTGCGATGCACCCACGGCGCGTCGAGAATGCGCACGCCCATGAAGTCGTCGTTCCAGGTGCGAATGCCGATCTGCACCGAGCGCGCGGGATCGATCAGCCCTTCACGGATCGCCTTGTAGAACATCGTGCCGTGATTCAAGGAATCGGGATTGTCGTCCGGCCACGTGTCGCAATGCGCGTCGAAATGAATCAGGCTCAGCGGCTTGCCGTATTTTTCAGCGTGCGCGACCAGCAGCGGGTAGGTGATGTAGTGATCGCCGCCGAATGTCAGCATGCGGGTGCCCGTTGCGAGAATCTCGCGGGCATGAGCGATGATCGCGTCGCGAATGCCGAGCGGGTTGTGGGCGTCGAACCAGCAGTCGCCGTAGTCGACCACGTTCAGATGATCGAACGGATCGATGCCCCACGGAAACGCGCCCAGCTCGGACAGTTGTACCGAGGCGGCGCGCATGCCCGCCGGGCCGAAACGCGTCCCTGGGCGGAAGGTGGTCGCGAGGTCGAGCGGAATGCCCGATACGGCGACGTCGACGCCGGTGAGATCGCGCGTGTAGGGCCGGCGCATGAAGGACAGCACGCCGGCGTAGGTGGGGGCAGCGGGTTGGCCGGCTGCGTCGGCCGCGGTGGCAGTGAGCTGCGAAGCGTTCAGATTCAGGGTCATGCAGGTCGATCCGGTCAGTTTTAACGAGCACCGTCACACAAATATTCCTCATGTTTGATGAAACGGCATGCGGCGTGTGAGGGGCAACTGGCGCTATGATTGCGGGGCAATATTCCAGCGAAAAGCGAAGAATCTTGCTGGAAGTATCGATATTTTTAATATCTTCCCGAAACCATGGCGATCCAATGCGTAGACTTCCCCCTCTGCAGGCCTTGCTCGCCTTCGACGCCGCCGCGCGCCTCGGCAGCTTCACGCGCGCGGCGCAAGAACTCGCGCTGACGCAATCGGCGATCAGTCATCAGATCCAGCAACTGGAGGAGTGGGCCGGGGTGCCGCTGTTCCGGCGGATCGGGCGCGGCGTCGCGTTGACGGCCGCTGGTGTGCTGTTTGCGCAGACCGTGACGTCGGCAATGGCCACGCTCGCCGACGGGCGCGATCGCATCGAGCCGTATGGCAATCCCGATTCAGTGATCATCTATTGCGCGCCGCAGTTTGCGACGGGCTGGATCATGCCGCGCATGCCTGCGTTTTCGGCGACGTTGCCGGACATCGAGATCTGGCTCATCACCGGGGACGAGGTGAACGAGATCGATCGTGTCGATGTCGACCTGGTCGTGTCCGCCAAGGAGATCCGCACACCCGAAGTGATCTGCGAACCGTTGCTCGACGAGGAGGCGGTCGCTATCTGCGGGCCCATGACCGCGCGTCGTCTGCGTTCGGCGCCCTTTCCCGAGGTCTTGACGCAAGCGCCGTTGCTGATGCTTGAGGCGCGACCGGAGTGGGCGCCGTGGTTGCCTGAGTTAAGGCGCGGCGGTTTGCGTACGCGGCGCGCCATGACGATCGACGATCCCCGCATCCTGGTGGCGGCCGCCGAGCAGGAAGCGGGTATCGCGATGGTGTCCCGGCTCACCGCCGCCGATGCTTTAACAAGCGGGCGGGTCGAGATCTTGCCGCAGGTGCCTGGTTTCGCACTCGCGCCGCTCTGGTTAATGCGCTCCGCCCAACCGGCGCGCTCCGCCGCGGTGGATGCGGTTTATGAGTGGATGGTGAGGCGCTGCCGGGACGGCAATTGACGCGCAGCAGGTCCTGTTGCGCGTCGGGCGCACAAGGAACCGCATGTAGTATTGAACGTCGAGCGTGCGCCCCGGTAAATTTCGCAAGCTCTGTACGCCCTTCCAGCGATGAGGCGGTGGTTTGCAGAACGCCTGCGTCACGGATCTGATGATCCCCATCCACAAGGATTCACCATGTTTCGTCTAGGCTGTGCCGCCCTCGCGTGTCTGGTGGCGTTGTTGTGGGCGGGCGCCGCCGCGCCGGCAGATCAGGCGTCCTGGCATGTGGGGGAGGCCGGGCGCGTGTTTCATCCCGCCGTGGTCCGTCATTGGCGCGGCGCTCAAACGCAGGCGCTGGTGACGCAAATCTGGTATCCGGTCGACCCGGCACTCGCGGAGGCCACGCATGACATCGGCGCGCCCGGTCATCCGTTTTTTCATGGGCATCCGGCAGTCGTTGATGCGCCTCTGTCCAGCGTGCGCGCAACCTATCCGCTGCTCGTGCTGTCGCACGGCACCGGTGGCAGCGCGGACAGTCTCGACTGGCTGGCTTCGGCGCTCGCGGCCGAAGGCTATATCGTCGCCGGCACCAACCATCCGGGTAACAACGCACTGGAGCCGATGACCCGCGATGGCTTCATGCTCTGGTGGGAACGTGCCACCGACGCCAGCGAAGTGATCGACGGCGTCCTCGCCGATCCGATGCTGGGTCCGCATGTCGACCGGGACCGGATCGGCGCAGTGGGCTTCTCGCTTGGTGGTTATACGGTTCTTGAGTTGGCGGGGGCACGCACCAATCTGGCGGCGTTCGAGCGCTTTTGCACGTCACCCCAGGCCGATGCCATCTGTCATCCGCCCGAGGCCGCGAGAATCCATGAAGACCCTGGCGCGCCTGCCTTGACGCTCGCCACCCTATCGCCTGAGACGAAGGCGTCCCGGGCACGTGCCGGTGCGTCGTACCGGGACCTGCGCATCAAGGCGGTCTTTGCGATCGCGCCGGCGCTGGGCGAGGCGTTCGATAGCACCTCGTTCGCCGACGTCACCATTCCCGTGTCGCTGCTAGCAGGCGAGGCCGACGTGACCGCGCCCGTGAACACCAATATCCACCGCATCGCAGGTTTTATGCCGAAGGCAAACGTCACGATGGTGCCGGGTGCGTCGCACTACACCTTTCTCGATACTTGCTTCCCCGCTGCAGTCGAACACCTTGCGACCATCTGCAAGGACAATCCGGGCGTCGATCGCGATGCGATTCATGCGCAGACGGCCCAACGGGCGCTCGACTTTTTCGCCGCCACGTTGCCAGCGGGGGGCTCGTAGCGAGGTTCAGTCCTCGATCGGCGACAACGCTTCGAGCGGCATCGTCTTCTCTGGCCCGATGCTGATCGCCGGCACGAAGCCCAGCAGCACGACCACAAAAATCGCAATCGCAAAGATCGAGATGAAGGTCAGGTGCAGCGACTGATGCAACACCATGCGAATCATGTCGCTATCGGCGAGCCTCGCCGCCTGATTCTGCAGCAGCGCTTTCAGTTGATCGGAGGTGACCACAGCGACGCCCTTCGAGTGACTGAGCCCGAAGTTGAGCACCGCGCCGAACAGCGTCGCGCCCAGCGTGCTGCCGAGATTGCGCGAAAAGAGATTCGATGCGGTGGCGCTGCCGCGCTCTTCCATCTTGACGATCTCCTGGATCAGCACCAGCGAACTGACGCTCGACGTACCCATGCCGAAGCCCATGATGAGCGAACCGAACGCTGCGATGAGCGGCGAGCCGCCAGGCTGCAGGAACAGCAGCAGCACCGCGCCGAGCGGTATGAACGCGCTGCCGCCGATCAGAATGCGCCGCAAGCCGATGCGGTGAAATGTTTTCGCCGCGAGCGTCGCGCCCACCGGCCAGCCCACCATCATCATCGTGAGCGCAAGACCGGCGACCACCGGCGAGCGGTGCAGCACGCCCTGCACATACATCGGCAGGAAGGTGGTGGCGCCCATGAGGATCATGCCGGACAGCACGGTTGCGGCATTGCACGCGGCAATCGGCCGGTGGCTCCAGAGCGCGAACGAGATCATCGGTTCAGCCGCGCGGCGCTCCTGAAACACGAACGACAGCAGGCACAGCATGAATGCGCCACCCGCGAGCGACGCCCGGGCGATGTCGTCGTCGCCTGCGTAGGTGAGCGCCATCATCAGTGCCGCGATCGCCGCCATGAACAGCGCCGCGCCGGCAAAGTCGATCGATGGACGCGCATGCCGTTCCGATTCGCGCAGGAACGCGATGAAGCCGGCTGCCGAGGCAAGGCCGATCGGCACGTTCATCCAGAAGATCCACGCCCACGACAGGTTGTGAATGATGAAGCCGCCCACCATCGGCCCGACCACCGCGGAAATGGCCCACACGCTGGCAAGATAGCCTTGCACCTTGCCGCGTTCGCGCGCCGGGTAAAGGTCGGCGACGATGGTCAGCGTGACCGGCTGGATCGCGCCCGCACCAATGCCCTGAATCAGGCGGAACACGATCATGGCGGGCATCGACCAGGCAAAGCCGGCCAGCACCGAGCCGAGCAGAAAGATCGCGATGCCGGCGAGCATGACCGGCTTGCGCCCGTAGAGGTCAGCGAGCTTGCCGAAGACCACGGTCATCGCGGTTTGCGTCAGCAGGAACGACGAAAAGACCCAGCTATACAGATGCAGATCGCCGAGTTGCGCGACGATCTGCGGCATGGCGGTGGAAACGATGGTGGCTTCGATGGCGACCATCGCCATCGAAGCCATGACTGCGGCAATGACTAAAGGACGCGACGATTGCGGGCTGCGGGACATGGGGCGGTAGTATTAGGATGTTGGAAGCGTCTAACGGCGTGACAGGTCACACGCACACCGCGACGCAAAAGCGCGGCCGCGCGAAGGCGGCCGATGTGGAGTATGCACCTTGCGGAGAATGTGTGCTGAACGCGAGCCGCTTTGGCGAAGCTAAAGCGGCTTGGCACAGCATTTGCCCGTTCAGCCTTACTTTCGCCAAATGGAGGGTCATTATGAGGATCGAATTCACCGGACGCCGTGAAGTGGTGGCAGCCGCGCGCGTCGCCTTCGAAGCCAATGTCGATGGGGCTGACGTCTGGTGCAGCGTGTCGCTGGACGCGCTGAACGACCATTTCGGCAACGCGGGACCATCGGCCCACGATCTGGTCGGGACCTTCGAGGCGAATCGCGCGCGGATTGAAAATGCTACGCGGCGGGTACTCGAGAAAAACGGGGGGCAATCCGTGGAACTCGAGACCGGGGATTTCAACTGAGGCCCGAGCAGCCCAAATCTTGAGAGAGGAGGAGGGTCCGGCATCTGCGTGCCGGGCCTGCTCCGATAGATTTTCCCCAGCAAACCACCTACGCTTCAAAACACCCGAACACGATCTGTTCGGTCTTTTGTCTCGCCCAACATAATCGCCTCCACCCGTTCGTGGATACCAGAAAGCGGTCGAGACCCGGATACTGTGCCGCGCAGGCGTGTAGCGGATTACGCAATTCAGGGGACAGGCAGCAAGGCACGGCGGAAGAAAACGCGAAAATCACCCGCGGCAACGTCGCGCATTTCGGCACGTATGCCGTGGACCCAGCAGCGCAGGTTATCGTTTTTCACATTCAAAAAAGCACTTTTCCGAACTGGGACGCAGAGGTTCAGCGCCGCCCGTTTACGCTCGACGGTGACCGGCTGACCTACATCACGCCGGGAGCCTTCGGCTATGGATCGTCGAAGGTCGTGTGGCAGCGCATGAAATAGTGCGCCTCGCCGGCAGGACGTGTTGTTGTTCGCACGCAACCGGACCCGCGGCACGAGCGAGCCGGTCAACTTCCTCAGATGGCAGAAACACAGCGTCCGCGCGCATCGCGTCTGAATTGCTGCATATTGATGAACGATTATTCTTAAATCTATAAAGGACTGCTCCAGAGCCCGGGCATTCGTTTTACGGGCCCGGCTTTTTATACTCCGCGTCGCTGTTCAAAACCAGACTTCAGCTACGCAGGAGCATTTTCGTGAAAAAAATTTCCGCCGCAGTCGCGGCGTTTGCAGGACTTGCCGCTACCGCGGCAAACGCACAAAGTTCGGTCACGCTGTATGGCCTCATCGACGCCGGTGTGATGTACACCAACAACGTCAAGAAGGGCGGCTCGCAGGGCGCGCTGGTTCAAGCGACGAGTGGCAATATCAACGGCAGCCGCTTCGGGTTGCGCGGTGGCGAGGATCTCGGCGGCCGCATGAAGGCCATCTTCGTGCTTGAAGACGGCTACAACGTGCAGAACGGCAAGCTCGGCCAGAACAACCGCATGTTCGGCCGCCAGGCGTTTGCTGGTCTGAGCAGCACGCAGTTCGGCACGCTGACGCTCGGTCGTCAATACGACTCGCTCGTCGACTTCGTCGCGCCGCTGTCGGGCACGGCCGGTACTTTTGGCGATACAGGCTTTGCCCATCCGTTCGACAACGACAACCTGAACCACTCGGTGCGCATGAGCAACGCCATCAAGTACACGAGCGTGAATTACGGTGGCTTTACGTTCGGCGGCCTCTACGCGTTTTCGAACAACACCGACTTCGCCGTCAATCGTGCTTATAGCGCGGGCGTGAGCTATAGCAATGGCCCGTTCAAGGCGGCCGCGGGCTACTTGCAGATCAATGGTTCCAATTCGACGACGAACACGGGCGGTGCGGTCGATCTCGCGGAGTCGGCGGCCAATGGTACGGGCGGTTTTCAGCTCGGCGCCGACGTTCAGCGCACGGCCGGCGCAGCGCTGAGCTACGGCTTCGGCCCGGTGACGACCGGTTTTGTCTATACGCATAGCCAGTTTCAGAACACGGCGTCGTTTGGCGCGACGCACGGCTCGATGCGTTTCGACAATTTCGAAGTGAACGGCAAGTACGCGGTGACGCCCGCACTGAGCCTCGGCGCGTCGTACACGTACACGAACGCGCACGTGAGCGGCACGTCGACTTTCGGCTCCGATCCGAAGTGGAATCAGGTGAATGTGCAGGCCGTCTATGCACTTTCGTTACGCACCGACGTGTACGCCGAAGCGATGTATCAGCACGTGAGCGGCCAGGGCTATACCGCCTTCATCAATACGGCGGGCGGCGCGTCCTCGACCGGCAATCAGGTCGTGGGCACCGTGGGACTGCGTACGCGCTTCTGATCGCGGGATCCGCAATTCATGTAGCAACGCGTGTACCCATTTACCCAGCAATTTATAGCGCGACACGTTCAGATTTGAGCAGCGGAGCCGGCGAGGGGGGGAAAGGACTCTTCCAGCGTCGCATGTAGATCCGCTTTATCCGCGCAGGTACAGTACTGATGCACGCACGGTTCCCGGTGTGCGAGCGAGAGAGTTGGCCCCGGCTGGTAACAGCCGGGGTTTTTTTCGTCTTCGGCGATGGTGTTTGCAGACCTGCAGTTCGTGCTTCATGATTGACTTTGGGAGCCTCAATTGCGGTGTCGGGCGATGAGGGATGAGGCGGCGGTCACTGCGGCTGCGGTATAGTCGCGCGAACCGATCGTAGACACGCCTTGGCCCCTTGCCGCTCGCTCGGCAGGCTGAGGCTTTGATTATCCGGAGAACGTCGTGCAGGAAATCATAGAAGGATTCATCCGCTTTCAACGCGAAGTCTTCCCGCAGCAGAGCGCATTGTTCAAACGTTTGTCGATTTCGCAAAGTCCGAACACGCTGTTCGTGACCTGCTCGGATAGCCGTGTCGTTCCCGAGTTGCTGACCCAGGTGGAACCCGGCGCGCTGTTCGTGATCCGCAACGCGGGCAACATCGTGCCGTCTTACGGGCCGGAGCCGGGCGGGGTATCGGCCACCGTCGAATATGCGGTCGCTGTGCTGGGCGTGCGGGATATCGTGATTTGCGGCCACTCGAATTGCGGGGCGATGACGGCGATCTGCACATGCAAGAACCTCGACCATCTGCCGGCAGTGGCGGGGTGGCTCCGTCACGCGGACGCCGCGAAAGCGATCAATGCGTCGCGAACGTACGCATCGGATGCAGAGCGTCTCGACGCCCTGGTCAAAGATAACGTGATTGCACAACTCTCGAACATTCGCACTCATCCGTCAGTGGCTGTGGGCCTCGTGAACAAAACGCTGCGGCTCCATGGCTGGATTTTCGATATCGAGAGCGGCGCAATGCTCGCACTCGATGGGCGCACCGGGCAGTTTCTGCCGTTAGTGGACAACCCTGAAATTTATGTCGTCTAGCGTGACGTTGGAGGCGAGGGGCGCCACCTTCCGACAAGGCGAGCGCAGTAGGACCAGAAAACCTCTTCTGCGCTGCGGATCGCCGCCTATACTGCCTGAGCATCTGGAGCGGACGACCCCGCTCCGTGGCGTGTTGTAACGCGAATTGAATCTGGCTCCGAGGTTTCCATGAAAATTCTGATGGTATTGACTTCACATGACCAGCTCGGCAATACGGGCCGGAAAACCGGCTTCTGGCTCGAAGAGTTTGCTGCGCCGTATTACGTGTTCAAGGAGGCCGGCGCCGATGTGACACTCGCGTCGCCCAAAGGCGGCCAGCCGCCGCTCGACCCGAAGAGCGACGATCCCGATGCGCAGACCGACGCGACCCGGCGATTCGGCAAGGATCCGGACGCGCAAGCCGCGTTGGCGAGTACCGCCAAGCTCTCCACCGTGTCGGCCGCGGACTATGACGCGGTGTTCTATCCCGGCGGCCACGGACCGTTGTGGGATCTCGCCGAAGACCCACATTCGATTGCCCTGATCGAAGCGGCCTATGCCGCGGGAAAGCCTGTCGGTGCGGTATGCCATGCACCCGGTGTGCTGCGTCATACGAAGGCGCCGGACGGAACGCCGCTCGTACGCGATAAGCCCGTTACCGGCTTTGCCAATTCCGAAGAAGCCGCAGTCGGCCTGACCGACGTTGTTCCTTTCCTCGTCGAAGACATGTTGAAGAAGAACGGCGGCGGCTATTCGAAGGGGCCGGATTGGCAGTCGCATGTCGTGGTCGCGGGCAATCTGATCACGGGGCAGAATCCCGCCTCGTCGGAAGCCGCGGCGAAAGCACTGCTCGCGAAACTTGCCTAGAAGCAGCCTCAACCGGCAAAGCAGCGGAACGCAAGGCTGATACGCGGCCCGGTCACCCCGGCCATCTTGGGAATGCCGTGTTCATGCGTGAATTGCGAAGCGTAGCTCATGACGATGCAACTGCCGGGCTCCAGGTCCACGTGCACGATCCGGCCGGAACCCGCTTTCGGCCTGATCGACATGCGGCGACTCGCGCCGAGCGAGACGATGGCGATCGGCTGGGCCGGCAACAGCTTTTCCGTCTTGTCACCGTGGAGTGCAACGCTGTCGTTGCCGTCGCGATAGAGATTGAGGCCGACGCGGTTGAACGGCGCGCCAAGCAGTGAGCGGACGGCTTCAAATGCTTCGCCCAGCGGCGCAGGCAGATCTTCTGATTCGCGGGCGAAGGTGGCCAGCAGGCGCGGCACCGCCACCTCCCGGTCGTACATCATGCGCTGCTGGCTCATCCAGCCGATATTTTGACGTGCCTGGTCGAACCACTGTTGCGCGGTAATTGCGGGGATCGAATCAGGCAAATAGCGAATCCCGCCTTCAGCGTCATGGAAAAGGGCCACAGGCTCGGATGCGAATAAGCCTTGCTGGTGCACCATACGTTCCAATCCTTGAGTTGCGATAGCCCCGCAATCAGCGCGGGGGCTTCATACGGCACATTATACTGTGTTTTTATACAGTGTTTTGACTGAACGCCTGCCGGCGCCATGCGGAAAGGGTCAATGCGGTTTTTCCAGTCGATAGTGGGAGGAGCAGCAGGCATAATCCGTTTTCCGATTACACGACCCTTTCATCGAAGGGCGAAACCAGGGCGGCGCGTTGTTACGCGCCCCCCCAAGAAAACTTATGCCGCCCATCACTGCTGTCCGGAATACAGCCGTGCCGCTGCGCAGCGTCGCGCTGATTCTCGTATCGATGTTCTGCTTCGCGCTCGTCGACGCCCTGGCGAAGTCCGTGGCGCTCGCCTATCCGGCCAATGAAGTGACGTTCTTCCGGATGCTGTTCGGCCTGGTGCCTGCGGTAGCGGTGTGTCTGCGCGGCAAACCGCTCATCGAGCGTCTCAAACACATGGATGTGCGCGGGCAGACCTTGCGCGCGCTGACGTTGCTCGGCGCCTCAGGGCTGTTCTTTGCCGGACTGCCGTACGTGCCGCTCAGCGAAGCGGTGGCAATCGTCTACTCGGAGACCTTGCTGGTCATCGTTCTCGCACCGCTGATTCTGAAGGAAACGCTCAAGCCGCGTGATGCACTCGCGGCGGCGGTCGGCTTTGTCGGCGTACTTTTCGTGGTGCGCCCGGACGGTTCGCACTCGAGTTGGCTCGGTCCGGCCTTGCTGATTTCGAGCGCGGTTTTCGGCGCGTTATCGATCATTCAGATCAAGCGGATTCGCGCCACCGACGATTCGGGCACCACGGTGCTGTATTTCACGGTGATCGGCACGATCGTCACCAGCGCATCGCTCATTTTCGCGTGGCGCACGCCGTCGATCGAAGCACTCGCGGTGATGGCGTTGCTCGGCGGGTTTGCCACGGCAGGACAGTTGCTGATGACCATGGCGTTCCGTCAGGCCGATGCCGGTGCGCTCGCGCCGTATAACTACACCAGCATCGTGTGGGCGGCGTTATTCGGCTACGTCGTGTGGGGCGAGACGATCGGCAGCATGTCGCTGCTCGGCATTGCGCTGATTGTCGGCAGCTCGATCGCGGTTGCCGTGCGCGGCAAACAGACTGAGGGACCGCTCGTGTAGCCGTGCGCTGCATGCGTCGAATTCAAACGCCGAATTCAAACCGGCCTTTCATTGCTTCGCAGTTCAAACAATCGTCCTAGGAAAGCCTGGCCAGCAAGCTGGCTTTTTCGGACAACACGCCCTACGCAAGCGGACGAATCGGCGTTTGACGACTATAAATGATAGATAGCAGGCATCCAGCTTGCACTCTTACTCGTACGTGACAGTGTCGACCCGAACTCGCGGTCGTTGCGCCGGCATCGATCGATTCGCTGCGAACACTCTGATGAATTCGAGCACGTTTGCGAAACCGAAAACGCGCATGTCCACGATTTGAGAGGGAGACGTCATGGTTGGTGAATCCAGGAAGATCGTTCTCTTGAGCCTATTTTTCGGCGCGGTTGCGATCACAGCATATATTTCGCAGTCCGACAAAAGATGGCTGTCGACGGACGAACTCGGCCTGGGTCGCGACAATGCGTCGGCTCATTACACCCGCGGCGACATGGTGACCGGCTCGGTGAGGTCCGGACCGGTCGTTTCACGCAGTGATTCGGCTGCGGCCGTTGCCGGGGATCTCCGGGCTGCGCGCAATAGTCTGCAGCGTAACGATCTTGTCTCTGCCCAAGCGCAACTGGATGCGGTGCGTTCAGCACACCGCGACGACGATCAGGTTCTCGCGCTGCAAAGAGAAGTAGCTGCGCGCACGGAGCAGGCGCGGCATCCGCTGGCCGTTGCGCATGTGCAAACGCCGACGCCGCAACGGTCGAAATCGGCGCGATCCTCAGCACCGTCTTCCGGGAAAACAGGCCACACCCATAGAAGCTATGTCGCGGCACGCGATCACTCGAACGTTGCGTCTTCCGGTTACCCGAAGACCCGGCGTGCTCCGGAAGCCGAAGCAGCCGCTGTTAGCACCGGTAACACGTCGGGTGGAAGAGCGAGCGCCACTGCTGCACCTGTTGTTGCGAGTTCGTCATCTTCCGAGCCAGTTGACGGGAAGGTGGTCTCGAATGAAACCCGCGCGTCTGCTGCGATACAGCCGATACAGGCGACACAGCCAATACCGTCGATACAGTCGACATCAGCACCATCGCCAAGCCTGCAATCGGTACCGGCGCCGCCGGCACCCCAGTTTGCGCCCGCCGCCGGCTCGCTATTGAAGCCGGACGGCGGGCCAAAAACACGCGCACAGGTACGCGCGGAAATCGCCCGCGCCCGAGCCGATGGCAGCCTTCCGGCGTTCGGCAATCCGGACCCGGCTGGACCCGCCGGCGCACCGAGCCTGAGTGCCGCGCCGCGTCCATGAAACCGCGCAGGCCGGCGGTTAGCGCAACGACGCAGCGAGCCGCGCAAACGTGGGTTCGTCCGTGCGATCGAACGCAAGCGGCGTAACCGACACGCGTCCCGACGCCACCACGGCGGTTTCGCTATCGGGGTCGTTCGCACGCGTGCCGCGTTGAAACCGCAACCAGTGGTAATCGATCCCGCGTGGATCGACGTGCGGCAGCACCTCGATATCCTCGACGAGTCCGACGCCCTGTTTGCTCGGTGTGAGCGGACCGGCCGAGGCCGCGTCGACGTCGGGGAAATTGATGTTCAGGCAGGTGGGTGCATCGTGCTGGATCGAGAGCAATTGGCGAATGACGCCTGGCGCGAGCGCACGGGCCGTGTCCCAGCGCACCTTGTTGCGGTCGCTGAAAGTCTGACTCAACGCAAACGACGGCAGTCCAAGTAACAGGCCCGTCATCGCGGCGCCGACCGTGCCGGAGAACATCGTTTCCACGCCGAGATTCCCGCCACGGTTGACGCCGGAAAGAATCAGCGTAGGCGGCGCGTCGCGCATCAGATGCCGCACCCCCATCACGACGCAATCGCCCGGTGTGCCCACTACGCCAAAACGCCGCTCGCCCTGGCGGCTGACTCGCAGCGGCGAATGCAGGCTGATCGAATGCGATGTGCCACTCTGATCGTGTTCAGGCGCGACCACCCAGACTTCGTGCGCGAGCTCGGCGGCAACCGCTTCGAGTACGGCGAGGCCGGGCGCGTCGATACCGTCGTCGTTCGTCAACAGTACCCGCGGCACTTTGGATTCGTAAGCAGACATCGCAACAAGCTCCTCTCGATCGGTTAGGGAAGTCCCATTATCCGGCTATTGCGAAGAGCGTGTTGCGAAGCGGGCAGCTCACGCGGTGGTCTACGGGACACACAACGGGAAATGCGGCCATTGTGTACCATGCAGATTGCTTCGTGCCCTCCATGCTCGCTCCGTGCTTTGGTCCTGCTGAATTGCCGTGACTAGCGCTATCGAATTCGAAGCGCCCGTTATCCCCACCCCCTGTGCCGGATGAATTGACATGCAAATAGAGCCGTTTCAGATTGCCGTGCCGGACGCTGACATAGACGATCTTCGCCGGCGTATTCGCGCGACGCGCTGGGCACCGGCGACGCCGTCGCCAGCCTGGCAACAGGGTGCCGATTCCGCCTGGCTGCGTGAACTCGCCGAGTACTGGGCCGAGCGTTTCGATTGGCGTGAGGCCGAGCGCAGGTTGAATCTGCAACCGCAATTTCTCGCCGAAGTCGATGGTCAGCGCGTGCACTTCGTGCATCGGCGCGGCGTCGGCCCGGCGTGTTATCCGCTCGTGGTCACGCATGGCTGGCCGGGATCGTTTTTCGAGTTCCACGCACTGCTTGACCGACTATGCGACCCGGCCGCATTCGGCTGCGATCCGGCCGATGCGTTCGACGTCGTCGTTCCGTCGCTGCCCGGCTTCGCGTTCTCGCTGGCTCCCGTCGAGCCCGGCACTTCCGCATTTCAGGTGGCGGACTTGTGGGCGTCCCTGATGCGTGGCCTCGGTTATGAACACTTTGGTGCCCAGGGCGGCGATCTGGGTGCAGGCGTCTCGATCGCGCTTGCGGCACGGCATCGCGAGCGTGTCGACGGCATTCATCTCAACTTCTTGCCGAGTTCATACGAGCCTGCAAACGGCGCCGCGCAGACACCGCTCACGCCCGCGGAGGAAACCTATCTGCGGGAGAAGAACGAATGGGCTGCTCTCGAAGGCGGCTACGCCCATATGCACACCACGAAACCGCAGACTCTGGCTGCTTCGCTGAACGATTCGCCGGTGGGACTCGCTGCCTGGATCGGCGAGAAGTTTCGCGCGTGGAGCGATTGCGATGAGAACGTCGAGCAGGTGTTTTCGAAAGACGAGCTGCTCACCAACATTTCACTCTACTGGCACACGCAGAGTATCGGATCGGCCATACAGATGTATTGGGAAAACCGGCTGCAGCCAATGCGCTTCGCCGAGGGGCAACGCGTCGTGCCGCCGGTGGGATTCGCCCACTTTCCGAAAGAGATCAATCATCCGCCGCGCACGTGGCTCGAACGGACCTTCGACGTTGTGCAATGGACCGACATGCCGAGCGGCGGTCATTTCGCTGCGATGGAAAAGCCTGATTTGCTCGCTGCCGAGATTCGCAAAATGTTCAGGAAGTTGAGAGCTTAGGCACGTCGACTCAATTGTGTCGACGCACGAGGCATCGATTCGATATCGATGCCGAGGCACTTCGTGCATCGCATTTATGTCATGTTGTCTGGCTGAATATGCATGTCGCATGGCCGAATCCAGCGTACGCGTATGTCTGATCAGTGTGCCTCTCAATGTGGCCAGGTAACGTCGCGTGACGCGCATGTGAACTTAATCATCAAATATGGTCCGGACCCATTGCGGCGATCGTGCAGCCGCGTATGATCAGCGATCGTCATTGCATTCGGTTTCTCGCCAGCCTGCGTTCGCAGCGCCGTCGATTCACCGGAACCCGATGCACCATGAAATAGTGGCACCCAGTACGCACCTGATTCCGGAGGGAGGACAGGCATTCGCGTTCGCGGCGCAGCAGGAACAACGCAGCAGCGAGGGACCTGAATGCAATACGTGTCGGGATAGACTCTGCGGGAAAACAAAAAACAATGCAGAAAATGAAGGCCACTACGCGGCGTGTCATCTACTTCACGTGCGATCCTTCGCCGGATCTATTGGCGAGCTTCGAGGAGCGCGATTGGGAGGTCCAGGTCATCGGCTCGGTTCGCGATGTACGGCGAGCCGTGGATGACGGCTCGCTGGCGGGCGGGCTGGTCGATCTGTCGAGTGTGTTCGACTCCCGCGATATTGCCGCGCTGGAAGCCTGCCTTGCGGTGCCGAACATCGGCTGGGTGGCGATGACCGCCGCGCCGGAACTCGATGACACCGCCATACGCCGGCTGGTGCGCGATTACTGTTTCGATTACGTCACGCTCCCTGCTGCGAACGCCAGGATTGTCGATACGGTTGGCCATGCCTGCGGCATGATCTCGCTCGGCGAGCCCGTATTCGTCGATACGTCCATGGTTGAAGGCGAGATGATCGGCACCTGCGATGCCATGCTCGCGTTATTCCGCTCCATCCGCAAAGTCGCGACAACCGACGCGCCCGTCTTTGTCTCCGGTGAATCGGGAACGGGCAAGGAGCTGACAGCCGCGGCGATTCACGCTCGCTCGCCGCGTCGTGATGCGCCGTTCGTCGCCATCAACTGTGGTGCGATTCCGCCGCACCTGTTGCAATCCGAGTTGTTCGGCTATGAGCGCGGCGCCTTCACGGGCGCGAGTCAACGCAGAATAGGGCGCGTCGAAGCCGCTCACGGCGGCACTTTGTTTCTCGATGAAATCGGCGATCTGCCGTTCGAGAGTCAGGCGAGCCTGCTGCGTTTCCTGCAGGAAAGCACCATCGACCGCCTGGGGGGCAACGGTGCGATCGATGTGGACGTGCGCATCATCTCGGCCACCCACGTCGATATGGAGGCTGCAATCGAAGACGGCCGCTTTCGCGCGGACCTGTACCACCGTTTGTGCGTATTGAGGATCGACGAGCCGCCGCTTCGCGCGCGCGGCAAGGACATCGAGCTGCTCGCACTGTACACGCTGGATCGCTACAGGAAGGATGCGAGCCGCCGGCTATACGGTTTTTCTCCGGACGCGATCGCAGTGCTGCATCAATACGACTGGCCCGGCAACGTACGGGAACTGATCAACCGGGTTCGCCGCGCCATGGTGATGTCGGAGGGCCGCACGATCACCGCGGACGATCTCGAACTGTCGGGTTACGTCGCGACCGCGCCCGTGACGCTTGCGCAGGCGCGTGAGACAGCGGAGCGGCAGGCCATCGAACTCGCGCTGCTGCGCCAGCGCGGCCGGCTCGGCGACGCCGCGCGTGAACTCAGCATTTCACGCGCAACGCTGTACCGTTTGCTCAGCACGCATGGCATGCGGTACGGTGAAGACAACGCTGCTGAAGCTTGACGCGAAGATCGCGTGCAGTGAGTGGTCAGGTAATTTGTTCACTCGTTGAAACGTGTGTACCCGTTTGCTGAGTGTGGAACGTCTCGCCACGCTGTCTGCTTACGCCTCGCACAGCGTGAAGCGCCTGACCATCGTCTCTGCGGTGCAATACGGTGACCGCCCGTCAGATCGTCCCAAACAAATCCCGAGGACGATCCTTCAGCGTGCCCGTCAGCAGTCTTAACGCACTCACGAGTTGATCGCGGCTCGTCGCGCATGCGAGGTTGATCCGCACGCCGTGCTCGATCTCCGAGCGGTCCACGGCAAATGCCGACGACGGCATCACCACCACCCCGCGCGCCTTCGCATTCGCCGCGAAGTCGTCGGCACGCCACGGCGGCGGCAGTTTGAGCCACACGAACATGCACGCTGGATCGGTCTGCAGCAATTCCTGCGGCAACAACTCGCGAGCCAGATCCTGTCGCTGCGTCGACGGTCTATCACCAGGCGGATGTTGCGATGATTACGCCGGGCTCGACCAATCCGCAACTCACCAAGCAAGGCTACAAAAACGTGTTCCGCACGATGGGGCATGACGGCATCGGCGGTGTCGTAGCCGGGCATTTCGTGGTGGAGCAGATGAAGGCGAAGCGTATCGGCATCATCGACGACCGCACGGCGTTCGGGCAAGGGCTGGCGGATGCGTTCGAAAAAGGTGCAAAGGAAGCGAACGGCAACATAGTCGATCGCGAGTTCACGAATGACAAGGCGGTGGACTTTCGCGCCATCCTGACGACGCTCAAGAGCAAGAACGTCGACCTGATTTTTTTCGGCGGGCTGGACGAGCAGGGGGCAATGCTGGTCAAGCAGATGCGCTCACTGGGCATGCAAGCGCAACTGTTCGGCGCGGGCGCACTGAAGAGCAATGCTTTCCTGCAGATCGCCGGCGCCGCGGGTGACGGTACGCAGGATCTCGAACCCGGTCCGGCGCTCGATAAGCTGCCCGCCGCACAGGAGTTCGGCAAGCGTTATAAGGCGCGCTTCAATCAGGATGTCGAGCTCTATGCACCGTTCGCGTACGACGCCGCACTCGCCATGATCAAAGCGATTCACGGCGCCGACTCGCTTGATCGCGCGAAGATTGTGGACGCCCTGTCGAAAGTGAAGGTGACCGGTGTGACCGGCAATATCACCTTCGATCCTTATGGCGATCTGATCAAGCCGCCGTACACGCTGTTTCAGGTCCAGCAAGGGCAGTGGAAGAGCATTAAGACCGTAGGCGGCAACGGCGTCTAATGCTCTACGAGAACGAGAACCCGCCTGTGGTTTTACGTCGATGAGGGCGGGAAAAAACCGTGATACCGGGAATTGCCGGTAGCGGTGGCCTCAGCGAGATGGCCGGTCGCGCCCACGGACAGGAGCGTCTCCAGGGTGCCCGCGCGATTCGAAACGAACGTCCACTGTGTGGCGGCTTCCTGCGATTGAGCGGTCGCGTGAATCTGGCGCAGGGCCGTCAACAGGGCTTCGCTATCCGGCGACACCATGACAAAGCCCTCGTTCGCGAGCGCAGCAGTGTTCAGTCCCAGTTCGAGGCAAAGCTGCATGCGCAGCGGCGCCTCGAACTGATTCGCGCGACGTGACTGCCCGACCAGTTCGATGGTCGTCGCATCGACAAGGATTCCCTGCCTTTGCAGCGGCGTCGTCTGCCACGCGTCCGGAGGGCATCCCTTGTTTTCCGGCACCAGTTCGACGAACGGATTGATTTCAGCGGGATAGATCCGGCACACGAGCGGTCTTTGTTCGTAGATACCACAGCGCATGTCGGCTTGCAGATTGGGACACGCGCCAGTGAAGGCCGCGGCGAGAACGATCGAAATGCGGACCGGCAGGCTTCCGCTCATTGCCGGTGAAGAACGCGCCCGCTTGTACTCAGCTTGCGCATTGCCTAGCTCAGGCTCGACGGGCCACGGTATGGCCTCGCAGATGAGTTCCATTTGCCCGCCGCGCTCCAGCCAGGCGATAGCCTCGGTAATCGTCAGCGCGAGGCGCAAGTCGTGGCAGCATTTGCCGCATGCGGTGCATTCGAAATTGATGTCATCCACCCTGATTTCCTCTTCAAAAGTCGGCGTGGTGCTTAGTCGGAACAGAGGCGAAATTCTGACCGCGACCCCACAAATAAATTTTGGACGGCCGGATTCAATGCCCCGTGTGTGAATGCTGGCGCAATTCACCCGGAATGAAAACACGCTGCAGGCCGCCGTCATCGAGCCAGGCGCGGGTTTTCTCGGCGGCACGGTCGATCAGGCGATCACATTGGGTGTAGTCGTAAGGTGAAATGTCGAGCGGACAAAGCGGGGGCACGACGAAAATCTCGGCGCGCGCGGTGTAGAACTCCAGATCGCGAACGAGTTGGCGTGCGATGACCAGCGTGAGCGCGTGCATCGCCTGAGCAATCGCGCTGGTGGGCGGCGCACGGAGCGCGCAGGCGAAGCCGGCCGGCAGTACGACGATACGAGTTGCGCCAAGCGCGATCGCAACCGAGATCGGGGTGTTATTGGCGACGCCGCCATCGACCAGATCCACACCGTCGATTCGTACAGGTGGAAACACCCCCGGAATCGCCGCGCTTGCCAACACTGCATCCACCACCGGACCGGACGATATCACGATCTCGTTACCCGACAGACAGTCCGTCGCGACAATGTGCAACGGCAGGGCGGCCTGCTCCACACGCATAAATGAAAGGTTCCTTTCCAACAGCATTCGCAATGCGGTTGCTTCCACGAGATGCGGGCGGCGCCGCAGCACCATATCGAGCAGGCCGAGCATCGAGAACGGCATGATGTCCTGCCGACGGATCCGGCACCATAACGACTCGAGCTTTGCCACGCCTTCGCGATTCGGACTTCCAGCGAAATAGGCGGCATTAATGGCACCCGCGGATGCGCCGACAACACAACCGGGATGCTCGCCTCGATTGACCAGTTCCCGCAGCATGCCGACTTCGATCGCACCCAGACTGCCGCCGCCGGAGAACACGAAGGCGGTCAGCGGGGCGCGCGGCGGGCTCGCCGGCGGATCGGGCAGTGTGGAATCAATCGACGACATGTTGGCCTCCGCTTCGTGCCGGCCGCTTTACCAACGCTGCAGGCGCGGTCCGAGCAATGCGCCGATAACAGTCGGCACCAGCATGCCGGGAAGATACGACACGCCCTTGCATGGTATGCCCATCTCGGGACAGTGCAGATGGCAGGCCAGCGTCGCGGCCGCCCGGGTCAGCAGCACACACGACCCGGGCGGGACGGGTGGCGCGATACCTTGAGGGCACGGAACCCGATTTGGCGAGGCACAATAGAAACGCCCAGGTCCCTTTTTTCCGAAAGCTCTCGACGCGAGGTGGACAGCATGACGGCACCCATCACACTCGTTCTGTTCGACATGGAGGGCGTCCTGTCCCACTACGACCGTTCGGCACGGGTCGAGCGTCTGGCCGCGATTTCCGGCCGGACGCCGGAAGTCGTGCGTCACGCGATCTGGGGGTCAGGGCTCGAAGCCCGTGCCGACGCCGGGCAGATCAGCGACGACGAATATCTGCGCTTGCTTGGCGATCTGCTGAGCTACCCCATCAGCCGCGACGACTGGCTGGCGGCGCGCCACGCATCGATCACGCCCAATGCGGAGGTGCTCGCGCTCGCTGAAAGAGTCGCCGAACGCCGCCGGATTGCCGTGCTTACCAACAACTGCCGTCTGCTCACCGACCATATCGGTTTTCTGAATCCACCCGCCGCGCAACTGTTTGGTCCTCACGTCTACGCGTCCGCTGCGTTCGGCGCGGCGAAGCCCGCTGCTCAAACCTATCTTCGCTGTGTAGAGCAACTTGGTGTTCCCGCGGCCGAAGCGCTGTTCGTCGACGATACGGACGCCAACGTGACGGGCGCCCTCGACGCCGGCCTGCAGGGATATCAGTTTGTCAGCGCGAAAGCGTTGTCGGCGGAACTGGCGCGTTACGGACTAATCGAGCGGGCGTAAGCCGCAGGAGACGCGGCGCCCTCGTCACGCGGACGCTGCCGATCGGCCGCTTTCGAGAAACTCGACGCGTCGACGACACGTTTGAACACTGCCATCCCTTGAAGAATCTCCATACCGGGTTGTCCTCTCGAATGTGGCCGATCCGCAGTCTAGAACGGACTGGCGATGGTCCGCAAACAGGACGCCATCATCTGCCATCTCGCGCAGCGCGCGGAATCCGAACTCTGGCCGCATGATGCAAGGCAGACCGATGTCGTGCGCTGGCTGAGTTGGAACAGTCAGCATTTTTACCGGCATGCCGGCTCGCTTTACTTCGAGCACATCATCAAGCCGGCGTTTGGACTCGGCGAACCCGATCCGTCGAAAGTCGCAGAGGGGCAGGGCTGGTTTCGCAAGCATGCCGGCGTACTCGATCAGCACCTCAAAGGCCGTCAGTGGCTGCTTGGCGACGGCCTGACGATCGCGGACTTTTCCGTTGCCACTCATGCCGAACGCGGCCGGCGCTCCAGCCAGTTACGCAATAGTCCCGCCAGAAGCGCGCTAACGATCACGGCAAGGTAAAGCGTGACCAGGGTGTGACGCCACGTATCGAGCGCAAACTGGTGCGCCAGCAGTTTCGAATCAGGCGCAGGGAGGACAGCATGCATGGATAAGACAACTTGTTTCATCCGCAAAAAACCCACTGCAGATAGCAATGGCAAACCAACGAGCAGGGCAAGCAGTGCGGGCCGCGCGCGTTGCGCCGCCGGATAGTGACGCAATCGAAACCACACGCCGAGGCAGCCGTGGATCCAGCCCGGCGCGAGCAGCGCAAGTTGCAGACCCTGCGTGCCGCTCGTGATCAGCGATATCACGATTCGTTCGTAATTCGGCTCGAAGCCATACAGCGACGCCGCGAGGCGCGTCGCCACCGCATGCCGGATCAGCAGCAGAGGCAGGCTGAGTCCTGCCCATAGCCGGATCCATTCGGCGGGCGGGAGCGCCCAGTGACGACGCCCGTAAATCGTGCGAACAGCCAGCGCGAAATGAACAAGCGCCGAACCGTACAGCAGGATCGTGCCGGGCACGCTATGCCAGATCCACAATGCGAACGTGAGTCCGCGTCCGGCAAGATCGAGCGACCAGATTCCGAGCGCATGATTGACCAGGTGCAAAAATAGATAAATGAGCAGTACCACGCCTGATCCGAGTTGCAGGCGGCGCAGAACGGGCCGCAATTCCGGTCGCACATTACCCTCCTTTCATTTTGTATGCTCCCGAAAACGGCCTGGGAGACCGCAGTGGAGCCGCGCCGAGCCTGCCGGCGCGTCTGCCTTATCTCACGCGCTGCGAGCGGCCGTGGTAGTGCGCTTCTGGTGTCTGCTCTGTTGCACCGTACCCTGGCGCACCGCTTCGGCAAATCGCTGTAATGCGGACAGCGAGCCGCACACGCTCTGGTATTCCTCGCGGCCAATCCTGCCGTCGAGGATGACCGCCATGCCCGAGGCACGGGCCATGTCGATGATGTCCATGTTGGCTACTCCTTTTCAGGTTCTCTCATCTGCTTGACTGCAGGCACGCCGTGGCTATTCCCACATTTTCCCTGGTGCGGGTCATGTCAGCCCAAACGGCTGGATTTGCTGACCCGCGCTAATTTTCTGTTCCGGGAATAAAACCGGCGGCACGGCAGTCTTCCAGATGAACCGAGTCGTGAGGCCCGCCGGATGACCCCGCGGTTTGCCTGCGAATCCTTATCGTGAGGTCAACATGTCGTCAAATCATTCATCCGATCCTGCATTCAATCCCGCATTCAACCCCGCATTTAACCCATCACGCCGCAGCGCGCTGAAATGTCTCGCCTTCGGTGGCGTAGGCACGGTGTTCGTTCTTTCAGGCGGCATTCTCACGCCAGTGGAACTGGCCCTCGCGGCCGATGCGAAATCATCCTCGACGTCCGCGGGCGTGCCGCTTTTCCTGCAGATCAGCGATTCGCATATCGGCTTCAATAAGGAGGCCAACCCGGACGTCGCAGGCACGCTCAAACAGACGATCGACTACGTCAATGCCATGCCGGTCAAGCCCGCGCTGACCATCCATACGGGCGACATCACGCATCTCTCCAAACCGGCGGAGTTCGATCTCGCGGCGCAGTTGATGTCGGGTCTGAACATTACCGAACTCCACACCGTGCCGGGCGAGCACGACGTGACGGATGGCCCCGGCACCGAATACTTCAGCCGCTTCGGTAAGGCCTCGGACAACAAAGGCTATTACAGCTTCGACCACAACGGCGTGCACTTCGTCGCGCTCGTCAACGTGATGCATTTCAAGCCGAACGGCCTGGGCGGTCTCGGCGACGAGCAACTCGCCTGGCTCGAAAACGATCTGAAGGGCCGCTCATCCAGCACGCCGATCGTCGTCTTTGCCCACATGCCGATGTGGACGATCTACGAGCCGTGGGGGTGGGGCACGGGCGATGCCGGTCAGGCCATGAGCTATCTGAAACGCTTCGGCTCGGTGACCGTGCTGAACGGCCATATTCACCAGATTGTGTCGAAGGTCGAAGGCAACATTACCTTCCATACCGCCCGCTCGACCGCCTATCCGCAGCCGACCGCCGGCAATGGTCCCGGCCCTGGCCCACTCACGGTAGCGAGCGATCAGCTCCCCAGGATGCTCGGCGTGACCAGTATCAAGATCGTGCGTCATCCGTTGAAGGCGACGCTTGCCGACACGACACTCGTTTGATTTTGTGAATATTTTTCGCTCGTAGGAGATCAGTTATGCAAACTAATGTTTTTTGCCGCGCATTCTTTGTGCTGCTCGGGAGTTCGGCGCTGCTGGCAGCGTCGGCGGGCATTTCCGTTGCGCGTGCGGAGAGCCCGAACGCTGTGGTCATCAAGAACTTCATGTTCTCGCCGATGGCGCTCACGGTCAAAGCCGGCTCGACCGTCACCTGGAAAAATCTCGACGGCGAGCCGCATACGGTCGTGAACGATGCGGGCATGTTCCGCTCCGCCGCGCTCGATCAGAACGACACGTTCCAGTTCAAGTTCGACAAGCCTGGCGTGTACAAGGTGTTTTGCGGCATTCATCCGAACATGAGAGAAACGATCACCGTGCAATAGGTGCCGGATTCCGAGTGGGGCGCCATGCGCCCCACTGTGCGTGCACGGCGTTTTAAGCGATGGCCGCAGATCGCGACGTTCCATATTGGCGTGCATTTTGCAAAACGGAGAGACGCAACGCTTGCTCGCATCGCCGCCTCCCAGCCCAGCATGGAAGCGGCCTGCGAGGGCTCGCGGCACCGCCCGGGGATACACGCGGCGTTGAATCTTTTACTTGTAGTTTCGATGCGCAGCGGACTCGCAAAGCCGGCGTTTAAAGCGCAGCATTGCCATACATATTGTCGCGGCCGCGGCGTGCGGGATAAATTCTTCTAACGACTTCAGATCGACCATCGCCGAATCGTATGAACAAAGTCTGCCGACACGTCAGACGTAAGGATTCCGGAGCGTATTGCGATGCTCAACGATACCGACTTGCAAAAAACTGCCATGGATAGTCTTGATGCCGGCTTCGACGTTGGCGCTGAGCCGTCGGCTACGGCACCGCCCGCGCGATTCGGACGTCTTGCACTGTGCGTCGCGGCGGCGAGCGCGCTAGCTTTTGGCGTGGTGGGTACGGTCGCGTATGGCATCTGGTTCAACCATGATCAGCAGGCGTATGCCGATGCGATGGCAGGCGCGCGGCAAGCGCTCGGGGCAGCTGCGTCAGCGCCTATGGGAGGACCGGCGTTGGCGCAATCAATTGCACCGTTAGGGCCGGTAACGTTCGCGGCAGCGACGCGATCGGCAGCGATGGCGGCAGCCGGGGGGGCAGCGGCTGGCATGCAGGCCACAACCGCAGCCACACCGGTGACCACAGGAATGCAGGTAACGGCCGGTATGCCGGCAACAGCACGAACGCAGGCAGTAGCAGAACTGGACGGAGAAGAAGGAGGACAACAAGCCTCCTGGTCCGGCCCGGTCACGCAATTCTCGACGCCTGCGGGTCGCGAAACGAGCGTCGCGGATGCGACACCCGCTGTCGCCGCATCGTCTGTCCCAGCCGCTCACCGCGCGACGGCCCCTTCGAATCCAGCCGCGCAGCAGTTGGCGTCCAGCCGTCCCGGCAGAGACCCACGTCTCGCACAGCAGGATCATCGATCTTCTTCGACGGCAAATTCCCGGCACAAGAGCAGTCTGTTCGCCCGGATGGGGTCGTTCTTTCGTCGCGTAAGCTATCGCCAGCATGGCACCGGAAGCCAGCAAGACATCTATTCCCATCCCTGAGCGCACACGTACTCAGCGCGCCGCTCGTGGGCGCGCCCTCGCGATCCGCTTCAGGCCGGGCCCGGCGCCAATCGCCGCCGCCGCGCTGATTTGCCTGCTGATCGGCCTTCTGTATCTTGCGCAGCAGATCAGGACGATTTTTTCCGACCAGTTGAAGCAGGAATATGCGGGGCTCGTTCTCGAAGCGGTCGAACGGGCGGAAGGTGCCCGGAGTCTGGTCGGCGTCTGGCAGCAACTGCCCGACGCAACGGAAACCAGAGCCGCCGGGTATCGGCATGCGCGAACCGAGCTTGCCCATCGCCTCACGTCACTCGCGGCACTGGTGAATGCGAGTCCCTCAGCCGCGCCGCATCTGCCGCCATCCCTGCTCACAGCCGACGCCGATCTGCCCGACACGGATGCCTTACTTAGCACCGTATCGGCTTATTGGCGCGCGCAGCGCGACGCCGACAGCGCCGACGTACGCCTGCGGATTGCTCACGTCGCGCGCACGCTGATCGCGTTGGCGGCGCTACTGTTCTGCATGCTGATCACAGCATTGGGGATGTATGCCAAACGGAATCGTCTGCTGGCAGGTCAG
The DNA here is from genome assembly GCF_905220705.1 of Paraburkholderia domus. Lineage (GTDB taxonomy): Bacteria > Pseudomonadota > Gammaproteobacteria > Burkholderiales > Burkholderiaceae > Paraburkholderia > Paraburkholderia domus. Next base: position 37,276 of record NZ_CAJNAT010000020.1, read on the forward strand.
TCTCACGAATTCGAGTACGCGGCGTTGCACGACCCGATGACCGGCTTGTCGAACCGGCGCAAGCTGTTTGCCGCGCTCGAAGAGGCGGCGACGAAGTCGTCCGTGAGCGCGGCGCCTCACAAAATAGCCGTGCTGTATGTCGATCTGGATGGATTCAAGCAGGTTAATGACTCGCTCGGCCACCGCGTCGGTGATCAATTTCTGATCGCGGTGTCGAAACGCTTTCGCGAGTCGGTGCGTAAGGGCGATGTCGTCGCGCGGATCGGCGGCGACGAATTCGCCGTCCTGGTTCGAGAGTTTTCGACGAACGCAGAACTGGGCGAAATCGCCCGCAGGCTGATCGCCTGCGTGGTTCAAACCGACAAGGACATAGGGGTCGGACTGGTTCGAGCCAGCATCGGCATTGCCAGTTTTCCGGATTCTGTCGACGATTACCATCGCCTCGTGGCCGCAGCCGATGAAGCGATGTACCGGGTCAAGCGCAGCGGCAAGAACAGTTACGCGTTCGTGGGCGAGACGCGTTGACCCATGCGCTTTATGAGGTCTGCTTTACAGCGTTTCCGCCTTCGCGGTGTCCAGCTTCGCCTTGCGGTGCGACAGATCATCGATCAACTGCAGGCGCAGGTCGTCGGTCATATGTTTCCATCCGCGGATTTCGTCGCGCGTGCGCAGGCAGCCGATGCACAAACCTGTATTGACGTCGAGTTTGCAGATGTCGATGCAAGGTGAAGGAACCGCTATGATCGGCGCGCCGATTCCGCTGGATTCAGTTTGTTTTATATCGGATGCGCCCGCCGAGCCAGGGTCGCCTCCCGCGCCATACGCAGCGCTTTTTAAGTCACTCATTTCGAATCCGGTCTGCTTGAATTGGCTGTGAGCGACGCCGAGAAGCTGTTCGGGCGCGTCGCCCAGAATATGCCGCGGGAGTATATCAAGCGGCTGAACCAGCATGCGCCCGAGGCGCGAACTCACGCGTCGATTTGTTTCGTGTTACAAATTCGAAGCATCGCCGATGCAGAAGAGACGCGTCCCCCGAGGGGACTTCCTTCGGGGCGTCGGCAAGGCAGGAAAGCAATGGTTCGAAGTTCAACCTCTGCGGTCAGGACAATGCCCAGATATTCTTTGATTCGTGCAGCGCGAAGTGCGAACCCGCTTGCGTGGCTTGCCGCATGTGTGGTCGCAACACTGGCGGCCTGTGCGCCGGTGCCGCCGGCTGGCAATCAGGCCGCCGATCAAACCTCGCATCAAGCTTCGCTTCAAGTCCCCGCATCGGCCGCATCGGCCGCAGCACGCCCGGCCGCCGGGCCGCTGCCCGTTCCTCCGAACCTCATTGCGTTGACGCAACCGGCCGGCCAGAAACGGTTGATGGCCTCCGCCCATAACCAGTCGTACTGGCCGCTCTCGGAGTACTTCGAAACGCAGCGCAACGAAGCCTACTGTTCGGTCGCGACTTCGGTGATGGCGCTCAATGCACTGGGCATCCATCGTCCCGAATCGACGCAGTACCCGGACTTTCCCTACTTCTCGCAAGAGGATTTCTTTCGCAGTATCGACCCGCAGGTGGCCAACGCCGCGCAGGTATCGAAGGAGGGTATGACGCTCGACCAGCTCGGCGCGGCCCTGAGCACATTTCCTGTCGAGGTGAGGAAATTCCATGCCGGCGATCTGACGCTCGGTCAGTTTCGCGATCTGATTCGTGACACGACGGGCCGCAGCGACCGCTTCGCGTTATTGAACTTCAGGCGGGCGGAGATAGGCGAAGCAGGTGGCGGCCACTGGTCGCCGCTTGCCGCATACGACGCCGCGAGCGATAGCGCGCTGCTTCTCGATGTTGCGCGCTACAAGTATCCGGCAGTGTGGGTGCCGGTCACGCAACTGTATGCAGGGGCTCAGGCGGTCGACAGTGTGAGCGGACTTTCACGCGGGATTGTGATCGTCGGCACGCGAGCGAACTAACCAACGCTTTTTACGAGCCACTTGTCACGCCAGCCAGCTTCGGCAGCAAATTGGTTGAGCGCGCATCAATCGTCCTGATTGCGCCACTCGGTGAGCCCTTCTCGCACATTCAATTCGATGAACGAGGGCAGGGCGCGCAACCCGCGGATATAGCGCGCGAGATGCGGCCAACCGAGTGCGGGGCGCGGCATATTGCGTGTCCAGCGCATCAGCATGACCGCGAGCAAATCGGCGGTGCTGAGTTTGCCGCCGACCAGATAGTCACGTCCGTCGGCGAGATGGGTATCGAGCCAATCACAGGCTTCTTCGATGCGTCGCCGTGCCAATGCCCGGACTGCTTCGGCGCCGGCAGGATCGCCGTCGACGTCCGCGTAAAACCAGTCGCGCATGGCGGGCAGCAGCGTGTTGGCGAGATAGATCATCCACTCCAGCCACGCCGCGCGATCGGCCGACCCCGGCGCGGGTGCGAGGGCGGCTTCAGGATGCCGCTCGGCCAGCAGCATGAGCAACGCAGCCGACTCGTGGCGCGGTACGCCGTCGACCACCAGCGTGGGAACGCGGCCTGAAGGATTCAAGCGCAGATATTCAGGGTTGCGCTGATTGCCGGCGTCGATATCGACGAGACGGGTATCGAACGGAATGCCCATTTCTATCATCATCCAGTGAACGGCCATGCTGGCCGCGCCTGGCGAGTAATAAAGAAGGTAGTCCATTGATTCGCTCCGCATGTTTGTTCGATTTGACCGGCTTGAATTTGGGCGTAGTCTAGCGCGACTCGTGAAGGCCTCGAGCTCGAGAGACTGCATGGGAGACCAGGTTACAGCGAGCTGAAACAGCCATAGCGGCGGAGCGGAGCAAGTGGATAAGCGACGCGCAATATGAGATTCGCCAGGGCTGTCCCGTCGGTTCGGGGGAGCGGCGCGGGTTCGGGTGAGCTTGCCGCTGGCTCTCTCACGCGGCAGGTTGAGCAACTTGAGTGCGGTAAGTTTTTGCTGAAGCCTGACACGAATGAATCTGCACGCCGCTCATGCATGCGTACACGTCATCGCCGTGACGGACCGTGAACTGGCGAATGACTCATTCCTGTGCCGCTACTGCGGGCTTTTTAATGAGTTTTCGGTCGCGTCACCATGATCCGGGTCCATCTCAAGTTCGCGCAGTTCAATGATGCCGCCCAGTGCATCGAGTTCTTCCGTTGCGCCCGATTCGATATGTGAGTCGCTGATGGTGACATCCGCAGAATGCCCGAGATGGGGGCGTTGTTGTCGCGCAGGGTTAGCGCCGGACTTGCTTTAACGCTGCCAATTTCAGCCTGTCTGTAAGGATGTGTCGCACGACGGCGCTTTTCAGAAAAATCCTATTTTGGCTCCCAACTCCCCGATGCAGTGTCGTTTCACTACGAATTTCTAACGACACGTTACAAAAGGGAGATGTATGAGAATAAACAAACCGTCTTGTCGGCCAGCAGGCAATTTTGCCCGTCTACTGGCCGCATTCATGCTGCTACTGGTGGCGTTCGGCGCAAGAGCTGACTACACGTCTGACTGTACCAGTCGCTATGCAAAATCTGGTGCGACACAAGGCAGTAAATGGTGTGCGCTTGACGCGGCGAGTAACTCGCCGGGCGGTCCAGGTGGTTACGCCTGCCTGAACGACATCGATCTCATCAAGAAGTGGTGCGCGGGCGAAACCGATCCGCAGCCTGAAGATTCCTGCCCGGTTGCCGATCCTATCTATCCTGCCAACGGCATGGTGACGCTCTCTGAAAATGACTTCCGCAGCGGTGACGGGATACCGCTAACGTTCATACGAAGCTACCTGTCTTCACCGTTTCTTAACTCGGCGACTGCCATGGGGCCAGGGTGGATAAATAACTGGCAGCGGCAACTAAACGTCGCCGGGGCGAGCGGCAGTTCTCCGAAGGTCATCGCCTATCGCGCAAACGGCCAACCGCTCACGTTCCTATTGACCGGTGGACAGTGGAGGACGTCCAGTTTTAGTGGGTTTGCGATTACTCAAAACGGCTCCGGATGGACGCTTACCGACCTAACGACCGATACCGTCGAGTCATATTCGGCACAGGGTGCCATGCTGTCTGAGACAACCCATACGGGTTTTACCAGGACGCTTACTTACGATGGCGCGGGAAGGCTCACGGCAATCAATCAGCGTGCGGCAGATGCAGTCCCGAAGTATGAACTGCTGACGATCAAACTTGATTACGACACTCAAGGGCGGATCAACCGCATGACCAACCCAAGCGGCGGACTTACGCAATATGGGTATGACGCGAACAACAATCTCGTATCCGTAACGTGGCCCGATGGGTATGTGCGACGGTATGTCTATGACGACTCTCGCTTCAAGAATTTACTCACCGGCGTAGTTGACGAAAGCGGCTCACGGATCGCAACGTGGACATATGACGAACGGGGTCGCGCGACCGCCGCAAGTCACCCGGATACGACGCAGAACGTTCAGTTTTCCTATGGCAACAACTTGACCACGATGTCCTGGAGTAATGAATCCGGCACCATCAACTACGCGTCCATCGCTGGAATGTTGCGACTGACTGGCGGCAGCACTGCCGACGGCAACGAGAGCCGAAACCTGGATGCGAACGGCAACCTGCTACAGAAAACAGCACCCGCCGGCACCGCTGCCTATTCATATGACCCGGTGGGTCGGCCGGTGCGTGCGGCGGTGAGTAGTGCTAGTGGCACAGTGATAACGACAGTCCGCTACGCAGACGCGACGAGTCTGCATCCAGCGCTTGTTGCAACTCCCGGCAAGATGCGTGCGTTCGTGTATGACGCGAGTGGCAACGTCACAGGATACAGCGAGTTCGACACGTCTGACATAACAGGCGCAAGTGGCTTCGCCGCTACTGGCACAGGCAACAAGTTGACTGTTGGCGCGCGCTACGATGCCAATAACCGCTTGGCGCAAGCAACTGTCTATGTGAACGGTGTAAAAACCGAAGACTGGTATTACTTTTCTGACTCTACCGGCAACATAAACACCGCTCAGGACGTTGTTTCGGGCTGGCTGTTCGGGACGCAGAACCGTGACGCGGCTAACCGCGCTACGTCGCTGACGGGCAACTATCGGGAAGCTCGACTCACCTATGACAAACGCGGTCGCGTCAGCCAGTTTTCGTACGATGAACAGGCTCGACCATCGACTGGTGGCTTGCACCGCTTCCTCACTGTCAACTACGCTTACACGCCGGATGGTCGCGTCGCGAGTCGCACCGGCACCGTGGCGAGAAATGGGGGTAGTGCCGAACCGATAACCAGTGATGACATCGACCAGTGGATTAGCAACTATGAGTCGGGGGCCGACCCGGTCGGACCACCTGCTAATCTCTCCGGCTCGCTCAAAGCACTGAAGGCGAGCGGTTTGACAGCGATTCCGCCGGTATGCGCGGAGTGCTATGTCTTCACAAAAGCCAAGTTGGCGTGGAAACTGTTCTATCGTGGGCTCACCGTCACGCCGGCAGGGCAACCGGTTCGGGGAGATGTGCCTGAACTGCAAATAGCTGCGCAAGAGCAGGTTCCGTTTCCTATTCTGATGCCTGACCAGAACGGGCAATCGAAACGCGCAGTGCTATATGCTCAACTGTTTCAGGCCAACAGCGATTCCGATCCTGGTTTCGTCAAATGTGCCTTGTCAGGAAGGTGCGCCAAGGTGTACCAGAAGTGTATCGAGTACTGCGCCGATACAACACTTCCGACGCCCGGCGGCACCGGAATTCCATTTTTCCGGTGCAAAAACAAATGTATTGCCGACAACGGATGTTAAAGGAATGCCATGATTAAGAATCGAGAGGTAGCCGTGGAGCTAAGCAATCGACTGCTAAAGATGGGCGGCGCAATCGACGACGCAATCATTCTTGCGCGGGACCGCTGCCCTGACGATGAGTTCAAAGAGTTCCGCCTAACGATGGCTAGGTTGCTTGATCATTTATACGTGTTGGGCTTGGAACCACTCTACGAAGAACATCCGGACATCGCGCCTCCGGAGTTGGAGTTTAAGCCTTCCAGGAAAAAGCGATAGCCGATTTAGCGGCGGCACGGCTAAAGTTTCCAGCGCCGCCGCCATAAAGAAGGCGCGAGCAATCGCGTCTTCTTTATGTGGTGCGCCCAGCATGGGCGCACTCTTGTGGGTGCAAGTCACACCTTCGGATTGGCGCAAGCGCCGCAGGCACCCATCCTCAATGCACCGGCGCGTGAGTCTGTTCTGCCGGCCGCGGTTGTGTCACAGCGCTCACCACAGCGAAAACAATGATGTTCACGGCCAGCGCCAGGAAGCCGATATTGATGTCCTTCAGCGCGTCAGGCAAAAAGGGCATCAACTGCCCAACACTCAGATGCAGGGTGGTCGTCAAGGTCACCACCGCGACGCCCGCAAGAATCCCGCAAAACGCCCCGTACTTGGTCGCCCGGTTATGCGGCAGCAAACTGCAGATCACCGCGGGAAACAGTTGGGTCACAAAGCTGTAGCCCATCAGCAGCAACGCCACGATCGTTTCGCCGCCATGCAGCGTAAAGCCCACGGCCACCAGCGCCACCACCGGCACCAGGAAGCGCGCGAGGTTGGCCACCGTCGCATCCGACGCCTTGCGACTCACCATGCCGCGATACACGTCGTTGGCGAGCAGCGTCGATGCCGACGTCAGGATCATCGATCCTGGCACCAGCGCCGTCAGAATCCCCGCCGCGCCGATCACGCCGACAAACCACGGGTCGAAGGTCTGCAACGACAGACGGAACAACGACAGGTCGATATCGCCGCCCTTCAGGCCCGGCACCTTCAGCGTTGCCGCAAAGCCCACGAAGAACACGAACAGCAGAATCAACTGGTACAGCGGCAGCACCATCGCGTTACGCCGGAAAATACGCTCGTCCTTCGCCGTGAAAATCGAACCGAACGTGTGCGGCCACATGAAGAAGCCCAGCGCGGTCAGGAGCACGGTCGACTGGAACCAGGTCACGCTCGACCCCTTGGCGGGGAAGGTCAGGAAGCCCGGACGCGCGGCGTCGATTGCGCGGAACATGTCGCCGAAGCCGCCGTAGTAGTGCAACGGCAGATAGATGCCGAGGAACAGCACGATCGCCAGGATCAACGTATCCTTCACGACCGAGTTCCACGCCGAGCCGCGCACGCCGGAGATGATCACGTAAGCCGTCACCACGGCGGCGCCAATCCATATGGCGGCGGTCGAAGAGATCGCACCATACGAGGCAGTCGCGACGATGATGCCGAGGCCCTTGAGTTGCAGCACGAGATACGGAATCAGCGCGGCCACGCCGACCAGCGCGACCAGCGTGCCGAGCGCCGGGCTGTCGTACTTGCGCGAGAAGAAGTGCGGCTGCGAGACGAGGCGGTGATTTTTCGCGTAACGCCAGATTGGCGGCAGCATCCAGTACGAGAGGATGTACGCCAGCGTGCCGTAGGCAAGAATGTAGTAGACCGGCGCGCCCTTGCCGTAAGCAAAGCCGCTGCCGCCGAGGAAAGTGAAGGTCGTGTAGATTTCGCCCGCCATCAGCAGGAACACGAACGCGGTGCCGAAACTGCGGCCGCCCACGGTCCATTGTTCGAGACTCATGTCGTGGCCGCGCCGCGCGCGCACGCCCAGGTACAGCGCAAACAGCGTAATTGCCGCAATGATGACGAGTGCGCTCATGATCGGGCCTCCTCGGTTTCTGCAGCAAGTTGACGGTTGCTCGGGTCCAGACGGTAGACGATCGCCATGATGATCGAACTCAGCACCACCCACATGACGATCCACGCCAGCACGAACGGCATGCCGAGCACCAGCGGCTCGACACGATTCACAAACGGAACACCGAGCAGAATGCCGACGAACGGCAGCGCGGCGAGTACACGAAGCAACATGGGGGCAACTCCTCGAACCGGTAAGTACGTCTCGTTGAAAGTGCAGCTTCGTTGAGGACTGTATGCCGGATGCTTTGAGTACGTAAAGTCAGTCAAAAAAGTGTAGGCTTTCCGAAAGTTGCGCGCGCATCTTTCTGCGTTCGTCTGCTGCAGTGCAACGCCGCGCGCTGCTTGCATCGCCCCCTTTTTTACCGAATTGCATGCCGCGCCGCGATATCATCTGACCCACGCAACGCGAGCATCAATCTGGACAGCCCGAAGGCGTCCAGCACTTCAACTCAAGCGCGGCGCATCGGTAGGCAGTCAGTCAATCAGCCTGCCCGAGCCGCTGCCCGAAACGGATCGCATATGGTCGAAAGTCTGATCTCGGATATTCTGTTTGGCTTCACCGGGCTGATCAGCATCATCAACCCAATCGGCATGGCGTTCGTCTTTCTCGACCGGACAGCATCGCTCACCACGGAAGACCGCACCGCACTCGCCAAGAAAATTGCCTTCAACGTCATGTGCGTGTTGCTCGTCGCCTTCTTTGTCGGCACCCCCATTCTCCATTTCTTCGGCATCTCCATGGAGGCACTGCGTATCGGCGGGGGCCTCGCGGTCGCCGTCGGCGGCTGGCAGATGCTCAACGCGCCCGACACGCAACCGGCCGAGCAGCCGGCAGTCAAGCGCGTGGATTCGGATAACGCCATGTCGAAAGCATTCTTCCCGCTGACCATTCCACTCACCACCGGGCCCGGTTCGATCGCCACCGCGATCGCGCTGACCGCGAACCGCACGCATAAGCTCTCGGCGTTCGTGCTGTCGAGCATCGCGTCGGTGGTGATCTCGGTCCTCGTGGCTGCCACCGTCTATCTGATCTACAGCCGGGCGGTGGTGTTCGCCAAGTATCTCGGCGTGGACGGCACCAAGGTCGCGATGCGTGTCTCGTCGTTTCTGCTGCTGTGCATTGGCGTGCAGATTATCCTGACCGGTTTTTCGGAGTTCCTGATACCGATCGCTCAGATGCAACCCGTGGTCAAATAACGGACGGCGGCGCGCGAGCCTATTCGAGGCTGTGCGAGGTTCGCCGGACATCTCGTCGTGACAGGAGGTCAACGCATGTGCCGCTGGCTCGCTTATACCGGTAACCCGATTCAACTCGAAACGGTGCTGTTCAACGCCAAACACTCCCTGATCGACCAGAGTCTGCATTCGCGGCTCGGCCAGACCACCACCAACGGCGACGGCTTCGGCATCGGCTGGTACGGTCATCCGACCGACATCCCGTTTCGCTACCGCTGCATCCAGCCCGCATGGAGCGATCGCAATCTGCGCGAGGCCGCGCGGGCGATCCGCGCGCCGCTGTTCGTCGCGCACATCCGTGCGGCCACCGGCACGCCGTCGCAGGAAACCAACTGCCATCCGTTCCGTTACGGCCGCTGGCTTTTCATGCACAACGGACTGGTGCGTAACTTTCCGGTGGCCCGTCGCGACCTGATGCTGGCGATCGATCCCGAGTTGTTCCCGTCCATCGAAGGCTCGACGGATTCCGAAGTGCTGTTTTTTCTGGCGCTGACCTTCGGCCTCGAACTGACGCCAGTTACCGCGCTCGAGCGGATGGTGGGTTTTGTCGAAGACGTCGGGCGCAAACACGATATCGACGAGCCGTTGAACATGACCGTTTGCGCAACCGACGGCGAGCAGATCATCGCGGTTCGCTATTCGAGCGAAGGGCAGTCGCGCTCGCTCTTTCACAGCACCTCGTTCCGGCATCTGCACGAACTGTATCCAGACGACCCGCGCATCGTGACGGCTGGCCAGGACGCGTTTCTGGTGTTGTCAGAGCCGCTTGCGGATCTGCCGGGCTGGTGGGAGGAGATTCCGGAGAGCACGGCCGTGGTCGCGCGGGGCGGCGAGATCGAGCAGTATTCGTTCAAGCCGCAACTGGCGTAGGCGCGTTTTGATGCGCTAGCGCGTGAGCAGCATCGAGCTCAACACCGAGAACACCGTCGACGGCAATTCGGCGAGGCGGCTCACCACCACGTTGTGCGGATAGAAATCCTCGACAGCGTCGGTCAGCACGCCGATTCCGAGCAGTTCGATGCCGCGTTTCTGGATCGCCGCAATGCGTTCGCGCAGATCGCTGCGCAATACTTGCGGGTCGCCGTCGCCAGTCGACGGATAGCCGTCGGAGAACACGATCAGGATGCGCCGCTCGGCCTGATGATCCGCGAGCCGCGTCGCGGCCCAGGCCAGCGCTTCGCCGTCCGGATTCTCGTGACCACAATCGATCGTGGCGATGCCGCTCAGATCCGTTGCGCCAAAGCGTTTGTAGACCTTCAGATCGAGCCGTTCGACAAAACGGTTATAGCGCCGCAAATCCGCCCCGGCCGCCCGTTGCCGCTCATACAGTTGCTTCATCGGTGCGGATTCGAGCGAGCAATAGCCCAGCACTTCGCAGTCGAACGACAACTGCGTCAGCGCATCGCACAACGCGGTCGCGCACAGGCGCGCGAGTTCGATCTTGCGCCCCGCCATTGAACCGCTGCGATCGATCAGCAAGGTCACGGCGACGTCGCGCCCTTTGGCCGCCCGTTGCGTGCGAAACGGCGTGCGGTAACCGGGTGAGGTTGCCAGCTTTGCCAGTGCGGTGCGGTCGATCTCGCCGCGTTCCTGTTCGCGGCGCCAGCGCGTGCGTTCGTCGGCACTCAGCGCGCGTTCGAGTTTCTCCTTGAGTGGCGCGGTATCCGCACGGGCCGCTGCGCGAAGCTCGCGCCACGTTGCGCTGTCGCCCTGACCGGTGACGTCGGTAATCTCATCGAATTCGGTGGCGAGCGGAATCGACAACTGCACGCGAGCGGCGTCTGAGGCTGCACGGGCCTCGCCATCGGAACGCGCCGATGGCTGCTGCGCATCGGCCAGCGATTGCCCCATGCCCACCGCATTTTCCGCTTGCGCGCCGCCGCTTTTATCGGACGGCGGTGCGGCTCTGTTGTCCTGGTCGGGCTGAGCCGTATCGTCATCGTTGAACGGCTCGGACGACGACGCGGCGGTTTCCGTGTCGATATCTTCAACCGGATCCGCGGTGAACACCATGCTGTTGACATCGCCCGCCGACAAAGCCCGCACGCGTGCCACCAATGCCTGCGCCGCCGCGATGCTATGCGCGGTCGAACGGCTTCTTCGCGCTTCGTCCAGCAGATCCTGCGCGGCGTGCAGCGCGGCCAGCAGTGAATGGCTCGCTTCGGTCAGGGTCGGCTGTTCGTCCCACAGCGCGCGCTCCACCAGCCAGACCAGCCGGTCACGCCAATGCAGCTTCGGCCAGCGCTGCCGCGCCTGCTCGGCGGCATGCACACGCAGTTTGCCGATGAACCAGCGCGCGCCCGGATACTCGTCGAGCAGTTGCGAAGAGACGCGGCGGTCCTCGATGACCTGCGCGAGATTCGCGGCAACCCCGGCAGGCAGCGCATCCATCTGCGCGAGCGACGAATGCTTGGCGCGCGCCACCAGCAGATCCAGATAGCCGATCAGCACGTCGCGCTCGACGCCGCCGCTCAACTCATAGTCGGGAATCACAATGCGGCCGGGTTCGACACGCGGCCCATCCGGACTGAAGGCGACCGTCACGCCGTATTGGCCGGTCAGCACGCGCGCTACTTTGCTGAGCGTCGATTCGAACGCGAAGCCTCGCGTGTCGCGCGTTGCGTGCATGGCGCTCATATTGTTACCGTCAGGCGGCCGGCGCGATGTGATGGCGAACGATGCCGCGAATCAGCGCCGCATCTTCGGGACTGACCTTCGCGTAGATCGCAGGACCGGCGGCGCGTTCGGGGTCGCTGGTGCGCAGCATCAGCTCGGCCCAGTCGAGCAGGCGCCGCGTGGAGAACGCGCTCGACAGGTCTTCGCGGGCGAACGCCGCGCGACAGTCGGCGGCGATCGCGGCGAGGGTGGTGGCGAGCGCGCGTGTCATATGCGGGGCGAGGGTGCGCACCAGCACGTCGGCTTCTTCGGCAGGCGTCAGATAGTCCAGCATGTAGACGCGCCAGCGATCGAGAAACGCTTCGTTCATCAGATTCGCGCCCTGATACAGATGACGGAACTGGCTCATTGCACCGACCGCATTCGCCGTGGCGAACAGCCGGAATGCGGGATGAGGCGCCACGATCTCGTTGCCTTTCTCTTTCAGCACGAGGCGGCCGTGCGGTTCGAGGACGGCGGTGAGGGCGGCAAGAATCGACGGTTCGGCGAAATCGATTTCGTCGACGATCAGCCACAAGCCTTCGCGCATCGCGGTGGGCAGCACGCCGTCCACCCAGATGGTCTCGCCGCCCTTGACCGTCCAGAAGCCGACAAAATCGCCGACGGTGGTTTGCCCATTCATGTTCGAGCGCACCACGCCGTGCTGCGAGCGCGCGGCGACCTGTTCAATCAGGCTGGTCTTGCCGGCGCCGGTGTGACCGATCAGCATGACGCGCCGGTTCTCGACGATGTCTTCGACAATGTCGTTGAAGCGCTCGGAGAAAAGATAGGCCGGATTGACGCGCGGGACGAGCGGGTTGTCCACGCCGCAAGGCACGTCGACATGGCCGATACGCACGGTTTCGCCGGCGCGCTCGACCTGCCGATGTCGCCGCGCCGCCGAGGCCAGCGCCCCAACGCGTTGCAACTCCGGCATAAAGGCCACCCGTTCTGCCATGCCCGCTTGGTCCGGGGCATCGGGCGTATCGATCGCAAAACCCTCGCGGCGCCACTTCTTCAGCTTGGCGCGCAGGTTTTCCGCGTCGACCACCAGATCGATATCGACCGATCCGGCGCCGTTGCCGTCATCGACCCCATGTTCCAGGCGGTAATTTTCCGGCCGGTCCGCCACGCTGACGCGCCACCATTCCGCGCCCGTTTCGGTCGCGCGTTGGTAAAGGCCCAGGTTTTCGTCTTCGGTGAGTTCAGGCGCGTTCATGGCGAGTGGCAAATGATGAATGGTCAAATAACGAATAATGCTTTTCGATTTGGCTGAGGCCGAATGACCGACTATCTTATCGTGAGTCCCTTTCGATCTTCCCCTACGCGCCCTGATCGCGCCGGTTGCCCTTTATCGCACCCCTTTTTGCGTTCGCTCAAAACCGCAAGCCGTCTGAAAGAACTGTCTCCAATCATCAGTTCAACACGGCGCCGGATGTAACGCGCCGTGCAGATTCGCGCGCATCGGCGCATCATCGACGAGCTTGGCTGCGGTTCTTCATGCGTTCTTTGCACGTTCTTCCACACGAACACGGTTCGCCGGCCACGCCGATGCAATGCGTTCCGGCGATGTCCCAACCGCCGAACAAGGAGTGTCCCCATGCAAAACGATCCCGCCCTCGACCAGCTGTGCATCAACACGATTCGCACGCTCTCGATGGACGCTGTGCAAAAGGCCAATTCCGGTCACCCCGGCACGCCGATGGCATTGGCACCGGTCGCCTATCATCTGTGGCAAAACCACCTTCGCTATGATCCGGACGAGCCCTTGTGGCCGAACCGCGACCGCTTCGTGCTCTCGGTGGGGCATGCGTCGATGCTGCTGTACTCGCTGCTGCATCTGGCAAACGTGAAGGCCCTGGACGACGACGGCAAGCCGACCGGCGCGCCCGCCGTCTCGCTCGACGACATCGAACATTTCCGCCAGCTCGGCAGCAACACGCCGGGCCACCCCGAATTCCGCATGACGACCGGTGTGGAAACGACCACCGGGCCGCTCGGCCAGGGGCTGGGCAATAGCGTCGGCATGGCGATGGCGGCACGCTGGCACGAAAGCCACTTCAACAAGCCGGACGCGCCGTTATTCGATTACCGCGTTTATGCGCTATGCGGCGACGGCGACATGATGGAAGGCATCTCGCACGAAGCGGCCTCGCTCGCAGGGCATCTGAAGCTGTCGAATCTGATCTGGATTTACGACAGTAACCGCGTGACGATTGAAGGCCACACCGACCTCGCTTATAGCGACGATGTGGAAAGCCGCTTCCGAGGTTACAACTGGCACACGCTGCATGTGAACGACGCGAACGATGCCGCCGCGCTCGAAGCCGCGTTTACCGAAGCGAAAGGCGTCACGGACAGGCCGACGCTGATCGTGGTCCACAGCATCATCGGTTGGGGCGCGCCGCATAAGCAGGACACATCCTCCGCACATGGCGAAGCGCTCGGTGTCGAAGAGGTGGCACTGACCAAGAAGTTTTATGGCTGGCCCGAGGACAAGTTCTTCTATGTCCCGGACGGTGTGCATGAACGCTTCGCGCAGGGCATCGGCGCGCGCGGCAAGGCGGCGCGCGAGGAATGGCAGGCGAAGTACGACGCGTACAAGAGCACATACCCGGAACTGTCGCGCGAATTCGCGCAGATGGACGCGCATGAATTGCCCGCGGGCTGGGATAGCGACATCCCCACGTTCGATGCCGACCCGAAGGGCATGGCCTCGCGCGACTCGTCGGGCAAGGTGCTCAATGCGATTGCCGCGCGCGTGCCCTGGATGATCGGCGGTGCGGCCGATCTCGCGCCGTCCACCAAGACCAATCTGAAATTCGAAGGCGCGGGCAGCTTCGAACACGACAACTATGGCGGATGCAACCTGCACTTCGGGATTCGCGAGCACGGCATGGGCGCGGCGGTGAATGGGCTCGCGTTGTCGAATATGCGGCCGTTCGGTTCGACCTTCCTGATTTTCAGCGACTACATGAAGCCGCCGATTCGCCTTTCCGCGATCATGGAAGTGCCGGCCATCTACGTGTTCACGCACGATTCGATCGGCGTCGGCGAAGATGGTCCGACCCATCAGCCGATCGAGCAACTCGCGTCGCTGCGTGGCGTGCCGGGGCTGACCTTGCTGCGACCGGGCGACGCGAACGAAGTCGCCGAGGCGTGGCGCGTGGCGATGTCGGATCCGCGTCGGCCGTCGTGCATTGTCGTGACGCGTCAGGCGTTACCGACTCTGGACCGCACGCGCTATGCGTCGGCGAAAGGCGTGGAGAAGGGCGCGTATGTGCTCGCCGATGCGCCTGACGGGCAGAAGCCCGAAGTAATTTTGATCGCCACGGGCAGCGAACTGTCGCTGTGTGTCGATGCCTACGAGAAGCTCAAGAGCGAAGGCATCGCGGCGCGGGTGGTGTCGATGCCATCATGGGATATCTTCGAGCGCCAGGGCGAGGCGTATCAGGACGCCGTGCTACCGCCCGATGTTGACGCGCGCGTCGCGGTCGAACAGGCGGCAACGCTCGGTTGGGACCGCTATGTCGGGCGGCTCGGCGCGCAGGTGGTGATGCATACGTTCGGCGCGTCCGCGCCATTCCCCGACCTGAAAAAGAAGTTCGGCTTCACGTCCGAGCACGTTTATGACGCGGCGAAGCAGCAGATTGCGCGAGTGAAGGCGAAGAGCAGCAAGCAGTAGGGCGTGTTCGCGGACGGTCGCGCTGCTATCACGGCAGAGCGACCGTCTGCGTTGCTGCAATTCCAATGCTGCCAGCAGTGCCGTCGAGCGTGGTGCGATAGCCACGCGACTGCATTTCGGCGAGCCTGCTGAGCGTTCTCGACAGATCGTGCGCGCCCTCGAGTCCACTGAGGGCCGCCTCGATCGGTCGATCAGATGCAATGAACAGCGCGCATTTGCGGTCGTAGAAGATATCGACGAGCCATATGAACCGCTGCAGCGTATGCGCTTGGGCAAGCCATTCGGTATGCACCCGGTCGAGAATCAGCCCGTGCCATTGCTCAGCCAGGTCCAGATAATCGAGGTGCGAACGGCTCGCCACGCACAGGCTCTCGAAGTCCGCCCATAGCAAGGCCGCGCCCGCAGCGCGGGCAGCGAGCGGCCGGCCTGCCGCGCTGACGGTGGCGGGCTCCAGCGTCTCGCTGCCTTCATAGCGCACGAAAATTTGCAGGAGCGCGTCGCCGGTTGCGGCGTCGAGCGGTGCAAAAAAATGCGGAAGTGCCGATTCTTCGCCGTCGAAACGGTAATCGCGTGCGCCGTCGAAGTGAATCACGGTAAAGCAATGTTTGATCTGTTCGATCGTCGGCAGGAAACGCTCGTGGAACTCCGGATCGGACAGCAGGGCGTCCGGTGCGTAGTTCGAGGTCAGCACGACGCGCGTGCCGAGACCAATCGCGGTATCGAGAAAACGGCCCATCAGGAACGCATCGGCGATATCGTGCACGTGAAATTCGTCAAAGCACAGCAGTTCCACGCCGTCGAGCCATTGTCTCGAGACCGACCCCAACCGATCGTCGCCGCGTGGCTCGCTCACCAGACGCCGGTTCATCTCGCGCAGAAATTCGTGAAAGTGCAGGCGGCGCTTGCGGCAGCTTGCCAGCTCGAACACCGTATCGACCACCAGACTTTTACCGCGGCCGGGCAGGCCGTGGCAATACACGCCCTGGTGTGCAAGCGCGGAGCCGGAATGCGTGCGTCGGCCGTTAGCGCCGAGCAGCGCGACCAGCGACGCGATGGCTTCGCGCTGAGTGACATCGGGAACGATGTCACGCGCAGCGAGGGCACTGACGACCAGCGCTTCATCGAGCATCGGTTGAAGTCTCCGTCCATGGCGAGAACGTTTCGTGCAGGACGGCGGCGAGGGCTGAAGTCGTGTCGGTGAGCATGTTGGCGAGGCAAGCGGTTGTGCCGTGAGTTTAACGGTTAAACGCGGAATGACAGCGGGACACACGCGACATACCCGCCTGGTAACCGAGGAATGACAGACGGGTAGCCCGGACCCACTCAATGGGCCACGAGCATTTAATCCCGTTGCCGGCTCAATACGCGCTGCAATTCCCGTGGGTCGACGGGCTTGGTGAAATGATGATCGAAGCCGGCCTCTTCAGCGGTCTGCTTGTCCTGCTGCTGGCCCCAACCGGTGACGGCGATCAGCAGAATCCCGGTGTCGCGATGAGTCTCGCGAATGCGCCGCGCCACTTCATAGCCGTTCAGGCTCGGCAAGCCGATATCGAGAATCACCGCTTGCGGCGCGAATTCGCCGATCAGTTGCAGCCCTGCGATCCCGTCGCCGGCCGTGCGTACCTCGTGGCCTTCGAGTTCGAGCACCATGGCGAGATTATCGGCGGCGTCCGTATTGTCGTCGACGATCACGACGCGCAAGCCCGCCGTGCGCGGCACCTCGAACGGCGCGCTATGCGACGGCACCGGGGGCGTTTTCGATAGCGGCAGGCGGATCACGAACTCGCTGCCGGTGCCCGGACCGCTGCTGAACGCGGCGACGGTGCCGCCATGAAGCTCGGCGAGGCCGCGCACCAACGCGAGACCGATGCCGAGCCCGCCTTGCGAGCGATCGAGCGCCGGGGCGAGTTGCGAGAACATTTCGAACACGCTGTCCAGATGCTCGCGCGGAATACCGATGCCGGAGTCGCGCACGACGATCAGGGCTTCGTCGCCTTCGCGCTCCGCGGCGAGCGAGATGCTGCCACCGGGCGGCGTGTACTTGGCGGCGTTGTTCAGCAGGTTCAGGATCATCTGCGAGAGGCGCGTGGGATCGGCGTCGAGGAAGAGCGCCTCGCGCGGCAACGTCACGCTCAGATGATGCGCCAACGCCTGCACGGTGGGCCGCGCCGCTTCCATTGCGGATTGCATCGCGCGCGCGAGTTCGAGCCGCTGCTTGCGCAATTCGAGCTTGCCTTGTGTGATGCGCGACACTTCAAGCAGGTCGTCGACCAGATGCGTCATGTGTTGCAATTGCCGGTCGAATACGTCGCGGGACCAGATCAATTGCGGGTCGGCGAATTCCTTCAGACGCAGGATTTCGAGCACATTGCGCATCGGCGCGAGCGGATTGCGCAGCTCATGCGCGAGCGTGGCGAGAAATTCATCCTTGCGTCTGTCGGCCTTTGAGAGTTCCAGATTCAGACGCTGCAATTGCTGTTCGGCACGCCTGCGCCCGGTGATGTCGCGGCTCACGCTGACTGCGCCGTAGATGTCGCCACGTGCGTTCGCCAACGGTTTGACCACTGTTTCACAGACCCCGCGTGTGCCGTCGCGCCGCACGAAAATCAGTTCGCTGCGCCACGTGCCGTCGGCGGCGAGGGCGGCAAGCGCTTCCCTGCGGATGCGTAACGCATCTTCCGGCGGATTGAGCATCGCAATCGGCTTACCGAGAATGTCACGCATGCGATAACCCAGCATGCGCTCGCCACCGGGGTTGAAATCGGTGATGTTGCCTCTCAGGTCGGTGATGACGATCGCGTCGCTCAGGTGCTCGAAGATCGCAGCCTGGCGCAACAGCACAGTTTGTGCGTCCTTGCGTTCGGTGATGTCCATGCCGAGGCCATAGATCGTCAGCGGCTCGCCGTGACGGTCGTAGGTGGCGCGGCCGCGGCCTTCCATCCAGCACCAGTCGCCGCTTGCATGCCGGAAGCGGAATTCGGCGACGTAGTCGTCACCGCTTGCCACGGCATGGTCGACCGCCTCTTTGAGCGCAATCAGGTCGCCGGGATGAATCAGTTCGAAAAAGCCGCCGGGCATTTTCGCAAAACGACCCTCGGCGTAGCCCGCGAGCGCTTCCAGTTCGCGGCTCCACCAGAATCTGCCTGACTTCGGCTCGTGCGACCACGCACCCATGCGCGCGCCGCGCATGGCGAGACTCAGCACGTCACGGCTTTCCTGCAACTCTTTCTGATGCGTGCTTTGCATCGTCTTACAGACTGATGGTCCGCTTGCCGCGAGCCGGGTTATGTATGTTGTTGCGCTTGCTGGTGCTCATCGTCGAGTCCTGTGGCCTGCCGGAATAAGCGGCGAATAGGCGAGGCGCGGAATAAATGGGCATGGTACCGCAGTCTGAAGAATTTCATCGACGACGGTGCGGGATAACCCGCAGGCAGGATTCCTTAACGCGATGCCGGTTTCCCGACAGATTGCGGGTTTTCCTTCAACTGAAGTTTGGGTGTTTTCCCCAACTCGCCACGACTATATTCGTTCGTATACAACGGGCTGATGATGTCGAGGTCAACGCGAAGTGATGCGCAATGCACGCGGCAAGGGCGACATGCACGACGGAAGTGCGTTTCATCCGTACTTCAGCGCAACATCCCGTGCTTGCGCACGGTATATCGGGACGCGTCAAGACAGCGTAAATCAGGAAGCGGCAGTCCGCCGAGTGAGCTATGGTGATGAGGTAACGCGTATGGGGCGGCGCATCGGGCGCAGCGTGACGCAAACCGAAGCGAATGCCTGGCGAGCAATGAGCGCTCGCTGCGCGACGGGAGCGAATC
The DNA here is from genome assembly GCF_905220705.1 of Paraburkholderia domus. Classification (GTDB taxonomy): domain Bacteria; phylum Pseudomonadota; class Gammaproteobacteria; order Burkholderiales; family Burkholderiaceae; genus Paraburkholderia; species Paraburkholderia domus. The sequence continues at coordinate 56,362 of NZ_CAJNAT010000020.1, forward strand.
TTGCGAGCAAGTTTTTCGATGCCCCAAAATACCACTAAGAAGAGACCAGGGAGAATAGGGTGACGTTCGACAACAGCATGGACGAGAGCGATGACGTCGTGGTCTGGCGGTCTATTCAGTATGCGATGGCATCAAACCGTCGCGTGCTCGTGGTCGACGATTACCTGGAAGCAGCCGAAGCTTTGCAGATGCTCCTGAATGCCGATGGCTTCGAGTGCCGCGCGCTGGAAGATCCGTTCGCCGTGTGCGGCGTGGCCCGTGAGTGGCAGCCGTTCGCCGTTGTGCTCGACATCAAGATGCCTGGGCTCGATGGCCTTGAACTGGCTCGTCGTCTGCGGGCTGACACGTTGACTTCGGACATGCTGCTCGTCGCCTGCACGGCTTTTGCGTCGCGCGAAGACCGGGCGCGTGCCAAGGCCGCTGGATTCGACGCGCATTGCGCCAAACCTTTGACGCCCGAGCGCCTTCTGCGTTTGCTCGAGTCGGCCGCCGCGCTGCACGCTGTCGGGCCGCCGTAAAGGCGGCGTGCTGGTTGAAAAGCTCGAGCCGCTCAAAAAACGATGCTTAACGAAGCGTTCCCGCAGTTGTAGTCAGTCGAGACAAGCGATCGGATGCGCACAGGTCACAACGGCGCGCCCTTAAGCAAAAACCCTTAAAACAGGGCACATCATCCGCGTCGTATGGATTGCCACGACACGCGTCATACGCGAGGCATGAATCCGCTGCGATGTCCTTTCCGGTTATCCGGTTCAGCAAACGCTCCCTTGACCCGCATCATTCATGTCCACGGCGAACGCATCGCGCGCAACGCCCGGGTCCGGTTTTTGCTGAACCGGCAAGCTTGCGCGCTTGAAACACGCGCGCAAGCGTCCTCAGTCTCCACAGGAATCCCCTATGTCATCCCAGGCCAGCTATTCCACGCGCATCTCGGAAGGCACGCCTTTCCCGCTCGGTGCGACGTGGAACGGAATCGGCGTCAACTTCGCGCTGTTCTCAGCGCATGCAACCAGGGTCGAACTATGTCTGTTCGATGACACCGGCGCGACGGAAATCGAACGCATCGAGTTGCCGGAGTACACCGACGAAGTCTGGCACGTGTTCGTGCCAAATCTCAAACCGGGTGCGGTGTACGGCTATCGGGTCCACGGCCCCTATGAACCGGAAAACGGACATCGCTTCAATCCGAACAAGCTCCTGCTCGATCCCTACGCGAAAGCGCATATCGGTGAGCTCAAATGGGCGCCGGAAATCTTCGGCTATACGCTCGATTCGGAAGAAGGCGACCTGTCATTCGACGAGCGCGACAGCGCGCCCTTCGTGCCGAAGTGCAAGGTGGTCGACGCCAACTTTTCGTGGAGTCATCCAGAACGCAATGCGCTACCCTGGGAGCGCGTGATTTTCTATGAAGCGCATGTGCGCGGATTTACCAAACGTCATCCCGATGTACCGGAGAATCTGCGTGGCACCTTCGCGGGGCTCGGCCAGCAAGCCGTGCTCGATTACATCAAGGACCTCGGCGTCACGTCAGTCGAACTCATGCCGATTCAGACCTTCGTCAACGACAGCTATCTGCTCGACAAAGGTCTCACTAACTACTGGGGCTACAACACGATCGGCTTCTTTGCGGCCGATCCGCGCTTCTTCGCGTCGTCGACCGATCCAGTCGGCGAATTCAAGGAAATGGTGGACCGCTTTCATAACGCCAATCTCGAAGTCATTCTCGACGTGGTCTACAACCACACCGCCGAAGGCAACGAGCGCGGTCCGACGATTTCCTTCAAAGGCATCGACAACGCGTCCTACTATCGCCTGATGCCCGACGAGCCGCGCTATTACATCAACGATACCGGTACCGGAAACACGCTCAATCTGTCCCATCCGCGCGTGCTGCAGATGGTGACCGACAGCCTGCGTTACTGGGTGACGGAGATGAAAGTCGACGGTTTCCGTTTTGACCTCGCGACGATTCTCGGCCGCGAAACGCACGGTTTCGACGAAGGCGGCGGGTTCCTCGACAGTTGCCGGCAAGACCCGGTGCTCTCGAGCGTGCGGCTGGTTGCCGAGCCATGGGACTGCGGTCCCGGCGGCTATCAGGTGGGCGGCTTTCCGCCCGGTTGGGCCGAATGGAACGACCGCTTTCGCGATACCGTGCGCGAATACTGGAAAGGCGACGAAGGCAAGGTCGGCGATCTCGCCAAACGGCTGACCGGTTCGGGCGACAAATTCAATCATCGTGGGCGGCGTCCATGGGCGAGCGTCAACTTCGTCAGTGCGCACGACGGTTTCACGCTCAACGATCTGGTCTCGTACAACGACAAGCACAACGAGGCCAACGGCGAAGACAACAAGGACGGCCACTCGGACAACAAGTCATGGAACATGGACGTGGAAGGCCCGACCGACGATCCGGATATCCGGCAGCAACGCGAGCGCCAGAAACGCAATCTGCTGGCTACGCTGCTGCTCTCGCAAGGCACGCCGATGATTCTCGCAGGCGACGAATTCGGCCGCACGCAGCAGGGCAATAACAATGCGTATTGCCAGGACAACGAAATCGGCTGGGTCGATTGGGCGGGTGTCGACGATGACGGGCGCGCGCTAACCGAGTTCGTCAAGAATCTCACTACGCTGCGACATCGTCTGCCGGTACTGCGTCGTGGGCGCTTTCTTACCGGCGAGTACAACGAGGCGCTCGACGTAACCGACGCACGTTGGCTCTCGCCGGACGGCACCGATCTTTCGCAGGAGCAGTGGGACGATCCGTCGATGCGCTGCTTCGGCCTTGTGATCGACGGACGTGCTCAGGCGAGCGGCATTCGACGCCCCGCGTCCGACGCGACTTTGCTGCTGGTGCTGAATGCTCATCACGACGTGGTCAATTTCACGCTGCCTGACATTCCTGAAGGCGACCAGTGGATTTGCCTGCTGGATACGAACATGCCGGTGCGTGCCGAATTGCCTCAATTCAGCGCTGGCGACGCGTTTCAGGTGACTGGCCGTTCGTTTCTGCTGTTCGCACTCGAAGCGCCGAGCCACGCGACACAACGCGTGTTTGATCGCCTGGAGGAAGAACTTACTTCTGACGAAAGCGAACACCCTGCGGCAACGTGACGAGGTGAGGTGGGGGCCCGGCGCTGGCGCTAGCCGTCAGGTATAGCGCTTGCTCGATTCCAGATAGCAGCGCACCCGTCACTTTTCCTCGACGGGTACGCGGCGCAGGTATCGGTCTTCATCAGGTCCAACTTAGGGTGATCAAATGGAACAGGAATACATGTCTCGAGAAGAACAGATTCGCACACGCGCTTACTACCTTTGGGAGCAGGCGAGCGATCCGAAGGGTACGCCTGATGAGTATTGGGAACAGGCGCGCGATGAGATCGAGAAGGAGGCGCCGCCGATAGAAAGCGGCCCGGTCGCTGACGCGCCGAAGAAGTGACGATGCGCCGGCGCACCGGCCGGCGTAGAAGCAGCATCGAACCAGAACAAGGAGGGTTCAGCAGCGAGTTGCATCGTCGACGCGCATAAGGCATGAAGGCCGCGCGCACGTCGACGTGCGCGGCTCGCCTGACCTGTCTCACCCGGCGAATCGCAATGCACCTTCGCCGCGCTGCAACACGCCGTGAAAGGCATATCGGTGGCCGTTCCCGCCTCAGCAATCTGTGTGCCCGAATATAGACGGCGACAAGCGTGCCGTCTTCGTCGCCCGGCGCCCTATGGAGAACAGCGGAAGTGCGGTAAATTCCGGAAAGCGGAAATAGCGCGCGAACGGCGTGAGGCGCGTTGCGCGCTGCCACCCCCGACCTGTACTCAACTTTCATGGAGATCGTGACCGTGCAACGTGCGGAGCGTGTCGCAGTCGATTTCCCGATGCCGTCGCGTAATTTCGCTGCGACGCGGCGCATGCTTCTGATCGTGCTCGCCGTGTCGATTGTATTTCCGCTGGCCTGCCTCGCGGGTTATGGGTATTTCGATTACCAGCGCCGGATTGCCGATTCGAACGACATGATCGACCGTCTCGCGCGCGTGACCGAGGAACAGGCCGTCAAGGTGCTTGACCTCAACCAGCAGATGGCCTCGCGCATCGTCGACCTGCTCGGTAATGATGACGATGCGCAGATTCGCGCGCAGGAAGCCGGATTGCACGACCGTTTGCAGCAAATCGGCGGTGACTTCCCGCAGGTCGCGTCGATTTACCTGCTCGGTGCAAATGGGAACTTGCTGGTGTCGAGCCGCGCTTATCCGGCGCCCGCCATGTCGACCAGTCAACGCGACGACTTCAATGCCGCCAAGGCGATGCGGCCGCAAGCGTTTTTTTCACTGCCCATGTTCGGGCCTTTGTCGCGAACCAATGTATTCAACACCGCGACTGGCCGCTCGGGCGAGAATGGGCAATTCCTCGGTGTAGTGTCCGTCGCGTTGCGCACCGAGTACTTTTCGCGCTTCTACCGTGAGCTGACGAATGGCGATACGTCGGTCTCGTTGGGGCTGTACCGCCAGGACGGCAGTCTGCTGGTGCGTTATCCGGCGTGGCCGGCGGGCTCGAAGCCCACCCAGCAGAGCGCATTCACCGCGGCATTGCGCGACAAACAGCTGTTCGGTCACATCCGTCTGAATTCCACGGTCGACGGCGTCGAGCGGCTGCTGGCGTTTCGCCGGGTCGGCGACTATCCGCTCTATGTCATGAGCGCCTATGCAACCGCGGCAATCGGCAACGCGTGGCGCCAGCACTTCATGGCGATCGCGGCAATCACGGCCGTGCCTTGCGTCGCGATCTGGCTGCTGGTTTTTTTCTCGTTGCGCCAGCTCGCCGGCGAGCGCCGTGCCTGGGAGCGCTGGCAGGGCGAAGTGGCCATGCGTCTTTCCGCGGAGGCGTCGAGCCGGCAACTACAGCGCATGGGCGCGCTCGGCAATCTCGTCGCCAATGTCGCGCACGACTTCAACAATCTGCTGATGGTGGTGTCGGCCAATACCGAACTTGCGCGTTTGAAGCGCTATAACAACCTGGAAAAAGAAGTGCAAGCCGTTGAGCGCGCCACCGCTACCGCGGAATCGCTGACGCGGCAGCTCCTGAGCGTGGCGAAGAAGCAGCCGCTCAGGCAGGAAACGGTCAACCTCGCCACATGGCTGCGGGACGCCGCACCGCTCATCGACGCGGCGCTCGGTGACAACGTCGAAATGGCCTTGAACATGGTCGATAACGTCTGGCAGGTGCTGGCCGATCCGACCGACCTCGAATTCGCGATCATGAATCTGGCGGTCAACGCGCGCGATGCGATGCCGCGCGGCGGCCGCTTCGTGATCCGTTGCCAGAATAACCGTCTGGTGGGCAGCGACACCTTGCTGCCCGACGGCGAATATGTGCTGATTGCCTGCTCCGACGACGGCGAGGGCATGCCCGAAACCGTCGCCCGTCGCGCGTTCGAACCGCTGTTCACCACCAAGCTGCGCGGCTCGGGCACCGGCCTCGGCCTGGCCCAGGTTCTCGCCGTGTGCGAACAGGCAGGCGGCGCGGCCAGGATCGACAGCGTGCCAGGCAGCGGCACGACGGTCAGACTTTATTTGCCACGCTATCGCGAACGGCAGAAGGCGTTGGTGCCGGACGTAGAGACGGCCCAACAGCCGGCGCTTGCTTCAAAGGGCGTTGTGCTGCTGGTGGAAGACAACGAAGACGTGGCGGCGGGCGTAGCCGCCGTGCTGGAAACCTTCGGCTGCGAAGTGCGGCACGAGCCGACCGCCGACCAGGCACTTGACCTGCTCACCGGCGGCGCGAAGTTCGAACTCGTGCTGTCCGACATCCAGATGCCGGGCAAACTCAACGGCATCGATCTCGCGGAGAAAGTACGCAGCGTGTGGCCCGCACAGAAGATCGCGCTGATGACCGGCTACGCTGACGAACTCGAACGGGCGCGCCGGCTCGGCGTAGCGATACTCGCCAAACCCTTCAATATCGACGAGCTGCACGCACTGGTGGCTTGCGGACCGTAAAGCGGGCCCGGAGCTTGCTGGCAACCGGATGCAGGACTTTGCAATGCGGCGCAACACACGCGACAATGCGAGCGGAAGCAGCGAGGGCCTTATCGCCATAAAGAGGCGAGGCCGCTGAGACGCAGGGGAGCGCACAAGGGATGGGTATGGCGGGCAGTGAATCAGGGGCGTCTCCAACGAATACGCAGTCAGCTGCACAGGCGAGCACGCAGACAGGCACACCAACGAACACCGACGGCGGCGCGGCGCCCACGCGCACGCCTGGCGTCAGCCCGCTGGACTTTCCGGTGGTCGGCATCGGCGCGTCCGCGGGCGGCGTGCAAGCGCTCCTGAGCTTCTTCGAAAACGCGCCGTCCGATATGGGTATGGCCTTCGTGGTCGTGCTGCATCTGTCTCCCGACCATGCCAGCAGCGCCGACCAGGTTCTGCAACACGCCACCTCCATGCCGGTGCGCCAGGTGCAGCACGCCATGGAGGTCGAAAAAAATCACGTCTACGTGATTTCGCCGTCGAACGATCTGTCGCTCGACAACGGCCACCTGACCCCCGTCGAAGCTGACCGCCCGCGCGGCCGTCCGATTGCCATCGACCTGTTTTTCCGCAGCCTCGCCGACGCGCACCGCGAGCGGGCGATTGCAATCGTGCTTTCGGGTACCGGCGCGGACGGCGCGACCGGCATCGGCCGTATCAAGGAACAGGGCGGTGTGACGATCGCGCAAGACCCTGCGGACGCCGAATACCCGGAAATGCCGCAGAACGCGGTGGCAACCGGCATGGTCGACCTCACGCTGCGCGCGGCGGACATGCCGCGCAAACTTCGCGAGCTCGCCGACAACGCTCGCGCGATCCGCCTGCCACCCGCGGACGACGAACCCGAAACGCTCGCTGTTGCGCAGCAGGATCCGGCTTCGACCGCCGAGCGGGCTTTGCTCGGCGTGCTCGCCACCTTGCGCGCGCGCACCGGCCACGATTTCCGTCACTACAAGCGCGCCACGATCCTGCGGCGTATCGAACGCCGACTGCAGGTCAACGGCATTCCCGATCTGCAAACGTACCAGGACTATGTCCTCACGCATCCCGACGAAACGCCGGCGCTGCTCAAGGACATGCTGATCGGCGTGACCAATTTCTTCCGCGATCGTGAAACCTTCGACGTGGTCGAGCAGGAGATCGTGCCGAAGCTGTTCCAGAAGAAATCCGAGGACGACCCGGTGCGTGCCTGGATCGCCGGTTGCGCGACCGGAGAAGAAGCCTATTCGCTGGCCATGCTGCTCGCCGATCATCCGGAGCGGCCTGAAGGAATTCCGGTCCAGTTGTTCGCGACCGACATCGACGAACGCGCAATTGCTTTCGCGCGCGCGGGTCTCTATCCCGAGTCGATCACCGCGGACGTCCCCGCGCAGCGCCTGCGCCAGTTCTTCACGCATGAACGTGCACACTTTCGCGTCGCCAAAGCCATCCGGGAAAAGGTGTTGTTCGCCGTGCATAACGTGCTGCGTGACCCGCCGTTTTCGCGTGTCGACCTGGTGTCGTGCCGCAATCTGCTGATCTATCTCGATCGCGGCGTGCAGAACCAGGTGCTGCAAATGTTTCACTTCGCCTTACAACCCGGCGGCTATCTGTTGCTCGGCAGTTCGGAGTCGGCGGAGGCGGCGGGCGATCTGTTCACGCCGGTCGATAAAAAAAATCGCATTTACCGCGCGAACGTGGTCACCAGCGCAGTGCGGCCGTCAATCAGCATGCCGGTTGTTCAGCACGGTGGCGTGACTGCCGCGGCCAGCGCCGGACCCACGCCGCCGTTGCCGCAGGTCTTGCCGTTCTCGGCCCTGCATCACCGCATTCTCGAGCTGTATGCACCGCCGAGTGTCGTGGTCGATACGGATGCGAACATCCTGCATATGTCCGAACACGCCGGCCGCTTCCTGCGCTTCGTGCGTGGCGAGCCGTCGTATAACCTCCTCATGCTGGTCAATCCGGTATTTCGCCTGAAACTGCGCGGGGCGCTATTCCAGGCCCTGCGTAGCAGCAGCGAGGTCGTGACCGCACCGATCGAATTCACGGCCGAGGCACACGTCCGGATCATCGTGCGTCCGTACCGGCGCACCGAAGATTCACCGGAATTCGCGCTGGTGTTGTTCGAAGAGAGTGCAGCCGGCGCGACCGTGCCAACCATTCAGGCGGCCAGTCCGGCTACGCAGGATTCGTTGCTGGGACACCTCGAAGACGAGCTGCATCGCACGAAGCAGGAGTTGCGCTCCACGGTCGAGCAGTCGGAGGCCTCGACTGAGGAGCTGAAAGCATCGAACGAAGAGCTGCAGGCGATTAACGAGGAATTGCGTGCGACCACCGAAGAACTCGAGACCAGTAAGGAAGAACTGCAATCGCTGAACGAGGAACTGTTTACCGTCAACGCCGAGTTGCAGGCCAAGATCGAGGAAACCGGCAAGGCCAAAGACGATCTGCAGAACGTGATCGCCTCGACCGGCATCGCGACGGTGTTCGTCGATCGCGAGATGCGCATCAAGCGCTATACGCCGGCCGCGACCGAACTGTTCAACGTGATTCCCTCCGATGTGGGCCGCCCGCTGCACGACCTTACGCACCGGCTCGATTACCCGCAGATGGCCGAGGACACGGCCACCGTTTTCGAATCGCTGCAGCTGATCGAGCGTGAGATTCGCGGTGTGGGCGGCCGCTATTTTCTGACGCGCCTCTCGCCGTATCGCACGACCGACGATCACATCGACGGCGCGGTGCTGACCATTGTCGATATCACGGCATTGCGGCGCGCCGAGCAACGGGTACGCCAGGGTGAAGAGCGTTTGCATCTCGCCGCGCAAAGCACCAACGACTTCGCGATCATCGTGCAGGATATGGATGGCCGCGTGGTGACGTGGAACAAGGGGGCGGAGCGGATCTTCGGTTACAGCGAGAGCGAGATGGGAGGGCAATTGCTCGATCGGCTCTATCTGCCGGAAGAGCGCGAAGCCAATGAACCGCTGGTGGAGCGGCAACGCGCGCAGAACGACGGGCGCGTCGAAGACGAGCGCTGGTACATCCACAAAAGCGGCACGCGGCTTTATTGCAGCGGCGTGATCACGCCGGTGTCGTCGGAAACCTTCAGAGGCTTCGCGAAGATCGTGCGCGATCTGACGCAGCGCAAAGGCACCGAGGCGCTCGAACAGCGCAAGATTTCTCTCGAACGCTCGATGCGCCAGAAGATGGAGACGGCCAGCCGTCTGAAGGACGAATTCCTCGCGGTGCTGTCGCATGAACTGAAGAACCCGCTGAATCTGATTCACGTGAAAGCGGACATGCTGGACCGCGCGCCGTCGACGCAAGGGCTGCCTGTGGTGCGCGATGCGGCCGATGCGATTCGCCGCTCGGTGATCAGCCTCGCCAAGATCATCGACGATCTGCTCGATCTATCACGCGTGCGTACCGGCAAACTGACGCTGGAGCGCTCGCGCGTGGACATCGCGGCGATTACGGTTCTGGTGGGCAGCGCGATCGAGGCCGATGCGCTGGCGCATCACGTGAGCGTGACCGTGCACGGCGTGGCCGAGCCGCTCTTTATCGACGCCGATCCCGTGCGCTTCGAGCAGATTCTGTGGAACCTCATCAGCAACGCGGTGAAGTTCACCCCGCAGGGCGGCCGGGTGAACCTGACACTCTCGCGCGAAGGTGGCTATGCGCGCGTCGAGGTTCAGGATACCGGGTGCGGTATCGAACCGGCCTTCCTGCCGAACGTATTCGACATGTTCAGCCAGGCCGAGGGGCCGCATCGGCGCCATAGCGGCGGTCTGGGGATTGGGCTCGCGCTCGTCAAACAGCTCGCCGAAATGCATGGCGGCCATGTGAAGGCGGAATCCGCAGGTCTCGGGAAGGGCGCGCGTTTCCGGGTCTGGCTGCCGGCCGACAGCACGGTGGCACAGCCCGAAACCCGCGAAATGCCGGGCGACGTCAGTTTGCTCAAGGGCATGCGGATTCTGCTGGTGGACGACGCGGTCGAAAGTTTGCAGGCGTTCCAGGGCCTGCTCGAGCTTGAAGGCGCGCAAGTGTGGCCGCAAACCAATGGCACCGACGCGCTTGCTGTCGCAGCGCATCAACAGTTCGATCTGATCCTCTCAGACATCGGCATGCCGGGCATGGACGGCTACGAACTGATCGCTGCGCTGCGCAAACTGCCCGCAACCGCGTCGGTCCCGGCCCTTGCACTGACGGGCTTCGGCCGGCCGCAGGACGCCACGCGTGCAATCCGCGCCGGCTACGACGGCCACCTCGGCAAGCCGGTTTCGCTGCAGGCGCTGCTCGACAAGATCGCGCGCGCCACCACCACGAATCGTTGAGCGCAGGTCTTTCCTGTTGACGGCTGTGCTTGAAGCCGGTTCGACAGGGATCGCGCGTGCTGAAACGTGGTGGCACGCGCGGCCCGCTGTCGCCGTAGAGGCTAGTTTTTTTCCTGCGCCGCGTCGTACTTGCCTAGCGCCGCCGCGCTATTCAGACGGGCGCGCTTGAGCAACGCCGCCTGAGCGTCCTTGACGTTGCTCGCCTGTCCTCTCCATGCTTGCAGCGGCGGTTCCTGCAACGCGCGGCCATACGAAAAGCTCAGATTCCACGGCAGCGGCCCGAGGCGATTCATCGCGTCGAGATTGGCCGTTGCCTCTTCCGGCGATTGCCCGCCAGACAGGAATACGATCCCCGGCACCGCCGAGGGCACCGTGCGCTTGAGTATCCGCACGGTGTGCGCCGCGATATCCGCGACCGACGATTGCTGCGCGTGTTCAGCACCCGCCAGCACCATGCTCGGCTTCAGCAGGATATGTTCGAGCACCACGCGATGCCGGTGCAGTGCGTTGAACACCTCGTGCAACACGGCCTCGGTCACTTCCGCGCTGCGCCCGATGGTGTGATCGCCGTCCATCAATACTTCCGGTTCGACGATCGGCACGATGCCCGCTTCCTGGGAAATCGCCGCGTAGCGCGCCAGCGAGTCGGCATTCGCTTCGATGGCGAGGCGGCTCGGCAAACTTGCCGTGATGTTGTAGACCGCGCGCCATTTCGCGAAGCGCGCGCCTTGCCGCTTGTAGTCGACGAAACGCTTGGCGAGGCCGTCGAGACCTTCGGTGATTTCGTCACCCGGGGCGAGCGCGAGTGGAATCTTGCCGAGGTCCACCTTGATGCCGGGTACGATGCCGTTCCTGGCGGAGAGTTGCGGGAAAGGCGTACCGTCGTCCGCTTTCTGCCCGAGCGTTTCTTCGTAAAGGATCACGCCGCTCACGAATTCGCCGAGGCCTGGCGTGGTGAGCAGCAGGTTGCGATAGGCGCGGCGGTTTTCCTCGCTGGATTCGAGGCCGATCGTCTTGAAGCGTTTGGCGATGGTCGGACCGCTTTCGTCGGCGGCGAGAAGACCTTTGCCGGGTTGGACCATCGCATTGACGGTGGCTTGCAGCTCGCTACGGGTGTCCATGAGGGGTGCTCCCTTTAATCCGGTTTGCGGATGAAATCTTGTCAGAGCGACGCGAAAGCCTCGGTTATCTCCGCGGAGTTAGCCGGACGCACGATGCGTGCGACTTCGGCGCCGTCCCGCATGAAGATCAACGTGGGCCAGAGTTTGACCTTGAAGGAGCGGCCGAGCGGGCGGCCGGGGCCGTCTTCGATTTTCAGACGCCTGATGCCGGCATGCGGTTCGAAAGCTTTTGCGATCGATGTTTGTGCCCCTTGGCAGAAGCCGCACCAGTCCGTGCCGAATTCTATGACCGTGACGCCCGGGAAGGCGTCGACTTCGGCTCGTGAGGGTGCTTTGGGGGAATAGGCGGTTTGGATTGCCATCGGTACTCCGGTGCTTTTTTACCTGTGCCGGCAGGGCTTTCCGCTGTCGCGGAGTCTCGCTGCGCGTGGATTTTTGTAAGAGTAGCAGCTATGGTCAGGATCGTCAGTGAGAGGGGCGCTTGTCTGTGCGCAGGCCAACGCGATGCCAGGCAGGGTACGGAGTTCACACAAACTCATGTTCTTGTCAGTGTGACGTGTTAAACGTCATGATTCACATCTAGATGCATCATCGTGTTCAGGAAAGGAAATGGCGGAAAGGATCTACCTTCAGCGCCCCGGCAAGGACGAAACCGTCGCGGTCGCCACGGGCTTCAGTTGGGGTGCGTTGCTGTTGGGCTTCATCTGGGCAATGTCGAAAAGAATGTGGTTTGCCACTTTCATCATGCTGGCGGTCAATACGCTGCTGTTTTTCACGGGTTTGTGGGGAGAAACGGTCGGAACGATCGGACTGGTGCTGTCCGTGCTGTTCGGCGTTGCCTGTGGCGTCTATGGCAATCAGTGGCACCGTTGGACGCTCGAAAAACGCGGATACGTCGTTGTGCAACCCGCTGGCGAGCATCAATGACCCGTTGCGCGCGCAAGGATTCTTCAAGACCTTTTCGCCGCCCGGCATCGAAGTCGTGTCGTGGTACGTAAAGACGGCCATCGGCCAGGTGGTGACACAGCCGGTGCCGTTTTGGGATACGGGAGCGCGGGTTTACGCGCCCGCAAGCTAGGCCGATAATGCCCCGATTGTTCCGGCCACGAAGTCTGCGGTGTGCATCGCGCGTCGCGGGCTCGCTTTCCCTGACCCACCGCCACCCGTGTTGAAAACCTCCCGTTTTTTCGACCTGCTGCGCATCCCTGGCTTCAAGCCGCTGGCCGCCGCCACCCTCATGCTCGGTGTGGCGATGTCGTTCACCGCTCCGTATCTGTCGTTGTTCGGCGTTGAACGCGCCGGCATGACACCGCTCAAGCTCGGCATATTCATGACGCTGATTGCCGCCAGCGGGGTGCTCGCGAGCACCTTCGCCGGCCGGTGGAGCGATGCGAGCGGACGGCACCGGCCGTTCTTACTGGCGGCGCTGGTGGCCGCCGCACTCGGCTATCTCTGTCTATGCGTGGTGCGTGACTACCGGCTGTTGCTGGCGGTCGGCATTGTCTTTATCGGCGCGGGCGGCTCGGCCATCTCGATGGTGTTCTCCTTCAGCCGCGCGGCGCTACCTGTGCCGGACCCCGCGGAGCGTGCGTTTGCCAGCGCCACCTTGCGGACCATCCTATCGGCGGCGTGGGTGTTCGGTCCATCGGTAGGCGCGCTGGTGCTGGCCGGCGCCGGTTTCTATGGGCTCTTCCTGTTCGCGGCGGCGAGTTTCGCGGCCTGCGCGACCATCGTCTGGCGCATGCGGGAGCCGCAGGGCCATCTGGGCGATCACACGGTGGAAGACACAGCCTCGGAGCCTTCCGCCTCGATCACCGTGCCGCCGCTTACCGCGCCCGGCGAAGAGGCGCACGAAGACTTGCCAGGCGTCGCATCGCAGAACGACATCCGCCGCGCCGTGGCCGCGCTCACCTTGCTCGGTCTCGCCGCGAACGCCACCATGATCGTGCTGCCGCTCTACATCGTGCATGGTCTGAACGGCTCGCATCTGGACGTGTCGGTCATGCTCGGCCTCGGAGCCCTGGTGGAGATTCCGATGATGCTCGCACTCGGCGCGAAGTCGTCGGTGCTGCACAAGCCCAACTGGCTGGCTGCGTGCGCGGCGGTTCACGCCGTGTATTTCGTCGCAATGTCGCTGGCGGGGAGCGTCCACGTGCTGATCCCGATGCAGATGCTCAACGCGTTTGTGGTCGCGGTGACTTCGTGCCTTGGCATGACCTACGTGCAGGATCTGATGCCGCACTCGCCGGGCCGCGCGACGGCGCTGTTCTTCAATGCGGCGCGGGTCGGCTCGATTCTCTCCGGTGTGTTGTCGGGTTTGCTGGTGCAGGCGTTCAGCTATCGCGGCACGTTCCTGGTCTGCGGTTTGCTGGCGCTTTGCGCGCTGGTGCTGTTCGCCGTGCCGGGTTACCGCTATCCGCAGATGTGGCGCGCGGTGCGGCGCTTCGCGCGCACGCAATACGGGAAGGTTCAGGCACGGCGGTAGTAGCGCACACGGCTCGGACGCGACACGCCGCCCGCCGCCCGTATCGCCCAGACCGATTCCAATGCCGTTCGAAGACGACGTTCGAAATAAGCCCGGACCTGCCGAACAGGAAGCGTAATAAAACAGTTGGCTGAATCGAAGCTTACGTCCATGCTACAACCCGCACCGACGCGCTAGCGGAACTTCAGCCCGCGCAAAACCTCTGCAAAGAAGCGTATCGTCATTGGTTGCAGGCGGGGATGCCCGATTCACTGCATGGACGATCCCAGACTGCTACCGTGTGTCTGTCGGATCACGTAAAACGCACCTACAGTTAGATGAGCCACTTGCCGCCAGTGAAGCACGCGGCATGGCCGCCTTACACCGAACCAGTTCGAGCAGCGCAACGAGGCACTTTCGGGAGCGAGATATGCAGCTAGGCATGATTGGATTGGGACGCATGGGTGCGGACATGGTGCGACGCCTGACAAAAGGCGCTCACCAATGTATCGCTTACGACGTGCAACCGGCAGCGGTGGAAAAGCTGAAACAGGAGGGTATCTCCGGTGCAGCATCGCTCGAAGACCTGGTCGCGCAGCTCGAGAAGCCGCGCGCAGTGTGGCTGATGGTGCCCGCGGCGGTGGTCGACAAGACGCTCGAGAACCTCGTGCCCTTGCTGGAAGCCGGCGACATCGTGATCGACGGCGGCAATTCTTATTACCACGACGACATTCGCCGCAGCGCCGATCTGGCCAAACGTCAGCTTCACTACGTGGATGTGGGCACGAGCGGCGGTGTCGCGGGCCGTGAGCGCGGCTACTGTCTGATGATCGGCGGCGAGACTGAGGTCGTGAAGCGGCTCGAACCGATTTTCTCGTCACTCGCGCCAGGTGCGGGCGCGGCGCCTGTCACGCCGGGCCGCACAGCCGGCGCCAGCACGGCCGATCAGGGCTTCCTGCATTGCGGCCCGCAGGGTGCGGGGCACTTCGTGAAGATGGTCCACAACGGCATCGAATACGGAATGATGGCCGCGTATGCCGAAGGCCTGAATATTCTGCACCACGCCGATGCCGGCAAACAAGCGCGCGAGGCCGACGCCGAAACGTCGCCTCTGCGCCGCCCTGAGCTTTACCAATACCAACTGAATCTCGCCGAGGTCACCGAGGTCTGGCGGCGCGGCAGTGTGATCGGTTCATGGCTGCTGGACCTGATCGCAGGATCGCTCGTCAGCGACGCCGATCTGCAAAGCTATGCAGGGCGCGTATCGGATTCGGGCGAAGGGCGCTGGACAGTGGCGGCGGCGATCGATGAAGGCGTGCCGACGCCGGTGCTGAGCGCGGCGCTATTCGCGCGTTTCAGCTCGCGGGGCGATGCGGACTTCGCCAACCGCGTGTTGTCGGCCATGCGGCACGACTTCGGGGGGCACGTCGAGAAAGCGGCTACGCCGGCCGATGGACAGAAGCGCTAACGCACGGGAACTGCAATGGAAACCGCCAACGCTACGCCTCACGACATCGTCTTTCTGTTCGATTGCGATAACACGTTACTGGACAACGATCATGTGCTGGCGGATCTGCGCGTGCACATGATGCGGCAGTTCGGCGAGCAGAACAGCGTGCGGTACTGGGAAATTTTCGAAGAGTTGCGTGCGGAGCTTGGCTACGCCGATTACCTTGGGGCGTTGCAGCGCTACCGGCAGGAGCATCCGCGCGACACGCACCTGTTGTTGATGTCGTCGTTTCTGATCGACTATCCGTTTGCGAACAGGTTGTATCCCGGAGCGTTGGATGCAATCAAACATGTGTCGAAGCATGGCCCCGCGGTGATCTTGTCCGATGGTGACGTGGTGTTCCAGCCGCGTAAGATCGCCCGCTCGGGCTTATGGGAGGAAGTCGAGGGACGGGTGCTGATCTACATTCACAAGGAGCAGATGCTCGATCAGGTGATGGCGTGCTATCCGGCCCGGCAATACGTGATGGTGGATGACAAATTGCGGATCTTGACAGCCATGAAGAAAGCCTGGGGGGAGAAGCTGACTACGGTCTTTCCTCGGCAGGGGCATTACGCTTTCGATCCTAAAGAGATCTCCAGCAATCCGCCCGCGGATGTGACGATTGAGAGAATCGGGGAGCTGGCTGATGTCGACGTCAATACGCTGCTGAGCGGCGGGACAGCAGGGGGCGCTTAGGTGCAATAGTCCGCCCAATGGGGGCTAGCCAAGGCCCGTCAGTTTGATCAGCAACCCGAATACGCCGACGAGAACGGCAACGCCGGCGCACAACAGCACAAGCGAGAGAACGAGAATCAGGGGTGTTTTGAAGCGACTGGGTGTCGACATGGTGGCCGTTCAGATAATGGGCGAGCAGTACAGGACGCGCCAGACGCGGTCCGCCGAAGCGCATTTGGCAGCGGGAGCATAGCCGCCCTTACTTAATTCGCGCTTAAAGTCTAGCGCAAGACCTGCCGCCTCTGCCGTGCTGACTGTCCAACAACGTACAGACATCCTCCGCAATTGAGCGCATGATCCTTGCTTGGCGCTCGTCGTAATCGGATCTGTTCAAAATCAGCCGAGCGCTCAACCGGTTGCCCACTTTCACAGCGCAGGCGATTAACCGCCGTGCGGCCAGCGGCCCAAGGAAAAAATCATGACATCGGCAATCTGGGGCGTCGTGGCCGGCATGGCGTTGATGTTCGGCGCTTCGATATATCTGCGTCAGCTTCGTCTCCTACACCGCCCGGACCGCCGCTGGACCGGGAAAAAACGTTAATTCGTCTCACATCCTCGGAAAGGGAGGCTTCATGTCAGTACTACCTTCTCAGCGGCGTTCACCGTCGCCGTTGCGTCAAGCCGATTCGCCCGCTGCCGTGCGCGACCGGCGCACCGAACTCGGCCGCGCCGACGAAGCGCGTGCGGAACAACGCGAACGCGACGATGCGCGCAACGACCCGAACGCCAGCAAATGGCGCTATCAGCCACCACAGCGGAACGAGAAAGAGCAGGCGTAAAGCGGTCAACTGAACACCATCGAACCGGCGCTAGCCGGCGTTCGGGCCGGCAATCGGATCGGCCACTCCACAATCCACGTTTTCCGCGCATACACGAAAGAGACGCACACACGTCGCAAGATCAAGCTTTGGACAATCGCGTCGAACCATGACGCGTGCTTCCTGTCACACCCGTGCCGATTCTCCGCCCCAGTCCCGAGAGTCTTGAGCAACGGACTCCGTCGGTACGCTTACGTTATGTCATGCGCATGACAAGACGGCCGGCGTCGCTGGTTTTTCTGCGCCGGCCGCGTCACGAACAATCGCTGCAGCACGCGCTAACCTGCCAGACAGTCCTTTTCAAGGAGTGACGCCATGGCCGAAGCAACCTCCCGTCCGACCCCGCCGAATACACTAGAGCCCGACACGTTGCGCAAGATGGACCGCTACTGGCGCGCCTGCAACTACCTCTCGGCCGGCATGATCTACCTGCGCGACAACCCGCTGTTGCGTGAGCCGCTCAAACCCGAACACATCAAGAACCGCCTGCTGGGCCACTGGGGCTCGGACCCTGGGCAGAGCTTCCTGCTGGTCCATCTGAACCGGCTCATCAGGAAGCTCGATCTGAACGTGATCTATCTCGCAGGTCCGGGCCATGGCGCGCCTGCCACGCTGGCCCACTGCTATCTCGAGGGCCATTACTCGGAAATCTATCCTGACCGCAGCGAGGACGAAGCCGGCATGCGCCGCTTTTTCCGGCAATTCTCGTTTCCTGGCGGTATCGGCTCGCATTGCACGCCCGAAACGCCGGGTTCGATTCATGAAGGCGGCGAACTCGGCTATAGCCTGTCGCACGGCTACGGCGCCGCATTCGACAACCCCGATCTGATCGTCGCGGTGATGATCGGCGACGGTGAGGCGGAAACCGGCCCGCTCGCCACCTCGTGGCACTCGAACAAATTCCTCAACCCGATTCGCGATGGCGCGGTGCTTCCGGTTCTGCATCTGAACGGCTACAAGATCGCCAATCCGACGATCCTCGCGCGGATTCCCCGCGAGGAACTCGAAGCCTTGTTGACCGGCTACGGCCACAAGCCGTATTTCGTCGAAGGCGACGATCCGGACACCATGCATCAACAGATGGCCGCGACGCTCGAACAATGCATCGGCGAAATCCGCGCGATCCAGCAGCATGCGCGCGAGGCCAATGATGCGACGCGGCCGCGCTGGCCGATGATCGTGCTGCGCTCGCCGAAAGGCTGGACCGGGCCGAAGGAAGTCGACGGTCATCAGGTAGAAGGCTCGTGGCGCGCGCACCAGGTGCCGGTGCTCGACCCGGTCACCAATAGCAAGAGCCTGAAGCTCGTCGAGAGCTGGCTGCGCAGTTATGAACCGGAGTCGCTATTCGACGAAGCAGGGCGCCTGGTCGAAGAACTGCGCGAACTGGCGCCCGTTGGCACGCGCCGAATCAGCGCCAATCCGCATGCGAATGGCGGCTTGCTGTGCAAAACGCTCGACTTGCCGGCGTTCCGCGACTATGCAGTGACGGTGAAAAAACCTGCCGGCTCGTACACGTCACCCACCGAGGTGCTCGGCACGTTTCTGCGCGACGTGATGCGCAACAACATGACGAACTTCCGCGTATTCGGCCCCGACGAAACGGCGAGCAACAAGCTGACGGCCATCTACGAAGCCTCGGAGAAAACCTGGCTGGCCGAAACCATGGCAAGCGACGCTGACGGCGGCGAGCTCTCAGTGGACGGCCGCGTGATGGAGATGCTGAGCGAGCACACGCTTGAAGGCTGGTTCGAAGGTTACGTGCTGACCGGCCGTCATGGCCTTTTCGCCACCTATGAAGCGTTCGTCCATGTGATCGATTCGATGTTCAACCAGCACGCCAAGTGGCTGGAAAAAGCGAAATGCGATCTCGACTGGCGGCAACCGGTGCCGTCGATCAACCTGCTGATCACGTCGCTGGTGTGGCGCCAGGATCACAACGGCTTCACGCACCAGGACCCGGGTTTTCTCGACGTCGTCACCAATAAGAGCCCGAACGTCGTGCGTATTTACCTGCCGCCGGACGCCAACTGTCTGCTGAGCGTCGCCGATCATTGCTTGCGTTCGCGCGATTACGTCAATGTGATCGTCGCCGACAAACAGCCGCATCTGCAGTACCTCGACATGGAATCGGCCGTCACGCATTGCACCAAAGGCATCGGCATCTGGGATTGGGCGTCGACCGATCAGGGCGTCGAACCGGACGTGGTGATGGCTTGCGCGGGCGACATCGCAACGATGGAAGCCCTTGCCGCCGTGCAGATTCTGAAGGAGCGCTTTCCTGAGTTGAAGATCCGCTTCGTCAACGTGGTCGATCTGTTCCGTCTGATGCCTGAGCATGCGCATCCGCACGGCCTGTCCAGCCGCGATTTCGATTCGTTGTTCACCACCAGCAAGCCGGTGATCTTCAACTTCCATTCGTACGCGTCGCTGGTGCATAAGCTGACGTACAACCGTACCAATCACGACAATCTCCATGTGCACGGCTACCACGAGAAAGGCAACATCAACACGCCGCTCGAACTGGCGATCATCAACCAGGTTGACCGTTTCTCGCTGGCTATCGACGTGATCGATCGCGTGCCGGCGCTGCGCGGCGTGGGCGATCACGCGAAAGAGTGGTTGCGCGGGCAGATCATCGAGCACCTGGCTTATGCGCATGCCGAAGGCATCGACAAGGAAGAGATCCGCAACTGGACCTGGAAAGCCTGAGCGCGCCATGGAGACTCATGAGAAGACCGCCGACCCGTCGCAGATACCGACAATTCTGGTGCTGAACAGCGGGTCGTCCTCGCTGAAATTCGGGCTCTTTACGCACTCCGGCGCAGACGAAGCATGGCTGCTGGAAGGCAGCGCCGAAGGTATTGGGCGTGGCGACGGCAGCTTTAGCATCAAATCGCCCGACGGCCGCGTGCTGCTGCAACAGGACCGTGTGCTGGAGTCGCAGACCGACGCATTGCAGATGCTCGCGCGCGTTCTTACGGAGCAGAAGTACGAACGGCCGGCGGCGGTGGGTCATCGCGTGGTGCATGGCGGCCCTTATCTGCGAACGCATCAACGATTGACACCTGAAGTCCGGCAGCGCTTGCAGGACGCCGTGCACTTTGCGCCGTTGCATATTCCACCGGCGCTGGCATTGATCGACGAGGCGTCAAAGATTTTCCGCGACGTGCCGCATTTCGCCTGCTTCGATACTGCGTTTCACGCGACGCTGCCGCCGCGCGCGGCGCAGCTTGCGTTGCCGCGCCGTTATGCGGAGGCTGGCGTGATTCGTTACGGCTTTCACGGGCTGTCGTATGAATCGCTGGTGACGCGACTCGGCGCCGACTTGCCGCCACGAGCGGTGTTCGCGCATCTTGGCAACGGCGCGAGTTTATGTGCTTTGCAGGACGGCAAGTCCATCGATACATCGATGGGTATGACGCCGACCGGCGGCGTGCCGATGGGCACACGCAGCGGCGACCTTGATCCGGGCGTACTGCTGTATCTGATGCGCGTCGAGAAGCTTGACGCCGACGCGTTGGAGACCTTGTTGAATCGCCAGAGCGGCCTCGCCGGTTACGCCGATGGCGAAAGCGACATGCAGGCCCTGGAGAAGCGCGCGGCCGCGGGGGATGCGAATGCGTTGCTGGCGCTGGATGCGTTTGCAACTGCCGTACGCAAGACGATAGGCGCTTATGCGGCTTTACTGGGCGGGATTGATTTGCTGGTGTTCACGGGCGGCATTGGCGAACACAGCGAGGAGATTCGTAGGCGCGTGTGCGCGGGGCTTGCGTTTTTGGGGTTATCGGAAGGGGATCAAGCGGGGAAGGTGAGGGCGATTCACACTGAGGAGGAGAAGCAGATCGCGAGACATTGCCGGGCGCTGTTGCGAGCCGCGGCGGGCTAGGGGGAATTTGCTTTGATGGTGGCGTGATCGGAGACACCGGTGACGCCGAACAGCCGGGAGACATCTTCGAGTGCGGCGGCTCGTTGCTGATCGTGTTGAATTACGCCGAGCAGGGTGATGCGTCCGTGTGAGACTTTGACGTGGAGGGTGTTTGAGGGCACGGCGGCATCCCAGGCGAGGCGCCTCGTCGCTTCGGCGGCGATCTGTTCATCGGTGAGGCGGATGCTTGGGTTGCTGCGCGTGACGGAGCGGGATCTGGTCATGGAGACCCTCGGGAATGGACCGCGATTGGACAACACTAGCAGATGTCGCGGGTTTTGCCTTGGCGACGCTCAGAAGCCCCTGGTTTACCGGGCAAACCCATCCGCGACGCACGCAGTGCGGAGTGGGCGCGGATGAGCCCTTAGTCACCAACGCGGAATGTGCGAGGGCACGGATTCCAGATGAGCCACAACCGTGACTGTGCGGGGGACCCGCTTATGAGTTAGCGGTGTGAGCTGCTTTCTTTTGCCTACTTTTCTTTGCAGCAGGCAAAGAAAAGTAGGTGCCGCCCCGCACAGGGGCAACGCTAATAGACCACGAAGAAAGCAAGGAAAGGCCAACGCCATAGGCACACCAAGCCCTATTGAATAGCCCCAGCCAAAACCTGCGCAGTAGCCGCAGACAAGGTCCACCCCAAATGCCCATGCCCGGTGTTATAAAAAACGCCGCGCCGTTTCCCGCGCCCGACCTTCGGCAACATACTCGGCAGCATAGGCCTTAACCCAGCCCATGGAATGACCTTCGAAGTCGACACATCAGGAAAATACTGTCGAGTCCAGTCGACCAAAGGCGCGATCCGATCCGACCTAATATCCCGATTAAACCCGTTGATCTCTGCCGTCCCGGCCACCCGAAACCGATCCACGCCAAGCCGGCTAGTGACAATTTTCGCGCTGTCGTCGAGCAAACTGACCCAAGGCGCGTTCTGCTGACTCACTTCATCATCGAGACAAACGGTGATTGAATACCCCTTAACGGGGTACACATTCACATGATCGCCGAGCATCGCCGCGAAGTCGCGACTCTTGACACCGGCACACACCACGATCCGTTCAAAGGCAAAGCGCTGTGACTCGCCCTCGAGATTGACCGTCATCGAGAACTGTCCTTCAGCCGGCTGCTCAATCGCTGTGATCTCGGCGTCGTAATGAAACTCGACACCGTGCCGCACGCAAGCCTGCGCCAACCCGCGGGTGAACTTGTGAATATCCCCAGTCGAATCCGAAGGCGTAAAAAACCCGCCAAAAAAATCACCCTGCAGCGTGGGCTCGATCGCATGCAACTCACTCGACGTCACCGGATTCCGGTCCAGCCCGCCTTCGCGCAGCATTTCATTCACCTTGCTTGCCGCGTCGAATTCCTTCTGGGTCTTATAGATGTGCAAGATGCCGCGCCGCTCCAGATCGAAGTCGATCCCTTCGCGCTCGGCGATCGAAAACAGCTGCTCACGCGCCGCGATCGCGAGCCGCACCGTTTCGATGGTGTTCGCACGGTAATGCGGGATCTGCCGCAAAAACTCACCCATCCACGAATACTTGTGCCACGTGGGCATCGGATTGAGCAGCAGCGGGGCGTCGCGCGTGAGCATCCAGCGCAAGCCCTTCAGCACCGTGGCCGCGCTGTTCCAGACTTCGGCATTGCTGGCGGACAACTGGCCGCCGTTGGCGAACGAAGTCTCCATCGCCGCGTAGCGATGACGTTCGAACACGGTAACGTGATGGCCGCGCTGAGCCAGGGCGTGAGCAGTCGTGACGCCGGTAATGCCGGCGCCGATAATGGCGATTCGTGACATGACATGGTCCAGAGTAGTTGAGCATCACCGGTGTCGATTTCTTGTCGAAACCGGCGTCGATGCCCCATCTGTCCATGTACCTGAGAGTTTCTTCCCGTGAGCCTACGCGCCTTGATGCACCCGTATGCAGGGAATCCCCTTCGGTGGGCGCGCACGGCGCCGCTCTCCAGATGTTCCAGCTGCGCGGTCCTTTTGCCTGAGAGTTTCCGGGGCGGTTGCTCCGTCGGCGTCGTCACAACCTTCTGACGATCTCTCCCGCGCTGCATTGCAGAACGGCTCGACAATACCGGGCAAAATTTTTCTCCGCAAGTGTTTCCTGCGCTGCAACGCGCAATCGGCCATGCTCACGGCCGCTCCTTCGGCTCCTGTGCCCGCCGCCCCGGCGTCGCACCGGCGCGCTGGTACACCCCCGCGAACTTGGTACAGGCGGTGCGAATCATCTCGATCAGCGTCGCAGCGACGGTGGTGCTCAGCTCGATATCGCGGCAGATCAATCCGATCGTCATGTCCGGCAGCGGCTCGGCCAAGCCGATCCTGCGCAGCAAGCCCTTGTACGGCGCCATATGGAACGGCAGTTCCGACCATAGGCTGATGCGGTCAGTGGTGCTGGCCATCTCCAGGTATAGCGATGTCGACGTGCAACGCAGCACGTTTTTCGGCGGCGCGACGTCCTGGCTGCTGAACAGCGTGCCGATCAGGCTCGTCGAATCGTCGAGTGCGTCCCAGCTGAGCCACGCCGCCTGGGTGAGACCCTGGAGAGAATGCGTGCCGCGCAGCGGATGGCCGGTGCGCACGCCCAGCGTCGTGGCGATGGTGTAGAGCGTCTCCCAGTGGAAACGCGTATCGGTCGGCTGGCCGATGCGCGAGACAAGGCCGAAATCGATCGAGCCGTCCGCAAGGCCTTCCTGGATCTGCGGCGGACGCAATTCGAACACATTGACGGTGACCTGCGGATAGACCCGCGAAAACTCCCGCAATGCCTCGGCAAACGGCCCGGCAGACGTCACCGGCGTGACGCCCACCGTCACGGTGCCGCGCGCGATGCCGAGCAGTGTGGAGATGTCCTCGTGTGCGTGGCGCAGTTCCTGTTCGATCGCGCGCGCATGGCGAATCAGGCTTTGCCCGTATGGCGTGAGCTGCGTGCCCTTGGCTGAACGCACGAACATCGGCGCGCCGAGTTCCGCCTCCAGATCGGCCAGCGCCTTGCTCACGGCCGGCTGCGTGACGTGCAGCGCACGCGACGCCTCGTGGATGCTGCCGTTCTCCGCGACGGCGATCAATGAGCGCAATTGGTGAAGTTTCATCGTCGAATCCAATCGAATAGTGCCCGGCTGTGTGCCGCGGCAGCCTCCAGTGTGGGGATAAATAAAAGTGATGGCTATAAAAACAAACGATTTGCGCTCGGAATTTGACGACCGCACTGTTCGGTTGACGTCGGCGGGAAAGCGACGCAGCCCCTTCCACCGGAATCATCGGAATCGTTATGGCAAATCTGCACACCTCGCTGCAACCCGCGTCAGTCGACGCGGTGTCCCAGGAGCCGGTTCAGGGGCTCGCTCAGTTGTCCGCGCAGACTTCGGCCCGGCCCCGCGCCTCGACGTTCGCGCTGATCGCAGCGACCACGTTAGGCAATGGCCTGGAGATGTTCGACTTCACGATCTACAGCTTCTTCGCGGTTCTGATCGGCAAGCTGTTCTTTCCGTCGCATACGGCTTTTGGCTCGCTGCTGATGGCGGTCGCCACCTTCGGCATCGGTTTCGTGATGCGGCCGCTGGGCGGCATCGTTATCGGTAACTATGCGGACCGGGCCGGCCGTAAAGCGGCGATGACGCTGACCATAGCGCTGATGGCGCTCGGCACGGCAACAATCGGCCTTGCGCCCACTTATGCGCAGATCGGCCTGTTCGCGCCGCTGCTGATCGTGCTCGGCCGTTTGTTGCAAGGCTTCTCGGCAGGCGGCGAGATCGGCGCGTCGACCACGCTGCTGATGGAGTCGGGCGTGCGGTCCACGCGCGGCTTTCTGGTTGGCTGGCAACTGGCGAGCCAGGGTGCTGCGGCGCTGGTCGGCGCGCTCAGCGGCTTTCTGCTGTCGCATTTCCTCGCGCCTGCCGATCTGGAAAGCTGGGGCTGGCGCATTCCGTTCCTTTGCGGTCTGCTGATCGGACCGGTCGGTATGTATATCCGCCGCGCGCTGGATGAAACGCATCAGGCCACGGCGCGTGAAAGCAGCGCGTTTCGTGAGGTGATGGCACGTCATTGGCGGCAAGTGTGTGTCGGGATTCTGATGATGGTGGGCGGCACGGCGTCGATGTACATCGTCGTGTTCTACATGCCGACTTATCTGATCCGTGTGCTGCATATGCCCCCAAGCACCGCGTTTCTGTCGGGTTGCGTGGCCGGCGCGGTCTTGCTGATCGGCTCGCCGCTCGCAGGCCTGCTGTCGGATCGGCTGCCGCGTCGCAAGCCGCTGGTCGTCGGCGCCACGCTGCTCGGCGCCGTGTTGATCTATCCGGCGTTCTGGCTGCTCAACCACACCGCGCAACTCGGCGTCGCGCTGACGGTGATTGCCGCGCTGGTCAGCTGTCTCGCGCTCGCTTCCAGCCCGGTTTTTCTGATTCTGATGGAAGGCTTTCCGAAGCATGTGCGGGCCACGGGTTTTTCCGTGGTGTACAGCGTCGGCGTGTCGGTGTTCGGCGGCTTTGCGCAATTCATCGTGACGTGGCTCATCAGCACGACAGGCAATCCCATGTCGCCCGCCTGGTACATGGTCACGTGCAGCGCGGTGTCGCTCGGTGCACTGGCGGCGTTGAAAGAGCATCACGCTGACTGAACGCTCCGGATTAGAGATTTCAATCAATTGCAGCGCAGTCAATCAAGAGAAGTGACTGGCAGGATCAACAGGACCAACAGAACCAACAGGAGAACATCGCATGCTTGAAGCACAAGTCGTTGAAGCGGATCTGGAATCAGCTGGACTTATCGCGGACGTCGTTGCCGACGAACAGACCTTTGTCGATCTGCGCCGCCAGATTCACGCACATCCGGAAACAGGCTTCGACGTCGTCAACACCGCGGAACTGGTCGCCGGTTTGCTGAAGACGTGGGGCTATGACGTGCATACCGGCATCGGCGGCACGGGCGTGGTCGGCCAACTGAAACTGGGTAACGGTACGCGCAAAATCGGCATTCGTGCAGACATGGACGCCTTGCCGATTCACGAACAAACGCATCTGCCGTACGCCAGCCGGATTCCGGGCAAGATGCACGCCTGTGGCCACGACGGCCACACTGCGATCCTGCTCGCCGCCGCCAAGCATCTGGCGACGAGCCGCGGCTTCGACGGCACGCTCAACCTGATCTTTCAGCCTGACGAAGAAAACCTGTGCGGCGCGCGCCGCATGATCGAAGAGGGCCTGTTCGAGCGTTTTCCTTGCGACGCGGTCTACGCGCTGCACAACGGCCCGGGCATTCCGGTCGGCCAGTTCGTCGTGAAGACGGGTGGCGTGACGGCAGCCTCGGACGTCGCGACGGTCACGCTGACAGGCGTGGGCGGCCACGGTGCGATGCCGGACAGGGCACGCGATCCGATCGTCGCGGCCGGTTCGCTGATCATGGCCTTGCAGACCATCGTCTCGCGCAACCTGCCTGCGTCTGAAGTGGGGGTCGTGAGCATTGGCGGCATTCATGCGGGCGCGACCCACAACGTGATCCCCGACACCGTGAAGCTCCTGTTGAACATGCGCTCGACTCACCCCGAGATGCGCGAGCGGATCGAAAAACGCGTGCACGAAATCGTCACGCTGCAGGCGCAATGCTTCGGCGTGGAAGCCTCGATCGACTACAAACGGCTCGTGCCGGTGGTAGTCAATGCCGAGGCGCCGACCGCGCTAGCTCGTGATGTGCTCACCGATCTGGTCGGCGCCGCGAACGTTCTGACCGACACCAAAGGCATGATGGGCAGCGAAGACTTCGCATGGATGTCCGACGTGGTGCCGGGCTGCTACGTGATGATCGGTAACGGCGTGGGCGAGTGGGGCGGTTGCATGGTGCATAACCCCAAGTACGACTTCAACGACCGCATCATCAGTCTTGGCGCAAGCTACTGGGTCAAGCTCGTGGAAGCGTATCTCGGCTAACCCGCCTTCTGGGCTCGACAGCGGGCAGAGGGCACGTGCGCAGTCCTGCGTGATAAGCGCTGTTCAACTGCGCATGCGGATTTTTCAAGTCCGGATTGAAGGCTTGAATCGGCGACATCGGCTATATTGAGCGGCACTACCTGACTTCAATTCACGAGGAGAACGCCGTGCCCGCTGTCACAACGCTGCTTGCCTTCGCCCTGATCTCGCTCGGCATGGTGCTCACGCCCGGCCCGAACATGATTTACCTGATCTCGCGATCGCTCTGCCAGGGGCGGCGCGCCGGGCTCGTGTCGCTCGGCGGGGTTGCGCTCGGCTACGTGTTCTACATGTTCTGCGCGGCGTTCGGTATCACCGCGCTGCTGCTGACCGTGCCTTATGCGTATGACGCGTTGCGTTTCGGCGGCGCGCTGTATCTCCTGTATCTGGCGTGGCAAGCGGTCAAGCCGGGCGGGCGTTCACCGTTCCAGGTGCGCGACCTGCCGCACGACAGCGGCCGAAAACTCTTCACCATGGGCCTCGTCACGAACCTCGCGAATCCGAAGATCGCTGTGATGTATCTGTCGCTGCTGCCGCAGTTCATTTCGCCGGAGCACGGCAGCGTGCTCACGCAGTCGATCGCGTTGGGCTGCGTGCAGATCGTCATCGCCGTCACGATCAATGCGCTGATCGCGAGCACGGCGGGCTCGATCGCCGGGTTTCTCGCAGGGCGGCCGGTGTGGCTGCAGGTGCAACGCTGGCTGATGGGCACCGTGCTCGCCGGTCTGGCCGTGCGGATCGCACTCGATTCGCGCCGTTAAACCGGACATTGAAGACTCGCCTGAGTCTGCATCGTCGACGTCCTGCTTGCGTCCCGGTCGTCTTGGGCGTCCATCGCGGGCGGCCTGCGTGCATCATGCTCACAGCGTCTTGTACATGATGGTGGTCGAGTCAAGCTGCGCCTCCTGCGTGTCGCGGCAAAACCGCGGGATCACGCCGGCCGTCTGGTAGCCGAGTGCGGCATAGAGCGGCTCGGCCTTGTCGCCGGTGCGCGTGTCGAGCGTCAGCAGGCTGCGCTGCAACTGGTGCGCACGGTGTTCCAGTTCCGTCATCAGCGCTTTGGCAATGCCCTGGCGGCGAAACGCCGGGTGGACCAGCAGCTTGCGCACCTTGGCGCGATGACGCTGGTTCGGCATCGTGTCGTAATCCAGTTGCACAGTGCCGGCGATCGACTCGCCATGGCGAGCGACGAACAGCACAAGCACGCCCGCGCGCAGCGACGGCAGCACCTTGCCGCTCCAGAACGCCTCACTCTCCTCGACGCTGTACGGCAGCACAAATCCGACGCTCGCGCCGTTATGGACGCAGGCATGCAGGAGCGCGCCGAGTTCGGATAGATGGTGAACGAGGTCGTCGGCGGAAAAGCTCGTGATGGTGGTCGCGCTCATAGTGGCTCGAACTCAGACGATGAAGAGGAGGTAGCGGGCCGCGCTGTGCGCGGGCGTGACGAACGCGCTGGCGCCGAATAACTGATAGCGCAGACAGTCGCCGGGTTGCAGATCGTGGCCTTGGCCGTCGACGGTGATCTGCAGTTGCCCTTCGAGCAGGATCAGATGATGTTCGAGGCCGGCCCGCGGCGACGCGTCGTAAGTGATGCGCACGCCGGCATCGAGTTCGCACTCCAGCGCCTCGCCGCTCAGCGCCTGGGCCGGTGGCGACACGGAGCGGCGCCGGAAGCCAACGCTCGCGTCGGTCCAGACCGCCTGCGCCTCGCGTGGCACCAGCGGTGCGAAGTCTTCTTCGACCATGTGCATGAGGCGCGACATCGGCAAGCCGTAGGCGACGCAGAGCTTGCCCAGCACGCTCGCCGTGGGGCTCACGGCGGCGTTTTCGAGGCGCGACAGGGTGGCGCGGCTGACGTTGCTGAGCTTCGCGAGATCGTCGAGCGACCAGTTTCGCTCGGCGCGCAGCCCTCGCAGACGCTGGGCGATGCGGCGGTCGATGGTGTTGTCGTCGGGGTGTGTCTTTTCCATATTCGGGAAATTATCTCGAATATGGAAAATCGTCAACGAAACAAAAACGTGCCGGGAAGGATGCGGACGCGCTCGGGACGCACCTCGCCATTGCGGAGATTCGTACACCGCGAGCTGCCGGGGCGTTTATCATAGTGCCCACAAACTAAAACCTGCCGCCTGGCTGTGCAACGGTAAGGCACACCCTCCACGAGACCCGGCGGCGCATGCCGCGACATCCTCTTTATGAACTCCACTCCCGACGCTGTTTCCCGTCCCTCCATCCGCGCGTTGACCTTGCTTGAAGGGCGCGTACTCGGCGTGCTCGTCGAAAAGCAGCACACCGTACCGGACAGTTATCCGCTTTCGCTGAACGCGCTGACCTTGGGCTGCAATCAGAAGACCGGCCGCGCGCCCGTGATGAATGCGACCGAAGCTGAGGTGCTGACCGCCGTCGACGGATTGAAGCGCCTGAGTCTGGTAATGGAAGGCAGCAGCAGCCGCGTGCCGCGCTTTGAGCACAACATGAATCGGGTGCTGGGGTTGCCGAGTCAGTCGGCGGCCTTGCTGACCACGTTGCTGCTGCGCGGTCCGCAGACCGCGGCCGAGTTACGTTTGAATAGTGCGCGCCTGCATGGATTCGCCGACATCTCGTCGGTCGATGCGTTTCTCGACGAGTTGGCTGCCAACGATCCGCCGCGGGTGGTGAAGCTGGCCCGCACGCCGGGCGAGCGTGAAAATCGCTGGACGCATCTGCTATGCGGCGAAATCAGCGCGAGCGATCTTGCACAGCCGGGCGGGGAAGATGAGGTTGTGCCGCTGTCGGCGTTCGAGGCGGTCAAAGCTGAACAGAAGCGGCTTGCCGATGAGGTGAGCCGGCTTCAGGTGGTGGTGCGGCGCATGGCGGCCGAGTTGGGGATTGAAGTCGGCGAGCTGGGCACGGGGGATTGAAACACGATGGACTTTTCGCGCGCGGCGAGCGCGTGAAAAGCCAGAAATTAAAACTTGTAGTTCACCGAAGCGAGCGTATTGAGCTCGAATCTTTTTTCCGTGATCGGACTATTCGCCGCGTCGTGCTCCAGTCGCCCGAACGTAGCGGAAACTGATCCGTTCCAGTGTTTGGAAAAATCGTAAGTCACCATGGCGTTCATATGGATGTCCCGCACGCCGGCACTGGTGCTATACGTGGGCAATCCTGACGCAGCGCTCTGCTGCCCGGACACGCCGAAGAACGTCTGGGTATAAGTCGAATTCGCCCAGGTAAATCCTGGGCCCACCGAGAACAACCAGCCGCCAACTGGCGCGGAAGCGACGAAATCCGTCATGACCGTGGTCCCCTGGTGATGCCCGGCGACATCCTGGTACAACGCCACTGATCCCGTAAACGCCCACCACGTGTAATCAGCGAAGAGTTTCAGCTTCGGTCCGCCGTACACATTGCCAAGTCCATGCAGCCGCGGGTCGTCGGACTCCTTGCGGGTCTGGAAATCGAAGGTGAAAGCCGCGCCCACGTGATAGGCAGGACCGCGCAGCACGTTGACGCCGAGCACGTCGGGGCCCTGCGAGAAAATCCGGTCGTCGTAAGAGATATCCAGCGCAGGGAACGGGAATACGGTCAACTGTCGCGACCCCGGGTACTTGGGCGTGATCACCACGCCAGGGCCCACGCCGATTTTCCATTTGCTGTCGGTGGCCGCGCCCGTGCTCGCGTCAGACGTTGTGCTGGGACTCGCATCGTCCGCGTGCGCAGTCCGCGCTGTGCAAAGACCCAGCGCGGCGGCGACCAGCAGCGACATGCGAGCGGATTTGCCGAACCTGAATGGGGTCCGCAGCGACATGTCCATGGGTTTGCCGAACCGGAGCGTGGCAGGCGCCGTCATGCGCGCTCCTTGCCAAGCGCGGCGAGTTGCCTGAGGCGTCGTGCCAAAGCTTTCGAGACGACCTGTTGCTTGCCGCCGTCGTCGCGGCTATGAGCGGCTTCGCTCTCGCGCAAAAAAAGCGCGGTTTCGCGCGCGACGATTTCGCGCTCGTTGTCCGACGTAATCATGTGATACGAATCATCCAGCCAGATTGTGCGTAAAAAGGCCGCGCCGATATTCGCGGCGACAAAGCGGGCATTGCGAGGGCTCGACGTCTCATCGTCGATCGCATGGACAATCAGGCAATCGGTTTTGATGTCGCGCACCTGCGTGCGCAGGCTCGCGGCGAGCCGGCTCGCCTGGTGCAACGCCGGCAATGAGATCGTCGACGGCCCGACTTCGCTGAAGTCGCTGCGCTGCATCGCGCGGGCGATCTTCGCTCTGAGCGCTTCGTTGCGCAGGCCGAACGGCGCTTCCTCGCGGTAGCGCCAGCGTTTGCGCATCGGCGTGAAGTACGCCCAGTTGAGCAGGAAGCGATACCAGGGGATCGCCCAGCCGTCGTATGAGAGCGTCAGCGACAACAACACGAGCGACTGCGCGCCTGGCCGGCGATGCGCCAGCGCCAGCGCTAACGCCGCACCGATCGACAGCCCGCAGATCGAGACGCGTGCAAAGCGCTCGGCTAAAGCGTCGTACTCGCGCACGGCGGCTTCGAGCCATCGTTCCATTGCCGTTTCTTCAGAACCTGCGCTGTAGCCAGGCAAGACCGGCGCGCAGGTGGTGAAGCCCTCGGCGTTCAGATAGCGCGCGAGAAAACGTAATTCGAGCGGCGAGCTCGACAGGCCGTGCAACATCAGCACGGCATGATCGTCGCCGGGTAAGAAGAGACTTGTCGGTTGACTCACGGATCAGGCTCCGATCCGCAGCACGAGGAACTCCCCGGCATGGGTGGTGAACCGCTCGCACACGCACTCGGTGAGCTTCGACGGTCCATCGCCGCTTTTCAGGCGCACGCGATGGTTGCCGGGCCACAGGGCTTTGCTGACCCGCTGGATGTCATCGGGATCGACATCGGCAAAGCGCGGGCCGGGCGCAATTTCGTTGGGCAGACGCGGCAGCACGCCTTGCGGCTTGACGTCGTCCGCCGGGTGCAGCGCGTTGCGCTCGAGCGCCTGAATAAAAACGAAGGTCTTGTGATGATGCGACAGATGGCGCAGCAGCCGGTGTGTTTCGTCGACGGCGCGGCGCGCGAGCATGCGCTCGTTGTCGTGACGCAGCAGCATTTCATAGCGCGATTGCGCAACCGAGGCGATCAGTTCCGCGCGAAACTGCGCGCGGCGCAGGCGTTCGATCAGCATGATGACGAGCAGCGTCACCAACGGATATGAGATGAGCAGCGCGACGTCACCGCGGTCGAATACGGCGATGGTTGCGTAGGGCGGGACGAACAGATAGTCGGCGATACCCAGGCCAAACACCATGACCGTGAGCGCCGGCGCGAGCCCGCAAAAATATTCGACCAGCGCCGCCGCGATACAGAACGCGGTGCCCGGCATGATCGGTCCGAGAAACGGATGGAGCAACATGCGCACTCCGCTGGCGATCGCCAATGCGGCGGCTGCGCCCAGCCAGACGCGTGTTCCCCGAGGTGCCCAACGACGGGCGTTTTGTACTTCCATGATGTTTTTTTAGGGAGCGATTGCGCTTCCCGATTGAGTGTGGCAATGCGCTTTAAAGCGCAGGTCGGACAATACCATAGTCGGGCAGAAGCACAGGCCCGGAAAAACGTAAATGCCGGCAGGCCGGGTGGGGATATCGTGTTTCGAATGTCTGACGGAAAAACATGCCGGGGAATAGCGGCATTCTCACCACCGGCCATTGTGCGGGCCGCAAGCTTAAGTGACGCTTAAATGGCTGTAACAGTGGCCTGTACTGGCCCTTCAGGCCGCCGACTCTGAGCTGTGGTCCAACCCTGATAGCGAAACTGCATGCGCAAATGGCACGCCGCCAGGTTTCTCGCTTATACACATGTGGCCGTGTTGCTTCAATTCCAGTTAATCCAATTTACAAATGACACAGAACATTTACGACGACCCCGCATTTTTCGACAATTACAGCTAATTGGGCCGTTCGAAACAGGGTCTCGCCGGCGCCGCCGAATGGCCGGCGTTGCGCGCGTGGTAGCAGATCAGGTATCGCGGCTTCGTCGCGGGTCGTCAGAGAGGGTTCGCTGCGTGCGATAGAAGACGCGCGGCGGCACGTTCGGTGAGTCTTCGGCGAGCCGGTCGAGTTCGTCGCGGATCGCGGTGAGATAGTGGCCGTCGCGAGCATCGGCGTCACCTGCGAAGATCGCTTCCAGGCGGCGCCGCACAGCGCCATAGCGTGCGCCCGCCGCGCGATGTTTTTCCGCGCGCTCCGCGTATCTGAGGAAAGTTTGCAGCGCGGCGGAGACCACAACGGCGACGCTCACGAGCCCCACGAAGATCTTGAGCGCCAGCGAGACGGCGCTCAAACTCAACGATGCAAACGCCGCAGTACCCACGAAGGCAGTTAATGCGGTGACCAGCCAGCCGACGCTGCGGTCTCGCGCCGATAGCAGGTCAGCCATGTCGTAATGGCTCATCTGGGATTCACGCGCGCGCCGGATCCACTTCAGCAGAAGCTGGTCTTCGTCGACCGGGGGCTCGTAAGCAGTCAGGTTCTTCATGTCGCTCGTCAGGGCTGTCCAGTATCGCAAGCGTCGCGCGTGCGCCTGGCGATACTGTGCCACACGAGGGCTAGGAACCGGACACGCCAAACCTTTCGTTATGCGCCTTCCCGTTCAGATAGAAGTCGCCGATAGCGGCTTCGCGGATGATCGCCGGATTGTGCGACGCCAGTACGCGTGCATTGCGCCAGTAGCGATCGAAGCGGCGCGTCTCGCTGGTTGCCGATGCGCCGCCGACTTCGAACAGCAGGGTGGCCGCCTGCAGCGTTTGTTCGATCACGATCTGCTGCGCCTGGAACGTCTGGATGTCCAGGCGGACATAGGTTTGCTCGTCGGTACGGCCTTCTTGCCGCGCGACCGACACTTCATCGATCGCGTTGGCTAGCGAAGCGCTGATGCTCTGTGTCGAGTAAGCAAGGCTCGCGAGCCGCCCGACTACACGATGCACCAACGGATTGTCACGCGGGCTCGATTCGCCCGGAATGCCGAAGGTCCGCGTTTTAGCTTGCGTGAACGCCACAGCGTCGCGCAGCGCCGCGCGGCTGATGCCGGCCAGGTTCGCGACATGCAGTGCCTGATAGTAGGCGGTGAGCAGGCTGTTACGGCGTGGTTCGGTGGCGTCATAGCGTCGGTAAAGGTTCTCGTGCGAGACCGGCACATGCTCGAAACGCGCCGTCCCGCTGCCGGTGAGACGCTGCCCGAAGCCATCCCAATCGTCGATCCGGGCGAGGCCGGGTGCGTCGCTTTTGACGAGCACGCGCACATTGCTTTGCCCATCGTGGGCGGTGACGTCGACCCAGTCCGCGTAGAGCGTGCCGGTGGTGTAGTACTTCTCGCCGTCGAGATGCCATGTGCCGTCGGTTTGCGTGAGGCGCACGCTGTTGCTGGTGACACTGGTGCGTTCGGACACGGCGCCGCCGATGATCTCGCCTTGTGCGATCCGTGTGAGCCAGCGGTCGCGCAGCGGCTCGTCGCCGTTTTCCAGCAGCGATTCGATGAAGCCGCCGTGTACGCGCAGGATTTGCGGCAGATTTGAGTCTGCTTCGCCGAGACGTGTGACTAAGGCAAAGAACGCTTTCAGCGTGATGCCTTCGCCGCCGTAGTGCCTGGGCACGCGTAGTTTCGTGTAGCCGGCTTCGCGTAGCCATTCCACGGGAGCGTAGGGTAGGTCCCGCTTCTGTTCGCGGTCTACGGCGCCTTCGGCGATGCGGGCGAATATGGGTGCGAAACGGTGGGTTAGGTCGTCTTCAGCGAATAGTTCTGCTGCGGCTGCGATTCTGTGGTTTGGGGTTTGGGGCGGTTGTGATGATGGCATGAGTTCTCCATAGCTGGGCGCTGGGCCTAGGGTGAGAACGGTACGGGAGTGGGTGGGGGGCTAGCAACCAAGTATTTGGTTGATTCTTAGAAGGGGGAGTGAAATGGGGGTTTTGCCTGCTCGGCGCTTTGTTTGTCTCTGTGCCTGTGGTGTTGGCCTTTCCTTGATCTGGATTCTTTGGCCTTTCCTTGATTTGTTAGTGGTCTATTAGCGTTGCCCCTGTGCGGGGGGCACCTACTTCTCTTTGCTGCTGCAAAGAGAAGTAGGCAAGAGAAAGCAGCTCAAACCGCTAATTCTTAAGCGGGTCCCCCGCGCAGTCGCGGTAGTGGTGCATCTGGAATCCGTGCCCTCGCGCATTCGGCGTGAGTGACAAGGCAGTCATACTTCCGGCGGCGCTGCGCGCGCCGACGCCTCGTTCATAAACTCGCGCGATGCGTTTTTGACCTATCCGCTATCCGGTGTCGTGGTTGACGTTTTGTTTTGGTCGGGCATCATCGCTATTGCAGTTTCAGTTCCGTTGCTGACCGTAATTCGATCCCGGGATCGTTGTCTGCGGTTCGAAAACCTGTCATTGCCTTTATTCAAAATTGAACTCAAGGAACAACACGTGCCCGATAACCTGGATCAAGTCGCCACGAGTTCTTCTCAAGAACCCACGGTCGCGCTCGCGGTGGTCGGCGCGCATCTGCGCGGGCAACCGCTGAACTGGCAACTGCAGGAGGCCGGCGCGCGTTTTGTCGAAGCGACATTTACGGCGCCCTGTTATCGGCTTTACGCGCTCGCCAATACGCAGCCGCCGAAGCCTGGACTGGTTCGCGTGATCAGCAAGCCAGGTGCGCCGATCGCTGTCGAAGTCTGGGAGGTGCCGTTGCGCACCTTCGGCAAATTCGTCATGGACGTACCGGCACCGCTGGGCATCGGCACGCTGCTACTCGCGAGTGGGCTCGCTGTGAAAGGCTTCATCTGCGAGCCTTCCGCGGTCAGCGACGACAGTGGCGCGACGGAGATTACCTCGTTCGGCGGATGGCTCGCCTATCTCGACAGCCTGAAGGCAAACGGGCATTGATCCTTCATCGGAGCGGCTGGACTCCGTCGCCTTACTCGTAAGAAAACGCCCCGCCGAACTTGTCCATCCGCTCCAGCGCCATCCCCGAACCCCGCACCACGCAGGTCAGCGGCGCTTCGGCAACGAACACCGGCAGGCCGGTTTCTTCGGCGAGCAGGCGGTCCAGATCGCGCAGCAATGCGCCACCGCCCGCAAGCATGATGCCGCGCTCGGCGATGTCGGCGCCCAGTTCCGGCGGCGTCTGTTCCAGCGCGATCTTCACCGCCGAGACGATCTGGTTCAGCGGATCGGTCAGCGCTTCGAGAATCTCGTTGCTGGAAACCGTGAAGCTGCGCGGAATGCCTTCGGACATATTGCGGCCCTTGACCTCCATCTCCTTGACTTCAGAACCCGGAAACGCGGAGCCAATTTCCTTCTTGATGGCCTCGGCGGTCTGTTCGCCAATCAACATCCCGCAGTTGCGGCGAATGTAGTTGACGATCGCATCATCGAACTTGTCGCCGCCCACACGCACCGAGCCCTTATAGACAACGCCACCAAGCGAGATCACCCCCACTTCGGTCGTGCCGCCGCCGATGTCGACCACCATCGAACCGGTCGCCTCGGATACGGGCAAACCGGCGCCGGTGGCCGCGGCCATCGGCTCTTCGATCAGATAGACCTGCGAGGCGCCCGCGCTATGCGCGGCTTCCTTGATTGCCCGGCGCTCGACCTGAGTCGAGCCGCACGGCAC
Source organism: Paraburkholderia domus (assembly GCF_905220705.1). Classification (GTDB taxonomy): domain Bacteria; phylum Pseudomonadota; class Gammaproteobacteria; order Burkholderiales; family Burkholderiaceae; genus Paraburkholderia; species Paraburkholderia domus. Next base: position 92,853 of record NZ_CAJNAT010000020.1, read on the forward strand.
GCAGATGATGATGCGCGGCGACGGCGCGAACATCCGCGACTCGTGCGCCATCTGGATGAAGCGCTTGATCATCTGCTGGGTAATGTTGAAGTCGGCGATCACGCCGTCCTTCATTGGGCGGATCGCCTCGATATTGCCCGGCACCTTGCCGAGCATCTGTTTCGCTTCCTTGCCGACGGCCAGAATGATCTTCTTGCCGTTCGGGCCGCCTTCCTGACGAATCGAGACCACCGAGGGTTCGTCCAGCACGATCCCCTTGCCACGCATGTAAATAAGGGTGTTCGACGTGCCGAGGTCGATTGCCAGGTCGTTGGAAAAATAGCCGCGCAGAAAACCAAACATGCAAATTCCTGTCTCGCTGATGCCGGGCGCGTGAACGCGCCGCATGGAAATGCCGCCCGGGGGCGGCAGGCGACCAGGTCGTGGTCGGGAGAGGGGGAAGAATAACAGCTTCGGGCGGTGGGCTAGTTTGGCGAGCGCGGCCGCAACGAGTTGTCGATCTGCCATTTGATGCGGCCGCAATTGTTTTTGACGCGCGCCTCGTAGTCAGTTGGGGCACTCAGGCGCAACGAGCGCATCTGGATCGCGTCGCTATCCCCACGCCGCCAACCCGCTTGCCAGCGAGTGTCGAACTGGCTGGCTTCGGTAAGCACCTTCGTGAGCTTCGCCTTGTACTGCGCCACGTCCGCCGGCGTCCATCCGCAGAACGCCTGGACAAAGTGCGCCCGCTCGCCGGCGGCCTCCGCATTGGCGTTCGCGCCGTCCTCGCTGGCTGAAGCGGGCCGGGGCAGTGCCACCGACAGAAGCAATAGTGTGAGCGTCAGCGCGAATCGGACGTTATAGCAACAGCGGTTTTTATACACGATTGCCTCCTCGTTGGCGTTCCCGGGCGCCGCAACGAATAACGAACGTGCTGCGGCAGCGCGTGCGGCTGCCTATATTACCGTGTATGGGCCAGCTTTCGTCGAGGTCGCGTTGCCCTGGCCGTCCCTTGAATGCGCAGTGCATCCGCCCGATTCGATCCGAACCGGCCACACCGCGACAGGAGACACGCCGACCTGGCGCATGTCTCCTGCACGCGGCTAGCGTGATCCAAGGCGCAACATGGCGCACAACTCAAGGCGCATTGGTCAGCGCCGGGTCGAGATAGGCATTCACGTTCTGCGATTGCTTGTAGACCGCGTTGCGCACGTTGAACTTGTCCGCGTTCACGCTCGAACCGTACACCGAGTCAAGCCCGTCACCCTTGACGAAGGCCTTCCTGGCCGCCGCCGCGTCGAGCAGGTGCGTGCCTTTCAGCAAGGGCAGATACTGGGCCGGCGTCAGTCCGACGCGCCCGGACATGATCTTCACGGCATCCGGTTGCGTTTTCGGATCGTTGATGTAGGCCACGCAGCGATACCAGACCTTGATCACCTTGGCCCAGTCGGCCTTGCGCGACTGCAGGCTGACCGGATTGACCGTGATCGCGTCGTAGATCAGGCCCGGTGCGTCGGCCGAGGTGAAGATCGGACGCGAGCCCGGTACGCGCTTGAGTGCTTCGCCCGCGTTCGGTTGCCATGCGCCGACCGCGGCGACGTCGTTGGACGACGCCAGCACTTGTGGCAACTCATTCGTCTTCGCGTTGACGAGCGTGATGTCCGATTCCTTGAGCGCATGCTTCTCGAGCGCCGTGTCCAGCAGCAGGTGATCGACGAGACCCATTTCGACACCGACTTTTTTGCCCTTGAGTCCATCGACCGTGCGAACGGGCGGTTTGGCCACGATCATGTCGTTGCCGCTCGAGTAATCGGTCAGGAGGATCATCACGTTTTTTGCGCCGCTTGCGCCGGTGACCAGCGCATCGCCATTGGTTGCGCCGACCGCGTCGAGCTTGCCGGCGGAGAACGCATCGAGCGAGGCCGAGTAGTCGAACCACTGAAAATTGACATCCACGCCGGCCTCCTTGAACCAACCTTTGTCGATGGCAATCTGGAACGCGACGAAGCCGGGCCAATCGCTATAACCGATGGCGAGGGGGGCAGCCGCTTGCGCGGGTGCCGCGCCGAAACCGGCGAAGCCGATCGCAAGCGTGGCGACAGCGCCGGCGATCGCGCCACGCACGCGGCGCGACGAGGCAAGGCTGCTCAGTGAGGTCAGGGACATACGGGCGGATTCGAAGCGTTTCATCGTTTTCTCCAGGAGACCGGTCAATTGCGATTGTTGAGTTGGATCGCGCGGCGACTGCGCGATAAAACAACATGGCCGGTTCCCGCGAGAATCCGAATGGTGCGGACACTGCGCGAAAACTGCGGGAGACAAACGCCGGCCACGGAGAGGCACGATAGGCATTGCTATCGCCAATCTCCCGGGCTTTTGTCCCGCCGTGTAGTGCAACAGTCGTTCGCTCCCGGATCAAGCCCGAGCCGAACGAACCGGTGCACCGGGCTGCTCTCGGACCAGACGTTCTTGCGAACCGGAACCCTAGCATCCCTAAGATGCGACGCTGCCGCACCTCTCGGCAATCAATCTAGCGAGAAATATGCCAGCGCGGGCCAGGCGATGCCTCGAGGCGCAGTCATGCGAATGTTTCAGCGCAAACATGAGCCCACAGTTCATTCGAGCGCGGCAAAACGCTGATGCACGTAGGCGAGAAACTGCTCGAGACGCTCCTCGATCGATGCCGCGAGACTGACTCGCTTGATGCGGCGATCCGCTTCGGAACTCGTCTCCAGCAGCCAGCCGGCGTCGATTAGCGCCTGCACGTAGCGGACCGCGGTGCGGCGGCTCACGCCAGGCATGAAATCGTAGAGCGCCGTCTTGGCGAAATCATTTTCCGCGTCCACCCACATCCGGCAAAACAGATCGCTGTAGTTGAGGTCGTTCAGCCCCAGGTCGCCGAAATGCGACGACCACTGCCAGTCCATGTCGAGAATGGCGCGCGCGACGGCTTGCCCCTTGTGACGCGCAAGTTTCTTCTTCATCGATTCACCATGAGGAGGAGGGGTGCACAGTTTAAGTGCTAATCGTGCAGGAAATCGGGCGCGCCAAAATTATGCACAGCGACGCAAAGCGTTTTTTTGGCGAGCAAATTTCGTGTGTACTATTGCATGCAATTTTGCATGCAATAGGAGAGGCGATGAAATTCGAACTGTTCAAGACATTCTGGGGATTCGACGGCGGTCCGCATGATGCCGCACCGCTAGTGCGCGCCGCCGGTTTCGACGGGATCGAAGCGCCAGTCCCGCCGGGTGGGGCTGAGCGCGAAGCTTTCGCGCAGGCAATCGCCGACGAACGTCTCGAGTTCATCGCGGAGATCACGACGGCGGGCAGTTATGTGCCGGAACGGTCTGCCACGCCGGCGGAGCATCTGCGCGATCTCGAGGAAAAGATCGTGTGGGGCAAGCCGCTCAAACCACGCTTTTTCAATGTGATGGCAGGCTGCGACGCGTGGCCGGCGGCTACACAGGTGGATTTCTTCGCGCGCGCGGTGGAAGTTGCTGCGAAGCACGAGGTGACCTGCAGCTTCGAGACGCATCGGGGCCGCTCGTTCTACAACCCATGGATTACCCGCGATGTCGCGCGTGCGGTGCCGGAACTCAAGCTGACATGCGACTTCAGCCATTGGGTGTCGGTGTGCGAGCGTCTGCTCGACGGCGACGGTGGTGAATGGGACACGATTCTTGAGCTTGCGCCGCATGCGCATCATCTGCACGGGCGTGTAGGGTATCCGCAAGGTCCGCAGGTGCCGCATCCCGCTGCGCCCGAGTACGCAGACTGCCTTGCTTCGCATCAGCGAATCTGGGAAGCACTGTGGAGCGCACAGATCGACAAGGGCTACACGACCACGACCATGACGCCCGAGTTCGGCCCCGATGGCTATCTGCACACGTTGCCTTTCACCAATGCGCCGGTGGCGGATCTGTGGGCGATCAACACGTGGATGGGACGCGAGGAGCGACGCCATCTCGCAGCGTTTCTTGCCGGACGCGAGGCGCGTGGCGGCCTGCGAACCGAACAGCAAACGCATTCACCGACTCGATCATCCATCGCACCGCTGCACGCATAGGCAAACCTCATGAGCCAAACCCACACCCGTTTCGACCGACTGCCCGTCGTCGACGTCAGCGGTCTCTTTAGCGATGACCCGGACCGGCGTCTCACAACCGCACGCGAACTCGACCGTGCCGCGCGTGACGCGGGCTTTTTCTACGTCACCGGCCATCAGGTCTCGCGCGCGCAGCAAGCTGCGCTAATAGAACAGGCAAAGCAGTTCTTCGCCGCGCCCGACGACTGGAAGATGCGCTATTACATCGGTCAATCGATCGCGCATCGCGGCTATGTGCCGGAAGGCGAAGAGGTTTTCGCGGGCGGCAAGCGCGACAGGAAGGAAGGGTTCGACACAGGCCGGGAACTGCCGCCCGACGACCCTGACGTCAAAGCCGGCACGCCGATGCTCGGGCCGAATATATGGCCTGAGCAGCCGGGTTTTCGCGAAGCGGTCAGCGGGTATTACGACGCGGCGTTCGCACTCGGCCGCGCGTTGTTCCGCGGTTTCTCGCTCGCACTCGGTTTGCCGGAAACGCATTTCGACGAGTACTTGCAGAAGCCCCCGAGCCAGCTGCGCCTCCTCCACTATCCTCTCGACCCGTCCGCGGAGGACCGGCCGGGCATCGGTGCGCATACCGACTACGAGTGCTTCACGATTCTGCTGCCAACAGCCCCCGGCCTTGAAGTGATGAACGGCGAGGGCGAATGGATCGATGCGCCGCCGCTCGACAACGCGTTCGTCGTGAACATCGGCGACATGCTGGAGGTGTGGACCGGCGGTACCTACGTGGCGACTTCACATCGTGTGCGCAAGGTGAGGGAAGAGCGTTACTCGTTTCCGCTCTTCTTCGCCTGCGACTATCGCACGGTAGTCGAGCCGCTGCCGCAGTTCGCGACACCCGAGGCGGTGGCGAAATACCCGCCGGTATCGGCAGGCGACCATCTGTTCGCCCAGACGGCGCAGAGCTTTACCTATTTGAAGCAGCGTCTTGAACGCGGTGAGCTGGCATTGCCTGACGGGTCGAAGGGTTTGGCGAGCTTTGGGCAACAAGCGCGTTTTACGAGCGGTGCCGCTGCTTCTGCAGTTCGATGAAACGTACCGACATCAGCGTGTAGAGCGTGCGGCGAAGCGTGGCGAGCGTGAGCATGGTCGGATGAGTGAGGTGATGAACGTGGCGCCATGGCACGCACACACCGTGCCATCGTAAAGAGCCCCTACGCCGCGTGAGACATGTGAGCGCGCAGCCCAATCGTGGTGCTTCGCGCATTCATCTGGTGCCTGATCGCCCTCAACCGTGGTGCGTGTGCCATCAACGCAACCAAGCTGCGGGCCCGCTAATTGTGCCGCCAACAGCATTCAATCCCTTGCCACTCTGCGCTTGCGGCCCCGGCAACATAATCCTGGCACGCAACTCGCTTAGCTATGCAGCGAGAGGTGCGAAGTAATTTGCATCATCTTCAGGATCGCTAGGGTTCCGGTCGTACCGCTTTAAAGGCTTTTAGTTGGCTTTGAAGCGTGCACACGATGTCTGGTCCGAGAGCAATCCGGTCTTGCCGTTCACCTTCTTTCAAGGCGCCGGCGAGGCTCCACGGAGGGATAAAAGCCCGGGAGGTCGCGATGTCGGTCAATCGCCCTCTCATGCTTTTTCCCAACCGATACCAGGAGCCTCCATGTCGACGCAAAATCCTGTCGATCTCGCACCGATCCCGCACGTGTTGTGGGAATCCGTGATTCCCGCCGGCACGCACTGGTCCGGCGTGCTGCGCCGTGGCGTTGCGCTGCGCATCGTCGATCCCGAGGGCGGCGCCAATCTGGCCGCCGTGTTCTACCGGCACGACGAGCCGCTCGAACGCTACAACATGGCCGATACGTTGAAGGCGCAGCACACCGCGCATCTGACGCGCGGCCACGTGCTCTATTCGGATATGGGCCGTGTACTCGCCTCGATCACGGCCGACACGCTCGGCTGGCACGATCCGCTGGGCGGTCTCGGCGATGCCGAACTGTTCGCGAGCAAGTACGGCGAAGCCCGCTATCAGCAACATCGCAATACGATGGTGCGCAACGGCCGCGACAGCCTGCTGCTCGAACTGGCCAAGCACGGTCTGGGCACGCGCGATCTCGTCGCCAACATCAACTTTTTCAGCAAGCTCGCCATCAGTGAAGACGGCTCGCTCAATTTCGTCACGGGGCATTCGAAAGCCGGCGCGGCGTTCGATCTGCGTTTCGAAATGGACACGCTCGCCGCGTTTTCGAGCGCACCGCATCCACTGAACCCTTCCTCCGAATACGAACCGCGGCCCGTCAAGCTGATTGCGTACCGCGCGTATGCCGCCGACGCCGCCGTACCGGCCGACGATCCCTGCCGCTCCGCCTGTCCCGAGAATGAGCGCGGCTTCGTCAACACCGATCGTCTGTTCGTTTAAGGAGACCCGCGATGCCCATCATCGAAAGCAAGCTCGACATCCGTCACGCGGTCTATGACCTCACGCTGCCGTCCGGCGAGCCATGGCTGCATGAAGTCAAGCGCGGCCAGGTGTTCCGCATTCTCGATCTGGAAGGTAATCAGGCCGTCGACACACTGTTCTATAACAGCGCCGATCCGCTCGAACGCTACAGTGCGCAGGACACGATTCGCGCGCAACGCAACCTCTATCTGTCCGCCGGCAGCGTGCTGATGTCGAACCTCGGCAAGCCGATGGTGACCCTCGTCGCGGACACCTGCGGGCGTCACGACACCCTCGGCGGCGCGTGCGCGGCCGAGAGCAACACGGTTCGCTACGCGCTCGACAAACGCCATATGCACAGTTGCCGCGACAGCTTCCTGCATGCGATTACGCATTGCACGTGCGGCGTGGGCACGCAGCTCACCAAGCGCGACATCGTCAGCAATATCAACTTCTTCATGAATGTACCGGTGACGCCGCTCGGCAAACTGAGCTTCGAAGACGGCATCTCGGCGCCGGGCAAATACGTCGAGATGCGCGCCGAGATGGACGTGACGGTATTGATCTCGAACTGTCCGCAGCTGAACAACCCGTGCAACGGCTACAACCCGACGCCCGTGCGCCTGACCATCTGGGACGCCCAATGACATTCGACAAAGTCCTGATTGCCAATCGCGGCGAAATTGCCTGCCGCGTGATTCGCACGCTCAAGCGCCTCGGCATTGCGTCGGTGGCGGTCTATTCGGAAGCGGATCGCCACGCCATGCATGTGATGCTTGCTGACGAAGCGGTCTGCATCGGCCCGGCGGTGGCGGCCGCCAGCTATCTGAATAGCGCCGCGATTCTCGAGGCGGCGCGCGCAACCGGCGCGAATGCCGTGCATCCCGGTTACGGTTTTCTCTCGGAAAATGCCGCGTTCGCGCAGGCATGCGAAGACGCGGGCATCCGCTTCATCGGTCCGCGCCCCGCGCAGATGCTTGAATTCGGCCTGAAGCACACGGCACGCGAGATCGCGAAGGCGAACGACGTGGCGTTGCTGCCGGGCACCGACTTGCTGCCTGACGTGACTACCGCGTTAAGCGAGGCCGGGTCGATCGGCTATCCCGTGATGCTGAAAAGCACCGCGGGCGGGGGCGGCATCGGCATGTCGCTGTGCCGCGATGCGGCGCAACTGGAGAGCGTGTTTGCATCGGTCGCGCGGCTAGGCGAGGCCAACTTCGCGAACGCGGGTGTCTATATCGAGAAGTTTGTCGAGAATGCGCGCCACATTGAAGTGCAGATTTTCGGCGACGGCCACGGTGACGTGATCGCGCTCGGCGAACGCGATTGCTCGGTGCAACGACGCCATCAGAAGGTGATCGAGGAGACACCCGCGCCAGGTTTGACACAGGCGGAACGCGCGGCACTCCACGCGAGCGCCGTGCGCCTCGCGCAGGCCGTGAAGTACGAATCCGCCGGCACGGTCGAGTTCGTATTCGACGCCGACACACGACGCTTCTATTTCCTCGAAGTGAACACGCGGTTGCAGGTCGAGCATTGCGTCACGGAGGAGGTGACGGGTGTCGATCTGGTCGAGTGGATGGTTCGCCAGGCAGAGGGCGAGCTTGCGCCGCTCGACACGCTTGTTCCTACGCCCAGCGGAGCGAGCATCCAGGTCCGGTTGTATGCGGAGGATCCGCACAAGCAGTTTCAGCCGAGCGCGGGCGTGCTGACCCACGTCGCTTTCGCCGCCGATGCGCGGGTCGACACATGGGTCGATGCCGGTACCGAAGTCAGCGCGTTCTATGATCCGCTGCTCGCGAAGATCATCGTCAAAGGCGCAACACGCGACGCTGCGCTGGCCGCCATGCGTGCCGCGCTGGCGCAAACACAGCTCTACGGCATTGAGACGAACCTCGACTATCTGCGCGCCATCGCCGGTTCGGCGACCTTCGCGCGCGGCGAGCAGACCACCGGCTTCCTCTCACGCTTCATGTTCGCGCCGCACACCATCGACGTGCTCGACGGCGGCGTGCAGACTACCGTGCAGCAAACGCCGGGACGGGTCGGTTACTGGGACATCGGCGTGCCGCCGTCCGGTCCGATGGATGATCTGTCGTTCCGGCTCGCCAACGAACTGCTCGGCAATCCGGCCGACGCGGCGGGACTCGAATGCGCAATGGTCGGCGCGACCCTGCGCTTTAACACCGCGACGCTGTTCGTGCTGGGCGGCGCGCCGCTCGCCGCGACCCTCGACGGAGCGCCGGTCACGCTGTGGCAGGTCACGCGCGCACCAGCGGGTTCGGTGCTCAAGCTCGGTGGTGTGACCGGCGCCGGTATGCGCGCCTGTCTCGCGCTCAAGGGCGGCTTGCAGGTGCCGGACTATCTCGGCAGCAAAGCAACCTTTACGCTGGGCCAGTTCGGCGGCCATGCCGGGCGCGCCTTGCGCAAGGGCGACGTGCTGCATCTCGCCGCCGACGCGGGCCGTGGCGACGTGGGCGCGCAACTCGATCCAACCCGCGTGCCGGCGCTGACCCACGACTGGACCCTCGGTGTGCTCGACGGTCCGCACGGTGCGCCGGACTTCTTCACGCCCGATGACATCGCGATGCTGTACGGCACGCGCTGGACGGTTCACTACAACTCCAGCCGCACAGGGGTCCGGCTGATCGGTCCGAAGCCGCAGTGGGCGCGCACGGACGGCGGCGAGGCGGGGCTGCATCCGTCGAATATTCACGACAATGCGTATGCCGTCGGCGCGGTCGATTTCACCGGCGACATGCCGGTGATTCTCGGCCCGGACGGTCCGAGCCTCGGCGGTTTCGTCTGTCCGGTGACGGTGGTGGGCGGCGAGTTGTGGAAGCTCGGCCAACTGCGGCCGGGGGATACGGTGCGGTTCGAATCGGTGCGCGCGGAACAGTCGCTGACGGCATCGGCGCCATCTGCTGTACCTACAACAACCCCGACCCCCAGCGCGCACGATTGCATTCTCTACAGCGATCCATCCGCAGGCGAGGGTACAGGCGTGGTCTACCGCCGCTCCGGCGATCAGAACGTGCTGGTTGAATACGGCCCGCTCATGCTGGACCTGAACCTGCGCTTTCGCGTGCATGCGCTAATGAACTGGCTCGATGCACACCGATTGCCCGGCATTGTCGATCTCACGCCGGGTATCCGCTCACTGCAAGTGCATTTCGACCACCGGGCGCTGTCGCACGACACCTTGCTCGCGCATCTTCAGCAGGCCGAACGCGAATTGCCCGCCGTCAACGATATGCGCGTACCCAACCGCATCGTGCATCTGCCGCTGTCATGGGACGACCCGTCGACGCGGATCGCGATTGAACGCTACATGCAATCGGTGCGTCCCGATGCACCGTGGTGCCCGAGCAATATCGAGTTTATTCGCCGCATCAACGGTCTGGAAAGCATCGACGACGTGAAGCGCATCGTGTTCGACGCGCGATACCTGGTGATGGGGCTCGGCGACGTCTATCTCGGCGCGCCGGTGGCCACCCCGCTCGATCCGCGTCACCGGCTCGTCACGACCAAATACAACCCCGCGCGCACATGGACGCCGGAGAACGCGGTGGGGATCGGCGGTGCCTACCTCTGCGTGTATGGCATGGAAGGGCCCGGCGGCTATCAGTTTGTCGGCCGCACCGTACAGATGTGGAACCGCTATCGCACCACGCGCGAGTTCGAAGCCGGCAAGCCGTGGCTGCTGCGGTTCTTCGACGAGATCCGCTTCTACGAAGTCAGCGAGGCCGAGCTTGCGGCGTTGCGCGCCGATTTCATCTCGGGCCGCGCGAGTCTGAAGATCGAGGAGTCGGTCTTTGACCTCGGTGCGTACAACCGTTTTCTGAAGGACGAAGCCGAATCGATCTCCGCCTTCAAGCACTCGCAACAGGCGGCATTCGACGAAGAGCGCGAGCGCTGGAATGCCGCCGGGCACGCCGAGTATGTCGGCGAGCCGGTCAGCGACGTAGATTCGGCAACCGGCAGCGGAACGGGCGACGCGCTTGCGGCGGGTCAGCAAAGCATTGTCGCCGACGTATCGGGCAGTGTCTGGAAACTGCTCGTCAGCGAGGGAGAGCATGTGAGCGAAGGGCAGGTGGTGGCGATTGTCGAATCGATGAAGATGGAAGTATCCGTTGCCGTCACGGAAGACGGTGTGATCGAAACGATCGATTGTGCGGCCGGCGCGGCGGTCGTCGCGGGTCAGCGATTGATGGTGCTGCGTGCCGGCGTTGCAGCCGACGCCACAGAGGAGGCTACGTGCAAATGAAACAACACGACGATCTGTTCGAATCGATGTCGATTGCAACGTTGCAGTCGCGTTACCGCGATGGCAGCCTCACGCCGGCGCAACTGGTTGACGCGATTGCCGCACGCACCTCGGGGGACGACCCGCATCACGCGTGGATCCGGCCATTGAGCCGCGACGAGATGATGCGCTACGCCGATGCACTCGATGGCCGGCAAGGCGTGGATACGGACGCGCTGCCGCTCTACGGTATTCCGTTCGCGATCAAGGACAACATCGATCTGGCTGGGATCCCAACGACTGCTGCGTGCCCCGCGTACGCCTACACCCCTGACAAAAGCGCGGCGGTCGTGCAGCGTCTGATTGCGGCCGGTGCCATTCCGATCGGCAAGACCAACCTCGATCAGTTCGCAACCGGCTTGTCCGGGCAGCGTTCGCCGCTCGGCGCATGCCGTAACGCCCTCGACCCGCGTTACGCGTCGGGGGGCTCCAGTTCCGGCTCGGCGGTGTCGGTCGCGCTCGGCCTCGCGGCGTTTGCGCTGGGCACCGACACGGCCGGCTCAGGACGTGTGCCGGCCGCGTTTCACGGCCTGCTCGGACTGAAGCCGACCAAGGGCGTACTGAGCACGCTCGGCGTGGTGCCGGCCTGCAAGTCGCTCGACTGCGTGTCGATCTTCGCGCGCTCGGCGAACGACGCGCAACGCGTGTTCGAGGTGGCGCACGGCGTTGCGGAAGACGATCCGTACGCGCGAGCGTTTCAGGCGCCCGAGCAGCCGCGGCCACGCGCACCGACGCCTGCGGCGCGAGCCTCGGCGCCTCGAGCGTCGCAACCGTCGTTGCACGGCGTGCGCTTCGGCGTGCCGCGCGCGGACCAGCTCGAATTTTTCGGCGACAGCTCGTACGCCCAGGCCTTCGACGCGGTCCTGACACGCCTGCGTGAAGCCGACGCCGAGCTGGTCGAGATCGACTTCGAACCGTTCCTTGCCACCGCGCGGTTGCTCTACGAGGGGCCGTGGGTAGCCGAACGGCTCGCCGCGATCCGCGAGTTCGTCGACACGCAGCCGGATGCGCTGCATCCGGTGATCCGCGAGATCATCGGCGGCGCGGCACGCTGGAGCGCAGCGGATGCCTTCGCCGCCTTCGACCGCCTTGCCGTTCTCCGCATGCAGGCCGGCTGGGTATGGCAGCAGATCGACGTGATGGTCACACCGACCTCGGCCACGACCGCCACGGTCGACGAACTCGAGGCAGATCCGATCCGCGTCAACTCGCGCTTCGGCTACTACACGAACTTCGTCAATCTGCTCGACCTGTCCGCACTCGCCGTGCCGGCAGGGGTCTGCGCGAGCGGCGTGCATGCCGGGTTGCCATTTGGCGTGACTTTCGTCGGGCGCGCGCATCAGGACCTCATGCTGCTCGATCTGGCGCGCGCATGGCTCGGTGAAACGGCATGCGGGCAGGGCCGGTCGCACGCGGCTTCATCGTCCGTAGGGGGCGCACGGACGATGAGCAAGCCATGCGACACCGGCACGACCGAACTCTGCCTCGGAGAATCCCATGACCGTGATTAACAGAAGCGACTGGTTCGCGGTGCGTCGCGAACTCTCCGTACGCGGCAAATGGCTATTGGGCTTCGGCTCGTTTCTGTTGCCGCTCCTCGTATGGTGCATTGTCAGCTACGTCCCATTCGTCTGGCATCCGCAGGTGCTGATCGAGAGCCCGGGCAGTGTCGACTATTTCCAACCCGGCATGCGTGTCGACAAGGACGTGTTCGCCGACGAGCTGAGCCATGCGCGCGTGGGTCACACCGCCTTGCCGACGGGCGAGCCGGTCAACCCGGTGTACCTGCCTGCGCCCCACGAGGTGCTGCGCGCGTTCTACACCGCGTTCACGACGCCGCCCGCGTCGCGCGACGGCGCGTGGTTGCATCAAAGCCTGTGGCACAGCATCCAGGTGATCTTCTGGGGCTTTCTGTTGTCATCGGTGATCGGCGTGCCGATCGGCATCGTATGCGGTACCTACAGCGCGATCGCGCGGCTGCAGGAGCCGTTTTTCGAATTCTTCCGCTACTTGCCGGCACCCGCGTTCGGCGCGCTGATGGTGGCGATTCTCGGCATTTATGACGGTCCGAAAATCGCCATCATCGTGATCGGCACGCTGTTCCAGCAGGTGCTGATCGTGGCGAATACCACGCGCAAGCTGGAGTACGGCCTGTTCGAAGCGGCGATGACGCTCGGCACGAAGAAACTCAAGCTGCTCACGCATGTGGTGATTCCCGGCATCCTGCCCGACCTGTACCGCGACCAGCGCATCCTTCTCGGCTGGGCGTGGACCTATCTGATCGTGGCGGAACTGGTCGGCACCAGCTCCGGCATCACGTGGTACATCACGCAGCAGGCGCGCTATGAACATTTCGACAATGTCTACGCGGCGATCATGATGATTGGGATCATCGGACTCGGCACCGATCTCGTGCTGGCCTCTGTCGGCCGCAAGCTGTTTCCGTGGGACCGCACGCTCAAAGCGTAGCGGGATCGTTCGCAGCACGGCTCGTCGTCATACACGCCATACACGCCATACACGCACCACACTGCACCGCATTCAAGGGATTCAATCATGCTAAATCCGCAACCGATTCCGCAGTACCTTATCCAGTCCGAAGCGGTGCGCGAGCGTTTCGACCGTCTGAAGTCGCGCGAGGTGATCCTCGAAGTTCGTGACCTCGACAAGCGCTTCGAGAGTCCACAGGGCGAATGCACCGCGCTGAACGGCATCAACTTCAAAACGCATCGGCGCGAGTTCGTCTGCGTGATCGGGCCGTCGGGTTGCGGCAAGTCGACCTTGATCCGGATTCTCGCGGGCCTCGAACGGCAGACAAGCGGCAGCGTGTTGCTCGACGGCAAGCCAGTGGAAGGGCCCGGCGCCGATCGCGGCATGGTGTTTCAGGGCTACACGCTATTTCCGTGGCTGACGGTCAAGAAAAACGTCATGTTCGGTTTGAAGATGAACGGCCACAGCCGCACGCATGCCGAGCGCGAGGCGCTGCAATGGCTCGATCTGGTCGGTCTGACGAAGTTCGCCAATGCGTATCCGCACCAATTGTCCGGCGGGATGAAGCAGCGCGTGGCGATTGCTCGCGCGCTCGCGAACCGGCCGCGTATTCTGTTGATGGACGAGCCGTTCGGCGCGCTCGATGCGCAGACTCGCGCGAAGATGCAGACGCATTTGCTCGACATCTGGCGCAATATCGATGTGACCGTGCTGTTCATCACGCACGATCTCGACGAAGCGATTTTTCTCGCCGACCGCATCCTGGTGCTGAAGGCAAATCCCGGCGAGGTGCAGGAATTGATCGAGGTGCCGGTACCCCGTCCGCGCGATTATTCGCAGGTCACGTCACCGGAATTTCTAGCTACGCGAGCCCGGCTCGAAGCGCTGATTCATCCGCCCACCGCCACCGTCGACGAGGACGACGATGTCGTCAAGCCCCATATGATCCGGATGACGGACGTGGCGGATAACGTCGAGTAGGGCCACCGTCTGCAGCCAACATTACCGGATCGTAATCCCCACGTGCTTCGCTTGCCGGTATGATTTGACGGTCAAGCACAGCGGAGCACTCCCCATGCGAATCCTGGTGATCGAGGACGAGCTGAAAACGGCGGCCTATCTGAAGAAAGGCCTGGAAGAATCCGGCTACGCGGTCGATGTCGCGAACGACGGCCCACAAGGGCTGATCCTCGCGCAGGAAGAAGAATACGACGTGATCGTGCTCGACGTCATGCTGCCCGGCATGGACGGTTGGACCATCGTCAAGACCCTGCGCAGTACGCGTACCACGCCGGTGCTGTTCCTCACCGCACGCGACGACGTCGATGACCGCGTGCGCGGCCTCGAACTCGGCGCGGACGATTACCTTGTCAAACCCTTCGCCTTCGTCGAATTGCTGGCGCGGGTGCGAACGCTGGCGCGCCGTGGGCCACCGCGCGAAAGTGAACTGATCAAGGTCGGCGATCTGGAAATGGACGTCAACCGCCGGCGCGTGAAACGCGGCGGCACGCGTATCGATCTCACGCCACGCGAGTTTTCGCTGCTGCAGTTGCTTGCGCGCCGCCAGGGCGAAGTGCTGAGCCGTACGCAGATTGCGTCGTATGTGTGGGACATGAATTTCGACAGCGACACCAATGTCGTCGAAGTCGCCATCCGCCGGCTGCGCACCAAGATCGACGATAACTTTCCCGTCAAGCTCATTCACACGGTGCGCGGGGTCGGCTATGTACTCGAACTGAAGGACGCCGCCTGATGCGCGGCCGCTCGCTCGCCGCGACACTCGCGTTTGCATTCGGCGTCACCACGCTCGCGGTTTTCGTGCTCGTCGGGAGTTTTCTATACCTTGCGCTGGCCAAGCAGATCAAGGCGCAGGACGATCTCGACATTGTGCTCGCCGCGCGCCATGCACGGCGGCTCGCTCAGGAACTCGTTACATCGAAAGGGATTCGCGAGCACGGCGACCGCTTGACCAGCACGGTGCTGGGCAATGAAGCGATGTCGTTGGAGGTGTTCGGTCCGGATGGGCGTATGGCGATCGAGCACAACGCCGGGGAGACGTTCGCGGCGCCGGCTGGCGCGGCAAGCAGCGCCGCCCCTGCGGCGTCAAACGCACCTTATGCTTCGGCTGTACTCAATGCGGCAAGCGAAACGAGCGAAGCTGGCGATGTAAGCGATCTCCAGGATCCCGGCGAGGCGGATCAAGCTGGCGGCGTCGGGACGATCGCCGCGTTGCCGCCGCTCACGCGCATTGCCGCGTCGGCGCGTATTACCGAAGCGGATATCGGCGCCTGGACAGGCCGCAACGGCGCACCGATCCGCGGCATTCTCGCGGACGCGCGTCTGCACGACGGCGAGACGGCGACTGTGCTGATCGCGCGCAACATGAGCGACCGCTGGCGGCTGCTCGACCGCTATCGCGACAAGCTCACCATCGCAGGCGCGGCCGGCGTGATTCTGGCCATGCTGCTGAGCTATCTGCTGATTCGCGCCGCCATGCGGCCGTTGCGCGATATCGCGGCGAGTGCGGGCCTCGTCACGGTCAATCGCCTGAATACGCGGATCACGGTGGCGCGTGTGCCGAGCGAACTCGAAGCACTGGTGAACGCGCTGAATGCCATGCTCGAACGCGTCGATCACGGCTTCCAGCACCTGTCGCGCTTCACCGCCGACCTCGCGCACGATATGCGCACGCCGCTTAGCAACATGCGCGGCGCGGCCGAAGTCGCGCTCGCCCGGCCACGCTCCGTTGACGAATATGAATCGGTGCTCGCATCAAATCTGGAAGAGTTCGATCGCCTGTCACGAATGATCGAAAGCGTGCTGTTTCTTGCACGCGCTGAGCATCCGCAGTTCGTCAAGCACATGCGCGAATTCGATGCGGGCCAGGAACTGACGCGGATTGCCGAATACTTCGAAGGTATCGCTGACGATGCGAACGTCAGGGTGCAGGTTACCGGTGCGGCGAGGCTGACGGCGGATCTTGAACTGTTCCGCCGCGCCGTCAGCAATCTGCTCGCCAACGCGATCCGCTATACGCCGCACGGCGGCGAGATCGCGCTCGATGTTCGCCCGTCGGCCGACGCGGTGCGCGTTACCGTGTCGAACCAGGGGCAGCCGATCGCCGCCGAGCATCTCGAACGCATCTTCGACCGTTTTTATCGCATCGATCCATCGCGCAGTGCCTTGCCTTCGTCCGGCTCGTCGCAAGGGTCCACCGGCTCGACGGGGCTCGGGCTTGCCATCGTCCGCACGATAATGGAGTTGCATGGCGGCACGGTGCATGCGGAGAGCGACGCGCAGAGCACGTGTTTCGTGCTTACGTTCCGGCGGGTTTAGGGGCTGGCTGAGTGGTCGGCTCGATAGCGAGCGTAGTGCTGGATTGAGCCGCGGATGGGGTCACAGGTCCAGCCGCGCTCGCCGCGGCGGCCGCCACATCCGGCGCCGCTGCGCCATCACCCTGGCCATGCCACGTTCCACCCAGCGCCTTCAACAACAACACACTCGACTCCAACTGCCGCGCCGCAATCTGATCCGCGGTGCGCTCATTCGTCAGCGCAATCGTCTGCGCGGTCACCACGTCGAGATAACTGACCGCCCCCGCGTTGAAGCGGTTTGTCGTGAGACGCAACGACAGATCCGCGGCGGTGGTCGCGCGCTGCTGGCTGGCGGCTTCGTCGGAGAGCGAATGCAAGGCGGACAGATTGTCCTCGACCTGCTGAAAGGCCACGAGCACCGATTGCCGGTAGTCCGCGACCGCGCCGTCGTACTGCGCCGTCGCGCCATGCAGACTGGCCGTGCGTTTTCCGCCGTCGAACAGCGTGCCGACCAATTGCGGGCCGAGCGACCAGAACAAACTCGGCGCGCTTAGCCACGGCGCGAAAAAGGTGCTTTCCAACCCCACGCTCGCCGACAGCACCAGATCGGGGAAGAACGCCGCGTGCGCCACGCCGATCTGTGCATTCGCCGACGCCACGCGCCGTTCGGCGGCGGCGATATCGGGGCGTCGTTCGAGCAGTTGCGACGGCACGCCAACGGGAATCGCCGGCGGCGTCGCAGCCGAGCCGTTCGGTGGCAGCGTGAAGGTCGGGGCCGGCTCGCCGATCAGCGTGGCAATCGCATGCTGCATCTGCGCGCGCGTCACGTCGATGTCGGTGTCTTGCGTGCGCGTCGCTTCGAGTTGGGTGGTGGCCTGAGCGACGGCGGAGGCATCGATTGCGCCGTCTTTCAGTTGCTGCTGCAGCAATTTCAAGGCGGCGGCGTAGGCGGTCACGCTGTCGTCGAGCAGCTTTTTTTGCGTGTCGAGCGAACGCAAGGCGAAATAGTCGACGGCGAGATCGGCGCTTACCGACAGACGCACGGCTTCGAGATCCGCCGCACTCGCAACGGCATCGGCTCGCGCGCCGGTCACGGTGTCGCGCACCCGGCCGAACAGGTCCGGCTCCCAGCTTGCGGACACGCCGGCCGAGTAATCCGGTACGGTCTTGCCCGCGAGCGATTTACCTTCGACGTTCTGCGAAGTCCGCGAGCGGTCCTGTGCGACACCGGCAGTGATCGTCGGGAAAAAGCCGGCGCGCTGATAATCCACCATCGAGCGCGCCTGCTGCACCTGCGCCACCGCCTTGCGCACGGTCTGGTTCGAGACGTCGACGCGTGCTTCGAGTTGATTCAGCACCGGATCGTTGAAGATCGTCCACCAAGGGCCGCGCGGTGCTGCGTCGGCAGGCGTGGCCTGCGCCCAGCCAGGCGCCGCGCCTGCATACTGCGCGGGGATCTCGGCGGTGGGGCGCTGGTACGGCGGCAGCGTCGAGCAGGCGCTTAGCAGTGCGCCGATCAGCGTGGCCACAAACGAACGGCGTAGCAACGGACGTGAAAGAGACATTGAAGACATTCGGCTCATCCTTTCGATGACGGGCGCTCAGCTATGCGCAGCCGGCGCGATCTGCACGAGCTGGCCGGTACTCAGCGAATCGCCGGGGTTATCGATCACGCGGTCGGTCGCCGCGAGGCCCGTGGTGATCTCCACATGCGTGCCGAAATCGCGGCCGATGTGTACCGTCTTGAGCGCCGCCCGGCCGTCGCCGTCGACCACGGCGACCGTGACGCCGTCGGGACGGAAGAGCAGGGCGCTGACCGGCAGATCGAGCGCGGGTGTGGTCGACTGCAACTGCAGATGCACCTGCGCGTACGCGCCTGGCATCAGTGCGCCGTCCTTGTTATCGACGTCGACCTCGACACGCAGCGTGCGGCTCGACGGATCGATCGAACCGGTCGTGCGCGCGACGCGTGCGGCGATGTGCCGTCCGGGATACTGCTGGACGGTCAGATACACGCCGGTGTCGGGCGTGACGTAGGGTGCGTCGTTCTGCGGCACGTCGACGAACACGCGCAGCACGCCGGTCTGTTGAATATGAAACAGCTCGCCCGACATACCCGCCGTGCCCGGCGTACCGCCCGCGGTCACGAGTGCGCCAACATCGACGTTGCGCGCGGTGATCGTGCCGTCGAACGGCGCGGTGATCTTCTCGTACGACACCAGCTCCGCCAGATGCGCGACATTGGCCTGCGCCGACGCCAGCATTGCGCGGCGCGCTTCCATGTCGCTGACTTTCGTATCCGCATCCTGCTGCGCGACCGATTGGGTTTTCAGCATCTCCTGCCAGCGTTGCGCGGTGGTCTTCGCGAAGTCGAAATTGGCCTGCGCGGTGGCTTGGTCGGCTCGGGCCTGGCGCAGTTGTGCGTCCAGATCGGGGGCGTCGATCGTGGCGAGCGTCTGGCCGCTTTTCACCTGGGCGCCGATGTCGGTGTTCCAGTGCGCCAGATAGCCGCTCGTGCGTGCATAGATGGATGCTTCGGCGAACGGCGCCACGGCGCCGGGCAGCAGCAGCTCGTGGACGGCCGGCGCCGGGCGTGGCGTGACCACGGACACGCTGAGCATGCTTTGCGCTTGCGTCTGTTGTGTCAGCGCGGCGCTTGCGTGCAGACGCGGCACGATGCCGACGATGAGCAGCGCCGCGGCGAGGCCAGCCAATGCGAACGGCCACACGCGGCGGGCCGGCTTCGGGCTTGTGGTCATGTCGCCGGAGCGGGAGGTTTCGGCCGCGTTGCGATGTGGGTATTCGTTGCCGCTCGCGGGCTGTGCGGACGACGCGGTGTGCGCAGTGTCGGCGACGCGGGACGCTTCGTCGGCGTTGATAGCCTCGACAGCCGGTTCAGACCTGTCGCCGGATTCCGGCGGAAGTGATGGATTGTTCATGAGCAAGTTCTCGTCGGAGTCAAAGTGTGCGGGCGGGAACGCGAGATTCTTCTGCGTCGGTGCGAGCCGCGCGGCGTTTGTCTAGCCACGCATGCACCATCCCGTAGACGACCGGAACAAACAGCAAAGTGGACACCGTGCCAAGCGTAAGGCCGCCGATCACCGCGCGGCCGAGCGGCGCGTTCTGTTCGCCACCGTCGCCGAGGCCAAGGGCCATTGGCAGCATGCCGATCAGCATCGCGAGCGCGGTCATCAGCACCGGACGGAAACGGCTGAAGCCCGCTTCGAGCGCGGCCTGCAGCGGTGGCTTGCCGCCGTGGTGGAATTCACGCGCGGTGTTGATCACGAGAATGCTGTTGGCCGTGGCAATGCCAATGCAGAGAATGGTGCCGGTGAGTGCCGGCACACTCAGGCTCGTGCCGGTGCTGAACAGCATCCACGCAATCCCCGCAAGCGAACCCGGCAGGCCGCTGATGATGATGAACGGATCGAGCCACGACTGGAAATTGACGACCATCAGCAGATAGACGAGGGCGATTGCAAAGACAAGACCGCTTGCGAGGCCGCTGAACGAGTCGTGCATCGCCTGGACCTGGCCACGCACTACGATCGACGCGCCCGGCGGCAATTGCGGCCGGATCTGATCGACGAGGCGTGTCACGTCGGTAGCCACGCCACCGAGATCGCGCCCCTGCGCCGATGCGAAAATATCGAGCACCGGCTGCACGTTGTAGTGCGAGACGACGGCTTGTTGGGTGACGCGTGTCAGCGTGCTCATGGCACCGAGCAAATTCTGCGGCGCGGGGCCGTTGCCGGTTGCGGCAGCGGACGCCGTCGCCACACCCGCACCTGCGGCGCCGCTCTGCGCGACCGGGATATTGGCCAGCGCCTGCAGCGAGTTGATATCGTACTGCGGCATCATCGCCATCAACGGATAGCTGACACCGTTGCGCGGATCGAGCCAGAAATTCGGCGTGGTTTGCGAGCTGCCTGAGAGCGCGATCAGCAGGTTCTGCGACACGTCGCGTTGCAACAATCCCGCTTGAATTGCCCGCGTACGGTCGACGTTGACGTTGATCGCAGGTTCGTCGCCCGGCTGCTGGATGCGCGCGTCGACGAGGCCGCGCACGCCGCGCAGTTGTTCCAGCAAGCGGTTCGCCACGACGCGATTGGCGTCGAGCTTGTTGCCGACGATCTGGATATCAATCGGCGCTGGCAGGCCAAAGTTGAGAATCTGGCTGACGATATCGGCGGGCAGGAAGGCAAACGTGACGCCGGGGAAATCTTTGGAGAGCGTGGTGCGCAGCATCGCCACATAGGCGGCGGTCGGCTTGTGTCCGGCTGCGAGCGTGATCATCACGTCGGCGTCTTCCGGGCCGATTGGATCAGATGAATCGTAAGTCAGGTTGATACCGCTCACCGGCACGCCGATGTTGTCGAGCATGGCTGCAAGTTCCTGCTTCGGGATCACGCTGCGCACGCGCGCTTCGACTTCATCGGTGATGCGCGCGGTGTCTTCGATACGTGTGCCGGTCGGCGCACGCAGATGCAGGCGGATCTCGCCGGTATCGACTGCGGGAAAGAAATCGCGGCCGGAAAATGGCACCAGGGCGAGCGAGCCGATACACAGCAGCAGAAAGATGGCGATAAAGCGGCGCGGTCTTGCAATCGCCGAACCGAGCACGCCGCGATAGCGTTCGCGCAACCTCTCGAAGCGATGTTCGAAGGCGGCCTGGAAGCGAATCAGGCGCGCAATCGGGCCGTTGCCCGTGACGGGCGCGTTACTGCGCGCACGCATCAGGTACATCGCAAGGGTCGGCACCAGCGTGCGCGAGAAGAAATACGACGCGATCATCGCGAACACCACCGCTTCGGCAAGCGGCACGAACAGATAACGTGCAACGCCGGAAAGCAGAAACATCGGCACGAACACGATGCAGATCGACAGTGTCGAGACAAAAGTCGGCACGGCGATTTCACCCGAGCCGTTCAGAATTGCGTCGTGCAGCGGCTCGCCGTTTTCCAGATGATGTGTGATGTTTTCGATCGCCACGGTGGCATCGTCGACGAGAATACCCACCGCGAGCGCGAGTCCACCGAGCGTCATGATGTTGATGGTCTGGCCGAGCGCGGAAAGCGCGATCAGTGATGTCAGCACCGCGAGCGGAATCGACACCGCGATGATCAGCGTGGCGCGCCAGCTGCCGAGAAACAGCAGAATCATCAACGCGGTCAATGCAGCGGCAATCACGGCCTCCCGCGCCACGCCCACCACTGCTGACTTCACGAACACGGATTGATCGGACAACGCGGTGATATGCAATGAGCTCGGCAAACCGGCCGCGATATGCGGCAACATGGCCTTGACCTGCTGGATGATGGTCAACGTGGATGTGCTGCCGGATTTTTCAACAGTGAGGAGCGCGGCGCGTTTGCCGTCGCTGCGAACGATGTTGGTTTGGGGCGCATAGCCGTCGCGCACGTGGGCCACGTCGCGGACATACACCACGCCGCCAGCCACCGTTTTGATCGGCAGATCGTTCAACGCGGCCACCGTGTCGGTGCTGCCGTTCATCTGTACGTTGTATTCTTTCGTGCCGATTTTGGCGGTGCCTCCCGGCAAAATCAGGTTCTGCGCGTTGACGGCGTTGACCACGTCGAGCGGGGAGAGTCCTTTGGCCTGCAGCGCGCGCGGATCGATGTCGACCATGATCTGCCGCACCTTGCCGCCGAACGGCAGTGGAATCGACGCGCCTTGCACCGTTGCCAGTTGCGTGCGGATCTGGCTGTTGCCGAGGTCGTAGAGTTGCTGTTCGGAGAGCGTGTCGCTAGAGAGCCCGAGTTGCAGGATCGGCACCGTCGACGCGTTGTACGTGATGATGTTCGGCGGCAACGTGCCAGGCGGCAGCACGCGCAGGATCGACGCGGAATTGGAAGCCGCCTCGGCAATCGCGCGATTGATGTCCGCGCCTGGGTGGAAAAAGATCTTCACCACCGAGACGCCGTTCAGCGATTGCGACTCGATATGCTCGATATCGTCGACGTCTGAGGTCAGCGCACGTTCGTAATTCGAGGTGATGCGGTTGGCCATGTCCTGGGCGGAAAAGCCGTTATACGTCCAGACGATGCTGACCACCGGGATGTCGATGTTCGGAAAGATATCGGTGGGTGTGCGCAGTATCGCGAGCGGGCCGACGATAAAGATCAACACCGCGAGTACCACGAATGTATATGGGCGGCGCAGCGCGAGCTTGACGATCCACATGACGGTTTCCTGAAAAGAGGCGGAGGGAGGCGCGCGGGTTTTGACGCGCCTGGCGGCGCGGGACGCGGGCTTCTTCGTGAGTCAGGAGTGTGGGGGGATGGCGCTTACCGGCTGCGGTCCGGTAGATTACCGTTCTGTTATCTGGGGTTTGGGGTTACGTGCGGCGCGGTGCGTAGATAACAAAACGGTAATCTGCTGGTCAGTGCTCCGACAGCTGAAATGACAAGAATGGGAAGCGTGGTTCAGGCCACTCATTTCTTGCACTTCTTCGGAGAGACATCATGAAACTGTTTACCGCTATTGCTGTTGCTATGCTTAGTTTGCCCTTTGGGGCGACTGCTTTTGCTCAATCCAATCCTTCAGGGTTGACTCGCGCTGATGTTATGGCGCAGTTGCAGCAGGCTCAGGCTGAAGGGCTCGTGCCGGCGCCTAAGGATGACTATCCGCCTAGTGAGGCTACTATTGCTCGGAATCGGGAGATTTATGCTATTCAGCATGGGGGGGATGGCGCTGGCGCTGTGAAGACTGCTGGGGTGCAGCTGAATCAGGCTGTGCCGGCGGCGAATTGATGCTGTGTCTCGTCGCCTGTGGGGTTGGCCTTTCCTTGATTTGTTATTGGTCTATTAGCGTTGCCCCTGTGCGGGGCGGCACCTACTTTTCTTTGCATGCCGCAAAGAAAAGTAGGCAAAAGAAAGCGGCTCACACCGCTAATTTTTAAGCGGGTCCCCCGCACAGTCGCGGTAGTGGTACATCTGGAATCTGTGTTCTCGCACATTCGGCGTGTGTGACAAAGCCGTCATTCTTCCGGCGGCGCCGCGCGCGCCGAAGGGGACTTCTTGATAGCGTTCGCTAATTTTTTTCTCGCGTTCTATTTCAAACCCGCCGCCCAATCCACCGATGCATCAAACAAGCTACATGTGTGGAAGCGACTGCGTTGAGTCAGACGACCCACCACGCAAGCAGCGCCGTGAGCAGCACCACGGCCCATGAAGGCACGCGCCACCAGCCGAGCAATGCGAGCGCCACAACGACCAGCGCGAAATCGCGGCCGCTGTGAATCGCGCTCGTCCACACCGGGTCGTAGAGTGCGGCGAGCAGAATGCCGACCACGGCTGCATTGATGCCGGCCATCGCCCGGCGCATCGACGCGAACGCCCGCAATTCGCCCCACAGTGGCAACGCCGCGCCGACCAGTAGAAACGACGGCAGAAAAATTGCCACGGTGGCGATCAGCGCACCGGGGATTCCCGCCGGATGACCGTTGCTGGCGGCGCCGAGAAACGCCGCGAACGTGAACAGCGGTCCCGGTATCGCCTGGGCTGCGCCGTAACCGGCCATGAAGGAATTGGCCGAGAGCCAGCCGCGCGGCACCACGACTGCTTCCAGCAAAGGCAGCACCACATGGCCGCCGCCGAACACCAGCGAGCCGACCCGATAGAACGCCGCGAACAGGTCGAGCGGATAGGTATGCAGCAAGGCGGCCGCGGCAGGCAGGCCGGCTAGCAATAGCGCGAAGATCGCCAGGCAGGCGAAAGCGCCGGTCCTGGTCCCGGGCATGCCGAGTGGGGCGCGTGGCACATCGGTCGACGATTTCAGAAGCAGGGCCCCGCTCATGGCCGCCACGACAATTGCGATGATCTGCCCGTAAGCCGCACCGAGCACGATCACCGCAATGGCCGACGCCGCTGCAATTGTGACGCGGGCACGGTCGGGGCAGAGCGTGCGTCCCATCGACCAGACCGCCTGCGCGACGACGGCGACCGCCGCAAGCTTCAGGCCGCGCAGCAGATGAAGCGCACTTGCGTCCGCAAGATGGGTGAAACCGTAGGCAAACGCCACCATCAGCAGCATTGATGGCAACGTGAAGCCGAGCCACGCCGCCAGCGCGCCGGCGATGCCGCCACGAAAACGGCCGATTGCGATGCCGACCTGGCTGCTGCCGGGCCCCGGTAGAAACTGGCACAGCGCGACCACGTCGCTGAACGTGTGCTCGTCGAGCCAGCGGCGGCGTTTGACGAACTCGTCGCGGAAGTAGCCGAGATGCGCGGCAGGGCCACCGAACGAGGTCAGGCCGAGCCGCAGAAAAATACAGAAGAGCGTCCACGGCGAACTGTGCGCAGGGTGGTCGAGAGACGTGTTGGAATCCGCGTTGTGCTTGGGCATGGTTTAGCTGTTGTGCAGGAATCGAGGCGGAAAGGCAAACGTCATTCGGCGGCCGTTATGCCGGTGGATCAAGGCAGCGCTCGATCATAACTGAGCCTGGACGTAGCTGTCTGCAACGGGCCCGGACAGTCCGTGTAGCCGCATTCATCGCCACCGACAAGCGCATTGCCGTCTAAGACTGGCGAGCGGAGATCGGATTCCAACTTACCTTTCTGCTCTCTCGCGAATCGCATTGAGCCAAGCCAGTTCCCCTTCCGGAAACATGTGCGACTCTTTCGAACATGTTCATCGGGAAAGTCGTACGGCAAACGAACGCGGGCAGCCCACCATATCACTACGCAATCTGAAGCTTTTCTGCAGCGCGAAGAGAATCGCCGCTCTGTCGTCTGGCGCCCCGCGCTACGTCATGGCATTGCGCAAGCGCAATCGTCCATCATTGGAGAAAGTCATGAACATTATCCGTAGGGTTTCGCGTCAACTCGGCGCTGCGCTCGTACTTGCTGGAGCGTTGCACGCCGCGGCACACGCCGTAGCGAGTCCGCGCATTGAGGACCGTTCAATCACCGCGAATGGTATCGAACTGCACTACCTGGAAGCCGGGCATGGCGCCGGCACACCCGTCGTGCTGCTGCACGGCTACGCTGAAAGCAGTCACATGTGGTTGCCGCTGATTCAGCAACTCGACGACCGGCGCGTCGTCATTGCGCCTGATCTACCCGGCGCAGGCGCTTCCGGCATGCCGGAAACGGGCTACGACAAGAAGGCCATGGCGCAGGATATTCACGCGATGGTTCAAGCGCTCGGTTATCGCAAAGTGAAGCTCGTCGGCCACGATATCGGGCTAATGGTGGCTTACGCCTACGCCGCTCAGTATCCGGGCGAGGTGGAAAGCATCACGTTGATGGATGCATTCCTCCCCGGTGTGGGCGACTGGCAGAAAGTATGGTTATTGCGCGACAAATGGCACTACAACTTCTACGGCGAGACGCCGCTGAAGCTGGTTAAGGGACGCGAGCGGATCTACTTCGACCACTTCTGGAACGACTTCGCCGCCGACCCGAAACACTCGATGCCTGAGGCCGATCGTGAACTGTACGCCGCGACCTACGCCCAGCCGGGGCGAATGCGCGCGGGCTTCGAGTACTTTCGGGCGTTCCCGCAGGACGCGCAAGACTTTGCGGAGTTCGCAAAAACGCCGCTGACGATGCCGATGCTGGTGCTGACTGGGGAAAAGGCCTCGGGCACCTTCCTGATCAATCAGGCTCGTCTGATCGATACGAACGTGCAGGGAATCATCGTTCAAGGTTCGGGACACTGGCTGATGGAGGAAGCACCCGAGCAGACCATCCCGGCCATCGTTCAGTTCGTCAATACGCCGGCGATGAAATGGCCGCTCGCGCCGCGCTAAATCATCGGATGGCGCAATCTCCACTATTTCAGGCCGTTTTGCGAGGAGCAAAGCGCCGCTTTCGAAGGGCTGGCGTGATCCGCCGGAAGCGCTCCTTCTTGTGCTCTTCTTCAAAATGGCTGAGCGACGGTTTGATCAGATCGCTACGCGATACGATCCCAACCAGACGCATCGTTTCCCGGTCGGCAACGACAGGCAAACGTTCGAGGCCATGCACTGCCAGCCTCGTAGCGACGAGCCGGCAGGTTTCGTCGGGCAATGCAAACGCGGGGGACCGCTGCTTCAACACGTCAGCCAGACTCAGGTGGGCTTTGGATCCTGAGTCATCGTGACAGAGCTGCTGAAGCATCATCCGGTCGACCATGCCGAGTACCGCACCCTCTCGCGACACCGGATACGCGCGACGCGTCTGAGTGCCACCGAAGTAAGTCGTAAGCGCATCAGCCACCGTCACGCCGGCATCGATCGATTCGACTGAGGTTGTCATGACCTCGTCGACATAGTGACGCTCCAGCGGGTCAACACCATACTCTCGATAGATGTGATAGCCGCGACGCGCGATTTTTTCAGTCATGATCGAGCGGCGCATCACCACAGTCGAGAATCCGTGTGCAACCAGTGTGGCGGTCAGAAGCGGCAACAGGGCATTGCTGTCGTGCGTGAGGCCGAACGCGAATACGATTGCCGTCAATGGCGCACCCAGCGTCGCGCCAAGCGTGGCCGCCATGCAGACCAGCGGCCACAGCGCCGGTTGATTGCCGGGCAGCAAGTGGGCAAGTACCGTCCCGAGCCCGGCGCCTAGCATCAGCAACGGTGCGAGCACGCCACCGGAGGTTCCCGATCCAAGCGCAACCACCCACATGACGGCCTTGACGGCCAGCAATGCGAGCGCGATCTGCACGGCGATATTCTGATGAAGCAGATCGCCGATGACGTCGTAGCCGACGCCGAGTGCGCGTGGCTCGATCAATCCACCGATACCGACGATGACGCCGCCGAGCGCAGGCCACCACATCCAGTGAATGGGCAACTTGCCGAACAGATCTTCCGTCTTGTACAAGGCGGCAGAAAGACCTGAAGCCAGTGCGCCGGAAAGCAGTCCGGCAATGACGCATGAGACCAGCGACCAACCGTCAGGCGCGCCCGTCTCGAGCGGGAACAATGGTCCGGTGCCAAAGAATGCGGCGCGAGCGAAACCGGCTACCGCGCAGGCGAGGGCGACAGGCAGGAAGCTGCGCGGCCGCCATTCGAACAGCAGCAACTCGACTGCCAGCAACACCGCGGCCACAGGTGTACCGAACACGGCGGTCATACCCGCTGCGGCGCCGGCGACCAGCAGTGTTTTGCGCTCCGCCGATGTCACCTTCACGCATTGAGCAATCAGCGAGCCGAGCGCGCCGCCAGTCATGATGATCGGCCCTTCGGCGCCGAACGGGCCACCGCTGCCGATCACAATGCCGGACGACAGCGGTTTGAGTATGGCGACTTTCGGCGACATCTTGCTCTTGCCGAACAGGATTGCTTCGATCGCTTCCGGAATGCCGTGTCCACGTATTTTTTCGGAGCCGTACCGCGCCATCAGGCCCACGATCAAACCGCCCGCCACGGGCACCAGGATCACCCAGGCGCCGAGCGTGTTGTGCGCCGGCGAGCGGTCCGCAAACGACAGACTTCCGAAGAAAAACAGATTGGTGAAAAAATGGATCAGGTTCAGCAATACGAATGCGGCAAACGTGCTGACAGCGCCGATGCAGGCGGCAAGTACAAAAATGCCAGGCAGCCGCGCATTAGCTGAGAAATCGCGCTTGTGGGAATCCGTGCTCATCATTATTCAAAGTCGATCTGTGGAATCTGGAAAGCACCTTCGAGCGATTTGAGCTCGGCACGGTGCAGTTCCGCCAGTTTTGCCAGTACCTTTTCACCCGCCTTTTCCAGGTGGACTTCAACCTGCCGACGGTCGGTTTCGCTAACCTGACGACGGACCAGGTTGAGTGCCTCACACCGGGACACCAGCGCGACGACACCGTGATGCTGTGCCTGAAGGCGCTCCGCCAGTTCGCCAACCGTTGCCCAATCGCGTTCCGGATAGCCCTTGATGTGCAGCAGCAGCAAATATTGCAGCGGCGTGATGCCCTCGCTCTGGGCGGCTTGCTCCGAGAAACGCTCAAAGCGCCGCATCTGGTAGCGAAATTCAGACAGTTGTTCGAAGTCGGCCTTGTGCAGCCCGCGAATCCGTTCTTTCATTGGATATCCGCCAACGTAAAAAACGGCGATTATATCACGTGATGATATAAACAATCGCAAATCGGCCGTAGAAGCGATGTGCCGCCGTCATGCCGCCTGCTTGCCCTTCGTGAAGGTCTGACGATACAGGCCGGAAATCAGATTCACCTGCGTGATCATGCCGACGACCTGACCCGTGGCATCGAGTACCGGAATATGGTGGTGGCCGTAGTTCGCAAACATTGGCACGAGTTCGGTAATCGGCGATGCCGCGTCGACCGTGCAGACTTCAGTGCTCATCACGGTGCCGACACTTGGCGCTGAAAGCGGATCGCGACGCAGCCAACCCTCGAAGTAACCGGCGATGGCGGAAGACTTTCCAAAAGTTCTCTTGTCGATCAGATCCGCGCGGGTCACGATGCCGAGGAGTTTGCCCGCCGGGTCGATGACGGGCAGGGCCTTGACGTGATTGCGTTTGAGCAGCCCCCAAGCCGCTGCGGTCCGTGTGTCCGGCGCCACCGTCACGATTTGACGTGACATGATGTCCGCGCACGTTAATTCGTTGAAGGTCCGCGAAAAAGCCTGAAGCTGTGTCTCGCGCAGCAGTGACTCGAGGTCGTCCGGATCGATGTCCAGCATTTCGCTGCGTCTTTTCAGAACCGCTTCGAGATCCGCTCGGGTGAAACCCGAACGCGACGCTTCGTTGGCAGGTGCGCCTGCATTGCCCCGGTTCTGCCGGCCGGCGTGCGGATAGCGGTGACCGGTGGCGGCGTGATAGAGGATCGCCGCACAGAGCAGGGCGACCGACTGCACGGCAATCGGCTCAAGCACAAAAGCGTAGCCCATGGCATGCACCGCGGGACCGCCCAGTACGGCCGTCAATGCAACAGCACCCGATGGCGGATGAACACACCGGAGGGCGAACATGCCGCAGATCGACAGGGCGACAGCAAGGGCCGCCGCCATGGTCGGGTCCACAATCGTGCTCGCACAGGTCACGCCAATCGTCGCGGAAACGAGGTTGCCACCGACGATTGACCATGGCTGCGCAAGCGGACTGGCCGGCACGGCAAACAGTAATACAGCCGAGGCACCCATTGGCGCGACGAGAAGTGGAATGTTCGCCGCATGTCCGAGCAGGAGATGCATCGAACCACCCGTAAACGCGATGCCGAGCAGCGCACCGAGGCAGGATCGCCCGCGCTCCTGCCATTTGACGGTAATTGGGGCGGGGATAAAACTGGAAAACCAGTTGATTGCGATGGATCGAAACAAGATCTGACCGGAAAAAGAAGGGAGCACGAAATCAATCGCGAGGCCATGACCTTACGGGGGAACCCTCGCGAAGCGAAATAAACAATTTTCATGATTATATTTCATTGTGATATATCCCGTTGCTTCCGGTCGGCGGCAGGGAGGATGAGGTTATTCCGCGTCCGCCCTTGCGGACGCATTCGGGTACCGCGTGCAACTCCCCACGAGCCCAGCAGCTGTTAAAATAACTCACGTTGTGATATAAATGATTGCAGAACCGCTGGAGAAGCGAAACCAGTTTGGCCAGACTCTGGCAGGCCGGCTTTCAGGCTCGCGTGGATCGACCGCCGCGAAGGAAAGCTGCGTCTCGCGCTTGCGGAAGAGGGGGAAGTGGCGGTCCAGCGGTTGTGCTGCAGTCGGTGATTCGGCCGTTTGAGGAATGCTCACCTGACCGGCGCGAATCTATCGCGATTCACTCTATAAGGGAGCGCCCATCATGATGATCACTTTTCAATCAACTGCGGCGCCCGACGTTTTGATGCTTCGGGATCTTGCCCAATATCTGCTGGGTCTGATCGGTAAGCGGCTCGACGCTCGTGGCGTCATCATGCACGACGAGTTGCCAGGCGCGATCAGCCGCCTCGAAGCAGCGATCGAGGACGAGGCCAAGGCTGAACTTGTTCTTGAAACGTTGCAGTGCTCCCCTGGTAACCGGCGCGACTCAGGCAACGGACTTTCACAGCGCGCGTGGCCATTTCTGGACATGATGCGGGCAGCGCGCAAAACGGGCGCGGACATTCTCTGGGGGCTCTAGTCGTCACGTGCACGAAGTGCACGGCCTTAGCCACGTGCTTCGGCGGCGTTGCAATCAATGCCCGTTGTGCGTCCGGCTCCGCCAATGCCGACGCACGGCAGGGTGGAGAATCCTCTCCCGCAATGTCGCGCGGCGCCCCTGCAGAATGACGACGAGAACCACCATTGCGAGGATTGCGGCAGCAACAACCAGCTGTACTAATAAATCCATCATGATTCGCCTCCAATATTATCTCGTGTTGGCGGTTGAGACCCTGTCACCGCGCGACGTTCGAATTTTAGTTTCCATGAGCCCATGCGCGCGAGGATACGGGCAAACGGAGCCAGCATGTTTTCCTCCATAGTCCCGCGGAACCCGCTTCTGTCGTGCGCCGCGCCTTCAGGTAAATAGCGGTACAGCTTCGATCAGCGCGAAACCCAGAAGCGCGCCAAGTGTCGCGCCAAGTAGCCGCGGATGCCACCGTTCAAGGTGTAACGCTTCCAGCAAGCTGCCGATCAGAATGACGCCAAGCAACGCAAAGGCGCCTACCAGGTAGCTGATTTCAAAGTCGTTGCCTATGACCATTTTTTCACTCTCCCGGGCAAAGTGCGTTTTACGCCGCATCCGACCAAACGGCACCGCTGCGAGCCGTTTCTCAAGCCTCATTATATATCACGACATGATGTATGTGATCGAATTTGCACGAGCGTTCGTGCGTCGTCGCGGCGGTCCGCAGTGCAGGTCAAGGGATGGGCATGTCGTTTACACACTACATCACAAAATGATGCAATATTGGGTTTCAGGTCGCTGTGCAGTTGGTGGCGCATCAGCGTTTCTCCATTCGACAGTCGGGATCCAACGTGCACGTGAATGCTTCCAAAGGCGATTTCGCCACCGATACGCGGCTATTGCGAATCACGGCCATCGCGGCCGTTGTCGGCATCCTGAGTACGCTGGCGGCAGACTTTCTGCTGCACCTCATCCGCTTCTTCACGAATGTGTTTTTCTTTCAGACGATATCGATCGGGAACCATTCGCCCGCGGCCAACACGCTCGGCTTGTGGGTCGTCGTGGTGCCGGTGATCGGCGGCCTGATCGTCGGGTTGATCGCTCGCTTCGGCTCGGAGCAGATTCGCGGCCACGGCATTCCAGAAGCAATCGAGGCCATTCTGTTCGGCAAGAGCAAGATGTCGCCTACCGTGGCGGTGCTTAAACCGCTGGCATCCGCTATTGCAATCGGCAGCGGTGGACCGTTCGGCGCCGAAGGTCCGATCATCATGACTGGCGGCGCAATCGGCTCGCTAATTGCCCAGTTTTTTCATCTGTCGAGCGGTGAGCGCAAAACACTACTGGTCGCCGGTGCCGTCGCCGGGATGACAGCGGTGTTCGGCACGCCTGTGGCAGCTGTGTTGCTGGCAGTGGAATTGCTGTTGTTCGAATTGCGGCCGCGCAGCCTGCTGCCGGTCGCTGTCTCGTGTGCCGTGGCGGGATTCGCCCGCCCGTTGCTGATGGGCAGCGGGCCGCTGTTTCCGCTGCAAACGCTGCCACTCGGGCCACTCGGCCTTGCTTCGTGCGCGATCGCCGGGCTTATCACAGGTGCGCTTTCATGGGCACTGTCGAGTTGGCTCTACAAGGTAGAGGACGCCTTTGCGCGGTTGCCGTTCCACTGGATGTGGTGGCCCGCGCTCGGCGGCGTGGTGGTCGGCATCGGTGGCTACTTTCAGCCGCGTGCGCTGGGCGTCGGCTACGACGTGATCGGCGATCTCCTGCTGAATCGTCTCACGCTCAGCGTCGTACTGGCGATCGTGCTGGTGAAAGCGGTGATCTGGGTCATCGCGCTGGGTTCAGGCACGTCCGGGGGTGTTCTCGCTCCATTGCTGATGATGGGCGCGGGCGTAGGCGCGGTGCTCGGCCCGAGCATGCCCGGCGGCGACCCGGCCGTATGGCCTCTTGTCTTCATGGCGGCGGCCCTTGGAGGCATGATGCGCGCGCCGATCATGGCCGTGGTGTTCGCGTTCGAACTGACGCATGACGCGAATGCATTGCTGCCACTTCTCACGGCCGCGGCCGTTTCATATGGATTTACGGTGCTATTCATGCGCCGTTCAATTCTGACTGAGAAAATCGCGAGGCGTGGTTATCACATCTACCGCGAATACGGGATCGATCCGCTCGAACGGCATCATGTCGACGAGGTAATGACCAGGGACGTGAAGACGATCGACGCGGACATCAGCGTCGCCGACGCCCTCGAGCGGCATTTTGGCCCGCAACAGGCGCATCGCGCCTATCCGGTCGTGCGGGACGGTGTGCTGGTCGGCATGACTGATCGGCGGATGCTGGGTACCGCGACGGACAGTGGCGGCGGGGCCGCGCGCGTCGCCGATCTATTCGGTAGCGAGCGTCCCGAAATCGCACTGCCTGATGAGACATGCCGGCATGTCGCGGCTCGCCTCGCTGTCCGTTCGCTCGATCGTGTGCCGGTCGTCGCGGATGAAACGACCTATCAGCTGCTCGGCATCGTGTCGCGGCATGATCTGGTCAAGCCGTCGCTCTCAATCTTCAACGAGGAACGCGAGCGCGAGCAATTCCGGAGCGTATCGCTGACACGCGGCAAGCGGTCTGCACCGGTTAAAGACCGCACGCCACCTCACTGAATCCCTGCTTCATCACGACGGCTCTCCCTTAAAAACCTGCGTGCCATCTGCAATTGGGCGAGGAAAAGACCGCGGACCTCAGCACGAGCGTCCCTTGGCAAAGCGTATCGCGGCCGAGATTCCGCACTCGCTGTCCAGACCTTGCTAGCGTGTCATTTCTGGCTGTCATCGCATCCAGTTATATCATGCGGTGATATATAATGAAGCATGGGGAAGATTCATACGCGGATGGCCGGCCACCCGCCCCGGCGAGACGCAGTGAGCGCTGCCGGATTGACTTCCGCGCCGTCGCGGTAAACGAGGGAGGAGGTGGCATGTCGAGTTTCCGCCGTGTGCTTCTTTGTTATGACGCAACCCGTGAAGGACAGCAGGCGCTGAGGGAGGCGGCCGCGCTGGTCGAAGATCTCAGGGTGGAAACGCACGTACTCTCCATTCTGAGTAATTCGGCATGGGTGCAGGGCGCGGACATCACCTCCGCCGTGCCCTTTGACATCGTCGACAAGGCAGCCAGAGACTTGCTACAGGAGGGACTGAAGAAGCTCGCAGCGCGTGGCATCCATGCAACCGGGCACTTCGCCGTCGGGGAGCCATTGGATCAGATTCCGTTTTTCGCAAAAGATCTGAACGTCGACCTCATCGTGGTGGGTCACCGCCATGCCACCCGATTGGCACGCTGGTGGGCCGGCAAAAACGACGGGCTGCTGCTGGACAGAGTCAGTTGCAGCGTGCTCGTCGCGATGTGCCCGGCTGATGATCATCAACCGCACTCGTAGAATTACTCTGGATTGGCGGTAGCCCTCCCGAATCAACATGAAGACGTGAATGCATCTTACGGATGCTGATCGGGCGATTGCTGACTATCGACCTGAGCGTGCGCGTTGCCGTTCGTGATGCATCTCTCCATGCATGCTCACAGCAAGGATTTCCCTTGGTCGAGAATCTTGTCGCAGATCTGCTTCGTGGCCTGTTCCTTCAGGCCGCCACCGCTCAGGTCCAACTGACTGCCGTTGCCAGTGCTCAGGATACCCTTGGCGCCGTTGGCATAGCCACTGTCAGACGAGGCGGAACTGGAACCGCCCGGGAGCTTGCTCATCAGCGAGTCCTTGACCGAAGACGCGCTGTTGCCGCTGAGGTAGTTGTTCTTGATGCAGAACTCCAGGACGCCCGCGACGTTGCCGGTGCTGCCAGAGCTTAATGACTGACCTGACAAGGCACTGCCCATGCCACCAAGGCTCCCGAGGCTCCCGAGGCCTCCGGACGATGCAGCACCCCCGGCCTGGTTGAGCAGGTTGCCTAGCTGCGCCTGGGCGGCCGAGACGGGTAGCAATACGGCGAACAGGAGCCCTATCGCGGTGCGATACGTACGTGCGTTCATACTCGAACTCCTTCTGCTGGCTGAAAGTCCTATTTACTATAGTTCCTTTCAGACGGACGGCAGATGGCGTTGTCACGTTTAATATTCGTGGAAGGAGCCGCTTGAGCGCGACGTGCTGCTGATCAGTCCGGCACCGCGCAGTCGGAATCCAACGAACGTTGAGCGAAGTCAGGCTGGGCTTCTCGCTCCACCAGCGCACGTGCGATTCGCCAATACTCGTCTGCGCAGCCTTCGAGGCTTCCGTCCAGTTGCCATAGCTGGAATGCGCGCTCACGGATTCTTTCTGCCAATGTCATCTCGGGCATGCCATCGTCTCCATCTGCAAAGGAATGCCTGGGAAATTCGCGTGAGCCACTCCATCTCGCGACTGGCGACGGGTCCGGAAGCGCGCCTTCAGCGCCTGTGGCGCATCACTTCCCAGCAATCGCGATGGTCCATTTGCCTGAGCTTGCGCCGCCGTGTCATTTCGCGCCAATAGTGAACCGCAACCAGCATCACGACGGCGCTCAGTCCGCACAGACCCACGACGATTCCTGTCCCCGATTCTGCCACGGAACACTCCTTGACTGTGAAACTGATCAAGCGATACGTGTCATTCGTCGTTCAGGATGCGAGCGGCGGCCTTCAGAAACAGCTGTCCGTCGTCGGTAATGAGAGGTCGTTGTTGCCCGGAAGCGAGGTTCTCCAGCGTGATGAGCTGGCGGTCCAGAAGCGCCTCCAGATCAGCACCGTCCAGACTCAACAGATCCGGGGCATCCTTGAGCAGCATGAGGGTCGCGAATTCATGTGGACTGAGCATCACCGTCTCCTGGCTGAGCCTGTTGCTTCGCTGGGAATCTGATCCGTTGGCCTCGCTTCGCGAGCAGGATCAATTCGGGGATGGCTGCTACGGGATGTCACCGTGCGTTCGGGTGGCATGTCGCGCGCCAAGGCACCCATCTTAATGCTGAGGTGTCCAATAGATCAATATGTGGGAAAAAACTTTTTCGATATTTTTACGGTGCCGACGTGAAGCCGTCGCAGTGCAGCATGGCCCGTCGCCCGGCGATTGCGTGCCGCTTCGCGCCAAGTGTTCGTCCGCGCACAGACTTGCTGGGTATCAGACCGATCCTGATGATTGTCCTGGCAGCGCTTCCATGCGGCAGCTTGCATACTGGAGGCGAGGCCCGGTTGCCGGGCGCTATGATCGAAACCTGAAGGAGACAACAGTTGACCACCTTCCTCCTACGTAACGGCGCGCTTCTCGATCCTACCCGTCCTGATCTGCTAGAAGGCTTCGAAGTCCTTATTGAAGACGGCTTCGTCCGCGAAGTCGCCGATAAGCCGATAAAGAGCAGCAACGCGCACGTCATAGACGTCAAAGGCAAAACGATCATGCCAGGTCTGATCGATCTGCATGTGCATGTCGTTGCGATCGAGTTCAACCTGCCGCGCGTCGCGACGCTACCCAACGTTCTGGTTACGCTGCGCGCCGTGCCGATCATGCGCGCGATGCTGCGCCGCGGCTTCACCACCGTGCGTGACGCAGGAGGGGCAGGGCATCCATTCAAGCAGGCGGTGGAGTCGGGGCTCATTGAAGGTCCACGCCTCTTCGTATCCGGCCGCGCGTTAAGCCAGACGGGTGGTCATGCCGATCCGCGCGCCCGTTCCGACTACATGCCACCCGATTCACCGTGCGGATGCTGCGTGCGCGTGGGCGCGTTGGGCCGCGTGGCGGACGGCGTCGATGAAGTGCGCCGGGCCGTGCGCGAGGAACTGCAGATGGGCGCCGACCAGATCAAGATCATGGCTTCGGGCGGCGTTGCTTCACCGACCGATCCGGTCGGCGCATTCGGCTACTCCGAAGATGAGATCCGCGCCATCGTAGCCGAAGCTCAGGGGCGCGGCACGTACGTGCTGGCTCATGCCTATACGCCGGCTGCGATCGCGCGCGCTGTGCGCTGTGGCGTGCGCACGATCGAACACGGCAATCTGATTGACGATGAGACCGCCCGCCTCGTCGCGGAGCACGGCGCGTATGTCGTGCCAACCCTTGTCACTTACGATGCCCTTGCAAGCGAAGGCGAGAAATATGGACTGCCGCCGGAAAGCATCGCCAAGGTCGCGGACGTGCATGGCGCCGGTATGCACTCGATTGAAATCATGAAGCGCGCCGGGGTCAAGATGGGTTTCGGCACAGACTTGCTCGGCGAGGCGCAGCGTTTGCAAAGCGATGAGTTCCGGATCCTGGCCGAAGTCCTCTCGCCGGCCGAGGTGATCGCGAGCGCAACCGTCGTCGGAGCGGAAGTGCTAGGTATGCAGGACAAGCTCGGCAGAATCATGCCGGGCGCACACGCCGATGTGCTGGTGGTCGATGGCAATCCTCTGAAGTCCGTCGATTGCCTGTTAGGTCAGGGCGAGCATATTCCGCTCGTGATGAAGGATGGCCGACTCTTCGTCAACGAGCTCGAAAGTAGCTGACAGGATGACCATGCGTGCGCGACGCCCCTCAATCCCTATCGGAGCCTGTTCATGTCGATGATTTCCGCCCGTATCGAGCGACTGCCGTTTTCAGGTTTTCACCGCCGACTGCTGTTGATGGGCGGTCTCGGCTACACCTTCGATGCGATGGACGCTGCCGTGCTCGCTTTCCTGCTGCCGGTGCTGCGCACGCAATGGGGGCTGACGAGTGTCCAGACGGGCGTGCTCGGAAGCGGCACGTTCATCGGCTATTTCGTCGGTGCGATGCTCGCGGGCATGCTCGGCGATATCATCGGCCGACGCAAGGTCATGATGTACGCGCTGGTGATTTACTGTGTGGCGTCGCTTGCCAGCGCGGTAGCGAATGACTGGGGATTTTTTCTCGCGACGCGCATTGTCGCCGGGTTGGGGACGGGTGCGGAAAGCGCTATCGTCGCGCCGTTTCTCTCGGAGTTCGTGGCGCGGCGGTATCGCGGGAGTTTCACCGGGAGCCTCGCGGGGTTTTTCTCCTTTGGCTTCGTGGCAGCCGCGCTGCTCGGCTATCTGGTGATCCCGCTCGCACCCAATGCATGGCGTGCCGTCATGGTTATCACTGCGTTGCCCATTGTGATGCTGCTCTGGTGGCGCCGCGCGTTGCCCGAGTCGCCGCGCTGGCTCGAGGCGCGCGACCGTCATGCAGAAGCCGATGCAATCGTGACGCGGATGGAGGCGGAGGTGACGAAAGCGGGCATGCAGCTGGAGCCGCTGCCTCCCGTGCGCGAGGGAGGCGTTCCGCTCGCGGCCGGACGTGCCTCGATCGTCGCGAATGTCAAAGCGCTGTGGTCGGCGAAACTCGCGCGCATCACGGCGATGACGTGGCTGATGTGGCTATCCATCACGTTCAGCTACTACGCCTTTTTCACGTGGATTCCCGGCTTGCTGGTGCAGAACGGGATGACGATCACCCGCAGCTTTTCGTATTCGGTCGTGATTTATCTTGGACAGATCCCAGGATACTTTTCAGGCGCATGGCTCAACGAGAAGATCGGCCGGCAGGCGACGATCGCGTCATACATGATATTGGGCGGCGTATCGGCGCTCGGGCTTGCGTTGACGCAGTCGGATACCGGCATCATGGTGTCGGGCATCCTGCTTTCGTTCTTCATGAACGGCACCTATGCCGGCGTTTATGCCTATACCCCGGAGGTTTTTCCCACCGACGTGCGCGCAACGGGCACGGGGCTCGCTTCGTCGATTGGCCGGCTGGGCGCGATTGCTGCTCCTATCCTCGTCGGGTATGTCTATCCGAAACTCGGCTTTGCAGGGGTGTTCGGCGCGACGACGCTTGTGCTGCTGACCGGTGCGATGGCCGTGGTACTCATGGGCGTCCCGACGCGCGGAAGGTCGCTCGAGGACATTGCAGCAGGGCAAATAGAGAATTAAGAAGGGCAGCTTGCGGACCCAACCCGGCTAGCGACGTTGAGGCGCTAGCCGGTGACGCGACAGGCAAGTACGTCTGATAAGTGCTGCACGATAAGCGGGCACAAAAGCAAAGGGCTGCGGCAACATCGACGCAGCCCTTCGAGTCAGGCAAGCTCGCTATCGCTTAGTGCGCGCTGACCTGATATCCATCATTCAACGTCTTAAGGAACGCGATGATGTCGCGAATATCCGCGTCAGTCATCGCAGGCTTGTCGCCGAACTTCCGATCGAATGGCGCATCCTTGTCGTCGATGTTTGCATGGAACTGCACCGGCAGATCGTCGTACTTCTGAATCTTTCCATCAGCGCCGCGCGGATAGAATTTCTGTGGAGCGGTATTGCGTTCGTTGTAGAACGCCATGACGTCTTCAAGCGATGTATAGACGCCGTTGTGGAAAAACACCTTGCGGGTCGAGACGTTCCGCAGCGTCGGCGTCAGGAACATTCCGCAGTATTGCGTCTGGTCCTTCAGGTCCGCGCGGAACGGCCCGCAGATGCCCATATCGAAGAAAGCATGGTCGTGGTTGGCTGCGAGATGGGGGTTCCGGGGTACGCCGAGCGCTTCGTACTGGTAGTCGGTAAACATCGGCGGCAGTCCGTCTGCGCCCGGCTTCGAAAGATGACAACCTGCGCAGTTCGCCTTGTCCGGGTCGTTGAACAGACGCAGTCCGTGCAGCTCCGCCTGGCTGAGGCGAGCCTTGCCTTCGAGCCAATAGTCGTACTTGCTCGTGTACGGATGGAACGACTGCTCCTCCACCTGATAGCGCGCAACGGCGAACATGGCCTCGGACATCGCCAGCGTCGTGTTCTGGAACACATTTGGACCGAATAGCTGGATGAAGTCCTTCTTGTACGGCGTGCGCTCGAGCTTTGCCATGACATCGGCCATGCTCGCATTCGCCATCTCAACCGGATTGAGCATCGGGCCTTCTGCCTGCGCTTGCAGCGTATCCGCGCGGCCGTCCCAGAACATTCCGCCCTGCGGCACCATTGCAGGCGCTGCGGGCGCGACGCCCGCATTCTTCTGCGCCCGCTCCACGCCCGACA
This sequence comes from Paraburkholderia domus, assembly GCF_905220705.1. Classification (GTDB taxonomy): domain Bacteria; phylum Pseudomonadota; class Gammaproteobacteria; order Burkholderiales; family Burkholderiaceae; genus Paraburkholderia; species Paraburkholderia domus. The sequence continues at coordinate 132,485 of NZ_CAJNAT010000020.1, forward strand.
CCTGACTTGCGACCTGCGCCAGATCAGGCGCGTTGTCCGCGTCGCCGGTATCGGGGCCGATGCTGAAATTCGGCTGGCGGTAGAGGTACATGAGCGATTGCGGAGGGCGGTAGCCTTGTTGGGACAAAGCCGGACCGCCCAGCTGAACGGCCAGATTATTCGGCGGCCCATAGGCATGCTCCGGGCTATGGCACGAAGCACACGACTGCCGGCCCGACGCGGAAAGCGTCGGGTCGAAAAATATCTTCTTCCCAAGTTGCGCCACGGCACTCAATTGAGGCGGTGCAATGGGACGCTGGAGCTCGACGGGATTGGCGTTCGCCCCCGTGAGGTTTTCGACGATCGCGCCCATCGCAGCGGGCACGCGTGATGGATACAGCAGCGCCCAGACGCAAAAGCCGACGGCAAGGACAACCGCTGTAGCGACAACCCGTAGAAGCGCGCGCCGCATGCTGAAGCGGGATTGACTCTGAATAGGATTTGTTTCGGCTGGGCGTGCTGAGGAGGCGGGCATATGAGCAACGACAAGGGATTCTGAAAACGAAAAATGTTGCCAGCTCGAATGGGCTGGCAACACCGAGGTACTACTCCGTTTCGCATCGGCGCCAGGCGCCGATGCGACTGGCGGAATTTAGATGGCAGGTACCGACGGGACCACCGTGCCCAGATTCGGGTCGACGAACACAGTCGGGTTATTGCCGAAGCCGCTGAAGTTGAACAGGCTCGTGATGCTGCCCGCCGTTGCATCGAACGAACCGCCGCCGAGGCGTTGGCTGCCCAGCCAGTTGTCTTCGATGAAACGAACCACGGATGCCTGGCTAATCCGCGTGTGGTCGACGTAATTGACCTTGGCCCACGGCGAAATCACGAGGAACGGAATACGGGTACCCGGGCCGCAACGACCGTTGACCGCCGCACCCTTCACGCCGTTCGGAGCCGTTCCCGAACCGCACTTGCCGGCGCCGTTCAACTGGTCAGCCTGCGCGTCGAATGACGAAGTCGTCGGGTTCGCATAGGCATGGTCGTACCAGCCATCCGAATCGTCCCACGCGACGATAACCGCGGTGCTATTCCAGTCAGGCTGTTGCTGCAGGAAGTTGACGATCTTGGCCGTGAACGCCTGTTCGTCGATCGGATCGGAGTAGCCTGCATGACCGTCCTGGAACGCCGGCGCCTTGATGAAGCTGACGGACGGATAGTTGCCGGCCTTCACCGACGCAATGAAATCGTCAGTGTCGTACTGGTGATTCGCCGGGTCAGCCGTCTTGCCGTCGGATTCAAGCGTGTAACCGATGGCAGCCGTCGAGCTCGGACGCAAATGTTGCGGGTTCGCCGTCGATGCGAAGTACTGGAACCAGTTGTGGTGGGGGATGTAATCGGCCGTTGCCTGACCGACCACCGGCGACGTCGTGCTGCGCTTGCAACCGGTTGTCGCGTTGCTATTGACCGTGGCGAGGTTGAAGCCGCCCATGAAGCCGCCCCACGTGATGCCTTTGGCGTTGAGCAGATCGCCGATGTTCTTGCCGGACATCAGAATCTGGTCAGTCGTGCTGGAGCACAGGTCGTTCGCCGGATCGGCGTCGTTGATCAGCGTGATGCCACCCTGACCATCGTTGATGTAATACGAGTGCGATGCCGTCGACAGGTTGAACGGCTGCTGGCTGGTCTTCACCAGTTGCACGCCGTTATTCTGGCCGGAGACCACTTCCAGAGCACCCGGCGTCGACGGACCATACGTGTCCGTATACGCGTTATCGCTCATCGCAAAATGCTGCGCATAGTTCCACATGGCCGTCACGGTGTTGCCGTCGAAGTAGCCCATGACCTGGCCCTTCGTACCGAACGCGCCAGCGCCGCCGCTCGACGCCGTACCGGTAAACTTCGGGAACAAGTCCGCTGCACCATTGTTATACGCCTGCTGTTCAGCTGTATAAGCGTGGTTCTGGTCGGCCGTCGCGGCCTGCGTGCGGTCCAGTCGGAACGGGTTCGCAGCGCCCGTGCCGTTCAGCGTGTTGATCAAGTTCGGATTGTTGGTCAGCAGCGTGCCGCTCAGACCGTTCACGGTCGGCGTGCCTGACGCAGCCGTGAACGCCGGCTCGCCCGACGGATTAGCCGCATTCGGGTAGGTCGCGAAGTAGTGGTCGAACGAGACGTTCTCGTTATAAATCACGACCACGTGCTTGATGGGCGTTGTCGTCGTCAGTTGATTCTGTACTGTCGCGGGGGAAGAGGGATTCGCGCTATTACCACCGCAGGCATACAGTGCGACTGCCATAGCGATGCCCGATACGCCAAACAGGAAGACTCGAGAAAGCATACGTGTTAACTCCGGATGTCGTTTTTGCTAGTTGTTTTTCGTCCGCTATTCCATTGCGAAATGAGCGGGCGCGTGGGGACCGTTTAAAACCCACGCGCATTTGAACATCCGGCTATTACCGGAAAGTGGCGCTTTGCTTACTCGGTTATTACGCCAATATGGTTATTGGAATATTGATGAAAGAATTGGTCGAGATCTCAACGTTACGGAGGGTAAGGCCGACAAGCACCGCACGCAGAGCGAGGAGAGCATCTAGCGGTATCTGATCGAAGGCGCCCCAAGCTGCACCTTGCCTGACCAGATGCTTGAGTGGGGCGCAAGTTGAACGCGTGCTCGCTATCTGGTTGCGAAAGCACCGTCCGTCATATCCACCGGAACAGACCGCGGGCTCATGGATTTTTGCTCGCCTGCTGGTTCCGGAACGCCGCCTCTCCGGCGTCGGACACTTCGACCCACTTCTTGTCGGGCGCTGCGTCCTCGACGTAGCTGTCGTGCCAGTTCCACCACTTGTACGGCGGGGTCTGAGGGTAGCCCTCGGGCGAATCCTCCCAGATCTCCTGCCGGCCCAGCGGAGTGATGTCGAGGTAGTTCCAGGTGCCCCCCATCTGCTCGTCGCCGCGGTTGTTGATGAAGTAGGTGCGAAACACGCGATCGCCGTCGCGGTAAAACACGTTCGTGCCGTGCCATTCGCCCACACCGAAGTCGGTATCGAAGCTGTCCGTGATGGTGAACCACGGCATCTCCCAGCCCATTCTCGCCTTCAGCCGCGCGATGTCCGCCTGGGGCGCACGCGAGACGAAGACGAGGGTCGTGTCGCGAGCGTTCAGGTGGGCGACGTGTGCGACCTGGTCGGCGACCATGGAGCAGCCCCGGCACGCGTGCTCAGGCCAGCCGAACACGCCCGGCTCGAAGAAAGCGCGGTAAACGATCAACTGACGCCGCCCCTCGAACAAGTCCAGCAGGCTGGCCTTGCCCGCAGGCCCCTCGAACGCATACGCCGTCTCCACGGCCATCCATGGCATTCGCCGGCGCTCAGCGGCGAGGGCGTCACGTGCGCGGGTTTGGGCTTTTTCTTTCACGAGCAGTTGCTCGCGCGCCGCGTCCCACGCTTGCGGCGACACGACCGAAGGTGTGTGCACGGCAGGCTGTCCGTCTTTCTGTCCATTGTCGGCTGAGGTAGTCATGGCTTTCGCAATCTCCTGATTCGGACGAGTTCCCGCGCCTCGTGGCTGAAGCGCGATTCCATTCGCTGCGCATCATCGTTCGTTATTGGCTGGGAGTTAGTCTGGCACTGGAAATCGAACGCTGGGAGTAACAAGTTTGGCGGTATTCCGATGGAGTCGCCGATCCCAACCGGCGCAAGCTGCTGGACTTGCTGTGCGCGCACAACGGCCGTACTCTCAACGACTTGTGCGAGCACCTGGACATGACCCGGCAGGGCGTGACGCAGCACCTGGACCTGCTGGAGGCGGCGAACCTGGTCGCCACGGTGCGGCACGGCCGCGAAAAGCTGCACTTCCTCAATCCAATGCCGCTGCAGGAGATCTACGAGCGCTGGATTGCCAAGTTCGAAAGGCCGCGCCTCAACGCGCTCTCAGACTTGAAACAACGCTTGGAGAAGGGCAATGACTCGATCGACCTTTGTCTACGTGACAGGCGGTATCCGGCGGCTGGCCGAAAGTCATCTCCAACCTCAAGTCCCTGCTAGAGACCGGCTCCGCCGTTCTGCAGGAGCCCTATCCCGTTGAGAGCGCCCACTCGGGAAAGGCGTAACCATGGCAAAAGTCGCTGGTGGAAACCATTCGTCAGTCCCAGTTCAACTATCGAAGGTTCGAGTCATGCGTTCAATTCGGCGACGAGGCGGGAGAGGCGGGCAATGCGGTAGCGGTACATAGGTGCTTGCGGACAATTTTTCAGATTTTCGACGCGATCGCGCCAATATGTTGCCGGAAAAGGTTTCTGCGACCCGCACGCGACTACGCGTTCAAGATGAACGAGTTCGCTTTCGAAAATGTGATGGTGCATTGTTTGAATCCCCCGTCGATGGCCGGTGTGGTCCGCTCGCGACGTCGCTCACAATCTGACACCGCGTAGGCCTGGTAACTGCAGATGCTGCGCTACGCGGTGGATCCGCGTGATCACGCAATGCAAAGAGACTGCTTAACTTGCTATCCAGAAAATCTGTCCGGGTGGCCTGGCGTGCGGGCGCCGTACGCAGATTGTTTGACTGCCTGGCGGCAGGATCGGCAGGTTTGCCGCGGTTGGCGCAGCTAATTAGAAGGACAAGCCGCCGCTGCCTGTCTTCGAGAAGAAGAGCAACGACGGCCGAGTCCCGCAGCGGACCGCCCGGTGCATAGCCAGACGGATTCCACCATTTCGGCGTCACGCATTGCGACGATCTTCTCTGCGGAAGCATTCATTCGTCATGTGTCGACGCGCGACAGCCACAACTACAACAACAGCACAGCCCTCTCTAAATCTATCGCCAGCAATTCAGTATCGTTGGCGTCGATCGGCGCGCCGGATATTGTTCGGATGACTAACCGAAGGATCGTGACGGCTAACGGCGATCCCTCGAACAGCGGTGTCGGCTATCGATAGACAGCCAGGACGCCGGTGCGTCGAACATATTGCAGCGCGCGATCTTTTTTTGGTCTCTCGGCTTCCCCAGCTTTTCGGTCAGGTTCGTTGCATGTTCTGAGCACTGCTACCGCCTGTGCAGTTTGTTTTGCAGGCGGTGGTGGGAATCCACGTTGTGTGAGCAATGATCGTGCCATGCCGTGATGCAGCATAGATGCGGGCACCTCAGAACATTTCAGTCGCGACATTGGACAGCATCGTCCAAGCGTTTCGCTGAAATTGGACGATTTCGTCCAATCGACCTTTCCCGGCGTAATTCATGTGCCGGTTACGACTCCCTTGCCGTCGTTGTTGAAAGAAGCGTCCCGCCGGAGTTCGGCGAGCAAATCCATGGCGCTGGTGAAGCGAGTGGTCGGATCCGCCGTCAGCGAGCGCAAACCGCGCTCAAGTGTGTCGATTGCTTCGGTAGCGCGGCCGGTGGAGCGCAGCAGGTCGGCAAGGTAACGCGCGGCGTCGACGCGCGCAGGCACTGAGCCGAACGCGAGCGCGGTGGACAGCGCGGTACGCAGACCCTGTTCCGCAGCGTTGACATCCCCGAGTGCCCACTGCGCGCGTGCCCGGGTGATCAGTAGTTCGCCCAGGTAGACGCGTTCCTGACGGGCGAGGGTCTCGTCGATCGCGGCGGCGAGCATCACCTCGCAGGTTTTCGCGCGGCCGGCGCGCAGCAGCAACTCGCCGTGTTGCCACGCCTTGAAGGAATAGAACAGCGCACCGCCATTGCAAATGATGTGATTGTCGTAGCCATCGAGCATGACGGTTTCAGCTTCGTCGGAATGACCGGACGAACTGAGGTGGCACGCGTGGAGTATCTGACCGATGCCCCGATAGAACGCGAAGCCGTTCGCGATCGATACCGATACGAGTTCGCTCGCGAGGGGGCCTAGCCGGTCCTCGTCTTCGAACAGGCAGGCGAGCCAGGCGGCGCCCTGCAGGTTGACGGCGTGAGCGAACGCGTGCGCACCTGGCTCGGAGGAGCGCAGGATCAGCATCTCCATGGCGCGCCGCGCCTGCCCGAAGGCGCCGATCTGGTAGGCGGCAAGCCCTTCTAAAGTCAACGCGAGACTGGCGAGATCGATCCCTTGCGAGCCAGTGCGGGTGTCGTTGCGCCCCACGCCAAGCAGGTTGCCGCGCGTGAGACACGCAAGCGCTTCCTCGCTGTCACCGAGCCAGAAGAGGGTATTGGTCATCGCGACGTGGGCCTCGTCGAGTGAAACCCGATCACCGCTGTTCTGCGCGCGCTCCAGCATGTTCTGCGCGGTCGCGCGCGCCTGCTTGAGTTGAAGCGTCGTCAGTTGCGTGGTCCAGATGCCGAACTGGATCGCGGCGATTTCGGCGGGAGCGCAGACGCCTTCGCCGATGGCCAGCGCGGCGGTGTAGCAGGAGGTGGCCTCCGCGTACAGCCAGCCGTGCACGCTACGCAAGCTCATCCCGAGCAGCCGGTAGGCGTCGAACTGGAGACGGCGCGCGGCCTCCTGATCATGGGGCGTCTGCAGCAGGTCGAGGCAGCGGCGTAACGGCGGAATGGCTTCGGCGAACTTCGATTCCTCGATCAGCGCGCTCGCATGTTCGAGACACTTGCGCGCTTCCCGGTGATGTTCCTCGCGCGACTTCAGACGCCGCTCGATTGTCTTGCGGCCCACGCCAAGCAGTGTTGCGGCCGCACTCTTGTTGCGCCCGGTTCGTTCGAGCGCCCGGTCGATCAGGAGATCCTCGGCGGCGGCGAGTTTGTCGCGTCCTTCGAGTTGCAACAACATGTCGGCGAGGTTTGCGCGCGACACGGGTCCGCCGGTCTCGTTGGCGAGAAACGGCTCGAGCGTGTCGACGTCGATGAACGGATTTTCGGCGAGCACGCTCAGCTGGCTGATCAGATTGCGCAATTGCCGGATGTGGCCTGGCCACGCGTGCTGGGATAGCCGGCGGATGGCGGCCGGTGAAAACTCAAGACGACGCGCGTGCTGCGATGCGAAGTGGGTGACGAGTGCCGGAATGTCCTCGACGCGCTGCTCGAGTCCTGGGACCGCAAGCACGAAGACCGCGAGCCGGTAGAAAAGGTCCTCGCGGAATAGTCCTTCACGCGCGAGTTCGCGCAGATCGCGGTGGGTCGCCGTCACAACGCGTCCTGCGAAGTGCAGACTGGTTGACGAACCGACCGGACGGAATGTTCGCGTTTCAAGTACACGCAGCAGTTTCGGTTGCAGCGCGAGCGGCAGTTCGCCGATTTCATCGAGCAGTAGGGTGCCCTTGCCGACCTGCTGGAAAAGTCCCTGGCGGTTTTCTCCCGCGCCGGTGAACGCGCCTTTGACGTGCCCAAACAGTTCGGCTTCGACGAGATTCTCTGGAATCGCGCCGCAGTTGACATCGACGAACGGTTGATCCTGACGCAGGCTGTGCGCGTGCACACGGCGAGCGACCAGTTCCTTGCCCGAACCGGTCGGCCCAAAAATGAGCAACGGATGATCGGTGGGGGCGACCCGATCGATCATCCGGACCAGTTGGCGAAACGCTGGCGCGCCGCCCACGAAGGCGCCGGAACCAGCCTTGTCGTGAGCGAACGGAACGATAGGGGGAGAACTCATTACAAAATACGCTCCACATGAACCGCGCGTGGCACGACGCGGAGATTACCGTCGAAAAGACGGGGCGGACGGTTATGCATCGATCAGGGGTCGGGCGAAGTCTGCAAGAAGAGACAGAGTATGACGGCTTGTCGCTGATCTTGTTCTTTGGAAATTAACTCTCGCGGCCGGGCTTCTGCGGATTTTGTCGTAATGTGCTGCGAGCAATGCATCGCTTTCTGGTTGATTGCCAGCATGGATACATTGCTGGAATGTCACATTGATCTGACGTGGGTCTGGGCGATACGCGGCGGTGGTTGGGGCGGCATCGACTTACCGGGTGTGCCCTCAATGAGAGCCCGTTGAGGCAAGGTCGACCGTATTCGCCGCGTGTTACTTTTTCAACAGGGCCATGTAGTAGTCGGTGACATTGTCTTCAGCCCCCTTTGTGATCCGATTGAATGCTCGTCCCCATGGCCAGAAGCTTGCGCCTGAGGTGGTTCGCATACCAGGGAATCGGTTTCCGCCAAGGGTGACCATGCCCCATTCGCCACCATGATTGCGGCGGTAAACCTCTCCAACGTAACTCCCGTAGGCTTTAGCAAACGACATGACCTGGTCGTCCGTTGGCTTGGGAGTCGTGCCGACGTAGGATGAATTCATTTGCGCCAAGGCCTGTTCGACATTGGCAATACTCGCGTCCGACCAGTCGAGTTTTATTCCAAATTGTTTCATGGAGAAATCGACAGTGTCTAGCGAATAGGCCTCCGCAATCTTCTGGATTTTTGGATCAGGAGAAAAAGACTGGTCAGAAGGGGTTTCTGCGAACGCAGCTCCTCCGTTAAAGCAAGTCATCAAGGCCATCAACGCTACCAGGAAGCGCCTTACGATTGTTTTCAATGGTTTCTTACTCCTCGATGTTTGCGGCTCGTTACAGCGAAAGGATGGGTTGAATTCTTGCCCCGATCGGTCTTATGCGTTGGGGTTGCGTGTCCCTATGTGAACGGCATTTTTTGATAAATCTGAAGAGCCAGAACCCGACATTTCTATAAAGCCTCTACAACCAAAAGTGTTGATAATTTATCTTATGTCAAATATTGTCGCTAACACCAATTCCTCGTTTCTTACAATTTGTAGCGCTCTTTGCGCAATTGTAATGTTTACGCATGAGTTTCTGGCGCTGACCGGCGGTCTTTCAATCGCCGAAGTCGCTAGGAAACTGCGCTGTTGCTCGCGAACGATCCGCAACTACGTCGTCGGCCGCTCACCAATTCGATCCTACAGCCCCGGACGTTCCGCCTGCTGAGCTGCTCGCGTGGGTCGGCGTTCACGCCCCGCATTTTCTTTCGAGCCGACGCAGCTTCGCGCTTTATGTACGCGGCTGGAATGTGGTCGACAAGATCCGACGCGCCAAGCGCGAAGGCACGTTCGCAGCCGTACTCGCGCGCTGGCGCACACTGGCAGTCGAGCTGCCGCGAATGTGGCGCTCCGGCCGGATGTTTGCAGGCATCGGCCCGCCTGCATACGTTCACGAGAAAACACCATCGTGACGGTTGTGGAACGTATGGACGAAAAAATGGGACGTCTAGCGCCCCATCTAATCTGGATGGTTTGGGATCGTTCAGAAATCGAGCTGAGCCGCCGTGATGCCGAGCGCGGTCGCGATCTTTTCGCGCGACGCCTTACGCAGACGATCGCTTCCTTCCTGCTGTGCGTAGGCCGATTGACTGATGCCCATGCGTGCAGCGACTTCGACTTGCGTCAGGCCAAGATGCTCGCGCCAGGCGCGAACCGGCGTTGCACCGTCCACCGTCAGGCTCACGACTTCGTGCGGAATCAGACCGCGCTCAGCATTATGTTCAGCCACATATTCGGCGTACGGGATCACGACATATGCGGGTTTGCCGTCCGGTCCGTTGATGACCTGAATGTTAGTACGTGCGTTCATTGCGTTTCCTCACTTCCTCAATCTCGACGACCTTGATAGCGCCGTCCCAGTTGAACAAGACCCGGTAATTGCCGACCCGAAGCCGGTAGCCGTATTCGTGATCGGTGAGCGCTTTCACACTCTGGCAATCTGGCATCGCAGCCAGGGTGCTCACTCCGTCGCGAATCGCTACCTGATGCTGCCGGTCAAGCTTGCGCAATTGTTTTGCCGCTTTCTGGGTCCAGTTGATTGCGTTCATGCTTCTATTATAAGAATAATATAAGTTTTTCGCCAGCTTAACTTATTTTCCGCAGGCAAGCCCCCTTCTATGAGCAGGAAGTTGTCAAGGCCTTTCGCGAACTCCCCGTTTTGTGGACGCCATGAACTGATGTCCAGGAGTTATCCACGGCCGGTCGGCGGGTCGCCTCTCA
>NZ_CAJNAT010000021.1 GCF_905220705.1 Paraburkholderia domus
CAGTTCAACCATTTGTGCCCGGAATTCCGCCGGGTACGGGGTACGATGCTTGCCCATTTCGGCACCTCCTTCTTCAAAAGGATAGGCGTCCGTTTTCGCGGGTCAACTTCAGTCAGCTAGCCATCAGGCTAGTTTGCTTCTACCATGCAAGCTGCTAAGCGGCGGCTCCCATGCTCGGGATGGATGAGCGCAGCATCGCCATCCGCTGTTTCATTCCTGGTAGCCGTTTCGAATACCGCGTGAACCGGTCTGGTTCTTCGTGGGTCCGTCATCAAAGCGTGTTGCAGGCCGTGTCATGCTTGATTGAGCATGACCGCCGTGTATCGCCGGTCGTTTTTCTCCGATGTTCCACCCACGCGCGCGTCGAGTGAGTCTTGCATTCGTGGTTAACGGTTTTCGTCGGGCGGCACAGCTCGTGTTGCCCGAATGGTTTGAGAGGCACGCTTCATCCACCTGCCGGCGACGGCAGACTTCATCCAAAGGGGTCAGCAGATGAGCACGATCACCACGAAAGACGGTACGGAAATCTTCTACAAGGACTGGGGCAAAGGCCGCCCGGTTGTCTTCTCGCACGGTTGGCCGTTGTCCGCGGACGCTTGGGACGCGCAGATGCTGTTCCTCGGCAGCAAAGGTTTTCGCGTGATCGCACACGACCGGCGCAGCCATGGCCGTTCCGCGCAGACGTGGGACGGCAACGACATGGATACCTATGCCGACGATCTGGCCGCGCTGATCGAGCATCTGGACCTGCAGGACACCACGATGATCGGCCATTCGACCGGCGGCGGGGAGGTCGCGCACTACATCGGCCGGCACGGCACGAAACGCGTGGCGAAGGCTGTGCTGATCGGCGCGGTGCCGCCGATTATGCTCAAGACCGAGGGCAACCCCGAGGGCACGCCGATCGATGTGTTCGATGGCATTCGTAAGGGCGTGGTCGACGATCGCTCGCAGTTTTTCAAGGATCTGGCGCTGCCGTTTTACGGCTACAACCGTCCGAACGCGAAGGTGTCGCAAGGCGTAATCGATTCATTCTGGGCACAAGGCATGGTGGGTTCGATCAAGGGCTTGTACGACTGCATCAAGCAGTTCTCCGAAGTCGACTACACGGAAGATCTGAAGAAGATCGACGTGCCGACTCTGGTACTGCATGGTGACGACGACCAGATCGTGCCGATCGACGCGGCAGGCCGCAAGACGGCGAAGATCGTGAAGAACGCCACACTCAAGGTCTACCCGGGCGGGCAGCACGGCATGTGCACCGTCGAAGCGGACAAGGTGAATGCCGATCTGCTGGAATTTATCAGCTCGTAATACGCTGACGTAGCGAGTGCGGCGGCGTGCGGCGATTGCCTTGCGTCAGCCGCACCTGTGGCCGCCTATGACAGCGCCGGTCAGGCAGTCGGCCAGCCGATGCGCGCCGCCCGGCGCAAAGACGAGCGAACCACCAGACGATGGAACGGTGCGATGGCGAAAATATAGAAGCGCCCGAGCCCGTTGTGGCAGTGCACGACGGTGGACAGGATCAAATAGCGCGCGCTCCCTTCGAGCGTATCGCGCGTTTGCTGCAACACCGAAAGCCGGAAGTCGAGATGGCTGTCATTCTCGCCGAGGATGATCTCGCGCGCGCTGCGCGTGTAGATTCTGAAGAAGTCGACCCGTTCCCTGGAGGCGTGCGAAGCTGCCGCGCGCAACTGCTTCGCCGTTTTGATTCCGAAGCGAGCGACCAGCGCATCGCGCAAGCTCAAGAGTTTCGCAACCCACGCCGGCTGGTGTGCGAACAGAAAACGCGCGAGTAGTTCGGGATCGTCAATTGCGTTGTCCGGCAAGCGGACGGCGAACGCGTCCGCGAGATCCGGGGCATCGTACAGGCGGGCTACGCCGGATTCGGCCGGCACAGCGACGGACAGCACGGAACGGTTGGTGTCTGGCATGGGAAGGTACTGTGCCGAAAAAAGATCGTGGTGAGAAGGGCGACCTTGCCGCTGGCGTGCCGCAGTTCGATCACACGCGTGCGCATCAAGTCTACGCGCGCTCGACGATAAGCGCCCGAGTGGCGATGCCCATCGAGCCAATCGGGTGCGACTCGGTATTAATTCACGTCTTATGTTATACGACGTCATACCAATATCGAGGTCGTGCGTGTTTGTTTTTCAACGACGAATTGCTGAACTACAAAAGTCAGTGCGGGTAAGTGCCTAGTTGAAATCCATCTTGGGATCGATGATAGTACGTTATCGTACAACTAGCCGGTCACTCTCGGCCCGATGCCACCACGGCTCGACCGCTGCCGTCCTCCGGCTCAATCGCGCGCAGCGCTGTAAAGGAACCTTATGAAGAAGATTGCCCTGAGTGGGGCCGGCGGACAGCTCGGCTCGGTAGTGCGTGCGGCGTTGATCGCCCGCGGCGTCTCCTTGCGTTCAGCCGCGGGTTCCAGGGCGCTGGTTCCTCTGGTGGAAGGCGAGGACGTGATGCACGGCGACCTGCGCGATCCCGCCGTCGTGGACCGTCTGCTGGAGGGGGTCGATGTGCTGATCCACTTCGCCGGCACGAGCGTGGAACGTCCGCTGCCGGAAATTATCGACAACAACCTGCGCGCGCTCGTCGAGGTGTACGAAGGCGCGCGCCGGCAAGGTGTCAAGCGCGTGGTGTTTGCCAGCTCCAATCATGCGATCGGCATGTATCCGGTCACCGAATATCTCAGTCTCGACTGCGCGTTGCGCCCGGACGGGTTCTACGGCCTGAGCAAGGTGTGGGGCGAAGCGCTGGCGCGCATGTATTGGGACAAGCACGGCATCGAAAGTATTTGCGTGCGCATCGGCAGCTGTCTTGAGCGGCCGACCGAGCAGCGACACTTGAGCACCTGGTTCGGTCATCGCGACCTGATGCATTTCCTCGACCGCTGTGTCGAGGCAGAAGACGTAGGTTTCATCACCGTGTGGGGCGTGTCGGCCAACAAGCGCAGCTGGTGGGACAACAGCGGCGCCGCGCGCCTCGGTTATCAGCCGACCCAGGACGCCGAGGCCTACGCCGAGGAAATCCTGCCACGGCCGAATCCGCTCGATGCATTGGGTCAACGTTATCAGGGCGGCAGCTTTGTCGGCATCGATTACTCGCGCGACGACGCGAGCAGCGACACCGCGGGCCGGCACGTCTGATTGGTTAAGGAATACGAGGAGACACAGTCATGAAAATCAAGGGCATCCGCTGGTGGATGGTCAGTCTGGTCGCGGCCGGGCTCATCATCAATTACCTCGCGCGCAATACGTTGTCGGTGGCAGCGCCGACGTTGATGAAGGACCTCAATATCACGACCGAGCAGTATTCGCATGTCGTGGTGGCGTGGCAACTTTGCTATGCATTCATGCAGCCGGTCGCGGGCTATGTGCTCGACACCGTCGGCACCAAGGTCGGCTTTGCGGTGTTCGCGCTGGCCTGGTCGCTGGCCTGTGCCGCGGCGGCATGGTCGACGGGGTGGCGCAGCCTGGCGTTCTTCCGCGGCGTGCTCGGTATCGCCGAAGCGGCGGGCATCCCGGCCGGCGTCAAGGTGACGAGCGAGTGGTTCCCGGCCAAGGAGCGCTCCGTCGCGATCGGCTGGTTCAATATCGGTTCGTCCGTGGGCGCGCTGCTGGCGCCGCCGCTGGTCGTTTGGGCGTTGTTGCACGGTCAATGGCAATGGGCGTTTCTGATCGTCGGGGTGGCGGGGATTGTCTGGAGCGTGCTGTGGATGCTGCTGTACAAGCACCCGCAGAAACAGAAGCTGTTGAGCGACGCCGAGCGGGATTACATCCTCAGCGGGCAGGAGGCAAAGCACAGCGACGTCGGCGCGGTCAAACGCAGTTGGGCTTCGATGCTCGGCAGCCGCGACTTCTGGGCAATCGGTATTCCGCGGATTCTGTCCGAGCCGGCCTGGCAGACTTTCAACGCCTGGATCCCGCTGTACATGATGACCGAACGGCACATGAACCTGAAGGAAGTCGCGCTGTACGCGTGGATGCCTTTTCTGGCCGCGGATATCGGCTGCGTGCTCGGCGGCTACCTCAGCCCGCTGTTTCATAAGTACGCGAAGGTCTCGCTGTTCACGTCGCGAAAGATGGTTTTCGTCGTGGGCGCGCTTTGCATGATCGGGCCGGCCTGCGTCGGGCTGGTGGCGAGTCCTTACGCGGCCGTTGCGCTGTTGTGTGTCGGCGGCTTTGCGCACCAGACCCTGTCGGGTGCGCTGTACGCAATCACCTCCGATATGTTCGGCAAGAACGAAGTCGCCACCGCCACAGGCATGGGCGGTATGGCGGGGTACCTCGGCGCGGCGGCATTCACGGCGCTGTTCGGCGTGCTGGTCACGCAGATCGGATACAGCCCGTTGTTTGTGGTGTTGGCGGTGTTCGACATCATCGCGGCCGCCGTGGTGTGCCTGCTGGCCCGAAGCAGTGACAAGGTGCCGGATCCGCGCTGGGGGGCTGGGACTGCTGTGGTCAAGTGAGTAACGATTTAGACCCGGCCGCGAATCGCGCCGGGTAATGAAGAAAAATGGAAAAATGGCGGCGCCCGAGGGCGCCGCCATTTGTTTTACCTCTCGCTTAACGCTGATCGACGACCGTCGTGTTGTAAGTCGTCGAACCGATGATCACGTTTTTCAGCGTGATTGCGTTGACGTTGTACGCATAGATCGGGCCCGGCGCCGTAGAGCTTGCGGGACCAGCGGAGACCGCCGTGCCCAGGTTGCAGTTCGAGATCGTGACGCCGCTGATTGGCGGGATGGACGGCGTCGGGGCGGGCCCGTTGTAGTCGAAGGCGACTGGTCCCTGAGCCACGATCGCCTGAAAACATGAACCCGTTACCCCGTTGAGCGTGACGTTGCTCGCCTGCACGTTGGAAATGTTCACGTTCTGTATGACCGCCGGGCGAGTGCGGATGGCGTCGTTTGCCGGTTGATAGTCGCAGTCGAACGTAATCAGGCCGCCCTGCGACGCAGAAGGATTACCCGCCGTCGCCGTGACGACGCCCACCGGCACCGTGCCATTGATCGGACTGCCGCTCAGCAACGCGCTGCCGTAGCCGCCGCCTTTCAGATTGATGCCGTTGGGCAGCGTGACTGTATCGACATAGAAGTTCTTCACGAAGCCGCCGCGATTCATATTCGTCTTGATGCGGATCGCGATGTTCAACGGATTGGTGGCCCAGTTCTGATTCAGCATCTGCAGATTTCGCGCGTAGATATTCTGCACGCCGCCGCCCATTTCGCTGCCGAGCGTGATGCCGCCGTGGCCGCTATTCATCGTGCAGTTCTGGATCACGTGATTCTGCGCGGGACCATACTGCGTATCGAGGTCCTTGCCCGACTTGATCGCGATGCAGTCGTCGCCGGTGTTGAACGTGACGCTGTCGCAGAGAACGTTGTTACACGCGTCCGGATCGAATCCATCGTTGTTCGGGCCGATGCTGTCAGCCATCACGCCGCGAATCACGACGTTCTTGCAATCGGTTGGGTGGTGCTGCCAGAACGGCGTGTTGTTGGTGTGATAGTTCTCCATCAGCACGTTCGTACAACCAATAAACTCGACCATGCACGGACGCAGATAATGTCCGATGCCGAAAATCCGCTGTGCGATCGGTACGCCCGCTTCGGACAAAGCTGGCAGGTAGTTTTGATCCTCTTGCCAGGGGGTCGTAGGGCTTGTCAGCAGCGCGTACAGCGCGTTGGAGATGCCGGGCGCAGCAGTTTTAAGGTCGACGTTCTTCGGATTGATGTAGGCCTGTGACGGTGTCGACGAGTTCACGCAGCCGTATGCCCCGTTCGATCCCTTGTAGGTCCACCAGCAGGTGGCGGTGTTGCCGGTTCCGGCGAACGGCGTCATCGCCTGGCCGTTGAGAACTGACGTGGCGTCTTCGCCGGTCAGGGCAATGTTGGTCTGGTTGCGCGCGTAGACTGGCGAGCCGTAGTTGAGGCAGTCGTTCGCCTGCCAGCGGCTATAGAAGAGGTTGCCGTTCGTGCCGCAGTTGACTGGGCCGTCTTTCGCGTAGTCCGCCGGGTTAGGGCTGAAGTAGATCGTGCAGTTCGCGCTGAGGTGGAAGTTGACATTGCTGAGCAGGACGATCGGGCCGGCGCAATACCACGTGCCGGCCGGCACAACGACGCGGCCGCCGCCGGCCGCATTGCATGCCACTATCGCGGCGAGAAACGCGGGCCTCGCGTCGGGCGCGTTCGCGGCATTGGTTTGCGCCGAGCCCGGACTCGCAACTGAAGACGCGCCCGTGTACGGATTGGTCGCGGCGACGACCGCGCAAGGCGTTGCGCCGTACTGGGTGACCACAAAATCGCGCGCCGGGAACATTGCCTGCGTGATGTTCTGGAGCGACGCAATGATCTGCGTCGCGGCGCCCGAGGTGCCCCAGATCGGGTCTTGCACCACCGGCGGCGTGGTGGCGGGCGCGTTGACGGAGCCGCCGCAAGCGGACAGTCCGCCTAGCAGGGTTGCGCCTGCGGAGGTTCCTGCGAGCACAATAAACGCTCTGCGTTTAGGTGAGTTCGGCGCGTCCTGGCCGCGGATTCTCGATGTTGCCGGCTTGCCGTTGTTTTTATCCTTAGTTGCCACGGATGTCTCCTTGCCCTTTGCGGGCGTTGTGAGTGATCGTCAATACTCGATGAGGCACAGTGCTTCAATCCATCGCCCGAATCGGCGGTGGATATCGGTGCAAGCTTTCGCGTCGTAAGTCATCCTTAATATTTGTAATAAAATGCTATGAATGAGCGTGAAGCTGTTGTACTTGAGACTCGCGCGCTCAGGCTGTGAACGTGCAGATGCGCCGCTCCATCTTCTCTATCTGCATAGAGGGGGTGGATTTGCGCGTGGAGCAGGGCTGCGGGTTTAGGCGGGCTTCTGGCCGATTTCGTGATTGGCGAGTATTTCGAGCGCGCGCACCATGGCGGAGTGATCCCATGCCTTGCCGCCATGCGCCACGCAGGCGCTGAAGAGCTGCTGACAGGTGGCCGTATTCGGCAGCGAGACGCCGAGCGCCTGGGCTGTCGAGAGCGCGAGATTCAGATCCTTCTGGTGGAGCTCGATCCGGAATCCCGGATCGAAGGTGCGCTTCGTCATCCGTTCACCGTGTACTTCGAGAATGCGCGAGGACGCAAAACCGCCCATGAGCGCTTCACGCACGCGCGCCGGATCGACGCCGGCTTTGGAGGCGAGCAGCAACGCTTCGCCGACCGCCTCGATCGTCGCGGCGACGATCACCTGATTGGCCACCTTGCACACCTGGCCCGCGCCGACAGCGCCGATCAGCGTGACATTCTTGCCCATCATGTCGAATAGCGGCTTGACGCTATCGAAGGTCGTCGTTTCGCCGCCCACCATGATCGTCAACGAACCGGCTTTCGCACCGACTTCGCCGCCTGAAACCGGTGCATCCAGATAGTCCGCGCCGTGCTCACGCACGCGGGCTGCGAACTCACGGGTGGCCATGGGCGAAATCGAGCTCATGTCGACCACGATTTGTCCTGGGCGCAATGCGTCGGCAAGACCTTGTTCGCCGAACAGCACGCGCTCGACGTCCGGTGTATCCGGCACCATGACGAAGATCACGTCAGCATGCGCGGCCACGGCGGCGGGGCTGTCACACGCGACAGCGCCCGCCTGGACGAGATCGTCGGGCACGCCGCTGCGTGTAAACGCAGCAAGGGCCACGCCGTTCTTGAGAAGGTTGGCGGCCATGGGCTTGCCCATGATGCCGAGTCCAATAAAGCCTGCTTTTTGCATGGAATGCTCCGTAGATATCATCGCGGCCCTCTCTACTTCGGGTCCGCCTGTTTCTGCATGAAGTGTTTTTGAACCGTCTGTGCGGCGGCTTTCAGCAGCCCCATATCCGCACAGACCGCGATGACGCGGCAGCCCATCGAGATATAGCGCTCCGCGTCGGCCTGCACGGGCGCGAGGATGCCGCTCGGCTTGCCTGCGGCCTGTGCGCGCTCGAAGACGCGAAGAATCGCCTGTTGCACGTCGGGATGGTTCGGATTGCCGATGTGGCCGTAGGCGGCTGCGAGATCGGAGGGGCCGACGAAAACAGCATCGACGCCGTCCACGGCGAGAATCTCGTCAATGTTGTCAACGGCCTTGCGGCTTTCGATCTGAACGATGACGCAGACGTTGTCGTTGGCGATATCGAAGTAATTGGCTACCGTTGCGTAGCGATTGCCCCGCTGGCTCACCGAGACGCCGCGGATACCCTGCGGCGGATAACGCGTCGCGGCGACAGCGCGCGCCGCGTCTTCGGCGCTATCGACGAACGGCACCAGAAAATTCGAGAAGCCGCTATCGAGGAGCCGCTTGATGAATACGCTGTCGTTGGCCGGCGGGCGCACGACCGGCGCGCTCGGGCTATCCTTGAGCGCCATCAACTGGGGGATCAGCGTCAGAACGTCGTTCGGCGCGTGTTCGGCATCCAGCAGCATCCAGTCGAAGCCGACAATGCCGAGCAGTTCCGTGACAATCGGACTGGCGAGGGATGCCCAGCAGCCGATCAGGGTTTCGCCGCCGCAGACGGCACGGCGAAAGCTATTGGGTAAGGGCTGATAAGGCGTGGCGGCTGTCATGGGCATGTCTCCTCAAACTGGAATTAACTGGGCAAACTCCGACGGTTGCTGAATTAAACGTTATAGGTCGTCGTACATCTTGATGAAGATTAGCACTGGCGTGTCGGCTTGTAACTGCCACGTAAACCCGAATTCCTTGCGGGGTAAGGATTTCGGGTTGCGTGAAGGCCGCTCTATGTTGTAGGATGACTTATATCTAGGATGTCCATCTAAGGAAAGCGAAATGTCTATTACCGGCGAAATGCTGATTGGTCGCAATGCAGTGCGCGGCGAGGAAAAACCCTTGCGTGCGTTCAATCCCGCCACGGGGTCCGACATCGCGGAGCCGGTGTTCGGCAGCGGTTCGGTCGCGAATGTCGAACTCGCCTGCGAACTCGCGCAGCAAGCGTTCGACCCGTACCGGCATCTGCCGCTCACGGTGCGCGCCGAGTTTCTCGAGCGTATCGCGGACGGCATCACGGCGCTCGGGGACGCGCTGATCCAGCGCGCGCAGGAAGAGTCGGGCCTGCCGAAGGCGCGTCTGGAAGGCGAGCGCGGCCGCACGACTGGCCAGCTCAAACTGTTCGCGCAAGTCGTACGCGCCGGCCAATGGCTTGCCGCAACGCTCGATTCGCCGTTGCCCGAGCGCAAGCCCTTGCCGCGCTCCGACCTGCGGATGCAAAAGATTCCGCTAGGCCCGGTTGCGGTGTTCGGCGCCAGCAACTTCCCGCTCGCGTTTTCGGTGGCGGGCGGCGATACGGCAGCGGCGCTCGCGGCGGGCTGCCCGGTGGTGGTGAAGGCGCATCGCGCTCACCTGGGCACCTCCGAGATGGTCGGCCGTGTGATTCAGCAAGTCGCGAAGGAAATGAATCTGCCTGAAGGCGTGTTCTCGATGATCGTCGGCGCCGGCAATTCTGTCGGTGAAGCGTTGGTCGCGCATCCGGCGATCAAGGCGGTGGGCTTCACGGGTTCACGGGCAGGCGGGACGTCGCTGATGCGCGTCGCGGCAGCCCGGGCCGAGCCGATTCCGGTTTACGCGGAAATGAGCAGCATCAACCCGGTGTTTCTCCTGTCGAATGCGCTGTCGCAACGCGGTGAGACCATCGCGCGTGGCTTCGTCGATTCATTGGTGCTGGGCGCGGGGCAGTTCTGTACCAATCCGGGGCTCGCGATTGCCGTCGACAGCGACGCCCTCAAAGGCTTCGTTGCAACGGCGTCCGAGGCGCTGAGCGGCAAACCGGCGCAGACCATGCTGACTGCCGGCATTCACGCGGCCTATGAAGAGGGCGAGGGCAAGCTGGAGGCGACGAGGGGCGTCGAGGCCGTTGCACGCGGCGTTGACGCGACGGGCCCGACGCAGGCTCGCGCGGCCTTGTTCGTGACCGATGCCGTGACCTTCCTGTCTACGCCGGCGCTGGAGGACGAGGTTTTCGGGCCGGCATCGACCATCGTGCGTTGCAAGGACGAGCAGGAGATGCTTGCAGTTGCCGAGCACTTTGCCGGTCAGTTGACCGCCACCGTGCAAATGGATAGCGCTGATCTGGCGGCCGCGAAGAAGCTGGCGCCGATCCTCGAGCGCAAGGCGGGCCGGATTCTGATCAATGGTTTCCCGACGGGCGTTGAAGTCTCACACGCGATGGTGCACGGCGGCCCGTTCCCGGCCACCTCCGATAGCCGCGCGACGTCAGTGGGGACGACATCGATCGAGCGCTTCCTGCGCCCGGTGTGCTATCAGGATTTCCCGGCCGATCTGCTGCCGGAGTCGCTGGCCGACGCCAACCCGCTGAACTTGTGGCGTCGTCGCGATGGCGAGATCACACGCAGCTAAGCGATGCGTGAGCGGCGCCGAAGTGGGCGCCGCGTGAGATAAAAAATGGCCGGGATCAAACTCCCGGCCATTTTTTGCGTCCAGCGCGACGAATCAGCGCTTGCTCAGCGTCAGCGCAAAGAATCAGCTGTTCGCTTCAGCGCTTTCGTTGGCGCGCCGCAGCCGCTCGCGGCTATTGGACAGGTGCATGCGCATCGCCGCGCGCGCGCCTTCGGCATCGTGCCGTGTGATCGCCTCGAGAATGCTTTCGTGCTCCAGATTGACGAGCGACAGATACGCGTCGGGCTCAGCATGCGCGATCCCCGCCGAGTCGAGCCGGTTGCGCGGAATCAGCGCGCTGCCCATTTGCGTCAGGATGTCGACGAAATACCGGTTGCCGGTTGCACGCGCCACGGAGATATGGAATTGCAGGTCGGCGTTGACGCTATCCAGCCCGTTGTGGCGAGTGGCTTCGATCGCGTCGAGCGCGGCGCGCATGCGCGCGAGGTCGTCCGGCTTGGCCCGTTGAGCCGCCAGACCCGCGCATTCCGTTTCGAGGCTGATGCGCAGTTCGAGGATCGCCAGTACGTCGCGCAACGTGGTGGCCGGCACCATATCGATACCGAGCTTTTCGCGCTGCGGTTCCAGCACGAAGCTGCCGATGCCATGGCGCGTCTCGATGATCTTGCCCGCCTGCAGGCGTGAAATCGCTTCACGGATGACGGTGCGGCTCACGCTCAGCGTGACCATCAATTGCGATTCCGTCGGCAATTTGTCGCCGGGCTTCAAGGCGTTAGACGCAATTTGCTCGGTGACGTAGCTGACGACAAACTCGGCAAGATTGCGCGCGCGTCGTGGCGGTGCCGCGGATGCCAGTGGTGTAGCCATCGAAAACGCCCCTCGAATCAGATAGTTGCAGATACTTCCTGCGATCCATTATACCGTCGTCTGACGACTGATTATATAAACGCCGGATCATTTTCGGTATCGACGTCAGACCTGGCGTCGATATCCGGTTTCAGGCGCCTGGCGGGCGAGCCGCATTGTTTGGCAGGCGCCGGGGGAAGTACGATAACCGCCCGGCTGCTAGCCTGGGCGCAGTTCGACCCGTTTGATGTCTTTCACGATCACGAGGTAACTGAACACCGTCAGCAAGGCATTCAGGCCGACGAAAACCAGCGCGCCGTTGAACGACCCGGTCTTCGCGACGAGATAGCCGATCACGATGGGCGTCACGATGCCGGCGACATTGCCGAACATGTTGAAGATCGCGCCCGACAGACCAAGGGCCTCCTTCGGCGACGTATCCGCCACGACGGCCCAACCGAGCGCTCCAATGCCTTTGCCGAAGAACGCGAGCGACATGAGCGCGACGACGACCCAGTCGGTCGACACGTAGTTGCATCCGATGATGCACACCGACAGCAGCATGCCGCCGACAATCGGCACCTTGCGTGCGATCGTGAGCGAATGTCCGCGCCGGATCAGCCCGTCGGACAAAATGCCGCCGAGCACGCCACCGGAGAATCCGCAAATCGCGGGCAGCGATGCGACCAGACCCGCTTGCAGAATCGTCATACCGCGCGCCTGCACGAGGTAGATCGGAAACCAGGTCAGGAAGAAGTAGGTCAGCACGTTGATGCAATACTGCGCGAGATAGACGCCGAGCAGCATGCGGTTGCTCAGCAGTTGGCGCACTAGCGACCAGCCGCCGGCGCCGGCTATGTCCTCAGCCCGGGCTGCTTTCTTGTGCCCGTTCACCACGCCGCCGCCCTGTTCGATGTAGTCGAGTTCGGCGCGCGAGACGCGTGGGTGGTCGGCCGGGTTCTTCATCACCTTCAACCAGGTGAGGGCGAGTAACAGTCCGGTCACGCCCATGACGACGTAGACCGTGTGCCAGCCGAATGCATGGGTCAGCCAGGCCATCAGCGGTGTGAAAATGACCGCCGCGAAATATTGAGCTGAATTGAAAATCGCGGAAGCAGTGCCGCGTTCGTTCGTGGGAAACCAGCTGGCGACAACCTTGGCATTGGCCGGAAACGCCGGCGATTCCGCCGCGCCCATCGCGAAGCGCAGCACGAACAGCGCGGTGACGGCGGCTGCTGCGCTGCCGAGCAGGCCAATTGAGCTTTGCAGCAGCGTAAACAACGACCACAGGAAAATGCTCGCCGCGTAGACGCGCCGCGCGCCGAAACGGTCGAGCAGCCACCCCGCCGGCAATTGCGACAGAACGTAGGCCCAGCTGAACGCGGAGAAGATGTAGCCCATCTTGATTGCGTCGAGGCCGAACTCAGCGCGCATCGCGGATCCGGTGACCGAGAGCGTGGCGCGGTCCGCGTAATTGAACGTCGTGATCAGAAAGATCAGCAGCAGAATCGCGTAGCGGACTTTGGTTCGTTTCTCAGCGTGGGCGGGGTTCGCCGTGCGGCTCATTTCCATGCTTGTCTCCTGAATCTCATGCAAGGGAGCGGACTCCCAGGTGTCGTGCCGCAATCGGCCGGCCGCCGCGGTCCTGACAAGTCGAGCCGGCGCTTCTTCGCAGGAAGCGCCGTGCGTCAACGCAGTGAAAAGCGCAGTAAAAAAACGCCCGGCGACGTTGCCGTCCCGGGCGCCCTGTGCAGTGCCGTGCGCGCGACCCAGGTTCGCACGGCTTGGCGCCGTACTGCGTTACTGCGCGCCGAGCTTCTTGATCAGCCCATCGAGTTGCGCCATTTCTTCTTCGGTCAGATCGGTCAGCGGTGCGCGCACCGGACCTGCACTGTGGCCGACCAGCTTCGCGCCGGCTTTCACGATGCTGACCGCGTAACCCTGGCGGCGGTTGCGGATTGCCAGGTACGGCAGGAAGAATTCGTCGATCAGCTTGCCGACGGTCGCGTGGTCGTCCGCGGCAATCGCGCGGTAGAAGTCCATCGCGGTCTTCGGGATGAAGTTGAAGACGGCCGACGAGTACACCGGCACGCCCAGCGCCTTGTAAGCCGCGGCGTAGACTTCAGCGGTAGGCAGGCCGCCGAGGTACGAGAAACGGTCGCCAAGGCGGCGGCGGATCGTCACCATGTTCTCGATCTCGCCCACGCCGTCCTTGAAGCCGATCAGGTTCGGGCAGCGCTCGGCAAGCCTTTCGAGCATGTCGGCGTTAAGCTTGGAGTTCGCGCGGTTGTAGATGATCACGCCCATGTTCGGCACCGACTTGCAGACTTCCTCTGCGTGCGCCGCGATGCCTTCCTGGCAGGCTTCGGTCAGGTAGTGCGGCATCAACAGAATGCCGTTCGCGCCGTGACGTTCGGCTTCCTGTGCGTAGGCGATCGCCACGCGCGTCGGGCCGCCGGCGCCGGCGAGAATCGGTACCTTGCCCTTGCAGACTTCAGTTGCCGTACGCACGACGTTCGAGTAATCGTTATGCGTGAGCGAGAAGAATTCGCCCGTTCCGCCGGCGACGAACAGTGCCGAAGCACCGTAAGGAGCGAGCCATTCGAGGCGCTCAGCATAAGTATCGGCGCGGAAGTCGCCTTGTGCGTCGAAGTCGGTAACGGGGAAGGACAGAAGGCCTTCGGAAACGATCTGCTTCAGTTCCTGCGGTGTCGTCATGATGAGTATCCAGGCGTCGAATGGAGTCAGTATTGAGAAATCGAGATTTCTTATACGTCATCGTACAACAACAAATCGTCTAACTCAACGGGGTTTTCGCGGCATAATGCGTGTCATAGGGTAAATACGGAACATCCGGCAATCTTCTATGTTGTAGGATGACGTATGAATGGTCGCTGCAGCAGGCGTGAAACCGCCATAAGGATCGATGCAATGGAACAAACCCCGCTCTACATTCGCGTTCACCCCAATGACAATGTCGCGATCGTCGTCAACGACGGCGGTCTGGGTGAGGGCGCCGTATTTCCCGACGGTCTTGCGCTGCGCGAGCGTGTTCCGCAAGGACACAAGGTCGCGTTGGCCGATCTCGCGGAAGGCGACGAGGTCATCCGCTATAACGTGGTGATCGGTTACGCGCTCAAGGCTTTGCCGAAGGGCAGCTGGATCAACGAACACGTGATCCGCATGCCGAGCCCGCCCGGACTGGAAGATCTGCCGATCGCCACCATCAAGGCGCCGGAGATGCCGCCGCTGGAAGGCTTCACATTCGAGGGCTATCGCAACGCCGACGGCTCGGTGGGCTCGCGCAACATTCTGGCCATTACGACCACGGTGCAATGCGTGGCCGACGTGGTTCAGCACGCGGTTACGCGTATCAAGGCCGAGCTGCTGCCGCACTACCCGAACGTCGATGATGTCGTGAGCCTCGGGCACACCTATGGTTGCGGCGTCGCGATCGACGCGCCCGACGCGATGGTACCGATCCGCACCGTGCGCAATATCAGCCTGAATCCGAATTTCGGCGGCGAAGTGATGATGGTCAGCCTCGGTTGCGAGAAGCTGCAGCCTGAACGCCTGATGCCGCCGGGCACGATTCCGATTGCCGCTGCTGCGAATGTCGCCGAAGTGGCCGACATTGGTGACGTCGAAGCCGATCTGAATGGCGACGTGGTGGTGCTGCAGGACGAAGCGCACGTCGGCTTCCAGTCGATGATCGAGTCGATCATGAGAATGGCCGACGGCCATCTGAAGCGGCTGAACAATCGCCGCCGCGAAACCTGCCCGGCCTCTGATCTGGTGATCGGTGTGCAATGCGGCGGCAGCGATGCATTTTCCGGGTTGACCGCGAATCCCGCCGTGGGCTTCGCCACCGACTTGCTGGTGCGCGCCGGTGCGACGGTGATGTTCTCCGAAGTGACTGAAGTGCGCGACGGCGTCGATCAGCTGACGGCGCGCGCGGCCAACGCGGACGTGGCTGCCGCGATCATCCGCGAGATGCAGTGGTACGACGATTATCTGAAGCGCGGCGGCGCGGACCGTAGTGCCAACACTACGCCGGGCAACAAGAAGGGCGGCTTGTCGAACATCGTTGAAAAGGCGATGGGTTCGATCATCAAGTCGGGCAATTCGGCCATCTCCGGTGTGTTGTCGCCTGGTGAAAAGGTTAAGCAGAAAGGCCTGATATACGCGGCCACGCCGGCCAGTGATTTCATCTGCGGCACGCTGCAAGTGGCGGCGGGCATCAATCTGCATGTGTTCACGACCGGCCGCGGCACGCCGTACAGCCTCGCGGAAGTACCTGTCATCAAGGTCGCGACGCGCTCCGATCTCGCGCGCCGCTGGCATGATCTGATGGATATCAATGCCGGCACCATTGCAACCGGCGCAGCGACGATCGAAGACGTGGGTTGGGAGCTGTTCCGCCTGATGCTCGACGTCGCAAGCGGACGTAAACAGACCTGCGCGGAGAAACTCAAACTCCACAATGCATTGACGCTGTTCAATCCGGCGCCGGTGACCTGATCGTACTGATAGTAATCACGAAAAAGACTGCGACATGACTGACTCGAACCTTGACCGCCCGGCGGCACAGAAACCTTTCCGCCGTCTTCTGCTCACGGGCGCTGCCGGCAACCTCGGCAAGCAGTTGCGCGGCGCGCTTGCCGCGTGGGCCGACGTGGTGCGCGTCACCGATATCGCGCCGCTCGGCGACGTGGCGGCGCATGAAGAAGCATCGATCGTGGACCTCGCGGATGAGGCCGCCGTTCACGCGCTGCTCGAAGGCGTGGATACGGTCGTACATCTCGGCGGCATTTCCGTCGAGGCGCCGTTCGAAGATCTGCTCGACGCGAATATCCGCGGCTTGTACAACCTCTATTCGGCCGCGCAGAAGCAGGGCGTAAAGCGCATCGTGTACGCGAGCTCGAATCATGCCGTGGGTTTTCACCCGACGACATCGGTGGTCGATATCGATGCGCCGCTGCGTCCCGACAGCCTGTATGGCGTGACGAAGTGTTTCGGCGAATCGCTGTCGCGCTATTACTTCGACCGTTTCGGTCTCGAGACGGTGTGCCTGCGGATCGGCTCATCGTTCGAGCAGCCGAAGAATCCGCGCATGCTCGTCACCTATCTGAGCTTCCGCGACTTTATCGAACTGGTGCGTTGCTCGCTGTTCACCAACCGGGTCGGACATGCGATCGTTTATGGCGTCTCGGATAACCGGACCAAGTGGGTCGATAACACCAGGGCGGCGTTCCTCGGCTTTCGTCCGCAGGACAGTTCGATTGAATTCGAGCACCTCTTTCCGGTCACGGCGCCCACCGCCGAGCTCGATGATCCGACGCAGCATTTCCAGGGCGGGCCGTTTGTGCTGGCCGGTCCGATGGAACCGAAGCGGTGAGCGCCACGGCGAACCCGCGCGTTGAGCGTGTTGAGGCGGCAGGGCAGGCGCCCGCATCGGTCGGCGAGAGTCCGGTGTGGCGCGCCGCGGAACAGGCGCTCTACTGGGTGGATATTCCGGCGCAAAAGATCGTGCGGCTACGGCTCGATTCGGCCGAGCGCACCGAGTGGCAATTGCCGGAGAAGGTGGCGTGCATTGCCTTCGATCGTCACGGCACGGTGCTGGCGGGCTGTGAGTCGGGGCTCTTCGCGGTCACGCTGACCGAAGGCGCGCCCCGCGGCGAACCCATGAAGGTGACAGGCAGAAAGCTCGCTGCGCCGGTCTTCGCATTCGACGATATGCGGTTCAACGACGGCCGTTGCGATCGGCAAGGACGCTTCTGGTCCGGCACGATGGTGCAGGACATGGCGGCCGCAATTCCCGCTGGCGCGCTCTATCGCTTCGATGAGCGCGGCGCGTTGTCGGAGTCGGCCGTCGACGCGTTGATCACCCAAAATGGTCTCGCGTGGTCGCCCGACGGGACCACGATGTATCTGTCGGACTCACATCCTCTACGCCGGCAGATCTGGGCGTTCGATTACGACATCGAAGCGGGAGAGCCGCGTAACCGGCGTGTATTCGCCGATCTGCATCACTATGCCGGCCGGCCGGACGGCGCTGCGGTGGATGCCGATGGCTGCTACTGGATCTGCGCGAACGACGCAGGGCTGTTGCTGCGCTTTACGTCCGAGGGCAAGCTCGATCGGCAGATTGCCGTGCCGGCTGTGAAGCCAGCGATGTGCGCGTTCGGCGGCAGCAATCTGGATACCCTGTTCGTGACGTCGATTCGTCCCGCGGCTGGCGCGAGCGAACACGACGGCCATCTCTTTGCCGTTCGCCCCGGCGTGACCGGGCTGCCCGAGCCTGAATACGCGGGCGAACTCTGATCAAGCGACATGCACGAGACGGGGCGCCGGGGTATTAGCACGCCGGCGCCCAACAGTCGCAATCTTTTATTCATCGCTTGTCGTACAACATAGTGGCAAAAATGCCACTCTCGGGTCATTTTCCTCTTTACAAAGAATATAAATCCACGAGCTGGAGATCTTGCTCGCTTTCCCTTCTGGATTGGGTTTGCAGCCTGATTTCAATCCGGCAACTCTGACGTGCAACGCGTTCTGGTGCGGGTAAATACCGGCTGTACAACTCAGATTACGTTTTATAGACTTCATATGTCGTCGTACAACATATGAGCCCAAACAAATTCATTTCAAGATGGTTTTGGCCGCTGGACAAAGAGGGCGGTGTTCGCTGCGCGTGTGGCCAACTCGCGCAGGGTTCACGCCGATGCAGTTGAAGTAAAGAAGTCGAGCTGTCTGACAGGAGTGCTGAGCATCTGTGCCGGGGAAGTAAAACAGGCCAGCACGGCAAATCGTTCGCTACCCGAGAAGGGCGGCGTGCGTGGCGCCGGGAGACGCATCAAAACCATGTCGCATCCGATAGCGGCCCCCCGCAGGCGGCCGCCCGCAATCGATTGGATGATCTAATTTCAAGGAATGTCACGATGAACAAGAAGTTTGCCTCTTCCCGTGTTTCGATGATTGTCGCGGCCTCCGTGCTGGCGTTCAGCACCGTGTCGGCACACGCTCGCGTGTTCCGTGTGTCGGACGTGCATGGCGACACCTATCCGACCAATATGGCCGTGAAGTACATGGGTGAAGAAATCAGCAAGGCAACCGGTGGCAAGGATTCCGTGAAGGTCTTCGGCAACAGCGCGCTGGGTTCCGAAAACGACACGATCGATCAGGTGCGCATCGGCGCACTGGACATGGCGCGCGCCAACGGCGCTGCGTTCAACGAGATCGTGCCTGAATCGATGATCCCGTCGCTGCCGTTCCTGTTTCGCGACATCGACCATTTCCGCAAAGTGATGTACGGCCCGGAAGGCCAGAAGATTCTCGACGCCTTCAAGGCGAAGGGCATGATCGCGCTGACGTTCTACGAGAGCGGCGCGCGCTCGATGTACGCGAAGAAGGCGATCCATTCGCCCGCCGACATGAAGGGCCTCAAGGTGCGCGTGCAGCCGTCGGATCTGATGGTCGATGAAATCAAGGCGATGGGCGGCACACCGACGCCGATGCCGTTCGCCGAAGTCTATACGGGCCTGAAGACGGGCCTGGTGGATGGCGCGGAAAACAATCTGCCGTCGTACGAAGAGACCAAGCACTTCGAAGTCGCGCAGTTCTATTCCGAAACCCAGCATTCGATGACGCCGGAAGTCCTGGTGTTCTCCAAGAAGGTATGGGACACGCTGACGCCGCAAGAGCAGGACATCATCAAAAAGGCTGCGGCTGACTCGGTGCCTTACTACGAGAAGCTGTGGACCGCGCGCGAAGCCGATGCGGCAAAGACGGTCACCAAGGGTGGCGCGACGATCGTCACTGCTTCGCAGATCGACCGTCCTGCTTTCGTGAAGGCGATGCAGCCGGTCTGGGCGAAGTACGAGAAGACGCCGCAGATGAAGCAGATCGTCGACGAAATCCAGGCAGTCAAATAAGTTCGGAAGTAACGCGGTGGCGAAAGACCTTGCAGCGAGCGCTGGAGGTTTTTCCCGCCGCGCGGTCTCCTGGATTGGCGACAGTTAGCAGGATTCCTGAAGATTAAAAATAAGTCCGCTGTATGCAAGGATGGGGTCAATGAGATTCATGAAGCGCCCAAATGATTTTCTCTTCCGTGTGCTGGTTGTCGTGGCGTCGGTGAGCCTTGCCGCGCTGTGCCTGTTGGTGATTTACAGCGTTGTGATGCGCTATGTCTTCAGCGATGCACCGGATTTCGTCGAGCCCATTGCCCTCTTGCTGGTGATTGTGATCGCCATGTTCGGCGCCGCGCTCAAGGTTCGTGAGGGCGGCCATATCGGGCTTGATTCGCTCGTCAAGAAATTGCCGCCGAAAGGCCAAACGGTCGCGCACGCGTTCCAGCATCTCTGCCTGATTGTGTTGGCCGTGGCGATTTTCTTCGGCTGCTGGCAGATGGCGGAGACGACCATGGACGACAAGATCCCGATTCTGGGTCTTCCGGAAGCGCTTCGTTACGTCATTCCGATCGTTGCCAGTGCCTGCATCGCTTTGTTCTCATTCGAGAACCTGCTGGGGCTTTTCGCACAGAAACACAAATAGAAGAATCATGGAACTTGCCATCCTCTCAGTTAGCTTCCTCGTTTTCCTCGTATTCGGGGTTCCTGTTTCGTTCGCGCTGGGGCTTTCGTGCGTCCTGACCTATCTGTATGAAGGCTTGCCGGCGGCCACCGCCATGCAGTCGATGATTTCGGGCATGAACGCGTTTTCATTCCTCGCGGTCCCGTTCTTCATTTTCTCCGGCGAGTTGATGCTGCACGGTGGTATCGCCGACCGCATCCTGCGTTTCGCGCAGGCCACGGTGGGCCATTTCCGCGGTGGACTCGGCATGGCTAACGTGGTCGCGTGCACCTTGTTCGGCGGCGTGTCCGGTTCGCCGACGGCAGACACTTCCGCCATGGGCGGCGTCGTCATTCCGCTGATGAAGCGCGAAGGCTACAGCGCGGCCTATGCGGTCAATGTGACGACCCATTCGTCGCTGGCGGGCGCGCTGATGCCTACGTCGACGAACATGATCATTTATGCGTTCGCTGCACAGGGCATCACCGGGACGTTGAACGGACACCAGATGAGCGGTGTGTCGATCGGCGATCTGTTGTTTTCTGGTCTCTTGCCGGTTCTGTGGGTGATGGGTTTCGTGCTCATCGCCGCGTACTGGCAGGCAGTCAAGTTCGGCTATCCGCGCCGCCCTGACGGCTCGACCGAATTGCAGCGCTTTCCCGGCTGGTTCGCGGTGGCCCGCACGTTCCTCGGTGCGTTGCCCGGCCTGATGGTGATCGCGATCATTCTGGTCTGTGTGGCCAAAGGCATTGCCACTGCGACGGAGGCAGCGGCCATTGCCGTGGCGTATTCATTGGTGTTGACCATCGTCATCTATCGCACGATGACGATGAAGAAGCTCTTTCATGCGTTGTCCAAGGCGGCTAAAACCACCGGCGTAGTGCTGCTGCTGATCGGCGTGTCGAACATGCTGCGTTTCCAGATGGCTTATCTGGAGATTCCCGACGCCATCGAACACATGCTCGACGGTGCAACGAGCCTGCCGTGGTTGATGCTGCTTTACATCAACGTCATCCAGATCTTCCTCGGCACGTTTGTCGACATGGCCGCACACATCCTGATCACCACGCCGTTGTTCCTGCCGATGGCGATGCACGCCGGCGTCGGCCCGGTGCAGTTCGGGATCATGATTTTGCTGAACTGTGCATTGGGTCTCGTGCATCCGCCGATCGGTTCGGTGCAGTTCATCGGTTGTGCGATCGGCAATGTGTCGATAGGTGAAACCACCAAGGTGGCGTGGCCGTATTACCTGGCTATCTTCAGCGCGATCAATATTGTGACCTACGTACCGATGTTTTCGACGTGGTTGCCAAGCCTGATCAATGGCCATCCGGTGTTTTGAATGCTTGATTAAGCGTCGGCGCCGGTAAGGCACTGCCAGAGACAAAGAATAATTTTTTACAAAGGAGCAGCAATGAAAAAGGCACTAGCAGCCTCGGCCGTTGGGTTGGTCGCCCTCGGCGCGCACGCTCAAACCAGCGTGACGTTGTACGGTATCGTCGATACGGGGATCGGCTATCAAAGCAGCCAGACGTCGCTCGGTTCAACGACTGGCGGCCGCTCGGTCGTCAAGATGATCAACGGCATCTGGGCGGGCAGCCGTTTCGGCCTGAAGGGTGCTGAGGATCTGGGTGGCGGCACGAAGGCGATCTTCCAGTTGGAAGAAGGCTTTAACAGTGCAACCGGCGCGCAATCCGTCTCCGGTCTGGCGTTCAACCGCCAGGCCTATGTCGGCTTGGCCAATGCCACTTACGGTTCGTTCACCGCTGGCCGCCAGTACACGTCGTACTACTCGCTGCTGTCGCCCTATAGCCCGACCACGTGGCTGACCGGCGCGTACGGCGCACACCCGGGCGATATCGATTCGCTGGATACGCTGTACCGCGCGAATAACTCGCTGGTGTACACGTCGCCGAACATGTACGGCCTGACGGTGAGCGGTTCGTATTCGGTGGGCGGCGTGGCGGGCAGCACCAATGCCGGTTCGACGATTAGCGGGGCGATCCAGTATCTGCACGGTCCGTTCGGGATCGCCGCAGGCTACCAGCGCATCAATAACGCGGCGCCGGGCGGCGGTGCGTGGGATCCGAACTCCACGACGTCGAATAACGGCGCACAGGCGGGTGTGTCGGGCATCAATAACGGCTACCAGACGGCGCAGGCGCAACAGCGGGTCGCAGTGACGGGTGGTTATGCGTTCAGCTCGCAATGGGACGTCTCGTTCTCATATTCGAACGTGCAATACATCCCGGGTATCAACTCGTTCTTCCACGGCGAGGCGATCTTCAACACGGCTGGCGCAGTGCTGCACTTCAAGCCGCTGTCGGCGCTGGACCTGGCGGCCGGCTATAGCTATACCCGCGCAACAGAGTCGAATGGCATTTCGAGCGCGGCCAGCTATCAGCAATTCAACCTCTCGCAGTACTACAGTCTTTCCAAGCGTACCGGCCTGTACGCGCTGGAAGCCTATCAGCGTGCGGGTGGCCAGACGCTCGGGACGAACGGCAAGAGCATCATCAACGCAACGGCCGATATCGGTGACGGTCAGAACAGCGCACCGTCCTCGTCACGCAGCCAGGTTGCTGTGGGTGTGGGCATCATCACGCGGTTCTAATCGTGTCGTGAAATGGCGGCGTCTGTCGACGCCGCCACGGCGACGCGAGTCAGATACGCGTCGCTCAGAAGTACCCGCTGCGCGCGCAACGCGCGCAGCGTTTTCGGCGGCGCCCGGCCTTCGAGCATCGCGCGTGCTGGCCCGACTGAGGGTGGACCCAGTGACGGCGTTTTCAGCACCCAGGATATGAGTCCCGGGTCACTCCCGAACGCCTCGCGAC
Organism: Paraburkholderia domus; assembly: GCF_905220705.1. Lineage (GTDB taxonomy): Bacteria > Pseudomonadota > Gammaproteobacteria > Burkholderiales > Burkholderiaceae > Paraburkholderia > Paraburkholderia domus. The sequence continues at coordinate 22,652 of NZ_CAJNAT010000021.1, forward strand.
GCTCACGCGTTCGGTTCGGACCACAAACGCCCACCCGTGGCCCAGTTTTCGCGTTTGACGTCGGTGAGGATGATATCCACCGAGTTCGGCTCGACGCCGAGCGATTCGCAGGTCGCTTTGGTGATGGCTTCGACGAACTCGCGTTTCTGTTCCAGCGAGCGGCCTTCGAAGAGTTCAATATGAAACGTGGGCATTGTGCGACTCCGTGATGAATAACGTTGAGAAGTGAATTTAATCGCGGTAAGTGCGATCGAGCCGGTCGAGCTTGCGTAGCAACGCGGGCCATTCCAGCGCGCCTTCGATCGCGCCGCCGTCGACCAGTTGGTCGGCTGTGCGTGCGGCTACGGCATCGCCCGGCACGACGAGCGCGCTGCCGCATGCTTGTGCCTGCAACTGGATTTCGCAGGCCTTGATCAGCGTCGCCATCAATACGTAGGCTTCGGCGACGGTGCGGCCGGCGGTCAGTGTGCCGTGATTGCGCAACAGCATGGCCGGTTTGTCGGCGAGATGTGCGACGAGGCGTTCGCCCTCGGCCGGCGTGAAGGCGAGGCCTTCGTAATCGTGATACGCGAGGTGGCCGTAAAAACGCAGCGCGTGTTGCGAGGCCGGCAGCAAACCGGCCGGTTGAGCGGAAACCGCCACGCCCGCCGTATTGTGCAAGTGCATCACGCAAAAAGCGTCGGCGCGTGCCGCGTGCACGGCGGCGTGCAACGCGAAGCCGGTGGCGTTGACAGGATGCTCGCTCGTGCCGACGATGTTGCCTTCGATATCGATCTTCACCAGGTTCGACGCGCATACTTCGTCGAACGCGAGGCCGAAGGGATTGATCAGGAAGTGGCCGGGTTCGCCGGGGACGCTGGCTGAGATATGCGTGTAGACCAGGTCGTCCCAGCCATTGAGCGCTGCGAGGCGATACGCTGCGGCCAGGTCGACGCGGGTCTGCCGTTCGGCTTCGGACATCGGTTCCGTTTCGGCGACACGGCCGGCGGGCGTGTGGGTGAACGACATGTCTGTCTCCTGAGAATGCCTCGTGGGCTGTGACTGCGGGCTGAGTCTGGGGATAAACCTGCGGCCTGAATCTGCACGCAAACCTGCGGCTTAAGCTCGTGGCCGCAAAACTACAGCCCAAACCTGCGCTTAAACCTGCGTTTGAACTAGCCGCCTAACCCGCGCGCCTGACCGATGCCGGCGACGTGACACGCCGTCCGGCTGCGGCGCGCTTCGCCGGTTCGGCCACTGCCGCACCGTGCGTAAAGCGGCTAGTGAGCCACTGCATGCTCCACGTCGCGAGTACGAAAGGCGCAGTCATAGCCGGCAACGCATAATAAGCGGCGGCCGCTTGCAACACGACTGAAAGCACAACGCCGCCGAGCGTCACCGCGATGCCGCAATCGGCTAGTGCGATTGCGGTCAGCGTGCCGTTGAATCCTAACAGGCCCGCGTCGAACGAGCTTGCACTTGCACCGAGCAACAGGTGCATGGCGCTCGCGAGGCCTGCGCCGACCAATGCCCACAGCGCGTGCCGCCGTGACGCTGCGGCGATTCCGATCAATACGAGCAACCCCGGCAACGCGCCGGACGCAAAGCCGGTTTGCGCGAACCCGGCGAGCCAGCCGCGGCTCAATTGCGCCGCGCCGAGCGTGGGCTCAGTGGTGAGGCTGGCTGTCTGAGCGACGCGCGTCACCAGCGGCAGCCAAAGCCACGTGATAATCAGACATGGGCTCGAGAAGACGCCGAGTCCGCGCGCACGTAGCCAGCGCGACCACGGCTCCAGCAGCCACGCCGTCGCCGTCGCGGCCAGAATCGCCACGGCGGCGGCCGTTGCATTGTCGGCGATGAAGCTGAATGCGGCGAGACCGGCCAGCGCGCCGTTAAAGCCATGCAGGCCGGCGCGCGTGTCGTCGCTCTGATAGCCGGCCAACAGCGCGCTTACGTTGGCCGCGACAGCGCCCATCAGCGCCGCGCAGGCGAGGCGTGGATCGCACAGGAGCCATGCAGCGAGCAGGGATGCACCAGTGAAAGCATTCGGTTGCAGGACGATCTGGCCGAAACTGCGTAACAAGGTGCGCAGGGCGGCGGATTGTGCTTCGGTTGCGGCGGCGTGCATGATTGAAGGGCGGAAATTTCGATGCGGCATGACTTTGCCGCATGCAAGGCCGGCGCACGCAGCGGGTCGAATTGAGAGTAAACCCGGAGCATAGGCTACCAACGCCGCGCCGGGCATCGCCGGGCGTTGATAGTGGCTATTTGCGACACATGCGTCACCATGGTGACGTGAGCCGAAAAGCCGAAAAGCGAGCTGTCGGCGAACCGAAAGCTTTCGCGCTACGATAGGAATCCGGCGCGCGTGCCGTGCCGTTCCACAAGGAGACAGGCAGATGCGTGAATTACGATGGGCATCGGAAGAGGGCGACGGCTTCGAACATCTGGCGTTCGAGGCGCGCGCGGATGGTTTTGCGGTGGAGAGCGCCCTGGTCGGGCAGCGCTACGGCAAGGAGTATGGCCTGCACTATAAGGTGCGCTGCGACGCGCAATGGCGCACCACCTATGCGTGGCTGAAGATCGTCGGCGGCCGCGAGCTGGAATTGCACGGCGACGGCGCCGGCCATTGGCACGATGGTCATGGCCTCGTGCTGAGCGCGATCGAAGGGTGCATCGATATCGATATCGCCGCCACGCCCTACACGAACACGTTGCCGATCCGCCGCCTGCAACTGGCCGAAGGTGAGCGTCAGCCAATTTCCGTGGCCTATATTTCGACACCGGACTTGCAGGTCACGCGTGCCGAGCAGGCCTATTCGTGCATCGAGCTGAATCGTGTGTATCGCTACGAGGGCATCTTCCGCAATTTCACCGCGGACCTGACGGTGGACGAAGACGGCCTTGTGATCGACTATCCGACGCTGTTCACACGCCTGCCGCGCGGGCGTTGATCGTCGATGTGCCGGTGCCTCCGCTATCTACCGGATGCTGCGTCCGGTGCTGCTCGACAAAGCGTTCGATGCCCGCGGCGATACGCTCGGGTTCGCGCAATACGACCCAATGGCCAGCATCGATTTCAGTGCGAGTGTACGTGCCGAGCCAGCCTTCGAGTCCAATGGAGAGCTCGGGCCCGACGTAGCGATCGCGCAGTGGCACGATGAACTGCACCGGCGCATGCGCATGGCGCGCGCGCGGGTGCCGCAACCTGTCGATGAAATTGGCGCGGTAGAGATTCAAGCCGTTGATCGCGTTGCGCGTTTGCGCAGAATCGCGCTCGGCGCGTACCCGTTCGGTCAGACGCAGCCAGAACGGCCACATGCGTGCGCCGCCCGCGCGCCACACCAGTTCCGGCAGCAACGGCAGGTGAAAGAAGAAGATGTACCAGGATTTGAGCGTTTGCCGAAGATGGCTACCGGGCGGGCGCTTTGCGGCATGACGTGCTTTGGGCTGTTCCGCACGATCAGCGCCTGCGCCAGCGCCGCGTAAGCCGAACGACGCGTGATCGAGACACGGCCCGGAGATCGACGTGTACGACGCAATGCGGCCTCTGAAGGCCGGGTCGGTGACCGCTTCCCAGCTTTGAATCGACCCCCAGTCGTGGCCGACCAGATGAAACGGTCGAGCGCCGCACGTTGCATCGGCGACGGCCGCGAGATCGGCGGCCAGCCGTTCGAGCCGGTAAGCCGCGCGCGACGCCGGCGCGTCTGACGCCCCCGCGCCGCGCACGTCATAGCTGATCACACGGTAGCGCGCGTCGAGTTGTGCGCGTACCGGTTCCCACACCGCCGCCGAATCCGGATAACCGTGCACCAGCACGACCGGTGGCGCATCGTGCGGACCGCTCACGTAGACCGCGAGCCGCACGTCGCCGGCCTCGACCGACAGCGTGTCGCGTATCACGCGGCAGCCTGCACGCCGCGTCGCGCGGCTTTGCGTGCGCTCGGCGTGGCCGCGTTGGTAGCGTCGACCGCGGCGATGAGACCGTCGATGCGCGACAGTTGCGCGCGATTGTCGTGGTCCCACGGATGGAAGCCGGGCCGGAAGAAGCTCAGCCATTCACCGGCAATACGCGGAAACACGCCGTGACGCGGGCCGTACAGATACTTCACGACGCGCCACATGCCGCGGATATGGCCGCCGCGTTTTCGATCGGCGATTAGCAGACGCACGTGGAAGTCGAATACGATCAGCCAGAAGGTCAGCGTGGTGGCGAGCATCGTGCCGGTGCGCAGCAGGTAGCGTCCGAGTCCGGGCTTCAGCACGGTGTTCCACACGTCGTACGAAACCGATTTGTGTTCGGTTTCCTCTAGCGCATGCCACGTCCACATCTGCGTATAGCCTTCGACCGAACCGCCAATGCGCGATGCGTCCTCCAGCAGCAAGCCCGCCAGCATCGCCGTGTAATGTTCCAGACAGACCGTCACCGCGAGTTGATACGAATGCGGCAGGGTTCTGCGGCCGAAGTTGAGAATCGCCCACAGCCGCTTGTCGAGCTTATGCGCGGGCAAGCCGGCTTCCTGCAACAGATCGTTGTATTCGATGTGCTCGCGCGTATGCATCGCTTCCTGGCCGATGAAGCCGAGCACCTGCTTCTTCAGCACGGGGTCGTCGATCTGGTCGCGGTAGTTGCGCACGCTGTCCATGAAGAAACGCTCGCCGGCCGGGAATAGCAGCGAAAGCGCATTGAAGAAGTGTGTCACATGCGAGCCCTGCACGTGCCAATCGGAGGCGCGTTCGGGCGGTAAGTTGAAGCGCAGGTCGCGGCGAACCGGCATCATGGCCTTTCTCCTTGTGATCCTTGATGCGATGCTGATTGTGCTGATCGGGTCTTTTGCATTGCGCGCTGTATGCCGTTAGATGACGGGCGTCGCATCATGCGCGCCGGGCGTCCACTTGCGCGGCGCGGCGCGCGCGCTTTTCCGCAATGCGCTTCATGCGGCGCGTCTGCATCACGACCAGCGCCTGATAGGCCGCCGGCAACGTACGCGCCAGCCAGTCGGCGGCGCGCGCATCGCGGCCGATCAACACGCGCCGCTTGTTCTTGCGCACGCCGTCGAGAATCACGCGGGCGGCTTCGTCGGCGGTGGTGATGAAAAACTTCTCGAAGTCGTCCTTGCCTTGCTGTTCGTTTGCCAGCATGAAGCCGACCATGTTCGACGAGATCCGGCTCGACTGCGCGATGCTCGTGCGAATACCGCCGGGGTGCACGCAAGTCGCCGACACGCCGCACTTCATCAGATCGAGCTCCTGGCGCAACGCTTCGGTAAAGCCGCGCACGGCGAATTTGGTCGCGTTGTAGCCGCTCATGCCGGGTTGCGAGAACAGGCCGAATACGCTCGACGTATTGACGATGTGTCCCGCACCAGACGCCTTGATATATGGCAGAAATGCCTTCGTACCGTGCACCACGCCCCAGAAATTGATCCCGACGATCCATTCCAGATCGGCGTATTCCATTCCTTCGATGGTGCTCGACAGCGCCACGCCCGCATTGTTGAATACGAGGTTCACGCGCTGATGCTGTGCGGCCGTTTCGGCGGCCCAGTCGACCATCGCGGCTCGGTCCGACACGTCGAGCACACGCGTGGTGATGCGCAGCGGCGAGCCGACGATATGCGGCGCAGCGGCCTGCGCGAGTTGCGCGGTTTCGGCGAGGCTCGTGGCGTTGCGGTCGGCGAGCGCGAGATGGCAGCCTTCGCGCGCCAGCCGGATCGCGAGCGAACGGCCCATGCCCGAGCCTGCGCCGGTGATTGCGGCCACTCTGTCGGTGAAGTTCTTCATTGGCTTATCTCCTGTCCTCTCTGAACGGTGCCGTGTCGTTATGTTTTTTCTTCAGTGGTGCTTTTTCAGGTCGCTTCAGCGGATGTCGTGGCCGCCGTCGTGGCCGCATTGCCATGCACATGTACAGGCTGCTGCGAACCGCCATGCCCGCTCAGCGGCTGCGCCGCAGGCGAATACGCGAGGTAATCGTCCATGCTGAAGGTGCTCGTGGCCTGGCGGAATTTGTAGGCGAATCCTGGCCATAGGGTGGTGTTCTTGCCGGTCTTCGGATCGAGATACCAGCTCTTGCAGCCGCCCGTCGACCAGATTGCCCGGCCGAGTTTCCGCTGGATCTGTTCGTTGTAGGCACGCTCGACATGCGGACGCACTTCGATCGCGTCGGCGCGCTCTGTGTTCATCGTCTTCAGCGCGCGCAGGACGTATTCGACCTGCGACTCGATCATGAACACCATCGAATTGTGGCCGAGACCGGTATTCGGGCCGACGATCATGAAGAAGTTCGGATAACCAGGCAGTGTCGTACCGAGATACGCGTGCGCGCCGTCGCGCCATGTATCGACGATATCGACGCCGCCACGGCCACGCACCACGCCCGCCGGAAACGGATCGGCCACCTGAAAGCCGGTGCCGAAGATCAGGCAATCGACCGGATGACGTGCGCCGTCGGTCGTGATCACCGCGTCTTCTTCGACCCGCGCGATACCGGTGGTCGTCACCGATACGTTCTGGCGTGACAGCGCCGGGAAGTAGTCGTTCGAGATCAGGATGCGCTTGCAGCCCATCGTGTAGTTCGGCGTAAGCGTGGCGCGCAATTGCGGATCGGGCACCTGGCGGCGCAGATGCCGTTCCGCGACTTTCTGCGCGGTCTTCATGAGCGAAGGATGAATCGCAAAGCCGAAGGCGCGCGATTCGAGCATGCAGTAGAGCGCCGAGCGCATGATCTTCTGCGTGAACGGCAGATGCTTGAATAACCACTGTTCGAACGGCTTCACCGCGCGGTCGGCCTTCGGCATGATCCACGGGGGCGTGCGCTGGAACAGGTTCAGATGCGAGACCCGCGCCGCAATCTGCGGCACGAACTGGATCGCGCTCGCACCGGTGCCGATCACTGCGACGCGTTTGCCTTCGAGCGGATACGTGTGGTCCCAGTGCTGCGAGTGAAACGCTTTACCCTTGAATGTTTCGATGCCGGGAATGTTCGGTATGGCCGCGCGCGACAGTCCGCCCATGCCCGAGATCAGCACGCGTGCCGACCATTGCTGGCCGTTTGCGAACGTCAGTTGCCAGCGGTGGCGGGTTTCGTCGTAGATCGCCGAGGCGAGTTCATGGCCGAAGCGCAGATGACGCTGGATGCCGAAGCGCTGCGTGCATTCTTCCAGATACGCGCGAATTTCCGGCTGGCGCGCGAACATGCGGGTCCAGCGCGGATTCGGGGCGAAGGAGAACGAATAGACGTGCGATTGCACGTCGCAGGCACACCCGGGGTAGTGGTTGTCGCGCCAGGTGCCGCCAACCGACCCGGCTTTTTCGGCGACGATGAAATCGGTCATGCCGGCTTGCCGCAGGCGGATCGCCATGCCGAGCCCCGCAAAGCCGGAGCCGATGATGGCGATATCGGTATCGACGGGCGCGGATGCGTTGGGCACCGCGTCGTCGAGGGGCATCATGCGTGCGTTCATCCGGTCCGTCTCCTTTGTGTTCGCTCTTAACTGTTACATTGGTTGATGTAACAATAGAGGCTGTCAACGGATGACGCAAGCAGCGGGTTAGACGGGAAGCTCTATGGGGGGCGAAGAAGGTTGTGGCGCAAGGCCCAAGCGGCCCATGGCGCTGGCCGGGTAGGCCTTTGAGACTGATACGGAAATGTCTGTCGTTCCGCTATGTGAAAAGTGCCGGGCGGATTCGCTTCGGAACCGCGCCCGGCTTACCGCTTTAACGCGTTATTGCACCGAAGCCCTCGGCGCGGCAGTGACGCTAGCCGCTGCGGACTCGCCGGCGTCGTTGTTTTGCACGATATGCAGTTCACGTGTGCGAACCGGCAAGCCGCATTGCGCGTTGTTGAGCGTTTGACGGACCTGGCGAGCGAGGTCCCAGCGCATGTCCCAGAACGTGTCGATGTTGGCCCATAGGCGGATGTTCAGGACCACCGTGCTGTCGTCGAAACGGGCCACCATCACCTGCGGCGCGGGATTCTGCAGTGCGCGCGGGTCGGCTACGGCGAGCTTGCGCAGTGCGGCCAGCGCGTGGTCGACGTCGTCACGCACCGAGATTTCCACTTCCAGATCGAGGCGGCGGGTCGGATTGCGGTTGTAATTGCGGATTGAATTGCTCCACAGCGCGCTATTCGGCACGTATTCGCAAATGCCGTCGGATTTCGTGAGACGCGTGGTGAACAGGCTGATTTCTTCGACGGTGCCCGAGACGGTACCCGTGCCGGCATCAATGTAATCGCCCACCTTGAACGGCCGCAGCAGCAAAAGCATGATGCCGGCTGCGATATTTTGCATCGTGCCCTGCAGCGCGAGACCGATCGCGAGGCCGGCCGCGCCGAGCACCGCTACGATGCTCGCCGTCTGGATCCCCAGTTGCGACAGCGCGCCGATGATCGAGACGACGCGAATGCTCCACAGGCAGGTGTCGCTGATGACCGGACGCAGCGTGGCGTCCATGCGCGACTGGCTCGCGAGCAGCCGGTTGAGCGAGCGTGCGACGCGGCGGGCGACCCACCAGCCCACCACCAAGATCAATGCGGCCGCGCACAGGTGCATCGAGATCGTGGTGAGTGCGTCCCAAAGGAAGGTCCACCGGTCAGGGTGGATCTCAGCGAGTAGATTCTGCATGGGCTTGACGGTCCTGATTTTTTAAGCGGCGGCGTGTTGTTCGCCGCGTGGTTTGTAAAAAGCATGGATGCCGCTGCGTCCGCGCAACGCGCGTGCAGCGTGAGCGCAACGCAGTGACGAAGAGGTATCCGGAAAATGACGCGAGTAAAGCGTGCGCAGAAGGGACCGCTTTGCAAACGGAAAGTTCTACCTGTACAACCTTTTTTACAGATTGAGTTCCGGACGAGGCGGGCGGTGCGCTATAGCGACGTGACGGGGGTGTGACCCCGTCACGGATTGAATGCCGGGCGGCTAGAGAAATGTGGCGTTGAGCTGAGAAGTATTTCTCAAGCTGATCCAGCGCCATGGAATCATTTAATACGGATAGCGAAGTAATTGATCGTGCTGTGTTTTCGACCTGCCAACGTCTATTTTTCCGCGAGACTGGCTGCCACCTCACGGTTTTGCCACACATTGTCCTTCACAGTAACTTTCTGAGGAATCAGATGGGCGCCATAAAAGGCATCGGCGACCACCTGCTGCGAGCGCGCGATCTCGTCGGTCACTGCAGTAGTGCCGTACGGATAGCGGCGCACCCATGTTTCGACCAGCTTCTGATCCAGACCGACCTTCGGCGCGATCAGCGCGGCGGTCTCCACCGGATGATCGTTCACCCACAGGCCGGTGGTACGCAACTGCCCGAGAATCGCGCCGATCGCATCGGGATGCTGCTGGGCGAAGCCGCGTGTGGCTTCATAGAAGTTATAGGGGGCGTTGAGCGCCGAGTAATCGACCAGCGTGCGCGCCTTGAGCGCCTGCTGTGCGGACGCGTAGTAGGGGTCCCAGATCGCCCATGCATCGACGGTGCCGCTTTCGAAGGCGGCGCGCGCATCCGCGGGCGGCAGATACACCGGGCGAATGTCTTCATAGCGCAGACCGGCTTTTTTCAACGCTTCGAGCAGCAGATAGTTCGCGCTCGAACCCTTCTGCAGCGCGACGCGTTTGCCCTTCAATTCGGCCACGCTGTGCAGCGCGGAATCGCTTCTGACGAGAATGGCTTCGGCATGACGCCCGGACGGCTCCGCACCCACGTACACGAAGCCCACGCCACCGGCTTGCGCGAACACCGGCGGCGGTGCTCCGGTGTAGCCGAAGTCGATGCTGTTCGCGTTCAGCGCTTCGAGCAATTGCGGTCCGGCTGGAAACTCGAACCACTTGATGCTGTAGCCGAGCGGCTTGAGCTTGTCGTCGAGCGAGCCTTGCGCTTTGAGGATCGCGAGCAAGCCCGATTTCTGATAGCCGATGCGCAGTACTTTGGCGGGCTCCGGCACGGCGCCGGCGCCGCTGCTTTGCGCGGTTGCGCTCAATGTCGCGAATACCGCCAGCAATGCGGCGGTGACGTGAAGCGAAATACGGGTATGACGGGTCATTTGGCAAATCTCCATTGCGTTCGATTGATTCGAAGATCGTCGCATGGACGTTCCGCCGATCAAACGAAGCAATGCAGATTTGAATATGACGCGTGCGCGAACGCAGAACGGGGCGTCAAATCGCCCGCATAAGCGGCAACAGGCAAGACGCTTGTCGCGACGCGGGTGGCCGCGAGCGCCTGCCCGTAGGGCTATTTTTTGGGTTTATCTTTCTTTGCCGCAGGGCGCTCCGCGGCTGTGCCCTCGGATGGATGACCCAGCTTCTTTTCCATGATCGCCGCGACGCGGTCGCCGAGATAATCGCCGGAGGCTTCTTCAAGAGCGCGGTTCATTTCGCTTTCAACCAGCACCATGGCCAGCGGCCGCACACGCCAGATCGCGTCGACCAGGGCGGGCACGTCGGCAGGCGGCGGCAGGGCGTCGGCGTCATAGCGGTCCAGTTGGCGGACCACCAGATCGACCAGCGCTTTGGCGACCGCATTGAAATGCGGCCTTGCGATGCCCACGGCGTCGAGCAGGTCGGCGAGGGGAATGCCTTCCTTGGCCATGGTCGCGCCGGCGGCTAGCGCCGTCGGGCTGCCGGACACGAAGGAGAGGCCGTCGCGCTCCAGCAAACCCAGATCGACCGCCTTGCCGAGCGCGCTCGGCGAGGCCTTGTCGCCGAACATTTGCAGCAGTTCGATCAGCGAGTATTTTTTCGGCCGTTCGCGCGACCAGCGGCCGCCGATCGCGGTTTCAAGGCCGAGGATCGAACGCAGATCATGGCCTTCGTCCACAGCCATGATCAGGTCCTGGATGTTCGCGAGCGTGTAGCCGCGCGTGAGCAGATGGTTGATCAGCTTCAGACGCGACACATGCGTATCGTCATACACGCCGACCCGGCCGCGTTTTTCCGGCGGCGCGAGCAGGCCGCGGTCCTGATAGGCGCGCACATTGCGCACGGTGGAGTCGGTCACGCGCGCGAGTTCGTCGACCGTGTATTCGTTGCGCGGCGTGTCGCTTGCCGGGACGTTAGGGGCGTCGGGCAAGGGCGGAAAGGGAGGCGGCGTATTGGGCATGGGGGGATTTTAACGCGGCGGCCAGTGCGCTGGCTGGTGCGACGGGCAGTTTGCCGGTCAAGGCGGTGAGGCGAGGGCAGGGCTGGGGGAAAAGGCCGCCTCGCGACAAACAGCCTTCCCGGGCCCGAGGTGACGCCCTGCGCTCTATCGGCGCCCTGCTGCGACGTCGTCCGGCACGGATGAATCGCCCACGCCCAAGGTCCGCTGCATCAGCGTGGTGTCGAGCCAGCGGCCGTGCTTGAACCCGACCGCCTTCAACGTGCCGGCCAGTTCGAAACCCAGTTGCGCGTGCAGCGACAGCGATCCGCCGCTGCCGCCGTCGGCGATCACGGCGACCATCTGGCGCCACGGTCCGGTTTCGCAGCGTTCGATCAGTGCTTGTAACAACACACGTCCCAAGCCGCGCCCACGATACGCGTCGCTCACATAGATCGAATCTTCGATCGTGTTGCGATAGGCGGCGCGCGGCCGGTACGGTGTCGCGTAGCAATAGCCGGCGACTTTGCCGTCGATTTCCGCCACCATGTACGGCAGCCCGTGGCTGCGCACCGACGCGAGCCGCGTGCGCAGGTCGTCGACGGAAGGTGGGATTTCTTCGAACGATGCGACTCCGGTCAGCACGTGGTGCGCGTAAATCGCCTGGATCGCGGGCAGATCGGCTTCGGTGGCGTCGCGGATCCAGGGCGCGGGCGGCGGGGCGGCGGTTGAGTGAGGCGTGGCGGGCGCGGGGCGGGTGGTGCTCATACGTGTTCCTGTCGTGGCCAGTGGTTCTGGGGATAGGTTTTACTATGCCCGCCGCGCGCGCGAATTTGAAGCGAGTCAAAAATCACCACGATCTATACGGAGTATCAGCGCATCCCCTGGTGACCGGCGCGATCCGGGCCTGGCGTGGGGCGCCATGCCATGCGACTGTGCCGCGCACTGCAGGTCTTCGTCGTACAGACGCATGCATGTGGCATGCGTTTCGCCCATCAGTTATGCGAGTACGTATCCGGCTGCGTTACATGTCCGCGATGATGCCGGTGATGCTTTGCCTTGTGCTTCGGTTTGGCCTTGGCCGGCGCATGCTCGGTTGGTTGCGGTTGCGGTTGCGGTTGCGGTTGCGGTTGCGGTTGCGGTTGCTGCTGTGCTTGCTGCGCTTGTGGCTGTTGCGCCTGCGCGCCCGGCGCGGGTGCCTGATGGGCATTGCCGGACGGCAGCGTGCTCTGGCCTTCGCCGAAGCGATAAGTCTGCGAGGTTTGCGCGTACGCGGTGGCGGACAGCGTGAGGGCGGCAACCGCCAGGCAAATCGAAAACTTCATGAATCTATTCTCCTTCTGAACGAGCCGGTGAGGATACCGCAATGCGGCTTGCGGCTCCTTCGCCGCACGCAGGCAGATACGATCGGAAGCCTTGATTCGCCGCACGCAGGCATCACACACCGTTTTGCGGAAACACCGGCTCGCCAAGCGTGAGCATCAGGCGGTTGGCCCACGCGAAGATCGCGATTGCATGAGTCAGGTCGAGAATCTCTGCGTGCGTCAGGCCGCTTGCTTCGAGCCGCTTGATGGCAGCAGCGTCGACGCTTTCAGGATGGTCGGTCAATTCGATCGCGTACCGGATGATCGTCCGTTCGCGCTCTGTGGTGCCGGCAGTCGACGGGTCTTCGAAAACCTGCTCGATTGCGTCGGTCCGTTTCGCGAGCTGGCCGAATCGTTGCGCGTGCACCGAAGCGCAATACACGCAGCCATTCACGCGCGACACCACGGTGCTGGCGAGTTCCCGCTCGGCGCGCGGCAGGCCGCGAGGCGCATACATGATCGCGTTGAAGACCCCGGAGCGCTGCCGCAGGATTTCCGCCTGTTGGACCAGCAGCAGATAGTAGTCGGAGGTCCTGGCTTGCGGATGGCTCTCTTCGAGCACGCGGATCTGCTCGGGTGTGGCGTCGTCGAGGCTGACCGTGTCGAGCCACGCGCGCCAGCCGAGCGTATCGAAGGTGAAGCCGTTGAGCCGATCAGCCGGCGATGAACTGGTATTCAAATGAATCATGCTGCCCCCTGTGCGGCGCGCAATGCCGTCAGGCCCGCTATGACGCGCAATTGATAGGTGACGAACGCAATCAACTGCGACAACGCGACGATGCCGCGCGTCGTGATACCGGCGTGCTGCAGCGTCTGCAGATTCTCGGGGCGTGCTTCGAGCGGCTTGATAGTCAGCAGCTTGACGTGCGAGAGGATCGCGATCAGGCGCGCGTCGGTGGCCGGGTCGAGCGAGTCCGTTTCGATTGCATCGAGCGTGACCGGCTGTGCGCCGGCAGCGATGAGCCTCGCCGTGTAGGCGTCAGCGAGATCGTCCGCGAGGGAAAGGCGCGCGGTATACCATGCGGCAAACAAACGCTCCTGCAACGACAACTCGGGCAGCGAGGGATCGAACAGCGCGTCTTCGCTGCGTTGCGTGTGCAGCGCGACTTTGTCGCGAGCATGGCGGATCGCGGCGAGCGGGCTGCCGGCTTGCAGGCCGGCGAGGGCGTCGACGGTATCCGTATCTTCGGAGCCTGTGGGCGTGGATGGTTGGGTCGGTGACGCAAGGTCGGTCATGTCTGCTCCGGCTGGTTAATCGGTGTTTTCAGCGGCGTTCTCTGCTTGCAGTCGAGTGCGCCAAGTCTCGGACGATGCATCCGCATCGGTCCACTCATCGCCTCGCAACTCAGCCGTATCGAAGGCGACCAGTGCCTGGTAGTGCCGCTCGCGATCCGCGTCGAACAGGCGGCTTGCAATACCACGCGCAAGACGCTGCGCGCCGTCGCTGATCGCAGGGATGTCGCCGGACAGCTTTCCGTGGCTGAGACTCGCCGCGTGATTGAAGCAATGGATCTGCGTCAGCGCCGCACATGTGCCGGGCTCGCGCTCCTGAAACGCGAACGCAGCGCCCAGATCCGGCGACTCGGCCAGTTCGTACGAAGGCAGTGACGGGTCCGCCCGATAGCGATCTTTCCAGCGCCGCACGAAGGGGGCGAACGGCGCGAACTCGGCGCGCGTGGAGATATCCGAGTGAAAGCCGGTCGCGAAGATCAGAAAGTCCAGCACGTAGCGGCCTTTCGGTGTTGTTACCGCGAGCGCGCCGTCGAGTTCGTCGAGCGCAAGCACCGGACTGCCGACATGAAAGCGCGCACCGGCATGGCGCGAGACCCGCAGCACGCTGTCTCGCGGCGGCGGCGTTTGCTCAGCTTGCGCGTAATGCAGGAAACGCCATCTGGACGCGTCGTCGAGATCGGCGAAACCGTGCACGAGGCCCGGACTGCCGATGCCCGTCAGCTTGTTCACGCGCGGAATATCGTCGCGGCGGATAAACAGATTGACGCCGGCCGCGCCCGCTTCGAGCGCGGTTGCGGCATTGTCGAAGGCGGACGCGCCCGCGCCGACGACACCGACACGTTTGCCGGCCAATGCAGCGAAATCGATGGCATCCGCGGAGTGCGCCCAGTAGCGGCGTGCAACCGTATCGGCAATAGCCGGTACAAATGGGCCGCCCAAACCGTCGCGTCCGGTGGCGAGAACGACATGCCGCGCGAGCACCGTGCGCTGCGCGCCAGCTTCAGCGAGATCGAGCGCAAGCAGGCCGTCGTCGCGCGGACGCAGCGAGGTCAACGTGGTGTCGTTATGCACTGGAAGATCGAGCACGTGGCGATACCAGCGCAGGTAGTCCATCCACTGTGTCCGCGGAATCTTGTAGAGCGCATCCCACGCGGCGCTGCCGAATTGCGCTTCGTACCACGCGCGAAACGTGAGGGCCGGCATGCGCAAGGCGGGACCCGTGAGTTGCTTGGGCGAGCGTAGCGTTTCCATTCGCGCGAACGATACCCACGGGCCTTCGCGTCCTGATGGCGCACGGTCGAACACCTGCAGATTGTCGATACCGAGCCAGCGCAGTTCCGCCGCCGCGGCGAGCCCCGCCATGCCGCTGCCGATTACGGCGACATCGAGCACGCGTTCAGCGTCGGCGAAACGCGGCGGGACCCATGAGGGCGCGGGCAATTCCAGCCAGCGCAGATCTTCACGCAAGCGGGTTTCGAGTGCGGCAAGGCGATTCATGCTGTGTGTTCCAGATGTTTGGTGCGCGCACGAGAGACGCGCGTTTCGCGCTGTAGCAGCGCATCGTGCTCCTGGGCGGGATGCAGCACCACGCCATCGAGCAGCTCGCGCGTGGCGTGTTCGATGGATTGCAGCAACGCGTCGACGGCGGCGCGGCGCGGTTTGCCCGCCGGCGTCACGACGCCGAAGAAAAACGGAATCGCGCAGTCGAGCGGCCGCGCCGTCACGCCTTCGATTGAGAGGCCGAGACCCGTTGCCGGATCCACGATCGCGACACCGGCACCGGCCCGAGCGGCCATGACCGCATTCAACGACGCGTTGGTTTCAAGGAACACATTGGCGGCAATGCGCGCGGCCGCGAATGCAGCGTCGATTCGATGCCGCAACCTAAACCGGTTCGCCACGGTGACAATGCGCCGGTCCGCCAGATCGCGCAGCGCGACTTGCGGCTGCGTGGCAAGCGGGTCGCCGCTCTGCACGAGCGCCACGCAGGGCGCTTCGGCGATCCAGTGGATGTCGAGCCCCGCATGCCCGATCGGCAGTGTGACCAGACCGATGTCCGCGGTACGGGTCAGGACTTCATGAACGACGTGTTCCGCCGACAGACTGCGCAACTGGAATTGCGCCGTGTGGCCGATGAGCGGCATCGAGGCGATGGCGGGCGGCACGATTGACGCAGCCAGCGCGGGCGTGGCCGCCACGCGCAGCGGTTCCGCTTCGCCAAGACCGATGGCGCGCGCCCGTTGCTCGATGGTCTTCAGTCCGATCAGCGAGCGCTCGACTTCCTCATAGAGCAGAAACGCACGATGCGTCGGCGTGACACGCGGACCATTGCGATTGAACAGCGCATAGCCGAGATCCGCTTCGAGCTCCTGGATCTGACGCGTGACGGCCGGCTGCGAGCGCTCGAGCAAACGTCCCGCACCGGTGATGCTGCCGGCGGACATGACCGCCGAAAACGCTTCGAGTTGATGCAGTTCCATGACTTGCCCTGGCAATTCGGTCTGCGCATTTTAGGGTCGTCTGAATGCGGGATTTATATAATCAATTCCGATATCGACAGCCGAAAAAATGCGAAGCGGATCGGCGGGCGAGTGCGTGGCGTCTCAGCTTTTGTTCTCTACGGCACGTGTCGAAAGAGTGAAAAAGCAATTGCGTCAAGGAGATGCGTTGGCGTGTTTGCGCGTGAACCTGAACACGGCCTCATAGCGTTGCCTTGAGCGAACAGAGGGAGGTTGTCCAACGTGATAACCATATTCCCAAAACTTCGTTGGTCCGCCGGAATTCACCGTGGTTTCATGGCCCCACTTTGAAGATGACAGCCGGGGCAAACATGAAGCACGTATCCAAATCATCGCGGGCCAACTGGTCACGCTTGCTGAAAACGCTGCCGGTGCTCGCCGCGGTGGTGGGTATCGCCGTGACCTCGCCGGCCTATGCCGGCGCAGCGGCAGGCGAGCCGTATCTGATCGGCGTGAGTGGGCCGCTTACCGGACAGGATGCGCAGTACGGCACGCAGTGGAAGCGTGGTTTCGATCTCGCGCTGGAGCAGATCAACAGCCAGGGCGGTATCAAGGGCCGCCCGCTTGCCTACGATTTCGAGGATAGCCGTGGCGACCCGCGCCAGGCGGTGTCGATTGCGCAGAAGTTCGTCGGCGATCCGCGTATTCTGCTGGAGCTGGGTGACCTGTCGAGCACGACCTCGATGGCGGCCTCGCCGATCTATCAGCGCGGACAACTCGTGCAATTCGGCTTCACCAATTCGCACCCCGACTTCACCAAGGGTGGCGACTACATGTGGAGCACGGCGCTCAGCCAGGCTGAAGAGCAGCCGCTGCTCGCGCATTACGCGACGAAGGAACTCGGCTTCAAGCGTATTGCCGTGCTCTATCTGAATACCGACTGGGGCCGTACCAGCAAGGACATTTTCTCGAAAGCCGCCGCGCAGGATGGCGCGCAGGTCGTCGCGGCAGAAGGCTATCAGCCGACTGAAAAAGATTTCCGCGCGACGCTGGTGCGCGTCAACGAAGCGAAACCCGATTCGCTCGTGCTGATCTCTTACTACGCGGACGGTGCGCAGATCGTGCGTCAGGCGCGCTCGTCGGGCTTGACGCAACCGATCGCGGCCGTGGGCTCGGTCTATTCGCCGAAGTTTCTCGAACTGGGCGGCGAGGCCGTGAACGGCGTCTTCACCGAATCGAATTTCTTCCCCGGCGACAAGCGGCCTGAAGTGCAGGACTTCGTGCAGCGTTATCGCGCGAAGTACAACGGCGAGCCCGACACGTTCGCCGCGCGCGCATACGACGCGATGATCGTTTCGGCGGAAGTCATGCGCCGCTACGGCGTGACCCGTCAGGCGGTGCACGACGGCCTGAAGCAGATCAAGGATGTGCCGAGCCTGATCTTCGGCAAGGTGCAGTTTGATCAGGAGACGCGTCGCGTGGCCGGCGCGCGCAGCGTGTACCTGGTCGTCAAGGACAATCAGTTCACGCAATGGGACGGTGCGAAGCCGCTGGTCGCTTCCAAATAACACCCAGGCAACGCATAAGCGACGCTCACGTGTCTGCTTCTCACCGGATCTGAATGCTATGGCCTCATGGCTCGACTACACGATCAACGGACTGATCGTCGGCAATATCTATGCATTGCTGGCGGTCGGCCTCGCGCTGATTTTCGGCGTGTCGCATCTGATCAACTTTGCGCACGGCTCGGTGTACATGATCGGCAGTTTCATCGGCTGGCTGTGTCTGACCCGGCTCGGGTTGCCGTTGCCGCTGGCCCTGCTCGCGGTGGTGCTCGGCTGCGGGCTGCTGGGCATCGCGATCGAGCGCATCGGCTTGCGGCCGCTGCAAGGCGCGGCACGCATCGCTCCGTTGCTTGCGACGATCGGCATCAGCTTCGTGCTCGATCAATGCGCTCAGTTGCTGTTCGGTGCCGACCCGCGGCCGGTGCCAAGTACGCTACCCGATTGGCATTTCCGTCTTGGCGGCGCGACGATCGGCTCGCTTGATCTGCTGATTGCGGGCATCGGCGTGACGGCGGCGGCTGTGCTGTATGTGTTCTTGCGTTTCACGCGGCTCGGTTGGGCCGTACGCGCCACTGCGCAGGACCGGGATGCGGCGCAGCAGATGGGCGTCAACGTCAACGGTGTCAATCAGGCGGTGTTTGCGATCGCGTGCGCACTCGGCGGCGTGAGCGGCTTGCTGGTCGGCATGTACTACAACAGCATCGATCCGGCGATGGGCTTCCAGGCCACGCTCAAGGGCGTGGTGGCGTTGCTGATCGGTGGTCTGGGCAACGTGCCGGGCGCGATTGTCGGCAGCCTGCTGCTGGGTCTGGTCGAGAGTTACGGCGTGGCGATCTTCGGCACGAGTTACCGCGATCTGTTCGCGTTCGTTTTGCTGTTGCTGTTTCTGGTGTGGCGTCCCAACGGACTCTTTAGCGGCAGCCGCCGTTTGCCGCCCGAGCCGATGACCGGCACGTTCCTGGCCGCGGGCAAAGCGGTGAAGGTGCCGCGCGCGGTGGTGATTGCTCTCGCACTGGCTGCGGTTGCGTTGCCGTTCGTTGCCAGCTCGTCCTATCTCCTGCAAACACTCACCAATGCCTGGCTGTACGGAATGTTGGCATTGAGCCTGACGCTGGTGGCGGGCACAGTCGGGCAGATTTCGCTCGGCCATGCCGCGCTGCTGGTGATCGGGGCGTACGCGTCCGCGCTGCTGTCGATGAATCTCGGTTGGTCTCCGGTCGTGACGATCTTTTGCGCCGGTCTGATCACCGCCGCGCTCGGCACGCTGCTGGTCTATCCGGCATTCCGTTTGCGCGGGCATTACGTGTCGATTGCAACGCTCGGGATCGGCGAAGTGGTGAGCCTCGTGATCCTCAACTGGGACAGTCTGACGCGCGGCCCGCTCGGCATCGCGGGTATTGCACCGCTGTCGGTGTTCGGCTGGACACCGGATAGCGCGCGTGCGATTTACTGGTTCGCACTGGGCGTGCTGATCGTCCTGGCGTTGCTGCAAACGCGGCTGTTGGGATCGCATTTGGGCCGCACGCTGCGTGCGATTCGCGAAGACGAGGTCGCCGCGCGCTCGCACGGGATTCGCCCGAACCGCTACAAGGCGATCGCGTTTGCGTTCGGTGGGCTGGCCGCTGGCATCAGCGGGGGGATCGCGGCGCATCTGTATAGCTACATCAACAACCAGACCTTCGATTCGCAAGTGTCCATCCTTGCGTTGACGATGGTGATTCTCGGCGGCCTCGGCAACGTGCTGGGCGGCATCGTCGGCGCGGTTGCGCTGATCGGCTTGCCGGAGATTTTCCGCTGGGCCGCCGACTACCGGATGCTGATCTACGGTCTGGTATTGCTGCTGCTGGTGCGGTTCAGACCGCAGGGTTTGCTGGGAACGGTATGACGGAGCGCACATGACACAGACTCTTCTCGACGTGCGCGGCGTGACGCGGCGTTTCGGCGGACTGACCGCGGTGAACGGCGTCGATCTTTCGATTTCGGAAGGCGAACTCGTCAGCGTGATCGGGCCAAACGGCGCGGGCAAGTCGACATTGTTCAATCTGATCACCGGGCTCGATACGCCGGACGCAGGCAGCGTGCAATTCGACGGCCGCGACATCACCGGCGTGCGGCCGGAAAAGCTTGCCGCGCTCGGACTTGCGCGGACATTTCAACATGGCCGGGTGTTCGGCAATCTGAGTGTGCTCGACAACGTATTGATCGGCGCGCATGCGCGTTTGCGCGCCACTCGCACCGGTTGGCCGATTATCGGCGCGATGGCCGAAGTAGCGCGCGCGCTTATCGGACCGGCTTCGATCCGCCGTGAAGACACGGCGCTGCGCGACGAAGTACGCGAGATCATCGCGGGATTTGGCGAGCGCCTGGCGCCGCGTATCGATCACCCGGCGCACAGCCTGTCGTATGCCAACCGGCGGCGTGTCGAGATTGCCCGCGCGCTTGCCTTGCATCCGCGCATCCTGCTGCTCGACGAGCCGACGGCCGGCATGAACGAGTCCGAAACCGCCGAAATGCTGGTGCTGATCCAGCAACTGAAGGCGCGCGGGCTGACCATCCTGCTGATCGAACACAAGCTCGACATGGTGATGCGGCTATCGGATCGCGTGATCGTGCTCGACAACGGCGCGAAGATCGCCGAAGGCCTGCCGCGCGATGTGCGCAACGATCCACGTGTGATCGAAGCGTATCTGGGCCATCGCAATGTCGGCGGCGCGGCGACCATGCGCGTCGCGGCCTGAACCTCTGCTGGAATATCGACGATGAGCGACGCTTTACTGAAACTCGAACACATCGAGACGTTTTACGGCCCCGTGCAGGTGCATTTCGACGTCAACTTCCAGGTGCGGCGCGGCCAGATCGTCAGTCTGCTCGGCGGCAACGCGAGCGGAAAATCGACCACGATGAAGCTGATTCTCGGTCTGCACAAGCCGCGCTCCGGCAGCATAACGTTCGAAGGCGAGGCGATTACAGGACTCAGCACGCCACAGGTCGTGCGGCGCGGTGTCGGCTCGGTGCCTGAAGCACGGCGGCTGTTCGGCGACATGACGGTGCGTGAGAATCTGTTGATGGGCGCCTATACGCGGCGCGACCGTGTTTCCATCGACGAGGACTACGAGCGTGTGCTGGGCCTTTTCCCGCGCGTGAAGGAGCGCCTGGTGCAAAAGGCCGGCACGCTCTCCGGCGGCGAGCAGCAGATGCTCGCCATGGCGCGCGCATTGATGAGCCGGCCGAAACTAATCTGCATGGATGAACCCACCATGGGTTTGTCGCCGCTCTACGTCGACAAAGTGCTGGAACTGATCGACACGATCAACCGGCAAGGTGTGACGTTCTTCATGGTCGAGCAGAACGCCAGCCTTGCGCTGGAGATCGCGCATTACGGCTATGTGTTGCAGACCGGCCGCGTCGTGCTCGAAGGCACGGCTGAGTCCCTGCTCGGCGATGAGCGGATCCGCGACGCGTATCTTGGCGGCGAGGCCGCGGCGACGACAGCATCCTGACACGATCGACGAACTACATCGAGCGCTGCGGGCCGCCTGCGCTGCGGCCGATCTCAGTCATTTGGCGTGTGGCGAAAGCGGCTTCAAAGGTCGAACTGGTCGAATTCGCTTTGCAGTTCGCGGTTACGTGCAACGCGTTCGTCGATGCCCGGGCCGAGCCGTTCCACAATCGCCGAGATCAGCAGGTTGAACAGGCAGGTGAGCGGCGCCAGCGAATCCCAGAACTGACCGACATCGGTCTTGACCTGTAACAGGTCGCCGTCGAAGTCGCGCGCCCACGGGCAGTAAATGTCGGTGACAAGCGCGAAGGGCAGATTACGGCGCGTTGCGGCTTCGCAATAGCGGCGCGCGATCATCGAGTAGGCGCGCGTATCGGTGATGATCAGATACGGTGACTTGAACTCAGAGTTCAGCGAATCGACATAGGAGCCCGACATGCCGTCCGAATAGAACACGCGCGGGCGGATGTACTCGAGGTAGCTGTAGAACGCGTTGCTGATGCCGCGTGTGGACTGAATGCCGAGGATAAAGACGGCGTCCGCATTCGAGATGCGTTCGACCATGCGGGCGAACACCGGCGATTGCGCGAGTTGATAGACATGCTGGATCGCGCCGATTTCAAGTTCGAGCGACTGAGCGAGCGCGGGGTTGGGGGCTGCATGGGAAGCGTCAGGCGCGCTTGCGACCGGTGTGCCGTCGTCATGCTGGCCGGAAGCGCGTCGAAACGCGTCGAGCCGGTCGGTGATCAGCCACGGGCGCTCCTGCGCGCCGCGCAGTTCGCGCTTCAGGTCGTCGAGGTTCTGGTAGCCGATGCTGCGCAGGAACCGGCCCACCGAGATGCCGCTGGTGCCGGCTTGCTGGGCGATCTGATCGGCGTTTTCGAGGCCGAGCCGGTCGAGATTCGCCAGCATGTAACTGGCGACACGCTTGGAGGTGGGCGTGAGTTCGGCAAAGCGGGCTTCGACGGTTTGTGCAAAAGCGGTGGGCATCGTAGTCGCGGCGCTGGGCGGGTGATGGGTCGATCATTGAGATGATGACATATTCAACCGGCAGCCGACCCCGCGCGGTCCCAAAAATCGGGGTGCGCGCGGGCGAAACACCGTTCAGACTGCCGGCCGCACCGGCGTGGTTCGCGAGAAACGCCGCGCACCCGCTACGCATGCCACCACTACGACGGTGACCAGGATCATCGCCAGCGGTACTTGTTCGTGCAGCAGCAAACCGGCGAGCAGCAGGCCGAAGAACGGCTGCAGCAACTGCAGTTGCCCGACTCCCGCGATGCCGCCGAGGGCCAGTCCGCGATACCAGAACACAAAGCCGATCAGCATGCTGAAGAGCGACACGTACGCGAGTCCCCACAGCGCCGCGTGGCTCACACCGTCAAACGATGCCGGGCGTGCCCACCAGGCGAGCGGCAGCATCACCGGCAGCGACAGCACCAGCGCCCACGAAATCACCTGCCAGCCGCCGAGATGGCGTGACAGCCGCGCGCCTTCGGCATAACCCAGGCCGCAGACGACGATCGCCGCCAGCATCAGCGCATCGCCGAGCGGCGATGCGTCCAGACCGTGGCGCAAGGC
This sequence comes from Paraburkholderia domus, assembly GCF_905220705.1. Classification (GTDB taxonomy): domain Bacteria; phylum Pseudomonadota; class Gammaproteobacteria; order Burkholderiales; family Burkholderiaceae; genus Paraburkholderia; species Paraburkholderia domus. The sequence goes on from NZ_CAJNAT010000021.1 coordinate 45,399, forward strand.
GAACGCGACCACCGCGCCGCTACCGAGCGCCGAGAACAGCCAGAAAGCCGGCTGCGGGCGCTCGCCGCCGCGCAGCACGCCGAAGATCGCGGTGGAAAGCGGGAGGAGCCCGACGAACACGATGGCGTGCGCGGAGCTCACGTGGCGCAGCGCGAGGGCGGTCAGGAGCGGAAAACCGACCACGACGCCGAGCGCGACTACCAGCAGTGGGATGAGGTCGCGCCTTGCGGGCCGAGCCTGGCGAAACACAAGCAGCAGCAACAGACCGAGCGTGCCCGCGATGGTCGCGCGGGCCACCGTCAGAAACAGCGGATCGAGGTCTTGCACGGCGATGCGGGTGGCGGGTAGCGAGCCGCTGAAAATCAACACGCCCACCATGCCGCTCACCCAGCCGTTCGTTGTCTTGTCCATCGAAAGAGTCCATGCGCATTGAAAATTGAACTTACAGCATCCGCTTTCGGGCCGCAAAGTGTAAGCTACGGATCAGTACAATTCGTACAAACTGTACCGAACATGGAGCAGTACAGATGGCGGAAAGCGATAACAACCGGGTGGCCTCCGGCGAGCAAGCCGGCACGCGTGTCGGTGCGGTGATGGACAATTTGCGCGAGCGCATCGCGAGCCGTTCGCTGATGCCGGGCGCGCGCGTGCCGTCGATCCGCGTGATGACCGAGGCACTCGGCGTGTCGAAGTCGACGGTGGTGGAAGCGTACGACCGGCTGGTTGCGGAGGGGGTGGTCGTGGCGCGGCGCGGTTCCGGCTTTTTCGTGTCCGGCCATGCGCCGCCGCTCGCGCTTGCCGATCTTGGGCCGCGGCTGGATCGCGAGGTCGATCCGCTGTGGCTCACGCGGCAGTCGCTGGAGGCCGGTGCGAAGGTGTTCAAACCGGGTTGCGGCTGGATGCCTCCTTCATGGATGCCGGAAGAGGGCGTGCGCCGCGCGCTACGTGCCGTGGCGCGCGATCCGCAGTCGTCGCTCGCCGAATACGCCAGTCCGCTCGGTCTGCCCGCGCTGCGTCAGCAACTCGCCTGGCGGCTCGCGCAGCACGGCGTAGAGGCGCCGCCCGAGCAGATCGTGCTGACCGACGGCGGCACGCACGCGCTTGATCTGGTCTGCCGCTTTCTGCTCGAACCCGGCGACACGGTCCTGATCGACGATCCGTGTTACTTCAACTTTCAGGCACTGCTTCGCGCGCATCGCGCCCGTATCGTCGGTGTGCCATATACGCCGTCCGGGCCCGATCTGGCGGCATTCGAGCGGGCGCTGATCGAGCATCGCCCGCGGCTCTACGTGACCAATTCCGCGATCCACAATCCAACCGGCGCCACGCTTGCCCCGGCCATCGCGCATCGGCTGCTGAAGCTGGCGGGTGAGCACAATCTGCTGATTGTCGAGGACGATATCTTCGCCGACTTCGAGGACGAACCCGCGCCGCGTCTCGCGGCGTTCGACGGTCTTGCGCGGGTGGTCTCGATCGGCAGCTTTTCGAAGACCTTGTCCGCCGCGGTGCGCTGCGGCTACATCGCGGCGCGCAGCGAATGGGTCGAGCCGCTGGTCGATCTGAAGCTGGCCACCTCGTTCGGCAACGGCCAGCTCGCGGCGAGCGTCGTGCATCGTCTGCTGGTGGACGGCACCTATCGGCGGCATCTGGAATCGATGCGCGCGAAGCTCGCAGACGCCATGGGCGAGACGATCAGGCGGCTGGGCTATGCTGGCCTTGAAGTGTGGACCCGGCCACGCGCCGGAATTTTCGTGTGGGCGCGCCTGCCGGATGCGCTCGACGCCGCCGACATCGCGCGTCACGCGTTGGCCGAGAGCGTGGTGTTTGCGCCAGGCAATGTATTCAGCGCGTCGCAGTCGGCGGCCGGCTTCCTGCGCTTTAACGTGTCGCAGTGCAACCGGCCAAAAGTGTACGAGGCGCTGCAACGGGCGATGGACGTGTCGGCCGTATCGAAAGAGCGCGCCTGAACGCGCGCTCTTCACCAGGCGAAGCTACTTGCACAGCAACAGCAGACGCTCCTGATCCGTGCAGGCGGAGCGCGGTTTCTGCGCGGCTTGCGCCGCCGTCGCGCTGATTGCCGCACTCTTGTTCGCGAGACACGCGCGCAAATGTTTCTCCACTGGCCCGTAGTATTTCCATCCACGCACGAGTGTCGGCAATTCAATTTTCACCTGCTTCCACTTCGGATGCCCGTGCTCCTGCAGATTGTCGAAGTTGGCGCAGAGCGAGTCGGCAAAATGATTCAGGTTGCCGACGGTATCGCGCAGACCGTAATCGTAGGTGACAAGAAAGGCCTTCACCGTCAGCGTGGGGACATCTTCCTTCAGCCAGTTCGGATAGCTGGTCGCGCGGAGCGTCGCGGGAAAATACGTCTGCTTTGCACGGGCGGTTTCGGGCGCGTTGGGATCAACCTTCAGAGGGCGGATCTGTTGCAGCAGATCGGGATTCATGTCGTTGAACAGTTTTGCCGGCTGCCCGACCACGATGATCGCAACATCCACCTTCTTGACGATCAGCGCGGCCAGCGCGTCTTCGTTGCTCAGGTGCTGGATGTTCTGCTCGGGAATCGCCTGTCCGAACATCAGGTGATAGAGGGTCGTGGCCGTTTGAGCGGTACCGCTGCCGATCAGGCCCACACTGATGCTCTTGTCCTTGATGTCGGCGAAGGTTTTCATCGGCGAGTCCGCGCGCACCACGACGTTAATTTCCTCGTCGTAGAGCGGCATGATGAGCCGTAGCGGCCGGATCGCCGTGCCCGCATCGGCATTGCCCGCGTTGGCCATGTCGATGTAGGCCTGATACACGTCGGACTGCACCAGCGCGAGCTTTACGCCCGGTTCGAAGCGCATGCGCTGCACGTTTTCAGCCGAGCCCTTCGACGCCATCACTTCCAGGTCGATGCCGGCCGGCTGTGCCACCCATTTCGACAGATCCTGGCCGATCTGAATATACGTGCCCCGTTCCGGACCTGTGACGATCTTGTAGTGCGCAGGCTCCGCGCCGGCAAACGAAAACGCGACCATCAGCACCAGCCCCAGCCATCCCGCCAGAAGTCTCTTCAGCATGGTCTCTCTACCTATCGGTCAGGGTTGAACAGGCTCTCGCCTCCGCGCGCGACGCACCGGTGAGCCGGCTTGCCATCTCATGTTCAATGCACTGCGCATGCAATGTCCGTCTGTTGCCGCTCAGAGGGCGCGCGATCGCCAGGGTAATCGGGCGCGCCGCGATTCAGGCGATCAGGCAGTCAATCGGTCGTGCGGGCGTCTATGAAATTCGGTATCCAAACGATTTATCGCTGACGGGACTGTCCGTCGCGGCATGCGGGTGGAGCGGCGCCCAACCTGTTTCGTGAATCACGCGTTCGAGAATCGTCTTCGCGGTGTCGTTGCCAGTGTCAATCGCGAGCGCTTCATTGGCGTGCTGGCGTGCGCAGTTCCACGACTGTTGCGAGGCACACAGTTGTGCTGCCTGCAACGCGGCGTCGCGGCGCGCGGCAAGCGGTTGCAATTCGGTCAGCAGGCTTTGCGCGTCGGTGTTGCCGGGTTGCAGCGTTTGCGCCGCGCCAAGCGCCGCTTGTGCCGCGGACAGATCGTTGGCACGCAAGGCGAGACGCGCTGCCTGCAGCGCTTGCGTGGCATCGCGGAACTGCGGTGCCACCGGTTTGACCGGCGCCGCTGCCACCTGCGGCGCGATGGGGGAGGCTGGAATCGCCGGTGCGGTCCTGGCGGGACTGCTAGGGACAGCAGGCTTAACCGCGGCCGCCTGGTTCGTCGATTGAGCCGGTGTGTATGGCGCAATCGTGCCGGTCGCCGTTCTTGCGTCCTGAGGGTTGTCTGCTGTCTGCTCGGCGTTGCCGTTCTGCGAATCGTGGTTGTCGCTGAATAGTGCATAGGCGACATACGCTAGTCCGATTGCGCCAATGGCCACGATCGCGAGCAGCACCCGGCGCAACGGGAGGGCGCTGTGGCCGCCCGGATGCGGCGGGTCGGCGAGCGGAGGAATCGGCGCATCCGGTGACGCGAGTACCGGTGCCTGCATCGGGGGCTCGGCAGGCGGAGCTTCACCGGTGACCGCTGTCTCTACGGGGAGATCGGTTTCGCCCGGCAGTGCCGGGTCGAAGGCGCTTTTCTGCGCCGTCTTGCTCATGGCGCTGGCGCGGCTGCCGGGAATCACAGCGCGTTTGTGTGGGCCGGCGTCGAGCGGATGCACCGCGCCGCAATACGGACAATAGTCGACTTGCCGGTACAGGGCGCCGCCACAGCGTTTGCAGGGCATCGGGAAACTATGGCCGAGTATTGTCTGGGTGGACATACTGTGGACCCGCCTGTGGAAAACAACGCCGTTACGGCATGCTCCAGATCGTGTTGAGGCAGGAAGCAATGTCCGCGGAAACCACGATCTACACGCGCTGGAAAACCTTGGGACGCAAGTCCTCGCTTGCGGTGCCGCTGCTTGCAATATGTGGCGTTTCGGTGAGAACGTCAATCGACGTTCTCACCTACTTCAGGTGCGGGAAAGCACCTTTGTAGGTACGACGAAACACTGCACATGTCGGCAGAACGAACCGGCGGACGGTTTTTTTCACGTCGCTTGCGAAGTCATGACGCGCAGGCGATGGCGCGATGCTGCGGCGGCGGAATCAGCGGAACGGAAGGGCAGCGATGAAAACGGAACGAGGTCGAAGCGCGTGGCGTTCGACCTCGTCATCAAGCGCTTGCAGAAAGCGCTTGCAAGAAGCGTGATACGGAATCAGTGCTTGCGCAGCGGATGATCCTTCAGAAGCCACGCGAGTGCGAAGGCCAGCACGACTACGCAGGCTGCCGACAGATACACCGTGTGCAACGCGCCGCCAAACGCCTGCAGATAATCGTCGCGCAATGCTTCAGGCAACTGGTGAATGGTTGCCGGTCCGAGCGCGTGCGGCAATTCAGTGTCGGGCGGAATCAGCTTTTCGAGGCGCGCGGCGAGGCCATTGGAAAATACCGCACCAAAACCGGCCACGCCGATCGAGCCGCCGATCGAACGGAACAGCGTCGCGCCTGAAGTGGCGACGCCCATGTGCTTGAATTCGACCGTATTCTGCACGGCGAGAATCAGCACCTGCATCACCATGCCGAGGCCGCAACCGAGAATGCCCATGTAGAGATACATCACACGAATCGGCGTGTCGATCTGCAGGCGTGCGAGCAGCAGCATGGCGACGGCCACGAGGAAAGTGCCGGCGATTGGGAACATCCGGTACTTGCCGATCTTACTGATTAAGCGTCCGGTTACCATCGACATCACGAACAGACCGCCCATCATCGGCAACATCTGCATGCCGGCTTCCGTAGGTGTCGAGCCTTTGACGACCTGCAAATACAGCGGCAGGAACGTGACCGAACCAAACATCGACACGCCGACGATGAAGCCGATCAGACTGCTCAGCAAAAACGTGCGCTGTTTGAAGAGCTCGAGCGGCATGATCGGTTCAACAGCAGTGCGCTCTTCGTGGATGAAACCCCAGATCGCCACCAGCCCCATGCCCAGCGTGAACCACAACTGCGGCGACGACCACGGCAGGATCGTGCCGCCCTGGCTCGTAAACAGGATGATGCAGGTGAGCGCGCCGGCGAGAAACGCGGCGCCCATGTAGTCGATGGTGTGCTTCACATGCCGCACGTGCGGTTTGAAGACCGCGCCGATCACAGCCAGCGCAATGATGCCGAGCGGCAGGTTGATGTAAAAAATCCAGCGCCATGACAGGTGCTCGACGAGAAAGCCGCCGAGCAGAGGCCCAACCACCGTCGCGAGACCGAACACGCCGCCGAATACACCCTGGTAGCGGCCGCGTTCAGCTGGTGGAATCACGTCCGCGATGGCGGCCATGGTCACGACCAGCAGGCCGCCGCCGCCGAGCCCTTGCAGCGCGCGCAGCACGATCAGTTGGGTCATGTCCTGCGCGATGCCGCACAGCGCTGAGCCGACGAGGAACACGATGATCGCCGTTTGCAGGACGATCTTGCGGCCGAACAGATCGCCGAATTTGCCGTACAGCGGCACGACGATGGTCGAGCTGAGCAGGTAGGCGGTCACCACCCATGACAGGTTATTGAGGCCGCCGAGTTCGCCGACGATGGTCGGCAGCGCGGTCGAGACGATCGTCTGATCGAGCGCGGCGAGCAGCATGACCAGCAGCAGTGCCGGAAACAGCAGACGGATCGGCGGGTGGTCGGTGGCTCGGGGGCCGGGCTGTACATCAGGCTGCACGAGCCCGGTGGGTTGAGTCGTTGTCGATTGGTCCATGGCACCACGCGGCGTTGAAATTAATTAATTCGGAGATTAATATATGCGACATCGCGTCACTCGTCAAATTGAATGCAATGGCAAGGATTCCGGCAGATGAACAGAAAGTGAAGAGCGCATCGCGCAGCACGGCCGCCGTCAAGGCGCGAAGGCTTGCGAAGCCTGCGACGTCTGCCGCCGCGGGTGAACCTGCGAGCGTTGCAACGCCCGCACCTGCACGGCGCCCCGGCCGACCTTCGGGCTCGACGCGCGGGCCGGAGCAGCGTAGCCGCCTGCTGGACGCCGCGCTCACCTTGTTCGCCCGGCAGGGCATCGTCGACACCACACTCGGGGAGATCGCCCGCGAGGCGGGTTTCACGCCGGCGATGATGCATTACTACTTCAAGACGCGCGATCAACTGCTCGACGTGTTGATCGATGAGCGTTTCGCTCCGCTGCGCGCGGGGCTCGGCGTGCCATTTCAGGAAAATCCCGACGACCCGGTGGCAGCAATAACGCTGCTTGCGCAGCGTTTGGTGCAGGTGGCGAGCGACAACCCGTGGTTTCCGTCGCTGTGGGTGCGTGAAGTGATCAGCGACGGCGGCCTGCTGCGCCAGCGCATGCATGAACGATTCGGCGACACGCATCAGAAGGCATCGCTGTCAGCCATCGCGCGCTGGCAGAAGGAAGGGCGCCTGAATGCGGGGCTGGAGCCGTCGCTGGTGTTCGTCACGCTGCTGGGGATGACGATCCTGCCGCTGGCCACCTCGAAGCTGTGGCGTAACGATCCCGCGCGGCGCAATATCGGCGGCGAGGAGATCGCCCGGCATGCGGTGGCCTTGCTGGTGCAGGGTATCGGTCCCGGCAAAACGAATTGACGGCGGTGGCGGATCTTTGCACAGGCGAGGCGTTCCGGCGCGATGCCGGCAGGTGCCCCGGCGGCGCCGGGGCTTTCTCTTCAGTTATGGGCCGCGAGGAGCGTCGCGTTGCGGCGCCTGCGCGTGGAGCGCCGCCCGGAGTCTCTTCACCGCCGATGCGTCGACCGGCTCCGCCTGATTGCCCCAACTGCCACGCACGAACGTCAGCACGTCGGCAACCTGCTGATTGCTGAGCCGCCAGCCGAAATCCGGCATGGCGAGCGGCGCGGGCATCGCGGACGACGAGGGCATCGTCGAACCGGTCAGAACGATGTGAATCAGCGACGTCGGGTCAATCGCGTTGACCACAGGGTTGCCCGACAGCGACGGGAAGGTCTGGCCGGCGCCCGTGCCGTCCGAGCGATGGCAGGCGTTGCAGTTGTCGAGATAGATCGCGGCGCCGCGCGCATGCAGGTCGCCGGCACGCAGCGCGCGTGTGGCGCTAGCGGCGTCGTTGGCGCTGATTGGGGGGCCGAGCGCGGTGTCTTCGGGCGTGAGGCTCTTCAGATACACCGCGATGGCTTTCAGGTCGGCGTCGCTCAGATGCTGCGTGCTGTCGTTCACCACTTCCGTCATGGCACCGAATGCCGCGGTATGGGCGCCGCGCCCTGTCTTCAGAAACGCCACGAGTTCCGCTGTCGACCACCCTGCAAGCCCGGTGCCGAGTCCGTCGGCGAGCGTGGGCGCGTTCCAGCCGGCCAGCGTGGCGCCGCTCAGGTAGCGTTTGCCGTCCTGTTCGCTGAAGGCCTTTTCCTGACCTGTCGCGCCATGCGGCGTATGGCATGCGCCGCAATGGCCGAGCCCCTGCACGAGATAGGCGCCGCGATTCCACTCGACACTCTTTGACGGATCATCGCGGTAAGGCGTGTCGGCTTTCAGATACAGCAAATTCCAGCCGATCATCAACGCCCGCACGTTGAGCGGAAACGGCAACTGGTTCGGGCGGTCTGGCTGATTCACCGGCTCGATGCCGTTCATGAAATAGGCGTACAGCGCGTCCATGTCGTCATGCGACAGAATCCGGAACGACGGATAGGGCATTGCCGGATAGAGATGCCCGTTGCGTTTCGAAGTGCCGCGGCGCACCGCGTCGTCGAACGCCTGGAAGCTGTAGCCGCCAATGCCGGTGTCTTTGTCGGGGGTGATGTTGGTGGAGTAGATCGTGCCGAACGGCGTCTCCATTGGCAGGCCGCCGGCGAATGGCTTGCCGCCCGGTGCAGTGTGGCACGCGGCGCAATCGCCCGCGCGAGCCAGATAGGCGCCGCGTTGCACGAGTGTGTGGGTTGCCGGTGTGTCTGGGGAGGGCGCGGTATCGGGCGGGATATGAACCGTTGTGGTTGCAGCCGCCTGACCGTAAGTAGGGCGCGCCGCAGACAAAAGCGCCAACGATGTCGCCGCCGTGCAGACCGATATCACTGCTCGAAGCCGGAAAGAGTTTTTCATACTCTGCGTCCTCGTCAAACGGCCAGCAGCGCGCCGGGGTTCTTCAGATAGCGCGTGCGAATCGCATGTGCCGCCCAGTACGCGAGTGCGCCGACCGTGCCGGTCGGGTTGTAAGAAAAATTTTGTGGGAACGCGCTGGCGCCGAGCACGAAAACGTTTGGCACGTCCCAGCTTTGCAGATACTTGTTGACCACGCTGCTGTCGGGGCGCTCGCCCATGATCGCGCCGCCCGTAGTGTGGGTGGTTTGATAGGGACGCACGTCGTATGGATCGCCGATCTTCTTCGTGTTGATCACCAGTTGTTTCGGCTTCATTGCGCGGCCGATTTCCGCCGCGCGTCCGGTGGTGTATTGCGACATCCTGATATCGTTACTCTTCCAGTTGAAGGTCATGCGCAACAGCGGCTGGCCATAGGCGTCGCGATAGGTCGGATCGAGGTCAAGGAAATTGTCGCGATACGACATCACCGAGCCTTCGGTGCCGATGGTCATCGAATGCAGGTAGCTTTCCTTCAGCGCGCTTTTCCATTGCGCGCCCCATGACGGTGTACCCGGCGGCACCATGGCCTGCTGGATCGGCCTGCCGCCGGTGATATTGGCGGCCGTGTAGGCGCCGCCGATGAAGCCGAGCGGTCCATGGTCGAAGTTGTCGCCGTTGAATTCGTCGATTGCCTGGCCGCCCGCGCCCGAACCGGCGAACGGATTCAGGTACACGTTCTTATCGAAGAACAGCGAGACGCCACCATTCATCTGATACGCGTAGTTCTTGCCCACCGTTCCCTGGCCGGTTTGCGGATCGTAGGGGCGGCCGATCTTCGAGAGCAGCAGCAGGCGCACGTTGTGCATCTGGTACGCGCAGAGAACCACGAGGTCGGCAGGCTGTTCCACTTCGCGGCCCATGGCGTCGATGTAGGTGACACCTGTGGCTTTCTTGCCGGACGAATCGAGGTTCACGCGCGTCACATGCGCCTGCGTGCGCAATTCGAAGTTCGGCTTCTTGCGCAGCGCGGGGATGATGGTGGTCTGCGGCGACGCCTTCGAATACATGTAGCAGCCAAAGCGTTCGCAATAGCCGCAGAAATTGCATGCGCCGAGTTGCATGCCATACGGGTTGGTATAGGCCTGCGACGCATTCGACGAAGGCGAGGGAAACGGCTTGAAGCCGAGCGAGCGCGCTGCTTGCGCAAACAGTGCGGCGGGTAGGTTGTCTTTGAGCGGCGGCAACGGGTAGTCGCGCTTGCGCGGACTCTCGAAAGGATTACCCCCGGCGCCTGGCAGGCCGCCTAGATTGCCGGCTTTGCCCGACACGCCACATACGTATTCGAACTTGTCGTAGAACGGTTCGAGTTCGTCGTAGGTGATGCCCCAGTCCTGGATCGTCATGTCCTCGGGAATGAAGCGCTTGCCGTAGCGTTGTTCGTAGTGGCTGCGTAGCAGCAGGTCGCTGGCGGTGGCACGCCAGTGCATGCCGTTCCAGTGCGCACCGGCTCCGCCTACGCCGTTGCCGAGCAGGAACGAACCCAGTTGGCGGTAGGGCAGCGCCTCGTCTCGCGCGGTATGACGCACCGTGACGGTTTCGGTCGCCAGGTTCTGCATGAGGCCGTAGCGGATGCCGTAGGTCAGTTCGTCGGCAATGCGCGGGTAGGCGAAATCCGGGCTGGTGTCGCGCGCGGGGCCGCGTTCGAGCGCGAGGACGTCGAGGCCCGCCTCGGTGAGCTCCATCGCCATGATTGCACCGGTCCAGCCGAAGCCGACCAGTACGGCATCCACAGGTTTTTTTTTGATCGCAGCCATTTCAGTTCTCCTTGCCCATGACGCCGACCGGCTCGTACGGATACGGCCGGTTCTGGCCGACAAAGTCCAGGTAGTCGGCCCGCGCGCCGGGAAAGCCGATCATTTTCCAACTGCCCGCGTGCTTGTTGCCGCCGTGCACGGGGTCGGCGAGATAGCCTTCGATTGTGTTGGTGCGCAGGAACTCGAAGAAGGTTTTGGCATCGACGCCGATGAATTCGAGTTCGCCTCTGTCCAGTTGATGCAGAACGACATCCTGATCCAGATTACTTAGCTTGGCGAAATTATTTCCATAGCGTGCTGCACACAGGGTATCGGTTTCGGCGATGCCGAGCCGATAGACTTCGCGCGGCGTAAGTCGTGATTGATAGCCGAACTGCGGCGCCGCCTGCGTGAATGGACCCTGCATGTACCAGCGCGCCGCATGGCCAAATTCGCTTTCCATCTGTCTGTCGATGAACACTGGAACGTCGAGTTCAAGTGCGCCCGGACCCGTGTCGTCCGAGGGAATCAGCCGTGCGACTGCGGCATGGATAAATGAAAATTCGGCCGCGCTGAAGTATCGAGGGCTGTAGTGTCTGCTAGCAGAATCCGGCGTGCCGGTTGGCGATGATTGCCCGGAATCGCACGCGGTGAGCGTGACAGCCGCAGGAAGCAATGCAGCCGATTTGAACATGAAGCGACGGCGTGAACTGGATGGCTGGCCGCTAGTTTGTTCGTCGATGAGATGTTGAGGATTTCTTTGCATCGTACTTACCGATCATGTGGGAAACGATAAGTAGATGCGTCGAGAAAAGATTAAGTTCAATAGTTATGGTGTGCGAATTATCATTACGAAATGGTTTCGATAAAGAGATGGATTTTCTCTTGCGGGAGGTTTGCCTACCGGTGTAAAAAGGCGTTATTCATCCTTTGTTTTTTGCCGCCATGCCTCATACGCAGCCTTCGTTTTTTCATTCGGTGGGTATGTGCCGGGCAGGGCAGCGCCCTCACGAATACGCTCGGTGAGAAACGCTTCGAGTTGCTCCTGCTCAGCGGCGGCCTGTGCAACCTCGGCTGCCATTTTGAGTGGGATCACCACCACGCCGTCCGCATCGCCTACGATCACGTCGCCGGGAAACACGGCTACACCGCCGCAGCCGATCGGCACATTGATATCCACCGCATGGTGCCGGATCAGATTTGGCGGCGCGCTTGCTCCGGCACAGAACACTGGCATGCCGAGCGCGGCAATCGTCGTGCTGTCGCGCACCGGTCCGTCGGACACCATGCCCGCCACACCGCGCACCTGCAACCGTTGCGAGAGGATCGAACCGAATGAGGCGCTGCCGCGCTCGCCGCGGCAATCCTGCACGAGCACATGGCCAGCCGGAATGGTTTCGACACATTTGCGCTGTGCGTACTCGGGATCGGCAAATAGTTCGAGCACGTCGATGTCCTCCCGAGAGGGAATGTTGCGCAGCGTAAATGCCGGCCCGACCAGATTTGCGCCGCTGTGTGCGGCGAGCGGCGCGACGCCCTGCATGAACGTATTGCGCAAGCCGCGCTTGAACAACTGGGTGGTCAGCGTGGCGGTGCTGACATGACGGAGTGCTTCGAGCGTGGCGGAGTCGAGATCGGACATGGTGTCGGGCGGCCTCAGATTGTGGTGGCAGCGAGATGGCGCATGTATGACGTGCTGCATCGCAGCGGCCGAGTGCCGCCGCTGCGCTCTCGCGCACACGATGATAGCGCCGCCCTGGATCGCGCGGCAGGCTCGCGCAACCGTTCCGATGCAGCAGCCAAACGGTGGCCAAACGGTGAAGTCGGCGAGGCACGAGACGTGCTACCTGACGGGTGGATGTGAACGCCGCGCAGGAACGTGCAGCAGTACCGGCGTCGCAAAAAACATGAATATCAGGGAAGGCGCTGGGCGGGCAAGGCGGCGCACACGAGCTTGCAGCCGCCGCCACGGCGAATCGGGTGGTCGGCATCGGTCTGCCGGGGCGATGGCGCCGAGGGCCGGTATTTCATCCGCGTGCAATTTTGGCGCGTTACTGTGCGCACGCGTTGCGCCCAGGCCATGTTTTACAATCGCGGGCCTGAATGCAACTCGACGCATGAAATCGAGTCGGAACCATGAACAGCAAACCCGTAGCCGCGCAAATCGGCGGCAAGCAGCAAGACAAAACGTTGGCCGCGTGTGACGGCCTAACCGGTTTCTTAGAGCAGCAACAGAACATGAACGGAGCATTGAGACTCGCTCAGGCCACGATCGTACTCGTCGAAGACGACCCGGATAGCCGGGAATCACTGGCCTTGTTACTCGAGGCGGAAGGGGCGCATGTTGTCGCTGTGGCGGATGCGGAAGCGGGCGTCGAAGCGGCACTGCAACTGTTACCCGACGCTGTCGTGTGTGACCTCGAATTGCCGGCCATGGACGGTTTTTATCTGATCCAGCGGCTGCGCGATCACGAGATTCGCGGCGACCACGCGCCTTCGGTGGCCGTGGCGCTCACGGGCCATACCGACGACGCTTACCGCTTGCGCAGCATCGGCGAAGGCTTCCAGCATTTCATGACCAAGCCGGCCTCGCCGGAAGACCTCGTGACGTTGTTACACGACGCAATCGACGCCCGCGCTGCGGGCTGAGGTTTTTCGCGGGCGGGTGGCGGTTTTTGTCCGCCGCTGTCATTTGGCGGCGGCGACCGGCGTTGCGGCACCGGCGCTGGCCGCTTCCGCTGCCTGACAGGCGGAACACAATCCCTTCAATTCGATTTCGTCGCTGGCAAGGCGATAGCCCGCGTCTTCGATTTGCGCGACGAGCGCCTGGCGCAGCTTGGGCTGATGCAGTTCGGTGACGTTGCCGCATTGCTGGCAGACCACCAGAATGCCGTGCTGGCACTGCGTCAGGTCGTGGCAGACCGTGAACGCATTGATCGATTCGATGCGGTGGACGAGCCCAGCCGAGAGCAGAAAGTCCAGCGCCCGGTAAACCGTGGGCGGCGCCGAGCCGGGATGGATCTGGCGCATGTCGTCGAGCAACGAATACGCCTTGGTGGCGCGCCCGGAATTCAGCAGCAATTCGAGCACTTTGCGGCGGATCGGCGTGAGTTTTTCGCCGCGTTCGCGGCAATATTCTTCCGCGAGAGTCAATGCGGCTTCTTGCGAATTACCGTGCCCAAGGTGTATTTGCTCCGGCTCATGATGAGGAGCGGAGGCGGCAAGGGTGGCTTGGTCGGCGGTCGCGGCGGGCTTGGCGGTCTTCATGGGTCGATTATAAAGGCCATCGGGCTTCGCTGTGCCGGTGTCCGGTGCGCCTGCCGCGCGCGGCAGAGCGCCGCCGCGAGGCATAAGGCTGCCGGACTCAGTCGAGCTTCACCGCAAAGCCGCGCTGCACGCCGGGCCGCGCGAACAGCGCCGCGTACCAGCGTTGCACGTTCGGATAAGTGGCGAGGTCCACTTTGTGCCGTTCGTGACGCCATGCCCAGCCAAGAATCGCGAAATCCGCCACCGACAATTCCCCCGCCACAAATTCCGTTTGCGCGAGGCGCCGGTCGAGCACGCCATACAAACGGTGGGTTTCGTCCGAATAGCGCTTGAGGCCATAGGCGCGGTCGGCGGCCGACTCGAGCGCGGCGAAGTGGTGCACCTGACCCGGTATCGGCCCGAAACCGCCCATTTGCCACATCAGCCACTCGAGCACCGGGACGCGTTCGCGCAGCGTCTTCGGCAGGAATTTGCCCGTTTTTTCGGCGAGATACAGCAACACTGCACCGGACTCGAAGACGCTGATCGGCTGGCCGTCGGGCCCATCCGTATCGACGATCGCGGGAATCCTGTTGTTTGGGCTGATGCGCAGAAAATCAGGCTGGAACTGATCCCCACGGCCAATGTTGACCGGCTGCACCGTGTAGGGCAGTTCCATTTCTTCGAGCGCGACGCTGACCTTGCGGCCGTTCGGCGTGCCCCATGCGTAGAGGGTGATCGACATGTCGGATGGCCGCAGGGTGGCTTACGTCAGCGGGAAATCGATGTATTTCTTGAACCCCGGGCGCGTCGCAATCCGCGAATACCAGCGCTCCAGATTCGGCAGCGGGGGACGTTCGACGCCATCCAGCCCGAACCAGCGTTTCGCGTACGCGCCGATCACGATATCGGCGAGCGTGAACTTCTCGCCTTCGAGGAAGAAGCGGCCTTGCAGATGGTTGTCGAGCAGGCGCCACTGCAGCGTGACCGCGCTGAAGTCGGTGGCGAGTTTGGCGGCGTCGCGCTCGGCGGCGGGCGTGCGCACGAGGGCCCAGAACACAGGCTTTTCCGCGGGCTGCAGCGTGGTGAGCGACCAGTCGAGCCAGCGATCGATGCTGGAGCGCAGTTTCGGCTCGGACGGATACAGGAGGCTCGATTCACCGTATTGCAGCACCAGATAGCGCAGGATCGAGCTCGATTCCCACAGCACGAAGTCGTCGTCGACCAGCGTCGGAATCTTGCCAGTCGGGTTCATTGCCAGATAGTCGGGTTCGTTGTTGCGGCCGAATTGCAGGCCAGCGTCGATGCGTTCATACGGCAGCACCAGTTCGTCACAACACCACAAGACTTTCTGTACGTTGACCGAGTTGGTGCGTCCCCAGATCGTAATCATCCGGCAAATCCTTTTTTTTACATTTACGGTTGGCAAGCCGCGCGAGGCGCGCGGCGTTCAGCCAGTAACGATACACGATGCGCATGGGTTTGCGCGCCGCCAGCCTGCAATCTGCCGCGTGAAGTGCGGCCCGAAGCGTGTTCCCCATCGAGGTCCGCAGGGCACCCGAACCGCCATGCCGGCAACGCGCGGGCGTTGCGTACAATGGGCGCAACCGAATATGACGAGGCACCGCATGGCCCGCATTGTCCCCGACGACTGGAAGAGCCTCGCCGCCACCGGCGCGGCGGCACGCGAACGCGAAACCCTCGCGTTGCTGGAAGAAGCGCTTCCCGATGGCTACACCGTCTATCACGGCGTGCACTGGACCCGCCTGAATCAGAACTTTTCAGTATTCGGCGAGGCCGACTTCGTGGTTGTCAGCCCCGCCGGGCGCGTGATGATCGTCGAACAGAAAACCGGTTTCCTGCGCGAAACGCCGAAGGGACTCGTCAAGGTCTATCTTCAGACGGAACGTAATGTGGCGATCGCGCTCGCTCACACTGTCGAAACGCTGCACCGGCGCTTCACCGCGGCGTTCGGCGCGGGCACTTATTTCATCGAAGAACTGCTGTATTGCCCGGACCACATCGTCAAGGACGCGGCGATCGCGGGTGTGAACCCTTCGCGGATCGTCGACGCGACGCGTAAGGACCGGCTTGCGGCGATCATTCGCGAAGCCTTGCCGGCCGACGAGCCGCGCCTGGCCTGCGCGCCGAAAATCCACCACTTTCTCGCCGACGAACTCGCGCTCACGCCCGACGCCAGCGCGCTGGTCGGCCAGGCCGGCACGCTCGTCACGCGCCTCGCGGGCGGCCTCGCGACCTGGGCGCGGCGGCTCGAGTTTTCGCCGTTCCGGCTGCGCGTGATCGGCACGGCGGGTTCCGGTAAGACGCAACTGGCGGTGCAGGTGATGAAGGACGCGGTGGCGCGCGGGCAGCGGCCTTTGTACGTGTGTTTTAACCGGCCGCTCGCGGATCACATCGCTCGGGTCGCGCCGCCTGAGGCGAAGGTGGCGAACTATCACCAGCTATGCGACTGGATTGCACGCGATGCGGGCCGCGAGCCGGATTTCCAGTCCGGCGACGTATTCGATCAGCTTGAAACGATTTTCGCCGGAACGCCGATCGACGCGCGCTGGCAATTCGACGTGCTGATCGTCGACGAAGGGCAGGATTTCCAGGAGCCGTGGGTTGCCGCACTCGAGCGCCTGTTGCGGCCAGGCGCCGCGTGGTGGTGGCTCGAAGACCCGCTGCAGAATCTGTATATGCGCGAGCCGGTCGAGCTGCCCGGCTGGACCACGCTGAAAGAGACCACCAACTACCGCAGTCCGCGCGACATTCTCGATTATGTGCGCGACGTGGTCGGCGCCTCGGTGCCGGTCGCGGCGGGTCTGGCATCGGGCAGTCCGTTCGACGGCTCCGATATTTCACTTTCGGTCTACGACGAAGCGAATGCCGCCGAAGGCAGCATCGAGGCGACCAAGCGGGCGATCACGCAGGCGTTGTCGCTCGGCTTTCGCAAACAGGACATTGCCGTGCTCTCGTTTCGCGGCCGCGAAGGTTCGGCGATGACCACGCAGGATCATCTCGGCCCGCATCGGTTGCGCAGTTTTACGGGTAAGTACGATCTGTTCGGCAACCCGGCGTATCGCGAAGGGGATGTGCTGTTCGAGTCGATCTATCGCTTCAAGGGGCAGGCGGCGCCGTGCGTGATTCTCACTGAAGTCGACTTCGAGTCGTTCGATGAACGCATCGCGCGCAAGCTGTTCGTCGGCGCCACGCGCGCGACGATGAAGCTGATCATCGTTGCCTCGCAGCGGGCCGCACGGCATCTGCATTTGCGCGACGGTAAAGAGGTCAAGGAGGCGAAAGAAACCTAGTGCTGGCTCGGACCGATGCGCGAACCCGGATTCACGCGTTCGGGCCTACGCTCTCAAATCCACGCCTCACGTCCATGCGCGCGCGCCCACCAGCATGCCGGTTTGCGTGAGCGCGTCCCACCAGATCACGCGCAGGAGCGGCGCCTGCTGCGCGATCAGCAGCGCCTGCACTGGATCGCTCTCGACAAAATGCGTGACACCGCCGCGCAATGCGGCAGCCGCCTTGTGAGCGGCGGCGCCGGCGGGACTTTCGTCGTGCGTGCCGGGCGTGCGCATCACCAGTTGCATGTGACCGAAGCCATGCCGCGCGAGCCACGCTTCGGTGCGTGCGCGATCCAGTTCCGGCCGGCCCGTGATGATCGTGCGAACGCGTTGCAGATCGATGCCGGGCAGCACGTCGAACGGCAGCAGTTCGTCGCGTTCGGCGAGCGCCGCCGCGAGATCCTCGTCATAGCGCGCGAGCGGCACGTCGGGTAGCAGAATGCCGTCGAGGTCGATTGCGTAGGTGGCGTATTCGTGATCGTCGGCCATGGCGGGCGCCGCCCCCGCTTGCACGCGTTCCCAGTCCTCACGATAACGCTCGGTGTAGGCCTGGCGCTCCCACGGAAACAGCGCGAAGTAGCCGCGGGCGTCGATCGCGTAATCGGGTTGCGTGCGGCTCAGGTCGTCGACCGCGGCGGTCAGTGTTCTGACATCGAGGTCATGCTGTTGCAGGAATGCGATGCAATCAGTCAGGGTAAAGCCGCGCCCCGCGATGTCCTCGCACAGCAGCACTTTCGAGCCCGCGGGCGGGATCGGCAGCGTCGAATCCCAGGCGACCGTGCGCGACTGGCGGTCGTAACGCAGGAATGCGACCGGCGTGCCGGCCGCATGCGACACCATCAACGCAAGCGGCGCGCCGCCACGCAGAATACCGATCGCCATCGTGAAGCGCTCGGCCAGCAAGGCGGGTTGCAGCGATTCGATCCAGTGATCGAGTTGTTCGTACGTCAGGGGCAAGACCGGCTTGTTCATGACTCGTATGGCGTCGCGTTGCGCACGTGGGGCAGGTGTCTCGTCAGCGGGGAGCAGCACGGCGGCAGGTCCTCGTTTTTGAGACAGAGAATTTTGGCGATATTATGCATGCGGTTCAAAGATCGCGCGTCGGGGTGACGCGTGTTGCCGGACGGGGCGTGTCGCGAAGACCGGCGCCGGGCCGGAAAAGGGCGCCGCAGCTTCGCTAGCAGGCTGAGTCGACGCAGCGCGGAGCCGCCCACAAAATAACAAACGAGGGAATAAGCAAGCAAATGACCAAGGTGAGCGCAGGGCTGGATGTCAGGAAAGGCGTGTACTGGCGCGCAGGGTGGGCGATGGGTCTGATCTTCGCGCTCGCCGCGTGGAGCATGCAGGCGCAGGCAGACTCGTTGCCCTTGTCGCTCGACGTAAAGGGCAAAATCAGCAAGACCAACGATGCGGCGCACCAGTTGTATCACTTCACCGAGGCACAACTGCTCGCGTTACCGGTCCATTCCATTACGACCGCCACCACCTGGACTCCGCGTTCCACCTTCACAGGACCGCTGCTCGCGGATATCCTGAAGATAGTCGGCGCATCCGGCAGCGCAATCGAGATCCATACGCTCGACGACTATACGTACACCATTCCGGTGTCGGACTGCGATCGCTACGGCGTAATCGTTGCCTACAGCATGAACGGCCGGCGCCTGAAGATCAGCGACTTCGGGCCGCTGTTTCTTATGTATCCGCGCGACGCGTTCCCTGATGAACTCATGGGCGCGGCGGGCGACTCGAAATTCGTATGGCAGATCAAGGCACTCGTCATCAAATAACGCGCCGCCCCTGGCGCCGTGTCCTCTATGTGCTGATCTGGTTGACCGCGCTCGCGGCGCCGGCCGGCGCAATTGGCTATCTGTTGTACGCGAACCTGCTCAATCCGCGCGCTACCGAACAGCTGACCGGTCAGTACGACGGCTTCTATTGGGACGCCGCGCAAATGCAGATCGCCTACGCGCGTTTCGAGAACCAGTTGCTGCTGTATCAATCCGGTGTCGACGACGACTATCAGCGGCTCACGCTGCGCTACCAGTTGCTGCAATCGAAGCTGCATGTGCTGGCCGGTTCGACGCGCCGGCTGACCACGCAGCTCGCACTGCTGCAACGGCAAATGGACGAGATCCAGTCGCTCGATCATCTGCTTGACGGGATTCAGCCTGAGGTGGATTCCTTGCCGAAGGACCACCGCCGCGCCAATGAGATCGTCGTGGAATTGCGCCAGCATTGGAATGAGGTCAACGATCTCGCGTTGAGCCGCCGTTTCGCTGACGTGGCCGACCGTGAGGCGATGAACCGCGATTTCATCGACAAGCGCCGCATGCTGTTCGCGGGCGGCCTGTTGCTGCTGCTACTGTCGGCGGCCGCGACCACGTTGCTGGTGTTCAACGGCCGGCGCCGCACGCGCCTGATGCATCAGCAGCACGCGGCGCTCGAAGCCGAGCATCAGGCGAGCCGCGCGGCGCGCGAGGCGAGTCTCGCGAAGGACGCGTTTCTGGGCATGATCAGTCACGAACTGCGCACGCCGTTGCATGCGATCGTGTCGTCGATCGAATTGCTGGGCTTCAACTATCACTCCGAGGCTGATCGTAAAGTCATTCAGCGGCTCGAAACCGCAGGGCGCCATCTGGAAGCACAGATGAAGGACCTGACCGACTACGCACGTCTCGGCGCCGGCAAGCTCGAATTGCGTCACGAGCATTTCGAGCCGCGCGAACTGCTGGCGTCGATCGTCGACGAACACGCGATGTCGGCCGCCGCCCGCGGCCTCAAGCTGGAAAGCGAGGCGAGTGGCATGAGCGGGCTCGTCGATTCCGATCCACACCGTATTCGCCAGATCGTCAACAACCTGGTCACCAACGCGATCCGTTACACCGAAACCGGCACGGTGCGCGTGCAACTGAGGCAGCGGCCGGCGGTGCTGATCTTCGTCGTCAGCGATACGGGACCGGGCGTGCCGCATGCGCAGATTCCGCTGATCTTCCAGGAGTTCACGCAGCTGGACGCGTCGCGCACGCGCCGCTTCGAGGGCGCGGGGATGGGGCTCACGATCGTGCAGGGGCTGGTCAGGCTGTTCGGCGGCACCGTCGAGGTGGCGAGCACGGTGGGTGTGGGCACCACCTTCACGGTGACGATCCCGGTCACGCCGGTGGCGGCAACCGCGCCACCCGGCGTGGCGGCGCACGCCGAACCGGGCGGCGCGCGCCCTTGTGTGCTGATCGTCGACGACAACCGCCTGATTCGCGAGTCGCTCAGCGAAATGATCGCGCACATGGATTTCGACGCGCACGCCGTTTCCAATGCCGACGATGCGCTAGCGTGGCTCGACGCGCGCCGCTGTGACGTGGTGCTGCTCGATCTGCATATGCCGGATCGCGACGGTTATGCATTTCTCGCGGATTTCGCGGCACGCGGGGGACCGTCGTCGAGTGTTCCGGTGATCGTGGTGAGCGCGTATGCACCGGAGGCGAGTGTCACAGGAGGAGCGGGAGAGGCCGGCTTGCAGCCGTTTTTCGAAGCGTTATTAAAGCCAGTACATTACGAGGAGCTGCGCAGCGCGTTGCAGCGTGCTTTGGCTTCGCGGCATTCGGCGTGACGTGACGCCCGGGAAGATGCAGATGGAGGAGGACTCAGCATGAGCACACACCTTCAGCCGCTTGCCGGCGCATGCATCATCAAGGCCGGTTGAGGCGCTTGGACAGATCGGCGACCAGGATCGCCATGCGCGCGGGCTTTTCATAGCACGCGACGTCGTAATTGCGGATGACCTGGCTGATCTCCGATTCGCTGGCCTTGCCGGTCAGCAATTCGCCGGTCAGCACGAAAATCGGCGCGTCCGGATTCTCCGACGCCCGCACCGCGCGGATCGCCGCCGCCGAGGTTTGCGAGCCGAACAGCCAGTCGATCACGACGCCGTCGAAGATCTGCGTATGCAGTTGTTCGGCGAACGCCGCGAGGCCGTAGATCGCCACCGCCGTGAAACCGCTGCGCTCGAGATAGTCGCGCAGGTTGTCGGCGGAGGCCTGATCGTCGTCGACCACGGCGATGGTCGGCTTGTCGGTTTCAGCGCGGCGCGGATAGATCTCGATCTTGTGGACTTCGTACGCGCTTTGGTAAAGCGTGCCGTCATGACGCGCGACACGCCATTGACCGAGCTTCGGGTACGCGACAAATTCCGGACGGCTGCCCGGTTCGAGCGCGGCGCCGACCCATGCGGTGCAGGCCAGCTCGATTGCGCCGATGCAGAACATCGCCTCCTGGGCGATGGCGCCGACCATGCCCGGATCGAGCGACTGTGCGCCGAATAGCTGAGCGGCAGGTTCGCCGAACACCTCGGCGACCTTCTTGATCTGCGAGAGGGTCCACGGACTGTTGCCGCGCAGCTTGCGGTGTCCCTGCGAAAAACTCAGATCGAGGATGCGGCACAACTCAGTGGTTTGCTGGCGTTTGCCGATTCCATGCCGGCTCATTAACTCGCGCACGCGCTCGGCGACGGCGATGGAGTCAGGTGAGTGTGTTTCGTTGGCCATACTGCGTGAGAGTCTGCCTTCTTGAAGGGTGGCGATGGCGCGTGCGATACGGCACGCGCAGCGGGGCCATGCACATTGGATGCGCATTGACGCGGCGACGCAGGGGTCAGCAAATGTACCGTAAAAAGTAGCACGGCCTGTGTTTTTGTATGACCGCCGCCGAGCTTGTCTATGCGAGGTCCGAACGAACAAACTCGGCGATCTGTTTATGCTTTTAGCATTGAACGTATTTTACCGATGAAACCGCACGTAATCTGTAGAGAACTAACTTTGACAGGTGTATTCCCTACTTCCCTACGCGACGCTATGCCGGCGGCATTGTGTCGAGTTTCGCTGCCGAGCTTTTCAGGCCTTTGAAAATCCGCTCGGCGACCTTCGCCGGAAAACGTTCGGGCAAGTCGGCCGCGACCCGCGCGATGACCTCCGGCGTCTGTTCGATCAGCCGTTGGATCAAAGGCTCGGCGTTCGCGCCGTACGAGCACCTCAGCGCCATGGTGTTGAAGTGGCGCCGCTGCACGTCGCGGAAGGCGTCGTGTTTGCTGCGTGACCACATCGCCATGGCGAGCCTGGCCTTGAACCACGACCACTGGTTCGGGCCATTGCCTTCCACCGGCCAGATCGACATCACGTCGTAAAGCGGCGTGAGACGGTACTGGCCGCCCGCCAGCAGGCGAATGCTGAAGTTCTTGGCGTGGCCGTCCGGCGCCGCCAGCATCCAGAACAGGATCTGGCTTGCCAGCAGCGTCTCGATGTCGTGTTGCGCCGACACCGATTGCTGGAGAATCCGCGCGAGGTCGAGCACGCCCGGACCACCTTCGTTTTCGTACTTGCGATGCGACGGCACGCCGTACACCTGGCAGAAGTCTTCCTGCGGCAGGCGCAGCAGCCATTGCCCGCCCGAATGCAGTTGCCGGTCGAAGCGTTCGACGCTCAGCACCCGCTGCTTGCCGAACGTCATGATCTCGGCGTTGGCCACCGGCAGGCCGTAGGCGCGCAGGATCCGCAGACACAGCCATTCGTTTTCGACCGAAGTGCTGAGGTCGGCAAGCTTATTGCCGACCAGCCCGAGCGGTAGCTTGAAAATATGCGTGGTGGGCGTGGCGCCATGCGGACGTTGCCACTTGCCTTCGTGCCACAGCAGGGCGGTTTTCTCCTGCGCGCCGGCGAGCGAGATGCGGAAATCGTCCGCTTCGTCGAGCGTGCCGAGGGTGGGATTGCTGACGGTGCGCGCCAGCATGGTCTCGATCTCACTGTCGGAGAGCGGCGTGCCCTCGATTCGTTCGACGCCGGCCGGCACGTCGTCAGCGGCCAGCAACTGGACGGCGCCCACACAATCGCGGCCGATGGCTTGCAGCAGGTCGAACGCATCGAGCGTATCGGTCTGGTAGCGTTGAGCGATGCGCTTTCTGATCGCCTCGCTGTCGGGCAGCAGATTGTCGAAATAGTTGAGCACCCGCGGCCCTTTGTGTGCCTCATTGCTCGGCGTGAATGGCAGCGAGAGCGAAAGCGGTCGGCCCGCGGGCGAGGCGACCCACGCGGGATCGTAAGCGAACTCCATGGGGCCGCGGGTGGGCAGGCGCCAGATGCCGACGCGCTCGCCGTTGGCCCACACCGAAAGCGCCCGCGAATGCGTTTGGCGGCCCATGCTTACCACTCGATCAAAGGCGCCGGCTCAGGCGCCGGCTGGTTCTTGTCGCGCACCTGCAATTGCAGGCCGTAGGCGCCGCACAGCGCCAGCAATTGTGCGAGAGTGAGGGCGGTGGCGTCGGTTTCTAGCGCCGAGACGCGGCTCTGGCTGACACCGATGCGCGCGGCGGCTTCGGCTTGGGTAAGGCCGGCCTGACGCCTGCCGGCAGCAAGCAGTTGGGCCATCTGGTCTGGCGTGGCGACGAGGTGGATCATGGCAAATTATCCGTGAGACGAATAAATAAACTTTATGCGTCACACAGATATTTGTCAAATATTCTTGTGGCGCATATTTTACAAATATCTGTGTGGCGCATAAACGGCAAATATTTGCGTGACGCATCAATTTCATCTGCCTGTGCCCTGTCCCGATGGCCGTGTAGCATGCTGTAAAAACATCTTCTATCGACATCGCGCGACTCATGAGCCAACCGACGCTACGCCACACTGACGTGCCGTACTACACGCAATGGGGCAGCCCCGAATGGGTGCGCCACATCGTCGAACACCTGGGCGACCCGTGCGACGACCCATACTGGGCACGCAGCGGTTTCGCCGACCCGCAGCGTTACCGTTTCTGGGCCAAGCGCCTGTGCGGTCTGACCTGCCTCGAATCCGCGCTCGACTACTGGCACATCGACCATGCGCCGCGCGCCACGCTGCTGGATGAAGCGCTGCGGCACGGCGTGTACCGGTTGCGCGATGACGGCGGCGTCGACGGTCTGATCTACCGGCCGTTCGCCGATTGGGTCGGCGAGGCATTCGGCATTCAGGTCGAGGTGCTGCCACAGGCGCCGCTCGAAGAGATCGCCGTGCGCATCGACGGCGACACGCTGGCGATCGCCTCCGTGAGTCCCGAGATCCGCTATCCGGAGCGGCCGAACCTGCGCCAGGGCGGCCATCTGATCCTGCTGCACGGGCGCGATCGCGATGGCGTATGGTTTCATAATCCGTCCGGCATTGCGCCCCACCAGGCGGATGTGTACTTGCCATTCGCAACGATGGCGCGTTTCTACGCAGGGCGTGGCATGACGCTCACCCGCATCGCACGCTAGACGCGGCAGCCGGTAAACTGTTCGGCGAGCGCACTGATCGGGCCCGTTTTCTGCTGAGGAGTTTCACACCGACCTTTGCGATACTGGAACGCGAGTCATGAATCGAATCTCTGCCTTGCTCGTCGCCAGCCTTGCCGCGTTCTGCGCCGTCACCGCAGCGAATGGGGCCACCCGGGACGAACAGGCCAAGGCCTGCCGCCGGGACGCGCTGCATTTCTGCATCGTTGACGTTCCGAACAGGGAAAAAATCATCGCCTGCATGAAGCGGCATCTCGACGAACTCAGTCCGGCGTGCCGCGCGATGTTCGATGGCGGCAAGAAGGGCGACGCTAACAACGCCAACGCCGCCTCGCAGTGAACGTGGCGGCAGCGCGCCGCTGCTGTTCGGCGGATCACGCTAACCCTTGCACGCCAGCCGGGTTCCGACGATCCGGCCCCACGGCGCGCCGGGCGTCGTAGAATCGCTTGTTCCCGACTCCCGGAGTAACCGCGTGTCTGATCAGCCACACCCGCAGCCACGCCCGCCACGCTTTCGCCTGCCGCGCCGTGCCCGCACACCCTGGCAGGCGCCGCGTGCCCGCACGCTCTTCACGCGCCCCGCGGCGTCGCCGCAGCGCGTGCTGCTGCAGCGTATTTATCTTGTGCTCGGCCTGTGTGTGCTCGCCTTCGCGGTGCTTTATCTCGATCGCGACGGCCTGCAAGACGCCCACCGCAAGGTGCTCGGCATCGTCGATCTGATGTACTTCACGATGGTCACCGTCGCCACCGTCGGTTATGGCGACATCGTGCCGGTCACCGCCCGCGCGCGGCTCATCGACGCCTTCTTCATCGTGCCGATCCGTATCGTCATCTGGTTCGTGTTTCTGGGCACCGCCTATCAGTTCGTCATTCAACGCGTCATCGAGGAATTCCGCATGAAACGCCTGCAAAAACAACTGCGCGATCACGTCGTGGTGTGCGGCTACGGATTGAGCGGTTCGGTCGCGGTGCGCGAGCTGCTGGAAAGCGGCTTCGCCGCGGAATCGATCGTTGTCATCGATTCACAGCAGGCGGTGCTCGAAGCAGCCACGGCGTTAGGTGTGGCGGGCCTGCTCGGCGATCCGTCGCGTGAGGATCTGTTGCAGCAGGCGCAGGTGCGCATCGCCAAAGCGGTCATCATTGCCGTCAGCGACGACGCCATCGCGATCCTGCTCACGTTGACCGTACGCAGCGTCGCGCCGGACACGAAGATCGTCGTGCGGATTCAGGAGCAAACCTATCAGCGCCAGTTGCGCCAGGCCGGTGCGGACGTGATCGTTTCGTCGACCAAAATCGGCGGTCTGCTGCTCGCCGACGCGGTGGGCAGCAACTATCTTGTCCCGTTCGTCAACGATCTGCTGTCGTCGCGCGGCCGTGTCAATCTGGTGGAACGTCCCGCCACGGCGCTCGAAATCGGCCGCTGGAGCAATGCGCTGCCGGGCGCGGTGGTGGTTGGGTTGATACGCGCCGGGCGGATGCTGTCGTTCTATGAGGACGAGCCGTGTCCGATCGAGCCGGGCGATCTGCTGATGGTGATCCAGTCGTCGCGCCATGTGAGCGAACCATCCGGCGGCTAAACCATACCGCGCTGGCGCGCAACCGGGTCTGCTCGCAGGCGTTTTCCGCTTCCTACATCCACACTCAGCAAGGCCGCACGCATGAAACTGAACCGCATGATCAGCACGGTCGAAGTGCACACCGCCGGCGAACCGTTTCGCATCGTTACGAGCGGCTTGCCGAAGTTTCCCGGCAAGACCATTGTCGAGCGGCGCGCATGGCTCAAGGAGCATGCCGATCATTTACGCCGCGCGCTGATGTTCGAGCCGCGTGGCCATGCCGATATGTACGGCGGTTATCTGACGGAGCCGGTGAGCGAAGGGGCGGACTTCGGCGTGATCTTCGTGCACAACGAGGGTTATAGCGATCATTGCGGCCACGGCGTGATCGCCCTCGCGACGGCGGCTGTCGCACTCGGCTGGGTCGAGCGCAGCGAGCCGGAAACGCGTGTCGGCATCGACGCGCCCTGCGGTTTCATCGAAGCGTTCGTGCAATGGGACGGCGAGCAGGCGGGGCGGGTGCGCTTCGTCAACGTGCCGTCGTTCATCTGGCAGCGCGACGTGACGGTGCACACGCCGAATTTCGGCGAAGTGCGCGGCGATATCGCGTTCGGCGGTGCGTTCTATTTCTACACGTCGGGCAAGCCCTTCGATCTGAACGTGCGCGAAGCCGAGATCGACCGGCTGATCCAGTTCGGCGACGAAGTCAAACGCGCGGCGAACGCGGCCTTCAAGGTCGAGCATCCGCTGATTCCGGAGATCAACCACATCTACGGCACGATCATCGACAACGCACCGCGTCACGCCGGCTCGACGCAGGCCAATTGCTGCGTGTTCGCCGACCGGGAAGTCGACCGCTCGCCGACTGGCTCCGGCACCGCGGGCCGTGTCGCGCAACTCTATTTGCGCGGCGAATTGGGACGCGACGAGACGCTGGTCAACGAATCGGTGATCGGCACGATATTTCGTGGCCGCGTTGTGTCGGAGACGAAGCTCGACCGTTTCGACGCAGTGATTCCGGAGATCGAAGGCGACGCGCACGTGTATGGTTTTGCAAACTGGATCGTCGACGAACGCGATCCGCTGACTTACGGTTTTCTGGTGCGCTGAATCGAACCCAACCCATCGCAAGGACTGGAAAGACTCGTTTATGACCCGCCCGACCACGCAGATTTTCGACGCTGCCGCCACCGCGCGGCTGATCCCGTATCCGACGCTCGTCGACACCTTGAAGCGCGCGAGCATCGACTACGCGCAGCAACGTATCGTGAGTCCTGAACGACTCGTCGTGCCGCTCAACGAGGGCGGCATCATGCTGTCGATGCCGGCCACCGCGCCCGATCTCGCGATCCACAAGCTGGTCAACGTGTGCGCAAGTAACGGACCGCGCGGCATCCCGACGATCCATGGCCAGGTGATGGCCTTCGACGCCGACACCGGCGAGACGCTCTTCATCCTCGACGGGCCGACGGTAACCGGGCGTCGCACGGCGGCGATGTCGATGCTCGGCGTACACACGTTCGCGCCGGCGAGGCCGCACGAATTCCTGCTCATCGGTACCGGCACGCAGGCCGTGAATCATCTGGAAGCGATCGGCGAACTGTTCCCCGATGCGCGCGTGTGGGTGAAGGGCAGTGCGCCCGCGCGGGCTGAAGCGTTTTGCGCCGCCCATGGCACACGCGGCGCGCATGGCGGCAAGGCGCGCGAACTGCAACCGCTGACCGACCCAGATGGGAACATTCCTGATTCAATCGACGTGGTGATCGCGCTGACCACCAGCAAGCAGGCCGTCTATGACGAAGCGGCGCGTGCGGACCGGCTCGTGATCGGCGTCGGCGCGTTCACGCCGGCCATGGTCGAGATCGGCGCGCGCACGATCGCAGGCAGCGCGCTGTTCGTCGACGACGAAGCCGGCGCCCGACATGAAGCCGGTGATTTCATCCAGGCCGGCGTCGATTGGGCGCAGGTCGGTGGAATTGCCGCAGTGGTGGAAAATGCCACGTTGTTGCCGCCAGGAAAACCGCTTGTTTTTAAAAGCGTCGGTTGCGCGGCGTGGGATCTGGCGGCCTGCCGCGTGGCGCGCGAAGCCTTGTCAGGCGGCTGATCGCGGACCGTTTGCAAGGCCCGGCGCAGGGCGGTTCGCAGGTCCTGGTTGGCATCTTGCGCCAACCTGCGGCACATGTTGCCGTGCAAACAATCTCAAAACGTTGCAACATAGACGTTTGCCAGAAAAAGGTGCCGGTCCGCCGGCGTTTTTTTGCCCTTTGTCCGTTGACTTGACGCCTACCACGACGCTGCGACCGCGCTATGACGACCCACCACGCTTCTGCCACTCCCGACCTGCCGCTCGACATGATCATCTTCGGCGGCACCGGCGACCTGTCGTTTCGCAAGCTGCTGCCCGCGCTCTACATGGCGCATCTGCACTGCAATCTGCCGCCGGATACCCGCATTCTCACGATCGGCCGCAAGCCGTGGTCGCGTGAGGAGTACATCAACGAATTCATGGAAGCGAAGGCGAAACCCTTCATCGAAAAGAAGGCGTTCGATGCCGCCGCCTGGGACAAATTCCTCGCGCTGTTCGAGTACGTGCGCATGGATGTCGATTCGGTCGAGGACTACCAGCGTCTGAAGGAGGCCTCGCGCGACGGCGTGCGCCGCGTGTTCTATCTCGCGACTTCGCCGGACCTGTTCACGCATATTTGCGAAAACCTTTCGGCAGCGGGATTGGTCGACGAGAATTCACGGGTTGTGCTCGAGAAACCGCTGGGCCACGATCTGGCGTCCGCGCAGGAGATCAACACGGCGGTCGGCAAGCATTTCAGCGAAGCGCAGATCTACCGTATCGACCACTATCTCGGCAAGGAAACCGTGCAGAACCTGATGGTGCTGCGCTTTGGCAACGCGATTTTCGGCCCGCTGTGGCAGGCGCCGTATATCAAGCGCGTGCAGATCACGGTGGCCGAAGAGGTCGGCGTGGGCAGCCGCGCGGGCTTCTACGATAAGACTGGCGCGCTGCGCGACATGGTGCAGAACCACTTGCTGCAACTGCTGTGCATCGTCGCCATGGAGCCGCCGGTGTCGCTCGATCCGGATGCGGTGCGTGACGAAAAACTCAAGGTGCTGCGCTCGCTGCGGCCCATGACGCCCGAGGATATCGCTCGCGATACCGTGCGTGGCCAGTACACGGCCGGCGCGGTGAACGGCGAGCCGGTCAAGGGCTACCTCGAGGAAGACAACGTGCCGCCGGGTAGCCGTGCCGAGACTTTCGTCGCGTTGCGCGCGCATATCAACAACTGGCGTTGGGCCAATGTGCCGTTCTTCCTGCGTACCGGCAAGCGTATGCAGAAGAAGGTGTCGGAGATCGTTATCGAGTTTTCCGAGTTGCCGTTCTCGATCATTCCGAGCGGTGGGCGCAACTACGGCAACCGTCTCGTGATCCAGTTGCAGCCGGAAGAATCGATCCAGTTGCAGATGCTCGCAAAGGAGCCGGGCAGCGGCATGCACATGCTGCCGGTGAATTTGAATCTGGATTTGCAGCAGGCTTTCACCGAGCGTCGCGCGGAAGCGTATGAGCGTTTGCTGATCGACGTGATTCGCGGACGCCTCACGCACTTTATGCGCCGCGACGAACTCGAAGCCGCATGGGCGTGGGCCGAACCGATTCTGGAAGGCTGGAGCAAGTCGGGCGACAAGCCGCGCGGCTATACGGCAGGTACGTTCGGACCGGCTGCGTCGACAGCGCTGATGGCGCGGGAAAATGCCGTGTGGGCGGAAGAATCGCAGTAAGCAGGGTATTTCGCTTTGGTGGTTCTCTGACGCTTTGAAGTGTTAGCCACATAAGAAAAGGCGGCCCGCAGAAACGGGCCGCCTTTTTTCGTTACGTGTTGCCGTGCTGATTTAAGGCAATGAAATCGTTAACGTGGCTGATTGCGGTCCGAGTTTGACCACCTGCGAATACGGCGCGAGCGTGCGCAACGTCTGATCGCGCAGATAGGTGTTCAGGCCGAGATAAGCGAGCAGTCCGACCAGCGCGAACACTGCGCCGATCGACCACAATGGCACCTCACGCTTGAGCACGTCCTCGTGACTCGCGGCAGCCAGGTTCGTGGTCTGCGCGGCTCACAGCCGCCGCAGCAGCGTTCACGGTTTTGAAGCTCTCATTGCTGACGATGCGTGTCACTCGACGCGCATCTGCTTCACCGGAAACTCGAGCAACGCACACACGTGCGCGCAGGTGGGCACCCTGGTCGGGATAGAGCGCCTTGATCGGCTCGGTTTCGCTGGGATCGAATGCTTCGAGCAACACGTCAAGTTGACCGGATACATCCGCTCGCCGCCCGGGGGGGGGGGCAGAGGATGACGGTCGTCAAACGTTTCGACAATCCGAACTCTTTCAATTTTTATAGTTGATCTGCTGACGCAGTTGGTGCGGAGGACACTACCGAACTAACGCGTCCGCAATATTGCGAATCTGCATGAAACCCGCCTCAGGCGGGATGCAGGCCACGCAACAGTTGACGGACTCGCGACAGGTCCT
The DNA here is from genome assembly GCF_905220705.1 of Paraburkholderia domus. Taxonomy (GTDB): domain Bacteria; phylum Pseudomonadota; class Gammaproteobacteria; order Burkholderiales; family Burkholderiaceae; genus Paraburkholderia; species Paraburkholderia domus. The sequence goes on from NZ_CAJNAT010000021.1 coordinate 75,790, forward strand.
GATCGACGTGTTCGGTCTGCTCGAACAATTCCGCGAGCCAGTCGACGAAGGCCCGCACGCGCGGGGACACGCGGCGATTCTTCACATACGCGACCGAAACCGGCATCGGCACGGGTTTCCATTGCGGCAGCACTTCGCGCAACAGTCCCGAATCGAGGTAGGGCTGTGCGGCGATCCGTGCGGGTTGGATCAACCCCAGACCTTGCAATCCGCAGGTGAGATAGGCCTGCTCGTCGCTGACTTTGACGAAGCCTTTGACCTTGACGTTTTGCGCTTCACCGTCCACTTCGAAGTCGAAATCGACGTCGCGGCCGTTATGCGGCGACATGCAATTGACGGCGACGTGTCCGCGCAGATTGTCGAGGTCGGCGGGCGTGCCGTGACGGGCCAGGTAGGCTGGGCTTGCGCATGTCACGTGCTCGAGGGTGCCTAATTGCCGCGCGATCAGATTCGAATCTGGCAATTCGCCTAGCTGGATGCTGCAGTCGATGGCTTCCGAGATCAGGTCAACCGTGCGGTTGCTGATGCCGATCGCCAGATCGAGGTTCGGATAGCGGGTGTGGAAGTCGTCCAGAGCCGGCAGGACGATGGCGCTCGCTACCGCGCCGGGCATCTCGATGCGCAGGCGGCCGGTCAGGTTATCCGTTGCATGACGGAGGCTGGCTTCCATTTCGTCGATGTCGGCGAGGATTTGCGCGCAGCGCTCGTAGTAGGCTGCGCCTTCTGGCGTGATGCTCAGGCGCCGCGTTGTGCGGGTTAGGAGGGCGGTGCCTAGCAGGGCCTCCAGGTTCTGGACGATGGTTGTCGCTGTCGCGCGGGGGATGTCTAGGGATTCCGCTGCGCGGGTGAAGCTGTTGGTGTCCACGATTCGGATGAATGTCCGCATTGCAGTTATTCTGTCAATCACGATTCAAACTCCTGTTGGTGTTAAGGGTTCTCTTTTTGCCTTTGGCGGCGGCATTGTCTGTGTGCCTGCGGCGATGGCTTTTTTTTGCTTTTGGTTTTTTGTCTTGCTCAGTGCGTGTGTTTGTTTGCCTACGGCGTTGGGCTTTGCCTGGCTTGGTTGCCTGCGCGGCGCTTGTTTCTGTGTGCCTGCGGTGTGGGCCTTTCCTTGGTTTCTTATTGGTCTATTAGCGTCGCCCCTGTGCGGGGCGGCACCTACTTTTCTTTGCATGCCGCAAAGAAAAGTAGGCAAAAGAAAGCGGCTCAAACCGCTAGCTCATAAGTGGGTCCTCTGGCTTGGAGGGGACAGTGGAGCATCTGGAATCTGTGCTCTCGCATATTTCGCCCCGGTGACAAGGCAGTCATTCTTCCGGCGGCGCTGCGCGCGCCGACGTGGTGCTTCGTTAGAGCCGCCCGCCGTTGTTATGCCCAACAGCACTTCACAAAGCCGCCCGCTGTATTTGATGCCCGAGGCACTTCAAAAAGGCGGTTTGCCGTATTTACGCTCAGCAGCAGTTCACCCGGCTCCCCGCCGGTTTTGATATTCGCAGCACTTCAGAAGCTGCTTGTCGTAGTCGGTACTCGCGGCATTTAATCAAACCGCCTTCAGCCTTCAGCCTTCAGCCTTCAGCCTTCAGCCTTCAGCCTTCAGCCTTCAGCGCTTCGCATGCCGCTAGTTATGTTGAGCATCGCGGCGACTCCGAGACACTAAGTCCGTCAACATTTCGCCGAGGCGAAGCCGACGGCCCCCACCTCGTCCAAACGAAGCCATGGGTTTGCATGATGCCCCCTTCCGGCGAGCACGGAGTGCGAGGCGGGAGGTATGACGGCTTTGTCACTCACGCTGAGTGCGCGAGAGCACAGATTTCAGATGTACCACTATCGTGGCTGTGCGGGGGACCCGCTTAATAATTAGCGGGGTGAGCCGCTTTCTTTTGCCTACTTTTCTTTGCGGCATGCAAAGAAAAGTAGGTGCCGCCCCGCACAGGGGCAACGCTAATAGACCACTAAGAAAACAAGGAAAGGCCAACGCCATAGGCAAACAGAAACCAAGCGCCGCGCAGGCAAAAACCCAATCACTTCCGTAAGGAATCCAGATCAACCACAAACCGATACTTAACATCACTCTTAAGCATCCGTTCAAAGGCCTCATTAATCCCCTGCATAGGAATCACTTCAATATCCGAAGTAATCCCGTGCTCGCCGCAAAAATCGAGCATCTCCTGCGTCTCGGCAATGCCGCCAATCAATGACCCAGCCAGACGGCGACGCTTGAAGATCAGATTGAACACCTGCGGCGACGGATGATCATGCTCCGGAGCACCCACCAGCGTCATCGTCCCATCACGCTTCAGCAGATTCAAAAACGGATTCAAATCATGCTGCGCAGCCACGGTATTCAGAATGAAATCGAAGCTGTTGGCATGCGCACCCATCTCCTCAGCATTCTTCGAGATGACAACCTCATGCGCACCAAGCCGCTTGGCATCTTCAATCTTCGACGGCGACGTCGTAAACAACACGACATGCGCGCCCATCGCACGGGCCAACTTCACACCCATGTGACCCAGGCCGCCCAGCCCGACAATCCCGACCTTTTTGCCAGGACCGGCACCCCACGTGCGCAGCGGCGAATACGTCGTAATGCCCGCGCACAACAACGGCGCCACACCCGCCGGGTCGAGATTCTCCGGCACGCGCAGCGTGAATGCCTCATCCACGACCAGTTGCGTCGAATAACCACCGTAAGTGACCTGACCGTCAACCCGGTCAACACCGTTGTACGTGCCGACAAAACCGTTTTCGCAATACTGTTCGAGACCTTCCTCGCAACTCGCACACGTACGGCATGAATCGACCAGGCAGCCCACGCCCACCAGATCGCCTGCCTTGTACTTCGTCACGTCCGGGCCGACCGCCGTCACGCGGCCGACAATTTCATGGCCCGGCACCACCGGAAAAACCGTGTTCTTCCATTCGTTGCGTGCCTGGTGCAAGTCGGAATGGCACACGCCGCAGAACAGGACTTCCATCTGCACGTCATGGGCGCGCAGTTCGCGGCGCTGGATTTCGAACGGAGCGAGCGGCGCGGTAGCGTCGGTCGCTGCATAGGCATAAGTCGTGCTCATGGGTAGCTCCAGCAAAGAGGGTGATGTCACAAGGCGCCGACGATGAGCGACACGCGTCGCCGATGCGGCTAAACCTTGTCGTGAACCGGGATCACGGCGCGGGCGGTGGTCGACGTATTCACCGAAAAAGTGAACTGGCAACCAGGCCCGGCGCAGCGCGGAAATAGATGATCCGGCAGGGTTCCCATAGTAGGAGCCAGGAGCGAACCGGGGAATACCTGAATGTCTTGAAGATTTGCCTAAAACTCCTGGCAATGAGCGCAGTAGGTCGTTTGGTGCTAAATTTCAAGCATTATTCTCTTGCGCGTCACTATATCGTCATGTCAACCCGTTCCGTTGAACCCGTATCGGTCGAGCGCGGCCCGGCCAACCGCGACCCGGCTGGCGGCCCCGTCGATCCTGCGCAGCAGCGTCTGGTCGAATTATTCGATTTGCTCGCACCCACTCCGGGCATGACGCGCTCGAGCTTCGAAGGTGTCAACCTGATGCGCGCCAATAGTCCAATGCCGCGTATGCCCGTGATGTACGAGCCGAGCATCGTGATCGTCTGCCAAGGGCGCAAGCGTGGTTATCTCGGCGATCAGGTGTTCCAGTACGACGCGCAGCAGTATCTGGTGCTGTCGGTGCCGCTGCCGTTCGAATGTGAAACCGAGGCGAGCCCGGAAGAGCCGTTCCTCGCCATCTCGGTGCGTGTCGATCTGACCATGGTGGCGGAGTTGTTGATGGCGCTGAACGAAACGCAAGGCGCCACGCAGAACGAGCCGCTCGGCATCTATTCGACGCCGCTCGATCCGGCTCTGAGCAATGCCGTGCAGCGTTTGATGGAAGCGCTGGCCTCGCCGCTCGATGCGCGCATTCTCGCGCCTGGCGTAGTCCGCGAAATCTGTTATCGCGTGTTGACGGGCGAGCAGGGCGATGCGATTCGCGCGGCGCTCACGCATCAGAATCATTTCGGCCGCATCGCCAAGGCGCTAAGGCGCATCCATGCCGACTATCACGGGCAACTCGATGTCGATACGCTCGCCTCTGAAGCGGGCATGAGCCTCGCCGTTTTTCATGCGCAATTCAAGGCTGTGACAGCGACGTCGCCGATGCAGTACGTGAAGACCACGCGTTTGCATCACGCGCGGTTGCTGATGGTGCAGGATGGTTTGAATGCAGGTGCGGCCGCTGCGCGGGTCGGTTACGAAAGCGCGTCGCAATTCAGCCGCGAGTTCAAGCGCCTGTTCGGCTTGAGCCCCGTCGATGAAGTCAAGCGCATGCGCGCTGTGTACGATGCGCCGCCGCCGCGCTTGGTCAAGCCGGTCGCGCGTTATGTGACAGCGGTATAAGCGCGTTTGCAGAAAACGTCGTTATAGACCGCTGAACCAGTTGTACCCCTGGTCTTCCCAATAGCCACCAGGGTTCGTGTTGGTCACGAAGATCGCCGCGATGTGCTTCGGATTCTTGAAACCCAGTTTGGTCGGCACGCGCAGCTTCAGCGGATAGCCGTATTTGGCCGGCAGCGGCGCGTCGCGGAAATCGAGTGTCAGCTGGGTTTGCGGATGCAAGGCCGTCGCCATGTCGAGGCTCGAATAATAACGATCCGCGCATTTGAAGCCGACGTAGCGTGCGCTCAGATCGGCGCCGATGCGTTCGAGGAACGTGCGAAACGGCACGCCTCGCCATTGCCCGATCGCGCTCCATCCTTCGATGCAGATGTGCCGCGTAATCTGTGAAGCCTGCGGCAAGGCGCGCAGTTGATCGAGATTCCACGTGCGCTTGTCCTGCACCAAACCCGACACTTCCAATTGATACGTCGAACCGTCGATATCCGGTGCGTCGAACTCCGGATAGAACGCGTTGAATGGGAACGGGTCAGTGATTTCGCTTGCCGAATAGGTGGGTGCAAGTTTGTTGCGGTCGAACAGCCATCCTTGCACGCGATCGTTCCAGCGCGACATGGCCCATAAAACCTTGTCGACCGAATCGCCGTCCTGCATGTTGCAGCCCGAGAGCATCGCTAGCGCGCCGATCGAAAGCGAAGAACGCAGGAACAATCGCCGTTGCAATCGTTCAATTTGCGGTTTGTGGTCGGCGAGGACAATGCGCGCGCTGCGCGAGTCCTTGCGTTCTGATTCGCTCATGCCTTGCTCCTTTCGTGCGTGGCGATTCGGGCGCGACCGGTCAACATCGGCAGCAGCGTGCGCGGCACCAGCAGCACCAGCGCCAGATGCACGACGACAAAACCCACCACGCCGGCCATCGCGACAAAATGCACGCGACGCGCGAAATCGAAGCCGCCGAAGAGCGCGGTAAGCCACGAGAATTGCACGGGCTTCCAGATCGAGAGCCCCGACGCGACCAGCAGCACGCCCAGCAACAGTACGAGGAGATAGAGCGCGCGCTGCACCGCGTTATATTTGCCGGTATCGTGCGGCAGCTTGAACTGCATCGCTAGTGCGGCATCGTGTACGACGTCGCGTGGATAGACGGGCAACAGTTTGCGACGGAAATGGCCTCGCCCGATGCCATACGCCAGATACAGCAGGCCGTTCGCGCACAACAGCCACATCGCCGCGAAATGCCATGCAATCGAGCCGCCCAGCCAGCCGCCTACAGTCGCCCACAGCGGAAATTTGAATGGAAAGAAAGGCGACGCGTTATAGATCGCCCAGCCGCTCATCACCATGCAGACCATCGCAAAGGCGTTAATCCAGTGCGTGATTCGTACGACGAGCGGGTGGACGACAGAGCGCACTTGCGGTTCGGGCATGGCGAGCGGTGATGAGACAAAGAAAATTTGAAAGCCGCGTCATTGAGGCACGCGGCTATTCGAATGGCTGAAACGGCGAACGCTTGAAAAAGCGCCGGATCACATTGGCGGCGTTACACCGTGCTCGCCGGCCGAGATGAAATTCGCCGCCATCGAGCCGTCAGTTTCCTTATGAGCGAACAGCACGACCTTCGCGCCCGGTACCAGCAGCGAACGGTCACCCGGTTCGAGCGCGACGATAGGCACGTCTTGCGGAATCACGATCTTCTTTTCGCCGTCCTTGTACTTGACGGTGATCGTGCGGCCGTTGCTGACCACGAGCGAGCCCACCGTGCCGTTGGTCATCGTGCTGTTCGAGCCGAGGTCCCACGGGCGATGACCTTCGCCGGAGCCGCGCATGCTGGCCGGGAAGACGTGCACTTCGAGTGCCTTCAGCGTGCCATCGGGCTGCGGGATCGCGGCGGTGCCGACATAGCTGTCCGGCTTGATATCGTTGGCGCTGGCGATCGCGACGCCGCGAATCGGCGTGTCCTTGGCGAGCTTCACGTCGACGTCTTTGCCATCGCGCGTGTGGACCTTGAGCACGTCGCCCGAGAGCGAGGTCACCGTGCCGCGTACGCCGGTGGGCGCAGCGGTCTGGGCTTGCGCGGCGGATCCCGCGGCGAACAGCGAGGCTGCGACGAGCGCCGGGGCGACGATGGCGCGAATCGCATTAGCGGAAACAATCTTCATGAGTCTGCTCTGGGTGGGTGAAGGATAGGGTCAGGTTAGGCGCGCGACTGGCTCCGGAGAGTGACAGACGGATGACAAAAACGTCATGAACGGCGCGCCGCGGCCACGTAGAATGGCCGCCATATCCACGTCTTCATTCATGACCCGCGCCCACGGCGGCGCTCGGGGTCGGAAACCAGGCACCATGAGCATCCTCGTCATCGAAGACGACCCGAAAACCGGCGACTACCTGAAGAAGGGGCTGCGTGAAAGCGGCTACGCAGTCGATCTCGCGCGCACCGGCACGGACGGCCTGCACATGGCACTCGAACACGCATATGACCTCGTGGTGCTGGACGTCATGCTGCCGGGCATCGACGGTTGGGAAATCATGCGTGCGCTGCGGGCGCGCCGTGACCTGCCGGTGATTTTCCTGACCGCGCGCGATCACGTCAGCGACCGCATCCGCGGCCTTGAACTCGGCGCCGACGATTACCTCGTCAAACCGTTCTCGTTCACCGAACTGGTGTTGCGCATCCGCACATTGCTGCGCCGCGGCGTGATCCGCGAGAGCGATGTGTTCGAGATCGCCGACCTCAAGCTCGACGTCCTGCGCCGCAAGGTCACGCGCGAAGGCGTCGAGATTCCGCTGACCAACAAGGAATTCATGCTGCTGCATCTGCTGGTGCGCCGTCAGGGCGAAGCGCTGTCGCGTACGCAGATCGCCTCGGAAGTGTGGGATATGAATTTCGACAGCGACACCAACGTGGTGGACGTGGCCATCAAACGCTTGCGCGCCAAGGTCGATCATCCGTTTGAAAAGAAGCTGATTCATACGGTGCGCAGTATTGGCTACACCTTCGGCGAAGGCTCATGAAACTGTGGACCGAACGTTCGTTGACGGCTCGCACCACGGTGCTGTTCGCGTCGATCGCGTGCGTGGTGATCGGCACGCTGGGCGCGTATTTCTATCACTCTGCCCAGCTGTCCTTGCAGCGCCGCGCGGACGTGGTGCTGACCGGGCGTGTGGAACATTTCAGCCGCATCGTGCGCGATCTTTATTCGGTCAGCGAATTGAAGAACCGGCCGTTGCTGTTCGAGACCATGCTCGGCGCCGAGGAAGACGTGCTGCTGTTCCGCCGGCCAGGCGAAGCGCCGTTCATCGACGTGAACCCCGGCAACATTGCGGTGCCCGCGCTGCAGGGCGGCACAGAGGGCCGGCTGCCGACGCTCTCGGACATCCGCCAGACGATGTTGCCGGACGGCGTGCCGGTTCATTGGGCGGTTGCTACTGTCAAGGCGCGCGAGGACGGCAGCGAGGTCGAAGTGATCGCTGCGCATCCGATGACTCAGGAAGTGCGGATGCTCGCCGCGTACCGCAATCGCATTGTGCTGGCCACGCTGACCGGCATGCTCGCGGCCACGTTGCTCGCCTACTATGTGCTGCGCCGCGCGTTGCGGCCGGTGCGCGAGATCGCCACGCGGGCGGCGCAGATCAGTCCGGCGAGTTTGTCGGTGCGGCTCGATAGCGAGGCGGCGCCGGTCGAATTACGCCAGCTCACGCACGCCTTCAACGCCATGCTCGACCGTCTCGCCAATGGGTACCAGCGCCTCTCGCAGTTCTCCGCCGATCTGGCGCATGAAATTCGCACGCCCGTGGGCGCCTTGATCGGCCAGACCCAGGTGACGCTCGCCAAACCGCGCGAAACCGACGAGTATCAGCAACTGCTCGAGTCGAATCTCGAAGAGCTGAACCGCTTGAGCAACATCGCCGAAAATATTCTGTTTCTCGCCCACGCGGACCATGCTGCGCTGTCCATCGACCGTGAGCCGGTCGACCTGCGCGTTGAACTGGCCAAGATTGCAGACTATTTCGAAGGCCCCGCCGACGAACGCGGCATGCGCTTTACCGTCGAGGCTCAGGGCGTGGCGTCGGTCAATCCGATGCTATGCCGGCGGGCGATCAACAATCTCGTCGTCAATGCGGTGCGATACGGCGCGGGCCATACGGTGGTGCGTTTGAGCGGCACGCAGGACGAACAGGGCGCGATCGTGGTGGTGGAGAACGACGGCGCGCCGATTCCTCGCGAGCAACTGGACCGCCTGTTCGATCGTTTCTACCGCGCGGATGCGGCGCGCAGCGCGTTCACCGAATCGAGCGGGTTGGGACTCGCGATCGTCAAGGCGATCATGCATCTGCACGGCGGCACGGCGCGTGTGGTATGTCCGGTGCCGGGTGTGGTGCGCTTCGAATTGCGCTTTCCGGGCGCTTAGCGGGCTGCTTGCGTGGCTGCAGTCGTGTCCGGCTCGTGGCAACACACACAGAGCTTGTTGCCATCGGGATCGCGGAAGTACGCGCCGTAATAGTCCGCGTGATAGTGCGGACGCAAACCCGGCGGCCCTTCGCAGGCGCCGCCTTGAGCGAGCGCCGCAGCATGCGCGCGATCGACCGTGGCGCGGTCATTGGCAAGGAGGGCCAACATCTGGCCGTTGCCTGCGGTGGCGGGTCCACCGTTGTAGGGCTTGCTAATCACAAACAGTGGCCGCGGTGCATCGGCCGCCATCCAGCCGGCCCAGCAAGCATCTTCATCGCGGAACTTGAGCCGCAGCCCTAAGGTTTCCATCAGCACGCTATAAAAATCGAACGCGCGCTCGAAATCCGAAATGCCGACGAATACATGGGAAAGCATTAGTGCCGCTCCTCGTTTGCGTTGCAGGCCGGTTCAAACCGGGCGGGATTCTTCAAACCTTTGCTGGCCAGCGGGTTGCCGTTGGCGTCTTTGACGACGCGCTCGTGGGCGCGTCAGCGTTCGCGGTGGTGGTCATCGGCCACTCATGTGCGTTATCCGGGTAGACGTGATTTTAGCCGTCCGGGTCAGTGTGTATTGCGAAAGCGGGCAGGAATCGTCGACATGATGTTGTCCACATGACCTTTCAAACGAGCCCGCGAGCCTTGCGGACGGCTTTCGACTATGACGGTCAATCCGCGATGGCCAGTTCTTTTGACAGCGCAAGTAGCTGTTCCAGATAGTGCGCTACTCCATCCCTGTAATTGGGTAGCGCCTGCGGAAGGTTCGGTAAATGACATTGCAACTCGGTCATGGCGTTACCCATGAGCACACCGTGACCTACCGATCTGAGAAGTTCCATGTCGTTCATCGCGTCACCTAGGGCAATGGTCTGCGTGAGCGAGATATGTTGGCTCGCAAGAAACCGCTTGGCGGCGGTCATTTTGCTCAGATTCCGCGAGACTATATCAATGGTTTTCGGGGATGATTTGCTTGACTCGGATACAGCACCAAAGCGCTCGCGCAATGCGACGAGCGCTGTATCGGTTGTATTGGCGTCACCGTGCAGAAGAATCTTGAATGGCGCAATGTTGTGGAGTGTCCGTTCGTCATGATAGTGGCAGGTCAGCCCGGAGCTCGCAATATAACCGGTGAAGTCGGGATTGGGCGTCAAGGAATGCCAGCCAGCGCGCGAAAACAACGTGACGTGCAAAGGGAGACGGCGCGTAAAGCGCAGAATTTTTCCACTCAACGCCGGTGCCAGTGTTTGTTCAAATACAGGTGAATGTTGCGGACCAGTCTTGACCAGAGCACCGTTACAGGAGAGAACAGTTGGCGCGAAGCTGAGTTTTTGCAAGACTCGTCTGGCGTCTTCATCAAGTCGCCCGGTGGCAATAATGATCATCATGTTGCGCCGGTGCAGAAGTTCAAGAATTTTGATGGAGTAGTCCGAAATCATTCCGCGGTCGTCCAGAAGGGTGCCATCAAGATCGATAACGACAGCACGCCATGGTTCGGAAGATTCTCTGGAACGTAAAAGTTGAGATGACATTGAAGTGCTCCTTTCGATCACGCATGATCCACTGGTGTTTTTAGAGAAACTACATTTCACCCCGTGCCAAAAGCGTGTTTTGCACAGTTGATGGATTAATCGGCGCCGTCACCATGTTGATTAGCACCGAAACAAAGCGTGCCAGGAGCTGAGCGGCCGTCTCTTCACTCAGCTCTCGCGCGTCGTAGAACAATTGAAGCTGCAGACCTTCCGATTGGGGAGTCAGACAAAACACTGTCTGATGGTTGCTGCCGGAAACCGCCTCCAGCAAACTGATTCTAAATGGTGGATCACTGCCCAGATCGAGTTCGGGCATATTCTGAAACACGAACAAGCTGCCAAAGGGCGACTCGGGAACCCAGTTCTGGTTGTAATGGTTCAAATCATAGAAGGCGAATTGCTGACGGTCCGGTTGAGTACGGGCAATGTCATCAAGCAGGTCTGCCACGCTGCGTTGACGAATCGCCGTCAAGCGAAGCACCGGACTGGCGATAAACAGCCCAACCAGATGCTCAGCGTCGTCGACTTGCGTCGGCCGTTCACTCATCGTTGACCCGATAGAGATGTCGTCCTCGTCCAGACTTTCGGAAAGCGTCACCATCCATGCCAACTGGCAAAGCTGATTCGCGGTATAGCAGTGCGTCTTGCCGAATGCATAGAGCGCGTCTTTCTGTTTCAACGTCAGTGTCGAGTTCACGCACCGCATGCGGAAATGGCGACGCGTATCGACCGTTCTCGTGGCGTCGCTGGGTAAGCGCTGGTTCTGCTTCGCGTCTTGCAGGTAGAGACCCCAGAACGTTCGCGCTTGCTGCTGGTTGAAATCGCGCCGCAGAAATATGGGGAATGGGGAAAAACTGCGAATGCGATTGGCCGCCGGTACGCCCTCACGGAGCGAAACATACGCCGCGGCGATCTCTCTCAACAAGGTTCGAAACGACCATCCGTCAAATAGAACGTGGTTGAACGTAAAGATCAGTATGTGGCGTTCGGCGTCGATTCGAGCCATAAAGATGCGAAATAACGGAGGCTGCTCGAAGTCGAATGGCTGATTACGTTGTTGCAAAATGGTCTGGCGCAAGGTGTCTTCCCTGGCTCGTTCGTCGAGCACGCTCCAATTCGCGATCTGAATCGGCACCGTTACCTGCTTACAAATAAATAGATGCGGATTGCCAGGGGAGCCCATGTCGCTGAACCCCGCCCTCAGGACGTCGTGTTGCGCCGCGACATGTGCCCACGAGTCAGCCATGCGCTGCGGATCGAACAGTCCATCTATTTGAAAAACGGCCTGGTCGATCTGATAGTCCGGATCGACGCGATTGAAATACATCAGTTCGCGCTGCACATCGGTCGCGCGGTAGACATTCTCGATTTTATGCTTTTCCTGAAGCCGATCCAATTCGGCCGGAGCGATTGCCGTATCGGGAAAATCACTGGGGGTAAACAAACTGTGCTCTTGCGAGGTTTCGCTTGCACACAGGTCAATGATCTCGTTGAGCGCGCCGGTGAAATCGTTCGCCAGTTTTTGCGCGACATCGTGACGTAAGCGGCTTGTGAGAGACAGTTGCAAACTTTGCTCGAAAACGCCGCCAGCGATGTTGATGAGATTGCGATCCTCGTTGCGAGGGTCTACCAGGGTGCCGCAACCGTTGATAGAGAGTTGCCATGCACCGCCTGATTCGCCGGATGTGAATTGTCCGAGGTAGTTAAAGCTAATAGGGGGAAGGCAATGGGCTTTGAGCGCGCCGATGTCGATATCGCCGGTGTACGTGTATTTAAGCGCGCCGTAACCTATCCCCTTATCGGGAATTGCTCTCAGGGATTCCTTGATGCTGCGCAATGTACCGATAGTCGTATCTTCGGTCGCGAGCTTGATGGGATACATGCAGGTAAACCAGCCAACCGTGTGGCGGATATCCAGATTCGGATTGATCTCTTCTCGGCCATGACCTTCGAGCGTGAGCCAGCTTTCCCGGGAACCGTGCCAGCGCTGCAGTGCAATGATCAGCGCGCTAAGCAGAAGATCGTTGATTTCAGTATGGAATGCAGTTGCTGTTTCCCTAAGCATGCGACTGGTTTGCACCGTGTCGAGCTGGATTGGGGTGTGGTGATAGTCAGCGATGATGTCGGCACGTTGCCAGTAGTTCGGCTGGTTTGCAATTTGGCGCTGCCACATCGCAAGCTGGCTCGAATGTTCTGTCGCGTAGTTTTCGACTGCAGCTACCCATTGCCGATAGCTGCTTCCCTTTTTTTGCAGAGATTCCCCTCGGCTCAGTGTCTTTACGTCGTCCTGGATAATGCGCCAGGAAATGGCATCCATCACCAGGTGATGGGCTGCAAAGAACAGGTGCTGCTGATCGGCTGCTGCGATGTTGTGAATCCATGCAATGCACCAGAGTGGGCCGCGTGTCAAATCGAAACCGCTTTGCAATTTGGTCAGGTGGTTTTCCAGGGCTTGCTGTCCCATGGCCGCGTCCAGTATCACCACTCGGGGGGCGGGGAGATCTTTCTGATAGCTTTGCGCGGTGATTCTCGTCACATCATGCTGGAAGTTCGCCCGCAGCATGTCGTGGCGGGCATGTAAGGTCGCGATCAAATCGTCCACGGCCGAGCGTTGCATTACCGGCACGTGCACAATAAAGGCCTGATTCCAGTGATGCGGTCTCGGAAACTCTTGAGATGCGAACCAGCTTTGTATTGGCAGGAGCGGAAACTGTCCGCTTAGCGTCCCTTGTTCACTAATCTGTCTTGAGGTGGTTTGGCGGTTCTCCAACCAGCTTGCGAGGCGGGCAATCGTTCGTTGTTCAAACACGTCGCGTACTGTGCAGACAATGGCGCGTTTGCGTAATTCGGAGGTTAGCAAGATGCTCAGAATGGAGTCACCGCCAATGCGGTAAAAATCATCTTCCACGCTGATTTGTGTCGCGCCGAGCACGTGGCACCATGCAGCATGCAGGTTTTTTTCGAGGGCGGATCGTGGCGCGAGCCCTGATGCGTCGTCTACTCGGGTTTCAAGTGTGTGCAGCGCTGCTCTATCCAGTTTTCCATTCAGCGTCAGTGGCAAAGAGTCCAATGGGATAAAGTGAGCCGGGATCATGTAGTCTGGCAACTCCTGGGTCAGCCAGGCGCTCAGATGTTCGACAGTCAAGGGGCTGGCTGCGACATACCAGGCCAGCAGTTCGTGCCGGCGTCCACTTTGTCCTTGTTGCTCGCGGGCGGTGACAACGCACTGCTTAATGTCTGAATGCATCAGAAGTTTCGCTTCAATCTCTCCTAGCTCGATACGATAGCCACGAATCTTGACCTGGAGGTCATTGCGACCTAGATACTCCAACTGGCCGCTCGCGGACCATCGAACCAGATCACCCGTTTTGTACATGCGCTCCTGCCCATCCTTGACAAAAGGATTGCTGACGAAACGATCGTGTGTCAGTGATGGCAAGTTCAAATAGCCGCGGGCCAGACCTCCGCCGCCTATGCAAAGTTCACCGATAGCGCCGCGTGGAAGCAGGTTGCCGTGCTGGTCAAGCACATAGCATGTGCGATGTTTCAGCGCGCGACCGATGGGAATAGGGCTCGTACTCTCAGTGCTTGTGGCGTCCGTGATGCTGTAGGTCGTGGCAAGTACCGTACTCTCCGTCGGTCCGTAGCCATTGAGAATGACTTCCGGTCGTAAAGGCTGGTTCGCCAGTTGACGCATGATCTCCGGCGTCAGCGCTTCCCCCCCTACCAACAAGTAGCGAAAGCGAGAAAACTGCGCGGGATTTGACAAAAACATGTGATCGAATAGGCTCCGGGTGATGAGGCCAATAGTCACCTGCTGCTCGCGCAGAAACGCTTCAAAAAGCTGCGAGTCGCTCCACAGTTGTTCATGCTCCACCGACATTGCCAGTCTTGCGCCATTGAGCAAAGGTCCCCAGATCTCCATGGTTGCTGTATCGAAGGCCAGGCTGGCCATTTGCAGAAATGTATCTTGCTCGTCTATGCGTATGGTGTCGGAGTCAACGACAAGTCCGATGATGCTGGACTGCTCGATCAGGACCCCCTTAGGATGACCTGTGGTGCCGGACGTGTAGATCACATTCGCCAGATGACCTGGGCCACGATAAACGCGAGGATTTTCTTCACTGGCGTGGGCGGCGCAATGCCGATCGACGACGATCCATTCGGCATGAGGTGCGCAAGGCTGCAAACCCGGTAAGAGGGCTGCCTGTGTCAACACGAGACGACTGCCCGCATCGGCGAGGATATAGCGCTGGCGCTCGGAAGGCGCTTCGGGATCCATCGGTACATAGGCTGCCCCGGCTTTGATTACCGCCAGCAAGGCAATCAGCGTGTCCAGGCTGCGGGTCATGCAAACTGCGATCAGCGTGTCTTCTTCTAGCGGTAAGCCGGTCAGTTGCTGGTAACGCTGGCGAATATGATGCGCGAGTTGGTTGGCGCGCCGATTGACTGACTGATAGTCGTATTGATGGGTTTCACTCGCAAGGGCAATACGCGTCCCATGACGCTCCACCATCAACTCAAAACGTGCTGCCAAACCGTGATCAGGCACTGGCGAGGCTGGAGGATTCCACGCGTGGATGAGCTGATATCGTTCCTCAGCCGAAACGATATCAAGTGTGCCGTGCGGTGTTTCTCCCGCGCCGGGTAGGGCGAGCAGTACGTTTCGAAATTGCTCCGTCAAACGCGCGATATCAACGAGCGCAAAGCTGTCTGCATCATATTCAAAGCGCAGCGTCAGTTCATCTTGTTGGTGCCGGGCAGTGATGACCAGCGGGTAGTCCAACTGCTGCTGGGAATTGCTCGGTCGCGCGTGCAATTGCCGTGGAGCAGGCAGCGCATTCGGGTAGTTTTCAAATGCAATCAGGCTGTGGAAGAGACGGTCCTCGCCGCGTTGCCGCGTTGGTGGCGTACTGTGGCAGTAAGTATTTAGCTCCCCGATGCGCCGCTGGATCTGGCTGAGCATTTCATCTACGGTCGCTCCTTGCGGCCAGTTCAAGACCAATGGCAAGGGGGCGCCATAGAGCGGGCCGCAGGTGTCAAGTCCGTCCTTGTCGAAATCCCGCTCGCGGACGATGGATCCGACTGCGGTTTGCGAAGCGCCACTCCAGACCTGGAGGATCTTGTGCCAACTGAACTGCACAAGCGCATGCACCGTAAGCCCCCGGGCATGGCAGAAAGCTTGCAGCGATGCGGTCAGTGAGGCATCCACCGTCAGCCCCTGAGACGCAATGTTTGCCACAGTACACACTCGTCGCGGATCGAAACGTCGCGTTGCCATGACACCGATGTCAATAGCTGGTCCGAGGTCTCTACGTTGCTCTATCGACCACGCGTCTTCCACTCCTTTGGCGCGGTGAGCGCGGAGAGTCTCGGCGGGGTTGGGCGCGGTGAGTGTGCCTTGCTCCTGTTCGTCAACCGGCGGCAAAATGCCGATCGGTACATCTGGCAGCAATAGCAACTGCCGCAGAAAGAAATGAAAATGCCTGGAACACGCGTGCATTTGATCCGCAGAAAACACGTCGCGCAAATAACGTAGGCGAAAGGTGAAGTTGTCGTCGTACTCGCAGTACTCCAGCAAGAGTGATGCACCGCCCATATCGTCGAAGTAGCGCTGATTCGCTTTCGTTTTGCAGTCGCCGAACTGCATTGCGTAATCGCGCAGATTCGTTTGTGCAAACCCTATATCGAAGAGATTGACGCCGCAAGCTCGCACGATCTGGTGAGTGGGCAGTTCGGTATAGCGACCGCCGCTGGCCGAACGCGCTTCCCGAAAGAATTTTAAGTTGCCCTCGTACAACTGGCGGAATGTCCCGCTCAGCAGCTGACGCATTGGTAACGCGGCGACGTTGATATGCGCACCCAGGGAAAAATCACGCCCGGCCTCAATAGACACAGGGAAACTGATCTGCATGGTATCCGTGCTGCCGTAGCGGCCCAGGAGTGCCCCCCACGCACTGATAAACAGGTGAAATGGTTTAACGTGGCGAAGCGGTTTATCTGGGCGACAGTTCTTCAATTCCGGCTTGCTCAGTGAGAAAAATATGGCATTGCCCTGGCGGTTCAAGCGATCCGCCCCGGGGAGTTGTGCAGTGGCGTGGTTGCGATTGAAATCGTGGCGCCGATTTTTCCAGAAAATATCACCACCCGATCGATGCAGTTCTTCACTGTCGCGTGAGATTTTTTCATTGATCCTGGAAATTTCCTTCACTCCGAGCGGCCTTGAGGTGACGATCCCGTTGTACCGCGCCTCGATTCCTTTAATAAATTGATCTAGCGATGGACCGTCGATAATCAAATGATGTACTACGATGATCAACTCATACTCCTCCTGTCTGATCTCAAATAATGCAAATCTGTAGAGTGGCCCGCGTTCAAGATCAAATGCCTGTCTTACGAATGCTTGTTGTTCGTCGATGCCGCTAAATCGACGCAGTCGTCCCGATGTAAGATTCTTCACCCAAAAAAGCTGACCGTCTTCGTCGAGAAGATGGCTATCGAATAACACGTGATCAGCAATAAATTCATCAATTGATTTTTCCAGAAGTGCGATGTCCAGTGGGCCGGTAATCGTTTGATCCACGACGACATTGTAGGAGCATGACTCCGGTGAAATCTTGAATTCGTTCCAGAAAATCAATGAATATGGAGAGCATTTTATCTTGTGCATAAAATTATCCAGTATTTAAATGATCGACACCGTAGCTGCACGCTATGCTAGCGTCTGTCAATGCGGCCAATCCACACCCGATCCCGATCGAGGATAGGCAAATCGGTGAGGTAGCCAACAAGCATGTAAACGGGTTTTTCGAGAAGCACCGGCATATTTTCGATGATTCGTGGTGCATGCTTGCTGTGAAGCAGGACGCGGCAATTTTTCCTGAATAGTGCTGCAACCCCCAGCCCCCACGTAAAGTGGGAGGCTGTAGTGTCTGAAATGTCAATGACCTCGGCATATTCCTCGGTTATTCCGACGGTAAGATATTTTTCCTCGTCGCGAAGATAATGAATTTTCTGATATAAAGGATGGCTGCCGAGATAGTTGCTGGTACGTTGATCTCGCTTGCGGCCAAGATGATTTCGCCAGACGTAATCCGGGATATGGTGCAATTCCGTTAGCGTGCGTGATTCAACCGGTTGGGGTTGGCAGGTAACTTCCGTGTAATCAATAATCTGGGTTCTGGGCGTGAAGTATTTATGGAATATTTTTTCGTAGGTGAGGATTTTTCTTGCGTCAGAAAAACACATGACCAGATCGGATTTGTTGTTGTAAGCGTGCCGAAACAGGTTGATTATCACGTTTCGTGATTTGCAGCGTTTGTCGACACCGAGGTCGCCCAGTAAGTTCACGGCAAGCTCGCGATTGTTTATCCGGAATTCATAATTTCTGGAATACATTATCCCGAGACATTCCTCATTTTCCTCAAAACAGATGGCTTGATGATTCGATGGTTCGCAGCCAAGCGGGTCGTGGAAATTTTTCCAGTTGAAATAGTGTTTTCCTCCCAGATCTCTTTCGAAAAAGTGAGTGAGCAGGTCGTAGTCCATTTCTTGCATCGCGCGTCGAACAAACACGGGGCCTCCGTTGAAAAAGCCGTGGGAAACTGCACGTTGTCGAGTGAGGCGAGGAGGGGCCACTAGCCGAACGTTCTCAGCAGCAGTCTTATCGCATCGCCGTCCGTTCAGATGGCATCGCCGGTGCGACGAACGGGGGTGTGCATTTGCCGTTCAAGGGCACCGTCTCTTAAGGCCCTCATTGCATCCGCGTCGACATCCAGCGAAAACGCGGCCACGCCGCCTCTGCCAGGGCGTATCGGCCCGATCGGCTGAAGCACCAGTCCCAAGCGCCGATAGAGTCGTTGCATGCCGCAAGGAGCAACGCCGATCAAGCGACGCACTCCTAACTGTCCAGAATATAAAAAGAGCGATTCCAGGAGTCTGCGCATTGTTTGAACGTTGACGGCGGCGCCGTTATGGAAAGTTGTGAATCGAGACAATTCCCATGTGAAAGGGTCGCTTATCAACGGACGGGAACATAAGTCGGGAAAGATTTCACCCAGAAGGTAGGGCTGAGTGGTGGGCAGCAATCGCGCATAGCCACAGATACGGCGGTCCTGCGTATAGGCAACGACGTTAGTGGAGTCGTCGCGATCAAATTCGTCCCATTCCTCGACCGTTTCAGCACTAACGGACGGTAGTTCCCATTTCATATGTTTGACGAACACCGTATGTCGATACAAGCCAAGTTGCTGTCTTGCGGCGGGGCTCAGGTTCTTCATTTTAGTGACTACAATATCTTCCATGACACATCTCCGTACTTATAGCAATCCGTACGCAACCGCATAGGCTGCTGCGCTGCCCTTGGAGGGGGCAGCGAGTTTTCTCATGCAATTTTTCACATGAAAATTCACTGTATCGACTGAAATATCAAGGGCGTTTGACACCCCCTTTGCCGACTTTCCGTCCGCGGTCCAGCGGAGAACCTCGATTTCGCGATCGGTGAGTTTCACGTTGTTTGTGGCGAGCCGCTGCCGATCCGAAATCCCGGTGATGCACGACATCGAAAGATGGGCGAGAGCGGCGAGAAAAGGCCGCAGTGCTTTGACCTCTTCAGAACTGAGCGGATGACTGTCCCTTGCTAGCGAGTAGACCCCCGGCTGTCCGCGCGGCCCCCAGCAAGGCTGCGAAATACCGATGGCGAGTCCCGCTGACTTCGCTTCGTCCCATAGTTGTTTCGCGCCGGCAAAGAGATCGTCGTTCCATATTGCGGGAGTAAGGTCGGCCGATTCTAGTCGGGCGACGGGATCTACCTTCAGATACTCCTTTTCCCGATATCTCGACACCCATGACTCGGGATAGGAGCTTTTTATAAAGATGTTTCTCGAACTGAAAGGCGTGCGCGTGACGTAGCCAAATGCAAAATATGGAAATCCGAGATCTTGCGACGCACGCGACAGCGTGGAAAATGCTGCGTCGATGTGCGTACAGGTTTGCAATTGGAAGAATAGATCGCTCCACCAATCGGATAGATGTCGAGGCACTGTTGGACTCCGCTATTCAAGTTCTACTGACTGACTTTTTTTGAATGAATTAGTGCGCATTCCTGGGGTATGTCCTGGCAATGCGCGCAGTAATTGTCCCCTTGCGCGTCGTTTGAGCTTTATATCGTAAAGCATAAAACCGCTCGTTTGGCGTGCGAAATCAATCTCCTACCATTTTTAGTGCTGTGGTGCAGTGACGCACACTCGATTATTTCCGAACGGTTGTGCTGGAAAATAACATGCGGGAGATGCACCCATTTTTCGATGCGCTGGAAATATTTTTATATTTGACGGTTTTTTGAGCGCGGCATAAAAATATAACGATTGCAAAATTCTCCCGTCTCCGTGATTTTTAAGCGTAGATGGGCAAACTCCATTGCGACGGGCTGCCGCGCGATTGTCGACCCATATAAGTCAATCAATCCAACCCTTTATTTCGTCAATGATAGCCATCTGTTTATTCGAGCCTGAAAACTAACCATCGGATCTTGGCTACCAATCGTCGGAGCTATTCCGTAATTTAATTTGTGTAATTATATGTGTCGTCGAATCTGTTTCGATAAATAGTATTTTGATAAATATTATGGATTTATCAGGGATGAATTTTTGTTTGAATTTATGTCAAGGAGTTTTGCGTGAATAGTTCAGATGTTTGCGATCTTCCGATCTTTGATCCAGATAAGGACTGGATAACATTAGAAAAGAATCATTCGAACGCAGAATTTAACCAGGCCTATTCCCATGTGCAGCGTCGCACCGCAGACGACAATCTGGCGATGAGCTTTGAGGGCAACCAGTCGCGCCCGTATCCGGTTATGTCTGGGGTCTGCGCACTGCACGCTGAAGCGCAGGCGATCCTGGAGAAGCGAGTCACGATCGTATACGGTGCTTTGCAGAAGATCGTCGCGGCGTATCGTGCAGACGCGAATCTTCAGGCGTTTCTGGACATTCCAGGCCCACTGAAGCAGTGGGTGCGGGAGGATGCTCATCCCGCCAATAACAACGTCGATCTATGCCGATTCGACCTGATGGGGCGCACGCTATCGGAACTCAAAATCATTGAGTTCAACTGTAATGCGCCCGGTGGAATCGTGTACGCGGGTTTGATCAACCGCTACTGGCGCGAGGCGCCATTTACGTCGGAGCTTATCGGCTCATGGGGCGGTGCGTCGTCCACGTTTGAGCGCGAGGACTGGGTTGCCACATGGCTGTCAAAGTTAGCGCGTCAACGTGGCATGTGTGACGTCAAAGGCATTGGACTCTTGCATCCAGAGGGCGGAAATATTCTCGAATTACCTCATCTGAAGAAGCGGCTTGAGGCGATCGGCCTGCATTCGGTCATGCTCACGCCCGAGCAGATCAACCAGAGCGATGAGCAATCGTTCCAGCTTGCCTACCTGAAATATGGTGTGCAGCGCGCCATTCAGGACGTCCCGCAATGGAATCAGTTCTGCCGAAGTATCGTAGAAGGCCGACTTGTGGTTCAGTCATCGCTGGCGGGGCGTTGGATCGGTGACAACAAGCTATGCGTGGCGGTGATGTCCGATCCCCGTTTCTCTTATCTCTTCGATGATACCGATCGTGCGGCTATCGGCACCATCATTCCGATGAGCTGGAAGCTGGGTGACGGTATCACGCAAAGAGACGTGATCGATGACAAGGACGACTTCGTCATCAAGCATCCGTACGGAACGCGCGGAGCGTCGGTTCATGTCGGCCGTGATTACGACGATCGTGCATGGCGGCAACTGATAAACAAGACCTCATCGCTCGGCTATGTCGTGCAGCAATATGTTGAATCCGACTTTGAGATTGACGGAGAGTCCTGCTTTCGGGATCTCGTGGTCATGATCGCCAGCGGCGCGATCGTCGGGTACGGATCGCGAGTTAGCCGGGCGCGCAAAGTCAACATCGCGCAGGACGGGCGAAAGATGGCGGTGCTGAGTTCCCTCGGAGCAACGCACTCATGAAGACAGTTAAGCGTCATTCCACTACTTTCTCGCGCGCTCGGACTGCGCCCATTGTTGCACCTCTTTCAGCGTTAGCTCGTGCGCGAGAGTAAGCGGTTCGGCGCACTGGCCTGCAAGGACTTCAGGCTGTTTATTTTCGGTAACAGCCTGTCTTTGGTCGGGACCTGGGTGCAGCGGATCGGCACAGGATGGCTTGCATGGGAGGCAAGCCATTCGAGCATGTGGCTCGGTATCCTCGCGTTGGCGGATCTTTTTCCGACGGTGCTTCTTGCACCGATAGCCGGCGTCATTGCGGACCGTTGCGACCGGCGCCGCATCATTCTGTATTGTCAGTATGTGGGGGCGGCAATGGCCGTCTTGCAGGCCGGTCTGCTTTTGAGTCATGCCAGCTCGATGGAGTGGCTCCTTGCTGTGACATTCATATCGGGCATAGCAAGCGCGCTGTGCCAGCCCGCACGGCTCTCATGGATCGCAACGCTGGTGCCGCAGCGGAGGGTCGCTTCGGCGGTCGCAATCAATTCGCTATGCTTCAATCTCGCGCGCTTTGTCGGTCCGGCCATTGCGGGAGCATTGCTGCTGAAGCTGGATCCTGCAGCGTTGTTTTTGTTCAACGCGCTCAGCTACGCCGCGTTCATCGCCGTGTTCTTTCTCATTCCAGTTCAACCACATCCGGCTGAATCTGCACTGCCGTTGTATTGGCTAAGCGATATCACCGGCGGAGTTCGCTACCTGCTGTCGAACGTCCCGCTGCGGGCGACCCTCGTGATCCTGGCGGCGTCCGCCGTGTGCATTCGCGGCGTTCCGGACATGGCACCGGCGATTGCCGGTGAACTGTTGCAGCGTGGCCCGCAAGGCTTTGCGTCACTTGTGGCGGCGACAGGCGCCGGCGCGCTGGTGGGCGGCGTATGGTTTGGCAGCCGTGGCCAGACAAAATTGTTAATGACCTTGATCAGGTTGCACGTTCTGAGCGCATCGCTTTGTGCGCTAGCTTTATCGCTCACGCACAATTTTCGACTGGCGATTGTCCTTTTCTTTGCGATGGGCTTTTCGGTGGTCGTGACGGGTATCGGCGCCCAAACGTTGATTCACCTGTCGGTGCCGCAAACGATGCGAGGGCGCGTGCTCGCGTTGTACGGCGTCATTTATCGTGGTGGACCGGCACTGAATGCCTTGTGGCTCGGCGCGTCAGCGCCACTTTTGGGGCTGCGTATGGTGCTCGGTCTTGGGGCACTGCTGTGCTTCGCCGCTTACTGCACCGCAATGATTTGCGCAACTCGACTCGCTCGCCACCACCTCCCGCCCGAGCAATGACAGGCGCGGGGTGGCTCGAGCGGTTCATGTCCGTCATGGCGAGCCGGCGCCGAGTGGTGCCCGTCCATATACTCACATCGTTGATGAGCAGTGTCGCAGAGGACGCACGCGCCGAGCGCGGCGTGACGGCTTACGGCTTGGTGGACGCCGGATTGAGCTACGTGTCGAACGCGGCGGCCTCCGGGGGGCGTTCGCCGTTGCTCAGGTACGCTGACGGCGTCGCACGCGGCAATCGATGGGGCCTGCGCGGCATGGACAAGCTTGGCAATGCACTCAGCGCGACTTTTGTACTGGAAAGAGGTTTCGGCACAAGTGGTGGCGAGTCATCGCAAAGCAGTGCGCTCGCTCGCATCGCTTATCTCGGCGTGTCGATGCGCGGTATCGGCGCGCTGACGTTTGGGCGCCAAACCGCATTGTCGGCGTTGTACGTAGGTAGCAACTACACGATGGGAAGCCAGTCGGCCGCGGGCAACTACGCCTATCATATCAATGACATCGATCAGTTGGCATCTGGACGCGTCAGTAACGCAGTGAAGATTAGTATCACGAAATTTTACAGGTTGGAGATTGGCGGCATGGCTGCATTCACCAACCGGACGGAAGCGGCGAGCGACGCGGGTCACGATGTTTTATCGAACGCGTACAGCGTGGGACTGAACTACATCAGCGAATCGTTTGCCATGGGTGCGGCGTACACCGGCATCCATTTTCTGAGTGGCCCGACGGCACCGCTGCCCAGCATCACCGTCGCGAACGTTAGGGTGGGCGATCTGCGTCATCTGGGCACTTACGCCGTGGGCGCGCGTTGCATCATCGGCGCAATGCGCGTCTGGGCTAACGTCACCCGCACCACGTTGGCGCCGAGGGCCGGCGCCGCATCAAAACTCGATAACCTCGAAATAGGGGGCAGGTACGCCCTGACGGCTGTATTCGGCCTTGCGCTCGGCTATACGCGTTCGACGCTTGTGGGTGCGTCCAGCGGCAGGTGGAATCAGATCAACATGGCACTGGACTATGCCATGTCGAAGCGTACCGACGTTTACGTTGTGGCGATTCGGCAAACAGCGTCGGGCAGCAATACCGTGGCCGGCGTGCCGGTGCCGGTGCCGGTGCAGGCGGAAATTGGCTCGAGCCCGCGTGTGATCGGCAATTCAGGAACGGGCACCAATAGCCAGATGGCGCTGCGCATTGGCGTGCTCCATCGATTCTGACATCAACGGGTCGGCTCGCTGCGCACCGGCCAGCCACGGACCTTTGCGCTCCAGCCGGTTCAGTTCGCCCACGCGTCGCTTCAAACCTTCTTCAGATACTCAGCCTTCAGCATGAAGTTGCCTGCGTCCATCTTGCAGTCCACTTCGTGATCGCCGCCGACAAGGCGAATGCTTTTCACCTTGGTGCCCATTTTCAGCGTGATTGACGAGCCTTTCACCTTCAGGTCCTTGATCAGCACCACCGCGTCGCCGTCGGCCAGCGGGTTGCCGTTGGCGTCCTTGACGACGCGCTCGTCGGCCTCGTCAGCGCTCGCGGCGGCGGTCATCGGCCACTCGTGCGCGCAATCCGGGCAGACGTAATTTTCGCCGTCCGGGTAGGTGTTTTCCATTGCGCATTGCGGGCAGGCGGGAATCGTCGACATGATTTTCTTTCCAGAGCGCGGCGCGCCGCGGATAACTTCAGGGTCGGCGAGTATAGCGGACCTTGACGAAGCCACATTCGTCCTACACGCCGGAAGCTGCTTTAGCGCAAACCGGTAATGGCGATACCGGGATGTTTGCACAACTGGTTGCGGCGGCGCTTCGCCGATACGATGAATACACCCATCCTAACTTTCAGGGCAACCGCAATGAAACGCTTTCATATTGCTTTGGCTGTCGCCAACCTCGACGCTTCCATCGAAGACTACACCCGCCGTCTCGATCAGCCACCCACCGCGGTTGTCCCCGGCCGTTACGCGATGTGGCGCACCGATCTGCTCAACTTTTCGATCAACGAGATGCCGGATAAAAGCGGACAGCTTCGGCACGTCGGCTTCGAGGACGATTCAGTGGAAGGCCACTCGAGCAGCAAAGACGTGAATGGGCTCGAATGGGAGCTGTTTTCCGTAGAGGAGCAGGATCGGCGGATCGTCAGCACTTACGGCGAGGCGGTAAGGACGGACAAAGGCTGACGCGCTGGTTCCGCCCAGCAGCATTCGGGATGGCCGGTGCTCGACGCCGCACGACGCGCCCCTGCGCGCTTCGTCCTCTCTAGCGCAGCTTCGCGAACGCCGCCCTATACTTGCTGAGTGCTTGACGAGCAGAGGCCCTTCACAGCGCTTTGCCAGCCCCGCAAACCGGATCCATTGTCCTCATTTCACCCAAGGAGTCGCGCCATGGTCAAACTCGCTCTGTACGTTCGTCTTGAAGCCAAACCCGGCAAGGAACAGGATGTCGAGGCCTTTCTGCTGGGCGGCTTGCCGCTCGTCGAAGAGGAGCCTGCTACCACCGCCTGGTTCGGCATGAAGCTGGGACCGTCCACCTATGCCATTTTCGACGCTTTCCCGGACGAAGCGGGCCGCGAGGCGCATCTGAACGGCAAGGTGGCCGCCGCACTGATGGCGAAGGCCGGCGAGCTATTCGCCACGCCGCCCAGCATCCACAAGATCGACGTACTGGCGGCCAAACTGCCCGGCTGACTGAGCGTCCAGTCCGCCCGGGCATCAATCGACCGGCGCAGCCTTTTTAACAATCGCAAAACATCGCGCCAGCGTGCCAGGCGCCCGGGCGTCAATCGCCCGGCGCGTCCGTAGCCAGACGGTTTGCGTGATGCGCGTGCTTTTCCTCATACATCAGCAGATCGGCGCGTTGCACGCCGGCTTCGAGGCGGTCGCCGCGCTGGCACGTCGCCGCACCCATTGAAAGACTCAGTGGCGAGCCCGGATAAAACTGGTTGTTCAGGTCGACCAGCTGGCGGATCGCATCGACCATCGCGGCGCCGCTGCGCTCGTCGGTGTCCGGCATCAGGATCGCGAACTCGTCTCCGCCGATGCGCGCAGCGTGAAATGGCGCGTCCGTCGCCTTGGCCAGCACTTCGCCGGCGCGCCGCAGCAGTGCGTCGCCGGCCGCGTGGCCGAGCTGGTCGTTCACGCGTTTGAGACCGTTCAGATCGGCCATGATGATCGTCACCGGCCACGGACCTTTGCGCTCCAGCCGGTTCAGTTCATCGACGTAGAACGAGCGGTTGCGCAGCTTGGTCAGCACGTCATGCTTGCCCAGGAACTCCAGATAAGCTTCGGCTTTCTTGCGCGCCGTGATGTCGGTGAGGGCCACCAGCACCAGGTCCCAATTGCGTTCATGGCCCGGCAGTACGGAGAACTGCAGGTGCACGTGCACCTCGTTGCCGTCGAGCGAATAGTTGAGCACTTCGCGCTGCTGGAACAGTTTGCCGTCCCATAGATCGATCAACTGCTCGCGGAAATGCGGGCGCATGTCGTCGCGGAAAACGTCGGGCAGGCGCGCCAGCAGCGTTTTTTTGTCTTTCGCCACGAACATGTCGAGCGTGTGCTGATTCACGTCGAGTACGTGGATTTCCTGCATGCAGCGCTCGACAAACTCGGGATGCACGTCGGTGAACACCCGAAAATCGCTGATCCCGGCTGAGCGCGCGTCGTCGAGCAGACGCTTGACCGCGCTGAAATCTTCCACCCACAGCGACACCGGCGAATGTTCGAACAGGCCGCGCACATACTCTTCGGCAAGCGTGACGCGATGCCGCGCGCCTTCCAGTTCGGTGATGTCTTCGACGGAGACAAGCACGCGGTCCCAGCGTTCTTCGTGGCCGGGCAGTACGGCGCCCTTGAGCAGCACGTCGAGCCGGCGGCCGCCGAGCGTGTAGTTGACCGTCTGGCTCGTGAACTGCACCTGGCCCGCCCACAATTGGCATAGCTCTTCGAGGTGGGTCTTGAGCATGTCGTCGCGGAACACCGAGGCGAGATTGGCGGTGAGCGTGTCGAAATCGGCGGCCTCGAACTGTGCCAGCGTCTTCTGGTTGACCTTGATGACACGGATGCTGTGCGCGCATTCGGCAACCCGGTTAGGTTCGGCGGCGAAATGGGCGCGCAGGTCCGTCACACCTTGTGCCCGCCATGCGTCGAATAGCGCGCGCACGCCGCTGAAGTCTTCGAGCCAGAGCGAGACTGGCGCGAGTTCGAACATTTCGGAATCGTCCCGCAAGGGGACTTCCTTCGGGACGCCCCCCAGGAGGACTTCCTTTGGGGCGTCGTTGGCGGGCACTGAGCCGCGCGGGATGTTGTCCAGCATGGGATTCCCGTGGTCGGAGTTCCGGCTATTCTAAAGCGGCTTGGGGTCGGCTCAAAAGAAAGGCGCATGACGCGTCCTGTTCGCGCCGGTCCATCCACGAATATAACGGCGTGGCTCGGATGGACTTTAGGCGCACGGCAGCGGGCTTGCAGCGGGGCTGCGGGAGGCTTGTTACACTCACTCGTCACGTCTCCCGTCCGTCACCGCCTTAAGAAAAAGCGCCCGTTATGAAACCATCCCTGCTGGTTCTGATCCCCTTGAAGGACGCAAGCCGCGCCGGTGTCGAGGCTGCTTTCGACGTCGTCTATGCACCCGATGCTACCCAGCGGGCCGCGGCGATCGCCGCGCATGGCGAGACGATCCGCGCCGTGCTGACCAACGGCACGACCGGGCTGACGGCTGCTGAAATCGACCGGATGCCGCAACTCGAATTGGTCAGCGCGCTCGGCGCCGGCTATGAAAACCTCGCCATCGACCACGCCCGCTCGCGCGGCATCGTGCTCGTCAACGGCGCGGGCACCAACGATCACTGCGTGGCCGATCACGCGTTCGCCTTGCTGCTCGCGGTGGTGCGCGACGTGCCGCAACTCGATCAGGGCACCCGTGAGGGCGTCTGGCGCGACACGCTGCCTTTGCGGCCGAGCGTGTCCGGCAAGCGGCTCGGCATCGTTGGGCTTGGCAATATCGGCGAAAAGATCGCACGGCGTGGCGCCGGCTTCGAAATGGAAATCGGGTATCACAACCGCAAACCGCGTGAAGGCTCGTCGCTGCGCTATTTCGACAGCGTGCGGGGGCTCGCGCAGTGGTGCGATTTTCTAGTGGTGGCGACGCCGGGCGGCGCCGGTACGCGTCATCTGATCGGCGCCGAGGTGCTGGAAGCGCTGGGGAGCGGCGGTTTCGTGGTCAACGTTTCTCGCGGCAGTGTGGTGGATACCGCAGCGTTGGCCCAGGCGCTCGCCGCCGGCGCGATTGCCGGTGCGGGTCTGGACGTCTATGAAGGCGAGCCGCATCCGCCCGAGGCCTTGCTCACGCTGCGCAACGTGGTGCTGACTCCGCACGTGGGCGGCCGCTCGCCGGAAGCGATCGCAGCCTCGGTCGACAATTTTCTGGCCAATGCGAAGCGGCATTTCGCTGGCGAAGCGGTGTTGACGCCGATCTGAGCGGCACACGCGCGCAAGCCGCACGTTCGCCGTTTACGGCTGTCGACCTTCTACTAAGGCCGGCCTACCGTTGTTCTTCGCGGCCTGCGTGGGTGCCGATGTATTCGTACTCTTCGGTATTCAGCCGCGAAACGCGCAGTTCGACCGCGCTGCGGTGATACGAGTAGGCGATCCGCCGGATTTCGAGCAGCGGTCCACCGACGCTCACGTTCAACTGCGTGCTTTCCAGTTCGTTGGCCGATGCCACGCTCACGCGTTCGTCGGTCTCGACCACGTTGATGCCGAACACGTCCTGGTAAAAGTTGTAGAGCGTATTAGGCCGGTTACGGAGTTTCGCTTCGGTGAGGCCAGGAAAATGCGCTTCCGGCACCGTGATGTGTTCGATCAGAACGGTTTTGCCATGCAGTGCCAGGCCGTTGACGAACTGGAACACGCGCGCACCGGTTTCGATGCTGAGCATCGCAGCTACCTCGCGGGACGCACGCGCTTTTTTAAATTCGATCAGCTTGACGACGGGATAGGCTTTGTCGCCATCGCGCCGGACGATGCGGAAAAACCGGAAAAAATGCCGGTCGCGCTGATGCATGGACACGAAGGTACCGAGACCCTGATGACGGATCAGAATGTTCTCGGCGCAGAGTTCGTCGATTGCTTTACGCAGCGTGCCGATCGACACGCCGAACCGTTCGGCGAGCCGCTTCTCCGAAGGAATGCATTCGCCGCCTTTCCATTCGCCCGCCGAGAGCGCGGCCAGAATCGCGCTCTTGACCTCCTTGTACCGCGTGCCGCCCAGCGCGGGCGGATTGATGGCGAGCGTGCTCATGACAACCCCTGAGATGCGCGAGCCGCGCGATGCCGCTCGCGAAGGTTAAACCTGCCCCGATTTTAGCCGACTATCTCATCTAGCACATCTAGATGAGATAGTTTCTGTAGGCTCGTCGCGACAAGGGTTTTTACCTGCCAAACGCACTGGCGCACCGGTGTTTCGCGCCACGCATCCACAAGAAACACTTGTCCTTCAACCAAGAATTACTGGCTTTTCAAGTGGGCACGCACGGCTCTAACCTGATGACCAGCCAGTATCTTTCAGCAGAACAATTGGGCATTACAACTATCCCTATGCAGCCTTCCGTCAGCGATTTGCTGAGTGTGCGCGTGTGGCGCGGTGCCGAAGACGGCGCCTTCGAATCATTCGAGGTTCCGCGCCGCGCCAGTCAAACCGTGCTGGACGTCGTCACGCATATCCAGCGCTGTATCGACGCTACTTTGTCCTACCGGTTCGCGTGCCGCGTCGGCATGTGCGGTTCCTGTGCGATGACCGTGAACGGCCGCGCGCGCTGGACCTGCCGCACGCATGTGGCGAAGGTGCTGCGCCATCCTGGCGATGTGCTCGAAATTGCGCCGTTGAATCATCTGCCGATCGTCAAGGATCTCGCCGTCGACATGACGCAGTTCTTCGACAAATGGCGCGACGCCAAAGGTTTTTTTGCGGGCAATCGTGACCGTAGCGCTCCGCTCGAACAGGTCGATCCGGCTTCGCCCGAACGGCAGGCGGCCGATGCGGGCATCGAGTGCATCGGCTGCGGCGTGTGCTATGCGAGCTGTGACGTGGTCGGCTGGAAACCGGACTATCTCGGACCGGCCGCGCTCAATCGCGCATGGACCCTCGTCAACGACGTGCGCGATGTCCAGCAGGCCGCTCGCCACGATGCGGTCGCCACCGATGCAGGCTGCCACTCATGCCACACGCTCGGCTCGTGTACGGAGCGCTGTCCGAAGGCACTTGCGCCGACCGCCAGCATCGCCGGCCTCAAGCGTGCGGGCCGGATGCCGCCGAAAGGAGGCCCGCGATGAATCGAAGCCTCAACGGCTGGTGGCTGCAGCGCTTGTCCGCGATGGTGCTGACGCTCTGTGTCTCGGTGCATCTGGCGACCATGGTCTGGGTCGTCCACGGTGGCCTGCGCGCTGTCGATGTGATCGGGCGTCTGCATGGAAACATCGTATGGGGCGTGTTCTACGCGGTCTTCGTGATCGCGGCGGCTGTGCACGTGCCAGTGGGCTTGCGTCGTATCGCGGACGAATGGCTGAATTGGCGTGGTGCGTGGGCGGCACGCGCCAGCATGCTTGTGGGCATTGCGCTGGCGCTGGCCGGCCTGCGCGCGGTCTACGCGCTGATTGCGGGAGCACCGGCATGAGCACCCACGCACGCACGTCCACACGCACGGTCACGCCTGGCCGCAAGCTCGACTTCCGCGCCCGCAATCATCCCGCGTGGTGGGCCTTTCTGGTTCATCGGCTATCCGGTCTCGCGCTGGCCTTTTTCCTGCCCGCGCATTTCTGGGCACTCGGCACGGCGCTCAACGGCGCCGCGTCTTTCGAGTCGTTCCTGACGATCACGCGTGCGCCGGCATTCGTTTTCGCGGAGTGGGGGCTGGTCACGCTGCTCGCGGCGCATCTGATCGGCGGCGTGCGTCTGTTATTGATCGAGTTCCGGCCGTGGAGCGGTTTGCGTAAGGATCTCATCGCGTTGACCGCCGGCGGCGCGTTTGTCATCGGCATGGCGTTTGCGCTTTCACTGACCCTGTGAGCGAGCGTCTTCGAAGAGGCTTCAATGGAAACCACGACGAGATTCACAACGGATTTCACCGTCGATTACGCGTTGATCGAAGAGATTGCCAAGACGCTGTATATCCGCTCGCTCAAGCAGCTTCCGCCGGATATCAAGGACGGCATCGCGAAGCTCGAAGCCGGCGAGCGTAACGACACCGCGCGGCGGGTGCTCGGCACGATGCGCCAGAACATCGTGGTGGCTGAGCGTGACGACAATCTGCTTTGTCAGGACACCGGGCTGCCGATCTACAACATCACGATCGGCCAGGACGTGCGGTTCGACGGCATGCGCCTGAAGGCTGCGATTCGAAGCGGCTGTGCTCGCGCCACGCATGAGCATCCTCTACGCTCGTCGGTTGTCCATCCGCTTACGCGCCACAACGAGCAGAATTCTTGCGGTGCGGAAGTCCCCGTGATTCATGTCGATTTCGACGATTCGCCGGGGACGCTGTCCATCGAAATGATTCCGAAGGGCAGCGGCTCGGAGAACAACTCGTTTCTACGCATGGCGATTCCGGCTGAGGGTGTCGATGCGATCCGGCGCTTCGTGATTGATTGTGTAGTCGATGCGGGCGGCAAGACATGTCCGCCGACGATCGTCGGTGTCGGCATCGGCGGTACTTCGGACCTGTGCGTGGCGCTGGCGAAGCGCGCGGCCACGCGGGCGCTCGGCACCCACTGCCGCGATGAACACGGTGCGGCGCTGGAGCAGCAGTTGTCGGCGGCGGTCAATCAGCTGGGCGTCGGACCGCAAGGATTGGGCGGCGATGCGACCGCGTTCGCCGTGCACGTCGAACTGGCTGCCACTCACATTACGATGAACCCGGTCGCCGTGAACATGCAGTGCCATTCGGCACGGCGCGCGCGCGCGACCGTGACCGCGCAGGGAGTGGCATATGGCTACTGAAACGCCTTCCACCGGCACGCATCACACGCTCGACATGCCGGCGAGCGAGGCGCAGATCCGCGCGTTGCGCATCGGAGATACGGTGACGCTCAATCACACCCTGTTCGGTATTCGTGACGCCACCCAGATCCACATGTTCGACCACGGCCGCACCACGCGCTTCGATTTGCACGGTCACGCAGTGATTCATACGGCGCCGAATGTGCGGCGCGTGGCGGTCTCGCCTGAGCATCCCGCAGGTTACGAACCGGTGTGCATCGGCACGACGACGTCCGCGCGCATGGAACGCTTTACCGCGCCGTTGATGCAGACCTACGGCGTGCGTGCCGTGATCGGCAAGGGTGGCCTCGGCACGGCCTCGAGCGCCGCGTTCGTGGAATTCGGCGGCGTCTATCTGGCGATCGTCGGCGGCACGGCGGCGTTGGAAACCACCTGGATCGAACAGATCGAAGACGTGGATCTCGACGATCTCAATCCCGAATCGCTCTGGCGCTTCAGGATTCGCGGCTTCGGCCCGTTGCTGGTCGCCATGGATAGTCACGGCGGCAGCCTCTACACGGCAGTTCAACAGAATACGCGGTCGCAGCGCGATGCAGTGCTCGCGTCGCTCGGCATTCGCGTGTGAGACGTATCCGGAACGCGACCCCATGAAACAGTTCGATACCGACATTCTCATTCTGGGCAGCGGCGGCGCCGGCCTGTTCGCGGCGCTGCACGCGCAGGCGGCCGCGCCGCAATTGCGCATTACCGTAGCGGTCAAAGGGTTGCTCGGCAAATGCGGCTGTACGCGCATGGTGCAGGGTGGCTACAACGTCGCGCTCGCACCGGGCGATTCGATCGAGCGGCACTTCATGGACACGATCGAAGGCGGCAAATGGCTCTCGAATCAGGACCTGGCGTGGATGCTGGTGACGGGCGCCGTCGAGCGGATTCGCGAACTGGAAAACGAACTGGGCTGTTTCTTCGACCGCAATCCGGATGGCTCCGTGCGGCAGAAAGCGTTCGCCGGTCAGACTTTCGACCGCACTGTCCATAAGGGGGACCAGACGGGCATCGAGATCATCAACCGGTTGGCGGAGCAGGTGTGGGCACGCGGTATCGACCGGCTGGAAGAGCATCGCGCGGTGGAGTTCATTCGCAGCCGCGACGGTGCATCGCTCGCCGGCGTGTTGATGATCGACATGCGTAACGGCGAATTCGTGTTCGTCCGCACTCAGGCCGTGTTGCTCGCGACCGGCGGCGGCCCGACCATGTATCGCTATCACACGCCGAGCGGCGACAAGAGTTGCGACGGCATGGCGATGGCGTTGCGCGCCGGCCTGACCCTGCGCGACATGGAGATGGTGCAGTTTCATCCGACCGGACTGCTGGCGGGCGCCGACACGCGCATGACCGGCACCGTGCTCGAAGAAGGGCTGCGCGGCGCGGGCGGGTATCTGCTCACCGGTGCGGGCGAGCGTTTCATGCAGGCTTACGATCCGCGCGCCGAACGTGCGACGCGCGATGTGGTTTCGCGCAGCATCTTCCGCGAGCTGCGCGCCGGCCACGCGACGCCCAACGGCGGCGTCTATTTGCAAATGCATCATCTCGGCGCCGAGAGTGTGCGCAAGCGCTTCAAGGGCATGGTCGAGCGCTGTGCCGACTGCGGCTTCGATCTGGCGGGCGGTCTCGTCGAAGTCGTGCCCACGGCGCATTACATGATGGGCGGCGTCGTCTTCGAATCCAATTGCGCGACCACGCTGCCGGGCCTTTTCGTGGCCGGCGAGGACGCGGGTGGCGTGCACGGCGCAAACCGGTTGGGCGGCAACGGCGTGGCGAATTCGACGGTGTTCGGCGGGATCGCGGGCGACACGCTGGCGGCGTGGGTGCCGCGCCACGGCCATTTCGCCGATGCCGATACCGACGCGATCAACGCGGCGATGGCCCGCTGCACTCGCCCCTTGCACCAGCCGCGCGGCAATCTCGAAGCGATCCGCGACGCGCTCGCCGAAGTCATGTGGAACGATGTCGGCATTCTGCGCGACGCAGCGGGGCTCGAGCGCGCGCGGCGTCAACTGGTGGAGCTTGACGCACAGCTCGACGAAACCGGTATCGACGGCCGCGATTTGCGCTTCAATCTGTCCTGGCACGACTGGATGAACCTGCGCAATCTGATCCTCGTAAGCCGCGCGATCACCGAGTCGGCGCTGCTCAGGGAGAACTCACGCGGCGCGCATTATCGCGAGGACTTTCCTGACGCGGGCGAACTGGAGACATCCGAATATATGTGCCTGCGCCTCGAAGGCGAAAACTTCGCGGCAAGCCGTCAACCGGTTCAGTTCACGCGGGTGCGTCCTGGCGAGTCGCTGATCGAAGAAGAAAGCTCGGCGGTGTCGATGAAATGACGCTTCACGGCATCCGTGAACGCCTCGCGCGGGTGATCGCGCCGTTCCAGCAGACCGACCCGGCGCGGCGTGATGCGCTCGGGCAGCGGCGTGACCTGCAGGCCCGTCTCGCGGGTCCAGTGCGCGTTGGCGAGAAGCGGCACGATGGACACGCCGAAGCCGCGCCGCACCATTTCAGAAATGGCCTCGATCGAATTCAGCTCCATGATCTCGTCGCTCGCAAAGCCGAGTTGGCGAAGCGCGTTGTCGACGAGCACGCCGGTCCAGGTATGACGGTCGAAGCGGATAAACGGCTCTTCGAGCAAGGATTCGATCGACGCGTGCTGGCCGCTCGCGGGTGAAATGAACACCATCGGTTCGCTATACAGCACGGTCCATTTGAGCGCCGCCGGCAGCGCGGACGGCGATTGCGCGACGATTGCCGCATCGAGTTCGCCGCTCTCCACGCGTGCCGCAAAATCGCTCGACAGCCCCGTGAACAGCTTCAGATCGAGACGCGGATAGCGTTGCTTGAGTTTGAGCATCGCGTCGGCAAACGCGCCCATCAGCGAGGAGACGAGGGCGCCGACGCGAACCGTGCCCGACAGCTCGCCGGCATCGCCCGTCGCGAGAATCTGCCGATAGTTTGCTACCAGCGTTTCCGCGAGTGGCAGCACGGCGCGGCCCTGTGCGCTGAGCGACACCGAGCGGGCTGCGCGATCGAACAGCACGAGGTCGAGATCGCGTTCCAGCGAGCGCATCTGCAAGCCGACCGCAGCCTGCGTCAGACACACCTCTTCAGCGGCGGCGGCGAACGAGCCGTGCCGCGCCACCGAAAGAAACGTCACGAAATAGCGAATCGCGCTCACGACGGCTCCGCTCCCTTTACTGCATGCCCCAGCGCTGCACTGTATGACGCTCCAGCACGCGGAAAATCAGATTCTCGACGGCGAGCCCGATCAGAATCACGGTGAACAGACCGGCAAACACATTGGCGATATCGAGCAGATTCTTGTTCTCGTAGATGAACCAGCCGAGGCCGCCCGAACCGGAACTCACGCCGAATACCAGCTCGGCCGCGATCAGCGTGCGCCATGCAAAAGCCCAGCCGATTTTCAGCCCGGTGAGGATGCTTGGGAACGCCGCGGGCACGAGAATCTGCAGCACGTAGCGGCCGCCACGCAAGCCGTAGTTGCGCCCGACCATCTTCAGCGTGTTGCTGACCGACAAAAACCCCGAGTGCGTATTGAGTGCCACCGACCACGTGACCGAATGCACCAGCACGAAGATCAGGCTGCCGTTGCCGAGGCCGAACCAGATCAGCGCCAGCGGCAGCAGCGCGATGGCGGGCAACGGATTGAGCATGGAGGTCATCGTCTCCAGAAAATCGGTGCCGATGCGCGAGGTGATCGCCGCAGCCGTGAGCAGGGCGGCGAGTACGATCCCGAACGCGTAGCCGATCAGCAACACATGGATCGACGCCCACGCCTTGCCCGGCAATTCGCCGCTTGCAATGCTTTTGAAGAAAGCATCGATGGTCGCGCTGAAGGTCGGAAACAGCAGCGGGTTGTTCAGCCAGCGACCATAGATTTCCCAGATACCCGCGAGCAGCATCAGAATGACCAGCTTGCGAATCCAGGCCTGGTTATAAAGCCGCTCGAACGGCGACAAGGGTTTTTCGACGACGCTGAACTCGCGTGTCTCGGATGGCTCGCGGACCACGTCGGCGCGCCGTACGACAGGCGGGACATTGCGATGACTGGAGCTGCCGTGGGTAAGCATGTCAGACATTTTCCGCCCTCTCGATTTCGTCTTCGAACAGCATGTGCTGGATGCGCTTTTCCAGCGCAATAGCGGCTTCCGGCGTCGCCGCCGTTTCAAGTTCGGCTTTCACCTGGCCGGGGTGCGGCGACAACAGCAGAATCCGGCTGCCCACCTTGATCGCTTCGGGAATCGAGTGCGTGACAAATAGCACGGTGAAGCGTGTCTCGTCCCAGAGCGCAAGGAGTTCGTCCTGCATCTTGCGGCGGGTGAGTGCGTCGAGCGCGGCGAACGGCTCATCCATCAGCAGGATGTCGGGCTCCATCGCCATACCGCGCGCAATGGCGACGCGCTGCTTCATGCCGCCCGAGAGCGTATGCGGATAGCTGTCGGCGAACGAGGAGAGATTGACCTTGTCGATGTAATGCATCGCGCGGTCCTCGATTTCCTTCGCGGGCAACCGATGCGACGCCTGCAGCGCGAACATCACGTTCTGCCTGACCGTTTTCCACGGCAGCAACTGGTCGAATTCCTGAAACACCATCATCCGGTCGGGGCCGGGGCGGGTGACGACTTTTCCCTTCAGCGAAATCGTGCCCTCGGTCGGCGCGAGATAACCGCCGACGCTCTTGAGCAAGGTCGACTTGCCGCAGCCGGACGGGCCCAGCAAGACAAATCGATCGCCGCGGAATACTTCGAAGTCCACGCGGTAAGTGGCCATCACGAGGGTTTTCGGTGTTTTGTATTGCAGCGTCACGCCGCGCACGGCAAGCAGCGGCGACGTGTCGGGATAAGGCGTGGCTTCGGTCGCGGCGCGCATATCAGCTTCCTTGCAGGGATTGAGCGGTCGGGAAAAACATGTCCTTCCACGATTGCGGCTTAGTCTTGATGAGCCCGGTGCGCGCCATGAAATCGGCGTATTTGATGGTGTTCTGCGGCACGGTGGTGAACGACACGTCCGGCGACGAGATCATTTTCTCCACTTCGTCGACGCTGCTCTTTTCCTTCGATATCCGCAGATAGGCGATGGCGGCCGCGTGCTTGTCATGATTGATCCAGGCTTCCGATTCGTCTAACGCGTCCATGAACGCCTTCGTCAGTTTCGGGTTCTCCTGATAGAAGCGCGTCGTGCACCAGACGAGGTTGAAACTCGATTTGCCGCCGAGCACGTCATACGAATTGAGCACGGTATGCACATTCGGCTTTTGCAACTCCTGTTCCTGGAACGGCGGCGAGCCGAAGTGCGCGGTGACCTCGCTGTTGCCGGACATCATGGCCTGCTGCGCATCCGGG
Organism: Paraburkholderia domus; assembly: GCF_905220705.1. GTDB lineage: Bacteria > Pseudomonadota > Gammaproteobacteria > Burkholderiales > Burkholderiaceae > Paraburkholderia > Paraburkholderia domus. The sequence goes on from NZ_CAJNAT010000021.1 coordinate 112,878, forward strand.
TGAGCGAGCGACACGGTGTATTTGTCGAGTTGGCCCTGATTCCCCGGGCCGAATGCTTTTTCCGCAGCCATCTGCAAGGTGATCGCCTGGATCGACACCTTGGCCGCTGGCAGCGCGATCTTGTCCTGACCCGTGAAGTCCTTCACGGTCTTCACTTTTGCGTTGGTCGTATTGAGCAGCAGCGGCATCGAATTGATCGCAGCCAACGCCTTGACCTCGACCGGCGTGCCCTTGGTGCGCGACCACAGCAGCACAAGCGGCGCCACGCCCCCCGAGGCGATCTGCAACGAGTCGGACAGCAGCGAGTCGTTCATCACATTGCCGCCGGCAAACTCGACCCATGAAACTTTCAGATCCTTGATGCCCATCTGTGCCGCGTGTTTTTCCAGAAGCTTCTGGTCCTGCATGATCATGAGCGGCAGGTAGCTCACGCCATACTGGCGGGCAATCTTCACCTCGCTGAGTTCCGCGCGCGCGGAGCCGGCGGCAAGCATGCCGGACAGCATGCAGGCGACGCCTATCGATCGAAATACGCTCTTCACGTTCATTGCTGGCACACCCTATGGTTGTGGAGCGCCGGCGAGGCGCGCGTGGGGACGAAGAAAGAAAAACGAGGCAAGGCGGCCAGGCGCTCACTTGCGCAAGGCGATTTGCCGGACGCGTTGCGTGACTGCATGCGCTAATGAGTACGTCAATGGGTGCGCAAATGAGCGCGCGAGCGATGGAGCGAAGGGTGGCGTATGCCGCATGGGCGCAAGCAAGTCCCATGGCTTGTAGAGAGGGGCAAGCATCATGCGTGTCTCCTGTGGCCGGTCGTGCGTCGTGCGCGCACTGCATGCCGGCATGCGTTCAGCTCTTTTCCGGTGCGGCGATAAGCGTGTTGCAGTGCATCCAATGACCCGTGTTATGTAGGTCATCTGTATGAGTTCGAAGTCTAGGCGATGACGCGCGTGAAAGCAAACTGGTAGAAACGCGGCATGCATCGCATCGACTGCGTTCATCAGCCGCAAGCGCGGGCACTACTGGAAAACACTCATCCAACACATATAGATGACCTAGTTGACATACACAGACGTGCCGCCTAATATCAGTTCACAGCAGCGCGTTTGGCTCGCTGCCCCGGCGGGACCCACACCGCATTCAACACACGAACGGAGACGCTAATGAGCAATCCCACGGCAGACATCAACGGTACCGCGGCAGCGGGCGCGGCGCCTGAACGCAAGACGATTCATATCGTGCTGCACGAGGCGAAAGACACAGTCGGCGTGGCAGTCGTCGAGGGCATCAAGGCGGGTACGCAACTCAACGCGTGGATCATGGACGACGACGAGATCGTGACGTTTCCCGCCAAGCAGGACATTCCGATCGGTCACAAGGTGGCGCTCAAGGACATGGCGGTCGGCGACACGGTGTTCAAGTACGGCGTGGATATCGGCAAGGTGGTCGCGCCGATCAGCGCCGGCGAGCACGCTCACGTGCACAACATCAAGACGAAGCGCTGGTAAGCGGGGGGCGTCTTTCCAGCCACCGCTTGTCCTTTTGCGAACCGCATCAAACCGAACCGAATCGAACCGAACCCGAACGAGAGACACACCATGAGCGTGATTGATCTGGATACGACTTTCCGCGGCTATCGTCGCGACAATGGCCGCGTTGGCGTACGCAACCATGTGATCATTCTGCCGGTCGACGATCTGTCGAATGCCGCCGCGCTAGCCGTCGAGAACAACATCAAGGGCACGATGGCGCTGCCGCACCCGTATGGGCGGCTGCAATTCGGCGCCGACCTCGACCTGCATTTCCGTACGCTGATCGGCGCGGGCAGCAACCCGAATGTCGCGGCCGTGGTCGTGATCGGCATCGAGGAAGGCTGGACCAAGCGCGTCGTCGACGGCATTGCGAAAACCGGCAAGCCGGTGATGGGCTTCGGCATCGAACTGCATGGGGACCACGACACCATCATGCGTGCTTCGAAGGCCGCGAAAGAAATGGTGCAGTACGCCACGTCGCTCGATCGCGAGGAGTGCCCGATCTCGGACCTGTGGGTCTCCACCAAATGCGGCGAGTCGGACACCACCTCGGGCTGCGGTGCGAACCCGACGGTCGGTAATGCTTTCGACAAGCTGTATGGCCTTGGCACCACGCTCGTCTTCGGCGAGACCTCGGAGCTTACGGGTGGCGAACAGATCGTCGCCGCGCGCTGTGCCAACGACGGCGTGCGCGAGCGTTTTCAGTTCATGTTCGACCGTTATCAGGACATGATCAACCGCTGGAAAACGGACGATCTTTCCGAGTCGCAGCCGACCAAGGGCAATATCGCGGGCGGTCTGACGACCATCGAAGAGAAGGCGCTCGGCAATATCCAGAAGATCGGCAAGAAGTGCATGGTGGACGGCGTGCTCGACAAGGCCGAGGAACCGACGCACTCGGGGTTGTGGTTCATGGACTCGTCGTCGGCGGCGGCGGAGATGGTGACGTTGTGCGCGGCGTCCGGCTTTGCGGTCCATTTCTTCCCGACCGGGCAGGGCAACGTGATCGGCAATCCGATCGTACCGGTCATCAAGATCTGCGCGAACCCGCGTACGGTTCGCACCATGGGCGAGCATATCGACGTCGACGTGACCGGCATCCTGCAGCGCGAGCAGAACCTCGACCAGAGCGGCGACAAACTGCTCGAATGCATGATGGCCACGATCAACGGCCGTTTCACGGCGGCGGAAGCGCTCGGCCATCGCGAGTTCGTGCTGACACGCCTGTTCGAAAGCGCCTGATTCTGGAGGGTTGACCGCTCCGGAAACCTGGTAAGATCGGAGCGGACCTCAACATTCCGGCGCGTGCCGGCACGGAGAATGGCCGAGAACGCACCCGTGCCCGGCAAGCCATGCCGCAAAGGCGCCGGCTCGACATCTGGCGGCAGCGAGTGGAGGAGACACCATCTTGCGCGTGCTCAAACATCTCTACGTGCAGGTCCTGATCGGACTTGCAGCCGGGATTCTCGTCGGTTACTTTGCGCCTTCGTTCGGCGTCGAAATGAAACCGCTCGGCGACACCTTCATCCGTCTCATCAAGATGCTGATCACGCTGGTGATCTTCTGTACGGTCTCGGTGGGCATTGCGCGGATGGAGAGCCTGAAGCAGGTGGGCCGCGTCGGCTTCAAGACGCTGCTCTATTTCGAAGTGGTGACCACCATCGCGCTCGTGATCGGGCTGGCCGTGGCGAACGTTCTGCATCCGGGCGCAGGGCTGAACATCGATCCCGTCACGCTCGATGCGCACGCCATGTCGCATTACGTGGCGGACGCACACGCGGCGCCGTCGAGTTTCTTCGACCTGATCGTGCCGAATTCGGTGGTGGGCGCGTTCGCACGCGGCGATCTGCTGCAGGTGCTGCTGTTCTCCGTACTGTTCGGCATCGCGCTATCGATCATGGCGCAGCGCAGCCGGCTGCTCATGCGCGGCATCGAACAGTTCGGCGATACGCTGATGCGCATCGTCGAGATGATCATGCGGCTCGCGCCGCTCGGCGCATTCGGTGCGATCGCCTTCACGGTCGGCAAATACGGCATCGGCACCTTGCAGCAACTCGGTCTGCTGATCCTCTGTTTTTACATCACCAGCATCCTGTTCGTGGCGATCGTGCTCGGTGCGGCGGCGCGCTGGGCCGGCGTGGGGCTCTGGCCGTTGCTCAGGTATTTCCGCGAGGAACTGCTGATCGTGCTCGGCACCTCCACCACGGAGTCCGTGTTACCGCGCCTCATGGAGAAGCTCGAACGCATGGGTTGCCCGAAGGCGATTGTCGGGCTCGTGCTGCCCACCGGCTATTCGTTCAATCTCGACGGCGCGGCGATCTACCTCACGATGACCTCGCTTTTCATCGCGCAGGCGACCAACACGCATCTGTCGCTGATGCAGCAGGTCGGGCTGCTGGCGATCCTGATGCTGACCTCGAAGGGCGGTGCGGGCGTGGCCGGTGCGGCGCTGGTTGCGCTGACGGCGACGCTGTCCACCCACAACATCATTCCGGTGGCGGGGATCACGCTGATTCTCGGCGTCGACCGGGTGCTCAACGAGGTGCGCGCACTCACCAATATGATCGGCAATGTGGTGGCGACGCTGGTGGTCGCGCGTTGGGAAGGCGCGTTCGATGCACGTGCCGCACGCGAATTCCTCGCCGCGCCGCGCGAGGCTCAAGCTCCGGCTCAACCTCAAGCGCAGTCGCCGACGGTCCGCCCCGGGCTCGAGGAAACCCGTCATCCCGTTGCTCATCCGCTGCTGGAAAAGGCGGCTAAATGAAGAAGATCGTCATCAGCGAATTCATGGACGACGCTGCGGTCGACACGCTACGACGAGACTTTGACGTCTGCTTCGATCCCGCGCTGGTGGACGATCCCGAGCGCCTCATGGCCGAGCTGGCGGATGCTCGCGCGCTGATCGTGAGAAACCGCACGCAGGTGTCGGCGGCATTGCTCGACGCCGCTGCGAAGCTGAGTGCGGTGGGGCGGCTGGGCGTCGGTCTCGACAATATCGACATGCCCGCCTGTGCCGAGCGCAGCGTGACGGTGCTGCCTGCCACGGGCGCGAATGCCCAGGCCGTCGCGGAATACGTGATCACCACGTCGCTCATGCTGTTGCGCGGCACCTATCTGCGCAGCGCCGATGTCGCGGCGGGCGAGTGGCCGCGGCAGGCGTTGTCGAACGGACGGGAGGCTGCGGGCAGTGTGCTCGCGGTGATCGGTTTCGGCGGCATCGGCCAGCTGGTGGCGCGCCTTGCGCGCGGGCTCGGCATGACGATCGTCGGCCATGATCCGCAACTTACCGCCGATGCGCCGTGCTGGCGTGAGACAGGCGCGCGCTGCATGGCGCTGGATGACGCGCTGGCTCTCGCCGATGTCGTCACCCTGCACGTGCCCCTCACCGGCACCACGCGAAACCTGCTCAATAGCGAGCGCATCGGATGCCTCAAGCGCGGCGCGATCGTGATCAACACGGCACGCGGCGGCACGATTGACGAGCGCGCACTGGCATCCGCTTTATGTGAGAAACGGCTCGCAGGCGCAGCACTCGATGTCTTCGACGACGAACCGTTGAAACGGGGCTCGCCGCTGGCGGCGGCGCCGAACCTGATCCTCACGCCCCACATCGCCGGACTGACGGTCCAATCCAACGAGCGCGTGAGTTCGCTCGTCGCGCAACGGGTCGCCGCCGCGCTTTCGGACTGACACCCACGCGCAAACCCACGCGCAAATCCACACGCAAGGACTATTCGATGGCCCGACTGTTACCCGATGCGCTCACCGCGCTTGCCATTGACTCGCTGCGCCGCGCAGGCGCGCTGCAGGCCACCGCCGAATCGACCGCACGCGCGCTCGTCTACGCTGACCTGCGCGGATTGTCGTCGCACGGCGTATCGCGGCTGCCGATGTATTGCGCGCAGTTGCGCAACGGCCGTGTCGATCCCGCCGCGCAGCCCGTGGTCGTGGCGGATCGTGGCGCGGCCGTATTGATAGATGGCGCTGACGGGCTGGCTTATCCCGCCTGCGATCTCGCGGTGTCGACCTTGACCGGGCGCGCACGGCAATTCGGCAGCGCAGTGGCGGGCGTGAAGCGCAGCCATCATTTCGGCGTGGGCGCAGCGCATCTGGCAGCGCTCGGCGCGGCGGGCATGGTTGCGCTTGCCTTCAGCAATTCGCCCGCGGCGATGCCCGCGTGGGGCGGCCGTCGTGCGCTGTTCGGCACCAACCCGATTGCCGCCGTGTTCCCGCGACGCAATGGTGAGCCGCTTGTGATCGACCTTGCGCTCTCGCAGATCGCGCGCGGCAAGATCGCGATCGCCGCGCGTGACGGCAAACCGATTCCCGAAGGTTGGGCGACCACGCGCGACGGCCAGCCGACCACCGACGCCCGTGCCGCCCTCGACGGCATGATGCTGCCGTTCGGTGGGGCGAAGGGGGCGATGCTTGCGCTGATCGTCGAGTTGCTGGCAGCCGCGCTGACCGGCGCGAACTTCGGCTACGAAGCAGGTTCGTTCCTGACCGAAGAGGGTGAGCGTTCGCGCATCGGCCATCTGTTCTGGGCCATTGACCCGGGCGCGCTGGCGGGTGACGAAACCTATCTTTCTCGCGTCGAAGCGTTGATCGAGATGATGCTGGCGGACGACGACGTCCGGCTTCCCGGCCACAGAAGAGAGCGTCTTGCGGATACGGCGCAAAAAGAGGGCGTGGAGATTCCGGACGGGCTGATTGCCCAATTGAAGGAAAGCTGACTGGGCTGTTGAAAGCGTTTGCCAAATGCTCATACAAAAGGGCGATTCTGAAAGACCATCACTGAAGGCTAATTGAAACTATCAGCGCAGCGGATAGTTTCTCTCGCAAATCGCGATTTCCCTTGTGGGCCTTCGGCGAATAGGATGGTCGATATCGAACCCACACCGCTTCGACACAGCCGGAGCAGCGACGGAGATCCAGCATGGAACACCACGCCCGCACGCAGAACGAACGGCTGGAGGTCAAGACGACCACCTGCTACATGTGCGCCTGTCGCTGCGGGATCCGCGTGCATTTGCGCGAAGGCGAGGTACGCTACATCGACGGCAATCCCGACCATCCGCTCAATCAGGGGGTGATCTGCGCCAAGGGTGCCTCGGGCATCATGAAGCAGTATTCGCCCGCGCGTCTGACTCAGCCATTGATGCGCAAGGCGGGCGCGGAGAGGGGCAGCGCGCAGTTTGAGCCCGTGTCGTGGGAGGTTGCTTTCGACGTGCTCGAAAAGCGTCTCGCCAGGATTCGCGCCACTGATCCAAAGAAATTCGCGCTGTTCACCGGCCGCGACCAGATGCAGGCGCTCACCGGCCTCTTCGCCAAACAGTTCGGCACGCCTAATTACGCGGCCCATGGTGGCTTCTGCTCGGCCAATATGGCGGCCGGCATGATCTATACGATCGGCGGCTCGTTCTGGGAATTCGGCGGCCCGGATCTCGACAGCGCCAAACTGTTCTTCATGATCGGCACGGCGGAAGATCATCACTCGAATCCGCTCAAGATCGCCCTTTCGAAGTTCAAGCGCGCGGGTGGCCGCTTCATCGCCATCAATCCGATTCGCACCGGCTATGCGGCGATTGCCGACGAGTGGGTGCCGATCAAGCCGGGTACCGACGGTGCGCTGTTCATGGCGTTCCTGCACGAACTGATCGCGGCCGATGCCTGGGACCACGAGTTCGTGCAACGCTATACGAATGCGGCCGAACTCGTCGATCTCGACGAAGCCAGCGAAAACTTCGGTCTGTTCGTGCGTGATCCGGACCGGCCGGTCGGCAATCCGCTGTTTCCGCAGAATCATCTCTGGTGGGACGCCGAGGCTGCGCGCGCCGTGCCGCATCATGCACCGGGCGTGACGCCCGCGCTGGACGGCCGCTATACGCTCGCTGACGGCACGCCGGTCACGCCGTCGTTCGCGTTGTTGCGCGAACGCGTGGCTGATTGCACGCCCGAGTGGGCCGCTGAGATCACCGGGATTGCGGCGGATACGATTCGCCGCCTCGCTGACGAAATGATCCAGACCAGCCGCAACCACCGGATCACGCTGCCGATTCCATGGACCGACGCCTGGGGCCAAACGCACGAAACGGTGACCGGCAATCCGGTGGCCTTTCATGCGATGCGCGGACTGGCCGCGCATTCCAACGGCTTCCAGTCGATCCGTGCGCTTGCGGTGCTGATGTCGCTGCTTGGCACGATTGACCGCCCCGGCGGCTTTCGCCATAAGTCGCCGTATCCGCGCGCGGTGCCGCCGTCGGCCAAACCGCCGAACAGTCCCGATGCCGTCAAGCCGAATACGCCGCTCGCAACCGGGCCGCTCGGCTGGCCCGCCGCACCCGAAGACCTGTTCATCGACGAGCAGGGTGGCCCGGTACGGATCGACAAGGCGTTCTCCTGGGAATATCCGCTTGCGGTGCATGGCGTGATGCATAGCGTCATCACCAACGCGTGGCGCGGCGATCCGTATCCCATCGATACGTTGATGATTTTCATGGCCAACATGGCGTGGAATTCGTCGATGAATACGATGAAGGTGCGTGAGATGCTCGCCGACAAGCATGCGAATGGCGAGTACAAAATTCCGTTTCTCGTTGTATGCGATGCGTTCCAGTCGGAGATGACGGCGTTCGCCGATCTGATCCTGCCGGACACGACCTATCTCGAGCGGCACGACGCGATGTCGATGCTCGACCGGCCGATCTCCGAATTCGACGGTCCGGTGGATTCCGTGCGCGTGCCGGTCGTGCCGCCGACGGGCGAGTGCAAGCCCTTTCAGGAAGTGCTGATCGAACTCGCTTCGCGGCTTAAGTTTCCCGCTTTCACCACTGCCGAAGGCACACGGCGCTTTCGCGACTATCCCGACTTCATCGTCAATTTCACGACCTCGCCCGATTCCGGCGTCGGCTTTCTGATCGGCTGGCGCGGCAAGGACGGCGACAAGGCGCTGGTAGGTGAGCCGAATCCGCAGCAATGGGAGCAGTACGCGAAGAACAATTGCGTGTTCCATTACCGGTTGCCCGAGACCTTCCAATACATGCGTAATTGCAACGGGCCGTATCTCGACTGGGCCGTGAAAAACGGCTTCCGCAAATTCAGCGAGCCGATCCTGATCCAGCTTTACTCCGACGTCATGCAGAAGTTCAGGCTCGCCGCGCAGGGCCGCACGAGCGGCAGGCAGCCGCCGGACCACTTGCGCGCGCGCGTCGAGAAGTACTTCGATCCACTGCCGTTCTTTTATGCGCCGCTGGAGAGCCATTCCACCGATCTCGCGCGCTTTCCACTCGCCGCCGTGACGCAACGGCCGATGGCGATGTATCACTCATGGGACTCGCAGAACGCGTGGCTGCGGCAGATTCATGGCGAGAACTATCTCTACATGAATCCGCTGATGGCGGCCGAGAACGGCATTGCCGACGGCAGTTGGATCTATGCCGAATCGCAATGGGGTCGCGTGCGCTGCATGGCGCGCTTCAGCGAGACGGTCGAGCCGGGGACGGTATGGACGTGGAACGCGATCGGCAAGGCCGCGGGTGCATGGAACCTCGGCGCGGGCGCGAGCGAATCGCAGCGCGGCTTTCTGCTCAACCATCTGATCACCGACGAACTGCCCGCCGCGGATGACGCGGCTGGGCGCGTCTCGAACTCCGACCCGATCACCGGGCAGGCCGCGTGGTACGACGTACGGGTGCGCATCTATCCGGCGGAAGCGGACGCGCGGCACACGTTGCCCCAGTTCGACGCGATGCAGGCGCTGCCTGGCTCGAACGGCGTGATCTCGCGGATCGTGCAGACCTACTTCGCGGGGCGCGGCGAGTTCGCGGCGCGGCTGCGTGGAGCGACAGGGCGCAAGTGACGCGACGTACATGCGAGCAAAGCACGACTAAAGCGCTAAGAAGCGGGTAATGAAGCAAGAAACGAAGCGCGAGTAACGCAACAAAGCAGCAAGGAGCCTTTGATGACTCAGATGGCATTGGTGATTGACCTGAACGTATGCGTGGGATGCCAGGCTTGCGTGACCAGTTGCAAGGAGTGGAACACGTCGGGCGAATCGGGCAGTCTCGCCGACCTGAATCCCTACGATGCCGATCCGTCCGGCACATTCTTCAACCGCGTGCAGAGCTTCGAGGCCGGCAGTTTTCCGAACGCCGAGACGATCCATTTTCCGAAGTCGTGCCTGCATTGCGAAGACCCGCCGTGCGTGCCGGTGTGCCCGACTGGCGCCAGCTACAAGCGCAAGGAGGACGGCCTCGTACTGGTCGACTTCGACAAGTGCATCGGCTGCAAGTATTGCGCGTGGGCCTGCCCCTATGGCGCGCGCGAACTCGACGAAGCGCGCAAGGAGATGACCAAGTGCACGTTGTGCGTCGATCGTATTCATGATGAAAACCTCTCCGAGCGCGACCGGCAACCAGCATGTGTGCTCGCGTGTCCGACCTCCGCGCGGCTGTTCGGCGATATTCACGACCCGGAATCGGTGGTGTCCAAAGCGATCGAGGAGCGCGGCGGCTATCAGTTGATGCCTGAATGGAACACGAAACCGGCGAATCACTATTTGCCGCGCATCACCACGTCGGCCTCGGGCTGCGGAAGCGAAGGCTGCTCGTGCAAATCGACCGGGTCGGCGGTGGATTCGCCGGCATCGTTCGACGAGCGACTCGAGCGCGGAGAACTGCATCTGGCGTCGATGGCGACACGCATATAAAGGACCTCACGATGAATCCTGCTTTCTCCGTGGTTTTTCTCACTACCTTAAGCGGCGCGGCGCAGGGGTTGCTGATCGCGCTCGTTGGGGTGGAAGCGGCCGCGCATCTGGGGCTGATTGGAGCGCCGACCGATGCGTTCTATGTCACCGGCGCGGCGCTGTCAGTCGTGTTGGGCGGCCTGGGACTGATCGCGTCGTTCTTCCATCTCGGGCATCCGGAGCGCGCGTGGCGCGCGATCGCGATGTGGCGAACCTCCTGGTTGTCGCGCGAATGTCTCTGCCTGCCGGCGTTTCTCGCTTGTGCTTTTTTCTATGGTGTTGCGCACTGGTTCGGCTCGCCGTGGTCGCTCGCGATAGGCGCACTCGGCGTGCTGGCGAGCGCTGTGCTATTCGTCTGCACGGCGATGATCTACGCGTGCCTGCGCTTTCTGCAGGAATGGGCTACGCCGCTCACGCTGGTCAATTTTGCGCTGCTCGGCTGCGCCTCCGGGTTCACGCTGGCTACGGCGCTGACCGCCTGGTTCGCGCCCGCGCTGACGGCGGGGCTGGCGCTCTGCGCCTGTGTGCTCACGCTCGCCGGTTGCGCGAGCCGTTCGGCATCGCTCGTGCGTAATGCCAGGTTGCGGCCGAAGTCGACGGTGCAGAGTGCGACCGGCATCAACAACCCGAAACTCGTGCAGGTCTCGCGCGGCTTTACCGCTGGGGCCTTCAATCTGCGTGAGTTCTTCCACGGCAAGTCGGCGGGGACATTGCGTGGAATCAAATGGGCTTTCCTCGTGGCCGCGTTTGCCTTGCCTGTGTTACTGATGGCGCTAGGCGCGGGCTTGCACCCGATCGGCGTTTCGCTCGGCTTGCTGGCCGCGGCCTGTCTCGTGCAATACGCCGGCCTCGTGGCGGAACGCTGGTTCTTCTTTGCAGAAGCAAAGCATCCGCAGAATCTGTATTACGCCCGAGTCGGCTGATGTGTGCGTTGGCGCGGCCGTCAGATGTTGGCGGCCGCGTCTGCGTTGCGGTTGGTTAACTGTCGCTCAACCGCACGCGCCAACCTCGCCACACGCGGTACAAAAATCGCACCCATCCTTGCGAATCACCGCATTCGCACCGCAAGAGCCGCATTTGCGTCCGAGCATGGTGTGCAGCCCTTGCGCGCCGCCGGGTTGCGTCAATGCTGTTTCTTCAGCGTCACCAGGATGCGGACGGATGCCGAAATCCGCCGGTAACGCCGTCTCGGCCTTCATCTGCCCGCGCGGTAAACGTGCCAGCATGCGCGACGGCACCTGGTTACCTTCGGCGTCGAGAAAACCGCGCCGATGCAGAATCTGCTGGATCGCAAAAGCGAGCGCCGCCACTTCGGAATCGTGCCAGCGCGGCGTGCGATGGCCGTCGAGACGCTGCACCTCGCCGAGCCGAACCTGGCCGCGATCCCACGACACCTTGCGCATATCCTGCAAGTTCCGCGCGACAAAGCCGCCGCGTGCCGCAAGCGACAACGAACGCATCGTCGCCGTGATCCATTGCTGTGATTCGTCGCGCTGACCGGTCGGAATGAAGAACTCGATGGGGCGCTCGATCGTGACGTCTTCACCGCCCAGGCGTCCCGTCACTTCGATGAACGACACCGCCACGTAAAGCGACTTCTTACCGGCTTGCGTCAGGTATTCGACTTTTTCGATGATCGCCGGCAGCTCGCCCTTGGGCCGATGATCGATCGCGATCCGCAGCGGATCCTGATCGGTCTCGGCCAGCGTGTCGTCCGCTTGCGGCGGGCTCACGCTCAGCACGGCACCGAGCGTTTCGTTCGGACGATACGTAGCGAGGCCCTTGAGACCGTTTTTCCACGCGTCGAAGTAGAGGCTTTCGAATGCTTCGAACGGATAGTCCGCCGGCACGTTCACCGTCTTCGAGATCGACGTGTCCACGTACGGCTGCACGGCGGCCATCATGTCGAGGTGGTCGCGTGCCGACATTTCGAGTGCGCTGACGAAGTAGTCGGGCAGGTTGTTCACATCGCCGCCGAGCTCGCGATACAGGCGATACGCGTAGTCTTCGACATCGAACGATTCGCGGCCGCCGTCGGCCATCACCTTCATGCGCGTGTAGGTCCACGAGAAGGCCGGCTCGATGCCATTCGACGCGTTGTCGGCGAACGCGAGGCTGACCGTGCCGGTCGGCGCGATCGACAGCAAATGACTGTTGCGGATGCCGTCGCGGCGTATCTCATCCTTGATGTCGTCGGGCAGGCGCGAGGCGAAGGTGCCGGCTTCCAGATAGCGCCCCGCGTCGAACAACTCGAACGCGCCGCGCTCGCGTGCCAGTTCCACCGACGCCCGATAGGCTTCGTCGCGCATCAGCCGGGCAATACGCACCGCGAAGTCGCGGCCCTCCTGCGAGTTGTAGCGCAGGCCGAGCATGACCAGCGTGTCGCCAAGGCCGGTGAAGCCGACGCCGATGCGCCGCTTGGCGCGCGACTCGTCATATTGCTGCTGCAGCGGCCATAGTGTGACGTCGAGTACGTCGTCGAGAAAACGCACCTGAGTGCGGGTGCGTTTGGCGAGACCGTCCCAGTCGAACGAAGGCTTGCGGCCTTTCAGTTGCGCGAACGGATCGACCACGAAACGCGTGAGGTTCAACGGTCCGAGATTGCAGCAGCCGTAGGCGGGCAGCGGTTGTTCGCCGCACGGGTTGGTGGCGCGGATGGTTTCGACGGCGCGTAGATTGTTGTCTTCGTTCATGCGCGAGATGAACACGATGCCGGGTTCGGCGACGTCGTACGTGGAGCGCATGATGCGGTCCCAGATCTCGCGGGCGGGCCGTTCGCTATAGACCCACAGACCATCTTCGCGTTGCCGCACATCGCCAGCCGCGCGCAATGCCGGAGACGGTTCGGCGTGGTGCACGAGCTGCCAGGGCTGATCTTCTTCGACGGCGCGCATGAATTCGTCGGTGACGCCTACCGACACATTGAAGTTGTTCCAGCGGCCTTTCGAATGTTTCGCCTCGATGAACTCGATCAGATCGGGGTGATTGCAGTCGAGCACCGCCATTTGCGCGCCGCGCCGCGAGCCGGCGCTTTCCACGGTCCGGCACGAGGCGTCGAATACGTCCATATAACTGCACGGTCCGGACGCCGACGAACTGGTGGTATGAACGCGGGCACCCTTGGGCCGGATCGCGGAGAAGTTGTAGCCGACGCCACCGCCGCGGCGCATCGTTTCGGCGGCTTGCAGCAGCGCCACGTAGATGCCGGGCAGGCCTTGTTCGTCGACGCCCTGAATCGCGTCGCCGACCGGCTGCACGAAGCAATTGATGAGCGTGGCGGCGATGCCCGTGCCTGCCGCGCTCATGATGCGCCCGGCGCCGAGCGCGCCATGCCGCAGATTATCGACAAACAGCGCTTCCACCGATTCACGCAGCGCTTCTGGCTCGGCCTGAGCGACGCCGCGGGCGACGCGTTTGAACACGTCGTCGGCCGATTGCTCGTCGCCTTTCGCGTATTTCTCGAGCAGGACGTCCAGAGAGAATTGTTGCGGTGCAACTAGCTGGGCGGGAGTGGGGGGAACCGCTACGGCGCGTGTTTCGTGGGTGTCTTCTGCCATGGCGTGGCCTCTAACGGCGTCGCGGGAGGCGCGGCGCGGTGGGTGGAATTGCGGGTCACTATACCGCTGCACGTGGGGCGAGCGGGGTGAGTTGGCGCAATGAGGCCCACCTTAGCGCACGTGGCGAAGGGCCGCAATTAGGGGAGGGATTTTCGCCGGAGGCGGTAGAGTTGCTCTTGTCGGACTGCAAAGGTGTAGATCAATGTGTCCTTTGCCGCTTGTTCGAGCTCGCCGAACGGTACCGCTTGCTTCCGACGTCGAGCGTCCAGGCCAGTTCCTGACGGTCGCGATCAGCAGCTTTCTGCGTATCCGTTGAGCCGGGATAGACCGATCTGCAGCGTCAGGCCATACTCCGGTTTGGCGAGACCTTGTGCGGCAACGTGTTCTGAGGGAGGGCAGAGATATGGAGATTGGTGTCCAGAGCTTTGCAAGCCGCTCGCAGCCGGTGTTCGAGACCAAAGATGCCGAGCGGGCACACGCACTACAGCGGCTGGCGGCAACCTGCCGCATCTTCGGCCGGCGCGGCTACTCTGAAGGCCTGCTCGGCCACATCACCGTGCGCGATCCCGAACTGCCGGACCATTTCTGGGTCAACCCGGTCGGCGTCCCCATGCATCAGGTCCGCGTCTCACAGCTGGTGCAGGTTAATCACCGAGGTGAGGTCGTACAGGGCAGCGGCATGGTGAACCCGGTCGGGCTGCTCCTGCACACTGCCGTCCATCAGGCGCGGCCCGAGGTCATGGCGGTGTGCCACGCGCACGCTCTGCATGCATCGACGTGGGCCGCGTTCGAGCGGCTGCTCGATCCGATCACACAGGACGCATGCGTCTTCTTCGAGCAGCAGGCACTCATCCTCGAGCCTCGTGTTGTGCGCGACCCGGTCTCGGCAGCACGCTTTGCCGCAAGCTTCGGCGACAAGCGGGTGGCCATCCACGGGGGCCACGGCATCTTCACGACCGGACAGACCGTGGACGAGGCGGCGTGGTGGTTCGTGTTGATGAACCGCTGCTGCGAAGCGCAACTGATCGCCCAGGCTTGCGGCCAGCCTTCAATGTGGGCACCCGATGAAGCGAGATGGCTAGCTTCGGTGTTGGGATCGCCGCAGTTCGGTTGGCTGTCGTTTCAGACGCTATGGGACGACATCATCCTGAGCGACGCCGACCTGGTGCAGTGACCGCGGCGGTGGCTTGGTGGGCTGCATCGCAAGCTTACGTGGTGGGATCGGGTGACTTCCGGGGCGTTCCGATGAGCGCTAGGCAGGCCCTCGTGTGATGGTCTCGAGGACTGCTCAGGGTGGATTTGGCCGGTTGCATGGGGCGGTAGTCGGCCAGGAAGAGACACTCATTGCGACCATCGTTTGGACATTCGTGAGACCGCTTCGCGCCGTCAACTGCCATTCGTCGACGTCGCGTCGTTGACAGAGGGTGCACCGCCCCCTACGAGCTATCAGAACAGGTGCTTGATACCGACCCGTGACACGAACTGCTCGTTGGACGACGACGTGCCCACCAGCGCGATCGACGCCACAGTGCCGGCACCATAGGCGCGCTGCCCGTGAAGATCAAGGTAAATGTCTGTGCTCTTGGACAAGTAGTAGTCAACGCCGCCAGACAACGTCAGCCAATGCGACGCGTCGAGCTTGTCATAGCTAAGCTTTGTAGCAAGCACGAGGTCCGGCAATGGACGGTATTCACCACCGACGTGGAGTACCTGGTCCTGCGCAGTCTTGGTCCCTAGCTTGAGACGGGTATTGGTATAGACCGCCGACGCGCGCCACGAGCCAAAAGCGTACGCTGCACCGCCGCCGAGGATACGCTGGTTATCAACGAGTAAAGCGGTAGAAGGCACGATCGGCCGCCCGAACATCTCTGGTGCGCCCGTCAGGCCGATATAGACGGGCGCGCCGTTGATGTCGGTGTAGTAGGCGCCAGCGGAAAAGCCCCCTCTGGCATATTGCACGGTGACACTGAGCGCCCGGCCGGCATTGGTCGTGGTGTTACCGGTATTCGAGGCGAAGCTGTACTGCATGCCCGCAGACAGGCCACCGAAGCTGCGTGTCATGAATTGAACGGTGTTATTCAGGCGCTCACCCGAAACACGGTCGAGGTCGGCATTCTCGACGCTGTAAATGCCACAGGACAGACACGGGAGGAAACGGAGCATGGTGATGCCGAAGTCGTACTGGCGCCCGAGCGTCAAATCCCCGATGGTCGCGTCGCCGAGTCCGACATAGGCCTGCTTGCCGAACAGCAGTCCTCCTTGCCCCGCCATGCCAGTGTCCACCGAGTAGCCGTTTTCGAGCTTGAAGATGGCATGCATTCCGCCGCCAAGGTCCTCAGTGCCCGAAAAGCCCAGGGAGTTGTTCTTGTTGATGCCGTCGGCCATGGCGACAGACGAATTTCCGTGCACGTTCGTCACATATGTGACGCCGGCGTCGAGGCTGCCGAACAGAGTCACACTCGACTGCGCGTGTGCGGCGGTAGTCAGGCTGGCCAGCAAGAGGCCGGCGATGGTCCTTCGTTTCATGTCTTCTCCGTGGGTTGATGGTCAATATTTTTGTACGTGCGCATCCCTGCCGGGTGCATACGCGGCATGCAGGGAGCGCAGATTTGGAATTCAGCGGCGCACGCAGCCCGGCGCCCGAGGCCGGACCTATTTCGATACGTCTACGTCGCGTGTTTCGGGAACCATCGCCATAGCGGCGAGGCTAAGCATGCAGGCCGCAGCCAGATACCACGCCGGGGCCATCGGGCTTCCAGTCCAGGCGATGAGTGCGGTGACGACAAACTGGGTGGTGCCGCCGAACAGCGTGGTGCCGATCGCATAGACGAGGGATACCCCAGTGCTGCGGAAGGCGGCAGGCAGCAGTTCCGGTATAACCACTATTGCAGCCGTGGCGCTCATCGCAGTCAGTCCGGCCAGGACGGTGATCGCCATCAAGAAACGGCCTATGCCAGGCGCAGCATCCAGCCACATGAACGTCGGCACGCTCAACAGCATCAGCAGCACGCACGGCACAACCAGCACGAGCTTGCGACCGCGCATGTCGGACAGCCAGCCGCCAAGCAACGCAAAAACGAATGTCAACACGCCTCCGACCAGGGGGGCTGTCTGGGCGATCGTCGGAGGCAGTTTCAGCGTATGGATCGCATAGGTGGTCATGTAGTTGCCAATCTGGGACGAAACCGCGCCCGACAACATGATCAACACCCCCAACACGAGATAGCGCCGGTGGTTTCGAACGACACCGCCAACGACTTCGGACGTGGTCCGCCCGTCGCCGCCCTCAAAGGTCTCAGGCAGACTGCGGCGGATATAGACGGCAACCGGCACGAGTGCAAGGCTCACCACGAACGGAATGCGCCAGCCCCACGCAGCCAACTGGCCGGCGCTCAGTGACATCGATACTGCGACGCCAAGCATTCCGCCCACGGCTACGGCGATGCCCTGGCTCGCCAGTTGCCAGCTCGCATAGAGCGCGCGCCGGTTCGGCGGCGCGGCTTCGATCAGGAGAGCCGTTGCCGGGCCGACTTCACCACCTAGCGCCAGCCCTTGTACTAGCCGGCAGGCCACTACGATGATCGGAGCAGCGATGCCGATGCTGGCATAGGCCGGTGTCACGGCCATGCCCAGCGTACCGACCGTGATCAGAACAACCGTCAGGATCATGGCGGGCTTGCGGCCGGCACGGTCCGCAAAAGCGCCGATCAGTACCGCGCCAAGCGGGCGGGTGAAAAACCCCACGCCGAACGTCGCAGCCGACAGCAGCAGGCTTCCGAACTCGCCGCCAACGGGGAAGAAAGCGTGCCCGATGTAGACCGCAAAGTAGGCATAGATGACAAAGTCGTAGAATTCGAGCGCGTTGCCGGCCACGGCGGCTGCCACGGCTTTGCGACTGATAGCCGTGCGGGCCGCCCGGCCTAGGGTGGTCCCTCCTGCGTCACAGGCGGCTGGCCCCTCATTGGGGGCGTCGATGATGGTAGTGCGCATAGTGTCTCCGTGTTTATTGGTCTGCTGCTCTGTCTTAGCCGCTCAAACGGTCTGGGCCTGGGCAGTGTCGTCCTGCAAGCCGTGCACGGTCTGCAGAAAAACGTCGCGGCCCTGTTCCCAAATGGCGGACTGCCAGTCGTCGGCCTGCGGGTAGAACGCATCCTTGAACGCCTGGCGAATCGTCGCTGCCTGGCGGGTGTCCGCGCTGCCGTGGCGGTGCAGCCAGTGCTCGGCGCGCATGGCGGGCAGCACGACTGAAAGCGGGTGCGTGCCGAACTCCAGGCAGACATTTGTTTGCTCGGACTGCCGGCATTCCTCGAACTGACCGTACTGGATCGGCCCAGTCATCGGGATGCTGGTCGACGTACCGAGATTGACCGACGTGACACAGTCGCCCCACCACCGCCTGGCGCGCGCGAGCGTCTGAGTCTCGTCGGGACACGCGAAGATCCGTTCACCGTAGCCATACGGGCCAAGGCCGGTATGCACATCGATCGAGCCGATCCGCCTGCACTGCTGAGCATATTTGCGCAGGATCTGGCGGAACGTGAGGTTACTCCAGGCTGGCTCACGACCACCGTAGTGAATGCCATCCTCAAATGCGTACTGCCCAAGTCCGACCGCTCGTTGATAGCCACGCAGGCCCCACTGCCGGCGCAGGACATCGAGCGTCGATTCGTTTTCGTCGGTCGGCGGCCACTCGGGAGGAAGCAGCAGGTCGTGGATTTCGGCGTACCGGTCATTAACCGGCAACGGTACGGAGAAGTCGACGAAGTTGCGGTTCAGGTCGATATTCTCGTGCGTCGCGCGGCGCGAGTTCGAGAAACCGTAAGGATTGACCGCGTGGATATGCAGTACGGCGGTATCGGGTGCGGTGACCGGACCCAGACCCAGCACGCCGGTCTGAATCGCGGATCCGCAATATCCTTCGACCCCATGCACACCACTGATCAGGATGACCAGGCGAGCGGCGTCACGCGGACCATCGAACACGACATCCGTTGCGAGTGTTTCTCCAGAGGCGCCGCCAAGGGGCAAAACGTATGAGTCGATTGCCAGCCCGCGCAGGGCGGCAGTGCGACAGAACTTTTCACGCGCTTCAGCATAGTCGCGGCTGAACAGAGCACGGGTTTCGTTGATGAGCATGGTGTGATGCGATTCCTTTAACTGGCCGACAGGATGGCTTGTTCGCGTTCGCGCTGGCGCGTACGGCATGCATTGCCGAAGGCGGCAAAAATCGCGCGCGATAACGGACAGTCGTCAATCCTCATTTCCGGATGCCACTGGACTGCCAGCGTGAATTGAGGCACGTCGGCAATCGAAAATGCTTCGACAAGGCCGTCGGGCGCCGTGGCTTCCGGACGCAAACCATCGCCAAGCCGGTCGACGCCCTGGTGATGCAACGAATTCACCTGCATGACAAGCTCGCCAGCGAGGCCCTCCAGAACACCGCCGGGGATAACGTGGATCGGGTGACTGTTGTCGTACCAGCGCTCAATCGGTCGGTTGTGATCGCCTTCGCGATGATCCAGACGCCCCGGTTGTTCGTGGACGGCGGGCTCAAGCGTGCCCCTGTGGATCACGTTGAGTTCCTGGAAGCCGCGGCAGATGCCGAGTACGGGCAGACCGCGTCGGATCAGTGCGGGTAGCAGTCCGAACACGACGGCGTCGCGATGCGTGTCCTGTCGCGTGGCAGCAGGCAGCGCAGAAGCGCCGTAGCGCTCGGCGGCGACATTGGACGGGCTGCCGGTCAGCACGATGCCGTCCAAAGCTCCGAGCAACGTAGTGCCATCCAGCACCTCGGCGGCGACTGGAAGCATCACTGGCATGGCCTGCGCGATCTCGTTGACAGCGCGCACGTAGCCGTGAAGTACGGAATGGCCACGATGCCCATGAAACTCAATGGAGTCGGCGATGATGCCGACAACTGGACGGCGCGGTGGTGAGGTCTGAAAGGCAGGCATGAAGTATCGGTTTCGTCTGGGTTTTGCGCGGGTCTGATTGCACCCGGCCGTATCGCGAGTCTCGGGCAGAGTCTAGGCAAATCAATTATTTGTGTAAATTGCATTTATTGATGAGATATTATGCGCATTCTGCAAGTTGACGCGTTCGCATGAATATCCGTCAGATCCAGCACTTCCTCGCCATGCTCGACAATGGCTCGCTTAGCGCGGCGGCTGAAGCGGTACACCTGAGCCAGCCGGCCTTGTCGCGCAGCATTCGCGCACTCGAAGAGGGGCTCGGAGTGCCGCTCTTCGATAGAACCGATCGCCGACTGCGCCCGACGCTCTATGCGCGCGCCTACGAGCCGCGGGCACGCCGGATGGTGCTGGACGAGAAGGAAGGCGCGCGCTTGCTGGCGCTGATGCAATCGGGCGAGGCAGGATCGCTGGCGTTCGGGATGGGATCGGCGCTAGCGCCGGTGCTGCTCAGCCCGCTCGTGCTGGACCTGATGCAAAATGCGCCGCGCGTGCAGTTGCGCAGCGTGATCGAAACCTCCGAGCGGCTGCTGGCCGCGCTGCTTGCGGAGCGACTGGACTTTTTCGTCGGCGATATCCGTGTCGCCCAGGACCATGCCGATTTAGCCGCGGAGGCGGTCTATCCCTGCACCTTCGGGTGGTATGTCCGGCGTGGCCATCCGCTCGCTGGCCAGCGGCAAGTGACGATTGACGATATTCGTCCCTATCCGCTGCTGGCAGCGGGACATTCCGAGCCCTCGCTTACGCGCCGCTTCGGCGAGCTCTACGGATTGGCGGTGCCAGTGATTGACCATTTCGCCTTGGCGACGGATGACATCGGTACCGTTCACTCGATCCTGGAACACAGTGATGCAGTGGTCCCCGCTATAGACCTCGCAATGATCGCGAAAGTGGAAAGCGGCGATGTGGTGGCGCTCGACGTGAACCCACCATTGGTGATGGACATGACGCTGGGTATCGTGCGTCACGTCGAACGCACACTCGTGCCCGTAGCACTGAGGGCGTTTGAGATCGTTCGCCACCGCTTCGCCGCAGTGGAGGCAAGGATCGCGGCGTGCACTTCGCTAGCCCGTCGTGTCTGAGTTGTATGCACACACACGCGAAGGATTCACTGGCCGTTGCTCCCGCAAAAGCTGCCGCTCGAATCGCAAACCTGTGGATGACCGCTCAGGGTCCAGGTTGTGTGGAAACCCGATGGCATTACAATGCGACGCGTGACGCCGACCCCAGCGGCGCGTTTGACTGCCTTCGCAGCTATCACAACGCCGACGAGAAGGTGAACCTC
>NZ_CAJNAT010000022.1 GCF_905220705.1 Paraburkholderia domus
TGTTACCAGCGACGCACGATCGAGTAGGCTACTGCTGGCAGAACAGCAGGTCTTGTCCAATTACTATCGGCAAGACAGTTGCGATAGCGACCTTCAGGTCGCACCTGTATATATGTACAGTATATCCCGTCTTTTTACGGAAATGCGTAGCGCGCGTTGACTGGCTCGCAACCTCTGCAAAGGGGGGGCGTTAAACCGCTCAGCTGAGCGCGAGCATGATGGTGGTGGAGACCACGATGATGAAAAGACATGTGGCGGTAATCAAATCGTACGGATAGCTCATGTCGAAACCATAACGTGTCAGGCGGAAGGGGCCATCATAGGCATAACCGTTCCGCGTGACTGTCAAGCATTGCAAAAGCGCTTATCCGCATATCAACGTCACGCCCGCAATCGCCGTTGCCCGCAGCGACGCGCGTGAATCGCCCGCACGGGCGCGCAACGCGAGGCTGTGCAAAATCGCCGAAGCGATCTTCGCGAGGAGGGATGGTTGCGCATCGGCGGCCAGTTCGCCGGTGGCCTGCGCCAGCTTGAAGCGTTTCTCGAAGGCCTTGTCGTAGGTACGCAGTCCTTCGGCAAGCGCTGTGCGGACCTCGGCGTCATCCACCGCTTCGACCGCGGCAGTGCCGATCATGAAGCAGCCGAGCGGATCGCCGTCGGCGGGCAGGTACCACGCGAGTGCACCTTCATAAACGCGCAGCAGTGCCTGCGGCAATGGCAGGTCTTCGCTAAGCGCATGGACCATCGCGAGCCGGCCGGCTTCGATATAACGTTCGAGCGTAGTCAGATACAACGCGTGTTTGTCGCCGAATGCACCGTACAGGCTCGGGCGGTTCATACCGGTCGCGGCGCTCAATTGATCCAGCGAGGTGCCCGCATAGCCGCTACGCCAGAACACGTCTCTTGCATCGGCGAGCGCCTGGTCGGAATCATAGGCGCGTGGGCGTCCGCGAGGGCGGACTTCTTTTTTTGTACTGATCGGCATAAAAATATGGCGGAAGTGATTTAAATGCAATATAGTACAAAAACACTAACGACAGGGGATTCCCCATGGATCTGTACTTCTCGCCGCTCGCTTGTTCACTGGCCACCCGAATCGCGTTGTACGAGGCGGGGGCACAGGCTGGGTTCATTCAGGTCGACACGAAGTCGAAAAAGTTGTCGGACGGCTCGGACTTCTATCCGATCAGTCCGCTCGGGCAGGTGCCGGTGCTGCGTACGGACGAAGGCTGGCTGTTGACGGAAAACACGGCGATTCTGCCTTATGTGGCCGATCATTTTCCGGCCGCGCGGCTCGCGCCCGCCGCGGGTACGGCACAGCGCGCGCGGCTGCAGCAATGGCTGGGTTTTATCAGTACGGAGTTGCACAAGGGGGTGTTCGTGCCGCTACTCGATGCACGCGCGCCCGAAGACGTGAAGCGCTATGCGCGCGACAAGGCCGCGTTGCGGCTGGGCGTTCTGCAAGATCATCTGGCGCAAAACGAGTATCTGCTGGACGCGTTCAGCGTGGGCGACGCCTATCTGGTCACCGTGCTGAACTGGGCGTCATATGGCGGCATCGACCTGTCGGAATGGCCGGCGGTTGCTGATTACTACAAGCGGTTGATGCAGCGGCCGAGTGTGGCAAAAGCCGCTGCGGAAGAAGTGGCGCTGTTTCAGGAAGAAATGGCGAAGCGCGCGAAAAGCTGAGGGGAGGCAGCCGGCTGCGCGATTAATCGTCGCTATGTTGGCAGAAGCGGCGCCCCGGAATGTGCGACACGACCGCCTGGGCGATTTCGAGTGGTGTGCTTTCCGCGGGCACCACGCGGCGGCTCGATTCCGGGGTGTGCTTCATGGTCCATTCGACGAGTCTGTACGAGCGTCCCCAAGGGGGTTGCAAGGGGTCTGAGACCTTGCACGAGTGGATCTGGCGCACCCATTCGTTGCCGGGCATCGCGCGCAAATGCTCGAATACCGTGTCTTCCACCATCGTTTGACTCCTTCTTCGCAGGCATGCTGTCCATCTATCGGCGCGTCGGCGACACCCCTCGCAAAAAAAGCGCCGCCGATGTTCTGGCGGCTCAACAGGGGATGTTGTGCGCCATAGTTACAGGTAAGAATTAAGCCAAACTTAAGATCGCGCTCAAAAAAATCCTGCGCTTGATCCGCTGTATCCGATCGCCCCACTGAACCGCTCTTTTGCTTGCGTGGTGATCCAACCCTCAAGACCTCGGGGAATTGGCCGTTATTACAGCGGTTGGGGCCGCCGACCCCGCTTGGCCTCAGGGCCCGCACCCTTGATAACGTGACGAATCTCGCCCAAACGCCGCTTTCAGACCGTCTTCGCTCGCTCGTCGATACCGTGCAACACAACGAGCGGACGCTGCGCCGCTTCCAGAACGTCGAGTTGAAGCTGATCGGCGCGCAGGATTTCGCGTCGTTTCTCGACACGCTGTTCAGCCATCTGCCGCAAGAATTCTCGCTGGCGAGCGTGACGTTGTGGCTCGACGACCGCGCGCCGATGCTGCTCGAACTGCTCGATCCGGGCGCTTTGGACGCCCTCGATCAGCCCAATCTGAAAACGTCGCGCGAAGGCGGTCTCGCTGCCCTTGGTCTATGCGAAGGGGGACGGCCATGGCTGGGCAAGCTGAGCGGGCTGGATGAAACGGCGCGCCGCGCATTCTTCGGCGACGCGGACACGCCGGCGAGCGCGATCTTGCTGCCGCTCGCCGCCGGCGACACCGTCAGCGGCTATCTATGCCTCTGCAGTGACGACCCGGGCCGTTTCGCCGAAGGCATGGCGACGGACATTCTGGAGCGCTTTGCGAGCATCGTTACGGCGAGTCTCGACAATGTCGCGCATCGCGAGCGGCTCAAGCAACTCGGTATGACCGATTCGCTGACCGGCCTCGCCAATCGCCGCTACTTCGATGAACGGCTGCGCGAGGAGATCATGCGTGCCGTCCGGTATGGCGTACCGGTCGCGTGTCTGTTCATCGATATCGACAGCTTCAAGCGTATCAACGACACCTACGGACATCAGACTGGCGACCGCGCTCTGGCCTCGGTCGCGGCCTGCGTGCGGCAGCAGGTGCGGCTGGGCGATACCGTGGCGCGTTACGGCGGCGAAGAGTTTGCCGCGCTGGTGCAGGGCGATCGGACCGATGCACTGACGGTCGCCGAGCGCGTGCGGCTGGCTGTCGAAAGGCTGGACTTGCAGGACGACCACGGGGAACGCATCGCCTTGACCGTGTCGATCGGCGTGGCGGCGCGCACGATGACCGGCACGCCGGCCGATGCGGCCACGCAGGGCCTCGCGATGATGGAAGAAGCCGATCGGGCGATGTACCAGGCCAAACGCAACGGCCGCAATCGCATCGAGGCGCTGGCGAAAGCGGGCAGCAATAACGCGCCACGCTAAGGTGGTTCGTTCACCGACGCATCATGCGAGACCCTTCGATTCGTTTCGACCCGCTCAGGCATCCGGCGGCACCCCCAGCAACTGCAGCGCACCGCCCGTCACGCCGCTGAACACCGGCCCGGCCACCGTCCCACCATAGAATGCCTTGCCGGCCGGGTCGTCGATCATGACGGCGACGATCAGCCGTGGGTCGCTCATCGGCGCCATGCCGACAAACAGTGCACGGTAGCGATTTTTCGCGTAAGTCGCGCCGACTTGTTTGCGCGCCGTGCCGGTTTTGCCGCCGATCCGGTAGCCTTCCACCGCCGCTGCACGCCCCGTGCCGCCGGGGCCGGCAGCCATTTCGAGCATCGAGCGGATCGCGCGCGCGGTGGCGGGTGTTGTGACTGCATGGCCGTTATCCGTGGCCTGCGTCGCCGCACCCGTGTTCCCGTCCGCGTCTCTGTTTTTACGCAACAGACTCACGTGATGCAGGGTGCCGTCGCCGGCATAGGCGGTGTAGACCTGCGCGATCTGCAGCAGCGAAGTGGACAGACCGTAGCCATATGCCATGGTCGCCTGCTCGATGGGACGCCAGCGTTTGTACGGGCGCACCTTGCCCGACGCGACACCCGGAAAGGTCAGCTCGGGTCTCAACCCGAGTCCGTATTCCTGATACTTGTTCCAGATTTTTTCAGCGGGCAGATTCAGTGCGAGCTTGGCGAGCGCGATATTGCTCGACTTCTGCACCGCTTCGGCGACGGTCATCGCGCCATGATTCGAGGTGTCGTGAATCACCGCCGGGCCGATCTTGTACCAGCCCGGCGCGGTATCGATAATGCTTTGCGGCCGGACCTTGCCTTCGTCGATCGACAGTGCGACGACGACCGGTTTGATCGTCGAGCCCGGCTCGAAGGTGTCGACTACCGCGCGATTCCGCAGTTGCCGCCCGGTGAGGCGGGCGCGGTCGTTCGGATCGAAACTCGGATAGTTGGCGAGCGCGAGAATTTCGCCGTTGCGTGCATCGAGCACGACCACGCTGCCGGCTTCGGCGTGATGTTTGGCGATGGCGTCCTTCAGTTGCGCATAGGCGAGTTGCTGGATCCGCCGGTCGATTGTCAGGTGGATGGTGTCGCCGTTCTGCGCGGGAACGAGCGGCCGGGTCTCGGACACCACCCGACCCAGACGGTCGCGGATCACTTCGCGCTGACCGGGCACGCCAAGTAGTTGCTCGTTGACGGCGAGTTCGACGCCTTCCTGGCCGTTGTCCTCGATATCGGTGAAGCCGACCACGTGCGCCGCCGATTCGCCTTCGGGGTAAAAGCGCTTTGAATCCGCAATCTGAGTGATGCCGGCGAGGCCTAGTTTGTTCAGGTGATCGGCGGTGTCGGCATCCACCTGGCGCTTGAGCAACACGAAGGTTTTGTCACCGTTCAGACGCCGGCGCAGTTCCGCCAGCGGCAGGTCGAGCAGCTTCGAAAGCGGCGCGAACGAGGCTTCGTCGAGCAGTTTCGGCGAAGCCCAGATTTCATAGGTCGCAAGGCTGACGGCGAGTAACGAGCCGTTGCGATCGACGATGCGCCCGCGTGTTGCATCGAGCTCGATCGTGCGCTGATAGCGTTTTTGCCCCTGATCGACGTAGAAGTCCTGATTGACCACCTGCACCCAGAACGCGCGCGCCGCCAGCGACGCAAACGCGCTGAACACCAGCAGGATGACAAGTTTCGAGCGCCACATCGGCAGGCGCGCGGCCAGCAGCTGGTTCTTCGCGACGGGCGCGTAGGGATCGTGCGACTGCGATTTCTTCTTTTGGATCATGAGTGCGGATAACGGACAGCAGTGCGTGGCGAACTGAAACCGGCGGGGCCGGCAGCTTGTTGCGCGTGACTGTCGAGCGTGCTCCTCGAGTGAAAGCCGCACGCGCGTGGCGTGCAGCGGGATTAACTTGCGCCGCCCGAATCGGCGGCGGTGAATACCTTGAGTTGCCAACGGAACCGTACGGCCAGCATGCGCACCGCGAAACCGCCGGCCAGCACCACGACGGAGGCCGCCCCCGGCGCCACGGCGCAGGCTTGTAGTGCCACGTACAGTGCGCCTGCGCCGAGCGCGATGCTGGCGTACAACTCCTCGCGCAGCACGAGCGGCATCTGATTGCACAGCAGGTCGCGCAGCATGCCGCCGCACACGCCGGTGATCGCGCCGGCCAGCACGACGATCGCCGGGCTCACGTCCAGCGCCGCGGCAACGTCGCAACCGATGACCGTGAACGCGATCAGCCCGATTGCGTCGACTGTGACGAACAGCCCTTGCCAGTTACGCAGCCATTTGGCGCTGGCCGCCGCAATCGACGCTGCCCCGATTGTAATCAGAACGTAATCTGGATGCGAGATCCATGCAAGGGGATAGTGGCCGAGCAACACGTCGCGTACGGTGCCGCCGCCGAGCGCGGTGACGGTGCCGACGAGGCACAGGCCGAAGCGGTCCATGCCGCGGCGCATGCCCATCAACGCGCCGGACATGGCTTCGGCGACGATCGCAACGAGGTAGAGGAGGTGGAGCAACATGACGGCGAGCCTTGGCGGGACGGCGCTCGCGAGGGGAACGACTCCCCATGGGAGTTCGCCGCGAGGCGCGCGTTTGAAAGCGGCCATTATCGGAAGCGGCGGGTTCTGATGAAAATGCCTTAAGCCGAATTCGGTAATGCCAAATTCGGCTTAACCTGGTTGCGGGATCGGCCGTGGCAAGTGTTTGCTGAACGGCGGGGCTTCGCCTTCTCAGTGCAGATGCGGTTGTAGCCGTAGCGGCAAGACATAGCCAGAGGTACGGGCAGCCACGAAAAAGCCGCGTGGACTTGAAAAATCCGCGCGGCTGGTTCGTTCGATTAATGCGTCGACTCCGACGCGGCGTGTTAAAGAGGCGCTCTCTGCCTGTAGAGCGCCTTCTTTTTCTCGGCCTCTCTTCTGCAGGTGTCGCGCTGCCTGAAAAGAGCTGGCGGCCTCAGGCCGGCAAAGCGAAGCTCGAGATTGCCTCGCGCAACACACCCACTTGATCCTTCAGCGAATGGGCCGCTGCGGCAGCTTCTTCGACGAGCGCGGCATTTTGCTGCGTGACCTGATCCATTTCGCCGACTGCGCGATTGACCTGTTCGATGCCCGCGCTCTGTTCGCGCGACGCGTTGCTGATTTCCTCGAGGATTTCGTTCACACGGCGCACTGACTGCACGATCTCGCCCATGGTCGAACCAGCGTTGGCGACCAGCGACGCGCCTGCTTCGACGGTATGGGTCGACGTTTCGATCAACGCCTTGATTTCCTTCGCGGCCGTGGCCGAGCGTTGCGCGAGGCTGCGCACTTCGGCGGCGACCACCGCGAAGCCGCGCCCCTGTTCGCCCGCGCGGGCCGCTTCGACTGCTGCATTGAGCGCGAGGATGTTGGTCTGGAACGCGATGCCGTCGATCACGCCGATGATGTCGCCGATCTGCCGCGAACTGCTGGTGATTTCGCCCATCGTACGGACCACGTCGTCGACGACGCGGCTGCCGCGCGTGGCCACATCCGCAGCCTGACCGGCGAGTTGCGCCGCTTGCAGCGCGCTGTCCGCGTTCTGCTTCACGTTGACTGTCATCTGATCCATGCTCGACGCCGTCTCGACGAGCGCCGCGGCCTGTTCCTCGGTGCGTTGTGACAGATCCGTGTTGCCGGCGGCGATTTCCGTTGCGCCGATATTGATGTTTTCAGTGCCGAGACGCACGCGCGAAACCGTATCGACGAGACCGGCCTGCATGGTGTGGAGGGCGTGCAGCAGACTGCCGGTGTCGTCCGTTTGTACCGGCACGCGTGTGGCGAGGTTGCCGCGCGCCATCAGTTGTGCAGCTTCCACTGCGACTTCGAGATCGCCGCCGAGCGTGCGGCGGATGCTGCGCAACACCAGCAGCATGACGACGGTGGCGATCGTGCCGAGCGTCACGGTGATGACGAGCCAGCGCAGCAGATTGGCGTAGAACGCGCTCTGTACGTCGTCCATGTACATGCCGGTGACGAGATACCAGTCCCACGGCGCGAAGTGACCTGCGTAACTGGTTTTGGCCACCGGTTCGTTGCTGCCGGGCTTCGCCCACATATAGTCGACGAAGCCGCCGCCATCGCGGCTGCCTGCTTTGACGATATCGACGAACAGATGGTTGCCGGCCGGGTCGGTGAATTGCGCGAAGTTCTTGCCGACCATTTCCGGCTTGAACGGGTGCATCAGCATGACCGGCTGCGAGTCGTTGACGGAGATGTAGCCGTCTTTGCCGTAGCGCATGGCGGCGAGTGTGTCGAGCGCCTGTTTTTTGGCTTCGTCTTCGGTGATCGTGTGCTGTTGTGCGAGGGTGTAGTAGCGGTTGACGATGTGATTGGCCTGGTCGATCAGCGAGGTGAGCTGATCGCGACGGTCCGAGATCATCGACGCGCGGTTTTGCCATGCGCCGAAGCCGCCGATCAGGATCAGGCCGGTCCAGAGGACCGCGATCATTGAGGCTAGTTTTTTGTTCAGAGTCATAGCAATTGGGGGGGTTGCTTTCGCTTGCGCGAGGTGGTCGGTCAGGGGGATTGCTCGTTCACTTTTTCCGCTTGCAGCGATTGGCTTGTCGCTTGCTGTGTTTACGGCTTCTTGGTGTTTGCTCCGCAGGGGAGGGGAAACCCGCTGTCTTTTTGTATGACTATTTGGGGTTTTTTGTTTGTTGTTTGTATGCCGGTGGTGTTGGGATTTCCTTGTTCTGTTTTGCCTGCTCGGCGCGTACTGTCTGTGTGCTTATGGTGTTGGCCTTTCCTTGATTTGTTAATGGTCTATTAGCGTCGCCCCGCACAGGGCAACGCTAATAGACCAATAGCAAAATTAATACAGAAAGCGACTAAACACAGACAACAAAAAACCCAAATAAACCAAACAAGACAAAATAAAAAACCAGCACAAAACCAAGCCACCCGCAGGGCCCAATCACATTCCTCCACATAACGCCAAAAAACCCCAAATCCAAACCGCATTGCATGAAATGCAAAAAACAACACATTTTCACACTTAACAACAACATCAGAAAACCCCAATACCACCCAGCCGCCGAATAAAAACGATTTCAGCTATAGTCGCCATTTTCCAGCCGCCCGCAGGGCAAAAAAGAGCCCTAATAAGCCCGCTATAAGGAGTAAAGAAAATGAACGCCCGCGAACCTGCATTCGTCTGCGCTTCGCGCAGCGCACGCCTGCGCCAGATGCTCGTCAGCAATGAACTCGAATTCATGATGGAGGCCCACAACGGTCTCTCCGCCCGCATCGTCCGCGAAGCCGGCTTCAAAGCGATCTGGGGTTCGGGTCTCGCGATCTCCGCCCAATTCGGCGTGCGCGACAACAACGAAGCCAGCTGGACGCAAGTCGTCGATACCCTCGAATTCATGGCCGACGCCAGCGATCTGCCCATCCTCCTCGATGGCGATACCGGCTACGGTAACTTCAACAACGTGCGCCGCCTCGTGCGCAAACTCGAACAACGCGGCATCGCCGGCGTCTGTATCGAAGACAAACAATTCCCGAAAACGAATAGCTTCATCAACGGCGAAGCGCAGCCGCTCGCGGATATGGATGAGTTCTGCGGCAAGATCAAAGCCGGTAAAGACTCGCAGTCGGATGAAAACTTTTCGATCGTCGCCCGCGTCGAAGCACTCATCGCCGGCTGGGGGATGGACGAAGCCCTGCGTCGCGCAGAAGCCTATCGGCAAGCCGGTGCGGACGCGATCCTGATTCACAGCAAGCTCTCGCGCCCCGATGAAATCCTCGAGTTCGCACGCGAATGGGCCGGCCGCGGGCCGCTCGTCATCGTGCCGACCAAGTACTACAGCACGCCCACCGAGGTATTCCGCGAGGCCGGCATCAGTACGGTCATCTGGGCGAATCATCTGATCCGCGCCTCGACCTCGGCCATGCAGGCCGTCGCCAAGGAAATTCACGCGAGCGAAACGCTCGTCAACGTCGAAGACAGCATTGCCGCAGTCAACGAAATCTTCCGTCTGCAAGACGCCGACGAATACTCGGAAGCCGAAGACCGTTATCTGTCGAGCGGACGCGCGGCCGGCGCGGCCGTCGTGCTCGCGGCAAGCCGCGGTAAGGGGCTCGAGGCCGTCACCGAAGATCGGCCGAAAGTGATGCTGCCGATCGCGGGGAAGCCGCTTCTGCGCTGGCTCGTCGATGCGTTCAAGAAGCAGAGCGTCAATGACATCACCGTGGTCGGTGGTTATCGCGCCGATGCGATCGATACGGCCGGGATCAAGCTGGTCGTCAATGAACGTCACGCGCAAACCGGCGAACTGGCGTCGCTCGCCTGCGCAGTCGACCGGGTCGCGGGCGACACCGTCATCTCGTATGGCGACCTGCTGTTCCGCAGCTACATCCTGCGCGATCTGGTCGAGAGCGAAGCGGCGTTCAGCGTGGTGGTCGATTCGTCGCTGACCGATGCGGAAAACGCCAGCGTGCGTGACTTCGCATGGTGCTCGGCAGCCGACGATCGCGGGCTGTTCGGCAACAAGGTCACACTGCGTCACGTGTCGAGCGGGCAGGAGGCAGCGTCCGCCATCGCTTCGCAAACGCCACACGGTCGCTGGGTCGGTCTGCTGAATGTACGCGGCGAAGGGCGTGGGCGGTTGCAAGCGGTACTCAGCAAACTGCAGGCGCGCCCGGATTTCGATTCGCTCGATATGCCCGCGCTGCTGAATGCGCTGATCGAAGCCGGTGAAGCGATCGAGGTGCAATACGTGCACGGCCACTGGCGCGGCGTGAACGATCTGGAAGACTTCCGTCGTGCGGGCGACTTCGCTCATGCTCAAGCACCGTTCGCGGCAACGGTCGGTAACCAGACGGGGACAGCTAGCGGAGCCGCGCAATGATCGAGGCAGCACAGTTCGTCGAGGCGGCGCGCGAACGCGGCTTCGACTGGTATGCCGGTGTGCCGTGCTCGTATCTGACGCCGTTCATCAATTACGTATTGCAGGACGAATCGCTGCATTACGTCTCGGCGGCCAATGAAGGCGACGCAGTCGCATTGATCGCGGGCGTCACACTCGGCGCGCAGAACGGCCGGCGCGGCATCACGATGATGCAGAACTCCGGCCTCGGCAATGCGGTGAGCCCGTTGACGTCGCTCACGTGGACCTTCCGTCTGCCGCAATTGCTGATCGTGACGTGGCGCGGGCAACCCGGCGTCGCGGACGAACCGCAGCACGCGCTGATGGGCCCAATCACGCCCGCGATGCTCGATACGATGGAGATTCCCTGGGAGACCTTCCCGACCGAAGCCGACGCGATCGGCCCGGCGCTGGATCGCGCCATCGCTCACATGGATGAAACCGGCCGTCCGTACGCGCTCGTGATGCAAAAGGGCAGCGTGGCGCCGTACGAGTTGAAAGAGGGTCACGCAGGTGCTCGTCGAGTGCCTGTGACACCGCGTTCGCAATTCAAAAACGTCGCGGCGAATGAGTTGGCTTCACGTCACGACGCGTTGCAGAAAGTCATCGCGCACACGCCGCTCGAATCGACGGTGGTGCTCGCGTCGACCGGATTTTGCGGCCGCGAACTCTATGCAATCGACGATCGTCCCAACCAGTTGTACATGGTCGGCTCGATGGGCTGCGTGACGCCGTTCGCGTTGGGTCTCGCCTTGGCGCGTCCCGATCTGCACGTGGTCGCGCTCGACGGCGACGGCGCCGCGCTGATGCGCATGGGCGCGTTTGCGACGCTCGGCGCGTACGGTCCGTCGAATCTCACGCATCTGCTACTCGATAACGGCGCACACGACTCGACCGGTGGCCAGGCGACGGTGTCGTCGCAGGTGTCGTTTGCGGGTGTCGCCGCGGCTTGCGGTTACGCATCGGCGCTTGAAAGCGACGACGTCAATGTGATCGACGAATTGTTCGAACCAGCGCTGTCGCCCCATGGCCCGCGCTTTGCGCGACTGGCGATTCGCCGCGGTACGCCCGATGGCCTGCCGCGTCCCACTATCACCCCGCCCGATGTGAAGACGCGCCTGATGCGCCACATCGGCGCTGCTTAAGGAGTGCATTTATGTTGCTGCTCAATCCCGGTCCGGTGACGCTCACTGAACGCGTCCGCAACAGCCTGTTGCAAACGGATCTGTGCCACCGCGAAAGCGAGTTTTTCGACTTGCAGGAAGAGGCGCGCACACGTCTGGTTGATCTTTACGGCCTCGACGCAGGCGAATGGCAAGCGGTCTTGATGACCGGCTCGGGCACGGCCGCTGTTGAAAGCATGACCGCCGCGCTGGTGCCGCAAAACGGCAAGCTGCTGGTCGTGGAAAATGGCGTGTACGGTGAGCGTATTTCGCAGATCGCCACGCAATATGGCATTGCGCACGAGTCGTTGAAGCACGACTGGATGCAGGCGCCGGATCTCGCGAAGATCACCGAACGCCTCGACGCGGACAAAGCGTTCACTCACGTCGCCGTGATTCATCACGAAACGACGACGGGACGCCTGAACGATCTGCAGGCGCTAGGCGCGCTGTGCCGCGAACGCGGCCTGCGTCTGCTGGTGGATGGCGTCAGCAGCTTCGGCGCGGAAGCGATCGATTTCGCCGACGCCAGTCTCGACGCCGTCGCGGCGACCGCGAACAAGTGTCTGCATGGCGTGCCGGGCGCGTCGTTCGTGCTGGTGCGGCGCGCGGCGCTGGCGCAGGCGGCGAGCCGCACGTACTACCTGGACCTCGGGCGCCTCGCGCGGTTGCAGGACCAGCGCAATACGCCGTTCACACCGTCGGTCCACGCGTATTACGCGCTGGTCGAAGCGCTGCGCGAACTCGCCGACGAAGGCGGCTGGCGGGCGCGCCACGCGCGTTACGCAGCGCTGGCCGAGCAGGCTCGCGCGGGTCTGGCCGAACGAGGCATCGGCAGTGTGTTGCCGCCGGAGCAGTCGTCGGTGGTGCTGCGCGCGTATCGCTTGCCGGACGGCGTGTCGTATCCGCAACTGCACGATTCGCTGAAGGCGCGCGGTTTCGTCATTTATGCGGGTCAGGGCGGCTTGTCAGCCGAGCTGTTCCGGATTTCGACGATGGGTAACATCCACGCCGCCGACATCGACCGCCTCCTGCAAGGCTTTACCGAGTTGACACGCTAAAGCACGCGCTCAGTCACACGCTCACTCACGCGTGCGCTAGCCACCGCGCGCGGCGTCACACCGGATCTTTGTCCGGCGGCCCATCGGGCCGCTGCGGCTCCTCGGTGTGATGACCGGGCGACGGCGGCACTAGCGGATCGGCCTCCGGGTCCCGGTTCGGATCGGCGTTCGGATCGGGAATCGGGCTGGTATGCATGTCGTAGCTCATTGCATCACCTTTTAGTTGAGACGCGGGCAGTACGGCCGCTGGCGGCGAATCCACCTATACGCCGGCCGTTCCCTTCTAGCGTAGGCGATCCCGCACGCCGCCGTGTGCGTCCCTTACTTTTTCCGGCGGCGGCCCACGCTCAATTGCCAGTAACGTTCGGTGGCGAAAACATCGTCGTAATCGCCCGCGCCGAATACGCGCAGCTGGCTTTCGTAGGCGTTGACCGCTTCGCATTTGAGCAACGTGCGGCGCGTGAGATCAATCGTATGTCCTGCGCTCGGATAGGCCGGCGTCGCAACGATGCCACGTTGCGCGAGGTCGGCGAGCCGCGCCTGCACCACACCCGGTGTGCGGCGATGAATCGCGTCTTCGTAGGCGAACCAGGTGAGATGCGACAGCCGTGGCAGGATTTCGCAGCAGGCCTCGAACACCAGGACGTGATCGTCGTGATGCAAGCCGAGCGGCATCAGCAGCGTGTTCGCGGTCGTGCGGTAGATGGTCTCTTCGAGTACCGCCGCCAATTTGCTGATCGATGGCGAGTCCATGTATTGGCTGTCGCGAAACGGCATGCGCAGCGGAATCGCGTCGAGCACCTCCAGCGCGAGGTTGTCTTCGAGCGTGCGGGCATGGATAGCCTGATGGGCGCTCGTGAAACCCGATTTTTCATCCCATTCGGTATGCATTTCCTGCTCGGGCGGTGCGGCGAACACCGTACACACGGCGGCGTCTGGATGGGCGGCGAGTAATGCACCGCAACTGAAGACGGCGTCGTCGAAGTGGGGCGAGACGACGAAAAGGCGTGGGCTGGTTTCGCTCATGGGACGTGTGGTGGTTTCGGAACGCTCGGGGCCGCATTCGAAGCGTCAATATTGCGCGAGACAATCGTGCTGGATTGGCGGCGTCACATCAGCTTAGGCGGAATTGGCGTGGTTTGCGTAACTGTTGCGATGGGTGCAAGCCGTGTGCCTGACCGGGCAGATGCTGCCGTGGTTTCCCGCAGAGGCTCACCGTTACGCATCGGGCATATCCCGAACTTGCTCGCCTTTGGCCGCCAGCGCCGCCGCGCGGCCGAATGCCGCCGCAATGGTTGCCACGATGTCGTCGCGCAACCTGGCGTCGGCCGTGATTAGCGCATACGACGGATGCCAGGCCGGCACGATCAGGCGCCCGTCGTGGGCGATGGTTTGACCGAGGTATTCCGACAGATTGACGTGCGCGCCGGTCAGCGCTTTCAGCGCAGTTGCCCCTAGCGTGACGACCACGCGTGGCGCAATCCGTGTCAGTTCTTTTTCCAGCCAGTACTGGCAAGCCTCGACTTCGCGCGGCGCGGGCGTGCGGTGGACGCGCTGCTGGTCGAGCGTCTCCCATTTGTAATGCTTGACGGCATAAGTCAGATACAGCGCCTCCCGCGTCAGTCCGGCGCGCGCAAGCACAGCGTCCAGCAGTTGACCGGCCGGGCCGGTGAAGGGCTCGCCGTGCTGGTTCTCGTATTCACCGGGTTGTTCGCCGACCACCATGATCGCCGCATGGGCGGCCCCGGCACCTGCCACCGCCTGCTTCGCGTTGCGCCATAACGCGCAGCGCCGGCAGGTGCCAAGCGGGCCCGTGGGCTCCTGCAAGGGCGGTGTCATCGCCGAATACTCGACTGGCGGCGTGGGCGGGACGGTGACGGGGGCGCTTTGCGCGCCGGGACGGCTGCGCTCGCGTGCGAGCCGCGCGGGCAGCGGCGGCCCAGCGGGCGGCATTCTCCAGTAACGCAGCGGCACGGGCGACGGCTGCGCATTGAAGGCGCTGGCGTAATACGCGAGCCAGAGCGCCTCCGTGGGCGTGCTGGTGATCGCTTCGCCGGTCATGGTGCTTTCCGGTAAAGCATGCGCGGCGTGCTCGCGTTCCTCCGCTGCCGGCCTGCCGATGCGCAGTAGCATGCCGTTCCAGAGCACCGCTCCGTACGGCGTGGCCAGCATCCACGTGGAGTCGCCCATGCGCTCGGCGAACCGCGCGGCGGCGCGCTCCAGCAGATCATGATGCGGCTCGTACCAGCCGACGAATTCGGGCGGCCCCATCGACGGATCACGCCGCCTGAACAGCGTGAGTGTCAGCAGATCTTCGGTTTCGTGTTCGACCGCCCGGATGCGTTGATCGAGCAACGCGCCGTCGGCGTCGTTCAGGTCGAGGACGTGGCGTTCGCCGCGGGTCCAGCGCCACAGGATGCGGTACAGCAGCGCCCAGCGGTCTGGCGCGCGGAAGCAAGCCGCCGTTTTCAGCCAGGAGAGCAGTTCGCGGGGAATCGCGGGCGCGGCGAGGGCGGTGGTGGTGCCTATGCCGGAGGCACCTGTAGTCGCGGGATCGGACTCAGTATCGGGCGCGCCTGGCGTAGCCACGCTAGCAATGCCTGCGGTGCCTGGCGCTTCGCGTTCATCCCCGGACTCAACCCACTCGATCTGCGACGGCTCGACACCTTGCCGCAGCAAGGCCCGTGCGGCGCGCCGCCATGCGGTGAAAGACAGTTCGATCGGAATGCGTTTCATGCTGACGCGCCGTGGATGCGCGCAGCGTCAGATGCGTACCCATGCGGCCAAAATACTGTATGGATATACAGTATGCGCCCAAATGCCGACCTGAATCAAGTGCGCCTGCGCGCAGACGGCGCAGGCGCGCTAACGTTAAACGTTGCGCAGATCTTCCGGCGTATCCACGTCCCGCAGAATCCCGGGGTCGTCGACGTCCAGCCGCATCACCCGCTGCGACATCAACAGCGAGCGTGCGCCCGTGTCGCCGTCGAGTGTCATCAATGCGTCCCGATGCTCGATGCCGAAGCCGACCGGATGGCCGCGCTGCCCCTGGTAAAACGGCGCGACAATCGAAGCGCCGCCATCGAGCGCACGTGCCACCGCTTCGATCGTCGCGGTGGCGATGCGCGGCATGTCAGCGAGCGCGACGATCCAGCCCTCGGCGTCTTCGCTGGCTTCGATGCCCGCGGCGAGGCTCGCGCCCATGCCGCGTTCGGCGTCCGCGGCGAACATGACGTCACAACCGGCGTCGTTCAGGAGGCGCGCAAGGGCGTCCGAGCCTGGCCGCACCACGGCCAGCACGCGGGTGACAACCTTCAGCAGCCGGTGCGCGGCTTCGTGCGCGACCGGCGTGCCGTCGGGCATCTGCGCGAGCAGTTTGTTGTGCTGGCCGTCCGGGTCGAAGCGTGAGCCGAAGCCGGCGGCAAGCAACACGCCAGTAGCGAGCGAGGCGTAGGCCATGGACGGGGACCGGTAGAAAGGATGAGACCGATTGTGCGATGCAACGCATCGGCAGGCAAGCGGCAATCCATCAGCCGAGGTGTGCCGTTGTGCGCGGCAGTGCCCGTACAATGAGCCGCTTACCTCATATCAAAGCGGATCTTCATCGCCATGAAGCGCCTCGACGACAATGCCGCGCTGATCCTGATCGACCTGCAAAAGGGCATTCAGTTTCCGAAGCTCGGCCGCCGCAACAATCCCGACGCCGAACACCATCTCGCGGCCTTGCTCGCCCATTGGCGCGGCAGCGCGCGGCCTGTCGTTCACGTGCGTCACATTTCCCGTGAACCGGACTCGGTATTTTGGCCGGGGCAGAGCGGCGTCGAGTTTCAGACGGCCTTCGAGCCGCAGGATAGTGAGCATGTCGTCGAAAAGAACGTGCCGGATGCGTTTATCGCGAGCGGGCTCGAACGCTGGTTGCGCACGCGGCAGATCGCTCAGGTGGTGATCGCGGGCGTGATCACGAACAACTCGGTCGAAGCTACCGCGCGTACGGCCGGTAACCTCGGCTTCACCACGCTGGTGGCGAGCGACGCAGCCTTCACGTTCGACATGCGCGATCTGAACGGCCGCATGTGGGTGGCCGAAGACGTGCATGCGCTGTCGCTCGCGAACCTCGCGATGGACTACGCGGAAATCGCGACCACCGCCGAGATCCTTGGCCGTGCATCACGCATTTAGCGCCTTCGTCGGACCCACGCATGAGTACGAGCGCATGCACAGGGCGCCGAACCGCCTCACACTTGCATCGTCCCCATCACCTTATCGAGCGTCACCGGCAGATCGCGCACGCGCACGCCGGTCGCGTGATACACCGCATTCGCAATCGCTGCCAGCACCGCGGTGATGCCGATCTCGCCGATGCCGCGCACGCCGAGCGAGTTGATGTAGGGATCAGGCTGATCGATGAACGTGATGTCGAACGAACCGATGTCGGCATTCACCGGCACGTGGTATTCGGCGAGATTCGCGTTGGTGAAGCGACCGTAGCGCGTGTCGAGTGAGCTCTCTTCCTGGAGCGCCGCCCCCACGCCCCACACGATGCCGCCCATCAACTGGCTGCGCGCGGTCTTCGCGTTCAGCACGCGCCCCACGTCATACACACCGACTACGCGTGGCACGCGAATCGTGCCGAGGTCGGCATCGACATGGACTTCGACGAACACGGCACCGAACGAGTGAAACGAATACTTCTGCCTCTCGTCGCCGGGTTTGACCGTCGAAGTGGCTTCGATCGGCTTGCCGCCTGAGCGCGCGATGATCGCCGCGGCCGGATCGCGCTTCGCCGGTTGCGAGCGGCTCATGACCCAGCCATTCTCCACGGTGATGTCGTCGAGCGCGATGCCGTGCACCGGTGAGGCTTCGTCGGCGAGTGCCAATGCGATCAGCTGGCTGCGCGCCTGGGTCGCGGCATCGCGCACCGCCGGCGAGACGCTCGCTGCCGATTGCGAGCCGCCCGATCCCGGCGCTCTCGGCAGCGACGAATCGCCGAGCGCGAAGTGGATGTTTTCCGGCGCGAAGCCGAGTGCGTCGGCGGCGACCTGGGTCATGACGGTGTAAGTGCCGGTGCCGAGATCCTGGGTGCCGGAGGCGACCATTGCGCTGCCGTCCGGCAGAATCCGCGCGACGGCCGCGGCTTCGCTGCGGTTGGCCGGATACGTCGCGGTCGCCATGCCCGTGCCGATCAGCGTGTTGCCGTTGCGCATCGAACGTGGTGCGGCGGTGCGCCGCGACCAGCCGAATTTTTCCGCACCGATCTGATAGCACTCGCGCAGGGACTTGCCCGACCACGGCTTGTTTTCCTGCGGATCGGCATCAGCGTAATTCTTTAGACGCAGCGCGAGCGGGTCCATCTTCAACGCCACGGCGAGTTCGTCCATCGCCGATTCGAGCGCGAACGAACCGGTTGTCTCGCCGGGCGCGCGCATGAAGGTGGGCGTGCCGAGATTCATCGGCACGATCCGGTGCGTCGTGACCTGATTAGGCACCGTGTACAACATGCGCGTGACCATGCAGCAGGTCTCGGTCCAGTCTTCGAACATTGACGTGTTCGAAATACTGTCGTGGCGCATCGCCGTCAACGTGCCGTCGTGCCTCGCGGCAAGCGTGAGATGCTGCTCGGTATGTGGGCGCGCGCCGACCGGCCCGAACATCTGCGGCCGCTCGAGCACGAGCCGCACCGGACGCCCGGTCTGTTTCGCCGCCATCGCGCACAACGACACGTGCGACCAGGACGATCCCTTGCAACCGAAGCCGCCGCCGATAAACGGCGAAATCACGCGCACGTCGACGGGTGACATGCCGAACGTTCTGGCGACCGCCTGCGCCGCATTGCTGACGCCTTGCGTCGAGTCGTAGAGCGTGAGTTGCGGGCCGTCCCAACGCGCCATCGTGGCGTGCGGCTCCATCGGGTTGTGATGCTCGATCGGGGTTGTGTATACGGCGTCGACGTGGACCGTGCCGCTGCGCATGCCGTCCTCGAAGCTGCCACGCTGGGTGTCGGTGATGCGGCCTTGCGGTCTGTCAGGCGCATGTCCGTTCGGCTTCGCCTGCGCGAAGTCGAGTGTCGCGGCGCTGCTCTGATAGATGATGCGCAACTGGCGCGCGGCATCGGTGGCATGTTCGAGCGTATCGGCGACCACCACCGCAACCGGTTCGTTGTTGTAGTGAATCTGGTTGTCCTGCAGCAGAGACAGGCGCCTGCCGGCCGGCGGCGCCAATGCTGGTTTTCCGCCATTCGGCAGGCGCGGCGCGTTCTGATACGTCATCACCAGCAGCACGCCTGGCAATGCCTGCGCGCGGCTCGCATCGATCGACGTGATCGTGCCGTGTGCAATCGTACTGGTGACCAGCACCGCATGCGCGAGCCGTGCCTCGGGGAATTCGGCGGCATAGCGCGCTTCGCCGGTGACTTTCAGCAGACCGTCGATGCGGTCGAGCGGTTGACCGATCAGATTCATGCGACACCTCCGGCACGGCCCGCGGCCTGGTTCACTGCGCGCACGATCGCGCGTTGCGCGAGTTGCACCTTGAAACGATTGTCGTGCTGCGGTCTGGCATCGCGTAACGCGGCGGCAGCGGCGTTGTGCAGCGTCGCCTGTGTGAGCGGCTGGCCGTTGAGCATCTGCTCGGCGACGCTCGCGCGCCAGGGTTTGTGCGCGACGCCACCCAACGCGATACGCGCGGTTTTCACGTGGTCGCCGTCCATCTGCAATGCGGCCGCCACCGAGACCAGCGCGAATGCGTAACTGGCCCGGTCACGCACTTTCAGGTAGTGGGCGTTTGCGCTGAACAAAGGTGGCGGCAAATCGACGGCGGTAATCAACTCACCCGCCTGCAATGTCGTATCGACATCGGGCCGGTCACCGGGAAGCCGATGAAAGTCGGCAAACTGAATGGTCCGCTCGCCCGCGGGGCCACTGACGCGCACGACGGCGTCGAGCGCGGCGAGCGCCACGCTCATGTCCGATGGGTTCACGGCGATGCATTGCGGACTCGCACCGAGAATTGCCTGAGTGCGATTATGGCCTTCGAGCGCTGCGCAACCGCTGCCTGGCATGCGTTTGTTGCACTGCGTGAAGGCTGTGTCGTAAAAGTAGCCGCAGCGGGTGCGTTGCAACAGATTGCCGCCGACCGTCGCCATATTGCGCAGTTGCGGCGAGGCACCGGCCAATAATGCTTGCGAGAGCAACGGGTATTGTTCGCGCACCAGCGCGTGATTGGCGGCATCGCTGTTGCGCACCAGGGCGCCGAGGCGGATGCCGCCGTCCGGCAGCGTGGTGATCGTATCGAGTCCGCTGATGTGCGTGATATCGATGAGCCGCATCGGCCGTGCCACGCCGCCTTTCATCAAGTCGAGCAGGTTGGTGCCGCCGCCGATGAACACCGCTCCCGGTTGCTGCACCGCGCGTACGGCGCCGGCGACATCGCCGGCGCGTTCGTAAGAGATTGCATCCATGCTGGTCGCTCCGTCAGGCGTTGCCGCGGCTATCGGTGCCGTTGCTGCCGGCGCTTGCGCTGTTCTGCCCGCCGCCCCCGTGCACCGCGCGCACCGCCGCGACGATATTCGCATACGCGCCGCAGCGACAAATATTGCCGCTCATGCGTTCGCGGATTTCGTCGTCGGAAAGTTGCGGCGGGCGGCTGCGGACATCGGCGGTCACGGTGCTGGCCGTGCCGTTACGGAATTCGTTCAGCAGGGCAGTCGCGGAACACAACTGCCCGGGCGTACAGTAGCCGCACTGGAACGCA
The DNA here is from genome assembly GCF_905220705.1 of Paraburkholderia domus. Classification (GTDB taxonomy): domain Bacteria; phylum Pseudomonadota; class Gammaproteobacteria; order Burkholderiales; family Burkholderiaceae; genus Paraburkholderia; species Paraburkholderia domus. The sequence goes on from NZ_CAJNAT010000022.1 coordinate 20,284, forward strand.
TCGTGTTCGATGAAGGCCCGTTGCATCGGACTCAGCACGCCGTTGCTTGCGAGTCCTTCAACCGTCGTGATGTTCTCTCCGTCGTGCATTACGGCGAGCGTCAGGCAGGAATTGATGCGACGGCCGTCGGCGATCACAGTGCATGCGCCGCATTGTCCGCGGTCGCAGCCTTTCTTCGTGCCCATCAGGCCCGCGTACTCGCGCAGCGCATCGAGCAAGGTCACGCGCGGTTCGAGTTGCAGCGTGTAAGCACGGCCGTTGACGGTCAGCGTGACCGGGCGGGCCGGCACCGGTGCATGGACTTCGGCGGGCGGCGGCGCGGCCGGGGTTTGTGTTTGTGCGCGCAGATGCGGCGCCGCGCCGACGGCAGCAGCAGCAGCGGCAGCCGATTGCAGAAAGCGGCGGCGCGACGGTTGGGGTGGGGCGGCGACGTCGCCCGGATCCTGACAGTCATTCTTCGTTGACATGACGGTTTGCTGACTCCATTGAAAGGTCAATGCAGGCATGGCGACATGCGGGTAACCGACGTGCGGGTATCCGACGTGCGGGTAACCGACATGCGGGTAACCGACATGCGGGTATCCGATGCGTCGACATCCGAAACGTCGCGGTCTACCTCATCACAGCAATTTCGGCGCCGTTGCGAATGCAACGATATCTCGACACGCAGCGCAGCTGGATTCACCGTGACCCGGCAGCGAATCAGGGTGAATTGAATCGTGGAGAGCGTAGCCAAAAAATGCAGCGGCGCGCGTCAGCTACCGACGTTGCGCTTAACGAATAGGAAAGTAAATACGCGGAAGTGCCTTCTTTCTAGGTGCAAAAAGAAAGACTGTTTTGCGCGGGACGAGGAGTCCGCTAAATCAGGCGTCGGCCCAGCGGCGCAGCAGATTGTGATAAATACCGGTGAGACTTACCACGGTTGCATCGTTCGAACCTTTTTCGGCGGCGAGGCGCTGTACGTCGTTGTCGAGTTGAAACAGCATGGTGCGTTCGCCGTCGTCGCGTACCATGCTCTGAATCCAGAAAAACGACGCGACCCGCACGCCACGCGTCACCGGGCTCACGTGATGCAGGCTCGAAGCCGGGTAGAGCACCATGTCGCCGGCCGGCAGCTTCGAGCGATGCACGCCGTAGGTGTCTTCGATGCGGAGTTCGCCGCCGTCGTAGGTATCCGGTTCAGCGAGAAATAGCGTGGCCGACAGATCGCTGCGGATACGGAAGTCGGTGCCGCGCAACTGGCGGATCGCGTTGTCCACATGCGTGCCGAAACCGTCGCCGCCTGCGTAGCGGTTAAAGAGCGGCGGAAAGACTTTCAGCGGTAATGCCGCGGAAAAGAAGCGCGGATTGCGGCCGAGCGCGTCCTGAATCGCATCGCCCACCGCACGCGCGGCGGGGGATCCTTCGGGCAATTGCTGGTTGCGCTTGGCCTGCGCCGACTGTTCGCCGGAAGTCGCATTGCCGTCGATCCATGGCGCCGCGTCGAGAACTTTGCGGCATTGCGCGACCTGTTGTTTGCTGAGTACGCCTTGCAGATGCAGCATCATGCGCGTGACTCCTGAACCAGGGGCATCATCGCGCCTGCAGCGGTGCTTGTGTTCTTGCCTGGATCCGTGCCCGGAACCGCGCTTCTATTCACCCCTTGGTTCATGCCCGGCCCCGAGTTTCCGTGTGTGCCTGGATCCGGGCTCATATTCGCCGCTATGTGCGCGCGTATGCCTGCATTCAGGTCTTCAGCCAGTGCACGAAAGGCACCGACCGGAGAAGCGGCAAGCCACGTCTGCATCTTCGCGATGAACGCTGTTGTTGCCGAATGCGGCACACGTCGCAACCATTCAAGCGCGGCGTCGATCTCGCCGCGCCCCGCCAGTAGCCGGGCATAGTTGAACTGGCCGCGGAAGTCACCGCCCACCGCTGCGCGCCGGTAATAGTCGAGCGCAATGCTTGCGTCGGCATCGACTTCCCAACCGTCTTCGTAAAAACTGCCGATAAAATTGATCGACTTCACGTGACCCATTTCGGCGGCGCGCCGGAACCACTGCAACGCCTGCGCACGATCGCACTCCACACCGTTGCCGAGCGCCAGCGCCGACGCATAGTTATACATGCCCCAGTCGAGTCCCGCCTGCGCCGCGAGCCGGTACCAGTAGACCGCCACCGGCGCGCACGCGGTGGTTCCCCAACCGTGTTCGTAGCACCGGCCCAACATGTTCATCGCCATCGGATGATCGTGCCGGGCTGCATGCTTGAACCAGGTCAACGCTTCTTCGGCATTGCGCTCTACGCCGTGACCATCGAGCAGATACTGACCGTACACCGCCTGCGCTTCGACGATGCCGTTGTGCGCCGCTGCCGCCACCCATGCGGCGGCTTTGGCGGGCGGCCCGGAGAGAATTGCGGTGAGCTCGTCATGCGACACGCTCGCCAGCGCCTTCAGCGTCACCTGTTCCATCGTGCCGTGCTTAGTAATGCGCGTTGAGCGTCAGGAAGGCGGAACGGCCGGCTGCGATCGACGCGTAATGCGCCGGATACGCCTGGTCGTAATACGTCCGGTTGAAGATGTTCTGCACGTTCAGTTGCAGATCGACCTTCTTGTTGATCCGGTACGTCGCCATGCCGTCGAAACGCCAGTACGACGGCACCGCGCGCAGATTCGCCGTGTCGCCGTACACCTGCGACATGTAGAACGCGCCGCCGCCGATCGTGAACTTCGGCAGGACGTCGTAGTTGGTCCACAGGCTGATGCTGTTCTTCGGCGTGTTCGGGAACTGATGGCCGTTATCCGAGGTGGTCTTGCCGTTGTCGCGCAACTGGCTCTTCATGTACGTGTAGCCGCCGAACACTTGCCACTTGTTCGTCAACTGACCGGCCACGCCGAATTCGAAGCCTTGCACGCGCTTGTTGCCGACCATCGCGTACTCGTTGTTCGGCAGCGTGACCCGTGCGTTGGTCGTGTCGATCTGGAACAGCGCGCCCGTCAGCGAGAGGTGGTTGTTCAGCACGTTCCACTTGGTGCCGAGTTCGACGCTGCGGTTTTTCTCCGGGGCGAGTTGATCCGCGTTCGCACCGACACCGCCACGGCCCGGCGTCAACGATTGCGTTTCGCTGCCCTGGCCGAGCAGGGCGCCGGCCGGCGTCGACGAGGTCGCGATCGACGCATACACGCTGCCGTTCGAAGCCGGTTTGAAGACGAGGCCGAACTGGTAGTTGAACAGCGTGTCGTCGCGCGAGGTGCGCTTGATGCCGGTGGTAGCCGCGTTGGCCACCGTGTTGCGGAAATCGGTCGAGTAATCGTCGACGCGCAAACCGATGTTGGCCTGCCAGCGTTTGGTGAGTTCGATCGTATCGAACGCATACAGCGATTTGGTGGTGGTGCGCTGCTCGCTCGGGTCGTTTGCCTGGCTCACCGAACCGGCCCACGGGTCGTTCGGATTCGGCGACCACAGGCTCGTGCAGTTATAGCCCGACGCCGCGCCGATACCCTTGGTTTTGCAGACTGCGCCGGTCGCCGCTGCTACGGCGTATGAATCGTTCACGCTGGTTTCGCGCGACAGTTCGAGGCCGGTGGTGAAGCTGTGCTTCAGGAAACCGGTCTTGAATTCGCCGAACAGCTCGGTCTGGTTCGCGAGGCTGTAGACGTCGCTGGCACGCGTATTCGCGCGGCGCCACACCATGCCGTTGACGACGTTGCCCTGGCTGTCGTCCGGTTGCGTCCAGATGTAGTCCTGGGTGGACTTCGTATAACGCGTGGTGTTGCGGATCGTCAGATTGCTATTGATGTCGTGTTCGATGCGCACCGTGCCGACGTCCGAGGTTGTCTTGCGGAAGTCGCGGTCGATCAGGCCGTAAAAATTGTGGCGGTCCACATTGGCCGGATAGATCGTGTCGACGTTGGCCGGCTTGTTGGTGGTTGTGTAGAAGTACGGAATACCGCTGTCGGGCAGATCGTCGGTCGAGAGGTGGTAGTAGCTCGCCGTGACGCGGGTCGGCGTGCCGAGGCCGTAGGTGAACGACGGCGCGATGCCCCAGCGCTCGTTGTTGACCGCGTCGCGGCCGGGCACGTCGTTGTTGTGGCTCATCACGTTCAGGCGGAAGGCTGCGTGATCGGCCACTTGCCAGTTGCCGTCGGCGGTGAAGCGGCGATAGCGGTCGGTGCCGAGGCCCGCGTTGCCATCGGCGGAATTGCCCAGATGCGGCGTCTTGGTGATCAGGTTGATGCTGCCGCCCGCGCCGCCGCGGCCGCCGTAGGCGCCGTCCGAACCCTTGGTCACTTCGACGCTTTCGATATTGAACACTTCACGGGTGGTCGCGCCGATGTCGCGCATGCCGTCGACGAAGGTGCTGCCCTGGGCGTCGTAGCCGCGAATAAACGGACGGTCGCCGAGAGGATTGCCGCCTTCGCCGGCACCGAAGGTGATGCCCGGCACCGTGCGCAGCGCTTCCGTCAGCGTCGAGGCGCCCGTGCTTTTGATCAACTCCTGCGGAATCACGGTCACCGACTTCGGCGTATCGACCAGCGGCGCGGTGAATTTGACCGAGGCCGAGTGATCGGTTTTGAAGCCGTCGTCCGACTGGCCTTGTACGGCGATCGGCGCGAGCTGGCTTTCCTTGTCGGGCGGCGCCGTACCGGCCGTGCCTTGCGCGAGGGCGGGGCCGGCCGCCAACATGCTGCACAACGTCGTGCTGATTTTGCCGAGCTTCGGTTCGTCGGACCGCAACTTCATTTTTATCCCCGTCGATGAGTGCTGGTGACCGGGTGAACAACGCATTTCTTACCCGGGTATTCCATATTTATTACAAAGTGTTTTCGGCGTGCATTCTATGCAATCCGACTGTAATTGAGAAGCGTTCGCATCAAAAATCTCTAGACACGACATTGGAATTCGCATGCCAATGAATCTGATTGACGGTCGTATCGACGAAGATGGGCGGGGAAGGGGTGGACTTAGCGACTTGCGGGGGAGTGAATGTAAAGTCGTGCGTGCCGTCGCACGAGCGGCCCTTGCAGCGCGTGATGCGCCACTTCTGATCAAAGGGCGTGCTGTTCCTCGCTCGATTTCTTATCGTGCCGCCAACTCGGCCAGCGTCTCCCGCAGCCACACAAGCGCCGGATCGGCCTGATTGCGTGGATGCCATCCCGCGTACAACGTGAAGCCGCGCGCGTCGAATGGCAGCGTAAAGAGATCGAGCTGATCGACGTAGCGTGCCGCGAAGCGCGACGGCAGTGTCGAAACATAGTTGGTTTTCGACAGCAACTCTGGCACCAGGGTGAAGTGCTGGACCGATAACGCGACGTGCCGCTTGCGGCCGAGTTCGTCGAGGTGCTCGTCCATGAAGCCGTGAAAGCTGCCGCCGCTGGTCGACACCAGGACGTGATCGAGCGTGCAGTAGATGTCGAGATCGAGCGGTGCGGTGCCGCGCGGATGGCCCTTGCGCTGGACGAACACGAAATGATCGTCATAGAGTTTGCGGGCTTTCATCGACGGCGGAATCATCCGGTCGGAACCGAGCAGCAGGTCGATCTCGCCGCTTTCGAGCCGCGACGCGGCGGTGGGCTGATCGCCTATTACGAACGCCACGCGCACACCCGGCCCGGCAGAAGTCGGCAAGCACTCCATCAGGCGCATGCCGAGCACCACGGTGGCGTTGTCGTGCGCGGCGATCACGAAGCGCCGTGTGTCGGTCAGTGGATCGAAGGCCGACTGGTGGCGCACCACCACTTCGAGATTCTTCAACGCTGCATGAAGCGGCGCCATCAGCTCCAGCGCCCGGGCCGTGCGCGTCATGCCGCGGCCGGTTTCGGCGGGCAGCAGCAGCGGATCGCCGAAGATCTGCCGCAAGCGCGCGAGTTGTGTGGAGACGGCCGGTTGTGTCAGATGCAGCCGCTCGGCCGCACGCGTGACGTTCGACTCGGCGAGCAGTGCGTCAAGCGAAACCAGCAGATTCAAATCGATGTCGCGTAGATCAACCATGTTGATGGGTCGCATATGAGTAATTGATTTCAAGAATACGTACCGCGCTCCTATAGTTCAACCACCGAAACGAACTGAGGAACATCAACATGAAAGCCTGGATGCTCGATGAACCCGGCAAGCCGCTGGCCTTGCGCGACGTGAGCCAACCGCAGCCGCGCCGCAATGCCGTGCTGGTGCGGATGGAGGCGGTGCCGCTGTTGAGTTACACGCGCGACTATGTCGAAGGGAAGTTAGGGTATGCATGCCCGCCGGGACCGTTTTCGCCGGGTACCAATGGGGTTGGCCGGATCGTCGCGGTCGGCGAGGGCGTGGTGGCGTTTCGCGCCGGTCAGCGGGTCGCCGTGAATCCGTACTGGATTGCCGACGAAACGGTGCGCGAGCCGGCGCAAGCGCTGATAGGGCTCACCGCGATTAGCGCCGACAGCGGTGCGCTGCTGGCTGAGTTTCCGCACGGCACCTTGCGCGAAATGGCCGAATTCCCGGCTTCGACGCTGATCGCGCTGGACGGTCTGGACGAGATCGATGCCGCACGTCTCGCGGTGCTGGGCAAATTCTCGGTGCCGTTCGGTGGTCTGCGACGCGGCCGTCTGTCAGCGGGCGAAACAGTGGTGGTCAACGGCGCGGGCGGCTACTTCGGCTCGGCGGCCGTACTGACGGCGTTGGCCCTCGGCGCAAGCAAGGTCGTCGCGCTCGGCCGGCGCTTCGCGCCACTGCAGGCCTTGGTCGAGCAAGGCCGTGGGCGGATGGTGCCCGTCGTGCTGACTGGCGACGCCGCGCAAGATACCGCGGCGATTCGCGCCGCAAGCGGTGGCGGCGCGGACCTCGCGTTCGACATGGTCGGGCAGGCCACCGACGCAAACGCAACCCTGGCCGCATTGCGCAGCCTGCGCCGCGGCGGCCGGCTTGTGCTGATGGGCAGCATGCAAGTGGACTTGCCGATTACGTACCGGGAGATGTTGCTGAACAACTGGGAATTGATCGGCCACTTCATGTACACGCGCGCCGACTACCTCGCGCTGGTTTCGCTGGTGGCGTCGGGGCAGATTCCGCTCGATGCGGTCGAATTGAAGTCGTATCCATTTGCCGAACTGGAGGCGGCAATCGACGCAGCCGGCCGTATGTCGGGTCTGCAATGCACGGTGGTGGAAGGCCAGTCCCGCGCGGCGTGGGGTTGAGCACGCCGCGCGGCGTGATCAGTCGGGAGCCCGCTCCGGATGGCGAAGGCGCGAATGATTGCGACCGTAGATTCCATAGATGACGAGTCCGATCACGAGCCAGACGAAGAGCCGTAACCACGTGATGAGCGGCAGCCCGGCCATCAGCAGCAGGCAAAACAGGATCCCGAGGATCGGGATCACCGGCACGCCCGGCGCGCGGAACGGCCTCGCGGCGTCCGCGTCGCTGCGGCGTAGATAGATCACGGCGCCGCAGACGAGAATGAATGCGAACAGGGTGCCGATGCTGACCATCTCGCCCAACACGTTGATCGGCGTGAACGCCGCCACGATCGCAACGATGGTGCCAATCATCATCTGGCTCAGATGGGGTGTTTGCAGACGCGGGTGGACTCGCGCGAACAGGTGCGGCAGGAGGCCGTCCTGTGACATCGTGAAGAAGATGCGGCTCTGGCCATACAGCAGCACGAGGATCACGGTCGTCAAGCCGGTCAGCGCGCCGATCTTGATGAGCACGGAAAACCAGGTGACGCCGATCACATCGACACCCTTCGCGATCGGATCCGGGACGTTGAGCTCGGCATAGGGCACGAGTCCGGTCAGCACGCCGGCGACCGCAATGTAGAGCACCGTGCAGATCACCAGTGAGCCAAGAATGCCAATCGGCATGTCGATTTGCGGCTTGCGTGCCTCCTGGGCCGCGGTGGACACCGCATCGAAGCCAATGAAAGCGAAGAATACGACGGCCGATCCGCGCAGAATGCCACTCACACCGAAATTACCGAATTCGCCGGTATTCTGCGGAATGAACGGATGCCAGTTGGTCGGATGCACAAAAAAGGCGCCGATGGCGATGAACGCTACCACCACGGTCAGTTTGATCGCCACCATGATGTTATTGAGCCGCGCCGACTCCTTGGTGCCGAGCACGAGCAAGGTGGTCAGCACGGCGATAATGAAGACCGCTGGCAAATTGACGACGCCGGCCACCATGCTGCCATCGGCGAGCTTCACCGTGGTGCCGGGTGCAGCCGCCATGGTCGGCGGAATGTTAATCCCGACGTTGTGCAACAGGCTCACGATATAGCCTGACCAGCCGACCGCAACGGTCGCCGCGCCCATCGCATACTCGAGAATCAAGTCCCAGCCGATGATCCACGCGAACAACTCGCCGAGCGTGGCATAGGTATAGGTATAACTGGAGCCGCAAACGGGCAGCATGGCAGCCAGTTCGGAGTAGCAGAGTCCGACAAAGGCGCAGGCAATCCCGCCGAGGACGAAAGAAAGAATGATGCTCGGCCCCGCAAAATTGGCCGCGGCCGTGCCGGTCAGAACAAAGATGCCGGCGCCGATGATGGCGCCGATACCCATCGCCGTGATGCTGATCGCGCCCAGCGACTTCGACAACTGGCGTTCACCGCCCTCCGCGCTTGCGACAATATCCGCGACGGATTTGCGCGCCATATAACTCGTGTCGGCCATGATGAGTCGTCCAGTTCGTATGTTGGTGAATCCGGAATCAGATCGATTCGTGACGCACTGCAATAAGCGACTGCTGTTAAGGCGACTGCTTTTAAGGCAACTGACACGGTTGATGTTGCGGTTCAGGAGGGCACTGACGAATTCAGTCTAGTCGGGATTTAATCGGGTGTGTACTGAAGATTTGTCGTCGCGCTTGCTGAAACGGCCTTGCGCGTGAGCTGCAAGGCCGTCTTTCAATAATCGTCGAATCCTGCTCAATCGATGCCGTGAAACACCGCATCGTCCGGACCGAGATAAACGGGCGGGCGCCACGCGGCGTCGCGCATCGAATGCTGGACCAGTTTTTCCACCCCTAGCAGCACCGCGAAAATTGCCATCCGCACCGGAATGCCGTTGTCGGTTTGCCGGAAAATCGCCAGCCGCGGATCGTGATTCAGATCGACGCTCAGATCGTTCGCGCCCGGTCGGCTGTCACGCGGCAGTGGGTGCATGATCAGCGTATCGGCGCCGCATACGCTGTCCATCAGCGCCTGGTTGATCTGGAAATCCGGTGTGTAGCCTTCAAACGACTCGTCGGTGAAGCGCTCTTTCTGGATGCGTGTGGCGTACACCACGTCGGCGCCACGCAGCCCGGCGGTCAGGTCGTGGGTCTGCTCGATCACGTGATCGTTGCGTGAGATCTGCTCGATGATATAGCTCGGCATTTCGAGCATGGGCGGCGAGATCAGTGTGAACTTGATGCCGCGATACAGCGCCAGCAGTTTGACCAGCGAATGCACCGTGCGGCCATATTTCAGGTCGCCGACCAACGCGATATGCGCTCCGTCGACAATCTTGCCCAGCCGCGAGAACTCGCGCTGGATCGTGTACAGATCGAGTAGCGCCTGGCTCGGATGTTCGCCCGGGCCGTCGCCGCCGTTGATCACCGGCACGTTGGTCGCGCGCGCGAATTCGGCCACCGAGCCTTGTTCCGGATGACGGATCACGAGCGCATCCACATAGCCGCTCATCACGCGGCTGGTGTCGTAGATCGACTCGCCCTTGGCCATCGACGAAAATGTGAAGCCGGTGGTGTCGCACACCGAGCCGCCGAGCCGGCAGAATGCCGCGCCGAAGCTCACCCGGGTCCGTGTGCTGGCCTCGAAAAACAGGTTGCCAAGCACCGCGCCTTCGAGCACCCGGGAGATTTTCCGGCGCCGCGCGATCGGCTGCATGATGTCGGCGACGCGAAACAACGCCTCGACCGAGTCGCGCGAGAACTGATCGACCGACAGCAACTGCGGCTTGCCTTCGAACAGCATCTGGCTCGCCAGCGACTGCGAGTCTACGCTTTGCGTATATTTTTCGCCCGGCTCGCCGTGCACCACGATTTCGGACACAAAACGCTCGACGATCTCCGGCATGGCCCGCGATTCCTGCGAGTCGTCCGGCAGCAGCCACGTGTCGAGGGCCCGGCGTGATACGCCGATGCGGCTCGCGAACGTGTCGCGGGTCATGTTCAGGCGACGCATCGCATCGCGTAGGAAGGCTTGTTGTGGGACGCTCATGCGGGCACCTTGTCAGGAGAGGGTTGCGCACTGGTCATGTACGCTGTGCGTATATTAGTTTCCCTGTCATAGAAGTCAAGCGATTTTGCGTGAGTTTTGCAAACCCGCTTTGCAAACCCGCCCCGGACGCGGTTACACTGCGTTTCATGCATCCCGGCCAAACGCTCCGACTCCGTCCGTCAACCACCGCACGTCTCGCTTTTGCGAGCGTCGTGGGTGCACGCGCGAACTTCGCGAGCATTAGCGCCAAAGAAAAAAAACAGCCGCTCATCTGACCGGAGCAGCTGTTCCGTCAGATGTTGCGACGGAACAGCCGGTCAACGCCCGCCTGCGGCATTCCCTGACTTTCCTCCCTCGCACTACTGATCGGAATCGATACGGTCGTCATCGAGGTAAAGACATGTCTATTTTTTCGGGTATCTGGGTTCCGCTCATCACGCCGTTCGCCGACGGCGAAGTGGATCACGCCGCGTTGCGTGCGCTGGTGCGTCGCTATGCCGACGCGGGCATTGCCGGGCTGGTTGCGCTCGGCACGACCGGCGAGCCGGCCGCGCTCGACGCCGCGGAGCAGGACGCCGTGCTGGCAACGATTCTCGACGAAGCGCAAGCCGCTGCCCGCGGCGCAGACGCACAAGCGCTGCCGGTGCTGGTCGGCGTGTCGGGCAATCACACGGCGAGCATGCTCGAGCGTATCGAGCAACTGAACCCACTGCCGATCGCCGGTGTGCTGATGGCCGCGCCGTACTACATCCGGCCTTCGCAAGCCGGCATCGTCGGGCATTTCATGGCGCTTGCCGATGCGAGCGACAAGCCCGTCGTGCTGTACGACATTCCCTATCGAACCGGCGTGCGGCTCGAACTCGACACGCTGCTGACGCTCGCCGCGCATCCACGGATCCAGGCGGTGAAGGATTGCGCCGGATCGCTCGACACCACGCTCGCGCTGATTCGGGACGGCCGCTTGCAGGTGCTGACCGGCGAAGACATCACAATTTTCAACACCTTGTGTCTGGGCGGCAGCGGGGCGATCGCGGCTTCGGCGCATCTGCGGCCAGAGCGCTTCGTCGCGCTGTATCGTGCGCTGTCAGCGGGCCGGCTCGACGAAGGACGGCGCATTTTTCATGAGCTCGCGCCGCTGATCCAGTCGCTGTTTGCCGAACCGAATCCGGCGCCGGTGAAGGCGCTATTGGCTGCGCAAGGCCTGATACGCAACGAGTTGCGCATGCCGATGACGCCTGCCGGCGATGCGCTGGTGGCGCAACTCGGGGAGTTGGAAGGGCTTGATCAGATCGAGCCGCACGCGGGCGCATTGTATTTGAGATGATGCTTCGTGATGCCAGGCGATAATCGGCGCCCTTTGTCCATTATCGCCACCGGCATGTTGTCCGGTTGATGCCGCATGCAGTCAGTCTTGTCCGCCGATCTCCTGTCCCGCTTTAGCACGTTCAGCACGCTGGGCGCGCTCAACACGCCCAGCGTGCTGAACGTGCGTTGTGCCGCCCGTGCGCGGCTTTGCACGTGCCGCATGGCACGCGCCGGGAGCCGCTGATGTCCTCCGTGTTTCGCGCCGGCAGTCAGCTTGCCAGCGGCTCGGTCAGCTTCGTCACACGCCGTACCGCGCTGACCATCGCGGTTGCCACGGCGTTCGGCGCAGCAGCGCTGGCGCTTGCCGCGGGCATCGCGATCGGCGTGCATTGGCCCGCGCACGGCGGCTCCGGCGATCAGGCGGCGAACCGTGTCGAGCACGACTATGCGATTGATCAACTCGGCAAGCTGAACGCGTCTGTGGCGCAGATCGAACCGCGCATCGCGCGCCTGACGATGCAGGTCGGTGCATTGCGCGATTTCGAAGCACGTCTGAATACACCGCGGCCGGCGCCGCGCGCACCGGTCACGCCAGCCATCCCAGCCATCCCAGCCATCCCGGTCACGCCGGGCGGCGCTTCGGAACCCGACATGTCCGCGACAGACGGCGAAGGCGAGGGCGGCCCTTCCTTGCCGCCGCGCCGCTGTACGGATGTCATGCCGCCATCGGCCGGTCATGCGGATGCCGAACGCACCCGGCAACAGCTGGATTGCATCGCCGCGACGCTGTCCGCGCTCGAACAACAAACCGCCGACCACGCGATCGCGTACGCCGCCTTTCCCGGCCGCATGCCGGCCGAGGGTGCGCGTTTCGGCTCGCCGTTCGGCAACCGCACCGATCCGTTCACACATCGTCTGAGTTTCCATCCGGGCATCGACCTGGTCGCCAGAACCGGTACGCCGATTCTGGCGGCAGCGGGCGGCCGGGTGATCTTCGCCGGCGAGAAGTCGGGCTATGGCAACGCAGTCGAAATCGACCACGGCAACGGACTCGTGACACGCTATGGCCACGCGTCGCGTATCGTCGTGCATGTCGGGGATCTGGTGCTGCCGCGCCAGTATGTCGCCGATGTCGGCTCGACCGGCCGCTCCACCGGCCCGCATCTGCATTTCGAAGTGCTGGTGAATGGCGCTCCGGTCGATCCGGCTGCCTACCTCGCGTTATTCGCGCCCACGCCCCATGGTTGAACGACGTTTTTCCCGCGATGCGGGCAGTCTGGCCCACCGCGCCTATACGTTGCAGCCCGCGCGGCCGCTCGCCCTTCGCGTGACGATGTGGGTGCTGGTGTGTGCGCTCGGCGCGGCAGCTGGTGGGGCGGCCGTTGTGGCCTGGCAAGCGCAGCGCGCCGGCACACCGGTTGATCAATGCAGCGCGGCACCGGTCGATGAAGGCAGCGAACAGGCCGAACTCTCCCGTACACGGCTTGCGCTGGCGCAGGAAGCGGCGGCGCGCGCCGCAGTGCAGAAAACCGCGGACGGCGCCGCCGCCGAGGTCGCGCGATTGAACGCCGAATTGCAGTTTCTGCGTGGCCAGAGCAAGACGAAGCCGCCGGCGCCGCGCAGTTGACTGGCCGGCTCGTCGCCCGGATAGCATCACGCGACGAACATGTTCATTTCCAAGAGATACTTATGTTCAGCAAGAAAAAACACGCGGGCATCCAGCAGACCAAGCTCGCCACGCTCATCGCACACGACGTGCGCATCACGGGCGACCTCCTGTTCAGCGACGGCCTGCGCATGGACGGCCACGTGAAGGGCAACGTCAGCGGCGAGGCGGGCACCCAGACACTGTTGGTATTGAGCGACCGCGGCTCGATCGAGGGCAACGTGCATGGCTATGACGTGGTGGTCAACGGCCGGATCGTGGGTGACGTGATCGCCGATCACTTCGTCGAGTTGCAGAGCAATGCCCATGTGACCGGCAACATCTACTACCAGCAGTTGCGGATGGATTGCGGCGCCTCGGTGGACGGCAAGCTGACCAAGCGTGACGCCGCGCAGGCGGCGACGCCGATTCTCGTGTCGGTGGCCGATCCCGCACGCAAGGCCGGCTAACCGGCCGCGCGCTGCGTCAAACCGGCCCCGGCAGCGACTGGCATGGCGCGGCCGCGTCGTGGCCGAGCGCATCGCTGTGCGGCGCCCGCGATTCGCACGGTCCGCGCATTTCGCGAGCTTCGGCGAGGCGCCCCAGCGCGCCGCGGTCGAGCGTGGCGAGCATGTCCCGTTCGACGATCAAATGGTGCAGGGCCAGCACGATCAGGCCGATGGCCAGCAGCAAATCACCTGCAAGCACCACTGCGTAAAGCGCCGAGGTGGTGCGGGGATTACCGTACAGCAGCGTCATGTTGGCGCGGTCGAGCAGCACGAGTACGAGCGGCACGATGGCATTGAGCGTCACGATAACGCTACCCACTGCCACCAGCATCCGTGCCGCGCCGAGTTGCGGACGGCGCCGGCGATACACTTCATACAGCGTCGCCGCGCGGCCCGGCGCGAAAAACAGCGCCAGCAAGCCGGCCCGCGCTACCAGTGGCGCATGCCATGCCAGCATGCTCCCATACAGCAGGCAGAATACGGCGGTGACAACGAGACCGGCGCGCCACGGCGCCGATGCGCCGAACAGATGGCGCGTACCCGACCAGATCAGAATGCGGCTTTGCAACGCCAGCGTCGCGGTGGCCACCAGCAGCAAATCGTTGGGCCAGAACTTATGCAACGCGAAGCATGCAGTGGCTGTTGCAAGCAGGTAAAAGCCGACGGCCCAGAAACGGAAGGCGGTGACCTGCGCAAACATGCGCGAGAGTGCGGTCGTGATAAGGGCGCTGCACAGAAACGTGATCAACCACACCGTCTGGAACGTCGCTACGTCAATTTTCATGAAGTCTCCGGCAGCCAATCTGCCTGTTCCTGCTTATCGGTAAAACGAGGCCACGCAGCGGGGCGCGCCATAATGGACGAGCTGAGTCGCCTGGGTGTACGCGTTTCAATCAGATCTGGATGCTCATGCTGCCACCATTCTTTCGCGGAGGAGGTCGCCGAAGTCGTCGGCGGTGAGCGGCTGGCCTAGCAGGAAGCCTTGCATCTCGTCGCACATCATCGACTTGAGCATGTCGAGTTGCGATTTGGTTTCGACGCCTTCTGCCACCACGTCCATGTCCAGCGAGTGTGCGAGCGCGATGATCGCCGAAACGATCGCGCTGCCTTCCGGTCCGTGCTCGTCGAGTCCGTTGGTGAAAAAGCGGTCGATCTTCAACTGCTTGACGCGAAAGCGTTGCAGGTAGGCGAGGCTGGAATAGCCGGTGCCGAAATCGTCGATGGCGATTTCAAAGCCGCTTGCCTGGAACTCGCGAATCATTTCAATGGTTCTCGGGGCGTCCTGCATCGCGACGGTTTCGGTGATTTCGAACATGATCTGCGCGCATTGCACGCCTTCGGCTGTCACGATCTTGAGCATCGTCGCGACGAGGTTCGGTTGCGACAATTGACGCGGCGACAGATTGATCGCCACTTTCATTGGCGGCAAGCCTTGCTCGACCCAGCGGCGAATCTGCTGGCAAGTTTCGCGCAAGACCCAGTAGCCGATCTGCACGATCTGGCCCGAACGCTCGGCAATCGGAATGAACTCGAGCGGCGCCAGCGAGCCGAGCAGCGGATGATTCAAACGGATCAGCGCTTCGGCACCCGCCAGCGAGTCGCCGCGGCCGTGGAACTTTGGCTGGAAGTGCAGCGAGAAATGGCCGGCGGTGAGCGCTTCGTGCAGTGCACTTTGAATTTGCAAAGTGCGCGTTGCGGCTTCGTTCATGCTTTGGTCGAAGAAGCGATAGGTGCTGCGGCCCGCGCGCTTGGCTTCATACATGGCCGCATCGGCATGTTTCAGCAGCGTGTCGACAGTATCGCCGTCGTAAGGGTAAAGCGCGATGCCGATGCTCGGCATGACCTGCAGCGGTTGCGAATCGGTCCATACGCCCTGGCGCATCCGGTCGAGCACGTTCTCGGCCATCGTGCCGGCGTCTTCGCGTGAAGTCAGGTTCTCGGACAGCACGACGAATTCGTCGCCGCCGAGACGCGCGACGGTGTCGGTTGCCCGCACGCATAGCAGAAGGCGCTGGGCAAACGCGGACAGCACTTCGTCGCCGACCGAGTGGCCGAGCGAATCGTTGATGGTCTTGAAGCCGTCGAGATCCATGAACAGGATGGCGAACAGCGAGCGCTGCCGGTGCGCGCCATGGATCGCGCGTTCGATGCGTTCGGTAAGCGTGCTGCGGTTGGGCAGGCCCGTCAGCGTGTCGATCGTGGCGAGCCGCACGATCTGACCGTTCAGTTTCGACACCGCGCCGGTCAGAAAGCTTGTGCGCGCATCGAAACGCGACAGCAACAGCGTGACGATCAGAATGGCGAACGTGAACAGGATCACCGAGGTGGCGAGCCACTCGGCGTTCACGCCCTTGGCCGCGCCGCACACGGCGCCGGGCGGAAACTCGGCGGCCGCCATGCCGGCGTAATGCATGCCGCTGATCGCGACGCCCATCACCAGCGCCGCGCCGAAACGCTTGCGCACCACGTGGCGTTCATCGTCGTTGCTGAGCGCACGCGCCATCCACAGCGCGGCGGTCGATGCGCCAATCGCGATCGTTACCGAGCCGGCGAACCAAGCCGCGTGATAGTGGATGTCCGGCTCCATTTGCATCGCGGCCATGCCGGTGTAGTGCATGCCGGCGATGCCGAAGCCCATCAGCACGCCGCCGGCCACCAGCCGAACCGGTGTGAGTCGCGCATGGGTAGTCACGACCAGCGCCAGATACGACACACCGATCGCGAGTCCGAGCGAATAAGCGGTCGTCGCGAAGTCGTAGCCGAGTGGAATCGGCAACGAAAAGGCGAGCATCGCGACGAAGTGCATCGACCAGATCCCGACACCGAGCGCCGCGGCGCCGCCCAGACGCCACATGTGCCGCAGACGTGCCGAGGCCAGCAGGAAGATGCGGCCGGTCAGATCGAGCGCCGTGTAAGACGCCAGCGTCGCGACGACGAACGAGATCGCGACCAGCCAAAAATTGTATGAGCTCTGCATGTTAAGTCCAACCGCGAGAGGGAAGCGGCTGAACTTGTTATCGACAGTTGGCGGCGTTTATTTAATTGATTTTCAATATGTTAGCCGTGGGCGTCGAGCATCTCGCGATTGGCCGTGGCTGATGCCAGGGTGAACCCTTCGTCGAGCCAGCCCGTGATGCCGCCGATCATCAATTTGACGGGCCGCCCCAATTGCGCGAGACGCAGTGCGCCGCGTGCGGCGCCGTTGCAGTGTGGGCCCGCGCAGTAGGTGATGAACAGCGTGTCCTGCGGGTACCCGGCGAGCTTCGACGCCACGATCTTGCCGTGCGGCAGGTTCAGCGCGCCCGGCACGTGGCCTTGCGCGAACAGCGCCGGGCTGCGCACGTCGAGCAGCACGAAGCCGGGCGTGCCGCTCGCGAGCGCGGCGCTGACGTCGGAGCAATCGGTTTCGAATTGCAACGATGCCTGGAAGTGGGCGAGGGCGGCGGCGCTATCGGCTGCGGGGATGGCGGTGACGGCGTTGACGGCGTTGGTAGTCGGCATGGCGAGGTTCCGGTAGGACAGTGAGGGTGGTTGCGTGGCGAAGCGATTCATATGGCCTTCATTGTCGCGATGCATCACGCACCGGGTAAGTGGCGTAATCGTCAATCTCCGGTAACATCACGCCATGCACAATCATCTTGTCGTTGCGCTGGCTTATGACCGGCTCTGCACGTTCGAATTCGGCTGCGTGACCGAGCTGTTCGCGCTCGAACGTCCTGAACTCGGTGTGGACTGGTATCGCTTCGCGGTATGCGCGAGCGAACCGGGTCCGATTCGCGCAGCCGGCGGTATCACCGTCGCCGCGCCGTACACGCTCAAGCTGCTCGATCGCGCTGACACGATCGTCATCCCCGGTTGGCGCGATGCGGACGAATTGCCGCCCGAGCCGCTGCTGAAAAAGATTCGCGCCGCCTTTGAGCGCGGCGCGCGCCTCTGTTCGATCTGCTCCGGGGTGTTCGTGCTGGCCGCCGCGGGGGTGCTCGACGGCAAGACCGTCACGACGCACTGGCGCTACGCCGCCAAATTGCAGCAGCGTTATCCGCAATTGCGCGTGCAGCCGGATGCGCTCTATGTCGACGAAGGCCAGATCATCACCTCGGCGGGATCGGCGGCAGGGCTCGACATGCTGCTGCATCTGGTCCGGCGCGATCACGGCAGCGCGGTAGCCAACCGGGTCGCGCAGCGGCTCGTGGTGCCGCCGCATCGCGAGGGCGGCCAGGCGCAGTTCGTGCCGCGGCCCATGCCGCAAGACGAAGGCGGGCGTCTCGCGAAACTGATGGACTGGGTGCGCCGCCATCCCGCGTTGCCGCACACCTTGCGCTCGCTGGCAGAACGGGCGGCGATGAGTCCGCGTACGTTGCAGCGGCAGTTTCACGACGCCACCGGCATGGCGCCCTACGAATGGCTGCTGCGCGAACGCGTGGCGATCGCGCGGGAACTGCTTGAAGCACCAACCCCGTTGCCGATGCCGCGTGTGGCGGAGCTGGCGGGCTTCGGTTCCGAAGAATCGCTGCGACGGCACTTCCGGCGTATCGCGTTGACGAGCCCAGGCGCGTATCGTAAGAAGTTTGGGGTGCAGGCCAGGGTGCAGTCGATCGGGTAGCGGTGCGCCCCTTTCGTCTTGCTGGTCCCGTATGCGCGCACCGTTTCATACCGGCACTTGCCGATGTGCGGGACCCTGTGCGGCGCGTGCGTGACAAGGGGTTTAATGCGCACCGCATGACGCGTCGAATGCGCTTCATGCAAGCCCCCGCTCGTGCTCACGAATCACGGAGCGCCGCGTGCTGGGCGTTGCGGCTGAATCGTACAGCTGGCCGCTCGCTTTGGCGGCCTGCAAGGGTTCGCGCAATCGCCGGTTTTCTGTCAGCATCACGGCCAGCGTCCGTGGCAACCCACGTCAAACGTGCGGCGCATACGGCTTCTTGAAGCGCGTCTTCGAAACGCGTCGTTGCCACCATCCTCTCTTTCTCATGAACGTCAAAACCGCCGTCACCGCTGCTGCCGTTGTCGTCTCTGCTGCTATGGCAGGGCTCATGCCCGCGCTCGTCGCGGCGCAAACGGAAGCTGCCGGTTCGCGCGCCGATCTCTATCGACACAACCTGCTGACGGGCAAGGACGTGCCATGCCGCACGAATGCGTCATGCGCGGCATTGGGCGTCGCCGCGCTCGAAGCCGGGCGCGTCAAGGAAGCGCAAACGCTGGTCGCGATGGAGGCCGCGCTCGCCGAGGCCACCGCCATGCAGGCGGAGGAGGGGAACTCGCCGAAAGCAACCAGCTCGGCGCGGGCCCGCGTGGCGATGGCGCTGGTCCATCAGGGTGATGTGCAGGTGAGGCTGGGCGCGTTGCCGGATGCGCGCGCGTACTACCGGACCGCGGTGAGCCGTGGCAACGACTATCCGAACGACGCGCTGCTCGGCCGTGCCGTAGCGGCCGCTCGTCAACGTCTCGAAGCGATTGCCGGCAAGGCGGTGGTGAACGGCGTGCCACCGAACGGTGCGCGTTTTGCCAGCTATATGTTCTTCGGCGCCTGGAACAGTATCGAGGTGAAACCGGTGAAAGGGCGACGCGACGTCTACCGGATCGACGGCGACTTCGTGTATCCGACCGTTAGCGCCGACGGCCAACCGAGCGCGAATATGGGCAGTCTGTCGGCCTACGTGCGTTTTTACGAGGGCGTGGCGCGCGTGCCGATGAGCGATGACGGCGGCGATGCGCCGCTCGACGCCACCGCGAAGATCACCAACCTCGCGCCTTATGACAAACGCAGGGACAAATGCCTGATCGAGTTCAAGCTTTCCGCGCCGGAGACGCTCGACGTAGAGACGCATGGCTCGCCGACGGAATGCGGTTTCGGCTTCAACGTCACTGCGGACGGGCGCTATTATCTGATGACCGGCTCCTGACGGCCTGCATGCTGCAGGTCGCGCGCCTGTATGCCCGCATGCTTCCCCATCCGCGCCGCGTCTCTTATGATGCAATGGCTGTGCACGTTTAATCGCCGCCTAAGCGTTCCTGCCAACAAAACTCTGATAAGAAAGACGCTCGCCCATGCAAAACCTTCTCGACTATCCGGCACTCGTATTCATCGTTTCCTTCGTTGCAATGTGGCTGTCGGCGCGCATCGGCGCGTCCCTGCTGCGACGCTTCAGAAAGATCGACGAGGGTGCACGTGACGACTTCAGCGTGATTCAGGCCGCCACGCTGACGCTGCTCGCGCTGATCATTGGTTTCACTTTTTCGATGGCGGTAGGCCGCTACGATCAACGCAAGAACTACGAGGAAGAAGAGGCGAATGCGATCGGCACCGAATACGTCCGCGCCGATCTGTTGCCCGCCGCCGATGCGGCGACCGTACGCGGCTTGCTGAAAAACTATCTGGATGAGCGCGTGCTGTTCTATACCACGGGCGACGCCGGCGAGCTCGCCCGGGTCAATGCTGAGACATCGCGGCTGCAGAACGAAATGTGGTCGGCAGTGAAGAACGCCGCTGCCGCGCAGCCCACACCGGTGGCGGCGCTCGCCGTCGCCGGAATGAACGATGTGCTCAATACGCAGGGTTACACGCAGGCCGCATGGTGGAATCGCATCCCCTTTGCGGCATGGACGCTGATGGTGCTGATCGCGGCGTGCGCCAACGTGCTGGTCGGCTACGGCGCGCGCGGTTTGAAAGCGGGAGCCGGATTGTTGCTGATCGTTCCGCTGATCGTGTCGCTGTCGTTCATGCTGGTCGCAGATATAGACAGCCCGCGCGGGGGGGTGATTCGCGTGAAGCCGCTCAATCTCGATGCGCTCGCGGATTCCATCCGTCCGCATTGAACCTGTACTTAACCGGCATTGCATCCGCATTGCATCCGCATTGCATCCGCATTGAACCGCATGAAGGAGAAACCCGTGTCCGATATTGCACAGACCATCGCCAGCTTCAATACCGGCCGCGATCCTGAACGGCTCGCGATGAAATACAAGCTCATGCGCAGCTCGCCGTTCGTGTTTCTGCGTGGCACCTGTCATCTGTTTTACGCGCGTCTGCCGCGCGACAAGGTGCTCGACGATGCACCGCCGGTGTGGATTTGCGGCGATATGCATTTGGAAAATTTCGGCAGCTACCGGGGCGACAACCATCTCATCTATTTCGACAACAACGATTTCGATGAAGCCTGCCTCGCGCCGAGCCTTTACGAACTGGTGCGCCTCCTCACGAGCGTGTTGGTCGGCGCGAGCGATCTCAAGCTGAGCCGCGCAGAGGCACTCGCGCTGTGCCACACGGCGGTCGATTCCTACAGTGCGGCGCTCGCCTTCGGCAAAGCGCGCTGGATTGAAGCGGAGACCTCGACCGGTATGGTGCGCGATCTGTTCGACGCACTGGCGAGCCGCACGCGCGCCGAGTATCTCGACCGGCGCTGCACGCTCAAGGGCAAGACCCGCATGCTGAAGGTGGACGGCAAGAAAGCGCTGGCGGTCAGCGAGAAGGCGCGCGCCGCGGTCACCGAGTTCATGCATCAGTTCGCCGCCGGTCAACCCAATCCAGACTTCTATCGCGTCATCGATGTGGCGCGGCGGATTGCCGGCACCGGCAGCCTGGGTGTGGACCGCTACGCGATCCTCGTCGAAGGCAAAGGCTCGCCGGACGGCAACTATCTGCTCGACCTGAAAGAGGCGCTACCTTCTTCGGTGACGCCGCATGTACGTACGCCGCAGCCGAAGTGGCAGAACGAGGCGCAGCGTGTGGTCGAAGTTCAGCGGCGCAATCAGGCGGTCTCGCAGGCGTTCCTGCATGCGGTCGAATTCAATCAGCGCTCGTATGTGCTGCGCAGCTTGCAGCCTTCGGAAGACCGCGTGACATTGAGCGACTGGGACGGCAAGCTGCCGCGGCTCGAAGAGGTGGTCAACAGCATGGCCCAACTGAGCGCGTGGGGGCAACTGCGCAGCGGCGGCCGGCAGAAGTCGTCGATTGCGGACGAACTGATCGCGTTCGGTAATCGCAAGGATTGGCAATTGCCGTTGATCGATCTTGCGACGCAGTGCGAGGCGCAGGTAGGGGCTGACTGGAAGGCGTATTGCGAGGCTTACGATCGGGGTGAGTTTAATTTGCCGGTGAAGAAGTCTTAACGACAGGTCGCGCTGGGCGCTCAATGAGGTGTCCAGTGCCTGGCATCGCTGGTTCCCTGCCTGTCGGACCACACCGGATAGAAAGAGGGTATTGCCGTTTGCCAGCAGGCCACTGCCGCTTCGACTTGGCAGATTCCCGAAAGGAGCCTGTGTCGACAGGAGCCCGACCTGGACGAGCTTCAATCGGCCTGGTAGCATCGGGTGCGGTGAGGGCGTAGACATACTACGGTCCTGCAGTTCGTTTGATGCCTATATAGATAGATGGTATGGAAAAGAAGCGATCGCGGAGTCGTCGAGAAGCGTTGTGCCCGCCGATTGGGGCGCTGCTGCGCTACCGGGCGCGTATAGTGCGCGTCGTCGCCGAAGCCCGCGGACAACGGGCCATGATCGAATCGCTCGACATCACCGGCCGGCAGTTCGTTAGCACCGTCAAGTGGGACAGTCTGCGTGAGCTCGGCGCTCAACTTTTCTGATCCAGGATAGCCAGCGCTGAGTGGCACCTGTGCGACTGACGCTGCGCGGCCGCGACGGATGACTCGCGGAGACCTCCAGCCAGATTTGGTGACGGCGGGCAGGCTGGCAAGTCCCGGCCGGTTGGCAGGCACACAAGATCTCCATTTTAACGTCAGGGAGTGAACGGGCCGTAGCCCATCTCGAAGTCCGGCTCCGTTATTCCGGATTCTGTGTCAGCGCTTTGCACACTGCCTTTGCTGCCACCAATATTGGCAAAAAGCCTGGCTGACTCTTGGGGGCGCCGCGGCGCAGGGCGACGCGTGGTCGGACTGCGAGGAGTACGCCAGGAAGCCGGTATACTGAATTCGCGATGCATCTTGCATGTCATGATGACGCCGCGTGACGATTCACAACTCAAAAATCCGCCCACACGCCCGACTTTGACGACTGGACACGATGACAATCGAGATGACCGCCGTGGCTTGTCTCGCTCGGCTGTATGCTGCTTGTACTCATCTCAGATACTCTGAACGTTTCCTGAAACCGAGTAGGCGCAATACATGACCGACCAATCCCCCACCATTGAAATTGAAAGTGCGCCGAATCCCCGGTTCGCCGTGATCCTGATGCACGGTCTCGGCGCCGACGCCAACGACTTCGTGTCGCTCGTGCCCGAACTGCGGTTGACCGATGCGCCTGCCGTGCGCTTCGTGTTTCCCAACGCGCCGGAGATTGCCGTTACCGCAAACGACGGCTACGTGATGCGCGCGTGGTATGACATCCGGTCGTTTCAGAGCATTAATGAGAAAGTTGACGAAGCGGGGATCGAATTGTCTTGCGCAACTGTGCGTCAGTTAATCGAAGCGCAGAACCAGCGGGGCATTCCAACATCGAACATCTTTCTCGCGGGTTTTTCGCAAGGCGCGGCGATGACCTATTCAGCGGGACTGACGCACCCTGAGGCACTCGCCGGCTTGATCGTGATGTCAGGATATGTGCCATCGCCGAGCTTTATTGACAGCCGCTTGAGCGCCGCGAACCGCAGTACGCCGATCTTTGCCGCACACGGCTTATACGACGAGGTTTTGCCGATCCAGTTAGGGGAGGCTGCGCGCGACTTTGCGATCACGCGAGGTTGCAAGGTCGACTGGAACGCGTATCCGATGCCGCATTCAGTGTGCGCGGAGGAGATAACGGCGTTGCGCGCTTGGCTCGGTGCGCTCCTCGCAGCATCTTCCTGAAGCGTCCCGCAGTTTTTTTTTGTAGAGCACAAGCGGCTCCGGTGCGTCCGGGCCGACGAAAGTGCGTCTACGCCTTGCGGCGGCCGCCAATCGGGCGTGAGGCAGGGCGCCGGAAGACGATCTTGTCGTCCGGGTTCGCAGGTGAATCGGTCCGCCCGAGTTACGGATTACGCCACGAGACCGAATGTAGCCGTGGATTGAGGCGGGCCAATTTCAACTTAAGCATCTTCCGCCGTCGAGCGTGGCGGCAGGTTGATCACCGCCTTCTATCTCCCGCCTCAACTCCCCCCGTGCACCAGATTCGAGCTTAGCTCTTGTATCTGCGGATACTGGTTTTGACTTTTTTAAAAGTTCGTCCAGATCCTCCGGCTTCATCCCCATTTCGCTTCACCGCAATCAAAGCGGCCACGCTAGCTCAATCGAAGCTACGCCAGAAGAAACTAACTAGATCGTACAAATTCGTATAAACCCTGAAAGACATCGGCGGGCGTTTGAACGACACTTCGGGCTGGTTTGCAAATCCAGGCGCAACCCAGTGCTCACCCCTCTTCGCATTTGCACCGGCACGCTGAGCCGGCTAGCTCTGCACACCTTAGATTGCCGGGGCGATTACTGGTGTTAGAGATTGAGAAAAGATTTTACAAAGGAGCAGCAATGAAAAAGGCACTAGCAGCCTCGGCCGTTGGGTTGGTCGCCCTCGGCGCGCACGCTCAAACCAGCGTGACGTTGTACGGTATCGTCGATACGGGGATCGGCTATCAAAGCAGCCAGACGTCGCTCGGTTCAACGACTGGCGGCCGCTCGGTCGTCAAGATGATCAACGGCATCTGGGCGGGCAGCCGTTTCGGCCTGAAGGGTGCTGAGGATCTGGGTGGCGGCACAAAGGCGATCTTCCAGTTGGAAGAAGGCTTTAACAGTGCAACCGGCGCGCAATCCGTCTCCGGTCTGGCGTTCAACCGCCAGGCCTATGTCGGCTTGGCCAATGCCACTTACGGTTCGTTCACCGCTGGCCGCCAGTACACGTCGTACTACTCGCTGCTGTCGCCCTATAGCCCGACCACGTGGCTGACCGGCGCGTACGGCGCACACCCGGGCGATATCGATTCGCTGGATACGCTGTACCGCGCGAATAACTCGCTGGTGTACACGTCGCCGAACATGTACGGCCTGACGGTGAGCGGTTCGTATTCGGTGGGCGGCGTGGCGGGCAGCACCAATGCCGGCTCGACGATTAGCGGGGCGATCCAGTATCTGCACGGTCCGTTCGGGATCGCCGCAGGCTACCAGCGCATCAATAACGCGGCGCCGGGCGGCGGTGCGTGGGATCCGAACTCCACGACGTCGAATAACGGCGCACAGGCGGGTGTGTCGGGCATCAATAACGGCTACCAGACGGCGCAGGCGCAACAGCGGGTCGCAGTGACGGGTGGTTATGCGTTCAGCTCGCAATGGGACGTCTCGTTCTCATATTCGAACGTGCAATACATCCCGGGTATCAACTCGTTCTTCCACGGCGAGGCGATCTTCAACACGGCTGGCGCAGTGCTGCACTTCAAGCCGCTGTCGGCGCTGGACCTGGCGGCCGGCTATAGCTATACCCGCGCAACAGAGTCGAATGGCATTTCGAGCGCGGCCAGCTATCAGCAATTCAACCTCTCGCAGTACTACAGTCTTTCCAAGCGCACCGGCCTGTACGCGCTGGAAGCCTATCAGCGTGCGGGTGGCCAGACGCTCGGGACGAACGGCAAGAGCATCATCAACGCAACGGCGAATATCGGTGACGGTCAGAACAGCGCACCGTCCTCGTCACGCAGCCAGGTTGCTGTGGGTGTGGGCATCATCACGCGGTTCTAACCGGGCAGGATGGCGGTGGCGGCGTAGCGTTAACTCCGCCACCGCAATTCGCTTCCGATATGCGATGGTCGGACTATCGCTACCGTAGCCGGCAACGTAATCTAATAAGGATAACTACGCGTGAGCCGGAGAAGCCAACTACTCCCGTCAACTTGACAGAGCCGTTTCAAGTCATCCCTCTTGTCACAGTAGTGCAGATAGCCGAGGGTTTATCCTGGATCAGGAGGCTTGAACAACGGACCATCGACCTGGTAGCTGCAGTATCGATGGGTTTCAGGTGTCATTGACGTCCACCGGACGAGTCAATCGAGGGGAACGGTGAGCCGGTCGATCACCGCCTGCGTCTGAGGTCGCACGCCGCGCCACCACGAGAACGCTTCGGCAGCTTGTTCGACGAGCATTCCGACACCGTCCGCTATACCTAGCACACCCGCGTTGCGTGCGAGGCGCAAAAAAGGCGTTAGGCGCTTGCCGTAGGCGAGCTCATAAGCTGCTCCCGTCGGGCCGAATACGCCCGGTGGTACTGGCGGGAGTTCGCCGGTGAGGCTCGCCGACGTTGCGTTGATCACCAGGTCAAAGCGCCCCATCGCCTCGAGGTCGCCATACCCGCATGCGACGAGAGAATCCCCTGTCGCGACTTGTGCGGCCAGCGCCTTGACCTTCGCGACATCCCGGTTTGCAACGACGAGTTCAGCGGGACGCGCCGCGATGAATGGCAGCAATGCGCCGCGCACCGCGCCCCCCGCACCGAGAAGCAGCACGCGCTTGCCGGCCATCGGCAGTTTCAGATTGACTTCGATGTCCCGTACGAGACCAACGCCATCGAAATTCTCGGCAATGATCCGGCCGTTCCTGAAGCTCAGCGCATTCGCCGCCCCAGCCAGCGCCGCCCGCTCACTGCGTTCGTCGGCCATCGCGAACGCCTTCAGCTTGAAGGGCGCAGTCACGTTCATGCCTTTGCCGCCTCCGGCGATAAACGACCGGACGGTCTCAGCGAAAGCGTCGTGCGGCTCCAACGGTCCTTCGATTGCCGTGTACGACATGTCTTGCTGCGACTCTTCAGCAAACAACCGGTGAATCAACGGCGATTTCGTATGGCCGATCGGATTGCCGATCACTGCGTACTGGTCGCTCATGACGGCCTCACTTTCGAATACAACACGCCGTCGGTCTGCATGGCGTCTATCTCGGCCGCATCAAAGCCAAGTGACGCTGCCACTTCCGCATTGTGCTGACCGAGGTCCGGCCCGACTTCGCGGATGGTCGTGTCACAGTCGGAAAAGCGGAATGGCAGATTCGGCAGGCGCAACGTTCCGAAGCGCGGGTGTTGCTGCTCGACCACCATGCCGCGCGCGATGATCTGCGGGTCGGCAAGCACCTCGTCGATGCGCTGCACTTTCGCGCAAGGCACGTCGATGCTGTCGAGCAGTTCCAGCACCGCAGCGACTGGTCGTCCGGCAACCCAGGGCTTCACTACCGAAAGAATCTCCAGACGATTGGCATTGCGCCCGTTCGACGTATGGAATCGCGTATCCGCACCGAAACCGGCAGGTCCGCCATGCATCTCGACGAGCGCCGCGAAGCGCTTCCACGCATCGTCGACTTGTGCGGCGATCACCAGGTCACCATCCGCGGCACGGAACACGCCATAGAGCGTTGACGTAGGCATGTCGTGACCGGTCTGCTCAGGGACGATGCCTTGCATCGTGTAGCACTGCACCGCGTATTCGTGCATCGATACCAGCGTGTCGTACAACGCCATGTCGATGTGCTGTCCACGACCGCTCTTTACGCGACCCAGCAGCGCGGCATTGACCGCCGCCACCGCATGAATACCGGTGTACATGTCACCGAGTGAGATGCGCATCAACGGCGGCGGCTCTCCGGGATTGCCAATCATCTGCATGATCCCGCTCTTCGCCTCTGCAATCAGGCCGAAACCGGCACGGTGCGCGTCCGGTCCCGTGTGGCCGTAGGCGGAGATAGAGCAGTAGACGAGACCCGGATTGCGCGCCGACAGTTCGTCGTAGCCGAGCCCGAGTTTGGTCAGCGCGCCCGGCCGGTAGTTTTCGACGAAGACATCCGCCGAGTCGCACAGGCGCTGCATGAACTCCTTCCCACGCGGGTCGCGCATGTTGACGCTGACGCCGCGCTTGCCCATGTTCAGTTGCAGAAAATAAGCGCTTTGCTCATCGTCGAGCACGGTGGCGTGCTGACGTCCTGCGTCGCCGGTGCCTGGACGTTCAACTTTGATAACTTCGGCGCCAAGCGCGGCGAGACAGCGCCCGACATATGGACCAGCGAGAAAATGGCTGTAGTCGACGACGCGGATACCCTCAAGAGGACGTGCTTGCATCAGAATGCTCCCGGTCGGCGCGGCACCATCAGACGGTGCTCACCATGCTGGACGACCTGGCTGTCCTGATTGATCAACTCCGACGGCAGCACGACAATGCCCCAGTCCGGACGGCTTTTGCTTGCCCGCATCGTGCCCACACGGAATTTCACGTGCAGTACGTCGTTCACCTTGATCGGCAGATTGAAGTCCCACGTCCAGCCGAGCGACATGCCCGGCAGAAAACGGTATTCGCTTTGAGTCTTGAGTCCATCGGCAATGGACAAACCGAACAGGCCGTGAGCGACGATCGATCCGAAGTGGCTCGCGTTCGCGTATTCCTCATCGACGTGGACAGGCGTGTGATCGCCAGTGAGGTCGGCGTAGGCCAGAATGCGTTCTTTGGTGACCGTATAGGTGGGGCTCACGCACTCGTCACCTTCGCGGGCGTCATCCCAGTATTTATCGACGATCGTCATCTCAACCCTCCGCGCGCGGGTTGATGTCCAGTGCGCGTGCCACGCACGAGGCGGGTTTTGCCTGGATCAGTTCGACGGCGAGGCCGTCCGGCAAACGCAACCAGTTGCGTCCTTGCGGCATCTCGGTGACGTCGTACCGTTGCGCGGCGACGAGCGCGGCTTCCATGTCTTCGCACATAATCCCAAGGTGGTCGAGCCGACCCTCTGGCGCGTCGTGGTTTGGGTTATGGATGAATTGCAGACCACCGAGCGTCCAGTACTGCCGGGGCTCATTGATGGTGCCGTCGACCTCGCGCATCGTCATGCCGAGCACGTCTTCGAAAAAGCGGATGTGCCACTGGATGTCCTTCACCCAGATGGCCACGTGCTCCAGATAGGCCTTGCTACCGTTCATGGGGTTGTCTCCTTTGTCGACCAAAGTTCGTGCTTTAGTGCTTACTCTGGTTCCATGCAAGATGTTGTGTGTTGTCGGTCGCCCATGGCACGCTCGATGCCCTTGATACAGGCGACCAGCGTCGCGTTGACCGGGGTTGGCACGCCGTGCCGTTGTCCCCAGCGCACGACCGCGCCGTTGATAAAGTCGATTTCGGTAATGGATCCCTTTTCGAGGCTTTGCAGCATCGAAGTCTTGAAGGCCGACGAAAGTCCTTCGCCGGCGAGCGTCCACGCGCGTTCAGGATCGACTGCGGAAAGGGCCACGCCCGCGGCCTCGGCGACCGCCATCGCTTCGGCGACCGCTGCGAGTGCGGCCGCCTTCAAAAGCGGTTCGTCGTAAAGCTGGCCGTATGTGAGTCCGGTTGTGCCGGTCAGCGCGCCGGTCGCGACATTGACCAGCAGCTTGTCCCACATCGTGCCGACGATATTGGCGCTGACTGTCGTGTCTAATCCGGAGGCATTGAACGTTTCGGCGATCGCATTCACGCGGGAGGTAATGCGGCCGTCCAGTTCGCCAATGTGGGTCGCTTTGCCGGCCACGCCAGACTCGATGTGCCCCGGATTGCGCATCACGCCGCCGACGTAAGTCTTGCCAGCCAGTACCCGCTCACGCCCCACGACATCGGCAAGAACATCTTCGTGCCCGAGGCCGTTCTGCAATGACAGGACGAGCGTTTCGGGCCCAACTAATTCCAGTGCGCCGCGCATCGCAGCATCGGTATCAAATGACTTGACCAGCACGACGACCAGATCGACGATGCCGGCTTCAGCAGCCGACGTCGTGGCGTGCACTTTCACGCGACGGGAGCCATTCGTATCGTCTACCTGTAGACCATCACGCCTCATCGCCTCAACGTGAGCCGCCGAGCGGTTCAGCAACCAGACCTCGTTGCCGCCTTCGGTCAGCGCCGCGCCAATCGCACAGCCCAGTGCACCCGCACCTAGAATCGCGATCTTCACTGCCGTCTCCTTAACATGGAGATCAAGATACAAGTCGAGGATCATGCCGGCAATGCAATGAATTCAATGGTGTCATTGCCTGAAGCAATATCGCGGCTGCATTCTCGGTGGTTCCTTCTTGAACTGAAGTTCAAGATACGAGGGGACGTTCATTCTCGCAATGCTATGATCGCAATGACGTCATTGCGTTGAACAATAGTCCTATGAGCTCAACAGAACTCCCCGATCTGAAGCTGCTGCAGTTATTCGATCTCCTTTACGATGTCCGCAGCGTCACCCGTGTGGCCGAGCAACTCGGACAGAGCCAGCCGACGATCAGCATCTGGCTGGGGCGTTTGCGGGAGCATTTGCAGGATCCACTGTTCATACGAACGCCGGCTGGCATGGCGCCGACGCCACAGGCCGATGCACTGATCGGCCCTTGCCGGGAAATTCTGGAGTCACTGCGGCGCTTTGCAGCGTGGGAAATTGCGTTCGATCCCGCCACGGCGAAACGGCGTTTCCGTATCTGCATGACCGACGCCAGTCACATCACGCTGCTACCGCGAATGTTGGCGCACGTGCGCGCGCAGGCACCGGGCATACGCCTGGAAGCGGCGCGTATCGACGGCAACACCGAACGGGCACTGGAATCCGGCGAGGCTGACCTGGCA
Organism: Paraburkholderia domus; assembly: GCF_905220705.1. Classification (GTDB taxonomy): domain Bacteria; phylum Pseudomonadota; class Gammaproteobacteria; order Burkholderiales; family Burkholderiaceae; genus Paraburkholderia; species Paraburkholderia domus. The sequence goes on from NZ_CAJNAT010000022.1 coordinate 50,441, forward strand.
ATTGGTCACGTGCCCTGGCTTGGCGGTGGGATTTATCAACAGCAGCTATACCTGCAGGATTGGGTCTGTTTGACGAATCGTCATCATCCGCGGCTGAAGACCAAACTCGGATTGAAGCAGTACCGCGCCGAGGGACATGTCGCGATCACTGCGGGGACGGGCGCGCAACTGCTTGAACAGGCGCTGGTGCGCGAGCATATCGAACGCGACGTTGTGCTGGAGTTGCCCGGATTTCTCGGACTCGGCGCTATCATCAAAAGCACCGACCTGGTTGCGACGCTGCCTCGACACATTGGCGAGACCTTAGCAAAGGTCAATGATCTGGCAGTGCACCCTTGCCCGGTTCCTGTGGACGGGTTCGCGGTTCGGCAGCACTGGCATGCCAGATACCATCATGAGGCGGGAAACCGTTGGCTGCGTAGTCTGGTCGTGCAGTTGTTCTGCAGTGCGGGTTGACCACGGATCGCCCGAAGTCACATTAGCGTGACAACGCCCTGTGGGGTGGTCATTGGCTGGTTCCTCTGATTGCGTAAGGTAGTGGGTATTCACGCACATCGATGGCAGTCCACGTTGCCTTCGCCCATAACGACGGCCAGTTCAAGCTACCGTTCTGCCCAGATCGTTTGCCAGCAGCGCCGCCTGCGCATGAGAGATCGCTTTAAATCGTTGGACAGCGCCAACAGCCTGTTGAATCCAGGTTCAGGCAATACCTCAATGCACCACGCATCGCGGTGCCGCGCATGCCGGCAAGTTCTCCAGACAAACCCTGATTGCTGCAGCGAATCTCGCACTGCTATCGTTCGCTGGTCGTTGTGGAAGCGCTTCCACTTCGACTTTGAGGCAGCTTCCACATCGAGTTTCGCCGTACCCGGTTCAACGACCTCAGCGCAGGAGAATCCGTGGCAAACGACGCTTCCGCTGTATCCGACGCAATATCCCGCGACCTCGCCGCACTCGCCGATCCCTTCACCCCGCCCGCGGACTCCACGCTATGGCGCAAAAACTTCCTGCTTGGCGCCGCCACGGCTTCGTATCAGATCGAAGGCGCGGTGGATGAAGACGGCCGCCTGCCGTCGATCTGGGACACCTTCTCGGCGACGCCCGGCAAGGTGCTGGCCGGCGACACCGGCGCCGTTGCCTGCGATCACTATCATCGATGGGAAGCGGACGTCGATATGCTGGTCTCGCTCGGTCTCGAAGGCTACCGGCTCTCGATCGCATGGCCACGTGTGATGGACGCTGCAGGCGTGCCCAATCGCAAAGGGCTCGATTTCTACAAGCGGCTCCTGAACCGCCTGAAAGAGAAGGGCATCACGACTTTCGTGACGCTCTATCACTGGGACCTGCCGCAGCATCTGGAAGATCGCGGCGGCTGGCTCAATCGCGATACCGCTTACCGGTTCGCCGACTACGCCGACCTGATGAGCCGCGAACTGGCCGGCACAGTCGATGCATGGGCGACGCTCAACGAGCCGTGGTGCTCAGCGTATCTCGGCTATGGCAATGGGCATCACGCGCCAGGCCTCGCCGATGGACGCTTTGCGACACAGGCAATGCATCATCTGCTGCTCGCGCATGGTCTCGCGGTGCCGGTATTGCGCGCCAACGACCCGGCCTCGCTGAAAGGTATCGTCGCCAACTTCGGTCGCGGCACGGCCAATAGCGACAGCGCTGCGGATCAGCGTGCGGCACATCTGTTCGAAGTCCAGCACAACGCGTGGATTCTCGATCCATTGCTCAAGGGTGCGTATCCGCAAGACCTGTTCGAATTGTGGCCGGGTACAGAGCCGCTGGTGCTCGACGGCGACATGCAAACCATTTCCGCGCCGCTCGATTTCCTCGGCATCAACTATTACTTCCGCACCAGCGTCGCGAGCGACGGCGCGCATGGAATCCGGGAAGTGCCGCTTGAAGGTGTCGAGCGCACGCAGATGGGCTGGGAGGTGTACCCCGACGGCTTACGCGATCTGCTGACCGGGTTCAACAGCACGTATCGCAATCTGCCGCCGATCTACATCACCGAAAACGGCATGGCCTCGGATGATAAGGTGATCGATGGCCACGTCGACGATACGCAGCGCATCTCGTTCCTCAAGCGGCATCTCGCGGCGGTCGATCAGGCGATCAAGGCCGGCGTGGATATTCGTGGCTATTTTCTGTGGTCGCTGATGGATAACTTTGAGTGGGCATTTGGTTATGAGCGTCGCTTTGGTGTCGTACATGTCGACTACAGTACGCAGAAGCGTACGGTCAAACGCAGTGCGGAATTGGTGGCGAAGTTTTTGAAGGAGCGTAAGGCGCAGGTCTGAAAGCAGGTGAAGCTGGTTTGCATGTCGACTTGAAACACGGGAGACGGAATGAACAGCAGAAAAATGGTCTTGCGAGGCGTGGTTGCGGCACTGGCGTTGTATGGCGTCGTCGCGCATGCGGAACCCCTGAAGGCCAACGTGATTCACTGGTGGACCTCCGGCGGCGAATCCGCCGCGATCCGCCAGTTCGCCGATGCGTATAACAAGGCCGGTGGCCTGTGGGTCGACAACGCGGTGGCCGGCGCCGATCAGGCGCGCTCCACCGCGATCAACCGGATCGTCGGCGGCGATCCACCCACCGCCGCGCAATTCAATACCTCCAAGCAGTTTCACGACCTGATCGACCAGGGCCTGCTGAACAACGTCGACGACGTCGCCGCGAAAGAAAACTGGAACGGCGTGTTCCCGCAATCGATCCTCGACAGCATCAAGGTGAAAGGCCATTACTACGCCGCGCCGGTCGATATTCACATGCCGGCCTGGTTCTTCTATTCGAAGCCAGTGTTCCAGAAGGCCGGCATTGCCGGCGAGCCAAAGAGCTACGACGAATTTCTCGCCGATCTCACCAAACTGAAAGCTGCAGGTGTGATCCCGCTCGCGCTCGGTGGTCAGCCGTGGCAGGAAAAGATCACGTTCGACGCGGTATTTGCCGACGTCGGCGGTCCTGATCTTTATCTGAAGGTGTACCGCGATCGCGACCAGAACGCGGTCAAGTCGGATGCGTTCAAGAAGGTGCTCGCATCGTTCAAGCGCTTGCATGACTTCGTCGATCCCGGCTCGCCTGGCCGCAACTGGAACGATGCCACCGCGCTGGTAATTTCCGGCAAAGCCGGTGTACAGATCATGGGCGACTGGGCCAAGGGCGAATTCTCGGCGGCCAACCAGATTGCGGGCAAGGACTTCGGCTGCTTCCCTGGCTTCGGTCCGCACTCGCCGTATCTGGTCGCGGGCGACGTATTCGTGTTTCCGAAAACCGACAACGCCAATGCGATCAAGGCGCAGAATCTGCTTGCCACGGTGATGACGTCGCCGGCCGCGCAAGTCGCATTCAGCGCGAAGAAAGGTTCGATTCCGATTCGTCCCGATGTGGACGCCAGCAGTCTCGACATCTGCGCGAAGGAGGGCATTGCGATCATGAAGGACAAGTCGCGTCAGTTGCCGAATCCGGAAATGCTGCTCTCGCCCGACACGCAGGGCGCGTTGATCGACGTCATCACGAACTTCTGGAACAAGAACCAGTCGGTCGACGATGCGCAGAAGGCATTTGCCAGTGCGTTGAAGAGCTAGGCGCTCGCCATGCACGCGCTCAAGCTGCAAGCCGCCGACGCCAAGCCTCGCAAAAGGCCGCAGAAAAGGCCGCTAAAAAAGCGTTTGCCAATAGCGGCATGGCTGGCGTTGTTGCCGATGGTCCTGACTGTCGTGTTCGCGTATCTCGGCACGATGGTCTGGACCGCGCGCGTGTCCCTCAGCAACTCGCGCACGTTTCCCTCCGGCGACTTCGCGGGCCTCACGCAATACACGCGGCTGTTCAACAATGATCGCTGGCTGCTGTCGCTGCAGAACATCGTGATCTACGGCGCGTGCTTTATCGTTGCGTGCATGGTGATCGGTTTGCTGCTGGCAATATTTATCGATCAGCGTGTGGTGGCGGAAGGCGCGTTGCGCACGGTGTTTCTCTATCCGTATGCGATGTCGTTTGTCGCAACGGGTTTGGTCTGGCAGTGGATTCTCAATCCTGAACTGGGTGCGCAGGCCGTGCTGCACAAGCTCGGTTTCGTGCATGCGCGCTTCGACTGGATCGTCGATCAGGACTGGGTGATCTACACCATCGTCATCGCAACCGTGTGGCAGGCGTCCGGTCTCGTGATGGCGCTGATGCTGGCCGGCTTGCGCGGTATCGACGACGAACTGTGGAAAGCCGCGCGTATCGACGGGATTCCGCGTTGGCGCGTCTATGCGAGTATCGTCGTGCCGATGCTCGGACCTTCGATCTCCACTGCCTTCGTGCTGCTCTTCGTAATGGTAGTGAAGCTTTACGACGCCGTGGTTGCGATGACGCAAGGCGGTCCTGGCACGGCGAGCGAAGTGCCGGCGAAGTTCATCATGGATTACCTGTTCGGCCGCGCGAATATCGGTCTCGCGTCGGCAGCGTCGATCGTGCTGCTGGCCACGGTGCTCGCGATTCTCGCGCCGTTCTTCTATGCCCGCAACCGCGCTGCGTTGCGCAAGGACGTGTGATGAACACGCTCGATCCTCCACTGAAAGGCGGCACGCCGAGCCATAGCCGCCGACGCCGCCGGGCTTTTACACCCGCGCGCCTCGGCGTCTACGCATTTCTCCTGACCGCCGCGTTGTTCTTCCTGCTGCCGTTGTACGTGATGCTCGTCACGTCGGTCAAACCGATGAGCGAGATTCGCCTCGGCAATCTGCTCGCCTTCCCCACGCATTTCACACTCGACGCATGGAGCGCCGCGTGGCAATCCGCCTGTACGGGGCTCGATTGCAACGGCATTCAGGTCGGCTTCTGGAATTCGGTGCGTATCGTCGTGCCGAGCACGGTGCTGTCGATCATGATCGGCGCGGTGAACGGCTATGCGCTGTCGTTCTGGCGCCCGCGCGGGGCCGGGCTGCTGTTCGGCGTCCTGTTGATGGGCGCCTTCATTCCGGTGCAGGTGATGGTCTATCCGCTCGTACGCGTGCTCGCGAGCGTGCATCTGTTCAGTTCGCTGCCGGGTATCGTGGTGATTCACACCATCTTCGGCATGCCCGTGATGACGCTGCTGTTTCGCAACTACTACGCGTCGATTCCGCAGGAGCTGTTCAAGGCGGCGCGCATCGACGGCGGCGGTTTCTGGCGTATTTTCTTGCAACTGATGCTGCCGATGTCCACGCCGATTATCGTCGTCGCGGTCATCATGCAGGTGACGGGCATCTGGAACGACTTCATTCTCGGGCTGGTGTTCGCCGGCACAAAAAACCTGCCGATGACGGTGCAGCTGAACAACATCATCAACACGACGACCGGCGAGAGGCTCTATAACGTCAATATGGCGGCGACCATTCTGACCTCCATGGTGCCGCTTGCGGTCTACTTCATTTCGGGCCGCTGGTTTGTGCGCGGCATTGCGTCCGGCGCCGTCAAGGGATAAGGCGATAAGGAATGACAAACCTGGCTAATGTGGCAAACGCGGAGGCACATGCGGCAGCAGATACGGCAGACGTGGCTAACGCTGGCAATGTGGCGGATGCGGCGGGTCTGTCGAATCCTGCCAACGTGTCGGTGCGCAACCTGAAGATCCAGCTCGGCGCGAATACGGTGATCGAAAATCTCGATCTCGACGTGCGTGCCGGCGAGTTCGTCGTGCTGCTCGGCCCATCGGGCTGCGGCAAATCCACCTTGCTGCATAGCATCGCTGGCTTGATCGACGTGACCGACGGCAGCATCGAAATTGCAGGCGTTGACATGACGTGGGCCGACCCGAAAGATCGCCGTATCGCGCTGGTGTTCCAGTCATATGCGTTGTATCCGACCATGACTGTCGAGCGCAATCTGTCGTTTGCGTTGCGCATCAACGGTACGCCGAAGGCGGAAATCGCGCGGCGGGTGACGCGTGCGTCCGAGATGCTGCAACTCGGACCGCTACTCAAGCGCAAGCCGGCGCAACTCTCCGGCGGGCAGCGGCAGCGGGTGGCGATCGGCCGTGCGATCGTGCGCGAGGCCGACGTGTTCCTGTTCGACGAGCCGCTCTCGAATCTCGACGCCAAGTTGCGCACCGAATTGCGCCGCGAACTCAAGCAACTTCACCAGCGCCTGGGCGCGACGATGATCTACGTGACCCACGATCAGGTCGAAGCCATGACGCTCGCCACGCGCATGGCGGTGATGCGCGGCGGCGTGATCCAGCAGTTCGGCACGCCCGCCGAAGTCTATGCACGGCCGAACAATCTGTTCGTCGCAACGTTTCTGGGTTCGCCCGCGATGAATCTGCTCAAGGGCACGCTTGAGGTGCGCGACGGCTCACACCACTTTTGCACAGCGCATTTGCGGCTCGATGTGACGCAATATCCTTTCAAAGACCTGCCAACGGATCGTCTACCTTGCGTGCTCGGCGTCCGGGCCGAAGACGTGCGTGTCGGTGAGGGATCGAGCACGGAAATGAACGAACGCGCGAACATTTCGTTAATCGAGCCGATGGGCAACCACCGTGTCATTTGGCTCGACTATCATGGAGTGCAAATCGCGTCGATCGACCAGACGAAGACGCCGGTGGCGGTAGGCGATACCGCGGCGTTCGCGTTCGATAGCGCGCATATTTCGCTGTTCGATGAAGAAGGCGGCGCGCGTCTATAGTGACTGGACGCCGCGTCGTTGAATACAACAGGCTTGACGGAGAACCGCGTGGCAACACTCAAAGATGTCGCGGCACTGGCCGGCGTCGGCATGTCGACTGCCTCACGAGCCATTTCCGGTAAGGGACCCATTTCAGCCGATGCCGCCGCCCGTGTGAAGGCTGCTATCGAAGCGCTGAATTTCCGGCCGTCGTCCATCGGCCGCGCGATGGCGACGCAATCGCTCGGCATGATCGGTATTTTCGTGCCGACCTTCTTCGGCTCTTACTACGGCACGATTCTCAAGCAGACCGACACCGAACTGCGCGCGGTGCGCCGCCACGTGGTGGTTGCGACGGGTTGCGGGGAAGTGTCGCCGCGCGAGCAGGCCATCGAGGCGGTGCACTTTCTGATTGGCCGCGACTGCGACGGCGTGGTGGTGATCAGCCACGATCTGCACGACGACGATCTGAACATGCTGCATCGCATGCATCCGAAAATGGTGTTTCTGAATCGCGCGTTCGATCAGTTGCCGGAGGCGTCGTTTTGCGCGGATCATCGGCGCGGAGGCGAACTGGCGGCGCGCACGCTGCTCGATCATGGGCATCGGGACATCGCGGTGATTTCCGGGCCATTCAGCGCTTCGGACAATCAGACCCGGCTCGAAGGCTTCTTTGCCGAATTGCTGCGCGAAGGCATCGCACGCGAGGACGTCACGCTGATCGAATCGGACTTCTCGCCAGAAGGCGGCTACGCGGCCGCGCAGAAGCTGCTCGATTCGAAGCGGCGTTTCACCGGTCTCTTTTGCGCGAACGACACAATGGCGGTGAGCGTGCTGGCGCGCTTCCACCAGGCGGGCATTGCCGTACCGGACGAAGTCTCCGTAATCGGCTACGACGATGATTATTCGGCCGCCTATGCCGCGCCTGGCCTCACCTCGGTGCATATCCCGACGGCGGAGTTGACGCAGAACGCGGTGCGCTGGCTGATCAATCAATGTTACCGGACCTCGTGGGAGATCTTCCGCGAGTTTCCGGTGAGCGTGACGATGCGGGAGTCGGTGGGGCCGGCGCCGGGGGGGAAGGCTGCGTCGATCAAGGTCAAGGCAGCCAGTTGCAGCAGCGCGGCGTAGCCTCTTCTCGGAGCCGGCGCGCGGGTGGGTGTGCCAGGCCTCGCTCATGCGCCGCTTACGCGTGGCGTAGGCGCGGTTAGAACTTAGGTCCCGCTGCGCAGCGACTGTTCGTAGCGCAAACGCGCTTCTTCATCGAGCCGCGTGTCTTCGAGTTCCTGCAGCACGGCTTCGAGATCGATCGGCGTGGTGTCCAGTTCGACACGGCCGGTCAACCTGGCGTCCACGTGCAATGCGCCTGCTTCGTACAGCGACCAGATTTCCTTGCCGTAGCTCGTATCGAGCAACGCTGGCGCGAAGCGGCCGAAATACGTGGCGAGGTTGTTCACGTCGCGCTCCAGCATGGCCGGCGCTTCCAGATTGCCGGCGGCATCCACGGCTTGCGGCAGGTCGATGATCACCGGGCCGTCAGCTGCGAGCAGGATGTTGTATTCGGACAGGTCGCCGTGAATCATGCCGGCGCACAGCATGCGCACCACCTGGTTGAGCAGCAGCGCGTGCAATTCGAGCGCGCGTGCTTCGGTCATCTCGACATCGTTCAGACGCGGCGCGACGTTGCCGTCCGCATCGGTCACCAATTCCATCAGCAACACGCCGTCAGTGCAGATAAAGGGCTGCGGCACGCGCACGCCCGCGTTGGCGAGCTGGAACAGCGCATCGACTTCCGCGTTCTGCCACGCCTGTTCCTGCACTTCGCGGCCATAGCGGCTGCCTTTTTCCATGGCGCGCTGCTGGCGGCTGTTCTTGACCTTGCGACCCTGCTGATAGGACGCAGCCTGGCGGAAACTGCGCTGTTTGGCGTCCTTATAGACCTTTGCGCAGCGCGTGGATTCGCCGCTGCGGACCACGTAGACGGTGGCTTCCTTACCGCTCATCAGCTGCGAGATGACTTCGTCGATCAGGCCTTCTTCGACCAGCGGGAGCAGGCGTTTGGGTGTTTTCATGCGGCCGCCGGGGAGCGGTGGGCGGCTGATCGGCGCTGAGCGGCCGGACGTGCGGGGAGAGGGTGCGGAATTCGGATCATGCCGGATTATAAGGGGTATGGAGACATGTGTCGGAACGCGAGCGTCAAGGTGCCGGATGCAACCGGCGCTCCCCGTATGTGTGGCCGCCATGCGAGGGCATCACGCCTGAAATACAGACTCCATTCGCTGTATTTCGGGTCGGGACAGATTCACCGCGGTGGCTTCTTCCCGCCACGTGTTGACGGCGTCTTGAACTTCCGCAACGATGCGGCGCGCTTGCGTATCGTCGAGTCGATAAAACTCAGCGGTTTCGATCGCGGTTTCAAGACTCGGCAGGGCGCTTATGCCATCCAGCGTGAGCGCGTGTTCCCGCTTGCCCGGGTTCGGATTCATATCGAACGCTGGCGAGAGTCGCCAGCCCGATGCCTCGCGAATGAAGCCGTGATTGCGTAGATGATCGTCGCGATTTCCCACGAGCACGTTGAAGACGACTCTTCTGAAGAGTTGAGTGAGATCGTCGTCGATATGACCTTGTGCACCGTTGCCGGCGAGGTACTCGGCAATGTCCAGATAGCTTGCATCCGATTCGCCATCCTGACGTTCGAGCAAGGTCATGGCAGAGGTGTACATGCGCCGGCTGCCTTCACGGCGATCGAATCGTTCGACGCAGAACGTGCCATAACGTGCGCCGACGTACTTGAGTTCGGACTGCGGCACCCAAATGCCGGCTTTTCTCGCTAGTCGGTGGGCGATGTATTCCCACGCGCCGATGTCATAACGGTCGTCTTTCGCCGGGAATTTGGCGATCCAGAGATCGTTGCCCAAGCTGGTGAAGTTCGCTTTCGGGCGAGCGCCGCCGAGCGATGTGCCGGGGGCGATCAGCATGGCGAGCCACCGCTCGTACTCGGGAAGTTTCTCGATATCCGCCTCTTCAATGCGCAGGCTGATATACGCCAAGGTCGCGAGATCGGTGACCGGCGGCGCGGCATCGGCGCTGTTGTCGAGGAAATGTCCCTCCGTGCCCTGAAACCGCAGCGCGCCGACTCGCGTCAGATCGTGTACGCCCAGCAGGAAATCGATTTCCTGCAAATTACGCATGGGCCGGTCTTCGCGATCTGCCGCCGCGGCCTCGCGGCGCTCCATCAGCACGCGGCCCCAGCGATCCGGCGCTGAGTCCATGAAGACGCCGAATGCGGCGGACTTGGCAGGCGGATATTGCTCGTCGGTCCATAACTCGAGGCGCGGGTCGAGCATGAATGCCTGACGTCCGTCTACCCAACTGTTCTCATAGGCAAACGAGGCAGGCAAGTCGGTGCGTGTGGTCTGGCGATACAAGGTGCCGACCTGCTGCATGCTGCTCAGTTCGGCTGCGTCGAGAAATACCTTGAACGCATCTCGAGGTTTATTGCTGACCATCAGATTTCTTCGGGCGGTTTTTTGTCGGCTGCCCGGTTTTGATCGCAGCGGCCCCGGGCGTGTCCGTACGCGGTTTTCGCTGACCCGGCAACTTGAGATCCTGCAACTTGCGGCCGAGTTCGTCGTCGCGGGCGACGGCGTCCATGTCCTTGTCGAGGCCCAACACGCGAAGCGCTCGCATATAGGTGCCGAGCGCGATATTCGGATCGCCTTTCTCGAGGCGGTTCAACGTGTCGCGCGAAATGCCCAGCCTTTCGGCGAACAGAACGGTTGGGAGTTCGCGCCGCAGGCGGGCGAGTTTCAGCCGTTCGCCGAGAGCACGCATCTGCTTCTCGACCGACGGAAAGGGACGTTGAAAGGTGCGAGGCATGTCCGATAGATTAGGCAAATATTCTGAATGTGTCAAAAGTATCGGACAAATCGGGGGCTTGGGGCGGTATACAAATGAATGACACCACACAGGAATGTCCGATATTTTAGTCAAATTTTTATTTTGTGCCTAAAGTATCGGACATTTCAAGGTGGGGCGACCGGCGAAAGAGCCTTGCAAATCACTTCAAACCCCTTCGCCCGTCACCGGCCCCCTCAACAACGGCCCAATTGCCTCCTCGATGCAGTGGACGAAATATTCCGCCGGCCGCGTCAGTTGGGACTCTTGCGGAGACATCAGATACAACTGCAACGGCGGCGTCGGCGCAACGCGTTCCGCGCGTCGGTGGTGTATCGCGATACGTCCGGCGTGCACGACTCGGCAAATAATCTCGCGAAAGATTCGGCATTCGGCGTGATGCTTGGCTACGACTACACCCTCTCCAAACGCACGGGGTTCGATGCGCGCGCCGGCTTCATCCGTAACTACGACATTTCCACCGTACTGCTGAACAATAATCCGCTGCCGACACAAACCGGCAGCACCGCACCGGAACTCGGCACGACGCCGGTCACCGTATCGCTGGGCATGTATCACAACTTCTAGGCGCGAGTCTCCCCATGAATGCAATCCAACACACGGCTAGTGCTGTCGCGACCGAGGTGACCGACGTGAAAGAGCGACGTGGCTTGAGCCGTCGGTCCATCTTGCGCTTGATGGGCCGCGGTAACGTTTTTGTAATACTGCGCAACAGTGTTTTGCGTTTTCCCTCATTCATTTCGCACGGCAATCGCTTAAACTTGCCAGTAACAATTTGTTACGGGGTGCGAGATGTTGGCTGTGTTCATCATCGCCTGTCCGATCTGCATTGCCGCGTTGTTCGGTTTCGCGCGGCATGTGGATCCGCTGACAGGGCAGTTCAAGCGTTAAGTCCAAAGTAGGGGCAGTTCGGCAACGCTGCCGGAAGACCCGCGGGCTTTAGGGTTTTTCTTTACCCGTCCGCAGTCCCAAGCCTTGCCTTTGTGTGCCGAGTCGCGGCACGATGCGCGATAACCTTAGTTCGGGGCACCATCGCGCATGCGAGATTTTCTGTCAAACATCACCACACGCCTTGGCGTACTGAAGAGCGTGCTGCCTTTGAGCCGTGCCGCGGCGGCGCGCGATGCGCTGGCCGGCGTGCAACTGGCGTCGATGGATATTCCGCAGGTGCTCGGTTATGCGCGCATTGCGGGCATGCCTGCCGTTACCGGCCTTTACACCGTCTTTCTGCCGCTTATCGCGTTCGCGTTCTTCGGCGCGTCGCGGCACCTCGTCGTGGCTGCCGACTCTGCCACCGCCACCATTTTCGCCAGCCGGCTCTCGACCATGGCGCCGGCTTCGAGTGCCGAATATGCCGCGCTCGCCGGGATGGTCGCGTTGCTCACTGCCGCGCTCCTGTTCATCGCACGGATCTTCAAGCTCGGTTTTCTCGCTGACTTTCTCTCGCGCACGGTGCTGGTCGGCTTCCTCGCCGGCGTCGGCGTGCAGGTCGGCATCGCCATGCTGGGCGACATGTTCGGCGTGCCCGGGCATGCCGCGCGCAGCGTCGATCAACTCGCGCTCGTGGTGCGCGAGTCGGCGCAGATCAATCTGCCGACGCTCGCTATTTCTGTGCTGGTGGTGGTCTCCATTCTGGTTTGCAAGCGGTTTTTGCCACGTGTGCCGGTGCCGTTGATCGCGGTGGTGGCGGGTATCGCTGCAAGCGACGTCTACGGTTTCGCAGCGCACGGTATTGCCATACTTGGGCCGGTGGCTGGCGGGCTGCCGCCGCTGCGCATGCCCTCGGTCACATGGCAGCAGCTGCTAGATCTGCTGCCGGTCGCCGCCTCGTGTTTCGTCATGATCGTCGCGCAAAGCGCCGCTGCGAGCCGCGTATTCGCCGAGCGCTATCACGAAACCGTCGACACCAATGCCGATCTGCTGGGTATTGCCGCTGCCAACGCCGCAGCGGCGTTTTCCGGCGCCTTCGTGGTGAACGGCAGCCCGACGCAAACCGCCATGGCCGATCGCGCCGGTACGCGCAGCCAGTTCGCACAGATCGTATTCGCGCTAGTGGTGGTCGTGGTGCTGCTGTTTTTCAGCCGTTTTCTGCAGTACCTGCCGCACTGCGTTCTGGCCAGCATCGTGTTTACGATCGCCATCGGCCTGATCAATCTGACGACGCTGTTTTCGATCCGCCGCGAAAGCCCAGGTGAATTCACGCTGGCCGTATTCACCGCGGCGGCCGTGGTGCTGATCGGTGTCGAGCACGGCATTCTGGTGGCGGTGGCGTTATCGTTGCTGCGGCATGTGCGGCACAGTTACCAGCCGCACACCATGATTCTCGTGCCCGGCGAAGGCGGCATCTGGGTACCGGTGCCGGCCGCGCCCGGACTCCAGACCGCACCGGGGCTGATCGTCTATCGCTTCGGCGCCGATCTGTTCTACGCGAACGACCATTTTTTCGTCGACGACACCCGCACCCTGATCGATCATGCGCCGAGCCCGGTACGCTGGTTTGTGATCGACTCCGGCGCGATCACCGACCTCGACTATTCGGCGGCGCGTTCAATCGGCGAGTTGTGCGAGACGCTAAAGAGCCAAGGTACCGAAATGATCTTCGCGCGCGTGAACCGGTATTTGCGCTCGGACATGGACCGGCATGGGATCACGCCGGTCGTCGGTGCAAAATGTATTTTCAGCACCCTGCATGAAGCGCTGCGCGTGGCGGGCGTGGAGCAGCCTGGTACGAACGTGAAAGACGCGTCGTAAATATCTGTTGGCCGGACACGGTGGATTGCTTCAGGTTTGCGGCTCTTCGTCTGCAAAGAAGTAGCCGATAAAAAAACATGCGCCGGCCAGCAGGGCGCCGAGTACGGCCACTGTATAAGCGAGCGCGGTACCGTGCCAAAGACCGTCGAACCACTGATGAAGCTGCGCCATCAGTACCGCCGCATTGCCGCCGATTTGCTGCAATTCGATCTGATAGCGCGGGTCGGTGATGCTGTACATGGCGACGGCGCTGTCTGGCGCCGGAGCCATGGCATAGATGATCGCCGCGGCGATCAGACCGGCGAGCAGCACGGCGGTGCCCGCCAGATAAAGCCGCTTTTGCAATGGCGAGCGCTTTGCTGCCGGATTCAGGTTGTTGCCACCGCTCATCGTGTTCGCGTGTCCGCTCAAGTCATCAGGGTGACAGTATCGCAGAGCGGGCGCGTCTCGAAGGCGCGGCTAGCTTTTCGAAGTCAGCAGCTTGATACCGGCAATGCCGAACATGATCGCGAGCGACCCATCCAGCCAGCGACGGATCGCGACGTAGATGCGCCGTGCGGACGCAGTTGAAAACAGCACGGCGTAGCTGCTGAACACGGATACGCCGATCACCATGCAACCGAGCACCACCGGCGCGGTGTGCGACGTGCCGCCTGCCGGCGACATAGCCAGCGAAACGATCGAGAGCCACACCAGAATCGCTTTCGGATTGGTGAGGTGCAGCAGCAGGCCGCGCAGATAGAGCCGTTTGAGCGGTTCGCCTTCGCGCGCGGTATGCGTGGGCAGCTTTTCCGCGCTGAATGCCGAGCGCGCGGATTTGAAGCCGAGCCACAGCAGATAAAGTCCGCCGGCAATCTTGATCGCCACCAGACATTCCGAGTAAGTGGCAAGTACCGCCGACAAACCGAGCGACGCTAGCAACGCCCAGAAGAATGAACCGGACACCACGCCGAGGGCGAAGGTCAGCGCGGATTTCCTGCCGGCGCTCATGGCAAGCGACATGATCGCGAGATTGCTCGGCCCCGGACTCGCCGTGCCGACGAAATAGGCGCTGTAGGCGATCAGGACATCGGCGGTGAGGAAGGAACTGGCGGTCATGAGCTTGTACCTCGGCGGCAGGCAAACGGTGCCGCTCGTTGCGGCACAGGCGGAGAGCGCGGATCGATGCGCGAGCAACAATTCTGCTCGCCCGCGTGCCAATCTCACAGATACAGTTGACGGCCTGTGCAACGGCACAATCGTGCGTTTGCCGGCTAACCCAGGTCATAACCCAGGTAATAACCCAAGTAATGCAGCAGACTCAGGTAATTCAGCCTGACCGGGCAACTCAGGCTCCCGCCGCAGTGCCGATGCAGTCAGCCAGTGCCCCCGCTACTGCCTGCCGGCTATGCCGCGGACGCTGCACGAGTCCGATTTCACGGTGAAACGTCGCGTCGCCGAGTTCGAGTGCGGTGACGTTGGCGGGCCACCTGCCGAGTCCCGCTGTATTCGGAATCAGCGCCACGCCGATGCCGCGCGCAACCAGTTGCGCGATGCCCTGCAACTCGTCCAGTTCGATCACGTCGTGCACGTTCAGCCGCGCGCGCCGTAGAAATCGGTCGACCAGCCTGCCGCCGAACGACCCGCGGTCGTAGCGGATGAACGGTTCGCTCCTGAGCAGTTCGCGCCAGGACGGTTTGCCACGCGCAAGCGCCTTGGGCACCAGCAGCACGAACGGTTCAGTGACGAGCGTGCGCCATTCGAGTTCAGACGGCAGCGCGAACGGCGGTTTGATGATGACCGCGAGATCGAGTTCGCCCGAGTCCACCTGCCCGAGCAAACCCAGCGACACGCCGGGCACGACGCGAATCCGCCAGCCGGGACGGTCGTCGCGAAAGCGCGCCAGCGCGTCGGCGAGAAACGACACCTGCGCGGATGCGATCGCGCCGACCCGCAGCATGCCGCTTTCGGCCGCGCCCGTGCCGCGTTCCGAGAGCCGTGCGTAAAGCGTCATCATTTCTTCGGCGAGCGCGAGCGTTTCGCGGCCGGCGTCGTTGAGCGTCGCGGAACGGCCGGTGCGGTCGAACAGCGCGAAACCGAGTTCCGTTTCGAGCCGCTGCATCTGCGCGCTCACAGCGGATTGGGTCAGGCCGATGCGCGCGCCCGCGCCGGAAAACGTGCCGTACTGGCTGACGGCGAGAAAGGTTTTGAGTTCGCTGAGCATTGTCGATTGATCGATTTTGGTGGTGGTCAGATCAAATATATATCGTTTTTCACCATTTTTAGTCATGGTTAAAATTTGCCTTACGCGTGCGCCTTTCCGGGCCGCTTCATTGACCGTTCTATTGACCGATACACGAGCCCACATTCCTTTCTGCGAGTTTTCCCATCATGAGCGTTGCCGAAACCGTTTTGCCGCCGTTCCATCTGGCGTTTCCTGTGCATAGCCTCGCCGCCGCACGCGAGTTCTATGGCGAGTTGCTCGGCTGTCCGGAAGGGCGCAGTTCCCCGGACTGGGTCGACTTCAACTTTTACGGCCATCAGATCGTCGCGCACCTCTCGCCCGAGGAAATCGGCCACCGTCAGACGAGCAAGGTCGACGGCGATGCGGTGCCGGTGCGCCACTTCGGTGCGGTGCTCTCGATGCAACAATGGCAGGCCGCCGCGGACAAGCTGCAAAAGGCCGGCATCGACTTCATCATCGAACCGCACGTGCGCTTCAAGGGGGAGGTCGGCGAACAGGCGACGATGTTCTTCCTCGATCCGTCGGGTAACGCGCTGGAATTCAAGGCGTTTGCGGATATGTCGTCGTTGTTTGCGAAGTAATAGCGTCACGCGGTGGCGAGCAACCCCGACCGGGCGTCAGGAGCAGCGTGATCACGGTTAGCGTGTGCGTCGCCCTGACCGCAGTTCGCGGGCTCATCGGGTGACGCCTTCTCAGCGCTCAACCACCTTGAACACCCGATTCTTGTCGAGCGTAGCGGGATCGAGCGTCGTCTCGCCGCCTTGCGCGGGCAACGCGGGGCTGGCGTCTTCCAGCGCGAGTCCGGTATAGCGGCTTCGTGGCCGTATGACCTTGCCCACCCGAAGCTGCTCGATGCAATGCGCGAGCAGACCCACGCTTCGGGCCGTTGCAAACAACGCGAACGATGCGTCGCGTGGCAACGCCAATTGCGCCGCCAGGGCAGCAAGCGCAACGTCGATATTCGGCTTGAGCCCGGTCAGTTCAACCACCTTGTCGATGAACGACATGAGTTCTTGAGGTGGATTCAGCACGTCGAGCAATGCGCCTGCCCGCGGATCGCCGTCCGGATACAGATGATGTCCGAATCCCGGGATGGGAATGGCCGACTGCAAGTGATGGGCGACGACGTACTCCGCACCGAGTCTTCCGACGTCGTCAAACACGGCCCGCACGCGGCCCGACGCATCGCCATGCAGCGGGCCGGAGAAAGTCGCGAGTCCCGTGAGCAGGCATCCCGGCAGCGACGCGCCGGTGGAGGCGGTAATCCTCGCGGCGAACGCCGAACTCGTAATCTCGTGGTCGGCCACGAGGACCATGGCACGGCGGATCAGTTCGGCGCCATCGCGGTCCTGGCCCCAGCCGAGCGCGAGCCGTTCATGCGTCGGTTGTGCCTTCGCGTCACACTGCGCGCCAAACGCTTGCGCGATGAGCGCCACGAGCCGGCCAGCCTCGACATGCAGTGCGCTGTCCGTGCGTCCGTGGGTCGAGTGCCCGTTGGCCGCGAGCGCCGCCAGCGAAGTGAACGCGCATTGCCTGCCTCGCTCGTCGCCCTGTAGCGGCAGGTCACCGGTTTCGAAGGAAACGGGCGCGCGCGCATTCCAGAGAATGGCTGCCACCTCCTCAAGCGTGGCCGTGTCCGAAAGCCGGATGCTATCCCGTCCCCGGTAATACGGCCGGCCTTTCGAGAAGGTGGTGATGTCGCTGTAAATGCAGGGCTCCGCACCGAATATCGTCCCGGCGGCGAGCGCTTCGCGCTTGCGTCCCACCTGTTTTTTACGGCACAGACCAGCGACATCCTCCGCACGATAGAGGCTTTTGCGCGGGTCATGCGGATCCGGCATGACAGCGATGTTGCCTCGACTTACGTACGCGTAGACAGTCTGCGCCTGCACTCCGAGTTGTCGAGCCGCTTCCGTCAGAGTGATCCAGTTTCGCATGGGATGGCAGGCAAGGTGATGCGGCGGCCGGGGTAGCGGGGCAAGTGCGATCCGGATCGCGCCTTGCATACGAGCGCGCCCGATCCAGCGTCAATAGTGACGTTTTTTCAGGTAAAAGTCATCTCGGCGGGGCGCCGCTCCAGGACTTCCACGAGAATATCGCCCGGCGATCGCACGAAGCAGGCTCTGACGCCGGGGCGAACCTGCTTGACCGGCTCGACGATTTCCGCGTCGCAGCGCAACAGATGCTCGAACGCGGCGTCGAGATCGTCCACGACCACGCCGAAATGATCGATGCCCTGCTTTTGCTGGCTATCAGGGCGGCCGGTTTGGGCGCCCGTCAGCGCCGTGATGAAAAGGTTGATGCTGCCGATGCGCAAATCCACTCGCCCCGGGCGGCGCACGATCTCCGCGTTCAGGCAGCGCGCAAACCATGCGGCGGTGGCTTCGGCATCCGCCGAGCACAGTTGCAGATGATCCCACTTGAATTCAATCATTCGATTTCACCAGATAGTTGAAAGCGTCACAGTTCGATGCGGGAAAGCTTCCCCAGCAGCACGGAGTACGAGAGTGCGCCGAGCAGGCATATCGCGCCCATCAGGTTGAGCGCCCAGTAGAAGTGACCGGTGTGGTGGGTGATGTAGCCGATCATGAGCGGGGTGGTGACGGCCGCGATGTTGGCCGCTAGGCTAGTGATGCTGCTGGTCAGTCCCACGTACTGCCGAGGCGCGATTTCGGAGACGGCGGCCCACGACATCGATCCGACGCCCTGCGCGAAGAACGCGATCGTCAGGATGGCGATCACCCCCTCGTTCGACTCGACGAAATTGACGAGTACGATAGACGCGCCGAGCAGCGTGCCAATAATGAGCGGTGCCTTGCGTGCAGTGGAAATCGACACGCCGCGTCGGATGAAAAAGTCTGAGAGAAAGCCGGCAAGGAGAATGCCGACCGTCGCGCCGATAAAAGGGAGTGCCTGGAAGATCCCGACCTTGATCATCGACATGTGACGCGCTTCGATCAGATAGGTCATGAACCAGGTGGTGAAGAAGACCAGCAAGGTGTTGTTGCAGAACTTGCCGATGCAGATGGCGAGAATCTGCCGGTAGCTGAGCAGCTTGAGTGCCATGCGCCAATCGAACTTCTCACGGGGCTTGCGCGCCACCGTACCGCCTTCATTGATGTATTGCAGTTCGGCGGCATTCACGCCCGCGTGCTGATGTGGATCACGGTAAACCCGGTACCAGAGAAAACTGAACAGTATGCCGAAGCCGCCCGTCACGTAAAAGACCGTACGCCAACCGTACGCGGCGGAGATCCACAACAGCAAGCCGGTGAACAAGGGCGTCCCGATGTATTGCCCCATGACATAGACGCTGGTCGCGAAACCGCGCTCCCGGGCGGGAAACCACAACGTCACGGCACGCGCGTTCGAAGGAAAGGCCGGCGCCTCCATTGCGCCGATTGCGAGCCGCGAGCCGAGCAACATGTGATAGCCGGTCGCGAAACCCTGCGTCAACGTGGCGAATGACCAGCCGAGGAGGGACAGCCCATAGGCGAGGCGCGAGCCGAGAACGTCGGTCAGTATGCCGCCGGGCACTAGAGCAATGGAATAGGCTAGGCCGAATCCGGCAAACAGTTCGCCCATCTCCATCCTGTTGAGCGCAAGGCCTTTCGAGAGGCCCGGCGCAACGATACCCAGCGCCGACCGGTCCACGTAATTGAGGATGGTTGCCGCGAGCAGCATCGAGAGCACGACGTACCGCACCCTGGAGCGTTTCGTGGTATCCGCGTAAGCCGGGTTTCGGCCCGGCAATGTGTGTTCCTCTACGGCTTTCATCGGTGTCTCCAGAACATTCGCCAGTTGTCTTTTTATAGTTGGCGCAAGGGTGATTTATCCACGGCCGACAAACGGCATGGTGGTCGCCATGATGGTCATGTTGAGGACATTGGCTTCGAGCGGAAGACTGGCCATGTGCACGACCGCATTCGCCACGTGCGTCACATCCATTCTTGCTTCTGGCGCCATGCTTCCATCCGCTTGAAGTACGCCGCGGTTCATACGTTCCGTGAGTGATGTTGCCGCGTTGCCAATATCGATCTGGCTGCAGGCGATGTTGAATGCGCGTCCATCCAGCGCGATCGATTTGGTGATGCCGGTGACGGCATGTTTCGTTGCCGTGTAGGCGATGGTATGCGGCCTCGGCGAGTGGGCCGAGATCGATCCGTTGTTGATGATTCGTCCCCCTTGAGGCGACTGTGCTTTCATCAGGCGATAAGCGGCCCGAGCGCACAGAAAGACGCCGGTCAGATTGGTGGCCACAACATCGTTCCAGAAATCGACCTCGTAGTCTTCCAGGGGAACAGCCCCCGCGTTGCGGCCCGCGTTGTTGAAGAGCACGTCGAGCCGGCCGAATGTATCGGCGATCTGCGAAAACGCGTGCTCGACCGATGCAGCGTCGGCAACGTTGGCCTGGAATACATGCGCCTCTCCGCCGGCAATGCCGATTGCCTCCTTCGTTTCCAGCAGCGGTTCGGCTCTGCGGCCGATCAGCGCGACGGCGAATCCAGCATGGGCGAGCGCAAGGGCGGCGCTACGGCCGATGCCGGAGCCGGCGCCCGTAACGGCTGCGAACTTCTTCGATGCAGGCATTTGACTTCCTCTCAACGATTCAATTGAACATGGGAAAGAGAGTTGCATTCGCGCGACGTGGTGAGCAATCTTGATTCATTGAATCAACATCTGAGGGCCTTGCCGATGGGGACCGCACCAGGGTTTTCCTGATGCGCGTGTTGCCGGCAGCGAAGCGGAAGGCAGGCGTAGACGCAAACGAATCGCAATGCGCAGGCGCCGCGAACAATAAGGGGTGAATCACGAACGAGGAGTTGATTCATCCAATCAACATTGACGCTCCGATCTGCGGTTTCGTAGTCTCTCGACATCTGTCTACCAAAGGAAAAATCATGTCGGAAGATAATCGCACCAGCCTGTTGATTGCGCGAAAGGTTCCCACAGCCGTGGCGAATCGCGCTGAGGCCGAATTCCATGCCTTCGTGACCGAGTCCGATATGGACTCGTGGTCTGTCGTCGACTTTTGCACGAAGCACGAGGTGCCGGCCGTCCTGATCGGGAAGAAATCCGGTTTGCAGGCGGAGCACATTGCCGCGCTGCCTTCGACCGTCAAGATCATTGCGAACGCGAGCGCGGGCATCGATCACATGGACGTGGCCGCCGCCCGCGAAAGGGGAATCGTCGTCACGAACGCGCCCGATGCATTGACCGAATGCACGGCTGATTTCTGCATGCTGCTCGTGCTGGCGGCCTGCCGTCGCGCGTCGGAGTACGAACGAATCATGCGAAACGGATGGGGGAAATCGTTCGGCATGACCGGGATGCTGGGCACGCGAGTGAATGGCAAGACGCTCGGTATCGTCGGATTCGGCCGTATCGGCCGGGCGGTCGCGAAGCGTGCGCAGGGTTTCGGTATGCGCGTGATCTACACGGACATCCGCCGTGCGGATCCGTCGCTGGAGAATGGCGCGACGTTTTACCCCAGCCTCGAAGAAATGCTGCCGCATTGCCAGGTGCTCACGCTGCACGTGCCGGGAGGGGGCGTCCCGCTGATGTCGACAAACGAGTTTGGACTGTTGCCCAAGGGCGCGGTTTTTGTCAACGCGGCGCGTGGCGGCCTGGTGGACGAAGACGCGCTCTACGAAGCCCTGACTTCGGGACATCTGTTCAGCGCGGGGCTGGACGTGTACCAGAACGAGCCCAACGTCGACAAGCGCTTCGCAGAACTCGACAACGTGTTCCTGACGCCCCATATGGCCAGCGCCACGATCGAGACCCGCGACCAGATGGGGTTTACGGCGCTGGATAATGTCGCCGCCGTGCTGGATAGCCGGCCCGCCTTGAATCCGGTCTGAGGTTCGACGCAAGGTACCTGGACGAAGCAAATCTGCGCGTAAGGTATTAGCATGGCGCAATAAATTCTAAAGGCATGTCTCGCATGGGTTCGGCAAGACATGCCTTTAATCGCCCCCTTAAAATCGTCCATCTTCACCTCATCAAACGTTTGCATTCTCACAACGCGATGTTGTTTGAGGCGTTGCCAATTCTTACATTAGCCTTCCTGACAAATTCGCCATTTTCGCGCCATGCAGGCGTTGGTGCTACCGATCTAGCATAGGTCCTGTTTCACCGGGAGAGGCACGGGCATAGTCCCCGGCAACATGTATTCATGTTTGCCGGCTTCGGCATGTCAATGCTAAAGCAGCGCGGCCTTCCAGCTACGGTGATTCAATTCCTTATCGGTACTCTCTCGGGCGCGTTTCATGTGGATCGTCAACGTTGCGCTTAAGCGGCCATACACGTTCATCGTGATGGCCATTCTGATCTTGCTGGCGACGCCATTCGTGCTGTTGACCACGCCGGTCGACGTGCTGCCGGAAATCAATATTCCGGTGGTCAGCATCATCTGGAATTACACGGGCTTGTCGGCCGAAGACATGGCCAACCGCATCACGTCCGTCAACGAGCGCAGTCTGACCACCACGGTCAACGACATCGAGCACATAGAATCGCAGTCGCTGCAGGGCATCACGATTCTCAAGATATTCCTGCAACCAAACGCGAACATTCAGACCGCGATCGCGCAGACGGTTGCGGTCGAACAGGCGCAGCTCAAACAGATGCCGCCAGGCGCCACACCGCCTTTGGTGATTAGTTATTCGGCCTCCAGCATCCCGGTGATCCAGCTCGGCTTGTCCAGCCCGAAGCTCTCCGAGCAGGCGCTCAACGACACCGCGCTGAACTTTCTGCGACCGCAACTGGTGACGATTCCAGGCGCCGCCGTGCCGTATCCGTACGGCGGCAAATCGCGGCTGATCTCGGTCGACCTCGACACGCGCGCCTTGCTCGCAAAGGGCCTGACGCCTTCGGACGTGGTCAGCGCGTTCAATGCGCAAAACCTGATTCTGCCGACCGGCACGGCCAAGATCGGGCCCAAGGAATACACGATCAATATGAACGGCTCGCCCGCTACGGTGGAGGGGCTCAACGATATTCCGGTGCGCACGCTCAACGGTGCGACGACGTATCTGCGTGAAGTTGCCCACGTGCGTGACGGCTTCTCGCCGCAGACCAATATCGTGCGGCAGGACGGACACCGCGGTGTGTTGATATCGGTGCTGAAGAACGGCAGTGCGTCGACACTCTCGATCGTCAATACGTTGCATGCCCTGCTGCCGAACGTGCGTGCCGCGTTGCCGCAGGACCTGAAGATCACGGCCTTGTTCGACCAGTCGGTGTTTGTGAAAGCGGCCGTGCAGGGCGTGGTGCGCGAAGCGGTGGTGGCCGCCGCATTGACCGCTGCGATGATTCTGCTGTTCCTCGGTAATTGGCGCAGCACCTGCATCATCGCGATCTCGATCCCGCTGTCGATCCTGTCCTCGCTGATCGCACTGCACGCCCTCGGGCAAACCATCAACATCATGACGCTGGGCGGCCTTGCGCTGGCGGTCGGGATTCTGGTCGACGATGCGACGGTGACGATCGAGAATATCGAACGGCACCTGCATATGGGCACGAATCTGCACGATGCGATTCTCGACGGCGCCGGCGAAATCGCGATACCGGCACTCGTCTCGACGCTGTGCATCTGTATCGTGTTCGTGCCGATGTTCTTCCTGACCGGTGTCGCGCGTTATCTGTTCGTGCCGCTTGCCGAAGCGGTGGTGTTCGCAATGCTCGCCTCGTACATCCTGTCGCGTACGCTCGTGCCGACGCTGGCGATGCTGCTGATGGGGCACGCGCACAAGCCCAAGGCCGGCGCCAGCCCGAGTCTGTTCCGGCGCATCTATCTGCGCTTCGATAGCGGTTTCGAGCGCATGCGGGGCGCTTACATCGTGATTCTCAGCAGCGTGCTGGTGCGCCGCGGCAGGTTCGGCAGCGTGTTTCTCGGTTTCTGCGTCGTCTCGATGAGTCTTGTTTTCGTGCTCGGCGAAGACTTCTTCCCGAGCGTCGACGCAGGCGACATTCGTCTGCACATGCGTGCGCCGACCGGCACACGCATCGAGGAAACCGCGCGTCTCGCGGACGAAGTCGAGAAGGTGATTCGCGAGGTCGTGCCGCCGGCTGAACTCAGCACGATCCTCGATAACCTCGGCTTGCCCTACAGCGGTATCAACCTCTCGTATAGCAACGCGGGCACGATCGGCACGCTCGACGGCGAAATTCAGGTGGCTTTGAACGAGGGCCACAAGCCGACGCAACGCTACATGGACAAACTGCGCACGATCTTGCCGCAGCGCTTTCCGGGCGTCGAGTTCTTCTTTCAGCCGGCCGACATCGTTACGCAGATTCTCAACTTCGGCCTGCCCGCCGCAATCGACGTGCAGATTGCCGGTGCGGATCAGCAGGGCAACTTCGACATAGCACGCAAGCTGCTGAAACAGGTGCGGATGATTCCCGGCACCGTCGACACCCACATCCAGCAGAAACTGGACGAACCGGCGATCAATCTTCAGATGGATCGCACCCGCCTGCAGCAACTCAATCTGAGCGCGAGCAACGTGGCGCAGAACGTGCTCATTTCCTTGTCGGGCAGTTCGCAGACCTCGCCGGGTTTCTGGTTCAACAATAAAAACGGTGTGGAATACAGCGTCGCGGTGCAAACTCCGCAGTATCAGGTGTCGTCGATCGATGAACTGTTGCGCACACCGGTCTCCGGTTCCGCCAACGGGCCGACGCAACTGCTCGGCAACCTGGTACGGGTCTCGCCGCAGACTCAGTTCGCGGAAGTCACACACTACAACATCAGGCCGGTGATCGATCTGTACGTGAGCGTCGAGAAGCGCGACCTGGGCAGCGTGGCGAATCAGGTCGACAAGCTCGTCGATAACGTGCGGGCCTCGCTGCCGCGCGGCAGTCAGATCACAGTGCGCGGCCAGGTTCAGACCATGCGCAGTTCGTTCTTCGGTCTGGGCCTTGGCGTAGCGATGGCGATCGTGCTGGTGTATCTGCTGATCGTGGTGAATTTCCAGTCATGGGTCGATCCGCTGATCATCATCAGCGCCTTGCCCGCGGCACTGGCAGGCATCGTCTGGATGCTGTTCCTGACCGGCACGCATTTAAGTGTGCCCGCCTTGACCGGCGCGATCATGACGATGGGTGTCGCCACTGCCAATAGTATTTTGATGGTGTCGTTCGCGCGCCAGCGGCTCTCCGCCGGTGCACCGCCGCTCACCGCCGCGCTCGAAGCCGGTGCAAGCCGGATCAGGCCAGTGCTGATGACCGCGTTCGCGATGATCATCGGCATGATTCCGATGGCGCTGGGTCTCGGCGAGGGCGCCGAGCAGAACGCGCCGCTTGGCCGCGCGGTGATCGGTGGATTGCTGTTCGCCACCGTGTCCACGCTGTTTTTCGTGCCGCTGGTGTTCGCGGCCATTCATACGCGCCTCGCGCGGCGCCACCGCGACGATGACGACACAGACACGACGGGTGGCCACGGCCACGGCAACGACGGCCCCGCGCCGGACCACGGCGGCGCAGGCAAGCCCGCGTAACCTTAATTGACGGCTGACTGAGATAGCTGACTGAGATGACCGAAAAAACTCATGCATCGCTGGCGATTCCCGCGCGCGAGACCGAAGGCGGCCACGTTTTGCCGCCGCGCAATCGCGAATGGAAGCGCGCCAAAATCGCCGTCTGGATCGTGCTGGCGCTGCTCGCCCTGGGCGCCTTGCGCACGGTGATCGCGAATGTTCTGCAAAACCGCTCGGTCGCTGAATCGACGAAGCAGAACGCCACGCAGTATGTGACCGTGGTGAGCCCGACGCAAACCGACGGTGGCGGCAGCACCTTGTTGCCGGGCACGTTGCGCGGCAATGTCGAATCGCCGATCTACGCGCGCTCCACCGGTTATCTGCTGCACTGGTACGCCGATATCGGCGCGCGCGTGAAGCAGGGGCAACTGCTCGCCGATCTGGATACGCCGGAAATCGATCAGGAACTCGCGCAGGCATTGGCGCAGCGTCAGCAAACCAGTTCGAGCCTCGGCCTCGCCAAAAGCTCGCTGGACCGCTGGCAGCAACTGCGTCAACGCGATGCGGTCTCGCAGCAGGAACTCGACGAGCGGCAGAGCACCTACACGCAGGACCTTGCCAACCTCGCCGCCGCCGATGCCAACGTGAAGCGCCTGCAGCAACTTGAATCCTTCAAACGGATCGTCGCGCCGTTTGCGGGTGTGGTCACGCAGCGCAATGTCGATGTCGGCGACCTGATCGACGCAGGCAGCGGTACGAGTCGCGCGCTGTTCGCGCTGGCGCAGTCGGATCCGCTGCGCGTCTATGTGCAACTGCCGCAGGCGTATGCGCAGAACGTGTCGGTCGGACAGAAGGTCGTGGTTACGCAGGCCGAATTGCCGGGGCAGCAGTTCCACGGCACGATCACGCACATCTCCGGCGCGATCGACGTGCCGACCCGCTCGCTGCAAATCGAAGTGACCTTGCCGAATCCTGACGACACGCTGCGACCGGGTGCGTATGTTCAGGTGGCCGTGCCGGCTGTCGCGCATGCGAAATTAATGGTGCCGGGCAATGCCTTGCTGTTTCGCGCCGAAGGTCCGCGGCTCGCGGTGGTCGATGCGAAGGGCAATGTGGCGTTGCACAAGGTCGTGATCGCGCAGGACCTGGGGCAGTCGCTCGAAATCGAAAGCGGAATCGAGGCGAACGACAAGGTCATCGTCAACCCGAGCGATTCGATCGCGGACGGCGATCACGTTCAGATCGCGCCGCCTCAGACAAGCGGCAAGGGGGCGTCGTGATCGCGAAGCAGGCGGCCGCTGATCGGGCACGAACGACACGAACGACATTCACAGCGCTCGCGGCCACCGCGAGCGCCGCGTTGCTGGCCGCGTGCACAGTCGGCCCGGACTACCAGCGGCCGCAAGCCGAGGTGCCGCCGGCCTGGCAAACCGATTCGTACTGGCGCGTCGCGGTCCCTTCGCACGCGCCGATCGCACCGGAGTGGTGGAGTGCGTTTGGCGATCCGACGCTCGCCACGCTGGAAACGCAGGCGCTCGCGCAGAATCAGACATTGGTCGCGGCGAGCGCGCACTATGAGCAGGCCAAGGCCACGCTCGCGAACACCCGTGCGCAGCAGATTCCTGAAGTCGATCTGAGCGCATCCGGGTCGCGCTTCAGGATTTCGCAGAACCGCCCGCTGACGAATTACGCCACACCGACCATGTCGACGGTGCAGAACAATCTGCAACTCGGCCCGACGATCAACTACGACACCGATCTATTCGGCCGGATACGTCGTGAGGTGGAAGGTGCTGCGGCCTCCGCGCAACAATCGGCCGACGACCTCGCCAACGCACGGCTAGTCCTCACCACCGATCTCGCCACCGACTATTTCTCGCTGCGTGAACTCGACGCCGAGATCGACGTGCTGAATCAATCGGTGAAATTGCAGCAAAAGGCGCTCGACTACGTCACGGCCGAGCACGATCTCGGCTCGGTGTCGGGGCTCGACGTGCTGCAGCAAAAGTCGCTGCTCGATTCGACGCGTGTGCAGGCGCAACTGCTGCTGAATCAGCGCGCGCAGTTCGAACATGCAATTGCCGCATTGGCGGGCGTGCCCGCGCCGCAGTTCGCGATCGAACCGAAAGTACTCGACGTGCGGGTGCCGGCGATTCCGCTTGGGCTTCCAAGCGACGTCTTGCAACGCCGCCCGGATATTGCATCGGCGGAGCGCGCAATGGCTGCGGCGAACGCGCAGATCGGCGTCGCCAAGGCAGCGTTCTTCCCGAGCCTGACGCTGACGCCGGGCATCGGCTGGGAAAGCACGCAGTTCGCCAGTTTGCTGAGCGCGCCTACGCTAATGTGGACACTCGGCGCGACGGTCGGCCAGGTGCTGTTCGACGGCGGCCGCCGTGCGGCGAACGTGCAATTCGCGAGCGAAGGCTACAAGGCCACCGAGGCGAACTACCGGCAAACCGTGCTCATTGCGTTCCAGCAGGTCCAGGATGGCATCACGGGCCTCTCGGTGCTGGACGGTGCGGCGAAGCAGTCGAGCGAGGCGGTGACCGATGCGCAGCATCTGCTGGCGCTCGCCAACGACCGTTATTCGGGTGGCCTGGTCGCCTACCTCGACGTCATCACGGCGCAGCAGTCGCTGCTGACCAGCGAGCGTCAGGACGTGCAGATTCACGGCCAGCAGATGACGCTGTCGGTTTCGCTAGTTAAGGCGCTGGGCGGCGGCTGGAATGCCGGCACGGACGTATCGGGCGCCCAGCCGCCTGGCAACACGGCGGACACGAAGGAGGCGATGGCTCCCGCGAAGTGAGCCGCCCGAAAAATGACACGGCCAGGCAGGAAAGAGGAAAACGAGGCGTTTCGTATAATGCAGAGACAAGGGGACGTGCATGAAATTGCTGATTGTTGAAGACGAGCATAAGGTGGTGGACTACCTGCGCTCCGGTTTGACAGAGCAGGGCTGGGTCGTCGACGTCGCGCTCGACGGCGAGGAAGGCATGCATCTGGCTACCGAATTCGATTACGACGTGATCGTCCTCGATGTCATGCTGCCCAAACGCGACGGCTTTAGCGTGCTGAAGGCGCTGCGCATGCGCAAGTCGACGCCGGTCATCATGCTGACCGCCCGCGATCACGTGAACGACCGCGTGCGGGGCTTGCGCGAAGGCGCCGACGACTACCTCACCAAACCCTTTTCCTTCCTCGAACTGGTCGAGCGCCTGCATGCTCTCGCGCGCCGTACGCGTTCGCAGGAGTCGACGCTGATTTCGGTGGGCGATCTGTTCGTCGATCTGATCGGCCGGCGCGCCACCCGAGACGGGTTGCGCCTCGACCTGACCGCCAAGGAGTTCCAGTTGCTGAGCGTACTGGCCCGCCGCCAGGGCGACATCCTCTCGAAGACCGCTATTACCGAACTCGTGTGGGACGTCAACTTCGACAGTCATACGAACGTGGTCGAAACCGCAATCAAACGACTGCGCGCCAAGCTCGACGGCCCGTTTCCCTCCAAGCTGCTGCATACCGTGCGCGGCATGGGTTATGTGCTCGAAGTGCGTGAGGAGGCTGAACAATCATGAACCGCTCGATCGCCCGCCGCCTCGCGCTGATGTTCGCGCTTGTGGCGCTGTTCGTGTTCACGCTGGTCGGCACCGGGCTGTTTCTGGTGTTGCGCACGCAACTCGAACACCATCTGCGCGAATCGCTCGACGATCGCACCGAGATCGCGCGCATCATCGTCTATCACGCGGTGACGCCGGAGAAGTGGCGCATGGCCCGCGAAAAGCTCACCGACATGATGCCGCACGACGGCAGCACGGTGTATGCGGTATCGAGCGCCGATCCGTATTTTCACTATGGCAAGCCCATCGAAGGGCCGGTGGTATCGAACTGGCAGGGCGGGTACTCGAGGGTTTCGCCGCTCGGCGGCGGCCCGGACATGCTGACCATCTCGGTGACGATACCGGCTTACGGCGCCCGCCCACCCGTGCAATTGCAGGTTGCCGCCAGCTGTTCGCCGAACATCCGCACGATGCGTGTGTTCGGCTCGGCGCTCGCCGCACTGTCCGCGTTGGGTAGTCTCGCCGTGCTGCTGCTGAGTTACTCGGTAACGCGGCTCGGTCTGGCACCGTTGACGCGCCTGACCCGAGACGCCTCCGCGGTGAGCCCGAATAACCGCTCACAGCGGTTGAGCACGGCCTCGCTGCCGCTCGAATTAAACGATCTGGCCAATTCGTTCAATGGCGCGCTCGAACGTCTGGACGGCGCATACGGCCGCCTCGAGTCGTTCAACGCGGACGTGGCTCACGAACTGCGTACGCCAGTGACGATTCTGATCGGTCAGACCGAAGTGGCGTTGACGCGCAATCGCTCGGTCGACGATTTGCGCCATACGCTGCAATCGAATCTCGAAGAGTTCGAGCGCATGCGCGCGATCATCAACGACATGCTGTTCCTCGCCCGCGCCGATCAGGGCGAGCGCGCGACCGGCCTCGTCGAAGTCTCGCTGGCCGCGGAAGTCGCGCATACGCTGGAGTTTCTCGAGATTCCGCTGGAAGAAGCGCGCGTGCATGCACAGTTGCGCGGCGATGCGACGGCGCGTGTGAACCGCTCGCTATTCGGCCGTGCCTGCACGAATCTGCTGATGAACGCGATCCAGCACTGCGCGCCGGGCGCGGAGATCAGCGTGACGATTGCGCGTGAAGATGATCAGTTGCGCGTGTCAGTGGCCAACCCCGGCGAGCCGATCGAACCGGCCGTGCTCGAACACCTGTTCGACCGGTTCTATCGCGCGGAAGCGTCTCGTACCAATAGCCGGGAAAACCACGGGCTGGGTCTGGCGATCGTGAAGGCCACTGCGGAGATGCATCGCGGCACGGTGTCGGCGGAAAGCGCGAACGGGATCAATACGTTTGTGTTTTCGATTGCGGCGTCGAGTGCGGACACCGGCTTGCCGGCGGCACGCACGAAGACCGGTGTCCCGGTGGAAGCAGCGGGTTAATCGTCGCTGGTAAAAGGCAAGTCGGCCTGAACCGGTACGCGCTGCTTCACCGGTTGCGCGTTGGCCGGCGTCAATGCGCTCACGCGTACTCCTAGCAGCCGCAACTTGCGGTTCAATTCCACCCGCCTCAGGCATTCGGTTGCGGCGCGCCGGATCTCGGTGGCGTCGGCGGTCGGCTCGTCGAGCGTCAGGTCGCGCGTGACCGTGCGGAAGTCGTCGTAGCGCAGCTTGATGCCCACGGTACGGCCCACATATCCTTTGCGCACGAGGTCTTCCGCGACCCGCACGCACAGGCCGGTAAACGAACTGGACAGAGCCGGGCGATCGTGACGCGGATGCAGATCGCGTTCGAAGGTCGTCTCGCGGCTCATCGACTTGGGCTCCGATTCGACCACCACCGGTCGCTCGTCATAGCCTTGCGCGACTTGCACGAGCCACGCCGAGTAGCTGCGCCCGAAGTGGTCCTGCAACAGCCCCGCGTCAGCCGCCGCCAGATCACCGACCGTGGCGAGGCCAAGCGCCGTGAGCTTTTCCGCGGCCTTCGGGCCGATCCCGTTGACCTTGCGCACCGGCAACGGCCAGACGCGCAAGGGCACATCCGCGGGCGTCAGAATCGTGAGACCGTCGGGTTTGTCGAGTTCGGAGCCGATTTTCGCCAGTAGCTTGTTCGGCGCTACGCAAATGGAGCAGGTGAGACCGGTCGCCTGATTGACGGCCTGCTTGATGCGCGCTGCGATCTCGCGCGGCTCGCCGGGCAACTCGGTGAGGTCGATATAGATTTCGTCGATGCCGCGGTCTTCGATCCGGTCCGTGAAGGTGGCGACCGCCGCTTTGAACAGGCGCGAGTAGTGGCGGTACGACTCGAAATCCGTAGGCAGCAGAATCGCATCCGGCGCGAGCACGGCGGCTTTCATCATGCCCATCGCGGAGAACACGCCGAGCGCGCGGGCCTCGTAGGTGGAAGTAGTCACGACGCCGCGGCCCGCGTAATCGCGCAACTTCGCAAAGCGGCGGCTGCCGTCTTCAAGCGTTTGCGGCACGCCATTGCGGCCGCCGCCGATCACCACCGCCTTGCCGCGCAGTTCCGGATAGCGCAAGAGCTCCACGGACGCGTAGAACGCGTCCATGTCCAGGTGCGCGATACGGCGGCTTGCAGAACTCATGGATGGCGGAAACGGGTGACGGTGCGGGCAGCGAGCATAACAGGCGATGCGCGCGGCCGTTGCCCGGTCTTATGACTTGCTGCATCGGGCGTCAGGACGCGTGAGTAACGATGCTCTGCACGCCGGACGCCAAGCCGTAATAGTACCTTGCTCCGCGGGGGCAAGGAGCCGATCTCAAGCGTGACGGTGATGGGAGCCTTGTGAACGGTTCAGCCCCGCGTACATCGTGCTTTCCTGTCTGACGCAGACTTAACGCTAGCTACGACGTTGCGGAAGATTTGCGTGGTGAGGGGGCAAAGTCACGCGCCCCCCCGTATCAGGTGGGTAAGCTGGAAAATGAGCCGGAACGTCGTGCTCCAACTTACAATCCAGACGAACTGTCCCATCCTTACGACGTGCCCCGCTCACCGGGCTCATGCGTTCTCCAGGCTTTTCAGCATGTCCCATTCCGGCGAACACCGCGCAGAATCCAGTATTTACCCCAGGCGCGCGGTCGAGCATGTTACCGGCACAAAGTTGGTCCCGCCGCGTGGGACACGTCAGCTGATGTCTCGCACGGCCTTGATGGCGCGGTTGATCGAAGCGAGGCGCCAGCGTTGTGTGGTGATCCAGGGGCCGGCCGGAAGCGGCAAGACCAGTGCCATGCTGGCCTGGCGGCAGGCGATGCTGACGCTGGACTTTGATGTCGCGTGGCTGTCACTGGGGCCCGAAGACAACGACTTGACTTCGTTCTTTAGCGGTCTGCTGGCGAGCCTTGCTACCGTCGACGCATCCATTACAAGCGAGGCCGAGCTTCTCGCGGGACGCAACGGAGACGATTCCGCTGTGGAACACTGGGTGATCACACTCGTGCGCGGCATCGCCAGCCGCAGGCGCGACCTGATGTTGATGCTCGACGACATTCAATATCTCGAAGATCCACGGATTTTCGAGGCGCTACGGTGGCTTCTCGACTACGCTCCCCCGCAACTTCACGTGGTGCTGGCTTCGCGTCGAGCCCTGCCGCTTTCGCTGGCGCGTCTGCGCTCACAAGGTCTTACCGCCGAGATCGATCTTCGGGATCTGCGGTTTTCGCCAGAGGAGTCCGAGCGCTTCTTGTGCGAGCAGCTGGGTCAAATCGAGAAACGCGACGCCCAGGCGCTGCACGAACTGACCGATGGCTGGGCTGCCGGCTTGCAACTGTTCGCGATCGACCTCAAGGCAAAGCGAGGCG
Organism: Paraburkholderia domus; assembly: GCF_905220705.1. Taxonomy (GTDB): domain Bacteria; phylum Pseudomonadota; class Gammaproteobacteria; order Burkholderiales; family Burkholderiaceae; genus Paraburkholderia; species Paraburkholderia domus. The sequence continues at coordinate 82,824 of NZ_CAJNAT010000022.1, forward strand.
CGGCATTTGCGCCGATGACGGTGCGTGACGCCGAAGCTTTCGCCAGCTACTTCGAGCGCGAGGTGCTGGTGCGCCTCGCGAGCGACGATCTGCTTTTGCTCACGCGCGCGGCGCTATGCAGTCGTTTTTGTGCGCCGCTGTGCGCGAGACTGCTGGGACACTCAGGAGCCATTGGTGAGATTGCCGCCAGACTCAGCCGCCTTGACGCAGACAACCTGTTCATTACGCAGATCGGCGGGGAAAAGGACCGCGAAACATGGTATCGCCTGCATCCCCTCTTGCGCGAAGTCCTGCTGCGCCGAATCGCCGGGCTGCTTGCGACGGAACAGCGTGAATTGCACGCAGCGGCGTGGCACTGGTTCGATGCGCAGGGTTACGTAGACGAAGCCGTCCATCACGCCGTCCTGGCCGACGACGCGCAGGCCGCCGCGAACATGGTGGAGGGTTATGCGCACAATCTGCTCGCTCGCGGCGAGCTCCGGCAGCTTGCGGGCCTGATACGCCGGTTACCGCCGGAACAGGTCGCAGCGCGTTTCGATCTGCACATCGTGCTGGCCTATCTGCAGATGTATGCAGGTGAAACCGACGCGCTCCTTCAGAGCATTCAACAAATAGAATCCCGCAGCGAGCGGCGTGGCTCGCGTCAGCGCTATGCACTCGCATTGCTGCGCGGCGGACTCGCGTTGCAGCGCGACGATACCGATTCAGTCGCGGCCCTGCTGCCGGAACTGCAACGTGTTCCGCCTGATACCGACGATTTCACCTTCGCAGGACGCGGCAATATCCTCTCGTGGATGTTTATCCATCGCGGTGAATACGAACACGCCCGCAAAGTGCTGGAGGAGAGCGCGCCACATGACGGGGCGCCGCGCGGCATCCTGCTGGGGCGTTGCATGGGAGGCATGACGCATGCCGCCGAAGGCCAGGTGCTGCTCGCCGAACGGGTCTTTTGCGACGTGCTGGCAGAGGCTGAAAAGCAGGGCGCAGCCTATGTTGGCATCGCCTGCATGGCTGCCGCGCTGCTTGGTGAGGCGCTGTATGAGTTGAACGATGTCGAGGCCGCGCTCCTGCTATTGGAAAAACGCATCGACGTGCTCGAGCGCGTGTCGATTCCGGACACCGTGCTGCGGGCGATGCTGGTGCTCGCCAGCGCGCATCGGCTCGCTGGGCGTTGGCTCGAGGCGCACGAGTGCCTCGAGCGCCTTGAAGACTACGCGAAGCGTCATCGCGTGGATCGGCTGCTGGCCAATGCGCTCTGTCTGCGTTCGCGCTGGCTGCTGGAAGAGGGCAGAGTCGACGACGCGGACGCTGCCCTGTTGCGCTGCGAAGCGCTTGCAGCGCGCTACTCGGGTGCCGTGCGCAGCACGGCATGGGAAATCAGCGTCTGTGCCGATCTTGCGCGTATCGGCATGTGCCTGCACCTGAACGACTTCGACGGCGCGATGGTCCACCTCACCCCGCTCAGCGCGCTATCCGAAGCAGGCGGGCGGTGGTGCCGCGTAGCAAGCCTGCGCTTGCAGATGTCGATTGCAGAGAAGGGCCGGCGCAACAATAAAGCGGCCCGCGAGCATCTCGTCGAAGCGTTGCGTCTTGGCCATCGGCTCGGCCTGATGCGCAGCCTGCTGGATGTGTCAGACCATCTGCGGGAGATGCTAGGCGCTTTGCTGGCGGAAGAAGCCTTTGACCCCGTCCTGGCTTTCTATGCCCAGCGTCTGATGGAGGCTGGGCAGGCGCGTGCTCCTGTCGAGCCCAAAATGGCCGGTACGGATGGGGCGCTCGGCTTGCTCAGCGAGCGTGAAAACGAAGTGTTAAATCTGCTTGCGCTCGCGCTGCCCAACAAGAAGATTGCGCGTGTCATGGATGTATCGCTCGACACCGTGAAGTGGCACTTGAAAAATATCTACAGAAAGCTGGACGTGTCCGGGCGCGATGGCGCTGTCGCAAAGATGCGCGACCTGAACGCGGGATAGCCGCGCTTTTCACTCGCAGCAGCAGATGGCCGCGCTCGCAGTCAGCTGGCTGCGAGCCGCGCGCAAATCCGGCGGCCCTTTCTGACCCGTCTCTCTTACCCACCGCAGTATTTCCATGCCGACTACTCCACCGGGGTAGGCCTTTTTGCGGTGCCGCCGCGCATCATAGCTCCATGAAAGCAGCACGCCGATTATCCGGCATGCGTTGCCAACGCAATCAATCGACGAGGAGCATTCGGTGGAAGTCAAGCGTAACGTCTATCGCGAAGACCATGAGATGCTGCGCGAAACAGCGCGGCGTTTCTTCGAGCGTGAGTGTCTGCCACGTCAGGCTCAGTGGGACGCGGCGGGTTGCGTCGATCGTGAGACCTGGCTGAAGGCTGGACGGGAAGGCCTGCTGTGCGTGACCGTGCCGGAAGAATACGGCGGCGGAGGCGGCGATTTCGGGCATTCGGCGGTCGTCGCGGAAGAGTTGCATCGTTCGGGCGTTTCGGGCTTCAGCTATTCCGTGCACTGCGATATCACCGCGCCCTACATCGTGCGGCTCGGCACGGAAGAACAGAAACGCAACTGGCTGCCGGCGATCTGCCGCGGCGAGAAAATTCTGGCGATTGCCATGACCGAGCCAGGGACGGGCTCCGACCTGAAGTCGATCCGCACGACGGCGGTACGGGATGGCGACGATTACATCATTAACGGCAGCAAGACCTTCATCTCCAACGGCCTGAACTGCGACATGGTGGTGGTGGTCTGCAAGACCGACCCATCGGCGGGTGCGAAGGGTGTGAGCCTCATCATGGTCGAGACGGACCGCGCGGGCTTTCGCCGTGGCCGCAAGCTGGAGAAAGTGGGGCAGGCTGCGGCCGATACCGCCGAACTGTTCTTCGACAACGTGCGTGTGCCCGCTGGCAACCTGATCGGCAACGAGAACGGCGGCTTCATTCACCTCATGGAAGAGCTGCCGCAAGAGCGCCTGATCATCGCGGTGTATTGCGCCGCGAAGCTGGAACGGCAACTCGAATTGACGCTGCAATACGTGAAAGATCGCCGTGCGTTCAATCAGACCGTATGGGATTTTCAGAACACCAAATTCAAGCTGGCCGATGTGAAGGCCCAGGCCGTTGCGGTCCGCACGCTCGTCGACTACTACATCCGCGAGCACATGGAGCGCAAGCTCACGCTGCAGGAAGCGGCCATCGCGAAACTATTCGCTACCGAAACGATGTGGAAGTGCATCGACGAGATGGTCCAGCTGCACGGCGGTTATGGCTACATGCTGGAGTATCCGATTGCGCGCGCGTTTGCCGACATGCGGGTGACACGCATCTTCGGCGGCACCAGCGAGGTGTTGCGCGATCTGATCTCGCGCAAGCTGTAAGTCTCCTTACCTTTCAGGAAACATCATGAGCGAAAAAGTACTGGTAGCGGGCGTCGGGATGATCCAGTTCGCCAAACCTGGCGCCAGCCAGAGCTACATCGAAATGGGCGCCGAAGCGACCCGCCGCGCGCTGGCTGACGCGGGCATTGCCTACGACCTCGTGCAACAGGCGTTCACCGGCTACGTCTACGGGGACTCCACGTGCGGTCAAACCGCACTGTACGAAGTGGGCATGACGGGTATCCCCATCGTCAACGTCAACAACAATTGCTCGACCGGGTCGACCGCGCTCTATCTCGCGCGTCAGGCCATCGCCACCGGCGACGCCGACTGCGTGCTGGCGCTCGGTTTCGAACAGATGCAGGCCGGCGCACTGAAGTCGCACTGGGACGACCGCCCGGTGACTCGCGCCCGGTTCGTGCCGATCATGCATGGTCTCACCGCCGACCTCGCGCATCTTCCGCAAGCGCTGCGCACCTTCGGCGGCGCGGGGCGCGAACACATGCAGCGCTATGGCACGCGCATGGAGACGTTTGCCGCGGTGCGCGCCAAGGCGAGCCGTCACGCTGCGAACAACCCGTTGGCGCTGTTTCGCAAGCAGCTAACGACCGAAGACGTGATGAACGACACGGTGCTGATGCCTGGCGTGATGACGCGTCTGATGGCATGTCCGCCCACTTGCGGTGGCGCGGCCGCGATTCTGGTCTCCGAGCGCTTTGCGAAGAAACACAACTTGCGCACGGGTGTGCAGATCGTTGCGCAGTCTCTTACCACTGATCCGCCCGCTTCGTTCGACCCGCCTTCGATGCTCAACTACGTCGGTACGCACATGACGCGTTCGGCCGCGAACAAGGTCTACGAGAAAGCCGGCATCGGACCGGAAGATGTCGACGTATGCGAACTGCACGACTGTTTCGCGCACAACGAAGTCATCTGCTATGAATCGCTCGGGTTCTGTCCGGAGGGCGGTGCGGAGAAGTTCGTGAGCGACGGCGACAACACGTACGGCGGGAAGGTGGTAGTCAATCCGTCGGGCGGCCTGCTTTCCAAAGGGCATCCATTGGGCGCGACGGGCCTTGCGCAGTGCTATGAGCTGACGCACCAGTTGCGTGGCACCGCCGACCAGCGCCAGGTGCAGGGCGCAAAGCTTGCGCTTCAACATAACCTCGGCCTTGGCGGCGCCTGCGTGGTCACGTTATACGGCAAGCACTGAGCCGCGAGTATCGAACGGCGGGTGCATCGAGCCTCGCGCAAACTTACGTAGCAAACAGTACTGAGGATTCACCATGCAGCAGCTTTGCAAGAATCGCGTAGTTGTCGTCACGGGCGCCGGACGAGGACTCGGCCGCGAATACGCGCTGGAGTTCGCCCGCCAGGGCGCGAAAGTCGTCGTCAACGATCTCGGCGGAAAGGGTGATGGTTCAGGCTCGGCGAGCGGCCCCGCGCTTGACGTGGTCGCCGAAATCGAAGCGCTCGGCGGCGAAGCCGTCGCCAACTTCGACGACGTGGCCGACTGGGCCGGTGCGAAGAATATGATCGACACGGCTATTTCCGTCTACGGCGGACTCGATGTGCTGGTCAACAACGCAGGCATTTTGCGCGATCGCACGTTGGCTAACATGAGTGAGGACGATTGGGATTCGGTGATTCGTGTGCACATGCGTGGCACCTTCGCGCCGTCGCGGCACGCCGCCGCATACTGGCGCGATGAGGCCAAGGCCGGGCGCGCGCGGGTGGCGCGGCTGATCAACACCAGCTCGTCGTCGGGGCTTTACTGCAACCCGGGTCAGGCAAACTATGGCGCGGCGAAAGCGGGCATCGCAGCCATGTCGGTGATTGCGGCGCGTGAACTGGAGCGTTATGGCGTGACCGTGAACGCGATTTATCCGACGGCGATGAGCCGCCTGACCGAAGATATCTTCGCGACCCGGCGCGACGAATTTACCGCCGGTGCGGCACCCGGCTTCGATCCTCTGGACCCCAGCAACGTCGCGCCGCTGGTGGCATGGCTTGGCAGTGACGCGTCGAGCGGTGTCACCGGCCGCGTATTCGGCGTGCGTGGCGGCCGCATCACGGTGGCTGAAGGCTGGAGTGCCGGTCCGCGTATCGAGAAGGAAGGACGCTGGGACGCCGCGGAACTTGGCGCGCTGATACCGGAGATGGTGCAACAGGCGGCGCCGAACGCATTGACCTCCGGCGAGATTCCGGCAACCGTGGCATAAGCGCCTAACATCGTCTCGCAGCGCAGGAGAGCGTCCATGAGTGGAACCCCGAAGTACCTCGGCGACCATGCGGAATTGAGCCCGGATAAGCCCGCCGCGATCAACAGCACGAGCGGCGACATCCTGACTTACCGCGAACTCGACGAGCGCTCCAATCGCCTGGCGCACTGTCTATACGCAGCCGGACTGCGGCGCGGCGATCACATCGCGATGGTCCTCGAAAACAATATGCGCTGCTTCGAGGTGTGCTGGGCCGCGCTGCGTTCGGGCCTGCTGATTACGCCAGTCAACCGGTTCCTGACCGCGCCGGAAGCAGCCGGCATTATTGAGGACAGCCATGCGCAAGTCGTGGTCAGCTCGTATGCGATGCGCGAGCTCGCGGCCGAACTGACCAGCATGATGCCGACGTGCCGCTTGCGGCTGATGGTGGAGGGCACCATCGCCGGCTGGGACAGCTACGAAGCGCTCACCCAGCAGTATCCCGCGACGCGTCTTGCCGACGAATGGCTGGGCGCCCTGATGATTTATAGCTCAGGCACAACCGGGCGTCCCAAGGGCATCATTCGGGCGCAACCTGCAGGACGGGTGACCGAAGGCTCCGGTTCCGCGCGCCGTCCGCAATTCGCGCGTTACGGCTTCGACGCGCAGACCGTGTATCTGTCTCCCGCGCCGCTTTATCACACTGCGCCGCTCGGCTACGGACTCGAGACGCAGTTCGGCGGAGGGACCGTGGTCTTCATGGAGAAGTTCGACCCGCTCGACGCGCTGCGGGCGATCGAACGCTACCGCGTCACGCATAGCCAGTGGGTGCCGACCATGCTGATCCGGCTGCTCAAGCTCGACCCTGCGGTGCGCGATGCATTCGACCTGTCGAGCCATCGGGTGGCGATCCATGCAGCCGCACCATGCCCGCAGGAGATAAAACGGCAGATGATCGACTGGTGGGGGCCGATCATCGAAGAGTATTACTCGTCGACCGAAGGCAACGGCGTGACTACGCTCAACACCGCGGAGTGGCTGGCGCATCCCGGTTCTGTTGGCCGCGCGCTGCTCGGCATCATTCATATCTGCGACGACGAAGGCAATGAACTTCCGGTGGGCGAGACCGGGCTGGTCTATTTCGAACGGGATCAGTTGCCGTTCCACTACCACAACGACCCGGACAAGACCCGGGCTGCGCAGCATCCGCGCCATCCGACCTGGACAGCTGTCGGCGATATCGGTCATATCGATAACGACGGCTATCTGTATCTGACCGATCGTAAGGCGTTCATGATCATCTCGGGCGGCGTCAACATCTATCCACAAGCGATTGAAGACGCGCTAGCCGTGCATCCTGATGTGCAGGATGCAGCGGTGATCGGCGTGCCCGATGCCGAGATGGGCGAGCAGGTCAAAGCGATCGTCGAGCTGGCGCCCGGCGTCTCGCCAACGGACGTACTGGTGGAACAACTGCTAGCTTATCTGCGCACGCGGGTGGCGCGCTACATGGTGCCGCGCTCGATCGACTTCATCGACGCGATGCCGCGACTGCCTACCGGTAAGCTCTATAAGCAGGCGCTCCGGGAGCGCTATGCCTTGCCGGCGAATCGTTCGGCATCCTGGCCGATAGCGGTTGCACCTGCTACAAAAAATCTGGAGTGAGACGTGAACAACCTGTTGGATGCCTTCCACCTGACGGCCCTGCCCGCCGAGGCAGAAGCCTTTCGTGCGGATGTGAAGCATTTTCTCGACGAACACCTTCCGCCAGCGCCAGCCGACGTTCGGGCGCGCTCCTGGATGGGCTTCGACGCGGACTTCAGCCGGCGCCTCGCGGCGCGGGGCTGGGTCGGATTGACCTTGCCGACGAGCTACGGCGGTGCGGGTATGGATGCCTTCCGGCGCTTCGTGCTGGTCGAGGAACTGCTGGCGGCGGGCGCGCCAGTCGCCGCCCACTGGATTGCGGACCGTCAAAGCGGCCCGTTGATTCTGCGCTATGGCACCGAGGCGCAGAAGGACTTCTATTTACCGCGAATCTGCGCTGCAACGGCATTTTTTTGCATCGGCATGAGCGAGCCCGACTCGGGTTCCGATCTCGCCAGCGTGCGAACTCGCGCAGTGCGTTGCGAAGGCGGTTGGCGATTGACCGGTCGCAAAATCTGGACGACTAATGCGCAGCACTGCCAGTACATGATCGCGCTGGTCCGTTCGTCGGGCGTGCCGGAAGATCGGCAGAATGGCTTGTCGCAATTCATCGTCGATCTTTCGCTGCCGGGCGTGGAGGTGCGGCCGATCGCCGACCTCACTGGCGACGCCCACTTCTCCGAAGTGACATTCGACGACGTTTTCCTCGCCGACGATACGTTGATCGGCGACGAGGGGGCGGGCTGGCAGCAGGTGACGGCCGAACTCGCCTTCGAACGCAGCGGCCCCGAACGGCTCTATTCGAGCGTCGTGCTGCTCGACTGCTGGCGCGCGCATCTGCGCCGCCACGGCGCGAACGACGCCGAACGCGCCTTGCTCGGCAGCTTCGCGACGCAACTGGCCACGCTGCGCGGTCTGTCGATCGCGGTGACGGCGCGGCTCGCGCAAGGCGAGAGCCCGGTAGTCGAGGCAGCGCTCGTCAAGGATATCGGCACTGAGTTCGAACAGGCGATTCCCGCGCAGCTGGAAGCCGCGATCAGCGCCGGTCCCACACAGACCGTCGAGCCTGAGCTCTATCGCACGGTGGCTTACCTCAGCCAGATTTCGCCGACCTTCTCGCTGCGCGGCGGAACGCGCGAGGTGCTGCGCGGCATGATCGCGCGCGGCCTTGGTTTGCGCTAACCCATCCGGATCAGGAAAGAGACCTGCATGTTTACCGAAGCTATCGAAGCCATTCTGCGCGACCGCGCCACGCCCGAAGCAATCCGGGCGATCGAGAACGGCGGCACGCCCGCGTCTATCTGGAGCGCAGTCGAGGAGGCCGGATTTCTGGAGTTGCTGACGCCGGAAAGCGCGGGCGGCGCTGGATTGTCGATGTCGGCGATTGCGCCGATTTTTCGGGCCTTTGGGCGCTATGCGGTACCTGTGCCGCTCGCGCAGAGCATCGCGGCACGGGCGCTATTGCGCGACACCGGGGTCGCGGCGCCTGCTGGCACGACGACACTCGCTGGCGCCTGTCGCCGTCGCGAGGACGGCTCCTTGGAGGCGCCGCAGGTGCCGTTCGGCATGACCTGCGATCACGTGCTGGCCAACGTCGATGGGGATCTGCTGCTGCTCGACGCAGCGCGAGCCGAACGCAAGCCTTGCGGCGTGCACGGCAGCTTGTCCGGCACGCTTAGCTGGCGTTTCGATGATATTCCCGCACCGCTAGCCGCAAACGGAGAGGAGGTGCTGCTGTTCAGTGCGGCGATTCATGCCGCCGCTATCGCCGGTGCGATGGATCGCGTGTTCGCCATGACGCTGCAGTATTGCAACGATCGCTCGCAATTCGGCAAGTCGATTGGCAAGTTCCAGGCGGTGCAACATCAGTTGAGCGTGATGGCCCAGCAGGTGGCGTCCGCGGGTATGGCGTCCGAGCTGGCGTTCTCCGGCGCAGGTGCCGTACCTGAGCGGCTCGCGACGGCGATCGCCAAAGCTCGCACGAGCATGGCGGTGCCGCTGGTGGCGTCGACGGCGCATGCGCTGCACGGCGCGATCGGCGTCACCGCCGAATACGATCTCCAGCTCTTTACGCGCAGACTGCACGAATGGCGCATGGCTGACGGCTCGGAGGCGTTCTGGAATCGTATGGTGGGGAACGCGGCTCTCACACAGGAGCACGCCACGATCGCGGACTTCGTGCGCACCGCGCCGTATGGCATGGCTGCGTGAGCGAGCGAATGGTCGAGAGTCCATCCGTTTGCGCCTCTCTGGCGTCGGCGGAAAACCTTTACAGCAGCGGAGACGATTAGACATCCTATGAGCCAATTTCTGAACTACGAACAGGACGAACACATCGTCACGCTGACGATGAACGAACCGGAGCGACGCAATCCGCTCACCGGCAACACGGCGGTGCAGGAGTTTATCACGGCGATCGCACGCATCGAAGCCGACCGTTCCGTGCGCGCCGTGATCCTGACAGGCGCCGGTACGGCATTCTCGTCGGGCGGCAACATCCGCGACATGGAGCGGCATGCGTCGGGCGGCGTGCCCGGTATGGAGATTCGCCAGGACTACCGGCGCGGCATTCAGCAACTGCCGCTGGCGTTGTTCAATCTGGAGGTGCCGGTCATCGCCGCCGTGAACGGCGCGGCGATCGGCGCGGGACTCGATCTCGCCTGCATGTGCGACATCCGCATCGCGTCCGAGCTCGCAAAATTCGCCGAGAGCTTCGTCAAGCTGGGCATCATTCCTGGCGACGGCGGCGCGTGGCTGCTGCCGCGCATCATTGGATTGTCGCGCGCTGCGGAGTTGACCTTCACCGGCCAGATGATCGATGCGCAACAGGCACTCGAATGGAATCTGGTTTCCCGCGTCGTGCCGCACGATACGCTGCTTGCGACCGCGCAGGGTATTGCGCGCGCGATTGCCGCCAATCCTCCCCACGCCGTGCGGCTTGCGAAGCGGTTGTTGCGCGAAGGCATGCATTGCCGTCTGGATACGCTGCTCGAAATGTCAGCGGCTTATCAGGCGCTCTCGCATCAGACGGCCGATCATCGTGAAGCCGTGTCTGCCTTCATCGAAAAACGGCCGCCGTCGTTCAATGGTTAGAACGCGTGGTTACGCGTGCCGCTTTACCGGCGGGAGCCGTCGCGGCTGAGCCCTTGACTGTTCACATGCAGCAGAGGAGACAAGCATGTATTTGACTCAGGGCCTGCATCGTTCGCTGCAGCAGAACCCGGACCGGTTGGCGATTTCGTTCAAGGGGCGCCGGCGGACTTTTCGTGAATTCGCGGATCGGGCGGCGCGTCTGGCTACTGCGTTGCGTGGGATCGGCATGGCAGAGGGTGACCGGGTCGGCATGCTCTCGCTCAATTCGGACCGCTACCTCGAATACGTGATGGGCGTGTGGTGGGGCGGCGGTGTGCTGAACCCGGTCAACATCCGTTGGAGCGCGGCGGAGATCGCGTATTCGCTGGATGATTGCGACACGCGCATCCTGATCGTCGACGACCATTTCGCCGGCCTCGCGCGTGAGGTGTGCGCGCTTGCACGGACTGTGCCGATCCTGATTCATGCCGGCGACGGCGCGGCGCCACCGGACATGCTCTCGTTCGACGCGTTGATTGCAGCGGCGGCGCCGATGCAGGACGCCGGCCGTGGCGGCGCGGATCTCGCATGCATCATGTACACCGGCGGCACGACCGGTTTTCCGAAGGGCGTGATGCAGACGCATCTGAACATGTGGTCGTCATGCATCATGCGGATCGCCGAATCTGCACCGCTCCCCGGTACGGCAGTGCTGCACGCTGCGCCGTTTTTCCACGTGGCCGGGCTTGGGCGCGCGCTCGTACAGTTCATCGCCGGCGAGGCGCACGTGATCATCCCGGCTTTCGACGCGAGCGACGTGCTCAAGGCGATCGGCGAAGAGCATGTCAGCGATGTGCTGCTCGTGCCAACCATGATCCAGGCAGTGCTGAATCACCCTGATTTCGCCACGACCGATTTGACGAGTCTGAAACGCCTCACATACGGCGCATCACCGATCCCGGAGTCGCTGCTCGACCGGGTGATCGAATGCCTGCCTGGCGTCGGGCTGTCGCATTCATACGGGATGACAGAGGCGTGTCCGAGCATCTCGGCCAATTCGCCTTCCAATCATGATGAAGCAGGACGAAAGAGTGGACTGTACCGCTCGATTGGTCGCGGCTTGCCGGGCCTGATGGTGAAGGTGGTCGATGCCGATGGCAAGGAGGTTCCGCGCGGCACGGTCGGGGAGATCGTCGTGCGCGGGCCGAACGTCATGGCGGGCTACTGGAAGAAGCCCGAGGAAACCGCGCAGGCCGTCCGCGACGGTTGGCTGCATACCGGCGACGGCGCCTATATGGACGATCAGGGCTACCTGTACATCGTGGACCGCATCAAGGACATGATCGTCAGCGGTGGCGAGAACGTTTACTCCGCCGAGGTAGAGGGTGTGATCGTCCGCCATCCCGCGGTCGCCTCGTGCGCCGTCATCGGGATTCCGCACGACACGTGGGGCGAAGCCGTTCACGCCGTGGTGGTGTGCAAGCCCGGGGTGGCGCTCAGTGAGGACGATATCCGCGGACATTGCCGCCAGTTCATCGCCGCCTACAAGTGCCCGAAGACTGTCGAGTTCCGGGAGCAACTGCCGTTGTCGGCTGCCGGCAAGATTCTGAAGCGGGACATCCGCGCGCCGTATTGGGCGGACAGGCAACGCGCCGTGAATTAACCTGCCCTGCCACCCGGCCGGGGTGGTGCCGGTTTGCGCGCATTCTGGCTTACTTCTACTCAGGCAATGCCGACTTCAACGGTGGGCGCCAACCAACAGCGGTGCGCGCGGCGCACCGTCATGCAAAACGGAGAGTGGAGGGACGATGGGTGTTTTGAGCGGTATTCGCGTGCTGGAGTTCGAGGCGATCGGTCCGGGGCCGTTTGGCGCCATGTTGCTGGCCGACATGGGCGCGGACGTATTGCGTATCGACCGGCCGCTGCCACCTGCCGATCTGGGTCCGAAAACCAACGGCAAGCGTGCGGACATCACAGGGCGTGGCCGTCGCTCGGTCACGCTCGATCTGAAGCAACCCCAGGCCGTCGAAGCCGCGCTGGATCTGATGTCGCGTGCCGACGTCGTGATCGAAGGCTTTCGCCCGGGCACCATGGAGCGCCTCGGTCTCGGGCCGCAAGCCGCACTGGCGCGCAACCCGCGCCTCGTGTACGGGCGGATGACAGGCTGGGGGCAAACGGGTCCGCTCGCGGAGCGGGCGGGGCACGATCTGAACTACATCGCGCTGTCCGGTGTGCTGTCGGGCATCGGCCGCGCTGACGGGCCGCCGGTGCCGCCGCTGAACCTCGTGGGTGACTACGGGGGCGGCGGCATGCTGCTCGCGTTGGGCGTCGTGGCTGCGCTGTTCAATGTGCAGCGTGGTGGCGAAGGGCAGGTCGTCGACGCCGCGATGATCGAGGGTGCGGCGCAGCTCGGCTCGGTGATCTGGGGGCTGCTCGCTTCAGGCAACTGGAGGGAAGAGCGGGCCAGCAATCTGCTGGACGGCGGCACGCCCTGGTACGACAGCTATCGCACGCGCGACGGTCAATACATGGCGGTCGGCGCGGTCGAGTCGCGCTTCTATGCGGAACTGCTGAACAAGCTCGGACTCGCGGATGCCGGCCTGCCGGCACAGCACGATCGCAGCGGCTGGCCGGTACTGCGCGAACGCTTTGCCGCTAGCTTTCTCACGCGCACGCGTGACGAGTGGTGCGCGGTGTTCGAAGGCAGCGACGCGTGCGTCGCGCCGGTGTTGAGTTTTTCTGAAGCGCCGTCGCATCCGCAGCATCGCGCGCGCGGCAGCTTTGTCGAGGTGGGTGGTGTGGTCCAACCGGCTCCCGCGCCGCGTTTTTCCGCGACGCCCTCGACGATCGCGAAGCCCGCGCCGCAGCGCGGCGAACGCGGCCTTGCCGCATTGCGCGATTGGGGCTTCGACGACGCCGCTGTTGCACGCATGCGCGAGCACGGGCTTGGCTATCAGGCGGAAGCGTAAGCGTCATCGGAAAAGAAAGATTGGATGAGGAGTCAACAAATGAAAGCATTGGTCGCGGTCAAACGCGTGGTGGACTTCAACGTCAAGGTACGGGTGAAGTCGGATGGCTCGGGCGTCGATCTCGCCAACGTCAAGATGAGCATCAATCCGTTCGATGAGATCGCCGTCGAAGAGGCGGTGCGCCTGAAGGAAAAGGGCGTGGTGAACGAAGTGATTGCTGTGTCGTGTGGCGCGAACGCCTGTCAGGAGACCTTGCGCACAGCCATGGCGATCGGCGCGGATCGCGGCATTCTGGTCGAAACCGACGCTGAGTTGCAGCCACTCGCCGTCGCCAAACTGCTGAAGGCGCTGGTCGACAAGGAGCAGCCGCAGCTGATTATTCTCGGCAAGCAGGCCATCGATAACGACTGCAACCAGACCGGGCAGATGCTGGCGGCGCTCGCAGGTCTGTCGCAGGCGACGTTCGCGAGCCGCGTCGAGTTCTCCGAAAGTGGCGCAACGGTCACGCGCGAAATCGACGGCGGCCTGGAGACGCTCCAGCTCGCGCTGCCCGCAGTCGTCACGACCGACCTGCGGCTGAACGAACCGCGCTACGCAACACTGCCCAACATCATGAAGGCGAAGAAGAAGCCGCTGGACACAGTGACGCCGGAGCAACTGGGTGTCGACATCGCGCCGCGTCTGAAGACGCTCAGCACAGTCGAGCCGGCCCCGCGCAGCGCGGGCGTGAAGGTGCCCGACGTCGCGGCGCTGATCGCGAAGCTCAAGAACGAAGCCAAAGTCATCTGAGGGAATCGATATGACTGCATCAAATCAAGTGCTGGTCGTGGCTGAGCACGACCACGTTTCGATCAGGACGGCCACGCTGAACACGGTCGCGGCCGCGTTGCAATGCGGCGGCGAGGTTCACGTGCTGGTGGCCGGACATCAGGCCGCGGGTGCGGCAAAAGCCGCCTCGGCGATCAATGGCGTAACGCGAGTACTGCACGCGGACGCGCCGCATCTCGCCAATGGTCTTGCTGAAAACGTCGCGGCTCAGGTCGTCGCGCTCGCCGCGGGTTACGGACACGTTCTGTTCCCGGCGACAAGCGCGGGCAAGAACGTGGCGCCGCGCGTCGCCGCGCTGCTCGACGTGGCACAGGTCTCCGACATTATTCGGGTGGTGAGTCCGGACACATTCCAGCGTCCGATCTACGCGGGCAATGCGCTCGTCACAGTGCAAAGCAGCGACCCGGTGAAGGTGCTCACCGTGCGCGTGACCGGATTCGATGCGGTAGCGGCCGAAGGCGGCGCCGCGCAGATTGAAACGGTCGATGCGGTAGCGGACAGTGGTTTGTCTACCTTCGTCGAGCGCCTGGTCGCAAAGAACGACCGGCCGGATCTGGGCGACGCGCAGATTGTCGTGAGCGGCGGCCGTGCGCTGGGCAGCAGCGAGAAGTTTGCCGAGGTCCTCACACCGCTCGCCGACAAACTCGGCGCCGCACTCGGCGCGAGCCGGGCGGCCGTCGACGCGGGCTTTGCGCCCAACGACTGGCAGGTGGGCCAGACGGGCAAGATCGTTGCACCGCAACTGTATGTGGCGTGCGGCATCTCGGGCGCCATTCAGCATCTGGCCGGGATGAAGGACTCGAAGGTGATCGTCGCGATCAACAAGGACCCTGAGGCGCCGATCTTCAGCATCGCGGATTACGGCCTGGAAGCCGATCTGTTCGACGCGGTGCCGCAGATGGTGAGCGCGATCTGAGGCGTTTTAGCGGGGCATAGGCGAGAAAGGGGCATCGTTGCGTCGTGCAGCGATGCCCCTTTGTATTGTTACGACACCAGCGAATACCCGTGAGCCCCGTCATCGAGAAGTTCGCGTCGAACTTCGCTACGTCAGAGCAGATAGTTCAGGTATGGATTGGCGCCGCAAGACGTTGGCCAACGGATGAAGCGAGTGAGCAGGCGACGCGAAGCTCATGCACTCAACGTTCAAAATGAAAACGCTGGCATGCGTTTCGACGCATGCCAGCGAAGACAAAGTCCCAGCCGATAGCCAGGACCTTTCACATTACTGCAGATTGCCCGCGACCGCGATGGTCTGGCCGGTGATGTAGTTCGACTCGGGCGAGCAGAACAGGTAGACGCCGCCAGCGGCTTCTTCCGGGGTGCCGCCGCGACCAAGCGGATTGCGCTGCGCGTGCATCTTGAGTGCCTCGGGATTGACACCCACCCGGATATCGCGTCCTTCGATCTGCACGGTCGCGCCTGCATGTGCATCGGCCATCGTCATGCGCGTGTGGATCAGACCGAATGCCACGCAATTCACGTTGACGTTGAAGCGCCCCCATTCGCGGGAGAGCGCGCGGGTCATGCCGATTACACCAGCCTTGGCCGACGAGTAATTCATCTGCCCGGCATTACCGTTGAGCGCGGACGTCGACGAGATGTTGACGATCTTGCGGTACACGTCGCGACCGGCTTCCTTGTCGGCGGCATGCAACGCCTTGATGTGCGGGTAAGCCGCACGCAGGATACGGAACGGCGCCGTCATGTGGCAGTCGATGATCGCGTACCACTGCTCGTCGCTCATCTTCTGGACCACGTCGTCCCACGTATAGCCGGCATTGTTGACGATGATGTCGATGCTCTTGAAGGTGCTCATCGCCGTGTTGATGAAGCGCTCGGCGAAATCCGGCGCGCTTACGTTGCCCGGGCAGGCCACCGCTTCCACGCCCATCTTCTTCAGTACTTCGACCGTTTCGTGCGCCGGATCGGCGTCGAGGTCGTTGATGACGAGGCGTGCGCCTTCACTCGCCAGTTTCTCGGCGATCGCGCGGCCGATGCCGCGGCCCGAGCCGGTGACGAGTGCCACCTTACCGTCTAGCTTTCCCATGTTTTTGTCTCCTTGATTGATGCAAATTACAGGGCGATCACCGCGTCGCCGAGGACACGCGGTTCGCCGTATTGATTGGCCGTCTGGATCTCTACCTTCACGCGGCGCTCGCCATCAGCCTCGAATTTTTCGACTACGCGGCCACTGCACGTGATCCGGTGTCCAAGATGCGTGATACCGACAAAGCGCACGCCAAATTGCCGCAGTTGGCGCTGCTCCACCCAGCAGTTCAGCAAACGCCCCAGGTACGCCATCGACAGCATGCCGTGCGCGAACACGTCAGGCATGCCGGTGCGGCGCGCGAAGTCGAGGTCGATGTGGACCGCGTTGTGATCGCCCGAAGCGCCGGCAAACAGCGCCAGCGTCGTGCGGTCGATGGGCGCAAGCGTCAGCGGCGGCAGCGTGTCACCTACCTTGACGTCGTCGAACAATGTGCTCATTCGTGTCTCTCCTCAACCGTTGCGGTGTACCAGCACGCTGCGCATATCGGCCACATGCTCGCCATTCTGGTTGGTCACGCGTGTCTCACGCACCACGAAATCGAGTGCGCCACCTTTCTTGTCGTAGATGTCGGCGATCCGGCATTCGAACAGCAGAACGTCGCCGGCGTAGGCCATCCGGTGATAGGTGAACGACTGTTCGCCGTGCAGGATGCGCGCGACCTGAATGCCGATCTCGTCGCGCCAGCTTTTGTCCGGCTGCTCCAGTTCCAGTGAGAACAGGAAGGTAGGCGGCAAGGGCAGACCGGGGTGGCCGGCGTCGCGGGCGGCCGATTCGTCGAAGTAGACGGGGTTGGTTTCGCCGGTCGCCTTGGCGAAAAAGCGCAAGCGGCCCGCTTCGGCTACGGTGCGAAAACTCGGGATCACCTTGCCAATGTGCTTTTTATCAATCATGTCGAACACTCCGTCAAAAGCGGCGCATCACGCTGCTTTGTAGATGGTCGTGACGCACGCACCACCGAGACCCAGGTTGTGCGCCAGCGCGACCTTCGCGCCTTCGACCTGGCGTTGATCAGCCGTGCCACGCAGTTGATGTGTCAGTTCGTAGCATTGCGCGAGGCCGGTTGCGCCCAGCGGATGCCCCTTCGACAGCAGGCCGCCCGACGGGTTGACCACCCACTTGCCACCATAGGTGTTGTCGCCATCGTTGACGAGTTTTTCCGCTTCACCTTCGCCGCACAGACCAAGACCTTCATAGGTCAACAGTTCGTTTTGCGCAAAGCAGTCGTGCAGTTCGATCACGTCGATATCTTCCGGGCCGACACCGGCCTGCTCGTACGCGAGCTTCGCACCCGAGCGTGTCATGTCGAAACCGACCACGCGGATCATGTCGCGTGTGTCGTACGTGCTCGGCAGGTCGGTGGTCAGGGACTGGCCGGCAATCAGCACATTGGTGCGCAGCCCACGTTTGCGGGCGAATTCCTCCGACATCACGATTGCGGCCGCTGCGCCGCAAGTCGGCGGGCAGGCCATCAGTCGCGTGAGCACGCCTTCCCAGATCATCGGCGAGGCCAGCACTTCTTCCGGCGTCACGACGGTGCGGAACACCGCCAGCGGATTACGCGCTGCGTGCTGGCTCGCTTTCGCGCGAATCTTCGCGAACGTTTCGAGCTTGGTGCCGTACTTTTCCATGTGGGCGCGGCCGGCGCCGCTGAATTGGCGAATCGCGCCCGGCAGATCGGTGCGGTCGACCAGTTCATTGACGAGATTCAGCGCACGTTCGAGCGCCGGCGCACGATCGCTCCACTTCGACGACAGCGCGCCGGGTTGCATGAATTCGAAACCTACTGCGAGCGCGCAGTCGACCGCGCCGCTTTGCACAGCCTGGCGCGCGAGGAACAACGCTGACGATCCCGTCGCGCAGTTGTTGTTCACGTTGATGACCGGAATGCCCGTCATACCCACGTGATACAGCGCTTTCTGACCGCAGGTCGAATCTCCGTACACATAGCCTGCGTAGGCCTGTTGCACGTCCGCGTAATCGATCCCGGCATCGGCCAGTGCCTCACGCACAGCGCCCGCACCCATCACGTCATAGGGATCGCTGCTGCCTGGCTTCTTGAACGGAATCATGCCGACGCCGGCTACGAAGACATTACGGGTCATATCATTGCTCCTTGGTATGGGATGTTCGGATTACAGCTTGCGGGAGATGAGGTCGCGCATGACCTCGCTCGTGCCGCCATAGATACGGTTGACGCGTGCATCGGCGAAGGCTCGTGCCACTGGGTACTCCAGCATGTAGCCGTAGCCGCCATGCAGTTGCACCATGTCGTCGAGCGCCTTGCCGAGCGATTCGGTGGCGAACAGCTTGGCGATCGCGGCTTCTTCCAGCGTGAGACGGCGGCGCACGTGCTCGGCGAGGTAGTGATCGACCAGCACACGTACGGCGGTCGCCAGCGCCTTGATGTCGGCCAGTTTGAACTTCGTGTTCTGAAAGTCCCACACGGTCTGATTGAAAGCCTTGCGGTCCTTCACGTAGTTGATCGTGTGCTCGAGACAGGCTTCGAGTTTTGCGGCAGCGCCGATTGCAATCGAGAGCCGCTCCTGCGGCAGTTCGCCCATCAGATACGCGAAACCCTTACCCTCTTCACCAAGACGGTTGCTGACCGGAACGCGCACGTTGTCGAAGAACAGCTCGGCCGTGTCCTGCGAATGCATGCCGACCTTGTCGAGCTTGCGGCCACGTCGGAATCCCTCGCGGGTCGCTTCCACGACGATCAGGCTGACGCCTTTGGAGCCCGCGCTGGGATCGGTTTTGCAGACCAGGATGATCAGGTCGGCGTTCAATCCATTGCTGATGAAGGTCTTGCTGCCGTTGATCACGTACTCGTCGCCGTCTCGCACGGCGGTGGTCCGTATCGCCTTCAGATCGCTGCCAGTGCCGGGCTCGGTCATGCCGATGGCGAGAATGGACTCACCGGTACACGTCTTCGGCAGCCATTTCTGCTTCTGCTCTTCGTTGCCGATGCGAGCAATGTACGGTGCGATGATGTCCGAGTGCACGCCAAAGCCGAGACCGCTCAAGCCGGCGCGATTCGTTTCCTCGTTGAGGATCGCTGCGTGGCCGAAGTCGCCGCCGCCACCGCCGTATTCCGTCGGCAGCGTGAGGCACAACAAACCTTCGCGCCCGGCCGTTAGCCACGTTTCGCGGTCGACACGGCCGGCCTTGTCCCACTCGGCCTGTTTAGGAGCGCACTCCCGCTCGAGGAAGCGACGCACCGTGGTGCGTAGCATTTCATGATCGTCACGAAAGACGGTACGGGTAATTTGCATGACTAAATTCCTTTGTGTGATTCTGGCGTTAGTCCATAGGTGAGGTTAGCGCGCGCGGGCGATGTGCGCGGCGGCCTCGGGGCGGTAGAGCTCGTCGATCAGATGCGCGCGGCGCGCGCGGGTCACCGCCTGGTTCACGTAACCTTTTTCAGCGATTTCATTGGCGTCGATCGAAGGGGGCTCGGCCATCAGCATCACGCGTTCGACGACCCGGCTGGCGCCGCCCCCTTTCTGCGAGGCGAGACGATCGCGCAGGGCGGCGATCACGAGCGGATGCTGGACCAGCGCTGCTGCATCCAGTTCGGCCAGTTCGGGGAAAAGGCGCCGGCATGCCGCCACATTCGGCCACGCGAGCGCGGCGAGAAAATCGTGATCGTGGCCGCAGATCACCGCGTCGGAAATGAGCGGCGCGCACAAGTCGAGCAAGCCGAGTCGAACGGCGCCCGTCCGTACCCACGTCCCGTTAGTGAGTTTGAAGTCCTCGACCACGCGGCCGGCGAACAGCAATCCCTGACCTGGATCGGCGGGGTCGGCGAGGCGCACGGCGTCCCCCAGTCGGAAGAAGCCCTCGTCGTCGAAAGCGGCGGCGGTGAGGGCAGCGTTGCCGATGTAGCCCGCGAAGACATTGGCGCCGCGCATGCGTATTTCGTAGCGCCCGTCATTGCCTTCGAGCGGCAGCAGTTTCACTTCCGAGCCCGGCACCGGACCGCCAATGTTGCCAAGATCGCTGGATGGCCAGCCGCAGTAGGTACCCATTCCGCTCGTCTCGGTGCAGGCGAGGCCCGTGGAGAATACGATGCGTTTGCCGACGGTCTTGACGGCGGCTCGCTGGATGCGGTGCCAGACGTCCGTCGGCAAGCTCGCCCCGCCATAGCCGAAGTACTGCACGTCGGCGAACAGGCTGCCGGCAAGCACAGGGTCGCGCTCGAGTTCGCCCGCCAGCACGGCCCACGCGGAAGGTACGCTGGTGAAGATGGTCGGCGAGACTTCACGCAGATTGCGCACGGTCCGCTCGATCAACCCGGGCAGCGGGCGGCCGTCGTCAATATGGTGGGTTGCGCCGAACTGTATCGAGCGCCCGAGGTTCAGGACGCCGCCCAGGCCGTGATGCCATGGCAGCCAGTCGAGAAATACGGGCTGGGATTCCCGAAGCCAGCCAAGGTTGTCAGCGTAGTAGGCCGCGACAGCTTTGAAATTGCGGTAGGCGAGCGGCACGCCTTTCGGGGATCCGGTCGAACCTGACGTGAAGAGCACGCGAACGGTGTCGTTCTCGCGAATCGCCGCATGTGCCGCGGCGACCCTCTCGACTCGCGCCGGGGTCATGTCGGTGGCGAGCAGGCCGGCCCATGCGCGATGCACGTTGGCTCCGTTGCGCACAGCGATGACCGGTGTCTCCGCGAGCCCGAAAGCGGCGAGGGCAGCGAGGGCGCGTTCGAGTTGCGTTGCATCCTGCACGAACACGGCCGCGGGCGGGACCAGTTCGAGCACGCCTTTCAGACGGGCAAAGTCCTTGCTGAGCGTCGAATAGGCGGGCGATACCGGCGCAGTGGGAATGCCGACATACTCGGCCGCAAGCAGTAGCACGGCCTGCTCGATCGAGTTGCCCGACAGCAGGATTAGTGGCCGCCCTTGGCCCAATCCCATTTCCAGCAGCGCGGCCGCGACGGTCTGCAACTGCGACCACAGCTCGCGCCAGCTGATCGAACGCCATGCGCCGTTTTCATCCCGTTCGCGGAATGCCGGACTATCGCCGCGATGTGCTGCCCAGGCGGGAATGAAGTCAGCGAAGCTGTTCTCGGTGATCGTGGGTGGCGAGCTGGCCGAGCTAAGAATCAGCGTGCCGTTGGCGCGGCGTTCGACCAGCGGGCGCCGCTCCGGAAAGCGTACGGGACGGTAGGGGGCTACCGTGTATTCATCAGCCGCGAGCGTAGTCATTACGCCTGTCTCCTGAGCTTCAGTGCGCACCATGGTGCGCACCGGCATTGGGTTTTATGGGGTGCGCCTGCCGCGAATGGGCTGCGACAACTTCTTGAGTTGTAGGATAGTGTGTCCCGGCCGCAACGGAACCACCCAAGGTGGGTGGCGCGGGGGCTCTGGTTTGCGGCCTGCGGGCGGGGTCGATTGGATGCATGGGCTGAATGCATGCGGTGGATGCATCAGCGCGCCTGCTGGCGCGTCAGTCTGCCTCGTCGGCCGCGCCGGCAACTGGCGCCGAACCCAGCTCGAAGTCGCGCACGCGCGCGACGGCCTCGTCGCGGCTGGTTACACCAAGCTTGCCGTAGATGTTCTTCAGATGCCATTTGACGGTTTCGGGCGAGATGCCGAGCGTGCGAGCGATTTTCTTGTTCGGCAAGGCCTGCGCGAGCAAGCTGACGACGCGGGTTTCGCGCTCGCTGAGCATTTCAGCGCCAGCAGTGGGCGCGCTCCGGTTGCCGCTCGGAAGTGCCGGCGTCACGCCGCTGCTAAGGGTTGTCTGGTGCGCAGCTTGCAGCCGGCTCACATAAAAGGACAACACCGGATCGTGTGGCTCCTCTTGCACGACCTTCGCGATGAGATCCAGGGCGCCGGGGTCGGCATCGAGCAGGCTGCGCACCAGGCCGAGCCGATGGCCGCGGCGCAGCGCCGCGAGTACAGCGTGGCGTGCGGCGTCGGTTCGTCCGCGCCGGGCGTCGATTACCGCGGCTTGCATCTGGAAATACGCGACATGCCGTTGCCAGCCGCGCGCTTCGCAAAATGGAATCAGCAACTGAAGGCGCATCGCGGCGCCGTCGAAATCTTCGTGCGCAACACACCAGTCGATATGCGAGCGTTCTGCCATCGCGTGGATTTCCGCGACGGTTCCCGAGGGCGTGGACGCAATACGCGCCGCCATCATGTCAATGCGCGCCAGTCCGGCTTCCGCTGCCTCGAACTGACCGCACAACAGGTGCCGATGGATCTGCTCGGCCACGCTGTGGGCGACGAGCCGATGCAAGCCGTGCTGCAACGCGTATTCCTCGAGGCGTTCGAGGTACGCGAAGGCGTCCAGCCGGTGTCCGGCCACCCAGTGGGCCGCCGATAGCACGGTCAGCACACGCAGCACGGAGTCGGGAATGGACACGCGTTCGAGCACATCGATGCGGTCCTCCAGCAGTTTGCGCGCCGCCTCCAGGTCGCTGAACTCGTATAGCACTTCGCCGAGCAGCGCCGCTGCGAAACATGCGGCCTCCGCGGCGGCGCTGCCACGCTGATCGGCGTCGAACAGCACGTCACGGCTGATGCGCTCGACCTGAATGAACTTGCCTTCCAGCGCATAGCTGAACCCCGCGATACAGCGGCCGTTCAGCAGGCCGGCCGACGTGCCCATGAGCGGCTGGCCATCCACCAGAAGATGCGGTGCCTCACGCTGAATGCGCCGCGCCTCTTCGTACTCGCCGCGGCGCATGTGGATCCACGACAGCAGGTTATTGCGCCCGCCCACGGCAAGGCTATCGGCGTCTGCGGGGATTTGCTGCAGCAGCGGCAAGACGGACAGCGCCTCGTCCGTGTCGTCGCGTTGCACGGCAAGCGCCGCCTGCAACAGGATGAGACGGTAGCGCGAATGCGCGTCGCTGGCTGGAATGTCGCTTTGCAGACGGGCAATGCCCGCGGCACAGGCGTCGAATTCGCGTGCATACAGGTGCAGGTGCACCATCCATAACCGCAGGCCAATGCGGGTCTGCACTTCGGCGACGGGTAGCAGGCGGATCAGCCCGATCAGCTTGCGCAGGTCCCCCTTGATCTGCATGGTCCGGGCGACCCGCAGGACAAGGTCGGCCGCGGCCGCCGATTCGCCGGCGAGCAAGGCATGCCGCACCGCTTCGTCGGGCTGCTCGTGATCGCGGAACCAGATCCACGCGGCCAGATGCACCTCGCGCTGATGCAATTCGCTGCGGGCGTGAAAGCGTTCGAGCAGCGTCTCGCGAAAGAGGGGATTCAGCCGGTACCACGTCTCGCTGCCTGAACTTTCGATGGGTGCGATGAACAGGTTGTCGCTCTCCAGTCTTGCCAGCAGCGCACGCACTTCGGCCGGCGATCGCTCATCACCGATCAATGCAATGCATAGCGGCGCGCACAAGCGCGTACAGCTCGCCATTCTGACCAGGAGTTCCACCTCCGGGGGGGCAAGGCGCGACAAAACCTCACGCTCGAAATATTCCGCGAAGCCGCGGGCGTCATGAAGCTGGGCGTGCGCGAGCGAATCGGCCGACGTGCTGTCCTCCGCACCTTGTTTCTTTTTTTTCAGGCGCATCGCGAAGAGTTGCAGGCCCGCTACCCAGCCGTCTGTCTGTTCGTGCATCTGTCGCGCATCGCGCGGACCGATGTCGCCGAGCTGCGCTTTGAGGAATGCTTCGGACTCGGCGGCCGTAAAACGCAGGTCGCGCATGTCCAGTTCCAGCACGAGTCCCTGGTCGCGCGGACGGCCCAGCGAAAGTGGGACCGTGCCGCGCGAGACGAGCACGAGATGAAGGTTCGCCGGTGCATAGTCGAGCAACCATTGCAACGCTTCGTGGTTCCGCGCATTGCCGATGTGATGCAGGTCGTCGAGCACCAGCACGACGTCGTTGGGATGGCTGGCGATACCGCGTACCAGCGCGATCACCGTGCGCTCGACCGTTTCGTCGTCCATGCCGCGGCCGCCCAGCAACGTGGCTTCGCGGCACATGGCGGGGTCGACCTGAGCGAGGCTCGCGACGAGGTAGTCGAGAAAGTGCGCGAGGTCGTTATCTTCCGGTGCGAGCGTCAGCCAGGCGATATCGAAGCCGAGCGACAGCAGTGCTTCGCGCCATGCAATCACCACACTCGTTTTGCCACACCCGGCGGGCCCTTGAAGGACCACGCAACGTTTGCGACGCGCGTCCAGCAACTGCGTGAGCAGCCGTTCACGTGCGACGATGCGGGCGGCGCCGCGTGGCGGAGTCAACCTGGGATCGGCTTTAGATTTTGCTGTGCTGGCTTCGGCGCGGCTCGGGTCCGCGGGAGGGGAATTCTGCGGCATGGTGACCTGCGCTTTGCGTGCCCCGGTTTCGCGCCTTGTCGGCACCAGCCAAAGGACGAAATGATAATCGGCACATTGTAGCGCAGCACAGGTAGCATTTTTCACGCACGGAACGCGGCCTCTTTCCCCGTCATCCGTCGACCAATCCTTTCTGATCAGCGTGTCTGGCGCTTGCTTGCGCCTCAGATTGCGAGGCGCCGTGTTTGCGCTGCAACACGATTCTTACGACATCGCCGCCCGCGCGCCACGCGTAGCAACTGTCGACCATCGGGTGTGCCTGAACACCGTTCGAGTCGTCAGCCGGTGCACTCCTTCTGGCGGTGCTGCTGCGCAAGCCCATCAGCGTTTGAATGGCCGTCGTGGCGATGGGGCCGAGCAGTTCGGTCAAATGCGTGCAGCCGCTCGGGCCGGCGAGTCGGCTTTTCACCTCCTTCATGAAACCCGCGCCAATGGAGAGACCCTTCAGGCTGCCGTAAGCGGCGTTGATCTCGGCGCAAAAGCGGCTCGGGCCGACGTCGGTATGGGCTTGGATATGGCGAATCACGAGCTGTGCGTCGATCGTGACAACCAGGCGCATTTCGTGAATCGGCGAGCCGGCCGGTACGACCTTGAAAAGCAGATCGGAATCATGGCCCTTCGTATCGACCATGCGGCCTTCAATGTCGAACAGGCCGTCGTCCCGCTCATATCCCATGCAGACGATGCGGCGGGCATGCACAAGCCGCCGCATGGATTGATCCGATGGGTTTTCGGACATAGCTATCTCGCTTGTGGATGAGTTCATTCGATTGGCGCAGGACACGTCAGAGATGATCGATGCTTGCCAGCCTAGGTCACCCGTGAGGTGCTGCCGCCCCCCAGATTGGGGGGATAGGTCCAACACGCGCAATGCACACCTGAATAAATTCACCTGGGCCCGAACCTGGTTGTGAAACGCCGTCGATCGTGCGATGCCTTCCCCGCTCGGGGTATTCCCGTCCCCCCTCGGTTCGGGTAGGTGATCTGTCCAGACCTCGCTGCAATATGGGCTCGCAATGATCGGTCGTGCGATTGCGCAACCCTCATCCCAACCCGTGTCCGCCGGACGCGGCAAACATAAAAAGGAGACATGCATGCGTTTCACGAGTCAGGGTATTTTCGGCGCTACATTGTTGCTTGCCGCGGGCGGCGTAATGGCCCAGTCGAGTGTGACTTTGTATGGGGTGGCGGACGTGTTCGTTCAATACCTTGACAATGGCGGTAACCATTCGTATTCCGAACGAAGCGGCGGTTCAACCGGCTCCTTATTCGGCTTGAAGGGCAATGAGGACCTTGGCGGCGGATGGAAGGCGGTGTTCGACGTCGAAAACGGCTTCAACATCAACAACGGTTCATTTTTTGCCGATAGCACCGCTATGTTCTATCGCCAGTCATGGGTGGGGCTGAAGCAGGACACGTATGGCTCGCTGACATTCGGCCGTCAATACCAGCCGAGCTTCTGGGCGGTTTACTTCACCGACCCGTTCCGCGGCAACGAAGTGATGTCGCCGCTCGCGGCCGCTGACCTGGCCAGCGCCACGGACCGTTCGACCCTCGCCACACAGTACGTTTCCGGGCGGACCAGCAATTCGATCGTCTATACGTCGCCGGATCTGCGGGGTGCGCACTTCTATGCGATGTACGCGCTGCCGTCCACGGTGACGCAGCCGGTGCCGGTCTCGTCAGGCGCGATGCTCGATCTGGCCGCGAACTATTCGGGCTATGGTTTCTACGCGGGTGTGGGTTATCAATATCAGCACGGCTCGCGGGAGACGGCGCCGTTGGTCGCCACCGCACCGACCTTGCTGACGAGCTTCGATCTGATGGCAACCGAGCACTTCAGTGGAGCGATCGCTTATCGCGTTGGCATCGTGAATTTCATGTTCAACTATTCCTATAACCGGCCCAAGGATGCGCCTGCCGGCGCGCTCGTGACGATTACGCCCGCGGTGAAGCTTCCGCTTGCCTCGCTGGTCCACGCCTACAGCATCATGGAACTGGGTGCGACGATCCAGGCCACGCCTGCCGACAACATCGAGATCGCCGGCATTGAGCGGGACGTGCGCGGTGTTCACGACAATACGCCGGGTATCGAAGTTGGCGTCGACCACAGTCTGTCGAAGCGGACGAGCCTCTACATGCGTGCGGGCTACCTGAAGAACAACGGCAGCGCGAACATGAGCTGGCCTGGCGTGACTGGCGTAGCGGCCGGTTCGAAGCAGGTCGTCGCGGTGCTGGGGATGACGCATCGCTTTTAAAACGGAAAAATATCCATGAAAACTACCTACGCAATCCGCCTTGTTTGCGGCGCGCTTGTCATGCTGGCGTCTCTGAACGTATTTGCTCAGGAAAGCGCTGCGGCTTCCGCAACCGCAAAGCCTGCGGCATCTGATGCGAAGACCGCCAAGGCTGCTGACCGCGCGCTGCAAAAGGATGTGCTGCGCGCGCTCAGCAAGACGAAGGGACTCAGAGTCTCGGCGATTACGGTTCGCGCGCGTAACGGTGTCGTGACGCTGGAAGGAACCGTCCCGGAACAATCGCAGGTTGGATTGGCGACTCAGGCGGCTGAAGGTGTCGAGGGTGTAAAGTCGGTGACGAATGCGCTGACCCTGTCCACGCTGTAACAGCGCTTCAGGCGTCTTCACCGTAACGCAAAGGGCTGCTCATTTTCGATGAGCAGCCCTTTTTCACGGCAATTCGCGCAACCGCTCAGATCGTTACCGACTTGCACTCCAGGAACTCCGCGAGACCTTCGCGTCCATACTCGCGCCCGTTGCCGGATGTTTTATAGCCGCCGAAGGGCACCGTAATGTCCAGCATGGCGCCATTGATCCGCACCGAGCCGACGCGAAGGCGGGCTGCCACGCGGCGTGCGCGCTCGGGATTGCTGGTGGCGATGTAGCCGGCAAGACCAAAGTCGGTATCGTTGGCAATCGCGATGGCTTCCTCTTCGCCGTCGTACGGGATCATCACGAGCACCGGTCCGAAAATCTCCTCGCGCGCGATGGTCATGTCATTGCGCACGTCAGCGAAGACCGTGGGCCGCGCATAGAAGCCTCGTTGGAGTCCTTCCGGGCGTCCGGGGCCGCCGGCGACGAGTCGCGCGCCTTCCTCGATGCCGACGCGAATCATGTGCTGCACTTTCTCGTATTGCGCTCGGTTGGAGATCGGGCCCATCTTCGTGGCCGGGTCCGCCGGGTCACCTACCGTCACCGCGTTGGCGACCGCGGCGGCGATGGCGACAGCCTCGTCGTAGCGCTCCCGCGGCACCAGCATGCGAGTGGGCGCCACGCAGGTTTGCCCGGAGTTGACCATGCACTGCGCCACGCCGCTCGTCACGGCGGGTTGCAGGTCGGCGTCGTCGAGGATCAGGAGGGGCGATTTGCCGCCGAGTTCCTGCGCAACCCGTTTTACCGTGGGCGCGGCGCTCATGGCCACTTCCACGCCGGCGCGCGTCGAACCGGTGATCGACACCATATCCACGTCGGGGTGGGAGGACAAGCGCGTACCCACGACGCGTCCTTCGCCATAGATCATGTTGAAGACACCGGCAGGCGTGCCGGCCTCATGCATGATTTCGGCAAAGACGATCGCATCCAGCGCCGCGATTTCGGACGGTTTCAGCACGATAGTGCAACCCGCTGCGAGGGCCGGCGCGACCTTGGCGGCGATCTGGTTCAACGGCCAGTTCCATGGCGTGATGAGCGCCGCGACGCCGACCGCTTCACGACGTACGTAACTCTTGCCGTGGCTGCTTTCGAACTTGAAGGTGCGCAGCGTTTCTAGCGCCGCCTGGAGTTGCGCGAGACCGATTGCCGCCTGCAGATTCTTGCTTAGCGTGATGGGCGCGCCGATCTCGGTGCATACCGCTTCCGCGATATCGTCGATGCGCGCGCGGTACCGTTCGATGATCCGCTCGAGCAGGGCGATCCGCTCCTCGCGGCTCGATTCCGACCATGCCGGAAACGCGGCGCGCGCCGCGGCGACGGCACGGTCGGCATCTTCCGCGGTGCCCATCGCGAGCTTGCCGGTCAGCATCTCGGTGGCCGGATCGACCATGTCCATCAGCGTGCTGCCGGTGGATGGCTCGACCCATTTTCCGTCGATGTAGAAGCTGTTCAGTATTTTCATTTCGTTTTCCTCAGATTATCCGGCTGCGCATCCGGATCTCACGCATTAACCGGGCGATCACCAATCACCGTGGCACGCATCATGTGACGTGGCGCCGGGAAGTAGTCCTGCACTGCGTAATGCTGGCAGGAGCGGTTGTCCCAGAACGCGATGGTGTTCGGTTGCCATTTCAGTCGAACCTGGTATTCGGGTGCCTGGGCCTGGCGGAACAGATACTGCAGCAGATCCATTTCGGCGAGCTTGTAGTCGAAGCCGATGCGATACTCGCGCGCCGTCGTGCGGCCGTAGTTCGACAGGTGCGTGGTGAAAGCTTCGTTGATGTAGAGGATCTTCTCACCGGTTTCCGGGTGGATGCGTACCACCGGATGCTCGACAGGCGGGAACTTCGCGCGCATCGCCTCGTGCTGATCTTCGGGAACGGCAATGCCGAACAGCGGCAGAAAATCGTGAACAGCCTTGAGGTTCGCAATGCGCGCCTTGACGTCATCGGACAGATTCTCGTAAGCCGCCACCATGTTGATCCAGATCGTGTCGCCGCCGACCTCGGGGCATTGCACGCAACGCAGCATGGAGCCCATCGACGGGATCTGGCGCCATGAGACATCGGAGTGGTAGAGATTTTCACGCCCGCGTTTCGTGTCGTTGCGGCCCAGTATCACCAGTTCCGGGTGATCCGGATGATGCGGAAACGCGGGATGGATTTCCAGTTCGCCGAAGCGCCGTGCCACCTCGACGTGCTGGGCCGGGCTGATGTCCTGGTCGCGGAAGAACAGGACCTTGAACTTCAACAGCGCGCGGCGCAGCGCCAGGCAGGTAGCGTCATCGAGCGGATTGCGCAGGTCGATGCCGCCGATCTCCGCGCCGATGGTGGGTGTATAACGCTGGACGGTGAACGGCCAGGCTTCGGAATCCGCGTGCGTCGTTGCGGGATTGAGGGCGGTCGCAGTTGTTTGCATGTCATGTCTCCATTCGACTGGAGCCCGCAGACGCCGTGGCGCGTCTCTCGTCGCCGCGGCTGGCGGGCAGTTGCTGATAGGCGGACGCGATTCGCGTAAGCCGGATTACTCTTTCTTCCATCGGCGTGCGGGCCGTCGGGGCGGCACGCGGCCGGCGAGGGCTTATCTGCCGCCCGCGCGAATCAGATCAGCGGCTTTCTCGCCGATCATGATCGCGGGCGCATTGGTGTTGCCGCCGATCAGCGTCGGCATGATCGACGCGTCGGCCACGCGCAGACCGTCTATGCCGCGCACGCACAAGCTTGGGTCGACCACCGCCATCTCGTCGATCCCCATCTTGCAGGTGCCGACCGGGTGATAGACGCTATCGGCGCGACTGCGCACGAACGCGCGGATCGCGTCTTCGTTTGAATCGTCCGGTCCGAAGTCGTCTGTGTCCAATTCCTTGCCGCCCGCGGTGGCCAGCGCCGATTGAGCAAAGATGCGGCGCACGATCCTGACGCCCGCGACGAGCGTGTCGAGGTCCGCCTCGGCCGACAGAAAACGCGGGTCGATTAACGGGGTGTCACGCATGTCCGCGGTGCGCAGCCGCACGTTGCCGCGGCTCTGGGGGCGCAGAATGTAGGCATGACAGGAGTAGCCATGACCCAGTTGGCGGCGGTTCGCTACGCTGCCATTGCCGAGCAGCGCGAGCACGAAGACCAGCTGCAAGTCGGGGATGGCCAGGTCGGGACGGCTCTTCACGAAGGCGCCCGCTTCCGCGAAGTTGGAGCTGACCATGCCGGTTCGATGACGCCGGTAACGCAACACCTCGACGGCGATCCGCAGAAAACCGGCCGTCGAATAGCCGTACAGATCGTTGGACTTCACCTGTTTATTGACGATGACGTCGAGGTGATCCTGGAGATTCTCGCCGACGCCGCGCAGGTCTTGCACCATGTCGATGCCGAGGCTGCGCAGATGCTCCGCCGGCCCGATGCCGGAAGCCATCAGCAGTTGCGGCGAGTTGAAGGCGCCGCAACTAAGGACGATTTCGCGCCGGGCGCGCAATGTCTGTTCGACGCCTGCTCGCACGACGCTGACGCCGCTTGCCCGTTTGCCTTCGAACACGAGGCGCAGCACTTGCGTATCCGTGAGTACGTTGAGGTTCGCGCGGCCGCCGTTCAGGCCGGCATCGCCGGCGTTTCCGCCATGCAGATAAGCACGCGCCGCGTTCCAGCGCTCGCCGTTATATTGCGTGACCTGATGGAGGCCGACGCCTTCCTGCTCTGCGCCGTTGAAGTCGGCGTTCAACGGATATCCGGCCTGCTGCGCCGCTGCGATGAAACGGTGCGAGAACGGATTGGGTGTACGCAGGTCGCTGACGTGCAAGGGGCCTTCGCCACCGTGCCATGGATCGTCGGTGCGTCCGGCGCTGCGTTCATTGCGTTCGCTGCGGCGGAAGTAGGGCAGCACGTCGTCGAAGCCCCAGCCTGAGCAACCGAGGTTCGCCCATTCATCGTAGTCGTTGCGGTGCCCGCGAATATAGACCATGCCATTGATCGACGAGCTCCCGCCCAGCCCGCGGCCGCGCGGCTGGAAGGAGGGCCGCCCGTTAAGGCCGGCCTGCTGCTCGGTGTAGTACGCATAGTTGCGCGGGCCGGCCTTTTTCACCGTTGCTGCGAGGCCGATCGGAGTCCATACGCTCATGTGATGGTCATGCGGACCGGCCTCGAGCAGTGCGACCGTGACCGCAGGATCTTCCGCCAGTCTGGCGGCCACTGCGCAGCCAGCCGAACCTGCACCGACGACGATATAGTCATACTCCGCTGCGAACGCTGTGTTGTGAGTGCCTTTCCCAGGTTTGTTCATGACGCCTTTGTCTGTTGAATAGAGCTCGCGCTGCGACCGTGGTTTCACCCGGAAGCTGACGCGCCCGTCATGCGAGCCGGATGCGCAGGATGTCCTTCTATGTCCAGTTGTGTCCGTTAAGCCGCGGCTCGCGTGACAAAATGGTTCAGCATCCTGTGCGAACGCTCAGGATGGAGCCAGCGCAGAGCGGCGAGCGCGGCGGCGGTCAACAGCGCGGCACTGACCACGAAGCCAAGCTCATACGCATGGCTATTGGCGCTGCCGTACAACTGAACGATCCGGCCCATCGCCACGGGTGCGAACGCGGCGCCAAGGCTTGCGAGCGCAGTGTGAATGGCGACCAGCGAACCGCGCTGGATGTCCGGCACCATTTCGGCGAGCAACGCTGGAGCGAGCGTGAAGCTCAGCGTCGGCAGCGCGCATGCCATCGCCAGCAGCGCTACCTTCTGCAGCGGCAGCAGATGGAACAGCGTCGGCAGGATGTAGATCAGGGCGCCGCCCACCGCGCTCAGACAGATCAGATGAACCCGCGCCCGGCGTGTCGTGGCGCCGCGCTCGAGCATGCGCTGGGATAGCCAGCTCAGCCCGATATTGACCGGCGTAGCCGTCGCGATCACGACGGCAAAGCAGCGGCCTGCTTCGACACCGGTGAAACCCAAGCCCTTTTCCAGGTAGGTTGGCAGCCATGTCAGGGTTAGGCCCAGCGTCCAGTAGGCTGTGAATCCCAGTGCAAACACGCAGAGGACCGACGGGTCCGTCAAAATCCGACGATAGGGCAGGCGATGCGATCGAGCAGTCGCAGCGCTCAGGTCCACATTGCCCTGTTGGGGAAGGGCCGCCCGCGGCTTGCCGAGTTCGCCTTCGCGACCGAAACACAGCCACAGCACGCTCCAGATCGCGCCCACCGCGCCGAGTAGCAGAAAGTTCATGCGCCAGCCCCACTGTCTCGTGACGAGCGGGATCAGCAGGCCGGCCAGCAGCATCCCCATGGCCGCCCCCTGGTTGATAATCGCGACCGGCAGATTGCGTTTCCGGTCAGGAAACCATTTGTACAGCGCATGCACGGACACCGGGAAAGACGGTCCCTCGGCGGCCCCGAGCATGACGCGGCAGATCAGCAGCCCGACCGCGCTCGTCGTCATGGCCTGCGGCAGCTGGAGCAGCGCCCAGCTAAGTCCCATCGCGAGCAGCAACCAGCGGGTCGGGAAGCGGTTTGAAAGAAATCCCACCACGACGGTCGACGTCGAAAAAAGCCAGAAAAAACTGCCGGCGACCAGTCCGAATTTTTCCGGCGATAGATGCAGTTCGGCCGTCAGCGGGACGGCTACCAGCCCGAGCACGATTTTGTCGAGGAAATTGATCAGCGCGAGACCCGTCAGCAGGAGGGTCATCGTCCATGCGGATCGTGTCCGGAAATCAGAGGAAGCGGTCATGTGTCGTCTCATTGACGTACGGTGCTGTCGCGTTGGGGTACACCGGAAAAGACGCGACGCGAGCGACGGTGCTTGACGGCGCGGTGACGGTGGCCGCGGGGCTCCTTGTTTCCATCCATGTCTCCTTTAATCTTTTTCCGGGTGGACTTCGCTGTCCGTCCCGGCACTGCTGGTTTTACAGCGTCACGGTAATGGGTCGGGGAGGGTGGGGAACCACCCGGAACAGGTAGTCCAGGGAAAACCTTGTTCGCTGAACCGTACGGCGGGCAAAGACAGGCGCTCCACCCTATCGGGGTAGTGGCATTGAAGCGGGGCAGGCTTATCGTTGCTACCGGAGGCTTTGCATAGGCGGCGCATGTTTATGCAATCGCCGTTGCGCACGTGGCGCTATGCATGGATGCTGGTCTGGGACAAGTGGGGACGCATTGAGAACCGAACAAACGTCGTTGCGCGGTCTGGTCGACAGGTGGCTGGGGCTGGGTTCGCAGATGCGTGTGCGCGTCACGCGCTTCGGGTATTGCCGGACGAACCGCTGGCGTTACGCCTGCGTGGAATCGGCGCGACCTTCGGGCGACCTGTCGATTATTTTCTTCCGCCACGAAGACGGTTCGTGGCGTGTATTTCCTCCCGAAAAGAAGCGTCCGGCGATGAATGTCGCGCGAATGTCGGCCTCGTTAGCTTGACGCAAGGTGTTTTGTAAAAAAAATTGGAGACCGACGCAGTGTGTATCCCGGCAGTCCTTGAAGATGATTTCGCGCCGACGCGCGAGTCGATGGAATACGACGTGGTGATCGTCGGCGGCGGCCCGGCGGGCCTGTCCGCAGCGATCCGCCTGAAGCAGCTGGCGGCTGGGAAAGGCGTCGAGCTTTGCGTGTGCGTGCTGGAAAAAGGCTCGGAGATCGGGGCGCATATCCTGTCGGGCGCGGTCATGGATCCGCGCGCGATCACCGAACTGATTCCGGACTGGAAGGAAAAAGGCGCGCCGCTAACGGTCGACGTGACCGAAGACAAATTCCTCTTCCTGACCGAAACCGGCTCGAAAAGCGTGCCGGTCTGGGCGCTGCCGGACAATTTCAAGAACCACGGCAACTATGTGATCAGCCTCGCGAATGTCACGCGCTGGCTGGGCCAGCAGGCTGAAGCGCTGGGCGTCGAGATTTTTCCGGGCTTCCCGGCTGCTGAAATCTTGTACAACGACGATGGCTCGGTCAAAGGCGTCGCGACCGGTAATCTGGGCATCGGCAAGGATGGCGAGCCGACCGAGAATTTCCAGCTCGGCATGGAACTGCACGCGAAGTACACGCTGTTCTGCGAAGGCGCGCGCGGGCACCTCGGCCGTCAACTGAACGACAAGTTCAAGCTGCGAGAAGGCGTCGATCCGCAGGTTCACGGCATCGGGATCAAGGAACTGTGGGAAATCGATCCGGCCAAGCACAAGCCGGGTCTGGTGATGCACACGGCCGGCTGGCCGCTGGAGAACGACACGTACGGCGGCTCGTTCCTCTATCACATGGACAACAACCAGGTGGTGGTGGGCTTCGTGGTCGGCCTGGGCTACACGAATCCGTATCTGTCGCCGTTCGAGGAATTCCAGCGCTACAAGACGCATCCGGCGATCCGGGCGGTGCTCGAAGGCGGCAAGCGGGTGTCGTACGGCGCGCGGGCGATCACCGCGGGCGGCCTGCTGTCGCTGCCGAAGCTGGTGTTCCCGGGTGGCGCGCTGGTGGGTGACGATGCGGGCTTCCTGAACGCATCGCGGATCAAGGGTTCGCACGCGGCGATCAAGACCGGCATGCTGGCCGCTGAGGCTGCTTTTGAGGCAGTCCAGGCAGGCCGCACCAGCGATGAGCTGACGGCCTATCCGGAATCGTTCAAGACGTCGTGGCTGCATACCGAACTGCATCGCGCGCGCAATTTCAAGCAGTGGATGAGCAAGGGGCTCTACCTCGGCACTCTGATGGTCGGCATCGAGCAGAAGCTGCTGGGCGGCAACGTGCCGTGGACGCTGCATCACCAGCACTCCGATCACGAGATGCTCAAACCTGCGTCGCAGTGCAAGCCGATTGTCTATCCGAAGCCGGATGGCAAGCTGACGTTCGACCGGCTCTCTTCGGTGTTCATCTCTAACACCAACCATGAAGAGAATCAGCCAGCCCACCTGACGCTGAAAGATCCTTCGGTGCCGGTCGGCGTGAACCTGCGTACGTACGCAGGCCCCGAAGCGCGCTTCTGCCCGGCGGGCGTTTATGAGTTCGTGAAAACCGAACAGGACGAAGACCGCCTGCAGATCAACGCGCAGAACTGCGTCCACTGCAAGACCTGTGACATCAAGGACCCGACGCAGAACATCGTGTGGGTGACGCCGGAAGGCGGTGGCGGTCCCAACTATCCGAATATGTAGCGAGGGCTTGCGTTGACGCCGCGCAGTCGCCGTGATCGTGTCGCCGAAGGCGCCGGCAAGATGAGCCTTCTGCGCCTTAACCCTGATCCCCCCCACCGACCGGCAGCACCGTGCCTGTGACATACGACGCTTCGTCCGAAGCGAGAAACAGGATCGCGCCGACCTGCTCGTCGATCGTGCCATAGCGGTGCATCAGGCTCGACGCCAGCGTCTGATCGACGATACCCTGATACCAGACAGCCTCCTGCTCGCTCTGCTTGGCGGTATTGCGCGGCACGCTGCGCGGGGGCGCTTCGGTGCCGCCGGTGGCGACAGCGTTCACGCGGATGCCGTTCTCCGCATGTTCGAACGCGAGACTGGCAGTCAGCGCATTGACACCACCCTTGGACGCCGCATACGGCACCCGATAGAGGCTGCGCGTCGCAATCGACGACACGTTGACGATCGCACCGCGCTGCTGTTCGATCATCGCGGGCAGCGCGGCACGGCAGCACCACAGTGTCGGAAACAGCGAGCGGCGCACTTCGGCTTCGATCTGTGCTTCTTCATACTCCTGGTAGGGCTTTGCCCAGATGGTCCCGCCGACGTTGTTGATCAGAATGTCGATCCGGCCAAACGAATCGATTGCCGCGCGTGCCATCGTGCACGCGCCGGCATACGTTTCGAGATCGGCGACGACCGCGAGCGATCGGGCGCCGCGCGCGGCAATCTCGGCGCTGACTTCGTGAACGATATCGGCACGGTCGACCAGCACCACAGCAGCGCCTTCGCTTGCCGCACGCAACGCGACACCGCGGCCGATGCCTTGTCCCGCGCCGGTGACGATCACCACTTTTCCGTTGAAACGAGCATTAGCGTTCATGAGCGTCACGCGACGTTAGTCGCCGAGAATTTTTCGTAGTAGAAATGCGCGGGAGCGACATCCGTTTCGCGCAACCAGCCTTGCACCGCTTCGACCATCGCGACCGGCCCGCACAAATAGATGTCGACGTCGCCGCCGTTGAGCCACGCCGGGTCCACATGCGCGGTGACGTAGCCTTTGCGGGCGTGGTCGCTCGATGGCGCCGCAACGCAGGTGCGATACTCGAAATTCGGGAGCTTGCGCTGCGCTTCTTCAAGCTGTCCGATAGCGACGAGGTCGATGTCGTTCGTCACGCCGTAGACCATCCTGACCGGCTGCGTGCTGCCGTTCGCGACGAGCACGTCGAGCATCGACAGGAACGGTGCGATGCCGGTGCCGCCCGCGAGAAACAGTATCGGGCGCACGGTGTCGCGCAGATAGAACGCGCCATACGGACCGGAGAACGCCACGCGCTGTCCGGGTTGTGCCTGTTCGGTCAGATAGCGGCTCATGCGGCCGTCCGGCACGTTGCGCACGACGAACGACACGCGCGAGGCGCCTGGCGGCGAGCTGAACGAGTACGAACGTGTTGCGTCGCTGCCGGGTATTTCGACGTTCACGTACTGCCCTGGCAGGAAGCCGAGGTTGTCCGGCGCGTCGACGTCGATCGAAAGGTGGATCGTCGAATCGGTCAGCCGGTTGACTGCCGCGAGCGTGCCTTCATGCCGCGACACGCCGGTCTTGCACGCGGCCGACGAAGCCGGCACGCGGATCACGCAATCCGAACGCGGACGCGTCTGGCATGCGAGCACATAGCCTTGCGCCGCTTCATCGGCGCTCAGCGCGTCCTCGATATAGCTCGACGCCGGCAGGTCGTACTCGCCCGATTCGCAGAAGTTGCGGCAGGTTCCGCAAGCGCCGTCGCGGCAATCGAGCGGAATGTTGATCTGCTGCCGGTACGCGGCATCGGACAATGTCTCGTTGTTCCGGCACGTGATGAAGCGGGTGACCCCGTCTTCGAACTGAAGTGCGATAGTGTGTTCCATGAACTGCTCCTCAACCCAACTGTGCTGAACCCGGCGTGCTCAGATGTGATAGATGTCGATGACCTGATTGATGTAGTCGTTCTTCAGCACGACGTACTTGTTCAGGATCTGCGGCTTGCCATCCGCACTGCGGCCCGAGAAATCGATCACGTAGCGCGACATGCCGAAGTAGCTGTAGTTCGCCTTATAGCGGTGGCTGAGCGTGTGCCAGTTGAAGCGAACTGTGCAAACACCGTTTTCTTCGCTTTCCAGCTCGACATTGGCGATGTTGTGACTCGTGCGGGTGTCCGGCATGGTTGCGCTCGAGCGCTCGGTCTTGATGCGGAATACGCGATCCTCGAGACCCTGGCGATCCGGGTAATAGACCAGCGAGATTTCGCGTTGCGGATCCGTCACCAGCTTGTCTTCGTCGTCCCACGACGGCATCCAGAACACCGCGTCGGGGTGATAACAGGCGAGCCATTCGTCCCATTGCTCATCGTCGAGCAAGCGGCTTTCGCGGTAGAGGAATGCCTGAATATCGGCGAGCGTGATGGTGTTCATGCCGGACTCCCTTCGGTCGCAAGCGCCTGCTTCATTGTTTCCACCCAGTAGCGGTGCTGGACCGTGTACAGGCCTTCGTCTTCGGTCTTCACGCCGCTCATCACCGGGCTCAGGCCGATCTTTTGCGCTGCCTCATCAGGACCTTCGATCCAGTGCGTCGCCCCGCGACACATGTCGTTCCACTCCAGCGCGCGGGCCGCGTAACCTTGCTGGCAAGCGCGGAATTCTTCGAGATCGTCTGGCGTTGCCATGCCGCTCACATTGAAGAAGTCTTCGTACTGGCGGATCCGCCGGGTACGCGCCTCGTCCGACTCGCCCTTGGGCGCAATGCAGTAGATCGTCACTTCGGTCTTGTTGACCGCAAGCGGACGCAGCACGCGGATCTGCGAGCCGAACTGGTCCATCAGATAGACGTTTGGATAAAGGCACAGATTGCGCGAGTTCTGGATCATCCAGTCCGCCGTTTCCGCGCCGCACCGTGCGGCGAATTCGTCGCGCCGGCTGAAGTTGGGACGATCTTCCGGATTCGCCCAGCGCGACCATAGCAACATGTGGCCGTGCTCGAACGCGTAGAAGCCGCCACCCTGGCGGCCCCAGTTGCCCGCGTCCATGGCGCGGATCTGATCTTCACGCGCGTTTTCCTGTTTGCGATGACTGGTCGTCGCCGCATAGTTCCAGTGAACGGCCGACACGTGATAGCCGTCTGCGCCGTTTTCCGCCGTCAGTTTCCAGTTGCCCTCGTACGTATAGGTCGACGAGCCGCGCAGCACTTCGAGCCCATCCTCGGACTGGTCCACGATCATGTCGATGATGCGGGCAGCCTCGCCGAGGTATTCCTTGAGCGGCGGCACGTCGGCATTCAGGCTGCCGAACAGGAAGCCACGATAATTTTCGAAGCGCGCAACCTTCTTCAGGTCGTGCGAACCTTCCTTGTTGAAGCAATCCGGGTAACCGGCGCCTTCCGGATCCTTCACCTTTAACAGCTTGCCGCTATTGTTGAAGGTCCAGCCGTGGAATGGGCACGTGTAGGTTGCCTTGTTGCCGCGCTTATGGCGGCACAGCACCGCGCCACGATGGGTGCATGAATTGACGAGCGCATTGAGCTCGCCCTGCCGGTTGCGGGCGATGACAACCGGCTGGCGGCCAATGGTGGTGGTGTAGTAGTCGTTGTTGTTCGGGATCTGACTCTCATGCGCAAGATAGATCCAGTTGCCCTCGAAAATGTGCTGCATCTCGAGTTCGAACAGCGCCGGGTCAGTGAACGCGCTGCGGTGAAGGCGGTAGTCGCCGCGCTCGCTGTCTTCGACCAGGAAGTCGTCGATGCGGGTCAGTTGCGGTGTGCGGTCCGGGTAAATCGGAATCATGGGGTGTCTCCTGAATCGTTTGCGAGGGTGGATCGCGTGACGCCGCGTCCGCCGGCGCTGCAATCGACTACCTGAAGGAATAATGCTCTGAAGGTATAATTTTCTGTGGCATCGATCGCAAGCGAAGGATAATTGGCGGTGATTCGGGCCGTCCAACACCGTTTTAGTATTGGGTCAATATCTAAAAGGTATAGATATGGAGCTGCGCCATTTGCGTTACTTCGTCGCCGTGGCGGAAGAGTGCAATTTCACGCGCGCCGCGAAGCGGCTGCATATCGCGCAGCCGCCCCTCAGCCGGCAGATTCAGCAACTCGAGGAAGCCCTTGGGGTCCAGCTATTCGAGCGCAATGCGCGGCCTTTGAAATTGACCGATACGGGACGCTTCTTTTATTCGCACGCGGTTCAACTGCTCGCGCAGACGGCAGAGCTCGAATCGATGACGAAGCGGGTCGGGAAAATAGAACGGAGCCTGTCGGTCGGTTTCGTCGGCTCAACGCTCTATGGGATGCTGCCGAAGCTCATTCGCCGCTTTCGCGATGAAAACAGCGCAGTTGAATTGAGCCTGCACGAGATGTCCACGATGGACCAGATCAAGGCGTTGAAGGAGGGGCGCATCGACGTCGGCTTCGGTCGAATCCGGCATGAAGATCCGAGTGTCCGGCGCGTGGTGTTGCGTGAGGAACGGATGATCGTGGCGCTGCCGCTCGGTCATCCTCTATCGTTGTCGAAGGCTGTGCTGTCGCTGCACGATCTCATCAACGAGACGCTGATCATCTTTCCCAAGGCGCCGCGCCCGAGCTACGCGGATCAGGTGCTTGCGGCTTTCCATGACCGTACACTGAAACCCCAGCGGATCTACGAAACGCGCGAACTCCAGATAGCGCTTGGGCTTGTGGCGGCCGGCGAGGGTATTTCGATTGTGCCGAGCAGCGTACATGGGCTGAAACGCGATGACGTCAGCTACCGGGAACTGGACGATCCCAACCTGGTTTCGCCCATCATCATGAGCGTGCGTATGCTCGACGAGTCGACGGATGTCCGGGGCATGCTGGAACTGATCTACGGACTGTACGAAGAAGAAGAAATGGCCTATCTGCCGCCGCACGATGGGTGAGCGGGAGATAGGCCCGTTGCCGCAACCGCCCGCCGCAACTGCCTGAAGCAGGTTGCGGCGGGGAGCAGGCTCTTACTGCTTGATGCCTTCAGCCTGAATATGCAGCGTGGTCAGCATATTGAAGCCATAGGTCTTGCCGAAGTCGACGCCGAAATCGTCGCGGTTGAACGTCGCGCTTGCTTCAGTGCCGCATACTTCGCGCTTGAGCATCGGGTTCATGATGCACTTGAACGAATCGATCTTCAGGTTGACCGGCTTGGTCACGCCATGCAGGGTCAGCGAGCCGATCACTTCCACCGGCTTGTCGCCGTCGAAGCGGATCTGCGTGCCCTTGTAGGTTGCGCTCGGGTACTTGGCGGCGTCGAAGAACTTGTCCGTGACCAGTTCCGCGTCGAGCTTGTCGTTACCGATATCCGCCGAGCTCATATCGATCGTCACGTCCACCGTGCCGGTCTTCGCCGCGCGATCGAGCACCACGGTGCCGCTGCTCTTCGTGAACTTGCCGCGCCAGGTCGACAGGCCACCGAAGTGGTCGGTTTCGAAGCTCGGGTAGGTGTGCTGCGGGTCGAGTTGATACGTCACGGCGGCCATTGCGTTAAACGACATGGCTGCGGTCAGCGCGCCGGCGGCGAGCAAAAGTTGCTTCTTCAAGTGATTCTCCAGATTTCAGAAAGTGATGCGACGCTTCGTGTTGCCTGTTACTTCTTCGAAGCGACGATGTGAAATTTGATGACGACTTCGTCGGCGACAACCGAGGTGTCTTTCCATTCGCCGGTACCGACATCGAACTGCGAACGTTTGATCGGCAATGCGCCGTCGAAAGTTTGGGTGCTGCCCTGGCTGGCGATGGTGACCGGCACCACGACAGTCTGCGATTTGCCTTTGATGGTGAGCTTGCCGGTGACTTTGTACTGATTGCCGCCGGCCGGCGCGATCGCGCTCGAGACGAAAGTCGCGGCCGGATAGGTGGCGCTATCGAACCATTCCTTGCCTTGGGCCTGCTTGTTGTAGTCGTCCGCGCCGAGGTCGTAGCTGCCGGTGTCGATCGACACGTTGGCGCTGCTGGCGGCCGGTTTGGCCGGATCGAAATTCAGCTGCGCCGAGAACTTCTTGAATTTGCCATCCACCGGCACGTTCATCTGCTTCGTCGTGGCAATGACGCTGCTTTTGCTCGTGTCGACATCGGCGTGCGCGAGGCCCGCGCCGAAGAAAGAGAAGGCGGCGACGCCGGCCAGAATGGAGTGATAAAAGTTTGATTTCATAGTGGTACGCATCCTATCGAACCCACGCGCGCTGATTGCGCATCGTTGGGAATTAGATTGCCAACAGGCTGTAGCCAATCGCCTGTCGCTCGTCTGTTATTCGTCTGTTACTCGTCTGCTATTTGAGGAGCGGAATCATCCGCGCAAGTAATCCGTCGCGATCAACAAACTGATGCTTGAGCGCCGCGAGTACATGCATGGCAACGAGCGCCAGCAACGTGTAATTGAGCAGTATGTGGACCGTGCGCAGGCTTGCCTTGAGCGCCTGGTCAGGGCCGATAATCGTGGGCAGCGGCACGATGCCGAGATACACCACCTGAATGCCCGCGGCCGAACTATAGAAGTAACCGGACAACGGAATCGCCAGCATCAGAACGTAGAGCGCGCCATGGACGAGATGGGCCGCAGCCTTCTGCCACATGGGTGTAGCGCTATCGAGCGCCGGCGCGCGGTGGGTGGCGCGCCACAGCACGCGTGCCACGGCCAGCACGAAGACCGTCACGCCGATCCATTTGTGCCACGAGAAGTACTTCAGCTTGGTGGGCGTGAAGCCATGGATATCGGTCATGATCCAGCCGATATAGAAGCCGCAGATGATGAGCAGTGCAATGAGCCAGTGCAGGGCGACGGCAGGGCCGCTGTAGTGCTTGACGTCTGAAGAACTGGGTTTCATTGAATCATGCTCACGGGTTATGGGACTTGCTGCGTGCGGTGTATCGGGTGTGAGTGCGGATGGTAGGGATGCCAATGAAAATTGAATAGACGGGGCGAAGGGAACAGATTGTTCTAGCCGTGACGCTAATGTGGCCGGAATGGGGCTGCGAGGGGGCCAGAATTGGCGAGCAGACACGGGATTGTGTTATTTTTCCGCTCCACCGCTACCAAAGGTTCGACCCATGAATAGCACTGAGAAGGGCAGCGTCGCGCTTGGCGCGGATTTTTTGCGGCACGACACGGCGCCTGCCGCTGATCATGGCCGCGGAGATCGCGCATGAAAGGTCGCCGTTCCGGCAGGCGATTACCGCCAGTTTCGGGGTTGGGACCGTCATTCCTTCGGAGTCGGGCGATCCCGTGGCCTTTGTGAACCTGGTGGACACGCAGTTGTATCACGCGAAGGATAACGGGCGGGATTGCATTGCCGCCGTCAACCGCGTGGGCTAGCGAGGCAGGGAACGCGCTATTGTGCGGCACACAAATTGCGTCCCGGCCCCCTGCGGCGTGCCGATCAGAGTTTATGCAGCGCTCCTATACCGTGCTCGCGCACGATCAGAATCCAGGAACCTACTTTGTGAATTCCGTCTTCCTCTCCTGGGGTATCGCCATCGCCGCCACGGCCGGCGTCATCACCCGGCCGTTCAAATGGCCCGAGGCCGTATGGGCCGTTGCAGGCGCGTTATTACTCGTGTCGTTGAACCTGCTTCCCGTCGATCTGGCAATCGAGGCAGTCGGCAAGGGCACGGACGTCTACCTCTTCCTGTTCGGCATGATGGTGTTGTCGGAAGTTGGGCGCCGTGAAGGCCTGTTCGACTGGGTCGCCGTATTCGCGGTCAATCACGCCAAAGGCTCGCCGAGAAAGCTCTTTCTATTGGTCTATCTGGTCGGCGTGGTCATCACCGCCTTCCTTTCCAATGACGCCACCGCGGTCGTCCTCACGCCGGCCGTATTTGCCGCGGCCAAAAAAGCGAAGACGCATCCGCTGCCCTTGCTGTTCGTCTGTGCGTTCATCGCGAATGCCGCGAGCTTCGTGCTGCCGATCTCGAATCCGGCCAACATCGTGCTGTATGGCAATCACACTCCCGCGCTTGGCGCCTGGTTGATGCGCTTTACGCTGCCTTCGCTGTTGTCGATCGTCGCAACCTACGTGCTGTTGCGCTGGACCCAGCGCGAAGCGCTCGCCGGTACCTGCGAGGCCGATCTCGAGCCGCTTGAGTTGTCGTCGAGCGGGCGCATTGCGCTCGCGGGCATCGCGGTCACGGCCGTTGCTTTGCTGACGGTTTCCGCCTTCGATGTCCCGCTCGGTCTGCCCACCGCAATACTCGGTGCGCTGACCGCCGCGGCCGTACTGATCCAGGAACGCAAATCGCCGCTGCCGATGATCAAGGAAATATCGTGGAGCGTGCTGCCGCTCGTCGCTGCGTTATTCGTGCTGGTCGAAATGCTCGATCACACGGGCGTCATCAGGACATTCGTCGCCTTGGTGCAGCGCGCGACGCAGCACAGTGAACTCGCGACGGCCGGCTGGGCCGGCGCTGCCATCGCATTTGGCAGCAATCTGATGAACAATCTGCCGGCAGGGTTGATCGCCAGTTCGACTGTGATGCAGGCGCATAGTCCCGAGCGCGTGATCGATGCGTTCCTGATCGGCGTCGATCTGGGTCCAAACCTGTCGATCACGGGGTCGCTCGCAACGATCCTCTGGCTCAACGCAATTCGCCGCGAGGGCGAAGACGTGAGCTTCATGAAGTTTCTGAAAGTAGGGGCGGTGGTGATGCTGCCGGCTCTCGCGCTGGCGCTTGCCGCGCGGATCCTGATCGGTTGAGCACCGCACGCGGCGGCTCCTCAGCCGCCG
The DNA here is from genome assembly GCF_905220705.1 of Paraburkholderia domus. Taxonomy (GTDB): domain Bacteria; phylum Pseudomonadota; class Gammaproteobacteria; order Burkholderiales; family Burkholderiaceae; genus Paraburkholderia; species Paraburkholderia domus. The sequence continues at coordinate 126,754 of NZ_CAJNAT010000022.1, forward strand.
GCGTATTCGCCGACAGTTCGAGTGCGCGCAACGTTGCGTCGAGCCGTGCGAGGCGTGCGCGCTGTGTCGGCATCAGCAACGTTTCGGGAAGCATGTCCAGCCGATTGCGCCAGTACGACAGCGGAATGCGATCGTTGGGGGAAATCTTCCCGAATACGAGTTCGAAATGGGCAATCTCATTGTCGATATCCTGATAGCTCATCTATCGTTCCTGAAGGAGAGGTGGATAGGCGATGCAACGGTGCAAGCGGGACGCCGGCAGTTGGACAGACAGGTCTCACTACTGGACACGCTTGACGGTGGTATTGAAACCAGCAAGCGCCGTGCCGCGCTCCGCAAGGTTGAATTGACATCGGGCTTTCAAAAAGTCACGCATTTGTCTGATATATCGACGCAGGCCCCAGCCACAAGGCGTCTGATCACCCGCTTTTGCGCGCTTAACGCGGTACCACCGTCACCGGTTGCGCATAGGTGACGGCAGGGGCGGGCACGACGACCGTCGTGTACAAGGCGATGGGTTTCGGCGGCAATGGCACGGGCGTACCGGGCGCTACGGCGACGGGAACCGGAGCCGGAATCGGCGGAGGCGCCGCCACATAGACCGGCGGGTTGACCGGCACGTAGTAATAGACGGGCCGTGGCGGCGGTGCGTAGACCACGGCAGTGGGCATATAAACGACGACCCGGGCAAACGCCGTCGACGAACAGGCGAGACCGATGGCGGTGAAGGTAGAGGCGCAGACGAGACGAATACTCACTTGTTGATACTCCTGAGACGTTGAGCTGCGCGGTGCGTCTTCCGGTGAAGAAGCCGTGCAGCTGGTTCGGATTGCTTGAGAGTCTTGCCGAACCGTTGAAGCACCTGGGCTGCTTGTGGCGCCGGCAGACGAAAGATACGCAATCCGCTTTCGAAACGGGAGCGCGAACTTATTTCATTCAATGTCGCGTGACAGTGGGCTATGACCGAAGCGCGAGGGGCAGGGAGCGCATGATGTGTTACGGCGACAGCGCGCATGCCTGCCATGCCGACGCCGCGAAAAACCATGAAACATGCCGACATGATTCTCGAATTGCCTTCCGGCGGCGCTTCCCCAAGAATTCGGCCTGTCATCGAACGGATCGCGGCGGTTTGCAGGCGACGCAAGATGGCTCAATCGAAGGAGTCAGTCATGAAAAAGTTGTTCGCCATTGTGCTGCTGTGCTGCGCATCCACCGTCACGTTCGCCCAAACGACCGCACCGCAGGGCGGCAATTCCCAGCGCATGGAACGCATGGCGCAGCAGCTGCAAACACGCTTTTCGAGTGCCAACACCACGCACGACGGTAAGCTCACCAAAGAACAGGCCGCCACAGGCATGCCGATGGTCGCCAAGCATTTCGATGAAATCGACACGCAGAAAGCGGGCTACATTACGTTGCCGCAGATCGCGGCATTCATGCAGGAACGCGGGGCAGCGCACTGAGCCGCGCGGGCATCGGCGGGATCGTAGGAATTTTGACGCCCCTGCGTGTGATAAACCTGGCCCGTCCTGCCGTCTGTACACCGCCCGACGTCTAAACCGAGGAGCTTGCGTATGGAACGCCCCGCCAAAATCATCGTACTCGACGACGAAGCCGAACTGCGCAACATGCTGCAGCGTTTTCTGCGCGGCCATGGCTTCGACGTACGGATCGCGGAAGACGGCAAGCGGCTCGACCGTTATCTGGAGCGCGAACCGTTCGATCTGCTGGTACTCGATCTGATGATCGGCGAAGAGGACGGCCTCGCCATCTGCGCCCGTTTGCGCGCGCAAGGGCAGACGCTGCCGATCCTGATGCTGACCGCGAAGGGCGATCCGCTCGACCGGGTGGCCGGCCTCGAAACCGGTGCCGACGACTACCTCGCCAAACCTTTCCTGCCGCGTGAGCTGGTGGCGCGGATCAATGCGCTGCTGCGCCGCCAGAAGATGGCCTCGGGCGATGTCACGGTGAAATCGGAGAGCGTGCGCTTCGGCGATTTCAGTCTCGATGTCGGCAAGCAGCAGTTGTCGCGTGCGGGAGAGCTGCTGGAGATTCATTCGGCGCAGATGCTGTTGCTGGTCGCGTTGGCTTCTTCGCCGAACCGCCCCGTGAGCCGTGACAATCTGCTCGCGCGCGCTCGTGGCCGCGAACACGATGCACTCGATCGCAGCATCGACGTGCAGGTGCTGCGGCTCAGGCAGATCGTCGAAGACGACCCGTCGAAGCCGCGCTTCATCAAGACCGTGTGGGGCGTCGGCTACATGCTGATCGCGGACGTCGACTCATGACGCGCACAGTGTTGCAGAGCGTGCTGCCGAAGACGCTTTTGGCGCGCAATATCGTCTTGCTGATCGTGCTGGTGATGCTGAGCCAGGTGTGTGCGCTCGGCGTGTTGCTGCACTATGTGCAGCGGCCTCGCGTCGAACGGGCGGCCGCCGTGTTCGCCACCTACGTGACGACGCTCGATAACCTGCTTCAAGCCACGCCGCTCAGCGCGCGTGCCGAATTGACCGCGCGCCTCGACGCGCGTGCGCAATTGCCCGCGGAAGCGGGCGAGGAACCGCCGGCCAGTCTGCTGCGCGGCTATCGAACCTATCAGCGCAGCGTGTTTCTCGACAGCTTGCGCGAGCATCTGCCCGCCGACATGCCCGCGCGCTGGCAATCCGCAGGCGGTCAACGGTTATGGATTCGGATGCATGGGCCTGCTGAGGCGCCGCAATCGTCGTACTGGATCGCACTGCCGATTCCCGAGGACGCGCAAGGTGCCGGACTCGACGCCGCGATCCTGCTGTCGCTTGGATTGGGCGCACTGGCGGCGCTGACCGGCTACGGGATCCAGCGCCACCTCAATCAGCCGCTCCAGGAGTTGACGCGGGCCGCGCGTCGCGTGAGTGCCGGCCAAACACCCGTGCCGCTGCCGACTGACGGCCCCACCGAGATCGCCACGGTGAGCAGCGCATTCAATCAGATGACGCACGCGTTGCAGCAAGCGGAGGCGACGCGCGCGCTGATGCTGGCGGGCATCTCGCACGACATCCGCACGCCGCTCACCAAACTGCGGCTCTCGATGGCCATGGCGATGCCGGACGGCAGCGACAGCAGCTTCGTGGTCGCCGCCGAGTCCTATCTGGACCAGATTGAGACGATCTTGCAGCAGTTCATGGATTACGCGGGCAGCGGCGAGCGCGAAGCGGCGGAACCTGGCGATCTCAATGCGTTGATTGAACGTCTCGCCGGCGATTTCGCCGGGCTGGGCCACGAGTTTGCGCTGTCGCTCGCGGTTTTGCCCGCGATTGCTTACCGGCCGATCAGCATGATGCGGCTCCTGATGAACCTGATGCAGAACGCGATCGTATATGGCGGCACGGGGCTGGCGGTGCGCAGTTGGACGACCGGCGAGGCGGTCTATGTCGCGGTTGGCGACCGCGGCAAAGGGCTTTCGGCAGAGGAGTTGGAACAACTGAAAGCGCCGTTTCAGCGCGGCCGCAATGCTCGCGCGCATAGCGGCGGAACGGGGTTAGGGCTTGCGATTGTCGAGCGGATCACGCGGCTGCACGGCGGCAGCCTGCAGTTTCATGCACGCGAGGGCGGCGGCCTGGAGGTGTGGGTGGTGTTGCCGCTTACTCCCGATCCAGCCACGCATCCAGCCCCACCCGGAAGGCCACGCCCGCGATAACCGGCACGGTCAGCATGAGAATGATGCCGAAGTTGGGGATCTCGTCGCCGTAAGTGATCGGGCCGTAGAGCACGACAGTCGCAACGATCGCGAAGACCACGACACCGATCGCAACCATCAGAAGATTGCGCGACATGATGGACAGATCCCTGCGCTTTGCCTTGCCCGGCGTGGTGCCGGCATTGGGGACTTCGTCGTGTTGGGCGGGCATGATGGTTCTCGTGGCTAGAATAAGTGCCGCGCGAAGCGCGGCTGCAAAACTACAAAGCGTAACTTCAAACCGCAACGTCAAAACGTAACTACAAAGCGTAACTACAAAGCGCGGCGATGCATCGAGCACCGACCTGCGTGCGATCGGCATCATACCCAGGGTCGCTCGTGCCGCGCACATCAGGCTGCCCCGACCACTAAGCCCACGGCAACGATCATCAGCACGAGGGCGGTGATCGCGCTGAACCGGTAGTCGCGTTGATGCAGGAACATCCCTAACATCAATATAAGCCGCATTATCGGTAGCAGGATGAAAAGCGCGATGCCAACGGTGACAATATGCATGCCGGCTGGCGTCGAATGCAGTCCGGGGTGGGTCCGCAGGCCGGGCAATGCGCTTCCAATGCCGCTCCCAAGGGCGCTTGGAAGCATTCCAATCCCGCGTCGGGCTCGGCGTTGGCGGAGAAACGGAGATGCGGTATACCGGTGAACGGCAGCGCCGCAATGACCGACACGGCAATGGTGCATGCCT
>NZ_CAJNAT010000023.1 GCF_905220705.1 Paraburkholderia domus
AGGCATGCACCATTGCCGTGTCGGTCATTGCGGCGCTGCCGTTCACCGGTATACCGCATCTCCGTTTCTCCGCCAACGCCGAGCCCGACGCGGGATTGGAATGCTTCCAAGAAAAGCGCGCCGTCATTGGTTAAGGTTCACCGAGTAGACCGCGAGCCCCTTGCCGGTGCCGTCGTCGGCCTGGAGCTGGGTGACGTTGGTGATGCCGTTGGTCTGCGCGAGCGCCACCAGGTTCGGCGCCGCCTTGAAGGTCACCTGTCCGGCCGTCGCCACCTTCGTGAAGCGCCAGCTACGGTCGCTGCCGTTGCTCGCCGCCTTGATGGTTTGCACCTTCTTGATGTAGGCGATCAGGACGTCGCGGCTCGCATCCGGCGACGCGTAAATCGTTTTGCTGCCGTCCAGTCCCGGGAAATTGCCGCCGCCGCTCGCGCGATAGTTGTTGGTCGCGACGATGAACGACTGCGTATCCGAGATGGCCGCGCCCTGATATTTCAGGTTGCGAATCCGGCTGTCCACTGCCTGCGTCACGTCGATTTCGTAGCTGAAATCCTTCGACGTGATCATGTCGAAGTTGTAGCCCGGATAGGTACTGACCAGCGTCTGCGCCGCCGTGTTGGCCGGATCGATCTTGTTGAAACGCTTGGCCGCGGTTTCGAGCCAGGCCTTCAGATCCGCGCCCGTCACCTTCACCGCGTAGATCGTGTTCGGATACAGGTAAAGGTCGGCGGCGTTATTGATCGCGACGTTGCCCTGCGCGACGTCGGTGAAATCGTTGCCGCCGCCAAAGCCGCTCTTGAACGGCGCGCTCACCGACAACACCGGAATGCCCGCATATTGCGGCAGATTCGCGCTGACGTAGTCCTGCACGTAGGCGGCCTGCGCCTGATTGACGATCTCGATGGCCGAGACGTCGCCCACGTCGGCGAAGTAGGTGGTCATGCGGAAATCGGTCGAGCCGATCGGCGTTTTCACGTAATTGATGGTTGCGCTATGTTCGGCCGCGCTCGCCTGCGAGATTGCCGGATCGACCGCCACGTAGCTGTTATCCGCGTTCTGGATCGAGCGCGCTTCCGCCGTGCTCGAATTGCGGTCCACCATCCACGTGCCGTTCGTGTAGTTCAGCGCGAGCTTGATCACGCCGAGATGCTTGCCCCAGAAATTCGCCATCACGGTCGGTACGCCGTTGACGGTGCCCTTCACCTTGTCGACGCCCGGCAGATTGAATTGCGTGACCGTGCTGTTCTTGTCGGGGAATACCTGATGCGAGTGGCCGATCAGCATCGCGTCGATGCCGGGCACCTTCGATAGATAGTAGCTGCCGTTCTCCATCGACGGCGAATAGGTCGAATTGTCGAGCCCGCCATGCGACATGGCGACGATGATCTGCGCGCCCTTCGCCTTCATTTCCGGCACGTACTTCGATGCGCTTTCCACCAGCCCCTGCGTGTAGACGTTGCCGTCCAGCCAGCGTTTGTCCCACGCCATGATCGCGGGCGGCGTAAAGCCGATCACGCCGATTTTCACCGGCGCGCTGACGGTCTTGCCGTCGGGCGTGGTGGCGGTCAACGTGCGCTCGAGGATCGCGTACGGCTTGAAAATCGGTTGCTGCGATTTCGCGCCGAGCACGTTGGAGAGCACCAGCGGAAAGGTCGGCCCCGCGCACACCGGTTGCGACGCCACCGGGCTCATGTTCGGCACGTCGAACGCGCTGCCGGTTGCCTGGGCGAGGAACGGCAAGCCGTAGTTGAATTCGTGATTGCCGATGGTGCCCGCGTCGTACTTCAGCAGGTTCATCACTTTGTAGACGCCGAGCGTCGTCTTGCAATCAATCGGCGCGACCTGCGCCTGGTAGTCGGCGAGCGCGGTGCCCTGAATGGTGTCGCCGTCGTCGAGCAACATCGTGTTGGGGAATTCCTTGCGCGCCGCCGCGATCAGCGTCGCCGTACGCTCCAGACCGAGCGATTTGTCTTCGGCCAGCTTGTAATAGTCGTAGCTGAGGAGATTGGTGTGGATGTCGGTGGTTTCCAGCAACGCGAGCGTCGCCTTCGTGCCGTTCGCCACTTGTGGCTGCGACTGCGGCGTTTCAATGTCGCTGCTACTGCATGCCGTGATGCCGATCGCGCTTAGCGCGCCAATTGCCCCCAGGGCGCCAACCGCGCGAAGCGTGCGCATCCGCTTTCCTGCCATAAACGTCACTCGCATCCCTACTACCCTCCGGTTTGTTGTGTTGTCGTGCCGGTCCATCCGGGCCGGCGTTGCATTACAAACAATTACAGAGGCGCAAGGTTACGATTGCTTTATGACCATACTTTGTATGGCAAAAGATAGGTTTAAGTAATATTCGTGCGCACTGCGGGTCGTCAGCGTGCGAGGCGCGGCAGAATGCCGGCGAGCCTGGTCAGCGCCGCATCGATATGCTCGACTGCAATGTTGCCGTAGCCAAACATCAAGCCGGGCTGCGGCTTCACGCGCTGATAAAACGGTGCGAGCCCATACAAACCGATCGACGCTTCACGCGCGGCGCTGACCAGCACCTCCTCGGTCAACGGCGCCTTCAGACGCGAGGCCATGTGGATGCCCGCAGCCGGCACGATCGGATCGAACCACGGCGCGAGTTCGCCCTGCAGATGCTTCAGCAACATCGCGCGACGCGCCGCATAGATCTTGTGCATGCGCCGCAGATGCTTGGCGAAGTCGCCATTCAGCATGAAGGTCGCGAGCGCCGTTTGCGTGAGCGTGCAACCGTGCCAGTCGGTGATCCGCCGGGCCTTGATGAGCGGCCCGAAAAGCGAGGCGGGCGGCACCACGTAGCCAACCCGCAACTCCGGGAAAATCGTCTTCGAAAACGTGCCCACATACGCGACGAGACCGGCTCGGTCGAGACTTTTCAGCGGCTCCATCGGCCGCCCTTCGAAGCGGTACTCACAGTCGTAATCGTCCTCGATGATCACGGCGCCGCGTTTCTGCGCCCATTCGAGCAACTCGACGCGCCGCTCCAGACTCATCGGCATGCCGAGCGGGAACTGATGCGAGGGCGTTACGTAGACGAGCCGCGCCTTGTCCGGCAGTTTGCTCACGATCAGGCCTTCTGCGTCCACCGGCACCGGCACCACGCGTGCACCCGTCGCCGTAAAACACGCCCGCGCAGGCGGATAGCCGGGGTCTTCAAGCGCCGCGATTTCGCCAGGCCGCAACGTGATGCGCGCGATCAGATCGAGCGCGTGCTGGGCGCCTTGCGTGACGATCACGTCGTCCCAGTTGCTCGCCACCGCGCGGTTGAACGCCAGGTAGCGCGAAATCGCGAGCCGCAATTCCTGTTCGCCGGCCGTGTCGCGATACGTGCCCTGACCGCGCGCTTGCACGCGCAATGCGTGATTCACGCAGCGGCGCCAGACGTCGAAGGGGAACAGCGATTTGTCGGTAGCGCCGCCGGCGAAATCGTGCGGCGAGGCCACCGTGGGCCGAGGCAAGGGCAACGCCTCGGGCATCTGCTCCCACAGCGGCTGGGCGCGCGCCGCGGCTTTCGGTTTGGCTTTTGCCCGCTCGCGCGCCGACTCGGCGGCCAGCGCATGCGATGAGCGCTCCACCGGCAGACGCTCCAGACCATCGGCGACGAAGGTGCCCGAACCGGCGCGGGCGCTCAGATAGCCTTCGGAAAGCAGCCGTTCGAATGCGTCGAGCGTGGTCTTGCGCGACACGCCCAACTGTGTGGCGAGATCGCGCGTGGACGGCAAACGCGTGCCGCCTGCGAGTCGCCCTTCGAGTATGCCGGCACGCAACTGCCGGTAGATCTGTCCGGACAGATCGTGACGCCCTTCGACCGCGATATGGATCTCCATCCGAGTGGCTACCTTAAATATCCGGGAAATGGTTGTTCGGAAAGACCAATGCCAACCGTAAGCTTACCTCCGTCGCCGCCATCGCCATCGCCGGAGTAAATCTAACTACGCGCGGGCGCTGCACATAAACGCAAAATGGCGCGCCCGCTGATGCGAGGCGCGCCATTTTTATACTGCTTTCTATACTGCTTCATGTGGCCGGAGAGCGGCGCATTCGCGCCGCTTCCGAAGCGGCGGCAGATTACTCCGCCACAGCACCGCTCAATGCAGCCGCTTGCCGCGCGTTCTCACGCGTTTCGTCGCTGCAACGCTGATGTTCACGCGACAACTTGCGCATCAGCGGCAACAGCAGCACGGCAACCAGCGCGCCCACTGCCGCGAGCCAGCCCAGGCCCGTAAACAGCTTGGTGTAGAGCGGCAACGATTCGAGCGGATCCATATTGCCCGCCGGCATCTGCGCGAAGTTCGCCACCACGCTGCCCAGATATTGCGACACACCGGTTGCGACGAAGTAAGCGCCCATCATGAAGCCGCTCATCCGCGCCGGAACGTAGCGTGCAATCATCGCGAGACCCAGTCCGCTCACCAGCAATTCGCCGAGCGAATACAGGCCGTAGCCGCCCACCATGAACCACGACGACACGCGCCCGTTCACCGCGTAGTTGCCGCTCGCCGCATACACGAAGAAGCCGGCCGCCACCACCGCGAAGCCGAACGCATACTTGACCGCCACCGGCACGTCCTTGCCGCTCTTCGCGAGCTTCGTATAGAGCAACGCGAGCACCGGGCTCATCACCATGATCCAGATCGGATTGAGCGCCTGGAACTGCGCGGCGCTCCACGTGAACAGCGTCTCGCCGAACAGCATGAAGCGCGGATCGACGTTGCGCAGCGCGAACAGCGTGAGCGACGTCGACATCTGCACATAGAACACGAAGAACAGGATCACCTGCGCGGTCAGGATCAGCGCGGCAACGAGACCCGAGCGCTCCGAGCGTTCGCACTTCACCAGCATGTAGCCGAAGATCGCCAGAATCGCGACACCGGCCGTGTACACGCAGGCCACCGCGATCGCCTTGTGTTGCAGGACGAACATGGTCGCCGTGCCGAGCACGATACCGCCCAGCGCGACCGCGCCGACGCGTTTCCAGCGGATCGGTTCGGCGTCCGGCGCGGAGCCGATATGCGCAAGCGTGCGGAACATGATGAAGTAGTTCAGCACCGACAGCAGCATGCCCGCGCAGCAGACCGCGAATGCCGTGTGCCAGCCCCAATGATCCTTGATCCACGGCGTCGCGAGCATCGACGCTGTCGAGCCGATATTGACTGCCATGTAATAGATCGTGAATGCGCTGTCGATGCGCGCGTCGTCGCCTTCATAGATACGGCGCACGAGATTCGCGGCATTCGCCTTGAAAAGCCCGTTACCCACCACGATCACGCCGAGCGACGCGTACATATAGCTCAATTGCTCGTTGGGCAGCGCCAGCATGAAATAGCCGGCTGCCAGCACACCGGCGCCGAAGATCATCGTGCGGCGCGCGCCGAGAATCTTGTCGCCGATCCAGCCGCCGATCGACGGCGATGCGTACACCAGCGCCGTAAACGCCCCCCACGTGAGGGTGGCGTGGCTGTCGGTGAAGTTCAGCTTGTCGATCATGAACAGGACCAGCAGCGCGGCCATCCCGTAGTAACCAAAGCGCTCCCACAACTCGATCAGAAAGACCGTCGAGAACGAACGGGTCTGCGAGACCGGTGCGCCTGGGGGATTGGACGAATTCATCATGTACCTCGTGTTCTTACGGTTGCGGCTACGCGTGGGCGGCCCACGCGCAGCGAAAAGCTGGATCTGGAAAAACGGTCAGCGGACCATGCGCGAAGCGGCGCACGCATTTGCACAGGCCTATGCGTAGTCAGCGGCACGCTCATCTACATGTTCATTTGCGCGCTCATTTGCAAACTGAGTTGCAAACTGAGACGCCAATACCAGCAGAAAAACCAGGGGATGGGATAGAGACCCGCCACGCGGTGCGCCCCGAGGGAAGTCCCCCGCCCCGAAGAAAGTGCCCTTGGGGGATTGGGAGACGCTGCGCCGCATCGGACCCGAATTCCGGCAAGCGGAATGGGCTCAATGATAAAGCATCGCGGAAAATGGAGGTCTGGCGGCCGGCGATCCGGGGGCCGGCCATCCGGCGGCCGGCAGTCGGCGGTCGCGCCAGGCAGCGGGCGCTACGCCCGTGGCAGGAAAAATCAGCAGTGATAGTCATGTCCTTATGCCGGCCAGCGTTCGGATGGAACGTGCCGGACAATGCTCCGCCGCGCAGGATCGCTGCGCGCGGAATGAAAAACAGCGGCCGACGACGTCGCGTGTATTGCGAACACGTGCGCCTACCGCCAAGCGGGCCTGATTCTGCAAACATAAGCACGGTTCGTCACTCAGGGAATTCACTGATGCCACGCCAATTACCCGTTGTTACACGCCATAGCGCTTTGTCGCGCAGTCGCGTGTGGCTGAAAATAGTCTTTGATGTCATGGCTTTAACGCCACCTGGCAGTCAACTTGCATAAATTCCGCTTCCTTATGCGCACTGCAGTCTTTACCGCCTCCGCTTCCAGTTTCTCTTCGATTACCGGTCAAAACGGCGGGTGCAGATTTCGGTTCTGGCAACATAGAGCGTTGTCTCGGAAATGTGGTCCCTTGCACGACGGGGCGCTGAACGGCCCGCCACCCCGGCCTGGACCGCAATCAAACCATATTTACTTATATCAAACAAATTTTGACGGGCTAATTTCCTCCTGCTATGGTCACGACAATTCAAAAGAACAACCCGGCACTCGAACTTGGGAGCAAGATCCGCGCGCTACGGCAACGGCTCAAGCGCACGCTGGATGACACGGCAACAGCGGCGGGTATTTCCAAACCGTTTTTGTCGCAAGTCGAGCGCGGTCTGGCGTCACCGTCCATCACTTCGTTGGCCGGGATTGCCCACGCACTCGGGGTGAACGTGCAGTATTTCGTCGACACGCCAAGCGAAGAACGCTCGGTGTGCCGTGGTGATGATTTGAAGTTTTTCGGTTTTGCGGACTCGGCCAATCTGTTCGCGCGGTTGACCAATCTGACGGGCGGCCGTCAGCTCGAAGCGATCCTCGTGAGGATGCCGCCCGGGCAGAAGCGCTCCGAGGTCACCACGCATGCCGGTGAAGAGTTTATGTATGTGATCGACGGCGAAGTGTCGTTGACGCTGGAAGGCAAGACGTTCCTATTGCACGCGGGAGACAGCGCGCATTACGAATCAACGGTGCCCCATAGCTGGGCGAATACCGCTCGTATCGAGTCGGTGGTCGTCTGGGTCGGTACACCGAGACTGTTCTAAAAAGCAGGCACCTTTTCCGGTTGATCCGGCCAGGGTTTGCCTGCATTACCAAATGTAAGGAATCCTGCATGTCGGACAAACAACAAGGGCCTCCCCGGCCCGAGCACCGCAGATAACCGGGCGCCCTGGCGCCAGCGCGTTCTTCTCTCGACCTTTCCTGCGATCTCAACCGATGAAAACCCCGTTCGTCTATGCAACGGCGCTGACCGCGCTCGCCCTTACGTTTCAGCCCTCTGCCTTCGCCGTCACGGTACCTGCGGGTGTCACCCTCGCTGCCAGCCAGGAGATGACCCGCCAGGTGCCGGCCGAAACCGAATCGCTCGACCCCGCGCATATTGAATCCTGGACCGGCGACACGATCGCGCTCGACATGTTCGAAGGCCTGACGCGCATCGACGCGGCCGGCGCGATCGTGCCAGGCGTCGCGCAATCGTGGACGCGCACCGGGCCGACTACGTGGGTTTTCAAGCTGCGCCACGACGCGCGCTGGAGCAATGGCCAGCCGGTCACGGCCGCTGACTTCATCTACGCATGGCAACGCGTGCTCGATCCGAAAACGGGTTCGAAGTACACCGTGCTGGTCGAATTCGTGAAGAACGCCAAGGCGATTCTCGCCGGCAAGGCGCCGCTCTCGAGTCTCGCCGCGCGCGCCGTCGATCCGTACACGCTGGAAGTCACCACCGAAGTACCCGCCGCCTTCTTCCCGCAACTGACCGCCATGCCGGCCATGGTCCCGGTCAATCGCGAGACAATCGCCAAATTCGGCAACGACTGGACCCGCCCGGGCAACTTCGTCGGCAATGGCCCGTATACGCTCACTGATTGGCAGCCAAGCAACCGGTTGGTGGCGACCAAAAGCAGCACGTACTGGAACGCCAGCAAGGTCGTGATCACGAAAGTGACCTATCTGCCGATCGAAAACGACGAAACGGCGATGCGCATGTATCAGGCCGGCCAGTTCGACTACACGTACTCGATTCCGTCGGGCATCTATGCGCAGGTGAGCAAACAGTTCGGCTCCGAACTGAAAACCGGCGTGCAGATCGCCACGTACTACTACAGCCTGAATAACGAAGACCCGGCATTCAAGGACAAGCGCGTGCGCCAGGCACTGGCGATGGTGCTGGACCGCGACCTGCTGACCAAGCGTCTGACCGCGGACGGCGAACTGCCGACGTACGGCCTGATCGCCAAGGGCACGGAAGGCGCGAACGTCTTCACGCCTGACTGGGCGAGCTGGCCGATGGCCAGGCGCGTCGATTACGCGCGCAACCTGCTGAAGGACGCAGGCTATTCGGACGCGAAGCCGCTGACGTTCACGCTCACCTACAACACCAACGACCTGCACAAGAAGGTCGCGCTATTCGCCACGTCGGAATGGCGCACCAAGCTCGGCGTGACCGCCAAGCTCGAAAACGTCGAATACAAGGTACTGCTCAAGCAACGCCACGACGGCAAGGTGCAGGCCTCGCGCGACGGCTGGTTTGTCGACTACAACGACGCCAACTCGTTTTTCGACCTGATCCGCTGCAACAGCGTGCAGAACGATCAGCGCTACTGCAACCCGCAAGTCGACAAGCTGGTCGATGAAGGCAACCAGCAGCTCGACGACGCAAAGCGCACTGCCCTGCTCACGCAGGCGCACAATCTGGCCATGAACGACTACCCGCTGGTATCGCTCTTCCAGTATTCCGCGGACCGGCTGGTCAAGTCGTATGTCGGCGGCTACACGTCGACCAATTACGTCGACCAGCGCGCCACGCAAGACATGTATCTGATCAAGCACTAAGCGCGGGAGCACTGTCATGCTGGCCTATACGCTGCGCCGCACGCTCTGGGCGATCCCGACGATTCTCGCCGTGATCACCGCGTGCTATCTGCTGCTGCACCTCACCCCCGGCGGGCCGTTCGACACGGAGAAACACCTGTCGGCGGCCGTGCTCGCGAACCTCAACGCCAAGTACCACCTTGACGAACCGCTGTGGCTGCAGTACATCCACTACCTCGGATCGCTGCTGCACGGCGACCTCGGTCCGTCGTTCCGCTATGCCGACTGGTCGGTCAACGATCTGGTGTGGAAGGCATTGCCGGTGAGTCTCGGCGTAGGCGGCGTATCGGTGCCGATCGCTGTCGTGATCGGCGTCACGCTCGGCACGCTGGCCGCCGTGCGGCGCGACCGCTTCATCGATCACCTGGTGATGGTGCTCGGCAATATCGGCAACGTGGTGCCACCGTTCGTGCTGGGTCCCGTGCTGGTGTGGATTTTTGCCATCCTGCTGAAGACTTCCGAAGGCCACGGGTGGCTACCCGCTGGCGGTTGGGGCGAAGGCGAGTGGCGCTATCGCGTGCTGCCGATCGTCCTGCTCACCATCATCAACGTCGCAGCGATCGCTCGCGTGATGCGCGGCAGCATGATCGAAGTGCTGTCGGGCAACTTCATCCGCACCGCGCGCGCCAAGGGTCTGCCGGGACGCACGATCGTGTTGCGCCATGCGATGAAGCCCGCGCTGATGCCGGTAGTGTCACTGCTCGGTTCGATCTGCATCTCGTCGATCACCGCCGCGGTGGTTACCGAGTCGGTGTTCGCGCTGCCCGGCCTCGGCCAACTGGTCGTCAACGGCGCGATCAACCGCGACTACACCCTCGTGCTCGGCCTCGTCGTGCTGACCACCGCGGTCGCCGTCCTGTTCAATCTGCTGGTCGATCTGGCGTACGCCTGGCTCGATCCGCGCATCCGGTACTGATCCATGCCCCGCTCAATTCAATCGACTGCCGCGGCGCTCGATCCGCTCGTGGCCATCGCAAGGGCGCCGCGTTCGCGCGGGCCGCTCGCTACCGCCGCGCTGCGCTTCGTACGCAATCGCGCGGCGTTTTCCGGCTTCGTCATCTTGATGCTGATCGTGATTGCCTGCGTGGCCGGTCCGTGGTTCCTGCCGAACAATCCGATCGATAGCGACTGGAGCGCCATCAGCCTCGCGCCCACGCTCTCGAACATGCACTGGTTCGGCACCGACGAACTCGGCCGCGACCTGCTCGCGCGCACGCTGCAAGGCGGACGCGTGTCGCTGGAAGTGGGTCTGCTCGGCACGCTCGTGTCAGGACTGATCGGCGTGGCGTATGGCGCCACCGCCGGCTATCTGGGCGGCCGCGTCGATGCGGTGATGATGCGCATCGTCGACATGATGTACGCGATCCCCTACATGCTGATCGCGATCCTGATGATGACGATGTTCGGCCGCGCGTTCTATCTGGTCGTGCTGACCATCAGCGCGTTCTCGTGGCTCGACATGGCACGCGTGGTACGCGGCCAGACGCTGTCGCTGCGTTCGCGCGAATTCATCGACGCCGCCCGAGCCATCGGCGTGAGTTCGCGTTCGATCATTGCGCGCCACATCGTGCCGAATCTGCTCGGCGTGGTGGTGGTGTACGCCAGCGTGACGGTGCCCAACATCGTGCTGACGGAATCCGTGCTGTCGTTCCTCGGCCTCGGCGTGCAGGAACCGATGACGAGCTGGGGCGTGCTGATTCAGGACGGTGCGCAGAAGCTCGAATCAATGCCATGGCTGCTGCTGTGCCCGGCGGTGGCGCTGTGCGTCACCTTGTATTGCGTGAATTTCGTCGGCGACGGCCTGCGCGACGCATTCGATCCGAAGGACCGCTGACATGGCACTACTCGAAGTCAAAGACCTGAGCGTGCGTTTCACACGCCGCGAAGGCGCACCCGTCGACGCGGTGCAGCGCGTATCGTTTTCGCTCGAAGCGGGCCGCACGCTCGGCATTGTCGGCGAATCGGGCTCCGGCAAAAGCCAGACGGTGATGGCGCTCCTGGGCCTCCTGGCCGGCAACGGCAAAGTGTCGGGCGCCGCGACCTATCGCGGCGAAAACCTGCTGACGATGAACGAAGCCGAGTTGAACAAAATTCGCGGCAATCGTATCGGCATGATTTTTCAGGACCCGATGACCTCGCTCAACCCGTTCCTGACGATCGAACGGCAAATGACCGAGACGCTGCAACTGCATCGCAAGATGTCGCGCCGCGAAGCGCGCCGCCGCGCAATCGAAACGCTCGAAACGGTGCGCATTCCCGATGCCGCGCGGCGCATCAACATGTATCCGCACGAGTTCTCCGGCGGCATGCGGCAACGCGTGATGATCGCGATGGCTCTGCTCTCCGAGCCGGAAATCCTGATCGCCGACGAGCCGACCACCGCGCTCGACGTGACCGTGCAGGCGCAAATCATCGAATTGCTGCGCGAACTGAACCACGACCGCGGCACCGCGATCATTCTGATCACGCACGACATGGGCGTCGTGGCCGGGTTGTGCGACGACGTGATGGTGATGTATGCCGGCCAGACCGTCGAGCAGGCGAACGCCGCCACGTTGTTCGCCGCGCCGACGCATCCGTACACGATCGGCCTGCTGAACGCGCTGCCGCGTCTGACTGACGACGATGACCGTCCGCTGCAAACCATTCCCGGCAATCCGCCGCTGCCCGGCGAAGTCGGCGAGGGGTGCGCATTCGCGCCGCGCTGCGCGTATTGCAGCGATCGGTGCCGCGAGTCGCGACCGGCGCTTACGGCGTCGCCGACGGCTACCCATGCGTTGCGCGCATGCCATCGGCCGGTGCAGGAAATCATGGAGGTACAACACGCATGAACGCCACTTCCATTGCAAACAAGACCCAAGGCCAAGGCCAGGATCAAAATCAGGCAACGCTCTTGTCGGTCGACAATCTCAAGGTGCGATTCGGCGTGCCGCGCGGCGGCTTTCCGTGGTCCGGCAAAGCAACGCTGCGCGCAGTGGACGGCGTGTCGTTCAGCGTGCGGCGCGGCGAAACCGTCGGGCTCGTCGGCGAATCGGGTTGCGGCAAGTCCACCCTGGCGCGCGCAATCATCGGCCTCGCGCCGGTGGCGAGCGGCAGCGTGCGCTGGCTCGACCAGGAAACCGTACTGACGGACGCGCGCCGCGATACCTCGCGCTTGCGACGCGACGTGCAGATGATTTTCCAGGACCCGCTCGCCTCGCTCGATCCGCGCATGACGATCGAACAGATCGTCGCCGAACCCTTGCTCACGCATGGCCAGAATATTGCCCGCACCGACGTGCAACGGCGCGTGCTGACGATGCTCGAACGCGTCGGCCTCAATGCGCAGCATCTACGCCGCTATCCGCATGAATTTTCCGGCGGTCAGTGTCAGCGCGTCGGCATTGCACGTGCGCTGATCGGCGAACCGCAACTGGTGATCTGCGACGAGCCGGTGTCGGCGCTCGACGTCTCAATCCAGGCGCAAATCGTCAACCTGTTGCGCGATCTGCAGCGCGAGCTGTCGCTGTCGTTGCTGTTCGTCGCGCACGATCTTGCGGTCGTCAAGGCAATCAGCCACCGCGTGCTGGTGATGTATCTCGGACGTGTGATGGAGTTCGGCGATAAGCGCGATGTGTATGGCACGCCGCGCCATCCCTATACGCGTGCGCTGCTGTCGGCGGTGCCAGTGCCCGATCCGGTGGTGGAACGCGCACGCCGTCATCTGTTGTTGCGCGGCGAGATTGCGTCGCCGCTCAGCCCACCCTCCGGTTGCGCGTTTCGCACGCGCTGCCCGGATGCGATCGAGGCGTGCGCCAGCGAGATTCCACAGCCGGTCACGTACGGTGCGAGCGCGACACGCGTGGCGTGCATACGCGTGAGTGACGCCTCGAAGGAAGTGCCGTTAGGGCATCGCTAAAGAAACAGTCTGAACACTTAAAACCGTATTCCCCGGCGCGGCGGGCCGTCGCGCTGATGGATTCGTTCGTCCTGCCACTAGCGGGACGAGCGATAAGCGTGGACTGGCTAACCGCCAGCCAAAGATTCACCAAAATAACAGAGACGTACTACATGAAAGATAGCCGAACAAAAAAGCGGTCAAAAAAAACCAATGCAGCCACCTTCTTTTATTGCGCATTTACGCTGCCCGCGCTGACGATCGGCGCGAGCGCCTACGCCGATGACGTCGTATCGGAGCCCACCTCCGATACGACGAAAACTCAAACACTCGCGCAAACGTTTCCGTCTTCCACGCAACGCTCGCAAGCTTCGCCGGCCCCGCAAACTTCGCAAGCCGCCTCACCCGGCAAGCGCAGAGCGGACCAGGGTGGTCAGGTGCGCAACGATCAACCCGACACAACCAACGCCGTCGTCAACGCGGAAGCCGACCAGACGGTCACGCCTCCCACACCGCTGTCGAGCCAGGCGGCAAGCAAGGGCTTTATCGCCGATAGCCATCTGAACCTGCAGTTCCGCAACTATTCCGACTATTTCCAGGCGCCCACGTCGATCTATCGTCACGCGTGGGTTCAGGGCGCGCAAGCCAACTATGAATCAGGCTTCACGCAAGGCGTGGTGGGTTTCGGCGTCGACGCATCACTGTTCGCCGCACTCAAGCTCGACGGCGGCAACGGCGCCGGCAACATGGTGCACGTCGGCAAGGACGGCGGCGGCTCGCAACAGCTCGCGTGGGCCTACCCGGGCATGTACGACATCAAGGGGCGCATTTCCGAAACGGTCGTGAAGTACGGTCTGCAGACCGTCACCAATCCGTTCCTCGAACCGCACGACAACCGCGCATTGCCGCCGACTTTTCTCGGCGTCTCGATGGTCAGCAACGATCTGGTTCATACGACGCTGGAGGCCGGCAGTTTCACCAAAGTCGACGCACGCGGCCACACGAACCTGACCAACCTGACCACCTCGTACGGCGGCACACGCATCGACCGCCTGACCTACGTGGGCGGCACGTGGCACTATGCAAAGAACGGCGAAATGGCGCTCTATGTCGACCAGGCGGACGACGTCTGGCGTCAGTACTACGGCTCGGTGGCGCAGTCGTTCGGCGACCCGACCACCATCAAGTGGAGCGGCCTCGCCAATATCTACTCGACGCACGACACCGGCGCATCACGTCAGGGGCATATCAACAGCAACGCATACAGCCTGTCTGTTTCCGCACAGCACGGCCCGCATGCGCTGCTGCTCGGCTACCAGCAGGTACTCGGCGACCAGTTCTTCGACTACGTCAACGAAACCAACGGTATCTACCTGACCAACTCGATGGATGTCGACTACAACGCGCCGCATGAGCAGTCGCTGCAATTGCGCTACACGTTCGACGGCAAATACGCCGGCGTGCCCGGGCTTAAGGCGATGTTCTGGGGCGAGTATGGCTGGGGGGCGGATGCATCGGCGGGTGCTGCGGATAATGCATCGGCGTCGGCGCCGCTGCACAACCTGTACTGGAAAAACGGCGAACCGGTGCACGGCCACCATCACGAGTTCGGCTTCATTCCGAGTTATACGCTGCAAAGCGGCCGCTTCAAGGACACGAAGGTCACGTTCATCGCGATGTGGCACAACGCTTCGCGCTATTACTCCGATGGCAACAATATGGAGTACCGGTTGGTGGTGAATGTGCCGGTGAAGGTGTTCTAAGCCGGGGCGAGGATTCCGCTCAGGACGAAGGCGTTGTACTGCAGAATGCCTGTTCAAGGGCAATCTGGTCTGGGCGTGGTCATCTCGCGTCAGCGCGTGGCAATTGAACGAGCCTGTCAATGAGCCACGCGCAACGCCTCGTTCGCAACAGCTAGCCGCGAGGCCATGACCTTGACGACAAACCGATGAATTTGCTGCGCGGTCACGGGATCGTCGCTCTCGAGCGCATGCAAGGACTCGAGCGTCAAACGCCGGACACGCGCGGGACCCTCTGCAAGCACATCCGCGCTGCGCACCTGCTGCGTGTACACCGCCATTTCGCCGACGATCGTACCTGGCCCGAATGAGCGCAACCTGAAGGATCGGCCGTCCGCAAACGGCAGGGAGACGGTGACACGGCCGCACTCCACAAAGTACATGGCGTCCCCCGGCTCGCCGTGACGGAACACCGGCTGTCCCCCGTCAAGCTCGCGCACTTCCAGAAGGGCCAACAGCCTTTCGAGCGCGGACGATGTGAAATGCGGCGCGAGCATCGCCTGGAAATCCTCTTCAGCGCGCGGCAGCGCGCGTGAATCCGACGCGAGAAGCGTATCTTCGACCCATTCCAGGCCAGCATCCAGCGTAGCAAACTCGTGGATCCGGAGGTTCAGCGTGCCGGTCTTCATGAGCAGTTCACGCGAGCGTGCCGGCAGCCCCGTCAACACCAGGTCCGCATCATGCGTCGCACACAACTGCCTGAGCTTGACGAAGCTGACCGACACCGACGCGTCCATGCCGTTGGTCGAAGCGAAGTCGAGTACGACAAAGCGAACGGGGAGCGACCCGTGCTGGGTCAGCCGTTCGCGCACGCGCTGCAAGATCGAATTGGCGGTGCCAAAGAAGAGGAACCCCTGCAGACATGTTCCGCACACCTGCGCAGCTAGTTCGCGAAGCCGTCCGGTTACCTCGATACTGCGCTCGACATTCGATGTGCGCGTACTGCCATCGAATTCCATACGCACGCAACTGACACGGCCGTACAGCAGTGCGAACATCACACAGGCGGCGATGACACCGGCCACCACGCCCGCGACGACGCCGTAGAACGCGATAGTGCCCAGGATAAGCGGGACAAGTAGATATTCATGCCAGTTGAGCTTGCGATACGCACCGGCTAGCCACTGGATCAACAGGCGGAGTCCCATGAAGAGCTGCAGCCCGACCAGCACCGGCACCGGGAATAGCGCCACCAGGTCCGGCGAGACGGCCAGCACGAACAGACACGCGAGGGAGGCGAATACGCCCGCCATACGACTTGTCGCCCCCGCGCGTGCGTTGAGCATCGACCGGTTGTACGACTGATAACCGACCATCCCCCCTAACATCCCGCTCGCGATGTTGGCGATGCCGGCCGCCCTCATTTCGCGGTTCAGATCAATGTCTTCGCCCGTGGCTGCGCCAATCGCCGTCGAATTCATCAGGATCGTGATTGCCGAAATCGACGTGACCATCAGTGTCTCCGGCAGGTGCGAGGCGATTGCCGACCAGTCGACGCTCCCGTGCGCCAGCGATGCCGGCAAATGCAGTTCTGGAATCCTGATCGGGTGCAGCGCCACGCGCGGAAGCAATAATCCCGTGTTGCGGGCGTCGTCGATGGACAAGCCTGCAGCAAGCAGGAACAGGTAGAACAGCGCGACGCCGAATGCAAGCGTGATCGGCAACGCCGCAGCGTGTTTCCACGTGCGCGACAGGAGCGTGGCCAGCACGCACACCAGCAAAGCGGGTACCCACACCAGCCAATTCAGGTGCGTCACCAGTGCCAACGTGTGCCAGTTCAGGGACTCGCCGGTCACGACCCGGAACGCGCCAGCGAGCAGGAGGTAGCCCGTACCGGCAAGGAAGCCGCCGACGACCGGGTAAGGCAGGAATTGCAGGGAACGGCTGCGTTTCGACGAACCGACCGCATACAGAATGACGCCTGTCACCACCGAACACAGCGCGATGGCGATCAGCACCGTCAGCAGAATTGTCTGGGGCGCACCGCCGTCAGCTCGCACGCTGCTCGCGACGCCGGCCGCCACCCCGGCGAGAAACGCCGTCGCGGTGCCGTCGGGTCCGGCGATATTCATGCGCATCGAACTCGTCAAGGCGATCACGAGTGCCGTCACCACGCAGCTGATGAAGGCCGTGGGTACGCCAAGCTCGGCGTAGCGGGCGAGATCCGCGCTAAAGATCAAAGTGCCCAGGCTCATGGCGTAGCAGAGCATGACCAAGGTTGACACCATGCCGGCCGACAGATCTCCGATCAGGCCCGCGATGTGTGACCCGGAGCGGGCATCGGGCGAGGAACCTGTCGTAGCTGGCTTCACGGTGCTCCCCCGGTGAGGGCGGATGGAATCTCGCCTGGGCCGTGCGGTTCACGCCGCGCTCTACTGTTGTGTCTCGTTCGAGCCTCACCCATCGTTCCGGATGACGAACGACTACACGTTGCGCTTGCCTGCTCACCCGACACCGCGGCTGATACGCTATTCAGTATCCGTCGTGGCCGCAACCAGTGTCAAACGCACGCTGCACTTCTGAGCGCATCGGCATCGGCCTCGTCGCTCACGCCCGGTATCCGTTTCCTTCACGCTGGACGTACACTGTATTTTCGGCAGGAAGGACTTGAACACGGAGTACGTTGCACCAGTCACAGCGCGGCAACAGGCGGTGCGTCGATTCGTATGATCTGTTGGTGCAACGCGGCCCGGTTCGGGCATACGGTTCGACAACCTGCGCGGCAACGCGCTGCGACGCAGTATGCGTGTTCGCACGTACCGGATTGGGCGGCGGCGATGGATATCGATCAGTGGCTGCATGCATTGGGTCTTGAGCAATACGCACCCGCATTTGCCGGGAACGACATCGATCTCGCGATGCTGGCGCAGCTCGACGACGCGGACCTGAAAGAGCTCGGCGTTCTGTCGCTCGGCCACCGCAAGCGCCTGCTGGCCGCGATTGCCGATCACCGCGACGCTGCACTGTGTGCAACGCCGCCCGCTGTGAATGCGCCCGCAAGCGAGCGCCGGCAAGTCACCATTCTTTTCGCCGATCTGTGTGGTTTTACCGCGCTGTCGCAAACGCTCGATCCTGAAGAGTTGCGCGAGTTGACGGGTCGCTATACAGCGCTCGTCGATGGGATCGTTCTGGGTTACGGCGGCACGATCGACAAGCACATCGGCGATGCCGTGATGGCCATCTTCGGTGCACCGCGCGCACACGATACCGATCCCTTGCGCGCGGTGCGTGCCGCGCTGGACATTCATGAGGCACTTAACGCACTGGGCGAGCGCGCGTCACCTCCGTTAAGGGCGCATGTGGGCATCGCCAGCGGCGAGGTGGTCGCGGGGCCGCTCGAGCGCGCGGACGTTCAGGACTACACGGTGCTCGGCGACTCGGTGAACCTCGCCGCCCGGCTGGTTGCCGCCGCCGGCCCCGGGGAAACGCTGCTCTCCGAGAGCGTGCATCGCGCGCTGGGCAACGACGTGATGAGCGACGCCGTCGGCGAGATGCGCTTCAAGGGGATCGACTCGCCAGTGCGCGTGTGGCGTCTGCGCGGTCTCGCCTTTGAACCCGTCATGGCGAGCCGCAGTGTGTTTGTCGGCCGCAAGGCGGAACTCGAGCAGTTCAAGGGCCTCGCCCGCGCGTGCCTCGAGCAGCGAGCCGGCCACGTCGTCTATGTCCGCGGTGAGGCGGGTATCGGCAAGACGCGGCTCGTCGACGAGATGCGCCGTTTCGTCGAAACGCTGGGCTTTGCCAGCCACCGTGCCCTCGTGCTGGATTTCGGCATGGGCAAAGGCCAGGATCCCATTCGCACCGTTGTCGGCAGTCTGCTGGGCTTGCCGCCCGCAGCCGGCTCCGATGCGCGGCACGCGGCCGCCGAACGGTTTGCCACGTCCGGAGCCGTCGGCCCCGATCAGTTGATGTTTCTCCACGACATCCTCGACCTTGCGCAAACTGGCGAATGGCGCACGCTTTACAACGCGATGGACAACACCGCACGCACGCGCGGCAAGCGCACGGTTGCCGCGGCGATCACGCAGGATGTCTGCCGGCGCGGGCCCACCATGATTGTCGTGGAGGACCTTCATTGGGCGGACCCACAGGTGCTCGGTTATCTGGCCGCCGTCGCCGTAGCGATCGCGAACGGCCCGGGCCTGCTTGTGATGACTTCGCGCGTGGACGGCGATCCGCTCGACGCGGCATGGCGCGCAGGTTGTCGCGGCACGCCCTTCGCCACGATCGACCTTGGCCCATTGCGCCGCGACGAAGCGCTGAACCTTGCCGGCAGCTTTATCGATGCGACCGAACGTGTCGCGCGCGCCTGCATCGAGCGAGCCGGCGGCAACCCGCTGTTCCTCGAACAGCTCCTGCATAACGCCGAAGAAGGCAGTGAGGAGGCAGTCCCGGCGACGATCCAGAGCCTCGTGCTGGCGCGCATGGACCGGTTGACTTCGCACGACCGCGAGGCGTTCCAGGCTGCCGCGGTCATCGGACAGCGCTTCGGCCTCCCCTTGCTGCGGCGGCTGATCGATGCACCGGAGTACGTCTGTCACGGGCTTGTCGCCAACGCGCTCGTCTTGCCGGAGGGCGAAGATTTCCTGTTTGCCCACGCGCTCATCCAGGAGAGTGCGTACTCGACACTGCTGCGGGCACGCCGGCGCGAGTTGCATCGCCGCGCCGCCGACTGGTTTGCGGCGACGGACCCCGTGCTGCGCGCCCAGCATCTCGATCGCGCCGAGGACGAGCGGGCGCCACAAGCCTACCTCGACGCCGCGATCGCACAACGTTCGGCCTACTTTGCCGACGCGGCATTGCGGCTCGTCGAGCGAGGTCTGCAAATCGCGCAAACGGATAGGGATCGCCACGCGCTGATCTGTTTAAGGGGAGAACTCCAGCGAGATCTCGGCGACATCGCCGCATCGATCTCGACGTACCGTGCGGCGGTGGCTGCCGCTCCGGAAGAAGCAAGTCTCTGTCAGTCCCAGCTTGGGCTCGCCGAAGGTCTGCGGGTCAGCGAAGGCCTCTCCGAAGCCCTCTCGCTGCTCGACGCGGCGCAGCAAGTGGCGCAACGTCTGGATCAGGTGCCTGAACTCGCGCGCCTGCATCACCTGCGGGGCAACATCCTCTTTCCGCTTGGCAGGATCGACGATTGTTGCACCGAACATGAGCGCGGCCTCGCCTATGCACGGCGCCTCGGCTCGCCGGAAGCGGAGGCGCGTGCGCTTGGCGGCCTTGCCGATGCGGCCTACGCGCAGGGGCGCATGCGCACTGCTTTCGAGCACTTTAGCCGCTGCGTTGCGCTAAGCCGCGAACACGGCTTCGGGCGCATCGAGGTCGCGAATCGTTCGATGGTGGGCTTCAGCAGGATCTACCTCAACGAAGCACGTCCGGCGCACGAGGACGTCAGCGCCGCTGCACGCGCCGCTGCGCTGGTCGGCCAGCTACGTGCGCAGATGCTGTGCGAGACACTGGGTGCCTTTGCTAGCTACGAATTGGGCGACATGCAGGCTACGCTCGCCCATCTCGAGCGCGAGACGCAGATCATCCGTCAACTGGGCGCTCGCCGCTTCGAGGCACAAAACATGGAAATTCGGGCGCGCGTGCTGCTCGCAAACGGCCATCGGCGTGAGGCCGCGGAATTGTTGCGCGAAGCGCTGGCGATTTGCCGCGAGGTGGGCACGCAGTTCAGCGCACCCAAGGCGATGAGCGCACTGAGCCGCGCCGTAGAGGACGACGGCGAACGCGCGCGTCTGCTCGCCGAAGGTGCCGACATGCTGGGCCGCGGCGCGGTTGGTCACAATCATCTGTGGTTCTATCGCGACGCCATCGAAGCGATGATGTCCGCCGGCGACGCGGCTGGCGCACTGCGCTATGTCACTGCCCTCGAAGACTATACGTGCGCTGAGCCGCTGCCGTGGGCGGACCTGTTTGCGGCGCGCGGCCGCGCCCTCGCTCGCGCGCAGCAAGACCGTTCTAGTGCAGAAACGCAGTGCGAACTCCAGCGTGTGCGTACAGCCCTCGTGGAAGCCGGCTTCAACAGCTATCTCCCCGCGGTGGACGCAGCGCTCGCCGCGTAGCGGAGGCGTTGAGCTGATGCCCTCCTATCCGGTGATGCGCTCAGTAGTCATCGCTCGCGACAACCCGTGCATCGGCCGCCGCAACGCGACATCAAAGGGATTGGTTTGCGGGCCGATCGCATCGGCCTGACGGCGCAGCAATTCCACCACCATCGGCAGGCGGTCGTCGCCGAGACGCGCCGCCAGGGTGCCGACGCTCAAGGCCGCCACCGCCACGCCGGTGCGGTCCAGAATCGGCACCGCCACGCCCGCCATGCCGTCGAGCACACCACTATTGCGGCCCGCGTAACCCAGTTGGCGCACGCGTTCGATCTCGGTGCGCAAATACACTTCGTCGAGCACGCCATAGCCGCGAATGCGCGGCACGTTAAAGCGAATGATCTCTTCACGCTCCGCTTCTGGCAGGAAGGCGAGAATCGCCAGACTCCCCTGACCGACACCCAATGCGACGCGCCCGCCAATATCGCCCGTGAACGAGCGAATCGGAAACGGCCCTTCGCAGATGTCGAGACACACCGCGTCAAAACTGCTTTTGACCAGCAGGAAAATCGTGTCGCCGAGACTCGCGCACAGCCGCAGCAACGCGGGACGGCATAGCGTGCGCATGCCGCTCGGATTGCCGGCCTGCGCGGCGAGCGCAAAGAAATCGACACTCAGCCGATAGAGCTTGGAGCTTTCGTCCTGCTCGACGATGCCTTCCGCGATCAGCGCATGAAGAATGCGGTGCACGGTGCCTTGCGTGAGACCCACCGCCTTCGCGAGACGCGTGACGCGGCCGCCGTCGGGTTGCGCTTCGGATAGCGCGCGAATCACAGCGAAGGCGCGCTCCAGCATCCCGGGGCCGGGCGCACTGCCTGTTTCGGCCGATGCGGCATCGGCATCTCGTTTGGCGGCAGCATTCATCTCTAGCGCTCCAAATTATTTCATTGACCGGAACACTATAGAGGGTTTTATCTGTGAATGGAATATTCCCGGCACGCCTGTTCTATTCGCATGTGCTTTTGATTCATAGGGATTTTCCGAACACCACGCAGCGGAACAGTTCATATCCGTTCCGGCAATTATCTTCCATTCAATGGAATTTTTTTTAATCTTATACCGGCAAACGGAATTTGAAATTGACGCCACACAATTTGGCTAGATAGAGTCGGCTCCATCGAGGCAGTAGCCGATTGAACCGGTGTCGATCCATCCAAAGGCCAGATCATGTCGTTCCTCACACTCACGGACGTAGCGAAATCGTTCGGCGATCTGCAGGCAGTCGCCGACGTGAACCTGTCAGTTGAAAAAGGCGAGTTCGTTTCGCTACTCGGGCCGTCGGGCTGCGGCAAGACTACGACGCTGCAGATGATCGCGGGTTTCGTCGAAACGACGCGCGGGCGCATCACACTCGACGGCCGCGACATCACGCACATGAAGCCGAATAAACGCGGCCTCGGCATCGTGTTCCAGAGCTACGCGCTGTTCCCGCATATGAGCGTCGCAGAAAACGTCGGCTTCGGGCTCGAGATGCGCAACGTCGACAAGGCAGAGCGCAAGGAGCGTGTGCGCGAAGCGCTGGCACTGGTGCGGCTCGACACGCTCGCGCACCGCTTTCCGCGCGAGTTGTCCGGCGGTCAGCGCCAGCGTGTGGCGCTTGCCCGCGCGATCGTGATCGCGCCGCCCGTGCTGCTGCTCGACGAGCCGATGTCGAACCTCGACGCCAAGCTGCGCGAAGACATGCAGTTCGAACTGCGCGCCATTCAACGCAAGATCGGCACGACCACCATCATGGTCACGCACGACCAGTCCGAAGCGCTGTCGATCAGCGACCGCGTGGTGGTGATGGAAGCCGGCCGCATTACGCAGATCGACACGCCGTACGAAGCTTACGAGCGCCCTGAAAACAGATTCGTCTCACAGTTCATCGGCAAGGCGAACATGCTGGCAGGCACGGTGGTGGCGCGTGACGGCGACGCGATCCGCATCGACCTCGGACACGACCTCGCCGAGACCGGCCACACCGCGCAACTGCCGATACGCGAACGCGTGATCGGCGTCGGCGACGCGGTCACGTTGTGCATCCGCCCTGAAAAGCTGCGCCTGTGCGCGCCGAACGCGGGACGTCTGGCCGCCACCGTGACGAGCCGCTTCTTTCTCGGCAGCCAATGGCTGTATCGCGTGGATAGCCGGCTCGGCGAAGTGCTGGTGTGCTGCCAGAACGAAGGCACCGAGCCGCTGCCGGAAGGCGCGGCGGTCGGCGTCGACTGGAACAGCGAGGCGATCCGCTTCATTCAACAGGATGCGCATCATGGCTAGTACGCTGCCCGCTTCGAACAACAACAGCATGAAGACCGGCGACACGCGCCGTGCCCCTTGGCATGCATTTTTGCCGTTGTGGCTGATGTGCGCGCCGGCTTTCCTGCTGTTTGCAACCCTCGTGCTGGTGCCGCTCGTGATGACACTGGTGTTGACGTTCTACCGCTTCGATCCGTCGAGCGGCCCGCTCGCGGCATTCCAGTTTGGCAACTACGCGGAAGTGCTGAAATCGTCGTATTTCCATACGATCTTCCTGCGCACCTTCGGCATCGCCTTTCTGACCACCCTGCTGTGCATCGTGATCGGCACGCCCGAAGCCTACGTGCTGTCGCGCATGCGCGATCCGTATCGCTCGATGTTCCTGCTGATCATTCTCGCGCCGCTGCTGGTCTCCGTCGTGGTGCGCGCATTCGGTTGGAGCATGCTGCTCAACAGCAACGGCCTCGTGAATCAGGCGTTCGGTCTGGTCGGGCTGGGCCCGTACAAGCTCGAATACACCACCTTCGCCATCGTCATTGCACTGGTGCACGTGATGCTGCCGTTCATGGTGATTCCGGTGTGGACGGCGTTGCAGAAGCTCGACCCGCAAACGGAAAATGCCGCGCTTTCACTGATGGCTTCCCCCGCCACCACGCTGCGCCGCATCGTGTTGCCGCAACTCACGCCGGGCATTCTGTCGGGCAGCCTGATGGTATTCGGCCTGTCGGCAAGTGCCTTCGCGATCCCCGGCCTGCTCGGCGGACGACGTCTGAAAGTTGCCGCCACCGCGGTCTATGACGAATTCCTCGGCTCGCTGAACTGGCCGCTCGGCGCGACCATCGCGCTCCTGCTGCTGGTCGCGAATCTGATCGTGATGCTCACTTACTACCGGGTTCTGGAACGCAAGTACGCCAGAAGCCTCGGCTGACCCTCCCGAGACCATCATGAGAAAAAACGGCCCCATTGCGTTGATTTTCCACACGCTCGTGATTGCGTTCGTGCTCGCGCCACTCGTGATCGTCGTGCTGGTTGCCTTCACGCCCGACGAAACGCTCACGCTGCCCACGCACGGCGTATCGCTGCGCTGGTTCCGCGCGATCCTCGATTATCCGGACTTCATCTCGGCGTTCTTCAATAGCCTGAAGCTCGCGTTTGCCTCGGCGACGCTCTCTTTGATCGTCGCATTGCCTGCCGCTTTGGCGATCGGCCGTGCCCGCTTTCCGGGCCGCGGTTTCCTCAACGGCCTACTGCTGTCGCCGTTGGTGATTCCCGGCCTCGTACTCGGCATCGCACTGCTGCGCTTCTTCGCGCTAATCGGCGCGACCGGTTCGTTCGCATGGCTCGTACTCGCGCACATGATCATCATCACACCGTTCGTGATGCGGCTCGTGCTGGCCTCGGTCAGCGGGCTCGACCGCAGCGTCGAACATGCCGCGCACTCGCTCGGCGCAGACGCGTGGACTACGTTTCGCCGCATCACCTTCCCGATGATTCTGCCGGGCATTACCGGCGGCTGGTTGCTCGCGTTCATCAACAGTTTCGACGAACTGACGATGTCGATTTTCGTCACCTCGCCGCAAACCGTCACGCTGCCGGTGCGTATGTACATGTATGCAACCGAATCGATCGACCCGATGATGGCCTCCGTCTCCGCGCTGGTGATCTTCATCACGGCCGGTGCAATGTTGTTGCTCGATCGCGTATATGGGCTCAACCGGATTCTGATCGGCCAGCACTGATGTCTTCTCCTGCCCTCTCTCCCATGCCGTCGAATTTGCCGTCTTCCGAACCCGCCGCGCCGAAGCGTGATGCGCAATTCGTTCGCGTTGCGGAGACGCAGCGTGAACCGCTCAGCTTTTTTATCGACGGTCACGAAGTCACTGCGCTACAAGGCGATACGTTGCTCACCGCCGTGTTGATGCATCAGCGTCACGTACGCGAAAGCGAATTCAGCGGTGCGCCGCGCGCCGGCTTCTGCCTGATCGGCGCTTGCCAGGACTGCTGGATGCGTACCGAAGAAGGCATGCGTCTGCGCGCGTGCTCGACGCTGGTCACGCAAGGCATGCGTGTGGTCACGCGGCTCGCTGAGGTTACGTCTCTCGTTGCCCCTGTTGTTGCCTCTGCTGCGATTGCAAACGGAGACATTGAATGAGCAACGAACACCGCGTGGTTATCGTTGGCGCGGGCCCGGCTGGTGTGCGCGCCGCCGAAACGCTGGTTGCGGCCGGGATCAAACCCATTGTGCTGGATGAAAACGCTCGCTGGGGCGGGCAGATCTATCGTCAGCCGCCCGCGAACGGCGCATTCCAGCGCTCGAAGAAAACGCTCTACGGTTTCGAAGCGCACAAAGCCGACGCGGTGCATACGACGATGGCCGCGCTTCTTCCGCACCTCGACTATCGCCCCGACACGCTGGCCTGGGCTTGTGAACCGGGCCGGCTCGATACGCTGCACGCGGGACGCGAAATCCGCGTGCCGTTTTCGCACCTGATCATCGCGAGCGGCGCCACCGATCGCGTGCTGCCGGTGCCGGGCTGGACACTGCCGGGCGTCTACACGCTGGGCGCAGCGCAGGTGGCATTGAAGGCGCAAGGCTGTGCGATCGGTCAACGCGTCGTGCTGGCAGGCACGGGGCCGCTGCTCTATCTCGTGGCCTACCAGTACGTGAAAGCCGGCGCGCGGGTGGTGGCCGTCCTCGACACGAGTCCGCTATCGCAGCAGATCGCCGCGGCGCCGAAGCTCGCGCGGCAACCTGCTACGTTCGCGAAAGGGCTCTATTACGTCGGTTGGTTGAAGATGCGCGGCGTGCGGATCGAACGCGATGTGAGCCTGATCGGCATTCGTGGCTCGCACGGCGTGAATGCAATTGAATGGCGTTCTTCAACCGACGGCTCGAAGACCGAAACCATCGCGTGTGACGCCGTCGGCATCAGCTTCGGCCTGAAGCCTGAAACCCAACTCGCCGATCTCGCGGGTTGCCGCTTCCATTTCGACGCGCACAACCGTTGCTGGCTGCCCGAACTGGACGCTGCCGGCCGCAGCTCCGTACGCGGCATCTATCTGGCGGGCGACGGTGCGGGCATCGCCGGCGCCGACGCCGCCGAACTCGCCGGCCGCCGCACTGCTCTGGCGCTACTCGACGATCTCGGCGTCGCGCATCCACGCGGACCAGGGATGCGCGACGCGGCTTCCCTTGACCGCAGCCTGCAACGTATCGCAGTGTTCCGCCAAGGTATCGAAGCGGCATTTGCGCCGCCCGCAAAATGCGCGGCGCAATGGCCCGACGACATGACCGTGTGCCGCTGCGAAGAAATCGATGCGGGCACCTTGCGGCGCTGCATCCGCGGTGGCGAAGCGAACGAGATCAATCGCCTGAAAGCCCTCACGCGCGTCGGCATGGGTCGTTGCCAGGGACGCATGTGCGGCGAAGCGGCATTGACGCTGCTGGCGCAAGAAACCGGCAAACCGCTTGAAGCCGTAGGCCGCTTGCGCAGCCAGCCGCCTGTCAAACCCATTCCGCTATCGCCCGCGATGTATGCCGACGGCGTCGCCGACATTCCCGAGGAGGCGCGCGATGAGTGACACCCTTCACTACGACGTCGCGATTGCGGGCGGCGGGCTGGTCGGCTCATCGGCGGCATTGGCGCTGGCACGGCGCGGCTTGCGCGTGGGCCTGTTCGAGCGGCGCTATTGCGGCGCGCAGGCCAGCGGCGTGAACTACGGCGGCGTGCGCTGCCAGGGACGGCCGGTCGAACAGATGCCGCTCGCCATGCGTGCCCGGCGCATCTGGGATCGTTTGCCGGAACTGATCGGCATCGACGGCGAATTTACCGTCTCGGGACATTTGCGGCTTGCGCGCAGCGAAGCCGATCTTGCCGCGCTCGAAACATGGACGGACATGGCGCGCGGCCACGGACTCCACGCGCAGTTGATCAGCGGCGCCACGTTCCGGCAACGCTATCCATGGCTGGGCGCTGCCGCGATCGGCGGATCGCTTTGTGCGACCGATGGTCATGCGAATCCGCGTCTGGTGTCGCCCGCGTTCGCACGTGCCGCGCGAGCCGCCGGCGCGGACGTACGCGAGCAAACCGAACTGACCGACATGCATCACGACGGCACACGCTTCCAGTTGCGAGCCGGCGACGCGCGCATCAGCGCCGACTGGCTGATCAATTCCGCGGGCGCATGGGCGAATACGGTTGCGGGCTACTTCGGCGAAACGGTGCCGATGAAACCGATCTACCCGAACATGTGGGTCACCGAGCCGCTGCCGCTCTTCATCGAGCACAACCTCGGCGTGTACGGCGGTGGCATCTATGCACGGCAAGTGGCGCGTGGCAATTGCGTGATCGGCGGCGGCCGTGGACATGGCGACGGCGAATACGGTCAACCGTCGACGGAAACCACCCGCACCGTGATGCGCGATGCGTGCGCCCTGCTGCCCGCGTTGCGTGAGGCGCTGCTGATCCGCACATGGAGCGGCGTGGAAGGCGAAACGCCCGACAGCAATCCGATCATCGGTGCGAGCCGCACGGTGCCGCGTCTGTTGCATGCGTTCGGCTTTTCGGGCGGCGGGTTTCTGCTGGCGCCGGGCGTCGGCGAAATACTCGCGGATCTCGTGATCGACGGCGCCACGATCACGCCGCTCGAGGCTTTCTCGATCAATCGCTTCGCTGCTGCTGCTGCGCCATCCGTCGCCTAGATACGGCTTAGTCATCGCTTATTCACCGCTTCGTCATCGCCTCGCGATTGTTTAGTGAAACTCAGGTTTAGTGAAACTCAGGAGCCTCTCAATGAAACTGTTCAAGACGATCGCGGCGCTCGCCGCATTGTGCGCCTTCGGTGCGGCCGCGCCGGCATGGTCGGAAACCAAGACCATCTATATCGGCATGAACGGCGGTCCGATGGAAAAGGCCTATACGACCCAGGTGCTGCCCGACTTCGAGAAAGCCAATAACGTCAAAGTGGTGGTAGTGCCCGGCACCTCGTCGGACATTCTCGCCAAGCTGCTCGCCAACAAGGCCAATCCGCAGATCCACGTGGTGTTTCTCGACGACGGCGTGATGGCGCGCGCGGTCAGCATGGGCGTGTGCAAGAAGCTCGACGATTCGCCGGTGCTCAAGGAGCTCTATCCGTTCGCGCGCATGAAGGACGACATGGGCGCGGGCGTGCAACTCGGCATGACCGGCATCGCGTACAACAAGAAGCTGTTCGCTGAAAAAGGCTGGGCGCCGCCGACTTCATGGATGGACTTTGCCGATCCGAAGTACAAGGGCAAGGTGGTGTTCCAGTCCGCTTCGAGCAGCACCTTCGGCCTGCACGGCTTTCTGGCGATCAACCGTTTGATGGGCGGCAGCGAGCAGAACGTCGAACCGGCCTTCACGAAATGGGCGAGCACGGTCGGCCCGAATGTGGTGGAGTACGTGCCGAATTCGGCGAAGATTTCCGAAATGGTCCAGACCGGCGAAGCGGGCCTGTTCCCGTTGACGCCGACGGCCGTGGGTGATCTGCAGGACAAGGGCATTCCGGTCGGCTATGTGAATCCGAAGGAAGGTCCCGTGTTGCTGCTGGTCGACCTGTGCGTGGTCAACAACAACCCCGATCCGCAATTGGCGCAGAAACTCGCGCAGTTCCTGCTGTCCGCGCCGGCTCAGACAAAGGCGGCCGAGGCCGGCAAGCAGATTCCGACCAACCGCCTCGCGAAGATGACGCCGCCGATGCAGCAAAGCCTCGGTAACGTCGACGATCTGGTGAAGAAGGTGACCGTGGTGGACTGGGACACGATCAATGCGCATCGCGCGCAGTGGGATACGCGCTGGAACCGGCAGATCGAGCGCTGAGGCTGACTTGCTGCGGTGACGTGCGCGCCTTGTTTGCTGCAAGGCGCGCGCGTTTTAATGGGTGCGCCGCGCGTTATGCGACGACCGACAGCGTCACCGCGAGCCATATCGCCGCCACGCCGGCGAGAAACAGACGCCGCGCGACGCGGACGCCGGCATCGCTGGATTCGGTTGCGACGGGGCGCGTCGCCATCCACGGCACGAGCCCGAGGCAGGCAAAGCCGACCAGCGCAAACACGACCACCGTCACGTCGCTGAAGCGCCATTTCGCCGGCTCGTGCACGCCCCAATAGCCGAGAAACACAATCCCGATCGAGAAGATCGTGGATGCGGCCGAACTCAGCGCGGGCACCGATCCGGTTGGACTCGGCATGCTTGACCTCCGAAACGTTAGGCTGCTAGATGCATGCGCTGATATCCGCGACGCTCACGACGTGCGGGTCTGGCGCGCTTCATACGTCTTCAGATGACTATAGGCGATACGCAGCAGCGATAAGCCGTGCTCGCCCTTCTGCGCATCGCCGCCGCGTGAGATCAGATCGCCGAGAATGTGATCCGCCTCGGTATGCGAGTGGTTTTCGACGTCACGCATCATCGAGGCCGTGAGCGGCGTAGGCGTAAAGAGCGTTTGGGTCGCCCGGGCATCGAAATCCGGGCCCATCGTAAAACCGTTGTGCTCAGCGACCCCACGGCTCTCGCCTAGCAGGTTTTCGATGATGCGCTTGCCATCCGGCGCGGCCAGAATATCGCCGACCGAACCACGCATCAAGCAGGTACTGGCCGCCAACGTAGCGAGGAACACCCACTTT
The DNA here is from genome assembly GCF_905220705.1 of Paraburkholderia domus. GTDB lineage: Bacteria > Pseudomonadota > Gammaproteobacteria > Burkholderiales > Burkholderiaceae > Paraburkholderia > Paraburkholderia domus. Next base: position 29,706 of record NZ_CAJNAT010000023.1, read on the forward strand.
TCCCACATGCGCAACAGGATGTTGTCGCTGACCACGGTATCGAAATTCGCGCCGGTCATGGCGTCCGCGATCGCCTCTACGCGTTCGGACGTGCCGCCATCCAGTTCACCGAAGGTGATCGCGTGCGTTTCGTTCAGATGCATGACGTGCTGCTCCGGGCTGAGCGTCGCCGCGATCACGCATTGACCGCCCAGTACGCGTGACGCACCGAACTTTTCCTTGAGCACGTCGATATGGCGCATGCCGTTGAGCATCGGCAGAATCAGTGTCGACTCGCCGACCAGCGGTTCGAACGAATCGATCGCGTCGTCGAGACTGTAGGCCTTGCAACTCAGCAGCACCAGATCGAACGGCTCCGCACCAACGCCGGCGAGTATCGTCTTGACGTCGTGCAACGTGAGGTTGCCCCGCGCGCTGTTGATGATGAGACCGTTACGCTGGAGTTGTTCCGCACGGCCGGGGCGCACCAGGAAGGTCACGTCCTGGCCCGCCGCTGCGAGACGTCCGCCAAAGTAGCCGCCCACGGCACCCGCCCCTACTACTAGAATTCGCATCTTTCGCCTCTTGATAGATTTGGGTCATGTGCGCCGGGCCGATAAGCAAAGGCTTCGAGCACCGCGCACGCAGCACGTGTGCAGAAATGTAGCAAAGATTGACGATGCGCATCGGCCACATATGCTGGGCCTGCCTGCTGCAACGCACTGCGACCGCGCCTTTCCGCATTGTCCTTACGTCAGATCAATCGCCGCGCGCCGGTCGTCCACTACGCCTCGGCCGGGATAAAGGGAGGCGCTGATAGGAGGCTCATTGAACATGCCGTGGCATGTCTTGCAAAGTCGGCCTACAGCGTGCCGCAAATCGTGCGCTCGTAAAGCGTAAGCATCCCAGGCACATCCACGTCCACGCAAACCTGGCACTCGGGCCGCCTGTCCCAGTCCGGCGCGGGCACTGGCATCGTGGATGGTTTCTGGATGGTCTGGCCCACCGCGATACCGTCCGTCAGCACGCGTACGGGGCCACTGCGCGTCGTATAAAGATGCGGCGCCAGCACATAGGCGACCGCCGACGAGTCGTGTACGTAAATGCCCTTGAGTTGCGCGCTTTGCTCATGAAAGGCCTCGTAGTGCCGCGACACGTCCCACACGAACTGCCCTGCCGCGCCGCCACGATCGCGCAGCGACGCAAGATAGTCCCGGCTCATGATGGTGCGTTGCGTCACGTCGAGCCCGACGATTGCAACAGGCCATGGCGCGCCGAGTACGATGTCCGCGGCATCAGGGTCGCCCAGAATGTTCGCTTCCGCGGCAGGGGTCACGTTGCCGAGCACGCCGTCCGTGCCGAACGCGCCGCCCATGATAACCACCTGCTTGACGAGCGGAGCGATCTGCGGATCGTCGGCCAGCGCCAATGCCAGGTTCGTGAGCGGACCCACGGCGATCAATGTGACTTCACCGGGATGCGCGCGCACCGTGTCGATGATGAAACGGTGCGCGGGCCGTGCGTCGAGCGCTGCTTCACGACCCGCTTCAAGCTCAGCTTCGATCGCGATGTTGCCAAGGCCGTTGTCGCCGTGAATCCAGGCGAGCGGCTCAGGCGCTGTGCGCGTGAGCGGCGCAGCAGCGCCCTGCGCAACCGGCACGCCCGGCGCGAATCGCCCGGCCAGGAACCGCGCATTGCGCGTGGTGGTCTCGATCGTGGCATTGCCGAATACGCTCGTGAGACCAAGCAATTCGATGTCCGGATGCCGCGCCTGGAAAACGAGCGCCATCGCGTCGTCCACACCGGGATCGGTGTCGTAGATAACTTTGTGCTTGCTCATAGATAGAACGCGTCCGGCAATTGTTCACGCGCGGTGGTGTCGCGGGTAGCGCCATGCAGATTGCCGAGGCGGATCGGCAATTCCGGACCGCCCAGTTCGATGATCACCTGGCGGCACGCGCCGCACGGTGCAATCGGTCCATCCGTATCGCCGATCACGGCAAGCGCGGCGAACTGGTCGCGTTGATAGCCCGCGGCAATGGCGCTGAAAAACGCCGTACGTTCCGCGCAATTGCACAATCCGTACGATGCATTCTCGACGTTGCAGCCGTCGAATACGGTGCCATCTTTGGTCAGCAGCGCGGCGCCGACCTTGAACTTCGAATAAGGCGCGTAGGCCTTTTCTCGCGCGACGCCCGCTCGTTCCAGCAGTTGTTCCATGTTCATGCAACGGTCCTCAATTCAATTCAGCGTCAGGAACATGCCCGCAATCGTGGCGCTCATCAGGTTCGAGAGCGTCGCGGCGAGCACGAATCCACCGTCGCCGAAGACCTGGAACATCTTCGCTTGCACAAGGCCACCGAACAGGAACTCGATGCCCGCGTTGCCATAGCCGAGTACGTCATTGACGCCGGATGCGGCGGACGCGAGGATCGTCTTGCCAAACGGCACGAACGGAATGAACGCACCGATGCCGATCTGTGCGAGCAGCGCCGTGATTACAGTCCGTAAGCGGATGGCGCGCCGGTTGGTCGAAAAGATAAAAGCGATCAGCAGCAGGACGGCAATCCCGAGGATGTTTCGAGCGATCAGTGCCATGTCTCTTGGTGTTCTTGTGAAAGTGGCAATGATGCTAATCGAAACCGATGCGGGAGAAAACTTTAAATATGACCTTACCCGGATCCTGGCAGGCTCGCCGCCCGCGACTGCATTCATCGCGGCGATCGTTGTTGGATTAACGCCGTTCAGGTACCCTCACGCCATAGGCGTTTCTCGCTCGCTCCTTATCGCTCCACACGCCGTCAGACGCCTCGTAATGCTCTGGTCATCGCTCATGCTCAACGAGGTCGCCTATGAACGTCGGTATCTATGGAACACTCGTCACGGCTTCACTGGTTCTGCTGCTGGGGAACAGGCTAGTCGGATGGATCCCCCTGCTGCGCAGCTATACGATCCCCGAACCTGTTGCCGGCGGCCTCCTTGTGGCAATCGTCCTGCTGATCCTGCGCACGACGAGCCACATTGAAGTGCGCTTCGATACCGCGCTGCAAACGCCGCTGATGCTCATCTTCTTCGCGACCATCGGCCTGAACGCCAACCTCGCCAGCCTCAAGTCAGGCGGCCCGCTGTTGCTGCGTTTTCTCGGTCTCGTGATCGGCCTGCTGGTCCTGCAGAATGCAGTGGGCATCGCGCTCACTTATCTACTGGGCATCGATCCGCTCTACGGCTTGCTGGTCGGTTCGATCACCCTGTCTGGCGGTCATGGCACCGGCGCTGCGTGGAGCAAGGTGTTCGCCGAACACCATGGGCTTCAGTCCGCCACGGAGGCGGCGATCGCCTGCGCGACTTTCGGCCTCGTGATGGGCGGTATTCTCGGCGGCCCAGTGGCGCGCCTGCTGATGCGGCAAGTCGCCAGGAAAGAGGTCGCGCGCACGGAAAGCCACGGCGACAGTCCCACCGAACCGCCGCTCGCCTTCGAAGAGCCGAAGGCGGAGCAAGCCACCACACCTGCCGCCTTCATCGAGACGCTGGCGCTGATCGCGATCAGCCTCGCGGCCGGCGACGCGCTCGCACAAGTATTGGCCGGCACGGCGATCGAGCTGCCGACATTTGTCTGTGTGCTGTTCGTCGGCGTGGTGCTAAGCAACGCACTCGGGCTCGTGGGCAAGCCCGTTCTCGATCACGCCGTCGCCCTGCTCGGCAACGTGAGCCTCGCGCTGTTCCTCGCCATGGCGCTGATGACGCTCAAGCTCTGGGACCTCGCCTCGCTGGCGCTGCCGGTCGTTTCGATTCTCGTCGCACAGACCGTTTTGATGGCGCTCTATGCGATCTTCGTCACGTTCCGTGTCATGGGCCGAAATTACGATGCAGTCGTGCTCGCCTCCGGTCATTGCGGCTTCGGACTCGGCGCCACGCCCACGGCCATTGCCAACATGCAAGCCGTCACGGCACGCTTCGGCCATTCGCACCTCGCCTTTCTGGTCGTGCCGATGGTGGGCGCGTTCTTTATCGACATTGCCAATGCGCTCGTCATCAAGGGATATCTGGCTTTGCCGATCTTTCATTAGCCGATACAGCAGCGGCACGTTGGCGGTTGTTTTGAACACCGCAACGAGCCGCAGCCGATCTCAGATCACTTCCAACGCCAGCGCAATCCCCTGCCCGCCGCCGATACACAACGTGACGATGCCGCGTTTCAGACCGTCACGGCGCATTGAATGCAGCAGGCGCGTCGTCAATACCGCACCGGTCGCACCGATCGGATGACCGTGCGCAATCGCGCCACCTTGCACGTTGATCAGTTCATCCGCGATGCCGAGTCTGCGCGCCACATCGATCGGCACGGCTGCAAAGGCTTCATTGATCTCGAAGCGTTCGACATCCTCCAGTTGCCAACCTGCGCGAGCCAGCGCCATTTGCACAGCCGGTACCGGACCGAGGCCGAACATGCCCGGCTCGACGGCCGCAACCCCATACGCCACGAGCCGCGCAAATGGCTCGATGCCACGCGCCTCCGCGAACCCACGTTCAGCGACCAGCATGGCTGCCGCGCCGCTGTTCAATCCCGGCGCGTTGCCCGCGGTAATCGTGCCGTCCGGACGGAATGCCGGACGCAGTCTGGCGAGGGTTTCGACGGTAGTTTCCGGGCGCGGCTGTTCATCGCTCGCAAAATGCTGCGGACCTTTGCGCCCCGGGATTTCCACGGCCGCCAGTTCGGCGTCGAAATCGCCGCGCGCCTGCGCTTGCCCAAAACGCTGTTGCGAACGCGCGGCCCAACGGTCCTGCGTTTCGCGCGTCAAGTCAAACTGCGCGACGAGGTCTTCGGTATGCCAGCCGGAATGCTCGCCGGAAAACGCGTCGTTCAGGCCGTCGCGCAGCAGGCTGTCGTGGATTTGCGCGTTGCCCATCCGGTAGCCCCAGCGGCTGCCGTCGAGCAGATACGGCGCGCGGTCCATGTTTTCCATGCCGCCCGCCACGGCTGCATCGCCGATGCCAAGCCAGATTTCCTGTGCCGCGGACGCAATCGCCTGCGCGCCCGACCCGCACACACGATTGACTGTCAACGCCGGTACGGCGACCGGCACGCCGCCGCCAATCGATGCCTGACGCGCCGGATTCATCCTGTTGCCAGCCTGAATCACGTTGCCCATCACCACCGAGGCCAACGCGGCCGGATCGAGGCCGCTGCGACGCAGCGTCTCACGCACCGCGACCGCGCCGAGTTCGGTTGCGGGCACCTCTTTCAGCGATCCGCCGAATGCGCCAATCGGCGTTCTCACCGGATTGCAGATCACCACTTCTCGCGTACTCATCGTTCATCTCCAGTTGGACTACCCAATTCACCCATTTCGCCGCCACGTCCACGCGCATCAATTTGCCGATGCCGCCGTGACCGTCGCGGGCACATCCCAGCCGCCGCCGAGCGAGCGGTACAGCGCAACCGCTGCGAGCGCATGCTCGCGTTTGGCCTGATTCAACGATTCCGCATCACGCAGATACGCTTCCTGCGCGGCGAGCACGTCGAGAAAATCCGTCGCACCGCCCTTGTAGAGCTCACTCGACAGACGCAGCGCATGGTCCGATGCATCGAGCGCGCCGCCCAGGCGTTGCACTTGCACCGCGCCGTTCACGAGGTCGCTACGGTTGTCCTCGATTTCTTTGAGCGCTTGCAACATGGTTTGCTGCAGGCCGAGTTGCGACTCGCGCATCCGGCTTTCGCTCGCGTCGATGTTCGCGGTGATGCGGCCGGCGTTGAAGATCGGACTCGTTGCATTTAACGCTGCACTGAAGAGGTTATCGGTCAGCGTCGGCAAGCCGAGATAGGACGAGGCCAGCAGGCCGTCGGCGAGATTAAGCCTGAACTGCGGATAGCGCTGCGCTTTTGACACGCCTACTTCCGCCGCGCGCTGTTCGACCGTCGCGTAGGCATTGCGCACGTCGGGCCGCTGCAACAGCGCGTCGGACGGGAGCGTCTGCGGCACGCTTTGCGCGGGCACCGGAATGTCGCGTGCCTTATTTGCATCAGCCAGCAACAGACCATCGACGCTCTCCGGCGTGCGTCCGGAATACACCGCGATCAGACTCAGCTGATGCTGCACGGCCGACTGAATGCGCGGGATCTGCGCCTGCAGATCCAGCAACTGGTTCTGCGCACGCGCGACGTCGAGTTGTGTCGACAGTCCGTAATGCAAGCGCTCCTGCGTGAGTTTCAAAGCGCGGGCGCGGATCTGTTCGTTGTCGCTGAGAATCTGCAATTGCGATTGCGCCCAGCGCAGATCGATATATGCCGCTGCGGTGTTCGCCGCGAGTGCCAGACGGACTTGATTCAAGGCCGTTTGCCGACCCGACACCTGCGCCTGCGCTGCCAGAACAGCAAGACGTTCGCCACCGAATACATCCGGCGTCCAGCTCGCTGTCAAACCGACACCCGCCTGACGCACATAGCCAAGCGGCGGTGGCGTGTTCTGGCGAGAGTCGGATGCGGTCGCGCTAGCGTTCAGCTCCGGCAGCAATGCCGCGCGATTTTGCGTCACGAGATCCTGCGCCTGCTTGACGCGCTCCACTGCGGCTTGCACGTCGAGATTACCCGTCAGCACCGATTCGACCAGCTGATGCATGACAGGATCGCCGAACTGCACCCACCACGTGTCGGCGCTTACGCTGTCTTGAGGGGCATCGACACTCCACGCTGTCGGCGCGACGGTCTGAACCGTATGTGGGAGGTCCGCATGCGTTTCCGGTTGCACCGCACATGCCGCGAGTGTCAGCAGCGCCGCGCTCGCCAGTACTTTGATAACGATTGGTTTCATGCTGGATTCCTCAATGAGCATCGGGCGGCGGTGCGGAAATGCCGAATGGGCGCGAGAACACCACGCTCAGCAATCCGACGACAAAACACAGCGACAGCGCAAAGAACGTGTCCGAGAACGTGAGCACAAGCGCTTCGCGCATCAGCAGCGCATGCAGCTCGCCGAGACCCGCACTGGCCGCGTTCAGCGCATCGCCGCCAACCGCCGCGAAGTGCGCGCTTTGCTGCTGCAAAATCGATTCAACCACCGGGCGGCCCGCGCTCAAGTGTTCGTCGAGCCGCTCGTAATGGAGATTCAATCGGTCGTTGAGCATCGTGCTGCTCACTGCAATGCCAATCGCGCCGCCCAGATTACGCATCAGGTTGAAGAGGCCGCTGGCGGATCGAAGCCTCGACATCGGCAATGAACCGAGCGCCATCGTGACGATGGGCGGAATGCAGAACTGCTGGCCGATGCCTCGCAACGCCTGCGGGATCAGCAACTCCTGCCAGCCCCACTGATTGGTCAGCGGTACATACAGATAACAGCCGACGCCGAACAGCACCAGGCCGAATACCAGCAGCACGCGCATATCGATAAAACGCGCGACTATCGAATACGCCACCATCGCGAGCAACTGAAAACACCCCACCGACAGTAATGCAATGCCGATCTGCAACGAATCGAAACCACGCACACGCGACAGGAACACTGGCGTCAGGAACACCGCGCAGAAAATCCCGATCCCGGTGATGAACGACAGCAGACTGCCAATGCCAAAGTTGCGGATTGCCAACGCGCGCAGATCGACGATCGGCTCTTTTGCGGTGAACGCGTGCACGAGGAACAGAAATCCGCAGATCGCCGCCACCCAGGTGCACGTCAGGATCACGTCGTCGCCGAACCAGTTCTTGCGCGGCCCTTCCTCCAGTACGTATTCGAGGCAACCGAGAAAACCGGACATCAAAAGGATGCCGAGATAGTCGCCCTTTTTCAGCAGTGAGAGATCGACGTTGTCGAAGTTCACGTACTTCGGCACCATCAGCGTGACGGCGAGGCCCGGCACCAGGTTCAGATAGAACAGCCAGTGCCACGACCATTGCGAGGTGATCCAGCCGCCGATCACCGGACCGACCGTCGGTGCGAGCGTGGCGAGCGCGCTGATGGTGGTGGATGCAATCAGGCGCTGCTTGCCGGGGAACAGCACGAATGCCGTCGTGAACACGGTCGGAATCATCGCGGCGCCGAGCGCGCCCTGCAAACCGCGAAACAGGATCATCGAGTTGATGTCCCATGCAAGCCCACATAGCATGCTGGTGACAGTGAAGCCCAGCGCGGAAAACGCGAACACCCAGCGCGTCGAGAACACGCGCGTGAGCCAGCCGGACATCGGAATCACCAGAATCTCCGCGATCAGATACGCGGTCTGCACCCACGAGAGCTCATCCTGACTCGCGGACAAGCCGCCGCCGATATCCTTGAGCGAAGACGCCACGATCTGGATGTCGAGCGTCGCCATGAAAAAGCCGATACACATCAGCACGAACGCGAAGACTTTGGTGCGCGTCGGCAGGTCGGCGGGGTTGGCAAGGACCTGAGTCATGATCGTCCTTAACCGTGAGCAGCGTCGAGGTGCACTTTCACCGTCGCCGACAGGCCCGGGCGCAGCACGCCTTGCATCTCCTTCGGCACGTCAAGTCGCACACGCACCGGTACGCGCTGCACGATCTTCGTGAAGTTGCCGGTGGCGTTCTCTGCCGGCAGCACGCTGAAGGTCGCGCCGGTCGCGGGCGCGAGACTCTCAACCACGCCGTGAATCGGTTTGCTCGACGCATCGAGATCGACGTCGACGCCGTCGCCGACGTGCATCTTCTTCAACTGGTCTTCCTTGAAGTTGGCGTCGATCCACAGTCCGCTTGCCGGCACCACGGTCAGCAGCGAGACGCCCGTGTTCGCCAGCAGGCCGACGCGCGCGGTGCGATTGCCGACGTAACCGTCGATCGGCGAGCGGATCGTGGTGTACTCCACATTCAATGCCGCGACCCGTTGCGCCGCTTGTGCGGTGGCGATGCGCGCCTGCGCGTCGCCGATCTGCGCGTCGAGTACGGCGATCTGCCGTTGCGCGGCGATCAACGCCGCGCTGCTGCGGTCGACCGCAGCATGTGCCTTGGTCAGATCGGCGTCCGCGCGTTCTACGACCTGGTTCGATACCGCATCGTCCTTCACCAGTTCGCGATAGCGCGTCTGATCGGCGGCGCTGCGCGTCAACTCGGCACCGGACGCGCGAACCTCGGCGACCTGCTCGTTGATGGTGGCAAGCTGCAAGGACTTCTTCGCCTGCAACTCGGTGACGGCGGCCTGCGCACTCTCAACTTCCGCGCTGGCCTGGGCGAGACGAGCATCGTAATCGCGCGCATCGAGCCGGATCAGGACCTGATTCGCATGGACGAACTGGTTGTCGTGCACCAGCACATCCGCGACAAAGCCGTTCACCTTCGGCGACATCACGGTCACATCGCCGCCGACGTAGGCATCGTCCGTCGTCTCAACAAAGCGGCCGACGAAGAACCAGTACGACGCGGCAAGCGCCAGCACGGCGAGCACCGTGATGATCGCAAGCAGCATCCACGGAATGCGCCGCGCCGGTTTGGCGGCGCCTACCACGCTGGGCGGTGCAATAGTCGAGGGTGTAGTGGACATGATGTTCGTATGTGCGTATGCACTCGTTGAGCTCAAAAAAACGGCACGTTATTCCGCGCCGGGCTTGACCCGCTCCACGCGGGTCTGATTCAAACAGGATCTCTTGTGATGGCAAACAACTCCGAACGCAATGCCGCCGCGCGCTGCTCGCCGAAGCGATCTTCGAATTCGGCTTGCGCCGCATACCAATGCTTGCGCCCTGCTTGCAGACGCTCCTCGCCGGATGCCGTCAAGGCAATCGACAACGCCCGCGCGTCCGCCCCACGTGTTTCGCTCGACACCAGTCCGTTGCGCCGCAGCGGCTGGATCGTGCGAACCAGCGTGGTGCGCTGCATGCGCATGGCTTCAGCCAGTTGCTTCATGGTCATCGAGCCGGTGCGCTTCAGGCGCCCCATCAGCGAAAACTGCGTGATGGTGAGGCCAACATTCTCCAGGTGGCGGTCGTAAAGCTGCGACACATAGCGTGCGGCCTGCCGGATCGCAAAGCAGTCGTCGTCGAAAAGCCCGTCCATCACTGCGCTTCCTTCTCGTAAGTGCGTATGCACATAATCAGGCGTAGCAAAGCTCGTCGGAACGAGCTCATACGCTGTGTCTATCCGGTGATGCTGAAGAGTTCGGAGCGCAGCGCCTTGGCACGCGCGTGGCCGAACTTTTCCTCGAACTCGTCCTGCGCGGCACGCCATGCGATTGCCGCCTGATCGAAGGTCGTTTCGCCCTTCTCCGTGAGACTGAACAAAAACGTGCGGCCGTCATGCTCCGCCGATTCGGCGACCACCAGCCCGTCGCGCTGCAAGGGTTTCATGGCGCGGACCAGTGTGGTGCGCTCCATGACCATGGCGTCAGCGAGATCCACCATCGGCAGGTTCGGCGTGCGCGCCAGCTTGGCGAGAATCGTGAACTGCGCAGCGGTCAGCCCTACCTCGCCGAGATGGCGCTCGTAGATTTGCGTGACGTGCCGCGCCGCCTGGCGCAGCGCAAAACAATTGCATTCGTCGTAAGAGAGAGGACGGTTCATGTTCGGCAGTGTATATGTGCATACGCACAGCGTCAAGTTTGCTTGCGTTGAACACTGTGTTGCAAAATCTGGTCAACGAGCGTTTCCGAAATCAATGTTCATTAATACGCCTGTTTGAAATGTCCGTGTACGCCCCAGGGCACAGTGAGGACACGGACAAGATGTCTATGCCGCAGTGGGCACGTGCGCCGACGGCTCGTTCGTGCAGTAAGTACGCGCGGCTGAAATGGAAAACGGCTCGCCGGAGTCATTCGGTGAGCCGTTCTGTTTGGTGTGGCCTTTGCCGTGCGACGCGATTAGCGCCCGTTATAGCAGCCGATACGCCAACCTCGCCGCCGCCCTCGCCGTGCGCTTATCCTGATCGAGAGACGGGTTGTACTCCGCCATATCCGCCGCGCGCAGCTTTCCCGACGCACGCACGCGCTGCACCATCGCTTCGACGACCGACAAGGGCACGCCCAACGCGGCAGGCGCCGATACGCCCGGCGCGGTGGCGGCCGGGAGCACGTCGAGATCGATGGTCAAGTAGACGTCGTCCGCTGAATCCAGCATCTGCTGGAGATCGTCCAGACGCTGCGGCAATTGCGGCTCCTGCATATCGATGTCGAGCACGTAGCGCACGCCGAGGTCCTCTGCGTGTGCGAACAGCGAAGCGGTGTTGCCCAGATCGCTGATACCAAAGCACGCATAGTTGAACGGCACACCCCGTTCGGCGCATTCGTTCGCAATCTGATCGAACGGCGTGCCCGAATTAGCCGGCCGCTTCTGGCGCAGATCGAAGTGGGCGTCGAAGTTGATGATGAGCAGCTTGCGGGTTGTCGCTGAAGTGGCCGACGTTGTTGCGGCTCCCGCACCCATGTCGGCAGCCCCATCCAAGCGATCCTGATACAAGCGGAAACCGCTATACGTCCCCCACGCAACTTCATGGCCACCGCCCAGCACCAACGGGCGGCCGCCGCTCGCGAGCACTTCGCTCACCACGTTCGCGAGTTCCGCCTGCGCGCTTTCGAGGTCGCCGTCGTCGCACACCACATCGCCCGCATCGGCGAGCGCCGCCATCGACATCTTCGCCGGCAAGGCCGCCATCGCTCGACGCAGTTCCTTCGGCGCATGTGCCGCGCCGGTACGCCCTTGATTGCGCCGCACGCCTTCATCGGAACCAAAGCCGACGATCACCGGCGCATCGCTTTCAATGCGTGACGCGCCGCCGAACGGCACCACCTGATTGAAAATACGCCGGGTGTCGCCGGGTTCGCCATCGTCGGAACGCCCGCTCCACACCTTGTCATCGAACGGAACTCTCATGCGCGCGACAACACCGCCTGCAGAAAAGCGCGCGTGCGCGGCTGCGACGGCGCCGAGAAAATCTCGGCGGGCGGTCCGGCCTCGACGATCACGCCGCCGTCCATCACCACCACCACGTCGGCAACTTCCTTCGCGAAACCCATTTCGTGCGTGACGACCACCATTGTCATGCCTTCGCTCGCGAGCAGCTTCATCACTTGCAGCACTTCGCCGACCAACTCGGGATCGAGCGCGGAAGTGGGCTCGTCGAACAACATCACGCGCGGCTGCATCGCCAACGCACGGGCGATCGCAACACGCTGCTTCTGACCGCCCGACAAACTCGCCGGCATCACATGCGCCTTGTGGGCGAGGCCGACTTTCTCCAGCAACGCGGTTGCAGCTGCTTCGGCTTCGGCCTTGCTGGCCCCGCGCAACATCCGCGGACCGACCGTGATGTTATGCAGCACCGACAGATGCGGAAACAGATTGAACGACTGAAACACCATGCCCACTTCCGTGCGCAGTGCGTTCAGCGAGCGCTCCTTGAGCATCGCGCCGTGATCTACCAGCCGATGCCCGCAGATATCGATCGTGCCGCCTTCAGCCTGTTCAAGCCCGTTGCAGCAACGCAGGAACGTACTTTTGCCCGAGCCGCTCGGCCCGATCACAACCACCACCTGCTGCGGCTGAATATCGAAGTCGATGCCGTTAAGCACGGTATGCGAACCGAACGATTTGGTCAGCCCACGAATGCTGACGATAGGTCCATCCACTTTGGCTACGGTATTCATTGCACCATCCCTCCTGCACGCAAGCGGCGCTCCACACGATGCAGCGCGTAATTGGTCACCTGCGTCAGCACCAGATACACCAGCGCGATGGCCAGATACACTTCAAGCGAACGGTACGACACGCTGATGATCTTCTGGCCTTCGTGCATCAGATCGTCGATCGTCAGCAGCGACACCAGTGCCGAGTTCTTGATCAATGCAATGAACTCATTGCCGAGCGGCGGAATCATCCGCACGATCGCCTGCGGCAGAATCACCGCGCGCATCGCCTGCCCCGACGACATGCCGATCGAACGCGCCGCTTCCATCTGCCCGCGATCCACCGACTGAATCGCACCGCGCACGATCTCCGATACATAGGCCGCCGAATACAGACCGAGCCCCAGCATCCCGCACACGAAAGCCGGCAACAGAATGCCGAATTGAGGCAACCCGAAGAACAACAGGAAAAGTTGTACGAGCAACGGCGTGCCGCGGAAGAACGTGAGGTACGCCGTACACAAGCCGTACACGATGCGCCGCTTCGGTGTGAGCCGGCCGATACCGATCAACAGGCCCAGTACACAGCTCAGCGCGAGCGCGGCGGCGGTCACTTCGACCGTCACCAGCGCGCCATGCATGATGTCCGGCCAGCCGGCAATCACCGGCGAAAAGTCGAGTTCCATTATGTCTGCTCAGCCTGTTATTGCGCAGTGGCGCCGAACCACTTCTTGACGATTGCCGCGTACGTGCCGTCGGCCTTGATCTTCGCCAGCGCCGTATTGAGTGCCCCCTTCAGTTGCGGCTCATCCTTGCGCACGGCGATGCCGTAGGCTTCGGTCGTCAGCGGCTTGTCGAGCACGCGGAAACCGCCGCGCGTCTTCACCAGCTGATAGGCGGCCGGCTTGCCGGTGACGGCAGCGTCGGCACGGCCGATGCCGACCAGGTCGAACATTTCCTGGTTCTTTTCGACTTCGACGCGGTTGATTTGCGGGAAGTTGTCGCGCAGGAAGTTGACCGATTTCGTGCCTACCTGGACCGACACTTTCTTGCCGTTCAGATCGGCTACCGACTTGATCGGCGAATCGCTTTTCACCAGCGCAACGAGGCCGCCTGCGTAGTACGAGTCGGTGAAGTCGACCACTTTCGCGCGCTCATCGGTGATGTAGATGCCGGAGATCGCCGCGTCGAAACGATGCGCGATCAAGCCCGGAATCAAGCCTTTGAAGTCGATATCGGTCCACTGCACGCGTTTGCCCATGGCTTTCGCGAGCGCATTCATCATGTCAACGTCGAATCCGACGCGGGCGCCGTTTTCGGTGTACTCCATCGGCGGGAAGGTCGCGTCGGTGGCGACGTTCAGTACGTCCGGCGTTTGGGCGGACGCCGCACCGGAAAAGCCGGCCAACGTCACTGCAAACGTGACGCATGCGAGGGACAACAGTCGATTCAGTTTCATGGAAGGGCTCCTGGTGGTTCGTTCAGTTCGTTCAGTTCGTTCGGTATCCAGATCGAATTCCGGCCGCGGGCGGCCTTGCTCGATCAATCGGTTTGCATATGCTCGGAAATAGCGCGGGCCGTACGTAGCGTCCCGTCGATGAATTGGCTTTCGCGGCCGATAGCGCGCGTGGACGGCGCCATCAGCGTGATCGACGCGCTGCTCCCGGCGCCGCGTCCACTACGATGAAATATGGGGGCGCTCACGCCCCACACGCCTGGGTCGACTTCGCTGTCACTGACGGCGTAGCCTTGAGCGCGAATCTGTTCGAGTTCGGCTTCGATCGCGGCACGGCCGACGGGGTCGTTGTCGAACACGCTATCGAGCACTTCAGTGCGCGCCTTGTCGGCCATGAATGCCAGCAACGATTTCGCCGAAGCACCGGCTTTCAGCGGCACGGCACGGCCTTTTTCGAACGAACAGCGCAACGAGTGCTGGCTGTCGACCATCTCCAGGCACATCACCTGATGCTTGACCGCGACCACCAGCCCGATGCTTTCCTGCGAGGCACGCGCGAGTTGTTGCATTTCGCTGCGGCTCGCTTCGACGAGCTGCGAATTCACGTCGAAGCCAAGCGCGAGCTGCAGGCTGATCGGACCCGGCGCGTAATAGCCCGCGTTTTCAGCAACGAAACCCCAGCGCTTGAGCAAGGCGATTTGCCGGTACAGCGTGCTTTGCGCAAGACCGGTGACAGCGAGGAGATCTTTGACCGACATGGCCTTGCCATGACTGGCGAGCGCCGCCAGCACTAGCAATACTCGTTCAGCCCCTGTCACACCCGGTTCCGCGTTCACGATGAATCTATCCACAATGCATAGTGGGATCAGAATGCCAGAACATTCTCGGATTTCAAAAAATGGATTCCCAATGAGCGGGAATGTGTGCAGAGGGTTTTCCCGGAGAAAGGAGAAATGAGGCAGTGGTCAGCGCGTGGCAACTGGGCCAAACAATATGACCAATCAGAAACAGACGCTTTTTGAAGAGTGAAGCGCCAGCATGGCGGCGCCCTCGGCCACCGAATCGAGGGGGCGTCCGACATCGTTAGCACGCCATCTGTCAGCACCACCAACCCCCACATCAACTGTCCCAGTCCGTGCCAGCACTTAGGCGATCTACCCTGCGGTGAAAAATGATAATTACCGTCCAAACTCGCTCGGTGACGTATCCGTAATTTAATTTGTTCGACCAGGTTTTAAGGACGCCTCACACGAAGTAGCGGCACTTGCGGGACACTCAAGGGATCGAATCAATCCGCAATTTGTGAAATTTTTCCAACGCTGTTGATGTGACACCTTCGCCACATTTATCTTAGGGGACCAAAATATAATTTAGTTATCCTTTTCAAACGTGGATGCAAATCCCATACATCGTTTTCAACATGACCACATACACAAGCCACATGTTGCAGCTGGCGTTCGCCATCATCGTCTTGTTAAACGCACTGGTCCGGTGGCGTCGATGGAAACGGGCCAAAGCCTCGGGTATGACCAAGGCACAGTTTGCGTTAGTAGAGGCAGGCGGGGCAGGCGTACTGTTGAAACAAGCCAGGAAAGCGACTGCACTGGGCTGGATTTTTATCTGCTTTCCTTTGATCCTTTTTGCAGTTTCATTTAGTCCCACCAAGGAATCGGTCTTCACAGATGTTGGGGTGATTGTATTGCTCGAATTAATTTGCTTTGGCCCGCTCGGAGGTCTTTTTCTTTGGCTCGGTGGGCAGCAGCGAAAGGTCGCTCGCGAGGCTGGTGCTGCGATATAGCGACAGCCCTGACCGGTCAGATAGGTGACGTCTCAAAGGCGCCAAGCATGGGGCGAGAATCCTCGAGGCGATGTTGAGGTTCGGATACTCTCAACCAATTAACAGGTTATTTTAACGCTGCAATGCCGCGTGAGTCGCGTCAAAGCGGAATGAATCCGCCCGAGTCTTAGTTCCGCTACCTTTCGTTGAGAAGAATCCTAGAAAATAATCATTTATCTGAGAATTTTTAAGACCTCAGGCGGTTGTCGTGAATTGTTTGCAAAAAATGACAAATTAATTTCGAATTTTATAATATTTTTCCCTCTGCGCTGGTGTTTGAATAATTACAAAATGATACGATGTCGGCTCGTTTCGTTAAAGATAAAAATTATGTTCAGCCGCACATACCTGCATATGTCGCACCGACTTTTTATTTGGCAATCATCTACCAAACCTCATTGACCGATCGAAATATAACGTATGTCAAATATAAGCTTGCTCAAGGCTTTTTCGATTTTACTTAACGGATCGGATTATCAGATTGGGGAGGGATATCGCTGGAAAAGAGGCGTCCTGAGTACGGCCGTCGCTCTAACGGTGGCATTTCCACTCTTTAATTTAGCTTTCAGTCAATCTTACATGGGGGCGGTGCCACCGGAAGCGCCTCTTGTTCGAAGCGTCGGTAATTTCACGGTCGGAAATTTTAATCGACGCTCGATTAATAGGCAGCGCGCCATCGATTTTCATGCGGCTAATGGGAAAGTATATCAATTATTAGATAATAGCTTGGATATTTCGAAAATAGGAAAAGCCAACTCGGGAGTAAATTTTTACGTGGAAGGCTTCCTGCTCCAAGACGGTCGTGGATTTTTTTGGCCTACGCTTATTAGCGAGGTGGACGGACACGTATTACTTGGTCGGGAGGAGTCAAATCGAAGTCTTGATTTTAATCGTGAACCGTTCGGAAAAAAAAGATTATTATGGGAATATGGATTGATTATTCCGCTATGGCTTATCTCTCTTTTTAATGCAACCAAGCTCAGAAAAAAATTTCCAGAGACAATTAAGTGAAAGCACAAAATTTTATTGAAGCCGTCGGCGATGTCGTCGCCTTTATTACCGGCTCGTCCGTCAGTGTGGCAGATGCGACAAATTCCGCCCAGCAAGCGGTCGCCGAGCAAGCTACGTCAAAGAAAGTCATCGCTACCGCTGGAGCTGCAAATGATTTGTTCGGTGTGGTTGCCGGAGGCATGCAGCAAACCTTGCAACAGTTTTCCCCGACTTCCGAGAAAGCCACCGAGCTGTTGGGTAAAGCCGGGGCCACAGCCTCCGTGTTCGGTATCAGCCTAGCGGCAGTTCCCATTACCAATAAATTATTCGCAGGTCGTGGAGAGACCATTACTACCAGTGAGTTAGATGCGCTTTCCGGTGCAGTTTTACTGGCGGGCACAGTGATGTTTCCGCAGGTAGCCGTCGCGCTCACGGTCCTCGGCTCGCTGATGGTCGCGGCATCAATATTGGATACGAACGATCAGAATACGTTGTCAAACGGATTAACCCAGCTAAAGAACCTGATTCAGCCTTACTACAGCCAACTCACCCCGTCAGATCAGGCCGAGTTCCAAAATACCATGTCCGACGCAATGCAGTCCACGCTATCCGGCGGAATGCTGATACCGCAGGTCAACGACGCAGGCTGGATCATCGGATACACGGCTGAGAAAGCAACGACCGTCGTTACGCAAGGTGACGGCGGCACACTCTATACCTTCGAATCTGGCGTGACCTATCTTGTGGGGACGGTGTCTGACGACGGACCATTGAAGGATCCGTCCGTAAACGCCGGAAAAAGCGTCTGGACCGTTCCCGAGACTGAAGCGAACAACCCCGCGCCCCAGACCGACGCGAACAAACCACTAACGTTAGATATCTACAAAGACGGCTGCTATACGTCCCATTCCACAGACTCGGACGGCAATCTCGTGACCGAGGTGTTCATCACCGGTTCGTCGAGCACGTACACCGTTGCGCCGATGAGCAATCCCTCAGGCGGTGGTGAGTTTCAGTTTGTTTACGTCATGGGGACCGACAATCAGGTCACCGTGCTCGGTGACAACAACATGGTCTCGCTTGCGCCCGGAAACCGCGCGAGCATCGAGGGAGCCGGCAACACAATTTACGCATCCGAAGGCACAACGGTCACACTCGGTTCCGCATCCGGCAACGTGATCTCGAATGAGATCACGGGAGAGAACATCAGTGTCGCCGATGGAATCATTACGGTATCCGGCAATCCCAACGGCGAACTCGGCGGCGCAACGTTCGAAGTTGGCGCAACGAACGACATCACCATTAAAGCCGACGGCTCGCAAGACCTGGTCGTGAAGTACGACGACGAGACCATACATCGGCGCACGTATAACGCGGCGGATGTAATGACCGAGTGGGTGTACACCACTCCAGACGGTTTTCGTATGGACACGCTCTACGATCCGCTGACCGGAAAGGAAACACAAATGACTATGGTCTATCCCAGCGGCTCGGGCTCCGCTTATAAATACAATTCGGAAGGACCGATCGAAATGTTCAACTTCATAGCGGACGGCTCCGGAACTCGGTTTTTCTTGGATCCGCTAACACACGGAAGCACGGGTATGAACAAAGTCCACGCCGACGGGTCGGAAACGGTTGTGTACCGCAGCCCCGGCTCGCTCACGATGACTATGCTCCATAGCAGCAACGCCGCGAACGAGACCACGCTGACGGCGGCGCAGAGTGCGGTCGCAAACAATTACGACTCGCAGTCGAATGGAGCAACCAACGCCTATTCCGCCCCCGATCATCAAGTTGCCCAGTTGATCGACGCGATGGCAGCCTACGCCCCAGAGCCGTCGGCGTCGATAACTCTTGCGGCCACTCAGCCAGAAAACCAGCTTTTACTGGCAGCTTCTTCGCACTAAGACCATCTGAACCGACGATCGTGCGTCGCGGATTCCCGCAGTCATGCGGGAATCCGCGCACCTTCGCGCTTACCAATCAGCACTCTCTCCGATTAAACAATGGGACATGAAGAGCAACCGGCGCAGTTGGAAGACGCCGGACTGGCCGCATTGGTCGTAATCGCTCGCTTTCACGGAATCGCAACAGATGCTTCACAGATAAGACACGCGGCGGCCCTCGAAGGATACGCATTCTCCGAAGCTGAGCTGGTTCTGTCTGCTCGTGCAATCGGCCTGAGAGCCAGAGCCGTGCCTTTTGTGCCGGAGCGACTTGGAAAAACCCCCTTCCCAGCGCTTGCGCTCGACCACACGGGCCGGCATTTTATCCTTGCCGGTTCCGACGGCACGACCGCGCTCGTGCTTGAACCCGGCATGCAGGCGCCACGCACGAAGTCGATTAGCGAAGTGATCGAGCGTTGCACCGGCCGCATGCTGCTGTTCACTTCGCGAGCGTCGCTTGCCGGCGAACTGGCCCGATTCGATTTTTCGTGGTTCATCCCGGCCGTCGTCAAGTATCGTCGCTTGCTGCTCGAAGTGCTGCTGGTCTCAATGGTCTTGCAGGTATTCGGACTCGTCTCGCCACTGATGTTCCAGGTGGTGATGGACAAAGTGATCGTCAATCGGGCTTACAGCACGCTTAGTGTGGTTTGCGTGGCTCTGCTGGTGAGTTCGGTATTTGAAGTGCTGCTTACGGGTTTGCGAAACTACGTCTTCTCGCACACGACCAATCGCATCGATGTCGAACTCGGCGCGCGACTCTTTCGCCATCTGCTGGCATTGCCGCTCGCTTACTTCGAAGCAAGGCGCGTAGGCGACACCGTCGCGCGCGTTCGCGAACTTGAAAGCATTCGCAGCTTTCTCACCGGCCAGGCACTTACTGCGGTCATCGATCTGTTGTTTTCGGTGATCTTTCTCGGTGTCATGTGTCTTTACAGCGTATGGCTCACATTGATCGTCGCGATCTCGCTGCCGGTTTATGCCGTCGTCTCGCTGACGCTGAATCCTATCTTACGGGAGCGTCTGGATCACAAGTTCGCACGCGGAGCCGACAACCAGGCATTTCTGGTGGAGGCCGTGTCCGGTGTCCAGACGGTTAAGGCGATGGCTATCGAACCGCAGTTCACCCGCCGTTGGGACAATCAACTCGCCGCTTATGTCGCAGCGAGCTTCCGGGTCAGCGCCTTAGGCAACATCGGACAGCAACTCATTCAATTAGTGGGCAAGCTCGTCACGCTGGCGACACTATTCTTCGGCGCGAAGCTCGTTATCGACGGCAAACTGACTGTCGGCCAGTTAATCGCGTTCAATATGATGTCGCAACGTGTGAGTGCGCCGGTGCTCCGACTGGCGCAGCTCTGGCAGGATTTCCAGCAAGTCGGTATTTCGATGAGCCGGCTGGGCGACATCCTGAACACGCGCACGGAACTGCCACAAAGCCGGCAGACGCTACCTGCCGTCAGGGGCGAGATCAGTTTCGAGGCCGTGCGCTTCCGCTACCGCCCGGACAGCCAAACCGTTCTCAACGGCATCGACCTGACAATTTCCGCGGGACAGAGCATCGGCATCGTCGGTCGATCGGGTTCGGGCAAGAGCACGCTAACCAAATTGTTGCAGCGTTTATACGTGCCGGAGAATGGGCGCGTGCGCATCGATGGAATCGATCTCGCGCTCGCCGATCCGGCGTGGCTGCGCCGGCAGATCGGGGTGGTGTTGCAAGAGAACCTGCTCTTCAACCGATCGATTCGTGAGAACATCGCGGTGACGGACCCGGGCGCGTCGCTGGAGGGGATTATCCACTCTGCAAAGCTTGCCGGCGCACACGATTTCATCTCCGAGTTACCCGAGGGCTACGACACGCCTGTGGGTGAACATGGTTCTACGCTCTCAGGCGGACAGCGTCAGCGCATTGCCATCGCACGCGCACTCATGACCAACCCCCGCATTCTGATTTTCGACGAGGCCACCAGCGCGCTCGACTTCGAAACTGAACGAGTGATTCAGACCAACATGCAGGCCATATGCCACGGTCGCACGGTCATTATCATCGCGCACAGATTGAGCGCGGTGCGTCACGCCCACCAGATCGTCGCGATGGACAAAGGGCAGATCGTCGAACGCGGCAGCCACGACGAGCTGCTGCGGATGAATGGCTATTACGCGCACCTGGTATCGTTGCAGAACGACTGATGACCACTCATTTCCTGAAGGTCAAAGCAATTGCTGACCTGTGCAGACACTACGGCGTAATTTTTCGTTCAGCATGGACGATTCGCGATCACCTCGACACGCCAGACCGTACGACACATGAACTGCAATTCCTCCCCGCGAATCTCGAACTGGTCGAAACCCCGCCGCACCCGGTGCCACGTTGGACTATGCGCGTCATCGTCGCGCTCGGCTTTCTGATCCTGTTGGTTGCAGTGATAGGCAAACTGGATATTGTCGCGACAGCCAAGGGTAAATTGATTCCGAGCGTGCGCGTGAAAACTGTTCAGCCGGCTATCACGGGCGTCGTGCGACAAATTCTGATCCGCGACGGCCAGCGCGTGAAAGAGGGACAGGCGCTGCTGACTCTCGACGCGACGCAAGCCACAGCTGACGCACACAAGGCAAGATCCGCACGCGTCGATGCCGCGCTGTCGTCTGCGCGAGCGCGGGCGTTGCTGGACTCGCTCAAAACTGATCGCACGCCGATGGTCGCGATCGTCGATGGCGCATCGCAAACGCAGCAGGAAGAAGCCCAACGCTTCGCCGAAGGACTCTATCGCGAATACGCAGACAGGCTTACTGCATCGCGCGCCGAGCTTTTGAAGCGGGAAGCCGAACTCGCAACCACCCATCAACAAGTGGCGAAGCTGCGTGCGACAGCGCCGCTCGCGCGTAGCGAAGCGAACGACTACAAGACACTCGCGAAAGATAAGTACGTAGCAGAGCACGACTATCTCAGCAAAGAACAGGCCGCTATCGAGCAGGAGCATGAGCTTGCCGCGCAGCAAAGCCACGCTCGCGAACTCAGCGCAGGAATCGCAATTCAGCGGGCGACGATCGAACAGACGACCTCGCAATTCTCACGCGAACAACTGGACGCACTCGACAAGGCAAACCAGCAATTCGCGCAGAACAGCGAAGACGAAACCAAGGCCGTGACACGTGAAGCGCTGTTGACGCTCTATGCACCCGTCACCGGGACGGTGCAGCAGTTATCGGTGCACACACTCGGCGGAGTGGTCACGACTGCACAGGCGCTAATGGAAGTAGTACCTGACGACGCGGTGGAAGTTGAAGCGAATGTCGAGAACAAGGACGTGGGTTTCGTCAACGTGGGACAGGACGCCGTTGTCAAGATCGATGCTTTTCCATACACGCGTTACGGCTATTTGACGGGGAAAGTCACGGCCGTTTCGAACAACGCCGCGCAGGGCAAGGACCGGAAACAAGGGTTGACCTTTACGACCCGAATCAGGCTACCGACCAATCAGATGCAGATCAACAACAAGTCAATCAATCTGACGCCGGGTATGGAAGTGACGGCCGAAATCCGGACCGGCCGACGCAGCGTCGCGAGCTATTTTCTCGATCCGCTGGTACAAACTGTAGGCGAGAGTTTGCGTGAACGTTGATCGCTCAGGCCACAACCTGTCTCCAATACACGCACAAGCATGCACGCCCCTCCGCCCCGGAGCCGGCGCGGCATCCCGATACATTCGAGCAGCGTTAGCCTTGTTATGTCTATCACTGTTGGCAGGCACGCCGGGAAAGGCGATGGCGCTCGATGTATTCGGAACGAGCGCCATCGTTCCCGACACACCGGCCGCAACATTCGCCGCTAACGCCATTTCGCCTTGCGAGTTCGGCGCGCCGGGCGAGCCGTTGCGTCTCGACGAAGCGGTGAATCGAACGCTATGTAACAATCCGAAGACCCGCACGGCATGGGCCGAGGTCAAGGTGCAGGCTGCCGGCGTTGGCGCGGCAAAGTCGGCGTATTTGCCGAACGTTTCAGCCGCGTGGCAAGAAGTGCGCGACGACTCGGTCACGGATGTCACCGGTTACCCGCGCCTCAGTTCAGCGAATCGTTCAACTGTTCACACGGGTTCGGTCTCGCTCAATTGGGTGTTGTTCGACTTCGGCGGCAGAAAGGCAGCGCTGCGAAATGCGCAAGCGTTGCTAACCGCTGCCCGAGCTAGCCAGGACGCCACGCTGCAGGCCGCGTTTTCCACGGCGGCGACGGATTACTATTCCGCACAGGCTGCGGCCGGCAAGTTCGTAGCCGCCCAAGAAACGGAACGCATTGCGCACGATAGTTTTGTAGCCGCATCCGCGCGCGTAAGCCATGGCGTTGCGGCAATCTCCGACCAATTACAAGCGCAGACGTCGTACGCTCAGGCAACGTTCAACAGGGCGAAGGCGTCAGGCGACCTGCAAGTAGCACTAGGTACACTCGCTTCCGATATGGGCCTCAATCCCGCTCGAGCTATCGTCATGCCTGCGGTGAACGACGGCGTCGCACCCGATCACGATTTCAGCGAATCGGTCGCGGAGATGATTGCCGATGCCCAACGCTCGCATCCGGATGTCGCAACTGCAAAGGCGAAACTCGACGCCGCGATCGCGAAGGAGCAGCAAACGCGGTCCCAAGGTCTGCCGAACTTCAGTTTGGTTGCGAAGTACAGTCAGAACAACCAGCCTGCCAGTCTGGGCTTCGGCGAGCCGCAATTTGCGGCCACAGGACATGACTGGTATTTTGGTGTCCAGGTACAGATTCCATTGTTCGAAGGCTTCGGCAGGACCTATCAGGTACGGCTGGCGCATGCGCAAATCGAAGTGCAGCAATACACGCTCGACGAAGCGCGACGGCAGGTCGGGCTCGATGTGTGGAAAAGCTATCAGGCGCTGCAGACCGACGTCGAGAACGTGCGCAATGCCGCCGCACTATTGCAGATCGCCCAGCGCTCCTTCGATGCGGCAAAGCACCGATATGCCGCTGGCGTCGGCAACATCCTCGAATTGCTCAACGCACAGTCGTCTTTATCGGAGGCCGACCGTCAACGCATTCAGGCCCTGACGGATTGGCGTGCGGCGCGACTCGATCTTGCAGCGAAGCTGGGACGGCTGAGCGCCAGGGACATACAAATGGGGAGCCGTTAAGTATCGGATGGTGGGGCAGTCTCGCGCAAACCGCGCGTCCACCTCAAAGCGCCAACACCGTCACACCCACCTCCACCCGATGCGCCCCGCCCCCCAGGATCATCCCGCGCAGCAAAGAAACATCGCTGTAATCACGGCCGATCGCGAGCGTCACATGGTCCATATCGGCAAGCACGTCATTGGTCGGGTCGAGATCGATCCAGCCACTCTCCGGGCAATACACGGACACCCACGCATGCGAGGCATCCGCACCGATCAAGCGCGGCTGCCCAGGCGGCGGATCGTTACGCAGATAGCCGCTCACGTAGCGCGCCGGCAATCCCAACGAACGCAAACAACCGATCATCACCTGCGCGAAGTCCTGGCATACCCCGCTCTTCAATTCGAAAGCGCGCTCGGCGGGTGTGTCGAACATCGTCGCCGACGGTTTGTACGAGAAGTCTTCGTGAATCCGGTGCATCAGATCGATCGCACCCGCCACGATCGGCATGCCGGGAGGAAAGCTCGGCAACGCATAAGCGCGCAACGAGGGCCGCGGCACGATGTTCGGCGACGCAAAGCAGAACTCCACCTCGGGCCGGAACTCGCCACCGACCCAAAAACGCAACGCGTCCGCCACGTCTTCCCATTCCGGCGTTTCATCGGGGTCGAGGTCGGTCCAGCGCGGCATGAGCGCCACCGTGGTTTCGCTAACGAGTTGCAAGCGCTCATGCGGGGCATCGAGCGCGAAGTACAGGACGTCGTTGCCGAATGCATCGATACGGCTAGTCTGATACGACGGCTCCGGTTCGATCTTTTCGCTGTGTGAGACCACACGCTGCCACGCACAGGCGATCGGTCTGATCGTCGCGAGATGCTGTGCGGTCTCGACATACGTGGAGTAGTGGTAAGTCGTGCGATGCGAGACGGACAACACAGTCGGTGCGTGCTTCATGACCACACTCGCGACGCGACCGTACTGGCGTGACTGAAATAGCGCGCGCTGATTTCATGCGCCGCCGCGCCGACGTAGCCGCCAATCTGATCGCACACCGCAATCAGGTCGGCATATGAATCGTCTTCGTCGATTACGCACAGCGATTCGAGCGTCGGCAACGAAGCGGTTGGCGGCATCAATTCCGCAAACGGACGATGCCGCATGCTGCCCGCGGCCACGGAGATCTCGTCGAGTTTTTTGCGCAGGCGCTCATAGACACCGTAGATGCCACGCGGATTGGTCGGCTCGATCACCAGCAAGTCGAGCAAGGCCGGCACCTCGAAACGGCCCGGATAGAGCGCGCGATACGTCAGCGTGCTGTCGAACAATTGCAATAGCAGATCGAATCCGGCTGGTGTCGCGAGTTGGCCTTTATCGGCGACCACGCGCAAGATCGACGCCATTGCCGATACCCGTTCGATATGCCGCCCGACGAATAGCAGACGCCACGCTTCGTCGCGTGTCATGCGGTCGCCTTGCGCGCCGCTGATCGCCGACAACTGCACCGACAAGCGTTCGAGCGCGTTCATCAGCGTCACGCGGTCGTAACGATCGTAGCGTTCGGCGCGCTCAGCGCGGCCGTTGCCATTCGCGCCGCTCTGCACCTGCGATGAGCTACTTCCACTTCCACTGCCATTACCATTGCTGTTGCCATTGCCGTTGAAACCCGCAGCGGGCATCAAGGTCTGCAATGCATCGCGGAAGTCGTTGCGCGCCGCGAGAATCGTGCGCCAATGATCGTTCGACAGACGCCCGCGCACTTCGCCGTTCGCGCGCGCCTGGTAGTTGAGGTTCTGGCCGATGCTCGCAGCGCCCGTGCTCTCGCTCAGATTCGCGACCAGCGCACGCTCGAATGCTTGCGGCGAATACGGCGAGGACATGTCGCCGGACTGTACGAGGCCGCAATGCATGGCGAGCTCGACCAGCGTCGGGAACATCGCGTCGGCATCGTTGCCTTCCAGCGAGCCCAGAATCAGGCGCAACAGCCGCACATTATTTTCGGCGCGTTCGCCATAACGTCCGGCCCAGAACAGATTTTCCGCGGCGCGGCTCGACACAGTGCGATGCTTGCGCGCGAGGTCGGCGGGTTGCATCGGCGAAGGCAGCAGTGTGAAAGTCGACGTCGGCTGACTCGACAGGACCCACGTATCGACGCTGCTGCCGCCGTATTGCATCGACACCGTCGCCTGGCGCTCGGCGGCCATACGCGTGAAGCCACCAGGCATCACATGCCAGCCACCGTTGAAGTCGGCAATCGCATAGACGCGCAGCACCGACGGACGGCGGCCGATGGTGCCGTCCTCGTAACGCGGCGTGCAGGAAAAGCGCTGCGACTGCTGGATCGTATAGGTGTCGGGCATCGCTTCGATACGTTCGCGCCATGTCGACAGCCGCTGCCTGCCCTGCTCGATCCCGGGCGGCGCATCGCGCGGCGCGACCGGCCACGTCGGCACGATGAACGCTTCGTCCAGGCGTGTGAACGCGTGCTCGCGCGCGGCCTTCTCGCCGCACCACCAGGTCGCCACGCTCGGCAACACGAGGTCTTCATCGAGCAACACTTCGGCGATGCCCGGCAAAAAGCCATGCAAGGCCGGCGATTCGACAAAGCCCGAACCCGGCACGTTCGACACGATCACATTGCCCGCGCGCATCACCTGCAACAGGCCCGGCACGCCGATACTCGAATCCGCGCGCAATTCGACCGGATCGCAGAAAGCATCGTCGAGACGGCGCAGCACGACATGCACACGTTCGAGACCGGCTAGCGTCTTCAGATACAGCATGTCGTCACGCACCGTCAGGTCCTTGCCTTCGACCAGCGTGACGCCGAGATAGCGCGCGAGAAACACATGCTCGAAGTAGGTCTCGCTAAACGGTCCGGGCGTGAGTAAGGCGATATGCGGCGAAGCATCGGCCCCGGAACTGTCGGGCTGCATGGTGGCCTGCGCGGCCTGTGCGAGCGTAGCAATCAGTTGTGAATAGGTCGGCGCGAGACGGCTTACGCGCAACGCGCGGAACGGATCGGCGAACAGCGTCGCCACGATCAGCCGGTTTTCCAACGCATAACCCAGCCCGGATGGCGCCTCGGTGCGATGCGCCATGACGGTCCAGTTGCCGCCGGGCGTACGCGCCAGATCGACGGCGACCACCTGCAGATATTGCCCGCCAGGCGGCGTAAAGCCCTTCACCGAGCGCAGATAGCCGGGATGCCCGAACACCAGCGCAGGCGGCAACTGCCCACGCTCCAGCAAGGTCTGCGGCCCATAAATATCGGCGACGATCGCATTGAGCAGATGCGCCCGCTGCGTCACGCCGCGCTCGATATGCGCCCACTCGGCCTCGCTGATCAGGAACGGCAGCAGGTCGAGCGCCCACGGCCGCGGCTCGCCGTTATCCGCGTAGACGTTGTAGCTGATGTCGTTGTCGCGGATCTGCTGCGCGATGGACGCGTAGTGATCTTCCAATCGTGCGATGCCGTCTTCGCCGAGCCGCTCGAAGAACTGCCGCCACGGCTCGCGCAACGCGCCTGAGGGGTCGCGTAACTCGTCCCAATGTCCTTCGTAGCCCGGCAACAGCCGCAATAAGGACGAAGCGTCCGCGCGGGCGGCGGACGTTTCGAAGGGAAAAGTCGATTGAAAGGCCAAGGTCGTGTCGTTCTTAAAGTTGTGCTGCCGCTCTTCAGTCTACCAGGTTACCAGTACCGCAGGTCCAGCGTGAACGGAAACTCGAGGCTGCGCTGCGGCATGTCGACCGTGAGCGGCCCCGGCGTGTGACCCGACGCAAAGAAACGCGCGCGCCGCCGGCTTTCCGCTTCATAGGCGTTGACCGGGAAGGTCTCATAGCTGCGCCCGCCCGGATGAGCGACATGATACTGGCATCCACCCACCGAGCGGCCGGTCCACGTATCGACGAGGTCGAACGTGAGCGGCGCATCCACGCCGATGGTCGGATGCAGCGCCGACGGCTGCGACCACGCGCGAAAGCGCACACCGGCCACATATTCGCTGACGCGGCCGGTCGGCTGCAACGGCACGGGCACACCGTTCACGGTCAGCACATGACGGTTGTCGTTCAAACCGAGCGCGCGCACTTCGAGCCTTTCCACCGACGAATCCACGTAACGCACCGTACCACCAGGCGAGCCCTCCTCCCCCATCACGTGCCAAGGTTCGAGCGCGTGGCGAATGGTCAGCGAAACGCCGTTCACTGTGGTCGCGCCGACCAGCGGGAAGCGGAATTCGAAGTGCGGCGCGAACCAGCTGCTCTCGAAGGCAAAGCCCGCCTGGTTGAGTTCGCCGAGCACGTCCTCGAAATCCATCTTCGCGAAGGTGCCGAGCAGGAAGCGGTCATGCAGTTCCGTGCCCCAGCGCGTGAGCCGCTGCGTGTACGGCGTGTGCCAGAAACGCGCCACCAGCGCGCGCAGCAGCAACTGCTGCACGAGACTCATGCGCGCATGCGGCGGCATTTCGAAACCGCGCAATTCGAGCAGGCCGAGGCGGCCGGTCGGACCATCGGGAGAATAGAGTTTGTCGATGCAGAACTCGGCGCGGTGCGTGTTGCCCGTCACATCGATCAGGATGTTGCGCAACGAGCGGTCGATCATCCACGCCGGCAGATTCGCGCTGTCGCGGCCGCCGAGCAGATCGATCTGCCGCTGCAACTCGCGGAACGCCACTTCGAGTTCATACACCTGATCGTTGCGCGCCTCATCGACGCGCGGCGCCTGGCTCGTGGGGCCGATAAAGAGCCCGGAGAACAGGTACGACAGCGACGGATGGTTGTGCCAGTACGCGATCAGACTCGCGAGCAGATCGGGGCGGCGCAGGAAAGGACTATCAGCAGGCGTCGCGCCGCCGAGCACGAAGTGATTGCCACCGCCGGTCCCCGTATGCCGGCCGTCGGTCATGAACTTCTCGCTGCTGAGATAGCTCTCGGCCGCGGATTGATACAGGTACTCGGTGTTGTCGACCAGTTGCTCCCAGCTCGAAGCCGGATGAATGTTCACCTCGATCACACCCGGGTCCGGCGTCACCTGAAGGATTTTCAGGCGTGCGTCGCGCGGCGGCGGATAGCCTTCGAGCACCACCTTCATCCGCAATTCGGCCGCCGTCGCTTCGACCGCGGCGAGCAGGTCGAGATAGTCGTCGAGTTCGGTGAGCGGCGGCATGAACACATGCAGCAGCGAGCGGCCGCTGCCGAACGCTTCGGTTTCAGCCTTTGGACCGGCGGCACGTTTAGGATCACGCGCTTCGACGCAGATCGCCGTGCGCAGCGTTTCTTTCGACGACTGCCCGCGCGCCGGTGGCTGTTGATCGCCCGGTTGAGGTGCAAAAGCCAGCACGCCGCTGCCCGGCATGCCGCTCAGCAAATCCGCGGCTGACGACGACAACGCCGCCGCGCGCCGCGCATCGGCCTCGTTCAGGGTGCGGCGGGACTCACCATCGCCGTCGTATTGCAGGCGTAACTGCGCGGCCGGGCGCAACGGCACGGGCGGCGCAAACGGGTCATGCGCGTGCTGATACGGATAGTCGGTCTTCGACACCCACGGCAGCGCATCGAGCGGCAAGCGATAACCCATCGGCGAATCGCCGGGAATCAGGAACATGCGATCGTCGCGGAAGAACCACCGGCCGCTGACCCACTTCGGCGCCTCGTTCGGCACGTCGCGTTCGCGCGCGAGCGGCAGGACAAAACCCGTCGCGCCACCCAGGCCCGCATCGAACACGCGCCGCAGACGCACGCGCTCCAGTTCGTCGTCCAGACGCGCGTCGAGCGGGTCGACGTTGACCGGCAGACGGCGCTCGCGCCACAGGTAGTACCAGACGTCTTCGTAACCGGGCTGGATGCAGTCCGTGTCGAGCGCCAGTTTGGTCGCCAGATGAGAGAGGAAACGTTGGGCGTCGCCGGCCGTGTAGGTGCCCGGCTCGCGTTCGTCGGCAAAGAGCTCGGGGTCTTGCCAGCACGGCTCGCCGTCGGCGCGCCAGTAAAGCGACATCGCCCAGCGCGGCAACTGCTCGCCCGGATACCACTTGCCCTGGCCGATATGCAGAAAACCGTTCGCGCCGTAGCGCGAGCGCAGTTTGTCCATCAGCGCGACCGCGTAGCCGCGTTTGGTGGGGCCGAGCGCGTCGGTGTTCCATTCGGCGGCGTCGCGATCGCGCACTGACACAAAGGTCGGCTCGCCGCCCATCGTCAGGCGCACGTCCATCTCGGTGAGGCGCTGGTCGACCTGCTCGCCCATTTTCAGCACGTCGTTCCACACCGCTTCGCTGAACGGCTTGGTGACGCGCGGCGTCTCCAGTACCCGTTCAATCGACATGGTGTGCTCGAACTCGACTTCGGATTCGTCGACGGCGCCTGAGATCGGCGCCGCGCTGCCGGGTTCGGGCGTGCAGGCGACGGGGATATGCCCCTCCCCGGCGAGCAAGCCGGAGGTCGGATCGAGGCCGATCCAGCCCGCGCCCGGCAGGTACACCTCGCACCATGCGTGCAGGTCGGTGAAGTCGACTTCGGTGCCGCTCGGGCCGTCGATGGATTTGACGTCGGGCGCGAGTTGCAGCAGGTAGCCGGAGACGAAGCGCGCCGCCAGCCCCAGTTGCCGGAGTGTCTCGACCAGCAGCCAACCTGAATCGCGGCATGAGCCCGCGGCACTCACCAGGGTTTCCTCGGGCGTCTGCACGCCGGGCTCCATGCGGATCAGGTAGCGGATCTCGCGTTGCAGCCGCTGATTCAGTCCGACGAGGAAGTCGGCGGTGACCATCGGCGTGCGGTCGATGCTCGCGACAAACTCGGCGAAGCGCGGCGTCATCGGTCGCTTGATGCGATACGGGGCGAGTTCCAGCGCAAGGCCCGGCGCATACTCGAACGGAAACTTTTCCGCCGACGGTTCGAGAAAGAAGTCGAACGGGTTATAGACGGCCATTTCGGCGACCAGATCCACGGTCACCTTGAATTCGCGCGTCTTTTCGGGGAATACGAGGCGCGCCTGATAGTTGGCAAACGCGTCCTGCTGCCAGTTGATGAAGTGTTCGGCCGGTTCGACCCGCATCGAATAAGACAGAATCGGGGTCCGGCAGTGCGGCGCAGGCCTGAGACGCACGACCTGGGGCGACAGCGCGACCAGCCTGTCGTAACGGTAATGTGTGACATGATTCAACGCGACGCGTATGGACACACCGGACTCCTGGACAAAGGATGGCAGCCCGCCAAAAAGCAAGCTTCATGCCGTTAATCGAAAAACCGCGTGAACTGCCTGTACTGCCGGAATAGTGCCTGCTGCGAAGTTTGCCGCGCCGGCCGACCGTCCGGCCGATCGATCAGCGCGCCTTTCCATTACCTTTTCGGAACCCGCGCACCAAAGCGGCGCAGCGCCGATGCACGATCATGTACGTAATGTGCGTTAAACCAGTGACGTCTGGCAAATGCGGCATGAAGATTGCGGATCGGCTTCGCTCTTGCAGGCGGTCAAAGATGCGCAGGATGCCCGGCGGCCGGCGGTCTGCCAGCTGACGAAGCGCCCCGCCTGCTGCTCCTTGACGGCCACCCACCACCAGGGCTCGATCGATGAAAACCTTCCACTGCAATCGCTGCTCGCACCTTGTGTTCTATGAAAACGTTCGTTGTGAACGGTGCGAGTCATTGCTCGGATATGTACCCGAACTGGCCGAAATCAGCGCCTTCGAAGACGCCGGTGAAGAACGCTGGCGGAGCCTGCATCCGCGTGCCGAGGGCGCGCTGTTCCGGCAGTGCCACAACTACGCGGTCGAAAACGTCTGCAACTGGATGATCCCCGCCGACTCGCCCGACTCGCTGTGCCGGGCCTGCCAGCTCACGCGCACGATTCCAAATCTGGGCGCGCCGGATAACCGGCTCTACTGGTACCGGCTGGAGATGGCGAAAAGGCGTCTGCTATACACGCTGGCCGGGCTTGGTCTTGACGTCCCCTCGCGCCAGGCTGATCCGGAGCATGGCTTGGCCTTCGAATTCCTCGAGGACGGCGACGATGGTGAGCGAGTCATGACCGGCCACGACAACGGTCTCATCACGCTGAACATCGCCGAAGCCGACGACGCCTACCGCGAAAAGGTGCGCAGCGCGATGGGCGAACCCTACCGCACGCTGCTCGGCCACTTCCGCCATGAGACGGGCCACTACTACTTCAGCCAGTTGATCGAAAACAATCCGCGCTGGCTCGAGCCCTTCCGCAAGCTGTTCGGCGACGAGCGCGCCGACTACGGCGAGGCGCTGACGGCCTACTACCGTGACGGCGCACCCGCAGAGTGGCAGGCTTCGTATATCAGCACCTATGCGACGATGCATCCCTGGGAAGATTGGGCCGAGACGTGGGCGCACTACATGCTGATCGTCGACGTGCTGGATACCTCGACCTCGTACGGTCTCGCCTTGTTGCCCGACGATCCGAACGGGCCAACGCTGACCGACCGCACGCCCGTGGAAGACGCGAGCTTCGAGAATCTGATGAAGCGCTGGTTTCCGCTCACGTATGCGTTGAACAGCCTGAACCGCAGTCTCGGCATGCCCGACGGTTATCCGTTCACGCTGGCCTCGCCGGTGGTGGATAAATTGCGCTTCGTGCATCGGGTGATTGCGGCTGGGGGCGACAAAACACAACCGAGGGAAGTGGCGGCACCGGCGCGTGATGCCGGGGCGGTGCCGGCTGGCGCGTTGCAAGCTGCGGTATCGCAAGAACCCGCACAGGCTCCCGTCATGGAGACAGCCGCGCCGTCAGCGCCGCCGTCGCAGTCCGCGGCCGCCGCCACCAAAGCGGCGCCCGTGAAGCGGACCGCGCGCCGGCGCTAGTCCAGCCGCAGTACCCGCACGTTGAACACTTCACGCACTCGCAAAAAAACCGCTGCCGAATCCATCGGCGGCGGGTTTTTTCTCAACAGGCAAGCCTGGCTATCGCTCAATACGCGACGTAAGGTCCAGTGCCGCCAGGTGTCGCCTGCTGCTCGACAGCGGCATACACGTTACGCCCGTAGAAGAACGGCAAACCCCAGTCGAATATCGACGACGTCACGAAGGCCGGTCCCGCCAGCAGTGGCAACGCTGAATCGCCGCTGTACGTTTGCGAAATCGCCGTGGCATTGCCAACGCTGAAGTTCACCGCGCTCGTCGTGCCGTTTACCCCCTGGATCATCGCACTCAACGACTGAGTCGACACCGGGCAGTAGTACGCGCTATTGGGGCTCGCGCATGCCGGCAACGCGTTGGTCTGGAAGAACAGGCCGGTCGAGCCACTGTCCAGAATACTGTTCGAATACGTTGTACCGTTCTGCACGGTAGTAAAGGTGCCGTTCGACGGGCTCACACCGATCACCTGCGCGCTGCCTAGCGAATTGTTGCTCTGCGTTCCGATGCCGAATACCAGTTGTCCGCTAACCGACTGTGCGCCGCCCGACACCGTCGGCAAACTCAGCATCGAACCGTTGTTGTCGGTCGCGAAGTAAGGAATCGGATTGGCGACCTGCAGCGCTTCAGCGAGTGGAATCGACGTGCAAGCGGTGCCGTTGCAACCGTAATACGTACCGGCCACTGCCTGCTGCACACAATTCGCGCCACAGTCGTGCTTGAACACGCCGATGCCCAGAATGCCATTGGCCTGCAACGTGCCCGGCGTGTTGCGCGACGCACCGTAATTCGCGCAATCGGACGGCAGCGACGCGTAGTTCGGATCGATTACCTGGATCGGCAGCGAGGCCGCTTTTTCACCGGCGATCTGGAGGTCGGCGAGCTTCACCGAACCCCACGTGTAGCCGTCGAAGAACTGCATGCATTCGGCGACCAGATTGCCCGAACCGTCCTTCTGCTGCGGCAGCGTCATCGAAGCAGGCAATTGCGAGGCGAACACGCGCACGCCCCATGAACCGGTATCCACCAGCATGTGATCGATGGTTTGGCACTGGGTGGTGCCGGGCACGCAAATCGTGACGCTGACAAACGGCATGTTCGGCACGTTGCTCACGCCGGAATCGACCGTCACGCGCACTGCATTGGCAGCCACCACTTGCGGCGACGGCGAGGTATTCGTAACGGTGGGACCGGCGGAAAGGCTCGTCGTGCCGCTTGAATTCGCCGCGGAGCCGGAACCGCTGGAACCGCCGCCCCCACCGCCGCAAGCACTGACGAGCAACGCGAGCAGCGCCGCGCACAACAAGGTAACGAACGAAGAGGGTTGTCGCATGATCCGCTCCGTTATTGAATGACGCCGACATCGACGCCCGCGGGCACCGCTTGCGGCAGATAGGCGTAGCCGGCAAACGCGCGCAGATGCCCGCCGGAGTACACGACCAGATCGCTGTTGGACACCGCCAGCGGCGTGCCACGCCGCGTTGCGGTAGCGGCGACGTACTGGTCGAACGAGGTGCCCAGCATGGATTTCAGATCCGGCAGCGTCGGGCCTTGCCACGCGACACCGAACACGATGCCGTTGGGCGCAACGTACTCACGCACCAGCGTGCCGGACGGCATCGTAATCAGGTGTACCGAATACGCGCTTTGCGTAGTGGCCGTATGAGCAACTGCGTGCAGGCGCGTCTGATCGCTGTCGACAGTGCTGACGTTCTGGCCGAGCGTGGCGTGCGCAGCAAACGACAGCGCGCAGCTTGCCCCGAGCATTGCGCGAGCAATGCTTGTAGAGAGCATCGGTTTCAAGAGATTTCCTTCGAGGTGAAACGCTCGTGGCCGGCGGGTGAGCCGATCACGAACGAGAATCCAGGGGCGCACTCCTGACCGGTGGTGCCGGTACTGCATTCACACCGATTGGGTTGCGTGAATGCGTCTACGGAGTGGCGGCGCGAAACTTTAGCCATCGCGAAGCGGCATGGCAATCGTTTGCGGGACGATTTAAACCTTCGGCTGGCGCGGCGCCGTTTGAGGCCGTTTGATATTTGAGGACCGGATCACCAAGGGGCGGCGCTTCGGCGCATATTTTTTCGATTCGACTTGTTTAAAGCGAACACCCTCATAAAGTAACGGGGCCACAGCAGAAAAATATTGATGCGTGCAGCATGCGTCGAGCAATGTAAGCGCACGTTTAATAATTCACGTCTACCGGCCTGTTTCGTCAGATCATTGCGGCACGTGCAGACTGCTTTTGTGTGAAGAGAAAATCGCGCGACGGGCGTGATTCGAGGCGAAAAAAATGCCGCGGACAACTTGATCGTCATCCACGGCACCTGATACTCCGTTGCTACTTCCGCGAGCCGCGCCGAATCCGGATCGAGCGATTCGACGCGGCCGCGTCTGCTACTTTTTCTGCTGCTGCAAGAGCGATTTGAGCTCCTGCACATTTTCTTCCACGCGTTTTGCGATCACCGCATACGACTCAGCCTGCGTTTGATACGCGGCTTGCGCCAACTGCTGCATATCCGCGAGCGACTTGTGCAGACTTTGCTGGATCAGTTCGGCAGCTTTGGCCGGAGGCGCGGCACCGCCTGCCGACAACTGCCCCGTGAGCGACTGCAATTCGCCCAGCGTAGTACGCAGCATCTCGGTCTGCTTCTGTGCGAGCGACTGCATGCCCTGGAAAGCAGTCTGATTCGCCTGAACCAGTGCTTCCATGTCCTTGCGTCGCGCTTCCATGATGGCAGGTACGTCGAAGCCGGGGAGCTTGAACTGCTCCAGCATTTTGGTGAAATCGCCAAACGGATTGGTGGCGTCAGGTCGGTCCATGCGAAATCCTCCTTAACGGTTGAATAGTCGCCCGCGGTGCATGGCCGCGATGTGCTTTTCCGGCATATGCACCAGTGGCGTCGCGTGCGCCGCATCTCCCGCAGGGCTTGCTGCTTCTGGGGTCGGACGGCACATCGCTTCAATCATGCGCCTCCCGGCCACATTGCGCCAGCGGGCACACCCTGATCGTTCACTTCGGGCGCCCTTAATTCCACCCAATAGAGAGGGAAACGGCAACGCGTCCTGATGCAAGATCAGCTGGAAGCGCTCCCGCCCAAAAAGCAGCGCAGCCGTTCGACGCGCTGCGTTGGCTTTCGCACATAGCCGCCTCGCTGCCCACTTTTCATCTTCCCTCAGGTGATTAGGATAAGAGCACCGCAACGCTCGTGCCGAGTGAACCATGCGCTATCCGCTGAATATGGCCGTCGCCGCCGCCCTTCTCGCCTGCATTCTCTTCTGCGTCATCAGGCTCGCCTTGAATTGATGCCCCCTGCCCCGTCGCTTTCACCCCATGCCAAACCCGCTCCGCAGTTGCATGTTTCGCGATGACATAGCGCGAAATAATTGTTGAATGGAGTTCGGGAAGTGACTCGCCCATACTTCGTTTCGCTGCCGGTGCGTACGAAAAAGGACGCATGAGATCAAGGGTGCTAAGCGTGAAAACGCGCGTGCGAATTCGATCCCGATGATTAACGATCCCACGGTTGCCCGATCATCGGAAGATGCGTTCGAACATAACGGCACCGCGTGCCGACGACAGGATGAACATGTTGACTTCAGTGAGTTTCCTCAAAAAGAATGCCGCTCGTTTTGCGTGTGTCGCAATGGTCTGCGGCAGTGCGCTCCTGACCGGCTGCGCCGGCGGCAGCATCAACAACGCGACCCAGACCAGCGCACAACCGCAAGTGCGCCCGGACAACATTTATGTCTACACCTTCGACAGCGATCCGGACCAGGTGAAACTGGACAACGGCGGCATGCTGAAGAAATTGAAGTCGCAACTCGACGGCTCGTCCGCCGCGGAAAAGCAATCAGCCGATGCGATCGCCGTGCGTGAGCAGGTTGCCAACGAAATCGTGCATCAATTGCAATCGATGGGTCTGCGTGCGATTCGTTCGGACATCCCCGCCCCCGCCGACCAGAACGTCCTGCTCGTGCAGGGCAGCTTCGACAAGATCGACGCGGGTAATCGCCGCCGCCGCGTGCTGATCGGCCTCGGCGCTGGTAAAAGCGAGGTGAGCAGCTCCGTGCAGATTCTGTACAAACCGGCGGGCGGCACAGCGCGGCTGGTGCAAAGTTTCAATGCCACCGGCGACAGCGGCAAAGCACCCGGCATGGTAGAAACAGCCGGCGTGGGCGCCGCAGCCGGGAGCATCGCGACCTCTGCAGCAGTGGGCGGCGGCTTGCACGCCGTATCCGAAACGAAGAAGGCTGGTGTTTCAGCGGACGCAAAGCGCCTCGCCGACGCAGTAGCGAAACAGGTGGCGCAGATCGGCGTAAGCGGAGGCTGGCTCTCGACGGCGCACGTCAAAGGTTAAGTGACCCGCAGCAGATGCCAAACCGCGGCGCAGGCGGTGCCCCGATGTAACGCACCGTTGAGCCGCTTACGCGCCGCCCTTTTCCATCGCGCGTTGGTACGCGGGGCGCGCCTCGATGCGATCGACAAACGCCGTGATATTCGGGAATGCATCGCGGCCGCAAAACTTCAGGCACGTCTGAGCCACGAACGAGAGTTGGATATCGACGCCCGTCAATTCATCGCCCATGAAGTAGTCGCGGCCGGCCAATTCCTCATTCAGAAAACCGAGGTGATTCTGCATTTCACTTTCGATTCTCGGTTGCAACGGAGCAGCACCGTCGCCAAGACGTGCCGTGTACACCTTCAACATCAGCGGCAGCATGGCAGAGCCTTCCGCATAGTGCAGAAACTGCGCGTAACGATCGTATTCGTCGGTTCCGTATGCCGGCGCGAGGCGGCCGTTGCCGTGGCGGCGAATCAGATAATCCACGATCGCGCCCGACTCGAAAACCACCTTCTCACCGTCACGAATCACAGGGGCCTTACCCAGTGGATGGATCGCCATCAGTTCCGGTGGCGCGAGACGGGTAGCCGGATTCCGCTGGTACTGAACGAGCTTGTAGTCGAGGCCGAGTTCTTCAAGCAGCCAGGTAATGCGGCGTGAACGGGATTCGTTGAGGTGATGGACTTCGATCATGGATTGGGCTTTTGAGTCGGTGAGAGAAGATGTGGCCAACGTCTACCCCGAACCGCTCGACGATTTGCGTGGGCAGACATTGGAAAGATTTGGCGAACCTGCATCGGCATGGCACTGCACGGCACAACGTTGTGCAGCGATACAGCGAAGCGCCTCTGCTCGTTAGAAACGCAGCAACACCTTGCCCTTGCGCGCGCTCTTCTCGCTCGCCGCTGCCGCTTGCGCCACGTTCCCGATATCGAAGACGGCTTCGACCGGCAGCTTCAACTCGCCCGATACGGCGAGCGTGAGCAGTTCGCCGATCATTCGCGCTTTATCCGCACCCGACGTCACCTCGGAAATCTTGCTCGCCCAAAAACCCTTGACGGTCGCCTGCTTGAAAATTGCATCACCGGAGTTGAGGCGCATCGGCTGGCCGGACATGGCGCCGAACGAAACCAGGGTGCCGTTTTCGCCAAGCAGACCGAAGATATCGCCGCTAGCATCGCCGCCGACCGAATCGACACCCGCCGCGAGCGGCGCATCGCCGACGATGCCACGAACCCGTTCCTTCCAGCCCTCGCTGTCCGTCGACACTGCATTGCCGATGCCCAGCTCGATCAACTCCGCAATGCCCGCTTCGCGCCGGACCAGATTGACCACATTGATGCCGCGTGCGTTGGCCAGCATCGCCAGCGTCTTACCGACCGCACCGTTCGCCGTGTTCTGGATGAACCACTGACCGGGCTCCAGATGCAGATATTCCAGCAACATCACCGCGCTCAACGGCATGGCGATCAACTGACAGCCTGTTTCGTCGCTGATCGCGTCCGGCAGCGGGATGACTGCTGCCGCTGGCGCCAGAACGTAATCGGCCCAGGCTTCGTGAATGCCGGCCACCACCACGCGCTGACCGGGCTTCACGCGTTCGACACCCTCGCCGATCGCGTCGATCACACCGGCAACTTCAGAGCCGCCTATGGCCGGCAGTTGCGGCTTGTAGCCGTATTGACCGCGAATCGTCCACAGGTCGTGATTGTGGATCGGCGACAAGGTCGATTTGATCCGCACCTGCCCCGCACCGGGAATCGGCGTGGGACGTTCCGCGACCTGCAGTACTTCGGCGGGATTGCCGAAAGAGGAATGGATAACGCTACGCACAATCGATCTCCTGGAAGGTGCAACGATGAGGACTCCGCTACGTGCGGCGCCAGTGGTTCTTTTCGAGAGGTATCAATCGCGCCACGGCCCTGGCCGCAGCAATGCTATGCCGCGCGCAGGACGTTCTGCGTGATCGCCATGGCTTGCGCCATCGCGCTTCCATCTTGGCGCAGCTTGGTGACGAGCGCCGCGCCGAGCCACATGTGATAGAGAAGTTCGGCAGCTTCCTTGGCCCTGATCTCCGGCGAAAGCGAGCTGTCTGCTTTGCCCTCTTCGATCACGGACGCCAGACGCGCCATCAAGCGGTCGACGCCGTCGCGCAGCACCACGCGCATCTCATCTGACAGGTCGCCGACTTCCGCGCTCAGCTTCACCACCAGACACTTTTCGTCGCCGTCCTGATCGAGTTGTTCCTGCTGCCACGCGGCCCAATAGCTCAGCAGCTTGTCACGGCCGTTGACACCGGGCTGACCGAACAGTTCGTCAAGGCGCACCGCGTAGTCGGCGACGTACTGCTGCAGCAACTCGCTACCGAACGACTCCTTCGAGCCGAAGTAGTGGTAGAACGACCCCTTCGGGATTTCGGCAGTCGTCAGAATCTCGTTCAGCCCGACCGCGACAAAGCCTTTGCGCGCAATCAGGGCTCGCCCGGCGTCGAGGATGTGCTTGCGGATGTGGGGATGGCTAGCTCTCATAGGTGTCGGATTATGGACTCAATTAGACCAGTCGTCTAGAGAGTCGATAAGCGGGAGAGATTGGCCTGCTACTTGCCACGATTGCGCCCGAGCGAGGCCACCGGCGGCCTCGCGCAAGACGCGAAGCCCGCCTGGCGGGCACGACTTCAGCCCAAGCTTGCGTCGGGCCGTGATACCGGGTTTAGCCCTTTGCGGGACGCCCCGTCTTCACCGTCTCGAGCGACGACACCGCGGCAACCAGGCGCTGCGGCGCTGCCGCCACCAGCATCATCAAGCCTGCTCGCAACAGCTCGCTCTTCTTGACCGACACGCCGGCGTCGAGGCATGTCTGCTTGAGAGACGCGATCTTGTCGTAGTCCGATTTCGGCATGGTGAAGCTGTCGCGCACGACTTTCTCTTTCTTCGGCGGCTTGGCTTTCTTTGCTTCAGGAGCGTCGGCAGGTGCGGCTTCCGCAGTTGCCGCGCGCTTGGGCTTGGTCGCTTTCTTGACGACAGGCGCTGTTTCCGAGGCTACCGCACGCTTCGGCTTGGCGGCCTTCTTGGCAACAGGGGCCGCTTCCACGGTCGCTGAACGCTTCGTTTTGACAGTCTTCTTGGCGGCAGGTGCTGCTTCCGCAGTTGCCGAACGCTTCGCTTTATCCGCCTTCTTGGCGGCAGGTGCTGCTTCGGCGGTTGCCGAGCGCTTTGCTTTGGCTGCCTTCTTGACAACGGCCTTTGCTTCCGCCGCTGCCGAGCGCTTCGACTTGGCAGCCTTCCCGACTAGGGGCGCCGCTTCCGCCAGTTGCTCCGCCGCGACTGCCGGCTCCGCGCCATCTGCCGCGCGCTTGGTCGCGCTCTTCGGGAAATGGAATGCTTTCTTGGTGTGCTCTTTAGTGACAGGTGCCGACATATTTACCTCCGAATTTATAACCGTATAAACAGTATATATCGTTTATTTGTGTCGAAGCCATCGGACGATGTAATTGACAAGGTTGCCGCAGGCGGCCGGCCGCCTGCCTTTGCCGCACCACCTTACGACGCACTCAGCGGAATCAGCCGCGGCTTTGTCAGGCTGTAGGCGATTTGCCCGAACAGCGTATTCAGGCTGTTGGTCCCACCGGCGGCATTCGCACAGGTATCGGAGTAGAAATACGACGAGTTCGTCGCTATCGATGCCATCGTATTGCAGGCAGTGAGCTTGTCATTGCCGTCACCACAACTCGGCGCCGACGCGGCCTCGCCACCTAGATAAGCAACGGTGTAGATCAAGGTGCCGGTGCTGCTCTTGATGGTAGCCGCCGCGTTAATGGCTGCCTGGCACTCGCCTCCATATGTACTGCTATAGGTGCTGCCCAGTTGGCTCGTCGAAGACGTCGCGATACCGTCGCTCAGCAGGATGATCACGTTCTGTCCGGGCGGAGTCTCGGTTGCGGCCGTGGCAGCCAGAGAAGTTTGCGCCGCCGTGAGCGCCTGCGCGTAGAACGTGCCCAACCCGCCCGGCGCCGGGAGACCGCCGCAACTGCCGCCACCGAGCGCCTGCACGATACCGGAACTGGTATTCGCCTGCTGGTTACTGCCAAGATAGCCCGAACTCGGCGAAGCGACCTGATAGCTGGCACCCGATGCCGAATAACTGCTGGCAATGGTCGGCGACTTCCCTGAGCACGTGAAATTGTAAGTTGACGATGTTTGCGGCGGAAATGCC
Organism: Paraburkholderia domus; assembly: GCF_905220705.1. GTDB lineage: Bacteria > Pseudomonadota > Gammaproteobacteria > Burkholderiales > Burkholderiaceae > Paraburkholderia > Paraburkholderia domus. Next base: position 71,028 of record NZ_CAJNAT010000023.1, read on the forward strand.
ATCAAGCCGACCTTGTCGCCGGCATTGGTCAAGCCGGTCAGCAACTTCAATGCGCCAGCCTGGGCACACTGCAATCGGGTCTGCGCCACGCCTTTTGAATTCAGGCAGTTACTGTCGGTGGTGGTACTCATCGATTTCGTGGTGTCGAGGATGATCATCACGTTGTAGAGCGCGGGCTCAGCCCCGCCCCCGGCACCTGCCTCCGCGGTCGCACTGATCGTCTGCGACTTCATGCCGAAGACGTTGGCGAAAAAAAGCGGCACAGTCGCCTGTTGCGTCACCTTGATGCCGTTGTATCCGGACACCGCCTGTTTGTACGGCAACGTGACGCTGGACAAGGTCAAGCCCGTTACCGTCGCGGTCGCCGGTGTCACGCCGCCTGGCATCGTGTTACCTTGCCCTGCCGTGAACGCCTGTGCGTCGCTGGCGGCGGTAGCCCATGGTTTGGTCCAGAGATCCACCGCGCCGGCGAGTGCCGCGGCATCGGCGGCGCTCTGCAAGCGCCTTTGGCTGTAAGCCAGATAGCCGTAGTCGACGGCAAGCGCCGCGAACCCCAATAGGACGACCAGAGAAAGCGCCACCACAATGGAGACGGCGCCGCGCTGGTTTGCCGGCGCGCCGCGAAGCTTAAGGTTTTTTCTCATGATCTCACGCCCTCCCAAACTATTGACCCGGTCGCCCTATTGCACTCGCTCCGCTGCTGTGGCATTGAGCGCGGATGGCATCATCGTAAAGAGACCGAACAAAGACCCCGTGAACAGGGGCGAAAAATTGCTGTAGGTAACGGTCACAGCCGCGGTTGCTACCGCCGCACCGCTTGCGGCACTGGTCAGATCCGCTGCGCAAGCGGTATCGCTCGTGCAGTTGCCACCGTTTACCGAAACCGTGATCGACAGGTTGCCGGTGTTCAGCACCGCAGCCGACGTTTGCACCTGAGTTTGCGTACCGCTATAGGGTGTCGCCGTGCCGCGCTGCGATGCAAAATAGCGTGCGCCCGCCGATGCGGCGTTGGCGACCATCACGTAATTGCTGAGCAGCCAGCCGAACTGCGCGAGGCCTACCGCGATCAAGAGCAGCACCGGCACGACGACGGCAAACTCGACCGCCGCTACCCCTTTCTGCCTTTTTAGCGACATGGTCGCCCCCCACTCAAAAGATCGCGACGGTTGCCGACCAGACCGGCGCGTTGCCCGAGATAATGTTGGCCGCGGTTCATTGCACTAGCTCAGACATCGTCGCAGTCAAACTCGACGGCATGATGGACTTGAGACTGTATAAAGCACCGGTGAAGAGCGGCAAAAACGTGTAACCGAGCGACACGCTCGCCACCGTTCCGGCTGCCGGTGCCTGGGTGGAGGTTCCCAGCGCGCTTGCGCACGTGCTATCGCTGGTACACGATGTGCCGCCGACGCTCATGCTGATGGTCAGCGCGCTAGTCAACGCCGGCGTCGACGCCAATATGGCCCGCTGTGTATCGGAATAGGGCGTGGCGTAGCCTCGCTCCGATGCGAGCAGGTGAGCGCCCAGCGAGGCCGCATTCGTCAGGGCCAGGTAGTTGTTCATCAACCAGCCGAACTGCACCGTGCCGAACAGCAACGCGAGCAATATCGGGAGCACAAGGGCGAACTCCACGGCTGTCGCCCCACGCTGATTTTTCCGTTTCATATGCCCTCCCTTATCGCACATGTACGCTTAACACATCAGGAATGCGAACTGCTTTCTTTAACGACCCGAACCTTTGGCGCCATCGCGCCGCCGTCATCCGCCCTAGCCAGTCATGCTGGGTAACAGGACCCTGTAGACATGGATCAAGGCCGGCCCCATCAACACCACGAGGAGCGCAGGAAAAATACAAAAGATGAGCGGAAACAGCATTTTCAGTGCGATCTTGGCGGCCTTTTCCTCGGCGCGCATCCGCCGCCGTGTGCGCAGCGTGTCGGAAAGCACCCTCAGCGAAGCACCGATGCCCGTACCAAAGCGTTCCGCCTGAATCAGCATGGAGCTGAACGAATCGATGTCCTCGACGCCCGTGCGAAGCGAAAAATTGCGCAGCGCCGTTTCTTTGGAAAAACCGGATCGCATTTCAAGCAACATCAGTTCAAGCTCGCTCGCGACCACCGGGCTGCGCATCCTGATTTCGTCGCCCACCTTCATGAGCGACGCGTCCAGACCCAACCCCGCCTCGACGCAGACGGTCATCAGGTCGAGCGCGTCGGGAAAGTCTTCCACCAGTACGCGCTTGCGCCAGGTAATGCGTTTTGTCAGCACGAGATTCGGCAAGTAGTAACCTATTGCGCCGAGCGCGGTGAGGAACATCAAGCGCTCATGGGTCGTCGCTGCCACGGACGAACCGACAAGCCAGAGCATCGCCAGCAGCGGTAACGCGATCGCCATGGCAGTCTTGGCAGCGAAATAGATCGGCGCGGCGCTCGGCGAACGCCAGCCGGCATTCATCAGATGCAGGCGCAGGGTGGATTTCTCCCAGCCTTCCTTTGGAAGAGACAACTTCGAAAAGGGCTGGGAAATCTCCGCGAGTTTTTCGAACCAGGCGATCTCCGGCAATTCCGGGCTCTTGTCCGCCCCGAACGCGATATTGGTGCCGCCGGCCTGCTCGATCCGGCGCCGCAAGTCGCGTGGCGCGAAAACATGCATCGCACCGAGCGCGACGGCGAACACAACGGCGAACACGCCGACCAGCAACAGAATCTGCGTGGTGTTTAGCGTCTGCATGACCCCTCCTCGATATTGTGTGGTGCGCTCTACGGTCAACAGGCGCAACTAGACCCGGATTCTGGCGATATGCCGCATCCAGAACATCCCGAACACCATGGACACGAGCATCACTTCGACCATCTTGATCCCCGCAGGGTCTTGCCACAGCACATCCAGGAAGCCAGGATTGCCCAGCATCATCAGCGCCCCCGTGCCGAACGGCAGTAATCCAAGCACCCAGGCGGACATCTTGCCTTCAGCAGAGAGGACGCGAACCTTGTCGAACAGCTTGAATCGCTCGCGAATCAGTAAGGCGATGCCTTCCAGTACCTCCGAAAGGTTACCGCCCGTCTCGCGCTGGATCACCACGGCAATCACGAAATAGCGCAGATCGCGGATCGGCACGCGCGTGGCGAGGTTCGCCAAGGCTTCGCTGATCGAGACGCCGTAGTTGATCTCATCGAACGTGATGCGAAACTCGCCGCTCATCGGCTCCGCGAACTCGGTGCTCACCATGTCGATTGCGCCGGTAAAGGCGTGCCCCGAGCGCAACGCGCGGGCCAGCATGTCGCAGACGTCCGGCAGTTGCCGTTCGAGCGAGCGGATGCGCTTGTTGCGCCGGTGCTGCACATACAGGACCGGCAACATGGCGCAAAACGCGCCGCCAGTTGCCGTGAGAACGAGCGGCACCCTGAACAATGCGCCCACGAGCAATACGATCGGCGGCAAGACGAGGCAGGTTCCAATGAGTCGCGCGACAGTCCATTTCAGGCCCGACTGCTGCAGAAACAGATCGATCGTATGCACGCGCGGCACACTCTGCAGGAACCTCGCCAGCCCCGACGAGCCGGCCAGCATGCGCGACTTGAGAATCGAGAGCTGCTCCTTGCTGACGTGTCCACCTGCGGACACGGCGCGAATCCGCGAATCGACCCGGCGCGCGACCGGTCCGTGCCGGCTGTTCCAGTATTCGTAGGCGCCTTCCAGCGCCAGCGCCACCGCCACGAACAGCAGAATGATCGACGCATAGAAAATCGGTGTCATGCGAGTCTCCTGAAACAGCAGGCAATCGGATTACGCTCCAATGCCGTGCGCATCATGTCGTTTCGAAGTGCCGCGCCGGGTCGTAGACCTGGTCAGGCGGTGCGACACCGAAAGCCTGCAAGCGCTCGGCAAATTTCGGCCGTACGCCAGTCGCACAGAAATGCCCGCGAACGATTCCCTTCGAATCGACACCGGAGCGCTTGAAGACGAAGATCTCCTGCATGTTGATCATGTCGCCTTCCATACCGGTCAATTCCGAAATGCTGACGATCTTGCGCCGGCCGTCGGTCAGTCTCGTGGCCTGCACGACCACCGAGATCGCCGAGGCGATCTGCTGACGCATGGTTTTGGTCGGCAACGAAAGCCCCCCCATGCTGATCATGTTTTCAAGGCGCGTCAGCGCGTCTCGCGGGGTGTTGGCGTGGATCGTCGAGAGCGAGCCCTCGTGCCCGGTGTTCATCGCGTTGAGCATGTCGAGTGCCTCGGCCCCGCGCACTTCGCCGAGAATGATGCGATCGGGACGCATCCGCAGCGCATTGCGCACCAGCGTGCGCTGGGTGATCTCGCCACGCCCTTCGATGTTCGGCGAACGCGTCTCCAGCCGCAGCACATGCTCCTGGCGCAGTTGCAGTTCGGCAGCATCTTCGATCGTGACAATGCGTTCGTCGCCGGGAATGAAGCCCGACAGGACGTTCAGCAGCGTGGTCTTGCCGCTGCCCGTGCCGCCCGACACAAGAATGTTCACCTTGGCACGCGCCAACGCGTCGAGCACTTCCGCCATCGGCGGCGTCAGGCTTTGCAGTTCGACGAGGTCGGACACCTGCAATGGGTTGGCCGCGAAACGCCGTATCGACAGCAGCGGGCCGTCGACTGCGCACGGCCGGATGATCGCGTTGACGCGCGAGCCGTCTGGAAGACGCGCATCGACCATTGGGCTCGATTCGTCGATATGCCGTCCGACGCCGGAGACGATTTTCTCGATCACCTTCATCAGATGCGCGTCGTCATAGAACGTCACATCGGTGGCTTCAAGGCGCCCTCTTCGCTCGACGTACGTATGGCTGTATGTATTCACCAGAATGTCGGACACGGTAGGGTCGCGCAACAGCACCTCCAGCGGTCCGAAACCGAACATCTCGTCATGCACGTCGACGACGAGCTGCCGGCGTTCGAGATCGTTCGCCGGTGCTTTCTGATCCTCGAGGATGCGCCCAATCAACGCGGAGATTTCCTGACGAACCTGCTCAGGAGGCAGCCGCGAAAGGCGTTCCAGCTCGACGCGGTCGAGCACGGCCTGATGAATCTCGCGTTTCAGTTTCTGGTACGCGGCACGCATCATGCCGGCTTGTGGATTCGACTGACCCGAAGACTCGCCCAAAGGCTGGATGCGTTGCGCGGAAATCTGCTCACGAAGCGACATGATGGTCCCCTTTGGCCTTACATCATTTCAAGTTTCGGCTGCGCCTGACGGCCGAGCAGCCGCGAGAACAAGGACGCGCTTCTGACATGCCCCCGGTCCGATTTCGATGCGCCGCTCACGATGTTCTCGGCAAGCGTCTGCAGGCTACGTGAGACACCACTGTTGCGTGCTGTCTTCGAAATCGGCAGCCCCTGGTTCATGGCATCGGACACGGCGACCGGGTCCTCCGGAATGACCTGCCAGGCCTGCATGCCCAGCACCTGCTCGAGCGCCGCCCGGGCGCGTTCGGCGTGGCGCGTGTAGCGGTTCAGCAGCAGCCGCATCTGGTCGGACGCATAACCGAGCGAGCCGAGAATTTCCTGAAGCCTGCGGCCGGCGCGCACATGCGCCATGCTCGCTTGCAGCACGATATGGATCTGGTCGCTGCTGTCGAGCGCCAGCATCGACAGCTGATTGATGGTCTGTCCGAGATCGAAGAGCACGAAGTCGTAACGCGGCACGGCAACGCCCAGAATCCATTCGAGGCGGTCTTCCTTGAGCTCTGCTGCCTTGATCGGATCGCCCGCGCCCGCCAGGATGTCAAAGTTGTCGCTGACGTGCACGAGGCTCGCATCGAAGAACGCGAGATCCATGCGCTCGATCTGCGAACAGATCTGCGGCAACGTCGAGGGCGGCGTCTCGTCGGACACGAGGAAGGCCGCATCGGCGAACTGCTGGTTCAGATCGATCAGCAAAACCCGCTTTTGCGCGAGACTGGCAATCGCGTGCGCGACGTTGCAGGCGATAAAGCTGGTTCCCGCCCCGCCCTTGCTCGACATGAAGGACAGGATCTGCGTGTCGCGCACGTTGCCCGGCACGCACTGGGCCTGGGCGCGCCGCAATGCTTCGCCTAGCGCTCGCTGATCGATGGGCCAGCCGAGCACATCGCGAAAGCCCGCGCGCATCGCCGCAATCAACGTCTGCGACGACGTGTCGGGAATCACGAGTATGCACGTGAGTCGCGGGTGTGCATGGTGGAGCTTTTCGAAAGCGGAGAGCTCGGCGTCATTGAGCGACGCTGCGTCGACGATCAGGACATCGAACGCATCGAGACTATCCCCCCGGTCGCTGAGCAGCGACGGCTTGCCGCTCGCGCGGGTGGTACGGCAATCGCCGCATTCGCCGGTTTGACGCACGATCTGTGCGAGCCGCGTGCCGTCTTCAGAGAGAGCCAGTACATTGATCATGATGTTCTCAACTGGACAAACGAAGGTGACTGAAGGACGTTGCCGTCAGCCGGGAGCGCAAGGTCATCGCGAGGCATGATGGTCTCCCGCACATTGGGCCATCACTGACCACCAGACCCGCCGCCATTGCCACTGCCAATGCCGATCACAAAAGGATTCAAGGTGGTGACAGGCGCCTGGAACGATTTGTCGTACGCGTCCTGTGCGGCGACGGCCGCCTTGCCGTCGACGCCCAGAGTCGACGGCGTATGCTCAGCCGCGTGCGGATCGATGATCTGCATCGCGGCGGCCGTGTGCGCCGCTTCGCCGAAATGCGCGTCCCACACGGGCGTGCTCGTCATGCAACCGCCAAGCGCCGCGCCCAGGGTCAGCACGAGTGCCGCCCGACCCGTCAAAACAAGATGTTCGAGTTTCATGAGATTCCCCTAGCCATGCGTCAATGTTCATCGGCCGGAATGGTCCCGCCCGCTTTGGCGACCATCTGCTGGCTACCCGTTACGGCTTGCTTCGCCGCAGCGGGGCTCACCCCGGCGCTCACGTCGGCACCGGTAACGGAGGGCGCCGCGGCGGCTGGCAGTGGCGTCGCCACGGGTGCCGGCGTACCGTCAGGCGGACCGATCACGACCGGAGCCGGCCGGTCGGCCTGCGTATCGCGCGGCGGCAGCGCAGCCGGCGTGTTCGACCCTGCTGCAGGTGCAGGTGCAGGTGCAGGTGCAGGTGCAGGTGCAGGTGCCGACGGCTGCGTCTGCGGTACGTTCGGCGTCGCGGCGGCCGGTGCGGCGGGATGAGGCTGGCGGCCTTCCATGTTGCCGGTCGCATAGACGGCAGCGTCAGAGGTCGGTCCGAAACTGTCGGTTGGCAGCGGATAGTCGTTGCTCGGCATAGGCTTGACGAGATGCACAGTGATGATGAAAACCAGTTCCGTGCGATCCTGCTGGAACGACGTGCTGCGGAACAGCGCGCCCAGCACCGGCACCTCACCGAGGCCAGGAATTGCCTTGAGCGACCCGGTGATGTTGTTCTGCATCAGCCCGCCGATGGCAAAGCTTTCGCCGTCGTTCATTTGCACCGTGGTCGAGGCGCGGCGTGTCGTGATGAGCGGCAGGATGGCCGCTCCGCTGGTCCCGGTCGCGGTTACCGTGACCCCTGTCGGCGACAGTTCAGACACTTCAGGCGCCACCTTCAGGTTGATCCGGCTGCCCGCCAGCACGGTCGGCGTGAACTTGAGGCCTACGCCGAATTCCTCTTCCTGCAGCGTGATCGTCGAGCCGCCGGTACCGTTGCTTTGCGGCACCGGAATGAAAACCCTGCCACCCGCGAGGAATGAAGCCTCCTGCCCGCTGAGAGTCACGAGGTTAGGCTCGGCGAGAATCTTGCCGAGGCTGTCGGTCTTCTGGGCGTCGACCGCTATATTGAACGGCCGGTTGTTTGCCTTGTTGACGATAACGCCATTGCCCACGCCGGCGAGCAGGCTGCTCACGAGGGCGCCCGTCCATGAGCCGAAGCCACCCTGGATGTTCACCGCTGCGCCGAGCTGGTTGAGCAGGGTCTTCGAGACTTCGGCGACCTTGACTTCGAGCATCACCTGCTGGGGCGAATCGAGCGTCATCATGTTGAGCACTTCGGAAGGCTTACTGACGCTGGAGCTTTGCTGGGTCAGGCTGGAACCGGTGTTACCGAAGTTCGTCGTGCTCGCCTGTTGCTGCTGGGTGGGCTGCGCGCCCGCATACGCGTTCGCAATCGCCATTGCCTGCTGAGCGGCTTGCGCACCGGACACCCGGCCCGCCAGCACGAGGTTGCCGGCGGCGGTCGACACCCTGATGCCGCGCTCGGCGGGCAACAGTTGCTGCAGGGTTCTCTGCAACCCGTCAGCGTCGATATTGACGTTCACGTCGATGATCTGACACTGGCCGCTGCGTCCCTGGACGATCATGTTAGTCGTGCCAACCGTCATCCCGACGAGGTAGAGCGTGCGCGGAGACACCAGCGTAGCTTGCGCGACGGTCGGGTTGCCGAGCGTGCGGTTGCGCGCCGGTTCGGCGAGCGGCACGAGGATCGACTTGCCTACCGCGACGGAGACACTCGACTCATCACGAATCTCCCCGCTGCAGTTAGGTCCGCTCAATGCCACGGAGCCGACCGACTTGGTGCCAGCCCCGGGGCCAGACGGCATCGGCGCCATGCTGATCATCATCGGCACCGGCCCCTGGCCCACCGGCAACGCGGGGTTCGCACCGCCCTTGCCGAGTGCGGGCATGCCGTTGATCTGCTGCGCGACGCCGTTCTGCGTAACGACCATTCCGGCGCACAGCGCCGCCACGAGTACCGTGCTGCTCAGCGAGCGGCGACGCGCGTGGCTGCCCGATGAGAACCCCAGTTCTGTTTTCATGTCTTTATGCCCCCGTTGCTCGATGCGTGTAACCCGAGACTTTGGTTCTTGACTTCGTTGTGTCGGTCGCGGCGCCTTGTTAAAAGGCGCACCATGGCCGACCTAAAAACATTCGACGCTGCCCGTCACGCCCGACAACACGCCGACACAGTCGCGCTTCGGAGCCGGGCGAGCGGCGTATTTCGCACGGACCGGATGGACTGGCTCAGCCACCGGCGCCGAAGCCGGCACGTCGAACAACGTAAGTTTGGTCGCACCATCCGTCGAGGGTGTCTGCTTGTCGACCTGGTTGCGCAGAACCAGCGACAACGTGCCGACGCTGCGCGCGAGATCGAGCTTCTCAGCCTGATCGGGCGTCACTTCGAGCGTGACCGCGTTGACGACTTTCGGCGCTGTGTCGTCGCGGCTCACTTGCTGGGCCACCGCGAGGACGAGGATCTTCTCGAGTACGATCTTCGAGATGCTCTGCTGGGTATCTGTCTTGCCGGCTTGCTGCGTATTCACGATCACGTCGACGTAGTTGCCCGGCAACGCGAAACCGGCGACACCGACCACGTCATTCACGCGCACCGTAATCGCCCGGTGGCCCGAGCCGATCACCGCTGACAGGCCGCCTTTCGTGCCGATCGGCGCAAGCTTCGATTCGAGCACCGGCTCTCCTGGCGCAAGACTCGCCAGCACCACGCGCCCTTCAAGCGCCTTCTCGTCTGTGAAGGCACCGGGAGGCACGCTCCCTGTCGGCCAGTTGATCGTGCGAAGCTGGCCCTGCGTCAGCGGCTCGCCCAGATTGACGGCGCCTGCGGCCACAGCCACCGGCGTGACGGCACTCGACGACGTCTGCAGCAGCCATCGCGAGGCCAGTACCACGGCAGCGAGGCCCGCCAGCAGGGCAAACGCGAGCATGACTAAAGCGCGACTGTTTTTCATGGCAACACTCCTGCGTGGTTCAACATAGACGCCGGTCAAGGCGCGCTAAACAGATCCCGCGACGTTGGTAAAAATAGTACTGAGGTTCGTACCAAGCGTGCCGACGGCCCCAACGATGGCGAGGGCGATTAGCGCGGCGAGAAGACCATATTCGATGGCCGAGATGCCGTCTTCGTCGCGAACGAAACGTGTGGCCTGGGCGATAAACTTTTCCATGACTTCCTCCGTTGCATATCTAGATAAAATCCGCGCGGCTAGACGGTGGCCGCGAACAACACGCCCAGTGTTCCGGCCGCTATTGCGACACCGTAAGGAATCGCCCCAACCGATGCGGGTAACGCGACGCCGCTATCAGATGCCCGTGAAGGTACCGAGCGCCACGAACCCGCGGTCTGCTGCAGATTGGCGATCAGTTGACGGACGCGACCGCGGCTCACCACCAGAGCCAACGACCAGACCCCGCCGATCAGAAAGGTGGCCAGCGCGATGCGGAAAGTCATCGCGGGGCCCACCCATGCACCGATCGTCAACATCAGCTTGACGTCGCCCGCAGCCATGCCGCGCAGCAGATAGAACGGCAACAACAGCGCGAAGCCAAACGCGGCTCCCGCCAGCCACTCGATGCCGCCGTTTAGCGGTCCGTGTAACCACACCTGCACGCAGAGCGCCGCGACGAGGCCGATCGCGAGGATGCGATTCGGAATTCGGCGCGTGGCGATATCGGTGCTCGCAGCCACGATGACCAGCACGATGACGCACAGGGGCACGGGTTGCGGCGGCAGGGGTGGCAGTGTCATGAGAGGCCTCGATCCGTCGGACTAATTTTTCACGCCATGGCGGTAGCAATGCGACCCGCTACACACCGAATAGAGTTCAGTCTTCCGTTGTCGGTGGCAGCGCCTCGCAAGGCGCGCCCCGATCAGAAAGACCATCCCGGGTTCAGAGACACCCGGAAGTCGACGGACGAACCGAAAGCGCACGTTCGTCCGCCGGCGGGTGCACTAGATCGATCCCGCGACTTTGGTGAAAATACCGCTCAGGGTCGTGCCAAGCGTGCCGACAGTCCCGACGATAGCGAGGGCGATTAGCGACGCGAGAAGAGCATATTCGATGGCCGAGATGCCATCTTCGTCGCGGACAAAGCGTGCTGCGTGAGCGATAAATTTCGTCATGACCTACTCCTTCGGATGTCTAAAGAAATGCCCTTAACCAAGATTGGTTTGAGGGAACGTACTGCCGGCACTACGAAAAACTGGCGGTCAGTCGACGACCACCCTGTGTCCTACTTGCGTTCGCGCTGCCGGTTGAGCTCCGCAGCTTCGAACTGAGCGGGACAACCCCGAGGGTTGCTTGCGTGGCGATTCGTTTCCAGTCTGGTTGCTTCTTCGAATCGTCCGGTCGTCACGCCGTCGACTTCCGCACTCTCTCCTTAGCAAGGGTGGGGCCAGCCACACGCAAATGCTGGAAATACAAGGCTCTCAGCCCGATGGCCTGGGCCAGCCCTCCCAGGCTTCCGCACAGAACGTCTCGCGTCCGCGACATTTTTCAGCCTCGCCGGCCGACGGTGGAATCGCCGAAGAGTCCCACGGGATAAGGCTTTGAGCGATTTACTCAGGACATACCCTGATTCATCGCAGGCGTCAATTCCGATGAAAACGGGCACGCCTCGCGAACAGCATCCGCACAAACTGTCGCAGCCCTGAGACCGGAACGTGCGCTTGCGCACATAGGCGCTTCCGTTTTCACCTCATTGAGCAGCCTTTGACACCTATCGCACTTCACGAAGGAAAACGCGACCTTGCAAGTCGATTAATTTTCTTCCAACAATGCGTTAACCGGTCACGCGCGAACGAGGTACTTCACGCAACGTTCTGGACCGACGCTTAGGAATCTGGATCAATGATCAGCATGACTGGATGGTCCACTGGATCACATCCGGATAACAGAGAAGGCAGGGATCATGTACGTTTCACAACCAGACGATCGTAGCGGTGAAAACGGCGTTCACAGCTTCCTCACTCCTGAACGTGTGGTCGTGTACAGCGTCGCGATGCTGGTGCTGTACGCCCTGTTTATGGTGACCTGGGCCAGAGCGAGCAACGGCTTCACCACTGGAGATTTCACGAAGCCGGGCATCGATTTTTCGGTTTTCTGGTCGGCCTCATATGCGGCGCTGCACGGTCCGGCATGGCAGGTCTATGACTTCACCTCCTTCGATAAAATCGAAGAGACGCTATTCCACTTTCCGCGTGGCAGTTTTCTGCCGTGGCTGTATCCGCCGACGTTCCTCGTGCTCGTCAAGCCACTCGCCCTGGTGCCGCCTGTCGTCGCCTTTTTTCTATTTGTCGGTGTCAGCGCATTACTGTTCGTCTTCGCCACGCTTGCCGTTTCCCGGCTCGCTCCCACTATGGGCAGTTCACGCCTTGGCTGGCTGCTCGTTGCAGCCTGTCCGTGTGTCTTCGTCCCAGCCGTCTTCGGGCAAAACTCGCTCCTGACCGCAGCGCTTGCTGCGCTCGCCGTCCACTGGATCGGCCGCCACCCGGTTCGCGCCGGACTGTGTATCGGCTTGCTGGCCATCAAGCCGCAAATGGCACTTCTGTTGCCGTTCGTGTTGATCGCGGCGCGCGCGTGGCGCACCTTTGGCGTCGCCGCGCTGAGCGCGTCGCTGTTCGGTGCGTTTAGCGTAATGATCTGCGGCGCGCAGTCGCTGCCACTGTTCCTTGCAAGCACCAGACTCGCTCGCGAACTGATACTCGAACATGGGCGTCATTACTGGCTCTCCTCGCCCACCACGTTCGCGGTTCTGCGCGAAGGCGGCGTGCCCCTCGCTCCGGCTTATGGGGCGCAAGCATGCGTTGCGCTGATTGCAGCGGCGGCGGCATGTCACATCTGGAGGTCCACACACGACGCCCGCCTGCGCGGCGCGGCTCTGACCGTCGCCACTCTGCTCGCGAACCCCTACGTGTGGCACTACGAACTGGCATGGCTCGGCATCGCCGTCATCTGTCTCACGGCAATCGGATTCGATAAGGGATGGCGACGTGGTGAACAGGCGGTACTGGTACTCGCCTGGCTGCTGCCTGTCTATGAGTTCTTCAACCGCCTGACCGAATTGCCGCAAATCGGACCAGTCGTCCTGCTACTGATGCTGCTGCTTACTCTGCGTCGCGCGCGAATCGCCGAGGAGGTGCCGTCATGAACCTGCCGTCGTCGCACAAGCTGCCGCAACCAGGACCATGCAATGCCGACGCATTGCATCACATACGAAAGACAAAAGGGATAAACGGGGAAATGTCATGTCCACACCTATCAGCAAACCATTGATTTCGCTCGTCGTGCCGTTCTACAACGAGCATCAGGCAGTCGACCGGTTCTTCGCCGCCGTCGTGCCGATACTCGAATCGATCGAAGACTCGCGTTTCGAAATCGTCTGCGTCAACGACGGCAGCAACGACGGGACACTCGACAAGCTAGTCGCCGCCAGCATTCAGGACAGGCGCATCCGGGTCATCGACCTGACGCGCAACTTCGGCAAGGAAGCTGCCTTGACGGCCGGCATCGACGAGGCGGTCGGCGACGCCGTGATCCCGATCGATGCGGACCTGCAGGATCCCCCGAGCCTGATCCCCGTGATGGTGGAACACTGGCGCGCGGGCGCCGAGGTCGTGGCCGCCAAACGATCCAACCGGGCCTGTGACACGTTCGCCAAACGCACTGCCGCGGCGCTCTATTACCGCGTGCACAACGCGCTCTCCGAGGTCAAGCTGCCAGAAAACGTCGGCGACTTTCGCCTGATCGATCGCCAGGTCGTCAACGCGCTGCGCAGCCTGCCTGAACGTCGACGGTTCATGAAAGGCCTGTTTGCATGGGTCGGCTATCGGACTGTCATCGTCGAATACGAACGCGAGCCGCGCAGCGCCGGGCACTCGAAGTTCTCCGGATGGAAGCTGTGGAATTTTGCGCTCGAAGGCATCACGAGCTTTAGCACCGTGCCGTTGCGGAGCTGGACTTATATCGGCCTGGTGATTGCCACGCTGGCCTTTATATACGGTGGCGTTATCGTCGGCCGTACGCTGTGGTCGGGCAATCCGGTACCCGGCTACGCATCCACGATCTCCCTGATGCTGTTCATGGGCGGAATCGAACTCATCGGTATCGGTGTGGTGGGCGAATACGTCGGCCGCATCTATTACGAGTCGAAAAAGCGCCCGGTCTATCTCGTGCGCCGCCGCTATCAGGCCAAGAGCAAGGTCAGCGTCCTGCATCGCGACCGCATCCCGACACGCATGACACATGCGCCGCGTCCCGAAGTCGTCCGCAGGCGCGTGATACCGAGCGTGCGGATCGTCGGTCAATGAGTTGGCAATGCGCCGGCCAATCAACGCGAGGAGTTCGTGATGTCCCCTGATGCCTATCTGGAAATGGCCGAAACCGAAGCCGAACACTGGTGGTTCCGTGGCCGGCGCGACGTGTTGCAGGCCGTTCTGCGCCGTCTGGCCCTGCCGCCCAAAGCGCGCGTGCTCGAAGTGGGTTCCGGCACGGGTGGCAACCTCGACATGCTGACCGAATTCGGTACCGTAAGCGGCCTCGAGATGGACAGCACGGCGCGCATGTTGTGCTCGCAAAAGACCAGCGGCCGCTTCAACATTCGCGCCGGGCGTTGCCCTGATGATGTGCCCTTTGGCAGCGACAGCAGCGAGCGCTTCGACCTGATCTGCTTCTTCGACTGTCTCGAACATATCGCCGACGACGTCGGCTCGCTGGCACGCATGCAATCGTTGCTGGCGCCAGGCGGCGTCATCGTCGTGACGGTGCCTGCCTGCCAGAGTCTGTGGAGCGCTCACGATGTGTTTCTGCGGCACTACCGGCGCTACAGCCGCGGCTCGCTGACGCAATGTATCGCTGCGGCCGGTTATGAAGCTGAACGCGTGACGTATTTCAACACGTTGCTGTTCCCCCTGGCCGTGGCCGCGCGTTGGTTCGATCGCCGTCTTGGGCGCAGCAGATCGACAGGCGACGCCATTCCGATCCAGCCGCTCAACGCCGCGCTCTACCGGATATTCAGTGCTGAACGCCACTGGCTTGCACATGGCACGCTGCCCTACGGGGTGTCCTTGCTCGCCATTCTCCGCAAGCCTCGGGAGGACGCAGGTGAATAGGGCCGAACGGATCAAGCTGCTGCGATTTGGCGCGTCCGGCCTGCTTGTCACCGGTCTGCACGTCACCGTCGCCATGACGTTGATCGAATACGCCGGTACCGGGCCGGCGCTAGCGAACGCGCTCGCCTTTGCGTGTTCGACCGGAGGCTCTTATCTGCTGAACACCTTCTGGAGCTTTTCGTCTTCTCCTGCTCTGGCGAATGCCTGGCGCTTCGCGACTGTTTCCCTAGGCGGCCTTACGCTGACTGCGCTGGTATCTCATGCCACGGCAGTCGCGGGAGGCGGTCCGGGACTGGGCATCGCGATGGTGGTCTGCGTCGTCCCCCCTGTTACGTTCATCGCGCATCGGCGGTGGACGTATCGGTGACGCTGTCTTTGTGCCGACGCGATTGCTGATTGCTTGCGACAACTGCGGGTCTCACGCGATGGATCGCTATAGCTGCTTTCGATAGCGCGCGTCATATCGCGGCGAGTTTGAACAACCGAATATTTACGCAAAAATCTGCTATGACAGACAAGCGCTTTCAGATCGCGTCGGCGAAACCTCACACGGTACTGCTGGCCGCTACGTTATTCCTCCTGGCTCTCGATGTCGTCTGGTGCCTGATGGGACATTGGACCGTAGGTTCGCGCGGACTTGTGATCCGCGTTTCTGTGGCGCTAGGGGTCCTGATCCCCCTCATAGTGGCGAGGTATCGACGCGACGAGAGACTAAAAACCGTGATCGTCTGCTCCTCCATTTTACTTTTGTTTTCTCTGACGGCTGCAGTTTTTAGCTATCTGATCGTTAGCACCAACGCAGAGTTAGTCGATACTTCGCTGGCCAGATGGGATCGCGCGCTTGGCTTCGACTGGCCGCAGGTGTTTCTCTGGTTGCAGCAGAAGCCAACGTTGGATTGGATCCTGGCGGTTGCCTACGCCAGCGTCATTCCGCAGATCATCGTGGTCATCGTGCATCTCTCATTGACCAATCGACGAAAAACGCTTGCCGAGTTCAATGGTGCATTCGTTGTATCGTTCCTGATCATTGAGATCGTCTCGGCTTTCTTCCCGGCAGCGGGACCATTCAAGTATTACGCAGGCGTCGTGCACGCTGACGCCTCGATGCTTTCGCATTTCGAACCGCTGAGATCAGGTGCACTCAGGACAATTGATCTTTTTGCAACGCAAGGGCTGGTTTCGATTCCATCTTTCCATGCAATTCTGGCGATTCTGCTGATCTATGCGATGCGCGAGACACGTATTAGGATGTTGTTTCTTTTAGTCAATATCGTCGTCCTTGTGTCGACGCCGACAAGGGGTGGTCACTACCTCGTCGATTTGATCGCTGGCGCATTCACTGTCTTAACGGTCATCGGGATGTGGAATGGCCGCATTCCAGGATTGGTAGCCAAAGTCGTAAGCGGCGTGCAAACGGCTGGCGTGAGCGATCAACCCGCGCCGGATTTCACGGGGAATCCCATCTCATCTCGTTAGACCATCGCGACAACGTCGGCATTTCGTCTTGGCGAAATCGCATACACGGCCCCTCGCGTAGGCAAAAAGGCGACACGATATGACTAATGATCCATCACCAATGCCACAATTTCGCTGGGGCGATTCGAACGATGTCCCCTGGATACCGTCAAGGCTCGCGAAGGGCGTCGAAGTGAAAAACCTGGGCAAGGCGAACGGCCGCGCCATCCAGCTCGTGAGGTTCTCACCCGGAGCGGCGTTTCCCGATCACCTTCACACTGGCCCTGAGTTCATCTATGTCCTGGAAGGCGAAGTGACCTGGAACGGTCGAACGTTAGGACGAGGATGCGTAGGGGTAGCGGAAGCGGGGACGATCGAGCGAGGTTTTCACAGCATGACGGGGTGCTTGTTCCTGCTGGCGTACGACCTGGGTCAGCTTTTCGATTCGGTGGAGCCGAGGTCGGGTTGATAAGGGGCGCACCGCGCGCATCGTTGAGTACGCCCGTCGCGCGTCAATCCGAACCTTTGACGGTCGGGCGCCCCCTTTTCTTGAGGTTTATTCAACGCCTGCCCGCACGCGCCGTCGCGCGCCCCCGAGCCCGCGGACATGGGCAGGCGTCGAACAAACCTCAAGACCAGAGGTCCTCCGAAATCTTATTAGCCGTGGCCTGTTCGTTGCACAATCGCGCCAACGGCGCTTGGGGCGCCCTGCCCCACAACGCCTTGGCGAGCTTTGCCGCGATAACCCAGGGGATTGTTGCCAGATTCGGATGTCCGGTTTCAGAGTTGGTTCTGCTGCCCCGTGCGTCCCGGCCAATGTTCCAGCTGAGTTCGAGCCGGGCGGCATCTTCCTTGAGTGCCCCCATACTTGACCGCATTCGTCGCGAGTTCATGCGTCAAAGTTGCGGGTCGAGCAGCGCGACAGCGCGTTCCAACAGCTTTTCGAGGAGCGGACGGCGGCGCCAGTCGCCAAGCATGATGCGTTTCGCGTAAACAACGTCGTTGTCGAAAATTGCCGTCTGCTGGCGCGCGAAATCGCGGTCGTAGATGTTGAGATTGGCCTCGTCGTTAAGCTTGAACGAGCGGCTGTCGAAGTTAGTCGAGCCGACCGACACCAGATACTCGTCGACGACAATCAGTTTGCAGTGGAACATCGTCGGCTGATACTCGTACATCTCAACGCCTGCCGCGAGCAGGTCACCCCAGCACGCGCGCGACGCCTCGCGCACCGTGTGGGTGTCGATGCGCTTGCCGGGCATGATGATGCGCACCTTCACCCCGCGCTTCGCCGCCTCGACGATCGCGTTGATCGTCAGCTTGTCCGGCACAAAGTACGCGCTCGACAAGTGGATGGAATGCGTTGCAGCGGTGATCGCCATGAGGTACATCAGCTGCATGTCGTCGCTGCCGCCCGAGGGTGAACTGCTGAACATGTGCGCGAGGCCGTCGCCCGCGGCGTCGATCTCCGGAAAATATTGCCGGCCGTGAAGCACATTTCCCGTCGCCTTGACCCAGTTGTCCATGAAGACCGCCTGCATCTGTCCGACCGCCGGGCCTTCGACGCGAAAGTGCGTGTCGCGCCAGTGCTTCTCGTCCTGCGCGTGCCCGGTCCATTCGTCGGCGATACCCACGCCGCCCGTAAAGCCGATGCATCCGTCGATCACGAGCAGCTTGCGGTGCGTGCGGTTGTTCATGCGACCGAGACCGGTCCAGTGCGGCTTGTGATACTGGATGACTTCCGCACCCGCCTCGCGCAGCATCCGCAGATAGCGCGTGTCCATCTTCGACGAGCCGACCCAGTCGAGCAGTACATGCACCGCGATACCCGCGCGCGCCTTGTCGGAT
Source organism: Paraburkholderia domus (assembly GCF_905220705.1). Lineage (GTDB taxonomy): Bacteria > Pseudomonadota > Gammaproteobacteria > Burkholderiales > Burkholderiaceae > Paraburkholderia > Paraburkholderia domus. Next base: position 89,205 of record NZ_CAJNAT010000023.1, read on the forward strand.
AGCGCACGCGCGATTTCCTCGCCGATTGCGCCGGACCAGTAAATGAAGGTTTCGAAGGTGATCGTGTGCCGCGCCGAACCGATGCCCTCCAGGATCGACGGAAAGATCTCGTCGCCGTTCAGGAGCACATCGAAGCGGTTGCCCCCGACGACGGGCGGTCCGAGCAGCAGCCCCATCGAGCGGGTGAACTGCGGATCGTTGCTTGCGTACAGCCGTTCGATCTTGTGCTCGATCTTCTTCTCGCCGCTCGTCAGGTTCGCGATCACCAGCACGACGACGAGCGTCATCACGACCGTCAAAACAATAAGGGCAATCGTCGGCATGCGCGGCCTCGCGTGGCGGACATTCGTCCGGAACCAATAGTGTACGGGCGTTTAAGAGCGCCCAGACGTCAACACCTGAGCCATTCCCTCACCATTCAGCTTGTGCATGACGGATGGCATCGTGCGCGAGAGCGGCCCATTCTCCGTGTGCGGGCTCGCGGCACGAGTTTTGCGTCTCTCAATTCACATATCCTTCAAGAGAAGGCGAAAACCATGATCCAACAAACGATCACGCTTGTTTGCGCGGGAATGCTCGCCACAATTAGCGGTGCCGTTTCCCGATCTGAGAATCGACCGCCCGCAACTCATCCTGCCGGACGCAGCGCAGTCGTCCATCGAGGCGCTGCCCGAATTCACGTACCCGCGTGAGTAGGCGCGAGGTCGGCACCGCAGCCATGAACGTCGACACACTGCACCGCGCGCGCAGCATTGCACGCCATCCGGGCGCTTTCCTGCTGCAGTCTCTGAAGGCCTTTCGCGCCAATCAGGGCATGCTGCTCGCGGGCGCGGTAGCCTATTACGCTCTCCTCTCGATTGTTCCGCTTCTGATCCTGATCGTCATTGTGCTGTCGCATGTGGTGGACCCGCACCTTCTGCTCGACACGCTTGCGCGTTTGCTACGCTGGCTGGTTCCGGGTCAGGCCGACGCGCTCGTTCATGAACTTGCGAATTTTCTCGCGCACCGCGCAGCGATTGGTTGGGTACTGCTCGTGACAATGTTCTTCTTCAGCTCGCTTGCCTTCACCGTGCTCGAGAACGCGATGTCGGTGATCTTCGTGCACCGGGTGGCGATCCGCCGGCGTCATTTCATGCTGTCGGCGCTGCTGCCGTACTGCTACATCCTCTGTCTCGGCGTCGGCCTGCTGATCGTCACCTTCGTCTCCACCGGTTTGCAGGCGGTCGGCGCGCAAGGCGTCGAGCTGTTCGGGCACCACGTTTCGCTGCAGGGTTTTTCGCGCACGCTGCTGTATCTGCTCGGTCTGGCCGGCGAGATCTTCGTGCTGACCTCCATTTATCTCGTGATGCCGGTTGGCCGCCCCGTCCTGCGGCACGCACTGTTCGGCGGCGTGACCGCGGCCCTGCTGTGGGAAATCACGCGTCATGTGCTGGTCTGGTATTTCGCCACGCTGTCACAGGTCAGCGTGGTCTATGGCTCATTGACGACTGCCATCGTGATCCTCTTTAGTCTCGAATGGCTCGCCACATTGCTGCTGTTTGGCGCCCAGGTGATCTCTCAGTATGAATGTTCAGACATTGATGCCGGGTCACCGCCCAGGCACGGACTCGCAACCGATTGAATTGCGCCAGAACGAGAGTCAGAAGGTGGGAATCCACACCTTTCTGGATCGAGGCCGCCGTTGCCAACAGGCAAGCAGGTACGAACCCTCGTTGACTTTGCACCGCGCCTCCCGTAACGTGAAATTCGCCGCTGCAAAAAAGGTCGCTCTGGCCCCGTCTGCCGAGCCAGCAACATTCTGCCCTTCGAATTTTCTCTATTTTTCCAGTCATTCTGTCAATCATGGAAAGCAATCGCGTGCCCGGTCAAACGGATGAGCTCGCCCGCAGGCCGGCTCGCGCCGCAGATTATGCGGCCGAGAACCGTGCGCTTGTGGCACTCGCTCGAGCTCAGGCCGGCCCGCGCTCGGAATTCCTGCAGGCCATTGCGGATATGGCCCTGTCTCTTTGTCATGCTGGTAGCGCCGGCATCAGTCTTGTCGAAGGACCTGACGATAATCGGGTCTTTCGATGGTTTGCCGTCGCCGGACTTTGCGCCGACCTGCGCGGCAAAACAACCACTTGGGATGAGTGTCCGTGTGGCGTGACGCTGGCGTCGCGCGCCCCGCAACTTTTCATTCACCCGCAGGTTCAGTTCCCCTGCCTCCAGTTTCCCGGCGTGGATGTGCCTGAAGGTATTGTCGTCCCCATTCCGGCTGATAACGGAGCGCTAGGCGCCATTTGGGTCATGTCTCACTCAAAGGCGTGCAGATTCGACCTCGAAGACGTCAGACTGCTCTCGAATCTCGCCATTTTCGCGGGTTCCGGCCTGACAATTGTCAACGCGCGCGACAGTGGTGAAGAGAGCGACCGACGGCACAACGAATTCATCGCCATGCTCAGTCACGAGCTGCGAAATCCCATGACGCCAATCGATGGCGCCATCAGCGCAGCAAAACGACTCTGTGCCGAAGATGAACGAGCCGTTGAAATGTTGACTGTCGCACAACGCCAGATGAGGCACCTGCGCACGCTGGTCGATGACCTGCTCGACGCCGCCCGTCTGAAGCATGGCAAGCTGACTATCAAGCACAGTGACACGTCGCTCAGCGAGATTGCGTTTGATGCGGTAACAACCATCAGACACCACATCGTATCCCGCCGGCATACGCTGAAAATCACCGGGCTGGACGAGCCCATCCACGTGCGCGCTGACCATGTCCGTTTGAGCCAGGTGCTGGGCAACCTCCTGTCGAACGCGGCGAAATATACGCCCGTGGGAGGGACTATCGAGCTTAGTGTGCGCGTCGAGGCAAACAATTCGAGCGACGAAGCAGACGGGCTGATTGTCATCGAGATCGCAGACAACGGCATAGGAATTGATAGCGCAGTTCAGCCACACGTCTTCGACCTGTTCGCACAATCCGCCCGTGGTCGAGCACGCGCCGAGGGAGGATTGGGAATAGGCCTCGCCGTGGCGAAGCGGATGGTCGAGTTGCACCACGGAACCATCTCGCTCAGGAGCGAAGGTTCGGGCAAAGGTACGGTTGTGACGCTCCGCCTGCCGATACTCCAGAAGCTTGCGGACACGGGAGACGTAGCAGCCCACCAGGTGCCCAGCGCGGCGCCCGGGCCAGCGCGTCTGCTGCTGGTCGACGACAATCAGGATGCACTCCTGGCGCTGAGCACATTGCTCGAACTTGAAGGTCACGAGGTGACCACGTCGGACAACGGACGCAATGCCATACGGCTGATGTCTGAAAAGCACCCTGAGGTTGCAATCGTCGACGTGGGCATGCCCGAGATGGATGGCTTCGAGGTGGCACGCACGGTTCGCCTGAATCACGGACTCGACGACGTCCTACTCGTCGCGCTCACGGGCTATGCATCCGAATCCGACAAGTCGAGGGCACTGGCGGCCGGCTTCGATTTCCATCTGACCAAGCCACTTTCGCTCGATAAGTTGCAGTACATCCTGGCAAATCGTACCGATGGCACGTTGCGGGGCATTGTCTAAGGCCACGGAGGGCGTGGCCGCGGGCCTCACCGTTAGCAAGGAACGCCGGATTATCCTGGCGAGCGCGGTTATAACGTACTCCCCTCTGAAAGCGGGGAGGCAGTCCCTGACACGGTAGCGCGATACCTTCCTGATTTGATTGTCACTGACTGGAACATGCCGGGTATGGACAGAATCGTCGCGTCAAGGTTTGCGATGCCGCCGCCTGTGCCCCGCGCTATCGCGAAGGAGGTCGCTTAAAGCGTCTGCGTCGCCCAGCCGGCGAGCGTATCGCCGAAGCCGCCGCGCACGCGCGCCAGAACGCGCGCACTCGTGACGACGCGGGGCGCGGCGCTCCAGGCGATGTTGGCGCCGATCTCAATCAGCCGTTCAACAAGCGCTACATCTTCCCGGCACGTGAGCGGCGGGAAGCCGCCGGCTCGCCGGTACGCGAATGCGCACACGCCGAGATTCGCCCCGTGCACGTGACGGTGGCCGTCCCTATCGCGATAGACGCTGGCGAAGACCTCGCGCACCGCGGGCGGATGCGCGTCCCAATCGTCGACGCAGATCGAACCGCACACCGCGTCGACGCCGAGCGAAAGCTGCACGGCAAGCCAGTCCGGCGAAACGCGGCTGTCAGCGTCGGTAAAGGCAAGCCAGCGAGCGCCGTCCGCGATCAGGAGCGCCGCGCCGGCTGCTCGCGCGACGCCGACATTGCGTGCCGCAACGGTCAGGATTTCGACGCCCGCCGCGCATGCAATCGCTTCACTGCGATCCGTGCAGGTGTCCAGCACGACGACGATGCGCACGGTCTCGCCGGCGAGCGCGGCATGCCTGGCGGCGACGGTAAGCGCGGCAAGGCAGCAGCCGAGGAGCGCCTCTTCGTTATGCACGGGAACAATAGCGCCGATCATGCAAGCGACTCGCTTTGTGCAACGGAGCGCCCGTCGCGGGTCCAGACCTCGATCAGCACGTCAGCTTCCACATGGCGCGCCACGCCCAGGACGCCGCAGCGCGAAGCGAACGAGGCGTGCACCGCCTCGGCTGAAGCCTGCCGCCCGGCAAACGCATGCCGCCAATCGCAGGCGACCAGGCAGCCGTCATCGGCGAGCGTTTCGTCAATGCGGCCGGCCAGCTGTTGCAGATCCTCCGGGCCGAGGTAGTAGGCGAACTCGCTGACGACGATCAGATCGAACGGTGCGTCGCCCATGGGCCATTCCCGAGGCAGCGTGCGTTGCTCGACGCGTGCATGAGGCCATGGCGCCAGCCGCGCCCGCGCCGCCCGCACCGCGCTCTCATGCAGGTCGGCGGCGAGCAAGGCGTCGCAACGCTGCGCGAGCACGGCACTCAACTCGCCGTTCGCGCAGCCGGGTTCAAGGGCGTTGCGGTAGCGTTCGCGCGGCAGCATTGCCGCCGTCAAGGCGCGCTTGCGCCGCTCGTACCAGCGCTCGCGTAAGCGCCAGGGATCGTCGCTGTGGGCGTACAACGCGTCGAAATAGCGCTGTTGTTCGCTCCGGTCCGGTGTGTCGGCAATGTGTGGCAGCGCGCCGGCGTGCCCCGTCAAAGTGTCCATCGATCCTCCCCAAGGGTTGATGCAGCCGGTTGCGCGACGGCCTCGCCGAGCGCCGCCAGATCACGTTCGGCATGGCTTTGCCTGACGAACACGGGAAGGTCGGCGAGTGCGCGCGCGAACGCCGCATCGCGGCAATACGGCGCCGCCCCGAGCGCGCGCCCTACCGCGTCGAGCACGGTATTGACCGCGGCTTCGACGTTGAGCCGGGCTCGCAACGCTGCGGCGTGCAGGCCGACATTCGGGTTGACATCAATGAGTCGCGCCGTCTCGCGCAGGAGCGCCGCTGCACCCGCCAGGGCGACGTCGACCGTGCCCAGATGCATGAGCCGATAAGGATCGGGGCGCGCCGCCGTCGCCTCGCGCAAACGCTCCGCGAGTCCGGCGGCGGCGCCGAACCAGCAGGCGGCGATGCCCGCGCTGCCCTGCCAGAACCCCGGGCGGCGGACATAGTCGTGTGGCGCGCCAACCAGCACGGCCGATGCGTTCTCGAATCGCACATCGCCGCTTGCGGTGGCCCGCATGCCCACCGCTTGCCACCGCTCAGTGCTCAACACCGTCTGCGGACCGCCTATCGGCACAGCCGCAAGTACCGGTTCGTCGTCGAGCCACGCCACAACGAGTGCATCGGTCACGGCGTGCGCGCCGGAGCACCACGCCTGCACGCCGGAAAGCCGTACGAGCCGGCCTTCGACATGCACCGCTTCCACGCGCGCATCGGGCGCCTGAGCGGCCCATACGGCCCAGCGGCTGCCCGGGCGCGCCGGCGGCTCGTGCAGTTCGGCGAGGATCGCAAGCGCATCGGTATGCCCTTCGAACAGCTTGACGAGACTCAGATCGCGCGCCGCGACGGCGGCGAGCGAACGCCAGCGTTCGACCGTGTCGCCATGGCCCGGCAGCGGCAGACGATCGAACCCACCGTCGACCAACACGGCAAAGGCCTCGCCTAGCGAGCGGGGATCGTCAGGAATGAAGCGCAGGTCGGCGAGACGGGCATCGAATGCGTGCCGGACGCGGTGGACGGATTCTGGCATCGATTCTCCTTGTCGGCGGCCTTGGACAACCGGCCCTCGCCGTGTCAAGCCATGCCGAGCCATTGCTCGATGACAGGACCTCGCTCGCCAAGCACCGGATCGCTCGGGGGAAACGGCAGCGACTCCATTGCAACGAGCGCTTCCGGCGTCAGTCCACTGCGCCGAATGTCCCATTGTTGCCCCGCCGGGTAGGCGCCCACCACGCGCAGACTGCCGGTGAACGCCTGCAGGCAATGTCCAGTGCCCGCAGGCAGCAGCAGCGCGTCGCCCGGACGCAACGTGACCACGCATCCACCGGCGCCGCCAAGGATGACTTCAGCCGAGCCCGAGGCGATGCCCAACACCTCGTGCGCAGTCGAATGAAAATGGTGATAGTCGAAGATGCCGTTGCGCCATTGCGGCGGCCATTGGTTATGTTCGAAAAGCGCTTCGAATTCGGTGGCCAGATCGTTGTCTGTGCTTGGCATCGCCGTTCGGTAAATCGCCACGGCGAGCTTGCGGTTGTTCGGCACCCAGTCGCGCGGTGCCAGTGTGAATGCTTCGTAGCGTCCCTGTTCTATCTTCTGCTCGTATCGCATATCGGCCATCCCTTCCTGATTTGTGCCCGCAGCGTCGCCTTGCGCGGCGCGGCACGACGAATCTCAGCGGAAAACCTTGCATCGCTCCGGGTACCATTTACAACGCTGGCGTGCTGCGTGCTGCGGGCACCGGCTCCTCAACGAAACCATGCCGTCACCGCCCGGACCTGACCATGGCCACCATCACCCTTACGAGCACTCAGTGTGAGCCTCCCCTGCGGCTCACTGCCAATCGATATCGGCTGACGCCTGCTAACCTGTCAACGTCCGGTAGTTGCATACTGATCGCGTAGATCGCGCACACGGTCATGGTTTTGCAGCACGCCCTCATACTGACGCTCGACGATGGTACGCACATCAAGCGGCAAGCCCTTTTCGAGCGCGTCGTGATAGCGCTTCTTTGCCACATCCTCGCCTTTTTCGCATTCCGCAAGGATTTCGTGGTCGCTGCGACTCGTCACCGCCGACTTCACGTCGACCCAGCCGCGATGCAATGCGCCGCTCATGCTGCCACCCGATTCAGGTTTGCCGCCCAGACCTTGAACCACGTCCTGGAGCTCACGGGCACCGCGCGCGCAGTCTTGCGCACGCGATAGAAACATCGCCTTCAGTTGCGCATCATGCGCATCCTCGGCGGCTTTGCGAAAACCCTTCTCGCCATCCTTCGACGTTTCGATCAGGTCGTTGAGCACGGAAACAACGTTCGTAGCCATTCGATACCTCCAGCGGTTTCGTCAATAAAGGAATCTGCAGCCGCATACTTTCAGGCGGCAGCAGAACTCATAGAGCCATCCGCATGGGGCGTGCCTGAAACTCGCCGTCCTGAATGCAAACCGGCTGGGTCCATGATGCCGGGCCGCGTTTATCTCCTGCCTCGCGAAAAATCCACGCGAACAGCCTCATGCCACGATGGGGTTTCAATTGCACTTCGCTTAGATAGCCTTGCGGTTCGACAATTGCGCAATTCGCGGGCGAAACAGTCAGTGGACTTGAGCGATGGGTGGAAAAATCGCGTGCGCTCGCAGGACGTTTTTACAACCAGGACACATCGCGCCACCAATGACTGCGTCCGAAACATACCGATCGAAACTGGCGGCTAAGTGACCAACGCCGACTCACTTTGATCAACCAGAACACACCTGTTCTTGCCCTGTCGTTTAGCGTCGTAGAGCCCGCTATCAGCAAGCCTGAATGTTTCCGGCACATTGATTCCTTCCGCGATTCTCGAAATGCCGATGCTCACCGTCACGGCATGTCCAGAAGTCCGAAGGGTCGCGGCACTCGTCGATCGACAGCATGAAGCTTCGACGATTGTGAATCTCGGTCAGCGCGTCCCTGAACGCGAGCCTCGCCAGTTCCTGCTGCACGAGGAATGTCTTTTTCCGCTCCTGTATGAAAAGAAGATTGAGCAGCAGCCCGAGCGCCACACCCGACAGCACGAAAAGCACGATCCAGTTCGCGTCCTGCGCGTGTATCAGCAAGCTCGCCTCACCGTAGGAGATGACAAACCAGACAGCAAACGCGCTCGCCAGATAGTTGCGGTACCCGGAGAATACCGGCGCCATGCTGACATTGATTGCAATGCTCATGGGGAGCACCCAGAACGCCGGAGTCTGCGTGCCGGCCACGTTGGCATGAAACGCAAGCGCCGTGAATACGGCACACGCGAAACGACCGATGGTATCCATCATCGATCCGCGGAATGCGTAAGTCATGCCGATAGCCGTCAGCATGCCCGCGATTGCTACCACTGTGGCCGGTTCGTTGAATGTGACATGTGGATTTGCCAACGCTCGAGACATCAGCCACGCGACGAGCCCGAAAATCTGGACGGAAACGGCGAGGTGGCGTGTGTTTTTCGCCGCACTCTTCCAGAAAAGCTGCGTTTCCGCCGGATCTCGAAAGCTGCTCCGCTTCTCGAGCAATCCTATTCTTCGTGCGTACAAAATGCCTGCCCCTAACACCTTTCGAGAGCATAGTTATCTATCACGGTGCAACCGGCGCGCTGCGCCTGGCTGACACCAGGTTCGCCGCCGGTGCCCTTGTAAGGTTGTCGGAACTCGAGCGTCACGCAAGTCCCCGAGCCTCGCGTGAGCCCTAATCGTCCGCTTGGATTTGCGACAATACACCAGCATATCGACACGCATTGAAGCGAACTTTAGCGGGTTCCGGTAAACCAACAATCGCGCACGCGTTCTGGCGCCAATAAACGAGCCGTCGAAGATACTGATTCTGCCGCGTTAGCCCCGTTTCCACCCAATCCACGAGCCTGGGATACCTGTATTGCCATTTGCTAATCCACGCGCTCGGGTCACATTAATCGACATCATGGTCGCGATTCGAATTCGCGGCATTCTGGCCGCACTGGTCGTCTCAAAGATGATGAACAATCCGGATGAGGCTAGGCGCGTCGGACGTCGGCGCGAACTTCCCTTGTCGACCCCTATGCGGCCGCCCATAGTCACCGGGAACGGCCGTTCAAGCTAGGCAATCCCTAAGACAATCTGAAGGTGTCGCGTGGAACGCCCGCATTCTTTCCCATGCCGAAGGTGGCATGGCTAGCAGCGGGCGTTAATTCGACTTGGAGGGTCCAAATCAGCTGAGTTTCTGCCGTGGTTGAAATGGGCAGACGTGCCGATACCCTGCCTTGTTCTGTTCTCAAGCTATTCGACTCCGGCGAGGTGGGTGCCCTCCTGCTCCTAGCGCACTGTAAAGGCAGTGCAAGATTAGATTACCCAGGCGATCACTTGCACGTCCATCCCCCACCACTTCCGTCCTTTGCCTCCCAAATTGCTATGTGTTTTCCCTTCGGGCATGTGACGGTTGCGCCCTCCCCCTTCGCCTCCTCATCAAGAGGCACCGTTGGTTTCGCCTTCGACAAGGCCGGGGTCGGAGCAGCCGCTGTTTGAGATAACGCTGGCTTGCTAAAAGAAAAGAGAATCGTCGAGCCTATAACAACGTAAGCAAACTTTTTAGCAACATTCATATTATCCTCGCTGGCTAATTTGAAGTGCAGTAGAACTCTAGCTGCACCAATATAGTGTGCTTTCAGGGGTGCTGCCACTTGCAGGGATTGTTTTTTGTTGGTATCCGCGCGGACAGTGGGGAATGACTCTTTCGGGGACTGAGATAGGTGGTCCGCCCGTCAGAGACATTACGGTCTTTTGTGGGTCAACCGGAGCAGTTGACGGAGTTGTCCCTTTGGTATCCGTTTGAGGGTAGGAAGGGGAGACTTGAGACATTGCTAATACCCCTATTACAGCAACATAGAATCGCAATTTATACGACTTCATAGTTTTCTCCGAATAAAAGCCGATGACTAACACGGAACCCCAGGATCGGGGCTCTCGGGGTTATATGGCAGTGTTGTCGGATACGTGAACAGACAATTCTGTCCCGGCATGCAACGATAGCTCTTTGGGAACCCCTGCCGCGATGTGCTCTTCTGTTTGCATCAATGCTTCTGGACGAGGTTGCAGAGCTCGGAGCGGTAAAACTCACTGAAGCAGTTCGCGAAAACGTCACGCCAACCCTCAATAATCGGAACGCGACGAGCGAAGAAGATAGTGCACTGCGTGTCCTTCGATGATCGCGTTAGTTTTCCGCGAACCAAAGTAGCTTCACCTCTTCAAAAATCCCCAGCCTGCAGACGACGAATGCCCTATGAGTTACCAGCAAGTTAGTTGATTCTTGATCAGGAGGAAAACTGGCGCCAGCCACATTTGTAGGCGATGGATAGGTAGCACCTGTGAAATATGTAGGCGGCTCTAGTGTTCGATGCGATACATTTGTAGATGATCGCACCGACTATGAACTGGAAAAGAGTCGGCCAAGATTGCCGAATCGCTCTTCCGATTACGATTGGCAACGATCTGGGTGGACCTCTCGAATGTCTCAAAATGGCCGACCCCTGCCTCACGCGATCCGCATGTGCAGCACGAGCCCGGCGGTCGACACCGCGCGACCCCAAAAGCGGACAGTCTGGCGAGACCCGCTACAAACTTTTCAGAAGATTGTCGATTTTCGATCATCAGCTTCGTCGTCAGGTTATTCACACCCAAAGGATCTCCCATGAAATACCTCGGCTTGGCCTACTTCACCCCCGAAAAATTCGCCGCGATGGCGCCAGAAGACGTCAAGAAATTGGTGAGCCAATGCCCTGCATTGGACGACAAGATGCGGGCTACCGGCAAGGTACTGATTTCCGCATCGCTTGGCGATCTGGACAACTGGAGGACGCTCCGCCCGCGCAGTGGCAAGACGCACGTCACCGATGGGCCCTATACCGAGTCGAAGGAAGTCGTGGGCGGCCTGTTCATCATCGAGGCGGATACCCATGACGAGGCGTTGCGCATCGCCTCCATACACCCGGCGGCCACGCTGGGCGAAGAAGGTGGATGGGTCGTCGAGCTTATCCCCGTGGATTTCTACTGGACCCGATGAGGGCTTGGACGCGTGTCTCAAATATGCGTTGGCGCTCTGTTCTCCTCAAACACCTTCACGGCTTCGTGAGTCATCGCGGCGATGCTACTTCTGGGCCGAGCGGCGACGCCTGTGATCGACCCATCTCAGCCGGTCGCGAATGGCCGCTTTCGGAATGGCCCGTTTTTCAACGCTGCGCGTGAGTGCGCATACCAATGAAGTTGATCACCTGAACCGATCATTTGCGATCAGCTCGCCGATACGCTGATCAGCTTCGCACCCAGTGACTGCATCGGCCAAAAGCGATCATCAACTTAGTTGGGTTGCACTGGGCGTTCCAAGCTGCACGCGATCATTGGGTTGGCGCGCCGATGGGTTGTTGTGGCCACGTTTGGCCACATGCCCCCAGCCTCCGAGCGATCGGCGCGCCTTGGCACATCTAGCCCTTTGCAAGCTCAGTAGCTGCCTCGTGGACGAGTGCGGATACCTCCGCTGGCATGGATGCCAGCGAAGCATGACTCGCCGCCAGCGTGATGGTCTTTCTCGTGTTCATCCTTGCCGACATCATCGCCTCATTGTTCGGATGGATCATCCGATCCTCGCTGGAGATCTGGTACCAGGTGGGTTTCTTTTTCCATGCCGGGGCCGTAATGGCATTGCCAAAGGTGCTGGCCAGCGGCGCTTTCTGCGTCACGGCCATCACCATGGCTTCGTCCGCCGTCAGATCCTGGCAGAAGCTCTCGTGGAATTTCTCGGGTTTGATCCAGAGGTAGCCGTCACTGTCGGGAGCGAGATTAGGCGCCGCCACGGGCAGGTGCTCCTGTGTGATGCCACCGGGGCTTTCACCGGCATCAGGGGCGAACGCTGCGATGTAGACGAGCCCGACCACGTTGGGCTGATCACCGGCTTCGGTAATGACCGCACCGCCGTAGGAGTGACCCACCAACAAGACCGGGCCCTTCACCTGCGCCACCATCTTGCGGGTGCGTTCGGCATCATCGGCCAGTGATGTCAATGGGAGTTCAACAGCACGAATGGCCCCATAACCCTTGCGTGTCAGGTCAACAATGACCTTGCTCCAGTGGGCGGCTCCGCCCCAGAAACCATGCACTAATACGATGGTGATTTCGCTGTTCATTGTCGGACTCCTAATGTGGAAGACTCGCCGACTGTTGGAGATGCAGATAGTCCGTCGGCATTTGGCTATTCTCCTACGAGCAGCCCGTGCACGGTAGCCAGCATCCATGCCTCATGCTGCGCCGTTCCTCGTTCTGGCAACTGCATGGGCGACCAGGCAGATACCCGTCTCGCGTCCACGCTGGATAAGCCCTGCCCAACACTGGCTCGCCATGATTAGAGCCTGACAACGAGCTTGCCGAGCGCACGATCGCTTTCCATCACGCTGTGCGCGCGGCGTACATCATCGAAGTCGAAAGTCTGAGTGCGAAGGGAGGGCATGCGTTGTGCGGCGATTTCCTGTGCAATCCACGGCAGCGGAGATTCCTGCAACGACATGGCTGGGGTGCCTAGCAAACCGCTGGGGAAGAAGCTCAGCCGCGTCGCCGCCGGCAGATCCTGCATGAGGTGGAACTGCTCCAGGATCGGCGGACCGCCGAGCAGGCCGATGACGCTCACGGCACCGAAGGGCCGCAACGCCTTGATCGTGTCGCGCAGCGTCGCCGCACCAACCACTTCAAGCGCGGCATCGACGCCCACAGGGACGATCTGACGAACGGCTGCGGCAATCTCGCCGTTGTCGACGATCACGTCATCCGCGCCCATCTTGCGTAACCGATCGGCGTTCGCCGGTGAGCGTGTGGTCGCGATCACCTTCAGGCCGCGGGTCTTGGCGTAGGTGATGGCAGCCAAGCCGACCGACGAGGTTGCTCCCCGAACCAACAGGGTCTGGCCCGACTGGATCGCCAGGCTCTTGTCCAAGGCACCCCAGATGGTGAGATAGGCTTCCGGCAGAGCAGCGAGTTCCTCCCACGGCAGCGAAGTGTCGCCCAGTGCAAGCACGTTGCTGCGCAACACGGTCACCTGCTCGGCATAGCTGCCGTTGCGGCCGAACTGCATGCCGCCCATCGCCGTGGCCACGCGTTGGCCAGTGCGGAACACCCCGGCAGGATCGTGAATGACCTCACCGACGGCTTCGATGCCGGGCACACGCGGCGTAGTGATGGCGCCCATCTTGCCGGCGCGCAAATAGGTTTCCGCACGGTTGAGGCCGAATGCGCGCACGCGGATCTGTACTTCATCGGCTGTGGGTTCCTGCGAAGGGATATCGCGCAGCTGGAGCACTTCCGGGCCGCCGGTCTGTTCGATCACATAGGCTTTCATGGCAATGACCTCAGGCGCGCGGCTGGCTGGTGGCGAACAGATAGCGGTGGATCTTCCACGCGTCGTTTTCCCGCTGGAATACGAACAACTCGTTGTTGCCTTCCTCCACCTCGATGCCGGCGGCGAGGATGCGGGTGCGGCCGGCCGAGCTGGTGCGTACCCAGGCCCAGTCACCGGCTTCCTCGACTTCATGGATGTCGAAGCGGACGTTGAGCTTGATCGTTGCGAAAACCTGCTCATAACCGGCACGGACCGCGGCGCGGCCGACCAGCGCAGGTGCGTGCTGGGGCATGAACACCGGATCGCGGCCGTACAGGTCAAGAATGGTGTCGATGTCGTTATTGTTGAGCGCTGTTTCGTAGCGCTGCAGGACGGCTTGGATAGACATGGGTTGGGCTCCGTGGTGGTCGAGTACCGGGCATGTGCCAGCGGGTAGAGATAGTTTGGTCCTCCCATACCTTGCAGGGAATCCATATCGGTTGTAGTGTTCCTTTCAAATTTGAGAGGAATGCCCTATGGATCTCAATGCCGCCCAGATGTTTGTCAGTGTGGTGCAGACCGGCAGTCTGTCGGCCGCGGCCGACCGTCTCGGTATTCCCCTGCCGACACTGAGCCGGCGGGTTCGCGAGCTGGAGCGACAGTTGAAGGTGCAACTGTTGGAGCGTTCCGTGCGAGGTACCAAACTCACCGATGCCGGCACGCGGCTGTACGAGCACGCCAGTCGCGGCATCGAAGCACTGGCCGAGGGCGAACAGGCGGTGATAAGCGATCAGGCGCGGCTCAAAGGGCGATTGCGGGTATCGCTACCGCCGACGTTTGAACCATGGTGGGAATTGCTGGCGACTTTCCAGCAGCGCTATCCCGATATCCGTGTGCACGTCTACACCACTGAGCGGCGCGTCGACCTCGTCGAGGACGGCATTGACGTTGCGCTGCGCGTGGGCACGATCACCCACGAAACCATGGTGGCGCGACATCTGCTGACTTATCGCCACGTCCTCGTGGCCAGTCCGTCCCTGGTTGAACGACTGGGTGTGCCGGATACACCCGATGCCCTGCATCGGTTTCCCTGTGCGGTCTGGAGCGCGGGTGCCCATGCCGACGGTACATGGCGCCTCGGCGACCAGCTGTTTGAACCCAAAGCGCTGCTGACCACGAATGATTACGCACATCTGCGAAGTCGCGCGCTCGCCGGCGAAGCCGTTACCGAACTTCCCCCGTTTCTTGCTGCCAGCGCGATTCGTGAGCGACGGCTCATCGCACTGTTGCCAGAACATCCCATGCCCGAGCAGCAAATCCATCTGCTCTATCCCTCGCATCGTCACCCTTCCGCGATCGTCCGGGCGTACCTGGATTTCTGTCAGCGGTACGTGTCGAGGATGGTTGATGCAGTAGTGACGGGCACATAAGGGCTGGCTTTGGTTTGGAAGCCAAGCCGGCCTTCAGCGGCGGCTATTCGGTAGCCTCATGTGGACTGCGACAGGCGGCTGTTGGCCGACTACCGCCGGAGTTGGTAGGCCAGCAGCGATCCAACGCCAACAGCCGAATTCGCGAGAACGGACGTCAACGCGAAGTCTTACCGCTCATCATCGTTCAGTGGTCACCCCGTCACCGATGATCGAACAGCCGTGCCACCGCAACTACGAGGCGCAGCCATCCAATTAGCAGTGGCAAAGTCTTGGGGCTCATCAGGACTTGCCTAAGCGTTCCCAAGTTATGCCGCCAAGATTCTTCCTCTGACTACCGTCCCTGGGCTTTACGCCGCTCGCGTCGCACTTGAGCCCCCACCTGTACCGGGCACCATTTCTCAAACCGTACAGGTACTGTACCGGCATGGTTCGCTAGAATGCTCCAAAGGTCTCGTCGACCGACACCGGAGCCACTCATGTCTTACCTCAGCCTCAGCCTCAGCCTCAGCCTCAGCGCGCTGCCCGCCGGCATTCTGTTCGCGCTCGTCACCACCATCACGCCCGGTCCGAACAACACCATGTTGCTGGCCTCGGGTGTCAATTTCGGTTTTCGCCGCACGCTGCCGCATCTTTCCGGCATCAGTCTCGGCGTCGTGCTGTTGATGCTGTCGGTCGGGATTGGTCTGGGCGAAGCCTTCGTGCACTTCCCGGTGCTGTACACGGTGCTTGAAGTCGCGAGCGTCGCGTACCTGCTATATCTCGCGTGGAAAATCGGCACGTCCGGCGAACTGAAGGTCAAGAAAGGCGAACGCCGGCCCATGAAGTTTCATGAAGCCATTGCGTTCCAGTGGGTCAATCCGAAGGCGTGGATGATGGTGCTGACCGCCGCCACGACGATCCACCTTAGCGAGAGCTACAGCATGAACGCCGTCGCGATGGCGGTGATCTTCTACGTGATCGGGTTTCCGTGCATCTGCCTGTGGGCCGGTTTCGGCACCGCGATGCGCAGCGTGCTGTCGGACCCGAAACGGCTGCGCATTTTCAACGTGGTGATGGCGCTGCTGCTGGTGCTCACGCTGTATCCGATCGCGCTGAAGGTGCTCGGCCAGGCCGCGTGATGACAGCCTAGATCGCGCCCTGCCCGACTCGCTCGATGAAGCGCCACAACGCGTCATCGGTCGAGTACGGCGCGTTGAAACGGAACCAGGCGCTCGGGGCATCGTCGGGACGGAAGTAGGAGCCCGGCGCGAGCCAGATGCCGTGCGCGAGCGCTGCCGTCGCTACTTCACCCGCGCGCTCGGCTTCAATCGGCAGGCGAGCCCACAGGAACAGGCCGGCTCGCGGCCGATGAAACAGTTCGAGGCCGAGCGAATCGAGCCGCTCTTCGACGGTCGCATGCGCGAGCTTGAGCCGCTCGTTCACGGCTTCTACGTGACGCGCATAGCGTCCTTCGAGCAACACCTTGTCGACGATCCGCTCGATCGCTTCCGACGAGGTCAATCCCACCGCCATCTTCGTGCGCGCCAATTCGCGCAACACCGCCCGCTCGGCGACCACGTAGCCGCAGCGCAGCCCCGGCGTCACCGTCTTCGAAAAACCGCCGACGTAGAGCACGCGCTGCAAGCCTTCCATTGCGGCAAACAAAGGCGCGCCGGGCAGCGCCAGTTCGCGGCTGACATCGTCTTCGATCACCCACATGCGCTGACGCTCCGCGATCTGCAATAGACGGAACGCCGCCGACATGCCGAAAGTCGCGCCGGTCGGATTCTGCAGCGTGGTGTTGACGAAAATCGCCTTCGGCTTGTGCTGCGCGACCAGCGCTTCGAGCACGTCGGTATCGACGCCGGCCGGTGTGCGCGGCACCCCATGCACCACCAGCCCCGCCAGCTTGAGAATCTGCAGCAGATTGCAGTAGCCAGGATCTTCGACGATGACGGCGTCGCCCGCGCGCAGCAGCGTGCGGACGATCAGATCCAGCCCTTGCGTTGCGCCCTGCGTGAGCAGTACGTTGGAGACGTCGACCGGCAAACCGCGCCGGTCGAGTTGCTCGGCGATCCGCTCGCGCAGCGGTGCGAAGCCGTACGGATGCCCGTAGTCACCGAGGCGCGCGGCCGGCACTCGGCTCATCGCACGCAGCGCATGCTGCAACCCCGTCTCGTTGATCCACTCGTTCGGCAGCCAGCCGCCGCCCGCCTTGATCGGCACCGAATGGTCGGCGAACACGTCGGACAAGAGCCAGGTCGCGGTCAGGCTCGGCGGCTGCCAGTCGGTCGGCGCGACCCGCGCTGACTGCGCGCGCGCCGCCACGCGATAACCGGATCCACGCCGCGCCACCACAAGACCCATCGAAACAAGACGGTTGTAGGCCTCGGTGACCGTGAAGGTGCTCAGTTCGTGGCTTTGCGCCAACTGCCGCACCGACGGCAACAGCGCGCCGGCACGCAGCGACTGCGCCTCGATAGCGCGCGCAAAGCCCTGCACTACCTGCTCGACGAGCGTGGGAGCGGCGCGTCGGTCGCGCTCAAGTTGTAGTTCGATCATGGTCAGGACGAGGAGTCGGCACAGTTGACGCAATTTCACCAGCACAGTTAGCACCACACTGAGTCAACTGTTTATGCCGCCATTAAACCGCGGACGCTACAGTTTCGCTACCACTTCGAGGAGAAAACCATGACTTCGCGCCCCGTCATCGACGACCTGTCGTCTTTCTGGATGCCCTTCACCGCCAACCGTCAGTTCAAGGCCGCGCCGCGCCTGCTGGAATCGGCCAAGGGTATGTACTACCGCACCACGGACGGGCGTGAAGTGCTCGACGGCTGCGCCGGCCTCTGGTGCGTGAACGCCGGCCACGGCCGCGACGAAATCGTCGCCGCGATCACCCAGCAACTGTCCACGCTCGATTTCGCGCCGACCTTCCAGATGGGCCACCCGTTGGCATTCGAAGCGGCCACGAAAGTCGCCGAATTGATGCCGGACGGCCTCGACCGCATCTTCTTCACGAACTCCGGCTCGGAATCGGTCGACACCGCCCTGAAAATCGCGCTGGCGTATCACCGTTCGCGCGGCGAAGGCCAGCGTACGCGTCTGATCGGCCGCGAGCGCGGCTATCACGGCGTGGGCTTCGGCGGCATCTCGGTCGGCGGCATCGCACCGAACCGCAAGACGTTCTCCGGCGCGCTGCTGCCGGCGGTCGATCATCTGCCGCACACGCATAACCTCGAACACAACGCGTTTACGAAGGGCCAGCCCGCCTGGGGCGCGCATCTCGCCGACGAACTCGAGCGCATCGTCGCGCTGCACGACGCGTCGACGATCGCCGCCGTGATCGTCGAACCGGTGGCCGGCTCGACGGGCGTGCTGATTCCGCCGCAAGGCTATCTGCAGAAGCTGCGTGAGATCTGCACGAAGCACGGCATCCTGCTGATTTTCGACGAAGTGATTACCGCTTTCGGCCGCATCGGCAAGGCGACGGCGAGCGAATACTTCGGCGTGACGCCGGACCTGATCACGATGGCCAAGGCCATCAACAACGCTGCGATCCCGATGGGCGCAGTGGCCGCCAGCCGCACGATCCACGACACGATTGTCAACAGCGGCGCACAGGGCGCGATCGAGCTGTTCCACGGCTACACGTATACGGCCCACCCGGCTGCGGCCGCTGCCGCGGTTGCGACGCTCGATCTGTATCGCCGCGAAGGCCTGTTCGAGCGCGCGGCGACGATGGCGCCGAAGTTCGAAGCCGCCGCCCACTCGCTGCGCGGCGCGAAGCATGTGAAGGACGTTCGCAACCTCGGCATGATTGCCGGGGTCGAACTCGAGTCGCGCGACGGCGCGCCGGGCGCGCGTGCTTACGAAGCGTTCGTGAAGTGCTTCGAGGCGGGCGTGCTGGTGCGCTTTACCGGCGACATCCTCGCGTTCTCGCCGCCGCTCATCATCGACGAAGAGCAGATTGCGCACATCTTCAAGACCGTGGGCGACGTGCTGGCGACGGTGCAGTAAAACTGTCGGAAAAATGCGGCGTGCATCGATTATGCGCACCGCATTTCCACCCACGCGAATGGAGCGGCAGCGCCCGCCGTCCCGCTCGCGCGTGGTCAGCGTGCGCCGCGCTCAGTTTCCTGCGCCCCTCTTGAGCGCTAGCGTTGGTGATGCGAGCGCGAGGCCCTCGTGTGCGCGGCCTTCTTCGCTGCGGCCGAGCGGCCTGAAGCTCCCTTCGTCGCAGCGGCCTTTTTCGCTGCTGCCGAGCGGCTGGCCGCCGGACGCTTGGCCGCTGCCGACTTCGCCTGCTTCGACATTGCGGTGCGCGATACACCGGCGGTGCTTTCACGCTTCAACGCATTGGTTGCGGCGCGCGAGCGCTTAGCTGTCGACTCGCTGCTCGTACTCTTCTTTGCCGTGCTCTTGTGTTGGCCCGCGGCATTGTCCTCCTCCGCTTTCTTCCGCATTGCCTCGCTCGCTGCGCCCTTCTTCGGCGACTTCACGGCAACGCCTGCGCGACGCGCTTCCGACAGGCCGATTGCAATCGCCTGCTTGGCCGATCTGACGCCGTGCTTGCCGGCGCGCACCTTATCGACCTGTTCCTTGACGAATTCCCCGGCCTGGGTACTCGGTGCCTTGCCGGCACGCTTGTCGGCTTGGGCTCGCTTGATCGTTTTCTGTTCGGGCATGACGGTTCTCCGGATAGCTGTTGGCTTTGTGCATGCAGCAACGCGTGTGCCGGAGGTGTTCGTCGCGAGGGCGGACGTGGCCAGATAGGCCGTCTACCAGCGATGTCGGCATTCTTTTTGATGTGGCGCGGGCGTTTGCGAGGGCACTGCCGATGGCATGGCCGAACTTCAGGCGCGCTCGTTGCGGCGCAGCGAAACTTCAGGAAATTGCCCTACAACGCTCGCGCCGGGCGTGTGGACGGCGTATGGTGATGGCAAGGGTTGGCGCCGTGGTCCGACCTGACGGGAGACGTCCATGAAGATACCTACCGTTCGCGCGGGCGCGCATATCGAAGGCGTGCATTGGATTGCCGAATACGCCGAAGACGTTCACGAGATTCGCGTGTTTCGCGAAGGCCAGGAAGTGGATGTGCATAATGCGCCGTCCACGTTGTTTGGCGATGAGGAGAATTCGGGGTCGAAGAGTACTGCGGATCATCGGGCTGTTGAAGCCGCTGTGCTGGCTTATTTGAGGCGGTTTGTGATTGAGCATGATGCGGAGGAGTAGGTTTTTTTGCCTGCGTGGCGCTTGTTGTCTGTGCGCCTGGGGTGTTGGCCTTTCCTTGATTTGTTATTGGTTTATTAGCGTTGCCCCTGTGCGGGGCAGGCACCTACTTTTCTTTGCCTGCTGCAAAGAAAAGTAGGCAAAAGAAAGCAGCTCAAACCGCCAGCTCATAAGTGGGTCCCCCGCACAGTTACGGTAGTGGTGCATCTGGAATCGGTGCCCTCGCACCTTCAGCATTAGTGACAAGGGGCTCATCAGCGCCCACTCCGCACTGCGTGCGTCGCGGACGGGTCTGCGAGGGAAACCAGGGGGCTTCGCTTGCCGGCGGTGGGGGCCAGGCGAAGCGCCGAATGGAGCGCGAGCGCGAACCGTAGTGCCCGGTTTTATGAAATGCCCGTCGGCGCGCGCAGCGCCGTCGGAAGTATGACTGCCTTGTCACTCACGCCGAATGTGCGAGGACACCGATTCCAGATGTTCCACTACCGTGGCTGTGCGGGGGACCCACTTAAGAATTAGCGGTTTGAGCTGCTTTCTCTTGCCTACTTCTCTTTGCAGCAGCAAAGAGAAGTAGGTGCCGCCCCGCACAGGGGCAACGCTAATAAACCAATAACAAATCAAGGAAAGGCCAACACCCCAGGCGCACAGACAACAAGCGCCGAGCAGGCAAAAACCGCACTTTATTCAGCAGGCCTCAACTTCTGAACCTCCGCATCAGACGGCTGCACACTAGCGCCGTCAATATACCGATAGGAAGTCATCACACCCTTGCCGTCCTTGAGGCCAGTCACACCAACAAAGGCCCCCATCGTCGACTGATTGTCCTGAGCCCGATAAGTAATCGGCCCGAAGGGCGTCTCCACCCCAAGTCCCTTGAACGCAGCAGCGAGCTTATCCGGATCCGTAGACCCTGCCTTCTTGATCCCAGCCGCAATCGACATCAACGCCGAATACCCAACCACCGATCCAAGCCGCGGATAGTCGTGATACTTCGCCTGGTACGCATCGACAAACTTCTTGTTCGCCGCCGTATCGATCGAATACCACGGGTAGCCCGTCACGATCCAGCCAGTCGGCGCCTCCGCCCCCAACGGATCGAGATAATCCGGCTCGCCCGTCAACAACGAGACCACGCTGCGGTCCTTGAACAAACCGCGCGTATTGCCCTCGCGCACAAACTTGCCAAGATCGGCGCCGAACAGCACGTTGAAAATCGCATCCGGCTTCGCGTCGGCAATCGCCTGCGATACTGCGCCCGCATCGACATTGCCCAGCGGCGTCGCCTGTTCGGCAACAAACTGCACGTCGGGTTGCGCCGCCATCATCAGCTTCTTGAACGTCGCCACCGCCGATTGTCCGTACTCGTAGTTCGGATACACGAGCGCCCAGCGCTTCTTCTTCAGCTTCACCGCCTCCGGCACCAGCATCGCCACCTGCATATACGTCGAAGGACGCAGACGGTACGTGTATTTGTTGCCATCCGCCCAAACGATCTTGTCAGTCAACGGCTCGGCCGCGAGGAAGAAAATCTTCTTCTGCTTCGCGAAGTCGGTCAGCGCAAGACCTGTGTTCGACAGGAAACCGCCGAATAGCAGTTGCACCTGCTCGCGTGCAATCAACTCCTGCGCGACGCGGATCGTGTCGCCCGGATTGCCGTTGTCATCGCGCGACACCACTTCGAGCTGTTTGCCAAGCACGCCGCCCGACGCATTCACCTGCTCAAGCGCGAGATTCCAGCCGTTCTTGTAAGGCCCGAGAAAGGCGGGCTGCGCCTTATAGCTGTTGATTTCGCCGATCTTGATGGTCTGCTGTGCGCTCGCGCCAAAGGCAGCAAGCGACAGAACCGTTGAAACCGTAAGGCGAGAGATCCATCCTGCGCGCGGGGTCATGCGTTTCTCCGTTATCAAAAGGATTGCGGGAATGCGGTCGTTCTTATCAAGCGTTCAAGCGTCTCGCGGTTCGTTCAGCGAGCCGTGTTGCGAGTGGTCCTGCGAGTGATGCTGCAAACCGTGCTGCAATGCGATTGGCGATTTCACTCTGCCCGCGGCGTCGCGCGGATTCTGGCGACGCTCGCCGTGACGTCCTGCCATGCCGGCTTGCCGCCGGCAAATTGCTGACGCAGGTATGACACGAGCTCGGCGACCTGGGCATCATTGAAACTGTCCCGGTAAGCCGGCATCGTACCGAGTTCGGGGCGCGCAGGCGAGCCGATACCATCGAGAATCACGCGAATCAGATTATCAGGCGTCGTGCTGTGCAGATTCGTGTTAAGCGCCAGTGACGGATGCGCACCGAACAATTGCGGCCCGCTGCCAGTGTGATGGCAGGCAGCACACGCGCCGTCGAAGAGACGTGCACCGAGGCCTGTTGTCGTAGTCGTAATGGTGCTGGCCTGCTCGTATTGACGCGCCATCGCCGCAGGATCCGCGTTGGGTTCCTGGGGATTCAAAGACGCCAGATACGTGGCCATCGCGCGAATGTCGCTGTCGGGCAGCGCCGCCAGATCGCTGACGACGGGCGCCATTGGCCCGGCCGCGACACCATGCAGCGGCGCGTGACCGTAGCGCAAATAGCTGAACAATTCGTCTTCGCTCCAGGGCACGGGTGCGTTGGAAAGCGTCGACAACGCGGGCGCCTCCCACCCTTCCGCCATACCGCCGCCCATGAATGCGGTACCGGTTTTCTCGGCGCCGAATGCATTGCGCGGGGTATGGCATGCGCTGCAATGGCCGAGGCCGTTCACGAGATACGCCCCCCGATTCCATTGCTCACTTTGCGTCGCGCTGGCGGTGAACGTATTGCGTCCGAGGAAGAGCCCGTTCCATGCGGCCATCAACGGACGCACGCTGAACGGATAGGCCAGCTTCGTTTCCGGCGGCCTGGAACGCACCGGTGTTTGCGCCATCAGGTACGCGTAGAGCGCTTTCAGATCGTCGTCGGACGTGTTCCTGAACGACGTGTAGGGAAACACAGGATACAGACGATGCCCGTCGCGGCTAATACCCTGGCGCATCGCCCGCACGAATGCTTCGAGCGACCATGTGCCGATGCCCGTCTGTCCATCGGGCGTGATGTTGGTGCTGTAGACGGTGCCGAACGGCGTATCGAGCGGTTTGCCGCCCGCATTCGGTACGCCGTTTTGCGCGGTATGGCAAACCGCGCAATTGCCCAGCGACGCCAGCAGTTTGCCGCGCGCCACCAGATCGGGCGCGAACGCGCTCGCAAGCGGTGGCGTGATCGGTGCAATGGCTTGTGGCGTCAAAGCCAACGCGCCTAGCCAGCCGGCCGCACCCGCGGCGAAAACGCCGAGAAAGCCGAGCCGCCAGCGCCTCTTTTTGCGCGCCGCCGCTTCTTCCGCTTGCGCATCGGCGAGCGCGGCGCGAATCGTCTCCGGCGTGAACGGCGGCCTGCGAAAACGCACACCTGTCGCGTCATACAGCGCGTTGGCAATCGCCGCGGCGCCAGGCAGCGACGCCGATTCGCCAGTGCCCATCGGTGGCTCGCCGTGACGCGGCATCATCACTACTTCGATCACCGGCACTTCACGGAACGTCAGGATCGGATACGCGCCCCACTCCTGACTCGTGACCGCGTTCTCGCCGAACGTCACGCGCTCTTTCAGAGCACGGCTGGTCGCCTGAATCACATTGCCGTGAATTTGATGACGTACGCCGTCAGGATTCACCATCGTGCCGGTGTCCTGGCCGACCACCACGCGCGTCACGGCAAGCTCGCCACTTCTGCGGTTGACCTCGACGTCGGCCACCCACGCGGACCATGCGGCGCCGAAGCCGGGAAATTTGCTGTGCACGTAACGGGCGTAGGCGAAGCCTCTTCCGCGCAGAATATCGCCCTCATCCTCAGCATCCTTCAATGCAATATTGCGAGGCTCCCAGCCCGCTTTCTCAGCCACTGCCTTGACGAGATCGATCGCACGCGGGTCAGTGAGATGCTTCAGCCGAAACTCAATGGGATCGACGCCCGCTTCCGCCGCGAGTTCGTCGATGAAGGACTCGTGCGCGAAGGTGTTCGGCAACGCCGACACGCCCCGTAACCACGATGCGCGCACGATCGGCGGCGTGTCGTCGCAGACAATGCGCATGGTCCGGTAGTCGTACGGCGGTACGGACGTGCGGTCGCCCATTTCGAATACTTGCGGCTGCGCAGAGATGGTGTCGGTGAGCAGCAGCGCTAACGTGGGGGCGTCGTTCGATGGATAGCGCGTTGTGAAATCGTACGCCGCGAGCTCGCCCTCCACGCCTAAAGCGCCTCGCACATCCATCAATTGCGCGGCGCCCTTGGGCTCCCATGCATGCTCGTCTTCGCGCGATAGTTGCACGCGCACTGGACTGCCGGTTGCGCGCGATAGCAGTGCAGCGTCGGCGGCGACATCGTCCGCGCAATTGCGGCCATAGCACCCCGCCGCCTCCATACGCACGATTTCGATGTGTGCTTCATCCAGTGCCATCAGCAAGGCGAGATCGGCACGCAACGAATGCGGATTCTGCGTGCCCGACCAGACTTTCAGTTTCGCATCCCGGTAGTCGGCCACTGCGCACGACGGCCCGATCGACGCATGCATCTGAAACGGCCATACGTAGGTGCGTTCCAGCGTTCGAGCAGGGTCTTGCGCGAGTGCGGCGTCGATATCGCCCTCGATCACCAGATCGCGTCGTTTGGCCGGATTGGCTCTTAGCGCGGCTTCCACCTCCTCGCTGGTCTCGAGCGGCGGCAAACCCTCCACGGCTTTCCACTGCACATTCAAGCGCTTCACCGCCTGCTGTGCGATCTCTTCGCGCTCAGCCACGATGCCGACGAAATCGCGAATCACCACCACCTTGACGATGCCGGGCAAATCGCTGATCGAAGCTTCATCGACATGCAGCAGACTGTTGCCCATGAAGTCGCCCTGCGCCACACCGGCATACGGTGGACGGACGACGCGCCCGTGCAGCATGCCCGGCACACGTACGTCATGCACAAAGCTCAATTCCGCGGTTGCTTTGCCCGGGATATCGACGCGCGGCGCGCTCCTGCCGACAATCCTGTATGCGTCTGGCGATTTCAAAGGAGCATCGGTGGAGAGCGTCAATTCGATGCGCCGCCCGGTGATCAATTCACCGTAGCTAATGCTTTTTTCCGTCCCGCCGTCTCGCGCAAAAACCACGCCGTCTCGCACATCGAGTTGCCCTGCGCTTACGTTCAATCGCACCGCCGCTTCCGCCAGCAGAAATTGGCGCGCTTGCGCCGCTGCATGCCGTAACGGCACTGCCGATATCTGAATCGTTGCGCTTGCAATCGTCGGCCCTTGATTCGGCGCTTCACTGGTGTGGCCGAGCACGACCGACACGCGCGTCAACGGCACATCCAGTTCCTCCGCGACGATCTGCGCGAGCGCCGTGCCGATGCCGGTTCCGAGATCGACGTGACCGTTGAACGCCACCACCCCACCGTCGTCGCGCACCACGAGAAACATGTCCGCCTCGGTCGGCACAAACGACGAGCGCGATCCCGGCTGACCGATCGCCGGCGTCACCGGCGCTTGCGGCGGCCGCGTGATGATGAGCACATTCTGCGCGTCATAGAGCTGCTGCCGCGACTGCGGCGCGGAACGTCGATCGACGCTGAAATCCGGCCCCGTCATACGCGCACTCCTGGGTGCAAGGATGTTTGCGCGGCAAGCAATTCAGCCGCGCGCTGCACCGCCCGCACGATCTCGACATGCGTGCCGCAACGGCAGAGATTGCGCGACAACTCCCGCCGAATCGTCTCGACACTCGGATGCGGATCGCGATCGAGCAACGCTTTGGCGGTCATGATCATGCCATTCAGGCAATAGCCGCACTGCGCGGCCTGTTCTTCGATAAAGGCTTGCTGCACGGGATGCAGCGCGTTACGCGTGCCCAGTCCTTCGAGCGTGGTGATCTCACGCCCCAATGCAACCTGCGCGGTCGTGACGCACGAACGTGTCGGCATGCCGTCGAGCAACACCGTACATGCGCCGCATTCGCCGAGGCCACAGCCGAATTTCGGACCGTTCAACGCCAGGTCGTTACGCAACAGATAGAGCAGCGGCGTGTCGGAGGCGGCGATGACACGATGCGTCGCACCGTTGACGTGCAGCGTCAGTGGCGCCGGGCGGTTCATAACAATACCGGCCACGCCGCGCAGCGCGCGCTCAAAGCACCACCGGCACTTCGGTCGCCGGTGGTGTATTGCGGCTGCGCCGGCAGCGGATCAACCCGTCGATCATCACCATGCCGACGCCGGGAATATCGCCGAGCTGCACGCTTTCCAGCAGCGTATCGGCGGCCGTGTGCTGTGCGCGGTCCATGAACACGAGGTCGGCGGGACGGCCCACTTCGATCAAACCCTGGCGCAAATTGCGTTGCCGCGCGGTGTTGCCGGTCGCAAAGCAGAAGGCGATTTCAGCAGGGATGTCGGCGAGGCTGGAGATCAGCGCGATCATCCGTAGAATGCCGAGCGGCTGCACGCCGGAACCCGCCGGGCTATCGGTGCCGAGAATGATTCGATGCGGACACTTCAATTCGATCGCATGACGTGCGGTGAGCAGCGCGATCCGTTCGTTGCCGTTGTGAACGATCTCCAGCGCGCGGCTCGATTGCTCGCACAGATCGCATACGTGCCGATAGGAAAGTGACGTATGGCCGCCATTGATGTGACCGATCACGTCCGCGTCGGCGGCGAGCACCACGTCTCTATCGATCAGACCCGAACCCGGAATCGATGGGCCGCCCGTGTGAATCGTGCTTTGAATGCCGTACTTGCGTGCCCACGCGACCATCTGCGCGGCTTCCTCGCCGCCCTTCACACTGCCGAGACCGACTTCGCCGAGCAGCTTCACGCCGGCTTCCGAGAGCTCCTTGAAGTCCTCCTCGACCATGCCCTTCTCGATCACCGGCGCACCCGCCATGACTTTTACGCCGCCACCGACACCCGCCCCGCGCATGCCTTCAAACGAGCGTTGCGCGGTAATGGCAAGCGCCTTCACGCCGACTACGTCTTTCGGGCGGCCGGGCAAATGCACTTCGCCGGCGGAAATCATCGTCGTCACACCGCCATTCAGATTCGATTCGATCCAGCCCATCTGATTCTGGCGCGGCGTCCAGTCACCGAACACCGGATGCACGTGAGAGTCGATGAGACCTGGGGCCACTGCCGTGCCTTTGCAATCGACCATAGTCCGCGCGCCTTCGAGGTCGCAATCCTTCTCCTTGCCGATCGCGACGATCACGCCGTCGTCGATCACCAGCGTATTCGCATCGAGAATCGGCTGATCGATATCGCCGGATAACAGCAGACCGATGTTCGTTACCACGACCTTGCCCGACAAGCCTGTCAACGTCTCTGCTGCCATCTGCTTCTCCTTTCGCAACGACTACCTGACGCCGCATGCGTGCACACGCTGCACGCTTCATGCATCGATGGAATCACACGCTCAGATAAGCGCGCCTCACTGTTTCGTTCTTTGCGAGTTCGCCGATCGTGCCGCTAAAGCGGATCTGTCCTTTTTCGAGGACGTAAGCGCGGTCGCTGACCAGCTCGGCGAAATGCAAGTTCTGTTCAGACAACAGAATCGAGAGCCCTTCGCGCTTGAGTTCGAGAATCATGTTGGCCATCTGTTCGACGATCACGGGCGCGACGCCCTCTGAAGGTTCGTCGAGCAGCACCAGATACGGGTTGCCCATCAGCGTGCGTGAGACCGTGAGCATCTGCTGCTCGCCGCCGCTCATCTGGCCGCCGGGACGTTTCGGCATTTCGCCGAGATTGGGGAACAGGCGGAACAGCTTTTCCGGCGTCCATTGCGGCGCGCCTTCGCGTGGCGGTTGGCGGCCTGTATCGAGGTTTTCCATCACCGTCAGATCCGAGAACACGCGCCGGTCTTCGGGGACGAAACCCATCCCCATGCGAGCGATCCGATAGGGCTGCAAGGTCGTGATGTTCTGCCCGCGAAACCGCACCTCCCCTTGACGACGCGGCAGTAAGCCCATCACCGCTTTCATCGTCGTCGATTTGCCGGCGCCGTTACGGCCCATCAGGGCGACGACTTCGCCGCGGCCGACTTCGAGACCGACGTCGAACAGAATGTGCGCGCGGCCATAGAACGCGTTGAGGCCGGAGACTTTCAGCATCGGCTCGCTCATTGCAGCGCTCCTTGTCCTTGAGGACCGCCTGCCGCTTCATGCAGCGGCGCGCGTGGCTGGAAGGTCTTGCCGGTGCCGAAATAGACTTCTTGCACGCGTGCGTCGTTGCGGATCGTTTCGGCGTCGCCCTCGGCGATCAGCTTGCCACGCGCGAGGACGATCAGGCGATCGGCGTACGCGAATACGACGTCCATGCTGTGCTCGGTAAACAGCACACCGATCTTGTGCTCGGTGACCAGACGCTTGGTCAGCGCCATCAGCTCATTGCGCTCCTTCGGCGCCATACCGGCAGTGGGCTCGTCCATCAGCAACAGCTTCGGGCGGTTCGCCAGTGCGATAGCGAGCTCAACACGCTTGACGTCGCCGTAGGCGAGCACGCCGCAAGCGCGGTTTGCGTCGGCGCCCATGCCGACCTGCTCGAGCAGCGTCATGGCTTCATCAGCATAGCGTGAGCCTGCGGGCTTCCACAGACCGAAGGTCTTGCGTTCACGCGAGACCAGGGCCATCTGCACGTTTTCGAGCACGGTCATCGAATTGAAGGTCGCGGCAATCTGAAACGTGCGCCCGACGCCCAGACGCCAGATATCGCGTGGCCGCTTGCCGACCAGTTCATGATCGTCGAGACGGATCGAACCGGACGACGGCTGCAGTTGCCCGTTGACCATATTGAAGCAGGTCGACTTGCCCGCGCCATTCGGACCCAGCAGCGCCAGCAGTTGACCAGCTTCGAGATCGAAGGAGACATCGTCGACCGCTTTCAGGCCGCCGAACGATTTGGAGAGGCTGGAGACGCGCAGCAAGCTCATAGCCCCTCCTTGATCGCGGTACCTTGTGATGGCGATGAGGCGCGCTCTTCAGCCTTATCCACCGTATCGTCGCCGAAACGCTCGCGAATGAAACCGACGATGCCCTGCGGAAACGCAATCACCAGCAGCAGGATGGTGAAACCCAGCAACGCCTGCCAATAGTCGGTTTGCCGCGCGACGGTGTCCTGCAGCCAGGTGAACACGGCTGCGCCGACGATCGGACCAGTCAACGTCTGCAAGCCGCCGAGCAACACCATCACGAGGCCATCCACCGATCGGCTCACGCTGATCACCTCCGGTGAAATCGTCCCTTTGGAGAAGGCATAAAGCGATCCGGCGAGCCCGCAAAACAGCGACGCGACGACGAACGCTGCCCATTGCACGCGTTTCACGTCGATACCGATCGCCTCGGCGCGCAGCACCGAATCGCGCGACGCCCGCATCGCATAGCCAAGCGGTGAGAACAGCATCTTGCGCAACAGCCACACACCAATCACCGCGCAGGCGAGCGTCAGATAATAAAAAGCCACCGGCGACGACAGCCAGTTCGACGGCCACAAGCCGAGAATGCCGTTACTGCCGCCCGTCACGTCGTCCCACTGGAACACGATCGACCAGACGATCTGCGCAAACGCGAGCGTCAGCATCGCGAGGTACACGCCTGAGAGACGCACGCAAAACCAGCCGAACACCAGCGCGCCCGCCACCGCGAGCAAGGGGCCGAGCAGCAACGCGGCTTCCATCGGTAGATTGAGGACTTTGAGGAACAGCGCGGCACCATATGCGCCCAGACCGAAGTACGCGGCGTGGCCGAACGAGTGCATGCCGCCAGGGCCCATGATGAAATGCAGACTTGTCGCAAACAATACGGCGATCAGGATTTCAACCAGCAGCACCGGCATATAGGGAAACGCATTGGCCGCAAGCGGCGCAAGCACCAGCACCAACAAAGCGACCGCCGCCAACCACTTCAGGCGCTTGCCCGCGGGCCTCAATGGCGCTTCAGGCGCGGCCATGCCGCGCACCGCGGCACTCGCCTTCCCTAGCAAGCCCCAAGGCCGCACCACCAGCACCACCGCCATCACGACGAATTCTGCAACGAGCGTAAAGCGGCTCAACGACAGATCGATACCGAACACCGACACATGCCCGATGCCGATGCACAGCGCCTTGATCTCCGCGATCAGCAACGCCGCGACGAACGCACCCGGAATCGACCCCATGCCGCCGACCACGACGACGACGAACGCATTGCCGATGGTCTCCAGATCCAGCGACAGATTCGCCGACATCCGCGGCCCTTGCAGCGCGCCGCCCAAGCCGGCGAGAAACGCGCCGACGAAGAACACGCCGGTGAACAGCCACGCCTGATTGATGCCGAGCGCGCCGAGCATCTCGCGATCCTGCGTCGCGGCGCGCACCAGCGTACCCCAACGTGTACGCGTCAACGCATACCAGAGCAGCAGCAACACCACCGGGCCGATCACGATCAGCGCGATATCGTAGGTCGGCAGCGGATGGCCGAGAAAATCGACTGCGCCTGCCAGATGCGGCGCACGGGGTCCAAAGAGGTCTTCCGGGCCCCACAGCCACAGCGCGGCGTCGCGAAAGATCAGCACCAGCGCGAAGGTCGCCAGTAGGTGAAACAACTCGGGTGCCTGGTAGATGCGCCGTAACACGATCATTTCGACCAGCGCGCCGAGCACCGCGACGACCAACGCGGCCGCCAGCACCGACAGCCAGAACCCACCCGTCGTATGGCCGAAACGACTCGCGATGCTATACGCGACATAGATGCCGAACATATAGAACGAGCCGTGCGCGAAGTTGACGATGCGCGTCACGCCGAAGATCAGCGACAAACCGGCGGCGACTAGAAACAGCGTCGACGCGTCGGCGAGTCCGTTGACCAGCTGTACCAGCAAATTCGAAAGCATCGCGACCCTTAAAATAACTCAGCGCAAACCGTCTTCGCCCTTAATCTCGCTTACCTGTAAGCCGCCGATGCGCGGCAGCGGCCGCCCCGAGGCCGTCACTGCGACCGCTACGACGATTTCATTCGCGCGCGGTGCGTCCGACACCCGCGCCTCGATCGCGTCGAAATGACTGCGCACGAAGGCGGCGTCCTTGTGACCCAGCGGCACATCGATCGCGGTGCCAAGCGTACCCATTTTCTTCGCCGACGGCACCAGCGCCGCGCCCTTTTCAACCGCGACCCGCAGCGGGGCACCGAGCTTGGGATGCAGGATTGCGGCAGCATGTTCGAGTTCGCCCGCTTCGCCGACGATCGCCGCCTTGCCGTAGCTTTGTGCTTCGCCCGGTTTAATGCCCAACGCTTCGACGCACTTGTTGCCGAGCAATGCACCCAGTTCCTCGCCGGCTTCGATCAGTGCGTCCAGCTTGGCCTCGTAGCGGCCGGCATAGGGATTATCGATCACTGCAATCGCGACTGCACGGCGAGCCGGCGGTTCGATCGCCTGCCCCATTTCAATGCGTGTTTCATCGACCTGCACGACCAGCTTGCGAAGCTTGATTGCCATTTCGATCTCCGGGTTTCGATGCGTGTTCTGCCTGACTGCTTCAGATTGTTGCTTGAGCACAGTGCTTCTGTTCAATGATTCAGCGAATGACGTGGTTCAGCGCCGTTCAGCGCAAGCCGTCCTTGCCCACAATCGCCTCCTTCGCCAGCCCGCCGACGCGCGCATGCACACGCTGGCCCGTGCTCATCACAAGGATATATACCAGTTCATCTGCGGCCGGCGCGCCGGGCACGCGCACTTCGATCGCATCGAAATGACTGCGCACGTAGCTCGCATTGACATGTGTCAGCGGCACATCGAGCGCGGTGGAAGGCGCGCCGACTTTCTTGGTCGACGGCACGATGGCGTTGGTCGGCACACCGTTTTTCTCCAGCAATTCGCGCATGGCATAGCCGCCGGGGACGTGCCACAACGCGCCATGCTCGAGTTCGCCACGCGAGCCGACGATTGCGCCCTTGCCGTAGCTTTCAATCGACGCGTGCGGTACCGCCATCGCTGCCAGCAGCCGTTGCGCCATGTCGAAGCCGATCGGCTTGAGCGCTTCCATGGCGTGTTCGATTCTGGCTTCGTAGCGGCCGGCGAACGGATTCGTCATCACCGCGGCAATCGCGCCGCGCCGTAGCGGATGCGCGGGCGCGGGGCCGAACTCGTGGAAAATGTCTTCGACGTGCGTCAGCACGCGGCGTATTTCGAACACGGAGCCTCCGTAGTTATTTCAGCGCGATTCCTGAACAACGCGCCATTCTGATGAGTAGCGGCGGCCACCCGCACGCGCCCTTGCAGGAATAACGCGGCGCCTTCGATCAAGCCTTGTTCCTGTAAGCGTTGCGCGGCATCGACACCACGCGCCAGCGCGAAATCGATCAGCGGTTGAGGCAAGGACGGCACGTCGACGGTGACAAGCATGTCGCCGAGATCGCTATCATCCTTCAACGACGAGGCCGGCTTGCGCACGATGCCCGCATGCTCGAGATTGACGGCGTTGGCAATCACCGTCGCGGCGGCATCGGCGGTGGCAGCGTTGCGGGCGAGTACCGTCACGCTGTCGGCGATCCCGAGGCTGAAGCTGCGCCCACGCCAGCCGCTTGTCGCGACGCCGCGAATCGGCATGGCAGCGTCGAGCGTCAGGTTCGCGTCTAACGCTGGATCGCCTGACAGCGTCGCGCCAGAGAATGCCGCCAGGTCGGCGAACACGCCCACGCGGTACTGCTGTCCTTCGGTCAAGTAAAGTGCGATGTCGCCGCCGTTGTTGATGAAGGCGCGCGAGATCCCTTCACGGGCGAATGCCGTGATCAATTCGTCGGCGACGCTGCCTGCAACGGCCGCCATCGGCGTGATGTAGCGCGCGCGGTGAGGATGACATGCGCTCCACATGCGACGTGCAACGGGGCCCTGCAGCGCGCAGTCGCTATGAGCGGCGTTGCTCGGTACAGGTCGCCGAAGCAGTTTCAACTCGTCGACCAACTCAGGCAACACGTCGGCGAAACGCGCCCAGCACGCATCGTAAGCGGCCTGCACTGCCGATGCTTCACCGTCCGCGCTGAGGATCAGATCGATGGGCCCATGCTGCCAATGCCAGCGGGCCGCGTCGAGCTGGGTGCGGGTTGCGTTCATTGTGTTCGTCGCGTTCGTGGTGTCGGTCACGTTGTCGCCGCTAGCCGAGCATCGGCGGCATGGCGGGCGGCCACGGATTGTCGGGATTACGCGCCAGAGTCCTGCGCGCGAGCGGTGCCCCTTCCGTATGCTCCGGCCCGTTCGCCAGTACGCTTTCCAGTGAACGCACCGCGTCGAGATGGCCACCGAGATCGCGATACGCGTCATACGTCATGGTGAATTCGATCGGCGCGACGATCGCGGGCGTTGGCACAGTGCCGAACGATCGATCGGGCATGCGCGAGACATCGACCATCACGGTGATGCCGCCGCCCGGCCACACATAGGCCGGCGCTCCGCCGCACGTTACGTTCACCAGTTTCTGTTTGATCGCGCGCGTCAACAGGACCGGGTTTTCCGTTGCCCCCGCTCGCAGGCTGCCACCCGCTCCGCCAAGAAACAGCACGGTCGCAAGCGACGGCTCGCAGTTTTCGCCGATTCGTTCGACCGTCCGGCGCACAGCATCCGGCATGGCTGCGATGCGCGGCACGAGGTCCTGATCGAGTTCATACCACTGCGCATGTTCGCCGGTGGTCGACACCATCAGCAAGCGCATGCCTGGTTTCGCCACGGCGGGATCGAAACCTTCGACAATCGCCAGAGGATCATGAATGTCGGTGCCGCCCCAACCGGTACCGGGATTCGCCACCTGAAAATAACGGCCCGGGGTCGATTTACGTCCGCGAATCTTCACGCCTGAGCGCGTCATGCCGAGGCAACGGCCCGCCTGGTGTTCCGTGAGTACACCGGTGATGTGATCGTCGACCACCACCACTTCGTCCGCGTGACCGAACCATTGTTTCGCAAAGATGCCGATGGTGGCCGACCCGCAGCCCACCCGCATACGCTGTTCTTCGACGCCGTCGACAATCGGCGCCGCACCCGCGCGAATCACCAGGCTCGCACCGCCGTCGATGCTCAACGCCACTGCTTCCTTGTTGCCGAGCGCGAGCATCATGTCGCACGTCACGCGGCCCTCTTTTTTGCTGCCGCCGGTCAGATGATGCACACCACCGAGGCTCAGCATCTGCGAGCCATACTCCGCCGTGGTCACATGGCCGACGATCTCGCCATGACAACGCACGTTCGATTGCTCCGGCCCGAGAAAGCGGTCGGTATCGATCTTCACCTTGAAACTGCAGTAGCTGAAAATGCCCTCGGTGACGACGGTGATCATGTCGACGTCGTCGAGCTTTGAGGAAACGATGAAAGGCGCGGGTTTGTAGTCCGGATAAGTGGACGATGCACCGATGCCGGTGACGAACAGCGCCTGTTCCGCGGCAGGATCGTGTACCTCGGACGATGCACCAAATTCGACCGTGGCATCGGCGCTGCTTGTGATCGCGCCAGGCGAACCCGCCGTGCGCGAGAGAAACACCACGGGGTCGACACGAATCAGCCGCCCATCCGCATTCGCATAACGATCGCACGCACCCGTGCGGCCTTCCGATATCTGGCACAACACCGGACACGCATTGCATTCGATCTTGTTCGATGCCATCCGCTCGCTGCGGGGCACCGCTTTCTCGAGCACGGTCGGACCCGGCGTCGAGGCGGTTTCGCCGTCGACGCTCTCCGCACCGAAATCGACCTTCGTATGTTCTGTCATGGTGGGGTTCCCATACGACGACATTACAATCTGTCCTGCCCGGCTGACGAATCGTCCTTGTTTTAAGGGACTTTCGTGTGACCCGCGATTTTCCATGTTGCGGTCACTCACCGTTCGTGTAGTATCCGCTACACCAAACTTGCTTGAAATCTACTCGATCAAAATAGACTGCGCAATGAGTTTCCCGGCGGACACCTGAATGCTGCGGCGCGGCAACGCCGCGTGAATCACGCTTCAATCTACGCCGAAGCACGTGATCGTGCAGAGCATTTCGTCGCGCGCAATATGGGCTGTATGATGAGGGCGCGCCGTGCTGAAGCGCACCTAAGCGTGCCTTGGCGGCTACGACGCATGCCGTTCAACCTGACGCTAACAAAGAGATCCGAGACCGCCATGAGTCCCACTGCCGCCCGCAAGCCGGGCGCTATCGGCATCCGAGCGAAACAGGCGCAGGACACGCGCGCCAAGATTCTCAAAGCGGCAATCAAGGTCTTTGCAAAGCAAGGCTATGCAAGCGGACGGGTCGAAAGCATTTCGAAGGCCGCGCGTTCGCACGACCGGATGATCTATTACTACTTCGGCAGCAAGGAACAGTTGTTTGTCGAAGTCCTGGAGACGATCTACACGCAGTTCAACGAGGCCGAAAGCAAGCTCGATCTCGATCTGGACGATCCCGTGCATGGCCTCGAACAGATGGTCGAATTCGTCTGGCAGTACTACCTGGATCACCCCGAGTTCGTCACGCTGCTGTCGAGCGAGAATCTGCACCAGGGCAAGCACGCGAAGAAATCTTTAAAGCTGAAGGAGATTTCGGGCTATGCGATTTCGGTCGTGCAACAGTTACTTGACGCCGGCAAGGCGAAAAACGTCTTCCGCACCGACGTCAAAGCGCGTGATGTGTACCTGATGATCGCGTCGCTCGGTTATTTCTATAACGCCAATCAGTACACATTGGGCGCGTTTCTTGGTGAATCCCTGATGGACAAGGCCGCCCTCGTGCATTGGCGCGAGGTCATCAAGGATACGGTGTTGCGCGCGGTACGCTTGCGGCTGCCGGCTGAAACGGCTGTGATGAATGAGAGCAGGATTGCCTGAAGCGCGTGTCGGGCGATTCAGGAGCACGCTGGAAATCGCATCATGACCAAATCGGCCGCGTCCTCTCCTATCCCGCAAGCCCGCGACACCAGCATAGGCTTCAAGGTTCCACGTGCAGCGAATGAAGCCGCCAAGGTGAGCAAGCAGCACATCGCAGATTCACCAACATCGCCGCTCTTGCGTGAACCATTCAATCGTACATACCGCCCGGGAAGGTCCGGCAAAAGGACTATGCAGACTTGACGAGCGCGCTCATTGATTGAGATGATCTCTACAGGGATCGCGCAGTTTCGGAGGATGTAGCGCTTTCTCTCATCGCAACCGACACTCTGTACATTCTCGCCCCCGATGTGTGGGATGACATTCTGCGACGCGGCAACGCCGAGCGGAAAGCATTGACTGTGAAATGCGCCACCGCACGCAAGCGGTGACGTCGCAGCACTGACCACCACTGGCGGCCACCACGCCGCAGCAATTTTTTACTAAGCTACTATTTGCCCGAGTCGCCCTCGGGAAGACCTGTCCAAGGTGACTCTAACATTCCCTTGCGACCGTCTATCAGGGCGTTTATCAGGCGGTCTAACGATAACTTGTAGACCATAGTGCCGTCCGGGGTCGGTCCGAATAATTCAACTTCAAGATTATCCAGTCCTTTCTCGCGATTGATGACAACAATCGGATTTCTGTCTAGCAATACTTCCAATGTCACAAAGTTGTATTCGTCAGGTGCCGATGACCAAACGGTCTCCACTCGTTCGACTATCTTAGTTTTCATAGCGCATCCTTGATTAGGCATCGTCGATTGGCGCTCCCGGTTTAGGTGTATGCATCAACTGATCAATTTTGATCAAAGCCTGAATCAATTCGCTGAGACGAACTTTGCGAGCCATCGAGCCGTCCGGTTCGGGTCCACCTAACTCGGCCACAAGATTCTCCACCCTATTTTCCTGATTGACACGGACAACAGGATAACCGTCCAGCAGAACTTCGAGGGTCAACTCCTCATATTCGTCCATAGCAGACGACCAGACAATTTCAAGTTTGCTCATCTCAAATCCAGCGTAAGGAGGGTCGCTTGACGAGCGAGGTGATGCAATTTGACGATTCGATCCATCAGTTCGAGGAAGTCCTGATCATCGGTGAAGCTCCATGCCGTCGCGGCCACTATGCCGCAAAAATGAAAAGGCGCAATTTCTCGCACCTTCCACTTTCATCCCTCCCGTCGCGTTACCAGTCCTCTCCGCTGGCTAGAACTTCCGCATGATAGGCGCGTGCGCGCCTCGAAATCTCGTCCCACTGTTCGACAGTCAAGGACAGGTCCTTGCCGTGCTCATAGACAGTAAGGACCAGACTGTTGTCCTTTTCCACCGCAAGCTCCATGAAGGGGTTAAATTTCGTAGGATCGTATGCCTCGCCATCCTCCAGCATAGAGACAGTGATGTACGCGTGCGGAGCGTTGACGTCGCTGAAAAACTCAAAAGAGAGTTGAGTCATTATTTTCCTCTGAATCCGACAAAATCACCGTTTGGACTGAAGTGTGCACCGGGGCCTGAAGGCGGGGTATAAGAGACCCATCCATCCTTGTAGCGCCCCGTCCCTCCACCAGTGGTTCGCACACCATTATCCAATGCATTTTTCACCGCGTCGGATGCCAATTGGTTTAGCTGGTCCGTGGTCCGATAGGTCTGACGCAAATCTTCGGCTGACCGGAACCCGAAATATTCCTGGTGCTTGGTGGCCGCTCTGCCAGCCGCAGACATAGGTTGCCCGTCCCTAAACGGCTTGTTCGCTGCCGCCAGCAGTTCATCTTTAGTGACCTGCGTAGGCTTGCACAGATTGGCGATCCCGCCAACCGCGCCGCGAATCGTGCCAGCGATACCGATAATACCGAACGGGTCGTCATTGTCCGACGACATCGCCCAACCCCAGCTCAGTGCGGGATTGAACATGCATTCGATGCAGATCGGAATGAGCCCCGGCTCCGACGATGCCCGAAGCAGTGAGCGCGCCCATCCAAGCGTGCCCGGTGGCGGCCCAAGCGGATTGATACCCGCCTCGTAGTTATCGAGCCACTGGTCAATCTCGTCGCTGCTGATCGAGACCGGTGAGCCGCCGTTCGTTGCAACCGTGCCGCTACGGGATACCAGCTCACCATTTACCGCATCGCCATAGTTCACGGTGAGAGCGCGAGCAGCACGGTTGTTTGCCGGCGCGATTGCTCGGGCCTTTCTCTACCGCTGAAAAGCCGGACGCCTTTCAGCCATCAGGCTCCTGCTCAAGCATAGTTTTGCGTATGTCGATCAAAGCATCGATCAATTCATCTAAGGGTATTTTTCGCGCCATCTCTCCGTTCGACTCGGGGCCACCCAGTTCAGCCACGAGATTTTCGATGCCACTCTCCTGGTTCACCCTCACAACCGGATATCTATCGAGCAATATTTCCAGGGTCAGATTTTCATAATCAAGCATGGCCGAGGACCAGACTATTTCGAGTTTGCTCATAATTTCACCTTGGTTCTCGCGGATTCAGTACGCCACTAAATTGACCGCCGCTGTTGTATCTTGCTCCAGTTCCATCCGGCGCGCGAAAATCAATGCCGCCGCGCCCTAAGTCATCTCTAATTGTTGTGGGGTTACTCATAAGATCACGTAACCACTTTTCCGTTGCGGCGTTCTTCTCAGTGATATTTCCTTTGAGCGCTGGATAGTAGTCGGGATGACGACCAGAATGCTTATCCCATGCGCGTGTTAGATTCGAAAGACCGGTGCTGTTGTGCGGGCTGGTTGCATTAGCTATCAATTGCTCAACGGAAACCTGGGTCGGCTTGCACAGGTTAGCAATCCCATTGACCGCGCCGCGAATCGTGCCGGCGATGCCGATAATACCGAACGGGTCGTCGTTGTCCGACGACATCGCCCAACCCCAGCTCAGTGCGGGATTGAACATGCATTCGATGCAGATCGGAATGAGCCCCGGCTCCGACGATGCCCGAAGCAGTGAGCGCGCCCATCCGAGCGTGCCCGGTGGCGGCCCGACCGGATTGATACCCGCCTCGTAGTTATCGAGCCACTGGTCAATCTCGTCGCTGCTGATCGAGACCGGTGAGCCGCCGTTCGTTGCGACCGTGCCGCTACGGGAGACCAGTTCACCATTTACGACATAGCCATAGTTCACGGTGAGAACGCGTGCTACGCCACCATTTGCCGGCGCGGCCGTCTCGTCGTATCTGAATCGCGTGATGCGGCCGCGTGGGTCGTAGGTGATCCCGGCAGAAAAACCGTTGCTGGATTGACGCGTTACGCGGTGTGCCGCATCCCGTCCAACGTTTCCACGCAGCCACGGCGTCTTGAGGTTCTGTGCGGTCTCCAGATTGCCGGTGGTGTCGTAGAAGTAGACCCAGTCTTCGGTGAGCTGGTTATTGATGTAGACGCGCGCGCCGGTCACGCGATTCAGTGCGTCGTACTGGATACCGGTGGTTCGCTGCTGTTCACCGTCCCAAGAAGCATCGAAGGCGCTCGCGCCTGTCAGGTCGCTGGTCCTGCGTTCGCTGTACCCGGTAATGTTG
>NZ_CAJNAT010000024.1 GCF_905220705.1 Paraburkholderia domus
CCACCCGTCGTGAACGTCTGATCCGTGCGCATGATGCTCTCTCCTTTGAACAGGACTCGACACGCTGATTTTACGTATCAGTTCGTCGACGTCCCCTGCTCATAGGATCTGCCCGCCTTTCACAGCTCAGCCTGTTACAGATCAGATGCGGTGTTCGTCCACCGCAACAGGCAGCGAACGCCCCTCAACGACCCACTGCCGCCGGTCGAACCTTCGTCCCTCAAGGGCAACTTACTGGATGACAACGGTCATCCATGTCGGCGCATTGGCCGACAGGTACGCTCGAGGGTGGCTCGACGTGCACCCGTTGCGCGGGGTGGTGACCACGCAGGACGAATCCGGGACCATCCATTATCCACTGGAACAATAATTTTCTTGCGGCCTGGCGCGTTACCTCTACTCTGGAAAGGTGTGTTATTTGCTCATGGCCGCCAAACCATTCGCAAAGAGAGTTGTGACGAAATAAGGGGTGAGCATTTCAGAGTTGTCGGGATAAATCTCATCCGTTGTTGGAGCAACTGCCCGATGAGATGTGGATCGGAGGAATTCATGGCGTTGGTCAAATGCAAGGAATTCGGGAGCGAGGCTCGCAGCAAGCCGACGAAGTGCGTCAAGTATGGCGCGCCCGGGGTAAAGCAGCAGACCGGCGCGGGAAAGATAAGGGGCGGCTTAGGGATTCTTATAGTCGGATCGTTGATCAGCGGGTGTTGTGTTTCGACCTATGGCGCCAAAGATGGCCACGACCCGATGAATCAAGCCCAGTCGTGCTGCAAGGACGACCTCCAATGTCTCGCAGAGAAAGCGATCGTTGCGGCCGACACCTATTGCAAGGATCCGATCGAGCGACTTGCGACGCACGCTGTGAGATGGACTGAGGCACCCAACGAGATGAAATTCAGTTACTTTCGCTGGACCGATCAGCCGGGCGGTGCGATCACATACGTTGGCGATAAGGCCGAGTTCCGGAACGACGTCGGCACCTATACGCCGATCATTTACCAATGCGACCTTGCCAGTGATGGTCAGACAGTGCTTGCCGTCGGTGCGACCGCTGGCAGGTTGCCGCGCTGACGACGTCCGGATCCAACCAGCGAATTGAATCATCCCACTCGGTCGTACGTACACGCTTAACATCGTTCACTGCTGCGGAAAGCGCTATCGGGAACTGGATTAAGTATTGACTTGAATCGGTCATCCCGCATTCCGTACTCCCGGACGACACCACGGGCATAGTCAGAGCGCGAAGGTCCGCTTTCTCGTTCCGAATTGATAATCATCTGAAAGGCCTCCTGGCCGCCCCAGAGAAAGTGGTCGCACTGAGTCGGATGACGACCGACCCAGGTCGACCCACAACCGTCACTGGAACCGGCACTAGGTCAATGGCCGCTTCCGCGGTCCAACGGCCTTTCCATTTCCGTTTCTTCGGGCAGGTCCCCTTCAGGTTTATTCAACGCCTGCCCGCACGCGCCGTCGCGCGCCGCCGAACCAGCGGACATGGGGTGGCGTCGAACAAACCTCAAGACAACGTGCCGGCTACCGCAAACGTGCGGATGGCTTTGGCAGAGTATTGCGGAGCTACGAGCGGTCATGCTGCCGGGTGTCTGGAACATTGTTGGCGTTATGCTGACGGGCCGAAGAATAACTAAGCGATCTTGTTTTGCTATTTCGGTCAGGTATGGGCAGCGCGGAATCTCTCTTGAACTCACGCGCTTCCCGATTGGTAGCGCGCCGCGTTTTGAGCGCGTACGGTTATCCCGGCTTCAGATTAAACCTCGCGCAAGAGCTCCGCTATAGGACTTTGGTCTCATATGCCCACGGGCAGCGGGATCATTTGGCCCGTCACCCGTCGGCTACGCCCCACATATCGGCCTCGACCAGCCTGTGTCGCAGTCCTGGTTCGGTCGCGGCAATTCTCGACACCTTCTTGAATACATCGGAGCTAACGAATCTGACATTTAGTCTTCGTATTTAATCGCATGGCATGTTGGCACGCGGCAACAACGTGCTGTTTGTATTGTTCGTTTGAATTGGAAAGGGTCAATAATTGATTGCATCTTGAGATGAATAAAACGGTGAGCAGTTGGAGACGAATTTACGAAACAATTAAGGGTGCGAATCTATATGTGTACGAGTTCGAGGGAATGAATTGCACGACTATTTACTGGAGTTCGGTCATGAAAAAAACCCTTATCGCTGCTGCATTGGCGGGCGTGCTTGCAAGTACTGCACACGCGCAGAGCAGCGTCACGTTATACGGCCTGATCGATGTCGGCATTACCTACACGAACAGCCAGCTCACAAGCAAAGGCGGTCACAGCAACGTGCAGCTGACGAGCGGCTCGGTGGATGGCAGCCGTTGGGGCTTGCGCGGAGCTGAAGACCTGGGCGGCGGCCTCAAGGCAATTTTCACTTTGGAGAACGGCTTTAACGTGAACGACGGAACGCTGGGACAGGGTGGTCGTGAGTTTGGCCGTCAGGCTTTTGTCGGCCTGTCGAGCGTCGATTTTGGTACTGTCACGTTGGGCCGGCAGTACGACAGCATGGTGGATTATGTAGGGCCGCTGGCGCTGACTGGCACGCAGTATGGCGGGACGCACTTCGCCCACCCGTTCAATAACGACGATCTGAACAACAACTCTTTCTCCATCAACAATTCGATCAAGTACCAAAGTGCGAACTACGCTGGGTTCCAATTCGGGGGTCTGTACGGATTTTCCAATGACGCGGGCGCATTCGCAAATAACCGTGCATACAGTGTGGGCGCTTCCTACAGCTGGGGCCCCCTTAATTTTGCCGCCGGGTACCTGCATCTGAACAACAGCGCGGTTTCGCGACTATCGCCGAACTTCAATGCCAATGGAGCCGTGACGGATGACCAGCCGTTGGTCGCCGCCCGGCAGCAAACGTGGGGTGGTGGCGTGAACTATGCATTCGGCCCGGCAGTCGTCGGTTTCGTGTACACGCAGACCAACCTCACGGAGGTCTTCCAGACCGGGGTAGGCACACATTTCCAGAACTTTGAAGGCAACGCGCGTTATGCGTTGACACCGGCACTCACTTTGGCTGGCGCTTATACGTACTCGCGGGGAGGGAGTAGCGCCGGGAGCGGCACTCCGCACTGGAATCAGGTGAACCTGATGACCGATTACAACCTGTCCAAACGCACTGACGTATATCTGCAGGGCGTCTACCAGAATGTCAGTACGAGCCAAAACTCCGTTCTCGGCGTGGCTTTCATCAACGGACTCAGTGCGCCGTCATCCACCAACAACCAGGTCGAAGTAACGGTGGGGTTGCGACACCGCTTC
Source organism: Paraburkholderia domus (assembly GCF_905220705.1). Taxonomy (GTDB): domain Bacteria; phylum Pseudomonadota; class Gammaproteobacteria; order Burkholderiales; family Burkholderiaceae; genus Paraburkholderia; species Paraburkholderia domus. Next base: position 3,309 of record NZ_CAJNAT010000024.1, read on the forward strand.
TAAAGCCAGAAGCAAAAAAACCAACCGCCGAGCCTGCAAAGAGCCACTAATTCGACAGCGACAAATATGGCGAACTGAGCGGAGTCGGCGGAAACGGCTGCAAGACTGTCCGCTTGCTAAAGCTATACCTCACATACACCGTGACGAGCCACTCGCGGGGCACGTCAAAGTCATTCAGAATTGAAGTTGATGTGATTCGCGCCGCTCGCGTTTAGGTATGGGGGTCTTCGGGGGAAACATTTCGAGACGCGTCCGGTACGTGTGACCACACGTCACGTCGTCACATTGAAAGTCGATCATCCAAGACATGGCTGACTCTTTTTCCATCGCGCGAGCGATGCCGCGCGCGCCACAGTGCGGGCAGGCAATAGTGAACCTCACGCCGCGCTCGCCCGTGTCATCGTCGTGCGCGCGTTGACTGCGTCGCCAAGCGTCAGCGACGGCCGCACTTCGAGGCTCAACGAAGCGTTTGACTTCGTCCCACAGCGAGACCGGAAGATACCGGCTGACACGCGCGTAAGTAATTTTCGTTGGGCGACCGCGACGACGCGACGATGCGGCTGCGACCGTTTTCAAACGTCCTGAATGTGCGCGTTGCGTCCGCGTCGCGCGGCAGCCAGAAGTGTTCTTCGAGTGCTTTACGTGCAACCGCGCCGTCGACCTCGCGCCCGCTGATCGACAGCATGAAAATCACAACGCGTCCGTCCGGCGAGACGGCGGTTTCTGATCCAGCCAAGACCCGAACGGCCAGCTTCTTGCGCTCACTCCCAGGCAGCTCCGCTGCCGCGCCAGATGATCGACTCATGCACGCACCACGACTGAAAAAATGGGCTGCCATTATCGACCATCGCGACTTCATCCGGCGCCGCGCGTGTGACCCTCAACTGAACCACGCCGAGATTTGTCGTGCCCTTGTTCCAGCCTCAATCCCACCTCCAAACGGTCAGAAATGCGGAACACCGGCCGTCTCGCGGGGGCCTGACCGGCGCGGCCATGATGCTGGGACGCCCCCCCCAGAGCGCAACACAAGGTGCGAGGACGCCATGCTGCGACAGATTGTCACCCATTGCTTACCCAGTAATGCCCGAATCTGCTGCTGTTTTTGATTCCCGAACGGCTCGATGATCAATGCAACCCAGATCAACCGGAGCCGAACCATGGAATTCCTTCGCCTCACTCGCATCGTTCTTTCAAGCTTCTTCGGTGTGCGCAAGCGCGCATCGCATGAAGCCGACTTTGCCAATATCAACATTGTCCTACTGCCGTTTGTGGCCGTATTCCTGGCGGCCTGCATTGGCGCGATCATCTTCGGCGTGGTGCACCTCGTCGCGCATTCGGCCAGCACGATGCAAGGCCTCTGAACGCGGGAGCGCACTGTGTACGAATACGACAACATTGATCGGACGCTCGTTCTTGAGCGCGTCGAGCAGTTCCGCGATCAGGTCGCTCGGCGGATGTCCGGGGAGCTGAGCGAAGAAGAATTCTTGCCACTGCGTCTGCAGAATGGCCTCTACATGCAGAAGCACGCGTACATGCTGCGCGTCGCCATTCCCTATGGCACGCTGTCGGCCAATCAGCTCCGCAAGCTCGCCCACATCGCACGCACGTATGACAGAGGGTACGGCCACTTCACGACCCGGCAGAACATCCAGTTCAACTGGATCAAGCTCAAGGAGACGCCGACGATCCTCGAAGAGCTGGCGACGGTTAACATGCACGCGATCCAGACGTCCGGCAATTGCGTGCGCAACATTACCACCGAGCAGTTCGCCGGTGTCGCGGCTGACGAGATTCTCGACCCCCGGCCGCTCGCCGAAATCCTGCGACAGTGGTCAACGCTGAATCCCGAATTCGCCTACCTGCCACGCAAGTTCAAGATTGCGATTTCGTCATCCGCGAAGGACCGGGCCGCCGTGCGTATGCACGATATCGGCATCTATGTGTACCGTGACGCCGATGGTCAATTGATGCTGCGCGTTTTCGCCGGCGGTGGACTCGGGCGCACGCCAATCCTCAATTCGTTGCTGCGCGAAGACCTGCCGTGGCAGCACATGCTTACCTACGTCGAGTCGGTCCTGCGCGTGTACAACCGCTACGGCCGCCGCGACAACAAGTACAAGGCCCGCATCAAGATTCTCGTGCGCGAACTCGGTATTGAGCGCTTTGCGAGCGAGGTCGAAGAAGAATGGGCGCATGTCAAGGATGGGCCCGGCACACTGACGGTCGCGGAATACGAGCGCGTCACCACCCATTTCCGCGCGCCGGCATACGATCCGGAGGCAGGACGTGACGACTTGTTTCTCGACCATGTGTTGTCCACCGAGCCCGAGTTCGCACGATGGGCACGCCGCAATGTTCGGCCACACAAGGTCCCCGGCTATGCGTCCGTTGTCATCTCAACGAAGCCGGGACTTGCCATGCCACCGGGCGATGTCACGGCTGACCAGATGGACGTTATCGCGAACTGCTCGGAATGGTTCGGCCACCAGGAGGTCCGCGTCGCGCATGAACAGAACCTCATCCTGCCTGATGTGGAGATGTCGGATCTGTACCAGCTATGGCTCGCGCTCGATACCGTCGGGCTTGCAACACCGAACATCGGCCTGATCACCGACATCGTTTCGTGTCCCGGCGGCGACTACTGCTCGCTCGCGAATGCGAAATCCATTCCGATCGCGCAGGCGATCCAGCAGCGTTTTGACGACTTCGATTTCGTGCATGATCTCGGCGAGATCTCGTTGAATATTTCAGGCTGTATTAACGCTTGCGGCCACCACCACATGGGCAATATCGGCGTCCTCGGCGTCGACAAGCAGGGCGAGGAGTGGTATCAGGTGACGCTAGGCGGGGCACAGGGCAAGGATGCCGCAATCGGAACCGTGATCGGCCCGTCCTTCAAAGGCGAACAGATGCCAGACGTCGTGGAACGTATTGTCGAGGTCTTCCAGCACGCGCGCCACGCTGACGAATCGTTCAGTGAGGTAATCGCGCGCCTCGGCATCACACCGTTCAAGGAGCGCGTTTATGCAGACCACTGAAGTTACCGACTTCACGCGGCCTCGCGTCATTCACCTGTCCGGAAACACGCCGGTCGTCGTCGACGATCTGTGGACGATTGTGCGAGACGAGGCCGACGCACGGCAACGCATCCAGACGCGCGGCGAGGCATTGAAGCACGTGGTGCTGCCGGTGAATGTCTACCTGGAAGCCCAGCAGTTCGACGCCAGCACGCTCGCCGCGACCGGCGCATGGATTCCGCCGCACGCCGACTTCGAACTGTGGGCCCCCAACCTCCAGGGTGCGCCCATGATTGCGGTCGACTTCCCTTCGTTCCGGGACGGTCGCGGTTTCAGTATTGCCGTGATGCTCCGGACGCGCTATGGCTACCGCGGCGAACTCCGTGCGATCGGCGACGTGTTGCGCGACCAGCTTGAATACATGCGGCGCTGCGGATTCAATGCGTTTGGGGTGCGTCCAGACAAGAGCATCACTGATGCCCTTAAAGGCTTCAGCGAGATCACCGTGCGCTACCAGGGCGACGCTAACGATCCAACGCCGCTGTTCCGGCGCCGGTAACCGGACCGGTTGGCCTCGAGCTCGGCAGCCCTCCGCCAACGTCGCTTTTACGGTTGGCGACAGGTGGCCGGCTGGAGGATCAGATGCCGCCGCGCACGGCCGGGTCGTCGAGAATCTCGGCGAGAGCTCGTATGGCGTCATCAATCTGGACACTCCATGGATGCCCAAAGTTGATACGGACGCAATTCTGGAACGCGTGCGTGGCGGAGAAAATCGGGCCGGGCGCGATGCTGATGCCGTGACTGATCGCGAGCCGGTGAAGGGCCATCGCGTCGACGGCGTCAGGCAATTGCAGCCAGAGAAAGTAGCCGCCGGCTGGCGTCACCCAACGGACCTCACGCGGCAAGTGACGTCTGAGCGCCACTTCCATGGATGCCAGTTGGGTCTGCATCGCCGCCCGCAGTTTCCGCAAGTGGCGATCGTAGCCGCCGTGCTCAAGATAGTCCGCGATGCCTGCCTGCGCAGGACTGCTGGCCGACAGTGTGGTCATCAGCTTGAGCCGCTGCACGCGATCAGCGTACCGGCCCGCCGTCGCCCAGCCGATGCGGTACCCTGGCGCCAGCGTCTTCGAAAACGAACTGCAGTGCATAACCAGACCTTTCTTGTCGAAAGCCTTCGCTGGCAGGGGGCGGTCACGGCTGAAGTGCAACTCCTGATAGACGTCGTCCTCGATCAGCGGCACATCGCGTTCAGCGAGCATGTCGACGAGCGCCTTCTTTTTCTCGTTGGAAAGCGATACGCCGGTCGGATTCTGGAAGTTCGTCATGAACCAGCAGGCGCGGATCGGATGCTTGTCGAGCGCTGCGGCCAGCGCGTCGAGGTCGAGGCCTGTGACCGGGTGGACCGGAATCTCGACCGCCCGCAGATCGAGACGCTCGATTGCCTGCAGAGCCGCGTAGAACCCCGGAGATTCGACAGCCACAACATCGCCCGGTCGGGTTACCGCTGTCAGGCACAGGTTGAGCGCTTCGAGCGCGCCATTGGTGACGATGACCTCGTCGGCCGACACCGACATCCCGGTAGCAACGTACCGCAGGCCGATCTGGCGGCGCAGCTGATCGTTGCCGGGCGGAAGATCCGCGACCGTGCTCCATGGGCTGAGCGCGCGCGTGCCTTGGGCCAGCGATTTGAGCAGGCGCGCCGATGGGAACAGTAAAGGCGAGGGAAAGGCCGAACCGAGTGGCACGATTCCCGGGTGCTTGGCTGCGTCGAGCACCGAGAAAACCAGGTCGCTAATATCGACGCGCGTCGATTCAGCGGGCGCCGATGCGCTCTGCAAAGCACCAGGTTTGACCGACGCGCCCGGTGTGACGAAATAGCCCGAACGCTCCTCGGCGCGGACAAGTCCCCATTCCTCGAGCAGGTAGTAAGCGCGAAAAACGGTCGACTGGCTAACACCCCATTGCGCGATAATCTGGCGCAGCGATGGCAGTCGCGAACCGATGGGAATCTGGCCGGACCGTATGCCATCGGCCAGCGAGTTAGCGAGAGCCTCGTAGCGTTTCATGGTGGGTTTTCTTGAATGTTTGCCCCATGTTAGATCGACATCGCCGGCTAGCACGAAAATCGTCTCCTCCATTGCTGCCACTCACCACACTCGTGAGCACGCGCCAGAGTCGTTTCAACGGTGTATTCGACGATCCTGAACTGCTCTGCCGGGCAACTTCCGAAGTTACGCGAACACCCCGCCAACGTAACCGCGCCATGACCGATTGCAGTACTGCAGTCCTTCGCCTTCTCACACGCACCCAAGCGACAGTGCAGCACATTAACAAAGAACCACGCTTGAGCTTGAGCTTGAGCTTAACGGGAAAGCCCTTATAGTCGCCTCAGGCTGCGGCCGGGCCGTTCAGGCTACTGCGATTGCGGTGGACACGCTTAATCATCGCAGGGGGCCGGGGATGGCGTTGTTACATTAAGGTGTTCGCGTTGCAGTACCAGTGCAGCAAGCCGCTGCACGATGGTTTCCAGTGGCGTCCCTGGCCCAAACACGTCGGCCACACCTCGATGCCTCAGCCATCTTGCGTGTTCATCTGGCACGATTCCGCCGACCACCACTGTGGCTCCGGCACCGCGGTCGGCCAGTTCGCCGAGCAACTGCGACACGAGCTCCCGATGTGCACCGGATAGCGACGAAACGCCGATCACGTCCGGTTTCTGCGCAACCGCCAGATCCGCGGTGCTGCTGGGAGAGCTGAACATGTCCCCCAGAGATACCTCGAAACCCGCATCGGACAGCGCGGCCGCAACGACGTTAGCACCGCGATCGTGTCCGTCCTGCCCCAGTTTTGCAATCAGCACTCGTAGTTTCCGCCCGATCAACACAGATACCCGGTTCACTTCCTCGCACGCGGCACGCCATGCTGAATCACTTGCGCGTTCAGCACCGTACACGTCGTGATGGGTGTCATGCCGCATGACATAACGCGGCCAGACAACTTCGAGCGCCCGCGTACATTCACCCATTGTCGCACGCGCGCGGATGCATTCGATCGTGAGCGCCAGCAAGTTCGCGGTGCCGTCACGTGCGGCACGGGTCAGTTTCTCTAACGCACGCGAAACCGTCACACAATCGCGTTGCGCTTTCGCATTGGCGATACGTCTTGCCTGCTGGGCCTGCACGCGTCGGCCGTCGATTTCCAGAGACGCAGCGGGTGCGTCCGCATCCGGTGACACAAAGCGGTTCACGCCGACCACCACCCGCTCTCCCGCATCGATGTGTGCCTGAGTTCTGGTTGCGGACTGATGAATGCGGCGATGCACCCAGCCCGAGCGAATCGCAGCGAGCACCCCGCCCTGAGCTTCGATGTCGACAAGCAACGCATGTGTCCGCTTCGCCACATCGGCCGTCAACGCCTCCATCATGTAAGAGCCTGCCCAAGGATCGACTACGTCACACAACCCCATCTCATGCTGCAGGATCAACTGCGTATCGCGAGCCAATCGCGCCGCCGGAGCGGACGGCAGGGACAGCGCCTCGTCATGCGCGTTAGTGTGCAGGGACTGCGTCCCACCGAATACAGCTGCCATCGCTTCGACGGTGGTACGCACAACATTGTTGTCCGGCTGACGCGCGCTCAGTGACCAGCCCGAAGTCTGACAATGCATCCGTAAGGCGCAGGCCTTGGCTGACCGGGCGCCGCACGAGGCGGCTATGTGCGACCACACGAGACGCGCTGCGCGCAACTTCGCAACTTCAACGAAAAAATCCGCGCCCACGCCGAAGAAAAAGCTAAGTCGTTCGCAAACCTCGTCGGCGCTCATACCCCGCGAGCACAGTGTCTCTACATACTTGCGCGCGTTCGCGAACGTCAGAGCGAGTTCAAGCACCGGGTCCGCACCTGCCTCCTGGAAGTGGTAACCCGATACAGACAGCGCATTGAAACGGGGCATGTGGACGGCCAGAAATTCGGCCACATCGCCCACGATCCGCAACGAGGGTTCCGGCGCGAAGATCCACGTGTTGCGCACCATGTATTCCTTCAGAATGTCATTCTGAATGGTTCCGGTCAGTTGTCCCGCCGGAACGCCGTGCTCCTCGGCGGCAACGATGAACGCAGCGAGGACCGGCAGCACTGCACCGTTCATCGTCATCGAAACCGACACCCTCTCCAGCGCAATGCCCTCGAAAAGACGCGCCATGTCGTCCACGGTGTCAATGGCGACGCCCGCCATCCCTACGTCGGCGAGAGCCTCTGGTTCGTCTGAGTCGTAGCCTCGCTGCGTCGGCAAGTCGAATGCAACCGAAAGGCCTTGCGCTCCCTGCTCCAACGCGGTCCGGAACGCCAGATTCGATCCGGCGGCATCCGCATATCCCGTGTATTGGCGGATCGTCCACGGCTTTTGGGTGTACATCGATGCATACGGTCCGCGTACGAACGGCGCCTGGCCCGGCAGAGAGTCCGTGTGCACGAGGTTTTCCGCGTCGGCCGCGGTATAGAGAGGCTTCAGCGGAATGGGCCGTCGCTGGCGCTGCAAGCCGTCCTCGGAATCCTGTTCCTGAAGCGACACCGTCTTATGCAACATGGTCGTTGAGTTCCGCGCGCTCATACCTGTCTCCAGCGCTTTTCCGTCACGATGTCCGCTATCTTCTGCCCATCGCTGCCGCGACGCACTTCGCTCCAGTGGGCAATGCCGCGCTCATCGCGCCGTTCGCCGACGACCTGCACCTCAAGCGTATCGCCGACGTTCAGATTGCCGTAGTAGAACAGGTCGCGACTGGCGATGACAGGCGGCTCGTCGAAGCGGTGCAGCTGCCACTCAGCGCGATCGACAAAAGCCTGAAAGCTCGCAAAGTACAGAAAGTCCGCGCCGTTGAAGTCGTTATTGGGGCAAGGCAGAAAATCGACGGACCGGTTGGTCGAGCGTACATCTGCGACAGGTGGGATGCACGCCGCCATATCGCCGGCGCGCAACTGCTTGCCCAGTTGCACCATCTGAGCCGCTTCGTCGGGCATCGTGCTAACGTCCCCGCCAAGCGACGCGAGCGTGGCGCGCGCGACCGAGCGGTTGTTACGTGCCTCGCGGCGCCGCACGAAAGTCGACGACATCGACAACGTGCTGACCGTCAAGTCGCCGCGTACAATCCGATGCGTGCTGAAGTGCCGGACCGCGCCGATGCGGCACAGCCCAGTGTGGATCTGGAACGCTTCGTTCTCTTCGATTGCATTGAATACATGAGTACGCAGCCGGATCGCCGTGAATGCCGCGTACGACTTGCCACCATCGTCGTCGATGAAATCGGGCACACTTCTGCCCGTGTGTGCCGCCAGTACTTCCCAGTGACGATGGCCGCACTCCTTGAGAAGCCAGTTTTCGGACAGGCCGGTAAAACTCAGTTGAGGCATGCCGGCGCGGTAGAGCCCATTCGACGCATGCATGACTTTATGCGGCCATGGTTTCAACACTTGCCACGGGCTGCGCACAAGCCGCACGAATCGCGTCGACGATAAACTGCGCGTCGCGGGCGACACCGGAAAAACGGCCGGATCCCCATGTGTGCAGCCATGGCAGCCCCACGAAATACAGACCGGACAACGGCGTGACGCCACGCGTGTGCGCCGGGTAGCCACGGCCGCTGAACACCGGTACGTCCAGCCAGTTGAAATCAGGCGTGAATCCAATGCACCATACGATCGACGCGATGCCGCTGGCGGCCAGATCGAGTGCCGTACGCTCGCCGTCCGGGCGCCAGACCGGCTCGTAGGGTGCGCCCGGTGGCGCATCAATGCCGCTTTTCTCAATGAATCGATCGATGCTTAAGTTGATGCGGTTATACGTGTCATCCGCATCATCGAGGTTCACTTGCAGGTTCGGCGCAAATTGCAGCGCGCCGGCCTGGAGGTCGTCGAGGCGTCCGTACAATTCCATGCCCTCGGCTGCAAATCGGCGCAGATCGATGTCCCGACCGCCATCGCGTCCGGTCACATAGTGGTTGGTGTTGTCACGCACGCCTTCACGCAACGGATGCTGTTCGACGGGCATCTCGTAGTAACACATGTCAGCGAGCCAGTCGACCACGTCGCGGCCGCGGTAGAAGCGTGCGCAGCGCGGCGCTTCGCCTACGGCCAGATACACTTTCTTGCCGGCCAGATGCAGATCTTCCGCGATCTGCGCACCGGACTGCCCGGAACCGACGACAAGCACCGCTCCGTCCGGCAACGCCTGTGGATTGCGGTATTCCGACGACTGCAACTGCACGATATGAGCCGGCAGGCGCTCGGCCATGCGTGGCACGATGGGCGTGTGATAGCCGCCCGAAGCAACGACAACGTGATCGGCCGTGAATTCCCCCTGTGACGTGCTCACCGAGTATCGCCCGTCCGCGGCGCGCTTGACGCGCTGGACCGCGGTGTGTTCGAGCACGGGTGCATCGACCTTCGCAATGAAGCCGTCCAGATACGCGACGATCTCGTCTTTTTTCATGAAGCCATGCGGATCGGAACCGCTGTATGGATGGCCGGGCAACGCACACTGCCAGTTCGGCGTCACGAGACAGAACGCGTCCCAGCGCTGGCTTCGCCACGTATGGGTGACCGTGTGCTTTTCGAACACGAGATGATCGATATTCGCCTGTTGCAGAAAGTAGCTAATAGATAGCCCGGCCTGCCCACCACCGACGACGAGCACGCTGTAGTGGCCACCGTCGGGCCGCGATTCATTCTGCGTGGTAAGTGTGTTCGACATGATTGGATCCTCAATGAAAAATTCGCTGACGAAACGCGGCAGTGCGGCGGTGCAGTGCGCGCTGCTGGAATCGCCTGTTTCAGCCAAGCTCGATGACCGTCACAGCTGCGCCCGGCTCGTCCATGAAGCGCTCGGCATCCGCCTCGATCTTCGACAGTTGATCCATCGCCGCTGAGCAGGCGAAGCCATACTTTTCTCGTACCCGCTCCGATCCTATGTGCAGCGCCTTGCGCGACCGCTCGAGAAAGTCTTCGACGGCGTAACGTTCGCCGGGTGTGAAAAATTCGCTAACGACCGTCGACGGCGAATAGCAGTTCGCTTCGCTGCCGTCGGGCCATTGAATCCGGAAGTTCATGACTGGCATAGTTTCTCCTTAGTGCAGGGCGAGTGGCTGGGTCGCCAGCCACTGCAGGTAAATGTCGAGATGACGGCGCGCGCTCGCCGCCCATCCGAAGCGGTCCAGCAGCGCCGGCACGGCGTGAACGAAGTCGAGGCCGCCACGCGAGTCCAGTGCGCGGCTCAGCGCAGCTGCGATGGATCGCGCGTCGTCCGGCTGTGCCCAGCAGCACACGCTTGTATCCAGGTATTCGGTGAATGGCGCGATCTGCGACACGACGACAGGTTTGCCGCTCGCGAGCGCTTCCAGCACGACGAGGCCGAAACCCTCGCGCAGCGATACCATCGACACGGCATCGGCGCTACGAAAGAGCGCGGGAATGACTTCGTCCCGAACCGGCCCGGTCACGACGACCGGTTGACCGTGGCCTATGGCGAATCCGTGCTGGGCGGCGCGTGTCGCAAAACGCTGACTGTAGGTGTCGTGATCGAGCAGACTTGCGCCACCGGCAATCACGAGTTGCGCATCGGGCCGTGTCTCGCGCAGCAGAGCGAACGCGTCGAGCAGCATCAGCGTGTTCTTGCGCTCCTCGACGCCGCCGACTGCGAGTACGACGGGCGTGCCGACGATGCCCAACTGCTGCCGCAGCGCTGTGTCGTCGGACGATGCGCGTTCGCCATAGCGGTCAAGGTCGACGCCGTTCGATACGGTCCGCGGCTCGGCCCCGAAGGTCTCGCGCATGTAAGTGGTCCAGGTATCGCTGACACACATCAAGACATCGGCGTCGTGCCAGGCGCGGCGTTGCCAGCGCTCGAGTTGCGGATTGTCGAACCGGTCCAGATGATGAACCGTGCGCAAAAAGCCGCGAATGGCCCGCTCCTGCTTCAGCTCGGCGAGCGCATTGCCGCTAATACTGTCCTGCGCGTGCAGCACATCGAAGGCATTGGCGTCGTGTCGCAGCACAGCCGCCTTCAAGGCGCGGATCCGCGTGTCGATCATGGCGACGGTACCGACCTGCGAGCCTGTCAAACGTGCGAGCACGACGCGGCAAGGAGACTCGCGAAACATCGTTTCCCCGTCAGCCGCCGGTGCGAAAATGGTCACATCATGACCTTGCTGGTGTAGCGCACGCGCGAGTTCGAGCGTATGCACCACGCCGCCGCGCGGGTTGACCGAGTGAGTGAGCAGCGCGATGCGCAGCCTGGAGGTGTTCATCGCGAGCCCCCCGAAGGCGCGCCGATGAATGGCGCATCGCGAAAATTCCACAACGATGCCGCGTCGCCGCGTTGATGAAGCACCACCTCGCGTGAGGCATCCACGCTGCCGATTGCCGCGCACGTCAGCGACCGGACGGCAAAGCGCTCGATCACTTCTTCAACGTGCTGTTCGCGGACCGACAATAAAAATCCGAAGCTTGGGAACGCACTGACCCAACGTTCGAAATCGACGCCGTCAGGGTGCGGAATCGCGTCCAGATCGATACGCGCGCCGACCTGTGAGCATTCGAGCAGCATCAACGCAGTACCGAGTGCGCCTGCCATGCTGATATCTTTCGCCGCGTCGCACAGGCCCGCTTCAGCAAGCGATGGCAACAACTCAAGATCGGCACGTAGCCTCGCAGACGGCGCGCCAACCGACGCGTTCCAGAACGGATACGGGTCTTCGAATCGGCCGCGCGTATCGACGGCCATCAGAAGCCGGTCGCCGGGCATGGCATTAAAGCTCGACAGCAGCGCCTGTGCGCGTCCGATGATCGCCACGGCCAGTTGCGATTGCGCGCTACGCACGTTGCTATGGCCGCCGACGATGGGCACGCCATACGCGACAGACGCGGCCGCCATACCCGCGAGCACCGGCTCAGCGCCGGCGCGTCGCTCCATAGCGCATCGACGACGGCCAGTGGCCGGCCGCCCATCGCGTAGATATCGCTGACGTTGACCATTACGCTGCTGTAGCCGGCGAACCACGGCATCGCGTCGACGAAGTCGCTTACCAACCCTTCGATCGCGAAGAGCAGGTAGCCGGCGCCGTCAGCGATGGCCGCACAGTCGTCGCCGACGGCGACAGCCTGCGCGAGATCGCCTGTGCCCCGCGGCAGCCGGTTGGCCAGCGACTCGACGACACCCGCGATATCGGTCTTGTGACAAAAGCCACGGCTCGCCCGGAGCCTCTCCACTAGTGCCGCGACACTCATGACGCTCTCCGGCTCAGCGCAACGAAGCCGCTCTCAGGCGTCGCGCACGGCGGATAGGCGTCGAGTTGCGCCTGCATCAGATGATGAGGCCGGCCAAACAGCATCTCCTCCTGTCGGGTTTCCCAGCGCAGGCGTCGAAAAAGCGACACATTCTGACTCTGCACATGCGCGAGAAAAGTCTCGCAACCGAGAGCATGCGCACTACTGACTGCAAGCCGGATCAATGTCGCTCCGATCTTGCCTTGCCGCCGGAACGCAGCATGAACGGCCAGACGCGAACCGAGCCACACGCCAGGCTCCGTTTCGTGAATACGCACGGTCCCGACCACCTGCTCGGGCGTTCCGGCCACACAACTCAGTGCGACCAGCAGCCGCGCATGCTCGTCGATCTCGTCGCGGTCATCGCCGACGAAAAGGCCCTGCTCGATGCAGAACACTGCACGCCTCAGTTTGTACGCTTCGGACGCTTCCCACGGCAGCGTCGCCCATTTGACGCGGTACTCGCTTGGCGTATAAGCGACGTCTGAGGCAACCCGATCGATCGCGTCGCAGAACATGATTACACCTCGTATGACGACAGTGACGAACAAGCACCGCACTTGCCGCAGCCCGCCTTGATATCGGTCGAGCGCATGCCCGCGTCGCCAAGCATGGCCGCGAGCGGCGCCAGGACCGATCGCATGAACGCCGGCGACGGCGCCGGATGATCCTCAAGCGGCGTGCCGCTGATCGGCACGAAGGGCACAACAAACGGATAGACGCCCAGCGCGATCAGTTCGCGCGACATGTCGAGAATCGCCTCTGCGCTGTCGCCCAGCCCGGCAAGAATGTAGGTGCTGACCTGAGCGCGCCCGAACACCTCGACGGCGGCCTTGAACGCCGTCATATAGCGCGCAATGGGTACGCTCGCCTTGCCTGGCATGATGCGTTCGCGCACTTCGGGCGTGACCGCTTCGAGATGCATGCCAAGCGTATCGATGCCGCTCGACTTCATCCGCTCGAACCAGATGTCGTCATCGGGCGGTTCGCATTGCGCCTGGATCGGCAAATCGACCGCCGCCTTGATCGCGAACGCGCTATCGCAAAGAATTTGCGCGCCGCGATCCGGCGTCGCCGGCGTGCCCGTCGTCAGCACCATATGCTTGACGCCATCGAGCTGCACGGCCGCACGCGCCACCTCGGCAAGCTGCTCGGGCGTCTTGCGCGCAATCGTGCGGCCGGCCGCAAGCGACTGGCCGATCGCGCAGAACTTGCACGACTTGCGGCGGCTTTCGTAGCGGATGCAGGTTTGCAGCACGGTCGTCGCCAGCACGTCCGCGCTGTGCAGTGTCGCGATGTGCGAGTACGGCACGCCGTCGCGCGTCTGCAGATCGTAGAAACGCGGCGCCTTCGGAAAGCTGATGTTCGCGATCGGAATCGTGCCGCGCGACAGCGTACTGATGCCGCCCCCATCGGGCTGCGATGCGACGAACGGCGAATTCCACGCGGTGCTCGTATGCACGGGCACCATGATCGTCACGCCGTCGACCGTCACGGCCTTGTGATCGGACGGACCCGCGCCGCCGCGCCGGCTGGCGGCACCTGCGCGAGGATCGACGAGACGCAGACCTGAGGACTGCAACTCAGTCATCAATTGCCGGCTCGCTGCCGACAGGTTCCCGCTGGCGCTCATAGAAAGATCCTCCAATTGCATTGATATCGGTGTCCGAATGAACCATCGAGGTGACTGGCACTGCGGGGCGGTCGTTGAGCGCGAGGCTCAGGAGCTCTGGCCGCGCGTAATGGCCGACCGAATCCATCATCCGTTTGCGCTTCGTGATCAACGACATGTCGAGATCCGCGACCACCATGCCCTCGCCTTCCGTCAGCGGCTCGGCGAGATGCTGGCCTTCAGGCGACACAATCGCCGTATGACAGCCGCCACGCAGCGCCTTTTGCAGCTTGGGATCGGTCGTCACCGCTTCGATCTGCGCATCGGTTAGCCAGCCCGTCGAGTTGACGACAAAGCAGCCCGATTCGAGCGCGTGATGGCGGATCGTCACTTCGATCTGTTCGGCAAAGATCGGTCCGACGAGGGATCCTGGAAACTGGCTGCAATGGATCTCCTCGTGCTGTGCCATCAAGGCATACCGGGCGAGCGGGTTGTAGTGCTCCCAGCACGCGAGTGCGCCGACCCGCGCGATTCCCGTCTGCGCGACCTTCAACCCGGCGCCGTCTCCCTGCCCCCAGATCATGCGTTCGTGGAACGTCGGCGTGATCTTGCGGCGCTTCAGCACGAGGCGGCCGTCGACATCGAAGATCAGCTGCGCGTTGTACAGACTGCCGTGGTCGCGCTCGTTGATGCCGAGCACGACCACCATCCGATGCATCCGCGCCCGCTCCGCCACAGCCTGCGTGACAGGCCCCGGAACGACGACGGCCTCCTCATAAAGCCGCATGTGATCCGCGCCCGATGCCACAGGTGCGCGCACAAACGAGAAATACGGGTAGTACGGCACGAAGGTCTCGGGAAAGACGATCAGCTGCACGCCCTTGCCGGCGGCTTCGTCGATGGCCGCGCAGACCTTGTCGAGGGTGCCGCCGGGGCGGTCGAAATCCGGCGAGATCTGCACGGCGGCCGCGCGAATGATGCGTTTATCGGACATGATTGGCCTCTACGCGCCTCAGACGGTCCACGTATGGATGACGAGCGCGTCCTCCTTACGATGCAAAAGCTGGATGTCGAGTACGTCGAGCGGGCTGATCGGCCGGATGCCTTCGATCAGCGACGCTTCGCCGTGGCCGTACAGCGCCTGCAGCGCGAAGCGGCACGCGTAGACCTTGCCGCCTTCTTCCATGAATTTGACAAGCTGCTTGTTGAAGTTCAGATGGCCTGGGAACGCTTCGTCGCCGAGCGTTGGGAAACCGCGTTGCAGACCGAGCGTGACGCCGGGACCGTAGAGCAGCACCGAAGTTTCGAAGCCCTTGCGTTGCAGGCGGGTCGCCTGCAACAGGTTGACGAAGCCAATCGAGCCTTCGAACGCGACGGTGTGGAAAGTGACGAGCGCCTTCTCACCCGGTTCCGCCTTCACGTCCTCAAATACCTTTTCTTCGTAGTCGACCAGGAAATCGCCGCTTTTATGACGGGGAAGATTGACAGCAGGCATAACGCACTCCAATTGATCGCATTAGTTGAATGAAATTGCCGATCAGTCAATCTGTCGGCGCTCCCCTTAATGCAACGGGTATGCCAATGATCGGCCCGACAAATGCGATCACTTTCCAATCAATCAAACTGAGATTATCCGCAGGACCCGAAAAATATTTTGCGGACCGCCATCCGGCGGGCGCTTCGCCAAAATGGGGCAGCACGGCCTCGCACCAGGGAGGCGCCGTCTGTGAGCATGCACCGCTCGCCAATGGTGCGCCCCACACCGAAATCGTGCATTGATCCAATCAATGCGATAAATATTTCATCCGAAATGCGATCGCATTTATTTTTAATGGTGGACGCGTGGTATCGTGAATTACGGATTCTGAAACGGAACGTGCAATGGATAGACTGACGCATCACTGGTTTAAAAGGCTCGAGGAGAGCCGCAAGCCCGCCTATCTGGTGATTCCCGATCTGATAGAAGAAGATCTCGCCAGTGGCCGTCTGCGCCCGCGCGACCGCCTGCCCGGTCTGCGCGATCTTGCGAGTTCGCTGCAATTGAATTACACGACGGTGGCGCGTGCGTATGCCGAGGCTCGCAAGCGAGGGCTCCTCGACGCACGCGCCGGCAGCGGCACGTTCGTGCGCGGCCGAACACAGACGTTACCGCCCACGGCGGGCAGCAGCGTCGAAATGTCGATGAACATGCCACCCGAACCGCCTGAGCTGGCAGCGCGTCTGCGCGAGTCCGCTGCGAGCCTGTTGCGAAGCGCCGATCCGTACCGCTTGCTGCGTTATCAGGACTTCGGCGGCACTGCGGCGGATCGCGCGGCGGGCCGTAGCTGGCTCAGGCAGGTTCTGCCGGACTGCGAGGACGACCGGATTCTGGTCTGCCCGGGCATTCATAGCGCGCTGGTCGCACTGGTGTCGCAACTCGCGCGGCCCGGCGAAACGATCTGCCTCGACGCGCTCGCGTATCCGGGCATCAAGGCGATTGCGTCCCAGCTCGGCGTGAGGCTGCAGGCGCTGCCACGCGACGATGAAGGGCCGCTGCCGCACGCGTTCGAAGCACTGTGCAAATCGGAAAAACCTGGCGCGCTCTATTGCAATCCGACCTTGCAGAATCCCAGCACGCTCACGCTTTCGTCGCAGCGGCGCGAAGCGCTTGCGGACGTCGCTTTACGGTATAGCGTCCCGATCATCGAGGACGATGCATACGGGATGTTGCCGCAGAACGCCCCAGTGCCACTGGCTACCCTCGCGCCCGAGCTGACCTACTATGTCACCGGCCTGTCCAAGACCTTCGGCGCGGGTCTACGGGTTGCCTATCTGAGTGCGCCGTCGGCGCGGCAGGCGCAGCGCGTGGCCGGTGCGCTGCGCGCGACCACCGTTATGCCCAGCCCGTTCACGGTCTTGCTCGCTACGCAGTGGATCAACGACGGCACCGCGACCGACATGCTCCGTGCGATCCGCGCCGAAGCAAACGCGAGGCAGGACATTGCGGCACAGGAACTCGCCGACTGGCAATACGACGCGAATCCCCACGGCTTTCATCTGTGGCTGAAAATCCCGTCGCAATGCGACTGGAGCGCATCGGAACTCGCCTTGCAATTGCGCAACCAGGGCATCGGCGCAGTAGCGGGTGCTGCGTTTTCCACGGACGGTAATCCGCCGAATGCGATCCGCGTGTGTCTGGGCGGACCGCAAAATCGTGACGACTGCCGTGATGCATTGCTGCGAATCGCCGACACGCTCAGCGATCCGCATCATCTTCACATGCCGATGATGTGACCTTGCCACGTGTCAGCATCCGGATCGTCGATACAAACAGCGGCTCGAACCAGGCAGTAAGGCTGTGCTCTTCCCGATCACGAGCATAAGCTGCATTAGCGCATCAGATTTGCACGCGCGCGTCCAACTCGGAGACCACGCCAACGCGGGGCTCTACGCCGCGATATGGTGAGCGCTGTTGTTGGCTTCGAGCGCCGGATACCATCGCTCGAAGCACGGTCGCAGTTGCTCATTCAGGACGGCCGTCCTCACCTGCAAAAGGCCATGTGTGAGAGCTGGCCGCCCGCCATGCCATCTGTTACCGCTTCACAAAGCGCTTGCTGACCACCCGGTGACCGCCGACTCGACGAAACTTGACGTGTTCAGCTCGCCGTGGCGGCAGCGGTCTCCGTAGTTCACGATAAAGTTCCGGTTGTTCTCGAGGTAGCCGGTGAACCCCTCCAGTCTGGCGAGCAGCCTGGCTGCCGCCGGCAAAACCCCGGCGCGAGAAGTATCCAGCCCGGATCGCCGTATCGAAGCGGGCGGCGCTGAATGGCACTTTGTTTGTGTCGTCGGATGGCGCTTCGCGCCGCCCGACGTCTTCAGAATGGGTTTGGCGCGTGGCAGAACGTCGTATATGAGGTAAGAGAACGTCGCCTGACTGCGCTGCGTGCGTGCAAACTCCGCTTCGGCGGCTGCTCGAGCTTCAGCTTCAGTCGCATAGTCCTCGGGCAGCACTTTCACGTTCTTGTTGTTGTCGCCGCCGCCGATGACAGACTTGCGCTTTCCCCTGGTGTTTGAGTAGTAGTGCGTCCGCACGACCGAATAGCTCTCACGCTGCGCGACGTGGTAACGGTGCGTGTCGGTCTGCACGCGTCAGGTTCAACACCGTGAGCGCTTTCCCGCTCACCAGTCAAGGGCTTATCAACAGAGCGAATGCCCCGTGCCACTTCAATGTCCGACGCAACTCGGATACGGTGGCTGCTCCCCGGGTATGAGCGAGCAAAGCTTCAAAGGCATGAGACTTTTCATCTTTCCGGCCCACATGTTCACGTCGATATCCATTGGAGTCGACGTTGCATCGCCTCTCTGGGACCATTGCAAAGTATAGAAATCCTTTTCTCCTTTGATCACGGCAATCACAGCTGTCTCACTGTGCCCAGCGCTCGCCGCTGCATTACCGCAACTGACAACCATGATGAACGCGTCCCGCGCGTTCAACTGCCCGTCAAAAATTCCCTTCGCGGCGAAGGACGACGGACAGGCGCGTTGAAACCCGTTGGCGATGCCGCTTACAAATGCTTTAGGAGAAGCGTCGGGATGTTTTGCACTGACATCTTGCGCCCCTGTGACCGTCAGCATCTGTGTCCAGTTCGAAACGCTCTCGCCTGGCAAAACCCACTCATGGATGTAGTGATCACCAAGCGTGTTTTCGAACACCGAGACAAAGTTAGCCGGCGCATGGAAATAGACAAGCTGACTGAAAATCGGTGCGATTACGCCAACTGAATGTGCCCCGCTAACACCTGCAGGAGAATTGTCCGCCTGCGCAAATACGCCCATTGAAAGTGAAAGCGCAACGAAAGAACTCGCAAACGCGACGGCGGATCGTGAAAGGCGCATGTTTTCCTCTTTGTAATAGCGCGGAAGGTCTAGTTCGTTTGATCTGCTAGGCATTCTGTCCCAGTGCATCGCATGCTTGCAAGGGTGAATGTCTTCTATGGGGCGGACTACCCTCTTTCGGCGCCGCGCAATAACTTGCGCCGTTGCGCATTGCAGTTCCCGCAACGCCGCCATTTGCGCTGCAGCCTCTTCCAGTTGTCATCGCGCTTAATACCACTTCGCAGCCCAACATAAACGCCGCTCTCGCATTAAACTCGGCTGTGTTAGATTTCGCTGACTAATGACCGGCACCAACGACCGACAACAAAAACCCGCAACAAAAAATAAAAATGAAAGCTTTGACCAGGCTTAACAAGTTTTTTCTGATTACATGCGCGAGCGCATTTTTCGCCCTTTCAGCGTGTGCCCCGGTTGGGCAAGACGCAGGGCACGCAAGCGGCCAACCCGCAACTTCGACATTTGCCGACGCTCTGGCTCCGCCAGGGGGCGTCCCTTGTCGCTTCAAGCGACCGAACTACACGGCGCTGCAACGTCAGTTG
The DNA here is from genome assembly GCF_905220705.1 of Paraburkholderia domus. Classification (GTDB taxonomy): domain Bacteria; phylum Pseudomonadota; class Gammaproteobacteria; order Burkholderiales; family Burkholderiaceae; genus Paraburkholderia; species Paraburkholderia domus. The sequence goes on from NZ_CAJNAT010000024.1 coordinate 22,667, forward strand.
GGAATCCGTGGCAGCGTTCACGTCACCTATGTGGTCAACACGGTCGGGCGGATCGATCTTGCCATCGTAGACAAGAGCAGCGGTAACCAGGAGCTGGATAATGCTGCCCGCGATTCTGTCGTGCAGGGAACCTGTGCGCCGTATATTGCGGATGGCGTTGCACACCGGGTTGTGCAAAACACGACCTTCACTTTCGGGCCGGCGCTAACGGTTAAACCGGCACGCCAGGAAGCTGCGCAGACGGTCATCGACTCATCCTCTGCGGTGACGCCGAATCACCTGTCACAACAGGCTGCGCCCGCCAATCCGGTCAGTCGGGCCACACCGGCAACCAGCGTGCCATCGGCAGCCGTAGCGCTGCCATCGTCGTCGACAACGGCGCCGCAGTCGCTGGAGCAGGCGATCCAGGCCGCCATATTGCAACGAATGGGAATCGCACCAGATTCGGCCAGGGCCGCCTTGATCAAGCACTGGGGCGAACGCATGCGTGACGACCCCGATGTCAGCCGCCTCCTTGGAAACGGGCCGAATCACGGCAGTGTTTTTTCGCTTAGCCCGTCATTGCGTGCGCAGTTCTTCGCCGATGCCGTGTTGCGGATGTCACCGGAGGATCGCAGCAAGCTTCTGGAGATAACGTCGAAAGCGCTGGACAATGCGCCGGCGGATTGCGGTGGGGTCAAGAACGCGGCGATCGTGATGCAACGCTACATGCCGCTGGCATCGATGTCGGATGCCGAAATCGACGCCTACTTTGGCGTCACTTTCGCGATGTTCAAACAATCGGCGCTGCAGGCTCCCGTCGCTCACGTGACTGAGGAACAACGTGCCCAAGCGCTGCATGCCGTCCTGAACACGCTTAAAGACATGCTGAAGAACGACGCCGAAGGCACCCGCGATGTTGCTGCGGCGGTGGCCGATCCGGCCGGCGTTTCCCCCGAAGTCTGGTGCAAGAACGCGCGCCTTTATAACCGTGCTGTGCTGGCGACACCGCAGCCCTTGCGCGATTGGTCCATCGTGGCCGCCGACACCGATGCAAAAGCCAGAATCAACTCGTTAGGCGAGATAGGGATGCCGGGAGCCACACAGCCGAGCCTCGCTCCGCAAGACTATGCAACCCAGGTGCAACGGCGTGTGCGGCCCAACGTCATCTGGGCGGGCCCAGTACTCGATTCTGAAACGGCGATAACGGTGCATTGTTTGCCGAATGGGACGCTACTTTCAGCGACTGTGACCCGCAGCAGCGGCAACGCAGCATGGGATACGGCGGCGCTACACGCGGTTCAGCGGAGCGATCCGATGCCGTTAGATGCCAGCGGGCAAACACCGCGAGAGTTCGTTATCGTGCTGCGGTCCGCCGGTTAGTGTCCGTTTCTTTTCAAACTGGCGGCGTTACGTGGACTGCCGTCCCGTAACACAGCACCTCTGTAACGCCTCTGGCGATCTCGGTTGCGTCATACCGCATGCCGATGATGCCATTGGCACCGAGGTCCGCAGCCTGCGCAATCATGCGCTCGTATGCATCCTGCCGTGCTCGCTCACATAGCGACGTGTATAGCGTGATGTTGCCCCCGAAGATCGTCTGCAGCGATGCGCCAAGCGCGCCAACGATCGATCGGGACCGCACGATGATCCCACGAGCGAGTCCTAAGGAACGCTCTATCCGGTGCCCCGGGAGTTCAAACGCCGTCGTAACCATATGTCGTTCTATCATCGTCTTCTCAACCTTAAGTAACCGGCTACGAGGGACCACGGGCTGCCATGCAGCGCGATGCCAACGCGTCGAACCCAACCCATCGCTCAGCCTTGAAGCATGACCCCGCTTCGATCGAAACCTCGCCGTCCGCGCACTTAATAATCTGCCCAGCCGTCTTCGCCGATAAGCGGCACGAAACTCACTTCGCCTAGCCAGTGCTCGTGATAATCGTGTTCGCCGTGGCGGACCAGTTTGATCAATCGCTGATGGTGATGCTCGCGCCCTACCGGCATGACGATCCGGCCACCGAGCGAGAGTTGCGAATGCCATGCCCGCGGGACACGCGGACCGCCAGCACCCGCGATAATCGCATCATACGGCGCATAGGCGAACAAACCGACCGTGCCGTCGCCGAGATGAACGGTCACGTTTGAAATGCCCAACCGCGCCAGCGTCTCGCGAGCGGTGTCGGCGAGCAACGGATCGCGCTCGACGGAATGGACGTGCGCCACGATTGCCGCCGCAATTGCGGCGGCATACCCCGATCCTGTACCGATGTCGAGAACCCGGTCACGCGGACCCAGTTCGGCCGCCTCCATCATCTGCGCGACGATGACGGGCTGCGAAATCGCTTGCTGACTTGCGATGGGCAACGCACTATCGTCGTACGCGTATTCACGGAGTTGCGCAGGTACGAATTCCTCGCGAGGCACACGGCGCATCGCGGAGAGCACGTTGGAATCGCGGACGCCCCGCCCCGCGATCTGCCGTACGACCATCCACTCCCGGGCTTCCCTGAAATCGATCATTGCGGCCTCCCTCATGATCTGGCTCGCCGATGCGGTGCTCGTCATGCACGCGCTGATCGCGTTTTTTATCGTGGGCGGACTCGCTGCGATCTGGATTGGCTCGAGCCTCGGTTGGGAATGGGTACGCTATCGGCTATTCCGGCTCGCTCATTTGTTCGCGATCGGCATCGTGTCGAGCTTATCACTGCTGGGGGTGGCCTGCCCCTTGACTACGCTCGAAGACTGGCTGCGCAACGGCTCTGTTGGGACGCAAGGCTTCATCCAGCGCTGGGTAAGCCGCCTGCTCTATTACGATGTTCCGGCCTGGGTGTTTACGCTCTCATACGTGGCATTCGCTCTGGCGGTGCTACTGACCTGGCTCAGGGTTCCTCCCCGGCAACAGAGGTAGCGCAAAGGCGATTTGGCGTACGATCTGCGGCGCCTCAGTCGTGTCAGGAAAACAGGCTGTTCTGCGCCGCGTTCGATATTGGCGAACGCGGACGTGAGAACTGGATGACGACGTCGTATGGCACACGGGTCCGTTTTCGCCAATAATGGCCCCACATCCACTATCGGACGAGGGCGACCATGCGTTACAGTCCCGACGCCATCCGCACCATCGCTCTGATCGGGCATGCCGGATGCGGCAAGACCTCGCTTGTCGAAGCCCTGCTCCACCAGGGCGGCGCGTTACACGCGCCCGGCAGCGTGGAGCGCGGCACCACGGTCTGCGATTTCGACCCCCTCGAGCGCAAATATCACCACTCTCTGAACTCCGCCGTCGCCCACCTGCACTACCGGGATACACGCATTTATCTGCTGGATACGCCCGGCTATCCGGACTTTTCCGGGCTGTCGATCAGCGCCCTGCCCGCTGTCGAGACTGCCGCCATCGTCATCAATGCCCAGACCGGCATCGAAATGACCACCCGGCGCATGATGGCGTGGGCGGAGAAACGCAAGCTCTGCAGAATGCTCATCGTGAATGGTATCGACGGTGAAAAGGTCGACCTCCCTGCGCTTTTGACACAAATCCAGGAGGCCTTCGGCAAGGAATGCCTGCCCATCAACCTGCCGGCGCAAGGCGGCCGCCAGGTGGTCGATTGCTTTTTTAATCCCGCCGGCGACGCCGATTTCCTGTCCGTTGCGGCGGCGCACAATGCGCTGGTCGATCAGGTGGTCGAGATCGATCCCGCCTTGATGGAGCTCTATCTGGAGCAAGGCGAGGCCATCACCCCGGAGCAGTTGCACGAGCCCTTCGAGCGGGCGCTGCGCGAAGCGCATCTGGTACCGATCTGCTTCACGTCGGCGGCCAATGGCGCCGGCATCGCGGAATTACTCGACGTGTTCGTCCGGCTCCTGCCCAATCCCATGGAAGGCAACCCGCCGCTCTTCTATCGCGATGCCGGCGGCCGCCAGGAAGTCGTGCGCGCCGAACCGGTCGCCGACAAGCACGTATTGGCCCACGCCTTCAAGATCGTCGTGGACCCTTACATCGGCAAGATGGCTGTGTTTCGCATCCATCAGGGCACGATCAGGCGCGATAGCCAGCTCTATATCGGCGACGGCCGCCAGCCGTTCAGAGTCACGCATCTGATGATGTTGCAGGGCAAGGAACACGTGGATGTCCCGCAAGCCGGCCCTGGCGATATCTGCGCCACAGCGAAGATCGATGAAATCGGCTTCGATTCCGTACTGCATGACGCCCCCGAGGACGGCAACATCCACCTGACGCCGCTCGACTTCCCCACGTCAATCTACGGATTGGCGATCGAACCTGCGCGCCCCGGCAACGAGCAGCGCCTCTGGGAGATTCTGCAAAAGCTGAGCGCGGAAGACCCGTGTTTGCGCATCGAACACCCGGTCGGCACCAACGAGACGGTAGTGCGCGGTCTGGGCGAGTTGCACTTGCGCCTCATGCTGGAGCGACTATCCGAGCAATACAAGCTCGAGGTCGTGACGCGGCCTCCGAAGATTGCCTATCGGGAAACCATCGGCGCCAAAGCCGAGGGGCACCATCGCCACAAGAAGCAAACCGGCGGCGCCGGGCAATTCGGCGAAGTGATGCTGCGCGTGGAGCCACTGCCGCGAGGCACGGGTTTCGAGTTCGTCGACGCCGTCAAGGGTGGCGCCATCCCCGGGCAGTTCATGCCCGCCGTGGAAAAAGGCATCCTGCAGGTCATCGACAGCGGGCCGCTTGCCGGCTTCCCGATGCAGGACGTGCGAGTCACCGTCTTCGACGGCAAGAGCCATTCAGTCGACTCCAAGGAGGTGGCATTCGTTTCCGCCGGGCGCAAGGCATTCATCGATGCGGTGCTGAAAGCTCAGCCTATCCTGCTCGAGCCTATCGTGGACATCGAGGTGATGACGCCGGAAGCCGCGATGGGTGACATCATCGGCGACCTGTCCGCCAAGCGCGGGCAGGTCCATGGCACACGCACGGCCGCCGGCAACGCCGTGGTCGTCGCTGGACAGGTGCCATTGTCCGAACTCAACGACTATCAATCGCGTCTGAACGCCATCGCCGGCGGGCACGGCAACTACACCATCCAGCTCAGCCACTACGATCCAGCCCCCGCCGCCCAGCAGGAGCGGATGGCGTCGCAGCACAAAAAACAGGGCGACGGCACGGCGCAATGACCGGCCGCGCGTGCCCTGCCACGTGTTTCTGCGCAACCTGTCCGCCAGCCCTATGAAGGAACCGCCGCCATGCTGAATTACCCCGCCGCCTACCAATCCACCAAGGGTTCCGCACTCGACGTCGACAAGGCGTTTTATCAACGCATCGCCTCCGGGCACGACACCCGCACGCTGGTCGAATCGATCGTCGTGCCAATCAGGTCAGGTCAAGCCTGGACTGTGCCAGCCGGCCATGTGTTCCGTATCGTCACGATCGAAGGTCCGCAGGTGGCCGACCTGAACATGTGGAACCTGCATAACCCGCGCGAGCGCATGTGGGCCTCGCGCACGCGGCAGTTGCAGCAGGCGCACGTGAGCACCTTCGACCGCTTATGGTCCACGCTGCCCTTCCTGCGGCCCATGGTGACGATCACCGACGACAGCCTCGCAGACTACGGGGTGGACGAACACGGTGGCCGCGTTCACGATCTGCTCGGCACCCGCTGCGACCCGTACGTCAACCGCATGCTGACCGGCGAGGATTTTCATTTCCACTGCCACTCCAATCTCACGCGAGCGATCGCCCCGTTTGGCCTGACCGAATACGATGTGCACGACGTGCTCAACGTGTTCCAGTGCACCGGCCTGAATCTCGACGACAAATACTTCATGAAGGCATGCCCCGCCAAGAAGGGGGACCACCTTGAATTTTTCGCGGAAATCGATCTGCTTTGCGCGCTGTCGACCTGTCCGGGCGGTGATCTCTCGCTGCCGATGTGGGGACCAGATGCGCGCGATCCGCTGGAGGTGTGCCGCCCGCTTGGCATCGAGGTCTACCGGCTCGCACCGCAGATGCTGGACGGCTGGACGCCGCCGGAGGTCGCCGCGTACAAGGGGCAGCACGGGATGACGCTGCAGCAGCCGGAATGGAAAATATGAGCGTCGGGCGCGGTTCGCGCTGGCGTGTTCGGGTGCGCTGCGATGGTAATTCCGGCATCAGAACGCAATGCGCCGGTCACAGCGCAAACAACCTCCCGCGCTGAGGCTCGCGGTCTTCCACACCCGCGAGTCGCAACGCGTGCCAGGCCATCGCAAAGTTGCTCGATATCACCGGCTTGCCGATCCTCGATTCGAGTTCCGGCACGAGTTCGGCAATCCGCAAGCTCGTGCATGACACGAAAACGGCGTCCACGTCCGGGTGCAATGCAAGGCGCTCGACAGCAGATCGCAGCGACGCCGTGTCGATCCGTGCCACTTCGTTATCGTTTGCATGCTCGAACGACGCCATGCGCGTCACGCCGACGCCACGCGCCTCGATGTAGTCACGCATGTAGTCGTTAATCGTGCGCACATAGGGCGTCAACAGAGCAACGCGCTGGGCACCCAGTGCGCGTAGCGCAGCAAGCGCAGCGGTAATCGGCGTGGTGCACGCCACGCCCGGACGCGCTTCGCGGATGCGCGCGAACACGTTTTCTTCGCCGATCACCATCGAGGCCGAGGTGCAGCCAAACGCCACGACATCGATCCGCTCTGCCGGCCGAATCAACGCGACCGCCGACGCGATGCGCGCCTCCATTTCCGCGAGGCGTTCGGGCGTAATGTCCGGCGAGTTGAGCACGCGGCTTTCATAGAACGCCACACCATCCTGAGTCAGCAGCTTGCGCCACTCGTGTTCGATCGTATGATCGGTGGCGAGTACCACCAGTCCGATGGCGGCGCGCCGGCAGATGCCGTCGTCCAGCGCGAATTCGAGCCTGACGTAGGCATCGTCCTGCCGTGGAATCGTGCTCATTTCAATGTCATCCCTGTCATGTCGAGTTCGGGCTGGCGACCGGCCATGATGTCGGCCAGCAGTTTTGCCGTGCCACACGACATCGTCCATCCCATGTGTCCGTGGCCCGTGTTCAGGTACAGGTTGCGGTGTCGGGTGCGGCCGATCAGCGGCGTCCCCTCGGGCGTCATCGGCCGCAGACCGGCCCAGTAGGACGCGCGGCTATAGTCGGCGCCGTCAGGGAACAATTCGCGGGCGGCCTGCAGCATCTGCCTGAAGTCAGCGGGCGTGTGGCGGGTGTCGTAGCCGGCGAACTCGGCGGTCGCGGTAAAGCGTAGCCGTTGGCCAAAACGCGCCCACGCCACGAGATTGTTTTCGTCGACGCCCCCCAGATCCGGCGGACGATGCTCGGGCCCAACAGGAAACGTGGCGGAATAGCCTTTCACCGGGTACACCGGCAACCGGTAGCCCAGGCGGCGCGCCAGGATAGGCGACCAGGAACCGAGTGCAAGAACGAATTCGTCGCCTGGTACGAGTCCCACCGGCGTGCGCACGCCAACGATCCGATCGCCGGACGCCTCGATCGCGCTAATGGACGTGTCGAATTCGAAACGCACGCCGAGGCGCTCACACACCGCTTTCAGCGCGCGGGTGAACAAATGCGCGTCGCCGCTTTCATCGGTTGGACAATAAATCGCGCCTGCGATCTTGTCACACGCATGCGCGAGCGCCGGCTCGCGCGCGGCCACCTGCGCCGCATCGAGCGTTTTGAGCGGCAGCCCGTTGTCCGCGAGGATCGACATGTTCTGCGTGCCTCGCGCGAAAGAAGCTTCGTCGCGATACAGGTACAACAGCCCGCGGCTGAGGCGATCGTATTGCAGGTGTTCGGCGGCGGTCAGTTGCTGCAATTGACTCTGCGCGTAGCGGCAAAGCCGTACCTTACGCGTTGTGTTCTCACGTGAACGTTCCGCTGTGCAATTGCGCAGAAACTGGAAACACCAGGCCCACATGTGAGGGTCTGCGTTCAGCTTGAGGCGCAGCGCCTGCCCTTCGACGAAGAGCGATTTCAGCAGAATTTTCGGCGCACGCGGAGACGCCCACGTGTACGAATGTCCCGGCGCGACGAGACCGGCGTTAGCAAAGCTGGTTTCGAGCGCAACGCCGGGCTGGCGGTCGATCACGGTCACCTCGCGGCCCTCTCGCGCGAGGTAATAGGCGGCCGTGACGCCCGCAATTCCGCCCCCCAGCACAACGGTTTTCATGGATGACTCCCTTGTCGACCGGAGCTGGCGCTCTAGCGCATTACTCCGGTCCCATGCAGAGCACTTACTCCAGTCCCAGGCAAAGCTACTTACCGTTAGTCAATATAACGTCGCCGCTACCTTTTTGTATGGTGTCCTATACGCGGATACCCTATACCGCTTAAGTGTGCAGCGAGTTCTATCATGAATCAGACGCTTTCATGGTAGCGCTGCGATGAGACCGGTAGTCAGGCTGTTGATCTGACAGATTACAACTTGCATGCGATGTACGTTTCCATCCGTTTTCTGATGCCACCGGGATAGCCGTCTGGCGGATCGCTCCGATCCCTTTCACAATAAGGAGTCTCCAACATGAATGCTCAGAAGAATGGCAAGCCGGGCGCAGGTCGCGTCTTGCGGCGGACGACAATCGCGGCATCGGCCGCTCTGGCCGTGCTCGCCGGCATGGCTCCCGGTTCGGCCCAAAGCCAGACCATCAAGATCGGCGTGCCCGTGCCGCTGTCGGGCAGTTCCGCCAATGCCGGCACGGACATCCTCAATGGCGCCAAGCTTGCCGCCGCGAAGGTCAATGCGGCGGGTGGCGTGCTCGGCAAGCAGATCGAACTGGTGCCGGAGGACGACGCCTGCGACGCGCAGACGGCCGTGCAGGCCGCGCAGAAGCTGGTCGACGCGGGCGTCGTTGCCGTGGCTGGCGGGTACTGCTCCAGTGCAGCGCTGCCGGAGCTGACGACCTTTCATCGCGCCGGAATTCCCTATGTGCTGGACGCATCGACCAATCCCAAGCTGACCGAGATGGGCTACGACGGCGTGTTCCGCACGATTGGCCGTGACGACGAGCAGGGGCCGTTTGCAGCCAGTTTCATGAAAAACTCGCTACACGCGAAGCGTGCGGCAGTGATCAACGACAACACGACCTACGCCAAGGGCCTCGCCGACAACACCGTGGCAGCCCTGAAAAAGGACGGTGTCGATGTCGTCTACGACGACGCGATCACACCCGGTCAGATGGACTACTCGCCAACGCTGACCCATGTCGCCTCACTGAAGCCGGACGTGATCTACTACACCGGCTATTTCTCCGAAGCCGGCCTGCTGGTGAAGGAGGCGCGGCAACTCGGCCTAAAAATGACCTTGATGGGCGGCGACGGCACCAACGACCCGACCCTGATGAAGACAGCCGGCCCGGCGGCGAATGACATGATCATCACCACGGCGCCGCTGGCGCAGTTCCTGAGCGGCGCGCACAGTTTCGTCGACGACTATACGAAGGCCTACGGGCAGGGGCCAGGACCGTATTCGGTCTACGAATACGATGCTGTCGGCGTCACGGCGAAGGCGATCGCGGACGCAAAATCGGCGACGCCTGCCGCGATCACGGCCGCTCTCCACAAGATCTCGAACTACCAGGGCGCAACCGGGACGATCGGTTTCAACCCTAAGGGTGATCGCAGTGTGGCGGTGTACATCACGATCATCGTTCGCGGCGACAATTTCGCGCCCTACCAGAAGCAGGATGCCGCGGGACACTGGATGGCGATGAAATAGGCCCTGTCGCGCCTCGCGCCCCGCCATGAGCAACTTCTTCCAGTTCGTCATCGAAGGGCTGACGATCGGCTCGTTCTATGCCCTCGTCGCCCTCGGTTACACGATGGTCTACGGGATTATCCGGCTGATCAACTTCGCTCACGGCGACTTGTTCATGGTGGGTGCGTTTGTCGGCTGGACCGGGTTGACCGTGCTTGCTGCAGCGCACCTGCCGCTCGCGTTGGCGCTGCTGATTGCCTTGGTGGCCTCGATGGCGGTCACGGGCGCACTCGGCCTCGCCATCGAGCGCGTTGCCTACCAGCCGCTGTTGCGCGCGCCGCGGCTGTCCATCCTGATCACGGCACTCGGCGTCTCGCTGGCGCTGGAGAACGGCGTGCTGCTGCTTTACGGCGCCGGTTTCAACACCTATCCCCATGTCCTCAGCCAGGCAGGACTCGAATTCCAGGGCGTGCAGATCACGTTCGCACAGGTCAGCATCATCGCCGCCAGCTTTGCGCTGATGCTCGCGCTGTATTTCTTCGTTCACCGCACCTTCGTCGGCACCGCGATGCGCGCATTGGCGATCGATCAGGACGCGGCGCGTCTGATGGGTATCGATGTCGAGCGGCTGATCCAGCTCACCTTCTTCCTGGGCTCAGCGCTGGCCGCCGTGGCCGGCGTCATGGAAGGCCTTTTCTACACGCAGATCAATTTCTTCATGGGCTTCGTGCTGGGCCTGCGCGCCTTCACCGCGGCCGTGCTGGGTGGCATCGGCAACATTCCGGGCGCCATGGCGGGCGGCATCCTGATTGGCCTGCTGGAGTCCTTTAGCGCGGGCTATGTCTCATCGCGGTGGACCGATGTGCTCGTGTTCGGCGTCCTGATCGCCGTGCTCGTGATCAAACCGACCGGCTTGTTCGGTGAACGCGTCGTCGAGAGAATGTAGCCTATGAGCGCCACGCTGGGGTCATTGCGTCGGTCCCGTTCTGCCGGCGTCGCGCTTCTTGCCGCTGCCGTGGCGCTGCCCGCTGTCGCCAGCAACTATATCGTCGATGTCGGCCTGACCATCGCCACCTATTCGATCCTCGGCCTCGGGCTGAACATCGTGGTGGGGTATGCCGGCTTGCTGGATCTGGGCTATGCGGCCTTCTTCGCGATCGGCGCCTACACGACGGCGCTGCTGGAAACGCTGTTGCACTTCTCGTTCTGGGAAACGCTGCCGTTCAGCCTCGCGTTCGCCGGCGCTTCGGGTATCGTCATCGGCTACCCTACCCTGCGCCTGCGCAGCGACTATCTGGCCATCGTCACGCTCGGCTTCGGCGAGATCACGCGCATCGTTGCCACGAATCTCAACATCACGGGCGGCCCCAACGGGATCTACGGTATCGCCAGCCCAAGCCTGTTCGGTTATGAAATCAGCTCGCCGGGTGCGGTCTACGAACTGGGCATCGCGTTTCTCGTGGTGGTGCTGGTGTTCGCGATCCGGCTTGGCCAGTCGCGGCTCGGGCGCGCCTGGACCAGTATCCGCGAGGATGAGGCGGCTGCCGAGGCCGTCGGCGTGCCGACACTGCGCGTCAAAATGCTGGCGTACATCCTGGGCGCATTGATCGGCGGTCTCGCCGGCAGCCTGTTCGCCGCGCGCTTCGGGACCATCGACCCGACCGGCTTCACTTATCTGCAGTCCGTGACGATCCTGATCGTCGTCGTGCTGGGCGGCCGGGGCAGTATTCCGGGCGTGATACTCGGCGCAGTCATCGTCGCCGGCCTACCCGAGATGCTGCGTTTTCTGAACCTTTGGCGCATCTTCGCTTTCGCGATCGGGCTCGTGATCCTGATGCTGCTCAGACCGCAAGGGCTGTGGCCGGCGCCGCTGCGCCGGGTGGCGCCACCGCGCCAGGGTAAGGGCGATCCTGAAGCCCTCCCGCCGCGGGACAAGATCACCGATGCAGTCCTGCTCGAGGTGCGCAACATGCAGCGCCGCTTCGGCGGCGTGCAAGCGGTCGGCGGGATCAGCTTCACCGTACGCAACGGGGAAATCCTGAGCCTTATCGGCCCTAACGGTGCGGGTAAGACGACGGTGTTCAACTGCCTCACCGGCGTGATCCGCCCGACAGGTGGTCAGGTGCTGTGGCGTGGAACCTCGCTGGCCGGCGGCGCGCCGCATCGCATCGTTCACGCCGGAATGGCGCGCACCTTCCAGGGCATCCGCCTGTTCGCCAACATGACGGCCTTCGAGAACGTGCTGATCGGCATGGATCATCGCCTCCATACGCCGCTCGTCGCCGAACTGTTTGCGTTGCCCTCCGCTCGCGCCGAGGAAGCGGATCACGCAGCGGAAGGCCTGCGCTGGCTCACGTTCGTCGGGCTCGGGGCGCGCGCGGGCGAACGCGCGGCCGACCTGCCCTATGGCGATCAACGCCGGCTGGAGATCGCCCGCGCCCTCGCCAGCAACCCGCACCTGCTGTTGCTGGACGAGCCGGCAGCGGGGATGAACCCGACCGAGAAGCACGCGCTGATGGCGTTGATCCGGCGTATCCGGGATTACGGCGTGACCGTGCTTCTGATCGAACACGACATGATGCTGGTGATGAGCGTGTCAGACCGGATCATCGTCATGGACCACGGCGTCATCATCGCCGAGGGAACGCCCGCTGAGATTCAGACGGACCAGCGTGTGATCGACGCCTATCTCGGCACGGCCGAGGCTGACGAAGCGGCCGACGATGCCGCCGGGGAGAAATCGCTGTGGGACTCCTAGAAATACGCGATCTGCGCGTGGGCTATGGGAACGTAGAGGTTCTGCATGGCATCTCGCTGGACGTCGGAGAGGGCGAGATCGTGGCATTGCTCGGCAGCAATGGGGCGGGAAAAACCACGACACTGCGCGCCATTTCCGGCCTGATTCGCCCGCGCGCGGGACAGATCGTGATGGGCGGCCACGCGCTCACCGGACTGCGCGCACACCAGATCGTGGCACTGGGTCTCGGTCATGTGCCGGAAGGCCGTCGCATGTTCGGGGCGTTGACAGTCGAGGAAAATCTGCGTCTTGGCGGCTATCTGATCCGGCGCGACAGCGCAGTACTGGAGCAGCGAATAGCCGACGTCTATCAGACTTTCTCGCGGCTTGGCGAGCGGCGTAGCCAGTTGGCGGGAACGCTAAGCGGTGGCGAGCAGCAGATGCTGGCGATCGCACGCGCACTGATGCTGCGGCCACGCATCATCGTGCTCGACGAACCGTCGATGGGCCTCGCGCCGAAGCTGGTCCGGGCGATTTTCGGCATGATCGCCGACATCTGCAAGGAAGGCACGTCGATCCTCCTTGTCGAACAGAACGCGCGCCAGGCGCTGCGCATCGCGCAGCGAGCCTACGTGCTGGAGAGCGGCCGCATCGCTCTCGCCGGCCCGGCCCACGAATTGGCACAAGACACCCGGGTTCGCGCAGCGTATCTGGGCGGCAGTGCCGTCGCCACCGAGTGACGCCGGCCCAGATGCGCTGTTGCACCGTTACCCACAGCGCCTGGCTGACACGGCGTGTCTGACCTGCAGCCGCTGCCTCAGAACGAATGCCGCATCCCGATCCGTACATCGGACTGGGTATTCGACAACGAAGGTGTGAAGCTGTAGCCGATCACCGCATTCACGCCATCCGACGCACGCAGATAGTCGCCGGAAATGTACACATCAGTACGCTTGGACAACAGATAGTGCAGTCCGAGCGAGCCCTGGTTCCAGTGATTGCCTTCGAAGCTCGTGTGCTGATAGCCGCCGTACAGCGACAGCGCAGGCGTGAAGTTATACGATGCGCCCGCTTCATACACCTGCATGTGCGAGGTCTGCCCGAAGCCCTTGATCGTCGTGTAGGTGAAATCGCCGGAGAGCATCAGGTCGCCGATCGTATAGGCGGCACCGACTGCAAACGCGCCTTGCTTATCCACCGGGAATGCCGACGAGCTATACAGATCGGTCACCGCGCCGGTGGCCGGATCGACGGAAACGGTCGGCTGGCCGAGGAAGGTACGCGTGCCGATCATGGCGTACGGGTCGAAAGCATAGATGCCGAATGGATTGTTCAACTGCGTATACGCCACGCCCATGTTGAACGGGCCGTGGTCGTAATGCGCGCCCACGCTCCATGCGCTCTTCTGATGGAAGTCGCCGGCGGTGTTGCCGAACGAGTACATGCCGCCGAAGGTGAAGCCGGCGAAATCGTTCGACAGGAACTTCACCGAGTTCGGCAAGCGGTCGCCGTTCATCCGGTCGAAGTCACCCTGGTGAATCGCATAGCCGCTCGCCCATGCGGAGATGTTGTACATGAAGACAAACTCTTCGGTCATATCGAGCTGATTGCCGAATGAGAACGTCCCCCACCCATTCTTCAGGCCGACATAAGCCTGGCGTCCGAATTCAGCACCACCGAATGCATACTGCCCATTGCCGAGGTGAAAACCCGACTCGAGCACGAATACCGCTTGCAGGCCGCCGCCGAGATCTTCCACGCCTTTGAAGCCGATCCGGTTGCCGTACGAAACGCCGTCGTCGAATTTGAACTGGTGTGCGCCGCCCGCATTGTTCACATAGGTGATGCCGGCGTCCAGAATCCCGTAAAGGGTGACGCTGCTCTGTGCATACGCTGCCGTCGGTGCGCATACAGCGCTTGCCGCGAGGGCCAGCCCCGAAAGACTAACGGCATTTGTCTTCTTCATCTAATTATCCCCTGCTCTGTGCCTGCGTATTTCGTTGGATAAAGCGATCCCTGCCGCGTGTTGTCTTCCAACGCGCGACACTTCTCGCATGACGGGCAGTTCGAAACCGGCTGAGACTGATTGAAACGGATTGAAGCTCAATAAAACTGACCAAGCCGGCTAAAGCGGGCTAGGCCGAACAGGCTGATTGAAGCTATCGGCAATGCATACGATCATCTGTCATGCCTGCATCGATGCACCAAGAATAAGGGTCCAGATTTATGAAGATTCGACCGGATGCGACATAAATCTGTCGAGTAGCGACCTCGTAGTTAGGAATGCCTTTGTTATTTCACACCGAGTGCGGTTTGTACCGCTTGCAAGCCGTTCGAGCCACTGGCGGTGTTCACGCCGTCGAGCCACGATTTCAACAATTCGGGGTGGCGCTTGAGTGCTTCGGCCGCTGCGGCGTCGACGCCGGTTTTCTTCTCCAGCACCTCGGTGATCACACCGTTCTCCAGATCGACATTGAACGTGAGTTGCCTGAACAGGCGGCCCACATTCGGGCATTGCTCGGCGTACCCGCTACGTGCAACGGTATTGACCGTCGCGCCGCCGTAGTTCGGCCCGAAGTACTTGTCGCCGCCGTCCAGATAGGTCAGCTTGAACTTCGTGTTCATCAGATGCGGTTCCCATGCAAGAAACACGATCCACTTCTTCTCCCGCACCGCGCGGTCGACCTGGGTGAGCATGCCGGTCTCACTCGATTCGACGACCTTCCAGCTGCCGAGCCCGTACGCCTTGTCGTCGACCATCTTCTTGATGTTCTGATTGGCCGGTGCCCCCGGTTCGATGCCATAGATCTTGCTGTCGAACTTGTCGGCGTTCTTCGCGAGGTCCGCGAATGTATGGACGCCGGCAGCTGCCACGTAGTCCGGCACCGCGAGCGTGAACTTCGCGTTGCTCAGATTCGGATGCACGACCTCGATCGATTTTTCATCCTCGAACGGTTTCACCACCGGCGCCTGCGCCGGCATCCAGTTGCCGAGAAACACGTCGATCTGCCCTTTCTTCAGGCCTTGATAGGTGATCGGCACCGACAGGTTCGCCACGTTCTGATGGTAGCCGAGCGCCTTCAACAGTATGCCGGTCATCGCATTGGTGGCGTCGATGTCGGTCCAGCCGGGCCCCGCCATGTTGACCTGCGTACAAGACTGCGGCTCGGCCGCCGCGGCAAACGTGGCCGCCGCGCACAGCAGCGCAGCGCCGGATACAGCCTGTTTAAAGAGCTTTTTCATCATGTCGGCTTCCTGTAGGTGGGATGATTCGTCAGCAGAGGTATCAACGCTTCACAGCGGGAAAACGCGCCATCGCTTCGAGCGTGTCGAGATCGATGTGATTGCGCATATAGCGCTGGCTCGCATCGACATGCGGTTGCCAGTCCCATGACGCGACCGTGCCTTGCGTCGTCGCCTCGAAATGAAAACGGCGGCGGCGCTGGCTTCTCAGTACTTCGTTGTGCAGTGCCGCGAGGTTCCAGCGCCGTGCAATCTCCTCGCGCAGCGCCGCGACCTGGGACGCATAGTCGGGCCGAGCCGCAAGGTTCTCGCGTTCCAGCGGGTCCGCTGCCACGTCGTAGAGTTGGTCAGGATCAGCCGGTGTGTGAATGAACTTGAAGCGCCCGCGCCGCAGCATCACGATCGGCGCGATAGCGCCTTCCGCCAGGTATTCGCCGATCGCTTCGTCATGGCCGCTGCGGCCAACGTGAGTGTCTTGTGTGGCTTGTGTGGCTTGTGTGCCAAGCAGATGCGGCAAGAGACTTTGACCATCGAGCGAATCCGGCCAGACCACCGGTTGTTCGCCGCGCGCCATTTCCACCAGCGTGGGCAGCAGGTCGAGATGCGAGACCGACTCGCGCACGCGATGCGCGTCGAACTGCTGCGGCGCATGAACGATCAACGGTACCCGGCAGCCTCCTTCGAAGAACGTCATCTTGTACCAGAGACCACGCTCGCCGAGCATCTCTCCATGATCGGATGTCACGACGATAACGGTATCTTTCGCAAGCCCTGATTGTTCGAGCGCCTCGAGGATCGCGCCGAACTGGTCATCGACGTAGGAGATCGCACCGTAATAGGCGCGCCGTGCGTTGCGGATCTGCTGGTCGGTCGGCGGCGTGCGGTCGGTTTCGCACACATGCCGCAAGCGCTGCGAATGCGGATCGGATTCGTCGAACGAGTCGCGATGGGCGGGCATCTCGATGTCTTCGTCCGCATACATGTCCCAGTACTTTCGCGGGATCGCGTAAGGGTCGTGCGGATGCGTCAGCGAAGCGACCATGCAGAACGGCCGTCCATCTTTGCCGGCATGTCGTTCACGCGCGATATCGAAGAGCTTCTGGCGGGTGGTGAACGTGACTTCATCGTCGAAGTCCAGCTGGTTCGTGCGCACGCAGGGGCCAGCGTCGATCACCGAACTCATGTTGTGATACCACGATGGACGCGCTTCGAAATCGTCCCAGTTGGGTGTCCAGCCGAAATCCGCGGGATAGATGTCTGTGGTGAGCCGCTCTTCAAATCCGTGCAATTGATCGGCGCCGCAGAAATGCATTTTGCCGGACAGGATCGTGCGATACCCTTCGGCACGAAGATAATGCGCGAACGTCAGCGTTTGCGACGGAAACTCTGCTGCATTGTCATAGGCGCCAATGGCGGACGGCAGCTTGCCCGACAAAAATGAAAAACGCGACGGCGCGCACAGCGGACTGGCGCAATACGCCGATTCGAATACCACGCCCTGCTTCGCGAGGCGATCGAGATTGGGCGTCTTCGTTAGACGATGTCCGTAGGCGGCAAGCGCAAACGGCGTCATCTGGTCCGCCATCAGAATGAGAATATTCTTTTTCGTGTCAAGCATTGGGGCGCGCCTCGAATAGAATCGTAAGTGTTGCTGCGGGTGTCGTTGCAAGCGGGATACGGGTGTGCCAACCCCGCGTGAACACCACTATTGCCGTCCAATTCGCCGCTGTGAAGACGGCAAATCGTTATGTGCCTATAAGGGGGACTTATGTCGAGGCAGGACCGCTTGCCGCCGATGCAGGCGTTAACGATGTTCGAATCCGCGGCGCGTCTCGCGAGCTTCACGGCAGCTGCGCGCGAGCTGGGTTCAACGCAGCCGGCGGTCAGTCAGCGCGTGGTCCAACTCGAAGAAGCACTGGGTGCATCGCTTTTCGAGCGCGGCCATCGCGGCGTCACGCTCACGGAAGACGGCGTGTGCCTCTTCGAAGCGGTGCGCAACGCCCTCGACACCATTCGCGTCGCCACTGCCGAGATCCGCGCGCGGCGCACGCCGCAAACCCTCACGCTTTCCACTGACTTCGGTTTCGCAACCTACTGGCTGATGCCCCGCCTGTCGCAGTTCAAGGCATTGATGCCGGATGTCGACGTGAAGATCATCACGTCGCAGAACGTATTCGATCCATCGCACGATCAGGCGGACATTGCGATCGCGTTTGGCGACGAGGATGCGGACTGGACCGCGCGAGATGCGCTCAAGCTATTTCCCGAGCGGGTCAAACCGGTGTGCAGTCCGGCGTTTCTGGCAGCGCATCCGCAGTTGCGCGCGCCGTCAGATCTGCTGAGCTTGCCGCTGCTGCATCTTGAACCCACCCAGCCGGCACGCTGGTTGTCGTGGGCCGACTGGTTCGCGGCGCACGGTCTGGATGCGCCCGCCGCACATCGCGGCATCACGTTCAACAGTTTTACGCTCGTGATCCACGCAGCGATCATGGGCCAGGGCGTTGCGCTCGGCTGGGCGCCTCTGGTCGGCGAACTCCTCGCCACGGGGCAGCTCGTCGAACTGTTCGACACACCCGTGGTCACCGAGCGCGGCTATCTGCTCGTTACACAACGCGCGGCGACACCGGCGGTCAGCGCATTCCGCCGATGGCTGATCGATGAATGCGGACTCGAGGCTGAATGAGGAGGTCGCCTCAGAAAAGTGAGGATGAAATGTGAACCACAGTTGACACATGTGTAATCTATGGATTACACTTTCTGCATGTTGAATATCCGCACCACCGAGACATTTGATGCATGGTTCGACGGCTTGAAAGACCGGATCGCCAAGCGCCGCATTCAGGCTCGCATCGACCGCCTGGCGATGGGCAACCCCGGCGACACGAATTCCGCAGGCGCGCCGATTACCGAACTGCGGATCGATCACGGTCCCGGCTATCGCGTCTACTACGTGCAACGCGGCGCAGTGCTGGTGATCCTGCTGTGTGGTGGAGACAAGTCGACTCAACCCGCAGATATAAAAGCCGCACACAAGATGCTGGCGAACCTTGAATCGGAGTGAACGATGGAAAAGATCAAAACCCGGCAGTGGGATTCGGCCGAACACCTGAAAACCGAAACGGACATGGCTGAATACTTCGAGGCCTGTTTGCTTGAAGGTGGCGACGACCCTGCATTCCTCGCGCATGCGTTGGGCGTGATCGCGCGTGCGCGTGGCATGGCGCAGCTCGCCCGCGACACCGGAATCTCGCGCGAAGGTCTCTACAAGGCGCTGTCCGAAGATGGCAATCCCAGCTTCGCGACGATCATCAAGGTGATCCGCGCCCTCGGTCTGGAGCTGCACGCGGCGCCTTCCCACGCCTGAGATAGATTGATGCTTAGGGCGCGTGGTTCATTCGCCACCCCAACCTCCCCTGACGCTCCCATACCAGTGCGACGGCGGTTAGCTTCTATCCCCGTGCCCCGCTGATTTGCTCTACTGCGATGATGCATGCCGCGCCCCGCGGCGATGCCCTATCGCTTAAGTGGAGAGCGCATGTCCGCCGATTCCCGTCCCGATCAACTGGTTCTCACCGTCGCGTGTCCGAGCGCGGCGGGCCAGGTTGCCGCCGTCGTCGGCTTTCTCGACCGGCATCATTGCTATATCGACGAACTGACCGTTTTCGACGACGACCTCAGCGAACGCTTCTTCGTACGCTGCGTGTTTCATGGCGCCGACACCAACGAAACCCTGCACATCGCGGCACTCAAACGCGAATTCGAATCGATCGCTGAGCGCTTTCAGATGACATGGGCGATGCACGACGTCGGCACCCGGCCGAAGGTGTTGATCATGGTGTCGAAACTCGAACACTGTCTCGCCGATCTGCTGTTCCGCTGGCGCATGGGAGAGTTGAAGATGGATATCGTCGGCATCGCCTCGAACCATCGCGATCTCGAACCGCTCGCGCAACAGCATGGCTTGCCATTTCATCATCTACCCATCACTGCCGATACCAAGCCACAACAGGAAGCGCGTTTGCTCGATCTGTTCGAGACATCAGGCGCTGAACTGATGATCCTTGCACGCTACATGCAGATTCTTTCCGGCGAAACGAGCCGTGCGCTCGCGGCCCGCGCGATCAACATCCACCATTCGTTTCTGCCTGGATTCAAAGGAGCAAAGCCTTATCACCAGGCCCATGCGCGCGGCGTGAAACTGATCGGCGCAACCGCTCACTTCGTCACCGACGATCTCGACGAAGGTCCGATCATCGAGCAGGTCGTGGAGCGCGTCGATCACTCATACAGCCCGGAGCGGCTGCTTGCGACGGGACGCGACGTCGAATGCATCACGCTAGCGCGGGCAGTCAAGGCATTTATCGAGCGACGCGTGTTCATCAACGGCGATAGGACCGTCGTGTTGCAATAAACAAAAGCGCCGCTGGAAACGTTGATGCCGCAACTGCAACAAAGTTTGACATTTTTCGCCTGATGCTCACCTATATTGCCATTTTCAATACGGGGTTGAATATGGCAATTCCCTTGCATCTTTGGTTGAAGGATGAAGGCGGCGCGGATATCGTCGGGTCAAGCAATGTAGGCGGACGCGATAAGGGGGATAGGTCCGATCCCCAAGGGAACATACTTCATCGTTGACCGTCAATCGGGCGGGATGCTTGGTTTCCTTTATGATCTTTGGGGCGCGTATGGCTATGGCACAACGGATCACCGGAAATGGTTTTGCTTATGGAACCCGAACACAGGCGATTCGACCATCGTTGACGGGATCAAGCGGGGAAATTTCCGGTTGCATCCCATGGGTCCGCAACGCCTGAGCGAAGGTTGTATCACGATCGTCAGCCAGTACGATTTTGATCGGCTTGAACGATACCTTCGTTCGCATCCACCTGATTTGCCCGTGCCGGGAACAGCGCTAAAGGCATACGGAACAGTGGAAGTTCGATGAAAAAATCCATGCTTTACATCGGGAACCTTTTGCTGACAGTCGTCGGCGCATTTTTCCTTGTGCGACTCTTTTTGACGCTACCGTTCAACATGCCGGACGCGGTCGATTGGTTCCTTCGAGTCATCCTGGACATTTGCGGTCGTGACGATATGGCGAACCCTGATGACATGGAAGTTTTTTCGGTTTTGCTCTATTTCGTTATCGCGCTGATCATTGTCGGGTTTGCCGTCTTCGGTTTAAATGTTGTGCTCAGTCAGCGTCTGGCGAAGTGGCGCGGTCATCGCTAGTGCGGATCGGGCGGCGTTGCACCCACCAGCGAGGCGCGCCCTAGCCTTCCGATTTCGTTTAGCAATTCGGCGGCGGTCATGGGCGCGGGTCCGCCTTCGGCAAGCGTGACGATCAACGCAAGCACACCGGCCATGCGTTCATCTTCCGCTTCGAGGTGGTGCGCCTTGTGCTGTGAAAAAAGCGTCAGACGGGTCTGGGTAACAGGGTTCATGGCTGCATGAACTGACCTCTAAAAGTTGCCGCTTAGAAAAAGCGGCAACTCATTCACGCGAAGCAAGAAATCATTTCACCCAGCTATCCACACGGTCGCCATGCGCACTGATCCACGCATCGGCAGCGGCCGTCGGCTTCTCGCCGTTTTGTGTCGCCAGCATCACGCTGTCGATCTCGCCCGGTTTCCATTGAAACTTCTTGAGGAACGCCACCACCGGTGGTGCCTTCGTCTCCAGCTCAGGATTGACGACGCTATCCACGTGCTCGGCTTCGCCGAATACCTTCTTGGGATCGTCGAGGAATTTGAGTTTGTACTTCGCGAACATCCAGTGCGGCTTCCAGCCGGTCACGATGATCGGCTTACTCGCCGCTTCCGAACGCGCCAGTTCCGCGGTCATTGCGCTACCCGAGCTCGGCATCAGCTGATAGTCGAGCCCGTATGCCTTGATCGCTTCACTGGCTTTCTGCATCACGCCCGCGCCGGCATCGATACCGACGATACGCGAGCCGAATTCCGCCTTCTTAGCCTCCAGATCGCCGACGCTCTTCACGTCCGCACTGTCCGGCACGATCAGCCCGATCTTCGCATCGTTGAAGTTGGGGCCCAGGTCGACGACTTTATCCTTGAAGTTGTTCCAGTACGCGCCATGCGTGACCGGGAGCCACGCGGACAGCGTCGCGTCGAGGTCGCCGCGCGCCACGCCTTGCCACATCACACCGGCTGCGACCGGCACCAGCTGCACCTGATAGCCGAGGCGCTTTTCGATCACACGTGCCGCCACGTTCGACGTTGCGACACTGTCGTCCCAACCTTCCACGTAGCCGATCTTGATAGTCGGCTTGGCATCGGCCGACACCGTCACGCTGCTTGCGGCCAGCGCCGCGCTCAAAGCGGTCAACACAAATATCTTTCTGATCAGTCTCATCGCCATTCTCCCGTTCGCCGTCCAAACCACCCATTGAGCATTTAGAATCGCCAACCAGAATTGCCGGGTAGCGTTGTTTTCCGACATCCAGTTGTCCGCAGGCGACCTCGACTGAGAGTCCGCGCTGCGTTCTCGTCTTACTTATCGACCACGAGATCGCTTAACGGCTTGCTGCAGCACAGCAGCACCATGCCCTGATCAATTTCGCGCTGGCGGATGCCGCCTGCGTGCTTCATGGCGACTTCGCCGGACACCAGCTTCACCTTGCAGGTGCCGCACATGCCCTGCGTGCACGACGCGGCGAGCCGGACGCCGGCCTTCTTCGCCGCGTCGAGTACATGCTGGCCGCTGCCGCATTCGATCTCGCGGTTGCTTTTGGCGAAGCTCACCTTGAACTTTGTTTCCGTCTCGAGCGGCACCTGCGCGGGGGTGAAGCCAGCCGCCTGCTCACGCGTTTCAGCGAAGCTTTCCGCAGTGACTGTAGGCGCCAGCAACGCATCGGCGACATGCGCGGTGGTCAATTGCGCGGCCACCTCGCTGATCGTCTCGAACGAGAAGCTTTCCTCGTGATAGTGGCTGCGATCGAAGCCGCCTTCAGCCAGCAGGTTGCGGACTGCCTGCATGTATGGCGCAGGACCGCACGTGAAAATCTCACGGTCGAGAAAATCCGGCGCAATGAGCTTCAGCAAGGGCAAGGTCAGAAAACCGGTGACACCTGGCCAATTGGTCCGTGCACCAAGGCGCTCACATACAAACGCCGTGCGGAAATTGGCCTGATTCGACGCAATCAGATCGAGCTCGCGCGCGAAGATGATGTCGTCCGGCGTGCGGGCGCTGTGCACGAACACGATGTCGCTATCCTCGCCGAGTTCATAGTGCGCGCGGCTCATCGACATCAGTGGCGTAACGCCCGAACCAGCCGACAAAAACAGCAACTTACGCGCCGGATGCCGCGCACAGGTGAACTCGCCGGATGGCCCCAGCACACGAACCTGCGTACCCGCGTGCAGATTGTCGTGCAGCCAGTTCGACACCTTGCCGCCCGGCACGCGCTTCACCGTGATGGAGATGGTGTGCGGGCGCGTGGGCGGCGAAGAAATCGTATAGCAGCGATTCACCGCCTCGCCGTCGATCTCCAGTTCCAGCGTGATGAACTGCCCCGGCTCGAACACGAACGCCCGCTCGGACGGCGCACGAAAGAAAAAGCTCTTTACATCGTGGGTTTCCTGGCGGACCTGGCAGCACACCAGCGTGTCGTCGGTGTCGCTGTTCCAGCGCGCGGGCAACGTCTCCCAGAACCGCGGCTGCGTGACCCGGCTGGAAGCCTCATGGCCTGAAGTTTCGCGGCTTAATGTCTCGAGGTTCGAACCCGGCTCGGGGTTGAGCTGAAACGTCGCCTGATCGCGCATCATCATTTTCTCCCGCTCCTGGTTGCGGTATCGCGCTCAGCGCATGAAAGACACGACTTTTTCGCCGTGCGAAAGCGGCGCATCGCCGGCATCATGGGTTTGGGGCGCATTGCTGTAATCGGCAATACGGCCGATATACCACTCGCAGAACTTCTCGACGAGACCTTCGGTGAACGGCGAATACGGACCCGGTTCGTAGGCGCTGCTGGTCGCGCCGCGTTGCGAGTATTCGACAAGCGCGCGGTCCTGGTCATTGGTCGCACGCCACACGGCCGTGAGATTGTTGACGTCGTAATCGATGCCTTCACGTGCATCCTTGTGGACCAGCCACTTGGTGCGCACCAGTGTTTTGCCCGCCGACAACGGAATCACCGAAAAGCTGACGATATGGTCACTCATGAAGTGATGCCATGAGTTCGGCTGCGTCCAGAACGAGAGACCGCCGAGATCAGCCTGCTCGAATCCGCCGAGCAGTTTCTTCGATGCGACCTTCGCGTCCATGGTCTGCGATTCGCCGTCGCGATCGAGCGGCAGGCGTTGTGTGCGGAAACCCGTCACCAGATCCGCCAGACGGTCGATTTCCGCCGAGGGCAGTTTCATCGCTTCCCATTGCGCGGTACGGCGCGCCACCGTCTCTTCGAACGCCGCCATGCCTTCCTCGTTAGCGGGCGTGCGTTGATAGCCAAAACCGTATTCGTAAAGCGAAATCGTCAACTCGGGATGGTTCGCGACGCAGTGGTAGCACTCGCGATTGTTCTCCATCGTGAGCTTCCAATTGCCCTCTTCGATGATGTCGATCGAGGCCGCGATCTTGCAGCCGGCGAGCTCATGCGGCAACAGATACGGCTCCATCGCGGCGCGCATCACGGCGAAGTCGGTGGGCGGTTCGTCGGCGAGACAGATGAAGATCAGGCCGGCAAGATTCTCGACATGCACCGCTTTCAGGCTGTGCTTGCAGCGGTCGAACTGGTCGCCCATATGCTCGGCGAACATCAGATCGCCGTTCAGGTTATAGGTCCAGCTGTGATACGGACAAACGATATTGCCGAGCGAACCCTTGTCCGTATTGCACAAACGCGCACCGCGATGACGGCAGACGTTATGGAAGGCCCGCACCTGCATGTCGTCGTCGCGCACGATCAGAATCGAATCGCTACCGATTTCCACGGTGATGTAGTCGCCCGGCTCCGGCACATCCGGTTCCACCGCGACCTGAATCCAGTGCTTGCGGAAAATCGCCTCCATGTCGAGCGCGAAAATAGCCTCGCTCGTATAGAACGGCGCTTCCAGTGTGTGATTCTTTTTGCGGCGTTCGATCATTGCGCGAACGTCTGCCGAAACTTTCATTGTGTGCTCCGTTGCATGTCACGTCTGGCGCTGCACCAGGCCCTCCTGGTCGCATGCTGGCCCGAACCGGAAATCAGTAATCCACGAGTTGATGCTCGCGCAAATACGCGAGGATCACTTGTGCTTTTTCGACGGAACTCCCTTCAATTACGACGCTGCCGCCGCGGCTTTCGGTCGTCGTCGCCGAGAGCATGCGGGCGTGGCCCGAGCGCTTCTCGGCGGCGGCAAGGCGCACGGGTTTGGCGGTCGCGGGACGGGTCGTCCAGGCGAGGTCGTCGGGGTTGGCGGCGTCCGGGCTTCCGGCATCCGGGCTTCCGGCATCCGGGCTTCCGGCATCCGGGCTCCCGGCGTCCGGGCGTCCGGGCGCTTCTGTCGCGACCGGACGGATCGTGCCTTCGCGCAGCCTTGCATAGGCGTAGCTAGGCGCCGTGTTGGCCATCGGATGCACCGCGATCAAAGCCGGCAAGCGCACTTCGACGCGGCGGCGCAAGCCCTTGGGCATGAATTGCCTGACTTCGGCACAGCCGTCGCGGAGCGTCAGATCGACTGCGGCACCAACCAACGGCATGTCCAACGCACTAGCGATGCGATACGGCAGCATGCCGCTATCGAACGCGCCTTCCGCGCGAGTGCCGGTCAATACGAGGTCGTAACCGCGCAGACGTTTAGAGAGCGGCGCTATCGCATCACCTTGCGATTCAGGCGTTGCCAGCACTTCCAGCACCTCGACAGCGCGCGCACCGAGCGCGAGATATTCCTTCAGCGCCGGATTCGCCGGATCGCCCGCGTGCAACACGTCGAGCGTCGCGCCGTGCGTTTTGGCGAGCGAGAGCGCTATCGTCAGCGCGGCGGCGTCGTTGCGGCTGTAACGCGCCGTGCCGCTAACCGGGTGCCGCCCAACGGAAACCAGTACGGCGATCTTCATGCAAGCGCTCCTTCCGCAACAGCCGTTGAACTCAATAGCGCGGCTCCGGTACCGCGTGCCGTGCGTGCAGCCGCCGCGGCTTCGTTCAGTGCCGCGATGGTTTCCTGCGCGTCGGCGATAACGGTCAGATTTGCGCGTTTGGCAATCGGCGCGCTGGCGTCGAGATTCACGGCGATCACGTGCCGGCAATCCTTGATGCCCTGCAGATGCTGAACCGCGCCAGAAATACCGAACGCGATATAAACGCTCGCTTCGACGGTCTTGCCGGTGGCGCCGATCTGCTTGTCGCGGGTGAACTTGCCGTCGTCCACAGCGACGCGGCTTGCGCCGATCGCAGCGCCTAAAGTGGCCGCAAGACGCTCGAACGCTGGGACGTCGCTGACGCCATTGCCTGCCGAAACGATGAAGTCCGCCTCTTCGAGCGCAAGCTGGGCGGCGTCGATCTCCTCGATGCCAAGATCGCGGACGACACCTTTGGCGGAAGCCGGTTCGCCATCGAAACGCCACGCCACTCGCTCGCCTGCGCCGACAAACGGCAACTTTGGATCGACTGCATTCGGTGCAAGCAAAACAACCTCGGGCAGTGAGCGTATGGCGAACGCTGTATTCGTCTGGATATACGCGGCGACGTGTGCCGCATCGATCTCGACGACATGCGTCGCCACGCTCGCGTTCGCGGCTGCCGCATAACGGCGGCCGAGGTCGCCGTCACCGGTGGCATTGTCGGGCAGGAAAATGTGCACCGGCGCATAGGCCGCGACGCATGCGGCCAGTGCGTTCAATTCGTCCAGCGGCGCGAAAACACGGCGATCGAACATTGGCAACTCGATCAGCTTGTCGGCGCCGAGCGCGGCTGCGTCGCCGATGAACTCGCCGAATACGAGCAACACGACTTCGGTTGTCGCGTCCGCGATCAACGCGGCGGCGGCCAGGGTCTGGCGCGCGTGATCATCCAGCGCGCCGCGGTCCGCGTGAGCGGCCACCAGCAGCACGCGCTGCGGCGCGGCCGTCGTGCGGCGCGGTTTCGCGTGCTCGCGATGCGCTGACCCCGTCGGGCCATGCGCCGCGAATTGCATCGCGTCGGCGACACCCGTCAGACCGAGCGTAATCCGCTTGAGCCCATCGGCCGTAATCGTGAACGGCCGGCGCGGGTCGATTCGTTTGAGATTGTTCATCGCGTTACTCCAGCGCCGCTGCAACCAGTTCGGCGATGTCCAGCACTTCCGGACGCGGGCCGACCACGCCTTCGAGCATCGCCGTGCAATTCGGGCAACCCACCGCGACGATCTCCGCGCCGATCGCGCGCGCGTCGTCGATACGGATATCCGGAATGCGCCGCTTGCCCGGAATATCGGTCAGGGGTGCACCGCCGCCCCCTCCGCAACACCGTCCGCGCATGCCGTTGCGCTCCATCTCGACCACCTTGATGCCGATCGTTTTCAGCAAGCGGCGCGGCGCTTCCGTCTCACCGTTATAGCGGCCCAGATAGCACGGATCGTGATACGTGATCTTGCGGTCTGCGAACGCGGCGACCGCGCGCGGCGTCAGCTTGCCGCTCGCGACCAGCTCTTCGATCAACGCCGTGTGGTGCTGCACCTCATAGAAACCGCCGAGTGCGCGATATTCGTTGCGCAGGCTGTGCATCACGTGCGGATCGGCGGTAACGATCTTGCGGAACGAGTACTGTGACAGCGTGCCGATCAGCCGTTGCGCGAGTTGCTGGAACGTCGCCTCGTCGCCGAGACGGCGAGCGGTATCGCCGGTATCGGTTTCGACGCCACCGAGCACGGCATAGTCGATCCCTGCGCGGTTCAGCACCTTGATCAGCGCACGCAGCGTGCGCTGATAGCGCATATCGAAGGCGCCTTCGCCGGCGATCAACAGCACGTCCACCGGACGTCCCGGTTGCGCGACCTGCACTTGCAGATCGACCGCCCAGTCGTAACGCGCGCCGATGTCATAACCGTTCGAACTGCCGGTCTCACGCAGATTCGCGAGTGTGATCGGGCCTTTGCCGGGTACGCTGCCTTCGACCAACGTCTGGTTGCGGCGCATATCCACGATCGCGTCGACGTGTTCGATCAACATCGGGCATTCCTGCACGCAGGCACGGCAGGTGGTGCATGACCACAGCGTGTCAGCTTCGATCAGGCTCGACACGAGCGGTTTGCCCGGCGCGCCGCCGTGTTTGCCGACCGGAATGCCCGGCGTCGGACTGCCCGCATAAGCCTCGTCCGTGCCACCGACCATGCCCGTGACGAGATCCTGAATCAGCTTCTTCGGGTTAAGCGGCTGCCCGGCGGCGAACGCGGGGCAGGCCGCCTCACACTTGCCGCACTGCACGCAGGCGTCGAAGCTCAGCAACTGGTTCCAGCGAAACTCGACCGGCTTGCCGACGCCATACTCCTTCGCGTCAAGCAACGGCGCTTTCAGCGCGGTCGGCGGCACCACATCGTTGTCGTTCCGCTCGGCAAAGCGCTCCTGACGCGGATGAAACGCGAGGTGCAGCAGACCGGCGAGCGCATGCTTCATCGGACCACCACGTGCCGCGCCGAATGTCATGGTGAACGCGCCAACCGCGATTAGCAACGCGACGATAATCGCCAGCGCACCCGACATCGCCGCAGCAGGCAGCGCGATGAACAGCGCCAAACCGAGCGCGAACGAGCCAAGCAGTAGCGGCAGATGATCCCAAGGTCCACGCGAGAGTCGTGCCGGCACGGCCTTCGCACCATGCCGCCGACGCCAGACGAACACCGCGCCTACCAGCATCACCAGCGCTGCCAGAAAGATCAGCCTGTCGAGCCACGGTGAATAGATGGCGAGACCGTAGTTGACGAATACCAGCGCCATCGCGAGGATCGCACCGCCCGCCGTCGCTACGTGCGTCTTCGCGATGTACGGGTCACGCGCGACCACATGGTGCAGGTCGACAAAATAGCGCTTCGGGATCGCCAGCAGATTGGTCCAGCCGTACGCGCCCGCGGCCGTGGCGCGGCCTTCGCGCCAGTACGCAGCGCGTTTGGCGAGCGCGAATGCGAGACCGGCCACCGACAACCACAGCAGGATGGTGATGACAAACACGGGGCTCATCGTCAGAAATCCTTGCAAAGGCGCAGCGCGTCGTAGATCGCGCCGTGAATGTTGTGCATGGAAATACAGTCGCCGACGCGGAACAGCAGGAAGCGGCCGTTGCCGAGTTCTTCGCTGAGCGACGGTTGCGGTTCGGACGCGAAGAGCTTGTGCACGTCCACCTGGCCGTGATTCACCGACTCGGGCTTGAGCTTCCAGTAGAGTTCGTCGTTCGGCGTGCTGCCGTTCTCGATCACCACCTGATCGACCGCGCGTTCTTCCTGCTCTTCGGTGTACTCGTTGCGGATCACGGCGATCTTCTTGCCGTCTTCCTCGTAGACCTTGTCGAGCCAGTAGTTCGGCGTATGAATCACACCTTGCGCATAGAGACGCCGATAGAAAATCGGGAACGTGGTGCCGCCGACGTCATCGGCGACCTTCACGTCGGGCGTCACGATTTCGACGTTCGAGCCACGGCTCGACATGAAATCCGCGACGCCAGCGCCGGCGTGTGTGCTGACGCCGTCATAAACCAGCACGTTCTTGCCTGGCTCGACCTTGCCGGATAGCACATCCCATGAACTGACCGCGAGTCCTTCTTCCACGCCCCACGCCGCCACTTGCGATGTGAACGACGAACCGCCCGTGGCCAGCACGACGATGTCCGGCTTCTCGGCCATGATGGTTTTTTCGTCAGCGGCGACACCGAGACGGCGGTCAACGCCGAGGCGTTTCGTTTCCATATCGAACCAGCGCACGATGCCGGCCATCTGCTCGCGCTGCGGCGCTTTTGCGGCCAGCATGATCTGACCGCCGACGTAGTCGTTCTTCTCGAACAGCACCACGTCATGGCCGCGCGACTTCGCCACGCGCGCCGCTTCCAGTCCAGCCGGACCTGCGCCGACCACGACCACCTTGCGCTTCGGCCCACCTGTCTTCGCGATCACGTGCGGCATCGTTTCTTCTCGCGACGTCGCGGCGTTCTGTACGCACAGCACGTCCAACCCGTTGTACTGGCGGTCGATGCAATAGTTCGCGCCAACGCATTGCTTGATCTCGTCTTCGCGGCCGTCGCGGATCTTGATGACCATATGCGGATCGGCGATCTGCGCGCGCGTCATACCGACCAGATCGACCATGCCGCTCGCCAGCAGACGTTCTGCCTGACCCGCGTCGCGGATGCTTTGCGCATGCATCACCGGCAGCTTCACCACCGACTTGATACCGGCGGCGAGATGCACGAACGGTTCAGGCGGCAACGCCATCGGCGGCATGCAGTTTGCCAGCGTGTTGTGCGTGTCCGCGCCCGAACCGATTACACCCAGGTAGTCGATCAGGCCGGTTTCGCTCATCGCCTGGGCGATTTCTTTCAACTGTTCGTGATCGAGACCGTCTTCATGGAACTCGTCACCACACATACGCAGACCGACACAGAAATCCGCGCCGACCGCTTCGCGCACGGCCTTCAACACTTCCGTGCCGAAACGCAGGCGGTTTTCGAGCGAGCCGCCCCATTCGTCGGCGCGGAAATTCGTACGCGGGCTCCAGAACTGATCGATCAGATGCTGGTGGGCCGCCGAAATTTCGATGCCGTCCATGCCGGCATCCTTCACGCGCTTCGCTGCCGCGGCAAAGTCCGCGATGATGCGGCGAATCTCTTCCACTTCGATGATCTTCGCGTTGCCGCGGTGCACCGGCTCACGCACGCCCGACGGCGACATCAGATGCGGCCAGTGCTCGCCATGAAACGCCGAGCGGCGGCCCATGTGCGTGGCCTGGATCATGATCTTCGCGCCGTGCCGATGCATCGCTTCGGCGAGCCGCGCAAGCGGATCGATGATCTTGTCGCTCGAGAGATTCACCGACTTCCACCAGCCTTGCGGGCTGTCGATCGACACCGGGCTCGAGCCGCCGCACACGGCGAGGCCGACGCCGCCCTTGGCCTTCTCTTCGTAGTAACGGATATAACGGTCGCCGGGCAGACCGCCCGGTTCCGCATACACCTCAGCGTGCGCGGTGCTGACGATACGGTTGCGCAAAGTCAGCTTGTTCAGCGTGAGAGGCTTGAAAAGGTTCGGGTAACGCATCGCGATCGACCTCGGAATGAATAGGCTGTGTGCGGCTATGTGCGTCGCTGTTACGACGCGAGCGGCGACACTTCGAAGACGCAGTGATCGTGGCCTTCAGCCGCGCAGCGCGCTTCCTTCGAATGGGACGGCGGACCCTTGCGAGCAGAATCCGGCGCTGTGTCGTTGACCCAGTCCATCGCGCCCGCAAACCAGCCGGCGAACATGTAGCAAAGCTTGCCTTCCTTGCCCGGTTGCGCAAGCACGAAAGACGAGTGATGCAATTCGATGCGAGCATGCGAGCTGGACGGATCGGCTTCCGCGATCGTGAAGATGCCCCAGCCGCGTTGCGAGAGGCGTTTCAGGTAATGCTCGAACACCGCCATGCCGGAAAGGCCGTGCTGTTTCGCTTCCTTGTCGCACCAGAAATACGCGGACTTGTAGCCGGCCTTGTAGAGGATCTCGGCATACGTGTCGATGCCGAGCGCTTCCTCGACGGCCGTGTGGTTGTTCGTGAAGAAGTGACGCGGCACGTACAGCATCGGCAGCGCGTCGGTCGTCCAGACGCCGGTGTTCGGATCGACGTCGATAGGCAGTTGGGGTTGCATGTGGGAGGCTCCGTTTTTTATCGGTTCAGGTTAGGGGAATGAAGAATCAGACCTTCCAGACTTCGCCGAACACCCGTACCCAGTTTTCGCCCATGATCTTCTTGATGCGCGTCTCGCTCCAGCCGGCGCGTTCCATCGCGGCCGTCAGGTTCGGAAACTCGCCGATCGTGCGAATGCCTTCCGGATTCACCACCTTGCCGAAGTTCGTCAGCTGGCGATAACGGCCCTTGTCGTGCGTGATCCAGTCGAAGAACTCGGTGCTATAGCCTTGCGTGAAGTCGGTGCCGATGCCGACCTGATCCTCGCCGATCAGGTTCACCACGTAGTCGATGGCTTCGATATAGTCTTCGACCGTCGCGTCCGGGCCGCGCTTCAGGAACGGCGCGAACATCGTCACGCCGACGAAACCGCCTGCATCGGCGATCTCTTTCAGTTGCTCATCGCTCTTGTTGCGCGGATGCTCTTTGAGACCCGACGGGCAGCAATGCGAGTAGCACACCGGCTTGTTCGACGCCGCGATCGCTTCCGACGACGTCTTGCCGCCCACGTGCGAGAGATCGACCATGATGCCGACGCGGTTCATCTCCTGAATCACTTCACGGCCGTAACCCGACAGCCCCCCGTCGCGTTCATAGCACCCCGTGCCGACCAGGTTCTGCGTGTTGTAGCAAAGCTGGACCACGTTCACGCCGAGATCCTTGAAGGCCTCGATATAGCCGAGGTTGTCTTCGAACGCATGCGCGTTCTGGAAGCCGAAAATGATGCCGGTCTTGTTCTCTTTCTTCGCGCGCAGGATGTCGTCGGTGGTGCGCACGAGCGTCAGGATCTCGCCGTATTCGCGGATCTGCTGCTTCATCTCGGCGATGTTGTCGACGGTCTTCTGAAAGCTTTCCCAGACCGACACCGTGCAGTTCACCGCGGTCACGCCGCCCTTGCGCATGTCTTCGAATACCGAGCGCTCGAACTTCGAAATGTTCAGACCGTCGATGATGATGCTGTTGTCGTGCAGAGTGCTCATCGTTTGCTCCAGGCGTGCTTAGTAGAGTGCTTAGTAGATGGGAAAGCGTTCGCACAGCGCGAAAATCTCGCGGCGCACGCGTTGTTCGGTCGCGGCATGGCCTTCCGGGTGATCCCGTAGCGCGTCGAGCACCTCGACGATCAGCCGCCCGACTTCGCGGAATTCGCTCACGCCAAAGCCGCGCGTGGTGCCTGCCGGCGTGCCGAGGCGAACGCCGGACGTGACCGTCGGCTTCTCGGTGTCGAAAGGAATACCGTTCTTGTTGCAGGTGATGCCCGCGCGTTCCAGCGCCTGCTCGACCTGATTGCCTTTGAGGCCCTTCGGGCGAAGATCGACCAGCAGCAGATGGTTATCCGTGCCGCCCGTCACCAGATCGACGCCCCCCGCTTTCAGCACGTCGCCCAGTGCCTGCGCGTTGGCCAGCACGTTGTCGATGTAGGTCTTGAAGCCCGGTTGCAACGCCTCGCCGAACGCGACCGCCTTGCCGGCAATCACATGCATCAGCGGACCGCCCTGCAAGCCCGGGAAAACTGCGGAATTGATTTTCTTAGCGATGTCTTCGTCATTCGTCAGCACAAAGCCGCCGCGCGGACCGCGCAAGGTCTTATGCGTGGTCGACGTGACGACGTGCGCGTGCTCGACCGGATTCTGGTGACGCCCGGCCGCGATGATCCCGGCGATGTGCGCCATATCCACCATCAGCTTCGCGCCCACGCCATCGGCGATTGCGCGCAACCGTGCAAAGTCCAGTGCTCGCGGATAAGCCGAGAAGCCGGCGATCAGCAGCGCCGGTTTGTGCTGCTGCGCGAGTTCCTCAATCTGCTCGTAATCGATCAGCATCGTGTCGCGATTCACGCCGTATTGCACCGCGTTGAACCACTTGCCCGACATCGCCGGCTTGGCGCCGTGGGTCAGGTGACCACCCGCATCGAGCGACATGCCCAACACCGTGTCGCCCGGCTTTACCAGGGCGAGCATCACCGCGCCGTTCGCCTGCGCGCCGGAGTGCGGTTGCACGTTGGCGAATTTCGCGTTGAAGAGCTGCTTGATGCGATCGAGCGCCAGCGTTTCGATCACGTCGGCGTATTCGCAACCGCCGTAATAGCGCTTGCCCGGATACCCTTCCGCGTACTTGTTGGTCAGCACCGAGCCTTGCGCTTCAAGCACCGCGCGCGACACGATGTTTTCCGACGCGATCAATTCGACTTGCGACTGCTGGCGCTCCAGCTCTTTCAAAATGGCGCCGCGCACCGCCGCGTCACGCGTGGCGAGCGATTCTTCGAAGAAAGGATTCGGGTTCGACATGGAAGGTCCGTGGGGTGGTTGGCGGAAGACCGGAAGCGGCTGTGAAGCTGGCTTTGAAGCCCTGCTGCTACCGCTCTGCATTGCGTCTATTCTTGACGCTTGCCCCGCGCGCCAATTTACGAATTCAGACGCGTTCTTTGCCTTTTCCGCCATGAGCGTCCTTTTTCGACAAGTCGCCATGACCGTTTTAGAACGGTCGTTAGCCTTTCGCGTTTTTGCTGCACTGCAGCTGATCGTTGTGCGCAGTTCGGGTGCGTATCCGCGTGCCGGTAGCTCCGTTCTGGTGCCGGATGTTTAGCTATCCAACTTTATTGATGGGCAACCGAGGGTTTAGCCTGATGGCATGGTAGTTGCCCTAGTCCTCAGAATTACAGGAGTCGCCGCCCCCCACGGCGACGCGACATTACAGATTCGAAGGAATCATTTCCCCCATGTCCACCGATCGCACGGCGTCGCTGTCGCATTTCGCATTCATGCCGGTTCCGAACTTCACGATGATCGCGTTCACCAACGCGATCGAAGTCCTCCGCATGGCGAACTACCTGACGGGACAAACGCTTTACCGCTGGTCGATCGTGAGCCCCGAAGGTGGCCCGGTGACGGCGAGCAACGGTCTCGCCGTCGATACAGGTCCAGTCGAATGTGTCGGGCAGCCGGATATTGTGTTCGTGGTCGGCGGTATCGACGTGCAGCGCGCCACGACCCCGGCCCATCTCTCCGCCTTGCGCCGCTTCGCCCGCACGGGCAGCGTGCTCGGCAGCCTGTGCACCGGCACCTATGCGCTGGCGCGCGCCGGTTTGCTGGCCGGCTATGCGTGTGCGATTCACTGGGAGAACATGTCAGCACTCAAAGAAGAGTTTCCCGACACGCGCTTTCTGAAAGAACTGTTCGTGATCGATCGCGATCGCGTCACCTGTACGGGCGGCGTCGCGCCGCTCGACATGATGCTCAACCTGATCGCGCCGCGTGTCGGCACGGCACGGGTCACGCAGATCGCCGAGCAGTTCATCGTCGAACATGTGCGCGATACGAGCGCCCAACAGAAAATGCCGCTGGTGGCGCGGCTCGGGTCGGCCAACAAGTCGCTCTTCGAAGTGATCTCGCTGATGGAGAACAACATCGAAGAGCCGCTTTCACGCGAAGAGCTATCGCGGCTCGCCGGCATGTCGCAACGGCAATTGCAGCGCCTGTTCCGCGAACATCTGGGCATGACGCCGACGCATTACTATCTGACGCTGCGCCTGCGGCGCGCCCGCGAGTTGCTGCTGCAAACCGACATGTCGATCATGCATATCACGATGGCTTGCGGCTTCCAGTCGGCTTGCCACTTCTCGAAGAGTTATCGCGACGCGTTCGGCACCGCGCCGACGCGAGAACGGCGCAAGCAGGCGCCGTCGCTGGCTGCGATGCCGGTGCTGGCGGCCTGATTCGGTTGTCCCACCGATACACTTTGCGGCCCGAAAACATGACGCGTTGAGCAGGTGTCCGCTCAACGCGTACGCCTTGGCTGCGCTGCGCAGCCCGGCGCGACAAAGTCGGGCGAGACCGCGAACGCGATCCCGCCGCCTGCCAGCTTCAGGCCGCCTTCAACAGCCCGTGCGGGTCGATCACAAACTTCCTCGGCGCGCCGCCATCGAACTGCCGGTAGCCCTCAGGTGCCTCGTCGAGCGATACGACCGTCACGTTCACAATGTCCGCAATCGGCAACCGGTCCCACAAGATCGCCTGCATCAGATTGTGGTTGTACTTCATCACCGGCGTCTGTCCGGTATGGAACGAGTGTGACTTGGCCCAGCCGAGACCGAAGCGTATGCTCAGGCTGCCTTTACGGGCAGCGGCATCGGTAGCACCCGGATCATCCGTCACGTAGAGCCCTGGAATGCCGATCGCGCCGGCCGCGCGGGTGATTTCCATCAGCGAATTGAGTACCGTGGCCGGCGCCTCCTCATGCGAGCCGCTGCTGCCGTGACCGTGCGCCTCGAAACCGACGCAGTCCACCGCGCAATCCACCTCGGGTTTGCCGAGAATCTGCTCGATCTGCTCGCCCAATGTGGCGTCCTTCGACAGATCGATAGTCTGGAAACCCATCTTGCGTGCATGCGCGAGACGCGCCTCATTCATATCGCCCACGATGGTGCAGGCCGCGCCCAGCAGACGCGCCGAAGCGGCCGCCGCCATCCCCACCGGCCCTGCGCCCGCAATATAGACGGTCGCGCCGGGTTTCACGCCCGCCATCACCGCGCCGTGATAACCAGTCGGCAGAATGTCGGACAGGCACGTCAGGTCGCGAATTTTGGACATCGCCTGGGCATGGTCGGGGAATTTCAGCAGGTTGAAGTCCGCGTACGGCACCAGCACGTACTCAGCCTGCCCGCCGATCCAGCCGCCCATGTCGACGTAGCCATAAGCCCCGCCTGCGCGCGACGGATTCACGTTCAGACACACACCGGTATGCTGCGCCTTGCAGGTCGGGCAGCGTCCGCAAGCGACGTTGAACGGCACCGACACCAGGTCGCCGATCTTCAACGTTTCAACGTCGCGGCCCACCTCGATCACCTCGCCGGTGATCTCGTGGCCGAGTACCAGGCCGACCTCGGCGGTCGTGCGGCCGCGCACCATGTGCTGATCGGAGCCGCAAATATTCGTGCTGACCACCTTCAGGATCACGCCGTGGCCGATTGACCGGCCACGCGGATCGACCATCTTCGGAAAGTCGATCGACTGCACTTCCACCTTGCCCTGCCCTAGATACACGACACCGCGATTGCTGCTCATTTGCCTGTCTCCATGTCTTGTGAGCGGCGCGCCCGACTCGATGTGGCGCGCCGTTCAACGAGCGTAGCGCCCACTGAAACAAAGGACATGCACCGAACGCGACACCGGTTTGGCAGGAACCGACACACCAGTTGCAGCCGTGTGATCTGCTATTCTCACTTTCACCCATTGGCAACGCGTTTCGAGAATGCCATTGGCCCCGCTATTGCGTGCAGGCGACACGCTGGTCGCCTGGAAATTCGATCGCCTGGATCGTAGCGTCAAGGGCGATAGGTGCCCGCATCCGCGCGACCTTAATTGCCAGAGCCCAAATACGCATTTCCCACGAGGATCCCTTCATGCGTTTTCCATCAAGACGAGCGCTCGTATCCGTCATGTTGCTCATCGCCACGCAGACCGTGTGTGCTCAAACCCCGAAAACCGTACTCCTTGAGGACCTGACCTGGACCGAACTGCGCGACCAGATTCAGGCGGGCAAGACCACCATCCTCATCCCCATCGGCGGAACCGAGCAAAGCGGCCCCGACGTCGCGCTCGGCAAACACAATGCACGCGTCAAGGTGCTGTCGCAGCGTATCGCCGAGGGCCTCGGCAACGCGATCGTCGCACCGGTCATCGCCTACGTGCCGGAGGGCGGGTATGCTCCGCCAACGTCGCACATGCGCTTTCCCGGCACGATCACCGTGCCGGACGACGTGTTCGAAAAGACGCTGGAATCCGCCGCCAACAGCTTCAAGGTTCACGGTTTCACCAACGTCGTCTTTCTCGGCGACCACGGCGGCTACCAGAACGATGTCCGGCGCGTCGTAGCCCAGCTCAACAAGAGCTGGGCCGGCTCCAGCGCCCGCGCATTCGTGCCTCCCGCGTACTACGGCACCAGCTCGGACGGCTACGCGCAGATCTTGCGGCAGCACGGCGTCAGCGATGCCGAGATCGGCACGCATGCAGGACTCGCGGATACCTCGCTGCTGCTGGCGGTCGCGCCGCAGATGGTGCGGCTCGAGCGCCTGCGAAACGGTCCGAAACTGGGACCGGCCGACGGCGTCTATGGCGGCGACCCGCGGCGCTCGAGCGTTGAACTCGGTCAATTGGGCATTGACGCGATCGTGTCACGGACTATCGACGACATCAGGAAAGAGACCGCAAGCCGTTAAAGCAGTCGACAGCCCCCTGCTTCCGTCCCCGATCTCCCACTCACTCGATAACGGAATTCACCATGCAATTGTGCTCTCCCCGCTTCTCGCGCGTTGCAACGGCCGTCGCCCTCGCGCTGGCCGGTTTCTGCGCCGCCGGCGCTGCATCGGCTGCATCGGCTGTCGCAACGGTGGCCGGCATGCCGCCCGTGGTGAACCCCGACAACCTGTACAGCGAAACGGCCGCCGGCCATATGAGCGCCGCGGTCGCCGGCGCGTTGCCGCGCGTCTATGTGCCGAACCTGCGTTCGAACGACGTCTACGTGATCGATCCGGCCACGCTCAAAGTGGTCGACAGATTTCACGTCGGCTTCAGTCCGCAGCACGTCGTCCCTGCATGGGACCTGCAAACGCTGTGGGTGGCCAACAACGCCGAAGGCCGCCCCGACGGCAGCCTGACCCCGATCGATCCGAAGACCGGCAAGCCCGGTAAGGCGATCATGGTCGACGATCCCTACAACATGTACTTCACGCCGGACGGCAAAGAAGCGATCGTGGTGGCCGAAGCGCACGCGCGACTGGACTTTCGCGATGCGCACACGATGGCGCTGAAATCGAGTCTCGAAGCGCCGCAGTGCAAGGGCATCAATCACGCCGATTTCTCGATCGACGGCAAGTACGCGATCTTCACCTGCGAATTCGGCGGCAAGCTGGCCAAGATCGATCTCGTCAACCGCAAGGTCGTGGGCTACCTCGAACTCGACAGGAAGGGCATGCCCCAGGACATCCGCATCTCGCCGGACGGCAAGGTGTTCTATGTTGCCGACATGATGGCCGACGGCGTCCACGTGGTCGACGGCGACAGCTTCACGAAGATCGGCTTCATCAAGACCGGCGTCGGTACGCACGGCCTGTACCCGAGCCGCGACGGCACCCGGCTCTATGTATCCAATCGCGGTTCCAATCGCGTGCACGGACCGAGACATGGCAAGGGCAGCATATCGGTGATCGACTTCGCAACGCGCAAGGTCGTCGCAAACTGGCCGATTCCAGGCGGCGGCAGTCCCGACATGGGTAATGTCAGCGCGGATGGCAAGATGCTGTGGCTGTCCGGCCGCTTCGATGACGTTGTCTACGCGATCGATACGACGACCGGCTCCGTCAAATCGATTCCGGTTGGCGCGGAACCGCACGGGCTCACGGTCTGGCCGCAGCCTGGGCGTTATTCACTCGGCCACACTGGCAATATGCGTTGACCCAGTGATCGGCAACCGGGCCGCGCGGCCACGGTGAAATGCATTCCATCGATGCATAGCGAAGAGCGACGGCGCGTTAGGCGCCGTCCTTCCATAGCGCCCACGATTTCACCGATGCGCCCCGTTTTTTATTGATTGACCGTTCAATATAAAAAAACTAATATGGCCCATCGAATACTTGGGTGGCCGGCCTGCGCCTGTCACCTCTAGCACCATGCCCAAACTCGGAATGCGCGAAATCCGCCGCGCCCAACTGATCGACGCAACACTGCTGACCATCGACCAGACCGGTCTCGCCGGTGCGACGCTCGCCTCGGTCGCACAGCGCGCGAGCATTTCCACCGGCATCGTCAGCCACTATTTCGGCGACAAGGACGGTTTGCTCGAAGCCACCATGCGGCACGTGCTGCGCGACCTGTGGCAAGCCACGTCGAAACGGCGCCGCGCGGCAAAGGCAGATCCCCGCTCGAAACTGCGCGCGGTCGTCGCGGCGAATTTCGACGCGGAGCAGACCAGCAGCCCCGTGATGAAAACGTGGCTCGCGTTCTGGTCCGAGAGCATGCACAAGCCGCAATTGCGGCGGCTTCAGTACGTGAACACGCGCCGCCTGAACTCGAACCTGTGCGCGGACTTTTCCAAAGCACTGCCGCGCCCTGCGGCACGCCGTGCGGCGAGCGGTCTGGCGGCGTTGATCGACGGACTATGGCTGCGCGGCGCTTTGTCCGGTGAGCCGTTCGATACGAAGGCTGCACTGCGTGTGGCAAATGAGTACATCGACCTGGTGCTGGAAGCACGCAACTAGATCGGCGACATTTTCGAAAAAAGGAGCAAGTCATGGCGGTATTCGCAACGCAACGTCTCTATATAGGCGGCGCCTACGTCGACGCGACCAGTGGCGAGACCTTCGACACGCTCGACCCCGCCACCGGCGAAACGCTCGCGGCCGTGCAACAAGCCTCGGCGGCCGACGTCGATCGCGCGGTGCAATCCGCGCGTGACGGCCAACGCGAGTGGGCCGCGCTCACGGCGATGCAGCGCTCGCGCATCCTGCGTCGCGCGGTTGAGATCCTGCGCGAGCGCAATGACGAACTCGCGGCGCTCGAAACACGCGACACGGGCAAGGCGATTGCAGAAACACGGGCCGTCGATATCGTCACCGGTGCGGACGTGATCGAGTACTACGCAGGGCTTGCCACCGCAATTGAAGGGCAGCAGATTCCGTTGCGACCGTCGTCGTTTGTTTATACGCGGCGTGAACCGCTGGGTGTATGCGCGGGCATCGGCGCATGGAATTACCCGATCCAGATTGCGTGCTGGAAATCGGCGCCTGCTTTGGCGGCCGGCAACGCGATGATCTTCAAGCCGAGCGAAATCACGCCGCTGTCCGCGTTGAAGCTCGCCGAGATTTATACCGAAGCCGGTGTGCCGGCTGGTGTGTTCAACGTCGTACAAGGCGACGGACGCGTTGGTGCGATGCTCGCGGCGCATCCGGATATCGAGAAGATTTCGTTCACTGGCGGCGTGGAAACGGGCAAGAAGGTGATGTCGCTGGCGGGCGCATCGTCGCTGAAAGAAGTGACGATGGAGCTGGGCGGCAAGTCGCCCCTGCTCGTTTTCGACGATGCCAACCCCGAACGCGCAGCCGACATCGCGATGAGCGCCAACTTCTTCAGCTCCGGTCAGGTTTGTACAAACGGCACACGTGTATTCGTGCAGCGTAGCGTGCTGGAACGGTTCGAAGCGCTGGTGCTGGAGCGTGTCAAGCGGATTCGCGTCGGCGCGCCGACCGACGCCGACACCAACTTCGGTCCGCTGGTCAGCGCCGCGCAATTGCAGAAAGTGCTGGGCTACATCGAAAGCGGTGTGCAGGAAGGCGCGCGGCTCATTGCCGGCGGCAAGCGGCTAACCGAAGGCCACTTCCGCAACGGGCAGTACGTCGAGCCGACTGTTTTCACCGGCTGCCATGACGACATGCGTATCGTGCGCGAAGAGATCTTCGGTCCGGTGATGAGCATTCTCGTTTTCGACGACGAAGACGAAGCGATCTCGCGTGCAAATAACACCGCCTACGGTCTGGCCGCAGGTGTGGTCACCGAAAATCTGGCGCGCGCGCATCGCGTGATTCATCGACTCGAGGCGGGTATTTGCTGGATCAACACCTGGGGCGAGTCACCCGCGGAAATGCCGGTGGGCGGTTACAAGCAATCGGGCGTCGGCCGTGAGAACGGCATCACCACGCTCGAACACTACACGCGCATCAAGTCGGTGCAGGTCGAACTCGGCCCGTATCAACCGGTGTTCTAAGGAGTGTTGCAATGGCTTCGAACGAATACGACTACATCATCGTCGGCGCGGGTTCAGCGGGCAACGTGCTCGCCTCGCGTCTGACCGAAGACGCGGACGTGACCGTGCTGCTGCTCGAAGCAGGCGGTCCCGACTACCGTTTTGATTTTCGCACGCAGATGCCGGCGACCCTCGCCTATCCCTTGCAGGGGCGGCGCTATAACTGGGCCTACGAAACCGATCCCGAACCGCATATGAACAACCGTCGCATGGAGTGCGGGCGCGGCAAGGGGCTCGGCGGTTCGTCGCTGATCAACGGCATGTGCTACATCCGCGGCAACGCGCTCGATTACGACGGCTGGGCCGGGCGCGCCGGGCTGGAAAACTGGACCTATCTGGATTGCCTGCCGTATTTCCGCAAAGCCGAAACGCGCGATGTGGGTGCGAACGCGTATCACGGTGGCGACGGCCCGGTCCATGTAACGACCAGCAAGCCCGGTAACAATCCCCTGTTCGCTGCGATGGTCGAGGCCGGCGTGCAAGCGGGCTTTCCGCGGACCGACGATCTGAACGGCTATCAGCAGGAAGGCTTCGGTCCGATGGATCGCACGGTCACGGCGAACGGCAGACGCGCCAGCACCGCGCGCGGTTATCTCGATCGCGCGAAGACGCGTCCGAATCTGACCATCGTCACGCATGCCGTGACCGATCGCGTGCTGTTCCTCGGCAAACGTGCGATTGGCGTTGCGTATCTGCACCATGGCAACGCAGTGACTGCGCATGCACGCCGCGAAGTGCTGGTGTGCAGCGGTGCGATTGCCTCGCCGCAATTGCTGCAACGCTCGGGGGTGGGCCGCTCGACGTGGCTGCGCGAACTCGACGTGCCGCTCGTGCACGATCTGCCGGGTGTCGGAGAAAACCTGCAGGACCATCTGGAGATGTATATCCAGTACGAAT
This sequence comes from Paraburkholderia domus, assembly GCF_905220705.1. Lineage (GTDB taxonomy): Bacteria > Pseudomonadota > Gammaproteobacteria > Burkholderiales > Burkholderiaceae > Paraburkholderia > Paraburkholderia domus. The sequence continues at coordinate 64,833 of NZ_CAJNAT010000024.1, forward strand.
GCAAGGAGCCGGTTTCGCTATACCCCGCCTTGCAATGGTGGAATCAGCCTGCCATTGGACTTGAATGGATGCTTAACGGCACGGGTATTGGCGCGAGCAACCAGTTCGAAGCGGGCGGCTTCATCCGTACTCGCGACGATGATCTGTGGCCGAACATCCAGTATCACTTCCTGCCCGTCGCGATCAATTACAACGGCTCGAACGCGATCAAGATGCACGGCTTCCAGGCGCATGTCGGGTCGATGCGTTCACCGAGTCGCGGGCGCGTGAAGCTTACGTCACGCGATCCGAACGCGCATCCGAGTATCCTGTTCAACTACATGGCCGATCCGCTCGACTGGCGTGAATTCCGCGACGGAATCCGCATTACGCGCGAGATCATGCGTCAGCCGGCGCTCGATCGTTATCGCGGTCGGGAATTGAATCCGGGCGCCGAGTTGACCACGGACGAGCAACTCGATACGTTCGTGCGGATGCGTGCGGAGACGGCGTTTCATCCGTCGTGCTCGTGCAAGATGGGTTATGACGATATGGCAGTCGTGGACAACGAGGGGCGCGTGCATGGGCTCGATGCGCTGCGCGTCGTCGATGCGTCCATCATGCCGCAGATCACAACCGGCAATCTGAACGCGCCGACGATCATGCTTGCGGAGAAGATCGCCGATCGGATTCGGGGGCGGGATGCGTTGGCGCGGGTGGAGACGCCTTACTTCGTGGCCCACGGTGTGGCGTCGAGGAAGCGGGAAGCGGCGGCGGTTTAGTCCGCGCCGGATCGAACCAGGTGCCAACGACAAAGCCGCGATAGATTCGCGGCTTTTTTACGCCTTGGTCAACTAGTAAGCGGTCAATCTGCGCGGTACTTAACACACCAGAAGCGACTTGCCCGCACGAGATCCGACCATCGCCTGGGCATTCACTCCCGCGCAGGACTCAACACGCCACGCGCGTCCGGTTCAACCGCTTCAGACACCAAGGTCTCCAGCGCCAGCCCACGGGTCTCGATGCCCATGATCCACACCGCCGCCGCCGCGATCACAAAACACATCGCGCCGAGTGAAAAAACACCACCTTGCCCGAACATCGGCAGCACCAAACCGACCACATAAGGGCCGATCAGCGAGCCCACGCGGCCGATCGCCGATGCAAAGCCTGATCCTGTAGCCCGCGCCCCTGTGCCATAAAGCTCCGGCGTATACGTGTAAAGCACCGCCCACATCGCAAACATAAAAAACTGCATCGCGAGCCCCGCGCAGATCAGCAGCGTCGGCGTCTGCGCGTGCAGCGCGGTTTGTCCATAGACATAGGCCATCACCGCGCTACCGGCCAGTGACGCGATACAGGTCGGCTTACGTCCCCATCGTTCGACCAACCACGCCGCGCAGATAAAGCCTGGAATCCCGCCGAGCGAGATCAACACCGTATACAACACTGACTTCGTCACCGCAAAGCCCGCTTGCTGCATCAACGCGCCGAGCCACGACGTCAACCCATAAAATCCAAGCAACGCAAAGAACCAGAGCGTCCACACCATGATCGTGCGGCGCCGGTAAGCCATGCTCCAGATCTCGCGAAACGCACTCGTGCCCTTCGCCGCCGGCGGTTCCTGCAACATCACCGGCGCGCGCAACTGGCTCAGGCCGGCCGCTTTCATCACCTTCACTTCGACTTCGGCGAGGATCTTGTCCGCTTCGGCGATACGTCCGCGATGTTCCAGCCAGCGCGGCGATTCCGGCACGACGCGGCGAACGATCAGCACGAACACAGCGGGAATCGCCAGCAGCGCGAACTCCGTGCGCCACCCGAACGTCGGCAACACGAAATACGACACCACACCCGCCGTGATGAAACCGAGCGGCCAGAAGCCGTCCATCAGCGCAATCAATCGTCCGCGCGACGCTGCGGGCACGAATTCGGACAAGAGCGTCTGCGCGATGGGAAACTCCATGCCCATGCCGAAACCGAGCAGCACGCGATAGAAAATCAACGCTTCGACACTCTGCGCGGTCGAGCACAGATACGACGCGAGTCCCCACAGCACCATGCTCCACTGAAATACGGGGCGCCGTCCGAAGCGATCAGCCAGTAGTCCGGCGACGGCCGCGCCGATCACCATGCCGAAGAAGCTCGCACTTGCAACGAGCCCCGCCGTCGCGGTCGATAAATGGAATTCAGTCTTGATCGAGCCGAGTACGAAGGTCATCGTGCCGAGATCGACCGAGTCGAAGAAAAATGCGATCGCGATGATGATAAAGATGGTCCGGTGATATCCGGAAAACGGCAGTCGCTCGAGTCTGGCGGCTGCGCTCGCGCGTGGCTGAAAAGCGGTAGACATGTGATCCCCTCGTTGGTGCGGCGACGGCCGCGTGGACGTTCCGATCAGTGCATTTCAGTAGACGCCGACATAAATCGGCCACATAGAAGAAATGCGTCATGGGGATGGGATGGGAGCGTCGTCCCAGTGCTTTGGGTTCACCACCGCGCACCGACGAATGCGAGTCCTACGGTCGCAACCGCGCACGCGCAGCGCCGGCGATACGCGCGAGCGCATCCGCACTCAAGCGAGCGGCGATTTTTTCAACGTATTCGTGATGCCGCGACTGCAGCGGTGCGCCCAGCTGCTGCGCGAGGAGATAGCGGATCAGCGCGATGCGCCGGTGCCGCAACACGATGCTCTGATCGAGCAGCGCGAGCGCGGCATGGGCATCGCCCTGGTGGCACGCACGCTCGGTGAGACGCGCGGTGGCTAGACGTGTCGATGTCATGTCAGTCAGCGGCCGGGAAAGCCACGAGAGGTGCCTTGCTGAGGCACCGCTCGCCGCGCTTCACGACATCAGCGGCGCAGCCGCATCGAGCATGATCTTGACGAAGTAGTCCGCAAAACTACGGCGCACGACGATATCGAAACTGTCCGCGCCGGTGGGCAACAGCGTCATCGATGCCTTGAAGAAGTGACTCTGTGCGCACTGCCCTTCCCCGAACAATTTCGGATGCAGATCGAGCGGGCAACCCCGCGCCAGCACGTCACGTGTGTGCGTACCGCTAATTTCGAGCACCGTATAGCCACTGCCGATATCCACCGCCGACGCGAACACACCGGCAAACGCTGCACCGAGTTTCGCCTGCAGCGGCGCAGTACGTGTCGCGTCGTGCGCCATTGCCGAGCGCACCAGCCACTCGTCCGGACCGAGCCACAGCATGTCGTAGCCGTTGCCGCGGGCGATGGTGTTCGCTTTCTCCGGTGGCCGGCAGCCGATCACTGTCTCTATCGCCTTCACGAATGCCGCATCGCGCGTATCGCCACGCACGTTCACGAGTTCGAGAAACGGCCGCTCGCTCAGCCTGAAGAGCGCCGACGCCGTCGTCTGATGCTTTTTCAGCAGCGCATCCGTACCGACCAGCGGGGATTCCTGCCACACGCCCGTTTGCTTTCCGACAGCGCGATCCACCGCCGACACCGTCCCTCTTGTTTCATTCCACATGTTGACGTGCTCCTTCGCTGTCGTAGAACACCGAGCTGGTGACCTTGGCTGCAATCTGCTTGCCGCTCGCGAGCGGAATCGTGACCGTTTCGCCGATCTTGTCGAGACCGCCCTTTACGACGGCCATTGCAATCGATCGCTTCAGGATCGGGCTGTAATAGCTCGATGTGACGTGGCCGAGCATCGGCGCGGTATCGCCCTGGAAAGGACCGGCGACGATCTGCGAGCCTTCGGGAATCACGAACGAGGGATCGTCCGAGAGCAGCCCGACCAGTTGCTTGCGCCCCGCCTTCGCGGTGTCCGTTCGCGTCAAGGAACGTTTGCCGAGAAAGTCTTTCGACTTCGCGACCAGGCCGCCCATGCCGAGGTCGTACGGTGTCATCGAGCCGTCCGTATCCTGACCGACGATGATGTAGCCCTTCTCAGCACGCAGCACGTGCATGGTTTCCGTGCCGTACGGTGTGATGTCGAACTCCGCGCCTGCGGCCATCAGCGCTTCCCACACCGCGCGTCCGACGTTCGCGGGCACGTTCACTTCATAAGCGAGTTCGCCTGAGAAGCTGATCCGCATCACGCGCGATGCCGCACCCGCCACAGTGCCTTCGCGATAGCTCATGAACGGAAACGCCGCGTTCGCAAAGTCGATGTCCTGGCAGACCTTCTGCAAGACCTTGCGGCTGTTCGGACCGACCACGGCGAAGGTCGCCCAGTGATCCGTCACGGAAGCAAGCCGCACGCGCATGTCCGGCCATTCGGTTTGCAGCCAGCGTTCGAGCCACGTGAGCACGCGTGCCGCGCCGCCCGTGGTGGTCGTCATCATGTAGTGCTGGTCGGCGAGACGCACGGTCACGCCGTCGTCGAAAATCATGCCGTTTTCGTCGAGCATCAGGCCATAGCGGCACTTGCCGACTTCCAGCTTGCTCCACGGATTCGTGTAAACCCAGTTCAGCAGCTTCGCCGAGTCGGGGCCCTGAATGTCGATCTTGCCGAGCGTCGAGGCGTCGAGAATGCCAACGCTCGTACGCACCGCGAGCGACTCGCGCGCGACTGCGGCGTGCATGTCCTCACCTGGTTTCGCGAAGTACCACGGACGTTTCCAGTTGCCCACGTCCTCGAAGGCCGCGCCGTTTTCCACGTGCCATTCGTGCACCGCTGTCTTGCGCACCGGATCGAGAAACTCGCCCAGCTCGCGGCCCGCAAACGTGCCGAACGTGACAGGCGTGTAGTTCGGACGGAACGTCGTCGTGCCGGTTTCGGGAATCGTCTTGCCCAGCGCCTGCGCGAGAATCGCCATGCCGTTGATGTTGCCGAGCTTGCCCTGATCGGTGCCGAAACCCATCGCCGTGTAACGCTTTACGTGCTCCACCGATTCGAAGCCTTCGCGCGCCGCCAGGAAAATATCGGCCGCCGAGACGTCGTTCTGGAAGTCGACGAACTGCTTCGGCCCGCGCGTCGCGAGTTCGCGGCCACCGACGAGCCACAGCGGTTGCATCTTCGCTTCGGCGATCTCGGCGACCTGCACCGGATTCGGCCGCGCCACGATGTGGCCAGCCGCACGCGCCGCCTCGATACCGGCGTCGACCGCGAAGCGAATGCCCTGTCCCAGCGTGAAGTCGCCGGCACACGCGCCGATGCTCGTCTCCGCCTGCATCGCCTTACCCGGCACGAAACAGGCCTTGCCGTCATGCCAATGCGCCTTGCCGCCCGACTGCGCGAACAGATGCAGTACCGGGCTCCAGCCGCCGGACATCGCCAGTAGATCGCAGGGCAGCTCGCTCTGTTTCGCACCGACCTGTCCATTGGAATACGACGCTATATCTACAGAAGACACGCGCAGCTTGCCATGCGCGGCCGTAATGGCCACGCCGTTCATCACCTTGACGCCGTAGCGCCGTGCCAGCGCGGGCAAGGTGCCCTTCGATTCGCTCGCGCGCGGATCGACGACCGTCACCTGCGCGCCGGCCGCTTTCAGATCGAGCGCGCATTGATAACCGTCGTCATTGTTCGTGAACACTACAGCATTACGTCCCGGCAACACCGCATAGCGATGCAGGTACGTCGACACAGCCGAAGCCATCATTACACCCGGCAGATCGTTGTTACCGAACACGATCGGCCGCTCATGCGCCCCCGTTGCGAGAATTACGCGTTTTGCGCGAATCTTCCACATCAGCTCGCGCGTGCCCTTTCTCTGCGATACCGGCAGATGCTCGGTGAGCCGCTGCGTGACGGTGATGAGGTTATGGTCCTGGTAACCGAATGCGGTGCTGCGGCACAGGATTTTCACGTCGGGCATCTGCCGGAGCTCGTCCTCGATCTTGTGAACCCATTGCAGCGCCGGTTTGCCGTCGATCTCCGCGCGGCATGACAGCAGCGAGCCGCCGAGTTCGGGCTGATCGTCGATCAACGTCACGCGAGCGCCGGACAACGCCGCCGCATGCGCGGCCGCCAGCCCCGTCGGGCCACCGCCGACCACCAGCACGTCGCAATGCGCAAAGCACTTGTCGTAGCGATCCGCATCGGTTTGCTCGGGCGCCTTGCCGAGACCGGCCGCATCGCGGATCACTTCTTCATACTTCGGCCAGAACTTGCGCGGCCACATGAAGGTCTTGTAATAGAAGCCCGCCGGAATGAAGCGCGCGAACTTCTGGTTGATCGCCATGCGGTCTTTCTCGATGCTCGGCTTGGCGTTCACGCTGGTCGCGACGAGCCCCTGATACAACTCCACTTCAGTTGCACGCGCATTGGGCACGGTGTACGCGCCGGTTTCGAGTTGCACGATCGCATTCGGTTCTTCCACACCCGCCGTCACGATGCCGCGCGGGCGGTGGTACTTCCAGCTGCGCGCCACGAAGTGCTCGCCGTTCGCAAGCAGCGCGGAGGCGAGCGTGTCGCCCTGATAGCCCTGATACTTGCGCCCGTTGAACGTGAAGTTCAGAACGATCGCGCGGTTGATGCGCCCACCGCTAGGGAGTCGGTCTTTCTGGCTCATGATGCCTTGCCCTCGTGTGCCTGGTCTTGTGCTTTAGCCTCGTTGCTGTCCATCGCGAGCAGCGGACGTTCGAACTCCTCGTAGCCCTGAATCTCGTAGCTCACCGTATCGCGCTGCGCCTTGAACCAGCGGCGGCATCCTTGCGTGTGCAACCATTGCTCACGATGCACGCCGCGCGGATTCTTGCGCATGAACAGGTAGTCGCCCCATTCCTTGTCGGAAAGCTTGTCGGTGTCCAGCGGACGCGCAATATCCGCTTCCCCGCCGCAAGAAAATTCGGTTTCGGCGCGTGGCCCGCACCACGGGCATTCGATCAGCAGCATCTGGGTTTCCTCTGTGGTGGTGAGCGTTAGTGGGCAACCGCGGCGGCGCCGTGCTCGTCGATCAGGTGACCGGTGTAGAAGCGGTCCAGCGAGAACGGCGCGTTCAGCGGATGCGGCTCGTCCCTCGCGATCGTGTGCGCATAGGCCCAGCCCGAACCGGGCGTCGCCTTGAAGCCGCCCGTGCCCCAGCCGCAATTGAAATAAAGCCCCTTTACATCGGTCTTGCTGATGATCGGGCACGCATCCGGCGACACGTCGACAATGCCGCCCCACTGGCGGTTCATCCGCACGCGCGAGAACACCGGGAACATTTCGACGATCGCTTCGAGCGTGCCTTCGATGATGTGGAAACTGCCGCGCTGACCAAAGCCCGTGTACTGATCCACACCAGCGCCGATCACCAGATCGCCCTTGTCGGACTGGCTGATGTAGGCATGCACCGCGTTCGACATCACCACCGTGTTGACCACGGGCTTGATCGGCTCAGAGACCAACGCCTGCAAAGGATGGCTCTCCAAAGGCAAGCGAATGCCGGCCATATCAGCGAGCGTCGACGTGTTGCCCGCCGCCACCACCGCGACCTTCTTTGCCTTGATGAAGCCCTTCGTGGTATCCACGCCGACCACCTGGCTGCCGTCGCGGCGAATACCGGTCACCTGACAGTTCTGCACGATATCGACGCCGGCCTGATCCGCACCACGCGCGAACCCCCACGCAACCGCATCATGCCGGGCCACACCGCCGCGCCGCTGAATCGACGCGCCGAGCACCGGATAGCGGCTGTTCAGATTGATGGTCGGCTCGATTTCCTTGATCTGCTCCGGCGTGAGGAATTCGGCATCCACACCGTTCAGCCGGTTCGCATTCACACGGCGCTCGGTGTCGCGCACGTCCTGTAGCGTGTGCGCGAGGTTCATCACGCCGCGCTGGCTGAACATCACGTTGTAGTTGAGGTCCTGCGACAGACCTTCCCACAGCTTCATCGCTTTTTCATAAAGCGCGGCCGATTCGTCCCACAGATAATTCGAGCGGACGATGGTCGTATTGCGCGCGGTATTGCCGCCGCCGATCCAGCCCTTCTCCAGCACGGCGATATTGCGTACGCCATGTTCTTTCGCGAGGTAGTAGGCCGTGGCGAGACCATGCCCGCCGCCGCCGACGATCACGACGTCGTATTCACGCTTAGGCTCCGGGCTCTTCCATTGACGCTCCCAGTTTTCGTGATACGACATCCCGTTGCGCAACAGGCTGAATATCGAATAGCGGCTCATTGTGGGTCCTTGGGTTCCTGTTGATACTTTCTGCTTCTTAACTCGTTCAGTTCAGCACTCGATGACGTTCACGGCGAGTCCGCCGCGCGACGTCTCCTTGTATTTGGTCTTCATGTCCGCGCCGGTTTCGCGCATCGTCTTGATGACGTTATCGAGCGACACGTAATGCTGGCCGTCGCCCTTCATCGCCATGCGCGCGGCGTTCAGCGCCTTGATCGCGCCCATCGCGTTACGTTCGATGCAGGGAATCTGCACGAGGCCGCCAACTGGGTCGCAGGTCATGCCGAGGTTGTGTTCCATGCCGATTTCGGCAGCGTTTTCGACTTGCGTCGGCGTGCCGCCCATCACGGCGGCAAGCGCCGCTGCGGCCATCGAGCACGCGACACCTACTTCGCCCTGGCAGCCCACTTCGGCGCCCGAGATCGAGGCCGTTTCCTTGTAGATGATGCCGATCGCGGCAGCCGTCAGCAGAAAGGTGACGATGCCCTCGTCGTTCGACGCATGCATGAACTTCACGTAGTAATGCAGCACGGCGGGAATCACGCCTGCTGCGCCGTTGGTCGGCGCGGTGACGACACGCCCACCCGCGGCGTTTTCTTCATTCACGGCCATCGCGTAGAGATTGACCCAGTCGAGCATCGACAGCGGATCGCGCAGCGACTCTTCCGAGCGCGAACGCAATTGCGCGCACAGGTCGGCGGCGCGGCGCTTCACATGCATCGGGCCGGGCAACTCGCCACGCACCTTGCAGCCGCGTTCGACGCAGGCGGACATGACGCGCCAGATCGCCAGCAAGCCTTCGCGCACTTCCTGTTCGCTGCGCGACGCGCATTCGTTGCGCAGCGTGATCTCGGCGATCGACAAACCGGTTTCGCGGCACACGCGCATCAGATCGTCGCCGGTGCGAAACGGAAACGGCACTTCCGCGCCGGCACGCAAACCGTTGACGCGGTCGCCTTCGCGATTGATCACAAAGCCGCCGCCGACCGAGTAATACTCTTTCTCCACCAACAGCTGGCCGTTTTCGTCGAAGGCCTGAAAACGCATGCCGTTCGGATGCACGATGCTCGAACCCGGTGCGCCCGGCATTAGTTTGCGAAAGAAGCCGAGGTACTCGCGCTCCTCGAATTTGACCGGATGCTTGCCGAGCAGCACCAGTTGCTTCGTCTCGCGGATCGCCTGCAGGCGCGGTTCGATCACGTCCGGGTCGATCAGATCGGGCAGATTGCCTTCGAGGCCGAGCAACACCGCCTTGTCCGTGCCATGCCCTTTCCCGGTCGCGCCGAGCGAGCCAAACAGGTCGACCTTGACGCGGCGTACGAAGCCGAGCAGGTTGGCGTCTTCGATATGCGAAGCGAAACGGCATGCGGCGATCATCGGCCCGACCGTGTGCGAGCTGGAGGGACCGATGCCGATCTTGAACAGATCGAAGACGCTGACGTTCATGGCGTGCCTTATACGTTGCGGTGCTTAGGTTGCCGGGTTTGGCTTGAACTAGCCCCTATTGCACCGCAGGTCAATTTGGACCGATAGAATAAAAACGGCATGCCAGTGGGATAGTGGCGTCAAGCGGGCCGCCGGCCAAGCGCGGCGGCGTATTTGCGATGACTTCTGACGCATTTGCGACAGGCGCGGACGTTGCCGCTGGCGATGCTGATGAAGCGCCCCGATTCCCGGTGCTATGCTTGATTTCAACCCTTTCCCTTGCTGGCTGCATGCATGAATTCCGCTGAACCGCTTCCCCTTCAATCGATCGACGGCCCCTCGAAGCAGCGCATCCGCTTCGGCATCATCCTGCTGCCGAACTTCACGCTGACGGCGTTCTCGGGGTTCGTCGACCTGCTGCGCCTGTCCGCGGATGAAGGCGACTTCAGCAAGCCCGTGCGCTGTTCGTGGAGCGTAATAGGGGAAACCCTCGCTCCGGTGCGCGCGAGTTGCGGGATCCAGATCACGCCGTGGGAAACGTTCGACAACGCTGAACCGTTTGACTACGTCGTTGTGGTGGGCGGCCTGCTGCATTCCGGGCCGGCCGCGAACGATGCGACGCTGGCCTTCATCCGCCGTGCCGCCGCCACCGATGCGACGCTGGTCGGCATGTGCACCGGCGTGTTTTCGCTGATGCGCGCGGGCGTGCTGGACGGCCACCGCATTTGCGTGAGCTGGTTTCACTACTGGGATTTCATCGAACGCTTTCCGGCGGTCAATGAGGACGCGTTGGTGGCGGACCGGCTATTCGTGATCGACCGTCGACGTATTACGTGTTCCGGTGGGCGGGCATCGATCGACGTGGCTGCGGCGATTCTGCTGCGGCACTTTGAGACGGCCACGGTGCAAAAGGCGCTGCGGATTCTGCTGGTCGACGATATGCAGAAGGGCAACGCGCCGCAGCCGCACCCGCCAGGATTGGCACCCGCCTCGCATCCGAAGGTGAAGCGCGCAATTCTGCTGATGGAGCAGCACGTGGGGCGTTCCTTGTCGCTCGATGAACTGGCACGCAAGCTGGACCTCTCGCCGCGTCAACTCGAGCGGCTCTTCAAGGCGGAAACCGGCAAGGCGCCGCAGGCCTACGCGAAGCAGGTGCGTTTGCGCACTGCGGCGTGGCTGCTGACGAGTTCGGATAAGACGGTGGCGGATATCGCGTCGAGTTGTGGCTTCTCCGATGCCTCGCATCTGGGTCGCGAATTCCGCAAGCAGTTCGGCTTACCGCCGATGATGTACCGTGAGCAACGTGGTACGGCGGCGGAAGTGGATGAGGGCTCGGGATATGACGAAACGTTCCCGGGCCGGGCTCAGGCGATTTGAGCGCGGTGTTTGTTGCCCACGTCGTTTTGCAGACCTGGATTCCCGGCTAAATCGGCGGGTCAGGTTTTGCAGTTCCGCTTTCGCGCCGCCGGAACGGCGCGAAAGCCCAAGCTAAACCCTCACGCCTCACTGCCCCGCGACATAAGCCTTCACCGCCGGCAAACCGTCCTTGCCATCGAACGTCTTGACGCCCGCTAGCCACTTGTCGAGCACAGCCGGATTCGCCTTGAGCCAATCCTTTGCCGCCTTGTTCGGATCGGTCTTGTTCATGATCGGCAGCATCACATGGTTCTCGATATCGGTCGTGAAGTGCAGGTTCGACACCAGCTTCGCGACGTTCGGGCAACGCGTCGAGTAATCGTTCGGGACGACCGTCAGGACTTTGGCTTCGCCGTAGTTCGGGCCGAACACGTCGTCGCCACCGGACAGATAATCGATCTTCATCTGCACGTTCATCGGATGCGGTTCCCAGCCGAGAAACACGATCGGTTTCTTGTCGCGAACCGCGCGATTCACTTCGACCAGCATGCCCGCCTCGCTCGACTCCACCAGCTTGAACTTGCCAAGGCCGTACTGGTTGCTGTCGATCATCTTCTTGATCAGCGCATTGCCGTCGTTACCCGGCTCGATGCCATAGATCTTGCCGTCGAGCTTGTCGTAGTTCTTCGCGATGTCAGCGAACGTCTTGATGCCCGCCTGGTACGCATAGTCCGGCACAGCCAGCGTGTATTTCGCCCCAGTCAGGTTCGGCGTGGGTAGCACGGTGAGCTGACCGGCCTTTTTGAACGGATCGATCATCGGGTCCATGGTCGGCGACCAGTAGCCGAGGAACACGTCGATCTGCTTGCTCTTCACCCCCGCGAAGGTGATCGGCACCGAGGCAATAGTCTTGGTCGGCTTATAGCCGAGCCCTTCCAGCACCGTCGAGGCAAGACCGGTCGTCGCGGCGATATCGGTCCAACCGACGTCGGCGAACCGGACGTCCCGGCAGGTGGCAGGTTCCGCGGCAAAGACAGACGACACCGACAGCGCGCACAACGACGCAGCCCACAAACGTTTCATGGCGTTCCCTCAGGGTGATTGATGCTTTACTGGTTTTACTAATCGGATTTTCCGGGCGCGATTCTTTACTGCAACTACATTGATGCCAACTCATGTACGTAGACTCATCTACGCCGACAGCCGCCGCTCGACACTCGGCGCGTGACCGAACTGCGCGCGGTAAGCCTTGCTGAAATGACACGGCGAATGAAAACCACATACGGCCGTCACTCGCGCAATCGACGCATCCGTATTGCGCAACAGTTCGCGCGCACGACGCAAACGCAGCGTCAGGTAATAGTGCGTCGGCGACACGCTCAAAAACATCTTGAACATGCGCTGCAAATGACGTTGCGACAACTGCACTAGCCGCGCGAGTTCATCCAGCGATAACGGCTCTTCGATATTGGCTTCCATCAACCGCACCACTTCGATCAACTCCGCGCGCGAGAAGCCGACCCGCGCGTCGACGGGAATATGCTGATAATCGGTCGAACCGCGAATCCGCTCGACAATAAACTGCTCGGACACCTGCGCCGCGACTGCCTGACCGAGGCGCATACCGACCAGGTTCAGCATCAGATCGAGCGGCGCGGTGCCGCCGGTGCAGGTCATCCGGTCACGGTCGATCACGAACAGTTCATCCGCGAAACGCACGTGCGGGTAGCTTTTGTGCAACGGCGACATGTCTTCCCAGTGCACGGTACAGCGATATCCGTCGAGCAGGTTTGCAGCCAGCAACGCGTACGGCCCCGTGCAAATGCCGCCAAGCGGAATGCCTTTCGACGCAACGTCCTGCAGCAACGCGACGATCGTCTCGTCGACGTAATCGCGCACATGCCAGCCGGCGCAGACGATCAGCACATCCGGCATGCCCGCTTCGGCCAGCGTGGTGGTCGGCTTCACGGTGATGCCGTTGCTCGCTCGCGCCGGCTCGCCGTCAGGCGTAATCACGGACCACGTGTAGTGCTGCGCGCGGCCCACGTAGTTGGCCATACGCAGCACTTCGACCGCGCTCGTAAATGCGATCATCGAAAAGTTTGGCAGCGTCAGAAAGCCGAAGTGCGCGAGCCCGGCCAGCGGGGAATCGGATGGGGCCTCAACAACAGGTGAGATCGCGTCGCGCTTCATAGGCGGCTCAGCTGTGCTGCGCCGTCGGCGCGCGGCGCACCTTCATGACGCTGCGCAAGCCCGACAGCAGCGGCGCCCGCGCCGTACCCGGCGACCGGCCGAAGCTTTCCGTGATGCGATCGAGAATGATCGCAAGCATCACCACCGAGAGGCCGCTTTCGAAGCCGAGGCCGATATCGAGCCGCTGAATACTCGCCAGCACGTCGTTGCCCAGACCGCCCGCGCCCACCATCGAGGCGATGATCACCATCGAGAGCGCCATCATGATCGTCTGATTCACGCCGGTCATGATCGACGGCAGTGCGTTCGGAAACTGCACCTTGTAGAGCAATTGCAAGGGCGTACAGCCGAACGCCTGCCCTGCTTCGACGATTTCGCGATTCACATGCTTGATGCCGAGCGACGTGAGGCGCACAGCAGGCGGCATCGCGAAGATCACCGTGGAGAGAATCCCCGGCACACGGCCGAGACCGAACAGCATCGCCGCCGGAATCAGGTAGACGAACGCGGGCATGGTCTGCATCAGATCGAGCACGGGGCGCACCATCATTTCGACAGTGCGGCTCTTCGCGGTCCAGATGCCAAGCGGCACGCCGAGCAGCAGGCTGATCAAGGTCGATGAGAGCGTTAGACCGAGCGTGATCACCATCTGATCCCAGAAGCCGGTGCCGTAGATCAGCAGCATCGCCAGCAACGTGAACAGCGCGAAACGCCAGCCCACCCGCCATAAACCGACGCCCACGAAAAATGCCATCAGCGCCCACATCGGCACCGCTTGCAGACCATGTTCGATCAGCGCGGCAAAACTCTCGATGACCTTGCCGATGGAGTCGAAGGTTTTTGCGTCGTGGTCGAGCAGGTAGTGAACGCCGTGATCGACCCAGGCGCCAAGTGGAATGACTTCAGACATGAGAACCTCGATGGCGCGTGAGAACGTTCAGTACGTTCGTCTTGTTGACCGAACCGCAGTAGGAGCCGTCCGCTTCGACGACCGGCAGTGGCGCACGGCTCGCGACCACGCGCTCGACGACGTCGTCCAAAGGCGTAGTGCGGCGGATGCACTCGATTTGATTGAGCTTCGGCGACGCGCTGCCCATCGCATCGCGGCACACGAAGCCGCGGATCTTGCGCTCGGCGTCGAGCACGAACGCGTAGTCAGCGCTGCCGTTGAGCGTCGCGGCCACACTCGAGGCGTCGATCTGCGGCGAATGCTGCATGAGCGGCACCGCGTCGGTCTGCATCAGGTCGCCAGCTGTCAGATAGCGGCTGGTGTCGATACCTTCGAAGAACGCGCGCACATAGTCGTCGGCGGGATTGGTGATGATTTGCTGGGGCGTGCCGACCTGCACCACCTTGCCGCCTTCCATGATTGCGATCCGCGTGCCGATGCGCATGGCCTCTTCGAGATCGTGCGAGACGAACAGGATGGTGCGCTGCTGCTCGCGTTGCAGATCGAGCAGCACGTTCTGCATTTCCTTGCGTTTGAGCGGATCGAGCGCGGAGAACGCCTCGTCCATGATCATCAAGGAAGGATTGACCGCCAGCGCCCGCGCAAGACCCACGCGCTGCTGCATGCCGCCTGAAAGCTGAGCCGGCAGCTTTTCCGCGAAGGGCGCGAGGCCGACCTGTTCGAGCACGGTCATGGCGCGCTTCTCGCGCTCCTTCTTGCCGATGCCCGCCACTTCCAGCCCGAACGCCGCATTGGACAGCACCGTGCGTTGCGGCATCAGCGCGAAGGACTGGAACACCATGCTCATGTCCTTGCGGCGCAGCGCCGTGAGTTCCGAGCGCGGTACGCTGGCCACATCGCGGCCGTCGATCAGTACTTTGCCGGCCGTCGGCTCGACGAGACGATTGATCAGGCGAATCAGCGTCGACTTGCCGGAGCCGGACAGGCCCATCAGCACGAAGATCTCGCCTTCCTTGACTTCGAACGACACGTTATGGACACCGACTATCTGACCGGTGCGCGCGAACACTTCCTCTTTCGTCGCGCCGCCTGCCAGCATGCCGATCGCCTGTTTCGGGTTGGTGCCGAACACTTTGCACAGCCCTTCGACCACGACCTTGGGGGAATTCATTGAACGTTCTCCTAGCGTGGCGGACGTCCGTCCGCGCTGTGCATACATAGTTGCCAGAAAAAAGTATGCCTAGCCGACTATTTCCGACAACCACATGTGGAAATGCGACACCGCTGCCGTACGAGAACGGGCGGACGGCCGGCGAAGCCCTGTTGGACAAGGGTTTGCGAGGTGTTGGGGTGATCGGTCGGGCGTGTCGCGCCAGAGCAAGTCAGGGCGGTCCCGGCGGAAAAAACGGCTGTGGGGGACGTGACAGGTACGCTTGCCGCGGTGCAGCACGCGCACGTTGACTCAACGGACGCCGCTGCGCGTCCGCGAGATGGACATCAAGATCAACGATCGATGCTCAATGACGGGTCCGAACAACCTGCAGCAAACGGTCCGCGCGCGAAAAATACCAGATCGCAAGACAGCCCAGTACCGGGTACATGCAGCACATGCGCGCGAGCGCCCAAATCTCAGCAGAAAAGCTCATTGCGTCCCCCGGTCCAGCGTGGATGCCTGTCGGCAAAATTTGAAACGGCACGACCTGGCTATCGATTGCCGGTTCGTGCCGAAAGCAGTGTCGCTCCTTGCATGCAGCGGAGGAAAACCGGAGGTCTAGCCGGCTCATGACGCACGGGAATCATTAGGGCAACCTTAAGGCTGCGCACCGTTACTCTGTGTTACCAATCTCGCATCCCTCTTGCACCTGCAAACCGCGGCCCTGCCTAAACTGCGCACCATCTTCACTGTCATCGCCTGCAACCATCAGGCGAAAAGAAAAACATGCGCAAGAACCTATTATCAGTGATTCTCGGCGGCGCGATATTAGTGGCTTCCACAGCCGCTTCCGCCCACGTCGACGTGGGCATCGGCATTGGCATTCCCGGGCCGGTCTTCGTGCCTGCCCAGCCGGCCTACATTGCGCCTCCGCCGGTCGTCTACGCGCCCGCGCCGGTGGTGGGATATGGCTACGGCGACGACTGGCGCGCCCGCGAATGGCATGAGCGGCAGGAATGGCGTGAACGGCAGTGGCGCCATCACGAGCATGAGGAGCACGAGCGCGAATGGCACGAGCGCCATGGCTGGGATGGGGATTGAGGCAAACGGAGTAGCGGCGGCATCGGCCGACGCCACGATCGCGGTCACGAGATCGACACGCCAAGCAGCTTGCCGATTCCGAACGTGAACCCCGCGGCAATCAGGCCGATGACGACCTGCCGCATGGCGGAGAACCCCGCGCCGCGTCCGTTGAATAGCGAGGTAAAGACCCCAATGGACGCGAGCGCAAGCGTGCTAAGTACGATGCATTGCACGATCGCATTAAGCCCGTGCGTCCACAGGAACGGCATCACCGGAAAAATCGCGCCGACTGAGAACAGGCAAAAGGAGACCCCCGCAGCGGACCACGGATTACCGCCCAATTCAGCGGGATCGAGTCCGAGTTCCTCACGGGTCAAGGTATCGAGCGCCTTGTCCTTGTCACGCATCATCTGCGATGCCACCCGTTTGGCCTCGACTGCGTCCAGACCCTTGGCACGATAGATCAGCGCCAGCTCGTGCTCCTCCGCTTCCGGCGACATCTCCAGTTCTTCCGCTTCTTTAGCAATCTGGGTACTGGCCAACTCGCGCGCATTGGTCACTGACAGCCATTCACCCAACGCCATCGAACACGCGCCGGCGATCAGGCCGGCGAGCCCCGTGAGCAGGATCGCCTTGTTGCCGGTTCCCGCACCGGCCACACCCATGATCAGGCAGAAGTTCGAGACGAGACCGTCGTTCGCGCCGAGCACGGCCGCGCGCAAATCGTTACCCGACGAAACGCCCTTATGCCACGACTCCGCTGCGGCGATGCGCGCCCCTTGCGACGTATCCGGGTCGCCGCCGCCGTGAGCCAGGGTCTGGACCACCGCCGCGTGGTGATGTTCATCGGCCGACATGCGGCCCGCGTCCGGCTGCCCGCGGTATTTGTTGCGGTCGGCGTATTCGGCCGCAGCGAGTGTGGGTAACACGAAACCCGCGCCGAACACACGTACCAGCGCTTTCATCAGGCGTGTTTTCACGGCCTGGCCGGTGCCCTTCGGCTGGATGCCGTTAGCTCTCAGCTTGTCGGCCCATACCTGCGCATGATCGCGCTCCGACTTTGCGAGGTCACTGTAGACCTGCTTACGCGTGTCGTCCCGCTCGACTTTCGCGAGCGTTTCATAGAGCGCGGCGCTATGGAGCTCATCGGAGAGATTGGCTCTGTACCGCTTGACTTCGTGTTTGGATGCCATGGTGACGTGTCTGCATATCGGGTCGATCACAACGAAGCGTAATCGATTCAGACACGGAAATCACAAAACCCCTAAAACGCATCTTTAGCGAGAACACCAACGGTTCTCATCCCCATTCGGTTCTGCACGATTTTCTCTTAAGACAGGCTTATGCGTGCCCTGATCGGGCATAGGTTTTCGCCACTGTCGTCTAGCATTTTCCGCGCTTCGAAATATGGAAAAAAGGTGTTTTGGCTCGCCTAAGGAGAAGTTAAGGAAAGCTGCTTATTCTGTGGACACGCATCGACCAGCACGGTCGGCGCGGCACTATCACACTATTGGAGAACCATCATGAAAGCACTCAAACACATCATGCTCATTGCTTCGGTTGTCGCCATCCCGACCCTGTCGTTTGCCCAGCAGATGAACACACCGATGAATGACACAAGCACAGCGCCCGCCGTCTCGATGCACGACACGCAGAACAATCAGCCCAGTACGCAATCTCAGCAGCCTTCGCACAAGATGTCGGGCTACGGCGACAGTTCTGGTTACGGCGCGCCTGCCAGCAGCCTTTCGCAATCTTCAACGATGCATTTCGCGGGTAAGAACTCGCGAGTGTTCAATCATTGAAACCACGCGATGAAGCGATGCACCTCCGCGCTGTCCGTTACTCGCAGCAAGTCAGCGGACAAAAATCGGCGCGGGAGCGAGGTGCATCTTCAATCAGAAAGCCGGCCAGAAACACGCGAGATCATTGCGGCGCGGGAGCCGCCCGATATCCTCGCCGACCGACAAGCAAAGCGAGCATGGCGGATACCGCGAGACTCGCCGCCACCACGTAAAGTCCGGCAGCATATCCACCCGTCACGCTCTTCAGCCAGCCAATAGCAAATGGGCCGACGAAACCGCCAAGATTGCCGATCGAGTTGATCATGGCAATGCCGGCCGCCGCACCGGCGCCCGAGAGAAAGGTACTCGGCATGGCCCACAACGGCGCCTTGGCCGCGCTGATGCCCACGTTCACGACGATCAATGCGAGCACCACCGCAACGATGGTATCTGCAAAGCCTGCCCATGCGAGTCCAACGCCTGCCGCAACGCACGGAATCACCACGTGCCAGGTGCGCTCGCCAGTGCGATCCGAATGGCGAGCCCACAGCACCATGCCGATCACGGCCAGCACGCTGGGGATCGCATTCAACGCGCCAGTGCCAAGCGCGCTAAAGCCGAATTGACGAATGATCAGCGGCGCCCATAGCCCGAGCGTATAGAGGCCCGCGGACGTGCCGAAGTAAATCATCGACATGATCCACACGCGCGGATCGCGCAGTGCCGCGAGCGCGCCTGCCGCATGGCCTGCCTGCGATTCACGTCCCGCACGTTCCTCGCGCAAGGTCGCGACAAGCCACGCTTTCTCATCCGCGGCAAGCCACGTCGCCTTTTCGGGCGAATCGGTGAGTGCTTTCAACACCACGAATCCGAGTACGACAGCGGGAATCGCTTCGACGATGAACAGCCATTGCCAGTCTTTCAATCCGAACAGGGCCGGCATCTGCATGATCGCGCCTGAAATGGGCGAGCCGATTGCCGTCGACAACGGTGCGGCCGCCATGAATGCGGCGGCCGCAACCGCGCGTTGCCGCGCGGGAAACCACTGGCTGAGATAAAGAATGATGCCAGGGAAGAAGCCGGCTTCGGCCACACCGAGCAAAAAGCGCAGCGTATAGAACGAGTTCGGCCCGACGACAAACGCGGAAGCCGCCGACACCAGCCCCCACGTCACCATCACGCGTGCAATCCAGATGCGCGCGCCGACCTTGTTCAGAATGAGGTTTGAGGGCACTTCGAATAGAAAGTATCCAAGAAAGAAGATGCCGCCGCCGAGCCCGAACATGGTCGGCGAAAGACCGAGGTCCTTGTTCATCGTCAGCGCAGCGAAACCGACGTTCACGCGGTCGAGAAAGCTGACAAAGTAAAGCAGCATCACGAAGGGCAAAATGCGCCACGTCAGCTTGCGAACCACACGGGCTTGCAATTCATTGGTCATGCCTGTCTCCGAACTTTAAGCCGCCCGTGACGTGTTCGTCCGGGCGTTATGTTTTTGTGTCACGCACGTTGTGTGTTGCGAGGTCAGGCCGCCTTGAACTGCGCCGCCGGTTCCGCTGCGAGGATCGCGCAGACGGCGTCGGTCACCTGCGCTGTCGTAGCCGTGCCGCCGAGGTCGCCAGTGTGCAGCGCCGGGTCAGCCGTGATGCGTTCGATCGCGTTCATCAGTTGCCGGGCAGCGCCCGTTTCGCCAAGATGCTCGAGCATCATCACGACCGACCAGAACGTGCCGACCGGATTGGCGAGGCCTTTCCCCATGATGTCGAAAGCGGAGCCGTGAATCGGCTCGAACATCGAGGGATAGCGGCGCTCAGGGTCGAGATTCGCAGTCGGCGCAATGCCGAGACTGCCGGCAAGTGCCGCTGCCAGATCGCTGAGAATGTCCGCGTGAAGATTCGTTGCGACGATCGTGTCGAGCGTTGCAGGACGGTTGACCATGCGGGCCGTTGCGGCGTCGACGAGTTCCTTGTCCCATTCGACGTCGGGAAACTCTTTCGATACCTCAAGCGCTATTTCGTCCCACATGACCATTGCGTGCCGCTGCGCATTGCTCTTGGTGATCACCGTCAGCAGCTTGCGCGGCCGCGACTGTGCAAGTCGGAACGCGAAACGAAGAATGCGCTCGACGCCCGCACGGGTCATCATCGAGACATCGGTTGCCACTTCGATCGGATGGCCTTGGTGAGCGCGCCCGCCTACGCCGGAGTACTCACCCTCGGAGTTCTCACGCACGATCACCCAGTCGAGATCTTTCGGGCCACAGCGCTTTAGCGGCGCGTCGATGCCGGGCAGGATGCGGGTGGGACGCACGTTCGCATATTGATCGAAGCCCTGGCAGATTTTCAGGCGCAAACCCCACAGCGTCACGTGATCGGGAATATGCGGGTCGCCCGCCGAGCCGAACAGAATCGCGTCCTTGTTGCGGATCGCATCGAGCCCATCGGCCGGCATCATCGCACCATGCTCACGGTAAAAGTCGCCGCCCCAATCGAAATTCTCGAACTCGAAATTGAAGGCGTCGTTTCGCGCGGCGATGGCCTCGAGAACCCGTTGGCCCGCGGGCACGACTTCCTTGCCGATGCCGTCGCCGGGAATGGTTGCGATGCGGTAGGTCTTCACTTGCGTCTCCATGATGTTGAACATATGGCTGCATCCTAGAACGAGGACCGCCGGCGAAAACGCTGCTAGACTCAAAGCATCCTTAACCTGAGGTTAATAATGAATCGCTCATCGGTTTGTTCATTGGCCCACTCAACATGACCTCGTCGATACAACCGGACGACCTCGCGTTCTTCTCCACGCTTGCCGCAAGCGGCAGTCTGACGGCGGCTGCGCGCGAACTCGGCTTGAGTACCGCGGCCGTGAGCAAGCATCTGTCGCAAATGGAATCGCGTGCGGGCGTGTCGCTCGTCAATCGCACGACACGGCGCATGAGCCTCACGCCGGAGGGCGAACTCTATCTGACGCGCGCGAGACGAATCCTGAGCGAAATGGACGACCTGGCGCAGTTGCTCGGCGGCTCGCAAGCGGCGCCGAAAGGCCTGCTGCGCGTGAACGCGACGCTCGGCTTCGGCCGCAGTCACGTGGCGCCGCTGATTTCCCGGTTTGTGCGGCGCTTTCCCGAAGTGGACGTGCAATTGCAACTCTCCGTCGACCCGCCGCCGATCAGCGACGATGCCTTCGACGTGTGCGTGCGCTTTGGCGAACCGCCGGATGCGCGTGTGATTGCACGGCGGGTCGCGTCCAATCGGCGACTGCTTTGCGCATCGCCTGCGTATTTCGCCAAACGACGCGCGCCACGAAGTCCGGCGGAACTATCGCAGCACAACTGCATCGGCATTCGCCAGGGCGACGACGGCTACGGGCTATGGCGTCTGACCAGCGGACGCGGCGCGGCTGAAAAGACCGAGACGGTCCGCGTGCGCGGCAACCTCACCACCAATGACGGCGAGATCGCGGTGAAGTGGGCGCTGGACGGTCACGGCATTCTGATGCGGGCGGAATGGGACATCGCGGAGTATCTCGCCGACGGCCGCCTGATCCATGTGCTGCCCGAATATCGCACGCCGGGTGCGGATATTTACGCGGTGTACCCGCAACAGTTACAGATGACGGCGCGGGTCAAGGCATTCGTCGACATGCTGATAGAGACGCTTGGGGCACGCTGAATCAGGTTTCCTTCAGTTCTGCATTGCAGAACTTCAACGGCAACAGGCCGGCTGGTAATTCAAACCAGATAATTTCGCCAAACTCCTTGCATTACATAGCCTTACGGCGGAAATCAAGCGCACCCGCCATGCCAGGTGTTTTCCCTATTTTGGCCTGCATTGCAGGTCAAACGAGCGATTCCCCCCGTTGACACAGAACGAACGGTCGTGCCAAATTGCGCTTGCATCCTGTGCGCAAGCACGCGATCAATGAGTTCATAGCAGCGCCACGCCGCCCCAGCATTCAGGAGACGACCCAGCAGGCAACCGGACGCAAGGCGCGCACCAGCAGACCCACTATTTCGCATCCCTTATCAGATTGCGACGGCTCCTTATCGCCCATTGAAATCGCATCGCGCAACAGATCGCCAGAACCTTGCAGCACAAGCATTACTTCGCCAGTTCAATCGATTCCAATAAACAAGGAGACACGAAGCATGCCGGCAAGTCATCGCAATCGGTTTGGAGCCATTCTCGGTTTAGCAGGCGCGTGCGCATTGGGCGCGGCCCAGAGCGCTCACGCGCAAAGCAGCGTCACGTTGTACGGTATCGTCGACGGTTCTCTCCTCTACACCAGCAAAACACTTAACCCGACGACCGGCCAGAGCGCGGGTCATCAATACTCGTTCACCGACAGCGGTCTCTCCGGCTCGCGCTTCGGCATGCGTGGCGCCGAAGATCTTGGCGGCGGCATGCGCGCGATCTTCGAACTCGAAAGCGGTATCAGCATTGCCAATGGCGCGCTCAGCAATTCGAATGGCAACGAGTTCGGACGGCAAGCATGGGTCGGGGTGGACAGCCGCTACGGTACGGTCAAAGCCGGTTTGCAGTTCTCGCCCTTCTTTCTCGCGGTGTACGACTTCGATCCACGCGAGATGTCGTACTTCGGCAGCGGTCTCGTCACCTACCTCAATAACGTCTACGTGACGGGCCTGTTCAACCCGAACGCCATTTCCTACACGTCGCCGGAAATCGCCGGGCTGCAAGCCAGCGCGATGATGGCATTGGGCGGCACGGCCGGGGATTTTCAGGCAGGCCGCCAGTACTCGGCGAGCCTGCGTTATCACCTTGGCTCGCTGACCGTCGATGCCGCGCTCTATAGCGGCAACGCAGGCGGCAGCGCTGCATCGATTGCGATTCCGAGCGTGGTTGAATTCGACGGCCGTGCGCTCGGCGCCAGCTACGTGTTCAACAATCTGACCGTGAAGGCTTCATACGTACAGTACAAGGTGGCAGGCTCGTTCAACGATCGTGTCTATTCCGGCGGCGCCAGCTATCGCATCACACCGGCGCTGAACGTCGACGCCGGCGTATGGGTCACGCGCGATGGGAACAACTCGTCGAACAATTCGATCCTGGCCTCCACCGGGCTCGACTATTCGCTGTCGAAGGCCACCGTGGTGTATGGGCAAGCCGGCTTCGTCACCAACCACGGCGCGATGCACACCGGCCTGTCTGTCAACAACGCACTGAACGAAGCCACCGGCACAACCGCTGGCGTGAATGTCGGCATCCGGCATATGTTCTAGCCGGTGCACAGCGCGAGATGCCGGCGTGCCGCGCGGGCGGTACGCCGGATCATCAGTGACTTCCCTAATAATCTGCAATGCAGAACAATCAAATGGAAAAACCTGTTGACGCAAAGTGAACGCTCGTGCCAAATTTCTCTCGCGCCACCGCAACTCACTTTCGTAGTCTGCGCCGGTGCGTGCTCGTTTCAAACCGTCGACAACCGTCGATAACGGTCGCCGGATTCGAGAGAGCGGCTGTTGTCCCGTCCGTAGTCAGGCGTGCGGCGATGCGTCCCCAGAAGCCTGGTGTGACGATCGCGCCGCGTGCCCTGTTGGAGGGTGTAAAAGCGTGGATATGTTTTTGCAGCAGTTTCTCAACGGGTTGACGCTGGGCGGCATCTACAGCCTCGTTGCGCTCGGACTGACGCTGGTCTACGGCATTCTCGCGGTGCCGAATTTCGCCCACGGCGCGTTCTACATGGTCGGCGCATTCGTGTCGTTCTACCTGATGAGCCGGCTCGGCTGGAACTACTGGCTTGCCATGATCGGCTCCGGCGTCGCGGTAGCGTTGCTCGCCATTCTCGCCGAGCGGCTCGTGTTCAATCCGTTGCGCAAATCTTCCGAATTGCATCCGATGATCGCCGCGATCGGCCTTCTGCTGTTTCTCGAAGCCGGTGCGCAAGCGATCTGGGGCGCGGACTTTCATCGCACGGCCACGCCCTATGCGGGGATCATCGATCTGGGCGGCGTCACCGCGCCGTTGCAGCGCCTGCTGATCATCGGCGCCGCATTCACGTTGGTGGTGCTGCTGCAACTCTTCCTCAAATACACGGTGATCGGCTCAAGCATTATCGCGATGGCGCAGGATCGTGAAGGCGCCTCGCTGATGGGCATCGACGCCAACAAGGTGACGATGCTGACCTTCGGCATTTCCGGCCTCCTCGCCGCCGTCGCGGCCACGCTGTACGCACCGATCAACCTCGTCTATCCGGCGATGGGCCAACTGGTGATCCTGAAGGCTTTCGTGATCATCATTCTCGGCGGCATGGGCAGCGTGCCGGGCGCGATCGTGGGCGGCCTGATCATCGGCATGGCGGAGAGCTTCGGCGCCTTCTACATTTCGACCGACTACAAGGACATCATCGCCTTCGTGCTGCTGGTGGTGATTCTGTCGGTTCGTCCTCAGGGGCTGTTCACCAGGGAACTGCGCGCATCGTGAAACCAGTCATGAAATTATTCGAGGGCAAGCTGGGGTGGGCGCTGCTATTCGTGCTCGGTCTCGTGTTTCCGTTTCTCGCCGCCAACGACTACATGCTCACCGTGATGTCCACCGCGTATATCTTCGCGCTGGCCACCGTCGGGTTGAATCTCATCACCGGCTATACGGGGCAGTTCAATCTCGCGCACGGCAGCTTCATGGCGGTGGGCGCGTACACGGTAGGCATTCTGACGGTCGATCATCAGGTGCCGTTCTGGCTCGCGTTCATTGCCTCCGGCGTCGTCGTCGCGATACTGGGCGCGCTGGTCGGCCTCGTGTCATTGCGCTTGCGCGGCCACTACTTTTCGATCTTCACGCTGTGCGTCGGCTACATCATGTTTCTCGTGATCGAGAAATGGGACAGCCTCACGCACGGCGTCTCGGACGTCGTCGGCATCCCGGCGCCTTCGGGATTCGGCATCGTCTCGTTTGAGAATCCGCGGCCGCTGTATTACCTCGTGTTCGCGTTCCTCGTGCTCGGCGTGTGGCTGATGCATCGCATCGTCAACTCGCTGCTCGGCCGGACCTTCATGGCAATCCGCAATAGCGACGGCCTCGCGCAATCGCTTGGCATCAACCTGATGCGCAACAAGGTGCTGGCCTTCGTGCTGTCGGTCGTCTATGCGGGGCTCGCGGGCGGTCTGTATGCCGGCTCCGTGCGTTTTCTCGGACCGGATCTGGCCGGCGTCGAGCATACCTTCGACATGACGATGTATATGCTCGTGGGCGGCATCGGCACCCTCGCCGGCCCGCTGCTCGGCGCGCTCGCTATTCCATGGCTCACACAGTATCTGCAGTTTCTGCAGGAGTACCGCTTCGTCGTGTTCGGCCCGATCCTGATTCTGCTGGTGATCTTTCTGCCGAACGGTATCGTCGGTTTGTATATGGCGAGAAAAACCCCGAGCGCGACACTTGCAACGCCGAAAAGCGGTACCGCCGCGCGTCAGTCGCAGCCTGCACGCGGGGACCGTCATGCTTGAAATCGACTCGCTCAGCAAGCACTTCGGCGGCCTCCTCGCAGTGGACGACGTCAGCACGCATATCGAAGCCGGCAAGATCAACGCGATCATCGGACCGAACGGCGCGGGCAAAACCACCTTCTTCAATCTGATCAGCGGCACCCATCTGCCAAGTTCTGGACGCATCCGCTTCAAAGGCCAGGACGTGACAAAGCTGGGCGCCGATCAGATGGCGCGCCTGGGCGTCGCGCGCACATTCCAATCCACCGCGCTGTTCGACCGGGCCAGCGTGCTCGACAACCTGATCGTCGGCCATCGGCTGCGCACGCGCTCCGGGCTGTGGGACGTGCTGACGCATTCAGCGCGGCTCAAGCAGGAAGAACGCATCTGCCGCGAGAAGGCGCGTGAGGCGTTGGACTTCGTCGGCCTGTCGGCGATGGCGGAACGGATGGCCGGCGACATTTCGCAGGAAGAGCGCAAACGCGCCGCTGTGGCGCTCGCGCTCGCCACCGAGCCGAGCCTGATGCTGCTCGACGAACCCGCGGGCGGCGTGAATCCCGAAGAAACCGAAGGCCTCGCCGAACTGATCCGCAAGCTGGTCAAGCACGGCGTGACGGTGTGCCTTGTCGAACACAAGATGAACATGATCATGAAGCTCGCCGACCGCATCATGGTGCTGAACTACGGCAAGAAAATCGCCGAAGGCACGCCTGCCGAGATTCGCGCGAACCCGGCCGTGATCGACGCCTATCTCGGGAGCGAGCATGCTGAAGTTTGAAAACGTTGCACTCGATTACGGCAGTTTCCGCGCACTGGACGGCATCACGCTGCACGCGGACGACGGCGAACTGGTGGTGCTGCTCGGCGCCAACGGCGCGGGCAAGAGTTCGATCTTCCTCGCGACAAGCGGCCTGCGCCGCGCGGCGAGCGGCAGTTTGCGCCTGGGCACGCGCGAACTGCTCGGCATGACGCCCGCGCAGATCGTGCGCAACGGCGTGATTCAGTGTCCCGAGGGCCGCAAGTTGTTCCCGGGCATGTCGGTACTGAAGAACCTCACGCTCGGCGCCTATGTGCATCGCGGTGACAAGGCCGGCAATCAGCGCAATCTCGAGCAGGTGTTCGCACTGTTCCCGCTTCTTGCCGAACGCAAGGACCATCCGGCGGGCTCGCTCTCAGGCGGCCAGCAGCAGATGGTGGCGATCGGCCGCGCGATGATGGCCCGGCCCAAGGTGCTGCTACTCGACGAACCGTCGCTCGGCCTCGCGCCGTTGGTGGTCAAGCAGGTATTCGAGGTGATCCAGCAGATCAATCGCGCGGGTACGACGGTGTTGCTCGCCGAACAGAACGCGTTCGCGGCGCTCAAAATCGCGCACCGGGCCTACGTCATCGAGAACGGCCGCATCGTGCTCGAAGGTGATCACGCGAGTCTGATGAACAATGAAGCGATCCGGCGCGCTTACGTCGGCGGTTGAACGAATTTGATGCACAGCCTGACGCATGACCTTAAGCCTCAGGCCATTCGAACAATTCCAAAGGAGACACGTATGACGATCAAACGCTTGTGCGGCCGTGCTGGAGTGGTTGCGGCTGTCGCCACGACTGCGCTGCTGGGCTCTGGCGCCGCGATGGCGCAGCAGGTGGTGCATATCGGCTACTCCGGTCCGCTAAGCGGCGGTGCGGCGAAGTACGGCCAGGAAGTGCTCGAAGGCATGCAGATGGCGGCCGCCGACGTCAATCAGGCCGGCATTGAAGTGGCCGGCAAGAAGATCAAGCTTGAGATCGTGCCGCTCGACGACAAGTACAACCCCGCCGAAACCGCGATCAACGCACGGCGTCTCGCGCAGGAACAGCAGGCCGCCGTGGTGCTCGTGCCGCATTCGGGCGGCGGCTTCGCGGTGCAGACCAGCAACGAACAGCAGAAACTGCTGCTGCTCTCGTACACCAGCGTGCCGCAGATTACCGAGCGCGGCAACAAGCTCACAGTGCGCATTCCTCCTTCGTTCACGTCGTATCTGAACTCCTTCGTCAAGTACGAAATGGCGACCTACGGGAAGAAGGTTGCGCTCGCCGCGACGGATACCGATTACGGCAAGATCTGGGTCGCCGCATTCAAACCTGCATGGGAAGCGGCCGGCGGCACGATCGTCGCGGACAATGCGATGTCGTATAACCGCGCCACCGATTTCTACAGCGGCGTGAGCCGCGTGCTGGCGGCCAAACCCGATGTGATGTTCATCGGCGGCCCGTCCGAGCCGACCGGGCTGATTGCGCAGCAGGCGCGCGAGTTGGGCTTCAAGGGCGGCTTTATCGTCATGGACCAGGCCAAGCTCGACGAAGTGGCTAAAGTCACTGGCGGATATGCGCCCCTGAACGGCGCGATCGGCGTATTGCCGTTGGCCAACGACACCACGCCGAACGCCAAAATGTTTGTGGATCGCTTCCGCAAGAGTCACGACGGGCGGGATCCGAGCCAGGAAGTTTCGCTGAACTACACCGCGGTCTACGCGACGGCACTCGCGATGAAGCTGGCCGGCAGCGTCAGCGACGCGACTGCGATCCGCAATCAGTTCGATAAGGCCGTGAAGGCGTTGCCGCCGCAGGCCAATCCGCAAAGCGTGACGGGTGTCGACGATCACGGCGGCTTCGTGATCGGCAATCCGCTTGCGGCGGTGGTTCAGGGTGGGCAGTTGAAGTCGGCGGAGTTGAACTCGCTTGCTGCGGCCAAGTGACGGCGTGATACAGGCGTAAAAAAGGCGCCGTGATTTTCACGGCGCCTTGTGGTTTTGAGATCTTGTGTATCTGAAGCTTCCCGTTGTTGGAGCCGGCGCTTCCGCCGACTCCCGACTATCCCTTCAACGCCTCGATAATTTGACCGCGCACTTCGGGCCGCTCGGCAAACGGATCGGTCGGATTACGCGGCGCGCGATTGCCGGCGCGCCCGCTGCGCTCACCTCGGCGAATGTTTCGTCGAGTGCGTCCTGTTGCACGTCGGCGAGTACGAGGCGCATGCCCAGCTTCGTGCCGAGCCGTGCGAATTCACGGCCGAATCCGGAGCCGGCGCCGGTGATCACCGCAACCTTGCCTTCAAAATTGTCCATGCCTTGTCCCATTTCCAGTTGGTGTGTCCAGTCAGGTGTCGTGGCGCGCTTTTACATCGCGTTGCTGCAACGCGACGTTCACCGCATTAACGCGCGGCAGGATAGTACTGATCGCGCAATTCCCGTTTCAACACTTTGCCGATCGGACTGCGCGGCAAGGTATCGATGAAAGTCAGCGCGGAGAGCCGCTGCATTTTTCCCAGCCGCGCATTGGCCCACGCAAGCAGTGTGTCGGCGTCGATCGGTGCATGGGCCCGGCGCACCACGAACGCCACCGGCGTCTCGCCCCACTGCTCCGACTGCGCGCCCACCACGGCGACATCCGCGACGTCGGGATGTATGCGCAGTTCAGCCTCCAGGTCGCTCGGATAAACGTTGAAGCCGCCGGAAATGATCATGTCCTTCTTGCGATCGAGCAACGTCAAAAACCCGTCTGCATCGAAGCGGCCCATGTCCCCCGTGCGGATGAAGCGCTTGCCGCTCGGGTCGTACCACTCCGCCTCGGCAGTCTTGTCCGGTTGACGGTAGTAGCCGGTCATCATCGCCGGCGAATGGCCAACGATCTCACCCACCTCGCCTGCTGCCACCTCGTTGCCGAGTTCGTCGATCAGACGGATATCGTGGCCTTCCATCGGTTTGCCGACCGTATGCAGCTTGGTCGGACATTCGTCCGCCTCCAGCTGGCACGAGCCGCCGCCTTCGGTCATGCCGTAGTACTCGGTGAGCTTGCCGGGCCAGCGGCGCACCACGTCCGCCTTCACGCTCGCCGCGAACGGTGCGCTGGTGCAGAACTTGGCCCGAAAGCTGGAAAGATCGTAACGGTCGAAGTCAGGATGCGCCATTAAGCGCTGATACTGGACCGGCACCAGCATCGTGTGCGTGACGCGGTACCGTTGCGCCAGCTCGAGATAGCGGGTGGCATCAAATTTCGGCATCAACACCACCGTCCCGCCGAATGTCAGCGTCGGCATGAAACTCACGAGCGTCGTGTTCGAATACAGCGGCGTGGAGATCAGCGTCGTGGCGTCAGGGCCATAGCCGCGCTGAATGCTGCGCACCGCGTAGGCCCAGCGCATGCCGTGCGACTGTACGATGCCTTTCGGCGTCCCCGTGGTGCCTGACGAATAGATGATGTTGAACGGCCACGCCGGATCGATCGTCACGGGTTCAGGCGCGGCTCCCCCGCGCTCCAGCCACGCTTCTAGCGCGATGCTGCCTGCGTGCACATCGAGCGCCACAGGGGTTGCGCTGATCTCTGCCGCCACGGGTCCGAGCAAACGATGAACATCGGCATCGAGGAACAGCAAGCGTGCGCCCGAATTGCCGATCATGCTGACGAGACTCGCCGCGCTCGACGAAGGTGCGAGCGGCGCAACCACCGCCCCCGCACGCAGGCCGCCGAGAAACGCCACGGCGTATTCCACCGAGGCGCCTGCGCACAACGCAATCGCATCGCAAGGCTTGATGCCGTCGCGCTGCAATGCGGCGGCAAAGCGATCGACTCGTGCGTCCAGCACGGCGTAAGTCACGACCTCGCCGTCGCAGATCAGCGCGGCGTGTTCGCCGCGCTCCCTGGCGAAGCGGCGAAGCATGTCGGTGATGCAGACGAACGGTTCGTCCAGTGACGCGTCGAGCCATCTCATGACGAGGCGCCTCCGGTGCTGCCGCTGTTCTCCCTGGCCGCGGCCGTGCGTGCTGCATCCTCTTCCTGCAACTTGCGCCACAGAATCTTGCCGCTACCCGACTTGGGCAGCGACGTCACAAACTCGACAATGCGCGGCGCCTTGTAAGCCGCCATCTGCTCATGGGACCAGTCGATGATTTCCTGCTCGCTGATCGTGCCGGCATGCGCCGCAGCGGGCACCACCAGCGCCTTGACAGTCTCACCGCGCTTCGCGTCCTTCACGCCGATCACGCACACCTCCTGAATCGCGGGATGCCTGTACATCAGCGCCTCGACTTCAGCGGGCCAGACCTTGTAGCCCGATGCGTTGATCATGCGTTTGAGACGATCGGTCATGAAGAAATACCCGTCTTCGTCGATATGAGCGAGGTCGCCGGTACGCAGAAAACGCTTGCCGTCGAGTTGGATAAACGCTTCCTCATTCGCCTTGGGATTGCGCCAGTAGCCTTGCATCACCTGCGGCGCGTTCACGACGATCTCACCGGTCTCGCCTTGCGGAAGTTCCTGCAGCGTGACCGGGTCGATCACGCGCGAGTCCACGTCGAACACCGGAATGCCCAGGCACTGTGGCTTCGGCCGATGCGGCGGATTGATGTGCGTGCCTGCAATCGTCTCGGACATGCCATAGCCTTCGACGTAATCGAGCCCTGTCAGCGACTTGAGCTTTCTGGCAATCGCATCCGGCATCGCCGCGCCGCCGCCACGCGCGCCCGTCAGGCTCGACAGGTCGTATTCGCCGAGCTTGGGGTTCGACAGGAAGTCGACCATCATCGCTGTGATCGACTGCCACGCGGTCACGCGATATTTCTGCATGCACAGCGCCGCCGCTTCCCGATCCCAACGTGGCAACAAGACGATCGTGGCGCCCGAGAACACGGCGCTGTTCATGCCGCCCTGCATGCCGGTCACGTGAAAGAACGGCAATATCGATAGAAAGACGCCGTCCGAGGGCGCCGAAAACCAGACGCAGCCGCCGAGCAGCGTGCTCATCACGCTGCGGTGGGTATGCATGCAGCCCTTCGGCTTGCCGGTGGTGCCGGACGTGTACGGCATCACGCACAGATCGTCGGGACCGGTGGTGAGCGGACCGGGTGCGATACGCCGCTCGAGCACCTTGTACCAGGGCGTGACGCCGGGAATATCGAAGGTCTTGCGCGGCGCCGCCACGAATTCCGGCACCGTGAATGGCGATGGCCGCTTCAGGTAGTCGCTATACGTCGCGACGATTGCGTGCTCGATGCCCTGACCGGGACCCGTGCCGATCAGCGGCTCGACGTTTGCGAACAGGCATTGCGGCGCGATGATCGTGGTCGCCCCGCTGTCCTCGATGTAATGAGCCAATTCCCCGCTCATGTTCATCGGATTGACCGGCACCACGACGGCATTCGCACGCAGAATTCCGTAGTAAGCGATGATCCATTGCGGGCTGTTCTGCATGTACAGCAGCACACGATCGCCCGCCTTGACATGGCATTCCTGCTGAAGAAATCCCGCTATGCGCTCAGCTTCGTCCTTGAACTCGCCGAACGTAACCGGCGTGTCGTAGAAGACGATGAACGGCTTATGCGGAAAGCGCGCCGCCGACACCTCGGCGTTATAGAAAATGTTGGTTTCCGGCAGCGTCAGATGCATTGGCACCTGCGGCGGCCAATTCGGGTGATGGCGTTCGTTCATAGGCGTCTCCTGCCTTACGGTCTGTGCGCGTTTCACACGGATGGTGCGCGCTTCGTCTACATCCGCCGCGTGAAGAAGGCGGCTGGTTAATGAACCAAGGGAATCAGCGAAATCAGGCGATTCATGAACGCCCGAGGTAGCGCCCAAGCTCCATCTTTGCGATGGCGTTACGGTGCACTTCATCCGGCCCGTCCGCAAAACGCAGCGTGCGCGAACTTGCATACGCGCGGGCGAGGCCAAAGTCGTCGCTGACCGCGCCGCCGCCGTGCACCTGCATGGCCCAGTCGATCACCTGGCACGCCATATTCGGTGCGGCCACCTTGATCATGGCGATCTCCTGACGCGCATCCTTGTTGCCGACCGTATCCATCTTGTGCGCCGCGTTCAGCACCAGAAAACGCGTCTGGTCGATCATGATGCGCGCATTGGCGATCCGTTCACGCGTGACGCCCTGATCCGCAATCGGCCTGCCAAACGCTACGCGGTCCAGCGAGCGGCGGCACATCGCTTCGAGCGCGCGCTCAGCGCGTCCGATTAAACGCATGCAGTGATGGATGCGCCCCGGTCCGAGCCGCCCTTGTGCGATCTCGAAACCACGGCCCTCACCGAGCAGCATGTTGCTGGCCGGCACGCGCACGTTTTCAAAGGAGATTTCGGCGTGGCCGTGCGGCGCATCGTCATAGCCGAATACCGGAAGGTGACGCAGCACCTTCACGCCCGGCGTATCAATCGGCACCAGAATCATCGACTGCTGCTGATGCCGGTTGGTGTGATCGGTATTGGACTTGCCCATGAAGATGAGGACTTTGCAGCGCGGATCGTTCGCGCCTGAGGTCCACCATTTGCGGCCGTTCAGAATGTAATCGTCGCCGTCGCGTTCAATGCGCGCTTCGATATTGGTCGCATCCGACGAGGCCACTTCCGGCTCTGTCATCGCAAAGGCCGAGCGGATCGTGCCGTCGAGCAAGGGCAGCAGCCATTGCTGTTGCTGTTCGGGCGTGGCATAACGCACCAGCGTTTCCATGTTGCCGGTGTCCGGCGCCGAGCAGTTGAACGGCTCCGCGCCGATATGCGAGCGTCCCATGATTTCGCACAGCGGCGCATATTCGAGGTTGGTGAGCCCCGCACCGTATTTCGACTCGGGCAGAAACAGGTTCCACAAGCCAACGGCCTTCGCCTTCTGTTTCAACTCCTCGATCACCGGCGCGGGCTGCCAGCGGTTGCCGGATTCTCGCGCGGCGTCCATCTGTGCTTCGAAAACCGCCTCGGCCGGATACACGTACTCGTCCATGAAAGCATTCAGGCGTTGCTGCAAACTCTTGACCTTGTCCGAGTGCTGAAAATCCATGCGGTGTCTCTCTATTTTTTGTGCGTGAACGCAGCGCGCCTGTGACCTCGCGCAGCGCCTCGAAACCGCTCAGTCAGACGATGATCGAGCCGCCGTCTACCGCGAAATACTGGCCCGTGATGTGGCGCGACGCTTCACTCGCGAGGAACACGACCGGGCCTTTGAGATCCTCATCACCGCCGAGACGCTGCAAAGGCGTGCGCGAGACGATGGTGTCTTCGAGTTTGTCGAGCAGTCCTGCCGACATCTTCGAAGGAAAAAATCCTGGGCAGATCGCATTGACGTTGATGTTGTACTTGCCCCATTCCGCCGCGAGCGCCCGCGTGAAGTTGATCGCCGCGGCCTTCGACGTGTTGTACGCAATCGTGTTCATGCCCGGCGGCGAACCCTTCAGCCCCGCCACCGACGCAATGTTGATGATCTTGCCGGCACGGCGCGGAATCATGCTGCGCTTGCCGACTTCGCGAGCGACGAAAAACGGCGCGTGGACGTTCAGGTTCATTACCTTGTGCCACGCTTCGTCGGGATAATCTTCAGCCGGTGCGCCCCATGTCGCGCCCGCGTTGTTCACGAGAATGTCGACGCAGCCATGCACGCCGAGCACTTCCTCCACGAGGCCGGGAATACCCTCGAAGCGCTGCAGATCGTTGACCACCGTCTGCACCTCGATACCCCGGCTTTGCAGATGCGCTTTTGCTTCGGCGAGTTCGTCGGCCTTGCGCGCGGTGATCGCCACGCGGCAGCCCATTTCTCCCAGCGCCTCGGCCATTTGCAGGCCTAGCCCGCGCGAGCCTCCGGTGATCAGTGCAACCTTGCCGTCCAGCTGAAACAGGTCTTTCACGGACATTACGACGCCCCTCCAAGTTGTTCTGCAATGCAGACTTATGTTCCGGATTTCTCACCCATCATACGTGCCGAAATTCGGCGTGTAAATAAAAGCACGCTCATTCACTTTTGATTTAAACTGACACGCATCGCCGATGGGCGGATCATCGGGACTTACCCGAATACCGCACTTCTTAATCGAGCCGCGACCGTGCAAGGTCGCGTATTTCTGCGCTTGTTGCGTAGTCGTTCTGCATGGCGGCTCACCTTTAGACGGGTCTTCTCCGATGCAAGATGCGCTGATCATCAACTCGCGTGATCTGGAATTCCAGTTGTTCGAAGTGCTCGAGGCCGAGACGCTTACGCAGCGCGCGCGCCATGCTGACCACAGTCACGAGACCTTCAACGCGGCGCTCGACACGGCTCATGCCGTTGCCGCCGAAAAGTTCGCGACGCACAACCGCCTCTCGGACGAGCACGAACCGCAATTCGACGGCCAACGCGTCACCATGCCCGCCGAGGTAAAAGACGCACTCGACGCCTTCCGCTCCGCCGGCTTCCTCGCCGCCGGCAAAGACTACGAATGGGGCGGCATGCAGTTGCCCTCGGTGATTTCCTTTGCGTGCCTGTCGCTCTTCAAGAGCGCGAACATCGCCACCTCGTCTTACGCGATGCTGACCACGGCGAACGCGAATGTGATCGAACGTTTCGGCAGTGCCGCGCAAAAGCGCAAGTATCTGCAGGCGCTATTCGAAGGCCGCGCGTTCGGCACGATGGCGCTGACGGAGCCGCAAGCGGGCTCGAGCCTATCGGATCTCGTCACCAGTGCAACGCCCAACGAAGACGGCACCTATTCGATCCGCGGCAACAAGATTTTCATCTCGGGCGGCGATCACGAACTGAGCGAGAACATCGTTCACCTGGTGCTGGCGCGCATTCCCGGCGGGCCGCCGGGTGTCAAAGGCATCTCGCTCTTCACGGTGCCGAAGTTCCACGTGAATGACGACGGCAGCCTCGGCGCGCGCAACGACGTCGCGCTCGCGGGCTTGATTCACAAGATGGGCTGGCGCGGCACGACGTCGACGATGCTGTCGTTCGGCGAACGCGGCGAATGCATCGGCGAGCTGGTGGGCGAACCGCATCACGGTCTCGCTTACATGTTCCACATGATGAACGAGGCGCGTATCGGTGTCGGCCTCGGCGCGGTCATGCTCGGCTATCGTGGCTATCTCGCGTCGCTCGATTACGCACGCGAGCGTCCACAGGGGCGGCGACCGGACAACAAGAATCCCCTGGATCCGCAATTGCCGCTGATCGAACATGCCGACGTGCGCCGCATGCTGCTTGCACAAAAAGCCTATGTGGAAGGTGCTTACGCGCTGTGCCTGTATGCGGCGCGCCTCGTCGACGAACAGAACACCGGCGAGAGCGACACCGCACGCGCCGAAGCGGGCCTGCTGCTCGATCTGCTGACACCGGTGGTGAAGTCGTGGCCGTCGCAGTGGTGTCTCGAAGCGAATAGCCTGGCGATCCAGATTCACGGCGGTTACGGCTATACGCGCGAATATCCGGTCGAGCAGTTCTACCGCGACAACCGCCTGAACATGATTCACGAAGGCACGCACGGTATTCAGGCGCTCGACCTGCTCGGCCGCAAAGTGGTGATGAAACAGGGTGCCGCGCTCAAGCAGCTGGGGCGCGAAATACAACGCAGTGTCGATGCAGCGCGCGCTCATCCGGCACTGCAAGCGCATGCTGATTCGCTCGGCAAGGCATGGAGCGAATTGATCGGCACGGTTGAAGCGCTACTGCCCACGCTGGCCAGCGAAAGCGAGCGCGCGCTCGCCAACGCGAATGCGTTTCTCGAAGCGTTCGGCCATATCGTGATTGCGTGGACGTGGCTGCGGCAGGCGATCGTTGCGAGCGCCGCGTTACCAGGAGCGACGAGCGAAGCCGACGGCGACTTCTATCGTGGCAAGCTGCACGCCTGCCAGTGGTTCTTCCGGTGGGAGTTGCCGCGCGTCTCGCTCATGCTTTCGACATTGCGCGGCCTGGACGATACGACGCTCACGATGGCGCCCAAGTGGTTCTGAACGTCTGAACGCCATCGCTCGCTCAATGCCTCAATGCATCAATGCGAAAGCGCTCTTTCCAGCTGCGTCACCACGTCGATCAGGCGGGGCCGCACTTCTTCGAGCAGGAATTCCTTCGAGAGCTTGAATGCGGGGCCACCGACATTGATCGCCATGATCGGCAGCTCGCCGCCCGGCTGGAAAGCGCGCGCGATGCCGTTCACCTCTTTCTGCCAGTCCCCGAACGAAGTCGTCACGCCGAGCGTGCGGTAATCTTCGAGCGCATTCTCAATGCCGCGGCGGGTTTTCGGCCACGCCACGTGATCGAGCTCACGTACCTGCTCCATGAAGCTGAGACGATCGTGTTCCGGGATCGCCGCGAGCCACGCGCGACCAATCGCCGAGGTGGCGACCGGAATGCGCGAACCGACTTCCAGCGTCAGCGTGAGCGCAACCGAGGCTCGGCAATTTTCCACGTAGATCATCGAGAGCCGGTCGCGCGTACCTAAGGACACGGTTGCGCCGACGACGTCGGCCAATTCCTGCATCACCGGCCTCGCGATCTTGCGCACATCGAGCCGCGCCAGCATCGCGCTGCCCAGCGCGAGCGAAGCCGTGCCAAGCCGGTATTTGCCGCTCTCTTTCAAGTGAATCAGATAGCCGAGCAGCGTGAGCGTATGGGTCAGGCGCGATACCGTCGATTTCGGCAGCTTGCAACGTAACGCGAGTTCCTGATTGCTCAGCGATTTGTCGCCTGAGCGAAAACACGCCAGTACTTCGAGCCCGCGCGCGAGTGCGGTGACGAAATGCCGGTCGTCCTTGTGCGCCTCGTGCGCCGTCCGGCTCGCGAGGTCCGCGTTTGCCCTGACGGATGCAGCGGGTGTTTGCGCAGCTTCGCCGGTGCTCGGACCGTCGGCCGGATTATCGATCGAGCTGTGATTGGTTTTGCTCAAAATGAAACGCGCTCCTGCGAAACGGCACCATCCGAAGGACAAACCGTGCCCCGGATCGAGGGTGATCCGGGCTGCGGAATTATAGACAAACGCAAACAGCCGCTCAGACTTCTTCTTTCTGCGCAGCCACCACCGGGCTGAAAAAATAAATGGCCGCGCCGATTGCAAGCGGCACGACGGTCACGGCGAATAGCGCCGAGTAGATCCCCGAGTTCGATAGATGCGCCTGTTTTGCAGCACCCGCGATCCAGCCGAAACAACTGCTGGTCAGCGCCACACCGAGAAAAACGAGGCTGTTGAGCAGGCCCAAACCGAGGCCGAGCCGGCGCGGCGCAATGATGGCGCGCGCTTGCGACATCACGAGTGGATGAATCGAGCCGACCGAGAACAACACGCATATCAGCGCGACACTGACGACCCAGTTGCCGTCCGGACTGACAGCGAGCACGAGTGCCGCCAGCACGCCGGCGACCAGCCACAGCAGCGAAATGAGCTTGGGCGCGCAGAAGCGCACGACCACAGGAATACAGAACGATGCGGCGATCCCGATCACACTGGTGACGGTCATCGCATTGCCGCGCGCGATGACGTCGAAGCCGTAGATGTCGGCAAGGTATGGGCCGCCCCATGAGGTACGGAACGTGCTGCCGACCGAGAGCGCGAGGCAGGCCGGCATCAAGGTCCAGAAACCGGTGCGCCGTTTCGCAGCGCCTGCCGCGCGTTGTGACGCAGCGAGGCTTTGCTCATGCGCGGCGGCATCGCGCCGGCGCACAAA
Organism: Paraburkholderia domus; assembly: GCF_905220705.1. Taxonomy (GTDB): domain Bacteria; phylum Pseudomonadota; class Gammaproteobacteria; order Burkholderiales; family Burkholderiaceae; genus Paraburkholderia; species Paraburkholderia domus. The sequence continues at coordinate 102,663 of NZ_CAJNAT010000024.1, forward strand.
GCATATGACGCCAAGCGTCGCGCATAGCATGGCGAGCGCAGCGGTGACCATGACTGGACGCCAGCCGAAGCTGGCCGTTGCCCGGCTCAGCGGAAACGCGGCCAGCAATGCGCCAGCCATGCCGACCGCACTCGCCGTCGTGACCGCGCGCACATTGCGCGTGCCGTGGCCGGTGTGCAATACGTAATTGAGCAGCCCCATGAAAATGGGCGCGCAACCGAGTCCGATGCCCGCTTGCGCGACGAGCGCAACGGTTGCGCTCGTTGTCATCGACAGGATGCCGGCGCACGCGGCGCCGATGCCCATCAGAAGCGCGGTGGGTCCGCGCACGCCGTAGCGGTCGAACATGATGCCGACCGGCAGTTGCGCGATCGCGAAGACGAGAAAGAACGAGCCCGCGAACCAGCCGAACATTTGCGGGGAGAAGTGGAAATCGCCGATCAGTTGCGTGGAGATCACAGCGATATAGCTGCGGAAAAACTGGCTGAGCACGTAGCTGAAGGTCAGTGCCCACAAGCCATAATCGATCGACGATACAGCCGCATCCGTGCGTGGTTCGTGTAGTTGTTGCTGTACGCCATCAGACATCTTCGCTGCGCCTTTGATGATCGAAGCCGTCATGATAGGCGAATCTCGCAACGGGCGGCCTGGTCAGTTTTTTCAACACTCGCGCGTTTGCTGGAGTATTGTTTAAGCGCGCTGGGAGTTTCACGGCGTCACTCTTCTACAAGACAGGGTGCTCCATGCAAGCGGAAAAGTGCTTGCAGGCGCGTGGTTTATTGCATGCAACGATTCGAAATCAACTTTTCGAGGAATGGAGAAAACGTGAAAACAGTCAATCTATTGAAGGCGCTCGGCATCGCATTGTGTGTGGCGACTGTATCCAGTGCCTATGCCCAGTCGAGCGATGCGATGGCGTCGGGCAGCATGGCGGCGCCGGAGACCAATCCTAAAGTCGTCAAGAAAGTAGACCGCAAGTTGGGTCTGGACGTGCGCAAGGCTTTGTCGAAAGCGCAGGGTTTTGATGTGTCGAACGTGTTCGTCCGGGCCCGCGGCGGTGCAGTGACGTTGACCGGAACGGTGCCCGATGGCGCGCAGATCCCGCAAGCCGAGGAAGTGGCCAAGGGCGTTGCAGGCGTGAAATCGGTGAACAACAAGCTGACGCTAGGCACGCAAGGCGGCGGCGGGGGCTGATCGCGCTTAGCGGTTAATCAATGACGACAGGTTGCGATGGGTAGCGCCGCACGAGCCAATCTGCGGCGGTGCCTATCGTCCTGATATTGTCTTGGTATTTGAAACAGTTACCGCCGAACCAGGCCGACGACATAGCAACATACCGCGTCCCCGCCATTGAAGAACTCACACTCTGCCGGCGCGCCAAGCTGCAAACAATCTCCTTCGGCAAGCCGATACACCTGCTGGCCTTCACGAAAAGTGAGAACCCCTTTCGTCACCCAGATCTGCTGATGCTGAAACACAAAAGCATCCGGCGGATACGGCACCCGCACCCCCACAGGTAACTCGATCTCCAGCAACTCGAGCACGCCGCCCGTAGGGGGCGAAATCCGCCGCCGCGTATAACCCGTTTCAGGGTCCTGCCACACCGGTTGCCCGGCATGCCGCGCCAATCGCTCACCGGTCTGCTCCGCCAGCGCCAGCAAGGTCGACAAGGTCAAACCGAAAGCCCCCGAAAGACGCCCAAGCACCGTGGCGGTCGGACTCGCCTCGCCCCTTTCGACCTTGCTGATCATCGCCTTCGATACGCCCGAGCGCTCCGCCAGTTCGCTCAGCGACCAGTTGCGCGCTTCGCGCTCGGTCTTCACGCGCGAAGAAATCGCCTCGGTCAAATCGATAGCAGAGGATTCGGACATAAAAAGATCGGAATCGATAAAAGGTGAAGACCCATTAAAGGCCAAAATCATTGTCTTGCATAGTGATTTTTCGTCCACTATATTAAACGAACGATCGCAATGCAGTCATGCAACTAGGCGCGAGATCCGCGCGCCAACCGTAAGCATTCGTCCACCCCAGCCGGAAGACACCATGCCGAAGGAAATCGTTCTCAACGCTTTTGACATGAACTGCGTCGGCCACATCCAGCAAGGCATGTGGACCCATCCGCGCGATCAGTCGGCCCGCTATACCGATCTTCAGTACTGGACCGACTACGCGCGCACGCTTGAGGCGGGTCTGTTCGACGGCATCTTTTTCGCAGACGTGGCGGGCGTCTACGACGTCTACGGCGGCAGTCCCGACGCGGCGATCCGCGGCGCCGTGCAGGTGCCCGTGAACGACCCGACGTTGCTGATTCCGGCCATGGCCGCCGTCACGCGTCATCTGTCGTTCGGCGTCACGTCCAATCTCACGGTCGAGCAGCCCTACCTGTTCGCACGGCGCATGTCGACGCTCGATCATCTGACGCGCGGCCGGGTCGGCTGGAACATCGTGACGGGCTATCTGGACAGCGCATCGCGCGCGATCGGACTGACAGGCCAAATGGCCCACGACGATCGCTACGATCTCGCCGACGAATATATGGAACTGGTCTACAAACTGTGGGAAAGCAGTTGGGAAGACGGCGCGGTGCTGCGCGACAAAACGCAAGGCATCTATGCGGATGCATCGAAAGTCCACGTGATTCATCATCACGGCAAGCAGTATCGCGTGGACGCCATGCACCTGAGCGAACCGTCTCCGCAGCGCACGCCGGTGCTCTATCAGGCGGGTTCGTCGGCGCGTGGCAAACAGTTCGCGGCGGCGCACGCGGAATGCGTGTTCGTCAACGGCCAGGCGAAGCCCGCCGTGAAAGCCATCGTCGACGATATTCGCGCTCACGCCGTGGCACGCGGGCGCGATGCGGACGATATCAAGGTTCTGCTCGGTCAAACCGTCATCACGGGCCGCACGGATCGCGAAGCGCAGGAGAAATACGCCGAGTACCGGCAGTACGTGAGCACCGAGGCGGCGCTCGTGCATGCGGCGGCATCGCTCGGTATCGACTTCGCGCGCTATGACCTCGACGAGCCCATCGAGACCGGCAAGAGCCAGGCCATCGTGTCGAACGTCGAAGCCATGACACGCGCGGCCGGCCCGCAATGGACCAAACGCAAACTGCTCGAACAGATGGTGCTCGGCAGCCGTCAGGCGCCGCTGGTCGGCTCGGCTGAGCGCATCGCGGATGAACTCATCGCATGGACTGAGGAAACCGACGTGGACGGTTTCAATCTGTCGCGCACCGTCGCGCCAGAGTGCTTCGACGATTTCATCACGCTAGTGGTACCGATTCTGCAGGAACGCGGCGCTTATAAGCGAGCGTATCGCGACGGCACTTTGCGCGAAAAACTGTTCGGTCATGCGCGCTTGCCCGCAAGCCACACCGCAGCCCAGTTCCGCAGAGGCGCCGATCCCCATGCTTGACAAGAGCACCTTCCGCGACGCAATGGCCGGCCTTGGCGCCGCCGTCAACATCATCACCAGCGACGGCGCCGCAGGCCTCGCCGGCTGCACAGCCTCGGCGGTATGCGGGGTGACGGACGAGCCGCCTACCCTGCTCGTCTGCATCAATCGCAGCAGCCGCAACAACGCGGCCTTCCGCGCAAACGGCACGCTCTGCGTCAATGTACTGAGCGCGGATCAGCAGGCTCTTGCAGCGCATTTCGCCACGGGCTCGCTACCGATGACTGAGCGCTTCGCCGCCGCACAATGGGACACGCTCGTGACAGGCGCGCCGGTCCTGCATGGCGCACTCGCCTCGCTCGACTGTGAGATCGAATCGGTGACCGAAGTCGGAACACATACGGTGTTCTTTTGCGCGGTGAAGGCCGCGCACACCCACGTCGGCGGCGATGCGCTGATCTACTACGGCCGCCATTATCATCGGGTTGGCGCGAGGTCCGTGCATGCGCAGTGTCGTGATCAGCCCACCCAGTGTCCCGGTACCCATGCCCAATGACTACCTTCCCAGCGATAGTGGCCCTTTACCCAGTGATAGCCTGGCGCGGGCGCGGCCGGCACCACCTCGACGAGCGGCGCTGGCTGCGGCGGCCGGCCCGGTTCGACCACGCAGGCTGACAACAGCGCGGCACACAGACCCGCAAGCGAAGCGGCGCGGATAGTCGATTGGATTTTCATTTGTTCTCCCTGGTGATTTTTCAGGTTATGCGCGCACGAGCCCCGTCATCGGGCGCATTGCCCCGGTCTGGCCGAACAGCGTGCCCGCCGTGCGCTGCGGATCGAGTCCGAGGCTTTCGCTTGCGACACCGGCGATCAATGCATCCAGCGACATGGTCGGCTTGAGGTCGCGAGCTTCGTAAAGGTCGCCCGGTTTCAGGCCGGGCCAGTCGGCGAGCACACGTCCGCCTGCCACCGAGCCGCCCAGCACCATCGCCACCGAGCCGGTGCCGTGATCGGTGCCGCCCGTGCCGTTGGCGGCGGCGGTTCTGCCGAACTCCGTTGCCACTACCACGGTGGTCTTGCTCCACAACGGGCCCATGCCGTCGCGAAACGCCGCGAGCATCGTGTCGAGTGCTTTCAACTGATTGGCAAGGCGCGCGTTCTGCGCGGTGTGCGTGTCCCAGCCGCCGGTTTCGATCATCGCGATACGCGGACCGTCATTGCGTGACAAAAAACCCGCGGCGAGCTTGCCGAGGCTCGCCGGATCCTGACGCGCGCCGGCGTCGCCCGCGAGCCCGCGAGCCCGCGCGCGTTCATTGCCGATTCCCATAGCGGCCGCAATTGCGCATCCTGGTCGTACAGTTGCGAGACCCGCGTGAGCAGATCGTCAGGCGCTTGCGGCAACCCCGAGGGCGCGTACGACGTCACCGCCGCCTTGCCGCGCAGCGCCATCGGCACGGTCGGCGCGAAGGCGATCGCGTTCTCGCGCGTGGCGGGCAGCGATGCGACGAGCCGGTTCAGCCAGCCGTCCTTCATCTGATAGGGCGACGTGCCACCGGTCTCCAGCACGTTCTGCCCGTCGAAGTGCGAGCGGTCGCGATACGGCGACGCCACGGCGTGCACAAACAGCGCCTGGTGGTCCGCATACATTGCGGTTGTCTGCACGAGCGAAGGATGCAACGCGAAGGTGCCGTCGAGCCGGGTCGCGTTGGATGTGTCGATCGCGAGCGCGCCGCGCAATGTCGCGTACGCAGGTTCGGCATACGGCACGACGATGTTCAGGCCATCGGCCGCGCCGCGCTGGATCACGAACACGAAGCGGCGATCGGTTGCGACGCTGGCAAAGGCGATCTGCGGCGACACGAGAATCGCCCCCGCGCCTGCAGCGGCGACGCCCAGAAACTTGCGACGTGAAAGCATGGCATTCATCTCCGTTGAAAATCCGGCGAGACCAGCAGCAGCGCAATGGCCGTCGATGCGCTTTCGGCACGCGACACAGCCGTAGCGGTCGGCGCACTGAGCGAGCCGGCCAGCAAGGTCTGCCCAAGCGAGCGCGCGTCGAGCCGGTCGCCGACGCGCGAGGCGAAGCGCTGTGCCACTTCGACCCGGCGCACGAGCGCATCGGGCGCCGCCCAGCTCGCGGCAATGTCGTCGTAACCGGCTGGCGAGCCCGGGCGCCATACCGGCTGGCCGAGTTGCGTAAGGATGGGCGCGGCCTGCATGTTGCCCAGGTCCTGCCAGCCAAGCCCGCGCATCGAAGAAATGGTCCATTCCCACGGCGTCTTGAACTTCACGGCGACCGGCGACCACGCCTGCGGCATGTCGAGCAGCGTCCGGTACACGGTCGGCAGATCGCCGCCGCTGCGCTCGAACGCATTCGCCAGCCGCTCGCTCACGTCCGGCGGCGGATTGTCCGCGACGAAGTGACGGGCGAGCTTGCCGCCGATGTGCTGCGCCGTCGCGGGCGCGCTGGCGAGGTCGTGCAGGATCGCCAGCGCCTGCTCTTCGCCCGGCTGGTCATAGCGGCGGCCCATGATGGTTCTCGCGCCCGGCTCGTGCAGCGCGACACGAAACACGAAGGTGCCTGGGGCGGCGTCCGGCTGCATGCCCGGCCGACGCGGGTTGCCAGGATTGCCGGCCAGACTCCAGCCGGTCAGCGCACGGGCGAATTCGGTGACGTCTTCCTGGCTATAGCCGCTGCGCACGCCGAGCGTGTGCAACTCCATGATTTCGCGCGCCAGGTTCTCGTTCAGCCCGCGTTTGATGTCCGGATTGCGCTGCGTGGCACGCATGATCGCCATGCTGTCCGGCCCGACCGAACGCGGCTGATCAAGAAACAACTGCATGGCCGGATGACGTTCGACCGCGACCAGCATGTCTTCGAAACGGCCGAGCACGTGCGGGCGGATCGCTTCCGCTTCGAATGAGCCGGCCAGCGCCGCGACGGCGGGCTTTTCGCTGGATACCGCGAAGTGATTCGCCCAGAAATGGACCAGCCGCTCAATGAAAGGTGTCTGCGTGGTCAGCGCGCTTACAACCCGCGCGTTCACCGACGAACGGTACATGTCTAAAATTTCACCGCGCAACGCTTTTCGTTCGGCTTGCTTAGCAGTTTGCGCTGTGGTTTCTGACGTACCTTGGCCAGTGGATTGCGCGTTGGCTTGCCCGTTAGATTGGGTGTTGACCTGCGCATTCGTCTGATTGGCCGACGCGCCTTCGTTGACGTTCTGCTTACTCTGCTGATTCTGCCGGTTCAACTGGTTCAGTTGCATGCGCTGCTGCACCAGCTCAGTGGACAGCGCCACCGAATCCGGCTGGTTCGCCCACGCGGCAGGCCGCGGCTGATATTGCTCGAACTGCGCGAGCAGCCACCCCTTCGGGTCGGCGGGCGGCGTGTCGTCGGCACGCGCGCCAAGGCCGAAGCGGTTCAGCGCAATCGCCGCGGCATTGATGTTCGGTGATGTAGCCATACCGTCCTCTTCGGCGTTGGATATGTCTTTAAACGGCCTCCGCGATCAAATCCGTCGCACCCGCTCAGAATTCTTTTACTCGCCCGAAGCGTCACTCGAAGGCTCACTCGCGGCCGGCTTCGCCGGCTGCTTCGCATTGGCGGCCGGCTGCGGTTCACGCCACTGTCCGCGCAGCTTCAGGCTCTCGGCGAATTCGACGCGCTCCTCGGGCGACAGCGTTGCCGCAAAATCCGCCACACTGCCCTCCACCTGCGCACGCAAGCTGCTATCGGCCGCACGCGTGCGGGCCAGTGCGGCGTCCAGTGCCGCGCGATCGAACTGCGGCGCGGCGAGCAGGCGCAACACTTCGCGACGCCCTTCGCGGCCCTCGCGAGCAAACTGCTTACCCTCGCGGCGCGCATTCTTCAAACCGTCGATGAAGGCCTGCTGACGCTCGGCGGGCAGCGGCTCGGCAGCGAAACGCAACGCCGTGCGCTGCTGCGCCAGCAACGGCACGGTCGCGCCATGCACCGCAAACCATTGATAAGCACCACCGACAATCGCGCCCACTAGAAACACATTGAGCACCAGCGAGGCCACCAGCACGAATTTCCACGACCGGCCGTTCATTCGCCGCTCCAATCGGCGGATGACCCGCCGAAGCTCGAAGTTAAATAAGAGGACTCATGGACCGGCTGCACCGTCCCGGTCAACACGAAGAATGAGACCGCAAAAGCGCCGGCCGCCCCGCCCAGCAGCCCGACGCCCGCCACCGCCGCGCCCGACCACCACAAGCGCCTGCGTGGTGCTGCCGGCCGTCGCACCGGCGCGCTGCCGATGATGCGCTGCTGCAACGCCGCGCCAGGCGGATCGACCTTGTCGGCCGCCAGCCACGCATCGATGCCGGCCGCGTCCGCCAGCAGCGCATCGGCTTCGGCGCGATGCGACGCCGCCCATGTCTGCGCGGCTGCGCGTTCCTGTTGCGGCCAGCGGTGCGGATCGGCGCCGTAGGCTTCGACGATCTGTTGGAATCTTTCGGGCGTCATGACTTGTCCTTGCTAAGGCCGCTGCCGGCCAGTTGGGCGCGCAAATTGCGGCGCGCGCGTGCCAGCAGACTTTCCAACGCATCGACCGTGATACCCATCAGGGCAGCAGCGTCGATGTTCGACATCTCCTGGTAGTAATTGAGCACCAGCGCCTCACGCTGACGTGCCGGCAATGCGGCGAGCGCTTCGCGAACGCGTTCGTCCTGGGCGCGCGCTTCGAGGGTGGCGTCGGGCAATGCGGCAGGGTCGATCTCATCGGGCATGTCGTCGTGCGGGACTTCGCGGCGGCCGCGCAACCGGTCATAGCAAAGATTGAGCGCGACGCGATGCACCCACGTATCGACCTTCGCCTCGCCTTCCCGCCAGCGCGAAGCCTGTTTCCAGATCCGCACGAAGACCTCCTGCGCCACGTCTTCCGCTTCCATGCGATCTCCCAGCATGCGCGTGGCGAGCGCGAGCAGACGCGGCAGCTTGCGTGCGACAAGCGAGCGGACCGCAGCCGGGTCTTGCCGGGCAACCCCCTCCAGCAGTTCCGCATCGGGATCGCGTTCGCTCAAGACGTGCGGCTCCCCGGTTCGCGCCGCAGACATTGCACGGATCGCCTGGCCCATAGCCGGCTGGGCCATAGCGGCCTGAGGCATATCGGCTGGCGCCATGGCAGCCTGAGCCAGACCGATTCGGCCCATGCCTGCCAGGCGGATCGCGTCGTCGGACGAGCGCCATTCACTTGCCGTCACTCCCTCTGATGCCTCTCACGTTTGCCTCACCTCGAATAAATCGTTGTGCGTGCACCGGTTTGAACGGCGCGCGCGACCGGCGGATTGCAACGCGCAGTGCAATCAATATACGACGACCGCCGGGCGATAATAGGCCGGCCGCGCCGGATAAACGACACAACCGGCGAGCGCGGACGCCAGCAACATGATGACGAGCGTTTTCATCGGAACCTGTCTGGTTGGATTACAGAAAGCACCGCAGCGCGCCAGAGGGCGCCACGGCGCTCCGCTTTCAGGCCCAATGGCCTTCGATCCAGCGCCAGTTAGGGCCACGCTGCACCCAATGCCCCGGCACCCAGTGATAGCCGACGCGAACTGGCTGCCAGTGCCCCGGCACCCATACATAGGCACCGTGCTGCCAACGCCAGCGGCCTTGATCCCACACGTAGCCGGCACGCGGCGCCGGCACGACTTCGACACGCGGCGGCGGCGGCGCCATGGGCGCGACGATCACCGCCTGCGCGGAGGCCGGCGCCGCGGTCAGCGCGGCGGCGCAAGTAATCGCAGCAACAAGCGCGGACGCCAAAAGGCGGCCCGGTTTGATCGATGTCATTTGCTTTTCTCCGATAAGAGCCGGAGCCAGGGCGACTCCGTTTCTTCTTGAACGCAGCAGCGGGAAAAATCTGTCGCTTTGATTTGCATTGACAGGAACGCGTTAGGACAGGCGGGATACAGCGGTCAGAATTGCCCGCGCATCACTGGGGACGTTGGCAAAAAGACAGGCAATGTCATGCAAATGAATGGCAATCGATGGGCGACGTCATGTTCGCGCCCCGAAATCTCAATCAGCAGATGTTTTCAATGCGCGCAATATGCAGCACGCGATAGCGTGAACTCGCCAACTCCGACCCTGTCGTCTGCATTGCCACGGACGGCGTCGCGCGAGCCGGTGAGGTATCCTTTCGGGCTCCGCGAACTCTATCCCTACCCTGCCCGATGGCTGATTTCCCTTTCGACGCCGTACTCTTCGACTGCGACGGCGTGCTCGTCGACTCCGAACCCATCACCAACCGTGTGCTGACCGAGATGCTCGGCGAGTTGGGCTGGCAATTGAGGGTAGAAGAGACGATGCGCATTTTTGTCGGCAAGGCCGTCAGGGATGAAGCCGCACTCATCGAAGCGCGCACCGGCTTCGCGATTACGACGGATTGGCTCATGCAGTTTCGCGCACGCCGTAATGAGGCGCTGGATCGCGAGCTGATGGCGATTGACGGCGCGGCGTCCGCAGTGCGCGCGCTTTACGCGACACTCGACGGACGCATCGCTGTCGCGTCGGGCGCCGATCGCATCAAAGTGGAATTGCAACTGGCGAAGGCCGGCATTCTCGACTGCTTCGAAGGGCGTATCGCCAGCGGCCACGAAACACCGCGCAATAAGCCGTATCCCGATGTCTACCTCGCCGCAGCCGCGGGGTTGGGCGTGGAGCCACAGCGTTGCGCGGTGGTGGATGATACCGTCACGGGCGTGACAGCAGGCGTGGCCGCCGGCGCCACGGTATTCGGCTATTGCCCGAAAGAACTGAGCCACAGCAGCGCCACTGCCTTGCATGGCGCGGGCGCGATTCATGTCTTCAGGAACATGGCCGAATTGCCCGCCCTGCTCGCCGGATGGCGCGGCGCGCAGGGCTGAGGACACGCGCTATTACTCGAACGCAGGATCGATCGGCACGCGATGTCCGACGGCGAGCCGGTTAGTCTCGTTCGCCATGCCGGCCACCGCCAGCAGCTCTGCCGACCATCTCGTCGATCATACCTGCACGGCGGGCTGCTGCCGTATGGCTCGCGACGCAGTAACCGCAGTTGTTCGTCACACTCACCTCGACGTAAAGCAATTCCTCGGAATGCTCGCAACGGGCGTAGCTGTTGGCGCCGCACCGACATCGTGGCGTTGTGAGTCGGTCTATCTCAACCATCTTGCGCTCGCGAGATCGGCGGATGTCGGTGGCATGCCGCTTCGCGGCGGATGGCATGGTGTGTGCAACGGGAACCCATGAGCGCGGCGATACCCGGGCTCACTGTCAATCCAACCTTGTCGGAGATCCACCATGAAAACGCTAGTTCTCAAAGATTTGCCCCGCGTCGACGAACTCGACCCATCAGCGTCGCAGTCCGTACGCGGCGGAATCGCCTGCCTCACGCGAGAAGCGCCGCCTGCCTGCCCCGGCGGGATGATGCCGCCTATTGTCATTCGGCGTGGCTGGGACCAGTGTCCGCCGATTCATTGGGGCTGCGGGCCTGTCCTTATGCCATACGGCAAGCCGCCTTCGCACTCCGAACCGGTGGTGGTACCGCTTTAGGCAGCGCGAGAAACCACATGAAAACAGACGGGCCAGCATAACGGCTCGTCTATTTTCCTTACCCCTCTTTTCAACCACCGGTCGACATTCAATCCTGTTGATGCGCCTTCAGCCACGCGAGTACGTCAGCCGCATTCCGATCAGGCGGAAACACGGGATAGAAAACCTTTTCGATGACACCGTGATTGACGATCATAGTGAGCCGCTTAAGCAGCGCTACTTCGCTGTATCGAGCGGACGCAGTACTTGCCCACTCACGCTGTCTTCCACATGCCAGCCGGCCGCATTCAACACGTCACGCAGACGGTCCGCCTCGCTCCACTGCTCCAGGGCGCGAGCCTTCTCGCGGGCATTTCCGAGAAGTGCGATATCCGCCGGAATCGCCACCGTGCCCTCCTTCCATTCGGTAAGCCGCAGTCCGAGCACGGTATCGAAGTGATCGACCGTCGCTCTTCGCACCGCCGGCGGCAGATCGCTTCTGACTACTTCCCACAGCACAGCAAGCGCACGTGGCAGGTTAAGATCCTGATCGACTTCTGCCTTGAAGCGGGCGACAACATTTAAATTGGGCATGCCGCCTTCTGGCCACTGCACATAGGTTCTGCGCAAGCGGTCCAACGCGGATTGCGCGGCATCGAGTGCCTCCGGACTGAAACGCAACGTGCTTCGATAATGCGCACTCAGGCATAAGTAACGATACGCAAGCGGATCGATACCACGCTCGATCAATGTCTGCAGGCGCACGAAGTCGCCGCCCGACTTCGACATCTTGCCGGCGTCCAGCGTGAGGAAATGGCCGTGCATCCAGAAGTTCGCGAGGCGGGTTCCATGGCGTGCCTGAGTCTGCGCGATTTCATTGCTGTGATGCACGGCGATGTGGTCTTCTCCGCCGCAATGAATGTCGAACCACGGGCCCAGGTATTTCGCCGACATCGCCGAGCATTCGATATGCCAGCCGGGAAAACCTCTTCCCCATGGGCTATCCCACTCCATTTGCCGGTTGGTGTCCGGTGGACTGAATTTCCATAGCGCGAAGTCCGTTGCGCGCTGCTTCTCTCCTATTGCAACACGTTTTCCGGCCTGCAGGCCTGCCACATCGAGACGTGCGAGAAAGCCGTAATCATCCTGTTTGCTCGTGTCGAAATAGACGCCGTCGGCAGTGCGGTAGGTATAGCCGTTGCGCTCGAGTTCGTCGATGAAGTCGATCTGTTCCGCGATGTGATCGGTCGCGCGGCACCACACTGAAGGCTCCAGCAGATTTAGCGCGTGCCAGTCGCTCATGAAAGCCGCGGTATAGCGCTTCGCGATCTCCCACGCCGATTCGCCGGTGCGCCGACTGCCCTTCTCCATCTTGTCTTCACCTTCATCCGCATCGGAGACCAGATGACCGACGTCGGTGATATTGACGACGTGCCGCACGGCGTAGCCGTTCAACGCCAGCACGCGCCGCAGCACGTCTTCAAACACGTAGGTTCGAAGATTGCCGATATGCGCGTGGTCGTACACAGTGGGACCACAGCAATACAGCCCCACGTGGTCCGCCTGAATCGGCGTGAACGCGCGTAAGGTGCGCGACCAGGTGTCGTACAGGGCCAGCGGCATTTGAATTCCTGTGGCGTTGAGCCCGTTAGCGCGTCAAAAGCAGACCGAAAAACGAAAGCGGGCAGACCAAAACAAAAAAGCCACCGGTCTTGTGACGGGTGGCCTCAGGGATACGGACGTGTACAACTCGACTCGCTAGACGCAAGCTCCCCTTGGCAGGCTGCAACAGCATGCGTGCAAAGAATGCGAACGGGAAAGGATAGAAGCGGTCATGGAAACGATGCTAACGCGTGTTTCGAGACGGGTCAATCCCGATTCGCGGCGCCGTGTCGGGATCGTGCACCTTCGGAATGCATAAAAAAGCCCCGCAAGACTTTCACCTTGCGGGGCTCTTACTCAACCTACGGCGTTTTCCGCTTATCGCGACATCATGTGCATGCTGACGTTATGCATGATCCACAATGACCCGACGATCAGAATCACGGCCGTGAGCACCGTGAAGCCGAACGCCATGACGTTCCAGCGCTGTGCCGACGACGCATTCATGTGCAGGAAGAAAATCAGATGCACGACGATCTGCACGAGCGCGAGACCCGCGATCGCGAGCAATGCGTTCTCGCCCGTCAACGCGCCCGTCAGCACCAGGCCGAACGCCGCCGCGGTCAATACGACCGAGAGAATGAAACCCACCGTGTAGCTGCCGAAGCTGCCGTGACTTTCGCCCCCGTATCCTTCGTCCGAGTGCGCCAGGTGTGAGTGATGGCTATGGTCCATTTAGATCACGCTCGCAAGATAGACAAAGGTGAAGACGCCGATCCATACGACGTCCAGAAAGTGCCAGAAAAGGCTCAGGCACGTCAGGCGAATCATGTCGCGCTCGGTCAGATCGCGATGACGCATCACCTGAACGGCGAGCACCACCATCCAGATCAGGCCGCACGTCACGTGCAAACCGTGCGTGCCGACCAGCGTGAAGAACGACGACAGGAACGCGCTGCGGCTCGGGCCTGCGCCCTCGGCGATCAGGTGCGAAAACTCGCGCATTTCCAGTACGAGGAACGCGAGACCCAGCAGAAACGTCACGCCCAGCCAGAAAAGCAATACGCCCTTCCTGTTCTTGTGCGCGCCCAGCATCGCGAAACCGTACGTGATACTGCTCAGCAGCAGCATGGCCGTTTCGAGCGCGACGCCCGGGATCTCGAACAGATCCTTACCGCTCGGACCACCCGCGAACTGATGCTGCATCACCGCGAACACCGCAAACAGCGACGCGAAGATGATGCAGTCTGTCATCAGGTACAGCCAGAAGCCGAATACCGAGTGCGACGGCGGGTGATCGGCATGATGCGCATCGTGATGATGCGAGCCCGCCGTAAGAGTGTTGTTTGACATCAATCCACCTCCAACGCGACCTGCGCATCAGCGCCCGAGCGTTTTTCTTCAATCGCAACCTGGGCACCGGCGCCGGAGCGTTTTCCTTCAATCGCCGCAACCGTGGCGGCCGGGATGTAAAAGCCTTCGTTCTTCTGGAAGCTGTAAATGATCACAGTACCGATCGAGCCGACCAGACCCACAATCGCGAGCCACCAGATGTGCCACACAGCGGCAAAACCCAGCACCAGCGAGAACATCGCCACCACCAGACCCGCGGACGTGTTCGACGGCATGTGAATGTCGCGATACACCGGCTTCGGCCGATGCTTGCGTAACTTCATTTCAGCGAATGCGTCCAGTTCATGCACGTCCGGAATGATCGCGAAGTTGTACGACGCCGGCGGCGAGCTCGTTGCCCATTCCAGCGTGTGAGCGTCCCACGGATCGCCCGTGACGTCGCGATTTTGCGGCAGGTTGCGGTCGCGGATGCTGACGACCAGTTGGATCACCTGGCAAGCGATACCGATGGCGATCAGCACTGCACCGACCCACGCGAAAATCAGCCACGGATGCCAATCCGGATTGTCATAGTGATTCAGACGACGTGTCATGCCCATGAAGCCCAGCACGTACAGCGGCGTGAACGCAACCCAGAAACCGATCTGCCAGAACCAGAACGACGCCTTGCCCCACTTCTCATTCAGCTTGAAGCCGAACGCCTTCGGGAACCAGTAGTTGAAACCCGCCAGGTAGCCGAACAGCACGCCACCAATAATCACGTTGTGGAAGTGAGCGATCAGGAACAGGCTGTTGTGCAGCACGAAGTCCGCGCCTGGAATCGCCATCATCACGCCGGTCATCCCGCCGATCGTGAAGGTGACCATGAAGCCGAGGGTCCACAGGATCGGCGTCGTGAACTGCAGACGGCCCTTGTAGATCGTGAACAGCCAGTTGAACACTTTCACGCCGGTCGGAATAGCAATGACCATCGTCGCGATACCGAAGAACGCGTTGACGTCAGCGCCTGAACCCATCGTGAAGAAGTGGTGCAGCCACACGAGGAACGACAGCACCATGATCGCGCAGGTTGCCCACACCATCGTCTTGTAGCCGAACAGCGGCTTCTTGGCGAACGTGGCCACGACTTCCGAGAAGATACCGAACGCCGGCAGGATCAGGATGTACACCTCAGGGTGACCCCATGCCCAGATCAGGTTCAGGTACAGCATGGCGTTACCGCCGCCGTCGTTCGTGAAGAAGTGCATACCGAGGTAGCGGTCCAGACCGAGCAGCGCGAGCGTGACGGTCAGGATCGGGAACGAAGCCATGATCAGCACGTTCGTGCACAGCGCGGTCCACGTGAACACCGGCATCTTCATCCAGGTCATGCCCGGCGCGCGCATCTTGACGATGGTCACGAAGAAGTTCACGCCAGTCAGCAACGTGCCAATACCGGAGAGCTGCAGGCTCCACAGGTAATAATCGACCCCGACACCTGGACTGAACTGTAATTCGGAGAGTGGCGGATAAGCCAGCCAGCCCGTTTGCGCGAATTCACCGATCACCAGCGAGATGTTGATCAGGATCGCGCTGATCGCGGTCATCCAGAAGCTCAACGAGTTGAGGAACGGGAACGCAACATCGCGGGCACCGATCTGCAACGGCACGATGATGTTCATCAGGCCGACCATGAACGCCATCGCCATGAAGAAAATCATGATGACGCCGTGCGCGGTAAAGATCTGGTCGTAATGGTGCGGCGGCAAGAAGCCTGGCGCGTTATACGACAGCGCTAGCTGGGTACGCATCATGATCGCGTCCGCAAAGCCGCGGAACAGCATGATGAGCGCAACCACGATGTACATCACGCCCAGTTTCTTGTGGTCGACCGATGTGAGCCATTCGGTCCACAGGTAGCGCCACTTGCCAAAATAGGTGATCAGACCCAGAACGAGCGCACCGCCGAGGGCGATACCGGCAGCCGTCACCATGATGATCGGCTCGTGGTACGGAATCGAGTCTAGTGAGAGTTTTCCGAACATGCGTTACCCCTTACCCTTTGGCGCACAGTTAGCGTCTTTCATGTTGTCGAGGACGTTACCGTTGTTGTATCGGGCAATGATGTTGTGAAAGAGCCGCGGATCGACCGACGAGAAGTAGCGCACCGGCTCCTTCTCGGTAGGCGCCGACATCGTGTGATAGCGGTCCATGTCGAGACGGTCGGACGAAGCGCGTACCTTGGCGACCCACGCATTGAACTCTTCAGGCGAGGTAGCGAGTGCACGGAACTTCATGTCCGAGAAACCCTTGCCGCTGAAATTCGCCGCGGTGCCTGCGTAGTTGCCGGCTTCGTCAGCCATCAGATGCAGACGCGTTTGCATACCCGCCATCGCGTAGATCTGACCGCCGAGTTGCGGAATGAAGAAGGAGTTCATCACCGTGTCGGACGTGATGACGAAGTTCACCGGCGTGCCCACCGGGAACGCCAGCTGGTTCACCGATGCAATGCCGAGGTCGGGATAGATGAAGAGCCACTTCCAGTCGAGTGCGACGACTTCGACGTTGATCGGCTTCACCTGCGACTCGAGCGGCTTATACGGATCGAGCTCGTGCGTGCTCTTCCACGTCAGCACGGCGAGGAACAGAATGATCAGCGTCGGAATCGTCCAGATGGCGATTTCGATACCGGTCGAATGCACCCAGCCCGGACGGTATTCGGCGTTCTTGTTCGACGCGCGATAGCGCCATGCGAACAGCAGCGTGAGCGCGATAACCGGAACGACCACGATCAGCATGGCCCAGGTCGACGTGGCAATCAGCTCACGTTCGGCCAGACCCACACTCCCCTTCGGATTCAAAATATCGAGGTTGCTGCAACCCGAGAGCAACAACACGAGGCCGGCGGAAAGGAAACTTATCGACCCTCGCAGCGTCTTTCCTTTCATATCCATTGCCTTTCTTTTACGACTTCAACGAACGTCATTCGACCGCTCTCCCTTAGTAAGCGATCGCATAATAGGGGGTCGTCAAGGGGATATAAACACTCGATTTAGCAACGATCTATTGCGTCGCAACACCGTGTGACACGTTGCCGCACGCCTGTGCGCACGCGAGGGTTTGCAATGCTCTATTGCAATGTCGCGGCGGCGTCGCCTGATCACGAAAGTCCCTTCAAACAAGCGTTAAAACGCAGCGCGACCTGAATGGTCGCGCTGCGTCAGATGCTCGAAAAAGACGTGTATCCGGATGCGATGCAGCGCGTCTGCACAGGCAGCATCCGTGCGACGGATGCTGCGCCTGCGCCGCGTTCTGCTTCGATCAGCCTGGCGTGCGTGCCGCGACGGTAGCAGGCGCCGCCGCCTGCAGGTGCTCGCCACCGTCAGCCGGTGCAGAGTCGTCCGAAGGATGCGCGCTTCGTTCCGATTGAGCGAGCAGCGTACCGACCGACGGGTCGATCGCATCGGTGAACGGCTTCGGATTGATGCCGATGGCCAGCACGAGCAAAGCCATCGCGCCGAGCAACACGAACTCGCGCTTGCCGAGGTCCTGCAGTTTCGCCACGCGCGCATTGGCGATCGCGCCAAAAATCACGCGCTTGTACATCCACAGCGTGTAGGCCGCGCTCAGGACCAACGTCGAGGCCGCGATTGCACCGATCCAGAAATTGAAGCGGATCGCGCCCATCAACACCATGAACTCGCCGACAAAACCTGAGGTCCCCGGCAGACCGATATTGGCCATCGAGAACAGCATCACGAATGCGGCGAAGCGCGGCATGGTGTTGGCGACGCCGCCGTATTCGGCGATCGAAGCAGTCTTCGTGCGGTCGTAGAGCATGCCGGTGCACAGCAACATCGCGCCGGAGACCACACCGTACGACAGCATCTGCACGATTGCGCCCGCCTGACCGATACGGTTGAAGACGAACAGACCGAGTGTCACGAGGCCCATGTGCGCGATCGTCGAATACGCGAGCAAGCGGCGCATGTCAGTCTGCACGAGTGCCAGCAGGCTCGAATAGATCACCGCGACCAGCGACAGCGTGATCATCATCGGCGCGAAGAAATGGCTGGCCTGCGGCGCGATCGGCAGCGCGAAACGCAGCAGACCGTAGCCGCCCAGCTTGAGCATGCCGATCATCACGGCGGCGCCGGTCGGGCCGTCGAGGTGGACGTCGGGCAGCCACGTGTGCAGCGGCCACATCGGCACCTTGACACCGAACGCAGCAAGGAAGCCGAGGAAGACCAGTACCTGCGCCCAGGTGCCGAGGTGGGTTTCACGCCACAGCGCGAGGTCGAAGCTGTGCGTCTGGCTGTACAGGTACAGCATCGACATCAGCATCATCAGCGAGCCGAGGAACGAGACGAAGAAGAACTTCACCGCGGCGTACGAGCGGTTCGAGTTGCCCCACGTCCCGATCAGCAGGTACAGCGGAATCAGCGTCGCTTCGAACGAGATGAAGAACAGCATGCCGTCCATCGACGTGAACACGCCCTGCATGAAACCCGACAGCATCAGGAATGCGCCGAAGTACTGCGCGGTGCGCTCGGTGATCGACTCCCACGAGGCGACCACGATGATGATCGTAGTCAGCGCGGTCAACGCGACGAGCCACAACGAAATCCCATCCACCCCCACATGCCATGCAATATCGAACGTGGGCGACCAGCGGACGTTCTCGACGAACTGCATCGAGGTCACGTC
Source organism: Paraburkholderia domus (assembly GCF_905220705.1). GTDB lineage: Bacteria > Pseudomonadota > Gammaproteobacteria > Burkholderiales > Burkholderiaceae > Paraburkholderia > Paraburkholderia domus. The sequence goes on from NZ_CAJNAT010000024.1 coordinate 121,243, forward strand.
GTTGCGGAAGGTCGACACGAGTGGGATCACCGGCAGGAAACCCGCTACCGCGCCGATCAGCGCGAGCCATCGCGTGCGGCTACGTGCCGCGTCAGATCCGGCACGCAAAACCACCAGGCCGGCGACAATAGGGATCCAGATGAGTAGGCTAAGAAGCGGAGGCAATGGCATGTGTTCTGTTGAAAACTTGAAATACAAAACGCCATTTCAATGCCTTCCAAAATGAAAGCATTGAAATGGACATGTAGGCTGGATTTCGCTGGAATTGACGTCGAAACGGTGCTGCCCGCCTCACGTTTACCCGCAGTCGAATGACCAAGGGTGGGAGATTACCAAGATAAGAATACTTTTGCAGCGCAACATCGCTGCAACGCCTTTGGCAATGTATTGTTGCCACGCCTACCCTTGCGAAACACCGAAAAATGTGCAGACGCACAAACTCGTTCGGGAAGGATGCCCGCTATGTTATTTGCATGAAAAAGAAAGCAGTTGGCTGGTGATTAGCGACTCTTGCACCAACACTTCCATGCAACGATTGAACTGGAATGAATCATGCAGGTGCATGATGCACCATCAAGGCCGATTTCGAGGGAACAGTGAAAATTTAGCGCGTCCGCGAGCAAAAAAAATTTTTGATCCGGCGCTCTAAAGAAGCGTCGACGCGGGCCTGAAAAGACTCACACGATCCGCTTGCCCGTCCGCTTTCAGATGGGTAACAGCCGATCGTGGCATGCGCCTGCGGGCCTTACAGAACCCGAATATACTTCGCCGTTCAGGGGCCGACGCTCGTGCACGGCACGGTAGTTCTTCGCACGGCTGGACGCCGCCCTCACCGGCCAGACTTATCGGATACTGCATGGTGCTTCGTGAAGAAGGTGTCGTTCCCGCGCTCGAATGTCGAGGGCTTGGCAAGACCTACGGCGCGGGCCGCATCGTGCTGGCACACCTCGATTTCACACTCGAGCCGGGTGAATTTGTCGCGATCATGGGTGACTCCGGGGTCGGGAAATCGACGCTACTCAATCTCATTGCTGGGCTCGACAGCGCGGAAAGCGGCGAAGTGATCATCGACGGCAACGTGGTCTCGCGTCTGGATGACAATGCGGCGACGCGTTTGCGCCGGCAAAAACTGGGTTTCGTGTTCCAGGCGTTTCACGTCCTGCCTCATCTGACACTTGCGCAGAATGTCGCTCTGCCGCTGCTGCTAAACGATCTACCCACGGCCGGCGCGCTCGATATGCTCGCGGCCGTCGGCTTGAGCGGCCGTGGCGATGATTTTCCGCGGCAACTGTCGGGCGGCGAGTTGCAGCGCGTCGCGATTGCGCGGGCGCTCGTGCATCGTCCGAAACTGATTCTCGCCGACGAACCCACCGGCAACCTCGATCCCGATACCGCACACGACGTGCTCGGCCTGTTCCGCGCGCAAAGCAAGGCAACCGGTGCGGCCGCCATCATGGTCACCCACTCGGAAGCAGCCGCGGCCGTCGCGGACCGCATTCTGATTCTGAGCGACGGCGGCTTGCACGCATCGTCCGGACGCAGCGCCTTTTCCGATTCGCACGCCGACGCCCGATCCATTGCACGTTCAGCCGACGATGCACGCTGACCCACACCCACTGCAACGCATGCGAGGTCATCGCATGCTCGCGCGCTGGCTGTTGGGCGCCGAATGGCGCAGTCATCGCGGACGCGCACTGGTTGCAATTGCGACGATCGCGCTCGGCGTCGCGCTTGGCTACGCCGTTCAATTGATCAACAGCGCGGCCTTCAACGAATTCTCGGCGGCGGCTCGCAGCCTGTCGGGCGAGGCCGATCTGCAGGTGCGCGGTGCACAACCGCTATTCGACGAGTCCATTTATCCGCGTTTGTCGACTGAACCCGGTGTCGCGCTGGCGAGTCCCGTCCTCGCTCTCGACGTGACCGTACCGGATCAGAGCGCCGCGCTGCCCGTGCTCGGCATCGACGTCTTCAAGGCAAGCCGCATTGCGCCGGACCTGATCGGTGTGCCGTCGCCGGAGCGGCCGTTCGATACGCTTGCGTCTGATACGGTGTTTCTCTCGTCGGCGGCGCAACAATGGTTGAACGTGAAAATCGGCGATGACATAGCGCTGCAAAACGGCACGTCGATCGTGCACTTGCGCGTGGCCGGCGGTCTCGTGAGAACGCGGCCAGGTCAGCGCCTCGCGGTAATGGATATCGCCGCCGCTCAGTGGAAGTTCGGCAAGGTGGGCAAGCTGTCACGCATCGACGTGCAACTCGAACGCGGCGTCGATCGCGAACGCTTCAAACGTGACCTGCAAGCGCGGCTCGGCAGCCGGTGGGCGATCTCCGAGACGCGCGATGCCGAAAGCCGCACCGATCGTCTGTCGCGCGCCTATCGCATCAATATGAACGTGCTCGCGCTGGTCGCGCTGTTCACTGGTGCGTTTCTCGTTTTTTCGACGCAGGCGCTCGGTGTCGTGCGACGACGTGCGCAGTTTGCGATGCTGCGTGTGTTGGGACTGACGCGTGGCCAGTTATTGCGCCAGATTCTGATAGAAGGCGCGCTGCTCGGCCTGCTCGGTTCGCTGTCCGGACTCGCGCTCGGCTATGCGATGGCGAGCGGCGCGTTGCACTTTTTCGGCAGCGACCTGGGCGGCGGCTACTTTCCTGGCGTGCAGCCGCACGTCGGTTTCGAACCGCTGGCGACCGCGCTATTTCTGACGCTCGGCATCGCCGTGTCGGTTTTAGGCAGTCTTGCCCCCGCGCTGGAAGCAGCGCGTGCGCGGCCCGCAACGGCACTCAAAGCCGGCGCCGAAGAAGGCGCGCTGGCGCGGCTCGCTACGCCATGGCCCGCTTTGGCGTGTCTGCTGATTGCCGCCGTTCTCACGCAGATGCCGCCGTTGTTCGATGCGCCCATCGGCGGCTATCTGGCCGTTGCGCTGCTGCTGGTTGGCGGGATTGCGCTGATGCCGCGCGTGACCGCTTTGATCTTTGGCGCAGCGAGCCGTACGCTCGGCGCGCGGCGTCGCGCCGGCGCGGCGAGCACTTTGGCATTGGCGCGCCTCGCCAATGCGCCGGGCCACGCATCGATTGCGATGGGTGGCGTACTGTCGAGCTTCGCGCTGATCGTCGCGATGGCGATCATGGTGGCCAGCTTCCGTGTTTCCGTCGAAGACTGGTTGGGCCACCTGCTCTCGGCCGATCTGTACGTTCGCGTGGCGCCGAACGGCGACACCGGTGGCTTGCGCCCCGACGAACAGACTCTGTTGAGCAGAGTGCCCGGCATCAAGACTGCCGCCTTTGCCCGCACCTCGCATCTCACACTCGACCCTGCACGGCCTGACGTCGCCGTACTCGCGCGTGAAATCGACGCCGCCGACCCAGGTGCGAACCTGCAGATGACTGGAGCGGTGCTGCCTCCCTCCGAACTTCACAACGGGGAAATACCTGTTTGGGTATCCGAAGCAATGGTCGATCTGTATGGATATAAGCTTGGCCAACGCGTGCAGTTGCCGCTTGGCGAGCGCGCTCACGTGTTCGTCGTGGCCGGCATCTGGCGCGATTACGTACGTCAGACCGGCGCGATCCAGATACGGCTTGCGGACTACCGGCGTTTAACCTCCGACACAGGCGCGACGGATGTGGCTGTCACAGTTCAACCGGGAACAAGCGTCGAACGCGTGATATCCGGCCTGCGGGCGCTGCCCTTCGGCGCGTCGCTGACCCTGTCACAACCGGGTGAAATTCGCGCGCGCACGCTGGTTATCTTCGATCGAAGTTTTGCCGTCACTTATCTTCTCGAGGGGGTCGCGATCGTAATCGGCCTGTTCGGCGTCGCGGCGACGTTCTCTGCACAAACACTCGCACGGGCCCGTGAGTTCGGCATGCTCCGGCATGTGGGCGTGACCCGCTCGCAGGTTCTCGCGATTCTCGCACTCGAAGGCGGCATGCTCACCGCTTGCGGCATCGCGATGGGCTTCATTCTCGGATTCGCGATCAGTCTAATCCTGGTGTTCGTCGTCAATCCGCAGTCGTTTCATTGGAGCATGTCGCTGCACGTTCCATGGACAGTGCTCAGCACGGTGGCGCTGGTGATGCTGGCTTCGTCCTGTTCGACGGCGGTGATTGCGGGACGAGGCGCGGTGTCGGTGGATGCAGTGCGCGCGGTGAAGGAGGATTGGTGATGGGTGAACTACCGTGTACGGTGATGCAGGAGTCGGCGCACGACGGCGTGGGGCGATATTGTCGAGTGGCGCGAATTCGCCGAGTAGCCTGCTTTTGTTGCGCGAGTCGCTTCTGGCTGACGGCCGACTTGTCGCGCACATCACCAACTGCGTTGCCTCGCGTTATGAGTGCACGGCGTCTAAACGCCAGGGTTCGCGCTGCATTGCTTTGCATGGGCCTTTTAGCGATCGCGCCTGCGTTCGCTACGACACCCGAGTTCGCGACTGTCACACCAGAGCATCCGATTGCGCTGCCGGAAGACAGCGGCGCACACCCGGCTTTTCGCACCGAATGGTGGTACGCGACGGGCTGGCTCACGACACCGGACAATCAGCCGCTCGGTTTCCAGATCACTTTCTTTCGCTCGGCAACTGGTCACGACCCTGCGGACCCCAGTGCATTCGCACCATCGCAATTGATCATTGCCCATGCCGCGTTAAGCGATCCTGCACTCGGCCATCTTGCGCACGACCAGCGCATTGCCCGCGAAGGCTTCGGGCTGGCGTATGCGAAGCCGGACAATACCGACGTCAAACTCGACACATGGAAAATCGTCCGTGCCGCAGACGGCCACTACGACGTCACAGCCGACGCGAACGGATTCGCGCTGCACCTCGCGTTGACGCCGACCCAAGCGCCGTTGATCCAGGGTGAACGCGGCTACTCGCGCAAAGGTCCGCGGCCCGAGCTGGCGAGCTATTACTACAGCGAGCCGCAATTGCGCGTGACCGGCAGCGTGGTTCGACCGGTCGCGGCAGGCAGTAAATCGACGGGCGAAACGGCCGTTGCCGGCGCGGCGTGGCTCGATCACGAATGGTCGAGCACGCTGCTCGATACCGACGCGGTCGGATGGGATTGGCTCGGTGCTAACCTGACGGATGGTTCTGCCTTGATGGCTTTCAAGGTCCGCAATCGCGATGGGCACGCGATGTGGGCACATGCAGTATTGAGAAATCGCGACGGTCGGGTGACGACGTTTGGCCGCGATCAGGTTGATTTCACTCCGGTTCGTACCTGGCGCTCGCCGCGCACGAACACGTCGTATCCCGTCTCGATGACGGTCAAAACCGGTACGTTTACGTGGCGCCTCGATCCGCTGATGGATGACCAGGAGCTCGATTCCCGTCAATCGACCGGTGCAGTGTATTGGGAAGGTGCCGTGCGGGTGAGCCGCGACGGCTCGGACGTTGGACGGGCTTACCTGGAACTGACGGGTTACGCGAACGCGCTCCGGATCGGGAAGGAGTGACGCCTGAGCAGCAGGTGCCCGATCGGGCAAGGTCCCACAGCGGCGATGGTTTCTGTGCCTGTTTTTCCGCGCTGTAAACGCAGAAACCCCGCCTTTGAGGGCGGGGTTTCTGGACATGCGTGGGAGCCTGACGATTACCTACTTTCACACGGGAATCCGCACTATCATCGGCGTGGAGTCGTTT
>NZ_CAJNAT010000025.1 GCF_905220705.1 Paraburkholderia domus
GGTGTGCCCCTGTGCACACCATGCGGCTCTGGCAGTAATGCTAACCCGCGTCTGATTCCTCGTGGCGGGCCAGCCACTGACTCACGGAAAGTCATACTGCCTAAACCGCTCACGCGGTAGGGGCTACGATCCGACGCTGGAGGTGAAGGTCAAGCCGGTCACGCGGTTTATGTTGGTGAACGAGGCAATCCGCCTCGCTCTTCAACAGGAGCCGAATCATGACCTCCTTACCGGCAAACGTCAGCCCATTGCGCCAACGCATGATCGACGACATGCGCATGCGCCAGCTAGCCCCCAAGACGCAGGACATCTATTTACACATCGTGCGTGAGTTTGCCCGGTTTCTCGGGCGCTCACCTGACACGGCCACCGTCGAGGACCTGCGCCGCTACCAGCTCTATCTGGTCGATCACGGCACATCGGCCGTGTCGCTGAACCACGCGATCACCGGCCTGAAGTTCTTCTTCACGGTCACGCTCGACCGGCCCGAGCTGATGGTCAGGATGCAACCGGTGCGCGTTCCCCGCATATTGCCCGTCGTGCTCAGTCCCGACGAAGTGCGGCGGCTGATCGAGGCAGCCGGCAACCTCAAGCACCAGACTGCGCTGTCGGTCGCCTACGGTGCCGGGCTGCGCGCGAGTGAAGTGGTAGCGCTTAAGGTCACCGACGTCGACAGCGAACGCATGACACTGCATATCGAGCAGGGCAAGGGCCGCCGCGACCGCTACGCCATGCTCTCGCCGGTGCTGCTCGGGCGTCTGCGCGTATGGTGGCGCATGGCCCGTGCGCAGGGCAAGATGTTTGACGGCGGGTGGCTGTTTCCCGGGCTCGATCCGCTCGACCAGTTAAGCACGCGACAGTTGAACCGCGCCATTCATGCCGCCGCCGAAGCCGCGCACATCGACAAGCGTGTATCCATGCATACTTTGCGCCACAGTTTTGCGACGCATCTCCTCGAACAGAAGGTGGATATCCGCGTGATCCAGGTTCTGCCCGGCCACGCCAAGCTTGAGAACACCGCACTTTATGTGCAGGTGGCCACCGACCTGCTGCATGAAGTCACCAGTCCACTGGACCGCCTGCCTCCTGGATAAGCCCATACCCCGCAGCATCTCATGCTGGAGGTTGCGGACATCTTCCGCAGCCACGGGCCAGAGTGGCGAGCCACGACACGCCTGAGCCTGGGGCAGCTGAAGGTCATGTCAGCCATCGAACAGTGCCGCACGGCGGCGCTGGGCGGACACGTGCTGCGCTGTTCCGGCTGCGCAGGCACTGAAGTGTCCTTCAACTCGTGCCGGGACCGGCATTGCCCAAAGTGCCAGGCCAGCGCCGCACACCGCTGGCTGGAGGCACGCCAGACCGATCTGCTACCTGTCGAGTATTTCCACATCGTCTTCACGCTGCCCGCGCCCATCAGTGCGATCGCCTGGTACAACAAACGGATCATCTACGGCCTGCTGCTCGACATCGCCGCCGACACGCTGCGCACGATCGCCGCAGATCCCAGACACCTCGGGGCCCGGATCGGCGCCACGCTTGTGCTGCACACCTGGGGCTCGGCTCTCACACATCACCCGCATGTGCACGGCATCGTCCCCGGTGGCGGACTGTCGCCTGACGGCGAACGCTGGATCGCCTGCCGCCCCGGCTTCTTCCTGCCCGTGCGTGTCCTGTCACGCCTGTTCCGGCGCCGCTTCCTCGAGGCGCTCCAGTCGGTTCATCACCGTGGCGACCTGCAGTTCTTCGGCGAATACAGCGGGCTCGCTGACTCCTCCACCTTTGCCCGGTGGCTTGCGCCGCTACGTAGCTGCGAATGGGTGGTCTACGCCAAGCGCCCGTTCGCCGGACCGGAAGCAGTGCTCGAGTATCTCTCACGCTACACACACCGGGTCGCCATCTCCAACCAGCGCCTCGTCGCCTTCGATGAGCGTGGCGTGACGTTCCGCTGGAAGGACTACCGCGCGAAGGGACACACCCGCTACAAGACCATGACCCTTGAAACCGGCGAATTCATACGCCGCTTCCTGCTCCATGTGTTACCCGGTGGTTTCCATCGGATCCGTCACTACGGGCTGCTCGCCAACCCGGTACGCCGCTCCAGTCTCGCGAAGGTGCGCGATCTGCTGCACCTCGCACCCGCGATCAGCCCGTCACCGGACGACGCCGTCGTCGAAACCCGCCCCGTGTTCATCTGCCGGCACTGCGGTGCACCGATGATCGTCATCGATATCCTCGCGCGCAGCGCCCCGATCCGCGCACCGCCAATGCGCCGGGATCAGACATGAACTCCACAACTCCTCGACCTGCCTGTCGAACGTTGGCTCTGCGGCAACGCGGCCCAAGGGGGGACGTTTGTGCGTGTCTCTTCGCGAAGCGCTTCGGCCGCCCGCTCCATCATCGCCAATGCACGGCTGCGCCGCTTCGCTACGGCGTCAGTGCCCGTCCGCCACCCCGCCTGACCGTCCCGCATCCGACATCACTGACCACCCCGGCCTATCAATCACCATAGCCGCGAAACCCCTAACCGCGTCGGGGCACTCCGCGGTTTCCTCCATCGGGCTTATTCGACGCCTGCCAACACGCGCAGAGGCCCGTCGCATGCCTGTGGTTGATGGCAGGCATCGAATAACCCTTAACGGCTACTGCCTTCCACTGAACCACCCGGAAACGGACGATCGTTGGCATTGCAACTGAACGACGAATGTCCGCAATGGCCGAACTGCGGTCCTCCCGTGGCACAGTAAGCTCTCGTTCAAGAGTCGAGGGTGCCGTCAGGCGCCCTAGTCGAGACAACGCGTCCAACTGCCCCCCTCGACCCGTTCCATTGCCACAACGCGTTTGCCTCGAAAACAGATGCTATCGTGTCGCCCTTCCGCATTCCTCCAGAGACGCAGCCGGTGCGACCGCCCTTTAAGCGAACACCGCCACCGCACCTGAATCCCCAATTGCGTCACCGAAATAGAAGCTCCGCCGGTATTGAGGCAATTCTTCTGGTTGTCCCCTCTTTGCATGGCAGACCACGATCACAAGATTGCATAAGGTATGCGTGTTTCGTGTAATCAGCCGCCACCTCCAATGAAGGGGACTATCTGTATGGATACCAGAGACACCGCATTCGGCGACGGCGCCATTCGCCGGCAGTCGTTGTATGGATCATCGCGCGAAAATACCTATGCGGGCGTGCTGTCCTTCATGCGGCGCAAATACACGCATGATCTGGACGGCGTCGATCTGGCGATAACCGGTGTACCGCTCGACCTCGCCACGACCTTCCGCCCTGGTGCGCGACTAGGACCGCGTGCGATGCGCGCCGCAAGCGCCCAACTCGGAACCTTGCTGCCCTACCCGTGGGGTATCAATCCGTTCAACGACTACGCCGTTGTCGACTACGGCGACTGCTGGCTCGATGTGCACAATCCACAAACGATCAAACAAACGATTGTGGAGCACGCCCAGACTATCCTGAACGCTGGCACAAAAATGCTGACATTGGGCGGCGATCACTACATCACCTATCCGTTGCTGGTCGCCCACGCGCAGAAATACGGACGTCCCCTGTCGCTGATCCACTTCGACGCGCATTGCGACACGTGGCCCGACGACCGCCCCGACAGCCTGAACCACGGAACGATGTTCTACAAGGCCGTAAAAGAAGGTCTCATCGATCCGTCGCACTCTGTTCAAATCGGTATTCGAACGTGGAACGATGACTTCATGAATTTCAACATCCTTGACGCGCCCTCGGTCCATACACAGGGAACATCTGCCGTGCTCGACAAGATCCGAACTATCGTGGGCACGCGGCCCGCGTACCTGACGTTCGACGTCGACTGTCTGGATCCCGCCTATGCCCCCGGAACGGGAACACCCGTACCCGGAGGACTTTCGACCGCACAGGCACTGGCGATCGTTCGCGGTCTCGGCAGCATCGATCTGGTTGGCGCGGACGTCGTCGAAGTGGCGCCGGCTTACGATCACGCTGATATCACGGCACTGGCTGGCGCTCATATCGCAGCCGACCTCATTTGCCTGTTCCGTCAATGCGCGAGGCATCGCGGCGCATAGCCGTTTCCGCAAAGCCAGAGCGTTCACCCCGGTCTGCGGACACACGCGCGGACCCGTTTTCAGCATGCATCGCAAGTGCACCGCGCGTATCATCGAGAGTAACGATCCGGCACGCCACGAATCGAATGACGAATCGACGTGCAACGGATCGAAGCGCTCACTTTCTTGCGATCATGATCCTCCTCGCTGAATCACTGGACCAGGCTTTCGTCTCCGACCGGACCGCGTTCGAGCGGTTAGGCCCCGTCATCGAACGCGTGGGCACGCCCCATTTCCTCGCGGCTCTGAGTCAATTCATCCAGCGCTTCGCCGCCTTCGATTCGCTCCACGTCCTGAGATTGAGCGCGCAGCACTGCGCACGAGGCAAGCCGCATGCCGAATGGATCGGCAGTCACGTCGACGCCCGCGAGCAGGCCCATCAGCGGGAAATCATGCGGCTCTATATGCGCAGATTCGCCGAGCGCGATCCGGTCATGACACGTGTGCCGGCACTCGATTCAGTAGAGGTAATTCAGCGCTCGGCCGACCACACGAACGACCGCGAACTGCGCGAGGCGATTTTTGAGCCAAGGCAGTTTCGCGAAGAGTGCGTCATGCTACGAACCGTGTCCGGCGCGCACTACTCGATTTCGCTGAGCCGGTCGCGCCGTTTGCCGTCCTTTTCGTTGAGCGAAATGGCGCGCATCCGACTTCTGGGCGATGTCCTTCTTCCGCTAGCAGCCCTCCATGCGCAACAGGTCACGGGTCCGAGCCCGTCACGCGTGCATACGGATACACCCGATCTACTCGCCGCGCGCCTCGCACAGTTTGGCGCTGCGCTGTCGGAACGCGAACGCGCGGTTTGCTCGGCGATCGTGCGCGGCGATACCTACGCGGCAATCGCCGATGCGATGAAGGTCAGGAAATCCAGCGTCGAAACCTATGCGAGGCGCGCGCTCGTCAAACTCGGCGTGAGCTCACGCCGTGATCTGCTCGCGTGGTTGCACGAGACACCCTGACCTCATGGCCGAACACACGCATGCTCGTGGCGAACGGGCAGCACCATCTGCGTTGGGCCAAGTACAGCAAAACGTTATGAACCGTACACGATCGCGGCAGCCAGGTCGCTTGCAAACACCGTATCAACGCGCCGAGCTTGCGTCGTGCAGTGTTGCACCGGCCGGCTGCCTCACGATCAGAACGTGTGGACCATTGCCAGCCGGACAATAGCCTGCTTGTTCGACAATGCCGGTGCAAAGCTATAGCCGATAACCGGGTCGACGCCACTGGAAGCCATCAACCCGTCCACCGTGCCATACAGGGTCGTCCGTTTCGATAGCGCGTAGTCGAGTCCCAGAGACACTTCGTTCCAGTTGTGTGATTCGAATGTGGTGTGCTGGTAACTACCCGCCGCCGACCATGCGGGATTGATCTGCCAGGTACTGCCGACTTCATACACGCGCATGGTCGATGACTGCCCCTCTGTTACGCCCGTTCCCTTGAGCTTCGTATCCGTAAAGTTGGCGAGCAACGCAACGGGGCCGATCTGATACTGCGCACCGAGGCCGAACGTCGCCAGCGATCTCAATGCAAACGAACCGTCGCCGAACAGATCGGTCGGCGCGCCATTGGCGCCATGTGTGGCGACTGTCTGACCGAGGAACGTCGACACGCCAATCGCTCCATAGGGATCCAGCGAAGGCGTTGCGACATAGGTATAGGCGCCCACTAGCGTCAGCGGTCCATGCGCATACGATGCACCGACGCTCCAGCCGCTGCCGTCGTGGAAGTTCCCCGCCTGATTGCTGAACGAGTACATGCCGCCGAAGCTGAACCCGCTGAAGTCCGGGCTCCTGTACTTGACGGCATTGTTCATCCGGTCTCCCCCTTCGCGGTCGAAATCGCCCTGATGAATGCCGTAACCGCTCGCGTCCCAACCACCCACATTGAACGAAGACAGGTAATCATGTGTGAAGTCGTATTGCCTTCCCAGCGTGAGCTTGCCGAAGTTGCCGTTCAACCCGACATAGGCCTGTCTGCCGAACAGTGCACCGCCCTGGTTCAGCTTTCCGTTCAATACGCTGAATCCGCTCTCGAGTTGAAAGATCGCGGACAGGCCGCCACCCAGATCCTCCTTACCCTTCAGTCCCCAGCGGTTCGGAACCAACACCCCGTCGTCCATCTTTATGTTGTGGCTGCCGCCGTCGTTCGTGACATAGGTCACGCCCGCATCGATGATCCCGTATAACGTGACGCTCGATTGTGCGAACGTGCTGAGCGGTGATGCCGCGATCACTCCGGCCAGCATACCGAAACTCCAGACCTTTCCTGCTTTCATTTTGTATACCTAAATATAATAATCAAGCCAACCTGAAACAATTTTGCGGAGGCGGACAGCCTGGTGCTTAATTCACAGACCTACCCGCCTCCTGCGCCACTCCCCCGCTAATACCGGATCATCGATTTGATCTCGAGGAACGCCTCGAAACCATGGCGCCCCCACTCCCGCCGGTAGCCGGAACGTGAGGGCGAACGGATCGGCTCATGCGGCCATCAAACCTTGCTGGTTTGCCCATGCATAGGTATCGTCCAGTGCCCGGCCGATGCCGTCGAACATCTCGTCGAGTTCCTCGCGCGTGATGATGAGCGGCGGACACAGCGTCACCGTGTCGTTCAGGCCGCGCGTGATCACACCGTGTGCCAGCGCGCGCCTGGCCGCATAGGCGGCGACGCCCGCGGCCGGGGCGAACGCTTCGCGACGAGCCTTATTCATCGACACTTCAAGACCGCCCAGCAAGCCAACGCCGCGTGCCTCGCCGATCAACGGGTGCTCGCCCAGCCGTTGCAGATGGGCGTGAAAAACAGGCATGAGTTCGCGCACGCGCGCGACGATATCGAGTTCTTCATACATCCGGAGCGTTTCGAGGGCGACGGCAGCCGCTACCGGATGACCGGTGTAGGTATAGCCGTGGCCAAAGGTGCCCACCTTCCTGCTCTGCTCCACCAGCGCCCGATAGATCCGGTCGTTGATCATCAGCGCGGAGATCGGCTGATAACCGGCAGACAGTTGCTTGGCTAGCGTGATCATGTCCGGTTGCAGGTCGTACGTCTGGCTGCCGAACATATTGCCGGTGCGAGCAAACGCGCAGATCACCTCGTCGGCGATGAACAGTACGTCGTATTTTTTCAGCACCTTCTGCACTTTCTCGAAGTAGGTGCGCGGCGGGACGATTACGCCAGCCGATCCCATCACCGGTTCTGCGAAGAACGCGCCGACTTCATCCGGGCCTTCTTTCAGGATCAATTGTTCCAGCGCGTCGGCGCAGCGCGTCGCATAGTCCTCTTCGCTTTCGCCGGGTTGCGCCGCGCGGTAGTAATGCGGGCAGTCCGCGTGCACGATGCGCTCGATCGGCAGATCGAACTCGCGATGCGCATAGGGCAAGCCCGTGAGACTCGCTGCGGCGACCGTCACACCGTGATACGCCTTCTCGCGCGAGATGATCTTCTTCTTGCGCGGCTTGCCCACGGCGTTCTGGTAGTACCAGACCAGCTTGATCGCGGTATCGTTCGCCTCGGAGCCGGAATTGGCGAAGAACACTTTCGACATCGGCACGGGTGCCATCGATATCAGCTTTTCCGCGAGTTCGATGCCCACGTCCGTCGATTTCTGGCCGAACGCGTGATAGAACGGCAGCTTGCGCATCTGGCGATCCGCCGCATCCGCAAGACGCCTTTCGCTGAAACCCAATGACGCACAGAACAGGCCCGACAGGCTCTCCAGATAGCGGTTGCCTGCTTCGTCGTACACGTAGCAACCGTCACCGCGCGTGATGACGAGTGGCCCTTCCTGCTCGTGCACGGCGAGATTCGTATAGGGATGCAGATAATTCGCGACGTCGCGCGCCGAGTTCGTCCCGGATTGGAATGTCATGTCTTGCTCCTGTAGGGTTGAAAGTCAGGCGTTCGCACGCACGAGCACGTCCAGTTCGCGCTCGCAGGTGGCCCACGTGCCGATGATCGCTTCGATCGCGGCCGCGACCGACAACAAGGCTGCTTCGCCGCGCGCGCTGCCCACGATCTGAATGCCGACGGGCAAGCCATCGCGGGTCATGCCGCATGGAATCGTGATCACGGGAAGTCCGAGCAGGGTCAGGCCGTATGTGATCGCGAGCCAGTCGAAATAGGTATCGAACTGTCGGCCCGCCGCGCTCGCCACGAACTTCTGTTCGACGGGAAAGGCAGGAACGATCGAAGCCGGACAGATCACCACGTCGTACGTCTGGAGTAACGCCGTCATGCCGTGAGACAGTTCACCTCGCGTGCGCCGCGCATCGGCAATCGACGGGCCGTCGAGCGACAACCCGTACTCGATGTTGCCGATGACGTTCGGGTTCAGCAGTTCGCGGTGCTTAGCGAGCACGTCGGCATGGTTCGTCGCGTACAACACGCCGCGCAGCACATGAAATGCCTTCACGCCAGCCGAAAGATCGATGCGCGGCTGCTCGATGCCGATGCCCTGGGCGGCGAGCCGGTCCATTGCCGAGTCACAGATCGCGCGGATGTCCACCTCGGGCTCGGCGATGCCGAGTCCAGCGCTATATGCAACGCGCGCCGGTAGCCGTGGGCGTCGCGCGTGATCGAGAAAAGTGGTGGCCGGCGCGGACATCGACAACGGCGCGCGACGTTCGAAACCGCACATCGCGTCGAGTAGCAACGCGGTGTCGGCCACATTGCGCGCCATGGGTCCCTGGACCGATAGCGTGTCGAACGGATCGCGCGCCGGACCGGTTGCCACGCGTCCCGGCGTCGGCCGCAGGCCCACCACGCCGCAGAACGCAGCCGGCGTGCGCAGCGAGCCGGCAAGGTCCGAGCCGTGCGCGACCCACGCCGTGCCCGATGCGAGCGCGGCCGCCGCACCACCCGACGACCCGCCGGCGGAGCGCGACAACTTCCACGGGTTACGCGTCAAGCCCAGTACGTCGTTGTACGTATGACCACCAGCACCGAATTCCGGCGAGTTGGATTTCGCGTAGACAATACCGCCGCTCGCTTCGATACGCGCGGGCGTCACGTCCGTCGTGTCCGGCACGAAGTCTTCGTATACCCGGGATCCGTAGGTCGTGCGCACACCGTCGACAGCAGAGAGATCCTTGATCGGCACCGGCAGCCCGCACAACACCCCGCGCTCGGCGACCGGCTTGCGCAGCAGTACGTCGGCATGCTCATGCGCGCGCTCCCAGCACACCGTCGGCAACGCGTTGACATGCGGCTCGACGCGTTCCACCTGCGCGGCCAACGTGTCGAGCAGATCGTGCGGACTGACTGCTTCGCGACGCAGCATGTCGACCACCTCGCAGGCAGATCGATCGATAAGGGTGGAATCGACGCTCATAGTTGATCACTTGCTCCATAAAATTCGCAAAGAAACGGATGCGCCGCTAACGGGCGCCGCTCCTTCCGGATAGCGTGCATGTTTGCGGGCCCCGCGCAATAACGCAATAACGCGATTGCGCGCACGGAGCCAATGCCATGCAGTGTTGTTGTCAATACCCGATGTCTTACTTGAGGAGGTCCGTCCAGACCCGGTCGTGCAAACGGATCGCCGCAGTCGAGCAGGTCTCTTTGAACACCAGCTTGGCGCCTGCCGGCGGAGTCAGTTCCGGAGCCCGCTTCACATCGTCGGCGACAAAGGTGTCGGAGCCGTCTACCGCGTTCTGATACTTGAGGAAGTTGGTATTCATGGCTGCCGCCTTCGGCGTGAGCAGGAAGGCAATGAACTTCTTCGCATTGTCGATATCCGGCGCGCCCTTAGGCACGACGATGTTGTCGACCCACGCAAGCGAACCTTCCTTCGGGTACGCATAGCGGATCGAATGCTTGAGCTCGCCCGCTCGCTGCGCCGTGCCGCTCCATATCGCCGACATCGCAATTTCGCCGGAGACCATCGATTCGCGAATCGCACCGGCCTTCGAGCTATACGTCTTCACGAAGGGTTTCTGTTGCTTGAGTACGTTCAGCACCTTCTGCATCTGCTTGGGATCTTCGCTGCACGCCGGCACACCGGCTTCGATCGCCGCCAGAGAGATGGCATCGTCCGCCGAGTCGAACATATTGATCTTCCCCTGCAGTTGCGCGGGCGGATTGAACAGCACTTTCAGCGTGTTGATGTCGCCGCTATATACGCTGGTGTCGACGGCAAAGTTCATCGTGCCCCACAGATAGGGAACCGAGTATTCGCCGGTCGGATCCCATTGCGGCTTGCGAAAGCGCGCGGTGATGTTGTTGTAGCCGGGAATGTTTGCCGCATCGATTTTCTCGATCAGGCCTTCGCGCACGAACACCGGGATCATTGCCTGGTTGGTCACGGCGATGTCATAGCCCGCCCCGCCCTGCTTGAGCTTCGCCAGCAACGTCTCTTCGGAATCGTAGTTGTCGATGTTGACCTTGATGCCGGTCTGCTTCTGGAACTGGGCAATCAGATCCGGCGCGATATAGCCGGACCAGTTGTACAGATTCAACGTGCCTGCTGCATGGGCAGCGATCGACGGGGCAACGCAGGCGAGAACGACACCGGTGGTGCGCAGGAATTTCTTCATGACCTCTCCGTTGGGGTGTGATGTCTTGACGTGTGGAAATGGACTACGAACGCTTACGGCCGCCCTTGCCGATCAGGTGCGCGGCAACGACCAGCGCCACCGAGACCGCGAGAATGATGGTCGATGCGGCGTTGACGTCGGGTGTGACGCCCATGCGCATCAGGCTGAAAATGAAAATCGGCAAGGTGGTTGAACCGGCCTGCGCGACGAGCACTGAAATGATGAAGTTATCGAGCGAGACGACGAAGGCGAGCATCAGACCCGACACGATGCCCGGCATCAACAGCGGCAGCGTCACAAAGCGCAATGTGGCCCATTCGCGTGCATAGAGATCCATCGCCGCCTGTTCGAGCCGTGTGTCCATCCCTTGAAGACGCGCGCGGATCGGCAGATACGCGAACGGAATGCAGAACACCGTGTGCGCGATGATCAGATTGCCCGCACCGAGCGAGAGGCCGATCGCACTAAAGAATCCCAAGGTCGCCACGCCAACCACGATCTCGGGCAGCACGAGTGGCAGCATGATGAGCCGCTCGGACATCGCGGTGGTACGGGTGCGCTGCCGGCGCGCGATGGCAAGCGCGGCCATCGTCGCGAGCATCGTCGAGAGCGACGCCGCTGTCAGCGCGATCACGACGCTGTTCTGGGCTGCATCGCGCAACGCCGCATTCTGGAGCACCACCTCATACCACTGCAGGCTGAACGACTTCCAGACGGTGGCCGACGTACTGCCGTTGAACGACAGGACCACCAGCGCGACGATCGGCGCATACAGGTACAGGTAAAAGGCCCCGGTAATCGCGCCGAAGCCGCTGAAATGGTTGGCGCTGAATACGGTTGGCCGTCGAAGGAAACTCATTGCGGCCTCCGTGCACGAGATGCGGTAAGACTGGATCGGATCAGCGTAATCAACGCGGCGGCTGTGACGATGGCGATCAGCAGCACCACGGCGAATACCGAACCGAACGGCCAATCGCGCGCCTCGGTGAACTGCCGGTAGATGAGATTGCCGAGCATCAGCTTCTTGCCGCCGCCTAGCAATTCGGGGGCGATCATCGCGCCGAGGCAGGGAATGAACGTCAGCATGCAGCCTGCGATGATGCCCGGCGCCGCCGCCGGCAACACGACACGCAGCAGCGCCTGGGTTTTCGACGCGTACAGGTCATGCGCGGCCTCGATCAGGCGAATGTCCATCTTCTCGACACTCGAGTAGATCGGCAGCACCATGAACGGCGCGTAGGTATAGACGAGGCCCACCAGCACCGCGCCATCGGTGTAGAGCATGGAGACGGGATGGTGAATGATCCCGAGCGCCTGCAGCACGCCGTTGACTACGCCCGTATCGCGCAGCAGCAGGATCCACGCATAGGTGCGCACCAGCAGGTTGGTCCAGAACGGAATCGTGATCCACAGGATGAGCCGGTTACGCCGGGCAGCGGGCTGCAACGCGATATACACCGCAACCGGAAAGCCGACCAGCATGGTGATCAGCGTCGTCATGCCGGCTACGGATATCGAACGCAGCGCGATCATCAGATACGCGTCGGTGAAGCTCAGGCTATCGTCGAGATTGCGTTCGAACAGCAACTGGATGTACGCGTCGAGGCTGAACTTGTGCAGCACGCCGCCGTAGCCATTCGCCTCCATAAAGGAATAAGCAACCACCAGTAGCAGCGGCGCGACCAGGAACAGCGCGATCATCAGCGGCGCCGGCAGCAAACTGGCGAGTTGCAGGCGCCGTTCACGGCGCGCCAGGGGTCCGGGCTCGGCAATCAGCGGAATCGATTGGGGAAGGTCTGGCTGCAGCATCTCAGTCCCTCAGCAGGTTGACGGCGTTGACGGCGACGTCGAGCCAGACCGGCTGGCCGACTTGCGGACGATGAGCGGCGCGGCCGGCCGTCATGTCGCGGACCACGATGCGCTGTCCGTTACCGAGCCGCACGTGACAGGCCGTGTCGGTCCCAAGATAGACCGTGGCGGCAATCTCGCCTTTGATCCGCGGACCGACTGATACCGATCCCGTCGCAAAGGAAAGCCGCTCGGGACGGATCGCCACCGTGACCGGATCGCCTGGTGCGTAACCGTCTTGCTGGTCCGCTACGAAATCGCCAACGTCCGGCACCGCGACTCGCACAAATCCCGCGCCCTGTTCCGCAATACGGCCGGCGAGCATGTTGTTTTCTCCGATGAAGTCGGCAACGAAGCGCGTAGCGGGCCGGTCATAGATGTCTTCAGGTGTGCCAATCTGTTGGACGAGCCCTTCCGACATCACGGCAATGCGATCACTCATCGCCAGTGCCTCTTCCTGATCGTGCGTGACGAAGACAAACGTGATGCCGGTCTTTTCCTGCAAGCTCTTCAGTTCGAGCCGCATCGCCTGGCGCAGCTTCAGGTCGAGCGCGGACAACGGTTCGTCGAGCAGCAGCACGCGAGGCTGCGGCGCGAGCGCCCGGGCCAGTGCGATGCGCTGCTGCTGCCCGCCCGAGAGCTGGTTGGCGCGCCGGTCGGCGAATTTTTCCATCTTGACGAGCGCCAGCATGTCGGCGACGCGCTGCTTGACCTCGCTCGGACTGCGCTTGAGCATGCGCAGTCCGAACGCGACGTTCTGCGCCACCGTCATGTTCGGAAACAGCGCGTAGTGCTGGAACACCGTATTGATCGGGCGGCGATACGGCGGCAATGCATGAACGGGCTCACCGGCCAGCAGAATTTCGCCAGATGAAGGCTGCTCGAACCCGGCGAGGAGGCGCAACAGTGTCGTCTTGCCACACCCTGACGGTCCCAGCAGCGTGAAGAACTCGTTGTCGTTGATCGATACCGACACGCCTTTCAGTGCGTGGGCAACCCCGGACGCGTCGCCGGGATAGATCTTGTGGGCGGCGCGCACGTCGATAATGGGCGTGCCATGCACATTGGACGCGCTTGCCGCGCCGACAGCCGGCGCCGGATGGCTGCCGGCGTGGGAGCCGCCGATGATCCGCACGCCTGGATGCGCGGCCGGTTCGTTGACCCTGTTGATGGACGTCGACACTGTGTTGCTCCTTGGCTTTGCTGTGAACACTTGACGTTTTACCGCAATACGATTACTATTACTGTTAATCGATTAACGCAATCATTGTTCGACCAAAAGTCGATGTCAATGACTTTTTGCCGCGCCTAGAGGAACCCCTAATGAGTGAAGACCATCGTTCCCGGATCGCAGCACTCGACAAAGCGCTGACGGTGCTCGAGGCGTTTGGCCCGGCGGCGCCGGATCTGCGCATTGCTGAAATCGCAGCACTGACCGGCATGAACCGCAGCAGCGCGCAACGCATCACGCATACGCTCGTGCGCTGCGGGTATCTGCAACGCGACGAGGTTTCGTCGGCGCTGTCGCTGACGTACCGAAGTGCGTGCATCGCGCACACCTTCATCAGCACGAATCACCTGATCGATCTGGCCATGCCCGAACTGGTCGACCTGAGCGCGCGCACGCATCTGCGCGCGGACCTATGGGTGATGCAGGGAGCGGACATCGTCAACATCGCGCGCGTGCCGTCTGCCGCCGATTCACGCGCTATGGCGCCGATCGGCGAACACTTGCCGGCACTCGCTTACGCACCCGGACGCGCGATGCTGTCACGCCTGCCTGCCGAGGTTCTGATTGAGCGGATCGCGGAGTTAGCGGAGGTCTCCGATCCTGTCTTGACGCCCGACGAACGGGCTAGCTGCGAACGCTCGCTGGCGGACGCAGCGGCGCGGGGTTATGTCCTCGAAACCGGCAGCACAGTCAATGACCTGACGACGATCAGCGCTGCCGTGCTCGACGCGGACGGCGAGTGTCTCGCTGCGGTATCGGTATCGGGGTGGCTTGGCGAAGTGAGCGAGGACGATCTGGTCAGCCAGTTTGTGCAGCCCGTGCTGGCCACCGCGCGCGCGCTTTCCAATCTCAGGATCCAGACATGGTCGCGCGCGGTATCGCGCCCGGCCGAAGGCAAGGACGCGTTGGCGGCCCCCGAAGAAGACGAGGACGATCCGTTGTTCATCGCGTCGGTCGCGCGCGGCTTCCGGGTGCTGGAAGCGTTCACGCCCGCCAACTCGGTCCCTACGCTGACCGCCCTGCACCGCTTGACCGGGCTCCCGGTCGCAACCGTCCAGCGAATCGTCGACACGCTGATGGCATGCGGTTACGTCGAGAAAGATGCGCGGCACAAAACCTTCCGGCTGACCGTGAAGACGCTCGACATGCTGTTCAACTTTCAGATGAGCAACCGCATCATCAAGACGATATGGCCACGTCTGGTTCAGCTTCGTGACCACTGTGGCCTGCGTTGTTCGTTTTGCATACTGGCGGAAAACGACATCGTTCACTTATTGCACGTACAAAGCCATCCGCACGCTGACTACCACACTGCGTTCGTCGGGCGCCGGCTACCCGCACTCAGCACCTCGGGCGGCCTCGCGATTCTTTCGACGCTGGACGATAAGCGGCTCGATACCGTGCTCGCGAACAGCTCGCCCAAGCCGATCACGCCGTTCACGATTACCGACAAAAACACGCTGCAACAAGCCATCGTCGCCGCGCGCGAAAAGGGCTTTGCGTTCACCGACCAGCAATCGATCATGTTTGAAGTCAACGTCGCCGCACCGATCGTCGAGGCCGACGGCCAGGTGCTCGGCGCAATGGTCGTGTCTGCTCCGAAGCGCGACTGGACGGTGGCGCGTCTGGAAGAGGAAATCGTGCCGCGCTTGCTGTCTTACACGCGTTCGATGTTTTCCTGAGAGAACCGTCTTCACGGCGGCGGTCAGCAGTGGGGAAACGATCAGGCTACCGCGCGAGCCGACGCGCGGGAAAACCGTTTGCAACCCACGTAGTAAACCAGCGAGGTCAACGCAAGACCGACAACCCATGAAATATCCGCACCGTCCAGCTTCTTCGCGATCGGCCCGGTGTACAGGTCGGTTGCGACGAAGGGCAGTTGCACGACAATGCCGAACAGGTACGAGAAAATCGCAATACCGTTAAAGCGTCCATAAATGCCGCCGTCCTGCCGGAAAAAAGAGTCGACGTCGTATTGGCCGTGACAAACGAGGTAGTAATCGATCAGATTCACCGCCGTCCAGGGTACCAGCACGTAGAGCAGCAACAGAATGAAGTTCGTGTACGCCGCGAGGAAATTGCTTTGACCGAACAACGCAATCGTCAGAGAAATGCCAAACAGCACCAAGGCAGTGACGGCACGCGCTCGAGCTTTGCCGGACCACGAGGGAAACAACGTCTGCAGAATCGTGATGGTGGAAAGCGCGCCGCAATACAGATTCATCGCGTTGGTTGCGGCAATGCCGATCGACAGCACGATCACCACCAGCGTGCTAATGCCATGGGTAAGCGTGGTGAGGCCGTTGACGACATCTCCATCTGCAACCATCAGCCCGATCACGGCGCCCAGCACCATCGGGAAAATGGAGCCGAGCGAGCAGCCCCAGTAACTCGCCCAGAACGCGACGCGTGAGCCAGTGTCGGCCGGCATGTAGCGTGAATAGTCGGACACGTAAGGCGCATACGCGATTTGCCAGAGCGCGGCGACCGAGATTGTGCCGAGAAAACCCGTCAGATTCGCGCTGTTCTTCGCGAAGAAATCAGCCGGCAGGCCATGCACGAAGATGATCCACACAAAGGCGAGCACCAGCACCGCGCCGGAACACCAGGTCATCAAACGCGTATAGGCGTGAATCAGTTTGTAGCCGAAGATCGTCGCCACCAGACTGAGTATGCCCACGCCGATCACGCCATCATTCACGCTGACGGCAGGTGTCAGGCTGCGCAACGCCTGGCCGCCGAGTACGAGATTCGACGCAAAGAAGCCCAGATACATGATGACCACGAGGCCCACCACCAGTAGCGAGCCGATCGAGCCGAACTGGCCACGCGTTTGCACCATTTGAGGGACGCCCAGTTGCGGCCCTTGCGCCGAGTGCAAGGCCATAAAAACCGCCCCTACCAGCGTGCCGATCACGATTCCTAGCACGCCCCACCAGAATGGCTGTTTGAACACCGTAACGGCCAACGCACCGGTGACGATGGTAAGCAACATGATGTTCGAGCCGAACCAGATCGTGAACAGATCGCTTGCCTTGCCGTGCCGCTCGGCGGCAGGAATGGGTTGGATCGTGCTTTGTTCCAGACGGCCAATCGTATCTTCCTGATTCATCGCCTTGTTCCTCGAGGTTCGTCGAATGGGATTCACAGCCCGACTGTTCAACGACAAAAAAGCCTCGGAAAGAACAAATTAGCTTTCCATTGAATTGGTTTTACCTATATTTTTGCAGCGATGCATAGAGTGGCGTAGCGGCTCAACGATTGGGAAGGCGGTTATGCCGTGGAGGAGATCGGCGTGAACGCGGTCGGCGTGCCGACCGGTTTTGAAGAGCACATATCAGCTCTTGAGCCGATAGCCGGTCTTGAAGATCCACGCCACGATCACGAGAAACACGGCCAGAAACAGCGCGGTCATCCCCAGGCTGACACCGACATCCACATCGGCGAGCCCATAAAAGCTCCAGCGAAATCCGCTAACCAGATAGACGATCGGATTGAACAGCGTCACCACCTTCCAGAACGGCGGCAGCATATTGACCGCATAGAAGCTGCCGCCGAGGAATGTGAGCGGCGTGATGATCAGAAGCGGCACGAGTTGCAACTTCTCGAAGCTATCCGCCCAGATGCCGATAATGAAACCGAGCAGACTGAACGTGACCGCGGTCAGCACCAGAAACAGAATCATCCAGAACGGGTGCTGCACTTGCAGCGGCACGAACAGCCCGGCGGTAGCCAGAATGATCAACCCGAGCAGAATGGATTTGGTGGCCGCCGCGCCCACATAACTCACGACGATCTCCAGATACGACACCGGTGCCGACAGCAACTCGTAGATCGTGCCGGTAAAGCGCGGAAAGTAAATGCCGAACGACGCGTTCGAAATGCTTTGCGACAGCAGCGACAACATGATCAAACCCGGCACGATGAACGCGCCGTAACTGATGCCGTCCACTTCCTTGATACGCGAACCGATTGCCGCGCCGAACACGACGAAGTAAAGCGAAGTCGAAATCACCGGCGCGATGATGCTCTGCATCAGCGTGCGCCAGGTGCGCGCCATCTCGAACTTATAGATCGCGCGAATTGCATAGATATTCATTGGTTACCTCGAAGCAGGCTGACGAAGATGTCCTCGAGCGAACTTTGCGTCGTATGCAGGTCTTTGAAGCGGATGCCCGCGTCGTCGAGCGCTTTGAGCAGCGCGATGATATCGGTGCGCCCGCCCTCGCCTTCATAGGTGTAGATCAACTCGTTGCCACCCTTGGCGACATCCAGCCCATATCCGGTCAGCGCCGCAGGCACCTCCGCGAGCGAACTCTCCAGTTGCAGCGTCAACTGCTTCTTGCCGAGTTTGCGCATCAACTCCGTCTTCTCTTCCACCAGCATGATTTCGCCCGCATTGATCACGCCGATGCGGTCGGCCATCTCTTCGGCTTCGTCAATATAGTGCGTGGTGAGAATGATCGTCACGCCGTTGGCGGTGAGCGAGCGCACCAGCTTCCACATATCGCGGCGCAATTCGACGTCGACACCCGCCGTGGGTTCGTCGAGAAACAGCACGCGCGGTTCGTGCGAGAGCGCCTTCGCGATCAGCACGCGGCGCTTCATGCCGCCCGACAGCGTAATGATCTTGTTATTGCGTTTGTCCCACAGCGACAGATCGCGCAACACCTTTTCGATGTAAGCGGGGTTTTTCGGCTTGCCGAACAGCCCGCGGCTGAACGAGACGGTCGCCCAGACGGTTTCGAACGAGTCGGTGGTGAGCTCCTGCGGCACGAGGCCAATCAGAGAGCGCGCGCCGCGATAGTCCGTCGCGATGTCGCGGCCGTCCACCGTCACGCTGCCAACGCTGGCCTTGACGATGCCGCAGATGATGCTGATCAGGGTGGTTTTGCCCGCCCCGTTGGGCCCAAGCAAGGCGAAGATTTCTCCGCGGTTGATCGCCAGATTGATGTTTTTGAGTGCATGAAAACCCGTGGCATAGGTTTTCGACAGATTCGTGACCGAAACGATTGGCTGCATGGATTCGACGATGGCAGACACCGGTATTTGATTGGAAGGAGGCGGTGCGAATGCGCGACCGCACCCGCAATGTAATTGAAAGTACGAAAGCGTGCAGCACAAGCTCCAGACCTCAGGAACGCCTCGTGCGCCGATCAGGCCCCATCGGCGATGGCGTACAGGCCTTTCGACATCAACTGGGGGCTGGCCGGAACTGCCGCTTCCGTCACGGTTCGGCGCATGCAAAGCTGCTGGCGAGATTCACATTACCCTTACCGCCATAGCGGGGAAACAGCGGGTAACGGCACAACGGACGCGAGCGTCCATTGGTTGCTGCCGCGATATCCGTAGCGGTCAAGGTTTCGGGCGCCACGCCGCGTGTGACCCAATTATCGAGCGCGCCCAGCAGGTCCACGGACGGGATGAACACTCCGCTGCCATGTTGAAAGCCCGGCACCATGTACAGCCGCATGAACGCATCGACCTGGTCGATGCCGAAGCGATCGATCAGCGCTTCGTAGTAGGCGATCGTCTGGTTCGGGCTGATGACTTCGTCGGCGAGGCCTTGCAGCGTGATGAGCTTGCCGCCGCGCGCGATGTAGCGTGCGAGGTCGGGGTTCATCGCGCCGATCGTCTGTGACAGCGCGACAAGCTGTGCACGATATTTGCCGGGATGCAGCGGGTCGAACCTGAGCGAGTCGAATTCCGCGTCACGCGTCACGAAATAGCGAATGTAGCCGTCGCCCTGCGCGAACAGGTAGCCGTTGGCAAAGAAAGTCGGCACCGGCAGGCGCTCGGGTTGATGCGCCAGCCCGAGCATGCCGCTCAGATGCGTACCCTGAAAGACGTTGTAGCCGCGATAGCCCGTGACGCCCCACGCCAGCGTGTACGGCAACGACAGGCCATCGCGCATCACCAGCAAGGTGGAGAATTGCGCATCGGTGAGGCATTCGTCGTGCGAGGGCGCCCGTCCGGCACAGCGCAACGAGGCGATGATTTCCGCTTCGTGTTCCCGGCAGCCGGCGACGTCGCTGATGATGCCGTCCGCCGCGCCGTCGAGCCGGTCGCAGATCGCCAGCGTGCGTTGAACCACGTGCTCGAGCAACAGCGGTGGAATGAAACCGCCCGGCGTTGCAAATTCCGCCTGGCCGATCTTCACCCCCATCAAACGCACGCCGGTAAAGTTGAGCGCGGGCGAATTGGCGATCACACCGTCGTAATCGTCGGGATAGCGCTGCATCACCGTGTAGCCTTCACGCCCGCCCGTCGAGCCACCGGCGAAATACATCCGTTGCGGCGGCCGGCCGTAAGCGCGCGCAATGAGGGCGAGCGCGGCGTCGTGCGTTTTCTTCAGATGCGCGTAGCCGAAATTCGTCACCGCTTCGTCGACGAGGCCGAAGACCGCGAGCGACGAATCGCCCACATGCCCGGAGTCGTCACCGAAGGTCGCATAGCCTTGCGCGAGCGGTGCGCGATCCGGAGAAAACGGCATCACACCCGTGCCGCTCACCACCACGCCGTTATAGCCCCCGCCGCCGATCTGCAGCGCGCGGCCGTTCCAGCGGCGCGGCAGATTCAGGTCGAAGCGGATATCGGGCGTGCTGGCCCTGAGCGCCTTGATGCGGCCTGTGATGCGGCAATATTCGCCGCCTTGCTGATTGCCGGGCGCCGTGGCGGCCACCATTGCCGCGCTTTCGATCTGCACACCCGCAGTCGGCAAGGCAATCAGTTCAGGGGGTAATACGGCGCCCGCGAATTCCGCGCAATGCATGGCGAGCGGATCTTCCTTGGGCGCGGCAAATGCGTCCGAGGCGCTCATCAGCCATAGCGCCGAACCGACAACCGTGACGACCGTGGCGATCGTGCGTGAACCTCGCGTAGAACGCGCATGGCGCCGATAACGCTTATGGCGCACACGCGCCCTCATCCGTAACCCGCGCCGTTGGCAGCCGTGCGCTGCGGCTGCCCTTTCCAGTCGTTCCAGCCGCGCGCGATCATCAGCACCAAGCCGATGGCGACCAGATCGCCACCGAGTCCGACCAGCGTGCCGCGAAAACCGTGGAACGTATGCGGCGTCGCCGTATCGACAATCAACGACACCAGTGTGCCGGCGACAAAACACACGAGCCCGGTACGGCCGACCGTCACCACAGCCGGCAACCGCTCTGCAAGCCGTGCGACGTGGCCCTGGCGCACGAACTGCGCAGCAAGCCAGGCAATGACGACGAAGTTGATCACACGTTCCACGGAAAGATTCTGTTTAAGCACGCCAGGCAGCGGCTGCGTCAGCACAAAGAGTTTGACAATGGCAAATGCCAGCACCGCAACCACCGCGGCGCGCGTGAACCAGCGCGCGGTGCGGGTCGCGTGAAAGCGCTCGCTGACGGGTTGCACCCGGCACAGAATACCGAGCACAAACATCAGTTGCCATGCAAACGGATTAAAAGCCCAGTCGGCCACGTCGTCAATGCTGAATAGTCCGGCCAGCGGCCGGGCCAGTGCCCAGATCGACACGCTCAGGCCCAGCGCCGCGAGCGACGAACGGCGCGCCAGCGGCACCACGAACGGCACGCATAACGCGAAGACCACGTACATGGGCAGCACGCTCGACAGATACGGCTGGCGTCGCAGCACGGCAATATCGAACGCCGCGCGCAGTGGCTGAACCACGAACGGCTGCCAGCCGCTAAGGTCGACCATCGGGGGGTTCAGATGCAATTGCGCGAGGACGGCGCCGGACAGCAGCGTCAATACAGCCGTCAATAGATAGGCACGGTAAATCTCCCAGCAGCGCCAGACGAAGCGCATCTTCGCCGCACTCTCGCCGCGGCCCGCGAGCACCGCCGTATACGCTGCCGCCGACGCATAGCCGCCGAGGAACACGAACACTTCGGCCGAGTCGCACAAGGCATACGTGTGCAACATCAGATGCGACAGCGTGCTGCCGGGAATGTGGTCCAGCACGATGACAATCAGCACGACGCCGCGAAAGAAATCCACTTCGATCGAGCGTCCGCGGCGCGTGTCCATTCAGGTTCTCGCAAAGTGGCGCGTGCATGCAATGCGCTGTGAAAAGCGGCTATGTACCGTTGTTTACCGTAGGAACTCCATAACAATAAAACGTTCCCATCGATACCGTGCAGCAGGTCGACGCGCGCTGACAACCGCCCTTTAAATGCATGTGGGGCGCCAGCAATCTGAAATTCAGATGTCGGCATGCAGTAATACTGAGTCATCGCACCTTCGATTCGCGGCAAGTTTTGCGGCTTTTAATGCGTCCGGCGTGAGCACGATCGGTAAGGGCTGCGGAAAAAAATAGCCGATTGTGATGCGCGATTTCTTTCGCTTTTTTTCATCGTAGGATGGACCCGCACTGGAAGACGACCACATGAACAACAGGATTGCCGGCTTCGACGGATTGCGCGCGATTGCAGTCCTAATGGTATTTTTTCAGCACCGCCTATTCGGTGACATCGGCGAGATTGGCCATCTCGGCGTGTGGACCTTCTTCGCGCTGAGCGGCTTTCTGATCATCGGCATTCTGTCCGCGCAACGCACGCGCATCGAAAGAAACGGCAGCCGGTTCGGCGCGGAGCTGAAGCGCTTCCTGTTTCGCCGCACGCTGCGCATATTTCCGATTTACTACCTGATGCTGGTGGTGATGTGCGTGCTGATGGCACTCGGGATGGCGAGTCCCGAACTGGCTGGCGGCATGCCATACCATTTCGCTTATCTGTCGAACCTCTGGATCGGCTCGGTACTCCATTACTGGCCGGGGCGTTACTCGCATCTCTGGAGTCTCGCGATCGAAGAGCAGTTTTATCTCGTGTTTGCGCCGTTATTGCTGCTGGTTGCGGCGCGGCGGCATCGCGCGGTGTGCCTCACGATCGTCGCGGTTGGACTGGTTTCGCTGCTGGCGATGCGAGCGGCACAGTGGCAGGAAATCACGATTTATACGCATCCGCTGACCAACTTCTGGCTGCTGGCGTTGGGCGGGATTGGCGGCTTGATGATCGCAGGAGAAGAGAGCCGCTTGCGAGTCATGCTCGGGCATGGCATGACGCTTCTGGTGTTGAGTGTTTGCCTGGTGGGGTTTTGTGCGACTGAGCCAAGGTGGAGTCAGTTGGACAGTTCGCTTGCCTTCACGACGGTCAGTGCCTTGTATGGCGTCTCTATCGCGGCGCTTGTGTGTTCAATTGCGTGCTGCCGCAACGCGGCAGTGATCGGTCTGCTTGAAACCGGCTGGCTGGTGAGCTTCGGGCGCATCAGTTACGGCTTTTATCTCTATCACAATCTGATTCCCGACCTGACCCGCAACCACCACGCCACCGCGTTCTTCGGCGGCACCGTGCCGCTATGGGCGCACATCGCCGGTATTGCCGCGTCGTTTGCAATTTCGCTGGCGATGGCCGTGCTGTCCTGGCGGCTGATCGAGGCACCGATTCTTCGCTTGAAAACGCGGCGCGCACCGGTGGACACCGCAACTCCCGCGGCTACGCAAACGCCGGCCACGTTTGCCGCTCGCAACGAGCCCGCGTTGAGAGATGAAAGCGCCGCTTCAGATGTCGTTTGAAGGAATCAATCATTACGTTCTGCTTTCATGCGGCTTGAGTAAGGGCACGGTATCATGCGGCCTCACTTAGCCGGCCGCTTCGACCCTTGCGCAACACGCGGGCATTGAACAGGCCGAACGATAAAAACAAGCCACTGCCCGCGCGAATTCCGGTCCATCTGGTCCGCGCGGTTGGCTCGCGGACTTCAATGATGGTTCATTTCAGTTTCCTCAACGGCGTGCTTGGCGCGGGCCTGCAGGCGCTCAGCCTCTACGCGCTGCTTGGCATTATTGCGGCGCTGTTGCTGGGCGGGATGGTCAAGGGCGTGGTCAGTATCGGCGTGCCGCTGGTGGCGATGCCGATTCTCAGCCAGTTCATGCCGATCAAGGAGGCCGTTCTATTGCTGTCGATGCCGATCATTCTCGGCAATATTCCACAGGCGCTGGAAGGCGGCGACATGCTGCCGACAATCCGGCGCATTGCCGCGCCGTTGATCGGCACGGTGATCGGCAACATCGTCGGCGTGAGCGTATTGATCTCGCTGGCGCCCCATCGCGCACAGGCTGCCGCGGGCATATTGCTGATCGTTGCGGCGCTGCTCCTGTTGCTTTCGCCGCGGCTTACGCTGTCACCGGCATGGGCCAAGCCGGCAGGGTTCGTGTTGGGATTCGGTGCGGCGGTGATGGAGAGCATCGCTTCGGTGCCGGGGCCATTACTGGCGATGTATCTGATCGCCACGGGCGCCACGGGGAAAGTCTTTACGAAGCAGATCGCCATCATTCTCGTCGTTTCGATTATCACGTTGGTCGCCACGTTTAGCGGCGGCGCGCATGCCAGCTTGAGCGATCTGGCCATTTCGGCTTGCGCGAGTGTGCCGGTGATCGTGGGAATGATATTAGTGCGGCCGCTTAGAGACAGGTTGCCGCCCGCGGCGTTTCGCGTTCTGGTTCTGGTGTTCGTTCTGGCAGCCGCTGCGCAGATGGTTTGGAAATCCGGGGTTTTATAGGCGTTGGGGCGGGGCACGCCGGTCAATCCAAGTCGTGGAACGCGCATTGCTGGTCATTGCCTACAGCAATCAACCGGAGAGCCGTCCCGGCAATCATGGCAAATCCCCCGAACGAGCAAGACTCCAAGCCGGATGAAGATCCGGGCAGCCCGCCTACCGAGGTATCCAAGCCCATCGGCGACGCCGTTCCCACGCCGGTCGAACCGGGTCTCGATCAGCCGTTGCCAAAAAAGGGAACGACGCCACCGCCTGAAGAAAAGTCCAACGACGCCCTGGGCGAAACCGACACGCCTCCCGGCGTGCCGCCGCCCGGCCCCTCCGACTTTGCATAACCACGGCCCGCTAGCGCGGACGTCGTGGCCAGGAGGGCTGTGATACGGCCAGAGCGTCCACCGAACCATGAGTGACTGCACCGTTCATCATCGTCAGCGCCACGTTCATGCGGCCGATGTCGTGCGGTGCAACTTCAAACAGATCGCTCTCCAGCACGATCAAGTCAGCCCGCTTGCCACATGTGACCGATCCGATCTCGTGTTCCATGCGCAACTGGTACGCCCCATTGATCGTGTAAGCCGCAATCAGTTGCGGAATGCTCAAGCGTTCATTGCGGTCCGGTAACACCGGCGCATCGGCTTCGCCCGCTAACTGACGCGTGTGCCCCGATTCGATATGCTCGACTGGCCGATGCTGGCAACGGCACTGACACGCCAGTCCATCCATACCGATCGAAACCGTCACGCCCTGATCGATGAAGGTGCGGAACTTGTACATATTGCTCCAGCGCTCTTCGCCGTAGTATTCCCGAATCAACTCGCTATACGCATCCACCACGCCCCATTGCAATTGGGTGTTGGCGAGCACGCCGAGCCGCCGGAAGCGCGGAATATCGTCGGGATGGGTCAGGAATGCGTGGGTAATCACGTGGCGCCGTTCGCGCGACGGATTCGTCGCATTCACCTGCTCCAGACCATCCAATGCGAGCCGCACCGCGGCGTCACCCACGCAATGCATCATCACGTCGATGCCGTGCCGGTCCGCTTCGAGCAGCAGCCGCCTGAAATCCTCCTCCGGCATCGTCGTGTCGCCGCACGTATGCGGCTGATCCGCGTACGGCGCCAACAGATACGCTGTATGGTTCATTTCGGTGCCGTCGATGAATAGCTTGAGCACCTGTGCTTTCACCAAGGGCGAGTGATAACGCGAGCGGTAATCGAGCAGCGTCGCGACCGGATCGGTCACCGCGCCCAGCGCCGCATAGCTGCCGACCACCCGTAATTTGAGGCGGTCTTCGCGTTCCATCTGCTGCAAAGTCTCATAGAGTAGCGATTGATCGCCGCTCGGGTCGAGAAAGCCCGCGTCGAAAACCGTCGTGATGCCCGCCGCAGCGAGCTTTTCCTGCCAGACAGAAAACGATTGCAGATAAAGGTCGATGCCTTGCGGAAAATAGCCGGCGTCGCTCAATCTGCGCATCAGCAGCGAATAGGCCGCGCCGTCCACGACGAGGCCGGTCGGTTCGCCGCTCACCGGGTCCTTCTCGAACCAGCTCGCGCCCTCTTCCGCCACCGGCGTGTCCCGATCGATACCGGCGATCTCCAGCGCTTTCGAATTGGCCCACATGGTGTGGAAATCGGTAGAGAGCAGGCAGACGGGGCGGTCGGGACAGATCTCGTCGAGCGTCTCCTTCCGCAGCATATGCGCGGGCATGGTGGCCTGGACCCAGCCCATGCCGCTGATCGCTTTCTCATGCGGATGGCCGATCACATAGTCGCGCAATGCGTCGAGCACCTTCTGAGGGTCTTCGAAGTTCACGAACGCCTGAAACGCGAAAGCGGTCGTCGAAAAATGCCAATGCGATTCGACAAAACCCGGCAGCATCAACCTCTGGCCGACGTCGATGCATCGGGTCCGCTCTCCAATGAACGCGCTCACCGCGCTTTCATCGCCGACGCAAATGATTCGATCGCCGCGCACGGCAACAGCCTCGGCCCACGGCTTCTGCTGATCGACTGTGTAGACGCGTGCGTTGACGAACACATAATCGGCTGCCTCTGTATTCATGCTCACTGTGTGCTGATTCATAGTTTTCCTTCTGCGATCACGTGAAAGCGGCTCACGGCGCGCTGCGAAAATCCGGAAACACGCTGGTGTACAGGCCAGAATGGTCGGCAGCCGCATGATTGGCGGCGATCTGGAAAGCGACTTCGTCCTGATACGCAGGCGCGACGATTTGCATGCCCGTCGGCACGTGATTTGCGCCGAAGCCGGTCGGCACGGAGATCACGGGAGACCGGCTGAGAAGATTGAACGGCGGTGTGGCGGCCCAGCCGAGATAGCTCTCGACCGACCTGCCTGCAATCTCGACTTCCGGCTCGACGGACGGATCGAAATCGGCACGCAGTGCCGTCGTAAATGAAGTGGGACACAACAACGCGCGATAGCCCTGAGACCAGACTTTCGCGTGCATGTCCTGCTGTAGTTTCGCGGCGCATTGAGCGGCAGGTGTGAGCGAAGCACGGCGATCACGATATTTGTCCCACAACATCCGTACATACGAGTTCAGTTGTCCATATGCATCGCCCGGTAATGAACGGAAGTGGTCGCCGAAGTAAATGCCGAAGATACCTTCGATCAAGGTGTCGCCTATCGCCTTGAGATCCCAATCGATCGTGACAGGTTCGATGATCGCGCCGCGGCGGCGCAAGCCATCGAGCGCATGATGCAAATTCGCTTCGACATCGGCGCTGATGGCGGGACTGCCGAGCGTCGCGCTGAAGGCGATTTTCCAGCCGCTCAGGTCGTCGTATTGCGTGGGCAACGGTGCGGCGGGCAACGCCGCGTAGGTAGCAGGATGCGGCCCGGCGATAGCGTTCTGCATTGCAACCAGATCGTCGAAGCTGCGCGCCAGCGGCCCTTCAGTAGCGAACGCGAAGAGTTCGTCTCCGGCCGCGGTCGGTACGCGCCCAAGCGGCGGCCTGTATCCGTATAGCCCTTGAAACGCAGCCGGCAAGCGGATCGAGCCCGCCATGTCGCTGCCCGTGCCGATGGGCGCGCAGCCGGCGGCGAGCGCCGCCGCGGTGCCGCCACTCGAACCGGAGCAGGTGTAGTGCAGGTTCCACGGATTGCGTGTCACGCCCCAACGGCGGCTCCATGTTTGACCAAGACAGGAAAATTCAGGCGTCGTGGTCTGCACGTGCGGAATCGCGCCGGCGTCGACGAGCCGGTCGACCATCGGATGATTTTTATCGGCGACGTACTCCCGCACCGTCGACCCATTGGTGATGGTCCATCCGGCCACCGCGCTTTCGTCCTTGATGGCCACCGGAATACCTTCCAGCGGCCGCACGTTGCCTTCACGGTAGCGCTGTGCGGCAAGGTGCGCACGTTCCAACGCGGCGTCAGCATGGATCACGGTCGTCGCATTGGCGGTGGCCTGCTGTTCATAAGCGGCCTCCAGTACGCTCGACATCAAATCCACCGGCGAGAGCGTGCCCGCTCGAAAGCGGCGAATCGCATCGGTGGCTGACAGGTAGCAAAGTTCTCGATTCATAAGCGTTGCGTAGAAAGAATTAGAACGAGTAGATGAATTGCGCTGCTGCGATATCGTTGCTGCGCGAATAGCTGCCGTCGCTGTTGAGGAATACCGCGTGACTTGCCTGGTCGTGCCGGTATTCGAACTTCACGATGATCTGAGCGGTCGGGTAGAACAGCAGATCGGCCGTGATGTCGTAGTGCGCGCTGCCTTTGCATTCGCTGCCGTTGCTTGCCGATCGTTGCAGGCAGGCAGGATCGACGCCGAAGCCGCTCGTGCCGTTGACCGCCGGATTGCCGCCCGTGGCGCCGTACAGAATGTTGCTGCCACCGCCGCCGTTGGCGGTGTCGTTCAGATAGTCGAAGCGCAACGTCGCGCCCATATGGCCGAGCCAGTCGGAGGTCCACTTGCGATGCCCGAGCAGCGAGAAGCCGTACCAGCGCGCCGTCCCGCCGTTCCAGGCGCCCTTCTGCAACTCGCCATAGTCAAGCTGCGCGTTCAACTGCAGCTTGTCGCGCGTGTAGGTCAGATCGCTTTCCACGTAGCGATACATGCCGAACGGCGACGATGCATTGCACTGATATCCATAGCCGCCGCTGTCCGGGCACAACGAGAACAGCGTTTGCCGCCCGATGGTTCCGGAAATGCCTATATCGAGCGCAGTCGACAGAACGTCGTCGAAACGCGCGGTCAGCGTGGGGGTCCAGTTGCTCTTGGTGGTGTTGTTCGCGGCGTTGACGATCGCCCCGGAGGTGCGCAGTTGCTCGTTGCCGAACAGCACCTGCCAGAGATGGTTGTAGGTCGAGTTAGCGCCCTTCAACCCGATGCCGACCATGTTGCCCGGCTCGCTGAAGTCGTACAGCAGCCCGTGGGTCAGCGTGAACATCTGGTTCGAAGGCTGCCCTTCGTAGCCGGCGAGACTTGTCATCAAGCCGGTGGCAAACGTGGTGGTCGCATTGAGCGGCACGGTGACATCTGCTTGCGTCAGGATGTTGTTGCCGAGGCCGCCGCGCTCGTTGCTCAGAACCGAACCGAAGCCGCGGTTTGGCTGGATCACGATTTCGGCGGCGGGCGCCATTGGGCCCACGCCGAAAGTCTTTTTGATGTCGAGATAGATGTCGCCGATTGTGCTGTTGTAGTAGTCGTAGACACCCGGATCGTGATTGACGAACATGAAGCCCGACGAATGCTGGGCACGGTTGTACAGATAGACCGGGTCGAGATAGCCGGTGATCGACAGGCCCGCAAGCGGCCCCGTCGTCGCGGCTTCTTCGAGCGAATCGACCTTGAGCGTCATGTTGTTCAACTGCTGGCGCATCTGTGCCGCGTCGTCGTTCGTCAGGGCCATGGGCGGCGCGGCGGGCGTGGCGGGCGTGGAGGCCGCGGGAGCAGGTGCGGCCGCGGACACGGTGGTGATGCTTGCGCGCAGTGCATCGACTTGCGATTGAAGCGCGGTGACTTGAGCCTTCAACGCGTCCAGTTGCGCCGCGTCGGATCTGCCGCTTGCCGGCGTTGCCGCCAGCACGGCGACGCTATTGAACGCGAGCAGACATAACGCTGCAACACGAGTGAGTTTCATGGTGTGGGCCTATTCCAGGGCGAGCGCGTCCCGCCGCGTTCGCACGCGGGACGGCACTGCTGGTCGGTGAAATCAGAGAGAGATCAGCGGGAGATCAGCGGGAGATCAATCGATCTTGAGCTTGCTCCAGAGCCGGTTTTCGAGGCGCTGGAGATCGGTAGGCAGCGGCTGCACGGAGAACAGCTTCTTGAAGACCTCCGGCGGCGGATAGACCGAAGGATCGGCCAGCACCACAGGTCTGATCAGCGGTTTCGCGCCCGGTATCGCCGTCGGATAAGCCGTGTCGTTGGTGAGGTTGGCACTTTCCTTTTCGGACAACACGAAATTGATCCATTTCAATGCGGCTTCTGGATGCGGTGCGTCTTTCGGAACGGCCATCATGTCGAACCAGATTGGAGCACCCGTATCTGGAATGACATATTTGATGTGATAGGACTTCTTCGCGTCGAGGGCGGCAAGGCGCGCGGTGTTGATGTCGCCCGACCACCCGAACGCGATACAGATGTCGCCGTTCGCCAGATCGTTGATATAGCTGCTCGAATTGAACTGCGCTATATACGGGCGAATACTTTTGAGCAGCTCATAAGCCTGCTGATAGTCGGCCGGATTATGGCTGTTCGGGTCCTTCTTCAGATAGAGCAGCGCGAGACCAAATGCGTCGGCGGGAGAATCGATCATCGATATGCCGCAGCTTTTCAGCTTCTGCGCATTGCGTGGATCGAACAGCAGGTCCCAGCTATTCAGCGGCGCACTGGCGCCGAGCGCGGCAGCCACTTTTTCGACGTTGATGCCGAGCCCGTCCGTGCCCCACGACCAGGGCATGCCGTACTGATGGCCAGGATCTTCCGCCGCGAGAATCTTCATGATCTCGGGGTCCAGATGGGCGGCGTTAGGGAGCTTCGACGCGTCGATCTTCTGGAAGATGCCGGCCTGTACCTGGCGCGCCCAGAATGCGTCGGACGGCACCACCACGTCGAAACCGGAACTGCCCGACAGCAGTTTCGCCTGGAGCGTTTCGTTGGAATCGAACTCCTGGTACACGACTTTGATGCCGGTTGCCTTCTGGAAATTCGCGACCGTGTCCTTGCCGATCGAATTGCCCCAGTTGTACACGTTGACAACCTGCTCGTCGGCTTGCACGGACGGCGTACTGTAGTAAGCCGCCCCGCCCATCGCCAGTGCTGCAAGAACGCGTTTGAGCCAGCGCCCCGATGCTGCTGTTGCCATCTACGTTTCCTCCGAATGGATGCGTCTCAAGCGCCTCGCACCGTCGGTGCAGAAGCGTTGAAGCGACTGTATCCGGAGGAAAACCGCCGGTCTGCCCTGCCTGAGGGGGGCCAAACTGCAGATCGGCGCGCGGGTAAACGCGAGGCTCAGACCTCGCCGTGCGCCCAGGCGAACAGTTCACCCTTGGTGCGCAAGCCGAGTTTGGCGAAGGCACGTTTGACATACGACTCGGCCGTCGAGACGCGTAACTCCAGACGCGTCGCCGCTTCCGGCACGGTTTTGCCGGCCAGCAAAAGCTTGCAGATCTCATGCTCGCGCCGCGACAGGTGAATCTCGCTCGAGGCGAGCCGCTCCTCGAAACCCGAGGCCGGCTTGATCGCGGAGTCTGGCGAGGTGCAGCGCCGCACGGCCGCCGTACTCGCGTGCAACTCACACAAGGGGAACAGGAATTCGCCCATTTGCCGCAGCAAGGTAAGCTCGGCGAAAGAAAACGTGGGCCGCTCGTGTGTACGGATCAATGCCAGCGAATACTGGACGTTGCGCGAGCCGCGCACGAGGAAGCATTCTTGCCTCGCATCCGCGACGTCGTACAGGGCACGGCGGAAATCTTCGTCGGCGATCGCGCAAACGTCGCGTTGAATCAACTGGGTGCCAACGATTCCACGCATCGACGCGATCAACGGATCCCGTTCGTAGTAGCGCTCGTAGTAAAGCTCCATCAACTGAACGATCATCGGAATGCGCGTGGGACCGCCGCTGCCGAGCCACTCGGCGACATAGCCCTTGCCGAAGCCCGGCGTGAGCCGCACGCGCTCCAGATGCACGGCGTCGGCGAAGACGCTGCGCTCCAGAAACGCGCTCAGGCTCGGCAAGAAGTCCGCCGTGCCAACGGCGTGGACGAGGTCACCCAAGGCCTTCGGCTCGACCTGAACCAGCGGCGCGCGAACAGGCAAAGCGTGGTGCGATTCGATCATGTCCGTCTCGATTCTTGTGATCGGAGCACACTACCTCATCAAAAAGTCGGCGTCTTTGCGTGTTTTCGCACCCCCTCTTTCGTGTCACGCCACGGTTCGCGGCCTCACTTCGCCTTGAAAGCCCTTATAGAAATCCATGCGCCAGTTAACGGAACCCGAAGGACACGACCTTCCGCCCCTCGAGACTGACCTCAACCGCCTCGGCGCAGGGTGCCTGGCAGGGCGTGCCGTCGACGGTGGGTCCCGCGCTCGGGAGCGTCTCGGAGATGATCACGGCCTTGATCACTCTGGCATCATCGGTCACGACCATTTCGAGGAGGAGCACCACCCCGCTGTCGTACTGGATCGTCATCGTTCCGGTGCAATTGGATTTCATCGTGTAGTAGCCACTCTGATTTCCGACGAAATCAGTCTGGCCGCCCTTGGGTGCGCCGCCAACGGTACCGGTGTCGATCCGCGCAAAGTGGCCCGACCCGTCGAAAGTCACGAGAGCAACGTCGTTAAGTAGCTGTTGTGTGACAAACGGATGCACGCCATTTGAGGAATCCAGCAATCCAATCAGTTTTCCTTGTGCGCTGAACCCGTACGCGCCGTTCAGCGTCGCGAGCGAGCACCTATCGGCGGCTTTTGCCGCGCCACTGAGTGCCAGAAGTGCCAAAGCCGTGGCCGACAGAACGCTTATACGCTTGCTATTCATGTTCATCTCCTTAGTAAGCAAATCAGACGCTCAATTCAATTCATACACTTCGGCTACCTAACTGAATTGAGTGAGCCATTCAAAGCGATCGAACAGGTACAGCCATTCACGGCCGACGCTGTTCGCGGAGCCAGCGATAAAAGGACGAAGCCCGTCAACCGGATTGCGTCCAGTGGAAATACGGCGCGGTGTCGTCGGCGATTCGAGCAGCGCAGGCGAGCGATGCCGGGAAGCCGATAGTTGAAGATAGTGATTGGTGAATTGCTTCACCGGGCAAAATGATCGGTAGCCCGGTGCCGGCGGATACGTGCGGAGGAGTCGCACGGAAATCCGCGCATTGGCTGACTTCGTGAGTCGGCGGCGCATTAAGATTGCGCTGCGAGATTCAGTATAGGCCGCGTACCCGGAAAAATCGGACAAAAGCGCGGCGGATTATAACGACGGCGCTGCTGTTTCCCGCGCGTCCAATCAGTGCAACAAGGAAAACCGCCGCGCGTCTTCGCACGCTCCTGGCGCAAGGCGGATCAGGCAGCAGCCGGCTCGTGGACGATCTGCAACGCGCTCTTGTGCTCCTTGACCAAGCGGTAAACCGTTTCGCCAGGAACGGTTTCCTGTTCGAGCAACTCGCCGGCAATGGCGCGCAGCACGGGCTCGTAGGCATGCAGCAATCCATAGCACAACTCGTTCAACTCTTTGAGCAGTACGTTGGCGTGCTCGATGGCGCTCTTCAATTGCAGGCCCGCGTACTGTGACGGCAGCGCCGCGAGGCTGAACAGATCGCCGTCGCGGTTGAAGCCGAACTTCGATACCATGTCGAGGCTGATGCGCGACGCTTCCTGCAGGTCCGACGCAGCGCCGCTCGACGCTTCGGAGAACGTGAGAATTTCGGCGTTGCGTCCGCCGAGCAGGACCTGAATTTCGTTGCGGATTTCAGTTTCGCGGTACAGGTGTTTGTCCTGCGCCTTCGTGATGAGCGCAACACCTAAAGCGCCGCCACGCGGCAAGATCGTGACCTCTTCCAGTACGCCGGTGCCAAGCAGCGCGGCAACGAGACCGTGCCCCGCCTCGTGCACCGCGATGCGCGTGCGTTCGTCCTCGCTCAGCGCCCGCTCGGCGCCGCTCACGTCGCCGATGCGCGCTATCTTGATCGCCTCCATGAAATGCTTCGAAGCGATCTCCGTCTCGCCGGCTTTGCGTGCGACCAGCCCCGCCTGATTCACGACCATCGCGACCGTTGCCGGAGAAAGGCCCGTGGTCAAGCGAGCGAGTTGGTCGTAGTCGATATCGGCGGCCTTCGACTTCAGCTTCTGCGCATAGAAGCGGAAAATTTTCGCGCGGTCTTCACGGTCGGGCAAACGGACCTGCACGGTGCGATCGAACCGGCCCGGCCGGCGCAACGCCTCGTCCAGATTGTCGGGATGATTGGTGGCCGCGACGATGATGACGCCTTCATTGGAAGCAAAGCCATCCATTTCCGCCAGCAGCTGGTTGATGATGCGATTGCTCTCGGCTTCGACGGGACCGCCGCCGGTATCCGTGCGCTTGGCGAGGCCGTCGGCTTCGTCGATGAAGATGACGGTGGGGGCGTTCTTGCGCGCGAGTTCGAACAGGTGTTTGACCTTCTGGATGCCGACGCCGTAGTACTTCGCACTGAAATAGCTGCCGGTAATCGAAATGAAGTTCGCGCCGCATTCGCCGGCGAGCGCCTGTGCGAGCCGCGTCTTGCCGACGCCTGGGCCGCCGACCATCAGAATGCCGCACGGTGCGCGTACGCCCATCGACGTGAATTGCTTCGGATCGGACAAATAGCCACGAATGTCCGCGAGCGCGGCCTTCGCCTCACCCGCGCCAATCACGTCGTCGAAACGCAGTGTGGGTGCCTTGCTGAGAAGCGACGCGCCGCCTTGCATCTCGCGGCGCATGAACCACACCATGCCGCCGATCAGCAACAGCGGCAGCAGCAAGCTGATCGCGTCGCGCACCTGGTTGAACACCGTCACCCAGCGGGACCCGCCGGTCCGGATGTCGGCATCGGGCAGCCATACGAGCTGATAAGAGGCAGCCTGGTCAGCTTTGGGTTCGCCAAGCAACAGCGCGTGCGAAAACGTCGCGTTATGGTCGGTGACGAAGTATTTCGCGCCATCGCGCTTCGACACCAGAATCGCGTTGGGGCTTACGCCGATCGCGGTCACGTTGGCGTCGCGAATGTCACGCAACATTTGCGATGCGTCTTTCTCTTCGCGCGTCCACGCAGAAGGATCGTGACGCATCTGACTCGCGATGCCGGTAAGCGCCGGCTTTGCCTGCCCGTCGTGCTGCTGATAAAACCAGGCGCTCAGTGCGAGCACCACCGCGATGACTACCGCACTGACCCCAATGGCGATCTTGCGCACGCGTCTTTTCCCAAGCGAATTCTTTCCCGGCTTCATGAGTCACTTCCAAAAACGGGCCAAGGCAGGCCCTCAATACTGGTCAAAATCAGGTGGTAGAGGCTGGCGGGAGGGAATCGGCTGACGCGACACCATGCATGCACGGAAAGAAGGACACCCAACCATACGTCCCTTTTAGCAGCCCGCACACCGGTCAGTATGCCAGGGGG
Source organism: Paraburkholderia domus (assembly GCF_905220705.1). Lineage (GTDB taxonomy): Bacteria > Pseudomonadota > Gammaproteobacteria > Burkholderiales > Burkholderiaceae > Paraburkholderia > Paraburkholderia domus. The sequence continues at coordinate 34,885 of NZ_CAJNAT010000025.1, forward strand.
CCACGCTTTCCAAATTGCAGAAAAGGCCTGTTTCTACCGTCTATCCGGCGATCCATATCGTCGAATTTCAGGGAGCGATCAGCGCCTTGAAGGCGATGCCCGCTGCTCCGGCGCACAGTTTATCAGCGCTATATTCACTACGTATTCTGCATACCTGAAAGCAACCGCACCCTATTTGAAAGCGGTCAAAATTGCAGTAATTCGCGGAATATTGAAGTCGCCCATCAATCCAGGCTGGTGGCGATAGGCTGATGTAAGGCGTGACACAAGTGGTTAGCCGAGCGAGCGCCCGGCAAGGACAACACTTTCGTGGCAATCCTCGACCGGTCGCTCGGCCAAGTTCAGAGGCGCGTACCACTACGCCCCCAAACGTCCGATGGGCAAGGCGCCCAACGTTTTCGCGGCTGTGCGGCGGGCCTCTATGTGCCCGTCCGCATCATTGCCGCACTCTCAGGTCCTTCTTTTTATTGCCGATGCCTCGTGACATCAGTCTGCTCTCCTGCAACTACCCCCGATCTTTGCAACTCTTCCCTTCGACAGATTAAGACTCAGGCAGCGGTACGCCGCCCCGGCTTCATCTGCGCTTCACTCCCGAGCCGGTCGAGAAGCTTGATGACGCGTTTGCGTTGGCTGGCAATCAACTCGTAAGTCTCTTCCAGCGCGCGAATGCGTTTTTCCCAATACTCATGGTCTAGCGGGACCAGCACGCTAACCGCGTCCCCACGCGTCACGTACTGAACCATGTTCTCAAGATGCTCCAGTTGGCTATCCACCAGACTGGACGGATGCCGCCCGCCGCGCTGGGCGGTCGGTTGCCTGTTCGTGCCGTTCATCTTTCATACCCCGTGCCTGACCAGCCGGCAAAGCTTGGACCCTCTCACTCATTGCGCCGCGAATGCCGGAACGGCGCTCTTTCTGCGCGCAGTTGCGATTTCAGAACGGGGCCTGTTATAACTGGACTCATTGCGCCGTCGACGAAAGCGATCTGCATCTAATCATCCGACGATACCGCAGGTTTTTTGTTTGGCTTTACCATACGTCTCAATTTGGACGACGGCGTGTTAAATACTTGGTTACCGCGGCTTCCCCGCCGGAACCGCATTCCTAGTTCGCAGTAACCGATCCATGAATCAGCGCACATTGCCGCCCCACCTGGCCGCCGCAGCCGCAGCCGAATCGCGCTCCGCCATCTCCACGAGCCGCTTCAGCACGCATGCGCTCGCAGCCGGGGAACAGTTTCTGGCGTGGCGCCAGCGCGTGGGGCATGTGGTCGACGCGCCGCCGTCGAAGGAGCAGATCGCCGGGGGATTTCGCGGTGAGATCGATCTATATGCAGTCGGCGGAATGGTGTTTACGGACTGCAGCACGCAAGCGCTGCGGCTGGAACGGTCGGTCGCGCGCGTTTCCACAGACTCGCGGCGCGATTACGTCTTTCAACTGTTCGTGGAAGGCGAAATCGGCCATGTGACGGGCATGCACAAGAAACGCAGCGCGCCGGCTTCGGTGCAGGGCATCGTCGCGTTCGACCTGAACCAGCCGTTCCGGGCTGAACGGCCCGAATGCCGGCTTCTGAGCCTGTTCGTACCGTCCGCGATCGTGGACGAGGAACTGCGCGACGGCGCGGCGATTCACGGCAGGATTGTCCAGCAGGGTTCGCCGCTGACCGGCCTCGTGCTGGATCACCTCTCAGCAGTCGCCCGGGAAATCCCCACGCTCGACCCCGCCGCCGCGACGGAGGCACTCCATGCCGGCGCCCAACTGCTGGTCGCCGCCTTCCGCAAGGAGGCGCGTCTGACCGGCACGGGCCGCGCGGCGATACAGGCTGCCGTGATGGGACAGGTGCGGCGCTACATCGAAGCCAACCTGCATCAGAGCGACCTCACGCCGACCAGCGTGGTTCAGGCGTTACAACTGAAACGCGCGACCATCTATCGCTGGTTCGAGCACGACGGCGGGCTCGGCGCTTACATCCGCAATCGCCGGTTGCGGGAAGCGGCGGACGAACTAGTCCGTTTCCCGCATCTTCAGGTGACGGAAATCGCCTATGGACTGGGTTTCCAGAGCGCGTCCGATTTCACCCGCGCATTTCGCCGCACCTTCGACATGAGCCCGCAGGACATGCGGGTGCGCGCGTGGGATCTGCGGCAGCACAACGCGGAGTAAGCGCGGGGTAAGCGCGCGGTAAGCGTTTAAGCCGGCGGCTGCGAAACACCGGCAACGCGCGCATCCCTCGCATCTGCCTCGGGAGCATCTGCCTCGGGAAATGCCATCAACGCGACGAGCGTGAGCAGGGTCGCGGCCATCAGATACCACGCCGGAACCATCGGATCGCCCGTTACGTTGATCAGCCACGTCACGAGGAACGGCGAAAATCCGCCGAACAGAACAACGCCGAAGCTGTAAATCACCGCAAGCCCGGCCGCGCGCCGATGCACTGGCAACGCTTCCATCATCAGCACGGAACTCGGACCGGCGTTGTTGACTGCAAGCGCCACGTACGCCGTGATGATGACGAGCGCGGCAACGTCGCCCACACCGTGGGTCAGCGCCCAGAATGCCGGCCAGGCGGCCGCCAGCGACGCCACAAGCGCCGCGTACTGCAGCGTCTTGCGACTCGCGAAGCGGTCGGCCGCGCGCGCCACGAGTGGCGTCACCACGAGAATCACAAGGCCTGACAGGCAGGCCGTCAACAGGCTGATCGCGGCCGGCCGATGCAGCGTACGAACCAGGTAGGCCGGCATATAGAAGACGGTGAGGTAAATGCCCACCGAAGGCGCCGCCATCATCAGGAGGCCGCAGACGAACGGACGTGGGTATTCTGTGAACATGCGCCTCGGGCTGAGCCGCGCACGCTGCAGCGGCTCGGCCACCGGCATCCGGCGACGCAAATACCAGCCGACCGGTCCGATCAGGCCGCCCAGCACGAACGGAATGCGCCATCCCCAGTCATGCATGGCAGCCGGCGACAACAGCGCCGTCGTGCCCGCCCCGACCAGCGCGGCGGCGAAGGCGGCCGCGCCCTGGCTCGCACCGCGCCAGCTCACCATGAAACAGCGATGCCGGTAGGCGACTGACTCCATCAGCGAAGCCGACGCCGGCCCGATCTCCCCGCCTGCCGCGAGTCCCTGCATCAGGCGCGCGAGCACCATCAACACCGTCGCGGCAGGGCCGATCGACGCATAGCCCGGCAGGCACGCGATCAGCCATGTGCCTAGCGTCATCAGTGCGAGCGATACCGTGAGGCCGGCTTTGCGGCCGCGGCTGTCGGCGATGTGGCCGATCATGATCGCGCCGAGCGGGCGCATCACGAAACCCGCGCCGAAGGTGGCGAGCGAGAGTAGCAGCGACGACACGGGATTGCTCGATGGAAAGAACAAATTACCGATGATGACGGCGGAAAAGCTGTAGACAGTGAAGTCGTACGCCACGAAACCGTTACCGATAACAATTGCCGTGACGATACGCCTGAGTTCGGCGCGGGACGGCTGGGCCGCTTTGTGGGCAGCAGTTTGCGTGGATTGCGTTTTACGGGGGGACGCTGATGGTTTCAATAGATTGACAGAATCGAGGTAAAGCTCTTTTCTTTAACGGCGCCAGGATGCGCAACTTTACACTCGCAAGCAGATGTTCGCGTGGCGGGTGGTGTGAGGGTGGTGTCATTGCCGGACGCCGGGAGCGCACCCGAGCGCGCTGCTACACTTGCACACCGCCAACTTGCCGAAGAATCCTCGCCGCCCGGCATCGTGCTGATCGCAGTCTGCGTGAGCGTCGCGCGGCACATTCTTCGGCTGACACACTCCGCACTCCATGCTTCGATTCGAGAACCTCAGCAAGCGCTATAGCGAACGCACCATCTTTCAGGGATTGCATTACGACACGGCTGCAGGATGCGTGGCGCTCAACGATGAATCCGGCAGCGGCAAGTCGACCTTGCTTGGCATCCTCGCCGGCACGATCGAACCCGACGCCGGCGAAGTCTGGCTCGGCGGTCATTCGCTGCGCACTGCGCCGCTCGAGGCGAAATCCGTGCTCACGTATGTGCCCGAAGACTGCATGACGTATCCGGACCAGACCGGTCGTGATTATCTGAATCGTGTGGCGTCGGAGAGAAAGACAACGGTCGGCAGCGACGCGCTCGAGCTTGCCAGGCGCTTCGGACTCGAACCGCATCTCGACAAGCGCTTCGAGCAGATGTCGTTTGGCACACGCAAGAAAATCTTCCTGACCGGGGCCGTACTAGGCGAGACGAAAGTCGTGATCGCGGATGAACCGGTCGGTGGACTCGACGCCTCGGCGCGCGGGGTTCTGGTCGACCTGTTCAGAACGCTGGCCGCAACCCGCACAGTCCTTTTCTCAAGCTACGACACCGCCTTCACACAAGCTTGCGAGGCGAGAACCATCGGCTTTGCGGATCTGGGTGCGCGCGGCTAGAAGATTTCCGCGCGACGCGGTCTTGCGCAAGCCACAATCTTTCGATTCCATGACGACATCATCCCCGGGTATCGTCCACTGGCACAGCGCGCAAAACTGCCCTACATTTTCGTAGTCGGTTGCCAATGATCGCAGCAGCGGTCGCTGATTGTCATTCGCCTTGGGCCCGGGCCACTGCGGCGCCAAACCGTCGAACTGTCGAACTGTCGAAAACGGCTTTCACGCCGGCAGCGTCTGACCAGGTTTGGAGGGGACATGGCCGTCTTCGCTAACTTTTGGCGTTTGATTGTCGGCAAGCCGCTGGATCCGCTCGATCCCCGGACTCGCCACGCGATCGCTGTCACGCCACTGCTGGCCTGGGTAGGCCTCGGTGCCGACGGGCTGTCATCGTCATGCTACGGGCCAGAAGAAGCCTTCCTGGCGCTCGGCCAACACACCTCACTTGCATTGTTTCTCGCCGTGGCTACCGCTGCGACGGTCTTCATCATCGCGCTCGGGTATAACCAGGTCATCCAGCTGTTTCCTACGGGTGGCGGCGGCTATCGCGTCGCGACAGCGTTACTTGGCCCGCACCCTGGCTTGGTTTCCGGCGCCGCGCTGCTGGTCGATTACGTGCTGACCATCGCCACGTCGCTCGCAAGCGGCGTCGATGCATTCTTCAGCTTGCTGCCGGTGAGCGCGCAGGCCGTCAAGCTCACAACCGAACTCACGCTCATCGTCCTGATGACAGGTCTCAACTTTCGCGGCATGCGCGAGTCGATCATGGTGTTGCTGCCGATCTTCCTCGGCTTCGTAGTGCTGCATCTCGGCCTGATCGTGTACGGCGTAGCAGTGCATGGCGATCACCTGGCCGCCGTCGTGCCGGGCGCCATCGGCGAAGCACGCGGCATGTCGCACGCTGTCGGCCCTCTCGTGGTGGCGGCGTTGCTCATGCGGGCGTTTTCGCTGGGCGGCGGCACGTACACGGGCCTCGAAGCCGTGTCGAACAACGTCAACATGCTGGCTGAACCGCGCGTACCGAACGGCAGGACGACGATGTTTTATATGTCCACGTCGCTCGCGTTCACGGCCGGCGGCATCATCCTGCTGTACATGTTGTGGCACGCCCAGGCGGTGGAAGGTCAGACGCTCAATGCGGTGGTATTCGGCAGCGTCATCGATCATCTCGGGCTCGGCTCGGCGTTCGCAAGGCATGCGGTGCTTGCCGCCGTGCTGGCCTTCGAGGCAGGTCTGCTACTGGTGGGCGCACAGACCGGCTTTCTGGACGGGCCAGCCGTGCTGTCGAACATGGCGTCGGATTCGTGGGTGCCGCGTCATTTCCGCGATCTGTCCGCGCGCCTGGTCAGACAGAACGGCATCGTCGTAATGGGGCTCGCAAGCCTTGCCATTCTCATCTGGACGCACGGCGACGTGTCGATCCTGGTGGTGCTGTACAGCATCAATGTTTTTCTGACCTTCAGCCTCTCCCTGCTCGGCCTGTGCATTTACTGGTGGCGCCATCGCAGTGACGGCGAAAACTGGCTGACGCACTTTGCGCTATCCGCGCTTGGGCTGTCGGTCACCAGCACCGTGCTGGTGATTACGCTGATCGAAAAATTTACGGCGGGCGGCTGGCTCACCGTACTGGTGACCGGCGCGGTGGTGGCGCTGTGCTTCGCCATCAAACGGCATTACAGCGAAACCCGCACACTGATAGCGAAGGAGGACGCACTCTTTGCCGGCGCGCCGCCCGCGGTCGGCGACATGGAGACGCCCCTCAAACCGGACCCGTCCCAGCCGACCGCTATTCTGCTCGTCGGCAAACACCGCGGGGCCAGCATGCATGCGCTGTTGTGGGTGAACCGCCTGTTTCCCGACCATTTCAAGAATGTGATATTTCTCGCGGTCGGTGAAGTGGACGCGCAAAGCTACGAAGGCACGGAGCACCTGGAGCAATTGCGGCAAACGATTTCAGCATCGCTCGACTATTACGTTGCGTTCTGCCGCCGGCATGGCATAGCTGCCGAATACCGGATCGATTTTGGCACCGACCCCGTCGACGAATTCATCAAGCTGGCCGGGGCTACGATGGAGGAATTTCCGAACAGCGTTTGCTTCGCCAGCAAACTGATTTTCAAACGGGTGAATATCCTGACCCGATGGCTGCACAATCACACGCCACTGGAAATTCAAACGCGTCTGCATCAGGAAGGCAAACAGATGGTGCTGCTGCCGATGAACGTGGGGTGATTCAGTGAACCATCGTCACGGGCGTAACCGTGCGCCTTGACAGCGAGGCTAGCATGGCGAGTCTGCGGAAAAAGCCCATATGGCTGGCATCGATCACCATGACGTCGGGCTGGGTGGTCGCCGCGTAGTCAGCGATCGCTTTCGTACGATGGCCGAATACCCGTTTCCAGTGGTACGGCACGCCGGCTTCTTCGAGAACGGTGCGGACTTCGATCAACGCCTTCAGCATGGCCTGTTTTTCCTGGCGCACCAATGCGCTTCGACTATGGAAGGCTGCCGCGCGCCCCTGATCGACGGGCTCGAGCACTTCCAGCAAGTCGACTTCGGTGATGCCGCGTTCCAGAAACATGAACGCCGCGTAGCGCGCGGCTTCTATCGCGCCGCCGTGGTCGAGAACAGGGATCAGCATTCGTATCATTGAGAACTCCGGGCGGTTACCTTGTACTTCAAGCTTAGCCAATGTGGCGTTAATGTCGCGTAAAAATCGACTGCATTGTTTGACAGCGCACGGATGAATTCCACGGCGGCGCAAAGCAGCGTCACGATGCCTGTATTGCAGCGGGATTCAGCTCGATATGCAAAATCACCAGCCACCGCTTCGGGCAATCCTCGGCAATCTGCAGACCCGGCGTCCTGTCGCCGCTCTTCTTCACGAAACCCTTCTCACGCGCGAACCCGAACGCACGCCGTGCATCGGATTGCAGCCACAGGGTCAGCAGCCCGCATGTCACGCAACTGAAAAGCCAGATCGTGTCATGCGGCACCGCTGCATCAAGTTGCTGCGCGACGTACGTAAAAATAGTCGTGAGAACCTGATTGGTGATGAAGGCGATGGCAACGACCTTGCACATCCCTCTAAACATCATGGCGGATCTTGATGGGGCCATGGAATCTCAAACCCCGAGCATGCGGCGCGCTTCGGCCTCGGCCAATGCCAGCGCTTCGCTTGAATCACGCATCGGCCGGCCGCAGCCACGTCCGGTAACCTGCTGGATCTGCCTGTCATGCCGGGTGGTCGTCACGCGCAGTGCGCCTTTGAACATGTTGCCCGGTGCGGGAAATACGCAAGCCTCGACGGTCACGTTTCCCTTCGTTTGTTTGAAAGCCATACACCCTCCAGCCAATCACAGATCTTTTTACGGCGGAACGCCAGCCTCAAACTCTACGGACGACGCCATAAAGGCCGGGAAACGATTACGGCCGACGATATAAAAATCCTGTGAAATTCACCGCACGCCGACCAGCCGGTAGCCCACGCCGGCTTCGGTGACGATGTGCTCAGGATGTGCCGGATCGCGTTCGAGCTTGTGGCGCAGATGCCCCATGTAGATTCGCAGATAGTGGTGGTTGCCGGTTTGCAAGGGGCCCCATACCTCGCCGAGCAGCTGCTCATGCGTCAAGACGCGCCCCGGATGGCGCACCAGCGCGGAGAGAAGACGATATTCGGTGGGGCTGAGATGAACGATCCGGCTGCCGCGCTCGACCCTGCGCTCGCCGAGATCGATCGTGACAAGGCCGAATTGAACCCGAGGCACGCCGACCCTGTCGCCGTTGGCCTGCCTGCGCAAATGCGCACGGATCCGCGCGCTAAGCTCGGGTAAGCCGAATGGTTTGGTGAGGTAATCGTCGGCACCTGCATCGAGCGCGGCAACCTTGTCTTCCTCACGGCTTCGCGCCGACAGCACGATCACCGGCATCGCGGACCAGCCACGCAACTCGCGGATCACCTCGATACCGTCCATGTCGGGCAAACTCAGGTCGACGATGGCGAGATCCGCCAGCCGCGTCGCAGCCTGCGCAAGGCCCTGTGCGCCAGTCTGCGCTTCGAAGACACTCATGCCGGCCGCTTCAAGGCTTGTACGAACGAAGCGGCGGATGGCTTTGTCAGCGTCGATCACAACGACTTTTACGGTGGGATCGCTCATGAATGTGCCACGTCGGCAGCACCCCGTTGAGGTAGCGGCCAACGTCCGGGCGGGGTCTCCATAGATTATCGGACCAGCAGCGCGCGTCATGCGCGCGCCGGCAAAGCAACAACGGGTTCAATGCATCGGCTTGAGATCGTCCAGAGCCAGGTTGAGCTTCAGCACATTCACGCGTGCCTCGCCGAAGATGCCGAACTGCCGCCCCGACGTATTACGCGCGACAAGATCGGTCACCTGATCGATCGGCAGGCCGCGAGCCTTCGCCACACGCGCTGCCTGATAGGCGGCAGCCGCCGGACTGATCTCGGGGTCGAGGCCGCTGCCTGACGACGTCACCAGATCCACCGGCACCGGTTGCGACATGTCGTTACCCGCCGCTTTCAACGCGTCGAGACGGCCTTTGATTTCGTCGGCAAGCGCGGGATTGGTCGGGCCGAGGTTCGAACCACCCGAGTTCTGCGCGTTATAGGGCTGCGGCGTGGTGGCCGACAGGCGCCCCCAGAAATAGTACGGCGCATCGAACTGCTGGCCGATCAGCGCGGAGCCGGCCACCTTACCGTTCCGCTCGAGCAGACTGCCGTTCGCTTGTGCCGCGAAAGCGGCATGACCGATTCCGGTCACGACGATCGGATAGATCACCCCGGTGATCACGGTCATCAGGATAAACAGGACAAGTAGTGGTCGAAGCAGCGTTTTCATGATGTTCACTCTATTGGGTCAGACCCAGCCGAACACGTTCAGCACCATATCGATCAGCTTGATGAACGGGAACGGCAGCAGAATGCCGCCCAGCCCGTAGACCAGCAGATTGCGGCGCAACAGCGAAGCCGCGCCCAGCGGCCGGTACTTCACGCCCTTGAGCGCAAGCGGGATCAGCGCGACGATAATCAGCGCATTGAAAATCACCGCCGACAGAATCGCCGACGATGGCGAGCTCAAATGCATCACGTCGAGCACACGCAGTTGCGGATAGGTGGTCGCGAACGCCGCCGGGATGATCGCGAAGTACTTGGCGACGTCGTTGGCAATCGAGAACGTGGTGAGCGAGCCGCGCGTCATCAGCATCTGCTTGCCGATCTCGACGATCTCGATCAGCTTGGTCGGATTCGAATCGAGGTCGACCATGTTGCCGGCTTCTTTCGCCGCCTGCGTGCCGGTATTCATTGCCACCGCCACGTCCGCTTGCGCAAGCGCCGGGGCGTCGTTGGTGCCGTCGCCGGTCATCGCCACAAGCCGCCCTTCGGACTGATGCGTGCGGATCGTGGCGAGCTTCGCCTCAGGCGTCACCTCGGCGAGGAAATCGTCCACGCCTGCTTCTGCTGCAATTGCCGCTGCCGTCAGCCGGTTATCGCCCGTCACCATGATGGTCTTGATGCCCATCTTGCGCAGTTCTGCGAAGCGCTCCTTGATGCCACCCTTGACGATATCCTTCAACTCGATCACGCCCAGGCAGCGTGCACCGCTCTCGCCGCGAGCCTGCTGCGCGACGACCAGCGGTGTGCTGCCGCGCCGGGCGATTTCCGTCACCGCAGCCGTCAGCTCCGCGGGGAAACGGCCGCCGTGTGCCTCGACATAGTGTTTGATCGCATCGGATGCGCCCTTGCGAATCTCACGGTCGGGCAGATCGACACCACTCATGCGCGACTGTGCGCTAAAGGCCAGGAAGGTTGCCTGCAACGCGTGCATGTCGCGTTCGCGGATATTGAAGCGCTGCTTCGCGAGCACGACGATGCTGCGACCTTCCGGTGTTTCGTCCGCCAGTGAAGACAACTGCGCGGCATCGGCAAGCTGTTCCTCCGTGACGCCCGGTGCCGGCGTAAAAGCCGAAGCCTGGCGGTTACCGAGCGTGATCGTGCCGGTCTTGTCGAGCAGCAGCACGTCGACGTCACCGGCCGCTTCCACGGCGCGGCCCGAGGTGGCGATCACGTTCGCCTGCATCATCCGGCTCATACCGGCCACGCCAATCGCCGACAACAGCCCGCCGATGGTCGTCGGAATCAGGCACACCAGCAGCGCGACGAGCGCCGTAATCGTGACCACGTGCCCTGCTTTCGCGGCTTCGACCGAGAACATCGAGAACGGTAGCAGTGTCGCGGTAGCGAACAGCAGCACGAGCGTCAACGCGACCAGCAGGATCGTCAAGGCGATTTCATTCGGCGTCTTCTGACGCTTCGCGCCTTCCACCATCGCGATCATCCGGTCGAGAAAGGCCTCGCCAGGATTCACGCTGACCCGCACGACGATCCAGTCCGACAGCACGCGCGTACCGCCCGTCACCGACGAAAAATCGCCGCCCGATTCGCGGATCACCGGCGCGGATTCTCCCGTGATCGCCGACTCGTCGACCGAGGCGACGCCTTCGATCACCTCGCCGTCCGCCGGGATCACGTCGCCGGTTTCGACCAGTACGACGTCGCCACGGCGCAGATCAGTCGCGGTCGTCATGAGGATCGGCGACTTGGGATGCGCCTCCTGAAGCTTCTTCGCCATCACGTTGTGCTTCGCGCTGCGCAGCGAAGCCGCTTGCGCCTTCGAGCGACCCTCGGCCAGCGCCTCCGCGAAGTTGGCGAACAGCACGGTAAACCACAGCCAGAGCGCGATCGCGAGAATGAAACCGGCGGGCGCCTCGGCCTGCCCCCCCAGCGCCGCGATCCATAGAATGGTCGTCAGAATGCTGCCGACGTACACGCAGAACATCACCGGGTTACGCAGCTGATGGCGTGGCGTGAGCTTCCTGAACGAATCGACGAGCGCCGGCCGCGCAATCGCCGGGTCGAACATCGAGCGCGCGGCGTTGCGTGCCTGACCGATGTTGCCAGGCTGATGAACCGGCGGTTGGAGTCCGTTAGTCATGCTGTCCTCTCAGTCAATGTCCCGCGACCATGATCAGATGTTCAACGACGGGGCCGAGCGCCAGCGCCGGCACGTAAGTCAGTGCGCCGACCAGCACCACCGTGCCGAGCAACAGCACGACGAACAGCGGGCCATGCGTCGGCAGCGTGCCGGCGGTAGCGGAGATGCGTTTTTTTGCTGCCAGCGATCCGGCGATCGCCAGCACCGGCACAATCGAGCCGAAGCGGCCGAACCACATGACGACGGCCAGCGTCCCGTTGTAGAACGGCGTATTGACCGAGAGGCCCGCGAACGCGCTACCGTTATTATTGGCGGCCGAACTGTAGGCATAGAGGATCTCGGAGAATCCATGCGGACCGGGATTGGCGATACCCGCCACACCGGCTGCCGTCAGCACGGCGATCGAGGCACCGACCAGCACGAGCAGCGGTGTGAGCAGCACGGCTATCGACACCATCTTCATCTCGTACGACTCGATCTTCTTGCCGATGTATTCCGGCGTTCGCCCGATCATCAGGCCGGCCACGAATACCGCGAGCAACGCGAACACGAGCATGCCGTACAGACCCGAGCCAACCCCGCCGAAGATCACCTCGCCGAGTTCGATCAGCAGGAGCGGAACGAAGCCGCCCATAGGCGTCAGCGAATCGTGCGTGTTGACAACGGCGCCGCATGATGCCGCGGTGGTCGCCACAGTGAAGATGCCGGACTGCGCGATGCCAAAACGGGTTTCCTTGCCTTCCATGTTGCCGCCCGGTTGCGTGGCCGACGCGGTTTGATCCACATGCAGCGACGCAAACAGCGGATTACCGTTCTGCTCGGACGAAATCTCGCCCCAGCAGGCAACCGCGAAAGCGATCGTCATCGCCGCGAGCACCGCATAACCCTGGCGCTGGTCGCCCACCACCCGGCCGAACACCAGACACAACGCAGCCGGGATAACGAGCATCGCTATCATCTGCACGAAGTTGGAGAACGGCGTCGGGTTCTCGTACGGATGCGCGGAATTGGCGTTGAAAAAGCCGCCGCCGTTCGTACCGAGCATCTTGATCGCCTCCTGCGACGCGACCGGCCCCATGGCGAGGGTCTGCTTGTCGGCCTTGTTGTCCACCATCACAGGATTGCCCTTGGCGTCCTTGACGGGGTTGCCCTGGGCATCGGTCTTCGGAGTTTGATAGGTCGTCACCTGCAGCGTCGGCACGTCTTCGTACGACTTGAAGTTCTGAATCATGCCCTGACTGATGAAGACGAGCGCGATGACCGTCGCGAGCGGCATGAGGATATACAGCGTGATACGCGTCAGATCGACCCAGAAATTGCCGATCGTCGCCGTAGTATGGCGTGCGAAACCACGAATCAACACGACCACGACGGCAATGCCGGTGGCGGCCGAAAAGAAGTTTTGCACTGTCAGCGCGGCCATCTGCGTCAGATAGCTGACGGTCGATTCCGGCGTGTAGTCCTGCCAGTTCGTGTTGGTCACGAAGCTGATTGCCGTGTTGAAGGCGGCGTCGGGCGTCATCGGGCCGAAGCCCTGCGGGTTCGCGGGCAACCATTGCTGCAAACGCAGAAATCCATACACCGCGAGCACGCCGAGCGTGTTGAACACCAGCACGGCCAGCGCATAGTGCTTCCACGACATTTCGGCGCCGGGGTCGACCCCGGCGAGCTTGTAGAGCGCGGTTTCGATCGGCCGCCCTATCCGGCGCACGACGACCGAAGAACCGTCCACCACAGCCGTCATATAACGGCTGAGCGGTATGGCGAGCGCGATCAGCACGACGATGTACAAGCCGGGCTGAAACAGGTTATTGAAGTTCATTCGAGAGCCTCCGCGCGCAGCAAGGCGTACACGAGGTAAGCAAACAGAATCAGCGTCGAGGCCGCCGCGAGCCAGGTCATCCAGGTGGTCATGGACGGCCTCCGGGCGCGCGGCGAAGCTTGTCGCAGCCAATCACGAAGGCCGCGACGAGGCCGCTGAACGCAATGATTGCGATGAGGTAAAGCAGATCCATGGTCTGGTCTCCCACGAGGGACTCCTGCACCGTGAAATTTAGGAAAATCCGCGTAAACGCAGCGTTAATACTTTGCGGAGTTTCGTAAAAACGATGGACGTGATGCGGGAGGCCACCGGACTAACGCGGCGGCATGGTCTTGCCGGGAGACTTTCAGGTATTCGAACTGCCGTTTAAAAACGGCCGGGACTTATGCCGCTTTATCGTGCGCGGCCTGTTCGAGCCACAGCTGGCTATCGGGGAACCAGAAGGCGTCCGGACGCGGGGGCGATACGAGCCTCACCGGTAGGGAGGGATTGAATATCTTCGACCATGCCGACAGATAGGACGGCGTCTTCACAAGAAACCCGCAATTGGCTAGAAGCAGGCTGGAAACCAGCGCCTCGTGGCCGATTTCGAGTCCCGGATAGCCGCTGAAATGGACAGGCGTGCTGCCGCATGCGAGCAGTTTTGCCGGTGCCACCTTGACCGGTTTGCTGAATGGCCAGGCGATAAAAAAATCGATAAACGCCTGTTCGTCGCTCGAGATGAAAATACGGGTCAAGTGCGGGTTGTCTGCCAGCGTCGATTCCACCTGCTGGCAAAAGCTTCTCCATGAAACCGGCACGGCTTCCAGCGCCTTGTCGGTCCCTCTGAAATGCGCGCCAAGCGTCGACGTGCCAAGCCCGAGCTTCCGGCAGATCGACTCGACCTCTTCATATATATGCGTGGCCGGCCGATAGTACGCGAAGAAGAGTTCGCTTGCGCTGTCGAGTTGAAGCTTGGCTTCATAGCGCTGACGAAAGCCCAGTTGGACCAGATCGCGAACTGTCGACGTTCTTACCTTATGCGTGAGCGCGGCTCCCGGTGCGGTATGCACAGACTCGAAGCAAGCCGAGAACCAGTCCAGTTTTCCTTCGGCGTCGCCATACAGCCCACCGCGAGCGCTAATGCATGGGGTGAGGCATTTCTCGTCGCAATACATCAGTATAAACAGGACCATCTGCATCACGGAGAAAAACCCGGAGTTCTCCTGAATCTCGATGGAAAACACGCCCTTGTTCAAACGCTGCTTGGCATGAAGCGAAATCCGGCGCGGCATGGCCACGGAATGCTTGAATCCCTCGCTGCGTCGGATCTGTTTCGCCCGATCGACCACCCTTCTCAACATGCCCGACTCCTAATTAATTAGGTATTCTTTGAAATGGCACGCACCTGTTTTCCGCGAAGGAAGGAACGGCCCAGCATAACATCTCAAAAGGTTTGGCCAAGTAAGTTTGGCTTGTCTTCGTGAGCTATCGCACAAAAGACCGGTAAGGCTTTCCTCGGATGGATGCGTGGATACCCGACGTTCAGCGCATTGATGAATCCCATTGCTACGGTTGGCGGCAGCATGAACATCGGCGTAAACGCTTGACCTTCCCACCGTGGGAACGTCCACGCTTGAGTTCTGATTTCTCATCGAAGGTAAGAAATGGAACTCGAAATCCTGGATATGTCATGCGGCGGCTGCGCCAACGCCATTACTCGTGCAGTGACTGGCCTCGACCCCGCGGCGCGGGTCGATGTCGACGTTCCCGTTAAAATCGTGACGGTCACCTCGACGCTTTCGCCCGCACGCGTCATTGAGGCCATCGAGGCGGCGGGCTTTCATCCTTCGCTCAAGGGCTAACCCGATCGCATCAGGCTGTGTCTGTCGATCGAGCGGGGCGCCCTGTTCGTCTGAAATAACTTTTTCCCCAACGGAAAACCTGATATGAAAAACCTTCGCGCATTCCGTGCCCTTTGCCTTTTCAGCGGCATTACGTTTGCTCTCGCGGCTGCACCCGTCTACGCCCAGCAGGGTGCGTCGATGCCCGGCATGAACATGTCCGGTTCAGCCGACGCCGGGGCGAGCGCATCGACGAAAGCGTTCAAGGCCGTCGACGAGAAAATGATGCAAGACATGGAATCGCCGCCCTACACGGGCGATGCCGACAAGGACTTCGTGGCCCACATGATTCCGCATCATCAAGGCGCGGTCGAAATGGCGCAGGTGCAATTGAAATACGGTAAAGATCCCGAGTTGAAACGCTTGGCCCGAAACATCATCAAGGCGCAACACGATGAGATCGCGTTCATGCAGCGCTGGCAGGCGAAGCACGGTGTGAAGTGACCACGGGCAACCGCACCGCTTTGAGTCTTTGAGGTTTTAACGCCGCGCTTGACCCTCACGCAACGTAAGGTTCTAGTCTCCATGCAGGCATGAAGAAAGGAGCGATTTCGATGCTGCTGAAAGTAGGTGAACTAGCCAGGCGATCCGGCATTACGGTACGCACGCTTCATCACTATGACGCGATCGGATTGCTCACGCCTTCTGCCCGCTCCGATGCGGGCTACCGGCTCTACAACCGCGACGACATCGCCAGGCTGCATCAGATCCAGGCGATGCGGCAGCTGGATCTGTCGTTGGCCGACATCGGGGCCTTGCTGGCAAGACCGGACTCCACCCTCTCGACGGTCATCGAGCAGCAGATAGCAGCGCTGACTCGACGGATCGATCGTGCAACCGACCTGCGCGACAGGCTTCATCGTTTGCGTGGCCAGTTGTTGACGGGAGAAGAACCCGATCTTGCTGACTGGCTAACCACGTTGGAGTTGATGACCATGCAAGATAAATATCTTACGCAGGACGAACAGAGCCAGCTTCGGTCGAACAAGCTTGCCGGGGCGGCCGATTGGCCGGCACTGATTCAGGCGGTGCATGCACTGATGGATCGCGGCACGCCCGTCGAAAGTAAGGAAGCCCAGGCGTTGGCGAGCCGCTGGATGTCGCTGGTGGCTGATTACACCGGTGGCGATCCGCGCCTGCTTTCGAAGCTCGACACCATGCACCGCAACGAACCGGCGTTGCAGGTGAAGAGCGGCATCACGACTGAGATGCTGGCCTACATGACACGCGCCGTCAGGCATTCGAAGTTCGCGCTCTACGCGAAATATCTGTCGCCACAGGAACTGCAGCGCATGCGTGACGGGGACGAGCGCTACGTGTCTGAATGGCCGGGGCTCGTCGCGGAAGTCCGGCGCGCCATGGAGAACCGCCTGGCCGTTGATGACCCGGCGGTTCAAAAGCTCGCGCAGCGCTGGATGGATCTGTTCAACTCGTATGTCGGTACGAACCCGGAGACTCACCGGAAACTCCAGGCAGCCTACGAGAACGAGCCCGAAATACTGGCGGGCACGGGGATCGACCTGGAAATGCTCGCGTACCTCCGCGAGGCGCTGCAGGCGACGCAGCCGCAATGATGCGGTGCGGTTGATGATTCGCCGTGGGGGCTATGCGCACGAACTTCACATCGAAATATGCGCCACGGTTCTCATCATCCTCACGGATATCATCGACCGCTTAATGCCCACCACCCTTTTCTACTTGACGCTACACGCTCCCAGGAGGCGCATAATCCAGCTTGCATTGAGTTCCCTGCGGTCGCAGGACTGAAAAGAATTCTTCACCTGAAGGGGTTAAAAATGACTCTCAGCGGCGAGGCGACAGGCGAGCCCATAAAAGTTGGTCAGCTGAGCATTCGGTACCTGATCGATGGAACGGTGACAGGCGGGATGGGTGTTTTCGAATTGACCGTGCCCTCTAACTCACAGGTTCCGCCGCCACACAGCCACACCAGTAACGAAGAATGCGCATATGTCCTCGAGGGCATGCTTCGATACTCGGTGGATGGGGTAGTCCGAGACCTGACACCAGGCGAGTGGGTGTTCACCCCACGAGGATCTGTCCATCACTTTAGCAATCCGCACGCTGACACAGCCCGCGCGTTGATCGTCCTTACGCCGGACATTGGTGCTCAGTATTTTCGCGATGTCGGCGCAATCGTCAATGCAGGCGGCCCGCCCGACCGCGAGAAGATGATCGGCGTCATGACCAGTTATGGGCTCGTGCCAGCGCCACCGCAATGAAAGGTTTGCGGCCAGAATCGCTTCTTCACGCTGACCCAACAGGATCGCTCAAAGCGCCTCCTCGCACCGTCGGCGCCAACTGCTCGCCGAACTGCAAGGCGGCAAGCTGGGCATAGAGCGGCGAGCTCAGAAGAAGCTCGGCGTGACGGCCCTGCGCGACGATGCGTCCTTGTTCCAGCACGACAATGCGATCGGCCTGTTGCACCGTCGCGAGGCGGTGCGCAATGACCAGTGTCGTGCGGTTCTGCGCGGCATTGTCGAGCGCCTTTTGTACCAGCCGTTCGCTGGCGGCATCGAGCGCGCTGGTCGCTTCGTCCAGCAGCAGGATGGGCGGATTCTTCAGGATCGCGCGAGCGATCGCAATGCGCTGACGCTGTCCGCCCGACAGTCGCACGCCGCGCTCGCCGAGAAACGTATCGTAGCCCTGCGGCAGCTCTTCAATGAAGCCGGCCGCAGCGGCCATGTCGGCAGCCCGTTGGACCTCCGCCAGTGTGGCTTCCGGCGCGCCGTAGCGGATGTTGTCCAGCACGCTCCCTGAAAAGATCACCGATTCCTGCAGCACGACGCCGATTTCCTTGCGCAAATCGACGAGCGGCACGTCGCGCGTCGGGACGCCGTTGATCAGAATGCTGCCGGACTGCGGATCGTAAAAACGCAGCAGCAGTTGGAACAGCGTAGTCTTGCCCGCGCCGGATGGGCCGACCAATGCGACATGTTCACCCGGACGGACATCGAGCGAGAGTGAGGAAAGCGCAGCAATGCCTGGGCGCGATGGATACGAGAAACTGACGTTGTCGAAGCGGATGCCCTCCCCTCGCACAGGCAGCGCGACCGTGGTCCCGGCCTGCACCACCGGCGAGCGCGCCGCCAGCAGCTGCAGCAACCGTTCGGTGGCACCGGCAGCGCGCTGCAGATCGCCCCACACTTCGGCAACGGCTCCCACGGCCCCGGCCGTGAACACCGCGTAGAGGATGAACTGGGACAATTGGCCCGCCGTCATGCGCCCGGCCAGCACCGCTTGCGCTCCGAGCCACAACACGAACACGATCGCGGTGAACACCAGCACGATCACCACGGCGGTCAACCAGGCGCGCGCGCGAATGCGCGTGAGCGCTGTCTCAAAGGCCGCTTCCACCGCGCCGGCAAACCGCCGCGCCTCATACGGCTCCTGCGTATACGACTGCACGGTCGGCATGGCATTGAGCACCTCGCCCGCCAGCGCGCTCGTGTTCGCGATCTTGTCCTGGCTCGCGCGCGAGAGCCGCCGCACGCGCCGGCCGAAAATCACGATGGGCGCGACCACCACGACCAGCGTGGCGATGATGTAGCCGGATAGCACAGGGCTCGTCACCGCCAGCATCGTCACGCCGCCGGTCAGCAGGAAGAAGTTGCGCAATCCCAGCGACAGGCTGGTGCCCACCACCGTCTGGATCAAGGTGGTGTCGGCGGTGAGGCGTGACAGCACCTCGCCGGTCTGCGTGGTTTCGAAAAACTGCGGACTCATCCCTAGCACGTGGTCGTAGACCGCGCGCCGCAAGTCAGCCGTGACCCGCTCGCCCAGCCAGGACACGAGGTAGAAGCGCAGCGCCGTCGCGCCGGCCAGTACCAGCGAAACGACGAATAGCGCGAGGAAATAGCGATCGATGTGCGCCCGGTCGCCCCCCGCGAAGCCACGATCGATCAGGTATTTGAACGCGACCGGCAACACCAGGGTGGCGCCCGCGGACGTGACCAGTGCGAGGAACGCGAGCGCCCAGCGGCCGGCATAGGGACGCAGAAAGGGAAACAGGGCGAACAGTGGGCCAACACGTGACGAAGGCGACGTGGGTGGTGAAAGCGGGACAGCGTCTGGCATGAAGATTCCCAAGCGAATCGGAGGTCATCCAGATTGTGCCAGTCCTGCGGATTCGAGGGCGGCTCACGTAAAAGCGTGGTGTCGATCCATGCATGCTTCTGTGTCGCCACGCACCGTCGTGAAGGACCGCCGTCTATCCAGAACACGCTGTGTGGAAGACTGCTTCCGCATGCTTGCCGCAACTGTCCATCTGTATCAAGATCGAGTCGACTCATCCGGACGAGGCCATTCCCATGACAGACGACTCCGACCCCGACAAAGTGAAAGGTCCCGGTGGCTTGACGCTGCGCCAGATCCACGAACAGGTGCAAAAGAGCGTCGAGCGCGATCGCGAAGAGCAGGCATCGCGCAACGCTATCGCTCCGCAGCGGAGCAGGTGGCAACGTTGGGTGCGTTACGTGTGGGGCCGTAGCGGGCGTCGCTAGGCGGCGAGCTTACCCCTGCTTTCTCCAGACTCACGGCGATTGCGCGTGAGAGGCAGGCCGGCCCCGAAGAGCCGGCCACTCAGCCCGTTAGCAGCAATCCGCTTACGGGGCCGCGACACCCTGCGTCTTCGCCGTGTACGGCGAGTAGAAGCTAATGCCGGCCCAGGTGGGCGTCGGTGCGTTATACAGCGGTGCGCCCTGGGTATAGTTGGCGCCGTCGTGCCAGTCGCCGGTACCGGTGTACTGCGGCACTGCCGGATACGGGTACACCGGGCGCGAGGCGGTCACGGCATTCGCCGAATTGGTCTGATACGTCATGACGGCATTCGGCGCGCTGCCCTGCTCGACCCAGCCCGTGATCTGCGTCACCAGGTCGATATTGGGGAAGCCCTCGCCGCCGCCGCAGTGGCCAACGCCCGGCACGAGGTACAACCGCGCGAATGCGTCCACGTTCGACGCGCCCATCGTGTTTTGCATGGCCTCGTAGTAGTTGATCGTGAAGAGCGGCGAGATGTGCTGGTCGGCCCAGCCGTGCCACAGGATCAGCTTGCCGCCCGCTTTCTGGAAAGCGGACAGGTCGGGGCTGGTCGCATCCATGAGCGGGTGGTTAGCCTGCAGGAAGTTCGGATAGAAGCTCGCGTCCCGATAGCCGAAGGTGTCGATGTTCGGCATGCTCGGTGAACCCGTGAAGATCAGGTTGTAAGCACCGGTCACGATCGAGTAGCTGAACAGACCGGTCACAGGCACGGGCGCGGCCGTCGAGTTCGTGGTCGGCACTTCGACGCCGATCCAGTTGATTTCCGAACCCAGTTGCGGCGAACCGCCCAGCATGCGTTCACCGGTAGTGGCATCCGTCGGGCCACCGTAGATCTTGCTGGCGGTGGCGACTTCGGCCGCGGTCAGGCAACTGCTGGTGTTCGTCGCGCCGTTCGGGCACTGGATCGATGCCGCGTCGAAATTGCACATGCGCGGATCGGTCAGCAGGCCGTCAGGCACGCCGGGCTGACCGCCGCAGGCAGCAACGACCGCCTTGTGCAGCACGGCAACCTTGTCGGCATAGAGCACGGCATTGCCCGTGCTCGTGCCGGTGGTGCTGTTCGATTCCACGCTCCAGCCGTGATACAGCGAGTTCTGGATCTGGAAGTGTGCGGCTGGGGCGCCGGCGACGATGCCGTTGTAGTCGGCCGGGTAGCGCTGCGCAGCCATCAGGGCTTCGCGGCCACCGTCAGAGCAACCCACAAAGTACGAATACTTCTGCGCCTGCCCGTAATAGGCCTGAATCAGCTTCTTCGCCGCGAGCGTCGTGATGTGCTGGCCGCGGTAGGCGAAGTCAGCCTGCTTTTGCGTATCCGTGGTCCAACTGGAATCCTGGCCGGAATGGCCCATGTCGGTGGCAGCCGTCACGAAGCCGCCCTTCTGCACCAGCGGGCAGGTATAGCTGAAACTAAAGGAGCTTTGCTGCGTTGGATCGCTCAGGTTGCCGCACAGGCCGCCGCAGCCCAGTTCCGCGAAACGTTGCGTATAGGTACTGACAGGCAGGGCCACCTCGAAGGTATTCGAGGGTGCAAGCGCGCCCTTCACCGTGCAAAAGCTGACGGCGGCGCCATTGATGGTGGCACTAGTGACGGTAGCCGACGTAATCGAACTGCCCGCACCGCCGATGTCGGTGATGTCCAGCGAAGCCAGCTTGGAACAATCGACGACCGGTGCAACGACGGATAGCGCGGTTGGGGTCGCGTCGGCGGAACCGACGCTGCCGCTACCGCAAGCGGCGACAATGGCCGCCGTCACGCAGACGGCGAACACTGCCAGCAGCGAGCCTGCGCGTGCACGTGTGCGCGCGAGCAACCCGAGGGGATGCCGAGTTTTCATTCTTGCCTCCTTAACTTATCTCTTCTGTCGGATATCAAAACCGTCGCTGTACGCCGTTAGCACACGACGCTTCCGCGATGACGGTTCAGTTGATTAACATTCGTTATTTATATGATGGCTTTATGCCTCCTTTTTTGGCATGCTCCGGCTCTCAAAGCGCGTCCTTCGATGCTCGACATCAACGTCATCTCATGGCACGACGCGTACATGCTTTCAATAGATTTTTTCGTTACATTAGTAATTCTAATTATTCACACAATAAACCATGGCAACACACCTTACTGCAATGCCTCGTGCCTTGGCTTACCTCACGCCGGCTCCATCCCGTGCGCAAGCTTGACCGAATCCGTCTGGGGCGAGGCCAGGAATGAGATCAGTGCCTGTGCGTCGCCAGCGTGCCTGGACTCCGTGCAGACCGCAGCCGAGAAAACAGTCACGGCCTGGATATCAGCCGGTAGTGACCCAATGACATCGATGCCCGGCAAGTGGATCAACTCGCTCAATTGCTGGAA
This sequence comes from Paraburkholderia domus, assembly GCF_905220705.1. Taxonomy (GTDB): domain Bacteria; phylum Pseudomonadota; class Gammaproteobacteria; order Burkholderiales; family Burkholderiaceae; genus Paraburkholderia; species Paraburkholderia domus. The sequence goes on from NZ_CAJNAT010000025.1 coordinate 56,932, forward strand.
CCCTAGCTCGACATCCCCGCTCGCAATCAGCGAGCCCACTGGAACGCCGGGCGGAGCCTGCACAATGCGCGGCGTGATCGACTCGACGATGCCCCAGCGCTCGAACAGGCGCGACAGATGCGAACCGCTGGGCCCCGTGGAGTAGCCAATGCTGCGCGCGGCCAGAACCGCGTCGCGAACCGCCGCTTCACTACCGATCCCGGGTTGCGTAGCCCCGGCTGCCACGGCAACCGCCACGCCCGAGCGGGCCAGGTCTGCACGACTGCCCGGAACGATCCGGCCGGCTATCGCCAGCCGATCGATCGCATCCGCCGCCAGCACGACCATATCGAACGGCTCGCCGTCCTGAACGCGCCGGGCCGCCTCGACCCCGCCGACCGATTCGATCGACACCAGGCGCTGCGAATGCCGCGCGTATTGTTTGACCAGGTCGGCCAGCACATTGCGGGTCGCCATCGAGGAGATACCGCTAATTGCCTGGCTCATGGTTTGATCGATGACCATGTCGACTGCCCTTTCAGTCGATATAGCGCAGGCCGGCCTGTCGCAAAGGCTCGCGCATGTTGTACATATCCAGGCCGAGCACGCCGGAGGCAAGCTTGGCGCGCTTGCTGGCTTCGTTGGCTTCGCGTGCAAGCGCCCTTTCAAGAACCTCCGGCGCCGACGCTGCCGGCACCACGACCACGCCATCGTCGTCGGCGACGACGACATCGCCGGGATTCACCAGCGCACCCGCGCATATCACCGGTATGTTCACGGAACCGAGCGTCGCCTTGATCGTGCCTTTGGCCGAGATCGCCTTGCTCCATACCGGGAACTTCATGTCGGCCAGCACGCGCACGTCGCGCACGCCACCATCGATGACAAGCCCTCGCGCTCCGCGAGCCTGAAAGCTCGTCGCCAACAGGTCGCCGAAGTAGCCGTCGGTGCAGTCCGTCGTGACCCCGGCGATGACGATATCGCCGGACTGGATCTGCTCCGCCGCGACATGCAGCATCCAGTTGTCGCCCGGCTGCAGCAGGACCGTGACCGCCGTGCCGCAAGCCTGTGCGCCGACGTGGATCGGGCGCATGTAGGGTTTCATCAACCCGGTACGTCCCATTGCCTCGTGCACCGTGGCAGTCCCGAGAACACCGAGCTTCGCTGCAACGTCACCGTCTGCCCGCTGAATGTTGCGATACACGACTCCGGGTTCAACCATGATCAATGCCCCTTCATTTTCAGTGCTGCGTCGAGCCGCGGGTAGACACGTCGCGCGTTACCTTCGTAGATCTTGTACCGTTCATCTGCATCAATGTGCGCGGCTTCGATGTAGCGCTTCGTGTCGTCGAAATAGTTGCCCGTCTCCGGATCGATGCCGCGTACAGCCCCGATCATCTCGCTCGCAAACAGAATGTTGTCCACGGGAATCACACGCGTGAGCAGGTCGATGCCCGGCTGGTGATAGACGCAGGTATCGAAGAAGACGTTGTTGAGCAGATGTTCCGTCAGTAGCGGCTTCTTCAGCTCCTGGGCGAGCCCGCGAAAGCGGCCCCAGTGGTAAGGCACCGCGCCGCCGCCATGCGGAATCACAAAGCGCAGGGTCGGGAAATCGCGGAACAGGTCCGACGTCAGGCACTGCATGAAAGCAGTCGTGTCAGCATTCAGATAATGTGCGCCGGTGGTGTGAAAGCACGCGTTGCAGCTCGTACTCACATGGATCATCGCGGGAATGTCGTACTCGACCATCTTCTCGTAGATCGGGTACCAGTATCGATCCGACAGGGGCGGGCTGGTCCAGTGGCCGCCGGACGGATCCGGATTGAGATTGATCGCCACGTTGCCGTACTGCTCCACACACTTGACGAGTTCGGCGACACACGTAGCCGTGTCGACACCAGGGCTTTGCGGCAACATCGCTGCCGGAATGAAATGATCGGGAAAGAGCTGCCTCACGCGATAGCACAACTCGTTGCAGATGGCCGCCCACGTGCTGGAGACCTGCAAGTCTCCAATGTGATGAGCCATGAAGCTCGCGCGCGGGCTGAAAATCGTGAGATCCAGGCCGCGCTCGCGCATGAGCCGCAGTTGATTGCTTTCAATCGACTCGCGCAACTCGTCGTCGCCGATCTGCAATTCAGTGATTTTGGGCATCTGCGACGGATCTTTGATGCCCGCAATCTGGCGGTTTCGCCACGTCTCCAGCGCCTTTGGCGCGGTGGTGTAGTGGCCGTGAATGTCGATGATCATCTCTGCTCCAAACAGCTGATTCAATTGCCGGCGCGATGCCACACGTGCCGCGCGCCGTTTTTCCTAGTGCGCGGTGTTCGGCTGCACGGTAAGCTCGCCCGCCCTCGCCCGCTGGGCCACCAGGATGGCGAGGGCTGCCAACGCTGCGGGCACCGCCAGCATGGCGAGGATGGCGCCAAACTGCCATCCGAGCCCGAGTAGCGCGCCACCTATCGCGGAGCCAAAGATGCTGCCGAACCGGCCCATGCCGAGCATCCAGCTGACTCCGGTTGCGCGCGCAACGGTCGGGTAACGGCCCGGTGCAAACGCATTCAATCCCGTTTGGGCACCACTCATGCAGAAACCGGCGGCAAACACCAGCAACGCCAGCGAGGAAGACAACGCACCAATCCATGCCAGCGCCAGCACACACAACCCGCCGCCCAGGTAGGCCGTGCTGATTACCGGTGCCGGGCGGACTTTGTCCATCACCCAGCCGACGAGAATCGCGCCAATGGTTCCACCGATCTGGAACATGGCTGTCACATTGGCGGCCGAGGAGACTGTCAGCCCTGCGTCCCGCATCAGTGTGGGCAGCCAGCCGGTCAGCAGATAGATCACGAGCAAGCCCATGAAATAGGTGACCCAAAGTGCCGCGGTCATGAAGCCATAGCCTTGCGAGAAGAGCACGCCAATGGGTTTGCGCGTCGGCAGCGGCGGTTCGTTGGAGACGAAGACCTCGTCGCCGGAAAAACGCGCGCCGCATACCCGGCCGAGGACAGCGCCGATACGCGCAGACGGTGCGCCGCGCACCGCCAGCAGACGGGCCGACTCAGGCAGCAGCCACATTTGCAACGGGATCAGGACCAACGGCAACGCGCCACCGAAGATCAACACTGAACGCCAGCCGTGCAGCGGAATCAGCCAGCCGGCAGCAAAGCCGATCAAGGCCGAACCCAGGTTGAAACCGGTGAACATGATGGTGATCATCAGTGCGCGCTTGCGCTGAGGCGCGTATTCCGACAGCAAGGTCGTCGAGTTAGGCATCGCAGCGCCCAGCCCAATACCCGTTAGCAGTCGCAGTACGGCCATGGCCACCGGCGAGTGAGTAAAGGCCGTCGCGATGGTGAACATGCCGAACAGAAAGACCGAGGCGATCAACACCCACTTGCGGCCGATGCGATCCGAAGCAGGCCCCGCCGTCAGCGCACCGATGACGAGACCGAGCGGCGCTGCACTCATCACAAGGCCGAACGCGGGCCGCGAAATCCCCCAGTCGTGAATGATCGCGGGCGCGATGAAGCCCATGATCGCCACGTCCATCCCATCGGCAGTCACCACGAGAAAACACAGCGCCACCAGTAGCCACTGGTAAGGCGAGATGGCTCGCTCGTCGATAAATGCCTTGATATCAATTGTCTTTCCGCTTGTCATTGAATTTCTCCTGTCTCCTTGCCGCGCGTCTGGCGTCAGGCGACGATCGTGTGCAGGTCTACAACCGCGTGTATTTAGAAGCGGGTGTGGATGCCCACTCGGGCAATCGCCTGGGTCGTGCTGCTGGACGCACCGTCCGAACTGTTCAAGCCGTTGATCTGTGCTTGAGCGCCAGAATTGGCGCGCTGATATAGGCCAAGTACGTAGACGCTCGTTCGCTTGGATAACGCGTAGTCGACGTTGGCCCCGATCTGATGGGCGTGGTTGTTGTCGACCGTCGTGTTGCCTTTCATGTACATGTAGGACGCACCGGCGCTGAGTGCCGGCGTGAAGTAGTAATGCGCGCCTACGGAGCCTTCGTACACCGACGCACCGTTTGCGGAGTTATGAACCGTTGTGAAAAGCGCATTCGTGATCCAGGAGCCGAAACGATAGTGCGCGCCGACGCCCCAGTTGCGCACGCTGACTTGCGGCGAGCCAGCCGTGTAGTACTTGATATTCGTGTACGCAGCATTGGCGCCGAACGTTCCGGCGACGTAGTTGAGCGCGAAGCTCTGGGCATTCCCAGCCCCGACAGATCCGGCTACGCCCCCAAACCCATACATTGCCCCCGCACTGAAGCCCCCGAAAACAGGCGACAGATATTTCACGGAATTTGCAATGCGCTCACCCGCCATGCGATCCCAGTCAAAAGCGCCGGTGGGATTCTGCGGCAGAGCCAGCTTCTGGAACGGACCCGCGCGGAAATCATAGAAATGCCCCGAGATTTCAGCCGGGTCGTCGCCGGCGAAGTAGAGCGAATCCGTCATGAAGTCGTATTGGTTACCGAGGGTGATCTTCCCAGCCCGGTCGTTGACCAATCCAACGAGGGAGGTTCGGCTGAAAAGGCTCGAGTTCGGCATGAACTGTCCGTTGTCCACCTGAAATTGATCGACCAGTTCAAAAATAGCCTTGGTGCCGCCGCCAAGATCTTCAACGCCTTTGAAACCCCATAGATTCGGTCCGTTGACCCCATCGTCCATCTTGACGTTGTGGTTGCCAGCCTGATTGCTCACGTAGGTGATACCCGTGTCAATCAAACCAAACAGCGTCATGCTGCTCTGGGCATGAGCGCCCGTAGCCGCGAGCGTGGCGCTCAACAAGGCCAGCGAGATTCTTTTGCTCTTCTTCACACAGTCTCCTTACAGTTTAGTTAGTTTTACTAATTTCATTATCTGTTGACTATTTCGAACCCGGCGGCGGATCTGGAAACTCATTTCTACGCGATGAAGCAGGCTCGCACGTATTCCGTAGCTTCAGGCGTGAAGCCGGCCGCGTCGAAGCCTGGTTGCGCCCAGGCGCACCCGATCTCTGCTCAGCTGCGACGTGAAACAGTTACGCCAGGTCAATATAGTCGGCCTGCCCCGCTTTCGAAATAGGTCCATCCGGACAGAACAAGGCAAAAAGAGAACGCTGAACGGCGTTTTTCCATGCGAGGGTTTTCACGGATCCGACCTTCCAGCCGTGACATGACACGAAACCTTGGAAGCTATAAGCCGTTGATAATTATTGTTATTTTATTAAATCCAGAGGGAGGACCTGGCAGATCAACGAGGCGTGTCGGCGATACGGTCATGTCCCGGAGAGGGGACAGGCCGTTCGGATCCGATAAATAAAACAGATGGCGTGCTGTAGCACTTGGCAACCAGGCGAGCGGCAGCCAACGCCCGGGGGTTGTATTCGGCCCGGGGGGCTCATCGAGAACGGTCAATGGAGAGTAGACGTTCAGCCTGTGCGAACTGTGCCCGAACAGGCTGAACGTCGATTACGCTTACTGCCAGATGGTTTACTGCACGGCCGTGATCGGCGCCGGGAACCATTCACCTTGCTGGATTTCCTGCTTCGGCACATACGCGCGGAAATTCAGCGAGAACCCCTTGCCCTCAGGCGTGGGCAGCCAATTGCTTTGCGGCACGTTCTTCGGCCGTACGGGCGCCAGCCAGATACTCGTGCTGCCGTCCGCGTTGGCCTTCAGATGAGACACGTTGTTCAGGTTATAGCGGTGTATCGCGTTGGGCACCACGCGGTAGTCCGGCACGCTGTACAGCGTGACTGACCAGAATCCATCCACGTGTGCGTCCGGCTTTTCGCCTTTGGCAAACCGGATCTCATAGGTCTTGCTGCCGTCAAGCGGTTGTTTGTCGCTGTCGGTCAGACCTACAAAATAGATTGCCTCGCTAATGGCGTTTGCCCACAGACCGCCGTAGTTGACGATGTCACGCGCCACGACATCATTGCCGAACTTACCCGCCACGTAAGTGACGGACCACCCGCCCTTCTGTGTGCCAAAGCCTTTCGCACCGGCGAGAAAGCCAGGAATCGCCTTGGTCCTGATCACATCGTCGACCCGCTTGCGGGCACTGTCATTGCCCTTCATGTAGTTGGCCACGTTGATTGCCGCCGCCTGATACTCCGACGCCTTCGGCATGGCGTCCGGATAGGTAGCCAGCACTTCGCTTACGTGATCGAAAATCTCAGCACGAATTGGCGCCGACGGTGTAAAGGCCGGTACGGCCAAGGGTGGATCGATCGCGATGTCAGGAGAAGCTTGCACCGTGAACTGGTGTTGCAACCGCACTGCGGTTTTCGGGGATCCCTTCAGTTCCACGCGTGCCAGCATCTTCGCTTTGGCAGAAGGCAACTCGATCTTGACGGCATCAGCCGGCACCGGCGGATTGGTGCCCTTGATCACCAACGCGAACTTTCCATACGGGTGGTCAGGGTAGGTTCGCTCGTTGATATTGGTGATGACTTCGCCCCATCCGTCGAGCAACTCAGCCGTGTAGTAACGACCCTTGACTCGCGGCACGTTCAGGATGACGGCATGATCCTTGTCTGCGGCGAGCCATGCCTCGAGGTAGGCGACGTCGAGGTTCGGATTCACAAACTGGGCCGATCCCAGCGGATTGTATTTGATCTTGTTGTAGCCGACCTTCTCTACATTGATGTCGTAATTCTCCTGCTGCAATACCAGATAGCGCCCATACAGGTAGTCCCACGCGGAGACGATCTGGTCATCCGTGGGGACTGCCGCGTTCGCGGAAGCACTGTTTCCCGGCGACGTACCAGACGAACTGCAGCCAGCGACGCCCAAGCCGATCAAACCAGCAGCGATTAAGGAAGAAATCCATTTCGACGCTTTCATGGTGTTTTCCATCTAATTGGTCTCATAGTAATGGTGCGGGGAGAGCTTACATTGAACGTCTAATCGTTGGAAGAGTAATAGCGCCGCTTCAGAAAATGCCATGCAACGGTATGCAGCTTGATTATTTTAAAGATTGATATAAACGGACATTTCATTTTAGGTTGATATACACCTTGCCGATTCCTTCAATGTCCGTTTTGAAGCGTGAAGAGCGAATGGCCGTTGTTCGCAGGTCGACAGGCAAACCTCGAAACCACCGCGTCGTTTCGAGTTGTGACCGGCAGCGGTGCAGAATGGATTGCATTGGCGTGTCGACCTGTCGGGTATCCGACAGATTTTAGGCAGGTTCACGAACATCATGTGGACTCACCTCAGACGACGCAATGCCTTTGGCCCGTGATCCACCTGCTGCGTCGCAGGGACCGCATGCGCGGTTCGCAAGGCGTTGTCTCGGGTTATTCCATCGCTTGAATCATCCAGAAAGGAGTGTCGAAGTGGCCTCATCTCATGTCAGTCTGAAGAACGACGTATCGCCTGCGGAATGGGAAGCGCGAGTCAATCTCGCGGCCACGTATCGTCTCACGGCGCTGTTCGGCTGGGACGATCTGGTGTTTACCCACATCTCGGCGCGCGTGCCCGGCCCGGAACACCATTTCCTGATCAACCCGTACGGCATGATGTTCGACGAGATTACCGCCTCGTCGCTGGTCAAGATCGATCTCGATGGCCGCAAGGTTTCCGAATCGCCGTACGACGTCAATCCGGCCGGTTTCACGATCCATAGCGCCGTGCATGCGGCACGAGAAGACGCCCATTGCGTGATGCACACTCACTCGGTCAACGGTGCTGCCGTGTCGGCGCAGGAGGCGGGGCTGCTGCCGCTCTCCCAGCAGTCACTCGGCGTGCTGGCTTCGCTCGGCTACCATGACTACGAGGGCATCGCACTCAACGAGGACGAGAAGCCCCGTCTCGTTCAGGACCTCGGCAGCAACACGTACCTGATGCTGCGCAACCACGGTCTGCTGACTGTCGGCGCTGCGCCGGCCGACGCCTTCGTCGCCATGTACTTCTTTGAAGCGGCCTGCATGATTCAGGTGCGTGCCCAGGCAGGCGGCGGAAAGCTTATCCCCATTGCCCAGCCGATTCTCGACGGCATCAAGGACCAGATCCGGATGGCGACAAGGGGCGTCTCGCCAGGGGCGCTGGTGTGGCCTGGGCTGTTGCGCCGGCTGGACCGCCGCAACCCCGGATATGCTGACTAGCGCGGTCCGTTCGCACGATGCACGATGACATGTGTTGAGCGAACGGTGCAGGCGTCATGGGCCGCGGTTGCCGATTCAGTGCATCGCGGATGGAATTGGGCAGGTCACTTGAGAAGCGGTATGGCAAAAATCTGTATCTACGGCGCGGGTTCTATTGGTTGCTATGTCGGCGGCCGGCTTCTTGCCGGGGGCAGCGATGTCAGTTTTATCGGACGCGCGCGCATCGCGGACCAGTTGCGCGGTCAAGGCATCACGCTGTCGCGGCACGACGATAGCCGCTGGCATGTGCCGCCGGAGCGGACCGACGTGTCGACGGATGCAGCCACCGCCGCCGCCGCCGATCTCGTGCTCGTCACCGTCAAGTCTGCCGCGACACCCACGGCCGCGGCAGAACTGGCGAACGTGCTTCGCCCCGGCACGATCGTCGTGAGCTTCCAGAACGGCATTGGCAATGCGGACGTACTACGCGCCGCGCTCCCGCAGAACACGGTGCTGGAGGGGATGGTGCCGTTCAATGTGGTCGAACGCGGCCCTGGCGCATTTCATCAAGGTTCAGCGGGCGAGTTGGAGATCAAGCATACGCCGGCCATGCAGCCGTTCGTCGACGAGTTCAGGAAAGCGGGTCTGCCGCTGACCCAGCACGTCGATATGTTGCCGGTGCAGTGGGCAAAGCTGCTGCTCAATCTCAACAATGCAATCAATGCGCTAGCGAACCGGCCTTTGAAGGAGGAACTCTCGCAACGCGCCTACCGCATCTGCCTCGCTATGGCGCAGAAGGAAGCGCTCGCGCTTCTGAAGCAGGCCGACATACGACCCGTCAAAGTGACGCCGCTTCCGACCACATGGATACCGCGTGTTCTCAGCGTGCCCGATGCGGTGTTCGAGCGACTCGGCCGCGCGATGCTGACGATCGACCCGCTCGCGCGCTCGTCGATGTCCGACGACCTCGCGGCGGGGCGCACCACGGAAGTCGACTGGATCAACGGCGAAGTCGTGCGCCTCGCCCAACGCCTCGGGCGAACGGCACCGGTGAACGAACGGCTATGCGAGCTCGTGCGCGAAGCCGAGCGAAGCGATGTGCGACCGTCATGGTCGGGCGACGCGCTGCTGGCTCAGATTCGGGCTGCAGCGGGCGCTTCTTCGGCGCGGCACGACAGGCGCTGAACGTCGGCGCAGCGGCGCCCACGAGCGCAATCGTTCCAGACTGATTCCATTTCCTAATACTCATTGAGCGGCGGAAGTGGTGTCCTTTCCTGCTGCTGCAATCTTCTCCTTTTCCAGACACGTCGCAGCGCGGTTTCCGTATTCTTCCAGCGAAACTCGCGCGCGGCACCGTCGGCAAAATGTTCGGTCACCGCGTCGGCCAGTTCCGCTACTTTCGGCTCGTCTTCGCGAGGGAGATTTTCCAGCCGCGCCGGATGCCCGAAATCCCCACTCCGATCCATCCAGCGATACAAGGCCGGAATGATTCGCGGCCATTCGCCCGTGCCCGCAACCGCACATAGCTTGCGCCACGCTACCGCGTCGCTTTCGAGCCATCGCTTTCGCGCGTCGCTTGCCCGATGTTTTGCGCGCCGCAGGAACATTGCAATGCGCCCACGTGCGCCCACCACCAGGAAGAGGCCTAGGACGATCAGACAGCCGGCGATCAACTGCCCGCCGTGAATCACAATGATCCTGTGCGGAAGGCCCTGTCTCATTACATCGGCGGGGATCTCAAAGAGGGGTTTCTCGCGCCCGGCGGATGCGGAGAAGGTCACGCCCGGCAACTCGATCGTCTCTTTCGATTGCGTCTTCGTGTTCCACCATTCAATCTTCACAGGCGGCAACTTGAACCGGCCGTTGTGATCGGCGATGTAGGTCACGCTGTCGGTTCGCTCGCCCGCGACCAGCCCCACCCGGTCCTGCACGATGTTGCGGGTCGTGGGCGCTTTAGCGTAGCGCTTCAATCCGTCGACCTCGCCGAGACTCACCGGCGGAATCAGCATCGACTCGGTGCCGGACGAGGTTTGCGTGATTGTGCGCGTGATCGAATCGCCTACCCGAAGCTGCTGCGCCGACGGTTGGATTGTCTGCGTGGCCGTTAGCTTCGCCGTCGGAAAAAATACGGCCATGTCCTGCGCACCCGGCGGCAAGGTCGCCACGAGTTTGAGCGCAGGCGTCATGACCTGCACCAGGGCATTCGACCCACCCGGGTAGACGGTGATCGCAAACGGCGGGATGTCATAGGTCTTGCCCGCCTGAGGCGCAATGCGATAGGCCCGGCTCACGCCGAACCAGTGCACGCCGTTGATGTCCTCAGAGAGGTTGTCGGCCTGCTCATCCGGCAGGCTCACGATCGCATCGGCGACGGTGAAGATCGGCCAGTTCGGTGCCTCGGAAAACCATGTGGTCGTCAGCAGGTCGACGACAAGCTTGACCTCGCTACCCGCGACGACCGGGCTGGCGGGTTCGAGATGCGCGCGAACCATGGTCCGCGGCGCGGGGTCGGCAAAGACCGTCGGTGACGCGCAGGCCGCACCGAGCGACGCAATGACGAGTAGAAGCCGCAGGAAAGCTGCTGTCATGGTGCGCTCGCTCCCGTTGCCTCGGATTCCTGTTCAAAACGCTGCTGCAGAAACACGGCCGGCGACGTATTCAGACTGCGCATCCAGAGATCTTCGCTCGGGCGCGGCGCGCCCTCGATCACGGTCGACGTGCCCCGCCCTTTCTTTTTGTCGCTCTCCACCTGATCGGGCGGATCCTCCTCGGGATCCATCTCATCCTGCTCGTCTTTTGCGAGCAAGCGCTGCAGGAACGCGCGATTGGCCGCGGCCTCGGGCAGCGCAGGCTGAAGTTTGAGCGCGTTGTCGTACGCCTTGATGGCGCCGGCGTAGTCGTCGAGATGCGCGAGCGTATTGCCCATATAGAAATATGCTTGCGCCGTCTTCAGACGCGAAAAACTTTCGAGCGCGCCGGTATAGTCGCCGGCGAGATATTGCGCACGCCCCTTCCACATCGGATCGTCGAAGCGTTGTGCGGCCGCCTTGTAGTTGCCGTGCTCGAAATTCCAGCGGCCCTGCTGATCGTGCGTCGCGAACAGGTCGACCCAGTGCCAATCGGCAGCCTGCGCATGACGGGGGACGGCGCTGAAGGCAAGCGAGATCAGCACCATCGGAAGCCACTTGACGGTCCAGCCCCGCCGGAAACTCCACAGCGCGAGCAGCAGCAGCGGAAGAACGAGCCAGTAGCCGGTTTCTTTCCAGCGCGGCACGATCTTCGACGCCTCCTCTTGCGCAAGATAGGCCTGCGCACGATGCTGGACCCACACCACGTCGTCGTCATCCACGCGCATGCTGGCAAGCGGAATGTCGGCTGCATTGGCGACCTTGCGGATCGCGTCGGCATCGAAGGTTCCCATCAGCGGGTGACCTTCGGCGTCCATGGCGATCGTGCCGTCAGCGCCGCGTATCGGGCCGCCGTTTTCCGTGCCGACCGCCAGCCACAACAATTGATGCCGGAGTGATTTGGCCTTCTGCACGAAAGCGTCCGTCTGATTCGTATCGAAGCCGTCGCTCATGAAAACAATCGTGCCCGCGGCGGGATCGTTCGCCAGAAGACGCTCGGCCGCATCGAGACCGGCGGTGGCGTTCTTGCCGTCGTGCGGCATCAGCGAGGGGGACAGCGCCGGCACATAGAGTTCGAGCATGGCCGGGTCCTCGGTGGGCGGCACCACGAGGTGGCCCGTCGAGGCGAACACTACCAGCCCGGTGCGTGCACCTTTGCGCGCCCTCGCCAGGTCGAGCACCTTCTGTTTGGCACGCTCGAGCCGCGTGGGCGCGACATCGGTTGCGTCCATCGAATGAGCGAGTTCGAGTACGACGACCAGCGGTGCCTTGTCCTGATTGAACGGCGGGCGCTCCTGCTGCCAGGTCGGCCCCGCGGCGGCGAGCGCGCCGACGCCAAGCAGCAGAGCCACCGTGTGAACCGGCTGAATCACGCGGCGCTTCGTGTCGCCGACGATCAGATGTTCCAGCAGCGCCGGATCGATGATGTTGCGCCAGCGCGCGCGCACGCTGTTACGGCGGAACCAGACGAGCGGCAACAGCACCGCGGGAATGAGCAACAGCAACCATTCCGGCCGCAAAAAATGGAAGGCCGTCAGATCAATTTCCACGACGGGCCTCCGCTATCTGCACGCGCTCCGCAGGCCGCTCGCGACGCGGCGCGCGCAGCACTGCGATCAGCAACGCCAACACGTGATAGAGCGCGAAAATCGCCACCGCCAGCCCCGCCGGCACCCAGTAGAAATCGCGCTGCGGCCGGTAGATTTCGCGCTTCACTTTCTCGGGCGTGAGTTTGTCGAGCGTGGCGTAGACATCGGCCAGGTCCTGCTGCCGGCCGAGTGCGCGAAACGCCCGCCCCCCGGTAATGCTTGAAATGCGTGCGAGCGCGTCGAGATCGACTCTGTCCTCGCCAGTCGTATCTGGATCGCCGATGCCAATGGTATGGATCACCAGCTTGTGGTCTTTGGCGATTTCGGCAGCGCGCTCAGGCGGAATAGCACTGCTGGTGTCGTTGCCGTCGGTCAGCAGGATCAGCACCTTCTCCTGCGCCTGCGAATTCTCCATCAGCTTGACCGTCAGGCCGATCGCATCGCCGATTGCCGTACGTGGCCCCGCCATGCCGATCTGCATCTGATCGAGCAGGACCTGCACGGCGTCGTGATCGAGCGTAAGCGGCGCCTGCGGATAGGCAGCGTCGCCGAACACGACAAGACCGAGGCGATCGCCCTTGCGCTTCGCGATGAAGTCGGCCACCACCTGCTTGACCGCGCTAAACCGGTCCATCCGAACACCGGCGGCATCGACGAAATCACGCGTCGCCATCGAACCGGACAGGTCGATCGCAAGCATCAGATCGCGCGCGGGTTCTTCGCGCACGATCGGCGCTTCGACATAGACCGGTTTGGCGGCAGCGATCACCAGCAATACCCACAGCAACGGCATCAGCAGACGTTGCAGCCAGTTGCGGCGCAGCCGCACGCCACCGGGCGCCGGTTTTTCACCTGCGGCCTGCGCCATTTCATGGAAAAACGGCATGCGCACCGCGGAGGCGCGGGTGCGGTACACCGGCACCAGCCACCACACGAAGAGCGGTAGCGGCAGCAGCGCGAACAGCCACGGGAAATCAAACTTCCACATGATGACGTTCGATCCAGTCGCGTGTATGACCGATGAGCGCTGCCGCGTCATCTTCTGGAATCGCTGCAACCACGTCCCGCGGCGCATAGCTCGCGAGTGCCAGAAGCGCCCCGCTTCTGGCGTCGAAGTGGCCGTGTGTGCGTTGCAGAAACGCGAGCCATTCGCTGCCGGTCAGCGCCGCGACCTGCTCGCGCGGCACGACCGCGAGCGCGGTGCGCTTGATCAGGCGCGGTATGTCGGCTAGCGCGGTCGCGCGTTGTTCAGGGTCCGCGCGGGCAGATGCGAGACTGGCTTCGATGCTCGCCAGCTCCGTAAGCGCGACCCGCCGGTAGCGCTGTTTCTCGCGACGGCGCCGGCCAATCCAGATCGCCACGCCGACTGCCACCATCAGCACGACGGCAGCCAACACCCAGCCGATGGTCTGCGGCACATACGACACCGTGTCGGGCAACGGCAGCTCCTGCAACGGCTTGAGTTGCCCGGACGGGTCAGGTGGAACAAGCGCCGCGGTGCTGCTCATAGACCGCTCCCTGTGGCAGACCGCACGCGCTGACCGAAGAGCCGCCGCACCTGCTCCACCGCCGGCTCCGCTGTCGAAAGCGCCATCAGGGGCACGCCGCTCGAACGCAGCAATTCCGCCACCTCGGCGGTGCGGCCGCTGAATAGACTCGATAGCGGCGCGCGCACCCGCTCCTGCTCGATACGCAACTCGACCTGCAGATGACCTTCGCTGACCACCAGCGCACGGTGTTCGGGCATGTGCTGCCACAAGGGATCGAAGATCATGGCCGCGACGACGTCGTTGTGCACCGACAACTGCCGCAACAGCCGCTGCGTGCGTTCGTTCGCGCCGGCGAAATCGCTGATGACGCAGATCAGGTAGTCGTGCCCGGCTAACTGAAGCACACCTTCGAGCGCGGCGTTCAGTTGAGCGTAGTCGGTGCGCGCTTCGCTATCGGCATGCAGCGCGTTGTTCATCCCTGCCAGCGCGCCGAACAGGACCTTGATCCGGCTGCGGCTGCGCAGCGGCTTCACCGGCACGATCCGGCTGTCGTTGAACAGCACGCCGCCGACCCGGTCGCCGGCGGTGAAGCCCATCCACACCGCAAGCGCGGCGGCCTCGGCAGCCATCACCGACTTGAACGCGCGGCGCGACCCGAAGAACATGCTCATGCGCTGATCGACGACCACCAGGAGCGGCCGGTCACGCTCTTCGGTATAGGCGCGAATATGCGGTTTGCCAAGGCGCAGCGAGACCTTCCAGTCGATGTGCCGGACGTCGTCACCGGGCAGGTAGGCGCGAATCTCTTCGAAATTGAGCCCGCGTCCGCGCAATCGCGACGCGTGATTGCCCGACAGCACACTCGATACCGGCGCGGGCGCGACGAAGCTCAGCCCGCGGGCATGAAACTCGAGCTTCGCCAGATGCGCGGCGTCGACATACACGCGGCCGATTGGGGAAGTTGCAGCGCTTGCAGATTCGGACATCAAAACCACGGCGATCCCCCGCGTCGATGCAACGTTGCTTAGTGCGCGATGTGTCAGGCCGGGACGGCGACCTTTTCGATCAACCGGTCGACCACAGCGTCGGCGCTGACGTTCTCGGCATTGGCGTCATAAGAGAGGATCAAGCGATGCCGCAGCACAGGATGAACGATTGCGCGCACATCGTCGGGCGTGACGAACTTTCGGTCCTGCAGCCAGGCCTGCACGCGACTCGCCCGGTCGAGGCCGATCGAACCGCGCGGACTCGCACCGATTTCGATCCATTTGCCGAGGTCGGCGTCGAGCTCCTTACCATGCCGGGTCGCATTGACGAGCGACACAATATAGTCGTCCATCGCCGGGGCAACCGTGATCTGCCTGATTTCTTCACGCACCGCGAAAATGACGTCTTGCGCGAGAACATTGGGCGCGTCAGAGACTTTGCCGCTTTCGAGTCGCAGCAGTCGCAACATGTCGGTCTCGCTTTGCGGCGATGGATAGCTAATTAGTACTTTAAGAAGAAAGCGGTCCATTTGCGCTTCAGGCAATGGATAGGTGCCTTCCTGTTCGATCGGATTCTGTGTGGCCATGACAAGAAACAGATCCGCCATTCGATGGGTTTTTCCCGCCACAGATATCTGCCGCTCTTCCATCGCCTCCAATAAAGCGGATTGGACCTTTGCCGGGGCACGGTTAATTTCATCGGCAAGAATCAGATTGCCGAAGATAGGGCCGGGCTGAAAACTGAGTGTGTGTTCCGCGCCGCTTTGCAGCAATGTCTCGGCACCGGTGATGTCGGACGGCAACAGATCGGGGGTGAACTGGATGCGGCTCATTGTGGCCGCGAGGCGCGTCGCAATGGCCTTGACGGCGCGTGTTTTGGCGAGTCCAGGCAGGCTTTCGAGCAGTACGTGGCCGTCTGCCAGAAGTGCAATGAGTAACTGCCGGACAACCGCTTGCTGGCCTACTATTGCTTCGTTGACGCTCGATTCGAAACGTTGGATCGTTTCGCGCATAGTTCTCGGCTTCCCTAATTATTTAGTGGTGTGACAACTTGAACGCAAACGATCGCCGCCAGATACGTTAATACATGAACACTCTTTCGTCAAAATTTCGCCGACAAGCAAAAAAAAACGTGAAATGTGTTTGAAAAGTTGATAGTCTGCGTGTGATGTTTGCTAACCAGCATGCAACATATCTCTAATCGGCATAAACCGTTATCCCGTATCGCTAAGCTTCTTCTGTCCAAAAGAAAACTGGCCCACGCTTGCTAAAGGGCCAGCCGCTTCACCCGCGTGAGAGAAGAGATGATGAGTTCAGGAAAACGTGGCACGGAAACGGTTGCCCGCTCTAAAGGCACGCCCTCCGCAACCCCGGCGCGCGCCACCCGCTATCGCAAGGTACTCCTTTGGAGCGCGCTTCTCGTCATGCTTCCTGCATGCGTGGGTGCCGCGGTCAGCTGGGCTGTCACCTCACATAACCAGCCTCACCCGCAAGTCGTCTACGGCGACGGAACGCATGGCCCGCTCGGCATGGCCTGGGTTCCTGGCGGCCAGTTCCTGATGGGCAGCGATTCAAAGCAGGCACAGCCCAATGAACGCCCTGCCCACAAGGTGCGCGTGCACGGCTTCTGGATGGACCGTCATCACGTGACCAACGCCGAATTCCGCAAATTCGTCGAAGCCACCGGCTACGTCACTACCGCTGAAAAGAAACCCGATTGGGACACGCTGAAAGTACAGTTGCCGCCCGACACGCTGCGTCCGCCTGACAGCGCGATGGTGGCCGGGGCCATGGTGTTCGTCGGAACCAACCACCCTGTACCGCTCGAAGACTATTCGCAATGGTGGCGCTATGTGCCCGGCGCGAACTGGCGTCACCCCACCGGACCGGACAGCAACATCATCGGCAAAGACGATCACCCGGTCGTTCAGGTTTCCTACGAAGATGCGCAGGCCTATGCGAAATGGGCCGGCAAACGCCTGCCCACCGAAGCCGAATGGGAGTTTGCCGCGCGTGGCGGGCTCGAGCAGGCCACTTACGCGTGGGGCAATCAGTTCGCGCCGGACGGCAAGCAGATGGCCAACGTCTGGCAAGGCCAGGAGCCGCAAGCGTTCCCGGTGGTCAGCCCGAAGGCGGGTGGCGCACTCGGCACGAGTCCGGTCGGCACCTTTCCGGCGAACGGCTATGGGCTGTCGGACATGACCGGCAACGCCTGGCAGTGGGTGGCCGACTGGTATCGCGCCGACCAGTTCCGGCGTGAAGCGGTGAGCACCAGCGTGATTGACAACCCGGTTGGCCCACGCGATTCGTGGGACCCGGCGGATCAGGGCGTACCGGTGGACGCCCCCAAGCGCGTGACGCGCGGCGGCTCGTTCCTCTGCAATGAAGCCTACTGCCTGAGCTACCGTCCGAGCGCGCGGCGCGGCACCGACCCCTACAACAGCATGTCGCATCTCGGCTTTCGCCTCGTGATGGACGAAGACACCTGGAAGCAACCACTTGCTCGTCAGGAGTCGGCTCGCGCAGCAGGCGCGGACGGAAGCTAGGGCGCTCTGCCCTTCGAGCTGTACCCGTTTCTCCCGCGCGCTGTTGCTCGCGGGTCATGGAATTGTGCAATCGAAATGGAGGTCGGATGCAATTGAACGGACAGTCGAGGTGGTCGGAACGTGCCATGGGGTCGATCTACTCCGGGTTCAGGTCAACGTTCGGCGTCGCCCTCCTCGTGCTCGGTGTTGCACTGGGCGCCAGCGGTTGCACAACGCCTGCCAGCACGACCGCATCAACGCCGTCCGCAGTCAATTCGACCGCCACGCTGCCATCCTGGCGTGACGGACCAGCAAAGCAGACGATCCAGAAATTCGTCGCCGACGTCACCCGCGAAGGCTCGCCGAACTATGTGCCGCCTGCCGCGCGCATTGCCGTGTTCGACAACGACGGCACACTCTGGAGCGAGCAGCCGCTGTACTTCCAGTTCGCCTTCATGCTCGACCAGGTGAAAGCGGCCGCGCCGAAGCATCCCGAGTGGAAGAACAATCCGGCCTTCAAGGCCTTGGTCGCCAAAGACTACGGCGCGTTGGCAAGCCTGCAGAAACAGGTGCTGCAACTGATCGCCGTCGCCAATAGCGGCATGACGGTGGACGATTACGACAAGACCATTCGCGACTGGCTAGCCACCGCCCGACATCCGAAATTCAATCGCCCCTACACCGAACTCGTCTATCAACCGCAACTGGAGTTGCTCGCCTATCTGCGCGCCAACGGCTTCAAAACCTTCATCGTGTCGGGCGGCACGATCGAATTCATGCGGCCGTGGGCCGAGAAGGCGTACGGCATTCCGCCCGAGCAGGTGATCGGCTCGAGCCAGGTCGTGCAGTACCAGATGCATGACGGTCAGGGCACGCTGGTACGCCAGCCGAAAATCGATTTCGTCGACGACGGTCCTGGCAAACCGGTCGGCATCTATCGGAACATCGGCCGCAAACCCATTCTTGCGTTCGGCAATTCGGACGGCGATCTGCAGATGCTGCAGTACACCGCGTCCGGCAGCGGCCCGCACCTCGCCTTGCTGGTGCATCACGACGACGCCGTACGTGAATTCGCCTACGACCGCACCTCGAAGATCGGCAAGCTCGACAAGGCCTGGGACGAAGCAATCGCCGACGGCTGGACCGTGGTCAGCATGAAGGACGACTGGCAAACCATCTATCCCGCGCCGAAGCAATAGGCGGACGCGGGAGAGCGCGAGCCGCGTGCACATTGCGGCCGCTACGAGGCAACCCGCGCGCATGGAACGCGTAGCGGGCGAACAGAAGTCAACGCCATTGGAGCGACACGATGAGAATGTTCCATAGAAAGGGCCGCTACGCAGCCGGAGCGACAGCCGTCGCGCTTGCTGCGTTTGCTGCCTTGATCTTTCCATCCATTAACGCGCCCGCGCAGACTCCGGCGCCGGCCAAACCCGCGGCCACGAGCGCGCCACCACCGGCCGCCAAAGCCTCGTCGAAGCCGAACATCCTCGTGATTTTCGGCGATGACATCGGGCAGACGAATATCAGTGCCTACTCGCGCGGTGTGGTGGGTTACAAGACACCGAATATCGACCGCATCGCGAATGAAGGCATGATCTTCACGGACTATTACGCCGAGAACAGTTGTACCGCGGGGCGTTCGTCCTTCATCACCGGGCAGTCGCCGCTGCGCACCGGCCTGTCCAAAGTCGGGGCGCCCGGCGCACCGGTCGGCCTGCAAAAAGGCGACATCACCATCGCCCAGGCGCTCAAGCCGCTCGGCTACGCAACAGGTCAGTTCGGCAAGAACCACCTTGGCGACAAGAACGAGTACCTGCCGACCAATCACGGGTTCGACGAGTTCTACGGCAACCTGTACCACCTGAACGCCGAGGAAGAACCCGAGCGCCCGTACTGGCCGAAGGACAAGAACGACCCGTTCGTGAAGAACTTCTCGCCGCGCGGGGTGATTCATAGCACCTCTGACGGCAAGGTCCAGGATACGGGTCCGCTCACCGCCAAGCGCATGGAAACCATCGACGACGACACCCAGGCCCATGCGGAAGATTTCATCCGCAAGCAGGTCAAGACCGGCACGCCGTTCTTCGTCTGGATGAACTACACGCGCATGCACGTCTTCACGCACGTTCGCCCTGAATACAGAGGCAAGAGCGGTATGCCGGGCAATGAATACGCCGACGGGATGTGGGAGCACGATCAGGATGTCGGCAGGCTGCTCAAACTGCTGGACGATCTGAATATCTCCAAAAACACCATCGTCATTTACACGACTGACAACGGACCGAATCAGTTCTCCTGGCCGGATGCTGCAACCACCCCGTTCCGCAGTGAGAAAGACTCCAACTGGGAAGGTGCATTCCGTGTACCGGCAATGGTGAGATGGCCTGGGCATATCAAGCCGGGCGAGACGTCCAACGAGATGTTCTCGGGTCTCGACTGGTTCCCGACGCTGCTCGCCGCAGCGGGTGATGGCGGCGTCAAGGACCGACTCCTGAAGGGATGGGCGCCCAAGGCGGGTGGAGCGAACTTCAAGGTTCACCTCGACGGATACAACCAGTTACCGTTCCTGACAGGGCAGACCACCAAAGATCCACGTACCGAGTTCTACTATTTCGACGACGACGGACAATTGGTCGCCATGCGCTGGGATCAGGACGGCAACGCCTGGAAGGCCGTGTTCTGCGAGCAGCGTGCAAAGGGCAACCTGAACATCTGGGAGGATCCGCTTGTCTGTCTGCGTTTGCCCAAGCTATTCAACTTGCGCATGGATCCCTATGAACGGGCGGACATCACCTCGGATCAGTACAACGACTGGGAAACGAAGAATGTTTATCTGACTGCGATTGCGACAATGAAGGCGTCGACGTTCCTGCAGACCTTCGTCACGTATCCGCCGAGCCAGCGGCCCGCGAGCTTCAGCGTGGACGGCGTGCGCCGGCAGGTCGACAAGAAGATTGACGAGTCCTTCAAGAAGCGCGGCCTCGAGTAACATGGAGTGCAGGTTGCGCCTGCCGGCTTCAACTGGCGGGCGCAACGGCCTGATCGCGCGCGAGCGGCGTCAAGCCGATCCAGATCAGTTCACCTCATCCCGACGCAAATCATCCGATGACCCAAACGCTGGCCAACCGTGCCAAAAGCTCACGCCGTGAGCGCCGCGCACATGAACACGCACAGCGTCGCGGCGATACACACTCGCACGAACCCCAGCAAGAAGCCGACGACCCAACTTTTCCGATCGCCTGGCCGTTGCTGCTTCTGTTTGCCTCGGGCGCCGCATCGCTGATTTATCAGGTTCTGTGGATCAAGCAGCTCGCGCTGGTAGTAGGCGTCGAGGTGCAAGCCGTCACCACCGGCGTCAGTGCTTTTTTTGCGGGCCTTGCAATAGGCGGCTGGATCTTCGGCAGGCTGGCCGACCGGCTCGCGCGGCCCTTGCACCTGTATGCGCTGCTCGAAGCCGGCGTGCTGGTGCTGGCGCTCGCCAGCACGTGGATGCTGCCGCACGCCGCGGCACCATTCGCCTCGCTGCAAGATCGGATCGGACCACTTGCCTGGGTGTTGCCCTTCGTCCTGGTCGGCTTGCCTGCCGTCCTGATGGGCGGCACGCTGCCCGTGCTGATGCGCGTGCTGTGCCCCGCCGCGAGCCATATGGGGCGCTCGGGCGCCCGTCTCTATGCGGCCAATACGGCTGGCGCGATTGCCGGCACGCTGGCCGCGAGTTTTGTCCTGATTCCATGGCTCGGCGTGCTGGGCAGCGCATGCGCCGCTGCTGCGCTGAATGCCGGCGCGGCGCTCGTCGCCGCACTGCTCGGACATACGCAGCAGGCCATCGTGCCGGCTGCCATGTCGTCTTCACCGGCCATCGCTTCGAGCCCCTCTGCTGCGAACTCCACTGACGACGTGTCGTCACCGGCTGCTGCCGTGCAGACCGCGCACGACGCGCCCTCCCCGGCCGACACCGCACGCGCCACGCGTACCGCGAAGGCCCGCCTTGCGCTCGTGCTCTACGCGCTTGCCGGCGGCATCGCGCTCGGTTATGAGGTGGTGTGGTCGCAAGTCATCGTGCAATTCATCAGCACCCGCAGTTTTGCCTTCGCTGTGGTGCTTGCCACCTATCTGCTAGGGCTCACGCTCGGCAGCGCACTGGCGTCGCGCTACGCCGATCGGGCGCGCGATCCGTGGGGCGTGTTTGCGGTACTGATCGTGTCGGCCGGACTGGTCGCGCTGCTGGAGGTCGCCGTTCTGGGCAACGGGCTGCTGCAATGGCAGAGTCTCGCTCGGGAAGCCGCGCTCGGCGCCACTGGCAGTCTGCTCACGGCCATGTGTGCAGGTTTCGCGGTAGCGGCCGTGTGCGTCGTCTTCGTTCCTACCCTGCTGCTGGGCGCGGCGTTCCCCTTCGTGTTGCGGCTTAACGTGGACAACCAGCACACGGGGCGCGACGTCGGTGCCGTCGTGGCGCTGAATACCGCCGGTGGGATCGCCGGAACCCTGCTGACCGGCTTCGTGCTCGTGCCGAAGCTAGGCCTCATTCACACACTCGCGGCACTTGCCATCCTCGCCGGCGCAGTCAGCCTGATCGCCGTGCTGCGCGGCTCGGACGTGCGGCCGTTCGCGCGCTGGAGTGTGCCCGTCCTGGCTGTGCTGACGCTCGTCACCGTGATCGTCACGCCGTCCGACCGGCTCGCCACGCTGCTCGCCGAATCGCGCGGCGGTAATCTGACCTTCTATGAAGAGAGTGCGGGCGGCACGGTCGCGGTCGTCGAACAGAACGCCGGCCAACGACAGTTCCGGCGGCTCTATATCCAGGGTGTCTCCAATTCCGGCGACACGATGGCGTCGCTGCGCTATATGCGCCTGCAAGCTCTGTTGCCTTTGATCATCCACCGCGAGACGCCGCGCACTGCGCTGGTGATCGGGCTTGGCACCGGCATTACGGGTGGCGCGTTGCTGACCTGGCCGGGGCTGGAACACCGCGCGGTCGCCGAACTGTTGCCGGCCGTTGTGCGCGCCGCACCGCAGTTCAAGGGCAATTACAGCATGAGCACCGATGCTCGCATGGACATCCGGATGCGCGACGGACGGCGCGAACTGCTGCGCAATGCCGAACGCTACGATCTGATCACACTCGAACCGCCGCCGCCATCGGCCGCGGGCGTCGTCAATCTGTACTCGTCGGACTTCTACCGCCTGGCGGCGTCGCGCCTGCAGCAAGGCGGCATCGTCGCGCAATGGCTGCCATTGCCGACGCAGAATGAAGAGGACACGCGCTCGCTGATCCAGAGCTTCATTCAAGTGTTTCCGCACGCCGCGTTGTGGACCACGGAGTTGCACGAGATGATGCTGGTCGGTTCAATGCAGCCGCTCGAACTCGATGTGCCGCGAATCGAGGCGCGCTTTGCGCAACCGCAGGTCGCCGCGGCCCTGCGCGAAGTCGGCATTGCGTCGCCGGCGGCGCTGCTGGCGACCTGGATCACCGACCGCGCCGGCCTCGAGTACTACGCCGCGGACGCTCAACCAGTCACGGACGATCAGCCGCGCATCGAATACGCCACGTGGGTTCATCGCGACGCATTTCCGACGACGCTGGCACACCTGCTTGCCCTTCGCACGGCGCCGCCGTTGCAGGGCGCCGACGAGACGTTCCGCGCCGCCATGGAAAACTCGCGCAGCGCGCTACAGAGCTTCTATACGGCGGGGCTGGATGCCTATAAGGGCGATCGGGATGCATGGGCGCAGGACATCGGCAATGTCTTACGCACCGACCCGGACAACGCTTATTACCGATGGCTAATCGGAGACGGCAGTTAGGAGCCTTGAGCCGGTTTCGACAGGCGCGTCAGTTTTTCGACTGCGCGCCTGAGCGGTGAGCCAGAGCAATCGCATCGAGACCGGCCAGCACGAAGCGCACAAAGTCTTCCGCCAGCGCATCCCTGTCTCTCGCCACCGCAGGCAGAAGTTCACCCAGCATCTGCTTTGGCGCGATCATCATGGCGATGCAGGGCAGCACACTAAACATCAAAGCCCGTTGCACCACTGGCGTTGCCGGGTTCAGTCCCAGCACGTCGCCGATTATCTTCAACAGAAGTGCAGCTTTGGGCCTGACGGCCTTCTCGATGAGCGCCGGAATGGCGGTCGACGGGGACAGCACTTCACGCAGCATCAGCATGAAGCCCCAAGGCGCGCCGGCGGTCGATGAAAGCCCGACGAAACGGCAAAGCACCGCGCGAAGCTGTTCCCTCGGATCGCTCAGGCCGGCGGCGAGCGCAGCCAGTTCGTCGAGACCCACGACCTGCCGGTGCGCCTCGATCAGCGCGGCTTCATAAAGCCCTTCCCTGCTGCCGAAGTGATAGTTGACGGACGCCATCGGCGTTCCGGCGCGCTCGCAAATTTCCTTGCTGGTGGCATCTGCGAAACCACGTTCGGCGAACAACCGTCCAGCTGTGTCGAGCAGATGTTGGCGTGTTGCCGCTCCGTCGGGGCGTGATGCCCTTTGAGGCCGCGCGGTGGCTGTCTTTTTTGTGGGGGTCGGCATGATCTAGGGAAGATACTCACAAAAAACAGTTTGAATTTGAATTCAAATTCACATAGCATTCATTCTACTTCATCTGCGTCCGCGCCGCGAACGGACGCTCCGCTGTGAAATACTGCGCGGCGGTTACACCTGGATCGCCGTCGGGGAGAGTGCAGATTCTGGCCGGCACACGCTTTCGACCGTGTTGAGCAAAGCTGCCACGTGTCCTGATCGTCATATTACAAACCATTAATTATGGAATACCAACTAAATCCGTCTCTTCCCACTGCGAATCTGACCGTTCCCGTGCAAGTCCGGTTGCGCGGCCGGTCCGAGCGGCGCCATTCGTTGCGGAGCCCGTCATGACCCGATTTCCCAGCGCCGTACTTCTTGTGCTGCTGGTCGCCCTGTTGCCGGCCTGCTCGCACCACGACGCCGCCACCTACCAGGGCTACGTCGAGGGCGAGTTCGTCTATCTCGGTTCATCGCAATCCGGCAAGCTGGCCCAGTTGTCAGTTGCGCGCGGACAAACGGTAGGCGCAAACGCCCCGCTGTTTTCGCTCGAATCGGACGACGAAACCCACGCGCTGGTGCAGGCCCAGCAGCAACTCGCAGCAGCCCGCGCACAACTCGCGGATGTCCAGACCGGCAAGCGCGTACCCGAGGTCGACGTCAACCGCGCTCAACTTGCCGAGGCCGTAGCCAACGCCCGCAAAGCGTCGCTGCAACTCACGCGAGATGAAGCACAGTACCGCGCGGGCGGCATTGCCAAGGCACAGCTTGACGATTCGCGCGCCAACGCCGACGCCACCGCGGCACAAGTGCGCGAACTGACCAGTCAGGTCGACGTAGCTCGCCTGCCCGCCCGTTCGCAACAGATCGTCCAGCAGCAGGCCCAGGTGGCAGCGGCCGTTGCGGCAGTCGCGCAGGCGCAATGGAAGCTCGATCAGAAGCGCGTCGACGCCCCGGCAGAAGGCCTTGTCTACGACACGCTCTATCGCAAAGGCGAGTGGGTGCAGGCGGGCAACCCGATCGTGCAGCTTCTGCCGCCACAAAATGTCAAGGTGCGCTTCTTCGTCCCGGAGACGATCGTCGGCCAGTTGACACCCGATCGCCGCGTAGCAATACACTGCGACGGCTGCGCAGCCGATGTGCCCGCCAGGATCACCTACGTGTCGAGCGAGGCCGAATACACACCGCCTGTCATCTACAGCAACGAAAGCCGCGCCAAGCTCGTTTTCATGGTCGAAGCACATCCGTCCAATGCGGATGCAACGAAGCTTCATCCGGGCCAACCCGTCTCGGTGGTGCTGCAATGACTGCCGACGCACAGCAATACGCCATCGACGTACATGATCTGAACAAGCACTTTGGCGACAAGCATGTCGTCAACAACGTCACGTTGCAGGTCGGACACGGCGAAATCTTCGGCTTCCTGGGACCGAACGGCAGTGGCAAGACCACGTCGATCCGGCTCATGTGTGGTTTGCTCACGCCCGATTCGGGTAGCGGCACCTGTCTCGGTTACGACATCGTGCGCGAGAGCGAACAGATCAAGCGCAATGTCGGCTACATGACGCAGCGCTTTTCCTATTGGGACGACCTGAGCATTCGCGAGAATCTCGACTTCGTCGCGCGCGTCTATCAGATGCGCAACCGCCGCGAGGCCGTGGACCGCTCGCTGGAATCGCTTGGATTGCAAACGCGCGCGAACCAGTTGACGGGCTCGCTATCGGGCGGCTGGAAGCAGCGGCTGGCGCTTGCCGCGTGCATGCTGCACGAACCGAAATTGTTGCTGCTGGATGAACCCACGGCCGGCGTCGACCCCACCGCGCGGCGAGACTTCTGGGAAGAATTGCACCGGCTCGCCGCACGCGGCGTTTCGGTGCTCGTCAGCACCCACTACATGGACGAAGCGGAGCGCTGCCACAAGCTTGCGTATATCGCCTACGGGAAGTTGCTCGCCAACGGCACGTCGAACGAGATCATCGAATCGCAGGCCCTCGCGACATGGTCGATCCATGGCGAGCACCTGAGCAAGTTGTCCGAACAACTCCGTGCTATGCCTGGCGTTGACCAGACTGTCGTATTCGGTTCCTCGCTGCACGCAAGCGGGCACGATCATGCCGCACTCGAAGCGGCGATCAGGCGCGCGACCGCGGGCACCGCGCTGCGCATCGAACCTGTCAGCACCGGCCTTGAAGACGTGTTCATCTACCTGATGAGCCGTTCGAAAGACAACTTCGGAGCACCATCGTGAAAAAGCGCAGCGCATTTTCCGTGACGCGTTGGTGGGCGATCGTCCTCAAGGAATTTCTCCAGTTGCGGCGCGACCGCATCACGTTCGGCATGATCATCGGGGTGCCGATTATCCAGCTTTCGCTGTTCGGTTTCGCGATCAACACCGATCCAAAACATCTGCCGACTGCCGTCATCATTCACGACCAGAGCGAGTTTTCCCGCAGTTTTGTCGCGGCGATGACGAACTCGGCCTATTTCGACATCATCGAAACGTTGCCCGACGAGGAAGCCGGCCGCCGCGCACTCGCCCAGGGCCGGGTGCAATTCGTGCTTAGCGTACCGGTCGATTTCTCACGCAAGTTGCTGCGCGGCGAGCATCCGTCGCTGCTGCTCGAGGCCGACGCCACCGATCCGACCGCGACGAATACCGCCGTCGGCGCGCTGCCGGGTCTCGTTCAACCGGTCGCGGACAAAGACCTCAAGGGTCCGCTCGCGTATCTGAACGGAACTCCAAACGCCTTCGGTGTGCAGGTTCATAACCTGTACAACCCTGAAGGCATTACGCAATACAACGTGGTACCGGGACTGATGGGTGTGATCCTCACCATGACGCTCGTCATGATGACGGGTCTCGCGGTGACGCGCGAACGCGAGCGCGGCACGATGGAAAACCTGCTCGCCACGCCCGCGCTGCCGGTCGAAGTCATGACCGGCAAGATCGTGCCCTATGTTGTCATCGGACTTATTCAGGCGACGATCATTCTTGTCGCCACGCGCTTCATCTTTCACGTTCCGTTTTTCGGCAGCGTGGTTGCCATCTATCTCTCTGCTTTGCTCTTCATTGCGGCGAACCTGACGGTGGGCATCACGCTGTCCTCGCTTGCACAAAATCAGTTACAGGCGATGCAACTCTCCGTCTTTTACTTTTTGCCGAACATTCTCCTTTCCGGCTTCATGTTCCCTTTCGCAGGCATGCCGCGATGGGCGCAGTTTATCGGTGACCTGTTGCCACTGACCTACTTCAACCGCCTGATTCGCGGCATTTTGCTCAAGGGCAATGGCTGGGCGGATCTCTGGCCGTCCGTATGGCCCATGGCGCTCTTCACGGTGATCGTCATGGCCATCGCGCTGCGTTTCTATCGCCGCACGCTGGACTAGGAGGACACAACCATGAAACAACTCGCTTTTCTGTGTTCGCTCGTGCTGTGCGGCTGCGCGGTGGGACCGGACTTCCAACCGCCCGCGGCGCCGGACACGCAAGCCTATACGCGTAACGCCGAACCGGCAGGCACGGTGTCCGCCGACGCCACAGCCGCATCGGCGCAGACCTTTACCCCCGCGGATACCGCCATGCCGATGTGGTGGCAACAGTTCCACTCGGAGCAGCTCGATCGGCTTGTCGAGCAGGCGTTGACTCAAAGCCCGACACTTGCGCAAGCTCGTGCCAGGCTGACCGAAGCGCGCGAGAACTACAACGCTCAGGCCGGCGCGACCAGATTTCCGAGTGTCGACGCCAGCATTTCCGGGACACGGCAACAGGTCGATCTTGCAGCTTTCGGTATTCCGAATATCCAGAATCCGGGGCCGTTTTCGCTATTCAACGCATCGGTCAGCGTGTCTTATGCGTTCGATATTTTTGGCGGCAATCGTCGCGCGCTTGAAGCCACCTTGGCACAGGTCGACTACGAGGCATTCGAACTCGACGCGGCGCGACTTTCCATCGCCGGCAACGTGGTATCGACGGCTGTGCTGCGCGCCTCGTTGCAACAGCAGATCCTGCTGACGCAACGTCTCGCCGATGACGAGGCGCAACAGTTGTCGATTATCGAAGCGCGGTTTGCCGCCGGCGGCGTCTCGCAACTCGACGTGAACAGTCAGCGCACGCTGCTTGCGCAGACGCGCGCATCGCTGCCGCCACTCGCGACCCAACTCGCCCAGGCGGATCATCAACTCGCAATCCTGGTTGGTGTCGCGCCGTCAAAAGTGGATTTCAGCGAACTCACGCTCGACTCTTTTCATCTGCCCGACGACATTCCAGTCACACTGCCGTCCACGCTCGCCCGGCAGCGTCCTGACATTCGCGCATCTGAAGCATTGCTGCATCAGGCGAGCGCGAACGTAGGCGTCGCAACGGCGAACCTCTATCCGCAGTTTTCGTTGTCGGCGGGAATCGGCTCGGAGCGCACCCGTATTCAGGACATCGTGAGCGGCCTGAACATCTGGAACATCGGCCTGAATCTGACCCAGCCGATTTTCCATGGCGGCGAACTGCACGCGAAGAAACGTGCAGCGCAGGCCGCTTATGACGCAGCGTTCGCAGGCTATCAACAAACCGTCCTGCAGGCGTTGCAACAGGTCGCCGACGCGCTCACCGCGCTGCGCAACGACGCCCGCGAACTCAGTGCCCGCAACGACGCCGCCCAGCAGGCACAGGCCAACCTCGACATAGCGCATGCCCAATATGCAGCGGGGGGCGTCAGTCAGTCGAGCCTGCTCGACACGCAACGCCAGGCGCTGCAGACTGCACTGGACCAGACGCGCGCGCAGGCCGCCCGTCTCAGTGATACAGCGGCGCTGTTCCAATCATTAGGTAGCAGCCAGGTCGACCTGACGCTGGGAAGCGCCTCGCAATAGCGCGAAAGGTACGGGCCGCGGCGAGCGAGTGCGCGCGGCGGCCCTGAACCGGCTTACTGCTTCGTCAATTGACCGTAGGCGATCACCGAGTTGTCGGCCGCCTTGATCAGATAAACGATTGTCCGCTGATACAACGTCGTGCTGCCGGTAACCGGCAGGAATTTGATCGCTGCGTTACCCGAGTAGGTCACGCCGGAACGCAACGTGCAGGTGCTCGTCGTACCGCTCAAGGTCATCGTGTAAAGGTTCTTGCTCGAGCCCGGCGTGGTCAACGCCAGCGTGCCCGCCACACCGCAGCCGAGAATCGTGCCGGTGACGCCGCCTGCATTGTCGACCGTGATCGTCGTCGAAGTTTGTGCCCACGTACCTGCGACGCTCGACTGGGTAACCGCCAGCGCATTCGCCGGGTCGTACTTAAGCGTCAGGTTCACGGTGCTGCCGTTAGCCACGTAGCTGCCGTTGAGGGTCTGGTTCGCCGCGAACGTCCCGCTTCCCGAGCTTGCCGTGAAGCGAATATTGCTTACCGTCTCGAAGCCGGTCGTCAAGGTCCAGTTCGGCGTGGCGGTGGAGATCGTGCCGAAGAATGTCGACGTGACGAACGAGAACAGGCCGCTGAGGTAAGAGAAGTTGCCGGCCGGGTCCACGAAAGCCGTCACGTTGGACGCGCCCGATTCCGTCCACATGCCTTCGGAACCGTTGCCCGCGGTCGCCGTCGAACCGGCCTGCGGGGCCGTCAGGCTCGGCAGTGCCTCACCCGTCAAGGCAGGCGCCGGCGCCGATGCGGCCGCGGGTGCGCTGGCGGTCGCCGGCGCGCTCGCGGTTGCCGGTGCGTTGGCTGATTGGGCAGTCGGCGTGCTGCTATCGCCACCCCCGCCTCCGCCGCACGCGGCGAGGGCCAATGAACCCAACATTGAAACGAGTAGAAGTGATTTTGTTTTCATTTTCATTTTATTAGTTCAGAGTGCGGACTCTCAATGCCGCAATGTGATTGATTGGATCTCGATATACCCCGCGCAAAATCGCGCAACTCTGTAAACGGCAGTAACAGAAAAGTCTTTAGCGTCTGCTGAAGAATCATTTTTCAGTAATGCGGACTTGACAGACGGCATTTTTGACGACTGAAGAGAGCGCAGGTACGATGCCTGATATTCATAACGCATAGCGCATTCTTCTTTCAAATA
Organism: Paraburkholderia domus; assembly: GCF_905220705.1. Classification (GTDB taxonomy): domain Bacteria; phylum Pseudomonadota; class Gammaproteobacteria; order Burkholderiales; family Burkholderiaceae; genus Paraburkholderia; species Paraburkholderia domus. The sequence continues at coordinate 86,783 of NZ_CAJNAT010000025.1, forward strand.
CCACAGTCCGAATCGATATCAACGATCTGGAATAGATAAACTGGCGCAATAGCGGAAAACGTCGAAACGAAACAGCCACACTGGTAAAGTGCCCGTGATTTCGTTGCTTCCATCATGTATTCACCCACCTCGCGAAGCCGCAATGCCGTTCAAGCCAAATCGTCGAAGAGTCCACGCCCCGATCCGCCGCATGCCGTATCTGCCGGCCGCCGTTGCCCTGAACCTGTCCTTGCAGGGATGTACGCTGCGCGGTGCGCCGTCGTATGAAATCTTCGGCGCCTACTTTCCGCTCTGGCTGTTGAGCGCGGTAGTCGGGCTGATGGGCGCACTCATCGCCCATCGGATCTTCGTGTCCACGGGGTGGGCGCAGATCGTCCCGTTTCAGCTCTCCGTCTGCCTGGCCATCGGTCTCGCGGTCGGTGTGCTCTTCTGGCTTTCGGGAACAGGACAACTCTTATGAAAATCGCCGGCAAGCGCCAAGCCTCTGTCAAAGGCCGCGTGATCGCGGGCGTGATCGTCATACTCGGCGTCGCGGCGGCCTGGTACGGCTATGACCGGACGACCCAATTTCCGTCAACGGACGACGCGACGATCGATGCCGATGTCGTGCACGTCGCCTCGCCGGTCGGCGGCCGGATCATCCGGCTCCCCGTGGAAGAGAACCAACAGGTCGCAAAAGGCGACGTGCTCTTCGAGATCGATCCTGTGCCTTATCGGCTCGCGGTCGCGCAAACCCAGGCCGATCTCGAACTGGCGCGCGCGGCGCTCGAAACGCGGCGCAGGTCGATTGTCGGCGAGCGCGCCAATGCCACCATCGCCAGCGACCAGACCGGCAAGGCGGCACACAACTACGAACTGGCATCGCGCACCGTGCAGCGGCTCACGCCGCTCGTGGCGAAGGGCTACGTGCCGGTCCAGCAGCTGGATCAGGCGCAGGTCGCGCAGCGCGATGCGGCGTTGTCACTGAAGCAGGCGCAGGAGCAGAAGCAGGCCACCGCGCAAACGATCGGCGACGACGCAGGTGCCGTCGCTACGGTGCATGCGCGCGAGGCCGCCCTCGCGCTCGCGCAGCGCAGCCTCGACGACACCGTCGTGCGCGCGCCGCAAAATGGCTTCGTCACGGGGCTATCCGTGCTGGCGGGCGAGACGATCGCGCCGCATCAGTCGATCTTCACGCTCGTCCACGCGGACGAATGGTTCGCCGTCGCCAACTTCCGGGAAGGGGCGCTCGCGCGGATCCAGCCGGGTGACTGTGCAACCGTCTATTCCATGATCGACCGGAGCCAGGCGATTCACGGCAAAGTGGTCGGCATCGGCGCGGGCGTTGCCGATTCCGACCGTATCAATCTGCCGCGCACCTTGCCGATCGTCCAGCAGTCCGTGAACTGGGTGCGGGTCGCCCAGCGTTTCCCCGTGCGTGTGCGGCTCGACGAACCGGCTGCCCGGCTGGTGCGGATCGGTGCGAGTGCGATAGTCGAGGTCCGGCATGGCGCAGCCTGCCGGTGATCTTGCCCGACCGGGCCCCGCCGACATCCTGAAGCTGCTTGCGCCCTATCCCGGGCGAGTGGCGATGGCGACCCGCATCGCGCTGATCTGCGCGCTGACGGCGTTCGTCACGAGCGCTTACGGCACGCCCGAAGCCGCGATCTCCGCCTATGTCGTGTTCTTCCTGAACCGGCCCGACCGGGTGTTGAGCGTGGTGCTGGGCTCGGCACTACTGCTGCTGGTCACGGTGATCGTCGGCGTGGTCATGGTGGTGGCCATGTTCGCGCTCGACGATCCCATGTGGCGGGTTGCGTACATCGCAGGGCTATCGTTCGGCCTGCTGTTCGTGACGTCAGCGAGCAAGTTGCGGCCGGTGGGCGCGATCATGGCGATGATCGTCGGCTTTGCGCTCGACGAACTCGGCAGTGTGCCGTTCGGCGAAGTGGCAACGCGCGCCCTACTTTACGCCTGGCTGATGGTCGCGATTCCGATCGGGATCTCGATCAGCGTCAACCTGCTGATCGCGCCGTCGCCACGGAAACTCGCCGGCCGCGAGCTGGCGAAGCGTCTGCGGCTCGTGGCCCGGAGCCTGGTCAAACCCGAGTCGACGGGCGAGGCACTCAGCGCATGCCTGCACGAGGGTGACGCGGAAATCGGCACGTGGCTCAAGCTCTCGGTGGTCGACGGATCGTCGGCGCGTGACGATATTGCCCCGCTGCGGCAAGCCGTGTCTTCGACGCTGGCAATCCTGGTCGCGGCCGATCTGGCGACCCGCGAGCCGTCGGGGCGACTGCCGGCATCGATCGCCGCGCCGATTGCCGGGACGCTGGAGAACATGGCCCGGATGCTCGAGGCAGGCGGCTATCCGGTCGACATCGAACTCAAGCTGCCCAACGTGGCCGAACTGACGCCGCTCGCGCGAGTCGTCGTCGAGGATCTGCACGATGCGATCACCCGCTTCGCCATGGTCGAAGCACAAACCGACGTCGAAGGCGAAGGCAAAGCCGACACCAGCGCGCAAGCCGGAGCACGAACTCAAGCTCAAGTCGAAGCCGGCACCACGCCGCCACCTGCGGGCAAGCGCGGTGGATTCTTCCTCCCGGATGCATTCACGAATCCCGACCACGTCCGCTACGCGCTGAAAACCACCGTGGCGGCGATGTTCTGCTATCTGCTTTATTCGCAGATCAACTGGCCGGGTATCCATACCTGCTTCATCACGGTCTATATGGTGTCGCTCGGCACCACCGCCGAGACCGTCGAGAAGATGACGCTGCGGATCATCGGGTGTCTCGTGGGTGCGGTCCTGGGTATCGCGGCGATCATGTTCGTGGTGCCGGTGCTGTCGTCCGTCGCCGGGTTGATGGTGCTCGTCCTGATCGGTGCATGGCTGTCGGCCTGGATCGCTTTCGGTTCACCGCGTATTGCTTATGCCGGATTCCAGATCGCCCTGGTGTTTTTCATGTGCGTGTTGCAAGGCGCGGCGCCTGGTTACGATCTGTCGGTCGCGCGGGATCGCACGATCGGGATCCTGATCGGCAACGTGGTCGTCTATCTGGTTTTCACCCGCGTGTGGCCGGTTACCGTGGCCGCGCGCATCGAAGCTGGACTCGCCGCGCTGCGGCAGCAGTGGGAACGGCTGGTGGCACTGCCTGATGCCGTCGCGCGCCGGGCGCAGGCCGCGAGCGCCATGGCTCAGCGCGGTGCGCTGGAACAGGACCTCGCGCTGATGCATTACGAGCCGTCGTGGGTTCGCCCCGAACCACAGTGGATCGCCGAACGGCGCAACGCGCTAGCCAGGCTCGACGCACTCGAAGGACCGATGCTCCTGATCGCCGAGCGACACCCGGGCGATGCCGCAATCGATGGCTGGCTTAAGCGGCTCACGGGCGGGTTGCCGCTAGCGTCGGACGAAACCGGCGCTGCGGCCGTTGCGGCCCCAGTGGTCCCAGCTTTGCACGCCGCACAGAACTCGCCTTTGCCGATTGCGCAGGGCCCAGCATTGCCGGGTCCGCCAAACGCGACATTGCCCGATGCAGCAGCCGCCGACGACACACGCACCGCTTTGCTGAAGCTCGGCGATGCACGCCTCACTCAACTCGAACACGCTGCGTCGAACGACGCGGCGAAGGAACTCGCGACTCATGCGCCGGCTTAACCCTCCATTCGCACTGGCGATCCTGGCCGCGGCGGGTTTGGCCGGATGCGCCACATCGTCCCTGGACATGGCGCCGGACAGCCCCGACCGTCCGTGGCAGCCGCAGACGGACGCGGCCGGCGCCATCGTTCCTGGGCCGGCTGCTTCGGCTGCTTCGGCTAACTCGGCTAACTCGGCTAACTCGGCTAACTCGGCTAACTCGGCTAACTCGGCTGCCTCAGCGCGCGGCTACCAATTACCCGCAAATCCCTCGCTCGCCGCCGTGCCGCCTCCGCCAGCGCTGGAGCAGTCGCATGCATACGACCTGCCCGAACTGATCGACATGGCGGAATCGGCGAACCCGCTGACCCGCATCGCCTGGAACGACGCGCGCAATGTGGCGCTCGCAGCCGGCATTGCGAAGAGCGCGTATCTTCCGCAACTGTCGCTCGCGGCGATGGGACAATACGCCGGCCTCCATGGTTCAAGCACCTCCGTGTTCGGCGATTCGTCGGCCAGCGCAACGGGGCATGGCACGACTTCGGTAGTCGCGCTGCAATGGCTGCTGTTCGATTTCGGTGGACGTGCCGCGCGCGTCGAGGCCGCATCGCAGGCATCGGTGATGGCGAACATTGCCTTCACCGCGGTCCACCAGCAGGTGATTTTCGACGTCAGCGTCGCGTTCTACGCGTACCAGGCCGCGCGCGCCCGCATCGCCACGACGCAGCAAGGCCTCGACAACGCCAATACAATCCTGGCTGCGGCACAGTCGCGCTACAAGCATGGCATCGGAACCGTCATCGAAGTGGCGCAAGCCAACCAGAATCGCGCGCAGGCCAGGCTCGCGCTCGTCCAGGCACAAGGCGCCGAAAGCAACAGCTATCTCACGCTGATCTCCGCAATGGGGATATCTCCGCTGTCGAAACCCAGGATCGCTGAGATGCCGGCGCATACACTGCCGGCGCCGACGAGCGACTCGATCGACCGGATCGTGTCGTCCGCCATCGCCCGTCGCCCGGACGTGTTGAGCGCTTATGCGGCCGAGCGGGTCAATCTGGCGAAAGTGAAGGCGGCCGAGTCGGACTTCATGCCGAAGGTGTTCGTCTCGGCGACGGGAGCGTACAACACCGGCAGTTCGTCGATTTCGGCGGTCCCGGCCATCGGTCAGCAACTGCCGACGGTGAACCTGAGCGGTGGCCGTTACGGCGGCAGCGTGATCGTCGGCGTGACGATTCCGCTGTATGACGGCGGCTTGCGATCGGCCGTGCTCGCGCAGGCGCGCAACGATGCCGACAGCGCCTCGACCCGTCTTACGCGAAGCCGTGAAGAAGCGGTTCGGCAAATCGTTACTGCGCAGAATGCGCTGCAGACGAGTCTGGCCGCGCAGGCTGCTGCCAAAGAGTTGCTTGCTGCAGCGCAGACGACGTATGACGCCGCATTCGACGCGTACCGGCAAGGGGTCGGTTCGGTCACCGACGCGCTGCTTGCGCAGAATCAATTGCTGGCGGCGAAGAACGCGGACGCGGATAGTTACAGCAGTGCATTGTCGGCTGCGGCAGCGCTGGCGCTGGCGACTGGATCAGTTGAGTCGATTCCGATGCGGGAGAATTGGTAAGGGAGGTGCCTTCAACTGGGGGCACGCGTTCAATCGTCGTCACCATTTGATCGCCTGTCCGACGAGCTGTTCAGCCCTTTATCCCCTGTTTTCTTCGTTCGATGCAGCGACAGTCCGATCTGTCCGGCGATATCCTGGATAGACGAGCGCATGTACCAGGGCCACCAAGCCAGGTGGCAAAACCACAGGCATGCTCCGCGGTACCCGCGAAGCCACTCACGGCGGATGCCAGTCGTAGGAAAGCTTTCAAAGCTGCGGTGGCCAAGCGTCATTACGCCAATCGACATCCAGATCACTGCGATCACGAACGTCGGAAGAGACAAAACGCAGGCGGCGATGAATATCGCAAGCGGCAAACAGATACTGAGCGGTGAGCGGATTTTCATTTCGTTCTCGCCCTCCATAACGGATCTATTGTTTTAGGTTACCGGATTTTGGAGAGCACCACCGATCAGGTTTATACCATCGGTCGGGTCCAGTGCCGGACCGGCCGATGCTGTAGCCAATCCGCAACGCCTGCGTCAGCAATGACACAGGCACGCTCTACGGCAGACGCGGCAACGCGGCCTTTCGCAAATAGTCAGACGAGACACCTGATTGCTTCATAAATACGGATGTGTAGGATGGAACCAACGTCAGCGCCCCATGCGCGGCGTGTGTGTTTGGGCCGCAGCACTGTCTGCGGCTTTTTTATGCATACGGGGTTTCTGTAGCGCTTACGCGCGCTAGCGCCTTAACTCGGAAAGGATCTTCTCCGCGAGAAAATCGCACGGCGGCCGCTTGGATCCAGTGCTTCGCGCGAGCACCATTTCAAGCGCGTCAATCTTTGGTAAGCCCTGCGCTTGCCCGAGCAGCACGAAGTGCGACGGCACAGCACAGCGTGCTAGCGATACGACGGCGAGGCCTGCCTCTGCCATAGAAAGCAAACCGAGCAAACTGGGGCTTTCATATGAGGTCCGGTAGGTGATCTTCGCGCGCTCGAGGCTGCGAATGGCGTTTTCCCGCGCTACGCTGCCGGGTAAGAAAACGGCGATCGGAAGTGGCCGTTCGCGCCATATTTCATGGTCACTCGGCGCCGCGGCCCATTCCATCGGCTCAAACCGGATGAACTCGCCCGACAAGCCCTTGACTCGTGTCGCGCATACGAGATCGACCGAACCGTCTTTCACCATCGGCGCAAGTGCAACGCTCGGCAAACCAACGACCTGAATTTCCACCTTCGGATAGGTCGCAGAAAATTTCTTGAGGATCGGCGGCAGCAGCGACGAGGCGTAGTCGTCCGGCACGCCGATGCTCACGCGCCCCGTCACGTCTGGCCGAACCACGGCAGCCCAGGCTTCGTCGCGCAGTGCCAGCATGCGGCGAGCGTAAGTCAGCAGGACCTCGCCGTCCTGCGTTGGGACGACACTTCTCGGCTTGCGGACGAAAAGCGGCTTGCCCAGCGCGGTTTCAAGCGTCTTGATCTGCATGCTCACTGCCGATTGCGAGCGATGCACGACTTCCGCCGCCCGGCTGATGTTACCGGTGTCGGCGACGGCGACGATCATCGTCATGACGTCCAGGTCGAGCGCTTTCAATGGCATTGGTATCAGAAAACTAGATAGATTCGATCAATATTACGCGATTTTCTAAAGTAGTGACATGGGGCATAGTGCTCGCAAAGGAGCCAATCAATGAACGCCCGAACCGACCTCTCAGTGCTTGCCGTACCGGAAATCTCGTTTGCGACGATCGCGTCGGGCATCTGTGTACCGTATGTCGAGTGCGGAGAGGGTGAGCCGCTCGTATTCGTGCACGGGTCACTCTGCGACTACCGATACTGGAGCGCACAGACGGCGGTGCTGTCGCAGCATTTCCGCTGCATCTCGGTCAGCCTGAGCCACTACTGGCCGGCAAGCGAGGCGTGTATTCAGGGCGAGTTCGGCTGGCAGACGCATGTCGCCGAGCTGGCCGAGTTCATTGAGGCCATTGGCCTCGCACCCGTCCATCTGATTGGGCATTCGCGTGGCGGCTGCGTCGCGTTTCACGTCGCACGGGAACACCCGCGGCTCGTGAAGACACTGACACTCGCGGACCCGGGCGGTCCGTTGCACATTGAAGGGATGCCGGAAGCCTCGCTGCCACCCGCGACCAATGTGCTGCGTGCGCGTGTCGCTGAACTCATAGAGAGCCGGCAGATCGACGCGGGACTGGAGCTTTTCGTCGACTCGGTGAGCGTGCCCGGATCATGGCGCAAGAGTCCGGCTGCGTTCCGGACAATGGCCATTGACAATGCAGGCACGCTGCCCAAGCAGCTCCGCGACCCGTTGCCGGCTTACTCCCGTGAAACTGCACGCGACGTGAAGTGCAGGACACTGCTAATCGATGGGCAACGCAGCCCGCGCATGTTTCGCAACAACGTCGAGAAACTGGTGGAATGGATCGACTATGCCGAGCGCCAGACTATCGCCGGCGCTTCGCATGGGATGAACGTGTCGAATGCCGGCGCTTTTAACCGACTTGTGCACGCGTTCGTCGGTTCCTGATTGCGGTTCGCCGCTGAGTCCTGTTTTGGCCGGGGACGCAGGAGTTGGCAGCGCGTTTTCGAGTTGTGGCTACCGGCGAAGCGGCAAACAAGCGACCGTTACCCCATATCAGGCCGGATCAAGCGTTTCTGTCTCCCCCTGTTTGGCATCTTCACGTGGGACCGCGAGCATGCTCTTTCTGATTCGCGTGGTGGCATGGTCCAGTCTGGCGAAGATACCTTTCTCAGTGATGATCTGCTGCATCGCGAGCACGATCAGGCCGACTACGACGAGCAGGTCACCCGCGAACACGACGAAATAGAACCCCGCTGTGGTCGCCGGACTACCGATTAACATCGCCGAGGATCCACGATCTAGCAGAACGAGTCCGAGTGGCACAATGGCGTTGATGGTCAGGATAAAACTCCCTGGTGCAACCAGTGCGCGTCCAAGCCAGAGATGCTGCCGTTGCCTTTTACAAACCTCATAGACCGTCAAGGCACGGAACGGAACAAAGAACAGCGCCACGAGCCCAGCCAGGCAGATTTTGGGTAACTCGAGTGCGAACGCGATGGAATAAATCACGCAGAACGCAAGGCAGACGACGCCCCCGGTACGAAGTCGCGCGGATGCACCAAACAATACGCGCACCCCACACCAGGTCAGTATCCGATACTGAAAATTGAGCGTAGCGGCAACGACGAGGAGCCAGTCCATTTGCAACGCGGCACTCGTCGCATAGCTCATCACTGAACCGGTCATCAGGATAAATCCAATCATCCAGAGTCGAAGTGACTTGACCTGCGGAAATATGCGAGACAGCGTGAGCGTGACGACGGCGCCGCAGGCAAAGACCATCAACGAGACCGAATTGAACGTGGCGACATCGAATTTCATCTGCACTCCAGCACGCTAACGCGTGTATTGGGCCGTACGAGACGCAAGATGTTATTCATGTGTAGCGTTGCCGCCGCCGAGAAGCACTTGGGCCGCCTGATATGGCACGAACTGGCGACGCGCGTTCACGAGTTGACAGTCCGTTCCGTTAGTAGCGCACCAAACGCCTCGGCCGTGAGTGGCTTTCCGAGCAGGAAGCCTTGCATCTCGTCACACATCATGCTCTTCAGTTTTGCGAGTTGCGAAGCGGTTTCGACGCCTTCGGCCACCACATCCATTTCGAGGGAGTGTGCAAGGGCGATAATGGCCGAGACGATAGCGCCGCCTTCATGACCGTGTTCATCCAGACCGTTGGTAAAAAAGCGGTCGATCTTCAGCTGTTTGACACGAAAGCGTTGCAGATAGGCAAGACTCGAATAACCGGTCCCAAAATCGTCGATGGCGATCTCAAAGCCATTCCGCTGGAACTCATGGATCATCTCGATGGTTTTGGGCGCATCCTGCATCGCCACGGTCTCGGTGATTTCGAACATGATCTGTTCGCAGGAAACCTGCTCGGCACGCACGATCTCGAGTATCGTCGCGACGAGGTCCTGCTGTACCAATTGACGCGGCGACAGGTTGATGGCCACTTTCATCGACGGCAGGCCCGCGGTCTCCCAACGCCGGATCTGCCGGCACGTTTCACGCACGACCCAGTGACCGATCTGGACGATCTGACCGGAGCGTTCCGCGATCGGGATGAATTCCAGTGGAGGAAGCAGCCCCAGTTCGGGATGATTGAGGCGAAGCAGTGCCTCGGCACCTGCCAGTTCGCCATCGTCGCCACGGAATTTCGGCTGGAAATGCAGTGAGAAATGGCCGGCGTCCAGGGCTTCGTGAAGCGCCGTCTGTATCTGCAACGTGCGGGTCGCCGCCTCATTCATGCCGGCCTCAAAGAACCGATAGGTCCCGCGGCCACCACGCTTTGCCTCGTACATCGCTGCGTCAGCGTTTTTCAGCAGTGCTTCGACACTGTCGCCATCCTGTGGAAACAGGGAAATGCCGATGCTCGGCGTCACCTGCAAGGGCTGACCATCAGTCCACGCGCCTTTGCGCATCCGATCGAGCACGCTTTCCGCCATTTTTTCCGCGTCGGCCGGCGAAGCGAGGTTCTCCAGCAGCACGACAAATTCGTCACCACCCAGCCGGGCAACCATGTCGCCACCGCGCACGCAATGCAGCAATCGCTGCGCGAATGCTTTCAGGACTTCATCGCCGACCGAGTGTCCGAGCGAGTCGTTGATAGTCTTGAAGCCATCCAGATCCATGAACAGGATCGCAAACGTATTCTTGCCGCGGCTGGAGGCTTGAATCGCAGATTCGATCCGTTCTGTAAGCGTTCTTCGATTCGGCAGATCGGTCAAGGCATCGAAGGTCGCCATGCGAACGATCTGACCGTTGAGTTGCGATACGGAGCCGACGAGAAACGTTGTCCTCGCATCGAAGCGCGACATCATGAGCACCACGATCAGGATGGCGAACGTGAACAGGGTAACTGACGTGGCAAGCCATTGCGAATTGACGCCCCTCGCCGCCCCGCAAATCGATCCGAGCGGAAAGTTGGCAGCGGCCATGCCCGTGTAGTGCATGCCGGTGATGGCGATCCCCATGACGAAGGCGGCGCCAATCCGCTTTTGAATAACGTAGCCCTGATCTGCGTCGCTGAGCGTGTGTGCGATCCATAGTGCCGCGTTGGACGCGACAATGGCGATAAGGATCGATGCCGCAAAGAGCTTTGGATCGTAATGAATGCCCGGTTCCATCCGCATGGCAGCCATGCCGGTGTAATGCATGCCGGCAATACCAAAGCCCATCAGAATGCCGCCTGTGATGAGATGGGGAAGACTTAGCTTCGCTCGTGTGACGATATATAACGCGAACCAGGAGACCAGTATGGCAATTGCCAGCGAGCAGATGGTAATCGCCAGATCGTAACCAAGCGGAATCGGCAGCGAGAGGGCCAGCATGCCGATGAAGTGCATCGACCAGATGCCCACGCCCATGGCAGCAGCCCCGCCGGCGAGCCAGGCGTGTCTGGCGCTCGATTGCGTCAACCGGGAAATGCGTCCGGCAAGATCGAGCGCCGTATACGAGGCCAAGGTCGCAACGACAAGCGATAAGGCAACCAGCCAAAAGCTATATGTGCTGTGCATGTTAAATTGAAACGCCAAGGAATGACTGCTCGAACGGGTTATCGGCCGTTTTTTAATTTATTGAAGGGGCGGCAGCACAATTATTGGCGTTAGCGATTTGACGGCACATTTTTCGCCAGTTTGAAATCAGGATTTTCTCTGTGGTTGCGACGTACTTACGAAAGATATTCGTGGCATCTTATTGGAAACCGGTTTCCATGTTAAATGGCAGAAAATAGAATTCTGACGATTCGATTTAATATTTCCGGTTTTTTAATTCCCAACTCGCTGGCGAACGTTTGGCGAAGATGGCCTCCACGACGACTTTCGTTATGGAGGCCAGCTAGTTTCAGTGCGGGAGGGGCTATACGCGTAATGCCCAGTACGCCGACCAGCCGAGCTAAATCGCTGTTAATCGGCGACTCTGGTTGTACCTGCTGCTAAACTTGCCCGTACTTACGCGTCTTTCAGCCAGGGCATTTCCACGGGCGACACCACCAGATGTCGGGACTCCCGTTTCAGTTCGAAGATGAACCCAACCAGGATCATGGAGTCGGCATACGGGATCGGGAATACGTGAGGATTTTCCGCGCTGCGCAACGGATGCGCCGGCGTATCCGCCGTCGTCGCGGCGTTCTCGCGAACGCTCTCCAGTTCGTCAGCCATTGCGGGCCCACTTACTTTCAGGACGCGGCTACGCAGGTCGTTGAAGGGTTCGATGCGCGCCCCGTCTTCGTTGTACTCGGGCACTTCATAGATGAACCAGGACATTTGCGTCTCCCAGGAAAAGGGCAGCCATTGTAGTAGCGGGTGTAGCGGCTTATCTCCGGACGCTCGTCCTGCTCCGCCTCGCCCGTTCATCCGCTGTTCAACAAAGACAATGTAACTCGACGCACGTTGAAGCGGATCGCGTGACATACCGGACCACGATAGCGCATGGTTTTTGCTTCACGCAAGGGACCTGTGGCAAGCGCGATAGATAGGCAGGCTGGCGACGAGCAGGCCACATAGGGGCATTTGCCCGGTCGACCCGCGGGAGAGGAGCTATGCGAGCAATCAATGACACGGTACGTGTTGCAATTCTTGCCATGATGATTTCATTGTTCGCTGCATGCGGCGGGGGTGGAGGTGGCTCGAATAATGGCAGTGGCGCGGCCACTCCGCAGGGCGGCGTTAATCTGCAAGTTGTCTCGTTTGGCGACAGCCTGTCGGACGTCGGGACCTATGCGCCGATCGCCAGCGCGGTCGGCGGGGGACGTTTCACGACCAATCCGGGGCAAGTGTGGACTCAGGATGTTGCGCAATACTACGGCGGCTCTCTAAGCGCTGCGTTTACGATCGACATCACTCATAAGTTGAGTGCGCAAAACGGTCTCGGCTATGCAGAGGGCGGCGCCACGGTGGCGACGCCGGCAAACCAGAACGACTTCCTTACCGATGTCATCGGCAATGTCGAAATGCCGGTCAACCAGCAGGTTTCGAGCTATCTGACCACGCACGGAAGTTTCAATTCAAGTCAGCTGATCCTCGTCTGGGCAGGCGCGAACGACGTGCTCCGTGCCGGTTCGCTGCCGGCCGCGGCGCCGACCGTTCAAACGGCGGCAAGCGCCCTCGCCCAGATAGTCGGGCAGATCGTTCAGAACGGCGCCACTCATGTGGTGGTGGTCAATGTTCCCAATGTTGGCCTGTCGCCCAAAGGCATCGCCTCGCCCGACGGCGGGGCCAATCTGACCCAGCTATCGCAACTCTTCAACGCGGATCTGAACACCGCCTTGCAGGCCGATGGCCTGCAAGGCAAGATCATCCATATCGATTCTTATACATGGGTGGACCAGATCATCGCGAACTTTCAGGCTAATGGCTTCACCGTGGCAAACACCGGCCAGGCCTGCGACCCCACGAAAACGCCGGATGACACATCGTTGCTGTGCTCACCCGCGACCTACGTGACGGCCAATGCAGATCAGACATACATGTTCGCCGACGACCTTCATCCGACCACCCATCTGCATACACTGTTCGCCCAGTATGTGGAGCAGCAGATCGCCCAGAGCGGACTGGGTCACTGAGCCTCGAGAACAGGACGACCTGGCGCAGCCGCTAGCACCCCGCGGCCGCCACATCGCTCGCGAACAGCCGCAAGAGCAGGACCGCGCCGCCGGACAGAACGGCAAAATTTGAACTGTCCCCAGGCATTCCCAGAATACCGGGCGGCTGTCTCACGAACGTACACTCGTCGTTCTTCCCTGCGCTGAGAGAAACCGTGCCCGTCATTACCTGCATCGAAGATTTACGCGTGCTTGCGCAACGGCGTGTGCCACGCATGTTCTACGACTACGCCGACAGTGGCTCGTGGACCGAAAGTACCTATCGCGCCAATGAAAGCGACTTCCAGCGCCTGAAGCTGCGCCAGCGAGTGGCGGTCAACATGGCGGGCCGCAGCACACGCACGGAAATGATCGGTCAGGCGGCCGCCATGCCCGTGGCGCTCGCGCCGACGGGGTTGACCGGAATGCAACACGCCGACGGCGAAATCCTCGCTGCACGCGCGGCGGAGAAGTTCGGCGTCCCGTTCACCTTGTCCACGATGAGCATCTGCTCGATCGAAGACGTTGCCTCACAGACCAGCAAGCCGTTCTGGTTCCAGCTTTATATGATGCGCGACCGCGATTTCATTGTGCGATTGATCGAGCGCGCTCGCGCGGCGCGGTGCAGCGCCTTGATGCTCACGCTGGACCTGCAGATCCTCGGCCAACGCCACAAGGACATCAGGAACGGGCTGTCGGCGCCGCCCAGATTGACCCCGGCGAACCTCATCAACCTTGCGACCAAGCCACGCTGGTGCCTCGGCATGCTCGGCACCCGGCGGCGCACCTTCGGCAACATCGTCGGTCATGCGAAGGGCGTAGGCGATCTGTCGTCCCTGAGCTCGTGGACCGCCGAGCAGTTCGATCCGGCGCTGAGCTGGGCAGACGTCGAGTGGGTCAAGAAGCTGTGGGGCGGCAAACTCATTCTGAAAGGCATCATGGATGTCGAAGATGCTCGCCTTGCCGCCGACAGCGGCGCTGACGCGTTGATCGTCTCCAACCATGGCGGCCGTCAACTCGACGGTGCGCCCTCTTCGATCTCGGCGCTCCCCGAAATCGCACGCGAGGTCGGCTCGCGCATCGAGGTGTGGATGGATGGCGGCATCCGCAGCGGACAGGACGTGCTGAAAGCCGTTGCGCTTGGCGCGAAAGGCACGATGATCGGCCGCAGCTTCCTCTACGGCCTGGGTGCAATGGGAGAGGCGGGTGTCACACAGTGCCTGCAGATCATCCATAAGGAACTGGACATCACCATGGCCTTTTGCGGCCACACCGATATCCGTCAGGTGGACGAACGGATCCTGCTGCCTGACAGGCGTTGAAGATCGAGTCAGTTTTCTGTGTCGTTTTCTATGTTGTTAACACATGCTCGTGCCTGCGCTTCGCCTGCCCGCGTGAACTGCGGAAATTGAGCGCCGCCGGTAATGCCGGCTAAGCAATCTCAGCTCTTTCTCGACGTCTTGGCGACAAACGGCGTCGGTACGTGCTGACACGTTTCGCTTCCGCACTTCGGGCAACGCGGATGGGCGGCCTCATGTTCAGCGAGATGTTCAGCGTGCTCGAACAACTCGCCACACTTCTCGCAACGATATTGATACGTCGGCATTGCTTTCCTCCAACACGAATCCGTGCGCTGGCCAGATACGACTCGCCAGCACTATCCGGTACTGTGAAAATTCATTCTAGTGCAGCAAATGCGCAGTCATGCGCCTCATCTCGCGCAGCGCTCACTGGCTGCGACGACTTCACCACCGGCCCGCGCTTCCGCTGACGGCTAGTTCGTACTAGGCTTGATTGTGGAAGGCGGTCGCTGGCTGGCGCAACTTGACGAACTGGCGTCCGCTGACGAAAGCCCCCGGTGTTCCCGGCACCACAGAGCGAGGTCCGATATGCAACTGCTTACGGTAACAATCGCCAAACCCGAAACGACGAACTTCATCTTGGGGCAAACCCATTTCATCAAGTCTGTCGAGGATCTGCACGAGGCAATGGTCGGTACCGTTCCGGGTATCAAGTTTGGTTTGGCCTTTTGCGAAGCCTCGGGTAAGCGCCTCGTGCGCCGGTCCGGCACCGACGCCGATCTGATCGAGTTAGCGTGCCAGAATGCCATCGCGATCGCTGCAGGGCACTGCTTCGTGATCTTTCTGGGCGATGGCTTTTACCCGGTCAATGTTCTGAACGCGATAAAGGCTGTGCCCGAGGTGTGCCGGATCTTCTGCGCGACGGCGAATCCCACGCAGATTCTGGTTGCCGAGACAGACCAGGGGCGCGGTATCCTGGGTGTGGTCGACGGGTCCCCGCCGCTTGGCATTGAAAATGAGGAGGACGTTCAATGGCGCAAGGATCTGTTACGTGCGATCGGTTACAAAGCGTAGGCGCGGTTACGCTCGTTCCGCGACATGCGCGTTTGCGACGTGCGTGCCAGTCTGCCTGAGCCATGGAAGATCTGCATCTTCAGCCCGGCACCCTGTGGCCGGCCATCCTGCGCCAGACTGAGCATGCGCTGCGTTGTGGCGCACTACGGCCGATCGAGACAATCCAGACGCTGATCGAAGAAGCTGGCGTACGCTTCCTTGTCCGCCAGGTTTCAAGCCTCGCTCGCAAGGAGAAAGCGCGGCAGGCGCCTAAAGAAGCGGGCGCGACGTGCAACGCGGTCAACCCGTTCCTACCTTATGATCCAGACCTCTTTGTGGCCGATATCTCGGACTCTCACGTCGCCTTGCTCAACAAGTTCAACGTCATCGACCGTCATCTCCTGATCGTCACCCGTCGTTTCAAATCGCAGGAAGCGCTACTCGACCTCGCGGACTTTGCTGCATTAGCCGCCTGCATGGCCGAGTTCGATGGCCTCGGCTTCTACAATGGCGGCGCAGACGCCGGCGCGAGTCAACAGCACAAGCATCTGCAGATCGTGCCGCTGCCGCTCGGAGAATCAGGTCCACCGATCCCAATTGAGTCCGTTCTTGAGTCCGCGTGCATGGAAGGTCCGATCGGCAAGCTACCCGGTCTGCCATTCAGGCACGCGTTCGGCCGTCTGGAATCGGCTCCTGCTGCTTCAAAGCACGCCGCACACGCCGCTTTCGATTGCTACCACGCGTTGTTCGAAGCAGCTGGCCTGCGAGCGATCGAGGTGAATGGCGAACTGCACCAGTCGGCACCGTACAACCTGCTTGTCGCCCCTCGATGGATGCTGCTCGTGCCAAGGTCTTCGGAACGCGTCGAGGGAATTTCGGTGAATGCGCTGGGGTTTGCGGGATCGCTCTTCGTGCGAGACGCAGAACAGATGCAAGTCATCAGGAGGCTCGGTCCGATGACCGCGCTGCAACGCGTTGCGGTCCCTTTAGTCATGGCGCAATGAGGCTTGGCAGACTCAATTGATGCCGCAACGAAACAAATAACGACGGTTCATAAAGGGTGGCACGAGCTATGACAAAACTGTCCGTTCACCGTGCCGTTTAAGATTTAGCGCTCGACTTTCCACCCTCAACGGCAGCAACGAGAGATCCCTACGAAACAGGTAGAGATGAATGAGAACCGCAGTTGCTATTTCTCTGGTCACCTAAAATATAAGTATGGTTCTGACCTCAAAGGAGGTTGCCATGACCCAGTCGATGATGAGTTTCGTAGTAGGAATTGTTGTGGTCCTATGCCTCGTGATATTTACAGCGGCACGCTACAGGCGGGAACACAAGGACCAGTCGGTTGCCCGCTGGCTGGACACGCATCCGATCAAGAACTGGCTGCACCATAAGCACTGAATGACGCAGCGTAATTTCTGGCGGGGGGCACCGCATGCAAATGGATTCTGGCCATTTTCAACCTGCGCCGCCCCCTTAGCCCTCACACATCCACGATTACCTCGAAGCCACCGTAGATCAACCGCTTGCCGTCGAACGGCATTGGATTCACGTCAGGCTGCAACCGCGGATCTGCCATGACTGCTTTCATACCCTCATCCCGCACCTGACGCGACGGCCAGACAACCCAGGAAAACACCACCGTTTCGTCCTCCTTGCGTTTGACCGCCATCGGAAACGAAGTCAGCTTTCCCTCTGGCACGTCGTCTCCCCAACACTCGACCACCTGCAACGCGCCGTTCTCCTTAAAGACGCCCGCGGCCATTTCCGCCTGCTTGACGTATTTTTCGCGGTCGATCGTGGCGACCGGTACGACAAATCCATCGATGTAAGTCATGAACACGCTCCTTGCTGGTTAAAAGTCGAATAGGGCCGGAAGGCAACGATGCCCGGTCCGGCGTCATCGCACCGCCCTCCTATGAGTACGACGAGCGACAGGCGACGAAATCGACAACTGTCCTGTTGTCATCAACCGGGCCCAGGGAAAAAACCAGTGGACGAGCAAATCGCATGGTGTAGCATC
Organism: Paraburkholderia domus; assembly: GCF_905220705.1. Taxonomy (GTDB): domain Bacteria; phylum Pseudomonadota; class Gammaproteobacteria; order Burkholderiales; family Burkholderiaceae; genus Paraburkholderia; species Paraburkholderia domus. Next base: position 104,062 of record NZ_CAJNAT010000025.1, read on the forward strand.
CAATCATTACATTGTTTAATGTAACAATAATTGATGTCATCATGACAGGCAGCCGCACGCCCGTCGGACGGCATCTTCGGGAGGCATGCATGGGTGACAAGACATTTCCACACGTCAACGTGGACGAACTGGCGCAGTTCCGCGAAGTCCAGCAACTGGCCTATCGGTGCGTCGAAAGCGTCGGTGAAATGCTCCTCCTGGGCATGACGGAAAAAGACGCCGCCCGGCTGTTGACCGAATGGTTGCAGGATCACGGCGTGCGTGACTGGCTGCACAAACCCTTCGCATGGTTCGGCGACCGTACCGCCTTTGAGGGGTTTTCCGGGCTGTCGCACATGGCCGGCTTCAATCTGGCTTTCTTTCCGAGTTCGCGCCGGCTGGAAGAGAACATGCCGGTCATCCTCGACGTGGCGCCGATACTGAACGGCGTGATCGCCGATGTCGGCTACGCCACTTGCATCGGCGTGAATCCCATTCTCGAACAACTGAAAGACGACCTCGCCGAACACCGCGAGTTGATCGTCATCACCGATGACGATGCCTACTGGCTCGACGACGACCTGCCGCACGTACGCCGCTGGGCGCAGCGCGGCCAGACACAATTCGCTGCATGACGGAGGCGCACATGCAGCTTTTAACCGAACCCATATCGCCCACGCTATATGAGGCGCCACCCGCCAAGCACCGCGCCGATTTCACGGTGCGCTCGGGCGACGTTTTATCTCGCGCCATCTGCCCTGGCTAGCCCGGGCGCTCGCCCGCATCAGCATGGTGCCGCGTTGACATCAACGCTGACATCACTAACCGGACGCCAGAGACCGTCATGACCGAAGAACAAACCCAACACAAGATCAAGGCACGCCATGTGAAGTTCGACTGGAGCGGAACGCCCATCCAGTGGGTTCCCGGTGACCCGTCGAGCACGCACATCATCAATGTGCTGAACCTGCTGTTCCCCGCCGGCGAACTATGGTTCTGCCGTGTCTACAACAAGGCACTTCCGCTCATCACCGACCCGGCGTTGCACGACGACGCGCAGGGCTTCCTCAGGCAGGAAGCGGTGCATTCGCGCTCGCACGGCGGCGTCCTTACGCACTACTACAAGACTCACGGCATCGACACGCAGCCCTTCACCAGGAAACTCGACTGGCTGTTTGGCAAGCTGCTCGGCGAGCAACCGCTTGGGCTGAAGATCGGCAAAACGCGCTTCTGGCTGCGCCAGCAGCTTGGCGTCATCGCCGCGCTGGAACACTTTTTCGGTTACCTCGGCAATTGGGTGCTCAATGCCGACGGGCTCGATGCTGCCCACGCCGACCCAACCATGCTCGACCTGCTGCGCTGGCACGGTGCCGAAGAAGTCGAACACCGCACCGTAGCCTTCGACATTTTCCGGCATATGGGCGGCAGCTACTTCGAACGCTGCTTCCACATGCTGTCGACCGTCATGCTTCTGCTGTACTTTCTCACACACGGCGCGCGCTTCATGCACCGGCGCGATCCCGGCGCCGGCGCATACCGAGGTTTTATCCTCGCCTGGCGCGCTGGAGCGCGGCGCGGTTGTCTGCCGTCGTTCTGGAAAATGATCGCGGCAGCGCTACGCTATTTCAATCCGCGCTATACGCCCCACCACGAAGGTTCCACTGAGCAGGCGCTGGCTTATCTTGCAACCTCGCCCGCTGCGCAGGCCGCGGCGCATGGGGGTAACTGGGTGCGTGATGCGAATTGACGCTACTGCGCGCCGCCGTCCTGGGTCATGACCAGCGCGAGCGACTCGGAAAGAATCGATTTCGCCAGTTTGTCGTCGTCCACCGCGCGCGCGAGCGTAATGGCCCCCACGATGGCCGCGACGATACCCAGCGCCGGTTTTTCGCCGCCGCCGGATGCCGCTTGCGTTATTTGTGACGCCAGTTTGCGCACGTACTTTGTGAGCTGTTCCCTGACGTCCGGATTCGCATGGCGCGCTTCTCCCGCGAGTGCGCACAGCGCACAGCCATTGCCGGGATTCTTCACGTGACGCTCGCTGAGGAACCCCTCGACAATGGACTGCAGAGGCGTTTCCCCATGTTTTCCTGCACCCGTTGCGAGAGAAGCGATGCGCTTCGCTCCCTGACTGACCGCGTGCTCGAGCGCTTCCAGGATCAATTCATCACGCGACGAAAAATGGCCGTAGAACGCGCCATGCGTAAGCCCCGCACTGCGCATGCAGTCGGCGACGCCGAGCGCCTCGATCCCGTGTTCGCGAATCTGCCGTGACGCGGTCTCCAGAACGCGCTGCCTGCTCTCAGCCTTTTGTGCCTGCGAATAACCCACTTTTTGCCTCCCCACGCTTGACAATCTGCATGATGGCTATAATACTGAATTTCTGCATGATGCTCAACATACAGAATGAGATGTTGACGGCACGCTTGCTGAATCGGATGCGGCGGCCATCTAGCGCTGCGTAACAAGTTTTTGCGCCAGGGTTTTCACACCAGGTTTTCGCGCTGTCAGCCGGCAAGGCTTTCGACGTGATCTCACGGCGTTACACACAGGAGAAGGACATGCGTTTTACTGGAAAGACAGCTCTCGTAACCGGCGGCAACAGCGGCATTGGCTTTGCTGCGGCGAAGCTTTTGATCGCTGAAGGCGCCCGTGTTGCGATCACCGGCCGCGATCGCGCGAAACTGGATCAGGCAATCTCCGAGCTCGGCGAAAACGCGCTAGGCATCCAGGCCGATCTCGACGATGAAACTGCGATCGCGTCGATGTTCAAGCAAATCGAGGAAGCATTCGGGTCGCTCGACATCGTTTTCGCCAACGCAGGAATCTCCGGTCCGACGCCGCTTGGCGGCACCACCGCCGCTGCGTTCGAGGCGATTCTTCGCACCAATCTCACCGGCGTCTTTCTCACGGTTCAGTCAGCCCTGCCGTTGATGAGCGCTGGCGGCTCGATCGTATTGAACGGTTCCGTGATGCGCGAACTGGGCTCGCCTGGGTCAGCAGCCTATTCCGCTACGAAGGCCGGTGTCACCGGGATGGCCAAGGTATTTGCGTCCGAACTCGTGCAGCGTGGCATTCGCGTCAACACCGTGATCCCGGGCGGCACGCGCACGCCGATCTGGACGCGCGGCGCACGAGCCGGCGCGACACTCGACGGGACCGAAGAGGCGTTTGCGCCACGCATTCCGATGGCTCGCCTCGCCACACCTGAGGAGGTTGCCAAGGCCGCGCTTTTCCTCGCGTCCGACGATGCTTCGGGAATCACGGCAGCGGAAATCGTCGTTGACGGCGGCACAATCGGTGCGCCATGGGGCGCGCCCTTGTTCCGCAAAGGGTGAACGGGCACAACTTTCCGGTCGCCGTGGAATCAGCTCAGGACAGCGACGCGCCGCCCTGAGTTGCCGTCGTTTAGCTGCTACCGCCAGACAATCCGACGGTAGCAAACTACGCAGGCAGATAGAACCGTTCCTTCGCCACGATCTCCTCGATAGAGGAAACGGCCTGGGCCAGACCGTTTTCGGCCTGCATTCGTTTGCCGAGCGTTCGAGCGCAGGAACGCACGTCCTCTCGTTCAGCGAATTCAATTCCGCGTGAAAGCGAGGAGGCCCGCAAATTCTTTCCATCTACTGGGCCGGGGGCAACGCCCGCGCGCCGGAGCCGGTCCGCCCAAAAGAACTGATCCCCGGCAAAAGGAACCACGACGGAGGGAACGCCAGCCCGCGCCGCCGAGTGGCTGGTACCCGAACCGCCATGATGGATGACCATCGACGTTCTCGGGAAAAGCCATTCGTGAGGCGTATCGCCAATCACATGAACGTTGGCAGGCAGCATCGAGGTATCGACACTGCTCCATGCGGGATGGAACAAGGTCCTACGCCCGCCGGCCGCAGTCACCACTTCCTGTAGCGCCTTCTGCGTATCGAAAGACGTCATGCTTCCAAAGCCGACGTAGATCGGTGCCTCCCCCTTAGCGAGAAAATCCGTCAGATCCTGCGGCGGGGACCAGCCAGCCGATGGCGCGATCCACTGCCCACACATGCGCGCGTTGGAAGGCCAGTCCTGCGGACGAGGCAGAAGGCTCGGAGAAATGCCATAGAGCATCGGATGATCGTTCCACAGATCGCGCCGCGGAGGAAGGCTGCAAACACTCGCGCGCGCCGCATTAATTCTCTTGCGAAACGCACGCCAAAGAAATCCGTTAACGAACTCATGACTGACGCGATTCAGAAATGATGGAACTCGCGATGGCGGAAAGAACGGCGACGCAAAATCTGCCGTCGGCGTGATGGGGATGAGTCCTGTGCCGATAGCCGTCACGCCAAGGTATTCAGCAGCCGATAGTCCGACGAACGCCGCGAGACCCGAGACGATAACGGCGTCGCATTCCTCCCCTGCCCTGACCGTTTCACGGAGCCAACGCTCGGCATTGCTGTTCGCAATACCCGCAAGTGCGTTCGCGGTGCCTTTGAAGCGGCTCCTTCCTGCAACAGCGCCGGCGCTCGTCAGCGCGGGTTGCAGCGTAGCCTTGATATCGCCGGCCAATGCAGTCACGGGAACACCCAGTGTTTTCGCCGAACCGAGCGTTGCATGGTCGGCGAGCAACCGGGCTTCATGACCGGCACTGATCAAGGCCGCGCACAGAGCGGCCAGTGGACGCGTATCGCCTTCAGTACCGTAAGTAACGACGACAAATTTCATGGTTTTCCACGGCTCCTGATTGGCGGAGGAACAGTGCTGCGCGCGCCATTCACGAACAGCTCGATGGCGACCGCGAATTCCTGTTTCAACCTGAGTCCGGGCACGGTCAACCACCGCATGAGCGCACCGAGATAAAGATGATGAAAGAGTGTCGCCAGATGACTCGCGGCGAGATCGTCACGCAATTCGCCTGAAGCCTGCCCTTTGGCAATCAGCAAGGCAAAACCGTCTGCCATATCGCTGTTCGGGGCATCCTCATCGCGCCCCGACGCCTCGAGGCTCAGAAAGCGGAATCGGATGTATGGCAAAAGCAGGGGGCGATGTTTTTCGCACCAGGCCGCCGACGCGCCCAGCAGCATGGATAGCGCCGGAACGAAGCCCGCCTGACGTGCGACACGCGGTTGCAGACGGATCAGATCCGCCTCAAGCTGCGCGTGAATCCAGTGCGCCAGTACCGCTTCTTTGGTGGCGAAATGGTTATAAAGCGTGCCCTTTGCGACGTCTGCGGTTGCCGCGATCTGCTCCATCGTCACCGCGTCGTAGCCGTGCGTTTCAAATAGACGTATGGCCGTTCCAGCAAGCAGACCCTGTGTCTGCGAGTGCTTTCGCGCGCGACGGCCGGAGGAATCGGAAACGGGCATGACATCCATTTAAATGAACGCAGTTCAAAATTGAACGGCGTATAAAAATATGATGTCACGTTACTGATAGCCAGTCAATTACGAACACACTACGTGGATCGACCAGGCAGAAAGTGCGGGTTTTCCCTGACTTCAACCTATGTCGATACCGGCGTCGCCGAATCGTCGTAGGGGTATGTCCAACTTTTCCAGTGAAAGGCGAGCACACCATGACTACCGGAACTATCCGTCTCCAACGCGTCTTGCGCGCTACTCCCGAACGCATCTATCGAGCCTTTCTCGAACCCGAAGCGATAGCGAAGTGGCTTCCTCCCTACGGGTTCACCTGTCAGGTCCACCACATGGATGCCCGTGTTGGCGGCACTTACAAGATGTCCTTCCGTAACTTCGGCACCGGCAATGGCCACTCGTTCGGCGGTGAGTACGTCGAGTTGGTGCCGTTCGAGAAGATCCGCTACTCGGACCGATTCGACGACCCGAACCTGCCCGGCCAGATGCACGCCACCATTTCATTGCGGCAGGTATCTTGCGGAACGGAGCTCAGCATTGTGCAAGAGGGCGTGCCCGAGGTCATTCCTGTGGAGATGTGCTACCTCGGCTGGCAAGAGTCGCTTGTTCAGTTGGCAAAACTGGTCGAACCTGTGATCCCCGACTGACGACGATTGCGCCAGTTGGCTTACGGGAAAGACGGCGCGTCATGCCGCCTCAAGGTTCGATAGAGCATCCACGTGGCGGCCGATCCCATCCCGACCGTCATCGACCACGCGACGCCCGTCACGCCCCAGTAGTGCGTCGCGGGCGGCACGATCGCGAACAGAATGACCATCTGTATCAACGACGCGTGCGTCGTCGCCTTCGCATCGCCGACGGCGCGCAAGTAGGAGACGAGCACCGCGATCAATGCGCCGATCGCCATGTTGATAACGAAAATCTTGAAGAGCGGGACCGCCGACATCCACGCGGCACCGAGAATCAACGCAAAGAGCGGCTCCGCGATGGCCCGCAGCAGCACGACGAACATTGCCAGGCCGGCGGCGACGATAGCCAGGTACAGCCGGACAAGCCGCGCCGCCACGCGCGCGTCGTGCCGGTGTTGCGCGGAAAACGTCGGAAAGAGGTATTGCCCCATCGCAAACGCCGCGTCCGTCAGCAACATCTGCGCGAGCTTTGACGACATCTGGTACGCGCCCAGTTGCGCCGGCCCGAGCAGTTTCCCGACAACAACCTTGTCGAACTGGTTGAGCAGCAGATTCACGACGCTCCCCGCCCAGATCCAGCGGCTGAAGCCAATGTAATGGCCGATCCCCGACCACGCAGCCCGGATCGGCGGCCGCGGCTTCATCGTCGCCCACGTGAGGGTGGTTTTCAGCGTCTCGCCGACGATCATGCCGATTAGCAACGAGTAAGCCCCCGCTCCGCCGAACGCGAACGCGAGGCCAATGCAGCAATCGACAAACGCCGCAGCCATCTCGATCCCCGCAATGTGCTGGAAACCGCGATTGCGCTGGACCACGTAGTAAGCGGGCGATGCGATGCCGCGAATCAGCGGCAGCGCTGCCGCAAGTTGCAACAATGCAAGTGCGCCGCCGAGGTGAAACTGGCTGTTCATCACCGGCGCGAGCGCGATCAGCAGCAGCGCGACCAGTACGCCGCGTGTCGCAAGCGTTGTCCAGACGGCGGCGAGTTCTGAACGAGTCGGCGCGTCCCCCCCCTGGATGACCGCCTGAGGGAGACCTGTGTCGGAAAGAGATTCCGCGATCGCGACCGCGAGTAGCGCGATGCTGACGCTCCCGATCGCCGACGGCCCGAGAATGCGTCCGAGCGCGAGAAACTTCACCGCGACGAGACCGCGCACGAAAAGCTGCTGCAGCAGCACCCAGGTGGGAGCACTTGGACCGAGGCCCGCTCGCACTGAAAATGCCGCCCCCCTGATCGATCTCACTCCCCCCCTCCCTGGCCGCTTACTTCCCTGGATGATTTGCTCTTCCGGCGATCAGGGCAGATGCGGCGTCGAACGAATATGAATACTCTGCGCAGGAAAGACTGTGCGGTACTGAACGTCGCGCTGCAGATATGTTCCCGCCGCGCGGCGCGGGCTCAACTCGATCGCAACGCCATCGCGATCGCGATCGCGATCGAGGATATCGGGGATCGACGGGTCCGCGCCGGCATCAATCAGCAGACGTAAGGCGGCGAATCGCTTTAGCCGGGCAGCATCGAAAATGAGCGATTCGCCATGCGCTCCGAGATTGAGCAAAGTACCCCACGCGTACCGCCTCATGCCCGCCAGGCCGGCCCCTCGGGAAAGTCATACCGATCAAGCGAGGCCGCGTACATTTCGATGCTGTAGCCGGGACGTTGCGGCGGCATATAACGCCCGTTGCGGATCACAACAGGATCGACAAAATGCTCATGCAAATGATCCACATACTCTAGCACCCGGTTTTCCAGCGAGGCCGACACACAGATATAGTCGAAAAGCGAAATGTGCTGGACGTACTCGCACAAGCCGACGCCACCCGCATGCGGGCACACGGGCACGCCGAATTTCGCCGCCATCAGCAGAACGACGATCACCTCGTTCAAACCGCCCAGGCGACAGCTATCGACCTGACAGAAGTCGATGGCTTGCGCCTGCAGCAATTGCTTGAACATCACCCGGTTATGGCAGTGCTCGCCCGTGGCTACGCCGATGGGCTTAATTCGCTGGCGGATGGCGGCGTGGCCGAGAATGTCGTCCGGACTCGTCGGTTCCTCGATCCACCACGGATCGAATTCGGCCAGGCGCCGCATGTTCGCGACCGCTTCATCGACATCCCACACCTGGTTCGCATCCATCATCAACTTGCGGTTTGCGCCGATTTCTTCACGCAAGATGCGGGCCCGGCGCATATCTTCTTCGAGATTGCCGCCCACCTTCTGCTTGAAATGCGTCCAGCCCTGCGCGACGCCTTCACGCGCGAGCCGGCGAATCTTGTCGTCGTCGTAACCAAGCCAGCCTGCCGAAGTCGTGTAGGCCGGATAGCCGTGCGCGAGCATGTCCTTTTCGCGCTCACCCCGGGTCTTTGCATGGCGGTGCAGCATGGCGATGGCTTCCTGCGGCGTGATCGCATCGGTCACATAGCGGAAGTCGAGACAACGCACGAGTTCTTCGGGGCTCATGTCGACGAGCAGCTTCCACACCGGCTTGCTTTCCGCCTTTGCCCACAGGTCCCAAACCGCATTCACGACAGCCGCCGTCGCCAGATGAATGGCACCCTTGTCCGGGCCGATCCAGCGCAACTGGCTGTCCGACGTCAGCGCATGCCAGAAAGCGCCCATGTTCGCTGCAATATCCTCGATCGTTTTGCCGACCACCAGCGGGGCAAGCGCCTGCACCGCACTCACGCAGATCTCGTTGCCTCGCCCGATGGTAAAGGTGAGGCCATGGCCTGTGAGCTTCTGCGGCGAATCGGTTTCGAGCGTCACGTAGGTGGCGGAGTAATCCGGCGCGGCGTTCATCGCGTCGGAACCGTCAAGTGAGCGCGAGGTCGGGAAGCGAATGTCCCGGACGGACAGCTTTGTGATCGTGGGCATCTGAACACCCTCCTCTCTGAGCGCTATCGACTTCAGCCTATGAGCAAGGAGGGGTGTGCATGTTCGCCTAGCCTCTTTGCGGCCACCGTCTCTCTCCGCAATGCGTGACGGAGAAAAGAAGAGGAAGCGCCACGCCCCCTCCTTTCTCTTCGCGCCTGGCGGCGACGGTCAATCGTAGAGCACGGCAGCGATCTTCGGATCGCTCATGTTGGTCTTGTCGTACCAGTAGAAGCCCGTGTCGACTTTCTTGGGCAGCTTCTCGCCCTTCAGCGCCTTCACCGCGGAGTCGACGACGCACTTGCCGATGCCGACCGGGTTCTGCGTGATCGCGCCGGCCATCAAGCCCGAATTGATGTCCTCCTTTTGCTCCTTGCCGGAGTCGTAGCCAATCAGAACGAGTTTTTTGCCCGATTCCTTGACGCCGATCGCGGCCCCTTCCGCCGAGCCTTCATTCGCGCCGAAAATACCCTTGAGATTGGGGTTGGCCTGGATCATCGTCTTGGCTATTTCCGCCGACTTCAGGTGGTCGCCGCCGCCATACTGGACTGAGACGATCTTGATGTTCGGGTGCTTCGCTTTCATCTCATTCAGGAAGCCGTCGCGGCGATCGATGCCGGTGCGGCTGGTCTGGTCGTGCACGACCAGACCGACTTCCCCGGCATTGCCGATCGCCTCGGCCATCTTGTCGGCGGCGAGGGCGGCCGCGGCAATGTTATCCGTCGCACACGTCGTCAACGGAATGTCACTGTCGACGCCCGAGTCGAAGGCGATGACCGGGATTTTTTCGGCCTGCGCTTTCCTCAAGAGCGGGATGGCCGCCTTGCTGTCGAGCGCGGCGATGCCGAGCGCCTGGGGCTTCTTGGCGAGCGCGGCCGAGAGCATGTCGATCTGTTTATCGACCATGGCCTCGGTTTCCGGCCCCTCGAAGGTGATCCTGACGTTGTGCTCCTTGGCCGACTGTTCCGCGCCGGCTTTGACGGCCTGCCAGAACTGGTGCTGGAAGCCTTTCGAGATCAGCGGGATGTAGGTGTCTTGCGCGAGCGCAACGCCCGTCCCGCCAATGAGCGCGCCAACGCCGACCACGACACCGATTAGTCTTCTTTTCAACATGGGGTTTCTCCTCCTAAGTGGGCCATCAACCTTCAGCCGTTGGGGGAGCCTTGGCGCTCCCTTTTCTTGATCTTGTTCCGTATAGCGTCGGTCTTCGTCAGCTTTTCTTGCGCCGCAAAATATCCGCATAGACCGCGAGAATGATGATGAGACCGGTCACCACGATCTGCCATTCCTGAGCGACGGACATGATGCGCAGGCCGTTGGTCAACACGCTCATAATGAAAGCGCCGATGATCGTCCCCAGAATCGTGCCCGCGCCGCCGCTGAGCGAGGTCCCGCCGATGACCACAGCGGCGATCGCTTCGAGTTCGTAACCTTGCCCTAGCGCCGGCTGGGCCGAATTCAGGCGCGAGGCGATCAGCAGCCCGGCGACGCCGCATATTGCCCCGGCCAGGCCGTAAATGGCGATCTTCCACCGGTCGACATTCACGCCTGAAAGGCGTACGGCTTCTTCATTGCTGCCAAGCGCAAAGGTGTAGCGGCCGAGCGCCGTGCGATTGAGCGTGATCGAACTCACCACCGCAAGGAAAAACAGAATCAGGACCGCGTTTGGAACGGGCAGGCTCGGCAGCACATAGCCGATCAGCGAATCCTGAGAGATCCTGTAGAAATTTTCGGTGTCGCTGAAATAGATCGGCTTGTCGGCCGAAACGACGAGCGAAAGACCTTTCAGCAGCAGCATCATGCCTAAAGTGGCAATGAACGGCGGTATTTTCATTTTCGCCGTGAGCGTGCCCGAAATCGTCCCGCAGATTGCGCCCGTCCCAATCGCGGCAACGACGCCGGTCCACATCGGCAAATGCCAATAGGTCAGAAACACGCCGCAGATGACCGCTGTGAAGGTCATCAGCGTGCCGACGGACAAATCGATGCCGCCGGTGATGATGACGAACGTGCAGGCAATCGCCAGCACGCCGTTGACCGCCGTCGCCTGCAAAATCCCGAGCATGTTGTCCATCTGCATGAACGCGGGAGACGCGAAGCTGAAAAAGACCAGCAGGAGGATCAGGCTCCCGAAGGCGAGCAGCTTTTGCAGAGCGGCCGGCGCGAAGACGCGGGCTCGCAGGCCCGAGGACCTTTCCTTGTTACCCAGCGCCGACGTATCCGATGGCAGTGTCATGAAATGGACCTTTCGAGGCTCACGCCGCTTTTAAAGTTTCGCGCCGCGTCGCCAGTTGCATGATGCGCTCCTGCGTCGCCTCCGTGGCTGAGAGTTCGCCGGTAATGCGGCCCTCGCACATCACGACGATGCGGTCGCTCATGCGCAAGATTTCCGGCAGTTCCGACGAGATCATCACGATCGCCTTGCCTTGCCCGGCGAGCGAGCGCAGGAGCTTGTAGATTTCGCTCTTGGCGCCGACGTCGATGCCGCGCGTCGGCTCGTCGAAGAAGAGCACGTCGCAGTCGCGCTCGAGCCATTTCGCGACGACAATTTTCTGCTGATTGCCGCCCGAGAGAAGCCGCACCTCCTGAGTCGCGGAGGGCGTACGAATGGCGAGCAGGTTGATGAAATGGGAGGCTGTCCGGCGTATCTGAGCGCGCCGCAAGAAAAAATTGAGCGACAGGAATTTGCTCAAGTTGGACATCACAATGTTCGATTCGACGTTCATGCCGGTAGCAAGGCCGAAGCGCTTGCGGTCTTCCGACAGATAGCCGATGCCGCGCGCCACCGCATCGCTCGGATTCCTGATTGTCGACTTCACGCCTTTCACGACAATTTCGCCGGATTCGATCGGATCGGCGCCGAACACCGCTCGGGCGACCTCGGTGCGGCCCGCGCCCATCAAGCCGGCAAAGCCCAATATCTCGCCTTTGCGCAACACGAAACTCACGTCCCTGACCAGCGGGCCGGCGTTCAGATTTTTGACTTCGAGCGCGACCTCGCCTTTGTCTGCGGTGTTGTGAGAAGGCGCGACGTCGACCAACGTTCGCCCGACCATCATGCCGATGATCGCTTCGACGCTGGTGTCCTTGGCAGTGACGGTGGCCACATATTCCCCGTCACGCAATACGGTGACGCGATCGGCGATCTGCTTCAGCTCATCCATCTTATGCGAGATATAGATGACTCCCACACCCCGGTTCTTCAGCTCGCGGATGATGCGGAAGAGTTCGGCGATTTCGGCGTCGTTGAGCGCCGAGGTAGGCTCGTCCATGATCAGAACGCGCGAATCGAAAGACAAAGCCTTGGCGATCTCGACCATCTGCTGCCTGGCGACGGTGAGGCTGCTGACAACCGCGCGCGGGTCGAGATTCACATGCATGCGGGCAAGAATGTCGCGCGCTTGCGCATTGAGCGTGTCTTCGTCGAGGAACAGGCCAAGGCGTCCGCGCGGCTCGCGGCCGATGAACATATTCTGGGCGACGGTCAGATGATTCATCAACTGGAGTTCCTGATGAATGATGCCGACGCCCATGGCCTGCGCCTCGCGCGGACTCAAGAACTCGACCGGCTGGCCGTCATAGAGGATTTCGCCCGTATCCCGGGTGTACACGCCGGCGAGGATTTTCATCAACGTCGACTTGCCGGCGCCATTCTCACCCATCAGCGCGTGGACTTCCCCCGCCATGAGTTCGAATTGGATTTCGTGAAGCGCCCTCACGCCGGGAAAGCTCTTGCTGAGCCTTTTAACGGAAATAAGCGGGGTCATGGCGCGGATTGAGCGGCAATTCCATGACCGCCGCTGGCCTCATTGCGAGGAGCGGGTCGAAAAAGCGTCGGACGCCGCTGCGTCGAGTGCCGCTGCGCCGGGCGTCGCCGGGTATTGCGGCTGAAATCGCGGCTGAAATCGCAACGAGAAGCCAGACACATTGCCTGGTGCCCCCAAACCGATGTGCCACGATTTTACGCTGCGGGACGGCGGCGGCTCAATTAGGCATTCCCTAATATCACGCGCATGCGTATCGCGCGCCGATGTCCCACTATTTGACTTCCATTTCGGGCCACCCGATGTGAGGGGACAATCAATGCGCCGTTGTCAGCCAATCACATGGGCCCGGCTGACAGTGGCGCGGTTGCCACGCTACGCTTCGGCCAGAATCTGCCGGATGACTTGCTCGAAGGTTTCCACGGGTTGTCCGCCGCTCACCAGATAGCGACCGTTAAAGATGATCGCCGGCACGGACTGGATGCCCTTCGCCTGGTATTCCCGTTCTTCCGCACGAACCGCGTCGGTATAGTCTCCGCTTCGCAGTACCTCTTTTGCTTCCGCGGCGTCGAGCCCCACGGATTGAGCCGCTTCGACCAGGACTTCGCGATCGCTCGGGTCTTTGCCTTCGGAATGGTAAGCCCGCAGCAGCGCCAACTTGAGCGGCAACTGCTTGCCTTTGATACCGGCCCAATGCATCAGACGGTGCGCATCGAAGGTGTTATAGACACGCGTACGCGGACCGAAGGCAAAACCGACGCTCGCCCCACGTTCGCGGATCATGGCTTGCGTTTCGGCGATCTGCTCCGGTGTGCGTCCGTATTTTTTGCCGAGATAGTCGACAATGGCCTCGCCGTCCGGCCCCATCTCCGGATTCAGCTCAAAAGGGTGCACCGCTATTTGAGCGTCGACCGCATCGCCTAAGCGCGATAGCGCAAGCTCGAGGGACGACAGGCCGATTGCACACCACGGGCATGCGATATCGGAGACGAAATCGATTGTTAGCTGTTGTTTCATTGCTTTCCTGACTGGAATGACCTGTGGCACGGCCGCCTCAGTGCGATGCAAAAACGGCCCACAGGGTAGCCTAGCCTGAATCGCCAACATTTGCAGGACCGCGCTCCGGACGTTAAGACGAAGCGGTCATCCGCTTAAGCCCTAGTCCGGCTTCCCGTTATGGTCTCCGAGCGGTCGGGCGGGTCAGTCCACCCAGCGATCCGCGCGGGTCCGTTCGTGCGCTTCGTTGAGTGGGTAGCGAATGCGGTTGTCATCGCGCGGACGTTCGCCGATCACCATCAGCCTGACTTCGTCCGTCGTATTGTTGATGAAGGTGTGACAGATTCCTGTGCCTGCCGGAAACGCGACGGAATCGCCTTCAGAAATGGGATGAAGCACGCCGTCGATCCAGACTTCGGGCTGGCCTTCGAGCACGTACACAAACTCCTGCTCGGTACTTTCGGCGTGCGGATAGGACGTCCGCCGGCCAGGCAGAAGCCTCACGTGATGAATGCCAATACGCGTAATGCCGAGTGCGGCGGAAAGCGGCGCGTCCAGCGCCATTTTCTCGGTGTCGCCGCGATAAGAATGGGCGTCTGGTTCTTCCAGTTCAGTCCAGTGCTTGATGAAATCGGGGCGGCTCATCGGTTGCTCTCCTTAGGAACTACGGTCGATGATAGCGGCTTGCACTCATTGTTCGTCGTTGGCCAGCGACGTGAGAATCCGGTATGCAGCACTTACCCGTTCATCGATGGGGAAATTCTTGTTGGCGAGAATGACAATCCCCAGCCGCTTCTGCGGAATGAACGCGACGTACGCGCCGAAGCCATTGGTCGAGCCGGTTTTATTGATCCAGACGTCTTCACGAGGAGGCTGCGGCGGCGTTATTTCAGTAACCGGTGTCGCGTTGAAGATCATCGCCGATGAATTTCCGTCCAGCAGCGTCTGCAATTTGACGGGATACGAATACTGTTCCCATATCAGGTCCTGGGTCATCGCCCCTGCCTTGAAGTATCCGGTGTGGGTATCCGTGACCGCGCGCTGGAGCTTCGGGTCCAACTGGATCAGGTTCATGTTGGCTTCCACGAAGCGAATCATGTCGGCTGCCGTGGTCTTGATGCCGTAGGCTTCAGCGGACAGTTCCCCTGGTGCCATTCTGATCGGCGCACCGTCTTTCGTGTAGCCCTGAGCGTAGTCGCTCAATTTCCCAGTGGGCACGTTGATGTAACTGCTCTTCATATCAAGCGCGGGAAACAGACGATTTTCCATCAGCCCGCTAAAATCCTGGCCCATGCTCTTCGCTGTTATCAGACCGAGCGCGCCGATGCCGGGATTGGCATAGGTCCGATAGCTTCCCGGCGCGTAGGTGGGCTGCCACTGCTTGAAATACTGCATCAGCTGATCGTCGTTGCGGATGTTGTCCGGCACCTGCAATGGGAGCCCTCCGGGCGTGTGCGTGCCCAGATTGAGAAGGCTGACATCGCCGAACTTGCTATTTCGCAGGGACGGAAGGTACTTGCTCGACGGATCCGACAAGGATAGATAGCCATTCACTTGCGCATAGGACGCTAGCGTCGCTGTCAAAGTCTTGCTGACAGAACCCAGCTCAAACAAGGTGTCGCGCGTAACCGGCTTTCTGGCTTCCGTCGACGCCAGGCCATAGTTGAAAACATAGTGCCTGTCACCGTCGATGATGCCGACTGCCATGCCGGGGATGCCATAGTCCGCCATGACCGGCTGTATGGCGCGGTTCACTACACTTCTGATTCTGCTTTGCTCGTCGTCGGCCGCGTGGCTAACGGCTGTGGTTGCAAGCGCAAAAAAGCTTATTGCTATAAGGCTGATGGTTCTGAGGTTCATTTCTCTAAACCGTCAATTCTGACGTGGGTGGGTTACGGGCGGGTTGGCATTCGCCATCCACGCTTGGAGCCGAGCCATCGAACAGCGGCATGGGAGCCGGACGGCCGGCGCCGCTGAAGCTACCGCCGCCCGATGGTTCACCCGGCCCTTGCGCCGGCGATCAGTAAGCGCCCATATAGTCGCGCTTGCCGATCTCGACGCCGTTGTGGCGCAGAATCGCGTAAGCCGTCGTAACGTGGAAGAAAAACTGCGGCAGGCCGTAGTTTTGCAAATAGGCGCTGCCGACCAGCTTCTTCTCTTTCGGCGTGCCCGGACGCAGGACGATTTCCTTGTTTTCGCTACCGTCGAATTGGGTGGCGTCGAGCGTCCCGATGTGAGCCAACGCCTTGGCGATCAGCGCTTGCAGGTCTGCAAACGTGACTTCGGTATCGGGCCACGACGGCACCTCTACGCCGGCGAGGCGCGAGCTGATGCCCTTGGCGAAATCGGCGGCGATCTGTACCTGGCGCACAAGGGGGAACATGTCCGGAAACAGGCGCGCCTGCAGCAGCGCGTTCGGATCGATGTTTTTTTCGGTGGCGTGTGCTTCGGCTTTCTTCAGCACGTCGGACAATGCCGTCAGCATCTGCTTGAAAACTGGGACGGATGCGCTGTAGATGGAACTCGTCATGATCACTCTTTAGGTCGATGGTGAATGCCGGCGCGGAAAATGCCGCGCCGGCCGGTTTAATGTATGGCTGGTGGATGAACTTGTTGGCCTGAAGCGGGGAAGGTTACCATCGTCCTGCCGTGAACACCTATGCGGAAACGCTGCGCGTCTGTAGTAGGAGCCAGAACTGGCAGCTCCGCTTCCGGCGAAGACGAACGAACATACGGGATTTAAAGTCATGCACGACAAGCAAGATGTAGCGCCAGACAGCACAGCAGCGCGAGTCGCCATGTGGCGCGCTCTGCATGTCGAGGCCGACCCCCTGCCGCATGTGCTGGAAGACAAAATCGGCCTTAAGTTGCTCGCGCCCGACGAGGGCTGGCGCAGCCGCGGGGACATGGACCCGCAGTTCACGCGACCCTTTCGCGCCTCAATCGTGGCTCGTGCCCGTTTCATTGAGGACCTGGTCGTGGAACAGGCCGGCCGCGGGCTGAGTCAGTATGTCATCCTCGGTGCGGGCCTTGACAGCTTCGCACAACGGCGGCCGGAGATCGCATCCCGCCTCAATGTGTTCGAAATCGACCGACCAGGCCCTCAGGCATGGAAGCGTCAGCGCCTGATCGAGCTCGGTTTCGGCGTCCCGGACTGGCTGCGCTTCGTGCCGGTCGATTTCGAGTCAGGCGGGTCCTGGCGAGACGCGCTCATGACTGCTGGCTTCGATGAGAACAAGCCGGCAATCGTGGTCTCCACAGGGGTCAGCATGTATCTCACCAAGGATGCGAACGCCGCCACGCTGCGCGAAGTCGCGGCCCTCGCGCCAGGATCGACGCTCGCCATGACGTTCCTGCTCCCGCTGGAGCTGGCGGACCCCGAAGTACGCCCCGGGCTCGAGATGGCGGAGAAGGGAGCGCGAGCAAGCGGGACCCCGTTCCTCAGCTTCTTCACCCCGCCGGAGATCCTGGCGCTGGCCCACGAAGCGGGCTTTAGCAAAGCGCGGCACGTCTCGGCGGCCGATCTTACGCAGCGCTACTTCTTGGGCAGAACAGATGATCTGCGCCCGCCAAACAATGCGGAGGAACTGCTGGTAGCAAATACATAGGTGCCCGAACTGAATGATGCTATGGGGATGCCTGAGCTGGTCCATCTCGCCTATCGTGCAGAACTACCTGATCCGCAGCGCGCCGGATCAGGCCGACGTCAGCATCGGTATCAATGTTTCGGCAATGCATTTGGGCGTGGCGCTGGGCGCGGGGTTGGGTGGACTGCTGGTCGATTCCTGTTCCGCTCCACGCGCCAGGAAGGTTGAGGATTGCAAACGTTCGATGGAACGTGATTCGACGCGCCTATCGAGGCGCGCCGATTGTCTCTGAGTCCTTCGACGGCGCAGTCTCACCCGCTCGCCGGGCTTCGCGCAGCGCGTCCTGCATCACGATACCAGCCGCCTCGATATGCGCTTTCGTCAGGCGCTTCGCGGCACGCCGGTCCCGGGCGAGCACTGCATCGAGGATCGCATGATGCTCTGCGAGCGAGATGCGTTGGTAGCGCTCTAGCTGCCAGACGAGCCGCAGATAGCGGTCAGTCTTGCGCCAGATTGCTTCCAGTGTCTCCAGCAGATGCCGCTTGCCGCTTGCCTGATAGATTGCCCGATGAAATGCCCAGTTGTCGATCGACCAGTGTTCGACCTCGTGCGCATCCTCGTCGCGCTTGAGAATTGCGCGGACCGCGGTCTCGTCGTCCGCGCCGAACGCATCGATCGCGGAGTCGAGTGCCAATAGCTCGAGCGCGATCCGCATTTCCGTCAACTCGGCCGCTTCGAGCCTCGTCATTGCGGAGACGAATGCGCCTCGGTTCGGCACGATCGTGACGAACCCACTCGCTTGCAACTGCACGAACGCCTCCCGCACCGGAATGTGACTGGTGCCGAATTCCTTCGCAATCAGATCCTGCCGCAACTGCGTCCCCGGCACCAAAGTACCGTTCGCGATGCGCTCGCGCAGGCGCTCGGCGAGCGAAGTCAAAGAGAGCTTGCCATCTGCAGATTTTTTCACTTTAATATATTAAAACAATAGTGGAGGCCCATGTGACAGTATCTCGCTTGAGAAATATTCCTGGCATTGGAGTCGACCGCATCGGCGACGCCGCGGACTCTCTGCGCGACGCGGACATTCTAAGGCTTGAAAATCTCGATACCGATCTGCGGCCGCCGGCGCAGGCGCTGGCTCGCACGCACGAGGCCATCGACGACGACGCGGCAAACAGCTACCTGCCTTTTACCGGACAGGGTGCGTTGCGCGAGGCCGCCGCCGCGCGGGTCGGCCGCGCCGCGGGCGTCGCATACGACGCCGCGGCCGAATGCATCGTGTCGGCCGGCGGTCTTGCGGGGATTCTCAACGTGCTGCTGTCGATTCTTGAGCCGGGCGACGAGGTCGTGCTGACGGATCCCACCTACGCTGGGCTGATCAACCGGGTGCATCTGGCCGCCGGCGTGCCGAGGTTCGCGCGGCTGCAGCCGCGTGCCGACGGCTGGCGACTCGATCTCGACAGCCTTGCCGCAGCGATCGGGCCGCGAACGAAAGCACTGTTGATCATGTCGCCTTCGATGCCGGGCGGCTACGTCGCATCGCAGGACGAATGGCTTGCGATTGCGGAACATTGCGCGCGCCATGGCATCTGGCTGGTCTATGACGCGGCGATGGAGCGCATCCTGTTCGACGGGCGCGACGTCATTCATCCCGCCGGTTTGCCGGGCATGCGCGAACGCACCATCACCATCGGCGCGGTTTCGAAGGAGTATCGGATGATCGGATGGCGCGTCGGCTGGATCGTCGGGCCCGCATCGATCATGAACGACGTACGTCTCGTGAGCTTGTCGAACGTGGTGTGTCAGGTTGGAATCGCGATGCCCGGCGCCACTGCCGCGCTGACGGCAACCGACGATGGGGTGGCCGCTGCGGTCGCGGAATGGGAGCGCCGTCGCGACTTCCTGATGAGCGCGCTTGCTGATCTGCCGGTGATCCGTCCGCATGGCGGCTGGTCGATGCTCATCGATACCCGTGAGCTGGGTCTCGAGCCACCCGACGCATCGAAGCTGCTGCTCGAACGCGGCAAGATCGCGGCTACACCGATGACGAACTGGGGACCCGGCGCGGACCGCTATCTGCGTTTCGTTTTCTCCAACGAATCCGTTTCGCGCCTGCATGACATTCGCGAGCGGATACGCCGGTCGTGGCAGATATGATGCAATGAAACAGGTTTGTCTCGAACTTGCGGAATCGATCCTTTGCGGACATCCGGCGCTCGGGGGACAATGCCCTTGCGAATCTCTTCCGAGGCTGCGCAACATGGCTAAATTTCAGCCTGATGGATGGCATACCGTCACGCCCCGAATCGTCGTACGGGATCCGGAAAACCTGATCACATTCATCAAGATCGTGTTTCAGGCACAGGGCGAATTCCGTCACGGGCTGCCTGCCGAAATCATGATCGGCGATTCCGTCGTGATGGTTAGCGGCGGAGACGGCCTTCGCGATCCGATGCCGGCATTTTTGTATGTCTATGTTGAGGACGCCGATTCGACCTTCCAGCGAGCGATTGCGGCGAACGCGATCCCGCTCGAAGCTCCGGCCGACATGCCATACGGCGACAGGCGAGCGATGGTAAGAGATCCGTGGGGAAACACATGGCAAATTGCCACACATCACCGCGACCTCTCCGCTGCCAAGATCCGGTCAAGGTTGGCCAACGACGGATAAGCCGATTTTTGGGGTGCTGGAGTGATTTGGGCGCCTCGGCTGCCGTCCGCAGGCCGGGAGCGGAAGATCCGCTCAAGTGATCAAGGCTAGACCGAGGTATTTGGCACCTTGCAGCGCATCTAGTTTTTGCCGTGAGCGACAGACTGTCGGCAATTTAGCCCGCCGCTTGACCTGCCCCCGGCTTGGGGGCCTGACTGCGAAATGCAGCAGCGCGTGTGCGTTCCTGGCGGCGTTGGTCAATGCAAGGGTCGCACAATCTTGTGCGACCCTTGCTATCAGCCGTGGTAGTAGCCGTCGACCACGGAGTTTTGCAGCACGCCGTCGACATACACGCCGACGGGATCGCCGTCGGCGGAGGTGAGTATCGAACCACCGGACACGCCGGGGAGTTTCATTCGGCCGCCTTGAATTTCGGCCATCTCTTCGTGATCGAGTTCCACGAATTTGTCGAGATCGTGGATGTTCAACGTGTTCATGATGTGTCTCCTTGAACGGGACGGTTGCAGGGGTATCAAGCGGCCGGTCGCTTGCGGTACACCTTGCAGATGTCATGCCATCCGGGCTTGATCCGTACGAAGGCCGTCGCAGCGCGATGCGCGACGACGCGCGTTGGGCTGCGGCCGTCATGTAGGCACGCGGTGTCGGCAAGCAACTGACAGGTGGTCGCCCGCGTTGTCTTAGGCCGCCGGTTATCGGTTGTAGCGACTGTGGTCGCACGCCATTGGCGTGGCGGACATGCCTGCTGGCAGTTCCTGGCCGCGTGACAAACGCAACCCGCCAATCTAACTTCTCGCCGATGACAGCTCGATGCGCTTGCGCTGCAAGAACCGGCGTACCGCCGGATCGCGCTCGAGTCCGATCGCGAGGTCGTACGCGCCGAGCGCTTCGGCCGTCGCGCCGGCCCGCGCGAGCAGATCGGCACGCGCGGCCCAGTACGGCTGGTAGTCGGCCAGCCGCGGATCGTCCGCATACGGCTCGAGCGCGTCGAGCGCCGCCTGCGGGCCGTCCCGTTCCGCCTGCGCGAGCGCCCGGTTCACCGCGACCACCGGCGACGCTGCAATCGCGAGCAGCGCATCGTAGAGCTGCACGATCTCGTCCCAGTTCGGGCGATGCGTCTGGCAGCGGTGGATGTGCGCCGACTGCAGCGCGGCCTCGAGCTGAAAGCGTCCGATTGCGTTGAACGCGCTTGCGCGCCGCAGCAATGCGTTGGCTGCGTCGATCATTGGCGCGTTCCACGTCGCCGGATCCTGAGCCGACAGCGGCACATAGTCACCGGCCGCATCGCGTCGCGCATCGCGCCGCGCCTGCGCATACAGCATCAGCGCGAGCAACCCAAGCGTCTCTGGCTCCTCGGGCAGCAGCTCGACGAGCAGTTGTGCAAGAAACAGCGCTTCGCCCGCGAGATCGCGCCGCTCGGTGTCGCCGCCGACCGGATCGGTCCACCCTTCCGCATACGCCGCATAGACCGCTTCCAGCACAGCAGCGAGCCGGCCGGGCAACTCCTCGCGCTCTGGTACGCTGAACGGAATGCCCGCTTCGCGGATCTTGTTCTTCGCTCGCACGAGGCGCTTGCTCATCGCCGCGGGCGACATCAGGAACGCGGACGCAATCGTCTTTGCCTCAAGCCCCAGCACCACCTGCAGCATCAGCGGCGTGCGAATCGCGGCCTCGAGCGCAGGGTGCGTGCACGCGAACAGTAGCGCGAGCCGCCGGTCGGGCAACATGCCGGCTTCACGCTCGTCGATCTCGTCCGCGAGGATCGCGAGCTGGTTCACCACTTCGTCGCCGACACGGCGATGACGCACGCCATCGAGCGCCCGGCGGCGCGCAACCGTCATCAGCCACGCTTCGGGATTCGCCGGGCAGCCTCGCGTCGGCCAGTCCGCGAGCGCGGTCGCAAACGCGTCGGCCAGCGCGTCCTCGGCCGCGGCGACGTCGCGCGTGCGCATCGCCAGCAGCGCGACGAGCTTGCCGTAACTGCGGCGCGCGACCGCCTCGGCAATCGAACGCGCGGCGCCGTCAGCGTCACGGCCGCCGTCGCCGCCGGACAGACTCATGCAGCGGATGGCGCGTCGTAGGGGGCAGTCCAGACCGGGCGCACTTCGATGAGGCCGTACGCCGCGCCGGGACAGCGCGACGCCCACGCGATCGCCGCGTCCAGGTTGGGCGCGTCGATCAGGTAGTAGCCAGCGAGCTGCTCCTTCGAATCCGAAAAGGGTCCGTCAAGCACCTGCGGCTTGCCGTCAACGAGCCGCACCGTGGTGGCCGTGTTCGTGTGCTGCAGCCGGTTGGCGCCCATCAGCACGTCCGCTTTTTTCAACGATTCGGTGTAAGCCTGATATGCGGCAACCCCTTGCTGCCGCTCGCTGTCGGTCATCTTGTTCCAGCCGTTTTCTTCCGAATAGATCATCAATAGGTATTGCATATGAGCCTCCGTCATGGGGTTAAGGGTAAGCGATCGTTCATTGACGCCCTATCGCCACGCGCCCGGAGAGGCGACGATAGTGTCCACTTAAATCGGAGGTGGACACTATGGCAGCAGACAGCAGCGATCTGAACGA
>NZ_CAJNAT010000026.1 GCF_905220705.1 Paraburkholderia domus
TTTCCTCGGCATTTTCTTTTTTTTGGGGGGGGGTGGGGGGGGCCCCCGGCTTTGGGGCCCCCACCCCCCAACGCTGGGGATGAGCTTACTGACCTGCTTACTGACGTGCTTACTGACGCGCTTGCAGTGGCGACAGAACCTTGGCGATCAGCGAAGTGGCCACGCTCGACAGACCCGAGCGGCTCCATCCGGTACGCGTGCCCGTCGCGCTCCAGACCACGGCGCCATTGGACACATCGATCAGTTCGAAAGTCACGCCGACGACCGGTTCACCGTCCACACCCGTCTTGTAGCGCCATTCTTCAACTGCACCCGACAGGACATAGCGGGCGTTCTGCGAGCGCGCCCATTCGAGCGTCTTGTCGCCATCGGCGCGTTGAGTCGTGTCGAACAGCGAATTGCGGTTCGAATCGGCCGGCGCGATGCGCACGTCCGCGATTCCGCCGGCACGCAGCGCGTTCGCCGCGATCGATTCGGCGCTACGACCGGCGTCCGGGGTTTCAGTGTAGTTGGCGATCGAGACCACCGCCACTTTGTCGCCGCGCGACAGCGCGGGGCCCGAGGTCTGGCGCACCGTCCCGCAAGCGCTGACGAGCAGTGCCAACGCCGTTGCCGCGACGCACCAGGCACCCGTACGAGCCAATTTTTTTAAGCCGTGCATGAAGAATTCTCCTTAGATGGATTCGAAATCCGATTCAATAAAACCAGCTGTAACGGGCGCCGATCTGGGTCACCGGCGTGCCGAGACGCGACACGCGCTGATGCGAGAAAAAGAGCGCCGCGTGGTCCCCGCCGAACACCGTCCCGGCGAGTCCGAGGCTGACTGACGGCCCCCAGCCCTGGAACGAGTCGTGCAGAATGCCGACGTCCAGGAACGGCCGCCATGCACGCGTGTACTGCTCGAGCAGATCGTTGCCGAAACCGAAGAAAAGCCCGTACTGCGAATACGTCTGCGGAACGAAGGTGGATGCGGTGACCGGACCGGCGCTCGCCGGAATCAGTTGCGAGATCAGGCCATCGGCCTGGCCGCTCGCACTGTAGTCGCCGTGCACGCCGATCAGCCGAACGGTGTAGTCGGGATAGCCGGTGCGGATCTTGTAGCCGATCTCGCCGCTCGACAGCACGCCGCTGCCCAGGTAGTTACGCGCCTGGCTATAGAAGCGATCGGCTTCGACAATCCCCGTTGCATAGAGATGCTGCGTCATGCGGTACGTCACCGAGCCGATGATGTTGTCCTTCATGCCGCCCACGAGCAGTGCCTGCGATTCGCGCGCCGTCTGATTGCGGCCCGCCTTGAGCGCCATCGACAACGACGAATTCAGGCCCCACTCCGCGCCCACCGACACGCTGTAAAAGCTGTCGAGCGCTTCGCGGCGGCCCGCTGTCACCGTGAAGGCAGAATCGTACGTTTGACGCCGCGCGAAAAAGTCCACCCCGCGGTCTACCGAAGGCACATTGGTCAACTGCGAAGAATCCGTCGAATGCTGGAAGCGTTGCGTGCCAGTCACGCCGATCATGTACAGATCGGCGATCTTGATGCTCCCTGCGAGTGTCTGTTCGACGTAATCGAGCGGATGCTCGACGAAGCTGGTCACTGTCGCGTCGAGCGACTGCGGCCACGTCAACGCGGTCTGCTGCAAACGGGTATGCAGTTCCGAATCGTAGGGTGCGCCTTCGAGGCCCTGAAACGCGAGATTCTCAGCCGCACCCGGGCGATCGACCACAACCGATGCATCGATCCTGTTGTAGAGCGGCAAGCGCGCCCCTTGCTGATCAAGCAGACGCTCCATCGCGGGCTTGTCGTTGTCCGCGAGCGCAATCGCAATCAGCTGTTCGGACGGTTGCACCAGAACCGACGCGTACTGGCGCGCCAGCCAGCGCTTGGCCAGCGGATTCGCTTCATGCGACATCGCCCACGCGAGCGCCACATCCTTGGCCACCGACGACGTCAAGCGCGCCTGCTCCTGCAGCGTTCCGGCCGGTTTTGCCGGTGCGGTCTGCGCGGGCGGCAGACCGGGCGCATCCCCGAGCAAGGTGCGGCGCGCAGCGCTGTGGTCGTTGCGGCCTGCGTCGCTCGCGAGCAGATCGTTGAGGAAAGCCTTCGACACATCCGCGTTTTCGAAGATCGACGCGAGCGTGACGCGACGGCCGAGCATCTGCTCGCGCACTTCGCCGTCCTGCGATGCGCGCGTGCGCTGTGCCGCCTGGCCTTGCGCAGTCTCGTCGCGGATCGCGGCCTCGTCCTGTTGCATCTGGCGCCACACATTGCGCCGGATAGACCACGCCAGATCGCTGCGGCCGGCCATCTCCTGCGCTTCGGCATAGGTCAGCTGCCAGAGCGGATCACGCGACATCGCCGCTGATTGCAGACGCAAATATTTCAGCGCCGCTTCGGGGCGGTTCAAGCGCATCTCGGCGGCCGCCAGCGGCCCCCACAATACCGGCGCCTGCGCGGGCGCGTCGCGCCACTCGGACATCGCGTTGCGCAGTTGTGCTTCGCTGCCGTAGTCGACCAGGGTCCAGAGGAGCGCCGCGCGCAGATCGAGCGTCGCGCCAGGCAGCGTCACCGCGATCTGCAGGTCGTGCAGCGCGTCGAACGGACGATCGGTCTGGCGATAGTATTCGGCGCGTACACGCAGAAAACCCGGGTCTTGTTCGGCGGCCGCCAATTGCGCCGGCGTCAGGGTTTGCAGCAGCGCGGCAATGCGCTCGTACTGCTCCGCGTCCGTGTAGTAGTGGATAGCCTCCTGCAGGGCACGCGGCGACTGATCGCGGCGATACTGCAATTCGGCGGTACGGCCGGCGTCGATCGGGTACGCGTCGTAGAAGTACGTCATCGCGCTGAGGTCTTCGGGCGTTGCGTGGCCGCTTGTGAGCAGATGCTTGTAGGCATCGTTCGCAATGTCGTCGCGTTGCAGAAGACGGGCGAGTTGCGCGGCGTTGCGCCAGAACAGCACGTCGTCGTCTTTCGCGCCGTGACGCGCGGCGAGCAGCGTGCCGAGCGCACCCTTGTAGTCGCCGTGACGGTACAGCAGGCTGGCCGTGCGCAGCGCGTATTGCGTATTGTCCGGATACAGCTGGTTCAGTTTGCGGTTGTACGCGAGCGCTTCGTCATCATGGCCGGCGCGCTCGGCGAGCAAACCGATTCGCGAGTCGATGGCTTCGGCCTGCGAATTCCGTTGACGGCTGTGCAGGAAAGCCAGCGCGTCGTCCGGGCGGCCGAGACGTTCATAGGCCGCGACCACCGCGTCGATCAGCTTCAGATCGCCGGGCGATGCATTCGATGCCTGGATCAACGCCGCGAGATAAGCATTGTCGTCGTTCAGCATCGGCGCGAGGCGCATCACGTTCTTCCAGCCGTCCGGATCGTGCGTGGCCTGCGCGTAGGCGAGCCACATCTGCAGCGCGAGCGGCGACGCGTGGTTCCATTCGGCGACCTGGGCGAGACGTTTCGTCCAGACCGGCGAGTTCGGATTCTTCTGGACCTGTTCCGTGGCTACCCGCTGCGCGTTCGGCAAATCGCTCGATTCGAGGAACGATTGATACAGAAGGCCTGGGACGTCGTTCGTCGCGGCGGTGCCAGGGTTTGATGCAGTTGCCGGAGCTGAAGCGGCAGGGGCGCTCGATGCTGCGACCGTGCTCGATGCCGAGCCGGGATTCGAAGCAGACGCCGCCACCCGTACGACGTGCGCATCCCCCCAGCCGCGCGTGCCAATCCGCATGGCCATGCGAGGCCCGGCCTGCGGGCCGTCCATGTAGGCGTACTGGCCTCGCGCTCCGTCATGCCGCGCGCGTTGCTGGATGAAGTCGACCAGCCGCAGTGCGGCGTTGTCATCGGGTCGTGCCTGCGCGTAGCCGGCCAGCGCTTTCGCATAGCGGTCCACGAGATCCGGCCGATGAGCGGCGCGCGCCAGATTCAGCAGCACGACAAGCGTCTCGTGATCGTGAGCAAACGCCGCACCGTGCTGATCGGCGGCGGCCAATGCATCGTTGAGCAGATTGCCGGATTGCAACGCGCGAATGCCTTCGATAAAGCAGCGGCGCTGCGCGTCAAACGTCGTCGCGTTCGCCTGCAGGCGGAACCAGCCGTCGGCCGCGCCGCGATAGTCGCCCGCATACATCGCATAGCGCACCACCTCGCGGTTCCAGTGCTCCTGCTGCGCGGGGTCCTGGACGGCCAGGCGCGCATACAGTTGCATGGCGACCTGTTGCGCATTGACCGAGGCTGCCGCGTCGGCCAGCATTTGCAGATCGGCATTCGACCACGACAGTGTCGCCGCATTGGCGAGCTGCACCCGCAAGCGAGCCAGCGCGGCGTCGCGGCCGGGGTCGTTGGCGGGCAGCGCGAAGGTCTCGCGGGTATCGACTGTCAGACGCAACAACTGCGCCGCGCGGCGCATTGCGTCGGTGGGAATCGCCGCCATGCGATCGGCGATACGGCGGGCGTCCTCGGTGCGTCCCAGACGGACGTACTGCGTACCGAGAACCGACAGAATATCCGTGTTGTCGGGCTGCACGCGCAACCATGCTTCGAGGTAGGCAATGCTGAGATCGCTGGGTGCATCCGTCGATGTCATGCGGCTACGCAACCCGCCACGCGGATGCACGAGGTAGAGCGTAATCAGCACGACACAGGCGAGCAGCAGGACCAGCCAGGTGGGCGCGATGCGCGGGCGATTAGCGACCACAGGCGGCCTCGACAGACGTGTAGTTCAGTTTTTCACCGACGCTCGCCGAGGTATCGAAGCGCAGGAAATTGCCGTCGCGGCGCGCGGCGACCGGTTGGTTGTTCACGCTGATCCTGCACGACTGTGCGTTCGCCAGCTTGACGAACGGCTGGTAATGGCCGGCAAACTCGAAACGCATGCCGTTCGGCGTGCGCCTGAAGTTGCGCACAAAACCGTTGGCCTCCGCGATATACGGCGCGCTTGCCGAGCCGGCGATTGCAAAGCGGGCGCTGCCGCCGTCGATGTGGATGTAGGTGCCGTCGGGACCTGCCGCGAAGCCCGTCAGTCCGGCTGCCGTATCGAGTGCCGGCGTGGCGGCTTGCGGCCAGTGCAACTCGCGCACTTCGCCATTGCCGCGCACGATCCAGTCATTCGCATGCGGACCGACCTCCTTCGCTACGGCGAACGAGCGCCAGTCGAGCACCTTGCGGATGTATTCGCTCACATACACCGGCATCACCGGTTGCTTGAGCACCGTCGAAAAGATCTGGTCGAGCGCACGCAACGACGCCACCTTGGTGCCGCTGTACATGTGGTAGTAGATGTCGATCGGCTTGAAACGCAGCGGACGGTCCGTCATCGCGTAGGTTTCGAGCACGCGCGTGAAACCGTAGAACGGGCCTTGCCAGTCGTTCGTGTAGACGTTCTCGTCCTGGTTCGGCGCGTACACCTGGTAGGCGCCCGGACCTTTGTCGACGCCGATGGGCGCGATATTGGTCCAGCTGTTCGCCGACTTCGTAATGACGGTATCGCCGCCGTTGAAGTTATAGACGCCTGCTTCATACACTCTGCGCACGACGAAACCCGGCGGCCGGCAATCGCCGGACCATTGCAGCAGCACGGTCCGCTTGCCGGGAGGCGCCAGGCGCGTGTTGATGTAGTCGATCGAACCGGTGATCTCGCGATCGATATTGAAGTGATAACCCGGGATATTCAGCGAGAACGCCGCATCGCCGCCTCCGCGGTCCACTTGCGCGCCGGTCTTACTGTCGACCTGTTCCCATTGGAACGGATGCGAATACGTGTGCGTGCCGATCTCGACGTTCGGCAGCGCGAACATCTTGCGGGCGATCTCCTCGAGACGCGGCGAGATATCCGGATGCAGGCCCTTCGGACCGACCTCCCCTTCAATGACCGACAAGGTCATCGGCACCGGGTAGCGGCTGAAAATCTGCTGATACAGCGCCTCGCCGGAATAATCGGGACCGGGGAATTCGGCACGCGACGCGAAGCCGTCGCCATCGACGTGCGACATCAACAGACGGCGGCCGTTTTCGGTCGTGACGCTCGGCGACGGCATGTCCTGCAGATGCAGCGCCGCTTTCATGAAAGCGATCGGCTGAATGGCCCAGCGTTCCTGCTCGATGCTGTCGAGCGACGCCACCGTGTAGGGACTGAGTGCATAACCGCCCCACGGCGTCAACGCGACCTGATCGAGCAGCACCCCGTTGGCTGACACGCGCAGCAAGGACTGGCTATGTGAGCCGACGCGTACGCCTTGCAGATCTCGTGGCTCGGGTTTCGGGCTGATCTCGAAGCCGACCATCGGATCGCTCTTGACCACGGTGACCGGGGCGGCAAACGTGCCGGACACGGCTTGCAGGTCGAGCGCCGCGCCGCCCGCACCGGCCGCGTCAAAGCCGAACTGACCGAGAAACGCGACGGGAACGTGGTCCGCCATCCGCGCGGCGACCCAGCGTTGCCAGACTTGCGGATCGGGCACGGCGCCCCGCTGAATCCAGGCGACAACACCGGCGTAGCGATCCGGTGTGATGTCGTCCGGCAAACGCGTCGAGAAATCGGCGTACTGGACGTCGTATCCCATGTAATTGAGCGGCATGGCCAGATCGCGCACACCGGCGCTCAGGTCGAGCGGGTCCTTGGTATCGCGGTCCTGCACGACGAGAATCTTGCGCGGCATCACTTCGATCTTGCCGATACCGACGATATCGCGCGCCTTGCTTGTGACGTAAGGCACGACGCCGGTGGCCACGACTTGTGCGGCCGTGTCGCGGGCACACTGCCGGTCGCTACGGGCACAAAACTCCACGGACACCACCGCGACACCCGTTTGCCGCGTGAATGCACGCGCCGCCGCGACGCGCTCCGCACGCAACGGTTCCGGGATTTCGACCGGCCGGCCGCTATCGTCGAGGCCGCGGACCAGTGAATCCCCCACCACGGCGTAGAGCGACTTCGCATACGGCAGCGCGATATGCAACACGTCGGCGCCGCCAGCGACGAGGCGCGCCTCCGGATGAACCTCCTGGATGCGCCCGGCAGCCGCGATCGCGGCGGGCGTATCGAGCAGGAAGCCACGATAACCACGCCGCCACAGCGGCTCGATCTGATTGGCGACGAAGGCATCGGCCGATTGAGCGGACTCAGCGCCCGTGGTGCGCGCAATCCAGGCGGTATGACGCAGCGGATGAGCAAGCGGATCGAAGCCGGTGGCGGGATCGATCACGACGGCATCGAATGCTTGCAGTTCGCCAACAGGGGGATTTGCCGCGTAGAAGAAAGCGAGGTTCGGCAGGGCCGGCGCAATGCTGGTGGCTACGATCGCGGACTGCAGCGGAGCAACTTCGGCATGGGTCGAAAGCGGCGCCACGCTCGCCGCGCTGAGCGCGATCGAGATAAGGGTGCGTCTGAAAAGCCGCTCGCCTGACCGGTCAGCAACCGCGCAAGAATTCCCACCGGCGCGTGCCCGGGTCCGCTTCTTCATGGCCAAAATCTTTCCCCGTTTTGTTCTGCAGGCGAGCGGCGCAATCTCCAGGTGGAGAAAAAAATTCCGCTTACCCATTTTCGAGCCGGCGCGATGGCATTATTTACACAACGTAAATCCATCGTTGTGCGGAACGCGAAACCGACATTTTTTTTTGCTTGCCTCGTGAGGCGGTGAAAGATAGCACACGAAATGTGGCCTCTCAAGCAAACTTCGGACATTGCCGGAATGGGTCGTGTTAAATATTGAAAAACGCATTTCCTTTAAGCCAGGTGGCAAACGATTGCGCGCCTATGCGCAAACGATTTCCCGCTGGTTACCCGCATCTGGCGCTCCGTGGGGTTCTGCAAGGTGTTGGAAAATAGCCAAAAATTGGAAATTCCTGCTTGCAGCGCAACCGCAGGCATGACATTCCGCGGACGCAACTGCAGCCTCAGGTGTGCTATCGGCCCGTTTTCTCCAACATCGCGGCGCGCATTTCAAGCGAGCCGTCGATTCAGAATAGTAAAATCGTCTGATCAATTAAAGAAAAAATGCACAGTCGTGTGTTTTTTTCATTCTGCTTTCCACCGCTCTTAATAGTTCCGACGAATACACACTGGCGTCAGGCCGAAAAAGAACAGGCTTCGCGGCGTGCCACAACAACAGCGAAAACTGACGCGACCATTCGATTTGAAATCGCGCGTCATAAAAAACTTCGCCAGGCCCTAAAGGAATCGCCAACATTGCCGTTAGCACGGTTGGGCAAACCCGGAGCGATCCGGCGACGCAAAACTATAGGGACTCTCTGACGGGAGTTCGCCAGTTGCCCGCCTATCCATGGCGGGCCAATCGACAGCGGTTATCAAAAACCGTGTCAGGAGGCTAAATGAAGACGGTTCGGGGAACGCGCACGGCGCAGGTTGCCGCTTTGGAATCCGCTCACGGAGTCCACCACTCGGCTCACACCGGCAAGCTTCTAAAAAAAGCCAGATTGCTGGCATGCATGCTGGCAGTTTGCGCGCATGGCACGGCATTCGCGGGGAGTGCCGTACTCAATCTCGTTGTACCTTCCTACTTCAACGCAACCAGCAGCGTTGCGAACTGGAATACCCTGGCGACAACGGCTCACAAGGTGCCGACCACGGCCATTCTGAATCCGAATAGCGGCCCGGGCACCACCGAAGATCCGAACTACGCAGCTGCGGTGGCCAAAGTCCGCGCGGCAGGCGGCAAAGTGCTGGGCTACGTCCACACCTCGTACGGAACGCGCTCACTCTCCGCGGTCGTGACCGATATCAACGCCTACGTGTCGCTCTACAAGGTCGACGGGTTCTTCATCGACGAGATGTCGTCCGACAGCACGATGTCTCATATCCAGTACTACCAGTCGGTCTACAACTACATCAAAGGGCTGAACGCGAGCTACTCGGTCACTGCCAATCCGGGCACCAACATTCCGGAGCTTTATGCGAGCTTGCCGACGGCTGACCAGTTCGTCGTATTTGAAAGCAGTGCGAAGAGCTACGCGAGCTACAAACCGATGAGCTGGCAAGCGGCTTATCCGAAGAGTCGCTTTGTTCACATGGTGTATAGCGCGAGCGCTGCGCAGTTGCCGGGAATCATGCAATACGCGGCAGCGCACGGTGCGGGCGCGGTGTTCGTCACGTCGCTGGGAGCGTCGAATCCTTACAAGGCGCTGCCGCCGTACTGGAGCAACGAGACGTCCGACGCGATAGCGCCGTAATAAAATCCGTCCACGATCTCGTGAGCCAAGGACGGACGAAACGATGTGCGAACGCGCGGGCCTGAGGGGCCCGCGCGTGCTTTTGAAGGACGCGCCACCCTCCTTGAGCGAAGGCAGCACACGTCTGGAACACAAGACTTAAAACACGCCCATCAATCTGGAAAGCTGCGAAACATACTCGCCGTACAGGGGATCACTCTTAACCTGATCGGGCTCCCGCGGCCGCGGCAGGTCGATCTTGACGTCGTGGATCACACGACCAGGCCGCTCCGACATCACCAACACCCGATCCGACAAAAATACCGCCTCATGGATGCTGTGCGTCACCAGTAAAACAGTCAGCGTGCTCTGCTGCCAGATCCGTAAAAGCTCGACATTCAACCGATCTCGCGTCAGCGCGTCCAAGGCACCGAACGGCTCATCCATCAGCATCACGCGTGGCTCGAGCAACAGAATCTGCCCAATCGCGGCACGCTGCCTCATCCCGCCGGACAACTCATGCGGATACCGGTCGGCAAACGCCGTCAATCCCAAGGTCTCGAGCAACGCAGGAAGCCGCGCGTCCACTTGGGCCCGCGGCACATTCCTCAACTTCGCGCCTAGCCGGATATTCGCCCCGACCGTCAGCCAGGGCAGCATATTGCTCGTCTGAAACACCACGCCAATATCCGGCACTGGCGCGGAAATCGGCTCGGTGCCGAGCAGGATCTGCCCGCCATCGCATGGCATAAGACCCGCCACCATCCGCAGCAAGGTGCTCTTGCCACACCCGCTCGGCCCAAGGATCGATACGAATTCGCCCTGGCGAACCTGCATCGACACATCGTCGAGCGCGCTGAACGCCTCCGCTCCGCCCCGTGCGGCAAACCGCTTGCCGACCTTCTCGACCGAAATCAGCGCGGGCGCCGCTTCGTCGCGATGCAAAGGATGAACCTGTGCGCCGGTTGCCGCGGCGCGCTGCACAATACGCAACTTGTCGACCAGTGCCATCAGACCGTCACCCCTCTCCACCACACGCCGCGCGAAACCAGTTCGACGGCCCAGTAAAACAGCATCGCCAGCACGGTCACCATCAGGATCGCAGCGAACGACAGCGAAGTCTGCGCATTCGATGTCGCAAACACGATCAGATGCCCCAGCCCCGACTCTGAACCAATGAACTCGCCGACAATCGCGCCGATGACCGCCAACGGCATCGCGATCTTCAAACCGTCGATCAGCGCGGGCAACGCAGCAGGCAAACGCAGATACCAGAAGGTCTTGGCCTGCGAGGCGCCGAGCGCCCTAAAATGCTCATCCAGGTTGCGCGGCACACCGGCGAGCCCCCCCATCGTCGCGATCACGATCGGGAAGAACGCGAACAGCACGGCCGCCGCCAGTTTGGACGCAAACCCATACCCGAACCAGACGATCAGCAACGGCGCGAGCGCGATCTTCGGCATGCTCTGCAATGCCGTGACAAGCGGAAACAACGTGCGCCGCGCAATGCTCGACATGCTCGCGAGCAAGCCGATCGTCAGCCCGCCGATCAGCGCCAGCGCGAACCCGGCAAACACTTCCCACGCCGTCGCCAAGGTATCGGACAGCAACTGTCCACGCATTTCCCAACCGGCCGCAAAGACCTGCGACAGCGCCGGCAGCACATATTCGCGCGTGCCCGTCCAACGCACGCCGAACTCCCAGATCAAGCCAATCACGATCCAGAACGAGACGGTTTCGATCAATCGCTTCATGAGGGTTCCGAATTATTCGCTATCAGACGAATTGGACGAATCGGCTTTCGCTGCATCTTGCGATGGGTTCGACGCCGTATTTTGCGCCGCTGCCTGTGCCGACTTTTGCGCCACCAGATGCGGTGGCGGCGGCACGACAAAGCGCTCGAAGCGGTACTGATCGAACGATTCGATCGTGCGCTCCCACACCTGCGGCTCGTGCGCGTCGCGCTCGCCGATCTGCGTCATCTCGCAGTACACCTCGACGTTGTTGCCGTCCGGGTCCTTGAAGACGAGGAACAGGTTGTTGCCCGGACCGTGCCGGCCGATGCCACGCACGATCTCGACGCCATGCTCCTGCAAAACCTTCACCGAGCGCTCCATCTCCTCGTAGCTGTCGATCAGATAGGAAAAGTGCTCGAGGCCGGGCCGCGAGTAACGCGGTAAATCGTTGAAGTCGGCGGAATCTTTCGGCAGCTGCGCGAGCGCGAGATCGTGGTGATCGCTGCCGGCGCGCAGAAACACCATCTGATCGCCGATCCAGTCCGATACTTTGAGGCCCAGCACGTCGGTATAAAACTGCGCGGACTTCTTGATGTCGCGCACCATCAGCACCATGTGTCCAAGCCGCTTCGGACGCAAACTGTTCATTGCCTGTCTCCTTTGTCGACCGCGCTTCGCGCGGGCTGGTTGGAGCGAGCGCGTCGTCTACACGATGCGTCGCTCCCGAACGGGTTTATTCAACAAACTGATTCGTATAAAGATCGGCTGCCTTCACCTTCGTGCCTGTGCCGAACGCACGCGACACAAACGCCGCGGTGGCATCCATGCGAGCCGGACGCAGCCAGCCGGTCTTGTGCTGCGCGGGATCGTCGGCGATCAGACCGTTGGTCTCGACGATCTGTTGCAACAGAATCGCCTTGTCGAGCACCGGATAAAGCGCGCCAATCGCATCAGCGGCTTCCTGCGGATGCTCGCGCATCAGCGCATAACCGCGATACGTCGCGGCGACAAAACGTTTGACCACATCGGGATGCTGCGCCACGTAAGTATCGGTGGTGACAATGCCGTTACCCATCATATCCAGACCAAAATCCCGGTAGTACACCTTGCCGAGTTGCTGCCCCGCCCGCTTCGCCAGCGCCGCCTGCACAGGCAGGCTCGCGCCTTCCCAGCACTCCGACAGGTCGATGCGCTTCTGCAGCAGCGCCGTATTGATTACCGCCGGGTCGAGGCGCACGGTCTTGATCGCGTCGGGCGCCATGCCGTTCTGCTTGAGCCACGCGGGCATGATGTTCTGCACCGGTGATGCCCCACCGCCGCCAAGCGTCATCCCCGAAAGATCCTTCAGCGTGTTCACCTTGAAGCCGGGCCGCTCGAGATAGCACATTGCGCCGGGCCAGCGCGTGTTGATGGCGCCGACCATCACCGCATGTCCGCCATGCGCACGGTTCAGCATCACGCTAACGGGATCGCCGTAGCCGAATTCGAACAGCCCCTCGTCCACTTCGTTGACAGTGCGCTGACCGCCGTATCCCCGCATCACGCTGACGTCGAGGCCGGCATCACGGTAGTAGCCCTTCGCCTGGGCGAGCAGGATGCCACCGGTGCTGCCCTGCGGCAGCCACGCGAGATTGACGCGTACCGTATCGGCCGCGTGGGCGCTCGTGAAAAACGCCGTGGCGGCCCATGCAAGCGCGCTCAATGCAGCCTGCCGCTTTAGTGGCTGAACCAGCCGTCGTACCGCGCGCCGTACCCGCTGCAACATGTCGTGTTCCCCGTCTATGAGTGGAGTGAGTGGATGGCGCGGCTAGCGTGCTAACGCTCAGCCGGCGACCAGCGGATTCTCGATCGAGCCGATCCCGTCGATCGAAGCAACCATCACATCGCCCGCCTTCAGATAAATACCGCGTCCCATGCCGACGCCAGTCGGCGTGCCTGTCGCGATCAGATCGCCCGGTTGCAGCGTGAGAATCGTCGATAAATATTCGATCTGCTCAGCGATGTTGAAAATCATCTCGGACGTGTTGCCGTCCTGCATCATTTCGCCGTTCACCGCGAGGCGCATGCGCAGATTCTGCGGCTCGGCAATACACGCGCGCGGCACGAACCAGGGGCCCAGTGGACCAAAGGTATCGAAACTCTTGCCGCGAAACCAGTCGTGTTTGAACGGATAGTCGGTGCGGCGATTCAGGTCGCGCGCGCTGACGTCGTTGAGAATCGTGTAGCCGGCGATGTAGTCGTAAGCGTCTTCTTTGGCGATGTGACGGCCAGTCTTGCCGATCACCACGGCCAGTTCCACCTCCCAGTCGACCCGCTCCGCGTGCGGCGGGATCACCACGTTGGCAAGCGTCGGCACCACGCTCGTTTCGGCTTTCATGAACATGTACGGCGTGCTTTCCTCACGCGGCGCCAGTTCGGTGCCCATTTCCTGCGCGTGCTCATAGTAGTTCGACGCCGCCGCGAAAATGCGCCGCGGCTGGTACGGCACGCATAGCGTGTGGCCGGCGAGCGGCGCGACGTCGAGCGTGCCCGCTTCGAT
The DNA here is from genome assembly GCF_905220705.1 of Paraburkholderia domus. Lineage (GTDB taxonomy): Bacteria > Pseudomonadota > Gammaproteobacteria > Burkholderiales > Burkholderiaceae > Paraburkholderia > Paraburkholderia domus. The sequence goes on from NZ_CAJNAT010000026.1 coordinate 13,433, forward strand.
CGCACGCGCCGCGGCTTCGAGGCGTTCGACGGTCGCCGCACCGCCCGTCTCCCAACCGGCGATCAGCGTGCCGACATCGGCAAGTGGCGCTGCCGAAGCGGTTTGCTTCAACACCGCTTGTGCGTCGTACAACGTGTCGCCGACCGCCAGGCCGGTGGCCTTGCGGCCATTCAATTCGTAAGTTGCAATACCAAACCAGGTCACGTGTTGCCTCGCTTTTTGTGTTTGTAGGGTGTTAGTTAGCTGCCGTCGAGGGTTCAGTAATTCGTATACATTCAGTCATCTGTGTATTTGTATTAAAATTCTCGTATACACCAATCGGGGCATGAACACGTTCGCGCGTACACTGCATGGGCCTGCAGAGGCCGGATATGCGCGGTGGCGATTGAGGCAGTTGGGCCACTGGCGCATAATGGGGCCGCTTGCTCACGGTTTCGCTCAACCCACGACCATCACGATGACGACGCTCTCCTCCAAGATCTACCGCCTGCTGTGCGACGAGATCATCGACGGCACGCTCGAACCGGGCCAAAAGCTCGAAGAAGCGGCACTCGCCGAACGCTTCAACGCCTCGCGCACGCCGATCCGCGAAGCGCTGCGCGAACTCGCCGCGCGCGGCCTCGTCGAACTGACGCCGCGCAAGGGGGTGGTGGTCGCGCAGTTCAGCATCGACGAACTGGCCGACATGCTCGAAGCGATGTGCGAACTCGAAGCACTGTGCTGCCGCTTGAGTGCGCAGCGCATGAGCCTCGTCGAGAAGAAGCAGCTCGAAGAGCTCCAGACCGAAATGAACGCCGCGATCGCGCGCGGCGATGAAACGGAGTACTTCCAGCTCAATCGCGAATTCCACGAACTGATCTGCAAGGGCGCGCAAAGCAAATCGCTGGCGTCGATCATGTCCGTCCAGCGGCAGCGTCTGGCGGGCTTTCGTGCCGCGCAGCCGGCTTCGCCGTCGCGCTTCGAAGCAGCCACCGACGAGCATCGCGAGATCGTCTCCGCGATCCTCAACTCCGAACCGGAACGTGCGTACAACGCGATGCGCGACCACACGGCGCGGCTGTCGATCGTCGTACTCGGCCGGCTCAAGCGGCAGCGCATCGAGCGCGAAAACGCCTGAGCGGTTGAACACCGCGCGGCGAGGCACATGCTGCATGCGCCGCAGCGGCTGCAGTCGCTGCATGCTCACGCGGCCACCGCTGCAAGCGAGGCCATCGACGGCATCGAAAAATCCAATGCCTGCAACTGCTGCAACAACGCGCCGGACTGCGCCAGGTTCATCGGCGTGAGCGGCGGGCGCACGCGATTCCATTCGGGATCGTTCGCGAAGTGCGCGACGATGCTTTTCAACGCGGGGATCATTGGTTGCGCTTGCACGGCCAGGCGGACCGTCGCGACCTTGCCTTCCCACACCACCCTTTCTTCCAGCGTCGCCGCATTCAGCAGGCTGGCAATCGCGTGCGGCTGAATATTCGCCGTCGCCGAAATGCAACCGGCTGCGCCGAGCGGTAGCGCTTTGCCAAGCAAGCCCTCGGAAGCGGGAAACACCGCGAAGCCAGGAAACTTCTCCAGCATCGCCGACGTGTTGGCCCAATCGCCGGAACTGTCCTTGACGCCGACCACGGTCTGCGGATACGCCTCGATCAGCCGCTCGATCAGCGTATGCGTGATCGGCACGCCGGTGAACTGCGGGATGTGATACAGCAGCACGCGTAACCGGTCCGATCCGACCGCCTGGATCACGTCGGAGTAATAGGCGAACAGACCATCGTCACTGACCCCTTTGTAGAAAAACGGCGGCAGCATCAAGGCGCCCGCGCAACCGGCTTCAGTGGCGTGACGCGTCAATGCGATCGCGTCAGGCAGCGCGCATGCGCCGGTGCCCGGCAACATCTGCGCGGGGTCGATGCCGGCTTCGATCACCTGATCCAGCAACGCATGACGTTCGGCAAGACTCAGCGAGTTGGCTTCGCTATTCGTACCGAACAGCGCAAGCCCCGCGCCCTGCCCGACCAGCCACCGGCAGAACGCGACGAAACGCGGCGCATCGACAGCCAGCCCGGCGGTGAACGGCGTAACGACCGGCGCGAATACGCGCGGCTTTGCAAAAGCAGACGGACGATGGATGGACATGCGGATCTCCTGATTGGCTGAACGGCTAGGCGTGGACGCTGACGTGGACAATCACGCGCTGAAAAAATCGAGCATCGCGTCGCCTAACAACGTCTCACCCGAATCGAAATGCGCGACTACCGATGTGTGGTTGTGCCGCAGCATCTGCATGAAGCGCGGCGCGCGTTTGGGCGCCGCGTCACCGGCGCGTTGACGTGCCTGCAGCACGCGCTCGAAGAAAGCCGCGCCGTAGGCATCCAGATAAGGGTTCTCGTATTCGGCGACGACTACCATCAGCGGTGTGTCGAAATGCGCCGCATGGGTCAGCGGTGAACGCGCGGCGTAGCGTGTTTCGTCCGCGCCGAAATAGGCGCGCACGCCTGCTGCGTTCGGGTTGTCGGGAAGCACGTCGGCTGCGAGCCGTGCGCTGATCAGTACCGCACCGGCGACTGCCGAAGCGCTGTCACGCAACCCGGCAAACAACGGGTCGCACAGATACGTGGCGACATGCGCACCGCCTGCCGAATGGCCGACTAGAAAGATCCTCTGCGGATTGCCGCCGAATTCGGCGGCATGCTTCTGTGCCCATGCCAAAGCAGCGGCGACGTCGTCTGCGCCCGCGGGATACGGCGCATCAGGCGCGAGCCGGTATTCAACATTCAGCGCGACGAGGCCCTGTCGCGCGAACCAGCGCGACACGTTGTCGTAAATGAGTCCGTTGAAGCTCTTGCTGCCGCGCAAGAACGCACCACCGTGCACGAACAGCACGACATCGGCGTTGCCTTTCTCTCTCGTCTCCACCGAAGCAAACACATCCAGCCGCTGCCGCTCGTGGCCGCCGTACGCGATATCGCGCGCCGCTTCGAACGACTCTCCGGCATCCCGGGCAGCAGCCACCAACGGCGAATACGCGTCGATCACCAGATCGCGATGCTTATTGATATCGCGCCCCCACACCGGCCCGATCTGCGCAAAGCGCTGCCTGAGCGTGGCGGACAGACTGCCCAACGGTTCCTGCAAGGTGTGCATCGGTGGTCCTCATACAGTGCAGCGAGTCAGCGCCAACGGCGGCGAGCGGCGTATGAGGACCATTCTGGTATATCAATTTGTTTTTGTGTATACATTTGTTATCCGTAGTATACCTGGTGAAGTTGCGGACACACTTGATTCACAGTCACGACAACCCTCCCTTCGCCGACAGGCGATTCACCCTGCAGAACAACCCGGAACAACCCAAGGACATCTCATGGACAAGCTCCGCCACATCGCGCTCTCGGTCGAAGACCCCGAAGCCGCCGCGCAATTCTTCGAGCAGGCATTCGGCATGCGCCGCGCGGGCAACGCAATGCGCGGCATCTATATGACGGACGGCACGATGAACGTGGCGCTTCTCAACTTCAGGGACGAGACCGTCCCCGGTTACGCGGGCCTGAAAGATGTGCGCGGCGTGATCCACTTCGGCATGTGGGTGGATAGCGTCGAAGACACCGCGGCGCGTGTGGTCGCGGCGGGCGGCACCTATCTGACGGGTCGCCACGAAAAAGATCCGAATGTGTTCTACGAAGTGAAGTACCGGATGCCCGACGGCACCGTGTTCGATATCACTGAGAACGGCTGGAAAGGCGCGGTGAAGGAAGTGGCGCCCGCCAGTCAAACTGCCGATCCACGATCATGAGCGGCAGGCATGTGCTGGCGCTGATCCCGCTGCCCGCCGCAACGCTCGATGCGCTGCGGCGCGACTACACCCTTCACTATCATCCTGACGGCTGGGCCGGGACCTTCCCGGCCGGCGTTGATCCAGCGAACGTGCGCGCGGTGGTGACCAACGGCTCGACTGGTTTGTCCGACGCGCAGATGGCCATGCTGCCCGCGCTCGAGATCGTCAGCGCGTTCGGCGCGGGCTACGAGAACGTCGACGTGGCCGCCGCCATGCGGCGCGGCATCGTGGTGACTCATGCGCCCGGTGCGAATGCCGCGACCGTCGCCGATCACGCCATCGGCCTGCTGCTCGCGCTCGCACGCGGCTACGCGCCGCTTACCGAGGCAGTGCGAGCCGGTCGTTGGCGCACTTCGCGCGCCGAGCGGCCCACGCTGACGGGCGCGCGCCTGGGGCTGCTCGGGATGGGACGCATCGGCAGGCTGATCGCAGCGCGCGCGCAGGGTTTCGACATGACGCTCGGTTATCACGGACGGCAGCCGCATGCCGATGCGCCGGGTCGCTTCTACCCAGACCTCACCGAGCTTGCGGCCGACAGCGATTTTCTCGTGATCGCCTGCAACGGCGGCGCCGCGACCAGGCATCTGGTTAGCAGCGAGGTGCTGCAAGCCTTGGGGCCGAATGGCTACGTGGTGAACGTGTCGCGTGGTTCCGTGCTCGACACACAAGCGCTGATCGACGCTCTCGCTCACGCCGCGATTGCCGGTGCCGGACTCGACGTGATCGAAGACGAACCCGAGGTGCCTCGCGCACTGCTCGAACATCCTGACGTGCTCATCACGCCGCACATCGCGGGCCGCTCGCCCGCATCTCTGATCGCGCAGCGAGACGCGTTACTCGCCAGCCTGTCCCAGCACTTCGCATACGTACCCATCGAATTTGCGGTGCGCGCTGCCTGAAACAGGGCGGCGCAGCTTCGCGCCGCCACTCGACGCTTTTTTGCTGTCCCGTTGTCGCTTCGTTGAAGTTCCGCTGTTCCGCCGATGTCTCGCTGTCTTCTCGCTGTTCCCAACTGCACAAGAGGATCCGCCATGAACGTTCGATCGTTGGGCGCGCTCGCGCTCAGTTGCGCCGCCGCATGGGGACTCGCGTCCCACGCCGCTGAAGCGCAAACGTCTGTCACGCTGTATGGACTCATCGGGCTCGATGTTGCCAGCACCAAACGCAGCAACGGGCCACCCGCCGCCATCGCCGAACAGAGTCCGGGACTGACGGCGCCTTACTGGGGCATCCGGGCCAACGAGGAGCTCGGCGCCGGTTATCGCGCGATCGCCGTGCTCGAGAGCTTCTTTCAGCCGACTAACGGCGGCGTCGGCCGCACCTCCGCCGATCCGTTCTGGGGACGCAATTCGTACGTCGGTATCGCCGGACCGTTCGGACGCGTGACGCTGGGGCGGCATACCAACCTGCTCTACCTCGCCGAGCAGGCAGTCAATCCATTTCAGGCGTCGATCCTGTTTTCGCCGCTGGTGATGCAGACCTTTACCGCGCCGTACGGCGGTGCAATTGCGGGCGATACCGTCTGGAACAATGGCATCCAGTACACCAGCCCCAATCTGCGCGGACTGACCACCACCGCGGTCTATGCGCCCGGTGGTTTCGCAGGCGCCGACGGCACGTACAACGCCGCACTATCGACCCTCTATGCAGGCGGTTCGCTCACCGCTGTCGCGACCGTACAACGCACACGCGTGGTCGCCGGTGTGGCGTCGCCGACACAGAACGCGTACCTCGTCGGCGCCGCCTATGATTTTTCGCTCTTCAAGCTGTATGGCGCAGTGCAAGGCCTGCGTACCGATTCGACCGACATCGGTGCGCACACCTACGAAGCCGGCCTTTCAGTCCCGCTGACCTCGCAACTCAGCGCGCTCGCCGAATGGGCGTACACGCGCCGCAGCGCGCCGAAAAACGCCGTCACTGCCCGCAACACCGGCTCCGCGGGCCTCGACTACTTCCTGTCGAAACGCACCGATCTGTACCTCGTCACCGTCTACGACAGGCTCTCCGGCTATGGCACCGCGATGACTTATGCCACCGGAATCCGGCATCTGTTTTGACGGGCGATGCCATCAGGGTCAACCCGCTATAACTAAACCGCTGTTTTGTATAAAAAAATAAAGCTCGGAATCCAAATTTTGCCGTGGGTATAATTTTTTACAGTTTGTGTATACACGACATAAAAAGGACGTAACCGCGGCTGTCGCGCGCGACGACAGCACTCTCTACCACACGAAAAAGAACGACGATTTGTTTGGAGATTGAATGAAAAAGAAAGCACTCGTGTCAGGCGCCGTCATGCTTGCATGCGCCGGGGCACACGCTCAGTCGAGCGTCTGGCTGTCGGGGTATGTCGACCTGAACATCGAACATCTGATTTCTTCCGGCTCCGGCGGAAACGTGACCCGCATGTCGAGCGGCGGCCTGAACAACTCGCGCTTCAACTTGAGCGGCGTCGAAGATCTGGGCGGCGGCAACAAGGCCGTGTTCACTGTCGAGCCGATGTTCTCCGCGAATACCGGCGTGCAGTCGACGCAATTCCGTCAGTCGTTCGTGGGCCTGAAAGGCAACTGGGGTGAAGTGACGATGGGCCGGCAGTTCACGCCCTCGTACTGGATTGCGGGCTACGCCGATCCGAGCTGGGCCGCCGACTTCAGTATGGTCAACAACATGGAGTTCTTCTACGCGTCGTATCGCGTGGATAACGCGATCCAGTACAAGACGCCGACTTTCTACGGCTTCACCGGCCGGATCATGGCGACGACCGGCGTAGGCGACAGCACCCGCGCGGGACGCTTCCTGAGCACCAGTATCGACTATCGGCACGGGCCGGTTTTCCTCGGTGCGGTGAGCGAATTGCAGTACACGCGCAATATCTTCAAGCCGTCGCAGATTCTCTCGTCACGCGACAACTATTTCTCTGCCGTCTACAAGTTCGGCGGTTTCGAACCGACGCTGATCTATCACACGTACAACGGCTACTACGCGTATCCGCCGTACGTCGCGTTCAATTCGCAGGGGTGGGACGTGCAGGTCGGCGCGCGCTGGAACATCGACGGACGCAATCGCCTGTATGCCAGCGTGGTGCATCGTCATGACGACAACAACACCAGCATTTCCAGCGCGACCGGCGGCGTGATCGGCTACATCTACGGTTTGTCGAAACGGACCGACCTGTATGCGACTTTCGCGCACGTGACGCATCAGCACGACGTGCCTATCCCTTATCCGGTCACGTTCCAGGTCTATCCGAACGGTGGACAGAATCCGAGCGGCTTCCAGTTCGGGATTCGTCACGCGTTCTAATATAAAAAGGAGGAAGCCAATGCTTCGCACATGCAATCTGAAATCAACGCTCGCAACAGGCGTCCTGTTGACCTTCGTATCCGCGGCGGCTTACGCGGCCACGCAAGCCGCGCCGGACACCGAGGCATCGGCCGGCGCAGCGTCCGCAGCACAAGTGACGCCCGGCACGCCGACTGTCAAGGATCCCTACCTCGCCCAGTGGTTGCGCCTCACGCCCGACCGCCGGCCTGCCCCGCTCAAGCCGGGTGTCGACTACGGCATGGACCCGGCAACCGGCCAGTTCGTGTGGCCGAAGGCCACCCCCGAAGTGCACCAGGGCCAGCGCTTCCCGGGTGAAATGACCACATGGGACAAGAAGAGCTACGCCAAGGACGTCAAGGTTCTGGCCTTCTATCCGCTCGTCGATTCCCCCTTCCACGCCTGGAACAATATTGCCGACTTCAATGGGCGCCGTTACCTCTATATCCACGACCGCGACTATTTGCGGATCATGGACGTCACCGATCCCGCCAACGGCAAGGTCGTGTTTTCGCAGGGCGGCACGTGGGGACCAAAGGGGCCGACCGAGAAGTTCGACCCGAACAATGTGCATGATTACCTCGGCGGCGCCACCATCGTGTGGAGCAAGAAGCTCGGCAAGCCGGTGCTCGTCGCTTCGTTCGAAATTGGCCGCTATGGCTTGATGACCGACAAGAGCGAGCAACCGGACAAGGTCGAAGCACAGCGCCACTACAACTCGCTCAAGGGCTTCAAGGTCTTTGAAATGGACGGCCCCCTGCCGAGCCAATGGAAGCTGATTGCAACGCGCACGACCGACTACAAGCATCCCGATGCACCGGTGGGTCAGCAGCAAGGTTCGGGTTCGCTCGATGCGCCGGAGTACTACGGCGGCAAGTACATGATCCTCTCGGCGGCACCGGACGACAGCTACGCTTTGACCGAGTACCCGAACTATCTGTATTCGCCGGGCTATCAGGTCTGGGACATGTCGGATCCCGCGGATCCGAAGTTCGTCTCACAGATCTCCGTGCCGGGGCAGAAACTCGGCAACGAAGCTGACGAACAGGCTTACCTGACGAACCCGCGTGCCGGCAACCGCACCTCGTGGATGGGCTCGCGCATTCCAATCTTCCTGCCGAAGCCTTTGGAACAAGGCGGCAAGATTGGTTTCGGCGCGATGGGTGGTTTGGGTCTTTATTCGTTCGACCTGTCCAACCCGGCGAAGCCGAAAGTGCTTGGCAATGTGAATACCGCGCCGAGCTTTGCCGGCACCGAGTACGACAATGCCGACGTCAGCCAGTACGAGCGCACGGGTTTCGTGCTGACGAGCGGGTATCCGATGAACCGCGATTGCTACGAGCCGTACAAGGACATCTTTGTCGTCGACGCTCGCGATCCGTCGCATCTGAAGGTAGCGGGCAAGCTGCCGCAGCCGACACCGCCTGAAGGCGCGCCGTTCACGAGTTTCTGCCAGCGCGGCGGCAACTTCGGTCCGAAGCGTTCGAACGCGATCGGACAGCCGGGTGGTTCGCGTCAGGGTGTGATTCCGTATTCGTTCTATAACGCCGGTGTGCAGATTTTCGACGTGCGCAATCCGGAGAAGCCGACGATTGCCGGGTATTTTGTGCCGGCGCTGGCGGATGAGAGCGAGCTGCCGAGTTATACCCTTGGCAAGGGCGTGCTGGCGATTTATACCGAGTACGACCGCAACATTATTTGGGCCTTTACGGAGAATGGTGCTTATGCGTTGTCGACGCCGCTGTTGGGCGCGCCGGTGATGGGCGCTCCGGCCAAGCCTTGGCCGCCGCGGTAACGTCTTTGGGTTTCTTCATTTCTTCATGCTAGTTTGTTGAGCGCTTTGCCCTGCCGGCGGTTTTCGTCGGTGGGGTTTTTTGTTTTTTGTTTTTTTGTTTCATTGCCTGCGCGGCGTTTGTTATCTGGTTGCCTGTGGCGGTGGGATTTTCTTGAGCGGTTTGCCGGCGTGGCGCTTTGTTTGTGTGCCTGCGGCGTTGGCCTTTCCTTGATTTCTTATTGGTCTATTAGCGTCGCCCCTGTGCGGGGCGGGCACCTACTTTTCTTTGCCTGCCGCAAAGAAAAGTAGGCAAAAGAAAGCGGCTCACACCGCCAGCTCATAAGCGGGTCCCCCGGCTTGGAAGAGGTAGTGGTGCATCTGGAATCTGTGTTCTCGCAGATTCAGCCCTGGTGACAAGGCAATCATACTTCCCGCCTCGCACTATGTGCTCGCCGGAAAAGTCAATCATGCAAACCCATGGCTTCTGTTTAGACGTGGAGCGAGCCGTCGGCTTCGCCTCGGCGATGCGCTGAAATGTACCTGTGTTTCCAATGCACAACTGCACAAGGCAACGTGACGTGATCCGATCCGATCCGACTTGACTTGACTTGACTTGACCTGACACGACACGACACGACACGATTCGATTCGATTCGATTCGACTCGACTCGAGCACGCATTTTGGATGAGGCAGGCATTAGCGGTTCGACGGCGATCTACCAGGTAGACCGAACTTCGAGCGCGACGAGATAGAGAGTGGTTTGTGAGGCATTTTTCGGCGCGCGGTGCGCCACCGAAAATATGACGCTCTAGCTGAACAGAAGACGATAGCTCGTACGGTTCCGTATTGAAGCCGCCGGTCTTCCTGATGGACCGTTCCGGCGAGCACGTAGTGCGAGGCGGGAAGTATGACTGCCTTGTCACTAACACGGCGTGTGCGAGTGCACAGATTCCAGATGCACCACTACCGCAACTGTGCGGGGGACCCGCTTAAGAATTAGCGGTGTGAGCTGCTTTCTCTTGCCTACTTCTCTTTGCAGCAGCAAAGAGAAGTAGGTGCCGCCCCGCACAGGGGCAACGCTAATAGACCACTAACAATTCAAGGAAAGGCCAACACCGTAGGCATACAGAAACAAAGCGCCGAGCAGGCAAAAAACCTCACGCCATTTCGGCATCAGCCGCCCCGACACCCTTCCCCCGATACCAAACAAAATAAACAACCAACAACCCAACAACAAACGGCACACCAATCACCAAGGTCATCCGAAACTCCCGAGTAAACCACGTAGTGACCAAAGCCCCAATCATCAGCCCTGCGCCAAGCAGAGAAGTAACCGGAAACCCCCACATCCTGAACGCCAGCGGCAAGCCCATATGCCTATGACGAAAAAAGAAGTGCGTAACAAAAATCATCAGCCAGGTGAACATGGCACCAAACATGGAAACAGACATCATCAACACAAACGAAGCATCCGGATAAACCACATTCAGCACAGTAGCCAACGCAATCCCAATCGTCGAAAGCCAAAGCGCCGCAACCGGAACCCCTTTGCTGTTCAAAGCCCCCAGGCGCCGCGGTGCATACCCCGCACGGGAAAGACTAAACATCATCCGCGTCGTGATATAGAGCTGGCTATTCATCGCCGACAACGCCGCCACCAGAATCACAAAATTAATCACGCCCGCAGCCCCTGGCACATGCGTCGCCGCCATCACCCGCACGAACGGGCTCTCATCCGTACCCGCCGCGTTCCACGGCACGATCGCCAGCATCAACGCCAAGGTCAGCAAATAAAAGAACACCAGCCGGAACATCGTCGCGCGAAAGGCCCGCGTAATCGCCTTCTGCGGATCACGTGCCTCGCCCGCCGCCACCGCAATCATCTCGATGCTCAAATAGCTGAAAATCGACACGATCACCGCGACCCACATGCCCCATACGCCCTTCGGAAAGAAGCCACCGTGTGACGTGTAATTGCCAAAACCGATCCCCGAACTCGCCGGCGCACCGAACACGACATAGGCACCCAGCAAGATGAAACCGACAATCGCCACAATCTTCAACATCGAAAACACATACTCGACCGCGCCGAATACTTTCACGCTCACCGAGTTAATCCCGATCAGCGCCGCGGAAAAGCCGACGATCCAGTACCACCCAGGCACCGCGGGAAACCAGTACTTCATGTACACAGCAATCGCCGTCACCTCGGTGCCGACCGCAAACACAATCGACGACCAGTACGCATAGCGCACCAGAAATCCCGCCCACGGCGCAATGTAGTGCTCGGCATAAGCGCCAAACGATCCCGACGTGGGATGCGCTACCGTCATCTCGGCAAGGCAACCCATCAACAGCAACGCAATCAGCGCACCAATCGCGTAGCTCACCAGCACGCTCGGACCGGCAAAGCCGATGGCAAATCCGCTGCCGAGAAACAGGCCGGTGCCGATCGCGCCGCCAATCGCGATCATCGATAACTGCCCCGTCGATAGTCCACGGTGCAACCCCTTCTCGCGTTCGACAATCGTGTCGAAGCCTCGCTGCTCTTGCGTCATCTTGGTGTCTCCTCCTGGATGCGGTTGCGTGCTGGACGCAACCGCCGGTGCCGCGTTGTCGTATTACTTGTATTGCTCGAATCGCGGCGCTTGCCTGCTCATTGAGTCAACGTCCTCACGTCACGGATTTGCGTGCTTTGAACTCGTCGGTATTCCACGCGTCGGTCGCGATGATGTCCTTGAGTTGGGCGATGGTGTCCCAGATATCCACGTAGCGCACATACAGCGGCGCAAAACCGAAGCGCAGAATGTCCGGCGCGCGGAAGTCACCGATCACGTTGCGCGCAATCAGCGCTTGCATGATCGCGTAGCCTTCGGCATGACCAAGCGACACCTGGCTGCCGCGTTGCTCGGCGTCGCGCGGCGAAGCGAGCGTGCAACCGAGGCCCTTCAGTTCCTGATCGGTCAACTCGACGAACAGATTGCCGAGCGCGACGCTCTTGTCGCGCAACACATCGAGATCGACGCCGTCGAATGCCTCAAGCGCGCTCTCCAATGCGATCACGCCAAGTTGCGGCGCCGTGCCGGTCAACATGCGGTCGATGCCCGGATGCGGCGCGTAGTCGTGCGTAAAGTCGAACGGCTTCGAATGGCCGTGCCAGCCCGTCAGCGGCTGACGCATCGCTTCAATATGGCGCGACGCGACGAACACAAAAGCGGGTGCACCAGGACCGCCGTTCAGATACTTGTAGCCGCAACCCACCGCGAAGTCAGCGGCGCAGCGGTTCAGGTTCACCGGCATCGCGCCCGCCGAGTGGCACAGGTCCCACACGATCAGCGCGCCGGCCTCATGCGCCTGACGCGTCACCGCTTCCATGTCGTAGCGCTTACCGGTTTTGTAATTGACGTGCGTGAGCGACACGATCGCCACGGTATCGTCGATGGCCGCGACGATGTCGTCCGGATCGACACAACGTAACTCGCAACCCGTCATCTCGGCGACGCTGGAAGCGATATACACGTCAGTCGGAAAATTGGTTCCTTCGGCAAGAATCACGTTGCGCCCGGGGCGCATGCGCGTGGCCGCGACCAGCACCTTGAACAGATTCACCGAGGTCGAATCGGCGACAATCACTTCGTCCTGACCTGCGCCGATCAGCGTGGCGATCTTGTTGCCCGTGCGCTGCGGCGCCGGATACCAGTCGGCATCATTCCACGAGCGGATCAAACCGTGCGCCCACTCCTGTTTCAAGGCTCTTTCGATACGCGCGGGCACATTCGCGGGCATCGCGCCCAGCGAGTTACCGTCGAGGTAGATCGTGTCGGCCGGCAGATCGAAGCGCGCGCGGCAGTGGGCCAAGGTGTCGGCAGCGTCGAGCGCGGCGCAGTGTTCCCGGGTAATCATCTGGCTAATTTCCTGTTGTTCTGATTGCTATTGCAATGTCTGTGGCGCGAGCTGCCTAGGCGGCGTGAGCAACTGTCGTGGGCAAATCGAAAAAGCGCTGAGCGTTGGTGCCGAGAATCTTCGTCTTGGCCGTGTCGCTCAGTTGCGGATGATGCGCGACCAGGTCGCCGATCTTCTGCTCGCCGAGCGGAAACGGATAGTCGGAGCCGAGCAGGACGCGGTCCTCGCCCATCGTCTCGACCAGCAAGCGCAACGCACCCTGGTCGAACACCGCGCTATCCACGTAAAAGCGGTCGAGATACGACACCGGGGCATTGGGGCAATCCTCGCGCACAATGTCGCGTTGCTCCCACGCGTTCTGCACACGGCCAAGCAGGAAGGCGAAGCTGCCGCCGCCATGCGCGAAACACAGCTTCAGCGATTTCGGAATCCGCTCGAATGCGCCCGACAAAATCAACGACACCATGCTCAATTGCGTTTCCGCCGGCATCGCGACGAGCCACGGCAGCATCCACTTCTTCATGCGGCCGTCGGTCATCATGTCCCACGGATGGACCAGCACCGGAATGCCGTCGTTCGCGCAGTGCGTGAGGAAGGTGACGAGATGCTCATCGTCGAGATCGCGTGGGCCGAGATGATTGCCGATCTGCACGCCGCGGTGGCCTGCACGATGGGCACGCGTGGCCTCGCGGCACGCGAGGTCGATGTCCTGCAGCGGGACTTGCGCCAGCGCCATCAGACGTTGCGGCGCATGCGCGCAAAGTTCGAGGGCGTGATCGTTCATCCGCGCAGCCCAGTTGTGCGCGGCGGATGCATCGTAGCGATAGCCGAACATCACGGGCGTCGCGCACATCAGTTGGATGTTGACGCCGAGCGCGTCCATTTCAGCAATCCGCGCGGCCGGGTCCCATAGCGCGCGATACACCGGACGAAAGCTCTTCTCGCCGGTCATGATCATGCCGCGTTCGCCGTCCGCGTCGATTCTGAGCCACGGCGCGTGTTCCGCGTCGAGGCGTGCGGCTTCTTCCCGCGCGATCGGCGGGAAGAAGTGGGAATGCATGTCGATTCGAAGTGTCATCGTGATTCTGTTTTGTTTAGACGGCGCGACCGGGGTGGACATGGCCGCAATGCGCGCAGCGGCGTTTCTCTTCCGAGGCGTAGAAGGCGTTGAAAAGCGGCGGCAGATCGGTGACGATGCTTTTCAGCTGAACCTCGACGCGGTAGACGAGATGGCCGCAGTCGTCGCAATACCATTCGAAGCCGTCGACCACACCTTGCGGGCGTTGCCGCTCGATGACGAGGCAGACGCTGCCCGCTTCCGGCCGCTGCGGCGAATGACGCACATGCGGCGGCAGTAGAAACACGTCCCCTTCTTTCAGATCGACGCGCTCGCGCTTGCCGTCGATCCACAAATACAGGTACGCGTTGCCGCGCAACTGATAGAAGAACTCCTCGAGCGGATCGTCGTGGTAATCGGTCCGGTGGTTCGGGCCACCCACGACCGTGACGATAAAATCGCTGTCCTGCCACACCTGCTGGTTGCCGACGGGCGGCTTTAGCAGATGTGCGTGATCGTCGATCCAGCGCTGGAAATTGAACGGTTTGCCGTACGTGAGCATGGCTGTCTCTATCGTTAGTTTTCTACGCGAGTTTATTTTTTCGGTGCATATGCAATCGCCTTCATCTCGATCAGCAGATGCGGATGGGGCAATTGATGCACAGCGACTGTCGTGCGCGTCGGACCGGTTTCATCGAAGTACTCGCCGTACACGGCGTTATAGCCGCCGAAGTCGTTCATGTTGACGAGGAACGACGAGATCTCGACGAGGTTCGACAGGTCCGCGCCTTCACTCTGAAGAATATCGCGAATGTTCTCGATCACCACGCGAGTTTGCTCACGAATATCGAGTTGCACGGTGCCGAGTTCATCGGCGGAAGCGCCCGCGATCGTATTGTCCGGGCGACGCGAACTGGTGCCGGAGACGAACAGGAAGTCGCCCGCCCGCGTCACATGCGGAAAACGGCCACGCGGTTTGGCTTTGCCGGGCACGACGCGCCCTTGAATGGTCGGTTCGTTGGTCATGAGAGTCGATAAGTGGTGAATTCGGTGCTGCCGAGGCCGTTGACGACACAATGCACGTGCGCGTCGGCGGGCAGCGGATGGGCGGCGGTAGCAGCGCCCGCCATGATCAGCGCGCCGGCCGGCAATACCAGGCCGCTTTGCGCGATCAGACGCGAGGCCTGCACGATCGAACGCAAGGGATCGCCGAGAATCGCCGCGGTCGAGCCGGCTTGCACGATGCGGCCGTCGAGTCGCATCGTCACGCCCGCATTGCGCAGACCGTCGAAGCGTTGGGTCCACGGGCCGATCACCAGCCCCGCCGAGGAGCAGTTATCGGCGACTACATCCTCAAGCGTGAATTTGAAATCACGGTAGCGCGAATCGATGATCTCCATCGCAGGAGCCACCGCTTCCAGATAGCGCGACGCTTCCAGCATGGTCAACGGACGGTCGATCTCACGGCTCGTCAAAAAACAGACTTCCGGTTCGACACGCGGATGAATGAAGCGATCGAGCGCGATGCGGCCGCCGTCTTCATCGAGCATCGCATCGGTCAGCCAGCCCCAGATCAGGCTATCGACGCCCATCTGGATCATCTTCGCGCGGCTCGTAAAGCCGAGCTTCACGCCGACCATGCTTTCACCACGATGAATGCGCCGTTCGATCGACGCGCGCTGAATCCCGTAGGCGTCATCCAGCGAAAACGGCGTGCAGGTAGTGAGCTGCGCGATCGGTTGCGCGTGGCGTGCGGCGTCGTCGATACGTTGCGCCATAGCGTCGAGATCGATCATGCGGCCGCCTTCTGTGCGAGCTCGCGCGCCTTCAGCATATCCAGCGCGACGTCGACGATCATGTCTTCCTGGCCGCCGACCATGCGGCGCTTGCCGAGTTCGACCATGATGTCGAACGCCGACAAACCGTATTTCGCCGCAGCGGCTTCCGTATGACGCAGGAAGCTCGAATACACGCCGGCGTAGCCAAGCGCCAGCGTTTCACGATCCACACGCACGGGCCGCTCCTGCAACGGACGCACGATATCTTCCGCGGCATCGATCAGTTTCTTCACGTCGCAGCCGTGATTGAGCTTCATCCGGTCGACCGCGGCGATGAACACTTCGAGCGGCGCGTTGCCTGCACCCGCCCCCATGCCGGTCAGCGATGCATCGATGCGGTCACAACCATGTTCGAGCGCGACCACGGAATTCGCCACACCCAGCGACAGATTGTGGTGCGCGTGCATACCCGTTTGCGTCGCGGGATCCAGCACGGCCTTGAAAGCATCGAAACGCTCGGCGACGTCACGCATATTCAGCGCGCCGCCCGAATCGACCACGTACACGCATTGCGCGCCGTAGCTTTCCATCAGCTTCGCCTGCTTCGCCAATGCGTCCGGCGTGGTCATATGCGACATCATCAGGAACCCGACGGTGTCCATGCCGAGCGAGCGCGCGTACTCGATGTGCTGCTTCGAGATATCCGCTTCGGTGCAATGCGTGGCGATCCGCACGATGCGCGCGCCGGCGTCGTACGCCGCCCGCAGATCGTGGACGGTGCCGATGCCAGGCAGCAACAGCGTCGCCACCTGCGCGCGCTTCACCGTCCCCGCGACGGCTTCGATCCATTCGAGATCGGTATGTGCGCCGAAACCGTAATTGAAGCTGGAACCCGAGAGACCATCGCCGTGCGCGACTTCGATACTGTCGACGCCGGCTTCATCGAGCGCTTGCGCGATCGCTACAGCGTTGTCCAACGAGTACTGGTGACGAATCGCGTGCATGCCGTCGCGCAGTGTCACATCCGACACGTAGATTGTCTTGTTGCTATCGGTCATTGCGTCGCTCCTTTCACGCTGTGACGCGGTTGGCCGCGATCTGTTCGGCTGCGGCCAGCGCCGCCGACGTCATAATGTCGAGATTGCCCGCATACGAAGGCAGATAATGCGCGGCGCCCTCCACTTCAAGGAACACGCTCACCTTCAGACCCGCGCGGCGCTCGTTCGCATGCAAGGCGAGCGGGTTCGCCGCCGTGTAGCGGTCGAACTGCACCGCCTGCTTCAGACGATAGCCGGGCACGTAGCTCGCCACCGCCGCGACCATCGCGTGAATCGAGCTTTCGATTTCGCCAGTATCGGCGTCTTCTTCGGTCAGGCAGTAGACGGTGTCGCGCATCATCAGCGGCGGCTCGGCCGGATTGAGCACGATGATCGCCTTGCCGCGCGCCGCCCCGCCGACGGTTTCGATCGCCTTCGAGGTGGTCTCGGTGAATTCGTCGATATTGGCGCGCGTGCCCGGGCCCGCTGAGCGACTGGCAATCGATGCGACGATTTCGGCATACCGCACCGGTGCCACGCGAGATACGGCGTGGACGATTGGAATCGTCGCCTGGCCGCCGCACGTGACCATGTTCAGATTTGGCGCGTCGAGATGCGCGAACAGATTCACTACCGGCACCACGAACGGCCCGATGGCGGCCGGCGTCAGATCGATCACCGTGACGCCGTGTTCGCGCAGCACAGCAGCATGGCGATGATGTGCGCCAGCGGAGGTCGCGTCGAACGCAATGCGAATATCGCCGAAGTTCGGCATGCTCACGAGGCCGTCGATCCCCTGCGCCGTGGTCGGCACACCGAGCCGTTCGGCACGCGCCAGACCGTCCGAAGCCGGATCGATGCCGACCATCGCACCCATTTCGAGGTGCTTCGCGTTACGCAGCACCTTGATCATCAAATCGGTGCCGATGTTGCCGGAGCCGATGATGGCGACGGCCTGCTTGTCTTGCTGATGGTGCATGGCGTTCCCGGTCATGATGCGGATTCAGGATGGTGAGCAAAACTCGCGCTCACGGAGCCGAGTCCCTCGATATGAGCAGTGAAGACGTCGCCGGCATTCACGCCGACCATCGGTCCGAGTGCACCGGTCAGCACGATATCGCCCGCTTTCAGCGACGCACCGACTCGCGTCATCGTGTTGGCGAGCCACACCGCCGCGTAGAGCGGATTGCCAAGACAAGCCGCACCGACGCCCACGCTCACCTGATCGCCGCGCCGCTCCATCACCATGCCGCAGTTGATGACGTCGAAGGCATCGAGTTTGACGGGACGATTGCCGAGCACGAATAGACCGCTCGACGCGTTGTCGGCCACCGTGTCCGTCAACCGGATATCCCAATTGGCGATCCGGCTGCCGACGATCTCGATGGCGGACAACGCATAAGCGGTTGCGCCGATCAGGTCGGCAATCGTGTGCCGTTCGTGGGGCAGATCATGCGCGAGCACCAACGCGATCTCCGCTTCCACTTTGGGTTGCTGCGTGCGCGACATCGCGATCTCTTCACCGTCGGCAATCGACATATCGTCGAATAGCATGCCGAAATCCGGTTGATCGACGCCGAGTTGCGCTTGCACGGCTTTCGACGTGAGGCCGATCTTGCGCCCCACTAGCCGGCGGCCGGTTGCGAGCTTGCGTTCGGTGTTCAGACGCTGCACCGCGTAAGCGGCTTCGAGCGCATCGCCACCAAGCTCCGCGATGGCTGTGCGCACCGGTGCGACGGGCGCGTCGTTCTGCTGCGCCTGCCAGAGTGCGTGAGCAATCTGCTGCGCCGCGTTCAGATCGATTTCGCTCATGCGATCCTCACGCAAACGTTGGTCAGTTCCGAGTAGAAGTCGAGCGAATGACGCCCGCCTTCACGACCGATGCCCGAGAGCTTGGTGCCGCCGAACGGTGTGCGCAGATCGCGCACAAACCAGGCATTGACCCAAACGATGCCGGTTTCGATTTGCCGCGCGACGCGATGGCCGCGCGAGAGTTGCGTCGTCCAGATGCTCGCGGCAAGGCCGTAAGCGCTATCGTTCACGCGGCCGATCACTTCGTCTTCGCTATCGAAGGGCGCAATGTGGCAGACAGGTCCGAAGATTTCTTCTTTGACGCAGCGTGCATCGTCTGACAGACCGGTCCAGATCGTCGGCTTGACGAACGCACCCTGATCGCGCTCATCGCCGAATTGCGGAACGTTGCCGCCGGTCACGACGGTTGCGCCCTCTTCGACTGCCAGACGGAAATACGACAACACCTTCTCGCGATGACCACGAGAGATCAGCGGGCCCATTGTGGTGGCGGGATCGTCGGGGGCGCCGACCTGCAGCGCCTCGGTTTTTTCCTTCAACGCGGCAACGAAGCGTTCGAAGATCGGCCGCTCGACGTACACGCGTTCACTGCACAGACAAACCTGCCCAGCGTTCGTGAAGCTCGACTTCAGCACACCGGCGACGGCAGCGTCGAAGTCCGCATCGGCGAACACCACGGCGGCGTTCTTGCCGCCGAGTTCGAACGAGATTTCCTTCACCCCGTCCGCGACGGTCTTCATGATCGTGCTGCCGGTACGCGATTCACCGGTGAATGTGATCGCGCTGATGTCCGGGTGACGCGTAAGGAACTCGCCGGCCGCATTCGGCCCGTGGCCGTGGATCAGGTTGAACACGCCGGGCGGCAGACCGATGTCGTGCATGACTTCGGCGAGCAGCGTGGCTGAGCTGGGCGTTTCTTCCGAGGGCTTGGCGACGACGCAGTTGCCCATTGCGAGGGCTGGCGCGACTTTCCACGTGAACAGCAGCAGCGGCAGATTCCACGGCGAGATGATGCCGACTACACCGAGCGGTTTGCGCGTGACGTAGTTGATCAGTTCGCTGCCATCCGCTGCATGCGTTTCGAAGAACTCGCTATTTGCGGTGCGGATGAGATCCGCAAAAGTGCGGAAGTTCGCGATGCCGCGGGCGATGTCGAGCTTGCGGGCTTGCTCCAGTGGGCGCCCGGTGTCGGCCACTTCTGCCGCGACGAAATCGTCGAAGCGGGCTTGTATGCGGTCGGCGATTTTATGAAGCCAGTCGGCGCGTTCAGCCGGTTTGGTGTTTCGCCAGCCGGCCCGTTGAGCGGCAGCTGCGGCGCGGACAGCGGCGTCGACGGTTGCGGCGTCGGCTTCGCAGACTTGCGCGAGTTCGCGGCCATCAACCGGGCTGATGTTGGGGAAAGTGGATGCAGTCGCAATGAATTCGCCGTTGATGTAATGGCGAAGTAAGGGTTGAGCGCGCTGCGCGGCGGCCGGGGTGAGGGTCACGACGTCTCCTGCTCGATTGAGGTGTTTGCAGGAGTCTAAAGGGGGGGCTCGCGGGGCGATAATCAAAGATTGGGTGGTGGGTATGCTAAAGGGGAATACCAGAGCCGGAGGTTTTTGCCTGCGGCGTGCTGTGTTTGTCGGTTTGCCTGCGGCGTTGGGGCTTGTTTGGTTTTTTGTGCCTGCTCGGCGCTTTGTGTCTGTGTTCTTATGGCGTTGGCCTTTCCTTGTATTGCTAGTGGTTTATTAGCGTTGCCCCTGTGCGGGGCGGCACCTACTTCTCTTTGCTGCTGCAAAGAGAAGTAGGCAAGAGAAAGCAGCTCACACCGCTAATTCTTAAGCGGGTCCCCTGGCTTGGAGGACGCAGTGGTGCATCTGGAATCCGTGCTCTCGCACATTCGGCGTGAGTGACAAGGCACTCATCAGCTCCCACTCCGCACTGCGTGCGTCGCGGACGGGTCTGCCAGGGAAACCAGGGCTTCGTTTTGGCGTGGTGGGAGCATCTGCTTCGCCTCGGCGAGGCGAGGCGCGGAACGCACGAACGCACGAACGCACGAACGCACGAACGCCATGGAATTCTGGAAGTGCCAGCGCGCCGAGTAAAGCAGAACCGCGAAAACGTAGCGGCTGGTTTTGTGAAGTGCGCTTCGGCGCGCGCAGCGTCGCCGGAAGAATGACTGCTGTGTCACTAACGCGGAGTGTGCGAGTGCACAGATTCCAGATGCACCACTACCGTGGCTGCGCGGGGGACCCGCTTAAGAATTAACGGTGTGAGCTGCTTTCTCTTGCCTACTTCTCTTTGCAGCAGCAAAGAGAAGTAGGTGCCGCCCCGCACAGGGGCAACGCTAATAGACCAATATCAATTCAAGGAAAGGCCAACGCCACAGGCATACAGACAATAAGCGCCGAACAGGCAAAAAAACCACTACCCAGCGCCCCGCGCAAAAGCATACTCATGCAACGCATCAACCACCCGATCAAACTCGAACGACTTATCGTAAAAGTGCCGAATGCCAAACTGCTCGCATCGTTCCCGATAAGCCGGCAACGCATGATTCGTCAACACGGCAGCAAAAATCGACTCAATCATCCCCTCGCGCTGCAAGTAAGCGAGCACAGGCACCCCTGACCCCTGCTTCAACTGCAAGTCCACAATCACCGCATCAAAAATCTCACCGTTCAACAGCGCAATCGCCTGATCGGCAGAATCCGCATACGCGGCCACCCGCAGCAAACCGGATGCATCGATCGCCTCAACCAGGCTCCTGCGGATCAAAGGCGAATCCTCGATCAACAGCACGCGCAACGGCGTACGACGGGCTGGCTCGGCAACACGGTTCGATTCGCTGTTCATCGCAGTATCTCGATCGTCCTCTATTCGATCAACCCGTTCTTGATCGCGTAATAAGTCAGATCGGCATTGTTCGCCAACCGCATCTTCTCCAACACGCGAGCCCGGTACGTACTCACGGTCTTCACGGACAAATGCAATTCCTCCGCAATGTCAGTCGGAATCTGTCCCGCCGCGAGCTTGCAGAAAATCTGGAACTCGCGCTCGGATAGCGCTTCGTGCGGCCGCCCCACGGCCGGCTTGTCGAGGTTGTCTGCCAGTGTGTCAGCTACCGCCTCCGACAGGTAACGATGCCCGCGCGCCACCGCGCGGATCGCCCGCACGATTTCCTCGGGCTCGCAGTCCTTGTTGAGGTAGCCGTTGGCGCCAGCGCGCAGCAGGTTGATCGCGTACTGGCTCTCCGGGTAGCCCGACAGAATCAGCACGCCCTGCTCCGGCCGCACCTGCTTGATCACACGCAAAGTGTCAATGCCGTTCTTGTCCGGCATCGCGATGTCGAGCAGCACCACGTCGAATGCCTGCTCCCGCACGAGGCTAATGGTTTCGTCGCCGGTGGCGGCTTCGGCCGCGACGCACATGTCCGGCTCGTCAGCGACGAACTGCCTGAAACCGCCTCGGACGATCGCATGATCGTCAGCTATCAACACTCGGATCATCGGTCGGGTATCCGTGCAGGAGGATTGCTCCAAAGCAGACATTGTAATGATCTCCGGCTGTGCCTTCACCGAAGCTGCGAAGCGACAGCGGTAGAAGTGGCGGATATTGCCAGCGCGGGAACCTATACAGCCCCTCCCGCGCCGTCAATCTCCGCCCGGACAGGCGCGGCGGTCAAAGCGACAATTCGCGCCACGCGAAGCCGGTGCTTGTCGACGTCCATTTTTCGACCTTGTTACTCGCGACCTTCGAGCAGGTCCGACATATCGTCGGCATGCTCTTCCTCAACAGCTAGAATTTCCTCGAACATACGGCGCGTTGTCACATCCTTCTCGCCGAGGTAGCGCACGATCTCGCGATACGTATCGATCGCAATACGCTCGGCAATCAGATTCTCGCGGATCATGT
Organism: Paraburkholderia domus; assembly: GCF_905220705.1. Classification (GTDB taxonomy): domain Bacteria; phylum Pseudomonadota; class Gammaproteobacteria; order Burkholderiales; family Burkholderiaceae; genus Paraburkholderia; species Paraburkholderia domus. The sequence goes on from NZ_CAJNAT010000026.1 coordinate 35,839, forward strand.
CCGTCAGACTGTCACCCTCCTTGTATTCCGAATGCGAACGCGTCTTCAGACCGTCCGGCGCAAAATCCGGCTCGCCGCCAAGCTGCACGATGCGCTCGGCGATGCGGTCGGCGTGCTCCTGCTCTTCTGCCGCATGCTGCGCGAATTCGGCTGCCACGCCCTCGGAGTTGATGCCCTTGGCCATGAAATGATGCCGTTTATAGCGCAGTACGCAAACGATTTCGGTGGCCAGCGAGTCGTTGAGCAGTTTCAGCACCGTCTCACGGTCCGCACTGTAGCTTTGCGTGACCGCGCCGTCCGACATGTGCTTGCGCGCATCTTCGCGGATCTTTTTGATGTCCATCACGAACGGATCGCTGGATTGCGATGCCGCACTTTGGCCGCCATGTGACTTCGACATTGAATTTCTCCTTCATCCGGTATTGGGGAACTGTGTATCCCGCACGAATCGCGCCTGATACGCCGGTAAAAGAACGGGGTGTTCATCTACGTTCGGATTACACCGAGCAGCAGCGTGACGACGAACACGACAAGGAAGATATAGAACAGAATCTTCGCGATCTCCGCGGCACCCGCTGCGATTCCGGTAAAACCGAACACGGCGGCGATAATCGCAATCACGAAAAAAACGATGGCGTAGTGAAGCATGGCGACTCTCCTTCCCGTTGGTATTTGCCTGAAACGAAACTGAATCGAACCTGACGCGAACCGCTCCCTCACAACCGGTGAGAACGACACGCAAACGCCTCATCGAGCGGCGCTAATCGACGATTTTCTTCGTTATCACGAAGCCGAGTACGAGGAACACCACGCACAGAATCACGAACACGACAAACAGGAACTTCGCAATCGCAGCCGCACCTGCAGCTACGCCGGTAAAGCCGAGAAGGCCGGCGATCACCGCCACGACGGCGAAGAACAATGCCCATTTCAACATGATGGCTTCCTCCAGGATCAATCAATGAACGATCAGGTTCATCCTATCGGTGGGCGACGGCGGGCGCATTCCGACGCGCTCCGTTTTTCGTGTGAGAATCCGCTTACATTGGATTACTGCAGCGTTACGCCGCTTGCATCGGCTAGCCAGGCGCGGAAGTTGCGGCTCAAGGGGCAATACGCCCGCTCCATCGCCGACCCGGCGGAAGTTACATCGATGCCTTACTTCAGGAGCCGAAAGTGCTGAACGTGTCGAACACGCCGGAACCCGGGACCGCAGCGCGACTGAGCGGCTGGATGCGCAATCGCAGTTGGGCGATCGCGATGACAGTGGCGATCGTCATCACTGTCGGCGGGCTCGTGATTCTCGAAACCGCGCGCGAACGCATTGCCGCAGAATACGAAACGGCGCTTGAAGCGCGCGACGTCACCGTGCAACTGAGCACGCTCGCAAGCCAGCTATCCCGCCTCAGCGCACACCAGAGCGATTTTCTTCTGACGAAGCTGAACGCGTCCGCTCAAGGCTTTTGCGCGACCGCCACGCGGATCCGGCAGAACGAACAGCAGTTGGGCAGGTTCTACCGCGGCGGCAAGGCGGACAGCGTCGAGCTCGCGAGTTTCACCCAGATCGTCGCGCTCATCGAAGCGCGCATCGGTGCGGGTGCTGCTGCATTGCAACGCGCGGCACCGCAGCCGCTCGATCTCTCCGCCTGCGGCAATGCGAGCGACGCCAATCCCGCCGACGCCACATTGGTCGACAACACCCTCTCGCTGCTGCGCGACAACGAGGAGCGCCGCGCGCAGCACGCCCTCGATGCAAGCCGCGCCGACCAGCGCATCTCCACGCTGTGCGCGGCCGGGCTGTCCGCGCTGAACATCGTTCTGTTCATCCTGCTGTTTCGCAATCTCGGCATCCAGATGGATCGGCAGGCTCGCGTGCAGCGTCGGTTGATCACGCAACAGGAAGAGCTCGACCAGCTCGTCAACGAGCGCACGCGTCAACTTGAAGCACTGGGCTGGCACTTGCAGGCCGTCAGCGAAAACGAAAAGACGCAGCTCGCGCGTGAACTGCACGACGAACTCGGCGCAATTCTGACCGCGAGCAAAATGGATGTGGCCTGGGCTAACCGCAAACTGAAGGACAGCGACCCGGACGTCTCGGAGAAGCTCAGGCGCGCGCTCGCCAATCTCGACCAGGGCATTGCATTGAAGCGCCGCATCATCGAAGACATGCGGCCTACCGTGCTGGCGAACTTCGGGCTCGTCACCGCGCTGCGCACACTCGCCGACGAAGCCGCGCAGCGCAACAACTGGACGCTCGAATCGCACCTGCCCGCCGACGATATCCAGCTCGACGAGCAAACCGAGATCGCGCTTTTTCGCGTCGCGCAGGAGTCGCTGACGAACGCGGCCAAGTACGCGCGGGCCTCGAAGGTATCGATTGCCTTGCGGGTCGAGGACGGCCAGGTGGCCCTGCATATCGCGGACAACGGCGTCGGCATCATGCCGGCCGATCTGAAGCGCACCCACACCCACGGGCTGCTCGGCATGCGCCAGCGGGTCGCCGCGCACGGCGGGCGCTTCGATATTCGACGCGGTGTGCCGAGCGGCACCGACATTCATGTGGTGATGCCAAGTGTCAGCACGGCAACGCCATCAGTCGATCTGTCGCCGTCCGCACCGTCGCGAACGTCCCTCTAGCCAAGCTTTGCGGTGTATCGCGGAGGCCGTGTAGGAGTGCGCCGACGTGAACACCGGAGCACGCCTACAAAAAAATCGCAGCGCAACTGACAGCACCGCCATCGCCCTTTTTTTAACATGCAATCAGACCGGATCGACTGGCGTGAACCCCGGTCGGACGACAGCTAGCCGGGCTAGCGCGTGCCGTAGAACACGGGCACGTCAACCGATGCATTCTCGACAGGGAGAACTTTCATGAATCGATTGATCGCTTTGTTTCTCATTGCAGGGACGGCTGCGCTCGCGGGTTGCAACACGATGGCGGGGGCCGGGCAGGATATTTCGAAGGGCGGCAACGCCATCACGAATTCGGCCGAACAAGCCAAGTAAGTTAGCGACAACTCAACGACTGCCGGGCGCCTCGTGGCGCCTGGCGATGCAGATTTTCCACAGCCCGCCGCGGGAAACCGCCGCGGGTTCTCTTTATGTACAGTGCAACGAGTTGCGCGGATTAGAATTTTTCCTCGGAGAGTTGGCCCGTTGAGCGGTGTATTGTTCGTGCGCACCCAATACTTACACGGTCCCCTGCATGTCCTACCCACATTTACTCGCTGAGCTCGACCTCGGCTTTACCCGTTTGCGCAACCGCGTTGTGATGGGTTCGATGCACACCGGCATGGAGGACCGTTTCTGGAATTACCCGAAACTGGCCGAGTATTTTCGTGAGCGCGCGAAAGGCGGGGTCGGCCTGATCGTCACGGGCGGGATCTCGCCGAACCGGCAAGGCTGGCTGCTGCCCTTCGGCGGCACGCTGAACTCGGTGTTCGATCTGCGCAATCACCGCTTGCTGACCGAGGCCGTGCATGCCGAAGGCGGCAAGATCGCGTTGCAGATCCTGCATGCGGGCCGCTACGGGTACCAGCCATTCGTCGTGTCGGCGTCGGCGCTCAAATCGCCGATCTCGAAGTTCAAGCCACGCGCGCTCACCGAAGCCGGCATTGCGCGGACAGTGCGCGACTATGCGCGCTGCGCGCGCCTCGCCCAACGCGCCGGCTACGACGGCATCGAGATCATGGGCAGCGAAGGCTATCTGCTCAACCAGTTCCTGTGCCCGCGCACGAACCGGCGCACCGACCGCTACGGCGGCAGTATCGAAAACCGCATGCGGCTCGCGCGCGAGATTGTCGAGCGCGTGCGCGCAGCGTGCGGCGAACGCTTTATCGTGGTGTACCGGCTCTCGCTGATCGATCTGGTCGAAGGCGGCAACACCTGGGAAGAAACAGTGCAGGTGGCTCAGGCGCTTGAAGCCGCTGGCGTCACGATGTTCAACACGGGAATCGGCTGGCATGAAGCGCGCGTGCCGACTATCGTGACTTCCGTGCCACGTGCTGCTTTCGCAGCACTGAGCGCGCGGCTGAAGGCTGCGGTCAAGGTGCCGGTGATCGTGTCGAACCGCATCAATACACCCGAGGTCGCCGAAGAACTGCTCGCTCAGGGGGCGGGTGACCTGGTTTCGATGGCGAGGCCGCTCCTCGCCGACCCCGAGTTCGTGCGGAAGACCGCCGAAGGACGCGCGCACGAAATCAACACCTGTATCGCCTGCAATCAGGCCTGCCTCGATCACACGTTCAAGAACCAGCGTGCGACTTGCCTCGTCAATCCGCGTGCGGGACGCGAGACCGAACTGATCTATCGGCCGGTCGCAGGCGCACAGGCAGCGCGTTCGGTTGCAGTGGTCGGCGCGGGTCCGGCGGGACTTTCCGCGGCGACGGTTGCGGCATCGCGCGGGCATCGCGTGACGTTATTCGATGCGAGCGCAACGATCGGCGGTCAGTTCAATCTGGCGATGCGCGTGCCAGGCAAGGAAGAGTTCAGCGAAACCATCCGCTATTTTCAGAGCCAGTTGCAACGGCATGACGTCGACGTGCGGTTGGATACGCGCGTCGATCCGGCGCTGCTCGCCGCAGGCGGTTACGACGATGTGATCATCGCCACCGGCATCGTGCCGCGGAACCCGGCGATTGCCGGCATCGACGGGGCTAATGTGCTGTCTTACGTAGACGTGTTGCGGGGTGCGCCGGTCGGACGCCGCGTCGCGATGATCGGTGCGGGCGGGATCGGCTTCGATGTCAGTGAATTTTTGCTGCATCGTTCTGGCCATCCTCTGCCGATGCCGCGCGATGCGTGGCTCGACGAATGGGGTGTCGATCTCGCGGTGCGGGAACGCGGCGGTTTGAAACCGCCGGCACCGGTGCAGCCTATCCGCGAGATCTGGTTGCTGCAGCGCAAGCCAGGCAAACTCGGCATGGGGCTCGGCAAGACCTCAGGCTGGGTGCATCGCGCGACGCTGGCGAGAAACGGCGTGAAAATGCTTGGCGGCGTGTCGTATCTGGCGATCAGCGAGCGCGGTTTGAAGATTGCCCATGAAGGTGTCGAAGAATGGCTCGACGTGGACACGATCGTCGTGTGCGCGGGGCAGGAATCGTTGCGCGACCTGGTTCCAGAGACGGCGGCACGGGCGGCGGATAGGGCAAACGGTGCGAATGGGGCCGGCAGCGCGAACAGCGTGAAAAAACCCGATGGTGTGAATGGCCCGCGTTATCACGTGATCGGCGGCGCAAAGGTGGCGACCGAGCTGGACGCGAAACGTGCGATTCGCGAAGGCGCGGAAGTGGCGGCGGCGCTCTGACTCAGCGAACAGCCGCCCTCCTCAGGCGAGGCCCTTCTTCCGGTAATCGAACCAGAAAGACAGGCCCACGCTCGCCAGAATCACGATCGTCGCGATCACCGTCGAATGCGTGACCGGCTCGCCGAGCAACAACGCACCGAGCGCCACCGCGACTACCGGATTCACATACATGCAGCTGCTGGCGATGATCGGACTCGTATGCCGGATCAGAAAGCCGTACGCGACATAGGCGGTCATCGTCCCGATCAGCATCAGGTAGACGAAGGCCAGCAGCGGCAGAAAATGCACCTCCATCATCCGCTCGCCGGATACCCAGGCAACCATCGTCGACATCGCGCCGCCGAGACCGATCTGCAACGACGTCGACAAAAACAGGTCCGACGGCAACTTCAACCGTCCGGCCAGATGCGCGCCGCCTGCCCAGAAAAGCGCACCGCACAGGATCGCGAGGCTGCCGCCCGCGGATCCCGGCGCGCTGTCGCCGTGACTCAGAATCGCGATGCCGACCAGCCCGAGGCCGACCGCGAACCACTCGCCTCTGCCGATCTTGCGCCCCGCCACCGCCGCGATCACCGTCGCGAACAGCGGCACGGTCGCGACCATCACGGCCGCAGTGCCGGTGCCGACGGTGCGCATGCCGTAGGCCAGCATGCCGCTCGACAAGCCGACCAGCATCGTGCCGACCAGGCCGGCATTGCGGATTTCACCCGCGCTCGGCCAGACCGGATTGCGGCGCGCCGCGAAGATAAAAAGCCCTACCCCGGCAAACAGATTGCGCAGACCCGAGAGCAGCAAGGGCGGAAACGAACCGAGTGCGACGTGCACGGCGAGATAGGTCGAGCCCCACACGAGATAGACGACGGCGAGCGCGAGCGCGATCTGTCCATTGCGGGACTGCGGCAAACGGAGCGGAAAACGGCTGGGGAGTTGCGGCGCCATACGTTCAACCCGCCCATGCCGCTCGAGGTGCTGCGCCCCCGCTAAAAACCCTGTGTCGGGATGGCGGACACCGCATCGGCGATGCGGTCTGACGGGCGAGGCTGGCGGACATGTCGGTGGAACGGAAGGACAATAGATGGCCAATGGGGCCACAACGCCGCGGCGGTCGACAGAAATCGCTGCGCGGCTGACACACGCCAAATGTTCGGCGCGCATCGCATTATGCAGTAAGCACCCACCGCACCGGCTGAAAGAATCGTAACTTTTTTGCGTACTCGCAACAAAAAAACCGGGGACGTCTCCCCGGCTTTTGGACTTACCCGTGACACCGGCGCTGAAACTATGCAACCGGCATCGCCGGCGACGCTCAGTTGGCCATCGCGCCCGACGCTTCGTGCTTCATGCCCGTCGCGTCGCTGCCCTTTTTCATGGTGTCCTTCTTCATCGTGTCCTTCTTCATGCTGTCCTTCGACATGGTGTCTTTGGACATCGTGTCCTTGGACATTGCATCGTTGGACATTGCGCCGCTTGCCTGCGCGAACGCGGCGCCGCCGCTGGTCAGGAGGGCGACGGCCAGTGCTGCGATTGCGAATTTTTTCATGGATGACTCCGTTTCGTTATGGATGAATCTGAACCGGCTTCCAGAGGGTGCCGGGGTGTTTCCGAAGCTTCTGCCGCCCGGGGTCGCGCGTCCGTCTTTGCACGCGCCGACCCGCGCGCGTCAAGAGCCTCCGAACCAGTTGTAGCCCTGGTCGACCCAATAGCCGCCGGGAAACGTGTTGGTGACGAACATTTCGACGATGTGCTTCGGATTCTTGTAGCCGAGCTTGGTCGGCATGCGCAGCTTCATCGGGAAGCCGTATTTCGCGGGCAAACGTTCGCCGTCGTATTCGAAGGTCAGGAGCGTTTGCGGATGCAGCGCGGTCGGCATGTCGATGCTTTCGTAGTAGTCGTCGGCGCATTTGAAGCCGACGTACTTCGCGCTCGTGTCCGCGCCGATGCGCCGCAGGAAATCGGCAAACGGCGTGCCGCCCCAGCGGCCGATCGCGCTCCAGCCTTCCACGCAGATATGCCGCGTGATCTGCTCGGCGTGTGGCAGCGCGTACAACTCGGGCAAGGTCCAGACCCGCTGACCGGTCACCAGGCCGCTGATCTTCAGCTTGTAGTCGCTAGCATCGACATCGGGGACGTCTTCGATACCGTAGAACGCATTGAACGGGAATGGCCGCGTGATCTGCGCTTCGGTGTAGGTCGGCGCGAGTTGCTTCGGATCGAACAGTGCGGCTTGCGCGCGGTCGTTCAGGCGCGACACGGCCGTCAGGAACGCGTTGACCGATTTGTCGTCGGTCAGCGAGCAGCCGGTCAGCATCGACAGGCCGCCGAGCGTCAGTAGCCGCTTGCCGAACAGGCGCCGCGAGGGCATCGCGAGTTCGCGCCGGGCGTCGATCAGGATCGATTCGCGGTCGAGTTTATTGCCAGGCATAGGGGCGAGCTTTCGATCGGATTGAGTGTCGGGCTTGGTCATGATTCGATATCCTTAAGCTTTGCGTATCCGTGTGTCCGGGCATCCGCGGCTTAGCGTCCACGCAGCATCGCCAGCAGCGAGCGCGGCACGAGCGCCACCATCGCCAGATGCACGGCGATGAACGCAGCCATCAGCGACATGGCACAGAAGTGAACGATGCGCGCGTTGTCGTAGCCGCCCATCAGCTCGCGCAGCAGCGGAAACTGCACCGATTTCCAGATCGCGAGGCCCGAGAGCACCAGCACAATCAGATCGCAGACGACGAACAGATAAGCACATTTCTGCACCGCGTTATAGACGCGCAGATCGGCGTGCGAGAGCTTGCCGGTCAGTGCGGCGATGAAATCGTGCAGCACGGCGCGCGGCGAGACCGGCAGGAACTTGCGTATGAAGCGCCCGCTGACCAGGTTCAGCGCGAGATACAGCAGACCGTTGAAGACCAGCAGCCACATCGCCGCGAAGTGCCATTGCAGCGCGCCGCCGAGCCAGCCTCCGAGCGTGATTGCCGTGGGAAACGTAAAACCTTTGAAGACCGGCGACGCGTCATAGATGCGCCAGCCGGACAGCATCATCAGGATGGCCGCGAGTGCGTTGAGCCAGTGCGTGACGCGCACCCACACCGGATGAATCGTGCCGCTCTTCGGTGTGGCGGGTGGAGCGGTTTCGCTGAGAGCGTGAGGCGTTGCCATGAGAATCTCCGGTGAAATGAGGCGTGCCGCGAGGTCGTCGCGCGATCAATTGCAGGCGGCCAGTTCGGCCACTTGCAACACGTCGCCGGTTGCGGCGTTTTCGACGAAAGCGACGACGCCGAAGTTGTCAGCCGGGGCGTTGGCATCGGCATCGTCGATGCGGATATCGCGGCGGATCTGCGCGTTGCCGGCAACCAGCGGCACGGGGCCGATCCATTGCCGCACGACGCGTTCGTGATGCAGCGTTGCGCCGCTGTTTTCCCCGGCCCCGACCTGCGAGTTCAACGCATTCTGATAGACCGCGATGTAGGCATTCAGTTGTCCAGATGTGTCTGCTGCCTTGCTGGTGAATTGAGCATCGACATTGAAGGCGCCCTTTGCCTGCGGTTTCAATTCAAGCGCCACGTTCGCCAGCGCCGGTTCGGCAACGACCTTGCCGATGCGGCTCTGGAAACTGTCGCGTTGCGACCAGCTGCGCAATTCGCGGCCTGACACGAAGATCTCGGGCGTGTAGATGGTGTGGCCGCCGGCGAGATCAGTGAGCGTTTGCTGACGTTCGGTAAAGCGATGCTGCGAAAAACGGTCGGTCCAGCCAAGGCTGTTCCAGTAGTCCACGTGCAGGGCCAAAGGCACGATGCTTTGCGTTGCGCCGCTGTTTTTCCACTGGCTCAACCAGTTGTCGGCTGGCGGGCAACTGCTGCAGCCTTCGCTGCTGTAGAGCTCCACAAGCGCTACGCGGTGGGCTGGGCTGTGCGACGCGCATACCGCACCGGCGGCGGTTGCGAGGCCGCTGGCTGAGAGCGTTGTCAGCGCTACGGCCAGCGCGATTGCGCGGGTGACATATCGATTGGCTCGACGGGTTCGTGCGGTTTGCATGGCGTGCTCCATCAGGATCTGCACGTTTGTCGAACCACGAGACCGGTTATGACAGCCGGTTCTGATTTTTATTTTTGTTTGGGTTGTTCACCTGCGGGTGCGACCGTTCCATGAAGTCTATGCCTGCGGGGCGCGGTGTGTCTGTACGCTTGCGGGCGGGCACACCGCAACGCGTGTACACCGCACCTCCCAGCAGCGATTAAAGAGACGCCCGGGCCGTGCTAACATTCACCTTTCGATTGCGCCGATCAAGCTTTCTTTCCGGCGCTCACCCCAACACTTTTCGCTATCCGCCGGCTATCCCGATGCGCTTACCGTTTTCCCGTGCCCTCACCCGCTTGCGCCCCCGCCGCGCAACCGGTTGCGCGCGCGCGGACATCGCGACGCCGCACGCCGGCCAGCCGTCCCGAACGCTCCCGCTTCCCGCCGCCCGGCGCCCGATCTAACGCAAGCTCCCCTCCATCGCCGGGGCCGCGTCGTCGGGCTCCGGGCTGATCTCATCCGCACGCAGTCCCCTTATATGCAGATCGAAATGGAGAACCCGTCATGAAAAAGACGAAACCCTGTTACCTCACCGAACTCGACGTCGCACGTCTCGAAAAGCACGCAGCCGCGCCCGGCGCCGACGCCAAATTGCAAGACATGCTCGACGACGTCCTCGAGCGCGCCGTGATCGTCGAATCGCGCGACATCCCCGCGAACATCGTCACGATGAATTCGCAAGCCACCCTGATCGACGAAACCAGCGGCGAGCAAATGACCTGGACGGTTGTCTATCCGCCCAATGCGGACTTCGCGCTGGGCCGCCTGAACGTGTTTTCGCCGGTCGGTCTTGCGCTGCTCGGCGCCAAGCGCGGCGAACGCATCCGCTTCACGCCGCCGAGCGGCACGGAGAAAGTGCTGAAGCTCGAAAAAATCCTGTTCCAGCCCGAAGCAGCGGACGATTTCACGCTGTAAGCAAATCGCATTCGCGACGCAGAACTGCTGCGCTGCAGCATCCCCGGCAGCCCTATCACAATAAGAATAGCGCGTGGCTGACCGGCGTTATTTCAGACATTTGACTTTTTCAAGACGGGTTGCCAAGCAATGCCCGGGCGGTGTATCGTGTGCGCTGCTAACGCGGGGGTCCTGCGTCGCACGGAGGTTGGAGGTCCGTGTTGCGTGGGTGAGAAATACCCTTTGAACCTGATCTGGATAATGCCAGCGCAGGGAAGCGTACGGATTTCGCACCTGGTCTACCGTTTCATCTCTCGCGAATCCGACAACTTCCATCTCGTCTCCTGCTTAGCGGCCCCACACACATGGGACCTGAGTTGGCGCTTTGCACCAACTCTCGTCGAACGCAACAAGTTGCATGGGACCAGAGTAAGCGCTAAAGCGCCAACTCTGGTCGACAGGAGATCTGCATGAACGCCAATCCGAAGTTCCTTTCCGCCGACGCTCACGTCGACGCCGCCGCTGTCGCCCCGCTGCCGAATTCCCGCAAGGTCTACGTGACCGGCTCGCGCCCCGATATCCGCGTGCCGATGCGCGCAGTCTCCCAGGCCGACACGCCGGATAGCTTCGGTGGCGAGAAGAATCCGCCGGTCTTCGTCTACGATACGTCGGGCCCGTACTCCGATCCGGAAGCCAAAATCGACATCCGCGCCGGTCTGCCCGCGTTGCGTCAAACATGGATCGAAGAGCGCGGCGACACCGAAGCGCTGACGGGCCTGTCGAGCGACTTCAGCCGCGAACGCGCCGCCGATAACGCGACCGCCGATCTGCGCTTCAAAGGCCTGCACCGCACACCGCGCCGCGCAATCGCCGGCAAGAACGTCTCGCAGATGCACTACGCGCGTAAAGGCATCATCACGCCGGAAATGGAATACATCGCGATTCGCGAGAACCAGCAACGCGCGGCGTATCTGGAAAGCCTGAAGACGAGCGGTCCGAACGGCGAAAAGCTCGCCGCCATGATGGGCCGCCAGCACCCGGGCCAGGCGTTCGGTGCGAGCGCATTCGGTCCCGACGGCCTGAAGGAAATCACGGCTGAATTCGTCCGCGAAGAAGTTGCACGCGGCCGCGCGATCATCCCGAACAACATCAACCACCCGGAAAGCGAGCCGATGATCATCGGCCGTAACTTCCTCGTGAAGGTGAATGCCAACATCGGCAACTCGGCCGTCACCTCCTCGATCGGCGAAGAAGTCGACAAGATGACGTGGGCGATCCGCTGGGGCGGCGACACGGTGATGGATCTGTCCACGGGCAAGCACATTCACGAAACGCGTGAGTGGATCATCCGCAACAGCCCGGTGCCGATCGGCACGGTGCCGATCTATCAGGCGCTCGAAAAGGTCAACGGCAAGGCCGAAGACCTGACGTGGGAAATCTTCCGCGACACGCTGATCGAACAGGCTGAGCAAGGCGTCGACTACTTCACGATCCACGCGGGCGTGCGTCTGCAATACGTGCCGCTGACGGCCAAGCGCATGACGGGTATCGTCTCGCGCGGCGGCTCGATCATGGCGAAGTGGTGCCTGGCTCACCACAAGGAAAGCTTCCTGTACGAGCACTTCGAAGACATCTGCGAAATCATGAAGGCGTACGACGTGGCCTTCTCGCTCGGCGACGGCCTGCGTCCCGGCTCGATCTACGATGCCAACGACGAAGCGCAACTCGGCGAACTGAAGACGCTCGGCGAGCTCACGCAGATCGCGTGGAAGCACGACGTGCAAACCATGATCGAAGGCCCGGGCCACGTGCCGATGCAACTGATCAAGGAAAACATGGACCTGCAACTGGAATGGTGTGATGAAGCACCGTTCTACACGCTTGGACCGTTGACCACCGACATCGCTCCGGGCTACGACCACATCACGTCGGGCATTGGCGCGGCGATGATCGGCTGGTTCGGCACGGCCATGCTCTGCTACGTGACGCCGAAGGAACACCTGGGTCTGCCGAACAAGGACGACGTGAAGACCGGCATCATCACGTACAAGCTCGCCGCGCACGCCGCCGATCTGGCGAAGGGCCATCCGGGCGCGCAAGTGCGTGACAATGCGTTGTCGAAGGCGCGTTTCGAATTCCGTTGGGAAGACCAGTTCAATCTCGGTCTCGACCCGGACAAGGCACGCGAATTCCACGACGAAACGCTGCCGAAGGATTCGGCCAAGGTCGCGCACTTCTGTTCGATGTGCGGCCCGCACTTCTGCTCGATGAAGATCACGCAAGACGTGCGCGAATTCGCCGCGCAACAAGGCGTGACCGACGACGAAGCGCTGAAGAAGGGTATGGAAGTTAAGTCGATCGAGTTCATGAAGAAAGGCGCTGAGATTTACCAGCGGCAGTAAGGTGCGAATGGCGAGCACATGAGTACGCGCCCGCCATCCGAATTACTGCATTGCAGCACTGAAGCCCGCCATCGGCGGGCTTTTTTGCATTTCTGCGCGAGCGGACACAATGACCGGCACGCCGCCGGACCCGCCGGGGACCGCGCTGCAATGACGTGAAATAAGCCGTTACGGTTTTGAAATCCTGTTAGTGCTACGGCGGCGTAAGCTCAAATCATTACGCCCCGGATGGCGGCGTCCGATTCAAACAGGAGCGCGTCATGAAGTCCCGCCTCATCAACACGGTTATCGCGATCAACCAGCGACTGCCGGGCCGCTTCCCACGTATTTCACAAACGGGGCTTGCGCTCACGGGCGCTGTCTGCGTGCTGACGTTGTCCGGTTGTTATTACCCCTACGGCTACTATCCGGGCGGTTACTATCCCTATTACGCCACGGTCCCTGCAGGCGCGGCGCAGCAGGACATGCAGGTCGGGCCGCCCGATTCGCAGGCGGCACAGCAGGCGCAGCAGCAATCTTCAGCACAGCGGGCCCAGAACGCCCAGCAGAACCCGCCGCCCGCTTATGCGGTTGCGGCCGTCCCGCCCGTCTACGCTGCGCCCGCGTATCCCGCCTACCCCGCCTACTATCCGCCGTACCCCGCTTATCCGGCCTACTATGGCTACCCAGGCTGGTACGGGCCGTCTGTCTCGATCGGCTTCGGTTTCGGCGGCTATTGGGGTGGTGGCCACGGTTATTGGGGCGGCGGCCACGGTCACTGGCACTGAACTTCGCTGAACCGGCTTACACGCAGCGACGCCGCTTGAAACGCGGCGTATGGCGAGCCTATGCCTGCCAGCCGATGCATCGCGTCATCCGCAAAACGCAGCGTTCTTCCCCATCCCGTCCTGCGCCCGTAGTTTCCCTTCTTGACGCCCCACACCGGGGATCTATCCTTGCGAAAGCCACACGCAGTATCCATTTAAATAAGCGACCCGGCGCGTCCTGCAAACGCCGCCGACGCCCATCCGTCCTGCCCGAGCGACGCGCCCCGTAGTGCGTAATCCCGCGTCGAATCGAACAACAACGAAGGAGACGTGATGTTTCATCAACTACTCACCCCCGTCGGCAATTCGCTATTGCCGTCGTTCCTGGTTGCCGCGCTGCCGATCATCGTCGTCCTGCTACTGCTCGGCTGGGCACGCCGGCCGGCCTGGCAGGCCTCACTCGCCGGCCTGATCGTCGGGCTGGTCGTGGCGATCTTCATCTGGCAGTTCCCGGTCGAACTTGCGGCCGCCTCGGTGGCCAACGGTGTGGTGTTCGCCTGCTGGCCGGTAATGTGGATCGTGTTCGCCGCGATCCTGCTCTACAACATCTCGCAGCGCTCGGGCCGCTTTGCGGCCTTCCGCATGTGGATGATCGACAATCTGCCGAACGACCGCCGCATCGTACTGGTCGTGATCGGCTTTTCGTTCGGCGCGCTGCTCGAAGGGATTTCCGGCTTCGGCACGCCGGTCGCGATCACCAGTTCATTGCTGATCCTGCTCGGGTTTCCCACCCTCGAAGCGCTCACCTTCACGCTGATCTTCAACACGGCGCCGGTGGCGTTCGGCGCGCTCGGCGTGCCGATCACGGTGCTCGGCGCGGTCACGCACCTGCCGGCCGATTCGCTCGCCAAGATGGTTGGCCGCCAGTTGCCGTTCTTCGCCTTCCTGCTCCCGTTCTATGTGATCGGCGTCTATGCGGGCTTTCGTAACATGCTGCGCGTGTGGCCGGTCCTGCTGGTGTCGGGCGCAAGCTTCGCGCTGACACAGTTCGTCGCGTCGAACTATGTGAACTACAGTCTGACTGACGTGCTGTCGTCGATGGTGTCGCTGATTCTTACCATCGCGTTCCTGCGCGTCTGGAGGCCTGCCGCCGATCCGAAGTTCGCCATCAACATCGATCGCGTGGGCGAGGTCCGCGGCAAGATCAGCGGAGGCCAGGGCTGGTATCCGTGGATCATCGTCTCGGCGGTGGTGATCGTGTGGACCGTCGCCAAGATCTTCCTGATCGGCGACGTCAAGGTACCGTGGCCGGGCCTCGACAAGGCCGTATTCATCACGCTGTACAACACGCCATATGGTGCGGTGTGGGACTTCCAGCCGCTCGCCACCGGCACGGCGATTCTGGTGGCCGCCATCATCACGTCGTTTGTCACGGGTCTGGGGGTGCGGGAATTTGGCAACGCCATTGTCGACACGTGGGTCCAGACGCGCATCGCCATTCTGACGGTGGCGACCATCGTCGCACTCGCCTATCTGATGAACTACTCGGGGCTCACCTATACGCTCGGGTTGGGTGTCTCGTCGGTCGGACCGTTCTTTCCGCTGGTGTCGGCCTTCCTTGGCTGGGTCGCGGTGTTCCTGTCAGGCAGCGACACGTCCGGCAACGCGCTGTTCGGCAACCTGCAGGTGGTGGCGGCCCATCAGCTGAACCTGAACCCAATCCTGATGGCGGCGACCAATTCGTCGGGCGGCGTGATGGGCAAGATGATCTCGCCGCAAAACATCTCGACCGGCGTGGCGACGACCGAACTCAAAGGCAAGGAAGGCGTCGTGTTCGCCAAGACCTTCAAGCATTCGATTCTGTTGACGGTGATTCTCGGCGTGCTGGTCTGGCTGCAGCAGAACTTCCTGCAGGGGATGATTCCGCACTGAGGTTTGCCTCGCCCGTCGACGTCATTGCACGCGCTTGCCAATTCTCTGAAGCGGTAGCTCGCGCGATGGTTCCGATCAGCGAGTTGGCATCTGCATAGGTAGATCGGCGGGCGCGCTCTTTCGAGCACGCCCGCTTTTTTGACGGCATGCGTTCGAGCCGTCCAAGGCAGCGCGAGCGGCCGGTCCTGATAGTGTCGACGGTACTGCCATAGAAGTCGCCGAGGCTGGTGCGCTGCCGCAATATAATTCACGCTCGACAAGCGCGCACCGCACCGGACCTGCCCTCGCCAGTTCCTCAAGTCAGTTTCATCGCAATTTTTCTCACATTAGCGTGAGAATTGCTCGTTTCGCAGCCGGCTCGACTGCGCTTACGATGACGACTATCAGACGCCCTTCATCCCCCGAATCTTGCCGTTTCACTCCAACCTGAAACGTTTCGCGCGATTGCGCTGCTACGATGCGCGTGCGTCTCGACTCAACCGCGCGCGGCGCCACGACAATGAATGCTAGAAACCTGCTGCAACTGCTGATCCTCGCCGCCCTTTGGGGCGCCTCGTTTCTGTTTATCCGCGTCGGCGTGACCGACTTCGGCGTCGCGCCGCTGATGGCGTTGCGGGTCGGGATCGGCGCGGTCTTCCTCGCGATCGTGCTGATCGCGCGGCGGCCGCTGCGCCAGTCCGCAACGATCCTGCGCACGCGCGCCTTTCCGCTGCTGGTGGTCGGTATCCTGAATTCGGCGGCGCCGTTCTGCCTGTTCGCGTATGCCGAACTGACGCTGTCAGCGGGCGTGACCTCCGTCATCAATGCGACTACGCCGCTGTGGGGCGCGCTCGTCGCCTTCCTGTGGCTGCGCGACCGCCTGAGCGCGCTGCGCACGCTCGGTCTCGTGATCGGCTTTCTCGGCGTCCTGATGCTGGTGTGGGATCAGATCGCCACGCCGAACGGCTCGGCTGCCACACCGGCGAGCACCGCGCTCGCGGCGGCCGCTGCACTCGGCGCCACGCTGCTTTACGGCATAGCCGCCAACTATACGAAGCGCCACCTGACCGGTGTCGACCCCTTGACCGTCGCGACCGGCACGATGACCGGCGCCACCATCGTCCTGCTGCCGCTCGCCGCAATCTACTGGCCGACTGCGCCGATCTCGCTGCACGCGTGGGGTGCGGTCATCGCGCTGGGTGTTGCGTGTACCGGCGTCGCCTACATGCTGTTCTTCCATCTGATCGCGGTGGTCGGGCCGGCACGTGCGATTACGGTGACCTTCGTGATTCCGATCTTCGGCATTTTGTGGGGTGCGTTGTTTCTCGGCGAAACCGTGTCGCCGGGCATGCTGGAAGGCTGCGGCGTGATCCTCGTCGGCACCGCGCTTGCCACTGGGGTGATCAAACGTCTGCCTTGGGTCGGACCGCGCCGCGCCGATACCTGAAAACCGCCTCACGCGAAACGTTCGGCGCAATCAGCTTCTCCCCCGGAGAGGACCGCGCCGACACCAGAACACCGCTTCGCGCGACGCTTCCGTCAGCGTCGCCGCTTTCCTGTCCTGCGTCGCTTGCCGCGTCCGTAGCCCGGCAATGAATCCCTGGAACCCAAAAAAATAGCCCGCACTCCGTTGGAGTGCGGGCGAAACCGTCGCCCTACGAGGATAGGCGACGGGGCCACCGAGGCCGCGCGCCAAGCGCGCAGGCCATCATCGGGCTGAGCACCGGTTCGTTCGCCGGTGCTGAAATGGTCTGGGAACCGCCGATTGGAAACTCGCTGCAAACTCACGTCGGTTGTTACGAATCCGGCCCATGAGTCTTTATAAGTCTTTATAAGCATCTTGTGTGCCAGTTATGAAATTTCACGAGAAATTGCTCACAAGCCTTTGATTGTTATTGTTATTTTTTGCGACGAAAGGATATCGGCAGGATTGACGAGAGGGGGTTTGCGAGTTACGTCACTGGGGTAACGTCACGTTACATGCGGCCGCACAGTGGCGGCCGCGCGGTCCCTGCTTCATACGTTTGAAGCGGCTCAAACATCAGGGCACCGGCCATTTCGTGCGCTGCGCATCCGTATGCCTGAATCGCAGGCCCGTTGGCCGCCGCGTCTCGCGTGGCGCCAAGGCTGCGCCGCATACGAGCGCCAGGACGAGCAAGCTCGCCGCCCACATCCAGTAAGGAATCACGTCGAACATGGCCATCTCCCGTTAAGCGCCGGTTCATACCGGCGTTTCAGACAGAAAGCAAAACACGTGCGCGCCACGACGGCGGTCTGACGGCTCGCGGCGCGATGGATAAACCATGGGCATAAAAAAACCCGCCCGGGCTGCATGCCGGGCGGGTTTTCAGACAGCGTTTGCTGCGTGCTACGACTTCCTTCAGTGCAACTGGTCGACCATCAGACTCATGATCTGCTTGGCCTGCGGGCTCTGATCGATCGCGCCCTTGTCGTCGACCACGGCCACACGGGTCTGGTCAGGCGTCACCGCGCGGACGTTGACGAGATACTGCTTCGCGACCTTTTCCTTCTTGCCGTGGAACACCTGGCTCCAGAAGCCCTGCTCCGCCGACGTCATGTCCTTCGGATCGACGTAGCGCACGAAGTACAAACCGCGGCTCGCATCGCGATCGTCAACCGTGAAGTTGCTGCGGTCGAGCGCGAGGCCCACACGCAGCCACGCACGGTCATACGGCTCGCCGAGCGTCAGTTCGGTGGACGAGGCCTGTGCCGACGTGCCGTTCGCCGAGTCGTCCGGCATGGGCGATTGCGCCGACAGCGCGACGTTTTGCGCCGCCGTGGCCGCAGCCGCCGACTTCGCGCCCGCCGTAGCCGCGTTCGGCGCCGTTTGCGCACCCGCCGGCGAAAGCTCGGCGCTTTGCGTATCGCCCGGCTTCGTGCGCGAATCGGCCAGTGCCAACGCTGCCATCAAGCGCTTCAGGTATTCCTGTTCGAGACCCGGATCGTTCGGCTTGGCTTCCCACTTGGTCGAATCGTTGTTCGTACCGGTGATCGCCTCACGCATGCCCTTCTGGCTGATGAACACATAGGTGCCGCCGTTCGGCGCCTTCTCGAGACGCGTGCGGTACTTGTTACGCTCCGAGCTCACGTAGCTGTTGCCCATCGCCTTGGACAAGGTGTTGCGAATCAGGCCGTCGTTGATCTGCGCATGTGTTTCGTTCCAGTCAGTTTCCATCACGCCCTTGTCGCGCTGGTCGACCACCAGCAGGAAACCCTGTTCCTGCCAGAAACGGCGGATCTGCGCCCACGCCTGGTCGGGCGCCTTGTCGTCGATCACCAGCCAGCTTTCGGTGCCGTCGCGCTGGATATGCATGCCGTTGACTGGCGGAACGACCGCCAGCGTGTTGGCGGCCGGGGCTTGCGCCTGCACTTGCTTGAGCGTGGAGAGCGAGGTTTCGCCGCCTTGCGGGGGCAACGAACGCTGATCGGACGTCTCATCGATCATGTTCGGCGGTACAGCAAGTGACACTTGCTTCGATTTCGAGTCGCTTTTGTAGTCGATTTTGGTCGGCGACGAGGTGCCGCAGCCGGCGACCAGACCGCCTGCCATCAGCATTACTGCAAACCGCTTGGTAAGACGAAGATCAGTCATGTTCGGGGAATCCTTCCGCTACGCCACGGCAAGTTTCCGTGGATCAACCCAACATTTTACCGGTCCCGGCGAGACATGTGCAAAAACTGGGGTTTGCCTGTGAATTGAGCAGCGCTCGCCCGGCAAAAAGCGCGGGGGGCGCCGACCGGCGCGAAGGTCGCTGCATCGTCCCGACCCAGCACGCTCCCGTTGCAGAAAGGCGCTCCGCTTCGCGGCAGCGATCATCTTTCCCTGCAGCAGATTTAACAATTCACAACACTTCCCAATCGACCATCAGGCAGGCCCTACTCCATTGTCAGATCATTGTTTTAAAAGGCACTTTCCAGCCTCGTCACACGCCTTTTTTGAGATTACCTCAAGCTTCGCGCGCGGCTCCTGACAACGATCAGGAAACCTGAGTGTTATCTTGAATTGGACATCTCAATAAAGCTTGAGCGTTCCAACAGCGAGACAGGTTGCCATGCCAAA
This sequence comes from Paraburkholderia domus, assembly GCF_905220705.1. Taxonomy (GTDB): domain Bacteria; phylum Pseudomonadota; class Gammaproteobacteria; order Burkholderiales; family Burkholderiaceae; genus Paraburkholderia; species Paraburkholderia domus. Next base: position 55,249 of record NZ_CAJNAT010000026.1, read on the forward strand.
TCCTACTTCTTTAGCCGCCTTCGCCGCCTCGGCGATGGTGGTTGCCGTGCTGTGTACCAGCACCGCCGCGCGCGCCGAATTGGGCGGCACGATGGCCGTCCAGGCGAATTCGACGGCCGCCGCACCTCAAACCCTGCTAAACGGCGCCTTACGCCTGCGCACGCTGACCGATGCGGGCAACACGACCATCAACGAATACGCGACGAATACCGGCCAGATCATCGCTTACGCGTGGCAGGGCCCCACCATGCCGGATCTGCGCGCGCTACTGGGAAAGTACGCCGACTCCTACAGGACAGGTGCCGCCGCTTTGGCATCGAACGGCAATCTGCATGCCTCGCGAGTGGTCCGCCCGGACGTGATCGTGGAATCCGGCGGCCCGATGCGCGGCTACGCAGGACGCGCCTGGCTGCCCGCGGCCCTGCCGTCCGGCGTCACGGCCGACGATTTCCACTGACGCGCCCAAAACATCAAGAAAACGCTTCGACGATTACCCTCGACATCATGAAATCCTCTTCTCATCTTTATGCCCTGCTCCTCGTCTGCGCGGCACTCGCCGGTTGCGGCGGCGGCGGTGGCACATCGGCGGACTCGTCCCCGGCAGGTTCAGCCAGCCCGCCCAGCAGCCCGAGTGCGGCAAGCCCGTCAGGAGCCAGCGCGCCGTCCGGGGCCGCCGTATCCAGCACGGCCACCTCCGTGCCGCAGTCGAGCACGCCGAACGTTCAGCCGATCACGGTCGCCGCCGCGCCCGGCCTGACGCGCAACATGCTGACGACAAGCGTCACCGTCTGCCAGCCCGGCACCAGCAACTGCGCGACGATCAACAATATTCAGGTCGACACCGGCTCACACGGCTTGCGGATCCTCGCGTCCGCGCTGCCGGCCAGCCTCACGCTGGCGGCGGTCGGTTCGGGCAGCGGCGTGACCGGCGAGTGCGCGGTATTCGGCGGCGGCTATGCGTGGGGCGCGGTGCGCAGCGCCGATGTGCGCATGGCCGGTCAATTGGCCGCAGCCATTCCGATCCAGTTGATCTCCGACCCTGCCGTCCCCAACGTGCCCACCGACTGCGCGGGCTCGGGCCCGGCGATGCTGAACGTCTCGAGCCTGCGCGCCAACGGCATTCTCGGCGTCGGCCTGTTCGCGGCCGACTGCGGCAGCGGCTGTGTCAATGCCGCGCTGCCGCGCTGGTATTACAGTTGCGACGCCGGCGGCGCCTGCCTCGCGAGCACACAAGCGCTTGCGCAGCAGGTGAGCAATCCGGTCAGCCGCTTCGCGCTCGACAACAACGGCGTCGTAATCGACCTGCCGGCGATCGCCGACGCCGGCGCGGTCAGTGTGTCAGGCTCGATGATTTTCGGCATCGGCACCCAGGCGAACAACACACTCGGCGGCGCAAGCGTGGTCAAGGCCAATCCGGTCACAGGGTATGTGGCCACCAGCAGCGCCGGCCAGACTTATGCGCAGAGCTACCTCGACAGCGGCTCGAACGGCCTGTTCTTCAGCAATAGTCAGTTGCCGCAATGCGGTTACTGGTACTGCCCGAGTTCGACGCAAACAGCGAGCGCCTCGATCATAGGTTCCGACGGCGTGTCGAACACAGTATCGTTTGCGATCGGCAATTCGACCGCGCTGTTCGGGTCGTCGAATAATGCGTTCAACAACCTGGCCGGCATAGCCAGCAACAGCTTCGGCTGGGGCCTGCCGTTCTTTTTCGGACGACGGGTCTACACGGCGATCGCGTCGCGCGCAACTTCAGCCGGGCCGGGGCCGTATTACGCCTTCTGAGCGTTCCGTATCGGGATCCGCCTTACGCAAGACGGCTGCGTTAGGCGGACACGATTGAGCTCCCGAGCGGACCCAGTCATCAAGTGTCAAACTCCCGCGACGAAACGGAATAAGACCCACAGACCGATCGGATTTTTCCGCGCGGAAAATTCCCAAATCCCGATCCCTGGCTTATTTGATACGCCTTGACTGCAATAATCATCGTTTCCGGCTAACGTCATCTCGATATCGTTAGTCCTGCATACCTAACAATAGTCAAACGATGGAAGTCACCTTTTCGCTCGACCATTTCGAGCAACTCGTCTACACGCGGCAACATACACAAGCCTCTGTCCAGCTCATCGCCGCACTCGCACTCCTCCAACACACGCGCGGCGAATTGAATGCGAGCTTCGAAGCCTCGGGCATGACCGGCCTGTCTCTCGAAGCGCAGCGCCAGCGTTTCTGCACACGCCTGACGAGCGCCGCGTCAACGTTGTTCGCCGACCCGGATTTCCGGCCGCCCACCGCATGCTTCAGATTGCTTCTCACGCTGCACGAGTGGATTGGCGTGCTGTTCTCGGCCACGGCTTTGGGCAATGCGGACCACGTCACCCGTTACCTGAACCCCCGCGGCCCGGCGGATGGACAGTTTCTGCCGGGGGACAGCTTCATTGAGAAGCTATGTTTGCTTTATTCGACCGAGTCCGAACTGGAACTCGACTTCGCCGCACTGTGGGCGTACGACAAAACCATCGCCGCCTGTCTCGCCCTTGCATTGCTGGCGCCCGTTTTCAAGGGTTCGCCAAGCGCGCATCTCAAGCGCGAGGCGCTGCTTGAGTGGCTGCCTGGCAAGCTGCAGCAAATCGACGATCTGGACGACCTGCCCTCGGCCGTATTGCACAACGCCTATATGTTCTGCAGCTACGCGGATACGCCGCGCCGGCATGCCATCAAGCAAGACATCAACGTCCTGGTGCGCCGCAAGCTCGCGCAACTCGGCCTGACCGACCTGCCCGCGCCAATGCGCACGCCTGTCAAAGGCAAGCCGCGGCGCGGCAAGAAGAAGCCCTTGATGATCGTCGTGCTGGAGTGGTTCAGCGGCGCCCATTCGATCTACCGCACGCATTCGCGTACGCTCGAAGCCGCACGCGAGCATTTCGAAGTGGTCGGCTTCGGGTTCGGTTACGCCGTCGATGAAATCGGGCGGGACATCTTCGACCGCTTCATCGAACTGGAGCAGCCCGACTACATCGGCGAATGCCTGAAGACGATTCGCGACTTCGCCGAGGCCGAGCAGCCAGACGTGTTGTACATGCCCAGCGTCGGCATGTTCGTGCTAACGGTGTTTATGTCGAACCTGCGTATCGCGCCGCTGCAGATCGCGGCGCTCGGCCACCCCGCCACCACGCATTCCGACAAGATCGACTACATCAGCGTCGAAGAAGATTATGTCGGCGACCCGGCCTGTTTCAGCGAACGCCTGATGAAACTGCCGAAAGACGGGCAACCGTACCGCCCGTCCGTCGCGCTGCCGGACATCGTCGCTCAGATTCCGCCGCCCCGCGAGACGCTGCAGATCGTCATCACGGCCAGCGCGATGAAGCTCAATCCTGGTTTTCTCGATGCCTGCCGCGCGATCGGCGAGCGCGCGGCGACACCCGTTGAATTTCACTTCATGACTGGCGTGCCGTCGGGTCTGCCGTTCGACCGGCTGCGCGATGTCGTCGAGCATGCGCTGCCGGGCGCCGTCGTGCATGACTTTCACGACTACGCCGCGTATCTGGTGCGGGTGAGCCAGTCCGACCTGTTCCTCAGCCCATTTCCGTTCGGCAATACCAACGGAATCGTCGACGCATTGACGCTCGGCTTGCCCGGCGTATGCAAACACGGGCCGGAAGTGTTCGAGCAGATCGACGGCGCGCTGTTCGAGCGTGTGGGCATGCCGTCTTGGACCACCACGGACAGCGTCGAGGCTTATATCGCGGCGGCCGTGAGAATGATCGACCAGCAAGACGAGCGCACCGCGCTGCGGCGACGTCTGATCGATACACAGGCGGTGCAGCGCTGCTTTGAAGGACGGCCGCAGGCGTTCGGCGAAAACGTGCTGAAATTGATGCGCGAAAACAAAGCCGCCACGCGGACGGGGCGGCTTGAGGCTTGAGGCTTGTGGCTTGTGGCTTGTGGCTTGTGGCTTGTGGCTTGTGGCTTAGGGCTTAGGGCTTAGGGCTTAGGGCTTAGGGCTTAGGGCTTAGGGCTTAGGGCTTAGGGCTTAGGGCTTAGGGCTTAGGGCTTAGGGCTTAGGGCTTAGGGCTTAAGATTCGTGCTTTGCACTTTGTGTTTGCCGAAGCGTTGGCGCAAACGCGCCGCGCTCTTTGCGAGCGAGGCTTTATTCAGTGCCTTCGCCGGCAGCGCCATCGGCTGGCGTGACGAGCTTTTCTGGTGCCAACCAGCTGAATACGCTCAGCGCCGAGCCGTGAAACGTGCACTCGGCGGCCGCCGCCATGCGGGTCTTCTTCGGCTTGGACGATTTGAGCGAGGCCGCGTCGGCGCCCGACGCAGCGACGCTCGCGGAAGCGGCCACAGCACCCGAAGCCACTCCGGCTGTCACGCCGGAAGCAGCCGTAGCGTCCGTAGCGTCCGAAGCCGACGAAGCCGACGAAGCCGCGGACATCGCGGACGCCGCTCGCGCTCCCGAAGCCGGGCGTGGCGCATTCGCCACCGGCGCCGCGGAAGCTGCCGGGGATGGCGCCGATGCGGCCGCAACCTCCGAAGCCGTCACCACATGCTCGATCGAGCCTTCCACGACCACCCGCGAGCCGTCGATGCCGGCGCCCGTGTGGGTGATCTTCAGCGTATCCGGCGACGAGGTTTCCGCCAGCTTGCTCCGCATCAACTGCTCGCATGCATCCGTGTTCTTGTAGACGGCCGTGCAGGCCGCCAGCAGCGTGGCAGCGGTCGTGACGCAGGCGATAGAGAGGATCCGAATCTTCATTGATGTTCCGTTTTTCAAGCCGTCGGCAATTGTAGCTTACGGGCTGACCGATCGGCACCGTGCAGGCCGCGGGCACAGCACGGGCAGAAAACGGCACGGCCCCGCACGCGAACGCACCGAACCGCGGGGTGGACACCTTGTGCAAGACAAAGAGACAGCTTGACCGCGACGGCTTGCATCGGCATCGTGTTGAGCGGCCGCCCTAGCTCCGGCACGCTACCGCCTCTTCGGCTCGACCCGCTTCCTGGGCACCGATCCGTTTTCCCACTGTGCATTGACCGGCTTTCCCGCATGTTCAGCCTTGCCCTGCTCGCCGTCGCGGCTTACGCCGCCACCAATATCGACAACCTTTTCGTGCTGCTCGCCTTCCTTGCGGAAACGGGTGGCCGGCGGCGTCGCGTGATTGCCGGGCAGTTTGCCGGTTCGCTGACCTTGATCGTGGGATCGATTCTGCTCGCCGCATTGCTCACGCGACTCCCCACCGGCTATGTGGGTCTGCTCGGTATCTTGCCCATCGGCGTGGGCCTGAGCAAAGCGTGGACGCGCTTTCGCCCGGGCAACGCGGATCAGGAGAAAGAAGCGCAGAGCGCCGCGCGCACAAGCGCACCGGCCACGCCGACTACGACTGGCGCCGGGTCGTCATGGTGGACAGTCGCGTGTGTGGCGGTCGCCAACGGCTCGGACAATGTCGCTGTCTATGTGCCCTTGTACGCAAGTCATTCGCATAGCGAAGGCATGTTCATCTCGCTGGTGTTCGTCGCGATGATCGGCCTCTGGTGCGCGGGCGCGGTGTGGCTGGTGGAGCATCCGTTGCTGGGCGCGCCGATCCGGCGCTACGGTACCGCGCTGCTCCCCCTGATCCTGCTGGTAATCGGCATCTCGGTGATAGTGCAGAACGATACGTTGCGGATCGTGTTCCATATGTAAGCCAGACGCGGAGCCCGAAATCCGATTGACGGGTAATCAGGTGGTCGCGCCGAAGCCTAAACGGCTAAACCAGCGCCTGAGACAAAAGTGCTACGGTCCGTGCCAGGATGCGCTGCTGTCAGCGCGCGATGCAGCACAACCGTACCGACGCCCGCGCGAACGCTCAATTCGCCGGCATTTGCGGTTGCACGTAGGTGCGCACGCCGGCGAGCGGCGAACCGTAGCCGCCGGCTTGGGTGTTGTTCGGCAAACCGTTGACCAGCTGCGCGCGCGGATCGGTCGGATTCAGATTCAACTCGCCCGCCTGCTGGTTACCGTGCGTCGGATATTCGCTGCCGCGCGCCGCATTCGGCATCACGCGCGTACTGTTTTGCGGCGCGTTGATGTCGTCCTGCACGCTCAGGCCCTGTGCAGCAGCCTGCGCGGCAACACCGCACGCGGCCGCGCACAGCAAAACTCCCACTACGCTCGACGTCCTCGAAGTTCGTTTCATACCAGCCTCCGGCAAAGTGAAATGAAAGGCGATCATGTCCGCGGTTCCAATTCAGGCGAGCCAGCGCACGCGGCCGACGCTGAACACATCATTTATACGCGCTACGCCGCCCTTCGGATTCGGCAATGTTTGCGCCGCCCGCCGCAAAACCGCCGAACTGGCGCGCAGCGTGTGCCGACCGTGCCGTCGGCACACAGCAAATACCTCACGTGCATAAGGTTATGTCGATTGGCGATTTCTTTCCTGGCAGATCGCACCCGATAATGGGTGCCATGAACACCCAACCCACCCCCCAAGCCCGCGCGCTGCGTTTCACGCTCGTGGCGCTGAGCGCCGCGCTGCTGCTAGCCGCTTGCGCTTCCCCGGCGGCGTCGACCTCCTCCGCGGCTGATTCTGCCTCGCTCGACGCCGCGATTTCCGGGCCGCAGCGCAGTGACAAGGCCCGCGCGCGCGATGTCTACCGCCATCCGAAAGAAACGCTGCAATTCTTCGAAGTGGCGCCGTCGCAAACCGTGCTGGAGATCGCGCCCGGCGGTGGCTGGTACACGGAAATACTCGCGCCCTATCTACACGACCACGGCAAGCTTTATGAGGCGCAATATGACAGCCCGGAGGCTGCGTCGGCGGCTGAGGAGCAGGCCGGCCGGGCGTCCTTCGCGCGCAAGCTGGCCGCCACGCCGACGGTCTACGGCAACGTGGTGGTCGGAACGCTGCAAGCCGGCCGGTTCAGCGGCTTTCCGGCCGATGGCAGCGTCGACGAGGTGCTGACATTCCGCAACATCCACAACTGGATCAAGGACGGCCAGATCGACGCGAACCTGCGCGCCTTCTACGCGGCACTTAAACCGGGCGGCATCCTCGGTGTGGAGGAGCATCGCGCGGCGCCGGGCACCTCCTTGCAACAGACCATCGACTCCGGCTATGTGACCGAAGCCTATGTCATCGAACACGCGCGCACGGCAGGTTTCGAATTGGCTGGCCAGAGCCAAGTGAACAGCAATCCGCGCGACACGAAAAATTATCCGCACGGTGTGTGGTCGCTGCCGCCCACGTATGAGGGCCACGACGTCGATCGGGCGAAATACGCGGCGATCGGCGAATCGGATCGGATGACATTGCGTTTCGTGAAACCCCGGTGACGGGCATGACCGGCTCGGGTTCCAGCGCCCCCGTGCCGCGCTATGGCTCTCCGGCCGGCATGCGTTTCGCCGCATCGCGCTTGACGCCCCCCCAATAATATGTTCCTATTGCGCATTATGTACCGCGCCCAGACCACCCTATCGCTACTACTAGCCCGCTCTACCGGGCTAGGTCTGCTGCTGCGCGCTTCCGTCTGAAACACCCGAAGCACCGCTCAATTCCCCAGTAACTGACCCAGCCCCGGTTTCCGACCGGCGGCCATGCTTTGTCTTTTCGTCGTCCGGTCGACACCCAGGTTGATCGATCCCAAGGATGATGAAAATGTTGAAGAACCCTGCTACCAAGTACCACTCGTTCAAACCCATCAATTTGACGGACCGCCAGTGGCCGTCGCGCGTCATCACGCGCGCGCCGATCTGGATGAGTACCGACCTGCGTGACGGCAATCAGGCGTTGTTCGAGCCGATGAACGCGGAACGCAAGATGCGCATGTTCAAGACGCTGGTACAGATCGGCTTCAAGGAAATCGAAGTCGCCTTTCCGTCTGCCTCGCAGACCGACTTCAATTTCGTGCGTGAGTTGATCGAAGGCGGCCACATCCCCGACGACGTCACCATCGAAGTGTTGACCCAAGCTCGCGACGACCTGATCGAACGCACCTTCGAATCCTTGCGTGGCGTGCCGCGCGCCATCGTCCACCTGTACAACGCCACGGCGCCGGAATTCCGCCGCATCGTGTTCGGCCTCGAAAAGAGCGGTGTCAAAGAGCTCGCGCAAAACGCCGCGCGGACCATGAAGCGTCTCGCCGACGCCGCGCCGCAAACGCACTTCACGCTGCAATACAGCCCGGAAGTGTTCAGCGGCACCGAACTCGAATTCGCCAAGGAAGTCTGCGACGCCGTGTTCGATATCTGGCAACCGACGCCCGAACACAAAGCGATCGTCAACCTGCCCGCTACCGTCGAAATGGCTACGCCGAACGTCTACGCGGACCAGATCGAATGGATGCATCGTAATCTCGCGCGTCGCGATTCGTTGATCGTTTCGGTGCATCCGCATAACGATCGTGGCACGGCCGTGGCTGCTGCGGAACTGGCGGTCATGGCGGGAGCGGATCGCGTCGAAGGGTGTTTGTTCGGCAATGGCGAACGCACCGGCAATGTCGATCTCGTGACGCTTGCGTTGAATCTGTACACGCAGGGTGTCGATCCTGAACTCGACTTCTCCAATATCAATGAAGTCGCGCGTACCGCGGAGGAATGCACGCAGTTGCCGGTGCATCCGCGTCATCCGTATGTCGGCGATCTGGTGTTCACCGCGTTCTCCGGCTCGCATCAGGATGCGATCAAGAAGGGTCTTGCCGTGCAGAAACCAGATGCGATCTGGGAAGTGCCTTATATGCCGATCGATCCGAGCGATCTCGGGCGGACCTACGATTCAGTCATTCGCGTGAATAGCCAGTCAGGCAAAGGCGGGATTGCTTACTTGCTCGAGCAGAGTTACGGGGTCGTGTTGCCGCGGCGCTTGCAGGTCGATTTCAGCTCTGCTGTGCAGCGGTTTACCGATGAGAGTGGTCATGAGGTTACGCCAGCGCAGATCTGGGAGTTGTTCCAGCAGGAGTATGTGCATAGCGCGGCGCCGATTCACTATGTTGGACATAGTCTGTCCGAATACGAGGGTCGCGAGCATATCAAACTGACTGTCGATATCAATGGTTCGCGGCGCGTGCTGAGCGGTGAAGGGAATGGTCCGCTTGATGCGTTGATGCACGCGATCGGTGTGCCTGTGCGTATTCAGCACTATGAAGAGCGGGCTTTGGCTCAGGGCGCGGATGCTCGCGCTGTGGCTGTCGCTGAGATGGCTGGGGCCGATGTGGCTGGAAGCGCGTTTGGAGTGGGGATTGATGCGAATCTGGTGACTGCTTCTATTCGGGCTGTTATTAGTGGGGTTAATCGGGCTTATGCTCGGACTAGTGGTGATGCGCAGGCGCGTTTTTTTGAGGTCGCGCTGAGTGATGACGCGGAGCGTTTGGCGGTTTGAGGTTGGTGTTCGGTTGGTCCTGCTTTCTTAGGTTTGTGGTCTATTAGCGTTGCCCCTGTGCGGGGCGGCACCTACTTTTCTTTGCCTGCCGCAAAGAAAAGTAGGCAAAAGAAAGCGGCTCACACCGCCAGCTCATAAGCGGGTCCCCCGCACAGTCACGGTAGTGGTGCATCTGGAATCTGTGCCCTCGCACATTCGGCGCTTGTGACAAGGCAGTCATACTTCCGGCGGCGCTGCGCGCGCCGTTGCGGTTTTTGTATTCGTCTCTTTTGGTGTTCGCGATTACCTAAGCTCTACAAACCATCACGTACTGACTTCGTCCGTCGGCGTTGCTACCGTGACCGCCTCGCGCAAACACGCCACAAAAGCCTGACAAGCCGCACTCTGCTCCTTGTGCGAGCGCACTGAAAATCCCACGGTGCCGAACGCCCCGCTCTCAGGCAAATCCAGAATCCGCAATAACCCGGCATCCTCAAACTGCTGCGCCGCGACCCGCGGCATTAGCGCTATTCGCGGCGTGTCGAGCAGCAAACCTATATTCGTCAGCAACGACAACGATTCCACAATGTCCGTCGGCAACGGCAAGCCCGCGGCCCGAAATAGATGCTCCGCCGAAAGCCGCGCGGGCGAATCAGGCGTGGGCAAAATCCACGGTGAGCCGACCAGCTCCGACAAATGCGTCACGCCGGCCGGCGCAGGCCCATAGCCTTTGCCAACCACCACGCACAACGATTCGTCGAATAACGCCTCGTGCGTCAGCGGAAATGCACTCGCAATCGGCAGCTCACGCTCAGGCAAACGCCCGACGACAATGTCGAGGTCCCCCGTCGCCAGCGCCGGGAACAGATGCGCCGTCGTGCCCTCGCGCACCGTCACCAGAACGTTCGGTGTGCGCGCCTTCAACATCGCGATCGCAGTAGGCAACAGCCGCGCCGATGCCGAGATGAGCGTGCCGACAATCACATGGCCACTGGTGCCGAGCCGGAAGTCGTTGAGCTCGTCGGTCATGTAGCGCAACTCCGCCATCAGCGACTTGACCCGCCGTCCGAGCAGCAAGCCCAGCTCAGTGGGCACGACACCGCGATTCGAACGCGCGAACAGCGCGCCGTCGAAACACGATTCGAGCTCGTGGATGACCTTGGTGACGGCCGGCTGCGTCAAGCGCATCTCGTTGGCCGCGCGCACGACGGAGCGCGTTTCCAGCACGCGTTCGAAGATCATCAGCTGATTGAGCTTCAGCTTGCGGATCAGGGAGATCTCGCTGAGCGGATTGTGTTGCATGGCAAGGGTGGCCGGAAATCGATGATCCGCGATGGTAACAGCACAAAACCAGCTGGCCGATTAGGGGCACCACTTGTTCGTCCCCTCGGGCACACCTATTGCTCTATATCGCTCGCCGGCAGAAAACCCGTCAAAGCACGCAGTGCCCACAACGAGCCGCCGTTTTTGACTTCAATCCAGCAATCCAACGGTGGGAGGTCCCATGCTTCGATACGCTGTAATCTTCTTCATCATCGCGATCATCGCTGCGGTATTCGGCTTCGGCGGCATCGCCGCAGGCGCAACGGAAATCGCCAAGGTCCTGTTCTTCATCTTCGTGGTGATCTTCCTCGTCACCTTGTTGATGGGCGTGATGCGACGCTGACCACCGCATCAACCGGTAAGAGAAGAAACACCCGCCCCGGCGCGAAAACCAGCGGCTCGTTGCAATACTTGCCACACGGTATTGCAATACTTGCTGGCCGCACCGGGGCTTTTACTTCTAGCCCCGTCTCTTTCACGCTGCGCGCGCAATCCTCGTCGGCACAGTCAGCCTATGCGACCAGTTCGCGAGCGTACGCGTCGCCACCGGCGGCTTGCTCAGGATCGCGCTGTCGTAATGCTTGCCGTCGAAGTGGACGAAATCGACAATGCGAAACCCCTGCCCCCGGTAAAACGCAATCAGGTGCGCAGCCGGTTGCGGCGTATCGAGCGCCAGCTCCGCATACCCGCGTGTCGCGGCCCAATGGTCGGCGAATGCGATCAACAAGGTACCGATGCCCCGCGCCTGCCACACGGGATCCACGCCGAACTGGCGCAAGCTGGCAATGTCGTCGCACCGGTACAGCTCGCACGGCGACTCATGATCCGGTGCATACAGCGTCATCGTGCCGACGATGCGCCCCTCGCAGACCGCCACGTAGCAATCGCCGCGCGTCGCGCGTGAACGTGTCGTCTCCACCGTTTGATCCACGCATGTGCAATTCAGCCCGATCGCACCGAGTCGTGTGAAAGCCCGATGCAGCAGCGCGGTCAAGGCGACGAACGAATCGCGCGACGGATCGAAGCGGCGCAGTTCGACACGGCCCACGCCGTGACACACGTAGTCGATACGGACGGATTGCTGCGTCGTTGCACGTCGCTTCACGTTGAACACCTTGCGCTATCAGGATGGACGAAGTGTAGGTTTCGCGAGTAAACGCCTCAAGAAAAAATGTCGTAAAAACTCACATGGGACATTGTGCCCACCTGCGGCCTCGTGCGTGTGGACATGTATGCCAGACCTAGGGCCGCCAGGTTGTCCACGCACTAGCTCGCCGGTACCGCAAGCGGCTCGCTTTCCCGCAAACCCAGATGCAATTCTTCGCAGAGGAACGTCTGCAATGTCTGCACGGCGGCGGCCTGCGCGCCGGAAACCGGGCGCATGAAAAGCCCGAAATCGGCGGTGGGCGCATCGGGCAATCCGTCGGCCTGACCCAGCACGCGCATCGACTCCGAACGGATATTGCCGTCAAGCAGCACCGATACCCCGAGCCCCGCTTCCACCGCCGATTGCACCGCCGGCAAACTCGTGCTGGTGCACACAATGCGCCAGGCAATCCCCGCGCGCCGCAGCGCGGTCAACACCTGCTGCTGCCACAGACACGCCCCGCCGAAGGCAACCACCGGCAACGCCGCATCGCCGTCACGGCTAAATCCGCGCGCGCCGACCCAGAAGAGCGGCTGCGTCCAGGTCAACAGCGGCACGGCGTCGACTAAAGCGGGATCTCCGACGACCACGTCGAGGCCGCCATCCGCGAGCCGGTTCGACAACGCTGGACTGGTATCGACAACGATCTCCAGCGCCACCTGCGGATACGCGATCGAAAAGCGCCGCAGCGCGCGCGGCAGCCGACCGACCGCGATATCTTCCAGCATGCCGAGCCGCACGGTGCCGGACACCTGCCCCGCACTCAACGCCCGCCGCGCATCGGCGCCCGCGCCGAGGATCGTGTGCGCAAACGGCAGCAGCAGATGCCCCGCTTCGGTGAGTTGCACGCCGCGCGGCGAGCGGTCGAGCAAACGCTGCCCCAGCTCTTCTTCGAGCCGGCGCAATTGCATGCTCACCGCCGCCTGGGTACGCGCGAGGCGCGTCGCCGCCACACCCACGGCGCCGGTCTCCGCAACCGTAACGAACGCGCGCAGGAGGCTGCTGTCAATATCTCGGGTCATCACGTTTCTTGAAGTCGCCATAAGAAATATCAACTTATCTTAATACCGCCTGCACCGATAAGATAGCGTCCAACGACATCAAAGCGCGACAACGAGGCCACAATGCAGGACACCACCATCAACCCGGCACTGAATTCCGCGCCTACACCCATGAAACCCGCCAGCGCAGCGGCCGGCGCGGCGCTCCTGTGCGTGCTGTCGATGTCAAGCGTGCAGTTCGGCGCCGCGCTCTCCGCACCGACGATGGCAGCGTACGGCTCCCTCAGCACCACCTGGTTGCGTCTCTGCTGGGCAGCCGTGGTGCTTGCATTGCTGGTGCGCCCGCGTCTGTTCTCCTACTCGCGCTCGCATTGGCTTGCGGCAGGGGCGCTGGGGGCGGCGATGGCCGGCATGACGCTGTGCTTTTTCGCAGCGCTTCAGCGGATTCCATTGGGGCTCGCCGTCGCGATCGATTTTCTCGGGCCACTCGCCGTAGCAACTTTCGCGGTGCGCCGCGCGCGAGCATTACTGTGGCCGGCGCTGGCGATTGCCGGCGTGCTGCTGCTCTCGCGCGATCGCGCAGGCTGGATCGGCGAGCCGCTCGGCGTACTGCTCGCGTTCGGGGCCGCGCTCGGCTGGGGCAGCTATATCGTGCTGATGAAAAAGACCGGCAGCCTGTTCGCGGGTCTCGAAGGATTGTCGGTGTCGCTGATCGCAGCGGCGCTGATTGCCACGCCATTCGGCTTCGCACAAAGCGGCATACACATCGCCGCCGGCCAGATCGCCGCAACCGCGGGCCTCGCATTGCTGGTTCCGTTGTTACCCTACGCGCTGGAAATGGTGGCATTGCGGCACATGCCGGCCGCATCGTTCGGGATCCTGATGAGTGTCGAACCCGCGATCGGCGCGTTGGCCGGTTTCGTGGTGCTGCATCAACCGATGGGCGTTTTGCAGATCGCAGGTACGCTGCTGGTGGTCGCAGCCAGCGTGGGCGCCGTGGTGGCGACGCGCTGAACGGCGCAGAACCGCTCCCGCGTGCCGCGCTCAGGCGAAATTTTCCGCTTCGTAAAGACGTCGGCCCGCTGCGTCCTTCGCACCGAGGGTCGGCTCAATTTCGATCGGCCACTCGATGCCGATATCAGGATCGCGCCACAAGATGCAGCGCTCGAGTTCGGGGAACCAGTATTCGGTGGTCTTCCACAGGCACTCGGCGGTGTCGGACAGCACCACGAAACCGTGCGCGAAACCCGGCGGCACCCACACCTGCCGTTGATTCGCCGCGCTCAAACATGCGCCGCTCCATTTGCCGAAGTTAGGTGAATTGAGCCGCACGTCTACCACGACATCGAACACTTCCCCCACCACCACGCGCACGAGCCGGCCTTGAGGACGCTGAACCTGATAATGCAGCCCGCGCAACACGCCACGCACTGCCCGCAAATGACGGTCCTGCACGAAATTGAAATCGGGCGAGACGTCGTCGGCAAATTCATCCGCGCTGAAGCTCTCGAAGCAGAAACCGAATTCGTCGCAAAACACCTCGGGCTCGATGAGTTTCACCTCCGGCAATGCCGTCGCCATTACCTTGTTGCCCATGGCCACTGTGCTCGTAAGAAGCTTGCCAGGAGAAAACACGACCGCCGATGCACGCCGCTACGCACGCGCCGGCGCGATGACGTACGCCGTCTGCACGGCGGCGGCCCTTGCTTACGCCTCGGTCACCATCCGGCTGCGCGCGCGATATTCGGTAGGCGACAGCGCCATGCGCTTGCGGAATATCTTCGCGAGGCGATCGCCGTTGCCCGTGCCGCTGCGGCGTGCGATCTTGTCGACCGGCAGTTCGGTTTCGGTCAGGAAATTGCAGGCAATTCGCAGCCGCACCTGCAGCAGATAGTCAGAAGGCGTGACCTGCATTTCGTGCTTGAAGCGACGCAGAAAATTTCGCTCGCTCATCGCCGCCACTTGAGCGGCGTCGGCAACCGACACCGGACGATCGCAATTCGCTTCCATCCAGCGGGCCGCGGCACGAATTTTCTCAGCGACACTGAGTGTGCCGCCTTCAGCCGGCAGCGGTACCCATGTAGCGGCCATGCCCGGCATCACCCGATCGGCGACGCTGCGTGCGAGCTCCGCGCCGAGATCGCGCTTGATGAACATCAGCGCGCTGCGCGCACAATCGTTGCGATCGTTGGCGGCGCTGCGCGCGACATCGGTCGTGGCACTGCTCAGATAGCGGTTCACCTGCAGGTCGTCATGCTCCGTGGGACCCGCCGCTTCCAGCACAAGACGGCCCTCGCCGATCGTCTCGATCGCGCGGGTGCGCGTTTGCACCGATCGCAGCCAACCCAGCAGCCGTTCGTCGAGCGCGGCCTCATGCGCGCCGTAGCCGCCTGCGATGAACAGCACGTCGAAACCGCTGCCGTAGCGTGTGTCGATGCGGTCAGTCCAGATCCGCGCCGATGAAGAACTCGCCACGCTGCCGCCGTCCATGGACAGAAACTGCACTTCATAAGGTGGCTCTTCGCCGGCCCGCGCGCCCGAGAGTTCGTTGGCGGTCTGGAACATCTCGACCACCGTGCCAGGCCCGAGCAGCCAGAAGCCGTCGAACAGCAACACGCCGATTCGCCGCGCTGCGCTACGCACGTTGAGCGTAGGCGTATGTAACCAGGTAATCCTCGCAGTATCCAGATGCATGTGCGGCATGATCTTTCCCCAAACTGTCGTACGTTGTGGACCCCGCTGCCCCGTCGGCCGGCCGATATGGTCGAATTGAATTACGGCGGGTGAAAACCGCCGGCAACGCCTCTTAACGGATTATGCGTGATGTTAGCGGAATGCTTCGCTATAGTAAATTTGAAAAACAAATTGGCATCGAGAAATCCAATGTATGAAGAAAACCATTATTGTGTGTTTCATATGACGGGCTGCATATGAGCCGGCATAGCCGCGGATCATGCCGGACCGGCGGCCGCCCGAAAGCCGCGAAACCTTATACAGACTCACTTCCAAGCCTGCCGCATGGTCGCACGAACTTATCATGGATCGCAGGATTCGCGGCGCCGATTCGCCGCGATAACATCCGAAAGTGTTTCAAACCTGAACTCGGAACCTCGCAAATAATGAACACTCAATCAGCCTTTTATTCGCAAATCGGGAATTTATGAACAGTACCAATGTGGTGAACCGAACATTTATCGAGACAATCCATATTAAGCATTTTGGCGCTAAATTCTCAATCGGCTAAAAACGTTTCTATAATGAAACATCCGGCTTACTTAACATATGATTAAATTTACCTTTCATTTGCCCATGCCGTGAAAACATCAGACGATTCAGGGCTGCTCCGGGAGCCGTGCCAGGCGGTTTCCTTAAACAAAGTTTCATGCCTGGATTGCGCTCTTTAAGAATTCCCATGGCCAGGCGGTTCCATAATTTACGTACCGTGAGAGCTGGAAGGAGCAGAGACATGTCGCGCCCCATGAGCATCGAGAGAGTCAACGAGTATGGACAGAACGCGGTTCGTATCGCCGTCGAGGACCGTGCGGTACTGCTGGAAGTGGCCGATCTGGACGCCGTGATCGAACACCTCAGCGCGCTGCGCGCCACGATGCGTCCTGAAGTGCCTAAAGAGCCGCTGCGCACGCATCAGTATGTGATTGAAATCGATCCATGCTGGCACGCTGAAAAGCATCCACTGCATGACGGTGCGGTGCTGTTCCTGCGGCATTCCGGGCTGGGATGGGCAGGCTTCGCGCTCCCCACCGAGAGCCTCGCCAGGCTGCATCACGCGTTGGCACAGCAACTGGAAGCATCGCTCGAAGTACACGGCCTGCTCAACTGAATCCACCGAAACGCGAACGCACGCAGCTTGTTGCGTTTCGCGCAGCAGTGCGTTTCAGATTGTGCGTGCACCTCGCAGCGCCCCGCACCCATACTTCCCTCGCCGTGTCATAGCGGCTACTTTCATTCAGGTCTCTTTCCGAAGCGCGGCTCCGTCCGCGCTCTTTTTTTGCGCGTCGCTTAGGCATACATATCGTTATCGCCCGGATCGATATGCAGGATCGGCCGCGCAGTTCATGAACATTGCACAAAGTTAAAAAAGACTTAATCCGCCTAGCAGTGCCGTTTTATCTGCGATCGCCGATGATGCACCCATCGTCCTTCTCTACTGTTCCAACATGAACCAGCTACAAGCGATGCGTGTCTTCACACGGGTGGTCGATCTCGCCAGCTTCAATCTTGCGGCGAGACAGTTAGGCATGTCGGCAGCAGCGGTCACGCGCAGCGTCGGCACACTGGAAGCGCATCTGAATATGCGCTTGCTGAACCGCACCACGCGCAGTCTTTCGCTCACCGACGTGGGCCGCGAGTATCTCGACGGTTGCCGCACGATCATCGAGAAGCTCGACGAGATGGAATCGGCCCTGCTTGAGACCACGCGCGATCCACAGGGTACGCTGCGAATCGCTACACCGATGACGTTCGCGACCGCCGGCCTGGGTGCGTTGCTGGCCGCGTATCGCACGCTGCATCCACGCGTGGATTTCGACGTGACGACGTTCGACACGCATATCGATCTGGTGGAAGGCGGTTTCGACGTGTGTTTCTCCGACGACCGGCGGCTCGCCAACTCCTCTCTGGTAAGCCGCATGCTGACTAGCGTCGATGAAATCACGGTCGCCTCGCCTGCCTATCTGGCCCGTCACGGCACGCCTCGCGATCCGGCGGCGTTGAACCGCCACGGTTTGCTGACGGTCTCAGATGGCTCGTCGCGCGCCTGGGAGTTCGCCGACGCCGACGGCATCTACCGCGTCAACACCGGCAGCGCGCTCACCGCAACGAGCAGCGCGATGGTGCGCGTGGCCGCGCTCAACCATATGGGTATCGCCTTGCTGCCGCTGCCGATCATTGCCGACGATCTCGCACAAGGCGCGCTCGTGCCCGTGCTCGAACAGTTCGAAATCAACGGCGGCCCGCGCCAGGTGTCGATTCTCTACTCCGGCCGCAATTATCTGTCGATGCGCGTGCGCAGTTTCATCGACTTCGCGGTCGGCCAGTATCGCGCGCCGGACCGCCCGGTTGCACTGCGCGCTGTAGCCTGATCCGGGCTCGCGCACTATGCCAAAAATACTAACGATCGAAGATGACGAGTTGATCGCACACGACATCGTGCGTACGCTCAGCGCGAGTGGTTTCTCCGTCGACGTGGCGCGCACCGGCCGCGAAGGCATGGCGAAAGTGATGGCGGGTGACTACGACGTCGTCACACTCGACCGCATGCTGCCCGACCTCGACGGCCTCACCATCGTGGCAACGATGCGTGGCGTCGGCATGGAAACGCCGGTGCTCGTCATGAGCGCGATGTCCGATGTCGATCAGCGAATTCAAGGCCTGCGCGCCGGCGGCGACGACTATCTGACCAAGCCATTCTCGTCGGAGGAAATGTTCGCGCGCGTCGAGGTACTGTTGCGTCGGCGCCCACGTCATGCCAAAGCTGAAACGGTGCTGCGCAGCGGCGCGCTGGAGCTCGATCTGGTACGCCGCAAAGTCACCTTCCAGCAGCGCGAGCTCGATCTGCAACCTACCGAATTCCGCGTGCTCGAATTCATGATGCGGCACACCGGCCAGGTGCTCACGCGCACGATGATTTTCGAAGCCGTGTGGGGCTGCCGCTTCGATCCCGGCACCAACCTGATCGACGTACACGTAGGCCGATTGCGCAAGAAAGTGGAGATGCCCGGCGGGCGCCCGTTGATCCGCACCATTCGAGGCTCAGGCTATCTGTTCGGCTGACGCCGCTCTACCCGCAGGTTTTCTGACGGAGCTTTAGCGCTGCATGCAGCGCTAAAGCCGTTGCAACGTGGCTATCGATGCAATCGCACGCACCGTCCCGGCTTCCTAAAACTAGTTTCATTTGTTTAGTCCACGACTGTTAGGACCCGCTCTCCAGAATGCCGTTACCGGGCCGCGCCATTGGGGCGAGCCCTAACCGCCACACGACCGCGCAGATTCAATCGCGCCTCTGAACGGAGCAGCCTTCGATGTTAAAAATAGTCCGGTTAGCTTTGACCCGGCCCTACACGTTCATCGTGCTTGCGATGCTGATCCTGTTGATCGGCCCGCTTGCCGCGTTGCGCACGCCGACGGATATCTTTCCCGACATCCGCATTCCCGTGATCAGCGTGGTCTGGAACTACGCCGGCCTGCAACCGGACGACATGTCCGGCCGCATCGTCACCTACTACGAGCGCACGCTCGGCACGACCGTCAACGACGTCGCGCATATCGAGTCGCAATCGTTTCGCGGCTACGGCATCGTCAAGATCTTCTTCCAGCCGACGGTGGATATCCGCACCGCCACCGCACAGGTGACCTCCGTTTCGCAGACGGTGCTCAAGCAAATGCCACCCGGCACGACGCCGCCGCAGATTCTCAACTACAACGCCTCCACCGTGCCAGTGCTGCAACTTGCGCTGACCAGCAATACACTCGACGAACAGAAACTCGCCGACTACGCGACAAACTTTATTCGTCCGCAATTGCTGAGCGTGCCCGGCGTGGCGATTCCGACGCCGTACGGCGGCAAGACCCGCGAAGTGCAGATCGACCTCGATCCGCAAGCCCTACAGGCGAAAAAACTTTCAGCCAACGATGTCGCTACCGCACTTGCCCAGCAGAATCAGATCATTCCGGCGGGCACCGAAAAAATCGGCCGCTTCGAATACAACATCAAGCTGAACAACAGCCCGCGCGCGCTCGACGAACTGAACGCGTTGCCGATCAAGACCGTGGACGGCGCAACGATCTATATCCGCGATGTGGCTCACGTGCGCGACGGCTATCCGCCGCAAAGCAACGTGGTGCGCGTGGACGGTCATCGCGCGGTGCTGATGAGCATTCTGAAGAACGGCTCCGCGTCGACGCTCAACATCATCTCCGGCGTCAAGGCGCAATTGCCGCGCATCGAAGCGACGCTGCCCCCCGGACTGAAGCTCGTGACGATGGGCGATCAATCGACCTTCGTGAAAGGCGCCGTCAGCGGCGTGGCGCGTGAAGGTGTGATCGCCGCCGCGCTCACTTCGCTGATGATTCTGCTGTTCCTCGGCAGTTGGCGCTCGACGCTCATCATCGCGGCGTCCATTCCGCTTGCCGTGCTGGCAGCCATTGCGGGTCTGGCCGCGATGGGCGAAACGCTCAATGTGATGACGCTCGGCGGTCTCGCGCTGGCGGTCGGGATTCTGGTCGACGACGCCACCGTCACGATCGAAAACATGAACTGGCATCTCGAACAGGGCAAGGACGTACGCAGTGCGATCATGGACGGCGCCGCGCAGATCGTCGCGCCGGCCTTCGTTTCGCTACTGTGTATCTGCATCGTTTTTGTGCCGATGCTGCTGCTCGACGGCATTGCGCGCTTCCTCTTCGTACCGATGGCCGAAGCGGTGATCTTCGCGATGATCGCCTCGTTCATTCTGTCGCGCACCTTCGTGCCCATGATGGCGCAATACCTGTTGCGCCCGCATGCATCCGGCGGTCACGCCTCCGGCGAACTGGCCGCGGTGATGGATTCGCATGGCGGCCACTCGCATGCCGCACCCTCGCGCAATCCGCTGGTGCGCTTTCAGCGCGGCTTCGAGCACCGTTTTGAGCGCGTGCGCAGTGTGTACCGCATCGTGCTTGGCCTTGCGCTCACACATCGCAAGCGTTTCGTGGCCGGTTTCCTGATCGTGGTCGGCGCGTCCTTCCTGCTCGCGCCGTGGCTCGGCCGCAATTTCTTTCCGGATATCGACTCCGGCGAGATCGCGATCCATGTGCGCGCCCCGGTCGGCACGCGGATCGAAGATACTGCCGCGCAATTCGATCTGATCGAAAACGCGGTGCGCCGCGCCATTCCGCCAGACCAGTTGCGCAGCATCATCGACAACATCGGCTTGCCCAATAGCGGTATCAACCTCACCTATAACAACAGCGGCACAATCGGACCGCAGGACGGCGATATTCTGATCTCGCTGAACGAGAGCCATCACCCGACTGCCCGCTT
Source organism: Paraburkholderia domus (assembly GCF_905220705.1). Classification (GTDB taxonomy): domain Bacteria; phylum Pseudomonadota; class Gammaproteobacteria; order Burkholderiales; family Burkholderiaceae; genus Paraburkholderia; species Paraburkholderia domus. The sequence goes on from NZ_CAJNAT010000026.1 coordinate 76,099, forward strand.
TGTGCGCGAGCTCCGCGAAACACTGCCGCGCCAGTTCCCGGGGACGACGTTCGCGTTCCTGCCGGCCGATATCGTCAGTCAGATTCTGAATTTCGGTGCGCCCGCCCCAATCGACCTGCAGGTAGCGGGGCCGAACCAGGCGGCCAATCATCGCTACGCCAACGAAGTCATGCGGCGCATGCGCATGATTCCCGGCATTGCCGATACGCGCATCCAGCAGGCCTCGACGTATCCGCAATTCACCGTGTCGGTGGACCGCACGCGCGCCGATCAACTCGGCATCACCGAGCAGGATGTGACCAATTCCGTGGTGGCGAGTCTCTCGGGTACGAGCCAGGTATCGCCGACTTACTGGTTGAATCCGAAGAACGGCGTGTCGTATCCGATCGTCGCGCAGACGCCGCAATACCGCATGACGTCCCTGTCGAATCTCAGCAACCTGCCGGTGACCAGCAAGAGCGGCCAGGCGCAGATTCTCGGCGGCATCGCGACCATTTCCCGCGGCGTCGGCAATGCGGTGGTTTCGCACTACAACATCGAGCCGCTCTACGACGTGTTCGCGACCACTCAAGGTCAGGATCTCGGCGCCGTCGCCGCGAAGATCCAGAACATCCTCCATGCGACCGCGAAAGATGTGCCGAAGGGCTCGATCGTCACACTGCGCGGCCAGGTGCAGACGATGAACAGCGCGTTCCTCGGTTTGTCGCTCGGACTGGTTGGCGCGATCCTGCTGATCTATCTGCTGATCGTCGTGAACTTCCACTCGTGGAGCGATGCGTTCGTGATCGTCACCGCATTGCCCGCGGCGTTGGCGGGCATCGTGTGGATGTTGTTCACCACCCACACCCCGCTCTCGGTGCCTGCGCTGACTGGCGCGATTCTCTGCATGGGTGTCGCAACCGCCAACAGCATTCTGGTGGTGAGCTTCGCCCGCGAGAGGCTGACGGTGACCGGCAATGCGCTGGTCGCGGCGATGGAAGCCGGTTTCACGCGCTTTCGCCCAGTGTTGATGACCGCGCTCGCGATGATCATCGGCATGGCGCCGATGGCGCTCGGCCTGGGCGACGGTGGCGAACAGAACGCGCCGCTCGGCCGCGCCGTCATCGGCGGGCTGATTTGCGCGACTTTCGCCACGCTGCTGTTCGTACCGGTCGTGTTCAGCCTTGTGCATCGTCGCGATGCGGCCGCTCATGACGCGCCACACAGTCCGTCACATGGCCCATCGCACAGTTCATCAAACGACCCCACGCACGATCACTCATCATCCGAACCCGGAGTCCATCATGTCCACTGAGATCGAGATCAATTCGCCGAAGCGGCTGCGTCATCTGAAGCTGGCCGGTATCGTCGCGCTGCTGGCGGCAGCGGGCATCGTGACTAGCGGCATTGCCAGCCGCGTGCATGCGAAGCAGGAACTCACCACCTGGTCAGCCCAGCAAGCCGTGCCGACGGTGGTTGCGTACACGCCCCAACACGACCTCGACGCGCAGGCACTGGTGTTGCCCGGACGGCTATCCGCCTTCGTAAACGCGCCGATCTACGCACGCGTGTCGGGTTATCTGCATGCGTGGTACGCGGATATCGGCACCCACGTCAAAGCTGGACAGTTGCTCGGGGAAATCGACACGCCCGACCTCGATCAACAATTGCTGCAGGCCCGTGCCGATTTGCAGAACTCGGTGGCTAACGAAAAACTCGCCGCATCCACAGCGAGCCGTTGGACGAAGATGCTGCAGCAAGATTCAGTCTCACAGCAGGATGCCGATGAAAAGACCAGCGATCTCGTCGCCAAGCAGGCAACGGTAGCGGCAGCCGAAGCCAATGTAAGGCGCCTCGAAGCGCTCGAATCGTTCAAGCGCATCACCGCCCCGTTCGACGGCATCGTCACCGCGCGCACCACCGATATCGGCGCGCTCATCAATGCGGGCGGCGGCAACGGGCCTGAACTGTTCTCGGTCTCCGACGCACATCAATTGCGCGTCTATGTGAGCGTGCCGCAGGATGAGGCGGCCGCCATCAAACCCGGCATGACCGCCACGCTCACCGTGCCCGAGCGCCCCGGCGTGAAGTTCAACGCCAAACTCGTCGATACCGACGATGCGATCACGCCCTCTTCTGGCACGCTGCTGGTGCAACTCGCGGTCGACAATCAGGACGGTTTGCTGATCCCAGGCGAATATACCGAGGTGCATTTCGCGCTGCCGACCAACTCACATGCCTTGTCGATCCCGGCCAGTTCGCTCATTTTCCGGCAGCATGGTCTGCAAGTCGCTGTCGTCGGCAACGACAACCATGCGGTACTCAAATCGGTTTCGATTGCCACCGATCTCGGCACACACGTCGAGATCGCGTCAGGCCTGAATCCAACCGACCGCGTGATCGACAATCCGCCCGACTCGCTCGCTTCGGGCGATGCCGTGCGTCTCCAGGGCAATCCGGCCGGCGCGACGGACACATCGCTAGCCGAACGCCGGCCGGCGGAGAGTACTCATGGATAAACGCCGCATCTGCATCGTGCTGGCGGCCGCGGCGCTGGTGAGCGGCTGCTCGTTCGCGCCGACCTACCAGGCGCCGGCCACCCGCATCCCGACAACCTTCAAGGAAGGCGGCGCGTGGCAACTCGCCAGACCGGCCGACCGTGTGCCGCGCGATGCGTGGTGGAGCGTGTATCGCGATCAGGTACTCGATCACCTCGAAGTTCAGGTGGCTGCCGCCAATCCGGACGTGGCCGCAGCGATGGCACGCCACGACGAAGCCACCGCCTACCTGTCGCAAGCCCGCTCGGGTTTGTTCCCGACGATCGGCGCGGGAACATCGGTCGAACGCCAGAGACAGTCGGATAACCGCCCGCTGCGTGGCACGGATCAGCCTTCGGTGTACGGCACGAATACCGTTGACGTAGGCATCGGCTACGACCTCGACCTATGGGGCAAGATCCGCAACGAGGTTTCTGCGGGCAGATCTGCGATGCAGGCGAGCGAGGACGATCTCGAGTCGGTACGTTTGAGTTTGCAGGCCGATCTGGCGAGCGCGTATTTCAATCTGCGCGGACTCGACGAACAGCAGCAGCTGCTCAACGATACGATCGACACCTACCAGCACGCGCTCAAGCTCACGCTCAGCCGCCACGCGGGCGGCATCGCCTCGGACCTCGACGTGTCGCGCGCGCAGACTCAACTCGACACCGCGCGCGCCTCCGCCGATGACATCGCTGCGCGCCGCGCGCTGTACGAGCACGCGATCGCCAGCCTGACCGGCACACCCGCGTCGACCTTCACACTCGCGCCGGAAATCGAAACGGCTTACCTGCCGTCGATTCCAACGGGCGTCCCCGCAGCGCTGCTGCAACGACGCCCCGACATTGCGGCGGCCGAGCGGCGCGTCGCCGAGGCCAATGCAAAAATCGGCGTGGCCAAAGCAGCATTCTTCCCGGACATTTCGCTCGGCCTCGACGGCGGCTATCAAAGCGACACGCTTTCGCCGTGGCTGATGGCGCCGAACGAAATCTGGTCGGTCGGGCCCAGCCTGGTGCTCACGCTGTTCGACGGCGGCCGCCGTGAGGCAATCACGCAACAGGCGCGCGCCAAGCTCGCCGAGAACGGCGCGAAGTACAAGGCCGCCGTGCTGCTCGCCTTCCAGCAGGTTGAAGACAACCTCGCGCAATTGCATCATCTCGGCGACGAGGCCACGCAACAGAACGAGGCGCTCGTCGCAGCACAACGCACGTTGACGCTTTCGATGTCGCGCTATCGTGACGGCGTGGTCAGCTATCTGGACGTGGTGACCGCGCAAACCACCGAACTCACCACACAGATCGATGCATTGAACCTCACTACGCGGCGCCTGCTGGCCTCAGTGGGACTGATCGAGGCACTGGGAGGGGGCTGGTCGCCGGACGGCGCTACGGGCTCGCCTGTAGTTCAGGCGGCGGGTGCGCAAACGGTGCATCCGAGGGTGCTCGCTTCTGCTGATTGAATCTGCGGAATCTGCGGATCGAGTCCGCCAACGCCGTAGAAAAAACGTCGCCGGTTTATCACTGGCGACGTTTGTGTTTCAGGCACGCTTAACGCGGCTTGCGGTGCACTCGCGGCGCTTAGAACCGATGCCGCATTCCCAAGGCTACAACCGCCTGCCGGTCGCTCGACGAAGCCGCCAGCGAATAGATCGACGCATTGCCGAGCACCGCAATGCCATCCGCGCCTGACACCCGTTGATACACCCCTTCCAGATACACATCGGTGCGGCGTGACAACGCGTAGTCTGCCTGCAGCATGAACTGATTCCACTTCGGCGCGACACTCTTGCCGGCGTCGCTGAAATGTCCGTCGGTGTACGTGTACGAACCGCCCAGCGAGAACGCCGGCGTAATCGCATAGCGCGCGTTCAGTTCGTAGTTATTGAAGGTCAGCAGATCGCCGTTGAGCGTGGAATACGCGCCGCCCTGCGTGATCTGATGCGGATCGTCGAGCATCGTCCGCGTGAAGACGAGGCCGACCGTCGCTGCACCGAACGTATAGCGTCCAGCGGCGCCGAGGATACGTTGGCGTGCGCCGGTGAAGGTCGCATCGCCGTCGCTGCTGCTCACCGCGCCGCCGGTATTGTTGGGCTGATTGACGCCGCCCGGCTGGTTCACCTGCAAATAGGCAACCGCCAGATTGAACGGACCGGCCGCCCATTGCGCGCCAAGGCTATATGCGTTGTTGTTGCTGAAACCGCCCGCTGCATTGCTGAAGGCGTAGGCGCCGCCGACCGTGAAGCCGTCATAGGTCGCGCTGCGGAATTTCAGCGCGTTGTTCATGCGCAGATCGTTGTTGAGATTGTCGTTATCGAACGGATGGTCGGCGATATTGCCGCCGAAGCCCGAGCCGGTCGCCGAAAGCGGCGCGACGAAATCGACCAGGAAGTCATACTGCCGGCCCATCGTCACCGTGCCCCACTGTTTGCTCGCGATACCGACCCATGCCTGACGGCCGAACTCGTCGCCGCCATTGGAGAACTTGCCGCTGTCGATATTAAAACCGTTCTCCAGATCGAAGACCGCACTCAGCCCGCCGCCCAGATCTTCGTTACCACGCAGGCCCCAGCGGTCGGTACTGACATTGCCGCTTTCCATGATCCAGTTGCTCTTTCCGCCTGAAGCCGTTTTCTGATTGCTAATGTAATCGATGCCCGTATCGAGCGTCCCGTAGAGCGTGACGCTGCTTTGTGCGTGCGCCGCCGCGCTGAAGGTGCCTGCCAGCACGACGAGTGTGGTTGCCAATGCTTTGTTCATGTTTGATTCCGGGTAAGAGAAAGCGCCGGTCCGCGCATTGACGGACCGATCCCGCACACCGTGCGGGTAGCCGCAATGTAGATTTGCGCGGTGACATACCCGTGATCAAAACCGGTCGATTCATGAAAGGTTTTTTATGTTCATGACATGTAGCCGAAGAGCCTATGAAACATTGGCGCAGCGAAGCTTAAACAGATAAATATCTTTTCATGTGCACACCACCGATCCGCTAAAGCCAGGTGACTATCCTTCTCATCAACCGATCCACGAATGCATTGCGGTTCGCGCATCGGTTCCATCCAATTTTATTTGTGAGGATTACGAATATGAAATCTCTGACGCTCGCCATCGCTTTCATCGGTGCAACTGCAACGGCTTCCGCTTTCGCTCAATCGACCACAGCGCCGACGCAACAGAACGCTACGCCGACGATGCAAGTGGCGGCAAACAGCACCGCCGCGGTCAACGCCGCTGGATCGTGGGTGCCGCCTTATGGTCAAGCGACTGCGGGGAAGACGCGTGCGCAGGTCTATGGGGAACTGGTGCATGCAGAGAAGGATGGCCAGCTTGCATATCTGAACTCGACGGTTTACGCACACTGAAATGCGCGTGAACAAAGACAAACGGCTGCGCGGCGCATTGGCGCGCCTCGTCGCCTCCGGCCTTGCGGCCACGGCTACTTCGGCCGTCTCCGCGCCGCCGGTATGCGGGACGCTGGGCCGGATCTATCGTTAAACGCAACACCCTGCGCTTCTCGCCCCGACATCAATGACTCTTCGCACCGCGATCAAACGCACTGCCTCGTTTACCGTTGCCGCTGTTGCAGCCGGACTGCTGCTATCCGGCTGCGCGACAACGTCGACACCCACCAGCGCCGACAACTGCGTCGGCCCACCGAGCTACTGCAATATCTATTTTGGTTCATGAACAAAAAAGAGCGCGCTACCCTTTCAGGCAGCGCGCTCTTCTACTTGGTGCTGATACTTTAGAACGAGTGACGAAGGCCCACGCGGCCGACCACCTGCTTACCGTCAGACGACGGATTGAAGCCGGCGATCTGCGCGACGGCGCCGCCACTGGCCTTCTGCAGCGCTGCGAGCGCATAGACGGCGGTGCGCTTCGACAGTTCGTACTCAGCGCTCAGGTTGAGCTGCTGATACTTCGGTTCCTGATTGGTCGCGTGATCGCGGCCGTCCGTGTAGGTGTAGCCTGCTGCGAGATTCAGCTGACTGGTTGCCGCGAAGGTGCCGGCGATTTCATAGTTCTGGAATTTGACGTCTTGCCCGGCATCGCCCTGTTGGAAATTGACGTTGGTGAAGTTGCCCATCACCTTGAACTTGCCGATCTGATACGACGCACCGGCGGCAAAGATGCCTTGACTACGGGCGTTAGCCAGATAGTTGCCGTACACCGCATTGGTGTAGCCCGAGCCATTCTGATAGCTCTGGACCGACTGTTCGGGATCGTTGACGCGCAGATAGCCTGCTCCCATCGAGAATGGCCCGTTCGTATACGACGCTGCCGCGCTATAGGCGGCGTTATTGGAGAACTGGCCTGCTTGTCCGCCAAACGAATAGAGGGCTTCTCCGGTAAAGCCACCGATGGTGGGACTCGTGTACTTCACCGAATTGCTGATGGCGAAGCCGTTGTCGAGGTTGTCCATGTCATTGGGGTGGGAGAAATACCAACCGCCGTAGCTATCGTTGAGCGAGAACGGCTCAATGAGATCGACGACCGGATCCCACTGCCGCCCGAGCGTGACGGTACCGACCGTTTGACTTGCGAGCCCGACGTAGGCATTACGGGAGAAGGCCAGACCGCTACCGAGGCTACCGTTGGTCGAATTGAAGCCGCTTTCCAGATCGAACACGGCCGAGAGACCGGCACCGAGATCTTCCTTGCCTCTGAGACCCCAGCGGCTGCCTGCGCTGACGCCGCTGGCCATTTGATAGAGATGGTTACCGTTGACGTTGCTGGCGAAGTCGATACCCGTATCGAGGAGCCCGTAGAGCGTGACGCTGCTTTGCGCGTGCGCGGTGGAAACAACGCCGACACATAGGAGTGCCCCGACCAAGTGGGTCAACTTCATCTTCTGATTCATGAATCACCTTTCAATTAAATAAGGATGCCTGATAGTAGTGGAGGCTATGCCGTGCTGTGTGACCACGTCATGAATATATCGAGGTCAGAAAGTGGTGCATCTGCAATACAGACTTTCAGTTTTTTTGTTGGGTTTTTGCCTGGTTTTTTTGCCTGCTCGGCGCTTTCTGTCTGTATGCCTACGGCGTTGGCCTTTCCTTGATCTGGCTTTTTGGCCTTTCCTTGATCTGGCTTTTTGGCCTTTCCTTGAATTGTTATTGGTTTATTAGCGTTGCCCCTGTGCGGGGCGGCACCTACTTCTCTTTGCTGCTGCAAAGAGAAGTAGGCAAGAGAAAGCAGCTCACACCGCTAATTCTTAAGCGGGTCCCCCGCACAGTTGCGGTAGTGGTGCATCTGGAATCTGTGCTCTCGCACATTCCGCGTTGGTGACAAAGGAGTCGTCAGCTCCCACTCCGCACTGCGTGCGTCGCGGATGGGTCTGCGAGGGACACCAGGGGCTTCGGTTGGGTGTGGTGGGGGCCATCGGCTTCGCCTCGGCGGAGCACTGAATGAAGCGCGCGTGCGAAACCGTAGTGGGCGGTTTTATGAAGTGCTCATCGGCGCGCGCAGCGCCGACGGAAGTATGACTGCTGTGTCACTCACGCGGAGTGTGCGAGAACACAGATTCCAGATGCACCACGATCCCCTCCAAGCCAAGGGACCCGCTTAAGGATTAGCGGTTTGAGCTGCTTTCTCTTGCCTACTTCTCTTTGCAGCAGCAAAGAGAAGTAGGTGCCGCCCCGCACAGGGGCAACGCTAATAGACCACTAACAATTCAAGGAAAGGCCAAAAAACCAGATCAAGGAAAACCCAACGCCGTAGGCATACAGACAGAAAGCGCCGAGCAGGCAACCAAATCAAGAAACAGAAACCTGATACCCAAACCGACTAACAGTCTCAATCCGAACCTCAGGCGCATCCCCCAAAAGCTTGCGCCGCAACCTGGACACAACAAGATTGACACTAGAAGGATCGACATCCTCCTTCTCAGGCCAGGCATAGCGGATCAGCTGATCCCTCGCCACAGGCGCATTAACCTGCCGCAGCAAACACTCAAGCAAAAGAAACTCCCGCCGAGTAACAGCAACCCGCCGACCGCCACAAACAAGCTCTCGAGTAGCGGCATCCAAAGCAGGCCCACCTACAGCAGACAAAATCGAAGAAGCAGAGACCGAAGCGGATGCAGAACCACCCAAAGCCCCCCGGGCACCCCCACCCCCAACCCGCTGCAAAGCGGCCATCCTCTCATGCATTTCAATAAACGAATAAGGCTGACAAAAGCACGCATCCGCGCCGGCGCGCAAAATCCTGGTGCGATCCTGAGCGGTAGCCGCCCCGAGCACTGCAACGATAGCCGCCCCACTCCCAGCCGCAGCAAACTCCGCAATAAACCCCTGCAAGGAAGAATAAGTCCCAACATCAAGCACCATCAGCACAATCGCATCGAACGGTTCCTGCGAAGCAAGAAAAACCCCATCCCGCAGATCGTCGGCCCGCTGCAAACTATGGGCGCTCTCCTGCAGTGCCTTGAACAGCCATGCAGCTTCCGGATGAGAAGGACCAACGAACAGGACGCGCATTCACCACCCTGCCACGACAAGAAAGGAACCCGGCCTCATGCGAGCGTCCTCGACCAGCATTCGATGGAAATCCGCGTGCCGGGTTGCGCATTGCCGATCTTCATCGTGAAGTCATGCACCCGCATCACCGCTGAAACAATGCTCAAACCCAGCCCCGATCCAGCCAGATGCCGCGTACTTTCCCCTCGATAGAACCGCTGCAAAACCGCATCGCGTTCATCCGCGGCAATGCCGGGACCGTTATCGACAATATCCACCTGTGGCCCCGCCGAAGTCTGCCGAAGTTCCATGCGCACCACCCCGCCTTCGGGCGTGAACTTGATCGCGTTGTCCACCAGATTGCTCAATGCTTCGAACAGCAACGCGCGGTCACCATGAATCGCGTCGACCGGTTGTACATGCACGGATAGCTGAATCGAACGGCTCTCGGCAAGTGGTTCGTATAGTTCACCGACTTCCTGCACCAGCGTCTCCAACTGCATTTCGCCGAATCCACCGCGCCGCTGCAGCGTGCCGATCTCGGAGATACGCAACATCGCGCGAAACCTGTCGAGCAATGCATCGGTCTCAATGCGCGCGCGCTCGACCAACTGCGACAGCGCGGCGTCGTCGAGCGACCCGGTGCGCTCCGCCGCATGCGCGAGCAAGGTTCGCACATGCGCGAGCGGCGTGCGCAGATCGTGCGCGATACCATCGCACGCGCCTTTCACTTCATTCATAAGGCGTTCGACTTCCGCAAGCATATGGTTCACCAGATGCGCGAGCATATCCACTTCGTCGCGTCCGCCCATCGGCAAGCGCTGCGCGAGATCGCCCTGCGCAATACGCTGCGTGACCCGCCGGATCGCTTTCAGTCGGCGCATCTGCCGCACGCTCAGCGCCAGGCCGCCCGCCACGCCCGCAAGCAGGCACGCTACCCCGCCGCCCACCAGCGCGTTGATGATGGTCTCCCGAATCCGCAAAATATGCGTCAGATCACGCGCAATGACGAGCGTCGAGCCGTCTTTGCGCCGCTCGGCCATGGCGCGGACCACCGGCGCCTGGTCGTTGCGACCCATCGCGAGCACGAGATCGAGCGTCTTGCCGGTGCGATTGGTGAGCAGTGCCGTCGGATACTCCAGCACGTCGCCGGCCAGCAGGCGGCCGTCAGGAGCAAACAGGCCGTAGTAGTTGGTGTGCATGCGCTCGTGTTCGATACGCCGATGAATCGCGTCAGCGAGGCTGGAGTCAGGCAGCGAATCGAAGTAGACCAGTTGCCAGTCCATCACCACATCAGTCTCGCGCTCCATGTCACCGGTCACGGCCCAGCCGATGTAGCCCAGCAGCAGCATCACCGAAAGCGAAAAGATAACCGCGTAGATCGATAGCAGGCGAAAGGTCGTGGAATGCCAGCGCCGCCCGAGCGCGGAGGTGGCCGGGAAGGTTGTGTCCATCAAAATGGTCTGCTCATGCGAGGATATAACCCGAGCCGCGCACGGTCTGAATCATCGGCGTGACGCCGGGCGGGTCGATTTTTTTGCGCAGCCGGCCCATGTGCACGTCGATCAGATTGGTGCCTGGGTCGAAGTGGTAGCCCCACACGGCTTCGAACAGCATGGTGCGCGTGATGGTTTGTCCCGCATGCCGCATCATGAATTCGAGCACGCGATATTCGGTGGGCAGCAAGACGATCTCTTCGCCATCACGCTGAACCTTGCGGGAAATCAGATCGAGTTCGAGCGGGCCGACCCGCAGATGCGTTTCGAGTGGCGTGGCGGGTGTTTGACTGCGCCGCAACAGCACTTCGAGACGCGCGGTCATTTCTTCGGGGTCGAAAGGCTTGGTCAGATAATCGTCGCCGCCGGCGCGCAGGCCGCGCACCCGTTCATCCACATCGCCCAGCGCGCTCAACATCAGCACCGGTGTTTGAATGCCGATGCTGCGCATGGTGGTGAGGATCGTGAGACCGTCCACACCCGGCAGCATGCGGTCGAGCGTGATCACGTCGTAGTCTTCGCTGATCGCGCGCGCCATGCCGTCGCGGCCATTCGCCACCCAATCCACGGTGAAACCACGGCTTTTCAGCTCTCCGACAATCTCATTCGCGGTAATTTCGTCATCTTCGATCGTCAGCACTCGCGACATGATCATTGCATGCGCCGCCGCCAGCTCTACCGATGCAAGCGGTGGGCACGACCGGTTATCAGTAGATGGACATGATGCCATATTCGGCTTGCGCGTTCAGAGCACGGGCGTGCGATTCGACGGATGTCGCCGCTTTGCCTCAGTGCCTGTCTGCAGGCTACGCGCAGTCGTATAGCGGACGAACGTCCGTTTCATGAAGAAAAATTTAAGTTCGCCGCAGGGCTCTGAAAACGGCCGGCTGAACGATAAAACATATTTCATTTTCCCGACGCCGCTCTGGTAGGGCGCCTCAACTAGCCTACTGCCATCCCGCTGATTCTTTGCGGTCCGACTCGAACCTTATCGTGGATGGTATGAACATGAAACTCGCAACCAGGACCCTCGTCACTACCCTTCTGCTGATTGGCAGCGCCTCGGCGATGGCCTCGCCCGGCCTCACGCAGCAGCAATGCAACGACTATCCGTTCAAGCAGCAGAAGAGCGAAGTCACGCACAAGCAGTTGATGAACGAGCTCGGCGAACTGGAAGCGGTCGGCTACAGCCCCAGCAACGACGACAACGAATACCCGAGCGATCTGCAACAGGCAGAGGGAAAACTGCAGGCCGAATATCGTGCGGACTGCATGCCCGTCGCGCATGCGTCGACAACCGCGACGCAGACGCCGGCCGCTGCAACGCCCACTCAGGCGGCGAATCAGCCGGCCGGCTGAACGCCGCGTTCGCCAGTGACGGCAGCGGTGGCCTTACTCGGCGCGAGTACCGTCACCTTATCGGCCATTCGTCAAGCGGCCGTTTTCGCCCGTCTCCCGGCGCGCGCGCCGCTCGTCACGCTGGCGGCGCAGCGCCGCGAGCCGCCGCCTGCTATAGGTTAGTGAGGCAACCGCATGAAACGCGACCGGTGCGAACACGAGGCCGAACAGCGTGGCCGCCAGCACCCCGCCGAACACACCGGTGCCGATCGAGCGACGGCTTTCGGCGCCCGCGCCGCTCGACACCACCAACGGTACGACGCCCAGCAGGAACGCCGCCGAGGTCATCACGATCGGCCTGAAGCGCGCGGCGGCCGCTTCGGTCACAGCACGCGTCAACGGCAGGCCCTGGCGATACAGATCGCGTGCGAACTGCACGATCAGAATCGCATTCTTTGCCGCGAGGCCAATGACCGTAATCATGCCGACCTTGAAGTACACGTCGTTTGGCATGCCGCGCAGCAGCATCGCTGCGACCGCGCCGATCACGCCGAGCGGCACGACCATCAGCACCGCAAGCGGGATCGTCCAGCTTTCGTACAAGGCAGCCAGCGCCATGAACACGGCCAGCAGCGACAAGCCGATCAGCAACGGTGTGAGCTGTGCCGCCGCGGTTTCCTCGCGCGCCGCGTCGACCCAGTCATATGAGACACCGACCGGCAAGGAAGCGGCGAGCCGCTCCATCTCAGCCATCGCCGCGCCCGAACTGTAGCCGGGCGCCGCGTGGCCACTCACGTCCAGTGACGGATAGCCGTTATAGCGTGTCAGCATCACCGGGCCGATGCTCCAGTGGCGTGACGCGATCGCGGATAGCGGCACCATGCCGCCGGTCGAGTTCGGCACGGCGAGCGCCATCAGATCGTCTTCGGTCATCCGCGTGGCGGCGTCGGCGGAGATCATCACGCGGCGCATCCGGCCACCGGCAGGAAAATCGTCGATGTACGTCGAGCCGAAGGTGCTGCCCAACACATCGGCGATGCGATCGAAGGGCACGCCGAGGGCGTACGCTTTCGCGCGGTCGATGACGAGTTCGACGCGCGGCGCATCCGGCAAATCTTCCGAATGCACCGAGGCCAGTATCGGGCTCGCCTTGGCCTGCGCGAACAGTTGCTCGCGCGCTGCCTTCAACGCATCCAGCCCGACTCCGCCGCGATCTTCAAGCCGGAACACAAAGCCGTCCGAATGCCCGAGACCGGGGACCGACGGCGGTAATTGCGCTTCCACGTCACCGTCGAGAATCTTGTCGAACTTCTCGTTGAGCCGGTCACGCAGCGTCATCGCGTCCGTGTCGCGTTTGCCCCAGTCTTTGAGTTCGACGAAACCCATCGCCACGTTCTGGCCGCTGCCAGTAAAACTCCAGCCGATCACACTGGTAACGTGCGCGACCGCGGGTTCGGTGTGCAGGATCTTTTCCATCCGCTCAACCACCGCGAGCGTACGCGCCTGCGTCGCGCCGGCCGGCAATTGCACCATCACCTGCAACTGGCCTTCGTCTTCGCTCGGCAAAAAGCCGCCCGGCATCTGCCAATAGAGCGCGGCGCACACGCCGACTAGCACGGCATAGATCGCCAGCATCGGTCCGATGCGCCGCAGCGTCCGTGCGGTAAGTCCACGATAGCCGCTCGCGGCCCGATCGAAACCCGACGTGAAATGGCTCGCCGCTCGCGCCGCGAAGCCGAGCAGGCCGCGGCGGGCGTCGCGTTCACTCACCGGATGCTTGTGCGCCTTCAGCAGATTGGCGCACAGCGCCGGCGTCAACGACAAAGCCATGAACGACGACACCAGCATCGACGCGATCATCGACACCGCGAACTGCCGGTAGATGCCACCGACGCCGCCCGGAAAGAACGCCATCGGCACGAACACGGCCGTCAGCACCGCGGTCACACCGACGATCGCGCCGCCGATTTGCGACATCGCTTTACGGGTGGCCTCACGCGGCGGCAGGCCTTCTTCTTCCATCACGCGATGCACGCTCTCCACCACCACGATCGCATCGTCGACGAGGATACCGATTGCGAGCACAAGGCCGAACATTGTGAACACGTTGATCGACAGGCCGCAGGCGTACATCGCGAGAAACGCGCCCATCAGCGTGACGGGAATCACCACCGTCGGCACCAGCGTGTAGCGCAGATCGCGCAGGAACAGCCACATCACGAAGAACACCAGCACCACCGCTTCCGCCAGCGTGACGAGCACCTCACGAATCGCGATCTGCACGAAATGCGCGTTGTCGAACGGAATTTCGACGGCGACGCCCGGCGGCAAACCTTTCGATAACTCGGCAAGGCGAGCACGAATCGCGTTGGACGTCTCCAGCGCATTGCCGCGTGGCCCGAGTTGAATACCGACGGTCGCCGCGGCCTTGCCGTTCAGGCGGGAGTAGTACGAGTAATTGTCACGCCCGAGTTCGACCCGCGCGACGTCGCGCAGGCGCACCGCCGAACCATCGGGCTGCGCCTTCAGCACGATCTGACCGAACTCGGCGGGCGAGATCAATTGTCCCTTCACACTAACCGAGGCCGTCAATTGCTGCCCCGGAACGAACGGCGCGTCGCCTAGCGTGCCGGCCGTTACTGTGGCGTTCTGCGCGGCGATCGCGGCGTTCACTTCCGCGGCACCGAGACCATACTCGCGCAGCTTCATCGGATCGAGCCAGATGCGCAGCGCTTCGTCGGCATCCCACAACTCCGCCGCGCCCACGCCCGGCGCGCGTTTCAGTTCGCGCAACACGTAGCGGCTCAGGTAGTCGCTCAATTGCACGGAATCGCGTGTGCCGTCGGTGGATGTCAGCGCGACCAGCATCAGAAACGTGTTAGCCGCCTTGAATACGCTAATGCCCTGCTGCACGACCTGTTGCGGCAAACGCGGCTCGACCTGCTTCAGCCGGTTCTGGATGTCGACCAGCGCGAGATCAGGATTGGTACCCGGCGCAAAGGTCGCGTCGATCTCGAGATTGCCGAGGTTGTGCTGGTCGTTTCGTAGTACAGCATATTGTCGGCGCCATCGAGACTCTCTTCGATGATGCTGCCGACATTGGCGTCCGTCACTTCCGTCGCCGCCCCCGGATAAGTGGCGCTGATCACGATGCGCGGCGGCGCAAGACGCGGATACTGCGCCACCGGCAGTTGTGGAATAGCCAGCGCGCCCGCCACGACAATGGCGAGCGCGACGATCCATGCGAAGACCGGGCGGTCGATGAAAAAGAATGGCACGCGAAAAATCCGTTCAGATTGCCTGGAGGCGCGGCGCGTCGACGAGTCGGGCCATATGCAGCACGTCGGTCAGTATGCCGTCGCGCAATGCAAAGCCGCGCGAGCGGCCTTCTTCGACAAAGCCAAACTTGCGGTACAGCGCGATCGCCGGCGCGTTGTCGGTAAATACCGTGAGGTCGATGCGTCGCAAACCGAGCGACGCATCCGCGCAATCGGTCAGCCCTTGCAGCAGCGCCGTGCCGACACCGCACCCATGATACGCGTCGTGTACGGCCAATCCTAAATGCGCGCAATGCGCGCGGCTGGGCCGGTGAACCTCCAACCCGGCGTGTCCGACCACGCGCCCGCCGATGCTCGCGCACACGTTCACGCCACCTTTCAGGCGCCGCTCGTACCATGCCTTGAGCTGTTCAGGACTGCGGTAGCCGACCGACAGCGTGCCACGCCGCACGCCAGGCAGGCTCATGATCTCGGCGAACGCATCCATGTCGGACGATTCGAGCGCTCGAACCGTAATACGATTGTCGAGCGCGGCGTCGCTCTGCAACGTTTCTTCTTTCATGGCCTTATTCCGCTGCGATGTTGGCGGCTGTTGGTGTAGACATCCACGGCGCCGGCTCACGCAGCCGCCCCATGAAATAGCAGTCGATCAGCACGCCACGGCGCAACACTGCGCCGCGCTGACGCGCTTCGATCTCGAAGCCGAACTTGCGATATAGCGCAAGTGCCGCATGGTTATCGGCGAAGACATGCAACTCGAGGCGGCGCAGACCGAGCCAGTTGTCGGCCAGATCGAGCAGTTCAGTCATCAGCGCATTGCCGATGCCGCGCCGGTGCCATGCGTCGTGTACGCCAATGCCGAGCGATGCGGCATGCGCGCGGCGCCCCTTGAAAGGCGTGAGCTCCGCTTCACCGACCAGCGTATCGCCGACCATTGCCGCGATCAGGATCTCGGGTGGCTCGCGTTTTTCGAGGTACTCGCGCGAGCTGGCAAGCGTCCGAAACGGCACGTGCGGATTGCCGTTCACCACTGCCGGCAACTCCTGCATTGCGTGGAATTGTTCTACGTCGGCCACGCGCAACGCGCGCAGCGTCAGTCCCTCGGGCAAGCTCTCAGAATTAGATTTTGTTTTTTTGTCTTGATTCATAGGCTCATAACGTCAATTCGAATGACCTCGCCAGAATGCCGGGCAATTGCATGCCGCCCGTAGCGCGCTCGCCCCACGTCGAGTCGCTCAAGAGCAATTCCGCTTGCGAGCCAAGTTGCTCGAGCTCGCTGCCGAGCAGACGGTACAGGCTGTCGTCGAAACGCATTGCTTCGAGCGGCGCGACGATCTGCCCGTTTTCGACCCAGAAGGTTGCGAAGCGCGTCATGCCAGTCAGGCGGCAGTTCATCCGATCAGAAAAATTCACGTACCAGAGATTGCCGATGTAGAGACCGGTATCGAGCTTCGCCAGTACGTCCTCTTCCCGCAGATCGCCCGCTTGCATCGAGAGCGCGGCCGGCGACTCATACGCCAGCGCACCGTTGGGCGTCAAACCGTACTCGCGCGCGCTGCGTGCATTGGTCAGGCGTTCGGCACTGCGGCCGGCCTGAATCAATGGGACGCTTTCGCGCAGGTAGCCATCGTCGTTGAAGCCGGGCGTGATGCCAAGATTGAGATCTTCGCTGATCGTGACGCGTGGGTCGACTACGATTTCTCCCACATGCAGCTTGTATAACTCGCTGCGCGAACTCGCCTGGGCGCGTGCGGAGAAACCGCTCCACGCCGTCACGCCGAGCAATTCCGCAAGCGCTGCGGGCGCCAGATACGAGCGATAACGCCCTGGCTCCAACGTGCGCGGCGTGCGCGCGAGCACGGAAAGCAGCGTTGCAGCCTGCTCGACCTTGTGCGCGAAAACAGCATCGCTCCAGTCGTCGCCCGCGTAAGTCGTTTTGATCGCGCGGCCGCTCGGATCGTAAAGCGACCAGCTGAAATTGAAGCTATCGACTTCGTACCAGCCGCGGCTGCCGCTCGTGGACGCGAAACCGCGCACGATCGTGCCGCCAGCGTAAAAGCCGACGAAATCCAGCCCATGTGCGCATTCAGCAACAGTGCGCAACAAGCCACCCGGCTCCGGCAGCTTGCCCGAACGTTGCGTGGCGCGCTGCCATTGCGACGTGTCGAACAACAGATGCGGATCGTCCGCCGCACCGCGCAGGCTTTCACGCAAAGTGGCGAGCGCCGCGCTCACATCGTCCAGATCCTGTTGCAGATCGCCGCAGACGGTCAGCGTCGAATAGGCCTGGCGTGCACCGTCGATCAGGCGCAAGGTCAGCTTGCCTTGCGACACGCTGCCGATCTGCCGCACCTTGCCCGAGTTGAAACGGATAAAGTCGGACTGCTCGCCGGCAAAAGAACTCAGCGTGGTTTCCGCGCCTTGCTGCAAGCGTTCGATGGCATCGGCCAGCGACGTGAAATGCTGCTGCCAGTCAATCGACGTAGCCGCGCGCGAAGACATGAATTGACTCATCATGCGCCTCCGAACACGTCGATGTTGCTGAATACACAAGCCGGCGACGCATGGCCGACGCGAATGATCTGTGCCGGTTCGCCCTTGCCGCACATCGAAGTGCCGTACACCTCGCGCGTACCTGCGTCCCCCACCGCACTCAGGCTGCGCCAGAAATTTGCCGAAATGCCGCGGTAATTCGGCTGTTTGACGACCTGAGTGAGCTTGCCATTTTCGATCAGTTGACCGAACTCGCAGCCGAACTGGAATTTGTTGCGATGGTCGTCGATCGACCAGGACGTATTGGTGCGCATCAGAATGCCGTGTTCGATGTTGCCGATCATCTGCGCCAGCGAACTCTCGCCGGGCTCGATGTTCAGATTCGCCATCCGGTCAATCGGCGGGCGGTTCCAGTTCGACGCGCGCGAATTCGCCACGCCGGCCATATGCGCGCGTTGCTGCGAAAGCGCACCGCCGAGCGGACGTTCGAGCACGCCATCGCGGATCAGATATTGCTTCTTTGCTTCGGTGCCGTCGTCGTCGAATGCGTACGAGGCGGCTTCCTCGCGCAGTTCCGGGTCGAAGGTCACGTTCAGCAGTTCCGACCCATAGCGGTACGAGCCGAACATTTCTTTCTTGACGAAGCTCCAGCCGGCGAAGTTGCGCTCGTCGCCGAGAATGCGATCGAGTTCGAGCGGATGGCCGATCGATTCGTGAATCTGCAGCATCATCTGATCGGGCATCAGCAGCAAATCACGCTTGCCTGACGGGCAATTCGGCGCAGCCAGCAATTGCAGCGCTTCATTCGCGACACGTGCACCCGAGCCGTCGAAGCCGAAGCGCGCCAGCACTTCCATGCCACCCTGCCCCAAGGTGCCGTAGTTGCCGCCAAGGGTGCGCACTTGCGTATCGCCGTCAGCATGCGCGGCCACGCTCAGTTGCGGCATCACGAACTGGAACTGCTGGTCGATCCGCACGCCGTCGCTGGTGATGTAAAGCTGATCGGTATGCGTGATCTGCACGGCCGCGACGCGTTCGACAATGCGTGCATCGAGATTCGCGCTGGCGCATTCCACGCCAAGACGGTCTAACCATTCAGCGCGGCTCGGCAACGCATGCTGCGCGTTCGGCGACACATAGTGGCCGCTTACGGCAGGACGCACAACTTCGCGGTGGTCGATCAACGACAAAGCCGCGCTCGCTTCCGCGCGGACCGTGGCAAGATCCAGCGCTTCCTGCAAGCCGGCGGCACTCAGATTCGCAGTGGCCGCATAGCCGGCTCCCGCACCCACCCATGCGATCAGCATCACGCCGCGATCGCGCACCGTGCGCATCGGTTGCGCGACGTCGTTGCGGATTTCGTGATCGTCGATCTGTTCGTCGACTACGCGCAGCGACCAGAACGCCGCGCGGCTCGTAAGCGTTCGGGCGGCTTGCGCCCAACGTTCGTCAATCATTAGCTGTTCCCGTATAAGTCTCTGTTGCACCCGCCGGCGACACGATCAGCGAGGACGCGAGCAGCGACTGGGTATAAGGATGAGACGGCGCGTGCAACACATCGAGTGTGTCGCCGGCTTCAACAATGCGTCCTGACTTCATCACGATCACGCGGTGCGCCATGGCTCGCATCACTGCCAGATCGTGCGTAATGAACAAATAGCTTAGCTTGTACTTTTTCTGCAGATTTGTCAGCAGATTCAGCACCTGTTTCTGAATGGATACGTCGAGTGCACTGGTCGGCTCATCGAGCACGAGCAATTCCGGCTCGACCGCGAGCGCTCGCGCAATCGCAATACGCTGGCGCTGGCCGCCGGAGAACTCGTGCGGATACCGCAACATGGCGTCCGCGGGCATGCCGACCTCTTCCAGCAGGCTGCCGATTCGTGCGCGCCGCGCCTTTGCGTCCATGTCGGGCTGATGCATGGTCAGGCCTTCGCCGATGATCTGCTCCACCGTCATGCGTGGCGACAACGAACCGAACGGGTCCTGAAACACGACTTGCATGCGCGAATACAACGCCCGGCGGGAGCGCGCGGTTTTCAGCGTCGAAAGCAGCAAACCGTCAATATGGATATGACCGGCGGCCGGCCGCTGCAGGCCGAGCACGGTCGCTGCCAGCGTCGATTTGCCCGATCCCGATTCGCCGACGATACCGAGCGTCTCGCCGCGCCGCACGCTCAGGTCCACATCATGTACCGCGCGGAACGTGGAGCGGCCGAACATGGAACGCCAGCCTTTCGCTGACGTGCTGTAGTCGACGGCAAGTCCCCGCACGTCGAGTAAAGGCCGCGCATCCGGCTCGACCGGCTCTACTGCGCGTTGCGGCTCGCTGTCCAGCAGGCGTTGGGTGTAGGGATGCTGCGGGTTGGAAAACAACGCTTCGGTCGTATTGGTCTCGACCAGCACGCCCTTCTCCATCACCGCAACGCGCTGCGCGAAACGCTTCACCAGATTCAGGTCATGCGTGATCAGCAGCACGGCCATGCCGCGCTCGGCCGCTTCCTGCTCCTGCAACGCGATCAACAGATCGACAATCTGCTGACGCACGGTGACGTCGAGCGCGGTGGTCGGTTCGTCGGCAAGCAGCAAGCGTGGCCGGCACGCGAGCGCCATCGCGATCATCGCGCGCTGCCGCTGGCCACCGGACAGTTGATGCGGAAAACTGTCGATGCGCCGTTCCGGTTCGGGAATTCCCGTGCGCCTGAGCAACTCGATGCCGCGCTGACGCGCCGCGTTCGGACGCAAACCTTCGTGCAGGCGCAAACTTTCGGCAATCTGCTTGCCGATCGTAAAGAGCGGATTGAGCGCCGTCATGGGTTCCTGAAACACCATCGCCACGTCGGCGCCGCGCAGGCCGCGCATCTGCTGCTCGGTTTTCTGAAGCAGATCTTCGCCGTCGAGCAGCATGCGGCCACTCAGTTCGGCATGCTCGACAAGGCGCAGAATCGACAGCGCAGTGACGCTCTTGCCGGAGCCCGATTCGCCGACCAGTGCCACGCGCTCGCCGCGCGCGATCGAGAGGCTGAGTTCATGCACCGCGATCTTGTCGCCGAAACGCACGGAGAAGCGGTCTATTTCCAGCAACGGCCGGCCGATTGGCGCTTGACTCATCGCGGACCTCCGCCGAAAGCCGAACCGCGTTTGCGTGTATCGAGCGCATTACGCAATGCATCGCCCATGAAGGTCAGCAACAGCAGCGTGATCACCAGGGCAGCGAATGCCGAAATCGAAATCCACCAGGCATCGAGATTGTTTTTGCCTTCCTGAAGCAATTCACCGAGGCTCGGCGTCGGCGGCGGCACACCCAATCCCAGGAAGTCGAGACTGGTCAACGACAGAATCGCCGCGCTCATACGGAACGGTAGAAATGTGATCACCGGCGTCAAGCTATTCGGCAGCACGTGGCGCCACATGATCTGCCAGTTCGAGAGACCCATGGTGCGTGCAGCCCTCACGTAGTCCAGCGAGCGGTTACGCAGGAATTCAGCGCGCACGTAGTCGGAGAGCACGAGCCAGCCGAACATGGATAGAAGAATAAAGAGCAACCATAGCGTCGGCTCGAAGATCGACGCGAAGATGATCAGCAGGTACAGGTCAGGCATCGAGCTCCATATTTCGATCAGCCGCTGGCCGATCAGATCGGTGCGTCCGCCGTAGAAGCCCTGCACCGCGCCGGTCAATACGCCAATCAGGACGCCGGATACCGTGAGCGCGAGCGCCATCAGCACCGAGAGCCGGAAACCGTACAGCAGTCGCGCAAGCACATCGCGGCCGTATTGGTCCGTACCGAGCCAGTTGCTCCGGGTAGGCGGTGCCGGGTAAGGATGCGCGGCGAAATAGTCGATCGTGTCGTAGTGGAAATGATTCGGCGGATAGATTGCAAAGTTGCCATTCGATTCGAGCCGCGAGCGGATATACGGATCGAGGTAATTCGCGCGCGCCGGAAAATCGCCGCCGAAGATTCTCTCGGAGTAGTCCTTTGCGATCGGAAAGTAATAGTGCCCGTCATAACGAACGATCAACGGACGATCGTTGGACAGCACCTCGCCGAACAGGCTAATGACAAACAACGATACGAAGATCACGAGGCTCCAGTAACCGAGCCGCTGTCGCTTGAAACGCAGCCATGTGCGCCGCCAGGGCGACGGCGACGCCACGTGCTCCGCGCCGGACAGATCAGCGGTCCAGGCGGTTGAATTGGATGCGGGGGTCGACGAGGACATAGCAGACGTCAGCAATGAGTTTGGTTACGAGGGCGATCAGCGTGAACAGAAACAGCGAACCGAGCACGACCGGATAGTCACGGCGAATCACCGAGTCATACGAAAGTTGGCCCATGCCGTCGAGCGAGAACAGGGTTTCAATCAGCAGATTGCCGTTCAGAAAGGCGCCGACGAAGGCCGCGGGCAGACCGGTCAACAAGGGAATCGCAGCATTGCGCAGCACGTGCTTCCACAGCACGTCGCGCTCCGGCGCGCCTTTGGCGCGCGCGGTCAATACGTATTGGCGTCCGATCTCCTCGAGGAAGGTGTTCTTGGTCAGGATCGTGACGATCGCGAAGTTGCCGACTACTGAAGCAGTGACCGGCAGCACGATGTGCCACAGGTAATCGAGCAGCTTGCCAAAGGTACTGAGGTCGCTGAAGTTATCCGACGTGAGGCCACGCATTGGAAACACTTGCCAGAACGTGCCGCCGCCGAACAGCATCAGCAACAGCACGCCCAGCACGAAACCAGGAATCGCATAGCCGGCGAGCACGAGGACACTGGTCACGGTATCGAAGCGTGAACCGTTGCGCACGGCCTTCGCGATGCCCAACGGCACCGATATCAGATACGTGAGCATCACCGTCCATAAGCCGAGGGTGATCGACACCGGCAGCTTCGATTTGATGACCTCCCACACGCTGTCATGCTGATAGTAGGACTGGCCAAGATCGAACGTCGCGTAGTGCTTGAGCATCAGGGTGTAGCGCTCGAGCGGTGGCTTATCGAAGCCAAACTGCTTCTTGATCTGCTCCAATTGCTGCGGATCGACGCCCTGGCTGCCGTGATAGCCACCGCCGCCCGCCCCCGCCTCTCCGCCACGGCCAGCGCCGTGGCGGAGTTGCGTCATCACCTGTTCAACCGGCCCACCCGGCACGAACTGCGTGACGACAAAAGTCAGCGTGACTACGCCGAGCAGCGTCGGCACCATCAACAGCAATCGTCTGAGAATGTAGGCAAGCATGACGTTCCTCAGTGGGCCGCGGCCGTGGTGGAGCCGGCGGATTGTGCCGCCTGGGTGGTTTGGGTCGCTTGCGCGCCTGGCGCTTTCGCATACCAGTAGTTGATAACCCAGTCTTCGTACAGGTAGGAGTTCGGCACGATTTTCGGAAAGCCGAGGGTGGTCTTGTAGCCGATGCGCGCGCCCGGTGCGTAGTACTCCGGTACGAGGTAAAACGAATAGATCAGCACGCGATCCAATGCGCGGGTCGCGGCTTCCAGATCGTCGAGATTAGTGGCGGAGAGCGCGGAGTGAATCAGCGAATCGACCGCCTTCGAACGGATACCCATATAGTTCTCGGAGCCGACGTCGGACGCGGCCGCACTGCCGAAGCGGCGCGTCAATTCCGCGCCCGGAATCGTGACCGGCGGATAGATGAAGGTGGTCATGTCGTACTCGAAATTGTCCAGGCGTTTCTCGTACAACGCGCTGTCGATCTCGCGCATATGGGCCTGAATGCCGAGCATGCCGAGCGCCTGCATATACGGCAGAATCAGACGATCCATGCCGGGCTGGTCGTCCATGATTTCGATCGTCATCGGCGTGCCATTGGCGTCGCGCAATGCACCGTCACGATAATGCCAGCCGGCCTGCGCCAGCAGATCGCGCGCGACGCGCAAATTGCCGCGCAAGGAATTCGGCGGAATCGTGTCGGGTTGTTTGAGCATCGGACCGAACACTTCAGGCGGCACGCTGCCGCGCAGCGGATCGAGCAGCGCCAGTTCCTTCGGGCCCGGCATGCCGGTCGCGCCGAACGGACTGGCCTCGAAATAGCTGTTCGTACGCCGGTATTGACCGTAGAACATCATCCGGTTCATCCAGTCGTAGTCGAGTGCCAGCGTCAGGGCGTGGCGCACGCGCGGGTCCTGGAACATCGGTTTGCGCATATTCATCAACATGCCCTGCATCTGCGCGGGGCCGTCGGCGAATTCGCCTTTCTTCAACAGTCCATTGTCGAAGTTCTTGCCGACATATTTGCGCGCCCACTGCGTCGCGCTGTATTCGACGATAACGTCCGCATCGCCCGCCTTGAAGGCTTCCAGTTGCGTGTAATGGTCGCGGTACAGATTGAAGGTGATACGCTCGAAACGGAACATGCCGCGTCGCGACGGCAGATTCGCCGCCCAGTAATCAGGGTTGCGGCGATAGGTAATCTGCTTGTCGTTCTTGCGTCCCTCGATCAGATAGGCGCCGCTGCTGATCGGTGGCATGGACGAGATCTGATCGAATGGCAGACGTTTGCCGTTGGGCTGCATCCCCCACTTCGGCGAGAAGATCGGCAGGTCGCCGGCAATCAGCGGCGCATCGCGTTCCGGATGCTTGAAATCGAAGCGGATCGTGGTCTTGTCGATTACCGTCGCGCTTTTGATGATCGAGAACTGCGCGTTGAACAGCGGCGACGCCTGCGGACTCGCTAACGTATCAAATGAATATTTGACGTCGGCGGCGGTGATCGGGTCGCCGTTTGAAAAGCGAGCGGCGGGATTGATATGGAACGTGGCTGACGTCAGATCCTGTGCGACTTCGACATCGTCGGCGATCAGTGGATATTCGGAGGCCAGTTCGTCCCAGCTACGCTGCATCAGCGTATCGAACATCAGATTCTGGATGTCGGGTGCGGGCGCGCCACGCACCAGAAACGGATTCAGCGAATCGTAAGTTTGCAGTTCGCTAAAGTTTTCGAAACTCAGCGAGCCGTTAGCCGGCGCGTCGGGATTCGCGTAGTCGAAATGCGTGAAATCGGCGGGATATTTCGGTTGGTCGTATTGCGAAATCGACGGCTTCGCAAGCGCCGCCATCGGCATCGCTCCGCATACAGCTAATAGGCCAGGCGCAGCGGCAACGGCGAACGAGATGCTCGCTGCGCGGCGCACTGCGCCGAGCAAACATCCAATCGCGTCGCGCAGGCGCAGCAGTGCGGAATTCATCATTCTTTTTCATCAGCCCATACAGTGCGCGCCAGCTCGGGACCTGCGCGCGATTCGTCCTGCGGCGCAAGTACAGCCTGTTGGTTTTACCGGCGCACGCTGGCCCGTTGCGACGACAGGCAGCCTGCGCCGCCATACGATGAGTCGCCACTCAAAGCACACCGCTCCGGTTCCTTGCGCGAACGGAACCGGAGCGGTGCTTCCATCAGATCAACTACCGGGACATCAGAACTTGTATGTTGCGCCGATCTGCGCGAAACGGCCAATGTACGTGTATATCGACTGGTCGTACCCGTTCTGGTCCAACGTGCCATTCGCAAAGATCGGATCGTACGGCGGGGTACGGTTGAAGATGTTGTCGATGCCGCCGTAGATCGTCCAGTGCTTGAAGCCCGTGTACGTCATCATCAGGTTGAACTGGCTGTATGATCCCACCTTGTTCGGCCCGTTGGGATTCAGATTCTGCGCGTACGGACCCGTGAACTGCCACGTCAACGCTGCGTCGAACTTGTGGTACGTCCAGTCCACGGTTGTGTTGCCTTTCCAGCGCGGGAAGCTGCCGCCGAACGGTTGCGTGAGCGTAAAGTTGTTACCCGCACCGTTCACCGGCGACGCACCCGGGAAGCCGAGCTTGAAGCTGTTCACGTAAGCCCAGTCACCCGACAAGGTGAATGTACCGGCGGTCTTCGTCGGCAGCGACTGGCGGAACGTGCCTTCGAAGCCGTTCGTGTCGAGATAGCCGAGATTCTGATACGGAATGACCTTGTACAGTACGACGCCCGTGGCCGGGTCGGTGACGACCTGCGAAGGCGCCCCCTGGCCGATCACGCTATCGACGCGAATCTTGTACCAGTCGAAGCCGACATCGGTCGTACGGGTCGGCGACAGCTGGAAGCCGATGTTGATGTTACGCGTACGCTCCGGCGACAGGTTCGGATTCCCCTCCGTGATCGAAGTGTAATTCTGGCCGGTGTTCGGGTCCACCTGGATGCCCATCGTCTGCGACTTGCTGTCCTCAACGAACGTCGGCGCACGGAAGCCTCGGTCATACGAGGTGTACATCGTAAGCGCCTGAACCGGCTGATAGCGCAGCGCGAAGCGCGGCGAGAACGCACCGCCCACATCGCTGTAGTGGTCGTAACGACCCGACTGGCTGAACGTCAGGTTGCGCACAATCGGAATGTCCACCTGGTAATACACGGCCCCAACGTTGCGCTGGCCGTTCACCGTCTGGAGATTCGGATTGTTGACGAGACCATCTTCGAATGCCCCACCCGGGTTGAGCACTTCGCTCTGGTGCGTGAACTGCGCACCGAACCCGAGACCCACGTCGCCCGCCGGCAGGTGGAACAACTCCGGCGTCGACAATGTCGCGTCAACGGTATCGAGCTTCGAGATGCCCAGGTTGTCCGCATCCATGTACAGCCCGTTGAACGCATTGGGCGTAGCCGACGGATTGGCGAAATTCAGCGTGCCGTTCTGATAAATGTTGGTCAGCGCGGCGGCGTTCAGCTGGTTCGTGTAGGTGTTTGCGACCGTGCTTTGCGAGTGGCTGACCGAGGTCGCCCAATCCCATTCGCCGTTCGGCAGGTTAAACGAGCCTTTGATGCCTGTGGACGCGCGCCAGTACGTGGCATACGTCTTTTCCGACACCGTGTTCGGGAAAGCATACGTGAGTGGCGTGGCCGCGCCGAACGGGTTGTACGGGTTGCTCGCAGGCACCGTCGTGTTGAACGGGGACAGCAGCTTGGTCTGCGGGTTCCAGATCAGTGTGGGAACCTGCGGATTGCCGACAACGTTGTTCCATAGACCGTCGTTCGTGGTGGTCGTATTGCTGCTGATCAGGAAGTCGCCGAACGCGGTTGTCGTATCGCTGACCTTGAAATCAGCGTGAAGCTTCGCGTTCAGGCGCTCAGTCATGGGCGCAATGGACATGCCTTCCGCGGTATTGAAGCCGCAGACCGTGCCTGCCGATCCCGCCGTCAATGAGTTGGTGGCTGCAGGGCGGACCGAGCCGCCGAACGGACAGTTGTTCAACGCCTGCACACCGCCGCCGGGCATACTCCAGTACGACGGCGCGAGCAACGAAAGGCCACCCGGTTGATTGGTGAAATCCTGATTGCGCGTCGAGTCGCGGTCGGCGAGCGTGAAGCCGTTCGACTTGTAGTAGCTCGCCGCAGCCGTCACATTGAAGCGATCGGAGTTGAGATCGCCGAAGCCACCGAGCACGCCGAACTTGGTCGTGCCGGCCCCGCCGCCGCCGTTGATGGCGCTGCCGTAGCTGCCGTCGAGTTGCAGCCCCTGGAAGTCGTGCTTCGTGATGATGTTGACCACGCCCGCGATTGCGTCTGAGCCGTATTGCGACACGGCGCCGGTCTTCACAATTTCGATGCGATCGATGGAGTTCAACGGCAGCGTGTTCAGGTCGAAGAAGGAGTCGACGCTGTTCGAGAAGAACGCGAACGGAGCAACGCGCTGTCCATCCACCAACACCAGCGTGTATTTTTCGCTGAGCCCGCGCAGAGCAATACCCGCAGCACCTGCGGCGAAGTTGCCGGACTGGCCTTCGCTCCAGCTATTGGCCGAGTTGGCCGAGGTGTCGCGCAGAAAATCGGCCACGGTCGTGGCGCCGCTATTCTGAATGTCTTTCTGCGTAATCGTCTGAACCTGGTTGAAGCCGACCTTATCCGAGCTGCGGATCAGCGAACCGGTCACTTCGAACTTCTTCAGTTGCTGGACGCCTTTGCCAGCCGGCGTCGCGGTGTTGTTGTCCGCCGACGGTGTGGCGGCGGTCCCCGATGCCGGAGCCGGAGCCGCTGCCGCTGCGGGCGTGCTCTCCGTCGTCGCGCCTGCCGCGGTTCCGGTGGTGGCCGGCTGGCTTTGTGCAAACGCCGGCACGGCGATTACGGCCGACAACGCCAGTTCAGCCCAGATTATTCTTTTGATGGCAAGCGCCAATGCCCTTTGTTTCATTTTTCCCCTTCCCGCTCGTCAATAAGGCCACAGCTGTGTGTGAAGAGAGGTCTTATGAACCTCTCCACTCGATATACGGCGATCGTGCGCCGCGCTCCGTTAAAGCTGCCCCGCACTGCTTCCCAGCAAACCGGCCAATGACGCACCGGAATTGCAAATACAAACAGGAATGCGGGGCACTTCAGATACTCAAAGATCGGACTACTTATTTATTACAAACGAAATGCGCAGCGCTTTCTAATTGTTTTCACTTCTACCGTCACGGGCGATGGTGATTGGGAAACGTATTTCCCACTTCATCAAACCATGATCAAACTCTAAGTAATGCTTACAAATACAGAGCGATTTCTTTCAAGGAAAGCACGGAGCAAAGGCACCTAAAACAGTCTTGGCGTACCCACCCACACCACCACGGCTTCTTCGCGGGCCGTGTTGGACCAGGAGTGAGGTACGGTGGATTCATAATGCGCGGTGTCACCTGCCTGCAATACGAACGTTGTACCTTCTAACGTGAGCGATATCTGGCCGCTCATCACGTACAAAAACTCTTCCCCTGCATGTGTCGTGACTTCCGAAGGGTTCTGTCCCACCGGCATCCTGACGAGAATCACTTCCAGCTTGCTGCCGACCGACAGGTTCGTCAGCCGGGCAAAACGATTCGCGGTCCCGTCGAACCCGAAGTACTTAAGCTCGCTCCCTCTGCGTACTGATTTGTCTTCGGTTGGTGTGTCGACGAAATACTGCACCGTCACACCCAAAGCGCGAGCAATGCCCACTAGCGATGTGATCGAAGGTGTTGCATGACCTCGTTCTACCTGCGAAAGAAAGGGCTTGGAAATTCCCGCAGTGGTTGCCACTTCATCTAGCGTTTGCTTGAGCCGTTGGCGAAGCGCGCGGACTTTACTTCCTATAGAAACTGCGACTTGTGCCTTGTTATCGAGTGGCAAAACCATAGCAAGACAGAATCCCGTAGTCAAAATTAGTTTGATAAAACTAAACTATGTTTCATTGAGTGCAACGTCCTCCCTAAAACATGCGCCGTATGCCTGGTTGATTGCCGCGAAGCGTGGCTCAATCACTGCGAACGTGGAGACACTTTCGACCTTGCCGCGAACCGGGCGATGGTTGCGCACGCAACCATGCCCTTCGATTACTGAAGGCTCGCGCTCCATCAGGCGAGAATGTGC
The DNA here is from genome assembly GCF_905220705.1 of Paraburkholderia domus. Taxonomy (GTDB): domain Bacteria; phylum Pseudomonadota; class Gammaproteobacteria; order Burkholderiales; family Burkholderiaceae; genus Paraburkholderia; species Paraburkholderia domus. Next base: position 105,027 of record NZ_CAJNAT010000026.1, read on the forward strand.
CGTCCGATTCGATGCATGGGTATCTCGGCAACACTCCGCAAGATGGGACATGTCGGAAACAGAATGCCGTTACTTCGACGCCACCAGCACCCACAAACGGGCGAGGTCGGCTGAACCGTCGGTGCCCTTCACGGCACGGAAGGTTTGCACTGCACGCGCTTTGTCGCCTGCCATGTAGTACGCCTCGCCGAGATGCAATTGCGCCTGATCCGGGTGATCGATTCCGCCCTTCGCAATCGCTGCGTCCATGGCTGTAAGACCTTGCTTGGCCTGTCCTGCGAAGACCTCGTTGAAACCGACGTCGACTGGCGCGACAGGATTCGCGGGATCGGCCGGTGCCTGCATCCGTTTTGCGGCGAGCGCCTGCAGCCGCTTCTCGCGATCTGCCTGCGCATCGTGGCCTAAAACACCTGACGCAAAGCCCTGATCGATGACCTGCTTACCTTCGGCTGTCGTGCCGGCCACGATCGCGAGTTGCGTCATCTCCATGTAGTCGTCGGCGGTGGTGAGCGAACCCGTCGCGCGGCGCAGCCGGTAGGTGTCGATATCAAGCGCTGATGAATAGCCGGGCTTGCTGCGAATCGCGTTGAACAGATCGTCCCAGTAAGACTGCTTCGGATGATAGGCAACCAGCTTTTCGAGCGTGCTGCGGTACGTCACGTCATCTTTCACACGTTGCGCGCACGTGCCGAGCAATTGCAGTTGCGACTCGTCGGGTGCGTGACCGGCGCGCACTTGCGCATCGACGCTCGGCTTGAGCAGGCTCACCACATTGCCGCAATCGTTCGACAGGTAGTAAGACTGCACAAGCAAGGTGTGCATGTCGGGATCGCTGCCGCCTGACTTCAGGTAGCGCTGTGCGACCTTCGCAGCCTGTGCGTAGTTTTTCTGCTGGAAGTAGATGCCTGCCAGCGCCGCGGTGGTGCGCTGCTCGTCAGCACCGGTCAGATGTCCTGAACTCAGCAAGGTTTCGTAGGCCTGGGCGGCCACACCGGATTCGCCGGCCGCCGCCGCCGCGGCGCCGCGCATCTCCTGAATCATGTAGCTTTCATAGGGCGTTTTGCCCGGCACGGCGTCGGCCTGATCGATCTTCGTCAACGCATCCTTGTACTTATGCGCGCGATACAGGTCCTGCGCGGCGTTCAGCGGCTTCGCCACATCCGGCCGCAAGGTGTCCGCAGCTTCAGACGTGACCGGCAGCACGACGAGCGCTGACAGCCCGCCGATAGCGGCCGCGATGACGGCGCGCTTGAACCGTTGATGGATCGTTAGCATGGCACTTCCTTATTGCATGTACTGCTCGTTGCCGATCAGGCCGATTTTCGTCGCACCCAGTCGTTGGGCGGACGCCATCACCGCCGCGACATCCCTGTACGGCACCAGCTTGTTAGGCCGCAGATGGATTTCCGCCTGCACCGGTTCGGCCGCCACCTGCGCAAGCCTGGATTCGAGCGCCGCGCGGTCCGGCACTGGCTGGCCGTTCCAGGTCGTGGTGCCGTCGAAGTCAATATCGATCTGCACCACTTCCGGCTGCGTGATCGGCGGCGGCGGATTGCCGACCGGCAAGTTCATCTTGATGGCGTGCGTCTGAATCGGAATCGTGATGATCAACATGATCAGCAACACCAACATCACGTCGATCAGCGGCGTGGTGTTGATGTCGACCATCACATCCGGTTCGATGCTGCCGCCGGAAGATACGTTCATTCCCATGATCGCCTCTCTTAGCCGCCGCGCGCGGGCGGCTCGGTAATAAACGAAACCTTGGCGATACCGGCGCGTTCGCACTCGGTAATGACCCGGCCGATGAATTCATAACGCGCGCTCTGGTCACCACGAACGTGCACTTCCGGTTGCGGCGTCATGACCGACACGGTTTTCAGGCGTGCCAGCAGCGTCGGCGCATCCACCTGCTTCTCGTTCCAGAAGAAATCGCCGTCGTGGTTGACCGCAATGACGATGCTTTTGGGCGTCGTTTGCAACGGCTGGATCGTCTCCTTCGGCAGTTGCACCGGCACCGTATGCGTCACCACTGGAATCGTGATCAGAAAGATGATCAGCAGGACCAGCATCACATCGACGAGCGGCGTGGTGTTGATACTGGAGATGACCTCGTCGCTATCATCCTGCCCAACGCTCATAGCCATGACCGACTCCGCTTATTGGACCAGCGATGCTTGACGAGCCGAGGCGCGCGTCGAGCGCCGGCTGCCGGCGAGCAAGACCGTGTGCAGTTGTGCGCCAAACGCGCGAACCCGCTCCATCACCGACTTGTTGCGGCGAACCAGGAAGTTGTAACCGAGCACCGCCGGCACGGCCACGGCAAGACCGATCGCGGTCATGATCAGCGCCTCGCCCACCGGGCCCGCGACCTTGTCGATCGAGGCCTGGCCGGCGATACCGATTGCCGTCAGTGCGTGATAAATCCCCCACACCGTACCGAACAGACCGACGAACGGCGCTGTCGAGCCGACCGTGCCGAGGAAAGCCAGACCGTCTTGCAGACGATTCGACACGTTGGTGATGGCACGCTCCACCGACGCATCGATCCATGTGTTGCGGTCGACGGCTTCGAGCAGTGCTTCGTCGTGATGCTCGCCTGCCTCGATGGCCGTTTCGGCGATGAAACGGAACGGCGACGATTCGTCGAGCAGCTTGGCACCTTCGACCAGTGACGGCGCGGTCCACAGTTGCTCGTCGGCACTCTTCGCGCGACGGTTCGCACGGAACTGCTCGAGGAACTTGGTGATCATGATGTACCAACTGCCCATCGACATGAGCACCAGCAGAATCAGCACAAAACGTGCGACGAAGTCACCGTTCTTCCAGAGCGCGCCAAGACCGTAAGGGTTGTTGACGGTTTCGGACGTAGCCGGCGCCGGGGGCGGTACCGCAACGTCCGCGGCCGAGCCGGCCGTTTGCGGTGCGGCGGTAGCCGGCGCCGCGGCCGACGCGGTGGCGTCGCTAGCTTGCGCGTGGGCCATTTGCGGTGCCACAAAGGTATCCACCGTGGTTACGGCGAACAACAGGGTTGCCGCCAATGCGGCGAGAGTACGCTTCTTCATGCCTGCTCCAAGTTCATTAGTACAACTTCTAAACCAAGACTGATAAATCGCTACCGGTACCGAACAGCCTGTGGGGTTCAGTTCAGGTTAAACGAGAACGGAACTTGCACACGGACAGCCTGGCCTTGGGAAACGCACGTGAACTGCTTGACCGCGTTGAACGCAGCCCGATCGAGTGAGGAATCGTCCGCCGATTTGGCAACACGTTCATTCGTAATATGGCCCTGCGGATCGACTACGAATTCAATCAGCACATCACCCGTCACGTTGTTCTCCTGCGCTTCCTTCGGGTAGCGGATCGACGAACGGACCTGATCCGAGTTCGGGCACACCACCCCGACTTCAGCGCTCACGGGCTTGCTCGGCGCGGGAGGCGCCGGCGGTGCGGCCGCTACGGCGGGTGCCGAAACGACCGGTGCGGACTGGTGCGTGATGGTCGGCTGCGGCGGTGTCTGCACCTGCACTTCCGGCGGCGGCACGAACGGCGGCGGCGGCGGTGCGAACTTCGGCGGCGGCAATTGCACGGTGGGCAACGGCGGCGGCGGAGGCGGCTTCACCGGCTCGATGATTTTCGTTTCAATAGGATGCTGGATGACCTGCACGACCTTGGTGGCAAGGCCATTGATGAGTGCATAGATCAGCACGATGTGCAGCAGCAGAACAACTGCGATTCCGCCGAAGCGGCGTACTGGGTTTTGCTGCTTGCGCCCAAACTCACGCGGGCGTCCTGGCCTTTCCATACGGGCCGTTGCTGCCGGAAAATGCCCTTCGACTTTCGTACCCACCTTTACTCCTCCGGCGTGAACCGTCCATTTCTGTAACTGCAGCGCGCTTACATACGGCAACCAACGTTCACTTCAGACAACCGCATCCATCGTCCGCGCCATTGATTTGCATTCCTATATTTAATCTATAGGGCCCAACCCTGATTCAATGACACGCGTACGGCTGCGCAATGCTCCAGCGGTCATTCACACCAGCCGAATGGTCATCTAAGTAGAACTACTAATAGATTGAGTTCGACCCGCTCATTTCCGTCTGGCATGAACTGCTGGAGACAATTTGATCGAAGCGCGCTGAGGCTCCTGAACTTTTTGCGCGATTGTCACCTGCGTTTCATGGGAGGCAACAATAGCAGGACAAAAAATGCGGGGTCAAACTTTTTTTGATGGGAGCATACTAAGTTTAGAGAGAACACTCTAACTAATGCCCTATTCGCGTCGCTTTAAAAGAATAAGCGTGTGTCGAACAGATGCGCGTACGCTTTTCGTGTCTCGCCAATTGGGACGCGGCCGCTATTGCGGCCTTCCGTGGCACGTCATGAACGGCCGGCTGATCGCTGGTGATGCATGGCGCGACAGCCCGCCAGGCGGGCCTTTCGCGATGGCGGCATGGCAACCGGCGGGATCGCGGACAGCATGTCTAACGTGATGATCAAGCACCGAGCGAGGGCCAGCGTCGAAGGCGAGAAGATAGCAGAAGGAAAACGGCGTTTGAAAATCTTTTTAGCGGTATTTACGACACTCTAAATGAACATTTCAATTACGCCATTTATATAATTACAAACTCGTTCTTATTAATTACATATTGCCAACGTCATTGAAATGACCGGCTCCGACATGCCGGGCGCCTCGGCGGCACGTGTTCGTGGAACGCAAGGAGCAGATGGCCGCGCGTAGCTCCCGCGCGTGCCCCCTCCAGATTGAACGACCAGGCCGGAACGGCGCAAAGTTCATTGCGCCGCTCCGTAGCCTCAACCGTTGGTTCCTTCGCTCGCGGTCACTGCCGTGTCGTTCGGCGTTCGCGCAAGCACGGAACGCAACGCCGCACCTGTGTGACTAGCGGCAACGCGAGTCAGACCTTCGGGATCCGTAGCGGCGACGATCGTACCGCCACCCACACCGCCTTCGGGGCCGAGATCGATGATCCAGTCCGCCTCGGCAATCACGTCGAGATCGTGCTCGATGACGACGACGCTATGGCCGCCATCCGCGAGACGATGCAGCACGCGAATCAGCTTCGCGACGTCCGCCATATGCAAGCCGACAGTCGGTTCGTCCAGCACATACAGCGTGTGAGGCGGCTTCTGACCACGCCGGGTGATGTCGTCGCGCACCTTGCTCAACTCGGTAACGAGCTTGATACGCTGTGCTTCACCGCCCGACAGCGTAGGCGACGGCTGGCCAAGCGTCAGATAACCGAGCCCGACGTCTTTCATCAATTGCAAGGGATGCGCGATGTTCGAGATCGGCGCGAAGAACTCGACGGCTTCGTCGATTTCCATGGTTAGCACGTCGCCGATGTTCTTGCCGCGCCACGTGACCGCCAGCGTCTCCGGGTTGAAGCGCTGCCCGTGACAAACGTCGCACGGCACCTTCACATCAGGCAGGAAGCTCATGCCGATAGTGCGCACGCCTTGCCCTTCACAAGCGGGGCAACGTCCTTCGCCGGTGTTGAACGAGAAACGCGATGCGGTATAGCCACGCGCGCGCGCTTCAAGCGTGCCGGCGAACAGCTTGCGGATCGCATCCCACACGCCGATGTAGGTCGCCGGACACGACCTCGGTGTTTTGCCGATCGGTGTCTGATCGACTTCGAGCACACGGTCGATGGTTTCCCAGCCGGTGATCGAATCGCACCCTTGCCATGCATGCGTGACGTTCAGCGGCGCACGCGGCGCTGTGCGCGCCAACACGCTCGAACGCCGGTTCGCCGCCGGCTGGGTCTCGGCCGCCGCACGCGCACGCCGCGTGGCCGGCGACGACAGCACCGAGCGCCCCACCGCATCCAGCAAATTGGCCATCAGCACGTCGCGCGCGAGCGTCGATTTGCCCGAACCGCTCACGCCAGTCACCGCCACCAGCCGTGAAAGAGGAATGCCGACGGTGACGTTCTGCAGGTTGTGCAGCTTGCCGCCGTGTACCGTCAGCCAGTTCTCCGGCACTGCAGTTGCGCGTTTGGCCGGCGCGACCACTTCGCGGCGCGGCTGCAACGGATGCACGATCGGATGGGCGAGAAACTGCCCGGTCAGCGAATCGGGCTGCGCCGACAGATCGGCCACGCTGCCCTGCGCGACCAGCGTGCCGCCCCGCTTGCCCGCGCCCGGTCCGATATCGATGATGTGATCAGCACGCCGAATCGTGTCTTCGTCATGCTCGACCACCACCAGCGTATTGCCCTTCTCACCCAGTTTGCGCAAGGCGTTGAGCAAAATTTGATTGTCGCGCGGATGCAGGCCGATGGTCGGCTCGTCGAGCACGTAGCACACACCTTGCAGGTTGCTGCCGAGTTGCGCGGCGAGCCGGATGCGCTGCGCTTCGCCGCCCGACAGGCTCGGCGCCGCACGATCGAGACTCAGATAACCGAGCCCGACTTCTTCCAGAAATTGCAGACGGCTGCCGATTTCGCTGACCACGTCGCGCGCGATTTCCGCGTCTCGACCGGTCATCTCCAGCGTATCGATCCACGCGCGCGTGTCGGACACGGTCCATTGCGCGACGTCGACGATGGCCTGCTCGCCGAACGTGACCGCGCGTGCGGTTGGGTTCAGACGCGTACCCGCGCAATCCGCACACGGTTCGTCGACGAGGCCTTCCGGCTCCTGCTCCTCGGAAGGCAAGCTCTGCTCACGGCCGCGGTTGTCGTCGACGATCACGGTATCGTCGTACGCCGCGCGTTGTTCGCGCGTCAAAGCGAGGCCCGTGCCGACACACGTCGTACACCAGCCATGCTTGCTGTTGTACGAGAACATGCGCGGATCGAGTTCGGGGTAACTCGTGCCGCATACCGGACAGGCGCGCTTGGTAGACAGTACCTTCACCGTGCCGAGTTTCGCCGTGGGCCGGCCGCCGCTGATCGCGTCGTGCAAACCGTCGAGCGGCGCCAGCAGATGCATGACACCCTTGCCGATTTCCAGCGTCTGATCGAGCGCATGGCGCAGTGCCGCTTCGTTGTCCGGCGACACGACGAGGTCGGTCACCGGCAGCTCGATGGTGTGCTCGCGGAAACGATCGAGCTTCGGCCACGGGTCTACCGGCACGAACTCGCCGTCCACACGCAGATGCGTATTGCCACGCGCTTTCGCCCACTTCGCGAGATCGGTATAGACGCCCTTGCGATTCACGACCAGCGGCGCGAGAAAACCGACGTGCTGCCCTTTGTGATCGCGCAGCAATTGCGCCGCAATCGATTCGACACTTTGCGACGTGACCGGCGTGCCATCGTGGATGCAATGCTGCAGACCGAGCTTCACATACAGCAGGCGCAGGAAGTGCCAGACCTCAGACGTGGTCGCCACCGTACTCTTGCGGCCGCCGCGCGACAAACGCTGTTCGATCGCGACGGTGGGCGGAATGCCATACACCGCGTCGACCTCTGGGCGCCCGGCCGGCTGCACGATAGAACGTGCATACGCGTTCAGCGATTCGAGGTAACGACGCTGCCCTTCGTGGAACAGAATGTCGAAGGCCAGCGTGGACTTTCCGGAACCGGACACGCCGGTAATCACGTTGAATTTGCCGTGCGGAATATCCACGTCCAGCGCTTTCAGATTGTGCTCGCGCGCGTTGACGATGCGCACCACATCCTCGCCTTCGATAGCCCGCCGCGCGCGCGCCGCGCTCAGTGCCTTTTGCAGCGGGATGCCTTGCGACGCCGGATCGGCTGCGGCGTTCATGGCGCGGTCATATTGCAGCAGCGCTTCGCCGGTATGCGATTCCGGGCAGAGCTTGACTGCTTCCGGCGTGCCCGCGCATAGCACCCTGCCACCGCCGTCGCCACCTTCTGGACCGAGGTCGATCAGCCAGTCGGCCGCACGGATCACGTCGAGATTGTGTTCGATCACGATCAGCGAATGGCCGCTCGCCAGCAGTTTGCCAAACGCCTGCATAAGCTTGGCAATGTCGTCGAAATGCAGGCCGGTGGTCGGCTCGTCGAACATGAACAGGCGTTTTGCGACCGGTTGCTTCGCACTACGCGCGGTGCGCGCCTGCGCCGATTCCGCGAGGAAACCCGCGAGCTTGAGCCGCTGCGCTTCGCCGCCGGATAGCGTGGGCACCGGCTGGCCAAGCTTCACATATTCGAGACCCACGTCGACAATCGGCTGCAGCACGCGCAATACTTCGGCATCCTTGGCAAAGTAGGTAGTGGCTTCGCTTACCGTTAATTCCAGCACGTCGGCAATGCTCAAGGCACGCGCCGGCTCGCCGCGCTCGATTTTCACTTCGAGTAGTTCTGCGCGATAGCGGCGCCCATCGCAATCCGGGCAGCGCAGGTAGACGTCGCTCAGAAACTGCATTTCGATATGTTCGAAGCCCGAGCCGCCACAGGTCGGGCAGCGCCCGTCGCCGGAGTTGAAGCTGAACATGCCGGGGCCGTAACCGCGTTGCTGCGCGAGCGGCGCCTTGGCGAAGAGCTTGCGGATTTCGTCGAATGCGCCGACATAGCTGGCCGGATTCGAGCGTGCGGTCTTGCCGATCGGCGACTGGTCGACGAATACCACGTCAGTCACCTGGTCGGCGCCCGTCAAACTCCTGAATGCGCCGGGCGATTCGGTGGCAAGACCGAAGTGTCGCGCCATGGCCGGATACAAAACGTCCTGAAGCAAGGTGGACTTGCCTGAGCCCGACACGCCCGTCACGCAGACGAGCCGCTGCAGCGGAATCTCGACGGTAACGTCGCGCAGATTATGTTCCGTTGCGCCTTCGAGCGCGATGCGTGGCGTACTGTCGTCCACCGGACGCTGCGACCAGTGCGCCGCGTCCGCCACATGCCGGCGACCACCCAGGTATTCACCGGTTAGCGTGCCGGACGAGCGGATCGCCTCAGGCGCGCCGTCGTAAATGATCGAGCCGCCGCGTTCGCCGGGCCCCGGGCCCATGTCGATCAGACGATCTGCCGCGAGCATCACCGAGGGATCGTGTTCGACCACCACCAGCGTGTTGCCCGCGTCGCGCAGCCGATGCATGGCTTCGACGATCCGGTTCAGATCGCGCGGGTGCAGGCCGATACTCGGCTCGTCGAGTACGAACAGGGTTTTGGTCAGCGAGGTGCCGAGTGCCGTGGTCAGATTGATCCGCTGCACCTCGCCGCCCGACAGCGTGCGGCTTTGCCGGTCGAGCGTCAGATACCCGAGGCCGACGTCACACAGATATTTGAGGCGCGTGCGTACTTCGGCGAGCAACAGCTTGAGTGCGTCGTCGAGCAATGCGCTCGGCAGGCTGATCTCGTCGAAGAAACGCCGGATGCGCTCGATCGGCATCAGCATCAGATCGTGCACGGTCAAACCCGGCAAGGACTCCAGTTGCGCGCGCGTCCACTCGACGCCGCGCGGCATGAAACGCTTCTCAGGCGCCAACCCCTCGTCCGCATTCTGCTTGCTGCCGAGGCGCCATAACAGCGATTCCGTTTTCAGACGCGCGCCGCCACAGGTTTCGCAAGGCGTATAGCTGCGGTACTTCGACAGCAGCACGCGAATGTGCATCTTGTACGCTTTCGATTCGAGATATTCGAAGAAGCGTTTGACGCCGTACCAATGGCTTTGCCACTTGCCGTTCCAGTCCGGCGAACCGTTGATGACCCAGTCGCGCTCGGCGTCCGTCAGCTCGCCCCAAGGCGTGCCGCGGCGGATGTCGGCTTTCGCCGCATAGCGCATCAGGTCGTCCTGGCACTCCTTCCAGGCGGGCGTTTGCATCGGCTTGATCGCGCCGTCGCTCAGCGTCTTGCGCGCGTCGGGAATCACCAGGCCGAGGTCGACGCCAATCACGCGGCCAAAACCCCGGCAGACTTCGCATGCGCCATAAGCCGAGTTGAACGAGAACAGCGCCGGCTGCGGATCCGCATAGCGCAGGTCGCTCTCGGGGCTGTGCAGGCCGGTAGAGAAACGCCAGATTTGTGGCTCAGGCTCTTTCGCCTCCGGCGCGTCTGGCGCTACAGGCAGCACATAGATGTTGACGCGGCCACCACCCCGTTTGAGCGACGCCTCGATAGCTTCGACCACACGTTGCTTGTCGACCGCGCGCAAGCGGAAGCGGTCGGCCACCACATCGAGCAGCTTGCGCTTGCCGGTGGGTGAATCAACTTCGCGCTGCGCCTGCACACGCGTGTAACCGCTCGCGGAAAGCCATTGCTCCACTTCCTGTTCGGACGCCGTTTCCGGCAACTCAACCGGAAACGTGACGACCAGCCGCGGATCATGCTCCGCGGTGCGCTCGAGCAGCTCGGCGTAGATCGTTTCAGGCGTGTCGTGGCGCACTTGCAGCGCGGTTTTGCGGTCGAACAGTTCGGCCGCGCGTGCGTAGAGGAGCTTCAGGTGATCATTGAGCTCCGTCATGGTGCCGACGGTGGAGCGCGAACTGCGCACCGGATTGGTCTGGTCGATCGCGATGGCGGGCGGTACGCCGTCGACCCGGTCGACTTGCGGCCGGTCCATGCGGTCGAGAAACTGCCGGGCGTAGGCGCTGAAGGTTTCAACGTAGCGCCGCTGCCCTTCCGCGTACAGCGTGTCGAACACGAGGCTCGATTTGCCGGAACCGGATGGGCCGGTGACGACTGTCATTTCGCCGGTTCGTACGTCGAGATCGACGTTCTTCAGATTGTGCTGACGCGCGCCGCGAATGCGGATGATTCCATTAGATGCCAATTTATCCGACCGTCTGAATGAGTGGGCCACCTCTCACGGACGCCTCGCGACCGCGCAAGTTCAGTGCAACGGGGCAGGCGGGACGGCACGCCAAAAGCCCGGGTTGCAGCGGGATACTATACTGTATATTTATACAGGTGCGACCTGAAGGTCGCTATCGCAACTGTCTTGCCGATAGTAATTGGACAAGACCTGCTGTTCTGCCAGCAGTAGCCTACTCGATCGTGCGTCGCTGGTAACAGCGGGGTGCGAAGCATCGAGGACACCAACTGGGGCCGAAAGGCCAGGCCTGAGCCGCGAGGC
>NZ_CAJNAT010000027.1 GCF_905220705.1 Paraburkholderia domus
GACCGGGTTGGCATGCGCCAGCCTTATTGAGGCTTGAGCCGTATGCGGGGAAACTCGCACGTACGGTTCTTAGGGGAGGACGCGACGGCAACGTCGCGTCCTTACCCGACTTTTTCCACGCTATGTCGGCTCACCTGAAAAACGTTGAGGCAATACACCCAGGCCTGTGGCGCGCGTCACAGCTTGGGCGTGCGCTCGGCGTCACTGTCGATACCGGCTACCCTGCGCTGCTGCAACAGGACGTGGACGTGATGTCGAACCTGTTTGCATTCTGCGTGGCCGCGACGGGAGACAGCATCAGTCCCGTTGACCGGGCGCACCCGGTCAACGAAGTGGCGAACACGCTGGAACTGAACTTCACGCACTACTGGAAGCCAACGCGTGCAGGGTAATTCGAGCACGTCCCGAAAGATCGTATCGTGACCGTTGTAGGCGAGACAGTTTCGCCGCAGGCCGCAGGCGAACTGCGCGGGATGAGAAAGGGAGATGCCGCTGCTGCCGCCGAGCTTCGCATGGCGGACTCGGGCTGGTTGCCGGAAGTGCTGCGTAACCGTGAGTTGCCGAAACACGTCACGTACGGCCATTGGGAGGATGACGGGGAAAGCGACGCCGACAGCAAGCAGGATGAGTGCAACGACGGCGATGCGGAGGAAGCCGAAGCCGCCTGAGCCGTGATGCACTTTGCGTAAGTGCAGGCATGTCACATGCCGCCGTCCGGGCGAAAGTCCGGGCGGTTTTTTGCATTACGAGTACTGCACAGGAAAAAAGAAGCCGGTACGCAGATCGACTTTCCGAGGCTCCTGCCGCGTGCCTTTTTGGACCAGGCAGCTGCACGACGATTATGCCGGGCCGCGCGCGTGGCCAGCCCGCGTTTTGCCAAACAGAATGTAACTGCGTGGTGCGGACCAAGGTGACATGGCGCGCGCCGCGCGCCCGTATCGAGGGTCGTGGGGACCCATGCAGGATGCATGGGGAGCGGCCCGACCCGGCGCAGTGCGGCGGGGCGATGCGGCTCAGGGTTTCGCGTGCCGAGGATATTTTTTCTTGAGCGCGTCAATATCGGCATTGCTCACGCGAGGTTCGCCGTACTGTTCGGCGTAGAGGTGGTTCAACTGCATGCTTGAAAGGTGGGGATTTTCGGATTGCAATTGTTCGAAGGTTTTGATGCGAGTCTGGGCCGGTGCATTGGTCGTGGGAGGCGCAGGCTTGTGCGCTTCGAGAGGGGCTGTCGCCAGGGAGGCTGTGACGGGGGGCGGGGCGCCGGGGCGGGCGGCCGCAGCGCCTGATTTGCTTCCCGAACCGGGCGTAGAGGCGATCTTTCGAAGCCTGTACAGGGTTCCGTGAAACGTCCGAAGGGAGATATCGAGTCCCTGTTCGCGCAAGGTATTCAGGATATCAGCGGCGGGAACGCGAGCGGCGAGCGCCGCCTCGATGTCCGGAAGGAGGGCCTTGAGATGCGAAACCTTGCTGCGTTTCGGGCTTGTGCTGGCAAGGCGGCGCAGCGCGGAAGCAAGCTGTTCGTGATCCATTGGGAAAATGGCGAATAAATGTAGTATGGGCGTAGTATGAATGACGACAGCATGTAGGGGCAAGGTTGTATTGTGTAGTATTCCCATGCAATGCGTGATGTACTGGTGTAGTAGCGCCGAAGAATATGCGTAGGAAATAATGTGTGGCGAAAGCGGGGCGAGGCACGTCGAATATGTTTACGCAACGCTACGCGTTCCGTAAAATATTTCGTGCCAAAGGGGCGAGCCCCTTTGAAACCCCGACGCGATCTACTGCCGCGTCATTCCGGTCGGTGGCTCCGCCGCCGACATTCAGCACTGCCTGGTATGCGTAATGAATACGGAGGTGCAGTCATGATTCCGCGCAGCGAATGGGTGATCCAGCTTGTAGTGGGGCCGCGTGCCGATGAGCGCGGCAGCGAGCCGCGTTATTTGCCGTGGGCAGGCTATACGCGGCCAATGACGGGTGACCAGGCGATGCGCGCGCTGCGCGAGTGCGAGTTGCGGTGGCCGGAATACGAGTTTCGCGCGCATCCGATCGATGACGACGGCAGGCCGTTCGCAATGGTCGGCGCTGAGATCGACGGTGGTCGCTCGAAGGGGCTCTGGTGATGCCAAAGCAAAAAAGCAATGGCGGGGCAGGGCTGGGCAAACCGATCGCGTTCCGTCTGTCGGATGCGGATCGCGATGCGTACCTTGCAAAGGTGGCGCAAAGCGGGATGACGCAGTCGGAGTTTTTCCGGCATGCAGTGCTGACCAACCGTACGCAGGTGATCGCGCGGCCGGTGGCGAGCGGGGATCGCAAGCGGTTGCTGTACATCTTCAACAAGACCAGCAACAACCTGAATCAGATCGCGCACCGTGCGAATTCAGAGCACGTTCGCGGGAAGCTTTCGGAGGCGACTTACGAGCAACTGCTCACGCAGCTGCAGTTGATCGGGCAGTACCTCAAGGCAACACTGAACAAGGTCGACTGATAGCGATGGGAACGGATCCGAAACATGCAGCCATCATGGCGGTGATCGAACTTGAGACGAAGCTGCACTTCGATGGCGGCCACGACGGTGCGCACACGCTGACGCAGACAGACTGCGACAGTGCCCGCGCGTCGGTCTTTGCGGCTGGCCATCTGCTGCCGTCGATCGCGCACAGCACGCTGCTTTTCCACATCGAAAGGGCGGGGCGCTGGCTCGCCGGGCGCGGGACGCAGGGGTAGGACGATGCTCATACGCGTGCGCGGCTATCACGACGGGATCAAGGCGTATCTGGAAAAAGGCCAGAAGCAGGGTCGCGAGATGGAGCGCGACGAGATGGACGAGCGCGTGATCCTCGCCGGGGATCTCGATCTGACGAACGACATCATCCAGTCGATCGACACAGACGCTGAACGCTACCTGCATGTCACGCTGTCGTTCAAGGAAGACGAGGTCGACCGCGATCTGCTGGGTGAGATCGTGCGCGAGTTCGAGGCGTTTGCGTTTGCCGCGTACCGTCGGGACGAATACAACTTCTACGCCGAAGCGCATGTGCCGCGTATCAAGAGCTATGCGGACCGCAAGACGGGCGAGGCTGTCGAGCGCAAAGTTCACGTGCATGTCGTGATCCCGGAAATGAATCTCGTAACGGGCCGACGGCTTGATCCGTTCGGGAAGGTTGACCATAACGAGCGGTATCTGGAGGCCTTTCAGGAGCACATCAACGCGAAGTACGGACTCGCGAGCCCAAAGGACAACCGGCGTGTGCAGTTCACGGACGCGTCCGAAATGATCAGCCGGTACAAGGGCGATGTCTTCGAGGGCGCCAATCGCGAGCTGAAGGCCTCGATTCTTGAGGCAGTGATGACACGTGATGTGACCCGGTATGACGACTTCAGGGCCCTGATCACGGAGTTCGGCGAGACGCGCACACGCAATGCCGGCAGGGAGTCGGAGTACGAGAACGTCAAACCGGCCGGTGCCGCGAAGGGTGTGAACCTGAAGGAGTTCGTGTTCTCGCGCGAGTTCATCGAGCTGGATGCTACGGCCAAGCGTGAGGCGCTCGAATCGAATGTGCATGCGCAGTACGTCGCGCCATGCGTATCGCGCGATACGCCGCGGATCTATCTCGATTCGCTGGAGACGTGGCACGACACGCGCGCGCGAGAGATCAAGTATCTGAACAGCGGTAGCAGTTTTTACAGGACGTATCAGGCCGCGTCGCCGGCGGAGCAGCGGCGCATTCTCGATCACCGCGAACAGCGGTTCTACGATGCAACAGGAGGGCTCAATGAGCGCACACGAGAGCGAACGGAACAGCGCCACGATCGATCCGGATACTGGCGAGATTGGCAGCGAACTGGAGCCGCCGGAGCGGGAGGGCGGGCGCGAGAGCGCGGCGCCGGGCGGGAGCCGGAAAGGGCAGGGCAGTCGCAGCAATGGTGGAACGAGCTCGAACGCGCGCACCGCGAAATCACCGAGCGATGGCGAACCGGAGCGGATCACGACCTTGACGCTCGCTTCGATCGATCCGGCGCGCCGTCCCAATCCGCCCACCGTGTGCATGGCATGCCCGGCCGCGGTGTGGATGGCGACGCCGCGCGACGTCAAGTGCTTCTGCCGCCTGATGCATTACTGGAGCTGGGAAACGAGCAAGCCGAACGAATTGACGCATTGCGATGGTCTGGCGATCGCGAGCGAGCGGGAAGAGAACAGCTAGAAACATCGCTCCCCCGGCGGCGATCGCGCGAAGGTGCCGACGGCGACGTCGATGTGGGCCGCAGTGACGGTGAGATCGGGGATCACTGGCAATGGCCGGGCGGGCCCGATGTCGTTGACAGGTCCGCCGGCGAGCCTGAATGGAAAGCGATCGTCGATCGCATGTTTGTCGCGTGGGACCAGGCGGACGAGGCAGGGCGGACGCGTCTCACGCGCACCGCGGCTGGGAAGTTCATGCGGGCCGGAGGACCGTTCGGGTCACGCGAGCCTTTTAGTCTGAGCCATGCGTCTGGCGGTGGCCGTCTTGCCGCAGGGTTCGGACCGCGTGAGGAGATCCGCAGCCTTGCGGATGTGCAATCGTTCGATGCGATCGAATCGCTGCCTTTCGAGGCTCAAGCAGAGATCCGGCCAACTGATACGCCGCTGCCGACGGACGCGGCGTCGGTCGATTTCAATGCAGGTGCGCGCGCGTCGACGGGCCGGGCCGCCGATACCGTTCGCGACCAGTTTGCCCGTGACCTGTCCGAGGCTCGCACGGCGCGACGTGCCCGGGAGCGGGAGGAGTTCACCGAGATCCGCGTGACGCTCGACGCGGGCCGGCTGCTGGCCGCGCTCGCGCACTCGCACGGACTGTTCGTCGAAAAGTATTCGATCGGTAAAGGCGCGGACGGCGGTGACAGAGTCCAGGCCGGCTCGCGCAATCTGAATGTCTCTGACTTCCTCACCAAAGAGATGAACCTGTCATGGGAGGAGGCGGCGCAGCTGCTGCGCGAGACCTATCGTGCGCAGACAGGACGTGATCCGGAGCATGCACCGAGGCATACGCCTGAACGGGACCTATGGGGCGAGTTCCAGCAATGGCGATCGGCATTCCGGAACGAGCTACGTCGCGCGTGGGATGCGCAGGCCGATCATGAGAGTGAGCGGCGAAAGGCGGTCAAATCTGAGTTCTACAGTGCCCGCAGCGCGCTCATTGAACGCCCGCGCATGGACCTGTCAGGCGTGCAGCGCCGCGAGCAGCTGTCCGCAGCACGTGTTGCACGCCTTGAGGCAGAGGCCGCGCTGCGTGTGCAGATCGCGAAAGAGCGGGATGCGCTGAAGGGTGCCGTAAGCCGGCCGTTGACCGAGCAGTATCGTGACTTCCTGCAGGAGTGCGCTCAGAAAGGCGACGAAAGGTCGCTGCGTGAGTTGCGCCGGATGCGGCAGATCCGCCTGCGGACGAAACGTGCAGACGACGAACGCGCGGTCATTTTCAGTACGCCTTCCCGTGCTGTGGAGCGACCGGCAGCGCACGATCGCAACGAGATCATCTACGCCAGCCCGTCGATTACATACGAGGTGCGGGCCAGTGGTGAGGTCGACTACCGGAAGGACGGCGTGGCGTTCCTCGTCGACGAGGGTCGCACGCTACGGCTGTGGGATAGCGAGCGCGAGGCGGTCGAGATTGCGCTGCGCTTCGCGCAGCAGAAGTTCGGCAGCACGCTGTCACTGTCCGGACCTGATGACTTCCAGGCGGCCGCGGCGCGTGTGGCGGCCGACACACGCGTGCGCATCGTGTTTGAGCAGCCGGAACTGGAGAGTATCCGACAGGTCCGTGTAGCAGAACTCGATGCCAAGGCGCTGGAGCGTCGGGCGGCGCAGCGTGAGCGCGAGACATGGGAGCGCGACGAGTTGCGCGATGCCGTGCGCCATCCGTTGCCACCCACTCCGGAAGGTCCGTCCAATCCAGACCAGGATGCGGCATCGCCTGCTGATCCCGACGCACCCGGCAATGGACCAGATACTGACCGATGAATCATCAAACTGATTCTCGAGCGGTCCCCGTCGATAGGTCGAATTCGCAAACGGAGGGGCGCTTAGTCCGAGCTATCTACCCCTTCATTTGCGGACAACATGCGGATTCCGGAGAAAGCATGCCGCTAGAGACATCTGAAACAGCATTGCGGCACGCGGCTGTCGATTCCGGGCAGCGGCCAGCGGTCAGTCCGGGAAGGCGGGGCAGAGCAGCGGACACGCGCAAGTGACGCGGCCGGCTGCGCGACCCACCTCGCGGATGGCGCGGAGTCTGCAGCGCAGAACCATAGCCGTTGACCTGTCGTTGAGGCAGAAAACTTTGCACGTGCAAAGTCCTCCGGCAAAGCGAGTACCGCACATCCGATCCACGGAAGACGGGTGCCGACATAGGGGGTATCGTGAACCAGCGTAAATGTTTGCCGATTGCGTGGAGGCGCGCCGATCGGGTAGGGTGGGAATCTTCACAACCCGAACACGGACAAACTCATGAATAAGCAGGAACTGGTGGATGCAGTCGCCGCAATGAGCTTGCCCCCGAAAAACGAATCCCTTGCTGAGCAGGTAAACTCAAGCAAGGAGAAGAACAATGACAAGCAAGGCAAAGCGAGCGCAGTACACGCTCGAGTTCAAGCTGGAGGCGGTGAGGCTGGTCAAGGCCGGGCAAAGCATGGCGGCGGTGGCGGCGACACTGGGTGTGATTGAACAGACGCTGTACAACTGGGTAAAGGCTGACCGGGAAGGCAAGCTGGCGGGCGCCGGCGCAAAGCCGGTCAGTCCAGAACAGATGGAACTGGCGCGGTTGCGTGCGGAAGTGGCTCGCCTGAAGATGGAGCGAGATATTTTAGAAAAAGCCGCAGCGTACTTCGCGAAGGAGTCGATGTGAAGTGCGCGTTCATTGACCGGAATCGACACCATTGGCCAGTCTCAGTCCTTTGTGAAGCGCTGGAAATTAGCCCCAGCGGATATCATCAGCGCCAGCAGCGCACCGGCGGCGACAAGCCGCACAGAGGCCGCGTAAGCAACGATGCGTTGCTCGCGCACATCAAGGCCATTCACGCGCAGGTCAAGGGCGAATATGGCTGGCCGCGCATGTGGAAGGAACTGGTTGCACGAGCGGTACGCGTGGGCAAGGAGCGCGTTCGCAAGCTGATGGCGCAGCATGGCATCCGTGCACGGCACAAGCGCAAGTACATCGCGACAACGAACTCGAATCACAACCTGCCAGTTGCGCCGAACTTACTGGAGCGCAACTTCACCGCTACGGCGCCCAACCAGGTCTGGACCACCGATATCACGTACTGTGCAACGGCCGAAGGCTGGGTCTATCTGTCTGTCATCATCGACCTGTTTAGTCGGCAGGTGGTGGGCTGGTCGATGCAACCGCACATGAAAGCTGAGCTGGTCACCGACGCGCTGCGCATGGCGTGGTTCCGACGCCGCCCACAGGCCGGCGTCATCCTGCACAGCGACCGGGGTAGCCAGTATTGCAGCGGCCTGTTCCAGGACACGCTGAAGGCTTACGGCATGCGCTCGTCGATGAGCCGACGCGGCGACTGCTGGGATAATGCCCCGACGGAAAGTCTGTGGGGTTCGCTGAAGGTTGCCCGCCTGCACGGCCGGCACTTCGCAACACGGCGTGCGGCGATGGATGAAATCATCGACTGGCTTGGCTTCTATAATTCGCGCCGGCTACACTCAACGCTCGACTACGTCAGCCCCATGACATTCGAGCAAAACTGGTTCGCGGCTCAGCAGGGCGAAGCCGCATAACTCCCTCAGCTATGGGATTCGTGAAACAGGGGCAAGGTCACAGACGCGCCAGACCAACGGCTTCATCGAAGCCATCAACGGCCTGTTTCAGGCCGCCAAACGCAAAGCACGCGGGTACGCTCGCTTCGAAACCATGCGTACTGTCCTGTTCCTCATCGCCGGGAAACTCGACTTATCGCGCTTTAACGAGCATGCCCGATGAGCCCCGTTACCCACTCCGTTTTCAAAAGAGCCAATTTTTCAACTCACGTTCGTTCTAGACCATAAAATCCTCCGGCAGGGGGTACACATGGGGTTTTTTCGTGGTAAGGAGAGCGGAGGAACTTCGATCGCTATGCAAAGCACTGCTTATATTGCCAGGTCGTAGGATTGATCGGCGCCAGACGGATGAGTTCCGCGAGCACACTTCATGTGTCCTTTGGTGATCATGTGCATAAGCTCAATGCCGGCCAGAAGGATCCGGGCACAGCGAAAAGTCTTGAATCCCAGCATGGGTCGCGTGCGCCGCTTGATCGCCCGATGGTCCTGCTCAACCAAGTTGTTGAGGTATTTGGATTGGCGGATCTTGATGGGCGTTTCACGCTCATCATTGATGGTTTCGAGTGCGTAGAGGAGAGTGAACCAAACCGTGGGAGGTCAATTCACGCCGCTCGGCGCGCACTCGGCGAGTTTGCAGCTGCAGAAGTCTTGGTCAACACGGCAAGTTTCTCAACCGAGAATTCTTCGTTGAGAACAGCAACTCTGACCTGTGCCAGACAGTGCGCTCCCTCGTCCGTCCATCGCATTTGTTGCTTCTTCGCCATGCGATGGCTGACCACCAGGTTCACCGCGGACTCGGCAATGCTGCTGCTGATCGGTAGCCCCTTGTGATAGCGCATGCCATAGTTCACGAGCGTACCGGCGTTGTTCTCGATGTAGAAGTACAGGCGGCGCAGGTTCCAGTACAACGTCGAGTGCTCATAGCCTTCCTTCGCCAACAGCGTGGCATCCAGGGCCTTGATGCGGGACACCGATTGCCGGCCCTTTCCATGCCAAACCAGCCACCTGGCGTGATCGATCTCTGTCTCTACAACGATTCGCTCGTGGGGCTCCATCGTCTGGCTTCCTAACGCCGAGTTCCTGGCAGCCTTGAACTTCATCGCGATGTGAAACCAGTCCAGGATCCTTACCCTGGCGAGCTGGCTGCCGTCCACAGCCTTGCCGAATTCGCCAGCGTCATCGCTGATCACGGTGACTCGCTCGTATGGAGCCACGCCGCTTGCAAAGAGAAACTGGTCCAGCCGCGCGGGCGCCGATGGCACCAGCTTATGCACGTACGCGTAGAGGCGCGGAGTGCGATCAGCAAGAGTTGCACGGCCCGCAACGATGTTGACATGTCGATCCCGCGTCAACTTCTGCGCCCACGGCGATTTCAGCTCCGCAAGGTCGCGCTCCGCCTTGCGGCTCCTGGGGCTGCTGCTGAAGCTCAGCCACGCTGAGTCGACGCTCACGCAGCCGACGGTGGTCGATTCGCGAACCTGCTCTGCGCTGACCGCTTTTGGTCCAGACGCGATATCGCGCTCGATCTGCGCGTCCAGGGCGCTACCGACGGCGAGGATCCGACGGCGAGTACTACCGAAGGAAATCCCTTTGTCCAGCGGAAGGACCTCTCGAAGCAGCTCGGTGGCCTGACGGTAAGGTAGATGGGCGGCCCACTTGGCCTGCAGGTACTCCAGTTCCGGCGTCACACGCTGGTGAACGGCCTTGCACAGCGGACTCACGGAGCGGCGCGGCTGCCCTTGCTTTGCCGCGCAGTTGCACGCCCACAGCCTCGGACTCGGCACGTCGACCTTGCCAAACACGGTTCGCAGCACGATCGAACGGGCGTCCTTGTGCGCTAGCATCGAGCCACAACGGTCGCAAGCCAATTGGCTCTCCATCCACCCGGCAGTCTGCTCCGACACCAGCAACGATTGAATCTCAGCGAGCAAGGCGCGACCTTCGGCAATTGTGAGTCCCAGGTCGGCGACGCTCCGGTCTTTTCGTTCCACAACAGCAACGATCGTCGCTTCAGTCTCACTCGTTTCCCCATCCTCAAGGCGGGCCTCGATAATCAGTCGCATAGCAACTCCGATCGGTTGGCAACGTCGCCAGCGTAGCTGATATGGCCAGCGTGCCGGGCGCGCTCGCTGGGCTCTTCTCGTTAGAAACTTCGCAGATTCCAGGCGCCGTATCCCATCGGGTAAGGCGCCGTCACGCGGTCTATGACGGCGGTCAAGTCGACGGAAATGGCCTCCCACGGTTTGGTTCACTCTCATTGACACTTTCGCTCGGGGGTGGCACCGATGAGTTCGTTGCCTATCGCAACGTGCTCTGCGAGTTGACCGGCGTGCACAAGATCGAGGAGATCGACGTGCACTGAGCCGCGCGCAGGTCAGGAGTCGCACGATCGTCATTCTGGAGCGGCAATGGATACACCGGACCGCCGCCGCCAAGGCATTCGCCAAAAGGCGTTACCGGAGTGCTGCCGCGATCGTAAAGACCCGTCGACGCATTCTGCGACGAAGCCGCGTCGACCTCCGTCAGGGCCGCCAATATCCGGTGAGATGCGTTCACCGCGCGATCGGCAAGGCTCATGGATATTGAGTCGAACGGCAGACGGCACGAGGGGTGCTCGTGCCGCGGGGCCAGCCTTACATTCGGCGAAGCATTATCGCTGGCCGAACTTCCGGCGCGCCATCGTCAGCGACACCAGCGCCATGCCGGCGATTGCGAGCAGATAATAGCTGGGCGACAATTTGGAGCCCGTG
The DNA here is from genome assembly GCF_905220705.1 of Paraburkholderia domus. Classification (GTDB taxonomy): domain Bacteria; phylum Pseudomonadota; class Gammaproteobacteria; order Burkholderiales; family Burkholderiaceae; genus Paraburkholderia; species Paraburkholderia domus. The sequence continues at coordinate 10,555 of NZ_CAJNAT010000027.1, forward strand.
CTGGCGATCAGCCACGTCAGGATGAACGGTGCGAATCCGCCAAAAACCGTCACTGCGATGTTGTACCCCAGAGACAGGCCAGTGGTACGCACTTGCACCGGGAAAATGGCAGACATCAATGCCGGCATTGGTGCGAAATAAGCCGTGGCCAACGTGCCGAGAGCGACCTGGACAATCATGAGGGTGCCGACTGTCGGGTGGTTGACGACCAGAGAGAACAAGGGGTAGCACAGCACGGCGGTCAGCGCGGCGGCAACGGTCATGACCCTGGCGGGCCCCTTGCGATCGGCAAGCGCGCCAAAGTACGGGGAAGCCAGGGCCATGATGACGCCGACCACCAAGGTCGCCATGAAACCAACGGTCGCGGGCAGGCCGAGCTGGCGGATCGAATATGTCGGCATGTACAGGGCCAGATAGTTGCCGACCGATCCTAACGCGACGAACCCCACGGTAACCAGTAAGCGCAGCTTCTGTCCCGAGAACATGTCGCTGAGCGGCGATTTCGAGGCTTCGGCCTCACTGAATTCGGGTGTTTCTTCCATGTGACGGCGAATGTAATATCCGACCGGCGCGATCAACAAACCAAAGATGAACGGCACGCGCCATCCCCAGCTCTCCAGTTGAACCTGGGTGAGCGTCGCGTTGAGCACCGCACCGAACAATGCAGCGAGAAGAATCGCGCCCCCCTGGCTGGCCACCTGCCAGCTTGCGTAATAGGCACGACGGTCCGGGGCGTACTCAATCAGGAAAGCGGTCGCACTGCCGAATTCACCACCAGCCGAAAACCCCTGGATGAGCCGGGCGATCAGAATGATCACCGACGCCGCGATGCCAATATGTGCATGGGTCGGCACTACCACGATGATCAAAGTGCCGATCATCATCAGGAAGATCGACATCGTCAGCGCCGCCTTGCGGCCGGCCCGGTCGGCATAGCTGCCCAGCACGATCGCGCCCAGCGGCCGCATCAGGAACGACACGCCAAAGGTGGCCAGCGCCAGCAGTAGCGACGCACTTTCGTTGGTCGTTGGGAAGAACAGTTTGGCAATGATCAGGGCGAAGGTGCCATAGGCGATCATGTCGAACCATTCGAGCGCGTTGCCAATCGACGCTGCGATCACCGCCCGGCGCACCTGCTTGCGCCGCAGCGCGGTGGCAGCCGCGTCGGTGCCGGCGGTCTCCGCGCCACGCAGTAAGGATTTTTCCGTGTAACCCATTTTTATCCTCTGTTTTCCTGGTTGTTGCTTCAACTGCTTTACTGCCCGGCGACGGCCAGGTGGTTCGCCAGCTTTTCCATGAACTGCTCACATTGATGAATTTGCGCCACGGCGACGTACTCGTCGGCACGATGCGCTTGCTCCAGGCTTCCCGGACCGCAAATAACCGCCGTCATGCCGGCCCTCTGGAACATGCCCGCTTCCGTGCAATACGCCACCTTCTGCGTGCCGCGAGCGCCTGTCAGCGCCTGCGCGAGTTGTGCAATCTCAGCGTGGGCGGCGGTGTCGAAGCCGGGCACCTCGGCCAGCGTTTCGAGCACGATGTCGGCTTGTGGATGCTCCGCTTTCATCCGATAGCGCAGCTCACCGGTGATATAGCGCCGCAATCCGCCGATGACATCGGGCGCAAGTACCCCCGGAATGGTTCGGAACTCAAAATCGAACTGACAGTGATCCGGAATCGTGTTGACCGACAGCCCGCCCGAGATGATTCCGGTGTTGGCGGTGGTAAAAGGCACCTCGAAGTCGCGGTCAAACGGGCCATCAATGCGGTGACCGTCGGCCATGTCCCGGATATGGCAGATAGCGCGTGCCGCATACTCAATGGCGTTGACACCGCGCGGTGTCAACGACGAATGCGCCGCGTGCCCGTGCACCGTGCAGCGATACAGGTTGCTGCTCTTGTGGGCGGAAATGACGCGCATTTCGGTGGGCTCGCCCACGATGCAACTGTCCGGACGAATGTCCAGCCGCGCCAGTTCGCGAAGCATGACGTCCGCCCCCAGGCAGCCGACCTCCTCGTCGTACGACAGCGCCAGATGCAGCGGCGCACGCAGACGCGTTGACGCGAACGTCGGCAGCATGGCCAAGGCCACGCCGAGAAAACCCTTCATGTCGCAGGTGCCGCGGCCATACAACCGGCCATCGCGGAGGGCGGGCTGGAAGGGATCGCTGCTCCACGCCTGCCCGTCCACGGGTACGACATCGGTGTGCCCGGACAACACGACTCCGCCCTGCGTCTCACCATCGTGCGCAGGCACGGTGACGAAGAGATTGGCTTTTTTTCCGCTTGCATCGTAAATCAGCAGTGGGGCATACCCTGCTGCGCTCAGGTGGTCGCGCACGGTTTCGATCAGTCCCAGATTGGACTCGCGGCTGGTGGTATCAAATCGCACCAGCCGTTCAATCCAGTCCAGAGAACGGGGCAATTCAAGATGACTCATCGGTTCCACTCCAAATCATGAAAATACGCAGCCAACCAGGCTTCGTATCCCCACGTCGACAACTCGAAAGCGCGCTGACTTGAATCCGGCGCAACACTACCGGACCCAAGTCGGTTTTTAAAGCTTCGTGGCCAGATAGCGAGACAAGCGATTCACGCCTTCGTCCAGTCGATCGTGCACGCTCGCGTAGCACCAGCGCAGATAACCTTCGCCTTCCGGCCCGAAAGCAATGCCGGGAGCCAGGCCCAGGCCGCCAGTCGCGGCGAGATCCTTGCAGAACGCCAGGCTGTCGGACACACCGTGAACGCGGAAAAACGTGTACATCGCGCCTGGCGACGATCCCGCCAGTTGGACTTGCGGCACCTCACCCAGACGCAGCGCCAGGTGGTCGCGCGCGAGGCGCAGCCGCGACACGGTCCGCGCGATCACAGGCTCACCTTGCTCAATCGCGCATTGCGCAGCGGCCTGCACAAATCCCGGCGTGCAGGTGTTGCTGTACTCGATCAGCTTGCCGATCTCGGGCAACAGCGCGCGTGGCACCACCAGCCAGCCCACCCGCCAGCCGGTCATCAGCCACGTCTTGGAGAAGGAGTTGCAGCTGACCACGCGGTCGTCTTCCTCGGCGATGTCCAGGAAAGTCGGCGCCACCGTACCTTCATAGTAGTAACGGTCGTACACATCGTCCGAAATAATCCAGATGCCGTGCTTACGGCAATGTGCGAGAACCACCCGCTGATCTTCAGCGGACATGACCCAACCAGTGGGGTTGTTCGGCGAATTCACCAGCAATGCGCGTACGCCGGGCTTCAATGCGGCCAGCAACGCGTCGACATCCAACCGCCAACCGGTTTTGGAGAACGTCAGGCCGACGGTGTTGACCTGTGCCCCGAGCACCTTCGGCATCTCGACCAGGTTGGGCCAAAGCGGCGTCACTGCAACCACATGATCGCCGTTCCCGACGATCGCCTGCACGGCGGTCATCAACGCCGACGTACCGGAACTGGTGACTGCGATGTTTTCGACGTCACGCCGACCATGCATGGCGCTCACATAGCCGGCGAGGCACTCGCGCAACGACGGGACACCCAAGGTCTGCACATAAAACGTCTTTCCTGCGGCGATCCCGGCGATCGCGGCGTCCCGGAAGGCTTGCGGTGTCGGCTCATCGGGCTCGCCGAACCAGAACGGCAACACATCGGCGCGGCCCATGGCCGCGTTAGCCACTTCGCGTATCTTGGAAGAGCGCAAGGCCTGCACGCTCGGGCGTGCACCCAGCCCCGACCAGTCGGGGGAATTGTTTGACATCATGTCTACGGCGCTCTGAGGGGGAGGAGGAAATCGATCGGCAAACGGCTTATCGGCATGCCGCGCTGAACTGCGCGCGCGCCTGACGGACACCGTGCGCCAGCCACATCACATCCGAGTGCAGGGCGATGAACTGCACGCCTTGCTTGCGATACGCAGCGGCTTCTTCGGCACTGCCGGCAAATATGCCGACCGCCTTGTTCTCGGCCTCGCAGGCCGCAATCACGACGGACACCGCCTCAAGGACGGCGGGATGACCGGTGTCGCCCAGGCGTCCGAGGCTGGCTGCCATATCGGCGGTTCCAATAAAGAGGCAATCGGCGCCCGGCAGCGCGGCGATTTCCTTGACGTTGCGCACCGCCTCGGCGGATTCGATTTGCAGGATCGCGCACGACTGCGCGTTCGCCCGGCTGACGTATTCGGGATTCTGTCCGTAGGTGCCGGCACGCACCAGACCAGCGACACCGCGCGTTCCGCCATTGCCGTTCGACGGGAAACGCATTGCGGCAATCGCGCGCTGTGCGTCTTCGACGGTATCGATATTGGGGAAGACCACCGTTTCGACGCCGCAGTCCATCGCGCGCTTGACCAGGATCGGGTCGTTGGCGCTCACGCGCACCGCCGGGTAGGTCGAAGCACCATTCGCGCGTGCGGCATCGATGGCCTGCAATTGCGCCGACAAGCTCACCACGTCGTTGGGCGCGTGCTCCATGTCGACCACCAGCCAATCAAAACCACAATGAGCGACAGTTTCCGCAACCGTCGGGCTCGCCAGCGTCAGCCAGCATCCTTCGGAAGGCGTCCGCGCCAACAATGCCTTCTTGATCGGGTTCGAAATTTCCACAGTGACTCCACGAATATTGACGAATAACAGGGGTATTTCGCGACCTGGTAATCGCTCACACCGTGCTCACAAAATTACAGGGACATAATGGAAAAAGCTTTGGAACTTCTCGCCCAAAAGTGTAATATTTTGGAACGAAATCACGGTAACTACCGAATTCCTGGAATAATCATGCAGAGTAAAAATTTCGATCGCACCGACATGGAAATTCTGGCCGCATTGCAGGGAAACGGACGACTCTCCAGCGCCGAACTCGCCGAGCGTGTCTCGCTCACGCCGTCGCCGTGCTGGCGGCGGGTGAAGCGCCTGGAAGATGAGGGGGTAATACGGGGCTACCGCACCGAGATCGATGTCAGGAAGCTCGGTTTTAACGTCACCGCCTTCGTGCTCATTTCACTCGATCAAAAGGCGGCGGAACGCGTCAAGGCGTTCGAGGATGCCGTCAAGCGCGTTCCCGAGGTCTTGTCGTGCCATTGCGTTTCGGGTCGCTACGATCATCAGCTCACGGTAATTGCTCGCGACCTCGATGCCTTCGGTGAGTTGACACGATACGTACTGGGTGCGCTACCCGGCGTCAAGGAGGTCTATACCTCGTTCGTGCTCAAGGAAGTCAAGGGCTCCGGGCACGCGATATCGTTGCCGGCGGAGTAAGCGCGGGTCGGGCGATCTGGGCGACGCCGATCCGGGCGTTCTCTTCGGCCTGTTCCACCCAAAGTCGGAGCAGATTTGCGTTCAACTTGTGGAGCAGGGCGATAGCTGCGAGCGACACGCCCGGTCCTGACAAGCCATAACAACCCGAGCCGACCATACACAAGCGGAACCTGACCGGCAACCGGTCACTCGGATTACGCCGGACGCAACGAGTCGGAACGAGTCACCAACCGCCGGGTTAGCCATTAAGCAAAGTACTCCGAGCCTGCCGCCGCGCGAGCCCCATCCTGGCCATACCGAGGCAACTCCACAGAAGCCACAACGCCTGGCTGACAGCGGCCGCAAAATTAAAGTGAAACATCAGCGAATAGAGCAGGCAACAAGGACGACGAGAATATCAATATCACTGAATCCCGGATTCAGGCGATCGAGGAAGACGCGCGAACCCGGCTCTTCGTCGGTGAGATGATGGAGAGGTCTGCGCCACGGCACTGGTCTGTCTTTGTACGGATGTAATGTATTCCAGCCAGCCTTTTGCGGTGGTCGAGAATCTCGTTGTCGATGAGAAAAATCGAGGAGATGGAATCGGACAAGCCTTGTTAACAGAGGTCGAGGCAATTTTGCCTGGCGCGGAACTGTTCGAAGATCATGTTGTTGAGTTGGGTGGAGTGCAGTTAAAACCGGAGGCAGCCGGTGAGGCAGAGTAGCGATATATTTGTTGCCTTACGATCAATTGCGGAGGCTATCATGCGGATGATCATCGAGGCACGAATTGACGACGGCGTTGGCGGCGGCGAGGCAATACGATTGGCTGAATTTGAACGGCTCGTCGGCGATCTGAAGCAACTGGGCCTAAACTTGGCTGAAGGCAGAAGTTTGGTACACGAGGCGCAGCGTGCATTGGTCTGCGCACAGACTCGTGTTGTTGTTTCGGCTTCCCTGAATTGCCCGCAGTGCGGCAGGGCATTATCGATCAAAGCGACCCATGCAATTCGATACCGAACGGTTTTCGGCAAAGTAACGATCGACAGCCCGCAGCTGTGCGTCTGCGAGTGCGTTCAAGACCAAAGCGCAAAATCGTTCAGCCCGCTCGCATTAGCGATGCCGCTGCGTGTCAGTCCTGAGCTCGAATACTTGCAAGTCAAGTGGGCAGCGCATCTTCCCTATGCGGTGGCGACGACGTTGCTAAAAGAGATTTTGCCGGTCGATCAAACGATCTCCACCTCAGGATTGAGGAATCGCGTATGGACGGTCGGCCAAGAACTCGACGATCACGCCGAAAGCGCGATTCGCGGTGAACGAGACTATCCGCCGACCGATAGCAACGTCAAGATAACCGCTCTTGCGGTGGATTCTGCATGGCTGCGCCACCGGCCTTCTCGTAAAGAACAGGATGAAGCCAAGCTCTGGCAGTACTACGCTTCGAAGCGCCCACCGCCTACCGGGCGACACGTGAACATCATCGCCGGCCGTGCGGTTCGCGACGATGGCCGTTGCAAAGTTTATGGATACGTCAATCGGGAGGTCACATCGGCCGCGACCCGACTTGATCATTTTCTCTCGGAGCAGGGCGTCGCGAATGATCAGAAAATCACGATCGTCTCTGACGGCGCAGGCGAATTTGAGAAAGCCGTCGATGGATCCAAGAGGTCGTTGAATCGGATTTTGGATTGGTTTCACATTGCCATGAAATTTCGCGCGATCGAGCAATCGGCACAAAAATTTCCTCACCTGTTGGCGCCAAACGGGCACCCTGTACAAGACGAAATCGCGTCGGCGAAATGGCTGACATGGCACGGCAAGGGTTCCAAAGCCGTCGAAAGACTCAAGCGCATCCATGACATGTTCGGACTCGTACCGGAAGACTCGGCGCACATGGCTTTGTGGTGGAATCTACGAGGGACGTATTGGTACCTGGAATCCAATTGCCAATACCTGGTCAAATACGGATGGCGCTATCGGCACGGCATGCCAATCAGCAGCAGTATCGCGGAATCGGCGGTCAATGAAGTCGTGAGCTTGCGCTGTGCGAAGAAGCGGCAGATGCGCTGGACCAACAAGGGCGCGCACCTGCTCGTTCAGGTTCGGGTCGCCGTGCTAAACGGGGATCTAAAAATGCGGGAAATGCCGGAACCACTGCAATTCTTCGCAGAGCGGAAACGTGATGATCGCTGCCAACGTGTTGCCTAGCGCTGCCTCCGGTTTTGACTGCACTCGTTAAATTCCCGCAGCGCTTGCAGCGCGCACCAGTAGATGATGGTGAAAGTGTGTGCGTAACGGCAGCAACGATCGCTGCATTAGCCGTGTGCTAAGCCGGTGGCCGTCCAGCGTCCTTTTCGATCAACACCTGATTGACCACCTCGAGGAAAGCCTGCACGAGCCGCGCAGCCTTACGCTCGGCGAGGCAGGCGACGTGTGCGTGGGTGACCACCTGCTCGCCCTGGATCGCCAGCTTGCGCAGTCGCGAGTCGTCAACATGTTCGCGCTCCGACACCGCCGCTATACCGAGCCCCAGTATGACCGCTTCGCGCACGGCCTCCCGGCTGCCCACTTCCAGCGAAAAGTTTGGCTCGATGCCGTGCTGGCGTAGTGCGTTTTCCAGCGCCTTGCGGGTGGTGGAACCCGGCTCGCGCATGATCGTGGGCTCATCGCGAAGCTCTTCCAGGCGGACGCTGCGCCGGCGCGCCAGCCGATGCGTCGCTGGAACGATGATGACCAGCGGGTGCTTGCGATAGGGCACGTAATGGAGCAGGGGGTTGGCGCCGTATTGCGCCAGCACGGCGACGTCCGTTTCATACGACAGCAGGCCACGCACGGTTTCCTCCGAGTTGCCGAGCCGGATCGATACGTGCAATCCCGGATAGCGAAGATGGAACGCCGCGACGATTTCCATTGCATGAAGTGGCCCGACGGCGCCCACGTGGATGATTCCGGTGCTCAGGCCCGCCGATTCCTTCAGAAAGTCGATGGCCTCCTGTTCGTTGCCGAACATCCGCTGGGCGATCGCGAACAGGGTTTCGCCGGCTGCAGTCAACACGATCCGGCGGCCGCTGCGATGGAACAGCTCCACCCCGTAGCTTTCCTCCAGATCCCGCACCTGCGTGGTAACCGTCGGCTGGCTGACGTGCAGCGCCCGCGCTGCGGCCGTCACGCTGCCGTGCTTGCCGACGGCATAAAACGAGCGCAATTGAGTGAGTCGCATAGATTGATTGAATACATCGACAGAAATATTTGTATTTTTACTATACACAGATATTTCCCATAATTCATCCGTAACGAACACTCACCTAATGAACACCCACCAAACGAGGGGAGACGATGAACGGTGTTTTCTGGAATCCTGTAGAAGTGAATTTCGGTCCCGGCTGTATCGAGCGGCTACCCGAGATTCTCAATGGCCGCCGCGCCGTGGTTGTGACGTTTCCGGAGGCGGCGCAGCTCGGGCTCGTGCAGCGTGTGCGCGAGTTGTGCGGTGACAGCGTGGTTGCGGTGATCGACGACGTACAGCCGAACCCGGACGTCACGCACCTTGCGGGGATGTACCGCGATTTCTGGCAAAAGCACGCGGAATGCCCTGTCGTCGTCGCGATCGGCGGCGGCAGCGTACTCGACACGGCGAAAGCGCTGATGGTCGGAACGCAAAGCAATGAGTTCGATGAATTACTGACCCTGCTCGACACGGGCAAGCCGTTCACACCGCCGCGCGTGAAGTCGCTGATCACGGTGCCGACGACCGCAGGCACCGGCAGCGAAGTGACGCCGTGGGCGACGATCTGGGATCGCACGATCAAGCAGCGCAAGTATTCGCTGCAGCTTCCGCAGACGTGGCCGGAAGCCGCGATCGTCGATCCGGATCTCACGCTGTCACTGCCACATTCGGTCACGGTGCAAAGTGGTCTCGATGCGCTGTCTCACGCGCTCGAAGCCATATGGAACGTCAACGCGAACCCGATCTCCGATGAATTCGCCGTGTCCGCCGCGCGCGACATGCTGGCCACGTTGCCGGCGCTCGCCGCGAATCTGCAGGACCGGAAGCTCCGCGAACAGGCTTCGCTCGCCGCGCTCAAGGCCGGGCTCGCGTTCTCGAATACGAAGACCGCCCTGGCTCATTCCATTTCGTATGAGATGACGATCCATCACGGGTTGCCTCACGGAATTGCCTGTTCATTCACGCTGCCGATGGTGCTGGACCTCGCGCTTGGAAAGAGCGCCGCGCGTGACGCGGTGCTCGCGAAAGTCTTCCCGTGTCCGCTGGCTGATGCGCGCGACTACCTGACCGGCTTTCTCGAAGCGCTCGGCGTGCGTACCTCGTTTTCAAGCTACGGCGTGAGCGCCGAGGAGTCGGACCGGATGATCGCGCATGCATTGAGCGGTCCGCGCGGACGAAATTTCATCGCGGCAGCGGCCTGACGTTCGGGCACCGGCGAGACAACGGGAACAGCATCGCCGTACGGTGAGAGAGGGGGAACAGAGACATCCGGTTTCGCGCCGGCGCATCTTGCAGCACAACAGAAGCCGCATGAACGGCAAGTGCAGGGGCAGCGGACGTCACACGGCGTCACGGGCCCGGCAACTATCAGGAGACAAGCAATGGAAGCAGTGGATATGGCAGGAGGCCCGGCAGCCAGCGTCGACACCAGGTCTGTGAAGTCGGTTGCCCTGGCCAGTCTGATCGGCACGACCGTCGAATGGTACGACTTTTTCCTCTACGGCACGATCACCGGACTCGTATTCGACAAGCTCTTCTTTCCGACCGGAAACGCTTTCGTTTCCACCATGCTGGCCTATACGGTGTACGCGGTCGGCTTTGCTACACGGCCGCTCGGTGGCGTGATCTTCGGCCATTTCGGCGACCGGTTCGGACGCAAGCCGTTGCTGGTGCTCACGCTTTCCATCATGGGCGTGTCCACGTTTCTGATCGGGATACTGCCAACCTATGCATCGATCGGCATCTGGGCACCGGCCTGTCTGTTGCTACTGCGTCTGCTGCAAGGCATCGGGCTGGGCGGCGAGTGGGGCGGTGCAGTGTTGATGGCGTTCGAGTACGCGCCTCGCAAACAGCGTGGTCTGTACGCGTCCTATCCGCAGATCGGGCTCGCAATCGGGCTGTGCCTGAGCAGCGGCGTGGTGGCCGCACTGACGACCTGGCTGACGCCTGACGCCTTCCTGCAATGGGGCTGGCGGGTCGCCTTCATGGCCAGCATCCTGCTCGTTGCCGTGGGCATGTTTATCCGTCTGCGCATCGTCGAAACACCCGCATTCACGAAGATCCGCGACACGCATGCGGTCGCCAAAGTACCGGCGCGCGAGGTATTCACCGACTACCGCGGCAATGTGCTACTGGGCTGGGGCGCGCGCTATATCGACGGTGTGATTTTCAACACGTATGCGGTGTTCTCGCTGAGCTACCTGATCGGCATCCACCACTATGCGAAGTCGGCGATCCTCGTGGCCGTGACGCTTGCCGCTTTTGTGCTGATGTTCATGATTCCGCTCGCGTCGCGTCTGTCGGACCGGATCGGCCGCCGCAAGGTGTTCGGCTGGGGTGCGCTGGCCTGTGGCCTGAGCGCGTGGCCGGCCTTTGCGGTCTTTCATTACTCCACCAGCCTCACTGCCGTGACGGCCACCATCGTGATCGTGATCGGTGTGATCTACGCGTTCGTCTACGGGCCCGAGGCTGCGCTGTTCTGCGAACTGTTCGATACGCGGGTGCGCTATAGCGGCATCTCGATCGTGTACCAGGTATCCGGCATTGTCTCCAGCTCGATCACACCGCTCGTCGCAACCGCGCTTCTGCACTACGGCAATCTGCAGCCGTGGTGGATTGTGCTCTACATCGCGTGTGTCGGGCTGCTCAGCTCGGTTTGTACGTACTTCATGCGGCGCACGTTCTGACTATCTGATCTCCAGGGGAATTTGACATGAATCCAGTTTCAACCATCGACGTCAACGGCCGAAGCTATCGCTTGCCGCGCCGGCCGACCGTTGTCGTGTGCATTGACGGCTGTGAGTACGACTATCTGTATCGGGCCGCCGCAGCGGGCGCCACGCCGTTCCTGCGCGAGGTGCTCGAAAATGGCACGGCGCTCTCCGCGAAATGTGTGATGCCCTCCTTCACCAACCCGAACAACCTGTCGATCGTGTGCGGCGCACCGCCGGCCGTGCATGGCATCTGCGGCAACTATTTCTACGACCGCGATGCCGACGAAGGCCGCGGCCGTGAGGTGCTGATGAACGATCCGCGCTATTTGCGGGCCGGCACCCTGCTGGCCGCTGCCGCCGAAGCGGGCTCCCGCGTCGCTGTGGTCACCGCGAAGGACAAGTTGCGCGCGCTGCTCGGCCACGGCCTGAATGGCATCTGTCTATCGGCAGAAAAGGCAAACGAGGCCACTGTCGAGGCGAACGGCATCGACCGGGTGTTGGAACGCGTGAACATGCCGCTGCCCGATGTGTACAGCGCGGCACTTTCCGAATTCGTCTTCGCGACCGGCGTATGGCTGCTCGAAAACGATCGCGTAGATCTGATGTATCTGTCGACGACCGACTACGTTCAGCACAAGTTTGCCCCGGGCACCGACGGCGCGAACGCGTTTTACGCGATGATGGACCGGTATCTGTCGCGCCTGCACGAGCTGGGCGCCGTCATTGGCATCACGGCGGATCACGGGATGAATGCCAAGCACGATCCGAAGACGGGCGAGCCGAACATCATCTATCTGCAGGACCTGCTGGACGACTGGTTTGGCCGCGGTGTCAAGGAGGGCGGCCCGCGTGTGATCCTGCCGATCACGGACCCGTACGTGCGCCACCACGGGGCGCTTGGCTCTTACGCGACGGTCTATCTGCCGGACGGAGACGACGGCGTCGCGCTGCGCAGGCGGCTGGCGGAATTACCGCATATCGAGGCGGTGTTGACCCGCGAAGAAGCGTGCACACGCTTCGAATTACCACCCGACCGGGTGGGCGATCTCGTCGTCATCAGCGACAAATCCTGGGTGCTCGGCAGCAGCGCCGCGGCGCACGATCTCTCGGGGCTGACGGTTCCCTTGCGCTCGCATGGCGGCTTGTCGGAGCAGACCGTGCCGCTGCTGTTCAACCGTCCACTTGCCGGCACGCTCGAAGGCCGGACCTTGAGGAATTTCGACGTATTCGATATCGCGTTGAATGCACTTCAGGAACAACCCGCCGTCGCACCTTTTCCGGAGCAGCACGCATGAACACCATCGATCTGAAATCGCAGCAGTTCCGTGAAGAAGCGCTGCGTATCGACGGCAAGAAACTGATACGCGACCGCGTGATCGAGGTGACCAACCCTTACACAGGGGACGTAGTGGGCACCGTGCCGAAGGCATCGGTCGACGACGTACGTGCGGCATACGACGCGGCGAAGCGTTACAAGCCGACGTTGTCACGCTTCGAGCGCGCGTCGATCCTCAACCGTGCCGCGGAACTCCTGCGCAGCCGCACCGAAGAGGCCGCCACGCTCATCACGCTCGAATCGGGTCTGTGCATGAAAGACTCGCGCTACGAGATCGGGCGCGTGGCCGATGTGTTCAACTTCTCCGCGAACGAGGCGTTGCGCGACGACGGCCAGGTGTTTTCCTGCGATCTCACGCCACACGGAAAGAAGCGCCGCGTGGTCACGCAACGCGAGCCGTTGCTGGGTGTCATCACTGCCATCACACCGTTCAATCACCCGATGAACCAGGTGGCGCACAAGATCGCGCCGGCGATCGCCACCAACAACCGTACCGTGCTGAAGCCGTCGGAAAAGGTGCCGCTATCCGCGTACTACCTGGCGGATTTGCTCTATGAAGCAGGCCTGCCGCCGCCGATGCTGCAGGTCGTGACCGGTGATCCTACGGAGATTGCCGACGAGCTGATCACGAACCCGAACGTCGCGCTGGTGACGTTCACGGGTGGCGTCGCCATCGGCAAATACATTGCCGAGCATGCAGGCTATCGACGCGTAATTCTCGAGCTGGGCGGCAACGATCCGCTGATCGTGATGGACGACGCCGATCTCGACCGCGCGTCGGACCTTGCGGTGCTCGGTTCGTACAAAAACTCCGGGCAACGCTGCACGGCCATCAAACGGATTCTGGTGCACCGGACGGTGGCGGATCAGTTCACTGACCTGGTGGTCGAGAAGACCCGGGCGTGGAAATGCGGTGATCCAGTTGACGCGAACACTGACATGGGTACGGTCATCGACAAAGCGGCCGCATCGCTGTTCGAAGCGCGTGTGAATCAGGCAATCGCGCAGGGCGCACGCCTGTTGATCGGCAACGAGCGCCAGGGCGCGCTCTTCCCACCGACGGTGCTGGATCGCGTTACGCCCGAGATGGAACTCGTTGCACAGGAGACGTTCGGTCCGGTCTCGCCAATCATTGCCTTCAACGACCTTGACGACGCCATCCGGATAGCCAACGGTACCGCGTATGGCCTGTCGTCCGGCGTCTGCACGGACAGTCTCGAGAACGTCACGCGTTTTGCGAATGAACTCAATGTGGGGACCGTCAACGTCTGGGAAGTTCCCGGCTACCGGATCGAGCTGACGCCGTTCGGCGGCATCAAGGATTCGGGACTGGGCCATAAGGAGGGTGTCCAGGAGGCGATGAAGAGCTTCACGAACGTGAAGACCTTTACGCTGCCTTGGGGCTGACAACAAGCGATAACGAGGGACAACGGGGAGAATGCGATGCCGGACAATATCGAACTGATCGCAAGGCTGCTGTTTGCCGCGGTGCTGGGCGGCGCCATCGGCTTCGAGCGGGAGCGGTTTGCGTTTCCGGCCGGACTGCGCACACATATGCTGGTGTGCGTGGCGTCCTCGCTAGTGATGATCGTCTCGGCGTTCGGCTTCGAGGACACCCGCTCGATGCCGAACATCGCCCTCGATCCCTCACGTGTCGCCGCGCAGGTGGTGTCGGGAATCGGCTTTCTCGGCGCCGGTGCGATCCTGCTGCGCGGTGAGGTGGTGCGAGGGCTGACCACGGCGGCGAGTGTCTGGGCCGTCGCGGGCATCGGACTTGCGGCGGGTGGTGGACTGTACGTGCTAGCGCTGGCGGCAACGGTGATCATTCTGACGACACTCGCGTGGGTCAAGCCTGTCGCACGCCAGTTGCGTACGAAAGGGAAACTGCGCCGGGAGCTACGGCTTCAGGTCGATCGGGGGGCGATCACGCTGCCGGTGTTGTGCCGGGTGTTCGGTGACGACGGGCCGCGTATCCGACAGATCAGTGTAAGCGCCGACGACGAAAACGAACAGCAGGAACTGATCACAATTTCGCTGTCGCGCATGTCCACCGACGAATTTGCTGCCTATCGGAACATGCTCTGTGAGCTGATCGGCGTGCGCGAGGTCGAGGAGATCGAGGTGCACTGACGGGGGACTCCTCCCTCGCGGCTCAAGGGGGATGTGGTTGATGGGCTGGGGGCGGCCCGACGTGGATCCCGACAATTCTCGCGCGGACGGGTCGCTACTGGTGCCGCGTCGGGGACTTCAATGCGGTCAATACGACGAAACACGTGGCCTGCGCGCTGATGCAGGTTTTACGTTCGATTTTCGCCAAGGGGTTGTCGATGTCTGCGATTGAATCTGTTCTTCACGAACGCCGTGTTTTCCCGCCCTCCGCTGAAGCAGCGGCAGGTGCGACGATCTCCGGCATGGACGCGTACCGGGCGCTTGCCGCCGAAGCGGAGCGTGATTACGAAGGTTTCTGGGGGCGCCTCGCTCGCGAGACGCTAAGCTGGAACAAGCCCTTCAGCAAGGTGCTCGACGAATCGAAGGCGCCTTTCTACACATGGTTCGAAGACGGCCAGCTGAACGCGTCGTATAACAGCATCGACCGTCATGTCGAAGCGGGCAACGGCGAGCGCGTCGCGATCATTTTCGAAGCCGACGACGGCACTGTCACCAACGTCACTTATAACGATCTCCTGCAACGTGTATCGCGCTTTGCGAACGCGCTGAAAAAACGCGGCGTAAAGAAGGGCGATCGCGTCGTGATCTATATGCCGATGTCGATCGAAGGCATTGTCGCGATGCAGGCGTGCGCGCGCATTGGCGCCACGCATTCGGTGGTGTTCGGCGGCTTTTCGTCGAAGTCGCTCAACGAGCGGTTGGTGGATGTGGGCGCGGTCGCGCTCGTCACCTCCGACGAACAGATGCGCGGCGGCAAGGCCTTGCCGCTGAAGAACATCGCAGACGAAGCCATTGCCATGGGCGGCTGCGATGCGGTGAAGAGCGTGATCGTCTACAAGCGCACCGGCGGCAAGATCGCGTGGAACGAAAGCCGCGATCTGTGGATGCACGAACTCACGCAGTCCGAATCGGATCAATGCGCGCCTGAGTGGGTCGGCGCCGAGCATCCGCTTTTCATCCTCTATACGTCCGGTTCGACCGGCAAGCCGAAGGGCGTGCAGCACAGCACCGGCGGCTATCTGCTGTGGGCCGCGCAGACCATGAAGTGGACCTTCGACTGGAAGTCCACGGATGTGTTCTGGTGTACCGCCGACATCGGCTGGATCACCGGCCATAGCTACATCACGTATGGCCCGTTGACGCTCGGCGGCACCCAGGTGGTGTTCGAAGGCGTGCCGACCAATCCGAACGCAGGCCGCTTCTGGGAGATGATCGCCAAGCATAAGGTCACGTTGTTCTACACCGCGCCGACGGCGATCCGCTCGCTGATCAAATACGCCGAAGCGGACGAGAAAGTGCATCCGAAAAGCTACGATCTGTCGACGCTGCGCATCATCGGCACTGTCGGCGAGCCGATTAATCCGGAAGCGTGGGTCTGGTATCACGAGAATGTCGGCGGCGGCCGTTGCCCGATCGTCGATACGTGGTGGCAAACCGAAACCGGCGGCCACATGATCACGCCGCTGCCGGGCGCCACACCGCTGGTGCCGGGTTCGTGCACGCTGCCGCTGCCGGGCATCATGGCGGCGGTGGTCGATGAAACCGGCCAGGACGTGCCGAACGGGCAGGGCGGCATTCTGGTCGTGAAGCGCCCGTGGCCGGCGATGCTGCGCAATGTTTGGGGCGATCCGGAGCGCTACAAGAAGAGCTACTTCCCCGAAGAACTCGGCGGCACGCTGTACCTCGCCGGCGACGGCGCGGTGCGCGACAAGGAAACCGGCTACTTCACGATCATGGGCCGCATCGACGACGTGCTCAACGTGTCCGGCCATCGCCTCGGCACCATGGAGATCGAGTCGGCGCTGGTGTCGAACCCGATCGTGGCAGAAGCGGCTGTGGTTGGCCGTCCTGACGATACGACCGGCGAAGCCGTGTGCGCATTCGTGGTGCTCAAACGCGCGCGTCCTGAAGGCGAAGAAGCGGTGAAGCTCGCCAACGAACTGCGCAGCTGGGTCGCCAGGGAAATCGGTCCGATTGCCAAGCCGAAGGACATCCGCTTCGGCGAGAACCTGCCGAAGACGCGTTCGGGCAAGATCATGCGCCGCCTGTTGCGCTCGCTCGCGAAGGGCGAGGAAATCACTCAGGACGTGTCTACCCTGGAGAACCCGGCGATTCTCGATCAGCTCGGCCACGCAGTTTAAGGCTACGCTGAAGAAGCCGCCGCTTTCGCCGACGGCTTGCTGCTGAATTTCGGAATGCGAGATCAGCGACGCGATGGGTTCGATCTGCTGGCCCTGAAGGGCCTTATAAGCGGGTCTCTCGACCCACTTTGGTCGCTCATCCTGGCGCAAAATCATGCGTCAGATAGGTGGCCAAGCGGGTTCGCAGTTTCGTGAAATCGCGATCCGGATATCGATTTGCATTCGTCCCTGCCTCGGCTATCGCTTCGGCGATGCTCGCAACCAACCCTTGCGAAGGCGGATCGGGATGCATTGCAATGTTTCGCATGTATCCGACTGAAGGCGCAGTCGTGAATATAGTAGCTCTTTCATGAGGCAAAGCGCCGATCCAGCGTTACGCTGAATGTATGAACGAACCGTCGTTGCTCGGCCCGCGTCGAGCTCAGTCCGACCTGGAGCAGCGTTCGACCTGCCGCGATGGCAATCACCGCTTACGAGGTACAGCCGCCATTAGCTGCTCCCAGCCGCAGCAAAAAATTCGCTAACGCGCTTGCTTGCTACTTCCCACAGGGTCGCTGAGCCACGCGCGATTACGGCGCCGTACCGCTCCATAACTTGCCGCTGTGTGACACCGTTCTCGGTCCATGTTCCACCATTCGATAGTGTATTAATCAACAGTGGCTGCAATCGATCCAGTGTTTTTGCAAAGATCGCCTCGGGTGTCTCCGCTGCCTCAAACTCGCGCCAGAGTTCAAACATTTCACGCCCCTGGTGTTGGGGCAGTAGCCCAAAGATTCGCTCGGCGGCCTGTTGTTCAGCCTCTGAGATCAGTGCATCGTGCCCGCTGGTCGAATGTATCGGATGATCGCCGGCGTCGATCTCAACAATGTCGTGGACGAGCAGAAGTTTGACGACGTGCAGGGTGTCTACTACATCCTTTGCGTGCGCTGAGAGGACGAGCGCAAACATACTCAGGTGCCAGGAATGCTCCGCCGAGTTTTCTTTTCGGCTCTGATTGATCAGTGGAGATTGCCGCATAATCGACTTCAGTCTATCCAGTTCCACGAGAAAGGCAAGCTGTTGTGCGATCTGATCAGTGGGCAAACAAGTCATATATTGCGTTCCTTTTCGTCCGAGTACTGCCTCGGTCCCAAGCGAGAATCGGCGAGATTTCTGGCGAGCGATCACGACTAATTGCGAGCGATGATCAGCATCGCGGACGACACGTAGATTGGTACAGATGGGAAGAGCTTACCGATCTTCTTCGTTGTATGCTGCGATTCAGGCAACTGCTGATGCCTTCTCACGAGGACGACATCGCGGTGTAGATGCGGTATCGATTCGAACGTGCGGACTTGAGCCAGAAGCCCCTCCATATGCAAAGCCATCTTGAAGCATGAATCTTGACCTTGTCGCGCGCAGTTGTAAATTGATACGACCCGCAGATTGACTATCAGGCCATTAGCGCGAAGAAAAACGCGCCGCGCTGGATCAAGCAACTGAAGGTCATAGGCCAATGGCCCGATAACGCATCGACGTCTGCTACCACGTAGAGATCGCTACAACGAGGGGTCGGGCCTGGCGACATGGTTAAACTCGCGGCAATGCGAGCGGAAAACGCTTGCGCCCGCGCTACCCAGCTTTCACGGTAAGGAAGTGGCTTAGACGGAGGCGCAGGATATAGCTGCCGACTACTTGCCGGTTGGCCGGACCCCGGGCGACATCCACAACGGCAGTGACCGTCAAAAGCTTCGGTCGAATGGAAATCACCGCGGCCTGTCAGCAACGATTGCGCGCACGGTAGGCTCTTGACACCGTCGCCCACGAATACAATCTTCGAAACCTGGGTTAGAAAACAATCATCAAGGAAGCAAAATGCGGACAAGCGCGGCGCCTGGGAGGCACCGCGCCGATCGCCCGCCCGGAAGAGGGCGGCCTGCGGTCAGAGGCCGCTTACCGTCTTGACCGTCACCCACTGGCCGTTCTTCACCTGATAGACCGTGGACGAACCGTTCTTCAGCGAACCGTTCGCGTTGAACTCGATATGGCCGGTGATGCCGTCGAAGCTGATGCTTTGCAGCTTCGCGCGATAATCGTCGGGCTTTGTCGAATTGGCTGCCTGCATCGCCTTGATCGCGGTCCACGCCGCGTCATAGCCGAACGGCGCGTACGACAGAACCTCCTCGCCGAACTTCTGCTTGAAGCGTTCGGCGAACTTCGCGCCCACCGGCGTGCTGTCGAGCGGACGGCCGTATTCCCATGCCATTGCGCCTTCGGACACGCCGCCCGCGAGCTTGATGAAGTCGATGTCCTTCACGCCACCTCCGCCCACGTACTGCGCTTTAATGCCGAGCTGGTTCATCTGCTTCATGATGCCGGCCGCCTGCGGATTGAGGGCACCCACGAATATCAGATCGGGGCTCTTTCCCTTGATGTTCGTGAGCTGCGTCTTGAAGTCGGTCGCCTGGTTCGTCGTGTATTCGCGGTCGATGATGTCGCCGCCATGCGCTTTGACCGCTTTCACGAACTCGTCGGCTTCGCCTTGGCCGAACGCCGTGCGGTCGTCGATGACGGCGATGCGCTTGGCCTTCGTCGTCGTGACTGCATAGGTGCCCGCGGTGCCCGCGTTTTGCGCGTCGCTCGAAATTACCATGAAGATGTTCTTGAAGCCGCGGCCGCTGATGACCGGGTTCGTGGCGGCCGGATCGATGTCGGGCAGCCCCGCCTTTTCGTAGAGATCGGAAGCGGGGATGGTCGTGCCCGAGTTGAAGTGGCCGACGACAACCGACACGCCTTCGTCCACAAGTTTCTGCGCGACTTGCACGCCGACGCGCGGGTCAGCCTGATCGTCTTCGGCGACGAGTTGGAACGAGACGGGCTGGCCATTGATTTTGACGCCTTGCGCCTTGGCGTCATCGAGCGCCAATTTGACGCCGTTCTCCAGATCTTTGCCGTAACTGGCGTTAGGTCCGGTGAGCGGCGCGGCAAAACCGATCTTTACGACGGTATCTGCGCGACTGGCGAGTGGTGCAACAGCGAGAAGTGCTCCAGCTGCAACTGCGATAGGGGTGAAAGTCTTTGCAAAACGCATATTGTTTCCTTCGTCGGTGAGCATGAGTTCACTGCCATGGCGCGCATGCCGGCTTTGCGCCCCCGGTTCTCGCGCTCTGCGCGGTCGGAGCGGCGGCCGGTGCACGGCTCTTGTTTGTATCGACTGCGTGTGGAACTCCTCCTAATAGGCGTGGTATTGATCGAACCGCTCCGAATGAAAATTCCGCGGCGACCGCTGGGAGCCACAATAGCAGGCCAATATCGCTCCGTCTTGACGTTTGCCGGGGGTTCCTATGCGCATTACGGCACAGCGGGGTTAATCGAAGCAATCAGGACAAATACGCCCGTCTGTGCGCGTTTCAGAGAAGAGGGCGGAGCCGGCACAGCGAGTTGCTCATGTAGCCGATATCTACAGCGCGCACCTGCGCGGACGATCGCAGGTTAAAAGTTCGCAGCTGAATTCACGAGGTGGAACTTCGGGTGATCGGCCCGATGCCAGATGTCGCGGCGGACCGACATGAAATTTGGTTTCGCCGGTCAGCGCAACGAGGCCGCCTGCGCGATTACGCGGGAAGCGCTCGAAGCGCCGTGTCTGATTTGACGGGATAGTCGACTTCTGGGTATCAGCAAGTGCGGCGAAGGGCGGCAGCATTATGTGAATCAAGTCAGAGCGTTTCGTTGCAGGGATGGGCCTTGGGACAGGCCAGCGCCGCTGCCCTAAATCAGCATACTTTCCATAACGACGGACTTCCCATAGGATCGCTGTACTGACCTTGCCCCTGTTTCGCGAATCCCATAGCTGAGAGATTTATGCGGCTCGTCCCTGTTGAGTGGCGAACCAATTTTTCTCGAACGTCATGGGGCTGACGTAGTCGAGCGTCGAGTGTAGCCGGCGGGAATTATAAAAGCCAAGCCAGTCGACGATTTCATCCATTGCCGCACGCCGGGTCGCGAAGTGCCGGCCATGCAGGCGTGCAACTTTCAACGAACCCCACAGGCTTTCGGTCGGTACATTGACGCTCCTATGTCAAGAAACTGTCGTCGAATCGGCCAGATCAGCCAGGATGAGCGGGTACAGTTCCCGGACGATATAGCGCTTGAGGCAGCGGTGGATCTCCTTGTTCGACATGCCTTCCTTCGTCCGACGCTCCACGTAGACCCGGGTGCGTGGATCACTGCGCATCCGAACCATGGCAATGGTCCATAGGGCGTTGTTCGCGGACCGGTCCCCACCCCTGTTCAAGCGATGCCGGACCGTCTTGCCGGATGACGCCTGCAATGGACTAGTGCCGCAGAGCGCGGCAAGGGCAGCTTCGCTTTTCAGGCGTTCGGGATTGTCACCCGCCACAGCAACCAATACTGCAGCGGTCTGAGGGCCGACGCCGAATCGCTCACGAAGTCGCCTGGCATGCTGGCTGGTCAGGCTGTCAAGCATGTCGTCGAGTACTTTGAGCTCATCAGCCAACGTCAACCAGCGCTTCGCCAGCAACCGCAGTGTGGTCGTGAGCGTTTGCAACATCGGCGTTTTGCCCAACGAGCGGAGGCGCGCGCAATCTTTAACGCATTCCGCGGTTTTCACTTTCAGAAGGCGCTCGCGGATGTCCTGAGGTGCGCTTACGAGCAAAGCCCGCAACTGGTTGACAGCCTGTGTCTTGGCCTTGACTGCACTGCGTCTGGCAACGGAGACGGCACGCATCGCCTCTGCCGCACCGGACTGCTCCTTTGGAATAGCGGTAGCTCTTCCGGAGAGCACCGCACGTGCGGCATTTTCGGCATCGGTGGGATCGGACTTCCCTTTAGATCGGCGCATCGCGCGATCGGGGCGATTGACTTCAAGCACCTCAATCTCATGATCGCGAAGCACGCGGGCCAATCCCGCTCCGTACGTGCCAGTCCCTTCAACTCCGGCGCGCTGTAGCTCGCCGAACGAATTTGCCCACGTCAGCAACTCGAAATAGCCTGCCGTGTCGGTCGATACCGATAGCGTTCCGAGAAGCCTGCCTGTATGGCTGATCACCGCCCCAACATGCGTATCCAGATGCGTGTCAACACCCAGGATCACTTCGTTTTGTTCCATGCGTATATCCGTTGTAGTGGGCGCATCGCCAACCCCACTCGCAGGACAGGACACTCACGGTGCAGAACAAAGCTCCTATCAGGTCACAGACGGTGAGCCCGGCAACGCTCGGGGAACGCCGGAATCCGATCGACAGGTCAATGCAAAGGCAGCTTGGCCAATCCCAGCACGGGTCAGATCGGTCCGACGTTCAGAAGCGATCTTAGACTGAGTGTCCCAGCAGTCGCCGCGCCGACTCATCGACGAGCGCATGCCGTAGGCCTTCAGCGTGTCCTGGAACAGCCCGCTGCAATACTGGCTACCCCGGTCGCTATGTACGATGACGCCAGCCTCTGGACGGCGCCGGAACCATGCCATACGCAGCGCATCCGTGACCAGTTCCGCTTTCATGTGTGGCTGCATCGACCAGCCCACCACCTGCCTACTGAACAGGTCGATGATGACCGCCAGATAAACCCAGCCTTCAGCCGTCGCACAGTACGTGATGTCGCTCGTCCAGACCTGGTTCGGCGCCGTTGCTGTGAAGTTACGCTCCAACAAGTTCGGCGCCACCGGCAGGTTGTGATTCGAATTCGTCGTCGCGATGTACTTGCGCTTGTGTCGGGCACGGATGCCATGCTGCGCCATCAGCTTGCGAACACGCTCCTTGCCCACGCGCACGCCGCGCGCAACGAGCTCTTTCCACATGCGCGGCCAACCATATTCGCCCTTGACCTGCACGTGAATCGCCTTGATGTGCGCGAGCAGGGCATCGTTGCTGATACGGCATCTGTGCGGCTTGTCATCGCCGCTGCGCTGCTGACGTTGATGATACCCGCTGGGACTGATTTCCAGTGCTTCGCACAGCATTGAGACTGGCCAGCGGTGTCGATTCCGGTCAATGAACGCGCACTTCACATCAACTCCTTTGCGAAGTACGCCGCCGCTTTTTTTGTGATGTCGAGCTCCATCTTCAGGCGAGACACTTCCGCTCTCAACCGCGCCAGTTCCATCTGCTCGGGACTGACCGGCTTCGCTCCGGCTCCGACCAGTTTGCCTTCCCTGTCAGCCTTGACCCAGTTGTGAAGGGTCTGCTGCGCCACGCCCAGCGTCGCCGACACCGCAGCCAGACTCTGGCCGTTCTTCACCAGCCGGACTGCTTCCAGTTTGAATTCGAGCGTGTACTGCGCCCGCTTTGCCTTGACCGTCATCGTTTCTTCTCCTTGCTTGAGTTTACACACTCAGCAAGGGATTCGTTTTTCGGGGGCAAGGTCACATTGCCTCTTTCGGTGACGTCCATCCGATCCATATCACCAACTACGTTCAAGCCCAGAAGGATAGTGGCCATGTGAGGGGTACGCTAGCCAATAAATTCTGCGCACTGGAGATGCTCTACGCGTTTCGCGACCAGCATCCCGATGGGTTGCGATTCCACCCATGGCCCAATTCGTCCGCTGGCGAGATGGCGGGACGCGTTGGGCAGGCAAGGAAGGATAGTGAAAAGGACAGCAAGACGCCCTTGATTCCGGCTGCGGTGGCACAAGGCCTCTTCATTCATGCAGAAAACATTCTGAAGAACGCCCGCGGCATTTTAGACGAGCGGGATGCCGGCAGGCGCTCTGCGTGGCAGGATGCGGAGGTTACCGCTATCCGCAACGCGTGCTTCTACCTTCTCGGCGTGCTGACCGGTATGCGAAGTTCTGAATTGTCTGGTATTGAAGTTGGTGCCGGGCGTACCGAGAGGTGGCTCCGATAATTTGGACAGTTCGTTGAGTGGAAAAGCTGGGGCGTGAGTCGGTCATAATGGCCGGCGACAAGGAACCAGAAGATGACGAAACGAAACCGACGGACCCACTCACCGGCGTTCAAGGCAAAGGTGGCACTCGCGGCGCTCAAGGGCGACAAGACGCTGGCGGAGCTGGCCCAGCAATTTGATGTCCATCCGAACCAGATCACGGACTGGAAGAAGCAGCTGCAGGAGCGGGTTGCCGATGTGTTCGAAGCGGGCAACGCGGCGCCGGCTGCACCGCCAGTCGACGTGAAGGTGCTGCACGCGAAGATCGGGCAGTTGACGTTGGAGAATGATTTTTTAGAAAGCGCGCTCAGCAAGGCGGGACTGCTGGGCGTAAGGCGATGATCGATCGTGATCACGCTCTGCCGGTGACACAGCAGGCCCGGCTGGTAGGCCTCAGCCGATCGAGTGTCTATTACCAATCGCGTGGGGTCAGCGAAGCGGATCTGAAATTGATGCGCCGGATTGACGAGCTTCACCTCGAGCATCCATTTGCAGGGGCGCGAATGCTGGCACGGCTGCTGCGTCGCGAAGGCACCAAGGTCGGGCGCAGACACGTCAGCACCTTGATGAAGCGCATGGGCGTCGAGGCGTTGTATCGCAAGCCAAACACGAGCCGCAAGCATGCAGCCCACAGGATCTGGCCGTACCTGCTGCGCAACCGCAAGATCGACCGGGCCAATCAGGTCTGGGCGCTCGACACGAGCTATATCCCGATGGCGCGCGGCTTCGTCTATCTGACGGCCGTCGTGGACTGGGCGAGCCGTCGGGTGCTGGCACACCGGGTGGCGATCACGCTGGAGAGCTGCCATGCTGTCGAGGCGCTGGAGGAAGCGTTTGCGAAATACGGCCTGCCTGAGATCGTCAACACAGATCAAGGCAGCCAGTTCACCGCAACCGAATTCACCGACGCGGTGCTCAGCCGGAAGGTTCTTCTGTCCATGGATGGAAAGGGTGCCTGGCGTGACAACGTGTTCGTCGAACGGGTGTGGCGCAGCGTCAAATATGAAGAGGTCTATTTGAAAGCGTACGACTCGGTCAGCCACGCGCGCCGCTCAATCGGCAATTACCTGAGCTGGTATAACCAGCATCGGCCTCATTCCAGGCTGGCCGATCAGACACCGGATGAAGCATACTTCGCCACGCTGCCAGCGATAAAATCGGCAGCTTGATTGCCCCAGCAATTCCACTTAAAAACTCGCAGATCCTGTCCGAACGAACGAGGCCACCTCTTAGCTCGCTGCCTCGTGGCAGGGGCGCACGCTCCATAGATCAGGAGCTTTCCATTAATCTTCGTCCCGAAACTGTCGTGCGAAACACGCAAAAATGGGTGTTGACGAGTTTACTTCGTTTTTGGTGACGAATTTACTTCGCTCTACGGCTGGGATCGCCGACTCGGCGGGATGTACAACCGTCAACAAGATGTGCGGCTCGGGCATGAAGGCCACGATGTTCGCGCATGACCTTCTTTTAGCCGGAACCAACCGCGTGATGGTGGCGGGTGGCATGGAAAGCATGTCTAACGCTCCCTATCTTCTGGACAAGGCGCGCAGCGGCTATCGCATGGGCCACGGCAAGCTCTCCGATCACATGTTTCTGGACGGACTGGAAGATGCGTATGACCGGGGGCGCCTGATGGGCACGTTCGCAGAGGACACCGCCCAGAGCTATGGCTTCACTCGCGAGGCGCAAGATGCTTTCGCTGTGACCTCGCTTACCAGAGCGCTGAAGGCCTGTACTGATGGCACCTTCGCTGGGGAGATTGCACCTGTGACCCTCAAGGGGCGAAAGGGCGATTCGATCGTTGCGGTGGACGAACAACCCAGCAAGGCGCAGCCGGAGAAAATACCAACGTTCAAACCGGCCTTCCGGGAGGGCGGCACAGTGACTGCTGCCAATTCATCCTCTATTTCCGATGGTGCCGCAGCGCTGGTGATGATGCGTCGTTCCGAGGCAGAGAAGCGCGGTCTCACTCCCGTTGCCACTGTTGTTGGACATAACACTTTCGCCCAGTTACCGTCGCTATTTACGACCGCTCCGGTGGGGGCAATCAAGGGCTTGCTGGAAAAGGTCAACTGGGATGCGGCTCAAGTAGACCTATGGGAAATCAATGAGGCGTTTGCCGTGGTCGCGATGATGGCAATGCGTGAGCTTCGGTTGTCCCACGACAAGGTCAATGTGCATGGGGGCGCATGTGCGCTCGGCCACCCTATCGGCGCATCCGGCGCACGGATTATCGTCACCCTTTTGGCCGCGCTAAAGAAGTATGGTCAGAAAAGGGGAATCGCGTCCCTGTGCGTTGGCGGAGGCGAAGCCACTGCGATTGCTTTTGAACTCGTGTTATTGCGGGCACGGACGGCTACTGGGAGAATCGCGCGTTAGCGTCATGAAGGTTGGCGTGTTGCGTTCAAGCTTTCCGAGTGACGGTGGCTTGAGCGTTGAGTATCTATCGACCGTTGAATGGCGGCTTTGGGCTTGGCAGCGGACCTCCTTTGTCGGATAGCGAAGGACAGCTTGGGTATGCTACTGCCTCATGCATTGGGGCTTATGCGCTTCGATCGCTCCTCAAGCGAAGTGAACGATATGAACGACCCCCACCCATCGCTACATGCCGCGTCAGCGGTACATCGGTGGCCGCCGATCGCTACCGAACAGAAATCGGTGATCATATTGGCCTACTCAGCTGGAGGATCCATCATGACGCGTACGATCGTGGGTGTGGACATCGCAAAAAACGTAGTGCAGGTGCACTGGGTCGATCCAGAAACCGGCGAGATCGTGAACAGGCCTGTCAAACGGGCGGCGCTTCTCGAATATTTCGCCAATGGCCGTCCTTGTCTTATCGGTATGGAGTCTTGTAGCGGATCCCAACACTGAGCGCGGCGATTGATCGAGATGGGCCACTAGGTGAAGTCGATGCCAGCGAAATTCGTCAAGGCATTCAACATCCGCAACAAGAACGATGCGGCCGGTGCACGAGCAATCTGGATAGCCACGCAGATGGACAGCAAGGGAGATAACGTCAAGAGTGGTGTATGAGCAGTTTGATGGCCATCGATTTCAAGCGGCGAGTTTCTGCTGAGCCGGTCGATCGCCTTGCACCGGTTCGCCGTCCTCGAAGGCGATGCCCTCAAGCAACAGCTTGATCTTTTCTGGGCCGTTAATGCGGCGCCAAGTCTTCTCAGCTTCGTCGATCAGCTTGAATGCCAAGCCAAGGAAGGTCGGGCGCGACACGCAATTGCGCGTACGTGTTGTGCGGTGTCGCACCGTCGCGAAGGTCGACTCGATCGCGTTAGTCGTGCGCAAATGCTGCCAGTGCTCGGATGGAAAGTCATAGAACGCCAACAAGTTCTCTCGATCCTTTTTCAGCGTCTCGGCGGCCTTCGGATATTTCGCTGCATAGATCGACACGAAACGATCGAACGCGGCATGTGCCTCGGCGCGCGTGGCGGCCATCCAGATCGCCTGCATATCCGCCTTCGCGCGCCCCTGTTGCGACTTCGGCAGCGCATTGAGCACGTTGCCCATCTTGTGAAACCAGCAGCGCTGGCCACGCGTCGCCGGAAACACTTCTTCCAGGGCCGCCCAGAAGCCCATTGCGCCGTCGCCAACAGCCAGCAATGGCCCCGCCTGCAAGCCACGCGCTTTCAGGTCCAGCAGCAGCTCCAGCCACGACGCCTTCGTCTCACGGTAGCCGTCGCCGATCGCCACGCGCTCTTTGCTCCCATCCGGCCTCACGCCGATGATCACCAGCAGGCATTGACCGTCCGAATTCTCGCTGCGCAGCCCGGTGTGAATGCCGTCGACCCACCAGTACACATAGCGCGATTTCGACAAGTCTCGCTTGCTCCAGGCCACTTGTTCTTCGGTCCATTGCGCCTTTAGCCGGCTCACCACATTCGCCGACAAACCCTTGGCATCCTCGCCCAACAGCACGCTCAATGCTTCGCTCATGTCGCCCGTCGAGATGCCCTTCAGATACAGCCACGGCAACGCGGCGCTCACGCGGGGCGACTTCCTCACGTACGGCGGCACGATCGACGAATTGAACTTCACGCCTGATCCCGATCGATCGCGCACCTTCGGCACTTTCACCGGAATCGGCCCGGCCGCCGTCAATATCTCGCGTTCCGGCAAGTAGCCGTTGCGCACCACGGCGCGTTGCCCCTGCATGGTCTTGACGTTCGCGAACCGCTCCATTAGCTCTGCCAGCTCCGCTTCAATCGCTTGTTGAATCACCTGCCGTGCTCCTTGGCGGACCAACTCGTCCAGGCCGAGACCGGCACCCGATAGACCGATGACTTCTTTTTCCGTAAACTTGCTCATGGTGGATGGTTTGTTGTTTGCTGGTTTCCGACTTCGACAATCAGATTCTCAGCTGAAACCTCCACCGCCTTCAACCTTCCGCCTCAACTCCCCCGTACACCACTTCCGACTTTAGCTCACAGCAAGGAAGTTCGACACGTTGCGTGAGCAATGGAAAGGTCTGGATAAGCTGCATCGGCAGATCTGCCAGATAGAGCGGCGGTTACAGGAGTGGATGAAGAACGATCAGGCTGCCAAAGCAATAGCAGTGATTCCGGGCGTGGGCCTGCTTACCGCGACAGCGGCAGTGGCAACGATGGGGCACGCCAAAGCCTTAAAAACCGGCCGCGAGTTTGCTGCGTGGCTCGGTCTCGTGCCGGGGCAGACGGGTTCCGGCGCCAAGATAGAGCTACAGGGAATCAGTAAACGAGGTGATACCTATCTCAGGACTTTGCTCGCTTACGGCGTGCGGAGCATCATCTATCGTGTGAAAGAGCCAGGTCCATCGGTGACGCAGATGAAACAGCGGCGTCCGTTGAACGTCCTCATCGTCGCGATGGCCAACAAGCTTGCCCGAATAATCCGGGCAATGCTGGCACATCAACGGCCCTACCGGAAAGACTACGAAAGCGTTAAACGGGCTTGATTTCTCTGGTCTATCGGAAGGTTGTGCTGAAGGGATGGACCGTCAAAAGTTGCGGTGGCATTCGAGTGTGATGGCACCCATTAGCGAGCCGGTGTCAAGTGAGCAAACAATACCCACGACTGCGCAAGCAGCCGATTTGGAATTTCAATATCCGACCGCAGTAGCTGAGCGCGCCAGCGAAGCATCGGCATGCCGCTGGATTTGACGACTGCGGCGCACTGGTCGCGCTGTCGGCGCAAGGTGGCTATCTGAAAGCGAAACTGAATCTCAGAAAGTGACACAGGCGAACTGAGAAAAACTGTCTTAGTCAAGCATTCGGGGCCCGGTGTCGCGGACGCGACAGAACGCGGTTGAAATCACGCTATCTACCCGATGCATTCGCGCGAAGGCGCTCACGCAGACCGGCGAAATCGGATCTCTCACGCCGGACTGAGCTGCGTCAACGAAGAAGCGATTCTTCAGTTTGCGTCGCCCGCGCAGAGATCTCTATACGTCTGTGGCGCTTCTAGTTCGTTTGAACTATTCATCAAACCCTGCAAGTTCACTCCTTCGGTCCACGACAGGCAGCCCTGCTCGACCCTAAAGTCGATGCAGTTCCAGTCCGATCAGGCACGGAGCGCGGCAGCGACCTATTCGATGCGCCCTGAGCCAGCTCAACGGACGGAGGTTTTCACACTGCCCTTCGTTAGCGGCTTCGGCGGGTCTTCAAGTGTGAACCGCCTGAAGCCGTGCCGAGAGTGCCAATCCGTCGCGCAGACCATTCTCGAAGGTAGAGGCGCCTGGCTCGACGGGTCCCGCGGATTTCGCTCTGCTCGGGCAGCAGTGGCGCCGGGAGGTCGGCATCGACAGATTGAAAGTTTGCGTCGTTGCAACGGCACAAGCTGCGCGCGGGCGATGTGCTTGTGGTCATGCTGTACGAACGTCACTCATCACAGACGATCAGATTTCGACAAAGAGGACAGGCAGATGGATTTACGCTTTACCGAAGAGGAGCAGGCTTTCCGGGAAGAAGTCAGGGCCTTCGTGCA
Organism: Paraburkholderia domus; assembly: GCF_905220705.1. Classification (GTDB taxonomy): domain Bacteria; phylum Pseudomonadota; class Gammaproteobacteria; order Burkholderiales; family Burkholderiaceae; genus Paraburkholderia; species Paraburkholderia domus. The sequence continues at coordinate 40,220 of NZ_CAJNAT010000027.1, forward strand.
AGCCAGTCTTCCGGTCGATATTCGCGGCAAGGTGCTCAGCCACCAGCGCATCGAGAAGGACGACTACGTGCGCTGGCATCGTATCCTGCACGCTCACGGTTGGGGCGCGCCGACCTGGCCGAAGGAGTTCGGTGGTACTGGCTGGAATGCGATGCAGCGGCTCATCTTCGACATCGAGACGGGACGCGCGGGCGCGCCGCGCTTGCTGCCGTTCGGTCTCACGATGATCGGGCCGGTGCTGATGAAATACGCGAGCCCGGAACTTCAGGCACGCTTTTTGCCGCGTATCCCGGCCGTCGACGACTTCTGGTGCCAGGGTTATTCGGAGCCCGGTTCAGGCTCGGATCTCGCTTCGCTCAAAACGCGCGCGGTGAGAAAGGGGGATCGCTACATCGTGAATGGCCAGAAGACCTGGACCACGATGGCGCATCACGCTGACTGGATCTTCTGCCTCGTGCGCACCGACGGAGAATCGCGGCCGCAGGAAGGCATTTCGATGCTGCTGATCGACATGAAGTCGGCTGGCGTGACGGTGCGTCCCATCGTGACGCTCGACGGTGGCCACGATGTCAATGAAACGTGGTTCGAAGACGTCGAGGTTCCCGTAGCGAATCTGGTCGGCGAGGAGAATCGCGGCTGGACCTACGCGAAGTATCTGCTCGGACATGAGCGTACGGGCATCGCCGGCATCGGCCACTGCTATCGCGAGTTGCGTCTGTTGAAGCATCACGCCGCGCAAGCGTCCGATGGTGCAGGCGGCACGATGATCGATAACGTGCGCATGCGCGACAAGATCGCACGCGTCGAAATGGACCTGATGGCGCTGGAGATGCTGTTGTTGCGCGTGGCCACTGCCGGCGCTGGAAAGGGGCCAGGGCCGGAGGCCTCGATTGTGAAGATCCGCGGCTCGGAACTCCAGCAGGATCTCGCCATGCTGCAGCAGGAGGTCGCGGGACCGCACGGCTGGCCCTTCTCGCCGCAATGGCTTGAGCCTGGCGCCGAGCAGCCGGTCAGCGGACCGGCGTGGGCTGCGCCTTCGGCGTCCACCTATTTCGACATGCGTAAGACGTCGATCTACGGCGGAGCAACCGAAGTGCAGAAAAACATCATCTCCAAGATGATCCTCGGCTTCTAGGAAACAACCATGGACTTCACTTACAGCGAAGAGCAGCAGATGCTCGCGGACAGTCTGCGCCGTTTTGTCGACACAGAATACACTTTTGAAAAGCGGCGCAGGAGCGCACGCGAAGGCGCGAGCTTCGATCCGAAAGTCTGGAAGATGCTCGCGGAGATGGGTGTCATCGGGCTCACGGTGCCGGACAACTATGGCGGCTTTGGCGAAGGTTCCGCCACCCGTCTCGTCGTGCAGCGCGAACTAGGCCGAGCACTCGTGCACGAGCCGGTCATTCCGGGCGGTGTCATCGCGACGGAAGTGTTGAATGCGTTTGGCAGTCCGGCGCAGAAAGATACGTGGCTTCCGGCCATCGCAAGCGGCGAACGCATCATGACCACGGCCTGGCTCGAACCCGGCTCGCGCTACCGACCGGAAAGCGTGTGCACGGTCGCAGCGCAGACGCAGGATGGCTATGTCCTGAATGGCATCAAATCGCTGGCGTGGCACGGCGAAGTGGTCGATGCGATTCTGCTCACCGCGAAGCTCGATGGCGGCGACAATATTGGACTCTTTATCGTGCCGCGCGAGGCACCTGGGCTGACGGTGACGGGCTACCCGACCATCGATGGTCAACGCGCTGCGGACCTGAAGCTGGAAGGCGTCGTGATCGGCAAAGAAGCGATCGTCGGCCTGCCGGGTCAAGGGCTCACCGCGCTCGAGCATGGTCTCGATCACGGCATTGCAGCCATGTGCGCCGAGGCGGCAGGGGCGATGGAAAAATTGATCGAGATCACCGCAGAGTATTTGCGTACCCGTCGCCAGTTCGGCCAGCCGTTGGGCGCTTTTCAGGCGCTGCAGCACCGCATGGCCGCCATGCTCGTGCAGAAGGAACTGGCGCTGTCGATGGCCTATGTCGCAGCCCAGGCGCTCGACGAAACAGATCCGGCACAGCGTCGTCGTATGGTGTCGGCTGCCAAGGTCGCGGTCGCGAAAGCGGGGCGCTTTGTCGGGCAACAGGCGGTGCAACTGCATGGCGGCATGGGCGTGACGGACGAACTGGAGGTCGGCGACTACCTGAAGCGCCTGACGATGTTCGACCCGTTACTTGGAGATAGCGACTACCACGTCGCGCGTTATTGCGAAGTCATGCAAGGCTGACCATGTCGATGATCGAGGTGTCCGTCGAGAGCGGCGTCGCTACGCTTGTGCTCGCGAATCCCGGGCGCAAGAACGCAATCAATCCCGCCTTGATGCGCGAACTGGAAGTCGTGCTCGAAGCGCTGCGTCGCGATGAGTCTGTCAAGGCGCTTGTGCTGACGGGCGCGGGCGATGATTTTAGCGCCGGGGGCGATATCTCATCCTCGCCGGGCGGAACCGACGCTGTCACGATCCGCGCACGCCTGCTCGACTACCATCGCGTGTTGAAAACGCTGGTCGATTTCGATCGTCCGGTCATCGCGGTGGTCGACGGCGTGGCCTATGGCGCCGGTTTTGGTCTGGCGTTGCTCGCGGACTTCGTCGTGGCGTCCGACCGCGCGCGCTTCTGTTTCGCTTTCTCCCGGATTGGTCTCGTACCCGATTTCGGCGTGGCCTACACACTGCCGCGAATGATCGGCATCCAGCGAGCGCGGGCACTGATTTATTCCGCCCGCCAGATCTCCGCCTCAGAAGCGCTCGCGCTCGGGATCGTGCTGGAGGTGCATCCGCCTGCGACGCTCGCCTCGCGCGCACGCGAACTGGCTTTGGCCACGGCTTCGCTATCCCCCGAGGGATTCGCGCTGACGAAGCGTCTATTGGCGCAAACCTGGGAGCTGGATTTCGCATCGCTACTGGATGCCGAAGCGAACGCCCAGGCCCTAGCGACGACCTCGCCCTATGTGGCCGACGCAGTCGGTCGTTTCATGCGCAAGGAAGCGCCGGTATTCCAGTGGCCGGAGTAGCCATCTGACAGGACCACGGGCCGGCGTGATCGGCGACACACCCGCTTTCCGCGCGGCCCCAATAAAACTGAGGAGTTCAACCCATGGCTCGGATACCTAAACCCATCATCCGTTCCGACATTGCATACAGCAGGCCGGATCGTATCGTCGTACGCGGCAAGGATCTGCCCAACGAGATTCTGGGACATATGAATCTCGGCGATTTTGCGTATCTGCAATTGACGGGGAAAACCGCGACGCGCGAGCAGTCGGCGATGTTCAACGCCATTCTCATTACACTCGTCGAGCACGGCATGACGCCAAGCGCGATTGCCGCGCGCATGACGTATGCGGGCGCGCCGGAGTCGCTACAGGCCGCCGTCGCCGCAGGGCTTTGCGGGCTCGGCTCCGTGTTCGTCGGCAGCATGGAAGGGGCGGCGCGTATGCTGTCCGAGGCGTTGCCGAAAGGGGGCGACGGTGCCGACCTCGAAAAGATTGCGCGTGATACCGTAGCCGCGTATCGGGCGCGTGGGGCCACCGTGCCGGGCCTCGGCCATCCGCTGCACAAGCCGGTGGATCCGCGCACGCCGCGTCTGTTCGAACTTGCCGCGCAAAATGGCATGGCGGGAGACTACGTGCGGTTGATGAAGCTGATCGGTGAAGAAGCCGAGCGCGTGTCCGGCAAGTCGCTGCCGATCAACGCGACGGGCGCGGCTGGCGCGATCTGTTGTGAGTTCGGGTTTCCCTGGACCATCGTGCGCGGCTTCGGTGTCATGGCGCGAGCGATCGGCCTCGTCGGGCATCTGATGGAAGAAACGCAAAAGCCGATGGCGGTTGAAATCTGGCAGCGTATCGAGGACGAGGCGTCTGCCCATCTGCACGGCGATGCGTGAGCGGATGTCTCGGGCAGTAGTACCTGGAATCGGGGTGAACCCGGCTCTGCGTCCGGCGTTGTGAAATGCGCGAGCCGCTACGTGCGGCGCGCGTCTGGAATCATTCGAATACGCAACTGGAGCACCCTCCGTGAGTGATCTCGCGTTGAATCTCGATGACTGGGCCGGCCGCGTCGAGATGGCCGAAGACGAACTCTCGGCGTTTCCCCGTCTGGCGATGGCGTCGACACTCGATGTCGAAGACGCCATTGCGGGCGCCGCGCTGCCGCCCCTTTGGCACTGGCTGTACTTTCTGCCGGTGACGCCGCTTTCACAGGTCGGTGTCGACGGGCATCCGCGGCGCGGCGGCTTTCTGCCGCCCGCGCCTTTGCCGCGTCGCATGTGGGCAGGCGGACGGTTGAGCTTTCATGCTCCGCTCGTCATCGGCGAGCGCGCGAGCCGAACCTCGACGATCGTGCGCATTGAACAGAAGGCGGGCCGCAGCGGACAACTTGTATTCGTCACTGTGCGACACCGAATCGAAGCAAACGGCGAGCTGAAGATCGAAGAAGAGCAGGACATCGTCTATCGTGACGCGCCGCAAGCGGGGGCGCCTGTCAAGGCACCCGAGGCAGCGCCGACAGACGAACTGTGGCAGCGCACGATCACCGCCGACCCGGTGCTGCTGTTTCGCTATTCGGCGCTGACCTTCAACGGCCACCGGATTCATTACGATGCCCCCTATGCGACGCGTGAAGAGGGCTACCCGGACCTCGTCGTACACGGTCCGCTGATCGCCACGATGCTGGCCGGTCTCGTCCGCGAGGAACGGCCGGACGCGGGGCTTCGCAGCTTCTCGTTCGCGGCAGTGCATCCCACTTTTGCGGGCAATCCTTTCACGCTATGCGGCAAGCCTTCCGATGATGGCAAGCAGGTGGACCTCTGGGCGCGCGACCACCATGGCCATCTAACGATGCGTGCGGCCGCGACGCTCGACTGAACTTCACATCCTCTTTTTCACGCCCATGCAGACTATTCAGCAAGATTTTTATCAGGACATCCGCGAAGCCGTTCGCGATCTGTGCCAGCAATTTTCCGGCGAATACTTCCGCGAGATCGATGAAGCACGCGGCTATCCTGAAGCGTTTGTCGACGCCCTCACGAAAGCCGGCTGGCTGGCTGCGCTGATACCGCTGGATTTAGGCGGCTCGGGGTTGGGGCTCACGGAGGCGTCGGTCATCATGGAAGAAATCAATCGCGCCGGCGGCAACTCGGGCGCGTGTCACGGCCAGATGTACAACATGGGCACGCTGTTGCGCCATGGCTCCGAGGAACAGAAGCGCAAGTACTTGCCTAAAATCGCGTGCGGCGACTTGCGTCTGCAATCGATGGGCGTGACGGAGCCGACCACCGGCACCGACACCACGAAGATCAAGACGACTGCCGAGCGGCGAGGTGACCGCTATGTCATCAATGGCCAGAAGGTGTGGATCTCGCGCGTCCAGCATTCCGACCTGATGATTCTGCTCGCCCGCACGACGCCGCTCGCGGATGTGAAAAAGAAGTCCGAAGGCATGTCGATTTTCATCGTCGATCTGCGAGAAGCGATTGGCAACGGCATGACCGTGCAGCCGATCCGGAACATGGTCAATCACGAGACTAATGAGCTGTTCTTCGACAACCTTGAAATCCCGGCCGAAAATCTTATTGGCGAGGAAGGGCAGGGCTTCAAATACATTCTCGACGGTTTGAATGCGGAGCGCACGCTGATCGCCGCGGAGTGTATCGGCGACGGTTACTGGTTCGTCGATAAGGTCACGGAATATGCAAAAGAGCGTGTCGTGTTCGGTCGTCCGATCGGCCAGAATCAGGGCGTGCAGTTTCCGATCGCGCGTTCGTTCATCAACGTGGAGGCGGCGAGCCTGATGCGGTTCGAAGCGGCACGCCGCTTCGACGCGCATGAGCCGTGCGGCGCGCAGGCCAACATGGCGAAGCTGCTGGCAGCGGACGCCTCGTGGGAAGCCGCCAACGCCTGCCTGCAATTTCACGGCGGCTTTGGCTTTGCTTGCGAATACGACGTGGAGCGCAAGTTCCGCGAGACACGTCTTTACCAGGTGGCGCCCATTTCGACTAACCTGATCCTATCGTACGTGGCAGAACATATTCTCGGCTTGCCGCGTTCATTCTGATGCCGGAGACAACCATGCGACCACTCGACGGCATCAAGGTCATCACGCTCGAACACGCCATCGCGGCACCGTTCTGTACTCGCCAGCTCGCCGATCTCGGTGCCCGTGTCATCAAGATCGAACGGCCCGGAAGCGGCGATTTCGCTCGCGCCTATGATGAGCGGGTGCATGGTCTTTCGTCGCACTTCGTCTGGGTGAACCGCTCGAAAGAAAGCCTGTCGCTGGACGTCAAGGCGCCCGAGGCAGCAGCGATTCTGAACGCGTTGCTGGCCGACGCGGACGTGCTCGTGCAGAATCTCGCGCCGGGTTCCGCCGACCGCCTGGGTCTCGGCTACGACACACTGCGCGAGAAATATCCGCGTCTGATCGTTTGCGATATTTCGGGCTATGGTGCGGATGGCCCTCATCGTGACCGGAAAGCCTACGATCTGCTGATCCAGAGCGAATCCGGCTTTCTGTCGATCACGGGTTCGCCCGGCGAGCCGGCCAAGGCGGGCTGTTCTATCGCCGACATCGCTGCGGGCATGTACGCCTATACCAGCATCCTGAGCGCGTTGCTCATGCGCGGACGAACGGGAGTTGGCTCCCATATCGACGTATCGATGCTCGAAAGCATGATCGAGTGGATGAGTTACCCGCTCTATTACGCGATCGACGGCCAGAGCCCACCGGCGCTCTCAGGCGCCTCTCACGCGACCATCTATCCGTACGGACCCTTCCCGGCAGGCGACGGCAAGATGGTCATGCTGGGTCTGCAGAACGAGCGTGAATGGAAGCTTTTCTGCGAGCGCGTCATGGTGCAACCCGCGCTTGTTATCGACGCGCGTTTTGACAGCAACACAAACCGTGTGGCGGCGCGCGATGCGTTGCGAGAGCTGATCGTCGCTGCCTTTGCAAAGCTGGACGCTGCGCAAGTGATGGCGCGACTCGATGCGGCGGGAATTGCGAACGCACAAATGAATTCGCTCGCGGATGTGTGGGCGCATCCGCAACTCGTGGCTCGGGATCGCTGGCGCACAGTGAAGACCGCGGCCGGCACCGTGCCCGCGTTGCTTCCGCCTGGCTTGCCGGACGGTGTGAGGCCGCGTATGGACCCGGTACCGGCGCTAGGCGAACATACCGACACGATCCTGAGTGAGATCGGCTACGACGCGGCGCAGATCGCTGCGCTTCGCGCTGCAAACTCGATCTGACGCGTCCTGATGCTATTTTTCCCTAAGATCGCCGTATGAACGCCTCTGCCCCTCGATCGTATCTTTTCGTACCGGGGAGCCGTCCCGAACGCTTTGAAAAGGCCCGCGCGGCCGGTGCCGACGCGGTCATTTTCGACCTCGAAGACGCGGTTCAAGCTGACGAAAAACTGCCGGCACGCGACGCGGTTTTTGCGCAGCTAGACGCGAACCGTCCGGCATGGGTGCGGTTCAATGCGTTCGATACACCGTGGTTTGCCGATGAGGTCGCCGCGTTCGCTTCGCATCCCGGCACGGCCGGCGTCGTGTTGCCGAAGTGTGAGACGCGCGAAGCGATCGACGCGGTGCTCGCGCACGCCCAGCCGCTCCTGGCCATCATGCCGCTCGTGGAAACGGCACGCGGCATTGCGAACCTGGATGCGCTGTGCAGCGCGCCGCGCGTCCAACGCATTGTGTTCGGCACACTCGATTTCCAGCTCGACCTCGGTATCGAGTGCGAACGGGAAGCTCTGGACATGTTTCGCTCGCGGATCGTGCTGGCCTCCCGGCTTGCCGGGATCGATGCGCCGGTCGACGGCGTGTCGACCACGTTAGACGACGCGCAAGCCATCGAGGCGCACGCCCGCCGTGGGCGCAGCTTCGGCTTCGGCGGAAAATTGTGTATTCATCCGAAGCAGCTCGACGCCATCCATCGCGCGTACGCCTGGACTGATGCCGAGCGCGATTGGGCCAGCCGCGTGCTGCGGGCGGCGGAGCAAAGTGGTGGCGCGGCCGTGGCGGTCGACGGACGAATGGTCGATATGCCGGTGATTCTGAAGGCCCGACGGATCATGGGTACGGCCTGACTGCCGCTACTGGATCAACCCGCGCGTGCGTCCAATCGCTACCGCCTGCGTACGGTTTTGCGCGCCTAGCTTTGCGTTGATCTTGCGCAGATGAGACTTCACGGTCAGCTCTGAAATAAACAGCTTTTCCGCGATGATGCGGTTGCGATGCCCCGACGACAGCATCCGTAGCACGTCCAGTTCACGCGTGGTCAACGCATCGGCGGCGTTGTACGTGCCATCTTCGACAATGGCCTGGGTTTCGGGCGGCTGCGGCTGGAACGCAGCGAGCAGGCGTTCGACGAAACCCGGCATGATGCCGAGCGCACCAGAGCGCCCTTGATGATGCGCGGCCCAGCGGCGAATCAGTTCGCCGGCGGCGCCACCCTCGTCGACGAAAGTACGCAAGAACCCCTCGTGGCTCGCCGTGCGCAACGCTTCGGTCAGGATGGCGAACGACTGCTGTTCGTCGCCCATGCCTGCCAGCGCCATGGCTTGCAGCAGCCGAAGCTTCAGCACGCGCTGATAGCGCTGCCTGGCAAGCGCCTGTTCCACTGCCTCATGCAGTTCACCCGCAGCTTTCTCATAGTGCCCCTGTGCGATGTCGAGCCGGCAACCCGTGAGCGCGGGATAGTCCATATCGTTCGCGTGAAACGAGACATCGGGGCTGTCCCACCCGCGGTGCATGGCGGCGCTGCGTAATGCCTGTCCGGCGACGTCATAGCGCCCTTCAAGTGTTGCGACGCGCGCACGTTCAAGCCACGCCGAGCACATCAGCCGGGCCGATGCGACGGTACGGCCCAACAGTTCCAGATCGGTGAGCAATTGCATCGCGCGCTCGTTCTCGCCGCGCGTATAAGCGATGCGCGAAGCGATCAGATGCGAGGAGATCAGCGCATCGGGCGGACTGTTGCCTCTGGCATAAGGCAGCGCGCCCAGCAGCAATCGGTTTGCTTCATCCACCGCGTTGGTTTCGTACAGCACGGAAGCCCTGGAAATGTCGATGCTGGTCTTGCCGCCGGACATGCCGCCATAAAGGTCGTTCCAGTTGCGCGACGATGCCGTTTCGAGCCGTGCGAGCGCGGTGCCCAGGCGTCCCTGTACCAGGTCGATCATGGATTCGAGCGACTCCGTGACAGCCCGCATCAGAATGAACGGATGATCGTGCGTGCGCAGCAGGGCTCGCGACATTACCGCTCGCGCTTCGTCATAACGGTGCATGCTCACGAGGCTATAGACCAGTGAGTTGGCAAGACTGCAGTACGGAAAGATGGCGTCCGGCGGCAGCCGGTCGATCACCGGCAGACCGGCTGCGATGCAGTCGTCCACCTGATCGTTGAGGGCGAGCAGCACGGAGCGAATTGCGTCCGCCTCGATCGTCAGATTTTCATGCTCGGCGTTGCTTTCGTTTTCCGCCAGGATGCGCTGGACCGTTTGCGTTGCGTCGGCGTAGCGGCGGTTGAGCAACAGCATCCAGGCGTAGGTGATCCCAATGCGCGGACGGGTGGCCAGCACCTCGGCCGGAATCCGGTCGAGCCAGCGCACCATCAGCCTGATGCGGCCAGCGCCCAGCACCGCACCCGCATGCTGGGCAATCTGCGTGAGCGCCTCGTCGAAGAGCCGCGCTTCCACGAGATGGTCGATAGCGGGTACAGGGCGGCCTGCTTCGACATACCAGTGCGCTGCCGCGGCCTGCAACTGCCGCTCGCGGGCCGGGTCGGCAACGTGCAGTCGGTGTCGCAGGAAACTGTTGAAGAGCCGATAATAGCGATACCAGTTGCGCTCGCCGTCCAGCGCGACCAGAAACAGATTCGAGCGCTCCAGATAGTCAAGCATCTCGCGGCCGTCGTCACGACCGGTGATGGCATTGCACAGCGGCGCGGACAACTGGGTCAGGACACTCGTGTCGAGCAGGAACGTGCGACACGATTCGCTTTGCCGCGCGAGGATGTCTTCGGCCAGATACTCGGCCAGTTCGAGGTTGGTCCCTGAAAACGAGGCCACAAAAGCGGCGTGATCCGAACGCGTGCGCAGCGACAGCGTCGCCAGATAGATCGCGGTGGCCCAGCCTTCCGTGCAGCGGTGCAGCGTGGCAATTTCCTTCTCGCCCAACGGCAGCGCACATTTATTGCGAATGAACGCGGTGGCCTCGTCGAGTGTGAAGCGTAGCGCCGCCGGATGGATATCCACCAGTTCGCCGCGTGCGCGAATGCGTCCGAGACCGAGTTCGGGCGTAGCGCGCGATGCGATCACGAGCAGCCCGCCGGGCGGCAGCGTCGCGATCAGGCGTTGTACGAAGTTGAGCACCGCGGTGCTCTGGATCGCCTCGAAGTCGTCGAGCAGGATCGAAAACGGTTCAGTGCAGCAGGCCACACGTTCGAGCACACGGTCGGGGAGGCGCTCGTCGACCCGAGGGGCCGCCGTGCCGCCGCGGCGCGGATAGCTCGACGCAGGCAGGGCTTCGACGCCGGCTTCAAGATGGGTCAGGAAGCGCAGCAGATCGTTGTCGGCGGCGTCGACGCGCATCCAGACGACGCTTTGCTGCACATCCCGGCATCGCGCCGCGTACTGCTGCATCAGCGTGGTTTTGCCGAAGCCTGCCGCCGCGCGCACCAGCACAAGGCGCGCATTGCGGGCGCCCAGTATGGTTTCGACGAGTTGCGGCCGGGCGAGATGGGTCGGGCTGTCCGCTGGCGGCATCAGCTTCGAGGCCAGAACGCCTGGCAGGGTGCTGTCGTTGCCGAAGTAGTCGTCGGCGCCAACGTTATTCATCAACGGAAGTCTCCAGTCTGCGTTGCCTCTCCGGGACGGCTATCGCGATTGTTTCACACCGGGCAGACGCCGTCGTAGTTCTTTCGAACGATTTCCCCCGCCTGCAATTTCCTTCCTTTGGCGCACGACAGCGCTGGACGCGCGCCCTAAAGTCAGTCCCAGTGGCGCTCTCGCCGCCGTAGCGCGGCCTCCGCGCTTTCCGGGCGAGCCGCCACAGGTCATTTCTTCGGGATTCATATGAGTAACAAAGTGGTGGTCGCCGGCGTGGGGATGATTCCTTTCACGAAGCCTGGCGCGAGCGACAACTACCCGACGATGGGCGCGAATGCAGCGCGCGCCGCGCTGGCCGACGCCGGCCTCGACTATGCGCTGGTCGAGCAGGCCTACGCAGGCTACGTATTCGGCGATTCGACCTCGGGACAGGCCGCCATTTATGGCGTCGGGCTGACCGGCATTCCTGTCATCAACGTCAACAACAACGGCGCGACGGGCTCGACGGCGCTTTTTCTCGCTCGCCAGGCGGTCGAAAGCAGCTCGGTTGAGTGCGCGCTCGCGCTCGGCTTCGAGCAGACGGCGCCAGACGCGCTGAAGAGCGCTTATTTCGACCGGCCGGGCCCGATGGAGCGGTTCGTCAAGACAATGGGCCACGTGCAGGGGACCGACAACGACGCGCCGCGCGCAGCACAATTCTTCGGCGGGGCAGCCCGCGCTTACCTGCGGGAATACGGGATCCTGCCCGATACCTTGGGCCGGATCGCCGTGAAAGCGCGACAGCACGCGGCGAACAATCCGTTCGCGGTATTTCGTGACCCCGTCACGCTCGACGAAGTCATGGCCTCGCCGATGGTATTCGATCCACTCACGCGCCTGCAGTGCTGTCCGCCCACCTGTGGCGCGGCGGCGGCGATCGTCTGTTCGGACGCGTTCGCCCGGCGGCACGGTCTCGATCCGCGTGTCGCGATCCTCGCCCAGTCGATGACCACCGACCGCAACAGCACGTTCGACGAAGCCGACATGCGCAAAGTGGTCGGTCTCGACATGACCCGGGCGGCGGCGCGCCAGGTGTACGAGAAAGCGGGTGTCGACCCGGTCGATATCGACGTGGTCGAACTGCACGACTGCTTCACGGCAAACGAATTGCTCAGCTACGAAGGACTCGGTCTGACGCCTGAAGGCACCGCCGAACGATTCATTCGGGACGGTGAGAACACCTACGGCGGGCGGGTCGTGACCAACCCTTCCGGCGGCCTGTTGTCGAAGGGGCATCCGCTTGGCGCAACCGGGCTTGCGCAATGCGCCGAACTCGTCTGGCAACTGCGCGGTACGGCGCAACAGCGTCAGGTGGAAGGGGCGCGGCTCGCGCTGCAACACAATCTCGGTCTCGGCGGCGCCTGCGTCGTGACGTTGTATGAGCGCCTGTCATGAAGAGCTGCCAAACCGCTCATCACGACTACGGCGCGGCGATGCGCGCGGGTGAACCACTGCGCTTGCACAACCTGAGGCTTCCGTTCGCGGTCAGGCTGACCGCACACATGGGCCGCCACCGCCTCGCCGGCGACCGGCGCGCGGGCGTGCTGGACGAAGGGGCGTCGCTCGATCTGCCGGCCTACCGGACCTTGCATTACGAAGGCCCGGTGATCGCGGATGCGCGCGCCGGACACCGCCTGCATTTACTCATCGATGAATACACGGCACCGGCGCAGCGATCTCCCGCTGACGACCTGCGAATCAAGCTTGCGATCCGTCTGGCGCGAGCGGTTTTTCGCGATCCAGCCTCGGACTGGTCGCTCAGCATGGCCTCGCAGCACATGGGCATGACGCGACACGCATTGGCCACGCAACTCTTTCGGGAAGGCAGTGCGCTGACACCGATCGTGCGTGAACAGCGACTCATGCGCGCGCTGCTGGCTGCGCTCGCCGCGTCACCGGGACACATGCAGATGGCAAAGCTCGCGGTTCAAACCGGGTTTGTGTCGGTCAAGCGCTTCGACATGATGTTTTCGCGGCATTTCGGCTGTGGCGTGGGGCAACTCGAGAAGCGCGCATGGAGTCCCGCGCTGACATGGTCGGCGGTCAACCACGGGTCGCCGGGGCGAGGAGGTGCCCCGTCATGCTTAAACGCAATCTGAACACCTGGCGCGGACAACGGCTCCGCGTTCCAGTCTCAACGGAGATTCAAGCTCGTGCATAACCTCGACACTTTTTACATCGGTGGCCAATGGGTCGCGCCGGTCAACGCCGGCGAAGTTTTCCAGATGGTCAGTCCTGTTTCAGAAGCCGTGACGGGCACCGTCGCCATGGGCAGTGCCGACGATGTCGACCGCGCCGTTGCCGCCGCACGCGCGGCGTTTCCGGCCTGGTCCGCCACCCGCGTCGAAGAGCGTATGAGCGTACTCAAACGCATCGCTGAACTTTACGCGGCGCGCATCGGCGACATGGCAGACGCCATCCGCGAGGAAATCGGCGCACCGCAATGGCTGTGCAACGAGTATCAGGCGAAGGTCGGTCTCGCCCAGATCCACACGGCGATTGCCGCGCTGAAGGATTTCGCCTTCGTGACGAAGCAGGGCGCCACCGACATCGTGCGCGAGCCGATCGGTGTAGTCGGTCTCATCACGCCGTGGAACTGGCCGGTTAATCAGGTGATGGCGAAAGTGGCGCCGGCGTTGGCGGCTGGCTGCACGATCGTACTGAAGCCGTCGGAAATCACGCCGCTCGACGCGCGCATCGTCGCGGAAATCATTCACGAGGCGGGCGTGCCTGCCGGCGTGTTCAATCTGCTCTACGGCGACGGCAAGTCCGTTGGCGCGGCGCTGTCGCGCCATCCGGACGTCGCGATGATTTCGATCACGGGCTCCACGCGCGCCGGCATCGAAGTCGCGATCAACGCGGCTGCAACGGTCAAGCGTGTGGCGCAGGAACTCGGCGGCAAGTCGGCTAACGTCATTCTCGACGACGCGGATCTGAAGGCCGCCGTCTCGGCCGGTGTGATCAGCTGCATGTTGAATTCCGGTCAGACCTGCATCGCCCCCACGCGCATGCTGGTGCCGCGCGCGCACTACGAAGCCGCGGTGGAGATTGCGCGTGCCACCGCGTCCGCGTTGAAGGTCGGCGACCCGCTCTCGCCCGATACGAAACTCGGGCCGATTTCGAATCGCGCGCAATACGAGAAAGTGCAGCGCATGATCGCAATCGGCATTGAAGAGGGCGCACGGCTGGTTGCGGGTGGGCCTGGCCGTCCCGAGCCTCTGTCGCGCGGGTTCTACGCGCGGGCCACGGTTTTTGCCGATGTCACCCCCGACATGACGATCGCACGCGAAGAGATCTTCGGGCCGGTGCTCTCGATGATCGCGTACGACAACGAAGCGGAAGCGATCGCCATCGCCAATGGTACGGAGTACGGACTTGCCGCTTACGTCTGGTCGGGCGACCCCGCGCGTGCGCGACGCGTGGCCGGTCAGTTGCACGCGGGCAGCGTGCAGATCAACGGCGCGAAGATGGATTTCACGGCGCCGTTCGGCGGCGTCAAGACCTCGGGCAACGGTCGTGAGCACGGCGCTTATGGTCTTGCCGAGTTCCTCGAATACAAGTCCGTGGCGGGCTGCGCCTGAGGCGCTTTCACAGTGCAACGAACAGGGGCGCGGGCCGCCCCGGCTGCATGACTATCTGAATCTGGAAAAGCCTCGCATGAAGCAACTACCCTACGTAAGCGCCGAGCAACTTGCGGCGCTCGAATTCGATTATGTGGTCGTCGGCGCCGGCTCCGCCGGCTGTGCGATTGCGTCAAGGCTCGCGGAAGACCCCTCTGTCACTGTGGCGTTGCTGGAGTCCGGGCCGCCCGACCATCACTTCAGTGTCACGGCGCCGCTGGGGCTCGCACTGCTCGCGACGCGCAGGGGACCACGCAACTACGGCTACTTCAGCGTGCCGCAACCGGCGTTGCACGGCAGACGCTCGTATCAGCCGCGCGGGCGCGGCTTGGGCGGCAGTTCCTCGATCAACGGCATGGTCTACGTTCGTGGCCATCGCAATGACTATGACGAGTGGGCGGTGGCCGGTTGCCACGGCTGGAGCTATCGCGACGTGCTGCCCTATTTCCGGCGCAGCGAGTGCAACGAGTTGCACGCCGGCAGCGACGACAACCCATGGCACGGTGGGCACGGGCCGCTGCATGTCAGCAACCTGCGCTCGCCGAATCCGTTCTCACAACGGTTTATCGAGGCAGCGTTGCAGGCGGGCTTCCCGCTCAACCACGACTTCAACGGTGAAAAGCAGGAGGGTGTGGGCCTTTATCAGGTAACCCAACGCAACGGTGAGCGCTGGAACACGCCTCGCGCATTTCTGCACGGCGGCGACCCGACCGACGCGAACATGAATGGCGGACGTTCGCGGCTCACCGTGCTGACAAACAGCCAGGCGCTCAGAGTCGTGTTCGACGGGCGGCGCGCGCGAGGCGTGTCGATCGTGCGCGACGGCATGAAACAGACCGTGCGGGCAAGGCGTGAGGTCGTTCTCAGCGCGGGCGCATACGGTTCGCCGCAACTGCTGATGGCCTCGGGTATCGGACCGGCCGTGCACCTGCGGGAGTTCGGTATCGAGGTCGTCCACGACTTGGCCGGTGTGGGCCAAAACCTGCAGGACCACGCCGACGTCCTCGTCAACAAGCAGCTTGATACGACTGATCTGTTCGGCCGCTCGGTGCGCGGCGGCATGCGCCTGCTCAGCGAAATCCTCCGCTACCGGCGTCATCGCACGGGCATGGTCACGTCCAATTTCGCCGAGGCCGGGGCTTTCGTCAGGAGCCGCGCGGAGCTCGATATTCCCGATCTGCAACTGCATTTCGTCCCTGGGATGATCGGCGGTCGCGGCGGCAGACAGCGGGTGCGTGGCCACGGCTATTCGTGCCACGTCTGCGTGCTGCGTCCGCACAGCCGCGGCGAAGTCCGGCTGCGAACGCCCGACATGCGCGACGCGCCGTCCATCGACGCGCGCCTGCTCTCCGACAAGCGCGATCTCGACAGCCTCGTCGAGGGCGTGCGGATCGTGCGCCGCATCTTTGCGCAACGGTCCCTCGCCGGCATGGGCGGCCGCGAACTCTTCACCGAATCCTTGGGTGACGGCGACGGCAGCGACGACGCGATCCGCGAATTCGTTCGTAGCCATGCGGACACCGTTTTTCATCCCGTTGGCACCTGCAGCATGGGGACGGGGCCGATGGCGGTAGTCGATCCATCGCTGCGGGTGATCGGTGTCGAAGGATTGCGCGTGGTCGATGCTTCGGTGATGCCGACGCTCGTCGGCGGCAACACCAACGCACCCTCGATCATGATCGCGGAGAAAGCCGCCGACATGATGCGGCGCGAGTGGGCGGGCGCGCGCCTCGTCGCCGCTGTGTGACGTGTTTTCAATGCCGCATGCACTCAATACATACAACTCAGGCGTGCGGCAACAGAGGTTTCATCTGCAGGACAGAAGTGCAACCAGATCCGCTTTCCGGCGGAGACAAAATGAGGAGACATGCATGCGTTTCAGCGACATCAGCAAGGGTATTTGCGGCGCTACCCTGATTGCCGCGGCTGGCACCGCAGTGGCGGACACGAACGTGACGCTCTATGGTGTCGTCGATGTGTTCGGGCAGTATCTGGATAACGGGGGCACCCATTCCTTTTCGGAGCGCAGTGGTGGCTCTTCGGGTTCGCTGTTCGGCTTCAAGGGCAGTGAGGATCTGGGCGGCGGTCTGAAGGCGGATTTCGATATCGAGAATGGCTTCAACGTCAACAATGGCACCGCCTTTGCCGATACAACGGCTCTTTTCTTCCGCCAGGCATGGGTTGGACTGTCGCATGACAGGTACGGCTCGGTGAGCTTCGGTCGCCAGTATCAGCCGAGTTTTCGCGTCGTCTATCCCGCTGATCCGTTTCGCGCCAACGAGATCATGTCGCCGCTCTCCGCGGCGGTGCTCGCGGTTGATCGCAGCACGCTCGCGACGCAATACGCCACCGGCCGGACCAGCAACTCGATGCTGTACCAGTCGCCGAATCTTCGTGGCGTGCAATTCTCGGCGATGTACGGCTTCTCGGCGACCGTGACGCAGCCCGTGCCCGAGACGACCGGCAACATGGTCGACGTGGGGCTCTCCTACACCGGTTACGGCCTCTATGCGGGGATCGGCTATCAGAATCAGCATGCTGCGGTGGAAACGTTCCCTGGCCTGCCAGCGAACCTCAATCTGCTCGGCACGGAGCATTTCATCGGTGCGCTCGCGTATCGGCTCGGTATCGTCAACTTCCAGTTCAACTACTCGTACACGCGTCCCAAGGATGCGCCGGCCAGATCGCTTGCTGCGCTGCTGAACGCGGGTCATTCGGTCAGCATCATGGAGTTCGGTGTGACGATCCAGGCGACGCCCGCGGATACGATCGAGGTGGCGGGCATCGAGCGGGATGTACGTGGCGTCCATGACAACACGCCAGGCGTCGAGCTGGGCTACGACCACAACCTCTCGAAGCGGACCAGCCTCTACATGCGCGCGGGCTACATGAAAAACAATGGCTCTGCGACGACGAGTTGGCCTGGCGTGGTAGTCATCGAGCCAGGTACGACGCAAAAGCTCGCGGTGGTGGGCATGACGCATCGCTTCTAGGTAGTCTCCCCAGGACGGCGGCTGGCCTGCCGTTCTCGAATCCCCCCCAAACCGGGTAGGGGGGGACTCTCCGGTCCCCGCGAAGATGATTCTGTTGAAACGAGGCGGCTGATGGGTTGCCACGAGCCACCAGAATAGGATCGGGAGAGTTGTCAGATGGAAGTAAATCGCACCGTTTTTCGCGACGACCATGAAATGCTTCGCGAATCCGCACGCCGCTTTTTCGAACGCGAGTGCGTGCCGCGCCAGGCGGCATGGGATGAAGCCGGTCGAGTAGACCGCGAAACCTGGCGCAAGGCTGGCCGCGAAGGTCTGCTGTGCGTCGCGATGCCGACCGAATACGGCGGAGGTGGTGGCGATTTCGGGCACTCGGCGATTATCGTCGAGGAAACGCACCGGGCCGGCATCTCGGGCGCAGGATTCTCCCTGCATTCCGACATCATTGCGCCGTACATCAATCGCCTCGGTACAGAGGAACAGAAACAGCGCTGGCTGCCCGGCGTCTGCGCGGGCGAAACGATTCTGGCGATTGCCGTTACCGAACCCGGTGGCGGCTCCGACGTGAAGGCATGCCGCACGACGGCGGTGCGCGAGGGCGACGAATTCGTCATCAACGGAAGCAAGACGTTCATCTCGAACGGCATGAGCGCCGACATGATTCTGGCGGTCTGCAAGACAGACCCGTCAGCCGGCGCGAAGGGCGTGAGCCTGTTGATGGTCGAAACCGATCGACCAGGGTTTCGCCGCGGTCGCAAGCTACAGAAAGTCGGTCAGCCGGCGGCGGACACTGCTGAAATCTTCTTCGACGACGTGCGCGTACCCGCAACCAACTTGCTGGGCGAAGTGAACCAGGGTTTCGGCTATCTGATGCAGGAACTCGCCCAGGAGCGTCTCATCATCGCGGTGTACTCGGCGGTGGCGATCGAGCGACTGCTCGGCCTCACCCTCGAGTATGTGAAGGACCGCGAGGCCTTCGGCCAGACCGTGTGGGACTTCCAGAACACCAAATTCAAGCTGGCCGACGTCAAGGCCCAGGCGGTGGCGATACGCACTATGGTGGACTACTACCTCGCCGAACACATGCGCCGCAAGCTGACCGTCAGCGAGGCGGCGATCGCGAAGATGCATGCGACCGAAACGCTGTGGAAATGCATCGACGACATGGTCCAGCTGCATGGCGGCTACGGCTACATGCTGGAGTACCCGATTGCACGGGCGTTCACCGATTATCGCGTGTCGCGCGTGGTGGGTGGCGCCAATGAAGTCATGCGCGAGTTGATTGCGCGAAAGCTGTAACTCACAAAAAAAACAGTGGCTATTTGCGGTCGGCAGACCGGCGGCCACGCCCTTTCACTATCAGAGGAAATGAAATGAGCGAGAAAGTCCTGGTTGGTGGCGTTGGCATGATCCCGTTTTCGAAGCCGGGCGCGAGTCCGAGCTACACGGACATGGGCGCCAATGCCGTGCGACGCGCGCTGGCTGACGCCGGCATCGGCTATGACCTGGTGCAGCAGGCATACGTCGGCTATGTCTACGGCGATTCGACCTGCGGTCAGACGGCGCTCTACGAAGTCGGTATGACGGGTATTCCGGTCGTGAACGTCAACAATAATTGTTCGACCGGTTCGAGCGCGCTGTACCTGGCGCGTCAGGCCGTCGCGCTGGGTGACGCCGATTGCGTGCTGGCACTCGGCTTCGAACAGATGCAAGCCGGCGCGCTGAAGTCGCATTGGGATGACCGTCCGCCGACCCGTGCGCGGTTTCAGCCGATCGTGCAGGCGCTCACGGGCGACGTCGAAGGATTGCCCGGCGCACTGCGTAGCTTCGGTGGCGCGGGCCGCGAACATATGCAGCGCTACGGCACGAAGATGGAAACTTTTGCCGCGATCCGCGCGAAAGCCAGCCGTCACGCTGCGAACAATCCGCTGGCGCTCTTCAAAAACGTCGTCACCACCGAAGAGGTGATGAACGACAAAGTGTTGTGGCCCGGGGTGATGACGCGCCTCATGGCGTGCCCGCCGACATGCGGCGCAGCCGCCGCGCTGATCGTTTCCGAGCGCTTCGCGAAGAAGCACAACCTTCGCACCGACGTGCAGATTCTTGCGCAGGCCATGACCACTGATCCGGTCGAGTCGTTCGATCCACCTTCGATGATTTCGTACGTGGGCAGTTACATGGCCCGCGCCGCAGCGAACAAGGTCTACGAGCAGGCTGGCGTAGGTCCCGAAGATATCAAGGTGTGCGAGCTGCACGATTGTTTCGCGCATAACGAATTGCTCAGCTACGAGGCACTCGGTTTCTGCCCGACCGGCGAAGCGGAGAAATTCATTCTGGACGGCGACAACACCTACGGTGGCAAGGTCGTGACCAATCCTTCGGGCGGCCTGTTGTCCAAGGGGCATCCGCTTGGCGCCACCGGCCTCGCGCAATGCTACGAACTGACCAACCAGTTGCGCGGCACAGCCGATAAACGCCAGGTCGAAGGCGCGCGATTGGGTCTTCAGCACAACCTGGGTCTTGGCGGCGCGTGCGTCGTCACGCTGTACGCGAAAAACTGACACCACGTCGGCCCCGTCCAATTCAGAATCTAGCAGGAGCAGCAAGAGAAATGAGCAAGACCCTTGATGGAAAAGTAGCGATTGTGACCGGCGCAGGTCGTGGCATCGGCCGCGAAGTGGCACTGAAGCTGGCGAGCCAGGGCGCGCGCGTGGTCATCAACGATCTCGATGCAGCACCCGCGGACGAAGTCGTCGCGGAGATCGCGAAGGCGGGCGGCGAGGCCATGACGTTTGCCTGCAACGTAACCGACAGCGATTTCGGTGCGCGCCTCGGGAAAGCGACGCTGGACAGGTTCGGCGCGATCGACATCATCGTGAATAACGCCGGCTACACGTGGGACAACGTGATCCAGAAGATGACCGATGAACAGTGGGACGCGATCCTCGATTGCCATCTGAAGGCGCCGTTCAACCTTCTGCGCGCGGTTCAGCCGTATTTCCGCGAAGTCAGCAAGGCGGAAGCCGAAGCGGGCAAGGAAGTCTTCCGCAAGGTCGTGAATATCTCGTCGGTCTCCGGCACGCAGGGCAACGCGGGGCAGGTCAACTATGCGGCGGCGAAGGCTGGCGTGATGGGGATGACCAAGACACTCGCGCGCGAGTGGGGACGCATGAAGGTCAACGTGAACTGCGTTGCGTTCGGCTTTATCGCGACACGTCTGACCGAGCCGACCACCGAGCAGAAGACGGTCAGCATCGAAGGCCACGAGATCAAGGTCGGCGTGAACCCGGATCGCATTGTCGCCGCTAGCAAGGAGATCGCACTGGGTCGTCCGGGCACGGCCGAAGAAGCAGCGGGTTCGGTCTACATGTTCTGTATTCCCGAGTCCAACTACGTGACGGGTCAAACGCTGATTTGCGGCGGTGGCCGCGGCGGCTTCTAACCCGCGGTAAGGATGGCGCGCCGAGCGCCATCCTCCTGCTGGTGCAATAGATGAGCGGGTCCACAAAGAGACCCTGCCCGCCCCGCGCTGTCGGGGCCAGAAACGGAGACATTGACATGTACATGACACAGTCGCTGCATCGTTCGATGCAGCAGCGCCCCGACAAGATCGCGCTGCGCTTCAATGGACAGAGCACGACTTATGCCGAGTTCGGCGATCGCGTCGCGCGCCTCGCGGCGGCGCTGCGCAAGCTCGGTGTCGCGGAGGGCGAGCGCGTGGCGATGTTTTCGCTCAACTCGGCGCGCTATATCGAGTACTACATGGCTGTACCGTGGGCCGGCGCGGTACTCAATCCGGTGAATATCCGTTGGAGCGCGCCGGAGGTAATCTATTCGGTCAACGATTGCAGTACGGCGGTGCTGATCGTCGACGATCCGTTCGTCGATATCGCACGCAAGGTTGCCGCAGCCTGCCCGAGTCTTCGCCGGATCATCTACGCGGGGGACGGCGAGACACCCGAAGGCATGCTGAACTACGAAGCGCTCGTGGCCGACAGCGAGCCGATGGAGGATGCGTACCGTCATGGCGACGACCTGGCCGGCATCTTCTATACCGGCGGCACGACGGGCGTGCCTAAAGGCGTGATGCTGAGTCATACCAATCTTGTTTCATCGTCCTGCAACCAGTTGATGGCTGGCACGCTCGACGAAGGGACGACGATGTTGCACGTGATGCCGATGTTCCATCTGGCCTGCTTCGCTTCGATCAATGGTGTCTTCCTGTCGGCGGGGACGCACGCTGTGCTGCGTGCGTTCGAGCCAGGCGCGATGATGGCAGCCATCGCGGAAACAAGCATTACTCACGTCCTTCTCGCACCGACGATGATCCAGATGGGTCTCGACTGGATGGGGAGCAATCCGGGGCGCGCCGCACACCTGGATCTGACGTCGCTGCGCAGCATCCGTTACGGTGCTTCGCCGATGACACCGACGCTGATGGCGCGCACGCGTGCGACATTTCCCCACGCTACGTTTACTCAGGGCTATGGGATGACCGAACTGGCGCCGGTGGCGACCCTGCTCGGTGCCGAATATCACACGGACGAAGCCGTTGCGACCGGCAAGATTCATTCGGTGGGTCGCCCCGTCCACACGACTGAAGTGAAAATCGTCGACGAGATGGGCAACGAAGTGCCGCGTGGCTGTGTCGGCGAAATCGCGGTGCGCGGCCCCAACGTGATGCTGGGCTACTGGAACAAGCCGGAGGCGACGGCCGAGGCGATCCGCAACGGCTGGATGCATACCGGCGACGGCGGATACATGGACGAAGACGGCTTCGTCTTCCTGATGGATCGAATCAAGGACATGATCGTGAGCGGCGGCGAGAACGTCTACTCGGCGGAAGTGGAGAAGGCCCTCGTCAATCACCCGGCGGTTGCGCAGTGCGCCGTGATTGGCGTGCCACACGAAAAGTGGGGCGAGGCCGTGCATGCGGTGATCGTGCTGAAGCCCGGCGCCACCACGACCCTCGAGTCCGTTCGCTCGCATTGCCGCGAACAGATTGCGGGCTACAAGTGCCCGGTGAGCGTGGACTTCCGCGAGGCGCTGCCGTTGTCGAGCATCGGCAAGGTTCTGAAGAACGAGTTGCGCAAGCCCTATTGGGCGCAGCCGGCATAAGCGCCGGGCGGGGCGCCACGCGAGTGGGGGCGCCGTGCCGCACATCAAGTCAACTTTCTTCGCGCGCACCATGCGTCTGCGGAGAAGCCGGCCGCGTGGAATGGATACGCCGCGGCCGTCGTGCTAAATCGAAAGCAATCGGAGGCATTACATGGAATCTGCAATGGTCGATACGCAACCCGCGATGACGCATGCTCAGGATGGCGAACACTGGCCGTTTTCAGTCAGGCGCTCGACGCCGTCGATCGGCGCGGAGATCGGCAATATCGATCTGCGCCAACCGCTGGACGACGATACCTATCTCGCGCTGCGTCGCGCGCTGGTCAAATTCAAAGTGCTGTTCTTTCGCGATCAGGACATCACGCCGGCGCAGCACGTTGCGCTCGCGCGGCGCTTTGGTGAACTCGAAATCCATCCGATGATTCCGCATCACGCGGACCATCCGGAGCTTGTCGTTTTCGGGCACGGCAAAAGCAGTCCGGGCCGCGAGAATCTTTACCATTCCGACGTTTCGTGGCGCGAAACGCCGTCGATGGGCTCGGTGCTGCGTTGCGTGAGCTGCCCGGAAGTGGGCGGCGACACGATCTGGGTCAACATGGTGGCAGCGTATGAAAACCTGTCCGCCGAGACGAAGGCGAAGATCGCGCGATTGCAGGGCGTCCACGACGCCATGCCCACGTTCGGTCAGGCACTGTCCGACGAGCAGTACGAAGCCATGCGGAAAAAGTATCCGCCTGCGGTGCATCCGGTCGTGCGCACGCACCCCGAAAGCGGCGAAAAGATCCTCTACGTCAACGAGGGCTTCACGACTCATCTGGCCAACTATGCTAAGGAGCAGCCCTACCGTATCGGTTCGGACTTCCGGCTCGGCGAAATGGATCTGCTTCAGTATTTGTATCGGCAGGCGGCGGCCCCGGAATATCAGGTGCGTCTGAAGTGGCAGCCGAACACGATCGCCTTCTGGGACAACCGCTCGGCCCAGCACTATGCCGTGCAGGACTATTTCCCGGCCGTACGCCACATGATGCGAGCCACGATTATTGGTGACCGTCCCGTTTGAATTGAAGTCCGGGCAGCGAACCTGAGAGAGCGAGCAAGCGAGCGAGACGCGATGCCGATACGTTGGCATCCGCTCCTCGCAAGTGCCATGGCCCAGGCTTATTCGCCCGGGCCTTTTTGATGTTTCGTCAACCCTATGCGGGAAGGCGCCGTCCTTGCGGCCATATCACCTTCACGGCTTCGCCTTCCATGCGATAGGTGTGGCAGGTACCGACCACCCACGGCTTCGGCAGCGACGTATCGGAGGCGGTCAGGACGTCCACGCGCTCCTGCGTCTGCATATTGGCGAATGACGCTTGCATCGCGGTGGTTGCCATCGGGCCGAGCAAATCCGTCAGGTGCGTGCATCCCCTCACACCGCCAACGCGTGCCTTGACCTCGGCTTTGAAGCCGGGCCCGATCCGTACACCGACCAGGTTGCGATAGGTCGAGTTCATTTCGGTGCAGTACGGCGTGGGAGCCGCCTGAGTGCGTGCTTCCAGTTCCTGAATCACCATGTTTTCATCGACCGCCATGACGATGACCATGTCGTGAAACGGCGTTCCCGGCTCGATCGTCTTGAAGGGCAACACGGCGGCATAGGTCTTGGTATCGACCATACGGCCTTCGATTTCGACCAGTCCGTCTCTGCGCCGATAGGCATCGCACGTGATCTGGCGCGTATGGACTCGTGTCCGTTCAGGTGCTCGTTGACTGATTGCGTTCATGAATTCCCATCCGGTTAAATCGGAGTCGTATTGCTCCTGTTTGCGAAACAGCGCTGGTTCAATGGTCATCAGACCGGCTCAACGGATGACTCCCCATGTTGGGGGGGCGGCCCAGGCAGCGGGGCTTCGGGTTTTCCCTTCCTACTCACTTTGGGGAGGTAGCGTGAACGCGGGTGGGGCGCACCATCCGTAGCAAGGAAGCCAAGCTTTTTACTGGAGGGATAGGCCTTGAAAATTCTTGTGGCAGTTAAACGCGTCGTCGATGCGAATGTGAAGGTTGGTGCGAAATCGGACGGCACGGGCGTCGACATCGCGAACGTGAAGATGTCGATGAATCCGTTCGACGAAATCGCGGTTGAAGAAGCCGTTCGTCTGCGTGAAGCAGGCGTGGCGACCGAAGTGATCGCCGTGTCGGCGGGTGTGACGCAATCGCAGGAAACGCTGCGCACGGCGCTGGCGATCGGTGCGGACCGCGCGATCCTGATCGAGTCGAATGAAGAGCTGCAGCCCCTGGCGGTTGCCAGGCTGCTGAAGGCGCTGGTCGACAAGGAACAGCCTGGGCTGGTCATCCTCGGCAAGCAGGCGATCGACGACGATTCGAACCAGACCGGCCAGATGCTGGCTGCGCTGGCGAATCTGCCGCAGGCCACGTTTGCGTCGAAGGTTGTTGTTGCAGACGGTAAAGCCACCGTTTCGCGTGAAGTCGATGGCGGCGCGGAAACGCTGTCGCTGAGCCTGCCGGCCGTGATCACGACTGACCTGCGCCTGAACGAGCCGCGCTACGTGACGCTGCCGAACATCATGAAGGCGAAGAAGAAGCCGCTGGAAATCATCAAGCCGGAAGACCTCGGCGTTGATGTGACGCCGCGCCTGAAGACCCTTAAAGTCGTCGAGCCGCCGAAGCGCTCCGCCGGTGTGAAGGTGCCGGATGTGAAGACGCTGGTCGAGAAGCTGAAGACCGAAGCCAAGGTGCTGTGAGGAGACGGACGAAATGACGAATCTGGTGAATCTTGTAATAGCAGAACACGATAATGCGTCGATCAAGGCCGCGACGCTGAACACGATTGCAGCGGCGCAGAAGATCGGTGGTGATATTCACGTGCTGGTAGCGGGTCACAACGCACAGGCTGCGGCGGATGCCGCAGCGAAGATTGCAGGTGTTTCGAAGGTGTTGCTGGCCGACGCGCCGCAACTGGCAGCAGGGCTGGCCGAAAACGTCGAAGCGACGGTGCTGAACATCGCGAAGGACTATTCGCACATCCTCACGCCGGCGACCGCCTACGGCAAGAACATCGCGCCGCGTATCGCCGCGAAGCTCGACGTTGCACAGATCAGCGACATCACGGCAGTAGACAGCGCCGACACGTTCGAGCGTCCGATCTACGCAGGCAACGCTATTGCAACGGTGCAGTCTCAGGACCCGATCAAGGTCATCACGGTCCGCACGACTGGTTTTGACGCGGTCGCGGCAGAAGGTGGCAGCGCAACGGTCGAGAAGATCGAAGCGGCAGCCGATACGGGCCTCTCGCAATTCGTCAGCCGTGAAGTGACGAAGCTGGACCGTCCGGAACTGACGTCGGCGAAAATCATCGTCTCGGGTGGCCGTGGTCTCGGCAACGGCGAGAACTACACCAAGGTTCTCGAACCGCTGGCCGACAAGCTGAACGCAGCGCTGGGCGCATCGCGTGCAGCGGTCGATGCGGGCTTTGTGCCGAACGACTATCAGGTCGGTCAGACCGGCAAGATCGTCGCGCCGCAACTGTATGTGGCCGTCGGCATCTCCGGTGCGATCCAGCATCTGGCCGGCATGAAGGACTCGAAGGTCATCGTGGCGATCAACAAGGACCCGGAAGCGCCGATTTTCAGCGTCGCCGATTATGGTCTCGTGGGCGACCTGTTCACGCTCGTGCCGGAACTGGTGGCGCAGGCAGGTCTGTCGTCGTAGTGACTTGCCGGGTGCTGCGACGACCCGGCAGATATCCACAAGGGACGCGGCGGGTAGTGACGCGCCGTTGCCGAAGGTTGCTGGAGGAACCCATGATGACTGGGGAAAGGACACTGCGTCTTCTCGTCGATAAATGGCTCGGCCCGCGCTCCGAGTTGCGCACGCGCATCACGCGGCTTAGCCGCTTCCGGCAGGCCCAAAGGCGTTATGTTTGCGTGGAGGCGGTCCGCTCGTCGGGCGCGCTGGCGATCGTGTTTTTTCGCCACGACGATGGCTCATGGTGCGTGTTCCCTCCCATGTCGAGGCGACCCGAAATGGGCTACGTGACTCGCGCAAGTCTGCAAGGTAGTCGCGACCCGTTCCCGGAAAAGCCATCGTTGAATGTGCCCGAACGGCATCTGCCGTACTGAAGCCGCGACACGATGCGGCGCTAGCGCGATCCGGATGTGTGCGTGTCAGGCGGCACAAGTCAAGCCATCCATCAAGCGGTTTCACCCGTCTAGCTGCGTTGATCGATAAAAAAATGAACCTGTGATGTTCACTGGAGAAGGTGTGGTGATGAGCGATTTCCTGAAAATCGAACGGGACGGCGGCATTATGGTTGCCACGATGAACCGTCCCGAAACGCGCAATGTAATATCTGACAACGACGCTGTCGACGCATTGGTCAATCTGTGCGCGACGGTCAATGCCGACCAGTCTGTGCGTGCGTTGATCCTGACGGGCGCCGGTTCGGCATTTTCGTCTGGCGGCAATCTGAAGACCATTCGCGATTCGTTTGGCGCCGGATTGGGGGAGCCCGCGCACAGCCGCTATGCCTATCGCGACGGTATCCAGCGCCTGCCGCTCGCATTGTGCAACCTGGAAGTGCCGACCATTGCTGCGGTCAATGGCCCGGCATATGGCGCGGGCAACGATCTGGCGTGCATGTGCGACATTCGTATCGCGTCGCAGGAGGCGCTGTTTGCCGAGAGCTTCGTCAAGCTCGGCCTGATTCCGGGCGACGGCGGCGCATGGCTGCTGCCCCGAGTCGTCGGCATGTCGCGGGCCTGCGAGATGTCGTTCACGGGCGATCCGATCGACGCCAATCAGGCCCTCGCTTGGGGTCTCGTTTCGCGCGTCGTACCGGCTGACCAGTTGATGACGACCGCGCTAGAACTCGCGGACCGCATCGTGGCGAATTCGGGCAAAGCGCTGCGTATGACCAAGCGCTTGCTGCGCGAAGGGCAGCAGACACGGCTCGACACTTTGCTGGAAATGTCGGCGGCCTTTCAGGCCGTCGCGCATTACACCGAAGAGCATGACGACGCACTCGACAATTTTCTGACACGCCGCGGCAAATAGCGCGTGCATAGCAAAGAGACGTATACGACACCGCGCACTGCCACGAAGTGCGCGTACGGCAATGGCTCGTATCGAATATTGTGCTGGAGGAGTCTGTTGAATTCAATTTTCCCCGCGTTGTCGCACGCAGCGATTCCGGCTGAAGACGAAGCACTGCGCGCGCCCGTGCGTGCGTTTTTGCAGGCGCGGCTGCGCGACGTGCCAACCGAGATTCGCGCGCGCTCATGGCTCGGTTTCGATGCCGACTTCAGTCGCGCGCTCGCCGCGCAAGGATGGCTTGGGTTGACCTTGCCGCAGCAGTACGGCGGTGCGGGCAGAAGCGGCTTCGCCCGGTTTGTCCTGCTCGAAGAACTCCTGGCGGCAGGCGCGCCGGTCTCCGCCCACTGGATTGCGGATCGCCAGACAGCGCCGCTCATTCTGCGCTTCGGCACGCCCGCACAACGGGAGTTCTACGTGCCGAAGATCGTGCGTGGCGAGGCCTTCTTCTGCATCGGCATGAGCGAGTCCGACACGGGCTCCGATCTCGCCAGCGTGCGCACGCGCGCCACGCGCACCGCGACCGGCTGGCGCTTGAGCGGGCGCAAGATCTGGACGACCAACGCGCACCGATCGCATTACATGATCGCGCTGGTGCGCACGTCAGGCGCACCGGAAGACCGGCATAAAGGTCTCTCGCAAGTAATCGTCGATCTGTCTTTGCCGGGCGTCTCGATACGGCCAATACACGACATGGCGGGCGACGGCCACTTCTGCGAAGTGCTGTTCGAGGACGTCGATCTGCCGCCCGAGGCGTTAGTGGGCGAGGAAGGTTCCGGCTGGACTCAGGTGACCGCCGAGCTGGCATTCGAGCGCAGCGGCCCGGAGCGGGTCTATTCGAGCATCGTGCTTGCCGATACCTGGCTTGCCGAAGTCAAGCAGGCCGGCGTGACCAGTCTCGCCGTTCGCGCAATTGCGGGGCGCATCGCAGGACGTCTCGCGGTGTTGAGGTCGATGTCGCTTGCGGTGGCAGACATGCTCAACCAGGGCCGCCATCCGGATCTCGAAGCAGCCGTCGTGAAGGATCTCGGGACGGAATTCGAGCAGACGGTGCCCGTATGGATCGGCGAGGCGCTGGGGCTGGAGCCGCACTTCAGGCCGTCGCCCGCGCTGCTGGCTACGCTCGCCTACGTCCGGCAAATTTCACCGACCTATTCGCTGCGCGGGGGCACCCGCCAGATCATGCGCGGCATCATCGCGCGCGGACTTGGACTTCGTTGAGCAAGACACTATGACCGACGCAATATCAGACGAATTTGAACGTGCCCTCGCGGGCCTGTGTTCCGACGATCGGCTGCGTGCCATCGAGGCGGGTTCGCTCGCGGACGCCGAAACCCAGTGGGTGGAGATCGACGCATTGGGCTTCACCGACGCGCTCGTGCCGGCCTGCCACGGGGGCGTGGGGTTGTCACTCGAAGAGGCGTGGCCCTTGTTGCTTGCCGCGGGCTACGCGGGACTCAGCGTGCCGTTCGGCGAGACGATGATTGCGCGCGCGTTGTTGGTCGATCGAGGCTGGGCCAGTGATGGCGGGTGCATTGCCATTGCTCGCGCGCAGCACAGCGATGAAGATGCCGTGACGTGCTCCGATGTTTCGGGTGCGTTGCTGGCGCGTCATGTGCTGGTGGAACGCGCCGAGGCATGGCTCCTGATGCCGTGTGAGCGGGCGCATAGCGTGCCGGGTGCTTACCGGCCGCATGTGTCGGCAACGCTTCGTTGGGAATCCGCAAACGAAGCGGTATTTCGCCTGCCGCGTGGTGCCGAAAGCGCGGAGTCGATTTGCAGCGCCGTACATGCGGCGGCGATGGCCGGCGTGATGCAGCGTGTTCTGGCGCTCACGGTCGAGTATGCCAGCGACAGACGTCAGTTTGGCAAGGCGATCGGACAGTTTCAGGCGATTCAGCAGGAACTGGCGGTGCTGGCAGCGCAGGCTACGTCGACGGTGATGGCGGCTCGCATGGGGTGCGCCGCGCGCGGCGCGCTGCCCGATCCGCTCCTTGCCGCGGCGGCCAAACTGCGCGCCTGCGAGGCGGCGGAGAAAGTGAGTACGGTGGCGCACGCCGTGCACGGCGCGATCGGAATCACAAGAGAGCACATGCTCGGCGTGTTCACCAACCGTCTGCACGAATGGCGCATGTCACCCGGTGTGGAATCGCGCTGTGCCGCGTTGATCGGC
Organism: Paraburkholderia domus; assembly: GCF_905220705.1. Lineage (GTDB taxonomy): Bacteria > Pseudomonadota > Gammaproteobacteria > Burkholderiales > Burkholderiaceae > Paraburkholderia > Paraburkholderia domus. The sequence continues at coordinate 70,122 of NZ_CAJNAT010000027.1, forward strand.
GAGTCGTTGCTGGACAGTTCGGACAGTGCGGGCAGATCGCTGATCGATTTCGTCCGTGCGCGGCTCACGGCCGGTGACGTGAGTGGCGGCGTGACGGCTTCCGAACTCGCGGAACAAGCCGAATGAAGCCACGCTTGCGCTGCGGCAAACGGCCCGCGGGCTGACACCCGTCACCTCGAACCAGGTGATCTTGATGGAGGCCACGCTTTACGCGTGGCCTCCATCATCGAACACGCAGCAATCTGCGTTTCTGTAAGACCGCTTAGCGGGGCTGCCAGCAGCGCTGCGTGTTGCCACCTTCAATCGCCGCCTCGATCTCCGCCGTATGTTCGCCTCGCAGCGGGATGCGCCCGGGCGTGGCGAGCTTGCCGTCGAAGCGAGGGGCGGGCGCGACTTGCAACTGCCCTTCACGTTCGAAGTACACCCCACGCGCCGCATTGTGCGGGTGCGTGGCGGCTTCGGCGGGGCTCAACACCGGCGCGAAACACACGTCGGTGTTTTCGAGTAACGCGCACCATTCCTCTCGCGTCCTGCGAGCAAACAATGCGGCGAATCGTTGTTGCTGGTCGGGCCAATTTTCCCGATCCCACTGGCGCGCGAAATACGGGTCGCTTTTCAGGCCGAGCTTGTCTAGCAGCAACGCATAAAACTGCGGTTCGAGCGCGCCGAGCGTGATGAAATGGCCATCCGCGCAGCGATAGGTGGAATAGAAGTGGGAACTGTCGTGGACGTTCTTGCCCCGGTCGCCAGTTATCAATCCCTTTGTGCCTGTGTAAAGAAGCAATTGCAGCATATGCGCGGAGCCGTCCACGATAGAGGCATCGACCACGGTGCCCTTGCCCGTTGTCCGCGCATTCAGAATGCCCGACAGCAACCCGACCGCCAGATACAGTGCACCGCCGCCAATGTCACCAGTCAGCGTGATAGCGGTCGAGGGCGGCTCGGCCGCGGTGCCGTTGTAATACAGCGCGCCTGACAGCGAAATGTAGTTGTTGTCATGACCGGCCGCCTGAGACAGCGGGCCGGACTGTCCCCATCCCGTCATGCGCCCATAGACGAGACGCGGGTTGACCGCGTGAAGTTCCTCCGGGCCGAGTCCGAGTCGTTCCATGACGCCGGGACGCATGCCTTCGATGAGCGCGTCGGCGTTCGCGATCAATTGCAGCACGAGCTGGCGACCCGCTTCGGTCTTCAGGTCCGCCACGAGTGAGCGTTTACCCCGGTTCAACACCATTCCTTCGTCGCCCGCTTTTTTTGCCACGCCGGCATCGGCGCGTTCCACGGCGATCACGTCGGCCCCCAGATCGGCCAGATGCATGCCGCAAAACGGACCCGGACCGATCCCGCTGATTTCCACGATTTTGATGCCGGACAGCATGGTGTCTCCTTGTGTTTGTTAGCCGCAATCGTTTGACAAGTTTGCGTCGCTAGAGTCTGGCCGCCACGGTGCCCCCCCTACCTCCCCGTTTCGGGTAGGCGTCGAGCCGGACCGTCCACTGATGATCTTCATCAAGAAGACAGCGCGACGTTGCGTCTGTCGCCTGTAGCTATCGAGGAGAGTGAGTCGTGGAAGTGAATCGCAGCGTCTTTCGTGAAGATCACGAACAATTCCGCACCACGGTGCGCCGGTTCATGGAGCGTGAATGTGTGCCGCGCATGGAGCAGTGGAACGAGGCTGGCGAGGTCGACCGTGAGACCTGGTTGAAAGCGGGCCGCGAAGGCCTGTTGTGCACGACGTTGCCGGTGGAGTACGGCGGTGGCGGCGGAGACTTCGGCCACGCGGCGGTGATTACGGAGGAACTGGCGCGCGCAGGTATCGGCGGACTGGCGATCGGGCTGCATTCGGACATCGTCGCGCCCTATGTCAATCGGCTTGGCACCGAGGAACAGAAGCAGCGCTGGCTGCCGGATATCTGTAGCGGCAAGACCATCCTCGCGGTGGCGATGACCGAACCCGGTGGCGGCAGCGATCTGAAGGCCGTGCGCACGACGGCCGTGCGTGAAGGCGACGAATACGTCATCAACGGCAGCAAGACGTTCATCAGCAACGGTTTCATTTCGGACATGGTGATGGTGGTCTGCAAGACCGATCCGGCGGCTGGCGCGAAAGGCGTGAGTCTGATCATGATGGAAACGAACCGCGACGGATTCCGGCGCGGCCGCAAGCTCAAAAAAGTCGGCATGCATTCGCAAGACACCGCGGAATTGTTTTTCGACAACGTGCGCGTGCCGGTCAGTAACCGCCTGGGCGAGGAAGGCAAGGGCTTCGCCTACATGATGCATGACCTCGCGCAGGAGCGTTTCATGATTGCGGTCGGCGCGGCCGCGAAGGTGGAGCGGCTGCTTGAGCACACGCTGGCCTATGTGAAAGACCGTCGCGCGTTCGGCCAGACGGTGTGGGATTTCCAGAACACGAAGTTCAAGCTCGCCGATGTGAAAGCGCAGTCGGTGGCGCTGCGCACGATGGTCGATTACTACCTGGGCGAGCACATGCGCCGGCGTCTGAGCGCGGAAGAAGCCTCGATCGCCAAGTTGCATTCGACCGAGACGATGTGGAAATGCATCGACGACATGGTGCAACTGCACGGCGGCTACGGCTACATGCTGGAGTACCCAATTGCGCGCGCCTTCGTGGACGCGCGCGTCACGCGCGTGTACGGCGGCAGCAACGAAGTCATGCGCGACATCATCACGCGAAAGATGTGAGTGTGCCGGACCGGCGGCCGCACGAGCTATCTGTGCGCTCGGCGCCGGGCCATCGTGAAAGACATGGCGCGCCCGCCGCAAGGTTGCCGCGCCATGCACAACCTGAGTAGAGGAGACGTATTAGATGGCAGATAAAAGCATGATCGGCCTGGTGACCTCGCACGGCACCGTCGATGTGGAGAAGGGGCGCCTTGCATTCTTCGCGAAGGCGATTGGTGAAAGCGACCCGGTGTATCTCGATGTCGCGGCGGCACACGACGCGGGGCACCCGGCGCTTCCCGTGCCGCCGACTTTCCTGATGTGCCTGAACAGCGAAGTCTCGCGGCCGTTCAACGTGCTGGGGACGTTGCAACTCGATCTCGCGCGCATCCTTCACGCGGAGCAGGCCTTCGAGTATCACCGTATGGCTTACGCCGGCGACACCCTGAGTTTCGAAAGCACAGTCACTGACGTCTACGACAAGAAAGACGGCGCGCTGCACTTCGTCGTAAGCACGACCCGTGTGATCAACCAGAAGGGCGAACACATTGCCGACCTGCGCGGCACGCTCGTCGAACGTCGCGGTTAAGGAGACTATCAACATGCAAGCACCGCATTTCAACGAAGTGAAGGTGGGCGACACGTTGCCCGCACTGGCGCTGCCCGCTATCAATCGCACCACGCTGGCGCTGTACTGCGGCGCGTCGGGCGACCACAACCCGATTCATATCGACATCGACTTTGCGCGCAAGGCGCGCATGCCGGACGTGTTCGCGCACGGCATGTTGTCGGCGGCTTACGTGGGTCGATTGTTGACCAGCTGGGTGCCGCAGCAGCAGATTCGCAACGTATCGATCCGTTTCACCGGCATTACCCATCTCGGCAATCAGCCGACGTGCACCGGCGAAGTCGTCGAGAAGTTCGAGGCCGATGGCGAGCAGCGCGTCAAGCTGCGGCTCAGGTGCAGCAACCAGTACGGCGAGGACAAGCTGGTGGGTGAGGCTGTTGTTGCGCTGAAGTAAAGCACGCAAGCATTGAACGATCAAATGACTGGGCGGGCCGCGAGCGGCTCGTCACCTATCGCATGGAAAGGAAGAGACAAATGAGCAAACTCGCAGGCAAGTCCGCACTCGTTACCGGCTCGGGCCGTGGCATCGGCCGTGAAGTGGCGCTGAAGCTGGCGTCCGAAGGCGCACGCGTGGTCGTGAACGATCTCGACGCCGATCCGGCCAACGAAGTGGTGGAATTGATCCGCGCGCAGGGTGGTGAGGCCGTGGCGTGCGTGGGCAGCGTCACGGCGACCGATTTCGCGGAGCGTCTTGTGAAAACTGCCGTGGACAACTTCAAAGGCATCGACATCGTCATCAACAACGCCGGCTTTACGTGGGACAACGTCGTGCAGAAAATGAGCGACGAGCAATGGTACGCAATCATGGACTGCCATCTGACTGCACCGTTTCGCATTCTGCGCGCGGCGTATCCTGTGATCAGCGCGGCGGCGAAGGCCGAAGCCGCTGAAGGGCGCGAAGTGTTCCGCAAGGTGGTGAATGTATCGTCGGGCGCGGCGGGCGGCAACGTGGGTCAGATCAACTATTCATCGGCCAAGGCGGGCATGCTGGGCATGACCAAGACGCTCGCCAAGGAATGGGGACGCCTCAAGGTCAACGTCAACGCAGTCGCATTCGGTCATATCGAAACGCGGTTGACGGTGCCGTTTGCTGGCGCGGATAGCGCAACCGTGAATATCGAGGGCCGTGAGATCAAGGTCGGCATCAGCGAGGCGCTGCTGGAAAAGTCGAAGAAGATGATTCCGTTGGGCCGCCCGGGAACGGTGGTCGAAGCGGCGGGCTCGGTGTACCTCTTCTGCACGCCGGAGTCGGATTACCTGTCGGGTCAGGTGGTGTACTGCGGCGGTGGCCCCGGCAGCAATTTCTGATTGGCGCAACACGTCGTCCGGGAAGCCGCGTGGGCATCGCAGCACCTTCCTGGTCCCGGGATGGCGTACGGTGATGGACGACAGGGTATGTCGGGCGACCGCGCATCAAGCGCGGCGCGAAGCGGTTCTCAGGAGACGAGATGACAAACAGTGCGCAAGCCGGGCGCTATCAACCACGAGCAGCATGGGCGATGACAGCGATGATGCTGCTATTCATGCTGGTCAATTTTCTCGATAAGGTTGCACTGGGCATGGTGGCCGTGCCCCTGATGGCCGAGCTGCACATGTCGCCCGCGCAATTCGGGCTGATCGCCGGAAGTTTCTACTGGGTGTTTTCGATCTCGGCGATCATTGTCGGATTCCTTTCCGCCCGCATCGCCACGCGCTGGATGCTGCTGGTGATGGGTGTCGCCTGGGCCGTGTTGCAGTTGCCTATCGCATTTGCGGGCGGTGCGGTCACCATCCTCCTTTGCCGCGTACTGCTGGGCGTTGCAGAAGGGCCGGCGTTTCCCGTCTCGGTGCATGCGCTGTACAAATGGTTTCCCGACGAAAAGCGCAGCCTTCCTGTCGCGGTGATCAGCCAGGGCGCTTGCCTCGGGCTGTTGCTGGCGGGGCTGCTGATTCCGTTGGTGACGCACCGTTGGGGCTGGCGCATGAACTTCGTCGTGCTGGGCGCCGCCGGTGGGCTTTGGAGCGTGATGTGGGCGTGTGTGGGTCGCGAAGGGCAGCTCGACGAGCGACGCTGGCACGCCAGTACCCTCAACGCTGATTCGGGCGTGACGGTGGCGCGGCTGCCTTATCGGAAGATTTTGCGCGACCCGTCCGTGCTGGCGCTTCTTCTTCTGGGCTTTGCGGCTTACTGGATGCTCGGCCTGACCTTGACGTGGCTGCCCGCTTATCTGCAGAAGGGCCTGGGCTTTGATAGCGTGTCGGCGGGGCGCTGGTTCGCGCTCGTCGTGATTGCAGCGATGCCCGTCACGGTTGGCTTGAGCTGGCTGTCGCAACGCATGCTGAAACGGGGCGCCACGACGCGCGCCGCGCGCGCTCGACTGGTCTGCCTGTGCGCGCTGACGAGCGCGGTGATCCTGATCGTGCTGGTCGCGACGGGGTTGCCTGCCGGGCAGAAGGCTGTGCTGTTCGCGCTGGCTGGCGCGCTGTCACCGCTCGCGATTACATTGGGACCCGTCATGCTCGGCGAAATGGTGCCCGCGAGCCAGTGCGCCGCGTTGGTGGCGATTTTTACGGCAGTGGGGAATGTGGCCGGCGCGATCGCACCTGCGGTGATGGGGCGCCTCGTGCAGACGCACGGCGCCGCTGACGCCCACGGTTACGAAGCTGGCATTCTGTGCGGCGCGGTACTGCTGGTCGTGGCCGCGTTCGCCGGTCTGCGGTGGCTTTACCCCGGACGATCGCGTCAGACGTTGATGCTGGGAAGCGCGCCGGCGAGTTAGGCAAACGGAGTCGGGGCGGCACTCCCGCGCGCGGGCGGCAGCCTGCACGATATTCGGGCCGCGCGCGCCGACTGTAGAAAGGCGACGGGCGCCGCACCGCCTAGTCGGATGGAAACGAGTCGACAAGACTGATCTTGAGATCGCGCGCGCGGCCTACCGCTTCGTCGCGCCCAGCCACGCCGAGTTTGCCGAAGATATTTTTCAGGTGCCACTTTACCGTCTCGGGCGAGACGTTAATCACGCGCGCGATCTTCTTGTTCGGCATAGCCTGCGCGACGAGGCTCAATACCTCGAGTTCGCGTTCACTTAGCGCTTCGACCATAGCCTTGGCCACGGGCTTCGTCTCAAGCGCGCCGAGCGGACTGATGGTCGCCGCCTGCAACCGCTTCACATAAAACGCGTGGACCGGGTCGAGTATCTTGTCTTCGATCAGCGATGCCAGCATAGGCGATACCGAGGGCGACGCATCCAGCAGGGTGCGGACCAGGTCCCGCTCATGCCCGAGTTTGACTGCGATGAGCAGGTGCTCGCGTGCTTGCCTGTCATAGCCGCGCCCTTGTTTCGCGACAGCAGCCTGCGCATGCAAGGCGACGAGCCTGCGCCACTTGCCGCTTGCTTCGAGCTGCGGAATGAGCCTGTCGATCGCGGCCGATGCGCCCGCATAGTCGCGCTCGTGCAGCATCATCACGATCCGCGCCTGGTGGACTGCTGCGGCCACCTCCGCGGCCACGATTTTGCTGGGACCGTCATGCGCGGCGGCGAGTGCCTCGGCACGCGACAGCGTCGCGTGCGCGTCATCCGTCGAACCGAGCCACAGATGGAAGCGTAGACGCGCCGACAGTGCAAAGGCGAGCAGGCGGTCGAGATGAAATCTCACCGCGTAGTCTTCCAGCCGGTCGAGGCAGGCATGCGCTTCGAGACGGCGTCCGGCAAGCCAGTGGCAAGCCGCCAGCGTGTATAACGCTCTGACCACGGTGTCGGGAATCGACACGCGCTCGATCAATTCGACACGCAGCGCCAGCAATTGAGTCGCCGCCTGTATTTCGTTCGATTCGTAGAGCGTATAACTGAGGAGGCCCGCTGCCATGCACGCCATACCGACGTAAGGCGGGCCGCCCTGTTCGGTTTCCTCCAGCACGTCCCGCAGGATCTCTTCTGCCTGCGCCATATGTCCCGCAATGGTCAGGCTCATCGCGCTGATGCATCGTCCGGCCAGATGCTGCAGTGGTGCGCCGCCGCCGTCGTGCGTGGCATCGAGAGCCTGTTGCATGTGGGTGTAATCGCCCTGGCACATGTGCATCCACGACAATGCGGTGCCGCCGCCGGCTCGAACGCGATCGCTCGCGTCGTGCGGTACGTCGAGCAGTTCGCTCTGCATGGCGAGAACGGCGTCGGGGTTGTCCTGTCTCAGCGCCAGTCCTGCACGCAGCACGGTTAGCGAATATCGCTGCGACGTGTCGAGCGACGCGCGTTTCGCTTCCAACTGTTCCAGGCTGCGTGAGAGGCTGTCGAGGTCATGCGCGTAGAGTTTCAGCGAGGCCGCCGCCATCTGCAGTTCGAAGCGCGCCTGTACCTGCTCCTGCGGCAGATTGCGCAGCAGGCCTGCGAGTTGACCGAGGTCGCCCCGTGTCAAGAGTGCTTCGACCCGCGATTCGACCATGTCCGCGGCGGCGACGGCGTCATTGGCCTGAACCGCGTGATGGACCGCCTCGTCGATATAGCCGTGCGAAGTGAACCAGTTCCATGCCCCTGAATGCAACGCGTGTTGCTCGGCCTCCGGCCAGCGCGCCACGCGTGCCAGCAGCACCTCGCGCAGCAGTGGATGCAGGCGATACCAAGTCTCCCGTTCGTGGCTTTGTACCTGGCTGATGAACAGATTGCTGTTATCCATCTGCGTGAGCCATGTCATCTTCCGCGCCAATGCCTGGGGGCGCCCGGAGAGGCTTGCGCAGAGTGACGCGCAAAAGCGGGCGCAAATGGCCACGCGGGTGAGAAGATCCAGATCGTCCGGCGCGAGGCGAACCAGCACTTCGCGCTCGAAATAGCTGGCGAAGGCGCCGGCATCGCGGATTTCCTGGCGCGAATACGAGGCGCCCTGTTTGGTTTTCAGATCGATCGCAAAGAGTTGCAGTCCGGCTACCCAGCCATCGGTCAATTCGTGCAGCGTCTCGGCGTCACGTTTGTCGATGTGGCCCAACTGTTCGCGCAAGTAACGTTCAGACTCGGCCGCGGTGAAACGTAGATCGCGCAGATCGATCTCTTCGACATGGCCTTGGGCTCGCAGCCGGGCAAGTGACAAAGGGAGTACGGTGCGCGTGCCGAAAGCGATGTGCAGATGCGGCGGCGCGTAGTCCAGCAACCATTGCAGTGCCTGCACGATGCGTGGGTCGTCGATGGTGTGAACGTCGTCGAGCACCAGCACAAGCTCGCGCTGACGCTGTGCGATGGCTTCGACGAGTGTGATCACCCAGTGTTCGACCACCGATTCACTGCTGCCGTGTCCCATCAGGAGCGCGGCGTTTCGCACAATCGCTGGATCGACTTCGGCAAGGCTCGCGAGCAGGCAGTCGAAGAAGCGCGCGAGTTCGTTGTCTTCAGGCGCGAGCGAGAGCCACGCGACATCGAAATTCAAAGAAATCAGCGCTTTGCGCCATTCCACGAGCGCGCTGGTTTTGCCGCTTCCCGCAGCACCCTGTACGCTTAAACAGCGCCGACGTCTACCTTCGAGCATGCGTGTCATCAACGACTCACGCGGAATGAGGCTGCGCGCACCGCGCGGCGGCGTCAATTTCGTACTCGCGACAGGCTCGATGTCACGTGGCGACGGCGACGGTTTCACCATGGGTGGAATGTGTTGCTGGGACATCGGGAAGAACTCTAAGTCAGAAAAGGGGCGCTCAAGATCGATGCAGCAGGCGGTATTGACGCGCTTTGCGCGTTGCCGGCATGCTATGGCGAGTAACATTTTGTCTCAACTTGCACGTCGCACCCATCCCCGATTTTCTGCTTGCGCGACCCGGTTGTCCATTGAAGCTTGTACCAGGGTGGACTGAGTTGGTGGCTTGACGCTTGGGAGGCGTTGCGCCGGACTCACCTAGATTTACGTAAGTACCGGTGCGCTTGAATGGCCATCGGACGCTCCCTGGACATGAACGGGCCTTGAATTGGCATAAACGTTCGCTCGTATTGTCGGTCTTCACATAGAGGGATGTCTATGCGCCGACTCGTCTCTGAGGAGGGCGCTGGACCACTGGAATTTACTGTACTTGACACCGGCTGCAATAGCATAAGCAGCACCGCATTCACGGTTCGCCGACGAATGCACGATAGGGATTGTTGATCGAGCGCGACGGAAGCGCAGAATGCATTGAATGGGATGCAAAGACGAACAAGATGCGATCGGCGTAGCTTCGGTGGTGCTATTCGCGTGCCGCTATGGGCGGTCGTGAGGCTGCTAGTGGACACGTCTCTTGAACTGAAAGCGGAAAGCAGCGGAGACTGTGCGACCCACGTGCATGGGTCACAGGTACGCATTCGCTCGCTGCGAAATCAGTCATTCGCGACCGCCGACCTTCGAATGTCTGGAGAACGACCCGTAGCGACCTGAACGACGTCGATACTCGAATGGCGCCAATGGCTGGCGGATCCAACCGGTGGATGCAACACACTAGTGAGGCCGATTGAAAAAGGTGGACGGCCGGTGAAGCATGGGCTGACGATTCTGTGAGCGTGCCGCAGCACATGCTGTCGCGAACGCACGCAGGGGGCGCGCTTGCGGGCGAGTCAATTTACTAGGAATAAGTGATGTGCGCGTGGCAGCCATGCGTGCCGAAGCGGCATACACCCATGCACAGAAGTGATCGGCGTGCTCGTCGGTGCCGATACCTGCCTGCGCGTCCCGGACGGGGCATCTCGCTCAGCTCAATTGCTGGCTGCTTCCACAGCACAACGTCGACTACGATGCGGCCACCCGCTTGCGCGCATTCACTGCAGTTCGCATGGCCTTCTGGGGTGAGCCGGACTGGGTGTCGTCTTCGAGCACCAGCCGCGCAGTTGTCTCAAAGTGCCTGCGCAGCAGGTCACAGGCACGGTCCGCGTCGCGCGCAAGCACGGCTTTGACGATCTCCTCGTGCTCGTTGCCGACGTTGCGTTCATCGGCATGCTGACTGCGCAGCGACTGGTGCCGGTAGCGTGCGGTCTGTGTGCGCAAAGTCGCCGCGAAATGCTTCAGCCATCTGGAGCGGCAGCCAGCCAGCAATGTGGTGTGGAAGTTGTCGTGCGCACGCTCCCACGCGGGATTCATCCTTGGCGGCTCGTCGATTACGGTGGGCAGGCTGTTGACCTGGTGAAACGCCGCCAGGACCGCGCCTTCCCATTCGAGGTTGGCACTCTCGATCGCATCGCGCAACGCCTCCGACTCAATGCACTGGCGCACCGAGGTGACGTCTTTCAGATCGGCGCGGGAAATCTGCGTGACCCGGAAGCCGCGCTGATCCTCTGCCTCGACGAAGCCGCTCATCGCGAGTCTCGACACCGCCTCGCGCAGCGGAATGACACCCGCCTGATAGCGGTCGGCAAGCTCCCTGATCTTCAGCTTCGAGCCAGGCGGCAGCGCGCCGGTGACGATGTCCTGCAGAATCGCATCGGCCAGCATGGAGGCCATCGTCCGCGGGGGGGGCGCCTCAGGATTATCAAACGTCAAGTCCACGAATTTCTCCTGCAGTTGGCGTAATTATATTCAAAAGGCTCACCGTATGCAGATGCCAGGGTAAACATGCAAAGACAAAAATATATATATTTTATAAATTTGTATCCATCGGATCGCGACACGACAACCGTCGTCTGCCGGCGAACCCCACGATGACATGGAGATGGAATGCGCTACGTACACTTCTCGCCCGACGGGCACAAAAAGCTGCTGGGTATTCTTCAGGGTTCCACAATCGTCTCATTGGGCGATGTCACATTGGGACAACTCCTCGCCGCCGGCTCCGACCTGATCGCGTTCGCCAAGGCGAATTGGGGCGGCGGCGAGGAGTTTTCGGCCGATGCGGTGAGCTGGCTGCCGCCGCTGACGCACCCCGTCAAGATCATCTGTGTGGGTCTGAACTATGCGGACCACACGAAGGAAAGTCCCTATGAGCAGCCGTCCTACCCGACGCTGTTTCCCCGCTTCAACACCAGCCTGATCGGGCACCGCGCGCCGTTGATCCGCCCGCTGATCTCCGATTCGCTGGATTTCGAAGGAGAACTGGCGGTGATCCTCGGCAGCGGTGGACGCCACATTCCGCAGACGCATGCGCTGGATTGTGTGGCCGGCTATTCGATCTTCAACGACGGCTCGGTGCGCGAATACCAGTTCAAGGCGCCGCAATGGACGGTCGGCAAGAATTTCGACGGTACCGGCGCGTTCGGCCCGACCTTCGTCACCGCGGACGAACTGCCGGCAGGCGGGAAAGGCCTGAAGCTCGAGACACGGCTGAACGGCAAGGTCGTCCAGTCGGCGAATACGAGCGATATGCTGTTCGATGTGGCCACCCTGATTTCCGTTATCAGTGAAGCCATCACGCTGGAGGCCGGGGACGTGATCGTCAGCGGTACCCCGGCGGGCATTGGCTGGGCGCGCGAACCGAAGCTGATCATGCGTGACGGCGATGTTTGCGAAGTCGAAATCGAAGGGCTGGGCGTACTGAGCAACACGGTCCGCGACGAGCAGCCGCAGCGCTGAGCGCCAGCCGAACGAACAGACGGGTAGAGAAAACAGGAGAAGACATGAGACAGATTCGCGTCCCGGTATTCGTGGTGGGAGCGGGCCCCGCCGGACTGACAGCCGCCGCGCTGCTGGCGAAATACGGCGTCGAGGTATTGGCCATCACGCGCTATCCCGGCACCGCGCATTCGCCCCGTGCGCACATCACGAACCAGCGCACGGTAGAGGTGTTCCGCGATCTCGGCATCGAGGACCGCGTGCAGGCCCTTGCCACATCGAACGAGCTGATGAGCAACAACGTGTGGGCGACAAGTTTCGCCGGCACTGAAATCGCCCGGCTACAGACGTGGGGCACCGGTGTGAAGCGCAAGTCGGACTATGAAACGGCGAGTCCGTCGCAGATGTGCAATGCGCCGCAGCATCTACTCGAGCCGGTCATTCTGACCGCGGCGCGTGAATATGGCGCGAACGTATTGTTCAATACCGAGCTCGTATCGATCCGCCAGACTGACGAAGCGGTTTACTCACGTGTCGTCGACCGCTCGACGGGCGAGGAAATCGAGGTGATTTCCGATTACGCAGTCGGTGCCGACGGAGCGCAGAGCGTGGTCGTCAAGGATCTCGGCTTCGAGCTGGAGGGAGAGATGGGGCTCGGCTGCGCGATCAACTGCTGGCTCGAGGTCGATCTCACAAAGTACTGCGCCCACCGCCCGGGTGTGCTGTACTGGATGAGCCAGCCGGGCAGCGAATACTGGGTGGGCAGCGGCACGTATATCTGCGTGCGTCCGTGGAACGAATGGGTGCTGCTCTTCATGTACAACCCGAAGGAAGGCGAGCCGGATCTGAGCGAGGAAGCGGTGATCGCGCGGGCGCGGGCAACCATCGGCGACCCGGACATTCCGATCCGGGTGAAGTCCGTGTCGAAGTGGACGATTAACAGGATGTTTGCGCGCAGCATGGTCAAGGGCCGCGTCGCCATCGCGGGCGACGCGGCCCACCGGCATCCGCCTGCAAACGGGCTCGGGTCCAACACGTCGGCTCAGGATGCATTCAACCTTGCGTGGAAACTGGCACTGATCGTCAAGGGCCAGGCCTCGCCAACGCTGCTACAAGCCTATTCTGACGAGCGGCAACCGGTAGCCGAAGGCGTGGTGAACCGGGCGATCAAGTCGGTTGGAGAGATGTTGCCGATCGCCAAGGCGCTCGGTTTTTCCGAGGGACAGAGCGAGGCGGAGGGGTGGGCGTCGGTTGACGAGCTGTTCTCGGACAGCGAAGTCGGGCGGCAGCGCCGAAAGGCGCTCGCGGAAGCAGTCGAACTCCAGAACTACCAGTTCAACTGTCACGGTGTCGAACTGGGCCAACGCTACACATCGTCCGCGATCGTGCGTGACGGCGCGACGTTTCCCGCGCCGACCCGGGATCCGGAGCTGTACTACCATGCCACCACGACGCCGGGCGCCTATCTTCCGCATGCCTGGATTCAACGCGGCAACGAGCGGGTTTCGACGCTGGATCTCGTGGGACAGGGTGCGTTTACCGTGCTAACTGGGGCCGGTGGCCAGTCCTGGATCGATGCCGCGGGGCAGGTCGGCAAGGAGTTCGGCATTTCCATCAACGCCGTGTCCATTGCGCACGGCACGTCGACGTTCGATGTCTACGGCGATTGGGCGCGACAGCGCGAAATGGAAGACGACGGTTGCGTGCTGGTCCGTCCGGACCGTTTCGTCGCCTGGCGCGCGAACGGGCGCGCAGCTGATCCCGCTGCCGAATTGCGGCGCGTATTCGCGCAGATACTCGGCAAGGCGCCGCGCACAGAGGCTGCAACGAGTGCCAGTTTCGTGGCGACCGACGCATAAAGGGGGTGCGCTCATGACACGTTCGACGACAGCCCGCGCGGCGTTCGGCATTCACAGCATCGACCATTTCGCACTCGACGTTCCGGACCTCACCGAGGCCACGCGTTTCCTCTCAGCGTTCGGCTTCGAGCTGGAAACGCAGGAGCAACAGCTTCTCTTACGCACCCCAGTCAGTGACCACGCCTGGGCGAAAGTGCAGCAGGGCCCCCGCAAGCGGCTTAGGTATCTGTCGCTGAACTGTTTTGCGGACGACTTCGCGCCGCTGTGTGCGCAGATCAAGCAGGCGGGCGGCCGCGAGGCCGCTCCTGCGACGCAGGCAGTGGCCGAAGGCTTCTGGTTCGAAGATCCGGATGGCAACCTGCTGCAGCTGAGGCCCGGTGCCAAGACGACGCCCGATTTCAAGCCGGCTGCGCGCCGCGAAGCGGCGTTGCCCCGGCTGCGCGGTGCGAGCTTTCGCGCCGATGCCGCGCCCGCGCGGCCGATGCGGTTGTCGCATGTGCTGATGTTCACGCCGGACATCCGCACGGCGATCGTGTTCTACGAACAGGCGCTCGGCATGAAGTTGTCCGACGGCTCGGAAGGGATTGTCGCCTTCCTGCACGGGCGCCACGGCAGCGATCATCACCTGATCGCATTTGCCCAGGGCGCGGCAAAGGGTTGGCATCACAGTGCGTGGGATGTGCCTTCCGTCGACGAGGTCGGCGTCGGCAAGATGCAGATGCGGCGCGCCGGCTATGTACAGGGGTGGGGCGTGGGGCGCCACGTTCTTGGCTCCAACTATTTCCAGTACGTGCGCGATTCATGGGGATCGTACTGGGAGTATTCGGCTGACATCGATTTCGTATCGCCGGGAAGTGAGTGGCCGTGCGGCAATCATCCGCCGGAGGACTCGCTATATCTTTGGGGGCCGGACGTGCCTGACTACTTCTTCGAAAATACCGAGCAGGAAAGCACGCGGACCTGAAATCCGCTAGACGCGTTTGCGTCCAGCCTGCCTTCAGAGGCAGGCACATGGTGTGCCGGATCCTGGCGCATCGCCTGAGTATTTATGTAGTCATACTAATTACATTAAATAGAAGAGATGAGACAAAAAACCATGAGGAAACAACTTTGTCTTGCGGCTGCAGTGTGGGTGTCGCAGGCGGTTCCCGCTTACGCCCAGAGCAGCGTGACGCTATTCGGCACGATGGACGCCGGTATGAGCTATGTCAGCAATGAGGGTGGCCACGGCAACGCGAAGTTCGACGACGGGATTTTCACGCCGAATCTGTTTGGGCTGCGCGGAAGCGAGGATCTGGGCGGCGGCACGCACGCGATCTTTCAACTGGTCAATCAGTTTTCGCTCGGTACAGGCGCTACGATCGGCGATGGGCTGTTCGCGCGAACCGCCTACGTCGGTCTGGAGAATCCGGGCTTCGGTACGCTGACGATGGGCAACCAGTACGACTTCATGCCGGATGCCCTGTTCTTTGGGGGCAATGAACCCGCGCGGGATATCGGCGGACTGTACAACTTCCGTAACGGGCCGTTCCAGAAGCTGGCACTGCCAGGCAACCCGACGGGCGCGTTTGACTGGGATCGGGTAGCGGGAACCCAGCGCGTATCGAATTCCGTCAAGTATGTCAGTCCCTCTCTGGCTGGCGCGAGCTTCGGTGCAATGTACGCGTTTGGCGGCGTCCCAGGGGCCATCGGGGCCAATAACGCGGTGAGCTTCAGCCTGAACTACGCGGCTGACCCGTTCGGCGCGGCCGCTGCATACACGAACCAGAAATACGGCGCCACCGCCGGCTCGCCCGCCACGAGCGTCCAGAACTGGGGCGTCGGAGCGCACTACCAGATCGGCGACCTGAGCACTAGCGCGCTGCTCACGACCGTGCGTAATTCTGCATCTGATGGTGCGGTATGGATGAGCGAACTCGGTGCGACCTGGCACTTCACGCAGGCACTGCTGCTCGGGGCCGACTACATGTACATGAAGGGCAACGCCGCGCTCGACAACGATCACGCGCATCAGATCACCGCCTCTGTTCAATACTGGTTGTCGAAGCGGACGATGGTGTACGCGAGTGGCGTTTGGCAACGCGCCAACAATGGCGCGCAAGCTCAGATCAATGGCGTGCTGGATCCAGACGGTGCCTCCAGCAGCGCGACGCAGGCAATCGCGCGCGTGGGTATTCATACCTTCTTTTAGTCGCCTGCGGGTATAGCTGCCGCGTCGCGACGCCCGACAACCTCATGTCGTTCAGCGATGCGATCGCCGCTGATTTTCCCATCCTGTTCGCCGGCCCTTCCGGGTGGCGACACAACGGCATTCAATGAATGGAGAACCTGACATGAAACGCACTTCGCCCTCCGATTGGGACACCTCGTACGAGTGGAAGATTGTTGCACTACTGTCGCTCGGATTCGGACTGGTCGGTATCGACCGGTTCATGATCATGCCGCTCTTTCCGGTGATGATGCGCGACCTCAACCTCGACTATCAGGATCTTGGACACATTACCGCCGCGCTGTCTGTTGCATGGGGACTATCCGCGATGTTTGCGGGTAACCTTTCGGACCGGTTCGGTCATCGCAAGGTGATCATTCCCGCGATGTTTGCTTTTTCCATGCTGGCCTGCGCGAGTGGCCTCGCATGGGGAGTCGGAAGCCTGATGATGATTCGCGCGATGATGGGCTTTGCGGAAGGGGCGTATACGCCATCGAGCATTACCGCCACGCTCGATGCGTCGAAGCCCACGCGGCATGGACGCAACGTCGGGATCCAGCAGGCCGCGCTGCCGCTGCTGGGCCTTGGGCTCGCACCGATCGCCGTCACGCAGCTGCTCAAGGTCGTGCCATGGCACTGGATCTTCGCGTTGGTGGCGGTACCGGGGCTCGTCGTGTGCGCGCTGACCTGGCGGACCTTGCGCAATACGAGCGCAGCAGCGGCCGCAGTTCATACGGAAACACACGATATGGCGAGCCATCGCTGGTACGAAGTCCTGCGCTATCGAAATGTGCCGCTGAGTTTCGTCGGCATGTTGTGCTGGCTGACCTGTTTGATCGTTCTGAGCGCGTTGATGCCAAACTACCTGACCGACTATCTGCACCTGACGCTGGAACAGATGGGCTTCGTGCTGTCCGCAATCGGGGTGGGCGGCACGCTGGGTGGGCTCACCATGCCGGCCTTGTCCGACCGGATCGGACGCAAACCGGTGATGGTATTCTCCGTTGTGGGTGCCTTTGCCGGGCTGTGGTGGCTGTCGCGCACGGGTGCGAATCCAACAGAGCTTTTCTTCGGCCTGCTGATTACAATCTTTTTTGTGTTCAGCATGATCACGTTGACAGTTGGCCCAATCAGTGCCGAAGCGGCTCCCGCGAAGTTGATGACAACCGCGTCTGGTCTCGTGATCGGTGTTGGGGAGGTGTTCGGCGGAGGCGTGGCGCCTTCGCTGGCCGGTTACGTGGCCAAGCACTTCGGCATCCAGTACATCATGCAGCTCGGCATGGGGGCGCTGGTAGTCGGGCTGATCATTGCGCTTTCGCTGAAGGAGACGGCACCGGCAAGGCTCGCGAGTGGCGCGGTAGCCGCTGGGTCGTAAACCGCTCGCCGCGTTTGTGACGCGATGAGCGGCGCGTTCCATGGTGGAAATCGGTGTCGCGGGGGCGACTCATGTCGCCCTCGGCACCACGCGGTACACGGTTGTTTTACTCCGCGCGCATGGTCGTCTCGATACGTGTGCCTCGCTTGATAAATAGTGTGACCGGCGTCCTCTCGCAGATTTCCGCTAGACGCTTGCGCCGGGCCTGCTCCAATTGCGCATCAACGCAGACAGTGCGGCGAATGTACTGTAAGCCATCGCGATCGACATGCAGATCGGCGTTGACGCTGATCCGCCCAACTGGCCACGCTTTCTTCTGCATGTACATTCTGAGCGTGGCCGCTACTCCTTCGTTGCCAAGGAGCGCGTGGTTGCCCGCCTCGATTCTGACGAGATAGTCAGACGTGTCGACGCCGATTTCAGCGGTAGCGGCAGCGGTGGCGAGTGGCATGGTGTCTCCTTATTGATGATTCGATGGCGCAACGGGGGGCGGCGGCAATGGAATCCGGTCGGTTTCGCCGGGCACGGGAGGGAATTCGTCGGCCTCCCAACGTCGCGTTGCTTCGTCGATGGCTTCCTGCGAGCTGGATTCAAAGTTCCAGCCCATGAAGCACGGCCCGTCGAGCGGGGCGCCGCCGAGCAGAAAAACCCTGGTGGCCGAAGTCGCGGGCACCTCTACCTCGTGGGCAGTCGTCAGGACTGCCATCGTGCCGACTGCTACGGTTGCGCCATTGACGGGGCAACGTCAGGTTATTGGGCGGGGTCGCGGTGATCGCGCGGGCGCGGGCGACCATCGGTGATCCGGACATTCCGGTTCGCGTGAAGTCCATTTCGAAGTGGACGATCAACAAGATGTTTGCGCGCAGCATGGTCAAGGGTCGCGTCGCCATCACGGACGACGCGACCCACCGGCATCCGCCCGCAAGCAGGCTCGGGTCCAACACGTCGGTCCAGGATGCGTTCAATCTCGCGTGGAAACTGGCGCTGATCGTCAAGGGCCAGTGCAGCAGGGCGCCCGCAAACAGCAGGTTTATCTGTCGCTGAGCTGTTTCCCGGACGACTTTGCACCGTTGCGTGCGCAGATCCTGCAGGCAGGGGCAGGGAGGCCGCTCCTGCGGCGCAGGCAGTGGCCGAAGGGTTCTGGTTCGAAGATCCGGATGGCAATCTGTTGCAACTCAGACCCGGTATCAAGACGTCGCCCGATTTCAAGCCGGCTACCCGCAATGGGCCAGCGTTGCCGCGGCTGCGCGGCGCGAGCTTTCGGGCCGAAACGCCGACCGCGCGGCCATTGCGACTGTCGCATGTGCTGATGTACACGCCAGACATCCGCGCAGCGATCGCGTTCTACGAACAGGCGCTTGGCATGGAATTGTCCGACGGCTCGGAGGGGATTGTCGCATTCCTGCACCGACGCCACGGCAGCGATCATCATCTGATCGCGTTTGCCCAGGGCGCCGCAAAAAGGTGGCACCACAGCGTATGGGACGTGCCTTCCGTCGACGAGGTTGGCGTCGGCACGATGCAGATGCGCCACGCGGGCTACGTGCAGGGATGGGGCGTGGGGCGCCATGTCCTCGGCTCCAACTATTTCCAGTACGTGCGCGATCCATGGGGATCGTACTGGGAGTATTCGGCTGGCTGACATCGATTTCGTGTCGCCCGGCAGTGAGTCGCCCTGCGGTAATCATCCGCCGGAGGATTCGCTGTACCTCTGGGGGCCGGACGTACCCGCCTATTTCTTCGAGAACACCGAAGAGGATCGCGCGCAGGCCTGAGATTCAACGGACACCACAGCATCGCGCTGTGGTCACTGTCGCACACCGGTGTGAACCCGGTGTTCTTTTTCGTCCTGCTGATGACCACGATTTTCTTCGTCTTCAGCATAATCACTCTCACGGTCGGGCCGATCAGCGCGGAGGCCGTTCCCGTCAGGCCGATGGCCACCGCGTCAGGCCTCGTCATCGGATTCGGGGAGATTTCTGGTGGCGGCGTTGGGCCATCGGTCTCTCGCTATGTGGCGGACCGCTTCAGTATCCAGTAAGTCATGCAGCGCAGGATGGGCTGACTGGTCATCGGTCTCGTCGTCGCGCTTTCGTTGAAGGACACGCGCCGGTGAGGCTGATGTCCGGAGCGGTTTCTACGGCGCTATGAGGCCCGGCGAACGGGACCGGTTGACCAGATGATGGCAGAATGGATCCGGCATGCCATTAACCATGTCGACTGAAGCGTGCTCCGTCGTCGGCGACCCGATGCGGAGTTGCGCATCGCCCACGCGGATGGCAAGGGCAGGAGTTCGAGGCGCGCTGTTGCGAAACCACGGCGCGTGATCATTTAGCGAGGTGCCATGATGCGCATTGCACTTTTTGGGGCAACCGGTCGCGTGGGTTCTCGTGTGCTGGCCGAAGCGCTCACCCGTAACCATGAGATCATCGCAATATCTCATGGGCAGAAAAATACCGAACAACGCGACCGTGTGTGCGTCATCATGGGGGACATCCTCGACCCACATTCGATAGAACTCTGCGCGCGTGGCACGGACGCAGCCGTTTGCGCCTATGGTCCCGGACAGGACACCATGACCCGTGATTTGCAGGAAACGCTGCCTCGCTCGGCGCGCGCCCTGGTCGCGGGTTTACCGCGTGCAGGAGTGAGACGTCTGGTGGTGGTTGGTGGCGCGGGAAGTCTGGAGGTTGCGCCCGGGGTCCAACTCGTCGACACGAAAGCGTTCGGGTCAGGATTCAGTGCAAAACAACACCCCGTACCCACCTCGGCCCTTGTAGGTAACGGCCTTGCCGCTCAGCATATGATTCGTTGATTGGCCCGTCATGTCTCGGCTCCTTAAGTAACTCAAATGACGTGGACGTATCCGATGTCTGGCTTTGGTCGGAGTGGCCCAGCAAATTCAGCGGCGATCTGGGGATCGATCTGGTCGCAAAAGAGCACAACAGCGGAAATTACTGGGCCATCCAAGTGCAAGTTTTACGATCCGGACACCCCGATCAACAAGGCCGAGATCGATTCGTTTTTGTCCCTCTCGGGCAAGTGGTTCGCGACAAGCGATGGCGAGCGCGGTTTCAGCGAGCGCCTGATCGTGTCCACCACCGACAAGTGGGGAAAGAATGCTGAACTGAGTCTATCGAACCAGGCAGTCCCGTTACGCGTCTCTGGTTCAAGGATCTGGCTGCCAGCTCATATTCGACAGCGCGCATCAACGGTTCTTCTTCCGTCGCTGCTGCGACGACGGCTGCTGTCACTTGGCGCGAAGCTGGCAAACGAATGGCGGCAGGTGGATTGCCGAGCAATGGCAATTTTGCGAGCGGCCAGTTGATTTGGCGTTCGAATCCCGCGCCCGGCACGAGCATCCGCTGGGTGTGCATCGCGAATGGTTCGCTCGACGAAATCGGTGTCGTGCACGGCGCGATAGAAGGCGGTTCGTCGACACTAACCGTCACCGATGCGTCGACGTTTGCAGTGGGCAGCTGTATCTGTCTGGAAGGGCTGCCAGATGCGGCGAAGATCATCGCGATTGACGGTCACGAACTGACGCTCAATCGCGTCGCGTTGCGCGGCACGCGGGGTCGAGTGCTGTCACTGGGCCCTGGACAACGGTACCGTACGATTTCTTCATGCCTGCTCATTCAAATCATATCATCACGGTCATTCAAGCCATGAGCCTGCCGCAAGCGAAGAGAACCGATGACTGCCCGGATCCGCTAACTGTGACGCCGTTAGCATCGTCCCTCATGTACGACGTGCTGCCGGAAGAAGAGATCCGGCGTGTGCAGCAATGGACCGGCGACTGGTTTCTCGCGGCGTTGGAACAGGGATTGATTGGGTGCCCCTATGTCACGAACGAAGCAACGATCCGCGATATTCAGTTTTGCTACCAATCAGGATTGACGCCGGAAGAAGGCGTGCAGTACATCTACGGCCCACGCAGCTAGAGCACTGTCCTGAAGATATTGCACTGTCGTAGGGGGATAAACGAGGTGAACGTTTATGCGCTGCAGAGCATAAACGCGTACCCTGTTCATCCCCCAGGAGCACGTACTCCATCGACATTGTCGTCAACGATCAGCCACTGCTCTGCTCCGTCACGCATGACCCAGAAGTCAGCTATTGGCTCCATCATTGGCTGAACAGATAGCGCAGGTCGCTCGCAGTAGTTCGTCACGCCGGGATTGGCCTCGAGCATGATCCACAGGCGAACTTGTGTCGCTGAGACAAACATGACGGGACGGCGGAGTTTCGGTGCCCAAGCGTGATGTAGTGTCTGCTTGGGAAGACGCTGAACAGGGAGGGGAACAGGTTCTCTCATCGCAACAAGTCGGGCCGAAATAATGTTCCAACATTAGTTCAATTTCCCGAGAAGTTGCAAGTTTAAGTCAATCTGAATTGACACAAAGATGCAACCCGGAACACGATCGTTCCTTGATTGGCGCAGTTTTGCAGCCCGTCAGGGGGTTACATGGTTAGTGTGATTGACAATTTCCACGGCGTTAGTCGAGTATGAGAGCGGAAGAACCAGCGGCGCTAAAAGAGGGCGTATCGAGGCCTCAGCTTCCCAGAATGACGCGCTCCCTCGCCATCGCGGTCGTTACCTGATCGACTTAGCGCGACGGAGCCTGCCGAATTTAACGTCTTCATCGAGCTTTCAGTCATTCATATTATTCCGCACATCATAGCGGACCGCCTTATCGGGACAGAAGCCTTCGTTACTTGTCTCGTACCCTGCTATTGCCTCCTTGTTGATTTTCCATTCGGACAGCAATTGCAGTTGCAGTGCGATGCAGCGAGTCAAGGTGCTGCGCGGCGATCTGCGTGACAGTGCGAACGCCTTGTATCCATACGATCGTAATGCAGCCCAAAACGGTATCGCCGCTCAGGATCGGTACCGCGATCGCATTGAGTCGGTCATCCAGCTCGGCGCGCGACCTGTCGTAGTCACCTCCGAATGACTCTTCGCGCACGCCGTAGCCCATACGCCGGGCTCGCTGAAGGACGGCATCGAGGGAGGCTGGATCGCGCGCCAGCGAGTCTCCAGGGCGGCTGCTTCGACGAAGCCCCGCCACAATGTGCTCCCGCTCCTTGTCAGGACAGAAAGCCAGAAACGCGCGACCAATGGCCGAACGCAGCATATTCACACGGACGCCAATGCGGTCACGACGAATCATGAAATAAGACTGCGAGCGGTTGGTCTCACACAGCATCATCCTTGTGCCGCTGCGCACCGCCAAGTCCGACGGCCAAAGAATGGCCTGCTGCAAGCGATGCAGTTCCGATGCGGCGCACTGCGCAAGCCGATTGGTCGCGTCCGACGTGTGCTTTGTCGCGTCTGCCGAACTGCCGGGGCAGAAAAAACCGTCGGCAATCCGCCGCCAGACCAACTGGCGTCGTTCGAGCGTGACTAGTAAACGCAACAGCGTGGCCTTCGGGAGGCCGGTGTACAGGTGAAGTTCGTGCAGGCTCGCGCCGTTGGTCTCGCGGACCACGTCCAGTACCGTCAATCCCTTATCCAGCGCAGCAATGGTCTTAACTTTCGGTGTCCACATGGTGTTTACTCTGATGGGTTTCACACGGTGAAACTTTAGCAAAAGTCACTTGAGTAATACAGGCCGAAAAAATATCGTTAGTCCGACGCGTTCCCCTAGAGCGCTCAATACACGGAGACAAAGATGCAATACCCGCCCCGTTCGCCGGTGCGCAACGTACTGTTCATCATGGCCGATCAACTGCGGCGCGACTACCTGTCGTGCTATGGACATCCGACGCTGCACACGCCTCATCTGGATCAGCTTGCCGCACAAGGCGTGCGTTTTGACAACGCGTATGTGCAGGGACCCGTCTGCGGCCCGTCGCGAATGTCGTATTACACTGGACGTTACGTGACCAGCCACGGTGCGGTCTGGAATTTTGTGCCGACTTCGGTGCGAGAGTTAGGGCTTGGGGACTATCTGAGGCCGCATGGCATTCGCACTGCGGTTGCCGGCAAAACGCACATGGAAGTCGATTCTGCCGGCATGGAGCGGCTCGGCATTGATCCCCGCAGTGAACGTGGGGTGCTGGCGGCGGAACTGGGCTTCGAGCCGTTCGAACGGGACGATGGATGCTGGCCACCGGGTTTTGTGAACGAGCACAATCAGTACGCTGCTTTTCTTGGGCGCCACGGGTATCACAGCGACAACCCCTGGCACGACTTTGCCAACTCGGCCGCAGGCCCTCGCGGAGAAATCCTGTCGGGTTGGGAAATGCGCCATGCTCACCTGCCGGCGCAGGTCAAGGCGGAGCACGCCGAAACGCCCTACATCACGGGTCGCGCAATTGACTTCATCAGCGCCCAGGGAGAGGCACCCTGGTGTCTGCACCTCTCGTATATCAAGCCGCACTGGCCGTATGTCGCGCCGGCGCCGTATCACAACATGTACACGGCGGACGACGTCGTGCCTGTCAAGCAGCACACGGCCGAGCGCGGAGAGCATGCGCATCCCGTGATGCAGGGTTTCCAAAGCTTCTCCGGAGCGGGGAACTTCTCCCAGGAGGCCATCCGGCGTCATGTAATTCCCGCCTACATGGGGCTGGTCAAGCAACTCGACGATGAAATCGGTCGCCTGATGGCATACCTCAAGGAAGCGGGCCGTCTGGACGACACCATGATCGTCTTCTGCAGCGATCATGGGGACTACCTGGGGGACCACTATCTCGCAGAGAAAGAACTGTTCCACGACACCGTCGCACGCGTGCCTTTCATCATTTACGATCCGCGACGCGAGGCCGATGGCACCCGGGGTACTGTCCAATCACGCCTGGTCGAATCGATCGATGTCGTCCCCACGATCCTTACCGCACTCGGGGTGGAACCGGACACGCACATCCTCGAGGGCCGCTCGCTGCAGCCACTTCTGCACGGAGAAAAAATCGAGAGCTGGCGGGACGCGGCCTTTAGCGAGATGAATTATGCGTTCCGCGATTTTGTGCGCCTCCCCATCGGGCAGCCTGTCGATCGCTGTCACGGTTATATGGTGCGCGACGAACGCTGGAAGTGTGTGTTCTTTGATGATCTCCGTGCGCAGCTATTCGACCTGGAAAACGATCCGGATGAATTCCACGATCTGGGCGGCGACCCCGACTATGCGGGAGTGCGTGAGCGGGCGCGCGAGCGGCTGTTTGACTGGCTACGTCACCGCAAGATACACCCCACCGTCAGTTACCAGCGCATGTCCGCCTGGACACGCAAGGAGCAGGAAGCCGGCATTCAGATCTGCGCCTGGTAGCTGAAGCACTTCCGGCAAGGGCCAAACAGGCATCCGGGAAAAAATACAACACAAGGAGACGTCGTGATTAAACGCATTCTGTTGCGATGGGGACTGTGCGCCCTGTCGCTTTGCAGTGTCCTGTATCTACCGTCGGCCTGGGCTTCGACTACGTTGGTGATCAACACCTATCTGCCGGTGCAGCACCCGATCAATACACGGCTTCTGAAGCCCTGGGCGGCGGATGTGGAGCGGGTGACGCAAGGGCGGGTCAAGGTTGTCTTCCCACCTGCAAGCATCGCGGCGCCTCAACAGATGTGGGAGGCGGTCACTGGTAGCGTGGTGGATGGCGCCTATATCTTCAATGGAAATTTCTATCGGCAGTTGCCGCTGATGCAGATCACACACCTGCCCCTCGGGTCCGCATCAGCGCAGTCGATGTCGCTCGCCTTGTGGGAAACGTATCAGGACTTCTTCAAACCTGCCGACGAATACAAGGACGTTGAACTGCTGGCCCTATTCGTCATCCCTGCCGGTCAGATATACGGCTTGAATCATCCGATCGATTCCGTTGCGGACTTGCGGGGCAAAAAAATTTGGGCTGTCCCAGGGGTTGCAGCCGAGGTCATGGAGTCTGCTCAAGCCGGTGTCATGTCGACTCCGGCCGCGAAGATGAGCGAGATCGTGGCCAGTGGCATGGTGGACGGTTTTGCCGGCATTCCAGAAATGGATGCCTCCGCACTGAAGGTCATCCGTTACGCAAAATTCGAAACCGTGGTACCGGGAGGCCTGACGTCTCCCAGCTTTTCCCTGATTCTCAATAAACAGAAGTGGCAGGAGATTTCACCGCAGGATCGTGCCGCTATCGCTGGTGTGTCGGGGGAAGTATTCGCACGTCGTCTGAGTGCTCTGGATCAGATCAACTCGAAGGCCTTGAAGAATGCTGAAGCCGACGGCCTCAAGGTCAGCGTCGCATCGCCAAAGTTCGTGAAGCAGTTGCGGCAGATCGCGGCACCCATTGAAAACGCGTGGATAGAGCGTGCCGCGGCGTCACACGTTGACGGGAAAACGGCGCTCGCCTTTTATCGACATGCAGTTGAGGTGACTAAAAAATGAGCCTGGAGATCAATATGCTGGAGACCAACGTTTCGTACGTGACCAGCGAAGGCAAATGGATCAGTGGGGCTGAGCGGGTGTTGCAGGGCATCGTCGCCGCCGCGATCCTGTTCATCATGGGGCTGACGTTCACGGATGTCTTCATGCGGTATGTGGTTTCGTCCCCGATCAAGGGCGGCTCGGAGATGGTCCAGTTTGCCATGGCGGTCCTGATTTTTGCGGCGTTTCCGCTCGTGACCTACCACGACAAACACATCAACGTGAGTATCCTGCACGGCAAACTGCGAGGCGTGAGTGGCTGGCTTCATCGCCTTGTCATCCTCCTGTTCAATGTGGCGACCTGTTTTGCCATCGCCTGGCAACTGGCGCGGGAAGGGCATTACCTGAGTATCAGCGGCATGTCGACGATGGTACTCGGCTGGTCGCTCGCTCCGCTGAGCTATGTCATGTGCGCCCTGTCGGTCGTTTCTGGACTCGCGGCGCTGACCCTGACGGCGGCACATATCCACGGTTTTCGCAGATCTGTTTTGGGAAGGTCGGTATGACACTCGCACTTCTGGGTTTCGCCACGGTGCTGATCCTCGCGTTCGTCGGCATTCCGCTGGGCTTTGCGATGCTCACCGTCGGCGCCGGTTTCTTTGCACTCATCCGGGGTTTCGATCCTGCCATGATCATGGCAGGACAGACGATTTCAGCGCTGGCGGCGAATGACGCCCTCTCGGTCGTGCCGATGTTCATCCTGATGGGCACGTTCATTTACAAGGCGAATCTGGCGGAAGAGCTGTACGACGCAGCCTATTCGCTACTCGGTCATCGGAAAGGCGGCCTGGCTTACGCCACGGTACTCGCCAGCGCCGGCTTCGCTGCCATTTCAGGCAGCTCGATTGCCACCGCCGCCACCATGACCAAAGTGGCTATGCCGCAGATGCGACGTCATCGCTATGCAGATAGTCTCGCCAGCGGCTGCGTTAGCTCGGCGGGGACTCTGGGTGCGCTGATTCCACCCAGTGTGCCGCTGTTGATCTACGGCATCATCACCCAGCAGGACATTGGCAAGCTGTTTGCTGCCGGTATTACGCCCGGCATTCTGTTAGGGCTGCTGTTCATGACCGCCATCTGGTGGACGGTCCACCGCAATCCGGCCAAGGGGCCGGCCGGCGATTACTCCGACTGGCATACGCGACTCAGGCGGATCTCCAAGGTCTGGGGTGTACTGGCTTTGTTTGTCGTCGTGGTGGGTGGACTGTACAGTGGCATCTTTACGGCGACCGAAGCCGGCGGTATTGGCGCCACCGGCGCGCTGATCTTCACTGCGCTGCGTGGGAAGCTGGACCGCCGCGTCCTGCTGGAATCTCTGGTCGAGGCGGGGCGAACCACCGCGATGATCTTCATCATCGCCTTTGGCGGTCTGGTGTTTGCCAACTTCGTCACCTTGTCCGGTCTCACCACCACCCTGGTGACATGGATCCAGTCGCTGCACCTGCCGACAATCGGCGTCATTCTGATCATCGTACTGATTTATGTGGTGCTCGGCTCCGTGATGGAAGCCGTCTCCATGATGCTGCTGACCGTGCCGGTCTTTGCCGCAGTGGTGCAGCCACTGGGTGTCGATCTGATCTGGTTCGGTATCTTTATCGCGATGATGATCGAGATCGGCCTGATTCATCCGCCGGTCGGCATGAATGTGTTCATGGTGAAATCCGTAATGCCGGATCTTCCAATCAGGACGATATTCATAGGCACCATTCCGTTTTTGATCGCGAACATCTTCGCTTTGGCGCTCATCATTATTTTCCCGGTGATTCCGCTCTGGCCGCTAAAATTTATGCATTGATAGAAGGCACAGTAACCCGGACCACGCTTTCTCCTGATTGTGCGGTCCAGGCGGATGCCTCGACAGATAGAAGATTTTAAGAAAGTGGAGACGACGTGCAATATATAAAATCTGTAGTGCTAACTGGATTCATAATGATGGAGATTGTTCGCCCCTGCGCTGCGCAGAGTAGCGTGACGATGTATGGGCTACTTCAGAACGCATTCGAGGAATACCACGTTAGCGGCGCGAATGCATCAAGTGCGGTAAGCAATCCGGCCAGCAATACCAGTCGACTGGCGACGTACGGATCGTTCTTTGGCCTGCAGGGCAAGGAAGATCTCGGCGATGGACTGAAAGCGATTTTCCAGCTCGAGAGCTATGTCTTTCTGAACGGTCAACAGCCGGCCGGATTCAATCCGGTGAATTCGCGCAATACGCGCGTCGGGCTGGAGAGCCAGCAATATGGCACGGTGTTCTTTGGCGTGTGGGACACCCCGTTCCGGGATCTGTTGAGTCGCGTGCCGTTTCCCGGTACCACGCTCGATGCAGGACAGTTGCTCGGCAATGGCATTGGCAATACCGTCGGTAATGCACAGGTGCCAGCGTCATTTGAGCGCCGGCAGACCAATACAGTGGCATATTGGTCACCCGTCATCCATGGTTTCCAGGCTCGCATCCACTATGCACTGAACGATGGATCAACCGGCAGCAATGGGGCACATCTGCTCTCGGTGCGTGGCTCGTATACCGGTGGCCCGTTCACAATCATGGCCGCTTACGAAACGCATCACGACTATGGCGGATTGGATACCAACGACCGGGGCTTGGCACTTTATGGCGATGCGACCATCGGACGGGGAAAGCTGGGGGCGGTTTTCACGCAGCTATCTTACGAACGCGCGGTAAGCGGTGGCGAAGAGACCCTTCGGGTCAACAACTGGACGTTGTTCGGTAACTACCTATTCGGGTCCAGTGGCATCAACGTGGCGTTTACGCGCGCCGGCAGTGGCAGCGGCAGTCTTAAGGGGCTAGCATTTTCGCCGACGGGCCAGGTCACCGTGAATCCGGCAATGTTTGCCGGCCAGGCGACGAGTGGCGGCGGAACGGGTGCCAACATGTACGAAATTGGCTACGACTATTATCTTTCCAAGCGCTCCACGCTTTTTGCAAACCTCATGTATCTGAAAAACGAAGAACATGGATCATATGCGCCCTTTGGTGCTGTGCCGGCGACGTCCGGCGCACTGGGTCTCAGTGAGACCGTCCTCGCATTGGGGATGGTAACGCGTTTTTGACAGGCATTCGTTCTGGCGATTGCTGTCGTGGCCTGCCGGGATGTGACTGGCGTCCGGCGTGACCGGTGACACATTCCATGCCGGCTTATCTGGACCGTCAGGCATGTCTTTCGCACACAACGAGCCGGCGGCGACCGCCGGCATCACTCAACAACCTCGTGGGTATCACGGTGCTCTCCTTTCTGCTGACCCTACCCGGTAAGCGGCTCACGACGGCCGGTCTCGATTTCGCACGCGCGCGAGGCATGGTGATGACCGGGAGAGTTACGGGTAGATCGGGTGAGATCCTGTCCATGATCGTCGATCATGGACAGGATCGATCTGGATCGGTCGCGTCAGGCATCAGGAGGCGGCGGGCTGGTCTGTTGCGGAGCTTGTCGGTTACGCGCCAGGGCAGGAGTTCGTCGATGCGATTGATTTTATGCTCAGCTATGTGAGTCAGTACGAAGTCCAGGTAGGCACGCGGAATGATGCCGTTCAACTTGCAGGCGCCAATCAGCGAATACATCGCGGCAGCCCGCTTACCTCCGCTGTCGGAGCCGACGAACATGTAGTTTTTCCGGCAATGGAATTATGTGCATTGCCGGAATAATGCGCAGCCAGAAATTATGCGGAGTCCGTCACTGTCGAATAATGCCATGCGAGTCGCCGAAGCGATCCGCAAGGATTCGCGGTTCGGCGAGCTGCACATAATTGCAACGACTCTAGGAACCGCAGGATGCGGTCCGGTGGTCGATATCGACGATTCTTTACTTGCGGCGGCTGAATCCTGCTCAGCGCTCGCTCCTTCATTGTATCCGTCAGCGGAACTCGTCGGCGTAGTTCTCCGCGGCTAGATGTCGACGATTTTTCGCAGTAAGGCGTAGGAAACACGCCAGTGACCATCGGTGTCATTGACGGCAATCGAGGCCGTCTTCGCATTCAGCCGAACGATGATGCCGACGCGTTCGCTCAGGTGCTTGTCGGTGAAGCCGACTGTGTCGCCGATGAAGAACTCTTCGCGCTGTGTTCTCGACGGCGGTGCCGGTTCGACGTGAGGCTGACCAGTTGAAGTTTGCGGGATGATGATCGCCGCATAGAGCACGCCCCACCGGCGTCGCGTCGCGCTGTCCTGAACCACCGCCTGGGTTTGCCGGAGTTCAACAATCGTGCCTTGTGCCGGCGGACCAAGCGGGTTGTCGCCAATGTAGTTGACTGCCATCCCCAGATGGAGGCGTTGACGTATTTCGAGAATGCGGCGGGGATCGTCAAGCATTTTTCCGATCGCAAGATAGAGGCGATAGAGCTCGGCGCCAGGCGCCTGGCGAAGCGAGTCTGGAATGTCCATGTGCAGAGGTGTTTTAGCGGGCGAGCGGCAGCAATTCGTGCACGCGATTGACGGGATACGACGGCAATTGTTCGAGCGTTCGCTCAAGCCACGCGTAGGGTTCGACACCGTTCAGGCGAGCCGTACCGATGAGTGAGTACATCGTTGCAGCTGCACGGGCGCCGCGAGGAGATGCCGCAAACATCCAGTTCGACCTTCCGAGGGCAATCGGCCTGATCTGCCGCTCAAGCGCATTATGCCGACTCCCCGATTATGCCGCGTCGTGCATGCCCGTGATGGAGGGTATGGCCTTTCACGATCGCCGTGTCGGCATAAACGTATGATTTCTCAGGCTGGCTATCGCG
>NZ_CAJNAT010000028.1 GCF_905220705.1 Paraburkholderia domus
AGAGCGCCGACGACTACGAGGCGCTGCTACCCTGGAAGCTGGGCAAGCGGGAGCACGAAAAAAACGTCTAGGTCAAGTCTGCGGGAGGGACGTGCTTCGCTGATCGCTTACATTCATCGGAACTGCCTTCGTTACGTCACGCTCCCAACAAGTTGACAGTGCCGTGCCGTTCACTATCCTTAAAGTGCACGTGTCAGGTGCATTCATTTTCGTGCATCTTTTGACAAACGGGTGTGGAAGGTGCTCGGTTAACACCATGGGGCTTGTCCGAGCAGTCCTTCTTGTATAACTTCCCAGGGGCGGGGCCGTCCCCAATATTCCGCGAGAAACGATGATGCGATATAACGTAGGTGACCGCGACCACCTGACAACCATGTCCGACGAGCGCCGCCGTATCGTAGCCTTGATCGCCGAGTGCATCTGGGTCAACCCCATCACCGCAGACATAGTCTCCAGCCGGCGGAAAGGCTGGCTGGGCCGTCTCGCCGATGGGACTGGCGTCAGGCGCTTGGTGCTTCGACGGGTCATCTCCGATATGGGTAATCGCGAGTTTGAAGCGCTTTTGGCAGGTAACCCCGTGGGCGACGCTCCCGTGGTAGTCCTCTCCGACAGCGCAATGGCGAGTACGTACGGAAGCTGTCTGCACGGCACTGGGACGTGCGGAAGCTGCCTACACCAAACTGGCACCTGCGGCACCTGCGCTACCTGCTATGCGCCGGAAGTTGGTCTGATGAACTGACGCTGGAATGCGCTCAGTCGAACGGCGCGTTCTTGTCCTTCCGACAGACTACGGCCTTCGGCAATCGAGTGCCGGAGCGTCCGGGGAAAAATTAATGGTCTGGAACTCGAAGATACTGCGCCTGCACGAACGTGCGGCATCAGGCATCGCGTCTGCGCAACCGACCGAAGATGACCTCGCTAGGCTTCGGCAGTGGACGAAACGTTATTTCCTCGGGAAGCCGAGTTCACTCAGTGCTCACCTTAGCTCCGCTGGCCTTTCGCTAGAAGCCGCCATCGCCGCCATGCGTGCGGGAGACCTGCCACTGTCGGAGTCGCGCTGGCATCTGCTTGGGGAGCCTTTGGGCGCGGAAGTCCTCCAGATGGAGGAAATTGTCCTTAGGTCCAGGCATGGAGTAGACGCGGTATGCAGATATCTCTTGGACGAAGCGACTACCCGATTCCGCGACGCCGCGGAAAATACAAGGGAAGCCCGTGTCGCCGATCTGGCATTCTTGGCGAGCGGTTTCAGGGATAACGTCGAGCGTCGACTGTCTCCACTGCTGATGCCATGCCTTGTGCTTGAAGCGAACCTCGCAAGGTTGACGCGCTCGCCTGACGCGACCTCGGCCGACGGTTTGAGCGCGTTCATAGAGCGTTTCCGGTCGCGGGAGGCTCGTGATGCGTTTTGGTCGAAGTATCCGGTGATTCATCGGTTGGCGACGGCGACGGCGCGCAACGCTGCCGCTGCCGCCGTGGAGGCGATCTGCCGGATCGGCCGTGACCGGGATAAGCTTTCGGATGCCTTCGACATCCCCGAATCGGACGCGCTATCCGACATCTCGTGGAGCGGAGGGGATTCGCACCGCCAGGGTAGGAGCGTCTTGATCCTCCGATTTGTCGACCGCAGAGTCGTCCTCAAGCCGCGCCCCATGGCGATCGACGTCGCCTACAATGGCCTGCTTCGCTGGTACGTTAGGCGCGCAGCAGTTGCCGACCCAGAGCGCCTCGTCCCCGCCAGTCATCAGGTGCTGGACATGGGAGACTACGGCTATGCCGAATTCGTTCCTCATCGCCCAGCAGCGGACAACGAGGCTGCCGCGCGGTTCTACGATCGTCTCGGCCAGATCCAATGCATCGCATGGATCCTCGGAATCACCGACCTGCATCACGAAAACTTGATCGCAGACGGCGAGAATCCTCATTTGGTCGACGTCGAGGCGGTAGGCGCCAAGCCCGTCGCGGAGCCCCGCGTACGCCGGACTTACCAACGGTCGATGACACGCGCCTTCAGGGCGTTCGGGTTCGGGACGGGCCTGCTGCCGATGCGGGTGAAAGGGGAGGAGGGCATTGTGGACATGAGCGCCATTGGGTCGCTCGGGCCGCAGACCGCTCCAACAAGACGGCCGCAGATCGAGGGCTATGGCGGCGACGACGCACGCATCGTGGTCAAGAAGGCGATGATGCCCGCGATGCAGAACGCGCCCGTCGTAGAAGGCAAGTCCGTATCCCCGGTCAGACACCTCGCTACACTGAAGAATGGGTTCGCAACTGCGAGACAAGTGTTCATGCAGGGACTTGACGAACTCGAGGCCCCCGACGGCCCACTGAGCGCATTTGGACCCTGCGTCACGAGGTTAGTCGCTAGGCAGACGCAAGATTATGCCGACCTTATCGGCAAGGCTGCCCATCCGAGCATCGCTGTCGATGCGGCGGAGTGCGACGCGATGTGGGCTGGAAGTCTGCGCGGCTTAGCTGGCGACGCCCGCAATCTGGATCGCCTAGTCCGTTCCGAGACGGAGTGCCTGTGGGCCGGTGACGTACCCTACTTCTCTGTCGCGATCGACTCGTGCGACTTGATTGACTCGCGGGGCGACCTCATCCCGGGCTTCTTTGAGGAAGACGGGACCGCGGGCATGTACTCGCGCCTGATGGCGCTCGACCGCATGACGCTGATCCACGATGCAGCGCTCGATTCAGCAATCAGGAGCACCGTCCCGTTGTCCTCCGGGCCGTCCTATGCATCAGTGCCGGAGCGTCTCAGCATTCAGCCAGACGTCTTCGTTAGGGTGGCCTCAGCCATCGGCGACAGTATCGTTGCACACACCGCCTGGGTCGATGGCATGCCGTATGGCGTTGGGCTGATACCACTCGAGGTCGAGAATTACACAGCAGTTGTCCTGCCCGCCGACCTCTATGACGGTCTACCGGGCGTGGGGCTGTTCATGGGGTATCTCGCCCGCCAAACTGGAGACTCCTGTCACGCGACCTTCGCACGTGGTGTGCGGGAGCTCGTCCGCCGCCTGATTCGCGAACGTGCCGGTCCCACAGCATGTGGGGCCTTCAATGGGCTGGCTGGCCTGATCTATGCCGACCTTCATCTATCCCGCTGCTTGGGCCTGCCGTCGTCCGACGAGGCGATGCATGCGTTGCCGCGCCTGCGGCGGCTGGCTGAAGTTGACCCACATTTGGACATTGTGTCCGGCGCGTCGGGCGCACTCCTAGTCTCCTTACGCATGTACGAGGCGACGGGCGACGCGGCCGCGCTGGCCGCCGGTGCCGCGGCGGCGCGGCGTCTAGCCGAGAAGGCGGAGCGGCAAGACCACGGTATCGCCTGGCATACGCTGAAGAACCACGATAACCGTTTGGGCGGCATGGCCCATGGGGCGACAGGGATTGCTTTGGCGCTCTGTCAATGGAACAGGGTTGACGCGAGGGAGGAATGGCGCACCCTGGTCGAAGGCGCCTACGTGTTCGAGCAGTCCTTGTTCGATGAGCGGACCGGCGCGTGGGCGGACATGCGCCGAGAAACCCCGGCCATGACGTGCTTCTGGTGCTATGGCGCACCCGGCATCGGCCTAGCGTTCGACGGCATGCGTGACGTGTTGGGCAATCCGGCCTGCGATCGTGTATTGGAGACGGCGGTCGATGCCACTTGGCAGCGCGGCCTGGTCGACAGTCATTGTCTGTGTCACGGCAACCTCGGTAACGCCGAGACATTTGCCGCGGCGTACATGCGTGACCACGCGTGCCGGTTGGCCGAGGCGGCGTTGGGTGACTTCCTTGAGACCGGCTCGTGGAAATGCGGTCTTCCGGCGGGTGCCACGACGCCGGGCCTTATGTGTGGTCTAGCGGGCATTGGCTACGGTCTGCTGCGTCACGTCAATCCAAATCTTCCGAGACTGCTCCTGCTTGAGGGACCCGCCGCGTGCGATTGATCCGCTCAGACCCTCGCGACACGCTGTCAACTGACAACCATCCGTGCGCGTGCTGGGCTTTGCCGCGACAAGTCTTTCGTGGAAGTCATTCGCACGAGTTGAAATCCGTATTGTTTGCAGTAGCGTGGGTCCCGTCTCCATCGGCTCACGCTTTGTCAGTGGGCGCCCGGCGATCCCGTCTTGACGATACTGATGTGGGTCAGGCCGCCGCTGAGCGTCAATGATGAGGTAGAAGCAGCGAGGGCGACGATCGCCGTGAACGGATTGCGACTTGCGGGGGCAGCGGACAAAATTCTGCAGAACACGGAAACAGTTTTCTGCAAGCCGACGACCGTTGGTTTGCAGAAATCTGTTTCCTGCGTGCGGCCAGTCGAATCGGGACTCGCAGAGGCGCTGGGAACAAGTTTGCTTCAGAAAGTTCTGCAGAAAATTGTTCCTCTGACGAGCGTTTGAGGCAATTTTGTAACTTTCCCGACGCCTCCCGCACGTCGCAGAATTTGAGCTCCGACGAAAGCACTCCCGCTTGACGTTGCCTTGTGCGGTGGGGGTGAGCTTTTGGTATTACGCGGCGCTTGTTTCACGGCTAGAGGCTAGAACAGATTTCTGCAAGGAGCGGGAACGGTTTTATGCAAACCGACGACGACCGCCCCTTAGGAAGGCGTTGCCACCGATTTAATTTGACATAACATAATTTATCAATAAAAGTACGATCGTGCTTTTATTTTGCATCTATTTTACACCGTCCTCGTCGCGAGAATCACCCCCAGCCAGCAGCGGTTTACCGGGCCACGAAATCGTTGGCGGTTAGCGACAGTCGGTCGTCGGGCCGCGCAAGCAGCTTTCTCTGTGCGACCGCGACAATGCGGTTGCGGCCGTTTTCAAATGTTTTGAGCGTGCGCGTCGCGTCGGCGCTACGCGGTAGCCAGAAATGCTCTTCGAGTGCGTCACGGGCAATTGCGCCTTCGACTTCGCGGCCGCGGACGGACAGCATGAAAACCACGGCGCGTCCGTCCGGCGAGACGGCGGGCGCGCGATCAAGAAGTTCCATGACGTACCTCGACAATATCATTCACGGTCTTTGTATTTGTCCTGTGCCGCTCAACGATTAATCTACCAGAAGTCGAGAGCAGCGCAATCGTCAATGACGCAACGGCTCAGCTTCCCCAGGTATCCGTTATCGATAACCGCCGGCGACGTACGTGTTCGTTATTTCTTCAGACGACCGGCGCGTTGCAGGCGGTTTCGTGTTTTGACGTGTACGCAATCGAGACAGACCGTTAGTTGCGTATTAGAAATCAACATCCTCCGTTAGGGTGAGCTTTTTCGGGAGGACGCGTGTACCACCATCTGGCGAGTGATCCGGCACTACAGCGTGAGGACTCCCACCTGTAAGGCTGAATTTATCACCGAGAACGCAATAGTCGTTTCTGGAGAAGCGTTCGTAGATCGCGGCGCGTATCGGTGACGACGTGAATGTAAATCGTGTCGTCGCGCACCTCATAGATAACCCGATTCTGGCCGCTCAACGCTTCCCGGAAATTCAGGCCGCCGAAATCTGCAAGCTCCGCCGGGACATAACCGCTCTGAGGAAACTGCCTGATATTGCCAAACGTGACAGCCAATTCCGCAGACGTCTGCTTCCACGTCTGAGCACCGAAGCTTTTGAGGATGTAGCGACGCAAATCCTTTGTATCCTCCTGCGCCTCGTCGAGAATCAGGAGCTTCAGCATCGCCTGCCCCATCAGCGGATTTTCTCCTTCCTATCAAGATCGTCGAGCTCGGCGAGAAACTCATCAGCGTCCTTGAATTTTCCTTGCTCGATGTCCTTCTGGCCTAAGGCCAGGATCTTGAGCAACGCCAGCGTTTGCTGAGTGTCCTCATAGCTCTGCACGTCCTGCACGACGAGCTTCGCCTCACCATTCTGCGTAATGAGCAGCGGCTCGCCAGAAGCCGTCAAATCCTTGACGATCTGCGCTGCGTCGCTTTTCAGGTAGCTGATTGGCTTTACGTGGTCTGCCAGGCGCATGTCTGATCCTCCGTTGGTCGCGTCATTCAGACCGAATATAGACTAAATTCAGTTTTATGCAAAGTCCTGAATCAGGCAGCGGCCGCTTCGTGGTCTGTCATCGGAGGCCCGATTTTC
Organism: Paraburkholderia domus; assembly: GCF_905220705.1. Taxonomy (GTDB): domain Bacteria; phylum Pseudomonadota; class Gammaproteobacteria; order Burkholderiales; family Burkholderiaceae; genus Paraburkholderia; species Paraburkholderia domus. Next base: position 6,079 of record NZ_CAJNAT010000028.1, read on the forward strand.
CCGCCCACAAATATGCTGCCGTTCGGCGCCATTCATTGGTCGCTAAGAATACGCCGCCCTATCCTGCTTCGCCCGCCTCACGGGCCACGGGCGATGCAGCGCGCTGGTCGGGCCTCAGCCTGCGCTTTGCGGCGACGGTGCCGACACATATCCCCTGCGGTTGCCCTTTGACGCCATATCAATTCTACGAACTAGCAACATAAGTAGTACTTCGCATACCGGTCAAATTTCCTCCGCGAGCGTTACTGCGACAGAACCTGTTGATGCGCAGGCTGGCGACTTCGCGCTCGCTTTCGCTATTGGTACCTCAACCGGCGGGAGCAACACCGTCAGCGTTTGGATCACCAGAACGACTCGTTGGCTGAAGACAAGCCCGCCGTGAGTACCCCCTCGCTTATAATCCCCGCATTGATAGTGATTTCACCGGCGGAGAGCCCCACTCTATGAGTCAGCCACATGGGCGATATGCGGGATCTCGAGACAAGGGCCCGCGTCAATCGCGCCAACCGTCGACTTCTCATCGACAGAACAAGCCATACGCAAAAACTCCACCTGCCCGGGATCCAGCCCAGACGGCATCCATTTTCAAAACACGTTCGTTTAAATGGCTGGTCGATGCGGTGGGCGCAGAGAATATTGCACTGGGACTCGATTCCAACCTGACGCGCGTGGCCGAATTAATAAACGGCGAGAGATTCACACCCGAGACGCCTTCCACATTGAAACGACGCTCGGGCTGCCCGATGGGTTTTTCGATCAACCCAACCCCGCCCTCACATCCGAGACCATCGGTCGTTTGAAGGCGCCGCTTGACTTTATTCGCGCTAACGCTGAACCGGAATCGGCGGACGAGCAGGCATCGGAACCGGCTCCTGCAATGCCAGCGAACCGCCGCCCTACCCCCACTGACCGTTTGCCCAGGGAACTAGAAATGCCAAAGAGAACCGATGGTGGCTCGCCACAGGCCGTCGCGAAGAGCAAGCCCACAGCGGCAAGGACTACCACGGTTACTTCGTCGAAACCGGCATCAGCGAAAGCTAAAGTGTCCGTGAAGTCGGGCGCCCAGCAATCCTTGCCGTTGAACGACGTGGTCGCTCTGCAAAACATTCGTCGCGCCAACCTGCACGTACTCACCTCCCGTAAGGGATCGAAGGTGCAACTCAGCGCGGTAATGGGTATCAGCGCCTCCAACCTGGACAATCGTCTGTATGGGCAGAAGCGCATGGACGACGCCGAAGCCAGCCGTTTCACTGAACGCCTCGGGTTGCCAACTGCGTGGCTGGATATTCCGCGTTCAGTCACGGACATTCCGGAGTCTGTGTCGGCTCTGCTTGATCCACAGTCCGGTCGACCTGCATCTGATCAACAGGAGCTATCGGCTAAGATAAGGCCGGAAGCGGCGGTGGCAAGAAAGTCCCCGGGTAAGAAGGCGAAAACCGTGAGCGGTCGACACGCCCAACCGTCCGAGGCGGATCACACCAGCGATGCCGCCGTGACGAAGGCAGACGTGGAGCAACTCGATCCAGTACTCCCATCTGCCTCCGATCTGGCGATCCGGCAAACTGTTGACAACGATGTCACACCGTCCGCCTCTCACCAGCAGACTGTGCCGGCCTCCGTCACAGAGTTCATTGCGGAGCCGCGCCGTTCTGCTACCGTGACGAGCCTGGACGATCTGATAGGCATTGAACCCATAGCAGAAGCCCTGATCAAGACGCTCGCAGGGAAAGCACGGACTGGGCAGCTGGATGAGATGAAAGCGCTGGAACTATTGCAACAGGTCGTGTCGCTCTGACCTGAATCGAAAGTTCAGCAGAATTCCGAGGCGGCGGGGCTGCCCGGTCGCCCGCGTTTGCCTGACACCAGTCCGGCAACGCCCGCGCCCGATAGCGCTGCATCAGGCGCTCGACTTGCCGCACGCTCAACGCAAGGCGGTCCGCTGCCTGACCTGGCTTCAGACGCCGCTCGCAAACGGCCTGTACAACCTTCAACCGGTCCAACTCGGTCATCGACATGGTGATCGTGCCGGATGCGTTCATGGCCAGCGCTCCTCAAGGCATGCTGGCCACCAGCCTGAACCCGCAAACACGACATTTCAATTTAGCGGAAACACGACATCTGAACTTTGGACTAACACAGACCACATAAAGCGATTCTTGGCACCTACGGCGCGGCGTTGCGCGACAAAGGGAATGGTCGATGTCAGCGTTTATCGACGCCTGAGTAATGTTTTGCAAGGGAAAACCAATAGGAACCGTTGCGTCGCATGCGTGGCCATTTCTGTTGCGCAGAATCCGGCTGGAAGCCTTGAGCTGCTGTCGCCGGACGCCATAAAAACGCAACAGTAAAAAAGGTACCTCTGAAAGTGATCATTTCTTTTATGTCAAATTCAGGAATCCTATCTATATTTCTGCACGGAAAGCCACGCACCAGAGCCTCGACTAAGGCGACATCGAAATCGGAGAGTCGCTCTTCCCCGTCAGAAAACACCTCAGATGTCGCTCGGCTTCCAGGACCTCATGCAGTCGCGCGCTTGCGAGCTGGGCGTCATAAAGCGAAAGCAGCGTTTCGAAATCACTGATGACATCAGACGCAATTCGCCATTTACCGGTCTCATGCGCGTGCGCCAGCGTGTTCTCAACGGCATATTCGGCGATCTTGAACTGCTCGGGCGGCAGATTTCCATAACCGGCGCGCTGCAGGTACCAGCTGAGGTACACCGCATGCATGAGCTCGTTGATCAGGTGGCTATTTCCATGGCCGTCACGACAAGCAGCCAGTGCGAGATGACACGATAGCGAACGTTGACTGGCAGAGGACCGGTCCATCGGCAACAGAAGCGTTTTCGTCAGGGGCTTGCGGGCTTGGCCACCGCGAGACTTGCTTTGCCTGGAGGACATTTTTGACGTTATGGCTGGGGAAGCGAGAAATTATAGCGAACCTCTTTCCGCGATTGTCCGCAGTCGACCCTCAACTGCCGTTCGCAGCGGCGAGTCACCAATGGCCGGTCGCCGGGTACAACGGCCCTTTCTTTGATCATTCGTCCGCCCCTTGTCGGTCATATCCACGGTTCGCGACGCCGTGATAACGGCCATGCCGCAATGACCGCTTTTAACCCTCGCCGGGTAGCGGGTGGCACTTTACTGACGAACGTTTAACGCGCGCTCGTGACATACCGCTTACGCCATTCTCGCGGCGACATTCCGTGCCAGCGCCGGAACGCATGACTGAACGAACTCTGGGTCGCGTACCCAAGCAGCCCCGCCATCAATGACAGGCGCACCGCCGGATCAGCAAGATATTTCTCTGCCCCCGCACGCCGTGCCGCCTCGACGAGATCTTCGAATACCAGCCCGTTTTGCTCCAGGCGTCGCTGAAGCGTACGCACGCTCACATAAAAATGACCTGCCACGGTCTCCAGATTGCAGCGTCCCGTCGGCAACAATTTACGCACCATCAGATCTATCTGGTCGCCTAACGAATTGACAGCCGGGTCCGCGCTCTTCTCGATGTAGTTGCTGATCAGACTTTTTAGTTCGGGATCGTTGCGCAACATCGACCGCTTCAAATCGGCAGAAAAAAGCTCCACTCCATATCCCGCTTGTGAGAACCGAACCGGGCAGCCAAAAAAATGCGTGTAGTGCGCCAACGGCAACAACGGCGCGTGCGGTAGCAGGATCGCTTTCGGACGGGCCTTGTCACTTGTTATCAGGCGGAACACGCGTAGTCCGACGGCGAGGGTCCACTCTTCAAACTGACGGGAGGGACCGGCGCGTAACACCTTCAGTTCGTACGACATGCGTGAACCGGAACGCCTGTTCAGCAGTTGCAACTCCAACGCCGAATTGAGGAGATTGAGATAGCGCGCAATCGCCTCGAGGGCTTCGCCTACCGTCGCGCAATGAAGCGCGACCAGCGCAATCGGTCCGAGCGCGTCGCGCCCTTGCGCGAATCCTGCGCGCAGGCCAAAGTCGGGACAACTCAAGTCCTCCGCGCAGGCTTCCAGCAGTCTCACCAGACGATCACCTGGAAACTGCATGTCTGCATCGCCTGTCAGCCTCAATGGCAACTGGAAACGATCCGCGTAGGCATCTAGATCGCCCCCCGCATTGGAGATGGTTTGGCCCAGGCCCTGCAATACCCAGGCGCGGAAATAGGGTATAGACATGCTGTCATTAAATCACAAGTTTATGACATGAAATAGCAAATTCTGTGCTGCCCACTTGCCTAGGATATGGGTCATAACACACCCCCATTGGAGACAAGATGGCAAAGCATAGCGTTGTTGTCTATGGTGCGAGCGGCTATACAGGCATGCTTACCATGGACTGGCTGATCGATCAGAACATTCCATTTACCGCCGTGGCGCGCAATGCCGCGCGCACGCTGGAGATGATGAAACAGCGCGTGGTGCGCCTCGAATCGGCCACCTACGAAATCATCGAGTGCGAGCATGACGTCGACAAGTTGGTCGAGGTGTTTAAGGGCGCAGAAGTCGTATGCAACACGGTCGGCCCCTTCGTCAATTTCGGCCTGACAGCGGTGGAAGCGGCGCTGAAGGCCGGTTGCCACCACCTCGACACCACCGGTGAGCAGGGCTACATCATCGAAGCGCGCGACCGCTTCGGCGAGAGCTACGCGCAAGCAGGCCTGGTGCTGTCGCCCTCGGTCTCGTATATGTACGCCATGGGCGAAATCGCCGCCGAACTGGCGTTGGAAACGCCCGGCGTCGACGCGCTGGAGACGGCCAGCCTCTCGCGTGGCCCGATGCAAGGCTCCGGTGTGACCGTCGGCTCAACTGCGTCAATTTTCGAACTGTTCCGCAGCAAGCAGTTGCACCTGTGGGACAACCAGATGGTTGAATGGTCAGTCGGCAGCTCAGAGGAAATCTGCGTACCCGAGTTCCTGAAGCCGGTGTTTTGCCTGCCGTGGGGCGGCACCTCGCTGCCGGTGATTTATGAGCGTGACCCGCGCGTTCGCTACTGCAGGTCGATGGTCGGCTTCTACGACAACCCGGCCATGCGTATGGTGCACGGCCTGACCAGGAAATGGGAAGAAGAGTTCAAGCATCTGCCGCATGACGCCCAGGACGCCGTCGTGCAGAAGTTCGTCGCCGCCACCACGCCAGCGATGCCGCCGCGCGAACGCACCACGCTGAACCGCTCGGTCGACATCGCGATCGGGCGCGGCCAGTTGGCCAGCGTGCGCGCCAGCGTCACTTCGATTACACCGTATATCGCAACCGGCGCCCTGCAAACCGCCGCCGCCTTGAAGCTGCTCGACGGCGAGACGCGCAAGGTTGGATTTGCTTCGGCATGCCAGGCATTTGATCACCGTTACCTGCTCGGATTCCTCGAGCAACGCGGCCTGGCGCGCGGTCACGTCATGCAGCTGTGACGCTGCCAGTTCGAGGAATGTGATGGCTATTATCGACTTTTTTGACCGCGGCTGGCGCAGCGCACCGGGCACCGTGGCCTATATTCAGGACGAGCGGGAGTTCAGTTTTCGCGAGGTTGGCGAACTGTCGTGCCGCATTGCCCATACTCTGTTGGCCGCCGGTTTGTGCAGCGGCGCGAAAGGCGCTGTCTGGGCCGGCAACGATGTGCAGGCGTGGACCTGTACGCTTGGGCTGTGGCGCGCCAACATGGTCTGGATCCCGGTCAATGCGCGCAACGTGACCGAAGAAAACCAGGCTCTGCTTGACGCGTTCGACTGCGAAGTGGTGTTCTACCAGCACGCTTACGCTCCCGCGATTGAAACGCTGCGCGGCGCATTGCCTAAGGTCCGACTCTGGATCTGCATCGAGACCGAACTGAACGCGTGGTGCGCGGCCCAGCCGGCCACGCACCCCAGGCTCGAATATGGCATGGACGACGTGGTCATGCTGTCGCCGACTGGTGGCACGACGGGCACCCCGAAGGGTGTGATGAACACCCACCGCAGCGTGCAGACGTTCGTGGCGCACTACATGCTGGGTTGCCACTACGGCCACGGCGAGCGGCCGGTCAACCTGGCCGCCGCACCGATGACGCATACGGCCGGAGTGCTGTCGCTTCCCACTACGGCCCGTGGCGGTACGGTCGTCGTGGTGACGAAGCCGGATCCCGCCCTCATGCTGGGTGCCATTGCACGCCACCGCGTCACCGAATTCTTCCTGCCGCCGACCGTAATTTACCGGTTGCTTGAAGTGCCTGGTATCGACAAGTTGGACTTCAGTTCGCTCAAGTACTTCCTCTATGGCGCGGCGCCGATGTCGGTCGACCGGCTGAAGAAAGCCATCAAGGTGTTCGGCCCCGTCATGACAGGCGGCTACGGGCAGACCGAGGCGCCAGCGTCCATCGCGATGCTGCCGCCGGACCAGCACTTCGCCGGCACCACGCTTGCCAGCGACGGGCGTCTGTCGTCAGTAGGCCGTCCCAGCCCGCTGATCCGGGTAGAGATCATGGACGAGCAGAACCGCATCCTGACGCCAGGCGCGACCGGAGAGATCTGCGTGCGCGGCGATCTGGTGATGAAGGGCTACTACAAGGCGCCCGACAAGACTGCCGAAACCATCATCGATGGCTGGCTGCACACGGGTGACATCGGCCACCTCGACGCCGAAGGCTACCTGTATGTCACCGACCGCAAGAAGGACATGCTGATCACCGGCGGCTTCAATGTCTACCCGAGCGAAGTGGAACAGGTGATCTGGGCCCACCCCGCCGTACAGGACTGCGCGGTGATCGGCGTCCCGGACGCCCAATGGGGCGAAGCGGTGAAGGCTGTCGTCGAACTCAATCCCGGCCAGAGTGTTACGGCCGAGGAACTGATCGCGCTCTGCAAGGAAAAGTTGGGCAGCGTCAAGGCTCCAAAGAGCGTGGAGTTTATGCCGGCCCTGCCACGCAGCACAGCCGGGAAGGTGCTCAAGAAAGATTTACGCGCCCAGTACTGGGCAGCTGCCCAACGAAAAATCTGACGAAGAAACAACAGGAGACATTCATGGATTACCAGGCGTTCAATACCCTCCGCGTCGACGTGGTGGCCGGCATAGCCCGTGTCACGCTCGACCACGGTCGGATCAACCTGCTGGACATGGCGATGCTGGCCGACCTCGACCGCGCGGGTCGCATGCTGGAGGAGGATCCCGCCGTCAAGGTCGTCATCCTGCAAAGCGCCAACCCCGACTTCTTCATCGCCCATGGCGATGTGAGCGCGATCCAGCAATTACCGGCCACGCCGACGCCGCGAGAGCAAAAGTTAGGTGACGTCCATGCCATTCTGGATCGCTTCCGCACCATGCCGAAAGCGACCATTGCCAAGATCGAGGGCCGCTGCCGGGGTGGCGGCAGCGAACTGGCGCTTGCCTGCGACATGCGCTTTGCCGCCATCGGCCGCGCGTTCATGTGCCAGCCTGAGGTCGGCGTAGGCATCATCCCCGGTGCGGGCGGCTCGGCCCGGCTGCCGCGCATGGCGGGTCGCGGCCGTGCGCTCGAGATTATCCTCGGGTGCGCTGATTTCAACGCGGAGACCGCGGAGCGTTACGGCTGGATCAACCGCGCGCTGCCGGCAACGGAGATCGACTACTTCGTGAACGCGCTGGCGATCCGTATCGCCGGCTTTCCGGCCGCGACCGTTGCGAAGGCAAAGCAGATGGTAGACGCCATCGACCGCACGATCGAAGACGACCTCGCACTGGAGGAGCGTCTGTTCCTGCAATCGGCTAATAGCGCAGGCGCCAAAACACGCATTGCGGCGGCCATCGGCGGCGGCATGCAGACCAAAGGCATGGAGATGTGCTGCTTTACCCACATCTGGGAACCGATGGCGGGGCTGCAATGAGGAAGGGACAATTCCACGGCAAAGTTGCCGTCGTCACGGGCGCCGGTTCCGGCATCGGGCGCGCGCTGGCCGTCAGGCTGGCCGCGCGTGGCGCCCGGCTGGCGCTGTCGGACATCGACGAAACGAGCCTGGCCGTCACCGTTGGCCTTTGCGACGCAGTCGAGACGCGCGCCTACAAGCTCAATGTGGCCGACCGTGACGCGGTGCTGGCCCACGCGGCCGAGGTCGAACGCGACTTCGGTGCGGTGCACTTTGTGTTCAACAATGCCGGCGCCACCCTGGTGGGCACCTTCGAGCACTCCAGCCTGGAGGAAATCGACTGGCAGCTGGGCATCAACCTGTGGGGAGTGATCCATGGCAGCAAGGCTTTCCTGCCGCTGATGCTCTGCCAGCGCGAAGGCTGCATCGTCAATATTTCCAGCATCTTTGGTCTGCTCGGCTACCCGTCGCAAAGCGCCTACAACATCTCCAAGTTCGGCGTGCGCGGCCTGACCGAATGCCTGTGGTCGGAACTGAAGGGCAGCGGCGTGCGCGCGGTGTGCGTGCACCCGGGCGGCATCAGCACCAACATCGAACGTGCGGGGCGCCGCGTCAAGCTGGCCAACGAGCAGGAAGTGGAGTTCGCCGGCAAGGCCGAGAAGATGCTGGTGACGCCGCCGGAAGAGTGCGCGCAAGACATTCTGCGCGGCATCGAGGCCGGCAAGCAGCGCATTCTGACCGGCTATCGCTCGCGCACTGTGTTCTGGATCTCGCGCCTGTTCCCGAACAGCTATCCGTCCCTCTTCAAATACCTGAGCTGAGGCGCCTCGTGGAACAACTCTATATCGCCGGCATCGCGATGACGGTGTTCGGCCGCCACCCGGCCCGCACCCTGGACGATCTGGCGCGCGAGGCCCTGGACGGTGCGCTGAACGATGCCGGCTGCAGCCGCGCCGACCTCGGAGCGGCGTACTACGCCGGCATGACCAACGGACCGCTCCAAGGCCAGATTTCGATTCCCGGGCAGGTGGTGTTTTCCAGGATCGGTATCGAAGGCATTCCCATCTTCAACGTGGAAAACGCCTGTGCCTCTGGCAGCACGGCCGTGCACCTGGCGCTGCAAAGCCTGAAAGCCGGTGCCTGCGACGTGGCGCTCGCGCTCGGCGCGGAGAAGATGAACATCGCCGACAAGGCGAAGGCCTTCTCGCTTTTTGAGGCGGGTTGGGACGTATCGCGCGCGCAGGAAAACTACGACACCCTGCTCGCGATGGGTGCCGGCATCACAGCGCCACCAGGCAGCGAGTCGGACAGGCCGTACAGTCGTTTCATGGCCATCTACGCCGCGCTGTGCCGTCACCACATGCACACCTACGGAACAACGCAGCGCCAGATTGCTGCCGTCTCGGCCAAGAATCACACGCACTCGGTGCATAACCCGTATTCGCAATTCCGCCAGCCCTTCACAATCGACGAAATTCTGGCCGCACCGCCCATCACCTACCCGCTCACGCTGCCCATGTGCGCCCCGCTGTCGGACGGCGCAGCGGCCGCCATCGTCTGCACCGAGGATGGCTTGCGGCGCATCGGCGCGGACCGAAGCCGATGCATCAAGGTGGCGGCCAGCGTGCTGCGCAGTTTCACGCACCGCCCGCTTGAGCGGCCGGATCTGAACATCGGCAGGCTGGCGGCAAAGCAGGCGTACGAGATCGCGGGCCTGGGCCCGCAGGAGATGCACGTGGCAGAAGTGCACGATGCGTCGGCCATGGGCGAGATCATCCAGGCGGAGAACCTGGGCCTGGCCGCGCTGGGCGAAGGTGGCCCCTGCGCGGAGCGCGGCGACTTTACGCTTGGGGGCCGGATTCCGATCAACACGTCGGGCGGCCTGGAGTCCAAGGGCCATCCATTGGGCGCCACTGGCATTGGTCAGTTATCCGAACTTGTCACGCAACTGCGCGGTGAAGCAGGCGCGCGCCAGGTTCACGGGGCTCGCCATGCAATCCAGGAAAACGGCGGCGGCCTGCAGGGCGTCGAAGAAGCCGCGCTGGCAGTCCACATCCTTAGCAAATAAGAAAGGGAAATCATGCAACTCAAACATGCACGCCTGCTGTTCTACGTCGCCGCAGTCTTCAATTTCGCCGCTGTCGTGCTGCTGCACCCGGCCTCGGGAATGGCCGCCATCCTGGGTCTCAGCCCCGCTCCCGGTTCGGGTGTGTTCGACCAGATCGCGCTGCTCGCGATCTTCGCCTTTGGCGTCGGCTACTGGCTGGTTGCGCGCAACCCCGAGCGCAACCGCGATCTCGTCAAGATCGCCTTGGCCGCCAAGCTAGGGGTCGTGGCCATCATCGTCGCGCACTTCCTCGCGGACTCGGCCAATGCGAGGCTGGTTCTGCTGGTGTCGGGCGACCTGCTTTTCTCGCTGGCTTTTCTCTATTTCCTCACTGCGCGTGCATCGCAGGCGGTTCGTGCGTAGCAAGCCTCGCGCAGATCACCGTCTGCGGCGCACCGGCGCACCGGCGCACCGGCGGACCTGATTCATACACCAGATAAATACGTAGGCTTTCCTGAGACAACTCAGTTGCCGAGAGACATGGCACGTCACGCCATGAGTGTGAATTGAGCAGAACACTATAAAGAGGAGACGAAAATGAAGTTGAAATGGTGGACCGCAGCCGCGCTGGCTGCATTCGGAAGTGCGGCCTATGCGCAATCGTCGGTGACCCTGTATGGCGTGATCGATTCGGGTTTGTTGTATCAGAGCACGTCCGCCGCATCGTTCAGCCCGACGGCGAAGAACCTCGGGTCCGTGTATCGCTACAAGGACGGTGGCATCTATGCGAGTTTCTGGGGCTTGAAGGGCGTTGAGGACGTCGGCGGCGGCTACGCCGTCAACTTCAAGCTGCAGGGCTCGTTCGACAGCGGCACCGGCAAGTTTAGTTTGTCCGATACGGCAGGCGCCGTGGCGATCTTCAACCAGGTGTCGACGGTCGGACTGTCCGGCCCGTTCGGCTCGGTCAACGCCGGCCGCCAGTACGCGCCGATGGCCTTTGCGATGGTGGACACCGACGTTCGCGGGGCCCGCTATTTCGGCAGCATCCTGACTGCCTGGATCGGCATGAACACGGCGGCAGGGTGGCCCGGCACCAGCACCAACGGGCCAATCGGCGCGCTGTACGACAGCAACGCGATCGTCTACCAGTCGCCGAGCTTCGGTGGCGTGAGCGCTGCGCTCGAATATGCGCCAGGGGGCGTAGCCGGAAGCTTCCAGGGGGGCACACGCGAATCGGCGGTCCTGAAGTACTCAAACTATGGCCTGAAATTGTCGGCAGTGTATTACAACGGCCATGACACGAACCCCGGTCCGACGACAGTCCCGAACGGGTTGAACAACAACCGCTTCTGGTATCTGGGTGCGCTCTACACGATCCAGGGCTTCTCCGTTTCAGCGTCGTACAGCAACGGCAGGAATCCTGCGCACTCGAATCTGGTCGACCTCGACCTGTATTCGTTCGGGCTCGGCTACCGCTTCACGCCGGCCTTCCAGATCACCAGCGGCGTCTACTATCTGCACGACCGGAACAATTCCGCCAACAAGTCCACCGAGGTCGCCGCCGGCGCCGAGTACAACCTGTCCAAAGCCACGCTGGTCTTTGCGCAAGTGGGCTACGTGAACAACAAGGGCGATGCGACCACGGCCATCAGCTATGGTGCGCCCGTGGCGCCAGGCGTGGGCACGACCGCTGTCAACATCGGCGTGCGCCACAATTTCTGACCTTTCGAAGAACCGTCTTCTGGCTTCATGGCGCAAACGAGACGGTGCAGAGATGTCAAGATCAGCAATATCGTCAAAGACTGAAGGAGATAGACATATGATTTCGACCAGAATCAGGCATCTGATGCTAGCGACCGCGATTGGCGCAGGCGTTGCAGTCGCGACCGCGGCCATCCCAGGCGCGTTTGCACAAAACGCTCCAGTGCCGGCGCAGGTCACGGACTCGCAGGAGGAGGCAACCGAGATCGCGCGCGAGGCCTACATTTACGCTTACCCGCTCGTCCTGATGGAAATGACGCGCCGGTTCAGCACCAATGTCGCCGATACGCACCGCTTCGGCAAAGCGCCGATGAACCAGTTCGCGAGTGTGCCGGCATTTCCTGACGACAAGTTCAGGGCTGTCGTGCGGCCGAACGCTGACACGCTCTATTCGATATTGTGGTTCGACGTGTCGAAGGAACCAATACTGGTCCGCATCCCGGATTCGGGCGGCCGCTATTATCTGATGCCGACGCTCGACATGTGGACCGACGTATTCGATTCCGCAGGCAAGCGCACGACCGGAACCGGTGAGCAACTCCTGGCGATTGCCGCACCAGGCTGGCGCGGCAAACTCCCTGCGAACGCAACGCTTATCCACAGTCCCACAGCGATCGGCTGGATAATCGGGCGCACGCAGACCAATGGAAAACCTGACTACGACGCGGTCCATCAGTTCCAGGCAGGATTCACCGCGACGCCGCTCAGCCAGTGGGGCAAGCCGTATCAACCACCCGCAGGAAAGATCAACCCCGACTGGGATACCTCGACCCCGCCCGTCCAGCAGGTAGAAAAGCTCAATCCGGGCGCTTACTTTTCGCTGTTTACCAAACTCACGAAGCTCAACCCACCGCACGCGAACGACTACTCGATCCTCAGCCGCATGCGGCGGCTGGGGATCGAACCGGGTAAGCCCTTCGCGTTCGACACGGCATCGCCCGAGGTTCAACGGGCGCTGACCGAGGGATCGGCCGCCGCGCTAAAGGAAATCGAGGCAAGGTTTCGAAACATTGGCGTCTCGAATGCCGGGTGGCGTACCAACCTGACCGCAATCGGGACTTACGGCACGGACTATCTGGGCCGTGCGGCTGTAGCCTTTGCCGGCCTCGGTGCCAATACGGTCGAAGACGCCGTCTATCCGACTGCCGTCACCGATGCCGACGGCCAGCCGTTCAGCAGCGACAAGGCCTACGTGCTGCATTTCGCCAAGGATCAGATTCCTCCTGTGCGCGCGTTCTGGTCGCTCACGATGTACAACCAGGAGCAGTTCTTCGCGGCCAATCCGCAGAATCGCTATGCCATCGGCGATCGTGACGCGCTCAAATACAACCCTGATGGCTCACTCGACATCTATATCCAGCACGAGTCGCCCGGCAAGGACAAAGAGTCGAACTGGTTGCCTGCGCCCGCGAGCGGCGCATTCACGATGAATCTGCGTCTCTACTGGCCGAAGCGCGAAGTCCTCGTGGGCAACTGGTCACCGCCAGGGGTGAAGCGCGTCGAGTGACGCGTGCTTATCGATTCCCGTTGCCGTTAAAGGTCGAACGGCAACGGTGATCGTCAGACAATGAGAAACACTGTCGGGCGAGGCGCCGGGTGAGTTCGGGTTTCGTGACAATCAACACGCGTGGGACAGTGTCTTCATCACCAGTGCCTTGTCACGCGCTCGCTGATCGCGTCGCCGACCCATTGGCCGTCAAACATAGCCATCCGAGCGACCCGATACCGTTGAGGATCGTTAATTCGGCTGGCAACGCCCCCAACAACGCTGATCCAGTCCGTCAATCACGCGGTGGATGGAAATTAGAGGCGTTCGCGTGAACTTAGCAAGCGTGCAACCTGTCACCCTCGACGGAGGAAAAAACGGATCTGAAGTGCTGCAAACCGACCCGCAACTCCCGAACCTGGCGAGTATGCCGGAACTCTCGAAGAACGTTGACGGCTACTTCGACCTTTACTTTGGACCGAATCCGCCCCGGGGAAAGAAGATCAACTGGATTCAAATCATCCGCGGAAAGAGCTGGCTTACGATTTGCGCTGCATAACCCACTCGCGTCGTGATTCGACAAGAGCTGCAAGCCTGACGATATTGGCGAAGCTTCGAACCGGTGCAAAGTTCTATCAGCGTGCTTGTGCGATGACCATTTCCAGAGCAGCTAGGCAGCGGTCACGTCTGTGGATCGAATTGCCGTTGCGCGATGTTTAATTTCGACGCGGGAATGGACCATTGCAAGGCCGTGGTGAGTGGCGCATGTAGCGCCTACACTTTCCGTGCGCGCTGCTCGGTACCGGTCATTCGAAAACAATCAATAGCTGCGAAGCGCGAACCACCGGATTGGCCAACGAGGCCGCATTCGACTTCGCAAACGAATGGCCGCTTGCTGACCGGAGCCGACCTCTGAACGTCAGGGTAATTTAGAAAGCGAATGACGCTTTGTGGCCGAACGCCGTCCGATAGATACCTCGATGGCTCGCTGACTGCGCCCGGTACACGCAAGGCATAAACCGACCCACAACGGCTGGTCAGTTTTCCAGACAATGGACAGTCGCACGTCGTGAACAACCGGCAAGTCGCGATCATCGAGAGAGGACTTGCGGAGATCAATGCACCAGCACGCTCCGACACGCTAAGCCGCTTGCTGCGCCGATGACGACTATTCCGACCATGGATTCGAGCGGGATGTGGGCGATGGACGCCAGCGTGATGGTGGAACAAGTCGATCTCAAGCAGTAATACGCGGACACTACCGACCACGCCACGGAAGAAAAGACGATGCCCATACCTACGAAGGCCGCCCAACTTCGTATCGTCCATTTCTGAATAGCAATTATGCAAAACACATAGATAGGTAGCAGGATCGGGGCTAACCCCACAAGCGAAATGACGCCCGCGATCAACAACGGGAACAGGAATGTCGCTGCAAAGAGATGATGATCGCGTGACGGCTCGTAACCATTCGCACGCAACCAGTTCACCAGAAAAATCGCCGCGACGGCCAGACTGCCAGCGAGGATCGCGACTATATAAGCCACAATTGCGCGCTGGACAGTAATACGTGGATGCATTTGCTGCAGCATGCCGCTCCCTTTCGAGTGAGCGCGCCCCTTGCTCCCTTTCCCGAATGCCGAAATAGCCTCGACCGATCTGTGGATTGTCACCTATCTATCCGACCTCGTCGAACCAAAGATATCACCGTGCCACATATAGTTGATACCGCCACGGCGGAAAATGTAGAGCAAAAGGCGCTGCAATGAACGATTAACCTGGAAATGCTCGACGGCGCGACTGAAATAACGCTGGAACGTTGGGATCAGCAACGCGCCGTCTACGCTCGCCGCGACGGCTGACTAACGGAACACCACTCGTGGAATCTATATCACCGACCCAATGTTCGAACCATCTGCCCACGCCGTGGAATAGCGCCTCCTGGCGAATCCGCTGATTTTGCGTATACATCACCATAGTTACGCTGTGCGGGACCTTGATGGAAGCAGCAAGCACGTCGTTACCCACAAACCGCTTTGAAATCAGCAATCTGGAGGACGTTTTCGGAAGATATCGGAATTGCCCAGAAGCCATGTCTGGCGGAAGGCAGCCGATTCCAACAGTTGACCGCAAAGGACCGCCAGGTTTGACTCCCGCTCTGCTAAACCGCACCGTACCCATTACCCTACCCATATTACGAAGTGAAGCACCCGGATCAGCATCTAACCAGGTTTCCGCCGCGTCGTCCGGCACCCTTCTTATGAGACCCTCCAGCGTGGTCAGCCGCGTGACGCGCGACCGTTAGCTTCCGCACCCATGCTACCGCGCCGGCAATACCGACATTTCTTCACGGCCAGGTTACGCGGCCGGACGGCCTCCCTCCCACGCACGCTGTAGCAATGCCCTAAGCGGTTCCTCCTCAATCGGTCGCGGGTTCCAGTATGGATTCGACAATGCCACTTCGCACGCGTAATCGAGGTCAGATTCGCTCAACCCAATTTCGCGAAGACCTCGCGGAACGCCAAGTTCTTCGTTGAGTTGGTAAAGGCCGTCAGGCGCTGAGTCTACGTTCAATGCCCTGGCGATTCGGCCCATCGCCTCATCCGCAACGATACTGTTATAAGCGAGCGAATGAGGCAGAACGATTGCGTGCGTCTCAGCATGAGGGAGGTTAAATGTGCCACCCAAGGTGTGGCACAGCTTGTGATGAAGCGCCATGCCAACATTGCCGAGCACCATTCCGCACAGCCACGCGCCGTAGAGGCATTCGCTGCGCGCCGCTTTGTCCTTGCTATTCTTCTTCACGCCGCGCAGGCCGTTGGCGAGCGAGCGAATACCCTCCTCCGCCATTAGCGACATGACAGGGTTTCCGTCCTTTGCGTACAGCCCCTCGGCAGCATGAGCGATAGCGTTGAGGCCACTGACAATCGAGAGATGAACCGGGAGCCCGGTGGTCAACTCCGGGTCGTACAGCACTACCTTGGGAATGACCTTGGCGTCCCGACCCGTTTTCTTCAGGCCGTTTTCCGTTATTCCATAGATTGGCGTCATCTCCGACCCGGCATACGTCGTCGGTATCGCGATGATCGGCAATGACGATTCGAGCGCGATCGCCTTGCCAAGCCCAATCGTCGAACCGCCACCAATAGCCACGGCACAGTCTGCGTCGACCGACTTGGCGTGATCGCGCGCGCGGCGAGCATTCTCGATGGGAACATGCATCTGGGCGCCATCGAAGACTCCCGCACTCGCAGGTCCAAGTAGAGCCGAAATCACTTCGGCCTGAACCTTTTGCTCGGGCGTACAAAGAACCAGCGCCCGGCGAGCCCCCAACGTCTCCACTTCCTGTTGAATCAGCTTCATGCTTCCCGCACCGAATACGATTCTCGACGCCTGCGTGGTATAGGTGAACTCATACATGAGATTACTTCCTGTGTCATCAAACGGTACAGCCCGCTTAGATGTAGTCGACCTGATGGCGAGCGATACGAACGTCACCCACGATTTGCTTCACTCGCAGATGCTCAGGGTGCGACGCATACGCGTCGAGCAATTCCTGACTTTCGAACTCCGTATACAAAACCACGTCGCAGGCGTAGTCCACGGCGCTTACATCCAGCCCGACCTCCAGCCTCGTAAGCCCGGGAATCTTTCCGCTCAGACTCTCGAACGCAGTCTTTACCAGCACTGCGGCTTCCTTCTTTTTCTCGGGAGTCTCACCGCGCACGTTCCACATCACGATATGCTTGACCATATTATGTTCCATTAGTGATACTTATTAACAGGCCAAATGTTCGAGATGCAATCTCATGACTCAAGTATGCATATCAGCTGGGCCTCGCCATGCACCAGGCCCCGCTGAGTTCTAAATCCGGTCTGCCTTAGAAAAGATCGTTACGCCTTATTCTTGTTGTACACGTCGACGAACACGGCGGCGAGCAGAACGATGCCTTTGATGACCTGCTGATAGTCCACACCGATACCCATGATGGACATGCCGTTGTTCATGACGCCCATGATGAATGCGCCCACGACCGCGCCAACGACCTTCCCGACACCGCCGGAGGCGGACGCCCCGCCGATGAAACATGCTGCGATGACGTCGAGCTCGAATCCGGTGCCAGCCTTCGGCGTTCCGCTATTCAGACGTGCGGCGAAAATCAGACCTGCCAGCGCGGCAAGCACGCCCATGTTCACGAAAGTCAGGAAGCTCACTGCCGGAACGCTGACGCCTGACAGCCGCGCGGCCTTCGCATTCCCGCCAACCGCGTAGATTCGACGCCCGATTGTCGTACGATTCATGATAAACGTGTACACGCCAATCAACACACCCATGATGACGAGCACGGTAGGCAAGCCACGATAGGACGCGAGCAGGTAGCAGAAGAACACAATCAGTGCCGTCAGGACGACATTTTTCGCCACGAACATTGAGAACGAGCCACTCTCGACGCCATGTTTCGCCGCGCCGGCACGATGCCGAAGCTCAATCACAAAGAAAAGCGCACCGACAAACACGCCGAGAAGAATCGAGGTAATGTGAAGCGTCTGTCCGTGAAAAAGATCAGGGATGAAGCCCGAACTTACGGCGCCGAACGCATCAGGGAACGGGCCGATGGACTGGCCCTGGAGCACGAGGTTTGTCATGCCACGGAAAACCAGCATGCCGGCCAGCGTCACGATGAACGACGGCATCCGCCAGAACGCAATCCAGTAGCCTTGCACGGCGCCAATCAGCGCGCCGGCCAGAATACAGATGATGGTTGCCCAGATGTAGTTGACCTCGAACTGCACCATCAATACTGCCGCCAGCGCGCCCACCAACCCGGCCGTTGAACCGACGGAGAGGTCAATGTGGCCTGAAACAATCACCATGAGCATACCAAGGGCCATGATGACGATGTAGCTGTTCTGAAGCACCAGGTTGGTCAGATTGAGCGGTTGCATCAGTACGCCGCTCGTCGAGAACTGGAAGAAGACCATGATGATGACGAGCGAAATGAGCAGTCCATACTCGCTGCCCACACGCTTGACCACACCCAACACTTCGTTTTTCTTAACCTCGGCGCCGTCGGCCGCCACCGGAGAGAGTGCCTTACGCATTTTCGATACCTCCATTTCGCATAATCGCTCGCATAATCTTTTCCTGCGAGACTTCTTCTGCGGTGAATTCGCCGACAAACCGGCCTTCGTTCATGACGTACACGCGGTCACACATGCCAAGAAGTTCGGGCATTTCCGAGGAAATCATGACCACACACTTACCTGCCGCAACCACCTGATTGATGATGTTGTAAATCTCGTACTTCGCGCCCACATCGATGCCTCGCGTGGGCTCGTCGAGAATCAGCACCTCGGGTTCGGAGAACAGCCACTTGCTCAGCACGACCTTCTGCTGGTTTCCACCCGACAGGTTGCCCACCACGTGGGTCACGCCTTGAGCGCGAATTCGAAGCTTCTTTAGAAAATCGGTCGCAACCGTTATCTCTGCGTGCTCGTCGACGACGCCAAATTTTGAAACGCCGGACAGGTTGGCCAGCGTGATGTTTCGCTTGATGTTGTCGTCGAGGAGCAGGCCGTTGCCTTTCCGGTCTTCGGTCACGTAAGCGATGCCCGCCTTGATGGCCTTCTGTACCGATGAAACGTCGACCTGCTTGCCGTGCATCAGCACCTGGCCAGTGATGTCCTGACCATACGTGCCGCCGAAGACGCTCATGGCCAGCTCCGTGCGCCCGGAACCCATCAGTCCGGCAATGCCGACGATTTCGCCCTTGCGCGCTTCCAGATGGACGCCTTTGATGACGGCACGGTCCCTCTGCGTGGGATGTTGGACACGCCAATCCTTGACTTCAAAAATGACTTCGCCGATGTTCGGCGTGCGGGGTGGGTACCGGTCAGACATCTCCCGGCCAACCATCGCCTTGATGATTCGGTCCTCACTAACGCTCTCGGTTTTGCAGTCGAGGGCGTCGACCGTCGAACCATCACGAATAACGGTGATGCCATCCGCGACACGCGATATTTCGTTAAGCTTGTGCGAAATGATGATCGACGTCACACCACGCGCCTTAAGCTCAAGCAGAAGACTCAGCAATGTGTCGCTGTCTTTTTCATTCAGACTTGCGGTGGGCTCGTCGAGAATCAACAGGCGAACCTCTTTCGACAACGCCTTTGCAATCTCGATGAGTTGCTGCTTGCCGATCCCGAGCGTGCCGACCGGTGCATCGGGCGAGTCTGAGAGGCCGACCTTCGCCAGCAACGCCTTTGCCTTCGCGCGCGACACCTGCCAATCGATGACGCCCCGCTTCGACTGCTCGTTGCCGAGATAGATGTTCTCGGTAATCGAGAGCATCGGGACGAGGGCTAGCTCCTGGTGGATGATGATGATTCCGACCGCCTCGCTATCGGAAATATCGGCGAATGCCCGCTCCTGACCGTCGTAAAGGACGTCGCCAGAATAGGAGCCGTGCGGATAGACGCCACTGAGGATTTTCATCAGAGTCGACTTTCCCGCGCCATTCTCTCCACAAATAGCGTGAATCTCGCCCTGACGGACCCTCAGATTGACGTTATTCAGGGCTTTGACAGCGCCAAAGCTTTTCTGAATTCCACGCATCTCCAGAATGGTATCCATGGTCAAATTCCTCCGATTGGTCACGCTCGCGAGCGTGTCTGCGTGAAGCGAGGCCCCGGTGGGTGCCCCGCCACGCGGACGTTCAGCTGCATTACTTGATTTGGGCCTGCGTGTAGTAACCGCTGGTCACCAACTCCGACTGGTAATTAGCCTTGTCGACGAGGATCGGCTTCACGAGGTAGGTCGGAACAATCTTCGTTCCATTGTTGTAGCTCTTCGTGTCGTTGACGGGCACCTGCTTGCCGCTCAGCGCGTTGTCAACCATTTCGGCAGTCACACTGGCAAGCTTGCGAGTGTCCTTGAACACGGTCGAGGTCTGGTCGCCCCGCACAATGTTCTTGACGTTCTGGATGTCCGCGTCCTGTCCCGTGACAACGGGCATGGTTTGTTGCGCCGAACCGTATCCAACGCTCTTAAGAGAGGAGATAACCCCAACTGCAATTGCGTCGTTGGGGGTCCAGACCGCATCCAGGTGGTCCTTGCCGTAGAAAGCGCTCAGCAGGTTATCCATTCGAGATTGCGCCGTCGCGCCATCCCAGTTGCGCGTGGCCACTTTGTCGAAGGCCACCTGTTTGCTCCTAACCACGAACTTGCCGCTGTCGATGTACGGTTTGAGAACCGACATGCCGCCCGCGTAGACCATGTGGGCATTGTTATCGTCCGAGGAACCACCGAACACTTCGATGTTGAACGGAGTCTTGCTGCCGGCCTTCTGCCACGCGCTGACGATACTCTGTCCTTGAAGAACGCCGACGCCGTAGTTGTCGAACGTTGCGTAGTAGTCGACATCCTTGGTGTTGCTAATCAGGCGGTCGTAGGAGATGACCTTGATGCCTTTCTTCTGAGCGAGCGCCAGCGCGTCGGAAAAGGTCTTGCCGTCGATCGGTGCGATGACCAGTGCTTTGACACCCTTCGCAAGCATGTTCTCGACCTGATTCACCTGCGTCGGAACGTCGTAATTCGCGTACTGCAGGTCGGCCGAGTAGCCTTTCGCCTTTAGCGCCTCGACCATGCTTTTACCGTCGGTGATCCACCGGGATTCGGTCTTGTCAGGCAGCGAAATGCCAACAACACCCTTATCCTGGGCGAAAGCAGCGCCAGACATTGCCGAGAAAGCTGCCGAAGCGGCCAGAATGACCGCGACACTCTTCAGAATCTTCATGATTTCGTCTCCTATTTAGGAATGCGTATTTGTGATTCCGGTTTTCCATTTGCGGAATCCTTGGCTGACGACCTTGGGCGTCAGCCACTCGAGCGCTTAGCCGATAGCGACCTCTGCACCGGCCTCTTTTGAAGAGGCGAACATAGCCTCGATGACACGACTTATGTTGTACGCCTGCGTGGCGGGCACGACCGACTGCGTGCCGTTGCGCAATGCGTCAAAGAACGCGTTCGACTCGCGGTCGAAGTAAACCGGATTCCCGATTTCAGCAATATCAGGCGAATACTCCGTCTTTTTCGTCGCCCAGATTTCCGGGAAGCTGGTCTCTTGCCACTCAGTCCAACCCTCCGGATGGTCGCCTTTGCCGGCGTCATAAATCTTGTAGCTTGAGGGGAGCGAGCGGGAAGACATGATGCCTTCCGTTCCATAGGCGGTGATGTCCCAGCTCTCGGTCCACGGCAGGACGTCCCACGACATGAAGTCGACGGTGACAATCTTGTCTTCGTAATTCAGCACTGCGCCTGCCGCGTCTTCACGCGATTCGTCCCCGTGAAAATTCGGGAATTTCGTGATTCGGGCGTTCACAGAGCGCGGCAAGCCGAAATGCAGAAGAATGCGGTCGATGAGGTGGCAACCGATAACGAACACGGCACCGCCAATATCGCCAGGCTGAGTCATGTGCGGAGTGCCCGCCTCGTCGTGTGAACAGCCTCCGTGAGCCCGCACCTGGACGACTTTTCCGAGACGACCGCTCTTGAGGGCGGCTTGCATCGCGTCCACCGAGGGAGCAAAGCGCCAGCAATAGCCGACTTGCACGAGCCCACCCGTACGCTCCGCCGCATCGACGATGCGCTTGGCATCGACCGAACTGCGGCCAGCAGGTTTCTCGCACAACACTGCCTTGCCAGCCTCGAGCGCCTCAATGGTCAGGTCGGCCATCTTCTCGCTCTTGGAGTGGACGAGCACGACATGCACATTCTCGTCCGCCAGGATGTCCTCCTTCGAACGGGCCTCAAGACCGAGAGCGTCGACGAACGGCGTAAGCAGCGGGCTTGTATCCCACGCACCGAGCATCTTTGCGTCGGTGCGACGCTGGATTGCCTTGACGCGCCCGGACGTATGGGGGTGAGTGATGCCAAGACAAGCTACGCCGAGCGTTTCGTCGGGACCAATCTTTCGTGTCATGACTTATCTCCTCCAGATTTCCACTTACACCTTGACCGCTTTGCCCGACAAAGCAGACTCACGCGCGCAGTCCGCGAGACGCAGCGCTTTCAGTCCATCCTGTACAGAAGTCGGCAAAGGCGAGTTCGCGTTCAGTGCGTCGACGAAAGCTTCGAGTTCGGCCTTGTATGCAGCTTCATAGCGCTCGAGGAAGAAGTTGAGCAGCGGCTCGCGGACGTCGGTCGCTTCCTTGGACCAGCGTCGAATCGTCGAAGGACGGAGGTTTTCTTGCAAGAGCATTCCCTTCGACCCCGACACTTCCATGCGCTGGTCGTAGCCGTACACGGCTTCACGACAGCAGTTGATGTGGCATTGCTTGCCCGACGCGGTGCGCAATTGCACCATCACCGTATCGAAGTCGGTGAGCTTCTCAAGCGACTCGTCAACGAGACGGCTGGCCATGGCCATGACCTCGACCGGCTCTTCGCCGAGCAGCCAGCGAGCCATGTCCAGATCGTGGATAACCATGTCGCGGAAGATGCCGCCCGAGTGTTCGACATAGTCACGAGGCGGCATGCCCGGGTCCCGGCTCGAAATGATGACCTGGCGCACTTCGCCGACGTCACCTGCGTCGATCGCTTTGCGGAAGGCTTGCGACGTCGGGTCGAAACGTCGATTGAAGGCGAGCATGACGCGACCACCCAGTCGCTCGACTTCGTTAGCAGCGGCTAATGACTTCTCCATGTCGAGGTCGATGGGCTTCTCGCACAGCACAGCCTTGCCGCGCTTGACGGCTTCGAGCATGAACGTGATGTGCGTATCAGTCGGCGTACCGATGACCACGGCGTCGATGTCGTTGCGCTCGAGGACGCCTGCGGGGTCCGTCGAGGCCTCGCAGCCCAGACGGCTAGCCAGCGACGTCGCTGCACTTTCAACCGGGTCTGCCACCGCGACGAGTTTTGCGTTCGGGCTCGCGGCGACGTTGCCAGCGTGAATGCGACCAATGCGGCCAGCACCGAGTACGGCGATTCGAATCATGTGAGTCTCCAGAAATATTTGTCGGTTAAGGTCAAGCGCTTCAGGCGGCGGTCGCGCTTTTTGCCGAGAACTGCGCGATGGTGGTGTCGTAAGCGCGCTTTGCCATCTCGTCCAGCGGAAATTTCCGGTGCACCTCCGAGATGAGTTCCACGCCGTAGTACGGGAGCGTGCAGCCTGCTTGTTCCAGCGCTTCGACAAAGGTGGGGCAATCGCCTGCGCCTTCGCCACAAAGCTGGCGGTTATAGGTCGAATCATCAAACAACGAGCCTTTGACCTGCGCGCCGACGTCGTCCATCTCTACGCCCTTGATGAAACGCGCGGGAATTTGCGCGACTTCGCTATAGGGGCTGCCACCGCGCGCCACATGCCAGTGATCAACCATCAGACCACCATTGGGTTGGTTGGCGCCTTCGGCAACCCTCAGCGCTTCTGCGATGTTTCGGATAGGAGAGAAAGGCATGAACTCGATTGCCACCGTCGCGTCAACCGCCGCCACATCCTGGCAAAGCTTCGCGAATTCGTCGGTCATGCGAGGGAAGTCGGCCGGATTCTTGTCGAAGGGGCTCGCGCCGATTTTGAGGTTGCGCATGCCCAGTTCGCCGCCCAGTTCGATGAAACGGCGACGGCAATCGTCCGACTTGACACGCGCCTCTCCGTCGAAGTACCAGTCCATGAGGATCTCGAGCTCGAAGTACTTCATGCCCGTGTCGTCCAGAATCTGCTTGACGCCGGACACCCCGTACTTCTCGATGCTGTACTCGAGGTCATCGAGAATGAGGCCGACGCCACTCCAGCCGGCGCGTGAAGCCGCTTCGCAGCGGTCGCGCAACGGGAACGGGCTGATTTCGTTCGGTGCACACGGATAAACGTCGCCAGCGAGTGTCCAGTACGCAGCCAGCAGCTCTTTCTTCGCATTCATATGTAGTACTCCTGTGTCTATCAATGTCGTCGGTTTTTGAGGCGGCACGCTCCCGCGCACCAAACGATTAAGAGATTGCCCGCGCGGGCTTCGTGGACGTCGCGAGGGTGAAGTCCCACGACACAGACCAGAACGGTGATGAGAACCCGACGCGCTTAGCCGCTTCCGGGTCGTCAATCTTGTTGAATTCGGCGATGAGTTCACGCTTGACGCCGAACACCGCATCCTCGGGGAGATATGGACAGTCGGGCGTGAAAATGTGCGTGATGACCGGGTCAAAGCCTGGCGCCGTCACGATGAAGTGCAGATGAGCAGCACGGTTGGGGTGTCGGCCTATTGCCGCGAGGAGCTTGCCGACCGGGCCGTCCGAAGGAATCGGATAGTGACGCGGCTTAACAGACTTGAACCAGTAGCGGCCTTCGGCATCCGACGTAAAAACACCGCGAAGATTTGAGTCAGGCTGAATGCCTTTCTGTTGCACGTCATAGAAGCCGTCGTCGTTGGTCTGCCACACCTCAAGCTTCGCATCAGGAATCGGGTTTCCCTGAATATCGGCTACCCGCCCTTCGACGACCATGGGCTCGCCCTTTCCATCCAGGCAAATGTTCGCGCCGTTCGGATAGTCGGGTGCATTGGCGATGTAGAACGGCCCCAGAATGGTGTTCGGCGTAGCACCGCTTGGACGGCGATGATTGATTGCATCAACGAGCATCGAGACGCCGAGAATGTCCGACAGCAGGATGTACTCTTGCCGCCAGTCCGTGCACATTTGACCCGTCTCGGTCAGAAAGCGGATGGCGGTGAACCACTCTTCATGCGTCGGCTCAATTTCCTTAACCGCGGCATGAAGGTGCTTGACCAGAACCGACATCACCTCGCGCAGTCGAGCGTCGCCGTCTTCGCTCATACGAGCATTGACGACTTCGGCCGAGTGCGCTTCATCGAAGTACGGGGACGTGGACTGAACTGTAGGGGTTGCGCTTTGCATTGAGTGTCTCCATCAATCTTTTCTGCAGCTTTGAGACGAGTCTATATTCGCCGCGGTTGGCAAAACAGAGCTGGAAAGGGAAAGTCTTTCGCGCTGAGTGGGAAGAAACCTCAAATGCAGTGAGCACGGCGCTCACGTGGTCCAATGCCGTTCGTATTCGTTCTGGTGAAACCGCTCCACAAGCGCATCAATGAACAGGCGTACCTTCACGGGGAGATGGGAGCGGGTCTGAAACGCGATGTTCATGGTCAGCCGGGGAAGGTCCCAGTCGTCGAGCACCGGGACAAGGCGGCCTGCCTTGAGGTCGTCGTAGATTATGTATTTCGGCTGCACCAGAATACCCATGCTGTCTAGCGCGGCAATACGCAATATCTGGCCGTCATTCGATTCCACCAAGGGCTTCACTCTGACAACGACGTTCTCACCGCCACGGGTAAACGATAGCTCGCGTGGATTGTCGGCAAGTTGATAGTTCAGCAGCCTGTGCTTCGCAAGCTCCGCCGGGAAGCGAGGGCGCCCGTGCGCCTCGATGTAACAGGGCGATGCGGCCAATATGCGGCGCGTTGAGGCCAGTCTTCTAATCGTGATGTTGCTGTCTGGCTCGAGGACTTTCGTACGAATCGCGACGTCGATGCCGTTCTCGATAATGTCGCAGTAGCGGTTGGCCGCTACCACGTCAACTGTGATGTCGGGATAACACGCCGTGAAATCAGGAAGCATCGGCGCAATGTGCAGCATGCAGAATGATAACGAGGCAGTGACGCGCAGGACCCCGCTTGGACGCACAACCGCCTCTTTGACGACGGATTCTGCTTCGCCAAGGTCAGCGAGGATAGATTTGCAGCGCCGATGATATTCGGCGCCAGCCTCAGTCAGATAAAGGTTGCGCGTCGTTCTGCGCACCAGTTGAACCCCGAGCCTCCCTTCCAGCGAAATCAAATACCTGCTCGCCGCCGAGATGGAAAGATCGACAGCTTCCGCCGCCCGGCTGATGCTGCCCGTCTCGGCCACCTCGACAAACAGCTGTAATTCCTTGAACTGGTCCATGCCCTTGCACCATTACGCCTTGTCTCCGCCCGCATCTGAGCCGAATGCGGGAGCACGCGCGACTTCCCTGAGTCATTTGGTGTGTCGCGTCGACGTCATAATAGTGCCGGTGATCCATCTTTTTAGAATGAAAACACATCAATAATCTATCAATCTGCTTGCCTCGCCAGGGCCATGGCGCCAGGCATGCTCTGCGAGGGCTCGCGCAAACTCCGCAGGCCTCCAGTCCTCCCGAAGCGCCCGCAGCATCATCTGGCTCTGGCTCTCCGGCGCGAGTCCCTTGGCTGGCGGGTCTCTGTCCAGGTTTGTCGGGAACGAATAGCCTTCAGCGCACGAAGCAATCACCGATAGCACCTCAAGCTCGGTGATGTCGCCGCCCTTCAACCTGTCTCTAAGGACCGGATAGAGGGTCTCGGACATGCGCGTTCGATTCACCACCTCCATCGCCCGACCATAAGCTGACGAGATTTGGAGGAGGTTTGCCATGCGCTGCACGTGGCTTGTCCGGTTCGTGCCAGCGGCGTGAAAGAGCGCCGGATTGAAGAACATGGCGTCGCCCTTGATAAGCGGCACCTGGACGAAGTTGTTCTCGAAATATTCCCGGAAATCGGCTCTGCGCCACGCCACGTAGCCTTGAGCGTAGCGTTGCGAGTAAGGCAGGAGCTTGGTTGGGCCGCTCTCAACCGGCATATCGCTGTGCGCGACGGCCCCTTGCAGCGTGAGGAAAGGCGACATCGCATGCACGTGCGCAGGAAAGGACGCTGCCACCTCGGTTGACTGGAAGCCCAGATGGTAGTCACGATGAACTTGCTGTGCCTCCCCGCCGGGTCTGACGACATTGACCTGGGATGTGACCTGAAAACAAGGGCCGAGCCATGCCTCGGCGGCCGCCGGCAGCCACTGGTTCGAAAAATACGTGGTGAAGACCTCAGGCGCTGTCACGCAGAGTTTTTCCTGTGCGTTCCAGATGCGGTCGTTCGCGCCTGCTCTCGCGAAATGGTCAGCCTTCGCGCCCGATTTCTTCTCGGCTTCAATAATCGATTCGAAGACCGTGGTTGCCTCATCCACACATCCCGTGTCGGAAAACGCGCGGTCGAGCACGAAGACGCCCGCGCCGTGCTGCAGGACACCGGCCCATTCCGACAGCAATTGAGGCCGCGCCACACTGGATGAGACCACCGCTTCCAGATCGCGGCATTCGTATACAGGAATCTCCCGGACCAATCGGGCCGCGTAGCGTAGCGGCCGCTCCTTACCCGCGTTGAGCACGGTCACGAAATCACGCACGCTGCAGTCGCTTCCGCGATACCAGTTAGTTCGTCCAGCGAGATAGTCGTCGCGTTGGTGGTCCATGCGTGCCTCCTATTTTCGATGTAGGATAGCTTGCAACGCCAAATTTGAAGCCTCAAAAACACATCAAAAAACTATCAAACAAAGGAGGGTCCGATTGGCTCACCGCTTCTTGATCAAGGAAATCGCCCTTCAGGCCGGACTCGGCGTGGCGACTGTTGATAGGGCCTTGAACGGGCGCGCAAACGTCCGGGAGCACACTCGCAATCGCGTTGAGCAAGCCATCAAAGAACTTGAGAAGCAGGAGCTGAACCTGGCCAACACTGGGCGGAAGCTCATGGTCGACGTTGTAGTGGAGGCGCCGGCGCGGTTCAGTGACGAAATAAAAAATGCGCTTGAAGCGGAACTCGCATTACTGCACCCGGCGGTTGTCCGTCCGCGCTTTTTGCTGCAGGAGACCATGACGACGGCCGAAGTCGTGGAGGCGCTTCGTTCTATCTGCAGAAGAGGAAGCCACGGCGTTTTCCTGAAAGCCCGCGACGTTCCTGAAATTGCCGAGGCAATCGGCGAGCTACAGCGCCACGGCATTCCCGTCGTCACACTCTTCACCGACATACCTCTATCAGGCCGGATCGCCTACGCCGGGCTCGACAATCGCGTCGCTGGCGCCACTGCCGCCTACCTGCTCGGCCTATTGCTGGGACCGCAGCCGGCTAATGTGTTGATAACAATGAGCGATGAGAATTTCCGGGGTGAAGAAGAACGCGAGATAAGTTTTCGTCGAGCATTGCGCAAGGGCCACCCCCAACTCAAGCTGATTGATGCAAGCGGCGGACATGGCATTGATTTGCCAACTGAAGAACGGGTCCGAAGCGTTCTCAGCGACGATACGCGCATCGCTGCCGTGTACTCCATGGGCGGCGGTAACGTCGCGATTCTTCGCGCGCTGGCAGCGCAGCAGCAAGCGCCGGTCTGCTTCATCGGTCACGACCTGGACAAGGATAATGTGCGGCTTCTACGCGCGGGCAGGATTCAAGCCATCTTGCATCATGACCTCCGACAAGACATGCGCTCCGCCTGTCATCACGTCATGCACTTTCACAAGCTCTTGCCAGCATCATCTGTAGCGTCCTCTTCTTCGGTTGTGGTCGTGACGCCAGAAAATATTCCGGACCACATCGCCAGTCGCTTCCGCAATTGATTCGACCGCTCACTACCGCGCTTCTGTCCTCGCAAGCCCCACCTGGTTGCTTACCCGCGCGAACCACCGGCGTCCGCTCCGAAACCATCCACGCGCAGATGGGGTTCTTGAGAGGTCCGGGAGAAAGTTGTCACTCGGACCTCCCGGCCACATCAGAACTGTGTCGCCACTCCTGCAATAACGCCAAACTGGCTTTTGCCATAGTTCGGGTTGGTGCTCGACGCGCTCCCGTTGATGGGGTCGTTGTTGATGTTCGCGCCATACAGACCGCTGTCGAGGCCGATGTTAGACGACGAACTATTTCTAACGTACGCCAGTTCCGTGTACAGGAGAGTTCGCTTGGACAGCGAATAGTTCGCACCCAATGTGTAGAGTGTTGCGTTCCCGTTCCCATTGTTTGCGTTTGCGTGATAGACGGCGCCGGTGATAGCAAGCGCAGGCGTCGTCTGCCAGATCGCGCCAATCCACTCATGATCGACGGCTGTCGGGAGGCTCGTTCCTGCCGGTAACGCTGACGGGGTCGCCGTGCCGAAATAGCCCGCATTCGACGCATCCGGAGCGCTCAGATGCTGGTAGCCAACGTATCCCGTCACAGGACCGAATGCGTACGTCAAGCCTGTGAGAATCGAGCGAGAAGCAAGGTACACGTTAGTGAATTCGCCGTTTCCGTCACGAACCTCGTCATAGGTCGCCTGCCAGAACAGGCCCTTGTTCGCATAGGAGAGTTTGATGCCGTCTGAGCGGCCTTGCGAGCTTCCGAGTCCAGTAGACGTGCCGAGTTGACCCGGTGCACTTCCAGGATTTCCGGCGTTCCACTTCGTCGAATTCGTCAGGTCGTACTGGCCTTGCAGGGTAAAACCGGCGATGGTCGGCGACAAATACTCCGCGCCGTTCGCTGCTTGCGAGAAGATACGGCCGCGCACCAGTGTGCCAATCGCATACTTCTTTGTTTGCTGTGGGTCGACATCGCCCGAGTATTGACTGATCTCAGCCGAGCCCATGTTGCCCAACTTGATTTGACCCCAGGTGTCGTTATGCAGGCCCACGGTCGCCTGTCCCTCGAAGAAACTTCCGTTCGCGAAACTCCCGTTCATGGTATTGAGCCGGGACTCCAACTGGAAGATTGCATGAGTGCCACCACCGAGATCCTCACTGCCTTTAAGACCAAATCTCGATTGCGCCCAGCCTCCACTTTGCGCACCAAATACATGCCCCTTCGGTTGATTCGTCTCGTATGCGATACCGTTGTCCACGATTCCGTATAACGTAACGCTGCTCTGAGCCATGGCCGTTGCCGTCGCAGACAATGCAAACACGCTGAACAGAAGTTTCTTCATCGCTATCTCCATTAATATAGTTGTACTACGTACCTTCTCTGCTCTCCAGAGTACCCAAACCTTCCCGAGCGTTCGTCTATCTTCCATCGAGCGCGACGCGACTAAATGACGTGGCGTCTCACAGACGCTCGCATGGAAGAAAATGAGAAGAAGAAACAAGTACAAGAGTGAGGCTTATGCGGAAGGCGGTAATTTCCGTGAGGCACGTCTCCTGAACTGCGCTTGTGTATTTTTGCCCGAGTGTATATTCCCCATTGGCTCGAACAAAGAGCAGAAAGGGGAATCTCTTTCGTGAAATTAGGGAAAATGCGCGTTAAAGCAAGTGTGCAAGAGCCTTTCAGCGTTATGCTGGATCACCTCCTCGCGGTTAACCCCTGTATCCCTGTCGACGTCTCATCGATTACGGTTCCGACGTTCCAATGCGAAGAGACGCGTTCGCCTCAGGAACCAACCAAAATGGTCCGTGAGCAGTTTCACGCCGCCTAACGCACCCATACGGAGATACGTATGAAGTTCAAGCAACTGTCTGTTTTTTCTGTTTCAGTAGGTATGGCTTTGAGTATCCTCTCACTTCCGATGTTGCAAGCTCATGCAGCGACAACCGATGCCGGCGCCTCCGATAGTGCAATGTCGAAGCAAGAGATGGAGGCGCAAAAGAAGGCCGACCGCAAGGCGCGCCGCGCGAAGAAAAACGCCGAGCTCAGCACGCTGGAAAAGAACGGGTACAGTCCGGCCGGGAATCAAACGAACTACCCGCAGAATCTCGAGAACGCCCAACAGAAAGCGGCCGGTCAAAAGCCAACCAACGCACCTGCTGTCGCGCCTTGACGCC
Source organism: Paraburkholderia domus (assembly GCF_905220705.1). Taxonomy (GTDB): domain Bacteria; phylum Pseudomonadota; class Gammaproteobacteria; order Burkholderiales; family Burkholderiaceae; genus Paraburkholderia; species Paraburkholderia domus. The sequence goes on from NZ_CAJNAT010000028.1 coordinate 36,785, forward strand.
TTACGCGTACTGGATCGCACGCGTGGCCAAGCTGGTGGTGGCTCGAGTCACGCGGGCGATCGAACAAAGAGCGCGGACGGAGACGGAAATTGTCGAGAGGGCTCTGCTAATCATGTACCCGGCCTCGCGCCGTTCCGGTAGGACGGCTGGCGGAGAGTCAGGGGTGCGAGACCGACGTGACGCACAGGAAGCGGGCATGAAAAAGTTTGGCGGAATCGACCTGCACTCGAGCAACAGTGTGGTCGTTGTCATCGATGAGGTGGACCACATCGTCTATCAGCGGCGACTGCCTAATGACGCGTTGCAGATCCGCGCCGCACTGGCGCCGCGTCGCAAAGAACTGGAAGGTGTGGTCATCTAGGCGACGTACAACTGGTACTAGTTGGTCGATGCACTGCTTGCGGATGGATACCATGTTCATCTCACCAACCCGGCAGCGATCAGGCAGTACGAGGGGCTGAGATACAGTGGTGATTTCACCGATGCGGCCGATCTCGAATAATTACTGCGTCTGGGGCGGCTCCCCGAAGGCTACATCTATGCCCAGCGGCAACTGCCTGTTCCCGCGAGAGTGGTCTTCGCCCCAATGGTCGAAGCATCGATGCCACCTTCTCAACGCGGCTGCTCCTCTCGTTCCCATCCGCCATCGGCGCTCCTCATAGACATTCGTCAAACGCATTGGCAGAATTAAAGGACACGGCGGACGCGCTAGAAAAAATAACGGACATCCTGCCGCTCACCCGTTGCCGAAACGCAACGGGTGACAGAACTGCCACCTGGCCTCTCAGCCTTATCTGGTGGCGCCGCGGCCCTTCTTGCGCAAGCAAACGCGATGAACATGGCTAGCAGAAGTGATGGACACCAACAGCTTTTAGCCAAGTTCAAATGTCGGCTTTCGTGGTGCGTACGTTGACCAGCGACCGGTACCCCGGCGCTGGAGGCATTGATCGTTGCGACCAAACGGATAACGCATGACGATGCGCGAACTCAACAGGTTCAAGGTCATTCAGGATGTTGCCGACGACAGGCTCAAGCCGTGGCGGGCGGCGGAACGGCTCAGGTTGACCACGCGACAGATCCGTCGCCGCGTTGCGCGACTGCGCGAACACGGTGCGGGTGGTCTGGTATCGCGCCGGTGCTCGAAGCCCAGCAACAACCGTCTGGATTCTGTGAAGGCCGATCGGGCGCTGACGATCATCCGTGAACGCTATGCCGACTTCGGACCGACACTCGCGTGCGAGAAGCTGTACGAATGTCACGGCATCTGGCTCGCCAAGGAGACGGTCAAGCGGCTGATGACGGATGGGGCCTCTGGGTGGCCGCGTCGGCAGCGACCGCGACCGCCGAAGATTTACCAGCTGCGGGCACGGCGTGCGTGTCTGGGCGAACTGGTGCAGATTGATGGCGGCGATCATCTGTGGTTCGAGGAACGGGCGCCGGCCTGCACATTGCTGGTGTACGTCGACGATGCGACCAGCCGGCTGATGCATCTGCACTTCACGGCGAGCGAATCGACCTTCAGTTATTTCGAGGCGACGCGTGCGTACGTCGAAAGCCACGGCAAGGCGGTGGCGTTCTACAGCGATAAGGCGAGCGCGTTTCGCAGTGACAAAGCCCATGAAACCGGCAGCAACGTGACGCCTTTCGGCCGGGCGATGTACGAGCTGCACATCGACACGTTCTCTGCGAACAGCAGCTCAGCCACTGCGCCCGCTGTTTGGAAGGTAGTCCCTTCAGCACGATGATGTAATGGTAAATACGCCGTTTTTCGGTCGCGCCCGTAATTTTCACCACAGCCAAATCGGAAAATCGTTCACCGCGCGTACGAGGCCATATGAGACTTGTGTCGCTCGTATCTGAGTCAGGCAGGGCCGCCCGCCCCGCAGGCGCGCATCAAGGCTGCGGGCCAAGGAACCAGTCTTTGTATGTCCGAACGTCTTGTGGCGTGAAGCCATACGCCCGTCGAAACGCGCGCGTGAAGTCCGATGCGCTGCTGAAACCGACGGAGAAGGCGATCTGAGCGACGGGAACGCCGGGGAATCGCACGAGATCGTTCGCCGCAGCCCGCAGCCGGAGGTGACGGATGTAGGCGTGGAGTCCGCCTTCATGTTGAAACAGCCGGTAGACCGTCGCCCGCGAAAGCGCGAGCGATTCGACCACGCATGTCGGAGAAAGGTCGAACTCAGTGAGATTGGCCTGCACAAACCGGCGTGCTGCCTCGAACGTGACGGCGCGGGTAATCGCATGTTTGCTCCCACTCAACCCGGCCTGCTCTCCAAATGCATCGGCAATCAACTCAACGATTTCGCGGAGATGCCGATGAGCTTCGTTGAACAACATGTGGGGAATGCTCGCAGAAAATACCTTCACGCGCTGCCTGATAACCTGTGCGGCCGGCTCGTTCATGGTGAGGACGCGGCCGTGTAACGCACCGGGGTCCGGAAACACCTCTTGCAACGCCGTGTAGGGCACAAATAGCGTCACGTGTCGGCACGCACGCCGCACCACGTGTACAGGCTGATCGAAGTCAACCGCGAGGATGCCAACCTCAATCGACGTGTTCTCGCGCTTCCCCGGTCGGGTAACCAGAGTCGTGGCGTCGCCGTCGATGACAATATGGAAGGCGATGCCACGTGCGTTGTCCTGGGAGATCCGCCCGATAGTACGCTCGCGTGTCAGCTCATCGGTGTACGTGTCGGCGAAGAGAAGCTCGCCGAACTCATACCAGTCAATCGTCCCGCGAAAAGGCCGCTCGATTTGTGCGCGCGTCGGCAATACGTCCATGATCGGACCGAGGCGCTCGCGCCATGTCAGCAACTGTCGGTGCACAGGCTCGGACCGTACGTCGAAACGGACGTGAACGATCCTGCTCTGGGACTCCGGGCTTGCACCGGGATAGCTTCGACTATGCGGCATGCGGCCTAACTTGAGAAGGTCGGTCTGGTTCACATCAACATTCTTACTGGAGAATTATTGCGGCATTTGTCGAATTTAAGACTCTTCGAACTGACAACTTGTCTCGCTCATCCTGTGAAAAACGTGAAGTCGCACGCGCACCTCCTGCTCCGTCAGGGATCTGGATTGACAGAATCAATACGATCAACGATCACGGCAAGAGCCCCTAGTAGGCGAGCAACCCTCGCCCGCTGCTGCGGAGTTAGCCCTTGCGTAATACTCACCTGCTGAATACGGGCGCGCCAGTAGGTCCTGCTGAACAACGCGTCCACACCGTCGGCGCAAAGGATACGCTCAAGATGGGAAATCGCGTCCTCAACAGTGTGGGGCGTATAAGGGCTCCCGGCTTTTGCTCGGCCTTTTTCGACTGTTGTCTTCATTTACATCTCTTGCATGGTGCGGTCACTGACTGAATCCGGCCCGTACGCCGAGCTTCAGATGACACTGTCTCCGTCAAACAATCAACGCGGGGCTCCTCGCTGAAAAAAACCCTTACCTATATCTCATAGCGGCTTGTCGTTGAGACCGTCGTTCAATTACATATATTCGCGCGCCCCGGGAAACCGTGACTCTCCGCCTCCCGGCGCATTGGGCTCTGCTTAACATTTTCACGAGCGAAAATCCGCTGCCTTGCTCCTCGCCATACTGCATCGGCGAGGCGCACTCTCCCAGGCGTCAGACTTTAGTAGTGCGGCACACTATGCCTGCTCGGGGACCACCAGCTCGCCGTCAACCAGGCGCCACACGGCCAGTGGATTAGCTTCCTTAACAGATGCCGGCAGCAATGCATCGGGCAGATCCTGATAGCATACAGATCGCAGGAATCGGTCAATCGCTGTCGCGCCCACTGACGTGAACATCGAATTCGAGGTGGACGGGAAGGGACCGCCGTGAACCATCGCCTGGCAGACTTCCACCCCTGTCGGAAAACCATTGGCGAGGATACGCCCGGCTTTGCGCTCAAGCACCGGGAGCAGGCGCCGCGCATCTGCGTGGTCAACAGCGTCTATATGCAGCGTAACGGTAAGCTGCCCTTCCATATGCTCCGCGACCGACAGCAGCTCCTCAAAATCGCTAGCACGAACTACAACAGATGCCGGACCAAACATCTCTGTTTCGAGCTCCAGCGAGGCCAGCAGGCGCTGTGCATCGGTCACGTACAGGGCAGCCTGCGCGGCATTCGGAAGTTCGCCCGCCGACACGCCCTCCGCCACCTTCGTAACACCCTGAATCGCGTTGACCTTTTCCGCTTCACTGCGGAAGGCTTTGAAGATTCCGGGTGTCAACATGGTCTGGGCCGGCTTGGTGGCCAGCGCTTCACCCGCTGCCTTGACGAAACGGTCGAGGTCAGGACTATCCACTGCAAGGACCAGTCCCGGGTTCGTGCAGAACTGCCCGGCACCCAACGCCAGCGAGTCTGCAAAAGCTTTCCCGATCGCTTCGGCGCGACTTGCGAGCGCACCCTGAAACAGAAACACTGGGTTGATGCTGCTCATTTCGGCATAGACCGGAATGGGCTCAGGTCGAGCGTTTGCTATCCGGACGAGTGCCTGGCCACCTTGACGGGATCCGGTGAAGCCAACCGCCTTGATAGCGGGATGCGCGACCAGCGCTTCGCCTAATTTGCGACCCGCGCCGAAAAGCAGAGAAAACACACCCTCCGGCAAGCCCTGCTCCCTGACGGCTTTCTGGATCGCGCGACCGACCAGCTCTGACGTTCCTGGATGCGCGCCGTGTGCCTTCACGATAACCGGTGCCCCCGCTGCGAGGGCGGACGCCGTGTCGCCTCCTGCAACCGAGAAGGCAAGCGGAAAATTACTCGCACCGAACACGGCGACGGGACCAACGGGTACTTTCGCAAGGCGCAGATCTGCACGTGGCAGGGGCTGCCGCTCAGGCTGCGCATGATCGATCGTGGCACCGAGAAAGTGCCCGTCCCGCACGACTTTCGCAAAAAGACGCAGCTGCCCGACAGTCCGGCCACGCTCGCCCTGCAAACGCGCGATGGGAAGACCTGTCTCCGCATGTACCCGCTCGATCAGTTCATCTCCGATACCGACGATGTTGTCGGCGATTGCATCCAGAAACGCGGCGCGCTTCGCAAGCGGAACATTCCGGAAAACGTCGAAGGCTTGCGCAGCCAGCGATGCTGCCCGCTCGACTTCCGCAGCGCCCCCCATACCGAAGGATGGCTCCGGGATCTCCGAGTCGGTCGCGGGATTGAACGCGCGCTGGCTGCCTTCGGTGCCGCGCACCGCGGAAAAACCGATCAGCATTTCGCCAGTAATAGTCATGTCGATATCCTCAAAAAAAGTCGGGCCGGGTTTTCAACGTCGACCGTCGAGCAGGCCGCGCGTCGCGAGATTGCGATACAGCGCACGTACCCCAAAGGTCCACGGCGCGATTTCCGTCGATAACCGCACGGTGTTCACTAGCGCTCCGAGTGTCGGCGTCGAAATCGTCACCACATCGCCCATGTGGTGCGTAAATCCGCCACCCTGTTCGTCCCGGTCTTTAATCGGCGAGAACATCGTCCCAAGAAACAGCATGAATCCATCGGGATATTGGTGATGCGCTCCGAAGGTCTGGCTGACGAGATCGAGCGGGTCGCGGCTGATCTCGGTCATATGGCTAACACCGTCGAGCACGAAACCATCGTCGCCTTCGATACGTAGCGAGACGCTCGCATTGCGCACGGTGTCGATGGTAAAGCTGTCATCGAACAGCCGAACAAAAGGACCTATCGCGCACGAGCCGTTATTGTCCTTCGCCTTGCCGAGCAACAGCGCGGAGCGACCTTCGATATCACGCAGGTTCACATCGTTGCCAAGCGTCGCACCGACCACCTGCCCTGATGCATTGACGGCCAGCACGATTTCCGGCTCCGGATTGTTCCAGGCTGAAGTCGGATACAGGCCGACATCGGCGCCCATTCCGACCGACGACAGCGGCTGGGATTTCGAAAACACCTCCGCGTCCGGGCCGATTCCCACTTCCATGTATTGCGACCACGCGTTGCGCCGCTGCAGTTCTTCCTTGAGCTTCATGGCGCCTTCAGAGCCAGGTTTGATCTTCGCGAGGTCGGTGCCGATCAGCCCGGCAATCGTGCTGCGCACTTCGGCAGCCTTGGCTGCGTCACCGCCTGCCTGCTCCTCGATCACGCGTTCGAGCAGACTAACTGCGAACGTGACGCCGCAGGCCTTGATTGCCTGCACGTCGCACGGCGCGAGCAGGCGCACGATGGCGTCTTCGGACGGCGCGAGACTGGCTTCGATCAGCGGACCGACTGGCCCCAGCGGCTCGCCGGGCGCAGTGCGAGCAAGCTCGACGGCATCGGGAAGGTCAAACAGATCTGCGGTGGTCGGCGCGAAGCGCGTGATGTCGAACACCTCGCCGCCGCGGACCACGACGACGGATGGGCCGTCGACGGGGGCGGACCGCCACACGCGTCCGATCAGCAGCGCGCGGCCGAGGTCGTCGGGAAGGAAACGAAAGCGAATAGAGTTCATAGGGTCAAGTCCAGCCAATGTTGGTTTAACTTTGATGGATCACAAGCCGCGGTCCGGATTAGCGTTGTCGCCGCACGCTCGACCCGAAAATCGCGTGGGACGCACTCGCCCCCCGTGCCACGTTGTCCATGTCTCAATTCGAGCGTGCCGTCACGCGTTCCATCGCGTCGCGCATCGCGTCGTCGAAACTCTGCGCCGTCGCGACATGCCGGTTGTCGACACTGACGAGCCATCCTCGCGCCGAACAACACCAGCGAACGCGGCGCTCTTCGACCAGACGCGAAAACCACCGCCAAAGGTCGGCGTCTTCAGCGTTCGCGGCAAGGGCGGCCCGCTCGCGCATCATTAGAAGATCTTCCCGGGGTTGAGGATCGCGCGCGGATCCAGCGCCGTCTTGATCAGCCGCATGGCCGTGATCTGCGCGTCGCTGCGCGTGTGGCCGAGGAAAGCCTTCTTCTTGACGCCGATGCCGTGCTCGGCGGACACCGAGCCGTGAAATTCGCGCGTCACGTCGTAGATCACATTGTCGATCTCGTCGTGCAGTCGCCCTTCCGAACCGGGGATATCGACAACGATATGGAGGTTACCGTCGCCTAGGTGCCCATAGATCATGACTAGCGCATCAGGCCACCGTTCCTGCAAACGTTGCTCGCAACGCGCGGCCACCTGCCCGACATCGCTGATCGAGAAGCTCACGTCATATGCGCTATGGTGCGGAATAAACTTCGGATACTCGCCGGGCGCATCGCGGATCGTCCAGAAAGCGAGCGCATCCGCTTCGGACTGCGCAAGCGCCGCATCGCTGACCACGCGCTCTTCGAGCATGTTGCCGAGAAACGCTTCGAATGCCTCGGCATGCGGTTCGGGATCGCTGCCCACACTTTCGAGCAGCACGTAGTAAGGATGGCGTTTGTCCAGCGGTGCGCGTAACTGCCCGAGATTCGCCAGCACGGCATCGTAATAGCCGGCCCACATCACCTCGAAAGCGGACACGCCAGCGGACAGCTGCGCCTGAGAGCTGGCCAGCAATTTCGTTACAGCGTCGTAGTCGGGCAATGCGCACCATGCGGTGGCGACGGCCGTCGGCCGTGGACGCAAGCGCAGCACTGCCCGCGTGATCACCGCAAGCGTGCCCTCGCTGCCGATCAGCAGATGCCGCAGATCGTAGCCGCTGTTGTTCTTGATCATCTTGTGCATGCCGCTCGTCACTTCGCCGTTCGCGAGCACCGCTTCGATACCAAGCACCTGGTCGCGCATCATGCCGTACTTGATCACACGATTGCCGCCCGCATTGGTCGCGAGATTGCCGCCGATGGTGCAACTGCCGCGCGCGCCGAGGTCGAGCGGAAAATAGAAGCCCGCGTCGAGCGCGGCCTCCTGAATGACCTGCAGGGGTACGCCCGCCTCGACCGTCATCGTCGCTGAAGTGCGATCCACTTCCACAATCCGGTTCATCCGCTCGAGGCTCAGCGCCACCTCGCCGCCAAGCGCGTTCGCGCCGCCGACGAGACCCGTCAGACCGCCCTGCGTCACGACGGGCTGAGAGAACGCGTGGCACACGCGCAACGCCCTGGCCACGTCCTCTGTACTGCGCGGCCGGATCAGGGCGGCCGGCACCGCGCCAGGCACCCCGCTCCAGTCCTGCAGCTGGCGGCTGCCGAACCCGGCCGGCAACTGCACGAGATCCGCGCCGAGCTCGGCGAGCAGCGCATCGATTACTGTCGATTCCGACATGTCAGGTTTCCGTTGTTTCAGATGTGCGTTTTCCGTAGCGTGCGAGCACGACCGTTCACCAGATCGTGTAGCCGCCGTCTATTACCAAGTCCGAGCCCGTCATGAACGCGCTCGCTTCGGACGCGAGGAAGATCACACCCGGCGCGATCTCGTCGGGTGTCGCGAGCCGTCCCATCGGCGTGCCGTTCACCCAGGCATCGCGCCAGGCTTCGTTAGCGAGACCCGCCTGGGTCAGTTCGGTCGCGACGTAGCCGGGTGAAATCGAATTGACGCGAACCCGTCCCAACGCCCACTCCGCCGCCAGCGACTTCGTCAGATGGATGACCCCGGCTTTCGACGCGTTATAAGAAGCCTGCGGTTGCGGACGATTTGCAATCGACCCGCTCATGCTCGCCACGTTGACGATGCTTCCGCCGCCCTGCTTCAACATCAACTGGCCGGCCTTGCGGCAGCAATAGAACACGCCGTCCAGGTTGACGGCCATGACGGCTCGCCACGCTGCATCGTCGGTATCGGTAGCGGCCGTGTTGCGCACGACGCCCGCGTTGTTGACCAGCACGTCGAGACGGCCGTGCCGGTCCACCACGGTGTCGAAAGCGCGTTCGATCGAGCGCGTATCGGTCACGTCGAGTTGTACCGCATCCGCACCGATTTGCTCGCCGCAGCGTTGCGCGCCGTCGATATCTATGTCTGCAAGAACGACAATGCCGCCCGCGTCCTTGAGCCCGGCGGCAATCGCCCGTCCGATGCCACGCGCGCCGCCCGTGACGACACAGACTTTGCCGTCGAGACGAAAGCGCTCCATGGTCGCCCCCGCGTTATTGGAGTCCGATGCGTGAGCCATGTCAGAACACCACGATGTCTGAAGATCCGTCGGCATGACCGACAATCATTTCATCGGCAATGCCGACGAACAGTCCGTTTTCGACCACGCCGGGAATCGCGTTGAAGCGCGGTGCGAGCACATGCGTGTCATGGATCGATTCGAGGTGGCAGTCGAAGATCCAGTTGCCGCTGTCGGTCACCAGACGCTCGCCGTCTTTCATCCGTGTCGTGATCTTCAGGTCCCGGGCATATCCCGCATCGGCCAGCAATTCGCGCAGCAAACGCTCGGTGCTCTGCCAGCCGAACGGAATCACCTCGACAGGCAGCGGGAAGCGCCCGAGACGCTCGAACACCTTCTTATCGTCCACTACCGCAACCATTTTTTGCGACGCGGCGGCCACGATCTTTTCCCACAGCAGGCACGCTCCGCCGCCCTTGATCATGCTTCCCTGGTGATCGATCTCGTCGGCGCCGTCGATCGTCACATCGAGCCGGTCCACTGCGCCAAGATCCGTGAGCGGCACGCCGAGTTCGAGTGCGAGTTCACGCGTTGCATTGGACGTCGGCACGCCGGCGATCTCGAAACCCTGCGTGACGCGTTGCGCGAGAGCGCGAACGAACCAGTGGGACGTCGTACCCGATCCCAATCCGACCTTCATGCCGGGCTTCAGGTAATGATCCACCGCCCTGATGCCGGATGCCAGCTTCGCCTTGTCCTGTTCGGACTGCGGCGTCATGCGCGCATAGCCAGGTTCGATATGAGTTGCCATTCACTTCTCCATGTGTCGAGGTATTCGAGCCACAAGTGCTCAGTCCATAAACTTGTTGGTCAGCCACGGGTCGAGCGCCGCCAGATTGTCAGGCAGCTCGTGGCCCTGCCGGCTGCCCAGCATCGCCACCAGCATGTTGACGACCAGCAGATGATTGATACGCGCTGTCAAAGGGGTATAGAGCTCGGTGTTCTCGTAGGCCGGCACGCCGATGGTCAGATCGCAGGCCTGTGTGAGCCGCGAGCCCGGCGCGGTAATCGCGATCGTGTAAGCGCCCTTTGAACGCGCGATCGAGGCGGCCTCCACGAGCGACTTCGTCGCGCCTGAGTGCGAAAAGAACACCGCAACTTCATCGCTGCGCAATGTGGGCACGAGCAATAGTTGCTTCTGCGCCTCCATGACCGCGCGGCAACGCAGGCCCAGCCGGAACAGCTTGTGTTCGGCATCGAATGCGATCGTTTCGGAAATGCCGAGGCCGAACAGGAATACACCGCGCGCTTCCATCAGCTTGCTCACGGCCTTGTCGATTGCCGCCGCGTCGACGTCCGACGCAAAGCGCTGGATCGCGTGCAGCGAGTTGGTGACGACCTTGGCGCACAGGCTTTCCGGAGAATCGGCCAGCGTGATGGTCTCGTAATCGAACGGTGCCTGCGGAATCAGGCCCTGCGCCAGGCGCACCTTGAAATCCTGATAGTCTTCGCAGTCGAAACGCCTGAAAAAGCGCACTACCGTTGGATCACTGGTGCCTGACGCACGCGCGAGCTCGGCCATGCTCATCTTGATCACGGCCTCCGGATCGCCGAGCACGACATCGGCAATCCGTTCGGCTGGACCGACGAGCTGCGAGCGCTCCATCGCGATGCCGCGGAGTAGATCATTTCTCATCGTTTTCCCGGTTGATTTGAACAACCGTGTTTTCGCACAGAAAACGTAATTCGCCAAATGACCCGAGCCGTTCCGAAGCGGGCACCGGGACTTTCCTGCCGCCGCCCCAATCCACGATCAGGCAGCGCACTTCGGCGCGGCGGCCGCATTCGGCGTCGATCGGCGTGTCGCCGACAAAGATAGCCTCGCCCGGATCGACGCTCATGCGGCTCAGCGTCTCGAGCAAATGCTGCGGCGCGGGTTTGCGCTTCTCCAGCGCGTCACCGCCGACAATCGCGTCGAAGTAATCGCGCAAACCGAAATGCCGGAGAACGGCTTCCGCGATAAGTTGGGCCTTGTTCGTGCAGATGCCGAGCCGCACACCCGCAGCATGCAGCACTGGAATCATTTGGGCCGCGTCGGCGAAGAGCGTCGAGTGCCGCACCGGGGTGGCGCGGTACACCGCGAGATACGCCTCCACGTCAGCCGCGACGCGTGCGGGCGTCGCCGCGACGCCGAGCGCTTCGTACAGGTTGGCGACGAGTCCGTACGATCCTTCCCCGATAAACTGTTCGACGAACTCGACCGTTTGCGGCGCAATGCCATGCGTGGCGAGCACCTGGTTGAGCGACTCCGCGATATCGGGCGCGCTGTCGACGAGTGTTCCGTCCAGATCGAATACCACGCCGACAATCGGTTGGCGGGCGCTGGCAAGCGCATCAGAAGCGTTCATAAGTTTGGCCGTGTGAAGTTCAGACAGGACGGGACGCTTTGCTGTCGCGTCGCGGCGGCGTGACAGGCGGCTCGAGGGCGATCTGCTCGAAAATCTGCCGTAGCGTGTCGTAAAGGCCGCGAAACGTCGCGAACCTCGCATCGTAGAGCGGGCCGAGTGAGCGGTCGGGCTGATGGCGGCTCACGATACGCAGGCAACCGACGGCTTCGTCAAGCGAGGCCCAGCGTCCGCTGCCCACACCCGCCGCCAGGACAGCTCCATGGGCGCCCCCTTCGGCGGAACCGGTGACCGTGCTCACTTCGCATTGCTGTACATCGGCCAGAAGCTGCAGCCAGAAAGGCTCGCTGGTCGCTCCGCCCGATACGCGCAACTCACGTCCGCCAAGCCCCGCTGTCGCGCACAACGACGCGATGCTTCGCAGGTTCAGCAACACACCTTCCATCGTGCTGCGCACGAGATGCGCGCCCGTGTGCAGCGTCGTGAGACCGATCCACGCGCCACGTCCGTTCGCGCTGATGTGCGGGCACCGCTCGCCCAACAGGTAAGGCAGGAACAGCAGCCCCGCGGCGCCCGGCTCGGTGCTGCGGGCAAGCTCGACGAGCGCAGCGTAGCTGGGCAGCGTGCGTTCGCGATCAAACTGCACGAGTGCGTTGCGCAGCCATTCAAATGCACCGCCCGCACTCAGCGTCACGCCCATCACGTGCCATCGTCCCGGCGCGTTACCGCAGGAAATCTGCAGGCTGCCGTCGGGAACCGGGCATTCGCGGCCGCCTGCCGCGACTATGCCCGCTGTCCCGAGCGTCACACCGAGGGTGCCGCGATCAATCACGCCCATCGACGTCGTCTGGATGACCGAGTCGCCGCCGCCGCCGAAAACCGGCGTATACGCCGGCACGCCCCACCGCTCGGCCAGCTCGGGCAACAGCGTTCCCGTCCGTTCCGACGACTCGACGACATCCGGCAGCAGACTGGGCGGCAGATCGAGCAACGACAGCAGTGGCGCCGACCATGTGCGGTTGCGCACGTCGAACAGCCCCGTGCCCGACGCGTCGGACACGTCCGTCACGAATTCACCCGTCAGGCGATAGCGCAGATAGTCTTTCGGGTTCAGCATGTGGCGCATCCGCGCGAATAGTGCGGGCTCGTGCTCACGCATCCACAGCAGTTTGCCGGCCGTGAAGCCGGGCAACATGCGGTTCTGCACGAGTTGCAGCAAACCTTCGAGGCCACCGGCCCGCGCGGTGATGTCGTCGCACTGCGGCGCAGCGCGCTGGTCGCACCAGAGAATCGCCGGCCGCAACACCGCACCGTTCCCGTCGAGCGGCGTCAGGCCATGCATCTGCCCACTCAGGCCGATCCCTTCGATCGCGCGCCGGTCCGGCAATGCGGCCAGCACCTGCTCGACCGCACGCTGAGCGGCGTCCCACCAGTGCGCAGGATCCTGTTCGGCCCAACCCGGTTGCAGCGACACCACCGGGTAACCGACCAGCGCCTTCGCCGTCACGTTGCCCTGCCTGTCCACCGCAATCGCCTTGCAGGCCGACGTGCCAATATCGATTCCCAGCAACCAGCTGTCCATGACGACTCCGTTCACGCGCCGTGATGCACGCGCAGGTGTTTCAGATGCAGATAGCCTTCAAGACCTTCGTGCCCGTGCTCGTATCCAATGCCGCTCTGCTTGCGACCGCCATACGGTGCGTTCATGATCCCCGCGTCAACGTTGTTGATCGCCACGCTGCCGAATTCGAGCCCGCGTCCGATCTCGAACGTCTCGCGCAGATCCTCCGTATACGCGTAGGCCGCGAGCCCAGCGGGTGTCCCATTAGCCAGTTCGATCGCTTCGTCGAGCCTCGCGAACGGTGCTACGCCAACAACTGGACCGAACGTCTCTTCGTGCATCACCAGCATCTGCTGCGGACAGTCCGCAAGCACGGTAGGCGCATAGAACAGGCCCTTTGAATCGCCGGTGCGACTGCCGCCACACAGCACGCGCGCGCCTTGTTTCCGCGCGTCGGCCACGTGACGCTCCACTTTATCCACGCCAGCACGCGTAGCCATCGGCCCCACGTCGGCCTGCTCGTCGATGAGACCGTCGGCGACGACCAGCGTCGCCGCGCGCGCTGCCAGCATGTCGACAAACGCCGCGTACACGGATTCATGGACGTACGCGCGATTGATCGCGATACAGATCTGCCCGGCATTGCGAAATCCGCGGCGCAATGTACCCGCCACGGCCTTCTCGATATTCGCATGCTTCGTCACGACGATCGGACAGTTGCCGCCGAGCTCCAGCGAGAACGGCGTGATACCCGACACCGTTCGGTAGATGTCTTCGCCCGCCGCTCCCGAGCCCGTGAAGGCGACTTTGTCGACGTCCGGGTGCCCGACCAGTTGCTTCCCGGTCTGACGAGCGCCGGTCACGAGATTCGCCACGCCAGCGGGCACGCCTGCCGCATGCACACAACGGAACAGCGCGACCGCAGACGATGGTGTGTATTCCGACGGCTTCACGACGATCGTGCATCCAGCGGCGAGCGCAGCCGCAAGCTTCCAGCCGATCAGCTCGACCGGATAGTTCCAGGGCGCGATCGCCGCCACGACGCCGACCGGCTCACGCTCGATGATGCTCGTGAAACCGTCCTCCTCATTCGGAATCGTTGCGCCGAATACACGCACGGCTTCTTCCGCGTAGTAATGGAACGCCTTCGCGAGCTTGCGCACTTCACCGAGCGCTTCGTCGAACGGCTTACCCATTTCTTCCGTGATGGTCGTCGCAATCGTCCGCTCATCATTGTCGATTTCGTCCGCAATCCGATGCAGCACTTGTGCCCGCTTGAACGGATTCGTCCGACGCCAGCCCGGCCATGCGCGTCGCGCCGCTTCGACTGCCCGATCGACGACTACGGCCCCTGCTTCGGGCGCGCGTGCCACCACTTGGCCGGTGGCGGGATTGATTACGTCGATCCACTCAACGACGCCGTCGTTCGACATCTGGCCGTCGATATATTGCGTACATTCCCTGATGACTGTCATATCGGTTATTCCAAAAAGTACCCAGTAACGTCAGGCTCAGCGACTCGCGAACTTCACGCGCACAGCATCGACCGCAACCGCGACAAAAATCAGGATGCCGCCGATCATCTGCACGTAGAACGAAGGAACCGACGTAATCGCAAGACCGACGTGAATGACGGTTAGCAACAGTACGCCACCCAGGATGCCCGCCGTGCTCCCACGGCCACCGAACACGCTGACTCCACCGATGATCGGCGCTGCGATCGCATAGAGTTGAAACCCCTCGCCCTGATCGGACGTGATGGCCATCTGCCACGCCGCTAGCAGATAACCCGCTATGCCGGACAGCAGGCCGGAAAGCGTGAATGCAATAATCTTGACCCGATTGACCCGAATACCTGCGGAATTCGCGGCGAGCACGTTGCCGCCTGTTGCATAGAGCTTGCGACCCAGCACGGTACGACGCAGCAGGAACGCCATCCCGATGAGAGCAATCACGAACACGATCGGCATTACCGGCCAGTTATCGATCGTGTACTGCCCGATCCAGATATAACCGTCCGACATGTCCGAGATCGTGTTTCCTTGTGTGGTCGCGAGCAAGGCACCCTGCAGGAAAATCATCATCGCGAGCGTCTCGATCAGCGACACCATCCTCAACCGCGTCACGCACAGCCCGTTGATGAAACCGATCGCGGTAGCCACCAGAATGCCGACCGGCACACCAACCATCGCCGGCACCCCAAAGCGGGTCGACAGCAATGCGCCCACGGCTGCGGAAAATCCCATGTTGCTCGCGATCGACAAATCGATCTCGGCAACCATCAGCGGCAGCGACACGGCGAGCGCTAGCAGCCCCAGCACGGTGGATTGCAGGATGACATTCTGGAAATTCGACACCGTGAAGAAGAACGGGTTGAGCACGCCAAAAATAATGATCAGCGCGGCGAGCCAGATCCAGACGACGTTCTGGAACAGCCATTGGCCGGTGGACTGCCGGGACGACCGTCGGGTAGCAGCTGGGGCCGTTGCCGCGCTGCTCGCGGCGGCCGTGCCA
Source organism: Paraburkholderia domus (assembly GCF_905220705.1). GTDB lineage: Bacteria > Pseudomonadota > Gammaproteobacteria > Burkholderiales > Burkholderiaceae > Paraburkholderia > Paraburkholderia domus. The sequence goes on from NZ_CAJNAT010000028.1 coordinate 52,247, forward strand.
GCAGGAGAATTGTTGTGACTTTGCATGTTGCCGTCTCCAGTATGTAATTAGACCGTCGCGGTGCCGAACGCGGCTTCGAGGATGACGTCCTTGTCGAGTTCCGCACCCACGTATTCGTTTTGCACGCGGCCTCCGACAAAAACGCATACGCGGTCGACAAGCCGTACCAATTCGTCGAGATCGCTGGTAATGACGATCACGCTCAATCCCTCGCTGGTCAGCGAATCGACGAGTTGATGAATCTCTTCCTTCACGCCAACGTCGATGCCACGCGTCGGCTCGTCAAGAATCAGTAGCCGCGGCTTGGTGGCGAGCAAACGGGACAAAACGACCTTCTGCGCATTTCCGCCACTCAATGTACCGACAGCGATTTCCGACGTAGCGGCCTTGACTCGCAGCGTGTCAAAGTAGTGATCGACCATCCGCCGCTCGTGGGTTTTATCGACGATACCGGCCACCGACAATTCGCCGAGACTCGACATCGAAATGTTGTTGCCGATGCTTTGCAGGCCGACGAAACCATCGCGACGCCGATCGTCGGACAGGTAAGCGATGCCCGCGGTAAACGCGCTCTGAGGGTGATCGGGAAGCGCGATCGGCTTGCCGGCATGGCTGAACGACCCGGCAGAGGCGCGATTGAGGCCAAACAGCACCTTGGCGAACTCCTTGGCCCCGGAACCCGGCAGTCCGGCAAAGCCAACGATTTCGCCGGGTGCGATATCGAAATGATCAATCTCGACGCCAGGCGCTCGCAGTCCGTCTATCCGCCATCCCGAGCCCGTCTTCTTCCCGGGGTTCTGTCGATGAAACAGCGGCACGTCCCGCCCGATCACGCGTTGGGACAACGCATCGGAATCGATCGACTCGAGCGTGTCCATCTCGCCGGCAAGTCGGCCGTTTCGCAACACCGAGACGCCGTCACAGATATTGAGGATCTCCTCGTTGTAATGCGAAATGAACACGAAACTCACGCCGGTCGCTTTCAGTTCGCGCATGAAATCGAACATGTGATCGCGGTCGGCAAGCGTGAGCGCAGCAGTCGGCTCATCGAGGATCAGCAGTTTTCCGCCGCTGAACAACGCGCGAAGGATATTGAGCTTGCGCTTTTCCACGGCCGAGAGCCGGCCGGCAAGCATCCCGGGATCGAGTCCTGTGTCGGCCAGCGCCCGCACCGCCTCGTCGTGCAGCGCACGCTGGTCGACCACGCCCGGAAAACCGCGCTTGACGGGCCAATGCCCGAGCATCAGATTGTCCGCGACGGTCATCTGCTCGACGATCATCGGTTCCTGCGTGACCAGGAAGACGCCACGCGCTTCCATCTCCTTCACGTCGCTGCCCTGGACTTCCTCGCCATCAAGAAAAATCTTGCCCTCGGTCGGAGAGATGAGACCCGAGATCAGGCTAACGAGGGTCGATTTGCCGGCGCCGTTTTCACCCAGGAGTCCGTGGATCGTCCCTCGGCGGATATGCACGGAAACGTGATCGAGGGCGACCAAGGCCTTGTAACGTTTGACGACTTCCTGCGTTCTCAGAATGTAGTCGGTCGATGCTTGCGTCATGGTTTGCTTCCTGATCCGAATCTGGCATGCAACCGACGATGCGCTGTGTCGGTTGCACGCATGCCTGGCGTGTACTATCGAGACCTGTCGGCCGATCAGTTGTAGCGCAAGCCCCATTCGTTGTACGCGATGTTCCCCCAGTGACGTTTGTCGTGTACGGAACTCTGATCGATGATGTACGGCGGAATGACGAGGCTGGGGCCGGAATCGGATTTGGTAATCTGCCCCCTCTCCCAGAAATACTGATTGTTCTCATACGGACCGAGCGGCACCGATTTGCCCTTCATTGCGTAACGGTCGAGCATATCGACCGTGATCTGCCCATACGCGATCGGATCCTGGGACACGACGGCATCCATATAACCATCGCCGATCCATTGGATCGCAGCAGGCTCGCCGTCGATCGTCACGAAGATCACGTGCCCCTGTTCACCGACCTTCTTCCATTTGCCCTTTTGCTGCAGGGCAGTCGCGATGCCGCGGGCCGGCGAATCGCTCGGCGCATGCACCGCATCGAGATCCGGGTACTCGGACAGTGTCGACAGCGTTTCCGACAGCATGTTCTTCAGCAAGCCCTCGGTCGGCCGGCTGATGACCTTGATCTGCGGATACTGCTTGAACGTCGCGTCCATCCCTTCCTTGCGCAGTCGCCACGCCACCGATTGCAACGCGCCATAGCAGTTCAGCACCGTGCCCTTCGGGGTACCGTACTTCTTCTTCAGCGCGGCGATAATCGTGTTCGCCGCCATCACGCCACCCTGGTAGTTATCGAAATCCACCGTGATCGCGACGTCGCCGCCTTGAGACGGCGTATCGATGATGCCGACCGGAATCTTCTTCATGTTGTACTTCCGGATCGCGCTGACGATTGCCTGACTGTCGATCGGATCCGCGATGATCGCGGCGGGATTTTTCAGCAACAGGCTCTGCCACTGCTCAAGCTGCGTAGTTGTACTGAAGTTGGCGTTGACGGACTGAAACGTCCATCCTTTCGCCTCGACTGCCCGCTTGACGGCTTCCTGTTCGGTCGCGAAGAAGTAATAGTCGAGACTCTTGTTGCTGAAGGGCACGAAAGGCCGGTCCTGGGCGGTCGCCCAGTTCGGCAGCGCCAGCGCGCCGGCTGTCGCGGCCGCTGTGGCCAGAAACTGCCTTCGCGTAGCAATGCGTGCATTCTTGTTCATGTCGAGTGTCTCCTGCTCCTGGTTATGAATGCGGCGCTCAGTGCGGGTCGCCGGCAAAAGCGGTTGGCGCGATAGCGTTGCTTGCGGCGACGTAGCAATACTACGCATAAAACCAAGCCTTCTCAACCAAGGGGTTTTACCTAGATGATGCAAATCAACCCTTTAAAACCCAATAATCTGGAGATTTCAGGCGCACGCTCGTTAGATCGGGGTGTCTCTTTCTGGTTTGCAGAGTAAAAATACCAAATTTTTGCAGCGCTATATCGTAGTGTTGCTACTTATACTGGCGCCGGCTTGCCGTCGCGCCAAAAAATTTTCACTTCGCTCGCAGGAAGAGGAGACCATTCCTCTTCCCCGAAAATCCTCTGCGGCGTGCAGCTGGCCTGCTGAAGCGGTGGAGATGCCCAGCTAAGTCAAGCCCCATTCTGGGCGCGTTCAGCCAGTCCCCAGCCTCCGGGTCTTGGGGGCATACGCCCGGTGCACGAGGCACTAGCCCTCTGGCGTTCTCGATGTGGACCACTGCACATAAAGCTTCACGATGGGACTCCTGGCGGCTATCGGGATCGGCTTTTGTGAGGAGCTCAATCATAAGAAAATCCGGCCTGAGGACATCGAATTCCTGAGCCCGTATCCGACGCACAACATTCGCCGGTTCGGGCGCTACAGCCTGCACCTGGATCGCGCGCCGGACAGTAGAAAAATACCATCCAATCTAAGTTTTATACATGGACGCATCGTCATCCGCGCAATTAATCTTCGCCGGCTGATGTTCGGTACGCGTTTCGCGGGAATCGACATCGAGCACGCAAAAAATACAATCAATCAACGGAGATCAGATTGACCAGCGAAACTACTTCAGGCCGTCGGCTTACCCTACCGTTACCGGCCTCCGCGCAGACAAACAACGACCTGATGGGCCGCCACGAACCGACTCTCCATCCGTAAGACCGTCGCATATCCGGGCGTATCGGCACGCCCAATAGCTCCACTTCATGACATTTATATTAGTTATACGAACACAATAATTTTCTATTCACACCGGCATTCCGGTGTTAATAGAAACGGAGATCCCGCATGAAAAGGTTTATCACTCTTGCATCCGGCGCAGTCTTGTCCTGCGCGTCCGCCACTTCCGTGTTCGCGCAGTCGAATGTCACACTCTATGGCGTGCTCGACAATGGCTTCGTCTATCAGAGTTCGGGCGGCAACAATTCGGCAATCCGCGCGGTACCCGGCGGACTCTTCTCGACACGCTACGGCTTCAAGGGAAGCGAGGATATCGGCGGCGGCCTGCACGTCAATTTCCAGTTGGAGCAAGCCTTCTCCGGTCAGACGGGTGCAGCGACAAACCCGGCTGATGCCTTTAATCGTCTAGCGTTTGTCGGCCTGTCCGGCGGCTTTGGTGAAGTCCGCTTCGGCTTGCAAAACTCGCCGCAATACGACGTGCTCCAGGCGGCAATGGATCCGTCGTGGGTGAAGAGCATTGCGTCGCCCATGAATAATTTCAATGCCCTTATCATCCGCGCGAACAATGGCATTTCGTATTACACCCCCACGTTTGGCGGGCTGAATGCGAAGTTCATGGTCGCATTGCGCGATGGATCCAACTCGACGGGCAGCGGCATCGGCTTTTACAACGTTGTCCTCCAGTACGTCAACGGGCCGTTGAATGTGGCGGCCGGCTACGAACGAGGAGACGAACCAGGCGTCGGAGCAGGTGGGAGCTATACGCTCGCGGGCGGTGCTGCCGCGGGGCCTGGCGCTGTACTGAGCGTGTTTAACGCGGGTGCTTCGTATGCGATCGGGGCCAACCGCATCTGGCTGGCCTTTCACACGGAGAACCTGACCAATACGCCGAAATACATGCAGCACGACGTCTACCAGATATCGGACTCGTATCAGATCAACCCCTTCGCGCTACTTTCGGTGATGTACGGGTACCTGCACGACCGCACAGGGAAGGGCAACAATGCACAGGAATTGGGCCTGCTTTTCGAGTACTCCCTGTCCAAATCGACCGAGCTCTATACAGCGACCGGTTTCATTCAGAACAGGAACCAGGCGGCATACACGCTCTCCGGTACGGCGTATTCAGGCCTTGCGGTCACTCCCGGTACCAACAACCGCGGCATCGGGGTCGGCCTGGTACACAAGTTCTGACGCCACGGCAGAGACGCCGCCTAGCTACGTCCGGATCATCCGCGACGCGGTACTTACCCTGGCACCTCACCGATTAAAAAGTGCCAGCGAATCTCAATTTTGTGTAAAGGCATTCGCGCGGGCATCGCATACATTCCATCACACCGCGACAGGCTTCATCGTGTTGACGTCCGCAACCTGTTATCGACGGTACAAAAATCGATGGTCGTTGAACGACCGCGTCTTGCATATCAACAAAGTATGGAAGGAGACATGAAAAAATCTAACGCCGTCCGCGTACCACTGCTAGGTATCGCTCTTTTCGGTTGCCTCACGGGTCTGGCGCATGCAGGAGATGCGCCGCTGGCCTCAGGAGGAGATGCACCGACACTGCAGCTTGCTCAGACGGACATCACCGCCCCCGCAGCCACGTCGGATTTGGGCGCGGCACCCGTGACGCTGTCCCAAGCCAGCACACTCAATGCGCCGGTTTTACCGCCGCCGGAGCTATTCGCCCCACCGTCCTCGTGGAATGACACGTATATCGGCTATCGCGTGGGTACCGACTTCTACTATCCCGGTGTGCGAACCCAATCCGGCGCACCGGCCAAGATCACGCAGAACATCGGCTTTCTGACGACCACGGGCGGCTTCCGGTACGGCAGCTACGCGTTCAACGTGGACTACCTGGTCTCCAGCATGGCGAATCCCGAAGCGGGACCGACCAATCAATACGGCTACCCGACGCCGGGTTCCGGCGGCGCGCAGGAGGTCTACAGCGTCGGCCGCGTCGAGTTCAGCGCAAGCAAGATTTTTGGCAGACCGTTCTCCTATGGCTTCATCCGGGACTTCGGCCTGACCGTCGGCTATGAATTCGGCACCAAGAACGATGCCTATGCTGAACGGGCTCGCATGGTCGTGCTCGGACCCACCATCGAGTTTTCTGTACCGCACGGCTTCTGGAACGTCACGCTCGGCGTTCGCACGGAAAGCAACCACGACGGCATCACCAACGTGGAGGTGCACTTCAATCCGGCCGTGCACCTCGAGAGTTCCTGGCTGTATCCGTTCCGTCTGGGCCCGGTTCCCCTGGTCTTCAAGGGCTTTGCCAGCCTGACTGGACCAAAGGGCAAAGACGGCTTCGGGGTCAACACCACCACGGAATTCCTGACCCGAGTGTCGCTGTTGGCCGATGTCGGATCATTCGCCGGTCATCCTCGTACCGCATACGCAGGTATCGGCTACGAATACTGGCACAACATGTACGGCACGCCATCCTCCGAGCAACCCGGCACAACCCAGACCTCCTGCCCGATGTTCGTAGCCGAAATCCACTTCTGACCGGTTGATCTTGTGAAAGTGGCCGTCGTCAACCGCGATCCAGGTTACAGATGGTCACTTTCATGCACATGGTTGCGGTGTGCAGTTTTTGACTCCGTTCAAGTCACTATTAAAAAATAGACTGGAGACGAATTGATGGAGACAACTCGACCGAAAGGGGCACGCCCCGAAAATCGCTGGGGCATTCTCGTGCTGCTTGCGCTCGGGTTGATGATCTCCTTTGTGGACCGCACGAGCATGTCCGCAGCGCTAGCGGATCGTCATTTTGTGAGTGAATTTGCGCTGTCGCATGTTCAGCGCGGCTGGCTTGGCGCAGCCGTCTTCTGGTCCTACGGAATGCTCCAGCTGCCGATGGGCTGGCTCGTCGATCGCTATGGCGTGAAATGGCCTTACTCGATCTGCTTTGTGCTGTGGTGTCTCGCAGCTGCGGCAACCGGCCTGGTTGGCACGCTGTCCGCGCTAATCCTCGTGCGCCTCCTGATTGGCGCCGCCGAAGCGGTGGTCGTTCCTGCCACGTATCGCTACCTGGCCAACAATTTCGAAGAATCCCAGAAAGGCACGGCGCTCGGGATTTATTCAGTCGGAGGCAAGATGGGGCCGGCGCTTGGCGCACCGATTGCGGCCTGGCTGATCGTCTCGGCTTCCTGGAAGGTGATGTTCATTGCCACCGGCCTGGTCGGGCTGATCTGGCTGATGCCGTGGTTGCTGATGCTCAGGAACGATTTCCCGTCCAAAACCGAACTTGTCGCGGCGAAGCAACGGGCGGCATCGGTGCCGCTCAGTAATCTTTTAACGAGTCCAGTGGTATGGGGCGGGTTGATTACCAACTTCTGCTACAGCTATTTCGCGTTCTACTGCATGACCTGGATGCCGGCTTATCTGGTCGAACAGCGCGGCCTTTCGCTGAAGCAATCGGGGCTCTACACCTTTGTCAGTTTTGCGGGCATTGCAATTGTGGCGGCGCTGGCCGGATTCGCGGCAGACCGTTTGATCGCACGCGGCCACGATGCCGTGATGGTGCGCAAGTCATTCATTGTGGCCGGGTTCATCGGTGGCACGACGGTTTTGCTCGGTGCCTATGCCCGTTCGCCTCAAATAGCCTTGTTATGGAATGTGGTTTCGCTGTCGCTGCTGGGTCTCGTCACGGCGAACAACCTGGCGTTGGTCAAATTGACTCTGATCCCCAAACAGGCTGTTGGTCTAAACACGGGCCTGCAGCAAGTCGCGACGAGCCTCGCGGGCGGTGTCTCGGCGAGTCTCTCGGGCTGGCTGCTTCACGTGGGCGGCAACTACACGCTGCCCATGATGGCGATTTTTGTGTTTCTGGTGGTGGGCGTGACTAGCACGGTAGTGCTGCTGCAACGGAAGTGGGCACCGAAGGTCAACAACTACGAGTCGGTGCAGCAAGTGCAACGAGCGCAAAGGCAGCGATCTTTTCACAAGTAAACCCTCTGTCGCCACGTTCGAGCGCGATTGGCTGTGCGGCGGAGACACCCGCCGATTCGCCCATCTCATTCACGCCCGCATTGCCGAACCCGGCGCCCCGATTCAACGACGACATCCGCGCCAATTGACGGCGGTTTTCGTCAAAGCTGGAACTGGGCGACGGAGTCGACCAAACGCGTCGCTTGCTGCCTGAGGCTTTCGGCCGCCGCCGCGCTTTGCTCGACCAGCGCGGCGTTCTGCTGCGTCGTCTGATCCATCTGGCCGACCGCTTCACTCACCTGTTCGATGCCCGTGCTCTGCTCCGCGCTGGCCCTGCTGATCTCGCCGACGATGACCGTCACGCGCTGCACGGCGCCGACGATCTGCGTCATCGTCACGCCCGCTTCGTCGACAAGCGCCGTACCGTGGTCGACCCGCTCGACGCTGGCCGCAATCAGCGCCTGGATCTCTCTGGCGGCCTGCTTGCTGCGCTGTGCGAGGCTGCGGACCTCCGTCGCGACCACCGCGAACCCGCGCCCCTGTTCACCCGCGCGGGCCGCCTCGACGGCCGCGTTGAGCGCGAGAATATTGGTCTGGGCTGCAATGCCGTCAATGATGCCGATAATGTCGGCAATCTTGCGCGAGCTCTCGTTGATGCCCTTCATGGTCTCGACCACCTGGCCCACCACGTTGCCACCCTGTATGGCGATCGACGACGCGCCGGAGGCCAGGTCGCTGGCTTCGCGGGCGTTTTCCGCGTTCCGCCTGACGGTGGCGCTGAGTTCTTCCATCGAGGCCGCCGTTTCCTGCAGCGCGCTTGCCTGTTCTTCCGTGCGCTGGCTGAGGTCCAGATTGCCAGACGCAATCTGCGCCGAGCCGGTCGCGATCGAATCGCTGCTGTTGCGCACCTGCCCCACGATCCTCGCGAGCGAGGCGGTCATTTCCTTCATCGCCGCCATCAGGCTATCGGTGTCGCCGGGGCGCACGTGCAGAGCGACGTCGAGCTTGCCTAGCGCGATCAGGCGCGCCGCCTCGCGCGCGTCGTCGGGTTCTCCGCCGAGGTTGTGCGTGATCGAGCGCGAAAACATCACCCCGCCGACGATGCCCGCCAGCACGGTCAGCGTCAAGGCGGCGAAGCTCGCCATGATCGCGCGTGTCTGTTGCCGCTTTGCCTCGGCACCGGCCGCCGCGGCCCGCTGCACGATCTTGCTGCCGGCCTCGCGCAGCAAGATCACGGGCTCGCGGTCAAGGCCATCCATTGCCTTGTCCCCGACGGCGCTATCAAACCCCGAGGCCTTGAACTGATCTAGCGCCTTGCGGTACGACTGCGCCATTTTCTTGTGGAGCAAATTGAATCGCTCGATCATCGTGCGAGCTTCGTCGGGGGGCAGCTCGACCGCGAGCTTCTCAGTGGCGGCCTGGACCGTCTGCTCGTATTTCTCGAAGGCGCCCCAGTACTTGTCGAGTTGCTCGGGATTCTTGCCGCGCAGCACGACGTCCTTGCCGTTCTGCACCTGGTTCTTGAACGCGATCAATGCATCGGAGACCTGACGAGCCTGCGCGCCATCCACTGCGATAATCCGCCCGTACGCGTTCGCAGCGTCGTTCATCTGGAAAACGCCGAACAGTCCCGCCGCGGATGCGACCAGCAAGGCGGCGCCCAACGCCAGCGGAAGTTGATGAACCAGTTTCATGCATCCCCCTCACAAGTAAGGTCAGCGCGCCAGACGCCGGCCATATCGACACGCCGCGCCACCAGGTCGGCGGCTTGATCGGAACCGTGTCGTGTCTCCATCAATATTTTTTACGAAAGATTCCTGACATTGCGAAGGCGCAAGACAGACGCGACCGACTCTCAAATTGCAATAGCGCCCTCCTGGGACAACGACTTAATTCACGAACGCAATGCTGGTGGGTGACGAAATAGCAGCCGATTTACCGGTGTCCGATAGCAACCCGGACGTCGTGTCGATGTTGAACACACTTACCTTGCCGCTACGTTGATTGGCGACCAGCAACCACCTGCCTGTCCGATCGATTCCAAAGCCCCACGGTTTGTCGCCGCCCGACGCGATACGTTGAACAAAAGAGAGGTCTCCCGTATCGGGGCTGACGCGATAGACCACTAGCGAATTTTCTCCGCGATCTTCGACATAGACGAAGCGGCCGTCATGACTGAGTTCAATCTCAGCTCCGCTTTTCGCACCCTGGAAATTCTGGCTGGAAATGGGCAGCGTTTGCACCAGCGTCAAATACCCTTGCGCGGCGTCCCAACGCAGGACCATCACCTGGGCGCTTAATTCGGTCAACAGATAGACGAACTTACCGCTCGAACCGAACTGAAGATGACGAGGACCGGTGCCCGCAGGCGCGACGAACTCATGAGAAGCGCCATCGATCTTTGACAACGCATGCGTCGCCCGATCGAAATGGTAAATGAACACGCGATCCGCACCCAGGTCAGGGACAAGCGCGTACTGGCCGGATGGATCGATTGCAACGCTGTGTGCGTGCGCACTCGCCTGACGCTTGCCTGGCCCGGAGCCGGTCTCGGCAATCGTCGACACGAGCGGCCCCACGCTGCCGTCAGCATTGACTGCGACACTTGATACGGACCCGCTGTTGTAATTCGCCCCGAGCAAGGTATTCGATGGCACGTCGAAGCGCAAAAACGTGGTTCCGTGGCCACCGGTGAACGTCGCGTTGATTTTACTGAGTGTGCCCGTTCCGCGATTCACGGCATAGGCGGTGATGCTGCCTTCCCTCGCGGCATCGTCATCGACACCATACAGGACAGGTAACTCGGGGTGCGCCGTGACCCACGTGGATTTCAACCCTTGGGCAACCGGACCTATCGTGGTCAGGTCGCCGGTTGACGTATCGAGGCGCAGCGCGTCGATCTGACTTTGCAGCGTGCCGACGTAGACGAAGTCCGCATGCGCAGATCCCGCCGATGCGGCGCCAGTCGTTGCGTCGGTCGTGCAGGCCGACAAGGCCAGTGTGGAAAGCGCCGCCATCGCGCCGAACAGCGCCATGGATTTTCTCTGGAACAACCGGGTCATATTCGATTAATGTAGAGACACTTAGGATGTGAGAGGAATGGTTACCACCTGCCCCTGAGGACTAACGGACCGCAAGCGCCGCAGTCGTCCATGATTCCGTTCCCGACTCGCCACTGAGTTTTCTCCATCAATAGGATCAGTAGTTTTTACGCCGTCAGGCGGAGACGTCCGGTTAAGCGTATTCAATTCGACTGCATGCGTCCCTGTACAAAATTCGGATTCACTGGCATTTTTTCGAAGCGCTCAAGTACATCTCCAGCTTGAACCCCGTATTCCGGAGCAACGTCATGCAGAACGGTAAACATGAGCCATTGAGTCATGCTCACTCACTACGATAGCACCCTGCGATGCGACTGGTGTCGCGCAGCGACGCGAAAATGGCTCGGCGCCTCGCCCACTTCCCTTCGGAAGAAACGCGTAAAGTACGCCGCGTCGGCAAAGCCAAGCCAAAACGCAATCTGTTCGACCGACATATCGCCGAAAATAAGATGACGCTTCGCCTCCGCGATGATGCGGGCGTGAATCATCTTCGTCGGACTTTGTTCAGACGCCGACGCGCATGCCGCGCGCAGTTGAACCAAAGAGACCGCCATCATCGACGCATAGTCTTGCAGCGGCAGATTCTCGCGGTAATGTTCGTCAATCAGCTTGCGGAACCGGTCTACCTGGCGAATATCGTTGCGGACTGCGGCTTCGCTGCTGGCCCGCTCCAGACGCGTTTCGCGGACCAGCATTAGCAGAAGGCTGGTAAGCAGGGCTTCTGTGCCTACAACATGGCCGACCGCTTCTGACTCGACTTCCTGCTTGAGGTGGTTGATCAGGTTATAAAACTCCAGCCCTGTCTCGGCAGAATAGGAAAGCGGAATCATGCGGGCTGACGACCAGAGCGAAATGAATTCGCGAAGCTTGGCGTTGATCTGCGTCAGATAGGCGACCTCGATGGTCACGACCCAACGGTCGACATCGACTTCGTAGTCGAGACCATGAACGCACTCGGTTGGCAGCAACAACGCACACGGGCCTTCGAATGGCACGCTGCTACCTTCCAGGTTCATGACGCCCCGGCCACTACGAACGAAAATCACCTGCCCGTAAGCGGGATGCGCATGCGGCTCGGTGCGCCAGCGGCCACGATCGGTGACATGCCCGACATGCACAAACCAGTGCTTTGTTTCAAGGTGCTCAACGTACAACCGGACCTTGGGAACCGTCGTCCGCTTCGCTTTCAGAACCGACGTGGGTTGATACTTTGCCAGCGCACCGTGTGTCATAAAGTCTCCTTTCCGGTCGAATCGATTTCGGCGGCGGCCGCCGCTGAAATTCCGGTCTTACACGGAAGCGTTCTCTCTCTGATCCGCCCAGACCATGGGTCTCTAGTCATGGCGACTGATGCCGTTGACCGGAAATGACCCAACAGGTTAGAGCAATATGTCGTGGACACCGCCGCGGCGTTCGCAACGGATACGAGTACAACGGACTCCGCGGAATCCAACTCATGGAACGGGATTTGCCATTTACTCCCACGCCGCTCCCGTTCTCACAACATCGGCGCACACCCCGGCATCAGAACTTATGCACGATCCCCACGGTCACGCCGCGGGTGTCGGCGCCCGGCGCACCCTTGAGACCCTGGTAGTTGGTGCCGTTAAGACTGAATTGGGCGTCATTCCGGTTCTGGATAAAACCAGCGGACGCATACAACGTGGTCCTCTTCGAAAGCAGGTGCTCGTAAGTCAGACCGATTTGCTGCGCGTTATTGCCCTGCCCCGTCCGGTCATACGCATAACCGTACATCACCGAAAGATCGTCGGCGGGAGTGAACGAGTAGGAGGTCGATGCCGCGTACACGTCACGCTTCACGCTGTTGTCGGTCTGCCGTTCCGTGTGGTACGCCAGAAAGAACTGGGCGTTGCCAACGGTTACCGAAGAACCGATGTTGAGCACTTTCAGCATCGATGTTCCGGCCGCATTTTGCGCCTGCTCATAGCCCGCGGCGAGGTGGAAAGGACCGTTGACGTAACGGACCGCCACGTTATAGAACTGCAACCCGTTAGTCGGCTTGGTCGTCGTGTCACGCATCGCCACCATGAACTGGGCAGTCAAGCCATAGAACGTCGGCGTGAAGTACGAGATCGCGTTATTGACGCGAACAGTCAGGGTGTTGAAGTTGTTCATCGGCGAACCCAGACTCATCACCGCCAGCGGGTCGAGCTCGGGGTTCAGGAAGATGTACTGCGGCGTATTTTGCAAGCCGATGCGCGTCTCACCGAACGCGCCCGACAACCCTACCCACGCCTGCCGGCTAAATGCTGCCGTTGAACTGGCAGCAGCACCGGTCGCGCCGGAGAAGCCCTGCTCCAACTGGAAATTGACGTGAAGTCCGCCGCCAATATCTTCACTACCCTTCAGGCCATATCGGCTTGCGAAGAGTCCGCCCGATGTCGCCCGGACCGCCCCGCCGCTACCCGCATTCTGATATTCGACCCCATTGTCAATGACACCGTAGAGTGTGACCGACGACTGCGCATGGGCAGCGTTAAAAGCGCATACCGATGCAACGCCCGACACAAGAGCGATCAACTTTTTCATCTAGTCTCCGAATCAATGTTTATTTTTTTAGAATTCTTAGTTCAGCATGAATGTCTCCAGTGCTTCCTTATTTGAATGTGATCGACTGCCTTATGCCTCTATCGTCGCCCCAGTTGACGCGCGACGTTTCCGTCCGTTACTACTTGTCCCCGAGTCTGCCCAATTTGGCGCTTATCCGGCAATGGAGCGTCGAGCTTCATCCGCGTGAAAACTAGCAATCTCGCTGCGCATCGTCCGAGTGCAAGATGTCCTCGTGAACGCGGCCACGATCAACGTTCGCGAGCGCCAACCCAGATCGGTAATTCGAAGGACGGCGCACCTTCGGCGCGCACGATAATGCGGGTCGTTAGCGTCGGCTTCGATACCTCGCGCCATCCGGTGAGATGCGCCGAAAGATGGTGTGGCTGCGATGAACACAGACCGGGCGACGCTGGCCGACGTGCGCGGATACTCGGCGAGTGCAAGTTTCATGGGACGCTTCTGCCCGATCTCCTATCCTTGTGACCTGGTTCGCCAAGGACTAGAAGAAACCCCCAGCCGCCAGACACTTTGTCTTGTGCTTGTAAGAATATTTGATGCTAGATCGCTAGTCCCTACACAAAAAGTAGATTCACTGGCATTTTTTTCGGTCGAGCAAGGACTGCCGAAGTCCCGACTCCGCACGCAGATTCCAGGGACCTACGGCCTGGTCCAATCGCCGAGGCAGCCCGAAAAAACTCGTCAGACGGGGCCCGATCGCGAGACCTTGCGGCCCAACGCCTTGCGCGGATTCCGCAAAAATTGCCGAAGTCTGCCCTCCGTCCAGCAGGCGGGCCGCAAGATATGTCATGCTATCGGCTTCGGCTTCCCCGTTTCCCGGAAACAGGGCTTGGTGCGTATCAGGTCAAAACCGGACGAGAACCGGAATGGCGACGGCCATGGCTCTTTGATCTGCGTTATCGGCCGCTCACAACACTGCGGGAACGACTTGCCGCCGCCTGACCGCTGAGCCAGGGTTAACGGGGACAGTGCCGGAAAATCCTCCTGATCAAGACCGGACAACGATGACCGGTCTTCACGGAGCGATCCCGTTGATCTTCGCCACGGAGACTTTATGACACACAGTGCGATGACAAAATATCAACGCCAACCCGACAACAACGTAACGCTGAAAACGGTGCCGAAGGTCCGTTTGTATGTGGAGCGCCCTGAAGAAGAGAAATGGTTTGTCAATATCGGTCACGTTACGGAGCGCGGCCGCTGGAAAACCGAACCTCACGCTCATCCTGAATACGGCCAGGTCAACTTCGTTCGCAGCGGCCGCGGCGTGATGAACCTCGAAGGGTCCAGTGTGCCATTCGAGGGGCCATGCGTTTTGCTACTCCCCACCGAGTGCGTTCATGGGCTCGACTACGAGATCGACGCCGACCGATGGGTCGTGACGATCGAAGTGTCCTATCTGACGCAAGTCAACGCCAGGCTCCACGAGTTCATCCAGTTGTGGTCGGCCCCGCGCATGATCCCGCTGCCGTCCACTGCCGGCATAGCAACGGAGTTCTTCGGCCTGATCACCAGACTGGCGCAGGAGCTCGAATCCAAGAACATCGGCCATGTGGTCGGCACAGAAGCGCTGCTTACGTCGCTGTTCCTGATGCTGGTTCGCGGAACCCAACTTGACCAGATCGACAATGGTGGCGCGACCCGCAACGAAATCCGGCTGGCTGACCGGTTTCGTGAATTGATCGATCAGCATTACCGCCAGAATCTGCCGCTGCGGGAGTATGCGTCGATGATGGCGGTATCTTTGGTACAACTGCGTGCGGCCTGCGCGTCGGCAACGGGACAGAGCCCCACCAAGATGATCCATGCACGCATCGTCACCGAGGCCAAACGGAATCTGATTTTCGGCGAGATGTCCGTGGAACAGATCGCCTTTGGGCTGGGTTTCTCGGACGCCGCATACTTCACGCGCTTCTTTCGCAAGGAAGTCGGCGAAGCGCCGAGCCAGTTCCGGTCGAACGCTCGCGACCAGGCACAAAAATCGAAGTAGGCCGCGCTGATCTCGGCGCGCCATGCCCGCTTGCAATCGCTGCGCGTATCCGTCTGCAATCGCGGATCACCGCAAGCTCGTGACTGCAAAAAATACCAGTGAATCTGACTTTTGTGTAAAGGCAGACACCCCGCCATCCAATACTATTCGGCCCACACTGAGACGGACTCGTCCAGTGTTTGATTGATCAGCTACTTGCCAGCAGTGCGGCCCATGAGTCGAAAAACGACTACGCCCCATGGCTGAATTCCATTTCTGATCGGGTCCGTTTTGAACCCGACGATTGGCGGTCCCGCAAGGGGTCGCCAATCGTCGTTCAGGAAGATTGTTATTACCTGTTGTGATTGCGTCTGAGGTCGCTCGTCCGCTTCGCCTCTACGGAGTTAATCGTCGCGCTTTGAATGAAGCTGTTTCCTTCGTCAGCTCAACCTCGTAGACCCGGCCACGCATCGCCGTCACTTCAGCCTGTCGCGTCGAGTGGCGACCGCAGGACGTCAATGAAACAACGCCGGTGGTACTCGCCACTTCAAAACGTCAGCTCATTCAGAACATTCGTCTTTCATCTCTTCTGGAGTAGTCATGCAGATTCAGGAATACACCGCCGCGCAAATCCTGGCGGCCGTCACGGCGGCTGCTAACGTCTCCGATGATTGGGCTCAGTCATCCGCGCAAACGCGAGCCGCATTGTTGCGCGGGCTCGGCGACGCGCTGATCGCGAATCGTGAAGAACTGGTCCGTCTCGCCGATGAAGAGTGCTCGCTGGGCACAGCTCGCCTGAATGGCGAACTTGATCGCACCGCCTTCCAGCTCGGCGGCTTCGCTAACCACATCGAAGCAGGCCACGCCTTCGCGCTGACCGACGACGAAGCGATCGCCGGCGCGCCGCCCATCGGACGCCCACATCTGACGCGCGTTCGAGTGCCGCTCGGACCGGTCGCGATGTTCTCCGCGAGCAACTTCCCGTTGGCGTTCTCCGTGCTGGGTGGCGACACCGCCTCCGCGCTTGCGGCGGGTTGTCCGGTGGTGGTCAAGGCTCACCCAGGTCATCCGAAGCTGTCGCGCCGGGTTTTCGAACTGGCGCGCTCCGTAATTGCGCAACAGGGGCTGCCTGCGGGTTTGCTCGGCATGGTGGAAGGTGCGGGCGTCGACGTCGGCGTCGAACTCGTGCGCAACCCGGATATCGCGGCCGTTGCGTTTACCGGCTCGTTCAAGGGTGGCACTGCGTTGTGGACAGAAGCGAATTCGCGTCCGCGGCCGATTCCGTTCTACGGTGAACTGGGTTCGATCAACCCGGTCGTCGCACTGCCCGCTGCACTAACCGCGCAAGCCGAGGAACTCGCGCAGGCGCTGGCTTCATCGATCGAATTCGGCTCAGGGCAGATCTGCACCAGCCCGGGTCTGGTCGTGCTGTTCGACGGCGCGGACGCCGACCGGTTCGAAAATACGCTGCGCGAAGCACTCCAAGCCAAGAAAACCCACACGATGTTGACGCCCGGCATGAAGCGCAACTTCGACGCAGGCGTCGCGCGTCTCACGGGTACACCCGGCGTGCAGACCGTTCTCGCCACAGAATCGAACGACGATGTCAAAGCGCCGCCGCGTCCGCTGCTCGCGCGTACCCGTGCACAAACCTTCATCGCGGAACATGCGTTGCGCGATGAAGTGTTCGGTCCGGCTTGCCTGCTCGTGCGCGTGGTCTCTGTCGAAGAAATCGTGGACGTGCTGAAAGCCGTCGGCGGAAGTTTGACAGTCACGTTGTGGGGCGCGGAAAGCGATTCCGCCGACGTGCGCCGTATCACCCGCCGTGCCGCGCAGATCGCCGGACGCGTTCTGTTCGGCGGCGTGCCGACTGGCGTTGCGGTGACGGGCAGTCAACAGCATGGCGGACCGTGGCCCGCGTCGACCGAGCCGTTCACTACTTCCGTGGGCTACGCCGCAATGGATCGCTTCCTGCGCCCCGTGGCGCTTCAGAGCGCCCCGGCGTGGCTCGTGGAACGCGCTGGACGGCCCTGCTGATTGCAGCCGATAGCGGCGAGTAACGGGGCATTGTTAGCCGTCTTCACCTGATGTACTCGCCAACCGCATACTCCCCCTCGTTTCAGACGGCGCTATGTCGATGCGCGCTTCCCATAACCAGCACGCAAAACCGAAGCAGTAAGCAAGCCACACTCGCACACGTTGTGCCGCGATACCCGCACGCTTCGCTAACCATTCACACCCATAAGCAAAAAAATGCGCCGTGCTCTCGCACGGCGCATCAACTACATCCGCGCAGTTACCCGCTTATTGATTCGGAACGTACAACGGCATGGAGTCTTCCCACAACGTGTCCGTGATCGCATGCTGATCGGAGCCATCAGCATTCATTACCCAGTTCTGACCGTCAGGCTGGAACGTGTTGTCGTACAGCGCGAGTTCATCGCGGAAGCCATACTCGCCCGAACTGTACCCAATACGGCCGTCATAAAGCCACACGGCATGGCCCTGGTTCGCACCGGGCGTCGTCAGACGGGTTACATCCGTGCCGTCCGGCTTGATCGTATAGACGTCGTAGTGGAACTTGTTCGGATCGGTCGGATTGACTTCCTTGCGCGTGAACACGATCTTCGTCCCGTCGGGCGACCAGCCTGGCAGATTGTCCGCCTCGGTCGTCAGGACCGTCGTATTGCGCGTGTCCAGATCCAGAATGCGCAGGCCTTGTACCTTTGGGCTCCAAACGCGGTACACGATCTTCTTGCCGTCCGGCGAGTAGCTCGGGAAGCCCGCGTTGATCGAACCGTCCGTGAGGATTTCCGGCTTGTTGTCCATGCTGCCGTCGGCCTTTATGCGCGCAATACGGCCCGGACCCATGCCACGCGTGAAGAACCAGTCGCCAATGCCGAACGCGACCCACTCACGATTCGGCGACCACGTTGGCTGGAACGCACCCGCCAGGCCTTTCTGGATCATGTCCTTAGCCAGTCCACTGTTGGCCGGATCGTAAATGCGCTGATAGCCAGAGAAATCCGGATTGATGACGGCGATCGACGAGCCCATCGCCTTTTCCGTGTACACCAGCTTCTTGTGATCCACCGACAGTTGCGGAAACACGTCGATATAACGGTAGTTCCACGCCGGGTCGAAGCTAAACATCGCCGTGCCGTTCGGATGCGCGGGACGCATCGTGATTTTTTCATAGACCATCCTGGTGCCGTCGGACGAATAGTGCGGCGAACGGATGCCGGTATTCGCGGTCGAGCGGAACGTACCCGCTGTGGTGTAGAGACCTTCGGTCTGCCCACCCTTCACGTGATACGCAACGTTGGTATCCGAAATATATTGCGGGAACACCTTGAAGCCCGGCGTCGACGTCAACGTGGTGCGAGACAGGTTCGACAGATCCACCGAGACCAGTTGTGAGCTAACCTGGTTGATCAGTTCCGGACGGTGCGCACCCCAAGTCGATTCGACTGGCGTCTCATAGAAGACTACGCGCTTGCCGTCGGGCGAAAATGACGGAGAACCTTCGTCAAAGCCCTGATTGCTGGAGATCTTCTTCCAGCCCGAACCATCGGGATGGATCATATAGATGCTGCTTTCCTGCGTGCGCTCCCAGCCACCCGGCAGGTTGTGACCGCGCCACTCGGAGCCGATATCGGAAGACAGTGCAATCCACTTGCCATCCGGCGACCACGACGGACGGAAGAAGCTATGTGGTTTGTTCGGATCGAACTTGATATCGCCGGTGACGTTCTTCAGCGCACCGGTCGCAATGTTCAGCGTCCAGATGTTGGTCGTGCCGAACTTGTCCGCGCCGCGGCGTGACGACACGAACGCGATGACGTTAGGGTCGGTCGGCGAGAAAGCAGCGGCATCGTCAACGGCAATGTGATCGGTGAGCCGCTTCAGATCGGTACCATCCACTTTCACGCGATAGAGATTTGCCTCGCCGTAACCGTCACGCTCCGACGTGAAGACGATCCACTGCCCATCTTTCGAGAATGATGCGTGATAGTCGAAGCCGGAGGTCGGCAACAACTTGTGCTCGTCGCTACCGTCGGCGTTAGAGACATACAGATCGGAAGTCACGGGACCGAGGCGGTCGAGCAATGCCGTGCCCTGCGTCTCAGCGTGCGCGCCGGCTGAAATCACAATACAAATACTACCGATGGCCGAATAAGCCTGGAGTTTCTTTAAAGACGAAGTTAAATACACAGCGAAATGCCTCCATTTATTATGCTTTGTTGAGCGGTGTGACACCGCTCAACGGCCTCCTGCGTGACCATTTAGTCAACGCGCGTTGTGTGTTCTTTGCTTACTACGACTTCTTGCCTGTTACGACTTTTCTCCTCGGTCTTCCCTTCGCGTTTTCGTTTTCGCTTGCGCTTGCGCTTTCGCTTTCGTCCGATTACCCGAGGCTGCCCGTTACGTCGTCGAACAGTTCGTCGACCGACAAACGATGCGGGATGATCTTCTGATCCAGTGCCCAATCAATCGCGAGTTGCAGACCCTTGCGGTTCGCTTCGAGACCGATCGGCGGGAACACGGCCGGTACGCCTTCGGCCAGCTTGCGGCTCTCCACCACCATCCGGTACAACTCACGCACCACATCCGGACGCTGCTTCGAAATGTCTTCGTGAACAACGAACATGTGATTGATCGGCACCACATTCTCACGCGCGAACCAGTCTTTCGCCGCAGCCTGCGCATCGGGAACCAGCGTGCGCACGCGTGGGTCCTTCGGCATGTCCTCACCGAGCAGGGCTGCAGCGAGTTCACCGTCGAGCATCATCTGCGGAATCGACGAACCTGCGGGCAAGCGCTCGCAGTTATTCGGATCGCGGTATTCGGCAAGATGCCCGTCGCCCAGTGTCATCCACATCACCTTGTCGAGATCGACACCGTATTCGTGGCGCAGAATGCCGCGAATCCACAGCGCCGTGGTCTGCGTGTAGGTGCGCACACCAACCTTCCTGCCTTCGATATCTTTCGGATCGAGATGGCCGAAGTCGATGTTGTAGCCCGCGCAATGGTGCTGGAAACGGCCCGAGATCGGCGTCGGCAGCAGCACGTAAGGCTTGCCGTAGGCCTTTGCCTGCAGGAACGTCACGATCGCCAGTTCGCCCGCGTCGAACTGGCTCTCGCGCACCATCGCCTTGAAGCCGTTATGCGCCGGCGTTGGCCCGCAGTAGTCGAGGTTGACGATGTCCGAAGTCACGCGGCCATCCTTCATCGCCTTCGTAACCGGGTAGTCGGCCAGGTTCGTGCGTAGCGTCGGCACGCCAGTGAGGGTTGTTGTCATGTCATCTCCGTACTTATGCTGGAATAGATTTACAGTCTGACCTCAATCAGACACGGACCCGACTCGTTCACCGAGTCCGCCATCGCCTTGTGGAATGCTTCAGCTGTATCGACAGAAACAGCGGGCACGCCCATGCTTTTCGCCATCGCCAGCCAGTCGATACGCGGGCGATCGATATCGATCATCGAAAGCGCGCGTTCGCCCGGCGCACCCGCGCCCATGTTGGCGTACTCGGCCTTGAGGATCGCGTAGCTGTTGTTGGCGAAGATGATCGTCGTGATGTTCAGATTCTCGCGCGCCTGCGTCCACAGCGACTGGATCGTGTACATCGCGCTACCGTCACCGACCATGCAGAACACGCGCCGGTCAGGGCAGGCGAGTGCCGCGCCGGTCGCTACAGGCGTGCCGTAGCCGATCGAGCCACCCATGTTGTTAATCAGGTCGTGCGGCGCGGCGCCGACGGTCAGGCCCATCGTTTCGCGACCGGTGGTCAGCGATTCGTCGACGAGAATGCAGTTTTCCGGCAGCGCGGCGGCGAGTGCCTGGGCGATGCTGGCGGGTCCAAGTGCGCCGGTCGGCGGCGTGGTGTCCGCGCGCTGCTGGCGCTCCGCTTGCACGTTCGTTGCACCCACGGCCTCGACCAGCATCTCCAGGCCTGCAACACCGTCTTCACCGATCTCGACCAGTTGATGCACGCTCGTGCCTGGTGACTTCAGCAGGCTCGGCTTGTCGGGATAGCTGAAGAACGCGATCGGCTCGGTGGTTTCCACCGTAATGATGTGTTTGAAACCCTTCAGGTACTCGACCGCCTGACCCACTGCATACGGAATACGTTCGAGTGTCACACGACCCGCGCCACGTTCGATCCGCGCGCTGAAGAACTGCGTCGCGATGCGGCAACCGGTTGCGGCCTTGAGCTTGCCCGCGAATTCGATTGCGCGACCACGGGTCGAGTGACCCGCGAGCACGATCAGCGTCGGCTCGCCCGAGCGCAGCACCTTCGCAATGTGCTCGACACGGGCTACGTCAGGTGCTTTTGCTTTCGGTGCAGAAGGAGAGCGTGACGGCACAACTACCTCGCCCGCTTCCTGCCAGGACGCATCACCCGGGAGGATCAGCGTCGCGATCTGTCCGACGTGTTCGCTGGCCTTCTCCACCGCCGCAGCGACGTCCCACCCCACCGTATGCGACGACTCGACGCGACGCACCCAGTGGCTCAGCGGACGCGCCAGTCCTTCAATATCCGAGGTCAGCGGCGGATCGTATTTCAGGTGCGCAGCCGAATGCTCGCCCACGATGTTGACCATCCCCGACGATGCGCGCTTCGCATTGTGGATATTGGCCAGCCCGTTCGCGAGACCCGGACCGAGGTGCAGCAGCGTCGAAGCGGGCGTACCCTTCATCCGGTAGTACCCGTCCGCCGCGCCCGTGCAAACGCCTTCGAACAGGCACAGCACGCTGCGCATCGCCGGGTTTTCGAGCGCCTTCAGGAAATGCATCTCCGAGGTGCCCGGATTCGCGAAACAGATATCGACGCCCTGACCGGTGAGCGTCTGGACCAGGCTTTCGGCTCCGTTCATTTAATACCCCGCCAGCTCGCGTGCAGCACCCACAACGCCATAGCTGCGCTGCGGAGCCGACATCAGGAAGCGATAGCCTTCCTTGACGAGGCGCTCGTGATTCTTCGCGGTGGTGTGCGGATTGCCGACCACGACGTTGTGCTTGTGGCAGGTCTCGACGATCTTGCGCATCGCATCCAGCACTTCCGGATGTTCATACTGACGCGGCAAGCCGAGTTGCTGGCTTAGATCGCCCTCGCCGATCAGGATGAAGCCGATACCCGGCACGTTCGACAGGATGTCGTCCAGATTCTCGATGGCCTCGGTGCTTTCGCACATCAGACCGACGAGGATTTCACCTTCCGGCGCGAGCGGCCATACGTCAGCCTTCCTGTAGTAGTCGGGCATGCTGAGGCCCCAATAGCGCGCGGCCGTTGCGGGACCATCGCCGCGTGCGCCCTTCGGCTCATACAGCGGCGCGTTCTTGGGACGCGCATAGCGGCACGACGCCACTGCGTTATAAGCCTGCTCGACCGTTGCAACGTGCGGCCATATCACGCCGTAGGCGCCGCGATCGAGCACCTGCTTGGCGAAGGCCTGGTTCATTTCGACGCCATTGGCCGGAATACGTGCAATCGGCGTAACACGCGGCGAGACCGAGCCGGCCTCGGCTATCTGCTTGCGGTTCAGCATGTATTGCAGCGCGTCGCCCAATGCCGAGACGTCGTACGGATTGTGCTCCATCTCGAAGACAATGCCGTCGTACGGTGCATCGCTCATCTCGATGGCGGCCTGCTTGTCCAGCTTCGAAAACGCGGTGTAAGCGGTCTTACCGGATTCGAATGCGCGAATGATGCTGTTGAGACGAATATCGCTCATGGTCTTTCTCTCTCGAAATCGCTTGAATTAGCTGCGTAATGCCGGATCGATCAGCTCAGTCGGCCGCTTTCCAGTACATGAAGCCCATACCTTCACCGGTGCCGGCGGCCGTGCGCCAGCAGGGGACGTAGTCCACCAGTGTCATCTCGGCGCCGGTTTCCTGCACCGCTTTCATCACGCTGACGTAGAGCTTGATTTCGGAGGTGCCCGACTGATACGAGCGGTTGTCCACTGCTGCGAGGCCGTCATAGTCGTAGTCGGCCAGCATCTTCATGATGCGGTGGTCGAACTCTTCGTCGTTGACGAAGTGCGACAGACCACCCGACGCGAAGATGCCCACACGCACATCGTCCGGCCATGCGTTGATCGCATCGCGCAACACGCGGCCGAATTCGATACAACGCGACATCGACGGCTGAGTCGGCGGATAGAAGCAGTTCATGATGATCGGCACATGCGGCGGTGGGTTGTCGCCCATGATCTGGTGATACACGAAGCTGTATGCGTGCGGCACCACCGGATATTCCGGCAGCGGTTTCATCCATACATTGTCCGGCCATGCGAACAGATCGGTCAGGTCGAAGTTCTCGCGCTGGAAATGTTCGACCAGATACGTCGCCAGCTTCGGATGACACGCGTGCGTGACGTGATGATCCGGCGCATAAACCGAGCGTTGCGGCGGACCGTTGTGCACTTGTTCACCGGTGTAAATCGCGATCGACGGCGAAAAGTCGGTGAAGATTTCCTTCTGGTCCTTGCCCAGAATGATCGCGACGTCCACGTCCGCTGCACGGTAGGCTTCGGCCATCCTGTCGAGTGCGGTACGGCAACGCGCGGCGCGTGAGGTGCGTTCCTCGATCGTCAGGAATTTCTCGAACGCTGCACCGCGGTGCGCTTCAAGCTCAGGATACGTCCACGTCCGATTGCGGAACCACAGTTCCGGATTGTTACGGTCGCGCTCCCCGTTCTTGAGCCAGTCCTCCGGTGCCTGACCCAGCATGCCGCTGTGCGGCACGGCCATCCCGAATACAATCTTCGCCATTTACGTTTCTCTGTGAATTAATGTGTTCAACAAGGCCGGCTATTCGAACCATGCTGGCCATGCCGTCATCTCTTAGGCTCGCCGCAGCGAACTCGGGGCTTCGGTCACCTTGGGGGCCCATACGGGGCGGTACAAAATCGCCGTTGCCAGCGCGCCGACAACGAGGAATCCGAGAATCACCATCATCGGCAGGTCGTAGCTGCCACTTACGTGCAGCAGCCAGCCCGACAGGCTTGCCGCCACGCCGCCAGCGAGGCTGGTGGCAAGCTGCTGCACGCCGGTCACCAGGCCGATGGCTTGCTTGGGAATCAGCGTCAACCGCGACAGCACCAGGTTGTTCGCCGTGACGAAACCGAGCAGCGACAGCGAGAAGACATTCCAGAACAACGCCATGTTGAGCGTCGAGGCGTAAGCGCCGAACAGCACCGTGCATCCGCCGGCAAAGCCCGTGATGGTGAATACCTTGCGCACCGTAATCGGGTTGTGGCCGCGCGCAATGATCCGGTCGGCTGCCCAGCCCGCAATCGCCGCGACGATCGCGATCCCGGCAAAGCTGAAGAACGTGAAAAGTCCGGAGCGAGTAATCGACAGACCGCGTTGCTCGACCAGATACGACGGCATCCAGGTCATGCAATAGAACGTGAAGTAGCCGTAGCAGAAGTTGGTGACCATTCCACCCCACACCACCGGGCTCGACAGAATGCTGCCGAAGGTCACCATGCGGGCGCTGCGATTGGCCTGCATAAGTTCCACTTTGGAAGGCATGTCATTGCGCACCATCAGCAGCCAGGGCACGAGCCACAGCAACCCGGCCAGGCCGGTCGCGATGAACATCATCTTCCAGGAATAGTTGACGATGAACCACGCTCCGACCGGTGCACCGATTGCTGGACCGAACTTGTTGCCCATCGCCAGAATGCCGACGGCCAATCCGTTCTGACTTTCGTCGAAGTTGTTCCGGATCCAGCGGTAGCTCGCGGGAATCACAATCGCTTCGGCCATGCCGATGATCAACCGCATGACGACCAGGCTGGCGAGCGCCGTCACGGCACCCATCAACGCGGTGGCGATACACCACAGCGCAAAGCTGATCGCGTAGGGCCATTTCACGCCATAGCGATCGGCCACCCAACCCATCGGAACCTGAAACACGCCGTACGACCAGAAGAACGCAGCGTTGATCCAGCCGCGATCAACGTTCGTCAGTGCAAAATGTTGAACAAAGCTTGCGTCCGCCAGCGTCGACGAAATGCTGGTCCGATCGACAAAGGAAATCAGCACGCCGAGTGCGAGGAGCGCTAGTACGGCCCAGCGGTATGCCGACCCGGGTCGTCCAGAATTGCTTGTCTCCATCTACTTGTTTCTCTTAAGTGTGATTGGATTCTGCGTGCCGGTCACCTTGAAAGCGTTTTTCAGCGCCTGGGGCGGCCGGCCCGGATACAGCGCAAAATCAGGCCAGAGCCGGATACAGTTGCAAAGCCGTCTTACCGAAGATCCATTCGCGGTCTTCGTCGCTCAGGCTTGCCAGTCCGGCCTGGGCCGTCGCGAGAATCTCCGACAGCGCACCCGGCGAGGTCGGGTAGTTCGAGCCCCATGCCAGCCGCTTCGCACCGAAAGCTTCGACCACGCGAGGAAAGAACGTTTCGGCGCTCGCCTTTTCCTTCTTCACGTCGCCGAAAATGCGCGGTGTGAGCTTCAGGTAGATGTTCTCCAGCGGCGCGAGGTCGAACAGGCTTTGTGCCTTCGCATACGGTACACCGTCGGCCACCTCGGGGCGGCCCAGGTGATCGAGAATGATCGCGACCTTCGGGAAACGCTTCGCCAATGCAGTGACCTGCGGCAGGCCGATCGGGCCGGTCTGGATGCACATCGGCAATCCCAGCTCACCGCACAGCTCCCAAGCCGGGAACGAACGCGGATCGTCGAGTTCGCTCGGATCGAACTCCTTGGTGCTGCCGCCCGTGAACAGGCGCAGACCCGCGAGGCCCTGGCCGACCCATTCGCGGATGCATTGCGGCGCATCCGGCTGCAGGACGTCGACGGAGCCCACGGCGACGAGGCGCTCCGCGTACTTCGCGCAACCGTCCACGACGTAGCTGTTGTCGAAACCGTACGTGGTCGACGAGTGAACCACCGCGGCTTTTGCGACACCGGCTGCGTCCATCGATTCGATCAGCGTTTCGACCGTGGTCGGACGCTCCTTCGACCAGTCCGAACGCTTGCCGAACAGCGGCGCGGGCGGATAGAGCGATTCGTTGTCGGAGATGATGTGCGGGTGAATATCAACGATTGTCATGAGTGTCTCTGTGCTTGTCTGATTGCCGGCCGCCATTGCTCGTGCAGGCTTACCGCGTTTATTTGCCCTGCGCCTTCAGGCGTGCGTCAAGACGCGGGTACACCCGGCGTGCGTTGCCTTCGAAGATCTTGTAGCGGTCTTCTTCCGACAGCGCTTCGCAGGCGTCGATATAACGCTTGGTGTCGTCGAAATACTGGCCGGTAGCCGGATCCTTGCCGCGCACCGCGCCGATCATTTCCGAACCGAACAGCACGTTCTCAGCGGGAATCACCTTGGTCAGCAGTTCGACGCCTGGCTTGTGGTACACGCACGAGTCGAAGAAGATGTTGTTCAGCAAGCCTTCGAGCGGACGGTCGCGCATTTCCAGCGACATCCCGCGATAACGGCCCCAGTGGTAAGGCACCGCACCGCCGCCGTGCGGGATCACCAGACGCAGCGTCGGGAAATCCTTGAACAGGTCCGATTGCAGGATCTGCATGAACACCGATGTATCCGCATTCAGATAGTGTGCGCCCGTGCCGTGGAAGCATGGGTTGCACGATGCAGCGACGTGGATCATCGCGGGCACGTCCAGATCGACCAGTGCTTCGTAGAGTGGATACCACTCGCGATCCGTCACCGGCTTGCCGGTCCAGTAACCACCGCTTGGGTCAGGATTCAGGTTACAGCCGACGAAGCCCAGTTCCTCCACACAGCGGCGCAGTTCAGTCACGCTGTTCGCGGGCGCAACGCCCGGCGATTGCGGCAACTGGCAAACCGGCGCGAAGTTGTCCGGATAGAGTTCCGTCACGCGATGCACGAGGTCGTTCGACACACGCGCCCATTCGATGCTCGTGCGTTCGTTGCCCAGGTGGTGGCTCATCAGGCCGGCGATCGGCGAGAACAGCGTGAGGTCGCTGCCGCGTTCGCGTTGCAGCCTCAGTTGACCATTGCCAATGGCTTCGCGGATTTCATCGTCGCTGACATGAGCGTCATCGAGCGAAGGTGCGTTGGCCGGGTCGTTGGCGAACTCAACCTGCCTGGCACGCCATGCGCGGAACGAAGCAGGGACGGTCGTGAAGTGACCGTGACAATCGATGATCATTTTGTCTCCAAAGTCGATCGGAGTTGGCGCTTCAGCGCATGCTCCGGTCTCATGCAACTTGTTGCGTTCGAACCGGCGGCTCAGCTAGCCAGCGGGTCCACAAACAGTTCGCTGATGGACATGCGGCGCGGCGTTAGCCCTTGCTTGAACGCAGTCGCTTCGAGCGTTTCGATCGTCTTCAGGTTTTCCTGCAGACCGTACGGCAGCGGGTCGTGTCCAACGATCTTGCGCAGCTCGAGGTACTTCTTGTCGCCGGCGGTCGTGGCTTCGCCTGCATCGAGACGTGCCAACCATTCCTTCTTCGCTTGTGCAAACGCGTCGTAAATCGACTTCGCGATCCACGGATTCTCCGCCAGTACCGAGTCTTTGACGACGATCGTGCCGTGCATCGGATACACGCCAGTACGCGCGTAGTACTCGGCTTCCAGTTCGGTCGCGTTCGGCAGGAGATCCGGATAATCAGCTTCGACTTCCTTCCAGCCGCCCGTTGGCGCGCCCGTGCGGCCAATGCCTGCCGCAGCGGCAAAGCCGGCCGACAATTCGCCGCTCGCCATCATTTCCGCCAGCGAGCTGCCTGCCGGAGCATGGATCACGTTCTCCGGCAGCTTGAGTTGCGTGACGTGTTCTTCGTCATCTACAACCCACGTTACCTTCGACGAGTCCAGACCGAATTCGTCGATCAACACCTGACGGGTCCACACGCCAGTCGTGACCGAGTAAGCACGCACGCCGACTTTCTTGCCTTCCAGGTCCTTCGGGTGCTTGATGCCAGCGTCCGGGCGAACCAGCAGCCCGCCGTGGTGAAAGCGCCGTACCACGAAAATCGGCAAACCGACGAACGGTGCGCCGTAGGCACGAGCGATAATGTAGGTCGTCGGCGCCAGTTCGCAGACGTCGAATTCGACGTCGCGCACCATGCGGCGGAACGCGCCAATTTGCGGCTTGACAGTGATGAATTCGGCGTCCACGCCTTCGATGGGAATGGAACCATCACGGATGGCAGACGTATGCGGATGCTCAGCGATTGCGATCTTGAGCGGGACTTTCTTGGTCAACATCCTCTCCTGTGGATTAGCCGCCGACAGCTGGATCAGAACACCAGTGCCGAAGGCGTTGTCTCGATAGGGTAAGAATATTTGAGGATCGCTCCCGCGTCCCTACACAAAAGTTAGATTCAATGGCACTTTTGTGGATCGGAAAACAGCCGCGCTGCTCAGGCGCTTCAGCCTTGTGCGGCGTGATTTTGAGCAACTGTTCAAGTAGCTCGCGGGCGGGTTGTGCGGCTGCGGAATTGGCGCACATCACCCGAGGATGGAACCGGAAACTCCAATATTCCGCGGGTATGCCCTCGTGGGGAAAATGCTAAGTCGTGTTTTATTTTGCGCGGTTACGGGAGGTCGCTGAAATTGATTGCCGACATTGAGGAACTGCCCTTCGAGCGCGGCCTGACCGCGACATACGAGACCATCTGATGCTGGTGCTACAAGTTTGGCAAGGGCTTTTCTCAGCGTGTGAAAGCGGCACGATAAAGCCGCTTCACTCTTTCGCAAACAACTCGCAGCCCGGTTTGCCGCATGGCGGGATTCGCTGAACCCGCCCAAAATCCGCCGAAGACTTTCTGACGGCCGTCAACCCATGTCGCTACCCATACTTCGTGCGGAAATTGTGGGGGACCTTGATGGAAGCAGCAAGCACGTCGTTACCCATAAACCGCTTTGAAATCAGCGATCCAGAGGACGTTTTCAGAAGATATCGGAATGCCCGGGAAGCCCCGGCTGGCAGAAGGCAGCCGATTCCAACAGTGGCCCGCAAAGCCCCGCCAGGTTTGACTCCCACTCTGCCTGACGATGGCCTACCCATCATCCTACCCATACAGCAAGGTCAATCGCCTGGACAGACCAGAAAATGCCACGCGGGCGCTTCCGATCCGGTCCTTGCGAACTGGCATCGAATCACCACCCGATCATTCCCACTCGACGGTCAACCTGCGGGCGGGGTCCTTGCGTCGATGGCTCTTCCATCCGATCAGGTAGCGACGATGCCGTTAGCGATACCGAAAAATCCGGTCAGCAGTTATCAGCTTTAGGGAGACTGCATCGGAGAATTCAACATGAATCTCCGTTCCATTATCGCGAACGTTGGGCATCCGAATACGACTTTTGCGCGGATACTGTCAGCCACATTCCAGCGCGGTCCTGGCAATGCTTGAACAAGCCGCGCCTCCAAACAGAAAGCGATACAACTCGCGCCGCAACAGTGGTGAGCGAAGTGCAGTGACTGCTCGACGGCAAGATGCTGCGCAACTGTGCTCCGAAGGAGTCCCACGCATCACCTGCCGCGATCGCTTCCATAAATGATGCCGCGGATGCTGAGGCAATCTGTGAAGCGGTAACGCGACCCAACATGCGGTTTGTGCCTGTCAAGAGCGTTGAGCAACAGGCGATCCTGGCGCTGCATCGGGTCCGGCAGGGTTTCGTTACCGCGCGTACCGCGCACGCCGATCAGATTCGCAGTCTGCTTGCCGAATACGGTCTGGTTCTGCCTCAGGGCATCAATCACCTGTTTCAGGATGTTCCTGAGCTTCTGGAAGGGGCCAGCAATGAACTGCCTGGTCTATTCCGGCAACTGGTCGCGCATCAACTCGAATATCTGCATGAACTGGACCGGCAGGTGGCTCTGCTCGAAGGCCAGATAAATATCTGGCATCGGGAGAACGAAGCATGCCGCAGACTCGCCCGGATTCCCGGCATCGGCCCCATCACGGCCACTGCGCTGGTCGCCTCAGTAGGCGACGCCCGATGTTTTGCAAGCGGCCGGCAGATGGCGGCGTGGATTGGACTCGTGCCGCGTCAGCATTCGAGTGGTGGGAAACAGGTGCTGCCCGGCATCAGCAAACGGGGGGATGTATATCTGAGATCGCTGCCGATTCACGGCGCACGGGCCGTAGCAAGCGCACTGAACCAGAAAACAAATTGCTCAGAGAGCTGGCTCGGACGCCTGCTCGCCCGGCGCGCGCTTCCAAAACCTCCGCGAAAGAACGGGAGCAAGACGCTGAAGGGCTGATCTTGCTGGGCTGCCACTATTACAGCGCGGACGCGAGATCTCACTTTCAGAAATGGGTGGCTGGAAGGGGTATTGAACGATATGTAATCGTCAGCGCCAGGAGAAAGTCCGTAGTCGAAGAATAAGCAGACGCTCGAATGTCCTGCTTGGCGTGATTCCAGTGTCCGGAACTGGCCGATCGCCGTCTGCTAGCGATCGTTGGCACGCGACCCAATTCGCGTCTGTCAGATTTCTACAAAACGGCCATTCGATCGTCGTGCAGTGCAGTGGTTATCGGTCCCATCGCAAGAAAAGGTAACACTCCTACGCCAATCGCAGATCCCACAATGCATCGAGTACATGTTGCGTGGAACGCTCGACGTGCCCCGTGCGATGTGCAATGCCGAGCCGACGCCACAACGCAGGACGCAGCGGACGCATGACAACACGACTGTCGGGTGTTGGCGTAGTGGCCTCGTGAGGCAACAGCGCCGCGCCGTAACCTGCCGCTACCAGACTCTTGATCGCATCGTTGTAATTGAGCTGAATGCGCGGCACAGGTTGATGCCCTCCGGTTGCAAACCACTCGGCGGTCAGACGCGAGAGACGCGTGGTCGCATCATTAAGAATGAGAGGGCGAGCGGCCAGCCATTCAGGTGTGAGGCGGGCCGGACACTGCCAATGGGCCGGCAAAAAGGCCATCACGGGATCGCGGCGCCAAGGCTTTATCACGAGTCCCGCCGCCGGAGGCTGAGGCAGTGCGACCAGCCCAACATCCAGCGTTCCATCCGCTAATCGGGTCAGCGTTTCATTCGAGGTGAGAACCGCGATCTGAATGTCGATAGCGGGATGGTGCTCACGCAGCACTTCGAGTGCTTGAGGCAACAGGTGCGCAATCGCGCCGGTCGACGCACCGAGCCGAACGCGTCCGACAAGCCCTTGCACCTGGCGGTGAACATCGTCTAACGCCTGTTCCGCGTCGGCCAGCAGGCGACGCGCACGCTCGACCAATAACCCGCCTGTTGCCGACGGCCGAACATGTCCGCGCTTGCGCGACAGGAGCGGCGCCCCGATACGCTCTTCCAGTTCGGCGATGTGGAGGCTGACAGTTGGGGGCGCCAGATGCAACGCACGCGCCGCGTCGACGAATGAGCCACGATCGGCAATAGCGACCAGGTGCGCAAACGGTCCAGGCTGATCTCTCGCATGTCGGGGTCCAGAATCAGAAAAACTGAATGTTCAAGTTATGAAATTCAACTTTCGCTATTCTAGCGGGGCGCGGAACATAGCAGGTTCTTTCTACCTGTCGTCATTCAGTTACCGGAATATCCGCGCGCATGAGCTCTCCCCTTGTTTTCATTGACGGCGACCAAGGCACCACCGGGTTGCAAATTCACGAACGGCTTCGCGGCCGGACCGATCTGAAACTCGTCACGCTTCCCGCGGCGGAGCGCAAGGATTCCAAGCGTCGCGCCGAAGCGATCAACGCCTGCGACATCGCCATCCTCTGCCTGCCTGATGCCGCCGCGCGTGAGGCTGTGGATGCCATTGCTAATCCTGCCGTCAGAGTCATCGACGCCAGTTCCGCCCACCGCACCCAGCCGGACTGGACATACGGCTTTCCTGAAATGACTCCGGGACAGGCTGAGCGCATTGCGACCGCGCGTCGGGTCACCAACCCAGGTTGCTATCCAACTGGTGCGATCGGCCTGCTGCGTCCGCTGCTACAGGCCGGCCTTATTCCAGAGAACCACTCGATCAGCATTTACGCGGTGTCTGGTTACTCGGGACGCGGGCGTGCAGGCGTGGAAGAACACGAGGGGCCGGGTGCTGCCAACGCATCGTCGTACCAGGTATATGGACTCGAACTCGCGCACAAGCACACCCCGGAGATCCAGCAGCACGCCGGACTCGCGCAGCGTCCGATCTTCGTCCCTACTTATGGTGCGTTCCGTCAGGGCATCGTGTTGACGGTGCCCTTGGATCTGCGGCTGCTGACACGCGGCGTAGACGGCGCCACGTTACACGCGTGCCTCGGCCGCCACTATGCCGAGGCGGCCTGCGTCCACGTCTTGCCGCTGCATGAATCGTGCGTTTTAAAGCATTTGGATCCACAGGTACTTAACGGTACGGACGATATGCGCTTGAGCGTATTTCGTAACATGGAACACGGGCACGTCTTGCTATCCGCAGTTTTCGATAATCTCGGCAAGGGCGCCGCCGGCGCAGCGGTTCAAAACCTGAACCTGATGCTTGCGCGATAATAATGTCCGATGGCTTTCGGTGACAGACATGGCGGATTCCAAGATCCTACTACGCGTGGCGTTGCGTGATGATGCACGGTGCATCGCGAGGCTGCACACCCAAAGTTGGCAGGCAGCCTACCGTGAAATCCTCCCTGCTGCGTACCTACGTGAAAACGTCCCGGCCGAGCATGCCTCGCATTGGGAGAACTATATGCTGCAGCCAGCAGTAGCGCGAGGCCTTGTCATGTTGGCGGAGCTTAATGGAACAGCAATTGGCTTCGTCAGTGTCGAGAAGGTTGAAGGCTCGCCCCACGGAAGTAAGCGGCTCGTCTGGGCCGTTATGGACAGCGGATTGAGGGCTTGGGTAATTTGGTGTCCACCAAATTATTGCGGACACCAAAGTGGACAATACATTGAAGGCGCGCGCAGCCGGCGGCGCATATAAGCGACCGAATTTTCCTACGGAGTTCAAACGGCGCCTGGCAGAGCAATCATTTGAGCCGGGTGCCTCGGTGGCGTTGATTGCGCGTGCCAACGAGGTCAATGCGAATTTGCTGTTCAAATGGCGACGGCAGTATCTGCAAGGCGCCTACGGCATCCCGTCGCTTCCCAACCCCACGATATCCGATCCTGCCAGGGAGAGTGCGCCGCTGTTGCCGGTGAGCATTGTCGCCGACACGGCCGAATCGACCCCGGTGACGATGGGCGATTCGGGCGGCGTGAACACCGTGGTTGAGAACGTGTGCGAGGTGGTGTTCAGCAATGCGTGTCTGCGGATCCGCGGCGAGGTTTCGCCCGCCACGCTACGTCTGTTGATCCGTGAGCTGTCGCGATGATCGGCCTGCCGGCGGGCACACGTATCTGGATCGCCGCAGGAGTGACCGACATGCGCTGTGGGTTCCAGGGCCTGGCCGCCAAGGTACAGACGGCGCTTGAGGAGAATCCGCTGGGCGGTCACGTGTTCATTTTCCGCGGCCGTCGCGGCGACCTGGTAAAAATTCTTTGGGCTACCAGCGACGGGCTATGGCTGCTTGCAAAGCGGCTCGAACGTGGCCGCTTCATCTGGCCACAGGCCGATAGCGGCAAGATCCATCTGACCCACGCCCAGCTGTCGATGCTGCTCGAAGGCGTCGACTGGCGGCAGCCACGCCGCACCGCTGAGCCACTGTCGATGTTGTAAACCGCGCGGCACCTGCGTAAACTGCGTGGCATGCCTGATGCCAGCGACCTTCCTGACGACATCGATGCACTCAAGGCCTTGCTGCTCGAGGCGCGGGCGTCCCTGGCCGAGCGGGATCTGGAAATCGAACGGCTCAAGGCGCAAATCGACAAACTCAAGCGCATGCAGTTCGGCCGCAAGTCCGAGAAACTGGACCGGCAAATTGCGGAACTTGAGACCCGGCTGGAAGATCTGACCGGCAGCCGTGGCGTAGCCGAGACGCGCGAAGCGCAGGCCGGCAGCAGCAAGGCGAGCGCGAACCGTACTTCGCGCGAGGCGCTGCCGGAACACCTGCCGCGCGAGGAGCATGTGCTGGAGCCGGATCCGGTTTGCCCCGAGTGCGGCGGCCAGATGCAACCGCTGGGCGAGGACGTCTCCGAACAGCTTGGCCGCATCGCGGCAGCGTTCACGGTCATCCGCACCATCCGGCGCAAGAAGGTCTGCGCGTGCTGCCGCCGCATCGTGCAGCCGCCTGCGCCGAGCCTGCCGATCGAGCGCGGTATCGCACACCCGAGCCTGCTTGCCGACATTCTCGTGGCCAAATACGCGGATCACCAGCCGCTGTACCGGCAGTCGGTGATTGCGGCACGAGACAGGGTCACGCTGGACCCGGCGAGCATGGGCCGATGGGTCGGCATGTGCGAGGCCCTGGTCGATCCACTGGTGGAGGCGTTGCGCCGCTATGTGATGGCCGGCACGAAGCTGCATGCGGATGACACGCCGATTCCCGTGCTCGCGCCAGGCAACAAAAGGACCCGAACCGGACGACTGTGGGTCTATGTGCGCGATGATAGTCGGGCTGGATCGAAGGAATCCCCCGCGGCATGGTTTGCCTACTCGCCCAACCGGCGCGGGGAGCATCCCCAGCGCCATCTGGCCGGCTTCAGCGGCATCCTGCAGGCGGACGCTTACGCCGGTTTCGACGAGCTGTTCAAGGATGGCTCGATTCGCGAAGCGGCGTGCCATGCGCACGCGCGACGCAAACTCTACGACATTCACGTACGCACGCCATCAGAGACGACCACCGAGGCGCTCAGATGCATTGGCGAGCTCTATGGTATCGAGGCCGGCATCCGCGGCAAGCTGCCAGCAGAGCGACTGCGTGTGCGGCAGGAGCAGGCCAGACCCTTGCTCGAAAACTATGGCATGTGGCTCAGGGCAAAGCTCAAGACGTTGTCGGCCAAGTCGGACACAGCCAAAGCGATCAACTACTCGCTCAACCAGTGGGATGCGTTGACGCTGTATTGCGACGACGGCACGGTGGAGATAGACAACAACATCGCCGAAAATGCGCTGCGTTGTGTGGCCCTGGGTCGAAATAATGCGCAGCCAGAAATTATGCGGAGTTTGCATGGTACGGCTCGTCACGGGCGTCAGTGCGACGCGCCTTGCATGGATCGTTGAGTAGCAGCAAACTACACATAAAAAGTGCTTTCCTGTTTGGGTTGTAACCCATTCAGGAGAAACATCATGATCGGCTTGGTTCCTCTACGACCGCAGCCTCAGGCGTGGTTATGGCGCAGCGTCCTTTCTCCTTTCGCGGAGCGCTACTGCGAATATCTCGTCGAGGCCGGCTACGCGGCTTGCACCGTCAACCGTTACGTGAGGTGCGTCGCGCACTTTGCGTACTGGCTCACAACACGCCGCATAGCCGTAGCTCGCGTCGACAATCGACTTGCCTCCGGCTTCGTGAATGACCATTTGCCTCGATGCAGCTGCCCCGATCCGATTCCGAGATGTCGGACAGACGTCAGCGCGGCACTTCAGCATTTGCTGGTCGTCCTGGGCGCGTGCGCTGTCCCCCGGTATCTTTGGGCAGAACCGGATTCGGTACAACAGGAGGTGTGTCGTTTCACTGAGTACCTCAAGGACGTTTGCGGCCTTGCCGAGTGCACGCGATATCAGCGTGGTCGAATCATTCGCGATTTCTTGCATCAACGCTTTGGTCGCGGACCCATCGACATGGAGCGGCTAACGAATCGGGATGTCCGTCGATTTGTGACACGTTACCCTGACGGGTGCAAAGCCGGAACAGCTCACGTAGCGGGCATAACGTTGCGCAGTTATCTGCGATTCAGGAGCATGCAATATAACGAGCAGGTCGCAGAGTTGATCGCGGCGGTGCCGAACGTAGCAGGATGGAGGTTGGCGGCATTACCTCAAACGCTTTCGGACGCAGCGATCGGACAGCTCCTGAATTCCTTCCATCACGAAACGGCGGCCGACTTGCGTGATTACGCAATGGTACGTTGTCTGGCAGATATTGGATTGCGTGCTGCGGAAGTCGTGCAAATACAGCTCGACGATTTAAACTGGCGCGACGGCACGCTGCAAATCCGTCGCACCAAATCGCGACGGGGCTACGTCATTCCGTTGCCGGAGCCAACAGGTCATGCGATCGCCGACTATATCCGGTTAGCCCGAAGAACAACGACGACCTCCCGCGCCGTCTTTGTACGGCACTACGCGCCTGCCGACCTTCCGTTGGGAACCGGGCGTGTCCATCAGGCGGTGCATGCCGCATATGTTCGCTGCGGCTGGACTGAACAATCTGGAACTCATCTTCTGAGGCACAGCGTGGCCCGACGGCTGCTTCGTTCCGGCTCGTCGTTGAAGGAAGTGGCTGACGTACTGCGCCATCAAAGCATCGACACCACCGCGATTTACACGAAGATCGACCTGCAAAGCATGGAGGCTGTCGCGCTCCCCTGGCCGGGGAGCAAATCATGAAACGCTTCGTCAACTCGGCTGACACTATGGTATCGCTGGCGCAAGCATATCTCGCCGAACGACGCTGTCTTGGCTTCGACCTCAAGATCTCTGGGCACGTATTGATGAACTTTGCCCGCTTCGCGGACGCGCTGGGGCATCGTGGTCCGATCACGGAAGATCTGACTCTTACCTGGGCGCACTCGACACCGAGCGAAAGGGCCATTACGTGGGCGCGTCGGATCGAGGTAATCCGGCCCTTCGCGAAGTATCTCAGGCAGTTCTATCCCGATACAGTTGTTCCGCGACGCGACCTGTGCGGGCGGGCCCATCGTCGTCTGGCGCCGCACATCTACACGGAGCAGGAACTCGGCGAACTCCTCACGGCGTCGGTGGCAATGTTACCCGTCGGTTCGATCAGACCGCTTACATATGAAGCGCTGTTTGGATTGATTGCGGCAACCGGCTTGCGTATCTCGGAAGCCATCAATCTCTCTCGAGACGACGTGAATCTTGCCGAGGGCACGCTTACGGTGCGTGAG
This sequence comes from Paraburkholderia domus, assembly GCF_905220705.1. Taxonomy (GTDB): domain Bacteria; phylum Pseudomonadota; class Gammaproteobacteria; order Burkholderiales; family Burkholderiaceae; genus Paraburkholderia; species Paraburkholderia domus. The sequence continues at coordinate 89,471 of NZ_CAJNAT010000028.1, forward strand.
ACGAAGTTTCACAAATCGCGCGTTATTCCGATGCATCCTACCGTAACTCTGGCCATGAAGCGTTACGCTACTCGCCGTGCGCTGGTCGTCGCCGCAGAGCCGTGCGTTTCGTTCTTTGTGAATCTTGATGGCAGGAAGTTGCAGGCACGAACGGTGCATTGGGTGTTCGGTCGGCTTCGCGAGCAACTCGGGTGGACTTCTCGGGGTGACCACGCGTTGCCCCGAATCCATGATCTTCGCCATACGTTTGTGTGCCGGTGCATTCTCAAGTGGTATCGGGACGGCGTGAACGTCGACAACCGGATGATTGCGCTGTCGACATATCTGGGACACGTGAAGCCGAGCGATACCTACTGGTATCTGACTGCGGTTCCCGATCTCATGGAAATCGTGAGCCAGAAATTTGCGCGCTTTGCTGAAGGGGAACGTCATGACTAAAACCTGCCTGGCTCCTTCCTTTGCGACGCTCCTGCAGGACTTCTTCGTCGAACGGTTGATGCAGCAACGCGCGGTGAGCCCGGAGACGATATCGAGCTATCGCGATTCGTTTCGTCTGTTTCTTCAGTTCGCATCGGATCGCCTCGGGAGGTGCCCAACTGATCTGACGCTGGCGGACATGGATGCACCTCTGATCCTGGCGTTTCTGCGACACCTCGAAGTTGAGCGGCGCAACAGCACGCGGACCCGCAACGTTCGACTTGCAGCGTTGCGCTCGTTCCTGAAGTACGCAGCACACCGTGACGTCGCGTCGTTGGCCGTTATACAGCGTGCACTCTCCGTGCCGATGAAGCGTTGCGATAAACCTATGGTCGGATTCCTGTCACGCGAAGAGATTCAGCAACTGTTGACGGCGCCTGACCCGGACACTTGGGCGGGTCAACGCGACAGGGTTCTGCTGGCAACGATGTATAACACGGGGGCGCGCGTCTCGGAGATCCTGGCACTACGCGTCAGTGATGTCGTCCTGGGTACATCACCCTTCGTTCATATTCTTGGCAAAGGACGCAAGGAACGAACGGTGCCTTTATGGCGATCCACGGCAAGGCTCATCAGGGGGTGGTTGCCGCAGATCCAGGATGCATCAAGTCAGAGGCTCTTTCCAAATCGATCGGGAAACGCGATGACACGCTCCAATGTCGCCGATCGGATGAGAATTGCCGTAACGCGCGCGAAGGACCAATGTCCGCAACTCGCCAAGCGACGTGTTTCTCCGCACCTGGTTAGGCACGCGACTGCCATGCATCTACTTCAATCAGGGGGCGACCTGTCGGTCATCGCCTTGTGGCTGGGACACGAAAGCCCGTCGACAACACATGGCTATATGGAAGCTGATCTGACAATGAAGGAGCGAGCGTTGAAGAGGATTCAGCCGCCGCAAGTAAAGAATCGTCGATATCGACCACCGGACCGCATCCTTCAGTTCCTGGAGTCGTTGTAATTATGCGTAGCTCGCCGAACCGCGAATCCTTGCGGATCGCTTCGGCGACTCGCATGGCACTATTCGACAGTGACGGACTCAACATAATTTCTGGCTGCGCATTATTGCGTCAATGCACATAATTGCATTGTCGAAAGAACTTCCTCTTTGCCGGCTCCGACAGCGGCGGCGAGCGGGCGGCGGCGATGTACTCGCTGATCGCGTCGTGCAAACTCAATGGCATCGATCCACTCGCTTACCTGTGCCACGTGCTCACCTGTATTGCCGATCATCCAATCAACCGCGTTGACGAATTGCTGCCCTGGCGCGTTGCCGAACACCTGCAAAATCCACCCCAACCTGCGGTTCCGACCGGTTGAACAACAACGGTGGACAGCACGCCCCGATCGCCCGGAACGGTTCACACGCGCTGAGCCGGTAGCCGACTGCACCTGGGACAGCGGTCCGTTACCCGGTAACGCTGAGGGGCTACCGTGGAACCTGGAAGTAGGTATCCCATTCTGCTGAGTCCGGATCGAGCCTGCGCACGATCGCCGCGTCCGCCCGCACTACCAGCCGCTCCAGCATCTCACGCTTCGTTACCGAGTAATGGCGTGCCAGCCGCGCGAGCGCGAGATCGGCTTCTGTGGTCACCCACATATCAAGCCGTCGCTCCCCATTGCCATCGTCTCCAGCCGTTGCCCGCCTTGCCCGGAAGGCGGCCTGCCGCTCCGCTGTTGTTTGTGCCATCGGTTTCTCCTCGTCGTTGTTACCCGGTAACGATATATCCGAACTCGTTACCGGGTAACGCAAAATGCCCAAAGGAGATAGCATGTCCCGCTTCACATCGCGTCGTCCAGAAAAACCTGAACGGTCCAGGCGAGGCGCTTACCCACGGAACATTACTTGACTGCCTACATGTGCTCGCCACCCATCAAGGACGCGAAGCAGGACAGCTCATGATTGACGCGGCACGCAAGTGGACGAAGGAACAAAATCAGAATCTGATGCATCTTTACGTACTCGACGCAAACGCTCCTGCGATCGCCTTCTACGAGCGGAATGGTTGGCGATTTGCAGGGATTGAAGCCGGTTACATCGACGCTACACCAGTGATCGACCGTCGATACGTTATCGACGTATAGATTGTCGGCGGTTTGGGTGCATTTCCTAACGGTCCGTTATTGGCCGACCGCGGGAGTTCGTCGCATGCGCTGCTCGCCGCTGATCGCGTCAATTTACGTGCTTCCCTTGCCGACCCGCAAGGGTCTTTCAGATATCTCCAAAGCGGCCGTCGAACCCGGTGTATATCCAATCGGCGCGGCAGCAATGATCCGTCTGGCAGCCGGTCCTATCGACGCTACTCACGCGCCTTTAACTGCATGGCGGCCATGTCTCGCTCCTTTACGAGAAACGCTAGCAGATCTGCTTTTATATCCGCTAGGTCACGGTATCGCGGCTGCCGCGAGAATTTGTTTCTATCATCCAGTGCCTCCGGGTCGAAGAATTCTGTAAGCCGATTGGCTCGCTCCCGGAAGGCCTGCATGGCATGGAGATCTTCTTTTTTGAACGGCTCTCGCAGGTGCAGATATTTGGGGCCTAGGTTTATCAGGCTCACGAACCGGTTGCCACGGATCGCGTCTCGAATGCCGAAACTGATTTCGGTCGACAAAGGACGCGAATCGAACCCGCTGTCTTGCAATCCACGCAGCAGATAGAGGCCGACATCGACCCCTTCCCGGCTGTCCGTGTTCTCGTTGCGAATCAGACCTTCCAGCGCCTCGATGCTCAGGGTCTGATCCGGCGTTACGACTCGCCGGTCTTCGCGAATACCCCCTGTTGACTGTAGGATTTCCTCCCTGATTTGCACCTTGGCCAACTCAGGATGGGCTCCGACCGTCACTTCGATGACATGCCGCCCAATCTCCTTCGTCTTCACCCTCAGGCGGGGAACGAATAGCTTTTGCTTGCTAGCTGTGAGGTACACGTCGAGTTCCAATAACCCGAAGTGAAAGGGTGCTCCACTGCCCGCGTTGATCCAATCTGCGATTGCGTCGACGCTGACGTGAATGCCGTCACCCGCAATGAGGTACAAAAGCTCGCCGCTACGCAGATGCTTTTCAAGGGCATTCGAGTAGGCATGCTCGTCGTCGACACCGAGATGCTCGATTGCGAATTCGATCAGAGTTTGGCTCGCCGCCATTCGTCGGCTGGCTTGCGACGACTTCCGGATAACATCCTCGATATCTCGCACGCTCATGGCCCCGAGCGTCAGACCGTACTGAAAAATCTGACCCACAACTTCGCGCACCGCTTCTGGATTGCGCCAGAGTTTCATTTCCACGACTGCAAAGTGACCGTCATCGGTCAGGAAGAGGTTGTCGATCGAGCCGGACTTCCCGCCCGGGAAAGAGAGCGGAATTTCCATGCCAAGCGAAACCAGACGTCTCGCAGAAGGAAAGAACTCGCGATACGGTAGCAGACTTGGACTGGCGTCAACAGCACGCTGAAAGTCATGCTCGGTGAGCATCAGGCCATCGAGTCGGCGTTTGCTGACCGGAGTTAGCTCAATGGACGCCCCGGCGCTGTCGAACAAACTTGGAGTTCCAGACATGAAGTTCTGAGTATATGTATGAGGAAAATTTCGTCTGATGCGCAGATTTGGCGAATTGAACTCCAAGATTATCAGCAGAGCGTGTCGACGGCATTAACAGCGATATCGAAACGAGCGCTTCCGCACAATCGTCGAGCTTCTCGGAGACAGCATTGGCCCGGTCGTTTGACGATGCTTCGGCAAGACATCCTCCAACGCGGATCCAGAGCCACCTTGTTAGTGGCCGACAGCAATCAATCCCTCCGGGTTCGAAATCAGTCGAAATTGTCAGCGATCTTCGGGTTCGTACCGAACGGCCGAAAGTGTTTAGGGTTGTAGGATGCCTGCCCTGATCCGTCGGCACGTCAACTCGAGTGTTTAGGGTTGTAGGATGCCTGCCCTGATCCGTCGGCACGTCAACTCGCCCGGACGCCAGCGGGCAGGCGTCCTACAAGCCCCAAGGGAGGAAACCGCGGAGTGCTCCGACATGGTCTGAATCTTTCACCGCTATGGCGATTTGTTCAAGCCCGTTGGGAGCCTGTTGGATGTAAGCGCGGGTAAATGTGAGCCTGGGCAACCACGATCGCAGCAGCGACGCTGCTGGGCGTTACTATCCGCCGACCCGGCCAGCACCAGACTGCCTGCCTGGAGTCGTAGGCGCAAGCGTCTCCTATGGGCTCTCGTTGCCGAAGAGCCGACAGTCGATGCGTGCATCCTGACGCGATGGCATTCATGCGTGGGCTCGCTCAACAGGTGGTGCCCGGATAGGTCTGCTGCGCTGGAGTATGTCGATGATGATCATCGGCGAACCGCAGTGCCGGCAAACGAAGGTTGGCCACACTGCGACTGTAGCTACGTCGTTGGCACTGCGGCCGATACTGGCAGGCGCTCCGCCCAGCAACTCGCGTATCTTCGCGAGATTGGCGCGCCGCGATGGGTTCGCGAGCAGACCGTAATGGCGGATGCGGTGGAAACCGCCAGGCAGCACGTGCAACAGGAAGCGGCGCGTGAACTCATCCGTTTCGAGGGTCATGGTCTTGTTGCGTGTGCGTCCGTCCACGCGGTAGTCCTTCCAGCGGAAGGTAACGCCGTGTTCGTCGAGCGCGACAAGGCGCTGGTTGGAGATCGCGACGCGGTGCGTATAACGCGACAGATAGGCGAGCACCGCTTTGGGCCCCGCAAACGGGCGTTTGGCATACACCACCCACTCGCATGTGCGCATTGGCGCAAGCCACCTGGCAAAGGCGGCGACATCGTTGAGCCCGGCATATTCGCCGAAGAACCGCAACTGCCCCCGGCAATGGGTCACTTCAAGTTCTTCGAGGAAGCGCCGGCGAAACAGCCGCGAGAGTACGCGCACTGGAAGGAAGAAGCCCGGCCTGCACGCTACCCACCGGCTTCGGTCCGGCGACAACCCGCCACCGGGAACGATGCCATGCACATGGGGATGATGTGTGAGCGCCGAGCCCCACGTATGCAGGACGAGCGTGGCACCGATCTGCGCTCCGAGATGCTTCGGATCAGCCGCGATGGTACGCAACGTTTCGGCCGCGATATCGAACAGCAGCCCGTAGATGACGGCCTTGTTGTAATACGCAATCGCGCTGATGGCCGCCGGCAGTGTGAAGACCACGTGGTAGTACTCGACGGGCAGGAGATCGGCCTCACGCGCCTCGAGCCACCGGCGCGCAGCGCCAGCCTGGCACCTTGGACAATGTCTGTTGCGACATGAGTTGTAGGCAACTTCAATCGCCGCGCATCCTTCGCAGCGAAACACGTGCCCTCCCAGCGCCGCGCTGCGGCACTGTTCGATCGCGGACATGACCTTTAACTGCCCAAGGCTCAGGTTAGCGGATTGATGCCATGCTGAACCAAGAGAGCGAAAGACGTCTGCTACCTCAAGCGCGCAATGCGCCACAATGAGAGTTAATCGGTACGCAAACTCTCAAGAGGGCTGACCACCTCGCGCAGAATATCGGTGGCAACCTGGGCGTAAAGCGCTGTGGTCTCAAGCTTCTTGTGCCCAAGCATGACCTGGATCACCCGGATATCGACCTTCTGTTCCAGCAGATGCGTGGCAAAGCTGTGCCGCAAGGTATGCATGGACACGCGCTTGTCGATTCCCGCAGCTTCGGCCGCAGCATGGACCGCCCGGTTGAGCTGGCGGGTGCTGAGCGGCTCGATCGGGTTAAGTCCGGGAAACAGCCAGCCACCGTCGAGCATCTTGCCCTGGGCTCGTGCGACTCGCCACCAGACCCGCAAACGCTCGAGCAGGATCGGCGACAGCATGGCATATCTGTCCTTCTGGCCTTTGCCCTGCTCAACGCGCAGCGTCATACGCTCGCTATCGATGTCACCGACCTTCAGGGCAGCTACCTCGCTGGCGCGTAATCCTGTTCCGTAGGCGAGCGCCAGCACCGTTTGATGCTTCAGGTTGGTCGCCGCCGCGATCAGCCGGCCAACCTCTTCGCGGCTGAGTATGACGGGCAACGTACGCGGAAGATAAACCGGCCGCATCTTCGCCATCAATGCCTCTTTAGCGAGCGTCGTGCCGAAGAAGAACTTCAGGCCGGTGATCGCAGCGTTCAGGGAAACTGGCGATACGCCGCGGTCCACCAGATACAGTTGGTAGCGCCGCAAGTCCTCGACGGTGGCAGTGTCGGGCGAGCGCCCGAGGAAGACAGTGAACTCTCGTACCACGCGAAGATAGTTGGCTTGCGTGGTTTGCGCGAGTCGACGCATGCGCATGTCGTCCATCATGCGCTGACGCAACGGACTGATAACTTGGGTGGGGGATGTCATGGCCCGGTTCCTCCTGGGTAACGAGGCGGATCGCCTCATCACCCAACATAGGAAACCGGAGGGTTTTACCCTTCACCGACCAATACCGTTGAACGGAGCGCATACCGCGCGAGCGGTTTAGGCAGTATGACTTTCCGTGAGTCAGTGGCTGGCCCGCCACGAGGAATCAGACGCGGGTTAGCATTACTGCCAGAGCCGCATGGTGTGCACAGGGGCACACC
>NZ_CAJNAT010000029.1 GCF_905220705.1 Paraburkholderia domus
GCCTGTGGAGCGGTTTAGCACAAACATTTTTTTGATTACCGGTCGCGGATCAGGTCCGACGACATGGCGATGCGCTGGTTGCCGCGACCGCCAACCAAAAAAATCTCTGCCATATGTTCGAGTACAGTTGGCATATCAGCAGCGACCGGCCATAAAAGAAGGGGCACTCATGCTAATCCTGCAAAGAGACAAATCGTGTCCCGGCAGAATGTGCCCATACCTCTCGCTGGCCGGACACGTTTTCATCAGAACTATTCGCCGAAAATCTTCTGCGACAGAAACGCTTCCAGGCCTTCATCCAGCACACGGACGACACCACCATTCGGCGTGGCCCACAGTACGATCCGCTGCGCCTTGTCGTCGTATAGATAGTACTGACCGTCGCCAATCTCCAGCAGCGGCACCGCATTCGCCGGATAGCTGGCATCGCGGCTCAGGTCGTTGTACGCATTGAGCACATTGAGGTAGTGGTCTGCCGGGACGCCGAGGCCGTAGGTCTCGTAGGCGCCGAATACAATCACGCCGAAGTCCGAGAGGAAGGACTTGTATTCGCTCGATAAAGAAAATGGCAGCTTCTGCTCTAACGCCTGGATGCTTGCCGGGTCTGCCGGACGGGTATTGGCCTGATGGCGTTCAACCAGTTGTTTGACATTTTGCATAATGAACTCAAAGTTAGCTTTGTGACTCGATCTGTGCGGCCCTGGCCTTCCAGTACTCTTCCCGCTCCTTGCCGAAATCCTCCCGATTGATTTCCGACTCCTTCAGCTTGTTGTGCAGAACGTTATCGTTGCCTTTCCCGCGGTGTTCCGCGCAGGTAAGTTCGGCAAGGGGCGAGTCCTGCTTCTGGCCGATATGGTGCAATTCAATCGGCCGGCCATTGGCATCGAGCGGCGCGCGGCCAGCCTTCATCCGTTCAAGGTTGGTCTTGCCGAAGAGGTCCACCTTATCGTAGTCGATGTCCGTACGAATCAATGCATCCTTGTCATTGACTTTCGTTGCCTCGAGATTGGCATTGTCGTAGATCTGGCCTTCGGCCTCACTGCCAATCGCGTCCAGGACGCTCTCCGGAAAGCCATCCCCCTTCAGTTTCTCACGAGTTTCGCCGCTCAGCGACGGGAGCTCAAGACGGTTTTCCTGGGTCAGGAAAAGAGGTTTGTCGAGCTCGACGACATCCAGGCACAAGTCGGGCATCTCGCGAGCCAGCTCCACCAACTTGTTGGAGGCGTCGGTCTGCTCAAGCGCGAAGGTTTCTAAATTCACAGGACACTCCCTTTTTCAACACTAGCTCGCCAACCGGCATAGATCTCAAGATGGCTTCCTTTCTGCATGCTGTAATCCTTCATCAGACACTGCTGGGCGGCAAACGCCAGCTCACCTGTCAGACCGTCGGCGAGCGGGGACAGCAACGCGCCCAGCAGGTCACGTAGTACGTTGAAGCCACCTAGTACGTTGACGTGAGGCGCTGCCTGAATGGCCTGTTGGACGCCAGATCGGCAACCCAGAACATCCACGATCAGCGCCGCGGTGAATCCAAAGCGCTCCGGTTTCCACAGCGTAAGCGGCTGCTCACGCTTCGACTCATTGAGGGCCTGATAGAGGGGTATCTTGCTTCGCGTAAGCAAAGGCAAGCTGCGCATGCCCGCTTCGATCAGGTTCAGATCGGCAGCGTCAGCGCTACGAATACGCGTCGCCAGTAGCAGCTTGAGCACCTGTTCGTTGAACGCGCTTCGGCTTGAAGTCGCTTTGTCCGCCGGGTGGTAGGCGTAAGGCGTCTCACGGCCCGCGAATTTTTTGACCTGACAAAGCACCGGCTCCAGCCAGTCGTTCTGGTAGACGATGGCGACGCCTTTCGGCAGTCTCGCGATCTCTTCAAGCTGGTCATCGCGCAGCGCAACTGATTTGCCGATCAGGCGCCGGTCCATTTCATCCGGCAGGCGCATGATGATTTTCGTATTGGTGTTGCGGATCGCGGCAATATCCACTGCGTGCGGCGATTGATCCGCAATGATGAAACCTTCACCATACGTCCGCATCTCGGCAATCGCGTTGGTCAGCATCTCAACGGATTTGCCGATCACGCTCGACCCTTCGGTACTCCCCTCGCCTGCGCTACGCTTGAGTATGTTGTGCGCTTCCTCGAGAACGGTGACATGGCGGAGCTGCTGGTTCATGCCGCCGTTAGCCATCCGGTATTCGCTCAGGCGCATCACCAGAATGCCCATGATCAGGGCCTTGGTTTCCGATGAACCAACGCGGCTCAGGTCCACGATCACGTTGCTGTCGAACAAGGTGGCACTGTCGATCTCGTCGGCGACGAAGATCTGGCCGTTCAAGCCGTTGGTCAACGATTTGATCCGCGTCGACAGTGAGCCGATATAGTTACCCTTGAGTTCCTGCGAATAGGCAGATGCCGTGATCACGCTTTCAAGCGCAATGAGCAGATCGGCGAACGTCGGAAAGAGGCTATCGCTGTGGCGGTTTGCCGACGATTCGAGATCCCATCCGCACTCTTCGTATGCCTGCAGAATGGCGTCCTTGAGCACCGCCGGCATCGCTGCGTACATCGGCCAGCAGACATTGAAAATCTCCACCAACCGATCCACGTGCTCAAGCACATGAACGGCCACGGGGAACTTGAAAGGATTGATCCGCAGCAGTTCGCTGTGCGCCGGATGCGTGCCGAACACGCTGACGTCAGGGCGTTGGCCGAAAATGTGTTTGTACTCGCCCTTCGCCGGCTCGATTACCAGAAACGGCACGCCCGCGGCTTCGATCTGGCTGAGCATTTCATAGAGCGTGTTGCTTTTCCCGGCGCCAGTCGAGCCACTCACGAACACATGGCTCGAGAGCTGGTTCAGATTCAGCGAAATAGTTTGTGGCAGGTTTTCCCAGAGATGGCGAATGTTGCCGAGCGTGAGCGTTTTTCCCGCACCCGCTTCGGCGAACGTTCCGTCGAGTCGCTGCACCTTGCGTCCGAACGCCTGCGTTTCCAGCACTGCGACCGTGGAAGTCGACCGGCGAGGCAGGCTCAATTGAATCGCCAGTTCCTTACCCGACACAAGCGTGGCCGGCGTCAGGTAACTGATCGGCACCGTCTTTGAGAAATTGGGCCGTAGTTGTGGATGGCTCAACGCGGTCAGCCAATCGATGATTGATTTCTTGCGGCCTGATTGCCAGGTCGTGAGCGCAAAATTCTCGTGACTCGATTTGCTGCCGCGGATCAACCCGAGAAAAATGCTGGCAAGAGATTCGGAAGACGCGGTGCTGTCGCCGATAAAATACGCTGCGGAATTCCAGCCACCATATGTCTTGGCCTCGTCGATACGTTCGAGGTGGTGGTCGATCTTCGACAACAGGCGCTCGATTGTCTTGTCGGTCGCCTCGATCGACATTTGCCGGCTCGAACCGTTGGTCTTATTGAGCGAGCGGGTGTCTGTCGTACTCGTCGTCCTGGTGTCCGAAGTCGTTCTGGAGGCCGCTTCGCTCCACGACGTGCCGTGGCTTTCGCTACGGCCATTCGACGTGGATTGGCTCGTGCCGGTGGTCTGCTGCTCATTGAATGCGGTAGTAACCGCCGTCGCAACTAAACCACCCGCGACCATCACCAACGGTGCGAACGGCCCCGAAGCGATCGCGGCCGCGCCAATCACCAGGCTCGCCGCGGAGCCGCCGATCGACGCGGCCTTGGCTGCCGCAGTTTGCGAACTCAGTGAACTCGACGTGCCGGTAGTCTCCGTTGTACTCGTGCCGATCGTTTCGGAGGTGCCTTTGGTTTCCGTCAGGCCAAGGCTTTGCCCCAGGGACTGACTCAACCCCTCGCTGATACTCTGACCGACACTGTCGCTTTCCTGCTCACCAAACGACACCTGCTGCTTCAACAGTGGCGAAAGCTGGGTCGCTACCTGCTCGTACCCGGTGCGGATCAGGTCGAGATTCTGCGAGGAAACCGGCTCGGCCAGAATGATCGCTTGATAGACGCGACTTTCGGCGGCATCGATAAAGCGTTCGAGCCCTTGCATGAAGTGTTCGCGATTTTCCGTCGACAGTGCCGGCACGCCCGTGACAGCGGTGATGCTCGCAGCCGTATTGTCCTTTTCGGCCGCTACGCTCTCGAGTAACGCGTTGACCTCCTGGACATTGAGCGGGAGTAGCGAACTACCCGAAAAATGACCTTTGAAGGTCTCACGCAAGAGTTCGCCGGCGTTTTGCCCAAGCATTCTTCCTGGCTCACCTCGCGCGCCGATGAACACCTCCGTTTCGACACCATCCGAGCGCAGAAACAGAAACACCGAATAGCCCGCAGCGCCCAATGCCGTGTAGGCCGCGGTGGTACTTTCGAGCACCGACTGCTTGTTGCCCTGGACGATCCGCTCGATGCGGAAGATCCGCACGTCGCTGGCGCGGTTGAGTGGGACGCCCTTTTCGGCGAAGGCATGAACGGAATAATGCTCCAGCTCCGCCAGATAGCTGCGGTTGATCAGGGACCGCCCGGCTTCGAGCGTGGCCGCGGTGTCCTGATTGATTGAGGGAATCTCGATCTCAGGTTGGCGTACGGATGTCAGAGTCATTGAGCTTATTTCACCAGCGAGAGATAGATCACCACCGCCGCGAGCGCGCCGCCGAATAGAAGGGCAATTTTGAAGATTGGATTGAGTTCCGGGCGCGCCGTATTTGATTCGGGGCTCGGCGTGGATGGTGGCTGATTCGCCGTGGGCAAGACCGCGCGCGGGCGTGGGGCTGGTTGGGGGCTCGGTGTGCTCGGTGTAGCGATGGGAGCGAAGCCTTCCACGCCGAGTTGACGCAGGTGCTCCCGGACCTCCACGAGGTGGAGGAAACGCTTCTCTGAGAAGTTGGTCTTCAGATAGACGGTCTGGTTGTCGTAGTAGGCCGGTAGCCACTGACTCTGGTCCGGGTCGATCGCGCGTGCGAAGGCTTTCTCCGCATAGGGCTCAAATAGGTTTGGTGCTTGTCCTTTCGTCCAAGCCGACGCGTTCTGAAGATCCTGTCTGCTAAGCCGGTTATTGTTGAGTTCGAGTCGCAACGCTGTTTGAACGGTCAACAAATCTCCTTCATCGACGAACTTCTTCAGATTGCTAGAGGGCTGATAGGACGAAGGCGTGTCTTCAAAGCGCGTTGCTTGAGGGCCCTCGCTCACACCAGAGGCCGCACTGCTAACAGACGGCGGAACGAAGCCTTTATAGCCTTCCTGCCGAAAATACTCGCGAACCGCGATCAGGTGTTCGAGACGCTCTTTGGAGAAATTTTGTTTCGCGCAACGCTTCTGCCGGCTGTAGTAACCGACGTCCCATTTGAACTGCACGGGGTCGATTTCTGCGAGCATCTCGTCCGCGGCATAGGAATCCAGCAGCTTGGGCGTAGCGTTTTCCGCCTGCGCTAGAAACTGCCTCAAGAATTCACCACTGACTTGCGTTTCGTCGAGCGCCAAGAGGAATTCCTGGCGGGCCTTTGCGATAGTTGTGTCTATTGTGCTCATGAGTTCCCCGAGTTCAAACGGCCAAAGTCTGATCAAGTTTTGACTTGAAACTCCGGATCCAGTCATGTAGGACCCTAGCCTCTTCGAGAGCAAGCTCCCGCTCCTTGCGCTCAGCTATCTTCCCTCTCAGCGAGTCCAACAACTCATTGAACTTTGGTTCGAACTCGTTGTTCATATACTCGACGAAGCGATTGGTCAGTTTATTTTTTCCGCTGTCGATTTCGGTGCGCGCAGCCCGTATCAGGCCCGTGAAGGCCGTCTCAACCTGGGTCAAGCGCTCCTTCCAGAACTCACCGAGATCAACGTATTCCTCGTCGCCGTATACGTTCACGGTCTTCTTTCTTGTCCAGGAAAACGGGTTGTACCAGCGACTGTCGCGCTCCTCTCGCTGCCACTTGACCACGCGCCGCTCTTTAATATCGTCGCGCTGAAGCGTGAGATTCAGCGAAATGTCACCCATTTTTTTCCTGATGCCTTCGAGAACCGGTAAATTCAAGTCCTGGGTCCCCGCGAACAGTGCCTGTATATATCGCTCGTAATTCCTCTGAAGTTCTTCGCCGATGAGATGCTGGCTGGATACAAACAGCGCCTCATATTCGTTGATGAGCTTCTTGTACTCGAATCTCAGCGTCTCTTCAGCCTTTTCGACCATCGCTTCTGCTTCTGTAACCAAAGCCGTACGCTGGAAATCGCGTTCCATCGCGCGGATCATTCCGGCAACGTTGCCCTCGATTTCAACAAGGCCAGCCTCCACAGCGGGGGGTAGCTCCATGCCCTCCGCCTGAACCTTCTCTCTGTAGGCATCCGTTTCAAACCCCTTTTCCTGGCGCGCCTTCAACACGGCGATCTCCCCCTCGACCCGGCGAAGCGTCGCTTCATCCTGATCCAGTTGCTCGATCAACCCGGTTTCGTTGAGCCCCACTTCAATCGCTTTGGTCAGCGCATCGTAAGCACGCTTAACGCGATGCGGAAAGTTGTACTTGTCGATGTACTCATCGATCATCGCTTCCACAGCCGGCAAACCACTGCCCAGCAGCAGGCTGGAGAGATTCTTCTCTTCCAGATTGCGTCTCACCCGCGACGTAATCGGCATGTACTGCAACATGTCCATGCGCGGCTCTTCGCTGAACAGATCCGCCATGCTCTTGTAGTCGTTACGTTCTTTACGCGTATGGCCATCGCTGGGCTTGCGAATCAGTCTCGCCAGGTTTGCCGAAATCGGGTAGATCGTCGGGTTCTGAATCCCGTTGCTACCGAGATACTGCCTGACACGCGTCAGGACCGATGCCGGGTCTTCACCGTTCTCAGGATCGAACACATCCATCTTGTTGATCACGAAGATAAAGCGATCCTTGCTCTGCTTGCCGCCTTTGCGCATCGTCTCAGCCACCAGACCGAGCAGATGCTTGTCGTCATTGGTGCCGAGCTGGCTGGCATTGAGCACGTACAGAATCAACGGATTGCGCCGCGAATCCTGCACAAAGCCCATCGTGGTGCGTTGGTGCTCTTCGTCCTGGCTGTTGTTCGGGCCGGGTGTATCGGTCAACACAAGCCGCACGTATGTGCGCTCTTCGATGCCTTCGATATTGCCTTCAATATCGATGAGCTTGGTATCCGCGGAGGTATTCCAGTCTTTGATCGTTTCCGCCGTGACGTTCTCGGAACTCGCCAGCACCTGCCCTTGTGCGCCCAGGCGTTGGGCCGTGAAGCGCTGCTTCATCGAATCGTTGTCGGTGATTCGTGCGATCGTCGCCGTGGTCGCCTCATTGGCAGCGGGGAGCAGATCGCGGCCGAGCATCGCGTTGATCAGCGTCGATTTCCCCGACGACATGGTGGCGACGACGTAGACGTCGAAATCCTTATTGAATGCTTCATCAAACGATCGCTTCGCCTCTTCGTTCTCGGAGATGAAAAGGTTGAACTCCGGGTGTTCGGTGGCTTCGTCCATCAGACGGCGGATTCTTTCAAGACGAACCTCGCTGGAGTCGATTTCATTCCAGCTCACAGTCACCTGCATGCCACCCGCATTGGCCACGTCAGCCGCTGCAACCACATCCAGAAAGTCCGATTCCACACCTGTGAAGGTGACGTCGAAATGCTTGTCGCCGTTGAACAGAACACTCAATTCGTCGAACAGTTTCTCTACCCACACCTGAAGGCGCATTTCCTTGTAGCTCGCCAGCTTGCAACCTTCCGCAGGAGGTTGGCCATTGGCAAGAAACTGGGTATCGACGATGAACGGATTGTGGATGATTTCGATCTTATTCATTTTTATTCGGCCAAACGGCGTTGAAGTTGAATGAGCAGCTCTACCGTCCTGAGCCCGCTGTAGGTGATCAGTTGCTTCAGTTCGTTCTCTTCTGCGAGTGCCTCGTTGGATGCAATCGCGTCACTGCGTTGCTCCAGTTCGTCCAGTTCTTTTAACAGCCGTTTTTTTACGGCAGCGGGCGCGGTCGTGACATGGATCAGCGCGCGCTTCCGGTCGCTGAATTCATCCAGTGTTTGGTGCAGCTTCGAGCGCTGAGGACGCGTCATGCTCAATCGATTCAACGCTTTCCTCGCGTAGAGTGCAGCGTCGGCGATAGTGGGAATGACAATGGGATCGTGGAAACCGGCGTCGCTCAGATACTGGTGGACGCGCTCGACGTGTTCGCCGATATCTTCGCCCTTCTCCGGATCGAGCAAATCGATCTTATTCAAAACGAAGTAGATCTCGTGCGCGGGATCGTCTGCCAATCCGTTACGCAACATCTCGAGGCACGCGCGATCATCGACGGTGCCCAATTGACCGGCGTTCAGCACATAACACAGCGCCTTGAACGGGATGTTCTGCACGGCCTCCCGCATCAATTGGCCATGCCGTTCGTTCTGACTGTTATTCGGTCCCGGCGTGTCATAAATGATGAGCCCGGAAGCCGGACGCGGCGCAACATTAAAGCTGCCCTTGAGCTCGATACGCTTGACACGGCCATCCGAATTCCAGTCGCGAAGCAGTTCGGCGGAAGCATCGCGTTGCGTGGCCAATACGGCACCCGAGTCGAGATAGCAGGCCCCTCTGAAAGACTTGACCCCTTTCCTGTGCTCAACCCGCGTCAGACACGCGGTCGTAGCTTCATTGGCGACGTGCAATAGCTCATCGCCAATCAAAGCGTTGATGAACGAGGACTTGCCAGCACTCATTGGCGCGGCGACTAACACCTCGAACAGATCCTTCGTAGCGGACGCGGCCTTTCTTTTCCCCGGCGTACGCGCTCTCTCCTGCGCGGGTCTTTTCATATTCTCACCGTCACCATCAACATCACTAGCACCAGCCCGACAATGCGCTAAAGCACAATCGGCTGGACTAGGGACGGCTCCCGGTGGGAAAGGGCCACTCTGCTGCGGGGCTCAGCGCTGTTTTAACTGCCACCGGATTTCGCACACTTTCTTGTGCGACCGCGATTTCTTCTTCCTCGTCGGAAGAGGCTTCTTCGCCAAACACCTGCTCGACGGTAAGCCCGTATTCAATCACGCGCGCACGGACCTCATCGAGCACAGCCTGCAATTCCGCGAGTCGCGCTTCTTCAGCTTGCGCAGCGAGAGATTCGGCTTGCGCTTTGAGTTCAAGGTAGTTTGCCATTTTGTGCCGCCTTTATAGGAGATTAAAAATGCCACTCACGCCGCAATATCGACTGCTTCTGAAAATTCTTTAATCTGTCGCGGAGAATAACGACGAGACGGGACATTTCGAGTCCCGCTCGAATTTAAAATCGGATTGGCCGGCGCGTCGGGATTGAATTACTGCCGGTAGATCTCCGCCAGCGCGCGTGCTTCCTGCGCAAACTCCGCGCGCAAACTCTGCGGCCCGATCACTTCCACGTACGGCCCAAACGAACGCAACCACCAGCGCAGGCGTTGGCTCAGCACCGTGGTACCCTGCACTTCGAATCCATCGTCAGTCTGCCGGGCCTTCTGATCCGTAGCGAACGGCGTCTCCAGAAGGTGATTGCCGGCGCCATTCAGGAACCGCAAGGTGAGCGTGACTTCGCCTTCGACCATGAAGTCGAACTGCCGCTGCTGCTTCACATAGTCGTCAAGCTTGAAGGTGCGCGGATACGAAAATGACTCCAGCATCATCTTCGCGCTGTCCAGACGGTCCAGCCGGTACATCGTCGGATTCGGACGGCCTTCCGTGCCGCCGATCAGGTAGACAAGGCCGCCTACCTCGACGAGGCCGAGCGGCAAGATGACCTTGCACTTGTCATTGGTCACATTGGAGCGCGGGCGGTAGACGATTTCGAGCTTGCGTTCGTGAAAGAGTGCCTGGGAAACGATGGCGAAGATCTCGGCATCGATCTGCGGGTAGCGCAGCGCGAACCCGCTGTTCTCCACCGCGACTTTGTCCGCCCATCGTCTGTAACGGCGCTCGTCCTCCGTCACCGCCGCTTCGAGACGCTTGTCCGCGACCTCGAACAGGTCGGCCAGCGCTTCGGCGACGAGGGTCGGGATCTGCCGCGACGTGAAGCTACGTAGCATATGCAGGGCCAGCGCCTCCTCTCGCGTCATGATCGCGCCGGATTTCCCCGCCATGCCGCCCGCGCCGGCGCCTTTGCGCCAGTACCAGGCCGCGCCGCGTTTCTCCATGTCGACGATGCCCTCGAGCTGCAGCCTCTCCAGACGCCGTTGCACCGTTTTGATAACGGGCGCGTCAGACTCGATGATCTCCAGCCTTTTGTGGACCGCTGGCGTGCTGAGATACTGATTGCTCGACCCGGCATTGGGCAATACGCTAATGATCTTGCTATCAAGAATATCCATGCGGGAGAACGTTCGATGAGTTGTAGGCTGCATGACATCCTGGTTAACGGCGACGCGCGGCGAATCTTAAGCGGATGCACCAAAGATTGGATTTCTTATTTGGCGTCAATGGTTTGCGTGCCGTTCAGATTGCCGGCGAGGCATCGCACGTCATAGCCGATCATGAATAGCGACGCTTCAAATGCATGGAGGCGCGAGTGTGGTTGTGCGCTCAACAATTGCGGAGCCTGTCTGAGCAGGTCTTCCGCGATCCAGCCAAGCCGTAGCTTGGCCGATGCCCAACGGGCCGGCATGTCGGGCTGGGTGTAGTGCATCAAGGCACCTTTGGAAATCAGCGGCCCGGTATGCAGGCCGATCAATTTACGGCGCGCGGAGGCGTCCATGGTCGGGAACAGAAGCCGAGCCGGAACCTGCCGCCATGCACGCCGAGTTTTGATGCGGAATAGTTCGACGAGAGAGGCCATTGCGGCCGCCACGCGCGAGTCGTAAATCGGCAGCCCATCATCCGATGCCAATGCATAGACCTTGGTCAGCATCGAGTTGACGTCTTCGATCGCACCAAGTTGGTCGAGACGCCCGCTGCTCAGGCGAAACGCCTCACGCGCTGCCTTGAGATAGGTGACGAGTTGTCCGCTCGCGCGTTTTGCCTCAAGGAATGGCCGCGCACCGACGCTGATATTCCGCTCGCCGCCCCACTCAAGGATCGCGTGGCACGCTCGCATCGCGGCCTCGTCCGACTCGCTTGCCAGCGCCGCCCTCAATGTCTCTGCGAGACGCTTGAGGCTGCGCGCCGTGCTATCCCAGCACAGCGATTTCACTGACGATCCCCTATCATCGGTCCAGTCAGCGCGCCAGACATAGGTGTCGATGACGCCGTCAAAGCCGTGCACGGTCTTGACAACGCCCTGGGGCACGCGCGCCGAACTGCCGATGTCCAACTCGATCGGCACGCGGCCTGCAAAGCCGGCGAGCCACGTGACGAATTCAGCGACCTCGGCGTCGTCTAGAAATTGTTTCTGGTTCATCTGGTTGGTGCCTCTCTGATCAAATACGTCGCATGGCGAGCGGATCTTGCGGTCCTTACATTGCGCCGCGACAGCCTTATATCGGCGTCAGAGGTGACTTCTTTAGGCAGAGCCTCGAAACACAGCATGTCCCGATGCGTTGTGCGATCGGCTAGCGGCTGATCCTTATCGCTATGCGCCTAGTGCCGCGTCTATCAGCGTCAATACGTCTAGCGCGCGCCCTTCCAAACCGATCCCGATTGCAGGATCGATCAGCGGCTCGCGGGCATTGATGCGAATGACGCGAGGGCCGTGCCGCTCGCTGAAGCGCCGAACCGTAGGCAGTGCCGTGCCCGCGCCCACCTCCAGAACAACGAGGCGCTTGACCGACGCAAGCCACCGGGCACGGCGCGCCGCCTGCGCGTCAGCACGGGACGACAGCCACGCCGAGTCCCAAAACATCAGGATATTCGGCCTCGACACCGCGCCGCAGTGTTTGCACCGCGGCAACGGACCGGTGTGGCGGCATGCGCGCTCGTCTACCTGCGGCACGAAGTCCGCCGCCGAATCAATACGCGACGAACAAGGTTCGGTGCACTGCAAGTAATGAATCGAGCCGTGATGCTCCTCGGTCCGGCCCTCTGCGAAAGCCGCCCGTTGGAAGTGTCCGTCCACGTTGCTCGTGAAGACAAACGCACCGCGCTCCGCGCGCTCGCCCCAACGTTTAAGAATCGCAAAGCCTGGATGCGGTTCGGTCTCGCGATAAAGTTGCAGGCGGTGTCCGTAGAAGCCCCACGCGAGCTCCGGCTCGTCTTCGAAGGCGCGTGGGTTCGCAATGGACTGAAAATCCCGCTTTGCCTCGGCAAGCGCCGGGTAAGCACGCCACAATCCCGCATTGCCGCGAAAATCCGGCAAGCCCGAGTCGACGCCCATCCCCGCACCCGCCGTGACGAGCAGACCATCTGCGTCGCGTAGCCACGCGACGGCTTGCTGCACGCGCACGTCCTGCATTGAGGTTCCCTCCAAGTCTTTGAATGACGAATACCGTCCCATCCGGTATTCGCGCCCAGGTTCCGCTCAACGCGACACCAGTGCCATTGGCCGTCATGCTAGCGCGCCATTGGGACAATCAATGTCTCGATACGACGGCGTGCCGCCAAAAAATGCATGGGACAGCCGTTGTCCGAAAGCGCCGCTATCTTCTCGCCGTGCCGACGTCGAACCACGCCGGTGTTCAAGATAACTCCGCTTTGAAAGGACACGAAACTGCTCGATACAAACACAGTGAAGCACATTGGCATTGCCTTGTTCAACGGCTTTGCGCTCCCCGAGGCGGCGTCTATCGTCGAAGCATTTCATTCGGCGAATACCCTTGCTGACAGCGTGCCACACAGTGTCACACGCTATGACGTACGGCTGTTATCAACGACCGGCGGCCGCATCGCCAGTTCGTCGCTCGTGTTTGTCTGGACTGACAGTGTGGAGGCGCTCCGCCATGCAGACAACTTCGATGCGCTGTTCATTGCAGGCGGCGAAGGGGTACATAACGCGACTGGCGATGAGCGGTTGCTGACGTGGCTGCGCCGCGCGTATTGCCGCAGCGAATTGGTGCTCCCTATCGCGGAGGGGCGGTTCCTGCTCGAAGCAGCCGGGTTTGCCCATCCATCCAATAGCGGACGCGACGACGGGTCCATGCCATACGGCAGCCGTCGCCCAGGCCTCGAGCCGCAAGCGTCACTTGACGTATCGAACCCACTGCAGACCGCGTTGAGTGTCATCCAGGATGATCTCGGCGCGGAGATCGCGCGTAAAACCGCCGAGTGCGTCGCGCCGCCCGCAACGACGCACTTCACATCGACCCTGCGTAGAACGGCCTCGCCATCCGTCAGCGAACGAATCCGGGACTCCGCGCACTGGCTCGAGGCAAACAGCGGCCGGCCGGTTGCCATTGACGAAGCAGCGCAACTCTCGGCCATGAGCGAGCGTAATTTCCTGCGACGCTTCAAGGCGGAAATGGGCGTGACGCCGTCGGATTATCTGGCGTATGTCCGGCTTGATAGGAGTTGCCGACTCCTTATCGAGACGACGCTTCCGGTCGACAAGATTGCCCGTCGTTGCGGCGTAGGCAGCGGTGGGCAACTAGCGAAGCTTTTTCGCAAGCACCTGGCGGTAACCCCCACCGAATACCGTGCGAGCAAACGTCCATCAGGCGCTTGGTGACAGCGCGTCCCTCAGAAGCGATCGATCAGGTTCAAAACGCGACGGCGATCGACCGCTTTTTGCAGGCATGCAAGACATTGCGGATCTATCGGACACGATTTGACTCCATGGGCCGCCACACTATCAATCTACTGAACAGCAAGGAGAGCGACAGTATGCGAAATCTCAATTCAAACGCACTTGAAATCGCGGCACGTCGCGGCAGTCAGCCGGTGCGCGCCGACGGCGCCGCGTTGCGCATCGGCCTGCGGTTGTGGGGTTTTGTCGAATCCGAGGTCAATACGTGGATTCCGAATCTGCCGACACTCGACGGATTGCTCTCCTGGGAGATCGCCCGGCAGCGGGACGGCGACGGTGCCGGCATGATCATCCACCTGGTCAAGTCCTCGTCGAACGCGTTGGGATCATTCTGCTGGAACTGCGTGGGCGCCAACGAAGCTATTCGAGCGTCGGCAAATGCAGCACGCGTCGAAGCCGCGTTGTTTTCCGGCGATGAGCGCCGCTTGCCCGCCGTCCGATCCGGACTCTGGGCGATGGCAGGCACTCGTCCGGTAGAAACCGCACTCCATACCCTAGCCCATGCAGTCATCGTTCCGCGACTCATGCATGAACGCGCGCGCCAGAAAGTCGGTGCGGTTCGCGTGGCGCCGCGGCGCGTCGTTCTAACGGCCGCGGCGACGTGACTGTCATGCTTGCATAGCCCGGTCTTTATAGACTTGGTTTTCGGTTTGATAAGCATCGAGCAGACACAGACAGTTAGTTGCATTATTCAGACTTTGCTTTGAACCATAAGAGTGAGCCGTTAGCCCGAACCTGACGCACTAGCTGTTACCTTCGCGAGCGAGTCGAGCGATAACTCGTTCGTCGACACGTTCACTTCGCCTTCCAGATGGAAACATGCCTCAACCACCGCGTTCGCCGGAGACGACCGAATGCGGTCCTCCTCGGACTTTGGATGGGCATTGAATCAGTAGCGTACTGCAGGACAGCCGTGCACCGGCTGTCTCGAGGTCGGGAATGCGTTCCACCACTGGTGCCCGCGCCGAATCTGGACGGGCCAGTCTCTCGGTGTTGAAATGCTATGCGCAGACAAGCCGGTGACCGCGCGCGGCGACAGCCAGGTGCCGAGGTCTTTACTGATCTGCCGAGTCGGCATGCGCATACCGGAAGAGTTCGATCGCCTCTACGGTCGTCTTCGCCTCCCGCAAACGCTCACCGTCAGGGAGCCCAAGAATGGCGGCGAGATCCGGCTGCCCAACCTGCCGCGCAACCTTCGCCAGCCGTCGGCGAATTCCGCCGAGGACGCCGCGGACCGACTGCCCTGCCCCAATACGGTCCGACAGGTAGCGTTCCACGGCCTTGCGGACCGGCATGCCGGCGTACCAGGCGCGCAGCATCGCCAGTTCATCGGCGTCGGGGAAATCCACGGGGCGCGGTTCGGGTGAAGGGGTCGGGGTCAGGCGCGTTTTCATAGAGGCCAGTTTGGCACAGGAATCGCGCTATTTTGATAAGAATACTTAGTCGACCCTGAACAATTCATTTCCCGCGCGGCCGACGTCACACCATCACGTCGGCGGCGATGCAGCGGTTGACCAAAGCAGCGAGAATAAAGACGCAAAAAAGCCGCAGCTTCCTCAGGATCATGCGGAGGTTGTGGCCGGCGCCGCACAGCACCGCGTGCATCGCATCGCCCAGCGCACCCTTGAGCCAGTTCCTGTCGAGTTTTCCGTCAGCCTTCATGTGACCGATGGCTGGCTCGATGGCACTTCGCCGTCTGATCATCGCGCGCAGTCCGCGTGTGATGCCCCGCCGCAAGCCCGGGTGATAGATCTTCACGCCGTCGACCGCGACACCCTTGTAGCCACGGTCGACGATGGCGACTTCCGGCGTGGCGTCGCACAGGATTGCCGCCTGTTCCAGTGCCTCAGCCAACGTATGACCGTCGTACGGATTGCCCGGCATCGAGCGCATGCCAACCACCAGTCCTTCCTTGTGAGTCGTCGTGATCGACACTTTCACTCCGAATTCGTACGGCTTGCGGGCCTTTCCTTTGGCCAGACATTCGACTTCAGGCGCGTGGAGCGCATAAAGCTTGTTCTTGTCTTTCGGCTTCTGCGCCAGGATGCGCTTCGTGCGCGCAATCAGCTCCATCAATGCAGCGCGGCCTGGGTCGGCCACCTGGGCGACCTGCCGCTCCACGTCGCGCATCACCCGTCCAACGCGTGAACGCAGCGTGCGCAGTGCTTTCCTCATGCGTTTGTACTGCTTCGCGTGAGCGTAGCGGCCAATCTGCAGCGCCAGACGCGGCGCCTCGCGGTTGTAGTTCTGCCTCAGCTTCAAGCCGTGTCGCGCCGCAGCCTTCACCAGATGTTCGCGACACCGCTCGATCAATCGTGAATCGGTTGGATGGGCGACCGCCTTCTCCATCACCGTTGTGTCGACGATCACCCGCTTCACGCTCGCGGCCTTGATCACGCCGGCACGTTTCGCTGCTTCGATCGTCTCGGCCAGCAACTCTTCAACGCCGGCTTCGCCCAGTCGTTTGCGCCAGCGCGTCAGGCTCGACGGGTCGATCGATGGTTCGGTCTGCAAATAGGTCTCGCCGGTGAACACCTGCCAGTACGGGTTCTCCACCCATTGCCAGACGACCTCTTCGTCGGACAGATCGAACGCATGCTGCAAATACAGCAGCCCCGCAATCAGGCGCGGCGAACTCGCTGGTCGACCCTTGCGCGACACGAAGCTCTCGCTCATTGATGCGCCCAATCGTTCCCAGTTGATCAGGTCGGCCAAACCGACCAACGGATGCTTCAGGTTGATCTGTTCTCGCAGCGGTTGCCGGAAGAAATCTCCCTCCGGCACAGGCGTCTTTGGACCCATCTGCACCTCGTCGAAAAATGCAGGATTCTCGCGTTAATGTGCCAGGTTCCTGCAAATCTCACAACACCATTTCGGCCTCAAATCTCCGCCGCACGAGGCTCTCCGAATTGTTCAGGGTCGACTACTTATCTCAATAGATCTATCTTTACGCACCATTTGGGCAACTAGCGGTTTGAACAACTCGGTGGAAGCACTCTTCGCTGCCCTACGCGTGTCTGGTTAGACGCATTCAGCGAAATTCGGCATGCCGCTTTTCTCGAAAGGCCCTGACACCTTCTGCGGCGTCGGGCGTGCCTTTGCACACCGAGGCCGCGAATTCATGTGCAATCTCGGCCTGACCCGATTCGACCAGGCGCAATAGCCGCTTGCCAACTGAAAGAGATGCACTGGACCGGCACTGAAGGAGCGCGCAGATTTCGGATACGCGCACATCAAGCTGTTCGCGCGACAGTGCCTCGTTGATAATTCCCCATTCGGCGGCCCGTGCAGCCGTGATCGGCTCGCCGAGCAGTACGAGTTCTCGCGAGCGGCTGGCGCCGATCAAGTCCGAAAGCCGCTGGCATCCCATCCAGCCTGGAATCGCACCTACAGACGCCTCGGGAAAGCCAAGCATCGCGTCAGTAGACGCGTATCTGAAATCGCAGGACAGCGCGAGTTCCAAGCCCCCACCAAGCGCACTGCCAGAAAGCACCGAAATAGTCGGAACGTCGAGTTCCGCGATACGCCGAAACACGCGGTTTCCGGCCCGAATGAAACGGCTGCCCATACCTTCAGGGTCAACATCCCCCCACTCTCCGATATCGGCACCGCTGCAAAAAAAACGTGTACTTTCCGAGCGGATCACCGCCACGCGTACGTCTCTCGCGTTCTCGATCTGCGCGAGAGCAAGATCAATCTCGGCGAGCATTGCCAACGACAGGGCGTTGTGCCGCGCGACGCAGTCGAGCGTGATCGTGGCGACGCGATTGTCAATGTGGAAGTGGATGCTGGATCTCGACATTAGAATGGAAAGTTCTTTTGCGGTGTTTAGTCGAAGCTTGCGAAACCGGGCCGCTAGTAGTGAGTGACGGGCTTCCCCGTTAGCGCCCGGAAACACGAAAACCAAGCAACAATCCGGCTGGGAGTCTTATTCGCCTTCCTCGTGTACCAGCCGCAATGTTGCGTAATCGTGGCCAAGCAGCGCGCACAATGCCTCGACGATCAATCCGTGATCGTCGCGCTGCGGCAAACCAGACACTGTGATCGAACCTATAACACCAGCGCCCTGCACGGTCAGCGGAAAGCCGCCACCGTGTGTTGCGTAATCAGCGTTCGACAAACCAAATTTGTCGCCAAGCGTCGAGGCGGATTCGGCCAGACGCAGACCGACCGCATATGAGCTGCATCGGAACTGCGCGACGGTGTTACTTTTTCGCCGCACCCAGTCCGCATTGTCAGGAGTCGCCCCGGTAAGAGCACTGTAGAAGATGGACTGCCCGAAAGTACGCACGTCGATCGCAATCGGCAGTCCTCGAGCCTTTGCGAGTTCGTGCAGATGCGTCCCAACCTGCCAGCCAAAATCGGCGTCGAAACGAGGTGCAACAAGCAGTTTTTCCTGCTGTGCGATCTGCTGAAGGTCTCTGCCAATGTTCATATCGAAGTAAACGGAGCGCGTCCGCCGTCCAGTGGAAGTTAATGGAAAAACAGTCGAGCTAAGCGTGGGAATGACAACGCACAGCAATTCCAAAAGCGCGACAGCGCAGCGCTCGTCTGCGAACTTGAGGCGGGAGCCAGATAGCGTTTAGCCGACAAGCGGGACGAACTTCAGGATGTGCTCAGCCACGCAGACCACCTCGCCCGCCTGATTGACCACCTCCAGCTTCGACACCGAACGCCGCCTCTCCAGGTCTACTGCCTGCACGCGATACGTATAAGTCAGAACGTCGCCGATAAGCGCAGCCTTGAGGAAACGAACCCGGTCATAGCCAAGCGAGACGGGCGTTTCCCCCGCGTCGCGCAATCCCGATAGACGCTCAACCACCTCGGTCGAACAGTGCGACATCCATGCAACGAGCAGAGCACCGTGCGCAATGCGCGTTTTGTAGGGCGATCTGGACATGATCTCCATGCTCATATGAGCCGGAGAGAAGTCACCGCTTATCCGCGCAAAGTCGTCAATGGCGCCAGCCGTCACCTCTTTGGTCAAAACGACCACGTCACCCACTTCCAGATAGAAATCACTGCCCAAGCGATTGCCCCAAAGAAAAGTCGACGCGCGCCTTTGACGACCGGATCAGGAACATCGCGACCCACGCCACGAGATACGCCGAGCCGCAAACGATGAACAATATGTTGTATCCCGAGTTGATAGCGCCAAGCGCCTTGAAGTGATCGAGAAGCGCTCCAACGAACAATGGGAAAAGGGTTCCCCCGATTGCGCCCGCCATGCCACCGATGCCGACCACCGACCCGACCAGCACTTTGGGAAACATGTCAGACGCGGTCGTAAAGAGATTCGCCGACCATCCCTGATGCGCTGCGGCTGCAAGGCTAAGCAGCCCGACCATTGCCCACATGTTGTCGATCCATGGCGAAAAGGCGATGGGCACCACCAGAAACGCCAGTCCGAGCATGACACTCTGCCGGGCACGTTGAACGGTCCAACCTCGGGAGATCAATTGTGAAGACAGCCACCCTCCGGAGATACTTCCAATCGAGGTAGCCACATACACAACGACAAGTGGCAGCCCCAGATTTTTTAAATCAAGGTGATAGCGGGACGAGAAATAGGAAGGGAGCCAGAACAACATGAACCACCAGATCGGATCCGTGAGCAATTTCCCTACGATGAAGGCCCAAGTCGCATGCAGACGCAGCAAGGAGAACCAACTCACTGACTTGCCGGTATCTTCGTCCTCTCTGCGGTCGTCCTCGATATACTTCAATTCGGCCTGCGTGATTTTCGCGTGTTTCTGCGGCGCGTAGTACATGATGTACCAGAGGCCAAGCCAGATGAACCCGGTCAACCCGGTCACTAAAAACGCAGCCTGCCAACCATATGACGCGGCAAGCCAGGGAACAATGGCAGGCGCCGCCACTGCGCCGATACTGGTCCCGGACGTCAAGATTCCTACTGCCAAAGCCTGTTCTTTTCGGGGAAACCACTCCGATACCGACTTCACTGCCGATGGAAAATTTCCAGACTCGGCCAGCCCAAGAAGCGAGCGCATAAACGCAAATCCCAGCGTGTTGCGTACAAGAGCATGGCCACAGGCGGCGACACTCCAGATCAGTACACAGACCCCATAGCCGACCTTGACACCAAATCTGTCAATCAGTTTTCCGGACAGGATAAGTCCAAATGCATAGCACGCCGTGAAGACGACCACCATGTAGCTGTAGTCGGTTTCAGTCCAGTGAAAGCGAACGGCGAGATCTGGCTTGAGTAGCCCAAGAACCTGCCGATCGAGGTAGTTGATCGTTGTCGCGAAGAAAAGTAGCGCACAAATACGCCATCTGTAGTTGGACCTATCCACTCGTGATCTCCAAAAAATCGGTGCAAGACCCTGCGAAGACGGACTATTTACGTGCAGGGTCAAACGAAGTGATATGGCGTCGTATTACTCTTTCGTCTTGATGCTTTGCAATCTGCCGACATGCAATGGATTAACTGCCAACTCAGTAGCGGGTGTGAAGTTCACGCCAATCGAGAACCACAAACGGTTCATCAACGCTCCGCTCCAGCAGCGCACGGTAGACTTTTTCCGGCTCATCCGGTGTTTCGATCCGCACCATACCTTCCAACGGAATACGATCCTCTGCTAGCCACTTCATCGCTTTGCGAAAGCCGGCCATGATGCTCTGTGAACTGTTGTTGTAGCCCTCCCGAAGCTCCTCCCATTTAAAGCTCCGGGAGACTAGCGGGAAGGCCCATTCCCAGCCACTACGCAACTCCACAAAACCATTGAACACTGCGTTAAGCAATTCATGAGCGGACAGATCCGCCTGACGCCGCCAAGGGACCCCGACCAGTACGACCTCGCCGTTCTGCCGTACGATGCGACAGCCATCCAGAACCGCTTGCTCGTGCCCCGAACAATCGACCACCAGCGCGACTTGACCTGCCAGTTCCGGTCGCTCAAATGGAAACGCCGCAAAGACCGATCGCAGCCCCGAGTCCTGCGCCTGAGCGCGTCGTTTAGCATCGGGCTCAACGACCGTGACGTCGTAGCCGCCAATCCGGAAAATGTGCGCGGCCAGATAGCCGACCGGTCCCGCGCCGCAAATCACTACGGGGTCTCCAGGCCGCGCTTTGGTCGTCATTAACGTGGTCATCGATACGCCCACGAGGCGTGCGAGCAGTGCAGTCTCCGGCTTGATCTCGCTGGGTATCGCGACTGTATGGGCAACGTCGACGTGCTGGTAACTCCGGTGACTGCCCATGCAGAACAAGAGATCACCGATAGACGCGATGGAAACGTCCGCACCACGTTCCTGAACCTCAAACACAGCGGAATAACCCGGCCTGATCGGAAAATCCTCTCCGGTCGCCCATGCCAGTTCCGTCCCGGGGCTAACGAGCGTCGCGATCGTGCGCCCACGCACCTCATTGGGAAGCAGCGCCTCCGACGGCTCACAGGGCTGCAGGATGAATTGCTCCTTCCCCGGAAAGCAGATTTCCATTTCTTGCATATGATGTCTCCCAGCGCGGCAATCAGCACCGCTATGCAGGTCTTGCTACCGATTTTCCGAAGACGAACGGCGATGCTCGTCGAACGGGACATCAGGAGCGAAACCTGAACTTGTTCTATGCGGATTGCGGTGCCCAAAGGGTCGGGCCGCCAGCATCTTCATATCCGAGCGGGCCGCTTCGGCTTACCAGTTCGAGGAACTGCCCCCACGGAGCGCGCAGATACACCCACGTAAGACCTTTCATCGGTCCTGCATCGACGTAGGTTGGTCCCTCCAGCACGTCCACACCCTTCTCTCTCAAGTTATCGGCTGCAGCAACGGCATCGTCGACCTGAAAGGCAAGATGGAAACCACCCACTTCACTGTTGCGCCTGAGTGCTGATTGCTGCGTCTCGCCTGAGTATTCGAACAGCTCGAGATTCGCGCCATATCCACAGCGCAACACCTTGATGTTTTCGATGCGGCAATGTTCGGGCACACCGAGGCGCCGCGCCATGAACGCGTCATCCACCACGACCGGTCCCGTTTCCATAGCGGTGACCGCACCCAAAGCCGTTTGAAAGAAGTGCACTGCTTCGTCAAGGTTGGGGACCGTAAAGCCTACATGCTCCATGCCGTAAATTTTCATCATGTATTTCCGTTTGCTGGTACCCGTGACAAGGCCGATTGATTCACCCTTGCAAAGGGTGCCGCGAAGCCAATAACGGCTAAAACGCCGGCTGGACCAAGTTCACGTTGTCTTTCGTGACACGCACCGTCGGCAGGAGGACTTTGGGCGGCACCTTTTCGCCCTTAAGGACTTTGAGCGCAACCGCCATACCCTCCGTGCCGGCCGGCGGGTACAGCCAGGTGGCTGCTTCATCACCCGCCCGGATGGCATCGAACTCTTCTTTCTGCCCATCGAGTCCAACTACCTTGATCTCCTTGGACCGCCCGCTTTCCTTGATCGCCTGAATCGCACCTAGTGCCATCTCCCCGTTTGCGGCGAATACGATATCCAGCGTGCCTGGCGGGTGTGCCTGAAGGATGTTTTGCATGACCGAATAAGCTTTAGGCCTGCGGTAATCGCCGGGCTGCGAGGCAACAATCTTGATGTCCTGATACTTCTTAACGACGGACACAGCTCCGCCGACCCGGTTGAGTGATGTTTCATCGCCAGGTATACCTTCGAGCACGACGAGATTGCCCTTGGGCTTGCCGTTTTTCTGAGTCAGGCTGTCGACAATGAATTGGCCCGCGTCGGCACCCAAGGCGCGGTTGTCTCCGGAGACCATGGTGATCGCGCCGGCATTTTCAATCGGCTTGCCAACGAACATGTACGGAATACCGCGCTCTTTCAGACTCTCCAATTCCTGACGCAACCCTTCCGCTTTGCCCGCCTGAACCAGCAACAATTTGATGCCCTTCGACTGCATGTCCTCAATGCCGGCAATTTGCGTCGCTACATTTCCTTGTCCATCGGTGGCAAGGAGCCTGATACCAGCAGCTTTGCAAGCTGCATCGATCTGCTTACGCTGGGTTGCTAGCCACGGATGGTCCAGACTCTCCTGCGATAATCCGATGGTGTCCGGCGCGGCCCACGCCGTGCTCATGCCACCGAACAACAATGCCGCCGCAGCTAACGCCAGCGCGATTTTTGAGGGTTTCATTCTGTCTCCTTTTTGTCGGGTGACCTATCGGCCCCTGGAACGACTAAGCTGAGCGTGAATCAGGACGGCTATCACGATGATGGCGCCCTTCACGATCAATTGTGTATAAGCGGGAATGTTAAGAAGGTTGAGCAGATTGTTGAGCACGCCGATCAGCAGCACGCCGATAATCGTCCCGCCAATGCCGCCGGCGCCACCGGCAAGACTTGTCCCTCCCACCACCACAGCTGCGATGGCATCGAGCTCGAGGCCTTTCCCGAGATTCGCCTCGCCGATGTTCAATTGCGCCGCCATGACAATGCCACCGAGTCCAGCGAAAAGACCGGACAAGCAGTAAGCGATCACCCGAACCCGATCCACTGCGACGCCCGAGAGGCGAGCTGCTTCAATGTTGCCGCCGACCGCATAGATATGGCGTCCGTAGCGCGTCTTCTTCAGGATCACGATAGAAGCCAGCGCCATCAGGATGAACAGAATGGCCTGCACAGGGACACCGCCGAGCCGACCGCGACCAATCCATCCGAGCGAGACAGGCACGCCGATCACCGGCTGCCCATCGGAATAGGCGAGGCCGACGCCAACGAGCGCCGTCATCATGCCGAGCGTGACAATGAACGGCTGAATGCGGCCTTTCGTAGTGATAAAACCGTTCAGCCACCCGCAAGCCAGCGCCACAGCAAGTCCGCCGGCAAGCGATGCGACAGGTCCATAGGGTTTCAGGCCAGCAACGGCAAGTGTCGTCAACGCGAGGATCGAGCCGACGGATAGATCGATGCCGGCGGTCAAAATGACAAAGGTCATACCAAGAGCAGTCAGGCCAACTACCGATACCTGTCTAACTACGTTGAGCAGATTTTCCGGCGTTAAAAAGAACGGTGACGACAATGCGGCCGTGACGCAAAGCAACAGAAAGATCGCCAGAATGCCGTAGCGCTGAACAAGCTCGATGCGCCGGTATGCGTTGTTCGAGAAACGCTCGCTGGAACTGATATTCGATAGTGATTCGGCAATGGCCATGATTACCTCGCAATCATTTGTAGAACGGACTCTTCGGTTGCTCCGAGCGCCATGGCCTCACCCGTGACCACGCCGTCGCGCACGCCGACGATGCGATCGGCCATGCCGATCAATTCCGGCAATTCCGAAGAAATCAGAAGTACCGCTTTACCTGAACGTGCAATTTCATCGATGAGCTTGTAGAACTCCGTCTTCGCACCCACGTCGACACCGCGGGTCGGCTCGTCCAGAATCAGCAGCGAAAAGGAATGCGCCATCCACTTGCCAAAAACAACCTTCTGCTGGTTACCACCGGAAAGCGTCATGACCGGCACTTCTACGCTCGATGCCGATACCGCCAGTTGCTTGCAGACTTTTGCAACCCGCGCCCGCTCCTTGCGGCCTTCAACAAAGCCGAACCGGCAAATGCTTTTCAGCGTGGGCAAAATGGCGTTCTCGCGAATGCTTAGTCCCAGCACGAGACCTTGTGTCTTACGATCTTCCGGAACCAGTGCGATACCTGCCTCGATTGCCTGCGACGGTGTTTCGGGCCGATGACTCTGGCCTCGGAGCGAAATGCGGCCACCCGTGACGTTCTCGAGGCCGAAGATGGCTCGTGCCACCTCTGTCCTGCCTGCACCGACGAGGCCGGCCAGGCCCACCACCTCTCCCGCACGAACGTTAAAGGTGACGTCCCGCACGCGTTGTTCGAGGCGAAGACCCTCGACCTCGAGCACGATTTCGCCCGTTGCCAACGGCCGCTTATCGGGAAAGCGTGTATCGAGTTCACGGCCCACCATAAGCTGGATCAACGCATCCCGGCTGAGTTCGGCGACGGGGCGCGTGCATACTGACCGCCCATCTTTCATCACGGTACAGGTATCGCAGAGATCGAAGATTTCATCCATCCGGTGCGACACATAGATGATCGCCACCCCCTCGCTGGAGAGCTTTCTGACCACGTTATAGAGCAAGGTCATTTCGTGGTCGGATAACGTGGCCGATGGTTCGTCCATGATCAGCACACGCGCGGATATCGCCAGCGACTTCGCAATTTCCACGAGTTGCTGCTCGGCGACCGACAGAGTGCCGACACGTCTGCGCACATCGATTGGCGCGCCGATGCGCTCCAGTAGCGCCTGTGCTTCCTTGCGCATGGACTTACTGTCAAGCAGTCCGTTTTCGATGCGCTCACGCCCCAGGAAGATGTTCTCTGCAACGTTCAATCCCGGTATCAGATTGAACTCCTGGTAGATCGTCGATACGCCCGCTTCGGCGGCTTCGCTCGGCGACTCCGGCGTGTAGGGTTGTCCGTCGAGCAGCAACTCACCTTCGTCCGGTGCGACTGCGCCACTCAGGATCTTGATGAGCGTCGACTTGCCTGCCCCGTTCTCGCCGACTAATGCATGGACCGACCCTTTGCCGCAGGTGAAGGCAATCTGATCAAGGGCACGGACACCCGGGTAAGTCTTGCTGATTCCTCGTACTTCAAGGGCATTCATAGCGCACCTCTTGAGTTGACGACGCGAGCAGATCGGTCGTTCAGGCGACTTGCAACTGGATCTTCAACACGCTCCTGTCCTCAGCGAGCCGCGCGAATGCATGTTCCACGTCGTCGAGCCGATAGATCGTCGTCAGAAACGGCGCGACGTCGATACGTTTGTAGCCGAGCAGCGTAGCCGCCTCGTGCATGTCGTCGCCCATTCCCGCGACGCTCGCCTGTACGCCCTGCTCGCGCAGAACGAAATCAAGCGCCGAAATTCGGAACGTGTGGCCCGGCTTGGCAAGGCCGAAGGCGATCACGCGCCCGCCCGGGCGGATCAACGCCAATGCACGCTCATACAGTTCAGTGGAGCCGACGCTCTCAATCGCGACGTCTACGCCGCGCCCATCGGTTGCAGCCCGCACGGTGGTTTCCAACTGCGCTGCGTCGGTCACGACGAAGTCCGCGCCCAGATCTTTTGCGAGTTGCGCGCGCTGCGCGTTCGGCTCGATCACGATCACAGGTGCCGCGCCTGAACGCAACGCGAGCTGCAAGTGCATCTGGCCGATCGGACCTGCGCCGATGACCAGTACGCTCTCGCCGAGCCGCAGGTGACTCTTGCGAAACGCGCGCACGATGCACGACAGCGGTTCGACCATCGCGCCTTCTTCGATCGGCATCGCCGCCGGCAACGGAACGACAGCGTAAGCCGGCACCCGCACGTACTCGGCCATGCCGCCGTTCACATGAATCCCGAGTTGAACCATCTGCGTGCAATTGAGAATTTCATTCTTGCGGCAGTAAAAACAACTGCGGCAACCAAGATTGATATCGGCCGTCACCGGTTGACCGACGCGCAGCCCTTTCACATCCGAACCCATCTCCGCAATCGTCCCGGAAAATTCATGGCCGGGAATCAATGGCAGGCGATCGACCGAATAATTGCCGTGATAGATATGCAGGTCGGTGCCGCAGATACCGCAGCGTTCTACCTTGATCAACACATCGGACGCGCCGCATTCAGGAACTGGCACGTCACGCAACTCGAACTGCCTGGGTGCGACGAGTACAGCTGCTTTCATGACTTTCTCTCTGACGATAAAACGCGAGGACGACACGGCCCCTCCGCCATGGCTAACCGTGGCGGTGATGCTCGTGAGTTTGTCGCGAGCCGGACAGCTCGTTACTGCCCGGCAGTGGTCTGCAGCCAAGCGCTATTGAGGTGTCGGCGCATCCTGCCGGATCAGTTCGCGGCGCTTCAGTTCGGCCCAGAATTCCGCTGGAATCTCAGCCCGGAAGGTTTGAAGGTTGTCTTCCAGTTGTGCAACCGTGCGCACGCCCGGAATGTTGGTCGGGATAGCGGGATGGCCGAGGACGAATTGCAGTGCTGCGGCTTTGAGCGGCACCGAGAATTCCCGACATACCTGCTCGATCCTGCGTACGCGCTCAAGGATCGGCTCCGGCGCGAGCGAATAGTTGTACTTCGCACCGGGCACGGCGCCCGTCGCGAGAATGCCGCTGTTGTAGCCGCCACCGAGAATCACCGACACGTGCTTCTCTTCACACATCGGCAGAAAGCCGTCCAGCGCGTCCTGCTCGAGCAGCGTGTAGCGGCCGGCCAGCAGCAGGCAGTCGAAATCCTGCTGGCGAATCGCTTCGTGCGCGACCTGCCACTCGTTGACGCCGAGCCCCACCGCTTTCACGACCCCTTCGTCCCGGAGTTTCAGCAGTGCTTTCGACGCACCCGCCATCGCGGCCTTGAACATCTCAGGCTGGCGCTCTCCGTGCGTAAAGACGTCGATGTCGTGAATCAGCGCGATATCGATGTGCTCCAGCGCCAGACGCTGCAGACTGTCCTCGATCGAGCGCATTGTGCCGTCGTAGCTGTAGTCGAAAACAGGTTCGAACGGCAGCCCGTCGACCCACGGCTCGAAGTTGATCTCGGCGCGCTTGTGCGGCTTCAGAATGCGCCCGACTTTGGTCGACAGCACGTACTGGTCACGCGGATACCAGCGCAACCCCTGCCCGCAACGCGCCTCGCTCAACCCATGGCCATACATCGGGGCGGTATCGAAGTAGCGTACGCCCGCGTCCCACGCTGCCTTGATCAACGCAGCCGAATCTTCCTCGCTGATCGACCTGAAGATGTTGCCGATCGGCGCGGCGCCGAAGCCCATCAAGGTTGTCTCGAGCCCTGAGCGCGGCCATCTACGCTTTGCTACCGGATCCATCTTTGTCTCCCATGCAAGGTGGTTGCTGCCATGAGTTGAATTATTCATCTGATCCGAATTTTAGTAACTCACTGGATGGTTACTTAACGGTGATATTGGGCCGCAGTGAAGCATCCATCAAGCGGGTTTTCCCTGACTTTTAGCGGCTTTATGCGAAACATCCAGGAGCGTCTGCCACAGCAACCCTGGCGTATGGGCGATCAGGGCACAAGCCGTAGAAAAGCGGCCATTGTTGCCACCGAGCTTTCGAGCAGGTGACGGCCCAAATGCGTAGCGAGGCCGCGTGCCTTAGCGCCTTCCAGCAGGCGCGTTTGCGCGGGTTTCATAATGAGGTCCGCCACCACCGCGTCCGGACCTGCGCCAGTCAGGTCGATCGGCAGCGGATCCCCAGCGTGCATCCCGCACGGCGTCGCGTTCACAATAAGGTCGTGCATCGGCTGTGCGGACGGTGTGCTCCGACGTATAAGCGTCGTGCCGCCACGCGAACGCAGGGCGTCCTCAAGCCGTTGCAGCGATTCCGTATTGCTGTCGAACAGATCAAGCGATGCAACCCCGGCATCGACCAGCGCGTGTGCGACGCCCGCGCCTGCCCCGCCGGTTCCGACCAGCAGCACCGACTTGTTACGTACGACATGCTTGCAGGCGTCGAGACCTTTCACGAAACCAATACCGTCGAACATGGCTCCGGACCACGTGCCGTCCGTCTCGCGGCGCAGACAGTTCGCGCCGCCCGTCTGCCGGGCCGCCGCGGACAAATCCGTGGCATAGGCGACAGCAGCAATCTTGTGCGGCACCGTGACGACGACGCCCGCCAGGTTGACAACGCCGCGCAAGCCGTCGAGCACTGCGCCAAGTTTCGCTGGCGGCACGTGCAGCGGAATCAGCACCGCATTCACGGCGTGCCGTTCGAACAGTGCGTTGAACAGTTCGGGCGACTTCGCCTGCGCGATGGGATCACCCACGATGGCGACGATTTTCGTTTCTCCGTCGATCGGCATCAGGACGGGTCTCCATGTCGAAGGGTGATGCGTTCGATCAACCGTTGCACGCGCAGCGCATCGTCGCCAACGATGGCGGGGGTCCGATCCTCGCGGATAGCGGCGCAAAAATCCCTGATCAAGTCGCGATGCGCGGTGTGAGAAAAATCCATCGGCTTCGCGCCGAAGCCCGACGAAGACGGATCATGAAATTCGTCGGTGCTGCCATCCTGGAAGAACACGCGCAAAGCGCCGCCTTCGAGCACTGCCGTGCCCTTTTTGCCGACCACTTCGATGCGCTCTGGAAAGCCTGGAAACGCAGCGGTGGTGGCAAGCACGTAACCGGCCGCGCCGCTTTCGAATCTGAGTGCGGCGCTTGCGAAGTCCTCCGCTTCTATCGAGTGCAGCAGTGTCGTCGCCGTTGCGCCTGTCACCGATGACACGTCACCTGCCAGCCACATGAGCAGATCGAGCGAGTGGATCGCCTGCGTCATCAGTACGCCGCCGCCATCGCGCGCGTAGGTGCCCCGGTCCGGTTCATCGTAGTATGACTGCGGGCGCCACCATCGCAGATCGAGTCCGGCATAGGCGAGTGGGCCGAGCGAGCCCTCCTGCACCAAAGCGGCAAGCCGCTGCACCGCCGGACGAAAGCGGTTCTGAAACACGACACCGAGCCGCACGTCGGCGTCGCGGCACGCTTGTACCAGACGTTCCGCGCGTTGCGTCGAGATGTCGAGTGGCTTCTCCAACAGCACGTGTTTGCCAGCCGCCGCGGCTTGCAGGACGAGATCAAGATGCGTGTGCGGCGGTGTCAGCACCAGAATGGCGTCGACGCCGGGATCTTTAAGCACAGCCTCGAATGATTCGCCGAGCGGAAAACCGTACTGCCTCGCGAAGGTCTCGAGCCGCTCGCGCGAGCGGCCGAGCACGCCGACCACCTCGACTTCGTCGCGCAGATCGTTGAGTGCAAGCGCGTGAGGTGTGGCGGCGAGCCCGACGCCTACGATCGCAATCCGGGTCTTACGCATTTCGGGTTCCTTGTAGTGTCGCATCAAACCGACGCGGTCAGCTCAGGCACCATGTCGAACAGATCGCCCACCAGACCGTAATCGGCGACACTGAAGATCGGCGCCTCCGGGTCCTTGTTGATGGCGACGATGACCTTCGAGTCTTTCATTCCGGCCAGATGCTGGATCGCCCCCGAGATGCCGACGGCCACGTACAGTTGCGGCGCGACGATCTTGCCCGTTTGCCCAACCTGATAGTCGTTCGGCACGAAGCCCGCATCGACAGCTGCGCGCGATGCGCCCAGTGCTGCGTTCAGCTTGTCCGCCAGCGGCTCGAGAACCTTCGTGTAGTTCTCGCCGTTGCCCAGACCGCGGCCACCCGAGACGATGATCTTCGCCGACGTCAGTTCCGGACGGTCAAGCTTCGTCACTTCACGGCTCACGAACTGCGAGAGGCCGGTGTCGGCTGCAGCTTCGATCTTCTCGACCGTTGCGCTGCCGCCTTCGGCTGCGACCGGGTCGAAACCGGTCGTGCGGACCGTGATGACCTTGACCAGGTCCTGAGATTGAACCGTTGCGATGGCGTTACCGGCGTAGATCGGGCGCTCGAACGTATCGGCCGAATCCACTGCCGTGATGTCGCTGATCTGTGCGACGTCGAGTTTCGCTGCGATACGCGGCGCGATGTTCTTGCCGTAGGCCGTCGCTGCCGCGAGGATGTGCGAATAGTCCTTCGCAATGTTCAGAACCGTCGCTTCAACGTTTTCTGCCAGACCCGCTGCGAGTTGCGGCGCGTCAGCCAGCAGCACCTTCGAAACACCCGCGATCTTCGCTGCCGCATCCGCTGCGGCCTGTGCGTTTTGACCTGCCACCAGCACGTGAATATCGCCACCAATCTTCTGCGTTGCGGCAATCGTATTCAGCGTCGCAGCCTTGATCGACGCGCTGTCGTGTTCCGCAATTACCAGATTCGTCATTTCGTCCGTCTCCGCGTTTTACTTAAAGCACCTTGGCTTCGGTCTTCAGCTTCTCGACCAGCGTCTTCACATCCGGCACCTTCACACCGGCGGAGCGCTTCGGCGGCTCGACAACCTTCAGCGTCTTCAGACGCGGTGTCACATCAACGCCCAGGTCTTCCGGCTTGATGACTTCCAGCGGCCTCTTCTTCGCCTTCATGATGTTCGGCAGCGTCACGTAGCGCGGCTCGTTCAGACGCAGGTCGGTCGTGATTACGGCCGGCAGCGTCAGCGACAGTGTTTCCGCACCGCCATCCACTTCACGCGAAACCGTCGCCTTGCCGTCGGCCACGACAACCTTCGAGGCGAACGTGGCCTGCGGCAGATTCGCCAGCGCAGCCAGCATCTGGCCGGTCTGGTTCGAGTCGTCGTCGATGGCCTGCTTGCCGAGGATGACCAGCCCAGGCTGTTCCTTGTCGACCAGCGCCTTGAGCAGCTTGGCGACCGCCAGCGGCTGCAACTCTTCGTTCGACTCGATCAGGATCGCGCGGTCCGCGCCGATCGCCAGCGCCGTGCGCAGCGTTTCCTGCGCCTGCGTCACACCCGCCGACACGGCGATCACTTCGGTCGCCACGCCCGCTTCCCTCAGACGAACGGCTTCTTCGACCGCGATTTCGTCGAACGGATTCATCGACATCTTCACGTTCGCGATGTCGACGCCCGTGCCGTCCGACTTGACCCGGACTTTCACGTTGTAGTCGACCACTCTCTTCACTGCTATTAGCACTTTCATTCGTAACCACCCTTCTCCGCCAGATTTCTCATGTCAGCCGAAACTGACCATTCGTGAACTTATTTGATGACCAGCACCTTCGAGCGATCGAACGCCACTGTCACCGCGATAATCAGAATCACGCCGAATACGATCTGCTGTGCAAACACGCTAATGCCGACAAAGGTCATGCCCACGCGCGCCACCGACACCAGCAACGCACCGATCAGCGTGCGCACAATGCCGCCCGATCCACCCGTCAATGCCGTTCCGCCAACGATCACCGCCGCGATTGCCGGCAACAGAAACTGATTGGCCAGCGTGGGCGAACCGCTCCCAAGACGCCCCGCCATCACGACGCCAGCAAGGCCAGCGAAGAAGGACGACGTCGCAAAGACCAAACATTTCGTCACGGACACTCGCACGCCCGACGCAATAGCGGCTGGCTCGCCTGCGCCGATCGCATCGGTGTGACGACCGAAAATCGTCGAGCGATGCAAAAACCAGCAGAACGCAAACACCGCCACGGCCGGCAGAATCTCATGCGGGATGCCGAACGAGGTCCCCGTCGTCCAGCCTAGCGAAGCGTTGCGCATATCGTCGCTGATCGCAATGGAGCGCGTTCCCGACAGCGTGAGCGCTGCGGCCGATGCAATGCCACTGATTGCAAGCGTCGCAATGAAAGAAGGAATGCGCAGCACGGTCTGGATCACGCCGCTCAAAAGGCCAATCGCGAAGGACGCCGCGAGTGCAATGACCGCCGCCCACGCACCGTAGCGAGGCAAGAACAGCGCGACCATCACACTCGCCAATGATGCAACCGACTGTAGCGACAAATCGATACTGCCCAGCAGCACGACAAAGGTCGTACCGGCGGCCATGATGAACAGCGTGGAACTGTCCGCGAGCAGCCCGAGTTGCGTCGATAGCGCCATAAAACCTGGCTGCGCGATTTCGATCAACACGTACAACGCCACTAACGCAGCGAATGGTGCGTTGTCGCGAAGCGTCGCCCGCGACGGTGATTTCAGTAATGACATAGCAGCCTCACACCATATGTTCGACGATTTCAACCTGCGAAGGCTTCGAGCCCACTTCGCACGGCAGAACCCTTTGCGCGCGGCCATCGCGCATCACCATAATGCGGTGGCTCAGGCCGAGAATCTCTTCGAGCGTGTCGCCTGTCAGCACGACCGCTACGCCTTCAGCCGTCAACTCGCGAATAAGTTGATAGACCTCTTCCTTCGCGCCGACGTCGAGGCCGCGGGTCGGATGGTCAAGCACGAGAATCCGGCTACCGGCAAAGCGCCATTTCGCCAGCACGACCTTTTGCTGGTTGCCACCCGAGAGATTGCGGCAAGAAGCATCCGGCCCCGGCGTCTTGATACGCAAACGCTCGATCCACTCGTTGGCAATCTTGCGCTCACTCCCTTTGCGCACCACGCCGCCCCGGCTCACGGCACCCAGTCGTGGCAACGTTAGATTTTCCGCGACGCTCATCTGCGTCACGAGCCCTTCCACCTTGCGCTCGCGCGGCACGTAGCCGACCCCCAACGCAACCGCGTGATTCGCCTGTGGCTTGAGCAGTGTGCCGCAAATCCGCACTTCGCCGGAATCGAGTTTTTCCAGTCCGGCGATCACCCGGCACAGTTCTTCACGCCCCGAACCCACTACGCCCGCCACACCGAAGACCTCGCCCTGTCGTACTTCAAACGACACGTCGTTCAACGCATGACCAAGCGACGCATGCGAGACCGACAGCGCCACCTCAGCGCGGCACGGTTTCTGCAAATTCTCGCGGTAGTACTCGCCGTGCATCGAGCGGCCCACCATCAGTTCATGAAGCTGCTTGACCGAGGCATCAGCCGAAGCCATCTCCGCCACCACCTTGCCGTCTTTCATGACGTACACGCGGTCGCTCAGCGAAAGCAGTTCGTCCAGACGGTGCGAGACGAACACAAACGAGGCGCGCGACTTGAGTTCGCGCACCAGCCTGAACAGAATCTCGATCTCTGCGGCTTCCAGAACAGAAGTCGGCTCGTCGAGCAGAATGATCGGTGTGCCGCCGGTGCGGCTCGCCAGCGACAGCGCACGCGCCAGTTCCACCATCTGCCGTTGCCCGAATGAAAGGTCCTCACAAACCGTCAATGGATCAATGTCGAGATGCACGGTGGCGAGTTCAGCCTGCGCTGCGCGTTTGAGCTTCGACCAGTTCATGCGGCCGAACGTCGTGAAGTTTTCCTCACGCCCAAGAAACAGGTTCTCGGCAATCGTCAGGTTAGGCAGGATCGACTGTTCCTGATACACCATCGCAATACCTTTCGCAGTGGCATCGCGTGGATTGCGAATCACGAGCGGTTGGCCGGAGAGTGTGATTTCGCCGGAGTCCTGGTGGTACGCGCCGGTCAACAGTTTCATCAGCGTCGACTTGCCCGCGCCGTTCTCGCCAATCAGGCCAACGATTTCATTGGGTCGGACTTCGACCGATACGTCATCCAGAGCGAGGACACCAGGGAAGCGTTTCGTGATGTTCTTGAGTTTCAGCATGTTGAATCTCCCAGGCTTACTTGACGATGCGTCGGTGCGAGCGATTGAGCGCAAGCGTGACTGCAACGATAATCAGCACGCCCTGAATGCCCTGCTGCACATAAGGCGGCACGCCGAGTAGCACCATGCCGTTGCCGAGCACCACGACGATCAACGTACCGATAAGTGTGTTCAACGGGCTGCCGTTACCGCCCGCGAGCGAGGTCCCCCCCACCACGATGGCCGTGATCGCAACAAACAACTGGCCGTCAGCGATGAGCGCGTGACCCTGCCCATATTGCGCGACTGCAAGAATGCCGGCCACGCCATAGAAGGCGCCCGCCAGTGCAAAGATCGCAATTCGCACGCGCCGCACTCGAACTCCGTTCAGACGCGCGAGATCCTCACCGCCACCGATTGCCAGCGTGTGACGTCCGAGCAACGTATGCCGGTAGATAAACCACGCGACGGCGAGCGCGAGCAAGCCGATCCATACCGACAACGGCAAGCCCAGGTAACGCGTAATCGCAATCGAACGCAGTGCCATGTCGCTCACGCGGATCGTGTTGCCCGATAGCCATGCCGTCCCGATTCCGGTTGCCACAAAGCCGACCGCGAGCGTGGCAATGAATGAAGGAATACGCAGGAACACGTGCAGCATGCCGTTGGCGCACCCCAGCACCGCGCCAGCGGCAATCGCGACGGCCAGCACCCACAGGCCATAGTGATTGTCGTTGTACGAGTTCTCGACCAGCATCGACACCGTAATGGCGGACACCGCGACAATCCCTTCCGCCGACAGGTCGATGCTGCCGAGTTGAATCACGAACGTGCCGCCGAGCGCGATGGTGAGCGGAATCGCAGCAGAAATCGCGATTCGCGCCAGATTCATCGGATCGAAGAAATCGTGATTGACCGCGCCGATGCAAAGGCCGAGCGCCAGCAAAACCAGCAGCGGCGCAAAGCGCTGCAGCAGGGAATGCATCGACATGAATCCGATCCCGGTTGTTGTTGTGCTTACGGCCTGCCGGGTAGGCGCTGCGGTTAGCTTGCTCATCGATACACCACGGGACCCGCGACGCGGGCGTAAAGACTGTTCCAATCCGCGCTAGGCGCCGCTTCGCGCGCCATGACTGCCTGCACATTCGACCTGGTGACAAGGGTCGCCTTGCAGAACGATTCGCGCTGGTCCTTCGGCAGCGATGCCACGTCCAGTTTCTTCTGCTGCGCATGAAGCCCCATTGAAAGGCCAATGCCGCCTAGCCAGTACGGATCCCAGTCAACCGTCGTCACGAGTTCGCCCACCTTGATCGCGGCGAGCCCCGGTTGTGTGCCGTCCATGCCGGAGACCGGCAGTTGTCCCGCGAGCCCTTCTGCGCGCAGCGCTTCGATTGCACCCAACGCCATGTCGTCGTTCGCGGCCCACACACCCTTGATCTTCGAATTGAAGCGGGTCATCCATGCCTGCATGATCGGAAAGGCCTTCTGCGAATCCCAGTCCGCCACCTGAAAGTCCAGCAACTGGATGTCGGGGAATTTCTTCAGCGCCGCCATCAGACCCGCCTTGCGCTCGATGGCAGGCACGTTGCTGAAAATGCCGCCGATTGCCACAACGCCACCCTTGCCGCCCATCGCCTTGAACAGCTCAGTCGCGGTCGATTCGCCGTATGCCACGCCGTCGAACGACATGTGCGCGACGTAGTTCGGGTTGAAATCCCACGGATGCAGGTCCTTGGGTTTATTCCAGATCGTCGTGACGTAAGCGCCGGCTTTCGAGCAGGCTTCGACGATCACGCGGGCATCGGCCGAGTCGTTGGGGTCGACATTCAGCACCAGGTTGCCGCCGGTTTTCTGCAGCAGCGCGCGGATATCCGCGATGCCTTTTTCCGAGCTGCCTTCGGTCGTCAGCGGCACGTACGGCAGACCGACGCTCTTTGCGAAAGCCTGTGCGCCCTTGTTGAACGCGGTGTAATACGGATTGGTCAGCGAGCGGAACGAACAGGCGAGCGTGGTCTGCCCCGCGCCGAACGAAAGGCCCGCCATGCCGCTGCCCGCGACGGCGAATGCCGCGCCTGCGCCGAGTTTGATAAAGTCGCGACGCGATACGCCTGTGTGTTGATCCTGTTTCGACATGATGTCTCCTCCGAGCCAAAAAAGACCCTTTGCATCAGGGGTAATTATAAATAACCGGATATTTACTGATCTGTTAGAAAGACCCAGTTTATCCGGGTGCTCCTTTTCAAACCTCGTTGTCTTTCGTCAGACCGCTGCCACTGCGGCCTCGTGCGCCACACGGCCTGAGGTGCTAGCAAGCCGACCCACTACGGGCGCCGGCGTTGCCACCAGACCACGAATCAGATCAGCAGCCTTTTCCGCGATCATCAGTGTGGGCGCATTCGTATTCGAACTCACGATCCGCGGCATCACTGACGAATCGGCGACACGCAGCCCTTCGATTCCGTACACGCGCAATTGCGGATCGACGACCGACAATTCGTCGATTCCCATCTTGCAGGTACCGACCGGGTGATAGCCGGTGCGTCCGTACTGCTGCGCGTAGGTCTCATACTCGGCCTGCGTGCGCACGTTTGCGCCAGGGAAGTGCTCGCTCCTGATGTATTTGCTCAGCGCCTTCTGACTCATGATTTCGCGACTCTGGCGAATACCGTCGACGGCCACCTTCAGGTCATACGGGTCACGGATATAAGCCGGATCGATCACCGGCGCGTCGGCGGGATCGGCACTGTGCAGCGTGACGCTGCCACGGCTACGCGGTCTGAGGAAATAGGAGTTGAGCGTACAGCCCGAACCGGACGGTACCGGCGGCACGCCGGCCTCGACCCCTGCACCAGGCAAGAAGTGAAACTGCAGGTCGGGTGTCGGTACGCTGCTGTCCGAATACCAGAACGCACCGCCTTCGGCGATGTTGGACGTGACCGGCCCCTTGTTGAAGAGTTTGTACTCGAGGCCGGCGAGCAGCATCATGTGTTTCTTCGAATATTTGTCCAGACTGTACGCACCATTCAACTCGTAGACGATATCGATGTCGAAGTGATCCTGCAGGTTTTGCCCGACGCCGTTTAGCACATGCACGGGCTTCACGCCCGCGCGTTCCAGGTCTTCCGCACGTCCGATGCCGGAGAGCATCAGCAGCTTCGGCGAACCAATCGCCCCAGCGGTCACGATGACTTCGCGTTCAGCACGCGCAATGGTCACGTTCGAGCGATCGTCCCCGGGTGCAAATTCAACGCCGATTGCGCGGCCATTTTCGATGACCACACGCGAAACGAGGCAGCCGGTGCGCACCGTCAGATTGGGCCGTGTGCGAGCGTCGCGCAGATAGCCGACCGCCGCGCTGCAGCGCTTGCCGTTGCGCTGCGTGACCTGATAAGCGCCTACGCCTTCCTGCTGCGCGCCGTTGAAGTCACTGTTATGTGGCATGCCGGCTTCCTGCCCAGCCAGCACAAA
Source organism: Paraburkholderia domus (assembly GCF_905220705.1). Taxonomy (GTDB): domain Bacteria; phylum Pseudomonadota; class Gammaproteobacteria; order Burkholderiales; family Burkholderiaceae; genus Paraburkholderia; species Paraburkholderia domus. Next base: position 37,132 of record NZ_CAJNAT010000029.1, read on the forward strand.
AGCCTTGGTCAATTCGTTGACGCTGATGAGATCCGACACACCGAGTGGGCCGCCAACGCCGTGATACTCATTGCACAGGCGCTCGTTGTCTTCCATGCGGCGCAAGTACGGCAGCACGCCATCGCGAAAGCCCCAACCGGTGCAACCATCGCGCTCCCAGCCGTCATAGTCCGACGGCTGCCCACGTGTGTAGACCATGGCATTGATCGAGCCGCCACCCCCGAGCACGCGGCCCTGCGCGAATGGAATCTGCCGCCCTTGTGTTTCGGCCGCCGCAGCCGTGCGATAGCCCCAAGTCAGCGGGCCGCCCGTCATCTTGAAGAAGCCAACCGGCATGTGGATGTACGGATCCGTATCGGCAGGTCCAGCTTCGAGAAGCAGCACCCGGTTGCCCGCATCCTCGCTCAGACGCGCCGCGAGCGCACAACCCGCCGCGCCGCCACCTACGATCACATAGTCATACATTGCTGTCTCCGATACTGTGTTCTGCAGTCACACGCTGCGCGTGACTCCGCAATTCATGAGGCGCTTACGGCTCCTGGCGGCCGCTTGATTCGAACCAGACCACGTTAAGCGATCCAGCGCGGCCGGTTGCCTAACTGGACATGAACCGACTTCAGTTCGGTGTACTCCTCGACGCCGTAACGCCCCGTCTCGCGGCCAATGCCCGATTGCTTGACACCGCCGATCGGCATTTCCGGGCCGCCGGTGATGGTGCAGTTGACCCAGATCCGGCCCGCCTGAACGTCGCGAAAGCTCTTGATCGCGCCCTGCAGATCGCGCGTCCAGATGCTGGCCGCGAGACCATACGGCACGCCGTTCGCAATCTGGATCGCCTGCTCGAAGGTGTCGAATGGCGTGACCGACAGCACGGGTCCGAAAATCTCTTCCTGCGCCAGCGCGCTGTGCGGTTCGACGTTGCGGAACATGGTGGGCTGGATGAAAAAGCGCTCGCCATCCTGGCTCGACGTGCCGCCATGCACCAGTTGTGCGCCGTCGCGGCTGCCCGCTTCGATGAAACTGCAAATCTTGTCGAACTGACGCGCTTCAACGATAGCGCCAACGTGGTTCGACGCGTCGAGCGGATCGCCCACCCGCACCTTCTCGAGCACACTCTTGACCCGCGCGACAAGCTCATCTTCCACCGATCGATGCACGACCAGACGGCTGCCCGACACACAGCATTGGCCCGCGTTGAAACAGATGCCAAAGGCGATGGCGTCCGCGGCATCGGCGAGATCGGCGTCCGCGAACACGATCTGCGGATTCTTGCCGCCCAGCTCGAGCCCGACCTTCTTCATGTTGCCGCCCGCTGCCGTCAGCACCGAACGGCCCACTGGCGTCGAGCCGGTGAACGACACCATGTCGACATCCATATGCTCCGCGAGCGCCTGACCTACCTTCGAGCCGAGCCCAGTCACCACGTTCACGACGCCGTCCGGCAAGCCGGCCTCTGTCAGAAGCGCGGCGAGCCTGAGTGTCGTGGTCGAGGTGAGTTCGGCGGGTTTGACAACCGCGGTGCATCCCGCCGCCAGAACGAACGGCAGGCGCTCGGACAGAATGAAGAACGGGAAATTCCATGGCGTGACGATGCCCACCACGCCGACCGGCTGGCGCACGACAAGACCAAACATGTCGCTGCCGAGGGTGTCATGCGAATCGCCGTGCGCGACACGCGCAAGACCCGCCGCGTACTCCCAGATGCCCGCCGCGGCGTTGATCTCGCCGCGCGACTGGCCTATCGGCTTGCCGCTTTCCAGCGTTTCCAGGTACGCGAGCGTCTCCACGTTGTCCCGGATAAGACTCGCGGTTTTGAGCAGCACCGTTGCACGCTGCTCACCGGACAGACGCGACCAGCGCCCGTCGTCGAACGCCCGGCGCGCCGAAGCAACCGCCACATTCAGATCGTCGACAGATGCGCGCGCCGTGGATGTCACCGGCACGCCGTGGCCCGGACTCTTGCGCGTCATGAATTCGCCAGCGAGCCCGACATAGTCCTTGCCGTCGATGAACATCGGCGTGCGCAGAGGTTCCGACGGAAGACGAAGCGTTGCTGCGAGTTCATTCAGGTTACTCATTCCTGCCTCCAGAATCTGCTTTTGCACGGACACGGAAAGCGCGTCGTGCGTGCGGAAAATTGTGTGGGCCATGCGATGTGCTGCCCGTTTTTGCGCCCATTCTGCACCATCCGGTTACTTCCTGACAATGCCTTTTTGGTCTATAGTCGCTGACACAACGCGGCCGCGAATGACGCCGCTCCCACTGACTCTCTTTGCAGCGATCACCGACCATGACTCTTGTGACCACGCCTCCCAGCCGGGCATCCAAAACCGCCAAGACGGGCGCGACGCAGCCGCCGAGGCAGCGGGATCCCGAGGTGACCCGGGCGCGTATTCTCGAAGCCGCGAAAATGGAGTTCGCGAAACTCGGTCTTGCCGGCGCACGCGTGGAAGCCATCGCGACACGTTCGAAGGCCAACAAGCGGATGATCTACCACTACTTCGGGAGCAAGGAGGAGCTGTTCGTTGCCGTGCTCGAGGACGCCTATGCCGACATCCGCACCGCCGAACTGAAGCTCAACCTCGATCATCTTTCTCCCGAAGATGCGATCGTCGCGCTCGCCACGCATACGTGGAACTACTACCTGAAGAACCCGGAATTCATGACACTCGTGAATAGCGAGAACCTGCACAAGGCGCGTCATCTGAAGAAGTCCGAACGATTCAAGGAACTGCATCATGATTTCATCTCGATGTTGCAACGCATACTCGACCGTGGCGTCGAAGCGGGTGTATTCCGCAGCGGCGTCGACGCCCGGCAACTGCACATTACGATGGCTGCGATCGGTTACTACTACCTCACCAATCGCCACACCAGCGGCCTCATTTTCGACATCGACTTCATGAGCAAGGAGGCGTTGAAAGCCAGGCTCGACTTCAACATCGAGACCATTCTCAGGCTCGTGCACGCCTGAGTGGTCACTTGCGGAGCGCCGAGCAGCGGCGCTCCCGATTGCGTGAGCGTTCATCAGGCCGGCTGCTCGCGCCGCTTGTCCGCCGCGCCCTTACCGCGCGCAAGCAATGCGTCGTCGACAAGCGGGCGAAACCCCATCCGCGCAAGCACGTCCCGCTCAACATCCACACCTTCCGCCACTTCGATCAGACGAACCCCATCCTCTTCGAGCCGGAAGACCGCCCGCTCTGTCACATACAGCACGTCCTGCTTCGCGATACGCGCCTGCACGCCGCTAAACGTGATGTGCTGCACGCGCTCGACGAGCTTCGGCACACTGCCCGGCGACACGATATTCACGCGCTGGCCCACCTGCTCGACCTGCAGGCCTTTTGCTTCGAAACTGCCGCAGAAGACGATCTTGCGCGCACCCTGGGTGATGTCGATAAAGCCGCCTGGCCCTACCACCGTCGAGCCGAGTTTCGAGACATTGATATTCCCGTCTCCATCCATCTCGCCCATGCCGAGAAACGAAATGTCGACCCCGCCCCCACTGTAGAAATCGAATTGATCGACGCTTGAGAGAATCGCTTCCGCGTTGCGCGCAGAGCCGAACATGGGACCGTCGACCATGGCGCCGTTGTGGATGCCCTGCTCGACTGTTCCCCAGAACGTGCCGAGTCGTCCCTGTTGCGCCAGCAAACCCGGAATACCGCCTGGGATGCCGAAACCGAAATTCGCCGAATGCCCTTCGTGCAGTTCCTCCGCGGCGCGTGCCGCAACGATGCGACGTATACCCATGGGCACTTCATAGAAGCCATCGGCAATGGTTCCGACCGTTTCGCCACTTAGCGTGGAGTCGTAGTCGGCGATCGCACACTGCGGTGCCGCCGGCGTCTCGACGAGCGTGTCAACGAGAACACCCGGTATTCGCACCAGTCGCGCAGGCACGTAGCCTGCCGGCTCGCGCTCCTTGACCTGCACAATCACATGGCCGCCACAGTTGTGAGCAGCAAGAGCCGCTGCGTACGTGTCAAGGTCAACGGGCTCGCGACGTAACGTGACATTGCCGGCCGCGTCCGCGGACGAACCGCGGACGATTGCGAAATCGACTTTGAACGGCTTGTAGCGCAAGTACTCGCGCCCATCGAGTTCAATCAGTTCGACGAGGTCTTCGGTAGCGCGCGCATTGATCTTGCCGCCGTCGATGCGCGGATCGACGAACGTACGCAGACCGACGTGCGTGACGAGCCCCGGCCGCCCTGCGCCGATCTCGCGCAGCAATGTGGAGATTGCGCCCGCCGGGAAGCTATACGCTTCGAACGCATTCTCTTTCGCCATTTGCTGCATGGCCGGCGACCAGCTCCAGTGTCCACCGATGACGCGTCGCACCATACCCGGGTGCGCGAAGCGCCCAAGACCGCTGCCCTTGCCGTCGCCGATTCCGAGTGCGTGGACCACCGTCAGATCGCGCGGATGCCCAGTCTCGAGGAATCGCTGCTCCAGTTTCGCGAGCACGGCGTCCGGCTCAAGCATCCCGCCGCCGTTGCTGGCCAGCGCAATGGTCGCCCCATCGAAGATTTGCTCAACCGCATCTTCGGCTTGCATCCAGTTTTTCAAACTACCCTCCAATCAAATCGGCCACAAAGCTCGTTGACATCGGTCATTCGTTGGTTTTAAATAACCATCCAGATGGTTACTTGATGCCAATGTTGGCACAGGAAATCACGTAATTCAAGCGGTGATGCGCAAGGCTCGGGTTTACCTTCACCAGCGCAAACCAGGCATAAAACAGGTACCGATCATGAGGACGGAGACAGCATGAAACTCTCAGAAACGCATCAGCAGATTCGTGAAACCACCCGGCGCTTTGCGCAGGAGGTGATTCGCCCAGTCGCCGAGGAACTGGATCGCGAGGAACGCTTCCCAGCGGAGATCTACGCCCAGATGGGCGAGTTGGGCCTGTTCGGCATCACCGTGCCGGAAGAATTCGGCGGCGCAGGACTCGACGTCACGGCCTACGCACTCGTGATGGAAGAACTGTCGCGCGGTTACGCTTCCGTCGCTGACCAGTGCGGTCTCCTTGAACTGGTCGGCACCCTTCTTTCCGCACACGGCACCGGCGAGCAACGTGCGACCTACATGGAGCCGCTCTTGCGCGCGAAACTACGGCCGGCCTATTGCATCACTGAGGCTGACGCAGGCACTGACGTCTCCGGCATCCGTACCACCGCGACCCGTACGGCCGAGGGCTGGGAACTCAACGGCGCCAAGCTCTGGATTCACAACGCCCCGGTTGCCGACGTCGCATTCGTGCTCGCCCGGACCGACCCCGCGGCGGGAAAACGCGGCATGAGTATCTTCATCGTGGACTGCTCGTTGGCCGGAGTATCGAAAGGTCCCAAAGAGCACAAGATGGGGCAGCGCGCGTCGCAGGTCGGCGAACTGAATTTCGACCGGGTAAAGTTGCCGCGCGATGCGCTGCTCGGCACCGAAGGCCGCGGCTTTCACATGATGATGAGCGCGCTCGACAAGGGGCGTGTGGGTATCGCCTCGCTTGCCGTGGGCATCGCGCAGGCGGGGCTCGAAGCGGCACTCGAATACTCGCAAACCCGCAAGCAGTTCGGCAGTCATATTGCCGAGTTGCAAGGCATTCAATGGATGCTCGCGGATATGGCGAAGGACATTCAGGCCGCGCGCCTGCTCGTCCTCGACGCCGCGGAACGACTCGAATCGGGCGATCGCCCCAGCATTGCCTGCTCAATGGCCAAGTGCTTTGCCGGCGATACCGCCGTCAAGCACAGCGCTAACGCCGTGCAGATTTTCGGCGGCAGCGGCTACATTCGCGGCTACGAAGTCGAACGCCTGTATCGGGACGCCAAGATCACGCAGATCTACGAAGGCACGAACCAGATCCAGCGCACGATCATTGCACGCGATCTGATTGCCAATGGAGCCTCATTATGAGCGCTCGCCCAATCGCACTTGTCACAGGTAGCCGACGTGGCATCGGCCGCGCGATCGCGATCGAACTTGGTCGCGCCGGTTTCGACATCGCGCTGACCGATGCGGTGGCGTCGGATGAACTCGACGATGCCGTTCGCGAGGTTCAGCAAACCGGCGCACGCGCGATCGCAACGCTCTCCGACCTCGCCGACATCGATTCGCATCCGGCCACGTTATCCGCTATCGAAGCCTCGCTCGACGGCCAGATCGATTGCCTCGTGAACAACGCGGGTGTTTCCGTGATGTCACGCGGCGACCTCCTCGACGTCACAGCGGAAAGTTTCGACCGCTGCATCGCGGTGAATACGCGCGGCACGTTCTTTCTCATGCAGGCATTCTCGAAACACTGCCTTGCGCGCTCGGGACCTCCCGTTGCACCGCATCCGTCGATCATCACCATCACGTCGTCCAACGCGATCGCGGCCTCGCCCTTGCGCAGCGAATATTGCGTATCCAAGGCCGGGCTTTCGATGGCGAACACGCTTTTCTCGTTGCGTCTGGCGGAGCACGGCATCAGCGTGTATGAGGTGCAGCCCGGCCTGATCGAAACCGAAATGACCGCGCCGTCCCGCGCACGCTACGACACGCAGATCGAACAGGGACTGACCGCCATCAAACGCTGGGGCACGCCGCAGGAAGTTGCAATCACCGTGCGAACGCTTGCCACCGGCGGCCTTCCCTACAGCGTCGGCCAGGCGATCCGTATCGACGGCGGCCTCCTCGTCACCAAATACTGAGCTACCTATGAACCTGTCAATCAGACTTCCGGCTGCGTCCGGCACACTGGAAACGTATCTCGTGCAGGGCACGCCACTCGAGGTACGACCGCCTGCGCGTGAATTCAACCGCATTGCGTACTCGGCCGCTCACGTGGTCGCCGATCCGCTCCGCGCGGGGGAGCTAAACGCCGAGCCCGCCATCGACTGGGACCGCACGATCGCTTACCGGCGCTATCTCCTTCAACAGGGATTGGGCATCGCAGAAGCCATGGACACGGCGCAACGCGGCATGGGTTTGCCGTGGAGCACGGCACTTGAACTGATCACACGCAGCATCGAAGGCACACGCGATATTGCCGGGGCGGCCATCGCGTCGGGTTGCGGCACTGACCACATGACGCCCGCTTCGGTGACGAACTGCGATCAGGTGATTCGTGCATATGCGGAGCAACTTGAAGCCGTGCAGCGCGTGGGCGGACGCGTGATCCTGATGGCGAGTCGCGCGCTCGCGAAAGTGGCACGCTCGCCGGACGATTACCGGCGCGTCTATCGCGAAGTGCTCGCCATGTGCGATCAGCCGGTCATTCTGCATTGGCTCGGCGACATGTTCGACCCTGAACTCGCGGGCTACTGGGGCGCAAGCGGATTTCCGGATGCAGCCGAAGTTTGCCTCGATATCATCGAGGCCAATTCGGCCAAAGTGGATGGCATCAAGATCTCGTTGCTCGACGAGCAGAAGGAGATCACGTTCCGCCGTCGTCTGCCGCAAAGCGTGAAGATGTACACAGGCGACGACTTCAACTATCCCGCGCTGATCGCCGGCGATGGCACGCATTTCTCACATGCGCTTCTCGGCATTTTCGACGCCATTGCGCCAGCGGCGTCTCAAGCGCTGACAGCCCTCTCTGCGGGTGACCTCGATACGTATAACCTGTTGCTGGGGCCGACGGTCCCGCTTTCGCGCCACATTTTTCGCGCGCCAACGCAGTACTACAAGACCGGCGTAGTGTTCCTTGCATACCTGAATGGCTTCCAGGATCACTTCTTCATGCCGGGCGGTCACCACGGTATGCGGCCGCCAGCTTATCTGGCCGACGTATTCCGCCTCGCAGACCAGGCCGGCTTGCTGCGCGATCCGGGCGATGCGATCAGTCGCATTCGGAAGGTCATGGCGCCACTAGGATGCGGAGACTGATCATGGCCCGATCCAGGGGACCCGTGCGGCACATGGTGTTTTGCCGGTTCCGTAGCGAAGTGCCACCGGCACGCCGCCTCGCGTTCTTTGAGCAGATCCGGCGATTAACGGAAGTGCCCGGCATTGCCTTCACCAACTTTCAGAGCGGGCCCAACGTGTCGCCGGAAGGCTATGGCATGACGTTTTCTGACGGCTTCATGATGGATTTCGCGAGCCGCGACGACTGCTTTGCCTATCTGGCGCACCCCACGCATCAGGCCATTGGCGCACGTCTTCTTGAGACACTTGAAGACGGTGCGCAAGGCCTGCTCGTCTTCGATATCGATCTGGAAACTCATGAGAAACCTTCAGGGAAGACTCGACCTGTGCTCCATCAATACCGCAACACTGGGCCATCGGGAGCCACTCAGTCGTACGATTGATCGTATTGCCCGCGCGGGCTTCGGCGGCATAGCGCCATGGCGCCGCGAGGTCGAGGATGGCGACGTCGCGCAGTTCGCCCGCCAGATCAGAGCGCTCGATCTGACCGTGACCGGCTATTGTCGCTCGACCTATCTTCCGGCAGCGACTTCCGCGGAATTCAGCGCGAACGTCAAAGCAAACCGGGCCGCATTGCGTGATGCGGCAGTGCTCGGAGCGCGTTGCTTCGTGATAGTGGTCGGTGGAATTGTGCCGGGTAGCCGCGATCTGGAAGGCGCGCGATCTCAGGCGGTCGACGGGATCTCAATGCTGCTGGAGACTGCACGCGAGTGCGGTGTGCCGCTCGCACTCGAGCCACTTCATCCAATGTACGCAGCCAATCGTGCCGTGGTCAACACAATCGCACAGGCAGTGAATATTTGTGAAACCGTGGACCCGGACCGGTCAGGACTTATCGGTGTTGCAGTTGATGTTTACCACTGCTGGTGGGACCCGGAGCTGAAGGCGTCGATTGCCGCAGCTGGGCAGGCGGGCCGCATTCTGGCGTATCACGTGTGCGACTGGCTGCACGAAACCGGTGACATGCTACTGGATCGTGGAATGATGGGCGACGGTGTCATCGATCTACCGGCGGTGCGGTCATGCGTCGAAGGCGCTGGATACGACGGACTGGTGGAAACCGAGATTTTTTCCGCACAAAACTGGTGGCAACGCGCACCGGACGAAGTACTCGCAATATGCGCTGAACGTCTGCGGACTGTCTGCTGACAGTGCGCGTCAAACGACACGAACACACGGAGACAAAAATGACTGAAAAGATTCGCTGGGGTGTACTGGGCGCCGCAAAGATTGCCGACAACTTTGTCGTGCCGGCTATCCAACGCTCGTCCAACGGACGGGTGACCACCGTCGCCAGCCGCGACCGCGACCGCGCACAGTCTTTCTCGACTAAGCATGGCATCGACCATGTATTGACAAGCTATGACGTGGTGATCGAAAGCAACGACGTAGACGCGATCTATATCCCGCTGCCAACGGCCAGCCACGTCGAATGGTGCAAGAAAGCCTTGCTCGGTGGCAAGCACGTGCTGTGCGAGAAGCCGATTGCAATGAATGCCGACGAGGTGCTCGAGTTGATCGCCTTGCGCGATAGGACAGGGCTTGTATGCGGCGAAGCATTCATGGTGGCGCATCACCCACAATGGGCCTTTGTTCGCGACAGCCTCGCTCAGGGAATGCTCGGCGAACTCACGCTGATCGAAGGGTCGTTCACTTACTTCAACGACGATCCCAATGCACTCAAGAATAATCTTTCACTCGGTGGCGGCGGGGTTCGCGACATCGGCGTCTACCCGGTCGTGACCACGCGGCTCGCGACAGGACTTGAACCGGCTCGCGTCCATGCAGAGGTCTTGCTCGATCCCCGCTTCGGCACCGACCGGTTCGCGCGATGCACCGCCGAGTTCCCCGAATTCTCGATGACGTTCTACTGCGGCACGCAACTGTCGCGCCGGCAGCACATGATCTTTCATGGAACCAAAGGCTGGTTACGCGTTGATGCACCGTTCAATCCGGGCACCTATGGCCCGGCGCAAATTCGCCATCGGTCCGATGAAACAGGTCAAACACGCACCATTGAGTTCGGTGACGTAGACCAATATCAGTTGATGGTCGAAGACTTTGCGAGAACAGTGCTCGGACAAAACGCGAACCTGGCTTTCACGCTTGAAAACTCACTCGGTAATCAGTGGGTCATCGATCAGATACTTTCTTGAGCAGCGCGTAACCGAGACATTGCGACGCGACGGGTAATCGCGAACGACGCGCTGGCAGCATTCGCTACCGCCAGGCGTAGCCTGCCGGCAAACGCTATTGAGGCGTCGGCGCATCCTGGCGGATCAACTCGCGGCGCTTCAGTTCGGTCCAGAACGCCGGTGGAATGTCGACCCGGAAGGTCTGCAGGTTGTCTTCCAGTTGCGCAACCGTACGTACGCCCGGAATGTTGGTCGGGATCGCAGGGTGGCCGAGGACGAATTGCAGTGCTGCGGCTTTGAGCGGCACCGAGAATTCCCGACATACCTGCTCGATCTGGCGTACGCGCTCAAGGATCGGCTCCGGCGCGAGCGAATAGTTGTACTTCGCACCGGGCACGGCACCCGTCGCGAGAATGCCGCTGTTGTAGCCGCCACCGAGAATCACTGACACGTGCTTCTCTTCACACATCGGCAGAAAGCCGTCCAGCGCGTCCTGCTCGAGCAGCGTGTAGCGGCCGGCCAGCAGCAGGCAGTCGAAATCCTGCTGGCGAATCGCTTCGTGCGCGACCTGCCACTCGTTGACGCCGAGCCCCACCGCTTTCACGACCCCTTCGTCCCGGAGTTTCAGCAGTGCTTTCGACGCACCCGCCATCGCGGCCTTGAACATCTCAGGCTGGCGCTCTCCGTGCGTAAAGACGTCGATGTCGTGAATCAGCGCGATATCGATGTGCTCCAGCGCCAGACGCTGCAGACTGTCCTCGATCGAGCGCATTGTGCCGTCGTAGCTGTAGTCGAAAACAGGTTCGAACGGCAGCCCGTCGACCCACGGCTCGAAGTTGATCTCGGCGCGCTTGTGCGGCTTCAGAATGCGCCCGACTTTGGTCGACAGCACGTACTGGTCACGCGGATACCAGCGCAACCCCTGCCCGCAACGCGCCTCGCTCAACCCATGGCCATACATCGGGGCGGTATCGAAGTAGCGTACGCCCGCGTCCCACGCTGCCTTGATCAACGCAGCCGAATCTTCCTCGCTGATCGACCTGAAGATGTTGCCGATCGGCGCGGCGCCGAAGCCCATCAAGGTTGTCTCGAGCCCTGAGCGCGGCCATCTACGCTTTGCTACCGGATCCATACTTGTCCCCTTTCATGAGTAAAGCTGCGTTTCACAATGAGCTAACACGCAGCTCTTACTTGACCTTCGCGGCAGCGGCAAGCTTGCGCGCGCCCTCTTTTGCATCCTCGTTCGAGTTCATGAAGTTCGTAACGACGTCGGTGATCGCGCCAGCGGTGACCGAGGACTGAAGTTCGCCGAAGGCCAACGACGGCAGGAACCCACCCGATTTGATCGTGGCCTGCTCGTCTGCGCGGGATTTCCTGGCGCAGCTATCGAACTTGTCCATGGGCACGTCGAGCCGAACCGGTATTGAACCCTTGTAGAGACTGAACTGCTGCTGGAAATCAACGGACATAATCGTTTTGGCAAGCGCAAGCTGCCCTGGAGTCGCGTCCTTTTTGCCGTTCTGCTGGAAGAACACGAATGCATCCGCTGTGTACGTATAAGCGTTCGATGTTCCAGGAGCAGCCGCGCAGATATAGTCGACATCTGCCTTCTTGTTCGCGTTGGCGAATTCCCCTTTCGCCCAGTCTCCCATGAACTGCATGCCGCCCGAGCCGGAAATCACCATCGCGGTCGCGAGGTTCCAGTCGCGGCCGTGATAGCCCTTATCGAAGTAAGTCCGGATCTTCTGGACGGTCTCGAACACTTGCACCATCTGTGGCGAGGTCAGCGTTTTCTGATCGAGATCGACGAGGGCTTTCCGGTAGAAGTCCGCGCCCTGGGAGAGCACGACTGTCTCCCAGATAGTCATGTCCTGCCAGGGCTGACCACCGTGCGCGACCGGCGTGATGCCCGCTGCACGAAACTTGTCGGCGAGTGCGAGGAATTCCGGCCACGTCGTGGGCGGCGTCCCGCCGACTTTGTCGAGGTCCGCTTTGTTGATCCATAACCAGTTGATTCGATGCACCGAGAAAGGTGCGGCCACATAGTGACCGCCTGCCTTCATGGCACTGTCTATTTGGGCGGGCGTATGCATTTTCCAATCGGTCGCGGCCTGATCGATCGTGACCAGCGAGCCCTGCTCCGCCCAATCCTGAATCAGCGGACCCTTGATCTGCGCTGCGGATGGCCCGTTGCCCGAGATGACCTGCGTCTTCAGCGCTGTCATGGCCGCCGCGCCCGCGCCTCCTGCGATAGCGAAGTCTTTCCACTCGTAGCCCTGTTTGCTCATATCATCCTTGAGCACCCGGATCGCTTTCGATTCGCCGCCGGACGTCCACCAGTGCAGTACCGAAAGCTGTTCGGCGGCAAGTGCCGCATGCGTTCCCGCCATGAGCAGCGCGACAGCCGTCGCAACCGATGTCAGTGATCGTTTCATTGCAGTCTCCGAATTTTTCGTTATGGATGGAGGAACGCATTCGCAATCAGAGCGACCGCGCGTGCGTGCCCATTTCAACTACAGATCAAACCCGAGTTGTGCTTTGCCAAGCGGTGTCAGGTCGTCGGCCGTCGCGCGGCCGGTGAAATCGACTTCAAAATGGTCAGTCGGGAAATCAGGCGGGCTCTCACCCTTCAGGAAGCTCGGCAACTGACGCTTCAGGTAAGCGTCGTTTTTGGCGCACGCGGGCGCCGAGGCGATATACATCACATTGCTGTAACCCACCCCTTTATGCTCGTCTTCGACCGCATGGATGACGTCGCTGTGCCAGAATACGGTGTCACCCGTTTCCATTTTGGGAATCGACGACAACGCCTCGAACAAGGGCGCATGAAATTCCGGCTTGATCGAGAGCGCCCGTCCGGGCATGGCCCCGCATAGGTCGTCCTCGGCGACATCGTCCTGGAGCGCGCGCAGCAGGATGTACACCATCGAATTCGCAATGGGTACGAGTTGCAGCGTGCCGTCGCCCGGACCTTGCGGCGTCAATGCTGTCCAGCCCTGAAATGTGCGGAACATCGAACAGACGGCTGGCGACGCGATCTCTTCCACGTCAGGCCGGAAAGCCGCGTCGAACGCATCGTAATCACGCCAGTTCCCGGCGAACACGCGGCGGTACACCTTGCGAAAATTGCTTTCAATCCAGCGCTCAACCGACCCGCCGTCGCAATGCGCCGACAAGCCGAGCGACGCCGAGCCCGGTGGCCGGCGACGCAGACGGTCCGCATAGACAGGCACATTTTCCGGATCGAAGTGAACCCGTCCGTCGCTCTCATTGCGCCACAGTTTGTTCAGGAACACGCGCGCCGCGGTCAGCGATTCCGACTGACGGGCCAGCACTTGTGGCTTCGACCAGTACACGCCATAGATTTGCGGCTTGCTGGACGCCAAGTGGCCAAAGTATTTGTCTTCGGCGCGGTTTTCGAGGCGTTTGTCGAGGTTATTGGTCTCGACATAGTTGGCGATATCCTGATCCCAGCCTTGCACGAGTGCGCGAGGAAAGACCTGACGAATCACGCATGCGCCGCGCGCCTTGACGAGTGCAATCTGATCCGCCGTGACACGTTGTTCGGCAATGTCGGAAAACCGAATCTCGGGAATGACGTCTTCGCCACGATCCCGCTGAGCCGCGATTCGCTTTGCTTCGGCAATGAGCGCTTCTTCCACTTCGGCGAAGACCTCCCGGTAATTCGGCAACGCCGCGCGCAACGCCTTTTTTGCCTGCCGGATTGCGCTCGGCAAGTCGTCGATTTTCAGTGCCATGATTGTCTCCGTATGAAATTCGTATGCGCTAGCATATGATGCGCATACGTGCCATAGTGATACTATTCAGTCGATTAATTTGCGCTTTCGGCCATGAAACCAGCCTATGAGCACGTCGAGTTTGGCAAGGACTGTTCGGTCCGGGTTTACCATCGGCGACTTCCGCGTATTCCGTTCGAATGGCATCACCATCCGGAGTACGAGTTAACGCTGACGATGAACAGTCATGGCAAGCGCTACATCGGCGACTCAGTCAACGACTATGAAGCCGAGGATCTTGTCCTCGTGCCGCCGGATTTGCCGCATACGTGGGCGTCGAATCGTTCGATCGAGCCATCCGCGCCGCAGGTCGCCATCGTTATCTGGTTCGACGGTGATTGGGCGCGGCGTATGGCGGATTGTTGCCTCGAATATGAACCGCTGCGCAAACTGTTGCGCAGAGCCGCGTGTGGCCTGGCCTTCGAGCGGCCTGCGGGTAAATGGATGCGTGGCCGCCTGGAGCAATTGCTATCGAAAGTGGCGCGCGAGCGTCTGGGTGCCGCGCTCGATATTCTGTGCACGCTCGCCGATGCACCAGGCCAGCCGCTTGCCTCGCCGAGTGCCTTCAATCAGGCTACCATGGGCCCATCCGGCCACGAGCCCGAGCAGATCAACCGTGTCCTTTCGATGATCGACGCGCGCTTTGCCGAACCGCTGCGGCTATCAGAACTCTGTGCGGCGGCCAGCCTGTCGGAACGCACGCTTACACGTTACTTCGTTCAACATATCGGTGAGAGCGTGGGACGGTATATCGCCCGCGTTCGAATCGGGCACGCGTGCCGGATGCTGGCCGACACCTCTCTGCCTGTTGCCGTCATCGCTGCCCGTTCGGGCTTCGCGAATGTCGCCAATTTCAATCGGCAGTTCAAGGCCGCCAAGCAAGCGACGCCGGCTGAATATCGGCGGCAGTTCGCGGCTGCGGGTTCGCCGGATCAGGACGCAGCGGCCCGCTTAACCGAACGGCCCCCTTCTCTTCAAAGAAAGCGGAAATCATCTGGCGAGAAAAATGGCGAAGCGAGCGCTCATTAGTCGCGCATGTGCTGACGTGAAATGAGAGAGCGAGCAAAAGTTGGGGAGTCTTCCAGGGAGGGCTGCTCGAGCATCCGGGCGCGGCACCGGCTTCGTGTGGAGTACGCTGATCGGTATCGCAATGGTGGGAGCGAACCATGCGGTTGATCATCGAAGCAAGGTTGGCCGAAGGGGACAGCGACACGGTCAGGGACGGTGACGGAGTTCTGGCGGTGGTTGAGCGCCGAGGCTGCAGTTTTCGCCCAACTGGGCGTGACTCTTGCGGAAGGGCGGTCGCTGCTGGCAAAGATGCAGGCCGAGCTGGTTTCGAAACAGGTGGAGTGGTGGCTCTCGGGCCAGACCGATTGTCGGCGCTGCGGCCCGGCCTTGAGCCACAAGGACAGTCGCTCGACCGTGCTATGCACCGTGTACGGCAAAGTGACGGTGAAGAGTCCGCGGCTGTGGTTGTGTGCTTGCCAGCGGACTGCGCGGACGCCGCGGCGCGTGGTGCATCCCTTGTCCAAAGCCCTAACCGGGCGCGTCACGCCGGAGCTGGAATACCTCCAGGCGAAGTGGGCAGCCCATCTGCCATACCGGCAGGCCACGGCCATGCTCAAGGAAGTGCTGCCGCTGGACAAGGGCATTTCGTTCAGCGGCACCCGGGATCGGATTCACACTCCTGGAAAACAGCTCGACGCTGACATCAAGCGTGACGTCTCGAAGTTGCTCCAGGCCGCTGCAGACGTACAGGTTCGCGAATCCAGCCATGTCGCTGCCGTGAGCGTCGACTCGGCGTGGCTGCGGCATTGCGACTCCGAGAGAGGCCCTGGCCGCCACGTGAACATCGTCGCCGGGCGGGCGAAGTTCACCGATGGTCCTTCAAAACTGTATGCGTATGTGTACAGGGAAGTCACCTCGGCTGCAGCGCGACTCGATCAGTTCCTCAGCCGGAACGGTGTGGCGAGCGATGAACGCGTGACCGTGATCAGCGACGAGGCCGGTGAATTTGCAAAGGCCGTCGAGGGCAGTCAGCTGGCTCGCGGCCGGATCCTCGACTGGTTCCACATCGCGATGAACCGTTGCCCTTCAGATTCTCCCCTGAATCGCACCGGTGAGGCTGCCCTTTTGCCGCCGTCGAAACACAGCCACACCTTGCTGCTAAAAAGGCGGAGAGTCATTGCCCGCCGATTGATCCCGGACTTTCCATAAAAGAAATTAGCAACACTTTTGGTATGTTCTGGGCCGTTGCTCAGCGCACGGTCTCACGACGTTACATACCGCAATCGTGACATGCGCATATGGTAGGTTTTGCGAGCGCATTCTGTTGCGGGGATTTCCATGTTCGTTCAGATCGGTGCCGTCGTGGTGCCGCGAGCACTCCAAGGCGTTCTGCTGGTCGACAGCAATCATGTTCCTCGATACTGGGCCGCGGTCTGGCTGGTCATCGCTGCGTCACAGTGGGCTACGTCGACGCAGACGATGCGACTGCGGTACATCGAGAATCTGTACGAACACGCGGATCGATCGTTCAAGGCAAATGCGCTCGATGACGCGCTAGCCGGTCTTGATGAAGCGCGGCTTGCCGACATTCTCGAGTCGTGGTTCGTGAGTTTGCGCAACCAGCCTGTCGCAGGCAGCAGCAACGAGGACCGGTGGCGGACCGGACTGGGTTTCGTGACGTCAATGGTCACGTGGCTTTCGAAGTCTGACGACGCGAACATGCAGCAGATTGAAGCGCGGATCCATCGGCTGTCGACGCTTTACCGCCAGTTGCACATACGGCAAGGCGGCCGTACTGAGACTCTTCGATCGCTGCCTGCCAGCGTGGTCGAAAGCCTCTATCAGATACTGGATCCGGAATCGGATACCAATCCGTTCCGACGTTCTCATACGCGCTGGCGGGTCTTCATCGCGTTCGTGTTGATGCTCCATCAGGGACTACGGCGAGGCGAACTGTTGCTGCTGACCGCGGATGCCATCAAGAGCAGCCATGACCGCAAGCTTGATCAGACACGGTACTGGCTGAACGTCCGACAGAATGGATATGAAGAAGCGGACGGCGATAGCCGCTACTCGAAACCCAGCATCAAGACCATTCATTCGATCAGGCAGATTCCTGTCACCGACGCGACTGCCCGCCTCGTGCAGGTCTATTGCGAAAATTATCGGGGCCGGCCTTCCCATTCGTTCATGCTGAATGCACAGACTGGCGGCCCTCTGTCCACCGAGTCGCTGACAAAGATCTTTACATTGATATCGAAAGCGCTGCCCTCCGAGATACGGCAGGAACTTTACGATCGCACCGGGAAAAGGACTGTGACGTGCCACGATCTCCGCCACACCTGCGCCGTGTTGAGGCTTCACCAGTTACTGGAGCGCGGCGACGCGATGGCCGAAGCGCTACAGAAGATGCGCACATTCTTCGGCTGGTCGAAAAGATCTGACATGCCATCGCGCTATGCCCGGGCTGTCTTCGAAAACAGGCTCGCGAGCGTATGGAGCGACGAATTCGATGATCGTGTGGCCGTGTTGCGCTCGCTTCCGAAGGGCCGTTGAACATGCCGAAAGCTCCATCGGCCCAGATCCGCCCCCGAATCGAACCATCGACGCTCGAACACATGCTGAGTTCGTTGCCGCAACTGCCGCCCGTTGTGCGTTACTACGACGACTTCGACGACAAACTCCGCTCCTTGTCTGAAGTTCGCCAAGGCGATGCCTTGGGGCTTCACATCAACGGTCGACTGTTCCGGCTTGACTTTAGCCGCTACCCTCCGCCATACAGTGCTCTCCAGAAGCACCTGCTGGTCTTCCTGCTGGGCGAAGATCTGCATATCTCGACCTGCTTCAATGTTCTGAACGCAGCAATGCATCTTGATGTGCATGACGTCGAACACATCGTCGAAGCCGGACCGACAGGCATCTCAGCGATATGGTTGGCACTGCGCGCCCGTCAGCTCCCAGTTCACGCCTATCGCTTCGTTAAGGCCGTGCTGCGTCTCCTGTGCCGGCATCGACTATGTGGATGGTCCGAGTCCTACCTGACCTATGTCAGTACTTCCCTGCCCGGCCCCGCAACAGACAAGTACGCCCGTGTGCGATCAGGCGATGTGTTCCTGTCCGCCGACGAGGAAGCCGCGATTGTTCGCTATCTGGATGAAACGTCTGACCTCGTAAGGGCAAGTGGCTGGTCAAGGCTCGCGTATGAGGCGCTCTGCGACGCGGCGATGGTGCTCTGTTCCTATCAGTTTGCAATGCGTCCGATTCAGGTCGCGATGCTGACGATGCGTGACATACGAATCTGGAAACCGGAACCCGACACCGAACCGACCGTGCATCTCACGTTCCTGATGGTCAAACAACAGGGAAAGCTTCGAAAGAGGCCGATGGTCCGTCGTGTGAAGCAGGAATGGGGGGTGCTGTTCATTGCGTTGGTTGCATATGCAGACTCTCAGGGCCGCAATGCTAATGATCGTGTCTTCGGCGTCAGTTCGAATCATGAAGCCGGATCCCGCATCGCTCGCCGTTTGGAACGTCTGATCGGCGACGATGCTCGCGCCATGGACCTTCGTCATACCGCTGCGCAGCGGCTCGTTGACGCCGGCGCAAGCCACGAAGAACTCGCCGAATTCATGGGCCATTCGCATGTGCAGACCGGACTCGTGTATTACGAGACATCGGCCACCCACGCGGAACGGGTCAACCGGGCGCTCGGCGCGTCGGACATATACCGGCGCGTGGCGAAAATTGCGCACGACCGGTTCATCCTCCCGGAAGAGCTCACCATTCTTAAAGGTGAACAACAGATTGCTGGTGTGCCTCACGGCATTCCGATTGCAGGTATCGGCGGATGCTCTTCGGGACAGCCGGCCTGCCCCTATAACCCGGTCACGTCGTGCTACGGATGCAGGAAGTTCATGCCGTTGCACGACAGGTCGATGCATGAGCAGGTGCTGGCCGCCATGCGTGAAGTGGTTGTGTTCTTCGACCAGAGTTCCCGTGGCGACACCAGATCGCCGGCCTACCTTCAACTGCAACGCACGATCGCCGAGATACAGACGGTCATCGAAGAACTGGAAGACAACGACCGATGAACCCACACTACTGCGCGTTCATCGAGCTAGGCAAAACGCTAGCCCGTGAGAAAGGCCTGTCGTGGGACGTGCCTCTCGATGAAACAGGCGTCGCACGCGACGGTGTCGGCTGGAACCTGACCGCTATTGCCAATGACGTGCCGCCACCGACGCATTATCTGCGAGACCTTGGCGCTGATGCGAAGACGCTGGCGATCATCAACGCAGAGCGCGCCGAGCGCGACCTGACGCCACTGGCACGCCAACCACTGTCTCCCTCATGGCAGGACCTGGTCAAGGCAGCAGTCGCCGAACAGTTGCTGTTCAAACGGAACACCACCGGGTATGTCTCGCAGTCCATCGCACGTCCGCTGCGTGTAATCGCTACATGCGTGGACAGGGAGCCATGGCAACTGACCGTCGACGATCTGCGTCTGGCGATCCGCGTCGGAAAGGAGATCCAGGCCACAGGGAAGCTGGGAGACCTGGTGGCCGGCATCATCAAGATAGTGTTCGACGGCCAGCATCTCTGCGACGCTGGTCAGTTGTACTCGTCGCTCGCGGTTCCCCGCATGAAAATGAAAAGTGCGATCAGGGCGAAGCATACCTGGTCGCAGGAGGAGTTGCGCACCGACCTCGAGGCGCGCAAGCGTGAGGAGCGGTTGCCGGAGCGCCGGGCGTTCTGGGAGCTGACCCGCATCGTGATGACCGAAAAGCCGCGCACGTTCATGGACGATCTGCGGTTCGCCGCGATACGGACAATGATCGTGACGGGGCTTCGTATAGGTGAAGCCGCGCTGCTACCGGTTGATTGGCAGCGTGAGCGAACTTACGTCGACTTGAAGGGGCGCCCTGCCAGTGAATCCGGTGGCATCTCAACGTCGCTCATGATTCGCCACCTCGCCGAAAAGCAACAGATCGAGGAGTCGGATAGCCGTGTTCTGTTCGAGAATGCCCAGCCTGTGCCAGACATGTTCCGGCAATTGCTTACCGACACGCTCGATCACGTCGCGAAGCTAACGGAGCCGCTGCGCGCGACGCTAAAGTTGCAGTGCGAGACCGGTCGGCTACTGCCCTGGTATCGGGCCGATGACCTCGTGCCGTTCACGGAAGCGTATGTGCGGCTGATGGGCAACCCGTTCTGGCTGGACATCGAGCGCGAGCCGTTCATCGAACGTTATCGGAAAAGCTTCGATCCTGATGTGCTGATCGACCTGCAGCGATATCAGGCAGAAAGACCCCGGAATGGTCCGGTCGCGCTGGATATGGCGGTATATCAGTTCGGAAAACGCCTGCTCGACAGGATGCGCGAGGGGCAAATCGCATTGCGCTTCCGACGTGCTGATGGCCTGGTCATCGGAGTCCGTGAGCGCATGGGCTGGCATCACACCTACCTTCGCATCGACGAGCTCGAGGAACATATCCGCTCCACGACACCGACGAAGGTCTCAGATACAACGCCGCTGCCACTTGCAGTCGGGGCCTTGCAACCGTGGGAATTCCTGTTCGTTCAGCCGAAGCGCTCGCTTGCTGAAGAACGGAACGACGGGCTCTGCGACGTTACGCGTTTCATGGCAGTGAGCCGCCCGGATCCACGCTTTATTGGCATCGGGCTTGGCTACGACAAGGCAGTGCCGTCGTTGTTCGAGAAGTATGGAGAGACCGCCGAAGACAGGGCTTTGAAAATAGAGCCACACATGCTGCGTCATCTGCAAAACACCGAACTGTTCCGCCTGGGCGTGGCCGATACGATCATCTCGAAGCGCTTCAACCGGCGCAGCGTCGCACAGAGCTACACGACCATCGCAGTCTTGCAGAAGACCTCGACCAGATCGAAATTCCGCAGGACATCGAGGTCATGCTCGGCGAGAAGGCCAGCACGGTTGCCCGGCTCATCAAGGGCGGCAAGGCCAACGGCCCGATTGTTGATGCGTTCCGGCGCATTCAGGCAACGGAGGGCGACGCCGCCGCGTACGATTACCTGCGCGCCGAAGCGGACGGCTTCCATGCCACGCCGTACGGGCACTGCCTGAATTCGTTCACGGTTGACCCCTGCCCCAGACACCTCGAATGCTTCGCGGATTGCCGCCACCTCTCGGCGACCGATCTGCCGGAGAACCGGCAGAACCTGATCCAGCTCGAGGGCAAGTTCAAGCTCGCGCTGGAAACGATCAAGGCCAGGCCATCGACCAGCATTGGCTGGAAGAACCAGCTTGATCACGCGGAAAAACGGCTTGCCGGTGTCCAGAAGCTTCTTGCAACACCATCGGGCAAACGTCCCTTCCCTGACGGCGTTGACCTGTCACTGCCGCGGCAACGTGGAGTACTTGATGACTGAACCGAACGGGTCCGGCAACGACGCAATGCGCGAGATTCTCGAAGCGTTGCTCGCCGATGATGAAGACATTACAGCTCGCGCTGTCGCGCGGCTGCATCCGTCCATCAACGCAGCATCGTCAATTACGCGCAGCGAAGCGCGGAGCACGTTGCTCGCTGAATATCGACAGCGGCAGGCCGCATACCGCCGCTGGCGCGGCCGCGTTGGCAAACGGTCTGGCGCCGACACCGCAGCGTCGCTCACCGACAAGGACATCCGGATTGCAGAACTCGAAGCCACTGTGCAACTGCTGACGGCTTCCCACCTTGCAATGTTGCGCGCGGTCGGCGAACTGGGCGGCTTCAGCAAATGGGTCAGATTCTATGCACAGTATCGCGACGCGCGCGACAAGCTTGCGAAGCTTGGCGCGATACCGGAGGCGGCCATATCTCCAATGCCGGAAGAAAGCCCGAAGCGCCGTGGAGATAGAAGGCGGCGTTGACTGTCTGCGTGGCGTGATAGTGTTTGCATGATCGCTACAGCCACGAAATGGCTGCGGTTCGGCGGCGGAAGCCGCCTCTCTCCCGAAAGGAGCACGAAATGTCTTACCCACCCTGCTTCCAGAGATTGCACGATGAGCCCGGCCCCGTCGGATACCTCGGGCGAGGTACGCATTATTCTGTTTTACGCGTACCGACGTGGCACGACGACCTGATGAACCAGATTCAGTACGGCAGGTTCCTCGACTTCGCAATTATCTGGGACGAAGATCACGACGACCGGGTGCTCGATGCGATTCTGATCATGTACCTCACTGGCCTGCTTGCACCGGTGCGATTCATCGGCGAACGCAAAGGCGTGCTCTCAGTGCTGCTTGCACCCGCAACCGTCAAGACTTGGGACGATGACACGTTCCAGCAATATTGCGAGGACGTCGTCGACATATGCGCCCAACTTGATGATCCGTGGACAGCAGAAATCAACAGCATGGATAGCACACAGCATTCGATCATCCAGGCGCCTGCTGAAAACGTCGCGACCTATCTGAAGAACATCGACATGCTGTGGCAGCTCGGAACGCGGTCTACCCTTCCTGCCTAGGCAGCACGAATTCGCAACAACATCCGATCATGCGATGCCACGACCAGGCCGTCGTTGTTGCGCAGTCGCACGTCCAACCGCGCAACAGACGGTGCACTTCGATGACGCAACAGCCCTTCAGCGAATAGCGGCGCCTGTGGATAACTTCCCCGCTATAAATAAAGGAAGAGTTGAAGAACAAACCTTCGCAACACGATGCCCGAGGTGCCAAGAATCAACAATTGAACGTGTAGTGGCTAGACGGTAATGTCCGCTTTTAGCTACATAGAAATGTCCGCTTTTGATGCCGTCGTATGCTCTCCAGCCGCCGTTTTTCGGCGCTGGAGACTTCGATGGCTGTGACAGAACGGATAACAATGACGATGCAGGAACTGGACAGATTCAAGCTCATTCAGGACGTGACGGATGGACGGCTCAAGCCGTGGCGTGCAGCCGAACGTCTGGGTCTGACGACGCGGCAAATACGCCGTCTGGTGACGCGATATCGCGATTCTGGCGCTGCTGGACTGGTCTCGCGCAAGCGCGGCATGCCCGGGAATCGGAGACTGGACGACGATCTGGCCCAACGTGCCCTGGCCATTGTGCGGGAGCGCTACGCCGATTTCGGACCGACGCTGGCCTGCGAGAAGCTGCGTGAATGTCATGGCATCCGCCTGTCGAAGGAAACGATTCGACAACTGATGATGGATGCCTGCCTGTGGGTTCCGCGCCGTCAACGTCCGCCGAAGATCTACCAGCCGCGTGCGCGACGAGCTTGCCTGGGCGAGCTGATCCAGATCGATGGCAGCGAGCACGCGTGGTTCGAGGACCGGGCGCCACAATGCACGCTGCTGGTGTACGTCGACGACGCGACCAGCCGGCTGATGGCGCTGCATTTCACGGCGAGCGAGTCGACCTTCAGCTATTTCGAGGCGACGCGCGCGTACATCGAGCGCCACGGCAAGCCTGGCGCGTTCTACAGCGACAAGGCCAGCGTGTTTCGCAAGACGACCACTGGCAAGACAGAGAACCGTGTGACGCACTTCGGCCGCGCCATGTACGAGCTGAACATCGACACGTTCTGCGCGAACAGCAGTCAGGCCAAGGGGCGCGTCGAGCGGGCCAACCTCACGTTGCAGGATCGCCTCGTGAAGGAGCTGCGCCTGCGTGACATCAGCACGAAGGAGGCAGCCAACGCCTTTGTGCCGCACTTCATTGCCGACTTCAACGCACGCTTTGCGAAGCCGCCGAAGAGCGACTTCGACGCGCACCGGCTGCTGCGGGTTGACGAGAACCTTGACACGGTGCTCACGTGGCGTGAGCCGCGGAAGGTGACGAAATCGCTGACAGTGCAGTACGACCGGGTCATGTACTTGCTGGCTGACACGCCGGAGCACCGGAAGCTGATTGATCGATATATCGAGGTCTGGGAGTACCCGGACGGGCGTATCGAACTCCGGGTGGACGGCCGTGTTCTGGCATGCAGGCAGTACGACCGGCTGGCCGAAATCGATCAGGGCGCAGTCGTTGAACACAAGCGACTGGGCCATGTGCTTCAGGTCTCGCAGGCGATGCAGGCTCAACGCGATAACACCCGGATTGGCAAGGCACCGTCCCGGACTCATCTTGGCGCGCCAACGAAGGGCCAAAACCGTTTGCCGGGCAAGAAGAAACAACGCGAATTCACTCAGGCCGATGTCAAGCATGCGATCGTGGATCTTGCCCAGCGTAGAGAGGTGAAGCAGCAATCCAGCAAACCTGGCCAGCGGTCTGCAAGGGACAGTGGAACAGGCGTAAGCGCCCTGCCCATTCAGGACGGACTCTTCGACACTGCGTGATCCTTACCCCATGAGAAGCAAACCTTGAACCCCTTAAAAGCGGACATCTCTATCTAGCCAGAAAGCGGACATCTGAAAATGGCTTTGACAGAACGTTCGTGCTTTTTCTGCGCTTATCGAATGTACGTCGACGCGATAGGTGTTGCCAGCCGCAAACCGTCGGTTATCAGGTCAGGAAGTCGTTCGCGGTCAGCCGCAGCGGTTCGTCGGGCCGCGCAAGTAACTTTCTTTGGGCGACCGCGACGATGCGGTTGCGACCGTTTTCAAACGTCCGGAGTGTGCGCGTTGCGTCCGCATCGCGCGGTAGCCAGAAGTATTCTTCGAGTGCGTCACGAGCAACCGCGCCTTCGATCTCGCGTCCGCGAATCGACAGCATGAAAATCACAGCGCGTCCGTCCGGCGAGACGGCGGCCACGCGATCATGAACTTCCATGAAGCACCTCGACGATATTATTGGCGGCTTTTGTATTTGTACTGCGCCGCGCAGCAATAATTTACCAGAAGTTGAAAGCAGGACGATCGTCATTGACACAACGATTCAACCTCACGAGGTATCCGCTATTAATCGCCACGTGACGTACCTGCTCATTAATTTTTGCGGGCGGCCACGTTCAGCGTACCTCCTTGCACTTGCTGCCGCTTCAAGCGAATGCACCTATCGCACTGCTCTACAAGCGCATTAGCCGAATTTGCGGACACGCCAAACGCGTTAGCAAAAACAACGGACATCCGAACATGCGTGCGTTGCTGAAACGCAACGCCTAGAAAGAGTGCGTAACCGCTGCTATGCCTTATTTCGCGGGAACAAAATACAGTCTTACATTAGGAGGCGCGAACGCCAGATGTACGGATTTCGCGATGCGCGTCGCACGCAGGCTTTTCTCTCATGCTTCGGCCCGATCCGTCAACACTTCGCGCTCCCAAGACATCAGATGAACGCTGCTCGTCATCGCGCCATGCTAAAAGAACGCCTCGCCACATGGCATGGTTGGACTGTCCCTGTCGCAATCGAGACAGTTATCTGGTAAGGATAACTACTTGTGTGCCACACGGTTGGCCTACAGTTGCCAACTTGACAACGCCATCCCTACCTGTGTAAAACAGCCCTCAAAGCGAAGGAATGCCACAGCTCGCGAACGCAACAGGCAACAGGCAACGGGAAATGTCTCCTCATCTTACGTTGCTCTCACTGGCCGCTCACAGCATCCGTCCCCATTCATCGACGACTTGTGTTCGCGGCTCAACATCAAGCGGGGCGCGTCGATTAACCTCGTCGCGTGAGTCACCATTACGAACAATCGGTGTGGAGCATCCGTGCAGGTGCAACAACGGAGTGGGTACTCACCGCTTTCTGCGCTCCGCGCTCTTTCGAAGGCGAGGCACCGTACAACCACCGACTTAACGCATCGTGACGAACTCTTCAGCGGCGGTCGGATGAATTCCGATCGTCTCGTCGAACTGTGCTTTGGTCGCGCCGGCTTTCATCGCAATCGCGATACCCTGCAGGATCTCAGCGGCATCGCGCCCGACCATGTGCGCCCCCACCACCCTCTGACTGCCGCGAGCGACGACGAGCTTCATCAGCGTGCGCTCGTCGCGGCCCGATAACGTGTGACGCAATGCCTTGAACGAAGTCTTGAAGACGTCGACGACGCCGTACCGCTCACGCGCCTTATCTTCGGTGAGCCCAACCGTCGCGACTTCAGGCGTGCTAAAAACGGCCGACGGAACGTACTCGTGATCCACTGAGCGCCGCACGTCGCCGAACAGGCTCGCGGCCAGCAGTGCGCCGTCGCGCGTGGCAACCGGCGTCAATTGCGGCCTCGCAGTCACGTCACCGATCGCGTGAATCGACGGTATGTTCGTTGTTGAGTATTCGTCAACATCCACCGCGCCATTTCTGTCAAGCGTCACGCCCACTTCTTCGAGCCCAAGGCGAGCACTGTTCGGCGCCCGGCCCGTCGCATAGAGCACGGCATCGTAGTGCCCCTGCGTACCGCCTTCAGGCACTAGTCCGATCGTTCCGTCCCGATACTTCTCCAGGCCGAGGACGGAAGTTTCTGTTCGGATTTCGATGCCCTGTTGGGTCATGGCGCTCGCCAGCGCATCGCGAACATCTTCGTCGAACCCGCGCAGAATCTGACGGCCGCGGCACCACAGGTCGACCTGCGTGCCCAATCCGTTGAATATGCCCGCGAACTCGACCGCGATGTAGCCTGCACCAACCACCGCGATCCGTTTGGGCTGGGACGCGAGATCAAGTGCTTCATCCGATGTGATGGCATGCTGAATGCCCGGTATGGCCGGCAGCATAGGCCGCGCGCCGGTAGCAACTGCAATGTGACGCGCGCTGATGCGGTGCCCCGCCACTTCGACCGTGTGCGCATCCGCAACCGTTGCGCGGCCGTCGTACCTTTGCACGCCTGATTTCTCAAGGAGGGAGAGATACACGCCGTTGAGACGGGCGATCTCCCGGTTCTTTGCCGCAATCAGCGCGGCCCATGAGAACGTGCCCGGTCGATAGGACCAGCCATAGCCCGCCGCGTCTTCCACTTCGTGCGGGAAGTGCGATGCGTAGACAAGGAGCTTCTTCGGCACGCAGCCGCGAATCACGCAGGTTCCACCCACGAGACTGTCCTCCGCGACCGCCACGCGGGCACCGTACGAAGCCGCCATACGGCTCAGCCGCACTCCGCCGGAACCCGCACCGATCACGAACAGGTCATAGTCAAATTCCATTCAGATGTCCCCACGTATCTTTTTTCCAGTAACGTCAAACATCGAGTACAAGCATCGGGCTTTTGGCCCTCGACACACATATCATTATTGTCCGGCCCGCTGCGCGTTCGCTGCCCGAAAGTACGTAATCCCGATGATCTGGCAGGCCGTCTATGACGCCAGTTTCGCAGGTGCGGCACATTCCTTCGCGGCACGAACAGGGCAGCTCGTACCCGTGCTCTTCGAGCACTTCGAGGATTGTTCTGTCTTCGGGCACGTGCAGGACTTGCCCACTCCTCTGAAGCTTGACGTCGAACCCGGCGGCCACCTCACGCGCGCCACTTTCTGCAGGAGGAGAAAACCATTCGAAGAAGGCAGGGTTGTCCGGATGGCTCGACGAAAAATCTCCCACGGCATTCATGACAGGGGCTGGGCCACAACAGTAGATCGGCACGCCGGGCTCCAGCGTGAACGAAGCGTCGGCGAAGTCGAACAGGCATCCTGCCTCATCATCGAAATGAAAGCGTACACGGTCGCCGAATCTGCTGAGTTCGTCATGGAAGGCCGCGTGTGCGCGGCTGCGCGCCAGATACAGCAGGCGCCACGGCCAGCCGCGACGTTCGCAGTGGCGGATCATCGACAGGATCGGCGTAATGCCGATTCCGCCGGCGATGAACAGAAACGTCTCGTGTCCAGCTTGCAGCGGAAAGTTGTTGCGCGGCTCACTAATGTCGAGCGCGTTGCCTTCGTTCAACGCCGAATGCACGCATAGCGATCCGCCGCGGCTATTGGTAGCCCTCGAGACGGCTATCTCGTAGGATCTTCGTGTCGAGGATCTCCTGCCGGATTTTCTCCGCACACTGCCGGCGGGAGTCGTAATCGGCCACATCCACCGTGTACGCACGAAAACTGCCTCCCTGCGTTTGCATGCTGCGCAGCCATGCCGTCACGCCGGCATTGGCCGACGAGTGGGTGACGGGCACGTCATACGCTGCGTCATGCAGTTTTGTGCTATTGACTTCTCCCATGCCGCCCGAGACTACCGCAATGCGTTTTGTCATGCTGTCTGTCCTGAATCGTCGATTCATCGGTTATCGCCCCCGGTGGCCGGCCGCACGCGACCGGCCACTCGCCTGCCTGCAATGAGGCGCAGCTTCCGGAACAGGAAGCCCCAGCCCGTGTTCGTTCAGCGGTGTCGGTTCCTCCCGGGTGCGTATTGCGCGCCGTGCCGGTCGCATCCGTGCTGCGCACCCAGCGCGTCCAGCCGTTCCAGCAGCGCGCGGACCTGTTGCTCCAGGGCGGGTGACAGGCGCTCAGCCAGCAGCGCCTCGATGCGTGTGCGCCAGTAGTCGGGCGACGTCACCCGCGTCATCTGCCGATTACGGTTGTCCTGAAGTACGTGATCGAGTAATGCAATCATCGCGCGGATATGCTGCAGTTCCTGCGCGGCGTGGTCGTAAGTGCTCATGTGTCGGCAGCCAGATTCGGGTTGTTGTTGTGTGCCTGTACTGTTCGTGCCCGCCATGCAAACCATCAGTGTCGGGGCGTGCGCGAGTGACGGGCGTAGTCCAGCCGCTGCAGCACCTGTGCGCGCCGATGTTCACGCCGGTAGTGGCCGGCCACGAAGAGGGCTGCAATCAGCAGCACCGCCGAACCCATCATCATGGTGACCCAGCTTTCGTCCATCTTCGCCTCCTTCGGGCAGGAAAAGACCAGCGTTCATGTCGGATGCGTGCCGCTTCACCGAGCCTCCCACCCGGCCTGGGTAGCCCGCGTGAGCGACGGTCATATGTCAGCAGGTTGCCGGCATGGAAAGGAGTCCTTTATAAACGGCCATCCACTATCCTGTGGGCAATGCCGGGCGCGGTAGCTAACGCTTTGCGGTACGGCTCTGCTGCTCTGTCGCGCGCTTCGTGGCGTTCGATGCCATCGCGGCGGCCGCTTCGAGGTTGCTTCGCGTGAACGCGACCGCCTGCTCGCCGCTTTTCTGCAGCGTTTCATACAGCGCACTGGAGGCCATGATGACCTGATCCAGCGCGACTCCGGTGCCGGACGGCGCGCTTTTTACGACGTCCTCGGCCAGCGTCCTTGCCTGCCTGACCTGCGCGTCCCACGCCGCGCGCGCGTACCGCACCAGTTCGGCCTGGGTGGCAGCGACAATGTCGAACACCTGCTGGTTCCAGACCTGCGCCTTCTCTGCGGTGGGCGCAGCCAGGCTGCCTTGCAGGGCGATGCATTCCTGCGGCTCCCTGACGGAAATCGCCTTCTGTGCCAGGGCGTGGAGATCGGCCAGCCCCGATCGCGCAGCCTGCATGTTCAGGGCGGCCAGTTTTTCGACGCACTCGACGAACATGCTGGTCAGGCCAAAGAACATTCCGACGTTAGACTTTCCGGTCGCGCCAGGCTGTGCCTAGGTTTGCATGATGAATCTCCTGTAGGGGCAATCCGGCATGGGCTCCGCACCATCGATGGGCGCGGCAGCGTCATGCCGCGTGATCGCGTGAACGGACCGGCGATGTGCATTGCATGCGGCAATCGCATCATCGGCGGGTGCAGCGGGAAAGAAGAGGTAGCTCTGGTCAGCGTCGCCGCGCGACGGCCTGCAGTACGGCGTCGCCATCGTGGGTGACGAGCAGGCGCCGGTATCCGGATGCGAGCTGTTCGAGGGCCACCAGCTGGCGCTCCAGCAGGGTATCGAGTTCTGCGCGGTCAAGGTCGATCTGGTCCGGCGCGGCCTTGATCAGCATCAGGGTGGCGAATTCATGGGCGCTTAGCATGTCCGTCTCTCAGATTTTTTTGAATTAACGCTGCCGTGAGCAGAAATTACCGCGATTACGCGTGCGAGTCCAGGACTCGGCAATTATCTCGGTCTTTAATTCCGGCTCTGCACCAGAACCGGGAATAGAATGTTAAATCTAACCAGAACGAAACAGGATGAATATGATGTATTGAACAGTATGTCTCGATAGAGCGTATTTTGTCAGATGAAATATTTCTCGACGGTGAGTGGCTAGTAGGCCGCCCGCGCTATGTAACTGCTGCCAGAAAAAAGCTACCAGGGAAAATAGCGAGGAAATATTTTTATATTATCGCCTTGAATTGGTCCTTCAGAATAAATATGCGGCCTGAAGAGGTATTTGAAAAAAGTTCCCAGGTTTTATGAATAGTGCATATTCCTGTTTGCCTGGAGTTCAGAATGTTGTCGGCGCGCATCAATGCTTCTCGTTTCGCGTGACTTCAATCAATAAAAGTTGAGGTGTCGTCAGGCCGACTAGCAAAGCACGATCAGATTAGGGCTGATTTCCAGACCCGTGCAAGTCCCATCGGCACTGGCACATGGCCGTACGCTCGTTGAAAAAGAGTTTGCAGTTCTGTCGTCTGCGCATCCTTCAAGGCCACCGTCCTGCTGCCAGAGTTCGTAGGCACGAGCACGGATTCGTTCTACAAGGATCGTATCGTCCATCGCAACAGCTTCCGTTAGTGACGAATGCAATCGTCGCGACTATCGGGAAGGTCCTATGTCGCGCAGCATTTCGATGAGCAGGTCCGCATCCACCGGTTTGATGAGATGCTGTGCAAAGCCTGCTTCAGTCGAGCGGGACATATCTGCATCGCTCCCGAACCCGGACAAGGCGATCAGTACCGCGTCCCTGGTTTGCGGCAACGCCTTGAGTTCGTGGGCGACGTCGTACCCGCTCATCCCTGGCAGTCCGATGTCCAGGATGATCACATCAGGCGTCCATACGGTCACGGCCTGCAGTCCGCTGGGGCCATCCTCGGCCGTTCTGACCTCATGTTCCTGCATGCGCAGGACCAGCGCGAGCGAGTCAGCGCCGTCACGGTTGTCATCGACTATCAGGATCCGCAGTGGCCGGCTGGCCGGGCTTGCCAGGGCATCGGGCTCCGGAGTCCTGGCAATGGGTGCCGGTACAACCGGCAGGCGCACGGTAAACCGGCTGCCTTTGCCCGGGCCTGCACTCGTTGCCGAAATTTCACCGCCATGCAGTTCGATCACCGATCGCGCGACCCATAAGCCAAGGCCAAGCCCGTTTTGCGAGTCCCGCGTCTGTGGATCGGCCTGGACCAGGAGATCGATCACGTGCGGCAACGCGGAAGCGTCAATCCCGATTCCCGTGTCTTCGACTGAAATGAGCACGACCTCTTCCATCAGGCGTCCGACCAGGCGGACTTCGCCGCCGTCCTCCGTATATTTGATGGCGTTGTCCAGCAGGTTCGAGACGACCTGCGTGAGCCGCGTCGCATCGCCATTCACGAAGACGGACTCGGGGGGAAGGCTTGATATCAACCGGTGCCGGCGTGCGTCAGCAAGTGGACGATTGATCTCGAGCGCCGCAGTGAGAACGTCCCGTACATCGCACACCTTTCTTTTCAGCCTGATCTTGCCGGTCCTGATTCTCGACACGTCGAGCAGATCATCGAGCAGCGATGAAAGATGACGGATTTGCCGTTCGATGACCTGCTGCACCCACTGGACCTTCGCGGGAAGCTCGGCCTGATAATGCTTCATCACGTGGGCGCCGGTGCGGATCGGTGCCAGCGGGTTACGGAGCTCATGCGCGAGCGTGGCCAGAAACACGTCCTTGCGGCGATCCATTTCCCGCAATGCATCGTCGGCTTTTTTGCGATCGGTAATATCCGCAAGTGCGCCAATGAAACAATGGGCGACGTCGTCGGCGAGAAACTGGAAGCGGCCGAACATCTCAAGGACGCGCAACGACTGATCGCCTGTGCGAAAGATCCGGCAGGTCGTGTGCACGTGAGCGATGCTGAAATACGGAGATGCTTTTAGCCACGAACCAGCGGGCACGGTGCCGTGTAAGCAGAGCACCGCATCCTTGATCAATCTTGAAAGCGTCACGGTAGCAACCATGAACAGATAAAAAGATCACTTTGCACTGCCATCGTGGATGTGAAGCGGGTTGGACCCGCGCGAGGTATGCCTGAAAGTCGTACGGGGATTTCAATTCCGTTTAGCGAACGAGGTCCTCGCGTGCGTCTTTCATCAGCGTCTGGGTAATTAGCCCAACATGACCGTTTGTAGTACCGAAGTCCTTCACCTTCTCACGTCGCAATGGAAATGCAATGCAGTACCGCGACCATAGAAAACCGCGATTGAGCTTGTGCTCAACGGGGAGCCCTTGTAGGACGAAAAAACCCGTTTATTGACGGCACCCCAATCTCGTCACCATGCCCAGATCTGCGTTGGCCAGCGTGATTTACTACAGCGCACCATTGTCGACTCGCTTTAAGCGCCTTGCGCGGCTCGCGACATCGGCTCGCTATGCCTTATTCAGTCAATTATGGAGTGGCCACAACGGACCGCGATCACGATCAGTTTCAGTTTCCGAAACTTCAGTTCGGCTTGTTTGTGGTCGGGTCAACCGTACCAACGTAATACGATCGGAATTAGGACCGGCACGATGAAGGCAGTGAACAAGCCGTTCAGGCCCATGCCGAGTCCGGCGAATGCGCCCATTTCATCGCTGACCTGGAACGCCCGCGCTGTACCGATACCGTGGGACGCTACGCCTAGCGCAAATCCACGAACCTCTGGTTCCTCGATCCGCAGAATATTCAGAATGGTGCGCGCGGACACCGCCCCGAAGACGCCGGTGCAGATCACGAGCACGGCTGTCAGCGAAGGCAGTCCGCCCAGTCGTTCTGCGATGGCCATGGCGATCGGCGTAGTCGCGGATTTCGGGGCGAGCGAGGCCACCGTCGCACGCGGCGCCCCAAACAGCATTGCAATGGCCGTAGCCGACACGATTGCGGTCAGCGAGCCGGCAACCAGACCGCCGGCGAGCGGCAATGTCGACCGGCGCAGCTTCGGAAGTTGCTGGTAGAGCGGCAACGCAAGCGCGACCGTCGCGGGGCCCAAGAGGAAATGAACGAACTGTGCGCCCTGGAAATAAGTTGCGTAAGGCGTGCGCGTAACAACCAGAATCGCGACGATCAACCCGACCGCGATCAGCACCGGATTCGCGACAGGGTCGTAGTGGGCGCGCGCATAGACCGCTTGTGCGAACAGGTAGGTAAACAGAGTCAGCGTGAGCCCGAGCAGAGGGGTCGCGGCAAGATAGACCCAGATGGCGCCGAGGTGAGTCATGGACGGATCCCTATTGCGAGGCTGGCGCTGGTTGTTGTTGCCGCCTCTGGCGACGCAGCAACGCGCGGGTGACGAGCGCCGTGACCGTGATCGCCAGCGTGGTGCTGACGACGAGAGACACCAGGATTGCGATGCCGTCGCCGCGGACCTTTTCCGCCGCCACCATGATGCCGACGCCCGCCGGCACGAACAATAGCGACAGATGCCGCAGCAATTCCAGTGCGGTTGGCTCGATGGCGGCAACGGCCGATGGCCGGACGACCAGATACGCGAACAGCAGCACCAGCCCGATGACCGGCCCCGGAACCGGGATATGAAGGAGAATCGAAAGACCTTCTCCGAGGCACTGGAAGAACAGCAAGGTGGCGAGAGCGCGCAGCATGGTATGACGAGTGTGTCAGCGAGGGTGGAGGTGAAATGATGACACGATCTCGTACCCCGTCAAGCACGGAACGCGACGCGCCCGACACCTGTCGAAATTCGTGCTTAGCATAAACTGTGTGGGTGACACGTCTTACGAACCACATTACCGCTTGCCATTGGGAGACTTGTCCCATGAAGCGCCTTACGGACATGGATGAAGCCGCCGCCGCGGCCGATCGCGCACCACGCTCAATCCGGAAGCATACTGGTGGCGGGAAGAAATGATTGTCACGCTGGACCTCGCGTCCGACTCGCTCGTGTCCGAGTCGATTCTGAGCCACCAGCAAGGCATTGGCGCTACGCCGATCCGGCACGCTCCGCATCGACTTGCGTGGGAATCCGGTAGACCATCATTCGACGGCGCGGCGGCGTCGTGGCAACCGTTGATGTCCGCGGCTCTGGTGCAAATAGGCGCCGTGGTCAAAATATTTTTATAAATCTGGACACCTTATCGATTTAACAGGACAGCATTCCAAACCGAGCGCGCAGTGGTATCTTTGAGCCCGAAAGCGCAGAGGTCGAACTGACCTTGCGAATGCGATGCATCAACTCGATGCCTGAGCTGAGCTGGTAGCGAAGGTACCAACGCACGCAGAGAACAATGATCTCCCGATCAAAATGCCGACCATCGAACAACCCCTCAAGACCTTTCCCCTTGCTCATCACCGGCCACCTGATTGATTGGACAGGTACTTTAATCGATCCAATGAGCCTATTTGCACCGGAGCCCTTTGTCACCCCTCTCGTCAAACGCCCCCATATCCAGCTTTTGGGAAACGCTGCCGTTAAAAAAGGCAGCGCGGAATCACCCCCCGCGGTAGCAGGCTGGCCGAATAGGACCCGCGTCCGCAGCACTAACCGACCGCGTTGGCGAGATCAAACCAACTGACGGCGCAGATCTAGCCGATCGCGTTTTCCAGACGCCCTGCCCCGCGTGCTCTCATGAGCATGAGCCGCGCGGACCGAGCTTTTAAGACACACGGCGGCGGGATGGCCGCCCCTCAACTACCATTCGGAATCGCGCCCGACTGCACGGCAAGCAGGTGCCAGCCGTCAGGCTTTCGGACCCAGACGGCGAGCGCCCGGCTCTCGAACGCCTTGAACGTGCCGCGAGTCACCATGCGAATCGCCAGCTTGCCGAACACAAGCACGATATCCCCATCGACCTGGTACCGCGGCTCCGTGCGATCGATACCCTGGTAGTCCCAGACCCCCGTGCGCAGGCCTTCGATGTAGCTGGCTTTAGTGTCTGCGACGCCTGTCGAGTGCATATAGATCAGCTTGTCGTCCAGCAAGCGCTCAAGCGTTGCAATATCCTTGCTCACCATCGCCGCGTACCGTGCGTCTTCGAATTGCTGAATCTCTTCGATCGCCTGAGTTTCTTCACTCATTTTTCATGCTCCCAGATAGACGGTCCGGACGGCCTCTTCGCCGCCGAGGGCCCGCATGTCGTCGCCCGACATCACAATCTCGCCGTGAGCGATAACGTATGCTGAATCGGACATTTCGGTCGCCTGATGAAAGCTCTGCTCCGCCATCAATACCGTCAGGCCGCGACGCTCCTTGAGCAGGCGAATCTGTTCGATGGTCTGCTTGACAACAGCCGGCGCTAGCCCGACTGACGGTTCGTCGATCAGCAGAATGGAGGGCTCAGTCATCAGCGCGCGTGCGATCGCGACCATCTGCTGCTGGCCACCGCTCATCGTGCCGACCAATTGTGCGGCGCGCTCGCGCAGGATTGGAAACGTCTCGTACATCGCGTCGAGATTACGGTTGAGTACGGCACGGGCGGTCTTGCGCCAGGCACCCAGCAGCAAGTTCTCGCGCACGCTCAGATTGCCGAACAGCCGTCGCCCCTCCGGCACGATGCCAACGCCGAGATCAATGATCGCCTCCGTCGACATCTCGTGCAGCGGATAAGCGGTGCCGTTGCGCCGCAAAATAATACTCCCCGAACGCACGCGAACAATCCCGAGAATCGCATTGATCAGCGTCGACTTGCCGTTGCCGTTGGTACCGAGCAGCGCAACCATATGGCCATCGGGCACGTCGAGCGAAACCTTGTGCAATACGTTGACGGCGCCATATCCGGCGACCACGTCTTGAATAGTCAGGCTAGTCACCGATGTAGGCCCTCTGTACTTCGGGATGACGGACGATCTCGTCCGGCGGCCCGGCGACGATCAGCTTCCCCGACACGATGCAAAGCACCGGCTCGGAAAACCGCATGATCGCGTGCATGATGTGTTCGATCATGATGACCGTGATGCCGCGATCGGCGAGCGCGAACAGGATGTCGAGCACCTCGTCCACCTCGCTTACGGACAAACCCGCCATCGCCTCGTCAGACACCAGCAGGCGCGGATTGACGGCCAGCGCCCGCGCGAGTTCAAGCTTGCGCAGCTCGATCTGCGACAGGGCCCCGCACCCCTCATCCGCCTTGCCGCCTAAGCCCAGACTGTCCAGGATGCGCAGCGCGGATTCTCGTAGCGCGGCCCGGTTCGGCCTCTCCGTTCCCCCTGCACCGTATTCGAGCGGCACGTACAGGTTCTCGACCAGCGTCATGCCGTGAAATGGCTGCGGGATCTGGAAGGTGCGAGCGAGGCCACGCTGCGCGCGCCGATGCGGCTGCATGCGCGTCACGTCCTCGCCGCCGAACATGACGCGCCCACTTTCGGGGCGCAGCCGACCCGATACACAGTTGATCAGGGTCGTCTTGCCCGAACCATTCGGGCCGATGATCCCGATCCGTTCGCCCGCGCCGATCTCGAGCGAGATATCGGACAGCGCGACAAAGCTGCCAAAGCGCTTCGTCACACTGTGGACGCCCAATAGCAGTTCGCTCATGCGGTCCTCCTTCGTTGCGCGGCGCGCATCTCGCGACGCGGGCGCTTCCACGTGCTCAGCAACCGGTAGAGTCCACCGGGCAGGAAGACCACACCACCGACCAGGATCAGCCCGATCGCAAGCAGATTCAACTCGGGCGATACGGTAACGGTCAATCCCTGCTCGATCAGGGACAGAACCAGTGCTGTTGCGAGCGCGATGAACTGCAGCACCACTTCACCTGCGAAGAAGACATATTCGTTGGTGACAAGCCGGGTCAGCAGCCAGGCACAC
Source organism: Paraburkholderia domus (assembly GCF_905220705.1). Taxonomy (GTDB): domain Bacteria; phylum Pseudomonadota; class Gammaproteobacteria; order Burkholderiales; family Burkholderiaceae; genus Paraburkholderia; species Paraburkholderia domus. Next base: position 73,676 of record NZ_CAJNAT010000029.1, read on the forward strand.
GCGAGCAATGCCACGCACCCTACCCAGAACCATGACAGGCGTCTCATCGCATTCTCCCGAACAGTCCTGCGGGCCGAACCGCGAGCACCACCAGCACCAATGAAAACGACACCGCTGTCGCCCACGATGCGCCGAACACGGTCAGCACCACACTTTCCGCGATGCCAAGCAGGATGCCCGCGACGTAGACACCCGTCACCGAACCCATGCCGGCCAGCACGACCACGGCGAACGCGCGTCCGATATAGACCCGGTCGGCGGACGGCTGCACGGGACCGATCACGATCATCAGCGCACCAGCGACGGCTGCGGTCGCGAGCGACAAACCGAAGGCAAGCTGCCGGATGGGCGCCGGGTTGATCGCCAGCATCGGCAGCGCGCCCTGGTCGTACCCGGCCGCACGAATCGGACGGCCGGTCATCGTGCGGCTCAGGTACTGCTGCAAGCCGAACAGCAAGGTTGTGCCGCAGACAAAAGAGGCGAGCATCCGGTAAGGCACGCGAAACGTTCCGATCGCGAGCGCCCGGCCGATATATGGCGCGTCGACACTCTGGAAATCCACCCCATAAGTGAGGATCAGCGCGATTTCGATCAGGAAGGACATCCCGAAGAACAACGAGAAACTCCTGAGCGGATCGACCTTCCCGCGCGACTCGAAGACGACGCGATAGAGTTTGTAGAACCCGACGCCCGCCACGAAGAAAACCGGTGCCAGCAGCAGGCCGCACAGTAACGGATCAAGTCCCCAGCTATTGAGTGTGTGAACGAGAAGCGCTGCGGCGACCACCACGGCGGGATGTGCGAGATTCGGTATTTCCAGTACGCCGAACACCAGCGCAAGCCCGCTCGCGATCGACGCGTAGAACGCGCCCAGCAGCAGCCCCGAGATGAGAGCATTGAGAAGCAGATGCATAGAGAAGTCCATGATGATCGCCGTCGGACCTATGCGTGCGCGGTCGCGAACGGATGCCTGAACGGTGCCGACTTATAGCGGTCCGGCGCCACGATCGCGAGTTTGCCCGGCGTACGAAATTGCGCGACGTCGTGGTTCGCTACCCCCTGGAACTGCGACATCAATACGCGGTTGTCGGTCCACTCCCCTTTGGCTCCAAAGCGGATCGGGCCGGCGATCGTTTGCACCTGATTCGCGTGCAACCAGGCGGCGATCGCCTTGTCGTCGGTGCCTCGCGTGGCCTCGACGGCCGCCTGGATCACCTGGCCCGCGACGTACCAGTAAGGCTGAACGAAGTGTCCCAGCGGATCGACCCTGGCTGCGGCCGCACGCTGTGCATACGCGGCCTGAAACTCGGCGCTGCCCGGTTGGCGCAACTTGGGATCGATAGAGAACAGGTCGTAATTGACGATGCCGTTCAATCGCGAGCCCAGTGATTCGAGCAAGGATGCGTTTTGCACGCCGACCATGCCGCCGCCGAACAACTGCACGCTCGGCGGCAAGCCGATTTCATCGATGCCTCGCACGATCGCAGCGGATTCGGCCGGATACGAGCAGACATAGACGATGTCCGGCTGGGCCTGTTGCAGGGCCTGCAGCAGGCCGCTGAAGTCGGTCGTATTGGCGGGGTATTGCTGGTCGAACACGACCTGCATGCCGTTCTGCCTGGCCAGCAGGCGTCCGCCACTGCCCGCGGTCTGCTGGAATTCCGCGGACGCCGCGAGGATCGCGACGCGCTTGAGCCCATTTTCCTTCGCAAGCTGAAAAAACGCCTGATAGGTCAGTTGCGGATCGGGTCCCCACGGCCCGATAGAAAAGTAGCGGTCGTAGCCGATCTTCTCGTTCATGCCGATCGCCGCCATCCCGAACAGAACACGGCCACGCTCCTTGGCGAACGGGACGATTGGACCGGCGACATTGGTCCCGTAAGGCGAAAGGATCAGGTCGACCTTGTCGACGTCGATGAGTTTCGAATAGATAGCGGGCGCGGAGGCGGCGTTCGACTGGTCATCGTAGACAACCAGTTCCACCGGCCGGCCGAGCACGCCACCCTTCGCGTTGACCGTATCGCGCCAGACTTCCATGGCGACGAGACCGGACTTGCCGCCCGGCCCGAGCACCCCCGTCTGGGCGATGCTAAAGCCGATCCTCAAAGGTTTACTGTTTTGCGCGAACAGCCGGACACCCGGCATGGCTGCCGCGCCCACCGCCACCATCGCGCGGGTAAAGCTTCTCATGTTCAACAAGATGCGTCTCCGTATTTATCGTGTTCGTATGGATGGTCCGCTGTGCGGCGCCACGGCAAAGCAGTCGCGTGTCTAAGGTGCTAAACCGTCAGGCCAGAGAGTCCGGCAATCACCTTCGCGCACGCAAGGTAGTCTTCGTCGCCGAAGCCGGAGGCTTCGGTGGCAGCCATGATCTGTTCGACCGTCGCCCCCAGCAGGACCGGCACGCTGAGCTCGCGCGCACCGTCGGCAATCAACCTCAGGTCCTTGCGCATCTGCGCGACGGTAAAGGTCGGGGTGAAGTCGAGACGTTCGAGCGCATCGGCCTTGAACTTCAGATGCGGCGAGCCAATGGCGCTCGCACTGATCGCGTCGAGCGCGGCCTTCGGCGCGATGCCGCCTTTCGTGCACAGTGCATAAGCCTCGCCGAGGCTCGCAACGAGCGTAGTCACCATCAGGTTGACTGCGAGCTTCATGACGCGCGCCTGCTCCGCATCGCCCACCACGCGGATCGTCGACGCCCAGGCCGAGACGATCAGCCGGGCGCGTTCGACCACGGCTTCCGGGCCCGATACGAACGTCGTCAGCGTGCCGTTCGCCGCAGCGGCAACCGAGCCGGAGACCGGCGCACGGAGATAGCCGACTTGCTGCGCGACAGCGGTGTTCGCGATGGAAGCGGAGGCGCTGACCGAAATGGTGCTGGTTTCGATCAGGAGCGTGCCCGCTTTCGCGTGTCGCAGTGCACCGCCCTCACCTGCCAGAAGGTTCAACGCGACCGCGTCGTTGGGGAGCGAACTGATGATCGCGTCCGCCCGGGCGATCGCATCTTCGAGGGATTCGACAACTGCCAGTTTCCGCGAACGCGCGGCAGTGCGGCGCTCCTCGCTGATATCGAATACATACAGGGTATGTCCGGCCGCCGCGACACGCGCGGCCATCGGCTCACCCATCTTGCCGAAGCCCAACCACACGATGTTCATCGCTTTATCTCCTGTGTCTTTGCCACTGGATGTCCCTTCGCGTGATCGGCCGAATACGGATTGCCGCGACGCCATACCCACGGATGAATGTCCACCTGTGCGAAGAGTCCGGCCTGTGCATACGGATCAGCCTTCATGAAGGCCTGGACGGCTTCGATCGCATCGGCCTCGAGGATCAGCAACGATCCGGCCTCAGCACCCTTTTCATCGAGCAGCGGTCCGGTCTGGAGCACCCGCAATCCTTCAGCGGCGGCATCGAGATGGGCGCTATGGCGCGCTTTCGTTTGTGCACGCAGCGCGGTGCTGCCGGGATGATCCCTGGCAATCACGGCGAAGAACATGGTCTTATCCGTTCCGGGCGAGTACGAAGTCGTTTGCGAGTTCCCAGAAGGGTCCGCGAACGCCGAATTTCTCCGCTGCCTCCGGCGAGTCATTACGTTTGAACTCGCGGATCAGAGACGATTTCACCGCGAACACGACGTCCGAATCGAGGTAGGTATCTTCGGCGTCGAACAGGTGCGTCGTGAGCTTCCTGAATCCTGGCGCGGACACAATCGCATGCACGTGGGCGGGCCGATACGGATGCCGCGCCGTTGCGTGCAGCAGTACGCCGACCGGACCATCCGTCGGAATCGGATACGAGGTGGGCCGAATGGTTTTCATCAGGAACTCGCCGTCCGGCTTCGCGCGATACCAGCCGCGCAGGTTGTCCTCGGGTTGCGACCGGTCCTGGATGTCGTACATACCGTTCCCGTCGGTCTGCCAGATTTCGAGCGTCGCGTCGGGCACCGGCTTTCCGTCGCAGTCGAGCACCCGACCGTGAATCACCAGCGGGGTGTCGTCGCCCTCACGCAGCAGCACCGACTCACCCCATTTCCGCTCAGGCGACTCCGGCACGTAAAACGGTCCGAGGACCGTCGACTCCGTCGCTCCCTCTGCCACGCCGGCGCTGACCATGTTGACGAGCGCCGAAATGCCGAGGTTGTCGGACAGCAGGATCATCTCCTGCCGCTTGTTATCGCTGATCTGGCCAGTTTGGGTCAGGAACTCGACCCCTGCGATCCATTCGCTTTCCGTCAGGCGCACATCACGCACGAACGCGTGAAGATGACGGATCAACGATTGCAGGACCGTGCGCAGCCGCTCGTCCGGCGTGCTCGAATACCGTTCAAGCACCACTTCGGTCAGTTCTGTTTCTGTCATGTTTCTCATGGCGTCTCCGTTTCGATTGGAATTCAAAGGTGTTTCCTGACCGGGCTCGGGCAACACGCCCATTTCCCGGTCGACAAGATGTCATTGCGGCCCGCCTGCTCCCAGGCCCATCGCCCCCGCAATTCGTCGGCCTGAGCAGGCAAGGCGTTCGAGCTTCGCGGGCAGGTCGGCCACGAGCAAACGGCCGTGGCGCTTCTTCCACTCGCCGGCAATCATCACGCTATCGACGTTCGCGAGACTGTTCTGCATCACGACCGCAGATACCGGATCATGCGCCGGGCACATATTGATCGCGGTTGCGTCGATCACAACCAGATCGGCCTGCTTGCCCGGTGTGATGCTGCCGATCCGAGCCGACATCCCGAGCATCCGTGCGCCTGCTGTCGTGGCCCACGAGAGCGCCTCGCGCGTCGTGATCGTCGACGTCTCAGGAATCTTGCCGCTCGCTTTGCGGCTCGCCGCGTTGTCGAACGCGCGCTGCATGCCAAGCGCCATGCGCATCACGCTGAACATATCCCCCGACATGATCGACTCGAGATCCACGCCCACTGACGGCGCTGCACCAAGTCCCCGCAGCCGGCCCACGATCGGAAAACCATGGCCCTGCGTCATCTCTCCCTCGGGGGTAATTGAAAAGCTCACGCCACGTTCTACGAGACGCGCCATCCGCTCGTCGCTCAGATCATTGCCGTGAACGATGTTGATCCACGGCCCAAGCAACCCTTCATGATCGAGCGCCTCCCAGCCCCCAACCGCCTTTTCCGGACCGCCACCCTGATGCATCGAAGCGACGAGACCGAATTCCATTGCCATACGGATGTCGTGCCGCGCAACATCGAGGGTCGAGTAGTGCGGCCCAAGAATCGCGAGTCCGAGGTTCACAAGGCGGTTGCTTCGCTCGAATCGCTCGTGCAACAAGCGTTCAATCTCCTTGCGTGGATGCGGAATCTCGGAAAAATGAGGTTGCCCGGGTTGCGGGTCCGGCTTGGGCGTACCGTGCATGAATGTCGCGCGGATACCTGCGTCGACCAGTGCGTCCAGCGCGGCATCCGTATGCGCGGCCGTTGGATTGTTATGGCACCAATCGACCAGCGTCGTGGTCCCGCAGTTGATCTGGTTCAACGCACCGACCTGGGTTGCGCAAAAAATGTCTGCGGGAGTGAAACAGGTCGCAAGCCCCGCGTGCATCCAACGAAAGTATTCGAGCAGCGTCCAGTTGGCCGCAACGGTACGCAGCCCCGTTTGCCACGTGTGCATATGGGCATTGATCAGCCCGGGAATCACGATGCGACCCGCAAGCGTGATGACCTCGGCGTCGTGATCCTGCAACGAAGGGCCTACCGCGACGATCCGGTCTCCTTCGATCAGGATGTCCGCCGCGGGGAAGTCACCGAGTGCGTCATCCATCGTCACCACCGTGGCGCCTTTCAGAAGAATTCGGGCGAGGGTCATAGCGTCACTAACAGGCCTCTAGTCTGCGAAATACAGTATGCGGTTTTATTTAAATATTCGAACATTCGTACATACCCTGATCTGGTAGACGACGGCTTCTCGCACATCGCCAGTGACGCTTATGCCGATTCGGCGAATGCGTTTACGGGCACGCCAAGAATCCGCGCCGCCGCATGCTCGGCGAGCATCAGCGTCGGCAGATGGGTGTTCGCACTCGGGATGACCGGCATCACCGATGCGTCCACGACGCGCAGGCCATCGACGCCGTAGACCCGATAGCCGTCGTCGACGACCGACAGCGGATCGTGCTCGCGCCCCATCGCGCAGGTGCCGACCGGATGGCCCATTGGCGCGATCGACGACAGCAGTTCCGCATCGGACAACTCCACGTCCCCATGCGGCCCGGCCAGCGGCCGCGCACCGGGAAACGCGAGGCCGAACGCGCACCGCCGCACCGCAGCCGGGGAATTGAGTGCGGCCTTCGCACCCGCCGCGATCAGCGCGCCGGTCACGCCACCGCGGTTGAACTGGTTGAGCGCCATGCCCGCGGGCAACAGGAATGCTTCGCGATAGGTCGCCGCAACCGACCGATCGCGCAGCAGCCGTTCGGCCAACCGCGCCGCCTTCAGTACGCGAGGCGCGTCGCGCGGATCGTCGAGCATCCGGAAGTCGATGCGTGGATTGACGTACGGGTTTGCGCTCGCAAGCGTCACCGCTCCGGTGGAGAACGGCGTATATAGCGCCGAGCCGACCATCGCCACGTTGGTGCCGAACGAACGTGGACTCACGCGTCCCAGCATGAACAGCATCAAGTCGCCAGCCGGACAGCCGGGCAGCTCCGATGACGCGCGCAACCCGGCGATCGCGAAGCGGCGCACGTGCGCCGCGAGGCGCGTCGCGGGCGGCAACGTCAGCGCAAAAAACTGGTACGCATGGTTCTGCAAATTGCGTCCGACGCCGCGCCGGTCCGCAACCGGCTGTATGCCGAACCGCGCGAGTTCGTCCGCCGGTCCGATGCCGGAACGCATCAGGATCGCGGGCGAATGGATCGCTCCCGCGCTCAGGATCACCTCGCGCGCATCGAGCGCGGACATCTCGCCCGCGCGGATCGCGTTGACGCCGGTCACGCGGCGTCCGTCGAACCGCAGCGACGTCGCGCAGGTGCCTGACAGGATCGTGAGATTTTCCCGCGCGCGCACTTCGCGCGTCAGGTAGCACCGTGCGCTCGACGAGCGCGCGTTTGCGTCACAGCTCGCGGGCATGGCGAAGAAACCGTCGCCGTTCGTCGTGTTGGCGTCGTCCGCGAACGGGAAGCCGAGGCCGGCCGCTGCGTGCTCCATGCGTCGTACGAATTCGGGCCATTGGCCGCGCGGCGTCCGGCTGATCGGGCACGCACCGCGCGGTGCGTCACGCTTCGGGCGATCGTGGTCGTCTTCGACCTTTCCGAAGCACGCCGCAACGTCGTCCCAGCCGAAGCCACGAGCCCCGCTCGCCGTCCAGCGCGCGTAATCGGAAGGCAGCCCGCGCAGCGCGAACATCCCCATGATGCTCGAACCTCCGCCCATCACGCGGGCCTGTGGATACGGGCGCGGCGTCGTTCCGGCCACCGTCGTCGCTTCCAGCCCCGGCCAGAAGTAGTGCGGATTGAGCGTGGAACTCGGAAAAGTGTCGTCGATGTCCGCGGGCGTCGCGTCAGGCGGCGTGTCATCGCCGGCCTCAACCAGCACGACCCGATGCTCGGGATGCTCCGAAAGCCGTGCGGCCATCGCCGCGCCCGCGCTACCGCCGCCCACCACAAGAAAATCCGTTTGCCCTGTTTCCACGCTGCCCTCTCCTCCATTGACTGTTAAACGACGCGGCACGTTCAGCGTGGCTGATACGGTGCGGGAACGAAGCGCTCGCCCGGCTGGACCCCCGCCTTCGACAGCACGTAGTCGCGCGAGCGCGTCAGGTCGCCGAGCACCTGACGCTCGTCGACGCCAACCAGCTTGCCGCCGCGCTTGACCACCCGTCCGGCGACCCACACCGTATCGACGAGCCCCGGGTGACCCGCGAGAACCACCGCGCCAACCGGATTGTTCAGCGGCGCCATTTCGAGGTTGTCCGCGCGGATCATCACGATGTCGGCATCCTTGCCCGGCGTCAGCGACCCGATCCTGCTGTCGAGCCGCAGCGCCTTCGCGCCATTGATCGTCGCGAACTCGATCGCATCCTGCGTATTGACCGGCAGGCGCTCCACCGAATAGCCGCCGCGGTCCGCGCGGTCGTGCGCCCACGCGCGCTCGACGAGCAGCACGGTGCGCATCACCTGAAACAGGTGGCCGCTGTTGCAGGTCGCGATGTCGATGCCGAGCGTCGGCCGCATGCCCACCTTGAGCAGACGACCGGTCACCGGCCAGCCGTGTCCCATCTGCAACTCAATTTCGGGCGTCATCGATGCCGAGCAGCCCCAGTCGGCCATCAACCGGAATTCGTCGTCGGCAAGCGAATTGCAGTGCGAACAGATGACGTCCTCGCCGAGCAGCCCATTGTCGGCCAGCCATGCGACCGGACGCCCCTTGCCCCACGCTCCATCACCGACGTGAACCGAAATCAGCGCATCGAGATCGCGCGCGAGTGCCCAGTCATCGCGCGTGACCGCCTCGGTCGCATACTGCGGGCCGCGCAGCGCCATGCCGAGTTGCACCAGGTCGTCCGACGAAGAGAAGTGCTGCAGCTTCACGCGTCGCACGTCCTGCGATGTCGGCAGGTTGCTGACCGGCAGCCACTCTTCGTTCGAGTTGCCGTAGCACATCACGAAGCGGCCGCGCGACGCCTTCAGCGCTTCGACCGCCGCATCCGTATGCTCGGGCGTGTTCATGTTGTGCGACCAGTCGAGTACCGTCGTCACACCGCCGTTCAGCGCTTCGTATGCGCCCGCGAGATTCGAGATGTAGATGTCCTCTGCGCGGAAGTGCTCGCCGAGCTGGCCGCGCACGCCCGCGAAGTACTGGTCTAGCGTCCAGTCCGCCGCGATGTTGCGCAGCGTGGTCTGCCAGATATGCCGGTGCGTGTCGACCATGCCCGGCATCACGATCGTGCCCGTGCCGTCGACGATTTCGGCATCGCCCGCGTCGAGCCCACGCCCGACTGCGCGGATTCTCGCGTCTTCGATCAGCACGTCGCAGTTCTCAACATTGCCGATCGCCGGGTCCACGCTGATGACGCTCGCGTTGCGAATCAAGGTGCGCTGTACCATCACTCCCTCCATCAATGAATAAATAGAATTACAGATTTTTTAAACCGGATCGCTGTGCGGCGGTTCACTGTCCCGCCGACTGCACCGCCAGGCGGTTCACCACCGCATGCACGCCTGGCACGCCCTCGACAACCTGCACGACACGCGGAATCTGCTCTCCGGACGGCACCGACCCCGCGAGCGTGACCGTCCCGTTCTTCGCGCGCACGAACACGCGGCTCGTATCGAGACCGCGCGTCTTTCCGAGCGTGCGCTGGACGCTCTTCGCCAGCGTGCGGTCCGCACGCTTGAGCGCACCTGCATCGCCCGGCGTACCGGACGCGGTTGGTTCAGAGGCTGCCTGCGCATGCGCAGTCGTCCACGGCACCGACGAAAAGACGACGGCCAACAGCATCAGACATCCACGAAAGTTCATCCGGTTCTCCCCCATTGCGCACCGCTTGCAATGCGGCATATGAAAATTTCAGAAATAGTGAACAACGCCGAAATACGCCCCTTGCTGGCTGCGGCCGGACTGGGGCTGCACATCGCTCACTTCGACTGGAAACGCTGCGCTGCCGCCGTTGAACATGCTGCCGACCGTCGCGTAAAGCGTAGTTCGTTTTGACAGGAAGTAGTCGGCGCCAATCACACCGAGCGTACCGCTGCCGCCGCCGTGGTTCACGTTTGCGTGATAGACGGCAGCGATCAGTTGCAGCGACACGCTCACCTGGTAGTTGATGCCGAGCCATTCCATCTGGTTGCGCGTCGCCGCAGTGGGATTGGTCGGGTCCGCGAGCGTGTCCGCCCCGGACGACGCGATCAGGCTGTACCCCGCGTAGAGTTTCGCGTCGCCGATCTTGTAGCTGCCGCCAATCATGTATTCGCGCGACGCACTATAGAGTGCTCGATAACTTTCCGTTCACGTCCCGCAGTTCTTCGTACAGCGCGCGAACGTCCAGAGCGCCGTTCGTATAGCTCACGCTGCCGCTCATCTGGCGATTTGCACGGGAGTTTCCGGCCTCGTTACTCAGGCCCGTTTGCAGACGGAACGCGAACCCACCGAAGTTCGCCGAATTGAAGGTGATCGCGTTCGAGCGCGGCCCCCAGTTGCGGCCGTAAACCAGCGTTTCGAGACCCATTGCCTGCATACCCGTCGGATCGATCGCCCAGCCTTCACCGTCCGTGAGACTCATCGCGCGACCCAGGAGAATCGTGCCCCAGCTGCTGCCCGACAGACCAACCACCGCGTAGCGATTGAACAGCCCGTCCGACACGCCGGTACCCGCAGTGAACATGTTTTCGAGGTTGAAAACCGCATGCAGGCCTGCGCCGAGATCCTCGTCGCCCTTCAATCCCCACATGCTGATGCCCCACTGGTTGCTACCGAAGCGCAGCAGATCGTTCGACTGCCCGTTCGCCGTTGCCACGTGATCGACGTAGTCGACACCGGCGACGACCCGTCCGTACAGCGTGACCGACTGTGCGTGCGCGGCGCTTATCGAGAGCCCCATGGCCGCTGCCATCCACATCCTCTTCCACAAAATCACCTAGATTCTCCAATGTTTCTAATATGAAATGAATCTGGTTTGAGCTGCCAGCACGCCGGTCGCACCTCACCGGAGTGCTTGAGCCAAACTTTAGAATTCATTCAAATGTTCGAACATTCGTGGAAACCCGCGGAATGTGCTAGGATTTGCAAAGCGATACTTTTCTGCGTTTTTCTGTGTGCTTCTCCCCTACGAACGCTCACCCATCACCGTTGCCATGACCGTTATCCAGGACGATGCCGTCGAAGCCGCATTGGCGACCACCCAGCCGCGCCATGTTGATCTTGCGCGCACATTGATGCAGGACATCCGCGATGGCAAGCTGCGCATGGGCGAACTGCTGCCAACCGAAGCAGAGCTATGCGCGACATGGAATCTGAGCCGGTACGCGGTCCGTCAGGCCGTACTGAAGCTGTGCAACCTCGGGATGATCAGCCGTCAGGCAGGCGTCGGCACACGGGTCATCGCGGATCGGCCGCAGACGCGCTATGTGCAGTCGATGGATACGCTGAGTGATCTCGTCCGCTATGCGCAGGGCACGACACTCCAGGTGTCCACACGCAGGACGATCCAGGCCGATGACGCGCAGGCGGCGCTGCTACGCAGTGCTCCTGGAGCGAAGTGGCTGCATATCGCCGGTATACGACACGGCAGCGATGCGGCAATGGAGCGCATCGCGCTGGTCGACATCTACGTCGACAAGGCCTTCAGCCAGTTACCCGGACTGGCGAAGACTCTCGATGCGCCGGTCTACACGATGGTTGAAGAACAGTACGGCGTCAGGATGACGCGGGTCGAGCAGGAAGTTCAGGGACTGCTTATCGAAGGCGAACAGGCGCGCGCGCTGCAGGTGAAGTCTGGGTCGGCAGGGTTGCGCATCATCCGCACTTACTTTGTACGCGACAAGGCAATCGTAGTCACGACCGGCGTGCATCCGGCCAGTCGCTTCAGCTATTCGATGACGTTCCAGCTGGCACAGACAGGCGGCTAGGCGCAGGCGGAATGGGACACACGCCCTGAACGAATCGCATTATGGGAAATCGCCCAGACGGGCGTGCATTGCGTTGCGAATGTCGTGTTCATTACAGCGACGTCCGTGGCTCATCCATAAGCCGCTGGACGGCAACCGTTTTACAGACTGTGCTCACATTGAGGTTCGTTCTCGATGATAGAACAGCGCGTTCCGTCTTCGATCACTACTGGATCGCCGAATTGAAGTATGTTTAGCTGCGGGCATCGGGATGCCTGCATGTGCCTCCAACCAGCCTTGTCACATTGCCGGCGCTGTCGCGTAAGATCGCGTGATGAAGAATTCCAAATCGCTTTATCACGGTCACCGCTTTCCGGCTTCGGTCGACAGGCGCGTTTGGTGGACAACACCTTCATCATGCCGAGTTTCGCCGTCGGACGGCCACCGCTGATCGCGTCGCGCAAACCGTCGAACGGCGCCAGCAGATGCATGACACATTTGCCGATTTCCAGCGTCTGGTCGAGCGCCTGGCGCGGTTCTGCTTCGTTATCCGGCGACACGACGAGGTCGGTCAACGGCAACTCGATGGCGTGCTCGCGCCCGTTCCGATTTGCCCGCTGGGGCGTGACAGAAGATGCGGTGCGACAATGGTCGCCCCCTCCTGTTTAAACTCCGGGCAAGGCGCTGTGACCCGGGAGAAAAGACAGAATTCGAACGGCTTACGATTTTAACTAAAAAGTTCACGAAAAGTGATCACTTTAATTGTCTAAAATTACGCATCGCAGATGCTGGCCGCTGCTGGTTTGTCGGTTACTTATCCAGTTCGCCATACCAGCGCCACGCGTGGCCTGAAGGCCTGCAGATGGGCCGCTCGACATCGTTGTCACGTCATTTGCCGCCCTGCCGGACAAAAGAGACCCGGGCACACGCCGTTCACGACCAGCTTAAATTCGCAACAGTTTATCGCTGGATTAGGTATTTACCCCGATTTTCCCAACTCCTAAACTCCCTCCGTTCGCTACAGACACTGGGTTTGTCGCTCATATCAAAATAATCTCTGGAGGTAGTCATCATGAAGTCGATCATCAAGGCCTGTGCCATCGCCGCCCTTATCGCCGCTCCGGTCGCTTCCTTTGCGCAGTCGAGCCAGCCCGTGACGCGCGCGCAAGTCCGCGAAAAACTCGCCCAGCTTGAAAAAGGTGGCTACAACCCGAACGACTGGATGCACTACCCGGCAAACATTCAGCACGCTGAAGCCATTGTCGCGCAACAGAACAGCAACAACACGGCTTACGGCGCCGATACCAGCAGCACGTCGCAATCTGGCAAGTAGGAATTCAGTCGGGTCGCCCGGCGTCTTGAAACAGGTCCGTACCTCGCATGAGAGGCGGCCTGTGCTATTGACCTTGAGACCTCCATGTCCGGAGTCCAGGTGACTTCGCGCGGGCCAGATGGCTTGGGCGTTTTTTGTCCGACGCGGGGGATTGCTTCCGCCAGTAGCGGGAATCTTCTGCGTCTATCGGGCATCCCAGCGCCCCAAGCGTCGCGCGCGCATGACCACCCTTCCCAGTTACCGGTCGCCGGCATAAGTCTCCTGCCGTGCCGACCAGTGGGCCGAGACCGCATGGCATCGCCCGTTGTTCGAACCGTTGAACCAGCACCCGCCTCGTCATCAGTCGTCCCGTGAAGCCGAACCGGGCGCCTCGCTGCGAACCAGCAGCTTTAGCACGCGCGTGCTGGCCGCCGACCAACAGATTCTCGCATGAGGACGCGCGTCGGCCATGTCGTCGACGTGCTGCCGTCGAACCAGCAAGTCGCCGAAGGACTCGGCGCGAACATCGACCTGCATGCGGTCGGTAAAATCATTTTCACCGATGCCCGCACCGATGCAATGGTGCTCGAGCGCTTGGTGGCCCGCGTTTCCACAGACTCGCGCCGCGACTACGTCTTCCATCTTTGCGTGGACGGAGAAACGGGCAACGTCACTGGCGTGAGCAAGAAGCGCAGCGCGCCGGGTTCGATGCAAGGTATCGTTGCATTCGATATGGACCAGCCGTATCGGGTCGAGCGGTCTGCCTGCAGCAGTTTTGACCTTGTTCGTACCAAGACCGGCGGTCGAAGTGGGCCTGCCGGATAGCGAGTCGCTCCACGGCCGGATCGTAGAGTTCGGCTCGCCTCTTGCCCGCCTCGCGCTGGATCACCTCGCGGCAACCCGCGAGATCCTGCCGACGCTCGGCCCGCGCGATGCAACCGACGCGCTTGACGCCGGATACAGCTTCTCGTTGCCGGTGCTGTTTTACAACGCCATGCGCTTCGGCAAGCAATACACCGACCCGTCACTCGCCCACTACGAACAGCGCTACAAGAAACGTGTCATCAAGCAGTTGCACTGGCGGGCAGCCGGGTTCGGCTTCTGCCTCCGACCCGCGGAGGGCGTTGCTTAGGAATCGTTCTCCAACGTCAGCTGCCCGATCTTCGCGTGCAGCATCTTCATGTCGATTGGCGGTACCGCCAGCGCCGCATTGCCCGCTTCGAACACATCGGCAACCCGCTCCTGCAGTTGCTTCTTCCAGTCCGTGATCTGGTTCGAATGGACATCAAATTGCTGGGCCAGTTCTGCCTGCGTTTGTCGCCCTTGGGCGCTGCGAGTTCGCCCATGACGGTAAGTTGCATTATTTTGACTTATAAAAGCTCTGTAACGGTGAGCTATTACGGGAAGCGAAAGTAAATGTCCGGCAACCGTGGCGTAGTTACTCCCTGTGCGCAGCCAGTAAAAGTGGTTACCGATAAAACGTGGCCCCAAGAATGCTCAGGAATGAACTCCGTTCGCCGCCAAGGCACCGCCCCACGATTGCCTGAGTTCAACACACGCATTGTTAATTTAGTTGCTCAGACCGTGGAACTTCCGCATGCGATCCCAGATACGCTGGAAAAGGCCTTCATTTCCCTCGGGCTGGGATTCTGCCCCCAGCATTGCCTGACCCGGGTCGCCCCGCCTTGAAACAAGCAGACACATCTTTCGTGCAACTTCAGGATTGGACTTGAGCAAAGCCGTAAGACCATTCTTCTCCAGTTTATAGACGACCACGTTCGTGTCCGCCGTTACGATCACATGCAGCGCCCCCCCCGTCAGCACACCCGTCTCTCCCAGCGAGTCGCCCGGACCCAATCTGTCGATTTCACGGGCATTGCCATGGGAATCTTTCGCCTGTACCGTCAGGACACCGGACGCCACGACCAGAAGATAGTCAGTGACGTCGCCCTCAGAAGCCAGAATCGCGCCGGGCTCGAAATCAAGTCGCACGGATCGCCCCGCGAGCTCTGCGAGCTGGACCGGATTCAGGGTCTGAAACATGTCGACGCAGGCCAGCAGATGTTCCCGAGGATCATCGCCCGATGGCACTTGCGCGGGATAGCTCAACGGTCGTAGACCGATCTGTGCTGCGGCCAGATGACGGAAAGCCAGATCGAACAGCTGATTCTTCGCCACCAGTGTCTTCGACATATCTGCCACATAGCAGGTCATTTCATAACTTGTCGAGTTCGGGTGCGTTGCGATGACGCCTACGGTCGGTTGCGGTGCTGCAAGTGCAAGGTCGCACCCTTTAATTGCTCTTTGCAATGCACCGACGACCGCCGCGGGACGCGCTTCGGGAGAAACGTGGAGGACAACGGAGATTCCGTGAATGGCATCCGGACGGCTGAGATTCACAATCTTGACTTTTGCAGCGAGTGTATTGGGAATCGTCACGACATTACCGAAGCTGTTCAGCAGTTGGGTGGCACGCCAGCTCATCTCGATGACTTTTCCGTCGACGCCATCAATGGAAACGGTATCGCCTAGGTGATAGGGTCTCGTTGCATTCAGGACAATGCCGGAAAACACGTCGCTAAGCGTACTTTGAATCGCCAGACCCAGCACGATAGCAACGGCACCGGATGTGGCAAGCAACCCGCGCACGGGTAACTCGAGCACATACGCGATTGCGGCGACGCCGGCCGCCAGAAAGACGACCGCGCCGAGCACGTCTTCGAACAATCGCTCCTTTTGCCACGATTCAGGCAAAAAGAAAGTGTCGAGTACAAGCGTGGCCAGACGCGCCCCGAGAAACCACCACGCCAGCTCAAGTATCTGGGCGACAAGGTGGCGGGACGCATCCGTTGGCCAGGGCGCGACGTGCAGCGGACTCAAGCCGGTTCCGAAGAGAACGGCGCTGAATGCGGCAAAAATAAGCACTCGCATCGCCAGCTTCGCCGAGCGCAGTTCGGACGGAACGGTTCTCCAGGTCACGAATTCGGCGGCGAGCAGGATTCCGCCAAGGATCAAGGGATTTTCGGCCAAACTGGACATCCTTTCACCTCGTTTGTCTTGGGTCGGCTCCTACCAGGCGGAAACGCCCCAGTCGGATTCAACCATAGCCGCCACCGGTTGTCCGCGTGACGCACCTTGCATGAATATTAATGCGCACCTCCCCGTCGCCTGACCACAAGCGGACGAACACGGCGCTCCACCAACGAGAACAACCCGCTGAGTCCGAGGCACGGGATACCTGAAAGGATCCGTCGGTCGTGATTCAAGGGCCTCAGTTCATGGCCTGAAAGCATAGGCCGAAGGCATTGAGCAAGGCCGCACTATTTGGAATCATTGTCTCGTGACTGACCCGCACGGGTGTCACGTAAACAAGGCACAGGGATGGCCTTCTAGCCGAGGCTGACCGGTGGTGTGACATTGAACGTATCCAGCTTGATCGTCCATTTGGGCGGGTGCGACAGGCCACCGTTGCGATTTGCTGCCGACACTGACACGGTCGAAGCGATTATCGACAGCCTGGATGCTCTGCGAGCTGAATTCGACCAATGGCGAGATCTGTCGATAACGACCGATGCAAGGCGATTCGCCTCATATGCGCCCGCCACTCCTTGGGAGGATAACCGCACAACATCTTCCAGACTGGGCACGTTCGCCGGATCGACTGATCCCATCACCCAATCCACCGTAACGCCATTTTTAGGGTGCCACGAACGCGAACAAAAGGTTTCCGGTTTCAGTACTGCCACTTCACGCACTGTTTCCGTACAATTCTCGAACCGAATGCAGCCGGAAGTCTTTTCAGGACGTTTCTTATGTCTAATCGCCCGAGGGGACCACACCTGACGCCTAAGGTCGTCAACAACGGCCACCGCTTCGTCTACTTGATATCGCTCAAAAACCAAGCAGATAACAGAACCCGCCCGGTTGAGATCTTCGTCAGCCGCGCCGAAAGCAGTCGTTGGGGCGGGTTATTTCATACAACAGTGCAAACCGGAGAATGTACCTACGGACTGTCGATGAATGGCTTACGGCTGTCCTATGATGACGGCGTTCGCGTGCGGAGCAAGAAAGTTTTGTTGATTGCCGACGGGCCGACTGCAGCGGCGCTATTGTTTCCTGTGCGCGCCGGCCAGGTGCCCGCAGTCCGATCTGACACGAGTCACGGTGGGCTCATCGAAGGACGCGTTACAGCCGTCAATGCTATTCCCTGCCAGCGGTGACATTAAATGGTCGTCCGAATCCATCGGACGTCCTTCAACCAAGGAGAAGTCGTGGCTAAAGTACTCGTGCTTTACTACTCGATGTATGGTCACATCGAAACAATGGCTGACGCGATAGCCGAAGGTGCGCGGTCAACCCCCGGTACCGAAGTGACAATCAAGCGTGTCGCTGAAACTATTCCTGCCGACCAGGCTGCAGCCTACGGGGTCAAACTTGACCAGAAGGCGCCGGTGGCAACACCCGACGAATTGGCCAATTACGACGCCATCATCTGAAGTTGACCCGCGAAAACGGACGCCTATCCTTTTGAAGAAGGAGGTGCCGAAATGGGCAAGCATCGTACCCCGTACCCGGCGGAATTCCGGGCACAAATGGTTGAACT
>NZ_CAJNAT010000030.1 GCF_905220705.1 Paraburkholderia domus
CTTTGCAGCAGCAAAGAGAAGTAGGTGCCGCCCCGCACAGGGGCAACGCTAATAGACCAAAAAGAATGCAAGGAAAGGCCAACACCACAAAAGCACAGACGAACAAGCGCCACGCAACCCCCAGCCTGGACAGGCACCACAAAAACCAAACCCCCTTCCACGAAAGTGGACATCGCACCACCGTCTGCAGAAAACCAAAACCTTTGCCACAATGCCCCATCGCGCGAAAGCGCCCGAAACATCAAATGAACAGAAAATGATCCCCTTCTCGGTCCTCGACCTGGCACCGGTCGCCGCAGGCGCCACCCCCGCAGACGCGTTCAGAAACACCCTCGACCTCGCGCAACACGCGGAAAACTGGAACTACCGCCGCTTCTGGCTCGCAGAGCACCACAACATGACCGGCATCGCCAGCGCGGCCACCGCGGTGGTGATCGGCCACGTCGCCGGTGGGACGAAGACAATCCGCGTCGGCTCCGGCGGCGTCATGCTGCCGAACCACGCACCGCTTGTCATCGCAGAACAGTTCGGTACCCTCGCCTCGCTCTATCCCAACCGCATCGACCTGGGCCTCGGCCGCGCACCCGGCACCGATCAAACCACCGCCCGCGCACTGCGCCGCGATCTGCAAAATAGCGCAGAGTCCTTCCCCGACGACGTCGTCGAGTTGCAACGCTATTTCGCCGACCCCGTGCCGGGCCAGCGCATTCGCGCAGTCCCCGGCGCAGGCCTGCATGTGCCGCTGTGGCTGCTCGGCTCGTCGCTCTATAGCGCTCAACTGGCCGCGGCGCTCGGTCTGCCGTTCGCGTTCGCGTCGCACTTCGCACCCGATCACATGTTCACCGCGCTAAAGATCTATCGCGAGCAATTCCGTCCGTCGGCAACGCTCGATAAGCCTTACGCGATGGTCGGCGTCAACCTGTTCGCCGCGGATACCAACGAAGAAGCGCGGCGGCTGTTCACGTCGCTGCAGCAGCAGTTCATCAACCTGCGGCGCGGTACGCCCGGCCAGCTGCAGCCGCCGGTCGAGCGGCTCGAAGCGTCGGAGATGGAATTGAACGGCGTCGCGCACTCGCTCGCCTGCTCGGTGATCGGCGATCGCGATGCGGTACGCGAAGGACTGCTGTCTGTCATCAATCAGACCGGCGCGGACGAATTGATGTTGACCGCGCAGATCTACGATCACAAGGCGCGGCTGCGCTCGTTCGAAATCGGCGCGCAAGTTCGCGAAGAGTTGGGCGCCGGTAAGTAACAACGCCGGCAAGTAAAAAAGGGCGGCCTGCATCAGTAAAGGCCGCCCTTCTCTTTTTCGACAATCGGATGGCTGCCCAAAGTACACGAGCATCGGGTCGATCCGACGCAATCCTCACCACGCCCGGTCGGGCCATGCGAGTTCAAGCCCACACCCTGGCTCTAAGTTCCACGAAAACTCAAACGGCGCTCAGAGACTCTCCGATTAGCCGGCACCGCGGCCAAGCCATCGAGCAATGCCTTATGAAACGCCTGCGGATCCTGCATCTGCGGCGCGTGCCCCAAATCGGGGAATTCGACGAGCGTCGCGTGCGGAATCGCCTTCGCAGCAGCCTTGCCCAGTTCCGGGTAATGGCCGATCTTCGCGCGCACCTCAGGCGGCGCCACATCCTTGCCGATCGCGGTCGTGTCCTTCTGGCCGATCAGCAAAAGGGTCGGCACGCTCAGGTGGCCCAGTTCGTATACCACCGGCTGCGTATAAATCATGTCGTCCAGCAACGCGGAATTCCACGCTACGACCTGTTTGCCCGGGCCGCGGTACATCCCCGCCAGCATCTGCACCCACGGTTCATAGTCGGCACGCCACTGGCCGGCGTAGTAGGTCGCCTGCTCGTAGTGGCGAATGCTGTCCGCAGTCGTCTTCAGCTCGCGCTCGTACCATTGGTCGACGGATAACGACGGGACGCCCTTCGCCTTCCAGTCCTCAAGACCGATCGGATTGACCAGCACCAGTTGCTGAGTCTCATGCGGATACATCAGCGCATAGCGGATCGCAAGCATGCCGCCGGTCGAATGGCCGATCACAGTCGCATCGGTCACGCCGAGCGATTCGAGCAGCGCATGCGTATTGCGCGCCAGTTGCTGAAAGCTGTACTGATAGTGCGCGGGCTTGCTCGACTTGCAAAAGCCGATCTGGTCCGGCGCGATCACCCGATAGCCGGCGTCGCTCAGACGATGAATGGTCGCGTCCCACGTCGCCGCGCAGAAGTTCTTGCCATGCAGCAACACGGCCGTGCGTCCGTTCGCGTGCTCTGGTTTGATATCCATGTACGCCATGTGCAGCGCCACGCCTTGCGAAGTGAAGTCGTACTGCTCGACCGGCGCCGGATAGTTGAAGCCCTGCAACTCGGGGCCGTACGCTGGGCCGCTGTTGTCGACGGCCGCAGCCGAAGCCGCGCTGATAGCCGCGGGACCGGCCTGGCTAGCGGGGTTAGCAGGACTGACAGGACTGACAGAGCGCTTCGCAACGGCGGCGCTGGCCGGCGTGGCGGCAAAAACGCCTGGCGCGGCGGCTAGCACGCAGGCGCTCAATATGGCGAACAAAGACTGGCGGCGGAAATTCATCGATTGTTTTTCTTGCAACGAGAAATCAACGGGAAGCATGCTGGCCGCGCGCACTGGCAAGCCAGCGCCCGAACCCGGTTCAGAGCAGAGAATTCTACGACGCGCCGCCGGACTCTGCTGCCGCGCGCGCAGGCTCATGGCGGCACCGGCCAGTGTGGCACGCATATTGCGGCGGCTCACCTCACGTTCTATGTGTCGTGGCGTACGGATGCGTCTCGTGCAAGAGTTGATCGTTCGCAAGGCGGTCGCACGAGCGGCATCCGCACAATTCACACTATTCGCCCTTAGCAAATCGGTGCTAGAACTAGCAGACGGGCCCGCAAAGACGGCGCCGCCTGGCAGCACGAATCAATGGCCGAGCGCAGCGAAACAGAACCAGGCGAACAGGACATCCGGGGCATACTAATCAGGAGACAGACATGGAAACTCCGGCACGGCTGAACGATCTGCAACGCACCACCCTCGCCATCGTCCTCGCGGGCGGACGGGGCACGCGGCTCGGGCCGCTCACCAACAAGCGCGTCAAACCGGCGGTGCACTTCGGCGGCAAATACCGGATCATCGACTTCGCACTTTCCAATTGTCTGAACTCCGGCATCCGCCGCATCGCGGTCGTCACGCAATATAAGGCGCACTCGCTATTGCGCCACCTGCAGCGCGGCTGGGGCTTCCTGCGCGGCGAATTCGGCGAATTCATCGATCTCTGGCCGGCGCAGCAGCGTGTGGAAGGCGCCCACTGGTACCGCGGGACCGCGGACGCCGTGTTCCAGAACCTCGACATCATCCGCTCGATCCGGCCGAAATACGTGGTGGTGCTGGCGGGCGACCACATCTACAAGATGGACTACACGCGCATGATCGCGGATCACGCGGAAAGCGGCGCGGATTGCACGGTCGGCTGCATCGAGGTGCCGCGCATGGAAGCGGTGGCCTTCGGCGTGATGCACGTGGATGAAAACCGCCGCGTCACCGGCTTCGTCGAAAAACCCGCCGATCCGCCCGCCATGCCGGGCCGCCCGGATTCGGCGCTCGCCAGCATGGGCATCTACGTGTTCAGCGCCGATTACCTGTATTCGCTGCTCGAAGAGAACATCTCGAGCGTCGATACCGATCACGACTTCGGCAAGGACATCCTGCCGCGCGTCGTCACGCAAGGTACGGCGATCGCGCATCCGTTCAGCATGTCCTGCGTATCGTCGGACCCGAACGTGGAGCCGTACTGGCGCGACGTCGGCACGATCGACGCCTATTGGGCAGCCAACCTCGACCTCGCGTCCACCATTCCGACGCTCGATCTATATGACCGCAACTGGCCGATCTGGACGTATCAGGAGCAATTGCCGCCCGCCAAGTTCGTACGCGACCTGAAAGGCCTGCAAGGCACCGGCAACAATCTGATCGTGTGCGGCGGCTGCGTGATTTCCGGTTCGCAAATTTCACGCTCAGTGTTGTCGTCGAACGTGAAAGTAAGTTCGTTCTGTAATATCAATGAGGCAGTCTTATTGCCGCAGGTCACCGTCGGCGCGAGCTGCCGGCTGCAGAAAGTGGTGATAGACCGCGGCTGCACCATTCCGGACGGCACGGTGATCGGCGAAGATCCGGCAAGCGATGCCGAACGCTTTTATCGCACCGACGACGGCGTGGTGCTGGTCACGCCCGAAGCGCTGCGGCAGAAGGGAACGTGATCCTCGCCGGGACGGCAAGACGAACGGGTAGCACAAGCCGCCGCCCGTCTTGCCGCTCAGACAATGCGTACGCAGCACACCCCGCACTAACAGGAACGAGACCGAGCCTATGACGATTCGCGCCCTGCACGTCGCAAGCGAGCTGTATCCCCTCCTCAAAACAGGCGGTCTCGCCGACGTCGCGGGCGCGTTGCCGCCCGCGCTGATCGAGCGCGGCGCCGATGTGCGGGTGCTGCTGCCCGGCTTTCCGGCGGTGGTCGCCGGCTTGACCGACTTGCGGCCGGTGGCGCAACTGGGCCGCCGTTTCGACTCGCCGGGCGTCACGCTCGAACAGGGTACGCTGCCGTCGAACGGCCTGATCGTCTATGTGATCCGCGCCGGTGCGCTGTATGACCGGCCCGGCAACCCCTATCTGAACGACGAACACGTGCCGTACGGCGACAACGCGCAACGCTTCGCCCTGCTCGGCTGGGTCGCCGCCCAACTCGCGCAACACCTCGACCCGGCGTGGGCCCCGCAGATCGTCCACGCGCATGACTGGCATGCCGGGCTCGCGCCCGCCTATCTGAAGGCGGCTGAACGGCAGCACGGCCGCTGGTTCGCGCGCAGCGTCTTCACGGTGCATAACCTCGCCTATCAGGGTGTTTTTCCCGCGCACCAGTTCGGCCAGCTGGCGTTGCCGGACGACTTCTTCAGCATGCACGGCGTCGAATTCTATGGGCAGTTGTCGTTCCTCAAGGCCGGCCTTTACTACAGCGACCGCATCACGACCGTCAGCCCGACCTACGCACGCGAGATTCAGACACTCGCCCAGGGCGGCGGGCTCGATGCGCTGCTGCGCCATCGCTCGCACGATCTGAGCGGCATCCTGAACGGCGTCGACTATTCGGTGTGGAATCCCGCCACCGACGCGCTCCTCGAAGATCACTACACGGACACCCGTCTGACCGGCAAACTGGCCTGCAAGGAGGCACTGCAGAAGCGCTTCGGCCTTGCGCAAAAAAGCGATGCGCTGCTGTTCGGCGTGGTGAGCCGGCTGACCGAACAGAAAGGCCTCGACCTGCTGCTCGAGACGGTCCCCGAAATTGTCAAACGCGGCGGCCAGCTGGTGGTGTTCGGCACCGGCGACCCGGCGCTCGAAAACGGGTTGAAGCGCGTTGCACACACGCATCCGGAATCGGTGGCGGTCGAACTGGGGTTCGACGAAACACTCGCGCATACGATCATCGCCGGCAGTGATGTGATCGCGGTGCCATCGCGCTTCGAGCCATGCGGGCTGACGCAACTGTACGCGTTAGCTTATGGGTCGCTGCCGCTTGTGCATTGCGTCGGCGGCCTCGCGGACACGGTGGTCGACGCGTCGCTCGAGAATCTCGCCGACGATCTCGCCACCGGCTTCGTGTTCGAACGTTTCGAGCCGAAGGGTCTCGCCGCGGCGATCCGCCGCGCGTTTGCGCTCTACGACCGCCGCACCGAGTGGAAAGCCGCGCAACGTCGCGCCATGCATCAGGACTTCGGCTGGGGTGCCTCCGCCGAGCGCTATCTGGCGCTGTACCGCGAACTCGCCTGATCTCGCCTCATTCGTTTGATGGTTCGACGCAACAACACGGGGACGGATCAACTCGCGTGTGACAAACTCATGTATTGTTTCCTGACGATGCAGAGCGCGCGTTTTTCTTGCACCATCTGAAACAGCCACGCCGCTTCAGGCGCCCGGCCGAAGCCGGTTCGTTACCGCGGCCATCTTTCCGTTTTCATTGATCGCGCATGACCGCTTGCGCGGGCCACACCATGACGAAAAACGTTCTGAGCATTCAGTCACATGTCGTCTTCGGGCACGCCGGTAACAGCGCGGCCGAGTTTCCGATGCGCCGGCTCGGCGTCAACGTCTGGCCGCTCAATACCGTGCAGTTCTCGAACCACACGCAGTACGGTCATTGGACCGGCGGTGCGATCGAGGCTTCGCAGATGGAAGAGCTCATCGAAGGGATTGGCGCGATCGGCATGCTGCCACGCTGCGACGCCGTGCTGTCCGGCTATCTGGGCACGCCCGAGCAGGCGCAATCGGTGCTGGAGATCGTCAAAGCAGTGAAGGCCGCCAATCCGCGCGCGTGGTACTTCTGCGACCCGGTGATGGGCGCCGCGAGCGGCTGCAAGGTCGAACCGGGCATCCAGGAATTTCTGGTGCGCACCATGCCGCAAGTGGCCGACGCGATGGCGCCGAACCATACCGAGTTGCAACGCCTCGTGGGCCGCGAGATCGAGACGCTCGAAGAAGCCGTGACCGCGTGCCGCGAGGTCATCGCCCGCGGACCGAAACTCATGCTGGTCAAACACCTGCTCGATCGCAACAGTCCCGCCGACCGTTTCAACATGCTGGTCGTCACGGAACGCGAGGCCTGGATGGGGCAGCGTCCGCTCTACCCGTTCGCGCGGCAGCCGGTGGGCGTCGGCGATCTGACGAGCGCGGTCTTCGTCGCGCGCACGCTGCTGGGCGATTCGATCCGCGCGGCCTTCGAGCACACGCTGGCCGCCGTGAACGCGGTAGTGAAAACGACGTGGCAGGCTGGGCGCTATGAACTGGAACTGGTGGCCGCGCAGGACGAAATCGCGCAACCGCGTGAATGGTTCGACGCCTGGGTCGCGGATACGGCATAGCCGCCGTGAGGCGTGCGACCCGCGTTTGTCAGGCCGCCGTCCTATAATGCGTGCCGCGTAGGCGAGGCAATCACCCGCCCGCACCGCATTTTTCAGGAGTCCGGGCGTCCGGGCATCCGGCATCCGGCATCCGGCATTCAGCAGACGAGGCATTGATGGACGGTTATATCCGCAGCGAGCGGGAAGAATTTTTTGAGCAGTTGTGCATGAGCGTCGACGCGGACGAAGCGCACGAGCAGGAAGCGATCGAGTACTTCGAGAACCAGTTCGACCAGGCCGACTTCGATCCCGCACAGTGGCTCGACATCGCGCTTTACTATTCGCCGGCGGTGGCGCGCGGCATCGTCGACATGGTGACGGCCGACGACAAGGCGCGCAGCAACATCGCCGAAGTCATCGCCGACAACCTCGACATTTCGTACGGCGAGGACGAGTGCCAGCATTTCGCCGAGACCATCGAGTTCGCGCTCAACAACAATGTGCCGGTGGACCTCGACCTCGTGCTCGACGGCTGTCAGCGCGCCATCGACGATCTCGACACCTGGGCCGACGAAGCGACCAAGGCGCCGCTGTTGCGCCTGCGCGAAGAATTGCTGCGCCAGCAAGGCGAGCATTGAGTTTGTTGTTTTATCCGGCGCGCTCGCGCCGGTTTCCCGAGCGGCTTCTCCGGGCCGCCTCTCCTTCGCTTCTTCAGCGGACATGGGCCATCCCCGTTCTTAAGCATATGCCGTAATCCGCACTCGCGTGGCGCCGCTGACAGGGCCCCAGCCGAAGCGCTGCGCGGACTATGCCGAAATGCTCATTCAAAGCGCCGCGAACTGCCAAGACGGTCGCAAATTGGCTTTCTATATTCGTGCCAGATTGACCGGCATGGGAACGCCACCGCGCGCAGCCCAATCCCCCCGGGGATTTCCTTCGGGGCGTCGATCCAGTGTTACTGCCTTGCCGCTTTCACACCTGAAACTGACGATGGAAGGAGAGACCACATGAGTCTTCGCAACACGCTAAAACCGCTCGCACTGTTCGTTGGCGCAACCTTCGCGATCGCGCCGCTGGCCAGTTTCGCCGACGACCTGCCGGTGAAGATCGGCTTCGCCGCGCCGCTCACGGGCGCCAACGCCGGCTACGGCAAGGATCTGGAGAACGGTGTCCGGCTTGCGATCGAAGAAGCCAACGCGCAGAAGATCAAGATCGGCGACAAGGTCGCGCAATTCGAGATCGTGTCAGAGGACGACCAGGCCGACCCGCGCATCGGTGTGCAAGCCGCGCAGAAGCTGGTCGACGCGGGCGTATCGGTGGTCGTGGGCCACTTCAATTCGGGCACGACGATTCCTGCCTCGCAGGTGTACGAGCAGGCCGGCATTCCGGTGATCGACCCGGCCGCCACCAATCCGATCATCACCGGGCGAGGTTTTGCGAACACCTTCATGGTGATTTCCACCGATGCACAAAACGCCGGCAACGCGGGCGTCTACGCCGTCGAGGTGACGAAGGCCAAACGCATTGCGATCATCGACGACCGCACCGCGTTCGGCCAGGGCGAGGCCGACGAGTTCGAGAAGGCGGTCAAGGCGCATGGCGGCAACATCGTGACACGCGAATACACCGACAATCACGCGGTGGACTTCAGCACGCAGATCACCAAAATCAAGGCGGTCAACGCGGATCTGATTTTCTTCGGCGGTCTGGATACACAGGCGGCAGGCTTCGCGAAGCGGATGAAGCAATTGGGGATGAACGCGCAACTGGTGGGCGGCGGCGGCGTGATGGATCAGGACTTCATCAAGCTGGCGGGCGACCCGGCCGAAGGCGCGATGGCCTGGGAATATGGCAGACCGTTGGCCCAGTTGCCGGGCGGCAAGGACTTTTCCGCGAAATTCAAGAAGCGGTTCGGGGTGGATATCCTGTCGTACGCGCCGTTTGGGTATGACGGAGCTTGGGCCGCGATCAAGGCGATGCAGCAGGCGAAATCCACCTCGCCGGCGGTTTATCGACCGGTTCTCAAGACGATCGATTACGAAGGCGTGACTGGAAAAATTTCTTTCGACGGCACCGGGGCGTTGAAGAGCGGCGCTTCTACGCTGTATCAGGTCAAGAACGGGAGCTGGGTTCCTATCGTGACCAAGAGCGGAAGTTAAGCGTCTCTTTTTGCCCATGACGGCGTTGTAGTTCGTGCGGCAGTGGCGGTACTTTTCACCGCCACTGCCGATGCTGATGCCCCTGCCGATGCCACACGCGCCTACCTGACAACCTGCACCACCACCTCGGAATCGAGATCCCGCTCGATCCGAACCAGATCATCCTTCACGCCGGCAAATTCATCGGCAGAGCACATCTGATGCCCAAACGCGGCCTGAAGGTGCCGCCTGACCTGCAAGACCCGCCCGGCGGGATCGAACACGTAGCGAGAAGAAAACTCGAAGAAACGATCCTTCACCGCGGCATCCGGCGGCACATCTGTCACGCGGACGAACTTCGGCAGCGTCATTTCCAGCGTTTCATCGAATTCGCCTCCGATGCACGCCCAAGGCTGCGTCCTTGAAGGCTCCGCCAGCCACGCCTGCACCTGCCCGGCCATGCCGCCGGATAAGCTCGTCAGGGTCGGCACAGCGGTCGTCCCATCGGTCCAGACAAAATGCTCCACCCGTCCCTGCATCGAGGTGGAAAAAGGTCCATCGGTGGCGGCCACGTCGCCCGTAAGCAGGTGCGCCGTGCCATGCAAGCCAGTCTGCAACAGCCGGTTCGCGGCGATCTGTTGCGTAAGCTGACGCGTTGCCCGTCGAAACATATTGCGTTCGAGCTCCGCGGTATAGCCGGCCTCTTCCACGCGGTAAGCGTAGTTCGCCGCCCCACGCTCATCGACGTCGATTTGCAGGCGCGCCGTACGCTCGCGCAACTGGGTGGCCGGCGTGCGAGCCAATACGCCGTCGTCGACCAGCAAGACGGGCCGGTCCATCACGCCCGGCGGCAAATATCCAAAACTCATGCCGCCTGCCGTGGTGTCGGCAAACAACGATAGATCAGGAATCCAGACGATCGCGTGATTGATCGCGCTTGCCCCATACCCCGGCACGGACGGCAAACTGTAGTACGGTCCGAGATTGAGCAGCACGGCCTCGCTGCGGATGCCGACCGCGGCAAGCAGCGCGCTGTACAACGCGACGTGATCCTTGCAGTCGCCATAGCGGTTGTGCAGGATGTCGATCGCCCTATGCGGGATCGCCGCCGTCTCGCCGAGAAACAGCGCGACGTAGCGAATATTCAGGCGCATCCAGTCGTACAGTATTTGCGCCTTGGTACGCGGGTCGCTGGCCTCTGCGGTCAGACTCTGCGCGAGTTGCACGATCGCCGGATCGCTCATCGTCGGGTCGGCAGCAGGACCGCGATAACGTGCTGCAAAACTCGCGAAGTCGGGTACCGTCGAGACCATCAGCCGGTCGCCCCAGTTCGCATAGCCCACCGCGCCCGCTTCGAGCGGCGCATACGGGCCGTGCCGGTAGTCGAATTCGTAGCGGGTGCGGCCGTTTTCCGTGACAGGCGGCAGCGCGACGTAGCCGCGCGCATCGGCATAAAGCGGCACGTCGGCCGGCAGGTCGAAGATCAATTGCTGCATCTCGACGGGGTCGTGCGTCGGTTCGACCAGGTACGCGAACGTGCCGGCTTGCAGGGGCTTCGTGCGCGTCTTGCGAAACGCCAGATGCACGCGCGAGCCGGGTTCGACACCCGGAAAGATCACCGTGCGCAACACCCCATCGTTGAAACTCGGCGCGCCGGCCGAGCGTGCTTCCTGCACGTCGCGGATCGCCTCGGGGCCGACCGGATGCGTGACACCGTTCGGGTCGATCGTTTCCGCGGCCAGCAATTGCACCTGCTCGATGTCCTTGTTGAACCAGACGTAGCGTTGCGCGATATCGTCGACGCCGCTCGTCGTGTTGGCCCGCAGGACCGTGTCGTCGTGTTCTTCGATCGAACCGTCTTTCTGGATCACGAAGAGATGGACGTCGCGCTCCATCGTCGAGGGGGAGCGGTCGTCGCTGGGGGTGCCGGGGTTGCTTGCGGCGCCGCCCTCAGCCTGCGAGACGGTTGCGCACCCAACCAGCGCCAATGCGGCGGCCAGCTTCATGAACGCAGCACACCGCGTCATGCACCACGCGCCCTGCCCCGCGCGCGCCACGCACGCGGACTCGACGCAAACTCCGCGCGAAACGCGTGATTGAAGTTCGACAGATCGTTGAAGCCGCAATCGAGCGCGATATCGACAACCTTCGCGCCGTCGTCGTGAAGACGCAGCGCCGCCGCTCGCAAACGTGCCCGCAGCACATATTGATGCGGCGTCACGCCGGTCACACGCTGGAACGTGCGCAGGAAGTAGAACTCACTCAGGCCAGCTGCGGCCGCGAGGCTCGTGAGCGTATGCGGTGCGCCAGGCGTGTCGTCGATGAGGCGCACCGTCTGCGCCACGCGCGACCAGGCTGCGGGGCTTGCGGGCGATTCCGCGCGCGTCAACGCACCCGCCGCGCTGAGCGTCGAGACGGCCAGTTCGACCGCGAGTTCGTCCCACACCGGGTCGCCTGCATCCGACGCGCCGACACAGGCCCGCGCGATCAGCGGAGACACCGCAGGTAGCGACGGGATGCGCGCGCGCCTGAAATTCAGATTGCCGCTCGCGATGCCCGCGTCCGCAGCAAGCCGCTCGAAGTACGCCGGCGCATAGCGAAAGGCGATGCAGCGATCGCCGGCCGCATGCCGGTGGCCACATTCGAAACAGTCATCCGGATTGCCGAGCAGCAGCGCGCCGGAGGTGAGCAACTCGCGACCCGTCCCTGCCCGGTAGCCGAACGACCCGGCGACCACCATTGCGATGCACACGCCGGCGTGCCGCTCTTCGAACGGCTGGTCGCGTGGGCCGAAAGTGCAGAGGACGTCCGCGACGTCCCAGCCCGCGCCCTGAGCCAGCGGGCGCGCGCTTGTGCTGCCACGCGTGCCTTCCCGTGCGCGTTGCGCGAGCGCCTGCTGCAAAGTGACGGCAATTTTCCCCAAGATGCACCTCGGCTGAGTCCGTATCGTGGTTTTAGCACATCGGCGGCCGGCGCGGTTTTGCGCGTTCCGGCGATGGCGCTTTCACTGAACGCCCAAAGGAGCACACACGATGAACAGGCTGGACGACACCCTCGAACACGGCTTTCACGCCGCATTGACGGCCCCGGCACGCGCCGCCGACATCGATGCCGCCGACGACGTCTACGGCTGGCTGATCGGCAGTTGGGACATGGATGTGCTGCATTACCGCGTCGATCTCGGCAACGCGCGCCGCCGCGGCGAGATTCATTTCGGCTGGGTACTGGAGGGCCGCGCCGTACAGGACGTGTGGATCATGCCGCCACGCAGCGAGCGTCATGCGGGCGACGCGCCCGCCGACACCATGTACGGCACCACGCTGCGAGTGTGGGACCCGGCGCTGCGGGCGTGGCGCGTGACTTACATTAATCCGCTGACCGGTCAGCGCGATGAACTGGTGGGCCGGCGCGTCGGCGACGATCTCGTGCAGATCGGCACGCACGCTGACGGCACGCCGATTCGGTGGAATTTCACCGATATCACGAGAGATTCGTTCCGGTGGACCGGGGTCGCACTGGCGCAGGACGGCGTGACGTGGGCGCTCGAGGCCGAGTTTCACGCGCGGCGCAGAAGCCAGGCTGCGGGCTGGAGATAAGGGTTTCAACCCGGCGTACAACAAAAACCGCCGCTGCAGGCGTCAGTCTGCGCCCCCAATTTGCCCGAGCAGAGCCTGCAGCTTCTCCACATGCCTCAGCAGCAAGTGCCGATGTTTCTCGATCTGCTCCAGCCGGCCGGCCAGGTCGGCCTGAATCGGGTCGTCGAGATCGGCAGCGGCGATCACGTCCTCCACTTTCGATCGCATCGATGTAAGGTCCACCGGCGCATGACTCAAATGCCGCTCGAAACGCCGCACGTCCTGCATGGCCAGATCACGAACTTTGCGGAAATGGGCCTGACGCCGATGCGCTTCGGCGTCGAGCGTCTCCTCTTCCACGCGTTTGGCCGGACCCGCCTGGCCGAAAATCGGCTCGGGCGGTCGGAGGACCGTCTTCTTGCGCACCGGGTGCGCGGTGCCGCGAAACCGCGCGAGCGGCTGTTCGTTGTCGATCGCTTCGCGCGCGTTGGCAGGTATGTCCTGCTCCGTATGCGGCGCGTTCATCCAGCCATTCGGCAAACCCGTCACTGCCTCGATACCGCGCACGAATTCTTCGCTGAATTCGCGCTGGCCGGACAGCATCAGTTTCAGGTAGCTGGCGGAAAAGGTCATCATGCGCGCCAGACGCGTCGCTGCACCCACCTCGCGGGTCAGCAGCACCAGGTTCGCTCGCCAGACCGGGAGCAGCAATTCGTCGGAATCTTCCATCGCTGGGTCTTCCATCTTTTTGCCCGATGTAGGGATGACGCGCTCGCACACGTCATCGTTCTGAAAGGGTAGCCGTTTCAGCGCACGGTACGCAATGCCCGCGCGCATCCTGCGACTGCCGACGTGCTGAAATGACACGCTACTGCGCGCCGCTGCCCGGGGATAAAACGCCACAAAGCCCGGTGTTTTGAGTTGACCCATGCATTCGTTCAGCGTTCCTGCGTTACGCGCGCGATGTGTGGCATCCTTCCGAACCGTTGCGGCACGCCTCGTGCTGTAACGTCAGCACCACCACCATGATTTAAGGATTTTGTAATGAAGAAGATTGTTCTCGCCATCGCAGCAACCGTCGCCGCCCTGAGCGCGATCGCCCCCGCCCAAGCATATGAGCATCACCAGCCTGTATGCCACAAGGTGCGCGTCCACCATCACTGGGAACGTCACTGCCACTGAGCGTTGTGCAGCGCCGCACATGGCGCGCATCGGAAAGCCCCGCCACAAGCGGGGTTTTTTTTGGCCGCTCCGCTTCGACAAGGCGTGCGTTTAACCTTCGACGCACTATACGTTCGGCGCGAAAGCCGCAGCATGCAATGACGGACACATGCTGTTACACCTTTGCGGTGTGAGCCGGCGCCGCCACGGCCTCGCGGAAAGCGAAGCGCGGTGAGCCGCGCGGA
Source organism: Paraburkholderia domus (assembly GCF_905220705.1). Classification (GTDB taxonomy): domain Bacteria; phylum Pseudomonadota; class Gammaproteobacteria; order Burkholderiales; family Burkholderiaceae; genus Paraburkholderia; species Paraburkholderia domus. The sequence continues at coordinate 14,037 of NZ_CAJNAT010000030.1, forward strand.
GAAGATGAGAGAAATACTCGTGACGGCAGCGACGTCAAGCTGCTGCCATCAAGCCGCGCGAACGCGCTCCAACGCCGTCGTCACCAGTTCTTCCAGCAAAGGCTCGACCTTTACCGCCAGCCCTTCGTCATACGCATACGGCATCTGCTCCTCCATATACGTAATCTGCGACAACTCGAGTTGCACCGCGTGCACGCCCTGCGAAGGCTGTCCGTACTGCCGCGTGATGTACCCGCCTTTGAACCGTCCGTTGGACACAGCAGAATAACCGCCATGCCGTTCGACCACAGCGGCCAATTCCTCGCCCAATCCCGCCACCGCACTCGCGCCGCTCGACGTGCCGAAGTTGAAATCCGGCAGACGTCCTTCAAAAAAACGCGGCACGTGCGAGCGAATCGAATGCGCTTCCCACAGCAGTACCTTGCCGTGCTTCGCCTTCAGCGCGGCGAGTTCGCCCACCAGTGCGTCGTGATAGGGCTTCCAGTAAGCATCGCGCCGGCGCGCGACTTCAGCATCGGCCGGCAGATGGCCTTCGAGATACAAGGGTTCCTTGTCGAAGGTATCGACCGGCAGCAAACCGGTGGTGTCCTGCCCCGGATACAGATTGGCGCCATCTGGCGGACGGTTCAGGTCGATCACATAACGCGCGTACGTCGGCGACAGGATCGACGCGCCCATGCGCTTCGCGAACGCGTAGAGACGGTCAAGATGCCAGTCGCAGTCGTCGGTGCGCTGCGCGGCCGGCGTCATCGTTGCGGCGATATCGGCGGGGATTTGCGTGCCCAGATGCGGGATCGAAATCAGCAACGGCAGGCTGCCCTGATGCAGCGATAAAACCGGCGGAGTAGTTGCAGTAGACGAAGCAGTCATGTCAGTCCGGAATCGATAAAAGTCGAAGGCTCAGTGTGTTCGGCAACTCACGCTCGCATTTCGCTTTCGCAAGTCACTTGAGCAGGTCGGCGAGCGCCCCGCGATAGCGCGCGTACGCGCCCTCCTCGTCGCGATGGCGGCGGTTGTCGACTACCTTGTCACCACCCGCGTAGACGTCGCGAATCGGCGACTCGCCATGCTCGCAGAATACAACGCCCGAGAGCCATGCGTCCGGTGCGTGCTCGGCGATGCTCGAATGATCCGGATCGAGTACCAGCCAGTCGGCACGGCGACCGGCTTGCAATGCACCGACCGCACGCCCGGTAGCATGCGCGCCGCCATCGAGCGCGGCGTCGAACAGACGGTCGGCCACGTGCGTAGCCTGCGACGATGCCAGCACATTACGCTGACGGCGTGTCAGGCGCTGGCCGTATTCGAGCAAACGCAATTCCGCCCGCCAGTCGACGCCGATATGGCTATCCGAACCCACACCGATACGCCCTTGCGCGTCGAGATACTCGTGCGCCGGAAAAATGCCATCGCCGAGATTGGCTTCCGTGGTCAAACACAAACCGGCGACCGCGCCGCTTTTCGCGAGCGCAAGCGTTTCGTTCGCATCGACGTGCGTCGCATGCACGAGGCACCAGCGGCTGTCGACGTCGAAGCGATCGAGCAGCCACTGCACCGGGCGTGCGCCTTCTGTTTCGAGGCAGGCGTCGACTTCGGCGGTTTGCTCGGCGATATGAATGTGAACCGGCGCGCTTTTATCGATGCCGCTCAGCAATGCACGCAACGAATCGGCCGATACCGCACGCAACGAATGAGGCGCGACGCCATAACGCAACGCAGCGCTCTCAGGACGCGCCGCGCGCACCGTACCGAGCAGATCGAGCAGGCTCTCCGGCGTGTTGATGAAGCGCTGCTGATCCTCGCGCGGTGCACGCGAACCGAAACCGCTGTACTGATACAGCACAGGCAGCATCGTCATGCCGATACCGCTTGCCGAAGCCGCATCCACCACACGCTGCGCCAGTTCCGCCTGGTTCGCATAGCGGCTGCCATCCTGCGCGTGGTGCACGTAATGAAATTCGCAGACCGACGTGTAGCCCGCTTTCAACATTTCGATGTACAGCCACTGCGCGACAGCATTGAGCCCTTCTGGCGTGATCCGCGCGGCGAAGCGGTACATCAGATCGCGCCAGCTCCAGAAGTTATCCGTAGCGTTCGCACGATACTCGGTCAGGCCAGCCATTGCGCGTTGAAATGCATGCGAGTGAAGATTCGGCATGCCAGGCAACACGGGGCCGGCCGCTTTTTTCACACCGTCGGGAACAGCCGCGGTGTCGGGCGTAACCGATGTCAGCGTGCCGTTGGCGTCCCATTCCAGCAGCACATTGCGGCGCCAGCCGTCGGGCAGATAGGCGTGATCGGCGAATAGCGATTGTTTTGTTTGCATCATCTCTCAGGCCCTAGCTCAAATCACGCCGCGTATAAACGGTCTCGCCCGCGCGCACGACTCGTGCGCACAACGGACGCCCAATCCAGTAAGCCAGTTCGGCAAGCGTTTGCACCGACCACACCGCGAAATCCGCCGCGCGCCCGGCTTCCAGCGAGCCATGTTGGTCCGCCTTGCCGAGCGCGCGCGCCGCATGCGAGGTCACGCCTTGCAGCACTTCGGGCACGGTCATGCGGAACAGCGTGGTCGCCATGTTCATCATCAGCAACAGCGACGTAGTCGGCGACGTGCCGGGATTGCTGTCGGTGGAAATCGCGATCGGCACCTGATAGCGCCGCAGCAAGTCCAAAGGCGGCAATTGCGTCTCGCGGATGAAGTAGTACGCGCCGGGCAGCAGCACGGCGACCGTGCCGGACTCTTTCATCGCGGCAACACCGGCTTCGTCGAGGAATTCGAGGTGATCCGCGGACAGCGCATGATGGCGTGCGGCCAATGTCGTGCCGCCGCTGTTCGACAACTGCTCGGCGTGCATTTTTACCGGCAGGTTGTAGCGCTCCGCAGCCTGGAACACGCGCTCGCTTTGTTCCAGCGAAAAACCAATGCGCTCACAGAACACGTCGACGGCGTCGACCAGGCCTTCGTCGGCAAGCGCAGGCAGCATCGTGTTGCAGACTTCGTCGATATAGGCATCGGCTCGTCCCGCGAATTCAGGCGGCAAGGCGTGCGCGCCGAGAAAGGTCGTGTAGACCGTTACCGGATAGCGCTCGCCCAACTGACGCGCGACGCGCAGCATCTTGCGTTCGCTGGCGAGATCGAGGCCATAGCCGGATTTGATTTCGACCGCCGTGACGCCTTCGGCAAGCAGCGGTTCGAGGCGCGCGGCCGATTGGCGAAACAGCGCGTCTTCATCGGCCGCACGTGTCGCGCGCACCGTCGAGACGATGCCGCCGCCCTGCCGTGCAATTTCTTCATAACTGACGCCCGCGAGCCGCTGCGCGAATTCATCCGCGCGCTGGCCGCCATACACCAGATGCGTATGGCAATCGACCAGACCCGGCGTCACCCACGCGCCGTGCAAATCTTCGCGCGGCCATGCAGCGTATTGAGCGGGTAATTCGGAAGCTGCGCCGAGCCATGCGATCGTGCCGTTTTCAACGGCAATCGCGGCATCGGGCAGCGTGTGTTCGGGATCGCCCTTGGGGCAGAGTTTCAGGTGATGCCAGACGGTTTGCTTCATCGCGTGCTCTTTGCAGCTCGTTGCGTGTCTGTGGTGGTTCGCAGCGCGCTTTGCCATGCTTGCTGCCCGGCTTTAAGCGCGCGCGAATCGTCGTCATCGTTGCGTGTAGCGGATGCTGATCGCGAGCAATGCGCCCGCGCCCTTGACCGCGCATGACAGCGCGTTCGGTGTGTCGATACGCAGTGTGTCGTCGGCTTCAAGCACTTGCGGTTGGGTTTCGCCACCGAGCGTGACCGAAACCGAACCGCTGGCGCAGAACAGCAAGACCGCGTCGGCGGACACAGTGCGTTGCGTATCGCCGCGCCACACTTCTGTTTCGCCCACCGCCACGCCACGGCGGACCATCAGGTTGAAGTCGCGCGTGGCGCCGTCGACGAGGCGCGCATCGATTCGCGCTTCGCCTGCAAACTGCGCGATATCGAGCGGCTGAGTCAATGCATGCGTCTTCACGGCGTGCGCGCCGGTGTCGTCTGTTTCGTCGAGCAGCATGCCTGCGCCCGACAACAGCACCAACGTGCGGTCGATACCCGCAAAACGCGAGAACGGCCCGGCCTGGGCCACGTCCGCGATGCTCACGCGCCACGTGAATGCGTCAAGCCCCGCACCTGCCGGGAACGCCCCCACCTCACGCGTGACGCCGCCGCCGTTCTTCCACGGCGCCGCCACGAGGTCGGCGCCGCGGATGAGCGTCGTGGTTGCCCTGTTATCGACAAGCGGGCTGTGAAGCGCCACGATCAACGGCCCAGCATCGGCAGATTGAGGCCTGCCTCGCGCGCCGTTTCCTGTGCGAGTTCATAGCCCGCATCCGCATGACGCATCACGCCCGTCGCCGGATCGTTGAACAGCACACGGCCGAGGCGCTCCTTCGCCGCATCCGTGCCGTCAGCGACGATCACGACACCCGAGTGCTGGCTGAAGCCCATGCCGACCCCGCCGCCATGATGCAGCGAGACCCACGACGCGCCGCCTGCCGTGTTCAGCAGTGCGTTAAGCAGCGGCCAGTCGCTCACTGCATCCGAGCCGTCTTTCATCGATTCGGTTTCGCGATTCGGGCTTGCGACCGAACCGGTATCGAGGTGATCGCGGCCAATCACGATCGGCGCCTTCAACTCGCCGTTCCTGACCATTTCGTTGAACGCCTGACCCAGACGATAACGATCCTTCACGCCGACCCAGCAGATCCGCGCGGGCAGACCCTGGAACGCAATGCGTTCGCGCGCCATGTCGAGCCAGTTGTGCAGATGCGGATCGTCAGGGATCAGTTCCTTGACCTTCGCATCGGTCTTGTAGATGTCTTCCGGATCGCCCGACAGCGCGACCCAGCGGAACGGGCCCTTGCCTTCGCAGAACAACGGACGGATATACGCCGGCACGAAGCCCGGGAAATCGAAGGCGTTTTCCACGCCCATTTCCAACGCCATCTGACGGATGTTGTTGCCGTAGTCGAGCGTGGCCGCGCCGCGTTCCTGCAGTGTCAACATGGCCTGCACCTGCTTGGCCATCGAGTGCTTGGCGGGCAGCACGATGCTGTCCGGCACCGTCTTCATACGCTCGCGCCAGTCTTCGACATTCCAGCCTTGCGGCAGGTAGCCGTGAATCGGATCGTGCGCGCTGGTCTGGTCGGTCACGCAATCCGGTGTGATGCCACGCGTCACGCATTCAGCGAACACGTCCGCTGCGTTGCCGAGCAGGCCGATCGACACCGGCTTGCCCGCTTTCTTCGCTTCTTCGAGCATGGCGAGCGCTTGGTCGAGCGTTGCCGCTTTCTTGTCGACGTAACGCGTCTTCAGACGGAAGTCGATCCGTGTCTCATCGCATTCCACCGCGATCATCGAGAAGCCGGCCATCGTCGCGGCCAGCGGTTGCGCGCCGCCCATGCCGCCGAGGCCACCCGTCAGAATCCAGCGGCCCGAAGGATCGCCGTTGAAATGCTGGTTCGCCACCGAGAAGAACGTCTCGTAGGTACCCTGAACAATCCCTTGGCTGCCGATGTAGATCCAGCTGCCCGCGGTCATCTGACCGTACATCATCAGGCCCTTGCGATCGAGTTCGTGGAAGTGTTCCCACGTCGCCCAATGCGGCACCAGATTCGAGTTCGCCAGCAACACGCGCGGTGCGTCCGCATGCGTCTTGAACACGCCGACCGGCTTGCCCGATTGAATCAGCAGCGTTTCGTCTTCGTTCAGGTCCTTCAGCGACGTGAGAATCTGATCGAAACAATCCCAGTTACGCGCGGCACGGCCAATGCCGCCGTACACGACCAGCGCGTGCGGATGCTCCGCGACTTCCGGGTCCAGGTTGTTCTGGATCATCCGGTATGCGGCTTCCGCGATCCAGGTCTTGCAGGTCTTTTCCGCGCCGCGCGGTGCGCGGATCGTGCGGGTCGGGTCCAGACGCGGGTCGATGTGTTTCGGGTTGTTCATGGTGGCCCTCAGAGTGCTTGAAAATGTTCGGGAGAATTCGGAAAAATGAGTCAGGAAAACGAGTCGAAAACAGGTCTTAAAAAGCGGCGAAATCAGAAATGTCCGGTGAAGCGATAGCGGCTGCCGGGATGCCAGAGATTGGCAACCGATGCGACCTGGCTTTGCGACCACGTGCGTCGATGCAGCACGAGACACGGTTCAAGTTCATCCATCGTCAGCAACGCTCGCGTATCGGCATCCGCAGCCAATGCTTCGATGCGGTACTCGACGCGCTGCAATGGCGCCACCCGCACCAGATACTGATTCGGCGTGGTGTTCGTGAAGTCCTGCAACGCGTACTCAGGCGCCACCGCCGGGTTGACCCAGCGCTCTTCCAGTTGCACCGGCTCGTCGTTTTCGAAATGCAGCACGCGTGAATGAAACACCGGACTGCCCGCGCTCACCTGCATTTCCTCGGCGAGCGCTTCGTCGGCGATGCTCGCGCCAATGTGCAGCACGTTCGCCTGATAGCGATGACCGCGCGCGACGATTTCGTCGGAGATGCTGCGGATCGCTACCAGCGTCGATTCGTACTTGGGCCGGGCGACGAACGTGCCCGAGCCCTGCACACGCGTGAGGACCTGCTCCGAGGTCAACTCGCGCAACGCGCGGTTGACCGTCATGCGCGCGACGTTGAATTCGCGTGCGAGCTCGTTTTCGGAGGGCACCTGGTCGCCTTCAGCCCATTCGCCCGCATGGATGCGGCCGAGGATGAAGTCCTTGATGCCCTGATAGGCCGGTGCGTTCATTAGCTTGATTGCCGTGCTTGAAACGTGTTGTTCGAGCTTACTGTTCGGACGTGAACGAGAACGGGCTCAGCTTCGCGATCGTGCCGTCTTGCACGAGACGCGTGACGGCCTCGATATCCGGTGCGAAATAGTGATCGAGTTCGTAGTGCGCGACGTCCTTGCGCACCGCGTCCATCACCTTCTGCAGGCTCGGGCTGGTCTTGAACGGCCCGCGCAGATCGACGCCCTGCGCAGCGGCGAGCAACTCGATCGACAGGATGTTCGCGACGTTTTCAGCGATGTCGCCGAGCTTGCGCGCAGCGAACGTCGCCATCGACACGTGATCTTCCTGATTCGCGGACGTCGGCAGCGAATCCACCGATGCCGGATGCGCAAGCGTCTTGTTCTCCGACGCGAGCGCGGCAGCCGTCACGTGAGCAATCATGAAGCCCGAATTCACCCCACCGTCGCGCACGAGGAACGGCGGCAGGCCCGACAGCGTCGCGTCGATCAGGAGCGCGATGCGGCGTTCGGCCAATGCGCCGATTTCAGAGACGGCGATCGCGAGGTTGTCGGCAGCGAATGCAACCGGCTCAGCGTGGAAGTTACCGCCCGACAGCACTTCGCCCGTATCCGGGAAAATCAGCGGATTGTCGGAGACGGCATTCGCTTCCATCAGCAGCACGTCGGCTGCATGACGCATCTGGTCCAGACACGCGCCCATGACTTGCGGCTGGCAGCGCAGGCTGTACGGGTCCTGCACCTTGTCGCAATCGGCATGCGACACATTGATTGCCGAACCTTCCAGCAGCGAACGGTAAGCCGCCGCCGCTTCGATCTGACCTTGATGGCCGCGCAGTTCGTGAATGCGCGCGTCGAACGGTTTGACCGAACCCATGGCTGCATCCACCGACAACGCGCCCGCCACCAGTGCGGTGCGGTACAGGTCTTCGATGGCGAACATGTTGTAGAGCGCGAGCGCGGTCGAGGCTTGCGTGCCGTTCAGCAGCGCCAGACCTTCCTTCGCTTGCAGCGTGAGCGGCTTGAGGCCGACCAGTTTGAGACCCTCGGTAGCCGGCATGCGCTCGCCCTTCGCGAACACGTCGCCGACGCCGAGCAAGGTGGCCGACATATGTGCGAGCGGCGCGAGGTCGCCCGATGCGCCGACCGAACCCTTGACCGGAATCACCGGCAGCACGTCGGCGTTGTACAGCGTGATCAGCGCTTCCATCACTTCGCGGCGGATGCCCGAGTGGCCGCGGCCGAGGCTCGACAGCTTCAGCGCGATCAGGAGGCGCACGACCGGGCGCGACATCGGCTCACCTACGCCGACCGCATGCGACAGCACCAGATTGCGCTGCAGCAGTTCGAGCTGATCGTGCGGGATGTGCGTGCTGGCGAGGCGCCCGAAACCCGTGTTGATGCCGTAAGCCGGCTCGCCCTTGGCGGCGATATCGGCGACGGCTTTGGAACAGGCGTCAATGGCGGCGTGGCTGGCGGGATCGAGTTGCAGCGCGACATGCTCGCGTGCGATCTGGCGCAGTTGCGGGAGGGTCAGGTAGCCGGGCTTCAGAATCATCATGGTGTTGTGTCCTGTCTTGTCTATACAATTCAAGAGGAAGTCTAGCGGCGTCCGCTTGTATATACAACTTGTTTTTGCAGCTTCCGGATTAGGGGTTTCCATTAGCGCTGGATGCTTGCGTGGCATACATGTCACGTGAACCGGGGCTTGGAGTGGTAGCGCGCACCGCACCCCACATGTGTTCGTCGCGATGGATAACTTGTATATACACGTTAAAAAAGTATGGCTGCAAGCGAACAAAAAGATTCAACGCGCCGGTAGGGGCGGCTGGGTCAGTTGGGGCGGCCACTGCGCCCTTTCCACCCTGGGCCCCAGCCTCTCAGCCTCGATGCGCCTCTTACAGAGTTATAGGAGAGCGCACGGACGACGCAAAAAAGCCCGCGTACTCACACGAGCCGCGGGCTTTGTTCAAATGTACGACTGGCGAAGGGTTCTCTAAAGCCTCACCCGCGCCGCGATGAAATCCAGGAAGCACTGCACCCGCCCCGCCAGTGACGCGCTCTGGTAATACACCGCGCTCACCGGCTGCCGCTCATCCAGCAGCACGTTGCCGAGAATCGGCACCAGCCGCTCTTCGCGCACGTCCGCTGCGGTCATAAAGTCGGCGAGACAGGCGATGCCCCATCCCGACAGCGCCAACTGGCGCAATGTCTCGCCGCTCGATGCGGTAATCGCCGGCTCGATCTTCAGCGTCTCGGACTTGCCCTTTCCACCCGCCCGCAACGGCCAGCGATTCAGATGCTCCGGCGCAGTGAAACCAATCAGGCGATGCGCGCGCAACGCCTCGACGGACTTGGGCTCGCCATACTCGGCCAGATACGCCGGACCGGCGAGCACCCTCAGTTTGCTGCTGCCCAAGGCGCGCGCATGCAGGGTCGAATCCTGCAAGGTGCCGATGCGGATTGCGATATCCACCTTCTGTTCGAGCAGATCGACGATCCGCTCGTTGCTGGTCAACTCCAGACGAATCTCCGGATACAGCGCGGAGAACGCCTTCATATGAGGTGCCACGCAATGAAGCATGAACGGCGACGCCGCATCCACACGCAAGCGCCCCGAGGGCCGCTCGCGGCCGCGCGTGACGGACTCCTCGGCCTCTTCCATCGCATCAAGAATGGCCCGGGCCCGCTGCAAAAACGCCTCGCCCTCTTCGGTGAGTTGCATACGGCGCGTCGTGCGCCGTACCAGTTCTGTATCGAGTTTCTTTTCAAGGCGCGTGAGCGCCCGGCTGACGCCCGAGACGGTCTGCCCCAATTTCTCCGCCGCCGCAGTGATCGAACCGCTATCGATCACCGTGACGAACACCAGTAGCTCATCGGTCGAAGTCTTCATTGTTGATTTCGAATCAAGATTGATTTGAGACTAACACGCTTTTTGCGAGAATCAGAACGGCCGATACTGCGTGGCATGTCATCGTGTTTCCGGTGTTTCCACCCTAGGAGAACGTCTTGAAGATTTTCATCACAGGCGCAAGCGGCTTTATCGGCAGTTCGATCGCGGCGCACCTCGTACGCGCCGGCCACCAGGTGCGCGGTTTAATCCGCAAACCCGAGCACAGCGCTGAATTGCAACGTCTCGGCATCGAACCCGTGATCGGCACGCTCGACGACCGCGAACTGCTGATCGCCGAAGCAAAAGCCGCCGACGCGGTCATCAATGCCGCGAGCAGCGACCATGAAGGCGCGGTGAAGGCGCTGATCGACGGCCTCGCCGGTTCCGGCAAGCCGTTTCTGCATACGAGCGGCTCGAGCATCGTCGGCGATGCGTCGGGCGGCGAAGCGGGCTCTGAATCGGGCGAGGCACGCGTCTATCACGAAGACGCCCTCCCCGAGCCGACCGCCGATAAGGCAGCACGCGTCGCCATCGATCAACTCGTGCTCGATGCGGCGCAGCGGAACATCCGCTCGGCGGTGCTTTGCAACACGCTCATCTATGGCCACGGCGCCGTGCCGGGCAGCGCAAGCGTGCAGTTGCCTCGGCTCGTGCGTCAGGCACAGAAGAGCGGTGTCGTGCGGCACGTGGGCAGCGGGGGCAACATCTGGTCGAACGTGCATATCGACGATGTCGCCGAACTCTATCGCCTCGCGCTGGAGAATACGCCGGCGGGCGCCTTCTACTTCGTCGAAAGTGGCGAGGCGTCGTTTCGTGACATGAGCGCCGCGATCGCCCGCGTGATGAAACTCGGCGAAGCGCAAGACTGGCCGCTCGAAGAAGCGCAAAAGGAATGGGGCTACGAAATGGCTTCATACGGGCTCGGTTCGAACAGCCGCGTGCGCGGTGAACGCGCACGCAAACTGCTCGGCTGGGAGCCCAAACGCGACTCAGTGATCGACTGGATTGAGCACGACATGATGCCCCGCTAAGGGACGTCCCCTGGGGCGTGAGCCAAGCGGACCTCCTTCGAGGCGCCACCAATGGGACTTCCTTCGGGCCGTAATCCATGTAAGCCCAGACGTTGCAAATCCGTAAGCTCGACTCGCTAGAATCCGGCTCACATAATTGCGCAATTCGACGACACGAGTCGCGCGTGAGCCCGGATTTGATCGATGACCTTGGCGCTGAATTTCGACTGGCTAACCAACCTGCTGGCGATTATTTTCGTCGTGGCGTGCCTGTACGATGCGCGCTACGACGAGTACGGCACGCTGACGCTGTCAGCGGCCGTGATGAGTCTTATCGTGATGGCAATCGAGGTGTTCCTCAGGCCCGCATTCGATATGGCGCTGTAGTGGCGGCATGATTCCACCCACGCAGCCTGTTTCGGCGGAATCGTAGTATGCGCGAAAGCGATGGCTAGCGCCGCGACGCGGCCATCTTCCCGCGCCCCTTGCTCAATCGGACGAATCCATCGCCATCGCTCACGAAACCCGAATCGCCGGGCGTCCGGCTCCACGTCGATTTGATCTGCGCCCCCTGTTTCCTGTACCAGTCTTCCAGCGCGGCGGCACTGCGCACAATCTGCCACTTCCCCCGATTCGCAAACGCTACCGGAAATTCGCCCGGACGAGCGACAGCTTCGATAAGCCCAAACAAGCTCGCTTTACTCCTCTCATCCTTATCTGGACTCGTAAGAGAGTACGCCGGAAAATTCACTTGCGGACCATGCCGGATGACACGGCCCTCCACCTCGTTGAACGGTCTCGCAGGATCTACAGCCGCGACGGCCTGGTTAATCGCGTCGACTATTTCCTGCTCTCTTAAAGATTGCGACGGAACAATTGCTGGTCTGCCCGCGCCGCTGAAGCTGAGCAAGTCATGCATGTCGTAGTCGCCGGAAAACGGAAGTCTTTGCCATCTTTCTCGCGATTTCAAATCCACGAGGCTTTCATCGAGCGCCTCGGCACAGCTCATATCGATCGGGTAGATTTCATGCTTTTGCCCATGAGCGAGCGGCCGTCGATCTGAAGACGCCAAATAGATGCCCTTTAATTCGCCGCGTTCCCAGTGCCCCACGTAACCCTCGATCCCGGCACGCCGAACCATCGCCATTTTTTTGTCTGCGTCGGCGGCATACGCGTTTGCGATGGATGACGCCTTAATGGTCTTTTCAAGGATGTCGTGCCCTTTTGCAGCAGCCCCGCGCTGCAAGGCACTGATCGTTGCGGGTCCCGCAACACGGAAACTGACGGCAAAGTTTCCTGCTTTCGATGCCGCCAGAATAGCGTCCGCATGCTCCCGCGCAACGAAATCGCGCTCGACTTCCTGCCTGATCATGTTCGAGTCAGGTTCGTGCGCTTCCTCGAACCGCTTGATGATCAAAGGCGGTAGAAATAACCTGCCCGGAAGCGGGTTACTGCGCTTATCCGCGCGCTCGGCGGGCCCATTCAGCGGCGCATATACCGGAGGCAGTTTGCGAACACGGCTTTTCTGCATGACATTTCGCTTCCTGGCTGCCAGGTCGCGTATGGCGTAATCAAGCACGATATTGGTCCTCGGCAATCATGGAATCTGCTCCATGTCCGCCTCAGTGGTCAGCACACCCATTGCCGTGTCTTTCTTGTCAGTCAGAGAAACCGGCACCGTCACCGAGGCGTGTAAAGACAAACGAGGCCTATTGCCAAGCGACTGCCAGAAATTACCCAGACTGTTCAATTCGTCTTTGGGCGGGATCATGCGTGTATACGCGCCGGGTATGTCGCCAAGCTGGCGGTTGTTGATCAAGGCGTTGACGACCTGGTTCATGACCATGATCGCCTGATTGTTCGGCGCGCTTCCCGGACTACCCACACCGCTGGTGGTCCGCTCAGGGTCCCAATACGTGATCAGATAATTGCAGCTAACGTTGACCCATCCGGGAGAGATCGTCACTACGTTCGTGCCCGAATCGCGAGAATTAGTACGCACCTGGGACGTCCGGAGCTGTAGATCTTCGTGTATCTCGTAGAGAAACACGCTCACCGTGGGATCCGACGGCAAGTTATCCAGGTCAGGTAGATCGAACGTTACTTTCACACCATCGTCTACATAGCTTGTCAATGCTGTACTCAATGCATTGTTGACGTCGATAATGGCAGTACTGGATTGAATCGCTGCGGTCATCGAATAACTCTCCGTATAAAAACTACAGCATTAAGCGGCCGACTTTGGCCAGCTCCCGCTTCAGCGCACATTCAATATGCACAGCGTGGACCACCCCGCCCGTTTCATCCGCGGCCAACCAGGTCGACAATAAGGCGATATTTCGAATGTTGGCGCCGGTGACATCGGCACGCGTCGCGAGAGAAGCCAGGTCGACATCCTCCGATAGCCGGACGCCCTTCGGCCAGATCGCGCGCCACATCCGCTCGCGAAGCGCCGCGTCAGGGAATGAGAACCGGGTAATGAAGGTAAAACGGCGGCTGAAGGCATCGTCCAGATGGCCGCGACTGTTCGTGGCCAGCACCACCAGCCCGGGATAGCTCTCCAGTCTTTGCAACAGATAGGAAACCTCAATATTGGCGTGACGATCTTTGGCGTCTTTTGTTTCACTGCGTTTGCCAAACAACGCGTCCGCCTCATCGAAGAACAGTACGCCCGCGTCGGCTTCGGCAAGATCGAAGATGCGCGAAAGATTCTTCTCCGTTTCGCCAATGTATTTATTGACGACCGTCGAGAGGTCGACCTTGATCAGGTCGACACCCTGACTGGCGGCCAGCACCTCGGCCGCCATGGTTTTCCCGGTACCCGACGGGCCGCAAAACAGCGCGCTGATTCCGGTGCCATACCCCACCTTGTCATGAAAGCCGGCATGGAGAACCGCTTCTCGATGTTTGATGGCCGCGGTGATTTCCCTCAACTGCTGACGCAATTCGTCCGACACGATCAGATCGTCGAGGTTGCGAGCCGGTTCGACGCGTTGCGCCAGTTTCCCGAAATTCTGCTGCGAGCGCAGGCGCATGGCTTTTCGCAGATCCTGCCGGTCTAGTCCGTCATTGCGATCACGCTGCCGGCTATAAAACGTCGCCTCGCGGATGATGGACGGCAGCGTTTCAGGCGTGAAGTGAAAACAACGGCTAAGCGCAGTGGAATCGATATCCGATGTGTCGAGCGGCGCGAGCAAATCATCCAACAGGAGACTTTTTGCTGCAGTACTGCGCGTCGGCATATCGAGGAAAAACTGAGGCATATTGCGCAACCATACCAGCGGATCAAGGGGATCAACCAGACAGACCACCGCAAGCCCCGGCTGTTCGAGTTGCCGGGACAGACTGCCCAGTAATGTCTTACGCGATTCCGCCAGGATGCTGAGGGAGCGAAGAACCACGCACGCGGCAGACATTCGCGCATATCGGAAAAACTGCACGAACACTTGTTCCGCTTCAACGTCGTCTTCCGGCAAGCGCGACATGTCCATGCTTAGTGCTTCGCGCCCTGCAGCTTGCGCCACCTGCGCCACAGCCCTCGCTCTCCCGCTGCCTTCCCTGCCCCGCAACATCACGAGAGGGCGTATGTCCTTCTGCGGGGAAATCAACTGATCTTGCAACGTGGATAAAAATGCCTCAAAACCCTCTTCGCGCTCGCCACGCGCCGGCAGCGATTCCACGCAGTTTTGCAATTCAGGTGAGAAATAGCGACCGCCCAATAGATGGTGAAATACCTCAGTCGCCGTTATGAATGATTTCTGACCCCAGCTCTCCATGTCAGCGGCATCGCTATCTTGCGTCTCCAACAGGCGATAGCCGAGCAAAGGCGCGTGAGGCAGCAAACGGACTTGCTGCAATTTTGTTGCTGACGCGGGGTCATTAAACAGCGCCAATGCCAGTTCGAAAGTTGGGAGACTTTGCTGCGCGTCACCCTGCAAGCTGGAAAACAGACCACGGTAACGCCGGTCAAAATGTGGCAGCAAGCCGAGCAGCAAGACGTTGCTTTCGAAATCGGTCAGATCGAAGCGTTCGATGAGTTGAGTGAGAGCGTCCTCCCGTTCCGGCAACCCACTCTCGTCTATAGAACGAGATTGTCTCGGCCTCGGCGTTGCCCAGGCGGGAGCGCCTAGTGGCTGGTTCAAGCGTACTGCGATCTCTTCTTCCGATAGTAGAAAGTCGCTCCGATGATAGCCTTCGGCTTGCCGATAGTAATGTTGCTGCAGCAGAAGATCAATTCGCTCGATGTGACACATCAGATTATGGTGATGATCCGTCCGATCCTGATCTGACTGGGTGTCGCCATCAACAATGTGCGGATCATTCATACCTTAGAATTCCTTATTTTTTGTTACGAAGCTAGAGGCGATGAGTGGCACGCGCCCCTTCTCGGCGCTCATAGCCAATCAATCGAAAGCGGCTTCTCCAGCCATGGAAGCATCAGTTGATCCAGCGGCCACGGCCAGTCATTTAGCAGGATGTCGAAAGGCTCTCGTTGTACCGTAAGTTTCAGCGAGGCTTCGGTTTTCACGAGTTCACCGGGGCGCTGTAGAAAGAGTGTCCGGATGTCGTGAGTGCTCAAGGTTCGCCACCCTGGTAGTTGTTTAGACAGCATCGGCAACCAGCCGTACAACTTTCCGGCCGTTTCTTCATCCGGTGCTTGCCACTCTATTTCGCAATCCAGCGGCAAGCCGCATAGCCATTTGGTAAGCGGCATACGCCATTCATGCGCGCAGTCGTCTGCCCAGATCAAGGCGTCCAGCCAGCACGCGGCGTTTATCTGGGACTGGGTGCAGGCAAAGTGGTCTTTGCCCCATAAACCCAATCGCGTAAAGAGATCGGGAAACAAAGGCCACAACAGCGACAGCCCCGCATTGCTAACCTGCATCCTCGTGAGATCGAGCGGTCGCGGCGTAGCTTTCCGCGACGCGATTCGCTCTAGCTCGTCCCCGGCACCCTCCGGCTCTGCCGGCATAGCTTGCAGCGACGCGACTTGTTCCACCTCGTTCCCGGTACGCACTGGCTCCGCCAATGTCCGTTGCAGCTGTGCCACCCGGGCACCTGATAAACGTCCATCCAGCCAGATTCGCAATGGAGGATGACGCCACAGTGATCGCAACCAGGGCGTTAGCGACACCGGTGAAGGGGTCGAAAATAAACGTTCCAGAAACGGCCCATTAGCCAACACAAGCGGCAACAGCACCTCCACCTCTACCGGAGGCAGAGACGCATCTTGCCGTGGATTCTGCTGAAAATACTGTAGCGCACCGAGTAGCAGGGCATGTTGCGTTGCGGGCTCGGCTATTTCAAGGCAGTTGCCCAAAGTGGTTGGCGTCAGCAGTTGCCACAGGCGACGCCGCGGGCCAGGCGAAAGGCAGGCGAGGGCGATCAAATCCTGCCATAGACGCGGTGCGGCCTGACGCTGGGCCGTCAGCCATGCGTCAACGCTCCCTTCGTTCAGCCAGTCCTCGGGCCGCGGCCAGTACCCGGATTGTAGATAACGCTGAAACAGGGTGGCACTGTCATCAAGATTGCAGCTCGCCCCGCCCTGCGGCGTGGAGATAGGTATGGCCTCAAGCGGCTTGCAATCGGGACGTGACAGTCCCCTGCAGTCAGCCGGATAGTTAGTGAACGCCGACTCAAGTTGATTTGCAAGGCGTTGGCAGAACCGGGACTCGAACTCCGCCAGCGGCATTTCTCCCAGATCGATCACGATACGGGATATTTTTCCGGGTAAGGTATATTGCGGCTGACTCTCCCGGATTACTCGATCGATGATATATCTAAGCTCACTATTGAACAGCCTGCTACAACGCCTCAGGAGCGACTGCGCGTCGTCAGATCGACAGGTCAGTGACACAGACAGGTACGCCAAGGCGTTTCCTTCATTGCAGATAGCATCAGTCATGGGCTAACCACTATGGATTGCTATTTATAGAAGAGGCACGCACATATGAATCAGGTCTTCATGATAAACGCCAATATGTAATATGGGGTGCATACTCTCATACTGTGTGTATGCGTCTGCCCGTTGACCGTGACGCCGTGATTATGCCCGTTCCCACCCCCCGCCTTGGAAATGACAATCTCTGGAAATTCATTATCATATTGGCTACAGCTAGCCGGAGTTAACTTAGCATCGGTATTTTCTTGGGCATACTTTTTATTATAATAGAGAGTAGCCGCAGAGTTATTTTGCAAAAAACCATGACTATGAGAAGGCATCTGATCGACACTCAATACTGTTTTTTCCGTCTCAATACTCAGATTCAAGGTCCCATTATCGGTTGTCACTGGAAACGTCAATGAACCAAGATCTCCGGATACTTTTTGGCCGCCCTGCTTCCCAAAACTGTTCAAATCTCCGGCCAGAATAAACCGGTTACGCAAATCCGGCGTACCATTCGTCCCGTCACACAATGCCCAGCCGGCAGGAACCGCCGTACCGCCGGCAGAACAAAACATCATGATCACCCCTTTTGGAAGTACTTTTGCAGGATCAATCCTGACGCCATTACCATCAACGGCAAGGCCATTTCCAGCCTTTACACTCACTCCACTCGTATCTGACGTAATACCATTACCAGCCCTTACACCCACCCCGTTGCTATCACATGCAATTCCGTGACCGGCCTTTACACTCACGCCGTTGCCATCTGAAACAATTCCATTGCCAGCCTTAACCGACAATTTCCCCATAGTAGTGGTATCGGCATCGCCTGCCAGCGAAAGGCCCGCCCCGATTGTGTTATTCGTCTGGTCAGCACTTTGCCCCACTGCCCGGCGCCCGCACTCTGCGATGTCGATCAGGTTACTAAAATCCTGTTGCAGAGGTATGCTACCCGCAGAAAATCTGCCTTTAAGCTCAGCCGAGGTGACGTCAGTCACAGTAGCTATCACTGGACTAGCAATTCGCTCAGCGGGACCGTCTTTCTCAGTTGTCGACAAAGCACGCTTTTCCACTTGCGCTGATTTTCCTGCCTCACCCTCAGTCTTCGATCGGGACGATGTTTTCCTATTCATTTTTAAACCCTCAGTCTCAATTTCGAATTAGCCAGAACTCAATTAACAACCCATCTCACCGTTATCCTGCAGATTTAACTAGGAAGGCACATAGGTTTTTGGAACAAAAAATAGACTGTCGCTAACAATCACGTCAACGTTCCATTCACTGCCATCAGCGCCAATTACATCGGTCCTCTGATCGCTGTTGGCGACAACCATGGCACCGATTCCAATCAACCTGGTCGGCAACAAACCAAGCGCGAGTTGCCAAAGCAACTGATAAGTTGCTGTGCTTGGGGCTGTGTCCGCTTTCTGCCACATCGCGTAGCTTTGCGCGAAACTCTGAAAGGAAAATGGGTTGGAAGCATCATCACTAACGTCGCTTAGCCAATGAATAACAACGCTGACATGAGCGGGAATCTCCGCCTGCACGCATTGTCGGATCCATTTCTCCGTGGTGTAGACATCTCCCTGCAAAGGAAGAATCGCTTTATTCAGAACCATGCTGACAACAAACGAAAAACGATCGAAGTCGTTCTTGATGTACCAGTAGTAATTCGTGGCATCTGAAGCATCCGGGAAGTCATTGCCTTCTCCGTCCGCCTTAACAACGGTGATGCTGCCAGCGACACCGTCGAGGCTCTTTACGGTCACCGCGAGTTGCCATGAGGAATCAACGACATCGACAGCATCTGGATCATGGATTGCGTTTATAACCAGCGTGTCGCCCTGCCGCAGCATGGCAGGATAGGGAAAGCTTCCATAAATGCCCAATACTCTTGCATCTGTTGGCGCACTGCCCTGATCGCCCGCATACACCAACGGATAATCAATATCCTGCAGCCAGATCTGGCAGTTCTTCCAATACAATTTATTAGCGGTTTGTGCATCGACGATTCGCGCCAGATTGCCATTTAACTCCGGATTAGCTTCAACAGACAACGAGAACGAATTTGCCTCGATATCAACCTGATCGACAATCAGTGCATTGAGGGTATAGTCGCTTTCGTCATCGCGCTCTCCCAGGCCGCCTACCAGCGTCAGGTCAACGAGTTGGCCGGCCAGAAGCTCACTCAAAGAAACAGAGGGGGCCTGAACCACCGTAAGCATGCTCTGGTCAGCCGATGTCGTTACCTTGACGGGATAGATGGGAGCGTCATATAGGTTGCTCGGCTGTACCGGCAACAATGCGCGATGCTCAATCAGATAAAACGGCAACTGGCTCATATCCACATAGCCCCCAAACAGATTGGCGCCAAACCCCAGCCTGGCAGCAATGCGCTTTTGCAACGCCGAGACCTCGTCTGGACGGATGTTGTCCCTGTGATAGGCCAGATCGGTAATTTTCCCCAAATAGTTCTGCTCCACCGCCAAAAATTCGTCTGCGGTCGTATCCAGCATGCGCGCAGCACCTTGAGTACCGAAATAGCCCAACAGGTGATTGAGAATTGCCAGTTCCTGATCGTAGTCATCCGCATGAGTTTGTATCTGGGCTTTCAAGGCCGCGGCATACTCCGCATGGATCTGATCACCGGTACTTCCTTGCGCATAGGGCCATTGTTCACCCCATACCGAACTGCCACTGCGTTCGAAAGCCAGCAATTGCGGCAGCTTCGCCAATTGCTGGCAGGCATTGGCCATTACTTGTTCAAACGGCAGCAGAAATTGGTAAAGCTGCTGCTGACTCTGCGTGGCTGGAAATTGTTGCAAGCCATAGCACGGCGGGATTTTGTCGCTCACAGGATGATATTGCGCCACATCGCGGCTACGACCATACGGCATGACTACCGGCAGGTTACTCAGGACCGGCGTGGGTGCTATTCGTGCCTCAATTTCTGCCTGAGTAGCGCTCACGTGCTCACCACCGGCTGTGATCAGGACGACGTGGTCGTGTCCCTCATCGAGCATGTAGTAAATAGGGTTACTCCACCAAAGCAGCGGGTAATGCGCGCACCCCTTCGAAGGACTAGACGACCAATACGAGAAAGATTGGACATTCTTTATACCGTCTATGGCCAAAAGTACATTTGGCAGATGGCTCAGGTCGACAGCGACATCATCGCCCTGACTGTACTTAACCTCCGGTGGTAACTCCGTGATCCAGCCATGCTGCAGATTAGGTCCGTGATAAATGCCCTCGCTGGTCACACCCTGTGCAGCAAGATCGCCAGCTACGTAGCGTCGGGCTTTGGGAGAAATGTAGTCATCGGTGGCTGTATAAATTTCAGCCATGATCCCCGCAACATCCAGCGCCCCCTCCTCCAGTTCGACAGTCAAACTAAGGTAGATTGCGCATGGCTCGACCCAGATGGTTTGACTAATTGCCTCACCCAGGTTGCGGTTATTCGCCAGGAAGTCCTTCAACGCCGCCTGCGCCTCAGGATCGTCTTTCGATGAGTCACGTGATGGCTCCAGATAGAGCGCATAGTTGCCACGCAGGTAGTACGCAACCGGCGTTGAACCATCTGCCGGCTGCGGCAGCACAAAACTCCACTCGCGGCTGTAAGTGTCATAGTAATATTGATAGTCACCCGGCAATTGCTGAACCAGTTGAACATTACGAAAGAGATAATAGCGGCCCGTACTGTCGGTCAGATCCAGTAGCGCCCGCCGGTAATCTTTTGCCGTAATGGGTCCACTGGTCAGCGCCATTTGCGGACCGAAATTCGCGGGAAAAATACCATCCCCGTCAGTCTTGTCCGCAGTGGGAACGGTGAGCAAATCGGTCAATGGCAGCGTATTGCGGTATGCCAGATCAGAGATGCTGTAACAGAATCCTTCCATCAAGGTAACGCCGGGATCGTGCTCACCCGTATCCGTCCAGACTTTCCCACCGTAAGTGGCAATCGCCTGTTTCGCCCGCGCGTACAGCCCATCGAAGAGAATATATTCCTTGACAACGGGGAGTAACTTCCTCGGATTACTCATGTTTTTTCGCACCTGAATTCGAAAGTGTTGAAGCTGGCCACGTCAGTACCAAGACCTCCTGCTCCTGTCCCTCGAGTGAGGTTCTGCTGCCGTCAAGCGTCAAGTCATTTACCCGCACTACGAACGATTGCTCCTGGATCCAGGCGACGATGCCGTAATAGTCGAGCCTGTTACCCAAGGCGACGCCGCTCTGGCGGTCCCATGTCCACGGCATATAGTGCAACGCCAATAGGTCCTGCAACTTGCGGTAGCCGTAATCGGGGTTCACGTTAAACGTCACGTCATACGTAATCGGCACGTCGCGGTAGGTCGGATTAGCCAACACGACGGACGTCCAAGGGGAGGCCAGCGTTTGAAGATAGGCGGCCATGTCAAGCAGGTGGGCCTGGCTAAACATTGGGCGTACCGAGTCCTGATTGTCTTTTCTGGCGTTGACTGGAATCACTAGAAGCGTCTGCCCAGTCGGCGCCGGCAACCGCGTAATGACATCGGCCGACGGAATGGCGACGCCAAACACATTGGCATATCGCGTCTTCAATAGTGATGCCATGTCCTGCCACGTCAACGCTCGCTCCCGGTGGGAAAGGCGCTGCGCCACGCGCTCGAAAAACTGCACCGGCGTTTCCGCCGGTTGCCCCCCCGTCGATGGCCACGGTTGTTCAACGCCGTCAAGACCTGGGACTGGTGCTACCGGCCGGGTAACGGTATGCGCAGGCAGCGGTTGAAGAAAGTGCCCGGTATCGAGCGTCTGTGGCGCATCGAGCGTGGCCGTCATGCTGTTGCTGGAGATCCCGAACAGCCACGGGTACCCGCTCACATCGGCCGTGGCATCCGGCGGGGTGATCAGCGCCCTTATCCAGTAACGCCCGCGAGGCATCTGCGGGACGTCGGAGGCGGCATCATCAGGCAGGACCGCTGACCATAGGCCACTCTCCAGTAGGGCCTGAGTGCCGTCTACAACGGTGTCATTCATGGATTCCCATTGATTATGCTGACTGAGATACTGCCATCTGAGCGTCAACGCCTGCGGGCTCTGCATTTGCCAAAACAACGACAAAGTGTCTCCTGCCCCTCCACCCGTCAGCCCCAGATAGAGCTGCGACTGGCCAGCCTCGTCCGAATCAAGCTCGTCGGCATAACCGAAAGGCGTTAGCAGATATTGCGCGAAGTCGCTGTTCTTCGCCGTCACGGTGTAGCTCACAGACAGTGACTTCATTTGCGGCGTATAAGGCGGGTTCAGTTCTTTGGTTCCCGCCAGCTTGAGGTAGTCCTGATGTCCAAAATCCCGCCCACTCAATTCCAGACGTAGCCATTGTGGCCAGTCGGCCGGATCGCTGCCGTCACTCGGCGAACCACGTAGCATCGGCGGAAGCGCAATCACTAGCGACGCCGCGACCGGCGCATCTGTGCCTGCCTCGAATAGCGCTTGAGGCGTAGTCACGGTACCGTCCGGGATATTTGACAATGGCTGGCTGCCGGTCGTAGAAACCAGAAGCGGCTGCACCGTAAATTCCGTGTTGTCCGCGGGCTTGTCGTCGTAACCGTCGTACCACTTATCAAAGCCATCATCGGGCAAGCCAATCCATTGAGGCGTCAACGTCAGGACGAGCGATTCGGACCGGTCGCACCAGCTCGGCGCCATCAAATTAAAACCGGTGCCAACTAACGGCGAAGTACCGAACGGGTAGCTCGTACTATCGAGTCGGTCCACGCTGTAATCGGTGCTGTAGTGGACCTCGCTGCTTCCTGACGCGGCCACTACAAGTGCCGTGATTTCAGGAACTTGAGCGCCGTCATGACGCCCGAGCTTCAACAACGGGGTTTCCGCCGTCATGCCATCAAGATTTTGCGGTGAGGCAATGGCACCCGCTTCGGCAGGAAGAGTAAAAATAAGCTCTCTTTCTGACGACGAAACCTGGGTCGCGGTCAACTCAAACCAGGTGTCGCCACCACTCACCTGTGCCACAGCCAAGCTGGCAACATCCAGGTCAGACGCAAAGGTCACTGTAATAGTACGCAGTCCGGCAGGCATCGCCAGCAGTGCACTTGCCACCATGCGGCCAGTCGTCACGGTGCTCTGCCCGTCACAAGCATCGAATAATCTGAGGCCTTGCTGCGGAAACTCAAGTTGGTCCTGCCGGCTGTAAGGCGTGAGCGAAAATTGGGTGTTGTTCGCGGCAGGTCGTACCCAGCGCAAATCGGTCCACGCGCCCCGGTTTACCAGCAGCGACTGATCCAACGCATAGCGCACCGCTGCGCCGTTACGATCTTGCCCGGCATCAAACAACGTCCCCGCCGGCAGAAAGCGCTCCTGGGTCGCGGAATCAAGCAGGAAAGAGAGCGCAACGCTGTCGGGTCTTGGGCCTTGCTCACTAACCCCCAATAGACCGCGGTAGTACAACGCCCGATGAGCGGCTGGAAAATGATTGAGCAACACCCGAGGCGTCTTAAGGAGATCCAGGAATGCGAGGAGAAAAGCTTGCTGCGGTAAAAGCGTGCCATCCGTCAGATCGCTGTTTGCATGGATCTCAGCCAGCTTCTCAGGCGAATTTCCTGCCATAAAGAAGAGATCCGCCCAACTGCTGTTCGCATCAAATGGAATCAGCTTCGCGTAGTCGTAGATCGAACTCAAGATCGACTCGTCAGATCGACCGTCGAGAACGAATCCGACATCGGGCGCAAGCTCTTTCAGCGTGGCGCTCAGCTCAATCAGGTCAGGCATTCAAATCTCCAACGATTTATCGAGTCCAACGTATCACCAGGCGTATTGTCCATTCATTTTTACGCCATCATTGATACGATATGGATGACTAATTGTCACGGCTATTGAAAAACATGAGATACGTTACCCGACGCTTACCAGAGTTTGTTGAGGCAGAAAGCAGCCGTGCCCCATGCTCGGTGCCATCGAATCGGGGCTGTTAGGCGGACTGCTCATTATTGCTGGAACGGTCGGCGTGAAGCGTGCGACCAATTTCTGCCCCATCAGGATAAGCGGCGCACCACTGGTCACACACGGGGCCATCTGGCTACCGTCCAATGTTTCAACACTGACGATGCCGGTGCCTGGAGCGTATCCCGGGATAAAATACTGCGCTTGACACTGAACACGCTTTTCATCGCCGACCACACAGACACGGCGTTGATCGATTGTCGCCTCACCACTACCCGACATGCCCGCAGGTTCTGAAAGCACGACCTGCCGTTGGCCAAACATCGGCTCGAAGACCACAACCGTGCCATCTACCACCACTGGCGAACTCATGCTATGCGCCCGCCTTGAGCGTCGCCAACGTCAAGCATTCCGGCTATCCTTTGTTCAATATCACTACCGCGCAAACGGTACGTAACCTCAATCTGCAGTTGGTTCACAGCGGAAGCTGGTTGATAAACCCGCACTTCGGTCAGACAGGCCCGTGGTTCATACCGCAACATGCCGTCCACAATCCGCGTTTCGATTTCCGCGATAAGTTCGCTGTCGATGTTCTGGAACATCACGTCATATAACGCGCAGCCATAGTTTTCCCTCATTACGCGTTCGCCCGGTTCGGTACTGAACAGGATGCGCAGACTCTGATTGACGTCCTCCGCCCCTTCCGCCATGACTACACCGTCCGCCAACGTAAAGGCGACAGGAAACCCCCAACCGCGGCCAAATATTTGCCTCAGGATATCGTTCGCCATGTCCCACTCGCATTCATTGAGAAATTCATTGAGAATCGCGCTTCCTCAGGGCTATTGGGAAAGATCGATCCTCGCACCCGAAATAGTGACGGCGCCTTTGCCCGAAAGCGTGGTTCTTTCGCCCTCGATAGAAATACTATTCGCCTTTGCCGCCAGCACCTGCTTACTTTCCAACGTCACGCCTTCTTGCAACACCAATTTGTTGTCAGCTGAGCTCAATTCCACGGACCCCAGGAGCATGTCGAAGGACAACTGAAACTGCTGACCTCCTTTATTGATGATCAGCGTTTTATTGGTGTTCTCCAGAGAGGGCGGCACCGGCGCCCGGTTGACGGGGTTGTGCATTGCGCCAAGAATCACAGGACAACTTGGATCTTCGTCGATGAATCCGACCACCACTTCATCCCCGGTTTCAGGGTAAAAGCAGAATCCGCTCATCTGGCTGGCATAAGGGCTGGCAAATCGCGCCCAAAGTACATTGTTCCTGTCGCCAAGCACCGGAACGCGAATCCGAAGACGATTCATGCCGCTGATATCTTCCGCAAACGGCGCAATCACCCCGATATGCAACCCGCTTGCGCGAGTAACGTTCGTCATGTCGCGAACGACATCGTCTTTTCCCAATGAGACAATTGTCCTCCAGCCCTCTTCCTTACTGACGCGATGACGTATTCCTGTGATGATGCCGTTACCGTCAAAGCTCCTGCCGTAATCCTCTATTGCCAATGTCTGTCCGAGCCTGTAATTGGCGCCTCCTTCCACCAAAAACTCGCCCTCGGCACCGGCAGCCTGCAAATTCATCAGCAGACTGGTGGCTAGCTTCGTCGCCACATCGAGACCCAGTGGAGTGCTGTAATTGAATTCCCATGGTGTAGCATTCAGAGGCGCGCCTGGCGTAGCGTTAAAGGCTTGGGTTCCAAGTGCGGTCAGGCTGGCAAGCGCGGTCTGATTGACTTGTGCCTTATCGTCCCAGGTCGCCACGGTCAGTTCTGAAGGCTGATACTGTTCGCTGAATGACCAAACACCTTCCTCGATCAACGGGTCCTCATCGACTGAATGCGCATGTTGGCGAAAGGTGTGCTCGGGAATCGCTGAGAGCGTCGGCCGCATGATCGTCACACCTTCGGGCGTGGGAAGTAGCCAGACGCCGTTCGCATCGAGCCGGGAACGCAGAAAAGTCCAGTCCGAGCAGCGAAATTGCACTAGCTGGTCAAATAAGGTACTCATTCCCGTCACAGCAAGTAATGGAATCTCCTGCTCGAGCAATAATCGACCGACTATCGCAGCATCGTTTTGTTGCTCAAATACCTGCGAGCGGTGTGTGTTCACCAAGGCCTGCAACCGGTGACGTAATGTCAGTGTCAACTCGACACGATCGCGTCGCATCTTGAGGCTTTGCTGCACGATCGCCCCACGAAAGACACAGGTCTCCCCGCCCTTTTCAAGGAGAAAAATTGCCGCAGCTCTGCCCGGTTCGCAAAGGTCAATATCCTCGTCGCACGAGGACAGTGTCTCCAACGCATCTCCCGGCACAGACAACGTGATTTTCGCCGTCGGTATGCCGTTCACTTTGTGATGGGTTTCGACCCAGATCGGTCTTAAAACGCCTAGCGGCACAGGCGGCTCGCCAGTTAGAAAAACGATTGCCGGTGTAGGACGCATCAGCTCTTCCCCTTCCTGCGAGCTGAAACTTGCAGCGTTTGCCCCGGGAAGATCGCATCCAGACTGTCCAGACCGTTCTCTGCTGCGACCTCCAGATAATCCGTTCCTCCGGCCAGTGCCGTACTTACGCCATGGGTAATTTGCGCGAGAGAGGTCGCGTCCGGCACATTCACTACGGTTGTTGCAGGTGACTTCAACTGCTCTTCGGCACCTTGCAGTGTCAAACTGCCATCTGCTGCCAGAACCAGCGTTGCCGTCGCTCGTAACGGCGTCGCGTCGCGTTCGAAGAGGGTGTAGCGAATCGACAGCGAACTCATGCGGCCTGAAAAATAGCCTCTGCCGTCCCAGCGCATTTGCCCCCACCTGACCTGTAAGTAGCGCGGCTCACTGTCGGCTGGATTGACGTTGTAACAGAGCGAGCGAAGATGGGTGAGTTGGCGATCGATCGGTGTGTGGTTGCCCGGCATCCTGGCATCGAACAACAACTCCAGCGTCAATCCACCCGGGCGCGTTTGCACGTAGCGATTGCTTTGCCGGGTGGTGTTGATGAACAGATCCGGGCGGTAGTCCGTTTGATAATCTAGCGACACGGAATCCGGGTTGTACATCGCTGACAACGTCCCGGACAACTGCGTCATTTCTCGATCGCTGTAAGCATTCAGGGTGAGTTTTGCCGGCCTACGCTGCAACACATTCATCTTGCCCCCCAGCCTTCATCGCGTAGCTGCTCGATAACCCGTCGCGTGACCGCCCGAATCAGGCGCTCCTCCTGAAATTGCTCCAGCGCGAGACTGAGTTGCGGCGCCACAGTCGGTGCGCTGTCCTCGGGCGAGACGACTTTGGCCTGAATGACCAGTTCCCTGATTTCAAGCGTCATAGCTTTACTCCCATTGGAATCATTTCCTGATAACGCAACTCGAGCGTATTGATCAGTACCCTGCTGCTTGTGGCATCGAGATCGCTGGTGTGCCAGCGGACTGGCAACGCCTTGGTTATCAGCCAATTAGTTAGAGGCAAAGCATCGACATCGAACACCGTAATGACCGCATCCAGATACATCACCTTGCCGGTCAGTAGCTGAGCGTTGAACATGATGCTCAACGGTGTAAGCGCCATCACGCCACGCTCCAATCTCAGCGAGCCGTGCTGGATTTTCCCGGCGAAATAGTGGTTGCGCAGATTCTCTCCGCCCTCACTATGGGCGGAGACATTCAATTCGCGGCTTAGCCCGGCGATATTCTGGAAGCTCGCATCCAGAACACTGGGAACAGGCATCCGATTGAACCAGAACGTCGCGGCAAAACGATGGGATACCGAGGGCTGGAAGAATGCGGGATTTCCCATTAGTCACTCCCAACCGCAGCGCTGACCGGCGGTTGCATCAAACTCAAGCGCGTATCGAACGCCAGGCTAATGACGATGAACTCAGCCGGGCAGGCAACCGCCACACCGACCTTCATGATCATTTTCCCGTTTGCAATGTCCTCCTCGGTCATGGTTTCGTTGAGTCCAATCTGTATGTAAAACGCCTCTTGCTCTTCCGTGCCGTGCAAGCCGCCGTCCAGCCAGAGTTGCCGCAACCAGAGATGAGCCAGGCCCTGATATTTGATCCAGGTGAGGGCGTTATTGGTCTCGAACACGAAGTGTCGGCCAATCCGGCTAAGCTCCGCCTCGATATAGGAAATAAGCCGACGAATTTGCACATAGAGCCAAGGCGAAGCGGGATCCGGCGTCAGCGTGCGGCAGCCCCACACGCGTGTGCCGCGGCCGGGAAAACTTCGGATCAAGTTAACTGAAGCACCACCGGGCTGGAACAGGCCATTCGACTGCAGCCAGGATTGGGAGGGCTTCACAACCTGTGCCAGCGCCACGTTGGCCGGCGCTTTCCACACGCCTGACTGCCGGTCGGCGTACTCAATCACCGCCGCGACTGCGGCTGACGGTGGCACGACAACGGGATTCAGTTCGTCCTCACCGTAGTTGGTCACGAGATGCGGCCAGTAAGCAGCACCGCATTCGGGGTCGGCAGGGGCACTATGAAGAAAACTTTCCAGGCAGGCTGCGGTATCAGCCGCTGTGTCTGGCGTATCGAATAGACCCAATACGCCCTGCTTCGCGCGGCAAATATTCAGTAGCGCCAACCACATTTGTGCCCAACTGCTGCTGTCAGCACCGTCCAACAAAACCATATCCGGTATCGCCGCGAGTGTAATGCTGTTGTTGGCGGCCAGCGCCCGCAGTATCCTGGCATCGCTAAACGCGGCAATCAGTTGATCCGGATTGACTTCTTCCAGGTCCCCATACGTGCCGACAGAAAGCACGAAGCCACCCCGACCGCCGTTGTCGAAGTAGTGTTTCACCGCATAGCAGAGGATGCCGTTGCTGATGGAAACGCCACCGAACATGCTCTCATAGTCCGAAAAGCTGTTGATCGGGACGATTGAGTACGCCTCGCCCTGTTGGGTATAGCCGATGAACAACGGCACAGCACTTGCCATTCCATCGGCTTGCCCCGGAATGACCTGCTCACTGAAGGTGACATCCGGCTGACTTATCCCCATCATGGAAATGCCCCTTACATTAACGCCCTGATTTCACGCAGGATTCCTGATAGATAAAACACAGAAATTTTACGAGGAAAGATTTTGGGTAAATTGAAGAATGATGAATTCCGCGGGCCGAACGGCCGCCATCCCGACATCGACAATCATTTTCCCTTGCGCTATATCGTCGTCTGTCATGGTGATTCCGTTACCAATCTTGACGAAATAGGCCTCTTTAGCCGTAGCGCCAAGCAATGCGCCTTGTCGCCACAAACTATGTAAATAATTTTCAATGGCACTTCGGACTTTCTCCCAGGTGGGTTCGCTGTTTGGTTCGAAAACCATAGGTTGCATGGCTTTCTTTATATCCCGCTCCGCACTGTTGAAAAACCGTCGCACAGAGATATAACGCCAGCTGGTATCGCTATTACTTGTTGCCCCTGCCATGGTTCGCGCCCCCCAAACCACGACTCCCCGGCCGGCAAAATTGCGCAATACATTAATGCCGGCATCATTCATGCTCCCTTGGGCATCGTCAGACACTGCTTCTGTAACACCCGTAACGCCGGCGAGGGCTACATTGGCCGGTGCCGCCCATACACCACGACGGGAGTCAACTGAACAATAAACGCCCGCAATTGCGCCAGTCGGATTCAGAGTGAGCGGCTCCGCCAGCTTATCGTCGATATCAGCACTTACCTTGTCATAAAGCGTCGAATTGATGCTCTTCAAATCAGCCAGATTTTTTACGGCGCTGGCCGCGGCATCAACATAGCCATTTACAACAATGGCGGAATCCTGGGGACGATGCTGGAAATAAGGCGTATGTACATTCGGATAATATGCCGCGGTCAGGTCCTTCTGGGTTGGTGGTCCGCTGAGGCCGTTACCACTTGTTCCAATCAGGAAATAGCCATTTCCATCCACCAACAAGGTGCTAAGGCTACTATATTCCTTGTCGCCTCCGCCAATCGCAACGATCAGCGTTATATCAGTTTCCTGGCTAATCGCAGCGGGAAATGCATTGATCTCCGCATCATTATCGTCATAAGACAGAAGATAGCAGGGTCCGCCGCCATTCTCAAAATATTGCCTAACGTAAAATCCTTGATTCGCCACACAATTTATTGAATCTGAATAGCTATAGGAAGAATCCTGATTTTCCGGATCTTCCACGTCATCCGCACTGACAACACTAGAAGTAATATTGACGGTGAGATCTGCATCCAACGAAAACCTCGAACTAAAATCCAGCCAATTTGCAATGCGAACGCATTGACTGGGTGGAGCGGTCGAACCATCAATTGGATTGAATAGACCAATAAACACGGGCACAGCAGTCGGCGCATTATTTACAGACATCGACATCGAAGCCTGCTCGTCGACATATACACCAGGATAACTAGTAGTGACCGACATGGAATTCCTCTTAACATTCGCACCATCGACTAACTTACGCTACCGAACAACGGATTAAATCAGCCCTGTCCAACGTTCTGTGTAAATTGCAAAACAATAAACTCAGCCGGCCGAACTGCGGCCATGCCAACATTTACAATCATTTTCCCCTGCGCAATATCGTCAGATGTCATGGTGAGACCCTCGCCAATCTGCACGAAATACGCTTCCTTTTCGCTTTCACCCACCAGCGCTCCCGCTTGCCAGAGACCGTAAAGATAATTGGTGATAGCGCTGCGTACCTTCTCCCAAACGGGCTGGCCGTTCGGTTCGAATACCATAGATCGCAAGGCGGATTTAATATCCCGCTCAGCGCTATCGAACAGTCGGCGCACCGGGATGTAACGCCAGTTGTCGCTGTCCTCCAACGTTCTGGCACCCCACACAACCGTGCCGCCGCCCACCGCGTTACGGATCATGTTGATCGCCAACCCGCTGTTAAATTGCCCTTGCAGGTCATCGGTGACTTTATATAAAGGTTGGTAATTTGCTGGAAGATAGACATTCGCCGGTGCTTTCCACACCCCGCGCGTGCGATCTACGGAACAGTAAATCCCTGCCACGACGACACTCGGAGGAATATTATTGGAGGTCCAATTTGCCCTGAGATACGGATAGTAGACAGCCACGCAAGGGTTGGATTGCCAGGCGGGCTTATAAGTAGATGTCATTTCGGACTGGGAACCGTCCATGATTGCGAATCGTCCGGTGCCCGGCTGGCATAGCGTGCCAATATCTGCAGAATCTACGTCTAAGACACCCTGCCCAACGATCAGGGAAATATCGTCGTAGCAGGGAATCCTGGCTGTCGCGCAGTTCCCTAGTACAAGATAGCAATAGCCTCCGCGGTTTTCGAAGTACGCGCGAATGGCCGTATCCCTGTGCCCGTCATCGCTGCTGCCGAAATCAAACGCGTAGTCTTCACCGAGGATGGTTTTTACGTTTTTGACATAGTCCAACCATGAAGTTATTCTCATGCATTGTTGATTATCACTGCCCTTCACCAGGCGATCGTCATTGCCAACAATAATGGCAGGCACCGCTGTAGCCGAATTATTAATAGATAACGAGGGTGAAGCGTCCTCTTCAACGTAGACACCCGGATAACTCACTGTCACAGGCATACAACGAACTCCTTAAAGCAAGATCAAGTTTCAAAGAAATTCAATTAGCCCGCATCGTTACCCGGTCGGCCATCAATGTCATTTCCTGCACCGCCGCTTCATTACTGGTAGCGTCCAGCGATGGCGAAGTCAACGAGGTCGGGAACGCATTCGATACGTTCCACGTAAACAGAAGCGTCGTTCCCGCGTCGTCGGTCAGACTGATGGTGATATCTTTCTTCTCAACCTTATTAAGCGAAATCGAGTTAATCCAGTCGAAAAGTTCAGAGTCTTTTCGAAAAACCCCTTTTCGCAACGTGATCGAACTCGGTTGACGCTGACCGGGCATTTTGAACCAGTTACCGGTGCCGTCTCGGTATTCGATGGTTTCATACTTGACATCTAGTCCTGACACGCTATTGAACTGGACGCTCTCGCTACCCAGGGAAACCATGAACCGGTAGGTCGGAATCGGATATGACGCAGCAATCTGATCGGCAGTAGTTGCCATTTTTTTTGCCCTCTTAGCGAACATCACTCACGTGAAAATTAAACTTCGAGTACGGATTACACGTTCACGAGACAAAAATTGCGCTCACGGCGAAAGCCATTTTTCAACGCATTAAAAATTTGCCTTTCTTTGCCTTCAATCAATCGAACGAGTGATCGAAGCTTAATACGTCTTCAATAACCTTGCGTTGTGGCATTTTGTCCAGAAAGTATGCGGATTAGCGTCCAGCCCGCTTACCGCGGAATACGACGCGAGCGCTCATGCGCCCTGCATGCAATCCGGGCGCCTGTAACGCACAACGTTGGGGGAACGGAGATTGAAACCAAAGAACCCGCAGTCGCCCGCTTGAGTGAGCGCCGCGTGGATGTGCCCATTTCGGGCGTGGGAATGGAGTTGGAGCGAGAGCCGCGGGCGGACGTGAGTCGCGGCAATTGGCGATGAGGGGGCCTCGCACCGCCGGATTGAACAGACCTAATTTCGACACGGGCACCCAGAACGTCGACGACGCGCCCTCATCGCGGCAGCATCGTCGACGTTCCGGGTTTGGCGAACCGAATCTACTTCACACTCCAGCGGCCACTTCGGGCGGCGCCTGACGGAAACCACGCGTGAGCCAGCCGAGATAGCACAGTCCCAGCACGAACCAGATTGCGCCCATCACCAACGCGGTCGTCTCCAGACTGACCAGCAGCCACAGATCCGCCAGCGCACCCAGGAGCGGGAACAGCAGTCCGCCGAGTACGCTTATCGCCTGTGCACTCCCCTTCGCCAGAAAGAACTGCCGGATCACACACAGATTGACCGCGGTGAACGCGAGAAACGCGCCGAAATTGATGAAGGACGTCGACGTCGCCACATCGAGCTTCAACGCGACGAGACCGATTGCGCCCGCGATCGCGATGTTCAGCGCCGGCGTCTTGAACTTCGGATGCACAAAACCGAAGATGCGTTTGGGCAGTACTTCGTCGCGTCCCATCGCATACAGCAAACGCCCCACGCTTGCCTGCGCCGAGATGCCGGACGCGAACTGCGCGAGAATCAGGCCGGCCAGAAACACCGTCACGAAGATATCGCCACCCACTTTGCGCGCGACTTCGAAAGCGGCCGAATCAGGGTCCTTGAACACCGCGCCGGGGTGCGCGAGTTGCACCGTGTACGCGGCGATCACGAAGATCGCGCCGCCGATCAGCGCAATCAGCACGATCGCGCGCGGCATGGTCTTCTCAGGGGCAATCGTTTCTTCGGTCAACGTCGACACCGCGTCGAAGCCGAGGTACGAATAGGCGGCAATCGCGGCGCCGGCCATCGTCGCCGAGAACGGCACATGCGGCTTGAAGAACGGTTCGGCCGAAATCAGACCGCCGGGGCCGACCGCTGCGGTCACATAGTGACAGCACAGCACGACGAACAACGCGACGATCGCGAGTTGCACGACCATCAGCACGATGTTGAAACGGTTGGCGAGCTCAATGCCGAGAATATTCAACGCACTCGTCAACACGATGAACGCTACGATCCAGATCCAGCTCGGAATGTGCGGAAACGCGGCGCTTAGATACGCGGCGCCGATCAGCCAGATCACCATCGGCAGGAAAAAGTAATCGAGCAAGGTGGCCCATCCGATCATGAAGCCCAGATGCGGATTGAAGGTTCTGCGCGTGTACGTATAGGCAGACCCCGCCACTGGGAATAGCCGCGCAAGCTTGCCGTAGCTGAGCGCGGTGAACGCGATCGCGACGAGGGCAATCAGATACGCGAGCGCGGCGGTATCGTTGCTGGCGCTCGCCAGCACACCGTAGGTGCCGTAGACGATCAGCGGCGCCATATAGGCAAGGCCGAACAGCAGGACTGAAGGCAGGCCGAGCGTGCGCTTCAGATGCGCGCTTTGGGACGCGGCAGATGCGCCCGTGCGCTCCGTGGGGGATGTTGGGGTCATGCGGTGTCTCCTCTTGATAATGGGC
Source organism: Paraburkholderia domus (assembly GCF_905220705.1). Lineage (GTDB taxonomy): Bacteria > Pseudomonadota > Gammaproteobacteria > Burkholderiales > Burkholderiaceae > Paraburkholderia > Paraburkholderia domus. Next base: position 47,566 of record NZ_CAJNAT010000030.1, read on the forward strand.
GAGCGTCGTCGAGGGCGGCGTTGAACGCGCCCCGGTCGAGCTGTGTCGATCAGACTTGCTGAATGCGCATGGGTCGCGCCGATGATTCTTTGCCTGACGTGGTGCGCGAATGGATGTCTGGGTACTTATGTGCCCATACACCTGCGCACCAGCGCGCGCACCTTAACGCGCGCGGATCACACGCGCACGTTGCCCGTGCTCGCCGTCCAGCGTCGCGAGGTCGAGCGCAATGCGTGCATCATGCAGGTAACGATAGTGTTCGCGCGCCCCTTCGAGACGCGCCGGATCAAGCGTGGCGCGCAGGACATTTTCTTGCTGCCCGGCGTCGCACACCACGTCGCCGAACGGATCGATCAACGCCGATTCACCGGGGAACGTGAGGTTGTCGTCACCTGAACCGATGCGATTCACGAGCGCCGCGAACATCTGATTCTCCATCGCGCGCGCCACGATCGCCCGGCGATGCACGGGCCCGAATGGGTCCATATTGCCGTTCGTCACGATCAGCAGATCGGCGCCCAATGACGCAACCGCACGCGCCGTTTCGGGAAATTCGATGTCGTAGCAGATCAGGATGCCAACGGTCAGGCCCTTGAAGTTGCACACTTCGTAACGGTCGCCCGGTTCGAACACGCCGACGTCCGACGCCCACAGATGCGTCTTGCGATAGCGCAGCGCAATCTCGCCGTTCTCGTCGACCAGCACCGTGGTGTTGAAAAAGCGGTTACCGTCACGCTCGGCGAGACCCACCGCGACAGCTACGCGCGCTTCGCGCGCTGCATGGCGGACTGCGGTAAGCGACGGCCCGTCGATCGGTTCGGCCACGTCGCCGATGGTGTCGCGCGTCGGAAAGCCCGACAGCGTGGTCTCTGGAAACACGATCAGATCGGTCCCGGCCGCTCGTTGGGCGATGGTTTGCAGCACGCGTTGCACGTTTGCCCCGCCGACGCCCGCCGCGCCATCCATGATCGGGATCTGTGCCAGTTCGAGTTGAAGCATTCTGTCTCCTGTGTCGACCAGAGTTAGTGCTTTAGCACTTACTCTGGTCCCATGCAGAGCATTTCGACCAGAGTTGGCGCTTTAGCTGTCGGCTAGAGTTGGCGCTTTAGCGCTTACTCTAGCCCCATGCAAAGCACCTACTCTGGTCCCATGCAAAATATTTGCGATCCTTGCCGGTCTGCTTCGCGTTAAATAGCGGCTGTTGTCAGACCGCCCGCGTTTCAGGTTGGGCCTATTATTACCAGACATATTTTTGTTCGTAATCACCCGGCTGGGTTACCCTCAACGGAGCACGCATGGAACTCGAATGGCGCGACCTGGCCTTTCATCGCGAGATCGGCGCGGTTATCGAAGCACTCGACAGCGCGCAATTCTGGACTCGCCTCACACGTGCGCTCGAGCGCTATGTCGTGTTCGACAACTGGGTCGCACTGCGCTTCACGGCAGGCGTGGCGCCCCTCGTCTGCGCCGAATCGCCGACGCCGGACGGCACCGTGGATGCGATGTTCCAGGACTATCTCGCCGCGCTTTATCAGCTCGACCCGTTTTATATCGCCGCGACTGAAAGGCCTGCATCCGGCTTCGTCACCCTTGCGGATGTCGCGCCCGACAACTTTACGATGACCGACTACTACCAGCGGTACTTCAGGAAAAACATCGTCGGCGATGAAGTGCATTTCAACTACATGATCGATGCGCGGCACACGCTGGCGTTTTCGCTCGGCGCCACGCAGCGCTATGGCGAGCGCGATCGGACGGTGCTCGCGCTCTGCGCGCCCTGGGTCATCGCGCTAATGCGTCAGCGCTTGCCGTATGAGACATTCGACGCATCGCAGCAGGCCGCGAGCGAGACGGTGACGGAAACAACAGTGGACACAGACGCGCCGACGGACACGCCCGCCTACGCCGCGCGCTTCGAGCAGGTGTCGTCGGCGAGCGGACGCTCGCCACTCACCGCGCGCGAGGTGGAGGTGGCGATGCTGACCTTGAGTGGATTTTCCACGCGCGCCATCGCGGAGAAACTGACGATCTCATTTGAGACGGTGCGCGCACACAAGAAGCACATCTATACGAAGCTCAACGTCAACTCGCAGTCGGAGTTGTTCGCGCTGTTTTATGAAGCGGGACGCAAAGGGGCATGACGTCCCGCGTATTGACTACCGGCGCGCGTCACGAGCCGCACGCGGCGCAACCACTCGCCGTTTCTTCGTAGCGATCATGATGCTTGAGCCACTCGCCCATATTCTTCTTCTCCTCGCGGCCTTTCGGCGTGACGTCGAGGTGCGCGTACGCGCTCAGGAACTGCTCTCCCCCGCGTCCGTAGGTGGAATACGTGTGATAGACGTCGCCCGCTTCGTCCTTGTAGAACACACTGTGACCGGGTAGCTCGTCGATGCCGACATCCTGCTCGGTGAAGTTGTAGAACGCCTTCTTGCTCGCGACCTCCTCGGGAGTGAACGACACGTGATAGTCGAAATTAAAGTCGCTCTCATTCGACGACACCCACGGGAACTTCCAGCCCATCCGTTTTTTGAAAGCCTCGATCTTCGCGAGCGGCCCACGCGAGACCGCCACGTACGATACGTCGTGATGTTCAAGATGCGTCAGGATGCCATCCATGTGATCCGACACGAACGAGCAGCCGAAACAGCCCTCTTCCCAGTCGGGTCCGAACATGAAGTGATAGACGATCAATTGACTACGGCCGCCGAACAGATCGGCGAGTGTCTTGCGGCCCTGCAGCGTATCGAATATGTAGGTCTTGTCGACCTTCACCCACGGCAGCGCCCGACGTTTGCGGGCGAGTTCATCGCCGGCGCGCGTGTACGCTTTCTCTTCGACCAATAGCGCCTTGCTGGCGGCTAGCCATTCTTCCCTGGTGCCGATCCGGTGTTGCGGGTCCATATGCATCTCCTTGTCTGCGTCGTGCAGGTTCGATACAGAAAAATCCGGCGAATTCAAGCGAAGTAGCGTTCCAGCGAATCGAGGCCATCGCCCCAGCCGAGTTGGTGGTGGTCGCGCGTTTCTTCGTCGACGAACTGTTCATGCGTGAGCGTCAGCAAGGTACCGTTGCCGTCCGGGCGCAACAGCACTGTGACGAGCGACTCCTGCTCCGGACTCGAACGCCATGCCCATGTGAACACCAGTTTGGCGTCCGGCACCACCTCCAGATACTGACCACTGACCTCGAGTTCCCGGCCGTCCGTCTTGAGATACCTGATCAAGTAGCGCCCGTCTACGCGTGCGTCCAGATCCGCACGGGTCACCTCGGCATCGCCCGGATGCATCCACTTCATGAGTTGCGCCGCTTCCGTCCAGGCACGGAAGACTCTGGCGGGCGCGGCGTTGATTCGGCGCTGGAGGGTGAGGCTGGGTTGGGTGGACATGGGGTTTCCTCTTCGACGAAAGCGGCAAGACGATCGAGTGATTCGGACCAGAAGCGCTGATAACGGCCAAGCCATTCCATGGCTTCCTCCATCGGCCCGGCGGACAGGCGGCACGCCACCGTTCGGCCGGTTTTGCTGCGCGTGATGAGACCCGCCTCGGACAGCACGTCGAGGTGTTTCATCACCGCGGGCAACGACATCGCAAACGGCTCGGCGAGTTCGCTGACCGACAGATCGTTCAGTTCGGAAAGACGCGCGAGCAACGCACGCCGCGTCGGATCGGACAGCGCGGCGAAGGTGCGATCGAGTACTGTTTCATTAAACTTAACCATGAGGTTAAGTATAGGAACGCGCGTAAGGATGTCAAGGACAGGTACGTGCTTTCTCAAAGCGCGCAGGAAGATGCGAAGGGGACGTTACAAAAAAAGATACGCGGCGCATTGCAGAAAAAGCCCTGCAACACGCCGCGTCAAGGTGGAGAACAACCGACTACACGTTCGAGCAAAGCGGCCGATAAAGCCCGCCCCACTCTCGCGTTACAGCAAATCCTGCAAAACTGAATGCAGCAGAATCAGATCGCCCAGCCGCCGAGATAGAAACCGACCAGCACGATAGCGATGGCAACCGTGCCCACGTTCAGCTTGCGATACTCGCCGCTCACTACGCGGCCGATCACCAGGGTCGCGAAGCCGAGCATGATGCCCGTCACGATGTTGGCGGTCAGCACGATGAACACGGCGCACATCAGGCCCGACATCGCGTCGACCATGTCGTCCATGTGCAGCTTGCTCACGTTCGAGAGCATCAGCAGGCCGACGTACATCAGCGCCGGAGCCGTTGCATAGGACGGTACCAGGCTTGCGAGCGGCGAGAAGAACATCACCACCAGGAACAGCAGACCGACCACCGCCGCTGCCATCCCCGTCTTCGCGCCGGCTGCAACGCCAACCGTCGATTCGATGTAGGCAGCCGCCGGTGCACCACCGAGCAGGCCCGAGAAAATCGAGCTCAGCGAATCCGCCGTCAACGCGCGGCCGCCGTTGATGATGCGGCCGTTTTCGTCGAGTTGACCCGCTTGTCCCGCAACGGCGCGAATCGTGCCGGTTGCGTCGAACACCGCGGTCATCACCAGTGCCAGCACGCTAGGCAAAACTGCCATCGACAGCGCGCCCTTGATGTCCATTGCGCCAATCAGCGAAGCGTGGCCCGGTGCGCTCAGCGACGGCAGTGCGAACACGCCGTGAAAAGCCACCGCCGGATCGATTGCAAGCGCAATCAACGAGATCACGACGATCACGATCAGGATCGAACCCGGCACGCGACGGCGCACCAGACCGAAGATCGCCGCCAGACCCGCCACCGACATGATCGCCGGCAATGCCGTGATATTGCCGAGCGCCACCGGGAGACCCGCGCCCGGATTCTTGACGACCAGACCCACGTCATTCGCGGCGATCAGCAGCAGGAACAGGCCGATGCCGATCCCCGTGCCGTGCGCGATGCCCGTCGGCAGATTGCGCAGAATCCATGAACGCACGCCCGTCACCGAGATGCCGGTGAAGACCACACCCATCAGGAACACCGCGCCGAGTGCGACGTTCGGCTGCAGACCTTTACCGAGCACGAGGCCGAACGCGGTGAACGCAGTCAGCGAAATCGCGCAGCCGATCGCGATCGGCAGACGCGCCCACACACCCATCAGCAGCGAGCCGAAGGCGGTGGTCAGACATACGGCAACGAACACCGCACTCGTGTCAAAGCCCGCTTTGCCGAACATGCCCGGCACGACGAACACGGAATAGACCATCGCGAGGAAGGTCGTGATGCCCGCGACAATTTCCGTACGCTGCGAACTGCCGCGTGAAGAGATTTCGAAGTAGCGGTCGAGAAAGCCCTTTCCGTCGAATGATTCGGCGCCGACTTCAGAAATCGGTTGGGCGTGGGGTTCCATCATGATGAGTGCCTCCTTTATCAGCGTGCTGAAACGGCCCGTATTCCGGCCGCCATCAGGTTCGTCTCGTTGCGTTGATCTAATGTGGTGTGGCAAGGTTTGAACATCGGCTTGCGATGCGTCCACAACCCGCATGCTCCGTTCTTCTTTTGCTGTCCCGAAATGTAGGCCAACACGATTATGTCTCCCATCGCATGAATGGCATGCCCGACATGTCGCGATGCTTATATCGTTTAGGGGACGGCAAACCACGAGGCCGCTCCGCGTGTTTACACCTACTGTTTGTCATGAAGTTGTGAAAGGGTTTTGAGGGGTTCGAATCGCGAAAACCGGCGCCGAACCAGGGTTGAAAGCGCGCAATGCGGCATGAGCCGTGCGCGGCGGCCACCTGTCAGAAAGCCTGCAAAACCGGGCCGCCCCGGCGCCGCGGGTTACACTCTGGCCCTTACCTGAGTTAAAGCGTGACTTAACTGCGGCGGTCCACAACGCCCGCCCGCACTGGCCCATGGAGTCCTTCTTGATGAGCGGCGGTTTTTCGCGTCCTGCCTGGCGTCTTCCGATTCTTGCTGTGTTCGCGCTGTTCGCGCTGTCCGGTTGCAGCCTGCTGTGGGGCCCACAGCAGGCGCCGATTGTCGATGCCACGGTGATGCCCGTCGAACCTGCGAGCGCGCCCGTGGCGGCCTCCGCACCGGAGCCGGTCGAGACTGAAGCGGCCGAGCCCGAGCAGCCGAAGAAACCGAAGAAGCCGGTCGTCAAGCCGCGCAAGGTCGAACCTCCGCCGCCGGTCGCCACGCCCGCGCCGCCGCCGCCCGCCCCGCCGCCGCTGATCGTGCTGCGCACGATCGAGCGCAACGATGCGCGCGCGCTGCTCGATAGCGAAGTGCAGAAGCCCGACGGCAAGGTGGTTGGCCGCGCGGTCGACATGATCGCCGATGCGAACGGCAAGCCGCGCGAAATGGTGGTGAATCTGCAGGGCTTCCTCGGCGTAGGTGACCGCAAGGTCAATTTCCCGTGGAGCGCGTTCCGCTTCACGCCGACCGCGAAGAGCGCGCCGATCACACTCAACGCGACGGCCGCGCCGACGCCCGCGGCGAAATCCGCCGCGGTGCAATTGCCGCTGATCGACGCCGATGTCGAGCGCTCGAACGGCGCCAAGGTCGGCCGCGTGATCGACGTGCTGATCGACGCCAACGCGCAACCGCAGGCGGTCGTGCTCGACGTCAACGGCATGGTCAGCACCGAGCGGCGCACGATTGCCGCCAACTGGTCGGCCCTGCGTTTCGTCACGAAAGACAAGGAACTGCATCCGCTGATCGATCTGAGCGATGCGCAGATCAACGCGACACCGCCATACGCCAGTGGCATGCCGATCCGCGCGGTGTCGCCGGCGCCTCCTCCGGCTCCCGCTCCTGCCGCTGCGGCTTCCGCCGCGCCGGCTACGGTTACCGCGGGCTCCAACGCACGGGCGGCCCGATGACAGGCCGCACTCTGGTTACCGCGCGCAGCCTGCGCGCGCTCGATTGGCTGAATTTTTTCGTCGCAAACGTGCAGACGGGCTTCGGCCCATTCATTGCGTCGTATCTCGCTTCGCACAAGTGGACCCAGGGCGAGATCGGCATGGCGCTGTCGGTCGGCACCATTAGCGCGATGGTGAGCCAGGTGCCGGGCGGCGCTGCCGTCGACGCATTGCGCAACAAGAAAGGCGCTGCCGCATGGGCGATTTTCGCGATCATCTTCAGTGCGGTGCTGCTGGCCGCGAGCCCGACTGTGCTGCCGGTGATCGCCGCCGAGGTATTCCACGGCTTTGCCAGTTGCATGCTGACGCCGGCGCTGGCCGCGATCTCGTTTGCGCTGGTGGGGCGCGCGAATCTGGGTGACCGGTTGGGACGCAATGCGCGCTGGGCGTCGATCGGCAGTGCCGTGGCTGCCGGGCTGATGGGCGTATTCGGCGAATACTATTCCCCGCGCGCCGTGTTCTGGCTGACCGCGGCGCTGGCTGTTCCAGCATTGTTTGCGCTGACGATGATTCAGCGCACCGATACGATCGAGCTGCCGAAAGCCGGGCCGACACCTGAACAGATCGAACGACGCGAGAGTCTGCGCGAGTTGTTGCGTGACAAGCGAATGCTGCTGTTTGCGGCTTGTATCGTGCTGTTCCATTTGTCGAATGCGGCGATGCTGAACCTTGCTGCGGGCGAAGTGACCGCCGGCATGGGGGACAACGTGCAGTTGGTGATTGCCGCCTGCATCATCGTGCCGCAGGCGATCGTGGCGATGATGTCGCCATGGGTCGGGCGCTCTGCCGAGCGGTGGGGACGCAGGCCGATCTTATTGCTGGGGTTTTCTGCGTTGCCGATACGGGCGTTGTTGTTTGCCGGGATCAGCAGCCCTTATTTGCTGGTGCCGGTGCAGATGCTCGACGGCCTGAGCGCGGCCGTGTTCGGCGTGATGCTGCCGTTGATTGCCGCCGATGTCGCCGGCGGGAAGGGGCGGTATAACCTTTGTATTGGATTGTTCGGGTTGGCTGCCGGGATTGGGGCTACTTTGAGCACGACTGCTGCTGGGTTTGTGGCGGATCATTTCGGCAATGCTGTGAGCTTTTTTGGACTCGCCGCTGCGGGCGCGCTTGCTGTGCTGTTGGTGTGGGCGGCGATGCCCGAGACGCGGGATTCCGATGCGGCGGAGGGGGCTGCGCCTGTGGCTGATGGGGGGGAGTCGGCTGCTAGATGAGGCTGGGGGTTTGCCTTGGCGGCGCTTGGTTCTGTGTGCCTACGGCGTTGGCCTTTGTTTGGCTTTTTTACCCGCGCGGCGCTTTTTGGTTGTTTGCCTACGGCGTTGGCCTTTCCTTGATTTGTTATTGGTCTATTAGCGTCGCCCCTGTGCGGGGCAGGCACCTACTTTTCTTTGCCTGCTGCAAAGAAAAGTAGGCAAAAGAAAGCAGCTCAAACCGCTAATTCTTAAGCGGGTCCCCCGCGCAGTTGCGGTAGTGGTGCATCTGGAATCCGTGCCCTCGCACATTCCGCGTTGGTGACAAAGCGCTCATCAGCTCCCACTCCGCACTGCGTGCGTCGCGGATGGCTCGGCATGGGAAACCCGCGGCTCCGTTTTTGCGTGGTGGGAGCCATCGGCTTCGCCCCGGTGAGGTGCCGAATGAAGCACGAGTGCGAAACCGTAGTGGTCGGTTTCATGAAGTGCCTGTCGGCGCGCGCAGCGCCGCCGGAAGCATGAATGCCTTGTCACTCGCGCTGAATGTGCGAGGACACAGATTCCAGATGCACCACTGCCGCAACTGCGCGAGGGACCCGCTTATGAGCTGGCGGTTTGAGCCGCTTTCTTTTGCCTACTTTTCTTTGCGGCAAGCAAAGAAAAGTAGGTGCCCGCCCCGCACAGGGGCAACGCTAATAAACCACTAACAAATCAAGGAAAGGCCAAAGCCATAAAACCACAGACAACAAGCGCCGCGCAGGCAAAAAAAACCCCTTAATCAATAGCCTTCCCAGCGGTCTCCCGCATAAACGGCAACGGCAACAACGACACAACCCCACACCCGATCAAATACCAGGCAGGAGCCAGATTACTCCCAGAAAGTTGAATCAGCCAGGTAGCAAAAAACTGCGCAAACCCACCAAAAATAGAAACCCCTAAACAATAAACAATCGACATCCCGGTAGCGCGAATCTCGCGCGGAAACATCTCGGGCAGCATAACGATATTGGGCACGGCCGTAAAAGCGACAAACACCGCCAGCACAGCGACGACAGACAACAAAACAGGCACCGTAGGCGAAGCATTAATAATCATGAACGCCGGATACACGGCAACAATCAACAACACTCGCGAAATCCACAAAACCCGCTTACGCCCTACGCGATCCGACAACGCCCCCGCAAACGGCGAGCAGATCACCGTCACAATCGCCGCGGTCCACGCGGCCCACAACGCCGACGACATCGGCAAATGCAAAATCCGAATCGCGTAGGTCGACAGATAAAACAGCACAATGTAGTTCGCCGCCGTGCCGCCAATAGTCGTCAACACACCCGTCGTAATCACGCGCGAATGCTCGCGAAACAGCTTGCGAACAGGCTGCGCGGCAGGCATGTGCTCAGCCGGAACCGTGCCGTCTTCAACACCCGGCAAGGTCTCATCCAGGTGCCGCCGGATGTAAATACCAATCGGGCCCATCGCCATGCCGATCACAAACGGCACGCGCCAGCCCCAACTCTCCAGTGCGGCAGTCGACAGCGCCGCCGCCAGCGCAACGCCCAGCAGCGATCCACATACGGTATTCAATCCCTGGCTCACAAACTGCCAGCTTCCATAGAATCCCCGCGTCTTGTCGCTGCCATATTCAAGCAGCAACGATGTCGATGCGCCAATCTCGCCGCCCAGCGCAAAACCCTGAATCAAGCGCGCCAGGATCACCAGTAATGGCGCGGCCATACCGATCGCCGCGTACGTCGGCGCGAAAGCAATGATCGCCGAGCCGAGCGTCATCAACCACAACGTGAGGCTCATCGCGGCCTTGCGTCCGGCGCGATCGGCATACGCGCCGAGAACAATGCCGCCCACCGGCCGCATGATGAAGCCCACGCCGAACGTGCCGACCGCCAGCATCAGTTGCGCAAGCTGCCCTTCCACCGGGAAATACAGCTTGCCGATGATCGTCGCGAAAAAGCTATAGATCGTGAAATCGAAAAATTCGAGGCCGTTCCCGAGCGTGATCGCAGCGATCGCTTTGGCATGGCTCGTGCGTTTGGCTGGCTGCGCTGTCGGCACGGCCTGCAGGTTCAACGCATCGGTACCCGCGGGATGTGGTGTAGCGGAATAGTCCATCTGTGTCTCCATGGTGTCCTTCCTGCTGATGCGCGGCTCTGCGGCCTTGTGCGCCTGAAAGCAATGGACAGTCTGCTTGGCCCCAACGCGGCCTTGATGGCCCCGCGGGCCTTCGTGACCGTCGGAGCCTTGCACGGCTTCAGTCCAATCCGATGCCACCCACCTCAGACGAGGAACGTCTGTGCGAGCCGCACCCAGTAAGCCGCGCCGGTGGCGAGGCAATCGTCGTTGAAGTCGTAGCCCGGGTTGTGGACCATGCAACCGCCCTCGCCGTCGCCATTGCCGATGATCAGGTAGCTGCCGGGGCAACGCTCCAGCAGGAACGCGAAGTCCTCACTGCCCGTCAGCGGTTGCATGTCGGCGATCAAGCCGTCTTCGCCGAGCCAGTCGAGCGCGACTTGCCGTGCGAGACCGGTCATCTGTGCGTCGTTGACGAGCACCGGATAACGGCGCTGATAATCGACATGCGCCCGCGCACCGAACACCGCCGCCTGTCCGCAGGCAACCGCGGTGATGCGCTCCTGCAAATAGTCGCGAACCTCGGGCTTCAGTGCGCGCACGGACAGCCGCATCTCCGCGGTTTCGGGAATCACGTTCGGCGCTTCACCGGCGTGAATCGCGCCGACGGTGATGATTGCCATGTCGAGCGGCGCAATGTTGCGCGACACGATCGATTGCAACGCCAGCACGATCTGCGCACACACCACGACCGGATCGACCGCCTTGTGCGGCACCGCGCCATGACCGCCGCGACCCGTCACCTTGATGATCACCGTATCTGACGAAGCCATGAACGAGCCCGGCAGAAAGCCGAACTTGCCTGTCGGGAAACCCGGCATGTTGTGCATGGCGAAGACCGCATCGCACGGAAACTTGTCGAACAGGCCGTCTTCGAGCATTTTTTTCGCACCGGCCAGACCTTCTTCCGCGGGCTGGAAAATCAGGTTCAAGGTACCGTCGAACGATTTGTCCTGCGCGAGGTGCTTGGCGGCCGCCAGCAGCATCGCGGTGTGGCCGTCGTGGCCACACGCGTGCATCTTGCCGGGAACAGTGCTCGCATACGGCAGCCCGGTGGTCTCGTGGATCGGCAGCGCGTCCATGTCGGCGCGCAGGCCGAGTTTGCGTGTGCCCGCGCCAACTTTCAGTTGCCCTACAACACCGGTCTGACCCAACCCGCGATGCACGGTGTAGCCCCACTCCTGCAAGCGCTCAGCGACCAGGTCGCCGGTGGCGAACTCTTCGTAAGCCAATTCGGGCTGCGCGTGGATGCGACGGCGCAGCGCAATCATTTCGTCTTCGAGTTCGGCGATGCCCGCCGGGATGGCCGTGGTGTTCACGATGTCGTCTCCGTCTATGAAAGCATGGGCCCAGCATAACGACGTTGATATTCCAGCGGCAGGCGTAGAATCGTTGCGGCAGCAACCTGTGGTTGCCATGCTTCTACGGGTTTTCCAGATGAAACTACATCAACTCAGTACCTTAGCGGCCATTGCAGATACCGGCAGTATCCGGGCGGCGGCCCGTTCGCTCGACCTTTCGCCGGCGGCCGTGACGAAGGCCATGCGCGAACTGGAGGCCGATCTGCGCGCACCGCTGCTGGTGCGCGGCGCGAGCGGTGTCGCGTTCACGGAGTTCGGCCGCGCGCTGGTCGTACATGCGCGCCTGGTGCTCGGCCAGTTGCAGCGCGCGGAAGCGGAAATCGAAGCGATGCGCGGCGCGGCGGCCGGCAAACTGTCGATCGGCGTCACGCCGTGGGTGGCGCTGACCTTTCTGCCGCCGACGGTGCAGCGGTTCCGGCAACGCATGCCGGAAGTCCAACTGGAATTCTTCGAGGGTCTGTTGGCGGTCGTGCAACCACGCTTGCGCGATGGCAGCCTCGACTTTTCGATTGGCCGTCCTCCGCCCGCTTCGCCGCAATCGGAGTTTCACAACGTGCCGCTGTTTTCGACGCATTCGGCGGTCGTCGCGCGCCGTGATCATCCGAAGGCGGGTTGCCGTACGCTGCTCGAACTCGAAGACGCCGAATGGGTGCTGAACTGGGATCCGGCCAGCCGCGAATCGATTTCAGACAACGTATTCCGCAAGCGCGGCATGAGCGTGCCGCATACGATTCATCTGGCACATTCGCTGGCCGTGGTGCTGGGCCTGCTCGCGCACACCGACATGCTCAGTATCTTTCCGTGGCCGCTCGTCGAGGTGACCATCGCGAAAGAGAATCTGTGGGCACTGCCCTTGCGCGAAACAGTGGACGAAACCATCGTCAGCATCACATCACGCCGCGGCGCGCCGACGAGTCCGGCCGCCGCGTGTTTTCTGGAATGTTTGCGCGAAGTCATCGACGAAGGGGCACGCTCGCAAGACCCCGAGACGCGCCGCCTGTTTCATTCGATCGAACTGCTGCTGTAGCTGTAAGCCGAATCGCAGACACGCCCGCTATGCTTCGAGTGCGCAGCGGCGCGTCGCCCTGCCGTTATTCCGAACGACCGTGACCCAGACTCCCCACAACGAAGCCGACCGCAAGGCACTACCTCCAGGCGCGTCAGCGGGGCGTGCCGACGACAATGACGCCCCGCTCGATCCGTCCCGTCACCGTGCCCTTGCCGAAGCCCAACGCACCGACGGCGACGAACTGAGTGCCATCGCTCATCTGATTGCCGCCCACACGCTGGACGCCTACGCCGCCGCAGCACCCGACGCCAGCGTGTCGAATCTTTGCGATGTCGCGACCGGATACTTCATGAAAGGCGATTATGTGATCGCCGAGTACTGGTACCGCCTCGTTCTGACGCTCGACCCGCATGTCGCGGTGGCCTGCCAGAACCTTGCCGCCATCCTCGCAAGCGTCGGACAGGTGAGCGAGGCCGCCGCGTATCGCGAACGTGCCTACGGGATCCAACGTGTCTTTGTCGAGGCAACAGGCGCACCGCAGCGCCGGGTGCTGGTCCTCTGCGCGGCGCGCACGTCCGGCAATGTGCCGATCGACGCACTGCTGCCCGCCACGACCTGCTGCCGCATCAAGTACGCGATCGACTACGCTGACGACGAAGAAGACCATCAGCTGCCGGCCTACGATCTCGTGTTCAACGCGATTGGCGATGCGGATATCGCCGCCCCGCTTTCCACACGGCTCGCGCGCTTCGTCTCGCGTTGCGCGCGGCCCCTGCTCAATCCGCCCGCCGCTGTCGCGCGAACTCAACGGCACCGCACCGCGAGCCTGCTCGACGGGCTGCCGGACGTGCAGGTGGCGCCTTGTGTGCAGAGCGATGCCGCGCCGGCTTCACGCGCCGCGCTTAACGCTCTGCTCGTGGAAGGCGACATCGACTTTCCGGTGCTGGCACGTCCCGCCGCTACGCACGGCGGCGAAGGGCTGACGCTGTGCGAGAGTCTCTCAGCGCTCGAACCGTGGCTGTCGGCGCAAGCCGGGGTTTCCTATCTGACGGCGTTTCGCGACACTCGCAGCGCTGACGGGTTCTACCGCAAATACAGAATCATTTTTGTCGACCGGGAGCCGTTTCCTTACCATCTGGCGATTTCGCCGCACTGGATGGTGCACTACTACTCCGCCGACATGGAACAGCATGCATGGAAGCTGGAGGAAGAGCGGCGCTTCCTCGACAATCCGCACGCCGCGCTCGGCGAGCGTGTGCTGAGTGCAATCGCCGCAATCGGCAAGCGACTCGATCTCGACTACGGAGGAATCGACTTCACGGTGCTGCCCGGAGGACAGATACTGGTCTTCGAAGCGAACGCGACCATGCTGGCACACTTCGAGCGCGAGACCGGCGTGCTCGCCCACAAAAATCCTTACGTACAACATATCGCCGACGCGTTCGAGCGGATGATGACGCGTCACACGTCGACCTGAATGTGTGTCCGCGTTTGTCCGTTATTGACTGGATAGATGCTGGCGCAAAAACGGCACGAAGCCGTTTTGTGTCGGACCGATTTGCTTGACGCAATCATCGTAGTCGGAGCCCATCGCGCGATCCGGGCCATACATGCCACGGCATTGTGCATACAGCGTGATCGTTGCTCCGCTGCCCTTGGCCACGCGCGTGGCCGAATAGACCGCGTGCCCCGAGCGGCTCGGAACGTCGGTCTCGATCTCTACCGCGTCGGCACGGACGATCGATGTATACGAATGCGCTGCCACGTAGTCTTTCGTGAGCGACCAGACCCTGTCGCACTGCGCCTGATCCGCGCACGCAATAGCGGCGTTACGCTGCGCGGTATCGAGCAGGCTCTCTGAGCGGGTAAAGTCACTTGCCTCTTCTGCCTGCTTTTCGGCGGACATACAGCCACTCAGGGCAAGCGCAGCGAGCGCAATAGCGATAGTTGTTTTCACAGGTCAAAGATCCGATGGCGATTTCCGGTGAGAATTATAGACGCCTGCAACAGGCGCTCACAGATCGGGAATGGCCATCGGAAAGCGGCCGGTGCGGTGATGCCCCTCAACGTCCACATAACTTTCGCTATGTTTGCGCGGCGAGGGGACGTCATTGAGGCACATCACCGAGTCACATCACCGGCCGGCTGTCACGCGCGCTCAGCTCGCGTAGCCGACCACACCCTTGATCTCCAGAAAGTCATCCAGACCGAACTCGCCATACTCGCGGCCATTGCCCGATTGCTTGAAGCCGCCGAAGGGCGCATCAGGGCTGTAGTCCGCGTAGTTCAGATAGATCGTGCCGGTGCGCAGGCGTTTTGCCACGGCATGGGCATGCTCGATCGAGGCGGATTGCACATAGCCTGCGAGACCGTAAAGGCTATCGTTGGCCATCGCGATCGCTTCGTCTTCGGAGTCATAGCCGAGGATCGACAGCACCGGGCCGAAAATTTCTTCACGCGCAATCGTCATGTTCGGCGTGACGTTGCCGAATACCGTCGGACGCACGAAGTAGCCATCTTTCAAGCCGTCAGGACGACCCGGACCACCGGCCACCAGCGTCGCGCCCTCTTCAACGCCCACGCCAATCAGCCGCTGGATCTTGTCGAATTGCTGCTCGCTAATGACCGGCCCAAGATCGATGCCCTTCGCATCTGCGGGGCCGACGACCAATGCCTCAGCGGCCTCCTTCGCATACGCCAATGCCTCGTCAAGGCGTGCGCGCGGCACGAACATGCGCGTGGGCGCATCGCACGACTGGCCGCTGTTGTCGAAACATGCACGTGCACCGCGCATCACGGCGTGCTTCAGATCGGCATCTTCGAGAATCAGGTTGGCCGATTTGCCGCCCAGTTCCTGATGCACGCGCTTGACCGTATCGGCCGCGGCCTTGGCGACCTGCACGCCCGCGCGCGTCGAACCGGTGAACGACATCATGTCGATGTCCGGATGACGCGACATCGCCTCGCCCACCGTCGCGCCTTCGCCATTGACGAGGTTGAATACGCCGGCCGGCACGCCCGCTTCGTCGAGGATCTCGGCGAAGATGATGCCGGAGAGCGGCGCCAGTTCCGAAGGCTTGAGTACCATCGTGCAACCGGCCGCAAGCGCGGGCACGACCTTGGTGGCGATCTGCAAGGCCGGCCAGTTCCACGGCGTAATCAGCCCGCACACGCCGACCGCTTCCTTGCGAATCAGAATGCTGCTCTTCACGTACTCGAATTCGAACGTGTCGAGCGTGCGGATCATCGTCTCCAGATGCGCAACGCCGGTCCACGCCTGCGCGTCGTTCGCATATTGCAGCGGCGCGCCCATCTCGCGGCTGATCGCATGCACCATGTCGTCGTAGCGCTTGCGGTAGACGTCGAGGATCGCCTGCAGCAAATCGATTCGCTGCGCGATCGTCGTCTCGCTGTAGGCCGGAAAGGCACGCTTCGCAGCCGCCACGGCGCGATCGACATCGGCTGCGCTGCCGAGCGAAATCTGCGCGAAGGCAGTGGCCGTGGAAGGATCGATCACGTCGAGCGTGGCAGCCTTGGCCGCGTCAAGCGGGTCGACCCATTGGCCGTCAATATAAAACTGTTTGGCGTGTTCCATGCGCTTAGTCCTTTACATGAATGGTGGGGTCAGACGTGGGCCGACAATCGCACCCGTAGCGGTATCGAATGCTTTACATCGACGCCGCTCAATCTGAATGTCTTCAAATCGAAATTCATCGCTACGCAGCTTTGGCTCAGACTCCGGTTCTGCTTCGATTTCGTCATCGAATCCAGTCAACCAGGAGAGACACATGAGCACCATCACTTTCACCCGCATCGACGCTAAAGGCCCCGGCGCTTCCGGCCTGAACCCTGCCCTGCACGATCCCGCCGACGTCATTCTCGACGGCGCCAAGGCACCGCACGCCCTCAACGCTTTCTCCGACGCGACCAACATGCTGTCCGCCGGCGTGTGGCAATGCGATGCGGGCACGCTGAAGCTGGCCGACCTGCCGATCCACGAAGTCTGCGTACTGATTGAAGGCGAAGTCGTCATCACCAGCGACGACGGCCGCAGCGAACGCTATGCTGCCGGCGACGCCTTCATCCTGCACAAGGGCTTCTCGGGCACGTGGCATATGCCGGTGGCGACCAAGAAGTACAGCATCGTGTACTGCGGTTGATTCATACTGCATCACACCGTTGCTTCAACAAGAACCGCACCCGTTAAGGTGCGGTTTTTTTATTCTGGCGGCAATGAATATAAAACCGCCAGGTACATAAGCCAACTCTCGACACCACCCGCAACTACATCGGGAAACCCAGCGCCTTGATCGAATTGATCCACAGGCGCCGCCAGCCGCCGCGATCGTCGGCGCCGTCGAACGCGTTGAAGGTGATCTTCGCGGCGATCCAGCGCAGCGGTTCCGGCGGAATGTACGACGGTCCTTTGCGCGAAATATCGAGCGACGTAATCAGCGTATCGCGATTCCACAGCATGTCGAGGCCCATCTTCGCACCGAAGCGGCTGCCTGCGACGCCAAAACCCGTATAGCCCGCGACGAACACGCTCTTGCCGCCGTGATAGCGGCGCGCGAACACGGCGCCGCGCGAGCAGTAGTCGATCGGGCCGCCCCACGCATGCGTGAAGCGCACGTCGTCCAGTTGCGGGAAAGTGCGATAGAACGCTTCGGCGAGTTTGTAATACGTGCTTTCGTCACGATCGGCAGCCGGATTCGGATCGCCGCCGAAGTGATAGCTCACACGGCCGCCGAAAATGATGCGGTTATCTTTGGTGAGGCGGAAATAATTGAGCTGCGTGCGCGTATCGTAGATGCCCTGGCGATTGTGCCAGCCGACGCGTGCCATCTGCTCGTCGCTCAAAGGCGCGGTCGCGATGATGTGATCGCGCACCTGCATCACGCGGCGCTTGATGTCGCTCACGCCCACATCCGCCGTTCCGGTACCGAGCAGCACGCGCGGCGTTTCGATGCGGCCCGACTGCGTATGCACGATCATCGTCGCACCGAGATCTTCCATGCGCGTGATCGGCGAGTGTTCATGCAAACGCACACCGAGTTTCAGTGCGGCCGCTTTCAGGCCCCACGCGAGCTTCGCCGGATGAATCGTGCCGCTGCGATTGCGCGACCACATCGCGCCCGCGAATAGCGGCGAATCGAGTTGTTCGCGTGCGCCCTTGCTGTCGAGCAACACGACATCGTGCCCGTGCGCCACGTGCAACTCGTAATCGCCTTTGAGATGATCGAGGTGGCCCGGATCGACGGCAACCGTCATCTCGCCATTCCATTCGACGTCCGCTTCAATGCCGTACCGTGTCAACGATTCCTTGAAACCGTCGAGGTTCTCCTGGCCCAGCTTTTCCAGCACGTCGAGGTCTTGCGGGAAGACCCGCGTTGCGTTCGGCAGGCCATGCATCACCGAAGTGGAAATGATTCCGCCCGGACGGCCCGATGCGCCATAGGCCACCTTCCCTGCCTCGACCAGCACGACGTCGAGCGACGGGTCCGCTTCTTTCGCCTGAATGGCGGCCCACAGTCCGGTAAAACCCCCGCCGACCACCACCAGATCCGCGGAAGTCGGACCGATCAACTCCCGTTCGACAGCCGGTGCGCGGGGATTGTCCAGCCAGAACGGAAACAGCTTTACACCTTCAAACGCGCGCTTTACTGACTCGCTCATCTTGTTTGCCTACTCAACTTGAATACCATTGCATTTACTGCCTGACTGTTGCTTCGGTGCGGTCTCGGTACGGCCTGATCACGCCTGAGCCGTCAACGTCGAACCGCCCTGTTCAACCCGCGTCCTGCGTGTCCAGCGCTTCTTCGCGTTCACGTTGCGCGGTGCGCTGCTGCGGTTGCGATACAGGTTGAGGTTGCGACGCCGCTTGCGGCTTCATCTGCGCCGTCAATTGCGGGCCGCCTGCCTTAAGCTTAGTCGCCGGTACCACCGGATGCACGGTCACATTGTGCTGCGAACCGCTGCGCAACCAACGGCGGCCAAGCGGCCCATATACGCCGTCCGGTTCGGGAAAGCACTGCAGCAATCCGATATACAACGCACAGGCAAGCGTCAGCGAAACCGGCATGCTGATGTCGAGACCACCGGCGAGTTGCCCGAGGGGACCCACGAACTGATCCGGCAGATTGACGAAGCACAGGCCGATCACCGCGCTCGGAATCCACGCACCCATCGCGCGCCAGTTCCAGCCGTGCGTGAACCAGTAGTGACCGCCACGGCCACCGCGATTGAACACCTGCAGATCGTCGGACAGATAGAAGCCGCGCCGCGTCACGAAGCCGATGATCATGATCACCATCCACGGGCAGCTGCAGACGTTGATCAGCACCGAGAACGTCGAGACGCTCTCGACCAGATTGAACGCGAAGCGGCCAAGAAAGATGAAGCCGATCGCGAGACTGCCGATTAGCAGCGTCGCCCGCACGCGGTTCAGAAACTTGGGAAACATGCTCGACATATCGAGCCCGGTGCCGTATAGCGCGGTGGTTCCCGTCGACATCCCGCCGATGATCGCAATCAGGCACACCGGCAGAAAGAACCAGTTCGGCGAGATCGCCAGCAGACCGCCCACGTAGTTATTCGACGCGATGAAATCCGGCGCCTTCCCGGCGATGATCGTTGCGGTGGCAAGGCCGAAGAAAAACGGTACGAAGGTCGCCAGTTGCGCGAGCATCACCGCGAGGATCGTGCGCTTCTTCGGCGTGTTCTGCGGAATATAGCGGGCCCAGTCGCCGAGCGTGCAGGCGAACGACACCGGATTGCTCATCGCAACCAGCACGGCGCTCACGAACGCCGGCCAGAAACCCACCGAGCCGAGCGCGACCTTGCCGGCGTACGCGCTATTGAACGATTCGGCGAACGCCGCGATACCGAGCACGAACAGCAGACTCGCCGCCCACACGGCGATCTTGTTGACCCACAGCATGAAGCGGAAACCGTAGACGCAGACGGTGAGCACCAGTACCGCAAAGAGACCGTACGCGAAGCTCAAGGTCATCCAGTTGACCGGCAGGCCGAGCAGGTGATTCGCGCCGCCCACGAGCGCGTCGCCCGAACTCCACACGGCCAGCGAGAAGAACGCGACGGCGGTCAGCACCGCAAGAAAAGAGCCGACGATCCGGCCATGAATACCGAAATGCGCCCCGGACGAAACCGGATCGCTCGTGCCGTTGCGCGGACCGAACAGCCCCATCGGCGCAAGAATGCACGAACCGATTACCACGCCGAGCACGATCGAATAAACGCCTGCCTTGAACGACAGACCGAGCAGCACAGGAAAACTGCCGAGCACCGATGTGGAAAATGTATTGCAGCCGCCGAACAGCAAGCGGAAAAGGTCGATCGGCCGCGCATAACGCGAGCGATCAGGAATGCGTTCAAAACCGAATGTTTCAACTTGGGTGATGCTGCTGCTCATTGTCTCCAACTCCTGTAACGGCCAGGTCTCACTCACAATGGCTCGCCACGGGGATGCGGCGTCCACTTTTCTCAAATGACTGGACGTCACTGTAAAGACAATCGGCGCGGGCAAAAATATCGCCCGCCAAACCTTTACTTCGATCTCGGGCGATGTAACCTGAAACGCCCGCCCCACAAGGCTTTTCGGATGCAACCAAAGGCCGCGCAAGGACGTCCTTCAAGCCCTGTGGAGCGCAAACGTCGAAGCGAATAGCGAGAATGCCCGCCTTAGACCGGATCTGCCTCACGCGCCTGACGGCGCCGCTTCGCCGCGGCGACGGTCGGCAGCGGCACCGGCACCGCGCCCGACATGCCGTGCTCGATCAGGAAATCGCGGAACAGCCCGGCGACATGCGGCAAGCGTTTATCTGACACATGCATCACGTACCAATCGCGCTCGATCGGATTGGCGGGCAGCGGCAGTAACGCCAGCAAGCCGGCCTGAAATTCGAGCGAGCACGCATGCAGCGACAGAAATGCGATGCCCAAACCCGCCTCGACCAATTGCTTGATCGCCTCGTTGCTCGAAAGCTCGGAGCCGATATGCAGCTTGTGGCCGGCGAGTCGAAACAGATTCTCGACGGTCGAGCGCGTGCCCGAGCCTCGCTCCCGCACGAACAGATTCGCGGTTTGCAGATCGTCCAACGACAGGCGCTTTTTCTTCATCAAGGCATGGGCGGGCGACGCGACGAACGCCATCGGATGCTTGGCGAAGGCGGTGGCCACCGTGCGTAATTCGCGCGGCGCGCTGCCCATCACCGCGAGATCGATCTCGTGCGTTGCCAGCATGCGGATGATGTCGGCGCGATTGCCGACTTTGAACTGCACCTTCACCTGAGGGCGCAACTCGGTGAAACGCACCAGAAAAGGCGGGATCAGATATTCAGCGGTCGTGATCGCGCCGATGCGCAGCGTGCCGCCCTGCTCGCCGTGCAGCGCGGCGAGATCATCCGCCGCGCCGTTCCATAGATCGAGGATTTCCAGCGCATAGCGCGCGAGGATCTCGCCCGCCGCTGTCAGCTGCACGCCACGGCCCACCCGCTGCAATAGCGGCGCTCCCGCAGCCTCTTCAAGCAGACGCACCTGAAGCGACACCGCCGGCTGCGTGAGCTTCAATTCTTCGGCCGCGCGCGACACGCTGCCGAGCTTCGCGACCGTATGCAAGGCTTTCAATTGACGGAACGTGGCGGCTTTTAACATAAGTGAAAACCTATATGTTCTGTATAAACATTAAATTGTGCTGCGGTTTCCGCCGATTCTATACTGACCCTGACAGATGAGGCCGACGAATTTCGGGTATAGCCCGGGAACGCCTTCACCGGCTCAGCACAGATAACTTCAGGAGGATACGGATCATGGCGGCAATCGATCAGCAGGAAGCCTCTACCGCGCAACGTACACGGCACTCACAGCAATCCGTTCAATCGACGCCGGCGGCGGCGCATCGCGTCGTGATCGTCGGCGGCGGCGTCGGCGGCCTTGGGCTCGCTACGCGGCTGTCGGAAACGCTCGGACGCGCCGGTCTCGCGCAGATCGTGCTGGTCGATCGCTGGCCGACGCATTTCTGGAAGCCTCTGCTGCATGAAGCCGCGTCGGGCCAGCTCGATCCGGCCACGCATCAACTGCAGTATGCGGTGCAGGCACAACGGCATGGCTTCGAATTCGAACAGGGCGAACTCGCCGCGCTCGATCGCACGAACCGGCACATCACACTGAACGCGCTCTACGACGCTGACGGCCGCGAAATCCTGCCGTCACGGCAGCTTGCATTCGATACCCTGGTGCTGGCCATGGGCAGCGTCACGCAATATTTCGGCGTGCCCGGTGCGGCCGAACACGCCTTGCCGCTCGAATCGGTCGCACATGCCGAAGCGTTTCGCCGCAAGCTGCTCGACGCCTGTCTGCGTGCGAACCATGCGCGCCGCGCGCGGACCGCGCAAGCGGACACGCCGGTATCGATCAACATCATCGGCGCCGGTGCAACGGGCGTTGAACTTGCCGCCGCGTTACGCGATACGGTACGTCTCTTGAACCGCTACAGCCCGTTTTCACTCGACCCCGTGCGCGACTTCCGCATTCGTCTGATCGAAAGCAGCGAACGCGTGCTGCCCGCGCTGTCCGAAACAATCTCGGCCCGCGCGCAAAAGATGCTCGGCAGTCTCGGTGTCGAAGTGTTGAACGCGACGCGTGTCACCGAAGTACGCACCGACGCCGTCCTGACTAGCGCAGGCGAACCGCTCCCCAGCGACATCGCGATCTGGACGGCCGGCATCGCAGGGCCGCCGGTGTTGCGCACGCTGGACGGCATTGCGGTGAATCGCAACGCACAGGTGCAGGTGAACCGCACGCTGCAATGCACGAACGACGCCAACATATTCGGACTCGGCGACTGCGCGGCCTGCCCTTCTTCTGACAGTGCGGACGCGTTTCTGGCGCCGCGCGCTCAAGTCGCGCACCAGCAAGCGCTGTTTCTGGCGCGTGCGCTGAAGTGCAGGATAGCGGGAGAAGCGTTGCCGGAGTTCGTTTATCACGACGCCGGCACCTTGGTCGGTTTCGGCCGCGAAGGCACGATCGGCAGCCTGAGCAACAGCTTGCTGACGCAGCCGGTGTTCGTCGACGGCTGGCTGGCGACCGCCGTGTACAAGCTCATCTATCGTCGTCACGTGATGACGCTGACCGGCTTCGCACGCATGGCGCTCGATTCGGCGAGCCACTGGTTGCGCAGACGCGTGCATCCGGTAATCCGGCTGCATTGAGCGCTTCCGGCGGCGCGCACACGCTGAGCCCGATTCGGGGCCCGCCGTGTACACGTCGCCGTCTGCATGTCGCGCTACTCGATCTGAAATGCATCCGCCGTCAAGCGTGTGGTGTCCTGCGACGGGCACGGCCGCGGGTACTGGCTATCGGGCACATCCATACAGCCCGACACACGCGCGGCTGCGAGTTCACGTTTCACCTCATCGCGGGTTTTTCCCGGCGGCGCAGGTTCGCGCATCGGGATCGTGTCGACGGCCACTGCCACACTCACACAGGCGCAACTCAGCGCGAATCCCACCAACCATATCGCATTTCGCATGATCGATTCTCCTTTTAAGTGAGTTCCGATCCTGGGGCCAGCCTGCAGCGCAAACGTGAGCCCCAGATGACAAATCCGTCATCCGCGACGGGGCGCCGACGCATCGGCGCGTTATGCGTTGAAGGACTGTATGACGAAATTGTCATGCTGTTCTCATCTTCATATCGGCGAGGCGTTCATACGATGAACGCTCTCGACATCGAACCGGAATCCCATGCGATGTGTTCGACCAATACGATGCGTGGCGATGTGCGCTTCATCGTAAGCGCTGTCATGTTGGCCCTCAAGATGCAACTCCGCCGATGCAGAGGTGAGACGCTCTCTCTGGTGAGCGCCCTGGTGGCCATTGCAATCGGCTCGCTTGCTTTCTGGCTAACCCAGCCCGCTCATCTGTTCAACGGCGGCGCGGCGCCCCCTGCATCCGCCACCGTCACACCCCTGAATCGCAACAACGTGCTGTTCACGCACGGCCTGCTCTCGCTTGAACTGCTTTCCACAATGCGGCACACCTCGCCAGAACTCATGCCGGATCGCGGAACCGGCGCCAACAAATTCTGCGCACCGCATGGTCCCGCCGCAGCGCTTCTGACCTCCTGCGAGATTCACGCGCACCGTGCGTGCATCCAACGCGCAATCGCACATTGACGATGTCGGCCGGCAGCCCGGCGTGTAATCGGCACAGTCGATCCGACAGCCTATCGCCTTCGTTCAACTCACACCACGCTTGCAGGGTTGGCAGCCACTTTGAATCACACCATGGTATAAGTAATACATACATTCAGGAGGACGTGATAAATGCCCCGATCCGATTTTTTTGACTAATCGTCTCAAAATTAGTCGCTGATTCGGTTGGGTCCTATGCATGCCTGACGATATGAAAGAGAACATCAAAGCAATCCGCTTCTCGCCGATCGCGCTGCCGGCAACCCGGTGCGCGCTTGTCTGCATCCGCGCAAGCGCATCGGTAGATCCCATTCCGAAAGCCGGACTCCCACGCCTCACCCTGAACCACTTCACGCATCCACGCTGCCTCCATCGGGGCGAGCAGAACATGCGGCTCGTTGGCACCGGTGCCCATCCGCGCGCGTCATCGCAAAGGGCACGCATGCCCGCTCGCGTTTAGCGCCCCTCACAGCACGAGGCGCGGCCCTGTCCGCGCGGCTCTCACATCACGCCGCCAGCGCGGTGCGGAGGGCGTCACCAGGAAAAAAGACCATGCGAATTCTGATCGTGGAAGACGAAGCAAAAACCGGCACCTATCTCCGAAAGGGTCTGACAGAAGCTGGGTTTATCGCCGACTGGGTGGAAGACGGCGTAACCGGTCAGCATCTCGCGCTGACCGAGGACTACGACCTGATCATCCTCGACGTGATGCTGCCCGGCCAGGACGGCTGGTCCACACTGAAAAACCTGCGCCACACTCGTTCCACGCCAGTATTGCTGCTCACCGCACGCGACGACCTGGATGACAAGGTACGCGGCCTGGAAATGGGTGCCGACGACTATCTGGTGAAGCCGTTCGATTTTGCCGAATTGCTGGCGCGTGTCCGCTCGATCTTGCGGCGTGGCCATGGGCGAGACGCCGCCTCGCTGCACGTTGCAGACCTTACGCTCGACCTGACGCGCCGCAAGGCCACGCGCCAGGGCGACACGATCCTGTTGACGGCCAAGGAGTTTGCGCTGCTGTGGCTGCTGATGCGCAGGCACGGAGAGATCCTGCCGCGTTCGACGATCGCCTCGCAGGTGTGGGACATGAATTTCGATAGCGACACCAACGTGGTCGATGCCGCGATCCGGCGCGTACGCGCGAAGGTCGACGACAACTACGAGCCGAAGCTGATCCACACGGTGCGCGGCATGGGCTACGTGCTCGAAGAACGCTGCAGCGCGCCGCGATGATCTGGCGCTCGCCCTGCTCGATCCTGGCGCCGGTGGCGCGGCGGCTCCTGAAGCCACTCATGCCGCACACCTTGAGAGCGCGACTCTCGATCCTGTTCGCGGTGTCGACTTCGCTATTGCTCGTGTTCAACGGCGTATTGCTGTATCACAGTCTGAAGACACGCTTCGACTCGACCTCGGCGCGCGAGATGACGGCAACCCTCACCGCCCTGCAGTTGAGCCTGCAGACAATGTCCGGATCCGAAGCGGTTCGCGCCGATCGCGAGATCTGGTACGACCTGTTGCACGGTCACCCGAATCTCGACATTGCGCTGTTCGACGCGCGCGGCGCGCCGCTCACCCGCACCAACGGTTATTGGCCGAATGTCGAAACGCTCGCGGTGCACGCCGGGCTTACTCCCGTGCAAGTGAAGGCAGAAGGTATGTCCAAGCGTTTTCTGGTGGCCATGGCACCGCTCGGCGGCCAATCGGGTGCCAACGTGCGCGTGGTCGTGCAATACGACACCAGCGCCGAGCGCGCACTGCTGCGCGCCTATGCGCTGAATGTGCTGTTGGTGAGCGCTATCGGCACGCTGGTGAACGCGCTGCTGGCGTGGTGGATCGCGCGCTTCGGGCTGCGGCCACTGGCTCGCCTGACTGCGCGTGCCGAACAGATCTCCAGCAGCCGCCTCGCGCGGCCGTTGCCCGAGCGTGACATGCCGGGCGAACTCAAGGAATTGAGCCACGCCTTCAACCGTATGCTGGCGCGCCTGCACGAATCGTTCACACGTCTCACACAATTTTCATCCGACCTCGCGCACGACATGCGCACGCCGCTCACCAATCTGCTGGCCGAGGCGCAAGTCGCACTCTCGCAACCCCGTTCCGCCGACGATTACCGCGTGGTGATCGAGTCGAGCGTGGACGAATTCCAGCGCCTGTCACGCCTGATCGACAGCATGCTGTTCCTTGCCCGCGCCGACAGCGCGCAGCGCCGCTTGTCCGTGCAGCAGGTCGACGCGCGCAGCGAAGCATTGCGGGTCGCAGGCTACTACGAAAGC
The DNA here is from genome assembly GCF_905220705.1 of Paraburkholderia domus. Lineage (GTDB taxonomy): Bacteria > Pseudomonadota > Gammaproteobacteria > Burkholderiales > Burkholderiaceae > Paraburkholderia > Paraburkholderia domus. The sequence goes on from NZ_CAJNAT010000030.1 coordinate 73,615, forward strand.
ATGGCGGCGGATGCGGGTGTGGAGATTGTCGTGACGGGCGACGCGTGCTTCGAAGGCGATGTGTTGCTTGTACAACGCGCGCTGAGCAACCTGGTTTCGAACGCATTGGCGCACGCGCCACGCGGCAGCACGGTCGAACTGCATTGCGCCGAGCGGGTTCGCTACGCCCAGCTATCGGTGTCCGACAGCGGCGCCGGCATCGCCGAACCGCATCTGGAGAGAATCTTCGACCGCTTCTATCGCGTCGATCCGGCGCGCTACAACTCGGCGCGCGGCACCGGCCTCGGACTTGCCATCGTCAAATCGATCATGAACGAACATCACGGCGAATGCAGTGTCGAGAGCATCCCGCACGAGCGGACCACCTTCAGTCTGCATTTTCCGAGACGGCCTGCCGCCCTGTCTACGCCGCCAGTGCAGCGCGAAAGACTCCGCAAACGGCACGGCAAATAAAAGCACATGACAGAATTATCATCGCGCGATCACCGCTGTCTCATGGCTCCCGTCACAGAATGGTTCAAACCGATGAACAACTTCGGCATGCAAATCATCTACGGAGCGATATATGAAATCAAGGCGGATAACCTAAGCCACCCTGCTCTTTCCAGCGTCTCGCCAGCAACCAGCGGCCCAACGTACTGTGGATCGGCTGCTCCGACAGCCGCGTACCTGAAGCCATTACCCGCGCAACGCCCGGCGAGATCTTCGTTCATCGCAACATCGCAAACCTGGTCGACGAACGCGCCGACCGGCTCGCCGAGCTCAACGTGCTGGCTCAGGTGCAAACACTGCATGCGATGCCGCTGATTCGAAACGCGCAGCCTCCCGTGCAGATTCATGGCTGGATATTTTCAATGCACGACGGTCGCCTGAAAGCGCTGACCGACCCGGCGTGGGCACTTGGCGAAACCACCGACGCCCACGGGGCGGTTGGCTGAACGCCCGCACCGCACTCCTGACGCTCAATCGAGAAACTCCGTCGCCCGCTTGCGCAGCACCGCGCCGAAATCGTCGAGCCAGCCGATCGACAAGCGCCAGCTCTGCCAGTACAGATCGATATCGATATGCTTGCCGGGCGCCATATCCACCAGCTCGCCGCTGGCCAGATACGGCGCGATCATCCGTTCGGGGCACATGCCCCAGCCAAGCCCGGTCACGCAGGCGCGCAAAAAACCGGCGACGTGCGGAATCCAATGCAACGGCGGATCCAGATCCGCTCGCGTAATGCGGCGCATGAAGCGCTTCTGCAACTGATCCTTCGGATTGAAATCGACGCACGGCGCGCGCTGCAGCGACTCGCGCGTGACGCCATCGGCAAAATGGCGCTCCCGAAACGCCGGCGTGCATACCGCCAGATACCGCATCCGCCCGAGACGCGTCGAGCGGCAACCTTGCACCGGCTCCGCTTGCGTGGTGACCGCGCCTTGCACGCTACCGTCGCGAATCCGCTGTGCGGTGTGATCCTGATCGTCTATCACGAGATCGAGCAACATCTCCCGTTCCACGCAGAACTGCGCTACCGCGTCGATAAACCAGGTCCCTACGCTGTCGTCGTTGACGGCCACGCGCAACGCCGGCCACGGTTCGACCAGCGCGCCGGGCAGCGCCGGCAGGCGGCCAGTCAGCTCCGCTTCCAGTAACTGCACGCGTTCGGTATGGCGGCACAACAGCGCGCCCGAAGTGGTCGCGACACATGGCTGGCCGCGCTTCACGAGCACGCTGCCCACCCGCTCCTCCAGCAGTTTGACCCGCTGGGAGACGGCTGAGGGCGTCACATTCAGTTCGTTGGCCGCACGGTCGAACGAGCCATGCCGCACCACGGCGGCCAGCGCGTCCAGCAAGGCATAGTCGAGCATTAGCATTCCTTAATCGGCATTAAGTAAATTAGCTTCTCTTATGAGAAGCAAAACCGCAGACTAGCCTCGTTCGCTTCCCCCGTCTACTGGATCGATTATGAATTGGCTGTCTTTTTCCCACGGTGCCGCCCTGTGCGCGTCGCTGATCGTGACGATCGGCGCACAAAACGCCTTCGTGCTCCGTCAGGGCATCATGCGCTCGCACGTCGGCAAAATCGTCGCGCTGTGCGCGCTGTCGGACTTCATCCTGATCGGCGCGGGTGTCGGTGGCGCGTCGGTCCTGGTGGAACGCTATCCGGTGTTCGTCCACGCCATGCTGTATGTGGGGCTCGCCTATCTGGCGTGGTTCGGCATCAACGCGCTGCGCCGTGCGGTGCGACCGAGCCATGCGGTGCTGGATGCCAATGCGAGCGGTGCGGCGCCGGGCACGAGTGCGGCACCTGTGCAACGCGCGATGCCGATCATCCTGATGACGTTGGCCTTCACATGGCTCAATCCGCACGTGTATCTCGACACCTTCCTGCTGATCGGCACGGCGGGTGCGCGCGAACCGGCCGGCGCGCGGGTGGCGTTCGCGCTCGGCGCGATGGCGGTGAGCGGGGTCTGGTTTATCGGTCTGGGTTACGGCGCGCGTGCGTTGGCGCCGCTGTTTCGCCGGGCGACGGCATGGAGAGTGCTGGATGGCGCGATCGGCAGCATGGTGTTGCTGCTGGCGGTAACGCAGTTGCGGTAGGCGCCGGCAAACGCCTTGCGTCTGTGCTGATTGGGCGCCCAACCAGCACAGACGTCTCAAGCTTCATTCCACCGTGACCGACTTCGCAAGATTTCTCGGCTTATCGACATCGGTTCCGCGCGCAAACGCAGTGTGATAGGCGAGCAACTGCAACGGCACCACATGCAGGATCGGTGACAACGGACCATAGTGCTCCGGCATCCGAATGACGTGCATGCCCGCTTCACTGGCGATCCGTGTGTCCGAGTCGGCGAATACATACAGTTCGCCGCCACGCGCCTTCACTTCCTGAAGATTCGACTTCAGCTTCTCTAGCAGCGCGTCATTCGGCGCTATTGCCACCACCGGCATCGCGTCGGTGACAAGCGCCAGCGGCCCGTGCTTCAACTCACCGGCCGGATAAGCCTCTGCGTGGATGTAAGAGATCTCCTTGAGCTTGAGGGCGCCTTCCAGCGCGATCGGATAGTGCAAGCCGCGCCCGAGAAACAGCGCACTTTCCTTTCGTGAGAACGCATCCGACCACGCGATGATCTGTGGCTCCAGCGCCAGCACACTATTCAGTGCCGCCGGCAAATGGCGCAGTTGCCGCACATAGTCCAGTTCCTGCGCCGCGCTTACCGTTCCCCGTAATTTCCCCAGCGTCGCGGCCAGGACGAACAGTCCGACCAGTTGCGTGGTGAACGCCTTGGTCGACGCCACACCGATCTCGCGGCCCGCGTGCGTGTGGAACGACAACGACGTCAGCCGGACCATCGCGCTCGTGGCCACATTGCAAACTGCCAGCGTGTGGACATGCCCAAGCGCTTGCGCATGCTTCAAAGCGGCGAGCGTGTCTGCCGTTTCCCCTGATTGAGAAATCACCACCACGAGGGTTTTTGGATTGGGGACCGAATCGCGATAGCGATACTCGCTGGCAATCTCGACCTGGGTGGGAATCTTTGCAATCGATTCGAGCCAGTACTTTGCGGTCAAGCCCGAGTAGTAGCTGGTACCGCATGCAAGGATCAGCAAGTTGTCGATGTCTGCGAACACGGCGGCCGCATTCTCGCCGAACAGCGACGCGTCGAATGAATCGCTTTGCGGGATCGTGTCTGTGATCGCACGCGGCTGCTCGAAGATTTCCTTTTGCATGAAGTGCCGGTACGGTCCAAGCTCAACCCCGCCACCGTAAGCCTCAACCGTGCGCACCTCACGCTGCACGCTGGCGCCGTCCCGAGCGACAATTCGCACGCGTTCGAGCGTCAACTCGCAAACATCGCCCTCTTCGAGAAAAATAAAGCGCTCGGTGGTGCCGCCCAGCGCCAGTGCATCGGACGCGAGGAAGTTTTCGCCCTCGCCCAGACCGACCACCAGGGGCGAGCCCTGCCGTGCGCCCACCACGGTATGCGGATGATCCTTGTGTTCGACCGCGATTGCGTACGCCCCGTCCAGGTGTGTGACGGTCTCACGAACCGCCGCGAACAGATCGCCGCGATAGAGGCTGTGCACGAGGTGGGCAACCACTTCGGTATCGGTCTGCGACACAAACACGTAGCCCTTGCCGCGCAGCATCTCGCGCAACGACTCATAGTTTTCGATGATGCCGTTATGCACCAGCGCCAACTCATCCTTTGAAAAAATCGGATGCGCGTTGTCCGTCACCGGCGCACCGTGGGTTGCCCAGCGTGTGTGCGCGACGCCCGTACCGCCCTCCAGATGCGTGTCGCGCGTCTGCGCGTCGAGATCCGCGACACGCGCCACGCTGCGCGCGCGGCGCGGACCGCCGTCGGCCAGCACGGCCACACCGCACGAGTCGTAGCCGCGATACTCGAGGCGCCGCAGCCCTTCGATCAGGACCGGTACGATGTTACGTTGCGCTACCGCGCCGACAATGCCGCACATAAATTCGTTTTCCTACGCAAAGTTGAATTGGATGACGTGAACTGTACCGGGGCGTGACGCCACTCAGGCGAAACCAGCCGGATTCGTCGACTGCCAGCGCCAGTGGTCCGCGCACATGCGCTCGATGCCGTATTGCGCCCGCCAGCCAAGCATCTTGTCGGCTGCGGCCGGATCGGCAAAGCACGACGCCACGTCGCCCGGACGCCGCGCCACGATTTCATAAGGCACTTGCTTGCCGGACGCCTTTTCAAACGAGCGCACCACGTCAAGCACGCTATAGCCCTGGCCGGTACCGAGATTGACGACAAAGCTCGCATCGCGCTTGACCAGCGCGTCCAGTGCGGCCAGGTGTCCGCGCGCCAGATCGACCACATGAATGTAGTCGCGCACGCCAGTACCGTCCGGCGTGTCGTAGTCGCCGCCGAATACGCGCAACTTCTCGAGCTTGCCGACCGCGACTTGTGCGACATACGGCATCAGGTTGTTGGGGATGCCGCCGGGGTCCTCGCCGATCAGCCCGCTCTCGTGCGCGCCGACCGGGTTGAAATAACGCAGCGTGGCAATCCGCCAGGCTGGATCCGATACTTCCAGATCGCGCAATACCTGTTCGGCGATCAGCTTCGATTGGCCGTATGGGTTCGTGGCGGACAGCGGAAACGATTCGTCGATGGGCGAAGTCTTCGGCACGCCGTAGACCGTGGCCGACGAACTGAACACGAATTGCTTCACATTGCGCGCGCGCATGACCGCAAGCAGCGTCAACAGGCTGCCGATGTTGTTATCGTAATACTCGATAGGCTTGGCGACGGACTCACCCACCGCCTTCAGGGCGGCGAAGTGAATCGCCCCGGTAATCGGGTGAGCGTCGAAAATGCGTTGCAATGCCGCTTCGTCGCGCGAATCGGTTTCGTAGAACGCCACCTGTTTGCCGGTGATCTGCTCAACGCGTTTGAGCGACTCGCGGTTACTGTTGACGAGATTGTCGACCACGACCACGTCGTAACCGCCGTTCGACAATTCCACGCAAGTATGCGAGCCGATAAAGCCGGCGCCGCCCGTTACCAGAATCGTGCCCTTCGAGAGCATACATTTCCCCTTTTTATTGACTAAGCCAACCGCAACGTTCGATCAACGCCGCCCGGTTGCCCGTTGAAATAGCAATATCCGTTCAATCGGACGGGCTGGCCGGACCGACGCCAACCGTGGCGAGGCCGCCGTCGGTGACATAAGGCACGAGACCCGCCTCGCTAATGCGCGCGGCGGTGGCCGGCCCGCACGCATCGTCGGCGGGTGGGCAATAGTCGATGGCCAGCACCGGCAGCCGGTATTTTTCGCGAATGGTCGCCACCTGTATCAGCAGCCAGTCGCGATCGGCCTGCGGTACTTCCGTATAACGCTGCTTGCCGGCATCCCAACCGCGATACAAGGATTCGAACGCGACTACATAGGCAAGATCGTGAACCTTCGGCAACACTTCGAACCCGCGGTTGAAGATCAACTTCGCCTTCGGATAGCGCGCCTTGATCGCGCGAATGACGTTGACCAGCCCCGCCTCCTGCGCGGCTCGCGCGGCGTCGGTCTTAGCGATGAGCTGATACGAGTCGAGCGTGTCGAGGAAGAAGCCGCGGTAGCCTCTTTTCCATAATGGCGCGATCACCTTGTCGACAAAAAATGCCGGCCAGCCCGGCGCGGTCTGGTCCACTACCTTGGATGCCCACGCCGCGTTCTCGCCCGACAGCCACGCGCTCGGCATCGCGCTGAAATACGACCGGTGCGCGTTCACTTCACCGACGCTCACATACGCGAACCATGCCGGATGTGTTTTGGCATGGGCGCGCGGGTCGAACTTCGCATCGGGCTCGACCACCACGACATCGAAAGCGGAGAGTTGCTCCACAGGCGGGTTCGCACCGTAAAACAGCGCAACAGACGGCCCCGCAGGCGTGCCGGCCGCGGCCTGCGCGTGCGCCACCGAAGCCAGCGCGCCGACCGCGACCACGCGCGCGAGTCTGCTGAAGAGGCGCAGCATCGCGCGCAATGAAAACTGTCGGTGGTGATCTTGCTCAGCCAAAACCGGATCCTTTTATACGTTGTTCAGGCGACGCCGCCCGCGTCGGCTTGCTATGTCTAACTGCCCGAAGGCAAGAACGGCCACCAGCAGATGCTGCTCAGCGACGCCGTCGCGATCGACGGACTGAACCCCGCCTGTTGCGAGCTGGTCCATGCACTTTGTGCCGCCGACGACGCCGTACACGACGACGCGTAGTCGAGCGTGCCGACAAAGAAATTGCTACGCCCCAAGTTCTGTTCGGTGCTTTGCCATGCCTGCAACTGCTGCACCACGGAGGCGCTCACCGCCGGCAAATAGACCTGCTCCGATAACACGCCGTCAATCAGCCACGGGAACGAGACGCCGCCCGTCGTCCCCCCGATCGCCTGCACGGGCGCAGCATTCGGCACGAATGCCAGGTTCGGAAACTTGTCGCGCAGTTGCTTGACGAGATCGAGGCCGCCTTGCGCGCAGGCTGCATCACACGGACCGGCTGACGCGTTGGCGCCATGTCCGACAATTTCGAAGTTATCCAGCATGAATCCGTCCGCACCGGTTGCCGCGAGACGCGGTGCGACGTAGTTCACGATCAGATTCTGATAGTCGGCGTTAGCGGGATTCATCCAGTACTCCTGGAATCCCGAATATTTGCCGAGTTGCGCCGCCGTATTCGCGCCACACGACACGAAGCCGGACGGCACGGTGTTCCAGTAGGTCCGCGCCTTCTCGCAGGCGCCGAAATTCAGATAGCTCAGCACTTTCGCGCCATTCGCCTTCAATACCGCGATCTGCGCCGCAGAGAAGGCCGGCGTGCCGTTGCCCGGATCCGCATCGATGATGATCAGCTTGAACGTGGCCGCGACCTGGGCGATGTCGATCGCGCTGGCGCTGCCGTAGTACGCGACCCACACCGGGGAAGCGGGCAACGCCCGCGCCGCCGAGATCACCGGCGCCGGGCTCACCGTCTTCGTACCGCCGGTCGGATTCGAAGCATTCGACGAGTTAGTCGCGGTGCCGCTCGAGCCGCTGGAACCGCCTCCGCCGCCACACGCTGTCATCAGGGCGGTGGCTGCGATGAGACCCGCCGCGCCTATCCATCGCGCGGCCTGTCCGGCCCAGGAGGACGTTGCGGCAAGACGCGGGCGGGCGGCCCGCTGAAGCGGGACGAGGTTGTTCTGATGCATGGTGGAATCCGGAGTCGAAAGGTCAACTCCGCAACATATACGTTTCGTATTCCAAAGACATGAATTTTCTGTCGAGCACCTTCACGGATGCCACCACCACGACGAGGAGTGCCAGCGCAAAACCGTACCCGTAGAAATCCGGACCGAGCTTGAGCGTAATGCCGGTGAACAGCCCGTTCAGCACCACAAACGCGCCCGTGAGCCGCAGCACCATGCGCCGCCCGTCCAGATAGAAGAACACATTGAGCAGGCCCAGCAGCAACACCTGCAGACTCGCCGACACCACGTCCACGACGAGCAACGGCAGATACAGCGGGGAAATGCCGAGTGAACCCAGCACGCGCTCGCCAAAGGCGATGATCAGCAACAGCACGACCGTCTGTACCTTGATGATTTCGAACAGGCCGGAGCGCACACTGCCCACCATCATGTCGCGCATTTCATTGATGTGGCGCAGCGTCGCGCCGCTGCGCACCGCGTCGTAGAACGCGTCGTAATACTCGACGAAATCCGCCTCGATACGCACGAGAAAGGTCGCCATGCCCGGCATCACGCAAACGTAGGCGATAAAGATTGGAATATCGTAAATGACCGATGCATGCAGTGGCCCGATGACCTTGCTGCCCGTGCCCGGCGCATACCAGAACATGAACTTGTCGAGCCACACGCCGATATTGAAAAGCAGCCCAACGAGCGCGAGGCTCGGATAGGCGAAGCGCCGCTCGAACACTTCGAACGAAATGAAACGCTCGCTGCGGTAGTTGCGATAGATCAGCCCGGACAACCCGGCAAGCAGCACGATATGCCCCGCGACAAAGCCACCCAGCAATCCCACGAGCCCATAGCCGTTCAACGCGAGCGCGAAGCACACCACGCACGCATAGCCGACGAAGAACACGAACAGGATCTGCCGGTACTGCTTGACGCTCGACAGGAAGATCACCGCGATCCAGATGTTGCTGACCACCACAAAGCCCGTGATCATCAACAAACGATAGATCAGCGGTTCGCTGCGAAAGCCCACCAGCATCGCGATCACCGCCACCACGCTTGCCAGCACCGACGACACCAGCACCACGCCGTTGTAGTTCGACAGCACAAGGTCGTCACGCTTTTCGAACAGCCGGTCCGAAATGAAACGCGTGAACGAGAGTTGCAGCGGTCCGGTCAGGATAAGGCTGAGCGCGATCAGATAGGTGACCGACACCTGGAACTGGACGATCGCAAAGGTCGGTATCACCGACGTGAGGCTGATCAACCCGATGATCAGAATGCCGAAGATCGACAGAATCAGCGGTCCTGAGCTGATCAAGCCGGCATACGCGTAAGCACGCGCGACGCCCACCAGCGTCTCGCGACGCATGATCTTGCGTAATTCGAAGCCGATACCCGCCATCAGCGTGTCTCCTGCGGCTGAACGGGCTGCGCTGCACGCGCCTGAGGTTTTGCCCCGCCCGGTTGAGTGCCATGGTCCATCGGGCAGCGAGCCGCGCCGGCGCCCTGCTCATTGCGTTCGCGATCCGGCATCGCGGCCAGCCGGTCATACAGCGTGCGATAACTGTCGATCATCTGCGTCTTCGTGTAATAGCGGCGTACGCGCGCGAGGCCGGCCTGCTGCGCGGCCAGCCAGCGTGCATCGTCAGCCAGCAGTGCCAGCACAGCCTGGGCAAACGCCGCCGGATCCGCGAGCTGGACCACCATGCCGGCTGAGCCGAGCGCGCGATCTTCCTCATCCGCCCCTTCGATCATTTGACGACACGCACCCACATCCGTCGTAATGGCCGGCACGCCCGCGGCGAAGCCCTCCAGCACCACCAGCGGCAACGCCTCGCTGATCGACGTCAGCGCGATCACGTCGACTTGCGGCAGCATCTCGTCGATGCGCTGGAAGCCGAGGAATTTCACATTCCGGCTGAGTCCGAGGCTCTCCACGAGTGCGCGGCATTCGAGCGCGTAGGCCGGGTCCTCTTCTTCCGGTCCGATGATCCAGCCTTCGAGATCCTGCAACGTGCGCGATGCGATGAAGATCGACCGGATGAAGGTCTTGATGTCCTTGATCGGCACCACGCGACCGATCAGCGCCACCACACGATGTGAACGCGGTTTGCGGCGCTCCACCAGTGGCGCCAGTCCGTCGACGTCGATACCGTTCGGTATGCACTGTGTGCGCTCGGCGCGCGCGCCGTCCGCGATCTGCCGCTGACGGTTCGTTTCGTACAGCGCGACAATGTCATCCGCGGCATCGTAGGCGAGCTTGCCGATCGCTTCGAAGAAACGCACCCACAGTTCGCGGAAATAGCTGACGCGCGAAATATCGCGCTCGAATACGCCGCGGTTATCGCGAATCCACTGGCTTTGCAGCAAGTCGATCTTGCGTTCTTTCGTATAGATGCCGTGCTCGGAAATGAGCAACGGGCGGCCGGTGCGGTAGTGCATCAGCGCACCGAGAAACCCGCCATAGCCGGTCGATACCGTGTGATAGATCCGCGCGGGCAACAAGGTTTCGGCGACGCGGGCCAGTTGCCACAACGGCTTATGCATGATCCGCACGGTCCAGAAATAGTCCGTGAACGAAGGATCGGTGCAGTACTTCTGATACTGATCGACGATCGTGTCCCACGCAGCGCGGCTCGACAGAAACTGCGCTTCGTTCAGCGCGCCGTCTTTCCCGAGCATCGGAATCATGTCTGCCATCATTGCGCCTGCGTCCAGGCCGTTGCGCGGATCGCGCAGCGCGTCATGCAGCTGCTGCGAACGGGCAAATGCAGCGGCATCGCCCTGGATGGCACGCGGCTGCGGAAAATCGGCTGGGCCCTGCTCGTACAGGTAGTGCGTTTCGATATGCACGACGTTGTCGGGCAACACGTAGGCGGCGCCGTTGTAATCCTGTTCGCGGCTGCCGATGAAGACAATCGCGAAACGCGTCGCCGGATACGCCTTGATCATTTCATTGACCCAGCTCGACACGCCGCCGCGCACGAACGGGAACGTACCTTCCAGCAGAAGGCAGACATCGGCATCAGCGGCACGGCGGATCGGGAGTTCTTTCATCATGACCAGTACTTCACAACCGGTTTGAGTGTGGGCAACGCGGCCGCATTGCCCAGTGACGCGAGAAGCTGCGACACGCGCGAATAATCGCCTCGCAGGAAGTCGGCTTCCGCCAGCCACGGAACCAGCCGTTCACGCGGGAAGCCGAGTTCGAGGGCGCGCGAAATGTGACCTTGCGCGGCATCGGGCAGGCCGTTGGCCAACGCAAGGCGGCCGCGAATCAGCCACAGCGCCGCGTCGCCCGGATCCATTTCGAGCGCCGCCTGTGCGTAACGATCGGCCTGTTGCAGCGTGTGCCGGTAGACCTCACCCTGCACCAGGTTCTGATACACGAGCTCGAAATAGAGTTCGGCCAGCAAACGATTGAGCGCATGGCGCTCGGTATCGCCAGCGGTCGCTTCGAGTGCCTTACTGGTCTGGAAGATCTTCTGCATGATCTCGTTTTCGGCATGATCCAACGTGCCGTATGCGATCAGGCGAATGTCTTCGAGCGGATCGGCGAGCAATTCGCGCAGCAAGGTGCCGGTGGTGCGGGTCGGCATCCGCTGAATCGCCACCAGGGCGGACAGGCGGTCGGTTGCCGAGACCTGCGTGTTGGCGAGGCGCGCCTGCAGCCGCGCGCCGCCGCCGTGCGAGACACGCGATACCAGATAAGTGACAAACTTCGGCCGCGGCACATCGGTGAGCTGATCGCTCTCAGTGCGGCCCGGAAAGAGCGCGGCCCAGACGCAACTGACCAGCACCACGAGGCCGCCGAACAGCGGCACAAACGTGCAGCCGACCCACAACAGCAGCAGCGACAGCGCACGCGGCTCGCGATAACGCGGTGGCAGCCACAGGCGGAACGCGACTGCTTCGGCGAGCCCGGCCAGCGACTGCAGCGCGAGAAAGCGCAGCAACGGATCGATCGCGCCGGCCGGTTGCATCAGGCTCACGATCGCGAGGTATTGCACGATCACGGCCACCAGCGCCGCCAACGCGCTCACGATGAGGGAAAGGGTCTTAGACATCGAGGCCGCTTCGTTTGAGAAGACGCAGCAGCGCCGCGCCCGGCTCGCCGCTCTCGAGGTGGAGCGTGTGAACGCCGACGCGCGCGTGTTCCAGGTCGGTGTTGAACTGCGCCGTGAGGCTGGCTTCGATCCGGGCCAGATAGCCGTCGATACCCGTCGTGTCGGTGGCCGGCATCAGATTCACCAGCACGGATTGCTTCGCTGTCTGCACCGGCCACATGACGTCAAGCGAACGGCGCCGGCGTATCACGTGTTCGAACAGCGAATCACCCTCTTCATCACGCGGGAAGGCCAGCGCGACCAGCGAAGACGCCACACCCGATTTTTGCTGCAGGCGCGTAAGGCGGCCCAGATCAAGCGCAAATTCGTACGGACAGTTCGGCACCTGATCAAGTATCCGCTGCACGAATGCCGAGTGCTCGACGCCGTCCGCGTAGTAGCCCAGCAGCACCAGCAACAATTGCAGGTTGTCGAAATTGAGCGACAGGAACGGCATCCGCTTGACGACCAGCAACGCACGCAACTCGCCGTCCGCCGACACCAGCGGCGCGCAGACCAGGTACTGGCTGGCTGCCACAACAGTCTCTTCGTTCTTCAGATGCGCGACGCTCAACGTGTTCAGCGCATGCGTGACAAGCTCGTCGGCTGCGTCGAATTCGAACGCGTCGCCGATCCGCGCAATCGCCTCTGCGCCGAGCTTGCCGTTTCGCACGGGATACAGCGCCGCCACTTCGATCTGGCACGCTTGCGCCACGAATTCGAGCAGACCGTTCGCGCCGGCCAACGGGGCGTCCTCGGCAGCCGCCGACGGTACCGTGAGTGCCGTATCCGTCGCAACCGACAGGCGGCGCAACTCGGTGATCGAATCGCGCAGCGTCGTCGGGCGTGACAGCAGATCTTTTTCGAGCCGTTCGTGGGACAGCCGCATCAGATAATGGCTGTTGGTCAACGCGACGAGACGGTCGTTCAGGTAATCGTTCAACGAGGATGCGCGCTCTGCCCGGCCGCCCCATGTATCGCCGAAGTGCCCGGCGAGAATCGTCTCGATCAGACCGCCGGCAAAATACATCGCGGGAAACGGGCCGCCGCCGGGATAGAAAAGCGCCCACGCGCCCAGCATGAATGCGCCGGCCAGCAATCCGAGCAAGCTCCCATAGCGCAGACCCACCAACAATGGCATCAGCCACAGCCATGGGAAACCAGCGTGCAGCAACAGCGGATCTTCAGGATGGAGCCAGCGACTCACGGCCAGTACGACCAGCACGAGCACAACTGTTTCGACGACCGAGAACGGCCGCACCACCGCAGGCGCCAGATAACGGCGCACGCGTCCGAGATTGCCGAACGGGTCCGCATGGCGCGGCTTCGATGCGCTTGAGGTGGATTCCACGGTGGTGGTATTCACGGCCATTTCCTTTATTACTTGTCGGGTTGCGGGTTGCGCCCCGCCTTCTGGGCGCCAGCCGCCACGCGGGGGATGAGCGTAAAGACCGGCTTACTGACGTGCTTACTGTC
>NZ_CAJNAT010000031.1 GCF_905220705.1 Paraburkholderia domus
CACCCGTCGTGAACGTCTGATCCGTGCGCATGATGCTCTCTCCTTTGAACAGGACTCGACACGCTGATTTTACGTATCAGTTCGTCGACGTCCCCTGCTCATAGGATCTGTCCAGCCTGATGGTGGTGAAGGACTAGCGAAACGCAAGGGCGTCGTCGCGAGGCGGGGTCTGAAGGAAGCGCGTAGCAAAGCCACGACCTGACGAACAGAAACCAGATATGAGGCCTACCCGGCCGGACGAGCGAGCCAATGATCGTGAAGTCCACAACCATCAAGGACCGGGGTGGTAGATCTGGCAGGTGTGTGGTGAAGGCGGTTGAGCTTACCTCGGGAGGCCTGCGCGGCGTCCTGGAATCAGGACTGAACGGACCGCAAGGGACGTTGACCACCGTGCAGGAGTCAGCAGCGGGCATAGTAGGGCGGCGACGCCCGAAGGCCCAAACGGAGAGGAGCGGCAAGTAAGCCGGAGAACTCGACATGGGAACGCAGCAGAAAACGCATCGCGTCCTTGATGCCGGAGGTAGGGGTGAAGCCCCGAGGACTGGCGATCGAGGGGCTGAACCTATGGCGGCGAACCCCGAAACTGAAAGCCCGTCGGCTTGTGACCGACTGATGGAAGAAGTCTGCGAACGGGAGAACCTGAAGCAGGCGTTGAAACGTGTGAAAGCAAACAAAGGCGCACCGGGCGTGGACGGCATGACGGTTCAGGCATTACCGGTGTACCTGCGTGAGCACTGGCCGACGATACGGTCCATGATGCTGGAAGGCACGTACAAGCCACAACCTGTCAGACGGGTCGAGATACCCAAGCCGGATGGAGGTGGCGTGCGCAAGCTCGGCATCCCGTGCGCGCTTGATCGATTCATTCAGCAGGCGGTATTGCAGGTGCTGCAAAAGCGGTGGGACCCGACGTTCTCGGATTCCAGTTATGGTTTCCGTCCGGGACGCTCGGCGCATCAGGCCGTGGCAAAGGCGCAAAGCTACATCCAGTCGGGGTATCGATGGGTTGTAGATTTGGACCTCGAGAAATTCTTCGATCGCGTGAGCCACGATATCCTGATGAGCCGGGTGGCAAAGCGTGTCAGCGACAGGCGAGTCCTGAAGCTGATCCGCTCCTTCCTGACGGCGGGCGTGCTGGAAAACGGGCTGGTTGGCGCAACGGACGAAGGGACGCCCCAGGGCGGCCCGCTGTCACCGTTGTTATCCAATCTGATGCTCGATGATCTTGACCGGGAGCTTGAGCGACGCGGACTGCGCTTCGTGAGGTACGCCGACGACTGTAATGTCTACGTACGCAGCGAACGCGCAGGCCAGCGGGTGATGGCGGGGCTGAAAGCCTTCCTCACCGGCAGGTTGAAGCTGAAGGTCAATGAGTCGAAGAGTGCGGTCGCGCGGCCACACACACGCAAATTCCTTGGGTTCACCTTCTCGGGGCAGGTACAGGCCAAACGGCGCATTGCGTCCACGGCCCAGACCCGTTTCAAGGAGCGGATCCGAGAATTGACCCAACGCACGCGAGGGGTCAGCGTCGACCAGATGATCGGCGCGCTGAACCGTTATCTGACTGGATGGCGCGGCTACTTCGGATTCTGCGAAACGCCGAGTGTCCTTCAGCGTCTGGATGAATGGGTGCGCCGCCGGATCCGCTGCTTCTTCTGGAAGCAGTGGCGACGCGGGAGCACCCGCTTCCGGGAGTTGCTGGCGCGCGGAGTCGATCGGAATCTTGCCGCCCAGACGGCTGGGTCCCCGCACAACGCCTGGCGGCTGAGTAACAGCCCTGCGATGCAACGGGCGCTGACCAATCGGTTTCTGCGATCTCTCGGTCTTCCATCGTTGAATGTCTAGCCGGTCAACCGATCCGAACCGCCGTGTACGGACCCGTACGCACGGTGGTGTGGGAGGGGTCGGGCCGTGAGGCCTGCCCCTATCCCGATCATCAACGGGCGGGCGGCACGCACTGTCCCCAGGCGCATAAGCTGAGCAATAAGCAAAGCAATAAAATCACCGCCAGCCGCGTAAAGCGGCCGGAAAAACAGCGCCTGCCTGCCCGCCGTCCCTAAGGCCGGGCTTCGAGAGCGGCTGTGGGCCGCGATTCAGCTGTCGCGACGACGTAGTCGTTCATTCGCTGTACGGTCCAGCTCAACAGGCGTTCGTCGTGCGCGAGCCTCGCGAACTCGGCCCTGCCCCGCTCTGTGAGCACGGCGATATCGACAGGCGCATGAAAACCGGGAGCCGGCGCGACGGTGCGCTGCCGAACAGTGTCCATCAGGCCCAGCGCGCGAAGATATTGGAATACACCCGGTCGTCTGGCCCATGGGACCTGGCGATATTGCGCCCGCCGCAGCGCTTCAAGTACCGCTTCGTTGGAATACGTGGTCATCTCACTTCTTTCTTAAAGTGCAGCTATGACACATCTATGCCCAACACGTCACCGCGCCACCAGTGACGCGCATAGCACCCGCCCTTGGCTGGAAGCTGGCCGCAGATCATGCAGTCAAATTCCGCCAGGTGCTGCCTGGTCTCGTTTTCGGAACCCCCGTCTGAACGGCATGTTAGCGTTCTGTCTACGGGCCGACGATGCAACCGCTGCGGCGCGATAGCAAGCCCATAGATTTGTCCCGAAAGTCATACGTTACCCCATTTAAATTGATTCTATTCACTTTATTAGCGCTTTTTTTTGCAGCAATCGTGCTATGGAAAAGGGCCCGCCGGCCCCTCGCCATTGGCACGATCGCCGTGTTCTGGCTGCTCGCCGCCGGCTGGCTCACCGCTCCATTGCTGGAATTGGTGCAGCCGCACCGGCAAACCGACGTGCCCGCCAGCTTTGCACCGCGCACTGCGATCATCATGCTCGGCGGCGGCACCATCTACGACGACGATAACGTGCTCGTGCCACCGCACGACGTGCTCGCGCGCATTGCAGTGAGCGCGGAAAACTATGCGGCCTGCAAGCGTACGGCGGCCACCTGTCAGGTGATCGTGAGCGGTGGCAATCCGCAGCGGCATAGCGCAACCGAAGCGGACACCTATCTGCCCTACCTGTTGCGCAAACAGGTGCCGCGCGCGGACATCGTGCTGGAAAACAGCAGCCGCACGACTTACGAAAACGCCCGCAACGTCTCCGCTATTCTCGACCGGTCACGTTACGATTCCTTGATACTCGTCACCTCCGCGTACCAGATGCCGCGCGCTTTGCTCGACTTCCATCGATTCGGCCTCGCACCGCAGCCGATGATCTCGAGCGCGCGGCGCGCACATCTCGGTGTACTGCCGCGCTATGACAATCTGGTGAACGCGGAAATTGCGCTGCACGAACTGATTGGAATTGCCCAATTTCACGTCTATCGTGCAATTGGATGGTTCTGAATCTCACACGCCGTGACGAGCCAATTTATTTAGAGATACGAATATTCTTTATGTCGGCAAAGCACTATCGAATTTGACGGGAAATCGTCATCGACAGCAATTGTGGATCGAACGTAACAAGATGTAACGATTTGTCATTGCCGTTACAAAACGTCCGCTGGAGCGGATATTGCTGGCTAGAATGCATTGTCTTTCCGATTGGACAGGCAAATACTCGGGTCCATAACCACTCTGCGGAGGTAACGATGAAGAAAGTGTCCCTGGCGATCCTGGTTTCCCTCAGTGCCGTAACGGGCGCGGCCTATGCGCAGGACAACGGCGTCATGATGAGCACCGATCCGGCCAAGGCCGCCGACGTCGAGCAGCGCGCGCAAGAATTGCAAAGCCGCCAGCAAGCAATGGAAAGCGCACCTATGCCGGAGAAGCATCACAAGATGGCCCCGCATCATAAGAAGGCCGCCAAGCCGATGGCCGCCAGTTCGTAAGCGCAGCGACAGCATCACCCGCGGCCGCGCCGCGAAGGTGAAAAGCCGAAGCCGGCACCGCCGGCTTCGGCTTTTTTGTTGTCTAATGGACTGGCTACAGGCCCGCTGCGCCCGGCTGACGTTATGCTAAAGTCGCGCACCGACCGGCGCCCGGCGACCGTCGCCCGGCCGGAATCCCCCTAACCTGTGCGCACCTTGGTGCGGAGGACAGCATGAGCAACATCCAGCTAGATATCGAATGGACTGAAGCAGCATCTCGCAAAATCGAAAAACTGATGCCGCGCGGCGGTCAGGAAGCGTTCCTCGCGCTGCCCCCCGTCGAGTGCCTGCCGATGGAAGGCGACGTGCTGTTTCTTGGCCCGGACGGCAAGCAGCAACCGTTCATCGTCGCGGAGCGCCAGTATCACCACGATGGCGACGCCGACTGGACCATCATCCTGATCCTCGACGTCCCGCAAGCCACGCACTAAAGACAAACGGCGAGCGCCGCACAGGCCGGATCCGGCCTGGCAGCTCACTCGCCGCTGTTCGACCCTCGCTGTTCGCCCCCGCTGTTCGCCCCCTACGCGCTCACGCGATCTTCGACACGACGCGAATTTCCGCGTGTTCGACCCAGTCCGCCACGGTTTTCTTATAAGCCGCAATGTGTGCGGATCCGGCATGCGCCGCCAACGCTTCCTGGCTTTCCCAACGCTCGACAAACACGAACCGGCGCGGCTCCTGTACGTCGCGATGCAGATCGTATTGAAGCGCACCCTGCTCTTTACGCGTCGGCCCGACGATGCCTTCGAGCGCTTCGCGCAGTTGCTCTTCATGGCCCGGCTTTGCCACCGAAATTGCGACCACCGCGATTTCCGCCATGCTTGTCCTCCGATTGTTCACAAAAAGCAGCAGCATACCCGTCGGCCGCCGAACCTGCAGGCGCTCACGCACACCGGCCAGGCTCACGCGGCGATGGCCTGCTTAGCCTGACAAATGGCCCCGCGTGCAGAAAACGTCTGAGCACCGTCCTTGCCTGGAGTTTGGCGGGCGGCCACTCACCGCCCTGCTACCCTCGGCTTCATACGCGCGATTGATTGCGTTTGAAACGATCGGTTCCGCACGAAGCAAACACGCGCGAAGCCGGCGCCGGACGCCCTCAACACTGGCTCCGGCTACCGTGTCACACCGGTCTGGCGGGTACTCGGCCACGTCCCGCGTCTGTGATAACCCGCACATTCATGCGAAGTGCGAACTGCTAGACTGGTTTTGACTAATCCCGCCGGAGCCCAGCATGGCTGGCATTGCTCTCCGCGTTTCCGGGTTTTGCCCGCCTTCCCCCGCCGGCGCCTGGGCTGGGCATTCGCTGCGCGCTGAATCTGTCTGCGCGCCCCGTCACTCGTTTGCCGCGATGTCACTATGCCCGCACTCATGCCTGCCTTTATGCCGACCGTCAGAGAATTGACCCTCAGCGGCCTGCTCCCGCATCTGGTCCGGGACGAGTCCGGCTGGACCGCGACGTGGCGCGCGCTGACCCTGCACAGCGTCTTCCAGCCGGTGCTGTCCGTCACGCATCAGTCGGTGGTCGGCTATGAGGGCTTGCTGCGCGCATTCGATCCGGTCGGCTTGCCGGTATCGCCGGAAGTGCTTTTCTCCGGCACACGCTCGGCCGCCGACGCACGCGAACTCGACCGCATCGCACGCTGCCTGCATGTAGCGAATTTCATGGAGCAGGGCATCAGTACCGGGTGGCTGTTTCTGAATACGCGCCCGCAGGTGTTCGAAACCGGCTGGCCGCAGCGCGCCTTCATCGACGAGCTCTCGGCGCACTTCGGCCTGTCGCAGGAACGCATCGTCATCGAAGTACTCGAACAACCCGCCGACGATGAATCCGCCGTCGCCAGCATGCTCGCGGCGTCGCAGCCACGCGACTTCCTGATCGCGATCGACGATTTCGGCACCGGTTTTTCGAACTTCGACCGCGTGTGGCGCTTTCGCCCCGACATTGTGAAGCTCGACCGCTCGCTGGTCGCGCGTGCGGGCAAGCGTGAAGGCGACGATTCGATGATCAGCCACCTCATCGCAATGCTCCATCAGTCCGGTACGCTGGTGCTGGCCGAAGGCGTCGAAACTGACGAAGAGTTGATGATCCTGATGCAGGCCGACGTCGATTTCGTGCAGGGTTTCTGGCTCGGCCAGCCGCAGAGTTCGGTGCAGGCTGCTTGCGCCAGGGTGCCGGCGCTGGTCGAGTCGATCTGGACCAAGTTCGCCGCTTATGAACGCGCCCATGCCGGCCACCAGCGGCTCGGCTTCGAAGGGTTTGCCGAAGCCGTGCTCGCCGCCGCCGATACCTTCAAAGCCACCGGCGATCTACGGCAGGCGGCCCAACAGGTGTGGCATTTGCCCGAAGCGCGCCGTGTGTTCATCACCGACGGTCAAGGCGAACAGACTGAAGCGTCGGTCACTGCCGCCGCGGTGCCGCCGCCTCCGTTGCGGCTCGCGCCGCTCTACACCGAGACGCGGAGCAACTGGTCACGGCGTGCATATTTCAAGCATGCGCTTGCCGCGCCAGGGCGCGTCGCCATGATGGGGCCGCACTATTCGCTCGCGGACGGCCAGGACTGCTATACCGCGGCAATCGCATTCGAGCGTGACGGCACACACGTGCTTTGCGTCGACTTTGTGCCAATGACGTCGCCGGCCGATACGCGTTCTGGCGGACGCGGCGGCAAACGCTGAGCCTGACCGCCCCCCTTTAATCGTCCACCCGCCCGCGGCCGGATTTGATCTCACTGCGCTTGGCCTTGCTGTCGAGGCGACGCCGATTCGACGCGCGCGTTGGCCGGGTCGCGACGCGTGGCTTGCGCGTCACGCTGACGCTTTCAATCAGTTCATCGAGCCGCGCCAATGCCGCCGCGCGGTTCATCTCCTGCGTGCGATGCTGCTGCGCCTTGATGATCACCACCCCGTCGCGCGTGAGCCGATGATCGGACAGCGCGAGCAGGCGCATCTTCAGCACTTCCGGTAACGACGAAGCGTGCACGTCGAAACGCAGATGGATGGCGCTCGAAACCTTGTTGACGTTCTGACCGCCCGCCCCTTGCGCGCGCACTGCGGTCAATTCGATTTCGTTCGGCGGGATCGGATAACGGGATGTCATGACTGGATTGAGCTAAGAGACGCAAGTGTACACACGACGCAGCCAATTACGGGCTAAGGACTATCAGGCGGCGCCGCCGATGCGAAAAACTATTTGCATCGACACCTCCGGTTCACCGATACTGCCGTTTTCGCTTACAGCGTAAATTCAAATGAAACTCCGTCCAGGTTTTGTGCTGGAACTGGCCGTCAACTTTCTGCTGCCGTGGCTTGCGTACCGCCTCGCACGGCCGCACATGGGCGAGACTGGCGCGCTAATCGCGTCCGCCGTGCCGCCGATCGTCTGGAGCCTGATCGAGCTGGCACGCTTCCGGCGCGTCGATGCGATCAGCGCGATGGTCGTAGCGGGCATCGCGCTGTCGATTGCGGCGATGGCGCTGGGCGGCAGTCCGCGCATGCTGTTGCTGCGAGAGTCGCTGGTGTCCGGCGCGGTGGGCGTGGTGTTTCTGCTGTCCTTGCCGATGCGCCGTCCGCTGATCTTCTATCTCGCGCGCGCCACCGTCGCCCGTGAAATGGAGGGCGGTGCCGCGCGCTTCGAAACGTTGTGGCGCGAGCGGCCTGCTCTCGTCAGTGCAATGCGGTTCATGACGCTGGTATGGGGCGTCGGCCTGACCGGTGAAACGGCGCTACGCGCATGGATGGCGCTCACCTGGCCGATCGAACGCTTTCTTGTGATCTCGCCGTTCATCGGCTATAGCATTTACGGCGCCCTGATGCTGTGGACGCTGTGGTATCGCAAGGCCATCCGCAGCCGGGCCGAGGCACGCGCACAGCCGGACGGAATCGCGAGCTGAGCACGGCCTGGGCGCCCACGCCGCACACTAAGTGACGCGCCACGCCTCGGCAATTCGCGCGGCCAGGCCCGAGTCACGTTGCGTCGGCGTCGCGATGGCCTGCGCCAGCACGGCGCGCGCGCCGATCACTTCCACCCGCTCACGCGCGCGGGTAATTGCCGTGTACACGAGTTCGCGCGACAACACGCGACTGAACACCGACGGCAGCATCAACACTGCATGCTGGAACTCCGAGCCTTGCGACTTGTGAACCGTGAGCGCGAATGCCGTATCGTGCGGCGGCAGCGCGGCAGGCGACACGGCTCGCAGAGCACCGTCACCCGTACGGAAATACACGCGCAGTGCGCCGCCCGCTCCCGGCAGCGCAATGCCGATGTCGCCGTTGAACAGACCGAGCGCGTAATCGTTGCGCGTGACCATAACGGGGCGTCCGGCGAACCACTGCGCGCCGACTGCCAGCGTCACGCCCGCCGAGCGCCGCACCTGTGCGGCCATCGCGGTATTCACCTGATCGACGCCGCGCGGCCCCGAGCGCGTCGCGCACAGAATTCGAAAACGGTTCAGCGCATCGAAGAGCGGCAATGGGTCCGGCGTATCGGCGGCCAGCGCTTCAGCAAGCGCATCCGCGTACGGTGCAAAACCTGCGGCTAGCCGCACGACGGTGCGATCCGCAAGCGTCGCATGCGTGTCTTCGTGCAGCGCCGCTGCGCAGGGTTCGGCGGGGTCGATCCGCAGGACTTCGAGCGCCGCTCCGGCTGCGCCGTTGCGAATCGCGAGCGATAAGCGGCCGATCGTCGATTCGAGGCCGAATCGATAGTTACGCTCGAGCCAGACGACGCAGTCGGCGAGCGGGTTTTGAGCGGGCGAAAGCGGTGCTGAGCCTGGTCCTGGGCCTGGTCCTGGGCCTGGTCCTGGGCCTGGTCCTAGTGCTGATCCTGACGCCGATCTTGATGCCGGTGCCGCATCTGGAGACGATGGCGACAGTGGCGCTCCGGCAGCCGGCGCGGTAGTGCCCGCGAACAGATCGTCGCCGGGCGGTCCACCGAAGACGCCGCGCGCATCGGCATCGACGAACAAGTCGTCAGGCGGCGCATCGACATCGTCCGGCGCACCCGCATGCGCGAAAAAATCGTCAGGCCCTTGGTCGTTGCCGCCCGGTGCGCCCGGCAATGCCTGCGACAACCGCGCCGCTTCAATGCCAAGCGCTTCAGCGATCCGCTGCAGTCCGTGTTGCGTAAAAGCAGGCCGCGCGCTGAGTTCGGCGAACACCGCACCCGCCTCGACGGCGGCGAGTTGGTCCTTGTCACCGAGCATCACGAGTCGCGTCTGCGGCGCGATGGCATCGAGCAGATGCGCCGCCATCGCCACGTCGATCATCGACGCCTCGTCGATCACGACGACGTCATAAGGCAGCGGATTGTCGCGATGATGCCGGAAGCGCCCGCCCGGCCCGGAACCGAGCAGCCGATGCAAGGTGTACGACGTCTGCGGCAAGCGCGCCGCGAGTTCGGGCGGCAAATCGCCCGCACGTGCGAGCAAGGCTTCCTGCATCCGCTGCGCGGCTTTGCCTGTCGGCGCCGCCAGTGCGATGCGCAGATCGGCTTGCGCATCCAGCAAACAGGCGAGCACGCCGACTACCGTCGTGGTCTTGCCGGTGCCCGGACCACCGCTGACGATGGTCAACCGCCCGGACAGCGCCATGACTGCCGCGACACGTTGCCAGTCGACCTCGTCGTCCTGCGGCGGCCCGAAGTAGCGCAGCAGACGCTCGTGCAGCGTTTGGGCGGTTGTGTCCGCGTATGCACTGGCATCTGCGCTGGCACCCGTGCGTGAAGCCGCGCTGGCGCTAGCCTTTCCACCTTCGCCGGCATCTGTCTGTGTATCTGGAGCGCCACCCGCACCGGAGCCGGCACTCGCGCGAGCATCGGCATCGGCCGCAGCCCGCGCATGCTCACGAGCCCTCACACCCTCCACCTGCCCCCCGCCCGCATGCGCAACCAGCGAGCGTGCGAGACGCCGTTCGTAATCGTAGTAGCGCGCCAGATACAGTCGCCCTTGCCCATCGATTACCAGTGGCCGCAAAGCCGCCGCGCTCGGCGAACCGTCGCTAGCCATGCCACTTGCGAACAGCGCCGCGCGCACGTCCGCGCTCGATGCATCGAAGCGTCGCGCCAGCACCGCAAGTGGCAGGCACACGTGCCCTTCGGCCGTCGCGCGGCTCGCGGCGAAGGCGGCTCGTGCCGCCCACTTCACCGCCTCGCCCGATGCACCGCCGCGCCGCGCCAGCGTGCCGATGCGGCGCGCGAACCCCTCGGCCAGCGCGGTGCTGAAATCGGCTGGCGCCGGTAAATTCACCCCGATGTCATCGAGCTCCGGCGGCGCGGAAGCGTTCCGCTCGAACGTGCTCATGCGACACCTCCGATCATCGCCGCGTCGAGCAACGCCACCAGTTCGAATGCGGGCCGCCGCATGTGCACGCCCGCCGCCCCGTCGGCATCGCGCCACTGCGGACGAACGCCGCGCACGAACAGATAGAGATAGCCGCCGATGTGCGTGTCGTACTCGTAATCGCGCACCCGCGTTTTCAGATAGCGATGCAGCGCCACCGTATAGAGCAGCGCCTGCAGGTGATACGCGTGGCTCGCCATGGCCGCTTCGAGCGGCGCCGCAGCGTAGTCGGCGACGGTGTCGCCCAGATGGTTCGACTTCCAGTCGACGATCCAGAAACGTCCGTCGTGCTCGACGATCATGTCGATAAATCCTTTCACGAAACCGCGCAACACGCCGGATTCCAGCGCCACGTCGGGATAGCCGTGTTCGATCAGCAACTTGCGCAACGCCGGAAAATCGAGCGATGGCGCGGCAAACAGAAATTCGAGTTCGTTCAGACGGCGCTGCGGATCCAGCCTGGCGAGCGCCATGCCGGGCACAAGCTCGGTGGTCACGACGTCCGCAATCAGGTTATGCATCATGTTGGGCAAACGTGCCGCCAGTTCGGGCACAGCCGGCGCTGGGCGCTCGCGCAACGCGCCCCGGATGGCGTCCGGCCACGTATGCGGATCGGTGAAATCCGCGAGTTCGAACATGCGATGCAGACACTCGCCCGCCGCCGCGCCGCGCGGAAACGCGAGAATGTCGTCTTCGCCGTAGGACGGCGCTTGCGGCACCGGCAACGGCATAGGCGCGAGCGCGTCGGCGATTTCATCGTGATCGGGGCGCACTTCTTCCGCTAGCGTATGCGTCTCCTCGGCTTTGCTGCCGGCGGCGATCAAGCCGCTGAAGCTCGCCATGCGCCACTGATCGCGCAACGGCCGCCGATTGGCACGCGCCTGCATCCGCGCGCCGCTGTCCTGAAGACTTTCCAGCGGCACGCGGCGCTCCACTTCCGGCAACGCCTGCAAGACAATCGGGCCGCCCGCCAGCGCGCGCCATCGCTCGGATAAGGCGGATTCGTCGGGTGGATCGGTGAGCCAATCGTCAAAGCTGTGACCACTACCACCCACCAGCCAGTTCAGCACACTGCGGCGTGACTCCTTGGTGGAGCGCGACGAAAGATAGGTACCGGCGACCAGATAGCAGCGATACACCGCGCGCGTCAGCGCCACATAGACGAGCCGTGCGCGCTCCGCCGCCTGTTCGCGTGCCGCATGACGTGACGCGCGTTCGGCCTCTTCGTCATCGCAACCGTAGTGCAGCACCGCGCCGCCCGTGTCGTCGTGATACTCGCGCGCATCGGGCAAACCGGAGGACGGCGGCTCGCGCAGCGCACCGTCGTTCAGAAACGGACAGAAAACGACCGCGTATTCCAGCCCTTTCGATTTGTGGACGGTCACGATCTGCACGAGGTTGCGATCCGACTCGAGCCGCAACTGAGCGTCTTCACCGCCACCTTGCGTGCGTTGCGCGGCGAGCCAGCGCAAAGTCGGCGCGATGCCCGGTTGCGTGGCGGCACGCGCCTGCACGAGTTCGGCCAGATGATTCACGTTCGTCAGACGGCGCTCGCCGTCCGGTCCGGCCACCAACCGTTGTGCGACTCGCAGCTCGCGCATCAGCGTGCGCCACATCAAAGCGAAACCGCGCTCGTGCCATAGCGTGCGATAACGCGAGAAACGTTCGACCCACCCCATCGCATCCGCGGCATGCGCGGGATCGTCGGCCGGTGCCGGCGCGTCGGCGACCTGCTCGAGGCGCCACAGCGCAGTGGCGTCGAGGCCGAGCCAATCGGTGGCGAGCGCAGCGCGCAAACGGCGCAGGTCGCCCGGCGTATCGACCGCGGCCAGCACGCGTTCGATCTGCTCGGCGTCGAGCGTTGCGAACACCGAGGCCTGCGCCAGTTCCACGCTGCCGACGCCCCACGACGCCAGCACACGCTTGATCAGACTGCCCTGCTTATGCGTTTGCACGAGCACAGCGATATTGCCCGGTGCGAGCGGCGCGTCGCCGATCGTCACCGACCCTTCTCGCGCGCCGCGCAGCAGCCGTACGATCTCGGCGGCGCAGGCCTCGCTCGCCGCGCGCTGCGCTTCGCGTTTGGTCAACGCGGCGTCGCCATGCGGCAGAGTCCAGATGCGGAAGTCGCCGGCGCTCGCGTTGGGTTCGGAGAATGGCGGACGACGCCGCTCGCCAGCCCGCACCGGCTGATAGTCGAGACCGTCGAGCACGAAGGCCTGCGGATTGGCTTCGAATAGCCGGTTGCAGGCCTCGACGATCGGCGCGGTCGAACGCTGATTGACCGCGAGCGTGTAGCACGCCGACGCCGCCGCGCGCGCGGCCAGATACGTATGCAGGTCCGCCGCACGGAAACTGTAGATCGCCTGCTTCGGATCGCCGACCAGAAACAACGGGCCGGCCGGCGCGAAGATGCGGCTGAAGATCGCGAACTGCAGCGGATCGGTATCCTGAAACTCGTCGATCAGCGCGGCCGGATAACGCGTACGCAAAGCATCGGCAAGCCAGGGGTTGGCAGCGAGCGCGCGATACAGGTTGGACAGCAGATCGTCGAACGACACCACCCGGCGCGTGCGTTTGCGAGCCACCAGTTCGGCGGGCGCATAGTCGAGCCAGGTTTCTACGAGCGAGAGCCAACGCGCGCGTTGCGCGGCTTCGGCCGCGACCACGGCTGCGGCCAACGCTTCGGCGTGCTCGAAGAACGGGTGCTCAGGCGGTTCGAACTTGACCTTGGTGGCCTTTTTCAACGCCGAAGCCGTCAGCTTCAACGCAGCCTTCGGCGGCGGCGCATGACAATCGCCCTGGGCGAAGTATTCGGTCCACGCGGCGATCGCGGCGCTCACGAGTTCAGGCTTGTGCGAGGTCTTGCTCAGACGGTCCTGCGCGCCTCCAAGCAGACTGACGATCGTGTCGCGCTCCGCCTGCCAGACTGCGAGGGCAGCATCGAAACCCGCCTGCGGATCGGCATTGTTTCCACCTGCATCGACCTTGCCCCAGCGCAGCTGCGCCAACGGCTTCTTCAACCGCCGCGCGAGTTGCTCATCGAGCGACGCGGGACCGGCGCGTTTGGCCACCAGCCATGCAGCGAAAGCAGGATGTGCGTAGGCGACCGGCTCCACTTTCTCGCGCCAGAAATCGGCCGCCATTTCGAAACGTAAGGCAGCGTCGTCGGCTTCCATTTCGAACGCGAACGGCATGGCCGCGGCAAACGGCGCCTCCTGCAAGGCACGTTGACAGAACGCGTGGATGGTGTGAATCGCGGCCTGGTCGAACGTACGCAGCGCGCGGCGCACGACCTTCAACGCGGTCTCACGATCGATGCCACGCTCCGGCGCGAGGGTCGTTTCAAAGAGACGCTGGATGAACGGATCGCCGCCATCGTCGTCTGTATCGATCGCCCGATCCAGTTCCGCGAGCCGCCCGCGAATCCGCTCGTGCAGCTCCGCAGTCGCCGCCTTCGTAAAGGTCACGACAAGAATCTGATCGGCGTTCAGGTTCTTTTCGAGCAGCAGCCGCACGTACAACGCGCAGATGTTCCAGGTCTTGCCGGTTCCCGCCGAGGCCTCGATCTGATTGACGCCCTCGAGCGAACAGGCGAAGACGTCGAGTTCTTCGGCGACCAGCGCGTGATGGTGAACGGCGCCGCTCATGACGCGCTCCGCAGATGCTGCACGAGCGGTTTGAAAACAATCGAGGCAAGACTGCCAAACGGTTCGTCGAGCGTCAGCGGCGTGCCGCGCAGCGCGATGCGCAAGGCGGGGTCGTCGGATTCGCCGCGCACACGATCATTGATCCACACACCCTGCGCCGCGGAATCGCTCTCGCTGACCTTCACCCACGCGCTCTTCGGGAAAAAGCGCAGCGGCAGCATGCGCCCTGCTCTGAACAACGCGGCAAGTGGCGCCAGTTCATCGAGCGGCGCGGCGACCGGCGTGAGCTCGAAGCTCTCGCCGCTGCCATGCCAAACTGTGCGCCGTGGGCCGTTCGGCTGCGCCGCGCAATAGACCAGATGCGCAAGCCACGCCGACAGATAGTCGCGCGCGGTAGGTTTGGCGTAGCGGAAAATCACTTGTCCTGTTTCGGTCAGCAAATTCAAGGTGCCGTGCAATTGCAGCGGTGCTTCGGCCGCTTTGCGTAGCGCTGCGTCGTGAGGGCCGAAAAGCGTATCGGCGATGTCGGCACGATCGGGCCAGCGCGGCACGATATCGAGCACGAACGGCAAACGCGTTACACCCGACGCGACTTCGCGGCGCACGCTGTCGGCGAGCTGGCGCAGCGCGCCGAGTTCGCGCGAGCGCCATACCGCGCCGGTCGCGCCACCCGGCAGTTCGGGACTGGCCGCGGCGACGCGGCGCACGCGCTCGAACATGCTGTCGTCGTCTTCTTCTGTATCGCTATCCAGCAGTACCGGCAGGAGCCGCTCCGCCAAGGCATCGCGGCCGGCCCAATCGAGTTCGAACGGTTCGGTGTCGAGCAATTCGCCCTGTGCATCCGACAACACAATACCCAGGCGATCGCGCAACAATGCACGCGCCGGATGACGCCAGAAGCGCACGAATTCGTCGAATGCAACGGAGTCCGTGTCCTCGGCGGGCAACGGTTGATCGAAGAACGGCGCGGCAGCCGGATGCTGTGGCGCGGCCAGCAAACTGGCCAGTTCCGCGCGGTCCATGTCGTAAGTGAAGAGGCCTCGCTGCGACGAGAAATAGTCCGACGCGAACGCCTGCAGCGGATGATCGACGATGAACGCATGCCGCGCGGCGTCAACTTCCGCGGGACTCGCCCCTTCCCCCGCCGACACCTGCGCGAGGTGATCGAGCAATTCGTCGACCAGTGCGGCCGGCGGCAACGGCGCATTGTCGCGAATGCTGCGGCCCGTATAGGCGATAAACAGCCGGTCGCGCGCAGCCAGCAGCAGATCGAGGAACAGATTGCGTTCGTCGTCGCGGCGCTGCCGGTCACCTGCTTTACCGAACGCGGCCATCAGGTCGAATTCGTCGGCGCGGGCGAGACTCGGCAACACGCCGTCGTCCATGCCGAGCAGGCAGACGATGCGATACGGCAACCCGCGCAAGCTGGTCAGCGAAGAAAACGTCACGCTGCCCCAAGGCACGCCGCCGCGCGCCGGGTCGTCGAGCGCCTCGGTAAGCGCGCCGCGTACCACGGCGGCCGGCAGCACGACGTCCTGAGCGCCCGCTTGCATCGCGTCACCCATCTTGTCGATGGCGTCGCGCACCGCCGCCAGCGAATCCGCAAACTCGACCCCACCGTCGAAACACTGCGCGAGCGTCTCGAGCAGCAGTTGTGTCCATTCGGCAGGTGTCTGCTCGAGCGCACAGCGTTGTGCGAAGGTATCGATATCGTCGACGAAACGCGAGAGACGGCCGAGCAACTCGGCGTCCGAGCCATCGGCGCCTTCGACGGGCAGCCACGCGTCGACTGGCTCGCCGCCGTCCGGCATCGCGTAGCCGAGGTACAGACGGGTCAGCGCATCGGCAAACGTATGACGCGCGACAGGCACGTGTTCGCCCGTCGGTTCAATAGGCACCAGCCCTCGACGCGCACCGGCTGCCGCGAGCCATTCCTGCGCGGCTTCGAGCGCACTGGCATCGATCCCGTAACGCGCGGCGATCGCATCGACCCGCAGCCATTCGATCAGATCCGGCGCACCCACGCTACGCTCAGGCAAGGCCAGCCAATCCAGCAGCAAACGCGCGACCGGGTTAGCCTGCGAGGGCGGCAAGCCGGTGATCCGATACGGAATGCGGCGAGTGTCGCCTGGGGGCGCGGTGCCGAACACCGCATCGATCAATGGCCCGGCGGCTGCAAGATCGGACACGGCAACCAGCACGTCGGACGGCTGCAGATCGTCGAACTCGTCGAACTCGTCGAACCAGCCGAGCAGGCGGTCATGCAGTACTTCGAGCTGCCGCGACAGGCTGTGACACACATGGACTTCAATGCCGTTTTCGATCGGCAATTCGTCTGTGTCCGCGTCTGTTCCTGTTTCAGCCCGCAGATCGAGGATGCCGTTCTGCACGGCGGCGAGCCAGCTCGGTTCCGGATTCTCGGTGAAGTCGCCGGTCTCACCGGATGCGGCGCTCTCGGTCAGCTCATGCAGCATGTGCAGTTGCGCCTGGGTCTGGCGGCCCCACTCTGCGAGAAGCGGATGACCCACTTCCTGATAGTCGAGCTGGCCGGCGGCATCGAGCGCCTCGACTCGGCCCGCACTGACGACGTCGAACCAGAACTCGCGGCACGGGTTCATCACATACAGACGCACATCGACCCAGCGCGAAAGCGCGCGCAGCAAAGCGACGTGCAACGGCGGCATGGTTGGCAGGGCGAACACGCTGACCGCTTCGGGCCACCGCGCGTTCGAGATGGCTTCCAGATCGAGTGTGCCGATTTCTTCGAGAAAGCGATAAGCAGGCGGCAGGGCTGCCGCGGGCGTTCGCGCGTCGCCCGCCACTTCGGCCAGTACGGCGCGCCACAGTGCGGCTTGCCAACGCTCGTCCTCCCGGGCCGCTTCACTTGCGCCGACAAGACGCGGACCGTTGTCGTCCGCGGCGCCGCTCGCGAAGATCGAACCACCCTTCTGCCATTGCAACAACCATTCGGGGCGATAGGTCAGATAGTGGTCGAGCACGGTGGCCACGCGGCGCGCCAGTTCGTAGCGCATCGACGCATCCGCCGCATCGAGATACGTACGCAGACGCGGCGAGGCGTTCCAGGGGAGGCCTTCATCCGCGTCTCCCAGCAGCCGGTAGCAGCGCCAGACGAGCCGGTCCGGCGCGAATGGGGAATGCTTCGGCACTTCGATCACGCCGCCGATTTGCGCCCACAGCCACTGCGCGAGATAACCAAAGTTGACATTCGCGCAGATGCCTTGGCGCGCGGCGATATCGAGCTCGAGCCGGCGCCGCACCGCCGCGCTCGGGACGATCACGGGCTGCGCGGTCCAGGGATCGGACGGCGCTTGCGCCAGGTCGTCGAGCAGCGCGCCGACAAGGGTTTCGTAGCGGTTCGAGTAGAAGAGTTGGAGCATGGATTCCGGGGAAGCATACGGCGCGAGCGGAACGCCCGGGCCGCGACAGACATTGAAGCGACAGCATAACAAACGCGCTCCCAGGGCAGAACCTGGCCGAACGGACGAGGTCAGATCAGGCACAAAATCAGTTAGACTCGACGGCAGTTTGGGTCTGCCCCGGGCCGGCCCGGGTCGACCTTTTCAACCGCGTTTTCTCCGTGAATGGAATCCAGGCAGTCGATGCGCTATTCGGTTGAAATAAAAAAATTCCTCTACAGCCAGTACTTCTATGGCGGCCTGCGCATCGCAGTCGGCGTGTCGTTACCTGCCATATTGTGTCTGATCGTGTTTCACGATCGCGAACTCGGCTTCACGATCGCGACCGGCGCACTCGGCGCATGTGTGGTCGATATGCCGGGCCCGCTCAAGTACAAGCACAACGAGATGCTGGCATGTACGGTGATCGGCTTTCTGTCCGCGCTCGCCACAGGTCTCGCCACTGTCAACTCGGTGGCGCTGTGGTGCACGGTCGTGCCGCTCACGTTCGTGCTCTCATTGATCGTCGTGTATGGCAATCGCTGGCCGCAGATCAGCTTCGCCACGCTGTTCATGATGATCATGACGCTGGAAGAGCATTTCACGCCGATGCAGGCGCTCGTCAATGCGTCGTGGATTCTGGTGGGCGGTCTCTGGTACACGTACTGGTCGACCTTCGTGAGCCGCTGGATGATGCATCGCATCGAACAGCAGGCGCTCGCCGAAAGCGTGTTCGCGTGCGCGGACTATCTGCTCGCGCGCGCCGCCTTCTACGATCTCAATAACGATCTCGACGAGTGCTATCGCAATCTGGTCGACAAACAGATCGCGGCAGTCGATCGTCAGGATGCCGCGCGCGACATCGTGCTGCGCAATCTGCCGAAGCTGAAAACCGGGCGGCTCGAACCGCGCCGGGCGATGCTGTTCAATCTGTTCATCAACACCGTCGATCTGCACGAACTGTTTGTCGGCGCGCATGTCGATTACTCGCTAGTCCGGAGCACGTTCGGCGGCTCCGACCTGCTGGTGTTCTACCGCGATCTGATTCGCAAATCCGCAGCCGATCTCGAAGAGATTGGACTCGCGGTGCTGCAAAACCAGCCGCCGCGTACGCGTGTGAATGTGAAAGCCGAATTGCGCGCCATCGAATTCGAGATCGAACTGATGCGCAAGCAGGACCTGCCTGCCAGGAACCCTGAGGCTTATTCGGCGATATTGTCCACCTTCCGGCGTATCTGGAGCGCCACGCGCCTGATCGACAAGATGCACAAGAGCCTGTCAAGTGATCCGAGCGAAACCGAGACTGAACTGCGCCTCGACAAGGCACTCTCCCGCTTCGTATCGAGCCGCCGCGTGCCGTTCGGGTCGATCTTCTCGAATCTGACCATGGCCTCGCCGAGCTTCCGCCATGCGCTGCGCGTGACGATCGCGGTCGCCGTCGGTTTCTGGCTCGGCCGCCTGCTGCCGCTCACCAACGCATACTGGATCGTGATGACCACCGTCATCATTCTGAAGCCTGGCTATTCGCTGACCAAGCAGCGCAACGGGCAGCGGATCGTCGGTACATTGATCGGCTGTGCGGCGAGCATCGCGCTGATGATCTTCGTCAAGGAACCGCACATCCTGCTGGTCGTGATGTTCGCGTCGATGGTGATGAGCTACAGCCTGTTGCTGTTCAATTACACGGCAAGCGTGGTGTTCACGTCCTCGTATGTGCTGCTCATGTTCCATCTGCTCGCGCCGGGCAGCATGCGCATCATCGGCGAACGCGCGATCGATACCGTGGTGGGCTGCGCGATCGCCATCGCGGCGAGCCACCTGTTCCCCTACTGGGAATACCGGTTGATGGGCAAGCTCGTCAACAACATGATCAATGCGACGCGCCAGTATCTGGAAGCAAGTTGGTGGTGGAGCGGCAAGCCCGCCGCCGCAGTTGTCGCTACGGTGACCGAGGCCGGCGCGTTTGCGCCCGCCGCGGCGATGGCGGATCCGGCCATCGAATTCGGCAACTCGACGCTCGCGGTGGCAGACGCCGGAGCGAATGCGAGCGGCAACGCCGCTCCAAAAGCCGGCGCAAGCGCGGGTGCGGCCTCTGGTGCAAACGCTGGTGCAGGCAGCGCCGGCGCCACCACGGCCGGCAGCGCGAGCGCCAAGCCGGTCAGCGGTGCGTCCCCTGCCGCCGTAGCCGCTGCAACCGCGCTCGATCGCGATTATCGCTACCGGCTCGCGCGCAAGAACGTCCACGTCGCGTTTGCCAATCTGGGCCAGGCATTCCAGCGCATGATGCTCGAGCCGAAGTCCGCGCAGAAGTTCGTGCCCGAATTGAATGACCTGCTGGTCCGCAGCCACGTGCTCGCCTCACAGATCACAGCAGCCGCGCCGTTGCTGCGCACCTCCGCACAGCAGGTCGACGGCGTCTCGCTGCAGCCGTTGCAACGCGCCCTGAGCGTCGTCCGCGACAACCTGACCGAAGCCGAAGCCGGCCGCGCGCCGCCCGCCGATCAGGGCGAGCAGATCAAACTCATGTCGCGTGAGTTGGATGCGATGGTGGTCGAGACGGAGAAATCGCAGGACTACTCGGCAGACGCCGTCCACGACATGAAATTGCTCGCCCATCAGAGTAAGCAGATGCTGGCGGCCTCGGCGCAGATTCGCAAGGATGCGAGCGTCATTCGCCTGCCGGACGAGTGAAACGATCGCGTCGTCTTATTCCGCGGCGCCGCTTGCGGGCTTCGCTGCGGTAGCCGCAGCCGCCGCGTCAGAAGAAATCGTCTGCGCCGGCGCATTCTGGCGGTCGAATTCGCGCTTTTCCGTGATGGCGTTATAGAAGAGCGTGGCGATCACCAGCAGTACCGCGACCACGATAAAAACAGCAATGCCAAAGGTCGGGTTCTTCTTGCGCGGCGGTTTGTTCATGAGGCGGGCTCGGTTCGCGAGACAATCGCGGATAGTGTCTGGGAAGGCGGCATTCTACGCCCACTGAGCTTGCACACGCCTTGCAATCAGCGCCGCTCCACCACCGCCGAAGGCCGCACCGGCAGCGCCGTCGAATACTTGATCTGCTCCATGGCGAAACTCGAACTCACGTCATACAGCGGCACGGCGGCGATCAACAGCTTGTAGACGCGATCGTAATCGTCGATATCGGACACCACCACGCGCAGGAGGTAATCCGTCTCGCCGCTCATGCGGTACACCTCCACCACCTCTGGAATCTCCTGCACCGCGCGCGTAAAGGTCTGCGCCCAGGCCTCGGTGTGCTGATTCGTGCGCACCGCGACGAACACGGTCGTGCCCACGCCGAGCTTGCGCGCATCGCACAGCGCCACCTGGGCGCGAATGACGCCGGTCTCTTTCAAACGCTGCAGCCGCTTCCAGCAAGGCGTTTGCGACAGATTCACGCGTTGCGCCAACTCGGCAATCGGCATGGTTGCGTCTTCCTGCAACAGCTCAAGCAGCTTCCGATCGATGATATCCATTCCCATCGTCACACCCTTATAGGAAATTATTCTACTTTTAAGACCCTAAGGGGAATTATATGGAAACTCTTTCTCCAGGCAAACGGGTATAAATATGTCTATCCAAAAATAGCCGATAAGCAGCCATGCAGCTGCACAGCGATCATGAGCCAAGACCTTCGTTCAACACCCGTAGCCCGTTCCTCCGCCCACGCCACGCAGTTTGCCGGGGCGCATGAAACCCTCGCGCGCATGCACCACAGCGCGCCGCTGGCGCACCTGTGCGATGCGCTCGACGCGATGTTCGAAGCCTGTGCAAAATTCCCCGAACCGTCGGACTCGACCTTCTTCGCGCGCAGCATGCGCGTCGCACTGGCCGAAGCCGCGGCGAATCCCGAGTTACTCACATCGGCGCAACGCGAAGGCTCCACCGAAAAATACCGGCGCCATCTGCTGGCCGCCGATCCGCACGGCCGCTATGCAGTCGCCGCGCTGGTGTGGCTGCCGCAACAGGCAAGCCCGGTGCATGCGCACCACACATGGTGCGGCTATGCGGTGATCGAAGGTACGCTGAGCGAAACCGTTTTTGAATGGAATGGCGCACAGCACTGCGCGAGCGCCACCCGTACACAGGCGCGCAATCCCGGAGCCGTGTCGTTCGTGCGCGGCGGCAGAGGCGGCATTCATCGGCTGGGCAATTGCAGTGACGCGCCCGCCGTCTCGCTGCATATCTATGGTGTCGCGGGCGCGCAGATCGCCACGCATGTCAACGACATCGTGCGCGCGACCGAGGCACCGGCGCTCGTCTGAACCCTGCTCACCACGCATGTAGCGCGTAGTCAGCTTTTGCCGCTTGCCTCGCCTGCCGTCGGAATCTGCGGTGGAATCGGCGCGGTCTGCCCGGTTGGCGGCGGCGCCGGACGCGGTTCGTGCGATACATCGCGCGCCATCGCCACAGCAGCGTGCGCCGCTCGCGTCGAAGCCCCCGTCTCAGCCTGCGCGTGCCCATGCCCATGCGGACCGAGCTCGGGCAGCTCATCGTTCGGCAAAGGCTGCCCTTCGCTATCCTTCGACGACGTGTACACACGCATCTGCGGCACCGGAATCTCGATGCCGGCTTCGTCCATCTTGCGTTTAAGCCTCAAATTGAAAGCGCGCGCCACGCTCCATTGCTGCAACGGCCGCGTCTTGATCTGTCCTTTCACGACCATCCAGTTCGGATCAAAACGGTCGAGCCCCCACACCTCGATCGGGCCCAGCATTTCGCGCCGGTAGCGGAAGTCGGCCATCAGATCAGCACCGACTTCCCGAATCAGATGCGTGATCTGATCGACATCGGTCGAAAACGACATCCGCACTTCGAACACTGCATAAGCGAAGTCGCGCGACAGGTTCTTGACGATCTTGATCTGCGAGAACGGAATCGCGTGAATCGCGCCTTGCCCATCGCGCAAGCGGACGGTGCGGATCGATAGATGCTCGACGGTGCCCGCGTGACCACCGTCCACGTCGATCCAGTCGCCGACCGAAATCGTATCCTCGATGATGATGAACAGGCCGGTGATCAGGTCGGTCACGAGCGACTGCGCGCCGAACCCGATCGCGAGGCCGATTACACCGGCGCCGGCCAGCAGCGGCGTCACATTGATGCCCAGGTTCGCCGCGGTGACGATGCCGGCAATCGTCATGATCGATACCAGCAGCACATTGCGCAACAACGGCAGCATCGTGCGCGCCCGCGTGCTCGGATTACGCGACTTGGTGCGCGGACCGCCTGGATTGAGGGCTTCTGTGATCGCGGTGTCGACCAGAATCCACAGCAGCCATGAAATAAACACCGTCGCGATGATCGCGGTCACCGCGTGCGCTATCCCGCGCGCCGCCACGTTTTCCTCGACCACTTCCGCGAGCGACACCCCCCACAAACGCGCCGCCAGTTCAAAGAAGAACAGCCAGATGAACAGCGTCAGCAGCGTGCCGCAAAAGCGCAGCAAGCGCGACAGATAAGGCGAGCGGCGCCGCGCGCGCGGGCTGCGCGGGCGCGTCATGCGCAGCACCACCGCGGACAGGAAAAATGCGAGCACCAGCAACAGCGCGGTCACCACCGAAATCTGCAGCACGTTCTCGCTGGAGCCTGAACCGCCGAGCGTGGCGACCACTGACGCAGTGGCAAGCACAAGCACCGGCACGTGCCAGAGCGAGGCGAGCACGTCGAACGCATCGGTCGCGGCCCTATGATCGCTGCGCTGTTCGTAAGGCCGGTTGCGAATCAGATGCGCGATCGGCCGACGGAACGCCAGCGCGAAATAGCCGGTGAGCACGGCGGCCGTCATGTTGGCGGCCGTCGAAATCAGCGCGGCGAGATTCGATCCGAGCTGATGCTCGACGTCGTAGTTGACTGCCGCATCGCCGAGCGCCGCGCATATGCCCACGACGAACAGCACGCGCCGCGCGTGCTCGATCAGCAGACGCACCGCAACCCGCCGATGCCCCGAGCCGAACAGCGAAAACATGATCAGACAGATCGCCGAAAATACCGCTCCCGCGACGATTGCATAGGCGACCACCATGCCGAGCGTACGGCCGAGCGCATCGGGCATCGCGCGCACGAACAGCAATGCAGCGAGAAAGGCCACGATCCACGGCCCGACGCGGCGCAGCGCAAAGATCAGCAACTCGCGCGTGGTGGGATTCGGGTTGAGCCCCAGAAGAATACCGAAGCGCCGGTATAGCCGGTGTTGCAGGTAGATCAGCGCCCCAGCGCAAGCGCCCCAGCCGGCCAGCATGGCAATCATCGAAAAGACGACGCGGCCGAAGCTCTCGTGCCCCTGGCCAGAAATGATCGTATAAAGCTCGTTGCCGGCCGCGTTGAAGCGTCCGCCCCAATAGCGCACCGGCGTACGGCCCTGATGCACATCGGATTCGAACGAAGCGATGCCCGACGCGATCGCGCCGAGCAAGCCGGGACTCGGTTGCGCGGGCGCGGCCGGCGCGACGTTTTGCGAGACCTCGCGCAGCTTTTTGAGCTGGGCGACGAGCGCGGTGCGCTGCCGGTCGTTGTCGAGCGTGGCGATCACGCTGTCGAGCGAGCGCGCCAGTTCCGCCTGACTCGCGGGCGACGGCGCGGAGGCCGCTTCCGCAGCCGAAGCGCCCGAAGCGGCAGACGCAGGCGTTGCCGTCGCACTGTTGATCAGGCTCTGCAGTGCCGGGATGACCGGCGTGGTGGCGCCGGCAGCCAGAGCACTCGCGGGCATCCATCCGATACCGAGGATCAGGGCGAGCCAGACCGTGGCCGTCCACGCACTGAGCCACGCCGCGATGTGGGCGCGACATTCGATGTGACCGAAAGAAAAATGAAAGGCGGCGCGAGTCGCCGGTTGCCCGCCGTTAGACGGCGCGGCCCCGGACTCACGCCGCAATGGGCATGACTGCATGGCGATCCGTAAGAAAACGGGAGACGCCAGTTTAGCCGCAGTTTCACCGCCGGCGACCGAACATGCGTAACCGATTGTTAGGACGCTTGCGCAAATTCGAGGATTGGCGGGCCTCCCTCCTCTCCCGAGCGGCCACTACGACGCCTGCAACGGGCCAGGCGAGGCACAAGCCGCGCACGGTCCGGTAAGGCTCAATAAGCCACTGTCGCGATCTGACGGACGAAACGGCCCTGCTCCAATTCGTCGACGAAGGCGATCGCATAGTCTTCCGCGGAAATGCGGCTATTGCCCTCTGCGTCAGCCAGCAGCGTGTTCGCGCCCGTGCGGAACTTGCCGGTGCGCTCGCCCGGGGCAATCAGCGCGGCCGGCGCGAAGAAAGTCCAGTCGAGATCGGTGATACCACGGTAGTAATCGAATGCGTCGCGGTGAGCCAGTGCGATCGCTTTGTAGGCGTCCGGGAAACCGTCGGTGTCGACCAGTTGCTTGCCCGGCGCCACTTCGAGCGAACCCGCGCCGCCCACCACCACGAGGCGCTTGACGCCCGCTGCGCGTACGCCTTCGACGAGCGCATGGGTCGCCGTGGTCAGCGCCGCGAGATTGCCGTGCGGCGGGGCATAGGCGCTCGCCACCACATCGTGACCGCGCACTGCGGCGCCGACGCTCGCAGCGTCGAGCAGATCGGCTTGCTCGGCTTGGAGATTCGCCACATCCGCCGGCACGCGCGCCGGATTGCGCGCCAGCGCCGTCACCTGATGCCCGCGACGGGCCGCTTCCAAGGCGATCCGCGAACCAATCGTGCCGGTGGCGCCGAACAATGCGATTTTCAACTGTTTGCTCATTTCGATACTCCTGTGATTAGCCTATATGTAACTATATTGATTACATATAACGCGGAAAAAAGAGGGGCGTGAGCCCCCGTTCGTTCTCAGGTACGCGCGTCTCGACTACACCACACGCGCCCTCCGATGCTACTTCATTGCCATGTCACCCATGCGGACGCCGCTTGCGTTCACGCGCCCGTTCGGCGCGCACCAGGTCGGAAGTAGCATCAGCCAGCGTGCGTGCGCCGAGCGATGCCTCCATGGCCTGCTGCGCTTCGTCAATGATGCCGCGCAGCACGACCTGGATATTCCGCCCCACCATGCATGCAGGATTTGGCTCCTCGCGATGCATGGCGAACAATTGCGCGTCGTCCACCGCACGATACACCTCAAGCAAGGTGATGTCGTCAGGCGGCCGGGCGAGCAGCGCGCCGCCGCCCGCGCCAAGTTGCGAGGTCGTGAGACCCGCCTCGGCCAGCATGGTCAACAGACGCCGGATCAACGCAGGATTCGTATTCACACTGCCCGCGATCATCTCCGACGAAAGCGGCGCGCCTTCCTGCAACGACAGCAGCGCGAGCACATGCACCGCAAACGCAAACCGGCTACTTGTATTCACAGCAAACCCGCCCTGCCACGACAATGTGTAACTATAGTAATTACATTTAATCCGACTGTCAAACGACCGGAGGCGCAAGTCACCATCTCACTTGTCCATCTGCTTTTGCGCATCGCTGGAATCGCCCGGCGCAGACGAAGATGCCGACACGCTAGCCGACGACGCCGAACTTTGTGCCGACCATTCCTGCAGCTTGCGCCCCGCCGTCTCCAGGCTCTGGCCGGTCAACGCCGCCGCCTTGCCGAGTTGCGCATTCGTCGCGCTCGCCGCGCCTTGCAGGTGGGCTTCCGCGGTCGACGCCAGCGAGGCGGGATCGATCGTGATCGACGGCGCGGAGGCCGATTCGAGGTTCTGCTGCGCGGTGGCCTTGGTCGCATCGACCTGCTGGCCGACGTAGCTGGCTGCCTGGTCGAGCTTCTGACCGGCGGCTTGCGCGGCATCGTTGAGCTTGCCGGCGACCTGTGCCGACGCATCGTTCTTCTGACAGGCCGCGAGCCCGCCGAACACGAGAGCGACAACAGCAACGCGACGCAACAGCGGCGAACGAATAGATAAAGTCATATTTAAGTGTGAGCCGCATCGAGCGGCTTCCGCATGCGAAAACGCGCCAATGATACGCCGTTGCGCCGCACGCTCCCCTGCCCGAGCATCTGGAAGCCCGCGCGCTCGAAGCGCCGGCGCGCGCAGGGGCTGACGTCGGCGCTTGGCGCAGTAGCCCCGCCCTGCTACGCCGCCGCGTCGCCTGCCTGCATCCTGCACCATTGATTACACGCCATCGGTCCTCCTTCGCGGTTCTGTCAAACGCATTGGGGTAGACTGACGTCCCGCTCGATGTGTTCCGTTGATCAATTGGAGGCATGCGATGGCAGCAAAGAAGATCCTGTTCCTGACCGGCGACTTCGCCGAGGATTACGAAACGATGGTGCCGTTTCAGGCGCTGCAGGCGGTCGGCCACGTGGTTGACGCGGTCTGTCCGAACAAGAAAGCGGGCGAGAAGATCAAGACCGCGATCCATGATTTCGAAGGCGACCAGACCTACACCGAAAAGCCTGGCCATCAGTTCACGCTCAATGCAACGTTCGACGACGTCGATTCCCGTCAATATGACGCGCTGGCGATCGCGGGCGGCCGCGCGCCGGAATACCTGCGGCTCAATCACAAAGTCATCGAACTCGTGCGGCAGTTCGCCGAAGCAGGCAAGCCGATCGCCGCGATCTGCCACGCCGCGCAATTGCTGGCCGCCGCCGACGTGATTCGCGGCAAGCGCATTTCCGCCTACCCGGCCTGCGCGCCCGAAGTGAAGCTGGCCGGCGGCGAGTACGCCGACATTCCGGTCGACGCCGCGATCACCGACGCCAATTTCGTCACCGCCCCCGCATGGCCCGCTCATCCTGAGTGGCTGCGTCAATTCCTCGTGCTGCTCGGCACCCGGATCGAACTCTGATCCTGAGGCGAGCGCCTTGCCTTCGCGGCAATGCGCGCTCGCCAAAACGCTCCCACATTTGAGACTAGTCCGATAGTTCTCAGCGAAAGGCTTTCCTATAGTCGCCGGTTGACTTGGGAGCTTTTTCGATGGAACTGACTGATTGGATCGTCATTCTCGCCGTCACCTTGATGGCGATTGCCTTTTTCTGCGCGCGCACACCGGCCAACTGGTCGCGAGAAAACCGCGCGCGACGTCTGGCCGGCACGCGCATGCTGGTGCAAGCCGCCTGTTCGTTGTGGGCCGCCCTGTTGATCCTCGCGCACGGCCTGTTCGCCCTTAACGGCCTGCCCGGCCTGCATCCCGCCCCGCTCGAAGCGCTGACCGGCGTTGCGATCCTGATCGTTTGCGGCTGCTACTGGTCGATTCGCGGCGGCAAACTGCTCAAGCCGCGCCGACTCTTTACCGCGTACTGATGCCGGGCGCGGCATTGGCGGCATGGGCCGTCGCACCGCCGCTCAGTCCAAGGCCATCAGCATCACCGAGGCCAGCGCGCACTTCGCGCACGCCACGGACCACGTGAGCACCATTCACCAGCGAGGCATGCGTTTCGACAGCCTGTTGCGCAGCCCGCACGTCGGCTTCGGGCAGCGACAGATAGAACGTCGTGCCCATGCCCTCTCTCGACTCCGCCCACACGCGTCCGCCATGCCGCTCCACCACGCGTCGCACAAGCGCAAGGCCGATGCCTTCACCCGTCGCCACATTGCCGTGCAGCCGCTGAAAGGCGTTGAAAAGTCGCGGCAGCGCGACCGCCGGAATGCCCAGGCCGTTATCCCGCACGTAGAAAATCCGCAACGAATGCACACCCGGCGGCGCCGGTGTCGTACCAATTTCGATCTGGCCTTCACGCGCCGGGTCCAGATAATTGACCGCATTGCCAATCAGGTTCGCGAACACCTGTTCGAGCGCGGTCGGGTCGCCCCACACCGCCGGCAACTCGTCGACAGCGACATGCGCCCCGCGCGCCCGGATCGACCCCTGCATGGCATCGACCACACGCGGCACGATATCGCGCACTTCGACCTTTTGCTGCCGGTACTCCACGCGGCCGACACGCGACAGCCGCAATAGCGCGTCGATGATATGAGACGCCCGCAGCACAGCCGTCTGCAGGAAGTGCAGTGCTTCGCCGATATCCTCGTCCACCACCCGTTCAATGCGCTGCCGCGGCTCTGGCGCGAGCGACGACTGGCGCAGCACGGCGCGCAGATCGTCACACGCGCGAATCAGTTCTTTGGAAAAGCCTTGCAGATTCACCAGCGGCGCACGCAGGTCGTGCGACACGCTATAGATGAACATTTCGTTTTCCTGGGTCTGTTGCCGCAAGGTCTCGTTGATGCGCGCCAGTTCGCCGGTGCGGCGCGCGAGATCGGACTGGAAACGCGCCTGGATGCGCTCGGCTTCGAGCAGGCGGCGGCTGGTTTCATGCAAGGTCAAATCGAGCCGGGCGATTTCGTCGCGGCCCGGGCCAATCGGCGCCAGCGGCTCGTTGCCCGCGAGGCGCCCGGCGTTATCGGACAGCAGCGCGAGCCGGCCACGCACGCCGCGCGTGAACAACCAGACGGCCAGCGCGACGAACAGCAACGAGCCGAACACGGCCGCGACGACCAGCATCTGTTGCCGCTCACGCGCGGCCTCGGCGGCGTTCGAGCGCAACGAGTCGAGGCGCCGCTCTTCAGCCTGGAAGGCCACCACCTGCTGACGGAAGCGATCGAGCACGTCGGCCGAGGCCAGATCGCGGAAGCGATCAAGCAGATCGCGCCGCCGCCCCGAATGCAGCATGTCCTGAATGCGGTCCGACCATTGACGATACCCCTGCACCGCCTGGCGCACCTGCACCACGCGTTCGACTTGCGCCGGGTTGTCGGCAACCAGCTCGGCCAGTTGGTCGATGCGACGGTCGACGTCCATCCACAAGGTGACCGGCGTCGTAAAGTGGGTATCGCTGGCGAGCACCGCGCCACGGAGCGCCACGGACTCACCCAGCACCGGATCGAGAATCGCGGTGGTTTGACGCAGCACGTCTTCGCTATGGATGGCCCACTGCTCCGCTTGCGTCGCGTCGGACTGCGCCTTGACCAGGCCAGACAGCAGCGCCAGTTCGAAGAGGGCCGGAATTGCGATCAGCAACAGGCCTTTAGTGGTCAGTCTCATGCGAGCGCATTGGAGGTCGGTGGCCGGCAGATCATGCACGGGGACGGCACATTATGTCGGCGTTTGCACTGGAAGACAAAGACGACGCGCCACCAATCAAGCTTCTGCCACCCAATAGCGCCCCGCGCCCGACCAATACGCATAAAACGTCAGGCTTTTGAATTAAACGTAAATCAAATCGAATGTCTTGCCCATATTTGGATCACGACGACCGA
Organism: Paraburkholderia domus; assembly: GCF_905220705.1. Lineage (GTDB taxonomy): Bacteria > Pseudomonadota > Gammaproteobacteria > Burkholderiales > Burkholderiaceae > Paraburkholderia > Paraburkholderia domus. The sequence goes on from NZ_CAJNAT010000031.1 coordinate 29,485, forward strand.
TATGAAACCGTCACGCACCTAATTTGTGCTTTCGCTGTTGTTCGAGGTGCAAAAGATGGTGCATCGCTCAATCAACAAGGAGCGGCGCAACACCCATTGCGGTGCGGTTTTGCACCTGATCGACGCCTACCGGCACAAGTTTGGCCCGCTTCTTGCATTCAATGCCCGCTTTTTTGGCATAAGCGGGACACATCGATGGAAAGTCTGAAAACCGGCACCGATACCCTCTTCCTTTTGCTGGGTGCCGCAATGGTGCTGGCCATGCATGCGGGATTCGCGTTTCTCGAACTCGGCACGGTACGCAAAAAGAATCAGGTCAATGCACTCGTCAAGATTCTGGTGGATTTTTCGGTCTCGACGATCGCGTATTTCTTCATTGGGTACACGATCGCCTATGGCGTGCAGTTCTTCGGCAGCGCCGAGTCTCTGGCCGCGCACAACGGCTATGCGCTGGTGCGCTTCTTCTTCCTGCTGACCTTCGCCGCGGCAATTCCGGCGATCGTGTCGGGCGGCATCGCCGAGCGCTCGAAATTCAATCCACAGCTGTTCGCCACTTTCGTGCTGGTCGGCTTCGTCTATCCGTTCTTTGAAGGGATCGCGTGGAACGGCCGCTTCGGCATCCAGGGTTGGCTGACCCAGGTGTTCGGCGTGCCGTTTCACGACTTCGCCGGCTCAGTGGTGGTGCATGCGTTCGGCGGCTGGGTCGCGTTGCCGGCGGTGCTGTTGCTCGGCGCGCGCCACGGCCGCTATCACCGTGACGGCGGCATCGCCGCGCATCCGCCGTCGAATATTCCGTTCCTCGCGCTAGGCGCCTGGGTGCTGACGGTGGGCTGGTTCGGCTTTAACGTGATGAGCGCGCAAACCATCGACAAGATCAGCGGCCTCGTGGCGGTCAATTCGTTGATGGCGATGGTCGGCGGCACACTGACCGCGTGGCTCGCAGGCCGCAACGACCCCGGCTTCACCTATAACGGCCCGCTCGCCGGGCTGGTCGCGGTATGCGCCGGCTCCGACGTGATGCATCCGCTCGGCGCGCTGGTGACGGGCGGCATCGCGGGCGTGCTGTTCGTCACTATGTTCACTTGCGTGCAGAACCGCTGGCGCGTCGACGACGTGCTCGGCGTATGGCCGTTGCACGGCTTGTGCGGCGCGTGGGGCGGCCTCGCGGCCGGCATCTTTGGCTTGCATGCGCTAGGCGGCCTGGGCGGCGTGTCGTTCGGCGCGCAACTGATCGGCACGCTGGGCGGCATCGTGGTGGCATCGCTCGGCGGCACGCTCGTGTACGGGGCGATTCGCCTAACGGTGGGGCTGCGGCTCGACCAGGAGGACGAATACAACGGCGCGGATCTGTCGATTCACAAGATTTCCGCAACGCCCGAGCGCGAAACGGTCGGCTGACGCACTGGCCATCCAGCACGGCTAGCGGCGGACAGGATGTTTCGTGTCCGCATGCTCGCCGAGCAGGCCGAATTCGATTGGGCAACGCGTGTAGAACACCGGCACGTTGCCCGCGCGCACCGCCTCGAGCAACGCTTCCGCCTCGCCTTCAGTGACCGCGAAAATCACCTGGAACGGTTGGTCCGCCAGTTCGAAGAAGCGCGCTGCATGCCGCGCGCCCGCGTGGCCGACGCCTTCGGCCGCCGCCACGACGGTCGCGCCATGAATGCCGACGACCTTCGCGATCGACAGCAAACATTCCACGACCGTTTGATGACCGTGGCGCTTGTTCTGCTCCGTATAAAACGTGAGCTGGTAGCCCTTCATCATATCGGCCTCCCGCGCAGCCGCAGTGAACCCACAGCAAACGCCCGCAGGCGCTGTCTCTATTCTAGGTCACGCCTCATGCCATGCCGACCGCACACGCTCGCCGCGGTTGCGCTCACCTGTCCCCAATGCACTGCCGATGCTAGACTTGCGCGCTGGAGATGGCATTCGCCTTAACCGCCCTTGATGGCTGATGGTGCCTGCTTCGCCCGGACAACTGCGGACGCGGCATCACGCCTCCCGCTCAACCCGGTTTGTCGACCTTTTGGCTTCGCCAGAGTACTTTCGCATGTATTTGTCCATTCTCGCGGTCGGCATTGGCGGCGCGCTCGGTTCACTGTTCCGCTGGTTTCTCGGTATCCGTCTGAACGGCCTGTTCACGGGTTTGCCGCTCGGCACCTTCGCCGCCAATGTGATCGCCGGCTACGTCATCGGCGTTGCGGTCGCGGGGTTCGCGCGGGCGCCGCAGATCACGCCCGAATGGCGGCTCTTCGTTATCACGGGCCTGATGGGCGGCCTGTCGACTTTCTCGACGTTCTCGGCGGAAGTCGTGCAGCGCTTGCAGGACGGCCGGCTCGGCTGGGCGGCTGGCGAGATCGTCATTCACGTGGGGGCTTCGCTCGTGATGACTATCCTGGGCATCGCAACCGTTTCGTTGCTGACGCGCTGAAAACCGGGCGCTGGATGCGTCAGTAAATTCTCCGATGCAATGCGGCTGCCGTTCAAACCTGTCGCAGACCGAATTCCATGAGTGCATTCGCCAGAATGTCCACAGCCTGCTCAGTAACGGCGTTGTAAAGAGAAGCCCGCAATCCGCCAATTGAACGGTGCCCCTCCAGTCCAACGATGCCTTGTTCGCTAGCCATTGTCACAAACGCATCGTCGAGCCGCGCATCGCCGAATGTGAACGACACGTTCATCTGCGAGCGCCAGCGACGATCCGCGTGAATGGTCACCGCGCCCTCCAATGCGTCGAGCGTGTCATACAGCCGCCGCGCCTTCCTTTCGTTGATGCCTTGCATCGCCTGCAGACCACCGATATCGAAGCGTAGCCAGCGCGTAATCAACGTCAGCACATAGATCGCGAATACGGGCGGCGTGTTGTAATTCGAGCCGTGCGATACGTGGGTGCGAAAATCGAGGATCGCGGGCAGGCCATCGGGTATCCGTTCAAGAAGCGAACGCTTGATGATCGCAACGGTCACCCCCGCTGGCCCCAGGTTCTTCTGGGCGTGGGCATAGATCATCGAATAGCCGTCTGGCCGGAAAGCCTTCGACAGAAAATCGGACGACATGTCCGCAATCAGCGGGACTTGCGTGGATCCTTGCCAAACAGGAAATTGTAAGCCTTCCACGGTCTCGTTCGAGACGTGGTGCAAATAGGCTGCGGAGCGGGAGATATCCAGCTTGTCGAGGGCGGGCAATTCCCTGTAGCCGGTCGTGTGGCCATCCCACGCAACTTTGCGCTCGCTCACCCTGGCCGCCTCCGCGGTCGCCCGGCCGCTCCAGTAGCCGGAGCTCACATATTCGGGCGGCGCGAATCCATTTCCGGCGAAGTTCATCGGAATCGTCGCGAACTGCAAACTACTGCCGCCCTGCTGGAACGTTACGGCGTAGTCGTCGGAGAGTCCGAGCAGAGCGCGCACATTCTGTTCGGCTTCGTTCAGTATCGAGCGAAACCAGTCCGAGCGATGACTCATGCCGAGCACGGAAATGCCCGTTTCCGGCACAGCGGCAATCGCCTCACGCGTCTGCTCCAGCACCGTTTCGGGAAGCGCGCCGGGACCACCTGAAAAATTCAATGCATTGGACTTCACTGTGCCTCCAAGGCCAGCAGTTGGGTCCAGGGTGCGTCGGCGGCCGCGCCGCGCGCATGGCCACTCACCGTCGCAACGGACCGCTGCTCGTTGATACGTTAGTTAGCTTGCGTGAGACCCGTCAGGCTGACCCGCCAGATTCCGCGCGCGTCGTTCGAGCATGGTGTGAAACGCCTGCTTGATGCGTTCCACCGCTCCCTTCTTGTACGGGAATTGACTGTTATTCCCATGAACAAGCATGCTTGCATTGGCTTCGAACACGACGACCGCGCCCTCACGGTCAAGCGCACAGTCGATGCCGAAGTAGTCCAGTCCCATCGCGTCGCGAATCGACTGCAACCCCGCACGCTGCGCTACGCCGAAGACACGCCACGGATCCTCCAGGAACGCCTGCTCTTCGGCCTGCATCCACGGATGGCTAGCCATATTCGTCGTGACATGGTGGACCTTCCATTTGTCGTCAATGGCGAGGTGGTACGGCAGAATCTCGTCGCCGACACAAACGAAGCGGTACTTGCGGAAATAGCCGTCATCGGACCGGTAGTCGACAAACGGCGTGAGGTAGTAGCTGCTTGCATCGTGCCGGTTCAGGAAGACCAGCAATTGCGCAGGGTCTTCCATCCTCTCGAAGTCGTCGCCGCCGTGCGTGCCCGCCGGCCTCACCAGCAGCGGAAACGACAACGTGGGCTGCGAGGCGCGCGAAAGTAATTCGCGCAACCCGGCTGCCGGATAAAGACGCGTTTGCGGAACGCAACAGTCCGGTACTTCCGCGAGGCGTTGCGCGACCGACTCGCGATTCGTACCTGCAATGGCTTGCGGCGGATTGACGACGGGACTACCGACACGATCTATAAACGCTTGCGCGGGTCCGAGGAAAGCTTGTCCTCGATCGACGTCGGAAATCAGATTGATGACCACGTCCGCGTAGACTCTGAGCCGATCGACGTCGTAGTCCATGTCTGGCAACAGCGTGATCACATTGCTCTCAAAACGCGCCTGCCCGATCAGATACTCGATTGGCGTATTGCCTGCACTGGGCCCGAACACAAACAGCACGCGAAAATCCGGTGGTGCAACGATCGCCGGAACCGTGATGAGCGGCTTCAATTTCAGCGCACGGCGATAGTTAGTGTCCGCCTCGGCATCGAGGCCTACCGCCTGCTGGAAATTTGCAACGATGTGCAAAATCGCGGGATCGTCAGGATCGTGTTCAAGGACACGCTCGAAATAATTGAGCGCGCGTTGCCGCCGCCCCGCGCACGCCTCGGCAAGGCCAAGCTGCCGATACACGGCAACCTGATGACCGGGACGGTTCAGCAGCCCCGTGAGCCAGCCGATTGCTTCGTCGAACCGATCCTGCCGAATCAATACCTGTGCGAGGCCAAAGCGAGCGTCCCAGTGGTCCGGTGCAATGCCGATCGTTTCACGGTAATGGCTTTCGGCCAGGTCGAGACGTCCCGCTTGATGATGCGCGGACGCCAGAGAAAAAAGACGATCGATGGACATGATTGATGACCGCCGCATGCGGACAACCTGACGCAATGCTTGCGGGTCGATGAAGCGAAGGTTAAGACAGCCTCCGTCTCTGCTTGTACAGATGAAGGCTGACCAGACGGGACAAGGGAGGGAAGGAAGCATAGCAGCGCATTCCCGCCTGGTTGATCGAGACCTGAATTCGAAGACTTACCGGTCATTACGAAGACCGCGCGACGTAACCTCTCGTAATACGAAGTCGCGTGACGGTACCGTTTCACCGCCCCGGTTATCGCCCTGGAGGTTCGCCGGCTGACGTCGACTGCCGGACAACGAGGATCGGAATCTGACTGTGCGTCAGGACCTTCTGAGTCTCACTGCCGAGCAGAAACGCCCGCATGCCGCTTCGACCGTGGGACGCCATAACAATGAGATCGCAGTTCTGCTCTGTTGCAACGCTGATAATCGCCTCATAAGGATGGGCGCGATTCATGGAAACCGTATTGCACTCGACACCTGCTTCCGCAGCCGCTCTTCTGATCACCCCGAGATAATCATCCGCGCGCTGCCGCGCGCTCTGAATGATTCGTTCCTCGTTGTCTGCGATCATCTCGGAGCCATATGCAAGGACATGAAACTCCGGGATGACATGAAGTCCCGTAATTCTGGCTCCGTTTTCCACGGCGAGCGTTATCGTCATCTGAATGGCGGCTCCAGAAAGCGCCGAGCCGTCGGTCGGCACCAGCAGATGCTTGAACATACCTTTCTCCCCCGCGACTCGGCCGATTCGCGTTGAAATCCTGCTCGGCGCCGCTACCACCTGAACCCGTTGAGGCTGATTCCGAGGCGACCTCTTTGAGTATAGACACCCTGACGCAGTGCCGGGAAGCAGCCCATATGCGTGCCTCAGGCGACCTCACTATGACAGGTCTGGATGCTATTTTTAAGTATCGAAGTACAGGTAAAACTCCCATGGATGGGGGCGCAGTTTGATCGAATCGATCTCGCGTTTGCGCTTGTATTCGATCCAGGTCTGGATCACGTCTTCAGTGAAAACATCGCCCTTGCGCAAGAACGCGTTATCGGCCTCCAACGCCGCGAGCGCCGCATCGAGCGAGTCTGGAACCTGCCGTATGTTGCGGGCTTCTTCGGGCGAAAGATCGTAGATGTTCCGGTCGAGCGGATCGCCCGGATCGGTCCTGTTTTCAATACCATCGAGGCCGGCCATCAGCATCGCCGCGAACGCAAGGTACGGGTTGGCTGACGGATCCGGGCAACGGAATTCGACACGCCGCGCGCCCGGCGAATTCGAATACATCGGGATGCGCGCGGCGGCCGAACGGTTACGCTGTGACATCGCCAGATTGACGGGTGCCTCGTAGCCCGGGACCAGCCGCTTGTACGAGTTGGTTGTCGGGGCGCAAAAAGCCATCAGCGCAGGTGCGTGTTGCAGCAAGCCGCCGATGTACCAGCGGCACAGGTCGGAAGTCAGCGCCCAACCGCTTGCCTCGTAAAAGAGATTCTCGTCGTCTTTCCACAGGCTCTGGTGGCAATGCATGCCGCTCGCGTTGTCGGCGAACAGCGGCTTCGGCATGAACGTGGCCACCTTCCCATGCCGGCGCGCGACGTTCTTGCAAACGTACTTGTAGATCATCACGTTGTCGGCCATGCGCGTGAGCGTTGCAAACCGCATGTCGATTTCGTTCTGGCCGGCTGTCGCAACCTCATGGTGATGCACTTCAATCTGTACGCCGGCCTGCTGCAGCGTCAACGCGATCTCCGAACGAATTTCCTGCAGCGTGTCGTGAGGCGGTACCGGGAAATAGCCCTCCTTGTAGCGCTGCTTATAGCCAAGATTGCCGCCGCCGTACGCGCCCTCGTCACGACCCGTATTCCAGTCGCCCTCGGACGACTCGACATAGTAGAAGCCGCAGTGCTGATCCTGGCCAAAGCGGATCGAATCGAAGATGAAAAACTCGAGTTCGGGCCCGACATAGCATGTGGTTGCAATACCGGTTTGGCGTAGATAGTTTTCCGCCTTTCTCGCCACGTAGCGCGGATCGCGTGAATACGGCTGCTGCAAAACCGGGTCGACCACGTCACAGATGATCGACAGCGTCGGCGTCTCGCAAACCGGATCGACGAAAGCGGTCGCCGGATCGGGCCTGAGCAGCATGTCCGATTCGTGGATCTCCTGAAAGCCGCGGATCGACGAGCCGTCGAAGCCGATCCCGGCGTCGAAGAGATCCGGGTGAACTTCAGGAAGTGTGATCGAGAAGTGCTGCAAGAGTCCGGGTAAGTCGGTGAACTTCAGATCGACGATCTGGATATATTTTTCTCGCACCAGGTCGATCACATCGTTCGCGCTTCCCGGTCGAGTGACGCGGAAGCGGCCGGCTTCGGCGGACACCGCGAAAGGGGATGCCGAAGCTTGTGGCGTGGTGGACATGGGCTCCCTCCTCTTCCGGCACCCGGCCTCTGGTCCAACTTTAGACTGTCCGCGAGCGAAAAGAAAACAAGGCCCTCGCGCCTCGCTACCGGTCTTCCGCCATCGCCTTCAGATAGGCGTCGCCTGCATCTTGAGCCGCGGCGCGCATGGCGAAAGTGTCGTCCGAGACCATTGACCGTTTGACCTTTTGTGCCCCGAAGTCGACCAGCGTAATGACCCACACATACTCGCCAGCCTGCTCGGCCGTTTGAACGAATGCGCGTATGTCTTCGCTATGGTCTGCCTTTGCGTTCATAGTGACCTCCTGGGAAAGAGTCGCAGAAAGAAACCGGCTCGCATGCCGGATGACTGCCGCTTTTATGGAAGTTTGCCGATAATCGCGCTGCATTCGTCCTTCGTGAATGCACGGAGCGTTTGCGTGCGGACATTGCCTGCTGACCCTAGCGCGTAGCCGAAGGCCGCGAAGCTTTGCTCATCCGGTGCGTCGATGACCGTGACAATGTCGTATTTGCCCACCGTCCAGTAGATCTCTTTCATTTCACAGCCAAAGGTTTTGGCCAACTCCGCCGCTTGACCGGCCCGCTGCGGGCTGTTTTTGACGTTGCGTATGCCTTGATCGGTGAATTGTGCAAGAACCACATAAGTTGCCATGGAGATTCCCCTTACGATTGGTACGAATCGGAATTGATACGCGCAAGCTCGACCGCAAACGCTCCTGCGATCACGTTGCCTGAAAGCGCTCGGCGCGTAACCTGAGTGTAGGCAATGGAAGCGCGCGCCACTGGGTGTTTGGCTTCATGGGCGGTTGAGGAATGCTCGAAACACAGACGATGGGCGGATGGATCTGTGTGGCAAATCCCGTTGCTTTCGTGACCTGCAAATGACCTTGCGTGCCGCCCTTCCTGGGGTTACGTTGGCAATCATCTGGCTAACCTTCAGGAGATGGTGCGATGCAAAACCTCCTCCGGATCGCCTGCGCAGCCTGCCTCGTCGTGGCAACCGTTGCGACAGCGCAAACCCCGGCCTCACAACCCCCCGCAGGTGGGACGTCTGACAAGATGCCTTTCGATATTCCCTATGGCACTACGATTGGTCTGGACACCGCGAAGAGGCTGCTCGCGCTGGCAGAAGCCGAAGCGAGGAAGCACGACTGGAAAATGAACATCGCTGTCGTCGACACGCATGGCGAACTCCTCGCGTTCGAACGAATGGACGGTGCGCAGTATGCGTCGATCGAGATATCGCAGAACAAGGCGCGAACGTCAGCAAGATTTCGTCGCGAAACCCGTGTCTTCTACAACCAGTTTGAGACCGGACATGCATATGTGAACACCTTGGAAGCGGGGCTGGTCGCATCGCCGGGAGGTTTTCCGCTCGTAGAAGGAGGAAAGCTCGTCGGCGCCATCGGTTGTAGTGGTGGCACAGGCGAACAGGACGCATCCGTGTGCAAGGCGGCCGCCGATGCGATCAAATAGTGCGACGCCACTGTCCGCAGCATCCGACGACGAAATTGATGCGGCGTCCTCAGGTGTTCCCCTAGTTTCCAGCTGTCTGCTCAATGGTGCGACAATCAAGCAGGGACAAGCCACTTCAGCGCGCCCTACGCCGGAAGGTCCGCTCTTTCAAAAGGACAAGAACATGCGTCGATACATCTATCTCGCGGCGTTGCCTGGCGCCTTTGTTGCTGGCATGTTCGTATCCCATCTGGGTACTCCGGCGCACGCCCAGGCACCAAATGCGGCGCTGACGGCGCAGATCATTGACCTGGCAGCCCTAACCGATGCCGATCTTGGCGCACAGATTCCGAACATGGGTACCCTGCGTTCGAAGGGTCTGGTCGTCACACCAAGCGGGACCGTCGCCGTGCAGACCGGTAACGTGCCCAAGCATACGCACAGAGGTTCTGACGAGATCCAGTACGTGATTTCGGGAAGCGGCACTTTCTGGCTAGGCGACGAACAGCGTCAGATTCATGCCGGCGACCTGATCATTATCCCGAAGGGAACCGTACATGCGGGGTCCGAGCCGACCAGCGGCGAATTCAAGGTCCTTTCTATCAAGCTGCCGCCGCAAGCGCCAGGCGACATGCAGATGGTTCCCTGACGTGTCGTCGATATCCAGTCGTTGCGGTAGTTCAAGGAACCACCGCAACCTTCGCCGCAAATGAACGGCTTCGAGAAATCGCGGCGCTAAACCTGACTTATCGAGTGGCTCGTACACCGCCGCGAGCCTCACTGGCCCCGCCAAATACTCCACACCAGTTGCCCTGGATCCGCCTCTCGAGCGCGCAGCCCGGTTGGGTTCGATTACCCTCGCGGCTTGCCGAGTCTATCTTTGCAGAATACGCATCGATGGAGATCGAAGCGAAAACTGATCGGGAACCTTGATCAGAAAGAGGCGTTCACTCGGTCCATACGAACGTCCTGCCCGCGCAGTTTCTAATTCGACGATCGACCGACACGAACGGCATAGCAAACGGATATTGCTCGCCGATACGCCGGTCCATTCGAAAACACCCGATCAGGCAGACGGGGCAAACCGCCGACAAGACCTCAAAATCTTCCACAAAGAAATACAAAGCACAAATTCTTCGTTCGTCAGTCGCGGCTCCATCACTAGACTGTGATGCAACTTGTCATAACAAGTACCAACAACCCCAGATCATGCTGAAACCCGACCCTGCCAACGTGCTTCCTCTTTCCGCTCCTCCGCTCTATGAGCAGATAAAGACGGAGCTGCGCTCGCGTATTCTCAATGGCACGTATGCGGCGCATTCCCAGATGCCGTCTGAAAACGACCTCTGTACGATGTTCAACGTCAGTCGCATCACCGTGCGGCAAGCGCTCGGCGACCTGCAAAAAGAAGGCCTTGTCTTCAAACTTCACGGTAAGGGTACCTTCGTCGCCAAGCCGAAAGCCTTCCAGAATGTTAGTGCGTTGCAGGGCTTCGCCGAAGCGATGTCGTCGATGGGATACGAGATCGTCAACCAGCTCAAATACATCCGCTTCATTCCCGCTACCGCCCACATCGCTGGCCGGCTCAAACTGCCCGAGGGCGCGAAAGTCGCCGAAATCAATCGTGTGCGTCTGCTCAATCGCGAGCCCGTGTCCCTCGAAATCACCTGGGTCCCGGAAGCGTTAGGCAAACGTCTTGCCAGCGCCGACCTCGTCACGCGCGACATCTTCCTGATTCTCGAGAACGACTGCGCCGTGCCGCTCGGCCACGCCGACGTCTCTATCGACGCGATTCTCGCCGACGATGAGATCGTCGAAGCCCTGGACGTTGAGGAAGGCAGCCCGGTGCTGCGCATCGAACGTCTTACACATAGCACGGACGGCACGCCGATCGACTACGAATACCTCTATTTCCGGGGCGACGCGTTTCAGTACCGCTTTCGCATCGACCGTCAGAAAGAGAAAAAGACCACAAGGAAGACGAAATGAATACGCACGTGATCGAGTACGACCTGGTCGTGGTAGGTGGCGGCACTGCCGGCCCGATGGCTGCCGTGAAAGCGAAGGAACAGAATCCGAACCTGAAGGTGTTGCTACTGGAAAAAGCTAATGTCAAACGCAGCGGCGCGATTTCGATGGGCATGGATGGTCTGAATAACGCCATCATCCCCGGCCACGCGACGCCCGAGCAGTACACCCGGGAAATCACTATCGCCAACGACGGCATTGTCGATCAGGCAGCCGTTTATGCATACGCCCAGCACAGCTTCAAGACCATCGAAGAACTCGACCGCTGGGGTGTGAAGTTCGAAAAAGACGGCACCGGCGACTATGCAGTCAAGAAAGTGCATCACATGGGCTCCTATGTTCTGCCGATGCCAGAAGGCCACGACATCAAGAAAGTGCTCTACCGGCAACTCAAACGCGCGCGCATTGCGATCACCAATCGCATCGTCGTCACACGCGTTCTGACTGACGCGCAAGGGCGCGCCTGCGGCGTGCTGGGCTTCGATTGCCGTACGGCGGATTTTTATGTGGTGCGCGCCAAGGCGGTGATTCTCTGCTGCGGAGCCGCGGGCCGCCTCGGTTTGCCATCCTCGGGATACCTGATGGGAACCTACGAGAACCCTACCAACGCCGGCGACGGCTACGCGATGGCCTATCACGCCGGCGCTGCACTGGCAAACCTCGAGTGTTTCCAGATCAACCCGCTGATCAAGGACTACAACGGCCCCGCCTGCGCCTACGTTACCGGACCGCTCGGCGGCTTCACCGCGAACGGCAAGGGCGAACGCTTCATCGAATGCGATTACTGGAGCGGCCAGATGATGTGGGAGTTCTATCAGGAACTCCAAAGCGGCAACGGACCGGTGTTTCTGAAGCTCGACCATCTCGCCGAAGAAACCATTCAAACCATCGAGCAGATTTTGCACACGAACGAGCGTCCGAGCCGTGGACGTTTCCATGCGGGACGCGGCACCGATTACCGGCAGCAGATGATCGAAATGCACATCTCCGAGATCGGCTTTTGCAGCGGCCATAGCGCATCGGGCGTCTATGTAAACGAGCGCGCGGAGACCACGGTCGCCGGTCTCTACGCTGCCGGGGACATGGCTGCCGTGCCGCACAACTACATGCTCGGCGCGTTCACCTATGGCTGGTTCGCGGGACAGAACGCGGCACAATACGTCGACGGCCGCGAGCATGTGGCGCTCGATAGCGCGCAAGTGGAAGCGGAGCGCACGCGGATCTACGCGCCGCTCAAACGCGAGACGGGACTTGCTCCGGCGCAAGTCGAATACAAGCTGCGCCGCATGGTGAACGACTATCTTCAGCCGCCGAAGGTCACGCGCAAAATGGAAATCGGCCTGCAACGTTTCGCGGAAATCGCGACCGACATCGACCAGATCAAAGCCGACAATCCGCACGAACTGATGCGCGCCGCGGAAGTGCGGGCGATTCGCGACTGCGCCGAAATGGCGGCACACGCGTCGCTGTATCGCACGGAAAGCCGATGGGGGCTGTACCACCATCGCGTCGATTATCCGCAGCGCGACGACTCGGAATGGTTTTGCCACACGCATCTGAAGAAAGACGCGTCGGGTCGCATGGCCAGCGAAAAACGCGCCGTCGAACCGTATGTGGTGCCGCTCGATGACCACGAAAGTCACGCCTATCAGAACCTGCGCATCGGCGAGCCCGCGCTCGCCGATGCCTGAGGAGCCACCATGTCCACGACACCGCACAACATTTTCCAGCGCAGCGCCGCACCGGTCACGATCGACGAAGACAAATGCATCGCCGACAAAGGCTGCACCGTCTGCGTGGATGTCTGCCCGCTCGACCTGCTCGCGATCGACCTGACCAGGGGCAAGGCCTATATGAAGTTCGACGAATGCTGGTACTGCATGCCATGCGAGAAAGATTGCCCGACCGATGCGGTCAGGGTCGACATTCCGTATCTGCTGCGCTAGTAGCAATTCAATCAGACCAAAACGTTGTTTCCCTATCAACCGGGGCTTAACTCATGAAACTCCGTCAATTGCTTGCCGCAACCCTCCTCGCGAGCGGCCTGTTTTCACTCACAGCTGGCGCGGCGCGCGCCGGGACGATCCGCGTGGCGATCGGCACACAGGACACGACGATCAATTGCGCGACCGGCGGCCTGCTGATCCGCGAGTTGAATCTGCTCGACAAATATCTGCCGCACGACGGCAAATACAAAGACGTCAAATACGACGTGCAATGGAAAGACTTCACGTCCGGTGCGCCGATGACCAACGAAATGGTGGCGGACAAACTCGACTTCGGATCGATGGCGGATTTTCCCGGTTCGTTGAACGGAGCGGCCTTCCAGAAGGCCGGCAAGAAGAGCGTATTCATCACCGTACTCTCGGGCAGTATCGACGGCAGCGGCAACGGCATCGTCGTGCCGGTCGATTCATCCATTCGTTCGATCGCCGACCTGAAAGGCAAGACGATCTCGGTGCCATTCGCCTCGACGTCGCATGGCATGCTGTTGCGGGCGATCAAGGCGCAAGGCTGGAATCCCGACACCGACGTCAACATCATCACGCAATCGCCCGAGGTGGCAGGTAGTGCGTTGAAGGCGCATAAGATCGACGCACACGCCGACTTCGTGCCGTTCGCAGAACTCTTCCCCTTCCGCGGCTTTGCGCGCAAGATTTACGACGGTGCGCAGGCCCACGCGCCGACCTTCCACGGCACGCTCGTTGACGCCGACTATGCGAAACGCTATCCGGAAGTTGTGGTCGCGTACCTGCGCGCGGTGATCGAGGCGAATCAGCTGTTTGCGCAAGATCCCGAGAAGTACAGCCAGTTGATCCAGAAGGTGACCGGCATCGACGCCGAGGTCAATTATCTGTTCCACGGGCCGCTCGGTCTGCAGACGCGCGATCTGACGTGGAAGCCCGAATACCGGCAGGCGACCGTCACGGCCATCGGCACACTCAAACTGCTGAAGAAGACCGACGTCGATCTGGATGTCAACACCTTCATCGACGATCGCTATATCCGCGAAGCGTTCAGGCAATCCGGACTGAACTACGACGCGGCGCTCAAGAACTACGCGAAACAGCCGCTCGTCGCCCATGACGTGCAAACGGGCAAACCCATCACGGATTTTCGCAGCGTGACGCAGGTCTGGCTCGATGGCGAAGACAAGGTGCGCAACTATGCGTCGGCGCAGGAGGCCTTCGCCGCGCTCAACTCGCTGGAGCAAGGCGGCAAGAAAGCGCGCGTCGTCTACGTCCAGGACCGTTCGAGCGGACTGAAACTGTTCGCCAGTCAGGCGTGGTACGTGAAGGACGCCAAGGGCAACATCAGTGCATTCCTGCTGAAAGAAGGCGCGGACAGTTACGCGAAACAGGTCGACGGCAGAGTCGTGGATTTCGCCGCCGCGAAGACCGACGCCACGCAAGCGGTCGCGGCACGCTAACTACCCATTCAGCGGCACTCATCCATCACAGGAGCTCTCGATGTCAGCCATTCTCGAATCCTCGGAAAGCGCAAGCATCCGGCGAATCTCTGCCATCCAGCAGATCTGGAATTCAGTGCGTCTCGCACGCGTGCTGGCCAGATTCGCGTCGGTTCTTGCGTGCGTCGGTATCTGGCAAGTGCTCGCCGAACATCACATGTCGTTCGGTTTTATGACGTTCGCCAACGTGCCTGCGCCAAGCGACGTCGTGCCCGCGGCCTGGGCACTGCTCCACTCGCCGAAACTGCCGATGCATCTGTTGTCCAGCGTCATGCGCGTGTTGGCGGGTTTTGTCGCGGCGAGCGTGGTCGGCATCGGACTGGGACTTGCCATCGGCCGGTATCGCGTACTCGAGGTCGCCGTATTGCCTCCACTCGAGGTGCTGCGGCCGATTCCCGCGGTTGCGTGGATCCCGCTTGCCATCCTGATGTTTCCTTCATCGGAAATGAGCATGATGTTCATCACCTTCATCGGTGCGCTGTTTCCGATTCTGCTCAATACGATTCATGGCGTGGAAGGTGTCGACCCGCGACTTGTGGCAACCGCACGCTCGCTCGGCACACGAGGCGGCGCGCTGTTCAGTGAAGTGATCTTGCCGGGCGCGGCACCCGCCATCGTCACAGGACTGTCGATCGGCATGGGTACTGCGTGGTTCTGTCTCGTCACCGCCGAGATGATCGCCGGCCAATACGGGATCGGCTATTTCACATGGGAGTCGTACACCTTGCAGAACTATGCGGACATCGTTGTCGGCATGCTGCTGATCGGTGCCATGGGTATGGGTAGCAGTCTATTGGTGAGGCGCGTTGGGCTGGCGCTGATACCGTGGTATCGGATGGAGGCGTCGCAGCAATGAGTACCGAATTGCAATTGAAACCGGCCGGCCGCGTCAACGTGCGTGCCTTGAGCGTCGAAGTCGGCTTGCGCGAGCAACGTTTCACTGCGCTTGATCAGCTGGATTTCAGCGTCGAACCGGGCGAGTTCGTCTGCGTACTGGGACCGTCGGGATGCGGGAAATCAACGCTGCTTGCGGCGCTCGCCGGACACGTGGTGGCCAGTGCGGGCGAGATCGTCGTCGACGGCGAGAAGGTTCTGCGCCCACATCCGGAGCGCGGCCTCGTGTTTCAGCAGCACACGCTCTTTCCCTGGAAGCGCGTGATCGACAACGTCGCGTTTGGTCTGAAGATGAAAGGCCTCGCCGCGGACGAGCGGCGCCGGCAAGCGAGTGAACTGCTCGATCTGGTCGGTTTGAACGGCTTCGGTACGCGCTATCCGGCACAGTTGTCCGGCGGCATGCAACAACGCGTGGAGATCGCTCGCGCACTGATCAACCGGCCGCGCGTTCTGCTGATGGACGAACCGTTCGGTGCACTCGACGCACAAACGCGCCGCATGATGCAGGCATTGCTGCTCGATGTGTGGACGCAAGTGCGAACTACGGTGCTGTTCGTCACGCACGACATCGACGAAGCACTGTTTCTCGCCGACCGTATCCTGGTGCTATCGCAGCGGCCCGCACGCATCGCCGCTGATTTACGCATCCCATTCGAGCGCCCTCGCGACGACGAGATCACCACTGAAGCGCAATTCATCGAGATCAAGCGTCATTGCCTTGCGTTGCTACGCGAAGCGGCGGCCTAACGCCCTTAGCGCGCCTGAACGGCGTATCAACCGCATTCGTTTCAATCCAGACACCACCCCACTCATGACCGATATTTCGCTTCCGCTTACGTTCGACCCCGATTCTTTCGATCCGGAAGCCGCCGAATTATTGCCACGTCTGGCATCCGCGGACGCCGCGGTGCGCCGCATCGCACTCCTCGCGCTCGCCGATCTCGAAGACGAAACGGTACTCGGGCCGATCGTCGCCGCCTTGCGCAACGACGTGTCATCGACCGTTCGAACTCAAGCCGCCGAGGTGCTCGGCGCGTGGGAGCGCGCCGACACAGTAGAGGCGCTCTGCGAAGCACTGGCAGATAGTGCAGAAGATGTCCGCGACGCAGCCGCGCAGAGTCTGTCCAATCTGAAAGCCCCGGAATCAGGACCGCTGCTAGCGCCCTGGACCGCGCATTGCGATGCGTTCGTGCGCCAGGCTGCGCTTCGCGGCCTGCGCGAATTACGCTACGAAGGCGCATTGGAACCCGCGCTGGCCGCGCTGGTGGCGAGCGAAGATGTTGTGCGACTCGAAGCCGTGAGCGTGCTCGGCTGGTTGAAGAGCGAGCGCGCGCTTGGCCCCCTTACCGCAATCGCCGCGCGTGATCCGAACGCCGCCGTGCGACGCGCGGCAATCGGAGCGTTGGGCATCGGTGTGGCGGCGGCCGACGAAACCATCGACGTGTTACTGAGTGCATTACGCGATGCCGCGTGGCAGGTCCGTGAAGAAGCGGCGGCCACGCTCGGCAAACTGCGTGTACCTGGCGCGCGGAATGCGCTGGTTTCGGCTCTTGACGATGACTACTGGCAAGTCCGCCTACAGGCGGTCCGTGCCTTGGGCAAACTCCGCGACGCAACTGCGAGCTCGGCGGTTGCCGCATTGCTCACTCATACGATCAGCAATTTACGCAAGGAAGCAGCATTGGCGCTCAGCGAATTGGGCGACGCCGCGTCGTTGCCGGCGTTGCGAACAGCCGCTACCGATCCCGATCCGGAAGTGCGCAAGGCTGCACGTATAGCATTGACGCAAATTGAAAAGGTGCAGTGATGAACGCCCCCGAACAGGTAACGGTTCACGCGGCGAGTGCGCGATTGTCCCTGACATGGAACAACGGACAGACGCAGTGGATTGACAACGCGACGCTCAGGGAACGGTGCCCTTGCTCGACATGCAGCCGCTTGAAGCATTCGGGCCAGGCGGCGCAAATCGAGTCACGCGTCGCGATCGTCGACGTGCAGCCGATGGGCTACGGCGTGCAAATCGTGTTCAGCGATGGGCACGCGCAGGGCATCTATCCGTGGGATTATCTGGCGGGTATTGCCTGAATCGACCATCGGACGCAATGGACTTCGATCCGGGCGCTGGATGTGGGCGTTGATCGGTGTTCCAGGTGCGCTTGCCGCAGCGCTGGGCATCCTCGCCATTCATTCGAATCTGTCGGCGCCCTTTCATACGGCGTCCGAGTCGAATACGCTTTCAGGCGGCCTAACCGGGCTCGTCATCTGTTCATTTGACGTTCTCGCGACCGCGGTGGTCCTGTTCAAAGGGCGACTGCGGACCGTGCTCGATCTGTGGGTCACCATTGCCCTACTGGCGTCCTTTGCGGACGCCAGCCTGAATTTTTTGAGCATGGCTCAGTTCACCCTTGGCTGGTACGTCGCGCGAGTCTTCAGCATGCTGGCTCCCGGCGTCCTGGTGTGCGTGCTGGTCTGGGAAGTGACCGTGCTCTACCGCGAACTATCCGAGGCGCACGCGTCCCTGTTGCACACGTCCACACGCGACGCACTGACGCGCATTTATAACCGTAGCTACTTTAACGACCAGTTTCGCAGGGAGTTCGACCGTGCGACGCGCAGCGGTCAGCCGCTCTCGATCGTCATGGTCGATGTCGACAATTTCAAGGATTACAACGACGCCTTTGGCCATCTTCGGGGCGATGCCTGCCTTAGCGCCATTGCGAAAGCGCTCGCAGGAACGGTACGTCGGTCAAGCGATTTCGTCGCCCGTTACGGCGGTGAAGAGTTCGCCTTGGTGTTGCCCAACACGGGACCGGACGAAGCCTCGGTCATTGCCGAGCAGGCCCGGCTCGCCGTCATGGACTTGGGCCTGATTGCGCCCATACCCGCCGGTCGGGTCACCGTCAGCGCCGGCTGCGCGACGAACCAGCACACTATGCTGAGCACGCCCAACGCACTCGTTCAGGCAGCGGACGCCGCGCTCTACGACGCGAAACGTGCTGGACGCAATCGGGTTCAGTCCGTCACGCCCCGGCAGTAAAAATGGCCCTCCTTCCCATGCGATGCGTTTGCAGATGGCCGCGCCTCTGACCACGAAATCGGCTTTAGCGCCAGGTCAACCTCGCCCGTGGCAAAATCATCGGCACTGCGGCATTCGTCCGGGAGACCTGCAATGAGCAACAAGACGCATGGCGAACGCAACGCTAACGCGGCCGACCGGTCGGAGGCCGCATCTGACATTCCCGGACAGATTGTCCTTGTCTTTCAGGGAGGCGGAGCCCTCGGCGCGTATCAGGCTGGTGTCTATGAGGCGATGCATGACCGCAAGGTCAAACCCGACTGGGTGATCGGCACGTCGATCGGTGCGATAAACGGCGCGATCATTGCCGGCAATCTGCCCGAGAACCGCATTGCGCGATTAAAACAATTCTGGAACGGAGTCGCGCGTCGTGGCGTCGATGCGGCAAGCTGGCTGTTGCCAGGGCTCGCAAACTGGTCGCGCGACCTGTCGATCGTTACGCAAGGCGTGCCGTCGTTCTTCACCCCGCAACTGGGGTCATGGGCGAGTATTCAGACGCGCGTCGGCCCAGAGCGGGCGGCATTCTATTCGACGGCGCCACTGCGTGAAACCCTGTCTACACTGGTCGATTTCGACTACCTGAATCGCAAGACGACGCGACTGACAGTTGGCACGGTCAATGTCCGCAGCGGACGTATGCGGTATTTCACCAATCGCGACGCGCAGATGGACGTCGAGCACGTGATGGCATCCGCCGCTTTTCCACCCGGCTTCCCTTCGGTGAGACTGGAAGGTGAATCGTACTGGGACGGCGGCATCTACTCGAACACGCCGCTGGAAGCTGTGCTCGATGATCGGCCGCGATGCAGCTCAGTGATTTTTTCTGTGCAGTTGTGGCCATCAAGCGGTCCGGAACCCGAATCCATCTTGCAGGTCATGAGCCGGCAACGCGACATTCAGTATTCGAGTCGCGCGGAAAGCCATCTCGATCGACAGAAGCAGATTCACCGATTGCGTCATGTGATTCGCGAACTCAGTCAGCACATCCCCGAGGAGAAACGCGATACGCCGGAGCTCCAGGCGCTCCTCGGCTGGGGTTGTGGCACGACGATGCAGGTATTGGAACTCGACGCGCCGGCATTCGACAACGACGATTTGAACAGGGATATCGATTTTTCGTCGAGCGGCATCGAGCGGCGTTGGGCCGCAGGTTATGAAGACACGATCCGCTTGCTGGAGCGCGCACCCTGGCGTGAAACACTGGACCCGATGGAGGGCATCTCAGTGTTTCGAATGGCCTCTGTGGCCGGCCAAAGATAAGGCATAAGGGCAAAGTCCCGTCAGGGTTGCAACCCTGACGGAACCCCCACACCCGCTCAGGCGAGGTCGAAGCGGTCGAGGTTCATCACCTTGACCCACGCAGCGACAAAGTCGCGGACGAATTTCTCCTGCCCGTCCTCGCTTGCATAGACTTCGGACAGCGCCCGCAACTGAGCGTGCGAACCGAACACCAGATCGACGCGGCTGCCGGTCCACTTCACTTCGCCGGTTTTGCGGTCGCGCCCTTCGAACACGTCACGGGAGACCGGTTTCCATTCCGTACCCATATCGAGCAGGTTGACGAAAAAGTCGTTGGTCAGTGTTTCCGGCCGCTTGGTGAAGACACCATGCGAATCCTGCCCGCTCTGGACCTTCAGGGCGCGCAAGCCGCCGATGAGCGCCGTCATCTCGGGTGCGGTCAGCGTCAGCAATTGCGCCTTGTCGATCAGCAATGCCTCAGCCGGGACACTGTACTTGCCCTTCAGAAAGTTACGGAAACCATCGGCGACGGGTTCAAGCGCTCCGACGGATTCCACGTCGGTCTGATCCTGCGACGCGTCCGCGCGTCCCGGCGCAAACGGCACCGTTACCTGATGGCCTGCGCTTTTTGCGGCCTGCTCGATGCCGGCGCTACCGGCCAGCACGATCAGGTCGGCCAGCGATATCTTCTTGCCGCCGGACTGTGCGCCGTTGAACTCGCTCTGGATCCCTTCGAGGACCTTCAGTACCTTCGCCAGTTGCTCGGGCTGGTTGACCGCCCAGTCTTTCTGCGGAGCGAGGCGAATGCGTGCACCGTTGGCGCCGCCGCGCTTGTCCGAGCCGCGGAAGGTGGATGCCGACGCCCAGGCCGTCGATACCAGTTGCGAAACGGGCAGCCCTGACGCCAGGATCTTCTGCTTGAGCGAGGCGACGTCCTGCTCGTTGACCAGCGCGTGGTCGACCGCCGGAATGGGGTCCTGCCAGATCAGTTCTTCAGCAGGCACTTCCGGCCCAAGATAGCGGGCGCGCGGTCCCATGTCACGGTGAGTCAGCTTGAACCATGCACGGGCGAAGGCGTCGGCGAGCTGGTCGGGATTTGCCAGAAAACGTCGCGAAATCTTCTCGTAGACGGGGTCGAAGCGCAGCGAGAGGTCGGTGGTGAGCATCGTCGGCCGCTGCTTCTTCGCGGCATCGAATGCATGCGGAATCGTTTCGCCGCCATCCTTGGCGACCCACTGGTTGGCGCCGGCGGGGCTCTTGGTCAGTTCCCATTCGTACTTGAACAGGTTCTCGAAGAAGCCGTTGCCCCACTTCGTCGGCGTGGTGGTCCAGGTGACTTCCAGTCCGCTGGAGATCGCGTCGGCGCCCTTGCCGGTGCCGAAGCTGCTCTTCCAACCCAGCCCCTGGTTCTCGAGGTCGGCGGCCTCGGGTACCGGCCCCACATTGTCGGCAGGACCGGCGCCGTGCGTCTTGCCAAAGCTGTGGCCACCGGCGATCAGCGCGACCGTTTCCTCGTCGTTCATGGCCATGCGAGCGAAGGTTTCACGGATGTCATGTGCCGCGGCAAGCGGGTCAGGATTACCGTCGGGACCTTCCGGGTTGACATAGATCAGGCCCATCTGCACGGCGCCCAGCGGGTTTTCCAGGTTGCGTCCGTTGTCGTCGCGGCTGACTTCGCTGCCGTGAAGTGCTGGATCGGCCACGATCACGCCCTCGTCGTCACTGCCGGCGGCACCCTTGCCATAACGGACGTCCCCGCCCAGCCAGGTCTTTTCATTGCCCCAGTAGACGTCGAGATCCGGCTCCCACGTGTCGGCGCGGCCGCCACCGAAGCCGAATGTCTTGAAACCCATGGTCTCGAGCGCGACGTTGCCGGTAAGGATCAGCAGATCGGCCCAGGATATTTTCTGACCGTACTTTTGCTTGATCGGCCACAGCAGGCGGCGAGCTTTATCGAGGCTGACGTTGTCCGGCCAGCTGTTGAGCGGCGCGAAACGCTGCTGGCCGCGCCCGGCGCCGCCGCGACCGTCGCCGATGCGGTACGTGCCGGCACTGTGCCAGGCCATGCGGATGAAAAACGGACCATAGTGGCCGAAGTCTGCCGGCCACCAATCCTGCGAGTCGGTCATCAGCGCCGCAAGGTCCTTCTTCACCGCAGCCAGATCCAGGCTCCTGAACGCCTCGGCGTAGTTGAAACCGTTGTCTAGCGGGTCCGACTTGCTGGAGTGCTGGCTAAGCAGGTCCAGCCGCAGTTGCTTCGGCCACCAGTCACGATTCGTCGTGCCACCGCCGGCGGCATGGTTGAACGGGCACTTTGCTTCGTTTGACATGCGTTATCTCCTTGGGGGATATACCCACTACCTCTTCCACGGCGTCTGGCTTCTACGGTGCATCGCCGATCCCGCGCCGGCTGGGTCGACGGGAAATCACATGGTGGGCTCTTTTTAATGTACTACTTGCTGTCACTCGACGCGCATGATCTTCGTTCGATGACCGACGTCGTTGCGTGAATTGGACCAGGATGGTCCGCGTCGGTGCGCCTACTGCACATAAAAATATATGTGAGAGCGGCCATCAACTGAATGCGATTTTTGCAATGCAATTGATAGCTCACAGCTATAAGGTGGAAGACGCCTGATATTTCTATGCTTACCGGCACTTATTGTCGATGAGCTTACGTGAATATCGCGGCAAGGCCACCGCCTCGATCCTCGGCACCTCGCACATCCCAGCGTGTGTCGTTCGGTCCGTTGACGGCATCGAGCGCGTATTGGGTGCCGCCGCCGGTCTTGCCAGCCACCGGCACATTGCTGACGGCACCGCGGATGTCCGTGTTGTGACAATGCGCAACCGGCTCGACATCAACCGACGTCCTGGTCATTCGTGCGTGGCTCTGTCCGGCTTAACGACGAGGCCGAATGACGGCGATTACCAGCGCCATCGCACATTTATTCCGATCTTGCTCGAACTTATCTGAGGCATTGCAAAGGGTGTCCGCAGTCTCTTCCACGAGCTCGGGAATATCCGTCGACCAAACGCCGTCTACTCAATGCGCATCGCACATGACTCAAGAACACTAAGGAGTATGAAATGGATAGATCCATTGTGATCGTTATCTCTGGCCGTTCTCGCATCATCGAACGCATTGCTCAATGCAGGCCCCGCGCCGAGGTCTGCCACGAGTTGAGATTCTCGGTTCGCCCTGTCTGTCCCGCGAACAAGCACATTGAAACACCAGGAGTATCGTCATGAAATCACTCTCACCAATTCGGTTATTCGACCAGTCGTTGCGCAACCTGGCGGTCGCAGGCGCGATTCTGATGTCGACTTCGGTTGGCGTGTTTGCGCAAACCATGCCTGACCCGGCGATGCACCGAGTCACGCGCGCAGAGGTCATGCATGAACTCTACGAACTGGAGGCGGCGGGTTACAACCCGTCCCAGGGCGATGACGGTTCATATCCCGCCGATATTCAGGCTGCGCAAGAAAAGGTTGCCGCCAAACATCAAGCTGAACGAAATGCGGTTATGAGCGCTGGCCAGACCGGGCAGGCGAAGCCGACGCCTTGAGGTGCAGACGGTTGTTAGTATTCCGGGTACATCGCTACTCACGTACCCGTTCACCGTTGCGGAGTTTTCCGCAGAAATTGTGCGCCCATAGGACGAAAAAAAAGGCGTCACGTTGCCGTGACGCCTTAAAAAGTTCTAGCCATTCCGAGGGCCGTGCTAGAACCTGAGAGACGGTATTCGAAAGTTGGACCGGCGCGCCAAGTTGGACGCGGGATTCGGGATAGACGCTGCGTGGACTGTTACGGGGGACTATTAAAGACACTCGACCAGACACTCCGCGGGCCACGGTTGGTTCGAAACTTCAAAATGCAGAACCTGAAACCGTCTTTCGAAATGAGATTCCATTTTTTATGGTTATGCTGACTAAGTCAAGCAAAATCTAAACGGGCTTCGTTCGTCGCGGAAAAATATTCCGATACAATGAATCTTCAGATGAAAAATGATCTTCATGCCCCATTTTGGGGCTTCCGCCAATCCTTGGCGGAACGTTTGCTGGCACGTACGCGAACAAAAAATTGAAATATAGTTCCAGAAAAACGACATGAACCGACCCACGTCCTCCCGAACTGCGACAGACCCGGCCAAAGACAAAGACGGCTCGGGCGACGAAGTCACCGCGCTGGCACGCGGCTTGACCGTGCTGCGCTCGATCGCAGCGGCCGACGCGCCGCTCAGCAACCGCGAGTTGACCGAACTGACCGGCATTCCGAAACCCACCGTCTCGCGGATTACCGCCACGCTCGTCGGTGCAGGTTTCCTGTTCCGCTTGCCTGACAGCGAGCGATTCGTGCTGACTTCGTCGGTACTGGAGTTGAGCAACGGCTTTCTGCGCAACTTCGACATCCGGGCCCGGGCGCGGCCCTTCCTCATCGAACTCGCCGAACGCACCGCGTTATCCGTGCATCTGGCGGTACGCGACCGTCTCGACATGGTGGTGATCGACGCGATCCGGCCGCGTTCGGCGGTGCTGGTGTCGCGCCTCGAAATCGGCTCGCGCATGAACCTCAGCCGTACCGCTGTCGGCCGTGCCTATCTGTCGGCACTCGCCGAACCAGAGCGGGAGAAATTGCTGATCGGCTTGCAGACCGCCGAAGGCGACGACTGGGGCCACCTCAGCAGCCGCCTGACAAGCGCGTTACGGGAAACCGCGGAGCAAGGCTTCGCGATCGCCACCGGCGAGTGGTACAACGGGCTGAACGCGATCGCGTCGGGTTTCACCGGCCCCTCGGGCGAGCGCTATGCCGTCAATTGCGGCGGCTCCGCGGATCAGTGCCCACGCGATTGGCTGATATCTAACGCGGCGCCGGCCCTGCTCGAATGCATCAGCAAGATCGTTCTCGAGATCGGCGGCACACCTGGGCGCCGTCTGGATAACTGAAATACGCGGGCACTCGACGGTCCGCGGCCACGGCATTTCCGATCCGTTCTCAACTCATCCTGTAACTTTCGTAATCAAAAGAAAAATACGCGGGTGGACTGTTACGGAGCCCGCGACGTAGGATCATGCCTTCCCGTCGCGGGGCGCTCGCCCGGCTTGCCGTTATCCCCCTTCGATAACGTCCCGGCCAAGCTGCCACGATGGCGCATTGGGTTAACATCTTTGTCCCGCGCATCCGGTAGCATCGCGCTGAACATTCGCGGCGCGTCCGCTGTCGAAACCGCCTGCCATGCCGCCTGCGTGCCGGTCCGCCGAACTGTCGAAGCGGCACACTCGCACGAGCGACTCACATCAAAGCCAGCCACCTGACCGAACCGATGGACGAACAACAACAGCATTCGGAAATCTCACGCCCTGCCGCTCCGGCTTCTCAACCCGGTGCGCAACCGTCCTCCACCGGGAAGCCTGCTGGCGGCCCCGGGAGCACACCTGTCGCGGCCAAACGCCATCGTGGCCGCAACATCGCACTGATCGTGGCCGCGCTGGTCGTCCTCGGAGTCGTGTTGTGGCGCTGGCATCCGTGGGGCGAGCCCGGCGGCACGAACGCGGCGGCTGGCGCAAGCAGCGGCCGCGCGGGTCGCGGCGGCGCCGGCGCGCTGGCCAACATGGCGCAGCCTGTTCACGTGGCGTCCGTCACACTGGGTGACATGCCGGTCGTGCTGACCGCGCTCGGCACGGTCACGCCGCTCGCCAACGTCACCGTGCTGCCGCAGTTGAGCGGCGTGCTGCAGGACGTCTATTTCACAGAAGGCCAGATGGTCAAGAAGGGCGACGTGCTCGCCCAGATCGACCCGCGCCCCTATCAGATCTCGCTGGAAAACGCACAAGGCACGCTCGCGCGCGATCAGGCGTTGCTGCAAACCGCCCGCCTCGACCTGAAGCGTTATCAGACGCTGCTTGCGCAAGACTCGATCGCCGGCCAGCAGGTCGATACGCAGGCCTCGCTCGTGCGGCAGTATGAAGGCACGGTGAAGTCCGACCAGGCGAACATCGATACCTTCAAGCTCGACCTCGTCTATGCGCGCATCACCGCGCCGGTGTCGGGGCGCGTCGGTTTGCGCCAGGTCGATCCGGGCAACTACGTGACGCCGAGCCTGACCAACGGCATCGTCGTGATTACGCAGTTGCAGCCGATCAGCGTGATCTTCACGACCTCCGAAGACAATCTGCAACAGATCCTGCAGCAGACTCAAACCGGCGCGAAACTGTCGGTCACCGCATACGACCGCAGCAACACTACGTCGCTCGAAGGCGGCACCCTCGAAACGCTGGATAACCAGATCGACACCACCACCGGCACAGTCAAGCTGCGCGCGATCTTCCAGAACCCGAAGAACCTGTTGTTCCCGAATCAGTTCGTGAATACGCGCCTGCTGGTCGATACGATCAAGGACGCGGTGATCGTGCCGACCACGGCTGTGCTGAACGGCTCGATGGGCCAGTTCGTGTACGTCGTGAAGCCGGACAACACCGTGACGGTGCGCCCAGTCAAGGCCGGCCCGGTCGATGGCGAACGCACCAGCATCAAATCCGGCCTGCAGGCCGGCGAGCGCGTCGTGATCGACGGTTCGGACCGGCTCAAGGAAGGCGCGAAGATCACGATTCCGGCCAACAAGCCGCGCGGCGCTTCGGGCGCGCGTGGTGCAAGCGGCGCGGCGGGCGCATCCGGCGCATCCGGCGCACGCGGGCACCACGGCAAACACGCGGCGCAAGCCTCGCAATAAAGGCACGGCAACTACCGCATGAATCCATCCCGCGCCTTTATTCTGCGCCCCGTCGGCACCGCGCTGCTGATGGCGGCGATCATGCTGGTCGGTCTCGTCGCGCTGCGCTTTCTGCCGCTCTCCGCGTTGCCCGAGGTCGACTATCCGACGATCCAGGTGCAGACCTTCTATCCGGGCGCGAGCCCGGACGTGATGACCTCCTCGGTCACCGCGCCGCTTGAGCGGCAGTTCGGGCAGATGCCGTCGTTGAATCAGATGTCGTCGCAAAGCTCGGCCGGCTCGTCGATCATCACGCTGCAGTTCAGCCTCGATCTGCCGCTCGATATCGCCGAGCAGGAAGTCCAGGCGGCCATCAACGCCGCGGGCAACTTGCTCCCGTCGGACTTGCCTGCGCCGCCGATCTACGCGAAGGTCAACCCGGCCGACGCGCCGATCATCACGCTCGCGATCACCTCGAAGACGATGCCGCTCTCGCAGGTCCAGGATCTGGCCGACACGCGTCTCGCGCAGAAGATTTCGCAGGTGGCCGGTGTGGGTCTCGTGAGCCTGTCAGGCGGCCAACGCCCGGCCGTGCGAATTCAGGCAAACCCGCGCGCGCTCGCCGCATACGGTCTGAATCTGGACGATTTGCGCACCACCATTTCGAACCTGAACGTCAACACACCGAAGGGTAACTTCGACGGCCCGACGCGCAATTACACGATCAACGCGAACGACCAGTTGACCGACGCCGAGGCGTACAAAAGCGCGGTGATCGCCTACAAGAACGGCCGCGCGGTGATGCTGACGGACGTCGCCACCATCGTGCAAGGCGCTGAGAACACCAAGCTCGGCGCGTGGGTGAACAACACGCCGGCCATCATCCTGAACGTGCAGCGCCAGCCAGGCGCGAACGTGATCCAGGTGGTGGAGAGCATCAAGACGCTGCTGCCGCAATTGCAACAGTCGCTGCCTGCGGCGCTCGACGTGCAGATCGTCACCGACCGCACCACCACGATCCGCGCTTCCGTGCGCGACGTGCAGTTCGAATTGCTGATGTCGGTCGTGCTGGTGGTGCTGGTGATGTACCTGTTTCTCGCCAACATCTACGCCACCATCATTCCGAGTCTGTCGGTGCCGCTATCGCTGATCGGCACGCTTGCCGTGATGTATCTGTGCGGCTTCTCGCTGGATAACCTGTCGCTGATGGCGTTGACTATCGCGACCGGCTTCGTGGTCGACGATGCGATCGTGATGATCGAGAACATCGCGCGCTACGTCGAAGAAGGCGAGTCGCCATTAGAAGCCGCGCTGAAAGGTTCGAAACAGATCGGCTTCACGATCATTTCGCTGACGGTCTCGCTGATCGCCGTGCTGATTCCGCTGCTCTTCATGGGCGACGTGGTCGGGCGCCTGTTCCATGAATTCGCGATCACCCTGGCTGTCACGATCGTGATTTCGGCCGTCGTCTCGCTCACGCTCGTGCCGATGATGTGCGCGAAGCTCCTACGCCACACGCCGCCGCATGAGAGCCACCGATTCGAAGCGAAGGCCCACAAGTTCATTGACTGGGTGATCGCCCGTTACGCGGTCGCGCTCACCTGGGTATTGAACCGGCAACGCGCCACGCTGTTCGTCGCAGTGCTGACGCTGGTCCTGACCGGCGTGCTGTACGTGTTCATTCCGAAGGGCTTCTTCCCGGTGCAGGACACCGGCGTGATCCAGGCGATCACGCAGGCGCCGCAGTCGGTGTCGTATGCGTCGATGGCCGAGCGTCAGCAGGCACTCGCCACGCAGATTCTGAAGAACCCGGACGTGGAAAGCCTGACCTCGTTCATCGGCGTGGACGGCAGCAACATCACGCTGAACAGCGGCCGCATGCTGATCAACCTGAAGCCGCGCGACGACCGCAGCAACACCGCGAGCGACGTGATCCGCCAGTTGCAGCAGGACGTCGCGCATATTCCGGGCGCCTCGCTGTACATGCAGCCGGTGCAGGATCTGACGATCGATTCCACCGTCAGCCCGACGCAGTACCAGTTCATGCTGACCGACCCGAACATCGGCGAATTCACCACGTGGGTGCCGAAGCTGGTCGACCGGCTCAAGCAATCGCCGGAACTCGCGGACGTAGCCACCGACCTGCAGGACAACGGCCAGTCGGTCTACATCGAAATCGACCGCGCTACGGCGTCGCGTTACGGCATCACGCCGGCTACCGTCGACAGCGCGCTCTACGACGCATTCGGCCAGCGCATCATCTCGACCATCTTCACGCAGTCGAACCAGTACCGCGTGATTCTGGAAGCGCAGCCGCAGATGCAGCACTACACCGAGTCGTTGAACTCGATCTATCTGCCCTCTTCCACGTCGTCGGGTGGCCAGGTGCCGTTGTCGTCGATCGCGAAGTTCATCGAGAAGCCCGCGCCGCTGCTGGTCACGCATTTGAGCCAGTTCCCGGCCACGACCGTCTCGTTTAACCTCGCCCCCGGCTCATCGCTCGGCGCGGCGGTGAAGGCGATCGATCAGGCGGAGAAGGATATCGGCCTGCCCGCGTCGTTCCAGACGCGCTTCCAGGGCGCGGCGCTGGCGTTTCAGGCGTCGCTGTCGAACGAACTGTTCCTGATTCTGGCGGCGATCGTCACGATGTATATCGTGCTCGGCGTGCTGTACGAGAGCTTCATCCACCCGATCACGATTCTGTCGACGCTGCCGTCGGCGGGCGTCGGCGCCTTGCTGGCGCTGCTGATCACCGGCCATGATCTCGACATCATCGGCATCATTGGTATCGTGCTGCTGATCGGTATCGTGAAGAAGAACGCCATCATGATGATCGACTTCGCGCTTTACGCCGAGCGCGAGGAAGGCAAGCCGCCGCGCGAAGCCATCTATCAGGCGTGTCTGCTGCGCTTCCGGCCGATCCTGATGACCACGCTCGCCGCGCTGCTCGGCGCCCTGCCGCTGATGCTCGGCACCGGTGCCGGTTCGGAGTTGCGCCGCCCGCTCGGTATCGCGATTGCCGGCGGTTTGATCGTGAGTCAGGTGCTCACGCTGTTCACCACGCCGGTGATTTACCTGGCGTTCGATTCGCTGGCCCGCCGTACGCGTGAGCGCTTCAATCGCGGCAAGCCCACCTCGCCCGCCACCGATGCAGGAAACTGAGCGATGAACCTGTCGCGTCCGTTTATCTCCCGCCCGGTCGCCACCACGCTGTTGGCGATCGGCATCGCGCTGGCCGGGATTTTTGCGTTCACCAAGCTGCCGGTCGCGCCGCTGCCACAGGTCGACTTCCCGACCATTTCTGTGCAGGCCACGCTGCCGGGCGCGAGCCCGGACACGGTCGCGACCAGCGTCGCCAGTCCGCTCGAACGGCACCTCGGCTCGATTGCCGACGTCACCGAGATGACCTCGCAAAGCTCGGTCGGGCAGACGCGCATCACGATGCAGTTCGGCCTGAACCGCGACATCGACGGCGCGGCGCGCGATGTGCAGGCCGCCATCAATGCCGCGCGCGCGGATCTTCCGGCGAGCCTGCGCAGCAACCCGACATATCACAAGGTCAATCCGGCCGACGCGCCGATCCTGATTCTGGCGCTCACGTCGAAGACGCT
Source organism: Paraburkholderia domus (assembly GCF_905220705.1). Taxonomy (GTDB): domain Bacteria; phylum Pseudomonadota; class Gammaproteobacteria; order Burkholderiales; family Burkholderiaceae; genus Paraburkholderia; species Paraburkholderia domus. The sequence continues at coordinate 59,469 of NZ_CAJNAT010000031.1, forward strand.
GACCGCCGGCCAGTTGTACGACTCGGCGGCCACGGTGCTGCAGCAGTCGCTGTCGCAGGTGGACGGCGTCGGCGAAGTGGATGTGAGCGGCTCGGCCAATCCGGCCGTGCGTATCGAACTGGAGCCGCAGGCGCTGTTCCACTACGGCATCGGCCTGGAAGACGTGCGCGCGGCGCTCGCCGCCGCCAACGCGAACAGCCCGAAGGGTTCGATCGAGTTCGGCCCGAACCGCGTGCAGATCTATACCAACGACCAGGCGAGCAAGGCGTCGCAATACAAGGATCTGGTCATTGCCTATCGCAACGGCGCGGCGGTGAAGCTCTCCGACGTGGCTGAAGTGGTCGATTCGGTCGAAGACCTGCGCAACCTTGGTCTCTTCAACGGCAAGCGTTCGGTGCTGGTGATTCTGTACCGCCAGCCGGGCGCGAACATCATCGACACGATTGACCGCGTGATGGCGATGCTGCCGCAGTTGCATGCCTCGCTGCCCGCCGACGTCGACATCGCGCCAGCCTCCGACCGCTCCACTACGATCCGCGCGTCGCTGAAAGACACTGAGCGTACGTTGCTGATCGCGGTGGCGCTGGTGGTGATGGTGGTGTTCCTGTTCCTGCGCAACTGGCGCGCCACGCTGATTCCGAGCGTGGCCGTGCCGATCTCGATCATCGGCACGTTCGGCGCGATGTATATGCTGGGCTTTTCGATCGACAACCTGTCGCTGATGGCGTTGACGATCGCGACGGGCTTCGTGGTCGACGATGCGATCGTGGTGCTGGAAAACATCTCACGGCATATAGAAAACGGCGTGCCGCGCATGAAGGCTGCGTTCCTCGGCGCACGCGAAGTCGGCTTCACGGTGCTCTCCATCAGTATTTCGCTGGTCGCCGTGTTCCTGCCGATTCTGCTGATGGGCGGTATTGTCGGCCGGCTGTTCCGCGAATTCGCGCTCACCCTGTCGCTCGCGATCGGCGTGTCGCTCATCGTCTCGCTCACCTTGACGCCGATGATGTGTTCGCGCCTCTTGCGCGAGCCGCACGAGAAGCAGGAAGAAGGACGCTTCGGGCGCTGGCTGGAAGCGGGTTTCGCGCGGATGCATCGCGGCTATGAGCGCACACTCGGCTGGGCGCTGCTGCATCCGCGCCTGATCGTGACGATCCTGCTGCTGACGATCGGACTGAATGTCTGGCTATACATCATCGTACCGAAGGGTTTCTTTCCGCAGCAGGACACCGGGCGGTTGATCGGCGGCATCCAGGCCGATCAGAGCACCTCGTTCCAGGCGATGAAGGGCAAGTTTGCGGAGATGATGGAGATCGTCGGCAAGAATCCGGCGGTGGACAGCGTGGCCGGTTTCACCGGCGGCCGGCAGACCAACTCCGGCTTCATGTTCGTTTCGCTGAAACCGAAGAGCGAGCGCAAGCTATCCGCCGATCAGGTGATCCAGCAACTGCGCGCCCCGCTCGGCGATGTGGCAGGCGTACGGACGTTCCTGCAGGCGGTGCAGGACATTCGCGTCGGCGGCCGGCAGTCGAACGCGCAGTACCAGTTCACGCTGCTGGCCGATTCGACGCCGGACCTGTACCTGTGGGGACCGAAGCTCACTGAGGCGCTGCAGGCCCGCCCCGAACTCGCCGACGTGAATTCCGACCAGCAGCAAGGTGGCCTTGAATCGATGGTGACGATCGACCGCGCGAGCGCGTCGCGTCTTGGCATCCAGCCGGCGCAGATCGACAACACCTTGTACGACGCTTTCGGCCAGCGCCAGGTCTCGACGATTTACAACCCGCTGAACCAGTACCACGTCGTGATGGAAGTGGCGCCGAAGTACTGGCAGAGCCCGGACATGCTGAACCAGATTTACATCAGCACATCGGGCGGCAGCGCGAGCGGCGCGCAGACCACCAATGCGCCCGCGGGCACGGTGACGAAAGAAGCGACGACGGCGGGTTCAACGTCGGCGAGTGCGTCGACGGGCGGCACGGCGGGCACGACCGCCTCGAGCGCGGCGAGCATCGCCGCCGATTCCGCGCGCAATCAGGCGATCAATTCGATCGCCGCGAGCGGCAAGTCGAGTGCTTCGTCGGGTTCGGCGGTGTCGACCTCGAAGGAGACGATGGTGCCGCTGTCGGCGATCGCGAAGTTCGGGCCGGGCAATACGCCTTTGTCGGTGAATCACCAGAGCCAGTTCGTGGCCTCGACGATTTCGTTCAATCTGCCGCCGGGTGTGTCCTTATCGACGGCGACGCAGGCGATCTACGACACGATGGCGGAGATCGGTATGCCGGGCACGATCCACGGCAGTTTCCAGGGGACGGCTCAGGCGTTCCAGCAGTCGATGTCCGACCAGCCGATCCTGATTCTGGCTGCATTGGCGGCGGTGTATATCGTGCTTGGGATGTTGTATGAGAGCTATATTCACCCGCTGACGATTTTGTCCACGCTGCCCTCCGCGGGCGTGGGCGCGTTGCTGGCTTTGCTGCTGTTCAAGACTGAGTTCAGCATCATCGCGCTGATCGGGGTGATCTTGCTGATCGGCATCGTGAAGAAGAACGCGATCATGATGGTGGACTTTGCCATTGAAGCCTCCCGGCAGGGGTTGTCGTCGCGGGATGCGATTTATCAGGCTTGCTTGCTGCGGTTCCGGCCGATCATGATGACGACTTGTGCCGCCCTTCTTGGAGCGTTGCCGCTGGCCTTTGGGCGTGGGGAAGGGGCGGAGTTGCGGGCTCCGCTGGGGATTGCTATTGTGGGTGGGTTGATTGTTAGTCAAATGCTGACGCTGTATACCACTCCCGTGGTGTATCTCTATATGGATCGGATTCGGGTGAGGTGGGCGTCGAGGAAGGCTCGTAGAGGGGGTATGGCGGCTTCTTGATTCTTTTTTGCCTGCGCGGCGCTTTGTTGTCTGTTTGCCTGCGGCGTTGGGCTTTGCCTGGTTTTTTGCCTGCGCGGCGCTTTTTGGTTGTCTGCCTAGGGCGTTGGCCTTTCCTTGCATTCTTTTTGGTCTATTAGCGTTGCCCCTGTGCGGGGCGGCACCTACTTCTCTTTGCTGCTGCAAAGAGAAGTAGGCAAGAGAAAGCAGCTCACACCGCCAATTTTTAAGCGGGTCCCCCGCGCAGTCACGGTAGTGGTGCATCTGGAATCCGTGCCTTCGCACATTCAGCCCTGGTGACAAGGCATTCATACTTCCGGCGGCGCTGCGCGCACCGAAACGTACTTCACTAAACCACCCGCTACGGTTTCGCACTCGCGCGTCATTCGGCGCTTCGCCGAGGCAAAGCCGATGGCTCCCACCACGCGCAACCGAAGCCCCAGGTTTCCCTGGCAGACCCATCCGCGACGCACGCAGTGCGGAGTGGGAACTGATGAGCCCTTGGTCACTAGCGTCAAATGCGCGAGGGCACGGATTCCAGATGCACCACTACCGTAACTGCGCGGGGGGCCCGCTTAAAAATTGGCGGTGTGAGCTGCTTTCTCTTGCCTACTTCTCTTTGCAGCAGCAAAGAGAAGTAGGTGCCGCCCCGCACAGGGGCAACGCTAATAGACCAAAAAGAATGCAAGGAAAGGCCAACGCCGCAGGGCAACCAGACAAAAAGTGCCGCGCCGGCAAAAAAACCAGGCAAAGCCCAACGCCCTAGGCATACAACCCAAAAGCGCCCCGCAGGCAAAAAAACAACCCATCTTCAAAGCCTCTGCTCAACAGCAAGCAAAAAAATCCGCACCCATTGCTTAGCTTGCCGCTCGCCCAGCATGGGCAAAACCCACCCTTGGCGTTTAGCGTCTTTGACCTTCAAAGCGACCTGCCATTGAGCCCCATGGCCTTGCACCTCAGCCCCAAGCAGATCGGCAAAAATATAATCCCCCTGCTCGCCGCCAAGGCGAATCTCACATAGCCGCTTGCCGGCAGCAAGCCGAACCGACCCCCAGGTCCCTTTAACCTCATGAGTCCAATCGCCATCGCGAATATTGGGAGCGACTTCCTTCCGGCGCCGCCACCAATAAACACCCGCAGCAATCAAAAGCAAAACAACAAGAACAGCAACCCCAACAGCAACCGCCAAACCAAAAGCCGCCTGCAAGGCATAAAACGCCCGCACTGCGCCATACACCAGCGCGATCAGCGCAATCAATGCAACAACAATCGGCATCGCAAGCTCGCTAGTGAAAAAAATCAGCCTGGCACGGCGCAGCCCCAAATCTCGCAGCAAAAAACCATTGCGAAAAATGCGCAGCCGCACTTGGCAAAGCGTTACGGCTGCTTATGTGTCGCCACCCAATCCTTCACCGCCTTCAGCGTGTTCTCAACGTGCTTCTCCGGCGACAGGCTCGTGTACTCGTAAATGATTTTGCCGTCCGGCGCAATCACGTATGACACGCGATTGGCCATCGAGCTATGCATCGGCAAACCGGCGTCATAGGCGCCGATCACCTTCGAGTCCGCGTCCGCCGCCACCGGGAATTTGCTGCGGCATTCGCTCACCGAAAACTTCGTCAACGTGTCGATGTCGTCGTGCGACACGCCAATCACCGTCGCACCATATTTCTTGTACTCATCGACCGCGTCGGCAAACTCGTGAGCTTCAATCGTGCAGCCTTTCGTGAAAGCCGCCGGATAGAAATACAGCACCACCGGCCCTTTCTTCAGCTCGTCGGCAAGCGAATACGTGTAGGTCTTGCCGCCCAGCGAAGCCTGCGTGGTGAACGACGGCGCGGCATCGCCCGGCTTGAGCGTGGCCGAGGCCGTCAGCGAATGCATCGCGAAGCCGACCGACAAAACGGCGGCCAGTGCCACCGGTATGAATTTTCTCTTCATCTGCAGTCCCTCGAAGCGTTAATGCACGCGGTTCGCGCAATGAGCGGAAGGTCACGGGGTTCAGCCGAACCCAGCCGACCTCAAAACGCTATTGGACCACGTACAGACTAGATACGTCAGAACCCGCGCAAAGGATGCATCAGGCCGCTTCTTCGATATGCGCGCCAAACCATGCCGCAGCGGACAGATTCAGCTCCGCCAGCACCTCGGGCGTGAGCGCCACGAAGCCGGGCGGCGCATCGGACCCGGCTGCGATCAAGGCGGCATCGGCGCCCTCGCCGGCCGCTTCGGCAATCCGCAACAAGGTGCCGAGCGCCCCACTGCGCGCCACGATCGCATCACGGATCTGCGGCGCAAGGCCGAGTTTCTCGAGGACGGTCGCCGGCGTGCTGCCGACCACCACGTGGACCAGAGAAAAAATACCGGTCATGAAAGCGGCATCGGCAAAATCGTCATCGGACGGACGTAGCCAGCCGGCGGCCAATTCCATGAAGCGCGAGCGCGTGCCGGCCAGTTGCACCAGCGGATCTGCGCGCCACGGCAGATCGCCGCTGTCCGCGTACAGCAGCAGTTGTGCCCAGCGCGCGATCTGCCGCGTGCCGGTGGCGATGATGGCCTCGCGCAGCGACGCGATATTACGTCCCAAACCAAAGGCGCTCGAATTGACGAGGCGCAGCAATTGCACCACGACGCTGGGGTTCAGCTTGAGTTCCGCCTCGAGCTCGGCAATGCCGCCCTCGCGCGACAACAGCGCCAGCAAACGCAGCAGGCCGGGGCGCGGCGAGCGGTTGCGCGGCGCGGCCAGCACTTGCGGCCGCGCGAAGAAGTACCCCTGGAACAGATCGAAGCCGAGGTCGCGAGCCAGCGCAAAATCGTCGCGCGTCTCGATCTTCTCGGCGATCAGCGTCTTGCCATGGCTGCGTACCGTCGACGCCAGTTTGGCAAGCGCGGACCGCTCGGTCTGCAGGAAGTCAATCTTGACAATGTCGGCGTGCGGCAACGCGGCGAGCAGTTCGTCCGACAGTTCGCTTACATCATCGAGCGCCACCTGGAAGCCGGCACGGCGCAACTCGGTCAGCCGGCGGGCCAGATGGGCATCGAACTTGACGGTTTCGAGGATCTCGAGCACGAAGCGCTCGGGCGGCATCAGATGGACGATGTCGTTAAAGAGCAGCGAGCGGTCGATGTTGACGAAGCCGCGGTGCTGGCCCAGCACGGCCGCCACGCCGATCCCGCCGATCGCGCGGGCCACGACCTGTGCCGTGGCCTGGGCGTCATCGCTGACCTCGGCATAGTTATGCGCGCCGGCTCGAAACAATAATTCGTAGGCATGGAGCGCGCCATCGCGATCGAGAATCGGCTGGCGGCCCAGGTAGACGAACTGTGCTCCGGACGCCGGGTCGGCGTCTTCGGCACATTGCTCAAGCACCTCGACGTGCCGGGGGGTGGCCCTGACAAAGTGACGTTCAGACATGGATCATCGGTGCAAGTGTTCGGAAAGCTACGCAGCGACGTCATAGCCGACACTGCACAACGGGTTTGACCTGTTAACGGATGCGAAGCCGTTGCACTTTAACCGAATCGCTCCCGCGACGCCGCCGGGCCACGCAGCCACCTCCTTACCATTTGTTTTTTGCAGCGGGCGCTAAAGATTTCCCCGCGCGGGTCGTTATCTTGTTCTGATGGGGCGGCCTGATACCGCTTAACCGCCCAGACACGGCGGGCAGCAAGCCCCCCGCCTGCAGACGAATACAGGTTGCCAGCGACAAACATGGAAGCGAACAGGATCACCGCGCCCCGCCGGGGCTCCTTGCGCACGGTCATCGACCGGTTTCGCGCGTTCGGCCGCAGCGCCCACGGCAAACCGCAGCCGGGCGCGAGCCGCACGGCGCAACTGGAACAGGTGGTCGGCGCCGTCGACCTGCTGGCGCACGTCGATCAGGAACTGCGCTTCCTTTATGTTTCCGACGCCAGCCTGCGCTTCATCGGCTATCACCGCGAGTATCTCGAGACCATCACGCTGCACGATCTCGTGGCGCCCACCGACGTGCCACGCCTCGACGCGCTGCTGACGCGCGCCACCGCCACGGGCAACGTCGAGAAGGCCACGCTCGGTCTCATCAAGTCGCTGACCTACCCGATCACGGTCGAGCTGCGCGTGGTGCGCAGCAGCCACGACGGCGTCGACGGCTATGCGATCGCCGGCTTCGACGTGTCGGCCTGGCGCGCCACCGAGGAACGCCTGACCCAGGCGCTGCACCTGGACCGCCTGACCAACCTGGCTAACCAGCCGGCGCTGATCCCCGCCCTGCTCGACGCGCAACAGCAAGCCGACGCGCACGGCACGCCGGCCGCCCTGCTGCTGCTCGACCTCGACGACTATCAGCGCGTGAACCGCGCGCTCGGCTACGATGCCGGCGACGAGATGCTGCGCGACACCGCACGGCGCATACTGAACATGACGAGCCCGAGCGAGACGGTTGCGCGCGTCGCCAGCGACGAGTTCGCGATCCTCGTCAAACCTGCCGCGAACCGCACCGACGCGGCCGCCGCGGCCGAAGCGCTGGCCCGCCGCCTGCTGACCGCGATCCAGCAACCGTATGTCTTCAACGGCCAGCAGGTCCATCTGTCGGCAAGCATCGGCATTGCGCTCTACCCTGACGTGCGCCACGCCAACGACGACGCCGCCCACGACACGCACCTGCTGCGCTGGGCCGACCATGCCTTGCTGCAGGCCAAGGCGGCCGGCGGCAACACGCTCGCCTTCTACGTACCGGACGACAATCCCGCCGACGCCGAGCGCCTGAAGCTGGAGGCCGACCTCTACGACGGCGTGCGCAACGGCGAGTTCTCGCTACACTTCCAGCCGATCACGAGCAGCCGCACGCATGGGGTCGTCGGTGTCGAAGCGTTGATCCGCTGGTCGCATCCGGTGCACGGCCTCGTTCCTCCTTCGATGTTCATTCCGCTCGCGGAGTCGATCGGCCTGATCAACTTCCTCGGCAACTGGGTCTTGAAGGTTGCCTGCATGCAGTTGATCCAGTGGGACGCGCAGGGCATCTCATTGCAATACGTCGCCGTCAACGTGTCGCCGCAGCAGTTCCGCGACCCGCGTTTCAAAGACTCCGTGCGCGAAGCGATCGAATTGACGGGCATCGATTCCCGCCGCCTCGTGTTCGAGATCACCGAAAGTCTGCTGATGCACGACCCGGCACACGCTAAGGGTTTGCTCGAAGAATTGACCGCGATGGGCATCCGTTTTGCCGTCGACGACTTCGGCACCGGCTATTCGAGCCTGGCTTACCTGCAACGATTCCCCTTGGCCAAGCTCAAGATCGACAGGAGTTTTGTCGAGAATCTGCTAACCTCCCGGAACGATCAGGCAATCGTTAGCGCGGTCGTCGGACTCGCACAAACACTCGATCTCGAACTGGTTGCCGAGGGCGTCGAAACGGAAGCACAACGCGCCCTGCTCACCGAGATGGGATGCGACCATATTCAGGGGTGGCTCGTCTGCAAGGCGTTGCCCTCCGACGAACTCGCACAGCGTTTCGAAGCGCGCACGCTTCACCTGCACACCGCATAGCGATGCAGGCGAAACTCATGCGCAGCGGAAGATGCCGGCCAGGAGCCGGTGTGGCACTCATTGGAACATGTATGGCTTTGGCGGGACTCACATGGTAAAGGCGGCGGTGCTCGACCGGCTCTGGACGCGAATGAGCGAGCGCGGCGATTTCCCGATGCTGTCGCAGTCGCTGCGCACCACCATGGCGGCGATGAACAACGACGACCTCGACTTCACCGGCCTCGTGCAGGTCGTGCTGTCGGATTTCGCGTTGACGCAAAAAGTGCTGCGGCTTGCCAACTCGGCCATGTACATGGCGTTCGGCGGCAACATCACCACCGTGTCGCGCGCACTGATGGTGCTCGGCATGGATGCGGTCGGCCATCTGGTGGTCGGCCTGAAAATCGTCGATCACTTTCATCACAGCGCGCCGCGCCGCATCGACGCGAAACTCGAATTGAACCGCACGCTGCTGTCGGGCTGCGTCGCGCGCAAGCTGACCGAACGCGGCGATCTGCGCGCCGGCGAAGAAGCCGTGGTCTGCACACTGATGCGGCAGATCGGCAAGCTGCTGGTGGTGTTCTATCTCGACGCCGAGTGGGATCAGATCCGCCGGCACATCGAAGACGGCACAGTCGAAGCCGATGCCTGCGTGCTGGTGCTCGGCGTCACGTTCGACGAAATCGGCGCGGAAGCGGCCGTGCGCTGGCGTCTGCCCGACATGATCCGTTCCGGCATGGGCGAGTTCGATCCGCTGGACGTCGAGCAACCGCGCCAGGTGCAGTGGCTGCGCGCCATCACCAACTATTCGACCGCGGTTGCGGACGTGCTGACCCAGCAGAACATGCCGGACTGGGAGCGCGAAGAGCGCATCGCCGAACTGGCGCAGGAATACAGCCACGCACTGAATACCGACCCGGACGTGCTGCATCAGATGAGCGTCGCGCTCGCCCGCGAAGAAGGCGGCGATGGCGTGATGGCCGAGATCGTCGAGTTGCGCGCCAATGCGGACGCGATCGCGCGCGAGGCGCTCAATCCGGAAGCGCGCATCGCGGCGGGGGTGGGAGATCTACGCGGCCTGCCCGAGGGCAGCGCGCTCGCGCCGGCGCTGGCGCTGGCTGCGGAAACCGTGCTGGCAGCGCTCGGCTTTGCGCGCACGGTGGTGTTCGTCAAGCACAGCAACGGCACGTTCAAGGCGCGCCTCGGACTCGGTCCGAAGATCGATGCGGCGCTGCCGAGGCTCACCTTTAACACCGCGTTCGAGCCCGACGTGTTTCATCTCGCGATTGCGAACTCGGTCGGTATTTTCATCGAGAACGCACGCGACCCGAAGATGGTCGCGCGATTACCGGAATGGTTCCGACGTTCGTTCGACGATGCCCGCGCCTTCGTGCTGCTGCCGGTAGTCGACGAAACCGATCAGACGGTGGCGCTGTTATATGGCGACTGGTCTCATACTCAGGAGCCACGCCGGATATCGCAGAAGGAAATGAGCGCGTTGAATGAACTGGCCAAGGAGTTAGGACGTTTTTTCGGCTTGGGGCAGATGCGGGAAATGGAGACGATGTGAAGACGTGGCGTGATCGTTGATCACGGCGCTTCACGCTCACCGGTTTTGTATTTGCCCTAAGTCACGAATCCCAGATGTAGAGAGGCCGGCATGCACAGCATGCCGGCCTCTGATTCAAACCTCAAACCTGCCCCTCAATCCTCAATCCGCTCCAACCCTTCCGCACTCCGATCCGCAACCCCGGCCCAGGCCCCCGCCGCCAGCCCCAGCAACGCGATCTCCTCCACCGTCAACGGCTGCAAGCGCGCACACAAGGCATCGAGCTCATCCCATGCCCCGCGCTCGAGCGCTTCAACCGCCGTCAGCAGCAACCCCAACACACCCTGTCGATGCAAGATGCCCGCCTGAATCGGCCGCGACAACGTCAGCACATTCAGCGTGCTCTCGAGCGAGCCGCCGAACACCGCATCGACGAACGAGAACACGCCGGTCAGAAACGCCGCATCGGCTTCGTCACGCCCCGCTTCGGGCAAACGCTCAATTGCCAGTTCCATAAAGCGCGCGCGGGTCGCCGCGAGTTGCAGCAACGGATCGTCTTCCAGCGCAACCTTGCGGCCATCCGCATACAACAGCAACTGCGTCCAACGCGCGATCCGATTCGTACCGGTCGCGTTGATCGCTTCGCGCAGCGTCGTGACCTTATGGCCGACTGCCAGGCCACTCGAATTCGCGAGCTTCATCAAGTGCATGACCAGCACCGGATTCAGCTTGAGTTCAGCTTCGAGTTGCGCGACGGTCGGGTCGCCTGACAACAGTTGCAGCAGATTCAGCAAGGCATGCCGCGGCGCACTGACACGCCGCGTCGTCGAGGTCTGCGCACGCGCGAAGAAGTAGCCCTGGAAACGGTCGAAACCGAGTTCATGCGCCGCTTCGAAATCGGTCTGTGCATCGAGACCCAACGCGATCAGCAGCTTGCCCGCGGACTTCAGCACGCTCGTCAATTTGGGCAACAGCGCTTTCGACGCACGCGTGAAATCGATCTTGACGACTTCCGCATAGGGCAACAGCTTCGCAAACGTCTCGTCGGGCTGTGTCACCTCGTCGAGTACGAAGCGATAGCGCCGGCCGTGCAATTGAACGATACGGGCAATCAGCGCATCGTCGATTTCAATCGACGGTGACAGTTCGAGCATGAAACGGTCAGCCGGCAGATGCAGGATCGAGTCGTCGAACAGCATCTCCCGGCTTACGTCGACGTAAGCCGGATGCCCGGTGAGCGCGCCGCGTACATTGCTTTGGATCAGGCCACGAACAATGGCTCGCACCACCTGTTGCGCGGGATCGGGCGCGCGGCCCGGCGCGGCGCCGGCATCCGCAGTCGAATCGTCAGCACGCCCCGCGACCGAGGCCGCGTCAGCTTCGGCGCTCGCGGGCAACGCCGGCGCGCGCACTTTGATCTCATAGCCGCACAGCATGCCGTCCCGATTTAGAATCGGCTGACGCGCGAAGCTGGCATTCAGTTGCGCATCGTCCGCAGCACCCGTCTGGCTCGGATTCTCGATTGCGATGGTGGTCATTCTGCTCCCCCGCTAAGCGCCGCCCCGGCGCTTCCTGCTGTATTTTGGTTTTCGCTGCACCGGCAGCGTGCGCCCAAGCCTCTGAGGCCCGTGGCGCCTGCGGTGCGCTTGGCGATTTTAGCGCAGGCCGTTGCGCGCGGACATGTCAACGCCGCAATATCTCGAAATAATTGGTTGCCCGTCTCGCTGAAGACAAGGAAAGAATCGACGATACTCTTGTGCAGTGCAGAAGCGTTCCACCACCCGCCTTTAACCACTAAGGAAAATCATGGACGTCAAAAGCGTGCTGTCAAATGCCTTCGCGATGCCGATCACGAGCCCGGCGTTTCCGATGGGTCCGTATCGTTTCGTCGATCGGGAATTCCTGATCATCACCTACCGCACCGATCCGGACAAACTGCGTGCCGTGGTGCCTGAGCCGCTCCAGATCGGCGAGCCACTCGTGCACTACGAATTCATTCGCATGCCGGATTCGACCGGATTCGGCGATTACACGGAAAGCGGCCAGGTGATCCCGGTGTCGTACAACGGGGTGGCAGGCGGCTACACGCACGCCATGTATCTGGACGACCATCCGCCGATCGCCGGCGGCCGTGAACTGTGGGGTTTTCCGAAGAAGCTCGCCAACCCGGTGCTCCAGGTGCACACGGATACCCTCGTCGGAACACTCGATTACGGCCCAGTGCGCATTGCTACTGCCACGATGGGCTACAAGCATCGGCAGCTGGATCTCGCGCAGCAGCAGAAACGCATGGAAACGCCGAACTTCCTGCTCAAGGTCATTCCGCACGTGGACGGCACGCCGCGCATTTGCGAACTGGTGCGCTACTACCTGCAGGACATCACCCTCAAGGGCGCATGGACGGGTCCCGCCTCGCTCGAACTGGCACACCACGCGCTGGCGCCGGTCGCCGATTTGCCGGTGCTCGAAATCGTCGAGGCACGCCATCTTGTTGCCGATCTGACGCTGGGACTCGGTGAGGTCGTGTTCGATTATCTCGACCAGCCTGAGGCCAACTCTCGCTAATCGACTGTCGTGGTGCAGCGTGCGCGACGCACATGAAGCAATACGCCAGGCACGCGTCATACAGACGGCGCTTCAAAAGCGCCAAAAATGCAAACGGCCGCATCAGCGGCCGTTTGCATCAAGCAAAACCAATCAGGCGAGACACACAAGGCCTTACTTCAGCACAACCTTCACGTCGAAGTACTTCGCGGCGAAGCGGTCGATCGTGCCGTCGGCCTTCAGTTCCTTGAGCGCCTGGTTCAACGCGTCCTTCAGCGCCTTGTCGCCCTTGCGGATACCGAAGCCCACGCCCGCGCCGAGCAGCTTCTCGTCGGTGACGGCCGGGCCGGCGAATTCGAAGCCTGCGCCTTGCGGCTTCTTCAGGAAGCCCTTCGAAGCCGCTTCCGCGTCCTGGAACGCGGCGTCCAGACGGCCCGACGCGAGGTCGGCGTAAATCTGGTCCTGCGTCTGATACGGCACGACGTCGACGCCGGCCGGGGCCCAGTGCGCCTTCGCATAGGTTTCCTGGATCGTGCCTTGCAGCACGCCGACGTGCTTACCCTTGAGCGAGGCCGGCGTAGGCAGCAGGCCGCTACCCTTCTTGGCGATCATCTGATTCGGGATCGTGTAGATCGGATCGGTGAAGTCAATGGCCGCGCGGCGCTGTTCCGTGATCGTCATGTCCGAGTTGATCGCGTTGAACTTGCGCGCCTGCAACGCCGGAATCAGGCCGTCGAACGAATTCTCGACCCACACGCATTTCGTCTTCAGCTTCGCGCACACAGCATTGCCGACGTCGATATCGAAACCTTGCAGCTCGCCCGACGGCGACTTCGATTCGAACGGCGCATACGACGCCTCGACTCCGAAGCGCACTTCCTTGATATCCGCAGCCGACGCGGAGCCAGCCGTTACCGTTGCCGTCGCGAACAGCGCGAGCGCGGCCATGTTTCGCCAATTCATCTTCATTACGGGTGTTCCTCTACGGTATTGAATAAGACGGAGCCGAATCCGGGTCAGCATGATTGCCGCGCCAAAATTGCGATTCAAACTCGTGCGGCCGGTGTGGTGCAGCGCAACAGCCGCGAGGGCGCGATTGTACAGGCTTCGAAACGCACGCCTGGCGGGCGCGGGCAAGCGGCTCGTTCACGCGGCATCGAATCGATGCCCAGCGAAGGTGCAAATTCGCGTCGCGTTCAGGCAACACGGAGGATGAATCAATGAGGTGAAGCGGTGTGGCACTAGACGAGTCGTGCCAGCGTATCCTCGGTGGTCTCGACCACCAGCAAACCCGCGCGCAAGCCTGGCTTGACCGTTGCGTTCGGAAACACGAGGCGTTCCTCATCGTGACGCACGGCGTAGCGATAGTCGCCGTCGCGTGCGAGCACAGTGTCCTTCACGAAGGGCGTGAAATTCGGCACATCGGCCGCGACCAGTAATTCGAATGCGTCGCTTTGCTTGGTGAGCTGGTCGATCACGGTGAACACGCGCGGCATCGCCGCGGGCACGTTGCCGTTCTTTGTGCCGGCCAGCAGATGGCGCAGCGCTTCGTCCGCGCCGGCGAAACGCGTCAGATCGTTCTGACCGAACGGGCGCACCTTGCCGAGTTCGAGCGTACAGGCTTCGGCGCCACATGCCTGCGCGGTGAAGTGCGAGTACGTGTTGCCCTTGGTCGTATGAAGCAGCACCGCGCTGATGTGCGCTTCGCCGAGCCATTCGAACATTCCGCGCGAAAGCGGCTTGCCGGTATGCGGCAACAAGGCGAATTGCTCGAACGCCGAAGGGCGGATCGCGGTATGCATGTCGACGTGCCAACGGGCGCCGGGCTCGTCCGACGCAGCGGCGAAGAAGCGCATCGCCGCCTGTTCCAATGCCGCGGCACGTGGTGCTTCGTGGCTGTGTGGCAGCTGCGTATGACGTCCGCTAAAGAGGCGGTTCAGATCGTCATCGCGATACCGGCACGCGTCGCGCATGGCGTCGACGTTGCCGAGAATCACCAGTAAGCGGCAGGTCAGCGCGGCGCTACCTTGTGCGATATCGCGCACGAGATACGACAGCAGTTCGATCGGCGCGGTTTCGTCGCCATGCACGCCGGCTGAAGCGAGCACGCTGCGAGCGCCCTTCTCCAGCGCCGTGGGCTCGAGTTGCAGAACACCATCGTCGAGCCACGACCAGCGCACGTCACTGTTGGGACGCACGCCCTGCGTTTCCTGCGCGCCAGGCCGCGTGCCTGCCAGCGTGTAGGCAAGAAAATCGTCGAGTAGCGAAACCGGCACGCCGTGCTCAGCGCTGGAAGTCATACAGCGAGCCCAGACCGAGAATCTGCGTCAGTTCATCGAGCGCAGTGCGCGACTCGGCGAGCAATTGCGGATCGGTCAGATCGGACGGTGCGAGACGATCGCGATAGTGCTTTTCGATCCACGTGTCGAGGCGGCCGAACAGGTTGTCGTTGATCCACACACCAGGCGTCACCGCCGCACGCTCCGCGTCGTTCAACACCACACGCAGACGCAGACATGCTGGACCACCGCCGTTCTTCATGCTTTCGCGCAGATCGAAGACCAATACGTCGTCGATCGGGCCGGTGTGCGAGGTCAGATCGTCCAGATAGGCGCCCACGCGCGCGTTCTCGCGACATTCCTGCGGCACCACCAGTACCTGCTTGCCGTCCGGGCGCGTCAGCAACTGGCTGTTGAACAGGTACGACGTGACCGCGTCGGACACGCTCACCTGAGCGTCGGGCACTTCGATCACGTTGAACTCGGCCTTCAGCCCCGAAAGCTTCGTGCGCAGTTCGTCGTAGACCCCGTTCTGTTCGACAAACGCGAGTTGATGGCAGAACAGCGTATTGCGATTGCCGACCGCGATTACGTCGTTGTGGAACACGCCCGCGTCGATCACGTCGGGGTTCTGCAGTGCGTACACCGTAGCCGCTTCTTTCAGACCGTGACGATGCGCGACCGCGCGGCTCGCCTCGAACGTCTGACGCGCGGGAAAACGCTTCGGCTCCGGTCCGCGGCGATATTCGCTGCGACCATAGACGAAGAATTCGACGCCATGTGTGCCGTATTCCGAGCAAAAACGCGTGTGGTTCGCCGCACCTTCGTCGCCGAGTGCCGGCGTGCCGGGCAGTGCTTCATGCACCGCGAAACGATCGGCGTCGCTGAAAATGGCGCGCAGCGTGCGGCGCGTCGATTCATGCTCGATCGCGCGATGCAGCTTGCTGCACAGATTGGCCGGCGTGAAATGCACACGGCCGTCGTGCGTGTCGGCCGACGGACTCACCGTGGCCGCATTCGCGGTCCACATCGCCGAAGCCGAACTCGCCGCGGCCAGCAACTCGGGCGCGTCTTTGGCAACGCGTGCGATCACCGTCGCGTCGTCGCCCGAAAAGCCGAGTTCACGCAAGAGACGCATCGAAGGACGCTCCTGCGGCGGCAGCACGCCTTGATGAAAGCCGAGATCGGCCAACTGCTTCATCTTGCGCAGGCCCTGCTTCGCGGCTGCTTTGGGATTCGCAACCGACTTCTCGTTGTTCTGCGACGCGACGTTGCCGAACGAGAGCCCCGCGTAATTGTGGGTCGGGCCGACGAGACCGTCGAAATTGGCTTCAGTGGCTTGCATCGTCGATCCTTAGAATTGAAGGCCCGGCGAGACGCTCGCGGGCATTTGCAGTTGCGCGCTTTCGACGGACGCCATCGGATACGCGCAGTAGTCGGCCGCGTAGAACGCGCTCGGCCGGTGGTTGCCCGAGCGCCCCGGGCCACCGAACGGCGCGCCCGACGATGCGCCGTTAGTCGGCCGGTTCCAGTTGACGATGCCCGCGCGAATGGTGCGCTGGAAATGCGTCCACAGTGCTTCGTCGTCGGCGAGCAGGCCGGCTGAAAGGCCGAATTCGGTATCGTTGGCTTTGTCCAGCGCTTCGTCGAATGTGCTGTAGCGAATGATCTGCGCCAGCGGTCCGAAATGCTCTTCGTCCGGCAGGTCCTTCACGGCGGTTACATCGAGAATCGCGGGCGTGACGAAGCCGAGTTCCGGATCGCGCTGCTCCATTTTCAGCAGCGCTTTCGCGCCGTCGGCCAGCAGACGCTCTTGCGCCGCGACCAGACGCGAAGCCGCACGCGCGGAAATCACCGCGCCCATGAACGGCTGCGGATCGGCGTTGTATTCGCCCACGCTGATACGCGAAGTCACTTCGGTCAGGCGTTCCACGAAGCGGTCGCCAAACGCGTCGTTCGGCACCAAAATGCGGCGCGCACAGGTGCAACGCTGCCCTGCCGACAGAAACGCCGACTGAATCGTGTGATGCACGGCGGCGTCGACATCCGCCACGGGTCCGATCACGAGCGGATTGTTGCCGCCCATCTCCAACGCGAGGACGATCTCCGGGCGGCCGCCGAACTGCTTGTGCAGCAATGTTCCGGTATCCGAACTACCCGTGAAGAACAGGCCGTCGATCTGCCGGTGGTTGGCGAGCGCAATACCCGTCTCTTTCTCGCCTTGCACGAGGTTCAGCACGCCAGCGGGCAAGCCTGCATCGTGCCAGATCTGCACAGTAAGCTTAGCCACGCCCGGCGCGAGTTCGGACGGTTTGAACACCACCGCATTGCCCGCGATCAGCGCCGGCACGATATGCCCGTTCGGCAGATGCCCCGGGAAGTTATACGGCCCGAACACCGCGACCACGCCATGCGGACGATGCCGAAGCACGGCAGTGCCGTCAGCCATCGGCGAACGCTTTTCACCAGTGCGCTCGTTGTAGGCCTGAATCGAAATCTCGACTTTCGCCGCCATCGAAGCCGCTTCAGTGCGCGCTTCCCACAGCGGCTTACCCGTCTCGCGGCCGATCGCTTCGGCAAGCGCTTCCTTGCGTTCCGTCACGAGCGCGGCGAAGCGGCGTACCACGCCGCAACGTTCGTCGAGACTCAGCGCCGACCATGCGGAGAATGCACGGCGTGCGCTGCGCACCGCCTGGTCGACGTCGGCCGCCGAAGCGCTGTTGCCTTCCCAAACCGTCGCGCCCGTACCCGGGTTGCGCGACGCGAATGCGGGTCCTGTGCCGGCGGCCCATTCGCCGTCGATGAAAAGCTCGCTCATGATCATCCTTGTTTGTGTTTCAGCGGCAGCACCCGCACCGGGTCGCCTGCCTTGACGTCGAGCGCGGCCGCTTCGGCTGCGCTCATGCGGAACACGCCGTCTCGCGGCACGCCCGCGGCCACGCCCACGCGAAAATCGCCCAACGACGTATTCGATACCATCGAACGCGGTGCATCCTGCGGGGCGCCCACAGGCACATCGGCGATTTCCACCCGCGCCAGCACGCTCTCGCGCACGGTGCGCAAGTCGGCGATATGGCATTCGAGCACCGGGCCCGCGTCGAAGATATCGACGTGATTCTCGTAGCGCAGCCCCTCGGATTCGAGCATGCGGCGCGCCGGAATCGTGTCGTTATGCGTCAGGCCGACGCATTCCTGCGCTTCTTCCGGCAACAGTTCGACATACACCGGATAACGCGGCATCAGCTCGGCGAGAAACGCCTTGCGGCCGTGCGAGCTCAGATAGTCCGCCGCGTTGAAATCGATCTGGTAGAAATGCGAGCCCACCGCGCGCCAGAACGGCGAGGTGCCTTCCGCGTCGAAATGGCCGCGCAATTCCGCGCACAACCGCTGCGGGAAACGCTCGCGGAATTGCGCAAGAAACATGAAGCGCGAACGCGACAGCAAACCGCCGACGCCGCTCGTGCGATAACGCGGGCTCAGGAACAGCGAGCACACTTCGGCATAACCCGTGAGGTCATGCGAAATGTTCAGCGCGCGCATGCGCGTCCAGATGCCGAGGTCCTGGCTCGCGTGCACGACCGTGCTCACGCGGTAGTTGTAGAACGGCTGCTGGAGGCCGACCGACGTTTCGATCCCGCATACGCCGGCCACGTCGCCGGTGTCGGTATCTTCCATCACGAAGAAGTAGCCGGCTTCGTGCGGCTCGGCCTTGTCTTCCATTGTGCGGCGCGCACGTTCAACGCGCGCCGCGAGTGCATCGCGATCCGGCTTGAACGTGGTGAGACCGGGACCGGTCTCCTGCGCGAGCCGCATGAGCGCATCCACATCGCCTCGTTGCACAACGCGAACGACGATCATTGTGCGTCTCCCGAAAATTCTTCCTGATGCGGCTGGTGCAAGGGCACGCAGCGTACCGTGTCGCCCTCCGTCACGCCGAGCGCGGCACGCGCCGCATGCGACAACGACGCGCCAGTTGTTTTACCGCCGACCAAGGTCCCGAGCACGCAGCGAAACTCGCCGTCCGCACCGTTATGCGCGATCAGATAGGTCGAGCCGTCGGCAGCCGTGCCGGCCTCGCGCACCACACGTGTTTCATTGCGCGTCACACAGGCGCTGCGATCGACCTGCGCGGTCAACACCGGGCCCGCGTCGAAAATATCGATGAAGCGATCCGTCTCGAAGCCTTCTTCGAGGTGAATCTCATACGCGAGCAGCGCCTTCGAATCCGGCTCGCCGAGCACGCGCTGAGCCGCTTCCGGCAGCAACGGCACATAGATCGGATAGGTCGGCATCACTTCGGCGATAAAGGTGCGGCTGCGGCCACCCGATTCGATTTCGATGTCGGCGAAATTGCGGCCGAAAAACTTGCGCCCCACCGCTTCCCAGAACGGCGACACGCCCGAGTCGTCGGTGACGCCAAGCAGCAGCGAGAACACCTCAGGCGTGAAGCGCTTGCGATTCGCGGCGATATACATCATCCGCGCCCGCGACATCAGATGCGCGGCCGCATCGCCACGCAGCGACGGGTCGATGTAAAAGCCCGCAAGCCGGCTCTTGCCAGTCAGTTCATGCGACATGGTCAGCGCGTGAATCTTGCGGTTCACGTGCAACTCACGCGACGCATGAATCAGCGCGTCATTGCGAAACGCGTAGAACGGGTCCGAATAACCGGCGGCGGCGACGATGCTCGCCGTGCCCATCAGCTTGCCGCTCTGCGCATCCTCGAGCACGAACAGATAGAACTCCTCGCCCGGAAAATCGACATCCGCGCGAAACGAGTCTTCCGACAACGCGACGCGCGCTTCGAGCGCACGCCGGTCGTGCGGCAGCGAATGCAGCACCGGTTGCGCTGTGCGCGCCATATGTTCGAGCGCATCGAGATCGGCGAGGCGGCCGGGGCGTACGAAGAGCATCATCGTTCCTGTTGAATGTGACGCATGATCCAGTGCTTTAGCTCAGTGTCGTGATTCACTTCGACGCGGCTTCAGTCTTTGCGCCGACGATCTCTTCGATAGCCTTCGCCAGACGCGCGAAACCTTCGTACATATCGTCGAGCGGCATGACCAGCGACGGCACGAAACGCAGCACGTCCGGGCCGGCCATCAACATGATCACGCCGTGCTGACCCGCGGCCGTGACGAAATCCTTCGCGCGGCCCTTGAACGCATCGGTCAATTCCGCACCGATCAACAGACCCTTGCCACGCACTTCCGTGAACAGACCAAAGCGTTCGTTGAGCTTCGCGAGTTGGCCCTTCAATGCGTCGCTGCGAGTACGCACGCCTTCGAGCACCTTCGGATCGCTGACCAGCTCGACCACCTTCTCGGCGATCGCCGCGCCCAACGGATTGCCGCCGTAGGTCGTGCCATGCACGCCGACCTTGAAGTGCGCGGCCAGTTCGTTGGTGGTCAGCATCGCGCCGATCGGGAAACCGTTGCCGAGCGCCTTCGCGGTGGTCAGGATGTCCGGCGTCACGCCGGTATCCTGGTACGCGTAGAAGTGACCGCTGCGGCCCACGCCCGTTTGTACCTCGTCGAAAATCAGCAGTGCGCCGTGCTGATCGCAGGCTTCGCGCAGTGCCTTCAGAAACGCCGGATCGGCCGGGATCACGCCGCCCTCGCCCTGGATCGGCTCGACGATCACCGCGCAGGTCTGCGCGCCGATCGCTTTCTTTGCGGCTTCGATGTCGTTGTACGGCAGATGGGTGATGCCGGCCGGCACCGGGCCAAAACCTTCCGAATATTTCGGCTGGCCGCCGACGCTCACGGTAAAGAACGTGCGGCCGTGGAACGACTGGGTGAACGAGATGATTTCGACCTTATCGGCGCCATGGCGCTCGAACGCGACGCGGCGTGCCAGCTTCAAAGCCGCTTCGTTCGCTTCCGCGCCCGAGTTGGCGAAGAATGCACGGTCGGCGAAAGTCAGGTCTTCGAGGCGTTTGGCGAGACGCAGCACCGGCTCGTTGGTGTAGCCGTTACCGATGTGCCACAGCTTGCCGCCCTGCTCGTGCAGAACTTTCAACAGTTCAGGATGCGCATGACCGAGTGCGGTGACGGCGATACCGCCGGCGAAGTCGATATAGTCGCGGCCTTCCGTATCCCAGACGCGTGAGCCGAGACCGCGATCCGGCACGAAGGCGGCGGGCGAAAACACCGGCACCATCACTTCGTCGAAGGTCTGGCGTGTCACAGTCAGGTCGTTCATGGCAAATCCTCGTTACAGGTGAGAGGTAATACACGTAGTGTAGGAAACCGCACGCGATACGTCTTGCGCATACGCGACGCTTTCTATGAGCTTCCGGGCGGAAATGTCGCGTGCGGGTCGCAAAACGTGCGCTTCCCGGCCTGCTTATTCCGCCTGGTCGGGCCGTTCGATCAACGCGGCCGGTCGCGGCTCACTGGCCGCGGTGCCGGTCGCGCCGGTCTGCTTGTCGATCCAGTTACGACGATCCTCGCGTGGTGTGACACCAAAGCGTTCGCGGTACGCGTTGGAAAAGTGCGCCGCCGACGAAAAACCGCACGCGAGACTGATCTGCACCACCGATTTGCTGGTGCGCTGCAATTGCGTGCGCGCTTTCGAGAGCCGCAGGCCGAGATAGTATTTGGACGGCATCGAGCCGAGATACTGACGGAACAGGCGCTCCAACTGACGCCGCGAGACACCGACAAGACCCGCAATTTCGTCGGTCGTGAGCGGGTCTTCGATATTCGCTTCCATCAGCATCAGCGCATCGTTCAGACGCGGATGGCGCTCGCCCGGCGCGGTCACGAACGGAATACGTTGACGCTCTTCGCCCGCGCGCAATACGCCGACGCCAAGCGTATCGGCAATCCGGTCCGCCAACTCCGGCCCGTGATCGCGGCCGATCATCGCCAGCATGAAGTCGACAGTCGCCTGACCGCCCGCGCAGGTTGCACGATCGCGGTCGATTTCGAAGATCTGTTGAGTGACGATCGAGCGCTCGAACTGCTCGGAGAACTGCTGATAGGTTTCCCAGTTGACGCTCACACGATAGCCGGACAACTGCCCTGCCATCGCCAGCCACCAGACGCCGTGATGAATGCCGGTGACGAGCGGCGTACGCTGCCCGACGCGCGAAAGACTCGCGAGAAAGAGGCGATAGTCGGCGAATTGCTGGAACCGTTCGCTGACGATGATCAGCCAGTCGCACGAAATCGCATCACCGAAGGCGGCATCGGCCGGCCATTGCGCGCCGCCCGACAAAGGCACCGCGCGGCCGTCCCACGAACAGACCTGCACGCGGTACAGCGCCCGGCCGTCGATTTCGTTGGCGAGATTGAGCGCGTCGACAATCGGCCCGACGCCCGACATCGACACCGGCGGCAATGCGACGATTGCGACCTGCGTGGTGCGAGCCGGGTTGGACGTGCGAGCCATCACTTAGCGGTAAAACGCGAGCCGCGCGTTACTTCAGGCTGCCGGACAGGAACTGCTTGAGCCGCTCGCTGCGCGGCGTGGTCAACACCTCGGCGGGCAAGCCCTCTTCTTCGGTGCGGCCCTGGTGCAGGAACATCACATGATTCGACACGTTGCGCGCGAAACCCATTTCGTGCGTGACGACGATCATCGTACGGCCTTCTTCGGCGAGCTTCTGCATGACCTTCAGCACTTCGCCGACCAGTTCCGGATCGAGTGCGGAGGTGGGCTCGTCGAACAGCATCACGTCGGGGTTCATCGCCAGCGCGCGCGCAATGGCGACGCGTTGCTGCTGCCCGCCCGACAGGTGCGACGGATACTGTTTTTCCAGACGCGGTGCGAGACCCACCTTCTCGAGATATTCACGCGCACGCTCTTCGGCTTCGCGACGCGACATGCCGAGCACATGAATCGGCGCTTCGACGATGTTTTCGATCACATTCATGTGCGCCCACAAATTGAAGTGCTGGAACACCATCGCGAGTTTCGTGCGGATGCGTTGCAGCTGCTTGTGATCGGCCACTTCCAGATTTCCGGCGCGGTCGGCTTTGGTTTTAACCATTTCGCCGTCGACGACGATCTGCCCCGCGTTCGGCCGCTCCAGAAAATTGATGCAGCGCAGGAAGGTGCTCTTACCCGATCCGCTCGCGCCGATGATGCTGATCACGTCACCCTTGTTCGCGTTGAGCGACACGCCCTTGAGCACTTCATTGTCGCCGTAGCGCTTGTGGATGTCCTGAACGGCGAGCTTGCAAGCTTCGGTTTGAGTCGTGTGGAGCAAGATGCTCTCCCTTTGAAAATACGGATCAATCTTGGTGACGGCGCGAGCCAGCCGCGCCGCTCTATCGAAACATGCCTGCTCAGTGCGTGCGCACCGCCAGGTAACCCAGCCAGTGACGCTCGGCGCGGCGGAACAGGGCCACCAGCGCGAACGACACCACCAGGTAAATCAGCGCCGCGAGGCCGAACGCATCGAACGACTGATACGTGGCGGAATTCGCATCGCGCGCTACCTTCAGGATGTCCGGCACCGTGGCTGTGAACGCGACCGTGGTGGCGTGCAGCATCAGGATCACTTCGTTACTGTACAACGGCAGCGCCCGGCGCAGCGCGGACGGTATCACAATGCGGCGGTACATCGTGAACCAGCTCATGCCGTAGGCGCGGGCCGCTTCCACTTCACCATGCGAAGTCGAACGGATCGCGCCGGCGAAAATCTCGGTGGTGTACGCGCAGGTGTTCAGTGCGAAGGCGAGAATCGCGCAGTGAAAACCGCTGCGGAAAAACGCGTCGAGCAACTGATGCGAGCGCACGAATTCCAGGCTGTACATGCCGGTGTAGATCAGCAGCAGTTGCACGTACAACGGCGTGCCGCGAAACACGTAGGTGTAAAGACGCACCGGCGTCGACAGCCAGCGTTTCTTCGAGACGCGCGCCACGGCGAGCGGAATCGACACGAAAAAGCCGATCCCGATCGACGCTACCAGCAGCCACAGCGTGACTGCCAGACCGGACATGCGCTGACCGTCCCAGTAGAGGAATGCGCGCCAGAATTGATTGAGAATATCGATCATGGTCTTAGAGCTCCGCGTGGCGCACGCCGATCGAATAGCGCTTTTCCAGCCAGATCAGCACGAGGTTCGACGCGGTGGTGATCGCCAGATAGATCAGCGCGGCGACCAGAATGAAGAAGAACATATTGAAGGTGCTCTTGCCGGCGTCCTGCGCGGCTTTGACGACATCGGCGAGGCCGATGATCGACACCAGCGCCGTGGCCTTGACCAGCACCTGCCAGTTATTGCCGATGCCCGGCAGCGCGAAGCGCATCATCTGCGGAAACAGGATGCGCGTGAACACGCGCGCACCGCTCATTCCGTAGGCGCTGCCTGCTTCGAGCTGACCGCGCGGCACGGCGAGAAACGCGCCGCGGAAGGTTTCGGTGAAGTATGCGCCGTAGATGAAGCCGAGCGTCAGCACGCCTGCCACGAACGGATCGATATCGAACTGCGGCAGATTGAGTGCGTCGGTGAGATTGTTGACCGCGATCTGGATGCTGTAGAACAGCAGCAGCATCAGCACGAGGTCGGGCACGGAGCGGATTAGCGTCGTATAGCCGGTTGCGATCATCCGTAGCGGCCGGTTGAATGAGAGTTTCGCCGCTGCGCCCGCGAGGCCGAGCAGCACAGCGGCTGCTAGCGACAGGACGGACAACTCGATCGTCTGGATCGTGCCGGCCAGCAACACCGGACCAAAGCCGTAAAGGAACACGCGTGTCTCCATCCAGGATTTATTGAGGATGTCATGGATGGGGGCGGGTTATGCCTGCCCGACTCATCCGGCATGGCGCGGAGTCTCGCAAGCGGAAATTAATTTCTCAAAGGGACGGCGAATGTATGCTGCGATGCAGCAATGGGGTGTTTGCCGCGGCTCGGCGCTTGTAGGGCTTGGTTTTGTGGGGGGTATGGTTTTGTAAGGTGCAGGGTGCGCTGCGAGCGCTGGGGCGATTTAGCAAGTTTTGAGTCGCTTTTTTGATAGCCTGCGGTGAGGGGTGTTTGGATGTTTGCCTACGGCGGTGGGGTTTGCCTGGGTTTTTTGCCTGCGCGGCGCTTTTTGGTTGTTTGCCTAGGGCGTTGGCCTTTCCTTGATCTGTTTGCCTGCGCGGCGCTTAGTGTCTGTGCTTTTATGGTGTTGGCCTTTCCTTGCATTCTTTTTGGTCTATTAGCGTTGCCCCTGTGCGGGGCGGCACCTACTTCTCTTTGCTGCTGCAAAGAGAAGTAGGCAAGAGAAAGCAGCT
>NZ_CAJNAT010000032.1 GCF_905220705.1 Paraburkholderia domus
GAGCGCCGACGACTACGAGGCGCTGCTACCCTGGAAGCTGGGCAAGCGGGAGCACGAAAAAAACGTCTAGGTCAAGTCTGCGGGAGGGACGTGCTTCGCTGATCGCTTACGCTATTAATCTGGTTGTGCCGCTTCCAGATTTATTTCGAAATGAAATCTGCGAACCCGCTATTGAGCATGCGCCTCCTTCGGCAGCTTCACCGCTTCCACAGTGATCCGTAAGGGCCGACGACCGGAATGTAGGGAAAATCCGTGTAAAAAAACGCACGGTTGTACCGTTAGATGAATACGGAAGGCTGTTCGATGTACGCCGTCCGCTTTCAGCACGGGTCTTTGCCACGCGGCGGCCGGCGCCGCAGTTCACCTCCGGGCAATGCCCGTGCTGAAGACTTCCCGTCATGAAGAGCGCGAATTCGGGATCGCATTTAATTGCAGCTAATGCATAGATTCGCTATGCGGAGTATCCCCGCAATATCCAGCGCGTTAAATCGCCGACTGCATTAAACCAATTAAGTTCCCATTTTTCCAAAATAAATTTACACCGCGTTGAGTTGAACCTATCGTAATTGCCTGATTTTCGGGCAATCAGGCGTCTCTCATTTTTCAAACGTTCCGACCCGACTGCGTCGCGCATATTAAATGCTGTTGCATACACACAACTTTAATATTGATATGTTGCAAAGAACTTCTGTCCAGAGCATGCATACTGCCGCCCTTATTTTGCGATAAATGTCTGAAAAATAAAGACTTAATGCCAGACCCGATTTGATTGTTGCGGATTCTGAAAAATCCTGTTGCGTAAATTGCGGGCGTCGCTACTAGGGTCTCCCCCTACACTCACGCTTCGTTTGAAGGGTGCCCGGCTGATCCGAAACGGTTCGGCCAAGGGCGGCAGCGAGTGATGGTTGTGCTGCTGAGGCAGGTCCCGCTCCCCGCGTAAATTTATCGAACTGGAGTCCCACGCATGAAAAAGAATCTCATCGTTGTTGCGGTTGCCGCATCGTTCGCATCTGTCGCTCACGCACAAAGCAGCGTGACCCTGTATGGTCTGTTGGACGCAGGCCTGACGTACACCAGCAACGTCGCCCCCGCCAACGGCGTCGGCCACGGCAACGCAAAGTGGGCAGCGGGTAACGGCGGCATCAACCAAAGCATGTTCGGTCTGCGTGGTTCGGAAGACCTGGGCGGCGGTCTGAAGGCAATCTTCACGTTGGAAAGCGGCTTCAATATCGGCAACGGCAAGTTCGCTAACAACAACGGCATGTTCAACCGCCAAGCGTTTGTCGGTCTGTCGAGCGCGCAATTCGGTACGGTCACGCTGGGTCGTCAATACGACGCAGCACAAGACTACCTGGCACCGCTGACCGCAACGGGCAGCTGGGGCGGCACGTACTTCGCTCACCCGTTCAACAACGACAACCTGAGCACGAACGGCGGCTACGCAGTCAACAACTCGATCAAGTACTCGAGCGCTAACTACGCTGGCTTCACGTTCGGCGGCACGTACGGCTTCTCGAACCAGGCTGGTGCATTCGCAAACAACCGCGAATACAGCGTTGGTGCTGCATACCAGTGGCAAGGTCTGCGTTTGGGCGCTGCTTACGCACAGCAAAACAACCCGGGTGCAACGAACGCAGCAGGCGCAAGCAACGGCGGTGCTTCGGACGGTTCGATCCTGGGCCTCGCTGGCAACTTCCGTCAGCGTGAATTCGGTGCAGCAGGTTCGTACTCGTTTGGCCCGGCTACGGTTGGTCTGGCATGGACGCAATCGCGTGAGGACAACGCTATTGGCGGAAAATCGCTGAGCGCTAACAACTACGAAGTCAACGGCAAGTACAACGTGACCCCGGCTCTGGGCTTGGGCGTTGCTTACACGTTCACGGACGCCAAGGGTTACGGCGCTGCCGTGGACGGCGGTACGCCGTCGGTTCGCTTCCACCAGATCGGTCTGCAAGCTGACTACTCGCTGTCGCGTCGTACGGACGTCTACGCTCAAGCTGTGTACCAGCACGCAATGGGCGACGGCGGTGTTGCTTCGATCTACAGCGGCGACAACATGCAAATGCCGTCGTCGTCGAAGAACCAGACGGCTGCTACGGTCGGTCTGCGTCACCGCTTCTAAGCTTCAGCAGAAGAAGCTTGTTGTTGCAGAAAAGGTGCCGTTCGCGGCACCTTTTTTTATGGGCGCGCCACTTTGTGAATTCTGACAATTGCGCACGAGAGTCTGACAATAATTGACTTTCAGGAAAGCGCGCTTGCGGTAGTCTGAAACGATTGGTCTATGGACATTATTTTTTCGCTGCGACGCTGACAAGTATTCAGCAGATGCGCGTTCTTACTGCATGGATACTCCCGCTTCAAACCCGCCAGCACGCTCGCCATCCATTCGGGATCTCACCGACGAGCAATGGCATCGCATCGTGCCGCTCCTGCCTGAAATGAAAGACCATGGTCCTCGGCGCGGCCGTCCCAGCAACGACATCCGTTGCGTGGTGAACAGCGTGCTGTGGATACTGCATACGGGCAATCCGTGGCACGCAATGCCCGATCGGTATGCGCCTTACCAGACTGCGCATCGCTACTATCTGCGCTGGAAGAATTCAGGTGTGCTGGCCAGCATCGCGTTCGCGCTATTCGGTACCGACGCCATGTTGGCACGGCCTGTCTCTCGCAGGAGCGACGTGCGCACTGCGTAGCCGGCCAGGGACTGCATCGGCATCACAAACGAAAAGACCGTCATCCGGTATCAGGATGACGGTCTGTTTTAATCGGACGCATAGGCGCGCCGCTCAATCACGCATGTTGTTCGACCTTGAACACTGCAACCGCATTTCGCAGACGTTCAGTCTGCTCATCGAGTGAACCTGCCGCAGCCGCAGCCTGCTCGACTAGCGCAGCATTGCGCTGCGTCACGTCGTCCATCTGACGGATCGCGAGATTGACTTCGCCGATGCCCGAGCTTTGCTCCTTGGAGGCGGCCGAGATCTCGTTCATGATCGCCGTCACGCGGCGTACGGCGTCGACCACCTCGCCGATCGTGCTGCCTGCCTTGCCTGCCAGTGTCGAGCCTTCGCCGACCTGAGCGACCGACTGATCGATCAGCACCTTGATCTCCTTGGCTGCCGTCGCGCTGCGCTGCGCGAGATTGCGCACTTCGCCCGCGACGACTGCGAAGCCGCGGCCTTCTTCGCCGGCGCGTGCCGCTTCCACCGCTGCGTTCAGCGCCAGGATATTGGTCTGGAACGCGATGCCTTCGATCACGCTGATGATCTCGCCGATCTTGCGCGAACTATCGGTGATGCCGGCCATTTTCTCGACGACGTCGTTGACGACCTGGCCGCCGCGCGCGGCGATATTCGATGCATCCGTCGCGAGTTCCGACGCGGTCGCCGCGTTGTCGGCGTTCTGCGTGACGGTCTTGGTGAGTTCGTCCATGCTGGCGGCGGTCTGCTGCAACGAAGCCGCCTGTTCCTCAGTTCGGCTCGACAGGTCCAGATTGCCCGCGGCAATCTCTTTCGAGGCGACCGTGATCGTCTCCGCGGACGTCTTGATCCGCGCGACGGTCGCGCCCAATTGATTGCGCATCTCGCGCAGCGAGAACAGCAGGCTCGACGTGTCGTCGCGACGCAGGTCGATATGAGTGGCGAGATCGCCGCGTGCGATCTGCATGGCAATCTCCGCCGCTGAGGAAGGCTCCCCGCCGATCGAGCGCGATACGTTGCGCACCACGCGCGAGGCCACGAACGACACCAGCACACCCAGCAGCACCAGCATGCCGGCTGAACGCTCGAGGGTTGCGTAGAACTGCGCCTGAATGTCGTCCATATAAGCACCGGCGATGAAGTCCCAGTTCCACGGGGTGAAGCGTTTCACGTAGCCGATCTTTTCGCTCGGTGCTGTTTCACCGGGTTTCGGCCACCAGTAGCGCAAATAGCCTGCGCCGCCCGCCGAGCCCCCTGCCTGGGCGATGTCGTGATACAGCGCATTGCCTTTGGCGTCGCGAAAGCCGCTCATGTCCTTGCCGTTCAGCTTCGGGCTCATTGGATGGGTCACCATCACCGAATCGCTGCGCACAATTGTCACGTAGCCTGATGTGCCATAACGCTGCGTGTTGATGTGGGCGATGGCTTGCTGTTTGGCCTCATCGACCGGGAGCTTGCCCGCGTCGGCCAGCTTCGCGTAGTCCGCGGCGATCGAAACCGCCATGTCGGTGACGTCGGCCAGATCCGCGCGCCGTGCGTCCATCTGGGCGTTTCGTGCATCGAATGCGTTCACAACGGTAACGATCAGGAGCGCCGCCCAGCAAAGTAGTATCGGCACCCACAGTTTCTGTTTCAGTGTCAGACGGTTCATTATCGGCTTCGACAATACGTTGAACTCGGAATAGAGAGGGGCTGCAATCTGCGTTGCATAGTCGGCATAACGGCTGTTGCCGCGGATTCTTTATTCGGGCATCCGAAATTCCGGCCTGGAGCGTGAATGTCCGGCCTGAAGCGGCCGATGAAAAACGGGAAAAATCGGGGAAAGTGGGACCAAACCCGTAGAAAATCGCAGGAAACCGCGAACAAGCCGCGATAGGCAGCCGGTCGCCCGCGCCGCCGCTAAATCTGCTCCTGACCAAACGCGCACAAGCGGTCGAGGTCCAGCACGTCGATCTGGTTGTACGAGAGGCGCAAGATCTGCAGCCTTTCGAGGTTTTGCAGTGCCTGGTTGATCCGTTGCCGAGACACGCCTGCCAGCAGGCCGACTTCTTCCTGCGAAATGGCCAGCGTGCGTCCGGTGTCGGGATAGAGGTCCGGATTGAACAGTTGCGCGAGGGATTGGGCGACGCGCGCGTCGACGTCCAGCAGCCGGCTATTTTGGATCGACGCGATGAATTCGCCCATGCGGTTGTTCAGTTGCCGGATCACAAAACCGGTGAACGGCAGGCTCGAGTCGAGCAGAGCATGGAACGTCTCGGACGGCACGAACATCACGAGCGAAGGCTGAATGGCGGCCACGTCGTATTTGCGCAATTCACGCTTGATCACGCTGCCTTCGCCGAACCAGCCGCCGGGCGGCACGCCGGAAAGCGTACAACTGCGTCCTGAGGCGTTGTAGATGGCGAGTTTGATGAGGCCGGAATGGACGCCGATCCAGAAGTCCGACGGCTCCTGGCGGCGCGCGATCCATGCGCCGCCTTCCAGACGCTCCGCGTACGCGGTGGCGAGGACGATGGCCTGATGCTCGGTGGCGAGCGCCCTGAACCAGGCGCAGGTGGCAAACAGCCGCGGCAGATCGGCGCGCGGCACCCGTTCAGGCCGGTGCGTGCGGGCGTCTGCGAAGGCGGGGAGCGAAGCGTCATCCATAAGCGGCTGGCGGGGCGTATGAGGGTAAAGTCGGTTGAGGGGGCAAGGCGCGCCACTCTGTCATTTGAATGACAGACAGTTCACCATGACAGTTGCTAGGCTAGTTCATCCATCAGAAAAGACGACGGCGCGGCCAGCGCCTCAGGAGACAAGGCGATGAAGCACATGTTCGAAGAAGGCCTCCAACGGCGCGAGGCCAATTATGTCCCGCTGACACCCATCGATTTCATCGTACGCGCAGCGGAAGTCTACGGTGACCGGCCAGCGGTCGTCCATGGGGAGATTCGCCGTAACTGGCGCGAAACCTATGAGCGCGCGCGGCGTCTGGCCAGCGCGTTGCGACAGGCTGGTATCGAACGCGGCGACACGGTTGCCGCTTTGCTGCCGAACATTCCTCCGATGATAGAAGCGCATTTCGGCGTGCCGATGGCCGGGGCCGTGCTCAATACGCTGAATACGCGGCTCGATGTGTCGTCGCTGCTGTTCATGTTGCGTCATGGCGAGGCGAAGGCGTTGATCGTCGATACGGAGTACAGCGAATTGGCGCACCGCGCCGCGCTGGAATTCCCCGAGTTGCGGGTGATCAGCGTGGCCGATGCGATGCCCGCCGACACGGACAAGTTCATCCGCGCAACCGACTATGAAGCGTTCTTGCAAACCGGCGACCCCGAGTTCGTCTGGACTCAGCCTGCCGACGAGTGGGATGCGATTGCGCTGAACTACACATCGGGCACAACCGGCGACCCGAAGGGCGTGGTCTATCACCACCGCGGCGCTTATCTGAATGCGCTCAGCAATATCCTCGAATGGGATATGCCCAAGCATGCGGTTTACCTATGGACCTTGCCGCTCTTTCACTGCAACGGCTGGTGTTTCCCATGGACCGTCGCCGCGCGTGCCGGCGTCAACGTCTGTCTACGCAAATTCGATGCGAAAACGGTGTTCGACCTGATCCGCCGCGAAGGCATCACGCATTATTGCGGCGCGCCGATCGTGCAAAGCGCGCTCGCGAATGCGCCCGCCGAGTGGCGCGATGGCATTACGCATCCTGTGTCGACCATGGTGGCGGGCGCGGCGCCCGCGCCGGCGGTGATCGCCAAGATGAAGGAGATCGGTTTCGATCTGACGCACGTGTACGGACTCACCGAGACCTACGGCCCGGCTGCGGTCTGTGCGAAACAGGAGGAATGGGACACGCTCGACGACAACGCGCGCGCCGAAATGAACGCGCGGCAAGGTGTGCGCTACCACCTGCAGGCAGCTGTAACGGTGCTCGATCCGGACACGCTCGCGCCAGTGCCCGACGACGGTGAAACGCTTGGCGAGATCATGTTCCGCGGCAACATCTGCATGAAGGGCTATCTGAAGAACGAGCGTGCCACGGAAGCGACCTTCCTCGGTGGCTGGTTCCATACCGGGGACCTCGGCGTGCGGATGCCTGACGGCTATATCCGTATCCGTGATCGCAGCAAGGACATCATCATTTCGGGCGGCGAGAACATTTCGAGCATCGAGGTCGAAGACACGCTGTACCGTCACCCTGCGGTCTCTGTTGCCGCCGTAGTGGCGATGGACGATCCGAAGTGGGGCGAGGTACCCTGCGCCTTCGTCGAGCTCAAGGAGGGCGCTCAGGTGAGCGCAGAAGAGATCATTGCGCACTGCCGGCTGTTTCTTGCGGGATACAAGCTGCCCAAGGCGGTGCGCTTCGGCGAATTGCCGAAGACGTCGACGGGAAAGATTCAAAAGTTCGAATTGCGCGCGCGGATCAAGGCGGAAGAAACCGAATAGACCGCGCGCGATGGTCTAGCGCGCCAGGTGGCGCGCTATGGGGTGCTGAACGATGCAAGCGCGGGGTCCCCCGCGCGCATCAGGTTCGACTCGCGCTTAACCGCGCGTGTCGACCCAGCGGCGTGCCCAGCGTGCCGAGTGCTGCAGTGCCTGTTCTTCGTTCGGGAAGTAGTCGAGCGAATAGAATTGGTAGCGCCCTTCGGCCCGCGCGCTGTCGGCGCGTTCGAGCAGCAGGTTGGATGAAAAGCTACCGTCGGGCAAACGATGCGCCGAGGGTTTGACGGCATAGCCGTTGTAATGATGAATATGTTTGTTTTGCATTTTATATTTTAATAATGTTCGAGTGCGCGCCTGCCGTGCGAGCCGT
The DNA here is from genome assembly GCF_905220705.1 of Paraburkholderia domus. GTDB lineage: Bacteria > Pseudomonadota > Gammaproteobacteria > Burkholderiales > Burkholderiaceae > Paraburkholderia > Paraburkholderia domus. Next base: position 7,504 of record NZ_CAJNAT010000032.1, read on the forward strand.
TATACGGGTCACGCGGACGAGCCGATTCAAGCCATTGCGAGCCGAATCCAAACGCAGTCGGAAAGCTAAAAAGGGCGTTAAAGCCAGAGGGGAGAATGAGGTGCAACGAGGCGTTTGGCGCTTGGGCTAGCTGCTGAACAACACATGCAGCTAAAAGCGATCGCGCCAACTGTGGGAGACAAAGCTCCGCGAGGATGTCGCTGCAGCCCGATGTCCGTTGCCGGACACCGAGCCCTTCAAACTTACAGCGGCTTGATGTTAGCCGCTTGCAGACCCTTCGGGCCTTGCTTCGTTTCGAAGCTCACCTTCTGATTTTCAGCCAGCGTCTTGAAGCCGTCGCCGCTGATTTCGGAGAAGTGCGCGAACAGGTCGTCGCCGCCCTTGTCCGGGGTGATGAAGCCAAAGCCTTTGCTGTCGTTGAACCACTTAACGGTACCGGTATCCATGAAGAATCCTTGAGTAAAAATAGAAAAATTTGCTCTGTTGAGGAGCGCGTGAAGCGTCAAGGAGGGAGAGGACAACGAATACCGCTGAGGAGCGAGACATTGATGAACAGCAATCGAACTTCTTGAACTTCGAATGCCACAATAACCGCCGGGGCATGCCAGCGTCAACACTTATCTTGTAACTGTTTTGTTATGGGCCTTGTTTGTGTATGCCGGGCGCGTGGTGATACGGTCCTCGTTAGCGGCGTACCGTGCCGTGCGGGACGGCACGGTACGGCTCTCAAGCCGGGTTTCCGTTTCAGATGCCTACTTTGTGGGCCGTCAGAATCAGGCGCAAGCCGAGCGCGGTAACCGCGCTTGCGGCGACGCGATCGATCCAGGCCTTCCACTGCAGATAGATTTCGCGCGGCCGTTTGCTCGAAAAGCACAAGGCGACCACGGTGTACCAGCCGGCTTCAATGGCGAAGATCGCCGGGGGCAACGCAAAGTAGCACCACAGCGGCGGATGTTGCGGAAGCAAGGCCGCGAAGATACTACCGTAGTAAACCGCTGTTTTCGGATTGCTGAGTTGTGTACTCAAACCGATCCAGAAGGATTTGCGCACATTGGTGGTGGCGGCTTGCGTTGCATCGAACGCGAGTGGTTTGGCCGCACCGCGCCAGATCTTCGTTGCAAGATAGATCAGATAAAGGCCACCGGCCACTTTCAAGCCGACGTACAACCACTCGACTGTCGCCAGCAAGGTGTACAGACCGAGCAAGGCAATACCGCTGAAGAACACACCGCCGATGCCCATGCCGGCCGCCGTTGCGAGGCCATCTCCGCGCGAGAGTCCGATTGCATTGCGGGCAACGATGACGAAACTCGGTCCGGGGCTCATTGCGCCGAGCAGCAGTGCGGCCAGGATTGTGACGATGGCTGTCGAGGCGGGCATTGGGGTGTCTCCTACGGGTGGCGATGCAGGTCGGTGAAACATAGCATGAGAGAGCGAGGTTTTGTTTTTGGGCAGTGTTAATAGCATCAGTAAGTAATGAATAGCGCAGTGCCGAACGCAGCCTGAACGACAAAGAAAGTCCATGATCGCAGGCAAACAACCAGTTGCTGCAAGCAGCGGAAATTGGATGCTAGAATCGCTTTCCATACGCTGAAGCAGCCTCGGTGCGCCGGGGCCGATCAAGGGCGCGATCTGAGCCGTTTGCCGACGAATTCCCCGAAATCCAGGATTTATTGGGCATGGTTTCCAGATGCGGGTTGTCACGCATCGGGAGCGGCATCGTGAGTTCGATTTGCACTCAACCCATCTGAATCACGCATAGGCTTCGCGTTGTTTAGCGAAGCCTTTGTTTTTTCCAACGCGAGCATTATCAGCCGCGAAACCGGTACGTTATGAAACAGCGAGAAGAACAACGGCTGTTCGACCTCGACGGGAATGCGCGTGAGCGCCTCATCGTGTGGATCCGCCGACGCATGGACGAATACGGCATTACGACGGAAGCGCTCGCCGATTCGATCGAAGCAGATAAAGCCGCGACCCCGGCCGTGCTGTATCGCGACGCCTACGGTAATACGTGGGACGGCCGTGGCGATAAACCTGATTGGCTCGCGCGCGCAATCTACGCCGGACAGAACATCGACCACTTCCGTTGTTAAGACTGCGAGTTATGTTGAATTGCTTCGGTATCCACACTGAAAGCCGCGGTGTTCTTTGAAGTGAGCGTTTGTTGCCGTGCAGGTGCAAAGACCAAAAAAAAGCCCGCGCGGGGCGGGCTTAACTACTCGGAGTTTCGCGATCCAGTCGCTAGACGGATCATCTTCAGTTTATGTGAAAGCTATATGAAAGTATAGAAAATCCGTGTTAGAGGTCGAAAAACACGGTTTCCCTGTCACCCTGCATGTAGATATCGAACCGGTACACATTGGCCGTATTCGGTTCGCGACGCGCGATCAGCGTGCCACGCCGGTCCGCCGGAACTGCTGCCAGCACGGCATCCCGTTCATTAGCCTCGGCTTCGTCCTCGAAATAGATGCGCGTGAAGGTGTGCAGCAGCATGCCACGCATTGTCACGATCACATTCAGATGCGGCGCTTCGTCCGGGCTGGCGCGCCCGGGCTTCACCGTTTCAACGATAAACCGTTTGTGCGGATCCGTCCCCGTTCCGACGCGGGCGAAGCCATGGAACCCCGTCTTCAGGATTTCCTCGCGTGATTCCGGATAGTGACCTTGCGCGTCCACCTGTGACATTTCCAGCATTGCATCGCCGATTACCTTGCCGTCGCCGTCGAACACCTGGCCGACGATCGTGATGTGCTCGCCGGCCGCTTCACGGTCGGCCAGAACCGGCGTAAACAGGCTCTTGAAGTCGAAATCATATTGTTGCGGGCACAGACCGTAGGCGAAGTACGGTCCAACCGTTTGCGACGGCGTTTGCTTGAGGGTCGTCATGGCTTAGCGCTCCATCGGGGTTTCGTTGCGGCCGCGCAGCACGATGTCGAAGTCGTAGCCGAGCGCATAGGCCTCCTGCGTCGTATCGAGCGAGAAGTTTGCAATCAGGCGGTCGCGTGCGTGCTCAGGCGTGCCCTGGAAAATCGGGTCGAAGGCCAGCAGCGGATCGCCGGGGAAGTACATCTGCGTGACGAGGCGCGAGCCGAAATGGTCGCCGAACAGCGAGAAGTGAATATGGTTCGGACGCCACGCGTTCGGGTGATTGCCCCAAGGGTAAGCGCCCGGTTTGATCGTCAGAAAGCGATAGCGGCCTTCGTTGTCGGTGACGCAGCGGCCGGCGCCGAGGAAGTTCGGGTCGAGCGGCGCGTCGTGCTGATCGTTCTTGTGCACATAGCGGCCGGCCGCATTCGCTTGCCAGATCTCAACCAGTGTATTGCGCACCGGACGGCCGCCTTCGTCGAGCACACGGCCCGTCACGATGATGCGTTCGCCGAGCGGCTCGCCATTGCGCACCGCATTGCGCGTCAGATCGTGATCGAGCGCGCCGAGGTCGTCCGTGCCGTAGACCGGCACGCGCTGGTCATGCAGCTTTTCCTTCAACGGAATCAGCGGGCGCGTCGGGCCGCGTTTGACCGATGAACCGTAGCCGGGATAGATGTAGGCAGGATGGGACGCGAAATCGCGCGTGGTGAGAAAGGACTCGTCCATCAGTGTCTCCTTCGGGGAATTGTGGGATACAGCGTATGGAGCGACTTTATCTAACCTGGAAGGTTATGCAAAATGACGTTTTCGCCCATTTCGTATAACCTCTCGTTATGCAACGCAGCCTCGCGGACAGCCGCGTCAAATTCCGTCATCTCCAATGCTTTCTGGCCGTCGCACAGTTTGGCAGCGTGCAGCGGGCCGCTGAAAGCCTGTCCATCACGCAGCCCGCGGTTTCCAAGACGGTCGCCGAGCTGGAAGCGATTCTCGGTGTGAAGCTGTTCGAGCGCGGCCGCCACGGCGCCGTGCCGACCCGCGAGGGGCAGCTGTTCATGCCACATGCGAGCGCCTGTGTCAGTGCGTTGCGGCAGGGCGTCGATTTGCTGGCGCGCGCGGAAGGCGCCGCCGCGGCCACGCTGGAGATCGGCATTCTGCCGACCGTCGCGCCTGCGCTGATGCCACCGGTGCTGAAGCTGTTCGCCGCGCTTTGGCCGCGTGTGATCGTGCGCCTTGCCACCGGCGCCAACCCCGAATTGCTTGAACGCCTCAAGGCCGGCACGATCGAGTTTGCGATCGGGCGCCTGGCGGACCCGGAACGGATGGTCGGGCTGAGTTTTGAGCAGCTTTTCAACGAGCCGTTGATTGCCGTGGTGCGTGCCGGGCACCCGTTGGCGTTGGGAACCGGCTTGCCGGCCACGTCCCTGGAGGATTTTCCGGTGGTGCTGCCGCCGTTCGGCACGCTGATCCGGCAATCGGCTGAGAGCTTGCTGAACGCGTGGGGTGTGCCGCCGTTGTCGGGGTTTGTCGAAGTGCTGTCGGTGTCGACGGGGCGCGCGTTGACGCTCGAGAACGACGCAGTGTGGTTCGTGCCGTTGAGCGCAATCGAATATGAACTGGCGCATGGCATGTTGGTGCGGTTGCCTTTGCCGTTCGCGGGCACCGGCGAGCCCGTGGGGCTGATCCGGCGCTCGGACACGCAGCCGTCGCCAGTGGGTCGGGCGTTCATCGATGCCGTGCGCGAGGTCGCGCAGCAGCGCATGGCGGCGGCTGCGGGCAAACCTGCGGCCAAACGCGCGCCGAAACGCAGCCGCGGCAGCACGTCCAAGGTCTAAGGCATACCGCGCAGCGGCGCGGGAGCCGCGAGAGACGCAAAAGACGCACGACTCCACCCGATTCGCCACGCGTGAACCATTCAGTACAAAATGAAGGTTGCGAACGCCCTGCAACCCGGTGTACAAACACGGTGCAAAAGCCATCGCGGGCTGCATTGCTGCGGCACACCACACATGTGATGTCACACTGCGGGTGCTTGACTGCGTGCACCGAACAGCAGAAACATCACGAACAGTCAGAACAGCGTTTGAAAGTCTGTACAAGGAGATTGCCATGCCCAGCGACTTGCCCACTCCAGACGTCGCGCTGCGCGCCGTGGCGGCACCTGAGCACAATCCGCTCGGCACCGCCGGCCTCGAATTCGTAGAGTTCGCCTCGCGCGAGCCGAAGGCGCTCGGCGAAACTTTCACGAAACTCGGCTTCAAGGCGATCGCGCGCCATATCAGCAAGGACGTCACGTTGTATCGGCAGGGTGAGATGCATTTCCTGATCAACGCCGAGCCGGATTCGTTTGCCGAGCGCTACGCGGAGGAATACGGCGCGGGCATTTGCGCGATCGGCATTCGCGTGGCCAACGCGCAGCGCGCCTTCGACCGCGCGATCGAACTCGGCGCGTGGGCGTTCGAAGGCGAACGCCTCGGCGCGGGCGAACTGCTGATTCCGGCGATCCAGGGCATTGGCGATTCTCATATCTATTTCGTCGACCGTTGGCGCGGCCGGGGCGGCCAGCGCGGCGGCCTCGGCGACATCTCGATCTTCGATATCGACTTCCGTCCGATCGAGATCGACACCGCGCACGCCGATTTGAGTCACGCAGGCACCGGCCTCGTCGCGGTCGATCATCTGACGCAGACGGTCGGCGAGGGCCGGATGCAGGAGTGGCTCGACTTCTATCGCGACCTGCTCAACTTCCGTGAGATTCACGAACTGCACGCGAACTGGCATGTGTCGGCGGAATCGCGTGTGATGGTGTCGCCGTGCGGCGCGATCCGCGTGCCTTTGTATGAAGAAGGCACGCGCCGCACGAATCTGATGCATGAGTACCTGCCGGATCATCCGGGCGAAGGCGTGCAACACATCGCGCTGGCCACCGACGACATCTTTGCGTGCGTCGAGCAACTCATGGCGAATGGCGTCGAATTCGTCGAGCCGCCGCCGCGCTATTACGAGCAACTCGATGCGCGCCTGCCGGGTCATGGGCTCGATGTCGAGCGGCTCAAGCGCACGCATGTTCTGGTGGATGGCGAGATCGGCGCCGACGGGGTGCCGCTGCTGTTCTTTCAGACCTTTGTGCGGCGGGGTGCCGGTGAGATCTTCTTCGAGATCGTGCAGCGGCAAGGGCATCACGGCTTTGGCGAAGGCAATCTGAGTGCGTTGGCGCAGGCACGCGAGCAAGCCGGCGCCTAGCGCTGCATCAATCGGTATCGGGATCGCCGGCCAGCTCAGGATTCACCGCGCTGTATGCCGCCGCCTCCCGCAACAGCCAATCGCGAAAGTTCGTGAGTGGCTTGCCGTGACTCAACTCGGTCGGATAGACGAGGTAGTAAGCCGAGTCGGCGACCGCGGGCGCGTCGAGCGGTATCACGAGTCCGAGCTGTTCGAGTTGCGCGTCGACGAAAAATCGCGGCACTAGCGCGATGCCGAGACCGGCCGCGGCGGCGCTGATCAGCATCGTGTGGAGTTCGTAGCGGACCCCTTGCATCGTCCGGTTATCGTCGACGCCGAGATTGGCGAACCACGAGGCCCAGCCGTCCGGCCGGGTGGTGGAATGCAGCAGTGGATAGTCCAGCAGATCGGCCGCTGTCTCCACAGGCCGTGCCAACAGACTTGCGGCACACACCGGCACGACTTCCTCGCTGAACAGAAAATCCGCCGACGTGCCCGGCCAGGTCGGTTTGCCGTAGTGAATCGCCGCTTCGAAATGTGTATCGGCGAACGGGAAGGTGCCGGTGCGCACGCCCATGTTGACCCGCACGTCCGGATACTGCGCGTTGAATGCCGCCAGCCGCGGAATCAGCCATTGAGATGCGAAGGTCGGCAGCACGGCCAGTTCCAGATAACCGCCGCCGCTGCCATGCGCAATGATCGACAGCGTGTCGCGGTCCAGCTGTTCCAGCGAGCGCCGCACCTGTGCGCTATAGACCTTGCCCGCCTTGGTCAGCACCACGCGCTGTTTGACGCGCACGAACAGCCGCACGCCGAGATTGCTCTCCAGCGTATTGATCTGCCGGGACACCGCGCTTTCGGTGAGGAAGAGCTCGCGCGCCGCATGCGTAAAGCTCTCGTGCCGCGCGGCGGCTTCGAAAGCGAGTAGCGCGCCCATGTTGGGGATCTTGAACTTTCGCACGATGATTCCAAAAACGCATCAAGTGGCGATTTTATCTCGCTTTACGGATGCGCCGTGAATTTGAATAATCTCGCATCCAACGATGCCGCGTTTGCGTCCCGAAGCCACGCCGGCAGGCCACCTTCAAACACACGAAAGCGTGCTCACCGCACTCCGCCCGGAACCGATATGCGAAACATCAAGAATGCGAATGTCGAACAACTGTTGCTGAAACTGCTCGGCGCTGAGAAAACCGCGAGGCTGTTCGCCACGTTGAACCATCCGCGGATTCTCAACGAATGGGAAGACGGCACCGTCACGCGGGCCGAGATGGCGCAAGCGATGAACATGGCGCTGTTCGAAGACTTGCTGGCGCGCTCGGCGAATGGCCGCCAGTACACGGAGGAGACGATCGCCGCCGGCGGCAGCGTCTATTTCGACCACGGCGCATTGCGCACGGTGCGCTGGGCAGCGAGTGGCGCGTTGCCACCGGGCGAAGCGGCTTTCGCGCGCATCCTGCGTCCGCTCGGCTTCAGCATCAACGGCCGCTATCCGCTCGATCGTCTCGGCATGACTGGCCGCGCCTGGGCGCACGAGGACGCCCCCGACGAGATTGCCCAGTTCTTCGTCAGCGAATTGCATCCCGAGCGTTTTTCGACGGATTTCCAGCAGGCGGTGACGAATGTGATCGGCGCCTCGCGTGACCCGTTAGCGCCGCAAGCCCTGAGCCAGTTGTGGGAGCTCGAACGCGAAGGCGTGCTGCCGCTCGAAGCGGCTCATGCGTTGCTGCCGGTGATCGTCGGCGCGTTCGCGCGTCAGCACGAGACGCCACGCGAAGCCGATTACGAAGTATTGTTGAAGGAGTCGGCGGAAATGGCGTGGATCGCGACCGAAGGCAACGCTTTCAATCACGCCACCGATCGCGTCGCGGACGTGTTCAAGCTCTCCGACGACGAAAAGGCGAAGGGTCGTCCGATGAAGCCGGAGGTTGAGCGTTCGCGTTCGGGCCGCGTGTTTCAGACCGCTTACCGTGCGGACATCGTGCGGCGCGAATTCCGCGCGGCTGACGGCAGCATCATGACGCGCGACGTGCCGGGTTCGTTCTATGAGTTCATCACGCGCAAGCGGACCTTCGATCAGGACGCGCGCCGCTGGGAAACGGACCTGCGTTTCGACGCGGGCAACGCACAGGGCATCTTCAAGATGACCGCGAGCCAGGCTGCGTGATGCTTAGGTCAGGCCATAGCGCGGATGTTGGACACGAGACGTGAGGAACGCAGTGGGAACGTCATTGGATGAAGAGCAGGGCGCGGGCGTGAATACTTCGTTGAGCGCCGCCGCGTATGGCACGTTGAAAGAGCCACGCATTGCCAAGCCATTTCAAGGGACTGCTGCCGTTATGCAGGCGCTCGAAGCCGACCTGCGCCGCAACGTGCGCGGCGAAGTGCGTTTCGATCAGGGGTCGAAAGCGCTGTATGCCGCGGATGCGTCGAACTATCGGCAAGTCCCGCTTGCCGTGGTGGTGCCGTCGGACGTGGACGATCTGCTGGAAACGCTCGCTGCCTGCCGTCGCAATGACGTGCCTTTTCTCCCGCGCGGCGGCGGCACCTCGCAAAACGGCCAATGCGTGAACGTCGCGGTGGTGGCCGACGCGAGCAAGTATGTGAACCGCGTCGTGTCCGTCGATCCTGTCGCGGGTGTGGCGATCGTCGAGCCAGGCGTAGTCTGCGATACCTTGCGCGACGCCGCAGAGAAGCACGGCCTCACGTTCGCCCCCGATCCCGCGACGCACAGCCGTTGCACGCTTGGCGGCATGATCGCCAACAATTCATGCGGCGCGCATTCGGTGATGGCCGGCAAGACGGTCGAAAACGTCGAGGCGCTGGAAATCGCAACCTTCGACGGCGCGCGTTTCTGGGTCGGGCCTACTTCCGATGACGAACTCGACCGCATCATCACAGCCGGCGGACGCCAGGGCGAAATCTATGCCGCGCTCAAGCGGCTACGCGACACTTACGCCGATCAGATCCGCGCGAAATTCCCGCAGATCAAACGGCGCGTGTCGGGCTTCAACCTCGATCAACTGTTGCCGGAGAACGGCTTTAACGTAGCGCGTGCGCTGGTCGGCACCGAGGGCACATGCGCTGTGACCCTGCAGGCGAAAGTGCGGCTCGTGAAGAGTCCGGCGAAACGCGTGATCGTTGTAGTCGGCTTTACGGATATCTACACCGCTGCGGACGCCGTACCGCATTTCATGCGCTGGGGGCCGATCGCGATCGAGGGACTCGACCGCGCGATCATTCGCGGCTTGCAGGCGCGCGGTTTAAAGAAGGACGAGATCGCGTTGCTGCCGCAAGGCGATGCGTGGGTCGTGCTCGAATTCGGCGCGGATACGCAAGACGATGTCGTGCGCCAGGCGCAAAATGCTGCGGCGTATTTTTCGTCGGGCGAAGCGGGGCCGGACGTGTCGGCGATGCTGGTCGAAGATCGCGCGTTGCAGGCGAAGGTGTGGTCGATTCGCGAGACTGGGGCGTCGGCGGTGGCGTTGTCGGTGGAGGCGGGCACGCCGGATCCGGTTGTCGGCTGGGAAGATGCGGCGGTTGATCCGTTGCGTCTCGGCGATTATCTGCGGGCGTTTCAGGCTTTGGTGGATCGCTACGGCTACGAGACGAGCCTCTACGGCCATTTTGGCGATGGCTGCGTGCACGCGCGCATTACGTTCGACCTGCGCAGCGCGGAAGGTGTCGCGACCTGGCGTAAGTTTCTGCGCGAAGCGGCTGAACTGGTGGTCGAATTCGGTGGTTCGCTCTCAGGTGAACACGGCGACGGTCAGGCCAAGGCCGAGTTCCTGCCGATCATGTACGGCGCCGAACTGATGCAGGCGATGGAGCAGTTCAAGGCGATCTGGGATCCGGCCAATCGATTGAATCCAGGCAAGGTCGTCCATGCGTATCGCGCCGATGAAAATCTGCGCATGGGTCCGGCCTACAAGCCGGTGACCCTGCAGACGAAGCTCACGTTCGCGAGCCAGGAGGGCGATGGTTTTCAGCGTGAGATCGAACGATGCATCGGCATGGGCAAGTGCCGTTCGCTCGAAGGCGGCACCATGTGTCCGAGCTATCGCGCGACGCGTGAAGAGAAATACTCGACGCGTGGCCGCGCGCATCTGTTCTGGGAAATGCTGCAAGGCGACGTGATCGCCGATGGCTGGCAAAGCCGCGAAGTGAAAGAGGCGCTCGATACCTGCCTCGCGTGCAAGGGCTGCAAATCCGATTGCCCGACGCATACGGATATGGCTTCGTACAAGGCTGAATTTCTTTCGCATTACTATGAGACGAATCGCCGGCCGCGTCAGGCGTTGTTTATGGGGCGGATTGGCGAGTGGGCGCCGTGGGCGGCACGGTTTCCGCGTTTGACGAATTTCATGACGTCGGCGCCAGGTCTGGCTGCGGTTGGAAAATGGGTCGCTGGGGTGGCGCAGGCACGTGCTTTGCCGAAATTTGCTGGGCAGACGTATCGTCAGATGGCCCGCCGCTCGCTGAAGGATGAGGGGGCTGCTCCTGCTCCTGGCGAGGTTAGGAAGGTCATCCTGTGGGTCGATACCTTTAACGATCACTTCACGCCTGAGATCGCACAGGCCGCTGCGGATGTGCTGACGCAAATGGGGTGGCACGTTGTGCTGCCGAAGAACCGCCTGTGTTGTGGACGTCCGCTGTATGACTTTGGTTTGCTCGACCGTGCGCGCGCGTTGCTGACCACGATTCTCGATGACCTCGGCGACGATATAGCGGCTGGTGTGCCGTTGGTCGGTCTTGAGCCCGGTTGCTTATCGGTGTTCAAGGATGAGTTGCTAAAGCAGCTTCCCGGTCATGCTTTGGCGAAAAAGCTGTCGGCGCAAACTTTTCTGTTTTCCGATTTCGTCGCGCGTCAACCGTTCGATTGGCCGACGCTTACCGCGGACGTGATCGTGCATGGACATTGTCACCAGAAGGCGCTGTTCGGGATGCAAGGCGATACCGCGCTGCTGAACAAGCTCGGGGTGAAGTGGAAACTGCTCGATACCGGATGCTGTGGGATGGCAGGATCGTTCGGCTTTAACGACGCGCATCACGCGCTCTCGGAGAAGATCGGCGAGGACACGCTGTTTCCGGCTGTGCGAGCCGCTGCGGCGGCGAACGCGGAAACGATTGTGTTGACCAACGGCTTCAGTTGCCGTGAGCAGATCGAGCAGGGGACCGGGCAACACGCGATGCATATTGCGCAACTCGCGCAGCGGGCGTTGGCGGCGCGTCGTTAAGATGCGGTGGCTTTGGATTTCGCTTTGGCGTCGATACGTGTTGTACCGCGATTGAGGCGCCTTTGCTATTTTTTCGCCGGTTCTGCAGTGGCCGATGTCTGCGGGATGTCGGCGCTGGTCGCCATCCACAGCACTTCGGCGTCTTCTTCGCTGGTGGAGACCGCGGCGTGACCGGTGCGGCTGTCGAAGTAAAGGCTGTCGCCGGCGTTCAGATGCGTCGGTGCGTACAACTCAGAATACAGACACACGCTGCCGCTGATCACGTACAGGAATTCTTCGCCTTCGTGACGGCCCCAGTCGTCGAACGCGTCGAGCGTGTGCGCCGAGATGCGGATGCGGAACGGCAACATCGCTTTGTGCGCCAGATCCGTGGCGAGCAATTCCATCTGATAACCGCGATAGGCGTGGCGCTGGCCTTCATTTTTGCGGGTCAGCGCGCGGCGGCCGCTGGCGCTGACTTTGGGTGTCGAGCCGAATAGCTCGCCGATTTCGATCTTCAGGCCGAGGACGATCTTCTGAAGGACGTCGAAAGTCGGGGACATCAGGCCGTTTTCGACTTTGGAGAGGGTCGAGCGGGAGACGCCGCAGAGGCGGCTCGCGGTTTCCAGCGTCAAGTCCTGCGCCTGACGGGCGGCGCGGACGCGGCGGCCGAGGTCGGTTGTCGATGGGTCGGCGGGTTTGGTGAGATGGGTGTCCATGGGGTCCAACAGCTTGAATGCGCGCCTTGGGAGGCCGGTCGTGTTTCCGATAATAACATTTGGGCCAGGTGAAGACTGTTGGTGACTTCGCGGATGGTCTCTTTGTCGTTCGCGCGCCGCCGGGACGGGGACGGTTTGCTCGCTCTGCGTGTCGAACAACTTTTCTCATCGGAAACGCCCGCCATTGCGGTTACTCGTGCTTTGCTTCCGTAGTCTGCTCTCGCAATACCCTTGCTACCGCTGCGATTACACGCGCCACATCCTGCGCATTGGTTTGCCAGTTACATACCGACACTCGCATACAACGCTTCCCTCGCCATGTCGTGTTGCTGAATAGCGCCTCGCCGCTCGCCAGAACCGCGCTGGTAATGGCGTCAGTCCGCCGGTCGTGATCGCTCTCCGCGGCTTCCGGGCGGGGATCCAGGAAGCGAACCAGGCCCTGATTGATTTGTGGCTCCCACACCAGCTCGGTGCCAGGAAGAGCGGTGATGCCCGTCACGAGGCTATGCGCTGCATCGCAACAGCCATCGATCAATGCGACGACGCCTTCGCGGCCCAGTTGTCGCAGCGCTGCATAGGTCGCCACACCTCGCCCGCGTCTCGACCAATCCGGATTCCAGTCCTTTTGTTCGCGAACCTGATCGTTGTGCGAGATGTAGCTTGCCTCGTAGGACATCGCATTGCGATGCGCCTCAGGGTGCGCGACGAAGGCAAAACCGCTGTCATACGGCACGTTCAGCCATTTGTGTCCATCGGTTGCCCACGAATCGGCCTGCTCGACGCCGGACAGCAGATGTTGATAACGTGCGCTGACGTTGGCCCACAGGCCGAATGCACCGTCGACATGTACCCATGCGTTGTAGCGATGCGCGAGCGGAATCAGGTCGGCGAAACAGTCATATGCACCAATGTTGAGGTCGCCCGCCTGCAGCAAGACAATCGTCGGTGTGTCAGGGGCGTGCTGCAGCGCCTGCTCAAGAATGGCCGGGTCCAGTTGACCCGCATGATTGGCCTGCAGTCCTGTCACCGCGCCTGTTCCCATCCCCAGCAAGCGCGTTGCTCGCGTGATGCTGCCGTGAAATTGATCGCTGCTCAGGATACGGATTTTCGGCGCACCGAACAGACCGTCCCGTTCAACCTGCCAACCTCGCCTCGCGAGCAAAGCGTTTCGCGCTGCCGCCAACGCAGTAACGTGCGCCATCTGACAACCGCTAGTCAACGCAAAGCTGGCGTGATCCGGCAAACCGAGCAAATCCTTTAGCCAGGCTCCGCACGCCTCCTCAATAACCGCTACTGCGGGGCCGCATGCATACGATGCTGCGTTTTGATCCCAGGCGCTGGTCAACCAGTCCGCCGCCAGCGCCGCGGGCAACGATCCGCCTATGACCCAGCCAAAAAATCGGCCGCCGGCACTCCCCATGATGCCTCCGGCGGTGTCACCGACCAGTTCGTCAATCACCTGCTCGGCACGCATGCCCTCGCTGTTGAGCGGCTTTACCAGGCGGTCGCGCAACATTTGCAGACTCGCACTGGCCGCAACAGGACTACGCTCCAGGTTTTCCAGATGCGCCAACGAGTGGTTCAGTGCGTGTTCAAGTACAAGGCGAAAAGCGGATGCGTCGTTCATTTGAATATCCAGAGTAGATGAAACGTTCCGAGATCCAGCGTCATTCCCAGCTTGCGCCACAAGTGCCGGTGCGAGTGCCCGGTATGCGAGGCAAGTTTAGCGAATGTCCACCCCTTTGATTGACCGTTTCCGGACATCAAATCCTGGGCTCGGATTTGGCGCGATCAATAACCCGTCAATGGCGACGATGGCGCGTTCTTTTGAGCGCCATAGAGAATCGCGTTTCGAATCGCGTGTTTTAGATGAATTTGATGCCACGGCTCGCCGATGTCTCACTTAAAATAAGATATATGCATGCGTGCAGTGGTCCCGATGAGACCACGACACCTATGCCGATTGGGTGTCGGCACCGCTGCCGACTTCCGGAACCTCTCGAAGGAGGCAACATGACACGACTTATTGCTTTGTTTCTGGTCGCCGGTACCGCTTTCCTCGCGGGTTGCAACACGATAGCTGGAGCCGGCGAGGACATATCGAAAGGTGGCCAGGCCATCCATAACTCGGCCGAGGAAGCCAAATAGACGACGCTAGCGCAGCGCGCCAACTGTCCGTGGATTGCGCGCGGTCCCGTAACGAAACAAATTCGACCTGCCAGCGACCCGCTGGGAACACGATGAGTGACACGACGCAACCGCCGTATTCCGTTCTCTTCGTCGACGACGATGAGATGTCGCGCAACCACTTCGCACGCGCAATCCGTGAGGACTACTGTGTGCATGTGGCGAGTAGCGCAGACGAGGCGATTGCCATGCTGAGCGAGTACGGATCAGAGATTGCCGTACTAGTGACGGATTTCCGTATGCCGGGGCGCGATGGAGATGATCTGCTGCGCCAGGTGGCGCAGGAGTATCCGCAAATCGTGCGCATACTGGTGACCGCCTACGCCGACAAGGACATGCTGCTGCAAACGGTCAATACCGGTGACCTATTCCGTATCCTCGAAAAACCGCTTCGAACGGAAACTGTGCAGGAGGTCCTGAAACTGGCAATCGCGCGCTATACCGAGCGGGAAACGCGTCAGCAGCGGTTATTGGCGATGGATGAAACGCTTGCCTTCCTCGCTCACGAGCTAAACACGCCGCTGGCAGCGATCTCGCTTTTTGCGCGCTCCGTCGAGTCCGACATCGCTGAGCAATACGACCCCGAGCGCCAGAAGGAAATTGGCCACGCCGCAACGGCAATGCTTAACAATGCGCAGTATTGCCTGACGCTGATCTCGTCTTTCTGGGCGACGGTGCACAAAAGTGGAGGGCAGCAGTCTGGATCGGGCAGCGGACTCCGCGAGGTCAAGGCGACGCGATTGATCGCCACCTTGCTCGACACCTATCCGTTTGCGGGGTCGCAGCGTGATTGGATACGGGTCGACGTGCAAGGGGATTTCATTGTGCGCGCAATGCCCAATTGCGTGTCGCTTGTACTCTCCTCGTTGTTGTCCAACGCTTTGCGTGCGCTCGGCGGCTCAACCGCGCCCTCGTTGCACCTTGAAGTAGTAGGTGGCTCAGAACCTGAGATCCGTGTTCGCGACAATGGGCCGGGGATTGCACCGGAGATAAAAGAGCGTTTGCTGCTCGATCCCGTCACGACTCACGCCGGGACCGGCGGGCACGGCATGGGCATGATCTTTTGCAATCGCATCATGCAATCTTTTGGCGGGTGTCTGCGGATCGAATCCGCATTGGGTGCGGGCACCACAGTAACGATGGGTTTTCCCAGTGTCAAAAGTCGAGTGCACGCCGCTCACGATAAGGCGTCGCCCGACAGTCAGGTGGTGTGGAAATGAGGTCGAAATTTTCTCATCAGCCGCGAAGGCGCCAGGCGTGAGCGAACGGCGCTTTCCAATATCCAATTGAGTCTTGTCGACGAACCCGCAAGGTGCTCGCGGGCTATCAGTCATTCATGACGTCCCGATGATCGCGACTTGCTTTGTCCGAAGCGAAGTAGGTCTGCAGCGCGTCGGCTGAACGGCTGCCCAGCATGCAAATTCGCGTCACCCAGTCGGGCTCGGAAGGCCATTCGCCTTCAACTATGCGCGGATAAAGCTGCCTCGCGAACTGATGCAGTGCTTTTGCTCCGATATTGCCGCTGATACCAAGCAGGAGGTGCAATTCTCCACGCATCGATCCAAAGTCACGAGCTGCAGCACTGGTAGCGAGTCGCGCCACAAGCGAGCGAATCTGCTCAATGCCGTTGAGGAACGATTGATCCAACAGATCAAGTGTCGTGAGTTCTTCGAGGTGTTTCTCGTCGAGCAGATCGGCTTCCTCAATTGTCGAAAGCTTGCCGGTGGATTTAGCCGACGGTTGTGATAGAGCCGCCTTCGTTGGAGCATTCGATACGCGTTGCTGGGAAAACTGTCTTGCAAGGCAGGCATAAAGAGAACCGACCTGCACGGGTTTTACCATGACCTCGTTCATGCCCGCATCCAGGCATGCCTGCACGGCGCCGATATCGGATTGGCTTGTCAGGGCGATGATCGGCACATTGGCATACGAGTCGGTGCGAGCGCGAATGGAGGCGGTTGTTTCCACACCGCCCATTCCGGGCATATTCATATCCATCACAATGGCATCGACGGTATCGCCATCCTGCAACTGAGCCAGCACCGCCTGCCCATGTTCGGCTTCGACTACGCTCGCGCCGAATCGCTCCAGATAGGCTTTGGTCACCAGCCTGCTGTACGTGTCATCGTCCGCCACCAGGATCGATTTGTCGGCGAACCCGTCGAATCTGTGGCTCAGATGGTGCCGGCTGCCGTTTTCGAAGAGCGTCTGGAGCGAGGTTATCAATTCCACCGTGCTGTGGGACTTTCTGATTATTTCATCCATGCCGGCTCGTCTGGCGAGGACGCGCACCACATTGCCGGGCTCCGCCGTATAGGCGGAGATCAGGACATCCCGGTTCGGGTTTTCGTGGTCGGCGCGAATTTTCTCGGTGGTCGTGTAGCCATCCAGAATCGGCATATTGACGTCCATCAACACGAGGTCGTAGGCAGACGACTGCCGGAGCATGCTCAAGGCTATCTGCCCGTTTTCCGCCTCGCTCACTTGCGCACCCACCTTCGACAGCGCGCGACGGCTTCCCGCCCGCTGAGCGGCGTCGTCGTCTACGACGAGGATGTGCTTCCCGTTGAAAATTGGAATGGCACGTTCAACAATCTTGCGTTCGTGATCGGCGACTTCGCTTTCCGACACGACCGGAAATTGCAGCGTGAATTGTGTGAATTTCCCGACTTCCGACCGGCAGCTGATGGTGCCGCCGAATGCGCGCATTGCGCGCTGGCAGTAGGCTAACCCGAGTCCCGTTCCAGCCGAATCTCCCGCTGTGCGGAAAGGCTCGAACAGATGCGGCAGAATGTCGGGCGAAATGCCGGTGCCCGTATCACGAACGATTACCGATTGCCGGTCGACCGTGAGCGTGAGCGTTGCTAAAGGATGCGTGACAATGTGGTGGAGCGCGTTCTTGATCAGATTGAACAGGGTGAACAGATAGACGGTCTCGTCGACCTTGAACGTGAAATCTTCCAGCACCACGAGCCTGACTTTGCTGCGCTCCTTTTTATCGCCGAAGCCGTATTCGTCCAATGCTTTACGTGTGGTGCTCGCCGCACTCAGATAGGTGAGGTAATCTGAGCGGATGGGTTTTGCGCTGACTTCGTCCAGCGTCATCGCGATAATGCGCAGGCCTCGCTCAATGGATAATTGGCCATGGGCAAGATGACGATAAAGCAGTGCCGCGCTGTTGTGCGACAACACCGGCGCCCGGTCGGATTCTGTCGTCGCGGGCAGCGCCTCTTCCACGCGATCCAGAACGTGCTTCAGTTGGCTGAGAGGATTACGCATTTCGTGGGCGATCGAGCCCGCGAGTGCCTTCAATGCCCGATTCTTTTCAACAAAGATGCGTCCTTTGTTGATTGCATAACTGAAGGCCATACTGCACAGCACGACAACGGGCAGTAGTGCGAGATCCGACTGATTTGCCGGGCTTAAAACGATCGGAGCAGGCGAAGTGGCCACCGCCGCCAGTGTGCCGGAAAGTACGCCAATGCCAATGCAGGTCATCAGCAACAACGGGTTATCGATACACAGCGCCATAATGAAAATCATCATGACCTCGGTCATCATCCACATGGTGGAGAATGAATTTCTGATCGCGAGGAACGTACAGGCAAACGGCAATACGTAGATCAGGCAGCAATGCCAGTAGATCAGCAGGTGCCGGTTAAACCGCTTTGGCCAATGCGCCTGAAAGATCAATGGAATGCAGACGGCCGCCGCACTCAATCGAAGGAATAGATTGTCGTACGGCTGCGGCAGGACGTAGGTCCAGACGACAAAGTAGATGGGGTGGCACAGGAGGCCCAGTATGCCTCCCCATCGAATTGCAAGCCGGCTTCGTTCCAGCACGTCCCGCATGCTTTCGCGCGGTATCACCATCAGGCCTCCAATGCTGTTCACGACCCTATCAGTTCATGCGTGTTGCGGTGCTGTACGTCCAGGGTGATCGTCGAACCGTCTTTACCGTGAAAAGGTCCGACCGAAAACCCGTACTTCTTCAGAAGACCGTGGGTATAAGAAACGGACCACACGGGCGGGCTGCCAATGATGAAATCGGAAGCGATGCCTTCCTGCCAGGCTGCGTAGCCTTCGGCAAAACAGGTATAGCAATCGCGGGTGGTCGGCAGTCTGAACGGGAACATGGTGTCGAGTCCGGCAGGGCCACGCGCGAAGCACTCAATATATAGCGTATGGGCCCGTGACGCGAGTTCAGCCTCGACGCTTGCTGCCCGGGGATGGGAGTCGTCGATCCAGAACTGTGCCCTCTTAAGGTCAGAAGCGCTGAGGTAGGGAACGCTGGTACTGCTTGCCAGAATAGCACCATCGAACTGCGGCAATGGGGTGTCCGGACTGAAGGTGTGCACCGTAATCCGGGTGCGTCCCAGCAGGTCCGCTGCCATCAACTCCCTGGCCTGTTCCGTGAGCAGATTCACCTTGTCCGGCAAATCGATCAGAACAAGCTCCTTCGGTGCATCTTTGTAGAGCAGGTATTTCGCTACCGTAGTACCGAGCCGTCCGGCTGCGCCAAATAAAGCGAGCTTCGTCTTGCCGAATTCGAGGTCAAGTTCATTGCAGCAGTGGGTGGCCCAGTCTTTCAGCATCGCGGCGGTGGCAGCATGACCCGTCGTGATGTGAGGCGGCTTTGTTTGGCGCGGGAGCGCCCCATAGTTGCAGGCGTAAGGCGTGGAGGCGCCCATCGCCACCATGTTCAATCCCGCCTGCCTGGCCAGTTCAAGGGCTGGGAAAAATTGCGTTTCCCGGAACCGCTTGATACCACGTGGGCTCCCAAGCCACAGATCGAGGGGAACCGGACACGCAATATTGGCCCCTATGACCTGGGAGCCCGAATAAATAGGCGATGCAATGAAAGGCTTTGTTCTCCAAAGCTCCTCTTCGAATGACGCGTTTCTGTGTTTTACATTATGAAATGAAAATGAAAGCGTATCCCAATCCGTAGCGTGGAACAAAAACCCGACACCGCCTTGTTTTGCGGGCAGATTGTCCCGTATTTCTTCCGGGCGAATGGTATGTTTTAGCGCCAAAGGCGCACTATTGGCGTGCAGGTTAAGCGTGCCGTGCCCGTCGAAATCGGTCGATATTTCCTTGTGAAGAGACGTTCTCATTTGTTTTCCCTTAGGTTGAACTCACGCTGAACGGCCAGCGCAGCGTCGCCAGTCAGGATCGAGGACTGGCGATTCTTCAACTCTAGAGATATCCGGTCCTGTTTGTCCGTTTGTTCGTTCGCGTCATGGAGCGTTACGCTTAACCTCCCCTTTCGCGGACGGGGCAAAGGCGAACCAACCGCAGCGGTGGCGGTCTTTCCGATGCACTGCGAAGCATCGCAACATCCGGCGTATTCGGACTTTGTAGAACGAGCTGAAATCCGCGTATGCCGACTACCTCGGGTGCAACATACAGCTGCATCCGACTGCCAGTGCATCCCGGTTCAATGCGCTATGCATATGCATATGCGACTCCGGGCTGCGGCTACAGCCAGCGCCAGATGCCCGCAGCCCAACCGGCGAGCGGGATATGGGCCCAAGTCGCTACGAGCCAGACAACGAGGCCGCCCAAAAGCGCGTGCAAGCCGAACCCGCCCAGCCGCGCACGGCCAGCGGCGATCGCCGCAAACGGCAGGTAGCTCGTCTTCGACTCCCATATGGGCCACAGATCAGGCTGGAGCTGCTCCTTCTTCCGGTCCTGCAATGCTGCGCCGACAAGTGCGAGGAGGACGATAGCCGCTGACAGTACGATGTTCTTCGTCACCGGGAACACCGCGATGTGGCAGAACCCCCAAAGTGCGAATGACCACATCATTGGGTGGCGCGTTACCGCGTACACGCCGCGCGCCGTTTCCGGGAACGGCCCGGGCCGGCCGCCGGTGGGAAGCGCCGGGTTGCGGATCAGAGAGCCCATCAGGAGGACCGACGCGATCAGCATGACCGCGGTCGCAATCGCCCAGAGCCCGTCTCCTACCGGCCAGAGCGATGCTGTCAGGGGCGCCTTTCGGTAGGCCACGACCAGCCAGCCGAACGTCAAGATCGCAACCAACGAATAGACGCCCTGGAAGCCCGCTTCGCCAATTGCGCGGACCAACCGGCTGCGCAACGGATGGGACAGGATAAAGTGGCTGCCCACGAAGGCGATTGCCGCCGCCGCAACTGCGTTGGTGCTTCCCATTGGCCCGGCTCCTCAAATCGTATCGTCGGCTGACCGTATTACCCTCCTTCGCGAAGAGGCATGGCCGGGCTGGTTCGACGTTGCCGGCATAGAGCGCACTTCGGCATGAAAGAGGGTTTCATTTGGGCATGTCGTCATGGCAATGTAAGCCGCCATAGAGACGAGTGGCATTGCCCCTGTTCCACATCCAGTACCGAAGATTACTACTTCGTGAGGCGCAAAAACTGAACGGCCGTTTTGGAGCGTGGTGACATCACGCAAAACCGCTATGAGCGCCGTTATTTGCTACGCCCGCCGCATGATATCCGCCAGATCATCGAGTGACAGCGGCTTGGTCAGATGGAAGTCAAATACTCGTTCGTCGGTCCGGAATCGACGGGCAGGATCGGTGTAGCCAGTCAACGCAACTAGCTTCGTCAGTGAGCACTGAGCCCGAAGACGAAGCAGTTGCGCAAGCTCAAGCCCATCCATGCCGGGCATGTTGACATCAATCAGGGCGAGGTCCGGAGTAAATGACTCCACTATCGAAAGCGCCTCAACTCCGCTTTGCGCCCGCTTTACATCGTGACCCTCGAGTTCCAGCAACGTGCCCAGCGCCTCCGTGGCGTCCACATTGTCGTCGACGAGGAGGATGCGGGCCGGTGCCATTGTGCGCGTCGCGGTCGTGATCTTCGCTCCGGTGCTTTCGCAGACAATGGGCAGTTGTATGGTTACTTCGGTTCCTTCGCCTTCTCCGGCACTCGCGATGGTGACCGTGCCGTTGTGTGCCCTCACCAGGTGCTTCACGACGGCCAGTCCGATGCCGAGCCCGCCTTCTGGACGCTTTCGCGCTGATGCCGACTGCGCAAACATTTCAAAAACGTGCGGCAACAATGAAGGTGAAATGCCTGTGCCGTTATCCTTGACGGTGATGACGGCATAGCGGGGTGGCGAGCCGTGTGTCGACTCGATGCTGAGGTCCGGTGCTTCTGCCGTCAGGGTGATGTCGCCACCGGGAGGCGTGTACTTCACCGCGTTCGACAATAGATTCGACACAACCTGTGTGAGCCGTGTGAGGTCCGCGTGAACGGTCACCGGATACGAAGGAACGGTGATATGAAGTCGGTGTTGACCGTTGTTGGCATCGGCCCTCATCGCCGTCACCGCATCGGTCACGATATCCTGGAGCAGCCCGTACGAGGGACGGATAGATAGTTTGCCGTGCCTGATCCGCGAGGCGTCAAGCAGATCGCCTACGAGTCGCTTCAGCAGACGTATCTGTCTTTCAGCGATACCCAGCGCGGATAGCACAGCGGGATTGTCTGCGGCCAGCCCTCGTGCTGCAGTCATGGCGCTGTCAATGGGCGCAAGGGGATTGCGCAGTTCGTGGCTCAGCAACGCAATGAAGTCGTCCTTGCGCGACTCAGCAAGCGCAAGCGCGTTCCTTGCCGCCTCGGCTTCTGCTGCACGCGCTTCGGCATCGGCTTTCGCCCGGGTGATCGTGAGCGCTGCGCAGGTGAAGTTCGCGAGCCCGGTCAGGATTCTACGATCCTCGGCATCGAACACGCGCGACCTGTCGTGAGACATCACCCATAGTGTGCCCCACGGCTCAGGTTGACCCGGAATCGGCACGACCAACTCCTCGATCACCTCGGGGATAACGTGGTTTAGACAGCCGAAATGGCGCTTGGGAAACGTGAACAATTGTCCGGCGGCCAGTTCGAGGGTAATGCCGCCTGGACTGTCCGCGATCGGGACTGTGGTGTTCACTGAGGCGGCGCATTCACCTGAGATTGCGACCCAGCGCAAGACCCGGGTGTCGTCGGCTTCACTTTCCAGCAGGCCGATGCCCGCACTGCCTGCCTCGCAAAGATTGCGCGCCATGTCCGAGAGCGTCTGCAACAGAGCACCATCCGACGATGTCAGTGCCTGTGCCAGAAGATGCATCGACTGGCTTTCAGCCGCAAAATCAGGCGGACGATGCGGGCGCGTATCGAGCACCGCTGTGACGAGGCTGCCCGCACGACGTGCACGGTCCGCCGCAGATGGCGCAGACGGTCCGGCCATAAGCCCTCCGGCTTGTAATTTGTACTTCAGATGCATGGAACGAATGGCCATGCTGAATGAATTGTAGTCCTAGTATCGCGACGGCCATGCCGCAGTACTGGTGCGCGCGATGCTGGAATATTCGGGTACGTTTATTGCTGGTTCAGTTGGTTGTCCTTTCGAGGTAAACGGGACATCCGGATTGGCTACGGTACTGCTGGTTGATGACGACCCGAATATTCTGCGCCCACTGAAACTGCTAGTGGAGCGGGAGGGATATCGCGTGGTAACGGCGCTGGATGGGAGGGCGGCGCTGGCTGCCGCTGCCATTGAGAGTCCCGGTCTCATTGTGACCGACTGGATGATGCCGCACGTTGATGGCGTTGAACTGTGTCGGCGGTTGAAGGGCGATCCCGCAACTGCTGATATTCCTGTCGTCATGTTATCGGCCGCGTTTCCACCTACGCCGAATGAGCCGCTATGGGACGTACTCTTGCGCAAGCCCGCACCCATTGGTCACCTCATAAAAGCGATTCACAGTCTGCTGGACGGACAGCGCCCGGAACCACCTGGCCGTTAGCCGCCAACTGCTGGTCGGTGCGCGCGAGGTCGAGGAGATTGAAATGCACTAATATGTCGTCGCTGAACGACTATTGTGGTCATATATAAAACGGGACCAGAATTCGATGCCTACAGATCCAATGAATCCGTCAGAACGCATTGACCAACTGATCGCAGAAATCACAGACTGGCGTGGTAAAACGTTTGCCAGCATGCGCAAGAGCATCCTTGAGGCCGACCGGGAAATCATCGAGGAATGGAAGTGGATGGGAAGCCCGGTGTGGTCCCGCGACGGAATGATCGCGGTCGCCAACGCCCACAAAGGGAAGGTGAAGCTTACCTTCGCCCACGGGGCGCACCTCCCAGATCCTGACAAACTGTTCAACGCCGGCCTCGAAGGCAACGCGAGGCGAGCGATCGATTTTTTCGAGGGCGACAAGATCAATGCGCCTGCTCTGAAAAAGCTCGTCCGTGCCGCTATTGATTACAATCTGAGCAAATTAAAGAAGAATGCGCCGGCAAGTACTCGAGCGAAAGTACGCAAAAGCAAAGAGGCATGAAGCGATAGCTTTTTTCTCGCGTGTGTCTCGCCGACTCGAGTCCGCCGCTTCAGCAAGCACAGGTTGATCACGCCCAATTCGAATGCTCACACAGGTAGCGGACGGGTATCAGTTCGTCGTTGCCCGCATTGCGCGATATTCGCGTCGCACGATATCCATCAGTTCCTCGACCGAGGTGCTGGCTGCCTCCCGCTGGTAAGTGACACGTCCGCGCTGCATCAGCATCACGCGATCTGCGATGTCGAGCGTCTGGGCGTAGTTGTGCATGATCATGACGATAGATAGACCACCTTTGCTTTTGAGCCGAAGGATCAGGTCGATGATCAGTCCAGCCTCGCGGGCGCCCATCGCGGCGAGCGGTTCATCAAGCAGCAGTATCCTCGCATTCGAATTGACCGCGCGAGCGACTGCGATAGCCTGTCGCTGTCCGCCGGAAAGCTGTTCGACCGGCAGGTCGACCGAGGGCACGTGCACGCCGATTTCTTCAAGACACTCGGCGGCGCGCTCACGCATTGCGCGATTGTTCAACAGGCGAAACGGCCCTCGACGTATGATTTCCCGGTTCAGGAACATGTTGTGATAGATGCTCAGCGAATTGGCGAGCGCCAGATCCTGGTAGACGCATTCAATGCCGAGTGAACGGGCGTGGTCAACGGAGCGAAGCAACGTTTCCTGGCCGCCTACAAAAAGCTTGCCGCTGGTCTGCTGATGAAACCCAGTCAGAATCTTGATCAACGTCGATTTGCCTGCGCCGTTGTCGCCAAGAACACCGAGGATTTCGCCTTGTCTTAGCGTCAGCGTCACGCCATCGAGCGCGGTGACCGCGCCGAAACGCTTGACGATATCTTCGCCGCGCAGCGCCTCCAGCACCTCAGACATTACAACTCTCCCTTGCGCGCGAGACGAACCACGTGGATGTTGAAGATCATGGCACCGAGGATCGCCGCGCCGAGAATCATGTTGAAAGTGAAGGCGTTGATGCCGATCAGCGTGAAGCCGTCGTTGAGAATGCCGAGCACCGCCGCACCGATCAATCCACCAATGATCGTGCCCGATCCACCGGCGAGCGGCGTGCCGCCAATCACCGCTGCGGCAACTGCAAGAAACATGATCTGGTTACCGCCCGCTTGCGGATCGATCGACGTGATGCGAAAACCCTCCAGGATCCCGGTCAAACCGGCAAGCAGCGCGGCAAGAATGAAGTTGCCGAGCTTCAGGCGCCTGACCTGTATCCCTGCCTCGCTCGCGCCCAGCGGATTCGCACCCGACGCGATGGTATGCAGCCCCCAGCGTGTATGACGAAGCAGCACATGCATGACAGCGGCAATGACGAGCGTCCAGATGATCTCGCTGTAACCCCATTCCCCCATGAACGCCGCAAACGCTGAATCCCCCGGTGGTGAAACCGGTGTACCCCGTGAGATCGTCAACGTGAGGCCGTTCACGAAGAACAACGTACCGAGCGTCGTTACGAAGGATGGGATGCGCAGGTACACCGTCACCGCGCCGTTTATCAACCCGACGAGGCCCGCTGCAATCACGCCGATGATCATGGCAAGCCATGCGGGCAAGCCAGCCTCCAGGGCGAAATGCATGATGAAAGGCGCAAACGCAAAAACCATCCCGGCGGAGAGGTCGATCTCCCCACCGATCATCAGCATGATTTCGCCAAAGGCAATGATTGCCACCGGGGCGATGAACTGCGAGAGATTCTGAAGACTCGCGCTGGTCAGCAGGAAGTCATGGTTGACTGTCTCGAAGTAGATGCAGAGGATGAGCGCGACCGCAAAGATGCGAACTTCGCTGGAACGCCCGAGCGCGCCTGACCAGCGCCTCGGACGTCTCGCGGTTTTTTGAACGTCCGTCACGGGAGACGTCACCCTTTGATCGCACCTGTACGTGGCACGATCTGGCCTTTCGTGCTCTTGCCTTCATAGCGCGTCGACGTGTTCAGGTATGGATCGACCGTGCCCTTGGTGACGAACTTCAGACCCGTGTTGACATTGGCCGGCCCAACGAGCCCACCGGAGGCGAGAAAGATGAATGCCTCGACGACCGTATAAAAACCCTGAACATACGGTTGCTGGTCGATCGTGAAGTCGAGGAAGCCCTCGTGAATCAGATCGACGGTACGCGGCAACAGATCGAAGCCACCGCCATGCACGCCTTTGGACGGCAGGTTGGATTCTTTCATCACCTCGGCGACGCCCTGGGTGCTACCTGCGTCCACCGCAAACATGCCTTTGAGATCCTGGTGGCCGAGATAGAAGGACTTGATCTTCGATAGCTCTTCGTTGACGGTCGCGCCGGTTGCGATGGTCTGCACGTCGATCTTCTTGCCCGATTTCTTGATGGCGGCGGCTGCACCGTCAAGCCGTGGCTGAATGTTGAGCTGGCCTGGCGTGGCGATAAAGAGCGCGACGAGGCCGCTGTCGATGAGGTTTGAGATTCGTTCGCCCATCTGATAGCCAGACAGATAGAGATCCTGACCGATGTAGGCCAGGCGTGGATTTGTCGAACCCGAGGGCGCATCGGCGTTATAGGCGAATACGGGAATGCCGGCGTCGAGCGCGGCCTGGATCGGTTTGTCGAAGGCTTTCGGGTCAACGATCGGTACGGCGATGGCGTCAGCTTTCCCGGCTATCGCCGCGTTGACCGCGTTCACCATTTCGCCGATGTCGGCATTGGCCGAGCCGGTCCACTGGTAGTCCATCCCCAGCATGGCGGTCGCATCCTGAATGCCGTATTGCGTCGGCACGAAGAACGGATTCGTTGTCACATGATTGACAAATACGATCTTCCACCGCTTGTGCGCCGGGAACGAACCGCCTTCCGCCGCCTGGGCCGGTGTGATCATTCCGCCCATGAGCGCCAGTGCCGCGGACAGACCCGCGCCCTGCAACAATCCCCGACGCATGACTTGCACTTCGTCCTTGTCTTCCTTCGCTTGCGCCATTTCAATCTCCCGTCTCTCAATAGTTGAACACTTCACTGTCCATGACGGCGCAAGCAGGAAAAGCCCCGGCAAGAAAAGCACCGGAGCCGGGCATCACCTTTCATGAAACCCACGTGCACGCGCGTACGCATGACTACCCACCAGAAAATGCTATATCACGCCCTTTTACCTACTAATCGATGTATACCCTTAACTAGTCCGACTAATTAATCTTTTGCGATGCAACGCGGTCTTCCGTATTCGCATCCAGCAGTGCAGTGCAACACGATGACGGGACAGGCCGCGTTCGGTGGTGTGGGGCGATGCATTGTCGAATTGATCTGCACTATGTGCCGCTTTAATAGTATTACTATCCAGTTAGCAGATGGAAGGAGAGGAACTTGAAGAACGGAAGCGTCCGCTCCGCTTTGCCCACTGATTCGGCTCAGCCGCCGCGTTCGGGTTAGGGTTGTGTCTGAAATTGGCTGCCGGTTTCCAGAACACTCTCGGCGTCCGCGCGCGCATTGTCGAGCTGGACCAGACTGGCCTGTCGCGCGCCCAGCGGGTCACGGCTCTGGATCGCAGTGAGAATCGCTTTGTGACGCGGCAACGAAAGCGCATGCGTGTCGGGATGACGACTCGTCAGCTTGATCGATTCCGACAGGGCAAGTGAAAGCATGTTGCCGATATAGGCCAGCAGGTCGTTGTGAGAGGCCGCCATGATTGCGCGGTGAAACTCGAGGTCCGGATCCAGTAGCGCGCTTGCGGTTTCCGCACGCTCCATCTGGTCGTAAGCCGATGCGATGCGCGCAAGATCCTCGCTTGTCGCAGCCGTGGCGGCGAGTGCAGCCGCCGCGGGTTCGATAACGCGGCGCACGGTCAGGAGCGAACTGAAGAACTCGCCTTCCGGCACAGTGTTAATCGTCCAGTACAGGACATCGGGGTCCAGCATATGCCACTCCCCGCGAGGCTTCACGACACT
The DNA here is from genome assembly GCF_905220705.1 of Paraburkholderia domus. GTDB lineage: Bacteria > Pseudomonadota > Gammaproteobacteria > Burkholderiales > Burkholderiaceae > Paraburkholderia > Paraburkholderia domus. The sequence continues at coordinate 34,953 of NZ_CAJNAT010000032.1, forward strand.
GCCGACACGCGGTTTCGACACCACTAGCCCCTTTGCCACGAGCACACGGGTGGCCTCGCGCAGCACGGGGCGGCTAACGCCATAGCGCTCGCACAGAACAGTCTCAGCAGGCAATCGCTGACCCGGCGGTACCTTGCCGCCGACGATATCCATGCCGAGCTCCTGCACAATGCGGCCGTGCAGGCTCTTGCGCTGTTGCAGATGACGGTAATCCATGGTCAGCGATCGCGGTCGTGTCCGGCTCAGTCTTGTGCCGACCAGTGCAGCGTGCTGGATGGCACTTACCTCGTCGTCGATACGGATACGAGTTTGTTTCGTGGAGATACGTTGCCGGTCCAAGCATAGCACGCGATATCTGGCTGTCTGCCGCCGACAGCATTCACCTCTCTCTGATGTTTGCGCTGCGGCGTTTGAAAATCACTGAGCCGGCGGGGATGTAAACGCATGTTTCCAACGCGCGACTTGATAGATCGGACTCCATATTATGGTGCTCCGCATTTTGTCTGAACTATTTGCGCAGCGCGTAGCGTAACGGCGAGGTTACGCTCGACGTGACGGGAACACGTAACACTGGGACGTAACATGCGCCACGCGATACCGTCATTGTGTTCCGCACCCTGCCCGATCGACCCCGCCCAGCAAGACTCCTTTCTCCGCACGCCACTCGATTCTGGCATTGCCAAATCGCGGATCGTGTCGCGCTTCGTCACTGGCGCGCTGGCTCGGAACTTGCGGCGGTCAACTGCCCGCACAAGTCACATCCGAGCATGGCGCTACCGCACCCGGCTCTAAAACTAAACGAAGGCGACGCGCACAAACGCGGTGTCGGGCTCAAAGCAACCGTTTTCTGCAAGACCGATCAGCGGTTTTCCGGGGGCACTGATTACACCTTTGACCAATCAGGACGCGATTTCATCGCGAAAGGACTAATCATGGCTCCCTTCAAACACACCCTTGTTGCATCGGCGAGCGCACTCCTATGGTGGTCGCTGGCCACCTCTTGTCAGGCTGGAGATGTCACGTCAACACCGCCTTCCTCGTTCACGCAAGGTGGCGGATGGACCACCACCGGGCAACCGGGATCGGGATACTCGTGGGCAGGAGGCGGCGGCACCGCCGGCGGCACGGCTGGCGGGTCGACCGGGACGGGGTATGGCGGTGGTTCGGGCGTTAGTAGTGGCTCTGGTTGGAGCGGCGGCTCGGCCTGGGGCGGTGTTTCGGTTTCCGGCTCGGGGTGGGGGTACGGCGGCGCGGGCGGCTCCACTGGATCGGGCGGTTCGGGTGGTGGATACGGTGGTGGTTCTGGCGACGGTGGCTCCGGCGGCTCAGGTGGCGGGTACGGCGGCGGTTCTGGAGACGGTGGGCATGGAGGCTCCGGTGGGTCGGGCGGCTCGGGTGGTTCCGGTGGCTCCGGTGGGTCGGGCGGTTCAGGTGGCGGGAACGGTGGCGGTTCTGGGGACGGTGGCCATGGTGGTTCAGGAGGTGGCTCCGGAAGCGGTGGTCACGGCGGATCGGGCGGCGGCTCTAGCGGCGGTGGTTCCACCGGAGCAGGCTCCGGCAACGGCAATCAGATCACCAGTGGCCTCCTTGACCCGATCGTGAACCTGGTCGTTAGCGTCGGCGCGATCAGCGTGCCTATCGTGCCGATCACCGTGGGCAACAACAGCGGTAGCGGAAACGGCAACGGCGTGGGTAACGGCGCAATTGGTGGTTCAAAAGGCGTTCCGGGCGGATCGAACGGACACGCCGCCGGTGGCTTGCTGGCACCTGTGACTGCGTTGCTCGGCGGTCTGTCAGTGGGCTCGGTGAGCGGGGGCTCGCAAGGTAACAGCAGCCCCGTCGCACCGCTGACCACCTTGCTTGGCGGATTGACCGGTGGCTTGGGAGGCGGCGGCTCGCAAGGCAGCAGCAACCCGCTCGCCCCGGTTACCACCTTGCTCGGCGGACTGACCGGAGGCTTGGGCGGTGGCACCTCGCACGGATCGTCGACGAACTCCGCGACGAGTCCGGTTGCACCGTTGACCAACCTGGTCGGCACGCTAACCGGCGCACTCGGCGGCGCAAGCGGTGGTTCGTCTCCGCTCGCTCCATTGACGAACCTGCTCGGCGGCCTCACAGGTGGACTCGGTAGCGGCACCAAGCACTAGCCCGTAACACATGGTGACCCTAGGGCACCACTAGTGCGATCTCCGGGGGCAACAGAAAGCAGCCGGCCGGACCTGACTAGCGTCGCCGCTTCACGACGTCAGGCCCGGCACAAGCATGTAGGTCAACCTGTAAGAAGCATCACACGCCTCGTTTGCTGGCGGCTGGCTACTCAAGGCAATCGCCACACCGTCCGACTGGGTCTCCCCGGCATAGCTTCGCGCACTTCATTAAGAGTAGATCGCCAAACAGATGATCCGTATCCGTTCCTAAGCGTAGGAACCGCGAAGGTTCAAATACGCCTGCATCGCGAACCGGATATCGCGTTTCCTGTCAATTCTTCCCCGAAGGTCCCGGCACGAATCAGCCAGGATTGTCCGCGACCGGGATCAGGGCAAGCGCCGCCGGCAGGAGCGGTTGCGCCGCATCCTTTGCAAGCTGTCCGTAGACGTAGGCGCCGTCGATAAGAAGTGCGATCTGGTTGGCCAGATTGTCGGGCTTGGCAACGCCGATTTTCCTCGCTAGCGCACCGAGGCGGCGGCGCAGTTCGATCTTGTGCCTGAGGGCCACCACCCGCGCGGGATGCTCCGGCGACGGAAACTCGGTTGCCACATTGAGAAATGGGCAGCCGCGGTATTTCGGTGCAGCGATGTCACGCGCGATCCACTGCAGGTGAGCCTTGAGTTCATCTCTGGGGGCGTTCCGATGGCGCGTCGCGGTCTTGTCCCAGGCGGCCCAATAATTCGCGTCATCTCGCTCGAGCACCGCGGCGACGAGTTCGTCTTTGGTCGTGAAGTGCCGATAGAGGCTGGTCTTCGCAACCCCAGACCGTTCGACAACGAGATCGACGCCGACGGCTCTGACGCCTTCCTGATAGAACAGATCAGCCGCCGTATCGAGTATGCGTTCCCGAACGCTGGTGGAACTGGTGGTTCCGGCTTCTTTTGCTGTAGTAGGTGTGCCTCTGCTCATGGCAATTCCTCTGAGAGACCAAAACTTTTTGCTTGGTGGTTACTGTACCAGGATATCTCTTGACACGCTACAGATCTGTAGCTTAACCTCCGAAAAAACATACAGGTCTGTAGCGTTGTTGCTTCACCAAACTGCTGTCCGGCCGTTCGAAAAAACACCATAACAACTGGAGGTCTGCAATGACGTTAAATCAAACCGTGGCCGTCTTCGGCGCGTACGGCCACACCGGCCGCTTCGTGGTGTCGGAACTGGTCAGGCGCGGCTGGCGCCCGATCCTTTCTGGACGCGATGCCAGCAAACTGAATGCCCTCGGGGCGGCTTATCCCAGACTGGACATTCGACCTGCGTCGGTAGATGACCCGGATTCACTCGACCGGGCGCTTGCGGGTGCGGCCGCTGTGATCAATTGCGCCGGTCCGTTCGCCAGCACATCTGCGGCCGTGATCGAAGCTGCGTTGCGTGCGCGGATTCCCTATCTGGACGTCGCCGCGGAGTTAGAGGCCAATCTGGATACCTTCGCGCACTACGCCGAACGGGCGCGCGATGCGGGCATCGTTATTGTGCCGGGGATGGCATTCTTTGGCGGCTTGGGCGACCTTCTTGCCACGGCGGCAATGGGCGATTGGACGGCTGCGGACGAGATCTGCATCGCCTACGGGCTCAGCAGCTGGAAGCCCACGCCCGGCACAAGGGCTGCGGGGCAGGTTTCGAGGCAGCGTAGAGATGGGCGGCGACTTGTCTTTGCGAATGGGCAGATGGCGTTCCGCACGGACGCAGCACCGATTGGCGAATGGCAATTCCCTGCACCGCTCGGAACCCAGCCGGTCGTTGGAGAATTTACGATGGCGGACACGGTGACGATTGCGCGCCATCTGAAGACACCCGAGATACGCTCGTACATGACGGCCGTGGCAGTTAAAGATCTGTTTGAGCCGGACCTGTCGCCGCCTGTCGCGGTCGACGAGAGCGGACGCTCCGCGCAAACCTTCCTGGTCGACGTGGTCGTGCGGTCGGGAGGCAACGAACGCCGCGTGTCGGCAAGCGGTCAGGATATCTATGCAATCAGCGCGCCCCTTGTGGTCGAAGCGGCCAGCCGTGTCGTCAGTGGACTGGTCAACGGGGCGGGCGTGTTCACCGCCGGCGAGGCCTTCGACGCACGTGATTTCCTGGAATCGCTCCGTGGGGAACATCTGGCATTGGAGATGTCCTGAGTTCTGCACCGGCTGTCTAACGTCACCCTGTCAGTGAAGACTGTCATGTTTGGCATAGGTCGACTCCCACCCGCCGCCACCCACCTTGCATAGCGTGATCAGGTTGGCGTCGGGCTTACTTTGCTCAAGATTGCTCTGCGCGTCGTCCACTTCTCGCCAGGCCTCAAGTTCGACGCGCACGTGCGATTCGGCCGACTGAGTAAGCCCTGCGGACGGCCACGTGCGGTAGCGCACACACGCTCTTGAAACGCTCAGAAATTCGGCTGAAAAATGCCTAGATTTCTGACTGGCACCGGGTCGCGCGATATTAGAACGATAAGAAATTTCAGTCGGCCCGGATCGTCTGTCGAACACATCCTGACTAACTCCATTCAAGGGATTTGCCGATGGTTGAAACCTTCGGAATGCCCTTGGTGGCCCTCCTGTGTCAAATGATCTTGGGGCATCACTCATGGTCGCGAAACGAATCTTTGCCGCATTCCTTGCCGCAGCGCTGGTCGCGACGATTGCGCCAGAATCTCAGGCGCAGTACACGACTGACTGGATAGCGAATACGTTTGGAACTAACGCAACGCATGTAGGCAACGCCGCCCGTTCCATGTGGATTGCGCCGGAAGGGGTCATCTACACATCGTCCCTGTGGGATGAAAACGAAGGTGGCGTTGCGATATACCAGAATGGACAAAGCCTAGGTTCTATCGGCGCTCATAGCGATTTTCAGGGCAGTGCGATCACAGGCAACTCTATTGATCTCTTCGTTGCGCTTCAGTTCAGCGCAGCCATCGGCAGTGGCAGTGTCGGGCGATATGATCGAATCACACATGCCCGTGACCTTCTCATCCCCGTCAGCGCGGACACCACCGAACGGCATGCCGATGTAGTTACGGGTCTGGCAACGGCGGGGGCGCTCCTTTACGCCAGCGACTTTCCAGGTAATCGGGTCCGCGTCTTCACTACTGACGGAGTCTGGCAACGGGATATTGCAGCCCCAAGCCCTGGTGCGCTCGCCATTGACGGAGCAGGAAACATCTGGATTGCGGAGAAGCGCGCCAACAGGGTGCTTGGGTTCCGTCCGAACGGAACGCCGCTGCCGAAGATTCAGATGCCAGTCGGCTCAAGACCGTCGTCCCTGTACTTCGACCCAACTACCGGCAACATGATGGTAGGCGACGAAGGTCCTGACATGAACATCAAGGTCTATAGCCTGGTTGGTGTTCCGTCACTAGTCAGCACGTTCGGAATTCAGGGCGGCTATCTCGACACTACGACCGGGATCAAAGGTCAGGTCGGGGCCAGGCGTTTCACCGCCGTCACCGGAATCGGTAAGGATTCCGCTGGAAATCTGTATGTGCTCAATAACCCGTGGGGCGGAACATGGGATCTTGGCCGCACTGGCGGCACGGACATTCACTCCTACGACAACGCCGGCAACCTGCAATGGAAGCTTCAGTCTCTCAACTTCGAGGGGATCGCCGCTCCGGATCCGGGTACCGACGGCGCCTACTTCTACGGGGGCGACAACATCTATACCGGCTCCGCTGGAGGAACCTTCGTAGCGAACACTGTCGATCCAATTGACTATCCATCCGATCCACGAATGAACATCAACGACCCGGAACGCGGTGAGCAATTCGGCCAAGTCGCCACCGTCGGCACCAACCGGATCCTCGTGGCGGCCGGCCAGAATCCAGATATCTTCTACTTCTTCCACTTCAACGCTGCGAACGGCTACATCGCAATACCGGACGTCACGATTCCGGGTACAGCGTTTAATACAACGGCAAGGATCCGCGATGGATTTTGCCTTGACGGCAAAGGGGACGTCTGGGCCGGTTTGGATAAGACGAATGCCATCTGGCACTATCCGCTGACCGGGTTTGATGCCAACGGCAAGCCGACATGGGGAGCCGGAATTTCAACGCCCATTCCGGGCACTATCACACCATTGACGCGAATCATCTACCTGCCGGATCGCGACACCATGATCCTGGCGCAGGGAATTGTCGGGAGTACAGATTGGACGTCGATCGGCACGAGGGTCGAGGTGTATCACGGCTGGCTCGCAGGCAACACCACCAGTCCCAGTCCGGTGATCAACATCACCAGCGCCAATCCCAAGTCGATCACGGCAGCCGGCAACTATCTCTTCGTCGGATACGTACACACGGTGCCCAACATCGACGCTTTCAATCTCACCACAGGCAGTCTGGACGTCACGTTGATCAACAGCAGTCCCAATACCGTGTACGTTGGTAACGACGTGGATTCGATGTACGGCCTTAGATCGTACCTCCGATCGACTGGGGAGTACGTGGTCACGAAGGACGACTACAACGGCTCCAGTATCGTTGTTTATCGCTGGACGCCCAGCTCGACCTCCGGGTCCGTCCAGAATTCGCTAGTTTCGCCTTTCAAATAAATGAACGAGTCGTGACGATGTCGCGGGTCAAACTGAATGCTCTGCGCCATGCAGCGGCTCTTCGTTACCGGGCTGGCGTTCGGGGCAACGAAGGGCCAAAGCGGTGAGCTATTTGTGCAACCACGTGTCGATCTTGACCACGACGTAGTCCGCTATGAGTTTTTGCAGATGAGTCGTCGGATGATAAGCGTCGGCGAACATGTAGATGGTGTCAGCATTGGGCGAGACATACGTTGAGCGCGAGCAGAAGAGCGCGCTTGTGTCGTCGGCTTGAAATGCCGGAGGCAGGTTTGCCGGCACGCATGCTACGTTGGTGCCGATGCTGCCGTCGAAGCGAAAACCAAGTTGGCGATAGTTCTCCGATACTTCATCAATGAACGTGAACGCGTCGATCCGCAGCACGGCCGGCGATGAAGGGAGCGCGTCATCCAGCGCGGTGTTGAATACCTGCGCCATACGCCGAAGCACTTTTGTGGAGCCCGGCAGTTGCTGCTCGAGCAGGTTAGCGATCGGCGCCTTGCTGATATCCGGCACGTTTTGAACAACGATATGTGTGGCGCCGTGTTGTTGCACGTTGTGAACCAACCCCGCGAATTGTTGCGCTGCCTGTCTCAGTGAAGGGAGCACTGCCTGCAACGAGGCGCCCGGATCGCCGCCGTTCGCAACCATTCCCGCCCATGCGCCATAGGCATCCTGAACGTCATTGGCCCCGCCTTGCATCAGTACGAGTTGCTGGCCGGTGAAGCGTGCATGCGACTGAAGGTAGGCGGCCACCTGTAAGGTCAGTGGAGTCTGTAACTCGCCGGTGTCGCCGGTTGCGTCGCCGGGGTTCGGCGGCCCGGCGACTCGGGCGCCCCCTTGGGCGTAGCCAAATCCTTCCGGATGAACGACGCTCGGTTGCCCGAAGCCGCCCGTCAACGCGGGTGTGAGGCCCGATCCATAATGTTCCGCGATAAGCTGTACGGAGATGGCGCCCGGATTAGTGGTGTAGGCGCCGCCGCCGAATTGTCGGGCGTACGCGTAGGTGCCAACGTCCGAAAGACTGTCCCCGAACGACACGACCTGCATGTGACTTCGTTGCGGATCGGCAGAGTCGGCCGATGCGTTCGATGAATGAGACAAACCGATGACACTGCATGTCAATGCAAGGAACGCGAAACGACGGACTGTCTGCATGGGGCACTCCGGGTAGTGTGGTGTATCGAAGAATAACCTTGTTACGCAGTAAGCACTACCTCGATGCTTGATCCTTGTACAGCGGAGCGGTGGGCAGTCAATCCATTTACCGTCTTCGACGTTGTTCTCAGCCCGTCAAACTCCTTCGACGCACCTGCGTTAGCCCGCTAATTTTCGTCGCCGCTCACCAGGGAACGACTCTTCCCAGGTAATCCAGATAATGTAATCCGGAGCGCGCTTCGTAAGCCTCGATCGTGTTCAGCAAGTTGGGGATACTTTCCTCGATACTCAGACGCGCGTCAGGACCGCCCATGTCCGTCCTTACCCATCCAGGCGCCATGAGTAGCAAGGTTCTCGGGTCGCTTTGATGGCGCGCCGCAAAGCTACGCATGAACATGTTGAGAGCCGCCTTACTGCCCCGGTACACCTCGTAATTGCCGTTAGTGTTGTTGGTCAGGCTGCCCTGCCCTGACGACATGACACCGATTGTTCCAGTCGGCCGAACGAAGTACTGAAGCGCCTCGATTACTCTCATCGGACTCAACGCGTTCGTCACCATAACGCGCACAAATTCCTCGGTCGAGACATCGGCGATCGTTTCGCGGTCGTCGTTTTTGACGCCGGCATTCACGAAAAGTACATCCAGTTGCCGATCTTTAAGACGACCGTGTAACGCGGCGACCTGGTCGGGAATCGTAATATCGACTACTTCAACTTCCAGCGCGCCCTGGGTGCGTTCGGAAAGTTGGCGCAGCTTTTCTGTTGAGCCCTCCCGCCCGGTGGCGATCACTCGCCAGCCACGCTTGAGGTATTCCTCGACCATTGCGAATCCCAGGCCGCGGGATGCGCCGATGAGGAGGACGGTTTTCTGCGGAGAGTTGTCTTGCATGGATAGCTCCCTGTGAGTGAGACCCGACGGAACGTGGGTTTTACGGACCCCGCGCCCGGTCACGAGTCGATACATGGAATATATCGACGGGACAGACATGGCGGAAGACGCAGCAGTGGCATTAATAACGTGCATCCAGCGCCACGTCTCGGACGAACGATTGTCGCCGTCGTTCCGAGTTTTCCCGCCGCGCTCGCTGTGGTGCGAGCCTCCTGTTCATCGCTGGCTCCGCCAACTGGTGCTAACTGTATGTCGGGAACGGCTGCGCCTGTGAAACGGCAGTCTCCCGCGCACGCGCATAAACGAATCCAACTGGCTGGAAGGGAACTCGATGGCGGATACCGGGTTCATCCGGGTCGATTGACCAGTGAGCAGTGTAGAGCGATCTTGGCAACCAGCAGCGTCACAGACCGCTTAGGTTGACGAATTATCGATCGCTGGAAAGATCAATAGCTCCGAGCCATCTTGGCCTGAGGGCGTAGCAGCAGATAGAAGGCAGCGACATGCGTAATCATCAGCAAGGGCACGTAGATGATCGGAATCGCATACGTGGCGCCGAACTCTCCCGCATGCGCAGGAAGATCGGCCTGGATAGCGTGGTAGTAGTCGAGGATGAGGTCGGTCGCTCCTACAACGTTGAAGGCTACGACGAACAACCAGAAGAGTGACCGTACTCGTGCTGTGAGTAACGCCAGCATCGCCAGAATTCCTGTTGCGAAGTCACCGTATGCGGCGAACACGGCGAAGCTGGCAGGCAGATCGGGGCTGACGATGCCCGGCAGAATGAATACCAGCCCGAAGAAGCGGAAGCTGTGCAAGGTGGCGATGATGCGTTGCGCGTCGAATGGGTCCATCGACTTGAGCCTGGGCCAGACGTATAGGCGGAAGCAAAGCAGCCAGGCGACATACCCCAGGACGAGATGCAGTTGGAAGAGAAGTTCCGGTGACATGTTGCCTCGCATGAAAAATGGTTGCTGCCAGGTGTTGTCTGGCGCATTGAAGGATAGGAACGCGATCAGCCAGCGCGTCGCCGCATCAGTTGGCGCAGCGACAGCGCGTGCAGCAGGATCGAGCTTGGCACCACGAAAGCAGGGGTCAGCACCGCAGGATAAGCACCGGCGCCGATGCTCGACACGCTCGGAACGATCAACTGGAACCGGCCGGGCGAGGTGATCATCCCCAAGGCAATCGCGACGACGAAGTCGGCGAGGCCGAAGATGTTCCACGCGATCGCCGCCTTGCGCCCTTGAGCCGTACCGCTCGCCACAGCGATTGCCGCAGGCACCGCGAACAAGCCGGTCAACACATCGCCCATACCCGCCGGCAACGCGAACACACCGGGCAGCGCCCCATGCAGCCAGGCAGCGAGGGCCCAACTGCCAAATATCCGGTAAAGCTGAAGAGCGACAAGCCAGGTCGCCGGCATCGCATCGAGCGCCTGCCCCACGCGCTTCGACAACAGCAACAGTGGCGCGCCGATCATCACCGGCAGGAAGATCGCCAACGGTAGCAACGGCAAGGGTGAGGCGTCCGCGCGAAACACGCCATTGATGGATGCGCTCCAGGCAACGGCGAACCAAAGCGTGTCTGGGATCATGACCGCCAGCCAGGTCGTGCGGCGTTGGCCCGGCGTCAGGTCCGTGCTTTCGAGGCCGAGCCACAGACCGCCTGCGATAAGCGCATGGGCCATCAGTTGGTGGGCTGTGGTCTGAACGCCGCTGGTCGGGATAATCGGTTGCCAATAGATCAACACAATCCACAGGACCGTCAACGGGGCGATCCAAAGCAGGCTGCGCCAGGCAGGACGCAGCGTGACGATACCAGCGGGAATAGGGGTGGCGGTCATGAGCGTTTCTCCATGTGACTCTGGGTCTTCGTCGGCGTGGCCTCGAACAATGCAGTGAGAGTCGACGTCGGCGTGACGCCTCATCTGCAGGCGTAGGTGTACCATGGCCTCTCGCGGGCGACTATTCATCACAATGTTGACGGGCTATGAAGCGGAACTTCACAGTCAGGCAAGGCGCGCTCGATGGCGTGGAGGTGTTCCTGAGCGTTGCCCAGCATCGCAGCTTTCGCCGGGCAGCTGCTGAACTCGGAGTGACGCCTTCGGCCGTCAGCCAGACGGTGCGTGTACTTGAAGCGCGCATTGGCGCAGCGCTCTTCATACGCACCACGCGTAGTGTCGGCCTGACCGAAGCTGGCGAGCGGTTTCTTTCGCAGGCAAAGCCTGCCTTCGACGAGCTTGTCGCCGCGAGTGAGGTCGCGCGCGGACTTGGCCAGCGGCCTACCGGATTGTTGCGTCTTTCAGTGCCGCGCGCAGTGGTGCCAATCCTGCTGGAACCGCTGATTGCATCCTTCTGCCGGGCTTATCCCGAAGTTGAAGTGGAGATCGCCGCAAGCAAGGAGCTGATCGATCTTGCAGCGGAAGGGTTCGACGCCGGCATCCGGCTGGGTCAGTTTGTCGACGCCGACATGGTCGCCGTACCGTTGACGCCACCGTTTCGTCTCATCGTCGTCGGCAGCCCTGCCTACTTTGCAGGGCGCAGCCGGCCCAGGCACACGGACGATCTGCGCCAACACGCATGCTTGCGATGGCGGCGATCCAGCGGCGCGCTCGCGCTCTGGTCATTCAACGACAACGGTCACGCGATCGAGATTGCCGTATCCGGCCCCCTCATCGCCAACGATTTTCCTACCATGCTTGGCGCGGCAGTCGAAGGCATGGGCCTTGCCCAGCTACCTGAGCCGATGGTTGCTGAAGGGTTGAAAGCGGGAACACTGGTGCACGTGCTGGAGCCGTTTGCGCCGGTGATGCCGGGCGTATTTCTCTACTATCCAAGCCGCCGGCAGATCATGCCGAAGCTGCGCGCCTTCATTGATCACGTGAAGAGCCGCCCGGCAGGCCAGGGCAAAGTCCCGGATACAGGGTGACTATTGGCGTGCCGGGTTGCGGGAAAGAGGCGGCGGTTTTCCTTTCCTACCCCTTAAACTCCACCGAAACAAAAACCTTCTTACACGGTTCAACCACTTCCCACGTCCCCTTAAATCCCGCCGGAATCAAAAACCGATCCCCAGCCCGCACGGTCTTCGCTGTCCCGTCCGCATCGCGAATCACGGACACGCCCTCAAGGATCTCGCAATACTCACTCTCGGTGAAGTTCACCGTCCACTGACCGCAGGCTCCCTCCCAAACCCCCGCCGCCAGCTGCCCACACGGACTGGCAAAATGCGTGTGAACCGCTTGCAAAGGATTGCCGGAAAGAACCGCTTCCGCCTTCGGCATATACTCCGTACTTTCCTTGGCAGGCTGCGCAAAATCTACGATATTCAAAATGCTCATAATGGTTTGAATGCAAACAGGGTTAAAAATAGAAGTTTCAAAAAAGGCGTAGCGCACACACCCACTGCATGCGCTACGCTCAAAAGGAGTCACCTAACATCACCAAAGCACAACGCAACAGCCAACGCTCAACTCCCCGACTTCAACTGCGCCCACAGCCGGTTCTCAAGCCGCATGATCGGCGCAGGCTGCGGCCGCATTAACGTCATCTTGTTCAGCACAGCCTCAGGCGGATACACATTCGCATCTTGCTCAATCGCGGGCGTCACAAACTGCCGAGCCGCCCGATTCGCAGTCGGATAGAAAACTTCATTCGTAATCGCGGCACTCACTTTCGGATCTTCGATGTAGTTCATCCACTTCATCGCTGCTTCCGGATGGGGCGCATCTTTCGGAATCGCCATCACGTCCATCCAGATCAGACCGGCATCCTTGATGTTCGAGAACCGCACCTCATACGAACGTTTCGCTTCCGACGCGCGTCGCCGTGCAATCCCGACATCGCCCGAATACCCTAACGCCACGCAGATATCGTTGTTCGCCAGATCGTTGATGTAGCCGGAAGAATTGAACTGCGTGATATACGGTCGCACTTTCTTCAGCATTTCATACGCAGCCTGGTAGTCACCGGGATTAGTGCTGTTCGGGTCTTTGTGCATGTACTGAAGCGCGGCAGGGAAAACGTCCGCAGCCGCGTCGAGGAAAGACACGCCGCAGCTTTTCAGCTTCGAAAGATTCGCCGGGTCGAACACCAGCGACCAGCTATCGAGAGGCGCATCCGCGCCCAGCACTTTCTTCACAGCCTGGACGTTATAGCCGACACCATCCGTACCCCACGCCCAAGGTACGCCGTATTGATTGCCAGGGTCCGCATCGGCAATCAGTTTCATCAAACCCGGATCGAGGTTCGCGAGATTCGGCATCTTCGATTTGTCGATCTTCTGGTACACGCCGGCTTCGATCTGGCGCGCCATATAACTCGATGTGGGCACAACGATGTCATACCCGGAGCTGCCGGCAAGCAGTTTGGCCTGCAGCGTGTCGTCGCTATCGTAGCTGTCGTATTTCACAGTGATGCCGGATTGCTTCTCAAAGCCGGAGATCGTGTCTTTGGCGATGTAGTCCGACCAGTTGTAGACGTTGATCGTCGTGTCCGCTGCGCGTGCAGCGTTCATTGGCGTTAATGCGGTCAGCGAGCACAGCATCGTGCCGGTGAGCGAGAGAAGCTTGGCATGACGGATCTTCATTCGACTATCTCCTTGATTCGATCTTCAGTTTTCGCCGCAGCGCAGGCACAGATGTGCGAGCGTGACGACCCACACGTCCGTATGTCCGGCATGAATGCGGACGCAAAGGGACGTGATGCCGCCTGCCGCGGCGCAAGCGCACAGCAGAGCTAAGAGGGACGTAGATAGGCGAGCGCTATAAGCCGGGCAACGCTAGCAAGGCAAATGCAAAGCGCGGACCGACAAACGCGTTGCAGGCGTTCGACCGTTAAATAGACGGTCTATCGCACGCAACACTTGCTCGCGAAAAGAGAAGGGGGCTAAGGCAGAAGCGACGCGATTTCGTCAGTTCGCACCGCAATGGCTGCGGGAGCTGCAATGACGTTGTGTCGACGCACAGAGCGACGCGACAACACGGTATCAATGGACAGGGGGCGGGATGGCGAAGCGCAGCGACTCCCCTGATGAGCGTTCGAACAGCCGGACAGGAACGTTCTTTCCCGACCAGGCTGATATCTCACCAATGGACCACGGACTTTCACGATGGAACCCGAAGCGACGTTGAGTAGAAGTCCTCGCTGATCTGAATCGACCGCACTGCGAGAACCACCAAACTGCCGCCCTAGGATATATGAGCCATTATTTTCGTCAAAGGATTTTCTTACACGGTGCCGTCATCGTCATGCACAGTGAAACGCGTTCGATGCGAGCGCATGCTTCAAGCATGGCTCGCATCGAACGACGCAACGAAAGACAACGGCAGCGTTTTACTGACCGTCCATCTGCATGGGTTGAGCGGGATTCGCGACCGGTGCAGGCGTGCCGGTTTGCGACGACCCGTTTGCCGAAGAACCATAGCCGGTGGTGTCATGCTGTGCGGCTACGCGTGCTTCAGCGGCCTGGATGTCCGCGGGGTAGGTGGAATCAGTTGCCACAGCGGGGTTATAGCCAGCCTTTTCAATCTGGATCAGTTGCGCCTTGACCTCAGCGCGGGTCAGCGGTTGTTCGGACTGTGCAAACGAAGCCACCGGGGCTGCGATGGAAATGACCAGCGCGACTGCTTTGATCAGCGATTTCATGATGCTTCCCTCCGGGAATTGTTTTATCCGGCGCCACAAACTGTGTTCGGCGACCTATGGAGGGATTCTAGGAAGCGGGTGATCCAGGGCAAACCCCTAAACGGGTAATTCAGTCTTGCTGCAAACGATAAGTCGGCGTTATGTAATGCTCTTCGTAAGATATGAAGAATTGCTTCAGACTCCAGAACGTACGCCCACTCGATACGCCGTCACCTGCCGGTATGCGTTGCCGGGCCGCACGATAACCTGCTCCTGCTCAGCCATATTGACCTGGTTCGGAAAGCCGCCCGCTTCGAGACAAAGTCCCGCGTGCGGTTGGTACGCGATGCCGCCGCGTCCCCTGTCGCCATTCAGCGCATTGCCGGTATAGAGCTGTAAGCCGCGCTGATCGGTCGATACGGTCAGCTCGCGCCCGCTGCCAGGGTCGTACGCGCATGCAACCTCGCGTATCCGCAACGCGCGGGCTGCCGTCGTGGCGTCAGCCGTGTCACACAGCACATAACAGTGATCGAAGCCGCCAGCCCTCGCAAGCTGCGCGTGCGGCCAATCGAGCCGTGCGCCGATCGGCGCACTTTGTCTGAAGTCGAACGCATTGCCCGCTACGCTGGCAAGCTCGCAAGGAATCATCGACGCATCGACTTCGAAGAACTGCTCGGCATCGATCGACAACACATGTCCGCGAATGTCGGTATCCCGCCGACCCGTCAGGTTGAAGTAGGGATGGCTCGTCAGATTGAGTGGGGTCGCTGCATCGGTGATGGCTTCATAGTCGATCGTCAACGTGCCGTCGTCGTCGAGCGCGTAACGCACTTGCACCGTTACGTTGCCTGGAAAGCCGGCGTCGCCTTCGGGTGATTCCAGGCGCATGACCAACGCGCCGTTGTCTTCGCTTACATCCCACAGCGCGCGATGAAAACCCTGTGTGCCGCCATGCAGCAGATTCGCACCTTCGTTGCGATCGAGCGTGTACTCAATGCCGTCGAGCGTGAAACGCGCATCGGCAATGCGATTCGCCCACCGGCCAATCAGTCCGCCCATGTAGGTGGTGGCCGCAACATACTCGGCGGGCGTGTCGTGGCCGAGCAGGATGTCGCCGAGACGCCCCGCGCGGTCGGGCGTATGCCACGAGACCAGCGTCGCGCCCAGGTCGCTGATAGCGACTTTCATGCCGTGCGCATTGCGCAGCGTGAAGAGCCGCACAGGATCGCCGCCGGGCAGCGCGCCCCACGGCTCAGAAGAAAGTGGTGCGATGCTGATCATGTCGTCGGTGGAGATAGGAGATGAAAGGCATGCTCAGCCCGGTGCTGCCGTCGAATTGACACGGTCCTGGTATTCGCGCGGCGTACAGCCGAGTTCACGGCGAAAAACTGCGTACATGTATTGCAGCGACGTGAAGCCACAACGGATCGCCACCTCGGCGCTGGATGCATCGCGCTTCGCGAGCAGCGCTTTCGCGACGTCGAGCTTGTGGCGCAGGATTTCCTGATGCACGGTGCATTGGCGTTCGCGCCGGAAATACTCTTCGAGCGACGAACGCGACACACCCACGTAATCGGCAACCTGTTCGGTACGAATGCCCTGGCACGCGTACTGACGGATGAAGTGCCGCGCGCGCATCACATACGGACTCGCGAGCGGCTGGTGTTTCGTCGATTCGAGCACATTGATGCCAACCGGCGGCACGAGAATGCGCCGCCCCGGAAAACGCGCCCCGTGCAGCATCTGATGCAGCAAGTGGGCGGCGGTGCGTCCCATCTCTTCGGTGCCTTGAATCACAGAGGAAAGCGGAATGCGGGTCAACGTACGTGTGAGCGGATCGTTGTCGATGCCGATGATCCCCACCTGTTCGGGTACTGGAATGCCTGCGATCAAACAGGCTTGCAGCAGATGCCGCGCGCGGGCGTCGGTGACGGCAATGATGCCAACCGGCTTCGGCAATTGGCTGAGCCATGCGGTGAGTTGCTCGGTTGCCTGATTCCACGACGGCGCGCTGGTGGACAGGCCGCGATAGATCTCGGTGCCGATCTGCTCGGCGCTGTGGCCGTCCGCGCTGCGCAGGTGAGCGAATGCCAACTCACGTTGCTGCGCCCAGCGATTTTCTTGCGCCTGCGGAAGGCTATACAGCGCGAAGTGTTCGAGACCTGCGCCGATCAGATGCGTGTAAGCAAGCGAAACCAGCTTGGCGTTATCGGTCGCGATATAGGGTAAGTCCGGGGGATAGTGCGCCGGGTCTTCGAACGATGAACCGATTGCCACCACCGGCAACGGACAATCGCGCAGCGCTTCGCCCACAGCGGGATCGTCGAAATCCGCGATGATGCCGTCGCCGTCGAAGCGCTCGATACCCGTCAGCCGGCAGCGGAAGTCTTCTTCGAGGAAGAGATCCCACGCCACCCGCGTCGACAGCAGGTAGTTGCCGATGCCGGTGATGATCTCGCGGTCGTACACCTTGTTCGCGTTGAACAGCAGCGCGATCCGATGGGTCGTCTGTGGTGTTTGCGGACGGGTCATGGCAGTGGGCGGCGCGCGGATCGTCGGGACTCGCGGCGCCTTCGTCTCCTGTGAGGTGCGCACCGAAGGCGGCACCGTTTTTAAGCGTCTGGTTATTCTAGGCCGCGAAGATCGCCCCGGTGTGAAACAAACGCATGGGCGGTAAGAAACATCAAGCACGCTGCGCAATTTCGCAATTGCCGATGCATCTTGCAAGCGGCAGCATGGCGTCACCTTGTCGACCGGCGCGGCGATGTCGCACGGGTTGCAGTGCAGCATAAATCTGGAGACGTTGATGTCCTACTTCGAACATATTCCCACGATCGGCTACGAAGGCCCGCAGTCGGATAACCCGCTTGCGTATCGCCATTACGACAAGAGCAAACTCGTGCTCGGCAAGACACTCGAAGAACATCTGCGGATTGCCGTCTGCTACTGGCATACGTTTGTATGGCCGGGTGTTGATATCTTCGGGCAAGGCACGTTTAGGCGTCCATGGCAGCAGGCCGGCGATGCCATGGAACGGGCGCAGCAAAAGGCCGACTCCGCATTCGAGTTTTTCACGAAGCTCGGCACGCCGTATTACACGTTTCACGATACCGATGTCGCGCCCGAAGGTAACAGCCTGAAGGACTATAGCGAGAATTTCACGCGCATCGCTGACTATCTGGCGCGCAAGCAGCAGGATACCGGCATCAAACTCTTGTGGGGCACCGCCAATCTGTTCTCGCATCCGCGCTACGCAGCAGGCGCGGCGACAAGTCCGGATCCGGAGATTTTCGCGTTTGCCGCGACGCAGGTTCGGCACGCGCTCGATGCAACGCAACGGCTCGGCGGCGAGAATTATGTGTTGTGGGGTGGCCGCGAAGGCTACGATACGCTGCTCAATACCGACCTCGTACGCGAACGTGATCAGCTTGCCCGTTTCCTGCATATGGTGGTCGAGCACAAGCACAAGATCGGCTTCAAAGGTGCATTGCTGATCGAGCCGAAGCCGCAGGAGCCGACCAAGCATCAGTACGACTACGACGTGGCGACCGTACACGGCTTCCTGCTGCAACACGGTCTCGAGAAAGAGATTCGCGTGAACATCGAGGCCAATCACGCGACGCTTGCCGGTCATTCATTTCATCACGAGATCGCTACCGCTTACGCGCTGGGTATTTTCGGCAGCGTCGACGCGAATCGCGGCGATCAGCAAAACGGCTGGGATACGGACCAGTTTCCGAACAGCGTCGAGGAACTGACGCTGGCTTTCTACGAAATTCTCAAGCACGGCGGCTTCACCACCGGCGGCATGAACTTCGACGCGAAGGTGCGACGGCAGAGCGTCGACGCAGAAGATCTGTTCTTCGGCCATATCGGTGCAATCGATAACCTGGCGCTTGCCGTCGAACGGGCAGCGACGTTGATCGAAAACGACCGTCTCGAGCAATTCAAACGTCAGCGCTACGCGGGCTGGGAGTCGGAGTTCGGCCGCAAGATCCTGAAGGGCGACTATTCGCTCTCGACGCTGGCCACGGATGCATTGACGCGCGGCCTGAATCCACAGCACGCGAGCGGTCGGCAGGAGCAGTTGGAAAACGTTTTGAATCAGGCGATTTACAGCAGGCGATAAAGAGGCACCACGAAGTAAAGGTCACAGAAAGGCGAGAAGAAATACATAAATAAATCGCGCGGCCACGTCGATCGCGCGAAGAAAAGAAGCTTTGGGTTGTCGCTTGTCCGGTCCTGTGGCTCGCAGCACGGACCGTCCAATCCGGTATTCCGGCTATCAGAACAAGGAGTGAGACATGAAATTCGCAACGCGTCGTACCGTACTGAGTTCGCTCGTGTGTGGAGCGATGCTCGCCAGCCTGTCGCTTGTCGCGCCGCTCGCGCATGCAAGCAAGGACCATCCGGAAATTGGCTTCTGCATCGACGATCTGCGTGTCGAACGCTGGTCGCGCGATCGTGACTATTTCGTTGCAGCAGCAGAAAAGCTCGGCGCCAAAGTATCGGTGCAATCGGCTGATGCGAGCGAAGAGCGACAGATTTCACAAATCGAAAATCTGATCTCGCGTGGCGTCGACGTGATCGTGATCGTGCCGTTCAATTCGAAGACCCTCGGTAATGTGGTCGCCGAAGCCAAGAAGGCGGGCATCAAGGTCGTCTCGTATGACCGCCTGATTCTCGACGCTGACGTAGATGCCTATATCTCTTTCGACAACGAGAAGGTCGGAGAACTGCAAGCGCAAGGTGTCTACAACGCGCAACCGAAGGGCAACTACTTCATGCTCGGCGGCGCGCCGACCGACAACAATGCAAAGATGTTGCGTGAGGGCCAACTCAAAGTGTTGAAGCCCGCGATAGACAAGGGCGATATTAAGATCGTCGGTCAGCAGTGGGTGCCGGAGTGGAGCGCGTCGACGGCGCTGCGCATCGTCGAAGATGCGCTCACGGCGAACAACAACAAGATTGACGCGATTGTTGCCTCGAACGACGGCACCGCAGGCGGGGCGATTCAGGCGCTTGCTGCACAACACATGGCGGGCAAAGTGCCGGTGTCGGGCCAGGATGCCGATCTTGCAGCAGTGAAACGCGTGATCGCCGGCACGCAGACCATGACCGTGTACAAACCGCTGAAACTGATCGCAGGCGAAGCGGCGAAACTCTCTGTCGCGCTGGCAAGGGGCGAGAAGCCAGCCTTTAACGCGCAGTACGACAACGGCAAGAAGAAGGTGGACACGGTGCTTCTGCAACCCACGTTGCTCACCAAGAGCAATGTCGATGTAGTCGTCAAGGACGGCTTCTATACCCAGGCCCAGCTCGCAAGCCAATGAGCGTAACGAGTGCGCGGTCCAAGCCGGTGTGCCGGGCATGTGTCAGGCACATCGGCGCGACCGCGCGCCTTGCAGCGAGGCATAGCGAATGAGCGAACCATTACTGGCGATGCGCGGCATCGTCAAAGCGTTTTCCGGCGTGAAGGCGCTCGACGGCATCGACTTGACGGTGGCGCCAGGCGAGTGCGTCGGCTTGTGCGGAGAAAACGGCGCGGGCAAATCGACGCTGATGAAAGTACTGTCCGGCGTCTATCCGCACGGCACCTGGGATGGCGAAATAATCTGGGAAGGCGAACCGCTGAAGGCTGCGAGCATAAGGGACACGGAACGCGCCGGCATTATCATCATCCACCAGGAGTTGATGCTGGTGCCGGAGCTTTCTGTGGCGGAGAATATCTTTCTCGGCAACGAAATCACGCTGCCAGGCGGCAGGATGAACTACGCCGCCATGTACCAACGCGCCGATGAACTGCTGCGCGAACTCGGCATAAGCGGCATCAACTCAGCTCAGCCGGTGATGAACTACGGCGGCGGCCACCAGCAACTGATCGAGATCGCGAAGGCGCTGAACAAGCGCGCAAAACTATTGATCCTCGATGAACCGTCTTCGTCGCTGACTGCAACGGAGATACACATCCTGCTGGATATCGTGCGTGATCTGAAGCGGCGCGGTGTCGCCTGCGTCTACATCTCGCACAAGCTCGACGAAGTAGCGGCCGTGTGCGACACAATCAGCGTGATTCGCGACGGCCGCCATGTCGCGACCGAGTCCATGCGCGCGCTGACCACGGACCGCATCATCTCCTTGATGGTGGGCCGCGAAATCAAGAACCTGTTTCCGCGTGAACCGCATCCCATCGGCGACGTGATCTTCGAAGCGCGTCACGTGACCTGTTTCGATGTCACCAATCCGCGCCGCAAGCGGGTGAACGATGTGTCGTTTGCGCTGCGACGCGGTGAGATTCTCGGCGTTGCCGGTTTGGTCGGCGCTGGGCGCACGGAACTGATGCAGGCGATCTTCGGCGCGTATCCCGGTGTGAGCGAGGCGACCGTGGTGATGGACGGCAAGCCGTTGAAGATTCGCGCCCCTGTCGACGCGATTCGCGCCGGGATCGGCATGGTGCCCGAAGATCGAAAGCGCCATGGCATCGTGCCGGGTTTGAGCGTCGGGCACAACATCACGCTTGCGGTGTTGCAACGATTCGCGAAGGGCGGCCGTATCGATTCCGCCGCCGAACTCGACACGATTCACACGGAGATGAAGCGGCTCTCAGTGCGCGCGGCACATCCGATGCTTTCGATTGCGAGCTTGTCAGGCGGCAATCAGCAGAAGGCCGTGCTGACGCGCATGCTGCTGACCGACCCAAAGGTGCTGATCCTCGACGAACCGACGCGAGGTGTCGACGTCGGTGCGAAGTTCGAAATCTACAAACTGATTTTTCAGCTGGCGCACCGCGGCATGTCGATCGTGATGGTGTCATCCGAATTGCCTGAAGTGCTCGGTATCAGCGATCGCGTGCTGGTCATCGGCGAAGGCGAATTGCGCGGCGATTTCGTCAACGACGGCCTCACGCAAGAGGACATTCTCGGCGCCGCAATCCGTCCTGTGCAGCGATCCCTCAACCCGACCGCACCAACCGAAGCGAGTGCCGCATGACTCCCGACGTCACTTCCCAACCCGCCGACGGCGCTGCGTCGCGAGGCGCATTCGGTGGCCCGCAGCGCATTCAGCAACTGTTCGCGCGTTACAAGATTCTCGCGTTGCTGATCGCCGTGGCCGTGATCTGGATTTTCTTTTCCTTTCTGACACACGGCGCGTTCGTGACACCGCGCAATCTGTCGAATCTGCTGCGGCAGATGTCGATTACCGGCATGCTCGCGTGTGGCATGGTGTTCGTGATCATTGCGGGTGAAATCGATCTGTCGGTCGGGTCGTTGCTGGGTCTGCTCGGCGGTGTCGCGGCGATTCTCGACGTCAACCGGCATTGGCCGATCGGTGTCACCGTGCCCGTGGTGATGCTGCTCGGCGTGCTGGTCGGCATGTTCAACGGATGGTGGTCGACGTACCGGCGTGTGCCTTCGTTTATTGTTGGCCTCGGCGGCATGCTGGCCTATCGCGGCATTCTGCTCGGCGTCACCGGCGGTTCGACGATTGCGCCGGTCTCCGATGGGTTTGTGTTTGTCGGTCAGGGGTATTTGCCGCGCCTGGCGGGCGATACGCTGGCCGTCGTGCTGTTTGTCGTACTGGCCTTTCTGACTGTGCGGCAACGAAGCAACCGTGAGCGTTACAAGTTGCGGGTGGTGCCGATCTGGCAGGACGTCGCGAAAGTGGTCGGGGCGGGCGTGATTCTGGCCGCGTTTGTTGCCACGCTCGATCGTTATGGCGGCATTCCTGTGCCGGTTCTGCTGCTGCTCGCGCTGTTGGGCGTTTTCACGTGGATCGCGACGCAGACCGTTTTCGGTCGGCGCATCTATGCGGTGGGGTCCAACCTGGAAGCGACGCGGCTCTCCGGCGTGAATACCAACCGCGTGAAACTGGCCATCTTTGCACTGATGGGACTGATGTGTGCGTTCGCAGGGATCGTCAATACGGCGCGACTCGCGGCCGGCTCACCGTCGGCAGGATCGATGGGCGAGCTCGACGCCATCGCCGCGTGTTTTATCGGCGGGACATCGATGCGCGGCGGCTCCGGAACGGTCTACGGTGCGTTGATCGGCGCGCTGGTGATGGCGAGTCTGGACAACGGCATGTCGATGCTCGACGTCGACGCGTACTGGCAGATGATCGTGAAGGGCAGCATTCTGGTGCTGGCCGTGTGGATCGATGTGGTGTCGGGGTCGAACCGGCGGTGAGGCATCCGGCGGTGCGTCACGCAAATAGTGACGCACCGTCTACTGAGCGATCAAACGCTTTAGTTCACGCCCAGCAATGACTTCGGTTCCATGAAGGCTTCCAACCCGAACGTGCCGTATTCCCGCCCGATGCCCGATTGCTTGAAGCCGCCAAACGGTGCGGCTGGTTCGTGTGCCAACGTGTTGATCAGTACACGCCCAGCGTCGATTCGAGTGGCGACAGCGCGAGCCCGCGCCGCATCGGCCGAGAGCACGTAGGCTTGCAGCCCGTAGCTCGTGTCATTGGCGATTGCAATTGCTTCCTCGGTATCGCGATACGCAATGATCGACAGCACCGGCCCAAAAATCTCTTCACGGGCAATCGTCATGTCGTTGCTGACGCCGCTAAATACGGTCGGACGCACGAACCAGCCGCGCTCCACGCCTTCCGGACGGCCCTCGCCACCGGCAATCAATCGCGCGCCTTCGTCGATGCCGATGCCGATGTAGCGCTGCACGCGCTCCCACTGCTTGTGGCTGACCATCGGGCCGATCTGCGTATTGGGATCGCGTGGATCACCGGCTTGCGTGCGAGCGACTTCAAAGCGCACCCGCTCTTCGAATTCCGTAAGGCGGCTCTGCGGTACGAGAATCCGTGTACCGGCGATACACGCCTGACCGCTGTTCATGAACCCTGCCTGGAGCGCCAGCGGCACCGCTTCCGCGAAATCGGCGTCGTCGAGTATGACGACCGGCGATTTGCCGCCCAACTCTAACGTGACGCGTTTCAATGTCTCCGCGCCGGTGCGCAGGATCGTCTTGCCGACAGCGGTCGATCCGGTGAAGGAAATCTTCGCCACGTCCGGATGCGCGCTGATTTCCGCCCCCACAGTGTCACCCCGGCCCGTGACGATATTGAACACGCCCGCGGGCAGGCCGGCTTCGTGCAGTGCCTCGGTGATGATCCGTGTCTGGATCGCGCTCATTTCACTCGGCTTGATGACGGCCGTGCAGCCCGCCGCAATCGCTGCAGCCAGCTTCCCGCAGATAAAGCCGCCATTGCTATTCCACGGCGTAATCAAGCCGGCGACGCCGAGCGGTTGCATGACGACGTCGGCGGTGCCGGCGCGTCGCGTGAAATCATAGGTCTGCAAGACCTTGATGACTTCCGCCAGCACGTCCGCTGGGTATTTCGCCATCCAGCGTGCGCGTGACACCGGCGCACCGTATTCCTCGACGATGGCTTCGAACAGTTCGTCTTCTCTCGCTTGAACCGCGGCGTGCATGCGTCCGAGCAGGGCGATCCGCTCTTCCCTGCTGGTGCGGGAAAACGCCGGGAAGGCGCGTTTGGCGGCGGCGATCGCGCGGCGAGCGTCTTCCGCGTCGGCCAGACGCACCTTGCCGATCACCGTTTCCTTGGCCGGGTTGTGAAGATCGAACCACTCTTCGCCGTGCGGGGTGACGAACGCGCCGTCGATATAAACCTTGTCGATTTGCTGCATAAAAGTTCCTACCCAGGAAGTCGTGTTGCCTCAACGATAGGCTCAGTGGATTAAGCCGACTAGCCATATAATCAAGGATGATTCGTTGAGCAGGATGGGATAATGAAGACGCCCGGTTTGAGCGAACTGGAAGGCGTGCTTGCGGTGGCGCGCCATCGCAGCTTCCGCGCAGCGGCGACGGAACTGGGCGTGTCGACATCGGCGCTGAGCCATGCGATTGCGGCGTTGGAGGCGCGCATCGGCGTGCGCCTCTTTAATCGGACGACACGCAGCGTGTCGTTATCCGAAGCGGGCGCGCAATTCGTCGACAGTGTGGCGCCGGCGTTGTCGACCATCCGCGTGGCCATCGAGCAGGCCGGCACCTATCGCGACACACCCGCGGGTACGCTGCGCATCAACACATCGACGGGCGCGGCGCGCCAGGTGATGCCCTTGCTGCTGGCATACCTGCGGCGTTATCCGGAGATGAAGCTGGATCTCGTCACCGAGGGGCGCATGATCGACATCGTGGTGGAGGGCTTTGATGCCGGCATTCGGTTGGCTGAGATCGTGCCGCAGGACATGATCGCCGTGCCGTTCAACCGGCCGCAGCGTTTTGCAGTCGTTGGGAGTCCCGCCTATTTCGCCGAAAATCCGAAGCCGCGCACGCCGGACGATCTGCGTGCACACCGTTGTATCCGGATGCGCATGCCGAGCGGGCGTATTTATCACTGGGAGTTCGAGCGACGCGGCCAGGCGATCAGCGTGGATGTGCAGGGCATGCTGACACTCGATGAGCCGTTGCTCATCATGGAGGCGGCCCGCGAGGGGTTTGGATTGGCGTATATGACCGAATGGAATGTGGCGGCAGATCTGGAAGCGGGCACGCTGCAGCGTGTACTGGAAGATTGGACGCCGGCGTTCGACGGGCTGTGTCTTTACTATCCTGGACGACGTCATATACCTGCGGGACTGCGGGCTTTGATTGAGATGATTCGGGAGGGCGAGTGAGGTTGGGTGCGGTTGGTTGGATTTAGCATCCGGGCATATCGCAAGGATGCGGCTTTGACGGACAAGGCTGTGTTCCAGCTCTACAGTCCCGATGTGCAGGAGGTAATCAACGACTCGCGCAGTTAGCAAAAATCCGCCACCTCTCGCATTTTTCCGCCGTTCAAGCCAGTTGCGCTGCAGCGTGCCACCACGCGACGAATAACATTTAATGAACTGACATACGGCCTTTCCTCGAAGGGCATTCACCAGCACTGTGCAGCTCGGCTGAAACCCCTTAGCTTTCAGTCTTCCACTCACTCTTCCGTCTTACTACTGTTCCGACGAAACAAGCTCCCGCGCCAGTCCGCGCTTCCACAGCGTCTCCGTCACCGTGCAAGCTGATCGAGCCATACGATGTTAAAGCGCAGAACCTTCCTGCTAGGCGGCGCCAGCGCGCTCGGTGCGTTGCTGGTCGGCTGGTCGGTGCTGCCGCCGGGGCAACGCCTGACCACCTCCATGCCGCTGCCGATTGAAGCCGACCAGGTCGCACTCAACGGCTGGGTCAAAATCGCCGCGGACAACACCGTGACGATCGTGGTGTGCAAAGCGGAAATGGGGCAGGGTATCCACACTGGCCTTGCGATGCTGCTGGCCGAGGAACTCGACGCCGACTGGTCGAAGGTTCGAGTGGAAAACTCGCCGATCGACAAGATCTACAACAGCGTGCAGAACATCGTCGACGATCTGCCGTTTCGCCCGGACGACGACAGCACGGTCAAGCGCGCCACAGTCTGGATGACCCGCAAGCTGGTGCGCGATGCTGGGACCATGATGACGGGCGGTTCATCGAGCATCAACGATCTATGGACGCCGATGCGCGAAGCCGGCGCTTCGGCGCGCGCGATGCTGATCGGCGCGGCGGCGGAGCAATGGAAGGTGCCGCCCACCGAATGCCGCACGGAAGGTGGCTACGTACTGCACGGATCGGGCCACAAAGCGAGCTTCGGCGAACTGTCCGCGATGGCTGCACAGCAACCGCTGCCGCGCAAGGTCGCGCTGAAAGATCCCGCTGAGTTCAAACTGATCGGCAAACCGGTTCGGCGCATCGAGGCCGCATCGAAAATCAACGGCACAGCGCGTTTCGGCATTGACGCGCTACCCGACGGTCTCATCTACGCGAGCGTGGTGATGTGTCCCACGCTAGGTGGTACGGTGGCGCATTTCGACGCGTCGCCTGCCGCGAAAATGCCGGGTTTTATCAAAGCCATCGCGTTAGCGCCGTACGCGGGCGGCAGCGGCGCCGTCGCGATGATCGCGGACAACGCGTTTCGGGCGATGAACGCGGTCAGCGCCATCAATGTGGTGTGGAATGACGGCGCAGCGGCCAATCTGTCGAGCGCCGGCGTGGACACCGAGCTCGCGAAGGCGCTGGACGACAGTGACGGCCACGCTTACTACCATCGCGGCGACGTCGATGCTGCACTGAGCGGCGCGGCGCGAACCGTCACTGCCGAGTATCACGCACCGTATCTCGCGCATGGATCGGTCGAACCCGTCAATTGCACCGTGCAGGTTGCGGACGGCGCGGCTACCGTTTGGGTCTCGACGCAAATGCCTGGTCTCGCGAGGCAGCACGTCGCGAAAGTGCTGGACATCGACGCTGACAAGGTCGACGTGCAAACGCAACTGCTCGGTGGTGCTTTCGGACGGCGTCTGGAGCTCGATTTCATCGCGCAAGCTGCGGCGATTGCGCGCGAAGGCGGTGGTCGTCCGGTGCAAACGATCTGGTCGCGCGCACAGGACTTTACCCACGATTTCTATCGTCCGGCCTGCGTATCGCGGCTGAAGGCCGGTTTCGACAAGGACGGCAAGCTGGTCGCGTGGCATGCCACGTCCGCGAGTCAGGCGATCGTGCCTGACGCACTCGCACGTTACTACGGTGTGCCGCGCATTCCAATCGACAAGACCACCTGCGAGGGCGCGTTCGATCAGCCCTACGAATGGCCCACTGCGCGCGTGGCGCACAAGATCGTCGAATTGCCGGTGCCGATTGGATTCTGGCGGTCGGTTGGCCATTCGCATCAGGCGTTTTTCACCGAGGGTTTTACCGACGAACTCGCCGCAGCCACCGGCCAGGATCCGATTGCGTTTCGCGCGTCGCTGCTCGCGCAGCATCCGCGCCATCTGGCGGTGTTAAGGCGTGTTGCCACGTTGTCGGATTGGGGGCATCCACTAACGCATGCCGCGGACGGTACAAAGCGGGCGCGCGGAGTCGCGCTGCACGAAGCGTTCGGCAGTGTCGTCGCGCAGGTGGCGGAAGTATCGGTCGGCCCGAACAAGCAAATTCGCGTGCACCGGGTAGTCTGCGTAATCGATTGCGGCTTGCCGGTGAACCCGAATCTGATTCGTCAGCAGATGGAAAGCGGCATCGTGTTTGGCCTGTCGACTGCGTTGCAGGACGAAATCACTATTGTTGGCGGGGTGGTGACGCAGAAGAACTTCGTCGATTTCCCAGTTGTGCGGATGAGCGATTGTCCGGTGATCGAAGTCGACATCATGCCGAGTCAGATGCACCCGCAGGGCGTCGGCGAGCCGGGGGTTCCGCCGATCGCGCCGGCGGTGGCTAACGCTGTGTTCGCGCTGACCGGCCAGCGCTTGCGCGCGTTGCCGTTGAGGCTCGCGTGAATCGCAGCGGATTGATGGAGAAAAGCATGGGATCGCTAAACATCAACGGCCGGGCGGTGGCCGTGCAAGCCGAGCCGGATATGCCGCTCCTCTGGGTGCTGCGCTGCGACCTCGGCATGACCGGCACCAAGTTCGGCTGCGGCGTGGGCATTTGCGGCGCTTGCACAATCCATCTGGACGGCAAGGCGGGCCTTGCCTGCCAGACACCGATGTCGAGCTTGCACTCGCAGAAGATCACGACCATCGAAGGCGTGCAGGGCGCCGAAGCCCAGGCGCTGAAGGCGGCATGGATCGATCTCGACGTGGTGCAGTGCGGTTATTGCCAGAGCGCGCAATTGATGGCGGCTTGCGCGCTGCTCAAGCAGAAGCCTAATCCCACCGATGCCGACATCGACGCGGCGATGTCCAACATCGTGTGCCGTTGCGGCACGTATCCGAGGGTAAGGGCCGCGATTCACCAGGCGGCTGCGAAACGGCGCCCCGCTTAAGGCCGGCATCACCGCAGACAGAGGCGCCTGGGTGAGCCGATCACGAACCCAGCGGGCTCAGTTCGCCAGCATCTCCACAACCGCCACCACTACCGTGAAAACGCCGATACAGCCGCCGAGTGTGACTGCGCCTTGCATGAATTGCGACATACGTGACCCCGTAACGTGTGGTGTTGAGGCTCGTATTTAACCCGAATTGAAAGGTAAAAGAAAGCTTGTCAATAATAGTGATTTACCCGGATGAGGCGAGGCGAGAGGGTCAGGTCATCGCCCGATTCGCCGCCAACATGCCCCAATACGACGCTTCCTCGAATAGCGACATCCCCGGCATTGCGCGCGTGGCCGCAACGCTAAAGCGGCTCATCGAACTGCTCACCAAATGATTCATCAGCCGACTTACTGACCGGCCACTGGATCGACAGTGGGCCGGCCCGCGGAGTCGATCAAAACCGGTCAAGGCGCTTTGCTGGCCGCCGTCGGCACGGCCTTGGCCGGTGCCGCCGCAGCGGGAGTTGCCGTGTTAGACACCGCGGCCCCAGGCGCTGTCTGCACATCGATCTCCCATCCACCGCCAAGCGCGAGGAACAGGTTGACCTGATCGATCGCCACCTGACCTTCCGCGGCCGCCACCTGAGACTTGGTCGAGGTCAGCGTGCGCGTCGCGTCCAGATCCGAAATGAACGACTCGCGTCCGGCGCGATACAGGCGATGCGTTTCATCCGCCGATTCGGTAGCCGACTTCAGCGCGGCACGCAAAGCGTCAGCGCGGGCGGCGTCGGACGCATAGGTTGCGAGGCTGGCTTCGGTTTCGCGTAACGCGGTCAGCACCACGCCGTCGAACTTGGCCAACGCCACGTTGCTCGACGCCTCCGCTTCACGCACACGGCCTCGTGCGCCATTCGTCGGGAAGGTCCAGCTGATCAGCGGGCCGAAGGCCCAGCGTGCCGTCGGCGAGGTGCCGAGGTCCTCCAGAATCCCGGTCAAACCCGCCGATGCCCCGATGCTCACCGTCGGATACAACGCGCCAGTCGCGACGCCAATGCGCGCCGTCGAAGCCGCCAGTTGACGCTCGGCCTCGCGCACGTCCGGACGGCGCTTGAGCAGCGCGGCGCCGTCGCCGACAGGAATCGGCTGACGGATCTGCGGCAGCTTGCTGCAGGCCAGCACGGCCGGTGGTAAATCGGACGGCGCGCGCGCGAGTAGCGCCGCGAGCCGGTATTGCGCGATCTGGCGGCGCGCCGTATAGCGCGGAATATCCGCCGCCAGGGTATCGACCTGGGTCTGGCCACGCGTCACATCCGGCTGATTGCCGCGGCCCGCGTCGCGCAGCCGCCGCGATACGTCCACGCGCTCCTTCTGCAATGCCAGCGACTGCTGCGCGATCCTGAGCTCTTCGGCGGCCGAGCATTGCTCGACATAAGAGCGCACCACATCCGCGACCACCGTGATACGCGCGAGATCGCCGGCCGCTTGCACGGATTCCGTATCCGCCGCCGCCGCTTCGACACCGCGCCGCAACTTGCCGAACAGATCGATTTCGTACGAGATGCTGATGCCGATGTCGCCTTCGTTAGCGACCGGCAGTTTGTTGAAGAGCAGATACTGCTCGGCCGATTCCTGCGCCCGCTCGACGACCGCCGACGTCTTCCCGGAGAAGCCACCTTGAGCTTGCGCCACACCCAGCGCTTCACGCGAACGCGCGAGGTTCGCCGCGGCGACGCGCAAGTCGGTGTTCGATTGCAGCGCTTCGTCGACGAGGCTGTTCAGCACTGGATCGTCATAGAGCTTCCACCAGACCGCAGGCACGTTCTGCCGCGTGGTCAGTTTGGCATCGGCGCCTTCGATCGGTGCATTGGCGAGGGGCGCATTGACCAGCGCCTGCTTCGGCAGCGAATAATTGGGGCCGACGTTCATGCAGCCGTTGAGCGCGACGGCTAACGGCAACAATGGCAGCAGCGGCAATAAGGGCAGGGCGCGCGACAGCTTCATTGCGAGGCGCCCGAAATGACGGCAGCCGATGCCGGTTGTGCAGCGGAAGTAGCGGAGGTAGCCGGAACAGCGGACGGAGCCAAAGCCGAAGACGTAGCCGACGTCGAAGCCGCCGATCCATCCACAGTGCCCGAAGCGCCCGCGTCCGGATGCTTTTTGCCGGTCGGCGACAGATCACGCACGGACACCGTCGCCGTGCGTCCTGCGATCATGCGGAAGTCGGCAGGGACTTCGTCGAGCGCAACGCGCACCGGAATCCGTTGCGCGAGCCGCACCCAACTGAACGCGGGGTTCACGTTCGGCAGCAGATTCGACCCTTGCGTGCGGTCGCGATCTTCAATCCCCGCGACGATGCTTTGCACGTGACCGCGCAGCACCTTCGGTTCGCCCATCACCTGGATATCGACCAGTTGGCCGATGTCGATGCCGCGCATCTTGGTTTCTTCGAAGTAGCCGTCGACACGGAACGAATGCATATCCACCACCGACAGCACGGCCCGGCCCGCGGAGACGAACTCGCCGGTACGCGGCGCGCGGTCGTTCAGATAACCGTCGACCGGACTGACGATCGTGGTGCGTTGCAGATTGAGCTTGGCCGTATCGATCGCGACGTTCGCATCGGCGAGCGCGGCTTCCGCCGTTTCGACACGCGAGCGGCTTTCTTCGGCGACTTCCGCTGCGACCAGGTTACCGAGTTGGCGGTTGCGCGCGTCTTCGCGGCGCGCCTGATCGAGGGTGGCGCGGCGTTGCTGCGCGGTGGCCTGCGCCTGGCGCAGGGCGAGCGCGTAGCGGGCCTGATCGATCACGAACAGCACCTGGCCTTGCTTGACCTGCTGGTTGTCAGCGACATCGACCGATGAAATCAGCCCCGAGATATCCGGCGCGACCTGGATCACGTCGGCACGCACGTGGCCGTCGCGAGTCCACGGCGCGAACATGTAATAGGCGACCAGTTTCCACAGCACGAAGGCTGCAACCACGACGACGATCAGGGTCAGCAGAATTTGACTGACGGATAACCAGGTTTTTTTCACGTTATTAGTCTGTGCGAAACGACGACGACAAGGCCCAGCACCAGCACATAGATGCCGAGATCGAAGATGGACCGATGCCAGACGAAGCGGTAAAAACCGACGCGCGCGAGCACCGTGCGGATGGCCAGGTTGATCAGATAGGCGATCAACATCAGCACGAGCACGGCTGGCACGAACACGCCGAAGATATCGATTTCACCGATCATCGCGGGAGCTGGCAAAGGGGGGGATTGGGTTGCGGGACGGGTGCATCAGGCAGCGGTCTCCGGTTCGGGCGGCGTCGGTGTGATCAGCGTGGCCGGAAACAGCGAAAGACGCAAGCCGACCAGCGCGTGCAACGCATCGCGCAACCGGCGCGCTGAGGTTTGCGAGGTCGCGCTCGGCGCTTCGGCGTTGGCGAGCCCTTGTGCCGTGACGCGCGCCACGGCTGCATCGATCGACGACATCAGGCTCTCGGGTACTGGTTGGCGCGCGCGCTGATCGATGCACGTTTCGAAGTATTGGCACACGTCTTCGAGGACATGAGCGATTGCGGCCGGCGCTTCGCCGCCGAGCTTGTGGGTCAGACGGCGCAGATCGAGCGCGTTGAAGGCGATGCGCAGATCGCGGAAGCTTTCGATCGACGGATGGCGATGGTCGTCGGTGGCGGCCAGGCGCGGGATCAGCTGCATCAGGCGGTCGAGCATGCGCGAGGCGAGATTGCGCGGGTCCTCGATCGTCCGCGTGGAAGCCGTCAGCGCCACGTCGGCCCAGCTCGAGCGCAACAGCCGGGAGGCCGCGAGTTCAGCGCCGAACGGCCGCGTCACGCGGGTCCAAAGATACGCGTACAGCAAGCCTGCGAGGCCCGCAAGATTGCTGTTCAGGAAGATCAGGAAGTCGGCCGAGTAGGCATCCTGAATACTGATGAAGGTGGCGGTATTGACGGCCACGAGCACCGTCACCATGTTGAACTGCGGCCGCGGAATCAATGTGCCGACGAGGATGAACGGCGCGGCGAACAGGATGACCAGCATCGGGAAATCGTGCACGTGTGGCAGCACGGCGAACAGGTAGATGCCGGCGGCCACCACGCTGACCGCCGTGGCGACGAAGAACTTGAACACCATCGGCGCGGGTTCGTCGAGCGCGGCGAAGAAGCAGCAGGCGACCGCCGCCAGCGTCACCGCACTGGCGCCGTCCGCCCAGCCCGAGCTGATCCACAGACTGCACGCGATAATCACCGCAGCGCCCGCCGATACCGTCGAAAACAGCATGATGCCGCGGTCGAAGAACCGTTCGGTGCCACCCATCCGCCAATGGCGAAAACGTGGCCGCCACGAGCCTTCTTCGCGTGTGATGATGATGCGTAACGAGCGGCAGTCTTGCCACACATCGATCACCTGTTTCAAGCGCCACAGCGCGTTCGAAAGCAGCGCGCCGTTCCAGGTCGCGAGCGCGGCCGGCGGTGGCTGCATCGCGGCGATGCGATCGCGCAATGCGTTGGCCGTCGGGTCGGGGTGATAGCCCCCGCTAGCGGCGGGAAGCGGCGCATTGAACCATTTGATGACGTCGTTGAGCAATGCTTCGAGGCCCTCCGGCCATGTCTGGCGGCCGCTGTTGTAGAGGGCAATCAGCGGATCGGCCAGCGCGGACATCATCGGCAGCAGGAACTGCATGCGCCCGCGCAACTCATGGGCACGTGCCAGGATGTCCGGCCGGGTATGGTCGTAGGCAAGCTGGCTCAACAACAACTCCAGCCCGTTGATCGTGGCCGCGATCCGTTGACGCGCACCCGAGATCGCCGAACCCGCAATGCGCCCGGACAACGTTTCGGTCGCATAGAACGCGGCGTCGCGAAACCACGCGTCGGTCCGCTCGATAATGGTGGGCGCGAGCCGGCTCGGAAACAGCGAACTGCCGACGATACTCGCGCACACGATGCCGAGCGTGATCTCCTCGGTGCGGCTGATCGCCAGGTCGAACACGCCGCCTGGATTCGTCACCGAAGGCAAGGCGATGATCGGCATGGTGTAGGCCGCGAGCATGAAGACGTAGCTGCGCGCGGTGCGGTCAGCCACCGCCAGATACAGCAGCGTGCCGGTCCACAGCGCGACGATCACACTGAACAGATACGGCGATTCGACGAATGGCGGCACCAGCAGCACCGCCGCCGACGCGCCGAGCGCGGTGCCGAGCGCTCGATAAAGCGCCTTGGAGCGGGTCGCGCCGACAAACGGATTCGACACGATGTAGACGGTGGCCATCGCCCAGTACGGCCGCGGCAACTCGAGCGCGAGACCGATGTAGAGCGCGATCATCGCCGCGGCAAACGTCTTGACGGAGAACAGCCAGTCGCGGATGGAGGGATAGACCATAGACCCTTATTCGGGATCCCCGGCGTTGCGCGGCGCCGGTGCGTCGGCCGTGAAAGCGGCCAGCACTCGCAAGGTCGCTTCGAGATCGCTGCGCGAGATACCTTTCAAAGCTTGCGCCCGCAGCGTAACGAGTTCTTCTTCCATTTTAGCGGTGACGGCGCGGCCCTCATCAGTGAGTACCACGGTCTTGGCGCGCCGGTCTTCAGGATCTTCGTCGCGGCGCATCAGTCCGGCCGCGCACAGTTGATCGAGCAGCCGCACGAGCGAGGGCCCTTCAATACCGATGTAATCGGCCAGCGTGACCTGCCGCACCGCTTCGCCGAGCCGGCTGGCGGTCAGGAGCGGCGTGGCGCACGCTTCGGAGACGTTAAAGGCCGCGAGCACGCCATGGCTCGTGCGCCGCCATTTTCTGGCAGCGACGACCAGGGTGCTGCTGACGGTGCGGCGCAAGGCATCGAGATTCGACATGGCCGGTATTGTATTTCTAAAATATTCGTTAGCAAACTATTGATTCGCATCGAAGGTCGCCGGACACGGTCACTGCGCGGCGAACGCGGCTATCCGTTCGCCGTGCAATTTAAAGCGCGGACCTTAATGCATGCCAGTAGGGTTGATAGCTTCGCCGGGTCCGATATTCCGAACCAAGGTCAGTGCAATGCGGTCGCGGGCTGCGCGCCGAACGGCGCTTTTTCTGGTTCGGACCGATATTTGTCTACGAGCGCACTCACGCAGCTCGAGAATTGGGTGCGAAATCCGACGGGGTTGTCCGCCGGCGGCGCCAGGCCATCCGACGTAACGCTCCATCCGCTGGACGTCCGGACGGCATCGAGATCGAAGGATGCGGCCGATCTGCTGTCCAGGATCACGATTTCGCGCTTGTGGCCGCCTGCGGTCTGGATGATGGCTTCGCAACCCTGCTGGAGTTGCACAGGAGCATGAGCAGCGCTTCCAATCGGTGCGACGTTATCGGGCGCCGTTTTGTACATCCGCAAGGATTCGAACTGTGCCGGCATTGCAGCAGCGACGAACTCGACGTCAGTCTGTGAAATGCCGTCGCTGCAGCCGGCCAGAACGCCGATTAGCGACGCTAGTGTAAGGCGATTGAAAATACGCCGGAGAGCGGGGGCGTCGTAGCGCCAACGTGTGTGCGCGCTGGACACTGCGCCGCAGAGGGCGTGTGAGTCATGTAGGCCCTGCCAGTACTCAGGGCCGTGAGGCAGCCTGATCGTTCGATGCGCCCGGCGCAACAACCAGGCGTCGAACCAAGGGGGTGTGCTCATGCGGGTGCCACTCTGAGCTAACGACAGCCAGAGTATTTGGGCAAACGTTTGCTTTTTCATGTTCGAAAGGCCATAGCGGACTCGCCGCGCCAAACAGGTATAACGGCTGCGCCTAGCGTATCTTTAATCGGCATAACTCTATGCCGCTAACGCGCACTGTGCTGACAGCCAGTACACGCCAGTCGGTTTGACGGGCGATACGGCGTTCGGTCCGAACCAGACCGGCATGACAACCGGCATCCGCCACCGGTTTCTAGTTTTGAGCTTTTCAACGACGGATTTGACGATGCGCCGCGTTCAAGACAGTGCACGGTGATCAGGAGCAAGCTGCATGACATTCAATCTTTCCCGACGTCTGGCGACGGGGTGCGTGGCAGCCGGTGTCGCCATGCCGGCGTTGCTCACGCAACCGGCATTCGCGGCGCAGGCTGACAAGTCCCATTTGAAACCGGTGGCGACGATCTCGGACACGCGGTTCCCGATCGACACGCCGCAAGGGCGAGCTGAATTTCCGCTATATCTGTCGAAGGATTGGAACGTCGCGCAACCGCAGGTGACGCGTGCGGTGATCGTGATTCACGGCAGGCTGCGCAACGCGGACGTGTACTTCCGCACCGCGCAGAATGCACGCGACGCCGCTCACGCGGATGCCGACAGCACGCTTCTGATCGCACCACAGTTCCTCGCCACGCTCGATACGCGCGGGCATGACGAGCCGGCCGATCTGTTGCGCTGGAAGGGCGACGCGTGGATGGGCGGCGAAGCGGCGCGGGCGCCGCTGCCGGTCAGTTCGTACGAGGTGCTGGACGCGATTGTTACGCGCCTCGCGGATCGCAAGCTGTTTCCGAATCTGCAGCACGTCGTGTTCGCGGGGCATTCGGGCGGTGGACAGGTCGTGCAGCGTTACGCGGTGGCGGCGCGCAACATCGGCGTGCTGACCCGTGAAGGCATCGACGTGCGCTACGTGGTGGCGAGCCCGTCGACGTATGCGTATTTCGATGCACAACGGCCGAACGCACAAGGTGTGGCGGTGCCGTTCGATGCCGCGCAATGCGCCGGCTTCAATCAATGGAAATACGGCATGGACAATCGGCCGCCGTACCTCGATGACCGCCCACCCGCGCAACTCGAAGCCACTTATGCGTCGCGCCGGATCGACTACCTGGTCGGCGGCGCCGACGATGATCCGCAGCAAAGCGCGCTCGATAAAAGCTGTGCCGCAGAAGCGCAAGGCCCGCAGCGCGTTGCGCGTGCAGAAGCGTATTACCGGTACATCCGGTCGCGTCATCCCGAAGGCCTGGAACAGAGCTTTCATATCGTGCCGGGCGTTGGCCACGACGGCGCGCGCATGCTGACGTCGATCTGCGCCCTGTCGGCGATGTTCGACACCAAAGGATGCGAGCAATGAGCGAGGGCTGGCTTACGAACGCTATATGGCGTCGAGGCACGCGGAAGGATCGGCGAAGCATCGTACGTTTGTGATCGACGGCGTCGGGCATGACGCGTGCTACCACGCTAATGTCACCCGTGAGCCACTTTCGACGGACTGCGCCAACATGAACAAGACCCGAATCCTCGCCGCCGCGATCTCCGCACTCACGCTGAGCGCGTTGCTGCCATGCAGTGCGAATGCCGACGATGCGCCCAGCCCGTGCGCGTCGCTCAAGCGGATCGTCGCGGCGGCGCCGGACGGTTTGGCGTCGCTGACGCCGGACGACGGCAAGGGCGTCGCGCAACCCTACGGCGACGATGCGCAATGCTCGGCGAGCCATGGCAGCTACCAATGCACGTGGACGCCGCATCATGACGCCGGCTCAAGCGCGGACGCGCTGCAGGCCGTCGCGGCGGACATCGCGTCGTGTCTTCCGAACGCGACGCATGATCAGAATTCGCCAGGACGTCAGCACTTTTATCTAGGCACGCGTGACAGGCGGACGGATGTCACGCTGACGCCGGCAGGTTCGAACAAGCTGAGGTTGGTTGTATCAGGCAAGTGAACGGGCACCTGCATTTCGATTCGGCTGTTTGCGCGCGGCGCAGGTCGCCGCCGCTGTTACTGCGCCGCCGGCCACCACGTCCAACCACGTCGCGAGCGTCGCAACTCGACTATGGAGAGCGGTGCGATTTCAATGCGCGGAAACACGGCCGGCCATGTCCCAAGCGCATGGACAATGGCGGCCCGAATGACCGGTGCGTGCGTGACGGCGACGACATTTTGCGTATTGCGCTGCGCGTTGCCTGGTCCTGCGCTTAGCGTATCGTCCAGCGCATCGAGCCACTGTCCTACGCGCTTCACGAGTTGACTGAATGACTCGCCACCATGCGCGGCAGCGTCGGGATCGTGTGTCCATGCGGCGAGATCTTGCGGAGCTTCGACGGAGAGATCAGAGAGCCGTCGGCCATGCCATCGGCCGTAGTCCATATCCGCCAATCCCTTGCGGACCGTCGCAGTGAGGCCCAAGGCCGACGCCGTATCGCGCGCACAGACGGCAGGGCTGACGAAAACTGCGGCGTTGTCCGGAATCGACAGACGCGCACGCTCGGCGTGTGCTTCCGTGAGGCCGCGTGCGTCGAGCGGATCGTCAGCGGGGAAGCGGCCCTCGCGCATCGCCGCGGTCGATGCGTGGCTGATCAGTAACAGCCGTGTGTCCATCAGTTCATTTCCATAAAAGCCAGACTAAAGCCGGACGCTACGACCACGCTTTGCGTTGCCGGGAGGCAAAGTTTAGCGCGTAGAATAGCGACACTGCGAAGCACGGAAGCCGGTGAGAGCCCGGCGCGGTCGCGCCACTGTAATCGGCATTCATAGCCGAAAGCCAGACCTGAGCTTCGTACCATCCCTCTTCAATCGACTATCGGGGCGCGTTATCCCCAGGAGATGTCCATCATGACCGATGCTGTTTTCGATCCCGCGACTCAGCCCGCCGCTCAACCCACGCCGATTCCGCTGCGTGAGTTGCTGCCTTGGGTTGTGTTCGGCGGTTTGCTGCTGTTGCTCGCAATTTATTTCGTTGGTGCAGAAGAAGGTGCCACGTCGCTGGTGCCTGGCATGTACGTGCATGAATTCGTGCACGACGGCCGCCATCTGCTCGGCTTTCCCTGCCACTAACGGAGTTAAACATGGTTGGTAAATTGTTGGTACGCGGGATGCTTGCAGGCATCGCCGCGGGGTTGCTCACGTTCGGCTTCGCCAGATTGGTGGGGGAGCCGCAGGTCGATCAGGCGATTTCCTTCGAAGAAAAAGCCGACGCCGCCAAGGGCGAAGCGCCCGAACCCGAACTGGTGAGCCGCGGCACGCAAGCCGGGTTGGGGTTGTTGACGGGCGTGGTGACGTATGGCGCTGCATTCGGCGGCCTTTTCTCACTGGTCTTTGCGTATGCATACGGACGAGTCGGCGCAGTGAGCGCGCGCGCGTTGTCCGCATGGTTGGCGCTTGGCGCGTTTATCACGCTGGTGATTGTCCCGAACATCAAGTATCCAGCGAATCCCCCGTCGGTGGGCGACCCTGAGACGATTGGGATGCGCACCGGCTTGTTCTTCCTGATGATCGCGATCTCGCTGGCCGCCATAGTGTTCTCGCTGAAGGTGCGGCGCCGCGCGGCGCTGAAGCTGGGCGCCTGGAATGGCTCGATCGTGGCCGGCGTGGTGTTTGTCGCGATCATTGCTGCCGTGCAGCTGTCCATGCCGACGATCAACGAAGTGCCGGCGGCCTTCCCAGCGGTGCTGTTGTGGAAGTTCCGCGTCGCGGCAATCGGGATGCAGGTGATTATGTGGACGACCGTCGGGCTGCTATTCGGCGCTATGGTTGAGCGAAGCAAGCTGCTGGCTCCCGCGAGCCGCAGCGCGGCGAAGTCCGCTTATCTTTGACGCGAGTGGCACGGCCGCGCCGACGTGCAGCGTAAGAGAAGCCCAATACATCAAGTACTTGGCGCGTTTGCCAGAATGTTATCCACAGGCTTGCGAACAGATTCTGTTGATAACTTCCGAGGTTCTATAAGATCCTTTGTGGATAGGTGTTTGCGGACGTGCAGGGCATCAGGAACGAAGTCCGGCAGGCCGGTTTTTCGCATTCCCCACGTTTGCCTATCCGCGCTGCGTTGCACTGGAAACAGGCAGGAAAGAATGAGAATGCGGGCGTAAAACAAAACACTTGTTGCGTATTTTTGCAGCACACGACCTGTCCAACAGACTTCCATCTGTTCATTCGTCCTTGGTCTGCACACTTTGTTTGTTCACTCGGCCGCACTTGCGGATAGCGGGATGTTCTTGGGTGCCGTTCAAGACGCCGCTGCGATAGTATGCGATCTGGTTATCTCTTTAACGGTTTGCAATACTAAGTCAATTGCGTTGACAAAAAATGACATCATTCTAAGACTGTCCTATTTGATTCGATCCCAAAGTCCACTAGAGTTTTTGCCGGGGTATCCCGTGAATCTCTAACAGGAGTGGGCTTGAGTCGAAAAACTGGTTTTACGCACCGGCACTACCATCTCGACATGCCACAGGCCGCCAGTGC
>NZ_CAJNAT010000033.1 GCF_905220705.1 Paraburkholderia domus
ACAGCTCATGTTCACGGTGATCCCGAAGTCGCATCCCGCTGACAGCGATCTGATCCACGCCTTCATTAACCATTCGCTTGATGCCGGCGTGCAAGGCCGCATGGCTGCCGACGTGCTGAACGGCCCGGTCAATTCGAAGGCGGTGATTCCCGCCGAGAGCCGCGCGTTCGTGCCGAGTCCGAAGCAGATCGCCGAAAAGGCTGTCCTGCACGACGACAAGTCCCTCGCCGCGGTTCAAGCTGCGTGGATCAAGCGCTACACCGAGATCTTCGCAGCATGACCACGATGCCCGCGCTCTCCTCGCGGCGCGCTTCCGGTGCGCCGGACGAGCCGGCATCCGCCGCGCCCGGCGCCGCGTTGGCAAACGCGCGGCCGTGGTTGCTGCTGACGCCGATCCTCGTGTTTCTTGCTGTGCTCGCGGCGGCTGCGCTCGTGGTGTTGCGGATGAGTTTCGGCACCACCGGCAACGAGTGGCACGGCTTCACCTTGCAGAACTACGCGGATCTGGCCGACAGCTACTTCATGAAGTCGCTTTGGATCACGCTCAAGCTCGCGTTTCAGAGCATGGTCTACGCGGTGCTGCTGGCGATCCCGGTCGCGCTCGCGATGGCGCGCACCGAGTCGCGCCTCGCGCGGCGGCTGCTGTTGGCCGGCGTGCTGTTGCCGCTCCTCGTCAATCTGCTGTTGCAAGGCTATGGCTGGCTGGTGATTCTGGGTCCGGCCGGGTTGCTCAATCACGCACTGCTCGCAGCCCGGCTGATCGACCGGCCGGTGCTGTGGCTGTATCGCGAGCACGGCGTGTTGCTCGGCTTGATCCAGACTGCGTTTCCGCTGGCCGTGCTGCCGCTGTCGAGCGCGATGCGCGCCGTGTCACGCTCGTACGAAGAAGCCGCGGCGACGCTGGGTGCGACTCGCTGGCAAACCCTGCGCCACGTCCTGTTACCGCTCGCGATGCCCGGTCTGGTGTCGGGCGCACTGCTGGTGTTCGCCTACAACGCCAGCGCATTCGCCGTGCCGCTGCTGCTTGGCGGACGCCGTGTGCCGATGCTCGCCGTGCTGGTGCACGACCAGGTCGCGCCGCTTCTGAACTGGCCCGCCGCGTCGGCATCCGGCGTCGTGCTCATGGTCGCGACGCTGACCGTGATGACAATCTCGCAGCGCCTCGTGCGTCGCACGCAACATCTCGAGGAGACTTCCGCATGAGCACGCCCGCCGCTTCCCTCAGGTTGCGCTCGCCACGTTTGCCCACCACGATGCCGGGCCAGCTTGGCAAGCCCGCCGCGTTGCTCGCCGCGATCGTCCTGTTCCTCGCCGCGATGCCGATCCTGACGATGATCACGATGTCGTTCAGTGCCTCGGACACGCTCGAATTTCCACCGTCCGGCTACAGCCTGCAGTGGTATCGCGCGGCGTGGCACAACTTCGTCTCACCCGAGGCGAGCGATGCGTTGTCGATGGGCAGCGCGCTCAGTACCAGCCTGATCGTCGCCGTCTCGACGATGATCATCGCCACACTCGTCTCCGTGCCGGCCGCGTATGCATTGAGCCGTTATCGCTTTCGCGGCAAGTCGGCGGTCGAACAACTGGTTGCGCTGCCGCTCGTCTATCCGCTGGTGATGCTCGGGCTGTCGCTGCTACTGGTGTTTAACGTCCTGCCTGTCGAGCTGGGCGTGTTTCGCCTGATCATCGCGCATGTGATTCTCGCGCTGCCGTTCACGGTGAAGAACTGCGCGGCTTCGGTGGCCGCGATTGGCCCGGAGTTCGAGGAAGCCGCCTGCGTGATGGGCGCAAGCCCGCGCCGAGCGCTCTTTGACGTCGTGTTGCCGTTGATGCGTCCGGGCATCCTCGCCGGCATGTTGTTCGCCTTCATCATCTCGTTCAACGAATTCACGGTGACGTTCTTTCTCTACGGCATCAACACGATGACGCTGCCAGTGTGGCTGTATAGCCGCACCGTCTCGTCGCTCGATCCGACTGTGTTTTCGTTCGCGGTATTTATCGTCGCGATCGACTTCGCACTGATCTGGCTGCTCGAGAAGTTGATCGGCGATGAAGGCGTTGCTCTCTGATTCCGTTTTGATTGCGCTTCGATTCCGTGGCGATACTGGTTCAAGCAGGAAATCTTCATGACTCATTTGACATTGCAGGCCGTGACCAAGCGCTTTAATGCCGCGTATGCCGTCGACCACGTCGACCTGAGCGTGCCGGACGGCAAACTGGTTTGCTTCCTCGGCCCGTCGGGCTGCGGCAAGACCACTTTGCTGCGCATGATCGCGGGACTCGAAACGCCAAGCTCCGGCAGCATCAATTTTGCCGGCCGCGACATCACGCATCTGCCGGCCAACCAGCGCGACTTCGGCATGGTGTTTCAGTCGCTTGCGCTGTTTCCGCATATGACGGTTGCGCAGAACGTCGCGTATCCGCTGCGATTGCGCAAAACGGACAAGGCGGCGCAAAGCCGCCGCGTCACGGAACTGCTTGAGTTGATCCAGTTGCCGCATATGGCAAACCGGCAGGTCACCCAGCTATCCGGCGGCCAGCGTCAGCGCGTGGCGATTGCACGCGCGATTGCTTCATCGCCGAAACTGCTTTTGCTCGACGAACCGCTCTCCGCGCTCGACGCCAAGCTGCGCGAAGCGATGCAGGTCGAGATCCGTCTGCTGCAACAACGCCTGGGCATCACCACAATCATGGTCACGCACGACCAGCGCGAAGCAATGACGATGGCCGACGAAATCGTCGTCATGGAAAAGGGCCGTATTGCGCAGGTGGGCAAGCCGCTCGATATCTACCGCGATCCAGTCAGCGAGTTCGTCGCGGACTTTATCGGCCTGGGCAACATCCTGCC
The DNA here is from genome assembly GCF_905220705.1 of Paraburkholderia domus. Classification (GTDB taxonomy): domain Bacteria; phylum Pseudomonadota; class Gammaproteobacteria; order Burkholderiales; family Burkholderiaceae; genus Paraburkholderia; species Paraburkholderia domus. The sequence continues at coordinate 2,849 of NZ_CAJNAT010000033.1, forward strand.
GGTCACCCACGATGGGCGCGGCGGTGTGAGCTTGCCTGGTGGCCAGCAGATCGTCGTCACCCAATCGGAGCGGAAAGCGGACGCCACCTCGGACGTCCGTCTGCTGATCCGTCCTGAAGACGTTTGCGTCAAGACCGCGTCGGCTGAAGCCGGCCCGAATCGGCTGAGCGGCACCGTGACTTTCATCCGCGACGTGGGCGCTTCGCTCGAAGCGACCATCGACTGTTCCGGTTTCTCACTGACAGTCGCAACGACGTCCCGGGAGACACCGGGTCTTGCTCTCGGCATGCCCGTACTTGCGGAATTGCCGGCTCACGCGTGCAAGCTGGTTGCCGCGCGCCAGATACATTGAATTCAACACAAAACTATCCATAGAGGAGCACACCATGAATGCTTTATCCCTTTCCAGCGTCGCGAATCGCCTTTTCGGCAACACGGTCTTTACGCTGTCGGTCACCTGCGGCGCTGTGCTGACGATGCTGGCGCCTGTTGCGCATGCCGATGCGCTCGATTCGATCGCCAAATCGGGTGTCGTTCGAATTGGCGTTTTCGAAGACTATCCGCCGTTCGGCTCGATCGGTCCTGATATGAAGCCGGTTGGCTACGACATCGAAATGGCCGACCTGATCGGCAAGGGGCTGAACGCGAAGGTGGAACTCGTTCAGGTGACGGGCGACAACCGCATGGCGTACCTCGCCGATCACAAGGCAGACATGCTGCTATCCGTCGGCCAAACGCCGGAGCGCGCGAAAGTGATCGATTTCTCGCAGCCCTACGCGCCGTATTACCTGGCCGTGTTCGGTCCGAAGAATCTGCCCGTCAAGAGCGCGGCAGACCTTGCAGGCAAGACCATCTCGGTTGCGCGCGGCACGCTTGAAGACCTGAGCATCTCAAAGGTTGCGCCGGCGAGCGCGACGATCAAACGATTCGACGATCCGAACGGCGCAATCTCGGCGTTTCTTTCTGGTCAGGTGCAGCTGATGGTGGTGGGCAACGACGTCGGCGCGACTATTCTCGCGCGCCACCCGGCCATTGAACCCGAGCAGAAATTCGAATTGTTCAGCTCGCCCGACCACGTTGGCCTGAATAAAAACGAAGTGCGACTGATGCAAAAGGTTGACGCGACGATTGATCACGCAAAGAAGGACGGCTCGCTGAACGCAATCTCGCAGAAGTGGCTGAAGACCTCGTTGCCGGCGAACCTGTGAGTACGTAATGAGTTATGCATTCAATTTCAGTGATCTGCACACTTACACAGAAGTCCTTGTGCGAGGTGTCGCGGTAACGCTGGGACTCACGGCAGTCTCGACGGTGCTCGGCGGCGTAGTTGGCGTTGCCGGTGCTGCCGTCGGTGCGGCTGGCCCTCGTTGGGCGCGTGCGCTCGTCGGGGCCTATGTCGAGTTGATCCGGAACACGCCGTTTCTGGTGCAGCTATTCTTCGTGTTCTTCGGATTGCCAGGGCTCGGTATTCATATCGACGAAATGCAGGCAGCGGTGCTCGCCATGACCGTCAACCTGGGCGCGTACGCGATTGAAATAGTCCGTGCGGGGATCGACTCGATTCCGCGCGGGCAGGTCCAGGCGGCGGTCGCGCTTGGCTTGCCTGGGCGGCAGGTGTTTCGCTATATCGTGCTGCCGCAGGCGCTCGCGAACGTGTTCCCCGCGTTACTCGGGCAAGTCATGATCGTCATGCTCGGATCCGCCGTCGTATCGCAAATCTCGGTGCCGGATCTCACTTACGCGGCCAACTTCATCCAGTCGCGCAACTTCCGGTCGTTTGAAATCTATCTGGTGATCACGGCGATCTATCTGGGCCTGGCAATCGTGTTGCGACGCATGTTGAACCAGCTTGGCTCCGGTCTCTTTGCGGGGCGTAAGCGATGAGCGATTTCACTCTATGGGACATTGCGCGCAATCTGATTATCGGCGCGCGCTGGACTGTCCTGCTTTCCTTTATCGCCTTTGTCGGCGGTGGGGCCGTTGGCATGGTGCTGCTGGCGATGCGCGTATCGAAAAGCACTGCGCTTCAGCACGGTGTTGCGTGGTATGTCGAACTCTTCCAGGGTACACCGCTGGTGCTGCAACTGTTTCTTGGTTTCTTCGGCCTGCCTTTGCTCGGCGTCGATGTGTCTCCGTGGAGCGCCGCAGCAGTGACGCTAACGCTCTATACGAGCGCTTATCTTGTCGACATCTGGCGAGGTTGCGTCGATGCCGTGCCGCGAGGCCAGTGGGGTGCGGGCGCCAGTCTCGGCATGACATATGGCCAGCAGCTGCGATACATCATTTGGCCCCAGGCGCTGCAGATCGCAGTGGCGCCGACCGTCGGGTTTCTGGTGCAAGTCGTTAAGAGCACTTCGTTGACGTCGATTATTGGCTTTGTCGAATTGACGAAGACGGGGTCGATGATCACCAATACAGCGTTTCGTCCGTTTCCGATTTATGGAATGGTTGCGGTGCTGTACTTCGCGATGTGTTTTCCACTGACCCGGTACGCCCGCTTGCTCGAAAACAGGTATCAGGTCGCGCGGCCCCGCTGATGTGGCCATCAGACGCGACCGACACACAGCGCTCAATAGAGCAGTGGATGCGGTGGCATAACGTTGACAGGTGTAGAAATGATTTCCATCAATGAAGTTTCGAAGTGGTACGGGCAGTTTCAGGTGTTGACCAACTGCACGACCGAAGTAAAGAAAGGTGAGGTGGTCGTGGTGTGCGGCCCGTCGGGTTCGGGCAAGTCGACGCTCATCAAGACGGTGAATGGCCTGGAACCGTTCCAGAACGGGCAGATTTCGATCAACGGCCAGTCAGTCGGTGACAAGAAGACCAATCTGTCGAAGTTGCGCGCGAAAGTCGGCATGGTGTTCCAGCATTTCGAGTTGTTCCCGCATCTGTCGATCACCCAGAACCTGACGCTTGCCCAGGTCAAGGTGCTGGGTCGTTCGAAGGATGAGGCGGCCGGGAAGGCGCTGAAACTGCTTGATCGAGTCGGCCTGCGTGCGCATGCGGACAAGTTTCCCGCGCAATTGTCCGGCGGTCAGCAACAACGTGTGGCGATTGCACGTGCTCTCTCGATGGACCCGATCGCGATGCTATTTGACGAGCCGACCTCGGCGCTCGACCCCGAGATGATCAACGAGGTGCTCGACGTGATGGTCGAACTCGCGCAGGAAGGCATGACGATGATGTGCGTCACGCACGAAATGGGTTTCGCAAAGAAGGTCGCGCACCGTGTGATCTTCATGGACAAAGGGCTGATTGTGGAAGACGACCGCAAGGAAGACTTCTTCGCCAATCCGAAGTCCGCTCGGGCCAAGGATTTTCTGGCGAAGATCCTGCACTAGTCAGGCTTTGTCACAGCGTCGCGCAACCGGGGCGCCGCGGGCGGGAAAGCGTTTAACAGCCAGGCCGCAAGCACACGGGCACAGAAAAATGAACTTGACGATTAGGGCGCGCCTTGGTGTTGCCATGCTGTTTCTGGGCGGGCTTCTGTTGCTCGTGGGAGCGCTTGGGCAGGTGGGCATGGATCAGGCAATCAGCGCAAATAGCCAGACTTACGCCGTTCAGTTGCCGGGTGCAATAGCCATTGCCAACGCGGACCTGTACTCGTCGCGCTCACGCACGGCACTCGATCGAGCGGCAATGGTTGTCGGTACGCCGCAAGTGGCCTCTTTCCTGAATACCTCACATTCCATGAGGGCGCTGTCTGACGAATGGTGGAAAAAATATCTCGATATGCCGCGTGATGCGGAAGAGAATCGTCTTGCGCAGAGTCTCGCCGCCAGACGAGGTGACATGCAACATGCGTTGGACGCGCTCGAGGTGGCGGTCCGGAGCAGCGATTACGGCAGGATAGGCGAGAGCGAGACCGCAGTCTCGGCGGTTGCCGCGGCGATGGGCGCGAGCGGCGATGCGCTGAAGCGATTCCAGGACGAGGCAGCGAAACAACGCAACGACGCCGCACAGAAGATGTTCAGGACATCCCGCCTCGTTAGTCTGGTAGCGATCACGCTGGGACTCGTAGCCGCCTGCTACGCCTGGTTTGCATTGGATCGGGCGATCGGACGGCCACTCGACATTGCGCTCGGCCACTTCAGCGACATCGCTGCCGGTGACCTGCGCAAGCTGGTCGTGGTGTCGTCGCGGGATGAAATGGGGCGCTTGCTGAATGGACTCGCAAAGATGCAACGCGGTCTCGTCGAGACGGTGAAAACCGTGCGCGCCGGCAGCGAGTCAATCGCGGCGGCGACACGGCAAATCGCGGCTGGCAACATCGATCTGTCGTCCCGTACCGAGCAGCAGGCGGCCTCGCTTGAAGAGACCGCGGCCGGCATGGACGAGCTGAGCGGCACGGTCAGACAGAATGCCGACAATGCGAATCAGGCCAGTGGGCTGGTGTCGAAAGCGTCTGAGATCGCGTACAGAGGCAACGAAGTGGTGAGCCGGGTCGTCGAGACGATGGCCGAGATAAGCCATAGCTCGACGAAGATCGTCGACATCATTGACATCATCGAAAGTATTGCGTTTCAAACCAATATTCTCGCGCTGAACGCTGCCGTGGAGGCGGCTCGCGCGGGCGAGCAAGGGCGCGGGTTCGCGGTGGTGGCAAGTGAGGTGCGCGGCCTTGCACAACGATCGTCGTCCGCGGCGAAGGAAATCAGGGAGTTGATCGGCGACTCGGTTCAGCGCGTGCAACGCGGCTCGCAACTAGCCGATCAGGCGGGCCAAACGATGAACGACATTATCGGGGCAGTGCAGCGCGTCACCGACATCATGGCCGAGATCGGCGCGGCGTCGATGGAACAGAGTATGGGGATAGATCAGGCTTCCCGCGCCGTCGTGCAGATGGACGAAGCGACGCAACAAAATGCTGCGCTCGTAGAGCAGGCCGCAGCTGCGGCGCAATCGCTGCAGGATCAAGCGCTCAAGTTGCAAGGCGCGGTCGCTGTGTTCCGTATTGACGCTTAGCATTCACTGAAGCCGTTACCCGAATTTACGAAGATCTGGTGGCCTGTATGGACGGGTTCTACGTTCTTGTACTTCCGGCGCAGGTGGGTGCGCATCAGCGCTGCGGACCCATCACACCATTTCAACTGCCGGGCGGAATTGGATTGCATGGCTTGCGGGCAAGTCCGCATCGCGTAATCCCATTTACCGGCGTATCTTGATAGCCTGCACGCGTTACGTCCGCCTGAGCGGCCGGCGGTGCGCGACGGCTGATTCCAAATTTCGTTTCTGGAACACCATGCGACGACTTCCACCCTTGAACGCGCTGCAGGTCTTCGAGACCGTCGCGCGGCACCGCAGCTTCACGCGCGCGGCGGAGCATCTGTGTCTGACGCAAGGCGCGGTCAGTCGGCAGATCCTCACACTTGAGGAATATTACAAGTTCCCGCTCTTTAAGCGGCACGCGAAGGGGCTCACGCTGACTGCAGAAGGTGAACTGCTGCTGCCGGCGGTGAAGGAAAGCTTCGCGCGAATCGAAGAGATCTCGCTGCGCCTCACCCGTCAGCGCACGGATCTCGCACTGAAGGTGCCGACCTGCGTCATGCGCTGGATGTTGCCGAAGATCATGCGCTTTCAAGGCGGCCACCCAGGCGTCCAGGTGCAAATCACGACGACATGGCAGCACGACGTCAATTTCGAGTCCGAGCCGTTCGATGCGGCGATCATTTATGGCTCGTCGCCCGGCGCCAACGTGCGTGCGGTGCCGCTCTTTGAAGAGCGGCTGACTCCCGTATGCGCGCCCGATCTTCTGAAAAACAAACCGCTCGCCAGCGCGGCCGACTTGATCGAGCACACGCTGCTGCATCCGACTCGCGATCATCGTGACTGGAAGCTATGGCTCGACCGTGTCGGCGCGCAGGCAATCGACGCCAACCTCGGCGCGAGCTTCGACACCCTCGATATGGCGACCAATGCCGCTATGCAGGGCTTTGGCGTTGCGATCAGCGACCTGACTCTGGTCGGTGAAGACATTGCGGCGAAGCGTCTGACGATGCCGTTCGATACCGTGATAGGGACAGGCTCGCGTTATTACCTGGTGTACCCCGAGTGCCTTGCGGACCAGCATAAGGTAAAGCTCTTTAGCGAGTGGATCGCGGAACATCGCGACGAATGAAATTGCATCGATAAGTGCTGACGTGAACATCCCGAAATCGTTATTTCACTTTCCTTTGAAGTACGTATAAATACGATCAGAGTCGTAGCGGATGGGACGGCCGGAACAATTCAAGTGGAGAAATCAATCGTGTCGGAATACTTTCAACCAATGGGCGGCAATGAGATGCCGCGCTGTGGCGGCATCGCAACTATGATGCGTCTGCCGAATGTTGCGTCGGCCGAAGGGCTCGACGCATGTTTCGTCGGCGTGCCATTTGATCTGGGGACGTCGAATCGCACCGGTGCGCGGTTCGGGCCGCGCCAGATTCGCAACGAATCGGTGCTGCTGCGGCCTTACAACATGGCAACGCGCGCCGCGCCATTTGATTCGCTGCAGGTCGCCGATATCGGCGATGTTGCGATCAATCCCTACAATCTTCTCGATTCGATCAAGCGCATCGAAGTGGCGTATGACGAGATTCTGCAGCACGGCACCAAGCCGATCACGCTCGGCGGCGACCACACGATCACGCTGCCGATCCTGCGGGCGATCCACCGCAAGCACGGCAAGGTTGGTCTGATTCACGTCGACGCGCACGCGGATGTCAACGACACGATGATGGGCGAAAAGATTGCGCATGGCACGCCGTTCCGCCGGGCGGCTGAAGAGGGCTTGCTGGACTGTGAGCGTGTCGTGCAGATTGGCCTGCGTGGCACCGGCTACGAGGCGGAAGATTTCGACTGGTGCCGTGACCAGGGCTTCCGGGTCGTGCAGGCTGAGGAGTGCTGGAACCGTTCTCTCGAACCACTGATGAAGGAAGTGCGGGAAAAAATCGGCGACGGTCCGGCTTACCTGACTTTCGATATCGACGGTATCGACCCCGCCTATGCGCCCGGCACTGGCACGCCGGAAATTGCCGGTCTCACTGTGCCGCAAGCTCTCGAGATTATTCGTGGTTGTTGGGGCCTGAATCTCGTGGGCGCTGACCTGGTCGAAGTTGCGCCGCCGTACGACCCGTTTGGCACCACCGCTTTGCTTGGCGCGAATCTCGCATACGAGATGCTCTGCGTTCTACCGCAGGTTAAGCGCCGTTAAGCCCGCCGCGCGAGGCCTCGAAGCAGAACTCGAACGGCGCTTGCATACCATCACGCGACGCTTATCGCGTCGCGTGATGCAGTGTGGCAGTTAAAACTTGTGACGAATTGCCAGGCGAAACACCAACTGGTTCGCCGTCGACGAAGCATCCGCTGCACCCGGCACATACGCGTGATCCAATGCGGTGCCAGTCTGGTCGCCAGCGACCTTCTGGTAAGCACCCTGAACATAGAAGTCTGTGCGCTTCGAGATGTTGTAGTCTGCCATCAGACCAACCGAGTGGATCTTCGGCTTGGCGCTACCCGACGACGCATCGTAGCTCTCCAACGTGTACACATATTGCGCACCAACAAAGAACGCCGGCGTGATCTGATACTTGCCGTTGATTTCGAAGTTCTGGAACTTGAGCGCGTTGAGTGTGCCGGTAGCTGGAAGGATCGACCCCGAGATGTAAGTCGTTGAGAGGGGCGAGGTGATGTCGGTGTTCGTGTACACGAAACCCGCAGTCGCCGACCCGAACGTATAGTTGATGCCACCGCCGAAAACGCGCAAGCGCTTGGCCAGGAAGTTCTCGTCTCCACCGTTATTGATTGCGCCACTCGCGCTCGACGAAGGATTATTAGCCTGCAAGTAAGCTGCAGCGACAAGCAGGCTGCCGTTCGCATATTGGCCGCCGATGCTGTATTGGCGGTTATTCGCGAAGTTCGTGTCGTTGCTGAAACTATACGTACCCCCTGCCTGGAATCCGGCGAAACTCGGGCTAGCGTATTTGACTGTGTTGTTCACACGGAACGAGTTATCTGTGTTGTCGTTGTCATACGGATGCGAGAACAGATAGCCGGCCCAGTTGCCGTTGGCGGTTGTTTGCGCGAGGTAGTCGACCAGCGAGTCATACTGGCGGCCCACCGTGACCGTACCGTACTTGTCGTTGGTCAAACCAACATAGGCCTGGCGGCCGAACATGAGGCCACCCTGGCCAAGTTTGCCGTTGTTGACGTTAAAACCGTTTTCCAGCTGGAAGATTGCCTTCAGACCGCCGCCCAGATCTTCCGAGCCCTTGAGGCCCCAGCGACTACCCTGCGCATAGCCGCTTTGCAGTTCGGAGAGCGATTTCCCACCGACGTTGTTCGTATAGTCGAAACCCTCGTCAACGAGTCCATACAGCGTGACGGTGTTTTGCGCCAGGACGGGTGCTGCGAATGCGGCGGACACCGCCAACGCGATGACTTGCTTCTTCATTAAGATCTCCTGCATTAATTAGTAATTCGTATCATATTTGTAGGGTTACATTCCGAAAAATGCAACGGACGTGATGCTGGCACACCGACCGCATGGCGTCTATTGGCGAAGACGCGAAAGTTGCAGTGCGTTGCTAAATGAATACGCCCACAACAGATAGTTTGCGTGATGGGGCGCGAGGCACCCGGACATGAAACGAGTCTGCTCTCTGAATTTAAGGGGGATTTCGAGTGTCTTCGTAGACGAACCAAAGTCATGATGCCGGCGCATGCTGCGCATGAAAATTTTTCGATGGTGACGCGGGGAGAGTTGACGTTTAATCGACGAACCGCATGAAAGCGTTTTGCGGAAGCAGGGCGTAGATCCTGATAGATGTGACGCGCCCGGTGGAGTCACCGTACATGCTCGGCATCCGCGTCACGTAGCCAAACACAAAGTAAAGGAGATCATCCATGAAGCAGCTGAAAAACTTGCTGGTATTCGCCTGCGCGTTCGCGTCTATGTCTGCGATGGCCACTGATGCGGGGGCGTTGCGCTTCGGCCTCGAAGCGCAATATCCGCCGTTCGAATCCAAGGGGCCGAACGGTAAGTTACAAGGTCTCGATATCGACATCGGCAATGCTGTCTGCGCAACCGCACATCTGACGTGCAATTGGGTCGAGACTTCGTTTGATGGCTTGATTCCCGCTCTTCAGGGCCGCAAGTTCGATGCGATCAATTCGGCAATGAATGCTACCGAGAAGCGCCGCCAGGCAATCGATTTCACGTCGGTGATTTATCGCGTGCCGACACGATTGATCGCGAAGAGCAGCAGCGGCCTGGAGTCGACACCCGAATCGCTGAAGGGGAAACGCGTCGGCGTCCTGCAGGCATCGATTCAGGAAACCTACGCGAAGGCGCATTGGGAAGGTGCGGACGTGAACGTCGTGTCGTATCAGGATCAGAACCAGATCTACGCGGACCTCGTTGCGGGGCGGCTCGATGCGACGCTCGTGCTCGCACCAGCAGGGCAGACTGGATTTCTGTCGCGTCAGGAAGGCAATGGGTTCGCGTTTGTCGGTGCACCAGTGCGTGACGACAAGATCCTGGGTAGTGGTATCGCGTTTGGTGTCCGCAAGGGAGACGCGGCGCTTCTCAACGAGTTGAATGCGGCGATCGCGAAAGTTCAGGACGACGGTACCGTGAAGAGACTGGCGCAGAAGTACTTCGGCACTGTCGACGTGTCGGCGAAGTAATCAGCCGGCGGCTTGAAGATGGATGCGACCGTGACGAATGACTGGATGCCGCTTAGCCAACGAAACACCGCGGACCTGCGACCCGCACGTCTGCGCGGAAGAAGAATGCATGCGCGTTGGCGGCGCCGTGCGAGGTCGCAGCACATGCGCTGCGGGCAGGATCGTTGAAGGCAGAGTTCCAGAGCGAGGCGTGACCGGCGCCTCGATAGCAAGATTTAACGGTTGAGATTGAATGCTTGGTTTGACGTCTCTGAATAGAATGCTGCGAAAGGGGAAGAGCCGTGCTGCGGGCGTTATTTGATCTCGATCTGCGGCTCGTTCGCGTTTTTGTTGCGGTTGCCGACGCGGGCGGCGTGACCATCGCGCAAGCGAAGCTCAACATCACCCAGCCGACCATTAGCACGCTGTTGTCCACGCTTGAGACGCGTCTTGGCTATCGACTGTGTGAGCGTGGCCGGAGCGGCTTCAAGCTCACTGACCAGGGCGAGCGCTTCCACGCGCTGTGCAAAACCTTCCTCACGACCGTCGACGAGTTCACTGCGGTAGCGAGGAACATGGATAAGGCACTGTCGGGCATGCTGAAAATCGGCCTGATCGGACACATGTCAATTAGCCAGAATGCACGGATCAGTGACGCGATTGCGCTCTTTCGACAGCGCGACGAAGCGGTGCACTTTTCGATGTCGGTCAAACCGCCAGGTGAGATTGAAGAGCATTTACTAAGCGGTGCGATTGAAATTGCGATCGGCTATTTTGGGCGTCGTGTACCGACGCTAGACTACACGCCGCTTTTCAACGAGCGCCAGCTTGCCTATTGCGGGCGCGGCCATTCGCTTTTTGGACGTGCCGGTAAGCTGGAGCCGGCGGAGGTCGCGAATTTCGACTGGGCCTGGCGTAGCTATCCGTTGCCGGAGGCGCAATTGCCCGCAACATCTGGCCGCGTTACTGCGCAGGCGGACAACATGGAGGCCGTTTCATTGCTGGTGCTGTCGGGCTGTCACCTAGGTTACCTCCCCGAACACTTTGCCGCGCCTTATGTTGCGCAAGGCTTGCTTGCCGCGCTCAATCCGCAGCAACTTGGCTACGAAGTGACGTTTTTGATGGTCACGCAAAAGCAGATCAGACAGCGTCCGATTGTCGACGCATTTGTCGAGGATCTGAAGCAGGCGCACATGGACTTAGGGCATGGTAGCGCTCGTGCGCATCGCGACGATGAATCAGTTTGCCGGCCGGCAAACCCTGTTCAGCGTTGACGTCGCGTTGAACCCCAGAGCGCAACCAGCCGTGCGCTGCGCCAGCGGGAAAACACGGTTTGCCAGTAAGCGTAACGCATGGCACGATGGAAAATCGTTCAGATGGGAGCCTGTGCAAACATGCGCCGATCCGGGCGCACCATTCCGTGTCAGGAAACCATCCATTTATGCATCGCAGGCGCTTTGTATTGGCTGCGCTGGGTGCCGCAGGTGTGACACTCGGCGCGCGCGCTGTGCCTGCAGAACCCTTCGATATCGTCTATCCGCGCATTCGTCCGGGCGGTGATGTGCATGCTGCGTTCGCGCTCGCTGTCCTCGATCTGGCGATGAAAACGGCGAATGCCGCCTATACGGTGCGGCAGGCCGAAATCGTCATGGAACGCGGCCGTGCGCTCGCCGAGCTCGCACACGGCCACAATACGATCAATCTGCACTGGACGAGCATGGAAGCTGCGGCCGAACGCGGCCTGAACGTGGTCCGGATTCCAATACACCGCGGGCTGATTGGATACCGGGTGTTCGTCATAAGAAAGGACCGGCAGCGGGATTTCGACAAGATCGAGCGCTTTTCCGATCTGAAGGCGTTCACCTGTGGTCAGGGGCTAGGATGGATCGACGCCGATATCCTGAAAGCTGCGGGTCTGGATGTGCAGACCTCGACCTACGAGACGATGTTCAAGATGACCCAGAGCGGACGGGTCGACTATTTTCCGCGAGGTGTCGTCGAAGCGTTCGCCGAACTCGATGGGCGCCAGCACCGTGAGCCTGATCTGGTGGTCGAGAACCGTCTGATGCTGAAGTATCGTTCCGATTTTATTTTTTATGTCGCGACGGGCCAGGAAGTCCTGGCAGATACGATTGAGAAGGGGCTCGTGCAGGCGTATCGCGACGGTACTTACCTGAGACTGTTCAACTCCCATCCGTACATTCAGGATGCTCTGGTTCGTACAAAACCCGCTTCCCGGAAGACCTTCCACCTGGAAAATCCCTACCTCTCGGAAGCGGACCGCAGAATTCCGCGCGACTACTGGATGAGTTGACGCTGCGACGGACAGATAAGCCCGGATCGGGCTACCCGTTGTTCATCGTCCACGTTGCCATGGACGACAGGATAAGCAGGTCCTCGACGCAATCCGATAACTCGCAGAGTTCGTGAAATGACGCGCCGTTAGGGTCAAGCACATGATGTCGTCTGAGATCGCGCAGCGCGTTGCCGAGGCGCCGGATGGCCTCGGGATCACTGTTCGTCAGCGGCCAGCCTTTTAACAAATGAGCCAGCGGCACAACACTTCTGCTTTCGCACCACAGATCGAACAGGTGCATGCACATCGCGTTGATATGTTCAACCGCATTTTCTCGCTCAGACAGATACGGAACCATGGCGACGCTCAGAAACCGGACGATTTAAGTGTGTTCATCCTATGTGGACAGTTATCGCGGCGCTGTCAGGACATCTAGAAAAGAAGGCTGGTCGATGCTGAACTTCATGTAAGGAAATCCCTAGGCGCTGCTTGTATTTTCTCTGTTGGCTCGGCTTAACGGCAGTCTGAACTGACCCGCTGCGCGCTCAGACAAGGCTTCGCCGCCAAATAACTGAAGTTGTATCGGTCGGCGCGGAGGTCGGGTTAGGGTAATCCTGACGTACGAATCAGCCTTCCCTTAATGAACTATCCGTGGCTCCCGACGGAACCGCCGCGGAGGGCGCCTTACGATGACTTCACTTGCATCGTGGAGCGCAGAAAATCGTGGCCGAAAAATCGTTGCGTGGACTGGTTGGGAAGCTGCTTGGCACGCAAAGCGGCCAGTCGATCCGCGTGCTGTCGATACATCGGTCACGATCTGGCCGGACTCGCCGTGTGTGCCTCGAAGTGCAACGGCCGGGTGGTTCGCTCGCCCTGTTTCTCTTTCGCCACGGCGATGGAGTCTGGCATGTGTTTCCGCCGGGAGACGCTCGTCCTTCGATGAGCTCCGCCGTGTTGCCGCAAACCGGCCAGATAATGGCGAAGGAGACGGCGCATGGCTGAAAACGTATCGGATGGACCTTCGCAGGACGATTCAGGTCTGCGTGCATGGATGTTGGCATGGTACGACCATGCCGTTTCGGTCGGCTTCGTCCGCCCGCCATTCGTCCTGAACGACGTGACGGCTGAACGGCTGGAGGGCTATTTCAGAGTGGGACTCACGCCGGCCGAAGGCGCGGAAGCATTTTTTGGCACCGCGCACTGATTTCGGACATTCACTACGCGGCGCAGTTTTGGGCCATCTGGTTATGGGTGATTCGTCACCTGTCGAATAAAGCACAACGCGAACAAGTTTAAATAAGAAACTGAACGGTAGGTGGTAGTTAAATTTCGGTGCTCGCACGGGTATTTAAACCAGAAATCGATCAAATTTCGCGGTAGTTAGGGAAACGATACCCCTCCATGCGCCGTCTCCCAGCCTTTATACCTGCTTCGTTCAACAGCTGATGAGGGCGGAGCTCGTCAGCATGCTGGCGAGTCTCAAGGAAGGCTGGGCGGCAAGGAAAAACCTGAGCAGCAGCGCGAGGCCGCCAGCGCGGAACTCGACATGATATGTGTCGGTGAGGACTGACTTTTGAATCTTCCCCCGCCGCACTCCCGTTCCGACTACGGCGGCTTACATGCCGCCAAAGGGTTTTTGCACGCTCAACTTGTTGGTGACCGAAGTCACTCCGGGAACGCTCCTTGCAATGTCCGCCACCTTGTCTACCTGGGAAGCGTCTGTGACCGTCCCATTCAGTGTCACCGCGCCGTCTTTCGCGGCGACGCTGATATTACCTGCACTGATCTCCTTGTGCTTCGCAATGGTGTTATAGACCTGCCGACGCAGAGCACGATTCGCCTTTCTTCCTGTGGCCGATGCCGCTGAGCCCGACGCCGTCATCGTAGATGTGCTAGGCGTACTGGCCGTCTGATCGGTCTGTGACCATGCGGTCATGGACGTTGCGACGATTAGGACTCCAACAGCCAGCCTGAATGCCTGAATGCTCTTCATTGAATACTCCCCATTATCGATTGTGGAATCAGAAGGTGAGGCGGATGCCGATCATCGCTGCCGTTGTTGACACGAACAGCGCAACAGGGACTCATAGATGATCGTCTGGTTCATGGTCCCGTTGTAGTCGACACACCCGACTTTAGAAGTTGTGGCGGACCCCGACCATCGCGGCCGTCGTATTCGCATCCGGTGCCACGAACTGACCATAGACGATCATCTGATTCATGATGCCACGGTTGTCGACATGCCCGACTTCCGCATAGAGCGTCGTCTGTTTCGAGATTTTGTAATCGGCTCCCAGCGAAACCTCGGTCGAATGCCCTGGAACCTGCTCGGATTTGCTGTGCAGGTAGTAAATGCCCGACGAAATTGAGAATTGAGGCGAAAACGCGTAGCCCAGACCACCTGAAACAAGATCGAGGTTGGCCTTGTTGCTATTCGAAGGGTTCTTGCCGAGCGAGTAGGACACGGATGCCTCGAAACCCTGGAGCTGGTAGCGCGCACCGAGGTAATAGAAGCGGTTGTTGTCGTTCCCGGTCGCCGGCGTGACCGGAGTGCCCGTGGCGGTGGGCGCGAACGGGTTCGTGTCGTGGCCGTTGTAGTACACCGCAGCCAGATGCAGGCCATTGTAGGCATACCTCAGCACCGCAGACTCACGTGTTCCGCCCTGAATCTGCCCCGCGACACCGCCTGGCGCATACTCCAGCTCGGCCGTCACACCATGGAAGTTCGGCGAATGGTACACAAGCGCGTTGCTGTCATAGAGTGCCCCGATCGGCGCGTTGGTGCTCGTGGGGACCCAGCCGGCGGCCTGATTCATGCCGATCCACGCGGTCAGGATACTGCCGAAGTACTGCGCGCCTCGCACGTCGGTGTCCTGCATCGCCCAGATCATCGGGACGATCTGGCGTCCAGCGTCGAAACTGCCGAACGGGCCCGATAGGCCAATCGTGGAGTACTGGTTGAATATGGCGCTCACACCAGGCGTATCGCTGAGCTGCAGGGCACCGCTGGTGCTTTGGAACGAGCCCTGCAGCTTGAAGTTGACCTTGTAGCCACCGCCGATATCTTCGGTACCCTTAATGCCCCAGCCGCTCGAATAAATGCCTCCGTCCTTGAGCGCGAACACACTGCCCGGGGACTTGAATTTCGCAGCGGCCGCCGCACTGGGAACCAGTACCGGTCCCGATGTGCTCTGATATAACAGACCCGAATCGACTACGCCATACAGCGTCACCGACGATTGCGCGTAAGCCGAGCTGGCAAACGCGGCCAGTGCCGCTAATGCGGCGAGTTTTACTTTCATGAGGTCCCCTCGAGTTTTTGTGGCCACCGTTCGGCGCGCGCTCGACTGACGTCGGTCGTCCACGGGGCCAACGAACTAAACAACAATTTTGGTTTTTAGGTTCTGGTGCAAAGAGCTCGTGTGGTCGAGACCGCCTCGATCAGATTGTTCAGGTAGCTCTAGCTATTTGCGCCACGACTCCGCTCTCCGCGCAGATGACGCACGCCAATCAACAGGACGACAGCGGACGCGACACTGACGAGTGGCAATAGCCGCAAGGCGGGGGCGAGGCCCAGTCGGTCTGCCAATACGCCCGTCACAAAGGCACCTGGCGCGAGCCCAAGGATGTTGAAGGCCAAGGCGAGCGTGGCCATGGCTGTACTGTGAATCGCCTTGGGCGTCAGATTCGCAACCATCGTACCGGCGGGGCCCATCACGCCAGCGCTAAAGAACAGCGCCAATGCAATCAGAGCGAGTTGGGCTGAACCGGCGGGAAACTGAAATGCCGCGAACAGCAATGCTGCGCAGGTCAGGTTAAAGGTGATCGCCAGGAGCATTTTCCGTCGTGGCGAATCACGGCCCAGACGATCGGACAGTGCGCCGCATAGGGGCATGCCGCATGCGCCGCAAAGGACAAAGATGGCCGCGACGCCGCCCGCCTTGCTCAACGGCATGTCATAGACCCGATTCAGGAAACTCGGCAGCCAGGCAAGCAGGCCGCCGTTGATGAAGAGCTGCAGCCCGCTGCCGATGTACACGCAGATCAACACCCGGGAGGAGAACAGATCTTTAAACACCTGCCTGACGCGGACGGTCGCCAGCGAATCAGTTTGCCCGATGCCGCTTGCTTGAGCTTTCGCCCTTTCGATCCGCGCCGGACTGGCGACTATCATATAGAGCACGGTCAGCGCGATACCAAAGACCGCCATGCCAACGAACGCACTGCGCCAACCGAAATGGCTTGCCAGTGAACCGCCAAACCCGATCCCCATGACCGACCCAACCATGCTGCCCGCCATAAACGCGCCAGCTACCGTGGAGGTGTGCCGTGCCGGGAACATGCTGATGAGAATGGCCATGCCAACGCTGGCATAAGCGGCTTCTCCGACACCGACCAGAAAGCGCGCCGACAGTAACGTGAAGTAGTTGTGCGACAGGCCGCAGAGCAAGGTGGCAATGCTCCAAATGGCCGCCATGATGGTCACGCTGCGTACACGACCCCATCGGTCGGCGGCAAGCGAGATTGGGAACGCCAGGATGCCGACAGCCAGCGAGACAATGCCGCTGAGCGCTCCGAGCCGGGTGTCGGACAGTCCCCACTCGGCCTTGATTTGTGGAAACACTGCGCTGAGCACTTGCCGCGACATGTAGTCGGACAGGAGCAGTCCGAATGTCAGCGCAAAAATGACGCATGCATAGCCGCGAATGGCTTGCGGCCGCGCATCATCCTTGCACACTGTGTCTTGCATATTCACTGCCATAATTCGGCATCCTATTAATTGCTGCCGCCGTTGCCATCTGTGCGCTGGATGCCCCGATCGGGGCACCGCAGCCGAACAACCTGGACGCTAGCTCTTGAACTGCTCGAGAAATTCCAGCAGCAATTCGTTAACCTGATCGACGCTCTCTTCCGCCGCAGCATGCCCCACGCCCGGTAACAGGACCTTCTTCTGAAGTCCGGGCAGATAAGTGTCGAGCCGGTCGTAGATACCGCGGATTTCGACCGGTTCGAGGGAAGGGTCGGCCGCGCCACCGATGAACAGACTCGGCTGGCGAACCACCGCACCGTCCAGAAACGCGGTGATTTCCCAGTTCCGGTCGCGACAGCGGTAGTAGTTAATGGCACCGGTAAATCCCGTGCGCGTGTATTCATCGACGTAGTAGTCGATCGCCCGTGCGCTCAACCATGACGGGAACTCCTTCGGATCAGTGAAGGCGTTGAGAATCGGCTCACCGGCTTCGACGAACAGGCGCCAGCGTTCGTCGCCGACGGCGCTGCCGGAGACCGAGTAGTAGATGCTGCGCAATGTCTTGCGCGGGTCACTGGCGAACTCGCGATCCGGCTTGTCGATCTGCTGGAAGTACAGGTGGTGGTACACCCGGCCTTTCGCCATTTCCCGCAAGCCGACGGTTGGTTTGACCTTTCCGCGCGGTGGCACTGGGGTATTGAACATCGCGAGGCCACGGAACAGATCCGGCCTCAGCATGGCCGCTGCCTGAGCCACCCACGCACCCAAGTCGTGCCCGACGATGACCGCGGAGGTTTCACCGAGGGCCGCCATCAAGCCGACCATGTCTCCGACTGACTGGCTCATGTCGTAGGCTTCAATGGAATCTGGCCGATTGGATTGCCCGAATCCCCGTTGATCGGGGACGACGACCCGAAAACCGGCCGTTGCCAAAGCGATGATCTGGCGCCGCCACATGTACCAGAGGTAGGGAAATCCGTGCAGCAGAATGACGAGCGGGCCTTTCCCCTCGTCGATGTAGTGCATGCGAATGCCATTGACTTCGGCAAAGCAGTGGTTGAATGCGGCGGGGTCGTCAGCGTCCACTTGCGCGAATGCGGCGCGCGGCTGACCAATGTGCGTTGCAGCACGGGTGTCCATTGTCTGTCTCCATCTTTTGAAGTTCTTGGACTGTAAGATAGCGCTGGCAGGCGGTTCCGTACTAAGCTTGCCAGGACATAATTTTGTGAAATTGGGACAGTCCGTGCATACCCTTACGCGAAGTGCCAGCCTTACCGACTTTGAGCAGGTTGCCCGTTCGGTGGGGCTCGATCCGTTTCGTATGCTGCGGATGGCAAGGCTGCCAGCCACCGTCCTCGACGATCCGAATATGATGATCAGCGCCGATTCGGTCGGGTGGCTGCTGGAGGAGTCTGCGCGACTGTCCGGTCAGGAGGCCTTCGGACTGTTGCTCGCGGAAACGAGAAGCCTGGCCAATCTCGGGATGCTGGCACTGGTGCTTCGCGAAGAACCAACGTTGCGTACAGCAATGCAATCTGGCATCCGCTATCTGCGATTGCACAACGCTGGCGTGCAATTGCGGCTTGAAGATGCCGGCGACGTCGTGTTGCTGCATGTCGGTGCGAATATGCAGGGAGGGCACGGCGTCTGGCGCCAGACTGTCGAAATGTCGACCGGGATCGTATTGCGGGTGTTCAGGGCACTGAGCGGCAATGCCTTCCGGCCGGTCAGGGTCACTTTCACTCACGAGCGTCCTGCCAGTCTTGAAGTGCGCCATCGCGTGCTGGGTACGGCTATCGAGTTTTCACAGGAATGCAATGCCCTGGTTTGCCGGACGCGCGACCTGGATCTGCCCATCCCTGCGGCAGACCTGACGCTGAATCGCGAGGTGAAGCGGTGGCTCGACCTGCAGTTGGTCAACCTCCGCGACGAGCCGGCACAGCGGGCGCGCCAGATCGTCAGGATGCTGCTGCCAAGCGGACTTTGTTCGGTCGACCAGGTCGCCCGGCACCTTGGCATGCATCGGCGCACGCTTAACCGGCACCTGGCGGCCGAGGGCGAGAGTGTCACAACGGTCATCAATGCGGTACGTGCTGAACTCGCCGAGGAGTATCTGGCTAGCAGCAAACGCAGGTTGTATGAAGTCGCCGAACTCCTCGGCTTTTCCTCCGGCGCTGACTTTTCGCGCTGGTTCCGCGGTCAGTTTGGCAAGACACCCTCGGAGTGGGCCGCCCATTATCGCCAGAGCACGCAGGCAGCCGATCCTGTCTCGCACAAATAGGAAGCGGGAAGGCAGATTCAGAGTCGGCTCGCGAACCCCCTCCGTCATCCGGGCCTGCCGCACTGCCCGAACCTGCCACACCCTGCATCTTCCTGGCGTCACGGATCCCCGTCTGATCGCCGCTATTACCCGACTACCTGCATGGCCGCCCGGAAGCACGCGAGCGTTGTTGCTATCCGCTTTTCGGCCATGGCACGGCGGCTCGTGTCCCAATATGCAAACAAAATGTCCGGTCATGCTAATGGTCTTGCGGGCGCAATGCGTAGTATTGGATCCGTGGCAGACGAAACGTGGCCTGTCCTCCTGCTGACAGGGGGCAGCTACATCTGCCGGACGCACACATGGCTCGCCGCCGCACAAACACAGATTGGAGACATCAATGACAGTAACCGCCGCACCTCAAGACACTACGTCACAAGCCACACCCGTGTCGCCGGCCATTATCCGACCATCGGTGCGCCAGCATTCGATCAAGGTGGAGATTTGCACGCCCGCCATCGGCGCCGAACTCAGCAACATCAGCCTGGCTGATGCCGCCCTGGACCCTGACGCCATTGCCGAAATCCGGGCGCTGTGGCTGAAGCACAAAGTCCTGTTCTTTCGCGATCAGAACATTACGCCGATGGAGCAACAGAATTTCGCCGCGCAATTCGCCGAACTGGAACCCCATCCCCTTGCGCCGAGCCATCCGGAAGCGGACAAGCTGCTGATGCTGTACCGCAATCTCGACCCGGGCAAGCCCAAGAGCTTCGTCGAAAAAGCCAGCCGCGAAAACCTCTGGCATGTCGATGTCACCTTCAAGAAGGCGCCGCCCCGCGGCGCGGTGTTGCGCTGCGAACTGGGTCCGGAATCCGGTGGAGACACCATGTGGTCCAACATGGTGATGGCCTACGAAAAGCTGCCCGACACCATCAAACGACGGATCGACGGCCTGTACGCCAAGCACAGTTCCGAGCACACGTTTGGCGCCCAGATGCCGATCGAGGAACGTCATGCGATGGCTGCGAGGAACCCCGCCGCTGAGCACCCGGTCGTGCTCACCCATCCCGAGACGGGCGAAAAGGTGTTGTTCGTCAACTCGACGTTCACGACGCATTTCTCGAATTTCTTCAACTTCGAGGACATCCGGTACGGCCAGGACTTCATGCCGGAGGCTCATCACCTGATGAACTATCTGACCTCTCAGGCCGCGATTCCGGAATACCAGGTACGCCTGAAGTGGAAAACCAACACGGTTGCCATGTGGGACAACCTGCAGGTTCAGCACTACGCTGTGGCGGACTACGACAGCTCGCCAAGAAAAATGCTGCGCGCCACCCTCGCGGGCACGCCGCTGGTCTAAGGCGAACAGTTTCCTCCAGCGTATCCAGCGCACCCGCCCATCAGGGACAGGCGGGCAGCCTTGGCACGCTTACCACTTTTCGACCCCACTACAAAATGGAGACAGATATGCTTTACGAACACGTCGACACCTCACTCATCGATGGCGAATCGCTGCCGTGGGTACCTTTTGCACCCTATGCAGAAAACGTCCTGCTGAAGTACTTCAAGCTTGATCCGATCCGGGGTGAATGGATCGTGCTGATGAAGTCCCCGATCGACATGCAACTGCCCAAGCACCACCACACCGGTACGGTCATGGTCTACACGATCGAAGGTAAGTGGAAATACAAGGAGCACGACTGGATCGCCGGACCCGGCAGCGTCGTGTACGAGACCGCCGCGTCGACCCACACGCCTGAAGTCGTCAGCACGGGAAGCGGAGACGGCTATGTGGTCACGTTTATCCAGGTGACCGGCGATCTGCTTTTCCTCGACGGGAACGACAACGTCGTCGCGATCGAAAACTGGAAGTCCGGGCTGAAGCGCTATCTTGACTATTGCGAGCAGCACGGCATCGAGCCGAAAGATCTGACGGCTTTCAACTGATCTGAAATTCATGGGGACTCCCGATATCCACCGGGGTCCTCGTGACACTCACTGCGTCGCCCGCAAGACGCAATAGACGGTCCGGCCATATCAGGACTTCAGCACCACGCCGGGTCATCGCAGGTCATTGGCGCCGAGAAGCAGGCTGCGTGCAAACAACCACGCAGCCCCAATTTCACATCGCGCGCGCTCCCTCCTGTCGCCAGAGCCGTTGCCTGATCACAAAGACCCTGGAGAGTGGAAACACCTGGTCCCGGTTCGCGGCCTTGAAGCGGAACCTGACAGAGGGGTATGGCCATCTGCCCGCTCCCCGATCACAGACTTTACGAAACGGAACGACGCCATGAATGGCTTGATGATGCAAAAGCAGTTGTTGATCTCCTCACTCATTGTGCATGCCGACCGCCATCATGGCGATACGGAGATCGTGTCCCGGCGGGTGGAGGGTGATATCCATCGCTACACTTTCCGTGATTGCCACCGTCGCGCGCGGCAGATGGCCAACGCGCTGACCAGCCTCGGTGTCAAGCCCTCCGACCGGATCGGCTCGCTGGCATGGAATGGCTACCGCCACCTGGAGTTGTACTACGGCGTCTCCGGTATGGGTGCCATTCTGCATACCATCAACCCCCGCCTGCATGAAGACCAGGTCGCTTACATCGCGAATCACGCCGAAGACCAGTACATTTTCTTCGACCTGACCTTCCTGCCGTTGATCAAGGCCGTCGCCGACCGCTGCAAAACGGTCAAGGCGTTCATCGCCATGACCGATCGCGCCCACATGCCCAAAGACGCTGGCATTGACAACCTGCTGTGCTATGAAGATGTGATCGAGCAGTGTTCATCCGACTACTCCTGGCCGATTCTCGACGAGGACGCCGCCAGTACGCTCTGCTACACCTCTGGCACGACGGGCAACCCGAAAGGAGTCCTGTACAGCCATCGCTCATCGATGCTGCACACCTATGCGGCGGCGCTGCCTGATGCGCTGAACTGTTCGGCGCGCGACGTGATCCTGCCCGTTGTGCCGATGTTTCATGTCAATGCCTGGGGACTTCCGTACATCGCGTGCATGGTCGGGGCCAAACTTGTATTCCCCGGGCCGGCTCTTGACGGAAAATCGCTGTATGACCTGCTCGAAGCCGAGCAGGTCACGCTCTCCGCTGGCGTGCCGACTGTCTGGCAAGGCCTGCTTGGTCATGTTGAGGAAACAGGTCAGCCATTCTCGAGCATGAGACGCACCATCATAGGTGGCGCGGCCTGTACCCCGGCCATGTTGCGCAAGTTCCAGGAAACATATGGCGTAGCGGTATTGCACGCCTTGGGGGATGACTGAACTGAGCCCTATGGGAACCATCGGCACCATAAAGGCCAGGCATATCGGGATGTCAGAGAAAGAGCGTCAAGCCGTGCAATCCAAACAAGGCCGTGTGGTGTTTGGCGTCGACATGAAAATCGTTGACGCTGACTGCATGGAGTTGCCTTGGGACGGCGCGACTTCCGGCGACCTGCTGGTGCGTGGGCCAACGGTGGTGTGCGACTACTTCAGGAACGAAGGAGATAGCCCGCTGCAGTTCGATGACGGAGGACAGGGATGGTTCCCGACCGGCGATGTTGCGACCATCGATGCCGATGGCTTCATGCAAATCACCGATCGCAGCAAAGATGTGATCAAGTCTGGTGGCGAATGGATAGGCTCAATCGACCTGGAAAACATCGCGATGGCACATCCGGCAGTCTCTCAGGCAGCATGCATTGCCGGGAAACACCCGAAGTGGGATGAGCGTCCATTGCTGATCGTCGTCAGGAAGCCGCAAGCAGAACTGACGCGGGAAGAACTGCTCGCTTTTTACGAAGGCAAGATCGCGAAATGGTGGATGCCGGATGATGTGATCTTCGTCGACGAGATCCCGTTGGGCGCAACAGGGAAGATTCTGAAAAATCAGTTGCGAGAGCGCTTCGGCGACTTTCTGATGCAGCCAGCGGAACGTCAACGCATTGCCTGACCCGGCGCGCCACGCCCCTATGGCTGCGGCACCTCAATGAGTCATCCGATCGGGGGCCACGGGCGCAATGATAACCGTGCTCCGCGTGATCTGACATCCTGCTGCCTCCGCTCATGGCGATTCAGCAGGACCTGCACATATCGGCTAGCTCCGTGCCGCAAAAGGTGCCGCCCTTTTTTGTGGCGAATGCTTTTATATGTCTTTGGCATGGCGTCATTTCAGACGCCTAGCCGCAGCACGCGGGGGCCAGAAGATCGAAATAGCCCTCTGACAGGTGTGCCGGTGACGGATACAACTAAGGGTCAACGGGCAATCCTGAGTCGGGAGAGTCAATGTCAGCACTACGACCAATGGCATGGACAGACGCAGGTATAAAGATCATCAATTTCGATGGAAAAGCCCAAAATGAGCTACGACGCAAACGGAAGACTACCGCTATACCCCAGCGATGACGTGAACCGGCAGGTTGGCGATGGCCGCTCGAACAACAGGAGCCGCAGCCGCAGGGGCAGGGGCAGGGGCTGGCCTGTGCCGGAGGAATGGGCCGTCGGTTTGAAAACTCAGCCCACCGGTGGCTCCGGCGCTGGTGGCTCCTTGAGCACGCGCAGGTCCACTGGCGTCGTGCGAGCCGGCCTGCGGCGGGGCTCACTGTTCGCGTCTTTCGACTGTCTGCTCTCGTCCTCGGCGGCATCGTCAGGCTGCAACCCGGCATTGGTTGCGCTCAACGGGGTGTGAAGCCGCATATGCGGCACTGGAATCTCAATACCCGCCTCGTCCATCTTGCGTTTGAGCCGCGCGTTAAAAGCGCGCGCCACGCTCCACTGCTGCAGAGGCCGCGTCTTGAACTGCCCTTTCACAACCATCCAGTTAGCCTCAAAGCGGTCGAGCCCCCACACTTCGACCGGAGCTAGTATGTCGTTGCGCAGGCGAGCGTCCGCCTGCAGATCGGCGCCCACTTCCACAATCATGCGCGTGGCTTCATCGAGGTCAACGGAGAACGGCACTCGTACCTCAAATAGCGCGTTGGCGAAGTCGCGCGACAGGTTCTTCACAATCTTGATCTGCGAGAAGGGAATGGTGTGAACCGCGCCTTGTCCGTCCCGTAGCCGGACAGTGCGGATCGTCAGGTCCATGACGATGCCGGCGTGGCTGCCGTCAATCTCAATCCAGTCACCGACAGAGATCGTCTCCTCGACAATGATGAAGAGCCCCGTGATCAGATCGGTGACGAGCGCCTTCGCACCGAAGCCGACGGCGAGACCGATCACGCCTGCGCCTGCAAGGAGAGGCGTCAGATTGACGCCCAGAGTGGCGGCGGCGCCGATGGCAGCGAGGGTGGCAATCGTCGTGAAAACTGCGTTGCGCACGAGCGGCAACATCGTGCGTGCACGCACGCCGGGGTCGAGTGCCCTGTTGCGCGAACTGCTTGGGCCCAACGCGTTGAGAATTGCGGTGTCGCAAAGTATCCATATGAACCAGGCGCCGAAGATCGTCGCGATGACTGTAATCAGCGCGTGCTCGAAACTAGGCGTCATCGCACTGTGCTTGAGCATCCGCGCGATCGGACCGCTCCACAGGTCCAGTTCGAGTTGAATGAACGCGAGCCACATCAGAAGGACGAGCAGCGTGCTCGCGAAACGCAAGAGTCTCATCAGGTGCGGTGCGCGGCGGTGCGCACGGGTGTCCCTTCGACGTGTCACGTGCATCAGCAGCGCCGACGCGAACAGCGTGAGCACGAGCAACAGCGCACTGAGAAGCGACGGCTGCAATACGTTCTTTTCCGACCCGCGCGCATCGATGATCGCAACGACTGACACGATCGCGATTAAAAGGATCGGAATGTGCCACAGCGATGCGAGGATATCGAGCGCTTCCGTGGCGAGTTTGTGATCACGCCTTCGCGCATACGGGCGATTGCGTATCAGATGCGTGACGGGCCGCCGGTAAGCGAGTGCGAAATAACCGATCAGGACGGCCGCCGCCACGTTTGCGCATGCCGAGACGAGCCCGGCGAGATTCATGCCGAGCAGGCGTGTGACGCCCGGATTGGCCGTCGCGTCGCCGAGGGCGCCACATGCACCGATTGCGAAAAGCGGCCAGCGGCTTTGCGCGAGCAGCTGATGAACTGCGACACGCCGGTGTGCCGTGTTGAACGCCGAGAACACGATCAGGCAGATCGCCGAGAATATCGAGCCCGCGACTATGGCATAGACGACAACAAGCCCCAGCGTACTGCCGAGCGCGTCGGGCATTCCCCGCATGAGCAGTGCTACCGTTACGAATGCGACGATCCATGGCGCCGTCCGCCAAAATGCAAAGCTCAACAGTTCGAACGAAGTTGGACTCGGTTCCAGCGCGACCTTCCATCCGTAGCGCGCACTGATGCGCCGCCGCAGGTAGATCAGCAAGCCAGCGCACGCGCCCCAGCCCGCAAGCGACGCCATCATGCCAAGCAGGATCCGGCCGAGCGACTCCCCACTGCCGCCTCTGAGAATGATCCACAGTTCGCTGGCCGCCGCGCTCGAACGGGCCGCCCAGTAATGCAAAGGTGTGCGGCCCTCCTTCAGATCCGTCTCGACAGACGCAATGCCTGACGCAATCACGCCGAGCAGATCGCTGTCGCCCTGTCCGGATGATGCCGGCGACGCGGGGGCGGAGCTTTGGGTACCTTCACGAAGCCCCTTCAGGTGGGCGACGAGCGCATTGCGTTGTGTGTCGTTCTCGAGCGTGCCGATCAGGCTGTCTAACGAGCGCGCCTGTTCGGCCTGACTGGCGGGCGACGGCGCCGATGCTGCCTGCGCCGCCGAGGCTGCTGCCTGCGCCGCCGAGGCTGCTGGCGGCGCGGAACTACCCGTCACATTGTTGATGACATTTTGAAGCCCGGCGGGCAGAGGCGCAATTGCCGTCCAGCCGGTGTCCATTGCAGACAGCGCGAGAACGCTGGCCAGAGCCATCCGTGTGCAGACGTACCGAATGGCGCGCCATCCAATAAGGAAAGCGCGGCTCCGCGCACTGGCGAAGACCACGGCATGCCTAGATTCACGCCGCATGAAAGCGTGCATGGAGACTCCTTTCGAAGCACCTCTGCGAGAGTCGATTAACCCAACCGGCGCCCCTGTTATAAACGGCGCTCCCGCGCTCAACCTGCGCTTCGTCCCGCGACTTTCGGGCCAAAACCCTGCCGCCAAAAGCGATACTGCTTTGCCTCTAGCGCAAAGATTGGCGCATCGCACGCGGCGGTGTCTTTTGCATCCAGTCCCGGCGACAGCCATGTTTGGCGGTGGCGCTGTCATGCGCGGGCGCTGCGGGTCTGCAACGCGCGCGCCACGCAGGATGCGTTGATACGTCAGCTTAGCCCGTTGACTCGAGGCGAGCCCAGTACCAGAATCCTACAGCAAGATCGTAGGCCATAAATCCCGCAGGCGTATCTGTTGCAACGGCATCGTGCGATGCTCTCATCAATCTGCTGCAGGCGCGCCCGGACCTTCCCATTCGTAAAGTTGCGATAACGATTGTTGACAGCCTTGAACTTGCTGCCGTCAATCGCCACTATCGACTTCGAGAAGATGTCCAGGTTTCGGCACAGCACGATGAACTGCGTGCAGACATTACGGATCGCCTTGCCGTCGTGCCGTTTCACTCGCGGTAACTGTCAGACGGAGTTGACAGCTTTGCCGGCCGTGAACTTCACGGTCTTCGCGGCTGGGATCTGAATTTCTGCACCGGTCGCAGGATTAGGACCAACTCGTGCGGCGCGGGATCCCGGCGAAAACGAGCCGAACCCGACTAACTTGACCGTGTCACCCTTCGTGATGGCAGCAGCGATCGTATCGATCACCGCGTCGATAGTCTCAGCCATTACCTGAGATACCCGCCACCGTAAATTCGGGGGCAGCGTACCAGGCGGCTCTCCGCGGGCGGCGACCTGTTGCGGGACGACGACCGTTTCTGCAGGTTCCATCAGTACTTGATGTCCCGCTTTGCCTGGCGGCCACTTTGCTTCGTGTCGCGCTTGTCCTGCCGACACTGGGAGTTGCTCTTTTCGTTTGCGGCCCGGCAGTCAACCTTGTTCGAGCGCGCCTCATGTTTGGCGCTCTGATTGACGTTCCTGCCTGCTTGCCGCTGTTGCGACTGGTTGGTGGCGAATGCTGAGCCGGATAGCGCCAGGAGTCCGGCTGCGGCGAGTATCGCGCCCGACCGCCTCCAGATCCCGCTTCTTGATTTGACCATTTTCACTCTCCTTTGTGTTTGGTTGAAACGGCGGTCAGTTGTCTCGTCATGCCGCCTTCGTCTGCTCGTTCCGAGATGGTGTGAAGTTGGACCAAGCGGCCGGTCACCAAGGTTTATCCACCATAGCGGTCCCTTAGACTCATTCGAATGCGATGACGGTGGTCCACCGCCTTTCGTCGATGCGAGTATGGATTCGAAGAACTTATGGACCTTTCGATCGGCGTGCGGATTCGCAATATTTGAAACGTTCCGTCGCTGATGCAAGCCCAGTAACCCAGCCGTCTTTTCGTCACAAATGGGCCGGACTACGTACTGCATGCTTTGCTGATGGCCGCCATTCGAGCAATCGAAACGCCACGCGCGGCCGGTATGCCGTAGCTGGTGCGCTCCTAATTCCTAATGTACTAGGAAAGCGAAACGCGTGCGATGTTGTAGGCTCCGTCATCGGCTTTGCGTCCACGGATATGGGCGTCCTCATAGTCCCGAACGATCCGGATGTTGTGAGCCGCAGCGTACCCGGCAATCGCCTGTCTCTGAAAAATCGGGGAGCATTGCTGGTGGTCGGTAGACATGCGCACGTATTGCGCGGCGCGTATCGGAGCGGTGAGGCTGGACCAACGGTTCTGGGGGGACGCCATTCGGCTTGCTGGCCGACAGCAATGTTCTTTGATAGCGTTGCTGCCGCGATAGTCAAGACAAGTCGACTGCCGGACTCGCAGGATCGACACTTCATGCGCGCGCGAGCCTCGTCCGGCAAGAGATGGCGGCCCAATCCATTTGATCGCGACAAAGACGATTGTACTGGCCTGTTTTCGCGGCCCTGCGAATGCTCGGTCGAATTGAGGTAGCGAATTGATGGTCCGTGTCAGGCAGCGGTCGGCCATCAAGCGTCATTCAGAAGTGCCGCGGGGTGGCCGCTCAGACGTCGGCTTCGGTCTCTCAAAACGGTCATTGGACTTCGGAAGATGGAGCGTTCGTTGATCGGCGGATAAAACCAATATGGCGCAAGCGGCCGGTGGTGCCATTTTCGCGAGCGCAGCTGGGCGGTCAGAGAAGTCTCGTCCATTGCATCAGAGCCGCTCGCTGTTGGTGACCCGGCTATCGACCGTCAATTGGCGGAAGTTGTGCGCCACAGTGCTTGCAATAGATTGCATCACCGTCGTGCCCTTCGGTCCGGCATTGCGGACAGGCGCGGGCGGGCTGCTGCCTCTGTCGCATCGCCGTTACCATTTCTCCACCGACCATCCCCGCCGGGAACGCAATTACGCCATAGCCGAGCAGGATGGCCAACGACGTGACGAATTGCCCGAGCGGCGTCTTCGGATGAATGTCACCGTAGCCTGTGGTGGTCATGGTGACCACAGCCCAGTACATGCTGACCGGGATGCTGGTGAAGCCGTTCGACGGTCCCTCGACAAGATACATAACCGTGCCGAGTACCACGATTAGAATCAGCACGACACCGAGGAACACCATGATCCTGTGCCGGCTCTTGACGAACGCGCGCCAGAGCGCCTGGGACTCGTCGAAGTACAATGGCAGCTTCAGGATGCGGAAGATGCGCAGCATGCGCAACAGCCTGACGTCGACAAGGACATGAAAGCCTGGCAGGAGAATGGCCAGATAGGTTGGCAGGATCGATATGAGGTCGACGAGACCGAAAAAGCTCAATGCATAACGCAACGGACGTTGCACGCAAAGGAGCCGGAGAATGTATTCGGCGGTGAACAGCAGCGTAAAGAGCCACTCTAGAATATCGAATACTACCAATTCACGGGCACGAACAGCCTCGACACTGTCCAGCATTACGACAGCGACGCTGAGTATGATTGCCGAGAGCAGCAAGGCATCGAAGCGCCGCCCGGCGTCCGTCTCGGCTTCAACAACGATGGCGTACAGGCGCCGCCGCCAGCCATGATCGGGCCTGCCAAAGTCGCGTTTAAGTGGGCGGACGACGTTCATGAGCAAGATCGAGTGTTTAGACAAGAGTAGTCGAACTGGGGCGATACCGCTGGTCGCAGTGGTCGCACCCGCTACCGCAACTGACCGGTGCGGGTGGGCGTGGGGCAATTATTGTCGCCGAGACGGCCATAACGCCCTCTGCCCGTCGCAGACGGCACGCCCGCGGTGCCCGCGGCCACAGATTTTCCCTAACCGCGTCGGCAGTTTTTCACGGCGCGCCGCGCCAAGCCGGTGATAGTGGCGGGTGATTCCGTATGCCACTCACATCAGGCTGTCCGTGAAGACAGCCCACGAGAACTGATCCCGCTATCTTGGTGAACACCGCAAGGCCCGTCGCGTCCTGGAATGATAGCCAGATGCCAGCTCTACCGCGACGCCTGGCCGCGATACCAGCCGTCGACACATTCCGTCCGTAAGGAGGGTGCAATGGACCCCGCGACGGGCGCCATCATCGTTGCGCTTTCGGCAGGTGCAAGCAGTGCGACTGCTGAGGTAGCCAAAAAACCATCTCGGAGGGTTACGACGGCCTGAAGGGCCTGCTGAAAAGGAAGTTCGGGACTGAGAGTGAGGTTGGCACGGTGGTAGACAAACTCGAGAGCAAACCTGATTCCGATGGACGCCAGAAAGTCCTGGCCGAGGAACTGTCTGCGGCCGGTGCGCCAGAAGACGCAGAGCTAGTGCGCGAGCGACCGCACTCCTCGAACCGATCAGGACGCTGCCGGGTGGCACCCAACCAGATGCTCACAAGCAACGATTAGGAGGCGCCAGCTATCCGGCTCGTTCGCCATCACCGAACAACGTTCAATAGCCACTTCGATGCTTGGCCAAATCGAGCAAGCAGGCACCCCCCATGACAGTGCATCCGTTTTATGTGCGCTACGCTCCAACAAGCCGCGTTTGCTTTCCCCTGTCGCCCCGGGCGTTTCTTTTCGGCTGCACTTCGACAGGCCGCTCGAGGCCCCGGCACAGCGGTAATGGATATGGTTCCGACTAGATGCATTACGTTCGTGAGTCGGGCATACGGGCTGCGGAGCTATGGTCCGATATCCGTCGGCAACCATGGGGTGACGACGCAATTTCAGTTGGGTGAGCGGTACCTAGGGTCGAGCCGGCCGCATGTACGCGAAGGCCGATATCGCCAATATTCATTGCCCCCTAGGTTAAACGTCCGGGCAACGGAGGCTATTAGCGCGGGGTTGCATCCGCCGTCCAAGTCGTCGGCCGACTGGTCGTAGGTCTACCCCGGTCATCAGTCTGCGCGCTTCGTCGCCCTGGCCCGTCGCGCGAGCATGTTCATACCCTCGACGAACGCTGAGAACGCCATCGCCGCGTAAATGTAGCCTTTTGGGACGTGGGTGCCGAAGCCCTCGGCAATCAGTGTCATGCCGATCACGAGCAGGAAGCTGAGCGCAAGCAGTACTATCGTCGGGTTCCGGTCGATGAAACGCGACAAGGGTCCAGCGGCGAACAGCATCGCCGCCACCGCCACGATCACGGCGATGAACATGATCGGAATATGCTCGGTCATGCCTACTGCGGTGATGATGCTGTCGATCGAGAACACGAGGTCGAGAACAAGAATCTGTCCGATGGCGGCCCAAGGTGTTAGCGAGGCCGCCCGTCCTTGGCCTGAACCGGTCTCCTCATCGTGGCCGACATGATGATGAATTTCCGCCGTCGCCTTCCAGACGAGAAACAGGCCGCCACCGATCAGGATCAGATCGCGCCATGAGAAACCGTGGCCGAACAGTTCGAACAGCGGCTGCGTGAGTCGCACGATTAACGCGATGGTGCCGAGCAGACCGAGTCGCATCACGAGCGCGAGCGCGATGCCGATGCGCTGGGTACGCGTGCGCTGCGCAGGCGGAAGCTTGTTGCTGAGAATTGAAATGAAGACGAGATTGTCTATGCCGAGCACCACTTCCATCACGATCAGCGCTGCAAGTGCAGCCCAGGCAGTGGGATCGGCCGCGAGTATGAGGAAAGAATCCATGGGTGCGATCGTTGACCGACAGGAAAATGGGATGTGCGCAGGGCCCGACTCTTGCCAGTGCAAGGATCCGAAGGATGACGAACTCCACGGGGCGACCGTCAAGCGGCACCGGATGTCGCGGGCCGAAGCAAAACAGCAACCGGACGTGCCACGGATACTCCACGCGGGCCGACACCACAGCCTCTCGAAATCTGGTCGAACGGAATGCGATCAGCAGATCTTCCATACCGCGTCCGCCGCAACCGATGCCACGCCATCGGACCGACAGGGATCCAGCTTATGCGCCGGGACGCTGACGATTTATCGCGGTAGTGTTTGTCGTGTGGCTGCGGCAACGTCTCGGCTCACCGCAGCCAGTGCGCGGCTGTGGGCCGCCGCGATGGCGTCGTAGCCCGATCCCGTCACCGGTTCGTGCGCGACGGTATGACCGGTTACCGGCGCAGCCTGTTTAGGAGGATGCACGGTCCACAACGCATCGATGGTGACCGAGTCACCGGGCACCGAATCGAAGCGCAGAATAGCGACGCTAATCTGGTAGCCGCCCGCCTCCCCACCTTGCGGAAAAACGGACACATTTTCCGTACCCAGCAACTGTACAAGATTGCCCGCAATTACCCGCGGGATATTGCTCTTGAGCGATTCGCCCCAGCGTGCGAATTCGTTCACCGCGACCTCATTGTCCGAGACGCGCGTCACCATCTGCGGACGGTCGACGACTTCCGGCACTGTTACCGGACCAACCACGATGCTGATCGGTACGACGGGTCCACTGCGCTCGAGCGTTGCATCGGAACTCAGCGTGTAGAAGCCAGCCCTCGGCGAACTGCAGCCTCCAAGCGTCCCGATCGCGAGCGCAGCAAGCAGGAACCGGATCGAACGCGTCATTTCTGGTCCTCCGGTTTTCCTCGAAGCAGCGCTTCCGGATGCCGTTCGAGATAATCCGCGAGCGTCCGGAAGGCGGCCGCCGTGCGCGCCACTTCACTCAATGCGTCCCCTGCGCCCTGCTGCAACGGCGAGTTGGGCTGCAACGCGCTGTTCGCCGAGTCGAGCGCCTTTTGGGCCGCGACGAGCGTATCGCGAGCCTGCGGTGCAACTTCTGTATCGAGCCCCTTGAGCAACGTGTTCGCCTCGGCCAGAGTCTGTTGCGCACCCTTGCCGATCGCCTCGAACGGGATCTTGTTCAGCTTGGTCATCACATTCGTCAACGAGTCCTGCAGCGATTGCAGATTGCCCGGCGTGGTCGGAAATTCAGGCGGCGTTTTGTCCCAGTTCATTTCGGCCTTCGGAGCATTGGGGAAAAATTCGAGCGCGATGTATAACTGCCCGGTAATCAGGCTTCCTGTTCGCAATTGCGCCCGCAGCCCACGGTCGACGAGCAGGGTCGAGAGCCTCCGGGGGTCCCTTGAGATTCTGCCGGCTCCTGCTGCGCCCGACTCGTAGCGCGAAGTGAAACGCTCCGGATAGAAGTGAATCTCGACCGGAATGCTGAACTGCCTCGTGACCGGATCGAAGCGGGTATAGATCGCCGTCACCTCGCCCACGGTGATCCCGCGGAAGTCGACCGGCGCGCCGATCGTCAGCCCGCGCACCGATTCGGTGAAATTCATCACGTAGGTATCCACGATGCTGTCATGGCGCTTCATCGCATCGGCAAAGTTATCGAACAGTTCGAATTGCGTCTTCACGGCGGCCTCCGAGATGTCTGCCGTATCCGGAGGCGTCTGAAACGCGAGGCCACCGATCACGATGGATACCAGCGACTGGGTATTGACCTTGACGCCCGTGGCATCAAGGGAGACGTTGACACCGCTTGCGTGCCAGAACCGCGTATTACTCGTCACAAACCTGTCGTAGGGGGCGTTGACAAACACGTTGAGTGTCACGCCCTTGCCGTCGCTATCAAGCTTGTAGGCCGTGACCTGACCAACCTGAAGGCGTCTGAAGAAGATGGGAGAGCCCACATCGAGAGAGCCCATGTCCTCCGCTTTCAACACGAACTCCCGCCCCGGAACGTCGCTCGCAAATACAGGCGGCGTTTCGAGACCCACGAAGTCGCGCTTGCCGGTTGTCGATTTGCCCACATCCGTGCCGATAAACGAGCCGCTCAGCAGCGTTCCAATGCCGGACACCGTGCCGCCCGAAATACGCGGACGCACGACCCAGAAGCGCGTGTTGTCGACAAGCATATCCGTGGCATCCTTGACAATCTCCGCGGTCGCGACGACGTGTGTGTGGTCTCTCGTCAGCCTCACGCTTTTGACGACCCCGATGTCCACGTTCTTGTATTTGATCTTGGTCTTGCCTGCCTCCAGCCC
This sequence comes from Paraburkholderia domus, assembly GCF_905220705.1. GTDB lineage: Bacteria > Pseudomonadota > Gammaproteobacteria > Burkholderiales > Burkholderiaceae > Paraburkholderia > Paraburkholderia domus. The sequence continues at coordinate 36,259 of NZ_CAJNAT010000033.1, forward strand.
TTCGCCGCTTGCAAAGGTGATCGTGATGGTCGGGCCCTGCTCGATGACCGCCTTCACGGCGAGCCAGCAGCCGATCAGCACTGCGACGATCGGCACCAGCCAGATCAGTTGCAGCCGCCAGCGCGGGCGCTGCGTAGCGACCGCCTCGGGGATGTCCGGTGAAGCGGGTCGGTCGGGCGGTCTAGCCATGATTCTTCTCCGCCAGATCCCAGATCAGGCGCGGGTCAAACGACATCGCGGCAAACATGGTAAGAACGACGACCGAGCCAAAGGCAATCGCTGCCGGGCCGGCCTGGATCGTCGCGAGCGCATTGAACTGAACAAGAGCGACGAGCATCGTGATGACATAGATGTCGAGCATCGACCAGCGTCCGACCAGCTCGACTACACGATAAATGCGCGTCCTTTGCTCTGGTTGCCATCCCGAGTGCAACTGGGTTGAAACCGTCAGGTACAGGAGCGCGATGATCTTCAGCATCGGCACCGCGACACTCGCGATGAACACGACGATTGCGAGTGGCCAGGAGCCTGACGTCCAAAGGTAGACGACACCGCTCATGATCGTGTCTTTTTCGCTACCGAACAGGGAACTGGTGTTCATGACCGGCAGCACGTTCGCCGGAATGTATAGCACCATCGCGGCAATCAGAAACGCCCAGGTGCGGGTGATGCTGTCCGGCTTGCGAAAATGAAGATGGGCGTCGCAACGCGGGCAGCGCGCATCATGCGCATGTGCGGCAGGTTTCGACATCAATCCGCAGCTATGACAGACCATCAAGCCACAACCGGCCGCGGTGCAGCTGGCAGTGCTGGTCCCGACGTCTGCCTCCGGGCCGACACTGTGCTCACCATGATTGATCCGCGCCCACAGCGCGCGGGGATCGAACGCCGCGCTGGCAGCGGCGAGCAACAGCATTAAAGCGCCGAACGACCATAGCGCCACACCGGGCACTACACTCGCGATATGCGCGAGCTTGACGAGCGCGACCAGCAGCCCGAGGATCAACACCTCAGTCATGCCCCATGGCTCAGCCAGGCGCAGGAGGCGAAAAGCCAGGTCCGCCCGATACGGAACACGCCTGAGTCTCAATGGCACCAGTAGGTACGCCATCGCAACGGTCTGCACCGCGGGCATCAGGATGGTGGTAACGAACACTAGGCCGGCGAGCGGCCAGATCCCGTCGAGGTACAGCACGCGCACCGCACCGATCAACGTGGTCTGGACGAGGTCACCGTTCACCGCCAGGCCGACGATCGGGTACGCGTTAGCGATCGCAAACAGGACAATCGACGTGAACGTGAAGGACAGCGCGCGATCGAGACTGTCGGGATGACTCCGGTACAACTCGGCACGACACCGACAACAGCGGAGCACTCCGTTGGGTGGCAACGGCGCCTCCCGCTGCAACAGGTCACATTCGTGGCAGGCGAGAAGACGTCCGGTTGTCATCGAGCCAGCTCCGCAACTGCCCGGTTCACCAGCGGCGCGCATTTCATGGCATCACCCTTTCTCGGCTAATCGGGCGTGTAAGCTAAACCGGGCCAGCAGGGCGAGCCCGACGCGAAGCGCAGGCATCTTTTTGTTCATGGGTGCTTCTCCCGCAACAATCGATGTCTACTGGACCGTATAGCCGCGGCCAGACAAGTAAGCCGCCACAACAGCACTGGTCGTCGGACCGACAGGACTCGCCTACGATCCGCCACGCGACGTACTCTACGTCGCGTCGACCGCCGACAACGCGGTCTTCGCGGTATTTGGCGCGGGCAACTCGCAGCACGACAGTCACCTCGATTGGCCGAAGTTTGGCCAATCCGGTCGTTCGCGGATCGCCGCTACTGACCGAGCATCGCGAGCGCGTCGCGCAAAGGCGCGAGCGAGACAGTGATCGTCCCGTCGAGCGGTGTGTTCATCTCGAGAATCAGAAATATTGCGCACGAAGTGGACAGCGCGCCAAGAAACAACCCAAAAATGACGGTAGCGTTGGCAGAAGCGAACAGGCCAAACGAACAAAAGATGATGGAGAGCCAAAACACCAGGCATATCAGCAATGGAGCGGGGGTCGAGCCCATCGCTTGCAGCATCGTAAGTTGGCGGGCAGCCAGCACCTCGTTCGCAATCTGAATGGCACGTGCCTGAAGTTGACGTTGCGCGTCGCTGCGCGGCGACAATGCCTCCAGCTTGAGTACAAGGCCTTCCACCCGCCTGATTGCCTCGATGCCACCAAGTTCTGCGATCTGCGCAGGTTTGCCAGACGCTATTATCTGAATCGACATGCCGACCCTCTGCTTAAGCAGATCACGAACCTCCTTCGTTTCCGGGCCATACTCGGCCAGAACGCGATCGAGGAGGATGATACTGGCGGCATTGCGCACGACCTCGCCGTTCACAGCATCGAATGAACTCTTCGCCGACGAAATGAGTAGGCCAAGCACCAACGCGGCCATCGTGGCTATCAGACCGACCGCCAGCTTTAAAACACCGGTTGATTCATCGCTAAGGTGGTGCCTGGGCAAAATGGTGCGCACACGCAAGCCAACCAACGCGCTGCCAAATACACAGGCAAACACGATCAACGCGATCTCGACGTGGCTCACTCTTTTACCCTCCTTCTCCGCTCGCAAGGAGAAGTCCGGCATGCGTCGCGGCCTGATCTTCTCCATTGCCTCGTGCCCGGCGGCATAACACCGGGCTGGGCGCTCGCCAGCCGGTAAAACGGGCCGGTCAGGGATCGTCGCATTCGGGAGTGATGACGTGGTTACTGATCTGCGCGTGCGCGTGTCTTCGAACACACGATAACCGCCACTCGTTTATGAAGCAGGGTACAGGTTGGCTTGGAATAGCGGTATGAGCCCTTGGTCCCATATCGGCCTGCATCTTAATCATCTATTCTACGTTGCGCGAATGCCGTTGATCCTGCGTTCCGAGGGAAGTTGCGTGGAGAAGGCCAAGAGCCACGCCATCCTTGCGGAAGCGATGGTCCCGGCACTTTTTGTGACGGATGACCGACTGATAACGATATGAGGGCAAACCTATGAACAAGCGCTTCTGGCGGTTTGCGATGGTGCCGGCGCTGTTGCTGGCGGGTGCCGCAATCGGCCAACAATTTCCGATGCTGGATATGGTGGCCAACAGGGTCGTCCAAAAGTATCAGCAATCAAGTTGCGAGCAGTTGTGGCAGGAACGAGCCGCGAAACAAGGGCAGCCGAAATCCGAGAGAGAGCAGCAGGCCGTGCAATTGCTGCACACCGATCCGCAGATGCGTGCGGCGTTCATCGATAGGGTGGCAGCGCCGATTGCCAACAAGATGTTTGAGTGCGGCATGATTCCTTGAATGCGACTGGGCGCCGCTAAACCGGGCTATTTACCGAGGTCGCGATGACCTGCGAGAAATTGAAGTGGGGCGTTACCGTCGTCGTGCTGGGTGTGTTCCTGGCCGCAAGCGGCAACGCCCAGCAGCCGCAACAAACGCAGCATGCGGCCAAGCCGACGGCGAAGGTTGCCGCACTGGCGTTCCAGCCCGGCCTCGAGCCGCGCGCGATCGACATCCTCAAGGCGGCGAGCGCCCGTCTTTCCGCCGCGAAGTCGATGTCCTTTACGGCGGTCGTCTCCTATGAGAGTCCGAGCCGTCTCGGTCTTCCGCTTGTCTATTCCACCAGGTCGGAGGTAACGCTACAGCGACCTGACAAGCTCAAGGTCATCACGCCCGGCGACGGGCCAGCCTCGGAGTTTTACTACGACGGCAAGACCATGACCGCGTTTTCACCGCGGGAGAATCTCGTCGCCATCGCCGACGCGCCTCCGACTATCGACGCCGCGCTGGAGGCGGCTTATCACACTGGCGCGATCTATTTCCCGTTTTCCGACGTGATCGTCGCGGATCCGTACAAGGACATCGCTGACGGACTCAAGATTGCTTTCTATATCGGTCAATCGAGCGTGGTCGGCGGTACGACGACTGACATGGTGGCATATGTCACGGGGGATGTGTTCGTGCAGATATGGATCGGTGCGCAGGACAAGCTGCCGCGCCGCGTCTATGCCATTTACCTGAACGACCGCGCGCGGTTGCGCCATGTATTGGAGCTGTCCAACTGGGAACTGGATACGGCCATTCCAGCGGATGCGTTTGTTCCAGCCAAGACTGCTGGTGCGGCACGCATTGCTTTCGCACGCCCCGACGCAGAGGACACGACCGCAATGAAGCCCCCGCCGAAGACCATGCCGGCCAAGGCTCAATGAGGAGATGCATCATGAAACGAGCCTTCATCCATCTGGTGGGGCTTGTCATCCTGGCCCTCGTAGCGGGTCCAGCTGGCGCGTGGTCGCATGCCGACGCCTACGGGGGTACTGCGTCGCATACTGCCGGATCGCGGTCTTTGACCCGCACCGACGCTGCGGGTGGCAGCCTGACGCAAACCGCAGGTGGGGGCGCGACCGCAACCAGCCGCTATGGCGGCACGGCAACGCACCAGCAAGGATCCGATCAGACAACCGCGACCAATCGCTATGGCGGCAGTGCGACCCACACCTACGGGCAAGGGACGACTGCCACCAGCGCAAACGGGGGTACGGCAAGTCACACAACCGGATCGGGTTACTCGACTTACACGAGCGCTTCAGGCTCCACCGCATACCACAGCGCTTACTACGGAGCCCGGTACCCCGCCTACCACCCGCCCGTCACGGTGAACAATTACGGCTCATCGTGCTACAACTGCGGCGGCTGGTCCACCGCGGGGGCAGCGGCCGCAGGCGCCGCGGTCGGTGCCGTGGCCGGCGCGGCCGTGGCGTCGGCCAACACGGCCGCGGTCGCATCGAACGCTTACAACGCCGGCTATGTTGCGGGGACAACGACAGCGCCTCCTGCGCCCGCACCCGTCAATACGGCGTTTGCAATGGGCGCGATCTACGCGGCGCTGCCGGCCGGCTGCGTCTCGACCCAGGTTCGGGGCAGCACATACTACCTGTACGGCAATACATGGTTTCAACCTGCCTATGGCGCGAACGGCGTTTACTACCGCGTGGTGCCGACGCCTTGAGAGAGCTCTGATGCGCTGGCTCTCGCCACGAAGCGCAGCGCCCAATCCACGTTAAGGCGCAAGTGCAAGGCACCGCCAAGCGTGACGATGTGAGGGCAGGCACTGCAATCGATTGCTCAATGATTAAACCAGCGGTATCGCTCGTGCCGAGAATAGTGGCGGGCTTACTCCGCGCGAACTCCTCCGGTGTGAGTGCGGGATCTCCCACCAGATTGAACGGCGAACCTGAATTACGCGTCGTCCAGGCCTGATCGATCGGCCTGCTCAGGCATCCCCTCGACGTCGCCCGTCACATTTGCATTGGCGTAGGGCGCTGACACCGCGACGCTCGCAGTGTGTCCGGCGAGCCCAAGGCTGTGCGAATAGCCGAACGAATAGGTATTGATTTTCGCTTCGACATCCGTAATCGGCAGCGAAGGGTCGAACGAGAAGCCGCCGCTTGATCGGGCGTAGTCCACCACCACGAAGTTCGTTCCGATCGAAACAGCCGAATAGGTGCGCGGCTCCATTTCCTGCGCATACGCTAGCGCGGACCAGAGTAGTGCCGTGCCTGCACTCGTTTGGCGAACGCACCAGATAGTTCGCACGGCTGACTTGATCCGTCGCACGGCCAGCTCCGTCTGTGCGACGTGAGACGCCCGGTGCTTGCGGCATCGTCACGACGGTCGTCCCTCGTCAGGTGGCGGAACTCGTTGAGCATCGTCTTGTGGAGACGCATCAAAGCGACTCTTCCAATCGTGCGCCGCCAGCGCTCTGGACACGTTAGCGGAGATGTGGCGCGCTCGCTGAACGATGTTGTTTGACGCTCGACCGGGTGCCGCTGCTCGTGTCAAGGATTGAACTGGCTGATTTTCTGACCTTGCAAGCCGAGACCGGCCATCAAGCCCTCCTGGCCAAATATGAATGCGTAGACATCGGACTGCAAGTTGGTGGAGGTCATCTCCTTGGCCTTGCCCTCATCAACCAGGACAACGCTCGGGCCCACCCCAACTGACAGGCCGTCGCTACTTTTAAGGTAGCTGATTGCTGCGTCGGTCATGAGAAACATGACCTGCGAAAACGATTGTCCACCCGCCTGCAGGCCATATGAAATCGCTCTGATTGTGTAGTAACCAAGGACTTGGCCGTCGGGAGAAAGCATGACGCCTTTGCCGCCTTCCGCACCCGCAATGAACCCCGCTTTCACTACTTCCGGGAATACCAGAACTGCCTTCGCTAGATTTTGAAGGTTCCTGGCTCTGGGTTCCGTGTTAAACAGTTGCTGTAAAGCCGCGCGTGCCTTCGCATCCAGTTCGGGGTCTCCAGACGAGGTTGAAGTCTGCTGCGTCGAACAGCCGACGGAGAGCAGCAAAAGTGGAATTGCGAGAATAAGCCGAAGGTACTTGATCATGATGCGCGCTCCTGTCAGAAAATGCCGCCTCCGTACGAAGGACGTTCCCGCCGAAAATTCTCCCAAGTCAATAATGATATTTCCGTACCGGTTGAACAATGGGACTTTGGCCCTATCCCTTGCCAGCATTCTCGGCGCATCGACGGTGCGGATGTCAATCTTTTGCAGCAAAGCGTACGAGACCCGCCAATGGCCTTCCGAATCATTGACGGCGATAGACGCAGTTTTTGCGTTGAGCCGGACGATGATGCCGACTGTTCGCTCAGATGTTTGTCAGTGAAGCCAACGGTGTCGCCAATGAAGCGTTCCTCCCACTGTACTCGCGATGGCGGCGACGCAGATGCCCGGACAGCAGGACTGTTGGCAATGTCCGCTGAGAGAGTCGGAGTGACCAGAACTGTCGCGGTTGCCATGCCGCCGTGTAAGACTAAAGTCCAATTGAGTCATGGTACCCGCGTAGTACGATGTACTTGCAAGCCTGTGATGCGATTGCGCTACGTTGGGGCCGGAGCAACTGCCATTCGGAACACGAGGTGCAACCGACCTGCTGCAGGTATCGAGGCCCCTCGTACTGAATGGCCGCGCGTTACGCACAGCTCGAATTTACGCGTTAGGCACTCGAACTATTTTGTGCTGCTGCAGGCGGACCAAGACCCATTCGGCACATCAGGAGCACTCTGCACGCGCAAAACGTACTGGCCTACTCCCGAGTCACTTGTTAGATCGACGTTATCGCGCTGTAGCTGGCGAACTGCCTTCGATGAAGTCATCCCTGCTTTATGCGCTTTGATATGGAGTGGATAACATGAAATATCCCTTCATCGCGTTGGTGGTTGTAGTTTCCGCATGCGCCAGCGAGCCACCGCCAGATGTTCACGCCGTCGGCCAAAGCCAGCTTCCCCCTAAGGCGGTCGCTCAATGCATCGCGGTGAAATGGGCAAACAACTCTGGGCAGACCGTTTATTTGCAGTACGTGCTCGCCAACGAACAGGCATTCGATGTCTACGTTCCAGGCCAGCAGCCACCCGGTGGCGCCTCCGCCGTCGTGCGGCAGGCCTCAGGAGGTTCTGGTTCTTCGGTGGGTTTTCGCGGCGCAGACAGCAATGTGACCAGCAGCATCAACCAGTGCCTGTAAGTCTGAAGATCACCGTTAGTCCACTACCGAGGCGGCATTCCAGTTTAATCAGGGGCTCTCATGAATCGTCGCATGGTGATCCTGGCGTTGGCCTGTTCGCTGACCCTGCCTGCCGTCGCGTTCGGCGCAAGCAAGGAAGAGAAGCAGGCGGAAGTGCGCAAATCGGCACGCTCGAACTTACCGCTAAACGGACGAAGTACTACAAGGATGACGACCTGAACTGAGTTTATATGCACAGGTATGAACCAATGCGTTCAATTTGCAAATGGCGACTTCTATCGTAAATCGGCTGCTTGCGGCAGTTGTCGTCACCTGCATCCTGTCTGGTTGCGCCACAACGCCGCCTTCCGCGGGTGGGCTCGCATATAAAAGCCGCGCTGTGACACGCACTAACGGCGGCGTGCGGGTGTCGGCGGCGGTGCTTTCGGCTGAAGAAAGCGAGGCGGTCTATGGTGTGCCGCTCGCGAAAAAAATGATCCAGCCCGTCTGGATAGAGGTCCGGAACGACGACACCCACACCTATTTTCTGATGTCGCCGGGCCTTGACCCAAATTTCTTTCCTGCTTCGGAAGCGGCCGAGGCGTTTGTCCACGCCGATTCGCCTGGCGAGAGGGACGAACTGTACCGGCGCTTCCGCCGGCTTGCGTTTCACAACCCCGTGCTGCCCGGCCAGATCATATCGGGGTTCGTGCTGGCAAACCTCAGCGAGGGCGTGAAGCTCGTCCAGCTTGACCTGATTGCGAGCATGCAGGCAAGGACATTCTCAATCCTCATGGTCGTGCCCGGCTTCTATGCCGATTACCTCGTAAGCGAAGTTTTTCGGCGCGAGATCTATCAGCCCGGGCAAATCGTGAACTATACCGATGACGATGCATTCCGCGTCGCACTCGAAGCTCTTCCATGCTGTGCAACGAATCAGGACGGTTCGAAGAACGGTGATCCGCTCAATCTGGTTATCGTGGGTGGCCGTGACGACGCCTTCCCCGCACTGGTGCGTCGCGGGTGGACTCCGACCGAGCAAAGGTGGTCGGGCGCGATCATGAAGGTGATTACGTCCGCGCTCTCTGGTGAGCGTTACGTCAACGCGCCGGTGAGCGATCTTTACCTGTTTGGCCGACCGCAAGATCTCGCGTTGCAGAAAGCACGTGACACGATTCACCAGCGCAATCATTTACGACTCTGGCTAAGCCCCATGCGCTACCACGACAAGCCCGTGTGGATTGGTCAGATCAGCCGGGATATCGGCGTCCGCTTCACGTTTCACTCGCCGACGTTGACAACGCACAAGATCGATCCGGATGTGGACGAGGCGCGCACAGCGCTAACGGGGGACATGGCCTATTCCGAGAACCTCGCAGAGATCGGGTTCGTAAAAGGAGTAGGCGCTACTCCGAAAAGTGCACCGCGCGAAAATCTGACGACCGATCCGTACTACACCGATGGATACCGTCAGATACTCATATTTGACCGCTATCCCTCGTCGCTCTCAGAGATCGAATTCTTCCCTTCGGAGGCGGGCACCAGTCGCATTAGTGTGCCTCTCGGAGGAGAACGATGAGCGGGCTGTCATCGTTACGGCGTGCATTGAAGAATACCGCGGGCGGGGTTGTCCTCTCGCTCGTTTTCGCGGGCTGCGCAACGTGGTCGGCCCCAACCAGTGTCAACGATGCGCCGCTACGTGAACGCGCGGTCAGCGCTAGCAAGCAGGATGTACGGGTGAGCGCGGCCGTGCTGGGATCTGAAGACAGCAAGCGCGTGTTCGGCGCCGACATCAACAAGACCAAAGTACAGCCGTTATGGATCGAAGTTGAGAACCGGACTTCGCAACCGTTATGGCTGCTGCAGTCAGGAACCGATCCGGATTATTTTTCTCCACTCGAAGTGGCATGGTCCTTGCACACGCTTGTCGGGGGAGTCACGAATACGAGCATCGACAATTACTTCAACACGCTAGGGTTCAAGAACCCGATTCCGCCGGGCGAGACGGACGCCGGTTTTCTGTTCACGAACCCGGATCGAAATCCCAAACTCGTGAATATCGATCTGTTCGGCGCCAGGACGCTCATTCCCTTCACGCTTTTTGTGCCCGTGCCCGACGATGTTCCGGACTCACGTCTCGCGCTAACCCTGTTCCAGTATCCCGACTCGGCGGTCACCGACTGTCGCGACCTTGCTTCGCTACGTGCCGCGCTCGAGCGGTTGCCATGTTGCGCTAGCGACCAGCACGTGACGGCCAGCGCGGATCCGCTGAATGTGATCGTCGTTGGGAAACTTGAAGACATCGGCGCGGCGATGGTGCGACGTGGTTATCACCGCGAATTGCGCGAGAGCGATCTCGCGCAATGGGTCTTAGGACGGAAGCCGGACGTCGTCCTGCGCAAGGAGGCGCAGGCTGGCGCGCCCTTGACCTCAATCCGCGCGTGGCTCGCGCCCATTCGTTTCAATGACGAGAGCGTGTATGTGGCGCAGGTCGGACGGCCAGTCGGCGGCCGCTTCGCGCGCCGGGGAACGGGTGACGACGTACTGTACGCAGACGTCGATGAGGCAAGAAATTTTCTTGTTCAGGACATGACTTATTCGAGTGGTCTGGAAAAACTCGGTTTCGTGAGCGGCGTCGGTCCGGCGACGCAGTCGAGTCCCCGGACAACGCTCAACGGTGCGCATTACTTCACCGACGGGTTGCGTGTGGTGATGTTTTTCGTCACGCGACCGCTGAGTTTTTCAAAAGTGGAAATCCTCGACTGGGCGCCTTTCATGGAATTGCGTGATCCCGCTGTACGTGAGGAGAATGGCGATGCACGCAAGTAATCCAGTCAAGGGGTCTCACGGTACCGATGCACGGCAATCCATCCGTTATCGGCGTGTGTGGTGGAATCGGGCCGTCAGGAGCGCTCTCGTCGCGACCTGTCTCTCACTTGCGGCATGCGCCACGAAACCACTCATTCCCTACTCGACCGACACGCCTCCGCTTGTTCTCGTTCCGACATCTCGGGCGGGCGTTCTGGACAAAAGGGCGCGATTCCGCGAGATCTATTGTGCGGTGTTGGAAGCGCGTGGCGTGACGCTTCCTGATTACCGTCCCTGCGAAGACGCGCTTACACGTGTCGGCGCCGAGCCTGCTGGCACCAACGTGCCTGTCGATCTGGGGCAATCCAGGCGGCACCTCATTGCGGTCGTGGTGCCAGGAATCGGCTACGACTGCTTCAAGACGTGGCTGAAATCGCCTGGCACCGTCACGAAGCACCTTCAGCAATTTGGATACGACGCGATCATGCTTGATGTCGGCGGGTTGTCGAGTTCCGCGCACAACGCACGCCAGATTCGCGACGCTATCATGGCCATGCAACCGCCCACAGACGCATCGCGGCTCGTGCTGGTCGGTTATTCCAAGGGTGCTCCGGACATTCTGGAGGCGGTGGTCGCGTATCCGGAGATCCGTAGCCGCGTGGCGGCGGTAGTCAGCGTAGCCGGAGCGGTCGGCGGTTCGCCGCTCGCCAACGACGCCGAGCAATACCAGGCGGACCTGCTGAGGCACTTCCCCGGCGCGACCTGCACCTCGGGAGACGGAGGCGCAGTGCAAAGCTTGCGACCCGAAACGCGCAAGGCATGGATGGCGCAGAACCCGCTCCCCCCCGAACTGCGCTACTACTCGCTCGTGACGTTCCCTGAGCCCGAGCGCATTTCGTCGATCCTCAAATCGAGCTACGACAAACTCTCGCGCGTCGATGCACGCAATGACAGCCAAGTGATCTTCTATGATCAGGTCGTGCCCGGCAGCACCCTTGTGGCCTACGTCAATGCTGACCACTGGGCACTGGCTGTGCCGGTTGCCCGAACCCATACGACGATCGGCTCACTGTTCGTTACGCAGAACGCCTACCCGCGCGAGGCGCTGACTGAGGCGCTTCTGCGCTTTGTGGAGGAAGATCTGGCGACGTCGTCGAAGTGATACGGCGCACGCCTGGCGGCGAACGTCAGCAGGTCTCTGAGGTCAGCGTCCGGTGCGCCCTCTAGCCGTTCGGTCAGCACATGCAGCAAATATGCATACGTTTCGACGCCGCATGCGCGACACGTCAACATCAGGCGATACGCGCGGTCGCAGTCACACGGCAACCTGACGGATCCGCAGTCGGCGGATCAACGGTGGCGAGCCATCCATTGGCAGATGCCCGGATAGCAGGACTGTTGGCAATGTCCGCTGAGAGAGTCGGAGTGACCAGAACTGTCGCGGTTGCCATGCCGCCGTGTAAGACTAAAGTCCAATTGAGTCATGGTACCCGCGTAGTACGATGTACTTGCGAGCCTGTGATGCGATTGCGCTACGTTGGGGCCGGAGCAACTGCCATTCGGAACACGAGGTGCAACCGACCTGCTGCAGGTATCGAGGCCCCTTGTACTGAATGGCCGCGCGTTACGCATAGCTCGAATTTACGCGTTAGGCGCTCGAACTATTTTGTGCTGCTGCAGGCGGACCAAGACCCATTCGGCACATCAGGAGCACTCTGCACGCGCAAAACGTACTGGCCTGCTCCCGAGTCACTTGTTAGATCGACGTTATCGCGCTGTAGCTGGCGAGCTGCCTTCGATGAAGTCATCCCTGCTTTATGCGATTTGATATGGAGTCTCTAACATGAAATATCCCTTCATCGCGTTGGTCGTTGTAGTTTCCGCATGCGCCAGCGAGCCACCACCAGATGTTCACGCCGTCGGCCAAAGCCAGCTTCCCCCTAAGGTGGTCGCTCAATGCATCGCGGTGAAATGGGCAAACAACTCTGGGCAGACCGTTTATTCGCAGTACGTGCTCGCCAACGAACAGGCATTCGATGTCTACGTTCCAGGCCAGCAACCACCCGGCGGCGCCTCCGCCGTCGTGCGGCAGGCCGCAGGAGGTTCTGGTTCTTCGGTGGGTTTCCGCGGCACAGACAGCAGTGTGACCAGCAGCATCAACCAGTGCCTGTAAGTCTGAAAATCACCGTTAGTCCACTACCGAGGCAGCATTCCAGTTTAATCAGGGGCTCTCATGAATCGTCGCATGGTGATCCTGGCGTTGGCCTGTTCGCTGACCCTGCCTGCCGTCGCGTTCGGCGCAAGTAAGGAAGAGAAGCAGGCGGCAGTGCGCAAAGCGGCACAAGGCGCGCTAGCCGCCCTCTACAGGGCGCAACCATCGGCGCGCAAGGCCGTAGAGTCAGCGGCAGGCTACGCCGCGTTCAGCAACTTCGGCATGAAGATCCTTCTTGCCGGCGGCGGGTCGGGCGAGGGCATCGCGGTAAACAAAAAGACCAAGGCCGTGACCTACATGAAAATGGCCGAGATCCAGGCCGGCCTGGGCATGGGCGTCAAGAAGTTCCAACTGGTCTGGGTGTTTGAGAATGAGCGTGCGCTGGACGATTTCATCACCTCCGGGTGGACGTTGGGTGGGCAGGCGACTGCCGCGGCGAAAACCGGTGACGCGGGCAGCGCGTACCAGGGAGCGATAGCCGCGGGGCCTGGCGTCTGGCTCTATCAGATTACCAGTACAGGCCTGGCGCTCGAACTTACCGCTAAAGGGACGAAGTACTACAAGGACGAAGACCTGAACTGAGTTTGTACGCACAGCCATATCCGACGCGTTCGATGTGCAGATGATGACTTCGCCGGTGAATTTCACTTGGCGCTGTACATGGCGGCCCTGCGCGAGCGGGCCGGAGGTAGCGTGTTGCCTGAGGTTTATATCGACACGCATCGGCGCTGCATGCGGAGCGTCCAGGAAATGCTGGCACGCTGAGCCTGTCCCGGCTCGATCAGATGCATCGCCCGAGGGGCACGGATCATCGCATCGCGCCGGCTCGACACGTTTGACTGGCTAGTTTGGCATACATCTCCGATTCCTGGTGCCAACCTGCAAGGAGACAACTGATGTTGCCGATGCGCACTTCCGAAAGGGCGCTGTCCCGCGGGCTGCTCGATGTACTGATCCGCGCCGGGTTGATAGCCGTTCTCGCGATTTTCTGTTTCCGGATCTTCTTCCCGTTTCTCAACCTGATGGTCTGGTCCCTGATCCTGGCGATCACCCTCTATCCCCTGCAGGTCAAACTCCGGAACGGGGTGCTCAGGAAGGACGGCTATGCGGCGACGCTGATCGTTCTGGTTGCCTTCATCATCATTCTTGTGCCGACCTGGCTGTTGGGCAGCGCGATGGCCGACTCGCTGGATAATGCGGTGGCCATCGCGAAGAGCGGTAGCTTCCAGATTCCACCGCCGGCTGAGTCGGTGGCGGCCTGGCCCCTGGTGGGCAAGCGGCTGTACGATTTCTGGCTGCAGGCCGCCACTGATCTGACCGGTCTCGCGCTGAAGTTCACCCCGCAGTTGAAGGATCTCGGCGTCGTGCTGCTGGGAGCGGTTACGAGCCTCGGCTCGGGGCTGCTGGTCTTCTTCCTTGCCCTGATCGTCGCCGGCATTTTCATGGCATTTGGGGAGGAGGGGAGCCACAGCGCAGTGCAGATTGCTTCACGCATCTCAGGCCCGGAACACGGCCCGAAGATCGCAGAATTGTGCACCGCCACCATCCGCGCAGTCGCGCAAGGCGTGGTCGGCATCGCGTTCATCCAGATGCTGCTGGTAGGCGTCGGTTTTGTCGTGATGGGTATTCCAGCTGCTGGCCTGCTGGCGCTCGGGGTGCTGTTGCTCGGGATCATGCAACTGCCGGCCACGCTGATCACCATCCCCGTGATCGCCTTCGTGATTGCCACCAAAGGGGTAGGGGCGGCGACGATCATCTTCTCGATCTACGTGTTTGTGGCGGGACTGGCCGATAACGTGCTCAAGCCCTTGCTGCTGGGTCGCGGCGTTGACGTGCCGATGCCGGTGGTGCTGATCGGCGCGCTGGGCGGCATGGTCACCGGTGGCGTGATCGGCCTGTTTATTGGTCCGGTAGTGCTTGCGGTGGGTTATCAACTGTTCTGGCATTGGGTGGAGGACCGGTCGAAAGCCGAGCTGTCACAAGACGAACAACAGCCTTGATGCCACGAGGGTCGCCCCGTGCCACGCTTAGCCCGTCCCGAACGCCTTGTGCTGATCGGCGCAGTGTGCTTGGGTGGCTGCATCCAGCTGGGGCCCGACTTTCATCCCCAGCGCGAGGCCTGGACCGAACACTGGAGCAGCCCGGCTATCGAGCAGGCCACCGTCCAGGGGGTACAGCCCGATGCCCGGCAATGGTGGCAGGTATTCGCGGATCAGAATCTCGAGCGTCTGATTGCTGAGGCAGACGCCCACAATGGTGACCTGAAGATCGCTGGCCTGCGCGTGATGGAGGCCCGAGCCCAACTGGGGATTGCCTTGAGCGGGCGCTATCCGCAAATGCAGCAGATCAACGGCGACGTTCTGTACGGCGATGAAAGGCACTCCGGCGGAAGCCACCCGCACTACGGCGGCTTCCTGCAATACAGCGCGGGCTTCAGCGTAGGCTGGGAACTCGATTTCTGGGGGCGTTTCAGCCGCGCAATCGAGTCGGCCGATGCCGCGTTTTTTGCCGCAAGAGCGAATCACGACGATGTGCTGGTGCTGCTGCACGCCCAGGTGGCCAACACCTACTACGCCTTCCGCACGGCTGAAGCGCGCCTGCGCATCGCCCGCGACAACGCCAAACTGCAAAAGCGTAGCTATGAGATCACGGAGCGTCTGTTCAAGAGCGGCGAAACCGACGAGCTGGATCTCCAACAGGCGAAGACGCAGTACCTGGGTACGCTCGCGACCATCCCCGATTTCGAGAATCAGATCATGGTTGCTCGCCATGCGTTGTCCGTCCTGATCGGCCGCCCGCCTGGCCCGCTGCCCGAACTGGACGAACAGCCGGGCAAGGAAGGCATGATTCCGCTCGTCGACCGTGCGGTGTTGCAGGACGTACCCGCCAACCTGCTGCTGCGCCGTCCCGACGTTCGCGCCGCCGAACTGCAGGTTGCTGCCCAGTCGGCGCTGATCGGCGTGGCCGAGGCCGATCTATATCCTTCGGTGACCCTGTTGGGGAGCCTCGCCTGGACCGCCACTTCGGTGGCGGGCGCGCCCGCCACCCTGGCGCTGGTCGGCGGTCCCAGCCTGAGCTGGAACGTGTTCGACTATGGCAAGATCAGGAACAACGTGCGCGTACAGGACGCGCGTCTGCAAGAACTGATCGTTGCGTATCAGAATACCGTACGCGAGGCTGCGCGCGAGGCCGACGATGCCGCCACGGGTCTCGTCACGGCACTCGAGCGCGAGAGCATCCTGCACAATGCAGAAGTCGCCGCGCGGCGCTCGCTGACGCTCGCCAATACCATCTATCGCGAGGGCTACTCGGACTTCCAGCGGGTACTGGATGCCCAGCGTGCACTCTCCGCGCAGCAGGACGCTTATGTGGTGAACCGCGGCAATGCCGTGTCCAGTCTGATTACCCTTTACGCGGCCGTCGGCGGCGGTTGGCACAGCGGGGAGCCGCTCGTCGACGCGGCCACGCGCCAACAGATGGAGCAACGCACCAACTGGGGCGATCTGCTGAAAGCGCCGGAGCCGCCGTCCGTGACGACACGCCACGCGTTGCCAGAGGGCAGTCCCGATGAGTGAGACCCCGAAACCTCCTGCCACGCCGCCGCCGGAGCCGCCGGCGCCCGCCGCCGACCCGGCCGGCAAGGGTGTCAAGTGGGTCGCCGCGGTGATCGGTGTGAGCCTTGTCTGGTACCTGCTGGCCGACCGCTTCACGCCATACACCCAACAGGCGCGGGTGCAGGCTTTCGTTGTCGCGGTGGCGCCGGAAGTGTCGGGGCGGGTGATTCGGGTGCTCGTGCATGACAATCAGGAAGTGAAGCCTGGCGCCGTGCTGTTCGAAGTGGATCCGCTGCAGTACCAGATCGCTCTTGACCGCGCGCGTGCCGACCTCGAATCGACACGGCGTCAGATAGGCGCGAGCACCGCAGGCATCGATTCCGCGCAGGCATCGTTGCGCGCCGCCATCGCGAACGAAGTCAAGGCGCGACAGGATAGCGAACGTCTCGAAAGGCTGTACCGCGAAGATGAGGGGACCGTTTCGCTGCGCCGCCTCGAGGTAGCGCGAGCGACCCACGAACAGGCCATCAGTCAGGTCACCGCGGCCCGTGCCGAGGTGGAGCGCGCGCGCGAACAGCAAGGCGGTGGCGACGCGGACAACGCGCAATTGCGCAGCGCTGCCGCCGCAGTGAAAAAAGCGGAACTGGATCTGGCCAATACGCAGATACGCGCACGCTCAGGCGGCCTGATCACCGATCTGCGCACCGACGTCGGCCAGTTCGCCGCCGCGGGCGGCCCCGTGATGACGCTGATCTCCATGCGTGATGTATGGGTGAGCGCGGATATGACCGAAAACAACCTGGGCCATGTCGAGCCCGGCACGCCGGTCGCCATCGTGCTTGATGCGCTACCGGGCGAGATATTCGAAGGACGCGTTCGCAGCATCGGCTATGGTGTCAGCGTCGGCCAAAGCGCGCCGCCAGGCAGCCTGCCGACCATTCAGAACAGCCGCGACTGGCTGCGGCCGGCGCAGCGCTTCCCGGTGATTGTCGAGTTTGCCTCGGGTGCGGCACCCGTGGCTCGCGGCATCCGTGTTGGCGGGCAGGCGGAAGTCATGGCATTTCCCAGACCGGGCAACCTGCTCAACCTGCCGGGCCGGGTGTTCCTGCGTCTGATGAGCTGGCTTTCCTACGTCTACTGATGGCGACCGTGTTCAAAGAACGTGAACCTCTCAGCCAGCGTCCGCTGCGCCTCGCGAGCGGCACTGCCCTGTGTCTTGCGGCCAGTTTCGCACTCGACCTGCCGATTCCCGTGGTCGCGCCGGTATTCGCCGTCTTTCTGCTCGCTACGCTCAACCAGCCGCTTTCGCTAAAGGCGGCGCTTGGCCTCGCGCTGGTGGTGATGTTGACCACCGGCTGCGGCCTGCTGCTCATCCCGTTGCTGCGCTACTACCCTGTCTCGGGCGTGCTGCTGATCGGCCTGGGTCTTTTCCTTGCCTTTCGCTACGGTCTGCGCGGCGGCAACAATCTGGTCGCGACTTTTCTGGTGGCTGGGCTGACCATGATCTCCGCTGCGGGCACCGCAGATTATCAACTAGCCGTCACGGTCGTGGGTGCGCTCGTCAAGGGACTGCTGCTCGCCGTGCTGGTGCTGGCTGTTAGCCACTGGCTGTTTCCCGAACCCGCCAGGGATCGCGCGCAGCCTCCTGCCCGGGTGCTGCCGGATGCCGAGGCCGGCCGGATCGCACTACGCGCGGCACTGGTGGTGATGCCGGCCTTCGTGCTGGCCCTGACCGATCCAGCCAGCTACATGCCGATCATCATGAAGTCGGTCAGTCTTGGCAGACAAAGCTGTACGACGACGGCTCGCGGCGCGGCACGCGAACTCCTCGGTTCTACGCTGTTCGGCGGCCTGCTGGCAATCGTGTTCTGGTTTGCACTCAGGCTCTTCGTGGATCTATGGATGTTCTTCCTGTGGATGTTGCTGTTTGGCCTGCTACTGGGGCGCAGGCTCTATGCCGTCAGGTCACAGCGATACCGTCCCGGCTTCTGGCTCAATAGTCTCGTCACCCTGATCATCCTGCTCGGGCAGTCAGTACAGGACAGCGTGGCGGGAAAGGATGTCTATAGTGCATTTGCGGTGCGTATGGGGCTTTTCATTGCCGTCACCCTCTATGCCTGCCTGATGCTCCAGCTTCTCGATCAGCCCCGCCGTGTGCCGTAACCCGCACGAGGCGTGCGAGACGGGTTGTTTGAATGCCAACGTCATGCAGTTGATGGTCTGACGGTGATGCCAAGCCAGCCCTCGGTCCGTATCCTTCCAGGGCCGGACACGTTGCTGGACGCTTTCTGATCGCAAGAGGATCGCGCCATGGAGAATGCCGGAAAAGCTGCGGATGCCCCACTGAGGGCCCGCCACGTATTTATGGAGTTTGCCAGGACACTCTGGTATCTGCGTGTGTTTCTCGCCAGTCTGCTGGCGATTTTCATCGTGCTTTCGGCTGCCATGTACTATGCCGGCGGTCCAATGGAGGCGGGGACCCGAACGCCGGCGTCGCCTGAACTAACGCTGTACTTCTGCTCGATTACGGCGCTCACCATCGGGTATGGCGACGTGATCCCCACGACTACTGTGGGCCGAATCGACTCTATCCTGCTCGGCCTGGTGGGGCTGCTGATAACGGGCATCATCATCGCAGCATCCGTTCGCGCTATCCAGGAATCCTCGCAACGGACGCCAAATCATGACTAGGCTTCTGGCATCAGCAGCCATTCGTGAGTACCGGGGACGCGTCGGACTGCGAACAGGTTCCGTGTCCTGAGATTCTAGTAGCTTGAACAGACGGTCAAGCGATCTGGCGCCATACGACCAGAATGCGTTTGCCCGAGCGCCGCCGTCGCCGTAGACTTAAACGCAGGTCACTGAGACGTTTGAACGGCATGAGCCGGACAGCGGAGGATAACCATGCGCAACGCCCGCAGCGATCCCCGTAAGATTGCAGCGTCACAAAGCTCGGGAACGTACCTGACCGCAGATGAGCGCGCACACAACGGACGGCTGCTCCGCGACGCCGTGCCACGAACGTCGCAGGCCGGATGGACGGTGCCCGCGGATCGCGAAGATCCGATCGAACTGCTCATCAAGTCCAATGAGGGCCGCATTCCGGCGCTTATACCCATCCGCTTCGAGCGCATGTCGGCTTCTCCATTCGCGTTCTATCGCGGCGCTGCAATGCTGATGGCAGGCGATCTGGCCAGGACCCCGACCAGCGGCATCCGCGTGCAGGCGTGCGGAGACGCGCATCTGATGAACTTTGGCGGATTCGCGACGCCTGAGCGGAATATCATCTTCGACATCAACGATCTCGACGAAACGCTGCCGGCACCTTTTGAGTGGGACCTTAAACGGCTCGCCGCAAGCGTCGTGATTGCCGGACAGCATCTCGGGATCCCACGCAGCGACGAAGCACGTGTTTCCAGGGATCTCGTGCGTGCATACCGTGAACGGATGATGGACTATGCATCGATGCGCGCACTCGACGTCTGGTATGACCGGATCGACTTGCAGAAATATAACGATCGCGACGGCGATCCGCGGATGGTCGAAGTAGCGCGCAGGCGCCTCGCCGAGCGGGTCGATGCCGAGAGGCAAAGGTCGGTTCCTGATTATTTCTATCCGAAGCTGGTTTCTCTGGACGGCGCGAGACCCAGAATCAAGGACGAGCCACCGCTGATCTACCATCCTGACGCGGATGCGGCCCCTGGCCTCGAATCCAGCTATGCCGACGCAATCGCGTCTTACCGCGAGACGTTACCCGAGCACACCCGTACTCTTTTCGACCGCTTTCACTTTCTCGATATGGCGATCAAGGTCGTAGGCGTGGGCAGCGTCGGGACGATGTGCGGCGTGGGGCTCTTCATGGCGGCGGATTACGATCCGATCTTTTTGCAAGTGAAGGAGGCGCGTGCTTCGGCACTCGAACCTTATGCCGGCAAAAGCTTGCACGCGAATCATGGTCAGCGGGTGATAGCGGGGCAACGAATCATGCAGGCCGCAACCGACGTGTTCCTCGGATGGACACGAGGAAAGAATGGCCGCGATTTCTATATCCGTCAGCTTCGCGATATGAAGATCACCGCCGTGATCGATGACTGGGATACAGGTATGTTGCGTCAGTACGCGAGAATGTGCGCGCATGCACTTGCGCGTGCGCATGCCCGCTCCGGCGATGCTGCAATGATTGCAGGATACATGGGTTCGGGAAGAACTTTAGATGACGCAATTAGCGAATTCGCGACAGAGTATAGCTCGCAGAACCGGCATGATTACCGCAGGTTCGTTGGTGCGATCCGTGACGGGCGTATCGATGCGTTGATTAGCGGATGAATGGTTACGGTTAATGCATATGTAACGCCCCGGTTCATCTGGCTTGTCACGAGCAAGAAGCGCCCTCAGCTTGTCCGGTAATTATTTCGCACTTCTTTTGACGCCGCCAATACGACTGACATTGTAATTATGGTGCGGTGCCAGCTATCCAGGGCCGTGACTGCTGTAGAGAATACAGTTGCGTTGAGCATCAT
Organism: Paraburkholderia domus; assembly: GCF_905220705.1. Classification (GTDB taxonomy): domain Bacteria; phylum Pseudomonadota; class Gammaproteobacteria; order Burkholderiales; family Burkholderiaceae; genus Paraburkholderia; species Paraburkholderia domus. Next base: position 56,897 of record NZ_CAJNAT010000033.1, read on the forward strand.
CGTGCGCGCATGAAGTTTGCCATCCGTCTGAAGCCCGCAGTCGCCAACCGGTCTGGACGGCATCGTGTTAATTAACCAGATGTGAAAAGCGTCGGAAAAAACGGAAGCGCTTTTCGCAAATGGATATCGTTGCGCAGAAAAAAATACTGCAGTTCCATTGTAAATGACTCCAGGCGGCCTATACTTGCGGTGACGTTGCTGATAGGTGCAGAAGTTAGATCGTGAACTCGAACCAGACGGTTCGATGCGTGGGACCTGACTTATCAGGCGTGCTGAATCTGCCTGTATTGAAGATGCTGATGAGCAATCTGCTCATGCACGGCGGAGATCTGGCGATGTACGTAGTTACAATTTCAATACGCTGGCTCCTTCGGCCATGCCGTTTTTTCAACGTATTCCCTCCCACTTGCATTGGATTCCGATCCGGAGGCGGTTCGGTTCTCAAGCGCGTCCGCGTCAGTTTGATGATATTGAGGCAGGCCCCACTGCCTATCTTTCCTGGTGAACCGGCATGTTGAACAAGCAGACCATCGCCGATGTGGGTGAGATCGCGGAGTCGACGCTGAGATTGAAGCGGTACGTTGTTGCGTGCGTGTCATGGTTGCGGGGAGGCGGCCGCGGCAAGCACTGGATGCTGGATGCAAAGCTTCCGCTGAAGGAGGTTCTTGAAATGATGCCGGTTCCGATGCTCACGATCGATTATCGGAGTCGGATTACGTTTGCGAATGCCGAAACAATGAAAATGTTCGGTTACAGTAGGGAGGAACTGGCTGGCGCGTCGGTCCGAATTCTGTTTCCGATTCGTGCTTTGTATGACAACCATTTGACCGTTGAAGACGATGACGTTGAAAACGGAACCTCCGGCGCTTCAAGGACACAGGTGGTGGTTGCGCAGCGGCGTGACGGGCTTGGTTTGCAGGCGAAAATCAGCATCACGAAATATATGGATAACAATCAGATTCTGAAAATCACGGCTATACCGGAGCGCGGTGCCTGCGGGGAAGTCGATCGAAGCCGCGATGAACTTGAACATCTCGCGCGCGTGTCATCTTTGGGGGAGCTTGCCGGATCTCTCGCTCATGAGTTGAAGCAGCCGCTTACCGCCATCTTGTTCAATGCGCAAGCGGCACAGAAATTCATGGGGTCGGAGACGGCCAACGCAGCGGAGCTTCATGATGCGCTGGAAGATATCATCGCGGATAGCTGTCGTGCGAACGAGGTCATCCAGAAGATCCGGACATTGGTGCGCAAAGGCGATATCGATTTGCGACCCCTTGACGTCGGCGGCGTCGTCCGCGACATCGCGCTCCTTGTGCATAGCGACGCAATCGCTCGCGGCGTTCGCACCAGCTTCGACATTTCGAACAAGCTGCCGATGGTTTGCGGCGACCGGGTTCAACTCCAGCAGGTCGTACTGAATCTGCTGCTGAACGCATTCGATGCGGTCAAGGAATGTGCTCCCGCGGAACGTGTGGTCGAGGTAACCGTGCGGGAAGAACCGGATGAAGGCTTGCGTATCACGGTGAAAGACTGGGGAGTAGGGCTGACCGTAGACAAGATGCACAAGATTTTCAGGGCGTTTTTCACCACCAAGCCACAAGGGCTCGGGCTGGGTCTTTCGATCAGCCGCACGATTATCACCGGTCACGGAGGCCGAATATGGGCGGAGAACAATGTGGGCAAGGGAGCGTCGTTTCACATAACGCTGCCTCGTGCATCCCCCTCACGACAGGACAGCGGCCCACGGGCACCCTGAGCCAGGCCGCGACTCGTGTTTTCATCGTTGACGACGATGAACGAATACGAGCCGCGCTCGCTCGATTACTGCGCGCCTCGGGCTATTACGTCGAAAGCTTTGAAAGTGCCGAAGCATTTCTGAATGGGGCCGATCTGATCAGCGCGCCCGCCTGCCTCGTTCTGGATTTGCAGTTGCCCGGCATGACGGGGCTGGAGGTACAGCACAAGCTCAATCAGCTTCTTCCAATCGTGTTTCTGACGGGGCATGGCGACATCGGCACGAGTGTGGATGCGATGAAAGCCGGCGCACTCGACTTCCTGACCAAGCCGGTGTGCGAGTCCCTGATGCTCGCAGCGATAGATCGCGCACTCCAGCGTGCATGCATAGAGTGGGCGAAAAGAAGCCAAAGAGCGGAGATCGAGGAGCGGCTCAATCATCTCACGCGGCGCGAGCGCGAAGTCATGGCGCTCGTGTTGACGGGGCGGCTGAACAAACAGGTTGCAAGCGATCTGGGCGCAGCCGAAAAGACGATCAAGATTCATCGCGCCCGAGTGATGGAGAAGATGAAGGCAAGATCGATTGTCGAACTCGTTCGGCTTGCGGGAAGGGCCGGCGTGCATGCGGCAGACGACGACTAACCTCCCAGTGGTTTGCCAGACATCTCGTGAGAGACCTGCTCGGGCTGGTCCGCTGGGGCGCGCCTGGTGGACCAAAGCGCCTGGTGGACCAAAGCCCTATATCCCATCTTGGTATCCGCGGTTAGGCTGAAGCTGCATAGCCTACTCATGGGGGGGCGCGCGGTCGCATCTTTATATGGTCAATCTCAACCAAAGCGTTGCTGTGATCGACGATGACGAATCGGTTTGCCGATCCATCAAGCGGTTGCTGCGCTCCGTTGGTATCGAGGCGGAAACATTTTCCAGTGGTGACGAGTTTCTGGATACGCTCTCGGCGATTCCGTCATATCGGCCTGCCTGTGTGATTCTGGACATTCAGATGCCCGGAACTAACGGGCTGGAAGTCCAGCGTCGGCTAGCGCCGATGGGATTGCCCATCATCATGATAACGGCATACGACGAGCTTTCGGCGCGACAAACCGCGATTGGGTCTGGCGCAGCCGCGTATCTGCGCAAACCATTCAACGGGACCATTCTGATCAAGGCCGTGGAGATGGCGATAGGCCGCACGCCGCAGCCGTGAAGCACTTTTGTCCCGCCGGGCGATATGAGACTAAGGTCTGATTGTCACCCTTTCTCACAGCTACCAAACTGAACTCAGTCAACGCGTAACTCGAAGACCGCGAGTCTTGCATTGGACGCGCGGCTGGACTGCCCAAGGTGCGTGCGTGGTCTCGACGCGCGTGCCGTGTGGCGCGCTGCGCGGCAGCGTTCAAAGAAAATGCGGGAGCGTAGATGATGAAATCCGGGTCCGCTTTACTCACGATTTTCCTCGGCGTTGTTGCATTTAATGTGTCGGCAGCCGACTTCGATGGCAGCAAGCCGCTACTCTGCGCAACCATTGAAGCGCACACCTGCGATCTGGGCGTTGCGTGTAGCCGGTCCTTGCCGGAGGATATTGGGGCACCCAAGTTCCTTTCCCTCGACTTCGCAAAGAAAGTGATCGTCGGACCCGTGCGCACGACACCCATGCTTAACGTCAACCAGGACCCGAAGCAGATCGTCATCGAGGGTATGGAGTTGGGATATGGATGGACACTCGTCCTCGATTCGGGAGACGGCTCAATGACGTTGATGATCGTGAATAACGCAAATGCATACGTGTTATTCGGCAACTGTACCACCCGGTGATCCGGTGGCTCGCACGATGAAAACCGTCCCCATCCTCCACACCATGCGCCGGCCGAATTCTCGCGGCTCCCTGGCCAGATCGTTCCTGCTGCGTCGTGCAGCGCGCTCGCTCGCTGGGCGAATGCTGCTGCTCGTAGCCGCTGTCACGTTGCTTGCCTCGTGCAAGAAGCCACCCGCCGGACCGGCGGCAGCGGTGCCGGAGGTGACCGTGATGACGGTAGTGCAGCAGGATACGCCGGTCGATTTCGAATTCACCGCGCAGACGCAAAGTTCACGTGAAGTCGAGATACGTGCACGGGTCGACGGCTTTCTCGACAAGAGGGTGTATACCGAGGGGCAACTGGTTCGTCCCGGACAGATCTTGTTCCTGATGGATCCCAAGCCATTCCAGGCGGCGCTGCAAACGGCGAAGGGCGAGCTTGCCCAGCAGCAGGCGAGGCTCTATGTAACCAAAGCCAATCTTGCCCGTGTGGTACCGCTCGCCGCGCAGAACGCCTTGAGCAAGAAAGACCTCGACGACGCGACGGGCAATGAAAAGCAGGCCGAGGCGGCCGTGATCGCGGCTCAGGGGCAGGTGGAGACCGCCGAGCTCAACCTCAGCTATACGACGATCAAGTCGCCTCTCGCGGGGCTTTCGAGTTTCGCCAGACAGCAGGACGGCAGCTATGTGACGGCCGCCGCCACCGGTTTGCTGACCTACATCTACCAGCTCGATCCGATGTGGGTCAACTTCAGCATCTCCGAAAACGAGTTGCTGGGTTACCGCGACCAGCAAGCCAAGGGCCGGCTGAAGTTTCCCGCCAATCAGAGCTTCGAAGTGACCGTCGTGCTGGCGGACGGCTCGGTGTTTCCTCAGCGCGGTCAAATTAACTTCGCGAATCCGGCGTTCGACACGAAGACGGGCACGTTCCTCGTGCGCGCTTCGTTTGCCAATCCGCAGGGTACGTTGCGTCCCGGACAGTTCGTGCGCGCGCTCGTGTCCGGCGCGGTGCGCCCGAACGCGATCCTCGTGCCGCAGCGCGCCGTCTTGCAGGGTGCGAAGAGCCACTTCGTGTGGGTGGTCGACAGCGACTCAAAAGCCCATCAGCGCGTGGTCGAAACGGGTGACTGGCATGGCGACGACTGGTTCATCTCCGACGGTCTCAAACCCGGCGATCGCGTCGTGGTTGACGGCGCGATCCGGGTCGTAGCCGACACGCCGCTCAAGATCACCGGGGCGCCCAGTGCGCCCGCCAGTCAGCCAGCCGCCGCCAGTCAGCCAGCCGCCGCCAGCCTGCCGCCAGGCGGGCCACAGCATCTGGCGGCGCGGGAGTCCGGCCAGCCTGTGACGAAGTGACGGGCGGCCGACATGAGCGTCTCCCACTTTTGTATCGACCGGCCGATTTTCGCATCGGTCATCTCGATAGTCATCTCACTAGGGGGCGCGCTGGCCATGCTGGCGCTTCCCATCGCGCAGTATCCCGACATCACGCCGCCGCAGATCACGGTCTCCGCCACTTACCCGGGGGCGAATGCGGATGTGGTCGCCAACAATGTCGCCGCGCCGATCGAGCAGCAGGTCAACGGCGCGGACAACATGATCTATATGTACTCGTCGAGCTCGTCGACCGGCGCCTATACGCTCAATGCGTTCTTCCAGATCGGCACCAACCCCGAACTGGCCCAGGTCGATGTGCAAAACCGTGTGAATCTGGCCCTGCCTCAGCTACCGTCGTCGGTCCAGTCACAGGGTATTCAGGTCCAGAAAAAGTCATCGGCGTTCATGATGGTCATTGCCATCTATTCGCCGAGTAACCGCTACGACGCAACCTATATCGCCAACTACGCGAACATCTATGTGCTCGATGCGCTCAAGCGCATCCCGGGTGCGAACCAGTCGAGTATCTTCGGCACGCCCGACTATGCGATGCGGATCTGGCTGAAACCCGACCGGATGGCTCAGTTGGGCATCACGGCGGCGGACGTGCAACGGGCGGTGGCCAACCAGAACCAGCAGTTCGCGGTCGGGCGAATCGGCCAGGCGCCGACCGGCACACCGGTCGAACAGTCGTTCGCGGTCACGACCACCGGAAGGCTGACCGATCCGAGCGAGTTCGAAAACATCATCATTCGCGCCGCAAACGGCAGCGCGGCCATCGTGCGGCTGAAGGACATCGGGCGCGCGGAACTTGGCCAGAAGGATTACTCGATCCGCAGCAAATTCCAGGGCAAGCCGGCCACGGTGATCGCGGTCTATCAGCAGCCGGGCGCTAACGCGCTCGATGTGGCGAAGCAGGTGCGTGCCACGCTCGCCGAGATGAAGAAGTCGTTCCCGGAAGGCATCGACTACGACATCGCGATGGATACAACGGAGTTCACGCGTGCGTCCATCTCGGACGTCATCCACACGTTCTTCGAAGCGCTCGTGCTGGTCGTGATCGTGGTCTTCGTGTTCCTGCAGAGCCTGCGTGCAACCCTGATTCCGGTGCTCGCGGTGCCGGTGTCGATCTTGGGCACCTTCATGGGAATGCTCGCACTCGGCTTCTCGATCAACATGCTGACGCTGTTCGGCATGGTGCTCGCGATCGGCATCGTGGTGGACGACGCCATCGTGGTGATTGAGAACGTCGAACGCAATATGAACGTTCACAAGCTGAGTCCGAAGGATGCCGCCAAGCGCGCCATGGACGAAGTCTCCGGCCCGGTCATGGCGATCGTGCTGGTTCTGTGCGCCGTGTTTGTGCCCGTGGCCTTTCTCGGCGGCATTACCGGACAGCTGTACAAGCAGTTTGCGATCACGATTGCAATCTCGGTGGTGCTCTCGGGCGTGGTCGCACTCACTCTGTCACCGGCGCTCGCTGCCTTGCTGCTCAAGCCGGGGCATCATGAAAAGCGCGGCTTCTTCAAGTGGTTCGACAATGCGTTCGCGCGAATGACGGTCGGCTACACGAATTGGGTCAAACTGGCGATCAAGCGTTTCGTGGTGGCGCTGCTTCTGTTCGGCGGCATGATCGCGCTTGCGGTCGTCATGCTGCGCGCGATTCCCACCTCGTTTCTGCCGCCCGAGGATCAGGGCTATCTGCTTGGCGCGATCGTCATGCCGGACGCCGCGAGTCTCGATCGCACGGGAGACGTCTCGCAGCACGTCACGGACTACTTCATGAAGCAGCCGGCCGTGAGCAGTGTGACCGTGGTCGATGGGTTCAGCCTGCTTGACAGCCAGAACAAGAACAACGCGGGGACGTTCTTCGTCGGCTTCAAGAGTTTCGACGAACGCTACAAATTCGCCAACATCAAGACCCAGAACGCGCGGGCCGTACTGATCGACGCGTACAAGGCCCTCTCCGATGTCAAGGAGGGGATCATCCTGCCGGTCAATCCGCCGTCCATTCCAGGCCTTGGCACGACCGGCGGCACCGAGGTATGGATACAGGCCCAGGGCGACGCCACCATCGCGCAACTTGCCCAGGTGGTGGACGACTTTATCGCCAAGGCCAAGGCGCGGCCCGAACTGACGCGGGTGACGTCGACCTTCAACGGGTCAGCGCAGCAACTGCTGGTCAACGTGGACCGCGACAAGTCGGAGACCCTGGGCGTGCCGATCGAGGACGTCTATAGCGCAATGCAGACCATGTTCGGTTCGCTATACGTGTCGCAGTTCAACCGTTCGAGCCGGTTGTGGCAGGTCATCCTGCAGGCCGAGCCATCGTATCGGCTCTCGCCGCAGGATCTCGATCAGATCTACGTGCGCAGCAAGACCGATAGCATGGTGCCACTCAAGTCCGTGGTGACCTCGAAGTACGTCACGGGTCCGGATCTGATTACGCGGTTCAACAATTTCCCGGCCGTGAAAATCACGGTCAATGCTGCGCCGGGCTATAGCTCGGGGCAGGTGCTCAGCACCTTGGGCGAGGTCGGGGACGAGGTGCTGCCGGCAGGCTATAGCCTTGGGTGGAGCGGGGAGGCGTACGAATCGAAGCAGGCCGGCAGCACTTCGGGACTCGTGTTCGTGTTCGGCCTGATCATGGTGTTCCTGATTCTCGCTGCCCAATACGAGAAGTGGAGCCTGCCGTTCGGCGTGCTGATGGCCGTGCCGTTTGCACTGTTCGGTGCCTTGCTTGCCATCCTGCTGCGCGGCCTCGAAAACGATGTCTACTTCCAGATCGGCCTGACCATGCTGGTCGCGCTCGCGGCCAAGAACGCGATCCTGATCTTCGAGTTCGCCGTGCTCAATCGCGAGTCGGGCGAGTCGGTCTACGACTCCGCCGTCACGGCGGCGGGCGAACGGTTGCGCCCGATCGTGATGACGTCGCTCGCGTTCATTCTCGGATGCGTCCCGCTGGCGATTGCGACAGGTGCGTCCGCGAACAGCCGCCATTCGATCGGGACCGGTGTGATCGGCGGCATGCTCGGTGCGACGGTGATCGCCGTGTTCTTCATCCCGATGTTCTTCTACTTGCTCGAGACGATGTCGGAGAAATCGGGCGACAAGAAAACGCCGGGCCCGAGCGGCGGCGCATCGGGCGGCAGCCACGCACATGGCCCCGACGCGGGCCCCGGCGGCCCGACGGTCAAGCCGTCGGCCAGACGCGAGGATGACTGACATGCGTGCCGCGGCCTCCTTACCGTTTCTGGTGCCCATCCTGCTGGGACTGGGCGGTTGCCTGCTCGGGCCCAACTACGTGCGGCCGACGGTGCAGACGCCGGCCACCTACCGCTTCACCGCCGCTGAGAGCGTCGAGGTTGCCAACACCGCGTGGTGGGAGCAATTCCAGGACCCGGTGCTGAACGACCTGATTACCACTGCGCTGGCGGAAAACAAGGATGTAAAGATCGCGGCCGCACGCGTGGATCAGTTTCTGGGGCAGTTCGTGACGACCCGGGCGGGGCTGTTCCCGCAGGTGGGCGCAAGCTTCGATGCACAACGCCAGCGTGCCTCGCAGGCTGGGCCTGTGCCATTGTCAGCGGGGATGTCGCCGGTCTTCAACGATTTCCAGCCGACGCTGTCGGCGGCGTGGGAGATCGATGTGTTCGGCAAGGTACGCCGCGAGACCGAAGCGGCACGCGCGAGCCTGCTCGCCAGCGAAGAGGGGCGCCGCGCGACGATCCTGACGCTGGTGGCGTCGGTGGCGACGTCCTACATCAATCTGCGCGACCTTGACCAGCAGCTCGAGATCGCCAAGGCCACGACCGAGAGCCGCGCGGAGTCGGTCCACGTCTTCACGCTGCGCTTTGAGGGCGGCAACGTGTCACAGATGGAACTGGCGCAGAGCCAGTCGGAATATGAGGCGTCGCTCGCGACGATTCCGCAGCTCGAGATGCAGATCGCCCAGCAGGAGGACGCGCTCTCGGTCCTGTTGGGCCGTAACCCTGGCGACATCATGCGTGGCCGCGCCGTGTCGGATCTGGTGATTCCTGCCGTGCCGGCCGGGCTGCCGTCGGATCTGCTCGAACGCCGTCCCGACCTGCTTCAGGCCGAGCAGAACCTGGTGGCCGCGAATGCGCTGATCGGTGCCGCGCGCGCGCTCTACTTTCCGTCGATTTCATTGACGGGGCTGTTTGGTTCGGCCAGTGGGGATTTCTCCAAGCTGTTTACCGGGCCGGCGCGGGTCTGGGCATTTGCCGGCTCGGTGAGTATGCCGATCTTCACGGCGGGCAGTATCAGCGGTCAGGTCAAGCAAGCTGAAGCGCAGCAACAACAGGCGTTGCTCCAGTACGAGCAGGCAATCCAGACCGCGTTTCAGGAAGTGGACGATGCGCTCATCGGGTTACAGAAGACGCGCGAGCAGCTCGCGGTCCAGGGCCGCGAGGTCGATGCGCTGCGCACCTACGCGCGGCTTGCCCGGCTGCGCTACGAGGGGGGCTATACGAGCTATATCGAGGTGCTGGACGCCGAGCGCAGCCTGTTCAACGCGCAGCTCAACTATACGCAGACCAACGGCGCGGTGTTCGACTCGATCGTCGCCCTTTACAAGGCGATGGGCGGCGGCTGGGTTCTGGAGGCGGAAAAAATGACGGTCCCACAGCCCGCAGCGCCAACGCCTGCGAGCGCCGTGCCCGTCGCGCACAGCCCGTCTGCGGCGACCGAGCCGCCGATGGCGCTGGAGGCGAGATGACAGGTCGGGACATCATCGCCTGTGCAGAGTGCGATCTGCTTCAGCTCGGCGCACCCCTCACGCCGGGCAGTTCGTTACGCTGCCGCCGGTGCCGCGCCGAGCTTCGAAGAGGGCGGTCGAACGGACCCGAAAGCGCGCTGGCATTTACCATCGCGGCGGTGGCGCTGCTCGTCATTTCGAACGTGTTTCCAATTGTCGGCTTGGCGGTCAACGGCAATCTCGTTCAAACGACGCTGGCCGGTGCGGTGCGCGTGCTGTACAACGGCGAAACCTGGCCGCTCTCGGTGCTTGTCGGCCTCACGACGATTCTGATGCCTGTGCTGCAGACTGTCGCGATGCTGTGGCTGCTTCTGCCGCTTAAGCTGGGACGCGTGCCGTGGCGAGCGGCCTTTGGTTTCCGGCTGTTTCAGCTGGCGCGTCCGTGGGGCATGACCGAGGTGCTGATCCTCGGGCTGCTCGTTGCGCTCGTGAAGCTGGCGCACATTGCGACGGTGGTGCCGGGCACCGCGTTGTGGTCATTCATGGTGCTGATGCTGCTGCTCGCGGCGGCGTCGGCGGCATTCGACCCGCGCGAGGTATGGGCGCGCATCACCGCCGCGTCCAAGGCGGGTCGTGCATGGGAGTCACCTCCTATCAGATTCCGGCGCACCGCCATGACGGCGTCCTCATATGGGCTTGCGCTGTGCGAAGAGTGCGGCCTGCTGATCCGCCCGCCGGCGCGATCTGGCGGCAAGTGGGTGTGCCCGCGCTGCCGGTCGCCGTTGCATTTGCGCAAGCCCGCGAGTCTCTCCCGTACCTGGGCGTATCTGGTGGCCGCGATTGTGCTGTACGTCCCCGCGAACATATTGCCTGTGATGGACACGAGTTCGCTCTTCGGCGCGCAGAAAGATACGATCATGAGCGGCGTAGTCTATCTATGGGTATCCGGGTCATGGCCACTCGCCATCCTCGTTTTTGTGGCGAGCATCGTGGTGCCGATGCTCAAGATCCTCGGGCTCGTGTATCTGACCATCTCGACGCAGCTTCACTCGCAATGGCTCCCCGAGCAGCGCACGCGGATCTACCGCGCGATTGAGCTGGTGGGTCGTTGGTCGATGCTCGATATCTACGTGATAACGATGCTGGTCGCGCTGGTGCAATTTCAGGCACTGGCGACGATCAAGGCCGGCCCGGCGTCGATAGCGTTCGGGGCGGTCGTTGTGCTCACCCTGTTGGCGGCAATGTCTTTTGATCCTCGTCTCATCTGGGACGAAGCGGAGATGAATCATGTCCGGGTCAAATGACGAGCCTGCTACGCCCGATTTCCCTCCTGCGGAGCCAGTGCCGCGCTCGCGCTGGCGCATGCAACTGGTGTGGCTCGTGCCGATCGTCGCGATACTGATCGGCGGCTGGCTCGCCACGAAGGCGGTACTGGAACGCGGCGAGAAGATCAGCATCAGCTTCAAGACAGGCGAGGGGCTTGAGGCCGGAAAGACCAAGCTCAAGTTCAAGGACGTCGATATCGGGGTGGTGGAAACGGTGCAGCTATCGCCTGACCACAAAAGCGTAGTGGCAAAGGCGGAGGTCACGCGCGACGTGGCGGGCCTGCTCGTCGACAACACGCGCTTCTGGGTTGTCCGGCCGCGCATTTCAGGCGGCACGGTCTCGGGTCTCGGCACGCTTCTGTCCGGCTCCTACATCGACGTCGATGTAGGGAATGCGAGGAAAGCACGGCGCGATTTCGTCGGGCTCGAAGATCCGCCTGTGTTTGCGAGCGACGTGCCGGGCCGCGAGTTCACGTTGAAGAGCGCGGGGCTTGGCTCGCTGGATGCGGGCTCGCCCGTCTTTTTCCGCAGGCTTCGGGTTGGGCAGATCGCCTCTTATCAACTGGATCCGAACGGCAAGGGCGTCACGCTGAAGGTGTTCGTCAACGCACCCTACGACCAGTTCGTGAAAGCCGACACGCGCTTCTGGCACGCGAGCGGAGTCAACATGGCGCTCGATACCAACGGTGTGCGTGTCGAAACACAATCGATCGTGTCCATCATCATCGGCGGTATTGCGTTCGAGTCACCGCCGGACTCGTCGGACGATGTCGAGGCCGCGCCCAACGCGAAGTTCGAGCTGTACTCTGCGCGTGCTGAAGCCATGCAACAGCACGACCGTATTGTCGATAAATACATCGTGAACTTCACGGATTCGGTGCGCGGATTGACAGTGGGCGCACCCGTCGACTTCCGCGGTGTCGTAATCGGAGAAGTGACGGCAATTTATACGCGATTCGACCGAGCGCACCAACGTTTCAGTATCCCCGTCGAAATCGAAATCTATCCGGAGCGGTTTACTTCGCGCTACCAGGACGGCCAAACCGGAGGACGTATCAGTGACGACCCGCGCGGTATCGCGAACTACCTGGTGGAACACGGATTCCGCTTCCAGCTGAGGAACGGAAATCTACTCACGGGACAACTGTACCTTACATTCGACTATTTCCCGGATGCGCCCAAGGCAACTATAGACTGGAGCAAGTCGCCGCCTGAACTGCCAGCGGTACCCCGCACGCTTCAATCGATACAGGACTCGGTCACGCGACTGCTGGCCAAGCTCAATAGTATTCCGTTCGAGGGAATCGGCAACGATGCCCGGACGACCTTGCGCACCACCAACGCCCTGATAGCCCAGCTCAATGCCGAGGTCGTTCCCAAAGCTCAGGGCACGCTCACGTCGGCGCAAACAATGCTCGATTCCGCGAATTCCGCGTTGCAACCGGATTCGTCGCTGCAGCAATCCACGGAAGATGCGATGCGCGAACTGACCCGCACTGCCGTTTCGCTTCGCACGCTCGCCGATTATCTGTCGCAGCATCCCGAAGCGCTGGTTCGCGGCAAGTCGGGGGACAAACCATGAGACGCGCGCGTGCCTGTTTCATTCTCGGACTGGTCGCCGTATTGCTCGGTGGATGCAAGTCGCCGCCGGCCAGTTTCTATACATTGAGCCCGGACCCGTCGCTCACCCAACTCGGCACCACGAGGCCCGTCTCCATGGTGATCGGTCCCGTCACAATCCCGGACACTGTCGATCGGCCGCAGATCGTGACGCGGGTCGGCGATAACGAAGTCGCGGTCAACGAGTTCGCCCGTTGGGCACAACCGTTGAAAGGCGATATTGCGCGCGTGATTGCCGCTGACCTTGCCGCGCTGCTGAACTCGCAGCAGATATCGGTTTCCGACGGATGGTACGACCCGCAGACCATATGGCGTGTACGGCTCGATGTCGTGCGTTTCGAGTCCGCGCCAGGACGGGACGTAACCATCGACGTGCAATGGGCTGTGCGCCCACCCGGGAAGGCACGTCCGGTCATGGGCCGCACCGTTGCGCAGGAGGTCATTTCCGGCTCAGGTTTCGAATCGATCGTCGAGGCTGATGACCGCGCGCTCGCATCGGTCAGCCGCGATATCGCGGCGGCGGTACAGGCCAGCGGCGGTCAGTGAAAATCATCGCCTGGGGGGCAGCTTAAGCGGATCGACGACCATGGCTCAACTGCTACTTGGAAACTTGGAAGAACCCATTTCCGATGAGGAACTCGGCGAGTTCCTGACACGGTATGGATTTCCTCAGTGCAGTGCGATCCGGCGTATTCCCGGCGCAGGCGCGCGGCCTACGGCGCTGGTGATCTTCAACGACATGCCTGCCGATGGGTTGCGAGCACTGCAGTCGCGCATCCACAATATGTTCTGGAAGAACCGCAAGATTACCGCGTTGCTTCTTCCTGAGCGTGACGAAACATAGTTAAAGTTTTACGGGTCGTCGCTCAGCTTGCGCTCGAAGCCCTTGGCAAAAATCGGAGCGAACGACAATGATTCCCGCGACGGGGAACCGCGAAGACTAGGGCGCGGATGCCGATGCGGCACTGCCAGCTTTTTGAGGCTGTGCATTCTGGTGAGGTTTTTTCTTTTCCCCGCGCGCCTTTTGTTCGGCTTTCCGCTGTGCGTCCTGCATTTGTTTCGTTCCGGGGGCGCCTGTCTGTGCCATGACGTGAGGCGCAAACGTGAATGAAACAGCAAGACTGCCCGCGACGGCCAGCGAAACCGCGCAATGTCGGATCATGATCTTCTCCCTAGCCTCTCACGGAGGGTGTCACCGAAATGATAGTCTATTCAGGAAGCGCCGTGGCCGGTATCCACGACAGGTGCCTGTAGTGGCGACGGATCCGAGCAGTAAGAGCCCCCCAAGTCAACCTCAACAGCTGACCACATCTTGGCACGCCAATAGATCCGTGGCATCACTCGCGCGACAAATTCGGAACGACAATTCTGAGCATTAAATGGCGTCAAGACGTCTGACCAGGCGCTCGGCTTCCTGACGATCGATGACTTCGAACAACTTGCTCTCGCCCTCGTAGGCATACATATCCCCGGTCTCAATGTCGAACCACCAGCCGCTCAAGTGCAGAACCCCAGCCGCAACTTGCTCGCGGACGATAGGGTAAGACATCAGATGCTCGAGCTGTATGAGAACGTTGAGCTGCGACAGTTGGTCATGGGGTTTCAGCGCGAGGTTCAGCGCACCGGCGTGTTTGAGGCGAAAGGCGGCAGCGTCGGCATTGCATAGCCACTTATCGAGGTTCGGCGCCTTCAGTTTTGGGTTGCGCGTCAGCACGGCCTTCATTGCGCCGCATTCGGAATGCCCGCACACCACTATATTCCTGACCTTCAAGACCAACACGGAGTACTCGATTGCGCTGGCCTCAGAGAAATCGCCAGTCGATAACCCATCCGCCGTCGCAGGCGGTATCAGGTTGCCGACATTTCGCAGTGTGAAAAGATCTCCCGGGTGCGTCGACACCAGGAGGTCTGGCACCACGCGACTGTCTGAACAAGTGATGAACAGCGCATCGGGCCGCTGTGTAAGCGCCAATTCGCGGAGGCGATCTGCATACTGGGGAAGCATTCGCTCGCGGAAATCAACGATCCCCATGATGAGTTTGCGCACAACTGTGCTCCTGCTGAAAACGTCTTTAGCCGGCGAGGGCTATCCGCTCGCCGTCTCAAGCCGGTAGCGATGTCTCTCCCCGCAATCCGTCAAGGACGGCGCGCAGTGCTTCGCACGATTTGGCTTCCGTCGTCGCTAAATGGCCGATTCCTTGTGAGGGCCCCGCGTCAATGGACAGACTGTGGTGCAGGACCAAAGGCCAATTGAATCAGCGTGCCCGCGTAGGAGGATATGCCAGCCCCTCTTTAGCACGACCGATCGGGACGGCAATGTCGGCACCAAAGAATGGGGCGCCGACTACCAGCTTGGTTGTCCAGGCGCAATCGGGTTTCGCATGAGCTTTCTGCGCAGCCATGGCGATGGGCATCGTGTCGTTCATGGCGGCCTGCGGCTTTCCAAAACGGTCATGGCGACGCCCGGCGTGATCACCGCGCTGCTTCTTCCTAAGCGTGCCCACGCCTGCAAGGCTATTTGCTGGCCTGAGGCTCGACGGAAATTGCAATAGCCTCGTTGTAGACCACCTCCATCCGATCGCCCTTCTTGATGTGCTTGAGCTGGTCGGGGTCCTGCACGATCAGGTCCAGGGAATTGCCTTGCGGACCCTTCAAGGTTATGACGCCGGTGTGAGTGTTGACCGCAGTGACATTTGCTATCACCGTGACCTCCCGGGTAGCGGTGCCTCCCGGCTTCGCACCAAGCGGTGTCCGCTCTAGCGAGTTATTTTCCTTGGTGCTCAGAGGCGAGTCATCTTTTCTGAGCATGACGGTAAGCGCTTGTGAGTATTCGGCCGTGACCACATCGCCGATCTTCAACTGGTCGAAGTTGCGTGCTTCATCACCCACCACGAGTTGCACGATCTTTCCTTTGGCATCCTTCAGCCAGACGGTTCGCGTGCCAGGCTCGATACCCACGATGGTCGACGTCGTCTTGATCGTTCCAGTCACGGATACCTTGCCGGGTGCGCTCGTGACACCCACTTGCGGCTCCGTCTGGGCGAAGCCGGCATTCGCGAGAGCCACGAGCGCCGCCACGACGATGAGTTTGATGTTTCTCATGCTGCTCTCCTTCAACACATAGGTAAGCGGTTTTTTTTGCGGCCTGACTGGCCGCCTTGCCTTTCATGACGCAGGCGCGTCTTGCCGCCATTAAGCTAACGGTCATTTAATCGTGTAGCCACGACCTTCCATACAGGCGGCATAGCCACGGTTGAAGGTGTCCATTGCACCTTGGGACTGAGATTGGGCGGACGCGTCGGCGGCCCGGCGGTTTTGCCGCGCGCGAGAGCCGCCGACCATCGTTCCCGTTGCGGCGCCAATTGCCGCGCCTTTTCCTGCATCACCTGCTATCGCTCCGATTACCGCTCCACCGGCCGCACCACGGGCCGCGCCTTGAACGCGTTCACCCCCGCCCACCGCCGGTCCAGAAGGCGGAGGTGGGGCGGAGCCCATGGCAGCCGGATCTACACCAGTGTTGCTCTTGGCCCACGAATAACATGCTCCGTCGTCCTGCTGCTGTTGTTGCTGGCTTTGTCCCTTGGCGGGATAGGCGATGGGTTTTCCCTGCGCCGCACTGTCAAATGATATCGAACCGGTTAAAGCGGCAAGAACGCAGCATTTCGCTAATTTATTCATGGCAACTCCTTGCTTGAGCCCGCCGTAATGCAGGTCGCCGGCCGCCTGAAAGTGATGCCGTAGCCGGCACCGGTCATGTCAATTCTGTCGGATCTCGCGCCGGACGATGTGGGGGCGGCAGCGGCAGGTTCGCTTACATCATTGCGTTCCCGTCATACCTCGCGCAATCGGACCAAGGTCGTATTTGCCGCCTGCCGCGATGTGCAACGAGCTATCGTCAAGAGTGGTGTATGGGCAGCTTGATAGCGTTCGACTTCAGGCGGCGAGTTTCTGCTGAACCGGTTGATCGCCTTGCACCGGTTCGCCGTCCCTGAAGGCA
>NZ_CAJNAT010000034.1 GCF_905220705.1 Paraburkholderia domus
GTCATAGCGGTAGAGTCGGCTGACGCCTTCATCGCCTTCGAACTGCAGCACCGAGAACGGCGCCGGATGCGGCGCAAGTTTGACCTCGTACGCCTGGGACGGCAGAACCATGAACCCCATCAACGACTCCCTCGAACACGTGTGACATCAAACACAACGAAGCCGGGCCGCCCATCACCGCAGGCCGGCCCGTTAAATCAACCGCAACAGGTCAGCTCTTCGCCTTGGGCATCTGCGACACCAGCGACAAACCGATGTCCATTCCCTCCACCTGGAAGTGCGGGATGACAAACAGCTTGATGCGGAAGAATCCCGGGTTGTCCTCGATGTCCTCAACCGTCACCTTCGCCTCGCGCAACGGATGCGACGCCTGCAACTCGTCGCCCGGATCCTTCATCTCGGTCACCAGCCCCTTAACCCAGTTGTTCAGCTCAAGCTCGAGCAGACGGCGGTCCTTGGTCGTGCCAATGTTCTCGCGCTGGATCAGCTTCAGGTAGTGCGCGATGCGCGAGAGCAGGAAGATGTACGGCAGGCGCGAGTTAATCCGGCTGTTGGCCGTCGCTTCCTTGGTCTCGTACAGGGCCGGTTTCTGCGCCGAGTTGGCCGAGAAGAAGCACGCGAAGTCATGGTTCTTGTAGAACGACAGCGGAATGAAGCCGAGATTGGCAAACTCAAACTCGCGCGTCTCCGGGATCAGCACTTCGGTCGGAATCTTGGGCTGATAGCCGGTGCCGAGGTCATACAGGTGAACCGGCAGGTCCTCGACCTTGCCACCCGCCTGCGGGCCGCGGATCTGCACGCACCAGCCATTGCTGGTGAAGCTGCGCACCATGTTGGCAGCGAACGCAAACGATGCATTGACCCATAGATAGCGGTCGTGGTCTGGTCCCTTCACCGCCTCTTCATAGTTGAACGCCCGCACCGGTGTCGTGTCCTTGCCGTACGGCAGACGGCCCAGCACGCGTGGCATCGTCAGTCCCACATAACGGGCATCGTCCGTGTCGCGAAAGCTTTTCCACTTGATGTACTCCGCCCGGTCGAAGTAGTTGCCGATATCCTGAATCGCGGCCACCTCTTCCATCGACTGCTTGCCGAAGAAGGCCGGTCCGACGGAACCGATGAACGGCATGTGTGCGGCGGCGGCCACCTTCGAGATATTGCGCAGCAGGCCGATGTCCTGCGGTAAATTCGCGAACTCGAAGTCGCTGATCAGGGCGCCGATCGGCTGGCCACCTGGGGTGTCGTATTCCTCGATGTATGTGAGGCGATACAGGCCGCTCTGGATGAGTTCCGGCGTGTCCTCAAAATCACGGATCAACGCATCCTTCGACACGTCGAGCAACTCGATACGCGTGTTCTTGCGGAAATCCGTGCGGTTCACGAGCATCTTGAGGCCCCGCCAGCGTCCTTCCAGCGCCTGGAATTCCGGCGTATGCATCACGGCGTCCAACTGACGGCTGATCTTGCGGTCGAGCTGGCCAATGTGGAAATCGAGCAGCGACTTGTCCAGCCGGTCCACCGGCTTGCTTGCTTCACCCACCAGTTGCAGAAAGGCGCTCATTCCCCGCGCCAGCCGCTCGTCGGCCGACGACTCGGAGAGCAGGTCGTTATCCCGGAACGCTTCGAGCGGGCGCGCCGCGCTCACGGGCTTCAGGTTGATCTTGCTGCATAGCGACTCATAGACGCTATTGCCATGCCCCGCCCCAAGGGCGCTTCCTTCGGGGCGCAAGGGAACTTCCTTATGGGCGTCGAGCACGACCGTCTTAGTCGTGCCACCTTGCTGGGATTCGTTACGTGACATGTTGGATCCTATCTCTACCGTCCCACCGGGACTCGCGTTGCTCGTTGTCCGAAATGCAGTGAAGGCCGTCTTGCCTTATGCATGACCCTCCGGCTGCGTGGCCGCCGTTGCGATCTGCGCAAGCTCGCCGCGCAGTTGCTGCGAGAGCGCGTTGTCCTTGAGGATCTTCTCGAACTCGCGACGGAATGTGCCGTTGTCCAGCAGGTTCGACTTGAGATCGCGCAGCAGATTGCGCATCGCAAGCAGTGCCTGCAGTTCGGGGATCTGGCGCGCCACCTGCTCCGGCTCAAAATCCTTCATCGACCTGAAGCTGAGCGACACCGGGAGCTCGGAACCGTCTTCGGCGAGCGTGTTCTCGGCGCCCACGTTCAGTTCCGGCGCCAGGTCGGACAGGACAGCGTCGAAGTTGTTCTTGTCGATATTGGTCTTGTTGCGCTCCGCGAGCGGCGCCTGCTCCTTGCCTGCGCTGAAGTCCCCGGCGACAAGCAGCTTGAGGGGCAACTCGACCTTCTTCTGCGCGCCGCCCGTGTGGAGATCCAATGTGATCGAAACCCTTGATTTAGGAATTTCTCGCTGGAAGCTATCCATTATGTAGTCCTTGACAAAAGGATGGTCACCATGACATCGCAAGAACTCGCTCCGTGCATGCGGCAACCCCTTCGTCCCTCCCAGGCGGCAACTGCATTCCGCTTTCGAATGACGCTTTCAGGCACCCCATAACGCGGCCCGCATTTATGCGATTGTTTTTAGTTGGAATCGCATTAAACACGGAACTCAACGACCAAGTCAAAGGCTCCGTTACTTAATCGCCACTGTCTAAATTTACGATGTCTGATAAAAGCAATTTGCAGATTGAGAATAATTGAGATCATTCCTATCTTCACCATGAAAGATGACTATCTTTAATCATCACCGCCAACCCCCTTGAGCCATGCCAGTCATGGATATCAAAATAATACAAGCCTCGATTTCAACAAAATAATTATGAGATATTAGTTTTGAATCGATGCGCGCCTATTGTTTGATATAGAGCAATATCGCAAGCTGCCGACACTTCTCCACCAGTCGATATAAAAATATTTATCGAGGGGTATACCGGCTTTGTTTATCGCGTATAGAATCCGCAATCCAGACCAAAGATAATCAGAGAAGACCACACTCATGCGGATCGACAAACCGCTCTGGCACGAAGGCCTGATCCTCAACCAGCAGCAATTCCAGCAGCAAGACCGGTGGACCGATTTCGTGCACCGGCAGTTCGCTTCTACCGTAATCGCCGAGCCGTGGGGCACGCTCGATGTAGGGATTGACGAGGAAGCGCTGCCCAACGGACGTCTCAAACTCACGCGCTTGAAACTTCGTTTTCCTGACGGAACGCTGTTCGACACGTCAGTGAGCGACGCATTGCCCTCTGCCCGCGATCTGACGCAAGGCCTGTCACCCGATACACAAAGCGTTGTGGTGCTGGCGGCGTTGCCGCTGATGAATGCCACGGGCAGCAACTGCCGCTTTGATGAAACAACGCTCGCGCGGCCACGTCGTTCATATAGGGAGTTCGTGAAAGTCACCGATCTGAACGGCACGGGCGAGGCGGAGATGGCGGCCGAACGGCACGCAGTGCGACTGCTGTTCGACGTCGAACAGCACGCAGACGACACGGTCTGTGCAATCGCCCGTCTTACGCGTGGCACGGGCGGTCATTTCCAGGTCGACCACCGCTACGTGCCACCGTGTCTGACCTTGGCGGGTCACCCGCTGCACGTCGAGCGGGCGAAGCGTCTTGCCGACATCCTGCAGGCAAAGAGCGCCGCACTGGGGGCACGCAAAAGCGAGCGTCTCGAGGCCGTCGCGGAATACGGCGTCGCCGACGTTTCACTGTTCTGGCTGCTCCACTGCATTCACACGTACTGGCCACAGCTCCGGCTTTTCGCCACACACCCAAGCCAGCCGCCTGAGCGGCTCTATTCGACACTCGCCCAACTGGCCAGCGTGCTGATGACGTTTTCGACCGGCGCACAACTGAACGAGATCCCGGCATACGACCACGCACGGGCCGACGAGATTTTCGCGAAACTCGAAACGACGATTCGCGACCTGCTCGACTCGATCATTCCATCGCGTGTGATATCCATTGGACTGACACGCAAGAGTCCCACCACATGGATGGGCCAGTTTCTGGACGAACGGCTCGGCGCCGGCGCGGATTACTACCTGTCGGTCAACGCAGCGGTCGCGCCGTTCGAACTGGTCGAGCAATTGCCGAAGCTGTGCAAGATCGGCGCACCCGACGACGTTGAACACATCGTCAATTCCGCGCTTGCAGGCGTTCCTCTCAAAGCGATTCAGCGCGTACCCGCAGCAATTCCTGTGCGTCTCGACAACCTGTATTTCGCACTCGATCCGAGCAATCCGGCCCACGCGAGGATGGTGGCTGCTCGTGCCTGCCAGATCTACCTGCCAACGACAGTGGCGGACCCATCGCTTGAACTCTACGCGGTACTGCGCTCATGACAACGATCAGTAGCCTGAATAATATCCAGTTGATGGACGCTCAGCCTGTCGCCAGCCGGGTAGCCGGCGGCGGTATTCGCGACCTGCTGCGCGACACGGCACTGCTCGTCAGCATGCTCACGCAAGGTGGCAACACCGAACCCGTAGGGCAGTTACGCCAGCGCTGCGTGCAACTGATGGCAACATTCTCTGCCGCACTCGAGCAGCGTGGCTTCGCCGCGGACGTGCGGGAAGATGCGCAATACGCCCAGTGCGGACTACTCGACGAGGCCGTGCTGCGCTGTCCGTCGATAAAAGACAGGTCCAGCTGGGAAGCTCATCCGCTGCAGGTCGAGCGGTTCGGCAAGCTGGACGCCGGCGATCACGTCTTCGACCGGCTCGCGGAACGCTTGCGCGAGACGCCGCCCAACGTCGACCTGCTCGAATGCTACGCTGCTGTCCTTGGACTCGGTTTCATGGGCCGCTACGCGCGTGAAGGCGAAGCAAAGCTCCCGACGTTGAGGACCACACTCAATGCGAGGCTGGAGAACCTGAGGCCTGCCGTCGCACGGACATTTATCGCGGATCGCACGGGTCGACGTGTGGCGGACTGGTTCTATCGTCTCTCACCGTGGGGAATCGCCGGACTCGGCTGTATCGTTGCCGCACTCGTCTACCTGATCTGGGGCCAGGCGCTCGATGCGCAGCTCGCCCATCTGGTGTCGTCGGCACCTGCGATCAAACCGTGATGTCCGATCTGCGTCTGGGGTATCCGTTTCGCGCAGTGATCATTCTTGCGGTGGTGCTGGCGCTTGCCGTGCTGTTTCAGGTTCTTCCCGCCGGCCGCGAAGTGGCCTGGGTAGTCGCCACTGGCGTGGTGCTGGTTGCACTCGCCGCGGTCGTCCTTCGTACGCTGCAACGCAATCGGGCCCGCGAGCAAAGCGCGCATGTGCTGGCCGCGTTAGGTGCCACGACCGCCGATCTACCGGTGAGCCTGCGCACGCGCATGCCGCTTGTGCTGGTCACGGGAGATTCGCTCGTCCAGCTGTTTAACCGCGCAGGCGACGAAGAGCGGCTGACGCACGTCGGCGACGGTGCGATCTGGCTGCGGGTCGACAACCCACGTGACCTGCCGCGAGTCGCCGTTGCAGTGAAGCAGTGGCGCGACGGCCGCGCACCCGACGGTGTCGTGCTGTCGATCGCGCCTGCCTTGCATGCAGGCGAAGACGTGCTGACGCAGGCGCTGCGCCTTGCGCGCCAGGCGGTAAGCGACGCTTCACGAATGCTCGGCACGAGGCTGCCCGGCTACATCGCAATCTATCAGCGGCTCACCGCGACGCCCGCTGCGGCCGCTGCGGCCGCGGGCCTGCGATGGTACGGCGTGTCGTCGACAACCAGACTTGCAGACGCGCACCGCTTCGAAGCCGTGATGCAGGCAGCCGAAGCGCAGGTCCACCAAACCGGAGGCGATCCTGTTTCCGCTGCGCGCGCGGCAGCGCTTGCGTCGGTCATCGGCTGGACGCAGCGCGTCGTGATCGGCCCGCTCACCGGACGGTTGCAGCCCGCGACGCCCTGGGCGCTTTTCGGCATGGGCTGGATTGATTGCGGCCCGGCAAGTGACCCTCGCTCACCGTGGGCGAGAGACGTCCGCGCGCGATCGGGAATCATGCCGCCGCCGATGGCCGCCTCTCCGGTTCCGTGGCCAATGCCGCAACCGTTGATCGAATCCATGCCCCGGCGACTGTGGGTGTCGCCTCGCCTCGCTGCGCTCGCTCACGCGATCGCCCTGCTCGCCTGCGCCGGAGCACTTGCTATCTGGGGATCGGCGAAAAACAACCAGGCATTGCTCGCGCACATCGGCGCCGATCTCGGCCGGTTCTCGATGATTCCGGCGGCGCATGACACCGCGCGCCGCGACGCCTTGCAGGCACTCGTCGCCGATCGCGACCAGATCGACCATTACGCACGCCTGGGCGTGCCTGCGCGCCTGTCGTTTGGCATGTACCGTGGGGCGCCTCTCATGCCTGTACTCAACGATGCGATCGCCTCTTATGAGACGCCGCCCCCGCCGCCTGCAGTGGTGACGCTCGACAGCATGTCGCTCTTTGACAGCGGTCGCGCACAGCTCAAGCCTGGGTCAAACCGGGCGGTGATCGGCGCACTTGAAATGATCAAGGCCCACCCGGACAAACGGATTCTGGTCGCCGGCTACACCGATAACGTCGGCAACGCCGACGGCAATCTGAGGCTGTCAATGGCGCGTGCTGGCGCGGTACGAGACTGGCTGGTCGAAGCGTCGGGCATTCCGGTGACGCAGTTTGCGATTCAGGGCTATGGCGATACCCGTCCGATCGCAGGTAACGACACTGACGCCGGACGAGCGAAGAACCGGCGCGTCGAGATCACGCTGGTGCCGGACGCCCCGAAAGAAGTCCCGTTGGGAGGCGCCCAGAAGGAAGCCCCCAAAGGGGGAGCGACTGGCGCCTGAGCAGGACACGAGCGCGCCGCTCGAAACAGTTCGGACCCGGAGCATCGCTTTGGGACATTCGCGGTCCGGGGATCGACTCCGGACGATTGTTGCAGTCAAAACGAAGGAGAATGAAAAAATGGCAATTCCGGCATACATGTGGATCAAGGACGATGGCGGCGCCGACGTCAAGGGCTCCGTCACGGTCCAGGGCCGCGAAGGCAGCGTCGAAGTGGTCGCCCTCGATCACAGCATCAACATCCCGACCGATGCGAATACCGGCAAGCTGACCGGCACGCGTGTGCATGCCCCGATCACCTTCACGAAGGAAACGGATGCCTCGACGCCGTACCTGTACAAGGCGGTGACCAGCGGCCAGACTCTGAAGTCGATCGAAATCAAGTGGTACAAGATCGACGATGCGGGCAAGGAGAAGGAATACTTCAACACCAAGCTCGACAACGTGAAGGTCGTCGCGGTCAAACCGACGATGCTCGACATCAAGAACCCGGCCTACGAGAAGCACAACCATCTCGAACACGTCGAACTGCGCTACGAGAAGATTACGTGGTCGTACAAGGACGGCAACATCATTCACGCCGATAGCTGGAACGAACGCTCGTAAGGTTCTGCGTTGATCGCCTGATCCCCTGCGTCAGGTGTACGTCAGCCTCTTTTCGCCAGCCCACCCTGTGTGCGCTGGCGCTTTCTCTTCACATCCCGGCGCCGGCCAAGGCCCGGGCTCTCTTTATTCGTGACGATCATGACGCTGCGCGACTCCACGTTTCTGCTTCGCAAGCTCAACCCGCACTGCGCGAGCGCGCTGGCCGACGCAGCCAGTCTGTGCAACGCCCGCGTGCACGGCGAGATTACGCCTGAACACTGGCTGCTGAAACTGATCGAGCGCGGCGACGGTGATATCCCGGCGATCCTGCGACACTACAAAATCGATATCGACTCGGTGTGGGATGCGCTGCTTGCCTCGCTCGAACGTCTGCCACGCGAACTGCGCGGTAAGCCTGCGTTGTCGCGAACGCTCGCCGACGTTCTGCAAGGCGCATGGCTCCGTGCGTCCGCCGGTGGGGACGGGCCAACGATACGTTCGGGCCATGTGTTGCAGGCATTGGTGGACGCCCCTCATTGCCTGCGTGCAACCGATGCGTGGCCGCTCCTGTCCATCAATGCGGCACAGATCCAGCGGCTCGCCGCAGTGATCGACCGACATTCTGTCGAAGCCCATGACAATGCAACTGCCGGGCCTGTCGACAGCGATTCGCCTGCGCAGACCACCGGTAAGGAAGACGAAGCGCGTCCGGGTCTATCGACGAAATCGAAACCGCAACCGCACGGGCGCGCGAGGCAACCGGAGGGTGAAGCCCTCGCCCGCTTCGCCATCGACCTGACCGCAAAGGCACAGCGCGGTGAAATCGATCCGGTATTTGGACGCGATCGCGAAATCCAGCAGGTTGTCGACGTACTCGCGCGACGTCGCAAGAACAACCCGATCCTCGTCGGCGAGCCCGGCGTGGGCAAAACCGCCCTCGTCGAAGGCCTGGCGCTTCGCGTCGCAGAAGGATCCGTGCCAGACGTGATCCGCGACGTACGCATTTTGACACTCGACCTGGGCCTGCTGCAGGCGGGTGCCGGTGTGAAGGGCGAATTCGAGCAGCGCCTGAAAACCGTGATCGACGAAGTGCAGCAATCGGACATACCGGTACTGCTCTTCATCGACGAGGCGCATACGCTGATCGGCGCCGGCAACGCGACCGGTGGTGCCGATGCGGCGAACCTCCTGAAGCCGGCCCTCGCACGCGGCGAACTGCGCACGATCGCCGCAACCACCTGGTCCGAGTACAAGGAATATTTCGAGCGCGATGCGGCGCTTGAGCGGCGCTTCCAGGTGATCAAGGTCGACGAACCGGACGACACCGCCGCGTGCCTGATGCTGCGTGGCCTTGCGAGCCGCTATGCAAAGCACCACGGCGTACACATCCTCGATGAAGCCATCACGGCGGCGGTCAAGCTGTCACGCCGCTATATCCCGGCGCGTCAGCTACCGGACAAGGCGGTCGATCTGATTGACACAGCGGCCGCACGGGTGCGCATGGGGTTGGAATCGCCGCCCGTTGAACTCCAGCGGGCCGGCGCCGCGGTCGCCGCACTCGAACTGGAAATCAGCACGCTCGCCGCAGACCAGCGGGCTGGCGCACTGGACCTGCAGGAGCGGCATGATGCCCTGCAGGCCGCGCTCACCGATGCGCGTGCGAAACGGGATGCAATGCAACAGCGCTACACACACGAACTTGAACTGGTCAACGCGGTGCACGCGCAGCGCAGCGCGGATCGGGACGCATCGTGCCATGGCGATGATGCGCTCGCCAGCGCCAGGCAGGCCTTGACTGACGCACAGGGAAAGGCGCCCCTCGTCTTTGTCGATGTGGATGGACAGGCCATCGCCCAAGTGGTGGCCGAGTGGACCGGTGTGCCGGTCGGCAATCTGCTCGATGACGAACTGGCCGGACTGCTCACGCTCGAAGATCATCTCGCCACGCGCGTGGTCGCCCAGGACGATGCCTTGGGCGCACTCGCGGAAAGCCTGCGCACCGCGAAAGCCGGCCTGAAATGCGAGCATTCGCCGCTCGGCGTGTTCCTGCTGGCGGGGCCATCGGGGGTGGGCAAGACCGAAACGGCACTCGCGCTCGCAGACCTGCTGTTTGGCGGCGAAGCCGCGCTGACGACAATCAACATGTCGGAATATCAGGAAGCCCATACCGTTTCGCAACTGAAGGGTTCGCCGCCCGGCTATGTCGGATACGGCCGCGGCGGGATTCTCACCGAAGCCGTCCGGCAACGGCCCTATAGTGTCGTGCTGCTCGATGAAGTAGAGAAAGCGCACCGGGATGTGCTCGACATGTTCTATCAGGTGTTCGATCGCGGCACGATGCGCGACGGCGAAGGCCGCGAGATCGACTTCCGCAATTGCGTGATCCTGATGACGTCCAACCTCGGCAGCACGCAGATCGACGAGGCCACGACGGAGACCCCCGACATCCCGCACGCGGCACTCCTCGACGCGATGCACCCCCAGCTTGTCGCGCACTTCCAGCCCGCGCTGCTTGCGCGTTTCCAGACGCTGGTCTACCGGCCACTCGACGCCGCGGCACTCGCGTCGATCGTGCGATTGAAGGTCGCGAAGGTCGCCGAACGTCTGCGCCGTCTTTACGATGTTGCGCTCACCTGCGACGACGTGTTGACGGGATCGCTCGCGCAACTTTGCCTCGCACGCGAATCCGGCGCACGCAGCGTCGACGCGTTCCTCAACCAACGCATTCTTCCCGCCGTGTCGCGTGAACTCCTGACGCGGATGGGCCGAGGCTTGCTGCCGGCAGAAATTCATCTGTCGATGTCCTCCGAGGGGACTTCCTTCGGGGCGTCGCAAGATGAGCGTCTCGTGATTGACTTCATCGATCGCCACGACACCCCGTCGCCTGCCGACGTGACCGCTGACGATCTGGTTGCGGCCGGTACCTGACGGAGAATACGATGCCAGTCGGCCCTTCCCTGTGCGACAAGCTGCTTGGCCAGATCGATGGTGAGCCGCTGGACGCCTACGACGACAGGACACTCGAGATACTGAGCATCCAGCAGAACGTCCGCCGCATTCTCAACGCACGGGCGGGCGCGCTCAAGCACCTGCCCGATTACGGACTGCCGGATCTCACGAACATCTACAAGGCGCTGCCCGCTTCGGCGCATCTGCTCAAGCAGCAGATGGAGGCGACGCTGCTTGTCTACGAGCCGCGCATCCGTTCGATCGACGTGGAGTACGTCGACAATCCTGACCCCGGCATCCTGGTGAGCTACGAAATGACGTGTCACCTGAAGAAAGCCGGACTGGTGCGGTTCGGAACATACTTCGAACCGCCCGGCCGGATGCGTGTGCAGCGGATTCAGGGGGAACGCTGAGCCGGGCGGGTCAGGCGAAACCTGGCAAAGCGTGGTGCCCGTACGCAGCGGTCGACGCACGGCATCAAGCCGAATCGAACCCCGTCCTTGTTGAATCAGAACTGATGCTGAATGCCTGACGTCACCACCAGCTGGCGTCGTGTGCTCGACGGCGACACACCATAAATCTGCGCCACCGCATGACGCCCCTGCTGCGCGACGCCGATCAGATAGAGCGTCGTGCGCTTGGATATCGCGTATTCGGTGCCGAGGTTGATCTGATCCCAGCCTGGCTCCGCGTCACCCGTACCATTGCCCGAATAGCGCCCATTGGTGCGGATGTAGGCCACACCGGTCTCCCACGCAGGCGTGATCTGCCAGGTCAGGTTCGCCTCGTAGTTATCGAGCGTCAACGCGGTCGCGTCCAGATAGCGATACTGCGTTTTCGAGTACATGCCGCCCAATGTGAGCGCGCCGAAGAACTGGTACGAAGCCCCCGCGAGCCAGATACGCTGCCGTTTCACCCCCGCCGTACTGGCAATGCTGTTCGAAAACGTATTCTCATAGTCGTCGTACACGCCGGCACCCGGCGCACCCAATGCGCCGGCCGGCTGCGCATCAGGCCGGTCCGCCTGCAGAAAGCCGATGCCTGCCGCGAACGGCCCACGTGCATAAGCAGCCCCCGCGCTCATCATGCGATTGTTCGCGAAGCCCGACGAACCGTCCGCGGCCGCTGCCTGATTGCTGAAACCATAGGTCGCGCCGAAGCTCAGTCCGGCGAATTGCGGACTCGCGTATTTGACGGTGTTGCTGACCTTGAAGCTCGCATTGGTGTTATCCGCATCGCCAACGTGTGCGCCGATATAACCTGCCCACGTTTCGTTGCTCGCGAAACCCGACACCGTATCGATCGTCGTATCCCATTGCCGGCCCATCGTCACCGTGCCGAAGCGGTCATCGGCGAGGCCTACGTAAGCGACGTTGAATGCGCGGCCGGTGCCGTGTCCGCTCTGCACATCGAACGGGCTCATCAACCGGAAGATCGCATGCGATCCGCCACCCAGGTCTTCGCTGCCGGTCATGATCCAGCGCGACGCCGTCAACTGCCCGCTGGTCGTCGACCAGTCGGAATGCCCGCCGCTATTGTTCGCGTACAGGATGCCCGCATCGATAATGCCGCTCAGGGTCACGCGGCTTTGCGCATGAGCGCCGAACGGCACACCGAACAACCAGGCGCAGGACGCAGCGACGAGCGTCATCCTCACGGCTTTTTCTCGTGATTTCAAAGTACTCTCCAAATCCAGGTGATCAGTTTTTTGCGGGTGCTGCTAACGCAGGAGCGCCTATGACCCGGGTAATCTCAGAACTGTGCGAAAACCGATGTGATTGGTACCCATCGTCACGTCCTGCGCATGGCGCGCGCTCGGCCGGTAGCGTTTGCAATAGATCGGCGAACAGAGAAACGAGCCCCCTTTGATGGTGCCGAGTTCGGTGCTGCGCGCCTTCGCCACCAGCGCGTCTTCGAGATCGACGTTCGGGTTCGGCGGCGGCTCGCTCGCCTGTTGCGCGTGGTTCTGCTGCCACGGGTCCTTCACCCACTGCCAGACATTACCGACCATGTCGTATAACCCATAGCCGTTGGCCGGAAAGCAGCCGACCGGTGAAGTCGACACGAAGCCGTCTTTCGCGGTGTTCTGAAACGGAAAGGCGCCCTGCCAGGTGTTGGCCATCATCTTCGACCGAATCGCGAAGGTGTCGCCCCACGGATAAGTAGTCGAGGTGCCGCCGTGCGCCGCGTATTCGTACTCGGCTTCGGTCGGCAAATCGCGGCCGCGCCACTTCGCGTAAGCCAGCGCGTCTTCATACGCGATATGCACGACCGGATGATTGCCGAGCCCGTCGATCGAACTGCCGGGCCCGGTGGGATGACGCCAGTCGGCGCCCGGCACGAAATGCCACCACTGCATCGCGCCGACCAGCAGGTCCTTCGGCGGCAGAAAAACCGTCGAGCCAGGCCGCGTCATCTCCGCCGGCAATGAGGGATAGCGCTTCGCATCGAGCCCGCGTTCGGCGAGCGTCTTATAACCGGTCGCGGCAACGAAGCGGGCAAACTCCGCATTCGTCACGTCGTAGCGATCGATCATGAAGCTGCCCACCTTGACGCTGCGCGCCGGTGCTTCTTCCGGATTGCCGCCGTCCGAGCCCATCACGAAGCTGCCGGCCGGTACTCGCACCTGATCGCTATCCGACGATGCCGGCGGCAAACCGTTGAAGGCCTCGCACGCCTGCAGGGTACCGAGCGGCACGGCTTGCGGTGCGGCGCCGGCCGCCACCGTCCCCGCGAGCGCCACCTGAGTCAGCACGATGCATGCAGCCGTTGCCCCATGCCGCGCGATCAAACGTCGGATATGCATGCTCATGCCAACGCTCCTCAGTAGTCCATGCGCGGATACGAGGTATCGCGCCACGTCTCGACGACGTTGTTCTGCTGCACGTATTGCGCCCACTCGGTCAGCATCTGTTCGAGTACTTCAGGACGCTTCGCGGAAAGATCGTGCAACTCGGCGCGGTCGTGAGCGAGGTCGTACAGTTGCCAATGGCCCTTGCCGTTGTCGTAGGAATACACCAGCTTCCAGTTGCCTTTGCGCAATGCGTTACGCCCCATCAGTTCCATGCCGTACACGTAGTCGGCCACATGCACGTTTTTTTGCTCGCCAGTCAGATATGGTTTCATCGACATGCCCTGCATCGGCAGCACGGTATGCCCGTGGAATTCGATACCGGGTTGCTGGATATTGGCGAAGTCGAGAATAGTCGGCGTCAGATCCTTGACGGTGAGCACCTGTTCGCTCTTGCCGGGTTGAACATGTCCGGGAAACGACACAAAGGCCGGCGAACGGATCCCGCCTTCGTTGGTGTACGCCTTGAAGAGGCGAAATGGCTGCGCGCTCACCTGCCCCCACGCCGGCCCCTCGAACACGAACGAATTGGCGCGGCCGATGTTATCGAGCGAGTTGTCGAAGGTCTGCGCGATCCACTTCGCGTTGCCGCTGTCCTCGTCCCATTTGTTGCCTTCCGGGCCGTTGTCCGACAGGAACACGATCAGCGTGTTGTCGTATTGACCGCTCGCTTTCAGGTAGTCGATCAGACGGCCGACGTTACGGTCGAGATCGGCCACCAGCGCCGCGTAAGCTTCCATCGTACGGGCCGAACGCGCCTTCTCGTCGGCGCTCAAGGCGCTCCACGGTTTCGTCCCATCCGGCAGCGGCGCGGGCTTCGCGTCGTTCGGCACGAGACCGAGGCGCTTCATCTTGTCGATGCGGCGCTGCGCGATCACGTCATAGCCGACGTCGTAGTTGCCGCGCACCTTCCGCAATTCATCGTCAGGGGCTTGCAGCGGCAAATGCGCCGCCGTATAGGCTGCATACGCGAAGAATGGCTTGCCGGCGCGCTGCGAGTCCTGCAGATAGGCAATCATCTTGTCGGTGTACGTCCGCGACGAATAGAAGTCGGCAGGCAGATCGATCTTCTTGCCGTTCTCGCGGTAGGTCGGCTCCGGTGCATCCGACGTGATCGTCATCACCTTCTGCTTGAAATGCGACGCGCCGCCGTTGATCAACGCATACGAGCGTTCGAAGCCACGCTGGTCCGGACGCATACCGTCACTGCCACCCAGATGCCATTTGCCGGCCATCACCGTCCAGTACCCGGCGTCTTTCATGATTTCTGGCAAAGCCGCCACGCGCTGATTCAAGCCGCCTTCATAACCGGGATGGTTGACCTCTTCCGGCGTCAGATGCGGCGTGATCATCTCCGCCATGTTGCCGACGCCGGCCAGGTGATTGTCCATGCCGGACAGCAGCATCGAGCGGGTCGGCGAGCAGGTCGGCGCGACATACATCGTGTCGAGCAGGCGGCCGTGCGCGACCAGCGCATCGAGATTCGGCGTCGCGATCTCGCTGCCGAATGCGCCGAGGTCCGAGCGCCCGACGTCGTCGGCCACGATCAGCAGCACATTGGGACGCGCGCCGGATGCAGCAGTGGACGCAACCGGTGCGGATGCCGCGACGGCCGCGTCCGCTGCCTGCGAGAGCGGCATCACAACAGTACATGCGCCACCCACGAAGGTTGCGGCAAGGATGGTACGAAAGCTCATTTGATCTCCATTTCCACGATGTCTCCTAACCTCGATTCAAATCCTGTTGCCACGAAGCTTTGACGAAATGCTTTACAACCTCGACCGTCCGAGCCGTTCAAACGCGTTGCGGTCGCGTTGCTTGAGCCTCTTCGCCGCGAGCACGCCAGCCACCGCGAAGATCGGCAGCAAGGCGGTCAACGCATACGACACGCCCACGCCCGCACCGGTCAGCAGCGGAAAATTCACGATGGCGAGCACCAGCACAACCGTCAGGGCGATACCGGACAACACCGGCAACACACCCACGCGCATCACACCCGCCTCGTCCCTGCCGATACGCCTGAAGAACACGAACACCGCCGCCGAGGAAAGCGCCATCAACGCGATGATGCAAAGCGTCGCTACATTCGTGAGCCACGAGAACAGCGTCAGAACCGGATCGGCGTGCGCGACGATGAACACCAGCACAACGATTGCAGCCACCGCCGTTTGCAACAGCGAGCCGATATGCGGACTGCAATGCACACGATGCGTGCGGCCGAGCGCTTGTGGCAGCAAACCCTCACGGCCCGTTGCAAAGAAATAGCGCGACGCCGAATTGTGAAACGCCAGCAGGCCCGCATACACGCTGGTGATGAACAGCACGCTCATCGCCGCGGTCAGCGTCTTGTTGGCGTAGTGATCGGAGAGCGTGTAGAGGAACGTGGTCGGATCGGTCAGTGCGGTGAGTGTCTTGACGATCTTGTCACTGCCCGCGCCAATCACCATGCACCACGCGGAGAACGCATAGAACACGCCGATCAGCAGCACCGAAATGTAGGTCGCCAACGGCACCGTGCGCTGCGGGTCTTTCGCCTCTTCGCTATAGATCGTGGTCGCCTCGAAACCGATGAAGCTGGCGAAGCAGAACAGAAAGCCGATCGCGGGCGTGCCGCTCATGAAGGCATGCGGCGTGAACGAAGCCGCATTGATCCCGCTGTCGCCGCCGCTTTTCAGAATGGCCAGATCGAGGATCAGCACGACAATGTATTCGCCGAATACCAGCAGAGAGAGCACCTTCGCGGACAGATCGATCTGCCGGTAGCCGAACACGCCGATGCTGGCCATCGCCGCGAGCGAGCAGATCCACCATGGCGTATTCAGGTTGAAGTGCGCGCTCAGGAAGCCCGAGGCCACCGCGCCGAACATGCCGTACAAACCGATTTGCATCGTGTTGTAGCCGAGCAGCGCGATCAATGCCGCCGCGCCGCCCGCGGTGCCGCCGAGACCGCGAGCCGTGAACGCATAGAAGCCGCCGGCGTTGGTCACGTGCCGCGACATGGCCGTATACCCGGCGGAGAACATCAACAGGATCACCACCGTAGCAACCAGCAAGGCCGGCGTGCCCGCGCCGTTGCCGAGCATGATGCCGATCGGAAAGCCGCCTGCGATCGCGACCAGCGGCCCGGCCGCCGAGATCACGAAGAAGATGATGAAGCCCAGTCCCAACGCCCCCTTGCGCAACTCGGTTGACGGTGACGGTTCAGCGACGACGCTCATAGTTTTGGCTCCTGGATTTTCCTTCGCCTGCATCACGACGAAGTCGGACGCAGCGCAAGTGTTGATGCACTGTAGAAAACCAAAAATACCGAGCGGGAGCACAAATCGGCAACGCAGTGCGAACTTGGGTTTACGCCTAGACGTCGGCACCTGTAGCCAACCAGGCATCGAATCCAGACGTGAAAGATCAGGCGGGACGTGCGCAAGCACGCCCGCGAGCGGGAACCGTTCATGGGTGAAAATCGGGCAGTGAATCGGACAGAGAATCTGGCCGGCAGGACCACGCACCGGCGCGGACGTGGAAACGCGCGCCGGGCGTTAGCTCAAGCGCGGCGTCTGCGACGGCAATTCGCCGAACAGATCTCGATACTCGCGGGCAAAATAGCCAAGATGCGTGAAGCCCCACCGGCAAGCGGCATCGCCGATCAGGAGTTCTTCCGCGCTCGTCATGCGCAGCAGCCGATGCACAGCGTTGAGTCGGATCGAGCGCAAGTATTCGACAGGCGTCACATTGGCGACGCGCTGAAAGCTGGTTTGCAAGGTGCGGCGACTGCACCGCAGCGCGCGGCACAGATCGAGCACGGTGATCGGTTGTTCGGCGTTGTCTTGCAGAATGCGTTCGCAGCGCCGCACGATGTCGCTGTATGTGGTGTGCGTCAGATCGCGCGGTGGCGCCTGCGATGCGCTTTCGATCAGGCCGAGCAGGACGCTGATCATTTCGTCGCGGAATACTTTGGTCGCGGCGGGATGCGCAAACGCGGCAGCATTGCGTTCGGCGGAGTCGAGAAACGGCGCAAGCCGCTCGCGCAGCATCACGCCGTGTTCATCGGAGAGCGCCAGCACGCCGCCTTTCACCTGACGGCTGGCGTGCTCGCCCACCGTCACGCTTAGCAATTCGTCCATCATCTCGGCGGACACGCTGATGCCGGCATAGTGCATCGACTCCGGCGTGTAGAAGCGAAACTCCTCGCCGGCACCGAGCAGCAATAGCGCGTACCCATCCACGCGCCGCCCCTGAAACGTGCCGACGAGCGGTGCATAGAGCGGCACGGCGATCGAAGCCAGACCGGCCGGCGACACGCCATGCTGCGCCACACGGCGATTGGTGGTTTCGCGAAAGAAATGAAAGTCGGTCGAACTCGCCTGGACGAGCGTGCTCTGGAAGCGGCCGGGTGTCATCTGACGATAAACCTGCTCCCAGCCGCTCACTGCCAGCGAATGATCGTGCACGTCGGCAAGCGTGCTGATCCGGAAGTCCATGTCCCCTCCCGCCTACTCTGAACAGGCTACATTCATGCGATGACAGCCCGGCCTGTCGTAGCGGACGTCAACCTGGACGCAGACGAAAGCCGCAACGCGCGGCCCCTCTGCTGCAAATGAAGAAGCAATGTTATTCCAGGCTGACGGATATGGCTCGATATAAAAAAGCCGCGACACTTCCACGGATTCAATTTCATCGCGCGCCGCAGCAACCCGGAATGCACCTGTGCATTCTGCAGCGCGCCTCAACACTTGACCAAGTCAATTATGCAAATTTCACTTCATCGAAGCCCGCAGCCAATGCGCCGACCAGCGCATCGAGCTGCGCCGATTGGACCACCAGCGGGGGCGACAGGATGATTTTCGTGCCGACCGGCCGTACCAGCGCGCCGTGTGCGCGCACGACTTCGGCCACCGCATTTGCATAGCCGGAGGTCGGGTCGATCGGCTCGCGGGTTTGCTTCGACTTCACCAGATCGAGCGCGACCATCAGGCCTTTGCCGCGCACGTCGCCCACAGCCGCATAGCGTTCGCTGAACGGCCGCAGCGCTTCGAGCAGATGGGCACCCTGCTGTGCGGCGTTGGCCGGCAGGTTCTCGTCCTTGACGATCTTCAGGTTGGCCAGCGCCGCTGCGCATGCAACCGGATGCCCAGCATAGGTATAGCCGTGCATCAACGCGCCGGTGAAATTCGCGTTGCTCATGAAGGCCTGCTCGATACGCTCGTTGAACGCAGTCGCGCCAAGCGGAATGTAGCCGGAAGAAATACCCTTCGCAAAGCACATGATGTCGGGCTTCACACCCCAGCCGCGACTGCCGAACATGCTGCCGGTCCGGCCAAAGCCCGTGACGATTTCGTCGGCGATCAGCAGAATGCCGTACTTGTCGCACACTTCACGAATCAGCGGCCAGTAGTTTTCCGGCGGCACGATCACGCCGCCCGCGCCTTGCACCGGTTCCGCGATGAACGCGGCGATCGTGTCGGGGCTCTGGAAAATGATCTCGCGCTCCAGCATCTCCGCGCAAATCCGGCCGAGCTCGGCGGGATCCTGAGTGAACGGATTGCGATAGAGCCACGGCGTTTCCACGTGAAAACAACCCGGCAGGTTCGGCTCGTAATTGCGCCGGAACGCGGTGTTGCCGTTCACCGACGCGCCACCGAAATGTGTACCGTGATAGCCCTGCTTCAGCGAAATAAACTTCGTGCGGTCCGCTTCGCCTTTCAGCTTCCAGTATTGACGCGCGAGCTTCAACGCGGATTCGACCGCGTCCGAGCCGCCCGAACTGTAGATCACGCGGCGCATGCCTTCCGGTTCGAGCATGTCGATCAGCACCTTCGACAATTCTTCGGCGCGCGGATGCGAAATACCGTCGAAGAGCTGGAAGTATTCGAGTTCGTCCAACTGACGCACGATCGCGTCCTTCACTTCACGCCGGTTGTGGCCGACGTTGACGTTCCAGAGACCGGCCACCCCGTCGACGAGCTTATTGCCGCGATCATCGAACACATAACAGCCATCGCCGCGCACGATACGGATCGGCTCGCGCTGCTGCATTTCGGCGGGGTGCTGCATCGGATGCCAGAAGGCAGAATCGTTCGTTCCCATAGTGCTCACTCCATTAAGTTCAGTATGTTGGTAGGTTCGCGTGCCAGGCATATGCCTGCGTTCGGCTCAGTGCGCAATGCACACGGACTTGGTTTCCGTAAAACCTTCGATGGCGTACTTGCCGAATTCGCGGCCGATGCCCGACTGTTTGAAGCCGCCGAACGGCATGCCCGGATCGAGCGGTACGTGGCAATTGACCCACACGGTGCCCGCCTCGATTTGCGGCACGAGGTTCATCACGGTCTTGAGGTCATTGCTCCACAGGCTCGCGGCGAGGCCGTACGGCGAATCGTTGGCGAGGCGCAGTGCCTCGAGCGGATCGTCGAACGGGACAATGGCGAGCACGGGGCCGAACACTTCGTCGCGTACGATGGCCGCGTCGTGCGGCACGTCGGCGATGACCGTGGGGCGAACGTAGTAACCCGGCAGATCGACCGGCTTGCCGCCCGCAAGGAACTTCAGTCCGGCGGCCTGAGCACGTGCGATGTGCTGATCGACGCGGTCCCGATGCAGCGCCGACACGAGCGGATTGATCTGCGCAGCCGGGTCGAGGCCCGGTCCCAGCGTCATGGCGTTGGCGATATCGGCAAGACCTTCGGCCACTTGCCGGTACTTGCTGCGATGCACGTAAATGCGCGAGGCTGCCGCGCACACCTGTCCCTGGTTGAAGAAACCACCCGCCAGCGCGCCTTGAATCGCCTGCTCGACGTCGATATCCGCAAGCATCACCGCGGGATTCTTGCCGCCGAGTTCAAGCGAAAAACGCGTCATGTTCTGCACGGCGGCCGTGCCGACCAATTTGCCTGTCGGCGTTGAGCCGGTGAACGAAATCTTGCTGATGCCCGGATGCGCCGCGAGCGCGGCCCCGCATTCCCGACCACCGGTGACGACGTTGAACACACCCGCAGGAACACCGGCTTCCAGTGCCAGCTCGGCCAGACGCAGCGCTGTCAAAGGCGTTTCCGGCGACGGCTTGATCACGATGGTGCAACCCGCTGCAAGTGCCGGCACCAGCTTCCACACGGCGATCATCAGCGGGAAATTCCACGGCACGATGCCGGCAACGACGCCGATCGGCTCCTTGCGCGTGAACGCCGTATAACGCGTCCCCGGCGGGAAAGGAATCGACACGTCCAGCGTCTCGCCGGTAATCTTGGTCGCCCAACCCGCCATATAGCGCACATATTCGATCGTCGCGCCCACTTCCACCGCGCGGGCGATGTTGATCGACTTGCCCTGATTCAGGGTCTCGAGTTGCGCGAGGTCTTCGGCATGGGCTTCGAGTAGATCGGCGAAACGCAGCAGAATGCGCTCGCGATCAGCGGGACGCAGACCGCTCCACACACGCGCATCGAAGGCGGCACGCGCGTTGCTTACCGCGCGATCGACGTCGGTTGCGTCAGCGTCCACTACCGTCGCGAGGCGTTCGCCGCTCGCCGGATTGAACACGTCCAGACGTCGCTCCGAATGCGCGCGTTGCTGCGCGCCACCGATAAACAGGCCGAAATCGCGTTGCACGAACGCACGAACCGCGTCGCTGACGACAACCGTTGCATCGTTACTCATATCCTGGGTCTCTCGTTGGTGTCTCGTTGCTGTCTGATCCATGGCCGCGGGGCCATCGTGTTGAGGAATGGTGTCACGCTGGTTTGGCCACCGTTAGCGCAAATCGGCAGGCATGCCATTGCTTTAGGGAAAACATCTAGCAATCGCGTGCGCTCAGGTGCCTTGGAGTTGCGCGCTCGCAATTGACCGCTTGCGGTTCCGCGTACAGGCAATGCTCGAATGCGTCGCGCTGCACGAACAATCGTTCGGGCAGCAGCACCGCTTCGGCCGCATTGATCTGCATGAACAACGCAAAACGCACACCATCGCTATGGCCGACAATTGCGCAATTTGCTTCGACGAAACCGCGGTTAAAACGCGGATCGCCGCTCAGAATATCGACGTCGTCATGCAAGCCGACGCACCGTGCGCCGTCGACGATGTTCCAGCTATCGGGCAGGCGCAGCAGAATGTCGGACACGTCTTCTTCGCGAGAGATCACCGCGGCCAGCGCGGCCGGCCTGCGTTGGAACCAGCGCATGCCATGCCTGCTGTCGGCGCGCTCCACCGCGACAGCCGCGACGGCGTAGAGCAGCATCGGCTCGTCGGCCTCGACCGCTTCGACGCGTGTGCCATCCATCGCCCAGGTGTCGATCATGGCATCGGCCCTCTATAGAAACAGCGCGCCGATCATTTCCGTGCGGCTCGACACGCCGAGCTTGCGGAACATGCGCAAAAGGTGGGTTTTGACGGTGGGCTGCGCGAGCGCGAGGTCCCGTGCGATTTCCTTGTTCGACAAGCCGTTGCGCACGAGACGCGCGATCTGTTGTTCGCGATGCGTCAGGTTTGGACGGATATCGGCGTCGACGTCTGCGCCGATGCGCACGTGTGTGCGCATCGGCCGCTGGTCACGCAGCGCCGGCACCAGCGCGGCTTCCAGAAGCGGTTGCACCGCCCTCGCGTGCTGCTGGTCGTTCACGGAGAAGGCTTCCGCCGGCGCCATGCGCAGCAGCGAAAACGCCGCCACCGGCCGCGTGCCTCGCGTGCCTCGCGTGCCTTGCGTGCCTTGCGTGCCTTGCGTGCCTTGCGTCCCGTCACGCAGCAAGACCTCCATCACATCGACTACCTGATGCGGATTCAGGAAGCGCCGCCAGTACACCGAGCCGCCGCGCGCCGTCTCGGGCAACGCGCCCGCGAGCGTGAGTACGCTGCCTGTCTGCATCGAAAAGCGCGACGGATGCATCGGATCAAGCGTGCAGTAACGCTGCAAATACGTGCGATGCATCGTCTCGGCCATGCCGAACAGCTCGAAGCCCGACGGTTCGTTATCCGCGCCGACCCAGTAGAAGACCGTCGCCGAAGGCCGGACCAGTTGCGCGAGCGTGCTCACTGCGGCGCCCAGCGCGGGCATGAAGGCGCTTTGGGACGCAGCTTCGTCGCGGATCGTGTTCAACATGACGCTCTCCCGGTTCACCAGCTCAAGACCATCGTACGAACGTGCGATTCCGTAGCGTGAGCACGAATTGGCAAATCGACGCGAGCTACGCGCTCAAACGGCGATTGCGTTGTCATCCTTTTGCCTGATTCCGTGCTGCGGGACGTGTGTCTAGACTCTGGGTTCACGCTTCACTCCTTTCATCAAGTCCAATCACGTTCATAAGGAACGCCATGTCCAAACAACGCACGGTTGTCATCACAGGCGCGGGCACCGGTATCGGTGAAGCCTGCGCCCGGCTGTTTGCTTCGCGCGGCGCACGCGTGGCGCTGATCGGCCGGCGCCGCGCGCCACTCGAACGGGTGGCGCGCGAAACCGGCGGGCTCGCGCTCGACGGCGACGCAGCCAGCGCCGCCGACTGGCAGCGCTTCATCGCCGCGATCAAGGCCGACGGCGGCGCTGTCGATGCATTGATCGCCTGCGCCGGCGGTTTCGGCACGGGCACCGCCACCGAAACCGACGACGCGGCCTGGTCCGCCGCGATGCGCGCGAATCTCGACACCGCCTTCGTCGCCGCCCGTGCCTGCCTGCCCGATCTGATCGAACGGCGCGGCGCAATCGTGCTGGTCGCTTCGATCGCGTCGCTCGCAGCGGGCCCCGCCGTATGCGGCTACACCACGTCGAAGCACGCGCTGATTGGCCTGACGCGCTCGCTCGCGCGCGACTACGGCCCCCACGGCGTGCGCGTCAACGCGGTATGCCCAGGCTGGGTCCGCACGCCGATGGCCGATGCGGAAATGCAGCCGCTGATGCAGCGCTACGACGATACGCTCGACGCGGCCTATCAGCGCGTCTGCGCCGATGTGCCGTTGCGCCGTCCCGCGCACGCAGAAGAGATCGCCGGTATCTGCGAGTTTCTGGCGTCGCCCGCTGCGTCGATCGTGACGGGCGCCACCCTCGTTGCCGACGGCGGCTCCTCGATCGTCGATGTGCCGACGCTGGCGTTCGACCATCTGTAGGCGGGGCCTTAGATCATGACGGCGGTCGACTCGGGCAAGGTCGAACCGCCATCGACCACGATGGTTTGGCCGGTGATGTACGAAGCCGCGTCGGAGGCCAGAAACAGCATGGCCGCCGCGATATCCGACGGTTCGCCCAGCCGCCCGAGCGGAATCGCCTGTTCGATGCGACGGTTATGCGCGTCGTCACCGAGATTGCCCATCGCAGGCGTGCGGATCATGCCGGGCTCGACACCGTTGACCGTGATCCGGTGCTTCGCCAGCTCCAACGCCGCGGCGCGGATGAAGCCGTTCACGCCCGCCTTGGACGCCGCATAGTGCGCGAGCCCCGGGTACGCCACGCGCGGCCCCGTCACCGACGAGGTGGCCAGCATCCGGCCGCCGCCCTGCCGGACGAACGCGGGCGTCGCCGCCTGCGCGAGCCAGAAGAGCGCGGCGAGATTCACGGCGAAGGTGCGCTGCAGAACCTCGGGCGTAATCGCATCGAAGGCGGTAAGCGGGAAATAGGCGGCGTTGTGCACGACCACGTCGAGCCTGCCGAAGTCCGCTTCCACTTCGGCAACAAGGCGCTCGATCTGCGCGTGCTCGGCCATATCCGCTTCGTACGCGCGGGCCGCGCCGCCCTGCTGCGCGAGACCATGCACCGCTTCCGAGGCAGCGTCGATGCGCAGGTCCGCAATCGCCACCGAGGCACCGCGCGCGGCAAACGCCAGGGCAATGCCGCGTCCGATGCCTTGCGCGCCGCCGGTCACCAGCACCGCCTTGCCGGCAAAAT
The DNA here is from genome assembly GCF_905220705.1 of Paraburkholderia domus. GTDB lineage: Bacteria > Pseudomonadota > Gammaproteobacteria > Burkholderiales > Burkholderiaceae > Paraburkholderia > Paraburkholderia domus. The sequence goes on from NZ_CAJNAT010000034.1 coordinate 24,021, forward strand.
CACGCATGCTCGCCGCATGCTGCGCGGCGCTGCTCATTGCGGATGCCGCGTCACGTTAAGCACTTGTGCAAGCGCGCCGACCGGGAAATTCGACAGCGTGTCGAACTGGTTGCCCTGATAGCCGAAAATCTTGCCGTCGGTCTTCTTGCGTTCGAGGTCGATCATCACCACACCGAGCGTCGGAATGATTTTTTCGCGCCAGACGAACAGGTACAGATCTTTGGCGATGGCGATGTAGTGGCAACGGTCCACATCGGCGAGACCTGCTTCCACGCCCGCGAGGCATTGCCACGCATAGAAGTTGTCGTTCAGATAGACGTGTTCGTACTGTTCCGTGGCGCTGTACGTGTACAGGTTGCGCATGCCGATCAGTTCGCGAGTCGGATGATGCAACGCCCCTTGCGTCCCTGCTTGAGCACCCTGCTGCACGATCCTGCCGTGACGGAACTGCGCCTGTACGCCGGTCAACTCCAGGCCTCGCTCCACACGCGTGAATGCATCGGTACGGGCTTCGCTTTCATTCGGCAACGTGCCGACCACCGAGGTGCACAAGCCCTGTTTCACATCGAGCACGTAACTCGTCGCTGCCGGCCGCGAGCCGTCGCCACCGCCGATGTAATCGACGAAGTAAATGCCGTCGCGCACCGACGTGATCCGGCATTCGAATTGACCGTTTGTCGTACGCACCAGATCGGCGGAGACGAACGTCAACGCCTCCTTGGGCCCATCCACGAATTCGAGCTGCAACGTACGGCCAGTCAGATCGTCGACAGGCGGCAGGATGTGGCTATCGGGTGCGAAGCCTTCGGCCAGTGCGCCGACCTGGATGAAAACGGGTTGAGATGTCATATCTGTATGGCTCCAGTAGTTCGATGATTTGCCGCGGCTTGACTCGCGTCGAGCGCTAGGCCGCGGCGCCTTTGACTACTGTACGGAGGACGCGGGCGCGGCGGCATCAACCAGAAGGATGACAAAGCCCGCGACTTCAAGCGCCCTGAAAACACCCGATAGGCCTATCGCCCATGGGCCCAGAAGGCTTTAGATGTTTCAGCGCCGCGAAAGGCATTACAGCCCGAATTCGCCCGCCAGTTCATCGATCAGCCCGCGCTGAAACGCCTTGAAGCGCTCGTTAGGCTGCTGCGCGATCGCGAGATCCAGCATCGGATCGGTCACCTGCGTTCGCACGTCCGCCAGCGTCTCGACGATCGCGTGGCCGCAGAACGGCACATACGCTTCCGAATACCCGCCCTCGTGCACGATCACCAAGCGCCCGCTGCAATAACGTTCGGCAGCGTCACGCACCAGTTGCGTCATCGTGCGATAGCTCTCGCTGTGCAGCAGCATGCGCGCGAGCGGATCGACTGCACTCGCGTCGAGCCCGCTCGCCACGACGATCAGATCCGGCCTGAACGCGTCGAGTGCAGGCAGCACGATGCGCTCGAACGCATACAGATAGGCGTCGTGCCCGCCGCCCGGCAACAGCGGAATGTTCACGTTGGCGCCCACACCCGCGCCCGCGCCGCGCTCGTCCGCCCCGCTGTAGCCCGGCGGAAAGCAGCGATCCTGATGGAGCGAAATCGTCAGCGTATTGGGGTCGTCGTAATAGATCGACTGCGTGCCATTGCCGTGGTGGACATCCCAGTCGATCACCGCGACGCGTTCGACACCATGCCGTGCGCGGGCCGCTTCGATCGCAATGGGAATATTGGCGAACAGGCAGAAGCCCATCGGCTTGTCGCGCAGACAGTGATGACCAGGCGGGCGCGACAGCGAGAATGCGTTGCTTGCCCGCTCGCCGAGCACAGTGTCGATCGCGCTGATGGCGAGCCCCGCGGACAGTGCAGCGATCTCATAGCTGCCCTTGCCGAACGGCGCGAGGTCACCCAGATCGCCACCAGTCGTGTCGCTAAGCGCCTTGAAGCGGTTCAGATAATCGCGCGGATGGACGCGCAGCAAATCTTCTTCCGTGGCAAGCTCCGCACCCTGCATGTCGAGCGAAGCCGCCAGCCCCGAGGTCTGAATCAGCGCCAGCAGCCGGCGTTTCGAATCGGGCGATTCCGCGTAGCCGCTGCTCGACGGCGGCTGTACCCAGCCACCGACGGGAAAGAACAGCGCATGCGTGCCACCTGTATGCCAGAAGGTGCGTTCATCCGTGAAAAATGCTGTTTTGCTCATGATTTCTCTTACCTGTAGTTCACCTGCGGATTCAAATCGACTGAAGTCGACTGTTCGGTCACCGGCGTGTACCTCGCACTTCGCGCCCGTTACGCTCGACACGTAGCAGGCAAACGAATGACAAGATGCAGATCACCGCCGCGCCCTGAAACAACGTATTGAGTCCCGCACCGGCGTCGAGGAGAAAGCCGGCGATCAGTGGACCGACCGCGAGTCCCGCGCCGATCACGAAGTTCAACGTGGCGATCAATCGCCCGGACGTATCGGTTTTTGCGGCTGCGGCGAGGATGAACGGCAGCACGAAGGTCCACGCAAATTTGAAGGCGAAGATCGCCGCGGCGTAGCCCGTCGAACCAGGATGCGCCGACAGACCGAGCAAGGCTGCGACGAGAATTGCGTAACCCGTCAGCAGCATCGCGGCACGCGCGATCCGGTTGCCGATGAACGACGCGCACGCCGCGCCGACGATGCCCATCACGCTCGCGACCGCCAGCAGTTCGCCGGCGTGTCCGGCGTCGAGTCCGGCGAGCGACGCCGCCTTGCTCGCGAACGTCCAGACGCCGCCGATCGCCACATAGAAAGCGAGCACGCCACCGATGACCAGCGTCGCGAGAAACCCCGTGCTACTTCTGCTGCTCGCGCTATTCATGCCAGACGCGGCCTGTTGGGCCTCTTTGCCGCTAGCCCTGCCCAACGCCGGATCGAAACCGCGCGTGAGCGGCGACGCGATCAGCGCAAGCACGGCCAGCGCCACGTACAGTGCGCGCAAACCGAACGCGTCGAACAGATGCGGCAGCACGAACAGGCCGAGCGCACCGGCCACTAATTGACCGACCACCCATAAGCCATACACGCGGTCACGATTGCCGCTCGTCGCCGCACTCGTCATGCACAGCACCATCAGCGTGCCGCCGCCGAGCGCGGTCAGCGCGCGCAGCGCCAGCAGCGCGACGAAACCCGGCATCAGCAGCGCCGTGGCGAGATTGCCGATGCAGAACACCGCCGTGGCGATCGCCGCGACACGGCGCGCGTCGACACGTCCCAGCCACAGGAGGGACGGCAAGGTCGCGCAACTGAACGCGCCGAGTTCGACGAAGAAATACGTGCCGATCTGCGAGGCGCTCAAACCGAGTTGTCCGCCGAGTTGCGCAGCCACCGCCGGCGCGACAAGCAGCAGGAGCGGCGTGATGGCGGCGAACACCACCAGCGACAACAGCGTGGACGTCGCGAATTGGCGCGGCGCGGCCGTGGGCATCGCGGATGTGGCGGCCGTGGCAAACGAGGAAGTCGAAGAAGTTTTCATGGGGCTCAGAGGTAACGATTGCGGTTGCAACGAAGGGGGATACGAAGCCTCTATCGGACGACGACAAGCCGACGCTGTCGAAACTGAAGCGCCACGCCAGCGGCGGGCAATCAGAACGTGTGATACATACCGAGCATCGCGCCGAACTGGGAGGCTCCGTTGAGCGGCGTTGCGTCGTATTCGTAGACCGGCTGCGAGCTTTGACTGCTGTTACGCGAGTAGCCGAGATTCACATACGCCACCGTGCGCTTTGACAATGCATAGGTGCCGCTCGCGATGAACAGCGTCGGATGACCGACGCTCGGCGTGTTCGACCAGGTCTGATAGACGCCGCCCGCGAGGCCGACGAAATTGTTGACCTGATAGCGCGCCCCGCCCCACGCCACCGTTTTCGACGGCGCGAGCGATCCGGTTTGCCGCTCCGCGCCGCCATACAGCGAAAGCGTCGCGATGTCCCAATGCGCGGCCAGCGTACCGATGGTCTGCTGCAGTCCCGAGGTATCGCCAGCCGTGGACGCCGTGCCTTGCGCCCGGTGCAAGGCCGCGCTGATGCCGTAGCCGTTGCCACCGTATTGCGCGCCGATTTCCAGCACCCGGCCCGAGCGCGAATTGCCGGCCACGCCGCCGGTCGCCGCCAACGCCTCAGCGCTGAAGCCGGCGTAGTCGGCGGTCTTGAACTTCACCGAGTTGTCGATGAAGTTGGCCGACAGCGGCACCAGCACACCCTGCCCGCTGTACGCCGCATACAGCAGCGGGTCGTAGAAAACCGTGCGATCGAACAGCACGCTGAACTGCCGTCCGAGCGTGACGGTGCCGAATTTGCCGGTCAAACCGACGTAAGCACCGCGAAAAAATGCGTAACCCGGCACCGTGGCCGTGCCGTCATTCACGTTGATGCCCTGCTCGAGGCGGAAGATCGCCTGCAGGCCGCCGCCCAGATCTTCCGTGCCCGTCAAACCGATCTGCGACGGCAATACGCCGTAGTTCTGCAAGTTGACCGCGCTGTGCTGGCCGTCCGCGTTCGTGCGGTACTGAATGCCCGCGTCGATCAAACCGTACAGCGTGACACTCGATTGCGCGTGGGCAGTCGCGGCGCACAAGCCAGCCGCAGCACTCAATGCCGCCAACGTCTTTCGTCGACCGCCGCGCTGCCGTGATTCGTTTCGTTTCATCGAGAAGCTCCAAACCGTCTGATGTTTTTTTAATGTGTCCGTCGCTGCGGGCTGCATCCCTGATCGAGTGCAACGGCAGTGTCGGTAGCGGCAATTGCGCTGAATAGACGTCCAGATGAACGGTATGGAAAACCCGCACGCGATCGCGCCGAGCCCCGGCGCGGTTGACATGCGCGGATGTGTCGAACGGCCCGGCGTCACGACGCGGCGTGGCATCGCCGGCCCGGGACCGTTCAAATGAGGGGGCGTAGCGCCATTTCCATCACTGCGTTTTTCAAAAAAGCGCCACGTATAATCGGTCGGCACGCCGCACGAGCGGCTGGACGCGCCTTATCGACAGCCGAAGGAGCCAGCGTGACAGTCACAGAAGACACGAAGCGGGTTATCGGTCAGTGGGGTGAAATGCCCCCTGCCATTCCGCTCGACGACTACGCAGGCGCACCGCTCGAACAGCGCAGCGCCGACTTCGAAGGGACGTTTTCCGGTAACGGCACGGCTGCGCGCGGCCTGAGCCTTTTCCTGCTCGACCTCTATGCGCTCGCGAACCGCACCGGCATCGGCGAATTCGAGCACGGCTTCTTCCGTCTTCTCTCGCAGCATTTACCGTTCGACGCCGGCTGGACCGGCGTGACCACGCACACGGCTAACGGTCCCGTGATGCACAACAGTTTCGTCTATGGCCTGCCCGGCGAGTTCTTTACCGACTGGCAGCGCGTGCGCGACTGCGATCCGCTTGCGCTCGGCTCGATGAACCGCTACGGCCGCGCGCTGGAAGTGTCGATCGTCGCGCCCGGCATCGATCCGCGCTTTCGCAACTGGGCCATCAAATACGGGCTCGCACAATTGATGGTGGTGTCGGCGCTCGATCATCGCTTCGGGCTCGCGACTTTCCTCTCCGTGTACCGCCGCGCGCTCGACAAACCGTTCTCCGCGGCAGATGCGCAAACGCTGGAGGATGTGATTCCGCATCTGAGCGCGGCGCTGACCATCAACCGCTCGTTTCAATTGACGCGTGAGCGCGGTGAAGGCGTCTCAACGCCCGCACGTGCGATTTGCGATGGCTACGGTGCAGTGCACCAGGCGGATAAAGCGTTCGAAACCATCCTGCGCGGCGAGTGGCCGGCCTATCAGAACCAGCATCTGCCGGCGCCGTTGATCGCGCATCTGCATGCGGACACGGGCCAGCCGTATGTCGGCGAAACGGTGACGGTGAACTGCTCGCCCGTGGTGGGTCTGTTTCAGCTGGAGGCGCGCCAACGCTCGCCGCTCGACCGCTTGAGTCCTCGCGAACTGAGTGCGATCAAGCTCTACGGCGACGGTCTCTCGCACAAGGAAGTCGCGCAACGCATGGCGATTTCGCCCACCACCGTGCGCCACTATCTGCGCTGCGCTTATAAAAAGCTCGGCATGCACGACAAAAGCCAGATTCCGTGGCTGCTCGGGCTCAGGGAGAACGCTGCTGCAAACGCCGCGGCGCCCAGCCAGAGCGATTGAGCGACGGCTTTACTCGTCCTCTTCTTCGAGGCCGGCAAGCAGATCGTCGACCGCGCGATACACACGCTCGACGATTTCCGGTCCCACCTTGCGCTCCAACTCGCGATAGTGCGCTTCGAGATCCTTCGAGATCACGCGCACCAGGTCCACACTCGTGTCGGTGAGCGACACCAGCACGCGGCGCTGATCTTCCGCGAAACGCTCCTTCGTCACCAGTTCCATGCTCTCCATGCGCGCGAGCACGCCGGCCATGCTCGGGCTCGAAATCGTGCAGATATCGGAGATGTGCCGCGGCTCCATCGGGCCGTGCTCATTGAGGGCGCGAATCACGCGCCATTGCTGTTCGGTCAGTCCGTGCGCGGTAATCAATGGGCGGAAACGCTCCATCATTTTTTCTCTGGCGCGCAGCAACAACATCGGCAGGTTGCGGTGCAAAACTCGGGTGGAAGCAGAAGCGGACATGGCGGAAGATAGGTAAAAGCAGCCGTCGAAACTTAAGGGAAAACCCGCAATCAGCCGACAGGCTATTGACCGTGGATGATATCAAGCGCAATACTACTAACATGTTAGTGTTTTTTGCGAGAGACAGCTGAATTATGTTTGCACTTGCCGATCACCTGCTGCATCCCGAAGGCGACGCGCTGCCTCGTGACGTGGATGCGCACACCGCCGCCGCGCTGCTCGCACGCGGCGTGGCCTGCCGCGCGCCGGTTTCCGGCGCTGTCTATGGAACCTTGCTGAACGATCGAGTCGCGCTGGAAGCATTGGGCGATGCGGTTCATGCCGCTCCGTATAAAGCACCGCCCAAAGCGCCCGTGCTCTATCTGAAGCCGCGCAATACGTTCGCCGGTCATCGCGCGCGTGTCGTCGTGCCTGACAATGCCCTGGGTGTGGAAGTCGGTGCTTCGCTGGGTATCGTGATGGGTCGCACGGCAACGCACGTCGGCGTGGGTCAGGCGTTCGATTACATTGCCGGCTACACGGTGGTCGCCGACCTGAGCGTGCCGCATGCGAGCGTGTACCGGCCGTCGGTACGGTTTCGGGCACGCGACGGCTTTTGCGTGATTGGACCGGCGGTGGTTGCAGCGCGTCATGTTGCTGCGCCGGACGATCTGACGATCACGGTTGCGCTTGCGGGACGTGAGATCTTCACTGCGAGTACCGCGTCGTCGATACGCAACGTGGCGCAATTGATCGCGGACGTCACCGATTTCATGACGCTCAGCGCGGGTGACGTCATTACGCTTGGCGTGCCGCATGGTTCGCCGGTTGCGCATATCGGCGACACGGCCACGCTGTCGATCGGCGGATTGCCGCCGCTTGAGGTGTCGTTTGTCGGTGCGGAAGAACAAGATGGAGAACAGCAATGATGCGCGGCCGTGTTGCGTATGCAGGGGCGATTCACGAAGCCTATCCGGACGCCAACGGCGTGCGCCTCGCCGACGGGCGCGTGCGTCGTGAGGATGAAGTGGTATGGCTCGCGCCGATCGAAGTCGGCACGATCTTCGCGCTCGGCTTGAACTATGCGGAGCATGCGAAGGAATTGCAGTTCAACAAGCAGGAAGAGCCTTTAGTTTTTCTCAAAGGCCCGGGCACGGTCATCGGTCACCGTGGCTTCACGCGCCGCCCTGCCGACGTCACCTTCATGCACTACGAGTGCGAACTTGCTGTCGTGATCGGCCAAACCGCGCAGAACATCAAGCGCGAAAACGCCATGCAGCATGTGGCCGGCTACATGATCGCCAACGACTACGCGATCCGCGACTACCTGGAAAACTATTACCGCCCCAACCTGCGCGTGAAGAATCGCGACGGCGGCACCGTGCTCGGCCCCTGGTTCGTCGATGCCGCCGATATCGAAGACGTCACGCAACTCGAATTACGCACGTTTGTGAACGGCACGCGGCAGCAACACGGCAACACGCGCGATCTCGTCACCGATATTCCGGCGTTGATCGAATACCTGAGTAGCTTCATGACCCTCGCACCCGGCGACGTGATCCTGACCGGCACGCCGGAAGGCATCGTCAATGTCAATGCGGGCGACGAAGTGGTGTGCGAAATCGACGGCCTTGGCCGTCTCGTCAATACGATTGCATCCGACGCGGACTTCGGCCGCGCCTGATCAAATTGTTTTAAATGGGATCGGAGCAAGCCTAAAGCGCTAACTCCGATCGACAGAGAAAGGACAAGGCAATGCGAATCGAACATCTGATCAACGGCAAATCGAGCGCGGCGAAAGACTACTTCGAGACCGTCGATCCGGCGACACAGAACGTGCTCGCTGAAGTCGCCCGCGGCGATGCGGAAGATGTCGACGCCGCCGTGCGCGCGGCCAAAGAAGCGTTTCCTGCTTGGGCCGGCAAGCCCGCTGCGGAACGCGCAAAAATCATTCGGAAGCTCGGCGAGTTGATTGCGAAAAACGTGCCGGAAATCTCGGAGACCGAGACGAAGGACACCGGCCAGACAATCTCGCAGACGCGCAAGCAACTCGTGCCGCGCGCCGCCGACAACTTCAGCTATTTCGCGGAGATGTGCACACGCGTCGACGGCCATACGTATCCTACCGATACGCATTTGAACTACACGCTGTTCCATCCGGTCGGCGTCTGTGCACTGATCTCGCCGTGGAACGTTCCGTTCATGACGGCAACGTGGAAAGTCGCACCCTGTCTCGCGTTCGGCAATACCGCCGTGTTGAAGATGAGCGAACTGTCGCCGCTGACCGCCTCGATGCTCGGCAATCTCGCCCTTGAAGCCGGCATTCCTGCCGGCGTGCTGAACGTCGTGCATGGCTTCGGCAAGGACACCGGCGAACCGCTGGTGGCGCACCCGGATGTGCATGCGGTGTCGTTCACCGGATCGACGGCAACCGGCAACCGCATCGTGCAGACCGCGGGCCTGAAAAAGTTTTCGATGGAACTCGGCGGCAAGTCACCGTTCGTGATTTTCGACGACGCCGATTTCGAGCGCGCGCTCGATGCCGCCGTGTTCATGATCTTCTCGAACAACGGCGAACGCTGCACCGCGGGTTCGCGCATTCTGGTGCAACGCTCGATTTACGCCCGCTTTGCCGAGCGTTTCGTCGAGCGCGCGAAGCGTTTGACAGTGGGCGATCCGCTGGCCGACAGCACGATTGTCGGCCCGATGATCAGCCAGGGGCACCTGGCCAAAGTGCGCAGCTACATCGAACTGGGTCCGAAAGAAGGCGCGACGCTCGCGTGCGGCGGACTCGATGTACCCGACTTGCCCGAGGCCATGCGCAAAGGCAACTTCGTTCAGCCGACGGTGTTCGTCGATGTCGACAACCGCATGCGGATCGCGCAGGAAGAGATTTTCGGCCCGGTCGCCTGCCTGATTCCGTTCGACGACGAAGCCGACGCGATCAAACTCGCCAACGACATCTCCTACGGTTTGTCGAGCTACATCTGGACCGAGAGCACCGGCCGTGCGCTTCGCGTCGCCGCAGCCGTCCAGGCGGGTATGTGCTTCGTCAACAGCCAGAACGTACGCGATCTGCGCCAGCCGTTCGGGGGCACCAAGGCATCGGGGGTGGGCCGCGAAGGCGGCACGTGGAGCTACGAAGCGTTCCTCGAACCGAAGAACGTGTGCGTATCGCTCGGCTCGCATCACATTCCGCGCTGGGGCGTCTGAAGCGCTGCTCATCTGCGCGAGTGCATCACGCCTCGCGCGACACAGAATAGGAGATCGCGATGGGCAAACTCGCGTTGGCAGCAAAAGTCACTCACGTCCCGTCGTTATATTTGTCCGAACTCGACGGTCCACATAAGGGCTGTCGTCAGCCCGCAATCGACGGCCATCATGAAATCGGCCGCCGTTGCCGGGAATTGGGTGTGGACACGATCGTCGTATTCGACGTGCATTGGCTGGTGAACAGCGAGTACCACATCAATTGCGCCCCGAAGTTCGAAGGCGTCTATACGAGCAACGAACTGCCGCATTTCATCAAGAACATGCCGTACGCGTATCCCGGCAATGTCGGGCTCGGCGATCTGATCGCGGAAGTCGCCAACGAAATGGGCGTGAAGAGCCGCGCGCACAGCGAGACCACGCTCGAACTCGAGTATGGCACGCTGGTGCCCATGCGCTATATGAATAGCGATCAGCACTTCAAGACCGTATCGGTAGCCGGCTGGTGCATGTGGCACGACCTCGAAACCAGCGCGCGCTTCGGCCTCGCAGTACGCAAAGCCATCGAAGAACGTTACGACGGCACCGTGGCGATTCTGGCGAGCGGTTCGTTGAGCCACCACTTCGCCAACAACGGCACTGCCGAGCAGTTCATGCATAAGGTGTGGAACCCGTTTCTCGAACAGATGGACCGTAAAGTGATCGAGTTGTGGGAAGCAGGCGACTGGAAAACCTTCTGCGAAATGCTGCCGCTCTATAACGAGAAATGCTGGGGCGAAGGCGGCATGCACGACACCGCGATGCTGCTTGGCGCGCTCGGTTGGGATCGTTACGACGGCAAGGTCGAAGTCGTCACGCCGTATTTCGGCAGTTCGGGCACTGGCCAGATCAATGCGATCTTCCCCGTGACGCCCCTGCCCGCTTAAGTACCTAGTACTGAGAAAGGAGCCTGCCGTGCCGCATCTGACACTTGAATATAGCGCTAATCTTGCCGGCGCAGAAAGCATCGACGAGCTATGCAAAACGCTGGCTCGTTGCCTCGACACACAGCGCGAGAACGAACAACACGTTTATCCGCTTGGCGGCATCCGCGTGCGCGCCTTGCGCTGCGAGCAGTACTGCATTGCCGATGGCAGGGCCGACGCCGCGTTTCTGCACGCGAACCTGAAGATCGCCGCAGGCCGCTCGGACGCCGCAAAAAAGGCGACCGGTGATGCACTGTTTGACGCGATCAAACAGCACTTCGCTGCTGAGTTTGAAAAACACGGCCTGGCGCTGTCGCTGGAGATCAATGAATTCAGCGAAGCGGGCACGTGGAAACACAACAATTTGCACGCGCGGCTTAAGGCTTAGTACCCGGGCTTTGTACCCAGGTTTAGTACCCGGGCCTGGTAGCCGCTTATAGAGAACCATCATGCTAGACGAACAGACTATCCGCGATCTCGCGGCGCAACTCGACAACGCTGAGAAAACGCGCACTCAGCTCCGCCACTTCTCGGCCCAGTATCCCGGGATGACAGTCCAGGACGGTTACGCGATTCAGCGCGAGTGGGTGAAGCTCAAACTGGCCGAGGGCCATGTGATCAAAGGCCGCAAGATCGGCCTGACCTCACGTGCGATGCAGCGTTCGTCGCAGATCGACGAACCTGACTATGCGCCGCTACTCGACAGCATGTTCATCGAAAGCGGCCAGGACATCCGCGCCGACCGCTTTATTGCACCGCGCGTGGAAGTCGAATTGGCGTTCGTGTTGAGCAAGCCCTTGAAAGGCCCTGGTGTCACGCTATTCGACGTTCTGGACGCCACGGCCTACGTGACCCCGGCGGTGGAGATTATCGACGCGCGCATCGAACAATTCGACCGCGAGACGAAGGCGCCGCGCAAGGTCTACGACACCATCTCCGACTTCGCGGCCAATGCCGGCATCGTGCTGGGCGGCCGCCCGGTGCGTCCGATGGACGTCGACCTTCGTTGGATTGGCGCCTTGCTTTACAAGAACGGCGCGGTGGAAGAAAGCGGACTTGCTGCCGCGGTGCTGAATCACCCTGCCACTGGCGTTGCATGGCTCGCCAACAAGATCGCGCCCTACGATGAAGTACTGAACGCGAACGACGTGATTCTGAGCGGCTCGTTCACGAGCCCGATTCCGGCGCGAGCGGGCGACACGTTCCACGTCGACTATGGTCCGCTGGGCGGCATTGGTTTGAATTTCATTTGAGTCGCTGACATGTCTCTCCCGCAAAACACATTCAAGCGCGCATTGGCTGAGGGCAAGCCGCAATTCGGCTTATGGGCGGCGCTTGCCGATGCATACGTGACCGAGTTGCTGGCCACGGCCGGGTTCGATTGGTTGTTGATCGACAACGAGCACGCACCGAACGATGTCCGCAGCACGCTGGCGCAATTACAGGCTGTGGCTGCGTACGCTTCGCATCCGGTGGTGCGTCCGGTGCGCAGCGATAGCGCGTTGATCAAGCAGTTGCTCGATATCGGCGCCCAGACCTTGTTGCTACCGATGATCGACACTGCGGAGCAGGCCGCGGACGCCGTCGCGGCGACGCGCTATCCGCCACAGGGCATTCGCGGGGTGGGGAGTGCGTTGGCGCGGGCATCGCGTTGGAACCGGATACCGGACTACCTGAACACGGCGGCGGAAGAGTTGTGTGTGCTGGTGCAGGTAGAGACGGTGCAAGGCATGGAGAACGTGTCGGCGATCGCGGCGGTGGACGGTATTGACGGCGTGTTTTTTGGTCCGGCGGACCTGAGTGCATCGATGGGATTGCTGGGCAAGCCGGGGGACGCGAGCGTACGCGAGGCGATATGCAACGGCATCAGGAAGGTGCGGGACGCCGGCAAAGCGGCGGGCGTGCTGGCGCCGGATTCGGGGATTGCCGCCGAGTACCTGGCGGCGGGCGCGACGTTTGTGGCGGTGGGGACGGATACGGGGTTGTTGAGCCGCGCGGCGGCGGATCTGGCGGCAGCGTACAAGAAGACTGCCGGGGTGGCGGCGCCGGTGAAAGGCGGGTATTGAGGGGTGCCTGCCAGGCAGCGGGGGGGCGCCGCGGGGCGGCGGTTTTTTGCCTGCTCGGCGGTTTGTCTGTTTGCCTACAGTGTTGGGCTTTTCTTGATTTGAGTGCCTGCGCGGCGCTTTTTTCTGTGCGCCTGCGGCGTTGGCCTTTCCTTGAATTGGGTGCCTGCGCGGGGCTTTTTTCTGTGCGCCTGCGGCGTTGGCCTTTCCTTGAATTCTTATTGGTTTATTAGCGTCGCCCCTGTGCGGGGCGGCACCTACTTTTCTTTGCCTGCTGCAAAGAAAAGTAGGCAAAAGAAAGCAGCTCACACCGCTAGCTCTTAAGCGGGTCCCCTAGCTTGGAGGAGGTAGTGGTGCATCTGGAATCCGTGCCCTCGCACATTCAGCGTAAGTGACAAAGCCGTCATACTTCCGGCGGCGCTGCGCGCGCCGATGGGCACTTCATAAAACCAGTCACTACGGTTTCGCACTCGCGCTTCATTCGGCGCTTCGCCGAGGCGAAGCCGACGGCCCCCACCTCATCGAAACGAAGCCATGGGTTTGCATGTGAACCCTTCCGGCGAGCACGGAGTGCGAGGCGGGAAGCATGACTGCTTTGTCACTTACGCGGAGTGTGCGAGGGCACCGATTCCAGATGCACCACTACCGCGACAGTGCGGGGGACCCGCTTAAGAATTAGCGGTTTGAGCTGCTTTCTCTTGCCTACTTCTCTTTGCAGCAGCAAAGAGAAGTAGGTGCCGCCCCGCACAGGGGCAACGCTAATAGACCACTAACAATTCAAGGAAAGGCCAACGCCAAAGGCACACAGACAAAGCGCCGCGTAGGCAAAACAACCAAAATCAATCTCCCGCTGGCCACGGCAACCCCACGGCCGACCAATCCAACTCCACCCCCACAACAGACCTCTCACTAGCAAACTGCACAGCAAGCGTAACCGCAACACAAGGCCGGCCGCTGGCCAAAGAAAGATAAGGATTACTAGCCACAGCCACCCCCGGCAACAAAACCGCATTGCGAAAATAAGGCCGATGATCCCATCTGGCATCCCGCGGATTCGCCACAGGATGCAACGAAGCCCCTTCGCTATTCCACGCCGGCCCTGGCACTTCAAGCCCGATCTGCCGCCCTGAATCATCGAGAATAAAACAGCTGATACAGCGATCAAACGTGGCCAGAGAAGCAAACGCCTCCCCCATCACGACACCCGCCAGCAACCCATCGGCAGCCTGCCGCAAGGCAACCCGATAAGGCTCGACCTCCGACTCAAACAACGCATACTGATGCGCCCTGCCCTGGGCAATCACATCGAATGCATCATCGATCCGCCGTTGCACCGGCTCCGGTGGCGCAATCTCCGCAGCCGGCCGTCCAAGCAGATACCCCTGCGCGAAATCCACATTCGACTCCACAGCAAGAATCAATTCCTCCGTGGTCTCCACGCCCTCCACAACAACCAGCATCCCCGCCTGATGCAACAACGAAACAAGCTTCGGCAAGATCGGCTGCTCGGTGCCGTGACTGGTCGCGCGAATCAACTCGCCGTCGAGTTTCACAAGATCGGGCCGAATCCGCAACAGCCGGTCGAGGTTCGATTGACCGGCGCCGAAGTCGTCGACGGCAATCAGGAAACCATGCTCGCGGTACAGCGCCGCCGCCCGCGACATGTCGTCGACGCTGCCGCCATGCGATTCGAGAATCTCGAGAATCACCTGCTCAGGTTCGAGTCCCGCCGTCCGCACGAGCGTCGCGAGCCGGTCGGCATAGCCTTCGGCGATAAATGTGGCGGGCAGAATGTTGAGGAACAGCCACGCGTCACAGGGCAGCGACTTGCGTGCATTGGCCAGATGCACAGCATGACTCGCGCGATCGAGCGCGCCTTCGTCACTGGACGGCCTCGGCGCGAACAGCACCACGGGCGGCACCAACGTGCCGTCATCCTGCTCGCCGCGCAGCAAAGCCTCGAACCCCACCTGCTTCTGATGCGACAAACTATAGAGCGGCTGAAAGTGCGAGGTCAGGTAATAGTCCTCCCAGCGATACCGCCGCGCGGCCGTATCACCCTCCTCATGCGCGGCATCGAAGAGCATGTGCAGCGCCTCGAGCGGCAACGCGCGTTCGGCGCATACGCGGTTTCTGCCCGAATGCTTGGCGCGCAGCAAGGCTTCGTCGGCGCGATCGAGCAACACCATGATGCTTTCGCCGCGCCGGTGTTCGGCTACGCCGAAGCTCGCAGTCAGTTGGCCGTCCGGCCGCTCGATCGCGGCAATCGCGCCGCGCAGCCGCTCGGCCAGCGCCAGCGCGCCAGCCAGACCGTCGCACAGCAGCACCGCGAACTCCTCGCCGCCGATCCGGCTCACGCTGTCGTCCGCGGAGGTCCCATCCATCAGCACCCGGGCGACCTGGTGCAGCGCATGGTCGCCGACCGCGTGGCCGAAGCGGTCGTTCAGCGATTTGAAACTGTCGATGTCGAGAAAAATCGCGCTGACCTGCAAATCAGGCGCCATGGTTTCGAGGCGGCGCTCGGCCTGCTTCACAAACGCGCGGCGGTTCTGCAGACCGGTCAGCGGATCGGTCGCGGCGAGCTGTGCGAGTTGGCTTTCGAGCAGAAAGTGGTTGCGCCGGAACCGGTAGAAGCCGAAGTGAAACACAGCGGAAGTCGGTAAGCCGATCGCCACAACCCACATCCACACGACGACATCGACTTCATGCGTGCGCGGCTCACCGAACAGCAAGGCAAACGCCGCCGCGTAGAAGAGCGCGCTGCCAAGGAAGAAATGCGTCGGCGTGAGCCAGAGCGGCGCGGCGCAGATCGGGATCACCACCATCGCCGGCAGCACCCACAGCAACGGTTGTTCGACACCGGAGACGTTCAGCGCGAGACCGGCCACCAGAACCAGCGTATACGCTACGCCGATTGCGCCAAACGTCCAGATCGAGCCGGCGCGTGGAATCGCCATCACCAGCAGGGCGAGCACCAGCGCACAGGAGAGCCGGTAGGCGAGCGGCGTCGCCGGGCCGTTGACCATGTTGCGCGCGCCCACTAAACACAGGAACGCGACAACAGTGAACGCCATCGTCACGGTCGAAAGTGGACGCTGGTGTTCCAGCGATCGTCGATGAAAACGATCGCGCAAACCGGAATCGGACGGTTGCTTCGTTAAAGTGGAAAGCATATTGATAGATATCAGGCTGGCTCCGGTCACTCTGCCAATGTATAACGGCAACCGTCTGACAAATATTTATGCCCTGCCCGCAAATAGAATTGCGCCCCGCTCCATAAGGGTTACGCGGCCATCACGCGATCGCGTCCCGCGGCCTTGGCGGCATACAACGCGCCGTCGGCACGCGCCATCAACTGGGCAAGCGATTCATCGCGCCGATGCTCGTCTACCCCGACGCTGAAGGTGTAGGTCAGTCCTCGTGGCAATTCGGCCGGCGCAGCGGCCGCGAGCCGTACCCGCAGACGATCCATCAGTCGCACCGCCTCGGCGGCGCTCGTCGCCGGGCACAGCACGCCGAACTCCTCGCCGCCCAGCCGCCCGAACACGTCGCCGATTCGCAGATTGCGGGTGATAAAAGCCGCGAAGTGGCTCAGCACCTGGTCGCCGGCGGCGTGGCCGTAGCCGTCGTTGACCGCCTTGAACGAATCGATGTCGATGATCGCCATCGCCACCGGCGAGCGGGTGCGCAACGACGCCTTCAGCAGCGCGTCGCCAATCGCGAGAAACGCCCGGCGCGACAAGGCGCCCGTCAGATCGTCGACATTGGCAAGCCGCTCGAGCCGCTCAGCGAGCCGATCGTGCGCCAGCATCACCACCCCGATCGAAAGGCACGGCGGCGCAAGAATGCCGAGCGCCAGAAAAGCGACATTGCTCGGCGTCACCTGCATCAAACTGGACTGCAACAGCATGCCGAAGCTGTACATGACGCCACGCGAGGCATGTCCTGCGCATAACAGCGCCGCCGCTACCGCGAGAAAGTAATAGCTGTAGCGCGGCCGGTTCGAGGGGCGATCGCGCACCATCGTCACGGCGAGCATGGCGTAGAGGCCCGTGTGAAACGCCGACACCACGGCCACCCGTGCGTTGAAGTCCGGCGTGACAAAGGTCCAGTAGGTAATGCCGATCAACACAAGAAGCGCGCCGGCGTAGGCCGCCCAGGGTCGTGTACGGCGGCCCAGAAAACGGTAGCAGCCTTCAAGCACCAGCAGCAGCGAGACGGCCAGCAGTTCGTTGGCTGCCACGAAAGTCAGCCAGCGCGATGCGTGTCCTTGTAAGGTAAAGGCAAGCAGCGCCACGATCGCGACCGCGTTGGCCGAGATCCAGTAGCCAACACCGGGTATCGTCGCGCGCCAAAGCGAGCCGAGCACGGCGATCCCAATGGCGCCCGACAAGACCGTGACAGCCAGAATAGTGAGTGGATTGAGCATTGTTGTTTTGAGTCGAACCGCATCGCCATAGCGGGCCACGGCTCTGCTGCCTGGGCTATTTGTGTCGTAGCGCGCACAACCGGGCTGCGTAAATTCGCAAGCTTACTGGCCCTGATGAAAGTTGGGGGCGCGACGACGCAGCAGGATTCTGCAAGAACTCCCGGTGAAGGCAAATGCTTATCGCGTCCGCACGGACGCAAAGCGTTGCATTTGCCACGAAAAGAAAGCTGAACCAGCGGCGAGACCGATCGCCGCTCGGACGATGAGGACGATGAGGACGATGAGGACGATGAGGACGATGGCGATAGCGGACGCTTGCACAGTCGGCATCCCCCGCAGGGAAGCGCGAAGGGCAATTCAGGCTGCATAAATTACGTGTTCGGCAGATATCCATCGCAATCGTTTGCTTCTATAAAGCAGACGAATGTAAAGTGGCTAAAAGTTAATGTCTTAAGTAGACTCCTCCGAAGTGTGGCGGACAGACTAGACAGATTCGGAAAAAGGTACTCACGGACGCGTGCAACGCGCGGCTTCCCGTAACACTTGCACTTGCATTCGGCCGTCGGCAACCGTTTTTGTACACGGCTGAAGCAACGCCATTTCCCGGAAAACATGGTCCCAATTCTCGACTACCTGCTGGAACGCCAGATCTCGTCACAGTGGCGCGGCATGCTGACTGCATTGGCCACGGAGTTCGAAGCGCAGATCGGTCGCGACGAATTGCGCCAACTGATGCATCGCGTCGGTTGCCGCTTTGCCGCGGCGCATCAATTGCCCGCTTGCGGGTCGACGGCCGAACTCGCTCAGGTGTTGAATCTGTACTGGCATGACATGGATTGGGGCTACGTCGCGTTGTCCGACGAAGCCGAGTCTTTGCGCATCGTTCATTACTGTGCGCCGCTGCAGGCATTCGGCAACGCAGCGCTCGCATGGACTCCGGCGTTTCTCGAAGGCGTCTACCAGACCTGGTTGAGCGCGTTGGGCGCGCAGGGCCTGTCCGTGGCGCAAACGAGCGGGTACGGCGAGGACACCGCGATCGAGTTCCGGCTGGGCCGGCACCCGGTCTGAACGGGCCCGGCAAACGGACCGCGAAGTTGAACCAATCGGGCCCGAGCCGGCAATACCGGCTCGCAGCCGGTAGATACTCGTTGAGCAACAGGCAGTAGAGGAACGCGCCAGACCGGTGCGCGTGAAGTGGCAGCACCCGCGTTTTAGCGCCGCGAGCAAGTGGTTGAATCGGGGCAAGGCAAGTCATGAACAAGACGGCGGCACTATGAGTTCATCGAGCGACATCGAAAAGCTGTTCGATCATTTTGGCGGCGACGCCAACGCGTACCAGGAAATCGGCCGCGAGAACGAAGCGCGTTCGGCGCGCACACGTTGGCCGCTGCTGGTGACGCTGGATCTGACACAGCCGACGATCCCCGCGATCGGGCAACGCCGCGAGCTTGCTCGCGAGGCATCGGCGCAAGGTGTTGCGCCGGCCGTTGATCGTCAGGACACGACGCCCAAAGATTCCGTCCTGGTCACGCGTGCAAAGGCACCGCTGTTTACGCGGTCACATCGGCGGGACATTCCGCCGGTCGCCGTCGCCACTCAGCCTGTTGCGCCGCGCGCCGCTTCGCGCTTCGGCGCGTTCGAAACGAACGATGACGCCGCAGCGCCGATCGATGCGGTGCCCCAGGTGACCGTACACGCACCGGCGCCGCTCTCAGCAGCCGCGCCGACGTGGGCACAAGCGCCCGCCCCCGCTCATGTCCCGACATGGGCGCAGGCCTCCGCACCCACCCACACCTACACGACTGCGCCCGCGGCACCGAAGCCGCCCGCGTCGATCCTCGGCAAACTGTTCGCCCCGCAACCCGAACTGGCGCCGCCGCAACCCGCCGACCGCCCAGGCGAATCCGTGCCGCTGCAATCGGTCTTCGACCGTCTGCGCGGCACACCTGCTCAAACTGCCGCTGCGCCGGCGGGCGTGCCCCGCGCCGCCACGCCCGCCGCCTCCAACTCGTGGCTGATCAACGGCCCTCGTCGCTCATGAAAGTCATTGCGGTCGTGTCCGCTAAAGGCGGGGTCGGTAAAACCACCCTCGCCGCCAATCTCGCTTCCGTGCTGGCCGCCGGCGGCCGCCGCGTGATTGCCCTCGACCTCGATCCGCAGAATGCGCTGCGTCTGCATTTCGGCGTGCCGCTCGACAGCATCGACGGTTTGTCGCGCGCGACATTGACGGGCGATCCGTGGCAATCGGTGATGTTCGACGGCGTGGACGGAGTGACCGTACTGCCCTATGGCGCGGTGCTCGAAGACGACCGCCGCCGCTTCGAAGCGACGATCGACCAGGAGCCGGGGTGGCTCGCGAAGTCGCTGCAAACGCTGCGGCTCGACCCGTCCGATATCGTCATCATCGATACGCCGCCGGGTTCGTCGGTATATGTACGCACTGCGTTGTGCGCGGCCACCTTCACGCTGAACGTAGTGCTCGCCGACGCGGCTTCGTACGCGGCCATTCCGTTAATGGAACGGCTCATCGAAACGTATGCGGCGCCGCGCCCTGAGTTCGGGGGCGAAGGCTACGTGGTCAACCAGATCGACCAGTCACGCCAGTTGACCAAAGACGTCCTCAAGGTCTTGCGCCAGATGCTCGGCGACAAGCTCTTCCCGGGCGTGATCCATCTGGACGAAGGCGTGAGCGAAGCGCTCGCGTGCGACACCACGTTAATTCACTACGATCCACTCAGCCAGGCAGCGGCCGATTTTCGCTCGTGCGGCAACTGGCTGATGGCGGCGGTCGACGCGATCGCTGTCTCGCCGAGGAACGTCGCATGAGCACGCATCCGTCGCAGGACATCGAGGCCCGCGATCCGTCACGGCTCGAACGCTTCGTCGACGCACGTTTCTGGAATAGCCGGATCGTGACCGGTCTGGTCACGCTGTTCGCGCTGACGATGCTGTACTTCGTGTTCACCGTGCCGCTCGCGTTTTACGAGCAACTGACGTTCGCGACCTGCTGCTTCGTCACCGCCCTGCTGTTCCGCCGCCTGCCCGGCCGTTACGCGACGATGGTGATGATCATGCTCTCGATCGTCACGTCGGGCCGCTATATGTACTGGCGGCTCACGTCGACGACTTACTGGGAACATCCGCTCGACGCCGCGTGGGGCCTGCTGCTGGTCTCGGCCGAAGTCTATTCGACCATCGTGCTGCTGCTCGGCTACTTCCAGACCGCGTGGCCGCTCAAGCGCAAGCCGATGCCGCTGCCCGCCTCGCGCGACCGGTGGCCGACCGTCGACGTGTTCATCCCGACCTACAACGAGCCGCTCTCGGTGGTAAAGCCGACCATCTACGCGGCGCTTGCGCTCGACTATCCGGCCGACAAGATTGCGATCCACGTGCTCGACGACGGCCGCCGTCCCGAGTTCAGAGCATTCTGCGAGGAAGTCGGCGTCAACTGGACGATCCGCACTCACAACCGCCATGCAAAAGCCGGCAACATCAATGAAGCGTTGAAGATCACCCAGGGCGAGTACCTCGCGATCTTCGACTGCGATCACATTCCGACCCGCTCATTCCTGCAGATCGGCCTCGGCTGGTTCCTGCGCGACAAGCTGTTGTCGATGTTGCAAACACCGCACCATTTCTTCTCCGCCGATCCGTTCGAA
Source organism: Paraburkholderia domus (assembly GCF_905220705.1). Lineage (GTDB taxonomy): Bacteria > Pseudomonadota > Gammaproteobacteria > Burkholderiales > Burkholderiaceae > Paraburkholderia > Paraburkholderia domus. Next base: position 44,932 of record NZ_CAJNAT010000034.1, read on the forward strand.
CGCAATCTCGGCACCTTTCGCAAGGTGCCGAACGAAGGCGAGCTGTTTTACGGTCTCGTGCAGGACGGCAACGATCTGTGGAACGCCACGTTCTTCTGCGGCTCGTGCGCGTTGCTGCGCCGGACCATGGTCGAAGAGATCGGCGGCATCGCCGTGGAAACGGTCACCGAAGACGCACACACCGCATTGAAGCTGCACCGCCTCGGCTACACCACCGCCTATCTGGCGATTCCGCAAGCGGCGGGCCTCGCGACCGAAAGCCTCTCCGGCCACATCGGCCAGCGGATTCGCTGGGCGCGCGGCATGACGCAGATTTTCCGGATCGACAATCCGTTGACCGGCAAGGGTCTGAAAATCGGCCAGCGGCTCTGTTATCTGAACGCGATGATGCACTTCTTCTACGGCATTCCGCGTCTCGTGTTTCTGACCGCACCGCTGTCGTACCTATTCTTCGGCGCGCACGTGATCGAAGCCGCCGCCAGCACGATCGCGGTCTACGCACTGCCGCACATGATGCACGCGAGCATCACCAATTCGCGGATGCAGCGCTCGTTCCGCCATTCGTTCTGGGCCGAGGTGTATGAATCGGTGCTGGCGTCGTACATCACTGCGCCCACGCTGCTCGCGCTGATCAACCCGAAGCTCGGCAAATTCAACGTGACGGCCAAGGGCGGCCAGATCGAGAAGAACTATTTCGACTGGGCGATCTCACGGCCGTATCTGTTCCTGTTGTTGCTGAACCTGATCGGCTTTGTCGTCGGCATCGTGCATATCTATCTGAACTGGCACATCCGCAGCGTGGTGAACACGACCATCCTGAACCTCGGCTGGACCACCTACAACATGCTGATTCTCGGCGCGAGCGTGGCCGCGGCGAGCGAACGCCGGCAGATTCGCGCGGTGCACCGCGTGGCGATGCAGATGCCCGTGATGCTGAAGTTCTCGACCGGTCGCACGCTCGCCTGCGAAACCATCGACTACTCGGAAGGCGGTGTCGGCGTGGCGCTGCCCGCCAAAATCGAAGTGCCGATGCACGAACGCGTGAGCGTGTCGCTGTTTCGCGGCGACGAGGAATACGCCTTCCCCGCCACCGTCGGTTTCACGGAGCCGGGCCGCGTGGGCCTGCGCTTCTCGGCGATGACGCGCGAGCAGGAATACGAGTTCGTCAAGACCACTTTCGCGCGCGCCGACGCGTGGACCGGCTGGGCCGAAGGGCGTCAGCAGGACACGCCGTTGCGCGGTCTGTCGCATGTGCTGACGGTCGGCGCACGCGGCATTGTGGGTCTCTTCGAGCATCTTTATGCCGACCTTCGAAGCTCGATGAAAAGCCGTCCGGCGGACGTCAAGAAGCTAAAAACCAAAGACTGATCTATGGGCAACAGGATGGCGAAGGGACACGTCGAACGCTCGAATCACGGGCGCAGTGGGATGGAAGCGGAGGCGCGCCGGTTTGGACGTAGGCGCCCCCGTTCGCAACGGCTGATGCGCGGGCTTGCCTGCTGGCTCGCGTTGCAGACCGCGTTGGCGGCGCCGCTTGCCTCGGCGGCTGAAGTGGCCGCAGCGGCCATGAGCGGTGCGAGCGCGTCACAAGCCGGCCAGGCGGCAGTGGCCCAAGGCGCGCCCGCTGCGCGCGCCGCCACTGGCGTGGGCAATGTGCCCGCGCCGAGCGCAGCCGTCCTCTACGATCCGAACACCATCGCCCAGGCGCAGTTGGCCACGCCCACGCCGGCGCTGACCGCGTCGTCGGTGAAAGCCTTGGGTATCAGAACGCCGACCACCGCCGAACCGGGCACGCTGGTGCCGGGCGGCCGCCGCCAAACGCTCACGTTCGCCGATCTCGGCGCGCACGATCCGCTGCAACTGCGTGGTACCGACGGCCAGAACGGCGTCGCGTTTTCCGTGCGCGGCGACGAAGTGGTGACCGGTGCGATCCTGCATCTGGTCTACAGCTACTCGCCTGCGCTGCTGCCGAATATTTCCCAGCTGAAAGTGCTGGTGAACGGCGAAGTCGCCGCGACATTGCCCGTGCCGCACGAACAGGCCGGCATGTTGGTAGCGCGCGATGTCTCGATCGATCCGCGTTTCATTACCGAATTCAACCACCTGAACGTGCAGTTGATCGGCCATTACACGACGAGCTGCGAGGACCCGGCGAATTCGTCGCTGTGGGCCACCGTCAGCAATGCGAGTTCGCTCGATCTGACCTACGCGTCGCTCGCCAGCAAGCCGGACCTGGCGGCATTGCCGCAGCCGTTCTTCGATCGCCGCGACGTGCGCCGTCTCGAGCTGCCGTTTGTGTTCCCGCAAAAACCCGGCACCGCTACGCTTGAAGCAGGCGGCATTGTCGCGTCGTGGTTCGGCGCACTCGCCGGCTATCGCGGCGCCGTGTTTCCTGCACAACTGGATAACGCGCCGCTGTCGGGCAACGCCGTGGTGTTCGCGACCGACGACCAGCGCCCGGCCGGCGTGACGATTCCGGCGATCTCCGGCCCGACTATCGCCGTGGTGGATCGCGAGGCGCCGGCGCGCGGCAAGCTGCTGCTCGTGCTCGGACGCACCGAGGCCGAACTGAAAACCGCCGCGAGAGCACTCGGCATCGGCCAGAACACGCTGAGCGGCCCGAGCGCGACGATCACGCAGTTGAGCGAACTCACACCGCGTGCGCCGTACGACGCGCCGAACTGGCTGCCGACCAACCGTCCGGTGCGTTTCGGCGAACTTGCCGACGCGCGCGACCTGACAGTCTCCGGCTACGACGCCGACGCCGTGCGCGTGAACCTGCGCGTGCCGCCCGATCTGTTCATGTGGCACACCAAGGGCGCGCCGATCGATCTGCGCTACCGCTACACCGTGCGTCCGCTGCGGGACCGTTCGTCGCTGAACGTCAGCGTCAACGACGGCTTCGTGCAGGCGCTGCCGATTCCGGCTGAGTCGGCCTCGGTGTTCGAACTGAGCCACTACTTCGCGCGCGTCTTACCGGACAAGACCGCCGAAGCGCGTCGCACAGTCCATATTCCGCCCCTGCTGCTGACCCCGCGCGCGCAAGTGCGTCTGTATTTCTACTACGACATTCCGAACACCGGCGAATGTCATGGCCGCCTGCTGGAAAACGTGGTCGGCGCAATCGATCCGAACTCGACCATCGACCTGTCGTCGTTCCCGCATTACATGGCGCTGCCCGATCTGGCGGCCTTTGCCAATAGCGGCTTCCCGTTCACGCGGATGGCCGACCTGTCCGAGACCGCAGTGGTCCTGCCGAACGATGCCGATTCGAGCGACTACAGCCTGTACCTGCTGACCATGGGCCGCATGGGCGCATCGACGGGTTATCCGGTGAACGGCGTCACCGTCGGCACGGCCGACGACGTCGACAAATACGCCAACAAGGACCTGCTGATTTTTGGCGCGCCGGGCAAGCAACCGCTGCTGCAGCGCTGGGCCAAGTCGATGCCGTTCTCCAGCGACGGCGATTCGCGCACCTTCGCGCTCTCCGACATTGTCTTCAAGCTCGAGGACTGGTGGCATGGCGAGCGCGGTGTCGAACGCTCGCCCGCACGCGCCGACCTGACGCTCGTGAGTTCGAACGGCGATGCGCTTCTGACCGGTTTCGAATCGCCGCTGCAGAAGAGCCGCAGCGCCGTCGCGCTGGTGAGCGCGGCCGGCCAGTCCGACGCCGATCTGTCCGCCGCCCTGCTCGACGCCGACGTGCTGCCGGAAATTCAAGGCGCGATGGCCGTGATCCACGGCCGCACCGTCACCATCACGTCGAACGGCGAAGCGTACTATGTCGGCCGTTTGTCGCCGCAAGAGTATCTGCGCTGGGCGCTGTCGTCGCATCCGCTGTTGTTGATGCTGGGCGGCGTGCTTGCCGCGCTGATCATCGCGGGCCTGTTCTACCGGACGCTGCGTTCGATCGCCGCGCGCCGCCTAAGGGACTGATAGGACTGATATGCGGGTTCGAAACAATAAGACACGCGTGGCGCTGACGCTCGGGCTTGGCTTTGGCTTTGGCCTTGCCTTTGCAGCGACCACGAGTTTTGCCGGTATCACCAAGGTGGCCCAGACCACGTCGACGCCCGGCCAGCCAGGTCCGTGCAACAACGACTGGCCGGCGTACCGACCGTTCGTCGAACAGTTCGTGCAGGCCGACGGCCGCGTGATCGACTACTCCTCGCCACAGCTGAAAACCACCTCGGAAGGCCAGTCGTACGGCTTGTTCTTCGCGCTGGTCGCGAACGACCGCGCGACCTTTGACCGCTTGCTCAACTGGACCCGCACCAATCTCGCGGGCAATCAGTTCGATCCGCAAAACATGCGGCTGCCGTCGTGGCTCTGGGGCAAGAAACCGGACGGCTCGTACGGCGTGCTCGATCAGAATTCCGCGTCCGACTCCGACCTGTGGATCGCCTACGATCTGCTGCAAGCCGGCCGCCTCTGGCATGAAGCAAGTTATACGCAACTCGGCCAGGCGCTCGCCGCGCAGATCGCGCGCCAGGAAATGACCACGCTGCCGGGCGTCGGCCCAATGCTGCTGCCCGGACCGCAGGGCTTCAGGAATGGCGGTGTGACGCGCCTGAATCCAAGCTATCTGCCCTTGCCGGTATTACGCGCACTTGCCAAAGAGATGCCGAACGGCCAGTGGGCCAAGCTCGCCGACAGCGCCTTCAGGCTGATCAAGACGACGGCGCCGCAAGGCTTCGCGCCCGACTGGGCCGCGTGGCAGAACGGCCAGTTCGTGGTCGATCCCAAGGAAGGCGACACCGGCAGCTATGACGCGATCCGCGTCTACCTGTGGGCCGGTCTCACCTCGCCCGCCGATCCACTCGCCAAACCCTGGCTCACGGCGCTCGGCGGCATGCGCGCGAAGGTTGCGCAAACCGGCATTCCGCCGGAGAAGGTCTCATCGACCACCGGCGCGGCTAGCGGCGAAGGACCGTTGAGTTATTGGGGCGCACTCGCGCCGTATTTCAAGGCGCTCGGCGACGAGCGCGGACTCGGTCTCGCGCGCACCCATCTCGCCGTGCTCGACACCAGCGTGCCGGGCCGCGAACCGGTCTATTACGATCGTGTGCTGGGTTTGTTCGGCACCGGATTCATCGACGGCCGCTATCGTTTCGACGAAGCCGGCCGTCTCGTGCCGAGTTGGAGAAATGCATGCGATTGAGCGCCCTCGCGTTGTCATTGCGGTTCGCGCTGAGCCTCACGGCCGTCTGCTGCGTGGCGACGGCTTCGCCTGACGCGTTGGCTCAGGATTCGAAAGATCCTTTGAGCGTGCTGATCGATCAGGGCAAGTACTGGCAATCGCATCACCGTGGCGATCTCGCCGAGCAGGCGTGGCAGAAAGTGTTGCGCATCGACCCGAAGCAACCCGATGCGCTCTTCGGCATGGGCATGGTGCTCGCCGACCGCAAGGACGGTGCGGGCGCGCAGCAGTATCTGGCGCGTCTGAAAGCAGTCGCGCCGAACTATCCGAACATGGACGAACTGGGCCGCCGTCTTGGCGAATCGAGCCTGCGTGACCAGACCGTCAACGACGCGCGGCGGCTTGCGCAAAGCGGCCAGAGCGCGAGCGCGGTGCAGGAATATCAGCGCGCGCTCAACGGCAAGCCGGCCACGCCCGAGCTGCAACTCGAGTATTACCAGGCGCTGTCGGCCACCCCGCAAGGCTGGGATCAGGCGCGCCGCGGCCTGGAACAACTCACGCGCGACAACCCCGACGACCCGCGCTACGCCCTCGCCTACGCACAGCATCTAACGTATCGCGACGTGACGCGCCGCGACGGTATCGCGCGGCTGCAAAAGCTGGCCGCGGACAGCACGGTTGGCGCATCGGCGAAAAAGAGCTGGCGGCAGGCGTTGTTGTGGCTCGACGCACGGCCTTCGGATGCCGCGCTGTATGAAGCGTATCTGCAAGCCGCGCCTGACGACGCCGCGGTCAAGGCGCGCTTCGAATCGATGGTTCAGCAGGACAAGGCGGCCCGCGACCGCGCCCAGGAAAATGCCGCCGTCGACGTCCGCGGCCGCACCGTCGCCGACGGTTTCGCCGCCCTCGATCGTGGCGACCTCGGCACGGCACGCGCGAAGTTTTCTTCAGTACTGGCGAATAGTCCGAACGACACTGACGCGCTCGGCGGCATGGGTATCGCCGCATTGAAACAGGAAAAATTCGCCGAAGCCCGCAACTATCTCGAACGCGCCTCGCGCAGCGGTAACCCGGCGCGCTGGAAAACCGCGCTCGATAGCGCGACCTACTGGACCTATACCAGCGACGCCATCGGCGCGCGCAGCAACGGCGAATTCGCGAAGGCGAAGTCGCTGTTCGAACGCGCGATCGCGCTGAATCCGTCCGACGTCACCGCGCAGGTGCTGCTCGGCGAAATGCTGCTGTCGAACGGCGATCCGGTCGGCGCGGAACAGGCCTACCGGATGGCGCTGCGCCGCCAGGCCGACAATCCCGATGCGATTCGCGGCCTTGTCGGCGCGCTCGCCGCGCAAGGCCGTGGCGACGAAGCGCTGCAATTCGCCAATCAGCTGAACAGCGAACAACAATCGAAGGCCGGCGGCATCAACCGTCTGCGCGGCGAAGCGCAGGCGGCGCAGGCGCGCGCGGCCGAAGCGCGTGGCGATCTCGGCAGCGCGCGCAGCCTGTTCGAAGACGCGCTGCTGAACAACCCCGACGATCCCTGGCTGCGTCTGGACCTCGCGCGCGTTTACGTGCGCCAGGGCGCGGTGGCGAATGCGCGCAGCATGATGGACGGGCTGCTTGCCGCGCATCCCGACATGACCGACGCGCTCTATGCGAGTGCGTTGCTGTCGGCGGAAACGCAGGACTGGGCAACCGGTCTGGCGCAACTCGAACGGATTCCGGTCGCGCAACGCACCGACGCGATGACGACCTTGCAGCACCGCTTGTGGGTGCATCAGCAGGCCGACCTCGCGACGCGAATGGCGCGCAATGGCCAGACGCAACAAGCGCTGGCGACCCTGCACGCCGCCGAACCGGTGGCGGACAACAGCCCCGAGTTGATCGGCGTGATCGCCACCGGATATCAGCAAGCCGGCGACCCGAATCGCGCGTTGGGCCTCGTGCGCAGCGCGATGAACGCGGCGCCGGGCAACACCGATTTGCTGCTGCAATATGCGGGCATTCTGTCCGCCACGCATCAGGACGCCGAACTCGGCATGGTGATGCGACGCCTCGCATCGATGCAGTTGACGCCCCAGCAGCGCACGGATTTCGGCAATCTGAATCTGGGGATCGTCATCAAGCAGTGCGATACGGTGCGTCAGCGTGGCGACCTCGCCAGCGCCTACGACGTGATCGCGCCCTGGCTTGCGGCGATGCCCGACAATCCCGATCTGCAAGCCGCCCTCGGCCGCCTCTATTCGAGCGCCGGCGACGACCGCAATGCACTCGCCAGTTACCGCGTCGCGTTGCAGCGCAAGCCCGACGACCTGAACCTGCTGCAAGCGACGATCCCTGCAGCGGTCGGTGCCAAACAGTTCAGCTATGCCGAATCGCTCGCCAATCAGGCCCTTGCTGCGGCACCTGGCGATCCGGGCGTGCTGGCGACGGTCGGCCGCATGTATCGCGCCGAAGGCAAGCTGTCGCTCGCCTCGACTTATCTGCAACGCTCGCTGGTCGCGGCCAATACGCCGCTGATGGCCAACGCCCCGCGCGCCAATGCGCCGGGCAACGTGCCGCGTGGCTGGGAAGTCGCGATGCGCCGGATCGGTGCGACGCCGCTGCCGGGCACCAATCCCTTCGAAGGCAAAACCGCAACGGTCTCGCCGACCGACGCAGACAACGCCGCGTTTGGCCAGAGCGGCTCCAATGCCGCGCGCGCTTCGCTTCCGTACTCGCAGTCCTCCTTGCCGTCCCAGACCGTGCCGAACTATCCGCCTCCCTCGCAGCCCGCGCCTTACGTCGCGCCTTATGTCGCGCCGTATACGGCGCCCACGCAGCCGTATGCGCCAAACGCCGCGCCCACTGCCGTTCCCTATAACGCGCCGAGCCCAGGTGTCAACACGGGTGGTTACGGCCAGGAAACCAACGGGTCCAGCCAGTCGGGCGCGCCATTGCAGCCGTATCCGGGTCAAGGCCAGCCGCAGATGCAAACACAGATGCCGCCGATGCAGCAGGCCCCACAACAGCAGTACAACGGGGGGTATCCGCAGCAGGCCGGCTACCCGCAACAAGCTGGATATCCTCAACAGGCGCAATATCAGCAGCAGGCGCCCTACCCGCAGCAGGCGCCGGACGGCTATGCGATCACGCCGTGGCCGATGTCGCCCGCGGCACGCGAAGCGCAAGCCAATGCCGGTTCAATGCAACAGCCGCGTTACACCGGCTCCGCGACGAATACGAAGCGCTCGACCAGCAAGAAGCAAAGCGCGCCGAAGAGCACCCCCAACGCGCAAGCCTATGCACAGGCACCGTATGGGCAAAGCCAAGGCTATCCGCAGCAGCAACAGCCCTACTACGGCCAGCAGCCTTATCCGCAGCAACAACAGGGCTATGCGCAACAGCCCTATCAACCGTATCCGCCGCAGCAGGCTTACGGTCAGCAACCCTATCAGCCGTATCCGAATCAGGGCTCGGGTTATTACGCGCAGCAACAGCAGCCGTATATCCCGCAGCCGCCGACCGGTTATGCGCAGGCGTATTACCCGCAACAACCCGGCGCGAACGGCAACGGCGGCAACTATTCGCAGCCGAATGTGGCCAACACGCAAACGCTCGGCGTGGCTGAAGAACTGGCGCAGGTCAATCGCGAACAGGCGAGCACCGTGTCGGGCGGGATCGTGTTCCGCAATCGCGAGGGCGAAGACGGCCTGTCGACGTTGACGGATATCGAAGCGCCCATTCAAGGGCGTATAAAGGCCGGCAATGGCCACATTGTCGTGACGGCGACCCCGGTTACGCTGGACGCCGGCACGGCCTCGGGCAATGTGTCGACGCTCGCGCGATTTGGCGCGGGGTTATCCAATAGCACGTCCGCGGCGGCGGCGGTTGCCGGCAACAACATCTATGGCAGCCAGACCGCTAACGGCGTGGGGTTATCGCTCGGCTATGAAAGCCGTGGCTTTAGCGGCGATGTCGGCGTGACGCCGCTTGGTTTCCCCGAGAAGACCGTCGTGGCCGGCTTGCAATACAACGGCGCCATTACTGACAAGGTGTCGTATTCACTGGCCGTCGCGCGCCGCGCGGTGACTGACAGCTTGCTGTCGTACGCCGGCGCGCGCGATTCGGGCTCCGGCCTCGAGTGGGGCGGCGTCACGTCCAATGGCGGACTCGGCAGCCTTGCATGGGATGACGGCACCAGTGGCCTGTATGTGAACGCCGCGTACCAGCACTACATGGGCGATCACGTCGCGAGCAATAACGCGATCAAAGGCGGCGGCGGTGTTTACACGCGGCTGTTGAAGGATGCCGATCAGACCTTGACCATCGGCGTGAATACGACGCTGATGTCCTATGACAACAATCTGTCGTACTTCACCTATGGTCAGGGTGGATACTTCAGTCCGCAACAGTACGTGATCCTGAATTTGCCGGTAGAGTGGACTGGGCGTAATGGCGCGTTTACCTATGACGTGAAGGGGTCGATCGGCGTGCAGCATTATCGGCAGGATGCATCGAATTACTTCCCGCTCAATGATGGCTCTACCCGCCAGGGCGACGCGGCGGCGGAGGCCAAATTCATCGGCACGGGGGTGGATAGTGGTGCGGTTTATCCTGGGCAGAGTAAGACTGGGGTTTCTTATTCGCTTAGCGCGGTGGGGGAATATCAACTGGCGCCGCAGTTGGCGTTTGGGGCGACTGCGTCGCTCGGCAATGCTTATGAATATCGCGAGTGGCTTGCTGCTGTTTATGTGCGGTATAGCTTCAGTAAACAGACGGGCTTGCAGCCGTTTCCGCCTACGCCGCTCAGTTCGCCTTATTTGTCGTTGTCGAATTAGGGTTTTTGGCCTGCTCGGCGCTTTGTCTGTTTGCGTGTGGTGTTGGCCTTTCCTTGTTTTGTTAGTGGTCTATTAGCGTTGCCCCTGTGCGGGGCGGCACTTACTTTCTTTGCCGCCGCAAAGAAAGATAAGCAAAGAAAGCGGCTCAAACCGCCAGCTCATAAGCGAGTCCCTCGCGCAGTCACGGCAGTGGTGCATCTGGAATCCGTGCTCTCGCACATTCGGCGTCAGTGACAAAGCGTTCATCAGTTCCCACTCCGCACTGCGTGCGTCGCGGACGGGTCTACATGGGAAACCCGGAGCTTCGCTTCGCGCAGCGGGGCCATCGGCTTCGCCTCGGCAGAACCGCTCCTGCGCTCGTAGGCAAACCCGTGCTCCAAGTGATATTCCGGTGGCTTGAAATTGAAACCGCAGTAGCAGTGGCGGTAGCGGTGCAATGACGTGTCACGGTACCGGAAAAACCACGAGAACCCAAACTCAGCGGCAGGTTTTATGAAGTGCCCGTCGGCGCGCGCAGCGCCGCCGGAAGTATGACGGCTTTGTCACCAGGGCTGAATGTGCGAGGGCACAGATTCCAGATGCACCACTACCGCGACTGTGCGGGGGACCCGCTTATGAGCTGGCGGGTTGAGCCGCTTTCTTTGCGGCGCCAAAGAAAGTAAGTGCCGCCCCGCACAGGGGCAACGCTAATAGACCAATAGCAATTCAAGGAAAGGCCAAAAAACCACACCAAGGCACCCCCCATGTGCCCTTCTTTCCGCTATTCACCGCACCTCTTAAAACAGCCAGGTAAAACTTGTCAACCCTCTCCCGCACACTGTTCGGCTAAACCCGTAAAGCCCCCCCGGTGCGGTCACCGGCCCCCCGTTGTAGCCTACAATTATTCCTGCCGCATGGCCGCTTCGCCCCCGCGTCGCACAGCAGAAGACTCATTCCGCCTTCAGCGGAACATCCATGCGCCCGGGGCAAAGTGGGAACACACTCATCGACGTGACCTCTGTGGAGCGCAGCAATGCCATTTCCGGCTCAAGATCATGGCTGCCCCGGCTGGAACGGGGAAATGGCGCGGCGCATCAGCGAATTCGACTGGCCCGCAACCAACCTCGGCGCGATAGAAAACTGGCCGCGCAGCCTGACCGCCACCGTTCAAATGCTGCTGGCCTCGCCCGTGCCCCTCGTGCTTCTATGGGGCAAACCAGGCTACATGATCTACAACGACGCCTACGCGATATTCGCGGGCGGACGGCATCCGTATCTGCTCGGCTGTCCGGTCGAACACGGCTGGCCGGAGGTCGCCGAATTCAACCGTCATGTGATGACGACTTGCCTCGCCGGCGGCACCCTCTCCTATCGCGACAAGGAACTGGTCCTGCTGCGCGACGGCAAGCCTGAAGACGTCTGGATGGACCTCTACTACAGCCCTGTCGCCGACGACAGCGGTGCACCCGCGGGCGTGCTCGCGGTGGTCGTCGAAACCACCGCGCGCGTGCTGACCGAACGCTGGCGGCAACATGCCGAAACGGAACTGCGCGAGACCAACGAACGGCTGCAACTCGCGCTCAATACCGGCGCCGTGCTCGGTACATGGGTGCTCGACGTGCGCACGGGCACCGTCACCGGCGACGAACGTTTCGCACGCACTTTTTCGTTTCCACTGGAAGAGGCGGCAAAAGGCGTCGAGCGCCATACCGCGGCGCAAGTCATCCATCCGGACGACAAGTCGCTCAACGACCGCCTGACGAGCGAAGCGATACGCACCGGCCAGCCGTTTCGCGCCGAGTACCGGATTCGCCGGCCCGATGGCGACTATATGTGGGTGCAGGCGAACGGTCAGTGCGAGTTCGACGAACTTGGGGAGCCAACTCGCTTCCCCGGCGTGCTGATCGACATCCACGAACGCAAGATCGCCGAACAATCGCTGCGCCAGTTGACCGAAACGCTTGAACAACGCGTCGCCGATGAGGTCGCGGCACGGGCGCTCGCCGAAGAGCAGTTGCGCCAGGCTCAAAAGATGGAAGCGATCGGCAGCCTCACAGGCGGCGTCGCGCACGACTTCAACAACGTGCTGCAGGTGATCAACGGCAATCTGCAGATGCTTGCCGCCGACGCCGATGGCAATCCGGCCACGCTGCGGCGTTTGTCCGCCGCGACCGATGCCGTCAGACGCGGTGCGAAACTGGCCGCCCATCTGCTCGCCTTCGCGCGGCGCCAGCCGCTCTCGCCTACCGTACTGAATCCGCGCCGCCTGCTCACCGGCATGAGCGAAATGTTGCATCGCGCGCTCGGCGAGACCGTCAAGATCGAAACGGTGTTGAGCGACGACCTGTGGCATGTTCAGGCCGATCGCAATCAACTCGAAAACGCGCTGCTCAATCTCGCGATCAATGCGCGCGACGCCATGCAAGCCGATGGCACGCTCACCGTAAGCGCGACAAATCGCCTGCTGGACCAAGCGTTTTGCCGCGGCAAGCCAGAGCTCTCGCCGGGCGAATACGTGGTGTTCTCGGTGACCGACACCGGCACCGGCATGAAGCCCGAAATTCTGGAACACGTGTTCGAACCGTTCTTCACGACCAAGCCCGACGGCCATGGCACCGGCCTCGGCTTAAGCATGGTGTTCGGTTTCGTCAGACAAAGCGGTGGTCACACGGTGATCGACAGCGAAGTGGGACGCGGCACCACCGTCTCGCTGTTTTTCCCGCGCTGCTGCGAGCCGGAAACAGTCGAAGCCGTCGATCAGACCACGGCGCCGGCAGGCGGCGGCGAAACGATTCTGGTAGTCGAAGATGATGCGGATGTGCGCCTGACCGCCGTCGAAATGCTCGCGCAACTCGGCTATAAAGTGCTGACTGCGTCGAGTGGCGACGCGGCGCTCGAATTCATCGATAGCGATGTGCCGATCGATCTGCTGTTTACCGATGTCGTGATGCCCGGCCACGTGAAAAGCGTCGAACTGGCGCAACGCGCGGCGTCGCGCTCGCCGGCGGTACCGACACTCTTCACCTCCGGCTACACGCGCGACGAGATCGTCCATCACGGCAAGCTCGACGCCGGCATCACGCTGCTCTCCAAGCCTTACCGGCGCGACGATCTCGCGCGCAAAGTACGCGGCGTATTGCGCGCGGGCGTCACCGGCGTGAGCGACGGGCAGATCGCCCCCTGCGTGCCACGCACAGTCTACGATCCAGGCAGTACATCCGAAGCTTCCGATCCGCGCGAAAACCTGCACGAATCCGCCCTTTCGGCAGATGATTCGCTGGCCAACTCTCCGACGATATCGCTGGTGGATTCCACGGCAAGTCCGCCGTCACACCAGGCCGGCATGCCCGCTCGCGTGCTGCTGGTCGAAGACGACGCCGATTCGCGCGACGCGCTCAGTGACCTGCTCGGCGCGCTGGGTCTCGATTGCACGGCGGTCGCGAGCGCCGAAGAAGCATTGCCGCTCGCGCTCGTGCAACGTTACGACGTGCTGTTCACGGACCTGACGTTGCCCGGCATGTCCGGCGACAACCTGGCGCGCGCCGTGCTGCGTCAGCAACCGGACATCCGCGTGTTGCTGGTATCCGGCTATGGCGAGAGCGCCGAGATCGGCGACACCATCCTCGGTGCACGGCTGCTCGGCAAGCCGTTCGATATCTCACAGCTGCGGCGCGAACTCGCGGAGTGGCTCGATCATACGGAGGCGGCTTCCTAGGCTCGCCCGCTTCGTGCAACCGAAAGGACTATGCCGATGGACATCCGCTGCGGGACCGCCGGCTGGACCGACAAGACGCTGATTGCCTGCAAGCGTTTCTATCCGCGCGGCAGCAGCAGCGCTGAGGCCCGGCTGCGCTTTTACGCATCGCAGTTTCCGCTGGTCGAAGTCGATTCGGCCTACTACGCGATGCCGTCTGCGAGCAATGCGCAGTTGTGGAGCGAGCGCACGCCGGAAGATTTCACCTTCAACTTCAAGGCGTTTCGCCTTTTCACCGGGCATCAGACTTCGCCCGACGTCCTGCCGAAAGACATTGCGATGGCGCTGCCGGAAGGCATCACGGGTCCGCGCAAGAAGAACGTCTATTACCGCGACGTGCCCGCCGAGATCCTGGATGAACTATGGCGGCGCTATCTGGAAGCACTGGAACCGCTGCGCGCGAGCGGCCGGCTCGGTGCGGTGCTGTTCCAGTTCGCGCCGTGGATCACGCGCGCGACGGACGGTCTCGCCCTCGTCGATGAATGCCGGGCGCGGATGGCGGGCTACATGGTGGCCGCCGAGTTTCGCAATCAGTCCTGGTTCGACGATCAGCACGCGCAATGGACGCTCGACTTTCTGCGCGAGCGCGGCCTCGTCCATGTGATCGTCGACGCCCCGCCGGATGTGACGAACCGCGTGCACACCGTGTGGGAAGCGACCCATCCCGCGCTCGCGATGGTGCGTTTGCATGGCCGCAATACGCAGACGTGGAGTGCGACGGGCGCGGCGAGCGCCGCCGATCGTTTCGATTACGACTACAACGACGACGAGCTGGCCGAATTGGCCTCCTCGATTCGCGCAATCGCGACGCGGGCCGGCCGCACTCACGTGATTTTCAACAACTGCTTCGAAGACCAGGGGCAGCGTAATGCGAGGACGCTGATGGGTCTTCTGGGTAACGCAAGCTGATCGCCAACAGCGGTCTCAATCACTAAGCCCCGAGTATGGCGACGGCTGCTATCGCCTGTATCCATCGGTCAGCGTCGCGAGGAAAGCTGCGACATCGTCGATATCCCGCTCCGTCCAGACCGGCCGTTCACCTTGTTTGCGCGTGAGCGGCTCGTCGGTGGTATCGACGTTCACGCGCAGCGCGACCGGCAGGTCGTTGAATTTGTCGACCTTGCCGTGGGCGTCTTTCGGGTACCACTTCGCCGGATTCGTATCGCGCTGAACGTAAAAACGCAGTGCGTCCTTCAGCGTATGGAAGCGGCCGTTGTGGAAGAACACCTGCCGCGTCGCCGTGTTACGCAGCGACACCGACTTGAAGAGTCCACAGTTGCTTTTGTCGCTCGACTGATCGGTACGCAGCGGCCCACACAAACCCATGTCGAAGTACTTCGGATCTGCGTTCGCACGCAACTCCGGATTGCGCGGCACACCGAGCGCCTGAAAGTTGAAGTCGGTGAAAAGCGGATGAGAGCCGTCGACACCCGATTGGTCGATATGGCACGAGGCGCAATTGCCCCCCGTCGGATCGTCGAATAGCCTTTTGCCCCGCAACTCGCGAGCCGTCAGTTGGACCTTGCCATCGAGGTAGTAATCGAACTTGCTGGTGTATGGATGAAAGCTCAGGTCTTCAAGTTCGAAGCGCTCGATGGCATACATCGCCTGCGCAAACGCCCTGGTGGGGTCGGCGAAGATGTTCTGCCCGAACACGTCCCTGAAGCGCGCGGCATACGGCGCCTGCTCCAGTTTCGCGAGCACCGCCACGGGGTTCCTGTTGGCCATCTCGTCCGGATTGAACAGCGGGAAACTCGCCTGATCGTGCAGACGGTTGAAGCGCCCGTCCCAGCCGAAACCGCCAACCGGTGCGTTGTCCGTCTCGCTCAGGCGCTCGGACATGCTGGCCGCCTGGGCATGGCTCCACATCGGCGTGCGGTTCAGCACGTAGCGCAGGCTCGGTACAGCCCGCGTGCCTTGCGAGTGCATGTCCGGGCCACCCAGTTGCGCCGCCAGACCGTTGGGCGGCCCGTACGCGTGCGACGGGCTATGACAGCTCGCGCACGACATCTTGCCCGAGGCCGACAACGAAGGATCGAAAAACATCAGTTTGCCGAGCGCCGCGGCGTCGCTGTAGACGGACGGCGCCTCGTTCTGCGCCGCGCCCACTGCCATCGGCAGGACTACGGCGCCCGCCAGTACAGCGAGCGCTGCGAATCTCATTACGGAAACCATCATTGGTTTAGAGGTTCGTAAAGATGTCGTTGCCGAACCCGGCCAGACCGGCCTGCCCCGCGTAGCCCAGATAACCTAGCCGGAAGATGTCTTCAATGCTCTTGAGCATCGAGTAGTGGTTGTACTGCACCGTCGACACCGTGCCCGGCTTGATGAACTTCGAGATCATGACCGCGCCAGTCTGGTCGCCGCCGAAGCTCTGCTTGGTCAGATTGATCGTCGCGCCCTTGTACGACAGTGACGAAGTCGACGGGAACGCCGGCAGGTTCGGACCCGGCTGCTGGCTGCAACAGGTTGTACCCGCAAAGGTCAATTGCGTTTGGCCCGGCGAGGGCTGGGTCACCGACGCATAGCTGCTTTCGTCGAAGTTGATGATCAACAGACCGTCCTGCTGGAACGCCGGCGAGGCGGTGATAATCGGCACCCACTTCTGCAGGAATGCGTTTGCGCTCGTCAGGCCGCCCGGCTGGCCGTTCACGCACGGCGAATCATGACCGTCGTCGCACAGGCTCGGCGTAATCAGGTTGAAGTTGGCCGTGGTGGAGATCGATTGCAGATCGGACGTGAGCTTGTTCAGGTTCACGACGTTCTGGCCGCAATCGGGCGAATCGATGATCGAGTGGAAATACATGAACGGGTTGTGACGCGTCGCGTACTGATCGCCCAGCGGTACGGCTGCGCTCGGCGCTTCGGCCGATTGTGTCAGGTCGGTCGTGTTGAGTGCCGGGTGGCCGCACGTCGCAGCTTCGCGCGTCGGGTCGTTGCCCATGTCGTCTTCATAGCCCTTCCAGGTGTAGCCCGCAGCCTTCAGCTGGTCCGGCAGCGTCTTGACGCTGGCCGGATACACGCAACCCGAGCCGATCGCCTGACCGTCAGGCGTCATACCGGTGAGCTTGAAATCCTGGTAGATCGGGCAATCGTTATCCGTTTCCGGCGTCGGCGCCTGACCGCTGATCATCGAGATATAGTTGTCGAGGCTCACGTGCCCCGTGCCGTAGTACTGCTGCACCAGCGCGCCTTGCGACGCCAGCGTCTGCGACAGATACGGCGCCTTGCTGTTCGCGCCGAACGTGGTCGCGTAGTTTTCGTTTTCGAGCGTGATGACGAAGACGTGCTTGATCTGTTGCTGCCCGGTCACATTGAGCGACGAGGACGACGAGCCGCACGCGGCGACAATAACGCCAACCAAGGCAGCAGAAATAGCAGCGAAAAGTGTGCGCATCCAGGTGCGGTTTGACATTCCCATTCCCTTTAATTGTGGTTTCCCGATCTGAACGAGTCGAATCGATATATGTTTAAATTAATTTGTATATCGAACTAATTCAGATTGAATCGATGGACTTGCAATTACCCCTGCGACCCATTGGCACAAAAAACGGCGTATCCCGCGATCGGAACCGCCGATTTTTGGCACAAAGCGAGGCTAACATCGCGGGTTCAATCGCACGTAGTCCATCTCGACTAGGGGGAAACGACGAGTGCAGTTGCCCAATGAAGCGGCCTGCTGGCACGCTTCATTGAGCAACTGCACCACGCTACAAAAAACGGTATGGAATCTGATTGCCCGCGGCATGATCAAAATCCGCCACGGCAAAGGCACCTTGGTCATCCAGCCGCGCCTTACTCAGCGACCTACTCAGCGACTCACTCAGCCGCCCGCCGAACTGAGCGGCTTTGTCTAGGATATGCGTGCGCACGGCCACTATCCGCCCCCCCGGCGGGTGACATCAGGAGACGTCAGGACACCTCAGCCGTCGCGCCCTGAATCGATTTCGCTTCACAGAACTCCGCGAGTCCGAAACGGCCCAGTTCCCGGCCATTTCCAGATTGGCGATACCCGCCAAACGGCGCATACGGATTGAATGCCGCGCCGTTAATGTCCACCTGTCCGGTGCGCAACCGGCGAGCGAGTGCCATCGCTGTACCCGTATCACGCGACCAGATTCCGCCACCAAGACCGTAAGGCACATCGTTCGCGATCCGTACAGCGTCATCTACGTCTTCGTACTGCAGGACAGACAAAACCGGTCCAAAGATTTCTTCACGCGCGATCGTCATGTCCGTGGTCACGTCGCCGAATACGGTCGGGCGCACGAAGTAGCCCGCTTCAAGTCCCGCAATGGGATCCGCACCGCCCGCGAGAAGCGCCGCACCTTCGGCGATGCCCCGATTAACGTAGTCGATCACGCGTGCGTGTTGTCGTGCGTTGGCCAGCGGCCCGATCTGAACGTGCTCGTCACGCGGGTCGCCAACAATCATTGCTCTCGCGGCCTCTGCCACGTATGCAGAAACGATGCCATACAGACTGCGTGGCACCAGCAAGCGGCTGTGCGCGCTGCACGTCTGTCCCGCATTAACGAACGCCGCACGCAGCGCACCCGGAATCGCTTGCGAAAGATCCGCGTCGGCAAGCAGGATTGCGGCCGATTTACCACCCAGTTCGAGCGTAGTGCGTTTGACTGTCGCCGCAGCAAGCGCACCGACCCGGCGCCCCGCCGCGGTCGATCCGGTGAACGAGATCATGTCGACATCAAGATGGCTCGCGAGCGCTTCGCCGACCACGGGCCCGGTTCCGTTGACAAGATTGAATACGCCCGCAGGCAGTCGCGCTTCGTGGATGATCTCAGCGAGCATTGCAGCGCATGCCGGCGCCTCCTCCGACGGCTTCAGGACCACCGTGCAGCCCGCGGCGAGCGCATAAGCGACCTTCGCGGCGATCTGATGCAACGGATAGTTCCATGGCGTGATGCACGCGACGACACCGATCGGCTCATGGACGACCTGCGAATGGCCAATCTGTTCAACAGCGTCGCACTGCTGCGCCAACTGCGCGGCGATCGCGAACGTTGCAATGGGCAAACCCACCTGAGCTCGCCGCGAAAAGGCAATCGGCGTGCCGACCTCCCGCGTAATAGCCTGAGCCAATTCTTCGCTTCGCGCTTCAAGGCCGGCCCGGATGGCAAGCAGATAGCGTGTTCGCTCCGCTGAAGATGTTTGCGACCAGTTGTCGAATGCATCGCGGGCCGCGGCGACGGCGTGAGCGGCGTCGTCAGCCGTACCGAGCGACACGGTTGCGACCGGCGTGCCATCGACCGGGTTGCACACCTGGTGTGATTCGCCGTCGGCGCGCTGATGCCAGGTGCCATTGATATAGAAACGACTGTAGTGATGAGACATGTTCACTCCTGAACTATCTGATTGAATGGTTGTTAAGTGGGACGCGAGCGCGGGTCGGTCGAGAGATCGAGAGCGGCTTCCAGACAACCACGCCTCAAGCAATGTCGCCGTTAAGAATGAGGTCGGCTGCCTTCTCGGCGATCATGATGGTTGGCGCATTCGTGTTGCCGCCGACCAGCGTCGGCATGACCGAGGCGTCCACAACGCGCAAGCCCGCGAGACCCCGCACACGCAGTTGGTCGTCCACCACCGCGAGATTGTCCGAACCCATCCGGCAGGTTCCGATCGGGTGATAGATGGTGTCGGCACGGCTTCTGATCTGCCGCTCCAATGCGTCTTCACTGTCCTGTGGTGGATGCATGTCGCGCAAGCGATAGCGTGCGAATGCGGGTTGCCGCATGATCTTCTGCGTGATGCGATAACCATCGATCAGCGTTCGCATATCCTCCGGCTCCGCCAGAAAGTTGGGATGGATGACGGGCGCGAGTTGCGGATCGGCACCGCCCAGTGTGACCTGCCCCACCGACTTCGGCCGCAACACGCACACATGGCAACTCATGCCATAGCGCCCCGGAAACCGGCGTCGGCCATGGTCTTCCGCGAAACCGATGAGGAAGTGAAACTGCACGTCGGGACGGTCGAGTTCGCCGCGTGTGCGGGCGAACCCACCCGCCTCCGCGAAGTTGGTGGTGAGTGGCCCGCGTCCATCGCGGCGCCATGCGCGGATCATGCCAGGCATGCGCAGCGCCTGCTTGAGCGTGATACCAAACACGGAATCGTCATGCGTCTGATAGAGCGCAATGTAGTCGACGTGATCCTGCAAATTGCGGCCGACGCCCGGGAGGTGATGACGCACCTCAATGCCATGGCGCTGCAATTCGTCAGCGGGACCGACGCCTGAGAGCATCAGGAGTTGCGGCGTCTGAAACGCCCCCGCACACAAGATCACTTCGCGGCGTGCGTGGACCGTGAAGTCCCCGCCAGCGCCGCGGCAATGTGCACCTTTCGCAAGCGGTCCGTCGAACAGCACCTGCAGAACCTGCGTGTCGGTGACTACCGTCAGGTTGCTGCGCGCCATAGCAGGACGCAAATAGGCACGGCCCGTACCGTGCCGGACGCCATCACGCTGCGTGACATGATAGAGACCGAAACCCTCCTGTGACGCGCCATTGAAATCGTCGTTGCGTGCATAACCGGCCTCCTCCGCTGCGGTCACGAACGCGTGTGCCGCCGGATTCGGATCACGCAACGCGGCGACATTCAACGGCCCCCCTGTGCCATGCCACGCGTTCTTCCCCAACTCGTAGTTTTCAGCACGGCGAAAGTACGGCAGCACGTCGTCGTAACCCCAGCCACGATTGCCAAGCGCAGCCCAATCGTCGTAATCCGAAGGATGCCCACGCGTGTAGATCATCCCGTTGATGAGACTCGATCCGCCAAGGCCCCGGCCGCGCGGTTGATATCCACGGCGACCAAGGAGTCCGGTCTGAGGGACCGTTTCGAATGCCCAATTGTGCTTGCCGCGCCTGGGTACGACGGCGACCATCCCCGCAGGACAACGCACCAGTACGCTGTCATCCGGTGGTCCACTTTCGATCAGGCATACGGACACGTCCGCACGCTCGGAGAGCCGTGCCGCGAGCACGCTGCCAGCCGAGCCCGCGCCGACGATCACATAGTCGAAGCCGGCACCAAGCTTGTCTTCTTTCATGTCTCCTCTTACCTCGCAATAATCGTTTTCGATTCCCAATCAATGGAATCGGAACTCTGATTCCGTTCTCAGGTAAAAAAATCAACGACCCTGCAAACTCAGGCTACGTCGAAAATGCGTTTGCATGGATGGGACGAGCTTGCGGCTCGTCAGCGAAAGCGGACCTGGATCGTTCAACAGATTGTTGACGAGCATTCCGACGAGAAACTGCAATGCAACGCGCACTTCGAATTCGAGTGCCGCCAAGCGGGGAGCGCTGATTCGACGGCCCGCACTTAACACGGCGACAAGGCGTGGCACGATCAACTTCAGCGCCTCTTCGTTGGTTCGCTTGACGGCATCCCAGGTTGTCTTGCGTTGCGACGAGCGTAACAGCGATGCATGGTAAAGCCCGCGATTGCGCCGGAACGCCTGAACATAGAGGGCGACAACCGCATCCGCGATGGTTCCGGCATCATCCGATTGCCAGGCAGCCTCATGCTCGACGACATCACGCAAGTACTCGAGGTCCTCGGTCAGTACCATGTCCTGTACCACGTCAAAGAACACGTCCTTGTTGTCGAAGCGGCGGTAGAACGCACCAATCGACGTGCCCGCCTGCTCGACAATGCTGTTGATCGACAGGTCATCGAGATTGCCGCTCGCTTCGATCAGCTCGCGCCCGACCTGCAACATCTTCGCGAGGCCCACCTGGCTGCGCGCCTGGCGCGGCGTGGCGAGAAGCGGCTGCGCGCTTCCACGGCGGCGCGATTGGGTTGTCGTCATGCGGCGTTCGTCAGCAACGTCATGGGTAGTCTCGAACGAAGCCAGCGCAGATAGCTCTGCGCCAGCGCAATGAATTCCCGACAAATCGGAATCCGGATTCCGAATCCTCGTTGATCGATGAGACTTTGTCAACACAACGTGACTCAGGGAAAGTACCGTGACTGACCTGTCAAACCGACACCTTGCATCGGCAAGCACCGATGGCGACTGATCCAATGCAATTCTTGCAATCTTCCAATTCGTAGATCGCACTTGAATTAGTTGTTGATACCACCTCCAATGTCCGCAATCACAACGACGCCGTTCGCGATAAAGCTGAGACGGTCATGCGGCGCGCTACGCGCTGCGACATCCACTTTCCCCACCTTGTGCTCTCTGCCAGAACGCCTGGCCGGGACGGATACATTGAGTACTATTGAATGCTTGAATCAGAAAACGTCAGATTTGCATCAGAACGAACCGTGACCGCCTCTATCGCAGGAAACCGGCGCTGGATTATCGTCACATCGCTCTTTCTCTTCATGCTGATCAATTTCGCGGACAAGGCCGTGCTCGGCCTCGTCGCAGTCCCGTTGATGCACGACATGCAACTGAGCCATAGCCAGTTCGGCCTCGTCGGGAGCGCATTCTTCCTGCTGTTTTCACTCTCCGGTATCGGTGTCGGTCTCGTCGCCGATCGTATTGACGTCAAGTGGCTGCTTGCGGGACTCGCATTCACCTGGGCAGTCGGGCAGCTGCCACTCGCCTGGCCCACCAGCTTTGCCGTGTTGCTGGGCTGCCGCATCCTGCTGGGTGCGGGCGAAGGACCGGCGTCGCCTCTCGCGCTACATGTCGTCTACAGCTGGTTCGACAATCGCGAGCGCAATCTTCCGACGACCCTTGTCCAACAAGGCGGTACCGCAGGGGTGATTCTGGCCAGTCCGCTGCTGACCTATATCACCGGCCGCTGGCAGTGGCACGCCGCGTTCCTCACGCTGGGTATCGCCGGCCTGTTATGGACCGTTCTCTGGCTATGCGTTGGCAAGAGCGGCAACGCCCATGGCGATGCGTCATCCGTATCCGTGCCGCACCAGCATGGTGTGACTGGCCAGCAGACGTCCATCGGGTGGCTGACCTTGCTCACCGACCGCACCGTCATTGGCGTGCTGCTGCAATGCTTCGTCGGTTACGTCGTGATCTCGATCGGCATGACGTGGGTGCCGGCGTATTACCGGCTCGGCCTCGGTTTTCAGGCGAACCAGACCGGATGGCTTTTCGCGCTCCAGGTTACCGCGCAGATTCCGGTTGGTATCGCCCTCGCCGTACTCTCGCACCGCCTGCTGAAACGCGGCACTCAGTCGCGAATTGCACGCGGTGCGCTGATCAGCGTCACCTGCGTGGTGAGCGGCATTGCCTACTGCATGTTGTATCTCAGCGCGCCTCCCCTTGCGAAGGTAGGACTGATGGCGCTCGCCAGTTCACTGGCCATCCAGGTCTTCACGTTCGGCCCGCTTCTGGTTGCAGAGATCGCGCCGACTTCACGGCGTGGCGCGCTGCTCGCCATCACCAATTCGATCGTGACCACGGCGGGGCTCATTGCACCCGTCTCAATGGGCAAGCTGCTCGGCATGGTCGGCGAAATCCGTGGATACGAGATCGGCTTCGCCGTGACCGGTGCACTGCTGATCGCCACAGGGGCAGCCGGCTTCGTGCTGCTCGACCCACAGCGCTCGCGCCAGCGGTTACGCGCGGCGCATTAGTACGTTTGAACCGCCGTACCGGATTGAGCAGGACAAGCATTACTTCGCAAGTTCAATTGATTCTAATAAACAAGGAGACACGAAGCATGCCGGTAAGTCATCGCAATCAGATTGGAGTCATTCTCGGATTAGTGGGCGCATGTGCATTGGGCGCGGCCCAGAGCGCTCACGCGCAAAGCAGCGTCACGCTGTACGGTATCGTTGACGGTTCCCTCCTCTACACCAGCAAAACACTCAACGCGAAGACCGGCCAGAATGCCGGTCACCAGTTCTCGTTCGCCGACGGCGGCGTCTCCGGCTCGCGCTTCGGCCTGCGTGGCGTCGAAGATCTCGGCGGCAGTACGCGCGCGATCTTCGAACTCGAAAGCGGCATCAGCATCGCGAACGGCGCGTTCAGCAATTCGAACCGGAACGAATTCGGCCGGCAGGCGTGGGTCGGCTTGGACAGCCGCTACGGTACGGTCAAAGCCGGTTTGCAGTTCTCGCCCTTCTTCCTTGCGGTATACGACTTCGACCCACGCGAGATGTCGTACTTCGGCAGCGGTCTCGTCACCTACCTCAACAACGTCTATGCGACCGGTCTGTTCAACCCGAACGCGATCTCGTACACGTCACCGGAAATCGCCGGTCTGCAGGCCAGCGCGATGATGGCACTCGGCGGCGCAGCCGGGGATTTTCAGGCGGGCCGCCAGTACTCGGCAAGCCTGCGTTATCACCTCGGCACGCTAACCGTCGACGCGGCGCTCTACAGCGGCAACGCGGGCGGCAGCGCCGCGTCGATCGTGGTCCCGAGCGTGGTCGCCTTCGACGGCCGCGCGCTCGGCGCGAGCTATGTGTTTAACAACCTGACCGTGAAGGCTTCATACGTGCAGTACAAGGTGGCAGGCTCGTTCAACGATCGTGTCTATTCAGGCGGCGCCAGCTATCGCATCACACCGGCGCTGAACGTCGACGCGGGCGTGTGGGTCACGCGCGACGGGAACAACTCGTCGAACAATTCGATACTCGCCTCCACCGGGCTTGAGTATTCGCTGTCGAAGGCCACCGTGGTATATGGGCAAGCCGGCTTCGTCACCAACCACGGCGCGATGCACACAGGTCTGTCCGTTAACAACGCCCTGAACGAAGTCACGGGCACGTCCAGCGGTGTGAATATCGGCATCCGGCACATGTTCTAACGGACACAGTGCGTCGTGCAGGCCCAGCCTGTCAGCGATGCGCCTGTCCGCCCGGCACGACTGACGCACGGGGAAAGACGGGTTATGCATCGACACATCGCGTCGCGTTGATCGATACCGCGCTTAAAGTTGACCACAAGAAACGTCTCGTGACGCCGCGAAGCCCGTACCGGTCACAAGCACTTGCGGCCGGTACGGACATCGAATTCGACGATCTGAAGGCCGGCGACATCGTGTACGCGGCGCTCGAGTCGGCTCCGGCCGCGCAGGTCACGCAGCAAGTCGCCCAAGCCCGATAGCAGACATTCACCCGCGTACCGGGAGAGCAAGCCTTCCGGCATTGAATGGTTTGCTCTATTATTCGACCAGTGCGTCGCACTACTAATGCATCAAAGTGCGTCGACACCGCCGCGATGAAATTGAACTTACCAAACCTAAATTGTGTTTCGCCGGTCATGCGCGGCACGTACTGGCGCTGTGTCTTTCACTGACCGGAAACGCACGTATTCAAAGGGCTCCCATGCTTTACCACTCCAGCAATCTTTCGTCCGTCGGAAAGCGATGTGCAGCAATCGCCGTCGTGGTCGGCTTGTCATCATGGCTGTCTGTTTGTGCCGCCGCAGACAGCGTCGCTTCAGCACCCGCGCCCACAGCGCAAAGCGGCGCTGCGGTGGATAACGAAAGCGGCACCGTCAGTTTCATCGACAAGCAGAATTCGATCATCGTCGTGTCGGTCAACGGTGGCCAACAACTCAGCCTCAACGCGAAAGAGCATGCTGACGTGCTGGATCGCGTTCGCATCGGCGACAAGATTGCGATCAGCTATCAGGAGCCGTACGTCACCGGCCTGACACGCACGAAAGGTGCGCCGCTCACGCACCTGACCCACACTGTAAAAGTGACCAAGTCCGCGGCGAATGCTGGACCCGACGGTTTCGAGGCTGTGCGGACGTATAACGGCGTGGTGGAAATCACCGCGATCAATCGTAAGCAGCATGTCCTGACCTTTGCCGACAAGTCCAATGCGGATCACTCGATCAAGGTGATCGACCCTGCCTTGGTCAAGGTCGTGGGCTCGCTTGCACGTCACGACCATGTTCAGATCGGCTACGAATCCGCTGTGACGGTGACCTTCGCGCGCTGAGGCCGGCCCGGCGCTCGTCGCCCAACGTATAACCGGTCCATCGTCGCGTGAGTGGCGATCGACGGCTGGCGCACGAGTCGCGCCGCCCCTTGTTTCTTCTCGCAAAATCGCGCCTTGACGGGAAGACATCATGACGTCATGATGTCTTCCATGAACACCGATCGCAACAGCCAACTCCCCCTTTACGCACAAGTCGAAGCGGTACTCGCCGAGCGGATTGCAGACGGCACGTATCCGCCCGGCACGCAGTTGCCCAATGAAGCGAGCCTGCTGGCAAGCTTCAACATCAGCCGCACCACGCTGCAAAAAACGGTGCAGAACCTGATTACGCGGGGCTTGATCGAAATCCGCCGCGGCAAAGGCACCTTCGTCACCCAGCCGCGCCTCACTCAGCCGCTGACCGAACTGAGCGGCTTTGTCGAAGATATGCGCGCGCACGGCCGTCATCCGAGCGCGCGGCTGCTGGCGAGGCAAATCGAAAACGCCAGCGACACTGTCGCCGGCAAACTGGCGCTCGAACCGGGCACGCCGGTCGTCCACATTCAGCGCGTGCGGATCGCCGACGGCACACCGCTTTCGTTCGACGAAACCTGGCTGCCGAGAGACATCGGCGAAAAGATCATCGAGAACGATCTCGAGGCGGAGCCGATCTTTACGCTGCTCGAAGAGAAGTACGGCATTCCGCTGATCGAAGCCGAATACCGGCTCGAGGCGATCGCCGCGGACGAAGCTGTTGCAGAGGCCCTCGAGGTCGAGACGGGCAGCCCGATCTTTCTGATCGAGCGAACCTCGTATTGCGACGAAAACCGTCCGGTCGACTATGAAAAGCTGTACTACCGCGGCGACCAGATCCAGTTCGTTACCCGTCTCGCCCGGCGCAAGCCGAACGGCCAATGACCGGCGCACAGGCTACGATGGATCTGGGCTATACGTTGTGGCTCTTCGCGGTGTCGCTTGGGGCAAGCGCACTAGGCGGCATGCTCGGCATGGCAAGCGGCATTTTTATCGTCCCCATCCTGACCATGTTCGGCCACCTCGATATTCATGTCGCAATTGGCGCCAGCATCGTTTCGGTGATCGCCTGTTCGTGCGGCGGCGCTGCACCGTTCCTGCGCGGGCGCTTGACCAATGTTCGTCTCGCCGTGGTTCTGGAAACCGCCACCACGCTGGGCGCATTGTCCGGCGTGCTGCTGAGCGGGTTCATCCCGGTGCCGGCGCTGTTTTTCATTTTCGCGGTCATTCTGCTGCTGTCCGCCCAGCAAATGCTCGCGCGGCGTGCCGATCCGATCGCCAGCCAGGGTGCTGACGGGCCGGGCGCACATTCGTGGGGGGCTTCGTTGCGTCTGGATTCGAGCTATCCGGATCGCGCGCTCGGATGCGACGTCGACTATCGCGTAGAACGCGTGCCCCTGGGCTTGTCCCTGATGTACGGAGCAGGCTTGATTTCAGCGTTGCTCGGCATCGGCAGCGGCGTCCTCAAGATTCCGGCCATGGATACGGCGCTGCGCCTGCCGATCAAGGTCTCGTCGGCCACGTCCAATTTCATGATCGGTGTGACGGCGGCGGCCAGCGCCGGCGCCTATTTCCTGCGCGGCGAGATCGTGACCGCAATCGCCGGCCCGGTTGCATTGGGATCGGTCGTTGGCGCGGTGCTCGGCGCACGCGTTCTCATGCGCGTATCGAGCGGCAGGCTGCGCGTGCTTTTCGTCGTGGTGCTCGCGGTGCTCGCCGTGCAGATGCTGCTCGAAGCATTCGGCGTCCGCCTTTTCGGAGCTTCGACATGAGCCGCATTGCGTCGAGCAAGGGGCGGCTCGAACACTGGCTTGCGAGGCTCCTGCACTACGGCACATGGGTGGCAGCGGGCACGATTGCGACCGGCCTTGCAATTAGCCTCTCGAGAAACATCGCATGGAAGTACGGGTGGTTTTCAGGCCGTTTTCGTGTCGGGAATGATCTGGAAACCAAGCGCGGACGCGCGGCGTCTGAGCGCCGCGATGCTGCG
>NZ_CAJNAT010000035.1 GCF_905220705.1 Paraburkholderia domus
GCCTGTGGAGCGGTTTAGCACAAACATTTTTTTGATTACCGGTCGCGGATCAGGTCCGACGACATGGCGATGCGCTGGTTGCCGCGACCGCCAACCAAAAAAATCTCTGCCTCATGCCGCTAGCGGCATGAATCACGTTGTTATCGATTGGCGCGCGTCCGTCGTTCACATAGCGGCTGAGGTATGTCCACTGGTTGCGCGTATATGAGATCGCCTTGCCCAGCAGGCTCTCGGGAAGAATCTGCGGCGCTTGTTCATCGAACCATTTCTGCAACGACTCAAGCAGTGGCACGCTATGTTGCTGACGCAACCGGAAGGTGTAATCGACCCGCGTCTCGCCTTCGGGCAGATCGCCCTTTGCGAGTGTTTCTACCTGATAGAGCGCCTTGAAGTATTCCAGTCCATGTGCGGCACGACCGCCTGGTTTCTTCATGCCCTTGAGGGCATCCACGAAGGCACGCCGGGCGTGGGCCAGGCAACCAAAGTGCGTCGGGCCTTCGAGCGTGCGCCATGCGGCATATCCATCGGTCATTAGCAGACCTTTATAGCCGGAGAGGAACGTCCGGGGATAGTCCTGCCCGCGTCCCGGCTGGTCGTCGAACAGCACGACGGGCTCAGGGCAGTCTTCGGCACTGCGGTACATCCACATATACGAGGTGCTCTGGGCGGCTTTGCCCGGCTCCTTGAGCACCTGTACCGTTGTCTCGTCGCCGTGAATCAGCTGTTGCGACAGCAGCGTTGTGCGCAGCGCCTCATACAGACGGCTGTAGTGCTACTCAGCAGGCCGGATGATCCAGTTCGCCAGCGTGCCGCGTCCGACTTCGATGTCCGCGCGTGCCAGCGCATGGGCCATCCGGTATAGCGGCGTTCCGTCGACTTATTTGCCCGCAGTGACCGTGGCGATCATCGCCGCACTGGCATTGCTGCCCGGCAACGGCTGGGCGGGCATGAGTGCCGTGATCACCGGCGTGCGCTCCGCGTGACGCTCGCAGTGGCGGCATGCATATTTGAAGCGCACGTGCTGAAGCACCGAGGCCTTTACTTCGATATGCAACTGTTCGCTGATCTCTTCGCCCATGCGGTGCAGTGCGTGCGCGCAGCACGGACATACCTTCGCGCTTTCGGGCAGGTCGTATTCGATGCGCTGACGCGGCAGATGTGCGGGTAACGGCTTACGTCCCGGTTTGCTTCCCGTGGGTGCCGGCGGATCCGGCAGACCCGTGTCGGGGAGTACAAACGCTTCGTCATTGGCGCCGGCGTCCATGTCGTCGGGTTCGGTGGCGGCGATTTGTTCGGCCTCGTCGAAGTCACTAAGAGCCGACTCTTAACTTCTGTTGCCTAAATCCGAAAATCGGCAGTCGTATCTTCGTCAGTGCGCTTCCAAGCGGCCGGACCGGCAGTTCATCGTGCCAGTCATGACGCCCTTTTCGAGGCGGGCCGCGATGGTTTCTGGCTGCACCGTTGGCTGGCCACGCATGGGATTTGTTGATCACTCGCCCGTGAAGACCCTCTCCCAGGAATCTGGGCCTAAAGCTGACAGCCCGATCACGTGAGTCGCCGCCTCGGAAAAACTTCGTTTGACTATCGATGCCGCGACGGCTTAGATGCCGATCGCGCTGGCGTGCACCGGTTAGCCTCCATCTCAGCGGCACATCGGTGCTTGGCCCGTACCGAACTGACAAGCCGCGTGTACGATATAAGCGGTTGACCATGAGTTTCGGGAGGCGACATGAACGCGAACGCGGTGTGTCCACTGCACGGACCAACGACCATAATCCGCACGAATTCATACGGGTTTCCGGTCTATGCGTGCTGCTGCAACGACGTGACCTCCGTGACGCCTCCGGATGCGTGCACGAGGGCGCCGACGCAACGTGGACATGACCCGCAGCCCGAACAACCGAAGACGAGGAAAGAATGACCCTGACGATCAAGCCTTCGACCTGCGTGGCGACGGCAGTCCGCAGTACGTGGTCCTACTGCGGCGCGAGGTCTAACAGATTTTTCAGTTTGACGTAATCAAACGATGCCCGCCGACATCGCTGCATCGAGTCGCTGATTCTTGTCTGCTAGTGCTGCATTCAGCGCCACTACCAGTCCTTCAGTGTTCGTTGTCACTATCAAGCCCTCGCGTAAATGCTCCCCAGCCGCATTGATGCGACCTGCTCAGGACTATCCTAATGTCCCGACCGTTCGAGCGCGTCGGATACGCCGACGTCGTTGATCGACCCGGAGCAGTCAATCGACCCGCTCCAAAGCAGCCGTTCGTTCGTGCTCGCGCTCGATGCATATTTCTGGATCGTTCACAATCTTGCCGATGCACTTATGTAAGCTCCGCTAGGAAACCACGTAATGACGACATGCAAATCCCGATCAAGTGGCGTGAAAGATTCGCTGGAGCACTGATCAAACGACAAGTTATTGGAGAATCGGGAGCGGAAGTTTTTCGCATTCGTTGCGACGGCGGGGAAGAGCTATTTCTAAAGTCCGAACCCACTGGCTTGCCAAGTGAGCTTCCTGGCGAGGTTGAACGCCTTCAGGGGATGAAACGGCTAGATGTGCCTGGACCGACCGTGCTTGGTGATGCGACGGAAGATAACCGCCACTGGCTGCTGATGACGGCCGTCCCCGGGCTCGATCTGGCCAATGCCAACGACTTGTCCCCCCTCAAATCGTGGGAATTTTGGCGATGGTACTACGTATCCTCCACGAGGTGCCGATCGCAGTATGCCCTTTCGAGCATCGCCCGGAGGAGCGTATCGCAGCAGCCAAGAATCGTGTGAACGTCGGGCTCGTTGACGAGGCAGACTTCGACAATGAGCGGCAAGGAAAGACCGCTACGGATGTGCTCGCTGATCTGCTGTCGACGCTCCCGGAGACGTATGACCTTGTAGTGATCCACGGCGACGCTTGCCTGCCGAATTTCATGGCCAACGGAAGTAACTTCACTGGCTTCATCGACTGCGGTCGCTTAAGCGTTAGGACCGCTATCAAGATCTTGCACTGACCGCGCTGGGCGTTCCGCCGATGACGGCAATCATTGCGCTGGGCGGGTAATCGACGCAGACAGTTCTTCGGCCTATCTGGCGAGCCTCGTCCTGGTCTTGCTCGTCATGCCTTGCGCGCCCGGAGAAATCTGAAGAACTCCACCCCCTCTTGCAGGCGCCGTTTCATCATCTCCCAACTCACTAGCATCTCGCGAACGATTTCCCAGACCTTCGATGGCCTGAAATAAAAACGCTTATAGAACTCTTCCACGCCACGATAGATCTCTTCGCGTGAGAGGTGTGGATAGCCGATAGCGGCAGCCTGGGTGCCGGCGTCATTAATGAGGGTGATGACCTTACCGTCATTAAGCCATCCATTCTCGACCGCTTGCTTATGAAGGACCGTACCCGGATAGGGCGCCGCAAGCGACACCTGGATCGTGTGGGGGTTGATCTCTTTCGCGTACCGGATCGTCTTCTCGATCGTTTCGTGCGTCTCGCCGGGAAGCCCAAGAATGAACGTGCCGTGGATCTTGATGCCAAGCTTGCGGCAATCGTCACTGAACTGACGCGCCATATCGGTCCGTAGGCCCTTTTTGACATTCACGAGGATCTGGTCGTCACCGGACTCGTAGCCGACGAGCAAGAGCCGCAGCCCGTTGTCCTTCATCACTTTGAGGGTTGAATAAGGCACATTCGCTTTCGCGTTGCACGACCATGTCACTCCCAGCTTGCCCAGGCCGCGAGCAATCTCTTCGGCTCTCGGTCTGAGGTCGGTGAAGGTATCGTCGTCAAACATGATCTCCTTGATCTCGGGCATGTTGTCCCTGATCCATTTCACTTCTTCGATGACGTTCTCGACCGAGCGTGTGCGATAACGATGACCCCCGACCGTGTGTGGCCAGAGACAAAAGGTGCATCTGGATTTGCAGCCGCGGCCCGTGTAGAGCGATACATAGGGATGCTTGAGATAGCCGCTGAAGTAATTCTTGCTCGTCAGGTGTTGCTTATAGACGGGCGCAACGAACGGAAGCTGGTCCATGTCTTCAAGAATCGGCCGGGCTTCGTTGTGCGTGATTGCACCGTCGGGCAGACGATAGCTAAGGCCGAGAATCGACTCGAACGGAAGCCCCTGCGCGATATCGCGGCACGTGAAGTCGAATTCTTCCCGGCATACAAAATCGAGAGCATCGCTCGCGGTCAGTGAGCCGTGAGGATCGACGGCTACCTTTGCGCCGACCATACCGATGAGGATCGAGGACTTACGCCGTTTTAAATGTTCCGCGAATTGAACGTCGCTTGCGAACGATGGAGAACTTGTATGAATGATGACCAGTTCATATTCCTGGGCAATGTCGAGAGTTGTGTCCAGCGATAAACCATCTGCGGGAGCATCCACGAGGCGGCTATCCTCGACCAGCGCCGCGGGCTGGGCGAGCCACGTCGGATACCAGAATGACCGGATCTCGCGCTTCGTTTGGAAGCGTGAGCCCGCGCCGCCATCGAAGCCGTCAAATGAAGGTGCCTGCAGAAACAGCGTTTTCATGAATACCCTCGAAAAAATGGTCCGCTCGATCGAGATCAGCACCCCAAAGGGACTCGCCAGGGATCGGCGATGTTCGCAAATTGTTTCAATGCCTTCAAAAATCTGACACTTGCTGGATAGCTACTATAGCCGCCGTTCCCTCCTGCGGGTCCAGCGGGACAAACAGGCCTAGTCTCGACGCATTGTCATCCTTTCGGAAGCGGGCGCCGGTTGACGTGAAGCAGCAAAGCTGTGGCTATTAGATGGGAGCAGGGGCCGATCAAGGATACTACAGCCTGCAATCGTGACACGGCAAAAAAAATTCGCACATTCGAGTGTCGGTCGTTACCGCGAGATGCACAGAGGCTGCGAGTCGGCATTAGTGATTCTTTCTGTACTATATTACGGTGAATCCACATGCGAGCGCGCAGACGCGCTGCAAGGCCCCACTTCACACGTCGTCCGCCCCAGTTCGTTCTGGTGAGGGAGTCGCAGCGTTCAGATGTCTCGCCGACACATTGCTCCTGACATCGAGCGGCGTGCGGTGCCGCACACAGCAACCCGGCCGTCGGGGAAACCCTTGCGAAACGGCCATCGGCAGTAACGATACGGATCCGCGCGTTCACAGCGCTTAGTGCTCCAAAGCGGGAGGCTATGTATGAGGCCAGATCACGGCAATACCGGCGGCGTGCCTGTTGGCAATGGACGGCACATCAGCCCAGCCGAATTTCTGCTGATGGCAGGCTTTCTTGCAAACCGGGCGCCCCTGGCGCCGGTCGATGCCCGGGCGGCGGCCCGACGCGTTCTGGATGCCGTTCTCGGGGTGGCGGTAGCTCACGGGTTCGCTCATTCGGACGCTCTCGAATCAATGATGGCGAGCGCCGAAAAATCCACGCCCGTATGGGAGCTTGCAGAGCAGGCTACCGCTGCCGTCGGCGATACGGTCGCTTTCCTGCAAGTGATCCGCGCTGCTGGCGTAACGCTGGAGTTGGACCCTTCAACGTAGTCGTCGACGAACGTCCGCGCGTCAAGGAGGCTCGTTCTTCGCGTCTGGAGTTCGGTTTCTGGATTTGCGGTGTCCGTGTGCAAGGGGCGGCGCAGCAGTTTTCTACCTGTGACGATCTGGGCGTGAATGTACGCACTTCGCAGTCTGGATTGTTGACGACTCAGGCTTCGACATCGAATGTCTGATCGTGGCCGACCTCTGCCTGATGCGGTCGGCTCAGTTCGTTCAGGTCGCTAAGGAGTTTAGTCTTCGCGATTTGTGAGAAGACTTCAGTGTGCTGTGGCCAGAACGGGAACGATGCTGAAACGAGTGAGAGAACAGGCAGCAGCGATGGCAGCACGGCCCAGACACGTGAGGTAGTAGCGGTAGGTATGAGCCACCTTCTTGATCAACCGAGTGGCGTTAGCAAAATTAGTCGACACGCGACGGAACACGCGTTGCCGAAGCGCAACGTCGGCAAAAAAGAAGATTTCCGCGAGTCAATGGTCGTGCGGGCGTTATTGGCCGCCAGCGCGATCGCAAACGCGTTCACCTCCGGCGACATAGCGTGTTTCGCTATCAGGGCCGCTGTTGCGGGAGCATTACGCCTCGACTGAGAAGGTCTGGGGCAGCCATTGGACCAAAGTCCGATACAACACCTTTTCGAAGATGTATAGACTGGAACACTCGCCGTCCCTAGACCGGACACCGTAGAAATAGGCACCTCAGGAGTTCGCTATGAAAAACAACACTGCGGTCATGATGACCGTATCCCTAGCATTGGTATCTTCTTCATGCGTCTGGGCGCAAGGCAATCCTGGCGCGAGCCCAGGAACTGCCGCCGAACATCCGGACGAGATCGTAAGAATGCACCAGCAGGTTGCTGCGGCGGATCGCGAATACAACAGGGAAGTCGCGGCTGCAAAAAAGGTCTATGACCATAAAAAGGCGGAAGCCAAAAAGAAGCGTGACGCTGCTGTTCAAATCGCCCACAGCGGCGCAGGCCAATGAGGCGTATTCGCCACACCGTCCCATCAAACTCTGCGTCAAGAGGTGGGCCAGTTTTGCGAGTTCGTCGCGCGCCGGAACCGGCCCGTTGACTCCAGTCGTCGACCTCCGGTCCCACCTCAGCCGAACGAAGGTACGCTCGAGTCGTGCCTTTTACTGATTCGGCTGCTGCCTCAGCCGTGCAGCGCCGTGATCCGCTATCTCTTTTAAGGCAACACTGCCGTGCGCGAAGGCCGGAGCTATCACTTATAGAGTATCGAGAGCACGTTGTGCTGCCTCTAAGGCGCCGAGGGCGGCGGCATACTCATCCGATGGCCGGAGGGCAAGGATGGCGGCCTTGGATTCAGCGATCGCCCGTTTCACTGCCTGAAGTGACAAGTCAATAACCAATTGTTCGTCAGGTGTGGCGGAGTCCATTGGTACGCGTGCAAAGTTGATTAGAGGGTTAGAGGGCGCCGAACAATCCATGCCGGCGGCCGGTGCATTCGACTCGGGCCACGCCGAAATCGAAAGACCGTTTCCCAGTGCCAAACATTGCGGATGCGACCTTTCCCCGCTTTTCGCAACGTGCAATCCGCTGTGGGCCTATCGGAGCACCGCGGCCGGCATGTTGATCTCCATGGTCAACGCCGCCGGTCTATGCGACTGCTTCTCGTCGCCCCGGCTGGCTCTGGGCCCATCCAGCCCGAACTTCAGATTATCTCAACGCTATGCGACGCGCCTCACAAAGTAGTAACGGTTTATTTCAGAACGCTTCTGTGGCGGCTTGAGCCTAAAACCCGTTATCGATCAACGTGGCCGCACTGAGACATCGCGAACGCCTTCGTCGCGACAACCACGAAATGCAAGTACCCCGAGTCACGTCTGATGTTATGGGCGCACGGTACGCTGTCGGTACGCAGCTTCACGCTCGACGTGGAGCGCGCCACATTACCGAAGACGCGCTAGACTCATCTCCGGTCCTCCGCTCCCGCTCTCAAGGAAGGCCTTCTTCCGGTGACTGGACTAAGGCAAAATAAACGCGGAAGTCACGCGCGATCGGCGGCATCGCACCGCTCGCGTTGCGCCAATCGGATGCGTGGAGATGCGCTATGGAAAACCTCACGAGAAACTGCTCGACGCTTGCTGCGTTGGCGCTCCTGCTGACTGGATATGCCCCCGCCGGCATGCCACAAAGCGGGCCACATCTGAGCCCAACGGAGTGCCGTGACCTGGCCGCGATTAGAAGCAACGCGCCTCGGACGAAGTCGCAACACCAAAGCGAGCTTTCGGCCCTGAGGAAAGCGGGCTACAACCCATCACCATGGCGCGACGACCCCCACTACCCAGCGAATCTACACGCGGCGCAGCGCCAGGTCGACCATTGGTTCGAAACGGAGTGCCAGCAGTCGCATCCCAAGTGAGGGGCTCCCGGAGCCACTACGGACCTCCTCGGACTTAGCGCGCTGCATCCGCGCGTTGCATTGCAGCACAGCGCAGCGCTGAACCTTTGCAGCGTGCGCTGCAGACCGCCCCACGGGTCTCCTTTTAAACGAATGCACACAGTGTGCAGCGGCTGCCGGAAGAAATCTCCCTCCGTCACGGGCATCTTCGGACCCATCTGCACCTCGTCGAAAAATGCAGGATTCTCACGTTAATGTGCCAGGTTCCTGCAAATCTCACAACACCATTTCGGCCTAAAAGCTCCGCCGTATGTGGTTCCCCGAATTTTTCAAGCTCGACTCAATAGTAACGGCTAAACCACAAACACGGCCTAGCTTGCGGTAAACCACAAACCGATACCGCAGAGTCAGCTTATGGTTTACTTGTCAGTCACCCTCACACACCGAAACCCCGCATACACATACTGATAATGCGGCTGAAACCAGTTGCGAAAAGCCGGTCGCAACATGCATTGCGCAGTGCGCGCCGAACCGCCTTTGATCACGTAGTGCTGCCCGTCGAAGAAGTTGGCGGAGTAGCCCGGATAAAACGGAAACGCTTCAAATCCCGGCAAGGCGTCGAACACCGTGGAGGTCCACTCCCACCCATTGCCGAATTGACCTTCCACCCCGAACGCGCTGACGTTGTCCGGATGCGCGTCGACCGGCTGCGGATCCCAGCTTCGAAAATCGAAATTGCCCGACATCGCATGCGGCGCGCCGTGTGCAGCGCGTTGCCATTGCGCTTCACTAGGTAGCGTCTTACCGGCCCAGCGCGCGTAGGCGCTGGCTTCGGCGTGGCTCACGTAGGCGGGCCAGTCGAGCGGCAGGGGCACTTCGTCGAACATTGTGCGCAGCATCCATGCGCTGTTTTGATCGCCTGCGGTTTGCCGCGACCAGAAGGCGGGATGCTCGATATGCTCGGCTTCTTTCCAGGCCCAATCCTTGTCCGTCCACCACTTCGGTTCGCGATAACCGCCTGCCTCGATGAACTCACGAAACGCGCCGTTCGTCACCATATGGCGGTCGATCTCGAACGCCGGCACGTCAACGCGCATTTCGCCGAACTCGTTATCCCAACCAAAACGCCCACTCTCACGCGACATGCCGAGCACCGTTGCGCCAGCCGGCACACTGACCATCGACGACAAAGCCTCACGCGGTTCAGAACGGGTGAGCACCGGCTCGTGCAACCCGGTGACCTTCTGCGAAAGCGGCAACTGGTGGAGCATGTACGCGAGCGTTTCAGCATGCATCAGCCGATGCTCGATCGCGACGTTCAGCAACTGCTCGGACGCGTCAGCATGCACGCCCGCGCGGCCGACTCGCGCCGAGTCGCTCAGCGCATCGAGTTCGCGGTCGATCTGCTCGCGGGCGCGCAACGCGTAGCTGCGCACCGCGTCGAGCGACGGCCAGTCACCCGGTTGATCGGTCGGGAAACCGCCGTCGACAGGATCGATACCGAAAGCGAAGAGCTGGTCGAGGTGCGGATCGAACGCCGGCAAATCGCACAGGCGTTGATCGAAAAGATTACGATCGAAAGCTTCCAGATGACCTACATAAAACACGATCCGGTGGCGCTCACGGATCGGCCGGTCATACAGAAACTCGGGTTTGACGATGGAAAACAGCGCGTCAGTCACTTGACGCGCGTCGATCAGACGCTGGACGAGCGGGTGACGCGGGGCGGGGTCGCGATTCATTTCGCCAAGTCTCCTTGCGGGGGACGGACTAAAGACTGTACCCGCTCGCAGGAGCCATGCCAAGATGAATGCGTGCTAAAAAACCGGTGAGCGGGGACGTGGCTGCGCGGGCCAGGTCCTGGGCATATGGCTTACACCTTCTGCAAGCCTTCCAGATCGACGATCCGGATGTGTTTGCCTTGTGTGTCAATCAGGCCGCGTTTTTGAAATCTTGACAAGGTGCGGCTCACGGTTTCGAGCGTCATGCCGAGGTAGCTGCCCATATCTTCGCGTGTCATGCGCAAATTGAATTCCGCGGATGAATAGCCACGTTGCGCGTTGCGCTCCGACACGTCGAGCAGAAATGCCGCCACACGTTCGTCCGCGGAAAGTGAGCCGAGCACCATCATCTGCCCAGCTTCGCGGACGATCTGTTCGCCCAACAGTTTGTGCAGGCGTTCCTGCATCGAACTAATTTCGCGGCACAGGGACTTGAGGGCGGGGTAGGGGACGATACAAACGGTGCTGTCTTCAAGGGCGACGGCGCTGCATGCATGCACGTCTTCGCTGATGCCGTCGAGGCCGAGCGCTTCGCCGGCGAGGCGCAGTCCGGTGACCTGCTCGCGGCCGTCACGGTGCGCCATGACGGTTTTCATGGAGCCGGAACGTACGGCGTAAATATTGTCGAAGCGGTCGCCGCTGCGATACAGCGCTTCGCCGCGCTGCACCGAGCGCGCGGTGCAAATCAGCGCTTCGAGTTTCGTGAGTTCGTCGGGCGACAAGCCTTGTGGCATGCAGAGCGCCCGCATCGAGCAGCTCGAGCAGCGAGCGGCGGTGCGCGCGGTCGCCCGTGCCGGCGCGGCACGACGGCCGCCACGCGCCGGCGGCGAGGTCAGAGTGGAATCGGCGGCGCCGGCGGAGCGAGTAACAGCGGTAGGAGTAAGCATGTTCTGCAGCCATTTGTAAGAGTAACGACTGATTGTCCCACCGCCCATGCCCCTCGTTTAGCGACAAAATGACGCGTTCGCGCAGTTAGGCCTCTTGAGCAATGTCACCCTTGCGTTGCTGCTTGTGGTTATGGACTGCTATGCATTTCGGCGATGGGGCGCTGCTCCGATTTTGGAGATAGGGCTCCGCGTGTGCTAGCCGCTCCATGGAGCAAGCACACGCAGTTGCAACGTGCGTCGCCATGCGTTCAGGCGTCTTCACGCACCTTGCCCCGCAGCGGACGGGATCAGCAGGACCGGCAAGCTAGCCTGACGCACGCAGCGCTCTGCGACGCTGCCGAGAATCAGGCGCTGAAAACCACGCCGGCCATGCGTGCCCATCACCAGCAGATCGGCGTTGAAGTCGGCGGCAGCTTTTAGCACGACCACCGAGACGTCGTCGAGCGAGGAAGCTTCGCCCACGACGATCTCCCCCTTGACACCCTGCGCCGCCATGGCCAGAGCGAATTCGGCGCCGAGTTCCTTGCCCTCTTCGACCAGGCGGTTACGCAGAATGGAAGGGTCGTAGCCGGGTGCTTCGAAATACATCGGCGTGTTTTCGACGACGTAGAACGGCTGCAAGACGGCACCGGTGGATTTCGCAAGCGCGAGCGCTGCTTCGAATGCACGGCGCGAGGTGTGGCTGCCATCGACCGCTACAAGGATGCGTGTGTACATATCGACTCCGCGTTTGAAGGATTCGGATGCCGCGGCCGTTGCGCCCGGCCGGACTCATTGACAATTTATTACCGATGCGAGCTTAAATGATCGCTGAAAAAGATGCAGTCCGTCAGGATGTAAATCAAACGCTTGTCAAATTTTGTGATAACGGCGCTTTGCTCGCCGAGCACCGTGCAGCAGGTGTTTGCGGCATTCCTGTCAAGCCATGGTGCATATATCAAATCAAGATAGGGACAGGTTTGCCTTACAATCAGAACCTACTCAGACAAGCTGCTTCAGCACCGCTGATGAACGAGCGCAAAACGACGGGCTTGCCCGACAAGATCTACGGCGACATCCTCAATCGCATTCTTGACGGCGAGTACAAGGAAGGCGAGAGGCTGCCTACCGAGCACGCACTGGCCGAACGTTTTGCGACGTCACGGCCGACCGTGCGCGAGGCGCTCGCGCGCTTGCGGGCAGACGGGATCATCATGACGCGGCACGGTTCGGGCACCACGGTGGCGCGACGGCCGGACCCGGATGTGCGCCGCTTCGCGCCGCTCGAAACGCTGTCCGACATCCGCCGTTGCTATGAATTTCGCATCGTGACCGAAGCGGGTGCGGCCGAACAGGCGGCGCTCAAGGCCGAGGCCGACGACATCGACGCGATCCAGCATGCGTGGGACCAGCTGGAACGCATCATCGAAACTCGGGGCATCGGCGCACAGGACGATTTCATGTTCCATCTGGCGGTGGCGCGCGCGTCGAAGAACCCGTTTTTTATTACGGTCATGTCGTTTATCGAAGAACAGATTCTGTTCAGCATGAATCTGTCTCGAAATCTGTCGCTCGTGAAGACGGTGGAGCGGCAGCGGCTCGTGCAGGCCGAACATATGGCCGTGCTCGAGGCAATCCGCCGCAAGGACGGCCCCGCTGCAGGGAAGGCGATGCGAGCGCACCTTGAGAATGCGCTTGAGCGGATGTTCGGCTCCTGATATCCCGCGCGTCCCCATCTCGGGCCGCAAATACCAGGCAACCGCTGACAGTCCGCCACAACCGCGCGACCCCCGCCGGTCCTCAGCAACCGGTCGGCCGCAATCGCGCAACTGCGAGCGCGATTGCAACCTTGGCCAGGCCACAATCGCTTCCGGGCTTCAGGCGGCAACAGCCATTGGTCCGAACAGGGCGGTGCGGGTCTTCGGACTGACCGCGATATCCAGCGCCACGGCCCGTTCCACGCCGATCTGCAGGGGCGACCCGAGCCGGCTGATGTCGATCCCGGTCTTGCGCAGCAGGCGTTCGATCGGCGTGGTGGTCACCGTGACGTAACGCGTGATGCCCATCCGGTCGGCGAACGTCACGAGCTCATGAATCGCCTGCATCGTCAGGTCGGCAAAGCCAAACGACTGCTCCTCGCCGCCGGTTTCGATCGCGAACCGGCTCAATTCCCAGATATGCAGGCCGACTGGCGCATCCGCGCCATGCAGCAATTGCGGGAAGGTGTCCTTCAGCATGTTCGGCCCCTCCGTCGGCATCAGGCGCCAACAGCCACGCACGTGCCGATCATCGCCCTGAATCAGCATGTAGTGCGGCCCGAGGGCGTCATAGCCGTCGATCTCCATGCCAGCGATGGTCGGGATGTCCCACCCGAGCCGCCCGTGAAACACCCGAGCCCGCAGGCGATACATCTCATTGATGTCCGCGTTGTCGAATTCTTGCCGCATTCCAATCCGGATCGCTGTTTGCATGACGTTCTCCTGAACGTGTTGGGATACCCAATACGCAAGGAAACTTATGCATTTTGAATCGTTCTGCCACCTACCTACCTGGATAGGTGTGCATGCTTA
Source organism: Paraburkholderia domus (assembly GCF_905220705.1). Classification (GTDB taxonomy): domain Bacteria; phylum Pseudomonadota; class Gammaproteobacteria; order Burkholderiales; family Burkholderiaceae; genus Paraburkholderia; species Paraburkholderia domus. The sequence continues at coordinate 13,105 of NZ_CAJNAT010000035.1, forward strand.
TCGGATAACGCAGAATTCGAGATAAGCCTCAGCCCTCAACCGACGGGACACAAACAATGGAACTTCTCGAAAACCACTGGCAAGCGCAACCCTCGGTCCAAACCCGCCCGGCAGAGCCGTCATCGGCGGTGGATCGCGTCCTGATCATTGGCTACCGCAAGAAGAAGAAAGAGAGCCAGCGCCGCTTCTGGGCACGCTTTGGCGTGACGCAGTCGCGTGGCAGCCGGTTCGAATCGGGGGCCGAAATTCCGGCACCGGTGTCGATCCTGCTGGGCCTCTACTTCACTAAAACCGTTTCCGACGCAGATCTGGGCCGGGCCGAGCGGGTGCTGTTCAGCCGCGACGCTGCCGCCTTGCTCAACCCGGGTCAATAAGCCCCAACTGCGCGGCGATCACGGCCGCCGCGCGCCGCGAATTCACACCGAATTTTGTCCTGATGTTCTTCATGTGGAAGTTCACCACGGCTTCCGAACAGCTCAGGATATGGGAGATTTCCCAGGTGGATTTGCCGCGCGCGGTCCATTTCAGACATTCGCGTTCGCGTGGCGTGAGTTTCGGTAATAAAGTCTGAGCGTGCGTATTCAAATGGCGCTGACTGGTATCAATTACCAGATCGCGCAATAACACTAGATTCGGCAATGCAACGTTGACATGACGCCAGAATTCATCGGTCGGATTGCTGTCGTTGACGAAGCACATCATGCCGGCTTCCTGGTTTGGCCCATGAATCGGCAACGTCACACCGGAACGCAGACCATGTGAGCGGGCTTCCTCGTACATCGCCTGTTGCGGTGCGGTCGTAAAAATGTCCGGCGACCAGATGAGTGGCGTGGCGCGCGTCGCGCAATGCGAGACAGTCGGGTCGATATGCACGAGTCCCTGCTCGTCGTAGGTGCGCCGCCACGTCGGCGCGTAGGTGCTGCGCACATAGGCGTCTTCAAGGCGAATCGTCGGGCGCGGCAGCATGGCGATCAAAATCCTGTCGAACCCCCACGTCTCGGCAAGACCCGCGATTGCACTGAACCATTCCGCTTCGTCCGCGGCGTTCAGTAGCGGTGCCATTTCCTCGATAAAATGTAGCGACAATTTGGTTCTCTCAGACTCGCAAACGTCTCGTTGCGGTTAATAGCGGTAAGGTAACCCGCCTGGCTGTTTTTATCTTCACAATCTATCACTAAAAATTATTTCGCAGGCCGAGGGCGATATCTAAAGAAGCGGCCCAGCGCTGGTTCTGCAAAGAAGCGAACGAGTTACTCCTTATATCGGATTTCTTTGACCTGGTTAACATTTACGGGTCGATAAAGTGGGTAATTTTCTCGTAGTGGCGTTTTTATGCTTTTGGTCGGCAACATTATTGTCAAACCAATTCGAATGACGATGCACGTCGGAATTCAGGAAAAACGACTCTGATTGCCAAACTGGCAATTCCACTTAGCTCTCCCGCCATTCACCAACACCCGCCTGCCGCGCTATTGTCATACAAAAGCGCGGCGCCACACTTTGCCAACTTCGCCCTCGCATCGATTTCGGTTCGAGGTTGCACCGTGACATCTGCGGTCAAGTTGTTTGACGACATTGCGAGCCCGGTGCTACCTTGAACATCCAGTCCTGGTGCGTTTGAGGCGTCATGAACGAATCCCCGATCCTCGTTAGCGAGTTCGCCGCTTCGGTCATGGCTGTGCCGCCGCTTGCGCGCCGCGCCGATTACACGCTGGATGCCGCTGAAAATCGCGCGTTGATCCGGCACATCGAGGCTGGCGGCGTGCGCACCCTGCTGTACGGCGGCAATGCGAACCTCTATCACGTGGCCGTCAGCGAGTATCGGGCATTGCTGGATCTGCTGGCCGACGCTGCGAGCGCGGGCACGCGCGTGATTCCGGCAATTGGCCCGGACTACGGAAAAATGCTCGATCAGGCTCGCATCCTGGCGCAGACCCGCTACCGTACCGCGATGGTGTTGCCGCTGAGCGGTTTTACGACGTCCGAAGGGGTGGAGGCGGGGCTCACACGCATCGTCGATGCGGCGGGCATCCCGCTCACGCTGTACATCAAGAACGAAAACTATGTGGAGCTCGACACGCTCGCGCGATTGATCGAGCGCGGCACGCTGCTGGCCGTCAAATACGCGATCGTCCGCGACAATCCTGCCGAAGATCCTTATCTGCGCCGCCTGCTGCAATTCGTGCCTGCGGCCAAGGTGGTCTCGGGCATGGGCGAGCGGCCTGCGCTCGTCCATCTGCGCGAGTTCGGTCTTGCTGCATGGACGACGGGGGCGGGATGTATTGCGCCGCGCATGGTTATGGCTCTGCTGAAAGCCGTCAGGACCGGCGATACAGACACGGCGCAGCGTCTTCATGACGCTTTCATGCCGCTCGAAACCCTGCGCGACGAAATTTCGCTGATCCGCGTGCTGCACGACGCGCTCACGTTCTCGAAGATTGCCGACATGGGGCCAATCCTGCCGCTACTCAGTTCGACGCCGCCCGAACATCATGCGAAGATCGATCATGCGACGCAGGTCCTGCTTACCCTGGAGCGTCAGTTCGCGCAGAAGCCCGCGTTGCATTGACGTCGCCTTTGTGTCGAAAGCGGGCGCTTACGCCGCGCGCGGCATGCAGGGTGCACCACGCTTCGTGCCTGCATTCCTCATCAACTTTCCTTACCCAAAGCCTACGCATGACCGACACCAGCCGACGCTATCCCGATCCTTCCATTCGCATTCTCGATCCGCGCTTCAAATCGCTGATCCTGGCGTCCGCTTCCGTGGAGTGTTTGTATCAGGGCGCGCGCTGGTCGGAAGGGCCGGTCTGGTTCGGCGACGGCCGCTATCTGCTATGGAGCGACATTCCCAACGACCGCATCCTGCGCTGGGACGAAACCAGCGGTGCGGTGACCACGTTTCGCCAGTCGTCGAACAATGCGAACGGTCATACGCGCGACCGCCAGGGCCGCCTCGTGACCTGCGAGCACCTGACGCGGCGCGTCACGCGCACCGAGTACGACGGCTCGATGACCGTGCTCGCCGACCGTTATCGCGGCAAGCGCTTCAATTCGCCGAATGACGTGATCGTGAAGTCGGACGGTTCGATCTGGTTCAGCGATCCGACCTTCGGCATCGACAGCTTTTACGAGGGCGAGCGGCAGGAGTCGGAACTGCCTGCGTGCGTGTACCGCATCGACGGGCAATCCGGCGAAGTGACGGTGGTCGCCGACGACGTGCTGGGCCCGAACGGCCTTGCGTTTTCACCGGACGAGTCGGTGCTGTATATCGTCGAATCGCGTGGCGTGCCGCGCAAGATTCGCGCGTTCGATGTCGACGTCAGTGGCGACAGCGCCGTGCTGTCGAACAACCGTGTGCTGATCGACGCCGGCCCGGGCACGCCGGACGGCTTTCGCGTCGACACTCACGGCAATCTTTGGTGCGGCTGGGGCATGGGCACCGACGAACTCGACGGCGTACGCGTCTTCACGCCGCAAGGCGAGCCAATCGGCCATATTGCGTTGCCGGAGCGCTGCGCGAACGTGTGTTTCGGCGGACGCCATCGCAACCGGTTGTTCATGGCGGCAAGCCACGGCTTGTATTCTCTGTTTGTGAACACGCAGGGTGTCCAGGGCGGCTAAGTGCGCGAGAAATGCGCACTAGCGAATGCGCTGCCCAGATGAGGGTTGCCTGACAAGCTGCTACTCGACCTGATTGCCGACTCCGGGTTTGCCCTCGGATAAAGCGCGTAAACCATTGAATCACATGGATTCAATGCCAGAGTAGCCAATTTCCTGAGCAAAGCGCCGTGGCGAGTATTTGCTTGACATCGGCAGTTCCGCTTCGCTATGTTCCATTGGTAGACAGACACCGCCAGCAGCGCATTTGACCGGCGGACTTCCATACAAAGAAGCGAGGAGACGCAATGACTGTTTCAGGCAGATTGGCGCTCAGGCTGGTGTCCGTATGTCTCGCGGCTAGTGCCGCATTTGCACCCGCCGCGCACGCGGCCGACCCGGTAACGCTCAATATTGTCGACGTGGCCGGCGATCTTCAACTCACGCAGAAGGGTTTCGAGGCCTTCAAGGCGAAGTATCCGAATCTCGTCGCCAATCTCACGTTCACCAACGCGCCCGCCCCGCAGTTGCCCGGCAAGATCAAGGCGATGCAGGCCGCCGGCCGCTCCGATATCGATCTCGTCCTGACGGGCACCGACGCACTGGCCGCCGGCATCGAACAGAATCTCTGGATGAAGTTGTTGCCGGACAATGCGGCGGCGTTCTCCGGTGTGCTCGACAGATACGCGCCCGGTCCGCGCAAGATGCAGGATCTCGCACAAGGCTTCGGTCTCGAGGTCGCCTATATGCCGGCTGGTCCGCTGCTCGAATACAACCCCGCCAAAGTCAGCGATCCACCCAGAACGCCTGAGCAACTCCTGCAATGGTGCAAGGCGCATCCGGACAAGCTGATCTACGCGCGGCCGGCGAACTCCGGCCCGGGTCGCACGTTCCTGATGGGTTTGCCTTACGTGCTCGGCGACAAGGACCCGCAAGATCCGATTCACGGCTGGGACAAGACGTGGGCCTTCCTCAAGCAATTGAACGATTGCATTCCTTATTATCCGGGCGGCACCTCGGCAGTCATGAAGGAGCTCGGTGAGGGCACGCGCGACATGACCGTGACCGTGACCGGCTGGGACATCAACCCGCGCGCGCTCGGCATCGTGCCGGCGGAATTCCGTGTGCAGGCATTCGATAACATGACGTGGGTGAACGACGCGCACTACATGGTGATTCCGAAAGGCGTGCCGAAGGAAAAGCTCGACGTGCTCTACAAGCTGATGAACTTCATGCTCGAGCCGGCGCAGCAGGCCATGACCTATGACGACGGTTATTTCTATCCCGGTCCGGCGATCAAGGGCGTGAGTATCGAGCAGGCGCCGGCGCACAGCCAGGATGTGCTGAAGAAGTACGGCCGGCCGGAGTACGCGAAGCTGCTGGCTGAGCGTCCGCATGTGTTGCCGCTGAATGCGACCGCGATGGTCGCGGCGTTCAAGAAGTGGGACAGCGACATCGGCGCGCAGAAGACCAAGTAGTCGCTGAATGAGTCCGTGTACTCGTTGGGTCCGCCGGGATTCGCGTGTCATGCAAGCAGGAAACCGCCATGAAGCTTCACGCGCATCCGTTCTATTGGTTCGCTGCGATTCGTGCGTCACGCGTATCGGGACACCGCCATGAAGCATCACTTTGAGCAGTTGCGGCTCGATTCAGTGAGCCGCAGTTTCACGAATGCGGAAGGCCAGGCGGTCGCGGCGCTGCAAGGGCTCGATCTGAATATCCAGCGTGGCGAGTTCATTGCGTTACTTGGACCTTCGGGTTGCGGCAAATCGACGGCGCTCAATTGCATCGCCGGTTTGCAGCCGTTGAGCGGCGGCGGCATCTGGCTCGACGATAAGCGCATTGACGTGCTGCCACCGGAAAAGCGCGGTTTTGGCATGGTGTTCCAGAACTACGCATTGTTTCCGCATATGAGCGTGCTCGATAACGTCGGCTTCGGATTGAAGATGCGTGGTGTCGGCAAGAGCGAAGCCATGCGGCGTGCGCGTGAAGCGTTGCAGCTCGTGCAACTGGTCGGACATGAACGCAAGCTGCCCGGACAGCTGTCGGGCGGTCAGCAGCAGCGCGTGGCGATTGCGCGGGCGATCGTGATCGAACCCCCGCTGATCCTGATGGACGAACCGCTGTCGAATCTCGATACGAAGCTGCGCATTGAAATGCGCGCTGAGATTCGCCGTATCCATAGCCAGCTCGAACGCGCGACGCTGTACGTGACGCACGATCAGGACGAAGCGCTCTCCATGGCCGATCGCATCGTCGTGATGAAAGAAGGGGTGGTACAGCAGGTCGGCACGCCGAAAGAGGTCTATACGCGGCCGCAGAATTTGCATGTCGCGCGGTTCATGGGCTATCGCAACGTGGCTGAATTCGCACTCGAAGGCACGCAGGGCGATGGAGTCGCGGTGAGTGCGAACGGTGTGCGGTTGGTCGGCACGCCGATGGCTGGTTTCAACAGCAAGCTCGTGAGCGTCGCCCTGCGCCCGGAGGATATGGAGCGGGCAGCAGCTGGCGCGGACAACGCGTTCGACGCGCTGGTGACAACAGTGGAATACGGCGGTCACGATTCATTGCTGCGGGTGAAGACAGCGTTCGGCGACTTGTGGGTGCGCATCTCGGGAGAATTCGAAGAGGGCGAGCGCATCAGCCTGCACGTGCCGCCGTCACGCACGCTTGTCTATGACGCAGAGGCTGCATGAGCACGCCCACGCTGTCGCCGCCACGCGCACCACGTGCGCCGCGCGACGCCAAAGCGTGGCTGGTCGCGCCGGCTTTGATCTTCATTGTCGCGTTGTTCATCTATCCGTTTGCGTATGGTCTGATGCTGTCGTTCCGGCCGATGAACGGCGGCGGCCTGTGGGCCAACTATCTGACGTTCTTCACCGACACGTCGATGTGGCCGACCATTGTCGTCACGCTCAAGCTCGCGGTGCCCGCGACGCTGATCAATGTGGGCGTGTCGGTTCCAGTGGCGTTCGCGCTGCGGCGCAATTCGCCCTATCAGAAATTCGTCACGACGCTGCTGGTGATTCCCGTCACGCTCGGTACCGTGCTGATCGCCGACGGCATGCTCACGTACTTCGGACCGAACGGCTGGCTTCCGCAGGCATTGCACGGCCTGCATCTCTACACCGATGAAGTGCGTCTGACGCATAACTTCTGGGGCGTGCTGATCTCGCTGATCGTGTCGGGTTTTCCGTTTGCGTTTCTGCTGACGTTGTCATACGTGACCGGCATCGATCCGACGCTCGCAAGTGCCGCCGCCACGCTCGGCGCGAGCCCGTGGCAGCAGTTTCTGCGCATCTATCTGCCGCTGCTCGTGCCCGGCTTAACGATGGCCGCGTGTTTATCGTTCGTGCAGGCGTTCTCGGTGTTTCCATCCGCGGTGCTGCTGGGCGCGCCTGCCGGCCCGACGCGCGTCATGTCGATTGCCGCGGCCGAAGCCGCGTTCGAAAGCTACGACTATTCGCTTGCTTCCGCGATTGCGATGGTGATGGGCTTCGTTCAATTGCTGGTGGTCAGCGCCATGCTCGGCGCGCGCCGCTTCTTCTACAGCGGTCCGGTGACGGGAGGCAAAGGCTGATGGCTAGCGATCACCGCGCCGCGCATCCTTCGTGGCGGGCGCCCGCGTCGAACCAGAACAACGACGGCGCCCAGCCGCCCAGCAAGCGCGTGAAGCAGCGTGCCAGTGTGCCGGGACGGATCTGGCATGTGCTGGTGTGGGGCGCGATGGTGTTCTTTCTCGTCAACGTGGTGTTGCTGATTGCGACCGTCGCGGTGAACTCGGTGGCGACCCGCTGGTTCGGCACCTTGTTGCCGCAAGGCTTTACGCTGCACTGGTACGCGCAGGCGTGGAGCGATTTCCAGTTGGCCAGCGTGTTGTGGGTCACCGTCGAAGTGGTCGGCGCGGTCGTGGTGCTGTCGGTTGTGCTCGGCGTGCCCGCGGCGTATGCACTCGCCCGCGTGCAGTTTCCCGGCAAGCGCATGGCGATGCTGATTTTCCTGCTGCCCTTGATGGTGCCACCCGTGACGTACGGCATTCCGATGGCGACCGTGATGTATAAGGTCGGCCTTGCGGGCACGCTAGGCGGCGTGATTCTTGCGAATCTCGTGCCGGCGCTGCCGTTCGTGATCCTCGTGATGACGCCGTTCATCGAGCAGATCGATCCCAATCTCGAAGCGGCGGCGCGCATTTTCGGCGCGAACACATTCCGCTATTTCCGCTACGTGCTGTTGCCCTTGCTGGTGCCCGGCATGCTGGCGGCCGGGCTGCTGGTGCTGGTTCGCACTATCGGCATGTTCGAACTCACTTTCTTCACAGCGGGTCCCGCGACGCAAACGCTTGTGGTCGCCCTGTACTACGCTGTATTTTCAACCGGCGTGCGCGCACCGCAATCGATCGACGCGATGGCGATGATCTACATGGCGATTACGCTGATCTGGGTGCTGATCGCGTTGCAATTCGTCAGCCCGACGCAGATCGTGTCGCGCGTGAAGGAGCAGAAGCGCTGAAGCACTGAAGCCCGCTCCGAAGGAAGTCCCCTTGAGGGATTGGGGACGGCGCAAGACATCGTGGAGCAGACGTTGACGACAAGAAAGAAACCTGAAGACTTGCGCAGCCATCGCTGGTACGGCGTGAACGATCTGCGTTCGTTCGGCCATCGCTCGCGCACCGCGCAAATGGGCTATAGCCGCGAGGAGTACGCAGGCAAGCCGGTGATCGCGATCCTTAACACGTGGAGCGAGATTAACGCTTGCCACACGCATTTCAAGCAACGTGTCGAGGAAGTGAAACGCGGCATCTGGCAGGCGGGCGGCTTTCCGGTCGAACTGCCCGTGCAGACCCTTGCCGAGCCGTTCCAGAAGCCCACTACGATGCTCTATCGCAACTTCCTCGCGATGGAGGCCGAGGAGACGCTGCGCTCGTATCCCGCCGATGGTGTCGTGCTGATGGGCGGTTGCGACAAGACCACGCCAGCCTTGCTGATGGGCGCGATTTCGATGGATCTGCCGGCGATCTTTCTGCCGGCCGGTCCGATGCTGCGCGGTAACTGGAACGGTGTCACGCTCGGCTCCGGCTCAGACGGCTGGAAGTACTGGGCCGAGTTGCGCGCGGGAACCATTACGGAAGAGGACTGGCAAGGCGTCGAAGGCGGTATAGCGCGCTCGCCTGGGCACTGCATGACGATGGGCACCGCGTCGACCATGACAAGTGCTGCCGAAGCGCTTGGCTTTACGCTGCCAGGTTTTGCCTCCATTCCCGCAGCGGATTCGCGGCACGCGCAAATGGCCGCGAAAACTGGCATGCGTATCGTCGAGATGGTGTGGGAGGACCTGAAACCATCCGACCTGATTACCGCCGGCTCGATCGACAACGCTGTGACCACCTGCCTCGCGCTGTCCGGCTCGACCAACGCGATCGTGCATATGATCGCGCTCGCGCGCCGCGCCGGCATTGAGTTGACGCTCGATCGCTATGACGACATCTCGCGCCGCACGCCGGTGCTGGCGAATGTTCGTCCGACCGGCGCGTATCTGATGGAGGACTTTTTCTACGCGGGCGGTTTGCCGGCCATGCTGGCCGAACTGGGCGACCCGATCGACCGCTCGCAGAAAACCGTGAACGGCCGCACGCTTGGCGAGAACCTTGAAGGCGCGACGATTTTCAACGACGAAGTGATTCGCCGCCGCAGCGCACCGCTCCTGCCGAATAACGGTCTCGCGGTGCTACGCGGCAATATCGCGCCTGACGGTGCCGTGATCAAACCCGGTGCCGCCGAGCCGCAGTTGCTCGTGCATACCGGCCGCGCGGTGGTGTTCAAGGACTACAACGACATGGCTGCGCGCATCGACGACGAAGTGCTCGACATCGACGAAAACTGCGTCATCGTCCTTCAGCATGCGGGGCCGGTGGGTGCTCCGGGTATGCCCGAGTGGGGGCAACTACCGATTCCGCGGAAGTTGCTGCAGAAGGGCGTGCGCGATATGGTGCGTATATCGGATGCACGGATGAGCGGGACGAGTTACGGCGCGTGCGTGTTGCACGTCGCGCCGGAGTCGTTTATCGGCGGGCCGCTTGCGCTGGTGCAAAGCGGCGATCTGATCGAACTGGACGTGCCGCGGCGCTTGCTCAACCTGCTCGTGCCGGACGAGGAACTGGCGCGCCGCAAGGCCGCCTGGGTGAAGCCCGAGCCGCGTTTCACGCGCGGCTACGGCGCCTTGCATCAGGTGCACGTGCTGCAGGCGAATAAAGGTTGCGATTTCGATTTCCTGCAGCGCGGCGGCGCGCAAACCGATGCTCGGCGAGCCGGAGATTCACTGAGTTTTCTGAGGGCCGTCGAGAGAGTCGTGACGCTGCCATAGAGCGGCCACACGCAGGGGAGGGGGACGCGATGCGGCTGGACCGCATCGCGTAATCTCATCAATACCCTACACGATACACACGGCCCGTTTGCGCGCCTTCCACGCTGCGCAGGTAGGCCTGTGCCGCACGTTCGGCGCTCACCGGCTCGAAGCCACGGAAGTAGGGTCCAAAAGCGTCGAGCGCTTCGGTCAGCACCGTCGGACTCACCACGTTGATGCGGATGCCGCGCGGCAATTCGATCGCGGCACCGCGCACGAAACCTTCCAGGGCCAGATTGACGGTGGTTGCATTCGCGCCTTCGCGAATCGGTTCGTCGCCGACAATGCCGCTCGTCAGCGTAAACGAGCCGCCGTCGTTCACGTATTGCTGGGCGCCCAGCACCACGTTGATCTGACCCATCAGCTTGTCGCGCAGGCCGACCCAGAACTGCTCGACGCTCATCTCCGGCAGCGGGCCGAAATGCAGCTTGCCGGTGGCGGTGACGACGCCGTCGACTTTGCCGATTTCGCTAAAGAGCCGTTCGATGCTGGCCGGGTCGGTGCTGTCGACGCGAAACTGGCCGCGTGTCGCGCCCACTTCGATGACTTCATGGCGCGCTTTCAATGCCGCGCTCACAGCGTGGCCGACCGTACCGGTTGCGCCTATCACGACGATCTTTTTCATCTGCTGCTCCGTTTTGGTATTGGACATGCAGTCGATTGTGTCGGCGTTCAGCGAATGGAAAAAGCCTGTTCGGCTTGCAGGTCCTGCAACCCTGAGTTTCTAATCCGGGACAAAACACGCGCCGTCATTCAAACGGCGCGCTCTTTGGAATTGACTGATTAATTGGAACAAACGGTGTAATTCAAACAAATACGCGCAGCGCGAATAGTTATGGCACCCGATGTAATTCGATCACGCGAGTGGGCCGCATGTGATTGACGGCGTAATGAATGCGACCACGTTCGCGGCGGGCGCGAATCGAGCTCGGGTCGTCGAGCAGATCATCCGCAGAATCGGCGCCCTGCGGCTCGACCATGCCTTTGTCGATGACCGTATAGCCCGGTTCGAGCGCCAGCAGCAGATGATTGCCGCCAACCCGGCTGTCGAAGCCGGCCATCCCGTCGTGCGCCTCGGGCACGCTGTTGACGAGGGTCGCGTTGGTCGTCGTGATCTCGTCGGGCGAGATCGGGCTGTGGCCGGCTATGCGGGCGGCCTCGAGATTCTTGCCGTCGGTGTCGACCGTGCTGTCGTGGGTGCGGTCGTTATGTAGTTCGGTCGTGCGCGGGCCGGTGGTGTCCGGCAGCGTGCTCGCGGCTGCTGGCTTGTTGATATCGCTGTTCATCATGCGTTCTCCATTGAAGAGGACATGGTTGAAGTGCAGCAAAACCCGTTCCGCCTCGCACAAACGTCTTCGTGCGTGTGAGTTGTACTGCTTCTGCGCCGCAGTTGCCTCGCAGTGATGCGCAATGACGTATGCGGGCATTTCACCTGGCGATTGCGTCCGGGTTTCTTTTCGTTTTTTTTAATGGACGCTTATTTTCTACAGAGTATGATCTTACTCCGACGAGCGAAACGCGGTTAAATTGACGCCATGCGTCCGGCGGTTTTTACATGGCCGAGAACGAATAGACGCGCGCGACTCAAAACTTCTAACGGGGCCGTCAGGGCGGGTGACACATGCATTTCGATGCTGCATTCACACATCGCGGCTACTTGCTGAATTGCGCGCCGGCGCGCGCGTGTGATGGTACTTGGCAACCTTATGTGGTCATCTCCCGCTCGAGCGATGGCGAACTGGTCGCCAACCGTTTTTTCCCCACTGACTTGCGTTTTCCTGACGAAGCCACGGCCATCGCGCACGCACGCGACTGGGCGGTGCGCTGGATCGATGCGAGCAGCGTGACCATCTGAAGCGAATCCGGCATGCGCGGCCCGGCATACCCGGCAGCCGTGCGGCGCTGCGCGGGCCTCGGCAAAACGCGGTAATCTCTTGGGACAATCACTCTAAACCGTGCCTCGCGCGCGGCGCTGTCCTTTTATGCCTAATGTGCCTTCCCACAACTGGGGTCTCGAACAGATCGTCGCGGACTTGCGTGCGTCGCGTGAAGAATTGCATCGCACGCGGCATCCGCTCGGCATCCGCGAGCTGCCCTCGCGCGATGCGGTGACTGCAATTGTCACCGGCTTGCGCGCAGCGCTGTTTCCCACACACTACGGCGCCCCCGATCTAACTGACGAAACGGTCGACTACTACGTCGGCCATACGCTCGAAAGCACCTTGCGATTGCTCGCGGAACAGATTCGCCGCGCCTTGCGCTTTCTGCCCGAGTTTGGCGAAACGCCTGATGAGATTCTGAAGGAGCGTGCGTTCGACATCGCGCGCGAATTCGGCACGCAGTTGCCCGGTATTCGCGCGTTGCTGGTCAGCGATATACAGGCCGCTTTCACCGGCGACCCGGCTGCGCAGCACATCACTGAAATTCTGCTGTGTTATCCGGGCGTCTGGGCGATGACGCATCATCGTCTTGCGCACGCGTTGCATCGCCTCGGCGTGCCCTTGCTTGCACGCTTCATCAACGAGATTGCGCACTCGGCGACCGGCATCGACATTCACCCGGGCGCGACCATTGGCCCGAGTTTCTTTATCGACCACGGCACGGGCGTCGTGATCGGCGAGACCGCGATCATCGGCGAGCGCGTGCGCGTCTACCAGGCCGTCACGCTCGGCGCAAAGAGCTTCGCTGCGGACCTTGACGGCACGCTGGTCAAGGGCAACGCGCGCCATCCGATCGTTGAAGACGACGTTGTGATTTATGCCGGCGCGACGATTCTCGGGCGCGTGACCATTGGGCGCGGTTCGGTGATCGGCGGCAATGTATGGCTCACGCATAGCGTGCCGCCGGGCAGCAGCGTGTCGCAGGGCAAGATCCGCGAGGGAGAGCGCACGGACGAGGGGCGCGGTTGATGAGCGGGCTGGCTCGCGGGCCGTTTCTCGCTTTGCCGCGCCCATTCGCACGTGTTGTGCCGCGCGCATTGCCGTGTGTCGCGCAGCGCGGAATGCCCTTTAACTTCTGAGTGGCGAACCATGTCGCGCGGTCGCGTTCACATGCCTCGTTGCGCGATAGCTGGCGTCGAGGCGACGGTGGCGGAGACGGCGCATTCGTTTCCGCGCCATTCGCACGATCGCTTCGGCGTGGGCGTGATCATTGCTGGCGGACACCGATCGTCGAGTGGGCGCGGCGTGGTTGAGGCGCGGGCGAACGACGAGATCATGGTGAATCCAGGGGAGGTGCACGACGGCAGCCCGCTCGACGAGCGCGGACGTGCATGGCGAATGTTGTATTTCGAGCCGCCGATGCTGACCGACGCCGCCACCGAATTGAATGGGGTGGTTGCGCACGAGATTGAACTGACGCAACCGGTGGTCCACGATCCGTTACTGAAGGTGCTATTTGAGCGCCTGTTCGCGGTATCGGTGGAAGCGCAAACTGTGCCGGACGATCTGGTGCGGGAGGAGGCGATGCTTGAGTTGCTTGGGTATCTGCTTCGAACTCACGCGACCACGCACACACGTTCGCGGTTGGCCCATCGGGTGGGCCCGATTGCACGAGCGAGGGTCAGGATCGACGACGATCCTTCGGCACCGCTTACGCTAGCCGATCTTGCTGCCGACGCCGGCATGAGCCGCTTCCAGCTACTGCGAGGCTTTGCGCACGAGATGGGTTTGCCGCCCCACGCATACAGGATGCAGCGCCGAGTGGTACTAGCGAGGCAACTGATCGCGCGGGGTGCCACGTTAGCCGACGCGGCGGCCGCAGCGGGCTTTGCCGACCAGAGCCACATGACCCGAGCATTCGTGCGATTGCTGGGGATTACACCAGCCAACTACGCGTCCGCGACACGACCATAACCCCGCGACGGCGTTGACGAATTACGCATCGGCGCGCGCAGCGCCGCCGGAAGAATGACTGCCTTGTCACTCACGCCGAATGTGCGAGAACACAGATTCCAGATGCACCACTACCGCGACTGTGCGAGGGACCCGCTTAAGAATTGGCGGTTTGAGCTGCTTTCTCTTGCCTACTTCTCTTTGCAGCAGCAAAGAGAAGTAGGTGCCGCCCCGCACAGGGGCGACGCTAATAGACCACTAAGAAAACAAGGAAAGGCCAACCCCGCAGGGCACCCAGAACCAAGCGCCGCGCAGGCACAAAAAAAAGCCAGCCCTCACCCGATTCTCAAAACCCGCAAAACCGAAACCCCATGTAACCAGACATGCTCACCGATAAACCAGGCCGCAACCCACGAAGCCCCAACGACGATCAAATCACAATGCCCACTATTCCAAAGATTCAATGAATGCCGCCCAGCAACCCAGGGCACCCCAAGCGGATTAGGCCAATCGGCCAACAGATGCATCAACCCACCACAAGCGAACCCAAACGCCGGCGCAGCATAAACCGAATGCCCAAGCCAATGATAAGAACCCGCGAGCAACGCGACCCACGCCACCCCCCAATGCGTCAACGTGCGATGCGTGATCCACAGCCTTCGCGCCCGTGACCACCACGCCACCTCCAGCCAGTCCGGCGCCGTACTCCCCGCCACCCCAGCGATGAAACTCAACAACACGCCGATATGAAACGAACCGCCGCCGCCGGTGCGAGCGACAACAGCCGCCGCGATAACGCCGGCTGCAAACCCAGTCGCGTGATGTGCTTTGTTGGATGCCATCAAAACCTCACGACGCAGCGCGCCGGATAAAAGCTAAAGGGCGGCTATGTTCGCAGATGAGCAGATAAAAAATAGCCGACACGCGATATAAAAAATCGCGCATCGGCGTGGCCGTCAGTGTGGTCCTCAGTGTGGGCTTCAACAACGCCGCAGTGTGACCAGAACCTCAGGTCGCGCAGCGCGCAATATCGACGCGCATTTCCGGTTCCGGCGGGTCGTCCGGTGCATTCGCGGGATGCATCACCTTGATGACCGAGCCGGCATTGAACGGTGTCAGCGTAACGAAATACGAGTTGTTCGAATCCGACCCGACAGCGAGCTCGGTCGCGCCGCCTACACTCGACATACGCACGCGTGACAGCTTGCTTTCGAGGCAATCGGCGATATAGGCGGGGGCGCGCTGCGAAGACACGTACATCATCGGCTGGGACGCATCGCGGGCGGGGCTGCTGGGAGAACCGCAGGCAGCAAGAAGGGCGGTGACGGCAGCAACAGGGGCAAGCAGGAGAAGTCTTTTCATGATCCGATCGTCGGCGTCCCCGGTCGTACACGGGAACTTGGGGCGCGGGCGAAGCGCGATGCGATTGAACGCAACGCCATGCTTCGCGACGAAGCCGCCGTTCAACCGCAACGACGTTACGGCAAGGAAGGCAGCCGGTATCAGTATACCCACGGCGCGCTTGCGCCGTCACTATGGCTACGCCGAAACGTAAGAGCGTAAGCCCCATGAAAAAACCCGCGCGTGATCGTGTCACGCACGGGTTCGTCTGCAGAGCGGACCGGTACTCCGCTTTGCAAGTCCCACCGGAAAAACTTAGAAGCGGTGACGCAGGCCGACGGCCGCAGCAACCTGGTTGCCGGTCGACGACGGCGCCAGCGTGTTGATCGCCGCCACGTTCGCGCCAAAGTTGCCGAGTTCGCCCGATGCGTGCTGATACACGCCTTCCACGTACACGTCGGTACGCTTGCTCAGCGAGTAGTCGCCTTGCAGCGACACCGTGTGCCACTTCGGATCGCCCGAGCCGTTCGAACCCGACATCTTGCCGTTGGTGAACGTGTACGAGGCCGCGAGGCTCAAGGCCGGCGTCAGCGCGTACTTGCCGTTCAACTCATAGTTGTCCAGATGCAGGTTCGTGCCTGCCACGCCAGGCAGCGTCACACCGCCGACGTCCACGCCCGTGATGCCGTCCAGTTGCGTATGCGTGTACACGAAGCCGGCCGTTGCCGGACCGTACGTGTAGTTGATACCCGCACCGAACGTGCGTTGCAGGTTCGCCGCGACCGCGGCGGTGCCGTCGCCTTGCGAGACGGCGCCGCCCAGGTTCGAGCTGCCCGAGTTGTTCAGTTGCAGGTAGGCAGCGGCAACGCTCAACGGCCCGTTGTCGTACGAAGCACCGGCGCTCCATGCGCGGTTGTTCGAGAACTGGCCGGCCGAATTGCTGAAGCCATACAAGCCGCCGAATTTGAGGCCCGCATAGTTCGCGCTCGTGTACTTCACGGCGTTCTTGATCGAGAACGAGTTGTCCAGATTGTCGTTATCGAACGGGTGAGCGGCCAGGTTGTTGCCGAAGCCCGCGCCCGCTTCGGACAGCGGGGCGAGGTAGTCGACCACGGAGTCGTATTGACGGCCGAGCGTCAGCGCGCCGTATTGGTCGCTCTGCAGTCCGACGAACGCCTGACGATTGAACATCGTGCCGTTTTCCGAGTCCTGGCCGTTGTTCAGGTTGAAGCCGTTTTCCAACGTGAAGATGGCATGCAGACCGCCGCCAAGGTCTTCATTGCCGCGCAGGCCAAAGTAGGTGTTCGACACCGAACCGCTGCCTTGTTGCCAGTTGCTGTGGCCGCCCTGGTTGTTCGAGTAGACGAGACCGGCGTCCAGCGTGCCGTACAACGTGACGCTGCTTTGTGCGTGAGCGGTGATGGCGAACGCGCCCATGAGGCCTGCTGCGATGAGGGTTTTTTTCATGTTTAGATAACTCCGGGACAGTGCGTAGAGAATCGCATTCCAGTGCTTACAGCCGATTCCGCCGGCTGCCTGACGATCCGCTGCGAAGTGTATGCCGGCTATTTATATCTTTAAGCGCATATGGCACAACAGTGCATTTTCTAATCCGTAATAGCGGATTCGGAGTCGTGTAAGTACGGGTAAATAAAGAAAAAAATATTTGTGTGCGATGACGCTGTAACTATTCGTCAAATTGTGGGTGTTGCTCGGTCGCGACGCTCCGGCTGGGTCATATCCGGTAAGGGTTTGAGCGTATCGCTGGGGTGGACTTCGATTCATTCTGTTTTCTGCAACGCACTCTTCCAATTCATGGGGTCTATCTCGGCTAATTACGGTTCTACAATTCGTTTTACCCTTTGACCAGGGGTGTCTTTTTCATCTTTCTATACGCGGCTTTCGGGCCGCGTTTTTTTAATTTTTTATAATCGACTTATAAGTTCCCGCGAATAAGGAAATGCACTGTTTCGATTGGCGAGAAGCTTGTCCTGCCTTGTCCGTTCGTCAGGGGGCCGCGTCCGGCGTGTGCGGGACGGGTAGAATCGCAGGCCTGAGATGTGTTTCCGCCCCGCGAACGTGAGTAAACCTGTAATGACCGATACCCCCCTTCCATCGTCCAACACCGCTGCTGACTCCACGACGGAAGGTGCGTCCAACATCCACGAAACCCCGCCCGAGCACCTGGAAGAAGCGCAGCCCGAAACGCTGCACGAACCGCGTCTGTGGCGCGACGACGGCTGGACCGCGCGCGTCATCAAGAACGAAGACGATGAAGGCTGGGCCGTCGAAATGATCAAGGACGGCGAAGCGGAACCGGCGCTCGTCGGCCCGTGGACAATGGGCCGCAACAAGAAAGATCCCAAGCCGCTCGACACATCGGCGTTCAACACGCTGGTGAAAACCGCGTCTGAAGTGCTGCGCCGCCATGAGCAGCAACTGCGCGCCCAATTGCATAAAGAAGTGCGCGTGGCCAGCGCGGACGGCAATGACGAACTCGACATCACACTCGACATCGTTCCTGACGAAATCGAACCGTACGCGCTGCTGACCGCGCTCGACACCTTCGGCGAACAACTCGCGCAAGTGCAGGTCGCGCCGAACTTCAAGCTGAGCAAGGCGAGCGCTGCTGCATGGGTCGAAAACGAATTCCGCCGCCCGGGCTAGACGGGTGATGTCAGGGCAAAGCTAACGAACGGCCAAACTAAGGCATTACTAAAGCCTGTCAAGTTACTTTCACATTCGTTTCATAGAATCCTCGCGTCATAGCGGCGCGAGCGTGAACCATGCGGTTTGGGGTCTGAGTGCGTGCCGGCTGTGCATTCACCCACGCTACCCAAACTCTGGATCACGACAACATGGCAGAGCCGTTCGACCTTTCCCGCCGCAAGGCCCTGAAACTACTCGCCGGTGCGCCGATGCTGCCGTTAGGCGGCCTTGCAACGGCGTCGATGCTGACCGCGTGCGGCGGCGGAGGCGACGAACTGACGATTCCGGTCAAACCGGTGGCGAGCTTCGTCTCGGCGGCATTCGGCGGCATGGCCGCGCCGACGCTGGCAGATCCCGCCGCGATGGCGAAAACTACGGTCGGCTCAACCCTCTCAGTGCAACTGAGCGACGGTAGCAGCCGCACCTTCAAGCTCGCTTACCAGCCGTTTTTCGTCACCGGCGACACGGTGCCGAACATCAAGGGCGGCACGATCCTGGCTGGTGGTTATTTCGACATCAACAATCAGCCGATCATCGATCAGTCCGTTGCGGGTAAGGAGCGCCAGTTCTACTCGGATTGTCCGGACGGCAGCTCGCTGATCCGCCTCGACAAGCCTACGGTCAAGGGACTCAAGGGCAATGCGGTATTCGCCGTCGTGCAGTTCGAGTACACGACCCGCGATCAGAGTCTGAAGTCGATGTATGGCCAGTTGCCTTCGCCGATCGCCGTGCTCACGCTCGATCAGGACCCGGCTACCGGCAAGCTCACGCTAGTGGGCTACCACAACGTCGATACGTCGAAGGCGCATGGTTTGTGGATTACCTGCGGCGCGAGCCTGTCGCCGTGGAATACGCATCTGTCGAGCGAAGAGTACGAGCCGGACGCCACGACGATCGCGACCAATAGCCAGTTCAAAGGGTTCAGCCGCAGTCTGTTCGGCAACGAAACCACCGCCAACCCCTATCACTATGGACATCTGCCGGAAGTGAGCGTCAATCCCGACGGCACCGGCACGATCAAAAAGCACTACGGCCTCGGCCGCATTTCGCACGAACTGATTCAGGTGATGCCGGACAGGCGCACCGTGCTGATGGGCGACGACGCGACCAACGGCGGCCTCTTCATGTTCATCGCCGATCGCGAAGCCGATCTGTCGGCGGGCACGTTGTATGTGGCGAAGTGGACGCAGGTGTCGGCGGGCGGCGCGGGCGCGGCGACGCTTTCCTGGATCAATCTGGGCCACGCGACCAGTGACGAAATCGAGGCGCTCGCCAACCAGCTGCGCGCGAGCGACATCATGGACGTCGCGACCAAAGACCCGGCCGATCCGACCTACACCAGGATCAACTACAACGGCACCTTCAACTGGGTGCGCATCAAGCCGGGCATGACCCGTGCGGCGACTTTCCTGGAGACGCATCGCTACGCTGCTTTGGCGGGCGGCAGCATGGGTTTCACGAAGCTCGAAGGCACGACGGTGAATGCCCGGGACAAGGTGCTGTATTCGGCGATGTCACGCATCGAGAAATCGATGGTGCGCGGTAATGCCGCGTCGACCGATGTCGCCGTCGACAAGACGATCAGCGCCGGAGCGGTCTACGCGCTGAACATGAAGGGTGGCCAGCGCGACCGCAGCGGCGGCGCGATCAACAGCGAGTGGGTGCCGGTGGACATGGCCGCGCCCGCGGCACTGGTCGGCGAGGATCTGTCGTCCGCCGACGCGCTCGGCAACACCGCGAACCCGGAACGCATTGCGAATCCGGACAACCTGAAGTTCTCGGAGAAACTGCGCACGCTCTTCATCGGCGAGGACAGCGGCATGCACGTCAACAATTTCCTGTGGGCGTACAACGTCGATACGAAGACGCTCGCACGCGTGTTGTCGTGCCCGGCGGGCGCCGAGTCGACAGGTTTGCACGCGGTCGACGAAATCAACGGCTGGACTTACGTGATGAGCAACTTCCAGCACGTCGGCGATTGGGAAAGTCCGTTGCACGATAAGGTCCAATCGACGCTCGATCCGCTCGTGCGGGCGAACTATAAGGATCGCTTCGGCGCGACGGTGGGCTATCTGACGGCGGACCCGGCGGGCATCAAGCTGTAGGGGAGGCGTGGGGCGGCGTAACCCGCCGCCTCAACTCCGCTTGCAGAAAATCGCCGTCACGAGCGGCGCCACTCGATGCACGATCGCCGTGCTGCCGGCCTCGGCGATGGCGTTCTGGACCTTGGATTCGCCGCCGAACACCACGACACCGTAGGCCGAGCGGGCCACCGGTTCACCGTCGCCGACACGAAACATCGGATCGTCTTTTTCGTAGCCGACCACCGCGAAAACGTGAAAGCCGAATGCGGTCAGGTCGGCGCCCTGCGCCGGCGAGAATGCATTGATCGAATTGCTTTCGACGCGTGTCGGCTTGGGATCGATCATCTGCTGCTTGGCGAGATCGGCAATGAACTGATGGCCGCTCTCATTGCAGGTCAGCGGCGCATCGAGGGCAGCGGCGTAACTGGTAAGCGGCAGCGTGGCGGCGGCCAGCGCAAGGAGTACAGACGAAAAGAAGCGTTTCATATACGTGAATGACGACCCGCGTTCGATGTAGTGAGTTCGCAACGGGCGGCGGCCAGATGTCGCAACCCGAAAGACGTTGCGCATCGAAGTGATCCGGCGTGGCAGACGCAACAGGATTCGCACTTTAACGTGATTCGGCAAATCTTGCCTTGCGCCCGACGCGCAACGGTAACGAATGGTCCTTAAGAAAACGTTAAGGAAAGAAGCAAGCTTTCACGATCCCGTATATATTTCCGGGTTATGAATTCGCGACCATCAATTCCAATTAACGTTCCAGCCCCCAGAACATGGGATGCGAGGCTTGCCCGCCGACTAGTCACGCCGCTCGTCAACACCTGGGTCACGCCGAATCATCTGACCACGCTGCGCCTGCTGATCGGGCTCGCCGGCGCGCTGTGCCTCGCCTACGGCGGTTTTGCCTGGACCAACTCGGGCGCCTTTCTGATCGTGCTGTCGAACTTTGTCGACCATACAGATGGTGAGCTCGCGCGCATTGGCGGAAAGTCGAGCCGGATCGGTCACTTTTACGATCTCGCTTGTGACGCGCTCGTGACAGTTATGTTGTTCGTCGGCATGGGTGTCGGTACGGCGCATGTCGGCTCGCTGAAAGTTTCACCCGGCTGGCTGGGTGCTGTGGCGGGTGTTGCGGTTGCGCTGATCTTCTTCCTGCGCATGCGCATCGAGGAGATGGCGGGCAAAGACGGCACGAAGCAGGCATCGGTCGGCGGTTTCGAAACCGAAGACGTGTTGTATCTGCTGCCCATCGTCACGCTGACGAGCGCCGTCATGCCGTTCGTCCTGGTTGCGTCGATCGGCGCGCCGCTCTTTGCCGCCTGGGTTGTGATCGATTACTGGCGCCTCTCGCGCCGCGCCGCACGCTCGGCGCTCGCCCCCGCCAAGGCGTCTGAAACCAGTCAAATGTGGGCCAGTAAATGAGTACGCACGCCGAAGACGACGTGATCGCATCAGTCTCAATTGAAGGTTCGCCGGCCTCTTCGTCGGCCGCGCCGGCACCGAATGCCGATCGCGCCGTTGTGAGCCGCACGCGCACGTTCGACACACGGCGTCTCTCGAGAGATTTCGCCGATCAGGATGCGTTCCTGTACCTGGAAGACTTCCTCGCGCCCGAAGTCACCGCCCAGCTCGTCCAGAGCGCGCGGGGTCTCCTCGATGAAGTGAACCGCAACTATCTGCCCGGTCACAAGCAGGGTGGCAGCGTGAGCCGTCATACGATTGACCGCCTCGCGCCGTTTATCGCCGAGCTGTATCGCTCGAAGGAACTGATCGGCTGGCTCGAGCAACTGAGCGGCGACAAGCTGCAAGTGTCGCCCGCGGACGACCCGCATGCCTATGCGCTGTACTACTACACGCGGGCCGGCGACCACATCGGCTGGCACTACGACACTTCGTACTATGACGGCCGCCGCTACACGCTGCTGCTCGGCGTAATTGACGAATCGTCATGCCGGCTCGACTACGAATTGCATACGCGCAATGCGGACGTGCCGGACCAGCCGGGCTCGGTGCAAATTCCGCCGGGCGGGCTGGTGTTCTTCGACGGCGACAAGCTGCGTCATCGCATCACCCCGGCCGGCGCAAACGAAATGCGCGTGTCGCTGACTTTCGAATATGTTACCGACCCGAACATGCGGCCGTGGCGCCGTTTCATCTCGAACATGAAGGACGCGATTGCGTACTTCGGTTTCCGCCAGGTTTTCCGTCAGATGACGAAGCGCGGCAAGGACCACGCATGACACGTGCGGCCCTGATTCTGCTGTCGATCGGGACGGCGCTTTTTGTCGGCCTGCTCGCGTGGCAGGGGTTCGACTCCGTTGCCTCGGCACTGGCCGCGGCAGGCTGGGGGCTCGTGCTTGTCGCGGCGTTCCACCTCGTGCCGCTGGTGCTCGACGCCGGCGCGATTTCGGTGCTGTTCCAGCGCCATCGCGGAGGCGTGCATCACGACGTGACGCTGCGCGACGCGCTGTTCGCGCGCTGGATCGGCGAATCGGTGAATAGCCTGTTGCCGGCCGGCCAGATCGGCGGCCCGGTGGTGATGGTGCGGCAACTATCGCAGCGCGGCATGCGCATGCGCGACGCGGCCGCCGCCATTACCGTCAGCACCACGGCGCAGGCGCTCGCGCAAATCGTCTTCGCGCTGCTCGGGCTGCTGCTGTTCGGTGCTTACGCGGCGCACGGCGCGCTGCACGATCTGCGAATCGCCACGCTCATTGCCACCGGCGTGCTGGGTGCGCTGATCGCGGGTTTCTATTACGCGCAGCGGCGCGGCCTGTTCGGCCGTTTGCTGGGCGTGGTCTCGAAGGTGTTCGGCAAGCGCGACTGGTCGTCGCTGATGACGCGCGCCGAAGCCGTCGACGCCGCCGTGCAGGCGATGTACCGCGAGCGTAGCCGCGTCGCGACAAGTTTCGCCCTGAGTCTGGTGGGCTGGATCGTCGGCACGGTCGAGGTGTGGCTCGCGCTGCGTTTTCTCGGCCATCCGGTCGACTGGGTCGATGCACTCCTGCTCGAAAGTCTCGGGCAGGCGATTCGTGGTGCGGCATTCATGATCCCGGGCTCGCTCGGCGTACAGGAAGGCGGTTATCTGCTGCTCGCGCCGCTCGTGGGCTTGCCGCCGGATGCGGCGCTGGCGTTGTCGCTCGCCAAGCGCGCACGCGAAATCCTGCTGGCCTTGCCGGGCCTTCTGGTTTTGCACTTCAGCGAACGAAGCTGGCAACGGCGGCGCGCCACGGCGCGCGTGCCGGTTGTCGATTAATCCCCGTATTTTTTCAAAGGACCGCGCATGCGTGCCATCATCCTCGCAGCGGGCCTCGGCCTGCGTCTCCAGCAACCGCCGCAGGCACAGTTCCCGAAGTGCCTGTTGCAGTTCGACGGCATGAGCCTGCTCGAACGGCATCTGCAAATGCTTGAATCCGCCGGCGTGACCGATGTCGTGCTGGCGCTCGGTTTCCAGCCGGAATCGGTGCTGGCGGAACTGGAGCGGATCAACTGGCCGCATAAGGTGGAAACCGTCCTGAACCCGCGTTACGACCTGGGCAGCGTGCTGACGGTGCACACGGTGGCCGAGCCGCTGACGCGTGGCGGCGACGTGCTGCTGATGGACGCCGACGTGCTTTACGACGAGCGCATTCTGAGCGCGCTCGTAGCGGGCGAGACGGTCAACCGTCTGTTGATCGACCGTGATTTCGAAGCCGGCGACGAGCCTGTCAAGCTGTGCCTGAAAGGGGGCGTGCCGGTCGAACTGCGCAAGCAACTCGCCGTCAATCTCGAGTACGACACGATCGGCGAATCGGTGGGCTTCTTCCGCTTCCGCCAGGACACCGCGCGACGTTTCACGCAGATCGTTGCGGGCTACGTGGATAGCGGCCGGGCCAACATGCCGCACGAAGAAGCGGTGCGCGACCTGCTGCTGGAGCGCAGCCAGGTGTTCGACACGGCGGACGTGACCGGCTCGCCGTGGATCGAGATCGACTTCCCGAACGACGTCGCACGCGCAGGCACCGAGATTCTGCCGCAGCTGCAACCGCTGGTCAGTGCTTCGCGTTAAGCCTCGCCCCTGAATTGCTGCCGTATTGCATGGTGGGCCGGCTATATGCCGGCTCATTATCGCGTCGATTTTCCTCTTCTGTTTCACTCCTGTTATTCGTAGTCTGTGCTGCCTCGTTGCGCGCTCAACGATTGGGCGCCGGATAGCGACGCGTCACTATCCGAGTACGAAAAGGCCTCGCTTAGCAACATCTGTTGTCGTTGCGGTGCGATAATTAACGCTTTACACCGGCGGCCTTGCAACCCGTCGTCATGCCAATGCCTCTCGCTTTAGGCACTTTCATCGTTCCGCTGATCGTCGCGTGTGCGATGTTCATGGAAAACGTGGACGGCACGGTCATCGTGACGTCGCTGCCCGTTCTGGCGCGCGATCTCGGCCAGGATCCCATCACCCTCAAGCTCGCCGTGACGGCTTACGTCATCGGCCTCGGCGTCTTCATTCCAATTTGCGGCTGGGTCGCCGACCGCTTTGGCTCGCGCACGGTGTTTCGCACGGCGATCGGCATCTTCATGGCCGGCTCGTTGATGTGCGCGGCGTCTACTTCGCTCGGCACCTTTGTGGTTGCGCGCTTCGTGCAAGGTATCGGCGGCGCGATGATGGTGCCGGTGGGACGCATCATCATTTTTCGCTCGGTGCCCAAATCGGATTTCATCCGCGCGGTCAATTATCTGACGGTGCCCGCGCTGCTCGGGCCGGTAGTGGGACCGCCGCTCGGTGGCTTCATTACGACGTATCTGCACTGGCGTCTGATTTTCTTCATCAACATTCCAATTGGCCTGCTGGGCATCTGGCTGGCGAACAAGCACATCGCCAACGTGCGCGAAGCGCATCCCGGCAGGCTCGATTGGACCGGCTTCGTGTTGTCGGCGAGCGGGGCGTCGTTGTTCATGCTGGGGCTCTCGCTGGTCGGCGGCGAACTGGTGTCGAACATGGTATCGGTCAGCATGTGCGTGATCGGCGTGGTACTGCTGGTGATTTACGTGCTGTACGCGAACCGTGTCGAGTTGCCGGTGCTCGATCTGCGCCTGTTGCGCATTCCGAGTTTTCACGCGAGCGTGATAGGTGGTTCGCTGTTTCGCATCGGGCTCGGCGCGGTGCCGTTTCTGTTGCCACTCGCGTTGCAGGAAGGACTGGGCATGACGGCGTTCAAGTCGGGGTCGATCACCTGCGCGTCCGCGTTCGGCTCGATCTTCATGAAGGCGGCCGCGTCGCGCATTCTCGGCCGTTTCGGTTTCCGCACGGTGCTGATGTTCAACGCCGTCTGCGCGGGGCTGGCCATTGCGGTCTACGGTCTGTTCTTTCCTGGCACGCCGCATTGGCTGATCTGGTGTGTGGTGCTGTTCGGCGGCTTCTTTCCGTCGTTGCAGTTCACCTCGTTGAATACCTTGGCGTATGCGGATATTCCCAGCCGCGACGTTGGCCGTGCGACGAGTGTTGCGAGTGTGATCCAGCAGATTTCCTTGGGGCTCGGCGTGACGATCGCCGGTATCGTGCTGCAAATCTCGCATAACGTGCAGGGTCATTCGACTATCGTGTTCTCCGATTTCTGGCCGGCGTTTCTGGTGGTCGGGCTGTTCTCGTTCCTGTCGATTCCGGTGACCGCGCGCTTACCGCAAGGCGCCGGTGATGAAATTGCACGCGGCAGCAGAGGGAGCGCGTGAGCGTTTGGCTCGCGGACACGCCGCTTGGCGGTGTGGCGCGTCGACTGTATTTGCTGCGGATTTAAACGCGTTGCTGGCGGGGATTTTCATCGTTATTTAGCGAGGTATTTTTGTGTGCTGCAGCATGCGCCCTATGCGTGCAACGGCTTCGCAAATACCGAAGTGGCATGTTATAAGCCCAAGACAGCTTTCGTTATCGTCAGATGAAAAGTCGTCTTGGAGGATATGCAATGAAGTTGTTTCACAACGCCAAATCGTCCGTTAGCGGACTTGCGTTTGTCGCACTTGTCTCTGTTTCAACCGGCTTTCTCGAAACCACTCCGGCCTTTGCAAAAGCGCCCGCGAAAGCGCAGCCGGCGATTCTCACGGCGTCCGCCATTGCGGCCGCCGACAAGTACAGCGCCGACGCCGCGGAACAGATCTTCAAGGAGGGCGGCAACGCCGTCGACGCGGCCGTCGCGATTGCCTTCACGCTGGCCGTGACGTATCCGGAAGCGGGCAATATCGGCGGCGGCGGATTCATGACGCTGTATGTCGATGGCAAGCCGTACTTCCTCGACTACCGCGAGCGTGCGCCACTGGCCGCGACAAAGAACATGTATCTCGACGACAAGGGCGAGGTCATCAAAGACATGAGCCTGTTCGGCTATCGCGCGGTGGGCGTGCCGGGCACTGTCGACGGCATGTGGCAGGCGCAGCGCCGCTTCGGCAAGCTCAAGTGGAAGCAGGT
The DNA here is from genome assembly GCF_905220705.1 of Paraburkholderia domus. Taxonomy (GTDB): domain Bacteria; phylum Pseudomonadota; class Gammaproteobacteria; order Burkholderiales; family Burkholderiaceae; genus Paraburkholderia; species Paraburkholderia domus. The sequence continues at coordinate 39,507 of NZ_CAJNAT010000035.1, forward strand.
ACTCGCACCGGCCATTCACTACGCGCGCGACGGCTTCGAAGTCAGCGAGCAATTGCAGCAACGCCGCGACGACGCCGCGAAAGACTTTGCCGGTAAGACCAACTTCGACACCTACTTCGGCAACTTGAAGCAGGGCGTCAACTTCAAGCAACCGGATCTCGCCGCCGTGCTGCAGCGCATTTCGGATCAGGGTGCGAAAGACTTCTACTCGGGCAAGACGGCCGATCTGATCGCGGCGTCCATGCGCGGTCACGGTCTGATTACGAAGGCCGACCTGCAACAGTACAAAGCGGTGTGGCGTCAGCCGATTCAGGCGAATTGGAACGGCTATCGCGTGATTACCGCACCGCCTCCGAGCTCGGGCGGTATCGGTCTCGTGCAGTTGCTGAAGATGAAAGAAGATCTCGCACCCGACTTCAAGGGCGTCGCGCTCAATTCGCCACAGTACGTGCATCTGATCGCTGAAATCGAAAAACGTGTGTTCGCCGATCGCGCGCAGTATCTCGGCGATCCGGATTTCTACAAGGTGCCGGTCGCGCAATTGACCGACGACGCTTACATCGCCAAGCGCGCCGCCGAGGTCAATCCGGGTGCGCCTTCGGATACGAAGAGCATTCAGGCAGGTCTTGGCACGTCGATGCCGGAGAAAGCGGAAACCACGCACTTCTCTGTGATCGACAAGTGGGGTAACGCCGTGTCGAACACGTACACCATCAACGGCTACTTTGGCTCGGGCGTGGTGGCGGATCGTACCGGCATCGTGCTGAACGACGAGATGGACGACTTCTCCGCGAAGCCGGGCGTTGCGAACCAGTTTGGCGTGGTGGGCGCCGACGCGAATTCGATCGAGCCGAAGAAGCGCCCGTTGTCGTCGATGACCCCGACGATTCTGACCAAGGACGGCAAGGTGTCGCTCGTGATCGGTACGCCAGGCGGCTCACGCATCTTCACGTCGATCTTCCAGGTGATCAACAACATTTACGACTTCAACATGCCATTGCAGGAAGCCGTGGGCGCGATGCGCTTCCATCATCAGCTGTTGCCGCCGAACACGATCTTCTGGGAGCCGTACAAGCCAATCGACGGCGAACTTGCCAAGCAGATCGAAGCCAAGGGTTACAAGCTGGAGGGGCAGGATTTCAGCGGCGACATCCAGGCGATCAAGGTCAATGGCGATACGCCGGAAGCAGCGGCCGATCCGCGCGGCCGCGGTGTCACGCGGGTGATCCAGTGAGCGTTTGACTGGAATCGTTCAGGTGCATCTGGGCGGCGCAACTTTATGGATGCGCCGCTGGCAGAAGAAAGGCCTCGCACTCGATTGAGTGTGAGGCCTTTTTTATCTGCGAGATTAATAGCGCGTGAGGCTCGGAGCGAGAGGCACGGAACGCGAAACTTCTTTGAGCCGCTGTGCAGCCACTCGGTCAACTTGTCTGCTCGACCGGCGTCAAGGTCAATTCGAGCCGTTGTGCGCCACGCAACACGGTCACGCTCACCGGCTTGTCGATACGCGACGCATCAAGCGCACGTTGCAGGCTATCGACGTCTTGCACGGTAAGCGTGTCGATCGCGACGATCGTGTCATCGGTTCGCAGACCGCCTAGCGCGGCCGGACTGCCTTTGACGATTTCCATGACGTGTACGCCGCTCTCCGAGCTCAAACCGAAATAGCGCTGCACGCGGCGCGACAGCGGACGCGTGGTGCCGGCCACGCCGACGTACGCGCGCCGCACGCGGCCGTGCGCGAAGATCTGCATGATGACCCACTTGGCCGTATCGATCGCGGTGGCGAAGCAGATCGCCTGCGCACCGGGAATGATCGCGGTGTTCACGCCGATCACCTGACCGGCCGAATTGATCAGCGGGCCACCCGAATTGCCGGGATTGAGCGCGGCATCCGTCTGGATCACGTCGTAGATCATGCGGCCCGAATTCGAACGCAGCGAGCGGCCGAGTGCCGAGACCACGCCGGTCGTTACGGTCTGGGCGAGGCCGAGCGGATTGCCGACCGCGATCGCGATCTGGCCGACCCGCAGCTTTGACGATTCGCCGAGTTCGACGTGCGGCAATGGCTCCGGCGAGCCGATGCGCAGGACGGCCAGATCGCTGCCGGGGTCGTCGCCGACCAGATCGGCGTCGAATTTCGCGCCGTCGGCGAGCGTCACCTTGATGTGCGTGGCGCCATGCACCACGTGGCTGTTGGTGAGCAAATAGCCGTCGGGTGTGAACAGAAAACCCGAGCCGGTGCCGCCACGTGCGCCGCGGCTATCGCGCCCGGAAGGGCCGCCGGGCAACCGGCCTTCGACGGAAATGAAGGCGACCGCCTGCTGAACGCGTTCCAGCGCGCCGATCACGGTGCGGGAATAGGCGTCGAGCAGGGCGTCGTCGGATAGGGGGCTGAGTGGCTTGGGCCCGGGGGCGTCGGATGCGGCGCGCGACAGGTCATCAATGAAGCGTGGACGGCTTCCCATGGCGATGCTCCGGATAAACGGAAATGCAGATGCGGGGCGGCGGGACGGTTTTCAAGTGCGGGCAGGGCGGGGCGCGCGAGGGCTGGCTGTGAGACACTTTCTCGTGTCAGGCCCCGCCAATGCCCGCAACGCCCGGGCTCACGTCATAGAAGCCCGTTAGGCGCCGCCATCCCAAGGAGACAGCCGCCATGAACTCGCCCGCCACGTCAGCCGCAGCCTCCGCTTCGTCGAGTGCGTCGAGCGCGTCGACAGACCCGGCCGAGCCGGCCGAGCCGCGCATCGAGTCCCTCAGCGCCATCACGCTCGCCACCCACGATATGCCGCGCGCCGTGCTGTTTTACGAAGCGCTTGGTTTTCCGATCAAATTCGGTGGCTCGCAGGAGGCGTTTACATCGTTTGCATTCGGCGGTTCGTATCTGAACCTGATCGTCGATACGCGCGCGCCAGTCAACTGGTGGGGTCGCGTGATCATCTATGTTTCGGATGTCGACGCGCTCTACCGGAAGGCACTGGCGGCGGGTTTGAAGCCGTCGCTTCAGCCGTCCGATGCGCCGTGGGGCGAGCGCTATTTCCACATCACCGATCCTGACGGCCACGAACTCAGCTTTGCCAGGCCGCTGCGTTAGCGCCGGGCGGCCGCGCTAAACTCGCTATCATGGATAGCCATAAGGCGCGCACGCCGCTAGCGAGCGCCAATCGCCCCAAAGTGCGGCTGCCGCGCTGGTAACACGGCTGACACCTCGCGCTTCGATAATCGACGCGTTCGCGACGCGCATGCGCCGCGTGCCTAACCATTCCCGTTGCCAGGAGAGTCGCAATGAAAGAGCTGGATCCGAGACCCGAGGCCGAAGTAATGGCAGAACGGCAGCGCCGTTTCGAGGAAGACCTCATCGATGCATACGACGAGGAACTCGAAATGGAGGTCGACGACCGCATTATCGACGGCGCGAACGGCTTCACGCCCGAGCATCGCGAGGCGCGCAAGGTGTACTTCCGCGAGCTGTTCCGCTTGCAGGGCGAGCTTGTCAAACTGCAGGACTGGATCGTGCAAACGGGCCATCGGCTGGTGGTGATTTTCGAAGGACGCGACGCGGCCGGCAAGGGCGGCGCGATCAAACGCATCACGCAGCGGCTCAATCCGCGCGTGTGCCGCGTGGCAGCGTTGCCGGCGCCGAACAACCGTGAACGCACACAATGGTATTTCCAGCGTTACGTGTCGCATCTGCCGGCCGGCGGCGAAATGGTGCTGTTCGATCGCAGCTGGTACAACCGCGCGGGCGTCGAACGCGTGATGAATTTTTGCAGCGACGACGAGTACGAAGAGTTCTTCCGTTCGGTGCCGGAATTCGAAAAAATGCTGGCGCGAAGCGGCGTGCAGATTCTCAAATACTGGTTTTCGATCACGGACGAAGAACAGGAAATCCGCTTTCAGAACCGCATTCACGACCCGTTGAAGCAGTGGAAGCTGAGTCCGATGGATCTGGAGAGCCGGCGCCGCTGGGAAGCCTATACGCAGGCGAAAGAAGTCATGCTGCAGCGTTCGCACATTCCCGAGGCGCCGTGGTGGGTCGTGCAGGCGGTCGACAAGAAGCGCGCGCGTCTGAACTGCATTCACCATCTGCTAGGCCAGGTGCCGTATCACGAGATCGAGCATTCGCGTGTCGAGTTGCCGGCGCGGGTCTATCACGACGAATACAGCCGCCAGCCGGTGCCGTCGTCGATGATCGTGCCTGAAGTGTATTGAGTACCATATCCAGACCCAGCGAGGCCCAATAACGGGCCCACTGGTGCGGCGTTGCAGGCAATTAAGGCACATCTAGCACCCATAAATTCCAGCGTCATCCAGCTTATAATGACGGTATTTAGAACGGTATACGACTAGGTCGACCGTTCGATCCACTAGATACCGTTGAAGCTGGGGGAAATGAATTGTTGACCGACATCAAGATCCGCGCGCTGAAGCCTACGCCCGGAAAGACCCTGACGAAGCACGGCGACCGCGACGGGCTCTATGTCGCCGTATTGGCGTCAGGCGTCCGTTCGTTCCGCTTTGACTACATTTTTCGGGGCCGTGGGCAGACTCTGACATTCGGCCGTTACCCGGATGTCACCCTCGCGGCGGCTCGCGCAAAGCTTGCGGATGCGCGTAAATTGCTGGCGGACGGTGAAAATCCGGCCGACCACAAGCGCCGTCGGCGCGGGCGGGAGGATGGCGCACAGACGTTCGGGGCGTTGGCTGAGATCTGGCTGAGGGATGCCGGTCTGGCGCCGTCAACCGTCACGCTACGCAAGCGCATCCTTGACGGCGACATCCTGCCGGCGTTCGGAAAGCGTCAGCTGACCGACATCAGCACGCCCCAGGTTATGGACCTGTGCGAAAAGATCCTCGCGCGAGGTGCACCGTCGACGGCCGTACACGCGCGGGAAATCATTTCTCTGGTCTACCGGTGGGCCGCGGCGCGCGGCATCGAAGTTGGTGACCCCGCCGGGAAGATCAAAGGAGCCGCGCTGGCGACTTTCAAGCCGCGTGAGCGAGCGCTTACCCCCGGCGAAATCGGCACGTTCTTTAACGTGCTCGAGGGAGTGGGCAGCCAGCCAGCGCTCAAGTTGGCGTTCAGGCTGGTTCTGCTTACCTTGGTCCGCAAGGGCGAGATGATCGGTGCCACATTCGACGAATTCGATCTCGACGCGGCGACATGGACGATCCCGGCGGGGCGCATGAAGGGAGGCCGAACACACGTCATCTATCTGAGCCGTCAGGTAGTCGAAATCGTCCGAGTCCTAAAAGGCATCGCCGGCCGATCGGCGTACCTGTTACAGGCACGAGGTGCCCCCGATAAGCCGATTTGCACATCGACTCTGAATTCCGTTATCAACGTAGTGATCAGGGCAGCGAAGAAGACCGATGTGAGTTTAGAGCCATTTGCCTTGCACGACATGCGCCGCACTGCAAGCACGCTGCTGCACGACGCAGGCTTTAGCTCGGATGTCATTGAGAAGGCGCTGGCGCACCAGCAGAGGGGCATCCGTGCGGTCTATAACCGGGCGGAGTATGCCGAACAGCGCCGGGACATGCTTCAGAAATGGGCCGACATGGTGGATGAATATTGCGCCGCAACAGCTCCCGCGTGAAGCATTTCAGGTACGTACATAGATTTAATTAGGCATCGCTAATTCGGCCACGGTTTTTGGTTGGGCAGATAAATAACTTGTAGTAGTGTCTGACCTCAGCAAGTCGCCGCCTATCTAAGGTGGCTTGAAAATGAGGAAAGAATAAATGTCAGAATTCCTAAATGAATTGCGCAACGTGAAGCTGATCCGGCGACCCGAGTTGCGTGAAATAACCCAAGTTCCGGATTCGACGTGGGACGTGTGGGAGAAGAACGGCAACGCTCCGAAGGGTTTTCTGCTGGGACCGCGGCTGAAGGTATGGCGGCTTAGCGAGGTTGCCGAGTGGATCGACCAACGGGCCGCCAACCCGGTCAAGGAGGCGTATTCGCCCGGTCGCGCCAAGCAGATCGAACGGCAGAAAGAATCAGATGCTACCCAAAAGCTGGCCGCGCAGATCCTCGCGAAACCGGAGTTGGCAGCCCGGGTTGCGGCCCTGCTCGGGGCTGACAAATGACCACGATCGTCGAGCTGCGCCGCAGCGCCAGCGAGCGTTTGCGCATCACCCTTCGGGAATACCACGGTCGGACCTTCATCGACATGCGCGTGTGGTTCGCGACTGGGTCAGGTGAATACCAAGCGAGCAGCAAGGGGATCACGCTCCGTCCCGAGCAGGTCGCGGAGGTCTGCCAGGGCCTCATGCTGGCCGCGCGTGCGATCGACCCGGTGCGGTAGGGGCGACGCATGACCACCCATAGCTTCGACGTCGGAGACGCCTCCCAGTACGGTGTTGACTGCGCAATCCTCCTGTATAACCTCAGGTTTTGGATTTTCTACAACTGGACCAACAGCAAACATCAGGTCGACGGTCGCACGTGGACGTTCAACTCCGCGAAGGCATACGCGCAGCAATTCCCGTATTTATCGGAAGACAAGATCCAGCGGCTGCTTACCAAGCTCACCGACGCCCAGATCATTCTCCGTCGCGCCGGCTCCATGGACAAATGGGACCGAACAAACTGGTACGCGTTCGTTGATCAGGATGCGCAGCTTGCACCAATGATTGAGGCGGCACAGCATTCCGCAAAACTGCGGAATGCATCCCGCAAGGCTGCGGAATCGACACCGCACAATCGCGGAATCGACGCCGCAAAACTGCGGAATCACTGTACAGATGTAAACACAGATGTAATCGCATATAAAACGGCTTCGCCGAGAATAGATTTGCCTCTCCCAAGGGAAAGCGGCGGTTCTGAAGCCTCGCGCGCGGCGATTGGCGAAGCCATGGCGGTGCTCCGAGGCAAGATCGTGACTGCGGAGGCGGGGTGACCATTTCACGCCTATTCCGTCGTGCTGGCGTCTGGCACTTCCGCGCGACCGTCGCCGGGCGCAGACTGCAGCGCTCGACGAAGCAAAAGGCCAAGGCGGCCGCGGCTAAGGTGGCCGCTGAGATGATCGAGCAGGCCGAGCGCGAGGCCACAGGTCTGCCGCCGTTGCCGACCGTCCGTGAACTCGCCCGTCAGTGGTTGGAGACCTTCGAAAACACACATTCGACGTCACACGTGAGAAACGTGGAAATATGCCAGCGGCTACACCTAGGCGACCTCACACACGTCCGGATCGATGCGGTTGATACCCTGATGGTCGAACGGGCGCGCGATGCCTTCCTGAGGTCCCATTCGGTTAGCACTGCGAACGCATGGACAAAAAATATCCGGCTGTTGTTCGCGTGGGCGGTTCGCACCGGGCAGATTCCATCAATCCCGTGGAAGGTCGTGCGGCTGACCCCTCAGAAACCAGTAAAAACGGTCCTGTATGCCGAGCAGTTCGCCGGCTGGCTCGCCGCGATCGACGCGCAGGGAAACGCACAGCTTTCGACGGTCGTCCGGCTGATGCTCCAACTGGGCCTGCGTGAGGCCGAGGTCTTCAGCGCCCGATTTGAATGGTTTGACTGGCATGCGGACACCTTCACACCCGGAAAGACGAAAGGACGCGAAGCAGTGCCGCTGCCGGTCGTGTCGAGCCTTCGGGCCTACCTCCATGATCGGCGTCGCGTCTCTGGCCTTGTCGTAAGTCGCGACGACGGTCGTCCATTGTCGGCGGGCTGGTTCTCCAAGCAATTCGAGCTCGCAAACAGGCAAGCCGCCACGCCGGGCATCACACCGCATTCGCTTCGACGTTCGTTCGCGACCCGTCTGCATGAGGAAGGCGCGACCGTGGGTCAGATCTCGAAGCTGCTGCGGCACAAGTCGCTGGGGGTCACCGAGGGGTATATCGTCCGGCGTCTGCTCGATCCGATCGAGGTAATGAATCGTGCTGATCAAAATTTGGTGCATTCAATGGAAAATCTGTTGCGCGTGACTTCGCAGTCCTCGCCAGTCAATGCGCCCGTTTTCTCAAGTGGAGTCGGGAATGACTCACAGGACTGAATCTGCGCCGCAATCGTGTCGCAATCGATGCGACCGCGAAATCATGGGGGAAAACGCACTGCGGTGCGAAGCTGCTCGCGCGCGCCCGCGCGGCTTGACGTCAAGCGCCCGTCTGGCTTGGATGGTGGGGATTGAAAGCGCTTCAAATAAGTACTGAAGAATTCGATAAAACCTGTGGTAGTGTTCGAAAAAGTAATTTGGATAACGAAGCATTGGAGGTTGGCGTGGATCTCAAGGGCATTTTCAGGAAGAAGCCGCGTACGCTGGACGATCTTCGCAAGGTGGAGGCGCAGTTGCTGTCCGATATGGAGCGCTCTACCGAGGCGGAGAATGCGGCATACGATCAGGCTCTGGCCAACGCAATGAGCGCGCTGGTTGCTGGCAAGCCGGGCAAGCCCGACGTGTCAGCCCTGACCGACGAATCGGTCGAACGCCAGATGCTGAGCGACATGCTGAAGGCTTGCCGCGCTGAGATTGCCGAGCGCGAAGCCGAGGCCACGCTAGATGATTCGAAGGCCCGATGGGCAGCAGCCGATGACGTGCGCGACGAGCATGTGCGCCGTGTCCAACGACTTCAAGCGGCTATTGGTGAGCTGGCGCAGAGCTACACGGACGTGCTGTTCGGCGCTGAGGCGTTGTTTTCAAGTGTGCCTGTGAAGCCCAACCACCGTCCGCATTCGTTCAGCGAGATGGCAATTCGGGCACTGGTGGCCCGATGCCTCTTTGGGGCTACGAACGGGAAGTTTGGTGAGGCCGCGGTGTCGGCGTTCGTCGCCAGCCAGGATGCGAGTCTAGTCGAGCGCCTGAGGGACGATTTGGTCACGCTGTTTCAGCACAGGGGCTAAGCGATGGAGCCGAACACACAAGCCGTCACGCCCGAGCAGGTAGCTCCGGCACCCCACGGAGAAAGTCTCGACGAGTATCTGGCACGCCAGCCGGTCGCCGATAAAGCTGTTGAGCTAACAGGCGAAGCCGCGATGGCGCAGGCTCTGGTGGCTGCTGGCAAGCTAACGCAGGCGCAGGCCGATGCCATGATCGCGAGCGATCTGGCTGATGCTGGGCAGGCTGTGACGTCGAACGCGCATGCCGCTGCTGACCCGATGTGGAATGAGTTGCCGGCCGCGCTTAGCGCACCGGCCAACGCTGCCGATTACCGGCTGCCGAACAATACGGCGCTGCCGCCGAGCTTCGATGAGATGCAACTGGCGAGCGAGGCGTTTCGCGCGGCCAACATGCCAGTTGGGATCGCCCAGTCGATATTTCAGCGGATCAGCCAGGTTGCGGCGCAGCGTCTGACACCCGATCAGATTGAGTTGATGGCTCGCGAGACGGACGCCAAGTTTCAGGCACAGTACGGCGACCGCGCTCCGGCGATGATGGCGAAAGCGAGCAGACTGCTTGGACATGTCGCGAAGTCGCACCCGGGGATCCTGGATGCGTTGGTTCGCAGCGGAGCCGAGTGGGATTACAGCATCGTCCGCCAGGTGGCCGAGCACGCGGACCGCCTGCTCAAGTAGCATAGCGGACTGCATCTGAGGCGACATCTATCCACGATATTTTGGGATGCGAAATGAATGAATGTGAACTTGAGCTGGCCAATGCAAAACGGGCTGCGAGCGAGGGAAAGGCGAGCGAGCTTGAGCGCGAGCTGGTCGCTGCGCTGGCGCAGTTCGCCGCCAATCCGGGATGCACGTCGATGCAGCTTTCAGACGGCCGCTGGATTCACAGCACAGGCCAGATCAGCCGCTGCCGCGATGCGGCTGCTGATGCCTATCTGTAACCGGCTTGAACCCGAGGTGGCGCTATGGGACTGCGTATCGTCAACCAGTGCTATCTCGATGAACTCGAAGCCGCCGAGCAGCTGGCGGCGAAGCGCGAGCGCGATCGTGATCCAACCGTGCCAGAGATGATAGTGATGTTCCATGCGAACCGCGGTCTTGCATCGATCCAGCACCAGGATGGAACGGTGTATCACCGCGACGGCCGCGTGACACGAAAGGGGAACTGAGATGCAAACGACCGAGGCTCAACCGCGCAAGAATGGCCGCCCGCCTTTGCCACGCGGGCCGGATGGTCAAGTGATACGGCCGACGTCGACGGATGGCGAGAACCCTGCGGTGCAGCGCAAGATTAATCGCAGCCTGACGAAGGTCATCGACGCGACCATCAAAGCTGCGGCGGCCGGAGAGGTCGCGGCGCAACGCTTACTGCTCGAGCGCGGCATCGCGGCCAAGCGCCCGGTTGAGCCCAAGGTGGCGATTCCTGGGTTGAGCGAAGCTCCGACTGCGCAGGACGCCGCCATGGTTGTGCGCCAGGCCGCCGCCCGAGGCTTGATTACATTTGACGACGCGAAGCGCACGTTGGAGTACCTGAAGGCCGAGTTGCAATTCATGGAGCTCTACGGCGTGATCAAGATGTTGAAGGATCTTTACACGGCGAAGGGCGAAAAGATCCCGAAGGACGTGCGCGCCATGATTGTTCAGGCGGAAGGTGAGTGATGGAACTTACGCCGTCTTTTATTGCGAGGCATTTTGTCGCTCTTGAACACGTGGACGAAGGTGTCTTTGCCGCACGCGTTTTCAACTCGCCGGACGACGACGAGGCCAGCACATGTCGTGAGGATTTGGGCGTGGACGCCGCCGCGTGGCTGGTCATTCTGGATCTGCGCGACAAACCCTCCAGCGTGGTGCGCAGAACGCCCACACCGGCTCCGACACCACAGGAAGTCGCCAAGGCATCAGACGACCCGCGACCGCCTGCCGGTGGCTATCTGGATGCATACAAGTACGTGCCCGAACCGCCGCCGAAGTGGGAGAGGCGCAAAATAGATCTGAACGGCCGATACGTTGACGACGACGGCCGTGTGCTGCCCCGGGAAGATGTGATCAAACCGTTTGGCATTAACGTTCAGGATACCTAATTCATGCCGCAGATCCCGATTTATGACCAGCAGGTCGGCGCGACAGGGAACTATGATCCGCAGCAGGCTCAGGGAGGCGTGTTTTCGGACGCTACTGGGCAAGCCGTGGGAAGCCTCGCCCAGGGTGGCAGGCTGTTCAGCGAAGCCCTGCAGATGCAGGGCAAGACCGCGGAGAAGATTCTCGGCGAGCAGAACGAGCAGCGCGCGCGGGTCGCCGCCGGAACGGTAATTGGTCAGGCAACGCAGGACATGACGGGCTACATGCAGAGCCAGCAGGATGCCGCTGCGCCGGGTGCACCGAATTTCACGCCAAACGTCCTGACCAACTTCGACAAGTACGCGCAGGCAACGATCAGCGGAGTGACCGATCCGCTTGCGCGTCAGATGGTTACGGACCATTTCATTAACCTGCGGCAAAATTTCGCCTCTCAGGCGATGCAGTTCGAGCATCAGGCCACGATGTCGAACCGCGCGAACGCCGCGAATGCGAGCGTAACGCAGATGTCAGCGGGTATCTTCAACGGCACGCTGAACTACGATCAGGCGATGGATTCGTACAACGCCACGAAGCCTGCGCTGGGGCCGATCGAAGGGGCAAAGCTCGACGAGGCAGCGCGCACCGCCTTTTCTGGTGCTGCTGCACAACGCCTGATCCAGCAGGACCCTGTTGCGGCGAACAAGCTGCTGCAGACCCGCTTATACGGACAACCACTGATCGCGCCGACGTCTGGTGCCGGCCCAACAGTCGATCAAGGCTTTGAGGGGGCGATGCAAGCGACTGGTGTCTCGGGACAACTCGCCGGCATTGCACGTTCGATGTACCAGCAGGAGTCGTCAAGCGGGACGAACCCGGCTGCGAATACGCCGAACAGCTCGGGCGCGCTGGGGCCGTTGCAGATCACACAGTCGACGTTCGCGACGGCGCAGAAGCAGGGGATCATTGCGTCTAACCTGAGCTGGGCAAACCCCGCCGACAACCTGAACGGATCCCTGCAGTACCTGAAGAGCCTCGGTGCGACCTATCAGAACGATCCGGCAAAGATCGCCGCGGTCTGGTATTCCGGCGCGAAGGCCGTCAACCCGGATGGATCGATCAACAACTTCCACGATCCGCTGCATCCGAACGATCCGGACACGAATGGTTACGTCAGCCAGGTGACCGGTCGTCTGAATGCAAGTGCAAGCGCGGTGAATCTTACGCCGCCATCAGTGGGGGGCGCACCGGCGACACCGCAGGGCGGAGCAACGGGGAATTCGGCGGTCGATAACATGACGCCCGCCGAGCTGCTGTCATGGAGTAACCGGGCAGTCGAAGCAAGCCATCAGGTGCAGTCGCAGGCGCGGGTCGCTGTCGACCAGCAGATGCAGGATCATGAAGCTGCGGCAATGACAGGTAACCCGCCGCAAAATCCGCTGCATCTGACAGACTTCATCGCGGCGCATGGCGCTGAGGGTCCGGCTTTGTATCAGAAGTACATTGGCACCCTGAACCTGGGCGCGAACATCGCGAAAGTGGCCTCGCTTCCCCCTGACCAGCAACAGGCCGTTCTGGCGGCCAGCGCGCCGAAGGTCAGTTCGACCGACGCCGGATACGCCGAAGCGCAGAAAAACTATCTCTCGTTGGCGACTGCGATCGACCAGACCAACAAAATGCGCGAGAACGATCCGATCGGGTTTGCTGGGTATAAGGGACTCGCCAAGACGTCACCGATTAACTGGAACAATCCGCAGCAGGCGGCCACCGAGCTCGCGAACCGTCAGGCCGTCGGGGCGATGATGTCGAGTAAATACGGCACGGCCGGCGCCGTTTTCGAGAATGCGGAAGCGCAGAGTTTGTCGGCCACGATGTCGAGTTCGCCGCCGCAACAACAGGTTGCCATCCTGAACACCATGCGCAAGGGCTTGACCGACAACGATGCGTACGGTGTCGCAGTCGCGCAGATCAGCAAGAATGCGCCGATGGTTGGATTCGCGGGGAACGTGTCCGCGGCGCCTGGGGCGGTGATTGTAAATGGGACGCCAATGAGCGGGCCTTCGATCGGTGAGCAGATCCTCGAAGGCGAGAGCATCTGGAGGGGCACACACGCAGGCGGAGTGGCCGCCGGCACGCAGTCTCCTACGAAGCTGGACGATACGACGTTGCGGCTGGCCTATAACGACCAGATGGGAAACGCGTTCAAGAATCTCAGTGGGCCATATGGCGCCAAAGCGAACGACGAGACCTATCAGGCGGTGCGTGACTACCTGACGGCCGATGCCGTGCACAACGGCATCACGTTTGAAAAGGCCAGCGAAGACCATGGCCGCGTGGCAAATGCCATTGCTGCGGTGACCGGCGGCGGCATTGTGCCAGTGGGTTCCTATGGCAATAAGTCGAATCTCTTGGTGCCGTGGGGCATGGATCAGCAGGCCTTCGCCGACCAGTTCCCGGCGCGCGCGCAGGCGACGCTCGACGCCGCAGGCCTGAAGAAGGATGCAGGCTTTGACGCGTCGCGCTATCAGTACGACAACATCGGCGACGGTAAGTACGCATTCCGCGTGGGTGGCAAGTACGCGCTCGACCCGAAGACTGGCGAGCCCTTGGTGCTCGACTTCCATCAGGCGCTTCCGCCGCCGGTGCCTACGCCGCCGATGGAGCCGGCGATGACGATGGGCGGGACATGATGAGCGATCTCATTCCGACACAGGCCGAGGTGGCTGCTCGCCGCTTCTATGAGTCCACGTTCGTGCATCGGGTGAATGCGACTGTCGCGAGGTCCGACCACTACGGCTATCCAACTGCGACGCGCAAGCAGCGCCTTATCAAAGTGCACCAGGAATCACGCGTCGAGTTACAGGACGAGGCAGCGCGGCAGGCCTTCGACCTTCTGGCCGTGTCGCTGGTGCATGCCGAATTCAGACGCATTGACGCGCAGACCGCGCAGGAGGCTTGACCATGGCACGCCGGATTCAGCTCGCGTTAGGGACTGGCCTGTCTGCCGGACAGGGTCCAGCAATGGATTGGCCGGGCGGTGAGGGGATGCTGGCGGTCTCCGCGGCGAGCTGGTCAAGCGGTACGGTGAGGCTGCAGCAGATGGGTCCGGACGGCAACTGGTACACGCTGCAGAACGAGAAGACCATCACGCCGATCAGCATCACCGCGAACGGCACGGCGAACTTCATGGCCCCCGCTGGCAAGGTATCGTTGCTCGTCGCGGGTGCATCAGGTGTGTCGGGATGGGCGGTGGGAATTCCGTCTAACGTAGCGGGCTAGTCAGGGCGCTGATCGATTCAGTGAACGGCAACGCCGTCGATATATTTAGGATAACGAAATGGCCGTAACAACTTCAGCAAGTCGGATCTCTTATACGGGCGACGGCGCATCGGTGATTTTCCCGTTCCCATACCTGTTTCAGAACAATGCGGATATTGAAGTCTGGGTCAACAACGTCCAGATGACGAGTGGGTTCACGACGACCGGTGCGAGCAACGCGTCCCTGCCCACGGTCGGCGGTCAGGTTGCCTTTGCGACGCCACCCGCGATCGGCGCGACGATCACGTTGCTGCGCAATCCGAGCACGCTGCAGAAGACCGTTATCGCACCGAATGATCCGTTCCCGGCGAAAACCGTTGAAACGATGGTCGACGCAGCGATGCTGGCAAATCAGCGCACGTTGGACATTCTGGCGCTTCAGCCTGATCAGAACCAGTTGCCGGTGTCGCTGTCGCTTCCGTTTCAGGAAAGCAATCTTTCCGGGACGATCCCGGTGGCCGCGCAACGCAAGAATTCCGTGCTGGGTTTTGACCAAAACGGTCTGCCTATCTCGTTGCCGCTCCCCGCCGCCATCGGCGCAGGGGCTCTGACGAGCGAAGGGCCGTTCGTTGCAAACGTTAATTTCACGCCGAACGTAACCACAACGCTGACGCTGTCGCAGTCATACGGCGCTCCCGCGAACGTCGATGTGCATTTCGATACCGAATATCAGGGAACCGATCAGTACGCCATCGTTGGAAACCAGATCATTTTCACATCTGCAATTCCGCAGGGCGTGAACAAGGTGTATATCGTCGGCGGTACGACGATGTCGTTGATGGTGCCGGCGGCGTCGTCGGTAGGCGTCCCGATGTTGGCGGCCGACACGCTCAGCTTCTTCGCACAGATAGGCCAGCTCGCATCGTCTGCGGGCGCGGCTCTGGTCGGTTTCGTCCAATCCGTAACCGGAGCGGTCGTCCGCACAGTACAGGACAAGCTCACGGATGGCGTGAGCATGTTCGACTTCATGACTACCGCGCAGATCGCTGACTGGCGCGCCGGGACGGCTCTCGTTGACCAGTCGGCACCGCTCGCCGCTGCCGCGGCGTGGCTCGGTACCGCCGGCGTTTTCAAGCGGAAGCTGACTTTCCCGGCGGGCGTGTGCGCTGCAGCGGCCTTCCCGAACTTCGCGATCAGCGGCGCAATGATTGTGAACGACGGCGAGGTGCATCTGCGTTACACCGGGACGGGCAACGCTATCACGCTTGACGCTGGGCTCGGCAACAACGTCTGGGGGATGACGTTCGGTCAGGGTAAGGGCTTCATCATCGAAGCGCCTTCGACCGCATTGGATGGGGCGTACATCCGGAACCTTTACCGTTGCAAGGTGGTCGCACGCTGCTGGGGCGCAGGCGTCGCTTCAGCCGGATTCCAGGTGCTCGGCTGCGTGACCTCCGACTTCGATCTCGTCACGACCAATACGGAGCGCACAGGCGGGTGGTATTCGGGTACCCCTCCGCTAACCGGCGTTTCGATCGACCAGAGCGCACCGGGTGCCCAGACGGCGTACTGCACCTTTAAATGTGCCATCGATTCTACGCAGATCGGCATTTACGTCGCGTCGACGCTCGGCAATACATTCCTTGGCGGCTACTCGGAATACAACACCATTTACGGGATGCAGCTCACCACTGCCGCATTGAACAACAAGTTCTACGGCATGGACTTCGAGCAGAACACGTCGATGGACGTGAACTGTGCAGGCAGCTATAACGAGTTCGCCATTGACACAGGATCCGGTGGCGCTACTGGCGGCTTCCGCTTTGTTGCGGGCTCGGTCGGTAACCGCCTGATTGGTGGCGAACATGATCAGGTCGCGATCGATGCCGGGACCGGCAATTACATCGGCGGGATCATCTTCGGCCGCGGGCTTAGCGGTAACCTGCAGATCACGGACAGCGGCACGAAATCGGCGTTCGGCAAGTGCTGGCAGGCTCAGCAGCAGCGCTGGTATTTCGGGCCGTCCTACGTGAATAACATTTCGGTTGGTGCCAGCCCGTTCACCTATACGAACAACACCGGCATGGATCAGAAGGCGTTCGTCAGCGGCGGAACGGTAGGGAATCTTTCGTACTTCCGGGGTGCGACGCTGTGCGGTAGCTTGGCAACTAACTCGTCAGTGATGCTTTCGCCAGGAGATTCCCTGTCGATCACGTATAGTTCGATCCCGACGTTGAACGTCGCTTCAATTTCTTAGGAATACAAAATATGAAACGGCTTATCGTCGCAACAACCTTCGCTTTTCTGAGTCTGGTCGCCACCGCGACCACCCTCAGTCCGATCCAGATGCTGAACCCGGCCGGCTCAACGAGCGGGCAGGTGATTACGTCGACCGGCGCAAGCAGCGCGCCAGGGTGGTCTTCTCTGCCTGCGTCCGTGACCGGACTGGTAGCCGGTACCGGCATCGGCGTGAGCGGCGCAACGGGCAACGTAACGGTGTCGCTGGCAAATACTGCAGCAAACACCGTGCTGGCGAACGCGACCGGCTCGTCTGCTGCTCCTGCCGCGTTCAGCATGCCGAGCTGCAGCACGTCGTCCAGTGCGCTTCAATACACAAGCGGAACTGGATTCACTTGCTATACCAGCTCGGCAACCACAACCGGCACGCTCGCGCAGTTCGCAGCGACGACCTCTGCGCAATTGGCCGGCGTGATCTCGGATGAGACGGGAAGCGGGGCGCTGGTCTACAGTGTCTCGCCAACGATCACCACGCCGAACATCATCGGCGTGTCAAGCGGGACGGCAGCTCCAGCCGGAAGCGTAGCGGAGTACCCGACGCCGGCAGTCGGAACGACCGTCTCTCTGACCAGCGCGACGCCAGCGAATTGCACCAGCATGAGTCTGACGGCCGGCGATTGGGATGTGTTCGGGTCGATTATGTTCAATGGCAACGCGACCACTTCGACGTCGGTCCACATGGCCGGATTCAGCACGACATCCGCGACGTTGCCGGCGGCTCCCTACTTGGGCGAGTTCTATAACGGGTCATCGTCGATCAACGAATCGATTGGCGTGGCCATTCCACCCCTCCAAAAGCTGTTTTCGGCTACAACGACGGTCTATCTCGTAGCGCAGGCGACCTTCACGACTAGCACAGAAACGGCGACTTGCGTCCTTCAGGCGCGCCGGCGACATTAGGGAGAGTTCCGTCCGGCCCAATCGCTGCGGACTTCAAGTGTCCAGTTTGGGCGATCGGGGACTGCACTTCCGTCGCTGCGGCGGTGGCCCGAAATCCGGCCGCATAGGTGATTTCATGGGACGACCGGGAGCCTTCTGGGGCTCCTGGCCTGACAATGCCCACCGTTCAAACTCCTCGATATCAATGAGGATGTGACCGTCTGGAGCCTTGACGATGACGCCGCCTTCGGTCCACGCGCCAGTCTGGCGCTTCCCCTCGACAGCGCGGCGCGTGTAGCCGGTCATATCGCAGAATTTGTTGATCGTGACAAAGCGGACCATTCGGCTCTCCAGATATAACAGCGCCCGGCGATCTAGCGCGGCCGACGTTCAGGCGGCGTCAGTGTCGACAACTTGGCCATGAAGGCCTGAAAGTCCTGATCGGCGTCAGCCTCGATCGATCGCTCTATTGTGTCCATGGCGTGGTGTCTGCCTTGCTCACTGGCCCAATAAATCGCTTCCTTGAGGGCTCGCTGATGGCGCCGGACATCCCAATCGGTGCAGCCTTCGCCGAACCGGCTGATATGCAAAAACCAAAAGTCGCCTTCCATCCAAAGTTTCGCCGGTCCCTTCATGTCTCGAGGGCGGCAGCGGCGCAGCCAAAACTCCAATTCACCCACGTACCAGCGCAAGCTTTCTCTGCCGCTTGGCCATTCAGTCCCTTCGGGGACTATTCCTTCATCTTCCAGTTGAGCACGGGATCCGTAGTATCGGGCCTTTTGATCCCTTACGATCTCTATTTCCAGCTCGCGCTCGTCGCGTTTAGCGCTTTCAGTTGGGATGGCTTCGGACAGGCCAAGGGATGAAAGGTGCGGATATGCGGGATTCGGGTTTTTCATGGTGCGGCCTCCTGTAGGTTGAAGGCCTGCGCCTCATTCTCACATGAGGGTGGCAGGCGCGAACGGGGGTGAGAAACCGGCCTACAGGAAACCGGCCCAGCCGAAGCTGGCCCCGTCCGAGCCCACCATTGAAGGGGCGAGCGGAGACGTACGGACGTAAAAAAAACCGCACAGCGGCGGTCGTCCGCCTGTAGACATTCGGGTTCTCACGCCCGACCGCTGTTGTCTCAGCGGTAAATTAAGCATAGGCGGCCGGCGGGCATGTGTCAATCAGTTTCAACGGTATCCGCCACGGTATCTGACAACATGAGAATCCATCGAAGTGTTTGTGGTAAAGGGTTTGGAGGATCATAAATATGATCGTGCCTGACGTGTATTGAGCGGTTTCGGCTCGGTGGAATGAAAAAAGCGCGGCAGAAACCGCGCTTTTTTTACTTTCGCGGCGGCCGGACTTACGCCCGGCGCCAGCGCGGTTCCTGCCGTTTCAGAACACCATCCGGAACATCCAGTACAGGGCCGCGGACAGCGCGATTGAAACCGGTAGCGTCAGCACCCAGGCAAGGATCAGGCTGCGCACGGTAGACCATTGCAAGCCCGAACCGTTGGCCGCCATCGTGCCGGCTACGCCTGACGCCAGCACATGCGTCGTCGAGACCGGCAAACCATACATGTCGGCCGCGCCGATCGTCAGCATCGCGACCACTTCAGCCGATGCGCCCTGTCCATAGGTCAGATGCTGCTTGCCAATCTTCTCGCCGACCGTGACGACGATGCGCTTCCATCCGACCATCGTGCCGAGGCCCAGGGCGATAGCGACCGCGACCTTGACCCACGTCGGGATGAATTTTGTCGCGTGATCGGTTTGCGCCTTGAAGTTGTCGATCGCTTTGGCGTCCTCCGGCGAGAAGGCTGGCTGTTTGCTCTTCTCCATCAGGCGAATAGCTTCGGACGCGACATACATATTGTTGCGCACGTTATCGACGATGTTTTGCGGCACGGCTGCCATCGACCCCGACGCGCTGACCTGTTGGCCGATCAGATTGGTCAGTTGCTGCAAGGCCGGCAAGGTGGCGGGCGTCAACTGGCGGGTGCGCACATACGCCTCGACATCGCCGCGCGGATTGGTAGACGGCGCCGCGCCCTGGGCGTACTTGGCGAGCGTGGCCGAGGCCTGTTGCGCGACCGCGAGGTAAGTCTGCGTCTCCGCCGGTGTGACTGCCTTGTTCAACGCGTACGCCGTCGGCACCGTACCGATCAGGATCAGCATGATGAGGCCCATGCCTTTCTGCCCGTCGTTCGAACCGTGCGCGAACGAGACGCCTGTACAGGTCAGAATCAGCAGGCTGCGAATCCAGAACGGCGGCGGCTTCTTGCCCTTAGGCTCGGCATACAGCGCGGGAACCCGCACGACGGCCTTCAGGATCAGCAGCAGCAAACCGGAGGCGATAAAGCCGACCACCGGCGAAAATAGCAACGACTTGCCCACGCCAAGCGCCTGATTCCAATCCACGCCGCTCGTGCCGTTTGCGCCGTGCATCAGCTGATTCATCAGCCCTACGCCGATGATCGAGCCAATCAGCGTATGCGAACTCGACGACGGCAGTCCGAAAAACCAGGTGCCCAGATTCCAGATGATCGCGGCGATCAGCAACGCGAAGACCATCGCGAAGCCGGCGCTGCTGCCCACTTGCAGAATCAGTTCGACGGGTAGCAACTGCAGAACGCCGAATGCCACTGCGCCCGTTGAAGTCAGCACGCCGAGAAAATTCCATCCGCCGGACCAGAGCACCGCAACGTTCGGCGCGAGCGAATGCGTGTAGATCACGGTCGCGACCGCGTTGGCCGTGTCATGAAAGCCGTTGACGAATTCGAAGCCGAGCGCGATCACGAGCGCAATGCCGAGCAGCAGGTAGGGCAAAAACGAAGGTTCGCGAACGGCTTGTAAATCGGTTGCCAGATGCATCGCGCAATAAGCAGCGCCGATCGCAATCACGGCGAAAAAAACGATGAGGCCAATATTGCGCCCCTTTCCGCTTGCAGCGTCCGGTTGTGGGTACGAAAGTTCCGGCATGGCGTAAGCCTCATTGTTTGTAGCGGAACTTCCGATCCTGCGTGGCCTGTATGTCGTAATGATGACAATGGCGTGACAGTTATGCGGGACGGGTGTTCGCGGGGAGGCGCGCGGAGATTGCCCGTGCGCCCGATGCCAGGGGGTGTCTGACGGGTCCTGATGATAAGCGGTCCGAAACGAACTATATGTGCTTGACCCGGCCGCGCTGGGCGAATGCGCAGTTGATCAGCCGCACACCGGCGCGTTCAGGTTCGCGAGACTGTGGTAGCCGTTACCTCTTGTGAAGGATTGCGACGCACGCAAAGCGAATTCCCGATGCACCGTCTCATGCATTCTATGCACAGTGGGTACGGATGACCAGCCGATATCCACCCGGACCTTTTTTTGCTACTGTGCCAGGAGGGTTTTGTGAAGGACGTCCGATGAAGCGGGAGAGCCGGAAAATCGACAAACGGGCTGCGGATAGTAAACCGGCCGGCGCCGAGCCCTCGGCGGAGTCGGCTTTCGCGTCCTTTGCTGCACCTCTCGTCGATCACGCGATCGAATGCGCCAATGCGGTGCACGACGACGCTTCGCCCGAACCGTTGCACGCACTACGCGTATCGCTGCGGCGGTTGCGCTCGTTGTGGTGGGCGTTCGAACCCTTGCTGGACAAAGGCGAGAATACGCGCCAGCGGGCGCTGTATAAATACCTGGCGACGGCAGCCGGCAAGACGCGCGATTGGGACATTCTGATCGAACTGATTGCGCAGGACGAGAGCGTTGCGCGCAAGATGACACCCAAACTCGTGGAGGCGCGCGGCGGCGCGTTGGCGACGAGCCGCGAAACGCTTTCGAACGCGGACGTCAAACAACTGCTGCAAGACGCCCTGACCCGCGCGAATAAGGAATTGAACACGGCCCATGAGCGCGTGTCGTTGCAAAAATTCGCCGACCGGCGCGTGGCAACTTCCGAACGTTCGTTGAAAAAGCGCATAAAACGCGCGTCTCACGCGAAGCGCTCCAACTACGCCGCATTTCATGACGTCAGGAAGTCGGGAAAAAAATTGCGCTACCTGCTCGAGTTTTTCGAACCGGTTCTGAGCGGCAGCCACAAACGTATCCTGAAGCGCTTGATACAGATTCAGAAGCGTTTCGGTGCGCTGAACGATATCGTCGCAAGCGAGATGCTGCTGCGGGACAATATGGGTCTGCTGGCCGGATCCAGCGACACCGATGCAGCGCTTCATTGGCTCAGGAACGAGCGCAAACGCCGAATGCGCGCGGCGGCGGGACTGCTGCGAAAAATGTGATGCGGCTTAAGGGCCGGCTGCACGTTTGAGCGAACCGGCCCGAATAAGCACATCGATTGACGGCAACGCTCTTGCATGCGACGACTTTTCGTCGCCAACCCGGGGTGACCATTCGGGGCTAGCCCCTGCGCTCTAGCTGCGCCGAGGGGCGAACCCGCGCAGCGTCACAGCGCCGTGTGCTTCGCCGTAGGGCTCCGGGTTGCGTTTGCGGGTGGTCGATTCGTCCGTCACCGCTGGCGGTTCGACGGGAAACCCGCGCCTTTGCCAGGCGTCGAGGCCGCCCCGCAGCGCGCGAATCCGCGTGTATCCGTTCAGGCGCATGCGTTGCGTGATCTCGACGGCGGTCGCGCTATCCGGGCAAATGCAGTAAATCACCATGTCATGGACGAGCAGGGCGCCGTCGATTTGTTCAGGCGAGTGCGGGTCGAGCGCCAGCGCGCCGGGAATGGGGCGCAGCGCTTCATCAGCCGAAGCTGGGCGGGCATCCAGGACCTTGGGGGGCGTGATGCGGCGCCATCCGCCGGGTGCCGCTCGCGATGCAGCGGAGGCGGTGTCCGCGAAACGGCGTCGTTCGCGGCGCCGCTGCTGCAGGCGGTACACCAGATAGGCCAACGCCGCGGCCAGCAGAATGTCGATCACCGTGCCGCCGCGTGCTTTGACGAAGGCGATCAGCATGTGCAATTGTGTTTCCGCTGCGGCGCCGCCGAGCAGCCAGAAGGTGGCCCACGCGAGCGCGCTGGCGAGATCCCACGCCGCATAAATGCGGGCATCCACGCCCGTCGTGCCCATGAGCGGCGGGGTGATGAGTCCCAGTCCGGGGACGAACTTCGAGATCGATACGAGGGCAACGCCGAAGCGCTCGAATAGCGAGCGCGCCATGTCGACTTTGGAATCGACTGCCGGGGAGACCCGGCCTAAAACTGCGATCAGTTTACGGCCGTAGATACGGCCGGCGGTGAACCACGCGCCGTCGCCGATGACTGCGCCGAACACGGCGGCGAACAGGATCGGCCAGAAAGACAGCGTGCCGGCGGCAATCGCCGAACCCGCGAAGAGGAGCATGGGGACCGCGGGAATTGGCAGGCCGAGGCGTGTCAACAGCACGTTGAGGAATACGACTGTGCTGCCCCAGGTTGAAACCGCCGACGACGGAAACTCTACCAATTGCGGGACTCCTGTTATTGCGATTGCGCCGCGCGGCGGCGGGAGCGGGTTTTTCTGGGCTGCAAAGTGTGTTCCTGAAGCGTTTGCCTACTCATCCGATTGCTTCGTTTGTCCGTGCCTCGCGCGGCATTCCATGTCGATCAGGATACCCGATGGGCCGCCCTGCAGCGCCCACCGGTTCCACCCGGCCGTCAGCCGGATTCGCGTCAGTATTTCGTGAAGTTGTCGGTACACCGCGAGCCGTTGGCCGGCTCTTTCCCTGCAATTTCGTTCAAGACCGCACGCACGTGCCGCGCCTAATCTGCCTGCTAGTTCAAAGGAATAGGACAGCAGCATGAATTCACGGTATGTCGGATATGTGTTTTGCGCACTGGCGATGATCGGGGTCGGCAGCACGGTTGTCGTCAGCAAATCGATCGCAACCGGATTGCCGCCGTTCAGCGCGACCGCATTGCGTTTTGCCATCGCGTTTCCCCTGTTCGTGCTGGTGATGCGCTGGCGCGGCGTGCGCTGGCCACGTCTCGATCGGCACGATACGTGGCTCGTGATCGCCCAGGCGGGGGCGGGCAGCGTCGGTTATACGGTGTTGCTCATTAGCGGCATGAAGCTCGCATCGGCCGCCGATGCAGGCGTGATTGCCGGCACCCTGCCGGCTGTGTCGGCCGTGGTTGCGATGCTCGCGCTGGGCGAGCGCCCCGCGCCCGCGTTGATCGGTGCGATCGTTCTTGCCACCTTGGGCGTGCTGGTGTGTACCGTGCGTATCGACGATTTCACCGCACCGCATGCGGGCAGTTCGCTGGCAGGTAATGCCCTGGTGTTCGCAGCGATCGTCTGCGAGGCACTTTTCATCTTGCTCAATCGCAAGTTGCGCACGCCGGTCGCGCCACTGCCACTGTCGGCGTTGATGTGCGGCGTCGGTTTCGCGGTAGCGATCGTGCCGGCATGCTTCGAAAGCCCCTGGCGTGTGCCGTTCAATGCAGGCGCCTTGGCCGGTGTGCTGTATTACGCGCTCGTGCCGACCGTGGCGGGCTTCGTTCTCTGGTATGCAGGCGCTGCGCGCATCAGCGGCGCCGAAGCCGGACTCATGACCGCGCTCGTGCCGGTGAGCGCGGTGGCGTTGGCCGCGGTCGTGTTGCGGGAGCCGGTGAGTGCGGCGCAGCTTGCGGGTGTCGCATGCGTGCTTGGCGCGGTGTTGCTGGCTACCTTCGGCCAGATGCGTACTGCGCACAGCACGGCTTGAATCGCTATTCAGGTATTCGCGACCGCCACCACACCAGGATTACCCACGATCGACAAAAACTCGCGCCGCGTCGACGGATCGGTGCGGAACGTGCCCAGCATGCGCGAGGTGACCATCGTGACACCGGCCTTGTGCACGCCCCGTGTGGACATGCATTGATGCGCGGCTTCGAGAATCACGCCGACGCCTGCCGGTTGCAGCACTTCGTTCAACGTATCGGCAATCTGCACCGTCATCTTTTCCTGAATCTGCAGACGCTTGGCGAACGCATCGACGAGGCGCGCCAGCTTTGAAATGCCGACCACCCGATGCTCGGGCAGATAGGCAACGTGCGCCCGCCCGATGATCGGCACCATGTGGTGTTCGCAATAGCTCTCGAAGCGGATATCTTTCAGCACGATCATTTCGTCGTAGCCATCCACTTCGGAGAAGGTGCGGGCGAGGATCTCGCGCGGATCGACCTGATAGCCTGCGTAAAACTCCTCGTAGGAGCGCACCACGCGAGATGGCGTATCGAGCAGCCCTTCGCGCTCGGGATCGTCGCCGGCCCAACGCAGCAGCACGCGTACCGCTGCTTCAGCTTCTGCGCGGCTGGGGCGGTCAACTGCGGCCGCGGGTTTGGTTTTCTTTGTTTTGCTGCTGACCATCCGTCGCTCCTCCGGGATCGCGCGTCGACGCTAAATGGAGCGCGCGGGTTCAATGAGTAAGGCCATTGTTCCATGTTTTGCGTCGCATCGTGTCGATGTCCCTTTTGACGGCCGGGATCCGCGCTTACTTCGGCCACTCGTCCATATCGTCGTTGAAGAGTTCGGCGACGATACCGCGCAGCCAAGTCCCCCGCGGATCGTTATGAAACTTGCGATGCCAGTGCTGCCGCAGATCGAAGCGCGGCAACGGCAGCGGCGGCTCGACCAGCGTGATCGACGCATGCTCCGACACGTACGCGAAGCCGATTGCGTGCGGCACGGTCGCGAGCAGATCGGTGCGCGCGAGGATGAACGGCAGACTCATGAAGTGCGGCGTTTCGAGTACGGCGCGGCGCTTGATTCGTTTCTTTTCCAGGTAATGTTCGAGAACTTCCTGACTGCGTCCTTCGGCGCGAACCACAGCGTGGCCCGATGCCACGTACTGAGGGAGGGTGAGCGGCGCTTTCGAAAGCGGGTGCCCTGCGCGCATCAGGCAGATGAATCGATGGGTGAAGAGCCGTTGCTGGAAGAAGTTATTGCCCGACAGATCGGGAAAGTAGCCGACAGCGAGATCGACGTCGCCGGATTCGAGTCCGCGTTCCACGTGCGAGGGGGGGAGCGATACCGAGCGCAGGTTCGCGTGCGGCGCGCGTTCAGCGAAGAGTTGCAGGAGCCGCGGCAGGAAGACGATTTCGCCGACGTCGGAGAGCGCGAGGGAGAAGGTATGGGTGCTGGTGGCCGGATCGAAGTCCTGCACGTCCAGCATACCTTTCTCGATACGGAGAAGCGCGTCGCGGGCGGCGGGGAGGATCGCGAGCGCGCGAGGCGTGGGCTCCATGCCTTTCGATGTTCGAACGAAGAGCGGATCGTCGAAGTATTCCCGCAGGCGGCCGAGCGCGGTGCTCACGCGGGGTTGGCTGACGCCGAGTTGTTCCGCTGCGCGGCTGACGTTACGGGTGTCTTCCATTGCTACCAGATAGGGGATCAGGTTTAGATCCAGGTTTGTGTCGGGCATGTTGGGTTGTGCCTGCGGCGCTTTTGGGTTTTGAGTATTTGGTATTTGGATAGAGGGTAGTCTAATAATCGTGGTTTTGGATAGTGGGGTTTGGGGGATGCGTGGCGCTTGTTGTCTGTACGCCTGCGGGGTTGGCCTTTCCTTGGTTTCTTATCGGCCTATTAGCGTCGCCTGTTCGGGGCGGCACTGCGGGAAAGAACCCCTGCCGGGCAGGCCAAAACCTATGATTAAGGGGAATCCCCAGCCTTGACAACCCGCCCGAAGCGCAACCATAATCGCCTCAGCGTTCGCTAAACGAATCCATGTTCATGTATCGAACAAATCGACAGCGAACAAACCAAAGGCGCCAGCCCGCATCTCCAACCGGCGAGCCGCCGCCACCACAGGTCCGGAGACCGTCCCGCACAAGCCCCTGCCTGCCAAGGCAAAAAGGCCCAACGGTATGCAGCGCCCCAAAAGGAAATTCGACATGATCAACAAGATTTTCGAGTCACTTCAGTCGGCGGTCGCCGATGTCCACGACGGCGCGACCGTCATGATCGGCGGCTTCGGCACGGCCGGCATGCCGTCCGAGCTGATCGACGCGCTCATCGAACAAGGCGCGCGCGAACTCACCATCGTCAACAACAACGCCGGTAACGGCGACATCGGCCTCGCGGCGCTGCTTAAAGCCAAACGCGTGCGCAAGATCATCTGCTCGTTCCCCCGCCAATCCGATTCGTATGTGTTCGACGCGCTCTATCGCGCCGGCGAAATTGAGCTCGAACTGGTGCCGCAAGGCAATCTCGCGGAACGCATCCGGGCAGCAGGCGCAGGCATCGGCGGGTTCTTCACGCCGACCGGTTACGGCACCAAACTCGCTGAAGGCAAGGAAACCCGTCTGATCGACGGCAAGCACTATGTGCTGGAGTCGCCGCTGCATGCGGACTTCGCGCTGATCAAGGCGTTCAAGGGGGACCGTTGGGGCAATCTGGTCTATCGTAAGACCGCGCGCAACTTCGGGCCGATCATGGCGAGCGCGGCGAAAACGGCCATCGTGCAGGTGTCGAAAGTGGTGCCGCTCGGTGAACTCGACCCGGAAAATATCGTCACGCCAGGCATCTTCGTGCAACGCGTCATCGAAGTGCCGCAAGCTACGCATCAAGCCGAACTTGCATCCGCGACTGCCGCCTGAGGAGACCCGACATGAAAAAACTGACCCGCGATGAAATGGCCAAGCGCGTTGCCCAGGATATCCCTGAAGGCGCTTACGTGAACCTCGGCATCGGTGTGCCGACGCTGGTGGCCAATCACCTGGCCGCCGACAAGGAAATTTTCCTGCACAGCGAAAACGGCCTGCTGGGCATGGGCCCGGCACCCGCAAAGGGCGAGGAAGACGACGAACTGATCAACGCCGGCAAGCAGCACGTCACGCTGCTTACAGGCGGCGCCTACTTCCATCACTCGGATTCGTTCGCAATGATGCGCGGCGGCCATCTGGATTTCTGCGTGCTCGGCGCATTCCAGGTGTCAGCGAAGGGCGATCTGGCGAACTGGCACACTGGTGCGCCCGACGCGATTCCGGCAGTCGGCGGCGCCATGGATCTGGCGATCGGCGCGAAGCAGGTCTACGTGATGATGGAACACCTGACCAAGCAGGGCGAAAGCAAGATTGCGGCGGAATGCACGTACCCGGTCACGGGCGTGGGATGCGTCGACCGCATCTATACGGACCTGGCGATGATCGACGTCACCGACAAGGGCCTCGTGGTGCGCGAGATCTTCTCGGACATCGACTTCGACGCGCTGCACAAACTGACCGGCGTGCCGCTGATCGACGGCACGCAAGCGGCTCGCGCGGCCTAGGCACACGCGGACGCGACAGGCGTCTGCGCGCTGGCCTTGCAGCGAAGCGGAAACGCTGGCAAGGCAAGCGGAATGCGCGCGCCGCGGCAGCGTGCCGGTGCCGTTGGCCGGAGCGCGCATGAGGCACCGCGTCCTGCGCGTCATCCGATGTACCGCATAGACAGCAGTGCGGCGTATCCGGCACATACGACATGTCCGGCCCACCGTCGCCGCGATGTTCGACGCACGCCGCATCCTGCCCGCCGTCACGGCAATGTTCGGCGCACGTCGCGTTCGGCTCGTTGTCGCGGCGATGTTCAGCGCACGACGCATCCCGCCCGCCGTCGGGGCGGCATTCGGAGCACTGCGCTGCAACGCCATGTGCTGTACGCTCTCGATAGATAGCGCTTGGGCGCGCGCCTCGCAGCGCATCCGGATCGCCCCGGCGAAACCTTCACTTTCGATTTCCTCATCGAACGCCATCATGCTCGACTCCAGCGCCCGTCTGACCGCCTTCCTTTGCGGCACGCAGCCGATGAACGACATCTGGGCGCCACGTGCCACGCTGCAACGGATGCTCGATGTCGAAGCGGCGCTTGCGCGCGCTTCGGCTGCACATAACGTGATTCCGCACACCGCCGTGGCTGCGATCGAGGCTGCCTGCCAGGCCGATCAGCTCGACGCCGACGCACTCGCGCGCGACGCGGCGCTCGGTGGCAACCTCGCCATTCCCCTCGTCAAGCAACTCACCGCGCGCGTCAAAGCGGCCAACGCGGAAGCGTCGAAATACGTCCATTGGGGCGCGACGAGCCAGGACATCATCGATACGGCGACGGTGCTGCAATTGCGCGACACCTTCGATCTGCTCGACAGCGGTTTGCAAGCCACATGCGATGCGTTGGCGAAACTCGCGGCCACCCATCGCGCGACGCCGATGATCGGTCGCACGTGGTTGCAGCAGGCGCTGCCCATCACCCTCGGCCTGAAATTCGCGCAGTGGCTTGACGCGTTGCTGCGTCATCGCGAGCGGCTCGATGCATTGCGTGTTCGCGTGCTGGTGCTGCAATTCGGCGGCGCGGCAGGCACGCTGGCGAGCCTGCGCGACGCGGCGCCGCAAGTCACACAATCGTTGGCTCAAGAACTCGATCTCACTGTGCCGACTTTGCCGTGGCACACGCAACGCGATCGCATCGCCGAAACGGCGGCGCTATTCGGCATGCTGATCGGCACGCTCGGCAAAATCGCGCGCGATATCTCCCTGCAAATGCAAACCGAAATCGACGAACTGGCCGAGCCCGCCGCGGCCGGCAAGGGCGGTTCGTCGACGATGCCGCATAAGCGCAACCCGGTCGGCTGCGCCGCGGTGTTGACGGCCGCGACGCGCGCGCCGGGGCTGGTGGCCACGGTGTTCGCCGGCATGGTGCAGGAGCACGAACGCGCGCTCGGCGGCTGGCAGGCCGAGTGGGACGCACTGCCGGATCTCGCGCGCCTTGCTGGCGGCGCGCTCGCGAACATCGAGCAGATCGCCAAGGGGCTCAACGTGAATGTCCCGCGTCTTGCCGCGAATCTCGACGTCACGCACGGATTGATTCTCGGCGAAGCAGTGATGCTCGCACTCGGCGACAGCATCGGCCGCCTCGACGCGCATCATCTGGTTGAGCGCGCATCGAAAGCGGCAATCGCCGAGCGCAAGACGCTTTTCGACGTGCTCTCGGCGGACCCCGCCGTGACCGAACATCTTTCGCTCGAGCGCCTGAAGCAGCTGCTCGACCCTGTTCAATACGTCGGCCAGGCGCACGCTTATGTGGACGCCGCGCTGGCACTTCATCACACGCGCGCCAAGCGCGCCACTTCCAAGGAGTAACCGGCATGCCCTACGCCGCAGTCAACGGTACCGAGCTTCATTATCGAATCGACGGTGACCGTCACGGCAATGCGCCGTGGATCGTGTTGTCGAATTCACTCGGCAGCGATCTGTCGATGTGGACGCCGCAAGTCGCGGCGCTGTCTAAACACTTCCGCGTGCTGCGCTACGACACGCGCGGTCATGGTCACTCGGAAGCGCCCAAGGGCCCGTACACGATTGAGCAACTGACCGGCGACGTGCTCGGCCTGATGGATACGCTGAAGATCGCGCGCGCGAATTTCTGCGGCCTGTCGATGGGCGGCCTCACCGGCGTCGCGCTGGCCGCGCGTCACGCGAATCGTCTCGAGCGCGTCGTGCTGTGCAATACGGCGGCCCGCATCGGTTCGCCGGAAGTGTGGGTGCCGCGCGCCGCGAGAGCCCGCACGGAAGGCATGCTCGCGCTGGCCGATGCGGTCCTGCCGCGCTGGTTCACCGCCGACTATATCGACCGGGAACCGGTCGTGCTTGCAATGATCCGCGATGTATTCGTGCACACCGACAAGGAAGGCTACGCATCGAATTGCGACGCTATCGACGCCACCGATCTGCGCCCTGAAGCCTCTGGCATCAAGGTGCCCGCTCTGGTGATCAGCGGCACGCACGATCTGGCCGCGACACCGGCACAGGGCCGTGAACTGGCGCAAGCGATTCCGGGCGCGCGTTACGTCGAACTGGACGCCGCGCATATTTCCAACATCGAGAAAGCCGAGGCCTTCACGAAGACGGTGCTCGACTTCCTGACGGAGCAGAAATGAACGACGAAGATCGTTACGAAGCCGGACTCGGAGTGCGTCGCGCGGTGCTGGGTAGCGCGCACGTCGACCGGTCGCTCGCAAATCGCACTGAGTTGACGGAAGAATTCCAGAATTTCATTACCCGCTATGCATGGGGCGAAATCTGGACGCGCGAAGGCTTGCCGCGTCACACGCGCAGCCTGCTGACCATCGCGATGATGGTTGCGCTCAATCGCAGCGAAGAACTGGCACTGCATTTGCGCGCTGCGAAGAACAATGGCGTGACGCGCGAGCAGATCAAGGAAGTGCTGCTGCAAACCGCGATCTATTGCGGCGTGCCGGCGGCCAATTCGGCGTTCCACCTGGCCGATAAACTGTTCCGCGAAGACGACGCCGCAGCGGCGAAGGTGTGATGACGCTGCAGCAATGGCGCGGCGAGGTCGCTTTTCTGCCAGATGGTAGTGGCTTGAACATATCGAGCATTGTGGCGTGCCGCTGTAAGTAAGTCTCTCCGTTCGCGTGTCTAAGGAAGCCCGCCGCCAGGCGGGATTTTTTGCGCGTACACACTACTTCGTGCCGCTTTTCTCAGCTTTCATTTCCAGTTCGCGCAGTTCAATGATGCCGCCCGGTGGAATCTGCAAATCGTCAATGGTGTCGCGGTCAACGATGACGCGTACCGGATATTCCCTTTCGTTGTAGCTCGTACATGTCATGGTTTTCACCTCCGCTGGATGTTCCGCACA
>NZ_CAJNAT010000036.1 GCF_905220705.1 Paraburkholderia domus
GTCCCCATCCCCAATGCTGGCCGCGTCCACAGACGCCGCGCCATCGGCTGCATACATCTGGCCGACTTCCGCAAGTAACGCCTCGTCGCGTGCAATTACTTTCGGCAGATGCGTACGCAAGAACTCAACCCACGTTCGCGTCTTCGCATCGATGAACTTGCGTGACGGATACAGCGCATAAACGTTCGTCTTCTGCAGTGTATATTCAGGCAACACGCGGACTAAGGTCCCGTCACGCAACCCGGCGATCGCGGAATAAAGTGGCACCATACCAATGCCCATTCCCTCGCGAATCGCGACGATCAGCGATTCGGCGATATTCACGTGCACGGGTCCGTTCACTTCCATAGTCTCGCTGCCGTGGGGGCCGTCGAGTACCCATTCGTGGGGCGGAAATGCCGGCGTGTGCAGGATCAGACACTCATGATGCGCCAGGTCGCAGGGCTGTTGCGGCGCGCCATGAGCGTGCACGTAGGCAGGAGATGCGCACAGGATGCTGAAAGTTGTACCGAGTGGGAGCGACACGAGTTCGGAGTTCGGCAGAGTTGAGGCGCTGATCACAGCGACGTCGGCGCTGCCTTCGAACAGATCGGGCATGCGCTGCGACAGCGTCAGTTCGACGGTCACCTCGGGATAGAGCGCGCGATAGCGCGAGATGGCCGGCAGCACGTAATGCTGGCCGATGCTCGCAAAGCTGTGCATGCGCAACGCGCCGGTCGGGCGTTCATGCGCGCAACTTGCTTCTTCTTCCGCCGTATCGACGTCCGCAAGGATCTGCTGCGATCGCTTCAGGTAACGCTCGCCCGCTGTGGTGAGCGCGAGCCGCCGCGTCGACCGGTTCAGCAAGCGCGTACGCAGATGCGCTTCGAGTTCCGAGACGGCGCGGGACATCGCGCCAGTCGTCGAATTGAGCGACTGCGCGGCGGCGGTAAAACTACCGGCTTCAACCACGCGCACGAACACTCGCATATTTTGTAACGTATCCATCGATCCTTCTTTTTCACGGCAGAAGCCGTATTGTCCGCCTGTCCCGCAAGCCCATTGTTGTTCGTTCTGGAAGGGACGTTCCGCGTCCGTCGTATTAATGCGCGCAGCACATGCTCCTACAATCGGCGCCTTGCCTGCCGGTGTGCGCAGCGTTCACCGGTGCCTCTTTCAGCGACAAACCGGGACGCGTTGCTTTCTGATGAAACGCCAACATGCGATCAAACCGACGGCGGATTCCCGTCGGCAGTGGAGCGCCATGTTGCCAACGCTCAGTCTGGCCATTCGCGACTGGGCGAACAGCGACGGTCTGATCTGGCTGCATCTGTTGAAAACGGTCACCGCAGGTCTGTTGGCGCTGGGCATTGCCATGTTGCTGGATCTCCAGCAGCCACGAATCGCGATGACCACGGTGTTCGTGCTGATGCAGCCGTTCAGCGGCATGGTGCTCGCCAAGAGTTTCTATCGGATTCTCGGAACCGCGGTGGGTACGGTCGCGGCCCTGGTGCTCGGCGCGCTGTTTGTCCAGCAGCCCGAGTTGTACATGCTCGGCATGATCGGTTGGGTAAGCGCCTGCATCGCGGCAGCGGTCCGGTATCGGCATTTCAGATGGTACGGTTTTGTGCTGGCAGGTTATACCGCCGCTCTGATCGGCATTCCGAATGTCACGGCGCCTCACGATCTGTTTCTGGCGGCGCTCACGCGCGCCGCGGAGGTAGCAGTCGGTATCGTGTGTTCAAGCGCGGTGAGTGCACTGATCGTGCCGCAGCGTTCCAGCCTTACATTGCGGCGCGCGCTCCACATTCGATATTCAAATTTTACTGCGTTCGCTGCCGACGTGCTGGGCCGTGGAATCGAGCGCGGCCAGTTCGAACGGCGCTTCGCGGACCTCGTGGACGAGATCGTCGGCTTTGAAGCGACGCGAACATTTGCTGCCTTCGAAGATCCGGCCATGCGTTCGCGCAGCCAGCATCTCGGCCGTCTGAACGGCGAGTTTATGGACGCATGCGCGCGGCTGCATGCGCTGCACCAGTTGCTCAAACGTCTGCGCTTGAGCGGCCCGAGC
Source organism: Paraburkholderia domus (assembly GCF_905220705.1). GTDB lineage: Bacteria > Pseudomonadota > Gammaproteobacteria > Burkholderiales > Burkholderiaceae > Paraburkholderia > Paraburkholderia domus. The sequence continues at coordinate 2,051 of NZ_CAJNAT010000036.1, forward strand.
CGCATAGTCGACGCCATCACGCCGTACTTCCGCGAGCTGTCGGCACAGCTGGCGCCCACACAAGGCATGAATGCCGATGCATCGCGTGCAGTCGCTGGTTTGCGGCTCTTTCAGGCGAGCTTGCCAAGGCGCGTGCGCGAAACGAGACGGCCGCTGGAAGCCGCATCCGCTGAATCGCTAGCGGACTTCGATACGGCCGCGGAACTGCTATATCGATTTGTCGATGAATGGGTCCGTTATTCCGACACTTACGGGTCTTTGGCGCTACGAAAGCCGGGAGCCGGGCCGCGAACCGCCGGTCGCTACGTGAGCAGGACGAACGGCTTTGTGGTCGCGTTTACCTTTGCCAGATCGGCGGCGGTTATGGCGATTGCAGGCTGGTTCTGGATCGCCACTGACTGGCCGAGTGGCGGTCTGGCGGTGATCGGCGCGGCGTTGGTCTGTGCGTTGACGTCGACCGCACCGAACGCATCGAAAATGGCCTTGCAGATGACAGTCGGCGCCGTTCTGGCGACTATGACGGGCTACCTTTTCACGTGCTACGTGTATCCGAACATCGACGGCTTTCCGCTGCTTTGCGCGATGCTCGCCCCAGTGCTTGCGCTCGGCGCCTTCATTGCATCGCGCAAATTGTCAGCAGGCTATGGCATCGGCTTTTCGGTATTCTTCTGCCTGCTCGCGGGGCCAGACAACGTCGTCACGTATGCGCCCGATCTGCTGATCAACAACGGCATAGCGATCACTGCGTCGCTATTGCTTTCGGCGCTTGTTTTGGCGGTGGTTTTCCCCGCCGATATGCCATGGCTTACCGAGCGAATCAAAGGTGATTTGCGTGCGCAAGTCGTGTCTGCGTGCAAGGACGAACTGCCCGGGCTCAATCAGCGCTTTCAGTCGAGCACACACGATCTGGCCTCGCAGTTGCGCATGCTGCTAACGCGGCGCTCACGACGCCGCCGTGATGCCTTGCGCTGGATGCTCGTCACCCTGGAAGTAGGGCACGCCGTGATCGATCTGCGCAATGAAGCGGTACATGCCGGCTACGTGCAAGCGCTTCATTCGCGCTGGAGCAGCAGCCTCGCGCGGACTTGCGACGACCTCGCGCGGCTTTTCGAGCGGCCTGATGCGCGTCGTCTCGAGCACGCGCTCCTATCCGTGCGCTCGGCCACGTGGATCGCGCAGGACATTCTGGAAACCGTTCATGCCGACCGCGACAGGCGGCACGACCTGCAGCGCATTCTGAGTTGCCTGCACTTCATCCGCACTGCGTTGCTCGACAAAGACGCGCCTTTCAATGTGCGTTGACCTACGCGCATTGGATCGGATGTGCGTCCCGATCCTTCTGCCAGATGGAAAGATCACTTCCGTCCAGCCCCGTTTATCTGCGCAGGTGGCGGTCATATAGTTTTATCACTGCCACGCAGTCCCACAAGGGGACTTCCTGCGGGGTGGGACCGTAAGTACTGGAGAACGAAATGAACGTGTTGAAGATTGTCTTGATTGCCTGCTCTTTGTCCGCTGTTGTCGCTCATGCGCAAACGGCGCCGGCCGCCCCGGAACAACAGGTCGCGCAAGCGAATGCGCCGCGCGCCAACAGCCTCGCCGAGCAAAGCCGCGTTGCAGCGCCGAAGATCAAAGCTGAAGAGTGCGTCGGACCGGTGAGCTTCTGCAACATCTACTTCGGCAGCTAAGCAGCGCCACTCGCAACACCCGCAGTATCTGCATGACCTGTCGCGGGAATCTTGCGCGCGACGAAACGCCTGGCCGCGACGCCGTCCCATCGAGACGCCGCGGCTGGTGCGACAATCTGGCTACTGAGCGAAGCACACCGCAGACGTGCGCACCGGTAGACTGGGCTGGTGACTATGGAGAGACTCAGTTTCATGTATCAAGACCGGATTCGTTGTTCCGCGTTGCGCGGAAAGATCACCTCAGCCGCCGAGGCGGCGCTTCTGATTCAAGACGGTATGCGCGTCGGCGCCAGCGGCTTTACGCGTGCGGGCGACGCTAAAGCAGTCCCAGTCGCACTCGCTGAGCGGGTCCGTCAGGAAGGCAAGCCGCTGCAAATTACGTTGATGACCGGCGCATCGCTCGGTCACGACGTGGATCGCATGCTCACCGAGGCGCATGTGCTGGCGCGCCGCTTGCCGTTTCAGGTCGACAAGACTCTGCGCGACGCGATCAATCGCGGCGAAGTAATGTTCGTCGATCAGCACCTGTCCGAAACGGTCGAGATGCTGCGCGCCAATCAGCTTGGCAAACTCGACATTGCCATTATCGAAGCGGCCGCGATCACCGAGACCGGCGGCATTGTGCCGACCACTTCGGTTGGCAACTCTGCCAGCTTCGCAATCCTCGCCGACAAAGTCATCGTCGAAATCAATCTTGCCCAGCCGCGCGCCCTCGAGGGGTTGCACGACATCTGGATTCCTGGCCGCAGGCCGAATCGCGAACCGCTGCCGATCGTGCATCCGCAAGACCGTGTCGGCACGCAGGCCATCGAGATCCAGCTCGACAAAATCGCGGCGATCGTGATTACCGATATGGCAGACAGCCCATCCACCGTGTTGCCTGCTGACACGGAAACTGAGTTGATTGCCGGCCATCTGATTGAATTTTTCCAGCACGAAGTGGCGAGCGGGCGCATGCCCCGCCAGTTGCCGCCGTTGCAGGCGGGCATCGGCACGATTGCCAATGCGGTGCTGGCCGGCTTTGTCGATTCGCCTTTCGATGCCTTCGAAATTTACTCAGAAGTGCTTCAGGATTCGACCTTCGACCTGATGGACGCTGGCAAGGTGACGTTTGCCTCGGGTGCGTCGATTACGCTGTCGGCCGCGCGTCAGGCGCAGGTGTTCGGCGAACTCGAGCGCTATCGCGATCGCCTGGTGTTGCGTCCGCAGGAGGTTAGCAACCATCCTGAAGTGATTCGCCGGCTCGGTCTGATTGCGTTGAATACTGCATTGGAGTTCGACATTTACGGCAACGTAAATTCGACACACGTGGGCGGCACGCACATGATGAACGGTATTGGCGGCTCGGGCGATTTCGCGCGCAATGCGTCATGCGCGATCTTTGCGACGAAGTCGATGGCGAAGGGTGGCCGCATTTCGAGCGTCGTGCCGATGGTGCCGCACTGCGATCACAACGAACACGATGTCGACGTGGTCGTGACGGAGCAGGGCCTGGCAGATCTGCGCGGACTGGCGCCGCGAGAACGCGCCACATTGATCATCGAGAACTGCGCGCATCCGCTCTATCGCGATCTGCTTCGCGACTACTATCGGGACGCGTTGCAATGGGGTGGGCAAACGCCGCATCGGTTGGACCAGGCTTTCGCCTGGCATACGCGGCTGCGTGACACCGGCACGATGTTGCCGGCAGTTGAAGCGCGTCTCTAAACGCTAAGTAAAACCGGCGTCAGGTGGCATTCGCCCCTGACGCCGTAAGACATCAGGTGCTACGCTCAGGTGCCGCGCCGGACGAGCCGGACAAGAAACAGCAGAATGACCGCGCCAATCACAGCGGTAATGATCGAACCGATCCAGCCGCCGCCGAGCGAAATGTGCAGCACACCGGCAAGCCAGCCGCCGATGAATGCGCCGACAATCCCGACGATGATATCGACGATCAGGCCGAAGCCGCCGCCCTTGACGAGCACGCCAGCCAGCCAGCCGGCGATTGCGCCGATGATGAGCCATGCAATGATGCCGTGTTCCATAATCGAGACTCCATGGTTGAGTGTGAAAAATTCACGGTGACAGAGCTTAGTCGAAGGTTATGGGACAGTCCATATTCAGGACGCGGAATTAACATTGTCTAAATCTATTGCAGACTAAGTGTAGACGATGCGCGCGAATATGGGGAGCTTACGCGTGGTGGCTCACTCTGGCGTCGGCTCCGCTTCTTTGGCCGTCCAGCTGACGCTCGATACGCTCTTTTCCATGCTGATGCGGCTTGCCATCTGTTCGAGTTTCGGCTGATCTTTCGGATGCAGCTTTAATGTTGCCGTCACGCGAATGCGTCCCGTATCGTCATCGACGTCTTCGCTTGTCAGGCTCTGGAACGACAGCGGCGTCGAATACATCGAGTTGGACACCGCGGTACGAATGTGAATCTCGTCAGCCTCCCGGCATACGATCGTCAGCACGTACTCACGCACCAGGTCCGCATTCGAAACAGGCGTCGAGTTGATCATACGGCTCACTTCACGCAGCACCGTATTGGTCAGCAGTACGACCGCGGTGCCGGCGAGGGCTGGGCCGTAGTGCCCCGCACCGCACAATACGCCGACCGCCGCCGAGCACCACAAGGTCGCGGCGGTGTTGATCCCCTGAATGGAGCCCTTGTCGCGCATGATCACGCCGCCGCCGAGAAAGCCGACGCCGGATACGACATACGCGGCAATCTGCGTGATGCCGGCGGTGCCGTTGCCAGTCAGCACGCCAAGCGTGACGAACAGGCACGCGCCGCTGGCGACCAGCGTGATGGTGCGCAGGCCGGCGTTGCGCTGGCGCATCTGCCGTTCGAGGCCGATCGCGACGCCGCAGCTGAAGGCGGCAAAGAGCCGCAAGACGAATTCAATTGTCATCAGGAAGAAAGGTTGGGGCGCGTGTTCGCACAGTGTGAACCTCACGCGTGACAGCCGAACGTATCCGCACGTGAGATGCGGCCGCGGTCAGGCGTGACGAGGCAAGCGAGCGCAAGGCTCGCGCGCTGAAAGTTACGGAGCATCGGCCTGGCATGGTGCCATGCGACGCTTCATTGGCAGTGCGAGGGTATAAACGACGTGCACCGTCGGGCCCGAAGGCAAGACGGCGACAGGTAAAGGCTGGCGCGGAAATCTTGCCGATCAGGCGATCGGGCGAATCGAAGCTCGACTGGTACTACTGCTACTGTCCAAGATCGTAATTCCGGTTAAGTGAACTGGCGAATTTTAGGCAGCTCTGAAAAATTAAGTCAAGCCGGACGGCGGAATGCCTTTTCGGATGCTTGTGGAATTTTCCGCGGCAAGCTCAGAATTTTCCTTGCATAAATACGGACTCCGAATATTGACGGTGTCCGTCCCGGAAAACACACTGTTTGCACACTTCGAAGCTCGTCGTGCGGTTTTTGCGCTCAATCCGCGTTTCACTTCTTACGGTTTCGCAAAGAAATTTTTCGGTTGTCCTTGCGCAATGTCAGGCGCATCCGATCCGCACAACATCGTCTCTTTTCCGTTGTCTACCCAATTGAGGAATGTATGAAAGATAAGGCTCTTGGCATCATTGCCGGTGCATTGATTGCCGCTGCACCGCTCGTGTCGTTTGCCGCCGGTCTGCCCGCGCCGTTTGAAGGCAGCAGCACACTGCAGGCCGATGGTGTCGTGAAGTCGGTCGACCAGATTAAACATTCGGTGACCGTGCTCGACGCACAGGGCGGCGAAGCTTCGTTCAACATCACCGATACGAGCAATCTGGCGCAGATCAAGCAGGGCGGCAAGGTTCACATCCGTATGATGCGCAACGCCATGGTCAGCGTTACGCGTGGTGCTGACGGCCACGGCACGGCTGCTCAACCGGCACAGCAGAACACTGCGCAGAACGTGACCGCCGAAGTTCAGGCCATCGACCACACGTCCGGCATCATGGCCTTGAAAGGCCATGATGGCTCAGTGTTCCACATCCAGGGCCGCGAGCCGGCAAAGGTCGCCGGCGTGACGCCGGGTATGCAAGTGTCGGTGGCGTATGCACCGCAGGTCAGCGTGGCCGTGGCGCCCGCGCAATAACTCAAACTAGCTGAAGCGGCGCGTAAGCGCCGAAGCGCGGATATCCTTTGCGGACATCCGCGCTTTTTTATCGCGCAATCCAATATGACTTCGGTGCGGCGATATCTGACGCCCGGCTCGACGCTTCAGTCGGGCTCGCCGGGCACGAGGCGCAATCGCGTGATCTCCGAGGGGGCCCCCAGGCGCTTCGGCGGTCCCCAATAGCCGGTGCCGCGACTCGTGTAGACCCACAGGCCGTTCAGCCGTGCCAGACCAGCCGTGAACGGCTGCTGGAAACGCACAAAGAAATTCCACGGGAAGAACTGGCCGCCGTGCGTATGGCCGGATAGCTGCAGTGTGAAACCTGCTGCTGCAGCTGCTTCGGCCGAGCGTGGCTGGTGCGCGAGCAGTACTTTGATCAGCACGTCGCCTGGCGCGCCGGCGAGGGCTGCAACCGGGTCGCTGCGATGCAGCGGATCATGATGGCCCGCCGAGTAATCGGTCACCCCGGCGATCACGGCGCGCGCGCCGTCGTGTTCCACGATCACGTGCTCGTTCAGCAGAACGTTCAACCCGAGGCGCCGGAATTCGTCGATCCAGGCGTTTGCACCGGCGTAGTACTCGTGATTGCCGGTCACGAGGAACGCGCCGTGACGCGCGCTGAGCCGTGACAGCGGCTGCGTGTGCCTGGTCAGCTGCGGCACACTGCCGTCCACCACGTCGCCGGTGACAGCAATCAGATCCGGTTTTAGACGATTCACCGCGTCGACGATTGCATCCACATAGCGGCCTTTGATGGTCGGGCCGACGTGGATGTCGCTGATCTGGACGATCGTAAAGCCGTCGAGCGCTGCCGGTAAATCGTCGATCGGCACCTCGATCGTCACCACCTTGGCGCGACGCCGTGCGTTGAACAGGCCAACGAGTGTCGAGAGCAACGCAAGCAACGGTACCGCCGCAGCCGAGTTGGTGCGCCAGTGGGCGATTGCAATCGTGTTCGGCCAGATTGCATCGACGGTGAGCAGCGAAGCGAGCGCCAGGTCGCGCACGAACGTCAGAACCAGCAGCGACGAGAAGAAGCCCATCGCCAGCAGGCCGATCCACGCGAGGCGGTCGCTGAGCGGCTGCTGTTTGATGGTGCGCGCCAGCATGCCGAGCGGTATCAGAAAGATCGACAGCACCAGCCACAACGCGCACAGCCATCGGCCGGCGGCACTGACTGGCATGTCGGGAATCAGACGCAAGCCGACATAGATATGCAGCAGGATGCCAATCAGGATGAAGCGAACAAGAAACGATGAGCGGCGCATAGAGAGGATAGAGGCGGGAAGGGGCCGACACGAGCGGAGCAACGGCGGCGGCTCGTCAACCGCAACCCTGAAATAGCGGACGAGCCGGATCATTCTACCGAGATGTGCAACCCCTTGCCGGCGGCGCCAGATTTGCTCCCGAGGGGCCGGCGAGCACGTCCTTGTTTGACACGACGGGCGGATATCGCGGTGCAGCAATTCCCTGCCGCATGCCGCGCGTCTGAACTGTCGCGGCACGCTAATTAAATGGACTTTGAATTGTGTTTCGGGTGGACTATTCTCAAATAGAACCGGCTCGTTTCAGGGCCATGACGGCCGAGCGGTGGTTCGTTTTGTTGTCGGTAGCGGGAGAGGCAGGAGACGCATCATGAAACTGCTTGGATCAGACAATCGCGTCCGTCACGTACTTCACTCGCATCACGTCGGACGGGAGGGCAGCCATGTCATGCTGCCGCTGGTGGGCATATCGTTGATGGCGCTCGCCTTGTACTTCGGCGTGCGCGACATCGACTTCTCCGAACTGGGCAAAAACGCATTATTCGACGTCGTGATGGTATGCGTTGCGCTCGGCATCGCGGGACTGTTCGGCGCCGTCGGTGCATGGTTGCGTTCCAATGGCGACGACGCTGACGAAGGCTTCTGCTTTGTCGGTGCGGTGATCGGCGCGGTGGTGTTCTACGTAGCGCTCTTTGGATAAACGCACCGGTGACCTAAGGCCTGTCAGACGATCCGGGCGGCTTCGTCGAAGGAGAAGCGCGGGCTGCGCGGGAACTGCTTCGACGGATCGCCGTAGCCTAAATTGATCAGGAAATTCGATCTCACGGTCGTGCCGGCGAAGAAGGCCTCGTCAACCTTGGCGGCGTCGAACCCCGACATCGCACCGGTGTCCAGACCGAGCGCGCGGGCGGCGAGAATCAGATAGCCGCCTTGCAGCGTCGAATTGCGGAAGGCCGTATCCGCGATCGCTTTATCGTTTCCGGCGAACCAGCTGCGCGCGTCGGCATGCGGAAACAGTTTCGGCAGATGCTCGTAAAACGCCATGTCCATGCCGACGATCACCGTGACCGGCGCCGCCATCGTCTTCTCGAGATTGCCCGGCGACAAGGCCGGACGCAGCTTCTCTTTGCCTTCGGGCGTTTTCACGTAGACGAAGCGGCCGGGGCTCGAATTGGCCGAGGTCGGACCGAGCAGCACGAGCTCGGTGAGTTGCTTGAGCACGGCGTTGTCGACCGGTTTGGGCTGCCAGCCGTTATGTGTGCGCGCTTCGCGAAAGAGCTGATCGAGAGCCTGATCGGAAAGAGTCATGGTGGTAGTCCGTTGAAGTAGCAGAGTGAGAAAGCAGGATGAATGCGGCGGATGACAGAGCAAGCCCTTGGCATGGGCGGCATCGTCGTTGCCGCCATAATAGCCAGGGTTCTCACTCGCGCGCGTATCGCATTCAGGCAAATCTCATGGCGGACCTTTTCGACCACCTTCCCGCGCCAGACGTGGACTGGTATCCCGAGTGGCTCGCGCCCGAGGCCGCGGCGGACGCTCTAACGCAACTCATCGGCGAAGTGGAATGGCGTCAGGACATGATCGGCACGCCTGCTGGGCGTGTGCCGCTGCCGCGGCTGACGGCCTGGCAGGGCGAGCCGGATGCGGTCTACGTCTACTCTGGAATTCGCAACGTGCCGCGACCGTGGACCCCGGCCGTCGCCGAACTGCGGGCCGCCGCAGAGGCAAGCTGCCACGTGCGCTTTAACAGCGTGCTGCTCAACCGCTACCGCAGCGGCACCGACAGCATGGGGTGGCACGCGGACCGCGAGCCGGAGCTCGGCGCCGAGCCGGTGATTGCGTCGATCAGCCTGGGCGTCGCGCGCACTTTCGACTTGCGACACAACAGGACCGGCGTCATGCAGTCTTTTTTGCTCAAGGGCGGCAGCTTGCTGGTGATGAAGGGCGGCACGCAGGCCGACTGGCGGCATCGCGTGCCGAAAGAACCGCGTGTGGCCGGCGAGCGAATCAATCTGACGTTCCGCTGGGTGACGCCGCGCGCGGCATACCGCTAGCTTGTGGGCTGGCCCTTAGCCATTAGCCGTTTGGTCCTTGGCGTCTGCCTGAAAACCGAAAGCCCGACGCCCACCCTCCGCCTGCCCAAGCGTGATGTCGAGCACTTAAGCGCATAAAAAGCATCTCCATCGCCTTACTCCAGCAGCGCCCATGCCCGAGCGAGCCAGCAGCATCGCTCCGCGTCCACACCGCAGCCGATACCGCTCGCGATATCAAAATTGGTATCGCCGACGCGAATCATATGATTGGACGGTTAACGCCCCAGACACTACGCTACATCACGATCCACGCACCGTGAGGGCCGCAAACGCTGGGCGGGTTCGATGGATCGCCTACACAACAACGATCAGGAGACAGTCATGGCGAATACACGACGCGCCGCATGCCGTGCGTTGGGCGCGCTCGCGCTTTGCTCGAGCATCGGTGCGCTGACGCTGGCAGCGCCGGGCGCTTACGCGCAGGACAAACAGATCACCCTTGGTTTTGCGCAGGTCGGCGCCGAAAGCGCATGGCGAACCGCCAATACTGAATCGGTGAAGTCCGCGGCAGCGGACGCGAAGATCAAGCTCAAATTCTCCGATGCCCAGCAAAAGCAGGAAAACCAGATCAAGGCGATCCGCTCCTACATTGCGCAGAAAGTCGACGTGATCGCATTCTCTCCGGTTGTCGAATCAGGCTGGGAGCCGGTGCTGCTCGAAGCTAAAGCCGCAAAAATTCCGGTGATCCTGACCGACCGCAACATCGATGTGAAGGACACTTCGCTGTATGTGACGATGATCGGCTCGGATTTCATGGAAGAGGGCCGGCGCGGTGGTCATTGGCTGGCCGATCACTATAAAAATGATCCAGGTCCCATCAACATCGCTGAACTTCAGGGAACGGTCGGCTCGGCGCCTGCCAACGACCGGCATGCCGGCCTGATCGAAGTGATCAAGAGCGATCCCAAATTCAAGATCATCGCGTCGCAAAGCGGCGACTTCACGCTTGCCGGTGGCAAGCAGGTGATGGAAGCATTTATAAAAACTTATGGAAATAAAATAAATGTAGTTTATGCGCATAACGACGATATGGCGCTCGGCGCCATCCAGGCGATGGAAGAGGCCGGCATGCATCCCGGCAAGGACATCACCGTCGTCTCGTTCGATGCGACCAAGGGCGGCTTCCAGGCGATGGCCGCGGGCAAGATGAATGTCGATGTGGAGTGCAGCCCACTGCTGGGGCCGCAACTGATGTCGGCGGTCAAGGACGTGGTGGCTGGCAAGCCGCTTCCTAAGCGTATTCTGACCCAGGAGACCGTCTTCCCAATGAGCGTCGCGGCGCAGACTCTGCCGACACGCAAGTACTGAGGCCGCGTGTGGTGGAAAACTGATTAGCTATCCATGCGACATACGCAAAACGCAAACGAAGTACGGACAGATCGCACGGGTTTCTCCAGTGGTGCCTGACCGCCTGGCTGCTTCGGCAACGGGCGGTCTCTTTTCCGCAGAATCAGGTTGCGCCCAACCTGGCGTACCTGTGCCCACCCGACCAACGCACCGCCGATCGAGCGAGGTCTATGACGCATCCCGCTTCAGAACCGAATCCGCCGCCCGCCGGCACGACCGGCGCCATCACAGGAGACGCTCGCACCGGCGCCGCCTCGAATGCACTTGAGCCCATCCTGGCTACCGCTGGCGTGAGCAAGACGTTCCCGGGCGTGAAAGCGCTGCAGCAGGTGGACTTCCGCCTGTTCCCCGGCGAGATACACACGCTGATGGGGCAGAACGGCGCCGGCAAATCGACCCTGATCAACGTGCTGACCGGCGTACTTGCACCTGACGCCGGCACGATCCGTCTGGGTGGCGAGACCGTGGCGTTTGCTTCGCCGCAGGAGGCCGAGGCGGCCGGCGTGCGCACGCTGTATCAGGAAGTGAACCTGTGCCCGAATCTCTCGGTGGCGGAGAACATCTTTGCGGGCCGGCAGCCAAAGCGCTTTGGCGCGATCGATTGGCCCGACATCAAGCGCCGTGCGCAGGCCGCGCTTCTTCGTCTCGACGTGACGCTCGACGTCACCCGATCGCTCGACGCCTACCCGATCGCCGTGCAGCAGATGGTGGCAATCGCCAGAGCGCTTTCGGTTGACGCGCGCGTTCTGATTCTCGACGAACCAACCTCCAGTCTCGACGATAGTGAAGTCGCCCAGCTTTTCAAAATACTTCGTCATCTTAAGCAATCTGGCATCGCCATTTTGTTCGTTACGCATTTTATCGAGCAGACCTATGCCATCTCCGATCGCATCACGGTGATGCGCAACGGCGAGCGTGAAGGCGAATACCTCGCACGCGATCTGCCGGCCGATCAACTGGTCGCGAAGATGGTTGGTCACGAGCGCATGAGCGCGCGCTTGCGCGAAGCGGCACATGACGGACACGCTGCCCATGAAGGGCCGCAGGGCAAGGAAGCCGTTCAGCCCTTTGTCGAATTGCGCGGCGTCGGACGGCGCGGCACGCTGCAGCCGATCGACCTCGATGTGCAGCCGGGTCAGATCCTCGGCCTTGCCGGACTGCTGGGGTCAGGCCGCACGGAGACCGCGCGGCTGTTGTTCGGCGCGGACCGCGCCGACAGCGGCACCATCCTGATCGACGGCCGGCCCGTGCGGCTGCGTTCGCCACGGGACGCCGTGCGTCATGGCATCGGTTACTGCGCGGAGGATCGTAAGAAAGAGGGCATCGTCGCCGAACTGTCGATTCGCGAGAACATTCTGCTGGCGTTGCAGGCGCGACGCGGCTGGTGGCGCAAGATCAAACGGCAGCGCGCGCATGAAATCGCGGACCTGTGGATCGAGCGTCTCGGCATCAAAGCGACGGACGCCGAACAGCCGATCGGACTGCTCTCTGGCGGCAACCAGCAGAAAGCGCTGCTCGCGCGCTGGCTCGCCACCGACCCCAAGCTGCTGATTCTCGACGAGCCCACCCGCGGGATCGACGTCGCCGCGAAGTTCGACATCATGGACCGTTTGCTGGCGCTGTGTGCGAACGGTCTAAGCATCCTGTTCATTTCATCGGAGATCGGCGAGGTGCTGCGCGTGAGTCATCGCGTGGCGGTGCTGCGCGACCGCCGCAAGATTGCGGAAGTGGCCGGCAAGGCTTCGAACGAGGACAACATCTATCGACTCATCGCGGGGAGCGGCGAATGAAGCTATCGAACTGGTTCGTGCGCGACGGGACCGAGCGCCCGCTGATCTGGCCGTGCGTCACGCTGGCGCTGTTATGCGGCCTGAACCTGTTGGTGAATCCGCATTTTCTGTCGCTGCGGATGCTGGATGGCCACTTGTTCGGCGCGCCGATCGACGTATTGAATCGCGCGGCGCCGTTGGTGCTGGTGGCTACCGGCATGACGCTTGTGATCGCGACGCGCGGCATCGATATTTCGGTGGGCGCGGTAGTGGCGATTGCCGGCGCCGCCGCGGCCACGATACTCACAACGCAACCCGCACCGAGCGCCGGATTGATCGCGCAAGCCCTGGTTGCGGCGTTGATCGTCGGTGTGTTGAGCGGCATGTGGAACGGGCTGCTGGTGTCGTTCGTCGGCATGCAGCCGATCATCGCAACCTTGATCCTGATGGTCGCCGGCCGTGGCATTGCGCAATTGCTGACGGCGGGGCAGATCATACCGATCGGCGCACCCGGCTATCTGTTCGTGGGTGGCGGCTATTGGCTAGGCGTGCCCTGCTCGGTGTGGATCGCGAGTGTTGCCGTGCTGGCTACCGCGGTACTCGTGGAAGGCACCGCGCTCGGACTCTTCATTCGCGCGATCGGCGTCAATCCGGTGGCGACGCGCCTTGTCGGCCTGCGCTCGAAAGCGCTGGTATTCGCGGTGTATAGCTTCTCGGGATTGACCGCCGCGATGGCGGGCATCCTGATCAGTTCGAACGTGCGCAGCGCCGATGGCAACAACGCGGGTCTGCTGCTCGAACTCGACGCGATTCTGGCGGTGACGCTCGGCGGCACGTCGCTGCTCGGCGGCCGCTTCAGTCTCACCGGCACCGTGCTGGGCGCGCTGATCATCCAGACGCTCACCTATACGACCTATTCGATCGGCGTGCCGCCGGAAGCGACGCTCGTCGTGAAGGCGGCCGTGGTGCTTGCGGTGAGTGTGATCCAGTCGCCCTCGGCGCGCGCGCTCGCCATGTCGCTTTTCACGCAGCGCGGGGTGGCGCGATGAGACGACTCCTCGACGCCTGGGCCCATATCGTCGACCCGCGCACACTGCCGATCACCGTCACCATTCTGCTGTTTTGCGCGCTGTTCGGTTTCGGTTCGGTGATGTACACCGGCTTTTTCTCGTGGCAAGTGCTGCTCGATTTGCTGGTGGATAACGCCTTCCTGCTGATCGTCGCAATTGGCATGACGTTTGTGATCGTATCCGGCGGGATCGATCTGTCGGTGGGCTCGGTGGTCGCGCTGACCACCATCGTCGAAGCGGTGCTGTCCGAACACATGCATCTGCCGGTCTGGCTGATCGTGCCGATCGTGTTGTTGATGGGCGCAGCGTTCGGCGCGGTACAGGGTGCGCTGATTCACTTTTTCCGCTTGCAGGCATTCATCGTTACGCTGGCCGGCATGTTCTTCGCACGTGGTTTGTGCTTTCTGATCACGACGCAGTCGATCACCATCAACGATCCGACGTTCCAGAAGATTTCCGCGTTTCGCCTCAGCATCGGCGTCGGTTCGGTTACCGCCAATGTGTTGATCGCCCTGCTCACGCTTGCGGTGGCGATCTATGTGGCACATTTCACGCGTTTTGGCCGCAACGTGTATGCGATTGGCGGCAATCCGCGTTCAGCGTTGCTGATGGGCTTGCCGGTCGCGCGTACGCGGATCGGCGTGTATGCACTGAGCGGGTTCTGTTCGGCCCTCGGCGGCGCGGTGTTCACGTTCTATGTGCTGTCGGGCTATGGCCTGCAAGGGCAGGGGATGGAACTCGACGCGATCGCGGCGACGGTGATCGGCGGAACCTTGCTGACGGGTGGCGTCGGCTATGTGATCGGCTCGCTGTTCGGCGTCGGCATTCTGGGCACGATCCAGACGCTGATCACCTTCGACGGCACGCTCAGTTCGTGGTGGACCCGTATCGTGATCGGCGCGTTGCTATGCGCGTTCTGCCTGCTGCAACGACTGATCGAACGGCATGCAAGATCGGTGGGGCGCCCGGGCGGCACGGGTGCTGTCGTGACGCCAGGCCGAGAGCGCGGTCGGGGCGACGCAGCCGCGGCGTCCGATTCACATGTGATCGGACGCGCGCCAGAGCAGGCGTTGTAGCGCCAATGCGTGGTAACGCGGCTTACGGGTTGAGTTCACGTCCTTTGGTTTCCGGCAACGTCAACGCGGCGAGGATCACGACACCGTATGCCGTGGCGGCGAATACACCGATCGCGTGACCGAGTGTCATGGTCTGCGAGACGTAGCCGATCAGGAACGGAAACGTCGCACCGATAGCCCGCCCGAAGTTGTAGCAGAACCCCTGGCCGGAGCCGCGAATGCGCGTCGGAAACAGCTCGGTGAGGAACGCGCCCATTCCCGAGAAAATGCCGGACGCGCAGAAACCGAGTGGGAAACCGAGCACGAGCATCGTGAGGTTATCGAGCGGCAATTGCGTGTAGATCAGCGCGATCGCACACGAGGCCAGCGCGAACGCGATGAACGCGCGCTTGCGGCCGATTTTGTCGCTGACGTAAGCGCCCGTCAGATAGCCGCAGTACGAACCGACGATCACCACCCCCAGATAGCTGCCGGTGCCGATCACGCTCAGATGCCGCTCGGTCTTCAGATACGTTGGCAGCCACGTGGTCACCGCGTAGTAGCCGCCTTGCACGCCAGTCGCGAGAATGGACGCGCGCAGCGTCGTCCAGACGATATCGCCGCGGAAGATGTCGAGCAGTGAAGGGCGCATGTGTGCCGCGGCTTGCGCTTCTTTCTGCTGCAGATGCACCGCTGGCTCTTCGACGAAGCGGCGGATCCAGATTACGAACGGCGCCGGCGCAATACCGATCGCGAACAGCACGCGCCAGGCGTAATCGGCCGGTACCCATGAAAACACAGCCATGAACAACAGCGTCGATACGCCCCAGCCGATCGCCCAGCCTGCCTGCACCAGACCGACGGCCTTGCCGCGGTCACGCGGACGGATCACCTCGCCGATCAGCACCGCGCCCGCCGTCCACTCGCCGCCGAAGCCGAGCCCCATCAGCCCGCGCGCCCACAGCAACTGGGAGAAGTTCTGCGCCAACGCGCAAGCCAGCGTGAACACCGCGAATCAGAGAATCGTGATCTGCAAGGTTTTCACCCGGCCGATGCGATCCGACATGACGCCGGCCGCCCAGCCGCCGAGCGCCGAACTCAGCAGCGTGACCGTCCCGATGAGACCGGCGTCGCCGCGCGTGATGCCCCACGTCGCAATCAGCGTCGGGATCACGAAGCTCAGGAATTGCGTGTCCATTGCGTCGAGCACGTAGCCGATCTTGCAGCTCCAGAACGCACGCTTCTCGCTCGCGGAAATCTGCCGATACCACGCGAACGGTCCTTTCCCTGTACCGGGTGCGTCGTAGCACTCGGCGTCTGCGGTCAATTGCGCTTCGGTTTTCATGCATGGGCTCCGGTGGTAGTCAGTGGCCGCGTCTTGCCGCGCGGCTCATGGTTGGGACAACTCAAATAACGCCACGGCTAGAGAACCGCCAGCGTGGTGTTGGGAATATCGGTGACGAGCATGTGTCCCGGCTTGTGCGCGATGGCAAACGGCAACCGCGCGCTTTCTATCGCGGCTTGCGGCGTGACGCCACAGGCCCAGAACACGGGCAACTCGTCGCTACGTACTTCTACTGCGTCGCCGAAATCGGGCCGCGTGAGGTCACGAATGCCGATCAGCGAGGGATCGCCGATGTGAACCGGTGCGCCATGTACCGCGGGAAAACGGCTGGTGATCTGGATGGCGCGGATCGCGTCGGCGGCTTTCATCGGCCGCATCGAGACCACGCGGTTGCCGCCGAACACGCCTGCGGCCACGTTGCGCTCACGCGTTCGATACATCGGCACGTTGACCTGTTGTTCGATATGGCGTAGCGGAATGCCTTCGCGCCGCAACATTTCCTCGAACGAAAACGAACAGCCGATCGCGAAAACCACCAGGTCGTCGCGCCACAGCTCGTCCAAGCTACGCACTTCCTCGGCACGTTCGCCGTGGCGGTACACGTAAAACGCGGGGACGTCGTTGCGGATGTCGAGATCGATGCCGAGCGACGGGACGCGCCATTGACCCGGTTCGCCGATACCGAGCAAGGGGCAAGCCTTCGGATTGAGCGTGCAGAAGCGCAGGAAGTCGTCAGCATATTGCCTGGGCAGGATGGCGAGATTGGCTTGCGCATAGTCGCCGCAGTAGCCCGCAGTCGGGCCGGACAGGCGGCGGCTGCGAATCTGCTGACGAAACTCGGATGGCGTGTAGGGCATGAACGGCTCGACTCCAGCTAGGTCCGGGGGACTGATGGAAACCAGATTAGTAACGCCAAAAATATCCATCCAGCGAGTTATTCTTGTGTTTCGTTAAATTAAACTTAACAGCGCCGGAGTGGTTTTGCGGCGATGATCGAATGCTTCGAGTCGTTGCTGGGAGAGCTGATGCAATGAATACCCGCTTTGTCGAGACGTTTCTGACGCTCGCCCGTCTGGGCAGTTTTCGCGCGACCGCCGCTGCCATGCACGCGACGCCCGCCGCGATTTCGCTGCGCATCAAAACGCTTGAAGCCGAGTTGGGCGTAGAGTTGATCGAGCGCGACGCAGCGGAGTTTCAACTCACGGCGAATGGCGAACGGCTGCTCGCGCATGCGCGATCGGTGGTGCAGGCCACGCGCTCGCTGCAACTGGCCGCGCAGGACGAAACCCAGGTGACGAAGCGGCTGCGGCTCGGCGTCATCGAAACGGTGGTGCATAGCTGGCTGCCGGACTACATCCGGATGCTGAACGTCGAGTACAACCGCATCGTCGTGGACCTGACCGTCGACTCGAGTGCCATGCTTGGGCCCCGGTTGCGCGCTGGCGAACTGGATCTCGTCATTCAGGTGGAGGAAACCGGCGAGCAGGAAGCGTCGATCGTTTCGACCTTGCTGGCGAGCTATCCGGTGCGCTGGATCGCTCGCCACGATCTGATTCCGGCGAGCCGCACGAGACATGTGCAGACGGTATTGCAGAAACCCGTGCTGACGTTCGGCCGTGGCACCGCGCCGCAAGTCGCCGTGGAAGCGATCGTGGAGACGCTCGCGAAGCGCGCCGGTGTGCCGCTTGCGGATACCCAGGTGACCTGCATGCCGTCGGTGGCGGTGATTGTGAAACTGTTGCGCGACGGCTACGGAATTGCGGCCGTGCCAGCCTTGTTCGTCGAGCCTTTCCTGAGCAGCGGCGAACTGGGGCAATTGCAGGTGCGTCCGCTGCCACCGCCGATCGACGTTGCCATGTATTACCGCGACGACGCCGACGTCGGCGTGCTGATGGCATCACGTGTCGCGCGTAGTGCGTGTGATCAGTATGCGAAGGCAATGGGGCGGCAGTTGATTGAGCGGCGGTGAGGCCGGCGATCAAAAGCACGCAAAACACGTCATTCGTCTTATGCCATTTGCCGTGCTACACTGTAATAACATTGTGTTTACTTTAATGCTTCGACCGTTTAGGATTCCACTTCAGGTTCAGCCATGAAAACGACCATCCGCAGAATGGGTAATTCCCATGGTGTACTGATTCCGAAACCGATCTTGACCCAACTTGGGCTGGAGGACGAAGTGGATATGCAAGTGGAAGGAAACGCGCTGGTGATACGGCGTCCGCAAAAGAAAGCGCGTGCGGGATGGGCCGACGCAAGCCGGTCGTTGGCAGCATCGAAAGACGACACGCTGGTGATGGGCGAATTTCCCAACGCCGATGACGCGGGGCTCGAGTGGTAGCGCGCGGCGACGTCTGGCTCGTTGCGTTGGATCCGGCCGTCGGCAGCGAGATTCAGAAAACGCGTCCTTGTGTCGTGGTTTCGCCAGCAGAGTTGCACGATCACCTGCGGACCGTGATTGTCGCGCCCATGACCACCGCCGGTCGCGCGGCACCTTTTCGTGTTCCGCTTACGTTCTTGCGCAAGAAGGGTTTGATCTTGCTCGATCAGATTCGCACGGTGGACAAGACGCGACTCGTGAAGCGGGCCGGCGCGGTGTCAGATACGGCGCTATCGAATGCGTTGTCCACGCTGCAGGAAATTTTTGTCGAGTGAGCAATGAATCGTCCGTCAGCCGAGTGGCGGCGTGCCCATGCTCAATTTGCCTCGAGGCGCCGTTGGGTGGTCGCCACCAGTCTTTCGAAAGTAAAGGTACTCGCAGCGAGCGCAGTGGTATCCGGAAAGTTCTCGCGCGCAATGTCTGTCAACACCTGGCCCGGCGGGGCTTCGATTAGTACGCGGGCGCCCATTTCCTGCATGACTGTGAGCGCGTCGAACCAGCGTACGGTGTAGCGCATATTGGTCGAGAGATCGTCGCGAATGGCATCTGCTGTGTACAAGGGGCGGCCGCCGCGATTACCGATGTAGGTGCTTTGCGGCGTGTAAAAGGGTACGTCCTGTGCGTACGCCACCAGCTCGTCCGCGGCATGCGCGAGCAGTTCGCAGTGTGACGGCACGCTTACCGCAAGACGGATGGCTTTGCGTGCGCCTGCCGCCAGAGCACGTTCGATGAACCTGTCCAGCGTGCCATTCTCCCCCGCCATGACGATCTGACGTGGCGCATTCACGTTGCCAATATAGACACGTTGATTACCCGCATCTTCGTGCTGGGTGGCGAGTGTTTCCAGTTGGTGTTCAGTCAAACCCGATACAGCCGCGAGACTGTAGCCGGACGGGTACGCCGTCTCCATCAATTCGGCACGTTTGCGAACCATCTTTAACGCGTCGCCAAAGCGAATCGCGCCGCAACTGACCGCTGCTGCATACGCGCCCACCGACAAACCGGCGCTAATCTCAGGCGTGAGATATTCATCTGCCAGTGCGCGCGTGATAGCCACGCCGGCGACTGTCAAACCGATCTGAACGGCTACGGTCGAGCGCAGTGCGTTCGGCGTGTCGAGTGAAAGTACATCGATGTCGAGCACCTGAGACGCTTCTTCGAGTGTGTCGGTCACGGCGTGGTGCTGCGGCAGGCGGTGCAGAAATCCGTCCGACTGCGCGCCCTGGCCGGGAAACAGAAGGGCAAACATCAGATATCGCCGTGAGCTGGCGCCCACGGATCGGCAATCAACTGCGGGCCGCGAGCGTGGCGCGCCATCACGCGTGCTTTGTCCGCTGCCCACTCGGCTAGCGCTACACCGCCTGCTGGCGTTTCCAGTTGTGCATCCACGCGAATGCCGACGTGTCGTGCGATTGCTTGCAGATGGTTGAACAACTGCATGGCGGTGTTGCGCGAGAGTCTCTCCGGCGCGCGGATCAGTAGATCGAGATCGCTCGTCAAAGTGACTGTGGGTGCCTGAGTTGCCAGTTCGAAGCCTGTGCTGCCGGTTGGTCCCCAGACGAATCCGGCCAATGCGCCGGCCGTGTCGCATTGTAATGAGGCAAGGGCTGCGAAAGCAGGCAAGGCATTGCGCTCCGCAAGAGGGTCGCGTCGCGCTAACGTTTCCGGCGGCACAGCGGTTTCAATATCGTCAACATGCACCCACGTGCCATAACGCCGCGACCGCTCCACACCACGCAAGCCGATCGCGACGAAGCTATCAGCGGCCAGCGCGCGTCTCACGACCGCCCAAGGCGTACATTCGAACGACTCACGAACCCACGCCGGTTCGCCGTCAAACTGCGGCAAACGGCGCAAGCGCAGCAGATCATGCGGTTGCCACCGCGCATCGCACGATAACGCGTGATCGGCTGCGAATGGCGGCGCTGCGCAGACCTGCATTACACGGCATCCCATTGTTCCGCGAGGCGCCGCCGCACTTCGATCGACGCTGCACGATTCTTCTGAGCCGCAGCCGATTCCAGACGATGCGACAGATCGGATCTTCCATCGCGCGCGCTGTGAATCTGTTCGGTCAACACCTGTCGCACGCGCTCGATTTGCGCGGCATCCGGTGCATCGGCGTTGACACCTTCGATCAGTTGATCGAGCAGGCCCAGTTTGGCAAACGACGCCATCGAGTACGACATCGGCACAATGGTTTCTCCGAGCGCGTCGAGTGCTTCGACGGTGCGCCGTGTGACGCGGGCGGCCGCTTCCTTGCCCATTGCGTGGACCATCGTGCCGGGAGCGTCGAGTGCCACGATGCGGTTGGCCTGATAGCCGTGCGCGAGAAACGCACCCGACATGGCTGGTCCGACGATCAACGCGATCACCGGATGCCCGGCATCGCGCGCCGATGCATACGCATCGACCGCAGCGGCGCAGGCGAGGTGAATGCCGAGCATTTCTTCGCGGTAGCCATACGCCTGACTTTTGACATCGACGATCGCGACGATTGGGCGGCGCGTACCGCTCGCAGCGTCCTGCGCGATAGCCTCGCGTACAGCGCGCGCGAGCTGCCAGCCTTGTTCGAGACCGACGACGTTGTCGGTCGCTCGCGGAAAGCGGTTGTCGGCATCAGGGACGACCGCAATGAAGCGCGCGGTCTCGCCACCGAGCGACGCATCGCCGCTCCATATGGGTGCTTTACCTGAAGGTTCGCCGGCCAGTGCACGGAACCAGCGCGCGCCGCGGCTGAGGGTGGTATCGCTCATGCCTGCTCCTTGCCGGGGACATGGGGGTTGTACACGTCGCGCATCGTTTCCGGCGTGACGCTGGCCGGGTCGATCTGCGCGAGGCGGTTAAGGAAAATGTCGACCTGTTCGCTGCGATGCGCAGCCGGCACGCCTTGCAGAAATGCTGAACGCACGGCGGCGCACACGGCGTGCGCATCGTCGTCGACCAGTTGATCGGCGAGTGCGGTTGCGGCCCGTTGTTCGCCGCCGATCAACTGCCACACGCGGCGCCGATCGCTCGCGTCGAGTTCTCCAATACCCGCTTCCTGTTCGATCACTTCAGGGCCATTCATGCCGAGCCGCCCCTGCTTCGTCACGACCAGATACGAACACAAGGCCGCCGCCAGCGACATGCCGCCGAAGCAACCGACCATCCCCGCAATCACGCCGACCACCGGCACGTGCCGGCGCAACGCGACGATCGCTGCCTGAATCTCGGCGATCACCGCGAGGCCGAGGTTGGCTTCCTGCAGCCGCACGCCGCCGGTTTCGAACAGCACGACAGGACGCACGATCTTGCCGCGTTCGCAGTCGCGTAAGGCCATTTCGAGCGCGGCGGCGATCTTGCTACCCGACACTTCGCCGATGCTGCCACCCTGGAACGCGGACTCGATCGCGGCGACGACGGCCGGCTCGCCGTCGATCGTGCCGCGCGCGATCACGCAGCCGTCATCCGCCTGGCAGACGACACCTTGCAGCGGCAGCCACGGCGACTCGATCTTGTCGAACGGTCCGAGCAGTTCGCGGAACGTGCCCGCGTCGAGCAGCGAGCGGGCGCGTTCGCGCGCCGGCAGTTCGATGAAGCTGTCGCGCAGCATGGGCGCGGGACGTGCGGTGGCGACAGTATTCATGCGTCGTCTCCCTGTTCCGCCGCCTCGATGGCTTCCGCGAGCCGCAGCGCCACGACGCCGGGTGTCGCGCCGAAGTCGTTGATTTCGATTTGCGCGGCACCGTCGTAACGGGTGAAGAAGCGGTCGAGCACGCTCTTCCAGATGTGGCTGTAGCCGTCGACACTGGTGCGCACGACCACATGCGCGCTCAGGCCAGCACGGTTTTCAGCCGGCGACAGGAGGACTTCCAGATCGCCCGAACCGACCACGCCGACATGCGCGCGGGTCGTGACGGCGCGTTGCGCCGGATAGTCGAAGGTCAGGTGTTCCATGAGGCTGAGCTCCCGCTGGCGTCGTGATGCGCCAGCATATCGAGAAAGAGGGTGGCGGCGAGCAGATCGGCTGCGCCGCCAGGGGATGCGTTGAGAGACAGCAATGCGCGATCGAGTGCGACGAAGGCGGTGTGCCCGTCCGGCGTCGAGCTTCCACCCGCTTGCAGCACACGGCGCGCGCCTTGTTGCGCAGCGTGCAAGCCGGGCAGGCCCGCGCGATGCAGCAGGCAGGTGTCGTCGAGCGAGACCATGATCGAAAGCAGGGCGTCGATGCGTGCGGCGTTTTCGTCGACTCCGCTGGCTCGCGCCGCGAGCAACGCGGGCAAACCGATATCGATGGCGTGCGGGAAACCGTCTTGTGCCTCGCGACGTGCTCCGCCTGCCTGATAACGCTGCCGCGCGCGCTCGCCGTGACTATCGGAGGGGGCGGCGAAGCGATCCGGGAAGCAGGCAATCTGCGCAGCGAGCGTGCAGATCTGCGAAGCGTTCAGACGCGGGCCACGGCCAGGCATCGAGGCACCCGCCACCAGCAAGCCGACGATCCAGATCGCGCCGCGATGTGCGTTGCTGCCGCCGGTGGCATGCAGCATGTCCTGTTCGCCGGCACGGCCGATTTGCGCGAGTTCAGCACGCAACAGCGCGGATGGTTCGCTACGGCGGCGTGCCACGCGTGCGAGCGCCGCGAAAGTCGGTTCGAGTGCATTCGCCGAGCGCAGCATGGTGGCGAGATCGAGGTCGCGATGCGCGCCGCTGCCGCGCCGGTCGACTAGGGCGGGTTTCGGCGTGAGTTGAGCTTCTTCGATCAGCGCGGTGACGGCATAGCGTGCAAGTTGCGCATCGGACAGGGCTGTCGGCGCGCTAACCGCCGGCCTATTTGCCGTGCTTGTCACGGGCAAAACCGTAGCGTACTGGCGTGCCGGCGCGATGCGCCAATGCACATCGACGTCAGTCGTCGGCGCGGAATTGCTCCTGAATCTGACCGTGCCGGTCTCTTGCGCAGTCAGCGCGGCAGCACGGGAAGTGTGTTCAGCTTTCGCCTCCGGCATGGCGTCGGCCTCGCGCGCAAGCAAAGCAGCGGGCGCCATCGTTACCAGCTCCTGAAACGCGCCGGCGGCGCGTACAGGCCACCCGACCACGTCACCAGATCGTCGATGCTGCGTGCCGCCAGCAGCGAACGCTTCGCTTCGCCACGCCGAATGCCGAGATCTTCCGGATACGCGACGATGCCACGCCGGCGCAACTCGGCCGTTTTCTCCGGCTTCGCGCGCAGCCCGATCGGTGTGACACCGGCTACTGCAGCCAACGCCGCACGCCGCTCGTCGATCCCTTCGGCCTTGTGCAAATACGCAATGCCTTCTTCAGTGACGACATGGCTCACGTCGTCGCCGTAGATCATCACCGGGGCGATCGGCATGCCGCTCTTCGCGCCGACGGCGACCGCATCGAGTTCATCGACGAAGGTCGGTTCGCCGCCTTTCTTATAGGTCTCGGCCATCTGCACGACCAGCTTCTGGCCGCGCGAGACCGGACCTTGGTCCTTCAGCAGCTTGAGCCATGCTTCACTCGAATGACGCCGGCCGCGTGGATCGTGGCCCATGTTCGGCGCACCGCCGAAACCGGCAAGACGGCCACGCGTGACCGTCGACGAATTCGCGTCCGCGTCGATCTGCAGGGTCGAGCCGATAAACAGATCGACACCGTATTGGCCGGCGAGTTGGCACAGCACGCGGTTCGAGCGCAGGCTACCGTCGTTGCCCGTGAAGAATACGTCGGGGCGCGCTTCGATGTATGCCTCCATGCCGACTTCACTGCCGAAACAATGGATGCTGTCGACCCAACCCGATTCGATCGCGGGAATCATGGTGGGGTGCGGATTAAGCGTCCAGTTGCGGCAGATTTTGCCTTTCAGACCGAGCGATTCGCCGTAAGTGGGCAGCAACAATTCGATCGCCGCGGTATCGAAGCCAATACCGTGATTCAGCGAGCTCACGCCGTACGGTTCGTAAATGCCGCGAATCACCATCATCGCCGTGAGCACCTGCAGGTCGCCGATATGCCGTGGGTCGCGCGTGAAGAGAGGCTCGACGGCGAAGGGCCTATCCGCCTCTACGACCACGTCGACCCAGGAACCCGGAATATCGACGCGCGGCAGTTCGTCGACGATTTCGTTGACCTGCACGATCACGATGCCATGCCGGAACGCGGCGGCTTCGGCGATGGTCGGCGTGTCTTCCGTGTTCGGACCGGTGTACAGATTGCCGTGACGGTCGGCCTTTTCCGCGCACAACAGCGCGACGTGCGGCGTCAGATCGACGAACATCCGCGCATACAACTCGACGTACGTGTAGATCGAGCCGATTTCCAACTGGCCGTCTTCGAGCAATTGCGCGACGCGCAAACTTTGCGGCCCGGCAAACGAGAAATCGACCTTGTGCGCGATGCCGCGTTCAAACAGCGTCAGATGCTCAGGACGACTGATGCTCGAAATCAGCAGATGCACGTCGTGAATTTTTTGCGGATCCACCTTGGCGAGCGAACGGGACAGGAAGTCGGCCTGCTTCTGGTTGTCGCCTTCGAGTGCGACGCGGTCGCCCGGTTGAATCAGCGTTTCGAGCGCATCGACGATGCGGTTTGTCGGTAGGACGCCGTCTTCCAGCCACGGTGCAATGGCCGCGAGGCGACGGTTCTTTTCGTCGCGGCGCGTGGTCCAGGAACGTGCGGTGGTGGAAGCGTCGGCGGCTTCGGCGGGGCGGTTCATCGGCGGAGTCAACTCCCGGAGGTGGTGCGCGTGCGTCTGGCGCGCGGCTTGGGTTGATTCGCAAGCGCGGCTTCTGCCTGCGCGCGTTCGGTCAGGAAACGATGGAGCAGGTCGCCGGTGCCGAGCAGATGCGCGACGACCAGGGACTGTGCGGCAGGAATATCACGGCGTTGTACTGCGTCGAGCAAGGCGGCGTGCTCGTTGTCCGACTCGCCCTTGTACGACGGCAAGCCGAACTTCAGGCGCAAATACCGTTCGCCACGCCGATGCAGCGTGCCGATCATGTCCTCGAGTTGCGGACGGGCGGCGGGCGCATACAGGCTCATATGAAAGGCCACATTGCGCGCGACGTACAACGACGGGTCCGGCTCGCGTTCGGCGGCGCGGCAGAGGCTGGCGGATTCGCGCAGCGTGGCGGCGGTGTGATTCGGAATGGCGAGGCCGATGGCGAGGCTCTCCAGCGCGGAGCGGATCTCATAGATTTCGCGCGCTTCATCCGCCGACAAAGGCGCGACGGTCGCGCCTTTATGCAAGGCAGCTCTCGCCCAGCCTTCGCTTTCGAGTTGGCGCAAGGCCTCGCGCACAGGAATTGCGCTAACCGAGAAATGCCGCGCGATCGCGTCCTGCCGTAGCGGTGCACCAGGCGCCAGCGTGCCGTCGACAATCGCCGCGCGCAGCGCCTCCGCGATGACGTGGGACGTGCTCTCACGCGGCGCCGCCGCCGGTAGAAGCGGGCTGTGCGCCGGGGCGTCCAGGGGAAAACCATCGATTGCGTCGCTCATGATATCGAATATTATATATGAAATAGTGCGCTTTACAGGCGGGCAAACCCGGAAAGTTTTTCACCACCGGCGGCCTGCGGTGACCTCCCATCGTTATACGAGGCACATCGATCCACTCGCAAACGCGCCATCTTGTCGTTCCCTTTACGTAAGCCTGGTAAGCCAACCGCAGGGCCGGAGGAGCATGATGAATTCACTCACTGACAGCACGTCAGTTGCGCGGCGCCGCACGCCGCTCAATCGTTCGCAGATTGCAGGGTTTTGGGGAGCGTGGGCCGGCTGGACGCTCGACGGAATGGACTCGTTCATCTACGCGCTCGTGTTGACGCCGGCGTTGACCGAGTTGTTACCGCGCTCGGGGTACGCCGCCACGCCGGCGAATGTCGGCCTTGCCGGCTCGATCCTGTTCGCGCTGTTTCTGGTCGGCTGGGGGCTGTCGTTCATCTGGGGGCCGTTGGCGGACCGCTTCGGCCGCACCAAGGTGCTGGCGGGCACCATTTTCACCTTCGCGATTTTCACGGGACTTGCCGCGACCTCCCATAACGTGTGGGAGCTCGCCATCTATCGCTTCATTGCCGGGGTCGGCATTGGCGGCGAGTGGGCGTTGGCGGGGACCTATGTGGCGGAGTCATGGCCGGAAGATCGCCGCAAGATGGGTGCGGGTTATCTGCAAACGGGCTACTACGCCGGGTTCTTTCTGGCGGCCGCGCTCAACTACACAATCGGCGTGCATTACGGCTGGCGCGCGATGTTCCTGACCGGTGCGGTGCCGGTCGTGGTCGCGATTATCGTGCTGCTGCGCGTGAAGGAAACAGAGAAGTGGCAGAAGGCGGAAGCGCGCACCGAGCATGTCAAGCCGCTGCGCGAAATCTTTGGACCGGTGTATCGGCGCCGCACGTGGGTTGCGTGCATTCTGCTGACGATCGCGATCATCGGTTTGTGGGCGGGTGCGGTGTACGAGCCGTCGGCCGTGATTCAACTGGCGACGAAAGCCGGCATGGCGAAGAACGATGCGCTCAGGACGGCGTCGCTGGCGACGGGGCTCTTGTCGATCTCGACGATCGTCGGGTGTCTCGCCTTGCCGCCAATGGCCGAACGCATCGGCCGTAAGAAGACGCTGGCGATCTATTTCTTCGGCATGGCGGTGGCGATTGCCGGCAGTTTCGGCTGGGCGTTCTATCTGCCGAATGGCCTAGCGCCGTTTATCGCATGGCTCTGTGTGCTGGGCTTCTTCGGCGGTAATTTCGCGCTGTTCAGCTTGTGGCTGCCGGAGCAGTTCGAGACCCGCGTGCGGGCCACGGCGTTTGCGTTCTGCACGTCGTTCGGACGATTTGTTGGGGCGGGTGTCAACTTTCTGCTTGGCGCAGCCGTGTTGCATATGCATACGCTCGGGGTGCCGGTGGCACTTACGGCGCTGGCGTTTATCGTCGGTCTGTTTGTGATTCCGTTCGCGCCTGAGACTAAAGGTGAGGTGCTGCCGCAGTGATACTGGCCGATTGGCTGAGTGGCGGGCGTGAGCGGCGCGCCCAGCATGTTCTACATATCCGCGTTGCCGTGCGCCGCGATAAATTACTTGCGGTCGAACAGGTGATTGGGACATGCGAGAGGAGGCGGATCTCAATCCGCGTGATGCCGCGCCCGTCCGCCGGGACGCAACATCGAAAGTAGCGGCCAGCCGAGATTCACGCCAAGGCTTGCGATCACGATCAACGCCATGCCCGCGAGTTGCGGCGGCGATAGTGCCCGCCCATACACGACGGCATCGACAACGATCGCCGTCAGCGGATAGACGAACAGCAGCACGGCGATGATCGGCGTGGTCAGCTTGGGCAGCGCGCCGTAGATCAGCACATACGACAGCCCCGTATGCAGCACGCCCATGCCGACCAGCCAGAACCACTGCATGGGTCCGATATGAACAGCAGTGAGCGGCGCAATGAACGGCAGGCACACTACGCCGACCGCGCATTGCGCGAGCGTCAGCAAATGCGGCCGCAAATTGCCGAGTCCTTTGGCAATCAGCGTGACACTCGCATACAGCACCGACCCTGCCAATGCCTCGCCGATCCCGATCAGATAGCTCGCATGCCCCTGCAGATTCGCGGTAGCCGCGACGCCCGAGGCCAAAACAAGCCCGACGAACGCGGTCGCGATCCAGCCGAGCCGGTCGACGCCGAGGCGCTCGTTGAACAGCGCCGCGCCCATCAGCACGACCCAGAACGGCTGCACATGAAACACCACTGTCGCCACCGCAATGCTGGTGCGATGAATCGCGTCGAAGAAACCGACCCATTGCGTGACCATCAACACGCCGGAGATCAACGCCAGCGCGACGGTGCGCCGCGTGAAATGCGCGCGTGTGAAGAAGCCTTTCCACGCGCAATACGCGGCGAGCGAGAGGAAGCCAAACAGGCAGCGAAAGAACACCAGCGTCAGCGCGCCGAGCCTCGCTTCCTCGACGAAGATGCCGATCGTGCCCATCAAAAGCCCGCCGCTGGCCAGCGTGATGGCGCCTTGTTGACGTTGGGTGAGGGACATGCGAAGCGGCTCCGTCAGGTGGAGTCACAAGTATTGCGCGGCTTGCACCGCACCGGCAAACGAATTAAATTGAGTAATTCCATAAGCTGGATTGATAAATTATGCACCCCGAATTCGACGTCGATTTGCTGCGCACCTTCGTCGCGGTGGTGGAAACGGGCAGCTTCACGAAGGCCTCGACTACCGTGCACCGCTCGCAGGCGGCGGTCAGTATGCAGATCAAGCGGCTCGAAACCATGCTTGGCACCACGCTGTTTGCGCGCAACACGCGCAATCTCTCGCTGACCCGGCCCGGCAATACGCTGCTCGAATACGCGCGGCGCGTGCTGGCGTTGCATGAGGAGGCGTGGTCGGCGATTGTGCGGCCCGAGGTGACCGGGCGCGTGGTGCTCGGCGCACCGGACGATTACGTGTCGTCGCTGCTGTCGCCGGTGTTACGGCGCTTTTCAAATCTGTATCCGCACGTGGAGATCGAGATCGTCTGTGCGCAGAGCACGTCGCTCGCGCCGATGCTGGCGGACAACAAGATCGATCTCGCCTTCGTCACGCGTGACCGCCAATTGCGCGGCGAATTCGTGCGCAGCGAGCCGATGGTGTGGGTGGGGGCGTCGGTGGATACGCCGGTGCTGGCGGTATCGCCTTTGCCGGTCGGGCTTTACGAGCCGGGCTGTGTGGCGCGCCAGCATACGCTGGCGGCGCTGGACGGTGCGCGTATCCGCTATCGGGCAGCGTTTAGCAGTGCCAGCCTGATGGGGCTGGTCGCGACGGTGGATGCAGGGCTTTCGGTAGTTGCGCTCACGCGTTGCAGCGTGCCGCCGCGGCTGGCGATTCTCGGCGAAGCGCAAGGCTTGCCGAAGATCGCGCCGCTGGAAATCGTGGTGGCGCGCAGCGCTAAGTCGGACCGGCCTACGTGCGATTATCTGGCCGCGCAGATGGTGCAGGATTTGTCGCTGCGCACGACTTGAGCGCGCGACTGCACCGCGCGCGCCGCTCAACCTCGCGGATAAGCCGTCACCTCGCCATCTACGGCAAGCCGCACGCGTTCCCCCGGCCGCGGCGACTGATACCCCGGCACCCGGGCGCGCACCACGGTCCGCGCGCCGGACTGCAATTGCAGCGTGACGCCTGCGTCCTGTCCCTGGAAGATCACTTCCTGCACGACAGCGTCATGCGACGCCGCGCCGTTCGGCATCGTTTCATCAGCACGCAGCAGACGGATCTGTTCAGGCCGCACCATGACGTCGACCGCGCCGTTGCCTGTCGGCGCGCACAGCGGCAAGTCGCCGAGTTCGCAACTCACGCGATCCTGGTTGACGACGCCCGGCAGCAGCACCGCTTCACCGACGAACGATGCGAGCTCGCGCGTCACCGGCCTGCGGTACAGCGTCTCCGGCGTCGCGGTCTGGATCAGCCGGCCGTTCCACAGCACGGCGACCTCATGGCCGAGCGACAGCGCTTCCGATTGATCGTGCGTGACCAGCACGGCGGTCGCGCCGGTCGCGGCCAGGGCGCTTGCCACCGCTTGCCGCGTTTCGAGCCGCAAGGCGGCGTCGAGCGAAGAGAATGGCTCGTCGAGCATCACCAGGGTCGGCGACGGCGCGAGCGCGCGAGCCAGTGCGACACGCTGCTGCTGACCGCCCGACAACTGCTGCGGCGCACGCTCGCCGAAGTTCGCCGGCAAGCCGACCAGCTCCAGCAATTCAGCCACACGATGCCGTGCGCGCCGCTGCGTGCGCGGCAAGCCAAAGACGATGTTGTCCGCCACGGACAGATGCGGAAACAGCGCGCCTTCCTGCGGCACATAACCGATGCGGCGCTGCTCTGAAGGCACATGCAGATTGTCGCCGACGACACGGTTGCCGTCGATTTCGACGCTGCCGCTATCCGCGCGTTCAAAGCCGCACAACAGACGCAGCAAGGTTGTCTTGCCGCTGCCTGACGGTCCGAGCAGCGCGAGCAAGGTGCCGCGCTCGACGGAGAGATCGATGCCGTGAAGCACCGGATGGCCGTCGAACGATTTTTGCAGTCCGCGGATACGAAGTTCGCTCATGAAAATCCGATGGAAAAATGCGCGCGATGATCTGCGACGTTCAGCTGCGTTCGCCGAGTAGCGCCGATTTGCCGAGCAACGCGAACAGGAGGCCGGAGGCGAATAGCGAAATACCGGTGAGCAGCGCCGCATAGGGCGCGGCGGCGGCGAACGCCATCGTCGAGGTATCGGCCCAGACTTGCGTCGCGAGCGTTTGCGTGTCGATGGGGGAGAGCAGCAACGTCGCATTCAGCTCGGTGACGACCGAGATGAACACCATCGCCGCCGCCGCGCCGAGTCCAGGGCCCGCCAGCGGCAACACCACGCGGAACAGGGTCTGCGTCCAGGTCAGGCCGAGCGCGCGCGCAGTCTCTTCGAGGCGCGGCTGCGCCTGCATGAAGGCGGCGCGCACACTCACCAGCGCCACCGGCATGAACAGCATGGCGTAAGCGATCACCAGCAGCGTCGCGCTTTGATAAAGCGGTTGCAGCGCATGCACCGCAAGCGACACGATGGCCAGCGCGATCACCAGTCCCGGGATACCTTGTGCCAGAAACACGGTGCGTTCGAACAGCGTCGCGAAACGCGTCGGATAGCGCACCAGCAGGAACGCGAGCGGCACGACCAGCAGCGTGGTCAGCAGGGCGGCGGCGAGCCCGAAACCGAGCGACGAGATCGTCGCGTTGAACAGCAGTTCGGGCGACACGTCGGCCGGCGTAACGGCGGCCGCACCCGGTTGCGTGAGCCAGTAGCCGATCATGCCGAGCGGCACGCCGAGCGTTGCGATCGCCAGCGCGGCGAAGCCGGCGACGACGATCCAGCGCCATGCGCCGAGCTCATAGCGCAAGACCGCACGACGGGTGCCACGATCGACGCGTTCATAACGCGCCGCACCGCGCACGCGAAACTCGAACGCCAGCACGACCAGGCAGATCACGATCAGCAGGCACGCGAGCAGTGAAGCGCCGCCGCCGTCGAAACTCGTGCGGTATTCCGCGTAGATTTGCGTTGTGAAAGTGTGAAAGCGCAGAAGCGTAAACGCACCGAATTCGGACAGCACGCCGAGCGCCACCAGCAGCATGCCGCCGAGCAGCGCCGGACGCAGTTGCGGCAGCACCACGCGAATGAACGTGGTCCAGCGATTGCAGCCGAGCGAGCGCGCGCTTTCTTCGAGCGCGGGGTCCATGCTGCGCAACGCCGCGGCAACCGGCAGATAAACGAGCGGGAAATACGCGGAACTCAGCACCAGCAGCGCGCCGTTGAAGTCCTGCAAATCCAGGCTCAGCGACACCCAGGCATAGCTTGAGATAAAGGCCGGCATCGCGAGCGGCGCGGCGGCGAGCACGGCCCAGATCCGGCGTCCCGGCAAATGCGTGCGCTCGACAAACCATGCGGCCGCCGTGCCCACGACAGCGCAGACGAGCGTGGTCGATATGACGATCAACAGCGTGTTGACCAGCAGTTCGCCGACCAGTGGCCGGAAGATCAGATCGACCGCCTCGCCGATACCGAAGCTCGCTGCGCGCCAGAAGGTAAACGCAATCGGCAGCAACACCAGCAAAGCGCTGAGTGCTGCTGCCGCAAACAACCCGCGCGGCGCACGCGCATGGGCGCGCGCCGGGGCGGGGGTTACAGCCGGAGGCCCGGCTGACACGGCATCGCTCATTTACAGCAAGCCTGCCTGGCGCAGCAGCTTGCCGGCCTGGCTGTCGTCGCCGAGTTGCTGAATCGTCAGCGCCGGCGGGGTCAACTCAGCGAAGGGCTTGAGGATCGGGTCCGGTGCAACGCCGGCATGCAGCGGATATTCGAACATGACGTGGCTGGTCGCCATCAACTGCTGGGCGCGCTCGCTGACCAGATAGGCCAGAAACTTCTGTGCACCATCCGTGTTGTGGGCCGACTTCAGCACCGCGGCACCCGACACGTTCACCATCGCGCCGGCGTCGCCATTGCCGAAGTGATAGATCGCGCTGCGGGTTTTCGCGTCACCGAGTTCCGCGTGCAGACGCGCCCAGTAGTAATTGTTGATCAGACCGGTCGCAACGCCGCCGCGATTGACGGCTGCCACCACGCCTTCGTCGTCGTCGAAAATCTGCGCATTGGCTTTCAGGCCCTTCAGCCATGCCACGGTTTGCGCTTCGCCCTTCAGCGCGAGTACGGCGCTCACCAGCGGCAGGAAGTCGCTGTCGCTCGGCGCGATGCCGACCTTGCCTTTCCATTCCGGCTTGGCCAGATCAAACAGCGATTGCGGCAGTTGCGATGCCTGCAACTTGGTTGTGTTGTAGGCCAGCACGCTTTCGCGTGCGCTCACGCCGACCCATGCGCCGCTCGGCGAGCTGAAGCGCGCCGGCACGGTTGCGAACGTCGAACCATCCACCTTGCTCAGCAGACCTTTCTCTTCGAGCAGCATCAGCTCAGGCGAATTTTCCGTGAAGTACACGTCGGCGGGCGTCGCTGCGCCTTCCGCGATGATTTGCGCGGCCATTGCCGGGCCTTCGCCGTTGCGGATCTTCACCGAAATGCCCGACTGCTTTTCAAAGTCTTTGGCAAGCCGACTGACGACTTGTTCATGCTGCGCGTTGTACAGCGTGATCGACGCAGCGTGCGCCGTCGACGGCACGGTCGCGAAGGCAGCCAGCGTGAGGGCGGCAGCGCTGCTGACGAGGCGCAGGCGGGTGCCAAACCAGGAATGAGCCATGATCCTAAATCCGTTAATGATGTTGTTGTTGATCTTTGCCGTGCCGCCTGCCTAGTGGCTAGTCAGGCGGCTTCCTTCGCGGCTTGCATTACGTCTCGAACAGCCCCGCGCCGATATACGAACCCGGCTTCGCGCCCGGCGGCACAGCGAATACCGCGCTGCCGACGTGCGTCGTGAACTGGTTCATCATGTCGAACTTCGCGAGCTTGTCATTGATCGGAATGAAGCCCTTGCGCGGGTCGCTCTGGTGAGCGAGGAAAATCAGTCCCGCGTCGTACTCGGTCTCCTGGCGCCAGGGCGGCCAGCGCTCGATATAGAAATTCGTGCCTTCGTTATACGAATACGAACGGCGCAGAATCTGCGCGCCGTTGTTGCTCGCCTGATTCGACAAACGCACGTGCGAGTTCTCCGGAATCACCGGATTACCGTCCTTGTCCTCTTCCGTCAGGTCCACTGGATCGAACTCGTTCTTCTTGCCGATCGGCGCGCCGCTGTACTTGTGACGGCCGAACACCTGCTCCTGGAAGTCGACTTCGGTGTTGTCCCAGTGTTCGAGCGTGATGCGGATGCGGCGAAAGACCGTATAGGTGCCGCCTTCCATCCACGGTGCGTCGGGGGTGGCGCCGGCCCAGATGAACTCGTTCATCAACTGCGGCTTGGCGGTCGACGGATTGTTGGTGCCGTCCTTGAAGCCCATCAGATTGCGCGGCGTCTGCCCGCGCGGACCCGACAGGAAACCGGACTGGCCCCAGCGCATCGTCGCCACGCCGTTGGCGAGGCGCGACAGTTGCCGGACCGCGTGAAACGCGACCTGCTGATCGTTCGCGCAGGCCTGAATGAACAGGTCGCCGCCGGTCTTCTCGGCGATCAACTGGTCGCCGTTAAAGCGCGGCAGATCGACGAGCGCGGCGGGGCGGCGCGAGGCCAGGCCGTAGCGGTCCTTGCCTTCATGCGTGAAGAGACCCGGGCCGAAGCCGAAGGTGATCGTCAGGCCGCAGGGGCCGAGGCCAAGCACGTCGCCGGAATCCGGGGCGCCCTTATTGCTGGCTGCGTCATACGTGCCATTGGCGTTAGCCGCATCGGTCGTATTAGCAGCCGTATTCGCCGCGTCGGCCGGCGGCAACGGCGCGGCCGTGCTGCCTTGCGTCATGCGGGCAGCAGCATTGGTCCAGGCGCGCAGCAGGGCGATCACGTCGTCGCGCTTCTCGGTCGTCAGATCGAGGGCGGCGACATAGGTGTGGCTTTGCTGCGGCGTGACGATGCCGCCTTGATGCAAGCCGTAGAACGGCTCGACCGCCATGGTCGGATCGGCGGCGTGCGCTGGCGTCTTGCCGAGCGCGGCCTGGGCGACGCCGGTCGCACCGAGGCTCGCGCCCGCTGCGACCGCCGCACTGCCGGCCTTCAGAAAGCCGCGCCGTGAGGGCCGCGGGGGTTGATCGTTTGCCATGGTCACTTCACCTTCATTTGGCCGTGGGGGGCGGGGTTGCGTCCGGCTTGGTGGCCGGATCTGCGTCCGTCTTTGCTTCGTTTACTTCGCGAGCACCAGGGTGTTCACGTCGTCCTGCACGTAGTAGAAACCGTCGCCTTCAGGCGTCATCGCGAGGCCGAACAGATCGCCGTTGCCAGGGGGCGATTGTGCCTTGTCGGTGTCGATCCAGCGAGCGTAAATCTGCTTGCCGCTGGCGGGGTCGATTTCCACGATCTGGCCATTCAGCGCGTTCGTGACGAGCAGGTGGCCGTTGGGCGCGGTGACCATTGCGAGCGGGCGGTGCAGCAGGCCGTCGGCGGTCAGTTGACGGCCCACGCCGGCGCTGGTGTCGCGCGTCATCGGCTCGTCGATTTCGGTGATGCGGTTGCCGATGGCATCGGACACGTACAGCAGTTTCTGATCGCTCGACAGCGCGAGGCCGGTCGGACCGACGAGGAACACGCCCTTGTCGGCCTGCGCGCCGAAGCCGCTGCCGATCACGGTTTCCTTCTTCACGACGGGCGGTTTGCCGGCCGGCACGTCGAGGTCCAGGCGCAGCACGGTGGCCTGCTTGAACACCGGCGGATTACCGTCCGCACCGCCCACGCCGAAGCCCGCATTGCTGACGAACAGCGTCGCGCTCGTGCCGTTATCGACGACCGCCATGTTGCCCCACGGATCGTTGATGTTCGGACTGGTGATGGTCGACGCAACCTTACCGTTCGGATCGATCACGATCAGACAGCCGGCGCCCTTTGTGCCGGTCGTACCGTCATTGCTCGGCGTGCTGCCGATGATCACGTAGCCCGACTTGAGCATCGTCATCGCGGTTGAAAGGCCGATGCCGCCCGGGCATTCCTTCAGATTGCGCGGCACCGTGGCGAACACCGTCATCTGTTTGGTGTCCGGGTGATAGTTGATGATCGTGCTGCCGGTGCCTTGCAGATTGGTCGAGTTATTGAAGTTGCCGACCAGCACGTCGCCTTGCTTGACGGTGCCTGCCGTGACCGGCGCGACCACGACCGCGTACGGATTCTGATCGCCGTTGTCCGGCACGGTGTTGATCAGCGTGGTGTGATGCTTGATGGTTTCGAGGAAACCTTGCGGCTCGGCGTGCGCGACGCCGGCCGTGGCGAATGCGGCCGTGCTGACAGCAGCGGCGATCAGGGCCCGCGCGGCGCGCGGCGAAAATTTGCGCATGGGATTGTTCATGAGTGAGCCTCCGTGCCTGCGCACAAAGCGGTAGTTGCGGTCATGATCGAAAGCATGGGATTCGATTTGTCTTGAGCGTATGGGGTGATGGCGAACGGCATCAGAACGTAATGTTGGTCCGCACGCCGACGACGAACGTGTTGCGCAGCGGCTGCGTCGGGTCGCTCGGGTTCTGGCCGGCGCCGGCATTGAACGTGTATTGCGCATCGGCTTGCAACTGCCACCACGGGTTGACCTGATACTGGTAGGTCGCTTCGAGCGTGGTTTCGCTGGTGCGCACGCCGTACGGGCCGCCGCTGAATGCCAGGTTATCCTGATCGAGACCATTTACGTGGTTGCCGATCTTGATGTACGTCAGCGCGATGCCGGCGCTGTCATTGTCGCGGCCTGCGAACGGGGCTTTCAGCACGACGCCCAGGTTGGCGGCGACGCTCACCAGATTGCGGTCGCCCGGTGCGCCCATCACGCGTGCGAAGACGTTGAGGCTGCGCGCCTCGTCCGGATCCGGGCGCCAGATCATCTGGTCGGCTACCGCGTAGAAGCTGTAGTCGCCATGATGATTCTGCGCGACGCCGGTGCTCGCCGGGTTCGCCAGCGAGAGGCCGGTGTTGTCGAAGCGCTGATCAGCGAAGCTGCCGTTGTTGTACCAGACGCCAAGCTTGTAGGTACCCGGCAAACCGTCGCCACCCGCGCCGACCATTTCGCCATCTGCCGGCTGGTTGATCGCGTACTGCAACTCGCCGATGAACAGCGTGCCGTTGTGCAGGTTGAAGTTGGTGCCGCTCTTGTTGTTCGGGTTGTTGCCGAGCGGATCGCCGTCGAATACACCGGCGAGCGCCGTCAACGAAGGGGTGATCTGTCCGCGCACGCGCACGCCGAGGTCGGCCAGCGGATAAGCAGGACCGCCGGACGGCATGTCGTAGGAGGGCAGGGCAGGCCAGCCGAACATCGTGTTGACGAACAACGCCGAATTCGTGCTGGTGATGAATTCCTGGTCGATACTTTGCTGACCGATTTTGACGTCGACGCGCTTGTTCAGGAACGACTGCTGATACCACAGCTCCCACAGGCGCGTGGCGTCATCGGCTTCGATGCCGCTCGCCGTATTCAGCGTGCCCAGCTTGTTGGCGCTGAGGTTGGCCCCGTGGATCTGCAAGGCGCTCACATTAAACAGGCCACCAGGCAAACCGAACGCTTTTTGCGTATCCATTTGCACGGTCGCGGTCGTGAGACCGTCGTAGTCCGCGCCTCGCGCCAGACCGCCGCGGAGATTGGCCAGCACTTCACTGGTTTCAGTCAGCGCGAACGTCACGCCGTATTTGCCGAGCCACGGGCGCAGGCCGCCGATGTCGCCGAGCATGGTCGGGCGATTCCAGAAGCCGGTCCACTGATCCGTCTGCGTTGCCTTGATGTTCAGGTCGGCTTCCGGCGCTTCTGGAGTGGCATCGGGATTGGCGTCGGCCATTGCTGCACCGGCGGTCAACGAGGCCCAGGCCAAAGCCGTGCAGAGCGCGGCGCGGCGCATGGCGCCGGCGCGAGAGACGGAGTCGCGAAGCGAACGCGCCTTGCAGGCGGGCTCAGTTGATTGGGCGAACTTCATCGAAATCCTTATTTGTGTTGTATCGACTGATCTAACCATCGCGGCACTACGTCGCCGTGTGCCTGCGATTTGCCGCATCGGTTCGCGACGCCAGATGCAGCAGATGGCGAGATCGTACGCATGCGAAATGGGTGCGTCAACACTAATGAGAACGATTCGCATCAATATTACTAGTATGTAATTTCCGGCTTTACGTCCTGCCGATAAAGATGAATTAGATGTAAATAAAATGGAGGTAAAACGTAATGTTTTAGTATGGTTTGAGTTGTATGTGGCGGCGCGTAGACGGCGTTGAAGGGCGGCAAGTAAAGAGCGCTTTCTGAAGCAGGCGCCGCCTCGCACTGGGGGCGAAGCCAATAGACCGATATGGGTCACTACGAAAACGCGGAAGGCCGGTGTCCTGGGCAGACAACAAAAGAAGCTATGATCATCTTCCGAAGCCGCGCGGCAGCGCGAAGCCCTCAAGCGCCCAGCGCCCCAAACCATACCGGGACGACACCGATGTCACACACCGTGAATCTGGAAAACTACTTCACCCGCATTGGCTACAAAGGACCTCGCGCGGCGACGTTGGAAGTGCTCCAGGCGCTCCACAAGCTGCATCCGAGATCGATTCCCTTCGAGAACCTGAACCCGCTCACACGGCGCGCGGTAAAACTCGATCTCGAATCAGTCGAACACAAGCTGATAACCCAACACCGCGGCGGCTATTGCTTCGAACAGAACGCACTCTTCGCGAACGTCCTGACCCAGTTAGGCTTCGAGGTAACACCTCTGCTGGGCCGGGTCCTGTGGGGCCGTGAATCCGGCACGGTCCCCCCTCGCACGCACATGGTCCTGCGAGTCGACATCAAAGGCGAGGCATGGATCGCCGACGTCGGTTTCGGCAGCGTGACGTTAATCGCACCGCTGCGCCTGATCGCAGGCACCGCTCAGCCTACGCAACTGAGCACGTTCCGCCTCGCCGATGCATCGCACGGCGCGCTCTACCTCGAAGTCCAATCCCGCGATGAAACCTGGGCCCGCGTCTACCGCTTCGACCTGCACCCGGTTGAATGGATCGATTACGAGACCTCGAACTGGTACACCTCGACCGCACCGGATTCTGTCTTCCTGAACAATCTGATCGTTTGCCGGGTCCTCGCAGAATCGCGCCTGACATTGCTCAACGACCAACTGAACGAACGCGCGGCGGACGGGCAGATCATCAGCGAACGGCAACTCAAGTCCGTAGCCGAACTCGCAGCCTGCCTGCACGATCTATTCGGTCTGAACACGGGCGACATCGATATGGCGGAAGTATTCGGACGCGTGCGCTCACCGACGGCGGCCTCCGCCTGAGACGCGCGTAACGAGGATCCGCAACTACCAACCACCGCCAGCGAGTGTCACGACCCACCATGATCACACGCCTCATCCTGCAAACGGTGGTCTGGCTGGCCTGCATGGGCGCGCTGCTGTTCGGCGCCGCGGGCACGCTCGCGTGGCCTGCGGGGTGGTGGTATCTGATCGAAACTGGCGGGCTGAGTTTATGGGTCGGTTTCTGGCTGGCGCGTCACGATCCCGGCCTGCTTGCCGAGCGTCTCGCGCCGATCGTTCAGGCGCAACAAAGCCGCTGGGACCGCTACTTCATGGTGGGCGTGATGGTAATGTGGTGCGCCTGGCTCGTTCTGATGGGATTCGACGCAATGCGTTATCGCTGGTCGGCGCCGTTGCCGGTCTGGCTGGTGAGCCTTGGCTCGCTTTGCATCTTCCTGTGCCTCTTCATGTGCCTGATCGTCTTCAGGGCCAATAGCTATGCCGCGCCCGTCATAAAGATCCAGGCAAGCCGAGGTCATAAAGTCATCGATACCGGTCCTTATGCGCACGTCCGTCATCCGATGTACGCAGCCGCGCTGCTGCTGTTCATCGGCACGCCATTGCTGCTCGGCTCGTGGTGGGGACTTGCCTGCGTACCGCTGCTGGTGCTCGGTCTCGGCTGGCGCGCGGTGCGCGAGGAGCGTGTGCTGGCCGCGCAACTCGAGGGCTATACCGACTACACCGGGCGCGTGCGTTATCGCTTCGTGCCGTTCGTCTGGTAGGGCGCGCAATGCGCCAACTCGAGGCACATCTGCGCTTCATGTGCCAACCTGTCTAGACAAAGCGCACCACGCTGGCGCATCCGGTCACCAACGGAGCAACACCTCTCTCCGTTCAGAACTCCCTTAAATTCCTTGTCTGGCGGGCTCTTATAGGGGCTTACCCGATGATTCCCGTGATTTCGAACAAATCCCCTTGCGAGGGTCTTTTGACTCATGCAGACTTGTCTATACAAATTAAGTCGCAGTTAAAAATCCAGCTCGACGGTTTCCTCAATCAAAGGAGTTTCGACGTGAAAGTGAAGCGCACGACGTTAGCAAAAGCATTGATGGGCGCCGTTCTCGGCGCCGCGACAATTTTCGCGGCACCGGTGCAGGCCAAAGACTGGAAGACGGTGACGATTGCCCTGGAAGGCAGTTACGCACCGTGGAACCTGACTCTGCCGGGTGGCAAGCTGGGTGGCTTCGAACCTGAGCTGGTCGCCAATCTGTGCGAACGCATCAAGCTGCAGTGCAACCTCGTGGCGCAAGACTGGGACGGCATGATCCCCGGTCTGCAGGCCGGCAAGTTCGACGTCCTGATGGACGCGATCTCGATCACACCGGAGCGCGAAAAGATCATCGCGTTCTCGAAGCCGTATGCCGCCACGCCGGCCACGTTCGCCGTGAGTGACGTGAAAGTGCTGCCCAAGGCCGTGCCGACCGCGGCCGTCGTCAAGTTGTCGGGCGATCCGAAAACCGATCAACCCACCGTCGACGCCTTGCGCAAGCAACTGAAGGGCAAGACCATCGGCATTCAGTCGGGCACGGTCTACACCAAGTTCATCAACGA
Source organism: Paraburkholderia domus (assembly GCF_905220705.1). Lineage (GTDB taxonomy): Bacteria > Pseudomonadota > Gammaproteobacteria > Burkholderiales > Burkholderiaceae > Paraburkholderia > Paraburkholderia domus. The sequence goes on from NZ_CAJNAT010000036.1 coordinate 42,091, forward strand.
CAGTTTCAAGGACGTCGCCACGATCCGTGTCTACAAAACTTCGCCTGAGCGCGACCTCGATCTGGCAAACGGTCGTATCGACGCCTCGTTCGACGACGTGACCTACTACGCCGCCAACATCGACAAGAAAAATGCCACGTCGATCTTCCTGGCAGGCCCGAAGATCGGCGGCCCGATCTGGGGGCCGGGTGAAGGCCTCGCATTCCGCAAGCAGGACGCCGACCTGAAAGCGAAGTTCGATACCGCGCTCAGTGCTGCGCTTGCAGACGGCACCGTCAAGAAACTCTCGACCAAGTGGTTTAACACCGACGTCACGCCTTGAATCGCCTGAGCGTTCAGCTGTAGCGGTTTGCGCGGCGTCACGCCGCGCATGCCGGCTGGTTAGATCCGCCGTCATGGATGAGGGATAGGGAATGGCTCTGATAGAGATGCTCGGCTTCGGGCCGGAAGGCTGGGGCGGCGTGTTGCTGCTCGCGGCATTGATGACAGTCGCGCTCACGCTGGCAGCGCTCGCGGTTGGCGCTGTGTTTGGCGCGCTGATCGCGGCGGCCAAGCTGTCGCGGTTTCGCACGCTGCGCGTAATCGGCGATGTGTACACCACGGTGTTTCGCGGCGTGCCTGAGTTGCTCGTCATCTATCTGTTCTATTTCGGCGGCTCGACGCTCGTGACCACGATTGGTCAATGGTTCGGCGCGGACGGCTTTGTCGGCGTGCCACCGTTCGTGATCGGCGCGCTCGCGGTCGGCATGATCTCCGGCGCGTATCAGGCCGAGGTGTATCGCTCGGCGGTACTCGCGGTATCGCGTGGCGAACTCGAAGCGGCGCGTTCGATCGGGATGCCCACCATGACGATGGCGCGGCGCATTCTGATTCCACAAGTGCTGCGTTTCGCGTTGCCGGGTATCGGCAACGTCTGGCAATTGAGTCTGAAGGATTCAGCGCTGATTTCCGTCACGGGACTCGCTGAACTGTTGCGCGCCAGCCAGGTGGCGGCGGGTTCGACGCATCAGTACTTCACCTTCTTCGTGGTGGGCGGCGCGCTGTATCTGTTGATGACCAGCATCTCGAACCGGATCTTCAACCGCGCCGAAGCGCGCGTGGGCCGATCCTTCAAGCGCAACTTCGCGCGCAACTGACGAGGACCGGACATCATGCATTTCGACTTCGATTTCCTGCTCGACACGCTGCGACAGCTGCTTGCGGCCGTGCCGACTACGCTCGGGCTGTTCTTCTGCTCGTTGATTCTCGGCGGCCTGCTCTCGCTCGTGATCGTCACGATGCGTGTGTCGCCGCATTGGCTGCCGAATCGCTTCGCACGCGCTTATATCCTCGTGTTCCGCGGCTCGCCGCTGCTGATCCAGATGTTCCTCGTCTACTACGGCATGGGCCAGTTCGGCGTGATTCGCGAGAGCTTTCTGTGGCCGGTGTTGCGCGAGCCATACATGTGCGCGGTTTTATCCCTGGCGCTGTGCACCGCCGGATATACCGCTGAGATTATTCGCGGCGGGTTGATGGCCGTGCCGGTCAGTCAGATCGAAGCGGGCTATTCGATCGGCTTGTCGGGTTTCGCGCTGCTGCGTCGCGTGATCGGTCCGATTGCCTTGCGCCAGTGTTTGCCCGCGTATTCGACTGAGGCCGTGCTGCTCGTCAAATCGACCGCGCTCGCCAGTCTCGTCACCGTGTGGGAAGTGACCGGCGTTGCGCAGCAGATCATTCAGCAAACGTACCGCACCACTGAAGTATTCATCTGCGCCGCGCTGATCTATCTGTTCCTGAATTTCGTCATCGTGCGCCTGCTCGGCTTCCTCGAGACGCGTTTGTCGCGCCATCTGCGTGCGGCGCCCGCGCAAAGCGCGCCGAAGCGGCCGGTTTCAACCACGACCGAAGCACGCCGCGCTGCGCCCTGAACGATCGCATATCTTGCAGAATCTGGAGAATTCCATGAACGCTACGGCACCTGTTGCACTGTCGGTCAAGAACATTCACAAGTCGTTCGGCGACCACCACGTGCTCAAAGGCATTTCGCTCGACGCCCATCAAGGCGACGTGATTTCGATTCTCGGCGCGAGCGGCTCCGGCAAAAGCACGTTCCTGCGCTGCCTGAATCTGCTGGAAACGCCGGATGACGGTTCGGTGGCGCTCGGTGGCGAAGAGCTGAAAATGAAACGTCGCGGCGACGGCAAGCTGCAACCGAGCGACCGCCGCCAGGTGGACCGCGTGCGCTCGCAACTCGGCATGGTGTTTCAGAACTTCAACCTCTGGTCGCATATGACCGTGCTGGAGAATCTGATCGAAGGGCCGATGCGCGTACAAAAGCGCAGCCGCGCCGAATCGGTTGAAGAAGCGGAAGCATTGCTCGCGAAAGTCGGCCTCGCGGAAAAACGCGCTCACTATCCGGCACATTTGTCCGGCGGTCAGCAGCAGCGTGTGGCGATTGCGCGTGCTTTGGCGATGCATCCGAAGGTGATGCTGTTCGACGAACCCACCTCGGCACTCGACCCCGAACTGGTCGGCGAAGTCTTGCGGGTGATGCGCTCGCTGGCTGAAGAAGGCCGCACGATGCTGGTCGTCACACACGAGATGGGTTTCGCGCGCCATGTGTCGAATCGCGTGATGTTCCTGCACCAAGGTCAGGTGGAAGCCGACGGTACGCCGGACGAAGTGTTCGTCGAATGCAAGTCCGATCGCTTTCGCCAATTCGTGTCGAGCCATCAGGATCGCACGACTAACTAACTGATCAGCGTTAGCTGGTCCTCACCTCGTTACTTTACCGGGCAGAGCACTATCATGGCCGTCATCCGTTCCGATCGTCCTCTCAACTGGTTTCAGGTCGCCGCGGTTGCCGCCGGCGAGCCGCTTGAGCTTTCCGCCAGTGCGCGTGCGCGGATCGCTGCGTCGCGCGAACTGGTCGAGCAGATCGTCGCGCGCGGCATTCGCGCGTATGGCGTGAATACCGGCGTCGGCGCGTTGTGCGACGTGATCGTGTCGCCGTCCGAGCAGCACACGCTGTCGCGCAACATCCTGATGAGCCATGCAGTTGGCGTTGGTGTGCCGCTCGGCGCGGCTGAAACGCGCGCGATCATGGTGGCGGCCGTCAACAATTACGCACACGGACACTCGGGGATTCGCCTCGAAGTCGCCGACCGGCTGGTCGCGTTGATCAATGCCGATTGCCTGCCCGAAGTGCCGACGTTTGGCTCGGTCGGTTATCTGAGCCATATGGCGCATATTGCGCTGGTCTGCATCGGCGAAGGCCATGTGCGTTATCGCGGCGAACGGCTCAAGGGGCGCGACGCGTTGCAGATGCTCGGACTCGAACCGCTGGTGCTCGAAGCAAAGGAAGGCCTGAGCCTCGTCAATGGCACGCCGTGCGTGACAGGTCTCGCGGCGCTGGCATTGGCGCGCGCCGAGCGCCTGCTCGACTGGACCGACATCGTTGCCGCGATGAGCTTCGAGAATCTGCGCGGCCAGCTCGCCGCGTTCGATGCCGAATCGTTGGCATTGCGCATCTCACCCGGCCTGAAGCTGGTCGGCGAACGCATGCGCACGGCGCTCGCCGACAGCGGCATCCTCGCTGCAGTGGTCGGTCAGCGCACGCAAGACCCGTTGAGCTTGCGGACCATTCCGCACGTGCATGGCGCCGCGCGCGACGTGCTGGCCGCGACCGCCGATGTGCTCAACCGCGAGCTCGCATCGATTACCGACAACCCGATCGTCGCCGGCACCCCTGAGGCGCCGCGCGTCTATTCGCAGGCGCACGCGGTCGGTGCATCGATCGCACTCGCGATGGATAGCCTCGCCACCGCCATTGCGCAGATCGCGGCGATGGCAGAGCGGCGTCTCGATCGCCTCGTCAATCCGCTCGTCAGCGGCTTGCCGGCGTTTCTCGCGGAGCCGGGCGGCACCTGTTCCGGTTTCATGATCGCACAGTACACGGCGGCCTCGCTGGTCGCGCAGAACCGGCGCCTCGCGATGCCCGCGAGTCTCGACGGCGGCATCACGTCCGGCCTGCAGGAGGACCATCTGTGCCATGCCACGCCCGCTGCGCTGAAAGCGCTCGAGATCATCGACAACGCCGGGCGCATCGTCGCGATCGAATTGCTGGCGGCGGCACAAGCCTACGATCTGCAAAGCATCGATGCACCGCGCGCACCGCACACTAATGCGCTCTGGCAACGCGTACGCCTCGCCGTGCCGACTTATCGCGACGACCGGCCGCTCGCGGACGACATGACGATCGCGTTTCGCATGATCGCCGACGGAATGCCGCCGCCGCTGCCAAACCCTGGTAATATTCGGCCCGGGCCGGACGATTCAGTCAGCGATGCAGCTCTCGCCGCATTGGCGAGCCTGACGGGCATTGCCGCCGTGGGCAAGCTCGGCGCCGAACCGGCGGCCAACGACGGTCGGGGAGCTGCCCACGCAGGTTGAAGCGCCCAGTTGCTGGAATTGAATTGATGGACTCGAGTCGATGGACTCGAATTGATGGAGACAAAGCCGGTGAGCGGGCTTACCCGCCGGTGAGCCGGGCTGACGTGTACCACCCGCGTACCACCCACGAGGTCGACGTGAACACTATTACAAACGCGCAAACCGCAGACACGCAGGACCGTCCTGGTCGTACTCAGGAGACACCCGCCAAGGCGATGCCCGCCTATGAGCAGATCAAGCGCTACGTGATCAGGCGCATCAGCGAAGGGGACTGGAAGCCGGGCGGCTTGATTCCGTCCGAAACGGAGCTGGTCAAGGAATTCGGCGTCGCGCGCATGACGGTATCGCGCGCACTGCGCGAACTCACCACCGAACGCGTGCTGACTCGCGTGCAAGGTTCCGGCACTTTCGTCGCGCCGCAACGCTACGAATCGACGGTGCTGGAAATCCGCAATATCGCCGACGAAATCGCCGCGCGTGGCCATCGTCATTCGGCACGTGTGCTGACGCTCGAACCGAGCGACGATCCGCACGCGCTCGAGGCGCTCGGCCTCGCCAGCGGCCCGGCGTTTCATTCGTGCATCGTGCACAGCGAAGAGGGCGAACCGATTCAGTACGAAGATCGCTACGTCAATCCGAAGGTGTTCCCCGACTACCTGCAACAGGACTTCACCGTCGAGACGCCGAATCACTACATGGTGCGGCTCGCGCCGATCCAGCGCGCGGAGTTTCGCATCTATGCGCAGAAGCCCGACGCGTATGTGCGCCGGCATTTGATGATGGATATCGGCGAGCCCTGCTTGCAGCTATGGCGCCGCACCTGGGTCGGTGATGATGTGGCGACGTCGGTGCAGTTGTGGCATCCGGCGTCGCGTTTCCATCTGGCGGGCAACGTTTAGCGGCACGTGTGGCGGCGCTTGCGCCGCTAACCCTGGCGCTGCGACAGATCCGGCGTGAACCGGCAACCCAGCCGATACCGCGAGCCAGGATGGACGAACCGCGCGAACGTGACCGCAACGCCGCTCGTCCATGTGCGGCGCATCAGCGTCAGGCACGGCTCATCGGCACGAATCTCCAGCAAGCCGGCTTCGGCGTGCGTCGGCAAACCCGCGTCGACGACATGCTCGACGTCGTGCGCCGGCACGGTCTCGTACAGATACTCGGACGGCTTGGTCGTGGAGAAATCCTGCTTCAGGAAGTCCGGCGCGGTTGCGGGATTGACGTAGCGGTCTTCGAGCTGCACCGGCAAGCCGTTCTCGCGATGCACGCAAATCACATGGAATACGGAAGTGCCCGGCGCCAGCCCTAAAGCGTTCGACACCGTCACCGGCGCGGTCTCGCGTTGAGCCAGGACCGTGTCGTAGCTGTATTCGTGACCCCGCGAGCGGATTTCGTCGCCGATATGGGCGATCATCAGCAGTGTCGATTGCGGCTTGGTTTGCGCGACGAAGGTGCCGACGCCGGACACACGGGTGACGAGGCCATCATCGGCGAGTTCGCGCAGCGCGCGATTTGCCGTCATGCGCGACACGCCTAACGTCGCGACCAGGTCCTGCTCGGACGGCAGACGGTCGCCCGCTTGCCGCCCACCCGATTCGATGATCTGGCGGATGTGGTTTTTGACCTGCTCGTAGCGGGCGGCCGGTGCGTCGGTCTCCACGCGCGCGGTTTTCGTCGTCGCGGTGGGCGGTTTGTCGTGAGCTTTGCTGCGAACTGTGGATGACATTGGCGGCCCTTGCGCTATAGTCCGCGCGAACCGGGAGGGCACCGGCGCGGGTTCATATTACCTCCGCATCGTCAGAGCCCCGCGCCCAGAAGGCATTGCGGTCGAAGTAGTTTTGCAGGAACTGCCGCAAACGCGGCTGCCCCGCATCGTGAAAGATTTCGCGTGGCTTGCCTTGCACGGCGATACGTCCCTGGTCGATGAACATCACCTTGTCGGCGACCTGTGCGGCAAAACCCATTTCGTGCGTGACCACAGCCATCGTCATGCCGTCGCGCGCGAGCTGCTTCATCACCTGCAGAACTTCACCGACCAGCTCCGGATCGAGCGCCGAAGTCGGTTCGTCGAACAGCATGATATGCGGCTCCATCGCCAGGGCGCGTGCAATTGCAACGCGCTGCTGCTGGCCGCCCGAGAGTTTCGACGGGTAGGCATCGCCCTTATGCGCAAGGCCGACTGTTTCCAGCATTGCATTGCCGCGGCGGCGCGCTTCTTCACGCGACAGATGGCGTACGCGCAGCAACGCTTCCGTTACATTGCCGAGCGCCGTCATGTGCGGCCACAGATTGAATTGCTGAAACACCATGCCGACGTTGCGCCGCACGCGATTGATCTCGCTTTGCGACGCTCGCACGCGTTTTCCGTTGCGCTCGCTATAGCCGAGCAGTTCGCCTTCGATGCGCACGTCGCCTTGATCGTAGGTCTCGAGCGCGGCGAGGCAGCGCAGCAGCGTGCTCTTGCCCGAGCCCGAGGGGCCGATGATGCAGACTACTTCCGAGCGGGCGATCTCGAGATCGACGCCGCGCAGCACCTCGACTTCGCCGAAGCGTTTCTTCAGGTCGCGCACTTCGATCAGCGGCGCGCCGGGCGGCGTCTCGAAGGCAGCGGGGGACGCGGAGGAGGGCATGTCGGCGATGGCGTTCATAGGGTGGTCCGGATTCCGTTCATGCCATGAAGCGCGCAATGCGGGTTTCGGCCCACATGCCGACGCGCGAGGTCAGCTCGACCAGCGCGAGATAGCACACGCACAGCACCAGCAGCGTTTCGACGAAAGCGAAGGTGGCCGAACCGATGCCGGTCAACACGAACGTGAGCTCGGGCACGGTGACGATCGACAGCACCGCGGTCTCCTTGCTCAACACGATGATCAGATTGGTCAGTGCGGGCACGATCAGCACCAGCATTTGCGGCACCTGAATGCGCAGGACGGCTTGCCAGCGGGTCAGTCCGAGACAGGATGCCGCTTCGAGATGACCCGGCGGCACCGATTGAAAGCCCGAGCGGAAGGCTTCGGCGAAATACGCACTGCCGTAGAGGCCTAAGCCGAGCACGCCGGCCGTCATCGGTTCGAGCGTGAGGCCGATGGATGGGCCGCCGTAGTACAGCAAAAACAGTTGCACCAGAAATGGCGTGCCGCGAAATAGTTCGATGTAGAAGCGCAACGCACCCCGCACCCAGCGTCCACAAAAGAGCTGCAGCACGGCGATCAGAAAGCCGATCAGGATGCCGATCGCGACGCCTGCGGCCCAGGTGCCGAGTGTGGTCGCGAGACCGGCGGCAATCGGCTGCAGATTGTGCGTGATGACAGTGGGGTCGAGCTGTTGCATGGCTTATTTCAATCTCAAGCTCAGAGTCGGTCAGGCGTGCTGCAAACGGTATTCGGCGGCATGCGCGACGAGCGCCAGGCTTCCGCAGATCACGAAGTAAATCAGCCCGGCGGCGAGGTAGGCTTCGAGCGGCCGATAGGTACTGGCCGCGATATTCTGCGCGGTGCGCGTCAACTCGGCCACACCCACCACCGAAATCAGCGACGAAGCCTTGATCAACAGCACCATTTCATTGACGAGCGAGGGCAGCGTCAAGCGGAACGCTTGCGGCACGAGAATGCGCCGCAGCATATCGAACGGTGACAGCCCGAGCATGCGTGCGGCTTCGATATGCCCCGGCGGAATGCTGAGGAAGCCGCCGCGCAGAATTTCGGCAATATAGGAAGCGGAACACAGCGATACGGCACTGACTGCCGCAACGATGGGCGACACGTTGATTCCGGCGAACGGCAGCAGGTAATACACCAGCAGCAGTTGCACCAGCATCGGCACGCCGCGGAAAAAGAACACGTAGGCGCCGCCGAACATGCGGGCGGCGCGCTTCGGGGAGAGGCGTGCCGCGCACACGCCGATCGCGACGAAGAAACCGATCAGGAGACCCGTAAGCGAAATGCCGATGGTGGCGAGCGCCGCGTGCAGCAGCAGCGGCAAGCCTTGTAGAAACACGGTTGTGCTGAACATAAGCGTCGCACTCGTTGGAACGGGGAGGGCGATGCGGCTCGTCGGGAGAGGCGCATCGCGTACTTCAAAAACGTTTGCGTTAAAACGTCAGGCTGTCCATGCATCGAGCCATCAATAGTTTGGCTCCGGCATCGTCGTCGGCGCATCCATCGCGACACCGAACCACTTTTTCTGCAAGGCCGTGAGGCGCCCGTCGTTGTGCATTTTCACGAGCGCCGCGTTGAAAGCATCGGCGAGGGACTTGCTATCCGCGTCTTTACGCAGGCAGTAAGCGAAGTACACTTTCGCGCCGAACGGCGGCTGTACCACGGCGAAAGTTTCGGGGCGTTGTTTGGCGACGTACGCAATGTTGGTCATCGAGTTCGCGACCGCCGCGATGCGACCGGCGGCGAGATCGGCGTAGGCCTGATTGTTGTCGACGTATTCGCGGATTTCAGGCGGCTTCGGCAAGGTGGCGACGTACGTCTTCAACTGGTCGAGCTGGGCCGAGCCTTTGCCCGCGCCGACAGTCTTGCCCGCGATATCCGACGATTGCTTGACGGCGGTATCGTTGGCGCGCTTGAGCAGCGCGTCGGTGGCGTCCGCGATCGGCAAGGTGTACGTGTAGCGTTCCATGCGCGCTTTGGTGACGGTCAGCGGGCCGCCCACCATATCGAACTTGCCGGCTTCGAGACCAGGCAGCACGCTCGGCCACGGCAAGTCGATGAAGCGCACCTTCACGCCCATTTCCTTGCCGATCTCGGCGAACAGATCCTTATTGAAACCTGCTTGCTGGCCGTTCTCAAGGAAGTCGAAGGGCGCGAACTGCATCTCGGTACCGACCACCAGTTCGCCTGCTTTCTTCACTTTGGCGAGCTGATCTTCCGCGTGGGCGGTGACGCTTGCGGCGCACAGCGCCAGCACGACCAAACGACACTTCCAGCCTGCAAGGATGCTCATGGGATTCTCCGGTTGGCAAAGCGGTGTCGCGCGAAAGCGGTTCGTCAGCGGACCCCGCGCGAGTCATTCGAGGCAGTATATACCGCACTTTCCACGCAAAATAAATAATCACGCGAGTAGAGAAAAGCCCTTACGTGAAGCTCCGTGAAGCAACTTGCAGGTGCGCTTTTGGCGGTATATACAACGAAGGTGCGCGAGACGCGCGAGCTTGTTGGAAACGATTTGCAAGCGTGTTTCGTCAGTTGAATTGGCCGGCCTACCAGGGAGCAACGCAATGCCCGTGACCCGCATTCCGATCATCGATCTTGCCGGCGTTCGCGCCGGCGACCCGCAGGCTTTGACGCGCGTGGCGCACGAAATCCGCGAAGCGTGCACGACGATTGGCTTCTTCTACATCGTCAATCACGGCGTGCCACAAACGGCCATCGATGCGGTCGAACAGGCGGCGCGTACGTTCTTTGCATTTCCTGTTGAGACGAAGCGGCGCGCGGCGGTCAATCAAAGGCATCGAGGTTTCAACGCGCTCGGCGACGCGACCATGTATCAGGCCAAGCGCCCCGACTATAAGGAGTTCTTCAGCATCGGCCTCGAGTTGCCGGAGGACGATCCCGATGTGCTCGCCGGACAGGCGCTGCGTGGGCCGAACAACTGGCCGGATTTCATGCCTGAATTGCGGCCCGCGCTTTACGGTTATTACGAAGCGGTCGCCGCATGCGGCGCCGATCTGCTGCGGGCCGTGGCGCTCAGTCTCGGCGTCGACGAGCATTTTTTCGCGCCACGCTATACGAAGCGGATGCAGCGCACGCAGATGGTCTACTATCCGCCGCAGCCACCCCAGTCGGACGCGGATCAATTCGGCGTCGCGCCGCATACCGACTACGGCTGCATTACCTTGTTGTGGCAGGATCAGGTGGGCGGCTTGCAGGTGCGTGAGATCGCCAACGATACGTGGGTCGATGCGCCGCCGATCGAAGGCAGCTTTGTGGTGAACGTCGGCGATCTGCTGGCACGCTGGACTAATGATCGCTGCCGCTCCACCTTGCATCGCGTGATCAATGCGTCGGGGCGCGAGCGCTATTCGATTGCGACGTTCTATGATCCCACTTACGGCGCGACGGTCGATCCACGGGAACTCGGCACAAGCGACGCCGACCTCAAGTACCAGCCGGTCGCCGCGGGTGACTATATCCTCGGGCGGATCAACGATTCGATGGGTTATCGGAAGAAAGCGGCAGTTGAAGGAACGCAAGGAACCCCTGCATGACAGATAACAGTGTGGCAAACGGCGCAACGAGCAGCGCAAGCAGTAGCGCGCACAAAGGCGCAACTCACAGCGCAGCGCCGCTTTCCGCAACGCTCGACGCGCTGCGTGCCGCGCTCGGTGCCGACGCGGTGCGGGTTGGCGAGCAGATCGGTGAACACGCGATGACCGACTGGACACGCCACGATCCGACGCGCCCCGCCGCGCTGCTCCTGCCGCGCAGTACGGAAGAAGTCTCTCGCGCGCTGGCGATTTGCCACGCGGCGCATCAACCGGTGGTGCCGCAGGGCGGCATGACCGGTCTCGCGGGTGGCGCGATTGCGCGCGCGACCGATATTGCGTTGTCGCTTGAACGGCTTAACGGCGTCGAAGAAATCGACACTGCTTCGGCGACGCTAACCGTGCGCGCCGGTACCACTTTGCAAACCGCACAGGAAGCCGCCGCCGAAGCCGGCTTCGAACTTGCGCTCGATCTGGGCGCACGTGGCTCGTGTCAGATCGGCGGCAATCTGGCGACCAACGCGGGCGGCAATCGCGTGATCCAGTCGGGCACCGCGCGCGATCAGGTGCTAGGCCTCGAAGTCGTGCTCGCCAACGGCGACGTGCTGACTTCGCTCGGCAAGATGGTCAAGAACAACACCGGCTATGACCTGAAACACTGGTTCATTGGGTCGGAAGGCACGCTCGGCGTGATCACGCGCGCGGTGCTGCGACTGCATCCGCAACGCGCGGCGCGCCACACGGCGCTCGTCGCACTCGACGATTACGCTGCCGCCGTGAACTTGCTGCGCCGCCTGTCGACGCGTTTTGGCAACGACATCGGTGCGTTCGAGATCATGTGGCCGGATTTCTACGATTTCGGCGTGAAGCTGACGGGTACGCGCTCGCCATTTTCCGACGCGCACCCGCTCTATGCACTGATTGAACACGCGAGCTTCGACGCAAGCGACGACGGCGAACGCTTCTCCGCCGCGCTGACTGAAGCGCTCGACGCCAATGCGATCCGTGACGCGGTGATCGCGCAATCGGTCGCCGACGTACGGGCGTTATGGGCGATTCGCGAGTGCACCGCCGAGTTTCCGGTGCGGCTGGATGCGATCAACTTCGACGTGAGTTTGCCCATCGGCGAGATCGGTGCTTTCGTCGACCGTTGCCGCGCGGCGCTCGATCAGCGCTGGCCGGGCAACGCGTCGTATTTCTTCGGCCATATCGGCGATTCGAATCTGCATGTCACTGTCGACGGCCATTCGATCCCCGGCGTCGATCATCATGCGGTGTACGCGTTCGTCTACGAGATGCTCGGGCCGTTGCACGGCTCGGTGTCGGCGGAACATGGGATCGGCTTGCTCAAGCGCGAGTTCTTGCCGATCTCGCGCTCGCCGGCTGAATTGGCCGCCATGGTGGCGATCAAACACGCGCTCGACCCGCACAGCATTCTGAATCCGGGCAAGCTGTTTTGAGCGGGACGCGCCGCGCGATTTACTGCGGAGCGTTTTCCGCGTGCGTCAGCAGTTCGCGGGCGTAACGCCGGTACAGCCACGACAGCGAGGCCGCGGCGAACACGATGAACACGGCATTGAGCAGCGCCTGAACGATCGCAATGACGGCGATGCCTTGGGTCTGGTGCGCGTGCAGTATCTTCGGGCCGGCGGCGATGAAGAACAGGGCGGTGACGATGAAGAGCGGCAGGTATGTGACGAAGCCTACACCGATGATGCTCCATACGTGCCCACGGCTGTCCTGCCACGCCGCGCGCAGGGTGAGCCGGCTGCCGAGTGCGATAGACGGATAAAGCAGGCTTAGCCGGATGAGCACGAACACATAAACGAGTAGCAGCGGCACATAAACCAGGAATCCCATCTTGAACGCCCGCACGGCGATATAGGTGAGCCCCGCCATTGCCAGCATGGCCAGCACGACGGCGAGCCACACCAGCGCATAGCGGCCAAGCGGCTTGCCGTTCAGCGGCACGAGCGGGTGCGCGCCTTCGCCGAGCAGCACAAAGCGATGGACCTTGATGGTGAGCGTGCCGGATACCACCAGTTGCAGCACGAGCCAGACCAGCGAAAGCAGGCCGTGGCCGACGCGCGTCATCGTGTCGATATCGCCGGCAGCGGCGGAGGGGCGTTGCGCGGTCAGCAGCGACGTGCAGGCGAACACGGCGCAAACGCCGAGGAACAACCAGGGCATCTGCGTGACGGCTTGCCACGAACTGATCCATCCTTTCTTGATGCAGGCCCCGAAGGTCAACTGTTCCATAGCATTGTTCTAGTGGTTGATGGGATCGATGTGCGGCTGCACGCGCCGGTCTCAGCCGGATTCTCTCATGCTATGGAGAGCGCTTCACTCAACCTTCATCAATGCGCATTCAGATACCTGGCAATCACCGGATAAACATCCACCGCTGCGTTTTTGCCGAAGATACAGTCGATGTGTCCGTAGCCGGGAATCAGATGCCGCTCATACGGCTGCTCGGGGAAGCGATTGACCAGCATGTCGTACGTGAGCGCGGTGCTCTTCGGCAGATAGGTTTCGTTTTTTTCACCGTGGATGAAGCCGATCGGCAGGCGCATGCCTTCAAGACCCCTCATGCCGTCCGCGCCGCTCAGGTAGACGTCTCTGCCTTCTGCATCGACAACCTTGCCCGCCCGCACCATTGCAGCGAGATGCTTGAACACCTCGACGTCATGCACACCGAGCAATTCCTGCAGGTTCGAGTGAAGCGTCTCGTTCAATTGTCCATGTTCGTAGAGCAGGCCGTAAAGGAAGGTCGCCCGATGGCAGATCGGGTTGCCGCAGCCCTGTTTGTGATTGATCGGGTAGAGCCGCAATGCTTCGTCGAGCAGGTTGTGGGGCCACGACCTGTGCTCCGTAAATGCGGTCAGGTCGAGTACCCCGAGATGTTCCATGATGTCCGGGACGTGCAGCCCGCACTTGATCTTTTCCAGCGTGCCTGGCACCGGATGCGCCGAGACCTGCGAGATAACGACCGAGCGCACGCCCTCGAGGCCATACAGCAGGGACATCGTGAGCGCCAACCCACCCATACAGTGGCCCAGCACCTGAATGTCCGGCAGGCCGGTCAACGCCCGCACTTTGGCGACCGCGGCCGGAATGTCCTCGCGAGCGACTTTGTCGACGTTGGTCGGCACCAGCACGCTCGGCATTTCGATGCTGACGCGCAGATCGACGAGCCACACGTCGTAACCCGCTGCACAGAGATATTCCACCAGGTTGGTCGGCGTCAGATCGGTGGAAAAGATCCGGCTCGATACGCCTGAGCCGTGGATCAACAGCACCGGACGCAGTGGTTTGTCGGGCGGCCCGGCGTAGCGTGTAAGTCGCAGCGTGGTCCCATCGGGCGTGTCGAAGAAGACCATTTGCGGCACGGGTGCGCGCAGCACGCGCTTCAGACGCGGCGGCGCCTTCGGATCGTAAAACTGCAGGGGTGCCGCCACGCCGCCATATTCGGTGAACAGCACGCCCGCAAAAAACTTGCCGAACTTCAGGGTCCATTCAAGGCGCGTTGTCAGATCGGGGGCATTGGTGACTTCGAGCGTGCGTTGCTGCTTGAGGAAATTCTCGGGCGTGATGATCAGCGTTGCTTTGCCGATCGCAGGCGCATCCGCTTGCACCGACTCGCGAATTTCGGCGTAGAGCGTGTTGGTCTGATCCCATAGATTGATCGGTGACGTACGCGTGATGATCTTCTGTCCGCTCAGGTAGTACGTCTTGCCTTCGGTGGAATCGAGCCTCATGCGGTAATTCATGTTGCGCTCGTCCACGTCCGATTCGTTGACCACGAACAGGTTGAAGGTGCCGCCCGTGATCGTCATCGGTTGCGCGGAGAGTGCAGGACAGGTCAGCGTGCCCGTGGTGTGGGCCAGATGTTGCGAATTGCTCAGCATGTCGGCCAGATCGTCTGATTCGACGGTGAGCGTGAATTCGATCGGACTGGTGGCGGCTGCGCCCGCCACCGCCGGCGTGTAGGTGCCGATCATCGTTTCGGTGAAGTGCAGGCCGATTTTTGGGGGCGTCGGCGTGCTGGCTGTACCCTTGGCCAGATAGTCGATTTTCCAGCCTCGTGCGTCGGCGAGCAGCGCGCAATTGCGTTCCGCTAGCGCGGAAATCGTCAACAGCGGATTGACGCCGAGCGACATCGGCATGACAGCGCCATCCATCACATACAGGCCTTCGTGTACCGCATTTCCTGTCGTGCCGCTGAAAACCCGACCCTCATGGTCGACGACGCCGCGCTCCGCGTTCTCGCCCATCCCGCAGCCGCCGAGCGGATGCACGGTGACGATGCGGTTTTTGAGCATTTTTGTCGAAATCGGGTTGCGCACATATTTGCCGCCGAGCGGCACCTGCGACTTCTCGAGCGTTTCTTCGACGGTCTGGAAAATCGGCTGCTTGCCGGCGTTCGGCCAATCGATGCGCGGTCTACCGTTGTCATCCACATTGATCTGGCCGCTTTCGTCGTCATGCGCCATCACCAGGTAGGTTTGCGTGTGGTTGAGCGCGCCGTGGTAGGGGCCGCGCAGGAGGCTTTCGATCACCCGCGCGCCGTAGTCGAGCGTTTCCCCGGCGGGGCGCGGCGCGAGAATCTCGACGCCTTCGAGCGGCGCGGCGCCGCCGAGCAGGGCGACCATCGCGGCGCCGACCGGGCCGGCGAGCGAACCCTCTTCGATCACGAAGCCGTCTGTCACGTTAGGGGTGTTGCGATGGTCGATGATGCCGGTAATGGTTGGCCCGACCGGCGGAATTTCGCCCTGCGTGTGCGCGCCCCAGCCGACGCCGTTGATCACTTCCTCGGTGTTGTATGCGAAGGCCAGCACGTCGCCGTTACCGGTGAAGTGTTTGCCGAGCATGTCCGAACCGGTCAACCCCTCCTTGCGCGAGCGTAACAGCAGGGCAGTCGAACCGATCGTGCCGGCCGATACGATGACAATGTCGGCGCTTACGAACAGATCGGGCGCGCCATAACTCTCGCGGCCCAGCTTCACCTCCTGAAAGCGCACGACCCACTTTTGCGTGGCCGTGTCGCGCACGACCGAATGCACCGCTGTGCCCGTGAAAATATGTGCGCCGTGCGCGACTGCATCGGGCAGATAGTTCATATGCGTCGAATTTTTCGCGTCATAGTTGCAGCCTGAGTTGCAATCGCCGCAACCGACGCATGCCTTCTGCTCGACGCCCGCCGCATTGATGCGGTTCTCAAAGGTGACGGTGACCGGCGGGGGGTAAAAGCGATCCGCCA
The DNA here is from genome assembly GCF_905220705.1 of Paraburkholderia domus. Taxonomy (GTDB): domain Bacteria; phylum Pseudomonadota; class Gammaproteobacteria; order Burkholderiales; family Burkholderiaceae; genus Paraburkholderia; species Paraburkholderia domus. Next base: position 57,993 of record NZ_CAJNAT010000036.1, read on the forward strand.
TGTCGAGCGCCTGCGCTGATTTTTTGAGCGCCTGGAGTTTCGGCAACTGCAAAAAATCGCCGGACACCGGCGACGGCTGCAGCATGGCACGGGCCAGCTCGTAGCCTTTGTCACGGCCCGCTTTGTCGGCGCGCAGCGCAGCGGGCCAGCGATCGTCGTCCCACAACCGTGGTTCGGCTTCGAGCGCGACGTTCGCGTTGATCAGCGACGTACCGCCCAGTCCGCAACCCACCACCGCATTCACGTCTTCATTCACGTGCACTTCCAGCAGTGCGAGCGGCGAGCCGACTTGTGCGAGGGCGGTGTTGTATTGCACCTGCGCGGCGCCTTCGAGCGGCGTGCGCGGATAGTCGCCGGCCATGAACTCACGTCCGCGTTCCAGCACGCACACACTTCTGCTGGCGCGCGCCATGCGGCTCGCGGCAATCGCCCCACCATAACCCGAGCCCACCACCACCACGTCGTAGTGCGGCTGCATTGCTGTCAGGGCGCTCGATAAGCGGTTCATCAGGACCACCTCATCAGGAAGGGGTTGCCGGGTAGGGAACCCGGACTTCGGAAGGAAGACGGCATGCCGCTGTGGCTTTTTTATCGTAGGCGGTGCGCGATGACAAAAAAAGGCGCATCGTACGTGGCGCGCGAGGCAAGCATGGCGCGTGCTCGACTTGCGGAAAGGGACAGACGGCGCCGGTCCACGCTAGTCTGTCGAAGCACTATTAGGCGGCCACTTCATTCATTTCGCTGTCGCTCGATTCGGCGGCGAGCAGGTTCAAGACGAGCAGAATCGCCGCGCGATTGTCGATGTCGATTTCGATGCCGAGCACGTCGGTGAGCCAGCGGCCGATCTTGGTATTGGAAAATTCGTCGGCGCCGGCCGTCTTTTTCATGGTGACGCCAAGTTTGACGGCGCGATAGTGATACGAGGGCACACGATGCTGAGCAGCGACCGCCGACAGGCCGCCTTTCCCTTCCGAACACCAGCCGAGGCTGCCGGCCAGCACAATGCGCTCCGGCTCGTCGAGGTTCTCGATAAAGGCGCGCGCCGCGAGCCGTACGCGTTGCTCGTCGAGGCCGTATTGCAGCAACACGCTTTCCACGGGGTCTTCCAGCGCTTGCGCGTGCAAATCGATTTCCTGCGCCATGCCTTCGTTTTCCATCGACACGTTGCGTTGATGGCCGGCGCTGCGCAGGCAGTCGATCAGGTAACGGCGAAAATACGCGCACAGTGCGTAGCCGTTGGATGGCGCGCTGTCGGCGCAAGCGTTGGTCTCCGTGTGGCCGGGTGCGAGGCGCAGTACCTTCGAGTAGATGAACTGCGCGACCAGTTCTTCCTTGTCCTCGCCGAGCGCCTGCAATTCAAGCGGGTGATAGGTGCGCAGCGCCCGCTTCACCAGGTCGACCATCGACACCATTTCGTCGGCGGACAGCTGGGTACGCCGGCGCCACAAGTCGGGCAGGATCGCATCGTCGAGATTGCGGACGAACGCGTGGCTCGGAACTGCGCCCATGAAAACCTCCATAAGGGGTAAGGCGAGGAACGCGCGGAGCCTCGGCTGCAGGCAAGGAAGGGGGTGTTGGAGCTTTTAAGCCGCGCTGGAATGTGAACTCAGTATGGTTTCCGGCGACGACTTCGCCTATATGGATTAAGTGGTAGCTGATGGGTAAACTGCCGGGTAAACCATCCGGCCGACAGCTAAAGCTCTACCTCCAGTCGACCGCTTTGCATGGGGCCGGAGTAAGTGCTTTGCATGGGACCAGAGTAGTGCGCTAAAGCGCGAACTCTGGTCGACAGCTAAAGCGCCAACTCCGCCCGACAAAGGAGACCGCATGATGCGGGCCGACCCGATCCAGCGTGCAATCGACGAAGACCTGGTGCGCGTGCTGTACGCGCAAGATCCGATCGCCTTCTTTTCGCACTGGTTCTCTATCGCGGTGCTGGTGGCGATCTACTGGCCGAACGTCCCGTCGCCGCCTTTGTTCATCGCGTGTTTCGGGTTTTATGCGGCTGCCAATTGCGGTGGCCTCGCGCTGTGGCTCTGCAATCGCCGCTACCCGCATCTCACGACACCGCGTGGCTGGATCAACCTGCATGCGGTGCGCGGCGTGTTGCTGTATAGCGCGCCGGGGCTGGCGGTGTGGTTCGCGTTCCAGAGCCCGCAAACCGATTTGCCGCTATTGCACACGGTGATGCTCGTGACGCTGGCGGCCGGCGTGTTCATGTCGAACGGATTCGATCTGCTGAACTTCTCGACCGCGATTCCGTTTCTGCTGTTTCCCTCGATCGCGCTGCATTTCGGCACGCATACGTTCGATCGCACGATTCTCGCGATTGTTCTCGCGTTCTTCTTCTGCGCGATCAACGTCTATGCGCTGAGTTATCGCAAGCTGTTTCAGCAAGTCGTGCATGCGCGAGTCGATCAGCAGTACCTGGCGGAGTCGCTGGCCGCGCAAAAGCGTGTCGCCGAAGAAGCCAGTCTCGCCAAAACGCGTTTTTTTGCGGCGGCGAGCCACGATTTGCGTCAGCCGCTGCATGCGATCGGTTTGCTGGCGGCTTCGCTCAATGACACGGCGGCGACGCCCGTGCAGCATGCGAAGACGGCCCAGCACATCGTTTATAACGTCGAGGCGTTGAACCAGTTGTTCAACCAGGTGCTCGATCTCGCCAGGCTCGAAAGCGGCGTGACGCAGGTGATCCGCTTGCATTTCCGGCTTTCGGAGCTGTTCGAACGGGTCGGCGCCCAGTACCGCCCGCAAGCGGCGGCCAAAGGCCTCGCGCTGCGGATCGCGCCGGCCTCGGTGATCTTGCATGACGACCCGGTGCTGCTCGAACGCGTGCTGAGCAACCTGCTCTCGAACGCCGTGCGCTATACCGAGGAAGGTGCGATCTGGGTGGGCTACCGCCGCGCCGGGCGTAGTTCGGGTGGCTATATCGAGGTGCGCGATTCCGGCATCGGCATTCCGGCCGAGGAACACGAGCGCATCTTCGAAGAGTTTTACCAGGTCGCCAATCCGCAGCGCGACGCACGTCAGGGACACGGTTTGGGCTTGCCGACGGTGAAGCGGCTGATCGAGATGCTCGGCGGCGAGTTGCAACTGCGCTCGGCGCCTGGCCGCGGCTCGGTGTTCCGCTTTCCGGTGCAGGCGGGCGACGCCGGCGGGATTGTCGCGAGCCTGAACGAGGCGGTGGCGGGCGGGCCGTCGGCGCAAGGGCGGCGCGTGCTATGCATCGACGACGACCCGTCGATTCTCGAAGGCCTTGTCAGTCTGCTGGGACGCTGGGGGTGCATCGTGCGTGGCGCGCGCGACGAGGTCGATGCGCTCGTCGCGCTGGAAGACGGTTTCGTCCCGGATGCCGTGTTATGCGACTACCAGCTGGCCAATCATCGAACCGGCGCGCAAGCGCTGTCGGCCGTGCGCAACGTGCTCGCGCGGGCAGGGCACGAAGGCGTGGTGACCTTGCTGATTACGGGCGATATGGCGTCGGCGGAACTGGCGGCGCTGGCCTTACAGGGGATTCCGGTGCTGCATAAGCCGGTTACGCCGGCGCGTCTGCGGCGCACCCTGGAGATGTTGTGGCAGCAGGCGGAACTGGACAAGGGGCGGGCGGCGTGAGCACCGCCCGTCGACCCGTTGTTACAGGGTTCTTCCGGCCTCGAGCCAGCCGTTGATCACGGCGATCGCCGTGGACCGGTTGTGCACGCCGAGCGCCCGGAAGATCACCGACAGATGCACCTTGACCGTCCCTTCCGCAACGCCCAACTCGCGCGCGATCATCTTGTTGGTCCAGCCGCGATGCACGAGCCGCATGATGTCCTGCTGTCTCGGCGACAGGTTTTCCAGCAAGTGTTGCTGGTGCGGCTGAAGCGCCTGGATTTGCACGATCGGTTCGGTGAGCGCGGCGCGGCTCTGAGTCGAGGCGTGAGCGGCGCCCTGAGCGCCAGACTCGGCCGCCGCGTCAGCCCGCGCAGGTGCGGCTTGCGTCTCACGCGAGCCCAGCAGGCTGAGTGCTTCCATTGGCACATAGGCGCCACCTGACAACACCAGTTCAATTGCCTTGAGCATGACACTGGCGGGTTGCCGCTTGGGCACGAAGCCGAGCGCGCCGGCAGCCAGCACCGCGCGCATTTCGTCGGGTGATTCTTCGGCGGAAAGGACGACGACCGGCAAGGCAGGGTTCGCCTTCAACAGCACTTCAAGCGACGAGGCGCCGCTCATGCCTGGCATATGCAGATCGACAATGGCGAGGTCGTGATCGGCGTCGGGCCGCGCGGCGGCGGCAAGTGTTTCCCAGCTATCGGCTTCGTCGAATTGCGCGTCGGGATCGAGGCCGCGTAGCAGCCCCTTGACGCCTTGCCGGATCAGTTCATGGTCGTCGGCCACAAGAAACTTCATGATGTCTCCGCGAGTCGGGCCTGCGCGTTGTGGACTACCCCCGCCGTGCTTCTGGCTTTACTTCCCGTTTTACTTCTATTCTCGAATCGCGTCATTACCGGCTTCCCCGCGATCATATGCCGATCGATGGCGCGGCGCGCCTTCCAGTTCGCCGCATATTTGACAATCTATTTGTATGATCGCCGGCTGGTTCGCTGCACCAGCATGTTGTGTAAGGCAGGTCTCCCGCGCATAGGTTCCGGCTTGCTACGAAGACGAGCCGCGCGCCCCGATTTTGAAGCCGTCCACGCAGGAATCCGAAGGTTATGCGCACCGAATGAAATCACGCACGAGCCGTAGTCATTTGACTGCAAATAACGTCGCATTCATCAGAAGCTTGAACGCGAATCCGAGCGATACCGCCGAGGCCACGCCGAAGCACCAGAGCGCGATGAACCACAGCCAGCCGGGCAGTTTGCGCACCGGCGTTTGAGACTCGCTGCGGGCGGCGTTGGCGCCCGTGTCCTTAGTGATAGTGATGTTGGTCGCCATGACGCACCTTGCCACGAAATACCCAATAACCCATCGTCGTATAGGCGATGATGATCGGCAGAATCACCGCTGCGCCGACCAGCGTGAACATCTGGCTCGAGCGCGGCGCGGCGGCTTCCCAGAGTGTCATGCTCGACGGAATCGCATACGGCCACAGGCTCACCAGCAGCCCCGCGTAGCCGAGCAGCACCAGCAGGAGCGCCAGCACGAACGGCGTGTTGTGATGCCGTGCCCGCACCGCGCGGTGCATGAAGAACGCACAGACCGCCACGAGGAACGGCACCGGCAACAGACGGTAGAACAGGTTGTCGTGGAACCAGCGTTGCGCGATATTTGGATCTTGCAGCGGCGTCCACAGGCTGACCATCGCGATGAACCCGAGCAGCACGAGCGTCAGCGGCCACACCACGCGATGCAGGCGGCGTTGCAGATCGCCTTCGGTCTTTGCGACCAGCCAGCAGCAGCCGAGCAATGCGTAAGTGATCACCAGACCGAGGCCCGTCAGCAGACTGAACGGCGTGAGCCAGCCGAAGGCGTCGCCCGCATAGCCGCCGTCGATCACTGGAATGCCTTGCAGGAACGCACCCAGCACAATGCCCTGAAAGAACGTCGCGCCCGCCGAACCGCCGATGAACGCCAGATCCCATAGATGTTTCGTGCGCTTGGCCTTGGCGCGAATCTCGAACGACACGCCGCGGAAAATCAGGCACACGAGCATGAAGATCAGCGGCAGATACAGTGCGGACAGCACGGTCGAGTAGACCACCGGAAACACCGCGAACAGCGCGGCGCCGCCGAGCACCAGCCAGGTTTCGTTGCCGTCCCACACGGGTGCGACGGTGTTCATCATCAGGTCGCGTTCTTTCTCATCGGGGAAGAACGGGAAGACGATGCCGATGCCCAGATCGAAGCCGTCCAGCACCACGTACATGAATAGGCCCAGCGCGATGATCGCGGCCCACGCTACGGTTACGTCCATTTTCTTTCTCGCAAGCAGGGAGTGAAGCGGGTGAGGTCAGGCGGCGTCGATCAGGTGATCGGCGGCGGACAGCGGGCGGCGCGCGGTCTGATTCGGCGTGTGCTCAGACACGCCGTGCGACGTCTGTCCCGGCAGTGCCGGACCTGAGCGCATCAGCTTGAGCATGTAGTAGATGCCCGTGCCGAATACGAGGAAGTACACAACCACGAACGCCATCAGCGAAATGCCGACCTGCTGCGTGGTAAGCGGCGATACTGCCTGCGACGTGCGCATCACGCCGTACACCACCCACGGCTGACGGCCTGCTTCAGTGGTGACCCAACCGGCCAGCAGCGTGATGAAGCCGGTCGGGCCCATCGCCACCGCGATGCGCTGGAACCACTTCGATTCAAACAGGCGTTCGCGGCGACGCAGTGCCCATGCCGCCAGAGACATCAGGATCATCAGCACGCCGAGCCCGGCCATGATGCGGAAACTCCAGAACACCACGGTCGAGTTCGGCCGGTCTTGCGGCGGAAATTCCTTCAGGCCGCGAATTTCGCCGTCCCAGCTATGCGTGAGAATCAGGCTGCCGAGGTGCGGAATCGATACGGCGTAACGCGTGGTCTCCGCTTGCATATCAGGAATGCCGAACAGGTTCAGCGCGGTGCCGCCTTTCTCTGTTTCCCACAGACCTTCGATCGCGGCGATCTTGGCCGGTTGATACTTGCGCGTGTTCAGACCGTGCTGATCGCCGACGAACGCCTGAATTGGCGTGAGGATCAGGAGCAGCCAGAGCGCCATCGAGAACATCTTCTTGACGGCTGGATCGCGCCGGCCGCGCAGCAGATGCCATGCGCCCACTGCCGACACCACCAGCCCAGCGACGATGAACGCTGCCAGCGCCATGTGCGCAAGCCGGTACGGGAACGAGGGATTGAAGATGATCTTGAACCAGTCGAGCGGCACGACATGGCCGTCGACGACTTCAAAACCTTGCGGCGTTTGCATCCAGCTATTGGACGCGAGAATCCAGAAGGTCGAGATCAGCGTGCCGATCGCCACCATCAGCGTGGCGCCGAAGTGGGCGCGCGGACTCACGCGCTGCCAGCCGAACAGCATGATGCCGAGGAAGCCTGCCTCGAGAAAGAACGCGGTCATGACCTCGTACATCAACAAAGGTCCGGTGATGGGGCCGGCGAAACTGGAGAAGCCCGACCAGTTGGTGCCGAACTGATAGCTCATGACGACGCCGGAGACGACGCCCATGCCGAAGGCCACTGCGAAGATCTTCGACCAGAACAGGCAAAGATCTTTGTAGTACGCCTTGCCGGTTTTGAGCCAGCGCCATTCGAGGACGGCGATGAAGCTGGCGAGGCCGATGCTGAGCGCCGGAAAAACAATGTGAAACGAGACGGTGAACGCAAACTGAATGCGGGCGAGATCGAAGGCCGATAGAGCGGAGTTCATGAGCGTGAAGGTCGTGATGCCCGAGGGGGCGGACTACGCGCGTCGACCGTTGTCGGTGCGCACTGCACTGGGCAGATGGCGCAAGAGTAGGGGATGAGTGGAATTTTTGCTGCGACGCGACGTGCGTCAAAAAACCGCGTTGTTTTACGCGGATTTTCGTTTTTGAGACGGCAAAGCCTTGATAGGTATCAAGTTTTCCTTATTAGGCGTTTGCGCGTGTTTCCCGCGATTGCCGCGGAACTGCGGCAATAGACCGCGCTGCAGCAACGCGATGCCAGCGCTTTCGCGGCGACTTGCGCCGGCCTGGTGTTGCCACGCAAGAAGCAGCCTCGCGACGGCAGGACGCTACGAATACACCGGCTACGCGATCGAAATAAACAGTTGCTTGCCACACGCGGCCGCGTATCTGCGCAATGTGTCGATCGACGGCGAGTGCTGCCCCGAAGCAAGCGCCCGTTCCAGCCGGGTGATGGCCGGCGCTTTCGTGCCCATGCGCTCGGCGACTTGCGCCTGCGTCAAGCCGGCTTCGCGCCGCGCGGCGAGCATCTGGTCGAGCAGCGCGAATTCTTCACGGTTCAGCCGCTCGTATTCGGCGCGTACTTCGGGGTCGGCGAGCGCCCGTTCGCGCATTGCCTTATAGGTTGCCATTTCTGATCTCCAGCAGTCTTTTGCGCGCCACGTCCAGTTCGTTACGCGGCGTTTGTTGCGACTTCTTCACGAAGCTGCGAAGCATGACGATTTTCCGTTCCACGATGGAGCAGTAGAACACTCTGGCGATGCCCTCCGCGCCTTTCAGGCGCATCTCGAACAATCCACCACCCATTGATGCAGTGTGCGGCTCGCCGAGGTTCGGGCCGTATTCCTCCATGCGATCGGCCAGCGCGATGAAGCGTGCAAGCAGCGTTTTCGGCAAGGAGGCAACGTTCACTTTGACCTTTTCGTTGTAGAAGTCGATCGTAAATGCCATTGGAGTTCATGATAACAAATATGTTATTTGTGCGCAAGCAGACCACCTTGCCGTTTGCTGCTGTCATTCGGCAAAAAAAGAGGCATTGCCCGGCACGGGATCGAACGACGGGAAGAAGGCGAAAGCAGGACCGCGATGAGCGGTTACGACGGCGTTGGCGCAACTGGCTGTTCGGCTGGGGCGAGTCGTGCGGGACGCGATATTGGGCGCGGCACGGTGGAGGTCTCCTTTTACATCGGCGAGTTGGGCGGGAATAGCGAATCAAGGACCACTCGTCACCAACCGACAATAACTCCGTTCAAGCCGACTTTCTATTAGCCT
>NZ_CAJNAT010000037.1 GCF_905220705.1 Paraburkholderia domus
GCGCGCGTCTACATCAATAACCAGCTCACCGAAGACTGGGTCTACTTCTACGACACCACCGGCAATCTGGAGACCGCACAGAACCTCAAGACGCCGTGGCTGCGTGGAAACTTTGGGCGGGATGCTGCACACCGCGTAATGCTTCAATCCAGCAACGGTTTTACTGCCAGGATCACCTACGACCCACGCGGCCGCATAACGCGATTCAGATACGACGAGGCCGCTGCGCCGTCCAACGGCCAGGTGGCACGCGTTCTCAGCGTGGACTATGGCTATGCGGCAAATGGTGAACTGGTCTCCCGCAGCGGCACAGTGACGACGAACGGCGGTGCGCCCGTTTCGATCAGCAGCGACGAGATTGACCAGTGGCTCGATAACTACGAGGCGGGTATCAATCCGGTTGGGCCGCCACCGGGCACGCTCGGATGGGCGCGCTCACTGCTTCGGGCATCGTCGGAGCCGGGACTCATTCCGATCTGTATCGAGTGCATGTTCAATCCCGCACTGAGCTGGGGTTGGCAGATGTCCTCGGACAACGTATCCGTCAGCACAACCCGTTAGGGCAGTTTTCGCGGCTAAATGTCGACGATCTTTCGCAATAGAGAGTACGAAACGCGCCAGTGGCCATCGGTGTCATTGACGGCGACCGATGCGGTCTTGGCATTCAGCCTCACGACGACTCCGACGCGCTCGCTTAGGTGCTTGTCAGTGAAGCTAACTGTGTCACCGATGAAGAACTCTTCACGCTGCGTTCTCGGCGGCGGTGTCGGTTCAACGTGAGGCTGAACAGTCGAAGTTTCCGGGATGATCGCCGCATAGAGCACGCCCCAACGGCGTCGAGTTGTGCTGTCCTGAACCACTGCCTGTGTCTGGCGGAGTTCGACTATGGTGCCTTGCGCCGGCGGTCCAAGCGGGTTATCGCCGATGTAGTTAACGGCCATCCCCAGGTGCAGGCGTTGACGTATTTCGAGAATACGTCGGGGATCATCAAGCATTTTGCCGATAGCAAGATAGAGGCGATAAAGCTCGGCACTAGGCGCCTGCCGAAGCGAGTCGAGAATGTCCATGGTGTAGAGGTGTTTAACGGGCGAGCGGCAAGAGCTCGTGCACGCGATTGACGGGATACGACGGCAGTTTCTCAAGCGTTCGTTCGAGCCACGCATAGGGCTCGATATTATTAAGGCGAGCCGTTCCGATGAGTGAGTACATCGTTGCGGCCGCACGGGCACCTCGTGGAGACCCCGCGAACAGCCAGTTCGACCTTCCGAGGGCAATCGGTCTGATTTGGCGCTCAAGCGCATTGTTGTCTGGCAACAGGACGCCGTTCTCTGTATATCGGACAAGCGCCTCCCAATGTCGCAACGCATAACCGAAGGCCTTGCCGAGCGGGGCTTGCGGGAGCAAACCGATGCTGTTTGCGTCTAGCCATTGACGAAACTGTGCCAACATCGGCAACGTCTGCGCTTGCCGGGCCGCAAGCTTGATGTCCGGGGTTTGGTCTTTGACCCGTGATTCAATCGCATATAGCTTGGCGATCCACTGCAGCGCCTGCGCCGCGAGGCCGGGGTCTTTCTGAGTCTTGGCAATTTCGAAGAACCGTCGACGGCAATGAGCCCAGCATCCGACCTCAATAATGTCACCTCGCGCGTAAAGCGCGCCATGACCGCTGTACGCGTCGGCTTGCAGATAGCCGTTGTATTTATTCAGGTACAGCAGCGGATGCGCGCCCGCGCGTGACTCAGCGAACTCGAACACGACCGCCGGCGGGTGGTCGACCCAGACTCCGTTCTCGTTGCGCTGGCCCGCGCCCAGATAGCCCCATAATCGTGCTGTGCGCGTTGATGGGTGCCCTCGCTCAAGCAGAGGTAGCGTCGTGTCGTCCACGTGCATGCGCGGCGCCTTCAACTGGTGAGCGCGCAAACCAGGCAGCAGTACCGAGAGTAGCTCAGCAGATGCCAGCTTCCATTCGCACAACGTAGCGCGTGGCAAGTACACGCCACGGCGCGCGTAGCGCATTTCCTGTCGATTCAACGGCAGGTGATCGACATAGGTATTGACCAGGACATTGGCGAGCAGGCTCGCGCTCGCATTGCTCTTTGGCAGCGGCGACGGCTGAGCGCTTGCGGTCACGATGGTCGATTCGCCATCCTTCTTCGCCACGTATTTGAAGCGGATGTGCTCAATGACGGTGAGCTTGGACGGCTCGTAATGCAGCGTCTCGCTGCGCTCTTCGCCGATCCGTTCAAGCGTATCGAACGCCATCTTCTGTTCGTCGCTCAGATCGTATTCGATGCGTGTGCGCGGCAGGTCCTTCGGTAGCGCCGGACGCCCTTTACGAGTGTGACTCCCTACGGGAATGGCGTCGACCGCCGGCGGTGCCGGGATATCTGTTGCGGCATCGAACAGCTCGGCTTGGTCCGCCAGGCGCTCGGAACTCACGCCAAAGCGCGCACGGTTCAACTGTGCGATCTGATACTGAAGGATTTCCAACTGCTCCCACAACACCCGTGCGAGCCGGTTCTGTTCGAGCGCGAATGCTTGCAGCGCATCGGGCTCGACGGGAAGATCCGCGACAGTGACGGCGTTGGGTGGCATGTGCTCCATGATGCCTAACTCAAGCCACGTTTACAAGCTCGGGGCTGCGCTGGAGCACCTCACGTCACGCGCGTCACTGCCACGGTGTGGTGCGGCTCTCGCGCCGGAATCTCGATGCCTTCGAGCCATGCGTTGAGCTCGGCGAGCGTGAAGCCGCGCTGAGCAAGTAACGAGGGTGACGGGAAACGGCCTCTTTCAAGACGCTTATACCAAAGTGCGAAGCCGGTCCGGTCCCAATAAAGAATCTTCACTTTGGAGCGATCGCGCGCCACGAAGACAAACAGATTGCCCGATGCAGGCTTCTGCGCAAGTAGCGGCTCGACGAGATAAGACAGCCCATCGATCGCCTTGCGCATGTCGACCGGGTCGCGACAGATGTAAGCGCGAACGTCCGAGGCAATCAGCACCGGCCACCTCCGAGCTGTCCAAGCACAAATCGCACGATGCGCTCGGCGTGAACGCCGCTCAGTTCGATGCGAACGCCAGCGAGCGAGAGCGTCACCCCGTCACGCGACGGCGATACATCAGCCGCTGGCGTTGCAACAAGCGGCCTTGAGGGAGCCAGTTCACCATCCAGATTGGAAACGATGAATGCCGCATCCGCAGTAACCGCGAGTGGCTGTTTAATCTCTCTGACCGGGCTTGAGAGCTTCTTGCGCCACAGGCTGAAGGTGCTTACCGCCAGACCCTGTTCCCGGCAAAACCGCCGAGCGCCGACACCGCTCGCTTTCCAGGTGGTGACCATTTCGCCCCAGAACGCTTCCCCTTGCCGTGGGCGACGCGTACCCATCGCCGTTGCAGCCTTAATGTTCTCGTCTTCCATCGCATCGCCCTCGTTCTCACGAAAGCATCACCTTCACATTCGGGAAGTCGCGATTCAAGTTGGGATCCGCTGACGCTTACCGGACAACGACGACCCGTTCGGTATTGTCGGGATTGCCGGCACGATTCGTGGGGCGGTCAATGGGATCGCCAACCTGTGCAAGCCGACGCAGGTTACTACTGAGCAACTGTTGGCCGCAGCGAACAAACCACATAACAACACGGGTCTAAGTGGACTTGCGCGGTCGTGGGACAAGCACTCGCCTCGTGACTCCAATTACTATCCACCATTGAAGGGAAACATAGAAGAAAAAAATGCTACCGCGAGTAAGTGGGCCCGAGACATTCTTGAAAATCCGACCACTATAAGGAACGAACTGAGCCGTGGAGGGTTCGAATACCGAGCGCCAGACGGTACAGGAATGCGATTTGAGGGTGATGGTAGGTTTGTCGGTGTTTTAAATCCCAAACAGGTGCCGTGATGAAAACGCAGATGGTAAATAACGTCGAGCTGGTGTGGTCGTCTGCCCCTCTCGAATACGACTACGTAACGCTGGAGATCCTTTTAGACAGGGACCCCGTGGTCGTCGTCAATCGAGAAAAAGGGCTAGACAATCTTGAAGTTGAACTCTTTGGCCCGACGCCGACGGGTACGATGATGTACAAGCTTCCTCTCGAACGCTTAATAGACGCGCTCATCGAATGTCGCGATGGAATGAAGGGGTCCACGTGGAAGGAACCACCTGACGACAGCCCGAACGCATAGAGGCGTGACAACAGAAAGGGCGCGCAGATTCGCGCCCTTTCTTCAGATTGGCTTCCTTACGTCAGTTTTGCGCGGTCCCGGGTTGCGATTGACCAGTGGCTCGATAACTACGAGGCGGGTATCAATCCGGTTGGGCCGCCACCGGGCACGCTCGGATGGGCGCGCTCACTGCTTCGGGCATCGTCGGAGCCGGGACTCATTCCGATCTGTATCGAGTGCATGTTCAATCCCGCACTGAGCTGGGGTTGGCAGATGTCCTCGGACAACGACGACCCGTTCGGTATTGTCGGGATTGCCGGCACGATTCGTGGGGCGGTTGGCGGGATCGCCAATCTGTGCAAGCCGACGCAGGTCACTAAAGATGAACTGCTGGCGGCAGCGAATGAGGCGCACGCGGCTGGGCAGTTGATGAGCAAGGCTGGCAGAGCGGCCACCAAGCACCCGGAATATTTCGGGTTCCGGTCAGCCGAAGATTTGCGTCAGACCTATCGGACCACGGACCAGCTAAACCAATTGGCATCCGACGCAGTAAGAAACGCATTAGATAATGGCGTGCGCACAACAGGTATAGGGGGGCGCTACGCGGATGGATGGGTGACCTATACTCCTCCTACCGGACCTTCGGCAACTTTCTATTCAAACGGCGACTTCATCGGATTCAGGAAATAAATTGGCTACTCTCTATTTTGAGTTATTTGCTGACGTCACCGCCGCGCACCCATACATTGCTGTCCATCTTTTTGAAGATGGCGAGTCTTACGACCCCGGCAAGTTCAATCCCTTCATGGAACTTGCAGTTGAAAAGGACAACAATCTTTATCTTACGGTCTATAAGACTGACAAAGCTCAGATCTTGACCGTCGATCAATGGGACGAGATTTCGAGGCGCGCACGCGCCTATCATGCGGAAGTTCTAGCCAGCGGAGAGGACTGGTAACGCTACGGGAGGACTGAAAGTGGAAGGTGCAAGAAATTGCGCCTTTTCATTTTTGCGGCATAGTGGCCGCGACGGCATGGAGCTTCACCGATGATCAGCACTTCCTCGAACTGATGGATCGAATTGTCAAATTACATCACCTCGTGCGTCAAGCGACCCTCCTTACGCTGGATTTGAGATGAGCAAACTTGAAATTGTCTGGTCGTCTGCTATGGACGAATATGAAGAGTTGACCCTCGAAGTTCTGCTGGACGGTTATCCTGTTGTTCGTGTCAATCAGGAAAATGGGGTGGAGAATCTTGTGGCAGAGTTAGGTGGACCCGAACCGGACGGCTCGATGGCTCGCAAAGTTCGTCTCAGCGAATTGATTCAGGCTTTGATCAGAATTGATCAGTTGATGCATGCACCTAAACCGGGAGCGCCAATCGACGATGCCTAATCAAGGATGCGCTATGAAAACTAAGATAGTCGAACGAGTGGAAACCGTTTGGTCATCGGCACCTGACGAATACAACTTTGTGACATTGGAAGTATTGCTAGACAGAAATCCGATTGTTGTCATCAATCGCGAGAAAGGACTGGATAATCTTGAAGTTGAATTATTCGGACCGACCCCGAACGGCACTATGGTCTACAAGTTATCGTTAGACCGCCTGATAAACGCCCTGACAGACGGTCGCAAGGGAATGTTAGAGTCACCTTGGACAGGTCTTCCCGAGGGCCACTCGAGCAAATAGTAGCTTAGAAAAAGAAGGCGCGAGCAATCGCGCCTTTTCACATCGATCCGAAAATTTACTTCTTGTCGACAATGATCTGATCGAACGTCCCACCATCAGAGAAATGCGTTTGCTGCGCTTTCTGCCAACTGCCGAACATCGCTTCGACGGTGAAGGTCTTGATCGGATTGAACTCAGCCGCATGCTTCGCGAGCACGTTCTTGTCGCGCGGACGCAGATGATGCTGCGCAATGATTTCCTGCGCGGCCGGCGACCACAGATAGTCGAGATACGCCTGCGCTTCCTTGCGCGTGCCGCGCTTGTCGACCACCTTGTCGACGATCGAGACCGGCGGCGCAGCCAGCAGACTCACCGACGGATACACCGCTTCGAAATTGCCCGCGCCCACACCCGTGTCGATCAACGACACTTCGTTTTCGAACGTCACCAGCACGTCGCCGATGCCGCGTTGCGTGAACGTGGTCGTCGCGCCGCGGCCGCCCGTGTCGAGCACCGGCACGTTCTTGAAGATCGCCTTCTCGAAGTCGAGCGCCTGCGCGTCGGTGCCGCCGTGTTGCTTGCGATAACCCCACGCGGCCAGATAGGTGTAGCGGCCGTTACCCGAGGTCTTCGGATTGGCGATCACCACCTGCACGCCGGGTTTGGCTAGATCGTCCCAGTCCTTGATGTGCTTCGGATTGCCCTTGCGCACGAGGAACACCATCGTAGTGGTGTACGGAGCGCTGTCGTCCGGCAGGCGCGCGCGCCAGTTGGCGGGGACCAGTTGGCCCTTCTCGGCGAGCAGGTCGATGTCGTTCGGCTGGTTCATCGTCACGACGTCAGCCTGCAGCCCCTGCAATACCGACAGCGCCTGCGCGCTCGATGCACCATGCGACTGGCGAATCGACACGGTCTCGCCGCTCTTCTGCTTGTATGCCGTGATGAAACCGGCGTTGATGTCTTTGTACAGTTCGCGCGTCACGTCGTACGACACGTTGAGCAGCGACGTGTCTGCGTGTGCCGTCGAGATGCCGCCGAGCGCGAGCGTCATTGCCGTCACGCCGGCCGCCAGCCAGTGCGATGTCCCCGTCTTGCCTGCCATCTTGTCCCCGCTTATCGATGATGAAAATCTGTGGCCGCACCGGTGTGCGGCGTGAAGCGGGATTCTAACGGATCGCTTACTAGTTCACTCAAGCTCAATTACGCGTTCAGTCATGCGCCTGGTTGCTCGAAAATTTGCCCACCGCTCGCCCCCAAAACGCCGGGCGAAAACTCAGACGAACGCGTGCTGCGCTACCTCGAACGCTTCCTCGCGAAAACGCAGCGGCGCCGCGCAATGCACCAGCGTATCGACAAAATACTTGGCACGCGGCCACGGGCCGAATCCCGCCGCCGTGTTGATGTGTCCCGCGTCGCCGAGATTGACGAACGCGCTGCCGAAACGCTGCGCCAGATCGCGCGAACCGGCGAGCGGCATCCACGGGTCGGTTTCGCTGCCGATCAGAATCGACGGCACGCCGAGGCGCCGCGCGTCGAACGGTCCAGCGAAGGTGAATTTCTCCGGGCTCGCAGGCGCGACGAACAGCACGCCGACCACATCGTTCGCATACGACGCCTGCTGCAACGCATGCGCAGTTGCAAGGCAACCGAAGCTGTGCGCGGCCAGTACGAATGGTCCACGTTCGCGCGCGAGCAGATCGCGCAGCGACCTCGCCCAGACGGCGACGTCCGGCGCGTCCCAGTCGGCCTGTTCGACGCGCAATGAGCGCGCGAATTGCCGTTCAAGCCACGTTTGCCAGTGCGCGCCCTCGCTGCCGTGCAGGCCGGGAACGGTGACGAGCCGCGGCGGCCATGTCGATTTGGTGCATGAAAGCATGTCAGTCCCTCGCTGCCGGAATCCGGGAAGTGATTGTCCCGCCAGGCGCCGCAAGGGCGAACCAAGTTTTTGTGCTTTGTTTATGGGGCAAATGTCCGCAAAAACCGCACGCCCGTGCGCAAACGCACGCGATTCGCGCCGAAAAAGTAGAATGAAGCCTATCCATAAAAGGAGGAGGCCCCATGCCGCAAGCGTCATCTGAGGCGTCGCGGGCGATACTGCCGTACTTTCGGGCCTTTTCCGCCAACAGACTCGATAACGCATGCGCCTTCCGGACCGTATGAAAATCCTCTTCTACATGCCGCATGCCGATGCCGCCGCGTGGCTTCATGACTTCACTCGCGCGCTGCCGGAAGCTGAGCTGCGCGAATGGCAGACGGGTGACACCGAACCAGCCGATTTCGCGGTCGTGTGGCGTCCGCCACGTGAGATGCTGGCCGGCCGCGACAATCTGCGCGCGATTTTCAATCTCGGCGCGGGCGTCGATGCAATCCTCGCGCTCGAACATGAGCAACCCGGCACGTTGCCGCGCAACGCGCCGCTGATCAGACTCGAAGACACCGGTATGGCCCCGCAAATGGCGGAGTATGTCACCCATGCCGTGCTGCGCTACATGCGCCGCTTCGATGAATATCAGACACTGCAAAGCGAGCGCCGTTGGCATGTACTCGATGCCCATCCGCGCGAGACCTTCACCGTCGGCGTGCTCGGCATGGGCGTGCTCGGCGCGCATGTCGCACAAGCGCTCGCGGCGTTCGGCATGCCGGTGCGCGGGTATAGCCGGAGTGCGCGGCAAATCGACGGCATCACGACCTTCGCGGGCGCTGCAGAGTTCGATGCGTTTCTCGACGGCGTGAAAGTGCTGGTGAATCTGCTGCCGCATACGCCAGATACAGGCGACGTGCTGAACCAGCGCACCTTCTCGAAGCTCGCAAAGGGTGCGTATCTGATCAACGTTGCGCGCGGCGGCCATCTGGTCGAACCGGATCTGCTCGAAGCGCTCGCAAGCGGCCAACTCGCCGCCGCGACGCTGGACGTGTTCCGTGAAGAACCGTTACCGCCCGATCACCCGTTCTGGCAGGAGCCGCGAATCACGATCACCCCACACATGTCCGCGCTCACCTTGCGCGAAGAGAGCGTCACGCAAGTTGCCCAGAAAATGGCGGCGATCATGCGCGGCGAAACGGTGAGCGGCGTAGTCGATATCGAACGTGGATACTGAGCACACTTATTGAGCACGAGTGTTGAACACCATAGGATCGAACTGAGGGAACACCGCCACGTGCGGGCTCATTGCATGGGACCGGAGTAATGCGCTAAAGCGCAAACTCCGGTCGACCGCTTTGCATGGGACCGGAGTAATGCGCTAAAGCGCAAACTCCGGTCGACCGCTTTGCATGGGACCGGAGTAATGCGCTAAAGCGCAAACTCCGGTCGACACAGGAGAGACATCATGGCCTTGCCCCAACACGTCAAAATCGTCGAAGTCGGTCCGCGTGACGGACTGCAGAACGAAAAAGAATTCGTCCCTACCGCGATCAAGATTGACTTGATCAACCGCTTGTCGGCAGCGGGGTTCCGTAACGTCGAAGCGGCATCGTTCGTGTCGCCGAAATGGGTGCCGCAAATGGCCGATGGCGCCGACGTCATGGCCGGCATCGAGCGCTGTGCCGGCACGATCTACTCGGTGCTGACGCCGAACCTGCGCGGTTTCGAAGGCGCGCTTGCTGCGCGAGCGGACGAGATCGTGATCTTCGGCGCTGCCAGCGAAGCGTTCTCGCAGAAGAACATCAATTGCAGCATCGCGGAAAGCATCGATCGATTCGCGCCGGTCGCGCAGGCGGCGAAGGAACATGGCTTGCGCATTCGCGGCAGCGTGTCGTGCGCGCTCGGTTGTCCGTATCAAGGCGAAGTGCCGGTGGCCTCGGTGGTCGATGTGGTCGAGCGTTTCGCGGCCCTCGGCTGCGATGAGATCGATATCGCGGACACGATCGGCGTCGGCACGCCGAAGCGCACGCGTGAAGTGTTCGAAGCCGTCACCAAGGTGTTTCCGCGCGAACGTCTGTCGGGTCACTTCCACGACACCTACGGTCAGGCGCTCGCGAATATCTACGCCGCGTTGCAGGAAGGCATCGAGATCTATCATGCCTCAGTGGCAGGACTCGGCGGCTGTCCGTATGCGAAGGGTGCGACCGGCAACGTCGCGACCGAAGACGTGCTGTATCTGATGAACGGCCTCGGCATCGAGACCGGCATCGACCTCGCGCAAGTCGTGGCGATCGGCGATTTCATTTCGACGTCGATTGGCAAGCCTAACGTCTCGCGCGCCGGCAAGGCACTGCTCGCCAAAGCACGCAGCGAACAGGCCAACTGTGTTTGACGCTCGCCACTCAATTCGCCACTCATCTCGCCCCTCTCTCAGGACCTGAAACGATGACGGACCACGCTTCTCCCGATTCCGACGATCTCGCCGCGTTGCCTGACTCCGCACGCCGCGTCGCCCTGTTGTTGCGTGAACGCGGCCACTCGGGACGGATCGTGATGCTGCCGGAAACCGGCAAGACCTCCGCGGAAGCCGCAGCCGGTCTCGGCTGCTCGGTTGCGCAGATCGCCAAGTCGATCCTGTTTCGCCGCCGCAAAGACGATACACCGGTACTGGTGGTCGCGAGCGGCGCGAATCGCGTCGACGAAAAGAAGGTCGCGGCGCAAGTCGGCGAGATCGACCGCGCGGATGCGAAGTTCGTTCGCGAGAAAACCGGGTATGCGATCGGCGGCGTGTGCCCGATCGGCCACGCCACGAAACCGGTCACGCTGATCGATGCCGATCTGCTGGAACTCGACAGCCTGTGGGCCGCTGCGGGTCATCCGCATGCGGTGTTCAATCTGACCGCGCAGGAACTGATTGATCTGACGGGTGCACCGGTGATCGACGTGGCGCTGCGCGAGACGGCATGAAGCTATGACCGCGGGCATCGATAACGAAGACGACGAGGCCGCCGTGCCGTCACCTTGCATCAGCGTGTGCAGGATGGACGCCTCGACCGGCTGGTGCGAAGGCTGCTTGCGCTCCATCGACGAAATCGCCGGTTGGTCGTCGTTCGACGACGACGCGAAGCGCGCAGTCTGGGACGCGATCGAGGAACGCCACGCGGCATTCATGGCCAACCAGGCAAACCTGGTGAAGGCGCAACGATGAACGCCGCGCCGCGCATTGTGACGATCGGCGAGACGTTCCATTCGACATTGGCGTTATCGGTGGAATCGGTGAAATCGTTCGCCGCGCTCGTCAACGACTTCAATCCCCTGCATCACGACGACGCCTACGCCGCGCAAAGCCGCTTCGGGGGTTTGATCGCATCCGGCACGCAACCGACCGCGCATTTCATGGCGCTGCTGGCGACGCATTTTTCGACCTACGCGCAGCCGCTCGGACTGGAGTTCGATATCAAGCTGAAGAAAGCCGTCCACGCGAGCGACACGCTGACGATCACCTGGCGTGTGCGCGATGCGTACTGGAAGCCGAGTCTGAACGGCGACCTGACGCATCTGGAAGGAAGCGTGATAAACCAGCGCGGCGAGACGATGTTGATCGGCACCTCGACCATCCTGGTGATGCCGAAACCCGAAGCATCGGCGGCTTCAAACGTGAGCACGAAGACCTCATGATCAAGCTACCGGAATCGATCGGAGTCTTCGAACGCGGCTGGCTTTCGTCGAACAACGTGTTGCTGGTCGACGAGACGTGTGCTGCCCTCGTCGATACCGGTTACGCGACACACGCGCCGCAAACCGTCGCGCTCGTGAAGCAAAGGCTCGGCGCGCGGCCGCTCGATCTGATCGTCAACACGCATCTGCATTCGGATCACTGCGGCGGCAACGCGCTATTGCAGTCGACATGGCCGTGCCGTACTGCGATTCCCGCATCCGAAGCCGACGCGGTGCGCGATTGGGACGAAACCCGTCTGACGTTTGGCGCCACCGGTCAGACTTGCGAGCGCTTCACCTTCACCGAGACCATCGGGCCCGGCGCACAACTGCGGCTCGGCTCGCTCGATTGGCAAGTGCTCGGCGCGCCTGGCCACGATCCGCATTCGTTGATGCTGTATTGCCCGGACGAACGCATCCTGATCAGCGCGGACGCGCTGTGGGAAAACGGCTTCGGCGTGATCTTTCCCGAGCTGGAAGGTGAAAGCGGTTTCGCCGAGGAACAGGCGGTGCTCGAAGCCATTGCGAAGCTCGACGTGCGGCTCGTGATTCCCGGCCACGGATCACCCTTCACGAATGTCGAGCAAGCGCTTGAACGGGCGTTTTCGCGGGTCGCGTGGTTACGCGCCGATCCGGCGCGTAACGCGAAGAATGCGCTGAAGGTGTTGATTGTGTTCAAGCTGCTCGAAGTCCGCGCGATGAGCTTCGACACGTTGCTTCAGATGCTCGATGATGCCGCCGCGATGCGCGCCGCCGCCGCGATGCTCAAGCCGCGCGGCGAATGGTCCATGTTGGTGCGCGCGATCGTTGAGGAGTTGGCGGCCGGGAACGGCCCACTGGAAGTCGATGGCGAGCGCATCGTCGCGCGCCAGGCGTGAGGCGTGTGGGATAAGCGGTCGCGCTGCAGGCGAGTAAGCGAAAGGCGGCCAACAAAACACCAAAACCGTCGCTACAAAAAGAAAGCCGCTCGGCCATCAAGGCGAGCGGCGGAAATTCTGTCGGACGTGATCAGCGTCGGTACGAATGATACGCGTGCCAGTTTTTTGACCGCATCAGTGATTTCCCTACAGAAGCTTGACGCCGCCTTTTAAACCCGCATACAGACGACGCTACGAAGCCTCGTAGTCGCGCGAGTGGGACGTCATTGATCCGTCTATATGGACAATACAGCGCGCCCGTTACTCCGGAATCCGTACTATTTACCATTACCAGGAGGTCCATCGGCGCCGCAGCCATTACGTCAGGTCGAAGACAGACGTTTCTGAGGCACGATCCGCCAGCCGAGATTCACGCCGGCGGCCGCGAACAGGATCAGCACCGCACCGAGCACCTGAATCCACGCGAGTTTCTGCCCGAACGCGACCCGGTCGACGATGATCGCGACCACTGGATAGATGAACGACAACGCACCGGTCATCGAGGTCGGCAGCTTCTGGATCGCGCCGTAGAGCAGCACGTACATGAGCCCCGTATTGACGACACCGAGCACCAGCAATTCAAGCCACTGCACGCCGCTGGTCGGCAGCGCATCGAAGCGCACGAACGGCGCCAGCATCACGACACCTAGCGACACCTGGATCAGGGCGATCAAATGCGGCGGGGTGCCCTTCAGGCGCTTCGTGATGATCGACGAGACCGCATACATCGCCGCCGCACCCACGGCATAGGCGACACCGACCAGATACTGCCCCGGCACCGCCAGCACGGCCGGCTCGACCTTCACCACAAACACGAGACCAATAAACGCGATCAGCAGCCAGGCCACCGTCGACGCGCTGATGCGCTCACGAAACACCAGCGCGCCGAGCGCGACCAGCATGAACGGCTGCGTGTTATAGACGGCGGTTGCCATCGAGATCGAGGCGCGCGAATAGGCCGCGAACAGCAACACCCAGTTGATCACGATAGCCGCGCCGCCTAGCAGCGCGAGGCCGAGCATCTTCCACGAAAAAAGCTTGCGCCTGAACAGGCCGAGCACGGCGCACACGAGCGCCAGCGTCGCGCCGCCGAAGATGCAGCGAAAGAACACCACATTGAACGGGCTCTGCTGCGACGACACCACCAGCCAGCCGATGGTGCCGGACATCAGCATGGCCATGGTCATTTCCGCCGCGCCGCGGCGAATCTCATTTGACGCCATGATTCGATCCTCGAATTGATTCCTGCATGAGGAGCAGTGTAATTAATCCGGCTGCCCGAATACATGGCTAAACTTAAGACTTCCTGCGAGGAAACCTAATATTCGAAGGCCATCATGACAAAACGCCTTGCTCCCGTCACGCCCGCCACACTCGACGAAACCGACCGCGCGCTGCTCGCCGCGCTGGCGTCGGATGCTCGCCAACCCGTCAGCGAATTGGCACGGCTGGTGGGCCTCTCGGCGCCGAGTACGGCCGAACGCGTCCGACGGCTCGAAGCGCAAGGCGTGATCGAGCGCTTCACCGTGCAAATCGATCCGCGCGCGCTCGGCTTCACGCTACAGGCAATCGTGCGCGTGAAGCCCTTGCCCGGGCAGTTGCATCTGGTAGAAGACGTGATCCGGCGGATTCCGGAGTTTGTCGAATGCGACAAGGTCACGGGCGACGACTGCTTCATCTGCCGCCTGTATCTGCATTCGATCGACCAACTCGACGAGATTCTGTCGAAGGTCACCGAGCGTGCGGAGACGAGCACTGCAATCGTCAAGTCGACGCCGGTTGCGCGCCGGTTGCCGCCGCTAGGCTGAGCGAAACGCGCAGCCGCATCGCCTCGCGCCTGGGCGAACGACGGCCGCATTGCGTATGAACGAAGCCCCTTACTGTTCGACCGCTTCGAAGAACGACAGCATTTCAGCGACCAGTTCGTCCGGCGCCTCTTCAGGAATGTAATGCCCGCACGACAATGGACGGCCGCTCACGTCCCGCGCGACGTGACGCCATTCCGCCAGCGCGTCAAAGCACTTCTCGATCACACCCTTGTCGCCCCACAACACCCGCAGCGGACAACCGATCTTGTGGCCACGCTCGATGTCGGCGCGGTCGTGTTCGAGGTCGATGCTCGCCGACGCCCGGTAGTCCTCGCACATCGCATGCACGGCGCCGGGTTGCGCCAGCGCGCTGCGATACGCGTCGAGTGCTTCGGGCGCGAACGGCGCCAGGCCCGCGTGACGGCTGCCCATCACCGCATCGACATACGCGGCCGGGTTCGCACCGACCAGCGTCTCCGGCAGCGGCGCCGGCTGAATCAGGAAGAACCAGTGGAAGTAATACGTCGCGAAAGCGCGGTCGGTGGCTTCGTACATCGCGAGCGTCGGCGCGATGTCGAGCAGCATCAAACGCTCGACTGCGTCGGCATGATCGAGCGCCATCCGGTGCGCGACCCGGGCGCCGCGATCGTGTGCGCACACGAGGAATCGCTCGAAGCCGAAGTGGCGCATGACGGCGACCTGATCGGCCGCCATCGCGCGTTTGGAATACGGCGTGTGATGGGCGTCGCTCGGCGGTTTGCCCGAGGCGCCGTAGCCGCGCAAGTCGGTGGCGATGACGGTGAAGTGTTCCGCCAGTTGCGCTGCGCACCGCTGCCAGATCAGATGCGACTGCGGATGGCCGTGCAACAACAGAAGGGGCGGCCCCGCCCCACCCTTCACTCCGAAAATATCGACGTCGCCCACGGCAACGCGAAAGGGCGTGAAATCCTCGAAGGCCATAGCGGGTCTCTCGTCGTTTGGTTGTCCAAGCATTGTAGGAGCGCAATGTGTCGACGCGGGGTGGGATAGCCCACGCAAACATAGAACCTGAACACTCCTTCCAACTGTTCTAAACGGAGCTGACGAACACGCCCGCCGTGATTCGCCTATAATCGAACGATCGTTCTTAAATTACGGGCGACCGTGGCAAATGTGGGGTGAGATCGCGGCGGCAGCATGACGCTGGTCAGTCTCGACGCACCACCGGCCATGTGCCGCTAAACTCATCATCGCCGGGCGCTCAACGCCGCACCGGTCCGCTCATCAGGAGACTCGCATCATGGCATTGCCCGCCGTCCTGCAAAAACTCGCGCTGCCCGTCGTCGCCTCGCCGATGTTCATCGTCAGCTACCCCGACCTCGTGTTAGCTCAATGTAAGGCCGGCATTGTCGGCTCGTTCCCCGCGCTGAATGCTCGCCCGGCCGAACTGCTCGACGAATGGCTCACGCAGATTCAGGCGCAGCTTGCCGAGCACAAAGCGGCTAACCCCGACGCGATCATCGGACCGATCGCCGTCAACCAGATCGTCCATCAGTCGAATACGCGGCTCGAGCACGACGTGCGTGTGTGCGTCGAACACAAGGTGCCGATTTTCATTACCAGCCTGCGCGCACCGGCGCGTGAGATCGTCGACGCGGTGCATAGCTACGGCGGCATCGTGTTGCACGACGTGATCAACCTTCGGCATGCGCAGAAAGCGCTGGAAGCGGGCGTCGACGGGTTGATCCTGGTGGCGTCGGGTGCCGGCGGCCATGCGGGCACGACCTCGCCGTTCGCGCTGGTCGGCGAAGTACGGCGCATGTTCGACGGCCCGATCGTGCTGTCCGGCTCGATCGCCAACGGCGGCTCGATCCTCGCGGCGCAAGCCATGGGCGCGGACCTCGCCTACATGGGCACGCGTTTCATCGCGACCAAAGAAGCGCACGCGGTCGACAGCTATAAGCAGGCCATCGTCAATTCCACGGCGTCGGACATCATCTACACGAACCTGTTCACCGGCGTGCACGGCAACTACATCCGTGAAAGTATTCTGAACGCGGGGCTGGACCCGGACGCGCTGCCGGAATCGGATAAGACCGCGATGAATTTCGGCAGCGACAAGGCGAAGGCATGGAAAGACATCTGGGGCGCAGGCCAGGGCGTCGGCTTGATGGACGATGTGCCGAGCGTTGATGAGCTGGTTCGGCGCTTGACGAAGGAATATAACGACGCGAAAGCGCGGCTTGGGATTGCGCGATAGGTGCCCGATTAAGGCGTTGTGCTGCGGCTCGATTCTGGAGCCGCAGCACGTCCGGCACTCACATATTGCGGCGGTACTGCCCGCCCACTTCAAACAACGCGTGCGTGATTTGCCCTAGCGAGCAGACGCGCACGACGTCCATCAACACCGCGAACACGTTGTCATCGTCGATCACTGCGCGCTTCAGGCGTTCGAGCTCGGCCGGTGCATCTTCACGGTGTTGCGCCTGAAAATTGCGTAGACGCTTCAATTGACTCTGCTTTTCTTCGTCGGTGGAGCGGGCGAGTGCGATCGGCTGCGGCGCTTCGTGCGGATGCGCGCTCAAAAACGTGTTCACGCCGACGATCGGATATGAGCCGTCGTGCTTGCGATGCTCGTAGAGCATCGACTCGTCCTGAATCCGTCCACGCTGATAGCCGGTTTCCATCGCGCCGAGCACACCGCCGCGCTCTGTGAGCCGATCGAATTCCGCCAGCACCGCTTCTTCCACCAGATCGGTCAACTCCTCGATCACGAAGCTGCCCTGATTCGGATTCTGATTCTTCGCGAGACCCCATTCGCGATTGATGATCAATTGGATCGCCACCGCACGGCGCACCGAATCTTCGGTGGGCGTGGTGATCGCTTCATCGAATGCATTGGTGTGCAGCGAGTTGCAGTTGTCGTAGATCGCGATCAGCGCCTGCAGCGTGGTGCGGATATCGTTGAAGTCGATCTCCTGCGCATGCAGGCTGCGGCCCGAAGTTTGCACGTGATACTTGAGTTTCTGGCTGCGCTCGTTCGCGCCGTAGCGTTCGCGCATCGCAATGGCCCAGATGCGTCGCGCGACACGGCCCAGCACCGTGTACTCCGGGTCCATGCCGTTCGAAAAGAAGAATGACAGATTCGGCGCGAAGTCGTCGATCGACATGCCGCGCGCGAGATAGGCCTCGACATAGGTGAAGCCGTTCGCGAGCGTGTAGGCCAGTTGCGAGATCGGATTCGCGCCCGCCTCGGCGATGTGATAGCCGGAGATCGACACCGAATAGAAATTGCGCACGCCATGATCGACAAAATACGCCTGGATGTCGCCCATGACTTTCAGGCTGAACTCGGTCGAAAAGATGCACGTGTTCTGGCCTTGGTCTTCCTTCAGGATGTCGGCTTGTACCGTGCCGCGCACGTTTTCCAACGCTGTGCGGCGAGCGGCGGCAAGTTCGTCTTCCGTGAGCGGACGGTCTTGCTGCTGAGCCATGCGCGCGATCTGCTGATCGATCGAGACGTTGAAGAACATCGCGAGAATCGTCGGTGCCGGGCCGTTGATCGTCATCGATACCGACGTCTCGGGCGCGCACAGATCGAAGCCGTCGTAGAGCGCTTTCATGTCCTCGAGCGTGGCGACGGAGACGCCCGAGTTGCCCACCTTGCCGTAGATGTCGGGGCGCTCGTGCGGCTCTTCGCCGTAGAGCGTGACCGAGTCGAACGCCGTCGAAAGCCGTTTGGCCGGCATGCCTTCGGAGAGCAATTTGAAACGGCGGTTGGTGCGGAACGGATCGCCTTCGCCGGCGAACATCCGGGTCGGATCTTCGTTTTCGCGGCGGAATGGAAACACGCCGGCAGTGAATGGAAAGTAGCCGGGGAGATTGTCGAGCATCAGCCAAC
Organism: Paraburkholderia domus; assembly: GCF_905220705.1. Classification (GTDB taxonomy): domain Bacteria; phylum Pseudomonadota; class Gammaproteobacteria; order Burkholderiales; family Burkholderiaceae; genus Paraburkholderia; species Paraburkholderia domus. The sequence goes on from NZ_CAJNAT010000037.1 coordinate 18,023, forward strand.
GCAGGATCTCGCCATGGTCGACGAACTTCGGCAGCGCGACTTTGCGGACCTCGGAACCGGACAGTGTCGTAACGGTGAGCGCGGTATGAATTTCGCGGTCGCGGATACGGACGATGTGTTCGTCGCCGGAATAGGCGGCAACGGTTTGCGGCCACGCTTCGAGCAGCTTGCGCTCGCGCTCGCCTAGGGTGGCGGTGCGTTGAGCAATGAGTGTGTCGAGTTGAGTTCGCGGCGCGTTTGCGGCGCTCGCCACGGCGCCTGAGCCTGCGGAAGGAGTCGCACCGATGCCTGTGCCTGTGCCTGTGCCTGTGCCTGTGCCTGTGCCTGTGCCTGTGCCTGTGCCTGTGCCTGTGCCTGTGCCTGTGCCTGTGCCTGTGCCTGTGCCTGCATCAGCTTCGCCGAGCATCCGGCGCGCTTCGGTGAGCTGCCAGCGCTCACGCGCCACGCGTGCTTGCGCGTCGGCACGTTCGCGGTACGCGTGAACGGTCTGCGCGACATCCGCCAGATAGCGCACGCGTGCCGGCGGCACGATGGCGTTGCGGCCGCTCGAAAAACGCAGGTGGTCGAGCATCGGCAGCCGGCCTCCACCGGAACGCAAGCCACGCGTGCGCAGCGCCTCGGCAACGTGCTGATACAGCGCGGTCACGCCGTCGTCGTTAAAGCGCGAGGCGATCGTGCCGAACACCGGCATCGCACTGGGTGCCTTCGCGAAATCGCCGCGATTGCGCTGCACCTGCTTGGCGACATCGCGCAACGCATCCTGCGCGCCCTTGCGATCGAACTTGTTGATCGCGACAAAGCTGGCGAAGTCGAGCATGTCGATCTTTTCCAACTGGCTCGCTGCGCCAAATTCCGGCGTCATCACGTAGAGCGATTCGTCGACGAACGGCACGATCGCCGCATTGCCCTGCCCGATCCCGGACGTCTCGACAATGATCAGATCGAAGCCCGCAGCCTTGCATAGCGTAAGCACGTCAGACAACGAGTCGGTGATTTCACTCGACGCTTCTCGCGTCGCCATCGAGCGCATGTAGACGCGCGCGCCACCACCCCAATTGCCGATTGCGTTCATGCGGATACGGTCGCCGAGCAGCGCGCCGCCGGATTTGCGGCGCGACGGGTCGATAGCCAGCACGGCGATGGTGAGGGCGTCGCCATAGTCGAGGCGAAAGCGGCGGATCAGTTCGTCAGTGAGTGAGGATTTGCCGGCGCCGCCGGTGCCGGTGATGCCGAGGACAGGCACCTCGATCGCCTCAGCGAGGACCGATAGTGCTTCCTGCTCGGCCGATTTGACGCGGCCCGCCTCGTACGCGCTGATCAGTTGCGCAAGGCGGCGGAAAGTGAAGGCAGCGGGGTCTGGCCGTTCGGCGGTACGGGTGACGTCGGCGATCTGGTTGACGTAGAGGGCGCCGCCCTCCTGAGGCGTGTTGCCGGAAAGATCGCGCGCGTGGGCGTGATCGTCGCCACGCGTCTCGACGCGCGATTCTGCGCGCGACTCGAAACGCGGCAGCCCACACGCCGACAAATCGGCCACCCATTCGCCAACCGGACTCTCCCGTGCGGCGGCGGCGGCACGAGCGACGTCAGCGCAGCGCGCAATCATGTCGTCGATCATGCCTTGCAGACCGAGCCGCTGGCCGTCATGCGGCGAATAAATCTTCTCGACGCCATATCGTTCGAGCTCGGCAATTTCTTCGGGGACGATCACGCCCCCGCCACCGCCGAACACCTTGATACGCTCGCCGCCACGCGCACGCAGCAGATCGACGAGATAACGGAAGTATTCGTTGTGGCCGCCCTGATAGCTGGATACGGCGACGCCGTCGGCGTCTTCGTGCAGTGCGGCGGTAGCGACTTCTTCGACCGAGCGGTTGTGGCCGAGGTGGATCACCTCGACGCCGCTCGCTTGCAGGATGCGCCGCATGATGTTGATCGACGCGTCGTGGCCGTCGAACAAGGCAGCAGCGGTGACGAAACGCAGGCGCCGGCCAGCGGGTAGCTTGTGGCCACCGGCGCGCTGCGGCGTGGACAGATCAGTCATGTCTCCCCCAGATCGTTACGCGTATGGATGCTGGCAACCAGTATAGCTAAACGGGGCCTGGCGCCTGATCGGGCTGGCCGCGCTGTTCAGCGGGTTGTGCGCCCCAGCTGGCGTGTCCGCGCAGCGGATCTGCGATTGACAGTCCACTTGTCCTGGCTGCGCCGCGCAACGCGTCTATCGCACCGCCAGCGCCCTGATCTGTTCGAGCGAAGGCCAGAGCGATTCGTTCGCAAACCGCTCGGCGAGGAAGTCGACAAACGAGCGCACCTTGGCCGACAGATGCCGGCGGCTCGCGTAGACCACATGGATCGGTAACTCGCGCGGCGGCACGTCGTCCACCAGCAGCGGCACAAGGCGCCCCGTGGCAAGATCGTCGCCGATCACCTCGGTGCCGAGCATCGCGATGCCCGCGCCTTGCAGCACGATTACCCGCTGCGCCTCCAGGTGGTTGACGATCAGATTGCCGGACAGACGCACGCGCGGCGAGCCGTCGCCGGTCGCGGTTGCGATTTCCAGGGGCGCCACGCCTGCGTATTGCAGGTAGTTGTGGCGCGCCAGATCGGCGACGGTCTTCGGCGTGCCATGCCGGCGCAAATAGGCTGGCGACGCGCACAGCACCAGATGGGCAGTCGCGATCTGCCGCGCGATCAGCGAAGACGACTTCAGCCCGCTAGGCGAAGCCCGGATCGCAACGTCGAAGCCTTCGTCGATCAGTTCGACCACGCGATCGGATAGGGTCATGTCGACAGTGACCTGCGGGTACTGCGCGGCATAGTCGGCCACTGCGGCCATCACGTGGCTCAAGCCGAACGCCGACAACGACGACACCCGCAAGCGCCCTTGCGGCACGACGCTCGCTGCGCCGACCACCTGCTCGGCTTCTTCGAGTTCGGTGAGGACCTGGCTCAGGCGCTCGTAGTATTCGCGGCCCGCCTCGGTCGGCGCGACACGCCGCGTGGTGCGGTTCAGCAAACGCGCGCCGAGCTGCTGTTCGAGGTGCATGACGTGCTTGCTCGCCATCGCCGCCGACATCTCCATGCGTTCGGCCGCGCCGACAAAGCTGCCGACCTCGACCACATGGCGAAACACTTTCATGCTGACGAGGGTATCCATCTCAATCGCTCGCTTCAGGAATCAATCGCCGTCATTTTGCCGGGTTTATCAAACACTGAGCAGCAAATCGAGCAGGAACGAGCGCCAGAAGCGACAAAGCCCACCTTCCGGAGAAGGTGGGCTTTGCGCGTGTTGCCGGTGGTTCGGCAGGGTTGGCGTCACGCGGCACCTGCTCGCAGGTGCCGCTCGCCGTCACCCGGACGCTTAGAACTTCGCGCGCAGACCGACACCGTACGTGTCGCCGCTCGACTGGCTGCTGATCTTGTCGTACATATACGCCGCATAGATATCCGTACGCTTGGACAGCGGATAGTCATAGCCGATCGAAGCCGTCTGACGGGTCTGGTTGAGGCCGCCGCCGTCGCGCGAATAGGCATACGACGCCATCACCGAGCCCGGGCCGGCCGGTACCGTCACGCCGCCCTGCCCCGTATTCACGTGCCAGCTCGAGATGGTCTGCTGGTTATACGTGTACATGTACTGGCCATAGAACTTCACGAACTTCATGTCGTACGAAACGCCGGCTTGCGCCACGCTCTGGCTCTTCAGGCCCGGAACGCCCGACGTATCGAAACTGCCGAGATCCCCCGGCACGCTGTTGAAGTTCACGTACTGGTAAACCGCGGTCGCCGCGAACGGGCCGTGGAAATACAGCACTTGGCCGCTCCACTTCTTCGCGCCATTCTGCCCCGCCGTGTTGCCGAGCGCGTACATCGCCGTCGCCGTCAGGCCGTTGAAGTTCGGCGATGAATACGACACTGCGTTGCTCCAACCCGAATCGCCGGTCACACCCTGATCGGTCGTGTAGGTCGGGAACGTGCCGAGGCCGAGATACGTATGAGTAACCATCGGCGAGAACACGTACGAGTCGATGAACGGGTTGAACAGGATCGTCGACACGAACAGCGGCGTGGTCAGACGGCCTGCGGTCACCGTGCCGTACGGCGATTCAATACCGACGTAGGCGTTACGCGAGAACATCGTGTCGCCCGTGAAGCGGCCGTACTGACCGTTCTGCGCGAGGAAGAAGCCTTCCAGCGCAAAGATCGCCTTGTAGCCGTTGCCCAGATCCTCCGCCCCCTTCATACCCCAGTACGACGTCGACATACCGCCGCCGGATACCTGGACTGCCGTCTTGCCGGCCGGGAATTTCTGCGCGCCGACCCATTCGTCGACCTGACCGTAGAGTTGCACGCTCGATTGCGCAAAAGCAGACGATGCGCTGGCCAGCAGAGCGACACACGCGGTTGCCTTAAGGGTGGTCTTCAGCGCACTGCTGATGCTCGTTTTCATGGGTTCTCCTGTCTTTGTCAAAAGGGTGTGGCTGTGCGAATGGGGGAGCTCGCGCGAACCGTTGTTGTTGTCCGTTCGATCATCGAGCCAATCTGGGCGGGACCATCTTTGCGGACCATTTTTATGGACAAAAATATCGTGGGTTATTGCGGGTATAGCGGTCTGATTAGTTTTGTCATTTATCGGCCTGATAAAGCGGTAGCCGTGCCTGTCCTCACCGCATCGCGGCGGACCTCACGGTCCGGCGCAAAGCGTTACTGACATTGCGCCCGACTGGGTGATAACGGTTCAGATGACATAAGGATGACGCGCCGCGGCAAACGCCACCAAATTTGACGACGGGAGGCGGCTTACTGCCGAGTCTTTTCAAAAAAGTGTGGCGTCGAAACGTCACATTGACGCGGGCTTTTTGGACCACAGCGATGCGCATTGCCGCAGCAAACCGGTTTGAGAGCCGGAAAAGCGGATTCGGCGAAGCGTGGGAGGGGAATCTGGCGAGACGAGGAGCGGGTATTTAGTTACGGTACGGCAAGCCTTCCTGCTGGCGCGGGTCGTCTGACTGGCGCTGCATTGCCCGTGAAGAGCCACGCTCTTCGTTGTACCGCGCGACATCGGCGCGAATCGAGCCGGAGCGAACCGGCGCATTGGGCGGCGGCCGCGGCACCGAGCGCGATTCCGTGCTGACAGGGGTGATAGCGCCGGCGTATTGCATGCCGCCGCGGGCGTCGCCTGGATATGCGCCCGGTCCGGCGACACGGTGCATGCCCGGGTTGTAGCCGCCAAAGCCGTTGACGTAGTTGCCGGCGGCGAAGTTCGGGCCGCCATGCGGCAAGCGCGCGTGACTGTCGGCAACGTTGTTGCGAGCCGGCCTTACATTGGCGGCGCCATAGTAATGGCCGCCGTTGTGCGCATCACCTCGCATTGCGTGGCTCACAGCAGAATGCGAATAACCGTCGCCACCGCCGTGCGGCATGTTCGGCACTTTTGCGTAGGCGAACGAACACAGCACGGTAATAACCGCGCCCAATGCCCAGTGCTTCGTTCTCGACAACCCGTCCACCAAGTGACTCACATGCCCGAAGACCTGCCTGAAGCCCACCGTTCGAGCTGCGATGGACTTGTTCTGGGACCGGCACGAGCGCTGCGTATCTGTCGCGGCGCGGGGCATCCCGATGGCCTCTGAGCAGTAATTTATGGGCGCCGGCAAAGGGTGTCGAGCCAAAAAGTGTTAGGCCTCGACCGCTGTTGTAACACCTTGTTACTGCGACGTTTTTCTGCGACATAGCCCTTGCGCGAAAGCCTTGAAACAGCATGGTTGAACGGCTATATCGAGATCCGCCGAACGCACTTGAGTATGACGAATCCCAACCAAATTTTTCAGCAGATTGTCAAAACGGCAGTGGACCAAACAGATCCGGTCGCCAATACTGGAACTGCCCGCGGGCATTGCCTGAAGGTTGCTGATACAACGATTTGATGCACAAAGCTCATTAATCGATTCGGTAAATGAATTTGCATATTCAATCGGTTTTCAACAACAATAGGCGTTTTCCATAGCCTGAGGCGATGCATTCGCGCGCCCTGCTTTCCGTATCACCGAATCGAGATTCCGCCATGGCTCGCCCGAAACTGCTTCCCGACAATTTCACCTTGTGCCTCGTGGGCACCGTGATCCTTGCCAGCTTGCTGCCGGTTCACGGGCAGGCCGCCGTCGGGTTCAACTGGGTGACGAACGTCGCGGTCGGCCTGCTGTTTTTCCTGCACGGCGCCAAGCTCTCACGCGAAGCGATCGTTGCGGGCGCGACGCACTGGCGTTTGCACCTGGTAGTGCTGCTCAGCACGTTCGCGCTGTTTCCGCTGCTCGGCCTCGCGCTTAAGCCGCTCCTTTCGCCACTGGTCACGCCTGCGCTCTATGCGGGGGTCCTCTTCCTCTGCACGCTGCCGTCGACGGTTCAATCGTCTATCGCGTTCACGTCCATTGCCAAAGGCAACGTGCCGGCCGCGGTCTGCAGCGCGTCGGCCTCGAGCCTGCTGGGTATCTTCATCACGCCCGCACTCGTCAGCCTCGTCGTCACCAATCAGGCTGCGAGCGGCGGCGCCTCGCCGTGGCATACGGTGGGCAACATCGTTCTGCAATTGCTGGTGCCGTTCGTGGCCGGACAATTGCTGCGCCCGCTGATCGGCAAGTGGATCGAGCGCAACCGTGGCGTGCTGAAGTTCGTCGACCAGGGCTCGATTCTGCTGGTGGTGTACGGCGCGTTCAGTGAAGCCGTCAATGAGGGGCTGTGGCACCAGATCCCGCTGTCGGCACTCGGCGGCCTGCTGCTGATCAGCGTCGTGCTGCTCGCACTCGCGCTGGCCGTAACGATGTTCGTCAGCAAGCGGCTCGGCTTTAGCCGCGCCGATCAGATCACGATCATCTTCTGCGGCTCGAAGAAAAGCCTCGCTGCCGGCGTGCCGATGGCCAAGGTGATTTTCGCCTCGCATGCGGTGGGTGCCGTGGTCTTGCCCCTGATGCTGTTCCACCAGATCCAGCTGATGGTGTGTGCCGCGCTCGCGCAGCGCTGGGGGGCTCGCGACACCAGCGGCGAAACTCACGCTGCCTCGCGCGAGCGGCCCGCCGCCGCTGTCGCGCGCCGTTGAATACGCGCGCAATGCAAACAGGACATTCATAAGCGCCCTCCCTGAGCGTCATTTGAAGAAAGCCGCCTCGTGCGGCTTTTTTGTTATTTCACGCTCAAACGCCGCCGCTGTCGCCTCAGCCGGATGACATAGGCAAAGTCCTGGCCGTGGCACAACCAGCGAGCAACAAGTCCAAGGCCGCAGCGCACCAACGGAGTGCAACGCGTCACTAAAAGTTCACTTAATTCCAGGCAGGATGAGTCGATAAGACGAAGGTCGATCGCTACGCCTAACTGCCATGCAACCTCGTTCGCCCTCCCGATCCGCTACGCCGCGCATCGAGGAGTTGATCGCCCGGCGTGACTTGTCCGCCGTATTCCAGCCGATCATCGATTTCGACGACGGCGCGATCCTCGGCTACGAAGGTCTGATCCGTGGCCCGGCGGGCACGCCGCTCGAAGCGCCGTTCGCCTTGTTCTCGCAAGCCCTCACTGAAGGCTGCTCGATTGCGCTCGAGCGGGCCGCCGCGCGTACTTGCATCGATGCGTTCGCGAGACTCGATTTCGACGGCAAGCTGTTTCTCAATTTCAGCGCGGGCGCGATCCGTCAGTTGGCAGAAGTACGCGACGACGCGCTCGCGCTGCTGCGTCACCGCGGGATCGATCCGAAACGGATCGTGATCGAACTGACCGAGCAAAGCACGATTCTGGATGTCGCCAGCTTCCTGCCGGTGATCGCGGCACTGCGCACGGCTGGCGCGCAATTCGCGCTCGACGATTACGGCACCGCGAACGCCAGCATGAATCTTTGGGTGCGCCTGCAACCGGACGTCGTGAAGATCGACCGCTTCTTCATCCACGGCATCTCCAGCGATTCGCTCAAGTTCGAAGCCGTGCGCGCCATGCAGCACTTCGCCAACGCAAGCGGCGCACGGCTGGTGGCCGAAGGCATCGAGGACGAGGCAGATCTGATCGTGGTGCGCGACATGGGGATCGGTTGCGGGCAGGGCTATTTCTTCGGCCGGCCGCATGCCCAGCCGGCTCGCAGCGTCACCGACGACGCCCGGGACGCACTGCGCGCCGGCCACATTGCCGTGTTCCCGGAGACCACGCGCACGGTGAGCAGCGCGTCGCCGTCGGGCGGCATGACGTCGGCGAAGATGATGGTGCATGCGCCCGCCTTACCGCGCCACGCGACCAACAACGACGTGCTCGAACTGTTCAACCGGCTGCCCGAACTGCACGCGGTGGCGGTGGTCGAGCACGACAAACCGGTTGCGCTCATCAATCGCCGCAGCTTCATGGACCGCTACGCGCTGCCGTACCATCGCGAGCTGTTCGGCAAGCGGCCATGCCTGCAGTTTGCGAACGCATCGCCGGTGATCATCGAGCAATCGATGACGGTCGAGCAAATGGCCAAGCTGCTCGCGAGCGACGACCAGCGTTATCTCGCCGACGGCTTCGTCATCACTGACAACGACGGCAAATATGCCGGCCTCGGCACGGGCGAGAACCTGGTGCGCGCGGTAACCGAGGTGCGCATCGAAGCCGCGCGCTATGCGAACCCGCTGACCTTCCTGCCGGGCAACATCCCGATCAGTTCGCACATCGCCCGCCTGCTCGGCAACGACGCCGGCTTCTACGCGTGCTACGTCGATCTGAACCACTTCAAGCCCTTCAACGATCAGTACGGCTACTGGCAGGGCGACGAAGTGCTGAAATTCGCGGCCGCCGTGCTGGCCGACGTCTGCGACCCGACCCGCGACTTCCTGGGCCACGTCGGCGGTGACGACTTCCTGATTCTGTTCCAGAGCGAGGACTGGCAGGACCGCGTGCTGCGCGCGATCCACCTGTTCAACGAGGGCGCACAGCGCTTTTACGCGCCCACCGACCGGCTGGCCGGAGGTATCCACGGTGAAGACCGGCGCGGCAATCCGACCTTCTTCGGTTTCGTGACGATGACGATCGGCTGCGTGCGCGTGGAGTCGGACGGTGGCCCCTCGTTTTACAGCAGCGAGGAAATCGCGTCTGTCGCTGCGCTGGCGAAGCGGCGCGCAAAACACGAGACGAGCGGCTTCGTGTTGATCGATGCGGATGAGAGCGTGGCGCTGTTACGTGGACAGGCCGATGTGGCGGCGATGCCGTTCGACTGAGTGTGCCGCTGCGCCGGTGTGCCAACGCCAACGCCAACGCCAACGCCAACGCCTTGTTTAGCAATTTTTACTAAACAACATAAATCAGGCCAGCACTACTGTCTACGGGTATTTCCGGGTGCGCATCGCACGTTAGCGAGGCTGTTTTAGCCACGTTTTACTATACAATCGCCCGAACCCAAACACCGTGCGGCCCCCCTGTTGCGGCCGCTTCATTCGATGGCCACAACCATCCGCGACGTCGCCCGCGCGGCCAGCGTGTCGATCGGCACCGTCTCACGCGCATTGAAGAATCAGCCCGGCCTTTCCGAAGCCACGCGCGAACGCGTGGTCGAAGCGGCGCGGCAGCTCGGCTATGACGCGGCCCAGTTGCGTCCGCGCATCCGCCGCCTCACCTTTCTGTTGCACCGCCAGCACAACAACTTCGCCGTCAGCCCGTTCTTCTCGCACGTGCTGCACGGCGTGGAAGACGCGTGCCGCGAACGCGGCATCGTCCCGTCCGTGCTGACCGCCGGCCCGACCGAAGATGTGATCCAGCAGATGCGCCTGCATGCGCCGGACGCGGTGGCGGTCGCCGGTTTCGTCGAGCCCGAAACGCTGACCACGCTGGTGGCGATGCAACGCCCGCTCGTGCTGATCGACCTGTGGGCGCCGGGCCTGCGCTCGGTGAATCTCGACAACGCAGCGGGCGCCACGCTCGCCATGCGGCATCTGTTCGCGCAGCAGCGCAAGCGCGTTGCGTTCATCGGCGGCTCGCTCGCGCACTTCAGCATCGCCCAGCGCGCGCTCGGTTACCGGCGCGCGTTTTTCGAAGCGGGCTTGTTGTTCGACCCCTCGCTGGAAGTCACGATCGACGCAGGCCTCGATCCCGACAGCGGCGCCGCGCGCGCGATGCACCAGTTGCTCGACGCGCCCGGCCCGCGGCCCGATGCGGTATTCGCGTACAACGACGCCGCCGCACTCGCCGCGCTACGCGCGTGCCTCGCGCGCGGCGTCCGTGTACCCGAAGACATCGCGATCATCGGCTTCGACGACATTCCCGCCGCCGCTCATGCCACGCCGCCGCTGTCGACCATTTCGGTCGACAAGGAAGCGCTCGGCCGGCGCGGCGTCGAGTTGCTGCTTGAAGACGCCCCCACTGAACTCGAAGTCCGCTTGCCCGTCCATCTCATTGCCCGTGCCAGTACTTTGGTAAAAACGCCATGACGCAATCCGATCCGCTTCACCCCGCCAACGGCGCCGCTGCCGCGCCGCCCGTCGACAGCTTCCGCAGCCGCGACTTTCTGCTCTCGCATGTGCAGGACACGCTGCGCTTTTACGCACCGAACGTACTCGATCCGAGCGGCGGCTTCTTCCATTTCTTCCGCGACGACGGCTCGGTCTACGACAAGACCACGCGGCATCTGGTGAGCACGTGCCGCTACATCTTCAACTACGCGATGGCGTATCGCCAGTTCGGCGACCCGCAACATCTCGAGTACGCGCGCCACGGTCTGCGCTTCCTGCGTGAAGCGCATTGGGACGCCGAGCACGAAGGCTACGACTGGGAACTCGAATGGCGCGACGGCAAGAAACACACGCTCGACGCAACGCGCCACTGCTACGGCCTCGCGTTCGTCCTGCTCGCGTATTCGCATGCGGCCATGGCCGGCATCGAGGAAGCCCGGCCGATGATCGGCGCGACCTTTGAGTTGATGGAGCACCGCTTCTGGGACGCCGCCGCCGGCCTCTATGCCGACGAAGCGACGCCCGACTGGCGCGTCAGTTCGTACCGCGGCCAGAACGCGAACATGCACACCACCGAGGCCCTGCTGACCGCGCACGAAGCAACCGGACATCTCGTCTATCTGGATCGGGCGGAACGGGTGGCGTCGAACATCACGCTGCGCCAGGCGAAGCTGTCGCAAGGACTCGTGTGGGAGCACTTTCACGCGGACTGGTCGGTCGACTGGCATTACAACGAGGAAGACAGCTCGAACATCTTCCGTCCGTGGGGCTTCCAGCCGGGACATCAGACCGAGTGGGCCAAGTTGCTGCTGATTCTGGAACGCTATCGCCCATTGCCGTGGTTGCTGCCGCGTGCCATCGAGCTATTCGACGCCGCGATGACGCATGCCTGGGACGAAGACCACGGCGGCCTCTATTACGGCTTCGGCCCGGACGGCACCGTGTGCGACCACGACAAGTATTTCTGGGTTCAGGCGGAGACGTTCGCGACCGCGGCGCTGCTCGGCAAGCGCACCGGCAACGAGCGTTTCTGGGACTGGTACGACGAGATCTGGCGCTACAGCTGGGCGCATTTCGTCGATCACAAGTATGGTGCGTGGTACCGCATCCTCACATGCGACAACCGTAAATACAGCGACGAAAAGAGTCCCGCCGGCAAGACCGACTATCACACGATGGGCGCGTGCTACGAGGTGCTGGCGCACGCACTGCTTGACGGCACGGCCGCTGCATCCGAATCCGCGGAGTAAGCAAAATGAGCGCTAACACCGAATTCCCCCTCTTCGTCTCCGCCGGCGACATCCTCACCGATCTCGTGCGGACCGGCGCCTCGCAATGGCTCTCGCGTCCTGGCGGCGCCGGCTGGAACGTCGCGCGCTGCGTGGCGCGGCTCGGTTTGCCGACGGCATGCGCCGGGTCGCTGGGCGTCGACAACTTCTCCGACGAACTGTGGAACGCGAGCGTTGCCGCGGGGCTCGACATGCGCTTCATGCAGCGCGTGGAGCGCCCGCCCCTGCTGGCGATCGTTCATCAAACGCATCCGCCTGCGTACTTTTTCATGGGTGAGAACGGCGCCGATCTGGCGTTCGATCCGGCGCGCTTGCCGGCTGGCTGGATCGAGCAGGTGAAGTGGGCGCATTTTGGGTGCATCAGCCTCGTGCGTCAGCCGCTTGGGGCTACGCTTGCCGCGTTGGCGGCCGAGTTGCGCTCGCACGGCGTGAAGATCAGTTTCGATCCGAATTACCGGAACCTGATGGAGCATGGGTACGAGCCCACGTTGCGGAAGATGGCTGCACTAGCCGATCTGATCAAGGTGTCGGACGAGGATTTACGGATGCTGTTCAAGACGGACGACGAGGCCGGCGCGCTTGCGCAGTTGCGGGCGATGAATCCTGCCGCCACCGTGCTGGTGACACGTGGGCCGGAGACGTCGATGTTGATCGATGGCGCCATGGTCGTGGAGGCTCGGCCGCCTCGGGTCGAAGTGGTCGATACGGTTGGCGCCGGGGATGCTTCTATCGGCGGTTTGCTGTTCAGCCTGATGACGGCGCCGCAGCGGGCGTGGCCGGAACACCTGGCCTTTGCTTTGGCCGCCGGCGCCGCGGCTTGCCGCCACGCTGGCGCGCATGCACCTTCTTTGGACGAAGTTGTCGCGCTGCTGTAGTTTTTTTGCCTTGTGCGGCGGGTATCGTTGTCGACATCGGTTGCCCACATCGGGCGCCGCGCAGGCGAAAAGCCGAATCTCGATCATCGTGCTAGGATGAAAATTCCAACCCTTTGGAACAAGGAGCGTCGCCATGGATGACATCACCTACACCAAAGGCATCTATACGGCCACCGCGTCGGTAAGAGAAGTACAAAGCGACACGTGGCAGGGCTTGGTCACCCTTTCCCGCGACGAAGGCGAAGCATCCGAAGACCAGGAAACCACGGTCTACGAAGTCGAAGCCACCTCGGCCACTCCCGAGGAAGCCTTCGAGGAAGCCAAGGCCCTCGCCCATCGCATCCTCGGGGAAATCGAACTCTAAACAACCCGGCGCCGCGCCCATCGCACTGCGCCACCTCTGAATCAACCGGCTGGAGGCGACCATGGCTGAACAGCTCTTCCTCTACGGCGTGTACTCGATTCACGTCCGCCCGCTCGAACTCAACGGCGCACGCTGGGACGCGGAATACGAAATCCGGCATCGCGAGAAAGCCGTCAAGTCGTGGACCACGGTCGGCGGCGACAATGGCTACGCGGACGAAGCCGAAGCAGTCGCCGCAGCGCACCAGCAAGCCGTCGACGACATCGAACACGGCGCCGGCATTCCGAAGCCACGGGCATTTCCGTAGCCCTACGGCGGGCGCACTGATAGAGGCATGTCCGTCAAGCGAGCGGAATCGCCGAATCTCCTGAACGCTCGCTCAAAGTGCCGCAGGCGGGTGTTGGAAGCGCCACCTCGGTGCCCGTGCAACACACCGTTGATGCCCTACCTCGACGTCGGTGCAACCCGCCGTTGAGGCACTATCTCCACCGTCCCTTCAGCGCGCCGACAATCCCCCTCCGCGCGCTAGCCGGCGTGCTACGCTTCACGCGTTCTTCCTCTCCACGGGCACGCGATGGCAACCGAATCACCAGACCATCTTTCCAGCATCGCCGACGACGACGAAGCGCGTGCGCAGAAACGTCGCGCGCGCGGCAGCCGGGAATTGCGCCTGGATGATCGCGTCGTGATCGCGCACGGCATGCCGACGCCGCTCTGGCAGGATCTCTATCACCGCGCACTTGTTGTCCGCTGGCCGACGTTTTTCGTCTCGCTCGGGGTCTTGTTTCTACTGCTCAACACCGTGTTTGCCGCACTCTACATGGTTGGCAACGCACCGATCGCCAATCAGTTTCCATCGGGCTTCGGCGGCGCGTTTTTCTTTAGCGTCGAAACGCTCGCGACGGTCGGCTATGGCGACATGCATCCGCAAACGGTCTACGCTCACTGGATCGCGACACTGGAGATTTTTGTCGGCATGTCCAGTATCGCGTTGGCGACCGGGCTGATCTTCGCGCGTTTCTCACGCCCACACGCCAAGATCATGTTCGCTCGCTACGCGGTCGTGCGGCCGCTCGAAGGCCGCATGACGTTGATGGTGCGCGCCGCCAACGCACGTCAGAACGTGATCGCTGAAGCGCGTGCGAAGCTGCGCATCATGCGGCTGGAGACCACCGTCGAAGGTTTTACGCTGCGTAAGCTCTACGATCTGACGCTGGTGCGCGACCAGCATCCCGTGTTCAAACTAGGCTGGGTTCTGATGCACGTCATCGACGAAAGCAGCCCGCTGTTCGGCGAAACCGCCGAAACGCTCAAGGGCCGCGACATGTCGCTGCTGCTCACGCTCGAAGGGGTCGACGAATCGACCTCGCAAACCATGCAGGCGCGCTACACGTGGCCCTGTGAGCTGATCCGCTGGCAACATCGGTTCGTCGACATCATGCGCGAGGAAAACGGTGTGAGTCACATCGATTACTCGCATTTCAACGAGGTCGTGCCGCTCGACTCGGCGCCGGTCGCCGCGCCCAGGGAGAAAGCGCCCGCATCGTAGAAGCAGTATTAAAACGCCCCAGGGCATACCCGAACCCGCCCGCTGCGTGGCAGATCCACCTCAAAACTTCATTAAAACGTGTGACCCGTCGCGCTGTTTCGTTGAACGCCGGAGCAAGTAGAAATAATTCACTCCAATCGGCGCTAAAAAATAGAGTCTCTTTCGCCGCGTCACCTTTTGTGGTCCCCACCCACGGCGCGGATGCAAAACAACGGAGACTCACCCATGACCGCTCGCCTGCCCATCGACGGCACGCCCGCTCTCGCTGACTACAAGCTGTCCGATAACCTCACCGCCACGCGCGGCCGGATCTTCCTGACCGGCACACAGGCGCTGGTGCGCCTCGCGCTGATGCAGCGCGCAGCCGATCGCGCGCACGGTATGAACACCGCCGGCTTCATCAGCGGCTATCGCGGCTCGCCGCTCGGCATGGTCGACCAGCAATTGTGGAAAGCGAAGAAACTCCTCACGGCGAGTGATATTCGCTTTTTGCCGGCGATCAACGAGGAACTCGGCGGCACCGCCGTGCTCGGGACGCAGCGGGTGGAATCGGACCCGGAGCGCACCGTCGAAGGCGTGTTTGCGATGTGGTACGGCAAAGGCCCCGGCGTGGATCGCGCGGGCGATGCGCTGAAGCACGGCAATGCGTACGGCTCTTCGCCGCATGGTGGCGTGCTGGTGGTGGCGGGCGACGATCACGGCTGCGTGTCGTCGTCGATGCCGCATCAAAGCGATTTCGCGTTGATGGCGTGGCACATGCCGGTGGTGAATCCGTCGAACATTGCCGACATGCTCGAGTTCGGCCTCTATGGCTGGGCGCTGTCGCGTTTCTCGGGTGCATGGGTCGGCTACAAGGCAATCTCGGAGACGGTCGAATCCGGCTCGACGGTCGACCTCGATTCGCTGCAAACCGAATGGACGATTCCGCAGGATTTCGAAGCACCGGCCGGCGGCTTGCATAACCGCTGGCCCGATCTGCCGAGTCTGACGATCGAATCGCGGATGCACGCGAAGCTCGACGCGGTTCGTCATTTCGCGCGCACCAATAGCATCGACAAATGGATTGCACCGAGTCCGCATGCGAACGTTGGCATTGTCACGTGCGGCAAGGCGCATCTGGACTTGATGGAAACGCTGCGCCGGCTCGATCTGACTGTCGCCGATCTGGAAGCGGCCGGCGTGCGCATCTACAAGGTCGGCTTGTCGTTTCCGTTGGAAATGACGCGCATCGACGCGTTCGTGTCCGGTTTGTCCGAAGTGCTGGTGATCGAGGAGAAAGGCCCGGTCATCGAGCAGCAGATCAAAGACTACCTGTACAACCGCACGCAAGGCACGCGTCCGATCGTGGTCGGCAAGAACGCCGAAGACGGCACGCTGCTGCTGTCGTCGCTTGGTGAATTGCGGCCGTCGCGGATTTTGCCGGTGTTCGCGAACTGGCTCGCGAAGCACAAGCCGGCGTTGGACCGCCGCGAGCGTGTGGTCGATCTAGTCGCGCCGCAAATCCTCTCGAACGCCGCGGATAGCGTGAAACGTACGCCGTATTTCTGCTCGGGCTGCCCGCACAACACGTCGACGAAAGTGCCTGAAGGTTCGATCGCGCATGCGGGGATTGGCTGTCATTTCATGGCGTCGTGGATGGAGCGCGACACGACCGGCCTGATTCAGATGGGCGGCGAAGGCGTCGATTGGGCCTCGCATTCGATGTTCACGAAAACGCGCCACGTATTCCAGAATCTCGGCGACGGTACCTACTTTCACTCCGGCATTCTCGCGATCCGCCAGGCGGTGGCCGCGAACACCACCATCACGTACAAGATCCTCTATAACGATGCCGTCGCGATGACGGGCGGCCAGCCGGTCGACGGCAGCATCTCGGTGCCGCAGATCGCGCGTCAGGTGGAAGCCGAAGGCGTGTCGCGTTTCGTCGTGGTCAGCGACGAGCCGGAGAAATACGACGGCCATCACGACCTCTTCCCGAAAGGCACGACGTTCCACCATCGCAGCGAAATGGACACGGTGCAGCGCGCGTTGCGCGATATCGACGGCGTGACCGTGCTGATCTATGACCAGACCTGTGCGGCGGAAAAACGGCGTCGCAGGAAAAAAGGCGAGTTTCCCGATCCGGACAAGCGTCTGTTCATCAACGAGGAAGTTTGCGAAGGCTGTGGCGATTGCGGCGTGCAATCGAACTGTCTGTCGGTCGAACCGGTTGAGACCGCGTTGGGGCGCAAGCGCCGCATCGATCAATCGTCGTGCAATAAAGACTATTCCTGCGTGAACGGTTTCTGCCCGAGCTTCGTCACGGTGGAAGGCGGCAAGCTAAAGAAAGCCGCGGGCGCTGCATTCGATCCGGCGGCGCTCGCTGCACGCGTCGACGCATTGCCGATGCCGGCGACGCATCTCGACGCCGCGCCGTACGACATTCTGGTGACGGGTGTTGGCGGCACCGGGGTCGTGACAGTCGGCGCGTTGATCAGCATGGCCGCGCATCTGGAAGGTAAGAGCGCGTCGGTGCTCGACTTCATGGGCTTTGCGCAAAAGGGCGGCTCGGTGCTGTCGTTCGTGCGCTTCGCCGCACGCGACGAGTGGCTCAATCAGGTGCGTATCGACACGCAACAGGCCGACGTGCTGCTCGCCTGCGACATGGTCGTGGGCGCGAGCGCCGATGCCTTGCAAACGGTGCGTCATGGCCGCACGCGCATCGTCGTGAACACGCACGCCATTCCGAACGCGACCTTCGTCACGAACCCGGACGCGACGCTGCATGCCGATGCGTTGATCGACAAAATGCGTCACGCGGCGGGTGTTGATCGCATGTCGACGTGCGACGCCCAAGCGCTCGCCACGCGCTTCCTTGGCGACACCATCGGCGCGAACATTCTGATGCTCGGTTATGCCTGGCAACTCGGTCTTGTGCCGGTATCGTTCGCCGCGATGATGCGCGCGATCGAATTGAACAACGTCGCGGTGCAGATGAATCAACTGGCGTTTTCGATTGGGCGTGTGGCGGCGGAAGACCCGGCTGCGCTTGAATCGCTGTGGCAAGCACGGCATCTGGCAAAGCAGGTGGTGCGCGTCGATACGCTCGACGAATTGATCGCGCATCGCGAGGGCCGTCTCCAGACATATGGTGGCGCGAGCTATGTGAAGCGTTATCGCGCGCTGGTCGATGCAGCGCGTCGTGCCGAAACCGCAGTCGACGCAAAGAGCGAACGCATCGCGCGCGCGGTGGCGACCACGTTCTATCGCCTGCTCGCGGTGAAAGACGAATACGAAGTCGCGCGCCTCCATACGGATAGCGCGTTCCGTGAAGCACTGGAAGCGCAATTCGAAGGGGTTGCGGGCAAAGACTTCGGCATCAAGTTCAACCTCGCGCCGCCGACGCTCACGCGTCCTCAACCGGGCGTGAATCCGACCAAGAAGACCTTCGGTCAATGGATGTGGCCGGTGCTCGGCGTGATGGCGAAATTCAGCGGTCTGCGTGGCACGATGCTCGATCCGTTCGGCCGGACGCTGGAACGCAAGATGGAGCGCGAGCTCGCCGACGACTACGAAACCACCCTGCAACGGGCGTTCTCGAAGCTCAACGCGGACAATCTGGAAGACGTCGCGAAGCTCGCCGATCTGCATGCCCGTGTACGCGGTTATGGTCACGTGAAGCTCGCGAATCTGGCGGGTGTGAAGCGTGGCGAACGGGATCTCGCTGCGCGCTTGCAGATCGAAGCAGCGACGAGCCCGTCGGTGAAGAAGTCGCTCGATGAGGTAAAGGGCGCCGGGCAATTGCGCGGCATTCCGGTGGTCGTCGCGAAGTAATTCGAATCAGCTACGCTTGGCGTCCAGTCGCGCTCTCACCTGCGCGACTTTCGCCGCATCGACGGGCGCGGGTCCGTTGCCGCCAACGCGCACACCCGAACCGAAGTGAACCGCTTGAACTTGCGTCGCGCTCACGAAGCCGGCAACCGCGTCGATGGTCAAACCCGCGCCCGCCAGCACCGTGCAATGTGAGCCCGACGCTTGCCGTACCAGTTCACGGATGATCGACTCCGCCTGCAGTACCGACGGCTTTCCACCCGAGGTCAGCACATTCGTCACGACATCGAAACCGAGCAGCACGTCGAGCGCTTCTTGCAGATCACGCGTTTCGTCGAACGCACGATGGAAGGTGATCGCCAAGCCATCCGCCGCATCGATCGCACGCGCGAGACCTTCGCGATCGATCTCGCCGTCTGCCGTCAGCATGCCAATCACCACGCCGTTCGCGCCGGCCGCTTTGACTGCACGCACGTCGCGCAGCATCACGGCGTAGTCGTCGGCGTCGTACACGAACGAGCGGCTATGCGGCCGCACGATCACGTTCGCAGGGATCTCAACCGCTGCAATCACCGCCTCGATCAGCCCAAGGCTCGGCGTCAAACCGCCCTCGCCCATCGCGGTGACGAGTTCGAGGCGGTTCGCACCGGCCTCAGCGGCAAGCCGGGCGTCGGCAACGGTGGTGGCGATGACTTCGAGTAGGACGGACATAAGCGCGGCTGTGTGTCGTTAAAGACGACATGATCTCAGAACCGCCGTCGCCCTTCCAATCTGAACCATCCAAACCGCCACTCACGCCCCCGAGCGAACCATCAGAACCGCTATTCTTCGACCCAATCAATATCGCCGCACAGCACGCACGTCTGCTCACCGACACGCGTCGCCACCGACAGCGTCACACACGGCAACGCCTCATTGATCGACAGATACGGGCGCGTCACATGCACGCGTTCCGGCGCGTTGATCGCCGCGCGGAAATACGGACGACGCAGCCAGTTCGCCCCTTGTGCGTCGGCCAGCGGCAAAAAGCGTGTCTCATGCGCCGCGCGATCGGCGCGCAATACGACGTTGCGGCCTGCCTGTTTACCCTTCGCGTCAAGCAGGAAACAGCGCGCGGCATGGTCGAGCGCGAGGAAATTCCAGCACACTTCCTCGAGCGGTTCGCCGGCGGCGAGCCGCTCCGCAGCGCGCTCGAACGCCCGCAGATACGGTGTGAGACGGCTCGCATTGCGGCGCTCGCGCGCTTCGGCCTGATCGCGATAGCGCTCGGTGACTTCGCTGATGCAAGTCGTGGCGTGCACTGCGTCGGCCGAGCCGGGATTCGGTCGACCGAAGAAAAACCCCTGCACGAAGTCCGCGTCGCAAGCGAGCGCCATCTGCGCTTCATGCTCCGTTTCGACGCCTTCGATCAGCACGAGCTTGCCCGCTTCGTGCAGCAGCGCCACCAGCCCCGGCAGGATCGTCGCCATATCGGCGCGATGCGCGGCGTGCGACAGCATGATGCGATCGAGCTTCACGATATCGGGATTCAATTGCCAGATCCGTTCGACGTTCGAGTGTCCCGCGCCGAAGTCGTCGAGTGCGATCAGGAAACCGCGCTCACGGAACTGGCGCACCGCGTCGACGAGACGTTCGAGATCTTCTGCGCCCTGTTCGAGTACTTCGAGCACGATCCGCCGCGGCGACAGATCGAGTCGCTTCAAGTTAGCCAGCAAGGCGGCGGCGAGATACGGATCGGTGAGCGCGCCGGGATGGACGTTCAGAAACAGCCATTCGCGCTCGGCGCCGAGCACCTTGAAGTTCTCCAGATGCAGGGTCTGGGCGAGCCGGTCGACTTGCAGCACGTCACCCAGGCGCGCGGCTTCACCGAACACGTCGATCGGCGAGACGGGCCGGTCGAGCGCGTCGTGCGCGCGCAGCAGCCCCTCGTAGCCAACCGCCCGCATATGAGACAGGCTGAATATCGGTTGAAACACGCTGGTCAACGTCAGCTCGCCATGCTGCGCCGAAAAACGTTCGAGCCCTGACGTCACCTCGACATCGAAGCCATGCGGCGCGCTGGCCGTCCTTTCCTGTTGCGCAATCGTCATGCAATCCTCTCACGCGAGAGCCGGGCCGGTCCGAACGCGGAAGCGAACAACCTCGGCACCGTTCCCAAAATGTGCGTCATCGATATTCCTTAAGCAAGCTCCATGCGCACGCTGGCGCACATTCGAATGAAGTTTGCCTGTCCGATTGCACCGGCGAAACGGGCCATGCGCCGCCCGTGGGCACGTCACGCACCGCCAAGGTGCATCGCCTTGCGGGACGCTTGGCCGCCGCGCTCGCGGGGATCTGGCCGGATTGACGATGGTGCGATGCGGCGTCGGGCTAAACTTCGGCCTTATGCCTCACATACCCCTCGCGACCGATACACGGCGATATCGATCGACGATCGCAGAGGAAGCACCGTTATATCTCCAGAAATAGGCCGATGGATATTGTCTTTACCGTACTGATTCTTTTGCTCGCCGTCGCCGCTTCCGGCGTCGTTATCCGGATGTTGCCGATCGCCTTACCGCTACCGCTCGTCCAGATCGCGATTGGCGCGTTGCTCGCATGGCCGAAGCTCGGACTGCACGTCACGTTCGATCCGGAAATTTTCATGATGCTCTTCATCCCACCGCTGCTGTTCGCGGATGGATGGCGTATTCCCAAGCGCGAATTGTTCATGGCGCGCCGCTCCGTTCTGATGCTTGCGCTCGGCCTGGTGTTCATGACGGTGCTGGCGGTCGGCTACTTCGTGCATGCGCTGGTGCCGTCGATTTCGCTGCCGGTCGCGTTCGCGCTTGCCGCTGTGCTGTCGCCGACCGATGCGGTGGCGCTGACCGGCATCGTCGGCCGGGGCAAAATTCCTGGGCGGCTGATGCATATTCTTGAAGGCGAGGCGTTGATGAACGACGCGTCCGGCCTTGTCGCGTTGAAGTTCGCGATTGCCGCGGCGCTGACGGGTGTGTTTTCGCTGCGCGACGCGTCGATCAGCTTCGTGATCATCGCCGTGGGCGGTCTCGCGACGGGTGCCGCGGTGAGTTGGTTGTTCAGCTTTGTGTCCGCGCGCTTTCTGAGTCTTAACGAAGAAGGCGATCCGGCGCCCGGTGTGGTGATGACGCTGCTGATTCCGTTCACCGCGTATCTGATCGCCGAGCGCTTCGAGTTGTCGGGCATTCTGGCTGCAGTCTCGGCCGGCATGATGATGAACTACGCGAGCATTGTGAACGCCGGGCCGGTTTCATCGCGAGTGCGCGCGAACAGCACGTGGACGATGATCGAATTCGTCTTCAACGGCATGGTGTTCATTCTATTGGGGCTGCAGTTTCCGCACATTCTTGGGCGGGCGCTGCTCGACGCGCACGAGACCAGCAACGCGCAGGTGTGGCTGCTGATCGGCTACATTGCCGCGGTGGCGGCGGCGCTCTACGCGCTGCGCTTCGTGTGGGTGTGGCTGCTGCGCTGGTTCGCGAGCCGCGGCGCGGCGAAACACGGCTTGGTGAACGCCGTGCCGGGATTGCGCACGGTCACGGTGACGACCGTCGCCGGCGTGCGTGGGGCGGTGACGCTTGCGGGTGTCCTGTCGTTGCCCGAAGTGTTGCCTGGAGGCGCGCCGTTGCCGGGGCGGGATCTGGCGATTTTCATTGCGTCGGGGGTGATTCTTTTATCGCTGCTGGTGGCGGTGGTGGCGCTGCCGTTCTTGTTGAGGGGCTGGCGGCGGGGCAAGGATCCGCATGCCGCGGAAGAAGCGCTGGCGCGCACGATGGCAGCGCAAGCCGCGATTCGCGCGGTTGACGAGGTGCACGATATTGAGTGCGCGGATCTGGATGAGTCGGAATCTGCGTATGCGGCGGATGTCACCGCGAGGGTGATGGATCTGTATCGCCGCCGGCTCGCCACGCTCGACGAGGAGCAGGAACCGCGTGAGTTGGCGCGCCGTGCCGATGCGCTGGAGTTCAGGATGAAGTTAGCGGCGATGCGCGCCGAGAGGAAAGCGCTGCTCGCGCTGCGCAGTAGTCAGGAAATCAATGATGAGACTTTGAATAAGCTCATGCGGGAGGTGGATTTGTCGGAGACGGCGCTGACTGTTCGGAGGAAATAGAAGTTGAGGTTTGGTTTTGCCTTTGCGGCGGTAGTTTTTTGTTTGCCCTTTGGGCGGTGAGGATTGCTTTGTTTTTTTGCCTGCTCGGCGTTTGGTGTTCTGTGTACCTGCGGCGGTGGGCTTTGCTTGATCGGTTTGCCTGCATTGCGCGTTTTGTCTGTGCGCTTACGGTGTTGGCCTTTCCTTGATTTCTTATTGGTCTATTAGCGTCGCCCCTGTGCGGGGCGGGCACTTACTTCTCTTTGCCGGCCGCAAAGAGAAGTAAGCAAGAGAAAGCGGCTCAAACCGCTAATTCTTAAGCGGGTCTCCTGGCTTGGAGGGGGTAGTGGTGCATCTGGAATCCGTGCCCTCGCACATTCTGCTTGAGTGACCAAGGGTTCATCAGCTCCCACTCCGCACTGCGTGCGTCGCGGATGGGTCTGCATGGGAAATCAGGGGGCTTCGGTTGGGCGTGACGGGAGCCATTGGCTTCGCCTCGGAGAAGCGCCGAATGAAGTGAGTGCGAAACCGGAGTGGTCGGTTTTATGAAATGCTCTTCGGCGCGCGCAGCGCCGCCGGAAGTATGACGGCCTTGTCACCCGGGCGGAATGTGCGAGAAGACAGATTCCAGATGCACCACTACCGCCACTGCGCGGGGGACCCGCTTATGAGCTGGCGGTGTGAGCCGCTTTCTTTGCTTATCTTTCTTTGCGGCGGCAAAGAAAGTAAGTGCCGCCCCGCACAGGGGCAACGCTAATAGACCACTAAGAAATCAAGGAAAGGCCAACACCATAGGCACACCGAAACACCCCGCCGCCAAAGGCAAAAAACCTAGATCAAGCCACCGGCCCCTGCGCCGGCTTCCTCCTCAGGAGAGCATAGAGAATGATCGCGCCAAAGGTCGCTGTACCAATCCCACCAAGCCCAAACCCACCAAGCTTCAAAGAAAAGTCCCCAGCCCCCAACACAAGGGTCACAGCAGCAACAATCAGGTTCCGGTTGTCAGAAAAATCCACCTTATTAACAACCCAAATCCGCGCGCCGGTCACGGCAATCAACCCGAACACAACAATCGACACACCACCCAACACCGGCCCCGGAATGGTCTGAATCACCGCCCCAAACTTCGGCGAAAAGCCAAGCACAAGCGCAATCACCGCAGCGATCACAAACACCAGCGTCGAATAGATTTTGGTCACGGCCATCACGCCGATATTCTCAGCATATGTCGTCACGCCGGTGCCACCGGCAAACCCGGACGCGATCGTCGCGAGTCCATCGCCAAGAAACGCGCGGCCGACATAACGGTCGAGGTTCTGACCAGTCATCGCACTCACAGCCTTGATGTGCCCAAGATTCTCAGCAACAAGAATCACCGCAATCGGCGCGAGCAGCGTCATCGCCTGCATGCTGAAAACCGGCGCGGTGAAGTGCGGCATACCGAACCACGCAGCGTTCGCCACTATCGCAAAGTCGATCGGCTTACCCATGCCAAGACCATTCGTGACGATCGCGTAAATCACATACGCCATCAGCAAACCAACCAGAATCAGCAAGCGCTGCAGCATGCCGCGCGCAAACACCGCGACCGCGCCGACGCACAGCACCGTCACCAGCGCCATCCACGAGTCGAAGTTGCTGCCGCTCACGCCATGCACCGCGATCGGCGCAAGATTCAGCCCAATCACGCAGACGATCGCTCCGGTCACGACCGGTGGCATCAGCGTTTCAATCCATTTGGTGCCAACGGCCGAGACGATCAGGCCAATGATCGCGTACACCACCCCGCACGCGATGATCCCGCCCAACGCCACCGGAATGTTCATGTTCGGACCATGGCCGCCATACCCCGTCACCGCGATCACCAGACCGATGAACGCGAAGCTCGAGCCGAGATAGCTCGGCACGCGCCCACCTACCAGCACGAAGAACAACAACGTGCCGACCCCAGACATAAAGATGCACAGGTTCGGATCGAAGCCCATCAGCAACGGCGCAAGCACGGTCGAACCAAACATCGCGACAACGTGCTGAATGCCCATGGCAAACATCTGCGGCCAGGCAAGCCGCTCGTCGGTGCCGACAATGCGGCCCTCGGCAGCGTCCGGCTGGGCGCGCCAGCGTGGGAAATAGGAATCGGCCATGGCGGGGGTTCTCCTCTGTCGGCGTTTTGGTGGACGGGGCAGCGAAACTGCGCCGTCTGGGAATTACGCGCGAGTGTACGGAGAGCCACCAGGCCTGGCAAGCGCGGCAAAAAGCGCACTGAAGGGCGTGACGGGCACCGCGCCCGAACCTGGCAAGCACGGCGTGGCGTGAGCTGTGCGTGACATGAAGGCCACGCCCGCAGAGTTCACCGTCTCGGTCAGCCGTGCCGCGCGTCGAGCGAGAACACAGTGACCGCCGCTTGCAACTGCCTTGCCTGGTCCGCCATCGACGCTGCCGCGGCCGCCGCCTGCTCGACCAGCGCCGCGTTCTGCTGGGTCACGTCGTCCATCTGCGCGACCGCGCGGTTCACTTCCTCGATGCCGGTGCTCTGTTCTTGCGACGCCGACGAAATCTCACCCATGATGTCGGTCACGCGTTTGACCGCATGCGTGACTTCGGCCATCGTCTGACCTGCCCGCTCGGCCAGTTCGGCGCCGCTGCCCACGCGCGCTGTCGAGCTCTCGATCAGCTCCTTGATCTCCTTGGCCGACACCGCGCTGCGCTGGGCCAGCGAACGCACTTCCCCCGCCACCACCGCAAAGCCGCGGCCCTGTTCACCTGCGCGGGCCGCTTCCACCGCCGCGTTCAGCGCGAGAATGTTGGTCTGGAACGCAATCCCTTCGATCACTGCGATGATGTCGGTCATGCGCTTCGATCCGGCCGCCAACTCGCGCATCGTCTCGACCACGTCGCCGACCAGGCTGCTGCCGCGCGCCGCGACTTCCGACGCGCCATGCGCGACACCGCCCGCCTGCTGGGCGTTCTCGGCATTCATCTTCACCGTCGACGTCAATTCCTGCATGCTCGACGCGGTTTCCTGCAACGCGGCAGCCTGTTCTTCAGTACGTTGCGACAGGTCGGTGTTGCCCTGCGCGATCTCGCCCGATGCCATCAGGATCGATTCGCTCGAGTCGCTGATGCCCGACACGATGCCGGCCAGCCGCTCGCGCATGTTGCTCAGCGCGAACAGCATGCTGCCGGTGTCGCCCGTACGCGTGTCGACGCGCACGCTCAGGTCACCATCGGCGATACGGCTGGCGATATGCATCGCGTAGTCCGGTTCGCCGCCGAGTTGACGCGCGAGGCGCCGCGCAATCACCGTCGCGAGCAACGTGCCCACCGCGATCGCGCCTAACACCAGCGCGAGCATCACGATGCGCATGTGCTGATAGTTGGCGCTCGCCTCCTGCTGGGCTTCGTTGGCTTGCTGACGGCGATAGTCGATCAGCGCCGTGATGCGATCGCGCAGCGCCTCACTCGACTCAATCGCGCGGCGCACGAGTTCGTTGTTGTCGACGCCGGCCGGAATCGGTTCGAGACCGATCTGCTGATGCACGATGCCCTCCCACACCGCCGACTTGCGCAGCACTGCCTCGAACATCTCCTGACCCTTGGCTGTAGCGATGGTCGGGCGATACTGGTCGTAGGCGCCATGCATCTCCTTGAGCGATGCGACGATGCTGTCTTTCAGCTTTTGACGGCCGGCGTCGTCGGCTGCGTAGCCGAGATTCGCGGCGGCAAGATCGGAATCGATCTTGTGACGGTTCGCCTCTTCCATCCAGTAGAGGCCATTCATGTGCTGATCGCAGATGGTGTCGGTAATGTCATGCATCGACGACAGCGTCTTCAGCGAGGTTCCGCCGATCACGACGCAGAACCCGATCACAACGGCAAACGCCAGCAGCAGCTTCCTGAATACGGTCATGCGGTCGAACCACTTCATCTCACCATCCTTCATAAGTCCTGAGGGGACGCTCGCGCCGCTGCGCCATGGCGAAACATTTCGCTTTTTTTCAGATACGTGGCGACGCTCCCACCTCTTTTACGGCGGCCATAACAGAGACCTGAAGCAACAAATGCCGGAGATAACCGGGACAGGATGATGTAAGCAATGCTCAACAGACGGGGCTGGATCGCGAAACTCGAGGTATCCCGGACGCGTGCGCTGCGATTGGGACTTGTCTGATATATGGGGACGAGCCGAACTCTTAGACTTTGTTTGCTGCGTTCGCCCCCATGAGCGCAAGCGATGTTGTTGTAACTCTCCGACTTTCCGCTCACGCTCCCCGGCGTGAGCGGCTTTTTTTGTCCACACGTTTCGTTAGCCTGCGCACTCGCCCATGCGCGATCGACTCTACGGATGCGCAACAAACGCATCGTCGGCAAGACGTAGCGTATGGTTGCGCACGTCCTCTGGCCATGCCGCGACGATGGCGTCGAAGCGCGCCCGATCGTCGGCGTAGAGCGCGCGCGTTGCATCTTCATAATCGGGCAGATTGCCGGCAAGCGCGGTCATGAAGCGATACACCGCTTCTTGCGCTGCGCGTTTGCGGTCCTTGTCCTCGCCCGCAAGCCGCGCTGATTCGACCAGTTTGCGCAGCGCAACCGAAGCGCCTCCCGATTGCGCGTTGAGCCAATCCCAATGACGCGGCAGTAATGTGACTTCTCTCGCCACTACACCGAGTTTGGGCCGGCCTCGGCCGCGCGGAGTGTCGTCCTGCTCGGCGTCAGCGCTCGGTGCAGGTTGTTCGCCGGGCGCCTGGTTTGCCAGCCGCGCCAGAATCTCTTCGGGCGTGCCGCGCAAATCGAACTCGACCGGACGACTTGTGACGTCGTCGAAAATCAGTACAGGCGCCTGTTCGCCGCGCGCCAGCACCTCTCGGACAGCGAGCGCAACCTCGGACAAGGGGCCTGAGGCGATGCGGCGGTGCCCCTCGAAGGCAGTGCAGGTAACAGGATGGGTGATCACGACAAACTCCAGAAAGATGAATTTGTCGAATTATACCCGGGTATAAATTATGCGCAACATATTACCCGGGTTAAATTAGCCAACATGACGCGTGTGGAAAGTCCCGCGTCAATCAGCGCCGGCCTTCTGCTTGAACTCGCGGCGATCCGCGGACCGGCACGCCCGTGAGGTGCTGCTTCATTGTGCTGGCGATGTCACGACGCTTTGCCGAACCGCCCGCGCCGCCACCGGATAGCACAGCGCGCGATTGCGGCCGGCGTCCTTGGCCTCGTAGAGCGCCTCGTCCGCCGCGTTGACGAGTGCGCGGCTCGTCGCGAATACCTGACTGCCGGTGCACGCAATGCCGATGCTGATGGTCAGCACATGGTGCGAGCTCGCGACATGGCGAAGCTCGAGCGCCTGAACCGCAGAGCGAATTTTCTCGGCAATCACTCCCGCGCCGGTTTCGTCGGTATCGGGAAGCAGCACGGCGAATTCTTCACCGCCGTAGCGTGCCGCGGTATCGCCCGGGCGCCGCACGCTCTGTCCGATGCAGCGCGCCACGGCGATGAGCGCATCGTCGCCGGCCGAATGGCCGTAGAGATCGTTGAAGCCCTTGAACGAGTCGACGTCGATCAGCAGCATCGACAACGGCCAGCCGTTGCGCTGCGCGCGGCGCCACTCCTCTTCCGCCTGTTCCTCGAAGGTGCGGCGATTGTTCAGGCCGGTCAGCCCGTCGGTGCGCGCCAGAACGCGCAACTCTTCTTCGGCCGCGCGGCGCTGCCGCAGTTGCTGCGAGAACAGGATAGCGAGCGCAATGATCGCCACATCGAGGGCTGCGATCAGAATGCCGATGATCCACGCGCGATGCCGCCACTCCACGTAGATATCGCGTGTCGAGAGCGCAACATCGAGAATCAGCGGATACATATCGATATGGCGGAACGCGTACCAGCGCTCAACACCATCGATCGCCGCCGTGCCGAAGAAGTCCCCGCTCGGCTGCTCAGTAAAGCGCGAATAATTCGCGGTGCCAGTCAGATTGAGGCCGATGATTTTTGGATCGTAAGGACGCCGCATCAGCATCGTGCCGTCGCTCAGCATCAGCGCCATCGAGCCACCCGCGCCGAGATTCATGCCGGCGAACAGGTGCCTGAAGTAAGTCAGCCGCATCGTGCCGACCACCACACCGCCGAAGCTGCCGTCCGGTCGCGATATGCGCCGGCTCAAGGCAATACTCACGTCCTTGGTGTTCACCTTGGGCGCAAACGGATGGCTGACATACAGGCCGACATTGGGAGAGTCGCGCTGAACCTGGAAGTAATCACGGTCGGCGAGATTGAGTCGACGCGGAGGCATTGCTTGAGAATCGAACACGACGTTGCCGGCGGTGTCGAGGACGAACATCGAACCGAGGTCTTTTGCGCTGGCGGAGCCGTCGAACAGCACCATCTGGCGGATCGCCGGCGGCAGGTCCAGCACACCGGCTTGTTTCAGACCCTCGATTACCGCCCGCAACGACAAATCGTAGATCTCGAGGTTGCGCGACACGTCACGCTCGACGAGCAGAGAGACGTTGAAGACGGAATCCTGCGCGCGCCGCAGCGCGTCATCGCGCATCTGCGCCAGCACCCATACGGCAATCGCGAGTATCGCGCTGGCCAGCACGATACTGATCGCAATCACGATGTTGGGTCGGCGCGTCACCATGAGCTTTTCATTCAATCAGGCGCTGACCTACGCGCTTGAAGAAGTTGGGCGCGTCCGGAAGGTTTGGCCCGTGAACCGGTAGCGTACCAGACGCTGAGCCGCGGCAAATGCTGAATAAGACAGGTTTTTGGCGGGTCAGGCGAAAATTTCGAGATGGCGCGCCTCAAGCTGCAGGCGCTCGTGCGGTGCGGGGCGTTGAGGGGCGGTGCGGCGGCGCCAGCATCCTGTTTCCAGAACGCCACGGGCGCAGATGGTGCGCCGGCACCGGCGCTCAGCAAAAAAAAGAAGCTGGGCGTAGACGTCACGCCCATCCAGACGCTCAGCCGGCGTGCAGGTCGAGCGCCGGCTCGGATGCGGTGCGACTCAGCGCGCAGATATCGGCGACTTCGAGCACGGCTTTGGCGGCGCCATGGCGCGCGACCGCCAGCATCGCCTGGCCCATGTCTTCGGTGCTCACGATCAGGTTGGGCAAAAGCGCGCGCAACGTCGGCAGGAGAGGCTTAGCCAGCGCATAAAACAGCCGGAACGAGCGAGTCTTCGAGCGGGCGCCGTTCAAGGGCTCGATCACCCCCGGACGAAACAGATAGACGGCCTTGAACGGCAACTGCTGCAACGCGTTCTCAGTCCTGCCCTTGACGCGGGCCCACATGCTGCGGCCGTGCTCGGTGCTGTCGGTACCGGCGCCGGAAACGTAGACGAAGGTCATCTGTGGATTGAGGCGGGAAAGCGTCCGCGCGGCCGCCAGCGTCAGGTCATAGGTCAGCCGCGTGTACTCGGATTCCGGCATCCCCGCCGACGACACCCCCAGACAGAAGAAGCATGCATCGAAACCCGTCAACGATGCTTCCAGCGCCCGGTAGTCCATCAGGTCCGGCTGGATCAGTTCGACGAGGCGCGGATCCAGTTGGCCAGTGCGAGTGCGGCCAACTGTCTGGACCGCCTCGACGTCAGGCGCGCGCAGGCATTCGCGCAATACGCCTTGCCCGACCATGCCGGTCGCGCCGAATATCAGAACTTTCATGATGCATGCTCCATGGTCGCGCCCGGCCAGCGCGCGTTGGTGGGTCCTTCGAATACGTCCCTCAGGCGGTCGGGACGAGTCCTCAGGCTTCTGCTGATGCGCCCGGAAAGGCCGGCAGCGGCGTTGGCGCGGAGAAGTCGGTGGCGGCACTGACCGCCTGCCACGCTTCGGCGCTTGCTGCGCGCGCCTTGTCGCCTTCGCCGGCGTAATGCAGCGCATCGCTACCCAGCAAGAGATGCGCCGGTAAAGAATCGTGATACGCGAGCTTCAGCACCACTTGCGCAACCTTCGCCGGATCGCCGGTTTCACGGCCGACGTGTTGAGACAGCATATCCGCCACGGCGCCGACCGACGGCACATAATCCGGCAACAATTCCGGCGTCGCGCCGCTCGCCTCGGTGCCCCAATCTGTTTTCATGCCGCCCGGCTCGAGCGCAGTCACGTGGACGCCGAACGGTGCGAGCTCCTCGCTGATCACCTCGGTGAAACCGCCGACCGCCCACTTCGCAGCCTGATACGCGCTCAGTCCCGCAATCCCGACGCGGCCGCCCACCGAGGAAATCTGGATCACGTGGCCGGCTCGCTGTTTCCGCAGTACCGGGAGCGCTGCGCGTGTCACGTTGACGACGCCATAGAAATTAGTGTCGATCTGCGCCCGGAAATCCTCCTCGGTAGTTTGCTCGAACGGCGCCAGGTGACCGAAGCCCGCATTGTTCACAACGACATCGAGGCGGCCGAAGGCGTCGACAGCGGCCTGTACCGCATTGCGTGCCGCCACCGGATCCGTGACGTCCAGCGCAACCGCCCGAACCTGCTCGCCATAGCGTGCCAGCAGATCTGCCAACTGACGCGGATCGCGCGCAGTAGCCAGGACGCGCTCGCCTGCGCGCAACGCTGCTTCGACGATTTCGCGCCCAAGCCCACGGGCACTTCCCGTAACCAACCAGACCTTCGACATCATGCGCTCCTTACATTTAAATGAGCAAGCAATCACTCATTAATCAGACAAAAAAATTAGTTCTGGGCAATCGCGTGCCAGAACGCTTCAAAGCCGGCCTTGCGGTAACGGTCAGCGTCACCCGGTTCGCGAGCGATGAAATCCATGGTGGTTTCCGCCATCGCCGCCATGATCGCCGACACGAAAGCCGGCGGCTGATCACGCAACGCGCCACTCGCCACGCTCGCCTGAATCATTGTGTTGATGTCCGCGAAGGACTGCATGCCGGTCGCTCGCGTGCAGTCGCTCAGGCGCTCCGACACGGACAGTTGCGCCATCGCCCGGCGTTTCTGCGGCTGCGCCACACCCCAGTCGACAAACTTGTTCCACACGTGCTGGGCACGATCGCGCACGCTGGCTTGCTTCGGGTAAGTCGTCATCATCACTTCGCGCAGCTCCGCCTTGATGTCCAGGTAGAGCTGGTTCAGCAGTTCGTCTTTATTGTCGAAGTACGTGAACAGCGTTCCCTCAGCCACGCCCGCGAGTTTTGCGATGCGTGCGGTAGGCGCGCCCAAGCCCTGCTCGGCGACGACCTCGGCGGCGGCTGCAAGGATGGCGTTGCGTTTGTCTTCGCTTTTCGGACGGGCCATACGGATTGCTTCGGCTACAACCAATAAATGAGTGATTGCTCAATCATATCCATGGATGACCACTCGTTCAAGCCATTTTTTGCTTGAGGCTTGTCAGCAGGTCACCTACTCCGGCATGCCCGAAAAATGAAAAGAAAATGTAATAAAAACTTTTCATCATGTGCCTAAATATATTCAAACCAATAGAAAACGATGCGTTCTGCGTTCATCGTGTGCAAGCTTAGTAGAGGAATACCCACTATTCCTTAAGTACGTGAGAATTCGATCCGATAACCAATAAATGGGATGCCTATTTACTGCCTGACGTTCGACGCGTTTTTAACGATGCGTCTTATGGGAGGCACGAAGGGTAAACCGCGCGGGACTGCCGCGATAAACGGCAGCCATATAGACGCTCCCATGCCCGGACCTGAGAGTCCATTGCGAACGCTCTAACGTTTCGTTATTGGAGAAAAAAATCGTGACACTTAAGCATCTCACCATCAAGTCCAAACTCATTGCCGGTTTCGGCATGCTATCTCTCATTGTCGTCGCGGTTTCCGGCCTTTCCCTGAAGGCGCTGAGCGATTCAACCGATGGTTTTTCCAACTACGTACACGGCATCAATGCACGCGCCGACATGGCGGTGCAGGTTCGAACCGCAGTCGATCGCCGGGCGATCGCAGCACGCAATCTCGTGCTCGTGACCAAACCTCAGGACCTTGAAATAGAGAAAGCCGACGTGACGCAGGCGCACGAAGACGTGCAAAACGATCTGAAAAAGCTCAACGACATGATCGCGAGCGCGACCGACACATCGGAGAAAGCGCGCAGCCTCGTCGCCGAGATCAATCGGGTCGAATCGGCTTATGGTCCGGTTGCCCTCAACATCGTCAACCTCGCGCTCACCAACAAGCGTGACGAGGCGATCGTCGAGATGGACGATCACTGCCGGCCGCTACTTGCCGCGCTGATCCGCTCGACCAACGCGTATGCCGACTACACGCGCTCACGCCAGGAACAACTGGTCAACGAGTACACGGCGCATTACGAAAACCAGCGCAATCTGTTGATCGCGATCTGCCTCATCGCGTTGGGGCTCGCCGTCAGCGCGTGCGTGGTGATCACACGCGCGGTGACCGGACCGCTGCGTTTTGCGATCGACGTCGCGCGTACCGTGTCGGAAGGCGATCTGCGCACACGCATCACCGTCGACGGCAGCGATGAAACCAGCAAACTGCTGAGCGCGCTGCGCGAGATGAACGAGCGGTTGACGGCGATCGTCGGACGGGTGCGCGACAGCAGCACCAGCATCGCCGGCGCGGCGCGTCAGATCGCAGCGGGCAATATGGACCTGAGCCAGCGCACTGAGCAGCAGGCAGCCTCGTTGCAGGAAACCGCTTCCAGCATGGAGGAACTCACCTCGACAGTTAAGCAGAATGCCGACAATGCGCAGCAAGGCAGCATGCTGGCTGCGAATGCTTCGTCGGTGGCGCAAAAGGGTAGCGAGGTCGTCGGCCAGGTGGTGAACACGATGCATGACATCAGCGACAGTTCGACCAAGATCGCGGATATCACGGGCATCATCGAAGGCATTGCGTTCCAGACGAACATCCTCGCGCTGAACGCGGCAGTTGAAGCCGCGCGTGCGGGCGAACAAGGGCGGGGTTTCGCGGTGGTCGCAAGCGAAGTCAGAAGCCTGGCTCAACGTTCATCGAGTGCGGCAAAGGAGATCAAGGATCTGATCGCCAACTCTGTGGAAAAGATCCGCGATGGCTCGGCGCTCGCTGGTGAGGCGGGCAAGACGATGACCGAAGTGACTCAGGCCGTGGCACGCGTGACGGACATCATGTCGGAGATCGCCGCGGCATCGATTGAACAAAGCCGTGGTATCGAGCAGGTCAATCAGGCCATTACGCAGATGGACAACGTCACGCAACAGAATGCGGCTTTGGTGGAAGAGGCTGCAGCGGCTTCGCGGTCGATGGAAGATCAGGGGGAACAATTGAATGAAGCCGTAGCGTTTTTTCAGGTGAAGGACGCTGCACCTGCGGTAGCGCCCGCACCCGCCCGGCGGGAGGCGCCGCGGCGCGAGGTTGCGGTTGCTGTTGCCCCGCAGCGCGTTGTGCGGGCCACGGCAGTTGCGCCGGCTGCTGCGCTTGCTACCGCGACTGCCGGTGCGAATGACGGGTGGGATAAGTTCTGATTGGACTCGCGCCCCCGCGTGCCAGGCACGCGGGGGCGCAGATCATCACGACGTGGCGCGCCGTCTTCGGTTAGTCGGTCAGGCGGTCTTTTCCGAAGCGGCAAGGAACGGCAGCGACTGAATCCGCCTGCCGGTGGCCGCGAAGATCGCATTCGCCACCGCCGGCCCGACCGGTGCGACGCCTGGCTCACCGACACCTGTCGGTGCTTCGCCCGACTGCACGATATGCACCTCGACCTTGGGCATCTCGGCGATCCGCAGCACCTGGTAGCCATCGAAGTTGTTCTGCTCGACCTTGCCGTCCTTCAGCGTGATCGCGCTGTGCAACGCCGCGCCGAGACCGAAGCCAATGCCACCTTCCATCTGTGCGGCGATGACGTCGGGATTGATCGGTGTGCCGCAATCCACCGCACAGACGACGCGCTCCACTTTCACGTTACCGTCCTTGTCGACGGAGACTTCCGCGACTTGTGCGACGAACGTCTTGAACGCCTCGGCCACCGCGATGCCGCGCCCGCGCCCCTTCGGCGACGGTTTGGCGGGGTCCCAGCCCGCTTTCTGCGCGGCAAGTTCAAGCACGGCCTGCATGCGCGGTTCGTGCTCAAGCAGATCGCGGCGGAAAACGAACGGGTCCTTGCCCGCGGCGTGCGCGGCTTCGTCGATAAACGCCTCGACCGCAAATGCCGTATGCGAGCTGCCGACCACCCGCCACCACAACACGGGCACGCCGGTCTGCGTGGTCGTCAGTTCGACCGAGATGTTCGGAATCGCGTAGGCCACGTTGGCGGCCCCCTCGACGGACGTCCCGTCGATCCCGTTCTTGACCATCACGCTTGCGAAAGGCGTGCCGGCAAGGATCGACTGACCGACGATGCGATGCTGCCAGGCGACGAGCTTGCCGTCGGCGGTGAGGCCCGCGTCGAGCTTGTGGAAGTACATCGGCCGATAGAGGCCGCCGTGGATGTCGTCCTCGCGGGTCCACTGCAGCTTGACCGGCGTACCGTTCGCACCCAGCGCCTTCGCGATCGACACGGCCTCGACGATATAGTCCGACTGGGTGTTCGCGCGTCTGCCGAAGCTGCCTCCCGCATACAGCGTGTGAATCTTCACCTGCTGCGGATCGAGCCCGGCCGTGCGTGCGGCATTGCCCTGGTCGACGGTCTGAAACTGGTCGCCGGCCCAGATCTCGCAACTATCGGGGGTGAGCTTGACGACGGCGTCGAGTGGCTCCATCGGTGCATGAGCGAGATACGGGAACGTGTAGGTCGCCGAGATTTTCTTCGCCGCGCCTGCAAGCGCCTGTGTCGCATCGCCGTCCTTGCGGGCGGATGCGCCGGGCTGTTCGGCAAGCTGCCGGTACTCGGCCATGATTGCATCCGAGCTGCGCTTTTCGGCCTTCGAATCGTCCCATTCGACTTTCAGCGCATCGCGGCCCTGCTTCGCCGCCCAGAAACCCTTCGCGACCACCGCAACACCGCCCGGCACCTGCACGACCGAGACGACGCCCGGCACCGCTTTCGCGGCCGACGCATCGAACGACTTGACCGTCGCACCGAAGAGCGGCGGACGCTGCAGCAACGCGACCAGCATGCCGGGGAATGTCACGTCGAGCGTGAACTGCGCGGTGCCGTTGGTTTTCGGTGGCACGTCAACACGCGGCAGTTGATGCCCGATCAAACGAAAATCCTTCGGCGATTTGAGCGTGACCGTGTCCGGCACCGGCAAGCGCGACGCCGCCGACGCGAGCGAGCCGTAGGTCGCGGTCCGGTTCGTGGCTGCGTGATGAACATTGCCGTCGCGCGTCGTCAACTCAGACGCGGGCACCTTCCACTGCGCAGCGGCGGCGGAGACCAGCATCGCGCGCGCTTTCGCGCCGGCATCGCGCAATTGCATCCACGAGTTGGCCATCGCCGAACTGCCGCCCGTGCCCTGGATCGTACCGAACGCAAGATTCGCGTAGCGCTTCGCATCGGCGGGCGCGCTTTCGACACGCACGTCCTGCCAGTTCGCATCCAGCTCTTCCGCGACGATCGTCGCGATGCCGGTGTATGCGCCCTGGCCCATCTCGACGTGTTTGGCGATGACCGTGACGCTGTTGTCCGGCGCGACACGCAGGAACGCATTCGGCGCGAATGTCGCGTCGGGTATCGTGGCGGCGAGCGCGCGGCGGCCCGTGCCCGCCCATTCGAAGCCGATGGTCAGACCGACTGCTGCGACGGCGCCGGCTGCTTTCAGGAAGGTCCGGCGCGACGGGCGTACCGCATCCGTGAGATCGATATCGGTCGTCATGGTCAGGCCTTCAGGGTGGCAGCGGCTTCGTGGATGGCCGCGCGAATGCGGGTGTAGGTCGCACAGCGGCAGAGATTGCCGTTCATCGCGGCGTCGATGTCGGCGTCAGTGGGCGTCGCGTTATGTTCGAGCAAGGCTGTCGCGGACATGATCTGTCCGGACTGGCAGTACCCGCACTGCGGTACTTGCAGCTTGACCCATGCAGCCTGGATGGCCTTTGCGGGCCGGCTTTCGATGCCTTCAATCGTTGTAATGCGCTTCCCAGCAATAGCTGCGAGCGGCAGCACGCACGAGCGGGTGGCTTCGCCTTCCAGATGAACCGTGCAGGCGCCGCATTGCGCCATGCCGCAGCCGAACTTCGTGCCGTGCAGGCCCGCATTCTCGCGGATCGCCCAGAGGAGCGGTGTGGTGGGATCGGCATCGAGCGTAACGTTCTTGCCGTTGAGGACAAACGATGTAGACATTGAACCTCTCCGTGGGGAAAGCCCGGACTTGGCGCCGGGTGTACGCGGCAGTGTGTACCGACTGCCTGCTGTTGCCTTTACACAATCCTGCAAAATTATTGAACAATGCTGCAAATCCGGCAGTCCAGCCGCGATTGCCCGGCAACAGTTGGTATGCTCGATTCCGTCAATCGGATTTAAATGCGCATGAAACTGCATTCCCCCCGGCTCGATTCTTCGGTGGCGCGCGAAACGGCGCGTTGCGAACTCGCCGCGCTCATCAGCCGGTTCGCGCCGGCGGACGGTGCCTATCAGACGGCGATCCCGTCGCTGACGCTCTATCGCTGCTCACAACCCGTGGATCTCGGCTGCGGCGTGACGAGCTCCGCATTCGTGTTCGCGGCGCAGGGCGCCAAGCGGGTCATGGTCGCGGGGCAGGCGTACGACTACGATCATCTGCATTGCCTCGTGACGTCGGTTGATCTGCCGATGATGTCGCAGGTGACGCGGGCGTCGCCCGATGCGCCTTATCTGTGCGTGAAGCTCACGCTCGATCCGCAACGCATTGTCGAACTGGCGACGCAACTGCGTCTGCCGGAACCCGATGCCGCGTCAGCAGGCGAAGGCATCGCCGTGGGCTCGCTGTCGGCACCGGTTTTCGACGCGGCCCTGCGGCTCGTGCGATTGCTCGATACTCCGGGTGACATTCCCGTACTCGCACCGCTCATCGAAAAGGAATTGCTCTACCGGCTGATGACGAGCGAGCAAGGAAAGCGGCTGCGGCACGTCGCGGTGAACGGGAGCCAGACGTACCGGATCGTGCGGGCAATCGAGTGGATCCAGAATCACTACACCGAGCTTTTGCGGATGGAGACGCTGGCACAGGCGGTGAACATGAGCGTGTCGTCGCTCCATCATCACTTCAAGAACGTGACGACGCTGACGCCGTTGCAGTATCAGAAGCAACTGCGGCTACACGAAGCGCGCAGATTGCTGCTCCGGCAAAGCGGAGATGTCGGGTCGGTCGCGATCCGGGTCGGGTATGACAGTCCTTCCCAGTTCAGTCGCGAATACAGCCGGCTGTTCGGCGCGCCGCCGCTTCGCGACGTCGCGCAGTTGAGGCGTTTGGATGGGGTCGGGTTTCGGGAGTAGGGGGCAGTCACGTTCACGACATCTCTCCCCTAGGGGCCGATGGATGCGTTTGGACGTCGTTAGAAACAAAAAACCCCGCGAGCCTTTCGGCTGCGGGGTTCTTGGACAAGCTCGGACAACCTTGGATGTAATCTTGGTGGAGAGGAGGACTATCAAACTGACCCACCAAACCTATAACTGGCAACGGCTCTCAACATCTGACGCACGACGATACCCCCAAACATACCCCCAACTCCGCCGCACTGCCGATCTCGATCGGCGCGCTGGTTGCGCGCAGGAGCTGGTGATCGCCGGAGAATCCAAGCTCAGTAATTCTTTTTCGCCGAACACCCCCTCCGAGGGGGCGAGGCAACCAGAGGGGCGGGGTGGTCTCCATGGTAGCCCATAGATTTTTTGGCAAAAAAGCCGATAGTTACAGATGGCGTCATCTAAGCGCCACATGAATTGCAAGCTTTCAGCCAGAATGAGCACCTGTTCTCAGGCACACCGGTTTCGCGTAAAGTCCGTCAGATAAATTACTACAGACGAACAGACCGTGAGCCAGACCGGGAATTTCAGCTTTCTAGCCGAGCATTCGCCCCTTCTCGCGCAGCTCGGCGCCGCCGCTGAGCAGACCTTCGCCAGCGACCCGAATACGACCCTCATCAAGCTCCGTCAGTTCGGCGAGGCGATGGCCCAAGACCTGGCTGCGCGCTTTGGCATCGAGTTCGACCAGACAACGAAGCAGTCGGACCTCCTTTTTCAGCTTGATCGCGAGGCGGGGCTCGACAAATCGATCCGTGGGCTATTCCACACGCTCCGCGTCGAGGGCAACAAGGCCACACACGAGTTCAAGACCCAGCACAAGGAGGCGATGGACGGCCTGAAGGTTGCCCGCGCGCTCGCAATTTGGTTCGAAACGTCATTCGGGAAGCAGGGTACCGCTTTCAAACCTGGCGCATTCGTGCCGCCTGCAGACCCCAGCACGCACCTGCGCGACCTTCAGATCGAGATTGACCGGCTCAAGGCCCAACTGAAGAGCGCGTCGCAATCCCTCGAAAGCAGCCAGCATCTCGCTGACCTCGTAGCGCAAGAGAAGGAGACGTACGAGACGCTCGCGTTGCAGATGGACGTTGAGGCGAAAACGTACAAGGAACTTGCATTCGAGCAGGAAGCGGCGCTGAAGAAAGCGCAACAAGCTTTCGACGCCCAATTGAAGTCACTGCAGGACCAACTCGATGCGAAGCAGGTCATTCAGGCGAGGATCAGCACACAGAAGGCTACACTGCAACTTGTGCTCTCCGAAGACTTGACACGCATCCTCATCGACAAGCAGTTGATGGAAGCGGGATGGGACGCGGATTCCGTGGAGCTAAAGTATGCAAAGGGCGTGCGCCCGGAGCCGGGAAAGAACAAAGCCATCGCGGAATGGCCGACCCACGAAGGTCCGGCCGACTACATGCTATTCGCAGGCATGATGCCCATTGCCATCGTAGAGGCGAAGAAGCAAAGCAAGGGAGTGGCAGATACTATCCAGCAGGCGGAGCGATACTCGCGTGGTTTGAAGCTCACACCGGAGCTAGCTGCACCATGGCAAGTGACGGGGCAGGCGGGGCCGTGGCCCGACGGTCAAAAGGGCTCCTTCAAAGTCCCGTTCGTGTATTCGTGCAACAGTCGCCCTTACATCAAGCAACTAGCTGAACAGAGCGGCACGTGGTTCCGCGACGTCAGGGCACCCTCGAATCTGTCCAGTCCTCTGGCAGGTTTCCATCAGCCGGACGGCCTCATTGATCGGCTGAAGCGAAGCAAAGAAGACGCCGAAGCGAAGCTCGCGCTAGAAGGCTTCGACTATCTTCGGTTGCGCGATTACCAAGTCAAAGCAATTCGGGCCGTCGAGGAAGCGCTATCTGACGGGCAGCGCGCTACGCTCGTTGCGATGGCGACCGGTACAGGCAAGACGCGCACCATCATTGGCCTCATGTACCGTCTATTGAAGACAGAGCGCTTCCGGCGCATCCTCTTTCTCGTCGACCGCACAGCGTTGGGGCAGCAGGCGACTGACACCTTTGACGAAGCATTGCTCGAACAGAATCAGCCGCTCTCGAAAATTTATAACGTCGCGAAGCTCGGCGATATGGCAGCGGCGGCGGAAACCCGTGTTCAAGTTGCCACGGTTCAGGCAATGGTCCGGCGCATCCTCCAGTCTGATTCGCCGCCCGGTGTTGACGAATTCGATTGCATCATCATTGATGAGGCACACCGAGGCTATACGCTCGATCAGGAGATGACAGAAGGCGAGCTTGTGATGCGCGATCAGAATCAATACCTGTCCAGCTATCGTCGCGTGCTCGACTATTTTGACGCGGTGAAAGTCGCCCTAACTGCGACGCCTGCGAAGCACACGACTGAGATATTCGGAAAGCCTGTCTACACCTATTCGTACCGCGAGGCCGTTGCGGACGACTGGCTGATCGACCATGAGCCGCCGATTCGATACGAGACGCTCCTCTCGAAGAACGGTATTCGCTTTGCGAAGGGGGAGACGGTCACAGCAATCAATACCTCAACAGGCGAGATAGAGTTATCGGAACTGGAGGATGAGTTGAGCTTTGGCGTTGATGCCTTCAACAAGAGTGTCATTAACGAGCCATTCAACAAGGTCATCTGCGACGAGTTGGCGAAGGAGTTGGACCCGTTCGGAGACGAGAAAACGCTCATCTTCTGCGCTACCGATATGCACGCAGAGATGGTGAAACGCTTACTCAGTGCTGCTTTCAAAGAACAATATGGCGACTCGTACAACGAGGCGGCAGTCGAGAAGATAACCGGTCAGTCAGATAAGGTTAGTCAGCTTATTCGACTATATAAAAACGAGAAGTATCCGAGCATTGCCATCACGGTTGATCTGCTGACTACGGGCATCGACGTGCCACCAATCTCCCACCTCGTGTTCCTGCGCCGAGTGCGCTCTCGGATCCTCTATGAGCAGATGATCGGCCGGGCAACGCGCCGATGTGATGAAATCGGCAAGACCGTTTTCAAGATTTATGACCCTGTAGACATTTACGCTGCGCTTCAGGATGTATCAACGATGAAGCCACTAGTTAAGGACCCCAACGTCACGATGGAGCAGTTGATCGGGGAGCTTATCGACCCCGCCAGCATCGACGCGCCGGGCAGTGCACCGGATCGCACGTACGCTCACGAGGTACTCGATGCGCTGAGCCAAGGCTTGATGCGTGTGCTTCGAAAAGCAACGCATGCAGCGGAGAAGAGACCTGCCTTGCGTGAGCGACTCGCACAGCTTGAACAGGTCTGGGGCGTACAGCCAAGCAAGCTTCACGAGCATTTGCATTCTTTGGGGCCGGTTGGTGCGGCGGACTTCGTGCGCCAGCATATGCAGCTTTTGGAGCAGCTTGCCGAGGTGAAGCAACTGGTGGGTACTGGGTACATGCCGATCATCTCCGAGCACTCGGACGAGCTTGTGCTGCGCGAGCAAAGCTATGGCGAATACGGACGCCCCGAAGACTACCTCGATAGTTTCAATCACTTCATCCACGAGCAAATCAATCAGTCGGCTGCTTTATCGGTTGTCGTGAATCGCCCGAAGGACCTGACTCGTGCAGAACTGAAAGAGGTTCGCATGTTGCTCGATCAGCACGGCTTTACCGAGGCACGAATTAAGAGCGCATGGCGACAGCAAACGAATCAAGAGATTGCCGCCAGCATCGTTGGCTTCATCAGACGGGCCGCGCTGGGCGAGGCTCTAATATCGTTCGAGCAGCGCGTAGCTCGAGCGATGGAAGGCATATACAAGCTCACAAATTGGACGCCCGTGCAGCGCACATGGCTCGGTCGACTAGCCAAGCAGCTTGTGCACGAAATCGTTGTCGATCAGCAATTCGTAAACAGCACGTTCGCGAACGACGGCGGCGCGAAACAGCTCGACAAGATGCTCGGCGGCAAGCTGGATACTGTGCTGCAAAACCTGGCGGAAGCATTGTGGCCGCAGGTGGCATAATTTGGTCCGAAATCTTCGCAGATCGTCGCAGACTGCTCCATCGACGGCCTGCCAACCCTTACTGAATCTGACCCCATGCGCAATAACGATATCGTCCAGAAACTGTGGAACCTATGCGACGTTCTGCGCGACGATGGCATCAATTATTCAGACTACGTTGCTGAGCTGGTGCTGCTCCTATTCATCAAGATGGAATATGAGAACGCCCAGAGCGGTGTGCTCAGCAAGCATAAGTTGCCAGAGGGTTCACGCTGGACCGATCTGACCGAAAAGAGCGGCTTGAACCTCTTGAACCACTATCGGGCCACACTGCTTTCCCTCAGCCAAAGCACCGATCCGTTGATTGCGGCAATCTATGCTGACGCACAGACAAGCCTGAAGGAGCCTCGCCATCTTGAACAACTTGTGAAGAGTCTCGATGGCATCGATTGGTTCTCAGCGAAGCGGGACGGACTGGGCGATCTATACGAAGGCTTGTTGCAGAAGAACGCCAGCGAAACGAAGTCGGGCGCGGGGCAATACTTTACGCCGCGCCCCTTGATCG
The DNA here is from genome assembly GCF_905220705.1 of Paraburkholderia domus. Classification (GTDB taxonomy): domain Bacteria; phylum Pseudomonadota; class Gammaproteobacteria; order Burkholderiales; family Burkholderiaceae; genus Paraburkholderia; species Paraburkholderia domus. Next base: position 60,330 of record NZ_CAJNAT010000037.1, read on the forward strand.
ACAGCATCATTCACCTCATCAAGCCGCAACCTGGCGAGACGATTCAGGACCCAGCAGCCGGTACGGCGGGCTTCTTGATAGCAGCAGACACCTACATCAAATCGCACACGGATAACCTGTACAACCTCAACGCCAGGCAGCAGACGTTCCAGCGTAACAAGGCGTTTCTCGGTATGGAGTTAGTATCCAGCACAAGACGGCTGGCGTTGATGAACTGCATGCTGCATGGCATGGAAGGCGACGATGATGGCGTAGTGCACATCGGCAATACGCTGGGCAACGCAGGTGCCGCCTTGCCCAAGGCCGACATCATCCTCAGTAATCCGCCGTTCGGCACGGCGAAGGGCGGAGGCGGTCCAACCCGTGATGACCTAACCTATGCAACAGGCAACAAGCAACTGGCATTCTTGCAGCATATTGTTCGCCACCTGAAGGACGGCGGTCGTGCTGCTGTTGTGTTGCCTGATAACGTCCTGTTCGAAGCGGGCGTCGGCGCGGACATTCGTCGTGACCTAATGAACAAGTGCAATCTGCACACTATCCTGCGCCTGCCGACCGGCATCTTCTATGCGCAAGGCGTCAAGACCAATGTGCTCTTCTTTAACAAGGTGAGCCAAGCCGCTACCAATAGCACGAAGAAGGTATGGGTCTATGACCTGCGGGCGAATGCCCCGAAATTTGGCAAGCGCACGCCGCTTTTGCGTGATTACTTTGCGCAGTTTGAGGCTGCGTATGGTGACGCGGCAGATGGCTGCGGCTCGCGCGTGGACGAAGGCGAAAGCAGCCGCTTCCGCTCCTTCAGTCGTGAATGGATCAAAGGGCGCGGAGACAGCCTGGACATTGCTTGGTTAAAAGATGAAAGCGGGGAGGATGCTTCTGATTTGCCGGAACCGGCGGTTCTGGCTCGTGAGGCGATGGATGAACTCAATGTCGCGCTAGCGGAGCTAGAGGGAATACTGACAGAACTGGGCAACGAGGCTCCCGTATGACCTTCTTACCAAACGGCTGGACACTTTCGAAGGTCGGCGATCTTATTGAATTGAACCCAAAGAATAGCTGCGACGGCGGGGCGACGGTCGGCTTCGTCCCGATGCCGCTTCTGGGCACTCGCTATCTGGGTTCCGTTGCCTTTGAAGCGAAGTTGTGGAACGACGTGAAAAAAGGCTACACCCACTTCGCAGACGGCGACGTGTTGCTTGCTAAAATCACGCCATGTTTCGAAAATGGTAAAGCCGGTATTCCGATGGGCCTGCCTAGTGGGCTCGGCGCTGGTAGTACGGAATACTTCGTTTGTCGCGCTAAGCCCGAACTGCTTGAACCACGGTATCTGCTCGCTTGGTTCAAAACGGACGGCTTTATGCGAAACGGTGCGGTCGAAATGACCGGTTCTGTCGGGCACAAGCGAGTTCCGAAGGAATATGTGGTCGGCAATATCATTCCGCTTGCGCCGATTCCAGAACAGAAGCGCATCGCCGACAAGCTCGACTCTGCGCTCGCGCGCGTGGATACCTGCCGCGAACGACTCAGCAGTCTTCCCGGTACCATTGAGAGGTTCCGCAGCTCAGTACTAGCTGCGGCCACGTCAGGCGTGCTCACCAGAGATTGGCGTGCCGCACGTTCTACAGGTTCGTATTTGAGTGAGCCGGACCCGAGCGAAGACCGGCTCGCTGTGTGCCTGCCGCCGGGGTGGGTTTGGTCTTCGCCGGAAGGGGTGAAGGCGGATGAACGGCATTCGTTAGCAATTGGCCCTTTCGGAAGCGATTTGACGGTTAAAGATTATCGCGACGAAGGGGTTCCTCTCGTTTTCGTAAGGGAGATCCGCGCTAGAAAGTTTGGCGACGAAAAGACTAAGTATGTGAGTTTCGATAAGGCGGCGGAGTTAGCCGCTCATAGCGTATCTGCTGGCGATTTGCTCATTACGAAGATGGGCGCACCTCCCGGTGACGCGGCGATCTATCCCGACGACATGCCAGACGCAATAATTACAGCCGACTGCATCAAACTTCGCGTCAATCCATCACTCGCGTTGGCTAAGTTTGTTGGTTATGTTGTCTCCAGCCCGCTATTCAAAGAACGTTTGCGAGAAATCACTGCCGGTGTAGCACAGCAAAAGGTCAGTTTGAAGCGTTTACGTAATTTCCCGCTTCAGCTTGCGCCTCTCGAAGAGCAACAAGAAATTGTGCGTCGAGTGGAGGTATTGTTTCGATATGCGGACCGCCTCGAAGCTCGTTTGAAGACCGCGAGCGAGGCTGTGGAACGCTTGACTCCCGCACTGCTCGCCAAGGCCTTCCGGGGCGAACTGCTACCACAAGACCCGAACGATGAGCCAGCAGAGCTAAGCTCGAATCTGGTGTATGGGGGATTTGAGGCGGGAGATTGAAGGCGGTGGAGGTTTCAGCTGAGAATCTGATTGTCGAAGTCGGAAACCAGCAAACAACAAAC
>NZ_CAJNAT010000038.1 GCF_905220705.1 Paraburkholderia domus
GCGCCGACGACTACGAGGCGCTGCTACCCTGGAAGCTGGGCAAGCGGGAGCACGAAAAAAACGTCTAGGTCAAGTCTGCGGGAGGGACGTGCTTCGCTGATCGCTTACGCTCGAAATTGCCGACACCTGACAAATGGACCTTTGGATTCAACCCTGCGCGTGGTGCGCTGACCTGTACGGCAAGCCGGCCACTGAGCCTCCGCACCGGGACCTCACGCTTAAGGGTGTGGGCGCAGTCAAAGGCGAGCGACGGGAAGAGCATTACACCTGTGGTAGGTGCCGCGCGGTGTTTGTGTGAATCCTTGCCGGGCCGCCCACGCGGCAAATCTGGATGCTGCTAAAAGCCGGTCAGCATTGACGCAACGCTTGCTCAATCTCGAAGGAGCACGAGTGCCTTCACGCCTGGATTGCACGAAATCGGAAAAATGCGTCCTTTGGGGGGGTGTGAAAGGGCGGGGCTCTTTCCGGACGGATTCGCGCGATGACGATCACGTGTGAAGTGGGTGGGAAAAATCGCAGGCCGTTAGACCCTGGCGAGCTCAAGCTGCCATTCGATGTTCGTAGTAAGGGCGATAGCGGTCGTCGAGAATCGCATATTGTGCCGCGAGGTTACCTCGCTCGGGGCAGAGCCACGCATCGATATTTTCCGGCTTGATCGGGATGATGCAGCGATCATGACCCGCGGCCGCAATCTCCGGTGGCGGCTCATCGGTGATGGCCGCGAACGACAGAAGGGCCGGCTCGCCAGGGGCCTGCCAGTGTGACCACAGGCAGGCGATGAGCATGTCCTGAGCGGGCTGCGGCTTGAACTCCAGGACCACGTTTTCCTCCTGTTCGCCTTCAGCGAGCTCGCGCCCTTCAAGGCGATGTCGTTTCACGTTTTCATAGAAGGCATTCGCGACAATAAGACCGTGCGAATACCCAAAAAGTCCCTTCCAGAAGCCTTGAGGTTGTCAAATCTGGCGTTATAAGTCCCGGGATATTTCTTGTCGTAGAACGCAGGCTTGCCAGCCGGGCGGCAGTGATAGCGCATCGGCTTTATGACACGCTTGCCGTCTTCCATGATCATCACCGGAGCATATTTGCCGGGGAAAATTCGCGAGTCGCGGTCTTTCAGTTCGGTGCGCCGGAGATCGTCGAGCCCGCGCAGCGCCGACTCGATCTTGCTGGTCGCGATCCGTTTGCTTTCGGTGGCCGCCTTCGTCGTTTTGCCCTGAAGGGTGCGTTCGGCGTCGGCGAGTCGCGCGCGCTGTTTGAACAATTCCTGCTCGAGCCTGGTTGCCTGCTCGCCGTTGAACCGGTCGATCGCTTCCTTGATCCGCCGTTCCTCGTCGCTCTGGGGAACCGAGAACGCGGCGTCCATCGCCTTCGGAATCCTGACATTGCTGCCCTCGGCGCGCTCCCAGTACAGCTGTGCGAACTCCCGGATGCTCATGTGCGCGCCAAACATCCTGACGTATTTGCGGTAGTCCGCCTGGATCTGGGCTGAATAGCACATGGTTGCTCTCCCTCAAGAAAGGTGCGCCAATATGGTACGCCGGTTCCTAATGGAAGTTTCGCGTCGACGTGACGAGCGTGCCCAGCAGGTGTGACATGTCGACCAGTCGCTGTGCAACCAGGTGTCGTACCTCCCCCTGGCATTGCCACGTCCCATAGACGGCGAGCAGTGACGCACCCAGCGCTTCCTGTCGCTGTTTTTCAAGCAGACTTGGCCACACGATCACGTTCACGTTGCCGGTCTCGTCTTCCAGCGTCACGAACATCACACCCTTGGCGGTGCCAGGACGCTGACGTACGGTGACGAGCCCGCAGCCACGGGCGAGTCGCCCATCGCGATAGGTGCGCAGCGTCGACGCCGGCATCAGCCTGTTCGCGAGTAGTTGCGGCCTGAGCAGTTCAAGCGGGTGTCGGCCAAGCGTCAGGCCCACTGAACGGTAATCAGCAACGATGTCGTTTGCCTCGGTTGGCGCACCGAGAGCGGGCGTCTCGTCCTGAACGGCTGCTGTCGCGAGCATGTCCTTGTCTGGTACCGCTGCAACGGATTGCCACAGCGCTTCACGGCGATTGCCGGCGAGGGCGGCGAGCGCATTGGCATCGGCCAGTACATGAAGATCCTTGCGATCCAGTTGCGCGCGGCGGGCAAGGTCGTTGACGCTTTCGAACGGCCGAACCGCGCGCGCATTCTCGATGCGTTCCGCAGCGCCGTCTTTCATGCCTCGTAGTAGCGACATACCGAGCCGGACGGCCGGTCTTCCGGCGCCTGGCAAATTCACCAGTGCGGAGTCCCAGCCACTGATTGTCATGTCGACGGGCAGGACTTTGACACCGTGGCGTTGTGCATCCTGCACGAGCTGCGACGGCGAGTAGAAACCCATCGGCTGTGAATTCAGCATGGCCGCCAGAAACGCCTCCGGCTCGTGGCACTTCAACCAGCTGCTTGCGTACACAAGCAACGCAAAACTGGCCGCATGACTCTCCGGAAAACCGTATTCACCAAAGCCCTTGATCTGTTCGAAGATGGATTCGGCGAAGGCGAGGGCATAGCCGCGCTCCTGCATGCCATGAACGATTCGATCGTAATATTTTTCCAGTCCACCTTTACGTTTCCAGGCGGCCATCGAGCGACGCAGCTGGTCGGCTTCGCCGGCGGTAAAGCCGGCCGCCAGAATCGCAACCTGCATGACCTGCTCCTGAAAGATCGGAACGCCGAGGGTTCGTCCCAGTGCGGTTTTCAGCGCGTCACTCGGATAGGAGACCGGCTCGAATCCCTGGCGTCGCTGCAGGTAGGGATGCACGGCGCCGCCCTGAATCGGACCTGGGCGGACGATCGCCACCTCGATCACGAGGTCGTAGAACGTCCGGGGCTGCATCCGCGGCAGCATGCTCATCTGGGCACGCGATTCGATCTGGAACACACCGACCGTGTCTGCAGCCGAAATCATCTCGTAGGTCTGCGGGTCCTCCGCAGGTATGTCCTGCATTTCGAAACGCTCGCCGCGCTGCTCCGACACAATATCAAGCGTGCGCCGGATAGCCGAGAGCATACCGAGTGCAAGGACGTCGATTTTCAGCAGACCGAGCGCCTCAAGGTCGTCCTTGTCCCACTCGATGACCGACCTGTCTTCCATTGCTGCATTCTCGACAGGCACGAGACGCGTCAGCTTGCCGCGACTGATTACAAAGCCACCCGAATGCTGGGAGAGGTACCGCGGGAAGCCAAGCAATTGCGATGCGAGCTTCGCCCACGCCTGAATCAGCGGCTTTTCCGGGTCGAGGCCTGATTCCCTGAATCGCGCAAGCAGATCCTGACTTGTATCAAACCAGTGATGTGACTTTGCAACGACGTCAACGATCTGGGGATCAACGCCGAGCGCCTTGCCGGTTTCACGCAGCGCACCACGAGGTCGATAGGTTGAGACTGCCGCCGCGATTGCTGCGCGGTCGCGACCGTACTTGCGATAGATGTACTGGATGACTTCCTCGCGTCGCTGGTGCTCAAAGTCGACATCGATGTCTGGCGGCTCGCCACGTTCCTTCGAGATGAAGCGCTCAAAAAGCATGTTGCCGCGAGCCGGGTCCACCTCGGTGACGCCGAGGCAATAGCAGACGGCAGAGTTAGCCGCGGAGCCGCGCCCCTGGCAGAGGATGCTCTGGCTACGCGCAAAGCGGACGATGTCATATACCGTGAGGAAGTACGGTTCGTATTGCAGGTCCGCTATCAGTTCAAGCTCATGCTCAATCTGTTCCTGCACCTTGTGTGGAATACCTGACGGAAAGCGTCGTTGTGCGCCAATGTACGTTTCCTGCCGCAGGTAGGCGGCAGGGGTGAACCCGGTTGGAACGAGTTCGTCCGGATACTCGTAGCGCAGTTCATCCAATGAAAAAGTACAGCGGCTTGCAATATCAACGGTTGCGGCAAGTGCGTCGTCGGGGTACAGGTTAGCGAGCCGCAGTCTGGAACGCAGGTGCTGCTCGGCATTCTGTGTCAGGTCATAGCCGCACTCATGCACCGGCCTGCGAACGCGGATCGCGGTCATGGTGTCCTGCAGCGGCTTTCGCGAGCGCACATGCATGACGACGTTGCCGAGCGCGACAACTGGGACGTCCTGATTCCGCGCGACAAACTCAACCGAACCCCGATGGATGTCATCCATCGCACGCTGGTGCAGCACAAGTCCCACCCAGGCGCGGCCCGTGAACGTATCATCGAGCCATTCGACCTGTGCTGCCAGCACGTCTTCTTTCGCCGGAAAGTCGGGTACCAGAATGGCGAGGCAGTCGGGCAGGCCGCGCAGGTGCCGGTTCTCCCTGTCGGGCCGCGACAGGTCCTGCGGCGTCAGGCCGTACTCACCCTTCGGAGCGCGCGTACGGGCCAGCGTAATCAGCTCGGACAGGTTGCCGTATCCCTCGCGGTTTCTGGCGAGGAGAATCAGCCCGAACGCGGGTGATCCGTCAGCGTTCACCAGACTGAAGTAGGACCCCACGATAAACGGCAGCTTTGCCTGCTTCGCTGCAACGTGTGCGCGCACGACGCCAGCCAGCGAGCACTCGTCGGTGACGGCCAGCGCTGAATAGCCCAGTTGCTCGCGCTCAGCCAGTTCTTCCGCATGGGAGGCGCCGTGCAGAAAAGTGAAGTTGGAAAAGCAGAACAGCTCGGCATAAGCCGGCAGGGTGGAAAAGGTGGCGTCCATGGCGTGTCATCCGAACAGGCCATGCAGGAACCACCGCTGGTCTTCTTCCGCGTCGCGACTGCTGACGCGCTCGCGGTATATCCAGAAGCAGCTCTGGTCTTCGCCCTGGGCGACGAAGTAGTCGCGCGTCACCAGTTCGCCATCAAACCACCCGGCCTCAATGCGCTCGCCCGGAGACACCATGCGCAGTGGCGAGCCGTAAAACGGCCGGTGTTTGCGCATGAGCAGCCGCACCGGCTTTGCCAGAAGCCATGTGGGTCGTGGAAGTCCTTCAGGCAGCACTGTGCTTTTCGACGCACTTGCGACAGGCACCCATCGATTGGCAACCTCAGGTCGGTAATCCGCGGTTGGCGCAGGCCGGAGTACGTTTTCTTCGCCGAGTCGAGCAACCAGCAATTCGACAAGACGGGTGTGGTCCTCGGCTGTGCCGCCGGGTTCCGGAAATAGCGTGTCCGATGCCGGCACTGCAGGTTGCACGCTGGACGCATCGAGCCGTAACGCAATGACCGGTGCAGTCAGCTCGATCCGTCCAAGGCGCTCCCTGATGAGCCGAACGAGATGTTCCTCTCGCCACGTTGGCTCGCCGAGCGCAATCTCGATCGCGGTCGGCTCAATTGCCTGCCGTCCGCGCTCGTGCTCCAGCAGGAGGGTCGCGCCTGTGAGGGCCAGCTGTTTTGCGCACAGCCAGCCACATAGCTGGACGACGAGACGATGCGCGCCAAAGAGCGCTGCTTCCGCATGCTCGATGCGGTCGGGCATTTCAATGCGGGCGGAGAACGTCGGGGGCAGTTCCAGCCAGTCAAAAAGTTCAGGCGCCGTGCCAAAGGCCCGGTCCAGCGAATCAAGGAGGTGTTCGCCGCAACGGCGCTGCAGTCCAGCGCGCGGCAACCGTCGTACATCGGCGATCGTTTTGCAGCCCAGTCCCGCGAACCAGTCAGCGAACGGTCGAATCTCCGGCACCGACAGCAATGGCAATGCGGATAGTTGCCGCTCGAGCGAGTCGACCTTGAGTACACGCCGGTTCCGGTGTTTCGCGAGCAGCCATGCACCTTGCCCGGTCGGTGCAGCGCTTATCCGTGCGGTCAGTCCTATGGCATCGAGTGTCGCTTTTGCCTGACGGCACACCGCAAGCAGACCGCCGAACAGGCGCAGGCTCGCACCGATGTCGACCACCACGACGGCCTCGTCGAGCAAGGCGACATCTGGCGAGAACCTCATGAGCGCGATCGCCACTTCGCGCTGCGTTCCATATTCACGGCCCGGATCGCGTTCGTACATTTCCACTTCCGGCGCGAGCGTCAGCACGCCGCCGCGTTTCATGCCGACCCGCACGCCCGCTAACCTGGCAACCCCGTCTGCGATGAGCACCTTGTCGCTGTCCAGGACCACGCAGCCGTGCGCAGGTTCAGGCAGCCACCTTGGTCGGAAGACCTCGAGCTGCAACCGGGGCAAGTGGACGGCGAGAAATACGCGCATGGTGCGAAAACGGAACAGGGGTTGGTTGAAGGGGGATGGACAGAGGGTCTGCGCGTGCTGGACCTCGTCGCTTCGCAATATCGACGGTCAGGCCGTCGCGTTCTGGCCGGAGCGCCAGTCGTAAAACGGCAGGGGACGCATCCTGCGCGGCCGCCAGTGGACGAACCATGAAAAAAAGCGTCTCCGAAGACTGCGCGGCCAGATGCAGCCGCCGCAGCGAAGGCGTCTGGACGTACTGCGTCCAGAGCAGGAGTGCACCGCAGCTTCCGGCTCGCAGGATCTGCTCGGCTGACCACAATGCGTCGGCCGTCTTTGCGGCGCGAATCTGCAGCAACTGTTCCGGGGAAAGACCGATGTACTCGAGACCAAGGCCGTTCGGAACGTGTGGCGGCTGAACCATCGCAACGGGTCGTTTGCCCAGTGCGCTGAGCGCAGGCCGAAGCAACCGCATCTCTCCCACACCGGCCTGCTGGACCAGCAGGTCGATGAGCACGCCGATTGGCCATCCACCGCCGGGCAGTTCTGCTGAAAGCGTCGCGTAGCCGGTATCGACCGTCCTGCCGCGGCCGCGCGCAAGCTGCGATGCCCGCCACAGCGTTATTCCCCCCGCCTCCGAATACATACTTGAGTCGAGGACGGCATCGATGGAGCGCGCCCGTTCACCGGGGGCACGTATCTGCTGAGCGGCCGCGTCAGTGCGATTCACGATCAAGCTCCAAAAGTACTGTATAAATATACAGTAATTCTAGCGCAAGATCTCAAGATTGCGGATGAGTCGCCGAGATCCCTCGCCATGCCGTGGGGCCGCGGTCGGGCGTCAGAGCGTCAAACGGGTGCTGTGGTTTCTTTGAATCACGGGCTGGCACTAGAAGCTGGGTGGGCAACAGCCGATGGGAGTCAGTCAATGTCGAACTGCAGATGGCTCATTACGGCTCACAAGCAGCCGGTAGGGATCTGTCGGTTCGGCTTGCTCTCACGTCAATCGGCGTATCGACAAGAAGGGAACGGGCTTTGACTAGTCAGTGAGGTTCGTGCCCAAAGAGATCGTCAACGATTCTGCGTGCCGCGCTATACCCGCCCATGAGGGCGTCAACCTCAGTATCAAACGGGCGGCCCCCAGTCTCACCAAATCTAAGCGGCGAAAAGATCGCAAGGGCATTGCCAGCCTGGAAGACCCGGACGACTGCGACATACCCAGACCGTGTTGCGGGCCGTTTGATTGGCAGCAACTTTAAACCTGACTCGACAGTTATCTGAAGAGTGAACCCGTGATATTCATACGTTCGCATCATGAACCGTTCCGCTATTACTTCTCTTGGCGGCACTCGCGAACGCCTGCCATCATTTCCAGCCGCGCGCAGATCGCAGCAAACTCGTTTGAAGATGCCCGCGAGAGCGCAATCTGCACATCGTCGAGCTCAGGGTCGTCCTCGGACTGTTGGACGATAAATTGTTTGACCCGAATGCTCCCCGTGCCAAGCGCGCGATGCAAACTGTCCAGCGAAACGCTTCCTCGTTCGGCCAGCAACTGTATGCTGCGCTGTTGCCTGACGGAAATAAAGCGCCGCTCCAGCGGCTTAACCCCGGCGAGAATAATGAGAATGATGATCGTCGCACCAAAGGCCGCGGTGTACATTCCTCCGCCCACCGCGAGTCCAATTCCCGCTACCGACCACAGACTGGCCGCCGTTGTGAGACCCCGGACAACCTCGCCGCGCAGCAGAATCGAGCCGGCGCCAAGGAATCCGATTCCCGACACCACCTGGGCCGCGACGCGCGACGGATCCAGCACGACGTTTTTCTGACCCAGCGCGTCCGCGAACCCGAACGCGGACACCATCATCATCAATGATGCGCCGACACACACTAGCATGTGTGTGCGCAAACCAGCGGCCCAGTTCAGTCTTTCGCGCTCAAAGCCGATGACGCTTCCGAGCAGGGCCGCCATGAGAAGGCGAGACAATATTTCAAAATTACCTATCACATTAAAAGTCCAGATAGCGTGCATTCATACCGTATTACCGTTTTGGCGCGACCGGCTACACGGCCGGCTGCTGGGCAGCAGCAGTTACGGTGCCAAGGTCGATGGCGGGAAGCGCTATTGTGACATTTTTGTGACTAATCAGCAGTCGGACAATTTCTCTGGTGGGAACGCTCGTGATGACGGTCGACACGTGTCTGGGCCGGATCCAGCGGCACCGCAAGATCTCATTGCTCGCCGAGGGTGTCAGGTGATCTGGCAGGTCCACCAGAAACACGTGATGCCGTTTGGTTAATCCGCCAAATTCAAACAGAAACGTGAAGCCGTCAACAGCAAGGGCGGTTTCCTCAGTCAATTCTCTTCCGGCCGCCTCTATCGGTGACTCGGAGCGCCGGATCGTGCCGCCCGGTAGCGACCAACGCGACCGTCCGCGAGTCACGAGGAGTATTTTGTCGTGTTGCCTGCACACGATGGTCGCTCTTTCTTTCATGGTTACCCGATCTTCGTTCCGGTGCTATCTTTGAATGGCGCATCGTGACTTTTCCGTTCGATATGGATTCGACGGGTTGCCACATTCGCTCGATTCGGGATGAGCTTGGTAGATAAAGAAGCCCGACGCTTTCTAAATCAGTCCGCCATTTGCCCTCGACGTTATTGTGCCGGGGAGAATATTCGATGAAAACCCGCTCGTCGCTGGAGATCTGCTTGCCGCTTTTTGTGTTTGCGGTGGCATGCCTGGTCTCGCTTCCAACTCTTATCCTTGCCCTCGTCTGGCTTACTCTCGGTGCCTGTTCGATCGGCCACCACTCTCTGGAAGAATTGCCCACTGACGGAATCCAGCGCCAGTGGCTTCACGGTCCCCGCAGCATATGCCTTTGGTTCTACCACTTGGCATGGTGGCCGAGGTACATGCGGGTTGAACTACGGGAGATCGCTGCTCGCGCCGGAGAAGCTATCGAATCGGCTTACCGCCGGGCAGGACGCAAGGGAGCACCTCGCGCCTCAAGGCGACGGGCCGCCGGCGACGATAAGTAACGCTTGGCGACATGGCACGGTCGGGATGGGATCCCGCAAACCGGCCGCCGGCTTCACCGTGAATTAATCCGTCTATTAACCCAATGTCAGATTCCGAGCGTAGATGAGTCTTTGGCCCGCGACCACTCAATGACCGGGTTGGGTCGCGTGCCGCCGATCGCCGTCAGACAGGGACCGGCCATGCGGCGACAGTCATAGGCGGCCAGTTGATTGATTGGTCGAGATGCGGCAACGGGCGTCCGCGAACTTCAGGCAACGCTCTGGAAGTGTCATTGAAGTGCGATTGAAGCGAATACTCTGATGGCCGGTCAAGCAGCAATTCTTGCGGGACAAACGTGCATTTCGCTTTCCTGCAGGTTCGCCCGGTGAGACTGACTTCACCAGCGTCGCCAGCGTCTTGTATCTTCGTGTTGCACGGCGTAGACTGAAAATTGAAGTGGAGATGGCATTCCTCCATAACCGCCCGCACGGGCTAATGATGCCTACAGGCCTGGGTTCGGGTACTGTGGGCATGTCTCGACTCGCTTCGTTTGTCTGAAGCGCGCGCCATCGTCAATCTGGCGTCCCCTCCCAGTTTTCATCACCGTACCGATCACGTTTGTCCGCCTCACTGATTGCTGTCGAGCGCGTGGCCGGGCGTTGGGATCTCTGCTCAGACTCCATCCCGCCGAGTGGAACCAGTCACTCGCGCGGCCGACGGAATCTGGCTGCAGACGCACGTGTGCGACTGCAAAATAAGAAGAGGGTACGCATGGTCTTTCACAGCATCCTGTTCGAAAAGCCGGAGGACGGACCAAAGCCGGATGACGTGCCGGAGCCCGATTTTTTCGGCGATCTCAATCTCGACCAGATTGTCTCGGCGGTCACGATGGGATGGAACGACTACAACCTGAAGCCGTTCTTCTATACCGAACTGTCGCGTGAGGAAGCGATAACGTATCGGCACGAGGTCATGCAGGATCTCGACAATGTCGCCGTGCTCGGCAGCATCAAAGCGTTCGCCCACAGCATGCGCAAAATGCGCGAGCACCTGGCACAGGCGGAGAAGCTCCACTACCGGCCCCAGAAGGAATGGTGGTTCCTCGAATCGGTCGTGGTCTATTGCGAGACACTTGCGGCCTTTGCCCGGGATCTGCCGCGGGCAGCGCCCACATCGAAAGGCCTGCGGGCGTTTCATCAATACCTGGACGGATATGTGGCGTCTGAGCGCTTTCGGTTACTCACCCAAGACGCCGACCATATCAAGCAGTGCCTCTCGGCGATTCGATATTGCGTGGTCATCAAGGGGAACGCCGTCACGGTGCGCCCCTACGATGCGGAGATCGACTACAGTGCCGACGTTCTGAGGATTTTCGACAAATTCAAGCAGGGAGCGGTCAAGGATCATCGCGTCGAGTTGCGCGACTGGCTGGACATGAATCACGTCGAAGCCCATGTCCTGGATTTCGTCGCGCAACTGTACCCGCAGGCGTTCGTGGAGCTCGCCACATACTGCGCGAACAATGCGAGCTATTTCGATGCCACGATCCGGACGTTCGACCGTGAAGTCCAGTTCTACCTCGCGTACCGCGACTACATCGATATCTGCAAAGCTGCGGGCCTGTGTTTTTGCTACCCACGTGTGTCATCCGACAGCAAAGCCGTGCGCTGCGACGAGACGTTCGATCTGGCGCTCGCGTACAAGCTCACGAGCGAAAAATCGGGTGTCGTCCGCAACGATTTTCATCTCGATGACGAAGAACGGCTGATTGTCGTATCGGGTCCCAACAACGGTGGCAAAACCACCTTTGCCCGCACCTTCGGCCAACTGCACTATCTGGCGAGGATCGGTTGTCCGGTGCCTGGCCGCCATGCCCTGCTCTTTCTGTACGACCGGCTGTTTACGCATTTCGAGCGCGAAGAAAATACCAACGATCTGCGTGGCAAGCTCCAGGACGACCTGATGCGCGTTCATCACATCCTGACGCACGCCACGTCGCGCAGCGTCATCATCATGAATGAGATCTTCAGTTCGACAACGCTGACTGACGCACTGTTTCTGAGCAGGAAAATCATCGGCGAGATTCTGGAGCGCAATGCGTTGTGCGTTTGCGTAACCTTCATCGAGGAGATCGCGCATCTCGGCGAACAGGCCGTGAGCATGGTCAGCGAGATCAAGCCAGGGGACCCGGCTTCCCGCACCTTTCGGGTGAGAAGAAAACCCGCTGACGGTCGTGCGTACGCGGTGTCGGTCGCCGAACATTATGGCTTGACCTATGACCATTTGAAGGAGCGGCTCGGGCTATGAAGCCATATCTGCTCTATAGGGACCGTGACTTCAATCTGCGCCGCGAGGCCGAGTGGAACGAGCCGGCGCTGGTGCAGGACCTGGAACTGAACACGCTCTATCAGGCGATGGCGCAGGGTGACGCGTTTCTCTACGACGTCATCAAGCGGGTCGTCCCGGTCAGTTCAATCGAGCTGGACGAGATTACGTATCGCCATTCGATCCTCGACGATTGCATCAATCATGAGGCCACTGTGCGACAGCTCTACGCGATCGCGTTCGAGGCGATCGAAACAGAGCGCAAGAGCTACTACAGCTTCTTCTCTTCGTCAGCCAGTTCGGTGTTGTACGGTGCGCGAGAAATGATCCAGCAATTTGTCGGCGTACTGAGGACGCTGAGGACTGTGACCGACGCACAGGCGGGGCAGTTCCAGTCAGAAGGGTTTGCGCAATTTTTCTCGATGATCCAGCGCGAGTTGACAGACGAGTATTTTGTGACGATCCGGCATTGTCTCAAGGAGCTCAAGTTCGGTGACGGCGTGCTGATCAGTGCCGGGCTGGGAACAGGCAACAAGGGAATCAGCTACGTACTGCGCAAACCGCATGAGAAGGACCCGAACTTTCTGAAGCGGCTACTCGCCAAACGATCGCCCTCGTTGACGTTTCGTATTGCCGATCGAGATGAGAATGGCGCCCGTGCATTGGCGGAGCTGGAGGCGCGGGGGATCAATCTCGTCGCCAACGCGCTGGCGCAATCAGCCGAGCACATCCTCAGTTTCTTCACGATGCTGCGCACCGAACTGGCTTTCTACCTCGGGTGCGTCAATCTGCACAATGAGTTGACCCGGCGGGATCTCGTCATGTGCGTTCCGGTTCCACGGGAGCGCATTGAAAGAGAGCACGCCATTGAAGGGTTGTACGACGCGGGCCTCGCACTGCGCACCGGGCGGGCACCCGTTGGTAACGACGTGCACGGAGGCGGCACGGAACTCATCGTCATCACGGGCACCAATCAGGGCGGCAAGTCGACGTTTCTGCGAGCGCTTGGACTGGCACAGATCATGATGCAATGTGGAATGTTCGTCACGGCAACGTCGTTCTCGGCGAACGTGTGCGACGGGATATTTACCCACTACAAGCGCGAGGAAGATGCATCGATGAAGAGCGGAAAGCTCGATGAGGAACTCAAACGAATGAGCGAAATTGTCGAACACATCAAGGAACACACGCTCTTGTTGTGCAACGAATCCTTTGCCGCAACCAATGAGCGCGAGGGTTCCGAGATCGCGCGGCAGATCATCGTGGCGTTGTTGCAGAAACGCGTGAAAATCGTCTTCGTCACACACCTGTACGCGCTGGCCCACGGGCTGCATGAGCAGAAGACACAGAGCATGATGTTCCTGAGAGCGGAGCGGCGGCTCGACGGAGTTCGCACGTTCAGACTGACGGAAGCTGAGCCCTTGCAGACCAGCTATGGGGAAGATCTGTACACGCGGATTTTTCTGTCGCAGGGTGATGAGGAAGCGCGTGGCAAGTCCGCCTCGGCGGACCTGTCGAAGGTCGGATAGCATGCCGCCTATCGCGCAGGCATCAGTCCGGGCGAGCACGACCGATGCATTTTATTTCCTGATTCCCATAGCGGACGGAGCCCGGACGCCGTCATGACGTTCATGGTTCGCTTATCTTCCCCTCAAGCGGCAACAGGCTTCGGACCAATTCGGTCCATCCGCTGCACCAGCCGATGGCACCAATGAGTGCACCCCGATCTTCCTCCGTGTCAGTGCCCCGGAGGTCCCATCGGAATGCGTTCTCGAAGGTCGAAAGGTGGGCGGAAATGCTGACGATGCTCGCGTATTGGGACTTTGCGATTTGCGCGCCTTCATGTTCCATCGCTTCAATCAGATGCAAGCGGCAAAGGACGGGCGAACCGGTCCCTGCGCACCGGCCGCAGACATACGGAAGCCATCCACGGCGGTTGTCAGCGGCGAAGCGCGCGGCGTTCGTGATGTCCCGTCCCTGTGCCAGCCGTTCGGGTGGTGCATTGCCTTCGGAGCGCTCGTGGTAGCCGAGGTCGCACAGATGGCACGGGCCGGGCGCATGCAAGAGGTGTCGCGAGACACTGCCCGGGACCAGGCCGTGGATGCCACGATCGTCCAGGACGTGTATCGCGCGACGCATCAGTTCCCCATACAGAATCGTGCAACCGTGAATCAGATGAGGGCGGAACGCTGCTTCAACGATAAAGAACGCGAGGCTGTGGCGGGAGCACAGGCCCCAATGCGCGTAAAGGCGCGCACGCACGCCGGGGTCCATAATGCTGCCCTGAATAAACCACCAGAGGAAATCCACTTCACCGTTCGATAGCATCAAGGTTCGCGCGGATTCGGCGTTGTCTGCTTCATGCATGGCATCGTCTCCCGGATAGGTCGTGACCACGTATGCACGCGAAACCCGAAACGACGGCACGCGAGATGCAATTTGGGTAGACCGGAGAGAAGTTGCGCACGTCAGAATGCCCAGATTACGAACAGCGACGCAAACCTGGACAGAGGGGTGTTGCGGCTCTACAGCCCTCTTCCAGTGAACTGTAGGCATCATCAGCCGCAGCATATTCGAGCAGCGATTCAGGGAGGAATGCCATCTCCCGTCTCGACGCTTTCATTCTATTCACCGCGTTCGCGCTTTGCAACGCGTGCAGCTGCGAGTTCTCCGGCGCTTCTCGCGAGCCTTTTGATCAGAGCTTTCGGTCCGAGGATCAACTGCTGCGGCGCGAGATGCAATCGGACCGTAATCGCGGCACAAGCCATATCTGAACGGCCCGGCAGTTTCCTTGCTACACTGAAAGCACCGGAGATGGCATTCCTCCCCGAACCGCCGGTCAAGTCCGGCTGATGATGCCTACGATTTCCTGAGTCAGGAGGTCGTGGGCATGTCCCAGCGTCCTGCTGGCCAGATTTGTACCTCACGTGAATCTGGTTTCCTATGCTTATCATCATTGCGACAAGGTCGTACGCATCCGTCACGCGACGCATCCGAGCGTATTGTGGCGCGTCCTGCACGCGGCGACAGTTCATGCATTCTTCGGGAACCGATTGGAGCGCCCCATGAAAGGCAGTCAATTGACGCTGTTCGCGGCCAATCAGAGTCACCGCAAGAGTCACATGACCGTCGTCGAATGGATTCTGGACAAGACGAAAGAAGCCGGCATTGAGGGCGCAACGGTGATCGAAGTGAGTGAAAGCATCGACGCGCATGGCAAATATCACGCGGCGCGCTTTTTTGAATTGCTCGACCAGCCCGTCGTGGTCACGGTGGCCGCGGAGGACGCACGCATCGATGCACTGCTCGATAGCCTCCGACACGGCGGTGTCCAACTCTTCTACACGCGCGGTCCTATCGAATACGAGGTATTGGGCGCAGGCGTGAGAGACGGCGAGGAGCACGACGATGGGCACGCTTGCAGCGATTGAGCGCATTACCGCAGACGAAGTACTCGATTCCCGAGGCAACCCGACGATCGAGGTCACCGTGGAACTTCTGGATGGCATCCAGGCGAGCGCAGCGGTTCCTTCCGGTGCGTCGACGGGGGAATTCGAAGCCGTCGAGCTGCGTGATGGTGATCGCTCCCGCTACGGCGGCAAGGGCGTTCTCGATGCGGTGCGCAACGTCAACGAATCGATCGCTGAGACGCTGGAAGGTATGCGAGTGGACGACCAGCGGCGCATTGACGCGACCCTGATCGAGCTGGACGGCACGGAATCCAAGAGTCGCCTCGGGGCCAATGCGATTCTCGGCGTATCGCTGGCGTGCGCGAAAGCTGCCGCACAGGCCTGTGGGTTGCCGCTGTTCCGCTACCTGGGAGGCGCCAATTCACACGTGCTGCCTGTGCCGATGTTCAACGTGTTGAACGGCGGCAAACATGCACATCACGGTCCCGACGTTCAGGAATTCAAACTCGTGCCGCTCGGCGCGCCGACGTTTCGGGAAGCACTGCGCTATGGCGCTGAAATCTATCACGCGCTGCACGAAGTTCTCGTAGAACTGGGGACGACGACGAACGTAGGCGACGAGGGTGGGTTCGTCCCGCAACTGCCCTCGAACGTCGCAGCGATGGAAGCGATCATGCGTGCAATCGAACGTGCGGGCTATCGTCCAGGAGACGATGTCGCGATCGGTCTGGACCCTGCGGCGTCGTCGTTCTATCACGATGACCGTTATCACCTGACGCGTGACGGTTTGACATTGTCGTCCGACGAGATGATTGACTACTGGAAAACGTGGGTCGCCCGGTACCCCATCGTCTCGCTTGAAGATCCCCTCGCGGATAGCGATTGGGCGGGATTTGCCAGTCTGACTGCACAGCTTGGCGGGCGCGTGCAGATCGTCGGTGATGATCTGTTCGTCACAAACCGCAAGTTCCTGAGCCGTGGTATCCGGGAAGGCTGCTGCAACAGCATACTGATCAAGCTTAACCAGATCGGCACGGTGACAGAAACGCTCGACACTGCGCGGCTCGCGCAGTCCTCGGGATACACGTGCCTGGTCTCGCACCGTTCGGGCGAGACGGAGGATACGAGCATCGCGGACCTGGCGGTCGCGCTTAACTGCGGCCAGATCAAATCCGGGGCACCCGCGCGCGGCGAACGCGTGGCGAAGTACAACCGTTTGCTTGCGATCGAAAGAGTGCTGGGGCGGGACGCCGTGTTTGCCGGCAAGGACGCATTCCGGCAGCGCCAATAGAGGACGCCTGACGGCAGGGCTGGATCCAGTCATGAGGCGTCGCGCGCGAGTTCCGTCGTCCGGCAGGGAGGACCGCCCGTTGTGCGAACGAGATGCTGCACAGCACAATCGTGTGTCGTGGTGCCTGTGAACTAGAATGAATCAAGCGGTGGATGACCGGGCCTGCCTCGGTCGAGCAACGCGGTGTTACTCCGGGTACTGGACGCAGCCACGCGCGCGCCGCTCGGAGTTGCAAGGCCCGGTGGGCGGCGGAGATGCACGATGAACGGCTATCAACTGACGTTCTATACAGAGCAGAACAGGAAGCATGGCCATCAGACCGTATGCGAATGGCTGCTGCATGAGGTTCGCCAACTCGGTATCGGTGGCGCGACCGTCATCAATTGCGCCGAAGGCATCGGCCACGCGGGTTCGCATCATGCGGCCCACATGCTCAGGCTCGACGACCAGCCGGTGCAGATCATTCTTGCTGTGACTGAAAAGGAAGCCGGGCAGCTTCTGGATCTCGTGCGCGCCGAAAACGTGCACGTTTTCTACATGCGCTTTCCGATCGAGTTCGGTGTGATCGGTGACGACGTCCCGAATAAACCGTCGAAGCATTTTTCCCTGTTCGGCCGGTCAACGGGATAGGAGGAAACGCAAACCTTGCAAGCGTCGGCGCGTCACCTATACTCAAAACTGTTTTTTGTGGAGATGGCATTCCTCCCTAACCGCCGCTAGCAAGCTTTGCGGCTAATGATGCCTACAGGGTCCCCGGGCGCTTCGGGGCCGGTAGGCATTTTTCAGCCGGCTCGCCTTTTCGAGCATTCCGGGCATATTGTTGCCTACAAGAACACAAAAAAACATGGAATGCGCAAGCGAGTCGCCGTGCGACGATGGTTGCCGCCCCCGTCCATACGCATTGCCGCGACTTCGCGTAGCGATCAGCGCGGGCGTTGAAATCCGGTCCCAAGGTGTCGTTCAGCAACCCTTCGTCTTCACGGAGGGGGCATGAACGCGCACGACGTCGCCCTCCAGATTGCCCAGGTGGTGACCATCATCGCACTGTCACCGCTTCTACAAGGCGTCATCCTGCAATGGGAGGAGCGTGTGCAACGCGCACGCGGCCCTGGCATCTTCCAACCCTATCGAGACCTGTGGAAACTCTTCCACAAGCAACTCGTCGTGCCGAACTCCGCTTCGTGGATTTACTGGACTGCACCGGTCGTCGCGTTCACCTGCATGCTCACGGTACCGATCCTCATCCCGGTGCTCACCGACTTTCCACTGCCGCTTTCCGACATGGGCGACATCCTTGGCGGCGGCCTCATCCTGACATTCGGGTCGTTTGCGGTCGTGTTGGCGGGTCTGGATTCGGGAAGCGCCTATGGCGGCATTGGCTCAAGCCGCTCGGTGATGCTCGGCATTCTCGCGGAGCCCACGCTGATCCTCGTGCTGGTCGGCATCACGCTGCTCGCCAAAGCCATGCTGCCGTTCGTCGTGAACCATCTGCTTGTGGCACAGCCATCCGTGTACTGGAGTCCGGCACACCTGTTTCTCGTCTTCGCGTTTTTCGTCCTGCTGCTGGTTGAGACGGACCGCTTGCCGATCCACTCGAGCACGCACATCGAGGTGTACATGATCGACGAGGCGCGCATCCTCGAGTACTCGGGACCGCTTCTGGCGCTGCTCAAATGGGCGTCGATGATGAAGCAGTTCATTCTCTACACCATTTTCTGCAACGTGCTGACCCTCCCGTGGGGACTATCGCAACACGGCACAGCGCTGGGTGCATTAGGTGCGGCGATCGGTCTTTTCCTGCGTATGTTGCTGGTCGTGCTCGTCGTTGTTGTTGTCGAGACGGCGCAATCCAGGTTGCGCTTCTTCCGGTATCAGGAGCCACTTGCGGCGTCGTTCATGCTGGCGGTGCTTGCGATCGCCGCCAACCAGCTTCGGTGACATGTCATGCTGCTCGCCCACCTGAGTCCGCTCGCCGCATCGCTCTTCAGCCTGCTGGCGATCGGCAGCCTGCTGCTTGCGTTTGTGATGCTGGGCTCGCGCTGGCTGAAGGACTACCTGCTCGCGTTCATGGCCGAGTCGTGGCTGATCGCGGCGCTCTCCGGCGCGGTGGGCTACTACGGCAACTACCACGAACTGTATCTGATCGCGCTTTTAACCGCGTTTTTTCGGGGCCTGGTGCTGCCTTATCTGATCTGGCGAATCATCGTCCGGCTGGAAGTCGAGCGGGAGTTGCATGTGATCCTGCAGCCAAGCTCAAGCATCGTGCTGGGTGCGCTGCTGGTGCTCTTCGCCTTTGTCGTGTCGAACCATCTGGGCAACGCGCTGGGCCTGGGCGGCACGGTAGTGGTGCTGGCGCTCACCGTGATGCTCTCGATGAAGCTCATCGGCTTTCTGATGTTGGCGGTGCGCCATGAGGCAATCAGTCAGGTGCTGGGCCTCCTGATCCTGGAGAACGGGATATTCCTGGGTTCCCAGATTCTCGTGCCGGGGATGCCGATGCTGATCGAACTGGTGTTGCTGTTCGATCTGCTCGTGATCGTCGTGAGCTTCGGCGTACTGGTTCGCTATCTGGTCGCGCACGTCGGCAGTACGAGCAGCCGGGAACTCAGACGGCTGGTGGGGTGACCATGATCGAAACATGGAGCGTCGTGATCGTCGTTGCGCCGGTTGTCGCGGCAGCAATCTGCGCGGCGAGCCGGCGCGCGCGCGTCGCTGAGTATGCGAATCTCGCCGCATCGATTGTCTGCGTGGCCGCGGCGGCGACGCTCGTCTGCACGGTCAGGGACGGACATCGCTTTCTGCACGACTACGTTGTGGTCGATGCGCTGGCCGCCTGGACCTTGGTTTGCACGGCGCTCGTGTATTGCCTAGCTTCGATCTATGCGGTTGGCTATATGCGGTTGCTAGCGGAGGACCGTGAGCGCCTGCCGAACTTCTATGCGCTTTTCGCCCTGTTCGCGGCGACAATGATCTGCGGACCGATCATGAACAATATCGGTGTCTACTGGATTGCGATCGAGCTGACCACGCTCGTTAGCACCTTTCTCGTAGGCTTCGAGCGCGGCAAGGAAGCGATCGAAGCGGCATGGAAGTACATCATCGTCGTTTCCGCGGGCATCAGCCTCGCGTTGCTCGGGACGGTGCTGTTCTACTGGGCCGGCAGTCTCGTCATCGGTCCGACCTACGATATGACGTGGGACGCACTGCGCCATGCAGCGCCGAACATGAATCCCGCGCTCACACAGATGGCGTTCCTGCTCGTCCTGGTCGGCTATGGCACCAAGGCGGGCCTCGCACCGATGCATACATGGCTGCCGGATGCGCACAGTGAGGGGCCGGCGCCTGTGTCCGCCATGCTCTCCGGCGCGCTGCTGAATACGGCGATGCTTGGCGTCGCGCGCTTCCTGACGATCACCGACGCGGCCAGTTCCTCGCTGCTGCCGCGTACCGTGCTGGTTGCGTTCGGCACGTTTTCGCTCTTTGTGGCCGCGCTGTTCATTGTGCGTCAGGAAGGCGTCAAGCGGTTGATGGCGTATTCCAGCGTCGAGCATATGGGCGTGCTGGCGCTGGGACTAGGATTCGGCGGCCCGCTCGCGATTGCTGCGGTGCTGTATCACATGCTCAACCATTCGCTGAACAAGTCGTTAATGTTCTTCGGTGCCGGAAACGTGATGCGCGTGTTCGACACCAAGGACATGGGCGAAATCCGCCACGTATGGGAGCGCTTTCCTGTCACGGGCGCACTGTGGCTGGCCGGCGCAGTGGCGATCACGGGAGCGCCGCCGTTCGGTTTGTTTCTAAGCGAACTGACGTTGTTGCGTGCAGGGATGGCGAGCTCGAACGTTTGGGCCGTGATCGTGATGTTGCTACTGCTGATCGTGATCTTCATCGGCTTTCTCAACCACTTCAGGGCCATGTACTTCGAAGCCCAGCCCGTGGGCGAGGTGTGGGTCAAGCGCGCGGTGAACGTCAGCGCATGGATGACGGTTCCGATGTGGCTCGCCTTTGTGCCGGTACTGGTCCTCGGTGTGTGGTGGCCGCAAGACCTGTGGCGTTTCTTTGAAATGGTTGCCGCGGATCTGGGAGGGCAGACGCGATGAACAACTGCGCGCTCAAGGAAGTCACGCTTGCCGGACTCGGCGCGGCCGCCGACGATCTGCTCGGCCACGGAGGGCGCATGCAGGCCGCGTACGCGTGGTTTCCTCGCCCGGACGCGCCGGAATTGCGCTATATCGCGACGGCACCTGGCCGGCGCGAGTTCGTGAGCTGGCGCATCGAAACGGGCAACGCGCCGGTTCCCAGTCTTGCCAGTAGGTGCCCGCTGCTCGGCTGGTATGAGCGCGAGATCATGGAAATGAGCGGTGTCGCGTTTGCCGGACATCCGGAACCCGAACGCCTCGTCACCGCATTTTTGCCGCCGACGCAGCGTGGCCCGCTCGAACCGGCGGATGCGGCGCAGGCGAGCGTCGCGGGCTCACTTCCCGCCCCGACACTGCCGCAAGTATCAGGCAAGCACGTCCAGTTATTGCCGTTTGGTCCCGTGCGCGCCGATGTCGTCGAGTCGGCCCAGTTCATCTTCTACTACGTTGGTGAGGGCATTCTCCACTATCACCCGAATCTGTTCCTCAAACATCGCGGGATGGAAAAGCAGTTCGAGGGAATGGACATCGAACAGGGTGTTCTGCTGGCGGAGCGCGTTGCGGGCATCGATAGCGTCGCGCATGCGCTCGCGTATGCGCAGGCGGTCGAAGACGCCGTAGGCTGCATCGTGCCCCCTCGCGCACGTTGGCTTCGCGTGATCGTGGCGGAGCTTGAGCGCATCTACAACCACTTGCATTACCTCGGCCAATTGTGCCACTCGACCACGCTGAAGGTCGGCGAGGCCCAGGGCAAGCTGCTTGAGGAGCGTGCCAAGCAAATGAATGCGCTGGCCTGCGGGAGCCGCTTCTTGCGCAGCATTGTGTGGCCCGGCGGCGTACGCCGCGATCTGGACGTGGTGGCGATTGCCGGGGGCGTCGCAGCGCTCCGACCCGAACTGGAGCGGTATGTCGACCTGATCGAGCGGACCACCAGCCATCTCGATCGGCTCATTTCCACGGCACCGCTCAGTCAGCAACTCGCCTTCGATCAGGGCGCGACTGGACCGGTCGAACGGGCATCAGGTGTCGACCGGGACCTCAGGCGGGATCACCCTTATGCCGCATACGATGAACTGCCGCCCGCTGTCGCGACCCGGAGCGAGGGTGACGCGTTTGCCCGGATGAAGGTGCGGATCGCGGAACTCCGGACGAGTCTGGTGCTGCTCGACGATGCGATCATGCGCGGCATTCCCGCCGGACCACTCCTCGAGCCCTGCCGCTACGCGCCGAACGCCGAGGGGCTCGGCTGGGCTGAGTCGTCACGGGGCACCGTGCTCTATGCGCTGCATTTCGGTGACAGGTCACGCATTGCACGAGCGAAGATCAAGTCGCCGTCGTTTTCCAACTGGCGAGTGTTTCCCTTCACCGTACACGACAGCAACATGATGGACTATGCGATCAACGAAGCGAGTTTCGGTTTGACCATTTCGGGTTGCGCGCGATAGGACGGAGCGACTATGTCTCTATGGACCTGGTTTGGGCTGACGAGCGGCAGCGCAAGTACCGAATGGCCGCTCAAGGGCGATGCGCACGGTCAGCAGGGCGTGCTCGGCATGCCGCGTTACGATCCGGCCAGGTGCCAGGAGGGTTGCGATGCCTGCGCCAAGGCGTGCGTCACGCACGCGATCGCCTTTTCTCCCGAGCGGGGAGTGCACGTCGCTCCGGAGGTGGACTGGGGCCGCTGTATCGTCTGCCAGCGCTGTACCGAAGTGTGTCCCACAGGCGCCTTCTCGCCATCGGCGGACTGGGCGGTTGGCGTGGCGAACCGGGACGACCTTGTGTGGGACGAGGAGATGGCTTCGCGTGTGCCACGCGAGGTGGTCGAACGGACTCGTCGCACATTCCGCCGCAGTCTGCATATCCGGCACGTCGACGCCGGATCGTGCAATGGCTGCGAATCGGAACTTCAGGCATTGAACAATCCGTTCTACAACCTGCACCGGCTTGGCATCTTCTTCACGGCGTCACCGCGCGCGGCCGATGTCCTGCTTGTCACCGGGCCGGTGACGCATGCGATGCGTGCGCCGCTGCTGGCAACGTATGAGGCGATGCCCGATCCGAAGTGGGTCATCGCCACCGGAACGTGTGCCGTGTCGGGCGGCGTCACAGGTGGCAATTACGCGTGCGGCAGCGGCCTCGACGGAGTCTTGCCGGTCGACGTCTACCTGCCGGGTTGTCCGCCTAATCCTGCCGCGATCATTCATGCGTTGCTGTTGATAGTCGGTCGTGCGGAGCAACGGATGCGAGGAGGGCAGCTTGAGCGTTGACCTGATTCTGGCGGCGAGCGTCCTGTGGCTCGCCACCGCAGTCCTATCGCCGATGTGCTCAGCCCGGGCATTGCCCAGATATTTGCTGAGCGCCGGCTGCGTGCTGGGCGTCGCTGCGTGTCTGATCGCTTTGCCCACCGCAACCCCCCGCATTGAATTTCCGTTTGCACTCGCTTCGCAGCGCATCGCCTTCGCGCTCGACCCCGCCGCGCTCTGGCTGCTCGGCTTCGGTCTGGTACCGGCGATCTTCGCCTGCTGGCTTGGCTCGCCCCTCTCGGGCCGTTCTGGCACGTGGTGGGCGGGGGCATCGCTGAGCCTGCTCGGCGCACTGGGTGTGTTCGGTCTGCAGGACGGTATGTCGATGCTCGTCGCGTGGGAGGTGATGAGCCTGGGGGGAGCGGTGATGCTCGCCGGCGAGCGCGCGCGTGAAGCCGATGGCAAACCCGTGCTGCTCATGCTCGCGCTGCTCGAGGTGGGCGCGATTGCACTGGTCTTCGCGATTCTGCTACTCGACCACGCGTCGGCCACCATCGGCTTCGGCGCATTCAGCGCCCATGCGCCGCAGACGTCAGCGCTTCTGTCGTGGGCGGCCGGTATCGCGCTGCTTATCGGCTTCGGCGCGAAGCTCGGCCTCATCCCTTTCTACGAGTGGTTTCCGCGTGCGTACTCAAGCGGCAGTGGTGCGACGGGCGTGCTGTTCTCTGGTGTCGTACTCAACGCGGCCTATTTCGCGCTGAGCCGTGGCTGGAACAGCTGGCTGGGCGTCGCCAACGATAGCGGCACGGCGTTCGGGCTCGGCGTGGTCGCGATCGCGATCGGCGTTGTCAGCGCGGTGCTGGCGATCCTGTT
The DNA here is from genome assembly GCF_905220705.1 of Paraburkholderia domus. Classification (GTDB taxonomy): domain Bacteria; phylum Pseudomonadota; class Gammaproteobacteria; order Burkholderiales; family Burkholderiaceae; genus Paraburkholderia; species Paraburkholderia domus. Next base: position 23,445 of record NZ_CAJNAT010000038.1, read on the forward strand.
CGCTTTCCAGCAGGACGACTGGCGAGCGCTGCTCAGCTACTCGTCGGCGGAGAACGCGTCGGTCGCGGTGGCGATGCTCGGCGTGACACAACTCTTTCGCAGCGACCATTTGAATGATCTCGCCGGCCTCGCGTGGACAGTTGCGTTGTTGCATCTCGCCGGCCATGCGCTCGCCAAAGGCGCGCTCTTTCTGGTCGCCGACGGCATCCAGGCGTCGACGGGCAATTACGACATTGTGCCGCGCGGCTGGATCAGGAACAGTGGCTTCATGCTGGGTCTTGGCGCACTTTTCGCGGTGATGAGTCTGGCGTCGATTCCCCCGCAGGCGGGGTTTGTCAGCGAGTGGTACGTGTTCCAGTCGGTGTTTCAAGGCTTTCACTTATCGGCTTTCACCGGGCGTCTTGCGCTGGTGCTGGCTGGTGCGGGCCTCGCACTCGCTGCGGCGGTGGCACTGGCGACGTTCGTCAAGCTGTTCGGGCTGGGGCTGTTGGGAATGCCGGACCCGGACTATCAACGTCCGGTGCCCCGGCGAAGCGCTGTGGCCGTCGGCGTGCTGGGACTTTGCGTGCTTGCGGTGGCCGTCGGTGCGCCGTTGTGGCTCAACGCGCTGGCGAGCGGAGCCCAGACACTGTTTCAGGCCAACAGTCCCCAGGCAATGGTATCGGGATGGCTGCTGGTGCCCCTGACCGACAAGTTTGCCTTTATCTCGCCGTCGAAGCTCATCATCGCGATGCCGTTGCTGGCGCTCATCCCGCTCGCACTGTTGCGGCTCACGAGGGCGCGTCCGGTGCGGCGCACGGCGGTCTGGTTTGGCGGCATGACCTCGCATGGCCGTGACGCGATGACTACGCCGCTGACGTTCTCGAATGCGATGCGCACGTTCTACAGCTTCGTATATCAGCCGACCATGAGCACCGAGCGCGAACATGAGCAGCGCGAGTACTTCATCAAGCGACTGGTGTTTTCCGAGGGGGTGACTGACCTGTTCGAGCGGCATCTCTTCGAGCCCGCAATCCGGATCGTAACGTGGTGTGCCGACAGGCTGCGCGCATTACAGTCCGGCAATCTGAACTTCTACCTCGCACTGATCGGCGGTCTGCTGGTGGCGATACTGGCATTGACACTCGTATAGCCTGCTTTGAGCGGACGATTGCGTAATTCTTGCGCAACGCGGCGTTCCTCGATTAAAATCACGCCCGCTGGAGATGGCATTCCTCCAAACAACCGCCGATCCCCCGGCTGATGATGCCTACGAATTCCTGAGTGCAGGAGGTCGTAGGCCGTCCACGCGACGTCCTGTCGCTCAGGTTTGATGTTCTATCGAACCTGAAAATCATGAAACATCTCAAGTCTGTCGAGCAGTTCGCCATGGTGCCGTATCTCGCGCGCTGGCTGCTGCTTTCAAGCGTGTTGGGCACCCTGGCCGGCTCCGCCTCCGCGCTTTTTCTCTTTGCGCTGGATCGCGCAACCGATACCCGAATGGACCACCCCTGGATCATCTGGCTGCTTCCATTCGCGGGGTTCCTGACCGGCTGGGTCTACCACCGCGTTGGCAAGAGTGTCGAGGGCGGCAGCAACCTGCTAATCGACGAGATTCACGATCCGCAGAAGATCGTGCCCAAGCGCATGGCGCCGCTTGTGCTGGTGGCCACCGTGATTACCCACCTGTTTGGTGGCTCGGCTGGCCGCGAAGGCACAGCGGTCCAGATGGGCGGGGCGTTGGCCGATCGTGTCACGCAACTCTTTGGCCTCGGGCGCGAGGAGCGTCGCATTCTGCTGATGGGCGGCATCGCGGCGGGCTTTTCGTCGATCTTCGGCACGCCGCTCGCGGGGGCGATTTTCGGTCTTGAAGTGCTCGCAATCGGCCGGCTGCGCTACGACGCGTTGTTCGCCTGTCTCGCGTCGTCCGTGATGGCTGACGTGGTGTGCCGCCTATGGGGTATTCACCACACTGTCTACACGGTCCCGTTTGTGCCGGCCCTCACGGCGCTTGGGATTGGATCCGCGATCGTCGCAGGAATGGCCTTTGGTGTGGTCGGGATGCTCTTTGCCGATTCGACGCACGCATTGTCGGCGCTCATCAAGCGCAAGATCGCCTACGCGCCGGTTCGGCCGCTGATCGGTGGCGCTATCGTGGCAGTCGTCGCTACGATCTTCAATGTTCCGCAATTCCTGGGCCTTGGCATTCCGACCATCGTCCAAGCCTTCACCGGTTCGCTGCCGGTGTATGACTTCGTGGGTAAGTTCGGCTTTACTGTGGTGACGCTCGCGTCCGGGTTCAAAGGAGGAGAGGTGACGCCGCTCTTCTATATCGGCGCGACGCTGGGCAATGCGCTGGGCCACGTGCTGGCGTTGCCGGTGCCGGTGCTCGCGGGGCTCGGTTTTGTTGCGGTGTTTGCCGGCGCGGCGAATACCCCGATCGCGTCGACTGTGATGGCGATTGAACTCTTTGGCCCGCAGATTGGTGTGTACGCCGCATTGGCCTGTGTCGTCAGCTATCTCTTCTCCGGGCACACGGGCATCTATCGTGCGCAACGGGTCGGCCATGCCAAACACCCACTCCTGCCTGCCGGCATGCGCTTGGCCGAGATTCCCGCTTTGCGTCGCGCAGCCCGCAAGTCCGCGACCGCTTCCGCGCAATCCTGAGCACTTTGAACTCTCGCTGATTGACATCATGACCAAGCTGATTTCGCTTCGACTGTATTTTCACCACTCCGAACGTGCCCGTCCGACGCGTTTCTGGCATCGGGTGTCGCGCCCAAGTCTCGCTTCGCATTTACTTCGCCGCGCGAAGAATGCCGGCATCGAGCAGGCGCTACTGCATCGTGTCCATGCGGGTTACCTCAAAGGCGACCGGCTCCATCACGAACACATCGAGGTTGCGCATCACCGTTTCCCTCACTGCATCGAGCTCATTGACCTGGAGGCCAAAGTGCGTGACTTCTGGCATGTACATGGCAAGGGGCTCGACAATGTCCGGGCGATTTTCCTGCCGTGTGAAATACCGACGTAAGTGACCTGACCGACAGACCGCACCATCGGAGTCGACGATGAACGCACAAACCAGGCTGCGCCTGACGGGCGAGTTCTCTCTGCTGGGGTTCGCGTTAGTGGCGACCGAGGCAATGGCCTGGGTCCTGTCCATTGTCGTGAATGCCGTCTACGAAAGCGTTCCGCTCTTCTGGTTCGGGCGTTCGGCCTCTTGACGATGCCGTTTGTCATTGCCTGGATGCGAGCGGACGCTGCGCGGGCCTATGAGACCGCGGTCAGGCTGCGCTTTGTGGCCTTGGAGGGGGAACCGGCGCACGTGGTCTCGATCGCAAACGATTGTCCCAAACGCTGGTGGGTGTTGCTACATATACGGCTTCATCCGGATGTGATCGCAGCGGACGACCGTTGAGCCGGGCAATGGCTCTCTGGGAGGTGGCATGGCAAATCAGACGATAAGCCCCGGAAGTCGGCGAGCGATGCGCTTTGTTCTGCTGGTAGGTATCCTCAGCTTCTTCGCCGATTTCACGTACGAAGGCGCGCGCAGTATTCTGGGGCCTTTCCTCGAGGCCGCGGGCGCATCGGCAACAATCATCGGGATCGTCGTCGGCTTTGGCGAGCTCCTCGGCTATGGCCTGCGTGTTGTCTCGGGAGTTGTCGCCGACACGACACGACAATTCTGGCCGATCACGATCTTTGGCTACATCGTCCAGATGGTCGCGGTGCCTGCGCTCGCGTTGACACACAGCTGGCAGGCGGCAGCGTGTCTGATCATCCTGGAACGCGTCGGCAAGGCAATACGCAATCCACCTCGTGACGTGATGCTCTCGAGTGCCGCGCAACGCATCGGCGGATATGGATGGGCTTTCGGCATTCACGAAGCCTGTGACCAGTTCGGTGCGATGGTGGGGCCGCTCGTTGTCGCGGCGGTCCTCGCCACCCGCGGCGACTACCGGCTGGCGTTTGCCGTCCTCGCCGTGCCTGCCGTGATCAATCTGTGTTTTCTCACGGTGGCGCGTCTGGTCTTTCCCCGTCCCGAGGACATGGAGCCGCGCGCGGCGAATGAAGCAAGTGCTGGTAGCTTCCCGGCACTTTACTGGGTCTACCTCGGCGGTGCAGGTCTCGTCGCGGCAGGCTTTGCCGACTATCCGCTGATCGCCTATCACTGGGTCAAACACCAGACGCTGGCAACGGATCCCGATCTTCTATGGTGTGGCGATGGCTGTAAGCGGCGGAGCGTCGTTAGCGCTCGGCCGCCTGTTCGACCGGTACGGCTTCAAGGTGCTGATCGGGTTGACGGGCGTCTCGCTACTCTTCGCGCCGCTTGTGTTTCTCGGTGGACATTTCGGTCTGGCGATTCTTGGCGCAGCGCTGTGGGGGATGGGCATGGGCGTGCATGAGTCGATCATCCCTGCTGCGGTCGCGCCAATGGTTGCGCCGTCGAAAAGAGCCTCGGCGTTCGGTACGTTCACCGCGGTGTACGGGGTCTGCTGGTTCGCGGGCAGCGCTCTCATTGGCTGGATCTACGATCAGTCGGTGATCGGGGCCGTCGCATTCTGTGTGATTACACAAGCGATGGCGATACCGGTCTTTGCCTGGGTGAGTTGGCATCGCGAGAAGGGTTAAGCGGCGCACTGAATCATTGGAGATAACACATCGCCAGCGAGCGCGTCACGCGACGGCGGCTCCATGCGACGTCTCGGCGAATATGGCTGACCCCTCTATTGCGACGCGAATGAAGTGCCGAAGTCGCCTGCGGTCCGGTACGACAACGAAAACGGCCGTTCGCGAGCGAGCGATTAGAGGTCGAACTGGGACATCGAGTCGGTTGAAGTCGCTCGGACATTGGTCATTCCTGCCTTGATGGTAAGCCTACTTTGCACAGCAGGGCTTCGTGAGAATTGGTCGAAGCGAGGCGCCATTGCCGCTCTGGGCGTCCAACCAGTTCATTAGCGTCTGCCCGAGCTCTGCGACTGCTGTGCTGAAAAGGCTTTAGCCAGCCCAGGACGCCCCGGACGTGTTCCCGATAGCGACCCTCAACGTGGTGACTTAATGCGTGCGTAGGATGTTTGTTTTTTTCCGTCGAGCCATGTTCGTCAGCATCAAAGCACGGGTCCTTACGGACGAAACCAACGTCTACGCCGAGATTCCCGCGCTTCTTACCGCGTCAGGGATTCTTGAACCGATGATCGACTACTTCCTGCACCGGAGCCATGATCGGAGTCTGGAATGGATGCGGAAGGTCACGCGGTCCATTCGTCTTTTTCTCGAATACCTCCAGGTCAATCCGACCGAGCGCGATCCCCATCGCCTGTTTCAGAATTTCGCGCAGCGCCTGTACACGGGCACCTTCAATCGCGAAACCGACATTGACACCACTGGGCTTTGCTGGCCGCCACGTTCGCCGCACGACGCGGCGCGCATCGTTACTCACTTGACCGACTTCTTCAATTGGCTAGGGGAGCTTCGCCCCGAAGCGTCGAAGGTCAATCCACGATATGCCGGCGGGGCCTTCGATCGGCAGACCGATGAAGCCGCTTACCAGTACCGCAGAAGCAAAGCGTTTCTCGGGCATACATGGGCGTCAAACGCGACTCCGCGGTCGACAGGCTATCGGCTTCGTTATCGACGACTGCCTAAAGTTGCTCAAGGCGAACCGCCAGCATTTTCTGAGGACCGCTTTGAAGAATTGCTGTTCAAGGGCTTTCGTACCGATGATCACTACGACTACCGCGGCATCCTGATTACTTTGCTGCTACATGGTGCGGGATTTCGTGAGTCGGAACCGTTCCATATCTACGTCCAGGACGTATTTCCCGATCCCGCAAACGTTCGACAGGCCACGGTCCTCATTCACCACCCACATTACGGAGCCGCACCGTCCGACTGGTGCGGCGAGCTGGGACGCCCGAGAAAATCGAATCGGGCCGAATATCTCGCCCAACGCTTCGGCCTGGTGCCCCGCACCGATCTGATGGACCGCCGGCATGCGGGCTGGAAAGGGGTATGCATGACGGCCCTTACTACAAACAGGCGTACTGGTTCATACCGGAATACGGCAAGTTGTTTCTCGAGTTATGGCACTGCTATCTCAAACAGGTCGCGCGTTTTGAAAGGGCGCATCCGTTCGCCTTCGTCAACATTAAGCGCGAGCCGTTCGGCGCGATGTATACGCTCACCCAGTACAACAAGGCTCACGCAGCCGCGTGCAAACGCATAGGCCTCAACGTCGGAAAGGCACTCGGCACGACGCCTCACGGGCACCGACACGCCTATGGACAGCGCTTGAAGCGCGCTGGAATCGAGAAGCCACTGATCCGCCGCTTCATGCATCACTCGTCCATCGAAAGCCAGGAAATCTACACACAGCCCAGTACTCGCGACGCCAGAATTGCACTTGAGGCGGCCGCGCTGCGGCTGCGGGGAGACCAACCCGAGTTCCTGTCGCAATTCGGTCCGTTCGTCTGACCAGCCTTCCCATAACGATCGAGCGATTTCCATGTATAAAACTTCCCCAACCAAACGCAAGGGGCGTCGTAAGGCAGCGAGGACCGAGCGCAGTCTGCGGCGTGACTCAGATTCAACGCTGACATGGATGGACGAATTCTATCCAGAACTCGCTGCCTGGCGTGTTCTGGCGTTAGAGTGGCTAAGTGGCGAAACACATAATCTCGGCCACAAACTGCAAGCTCTGTCCCTCTTCTTCGAGCGTTACCTCGTTGTTCAAGGGCTGCCTCTTGACCCGACCGAATTCCTGACGCAAACCACCCACGTCCCCAACTTCCACCAGACAGCCTGCCCGGACTCTCCGTACGGCATCAGCGCAAACAATCTGGTTCACGCTTTCCTGCAATTTGTGCTGTTGCGGCACTTCAGTCACATCGACAAGAACGACAAAGCTGTCGTGATGCCTGCATTTCGAAGCCCGGTGCTTCGCATGTCGAAAAGCGGATTGCCGAAGCGCGATGAAAGCGTGCACTCACCGCTACCATACGGCTATATCGACCAGCTACGGCAAATCCTGGCAGCAGGGCCCCACTTTCGCGACTGGCAATGGGCGCAGGGAGCGCTTGGAAGCAAACTCGGCCACCTCGGTGCCAGCGCTCCTGACTGGCTCACTGTCACCGAAGACCAGATTGATCGCGATGACCCAGATTGCGTCTGGCGTATACGAAAGCTGAGCGGGAACTATCGCGGTGGGCAGGTTTTGCAGATGTGGAGTCCAGTGCGATGGGTTGCCCTGCTCGTCAAACTGATCCTACCGCTGCGCACCTCTCAGGTACGCGTGCTCGACTCCGGGGAAGCGGATACGTGGCGCTACATGTCTGGTCGCCGGGAACCGAACTCGAGTGGGATCGCGCAGGGAAGTACCTCGAGACCCCTGCAACAGGGGGTCTTCCGCCGCATCAGCGATCTCGTCGCCGGCGAGGCACAGTCCGTGGCCCTTTACATCAATACAAACAAGACCGCCGATATCTCAAGGTCCGGGCCTGAGAAGGGCTATGTGTTGCCATGGATTCTTGGCGGGGCGGTTCATCAGAATGTCTTCTACTGGCTCGAGAAACTGCGTGACTGGCAGGAGAAGTACAACCCCATCTCACGCCGGACATCATGGACGGAATTAGATCGTCGCCACATCATCGTCAAAAGCGATGTGCAATTGGCGGGTTACGCTGATGCGTGCTTTCTGTTCAGGTTGCCCGAGTACCCTGCGAATATGCGTCATCTTCCGGTCCAGGACAAGGTACTCGATCTATGCTGGTTTCGCTTGCTGAAAGCTCTCGAGCTGCGCCTGGCTGACCGGGCCGAGACTCACCGCAACGGGGCACCGATACGGCTCCTTCCGCCGCTGGAAGAACAGGTTTCGAGAAGGACCCTGTTCCCGCTGCACAGTCTGCGAGTCTCCCTGATCACTGCGCTGGCGCTCGAAGGCCAGGTGCCGTTTCCGGTGCTGCAAAAACTTGTCGGCCATACTCGCCTGGTTATGACCTTGTACTGCACCAAGCCGGGAGCGACCCATATTCGCGACGTGCTAACCGATGCGAAGGCGCGGCTCGACGCGAATAAAGACGCGAGCATTCAGAATTTTCTGCTCGACACGAAGCATGAGGAGCTTCTGCGAACAGCGATCTGCAACAGTGTACCCAGCGTTGCAAGTATTATCCCGGAGCATCCCGCGGCAAGAAACCCGGTCGGCTGGATGCCGATGCACCACGGCCTCTGTATGGTCGGCGGCAATACCAGTGACTCGGTGGAAAACCGAGCCATAGGTGGTTGTCACAACGGCGGGCCGTTGCTTCTGCCGGGTACCGCTGTCACCAATCCAAAGCACGGTCCTGTTCCCGGGGGCAGTCGCAACTGCGTTCGTTGCCGTTGGTTTCTGACGGAACCGCACTACCTGCCGGCACTTGCGGCGCACTTCAACACGATCGCCTACCATTTCGATGAGGCACGCAACGCTTGCCTCGCGAATGAGAACGCTCTTCTCGAGCTAAAGAAGCAGAAGGCTGATGCCGAGGAAGCGGGCCATGGGTTTCTCCATCTCGATACCTACCGGCAGGCAGAGCGCGTGTGGGAAGGGTCGATGAAGCGATTCAACGACTTCGCTGAGGATTTGGCGGCCTGCTGGCGTCTGATCGAACGCTGTAAGTCTGCGCTCGAGGTGACACGCGACGGAGATACCCAGTTAGTGGCTGTCGGTACCGCTGGTGATGTGCATATCGCGTTTGAGGAGACCGAATCGGAATTGCTGCAACTCGCTGGCGTCTGCGAAAACGTCGAACTCTATCCGGATCTCGATGCTGGCAAGTCCGTATTCCGGCGTAGTCAGTTGCTCGATGCCGTGCTCTATCGCGATGACGTGCCACCCGTGTTCATGATGCTGAGCGAAGATGAGTAACTCCGCGCGGGCAACGCGTTTATGCGTCGTCTCGCACAGCAGGTGAATCCAGCGAATCCGGTGTTGGGACAGCGGCAGGTGATCAATCTGGTGGACGCCGGTGAGAGCTTGAGCGAGCGATTTGGTGTCGATCTCACGTCGCTGTTGCCAAAGGTCAATTCCTCGAGAACGTTTACCCGCAAACCTCGAACGCTCACGGAATCGGAAGCATGAATGACATGACGATCGACCACCCGAACGTCGTTCTAGACAAGCTGCTTGCAAAAGGCGGCCGCTCTCATCGGCGCGCCAAGCTAACGGCGATGCACGAGATTTGTCGCAGGCACCACGAATCAGGGTCATGCGATTTTTCGCTCCCAACCATCGGGCGCCTGGCCGAAGCCGATGGAATCCTGAAAGGGCGCGTCCTCTACAACGTTCAATCGGCCGACTACCGAGTACTGGTAAGCGCCTGGGTGACCTTTGTTGGGCGGCCGGCGCCACAGGCATCGAAGCCTTTGGCAAGCCATGAATACCTGATGCGAATCCATGACCCCGCTATTCGCGCCATCATGCAGACCATCATCGGAGAGCGTGACAAGCTAAGGGCAGAAGTCAACCTGCTGAAGTCCAACACACAAGTCGTTGTGGATCGGCGCCCTCTCGGGGTCCGCGTCGCTGGCGCAGCCACGTTGCCTGGGACGATATTCGGCCACAACGAGCAACTCACGCCATCCGAGCGCGAAGCGCTGCAGAAAGCGGTCTCGGTCGATTTTCTCGAGAAGCAGGGGTTACGAGAGGGGACTCACGGCGAGATCTTAAACGAACGAGGCCGGACGGTGTTCGATATCGGCTTTGCACGCGCTATACGCAAGGTCCTTGGGAACTGACCCACTACCTTTGAAAGGAGCGATGTATTTCGATGTATTGATACATCACAAGGAGAAGTTAGGCGGACGCCATGCCCACAACGCTTTCGGGCCGTCGAGCTACAAACTATGTACCTCCAGGGTAAAGGTCCATAAGGACGGGTGTATTGCTTCCGGAATGGGGGACGGGACAGTCATTGAATTGCACAAATACCTGTATAGATATACAGTACTCTACACGGAAATCCGTAGCGACGAACAGGTACTTTTTTCGGGAGAGGCGAGATGGACATACACGTTCGCAAGTCGGTCAGCCATCCGACGCCGCAAATTGCGGCGTTTGTCGCCGAGATGAAATCTGCGTTTGGCGAGCAGGAAATCGATGAAGCCATTCGTCGTGGGCGAGCCGGGGAGCTGACGTTCCTTGCGTGCGAAAATGGCCGCTCGTTGGGTACCGCAAGTCCGGTGAAAACGGATGTCTGTCGTGTTGATGGCGCTGTGCGTGACCGCCGCTACTGTGACGATTGCGACGGGTCATGCGTCGGAGGGGATGTATCCTGCAGCGACAGGTTGAATCGCATCGCCAAGGAGAAACGATAGTGAAACTGGTTGGCTGCGGGTTGCTCTTACTGGCGTGTACTTCGCCCGCGTTTGCAGGTGAGCGCTACATAGAAATCTGGAATCCGCCCGAAGCTCGAGGTGGATTGCTTCAGGGAGCTGGCGCACCGAAGTCGCTTACGCACAAGCGGCGTGTACCCCATTTGTTAAAAACACGGGCGCATTGCACGCCGACCACCGCCACCAAGCTCGCCGTGAAGCAGGGAACTGCCGGTGCAGGTACGCGACGTACCACTCCTGACGTTTCGGAAATCCCCCGTCTGATAACGCCCGAGGGAAATGTGCTGCGCGTTGATGCTCACGACTCGTATGTTGAGGTCGTGCGCTGATGGAATCGGGAAACTACAAGGGATACCGCATCTTCGGTCACGCCATACTTCAGCAAGTGGATATCCTTTCACCTCAGCGATACGGAGGCAGCGGAACTATTACCCGCGACACAAAGATTGTTGAAGCCTCCGGGATACTCGGTGTTTTTGATACGGAAGAAGAAGCTCAGTTCGCCGGACTAGGCTGGGCACGTGCGTGGGTCGATAACCACGGCTAGTACCTCGCTGGCGTCGATCCGTGGCAATCTATGCAGGTGCGAATGGCACTGCTCCAACATCGGCGATGTGCGTGAAGCTAGTTCTCAAAAACACAGTGCTCCACGCGCAGCTGCTTCTGCTCCACGGCTAGCAGGTCGATGAGCGATCGCTGTTGCCCCCGTCTACATTCGATGTCAAACCGTAGGTCAGCGCGTGTGCGCCTTGATCTGCGGAGAGTTTCTTTCGGGGCCAGACGTCTCGCAAACTGCGTGGCCAACAGACTTTACAACATCTTTATCATGCAAACGGCACTCGCTGAGCGGAGTTGCGCAAACTGCATACTCGCCTGCAGTCCAGAGGACGCGGCCCCGATTCACCGCTACATTTCCGGCCCGCGGGAAAAAGTCCGTAGCTGTCGTTGTAAGCAATCACAACTTCGATATGCCGGACGCGCTCGCCAAGTCCTCCGCGTGAGCCAGCAGCGGTGACAGACGTGCCGGGTGGTAGGGCTTGCCAGAGCGGTAAGGGGTTCGTACCATGCCTGCATTCGACCGGTTGTCCGGATGGCGTAGAGAAAATGCGTTGTACGCCAAAAATTACAAGGCGCGTGGGCATGTACCGATTCGAAGATTACGACCTCATCATCGACGCACGCAGCGAACGCGAATACGCCGTGGATCACATCCCTGGGGCAATCAACCTCCCCGTGGTGAGCACTGACGAATACGCCGAGGTCGGCACCTTGCATCGGACCGACAAAATGCGGGCATATCTGATCGGCGTGTCCTATTCGCTGAAAAACATTTCGCGTCACCTTGACACCATAATTGCGGCCCGCCCACGTCATGGCAGGGTGCTTGTGTATTGCTTTCGCGGCGGAAAGCGCAGCCGCCTTTGGTTTGATGCTCTCGATACGATCGGCTATAAGGTGGACCGCCTGCCTGGTGGCTGGAAGGGCTATAGGCGTTGGGTCAACGACCAACTGGCAACGCTGCCGCGAGAGTTCTCGTATGTGGTCCTGTCAGGCTCGACTGGTTGTGGAAAGACCCGATTGCTCGATCAACTCGAAGCCGTCGGCGCGCAGGTGTTGAATCTGGAGGCACTCGCGTCTCACCGGGGTTCGGTCATTGGTGCGATACCTGGTACGCCGCAGCCGACGCAGAAATACTTTGATAGCCTGCTGCAACAGAAACTTAGTACCTTCTCGCCCGATCGCCCGGTGTGGGTGGAAGCAGAGAGCAAGAAGATTGGCAATGTACAGTTACCCCCGGCGCTGCTCGAAACAATGCATATGAAGGGCAAGCTTGTCTGCGTGAACACGCCGATGGCCCAGCGAGTCATATTGTGGCGAGAGGACTATCATCATTTCGAGCAAGATCCGGACGCCTTTGTAGCGAAGCTCGCCTCTCTACGGAGCCATGTCGGAGGCAAAGAGTTTGCGATGTGGCAGGAAATGGCCAGATCACGGCAAATACCCGAGTTGTTCGAGCGGATCATGGTCTCGCACTACGATCCCACCTATGCGCGTTCGACACGGCGCAGTTATTCCGCACTTGCAGATGCACCAGTCATTAACTTGCAGGAACTGTCGCCTGACAGTCTCCGGGCCGTGGCGCTTGCGCTCATTCAGCGCTTCGGCTAAACGGCCTCTGTCTAAAGTTCGCTGAAACCGTTTCATCGCCAATTACCCCCGCGATACCGGTGGCATAGGGCATATTTGCCACATAATTTATGCAAAAAACATAGGTATGCAGAGAAATTTCCGCCTTGTAGCAGTAGGCACCTTTCTTCGTGTTTCCTTTTGTAACTGAATTGGCGGAGGCAGAGGAAGGGCGCGTATGGTCATATCTTATGAATTTATCTAATCGGGACAGATTGACTGATTGGGACTTTTTCGGGATATGACCACGACGATCGAAGACCGCATGATCTTGCTCCTGAACGAGCAGGCACGCCTCGCGCCAGGTGAAGTCGAACGGCCAGAGGGGGCGCTGCGCAGGGCATTCGGTACTCTGCTCCCGAGGCCCGAGCCTGGCCGGGGCTACTTGGAGCGGCTGACGGAATACACCCGTATTTCCGTTCAGCGCTGGCGTAAGGTGTTTCATCGTCGACAACGACCCACGCCCGACATGATCGAGGCGCTGGCACGTCTTTTCCCGCACTATGCTTTCTGGCTTGTCACCGGCATTACAGACGCGGCTAATGGCCATGTTGCACCGGATAACGCGCAAACATTTCCGGAGCGCCTGTATGCGCAGTCTGATGGCGCATCCCAGTATTTCCGCAAATCACTGGTTCTATTTCGCAGACTGTTCGAGGAGTCGGGCGTCAATCTGGAAGATGACCATCAGCGCATGTATGCAGCGGAGCGCACCAGGCCGCTCGCTCACTGGCACGACAGTCCGCTTGTCGATGCGGCTTACCGGATCTCTCAATCGAGGGAGTACTGCGAACTGTGTGAGATCTGGGAGTCCCGCGAGAAGTACCGGGCGGATGACCTGAAACGCATTTGGCCAACATCCCCTGACGATCGGCCGGGGGGTCAGCGCGCCAAGGATGCAAAGGAACAGGGGCTTTCGTTTCCCATACTCGGCGTCGATCCCCGCACAGCGCACCAGGACCACTGCGATCTTTATACGTCCCGCGAGCGCCTTGCCCAACGCGCTTCGCATTGAGCTTTCTAAACACGTCGCCGGTGGAGTTGACTGGGGAGGAGTTGGAGCGCCTGCGGACGTGGCTGAAGCAGTTGCAGGACGATGACCTGTCCGTGTTCTTTCAGTCTCTCGAGCATCACGGCATTGACCGCGAGGGAATTATCCCGTGGGAACCCGGAACCATACGATTCGCGTGGCTCGGGATGGCCGAGGCCGAGATAGAGCGGTTCGTCCATTACGTGCAAAGACTGCGTACGAGTCGATCGCGTGAGACGTATCCAGCGCCGATGGGCGGAAGGCTGGCGTAGCACTCGGGTGCATGAGGCGTCCCGGCGATTCGCCGGAGTGAAGATGATTTGTTGGATTGGAAACTATGAGCGAATGTATCAGCATTGTGTGCCCTTCTTGTGGGGCCGATCACGGTGATGATGGATGGGAAATCTTGCAGGAAAACGAAGTCCATCAAATGAAGTGCGAAGTCTGCTGTGCGGAATTTTTCGTATCGATCTTCGAGTGCGAAAGATGCGTGGCAGACAATGTGATTTCGTCTCTGTCTGAGCATGAAGTCAAGAATCGGACGTGTCGTGCTTGCGGGCATCGCCCCGAGATCGAAGGCGAGGATTATGAAGAACCTTGTCTATGAACGAGCCGTTAGTGCCGATGTCGAGCAGGTGGGCATTCGTCTCTATCAGGTGCCAGGCGGTTTCATTGCGGAAAGGTATCTGATTCAGGGTGATGAACTTATGCTGGTTCAGATTATGCCGATTTCATCAAAAGGAGAGTTTGAAAAGTTCGCGCTTTCGGACCCACATCATTCGGTGATGCGGGCAATTTATATGGAAGTGCGAAACATTGTCTGGGCGGATGGAGTTGGTGAAGTAATCTAGATGGATCGACCGTAATGGAACTGAGCTTTGATGCCGTTATAAATGCACCGGATGAACTGGAGTTGATACCGCTTGTTAGCGACGCAATTCGATCGAAGGGAGCGGAATGGTTTGTGTTCGTCTCGTTGCATCCTACCGATCATTCAGCCAGTCGCTCCACCCATCGATTCTTGATCGGTTGTCGCCCTGAATGGTGCCAACTGTACAACGCGAACCGATGGTATCTGACGGACCCTTGTCTCGATTACGCACGATCGAACACTGCGCCAGTGTTGGGCTCGGAGTTGCCAGTCCGGACTGCTGGGCAAAAGCGGATGCTTGAGGTTGCCGCGGAACACGGGTTTCTCAGCACGTTCCTCATTCCTGCGCACGCTAGCGAGAAAGGCCGGATTGGAGCTCTCTACCTTGGCTCGAGCGTGAAGCCCGAGGAAGGTGAGCCGAAACTCAGAGAGGGGCGGGCATTTTTCCGGGCCCTGGCGTTAGAGCTCCTCGATTGGTCATCGCGGGGAGTGCGCGAAGATGCGATCAGAAAGTGTGGCCTTTCACAACAGGACGTGCAGTTGATTGGGCTCGTAAGATCTGGCTTCAATGCAGGTGCGATCGCCGATGAGCTGAAGGTGTCTTCGACGACTGTCTACAGGCAGTTCCAACGGATCAACGAAAAGATTGGCGTTTCGCACATTACCGCGGCGGTGCGGTTTGCGGAAGAAAATGACATCTTTGCGCAGCAATAAGGGCGGGTTCTGGCTGTCGACGCTATTACCAGCGACCGCGACGGCATTCTTCTTTTACCGGCATCCCTGGCTGTTTTTGTTGCTCCTGGTTGCGGTGGTTCCGGCCGCTGACGCGTTGATCGGACAGGACGTGGAGGTCACAAATCACAGGGGGAGCCATGCGCCGAGCGTTCCCGCGGTCCCGGTCACTTACATTTGCGTGTGGGGCGCTGCGGTGCTTGTTGCCCTCGAAAGAGCGATGACCGCGAGGCCGCTGGAGTTTGCCGGGCTCGTTATTGCCTCGGGGGTGGTGAGTGCTTTCGCGATGGCGCACATTCACGAAGTAATGCACCGGGGCGGGCGTGTATCCAGGTTGATTTCCGACGTAGCGCTAGCAGTCGCCGGATACCCTCACTACCGAGTCGTACATCAACTCCACCACGGGCATGTCGGCGATCCGCGATTTGGTTCAACAGCCCATGTTTTGGTGTCACGTCGGCCGCTCCTTCTTCTCGGCGCTGAGATCCGCTATTGCTTACGAGCTAAGCCAGGCACGCAGTTGGAGGGGAAGCCGGCTCCTGCAGATCGTCCCGGTCAGCGTAGCGGTCGTGGGTCTCTTCGCGTGGTTTGGTGGCTGGCGAGGGGCGGTCTTCTACGCGGGGCAGGGCATAGTCTCTGTCTTCGTCGTAGAGGCGGTTGGCTACCTGCAGCACTATGGCCTGTGTGGTAGTCCTGACGACCTGGGCCATCAGATTGCGTGGGACGTTAATTTCTGGTTGTCCAATCGCCTATTCGTAAATAACGGGCGTCACACCCACCATCATCTTGAGCAAACGCAGGCCTATGATGGCCTGGTTCACACCGGGAGTGCGCTTCCTGGCGGCTATCTGCACATGTTTGGCCTGGCGTTAATTCCACCGCTCTGGTTCTTGGTCATGAACCATAGGGTACCAAAGAGAAGCGACTAGCATAAAACATTGGCGGCCGCAAGGCTAAGTGGGCCTCTTGAATTCGTCACATCATCTGTTGGAAAGTGTCACTACGGTGTTGTCTTGGTAGTGCGCTTGCGTGCGACAAGAGCGAGCATGCGTTCGGCGAACATCGTTATCTCGTCTGGGGTCATGAGCTCGGCGAGAGACATCGTCGAGACGGTTTCGCGCAATTCGTCGACATCGGTATCGTCGCGGACACTGAGTTGGGGATAGGTCGACTCCAAACGCGCGACCAGCTCAGCGTTGAGTGAGCGCTGATTCTTCGTGGCGGATTCGTTCAACTGGTGGTAGAGAGACCACGGTAGCCGGAATTGTGAGCGGTAGCTGTCTTTCATAGTGACATTTGACACTACGTTGGCGCTGGAATATAGTGACATTGTGTCACTGCATCGTAGTGACTATAAAGCACCAGAGGAGAGAGAATGGGTGACATCGTTCGCTCGCAGTGTCGACTCCCCCGAGAGCTAAATGAGTGGCTCATCGATCGGGCAAAGCAGGAGGCACGGTCAAAAAATGCGCAGCTGATTGTTGAGCTTCGTACTCGTCGGGCCGAACTGGAAGATGAGGCGGTCAGCAACGAGTGCGCGTCGGATGCGTTCCCCGCGTCGCCAACGTCGCGACAGGAGGCGGTGTCAGAAGGAGATTTAATTGGCTCGCATCGCGCGGGCCGGATCTTGGCGAGGTAACGCCAGACAGGGAAGGGCAGGCGTGGAGGTACGGGTAGTAGAAGCGGTCAGCGTCGATGTTGCGAGCATTGGCGCCGACCTGACCGGTTGTTGAAACCTGAGAGGTCGACAATGGCTAAAGCCATTATATCGTTCGGGCGCAGCCAACGATTGAGCGTTGGTGAAGGGGAAAGTCATGCTTGATTTCAACTCCCTGGCCCAGCAATGCGCGCCGAACGTCCACCCTACGACGCTTCAGGCGGTCGTGAGGACTGAGTCCGGCTTCAATCCGTACGCGATCGGCGTCGTTGGTGGCCACCTTGTTCGCCAGCCGCGTGACCATGCTGAAGCGGTGGTGACGGCGAAAGCGCTCAATTCACAAGGCATCAATTTCAGCATGGGGCTTGGACAGGTCAACAAGGCCAATCTTGCCCGCTACGGATTGACCTACGAAACGGCATTCGATCCGTGTGCAAACCTGCGCGCGGGCAGCGCGATACTGCGCGACTGTTATGAGCGGGCGACTGCGGCAATGGGGCAGGGTGGGCCGGCATTGCGTGCTGCGATTAGCTGCTACTACAGCGGCAATTTCACGCGCGGCGAGTCAGCCGACGATGGCGGCACCAGTTATGTCCAACGAGTTGTTGCCAACGCCCAGATGGCGGCAGGTTCAACCAACGTTGTTCCTGCGATTCCTGTTGTGATGGACAGTCAGTCCGACAGACCAGCACACGCAGCAGCGCCCGATGCCAAAACATCTTCCACACGCCGCAGTGGCCCAAAACAACGGCAGGACGCACCGCACCCGTCATGGGATGCATTCGGCGATTCCGCCTGCGACAACGACTGCAACTGATCTGAGCCGCGACGACGCGGCCTGATCTCAACCACGTGAAAGGAGAAGACATGAATCGCAATACGAAGCTCGCGACCATGAAATTAGTACAGCTGAAAGATTATTCATATCGCATATCAATGCGGCGAATCGCAACCCGTATGCGCCAGACGATGGCCCTCGGCACCGCAATCGGTCCGGAACTTGCATTCGCGGGTGGTGGGCTCGATTCGGCGACGCAGGGCGCGACCACCTTCAAGATCTGGCTTTATTCGTTCCTTGGCGTCGTCGCGGCCTGCGTGCTGATGTGGAAAGGGGCGGAGTGTTGGGCCGATCGCGCGCACTGGAGCGAGTTTGTGACGATGTGCGGCAAGGTGGCGGCGGTGGGCTCGGTGGTCGGCGTGCTCGCACCGTATCTGTGGAACATGTTCAGCTGAGCACGCCATGTCGGACGAAAAAACCCGCTATCCCGGATTCAATGGCCTTGGCCGCACGGCGGCCATCTGGGGCGTTCCCTATATGGCGATGCTGGTTGTCGTCGTCGCGTCGATGTTTGTCGGCGTGCTGGTTTCCTTCTTCGTGGGACCAGGCGGTCTGCTATTCGTTTTCTTGGGCTTTCCGGTGCTGCTGTATTTCAAGCACATCTGCGAAACCGACGACCAGGGCCTGCGGATCATGTGGCTGGAATTGCGTTGCCGCTTCTACTTCTGGCAGCTGCGGGTCCGCGCGCGGCTAAATTCCGGGCGAGCCGCCCCGCGCTTCGGCAATACTGCTACGCTCGCGCCGCTGCGATACGGACGGCAGCGCCGCGTCTATCGCGATTTTTTCAAACCGTTGTCCAAGGGTGAGCGCCGGCTGCGTGAGCTCGATCCGGAGGCCTGATGCAAAGCAGACCCGCCGTCACCAGCGAAATCCTCGGCGCGATCGGCGCCGTGGAAGACTGGATTCCGAAGTACGGGCATCCGGTCACGAAACACGTACAGCACCTTGAGGCCAACCGGTTCATGGTGACGCTGGCCATGCGCGGCATGCCGTTCGAGGTGCACGAGAACGTCGCGATGGAGCGCATGTTCGATCGCGATACGGAAGCGTACAGCAAGCTTGGTCGCGACCTGGGTGGCCGCCTTGGCTATCACGCAACGTTCGTGCGACAGCGCGTGAGTTTTGATCGTATGTACCGTTTCAAACAACGCTTCCTGCAGTGGTTCGTACGCGAGTACATCGGGCGACGTTTCGGAGACGAAAAGTTCTTCGAGAACCGCTACTACCTGTCGCTGATCCTGAAATACGAGGAGTTCGACGACGGGCTGAAAGAAATCGGGTCTCTTGCCCAACAGGCGCTGCTGCAGTTCGCCGAGTATGAAGCCGAGTTGCTTGAAGTGTACGAGCGCAAGCACATGAACGGCACGAAGATGCTGTTCTCGCCCTTGTATGGGCTCGTCAGCTATCTCATCAATGGGAAGACCGGCGATCTGCCGGTCGCAGCGGAACCCGGCACCGATGTCATCCCGTCGAGCCATCTGCATTTTGGTTACAACACGCTTGAGATCGGGGCGAGCGACGTGCCGGCGTACCGACGTGTTGCAACCTGCCTCGACCTTCGCAGTTGCCCGGAGAAGCCGGGCTGGGGCCAGCTCGACCCGTTGATCACGTTGAACATGGAATTCACGACTACGCATACGTTCAACTGCATGACGGGCTTTGAGTCAAACCGGACCATCGATTCGGTAATCAACAAGCTGGAGTCGGCCGGAGACAAGGCGAAGCATCAGGTCAAGGAACTGCGCGCCGCACAGGGTTACGTGAACACGGGTGAACTGTCGTTCGGCGAGTATCACGGCGCGGCGGTTATCTACGGCGAAACAGCGAAAGAGGCGCTGGAGAACGCCGACAGGTTTGCGTCCCGTTCGCGCAACGAGTGTGGAGTTGAATGGTCGCCCGCGACGGGGTCTGCTCCGTTCACGTACTTCTCACAAGTCCCGGGCGCGCGAGTCAAACCGCGACCGAAAGTGCAGTCCTCACGCAATTTTGCGGCGATGTACACCTACCATGACTACTCGTCAGGCAAGGCGGAAGGTAACCCGATCGGTGACGGGTCAGCCGTCATCCCGTTTCGCTCGGATTCGGGCGTGTACAACTACAGCTCGCACGCGAGCCGGCTGGGGGACATCAATGTTTCGGAGAAGGTCGCCGGACATTTTGAAGCGAAAGGCACGACGGGCAGCGGCAAGTCTACGGTCATCGTGGCGGCGACCGGCATGCTGTCCCGCTTCGATCCGATGCTGTACGTGCTGGACAAGGGGCGGGGCTGGGAAGTGTTCATTCGTGCGATGGGTGGCGCCTATGTCTATCTGGAGAAAGGCAAGCCGACCGGGTGGGCGCCGTTCGAACTCGCCGACACGCCAGACAATCGCGAATTCCTGTACGGGCTCGTCGAACTGTGCGGCCGCAAGAACGGTGTCGACCATCAGGGTAAGCCAATCAAGATTGACCTGACGGCCGGCGAGAAGATTCACTGCCGCAACGCCGTCGATGCGGTAATGGGGGTCGATGACGTTCGGCTGCGCCGCTTCAGCCTGCTACTCGACAGCATTCCAGACGAGGGCGACGACGGCCTGCGCGCACGTCTGTCGATCTGGTGCAAGTCGGAGGGCGGCCGGTTCTGGTGGGTGTTCGATAACCCGCCCAATCTCTCATTGAACATGAGCGAGCAACGTTGGATCGGGTTCGATGTTGAGGCGTTTCTTGTCGAGAACTATGAGCCGTCGGAGCCTGCATTTGCCTACCTGTTCCATCTCAAGAAACTGATGCGTCGGGAAGGCACGCTGATGCTGACGGTGATCGAAGAGTACTGGCTGCCGCTGCGCTTTCGCACGATCCGCGAGCAGATCGAGGAAACGCTGGCGAGCGGGCGTAAAGAAGGGGAATTCATGGGACTGATCACGCAACAGCCGGAACAGGCGCAGCGTGCGGCAGACCTGTTTCCCGCGCTGCGCAGTCTGGTCGCCACAAAGATCTGGCTAGCCGATCCGGCGGCCGAAGAAGAGGCCTATCTGCGCGACGGCATGACCCGCAAGGAGTTCAAGGAATTCAAAAAACTCACACCGCAGTTGCACCGATTCCTGATCAAGCAGGGCAACCAGTCGGCCTTTGCCAGCTTTGACCTGAACGGGCTTGAGGACGCGATTGCGGTGTTCTCTGGCGATCGCGAGAACGCACTGATCTGCGACGGGGTGCGGGCCGAGTTTGGTGGCGATCCGGACGTCTGGTTGCCCGTTTATCTGTACCGCGTGTTCGAACGCAAGCTGCGCACGCGGCTCACGGCAAAACACGGCGCCGATGAGCGTTTGTGGTCCGCCGAGCTGCAGCGCGGCCTCGAGCGCAAACGTGCTGAGCTTGCGCAGGTTTATCCACCGGTTAATCAGCCGGTTGACGACGACGTTTTTGCCTGATGTGCTGCAACCCAGGGAGGGAATGATGAACAGCACCGATGTCTATCCGGCCGTGCACCGGCCAGTTGACCTTGCGATCTGCAACCTTCGCGAGGCGCTGCGGGCACGATCAACGCGCGCCGGCATGAGCGCCTTTGCCTATCTGCCGCGAATTACACTTTGGCCTCGTCGCAGTCTGGTCGCGTTGTTGTGCGCGTGTGCGTTTTCGCAGGCTCACGCGCAGGGTGTGCCGACCATTTCGCCCGCGGAGCTCGCGCAGCAGATGGTGCAGGTCGAGCAGCTGATGCAGCAGGTCCAGAATCAGGAGGCCCAGTATCAGGCGCTGACTGGCAACAGCAGTTTCGGCAACATCATGAACGATGCATCGCTGCGCAACTACCTTCCGGAACAGTGGCAAAACATTTATGACCAGGCGAAGAACGGCGGTCTCTCGGGTATCAGTTCGTCGATGCGTTCGATCGAGCAGCAGGAAAGCATGACCGGCGCGAGCACCCCCGGTCAGCAGCGCTATTACGACACGCTCGCGGCCAACAAGGCGATGAACGAGCAGGCGTATAGCGCGATCATGGCGCGCTTTAACAACATCCAGTCGCTCATGCAGCAGTCGAATCTGACGCAGGATCCCGCGCAGAAGGCGGATCTGCAGAACCGAATGGCGGCCGAAGAGACGATGGTCACGAACGATCAGACGCGCTTGCAGCTCACCGCGCAGTTGCAGAAAACAGAGCTGCAGCTTGCCGAACAGCAGCGCGACCGTGAATTCGACAACGCATTCCTGGGGAAAACCAATGATCAATAAGACACTTCTCGGCTCAATCATCGCTTTGCTGGTCGCGATCGCCGGCTACCTCGGCTACCTCGCATGGGATCGTCACCAGCACAACCTGCAGGAAGAGCAACGGCAGCAACAGGATCTGAAGTTCGACGCGGCGTTTCTCGGCACGACGCCTGAGAAGCTTGCCGCTGAGCGTAAGGCGAAGGGCATCAACGCTGCAAGCGACGATGCTGAAGCCAGCGCGGCCGGGCTCAAGTAATCCGGCTCGTCCATCAACCGCTGACCGAAGCAGGGGATATCCGTGGCAGACATCCAGCTTTTCACCTCAATGACGAAATCGTTCGATCAGAACGTGTTGAACACGATCTCGGCCGGTTCGACCCGCATCATTTCGCTGATCTCGCCATTGATGGCTACCTGCTTCAGCATCTATGTCCTGTTGATCCTCTGGACATACTGGCAGGGGCGCAACGACGAGCCGATTAACGATTTCCTGATGCGCATGGCGACTTGGGCGGTCATCCTGACCTGCGGGATGAACATCCAGTTCTACAGCGAGTATATCGTTCCGTTCTTTAATGGTCTTGGCGAGCAGCTGGCCGGCGCGCTGACCAACGGTAGCAACCCGGTGTCCGGCCTCGACAACCTGCTCAATGCATACATCAATGCAGCCCAGGAGATCTATGCACAGGCGTCCGGCCTGAAGGTAATTGCAGCCATCTGGACGATCGCGCTGATGATCATTTTCGGCGGCCCATTCATGGCGATAGCCATTGCGTACATTATTCTGGCGAAGTTTGCGCTTGGGCTTCTGCTCGCACTCGGTCCGTTGTTCATCTCGGCGGCGCTCTTCCCACCATCGCGGCAGTTCTTCTGGAACTGGGTCGGTCAATGCATGAACTACACCCTGCTGGTCACGCTCTTCGCAGCCGCCTGTGCGCTCGAGGTCAATTTCGCGATGGGCGTGGTGCCGCTGAACGGATCCCCTTCTATCGCGCAAGTCATCGACCTGGACATCATGGGGCTGTCCTTCTGGGTTATCTCACTTAACCTACCGGGTTTGGCTTCATCTCTTGCAGGCGGCGTCGGTATCTCGACGATGGTGGGCAAGCTGGGTAGCGTCGCGAGATTTGCCGGCTTGCTTGGAAAAATGGGCGGTGGCGGATCGCCGAAGACCGGCGGTAGTTTGAGTCAGGCATAAAAAATGATCAGGTTATTCAAGACGATCGCACGTTGGTGGCTTATCGCGGCGGTGGTGGCAACGATCGGCGCGATGGTATCGATCAAGCTGTTTTGCTAGATGCCACGCAATACGCCTGTTTTGCTCGATCCAAAGGAGAAACGGAGAACATGAAATCTCCTGTCGCTATTTTACTGATGGCCTTCGCGCTGCAGGCGTGCAGCTCGGCGCCAAAGCCGCCCGAGCCGACTGGTCAGTGGGTACCGGTCAATCAACCGTTGGCCCAGCAGTCGGACCATACGGAACCGAAGTGAGGAACAGGATGGCATCGACTATCAGGCATTGGTTTGCGTTGGGAGCGAACGCGCGCAAACGTAAGGGAAGCCCGGCCGGGTCGACCACGCGCACAGAAGCGCCGGTGAGCGATGTTGAGGCAAGTGAGCGCGATGCGGTCAGCTGGTACCTGAAACAGGCACAGGCCTTCGAAAAGTCAAAGGTCAAAGCAGCGGAAGAGAAGGCCCGTATCGCGGACCGGCGCTCGGTGCTATCGGGCGTTGTCGCTCTCGCCGCTGTTTCTGGCATGGGGGCTTTAGGACTCCTAAAGCGGCCGAACCCGCCTGCTGTGCTGCGAGTGGACTCGTCGACCGGTAAGGTCGACGTGCTGCCGACAACGGCTAACGGACACGTTACGTTTTCGGAGAAGACCGATCGCGCCGATCTGCACCGTTACGTCGAACTACGTGAGAGCTATGACTGGGAGACGATTTCGGACACGCACGCCGCGGTGATGTTCATGAGCGACGATCACGAGAAGGAAGCCTATGACGGGCTGGTGCGCGGCCCGGTGGGCCCGCTCAAACTTCTGAAGGATCAGGCGCGGGTCATCGCACACGTCGGCTCGATCACGTTCGCACCCGCCGCGCAGGTGTTCTTCTCGCGTCAGCTGGTCCCGCTGAATCCCGCAGCGAAACGGCCGGATCCGACGTACTGGATTGCGACGGTCGCATTCGAGCGTGTGAACGTACCGGAAAAGCAGGATCAGCAGGATCTCAACGCGGACGGTTTTCGCTGCACGAGCTACGAGGTCACGCGAGACTGGACCCGGGCGCCCGCCGATGCCGGGGCTACGTCGGGGTCGGCGTCGGGCTCTGCGGCAGCCGGAGGTGGAGCATGAAAGGACGAACGATGCGGATGTCAGCAGGCGCAGCGGCGGCCGCACTGAGCTTCGCGTTGGCGCCGATCCATGCGCGAGCGCTCGAAACGCCGCGCAGCTGCGGTTCAGACCCGCACATCCAGTGCGCGATCTACGATCCGGACCAGGCCTATCGTGTGGCGACCATGCCGGGGCGTGCGGTGATGATCCAGTTCGAGCCAGGCGAACACATCATCAACAGCGGCGAGGGCATTGGAGACGGCAAAGCCTGGCACGTGGCCATCAACGACAGTGGCGCGATGCTCAAACCGGGTGCGCCGCAGCCGGAAACCAACCTTCTGCTGGTCACCAACCGGCGCACCTATCCGCTGTCACTTGTCAACGTGTCGGCTGCACAGCCCGCGACATGGATATTGCGTTTCGACTATCCGGACACGCGTGCCAGGGCGGCGAGCGCGCAGCTGCGGCGGCAGGAAGCGGTTAGTGCAGCGCTGGGCGGTCAGCAGGGCAATGAACCGGCGGTTCCCGCATCGATCGTGAGCGTGGGCGCTGTGAAATCCATGCCTGTGGCGTCAGTTCCTGCAGCCAATATCCAGTACATGATGCGCGGCGATCGTGCACTCGCGCCGACCGCGCTGTGGGACGACGGCCGTTTCACGTACTTCAAGTACGCAACGGCGCGTGACCTGCCGACGATCTTCACGAAGCTTCCCGACGGTGGCGAGGCGACGGCGAACTTTCATATGGAGCGGGATACGGTCGTCGTGCACGAAGTGTCGAAGTCGTTTGTCATCCGCTACGGCCAGTCGGTGCTGGGTATTCGCAACGACGGCTATTCGCCTGATGGTCATTACAACCGTGCGGGCTCGTCGGTACCGGGCAGCGCGCGCATCGCGCGTGACCATACCGATGCATCGACGGACTGATCAGGGAGCGAACAGGGTATGACTGAACGAAACGAAATGGAACATGCGGCATCGACCGACGTCGGCCCGCAGCCTTCGCTCGATCTGCCGGGCCGCCGGAAAACGCGCGTGGGCAAGCTGCGTCTGGTGCTGGTCGCGCTCGCCGTTATTGCGCTGGGTGCGTCGGGTGTCACGATCTATCTGCAGCGCCTGTTCCAGCAGCATCAGGACGCGAAACAGGCGGCGCTGACAAAACCGAAAGACAGCGGCGCGAGTGACGCCGGTGCGGATCTGGAGACGCAGAAGGAACGTATCAAACGCGCGGAAGACCAGGCCCGTGCAGCGTCGGAGGCTGCGGCCGCCGCTGCAGCGAATTCCCACCTCGCGACGCCGGCTGGCGCGGCATCGCAGACGGGAGGTACAAGGAATAGACAGGCGGTGACCGTGAGCAACCAGCCGCGGCCGCTTACGCCGGCCGAGCGCCGCCTGGAGGGCAGCGTGCTCGTCGCGGGCAGGGGCAATGAGGGCAACAACGATTCCGGCCAGAGCAAAGATGGTCCCGTGGCATCAAATGAAGCCACTGGCGACAGCGACAGTGGCAGCACTGGAGCGGTCGGCCACGATGCCGGTGGTCTGGCAGGTCTGGCGAAGTCGATGGGCATATCAGCGCTGCGCGGCGGCAGTGCAGGCGGTGGGCCCAGCTCAACCAGCAAGGCGGACGCGGGCGAGGGCAAGGGCAAGGGCTCCGCGATCGACCAGTCCTTGCAACCGTCGAAGCTGCAGCCGATGCAGGCCTCGTTCCGGCCGAACCGGCATTACCTGCTCAGTCGCAACACGATGATCCGCTGTGGTCAGTCGACGGCGATCCGCACCGACCGGCCGGGCCTGATCGGGTGCCCGATCGCGCAGGACGTATGGTCCGACGATGGCACGACGCTGCTCGTTCGCAAGGGTGCGATGGCGAAGGGCGAGCAGCGCGACGCGGTGATCCAGGGGCAGGGAGTGATCGGCGCGATCTGGGACGAGATCGACGACGGCGACGTACGCATTCCACTGAACTCGCCGGCTACCGATCCGCTGGGCGCCGCAGGCATTCCAGCCTATGTTGACGAGCACTTCTGGCTGCGGTTCAAGGGCGCGCTGATGGTCAGCCTGATTGGCGACTTCGGCCAGGCGCTCGCGAACAAGGCAACCGGGTCTGGCCAGCAGATCACGTTCTCCAACAGTTCGAACGCCACACAGAACGTGGCCGCGGAAACGCTGCGTAGCACCATCAACATCCCGCCGACGGCGTATTCGAACCAGGGCTCGGTCATCAATATCTTTGTGGCGCGCGACATTGACCTGAGCGGCGTGTACGAGAACGTCGACGCGCTGGGCGAGCCGGTTGGCCAGAGCGGACAGCAATGAGGAACGGATCCATGAACCTGAAAGTCACATACCCGGACGATTTTCCCCTGCACGGCCTCGATCGCGACATGTTCGAAACGAAACTACGGAGCGCACTGCGCTTCTGTTTCTACGGCAACACGGTCCGGCAATTGGCCGAGCGGGTCGATGCACGGCGTGCGCATATGGTTCCCGATGCCTTGCCACTGCGTCAGATCGCCGACGAGCACGCGTTCGAGGATTGCATGGCGCTCGATGGGTGCCGGATCGACGACATGTCAGCGCCGACACTACGCAACCTGTTGCGTAGTGTCGGGGCGCGTATCGGGCTGACGATCTCGGAATGGAGCGACAACGCCTTGCCGTCGCTCGATGAGCAGGTCAATCACGCGGCCGCTCACGCAATGGAAGTGCACGCAACTAACCGTCAACCCATCAAGACACCACCGATTCACGATCGCCAGGCGCCACTCACATCGCGCATCTGGCTTGTAACGGGGCTATGCGCAACTGTGGCAATCGGCGGTGCGGGATGGAAATTGACCCGGCCGGCCGCGCCACTGAGCGCAACCGTGGTTTCCATGTCGCCGGCGCAAACGCTCCGCGAGCTTGCCAGCAGCGTGCCGGACGATCACCGCCTATATCGCGTGTCAGTGCAGATCGAGCCGCAGGATTCGGGCACTACGCCTCGTTGATAGCGCGCCATGACGCACCGATGTGACCAAAACCAGAAAGGAGTGCGAATGAGTGCAATCGTAATCGATGTGATCGAGAAGGGCACGATCGCGCGCAGTTTCCTCAAGCAGATGGGCATCTCGAACTTCTTCGACGGGAGTCTTACCGAGGTTGCGATCAACCGTCCCGGTGAGATCTGGACGCAGGGGAGTGCTGGATGGCGACGACACGATGCGCCGGCCTGCTCGCTCGATGCGTGCTTCAAGCTCGCGAACGCCCTGACGGTGATGAAGGGCGGCAAGTTTTCCACAAAAGAGCCGATTCATCCGGTGGTCCTGCCCGAGGGCCAGCGCGGGCACGTGCTGATGCAACCGGCCTGCGAGCAGGACACGATCTCCATCACGATCCGCATCCCGTCTGACGTCCGTTTGTCGGTTGCCGAGTATGAGCGCAACGGCTGGTTCGAGGGCTATCGGGACGTGTCGCCACGTCGCGACATGTCGGTATCACTTGATCTGCAGCCGTTCGAGCTTGAGATGCTCGAGGCGAAAGGTCAGCGCAATGTCACGCGCATGCTTGAGCTTGCGGTTGCCAACCGGTTGAACATTGTGCTCGCCGGTGGCACCGGCTCCGGAAAGACAACGCTGAACAAGGCGCTCTCAGACCTCGTGCCGTCCGATGAGCGGATCGGCACTATCGAGGACACACCGGAGCTGTCGCTGCCGAACCACCCGAACCGCGTGCACATGTTCTTCAGCGACACGCTGCCGGCGAAGGAACTGGTGCGCTCCACGTTGCGCATGAAGTTTGACCGCGTTTTCCTCGCCGAGCTGCGTGGCGACGAGACGTGGGACTACATGACGCTGCTGAACACCGGCACGCCCGGCGGTATCACAACCGTGCATTGCAACGATGCGCGCTCGGCACATTCGCGCATCGCGACGCTGGTCAAGCAGAGCGCGGTCGGCCAGACGCTCGACTGGCAATTCATCTTGGAACAGGTTCGCGTAACGGTTGATCTGGTTCTCTTCATGCGCAACAAGCGGCTCAGCGAAATCTGGTACGACCCGATCGGCAAGGCTCAACTGCTGGGTTGTGTCTCATGAGCGCCGATGCTGCGGCGCAGATGATCGAACAGATCGCGATCAGCCTGTGCGGTGCGCTCGCCGTGTTTCTGTCGCAGGACAGGCGTGCGCACTGGCGGCGCTGGGCCTGCATCTTCGGGCTGGCCGCGCAACCGTTCTGGTTCGACATGGCGTGGCGAGCGCATCAGTACGGCGTGCTTGCACTGTGCTTTGTCTACGCCGCGTCGTGGGCGCGCGGTTTCACGGCGCACTGGCTCGTACGCAGAGAGGACCATGTATGAACTTCGCGATCAGCGATATCGAGGCGGCGATCGAGGGATGGCGCATGCGCTCGCCGTCCGACGAAGCATTTGCGGCCAGCACAGAGGCCCGCGCGCTGGCGCGGCTCTACGGCGCCGTGATCCTGCACGGCTGCGTGGCTATCACCGACGCCGGACTGGACGACGCGCAGCGCGACGCCCTGCGGATCCTGTGCGCCGATCCACCCGGAGAGTTCCCGCAATGAAGGCAGATCTTCCGGCTACCGCGCTTGCCGATGCCGCGGACGCGAGCGATGACAGCCCGTGCAAATGGCGACCGTCCGGCGACTTTGCGCTGGTGCACCCGTCGGGCTGGACGATCGCGCGGTACTCAGTCTATGACGAGTGGCGCTACCTGCTGTGGGAGCCGATCGACCGCTGTGCGGCGGCCAACGGCAACCAGTTCCACGGACCCTTCGGTAACGTGCGCGACGCGATGCGCCTGCATCGCGACCTGAGCGCGCATCTGCAACAACAGGAGATGGCCGCATGACAACGCATCTGAAATTCCGTATCGGCGAGAAGTGGATCTGCATGGAGGACGGCAACGGCTATGCGCCGGATCACCCTGATCACGTGACGTTTGCGGTGCGCGACGTCAAGGCGAACGGCAAACCGGGCTGCCGTGGCGCCGCTAACTTTTCGGTCCGTCGACGCACGGTGCTGGACCGGCTCCTTGCTGACAGACCGCTCAATTTCGCACGCCATGCCTATGCGAGCGCCGAGCGCCTGCGTGCCCGCAAGCCGGTCCTTCGCGCCACGCAGCGCGTACTTGAACACTGCGACGACGAGACGGCCGCAGGCCCGCGGCCGCCGACTAGGCCGGAGGGTTCCCTGCGAAGCCGATCGTCGGATTGACGCGGCCGGATTTGAGGTCAATAGCGATGCAGCCACCCACTGAGGACCGACCATGCCGAACCCGCTTCGAATTCTGATCCCCATCGTGGTCTTCCTGCTGATCCTGTGCGGCTTCGCGTTCCTCGGGCAGTTCGCCGGCGGTCAGCTTTTCGCGAAGATGCAGAAGCTGCCGGAGGGCAGCGCGGGCGTGTTCACACTGTACGACTACTGGCATGCCTACGGCGACGTGCCTGCGGTGGTGCGCGCGCTCAAGGTGTGCACGCTGCTGTCGGTGGTCATCACCGGCCTGCCAGTGGTCGTCATCACGATGGCGCTCGTGTCGGGCCGCAAGCGCCTCGCGCAGTTTGGCGAGGCCCGGTTCGCAACCCGTAACGACATTGTGAAAGCGGGCCTGCTGGAGAAGAAATAACCATGACGACCTCACAACATCTGTATCCGCCGTTCATTGTCGGCAAGTACAAGGGCGAATACCTGAAGTATTACGGCCAGGATTTCCTGATGACGGCTGCCGGCACCCGCTCCGGCAAGGGCACGTCGCTCGTGATCCCGAATCTTCTCACCTATCCCGATTCCGTCGTGGTCGAGGACATCAAGGAAGAGAACTACCACTATACGTCCGGCTACCGGCGGGCATGCGGTCACGAAACCTATCTGTGGGCGCCGTTCTCGGAAGACGGACGCTCGCACGCGTACAACCCGCTCGAATACATCGCAGGCCGACCCGCATATGCGCGCGTGGGCGACGTGATGACGATCGGCGAACACCTGTATCCGTCCAACGTCGATGCACGTCTGAAGTACTGGAACGACAACGCCCGCAACCTGTTCATCGGGATCGTGCTGTATCTGCTGGAAACGCCCTCGCTGCCCTGCACGTTTGGTGAGGCGCTGCGACAGGCCTCCGGCAAGGGCAGGGCGATCCGTGAACACATCTCGTCGATCGTCAGCACGCGCGCCGATGCAGCTCACGCGACTGACGGGCTGCCGGCGCTCACGTTCGAATGTCTCGACGCGCTGAACCGCTTCCTGTCGCAGTCGAAGGAAGCCTTCGCGAACATCGTATCGACGATGACCGCGCCGCTGAACGTCTTCAGCAATCCGGTTGTCGACGCGGCAACCAGCCGCTCTGACTTCGATCTGGCCGATGTGCGCAAAAAGCGCATGTCGATCTATGTGGGCATCAAGCCGGGCGACCTGAAGGCCGGCGCGCTGCTCGTCAATCTTTTTTTCTCGCAGCTGATCGACCTGAACACGCGCGAGATGCCTGCGGAGAATCCTGCGCTCAAATACCAGTGCGCGCTGATCCTGGACGAGTTTGCAGCGCCCGGCAAGATCGACATCATCGATACGGCCAACCCGTTCATTGCTGGCTACAACCTCCGGCTGATGCTGATCTTTCAGGGCATGTCACAGATCGAGGATCCGAAGCTGTATGGCAAGCACGGCGCCGAAACGCTGGCGATCAACTGCAAGATGCGCAGCCTTTATGCACCGCGTACGGTCAAGGAATCGGAAGAGTACTCGAAGATGCTGGGGACCTTCACGTACATGGCGCGCTCGCGTAACCGTAGTCGCGGGCGGAGTTCGTCGACGAGCACCAGCGAGTCGGAGCACGGCAGGGCACTGATGATGCCGCAGGAGCTGCGGGCGCTGAAGCACAACAAACAGATCATCACGATGGAGGGGTGCGAGCCGATCCTGTGCGAGAAGGCGTTTTTCTATGAAGACGCCGAACTCGTCGACCGGCTTGTGCAGCAGAGTCCCTATCTGCAGGCGGTGATGGCGAAGCTGGAGAAGACCAACCGCCAGCGCGCCTGGTTCGGTTTCGGTCCGAAGTTTCCCAACGAGGTACAGATGAAACACGCCGCGTTCGTCGCGCGCGAGTTGTGCGCACCCGTGCCAAAGATCGACATCGAGCAGTGGTGGCAGACGCAGAACGCGGCCCGACGTGCGCAACAGGCTGTCGCGGCGGCAGACGCCGCCAGACAGTCGGCCGGTAAGGCGCGTGACGTTCGTGAGCACGAAATCGGAGTACTCGCGCCTGTCCAGCTGGCCAACCGTAACAGCATCCGCGCATCGCTGTTCCAGTTGATGCCTTATCTGCGAGAAGTCCTGCCGGACGCGGCGGCCGCCGTGACGGCGCAAACCGCAGCACCTCAATCACACCCTGAACCACAAGGAGTGACCGTATGAACGAGATCGAATTTCCCGCCGACAGGATCGACTACCGCGAACGCGACGCGGCCAATGCCGACGATGCGTCGACCATCCGCGCGCGCGTCACGCCGCCGGCGAACGACCCGGACGCGGGCGCCGTGCCCGGCCCTCCGGAAACGCCGGTCGATGACGCAACCGAAGCGCGCCTGAAGAAGATCCGCGAGGCCGATCGGGAGAAGGTCGGGAAGCTGCTCAAGCGCGACTTATCGACCAACTCAGCGACCAACCCAACGACCAGCACAGCCACCGACGAGGCGGTGAAGCCGGCCGCCGGCACCGGCAAGCCGCTCGGGAAGAAGGGCGAAGGGGCGGAGAACAGCATCCGCCCGAAACCGATTTTCGATCGGAGCGGTTACGACGTGCCGAAGTCGGTGGCCAATCAGTATGTCGCGCATGAGGGCAAGTTTCTCGATCGCAAGAGTGAGACCGTCCACTTCGAGGACAAGGGCCGCTCGCTGTCGACGGCAAGCGAGGACCGCGACGTGATCGCGCATATGGTTGAAGTTGCGAAGGCGAAGAACTGGGGTGAGCTGCAGCTCAAGGGCAGCGAGGAGTTTCGTCGGCAGGCGTGGATCGCGGCCGAGCTCGCCGGCGTGCCGACGCGTGGCTTCAAACCCGGTGCGCAGGATCGCGCCGTACTGACCGCTGCGCGCGAGGCAATGCGCATTGGCGCGGGCGACAAATCCGGTGCGGCGGACAAGGCGCGCACGAATGAGATGGAGGCAGCAGACGCAGTGGGGCAAAAGCCCGCCGTGCCGGATGCTGCGAAACCAGCCACTCCGGCACGTGAAAACACTGCGTCCGGAGGCAACCCGACGATCGCTACGCAGCCGTCTGCAGCAGCGCCGGCGAGCCCCGTTCAGGGGACGCCAAAGCCGGCCGGTGTCACGGCGGGGGTGATGGTGGCACACGGGCCCGCTCCGTTCAACCACGACGATAAGCAGAACGACAGCTACTACGCGACCGTGCGGACAGAGGGTGGCGAGCGCACCGTGTGGGGGCTGGACCTCGAACGCGCGATCGGCGAAAGCGGTGTGCAGCCCGGTCAGCGGATCGAGCTGGAAAAGGGCGGCAGCAAGACGGTAACAGCGCAGAAGCGCCAGTTCGACGAGAAGGGTGCCGAACTCGCTCCGAAGTCAGTCGAGAGCCGGCGTATCGAATGGCTGGTGTTCTCGCCCGACGTGCCGGGCCTGCCCACGCGCGAGCAGCGCGAAGCGCTGGCCAGCGCGCGCCGCGAAACCGATGAGCGCCGACAGATCAATGAGGCACGCGAGCGGTTCCTGAGCGGAGACTGGAAATACTCGAAGGAACAGCAGAAGACGCTCGATGAAGCACGCGAGCGCATCAAGGCGCAGGCCGCGCGCGAGGTGCTGCGTGACGAGATCAAGGGTCTGCCGGAGCAGCAGCAGGAGAAGCTGATGGGGGAGTTCGAAAGCGCCGTGGCCGAGGCGCGCGCAGCTAACCGGCCACTGGACGTGCCCATGCCTCAGGTAAGCGAAGCAACGATCGAGGCCGTGCGTGGGCAGATCGAGCTGGAGCAGCGCGGCCAGGCTCACGCAGCACAGCAGGCCACCCAACAGGCGACGCCGGAGCGCGGACAGGATCTGCAGTCGCAGACCGCCGAACACGACGGGCCGACCTTCGAGTTGGAGCCATAGCGCGACGACATCAGTTGGCCGCGATCGCTTCGCGACCGTCATCGTCAAATCGGACAACAGGAGTAAACCATCATGAAGATCGCGGTAATCAACTTCTCGGGCAACGTCGGCAAGAGCACCGTTGCACATCACCTTCTCGCGCCACGGCTGGAGGGTGCCCAGGTGATTCCGGTCGAGTCGATCAACTCGGACGACAGCGAAAAAGGATCGGCGATGCGTGGGAAGGAGTTTGGGGAACTGCAGGACAAACTCATGACCTTGCGGCATGCTGTGGTCGATATCGGGGCATCGAATGTCGAAGACTTTGTCTCGCTGATGCGTGACTATCACGGTTCTCACGAAGACTTCGATGCCTTCGTGGTACCGACCGTTCCTGCGCTTAAACAACAGGTCGACACAATTTCGACATTGCGCGCACTCACCGGAGAAATCGGTGTGCCGGCAAACCGCGTTCGCGTCGTGTTTAACACGGTCAACCCGAAAGACGACGTGTCAAAGATTTTCTCGAAAATTTTCGACTACTACGCGGAAAACCGCAATTTCGTCTTGAATCGCGAAGCGGTGATCTATGAGAACCCTATCTACGAAAAGATCAAGGCTTTCGATCGCTCCATCGTCGATATTCGCAACGATCCGACCGACTATGTCGCGATGAACGCCGAAGCAATGGAGAGCGGGGAGCCCGAGGAACATCTTGCACAGATTCGCCAACTGGTTGCAATCAAACGTCTGGCCACACGGGTAACGACCGAACTGGACGCAGTCTTCAAACTTGTGGTGCATTGATGGGTGCATCGGACGATTCGATCCGCGAGGAACTGATCGGCGCAGTACTGGGTGAGCTATCGCTGCTACGACGGGACGTGAAGGGTCTGTCCCAACTGCTCGATACCACGGGTAAGCAGTTCAAGGACGACGGTGAACTTACGCTGCTGCGCTTCACATCCCGCTACGAGCAGTTCCTCAACCAGTTCACAGCATCGAGCACCGATGTGCTGGCCGAAGCGGGACGGTTTTCAGAGGCCCGCGATCAACTGCTTGGCGAGATCTCGCTCAGGCAGTACGACGAAGCCAACGGACGAAGCCGCGATCTGCTGCGCGAGGTCTTGCGCGAAGAGCGCGGCCGCGGTCGTGTTATCGGGCGAATCGAACTGACCGCATGGACCGTATGCGCCACGCTTGGCTCCGCGGCGCTCACAGTCGGAGCCCTTGCGGCACTGCGCCTTCTGGCCACTTGACAGGAGATCTCATGAAACGACTGATCGCAATATTAATTTGCGGCGCGTTCGTCACCCAGACGGTGGCGCTGGCCGACGACGACAACCCGTCCGCCTGCGGTGCCGTCCTGTGTCTCGCCGGCCTGATCGCCGGTGGAAGTGCCGGCGGGGACTGCAAAAACTATATGATGGGTTACTTTTCCATCGTGAAATTTCACCACGGTCACTTCGATGAGACCGGCACATCGAATGCCCGTAGCGATTTCACGAACCAGTGCCAGAGCGTTGGACCGGATACGAAGAAAGGTGTGAACGACAGGTATGGAAACGTTCAATCTGGATCGTGACGCGCAGCCGCTCTCTCAGGGTAGGGGTAAGGATTCGTGCTATTTTGCGTAACATCGCCCGGCAAGGCTTGTTGCTCACCAGACCCCTATTGCGAGAGGTAGACCTCGACCGACCGCAATATATCGATCACGTCTGCGGCACCCACGAAATCAAAGAGAACCGGCCCGGTCAGGTTGGGCGTAATCTCATACACGGTTCCCATCGGGTTCTTCGCGGCGGCATTGCCGTTGTGGGCCAGATGCTTCGCCAAGCGTTTCTTACCATCGTCGGTGATATTGAACGTGTTGGCGTGGGCGATGCCATTGCGCAAGTGATAGACCAATTCAAGGATCGGTGCCCAGTCAAAGTACCGGTGATCGCCGAGTTCATCCCCCAGCATCAATAGCGCGCCCATAGCCCAAGTGCGAAGGAAGTGCCTTTGGAGGTCTTGATCCTCGCGAAGCAAGTCGAGATAGAACCGGAGATCGAGAGTGTGAAACGTGCCGTCCTTTCGATTGATCTCCCCCGTCTGACTTCCGCCCAAAACCTTCGCGGGCGGCAGCGAATTCATAGACAGCGGATTGACGGCAACGAAGTGTGCTACCAGGGGTCCCCTC
This sequence comes from Paraburkholderia domus, assembly GCF_905220705.1. Taxonomy (GTDB): domain Bacteria; phylum Pseudomonadota; class Gammaproteobacteria; order Burkholderiales; family Burkholderiaceae; genus Paraburkholderia; species Paraburkholderia domus. The sequence goes on from NZ_CAJNAT010000038.1 coordinate 58,878, forward strand.
AGGATTCGGATTTTTGCGTACGCCAGCGAGCTGGAAAGCCTTACGGCGCAAGGCTCGGTGCCTATTATGCATTCGGCAATTAGACGGCCTTTTGTCGCCGCGGCTAAATTATTGATTCGCTTGATTGTGCGGCGCGGCTATGGTGCTTAAAAAGCCGAATCCTGAGGGGACCCCGTGAGACGCCTGACAGATTGATATCCGCTTGTCTGGTCTAAGTTTCAGGCGCTTAGCGCCTGATTGAACGGTTGCGCGTCAGCTCGCCGACCAACCGTGGGCTCCGTTCGACGCTCGAGCGACGCCTTGCGCTTTTCTTCAGCGTTCGCGATGAAGTCGGACAGTTCGCGCTCCATGGCTGAATCTTTGGCGCCCGGCTTCCACGTCGCAGCTCCGTGCCGCCGGCGCGTGGTCCGAGCAAGTGCTAACGCTGCCATCGCAGCCTTTGCACATTCGTATTCAACCTGGCCACAAAGGTCGATCGGCTCACCGAATTCGCGGAACGCTTCCACATACTCCCGCGCGGCGTACACCGTTGCCGGGTACTCGCGCAGCTCAGAGATAACTTTGCGGCTCAGGACGTGCCAGTGAAGCTTGTCTGGATAGGCAAAGACGGGGATGGACACGCCCTTGCTGGCTTCGCGGCTCATAGGGCCGACCGGCTCCGATGCCGCCCAAGCGGCCTTATGCATCATTGTCCGACAGGTTCGAGCGTAGCTTTCCAAGGATAACGCAAGTTCCAATGCAGTGTCGCGTCGCTGACGCTTGCGCTCTCTGGCATCCCTTGCTGAGATCCACGCGAGCGTTATGACAGAGCCGACTGCCCCTGACGCCAGCGCCAAAATCATCGGAGTGTTCCAGCCAAGTCGCTGGAGATATTCAAGCCATTCCTGCTGCATACGATGCGCCTCGGAGAAAGAGGTGCATAGAGTATAAGCAATCGTTTGCGGAGTATTCAGAGCAAAAAATGCGGCGTGTGTTTTCGCCACAAACGCTTGAATGGGGAGGTGCGCATCTTGACAGACCGTGCCGAACCAGGGCACTCGTCGGCCCAACACCAGGAGAGGGGGCGTCAAAAGTTTCAGGCCGGTTCGCTTCTTAAGCGGACGGGTAGCGACGTTCGTCCGAACGAAGGCAATGTGTCCGCGTGCTGCCGCTCTTGGCAAGCTAGCACCGTTCGATCGCTAGACGATCGGCAAGGTTCGGCCATGGGACTGATATGACTTTCCGTGTCAATCGGGATCGGTTTTCGTCGCTTTCGTTCCATAGGCGCGAGAATTTCCTGAGGGCGGCGTAGCAGTAAGTCTCGACGGTGGATCGCA
>NZ_CAJNAT010000039.1 GCF_905220705.1 Paraburkholderia domus
AGAGCGCCGACGACTACGAGGCGCTGCTACCCTGGAAGCTGGGCAAGCGGGAGCACGAAAAAAACGTCTAGGTCAAGTCTGCGGGAGGGACGTGCTTCGCTGATCGCTTACCAGAATCTGGCCTTCGCTCACACGTTCGGTGAGCTATTCCAGGAGGTTCTCATCGGATCTCGCGGTGAAGGGCATCCGCTGTCAGTGTTCACCCATGCGGACGGTGAGCAGTTCCAGGAGATCACTGCGGATACAAAGCTGAACCGCCTCAGAATCTGGCCTTCGCTCACACGATCGGTGAGCTATTCCAGGAGGTCCTCATCGGATCTCGCGGTGAAGGGCATCCGATGTCAGTGTTCACCCATGCGGACGGTCAGTAGTTCCAGGATATCTTCATCGATGCGATGGTAACGAGCATTCGCCCAAAGTCTTCCCATGCGGATGGTAAGCCGTTCCAAGGGGCCAACTTTCACTCGAACGTGCGAACCGATGGACCATAGCGTTCACTCATGCTTACGGTAAGCAAATTCAGGTGATACGTACCGGATGCAAACACAGCGTCTGCGATTACCCGGCGTCCCCGCATACCCGAGAGGATGCGAACAGCAAACCGGGTGAATGTTCGAACCTCTCGGCTTGCTCCGACCGAATTCTGGATGCTTTTGGTGAGTGAATTCGGCTTCACTGTCATAGAACATAGCTGTCATCAGTTGCGGCTGACCAGCGCGCCGATTTAACTCTCTCGCCTGAGCACCAATGCTCAATCTCAGTGTCCTATACTTCGGCTAGGCAAACTGTGAAAGTGTGACGGGCTGCTATGGCCAACGTTAGACATATTCAAGTTGGGTGCTCCGAGTCAGGCGAACGACAGGACGTCCCGCCGGAAGAGGGAAGTCGCAACTTTTTTGACAACCGAGAGAAGTCCTCACCATCCTGGATGCGCTCACCATTCACAAGGTTTCGAACCGGTGAGACAGCGGTTTCTCGATGTGTCACCGTGGCGGAATGGCAACTTGATTAAAGATCCTTCATACCGCCCGCACTGCCTCCTGGAAATCCTCACTTTGTATTTGGCTAACCGTTCGCTCAAGGTCTCTCCAGCTCTGGGAATCGCTCTTCGATTACCTGGAATCCCTCGCCATCCTTGAAGAACTCACCTATCCGCAAGGCTTCGAACCGGTGAAATATTGCGGGTTAGAAGTATCACCGTGCGGAGTATTGATTCGGCAGCTACCGATGACAGTGCATAGCACCCGTGACTTAGTTGGTAACCGCCCCCTGTCACGAGCCGGGCACACAGAGACGAACCGTGAAAACGGGCGACGACTCTTCTACGTGTGCTACCAGCGGCCCCGCATGCAAACTGCGCCGAGCCAGCATTCTCCGCGCGCGAGGATTCTGTCCGCAAACATCGTCGCTTCGTCCGTGCTTCATATTCTCGTCAGTGCTTCCGAATCGATTGACTTCGCCGACAACTGCGAAGCTTACCGATGGACAATTCGCATACGCCAGTTTTTTTTGCACACTCTCCTCGGACCCCTTATGCACAAAGGCAAGTCGCGACTTTTATTTAGCAATGCCAATCTAGCGAGTGGCTGTAATAGAGGAAAATTCGCGCGATTTGCGTTGCTCGGATCTTGCGCTCCTATTGCCGCCGCCCGCTCCAGCTATGCCTGACACGGTAAAATTCCATATCGCGAGATATGAGGTCGCAACTTTATTGTCCGTTTTAGGCAATTTTCCAAAAGTCGCAACTTTATTGTCCCGCGATACCAGATTAGAACTTCACCTTCAACTGAAACCCGATCGTGAATGGCAGATCGTCCGAGGGGATAGGCGGAATCACGATGAAGTTAGCCCCGACGCGCTTGTAATCGACCATCACGATCGGCGCGACCACCGGTCCGATCGTGTGGTTTCGGCCCAGGCCCCAGTTGCCGTAGTTATATCCCGAGATGATCCCGCCGATCGCCGCGATTCGTACGATGCCCCAGTGTGCAAACTCGGGCGCCCAGACGCCGGCGCCATAGTACGAAGGCCGACGCAGCGAGTTGCGAAAACCGCCGGCCGTCACCGCCCATTGATTATTGAGCCAGCATTCGACGCCAAGGCCAGGATTGAACTGCTCGAAGTGAGTATTGGGGTCGGGGTTGATGTGGTACGAACCGAGCATTGCGTCGACCCATACGCCGCCCTCACACCAGTTGCCCGCATGCGCCGCGGACGCCGCCGCCAGGCTCGCGGCAAGCGTCACGGCTGTGTGTCGAACGTGTTTCTTAATCTGCCGAAAATGCATGAGTTCTCCGTCACCGGTCGAGCGCCGGTGTCATCTGTGTTCTGGTTATTCTTGCTTGCCGTCCGTCGCGCACTGTACCTCAACCGGCACAGGCGATGTTGAGGACACGCTCGGACGCGCGGGCACAGGACGTGCCACGCGGCGCAGATGCAACCATAGCGGACAACCGATGGCAGAGCGGTGAACACGCGGCAGATGTTCACCTTCAACGTCTGAAACAGATCTAGAGGCCGAGATCGGACAGGCCAGGATGATCGTCGGGACGACGGCCAAGCGGCCAATGATAAAGACGGTCAGCCTCGCGGATAGGCAGATCGTTGATGCTGGCATGACGGCGCGCCATCAGTCCGTGCTCATCGAACTCCCAATTCTCGTTGCCGTATGAGCGGAACCAGTTGTTCGAGTCGTCGTGCCATTCGTAGGCAAAGCGCACGGCGATGCGGTTATCCGTGAATGCCCATAGTTCCTTGATCAGGCGGTAGTCGAGTTCTTTTGCCCACTTGCGGCGCAGCAGTCCGACGATCTCCGCGCGCCCATGCGTGAACTCGGCACGGTTGCGCCAGACGCTATCCGCTGTGTACGCGAGCGACACGCGCTCGGGGTCACGGGTGTTCCAGCCGTCTTCCGCGGCGCGCACTTTCTGGATTGCGGTTTCACGCGTGAACGGCGGTAGTGGCGGGCGGGTTTCGATCGGGTCAGCCATAGTGGTTCCTCAGTCAGGTTGCGGTGCGCCGGGATGGCGCTCGTTTGCTCGGGGACCTGCTCGCGGATTGGCCTGCGAGTTTGTCTGATTCGCTTACGGACTCGGTGTCGAGCAGGGCTTGGGCGGCCGCTTGCGCGTCGAGCGCGGCGTCGGCCTTGCCGCTCACCAGCGCCACGGCGATGGCGCCGTCGAGCAGGATCAGCCATTGGCGCGACAAGGGCGCGGCGCGGCGGCCGTCCATGCCCGATTCGGCCGCGTATTCATCGCACTGGGTTCGCACGAACGCGAGCAGGCGTTCCTTGTGTTCACGCGCGACGATCCGGATTGGATCCTCCGCGGAGGCGATTTCGCCGGCGGCGTTCAGAAACGCGCAACCGTGAAAGTCCTCCGACGCAAACCATTCGCGCAGCACATCGAACATGCCGAGCAGGTGTTTGCGCGCTGTCTTGCCCTGCCGCAGCGTGCCCGCGATAAACCAGTTCATCCAGCGTTCGTCGCGCCGCTCCAGCGCAGCGGCGACAAGCGCGTCTTTCGATTCAAAGTGCGTGTAAAAGCTTTTGCGCGCGGTGCCGGACTGCTTGACGATCGCCTCCACGCCGGTTGCGTGGATGCCACCGGCGTAGATCAACGCTTCCGCAGCGTCGAGCAGCCGTTCACGCGCGCTGCCGGACGCAGCCGATTCAATTTGGTTTTGAGTAGCCATGTGCGAAGGGTAGAACGATCATTCTCCTTCGTCAAGTTTTTGTGCGCTTCAGCGGATTGGGTACGCTTGCTGCTATCGTGATGACGATCGATCAACTGGAACGAATCTCATGAGTCGCTCTACTATCCGCGCAGTGTTTGTACGCGCGCTGCTCAGCACAACGCTGCTGACGGCGATGGCCTGCACGCCTCTGCAAGTGCTCACCCATACGGTCAGCCAGAACGAAGCGCGCGTGCCGGTGGGACGCTACGACCTCGATCAGGACCATTCCAGCATTACCTTCGACATCGATCACTTCAAGTATTCGCGCTTTACGATGCGCTTCGACCGTAAGAAGGGACAGCTCGACTGGAACGAAGGGGGGCTGGACAAGAGTAGCGCGACGATCACGATCGACGCCGCTAGCATCGATACGAATGTGCCGCTACTCGACAAGATGGTGAAAAGCGCGAGCATGCTCGACGTGTCGCGCTATCCGGAGGTGCGCTTCGCCAGCACGCGCTTTGAGCGCACTGGCGAAGCGCGTGGCACGTTGAGTGGCGATCTGACGATTCACGGCGTCACGCAACCCGTGACATTGGACGTGACGTTCAACGGTTTCGCGCCTGATCCGCTCACGAAAAAAGACACGCTCGGTTTTTCCGCAGACGGTCATTTCAGCCGTGCGAAGTTCGGCTTGGCAACGTGGTACCCGGCTGTCGGCGACGATATTCATGTGCGCATTCAGGCCGAGTTCGTTAAAACGCCCGCAGGCGCATGAGCACGGTGCGGGCGTTTCGTTTCAGGCAGTACAGTTGAGCGCGATGTCGTTTTAGCTCACGCAGTGGTCCAATCGAGAATCACCTTGCCGCTCTCGCCTGAGAGCATCGTGGCAAACGCTTCCTGATAATCGTCGACCTTGAAATGGTGAGTAAGGATCGGCGACAGATCCAGTCCGCTTTGCAGCATCGCGACCATCTTGTACCAGGTCTCGAACATCTCGCGGCCGTAAATGCCCTTGATTTCGAGGCCCTTGAAGATCACCTGGGTCCAGTCGATCGCAGTCTGCGCGGGCGGAATGCCGAGCAGCGCAATCTTGCCGCCGTGGTTCATCGCTTCGAGCATGCTGGTGAATGCGCTCGGCACACCGGACATTTCCAGCCCGACGTCGAAACCTTCGGCCATGTGCAGATCCGCCATCACGTCGCGCAGCGATTCACGCGAGACGTTCACCGCACGCGTCGCACCCATCTTGCGCGCGAGTTCGAGGCGATAATCGTTGACGTCGGTAATCACCACGTTGCGTGCGCCGACGTGTTTCGCAATCGCCACTGCCATGATGCCGATCGGCCCGGCTCCGGTGATCAGTACGTCTTCGCCGACCAGGTTGAACGACAGCGCGGTATGCGTAGCATTGCCGAACGGGTCGAAAATCGCGGCGAGATCGTCGGAGATTTCAGGCGGAATCTTGAACGCGTTGAACGCGGGGATCACGAGATACTCGGCGAACGCGCCTTCACGATTCACGCCGACGCCCACCGTATTGCGGCACAGATGCCGGCGTCCCGCGCGACAGTTGCGACAGAATCCGCAGGTGATATGCCCTTCGCCCGACACGCGGTCGCCGATCGCAAAGCCGCGCACTTCCTGGCCCATTTCGACGATTTCACCGACGTATTCGTGACCGACATGCATCGGCACCGGAATCGTCTTTTGGGCCCAGTCGTCCCATTTCCAGATGTGGATATCGGTGCCGCAAATCGCGGTGCGCGTGATGCGGATCATCACGTCGTTGTGACCGACTTCGGGTTTCTTCACATCCGTCAGCGTGAGGCCCGGTGCGCGTTCGAGTTTTGCCAATGCTTTCATGTGCGCCTCCGCTTCAGATGATGCCGAGTTGACGGCCAACGCGCGCGAAAGCCTCGACGGCGCGATCGATTTGTTCCGCCGTATGCGCGGCGCTCATTTGCGTGCGGATTCGCGCGCGGCCTTTGGGCACCACGGGGAACGAGAAGCCAATCACATACACGCCTTCCTTCAGCAACGCGTCGGCCATATTCGATGCGAGTTGCGCGTCGCCGAGCATGACCGGAATGATCGGGTGTTCGCCGGGCACGAGCGTGAAGCCGAGCGCGCTCATCGCGCGTCGGAAGTGCGCGCCGTTTTCGCGCACGCGCGCGCGCAGTTGCGCACCCTCGCCGCTTGCGAGCAATTCGAGCACTTTCAGCGTAGCCGCAGCAATGCTCGGCGTCAGCGTGTTTGAGAACAGATAGGGACGCGAACGTTGACGCAGCAAATCGACAACTTCCTGACGCGCCGCGACGTAGCCGCCCGATGCGCCGCCCAGCGCTTTGCCGAGCGTGCCGGTGATGATGTCGACTCGCGACAGCACACCGCAATGTTCCGGCGTGCCGCGCCCATGTTCGCCGACAAAACCGACCGCGTGCGAATCGTCGACCATCACGAGTGCGCCGTAGCGATCTGCGAGATCGCAAATGCCTGCGAGGTCGGCGATGATACCGTCCATTGAAAACACGCCGTCGGTGGCGATCAGCTTGAAGCGCGCGCCGGCGGCGTCGGCTTCTTTCAGCCTGGCTTCGAGATCGGCGAGGTCATTGTTCTTGTAGCGAAAGCGCTTCGCCTTCGAAAGCCGCACACCGTCGATGATGCTCGCGTGATTCAGCTCGTCGCTGATGATGGCGTCGTTTTCGTCGAGCAGGGTTTCGAACAGACCGCCGTTCGCATCGAAACAGCTGGAGTAGAGGATGCAGTCGTCGGTTTGCAGGAATGCGGCCAGTGCTTTTTCGAGGTCTTTGTGCACGGTTTGCGTGCCGCAAATGAAACGCACCGACGCCATGCCGAAGCCGTCGTTATCCAGACCAAGCTTTGCGGCCTCGATCAGCCGTTCGTCGTTGGCGAGACCGAGATAGTTGTTCGCGCAGAAATTCAGCACGTCCGTGCCGTTCGTGAGACGCACATCAGCCGACTGCGGGCTGGCGATCACGCGCTCGTTCTTGTAAAAGCCGTCAGCGCGAATTTGCTCGAGAGTGCCGCGCAGATGGGCAAGGTAAAGGTCACGCATGAACCAGACTCCTGAAAGGGTAGTGCGCCCGTGGCCGGCATGTCCGGCATGTCCGGCATTTGCGACGTCGAGACGGGCTGTTATAGTCGGCTGTCAGTTTTATCGGATATTTTCGTTTTTCCGAACTAAAATCCGGTATGTCGAACAACTCTAAACGATAGGTCAGTAAATGGCAAGTTCGGGAATCCGCCGCGCAGCAGCCAACGCGGCACCCACTTCCGGCGCGAACCCAGTCCCGGCGATCGCCGCGCCGCCTCGTGTCGGCGAACAGATTCAGCGTCTGCGCGCCGAACGGCGCATGACGCTCGACGACCTGTCGCGCGCGGCCGGTGTGTCGAAATCGATGCTCTCGGAAATCGAACGCGACAAGGCCAATCCGACGATCGCGGTCGCCTGGCGTCTGACGAACGCGCTCGGCGTCAGTCTCGATTCGCTGTTCGCGCCGCAAAAGGCGCCAGAGGCGATCGCCGTCTCCGGTCCGCACGACATCCCGACGTTGAGCGGGCACGAGGCCAAGTATCAGCTGCGTGTCTGGGGGCCGATCGAATTGGCCGGCAAGTTCGAGTGGTATGAGCTGACGTTGCAACCGGGCGGGGCGCTGGTGTCGAACGCGCACGAACCCGGCACGCGCGAGCATCTCACTGTCCTGCAGGGATCGATCGAGATCGAGGCGGCCGGCACGACGAAGCGGCTCAAGGCCGCCGACACCGCACGCTATGTCGCCGACGAGCCGCACGCGATCCGCAACGCTGGAAAGGGCGAGGCGAAAGCGTTGCTGGTGGTGATTCACGGCTGAGGTGCGGGCTCACCGTTGTTGATTATGGGCTGACTCGGGAGCGCTCGGGCTGAATTGTCCGTTCGGCTGAGGTTGCACGAGACACTGTATATTTGTACAGTACAGGGTATCGACTGGAGCCGATAATGAACGACCTGACGACCGACCAAGCCGAGCATGCTCTGGCCGCGCTGCGCTATCAAACCGCAGCGCGCGATCTTGAACACATCGTGCGTAACATCGCCGCGCGCTACATCGTCCAACAGGTGCCCCTCTCCTGGCGCCTGCTGCATGCAATCGAAGCCGAAGCATTGGCGGATCTCGGGTTTGCCAGCCGGCACGACGCGATCATGCTCGGCCTGTTCCAACGACCTTCCGAATTGCCTTATCCGGAATCGGACGAGACGGTGGACTTCGGCACGTCCACTGCGTTGCCGGCTGTGTTCGCGTTTGCCGTCTCTGCCTATGAAGAGGCGGCACGCCGCACCGCACAATCTTCGTCTGAAGACACTCCGCTAAAGCGCGCTCGGGCTTGGGGCGACTGACTTCAACGCTGCACTTTCATGGGTTGCCATCTACAATATGCGCAACTAACGGAAAGATTGCGTATGTCACCTCCTCATCTGTCCGACCCGATCCCGCGCCCTGCGCCGTCAACCGATCTCTTCGATCAGGAACGCGAAGACTGGCGCCGCGATCCACAAATCGCGTTCGACGCATGGCTTGCCAAGCAGCATTTCAGGCGCTCTTCTGCTGAAGTCTATCAAGCGCAGTGGGGACTTTTCCTCGACTGGCTTGCCGTTCGCCAAAAGAGCCTGGTCACGGTCGATACGCAAACCATCGCTGAATTCGTGGGCGGACTTGCGATCCGGAAACCGCAACGCGTCAGGTATTTACGGCTGATTGAACGGGTGCTGGACCATGTGCGCGAAATCGAAACCGCGTCGACCAATCCAGCCCGCTTCATTGCTCAGGATGGCGAAGCAGCATGGCGAAATGCACGCGACAACGAGCCGACCGGTTTTCTCAACCACGCCGAACGAGCCGCGCTCATTGCGCATCTGTTTTCGCCCTTGTCCGCCTTGTCCGCCGCGCAGCGGTGGAGAGAGCGGCGCGACCGTGCTTTGATTGCTGTGTTTCTCGGCGGTGGACTCAAGACGGGCGAAGCTGCGGCGCTTACAGTTAGTTGCGTGAATGCCGGCTCACCCTGGGTGGCGATCGAGTCTGCGAATCCGATGCTGACGCGGCGTACCCGGCTTGCGCCCTTCGCGGCGGCCATCCTCGACGCATGGCTTGCCGAACGGCGCCTTTCCGAACTGGCCGGCAATCTGGTCTTTCCCGCTTCGCCTTCAGGGCGCCCGATGCACAAGGCGACAATGCTGCGCGCAGTCGACGCGTTGATCGACGCGGCTGGAATTGCTGCGTCGCGAGTGTCGCGCGCCAGTCCGCAAACTTTGCGCAACACTTTCGCGGCAGACCTGTTCGAGAGTGGGGTTGAGGCAGAGCTGGTCGGGCAATGGCTGGGATTTGTACAGGCAGTGTCCGCCAACCGTTTGTATCGGGCGTGGCAAAAGTGGATGGACCAGCAGGATTCGCCGGTCGTTGATGAACCGGATCCATCCGCGTCGCCATTGCCCGCGCCCAGGCAGGACGGGCGTTTGACGAGGAAAGGGTGATCAGGCGAACCCTGAAAATACTCACCCTTGGGGTCCCGAATTTCCTCACCTTTGGTGATTTATCCGCTATTACGCCCGCGTCGAACGGTCATGCCGACGCCGCAATCGAACCGTTCGACAAAAACCGGCTAACCGCCTGCAGTCTTGACTCACCGAGGCCTGAAGAGTGATCGCATTCCGGACACTGCAGTTCGAAGTGGTGATCCACTTGCGATAGCTCAGGCTCACCTTCCTCACATTTTGGGCAGCGCAGCGGCAACATGACATGACCGTCCGCCGCGGTGCCGATCACCGTCAGCTCGTCGGTCGTGAGCCTGCCGGCTTCGACCAGCGAACACAGCAGACTCGCGATCGCGGGATCGATGCCTTGCTGGCTGCGCAGCGAGGCAACTTCTTTCGTCAAAACATCCACTTCGTTCGATTGCTCGCGTAATTGCGCGTCGAGCCGGTCGCCGCGCGCCTTGGCTGCGGCGATCTGCTGGATAAACTCGAATTCCTTGCGGCTTGCGTCCCGCACCCCCGACTGATAGGTGGCCGCCATGTTCCGTAGGGAGTCGAGTTCGACCAGCATCGGCTTCACGCGGCGCTCGGCTTCAGCGACGGCATCCTTGATCTGTTGCGCATAGTGTTCGGTGCTCTGCCGCAATTCGACATGCAGCGCGTCGATTCGGTCACGGAGTGCCGCGTTGGTCGCCTGTTCGGTATCGAGGCGTTGGCGCAGTGTTTCGTTTTCGCCATCGAGTCGGCGCACCGTTGCCTGCAAGCCTTCCTGATGTGCGGTTCCATGCGTTGTGGTGCTGGATAGCTCGGTCTCGAGTGCGCGAACGCGTTCCCACGCCGCTTCAGCTCTCAGTTCACTGCGCTTGATGGCCTCTTCCGAGACGTCGCGGCGAATTTCCGCTTCTCGTGCGCGTTGGTCGGCGGCGGTGACTTGAGTCTGAATTTCCTCGCGTTCACTGTCGAGGGTTGAGCGGGCATGCACGACGGCTTCTTCAAAGAGTGCGCCCAGCAGTTCTCCGGCGCGATCTTCGAGTGCTTTAGGGATAGCGCCGGCACCGACTTTTACGCGTGACACAGATCTGATGCGTTCCCAGAAGTGGTCGATGTCCTTCGGGATGTCACTTGCGCTGCCTGTTTGGGTCAGGTCGCGAACGGCCGCCATGGACGGGCGAATTCCCAGATCGAAAAAAAGTCGCTTGCAAGCATGTAGTGACAGTTCCTGCCGCCTTGCCCCGCTAGTCCTCAACGATTCAAGCTCGTCACGGATGGCTTGTCGTTCCTGATCCAGATTCATGTATACCTCGATGTCGCTCGAATTGGATGAATCATAACAATTTACGTATTGTTTGCTACGTATTTGTTGGGAGAGCGTGTTGTTTCGCTACGTGGCGTGTTTTAGGGCTGCTGGTAGGTCGCTAGATTGGTGCAAGCTAGTTTTTTCCGTGAAACAAAACGAAGACTAGCCAATAAGTCATTGTAACCAAAGAGATTTCATCAGTTTCTTTCTGATCGCTCACTGTTTCACGAGCGCGTCATGTGAGCTGAGGTGGTGGAAAGGTCTTGTCCGAAGGACACGCGGGGAAATGCTAGAGAGTAATAAAAGTAAACACCTTTGAACCCATGTTAAAACCGTTAACGCCATGGCAAACCCATACCAGGCAGGGGTTTCAGCCCGGCAAGGTGAAGCTTTACGGGAGGGGTGGTGAGGTCTTGCGGGAGGGTTGAGTGATGAGGTTCGGGGGCCTCGGTGAGTGGGTCCGGGACGGAACGTGAGCGGGTTCAGGAGCCACCCTAAAAGTGCGGTTTGGCTAAAGGTGAGATTTTGCGGGACCTGAGCGTCCGGGATCGCCCGGCAGCGCTCAAAAGTTGGTTCTGAGTCTGACAGCCCTGAAGGTGAGGGCTTTCGGGACCTCCGTGAACCTCAATTTTTGACCTTATTTGGGCCTCGTAAACCCCTTTGGTGAGTCAAGACAGGAGAAAACGCGAACCGAAGGTGAGACTTTCCGGGGCCGAGGCGTCATTTTTGCCTCAATTTTGGGCAATCTGGCGCTTAAGGTGAGGGTTTGCGGGAGCTGAGTGGGATTTCGACCGAAATTCTGTCTGCCGCATCGATGGAGCCGTTAGTCACCCTTGCGCAAAGGTGAGCGAATTCGGGAGGCGCGGTTCGAGGCGATCGCCAGCTCGTCAAATTACCTGTTTTGGGCCTGAGGTGAGGTTTTTCGGGAGCCTTTTTTGGGGCTCGTGATCGCTAAGGTGAGGAAATACAGGACCAAAACCGCCACGATGGGCCGGAAAAGCCCTACGGACGCTGTCAGAGCAGTTCCGATTTTGTGGCTGCTGAATTGTTAAGGTGAGGTTTTTCGGGGCCCCTCAGGTTGCGACTGGAAACGTCAGATTTCCCCGAAATGCTGTTAAAGGTGAGGATATACGGGGGCGTGTGCCCATAGCTCGGCTTGCGGCGATTCCATAAGTCAATGAAATCATTGAATAATTTTTGTGCGGCGCGCAAGGGTGAGGTTTTTCGGGGGAGCTTTTCTATGACCTGCGCGAGCCTCCTCAATGCTCATCGGTGAGGCTTTTCGGGAGTATTTATCGGTGTTTTTTCAGCTCTCCAGGTCTGGAGGCCGCGTCGTTCCCAGCGCTCGGCAGACGTTAAGGTGAGCTTTTTCGGGGGGAGTTTGTTGGGAGTTGGACCTCACGTTCGCGGTGTGAGGTGTTTGTTTGTCAGGTTCGGCCGCTTTTGCTCAAATGGATATGCGGCGATTGCCGTGCGTATCGTCGCCGCGAAGGCCATGCGGTCGCAATCGACGGGTGTGCCCACCGGCGGGTTTCGTGGCGGCGCCGGGCGTGCAGGCCGTCTGGCGCGCGTTGGCGAGTACTTCTCGCGTCCAACCCTGGATCCAGAGGGGCTGCGCTGGGAATAGTCCCGCGCGCGAGACCGTCGGCTTGCTGCCACCCCAGGTTTTCCCCGCGCGTCTCCCCTCCCCTATCGGCTGAAAATGAGCCGACGCCTGTTCGCGTCATCGATGCGACTCGAATACGCTCGGCTCGCAACATGCGTACCACCAAAATTCACGAGAATTTTTTGAGGTGAGAAGATTCGGGATCGAATGGCTCCGGTTCGCGGGAGGTCAGAAATCAGTCAGCATTTCGGGAGGCCGCGACCTGTAAGGATGCCCTGAACCTGGCGTGAAACGGGTGAGGTGAGGGTTTTCGGGAGTTGCTCGAGGTGAGTTGCGCCTCGTAAACTCACTTCACCGGGAACGGTGAGACCCGTGCTATAGACGCGTATCACCACAGCCGGTATGCTCTCGCCAAATCCCTCCTCGACCAGACGCATGGCCACTAAGCGCGCGAAGAAGACAGACGTAGTCAGCCCGAGCTCGGCCGAATTGCGCAAGGCCGTCGAGGCGATTGCGATCCAGCCCAAGAGCGGCAAGATCACGCTCCTCACCCGCAAGCTGTTCAACGTTCTCCTTGCCGTCGCTCAGCAAGCTGACGAGTCGGGCGACACGTATCGGGCCTTGCTGTCCGACATCGTCGCCAATTCGGCATTCGATTCGAATGACACCGCGCTCGTCAAAGAGCACCTGCGGCGCATGGTGTCGGTGCAGGTCGAATGGAGTACCGGCACGTCCAGCCAGAAGCCCGGACGGAAATGGGGTATTTCCACACTGATTGCCGACGCGGAAATTCTCGAAGACCCCACCACCCGCCGCGTCTGGGTGGAGTTCTCGTTCGCACCGAAGATCAAGAAGAAGCTGCTCGACCCGGTTCAGTATGCGCGGCTAAGTCTGCAGTTCCAGAGCCAGTTGCGCAGTAGCGCGGGTCTCGCACTTTATGAGATTTGCGTTCGCTACTTGACCAATCCGAGCCATCTGACGATGCGCGAAACGTGGGAATGGTGGCGCCCTATTCTCTCTGGTACACCGGACACCGAAGCGGGTGACGAGGCGAAGCGCGAGTACAAGTACTTCAAGCGCGATTACCTGCGCCCGGCCATTGCCGAAGTGAATGCGGTCACCAACATCTTTGTCGAATTGATCGAGCACCGGGAAGGGCGGCGTGTTGCCGAGATCCAGTTCCGCGTGACGGAGCGCAAGCAGCCCATGCTTGCACTCGACGAACACCCGAATGTGTTCGACAGTACGCTGGTCGACCGGATGGTGAAGATCGGCATTCCGCTGAAAGAAGCGCAAACACTGTACGCCGATAGCGAAGAAAATCGGATTCGCGCGGCTCTGCAGATGACCGAGCAACGCATGCGCAGCACGTCGTTGCCCGCTGTGCGCAGCGCACCGGCACTGTTCAAGGACGCGTTGAAGAAAGGCTATGCGCCGCCGGTCGAAGCGCTGCCGTCCGGTAGCGGTGGCAAGGCTGCGGTGGCCGCGCCGGCGGACGACCTGAAAGCGCGTCTGCTTGGCGAGTACTCGGCGGTTCGCCGCAAGGAAGCGCGCGAGCTTTACGACGAACAAGGTGAGTCCGAACGGGAGATCGCGCGGAAATCGTTTGAGGAAGACGTGTTGCCGGATCTCGGCACACACATGCGTGACGACTGGCGTCGTCGTGGACTGGACTCGAAGATCGTCGAAACGGCATTCTTCGATTGGCTGGCTCGCAAAACCTGGGGCGAACCTACCGATGGCGACCTGCTCGCCTTCACGCTGAGCCAATCGCGCGCGGCGTAATCGTCAACAGCGCGTCAACCGCGCGTCGAGAGCGCATCAAAAAAACGGCGGCCACTTTCGTGCGCCGCCGTTTCTTTTCCTGCTGGTGCTTTTCCTTCGTTACTTCAGCATCTTTTCAATCTGACGAAGAATGTCGTCACGCTTTTCGCGTGTGAGACCCTTCAGGCGCAGTTCGATTCGATCGTCTCCATACGATTTCAGATCGCCGACTGCGACACCGCCGAGCTTGATTTCCAGACGCTGCGCATAGCGCTGCCGGCCCGCCGGCTTGGTGCTTTCCTGCGCGCTCGCCCTGCCCTTCACGATGTCCGCGACTTGCCGCGTGCTCAGGTCGTCCGAGAGGATTTTGTTGATCAGGCGCAGCGTAGCGTCGGCGCCGCGGGCCGTGTGATAGCGGCCCACCTGATAGGCCATGTTCGAGCCGAAACGGTCCGGTCTTGCGACCATCTCATGCATCACCACCTCGGGCAGCTTCGCGATCGACAGGGCGACCGCGACGGTCGACTCGTCTAGTCCGAGATGTTCGGCGAGCTCCTTCTGGCTCTGGAAATGCCGGTCGTCCAGAAAGCGTTTCCAGACGACGGCGTTGTCGAACACGGTCTGCGAATCGCGTTGGACGTTGAGGTCGTAGCCAAGCTTATAGCTTTGCATGCCAATCGGCAGATCGATCACGATCGCCTTCACCGATTCCTTGTTCGCTTCTTTAAGCGCTCGCACCCGCCGTCCGCCGTCGCTGACGAAGTAGGTGCCAGGATTATCGTAATCAGGAATGACGTGAATCGCCTGCTGCTGGCCCTGCTTCGCGAGATTGACAGCAAGCTCGGCAATCGACGCCTTCAGATAGAAATGGCGCGGATTGAATGGGCTCGGCTTGATCGTTTTGAGCGCAAGTTCGATGACCTGGCCCGGCCTGTAAGCGTGCTCGATTCGCCACGTACGGTAGGCCATCGACTCATTGGTGATTTCGGCGGCATCGACTTCCGGGACGTCCTGGGACATGACCGGCTGGATGGTGCGGCTCGGTACATCGCCCGTCGTGGCGCCATTCTTGACCAAACCGTCGATCGCATTCAGGCGGTCGAGAGCGGTTCGCTTTTCGCTGCTGGTCGTATCAGGACGTGCTTGAAAGCCTTTGGCGAATTGGGAGGGTTTCATTCAGGGTCCTTTCTTTATGCGCATAAACTCAGGGGAGCAAGGCTGCGATCTCGTTGGCGCACGCCCTTACTTCGATGGCGGCGAGCTTGGCGCCGCGATCGTTCATCTGAAGCACGGTCTGCCCTAACGCCATTGCCTGCTTATAGGCTTCCCGCGTCGGGATCTGGGTCTTGAGCAGCGGGAAACCGAGCTCTTCCAACGCGCGCTTCAGTTCGCGCGTCAGCATCCGTTTCTCTTCGGTCTTATTCAGCAGAAAGACTGCGCGCAAGTCCTCGTTCATGACCTGGGCTTGTTGCACGAGCTTCACCAGTCCGACGCTCGACCAATAGTCTGCAGGTGACGACGACGTTGGCATGATCGCGACGCTCGCCGCGAGCAACACGACGCCAGACACTTTTTCTGTGATGGAGGGAGGACAGTCGACGACGATGATGTCGTAGTCCGCCACGAACTTCTTGATCTCGCGGTGGATCTGGCTACCGGCTTCGGAGAGGTTGACCACCGGAAAGGGGATACCGGTGTCGCCATCTGATGACGCACTGGCCCAGTGAATCAGTGTGTTTTGACCATCTGCGTCTACGACGAGGACGCGTTTGCCCTTCTCATGGAACGCAGCGCCGAGGTGCATCGCGATTGTGCTCTTCCCGACCCCGCCCTTCTGCTGAGTTACCGCGATGATTTCTGCTGCCAATCTTCACCTCCTCTTTTTAGACGCAGATGGATTTTACCTGGATGAATTCGCATTTCAATCGTTTTTGTGTAAACGCGAGAAGAATTAGCCGTTTGGGATAGGTTTATGCGCATAAAGGAAGTGGCGTGGTTGAGCTAAGGGGAAAGGGCCGTGAAGTGCTGTCGGCAGCTACTGGTTTGCGGGAGTCTGGGGGATGCCGGACGCGGTGGGGTATCGCAGGGGAGAGGTTACGATACGGTCAAGTGCGATGTGGGGTGACGCCCCGGGGTATAGCTGGAGGTGTCTGTCATCTCGGATTCGACGCTACCCCACTTGGGTGCGTCGCTTTAGTAGGGCGCCGGCTGATGACGACAAGAAACATATGCCGCTCATGAGCGTGACCGCGAGCCATTTTGAGTCAGTGGCTTTATGCGCATAAAATCTTCGGGCGCTATCCATGGGTCGAGCCGTCGCTGGTGTTGAGGTAAGGCCGGACGAATGGAGACATGATTCTGTCGGCACGGCACGGCACGGCACGGCACGGCACGGCACGGCACGGCACGGCACGGCACGGCACGGCACGGCACGGCACGGCACGTGGGACTGCCTCCATACATACAGAGGCAGTCCCACACAACAGAAGTCAAAGCGTACCGCAGCGCGGCGCGTGCCGCCCCAACGCACATGACGACAACCTTCCTAGGCGCGCTTTATGCGCATAAACCGAACGCCACCATCACCGGCAGGCAATGCCCCCTCCCTTACCGCGCGAAATCCAATCGTCCCGCGCCGCCCCACGGCCCCACCCGATTCCCGGTACCCGCTAAAATCCCCCACAAAAACCACCCTCAACCCAATCCAAACCACCCTATCCGCACAACCATGATCACCATCTACCACAACCCCCGCTGTTCAAAATCGCGAGCCACGTGCGACCTGATCACTGGCACGTACAACAGCGCAAACGAAGCAACGGAAATTGTCGAATACCTGAAACAGCCGCTCACGGTCGCGCAGCTAGAGCAACTCAACGCGCAGCTAGGCTGCGCTGTGCGCGAAATGATCCGCGACACCGAAGTCGAATACAAAACACTCGGACTCTCCGACGCCACGCTGAGCGACGCTCAGTTATACGAAGCATTGGCGAAGCATCCTATCCTTTTGCAACGACCGATTGTCGTGCGAAACGGGCGAGCCGTGATCGGCCGCCCGCCGGAAAATGTCGAAGCGTTATTCGCCTAGGCGTCGAGACTTTACGACCTAAGTGACCTAGGCTTTGGCAGGCAACGCAGCGTCCTTCGTCACGATCTTTGTCGGGATGATGCGCAGTTCGCTGAATGTGTCGGCAATACGTTGTTGTTCTGCAAGTACGCCCGCGTCGACGGGCTTGTAGATGTGTGCGTAGTGCCGCAAACCCGCTTCGATCACGCCTGCGTCGAGCCCCTGAATCGGCGCGAGCTGAGCGGCTGCTTCGCTGTAGTGGCCGCGTACCCACGCGCCCTCTTTACCCACCTCATCCATCACGATCGCAAGTACGTCACCGTTTTGCTGCGCAAACGGCCGCGCGCTCAGGAAGAACTGGTGGTGATTCACGATACCTTCGGCGTCGGCAAGCAGCCGGGCATTCGACTGGCGTTTAGCGGCCTCGAGGAACGGGTCCCAGATCGCCCATGCGTCGATCGCGCCGCGTTCGAAGGCCGCGCGCGCATCGGCGGGCGCAAGAAAAACCGGTTGGATGTCGCTGTACTTCACACCGCTCTTCTGCAAAGCGGCGACCAGAAACCAGTGAACGTCCGAGCCTTTATTGAGCGCGATCTTTTTGCTCTTCAGATCGGCCAGCGTTTTGATCGGCGCGTCCTGATGGACAAGAATGCCTTCGGCATGCGGCGTCGGGATTTCATAAGCGGTGTAGACGAAGTTTGCGCCGGCCGCCTGCGCGAACACCGGCGGCGCCTCGCCGACATAGCCGAAGTCGATCGCACCGACATTCAATCCTTCGAGTAACTGTGGCCCGGCGGGAAACTCGGTCCACTTAACCGTGATGCCAAGCGGTGCGAGCCGCTTTTCGAGCGTACCGTGCGCCTTCAGCAACACGAGCGTACTGGCCGCTTTCTGATAACCGATACGAAATTCTTTCGCGTGAGCGTCAGCGGCGAAGACAGACCTGGAGACAACAGGTAAGGCCGCCGCGGCCAGCGAGGCGCCCACGCCGGCGATAAACGCGCGGCGGTTGAGCAACGGATGACGGGACATAAAAGTGCTCGTTAAAAGACGGACGCAAAACGGACCGATTGGCTCTGACGATAATTCGTCTGCAAGCCGGGACGAACCGATAAATTCGCATAAGCAAATCACGCCGGAGGGCACGGACTCGCCAGCGGTGCTTATCTGCATGCCGCGCTGCGTCAAGTCGCAGTGCCCCGCTACAATCCTTCATGCGCGCGCAGTCGCGGCGGCGTCAATCGAAAAAGGGACATCGTGAATATGACGACAACACTCGCGGCGTGGTCATCCCACGACACTCAACTGATTGTGTCGTGCGTGCTCGGGCTTGCACTGATCATCATTTTCATCAGCGTGCTGAAGCTCGCGCCGTTTTTGTCGATTCTGGTCGGTACATTCGCGGCGGGCTTTTCGGCCGGTCTGCCGCTGGAGGCGGTGGCCAGCGCATTCAGCAAAGGCGCCGGCGCCTTGCTCGGGGATGTCGGCATCATCATCGCGCTCGGCGCGATGCTTGGTGCGCTGATGGCCGAATCGGGCGCGGCCGACCGGCTTGTCTCGACCATCCTCAAACATTCCACGCCACGCACGCTGCCGTGGATGATGGCGCTGGTGGCGATCATCGTCGGCTTGCCGCTGTTCTTCGAAGTCGGATTGGTGATGATGGTGCCGATCATTTTCGTGATGGCACGCCGCTCGCAGCAGCCGATCCTGCGCATTGCGATTCCCGCGCTCGCGGGCATGACCACGCTGCATGCGCTGCTGCCGCCGCATCCGGGTCCGCTGATCGCGGTAAGCGCGCTCCATGCCGATCTCGGGCTGACGCTCGGTTTCGGCCTGATCGTCGCGATTCCGGCGGTCATTCTCGCGGGCCCGGTCTACGGCATCTGGTTATCGAAACGGATGCACGTGGTCGAACCGAAAGAGATGGGCGAACTTTTCACCGCGCATCAAAGCACAGGTGAGCCGCCGAGTTTCGCGATCTCGCTCATCACGATCCTGTTGCCAGTCGTGCTGATGCTTGGCCGCACGGTCGCCAAACTTCTGCTTCAACCTGAGACCTTCCTGTTCAACACACTCAATTTTCTGGGTGAGCCGTTGGTTGCATTGGGCCTCACCGTGCTGTTCGCCGTGGTGGCGCTGGGCTGGTCGCGCGGCATGGCACGCGACCGGGTCGGCGGCATTCTGCGCAAGAGCCTGCCGCCGATCGCTGCGCTGCTGCTGACCATTGGCGCAGGCGGTGGCCTCAAGCAGGCGCTCGTGGTGGCGGGCATCAGCACGACGATCGGCAAGATTGCCATTGGCGCGCATATGCCGCTGATTCTGCTGGCGTGGCTGATCGCCGTCGCGCTGCGGCAGGCTACGGGTTCCGCGACGGTTGCGACCACCACGACCGCCGGTATCGTCGCGCCGGTCGTCGCGGGACTCAGCACGACGCACAATTCGCTGATGGCACTCGCCATCGGCGCCGGTTCCGTGTTTTTCTGCCACGTGAACGATGCGGGTTTCTGGATGGTGCGCGAGTATTTCGGACTGCAATTGAAGCAGACCGTTATGGTCTGGTCGGTGCTGCAGACGATCGTATCCGTCGTCGGCCTCGCATTGACGTTTACGTTGTGGACCCTGTTGACCTGAAGCTGGCATAGGGATCGCAAGCGGTGGCAGGAATTGACGCTCAGCTGGCAATTCCGCATGACCCTGTCCGCTTACACTGCTTTTGCACAAGGCGAGGCGCAGTCCCGCACCTCACTCCCCCTGCCGATGCGGAGCCACCATGCTTGAACTGAGACCGTCCTGCGAAGGATGCGGCAAATCACTGCCGCCGAACGCGCCCGACGCGATGATCTGCACGTACGAATGCACCTTCTGTGAAGTGTGTGCGCTCAGCGCGCTGCGCAATGTATGTCCGAACTGCGGCGGCAATTTCCAGCATCGCCCGATCCGCACCCGTGCTCAATTGGTCAAACATCCGGCTCGAGCCGAAGCGCATCCCGTCTTCATCGATGAACCGTCGCACGCAAGCTTCTTCGAGCGTTACCGGAACACGCCGCCTGGCGATCGCTGAACAAGCCAACGGCCGCGGGCAGCGTTCAAGGTGGCCGCCGTTCGCCGCGCAGCCTTCGAGACCGCCGCTCGGCGCACCGCTAAAAGCCGGATGCCGCGCTTCAATCGTCGCTGCCGCCTGCCCCAGGCGTCGCAATCCCGCTCGCCGTGCGCGCCGCCACGCGCAGCAGACGGATCTGTTTGCGGTAATTGCGGCAGCCGCTGCAAGTTGGCAGATGCAGCCGGATCGCGACCCATTCGCTGGTCGTCAAACGGCGGTCGAGTGCGTCCGACAACAGGCGCGTGATGTGCTTACACTTCCCCATTCGCATCCTCTCTGGATAGGCCTTTTTCGCTCAGGCAAGTACGCAAGCGAAGGCGCGCGCGGTAGATCAGCACGCTGCAGTGATTGGCGGTCATCTGCAGTTCGGCGCAGATCGCTTCGGTTTCTAGATCGAGGAATTCACGCATCATGAACACGCGCCCGATGTGCTCGGGCAGGTGTTCCAGACACTTCTCGAACAAGGTCCAGAATTGCTGCTGACGCAACGCGGTTTCCGGCGTCGGCCATGGTTGCGGCTTGGACTCGCGCGACCAGTGGCCGTTGTCCTTGAAGAGTTCGCGATCGAGCAGCGCCTCGCCGTCGATTTCGGATTCGAGCGCCGACAGGTTCACCGTGCGCTGCCGGGCGCGCAAGGTGTCGACGAGCTTGTGCCGCAGGATGCCGAATACCCACGTCTTGTGCTCCGATTGCGCGGCAAACCGGTCGGCTTGCGTCCAGGCAGCGGCGAGCGCCTCCTGGACGGCGTCTTCGGCGGCAGCGGCGTCGCGTAGTTGCAAACGCGCGAAGCGCAGCAGGTCGCGCCGCAGTTGCGTGAGATAGACGGGGTCGTCGAGCGCTGGCCCGCTCACTTGCGCCATGGCAGGCTCCGTGGCTGCGCTTGCGGTTGCCGCACGTTTTCTTTTGAATCGTTGTGGTTCATAGGCAGGTCGCTCTCCTCGCGCTGTTCCCGGACGTGTGCGCCATTCTCCCGCACGTTCCTGCACAAGCGAATCGGTATTGAACATGTGCCCGCCAGCAAGCGATGACCTGATCACCTTAGTCGTGCCGCAACGGGATTTATGACAGAAAAAAACATTATTGCGCAAAATGAAATCAAGGCTGTCGTGACGAACCTTAACGTTCAGCCTAGACGTGAGACGTGCGGGCGGGCACGTCTCAAACTCGCCGCAAATGCATGTCCAGATTATTTCATTATTTGAAAAAAAGTCTTCTTGTCTTCGGTATTTTTAGGCGGACACTGAATCGCTATTCTTCAATCCATCGATCGAACCCGATCGCGAGCCAAACGCTGAAGAGGAATAGCACCATGAAACGCATTCTTACCGCCCTGATCGCATCCGTCGCCCTGTTTGCTGCTGCTTCGGGCGCGGCTCAAGCTGCCGCACCGGCACAATGCAACGGTCCGGCATCGTACTGCAACGTGTTCTTCGGCAACTAATGGTCTGGTGGACGCCGCCGGACAGCGGTCCGGTGCAAGCCTGCTGACGAGGCGGGTTCTCGAAGTCAAAAAAAGGGTGCCGATGAGGGCGCCCTTTTTGCATTTAGGCCGACACGTTTGACGTGCGTTCAAGGCATCCTCGGAACATGGCGGCAGGGCCTCTCCATTGGCGTGCGAGTGTCGCGAAACAGAAAGCGGTACGCAATACGCGGCACTCCGAAGCAACACCCGCGCCCGGCGGACAAATGCGCCGAATGCTCACTCTTCTAACGTGTTACAGTGGGTCAACAGCTTGCAGTTCTCCTGCGCGTCCTAGGCAGTCCCTCAGGCATCAGCCTCTCATCACAGTGCCCTGAATCCAACGGGGTCCTTTTCTTCTACTCTGCTTTGCGGTGTCGTCAGGCGTGGCCTGACAGAAGCGGCCGTTGTTTACGCGCATCGTCGATCGACACCTGTTTTCCGCTGAAACGCCGCAACTCGCCCGGCGTCGCGCCAACCATACAGCGACCCATTTCAAGCGAGATCCTTCACCGGAGACGACCACCATGAGCAATACCATCAGAAGCTACCGGGGCCTCGAGATTTATCCGCTGGTTTATCCACACCAGCCGCGCTCTCCCGACGGCGCCCGCCATTACGACGCGGGTTTCGACGCCGCGGTGCGAATCTGCCGGCGCGGCACCGACGACACCTTGACCAGTAGCCGCGTATTTCGCGTGCCGAGCCGTACGCCGTTTGGCGCGGCAGGCGATGCGCGCATTGCCTCGGCGAGTTACGCGGAACGAGTGATCGACGGCATGGTTGTCGGCCAGTCGATCGCCGGGCTTTGATGCGCGCACCGATGGCAAGTCACGTTTCCAGGCGCCCGCAGGGCGCGAATTCCACACCGCTGACTGGTCGCGCGAACTACCAGGTCGCCGCGTCGTCACGTCGTACATCCAGCGGGACGGTGCCGACGCTGAAAGTGATCCGGTTGAGCGACGAGCGCGTGATCTACCCCTTTCAGGGCCACGCGGACATGCCGTTCTTTGAAAATGCCGATGCCGCCCAACTGTTTGCCGAGACGTACGGCTGGCAGCTTGTGGATGGCGACATCGCCGTTCCGGAATGAATGATCAGACTTATGATGACTGGCTGGATTTTCATCCGACCGGGCAGCGAAGAATGTCCATTTGCCTCAAATCGCTCAAGACCGAAAGCATGCTTGATTGACAAGGCAAAAGTACCAGTTATCCACAAGGTTATTCAGTAAATCTGTGGATAACTTTGGGTGCAACCGGGTTATCCACCGGTGACAGCTTTCGTGGTCTGATCCTGCACAGCCAGAAGAGGGTGTTTTTGTACTCGCCGTCGCCATGCCGCGAGGCTTTTGCCTATGATGGACAGTTCGTACCCTTTTGCGCGTCAAGCGCCTCACCTGAAGGAAAGCGAATCATGGCCCATCACATCGCAGTTGTCGTCGGCAGCTTGCGTCGCGAGTCGTTTAACCGGCAATTGGCGCAAGCCGTGATTTCACTCGCGCCCGCGGACTTCACCTTCGAGTTCATCGACATCGGCTCCTTGCCGCTCTACAGTCAGGACCACGACGCCGACTATCCCGAAGTCGCCAAACATCTGAAGCAGCGCGTCGAAGCTGCCAACGGCCTGCTGTTCGTCACGCCCGAGTACAACCGCTCCATGCCAGGCGTTCTGAAGAACGCACTCGACTGGGCTTCGCGGCCGTGGGGCACCAATTCGTGGCGCGGCAAGCCGGGTGCGGTATTGGGTACCTCGGTCGGCGCGACCGGCACGGCGCTGGCGCAACAGCATCTGCGCAATGTGCTGGCTTACCTCGATGTCCCGACGCTCGGCCAACCTGAAATGTTCATCAAGCATGACCCGGCGGCCATCAACGAGAAAGGCGAGATCGTGAACGACGGCACGCGTAAGTTCTTGCAGACTTTTGTCGATCGCTATGTTGCGTGGGTCAAACTGAACACCGCTGCCTGACTGCCAATTCGGGTAAATTCGGGCGGTTTTGCAAACCCCCGTTCAGACTGAAAGCGCCGACGTTGCCGCAACCTCGCGGCACGCCGGCGCTACGGCTCCCCCGTTTAGACGTGGTGGTGCCCCGTGACCCGTTCCCAGCCATGACGCACGGCGAGCTTGAAGCGCTCCCACGTGCTGTCCGGCGAAGTAGTTTCCCAATGACGCCGGGCTTCCGGTTCGACGTCATCCCACGGCCTGTCGCGATAACGCGCGTCTTGACCGATCTCCGTACCGTAACGATAGGCCGGCACGTAATCTTCGTACCGCCCGTTTCCAGCCGCGTATTGCTCGTCGTAGTGCGCGCGGAAATCTTCTTCGTATTCCAGATACTCATTCGGAATCTGCTCACCTGAACCCGCAGTCGGCTGCCCCGCTTCGGAGACAACTTCCGATGGCCGCATGATCGCGCCTGAGCCTGGCATCGAACCGGCAGCGATCGCGTTGCGTTCCGCTTCGCTGACCAGCGGGTCGATGACAGGCTCGTCGACCGGGCCGAACACCGGCCGCTCAGCCGGCGGCGGGACGAACGGCTCGGCGTCAGTGCCCATGAGCGGTGACGGATAGAGTGGATCGGACGTGCTTGCAGGCCGAGTGGTTGAACTCGCCGTGGTTGCCTCGCGCGTTGCCACGCCGGGCGTCGCTACGCTCGATGTGTGCGGCGTGCCGGGCATCACGGCGCCGATGCCGAGTTCGTCGAGTATCGAATGATCGCGGCTCGATTCCGGCTGCGTATCCCAGTCGGGCGAACGCTCGCCGATGTCGGTTGCGCCCAGCCTCGTCAATGTATTGCGAGCGAGTTCCGCGTGCGATTCGCTTGCCGCGCTGACACAGACCAGTACGGCGCCGCGTCGCACGGCTTCGGCGTAGCGAGTCGTTTCCGGCGGGCGGGAGCCTGTCGCGAACAGACTCGAAAGAAAGCGCTCGATGTTGGCCAGTATGCCGGAGTTGGCAACCTCATCGGTTGCGGAGCCAACGGAGGGTTCCGGATTCGCCTGCAACTCGATCGTTTCGCGTGCAAAACCGGTCTGTACAAGCGTGTTGCGCGCGGCTTCTGCTTGAGAATAAGTGTCGAATAAACCAATCACGATGTGTCGCATGGCTGTCTCCCGGCGTATTTCGGTGGAATGGACGGCGCAAGAACGCGTCGGCCTCCTTCCCTGAAAAAACGCCGCAACGATCATGCCGGGCGGCCACGATCTAGCCGCACGCCCGCTACGGCCTGTCTGCGCCGATCTGGCCACGCACGGACCGTGGCATACCGCTGCGCGCTTTTACAACCGCCGGTAATTGGCGGCGACGCTGAAAAGGCCGGCTTTAGCCAGCTGGATGCGCCGCCGCAGACGGGTCCGTGCCCGCATGCGCCAGGTCGTGCTGGACCGCTTGCAGGAGCTTTTCCAGCAATGCGATATCGAAAGGTTTGGACAGCACTCGCACGTCCACATGCCGCGCACGGTCGAGTTCTTCCGCGTAGCCGGTGACCAGAATGACCGGCAGCCTGGTGTCGAAAGCCAGCACGGCTTCGGCCAGATCAATGCCGTTCATCGTGCCGGGCATGTGGATATCCGACAACACCAGATCGAACGGCAGCGGCTCGCCGGTGCGTGCCTGCCTGGCGTGGGCGTCGTCGAACAGGCGCAGCGCGGTATCGGCGTTGAACACACACGTGACCTGGTGGCCCATCATCTGCAACAGAGCCTCGGTGCCGGCGGAGACTTCGTCGTTGTCCTCGACCAGCAGAATCCGCAGCCCTTGCGGCGTGCCGCTTTCCTCGACGCCCGTTTCGGCCGGCAATTCGGCCTCGGGCGCGGCGGTGGCGCGCGGCAGATAGAGGCGCACGGAGGTGCCCGCGCCGATTGCGCTGTCGATCGCGGCGAGTCCGCCGGAGCGCTCGCAGAAGGCGAAAACCTGCGGCAGCCCGAGACCGGTGCCCATGCCTTTCGGCTTTGTCGTGAAAAGCGGTTCGAAGGCGCGCGCGAGCACTTCAGGCGGCATGCCGCCGCCGGTATCTTCGAGTGAGAGTTGCACGAAGTCGCCGGTCAACGGAAAACCGTCCTCATGGCGGAAATTGATATTGGCGCCCCGCACGGTGAAGCGCCCGCCATTGGGCATGGCGTCGCGCGCGTTCACGGCGATGTTGATCAGCGCCAGCTCGAGCTCGGCGACGTCGACACGCATCGGCCAGATATCGGCGCCGAGGTCGATCACCAGCGAAATTTTCGCACCGAGCGACGCGCGCAGCAGTTCGCGGCACGCCGGCAACCAGCGCTCGAGCGCCAGCGTCTCATTGCGCAACGGCTGCTTGCGCGCGACGCCGAGCAATTGCCGGGTGAGCGATTGGCCGCTCTTGAGAGCCCGCTCCATCGCTGACAATTCCCGGTCGAGCCCCGGCGCGCCGCGCCGCCGGGCGATCTGCAGGTTGGCGGAGACGATCATCAGCAGGTTGTTGAAATCGTGCGCGACGCTGCCGACCAGATTGCCGAGCGCCTCCATCTTGCGCGACTGGCGATACGCGGATTCGATCGAGCGGCGCATCGAGGCTTCGGCCTGCCAGCGCTCCCACGCTTCCTCTTCGGCACCGAGGCGCCGCAGCGACAGCCAGATCACGCACCACAGCACGATCGACGGCGTGAACATCGACAGGATCAGGACGCTCAGATGCCGGTACCAGGCGGCCCAGATCGCCGAGGTGCGATAGCTGCACGATACGTACACCGGATAGGCGCCGACGCGCCGGAACGCGAGGATGACATTGTCGTCGTCGATGTCGGAACGCATCCGTACGACGCCGGCCCTGCGCCCTTGCGCGAGCGCTTCGGCCAAAGGCGAATTCGGCGTCATCGCCGCCGGCTCGTGCGGGCGGCGTGGAAAGTGCGCGAGGATTGCGCCGTCGCTGCGTAGCAGGCTCATGGTCATCGGCGTACTGTCGTTGCCGCCGAGCAGTTCCCGATAGAACGCGTCGAAATAGCTGGGCCGCAGGGCCACCGAGACGACCCCGCCAAACGAGCCGTCTGCGGCGAGGCGCTCCACACCGGTGTTGAATACCTGCTCGCCCACCACATGCCCCGCCATCACCTTTGAGACATGCTCGAGGCCTTTGCCGTCGCGAATGCCGGTGAAATCCTCGCGATCGGCAATCGTCAAGGCCGGCGCGGGATAAAAACGGCTGGTGGCGAGCAGATCACCCCCATGGCCGAAAATCGAAACGGCCGCCACCTGAGGATACCCACCGCCCATGGTGCGCAGCTTCTCGTGAATCTCGCCTTCTTTAGCGCGAATGCCGTCGTCGTCCAGATTCTGTGTCAAATCGACGATGCGCGAGTCGAGCGTCTCGTTCATGTCGAACACCTTCAGCGCGTGTTCTTCCGCCACGCGCACGGTGCGCAGCGTTACGTCGGTCGCGTCGGCCATGCGCGCGCGCAGATCGTTGAACGCCATTGCCGCGACGTACACACACGGCAGCACGATCGCTGCAATCAGCAGCGCGATCAGCGTGATGCGCCGGACGTGGAAATTCTGTTCCGGCACGGCGGGGAACCGCGCCTCGTGCTGGGGGCTAGCGGGAAGGCGGCTCGCTTTGGACGGGTCGAACCGGTCTGGTGTCATGGTCGATAACGCTATGGTCGTTCGGGACGAAAGGGCCGGGAGTCGGCCACATACAAAAAGCATAGACATGTCGCGGCAGTACTGGTTACCGTCACACATGGTCGGCGCCTGATTTGTCTACTGTTTGAATCAGTGACGAATCGAGAAGCGCAAACGTACACAAAAGTATAAATGTAAAAGAAAACCTTCAAGATCTACCAAAATATTTTCAGAAATAGTGTCTATTGGGAAAATCTCTTTAACCAACGCGATATTGGTGTATTGCCTTTCCGCCGTTTTGCTTCGAAAATCGACGTAACTACAAATAATGTGTCCGCCATGCTCGGATGCATATGCCGCGAGGGCCGCCTGACAACGCGTACAACGCGTGACGGAAGGCGCTCGCGGAAACACGCGCGCGGCAAGGGGACCATCCTGATCCATGAAGCCGCGCGGATTCATCTACGGGGTAGGCTTCGAACATGCCGGTCATAGCCGTCGTCCACCGTGCTCGCACGCGTCCATGCGTGCTCACGGGTTCCGTCAAAAGCGCCTCGCCGCGCGCGCTCCCCGTTCGTCTGCAAGCTGTATTCTCGCAAGCCTCAGCCCGCTTTGCCGCTGGTCGACAGACCTCGCGCTAAAGAAATCGCCTCTGCCCGCCGTTAACGCGCTAGAGCTAATTCCGCTTACCGACCCGCCCCATGCCTTTGCCTATTGTGATCGCCGACGATTCGTTGCTTGCCCGCAAGGTGCTCACCAAAGCATTGCCGCCGGACTGGGATGTCGACGTGTCCTATGCAGCGAACGGGCGCGAAGCGCTCGGGCTGTATCGCGAAGGCAAAGCGTCGGTGATGTTCCTCGACCTGACGATGCCCGACATGACCGGCTATCAGGTGCTGGAAGCATTGCAGCACGAGGACCTGAACACTTTCGTCATCGTCGTCTCTGCCGATGTTCAGCCGATGGCCCAGTCGCGCGTGCGCGCGCTTGGCGCCGCCGCATTCATCGCCAAGCCCGTGACGCCCGAGGCGGTACTTCCCATCCTCAAGGAGTACGGGTTGTATGTCTGAGCCAGTCCTCAACGAAGACCAGCGCGACGCGCTGCAAGAGGTCGCCAATCTGGCGATGGGCCAGGCCGCGACGCGTCTCGCGCGCCTGCTCGATGCATTCATCGAATTGTCGGTGCCGCGCGTGAAGGTGGTGGCCGTGAGCGATGCGGCACAGGCGCTGCGCGAGATGACCGGGATCGAGGACACGGTGAGCGCGGTGCGCCAGGGTTTTCGCTCCGACATCAAGGGCGAAGCGCTGGTGATCTGCCGCAGCGACAGCATCGACAAGTTGTGTTCGCTCGTGAGCGATCCGTACTCGCGCTCGAGCTACGAGGCGGTGAGCCAGAAAGAACTCGTGTTCGACGTCGCGAACGTCCTGACGGGCGCGTGTGTCTCGTGCATTCTCGACCAGCTCGGCCGCACGCCGGTTTTCTCCGCGCCGGGCCTGCTCGGCGAAGCGATGACACTCGACGAAGTGTTCCAGCCCGGCGTGCTGCAATGGGAAGTCGCGCTGCTGGTCGAAGTCAATTTCGCGCTCGAGGACCAAAGCTTCCGCGCGCACCTCGTGATGCTGATGGCCGAAGAATCGATCCGGCATATGAACGAGGCGCTCGACGCGCTGTTGTCCAGCCTATGAATGTGCCCACGGACTCGTTGAGCGATCTGGTCGTCGAACGTGTCGGTTTCGGCATTTTCGTGCTCGATCGCGACATGAACGTGCTCATGTGGAACCGCTTCATGCAGGATCACAGCGGCTTGTCGCCGGAACAGATGGTCGGCAAATCGCTCTTTGCCCACTTTCCGGAACTGCCGCGCGTGTGGCTGTCACGCAAGATCGAAAGCGTGTTTCAGCTCGGCAGTTTCGCGTTCAGTTCGTGGGAGCAGCGCCCGTATCTCTTCAAGTTCGATCACGACCGGCCGATTACGGGTGGCGTCGATTTCATGCAGCAGGACTGCACATTCATGCCGCTGATGCGCGATCGCGAGGTGGTGGCCGTGTGCGTGACCATCTCGGACGTCACGCACGTCAGCATCGTGCAGCGCGAGCGTGAAGAGGCGGTCGCCAAGCTGCAGGAATACGCGGACCGCGACGGCCTCACGGGCATCGCCAACCGGCGTTTTTTCGAAGCGCGCCTGCGCGACGAGTTCACGCGCTGGCAGCGCTACGGCGGCGAGATGTCCGTGCTGCTGTTCGATCTCGATCACTTCAAGAAAATCAACGACCAGTTCGGCCACGGCGTCGGCGATACGGTGTTGCGCGTGATGGCGCAGCGGGTCGCCGAGGTGGTGCGGGTGCAGGACACCTTCGGGCGTTTCGGTGGCGAGGAGTTTGCCTTGCTGTTGCCATGCACGCCGCTCGAAGACGCAATGCGGGTGGCGGAAAAGATCCGCTGCACGATCGCCGACACGCCGGTCGAAGTGCAGGGCGCGGGCGTGCCGGTGACGGCCAGCGTCGGCGGCGCGGCGGCGCGCGTGGGCGTGCCGGCGTATGACGTGCTCATCAACGAAGCCGACGCGGCGCTGTATAGCGCGAAGCGGCAGGGACGCAACCGCTCGGTGGCTTTCTCCTGAGCCTTTCCCGCCAGGCCGCCGTACGGCGCACGTTACCCGCCTCCTCGCGCTCCGGCCCTCCTTCTGCCCCTTATTGACCCCAAAACTGCGGCATCTCACAAAGGTTGTTATACTTTTCGCCGTTTCCGGCATCCCTGCCGGGTGTTTCGCGCGTGTCCGCGCGCGCGGGCCGTTTGCCCCGCGCCTGTCTTGCGGGTAGGCATTAAAACTTCTTGAACGCCTTTCAGCGGGCGCCTCCAGCGGAGATCGTCTTGGCTGTTTCCAATCTTGTCGTGGACGAACCAGAAATCGACGCCGCTGCCGCTACGTCCGGCAGCTCGTTTTATCTCGCGATGCGCATCCTGCCGGCTGCGCAGCGCGACGCGATGTATCAGGTCTACGCTTTCTGCCGCGCTGTCGACGACATTGCCGACAGCGACATGCCGCGCGCCGAACGCGCCGCCGCGCTCGAGTGCTGGCGCGCCGACATCGATGCGTGCTACGCCGGCGCACCGCGTGCTTCCTTGCGCGCGCTGACGCGGCACATTCATACGTTTCACCTGCAACGCGAAGATTTTCACGCGATGATCGACGGCATGGCGATGGACGCCGCCGCCGACATCTGCGCGCCCGACGAGGTCACGCTCGACCTGTACTGCGATCGTGTCGCCAGCGCGGCGGGCCGCCTATCGGTGAGGATATTCGGGATGCAGGAAGAGCCGGGGCGTTTGCTCGCGCACCATCTGGGCCGCGCGCTGCAACTGACCAACATTCTGCGCGATATCGACGAAGACGCCGGTATCAACCGCTGCTACCTGCCGCACGAATTGCTGGCGCGCGAAGGCATCGCGGTGACGAGCCCGACGCAGATCGCCGACGATCCGTCGCTGCCGCGCGTCTGCGCGACGCTTGCCGAGCGTGCCAAGGAGCATTTCGCTGCCTCCGACGCGATCATGGACCGCGAGCCGCGCAACCATGTGCGTGCGCCGCGCATCATGTCGGGCGTCTATCGCGTGCTGCTCGATCGCACGCTCGAGCGCGGCTTCGACATTCCGCGGACGAAGGTCAGCAAGCCGAAACTGCGCCTGCTGTGGATCGTCGCGCGTTACGCGCTCTTCTGAGCTGATGCCAAAGCTCGTCCATGTGATCGGTGCCGGCCTCGCCGGCCTGGCTGCGGCGGTGCAATTGCAGCGCCGCGGCGCACAAGTCGTGTTGCATGAAGCGGGCCCCCTGGCAGGTGGCCGTTGCCGCTCGTATTACGACCCCAAGCTGGGCGCCACCATCGACAGCGGCAATCACATGGTGCTGTCCGGCAATTTCGCCACGCTCAACTATTTGCGCGCGATCGGCGCCGCCGACGAACTGGTCGGCCCGGCCCAGCCCGAGTATCCGTTCGTAGATCTGGCGACGCGGGCGCGCTGGACCGTGCGCCTGTCGCCGGGCCGTCTGCCCTGGTGGATCTTCGACTCGAACGCGCGCGTGCCGAATACCGGGCCGAGCGACTATCTGGCGCTTGCGCCGCTGCTGTTCGCCAAGCCCGGGCGCAGCGTGGCGCAGACCATGCGCTGCAATGGCCCGCTGTGGGACCGCCTGCTGCGGCCGCTGTTTCTCGCGATGCTCAATGTCGAGCCGCGTGAAGCGTCGGCGGAGCTCACGGGCGCGATGGTCAGGGAGACGCTCCTCGCCGGTGGTCTGGCATGCCGGCCTCTGGTGGCGCGCAACGGTCTGGGCAGCGCCTTTGTCGACCCGGCGCTGCGGTTGTTGCAGCACGGCGGCGCGGGCATCCGGCTCGGCGCGCGACTGAAGGACATGGAGTTTGCCGCCCCCGGCAGCGTTTCGGCACTGAATTTCGCCGACGAGCGCATCGCGATCGAAGCAAATCAGGCGGTGGTTCTCGCGGTGCCGCCGGAAATCGCACAGACGCTCGTGCCCGGTTTGCGCTCGCCGAATCGCTTCGCCGTGACCGTCAACGTGCATTTCGCGGTCGAGCCGCCGTTCGGGATGGCACCGATCACCGGGCTGCTCAATGCGACGGCCGATTGGCTGTTCGCCTTCGAGGGCCGCGTGTCGGTCACGATCAACGCCGCGGATCGCCTGCTCGACACACCGCATGAAGCGCTCGCGAAAACCATCTGGGCCGAAGTGGCTCAGGCCGCCAATTTGCCAGCCGAGCCGATGCCGGCCTGGCAGGTCGTGATGGAAAAACGCGCGACGTTTGCCGCGTTGCCGGACCAGGAAACGCTGCGCCCCGGCACGCGCACTCGCTGGAACAATTTGATGCTCGCGGGCGACTGGACGGCCACTGGCCTGCCCGCGACGATTGAAGGCGCGATCCGCTCCGGCCAGAAGGCCGCGGACACGTTGCTGAATCAACCGATGGAACGCCGATGAACGACTTATCTCAAGCCCAGCCGCTGGACGCCGTCCTGCCTGAATTCGCCGATGCGGCGCCGACTGTGTCGAGCGCTGCGCCGGTCGCCGCGCCGCAAGCGTCCGCCACGCCGCTCGACGCCGCGATTACGCGGGCGACCGATGCGATCCTCGCCGCGCAGAAGCCGGACGGCCACTGGGTCTACGAACTCGAAGCCGACGCGACGATTCCCGCCGAATATGTGCTCCTCGTCCACTATCTCGGCGAAACGCCGAACGTGGAACTAGAGCAGAAGATCGGCCGCTATCTGCGCCGCATCCAGCTGGCGGACGGCGGCTGGCCGCTTTTCACTGACGGCGCGCTCGACATCAGCGCCAGCGTGAAGGCGTACTTCGCACTGAAGATAATCGGCGACTCGCCGGATGCCGAGCACATGGTCCGCGCGCGCGAGGCGATTCTGGCGAATGGCGGCGCGGAAACGGTGAATGTGTTTACGCGGATTCTGCTGGCGCTGTTCGGCGTGGTGTCGTGGCGCGCCGTGCCGATGATGCCGGTGGAAATCATGCTGTTGCCGGTGTGGTTCCCGTTCCATCTATCGAAAGTGTCGTACTGGGCGCGCACGGTGATCGTGCCATTGCTGGTGCTGAACGCGAAGCGGCCGGTGGCGCGCAATCCGCGCCGTGTGCGTATCGACGAACTGTTCCGCGGCGCGCCGGTCAACACCGGCATGCGCGAGCGGGCGCCGCATCAGCATCTCGGCTGGTTCCGTTTTTTCCGCGGCGTAGACGTGATGCTGCGCATGATCGACGGCCTGTTCCCGAAGGTGACGCGCGAGCGTTCGGTGCGCGAGGCGCTGCGTTTCGTTGACGAGCGGCTGAATGGCGAAGACGGCCTCGGTGCGATTTTCCCGGCGATGGCCAACTCGGTGATGATGTACGACGTGCTCGGCTATCCGGCCGATCATCCGAACCGCGCAATCGCTCGTCAGTCGATCGAAAAGCTGCTCGTCATCAAGGATGACGAAGCATATTGCCAGCCATGCCTCTCGCCGGTGTGGGATACCTCGCTTGCGGCGCACGCGCTGCTTGAAACCGGCGAAGCGCATGCCGAGCAAGCGGCTGAACGCGGGCTCGCATGGCTGCGTCCGCTGCAGATTCTCGACGTGCGCGGCGACTGGATTTCGCGCCGTCCGAACGTGCGTCCTGGCGGCTGGGCGTTCCAGTACAACAACGCGCACTATCCGGACGTCGACGATACGGCCGTGGTGGCGATGGCGATGCAACGCTCGGCGGCGGTGACGCAATCGGATGTCGATCGCGAAGCCATTGCGCGCGCGCGCGAGTGGGTGGTCGGCATGCAGAGCAGCGATGGCGGCTGGGGCGCGTTCGAACCCGAAAACACCCAGTATTACCTGAACAACATTCCGTTCTCCGATCACGGCGCATTGCTCGATCCGCCGACCGCAGACGTGTCGGGCCGCTGTCTGTCGATGCTCGCGCAACTCGGCGAATTTCCGCAGGGCAGCGAACCGGCGCAACGCGCGTTCGATTACATGCTGAAGGAACAGGAATCGGACGGCAGCTGGTACGGCCGCTGGGGCCTGAACTACATCTACGGCACGTGGACCGCGCTGTGTTCGCTGAACGCCGCAGGCCTGCCGCACGACGACCCGCGCATGAAGCGCGGCGCGCAGTGGCTCCTGTCGATCCAGAACGAAGACGGCGGCTGGGGTGAGGGTGGTGAGAGCTACAAGCTCGACTATCGTGGTTACGAGCGCGCGCCGAGCACGGCTTCGCAAACCGCATGGGCGTTGATGGGCCTGATGGCGGCAGGCGAGGTGAATCACGAGGCGGTTGCGCGTGGCGTCGAGTATTTGCAGCGCGAACAGCGCGAGCACGGCCTGTGGGACGAAACGCGCTTCACGGCAACCGGTTTCCCGCGTGTGTTCTATCTGCGTTACCACGGCTATCGCAAGTTCTTCCCGTTGTGGGCGTTGGCGCGCTTCCGTCATCTGAAACGCAACGGGCTGACGCGCGTCGCGGTCGGGATGTAACGGATGGCGCTTTCGACAACGCCGTCAGCCGATGCCGCCCGCAGTACCTTGCCGGTGATCGTGGTGACGGGTATGGCGTTCGAAGCGCGCATCGCGCGCGGCGAGGGTGTCGAGGTGGTCTATGCGGCACGCGCCGATCTGCTGGAGCGGGCGTTGAGCGCAGCGGTCGCGCGCGGTTGTTCCGGGATCGTCAGTTTCGGGACGGCGGGTGGGTTGGCGCCCGACCTGGAGCCGGGCACGCTGATTGTCGGGGAGGCTGTCGTGGGGCCGTTTGGGCGGCTCGAGACTGATCGGTTATGGGCTGACAGGCTCGCAGCCGGGCTATCGATAGGGCCGCTGGCGGCGCGTTTGCGGCGTGGTCTGACGGCTGCCGTGACTGCGCCTTTAGTCTCTGCTGACGACAAGCGGGTGTTGCATCGCTCGACGGGCGCTTTGGCCGTCGACATGGAATCGCATATTGCCGGTGCGATGGCGGCCGCGCATGGTGTGCCGTTTGCGGTTTGTCGTGCGATTGTCGATCCGGCCTGGCGGACGTTGCCTTCCGCTGCTACCGCCGGCTTGCGGGATGATGGCACCACGGCTTTGGGGCCGATCTTGCGGGAGCTGCTGCGGCAGCCCTCTCAGCTCGGGGCGTTGATTCAGGTTGCCGTCGATGCGCGGGCGGCGCGGGTTTCGCTGGTGCAGGCGAGGCGTGCGATGGGGGAGGCTGGGGTTTTGCGGATGGCTACTGCCTGAAGGTGTGCCCTGACGGTGTTGGCCTTTCCTTGTTTTCTTAGTGGTTTATTAGCGTTGCCCCTGTGCGGGGCGGCACCTACTTTTCTTTGCCTGCTGCAAAGAAAAGTAGGCAAAAGAAAGCAGCTCAAACCGCTAACTCTTAAGCGGGTCCCCCGCGCAGTTGCGGTAGTGGTGCATCTGGAATCTGTGTTCTCGCACATTCCGCCCTGGTGACAAGGCTGTCATTCTTCCGGCGGCGCTCCGCGCGCCGAAGCGCTCTTCATCAAACCGCCTCCTTCGCTCAGACGCGCTATTCGTATTGATCGCCACCGTTTCCGTTTGCTGCGCTTCGGCGCGCCCCGGCGCGCTGTGCGCGCGTCGAGGCTCCTGACTCAAATCCCTTATTGCGTCGCCGGGACGGCTTCCTGCGGGTTCTTGCCCGTCGGCGCAGTTTGCGGTACCTGTGCCGGTGCCATTGCGCCCGATGCGGCCGCAGGTGCAGTTGCTGGGGCGCTCACTGTGTCGCCCTTCGGCATCACCGCCGGGGCGCCTGTGGCGCTTCCTGATGCCGCGTTCGGGGCTTCGGGTGCGTCGCCCGGGTCGGCGTAGTTCGGCAAACCTGCCGCTGCGCCTGAAGCACCCTTGGCGGGCGCGGCCGCGCCGGAGTCGTCCTGGTCCTCGTAGTTCGGGAGCGGCACGGCGTTTTCGCCCGTGCCGCGCAGGCGCGCTTTACGTTGCTGGGTATAGGCGTCGCGAACGAAGGAATACTTGTCGAGCGCTGCCTGCTGCAGTAGGTCGGATGCGCCAAGCAGGTCGGAACGTACGCTCACGAACTGCAAC
This sequence comes from Paraburkholderia domus, assembly GCF_905220705.1. Taxonomy (GTDB): domain Bacteria; phylum Pseudomonadota; class Gammaproteobacteria; order Burkholderiales; family Burkholderiaceae; genus Paraburkholderia; species Paraburkholderia domus. The sequence goes on from NZ_CAJNAT010000039.1 coordinate 35,672, forward strand.
ACGTACAGGGGATTGCGCACCGCCGGCTCGATGTAGTTCAACGGGTTGAACTTCACGTCCACGATCAATCCCATGCTGTCACGTACCGTGCTCGGACCAAACAGCGGCAAAACAAGGTACGGGCCCGACGGGACGCCCCAGTGGCCCAGCGTCAAGCCAAAATCCTGGTTGTGCTTCGGCAGGCCGGCCGGCGTCGCCCAGTCGAGCAGGCCGCCGAGTCCAAAGGTCGAGTTGAACGCGAAGCGCACGAGATCTTCGGTCGCGTCGGTGATCTTCAGTTGCAACAGATTGTTGGCGGCGTTGGTCAGGTCGCCCAGATTCGAGAAGAAGTTGCTCACCGCCGTTCGCAACGGCTGCGGCGTCACCTTCTGGTAACCCTTGGCGACCGGAACGGCGATGAAGCGGTCCACGCCGTCATTGAAACTGAAGATCGCGCGGTTTGCCGGCTCGAACGGGTCGCCCGGTTTGCGGTCGGGGCCGGTGGCGCAGCCAGCGATCAGACTGGTAGCCGCCAGCGCTAGCACGGTGGTTCGCATCTTCATACTTATATTCCTTTGTGCTTCGCGCGACGTGGCCGCGGCTTGCCCATCAGCACGGGTTGGAACACCACCGCGCCGATCAGGGTGCAAAACAACGAGAGCGCCAGCAAGCGTCCCATGCTCGACGTCCCCGGGTGGTGCGACAGCCAGAGGCTGCCGAACGCCGTCGCCGTGGTCGCCGCGCTGAACAACACGGCATGCGTAAGGCTCGACTGCAAAAGGCTGGTCTGGCCATGGCGCCAGGCCATGACAAAGTAGATCTTGAATGCTACGCCGACCCCCAGCATTAGGGGCAACGCAATGATGTTCGCAAAGTTCAGTGGCATACCAAACACCACGCATAACTCCAGCGTCACGAGGGCGGACACCAGCAGCGGAACCAGGGTGCGCAGCATATCGCTGAGCCGCCGCAACGCGATCCACAGCAGGATGGCAATCGACAGCAACGCGTAGCCGGCAGCCTGCAGGAACGCCTTGATGATCGTGTCGGCGGAATTGAGGATCGAAATCGGGCCGCCGATCGCGTCCGGTTCGGCCTTCTTCACCGCGTGGACAAAGCGGGCGAGCGTCGCGTCGTCGTTCGGATCAGCACCGGCTTTTATCCTCGGTGCGATGTCCACGAGCGCGCGGCCGTCCTTGGAAACCCAGTTCGTGTATATCTCCTTGGGCAGGTTGTCGCGAGTAATCTCGGTCGGCTGCAGCAAATCCGCCAGTTGCTTCAGCGCAATACGCAGCGGCTCGGACATCGCGGTTTCGGCGCGGTCGCGTGTGGCAGCGTCGGCGGCGGCCAGTTTTTGCAGCGTCGCGGACAGATGCTGGGCTTCGGCGGCGCCTGGTCCCGGGTGGTCGTCGGCGGCGAGCGAGAGCTGGTTCGATGCGCGCTTCAACGCGGCAACGCGTACCGTGTCCGTGGCTTGAGGCGAGGGCTGTTGCTGCAACGCGGGCAAGAGTTGCTGCGCGGCGCTCGCAATCAGCATCAGCTTTTGCTGCTGCTCGGTCGGAACGAAGGTGTCCAGCGTGGTCACGCGGCCCACCTCCGGCAGCGCGCGCAGACGCGCGGCCGTCTTGTCCGCATCGGCGAGCGTGGGCGCCAGCACATTCACGTTGTTGACCGCCGCTTCCGGCGAATCCTTCAACGACAACAGCGTCGCCATCGATTCCGTGTGCGGGTCCTTCAGATGCAGCGGGTTGAAGTCGAAGCGCAAATGCGTGAGCAATGGGGTGGCGCCGAGCACGACGATGAGCGTGCCGATCAGGACCGGCTTGCGGTTGCGATCGAGGAAATCGTCGACAGGGGCGAGCTGCTTGAAGCCCGGCGAAGTGGGTTCGCTCCGCGGTCTGAAGACTTTCAGCAGCGCCGGCAGCAGCGACATGTTGGTGAAGTACGCGACGAACATGCCGACGCCGGCGATCTCACCCAATTCCGACACGCCGCGGTAAGCCGTTGGCAGGAAGGAGAAGAAGCTCAGCGCGACCGCCACGGCCGCGAGGGTCAGCGGCACGCCGATGCTGTGCGCCGTATGCATGAGGGCCGCGGAAATACGCTCGTCGCGATTGCGCTCCTCACGATATTTGACGCCGAACTGCACGCCGAAATCGACCCCGAGCCCGACGAACAGCACCATGAAGGCGACCGAAATCATGTTGAGCGCGCCGACCATCATCAAGCCGAGTGCCGCAGTGATCGCGAGTCCGACGAACAGCGTGATGAACACGGCGACGATCATGCGGCCCGAGCGCAGCGCCAGCCACAGAATGACCAGCACGACGATGAAGGTGCCGATGCCGTTGAGCACTGCACCGTCCTGGACCGACGCGAATTCTTCGTCCGCGAGGGGCTGTTGACCCGTCAGGCGGACCGTGGCGCCATAGCGCGTATCGAGGTGCAGCGAAGCGGCGGTGTCGCGGATCGCTTTGGACGCGGTCGCACCGGGCTCCAGCGCGTCGTAGTTCACGACCGGCTGCACCGTGACAAAGGCGCGCGCCGGATCCGTGGCGGCGCCCTTGTCGACCAGGGCACGCCACGAGAACGCCGCCGGCTGGCCGGCCAGCACGCGGTCGAACGTGGTCGCGCTTTGCGACAACAGATGGCTCATGTCGGCCAGCTTCACCTGACCGAGCTGCAATGGCAGCAACAGGCTCGTGGTGAGCGTGCCGGCGAGGCCAGTCAGGCTCGGATCGTGCGCGAGTGCATTGACGAGCGGACGGGACTGGACGAGCTGCGAGGTGGTCGACAGGACCTCATCGGTTGACGGGAACAACAGACCATTGTGTTCGAAGAACGGCCCGCCGGCGGGCTGCGAGACGGCAATGAACTCCTTCGGATCGGCTTTGAGCGCGGCCGTCAGGGCATTGGCGGCCGCGTCGGCGAATTCCGGGGCACGGGCTTCGACCACCACCAGCACGGTGTCACCGCGATGCGGGAAGGCCGTGTCCATGGCATGTTCGAGCGACGACCATTGCTTGTCGGTCTCGACCAGACGGCTGATATCCGTGTTGATCTTGAAGTTATGGGCTACATAGATGCCGCTCAAAACGGCGAGCACGAGCGACACGGCGATGATCCGAAACGGATGACGCACCGAATAGGCAACGAGACGGACAATAGATGACTTCAACATGTAGGCGGAGAGGGCCTTATCGCGGGTGGCGTTTTTAACGAAAGTGCACAAGTATACAGAGCCGGAGCGGTTCGACTCCACTTCGCTAGCAAGGACGGCTCCCGGGCGGTGGTGAAGGGGTGGGAACGCAATATCGGTATACTGGTCTATCCTGCTTTCGCTGCGGGCTCGTTAGCCTGCCGGCGCTTACTTTTTTGGGGTTTGGCGAGCGTATGAAACGTTATCTGTCTGCTTTTCTGGCCGCGGCCGTGGTGTCCACTGCGGTCTATGCGCAAAGCGCGCCGGATGCGGTGGTGAAGAGTGCCGTCGAAGGCACGGTTGCCGCGATGAAGGCTGATCCGCAGGCACGCGGCGGCGATATGGCGAAGATTACGGAGCTGGTCCAAACGCGATTTGTCCCGGCGACCGATTTTCAGCGGACCACGCGGATCGCGGTAGGTAAGGCATGGAGTACGGCGACCCCCGAGCAGCAGAAGCAACTCTATGAACAGTTTACGTTGCTGCTGGTGCGCACGTACGCAGCCTCGCTGTCGCAGTTGCGCGATCAGGATGTGAAATTCAAATTCCTACCGGCCAGCGCGTCAGCCGGCGACAAGGACACGGTCGTGCAGTCGCACGTGATCAGCAATGGCGGCGACGATGCCATCGATTACCGGATGACCAAGGGCGCCAACGGCTGGAAGATTTACGACATCAACATGATGGGCGCCTGGCTGATTCAGGTGTACCAGACGCAGTTTGCTGACCAGCTAGCCAAAGGCGGCGTTGATGGTTTGATCAAGTTCCTGACCGCGCACAACGCACGAAGCGCAGGCTGAAGTTACGCAAAAACGAAAAAGCGCGGTGGCCTGATGGCCACCGCGCTTTTTTTTACACATCCACATCACAGGGCGGACAAAACCGCCCCTGGCACAGCTTAGTGTGCGGAAGCGGAAGCCGCCGTCTGCACCTTCTTGCCCGTACCAGCACGCCCAATTTCTTCGAGCTTGATCTCGACGTGGCGCGAGAACACGTACTCAGCCGGACGCTGCTTATCCAAAGCAATATCCTTGGTGAAAGCACCGGAAGTCTTCGGGCCGCGCAGGCTAACCTTCAACGCCTTCAACGGATGCGCCACCGTATCCATCACGGCAGTCGCTTCAAAGCCGCAGTGCACCATGCAATCCGCGCACTTCTCGTAGTTGCCCGTACCGTACTTTTCCCACTCCGTGGTTTCCATCAATTCCTTGAAGGTCTTCACGTAGCCTTCGCCGACCAGGTAGCACGGCTTCTGCCAGCCGAACACCGTCCGCGCCGGGTTGCCCCAAGGCGTGCACTCGTACGTCTGATTGCCGGCCAGGAAGTCGAGGAACATGCCCGACTGGCTGAACGACCAGTTCTTGCCGTTGTTGCCGCGCTTGAAAATCTCGCGGAACAGATGTTTGGTCTTGTCGCGGTTCAGGAAGTGCTGCTGATCCGGCGCGCGTTCGTACGCGTAGCCCGGCGAGACGGTGATGCCGTCCACGCCCATCGGGCCCAGCGTGTCGAAGAATGCAGCGACGCGTTCCGGCACGGCGTCGTTGAACAACGTGCAGTTGATGTTCACGCGGAAACCGCGGCGCTTCGCTTCCTTGATCGCGGCGACAGCCTTGTCGTACACGCCTTCCTGCGACACCGAGTGATCGTGCGCCTGCTGGTCGCCGTCCAGGTGAACCGACCAGACGAAGTACGGATTCGGCTCGTAGTCGTCCATCTTCTTTTCCATCAGCAACGCATTCGTGCACAGATACACGAACTTCTTGCGTGCGATGATGCCCTTCACGATCTGCGGCATTTCCTTGTGCAAAAGCGGCTCGCCGCCTGCAATCGAAACGACCGGTGCGCCGCATTCGTCGACTGCGCCGAGGCATTCTTCGAGCGACAGACGCTGATTCAGGATGGGATCCGGATAATCGATCTTGCCGCAGCCATTGCAGGCGAGATTGCAGCGGAACAGCGGCTCCAGCATCAATGCGAGCGGGTAGCGTTTGTTACCAGAGAAATGCTGACGCATGATGTAAGCGCCGACCCGGACTTTCTGTAGCAGCGGAATAGACAAGACGTCCTCCTTAAACTTCGCGTGCAGCGAGTGGTTGCATCAATTTCGATGGCAACTTGAATTCGACTTTCTCTTCACGGCCCGCCATCGTCGTGACACTGACAGGCCCCAATGCGCGCAGCGCATCGATTACGTTCTTCACCATCTCTTCCGGTGCCGAAGCACCGGCCGTGATGCCGACAGTCTGCACGTTCGCAAACCACTCCGGCTTCACTTCCGAACCGTCGGCGACGAGATAGCTCGCCACGCCGGTTTCGCTGCCTATTTCGCGCAGCCGGTTCGAGTTCGAACTGTTGGTTGCGCCGACCACGAGCAGCACCTCGACCTCTTTGCTCAGTTCGCGCACCGCCGCCTGGCGGTTTTGCGTCGCGTAGCAGATGTCGCGCGTGTCAGGACCGACGATGTCGGTGAAACGGCGCAGCAAGGCGTCGATAATGCCCCGCGTGTCGTCGACCGACAGCGTGGTCTGCGTGACGTACGCGAGCGGCGTATCGAGCGGCAGGTCCAGATGCGCGACTTCGGCTTCGCTCTGCACCAGCAGCACCTTGCCCGGAATCTGGCCGATCGTGCCTTCCACTTCCGGATGGCCTGCATGGCCGATCAGGATCAGGGTACGGCCCGCAGCCACATACTGGCGCCCTTGCACGTGAACTTTGGTGACGAGCGGGCAGGTCGCGTCAAGTACGTCGAGGCCACGTTGTTCCGCGTCACGCTCGACGGTCTGCGCGACACCATGCGCGCTGAAAATCGCCACGGCGCCTTGCGGCACCTCGTCGAGCTCTTCGACAAAGCGCGCGCCTTTCTGGCGCAGGTTGTCCACCACGTGGCGATTGTGAACAATCTCGTGGCGAACATACACGGGCGCGCCGTGTTGCTGTAACGCGCGATCGACGATTTCGATTGCGCGAACAACACCCGCACAAAAGCCGCGGGGCTGAGCAAGGATGACTCGCATAAATTGGCGAACTCCGACTGACGCGGGTTTCGAAGAAGTCGGTAATTATGACTTTATCGCCGCGACCATCTATTTAGTTGACGTCTTGAGCCCCGGCGCCGAGCCGGTACAGCAAAACCAAACGCGCATTCTAACGCTATCAGGCGGGCTTTGCTTTGGTGCACCCGCCAAGGTGTTGGGCTGCCGCTGCAGCACGTATTCGGTGTCCGGCGCCGCATCCGTGGCGCGTGCGGCAACAATTGCACACTGCACCGGTTTGGCGGAACCCTTAAACTACGTGGTCCTGCGGCGCACGTTTGCGGCCGCATTACAGAAAGGTTTCGAGGCTCGCTGGATGGACGTCGATCAATACGAAAATTTTCCGGTCGCGAGCGTGCTGCTGCCAAAGGCGCTGCGCGCGCCTATCGGCATTATCTATCAGGTTGTCCGCACCGCCGCCGACATCGCCGATGAAGGCGACTGGAGCCCGGCCGAACGGCATGCCCGGCTCGCCGACTTCCGCGCCGGCCTCGACGCGGTAGCGGAGCGGCGCGCGGCGCCGGTGCACCCGCTCCTGTTCGGCAAGCTCGCCAGCGTGGTCGCCCAGTATAAACTGCCGCTCGCGCCGTTCTACGATCTGCTCCATGCATGCGGTCAGGACATCGACACCAGCCGTTACGCGGACCGGGCCGCGCTGCTCGACTATTGCCGCCACTCTGCAAGCCCGATCGGGCATCTGATGCTGCATCTGGTAGGGGCTGCCACGCCGGAGAATCTCGCCGATGCCGACGCAATCTGCACGGCCTCGCAACTGATCAGCTTCTGGCAGGACGTCGCCGCCGACTGGAAAAAAGACCGCCTGTATCTGCCTCTCGCGGACCTGCGGCGGTTCAATGTGACCGAGGCGCAGATCGCGAGAGGCATAGTCGACGATGCCTGGACGAAGCTGATGGCCTACGAAATTTCGTTCGTCCGGGCCACGCTGGTGCGCGGCGCGCCGCTCGCATTGCGTATCCCGGGGCGCTTGGGCGTCGAGCTGTGCGGCGCCATCCACGGCGGCCTGCGCATCCTCGAGCGGATCGAAAAGGCCGGCTACGACGTGTTTCGCGAGCGGCCGGTGCTCAACACTTTTGACTGGTGCGTCGTCGCGGTACGCACTGTGGTGATGCGCCTGTCGCGGCGCGTCGGCGTGCAAGCGGGTTCACTTGAGGGTAATGCTTAATGGCGGTGGTTCTGTTTCTCCTGTCGTGTCTGTCCCTGCTGATCTGGTGCGTGTTGCTGTTCGCGCGCGGCGGTTTCTGGCGGGCGCGTCCCGCCACGCCGCTCACCCTCGAAGCGCGCGAAACATGGCCGGCAGTCGCCGCCGTGGTGCCGGCACGCAATGAAGTCGATGTGATCGCTCAAGCGGTGACCACCTTGCTCGAGCAGGACTATCCGGGCGAATTCCACGTCATCGTCGTCGACGACCACAGCACCGACGGCACCGCCGACGCCGCCCGCGCCGCCGCGTTGCAACTGCAATGCCCGGATCGCCTGACGGTGCTGAGCGCGAAGCCGCTGCCGCCGGGCTGGTCCGGCAAGGTGTGGGCGCAGTCGCAAGGTATCGAGGCGGTGCGCACGCTTGGCCTGCCGGCCGATTTCCTGCTGCTGACCGATGCCGACATCGGCCATCCCGCCGACGCCGTCGTGCAACTCGTCGCCCGTGCGGATGCGGAAAAGCGCGACCTCGTCTCGCTGATGGTCCGTCTGCGCTGCGATTCGTTCTGGGAAAAGGCGCTGATTCCGGCCTTCGTCTTCTTCTTCGCCAAGCTGTATCCGTTCTCGTGGGTCAACAACCCGCGCAACCGCACGGCCGCGGCGGCGGGCGGCTGCATGCTGGTCCGGCGCAGCGCGCTCGAAGAAGCGGGTGGCATCGAGTCGATTCGCGCCGAGCTGATCGACGATTGCAGCCTCGCCGCGCGGATCAAGCATCGCGGCACGGGGCGTCATCCGATTCGTCTGGATGTGGCGGCGCGCAGCGTGTCGCTGCGTCCTTACGATAGCTGGCGTGAGATCTGGAACATGATCGCGCGCACGGCCTTTACGCAGTTGCGTTACTCGCCGTTTCTGCTGGCGGGCACGCTGTTGGGCATGACGATCATCTACCTGGTGCCGCCGGTGGCTGCGCTGGTGCTCGGTCCCCTGGGCTGGCCCGCGTGGCTTGCCTGGGCGCTCATGTGCTGCGCGTATGCGCCGATGCTCAGCTATTACCGCCGCTCGCCGCTGTGGGCGCCGTTTCTGCCGCTGGTCGCGCTGTTCTATGTCGGCGCGACGGTTGCGTCGGCGGTGCGCTACTGGCGCGGCAAGGGTGGTCAATGGAAGGCGCGGGTGCAGGCGCCGGTGCAGGAGCGCTGAGACGCGGCCGCCCGGAGATTCATCAGATGAAAAAAGCGGCGCTCTCGGGCGCCGCTTTTTTTTGCATCGACTTGGGCATCAGCCCTTGGTGAGCATCATGTACATCTGGATCACCATGTCGGGCGAGAACGTGAACGGCACCCAGCCGTGGCCGGTGTGGCGCATCACCAGCAGACGGTCGCCGTTCGACTGTTTCTGGACGGCCATGACGGGATTCTTCGTCGATACGAAGCGCCAACCCGGCGGGATGCCCGGCGGCGGTTCCGGCGTCATCGAGGCGCGCGCGTTCGACAATTCCTCGATCAGTTGCCCGATTTGCTCAGCACGCAGCGCGACCGTCTGGCCGCCGATCGTCATCGTGATTTCGTTCTGCGCGGGGCGGTCGATTTCGAGCGTGGGCTGCAACTGGGCGGCCGGCTCTTCGCCAGGCGCGGGTGCCGATGCCGGCTCCGCTGCTTCTACCGCGACCGCCGCCGCTTCCGGCGCAACGTCTTCCGCGTTCGATTCGGTCGGGACGTGATTCGCCACCGGCGCTTTCTGCGCAGCGGTTTCTGCGATTGTCTCGGGGATGTTTTCGGCCTGCGGGGCCACGACAGCCTGGATGAGCTGATCGACGCCCATTTCCAGCGCGCCGAGCTGTTCGTGAAGATTCATGCGAGGTTTCTCTGGTAAGACCTACGATTTTACCTGCTGCGCGTAGGCTTTTACCTTTCGCAAACAAAGTGACGTTGTAACAAAGTGCGTGCAGGCGATGCCGGAACACCCGGTGCCGCCGGCGTGATCTGGGTGATGCTGCTTACGCGCGCGGGCTCGGCGTAGCCTACGCGACTTGGGTGATTCAACCTAGGCGGGGCGGCGCCACTTATCCCGCCCGTATCAGGGCTTCAGATACCCGGCCTGCCGGAACCATTCGAGCGCATCGCTCAGGCCCTCGCGATAGGGCCGCGCGCGATAGCCGAGCTCGCGTTCTGCCTTCGCCGACGTGAAGTACATCTTGTTCTTCGACATCTTCAGACCGTCGACGGTGAGGAACGGTTCGCGCTTCGTGATCTTGGCGACCGCTTCGGCGCCCACCGCGAGCGGGTAGAGCGGCCAGCGCGGCAAACTCAGCGTCGGCGCCTTGCGGCCGGTCAGCGCGGCGATATCCGCGAGCATTTGTTGCAGCGGCAGATTTTCGCCGCCGAGAATATAGCGCTCGCCGATCTTGCCGCGTTCGAGCGCGAGAAAATGGCCGGCGGCCACGTCATCCACGTGCACGAGGTTCAGCCCCGTCTCGACGAACGCGGGAATCTTGCCGAGCGCGGCTTCGACGATGATGCGGCCGGTTGGCGTCGGTTTGACGTCGCGCGGACCGATCGGCGTGGACGGGTTGACGATCACGGCGGGCAGGCCGTCTTCGGCGATCATGCGCTCCACCGCGCGTTCGGCCAGCACCTTGCTGCGCTTGTACACGCCGATTGCCTGGTCGGCTTTGAGCGGCGAGGTCTCGTCTGCGGACTGGCCGGAGTTGGTGACCTTGAGTGTGGCCACGCTGCTCGTGTAGACGATGCGTTCGACGCCTTCCTTCAACGCCGCCCGCATGGTCGCTTCGGTGCCTTCGAGATTCGAGCGCTCGATTTCACCCGGGTCCGGCGCCCACAGACGATAGTCCGCCGCCACGTGCAGCAGGTAGCGCACGCCGCGCAGCGCGTTACGCATCGACGTTTCGTCGCGCATATCGCCGACGACGATTTCCGCATCCAGCGCCTCGACGTTTTTGCGCGGACTGGTGGCGCGCACCAGCACGCGCACCTTGAAACCTTTCTGCTGCGCGATGCGCGCCACCGACGAGCCGACGAAGCCGGATGCGCCGGTGACGAGCACGAGATCGCGATTCTGTTCGGTCATTCTCTTTCATTCCCTGCGTGACAGTCGACGGATTGTACGTGTCGCGCGTGGCGCGTGTCGCGCCGGGCGGCCTAAGCGCGCAGGCGAACTGAGACCTCGCCGAGCATTCTCGTCGCGACGCGACTAGAATGCCGGCTTGAAAGAATGTAATGAGAGGACGGCATGGCCCCGGATCTGGATCAGCGGATCGAAACATATTACGTGCGGGTGCGCGGCACCGTGCAGGGCGTGGGCTTTCGCCACGCCACCGTGCGGCAGGCCCACGCGCTCGGTATCAAGGGATGGGTGGCGAATCTCGACGACGGTTCCGTCGAAGCCATGTTGCAGGGCTCGGCCAACCAGGTCGACCGGATGCTGTCGTGGCTGCGTCACGGGCCGCCGGCGGCGCGCGTGACCGAAGTGACCGGCGAAGAGCGTCGGACTGAAAAGCGTTTCGAGCGTTTCGAGCAGCACTGAGCGGCTTCACACAATAGGCTTCACGCAAAAGAAAAGGCGGCGCGCCATCATGCCCATGGCGCGCCGCCTTTTCACGTTTGCCTGGCCGCTCCGGTCAGCAACCGGGCGTGCTCAACGCGCCACCAGCAAGCTCTCCGCAAAGCCCCATCCATCTTCGATCCACTGATGGCTGCACACGAAGCCGGCATCGTCGGCGATCGCGGGCATTTCGTCGGCACGATATTTGTGGCTGCTCTCGGTCCAGATCGTTTCGTCTGCTTTGAGCGAGACCGTCAATTGCGCCGCGCCCACGTGCGCGGTGACATCGCGTTTCGCACGCAGGTGCATCTCGATGCTGCGGGCGTCCGGATTGAAGCGCGCGACGTGCTCGAACGCATCGAGCGGAAAATCGCCGTCGAGTTCTCGATTGATGCGCGCCAGCAGATTCAGATTGAACGATGCGGTCACGCCGATCGAATCGTCGTAAGCGGCCACCAGCACCGGCGTTGGCTTGATCAGATCCGTGCCGAGCAGCAGCGCGTCACCAGGTGCGAGCATGGTGCGGATATCGCGCAGAAAACGCGTCGCCGCGAGTCTGCCGAAGTTACCGATCGTACTGCCAAGAAACAGGACGAGTAACCGTTCGTCCACCGCGCGGTTCTTGCTCACTTCGGCCAGTCCGGCGAGGTAATCGCGTTCATAACCGACGATCGAGATCCGCTCGATGTCGCCGAGTTCGCGCCTGCACAACTGCAACGCGCTGCGCGAAATTTCAATCGGGAAGTAAGAAGTAGGGCGCTTTTTACACAGCGCTTCCAGAATGCGCCGCGTTTTGCGGCCGCTGCCGCTGCCCAGTTCGGCGACGGTGACGTCGTGCGGCAAGTGCGCGACGATGTCTGCCGCGTGCTTCGTGAGCAACCGTTCCTCAGCGCGTGTCACGCCGTATTCGGGCAGGACAGTGATCACTTCGAACAGCGCGGAGCCGACTTCGTCATACAGATACTTCGACGGCAGCTCTTTCTGCGGCGTGTGCGTGAGTCCGGCGCGAACCTCGGCGGCGAAGGTGGCGCGTAATAGGTCGGGCGATGCGTCGTGCGAGAGGGCTGGCTGGGTCATGCTGGCTCCAGTAGTCACATTCGATGAGCGGGATTGCTGGCCGGGCGGCGGCATGCGCGTAAAACACAGTTGATGCATGCCGTGGGAAAGAAGGGCTGGCCCGGTCCGCGTGGACTGCCTTTGCCGGCCCGGCTCATTGATGCTGCAGATGACGCTTGCAAATGACGCTTGCAAATGACGATTGCAAATGACGATTGACGGTTGCGACGGATATCCAGGATGTCTCGGATGACGTTGCAAACGGTGTCGCCAGACTTCGTAGCAAGATTCGCGCTTGAGCAACTGCACGGGAACTTGCCGGCGTTGCAACCGCGAATTCGCCTGTTGCGCGTGAAGTTATGTTCTAGTGCATCGGCGCGTGATGCGCACGGGGAAAATTGCTCTTTACTGCAAGTTGCGAGCGGGCGCGTTGGCCGGGAACCCGTCTAGAATGCCCGCTTGCATCGCATATCGAAGATAAAAATGCAGCGCTTGATCCGCACTGCCTGTTTGTGAGACTTCACTTCTAATGACAACGATTCGAGGCGCGCAGCCGTATGCTGCGCCGCACACACCTGCATCTGCACACGCCTGTTCACCTGTACCGCGTGCCGAAGCGATTGCACCACAGGCCGCGCAATGAACCAGTATGACCCAAAGCGCGGTATCGCGTTGTCGATCGGTGCGTCAGCGATGTTTGCATTACTGTCCGCTTACGCCAAGCTGCTTGCGCCGTTGAGCGGCCTCGACATTTTCGCGTGGCGTATCGTGTGGACCGTTCCGGGCGCCCTGTTGCTGATCGTGTTGCGCAAGCGCCTGCCCATTCTTCGGCAACTTCTTTACCGCATGGTGACGGAGCCGAAACTCGGCGTGGCGATGCTTGTCAGCGCCGTTTTGCTGGGCGCGCAGTTGTGGGTGTTTCTATGGGCGCCGCTGCATGGGCGCATGCTTGAAGTTTCGCTCGGTTATTTCCTGTTGCCCTTGGTGATGGTGCTGGTGGGGCGTTTCTACTATCACGAGCGCCTTGACGCTTTGCAGTGGCTGGCTGTTGTCTGTGCCGCTTTGGGCGTTGCGCATGAACTGTGGATGACGGGCGCGTTTTCGTGGCCGACCTTGCTGGTCGCGCTCGGTTATCCGCCGTATTTCGTGCTGCGCCGCAAAATCAACCAGGATTCGCTGGCCATGTTCACGGTTGAAATGGCGCTGCTGCTGCCGGCGGCAGCCGTGTTCATCATCATCGGCGGTTCGTTGACGACGATCGGCGGCCGTATCGACATGTGGTGTTTGCTTTTGCCCGGGCTCGGCGCGCTCAGCACCATCGCGCTGGCTTCATATCTGAAGGCGAGCCGTTTATTGCCGGTCGCTTTGTTCGGCATCCTCGGCTACGTCGAGCCGGTGTTGCTGGTGCTGGTCTCGATCACCTTGCTCGGCGAGGTGCTGAACGCCGCGCAGTTAGCCACCTATATTCCTATCTGGATCGCGGTTGCGCTGACGGCATTGCATAGCGTGCGGCTGGTTCGCTTTGCGACGCGCTGAGCCGCGTTTCAGCGATGCGCTGCCGCGCGATCCGCATTGATCCGCGTCGCGCCGACCTGCGCCTCGATTGCTTTGCGCAGTGCCGGCCGCCAGCCGAAACCGAACAACGCTTCAGCGAGTACGAATAGCGGCCCGATGAGCAGACCGATCAAGTCGTCGACAAATGCCGGCTTGCGATGTTCGTATGCCACATGGCCGATGAACTGAAACACCCAGCCGACCACGAAGAGTCCGATGCCCGACGCGAGCCAGGTGAGCGTGGTTTGCGCGGCGAGCCACTGTCCACACGCGACGCATAACACCGATACCACGGCCATCATCACACCGAGCGGCACGTCGAGCACGAGGTAATAAAGGGTGGCAGCGGCGAACAACACCCACGCGGGCGAGAAGGTAAGCGGCGACGCAAATGACAGCGCGCCGAAGCTGAAAGCGGGCCGGCTCAACAACACAGCCAGCGCCAGCACAATCATCGGAATACCGATGAAATGCGTGGCGATATTGCGCCGGTCACGATGGTAGGCCGCGTATTGCGTAAGCTGTTGCGTCAGCGTTCTCATGGATGCCGCTCCTGAATCAAAGTCAGCATAATCGCGGGCAGCGAAATTTGAAACCATCGGGTAGCCGACAATCGGGCACGGATACCGTCCTATGACTGCGAGTTTTTCATCAAATGAGCTTGGCCGCCTGCTGGCGCGCAGCGCGTGGTTTCGCTCGGCGCCCGCTGCCATGCAAGCGCAATTGATCGAAGCGGGGTGTGTCGAGCGCCTGGCGGCCGGCCAACGGCTCTTCACGCGCGGCGATTCCGACGACGGCCTCTATTGCGTGCTCGACGGTCTGGTGCGAATCGGCGCGGCGAGCTCGGCCGGCAAGGAAGCGTTGCTCGCGGTCATCGAGCCGGTCAACTGGTTCGGCGAGATCGCGCTGTTCGATAACCGGCCGCGAACCCATGATGCGTACGCCGAACGCGATTCCGAACTGTTTCACGTGCCGCGCGCCGCGCTTGCCGCGCTGCTCGAACGCACGCCCGAGTATTGGCATGTCTTCGGTTTGCTGTTGACGCAAAAGCTGCGCCTTGCTTTCGATGCCATTGAAGAAGCCGCCTTGCTTCCCGCCGCACCGCGCGTGGCGCGCCGCTTGTTGCTGATGGCTGGTGGTTACGGCGAACCCGGTGCATTGCGGCGCGTACTCAAGGTGCCGCAGGAGGACCTGGCAATGATGCTGGCTTTGTCGCGGCAGACGATCAATCAGGTGCTCAAGCAGTTCGAAACGCAGGGTGCATTGAAGCTGGGCTATGCGGAAATCGAAATCACCGACGTGCAAAAGCTCAGTGCGCTAGCCGATCTGGATCCCGCAGCGGTTTGAAGGCCTCGATCTACTCGCAAAGCGCGGCGCGGCCTCCCGCTCACCTACGAAAAGAACGCAAAGGGCAACGTGGCGGCCAGGTAGACAGCGATGCCCGTCGAAGGCAATCCCGCTGCGATGGCGATGACCGCGACCGCGGTGCTCGCGCGCCGCTGCATCTTTATAGGGATTTTACGGCGCAGCCTTATTTCTTTGGCGATTCGCTACACCAACCCCGGTAAGGTCGAGGTACCCCGGTCAGGAAGCGAAAATATGCATGGAAATGGCGCTCTGGATGGTGTGCAAACACAACGAAAAGCAGACGTTCATCCGGTATTCGGACTGAAGACGATGCTTGCGGCGATCGTTTTCTCGCTCGCCACCGCTTCGCACGCGGCAGACGTGCAGTCAGCTGTGGCAACTCCAATTGCCACCACGAGCGAATCATCGTCTGAAGCGGGCTTACCGGCTCTCAGCGATATCACCGCTTTACTGCGCGCACAGTTTCGCGTTGCTCCGATGGAATCGATGAAGATCGCACGCGCAGTGCTGATTGAAGCCGACCGCCACGCCATCTCGCCGATATTGCTACTGGCCGTGATGGCGGTCGAGTCGAGTTTCGATCGCTACGCAGTCAGCGTTGCAGGCGCGCGAGGGCTCATGCAGATCTTGCCCGCTGCGCATCCGCAATTGATTGCGGGCACAACCGACTTGTCCGATCCGGCGATCAACGTGCGAATCGGCTCGGCCATTCTGCGCGGCTACATCGACGCAAGCGGGGGCGATCTCGACGCCGCGTTGCTTCGCTATAGCGGCGGCGGCCGTGGCTATGCGCGTCGGGTCGTATTGCGGATGCAACGCTTCGACGCAAGTTTGCGCCGCGAATGATGATCTGATTCGCGGCGCAATGACGTGCCCATTGAAATGCAGCCTCTTACTCGTTAGCTCATTACGCCGGCAAACTCGGCGCGCAGGTCCTGCAACCTGTCGCGTGCGGTACTCAGGCGTTCGACGAGTTGTGCCGAAGCGCGCGTGATCGGCATACGCGTTTCATCGGTCATTGAATGATCGAACGCCAGCATCGCCTTGATCGCGGACGGATTGGGCGCGGCGAACAGCAGACGCAAGACGGGCAGCAGGCTGGCGAACAGATTGCGCTCGTCCGGCTCGCGATCGGCCCGGATCAATTCCTGTACGGCAACCAGAAGGTCCGCGCAAACATGTGCGCTTGCCAGAATGCCCCCTGTGCCGCCGTTGTTCAGGCAGGTGTCCAGGGCTTCGTCCGTCCCGCACAACACATTGATCGGCAGGCCGCGCAGCATGCTGAAATGTTCCTTCACGCATTCCTTGATCGCGACGATGTTGCTGTGTTCGACCAGGCGCGCGACCGTGCCCGGTGCGATCGTCACGCCGGTTCGATGCGGCACGTTGTACAAAACGATGGGGCGTTCGGTGGCGAGTGCGACTTGTTCGAAATGCCACTGCACGCCGGCCTGATCCGGGCAAACGTACGACGGTGGCGACACCAGGTAACCCGCGCAGTCCCAGCGCTCATAGCGCTGAATATCGTGCAGGACGTCGCGCGTATTGGATCCGCCGACGCCGATCAGCATCGGCAGACGGGAGCCGATCACATCTTTCAGTGCCTGCAGCACGGTGAGACGTTCGGATTCCTGTAACAAAGCGGCTTCGCCCGTCGTGCTCAAGGCAACAAAACCGCTGATCTCCGTGCTCAGGTAGTAGTCCGCGAGGCGCTGCAACGCGTCGACGTCGACTTCGCCATGACGAAGCGGGGTAACGATGGGCAACCAGATACCTGAAAACATGATTAGCGCACCTTTGCGACGGCTTGGCGGCGCTTCAACGGTCCGATCAGTGCTGCGGGGAGTGTCGAGATCAGCGTATGCATCGTGAAATCGAGGTCGTCGAGCGCAATATCGAGTTGCACGCGCACTTCTTCGCGCACGGCCTCCGTGCTGACCACGTACACGCCGAGCGGTGAATGAAGCAGTGTGCGGAGCTGGGTGCCAGGAAGGTCGTGCGAGGGGGGGGGGGCAGGGTCACCTGCAAGCGGGCGCGGGCCGCGCGGAAGGGAATGACATTGTTGCGTTGAACCGGCGGCGCGCTGAGCGGCTGCGTGTCGAAGCTGTCGATTGATTGCGTGAGAGCCATGTGTTGTGGCGTTCGTTGACGCCATGGTTGATCAAGACAGTTCGAGATTAGACGTCTACGGGTAAACGCAGTGCAAAAATTGGGGTGTCCGTTGAAAAAAACAGGCGGGTTCGAGGAGTCGCTCGAATTGAGCCATGGTGCATGGGGCTGGCAAATATACTTAGCATGAGCTTCAACCAGGTTCATGCGACGCGCCCATAAAAAAAGGCGAGTCGCGAGACTCGCCCTCCCTGAACGGCAGTGTTCGGCTTCGATTAACTACGCATGCGTGGCCGATGCGTGCCGAAAACCGATCACGTGTTATTGCGTCTTGGTCGTGTCGGTCTTTGCGCCGTCGGCTTTTGCCGGGGCATTGCTGGCCTCTTTCGCGCTCTCCGTCTTTGTCTTGCTTGCGCTTGTGTCGACAGCGGTCTTCTTGGTGGCTTTATGCGCCTTTGCCGTGTGGCTGGCGGAAATCTTTTTCACATGCGCTTTCGTAGCGGCCTTGGTCGGCGCTTTTGTCGTCGCCGCGCCGTTGTCGGCCGCGCCGGTTTGCACGGCGGTGCTCGCCTTCAGATTCGCTTGACCGGCGGGTTGCGTTTGCGCGGGTTGCGCGGCCGCCGGTGCTGCGGTTTGTGCGAAAGCGGTCGACACGACGAGAGCGGAAGCGAGAGCAGCGAAAAGCGTCTTCATGATGTAACTCCTGGTTAAACCGGTTGTTCTTTGTGTCGCGGCTGAAATGTTTCAGCGCTGCCGGTTTAACGTTGGCCGGAGGACAGCAGTTGACGATGCTCTGGTGACAAAACGTAACGGCGGATACATATTGCCGTGCGCCGTTCAGCCGCCGCCACTGGCGCCGAGCTGAAGCGGCACAATCGTAAAAGCAGGATCAACGGGTATTGCCGAGTACCTTCTGTGCAGTTGCATCGACGGCCTGCCGCATCTTGTCGACCAATTCGTCGATCTGCGCATGGTCGATCACCAGCGGCGGGGCGACGATCAGCCGGCCGTTCGTCGAGCGCACGATGGCGCCCAGTTCGAAGCCGACCGTCCGGCTATGCCACGTCAACTCGGCTTCGTCGCTAAAGCGCTCACGCGTGGCCTTGTTCTTCGCGAACTGTATCGCGGCCACCGCGCCCACGCCCTGAATCTCGCCGATCAACGGGTGATCGGCGAAGGCGTCACGCAATGCCTTCTGCAGATACGGACCCGTATCGTTCTTGGTGCGCTCGACAAGACGGTCTTTCACGAGGACATCGAGATTGGCCAACGCGACCGCCGCCGCGACCGGGTGACCGGAGTAGGTCAGTCCGTGTGCGTAGACACCGCCTTTTTCGACCAGGGCCTCGCCGATCTGCCGGCTCATCACCAGACCGCCCATCGGCACGTAACCCGACGTCAGACCCTTCGCAATACAGATCAGATCCGGCTCGAAGCCGAAATGCCGATGCGCGAACCACTCGCCGGTTCGCCCGAAACCGCCAATCACTTCGTCCGCGCACAACAGCACGTCGTACTGACTGCAAATGCGCTGGATCTCCTGCCAGTAGCCGTCTGGCGGGAAGATCATGCCGCCCGCCCCCTGAAATGGCTCGGCGACAAAGGCACCGACCCGGTCCGCGCCCAGTTCGAGAATCTTCTTTTCGAGCGACAACGCGGCCTGCTTGCCGAATGCTTCGGGGCTCAGATCGCCACCGTTCGCGTACCAGTAGGGTTCGTCGACGTGCGTCACATTCGGAATCGGAAGGTCGCCCATTTCATGCATGAAGCCCATGCCACCCAGCGACGCGCTGCCGACGGTCGATCCGTGATAGCCATTGATTCGCCCGATCAATACCTTTTTGCTAGGTTTGCCCATGATGTCCCAGTACCGCCGGACGGTACGAATGAGTACTTCATTCGCTTCGGAGCCGGAGTTCGTGTACACGACATGACTAAACCGATCGCCCAGCAGCGAGAACAGTCGTTCCGACAATTCAATCACTGCGGGGTGCGTGGTGTGAAAGAACATGTTGTAGTACGACAGTTCCTTCATCTGCTGTGACGCTGCATCGATCAGTTCCTGACGACCATAACCGACGTTGGTGCACCAGAGGCCAGACATGCCGTCGATGTAACGGTTTCCGTCGTTATCCCAGAGATAGACACCCTCGCCTCGAACCATCACGCGCGGCCCTTCGTTGTTCAGCGCTTTCTGATCGACGAAGGCATGCAGGTGATGGGCAGCATCGCTTTGTTGGTAATCGCGGGTGGCGCGGTGCGGGAAGTTAGGAGCATTCATGTTCAAGGTTCCAGTTGTGTAACGTGTAACGCCGGATCAGTAGCTGATCCACGTCGTCTTAAGCCCGGTGTATTTGTCGAGCGCATGCAACGACAGATCGCGGCCGAATCCCGACTGACGGAAACCGCCAAACGGGGTTTGCGCGCTGAGTGCGTCGACGGTGTTGACGGAAACCGTGCCGGCGCGCAAGCGCGACGCGACGCGATGTGCGCGTGACAGGCCGCCCGTCCAGACCGACGCGGCGAGTCCATAAATCGAATCGTTGGCGAGTTCGATCGCCTCGTCCTCGGTGTCGAATTTGAGCACCGACAGGACCGGACCAAAAATTTCCTCGCGCGCAATCGGATCGCTTGCGTTCACATCGACAAAGATGGTCGGCTCGATGAAATACCCTTTGCCATCGACAAGCCGTGTTCCGCCGCCGGTCGCCAGCGTCGAGGTCGTGCGCCCGCGCGCGATCCATTCTTTTACCCGCTCAAACTGAGAGCGGTCGACGATTGCGCCCATGCCGCTGGCAGGATCAAGCGGGTCGCCCGGCATGAAGTCGCGCGAATGGGCGATCAGGCGATCGACAAATTCATCATGGATCGAGCGATGTACCAGCAGTCGTGAATTAGCCGAGCACACTTCGCCCTGATTGAAGAAGATGCCGAAGCACGCTTTGCGGGCCGCAAGATCGAGATCGTCCGCGTCTTCGAAAACCAGATTCGGACTCTTGCCGCCGCATTCGAGCCAGACCTGCTTCATATTGGATTGCGCGGCGTACTCGAGAAATTTCTTGCCGACGGACGTCGACCCCGTAAATGCCAGGACGTCGACGTCCGGATGCAATCCGAGCGCGCGTCCTGCTGTCTCTCCGAACCCGGGTACGACGTTCAGCACACCCGGGGGCAGTCCCGCCTCAAGCGCGAGTTCGGCAAGACGCAGGGCAGACAGCGGCGATTGCTCCGCGGGCTTCAGCACGACGCTATTGCCTGCCGCAAGTGCAGGGGCGATTTTCCAGGCCACCATATCGAGCGGAAAATTCCACGGCACGACTGCGCCAACCACACCGAGCGGCTCGCGCGTGACAACAGCGAGATTGCCCGGATCGGTCGACGCGACCTCGCCGTTCACTTTATCTATCGCTTCGCCATACCAGCAGAACAGGCTGCTTGCAGCCGGCACGTCGATGTCGAAGGCGTCGGCCACGCGTTTGCCCATATTGAGCGAGTCGAGCAAGGCGAGCTCTGCGCCGTGGGACGCAATCAATGCACCTAACCGGCACAGGACGCGCTTGCGTTCCGCCGGCGGACAACGCGACCAATGCCCCGCATTGAACGAAGCACGGGCGGCACGAACGGCGTCGTTCACATCGGCAACGTCACAAGAGGCGACGTTGGCAATCACCGCCTCAGTCGCCGGATTAATCGCCTGAAAGGTCTTGCCGTTCTGAGCGTCC
Organism: Paraburkholderia domus; assembly: GCF_905220705.1. Taxonomy (GTDB): domain Bacteria; phylum Pseudomonadota; class Gammaproteobacteria; order Burkholderiales; family Burkholderiaceae; genus Paraburkholderia; species Paraburkholderia domus. The sequence goes on from NZ_CAJNAT010000039.1 coordinate 56,407, forward strand.
GTGAAGCGACCGTCGATGTGTGCCTGTGCGCGCGGGCGAACGTCTGCGGCCAGTCGCCGCCATTCCATATGGTTGCGGATATCAGCTGAAGAATGACTCAAGGAATAACTCCGGTCTGGCGATGGGCAGGTCTACCTGCCTATCTCGTGTATCAATGGTCGAGACAGCTACTGCTCTAGCGCCCTACTGTCGATTAACAAAAAGGGACGGGAAAGAACAAATTTGCTCTTCATTGCATCTGTTTTTCCTATTCATTTTCGGAGTTGCATTTCTTTCTGGCCTCTTTCGAGGATTCGTTGCTCGAATGCCGGAACAGATTGTGAACACCCTTTAATAGGCAGGAAGCAGCGAGACGATTTTGCATCTAAAAAAACTATCCATAAGGTAGGAAAACTATTTTTATTCAATAAATACGCGATGCTACGCTCCATCCGTCGTTTGCCGCAGGTCTCTTGCATCTGGAGGGGCTGCGGTAGCAGGAACGGCATGTTGCAAGAGCCGCGCGCACAGAGGACGTTGTGCGTAGCGTCGATAGATGGACGGATAAAGAGCCATGAACGAAATCGACGAATTCCTGAAGAAGAACCGCGTCACCGAAATCGAAGCGATCATTCCGGATATGGCCGGGATCGCACGCGGCAAGATCATTCCGCGCAGCAAGTTCGAATCCGGCGAGTCCATGCGCTTGCCGCAGGCGGTGATGATCCAGACCGTCACAGGCGACTATCCGGAAGACGGCACGCTCACCGGCGTCACCGACCCGGACATGGTGTGCGTTCCTGACGCCAGCACCATCCGCATGATTCCATGGGCCGTCGATCCGACCGCCCAGGTGATCCACGACTGCGTTCACTTCGACGGCACCCCCGTCGCGATCTCGCCGCGCCGTGTGCTGCGCCGCGTGCTCGAACTCTACAAGGCCAAAGGCTGGAAGCCGGTCATCGCGCCCGAGCTCGAGTTCTATCTGGTCGACATGAACAAGGACCCCGATCTGCCGCTGCAACCGCCGATCGGCCGTACGGGCCGTCCGGAAACGGGCCGTCAGGCGTATTCGATCGAAGCCGTGAACGAATTCGATCCGCTGTTCGAAGACATCTATGAATACTGCGAAGTGCAGGAACTGGAAGTCGACACGCTGATTCACGAAGTCGGCGCCGCGCAGATGGAAATCAACTTCATGCACGGCGATCCGCTGAAGCTCGCCGACAGCGTGTTCCTGTTCAAGCGCACGGTGCGTGAAGCCGCGCTGCGCCACAAGATGTACGCGACCTTCATGGCCAAGCCGATGGAAGGCGAACCGGGCTCGGCGATGCACATGCACCAGAGCCTGGTGGACGAAGAAACCGGCCAGAACCTGTTCACCGGTCCGGACGGCAAGCCCACGTCGATGTTCACCGGCTATATCGCGGGCCTGCAGAAATACACGCCGGCACTGATGCCTATCTTCGCGCCGTACATCAACTCGTATCGCCGCCTGTCGCGCTTCATGGCTGCGCCGATCAATGTGGCATGGGGTTACGACAACCGTACGGTGGGCTTCCGGATTCCGCATTCGGGCCCGGCTGCGCGCCGCATCGAGAACCGCATTCCGGGTGTCGACTGCAATCCGTATCTCGCGATCGCAGCGACGCTGGCCGCCGGCTATCTCGGCATGACGCAAAAGCTGGAACCGACCGAGCCGCTGCTCAGCGACGGTTACGAACTGCCCTACCAGTTGCCGCGCAATCTGGAAGAAGGGCTGACGCTGATGGGCGCATGCGAACCGATGGCCGAGATTCTCGGCGAGAAATTCGTCAAGGCCTACCTCGCACTGAAAGAAACCGAATACGAAGCGTTTTTCCGCGTGATCAGCTCGTGGGAACGCCGGCATTTGCTGCTGCACGTTTAAGGCCACGCCACAACCAGGCCTTTCTCAACGCCAATTTCGTCCGGCAAGAGCACCGACAGACGCTCGCACCGGCTTCTTTACTTACTAGGGGAACATCATGAGCGCTTGTCATTCTCGACGTCATCTTCGCCATGCGGCCGCGGGGGCCGCGCTACTCGCCTTCACCAGCCTCTGTGCGTTGTCAGTCACACCGGCGCTAGCGGCCGACACGGAACTGAATGTGTACAACTGGTCGGACTATATCGGCAAGGACACGATTCCGAACTTCGAAAAGCAGAGCGGCATCCACGTGAAGTACGACAACTACGACAGCGACGACACATTGCAGGCCAAGCTGCTGGCTGGCAGTTCCGGCTATGACATCGTCGTACCGACGTCGAACTATATGGCCAAGCAGATTCAGGCCGGCGTGTATCAGAAGCTCGACAGGACGAAAGTCCCCAATCTCGCCAACCTGGATCCCACGTTGATGAAGATCATCAGTGAGGCTGATCCGGGTAACCAGTACGGTGCGCCTTATGCGTACGGCACCGACGGCATCGGCTACAACGTGCAGGCAGTCCAGAAGGCCCTGGGTGCGGATGCGCCCGTTGACAGCTGGGCACTGGTGCTTGACCCGGCGTACATCTCCAAGTTGAAGAGTTGCGGTGTGTCGTTCCTCGATCAGCCCGTCGACGTGTTCGCCGCCACGCTGCAATACCTGCACAAGGATCCGAACAGCACAAATCCGGGCGACTACCAGGCCGCCTTCGAAGTGCTGAAGAAAGTCCGTCCGTACATCACACAGTTCAACTCGTCGGGCTACATCAACGACCTGGCGAACAACGACATTTGCGTCACGCTCGGCTGGTCGGGCGACGTCGGCATCGCACACCGCCGTGCGGAGGAAGCCAAGCGTTCATACAACATCAAGTTCAACAACGTGAAGGAAGGTGGCCTGGTGTGGTTCGACGTGATGGTGATCCCGAAGGATGCACCGCACCCTGAAGCGGCGCTCGCGTGGATCAATTACATCGAAGACCCGAAAGCCAATGCGGCCATTACCAACGAGGTTTTCTATCCGACCGCCAATGTCCCCGCCCGCCAGTTCGTCACACCGGCCGTCTTGCATGACCAGGGTGTGTACCCGCCGGAGGACGTGCTGAAGAAGATGACCCTGTTGAAGCCCTTGCCGACTGACATCCTTCGGCTTGAAAACCGCCTCTGGGCCCAGCTTAAAACAGGACATTAAATAGGTATTCACGGCAGACAAGCTCATCGATAGCTTCGTAGCAGGGGTCGCTTGACTCCTGTCCGCCTGAAATAAGCAGCACGGTAGTCAGCCTGCGCGCATTAAAAGTCCCACCCGCGCGCAGTCCCATGTTTTCCGATCGCAGCGCATTTGCGAGCCGCTTTCCGCGCCTCGTATGGAGACACTTGCGC
>NZ_CAJNAT010000040.1 GCF_905220705.1 Paraburkholderia domus
GGCGGTACCACTCACCACCTCGCCGGGGTTCAGCGCCAGACAACCCTCTTCATGAAACGTCAGCCACGGACCTGTGCCTACCTCCCACTACCGCGTCAGCGGTTTAGTACAAAATCGATGAGATGACGGAGTGCAGCGCGATCTCCAGGGTAAGGTTGCACATGTCGGGCGCGATAGCGCAAATGCCGTGTCGCCTGGTCGTAGCAGATGTCCTTTACGCTGACACCTGTCTGCTTAAGCCATCGACTAAAGCATGCGGCGATATGTACCTGCTGCTTCATGGACTGTGCGCTATATCCCTGGGCGCTGATCGCATCCGCAAACGATACCAAATGTGCTGCAAGCGGCCCTTCTGGCGTCTGAGAGAGCGTGACGTGATCATGAACGGTGTACTTCACGATGACCTCCTTCCCCGGCATGGGGAGCGGGTGGAAGGAGTAAAGATTATCTCTATCCGGCGTCGGCCGTTTGACCTGAAAAGCGCGCCGTCGCGCGAATACAAGACATAATTCGGAAGGGAACATAGTGCCTCACCACGTGCGGAGATATTCGGCACTTCAGCAGTTCGGGAAACTGTCGCGATGCCATCTCGACCGCGAGGTTCAGGCGTTCGGTAAACCCGACACGCGTGAGCGTCCCACCTGAGCGACCTGGAAAGAGCGGATCATGAGGACTCCGTGGATATTGCTTCAGCCACCGCTTCAGCTCCCTGGCTGGGTCCGGCCACAATGGTACAGAACGATCTTTCCGCTCATGCAAATATTTGCATGAACGCAAGGCACGCTGTACGCCTTTGCGTCCAGACGTCGTCGCAATTCTCAAGGAATGGTTCGAGGAACAACGCGGTACGCCTGATGATCCGCTGTTTCCCGCTCTGACCGGCAATCGCCTCAGCGCCGACGCTCTCCAAAGGCTCGTTGCGCGTCATGTCGCGACCGCAGAGCAGATCTGTCCTTCGCTGAAGCTCAAGAACGTCACGCCACACACGCTACGCCACGCCGCTGCAATGACATTGTTAAGACGAGGTGTGGACTTGAGTGTCATCGCACTTTGGCTCGGCCACGAATCTACCGAGTCAACACAGATTTACCTGCACGCTGACATGGAACTCAAGGAACGTGCTCTGTCTCATGTGTCGCAATCCGGGCAAGTCCCCGGTCGATATCAGCCGCCGGACTCACTGCTTGCATTCCTCGAGGGGCTTTGATTATGCCGCTCGTCAAGCGTTCGATCCGAGCGCCGCCGGCATCTGCAGTGAGGCAATCCAGTGCGCGCGGCATAATTCGACCGACGGCATTATCCCTGCGGAAATTCCATTCGACCGTTTGTCGTCGCACGCAAAAGCTTCCTGTTTGCCGATGCCGTTGCTGGCGCACATGCGAGTGCGAATCTTTATTCGCTGGTCGAGTCAGCAAAAGCCAACGGCATCGACCCGTACTGCTACCTCACCTGGCTGTTCCAGCACCTCCCACTGGCGAAGACCGTTGACGACTACGACGCGCTGTTGCCGTGGAAGATGCCCGCCGATCTCCGCTGACCCGTCTCCTTACCACACAATTTACGCGTCAGAGCACCTCTGAGTAGCGTCGTTCGTGGACCGCTTACGTTCATTCGTGGGACGTTGCCTAGGAGCATTGACGGCGGTTTGTTGCAAAAGAGGTGGCAACGTGCGTGGTGCGGCAGCGCGCGCTCTGTCTCGCGGCACTCCACGACGTGCTGCAGTTCCTGACATGCTGCATCTCGTTGCCGACGACATGCATTCATCACGTCAGGCAACTGTCTACAGGCCTGTCGTTTCCATTTTTTCGCAATGATGCCTGGTCCGTATGACGTCGGAGATAGCGAAATCCTGCTATCTTGGAGCAAGGATATGCCACGCGTTCGACGACAAAGCGTAGTGCGCCCCAGTACGAGTGAATGACCCGATTGAGCGCGCGTTATCGGGCAGCCGTCACGATTTGCCCCGCGAATCTGCTGTTCCGAATTTACGAACGTGGTGTTTCAGCGTGGAGGAGCTTCCCACTACAACATCTATCCACCTAAAATGACTTCGGCGTGCCTTTTTATGTCGGTCGTTCACCTGGAAGAATTGACATTCAATCCAGCGCCGCACTGCTGGCAGCTGCTTCAATCAGCAATCCGGACGCTTGCCCGCTTTTCGAGGAGGAACATCGCAATGGACGATTTTTACGTGCTTGTCGCGCTTTACGCGAAGGAGGGGCGGGAAGCGGAACTTGGCACAGCGCTGGCCGCCGTCGTCGAACCATCTCGCAGTGACGAAGGCAATCTGCGTTACGAAATGTTTGAGGATCAGGCCGACCCGAGACGCTTCGTGTTTCTGGAGCACTGGGCAAGCCCGGAAACCCAGCATAAGCACCATACCGGAAGCAAGCACATTCTGGACTTCAACGCGAAGAGCAGTGACGCGGTGGAGAAAGTTGAAATCTTCTATCGATTGACACAGGTTATCTAGCTTGGCGGGCCGTTGAAAAGCGCCCCGCCATGACCACCGAAGCAGTGTTCACGAGGTTTGCGCACGAGATTTGCCGCTGAATTTCGGGTTCACTGGGTGGACTTTTCTGGCAATGCGCATGTGCGCGGGCGCCGTGCCGTGCAGTCCCCACGCCGTGGCGGCTCATCGAGTTGCCCCTTGAGCACGAAGCACCACACTTGGCATTCGCGCCATGCGGGTCAGACAGTTTTGCTCTCAGTTGAAGCTGGGGCAGCAGCCTTGCCTAACTGCGGCAGCAAATAGGCGAGGCGCATGAGGCGTAGCCCACGATGCCTTGCGCCGGCCGGATCGGCTGGGTCCTGTGTGCCGCATGGTTGAAAGCTGTGTTGCGGCGGAGCCAGTGTCGTCCTCGGGCATGGCGGCAGGCCGGTGTTTTACCGCTCGCGCATCGTGGTATCGATACGTGTGCCTCGCTTGATAAATAGCGTAACCAGCGTCCTCTCGCAGATTTCCGCAAGACGCTTGCGCTGAACCTGCTCCAGTTGCGCATCAACGCAGACAGTGCGGCGGATGTACTGTGAGCCATCGCGATCGACATGCAGATCGGCGTTGACGCTGATCCGCCCAACTGGCCACGCTTTCTTCTGCATGTACATTCTGAGCGTTGCCGCGGTACACGCGACGAGACCGGACAATACGAATGCAAAGGGCGCTGGACCACGATCCTGTCCGCCTTCGTGTAGCCCTTCGTCACCAACGAGGGCGTGCTTGCCTGCCTCGATCCTGACGAGATAGTCAGGTGCGTCGATGTCGAGTTCGGCGGTAGCGGTGGCGAGTGGCATGGTGTCTCCTCATTGATGATTCGATGCCGCAGCGGGGGGCGGCGGCAATGGAATCCGGTCTGTTTCGCCGCGGACGGGAGGGAATTCGTCCGCCTCCCAACTTCGCTTTGCCTCCTCGATCGCTTCCTCCGAACTGGATACGAAGTTCCAGTACATGAAGCGCGGCCCGTCGAGCGGGGCACCGCCAAGCAGAAAAAACCTGGTGGGCGAAGCCGCGGTCACCTCTACCTCGTGGCCAGTCGCCAGGACTGCCATCGTGCCGGCTGCTACGGTTGTGCCATTGACGGTAATGTCCGCGTCGAGTGGATAGATAGCCCGTTCTGCATGGTCAGCCGGGATTCGGATGATTGCTGCCGTCGCGAATTCCATCGCTACATAGAGCGTTGACGTGAATACTTCGACAGGAGAACGCTCGCCAAGAAAGTCTCCTGCAATCACGGTGATGTCGACACCTTGCCGCGAAATCTTCGGCAGACTCCGGGAATCATGATGCGCAAATGACGGTTCGATGTCTTGAAATGCCTTGGGAAGCGCCACCCAGGTCTGGATGCCATGCAGCCGGGTTGCATTTTCCAGCACCGGCGATCTTTCCGAGTGAGTGATACCACGTCCAGACGTCATCCAGTTGACGTCGCCCGGCGCAATACGCTGAACATATCCGATGCTGTCGCGGTGCACCAGTTCACCTTCGAAGAGATACGTGACGGTGGCGAGACCGATATGCGGGTGGGGGCGCACGTTTAACCCCTTGCCTGGCGCCAGCGTTACCGGCCCGAGATGATCGAGGAACACGAACGGCCCGACGGAACGTGCAGCCTGTGCAGGCAGGAAACGGCGGACGATGATTCCGTCGCCCAGATCGCGTTCGTGGGGCGTAAGAAGACTTTTGATTGCGGGCATCGATGGTACTCCATGTGTCGTCGCCTTTCCCGGCCGGCGGACGGCGGGGTATTACCTGGTTCCGCGTTCCGCATGATCAAACAGTCCAGCCGGGTGCGAGTTTTCTCATTCGGCCCCCGGCGTGGCCCGGGTAAGCTCGCATGCTACCGGGCGCGGAAATTTGCTATCGCAAATACGGCCCGGCACGTAATCCGGTTTTCGTCCGCGCGTTTGGGATGGCAGGGCCCCTCCGAGGAAGCGAAGTGACACGGCGTGGCACGTTCATGCAATCTGGCCGAGTTTGAATACCTCTGCTTTCTCGACCGCATTGACTCCATGTGCGTGGAAATTCAGAATGTGCTTGCCCTGGGCGTGGTGCTTTTCCCGCAACATCGCGTCGGACCAATGTTCGACTAGGACGAACCGGCGCGGATCGCCCTCATCCTGAAGCAGTTCGTAGCGCAAGTTGCCCTCCTCGTTCTTCGAAGGATTGACCAGGGCGATCAGGTCGGCACGTAGCTGTTCCTCCTGCCCCTGCTTTGCATACAGTACGGCAACGATATGAAGGTCGCTCATAATTTGACTCCTATCGGTTGATGGGTCCGGTCAGAAAAACAGCGTGGCTGCAGCAGGCGTCAGGGACGTACGGCGAAGCTGCCCGGCCCGGACGCGATCAGGATGACGAATCCGCCAATGATACTGATGTGCTCGAGAAAGCCAGTCAGGAAAAGGGTCCGCTGCGTGCCTTGCTGGTTCCAGAAATCGTAGAAAACCACCGCGGTTGCCAGGGTGAATATCGCCAGCAGCACAGACGCGATCACGGTCTGATAGCCAGCGATGATGGCGAGGCCGCATACGAGCTGGACGGCGATCGTGCAACTGAGTGCGAGGCGTGGAAAGGGAAGCTTTTTCGCCTCGACTTCTTCAAGGCCGTGGCTGAAGAACACGAGCTTGTTGATGCCGCTAAGTACATACATCAGTGCGATGAAGACGCGTCCGGCAAGAAGATAATAGTCGGTCATACGCTTTTACCAACGGGTGATTGAATGCGTGCGGACTTTGCCCCGTTCGGTGTATCACTACCTCACGGCACCCGCGGATCGTTTGTCTGGTTCTCGTTCGTCGCGGCCTGGTCAGCAAGGCCGCAACCGGCGATCGAGGGTCGAGCTGGCACACAGGATGCGGTCGACGCACCCCGCCGCCGCTCGCTACGTCGCGCGGGCGCCATGAGCGTCCGCGCCGGGTTCCGTTCAGGTACGGTCGTACGAGAACTGGATCCCCGCAGTACCGCCTGTTTCGACGAACAGGTCAATGAAGGCAGGAACAGTTTCACTGCGTGACCAGTCGCGCTGCAATTCGCAGAACAGCTGGGCGACGCTGATCATCTGGCCGCCAGCCTGCTCGATGCGGCGCAGCGCGGCATCGTGCGCGGCGACGGACGTCCCGCCGACGGCGTCAGTCACCACATATACCTCGTAGCCTTCCTTGAGCGCGTCCAACGCGGGAAACGTGAGGCACGCCTCGGTCCACAACGCAGTCATGATCAGCTTCTTGCGGCCGGTTGCTTTCACCGCCGCGCGGAATTCGACGTCTTCCCAGGAGTTGATCGAGGTCCGGTCGTATGTCGGGTAGTCGCCCAGCACCGCGCGCAATTGTGGGATCGGCGGCTTGTTCAGGCCGGTCTTCACGTTCACCGTCGAGTGGACGATCGGCAGCTTGTAGGCAATCGCAGCTTTAGACGCACCGACGATGTTGTTGACCAGCAGCTGACGGTCCATCGACGCGATCGAATTGACCTGGACAGGCTGGTAGTCGATGACGATGAAGGCGGCGTTTTGCGGGGTCAACAGATGATCGTTCGCGGGATCGCGAATGGGTTCGCTAGCCATGGCTATTTCTCCGGTTCAGAGGTAAGTGTGGTCCTGCAGCAGGCGCCGGGCGGGCTATGCCGGAACGCCGCTGACGCTACTGCGAATGCTGACGAGCGAGACAGGATGACAGGCGGCAGCTTTCGCAGGACGGCGGGTTCCGTCGCTGCCTGTTTCGTGACAGAAGTGCTCGATCAGCTTTCGTAGCATAGGCGAAGCATCGCACGGAGCGCGAGTGTTTTTTGCCGAACATTGTGTTCGGCGTTCCGGAACGGGATGACATCGAAGCGTTGCTCTTCGAGCGCGACGTGATCGTGACGTACGAGACAATCTGATGCTGGTGCGATACATTCGGCGCGCGCTTTGCTCATCAGGCGAAGGCGGCGCGACACAAGTCTGGCAGTACGCGACTTCTTGATGAGATGTTCGTTGCGCTGCGCGGCGAACCCTACCTGTTATGGCGCGCAGTTGACGAACATGGTACTGAACTCGACATCGGGCTGCAAAAGTAGCGTGACAAGGCTGCCGCCAAACGGTTCTTCAGGCGCGCGCTGCGCTCGAGCCCGTACCGTACAAGATCGTCACCCATCAACTGCGAAGTTAACCGGCCGCAAAGGCCGCAATTCCAGAGTTGGTGAACGTGAGGCATGTGTTCGTCAGAGCGGCCGCCCGACTGAACAACCGGGCGGAGAAGCCACCAAACCACACGTGAACGCGAGCGACGTATGCGCGGCTTTCGTGATCCGCGACGCACGCACACATTCCTGTCGAGCTTCGAACCGACAACACTTCGCATTGAAGCGCAATCTGCTGCGCGCTTCGCTCCACTGCAAGCAGCTCGCGATCCGCTTCGCCGCCTGGTACGAATTCACCGAAGTTACCCAAAAACCGTCGACAGGTTTTTGAACATTCGTTTGACCCGCAGCCGTTCCGTGATTTTCTCAATATTTCGACAGTGCCCATCACAGTCATTCTGATAAGACCTGGTAAAGAAGGGGGGCGCCGAAGGGAACAACCTCAACGGCACCTGTGCCATGTATGACGATTTACGAATGCAACGCCCGGCTTGCTCCCTGGCGATGTCGCAGACCTGCGATATCCGGTACCACGTGCCATACGAAACACACCGGTAACACTGTCGCCTTGCCAGATCCGTTGACTCGGGTGCGATTCGCAATGAGCCGATCCGATCCGCACAATAGCCAGCACTCCGCACAGTTTGCCCACTTCCGTCTGATCCGGATTGCCAGTGTCATGGTGGAGCCTCGATGAACGATCTCGATCCTACGCCCGGAGCCGCGCAATATGGAGCTGGCAGGCATCGGCGGGTGGATCAGAATGCAGTTGTCACGCCAATCCGTGTGAGGAACTGGCTCGGCCCGCTCGAAGCGCTGTTCGGGCTGAGCAGGCCATTGATCCAGGCGTGCGCGCCCGCTCCGTGCGCGTACTGATAAACCGTTTCCACATAGGCGGACGTGTGCTTCGAGAAAAAGTACTGCAGCGTTGACGTTAGCTGATGTGCAGCATTGTCGTTGAGTGTGGCGTTACCCTTCATGTACTCATAATCGGCACCCCACGCCCACGCAGTAGATACACGGTAATACGCCCCCACCTCCACGACATTCACCTGGGCGCCATTGAAGGTGTTCCTCGTATTCGTGTACAGCAGATTCAGCGTCACCGTGCCGAATGCATATTTCGCGCCGCCACCCCAGTTCCGAAGCCCGTCATGCCCGTTGTTGAACTCGGGATACTTCACCTCGACGTAAGCGAGGCCGACCCCCAGGGCGCCATGCACATAGTTGGCACCGAAGCTGACGGTGCTGTTTGCCGAAAAGTCTCCCCCCTGATTGCCAAAGCCGTACATCGCCCCCGCGCTGAACCCTGCGATGACCGGACTCGTGTATTTGACGGAATCAGGCACACGGCTCCCACCGCCCACCCGGTCGAAATCAAAGGCCCCTGTCGGATTTCCGGGAATCGCCAGTCCGGTGAACGGCCCCTGACGAAAGTTGTAGAGGCCGCCGAACACAACTCCCGCCTCAACACCCGCATCCGCCAGCGAATCGGTCATGAAGTCATACTGATTACCTAGCGTCAGTCTCCCCCACCGGTCGTTTGATACGCCAATCAGCGCCGTCCGGTTGAATATCAATCCAGGTCCAGGAAGGGACGCGCCGCTGCCAAGATCGAACTGGGACAGAAGGTCGAAAACGACTTTCGTGCCGCCGCCAATATCCCCCGCCCCCCTGAACTCCAGCAGATTAGGCGCCGCAATTCCGCTGTCGGACACGGCGGCCCGCTGTCCTCCTTCATTGCTGATCGCTGTCATGCCAGCGTCGATGGTTCCTTGTATCTGCACGCTGCTTTGCGCATGAACCTGACTCGCCAGCAAGATGACTCCGGCAGTCGCCAGTGCTTTCTTCAACTCCATCTCCTTTCATACTTTCAAAAGCACCGCAGAACAGTGCGTCTATCGCCTTGATTCCATTCGTTATCCGGTCCACATTGAGAAAGACGATGCACACTTCATCGCCTTCCGGCGGTGCGGGCGTCTTCAGCCTGGCTGGAGTAGCGGCGACATGTCCGCGACCGCAGGTGGATCGAGCGCCTGCTTTCGCTGCCGCCTGTGCACGGGGCCGGCGCGTGTCGCAGGGAGTGATCGCTCCAGTCGTGCAAAATCTGGCGGCAGTCGCAGGCAGAGCCTTATGCAACACGGCCCTTCGGTACCATGGCTTGCGCGCAATCAGAAAGTGCGCGAATCGTCGATCGGCAAAGTCTTTCAAGACATGCCGCCAGCACATGGACAAAAGGGACGAGTACGCCGGCTGGAAATTACCGAATTGCGGAGCACCCTCATCATGAGGATATGATTTTCATGGCCTGCTCCATCATTCAGCCCGATACGGCAGTTATTAGAAGTCGTACTGCAGATATAACTCGCTGAAGTTGATGCCGGGATTCGGCTGCTCGAGACCCGCGTTCGACAGATGCTGGAAGCGGAACCCCGCCAGGTAGTTCTGATGTGCGCCGAACTGCGCGCCGAACCCCACCATGTCGGCAAACTGGAATGACGACGAAAACGAGCGGTCCTGCGTTTCCTGCACATGGGAGAGCATTCGCACGCCGACGCCTGCCTCGACATAGGGGCGTAACCACCCTGAGCTTTTGATGAAGCGGAACACTGGCGTCACGCCGAATTCCCAGATATCCGGATGCACGGTGTGGCCTTCCCGGATATCCCACCAGGAGGCATGCGCTTCCGCGACCAGGGTGAAGTGATATCCGCCGATGTCCCACCATCGCAGGCCGGGATCCCATACGCCGCCCATATCTGCCTTCCTCACGTCGTGGTCGGCCACACCTGCTGCGAACTGTACCCCTAACTGGGTGGCATCCGCGGCTGAACACGCAATGGCCAGCGCACTGAGCACGGTTACATTGACGATCGTTTTTTGCCGTGACTGTTTCCCGATATGCATGAAGACTTCCGAAGGAGGAGCGCGCCTGGGCATGCCCTGACGCTGGATTCGGATACGCCTGAATCTTCGCGACCCGCTTCAAGGCCGCCGTCAAGCGAACGCTTTGACGGTTGACCTAACCCTTCGTAATCTTTACGTCGTATCCCGCCTCGGTGAACGCGATGAGGAACTCCTCGGCCATCAGCCACGATTCGACCCGCACGGTCATCGCGTTGACGTCGACATCGATCTTTGCGTCAGGGTCGACGGTCCGGATGGCATGAGCGATGACCTCTACGTCATTGCTGCCTGTCAGTTCAATCAGCTTGAATTCCATTTTTCAATCCATTTAATCGAGGGTGCTAATCATGTTGTAAATCGATGATGCAATTGGCAAAACAGAATGTGGGGGCTGCGTCGCGTGTCGGGATGATGTGCCATGGACACTGTATGAAGCGGTCCCGGCGTCAGGCCAGTCGCGATTCATGCAGTCGCCCGTAGCGCGGACGGATGACCCCACAGGCTCGCCTTTGTCTCTTTTGCCGCGCTAGTGACCGTGGCGCAACTGCGCCGGCTCATGACGCTCGCGCAACGGCGTCCGTGGCGATCATTGCGGCGCGGTTTCCTGGCGGCGGCCTGCCGGTGGGCCGATAGACAGCCTCGCCCCGATGGATCTTCCTGCCAGAAACGGCGCAATAGCCGTTCCGGGTGGCCACGCCCAGACGCCACCGCTGCTCGCCATAATGGCATCGCCCACTCTCGACCCAGCGGACCAGCAGATGGTTGGCGGACGACTCGAGAACCGTTATCAACAGGCCATTGGCTGCTGCCTGAAACGTTTCCATGGTGGCAACGTACATGACTGAAAACCCTTAATCGACCAGGAGCAGGGCCGCTCCAGCGGTTCCAATCCCTTCTGCTTTGGGCTGTCGCTCCAGCCGTACCCGCCGGGACGTGTGGGGCAGGCATCCTGTCGATCCGGACGACATTCGCCCGCGTCATCCATCCCTGCATTGCGTTTCAAACTGCAACAGCCCATCGTGTCCCATTCGCGCCGTGACGCCTTGGCGGTGAACGGGCCGGGGCGTACCGCCTGTGAAGAAAACGCGGAAACGAGCCGGCATCGGCCGGTGGCTTGCCCGGCCGATGCGGCCATCACACACTACGTCAGCTGCGGTCTGAATCCAGCTGCTCCTTGTTGTTCACCACGTCCTGCGCCTTCTGATAGCTTTCGATCAGAAGCTGGTAGGCCGGGAAGACCGCGCTGTACGCTTCGGCGAATTGCAACGCGTCCGGACGATGCCAGGTCTGCTGGATTTCGGAGCAGACCGCTGCGGTATCGATCGGCACGACGCCGGCCTGGACGATGCGCGCGAGCGTGATCTCCTGGGCCATCTTCGAATACGTGCCGGATGCGTCGACCACGGCGAACACCTTGTAGCCGGCCTGGACCGCGCTGATGCTGGGGAACGCGAGACAGACACTTGTAATCGTGCCGGCGATGATCAGCGTCTTGCGGCCCGTCGCCTCGACCGCAGCCACGAAGTCCGGATTGTCCCAGGCATTGATCTGGCCTTTGCGGGCGACGTATTTTGCATGGGGCGCATACTCGTGTATTTCCGGAATCAGCGGGCCGTTGGGACCCTGCGGCACGGAGGCCGTGCTGATGACAGGGATCTTCGCGAGCGTGGCGATCTTGGCGAGTGTCGTCACGTTGGCCCTCAACTCCGGAACGTTCAGATCCTTCACAGTCTGGAACAGGCCGCTCTGGTGATCGATCAGCAGCATCGCGGCGTCGTTGGGGTCGATGACGGGACGCTGGCCGTTGAAGTTGGCAGGTGAGCTCATGGTGTTTCTCCTGTTGAAATGAGAGGGTTGGCCGAACCAGTGCGCCAAGGTTTTGGACGACCTTCGAGGTCACGCTTTCGCGTTGGTACACTGGAATACCGGATCGGCATTACAGTGTTGAAAACAGCATGATCGTCAGATGCAGCACGCCGCAGACGGCGGCGAACAGCGCGACCGACGCAACGTAAAGCACGATTGCCCAGCGAAGCTGCCGGCGCAGCGGCTTGTCGGTCACGTATGCGACGAGCGCTGCCGCGGCGAGCGTCACGCGCTGCCGCGATATCTTTTCCAGAGCAGCCCGCAACCCCACGGCTTAACCCTCCTTCGAGGCGTTCACCTTGCCGCGAAATACCCAGTAGGCGAACGCGTTGTATCCGAGGACGACCGGCAGCATGACGGCGGAGCCCGTAGCGACCATGAGCTGGCTGCCGTGCGCGGCGGCCGCGCTGTCGAACGGGAGACTGAACGGCACGACATAGGGCCATAGCGTGATCACGAACCCGAGCAGCAGTACGGCGACGGTGGCGAGACTGAACACGAGCGGCCGGCTGTCCGAGCGGTTTCGCAACGACACGAATGCCATGAGCCACAACCCGAAACTCACCACGCCGGGGAGCACGAGCATGAGCGGGCGGCTTTGCCACAACGCGGCAACGGTCGGCGTGGTCGCGGCCAGCGCGCAAACCAGCACGGACAGTAGCAGGAACGCGATCAGCACGAACCACAGCACCCCCGTCTCGTAGCGCTGGAGCCTTCCGCCCGTTTTCCAGCGTATCCAGCCCGCGCCCAGCGTCGCGTAGCCCGCCACCGCGGTGAGGCCCATCAGACAGTTGAAACCGGTGAACACGTCCAGCGTCTGCCCGGCGAACTGGCCATGCGCGACGGACACGCTGCCGGAGAGCATGGCGCCTGCCACCAGTCCCTGGCAGAACGCAGCGACGGTCGAGCCGAGGCAAAACGCGTGATCCCAGAACCGCTTGAAGGGCGTGTGGACCCGGAACTCCATCCCGACGCCTCGAAAACCCAGTGACACCAACATCAGCATGAAGGGCAGATAGAACGCGGGCACGAGGATCGCATAGGCGAGCGGAAATGCGCCGAACAGCACGATGGCCGCGAGGATCAGCCACGTCTCGTTGCCGTCCCAGACGGGCGCGATGCTTTCAACCAGCTCGTCGCGTTCTTCCGGGCGACGCGCGCTGAGCAGCAGGATGCCGACGCCGAGATCGAATCCGTCCAGCAGGACGTACATCGTGACGGCGAACGCCACGATCAGGATGCAGGCAAGGCTAAGCGGATCGTTCATCGTGCATCTCCATGACGTCCGGCGACACCGGCGATATGGTCCGGAGGCATCAGCACGCGCTTGAGCGATCCGCCATACGGGGAAGCCTCGGGCGCGGCATCTGGACCCTTGCGGATCCTTCTGCCGGTGATGCCGATGAACGCAGCCAGAAAGAGCGCATAGGCAACAGCGAACAGTGCGGTCGAAAAGGCGATATTCGAGCCTGCAATCGGCGAAACGGCATCGGCGGTGCGCAGATACCCGTAGATCACCCAGGGCTGACGCCCGATCTCCGATGTGTACCAGCCCGCGATTGTCGCAACGAAGCCGACAGGCATCATGTACTGGATCATCCGGTGAAACCAGGTGGCCGAGAACAGGCGCCCGCGCAGCCGCAGCCATACACTCATGCAGGCCGCCGTGAACATCAGAAGTCCGACCAGGAACATGGTGCGAAACGCGTAGAAGACGGGTGCCATTGGCGGACGGTTCGCCTCGGGCGTATTCTTCAGGCCCGGAACCGCGCCGTCCAAGGTCCGGGTGACAATCAGGCTGCCGAGAAACGGGATGCCGAACTGCATGCCATTGCGCGCTTCGCGCTGATGCGGCGTAATGAAAAGCAGATACGGCGCACGAAGTGTGGAGTCCCAGTATCCTTCCATCGCCTGGAATTTCGCCGGCTGATAGTCAAACATCCGGAAGCCGACTGTATCGCCGAGCGGCAGCTGGAAGGCGATCGCGATGGCAGCGAAGCCGAGCCCCATCGAAAACGTCCGCTGTGCGAAATCCAGATGTCGACGCCGGAGGAGGTAGTAGGCGCCCACGCCAGCGACGAAGAACGACACGGACAGATAGGCCGCCAGCAGCATGTGCGGCAGACGCACGGTATACGACGGATTGAAGATCACCCGCAGTCGGTCGATCACGTGAAACTGGTGAGTTGTCGCATCGAACACGACACCGTCCGGCGTATGCATCCACGAGTTCGCCGCAAGAATCCACGACGCCGAGATCGTTGTTCCTAGCGCGACCATGAGCGTGGCGAAGAAATGAATCCGGGGTCCCACGCGCCCCATGCCGAACAGCATGATGCCGAGGAATCCCGCCTCGAGGAAAAAAGCGGTCAGAACCTCTAATGCGATGAGCGGGCCAATCACTGGCCCAGCCAGTTTCGCAAACCCGGCGAAGTTAGTGCCGAACTCGAACGACAGTACGATGCCGCTCACTACCCCCACGCCGAAGCCGAGCGCAAAGATGACGAGCCAGAAGCGGTAGATGCGCAGATACAGTTCATCCCGTGTTTTCAGCCACAGTCCCTCGACCACCGCCAGAAAAGTCGCGAGACCGATCGACATGGTCGGGAAGATGATGTGGAACGTCACCGTCAGCCCGAACTGGACGCGGGAGAGTATCACTGGATCGAATGTCATTTGCTGCTGTCCTTCATCTTCACCCCGGAATTGACGTCTGGCATACGTGTCGGTCCGATATGGAGGGGGGCGGCATCGTCTGACGGCCGGCTATCCGTGTGGTGCCATGCATAGAGGGCGAGCGCGACGAACGACACCAGTACGGCGAAGCCGATGAAATCGCCGAATATCTTGATTAGGGCCATCGCGCCGAAGATGCCGGCAACGCTCAGTAGTACAACGACGGCAATGCCAGCAAGCCGCGATTCACGTTCAGTTTTCATGGACTGTCACCTTCGGGTCCTGTGCGCGATACGCAGTGAACGGCTTCTGGGCATCGGACGGCGGGGCCAGGCGGGGCGGCTGCCGCAGGCGCTGCCCCGTTCGGGCGAGAATCAAGTGTAGGGCCCGGTGCAAGCCGCCGGTAGCCGCGCATAGCGGAACATCATGTTTCCATCTGTCGAACGGCACGGGCTCACCTCGCTTGCAGCTGCGCGCGTGCTGCGCCTTGTTGCGAATCGGAGCGGTCGGGCGTTCGATGTCGGCTGTCCGAGCCGGACGGAATGACGGTCACCGTGCAGGTGGTGCCCGCTGCGAGCAGTTGCCCGTCAGGGACATCGTCGAGATGAATGCGCACGGGAACGCGCTGCGCGAGCCGCACCCACGTGAAGACAGGGTTGACGTCGGCAAGCAGCGTCGAGCCCGCGGGATTGTCGCGATCGCTGATGCCGCGCGCGATGCTCTCGACGTGACCGGTTATTACGTCGCCCCCTGCAAGCAGACGGACTTCCGCGCGATCGCCGACATGCACGTGGGGCAGCTTGGTCTCTTCGAAGTAGCCATACACCCAGTAAGAGTGACTGTCGATCAGCGCGAGGCGTGCAACGCCTGCTGCCGCATAGTCGCCCGGATAGAGATTCAGATTGGTCACATAGCCGTCCACCGGCGCGCGGACTTCGCTGCGCGTAAGGTTCAGGCGTGCGACGTCCCGTGCGGCTAGCGCGCCCTGATAGTTGGCGAGAGCCTGCCGCGCCTGGGCGCCGGCGTCTTCGCGGCTTTCCGCCGAAATGACCGAGCCTTCGAGTTGCGCGCGCCTTGCCGCCTGCTGGTTGCGCATGTCCAGTTCCGACTTGCGCAGGGCGACCTGGGCTTCGGCCTGGTCGAGTGCGTAACGAAAACGAGCCTGATCGATGTGGAACAGTACGTCGCCGCGGTGGACGATCTCGTTGTCGCCGACAAGCACGTCGGTGACGATGCCCGACACGTCTGGCGCGATGTTGATCACCTTGGCGCGCACGCGCCCGTCGCGGGTCCATGGTGCGTACATGTAGTGGTTCCACAACGTGTAGCCGAGAAAAACCGCAATGGCGAAAACCAGCAGCGTGATCATGAAACGAACCAGCGACTGAAGACTCATGATGGCGTCTTGAGATGA
This sequence comes from Paraburkholderia domus, assembly GCF_905220705.1. GTDB lineage: Bacteria > Pseudomonadota > Gammaproteobacteria > Burkholderiales > Burkholderiaceae > Paraburkholderia > Paraburkholderia domus. Next base: position 15,480 of record NZ_CAJNAT010000040.1, read on the forward strand.
AAGGAAGTGAAACGGTTATGTGCCAAGCAGCAGACTGACGCCGCTGAACAGACAGACGAACAGCGCGGCCCGGAACAGCGCGGGATGCCATACATGACGGAAAAGCCCCATGCGGGCCAGTGCCCGGTCGACGATCCAGTACACCATCGCGCAACCCAGGAAGAGGGGAAGCAGGGTGGGGACCAGCAGCGAGAGGAGAACGATTTCACGGGGCATGGACAGACGCTCCCTGGGGCGCGGCAGAGGCGCTGGTTTCGATGCCGCCGCCCAGTGCTGTCATCAGTTGCGCCCACGCATCGAGGCGCGCGGCGCGCGCGAGCGCGAGACTTTGTTGCGCCCGCAACAGTTCGGTCTGCGTGGCGAGCACGTTCAGATAGTCGGTCATGCCGATGCGATAGCCTTTTTCTGCGTAGCCGAACGCTTCCTGGGCCGATTGCAGCGACGTTTCCACGGCAGCCTGCTGCTCAGCCAGCGACCGCAGCGAAATCACCTGATCCGCCACCCTCTGGAAAGCTGCGAGCACTGTCTGGTTGTAGGTATCGACGGCCAGGTCGTAGCCGGCGACCGCGACGCCGTAGTGTCCCTTGCGCAGCCCGCCGTCGAACAGCGGCAGCGAAATCGCCGCGCCGAATGAGTGGTCGATCGCGTTGTGGTTCACGAACGTGAAGAAGCCGCCGAAAGCGGCGGACGCGAGGCCCGCGCTCGCGATCAGATCAATGTTCGGATAGAAGTCGGCCTTGGCCGCCTTGATCCCCTTGGCCGCAGCCTCAACGCGCCAGCGCTGCGCGACGATATCCGGGCGATGTCCGACCAGTTCAGCGGGCAACGTGGCGGGCAGTGCGACAGGAACGTCGAGGTGCAGCCCCGGCCGCGCGAGCTGCTCGCCTGCGCCCGGTCCTGCGCCTGTCAATACCGCAAGCTGGTTGCGCGCGAGCGCGATCTGCCGTTCGAACTGTTTGATCTGCGCGCGCGTTGCGGCGACTGGCGTGCGTGCCTCGCTCAGTTCCAGCCGGCTCGCGAGACCGGCGCGCGCGCGGCGCTCCATGATGTCGACGATGCGTTGCTCACGAGCGAGCGTCGCGGATGCGATGTCGTGCAGTTCGTATTGCAGCGACAGTTCGACGTACCCACGCACGACCGAAGCTTCGAGCAGCAGTTGCGCTTCGCGCGCATCGGCGGCTGCGGCCTGAACGGCATCGAGCGCGCTTTCCAGGGTCGCGCGGTTTTTGCCCCACAGATCGAGTTGATAGATGAGATCGAGGCCGACCGCGTTGTGCCATACGGTGTCACCGCCCGGCGGGTGCGGGTTCGCATACGCCGAGAAGCGCCTGCGGGAAAACTCGCCGCTGGCCGAGACGATCGGTTCCCGCGCCGCGCCGGCGATTTGCGCGATCGCGTCGGCCTGATCGAGTCGCGCCTGTGCAATCCCCATCGCCGGATTGCCGGCGACTGCACGCGAGACCAACTGGTCGAGCTGGGGATCGCCCCAGCGGGACCACCAGCCATCCTGCGGCCATTGCGCATCGGCGAGCGCGGCGCGGGCCTCGAGGCCGGTCGCGACTGAGTGCGCATCGAGCATTGACGAACGCGACACAATGCCGTCTGTGTTCGCGCACGCCGAGAGCAGGAGCGCGCCGGTCAACACGAGGAAGGAAGGTAGGCGAATCGGCATTGGAACGTATCGTCGAGTCAGGATGGCGAAACAGCAGGACGGGTGCGCGATGTCATGTCGTAGTCTGACTGTCGCCGGACTGGAGCGGCACGAGGTTGTCCAGCAGCGACAGGCGAATGAAGTTCAGTGGCGCGCGCAAGCGTGCATAAAGCGCCGGTGCCTCTCCGGTCGACCTATCCTTTGGCGCAGTGAGCACCGAAAGCGCATCGTTCACCGCCTGCACGGCGTCGTCGCACGCAGGGGCGGACGGCGTCGCGAACATGCGGGCGACGGCTGCGCGGACCCTCGACTCTGACGCCGCCCAACCGGGGGGCAATGAGGTGTCCTGTCCGGCTCCGCGCAACTCGATGATGCTGCGACCTATCTCGATCGACGCGAATGACCATGCAAACAGCGCCGCCTTGCTGTAGCGGCCGGTCACGGGTCTCGCGCTGATCTGCTGGACGAAGTCCCGCACGCCGCTATCGAACCGCAATTGCAGGCCGGCCAGCTTTCCGTAGCAGGCGTCCGTGGTGACCAGCCTGCGCAACTGGTGCAGATAGAGGCCGGTGACCCAGTCGCCGGCATACGGCGCCACGACCGAATACGCGAGCGACGCGGCACCGATGCCGAGCATCGCGGAAAATCCCGCGTCGAGCGTGAGCGTGGGCGCGTAGACGCTCGGATTCGTGAGATTGCTGAGAAAGCAGAAGTAAATGCTGAAACCAAGGCCGATCGTTGCCGTCTTCGGAAAACTGTTCAGATAGCTGCCGATCATGATGAACGGGATAAGCACGGCAGCAAGTTGTGCGAAGCCGTCCAGATGCGGCAATAGATAGAAATTGAAGAAAAGGCTCGCGAGCCAGGCCGAACAGCAGCCAGCCACCATCTGGCGCGTCGCCTGTGCTGGCGCGGGCATGATCGAATAGAGCGCGCTCGCAATCGCTGCCGAGATTACTGCGCCCGATGCACCCGTCCATCCCGATGCGATCCAGAAGAGCGACACCGCGCCGATGGCGCAGGTCGCCCGCAGACCCGCCGCGAAGGACACCATTCGATTGGCCCGGGTGACGATGCGAGCGGGCTGCTCCGCGTGCGATGGGCCTGGAGCCGCACCGGGCTGACGAAGGGCGATAAAGTCGCGCAGATACAACCGCAGGGAGTCAAGTGCCGCTTCCATCTGGGCCGCGCCGCTCTCTGCGAGTTGCTGCGATTGCACATTGGCATGGGTAAGCAAGCCGCGTTGTGCCCGGCAAAGTTCCGGCAACTGATCCGCCAGTTGGCCAAGCTCACGCTGGAAGCGCTCCAGCCTGGGCAAGTCGGGTTGCAGCGGGTCGACCGAAGCGGGGAGCAGATCCGCGAGCTTCGCATACACCGTGTCGATGGCGTTCGCCGCTTCGTCGCCGGCTGTCGCACGAAGCCGGTGGCGGAACTGATGAAGTGAATGGAATCGCGCACTCGCATCCAGAAACTCGCTGGCGAGGCGGGTCATGACGTCGTTGTGAATCTGCAGATCGGGATCTTCGAAGACCGCCGCGCTGCGCAGGTTCTCCAGTTGCGCACGTTCGGCGATCAGGCGCAGGTGGGTGCTACCAAGCTCATCAGCAGACAGTCGTCCTGTGAGCGCGGTCCGGATGAACGCGAGAAAGCCGGAAAAGTGGCTTGCGCCGACGCGCAGGAGCATGCCTCGAACGTGCTGCGGGAATATCAGCGCGCTGACGAGGCTGGCGCACACGATTCCGATGGTCACCTCACTCAGTGAAGTAACGACGTTATCCAGAATGTCATACGGATGATCGATGGACGGGAGCGCGGCGATGCAGGTCGCGTAACCGGCAAGAACAAATCCGTATGATTGATAGTTACGGTACCAGGCCGCGCCCCAGACGCAAAGTCCGATCCACAATGCGAGCGCGAGAAGAAAAAGCACACGTTCCTGAGGGAAGAGGGCAATCAGCAACAACGCGGCCATATTGCCAACGAGCATGCCAAGGCCGCGATAGAAGCCGCGCGCCATGACCATTCCGCTATGCTGATGCATCATCAGGATGACAACGCTGACCATCGCGGTTCGTGGCGCGGATAGCTCGAGTCGCATCGAGACGCCTGTTGCGAGCACGACAGCCAGCACAGTCTTGAATACGTGAAGGAATCGCGTGCCGTCAGCCCGAAAGTAAAGGCTTAAAGCTTCTTTCAGGGTTTGGGATCGATCTGGCCTCGCGGCTGGGGACGCGGTCATGGTTTACTCTCCACTGTGGCGACCAAAAAGATTGCATGTCTGGCGCGGCCATCGCAGTAGGCTCGCGACCGAATTATTCGGCGTGACGTCGTTCCGTTCCGGAAAATGTGTGCAAGCGCAACGCATCGAATCACGTCATTCGGAAAGCGGGTGGCGATACCCGCGTCATGCGCGGTCCGCAGAAGAAGGATTTGGGGGGGCGGCGGAGACGGGCGGTGTGTCTGCGCGCATATCGTTGGAGAACTGTACGGAAAGCGTGTGTGAAACGGTAGTGCGGAAAACAGAAACTCTTCGTTCTCCTTTATCGAACGATCCGTGCTCGTAGCCATTTTTTCTCCGTCAAGCCATCCAGATGTATTGCAGGGCACGCGCACCCCGTCCGCTGGCACGCACGGTGTTCTCCTGAAACTCAGCACGGACTGGTCCCCGATGCGCTCGTAACGGGTGACCACTGGCGGGCGCCTTTGTTCATACACTTTCAGTCAGGGGCGCGGCGGTCGTCAATTGATCCCACGGGCAGACGAGGAGGGCGAGTCTTACGTGTTCGACAAAGGCGCGCAGTTTGTGCGATGTAAAGGGGCCGCGCGGATAAACTGCATAGATGATGTCGTCTTCGGGGGGCTCATCGGGAAGAATCCGTACCAGCCGCCCGTCGACGAGATCGCGTGCGGCGATGAACGTGGGCAGTATGGCCAGCCCAAGTCCCCGCACGGCCGCATCGCGCAGGGCCTCACCATTGTTCGACCCGAAGACACTCTGCGGCGCAAGCGTGCGTGGCTTGCTGCGAGGCGCGAGGGCGGGAAAGCTCCATGTCTGCGATGCCGGAACGTTGCTATAGCACAGGCACCTGTGCGCGCTGACGTCGTCGAGCGAATCGGGCATCCCGTGTTTTTCAACGTAGCCCGGGCTGGCCACAATGACACGTTCGCTCACTCCAATGCGCCGCGCGATCAGTGAGCTGTCCGGCAGGCGCGCGACCCGTATCGCGAGATCCAGCCGCTCTGCTTCAATGTTGATGAGCCGGTCGTCCAGTTCCAGCAACACATGCAACCGCGGATGCGCCGCCGCGAAGCGGGCGATGACGTCGCCCAGCCACAAATGCGTCAGGCTCACGGGGGCCGTAATACGCAGCTCGCCGCAGAGCCCGTTCGACTGTTCGGAGATCAGATCCACGGCGTCGGCGAGACGCCGCATCGACGCCGATCCCGCTTCGTAGAGCGTCAGTCCTGCATCCGTCGGCAGTATGTTGCGCGTCGAGCGCATCAGCAGTTGCACTCCGATGTCGCGCTCGAGGTCGCTAACGCGCTTGCTGATAACGGACTTCGACAGATTCAGCCGTCTCGCTGCTTCGGTGATGCTGCGCCATTCGACCGTCAGGAGGAATGCCTGGATGTCGTCACTATTTAAAGGCTTCATGGCATGATCCTGAAATTGGGAGGACGTGAAAAGGGCAATCCGCGAGACCGCGCCGGCGGATGTGACTCCGTGATCGGTGTCAGGCGCGGCGCGCCGAATGGCGAACCGACGCCTGCACAAACTCGCAGAAGCCGGCGATGAACGCCCGCAACTGCTCACGCACGTCGGCGTCCGCGACGCTCATTGATTCGTCGAACACCTGCCCGGCCCTGGGTACGAGCAGGCGCCTGCCAAACCACTGATATGTGCCGAGCGCACGCAGAACCGGCAGCCAGGCCGCTTGAGCCATCACCGTGCCGAAACCACCGGGTGACGTACCGATGACTGCAACCGGAAGTCCTCCGAATACTTGCGGAATGTCCGCCGCGGGGCGGGTCAGCCAATCGATCGCATTCTTCATGACACCCGGGATCGAATTGTTATATTCGGGCGTGGCGAGCAGCAGCCCATCGGCATTTGCGATGATGGCCTTCAGTTCCGATACGGCAGCGGGCAACCCGGACGAGAGCTCAAGATCACCGTCATAGAGAGGAATATCCCGTATCGAGGCAATCTCGATCGAGACACCGTTCGGGCCAAGCGTTGCGGCGGCGCGCAGCAGGGCACTGTTGTATGAAGCTTGTCTCAGGCTGCCGGACAGCGCGGCTATCGTGATCATGTCTCCTCCGTTCGATTCCCGTTCGGGTTGCACATCGCCTCGTTGGCGGGCCTTTCCAGGAGCACGATGACGCTCGCGCGGCCTGCACACCTGACGTGGAACCGGTTCGGACAGTGTGCTGAAGCCGGCGGCCCCGATACCGCATCGCGAGCCGAAGAAAACCCTCGGCCGCGCGGCTGCACGGACCGCCGTCTGGTAGTGCCACTAGCGGGCCGTGCGCGGCTCGTTTGCAGCCCCCATCTGCCCGAAGCGCCCGCTATTGAAGTCCGTGACCGCCTGACGGATTTCTTCAGCCGTATTCATGACGAACGGTCCGTGCGCGACAACTGGTTCATCGATGGGCTCGCCGCTCAGCAGGAGCACTGTTGCATCGCTGATGGCTTCGAGCTGCAGGTTGGTGTCTTCGCGCCCGAGCAGGGCCAGCTGCGCCTCGCCGACTGACTCCTCACCATTGACCATTACCTGTCCGCGAAGGACGACCAGTGCCAGCGACCTTCCGGCGGGCAACGTGAACCGGGTTGTGCGCCCCTTGTTCAGCCGCACGTCCCACACGTCCATCGGCGTGAAAGTCAATGCTGGACCCTTTTGCCCTTCGTAGTCGCCCGCAATTACCCTGACGCGGCCCGCGTCGTCCGTCAATGCGACCGAGGGGATGTCTGTCGAAAGCACGGTCTGGTAGCGCGGGGGCGCCATCTTGTCCTTTGCCGGCAGGTTGACCCAAAGCTGCACCATTTCCAGCGTGCCACCGTTCTTTGCGAACGCGCGGGAGTGGAACTCTTCATGCAGGATGCCGGCGCCCGCGGTCATCCACTGCACATCGCCCGGACCGATGCTGCCGCCGCCGCCAGACGAATCACGATGCTCCAGTTCGCCCTCGTACACGATCGTCACGGTCTCGAAGCCCCGGTGGGGATGCTGACCGACGCCGCGTTTGCGTGATGTGGGGGTAAATTGCGCCGGACCCGCATAGTCCAGCATCAGGAAGGGGCTCAGGTGGCCGCCCACCGTATTGTCTGAAAACAGCGTGCGCACCGGAAAACCGTCGCCCACCCAGTGCGAACTGTTGTTGCTGTATATGCCGAGAATCTTCTTCATGGTGTCAATTCCTGGTTCAGGTCGCATTGACCTTGTTTGCATGTCAGTAAGATAGGGGAGCGGCGCCCCTTCCGGTAGACGTCGTGGGTTATCCTCTGTGTCTCATTAATGGAACGATGGATGCAGCGGATGCAGGACCTCAACGATCTCTATTTTTTCGCGCAGGTCGTGGAATATCAGGGGTTCGCGCCGGCCGGGCGGGCGCTTGGCATGCCGAAGTCCACCCTCAGCAGGCGGATCGCGGTGCTCGAGGAACACCTGGGCGTGCGGCTGATCCAGCGCTCGACACGGCGTTTCACTGTCACGGAAATTGGTCAGAGCTACTACAGTCATTGCAAGGCCATGCTCGTCGAGGCGGAGGCGGCGCAACAGGCGATCGAGCTGAACCGTTCCGAACCACAGGGCGTTGTCCGCCTGACCTGCCCGGTGGCGCTCCTGCATGCGCGCGTGGGCGTGATGCTGGCGGCCTTCATGGCCGAAACGCCGCGCGTCACGGTGCATCTCGAAGCGACCAATCGCACCGTCGACGTGATCGGGGAGGGCATCGACGTGGCAATCCGGGTGCGCCCGCCACCTCTGAAAGACAGCGACCTCGTCATGAAGGTGCTGGGCGAGCGCAGCTGGTGTCTCGTGGCGCGTCCGTCGCTATTGCAGCAGCATGGCGTGCCCGCCGTGCCTGCGGATCTTGCCTTGCTGCCCAGCCTCGACTTCGGCCCACAGTCCGTTGAGCATGTATGGCACCTCGAAGGGCCGGACGGCGCTGCGGCGACGGTTCGCCATACGCCCCGCTTCGTCACCGATGACATGATTGCCTTGAGGCAGGCAGCCGTAGCGGGCGCGGGCATCGTCATGTTGCCGGTGATGATGGTGTGCGACGAGCTGGCGAGCGGTGCGCTCGTCAAACTCATTCCAGCGTGGCGACCCAAAAGCGGCATCATTCACGCCGTATTCCCTTCGCGGCGCGGCCTGCTGCCTTCCGTACGAAAGCTGATCGATTTTCTTGCGGTGCAATTCGGCCAGATGGAGGAGGTGTAGCGTTGCGTGGCCGATTGATTCCGCACAATGGCGCGCCTATACTCAGGCTCGCCAAAAAAATCTCTGCCACATGTTGAGAGCGGTATATGTCGTGGCCAGCATCCAGGATCGCGCATCGAGCCCGCACGACTGAACGTCGGGTCCGGAAAACCACACCGGCCGGAGACACTTGCAATGCAGTCAAACCTTCCCACGGCAAACCAGGTCAACGCCGCGCGAGAGCATGTTCTGGAAGGGCGCTCGCTCGCAGCGGGGATCGTTCCCGAGTTCGTTGTGCGCTCATGGGCGCGGTCGCGCAACTACGGGCTGTCGGTCTCTGACCAACTGGTTTTCGACTCGGTTGGCCACACGGCCTCCCGGGAGTTGGTCGATGCCAATGCCCAATTGATCCGTTGCGCATTGCCGGAAATGGAACGCCTGCATCATGCTTTTGGCGCTGCGGATTGGTCAACTGTCTGCGTCAACGCGGACGGTGTCGTGGTGCAGGCGGTGGGCGGACTGAATGGCATGGCCCGTGAACTTGCGCGGGGCCTGTGGCCCGGTGCGAATTTGAGCGAGAAGCAGGTCGGAACCAACGCGCCTGGCTGCGCGTTGGCTGAAGAACGACCGGTCGTGATCCGCGGAAGTGAACACTTCCTCGATCAGGCGAGCCCGTTTATCTGCGCTGCGGTACCCTTACTGGGTCCAGGTGGGCAGCTCGCGGGCGCACTCAATGTTAGCCAGTTGCATGGTTTCGGACAGCGGGACATTCTCGATCTGCTCATGACAGCGGCACGTGCGACCGAAAACCGGATGTTCGCTGATCTGCGCGACGTCGTGGTTGTGCGATTCCACCATCGCCTCGACATGGTCGCAACGCCTTATGCCGCACTGCTCGCCGTGGCACCGGATGGCAGTATCGTCGGCGCCAATCGAGCGGCAAGCGGGATTCTCTGTCTACCCGGCACCTCGATTGTCGGGCTATATTTTCCGGCCATGTTCGATCTGTCGCTGGCCAATCTCCGTACTCAAAGCGATCGGCACGTGCCGTCGATACTGTTCAGCAATACCGGGTTGTGCGTCTACGCGATGCTCCATGACAGCGCCAACGAAATGGACGAGCCGTCCGCCTCGAAAAGGCCGTTTGCATCGTCCAGCGTGACTGCCGATGTCTCGCGGGAAACGCCCGAAGGCGCAACAGTGCGTAACCTTCCGGGTACCGGCCAGTCGGTCACAGACCGCGCTTTCCTCGGCGACCCGCAGTTGCGCAAAACGCTTGAGAAGGCGCAGCGGACATTCGATCGCGATGTGCCGGTCGTCATCCACGGTGAAACTGGAACGGGGAAGGAAGTGTTTGCGCAATTGCTGCATGAACGCGGGCCCCGCCGAGCCGGCGCATTCGTCGCGATCAACTGTTCGGCGCTGCCAGCCGGTCTGATCGAATCGGAGTTATTCGGCTACGAACACGGTGCCTTCACCGGTGGCCGTCGTGGAGGTGCGTCAGGTAAGTTCGAGGAAGCGAATAACGGCACCCTGTTTCTCGATGAGATCGGCGATATGCCACTCGATCTGCAAGGGCGGCTCCTGCGAGTACTTCAGGAACGTTGTGTGACCCGTCTGGGCAGTAGCCGCGCTATACCCATAAACGTTTCGCTTGTATGTGCGACGCACCGATCACTGCCCGAATTGCTTGCCGCAGGTGGCTTTCGCGAAGATCTGTTCTATCGAATCAACGGTTTCAGCGTGACGCTTCCACCGTTGCGCGAGCGCGAAGACCGAAGAGAGCTGGTCGAGTGGTGTCTTGTCACGGAGAGTGCCGGTGCGGCGTGCAGGTTCTCGCCCTTCGCCTTGCGCATCCTGCTCGCGTACCCGTGGCCTGGCAACGTCCGGCAGTTGCGCAGCGTGCTACGCGCAGCCGTTGCGCTTGCCAGTGAAGGCGGCGAAATTACTACCGAGCACCTTCCTGCCGAATTGGCCGACTACTACGAGCGGCATCGAGCAGATGCTTTACCTGAATTGCTGCCCGGCAGGACGCTTGCATCGACTCAGGCTGAACGAATCCGGCAAGCGATGCTGGAGCATAACGGCAACATTTCGGCGGCGGCGCGCAGTCTTGGTATTGCACGGGCGACGCTCTATCGGAAGCTACGCAATTTGTGATGGAGAAGAGACCGCTGGCGGGTACTTTGCAACAGGACCGCCAGCGCGTCGCAAACGTGCTCCCCCGGATGCCGTCAACCAGACGGAGCGCTACGCCTTCGATGCATGCGGCTCGACGAAATGCTTGCCAAAACGCTGTCGGAGGGCCAATTTCTGCAACTTTCCCGTTGCGGTGAGCCGTAGTTCTGCAACGAACACCACGTCATCCGGAATGCACCACCTGGCGACTTTGCCGTCGTAAAACGCTAAAAGTTGCGATGCCGTCAAGGCGCTGCCTGGGCGTCGGACCGCAATCAGTAACGGGCGTTCGTCCCATTTCGGATGTTCAGCAGCAATGCAAGCCGCCATCTCGACCTCCGGATGCGACATCGCAATGTTCTCCAGTTCGATTGACGAGATCCATTCGCCGCCAGACTTGATCACGTCCTTGCTGCGATCCGTGATCTGCATGTAGCCTTCAGCGTCGATGGTCGCGACGTCGCCGGTTGCGAACCAGCCGTTCTCCAGCGCCGTTTGATCCGTGCCGTAGTAGTGGCTCAGCACCCAATGGCCGCGAGCCATCAGATTGCCTGCGGAGTTGCCGTCCCACGGTAACTCCGCACCGTCCGTCCCGACGACCTTCAGGTCGACGCCGGCGATTGCACGGCCCTGCTTCGCGTCGATGCAGGCGCGCTCTTCCACAGACTTGTCTCGATAGCTATTCGACGGTGCACACACTGTGCCAAGCGGCGACAATTCCGTCATACCCCACGCGTGGACCGCCTTGATGCCTAGCTCGCGCATTGACCTGGCCAGATGCGGGGGACACGCCGCGCCGCCGACAATCGCGCGCCCAAAGCGGTCGCTGTGCTTGCCGACGCGGCGCATGTAATCGACGAGGCCGAGCCAGATTGTCGGCACTCCTGCTGAGACCGTAACGCCTTCCTGCTCGAACAGCGTCCACAAGGATTCCCCGTCGAGCCGCGGGCCAGGCAGTACCAGCCTGGCTCCAACCAGCGGTGCGGAAAACGGTAAGCCCCAGGCGTTCACATGGAACATCGGCACCACTGGTGCGACGGTGTCGGTCGCGGACAGGCAAAACGCATCGGGAGCCACCGATGCATAGGCCATCATGGTCAGCGCGCGATGTGAATAAAGCACGCCCTTGGGGTTGCCGGTCGTACCCGAGGTGTAGCACAGCACGGCAGCTTGCTGTTCGTCGAACTGCGGCCAGGAAATCTGCTGCGCGTGGCCGCTGATGAAGGTCTCGTAACTTTCGATCGGCAGCGGGAATGCATCCGGCAGATCTTTCTCGTCGCACAACATGATCCATGCCTCGACATGCGGACACTGGGGTGCAATCTGTTCGACGAGCGGAGCGAACGACGCGTCGAAGCAGATGAGCCGGTCACGGGCGTGATTGATGATGTAGGTGATCTGCTCAGGAAAAAGCCGTGGATTGATCGTGTGGCAAACCGCGCCAATGCCGGCGACACCGTAATACAACTCCATATGGCGATAACCATTCCATGCGAGCGTGCCAATGCGGTCTCCAGCTGCTATGCCGCGGCTTGTCAATGCATTGGCAAGCTGCATGGCGCGGGCATGGCAGTCCCGATAGGTATAGCGGTGGATGTCGCCTTCGACTCGGCGGGACACGATTTCAACCGAGTCGAAGTGGCGTGCTGCCTGCTGAAGCACCGACGATAACAACAACGGCGTGTACATCATCTGGCCGGGCAGATTCATGAGTGCGGCTCCTGACTGATCCATCAGTCGTAGTTGAGTTGAGGCAAGATTCGATTTCGTCACTACAGCGTAGTCGGAGCGGGCAAGCAGCGGCAATGCAAGCGGCACTGCAATGCGCCGCTTGCAACGCGTTCTGGACAGACGCAACCGGCTCGACGCTTAGATGGCCTATGAACGTCACGTCACCGATGAGGTCGCGTTTAGAAGAGGTGTCGTATACCGAGGTCCACTCCGGTTGTCGTACCCTGCACCCCGTACAGTGCGCCGTTGATGGACAAACCCGTGTTCATCGCGCCATGGTTGTTCGCGACGGCGAGTTGCGCGTAGAGGAGGGTGGCTTTCGACAGGGAGTACTGCGTGCCCAGCGCCGCCAGCAGCGAATGGTTGGCCGTATCATTCCGGTCGCTCGTCACCCAGACGCCGCCGTTGATATCCAGCGCGGGCAGCGCAAGGTAATCGAGACCACCGCCATAGACGTTGTTGTTGAACGACCCTGCGACCTTGTAGTTGGTGAAGGACGCCTTGGCCGTGAGCTTGCCGAACCGGTATGACGCGCCCAGCGTGCGGCCCTCGAATTGCAGCGTAGTAGGAACCGGAGTCTGCACCGTGCCGCCGCTATTGCCGTCGAAAATCGCCGCGGTGACCATCAGGCCGCCGTTATCGTATTTCAGGCCCGCCGAGTACTGCCGACCGGCCTGAAAGTTCCCCGCTTCACCGCCGAGCGCAACCATCAGGCTACCCTGGAAGCCAGCGATAACCGGACTGGCGTAGGACACCGCATTGGCGTTGAACAGACCCGTGCCGAGAACGTTGTCGAGATAGTTCACCGCGCCGCTGCCGAACAGCGAAGCCTCGCGCGGGTCCGAATTATACACGGCCAGGAAGAATGGCGAGAATTGCAGACCTGCCTTGACCTCCCCGAATTTGCTGTCCAGCGCGACCCATGCCTGGCGCCCAAACTGGTTGCCGTTCGAATCGTTGAAGCGGCCGTTGGCCACGCTGAAACCGCTTTCAAGCTTGAATTTCACCTTCAGTCCGTCGCCAAGGTCCTCGGTCCCTGTTAGACCAAACTGCGAGGGCGACAAACCGCTGTCGATCGTTGAAAACTGCTTGCCTGCATTCTGCCCGGTTGACGGATCGAGCGTCTTGCTGGTGTACAACAAGCCGCCATCAACGAGCCCATATAGCGTGACACTGCTCTGCGCCAGTGCCATGCCGGCAAATAGCAGCCCTGCGACTCCGACGAAAAATTTCGAAACGAAAACCCCTTGCTTGAACATCTGTTGTCTCCTTAACGACGTTTTTTATCATTTTGATTAGATCAGCCAATCTGGCTCACGCCTCGCATCACGGATCACTGAGAAAGTCGTGTAGCGATGCGAGCCATTTACCCACTCAGTGACTCACGTAAATCGACTTCAGCTGCTGATAGCTGGCGAGACTTTCCGGGCTGAACTCTCGACCCAGGCCGCTGGCTTTTACCCCGCCGAACGGTGATCCGATTGCGATCGCATAGCCGTTGACACCGATGGTTCCTGTTTGCACGCGGCGCGCGATGTTCATTGCTCGCTCGGGGTCAGCGCTCCAGACTGTCCCGCCCAGTCCATAAGCAGAGTCGTTGGCGATCCGTACGGCGTCTGCGTCATCCTTGTACGGAATCACCGCGAGGACCGGTCCAAAGATTTCTTCCTGCGCGATAGCAGCGGAATTATTGACGTCAGCGAACACGGTCGGCTCAACGAACCAACCGCGATCGAGGTCCCTGGGCCGACCGCCCCCGGCGACCAGTCGTGCTTCGAGTTTCCCTCGCGCGATATAGGTCTCAATCTTTCCGCGATGTTCGGATGTCGCCATGGGCCCTATCTCGGTGGCTCTGTCCAGTGGATCGCCCAGCTTGAGCGACGATGCCTGCGCCACCAACGCATCAACGACCTCGTTGTAGCGTCGGGCAGGGGCGAGCACACGGCTGCAGCTCACGCAGGTCTGACCGTTGTTCATGTACGTTATGAATTGCAGGCCCGGCGTGATCGTGTTGAGATCGGCATCGTCAAGAATGATCGCCGCTGATTTCCCACCTAGCTCCAGCGTCACTGGCCGCAGCAGTGAGGCACAGGCGCTGGCAATCGAGCGTCCCGCCGCCGTGGACCCTGTGAACGCGACCTTGTCGATACCCGGGTGGCTTACCAGATATGCGCTAACCGCACGATCAGCTGCCACCCAGTTGATCACGCCGGCAGGTAGCTCCGCCTCGATCGCGGCTTCGGCCAGAACGTAGCTGTCGAGAATCGTGTTCGGCGATGCCTTGACGACAAGCGTGCAGCCTGCGGCTAGCGCTGGCGCAATCTTGCTCATCGCCAGCACGACTGGATAGTTCCACGGGACAATGGCGGCGACGACGCCGATCGGACTGTGATTGACCAGGGTTTTGAGACCTAGCTGTGACGGTCGTGTGTCCTCGGTCTCGAGTGCGGCTGCGAGACTTGCGTAATACCGCAGCATACCGATCGCGAAACCGCCTTCGAAGGCTTCGCTCAGGTTAATCGGCATGCCGTTCTGCACACTCACGAGCCTCGCCAGTTCAGCACTGCGCCTTTCCAGCGCGTCGGCGAAACGCACCATTGCGGCCGCACGTTCTGCCGGCGGACAGGAAGCCCAGCCGGTTTCATCAAACGCGTAGCGCGCCGCTGCCACAGCGCGGTCCACATCCGCTTCCACTGCTTCTGGCGCACTGCCGATCGATTCTTCGGTGAATGCGCTAACGAGCGTGAACCGCTTCGACGAGGCCGGAGGCACAAGTTTGCCGCCGATGAAAAATGAACCGTGTTCAATAGCCATGGTTTTGCTCCTGGGATTTAGTTTCGTTTTGATTGATCGCAGATCATTCGATTGCCAGACATCGCTATGCCATCCTGATCATGTCCGCACATTTCTCGCCGATCATGATCGATGGTGCATTGGTGTTTGCATTGATAATGGCCGGCATGATCGACGCATCTGCAACACGCAATCCCTTTATTCCGTGTACTTTCAGTTCATGATCGACCACCGCCATCGCGTCGAAGCCCATCTTGCAGGTGCCGACAGGGTGGTAGATGGTCTGCGTGTAGTTCCTGACGAATTCACGCAGGGCCTCATCTGACTGGACTGCTGGGCCGGGCAAAACCTCCTCGCCGCGAAACGGCGCCATCGCTTCCGAATTCAGGATGCGGCGGGCAATCTTCAGGCCCGCCACGATGATGTCGATATCGTGTTCATCGTTCAGACATCCCGGGTCGACGTTGGGCTTCCGGGTTGGATCGTTCGAGCTCAGCGTGACCTGTCCTTTGCTCTTCGTGCCGACTACGCCCGGCATCAGCGTAAAGCCATGACCAGTGGGGTTTCCGGAGCCGTCGAGCACGAAGAAGGCTGGCGCGAAATGAAACTGCAGATCGGGTGCTGCTGACCCTTCCGTGACTGTGACAAATCCGCCGGCCTCTCCAATGTTCGAGGTCAGCAGTCCCATGCCGTGACTGAGCTTTTCCAGTTGTGAGGGATCGCTTGCGCCGGCCAGGGAAACGGGTTCGGTGCACGCATAGGCAACAGGAGCCATGTAATGGTCCTGCAGATTCTGCCCGACCCCTGACAGATCCTTGACGACCTTGATGCCGTGCGACTCCAGATGCGCTTTGGGCCCAATGCCTGACAGCATCAGAAGGTGCGGAGAGCCAAAAGCGCCCGCGCATACGACGACTTCTTTGCGGGCCTCGGCGATTTGCTCCTTTCCGTCCAACTCATAGACGATACCGGTGCACCGTCCTTCCTCGATCAGTAAGCGCCGGGTGAGCGCATTGCCCTGGATCGTCAGATTGGTGCGGGTCATGGCGGGCTGCAGGTAACTGACCGACGCCGACGCGCGCATGCCGTTTTTCTGAGTGACCTGGTAGAGTCCGAACCCCTCCTGTTCTCCATCATTGAAATCGGGGTTGTATGGGAATCCCTGCTCGATTGCCGCTTCGACAAATGCGACCGTAAGAGGATTGGGATCGCGCAGGTCCGCGACGTTCAGCGGACCGCCGACGCCGTGGAATTCCGATGCACCGCGCTCGTAGTTCTCCAGACGCTTGAAATACGGCAGCACGTCCTTCCAGCCCCACCCCGTAACACCACCGGCGTTCCAGCCGTCGTAGCAAGCTGGATTACCGCGCTGATAGATCATCGCGTTAATGGAGGACGAACCGCCGTAGACCTTGCCGCGCGGCATATAGAGTTGTCGACCATTCAAACCGGTTTGCTCAGTGGACGAATAGTCCCAGTCGAGCGGCGTCTTGAAGAGTGTTGGAAAGGCCGCGGGTACGTGGATACTCGGATCGGTGTCCGAAGGGCCGGCCTCAACAAGAAGAACCGTGGTTGTCCCGTCTTCCGAAAGGCGGCTCGCGACTGCGCAACCGGACGATCCCGCGCCTATCACTATGTAGTCATACTTCATATCTCCTCCAGTTTTTATGAACTGCTTATCGTTCCCCGTGACCGCAGAGCGGCTACGACGCGGCGCTGCGCAACCTGCCAGTCCGGGGCCTGTCAGACCTCGTATCAGAGATCGGTACGGTCTAAAGCAAGCGACATGCCATGCGTGGATCCATAGCCAGCGTAGCCCGCCGGCGCGTAGCTACTCGACATATCGCCGGTTCGCCGATCCCGCATTCACTGTGTTGGCCCCTTCAGTTGTCGCGAATCGAGCCAGGCCGACATGTCGCCCTGGCTCAAAACAAGACAGTGACAAGGCGCTGTGATGAAGCGGCGTCACCCGGCTTACGGGCTTACGCCCCGATCTCGCCAGGCGGTCGTACATCTCAGGGAAGCCCTTAAACCGTGCGCATTCCGCGAAAGCAGTGTTTCGTTTTATGGAACAGCGACGCTGCTTCATGGGGCATATTCGCCATGACCGCGAATAGCACGGCACTCTCACAGGCATTCAAGCGGCACGACGTGAGTTGCCGATGCAGACGGAGACGACACGATTTCGAGGATTCGCATTGACTCGTTCAGCGTGATGCGCGTTGCGCGAAAACGTTCCACCCGCGCTTTGCGTTGACTAGCGTAGGGCTCGCGGAGCGTGCAGTGTCGTGTCGTCGAATCGAACGTGTAGCCGTCGCGGTTCGGCTTCGCTCATAAATCAAGCGTCCAGAACATTGGAAGAAGAGGGTAGTACACGGAACTTAGCCTTACAGGTTGGACGGCGCTCGTCTCGAGTGCCAGCAAAGGTGTAGGAAAAAGGCGCGGCGAAGGCCCTTGCTGACGAGGGCGTCAATCTGGTGCTGCTCGCGCGGGGCGTGGAGGAACTGGAGCCGACGGCTCACGAAATCGCCAGCACGTATGGTGTGCGGGTGCTTCCGATCGGTGCTGACGTAACCAACGTGAACGACGTGCGTGGTGCCACGACGCTGGCCAGCGATCATTTCGACCAGGTCAACATTCTGGTCAACGACGCGGGCGCAGCGATTCAGCGCCGGGACAGAGAGATCACCGGGGACGATAGCGACTGGCTCAACCAGATCGAGATCAAATGCCTGGGTGCGCTGCGAATCATCCGGGAATTTCTTCCGCTCATCCCCGCTGATGGAACCGGGCGGATTAGGGGTTGGGCCAACCTGTTATACGCGCTGGCAGCGTGCGCGCGTTTCTGGCATGGTCGCGTAGGCACCCCGCATTCACGGGTTTTGAGCGAGTCATGAAAGCAGCGGCTGCAGGATTGAAGGCGTCTGCCGGCTTTCGACGTCCATATCCGACCATACTTCAATTCCGGGAGTTCGATAAGTGATCAGCGCCAGAACGAGCTGTTCTGCCAACCAGAACGAAGCGCTGCGTGCGGTTCGTCCGGTCAGATCCGCCATAAGCCCGCGCCTATCCGGCTGCCTGGGCCAGCTGGAACGTCATCGAATAACTGAAGCGGCTGGCTGGATGCACGCCGGTCGTGATGACGATTGCCTTGTCGCGTACAAAGTAAGTGCGGACGATACGCAACCCCGCCGAGCCGGACTTCACTTGCAGCGCCCGCGCCTGCTCGCCTTCGATCAGCAGACCCTGAACCTCCTGCTCGACCCGTGTCATCTTGATGCCGTACTGTTCTTCGACCATCGTGTAGACCGGCGTGTCGAGGGTCTTCGCCAGTTGCGGCAGCTGGCTGAAGGCCTTGTCGACGTAGATGTCGACCAGCGCGATGGGCTCTGTCGCCGAGCTCCCGCCGTGTCGCACGCCGGCGATATGCAGCCACTTCGCTCCGGGTGCGCAGCGCAGCAGCGCGGCCCGCGCGGCATCGGCCTGGATCGTCCTGCGCGCGGATACTTGCAGCGTCGTGCCCTGCGCGTAGCGTATGAGGTCGCTCAGCGTATCCATCGACTGCACATAGCGTGTCTGCGGGCGGTCCGCGATGACCCGCGTGCCGACGCCCGCCTGGCGGCTGATCATCCCGAGATCGCACAGCTTGCGCACCGCCTCGCGGACCGCGTACCGGCTCAGGTTCCATGTCGCGCACAACTCCGCTTCGGTCGGCAGCAGTTCGCCGACCGGCGGCGTGCCGTTGCGGATGTCCTGCATCAAGGTACGCGCGAGATCGACATGGCGCGGCTGGGTGGTCGCGAATACGGCTTCGATGGAGTCGTCCTGGATCACGGTCATGGCTAGAGAGCGGCGAGTGTTCGTCAAGGGGGAACATGGAAGGATCGTTGTTTCGTGAATCATAGCGTATCCCACGGGTTTTCACGAATGTTCGAACATTTGAACTAGACCTAAAGTTCGTCTCACGGGGTGCCGGGCAGAAATTGCCGTTCGGCGGCCGCACTGCCCCTTGCTTTCACGAGAGACGCGAACATGTACCCGATTGACTTCCTGTGGCGTGCCGCCAGCCGGCATCCGAACCGCACGGCCATTTTCAGCCCGGCTGGCGACCTTTCTTTCCGCGAACTGGCGAGCCAGGTGCTGGCGCGCGCCGCCGCGCTCACGGCCATCGACCCGCTGCCGGGTAGCCGCGTCTGCGTGGGCGCAGCCAATACGGTGGATCATCTGCTGGCGATCCTTGCGATCCTCGCGGCAGGCAAGGTTTGGGTGCCGCTCAATCCCCGCAACGGTGACCCCGAGCTGCGTCGCATCGTCGACTTCGTCGACCCGGTGCTGGTCCTTGCTGACGAAGACATGGCCCTGCGCCTCGCCGGCATTGCCGCCAGCCTGCGCCCGCTAGACGAACTGACGCACAACGCGGGCTCGATCGACGCCGTGATGATGGGTCCGCACTCCCGTGGCGGCATCGGCCTCGACGCGCCGCAGGCGATCAAATTCACCGGCGGCACGACGGGATTCCCGAAGGGCGTCATCCAGCCGCTGCGCGCATGGAACGCGAACATCGCGACGCAGATCCACGAGTTGGGGCTCACGCCGGACGACCGCTATCTGGTCGCCGCGCCGATCACGCACGGGACATCCACGTACATGCTGCCGCTGCTGGGCGCGGGCGGCGCGCTGATCTTCCCCGAGCACACGAAACCCGCAGGTCTGCTGGATGCCGCCGCCGCGCACGGCGCGACGATCTTTTTCGCCCCGCCCACGCTGATTCTCGTGCTGGTGGACGAGCAGCGCCGGGCGCCGCGCCGGCTCGCCGCGCTGCGCTACCTCGTCTACGGCGGAGCGCCGATGCGACCGGAGCAGATCCGCGCGGCCCAGTCGGTGTTTGGGCCGGTGCTGTGCACCTCGTTCGGCCAGACCGAGGCGCCGCAGATCATTACATTCCTGCCGCCGGCCGCGATGACCGGAGAGCATCTCGCGTCAGTGGGGCGGCCGTCCCTGCTGACGCGCGTGGCCGTTGTCGGCAAGGACGGCAGGCCGCTTCCGGTCGGCGAAGAAGGTGAGATCGCCGTGCGCGGCGACCTCGTGATGAGCGGCTACCTGAACGCCGAAGAAGAGACGCGGAAGACACTCGTCGACGGCTGGTTGCGTACTGGCGACGCGGGGGTATTCGACGAGCGAGGCTATCTGTTCCTGCGCGACCGGATCCGCGACGTAATCATCACCGGCGGATTCAATGTTTATCCGAGCGATGTGGAGGTAGTGCTGTCGGCCCATCCGGCCATCGCGGACTGCTCGGTGGTCGGCGTGCCCGACGAGAAGTGGGGCGAGGCCGTGCACGCAGCGGTGCAACTGCGCCCAGGGATGAACGTGAACGTCGACGAGCTGATCGACCTCGTCAAGCGGGAGCTGGGTTCGGTGAAGACGCCCAAGCACGTTCACCTGTTCGAGTCGCTGCCGCGTAGCGCGGTGGGCAAGGTGCTCAAGCCCGCGATTCGCGAAACGATCGTCAACGAACGGAGCAATGGATGAACGCGCCACACGAAAAACCCACGCCGCGCACCGCGTTGTGCCATTACGACGAGCGCGCCGTGTACTACGGCGACGACGATCTGGTGGGTGATCTGCTTGGCCGCGCGAGCTTTGTCGACGTGTTCATGAAACAGACCTTCGGCAAGATGCCGACGGACGCGCAGCGCCGCATTGTCGACGCGGTGCTGGTGACGCTGATGGAGCACGGCATGACGCCGAGCGCGATCGCCACGCGGATGATCTACGCAAGTTCTCCGGAGAATCTGCAGGCCGGCGTCGCGGCCGGGTTGCTGGCGGTGGCGAGCCGTTTTGTCGGGACGATGGAGCCGGCGGCGGACTTGCTTGACCGGATCGTCGCAGCGGGCGAAAACGGGGCCGCCGAAGCGCAGCGGATCGCAACGGATTACCGCGCACGACGGGAGGCGGTGCCCGGTTTTGGCCATCATCTGCACAAGCCCGACGACCCGAGGGCCATCGCGTTGCTGCAACTCGCGCGCGAGGCCGGCACCTTCGGCGCGCGCTGCGCGGCACTCGAACGGCTCGCTGCCGGAGTGGACGCGGCGGCGGGACGTCACATCACGATCAATGCGACCGGCGCGGTTGCGGCGCTGCTCGGCGACATTGGCATTCCTGCGCAGTTGATGCGCGGCTTCGCGGTGTTGAGCCGTGCGGCCGGCCTGATCGCGCATATTGCCGAAGAACAGCGTGAACCTTCGGGCCGGTTTATCTGGGACCTGGTCGACAGCGCAATGACCTTTGAAAAACGGGCGGACTGATTCCGCCAGCCGCGCCGCAGGCCATCCGGCCTTGCGCGCGCGACATCACCCGCATTCCATTTGGAGGAGACGAACATGACTGAAGCCAACCAGACGATCCAGCGTCATCACCACATCACGCTGTGTGTCGGCACCGCGCAGGAAGACTACGACTTTCACACGAAGGTGTTGTCGCTCAAAAGCGTGAAGAAGACGCTCATTTACGACGGCGTCGCGCCGTTCTATCACCTTTACTACGGCAACGACATCGGCGAGGAAAGCACGCTGATCACCTGTTTTCCCGTCGCCCATTTCGGCCGCAAGGGACAGCGCGGCGCGGGGCAGATCGACAGTCTCGCGCTTTCGGTCCCGGTGTCGGCGATTCCTTTCTGGGCGAAGCGCCTCGCCGATCACGGTTTCGACGTGAAGCGCTCGGAGCGCTTCGGCGAACAGGTGCTGAGCTTCGCCCATCCGTGCGGCGTGGGCTACGAACTGTTCGGCATCGCCGACGACGCACGCACGCCGTACTCGAACGGTGAGGTGCCGGCCGAGCTGGCGATTCGCGGACTGCACACGATTGGCGTGAACGTGCGCGAGACAGAAACGTCGCAGGAGTTCATGGAAAACGGCTGGTCGGCGCGCGAGTCGGCGCGCGACGGCAAGTACTCGCGCTACGCATTCGGCGACGGCGGCTCGGGCAAGTTCGTCGATTACGCGATCGAACCGGACATGCCGCAGGCCAGCTGGACCTACGGAGCGGGTATCGTGCACCACTGCGCGTTTCAGGTGGCGGACCACGCCGTGCAGAACAAGGTCAAGGTGACCCTGGAAGGGATGGGCTTCACCGATACCTCCGAGCGCAAGGATCGCGGCTACTTCGAATCGATCTATGTGCGCACGCCGAGCGGCGCGATGTTCGAGGCGACGGTGTCGAAGCCAGAGGGTTTCCTGATCGACGAGCCTTACGAGGAACTCGGCACGACCGTGCAGATTGCGCCGCAGTTCGAAAGCCAGCGCGCGACGATCATGGAGTCGCTGGAAACGTTGAAGTATTGAACGCATCATGTTGAACCCTGATCCGCACAATCAAATGCCGTTGAGCGTGTTCGGCCCGCCTGCGCACGATGCGGCGCTGGCCGTCATTCTCGTTCATGGCCGTGGGCAGTCGCCTGAATGGATGCATGAGCAGGTGGTGCGCCGTTTTGAGCGGCCAGATATCGCGTGGCATGCGCCGGCTGCGGCAGAGCATTCGTGGTATCCGCAGCGCTTCATCGAACCGCTCGAGGCGAACGAGCCGCGCCTCTCGCAGGCGTTGGCGCGACTCGAGTCGCTGTCCGCCGCGCTGCGCGAGCAGGGCATCCCCTACGAAGCGCAGGTGCTGATGGGCTTTTCGCAGGGCGCATGCCTGTGCAGCGAGTTTGTCTGGCGCATGCCACGGCCCTACCGGGCGCTGGTCGCGTTCACGGGAGGCCTGATCGGGCCACCGGGTATGGCTCGGCACATCAGGCATGGCGCGCTCCGGAACATGCCGGTATTGCTGTCGACATGGGGCGATGACCCTTACGTGCCGGCGGAGAGCGTGCGGGAGTCCGCTGCGTGCTTCGAGCAGTCCGGCGCGCTCGTGACGCTGAAGATCGAGGGCGCGACTGAGCACGGCATCCGGAACGCGGAGATCGGCTATGCACGGGAGATCCTCGCGGGCACCGCGTCCTCCTACCCGTGATATTTATCAAGGAACGCAGAACATGCAGTCATTCGTGCACGAAACCCGTGCGACTCGAGTTGTCTTTGGCGCAGGCAGCCGCCAGCTTTTGCCGCGTGAGCTTGATCAGATAGGTATACGTCGCGCGCTCGTGCTCACCACGCCGGACCAGGTCGAACTCGGCCAGCAGGTCGCCGCGATACTCGGCGACCGATGTGCCGGCGTGCTGGGCAGCGCGGTGATGCATGTGCCGCTCGAGGTCGCGCGCGACGCAATCGACGCCGCCCGCCGATTGGGTGCCGACGGCTGCATCGCCGCCGGCGGCGGTTCGACGATCGGTCTTGCCAAGGCGATCGCGCTCGAATCGGATCTGCCGATCGTCGCGTTGCCGACGACTTACGCGGGCTCGGAAATGACGCCCCTATACGGTATCACCGACGACGGGATCAAGAAGACCGGACGCGACTGGCGCGTGCTGCCTCGCGCCGTCATCTACGACCCCGAACTGACGCTTACGCTGCCTGTGGCCCTGAGCATGACGAGCGGCATGAATGCGATCGCGCACGCTGCCGAGGCGCTGTACGCCCAGGATGGAAACCCGGTCTACAGCCTGATGGCCGAAGAAGGTATTCGGGCGCTCGCGCATGCCCTGCCGCGACTGCGCGAAGCGCCGGCCGACATGGATGCGCGCGGCGACGCGCAATACGGCACCTGGCTGTGCGGCACGGTGCTGGGAAACGTTCAGATGGGGCTGCACCACAAGCTGTGCCACACGCTCGGCGGTAGCTTCAATCTGCCTCACGCGGAAGTGCACACGGTGATTCTGCCGTATGCGCTCGCTTACAACGCGAATGCAATCCCGCAGGCGCTGGCGCGTATCGCACGCGCGCTCGACCGTCCGCAGGCAGTCGCGGGGCTCCACGCACTTGGCCAGTCGCTCGGCGTGCCGCGTTCTCTGCGGGAACTTGGCATGTCGGCGGATGCACTCGATCATGCAGCCGATCTTGCGGTGCAAACGCCGTATCCGAATCCGCGGCCGCTCGAGCGAGGGCCGATCCGGGCGTTGCTACAGCGTGCTTACGAGGGTGCTGCCCCGGACTGACGCCGAACGCTCTCCACAAGCCAACCATGAGTTATGCAAATCATGTTGATTGAACACCGTGTCTACACCCTGCAATTGGCTGCCACCGACCTGTTCTGGGATGCGCAGCGCGAGCGCGGCGACGACGGTTTGCAGCCGATACTCGACCGCCTGATTGGCTCGTTCTCAACGTCCAGCGGCTCGCTGGACCAGATCGTCAGCCTGTATCGGTACGACAGCTTCGACGACTGGCAAACGCGCCTGCTAGGTCTTTACGGGCGCGCGGGGTTAAAGGCGTATTTCGACTGCGTCCGTCCGCTGATCCTTCATCAGGAGAGCAAGTTTCTCGTGCCTGCGCCATTGCCTGAATTGACGCCTCACTGGGGAAGCGGTCATGACTGGCTTGCCTCGCAGGGACCGCTGTTCAATGCGCCGCGACACACAGGCATTGTCGAGGAAACTACACTGAGCTTTGCCGCTGGCGGCGTGCCGGCCTGCTGGAATGCCTTTCGGCAGCATGCGCTTGCCGAAGATCCGGCGGCGATGGAAGGGTTGTTTGGCGGCTTCAGCAGCGTCGTTGGTGCACTCAATCAGGTGCTGCTCTATCGGTACTTTCCTGACGTTGAAGGCTGGTCATCGCATCGCGCGGCATTGCAGGAGTCTGCGCGCTGGATCGGCTTCCTTCGCTCCCTGGCTCCGTTGACGGTCGGCAGCAACAGCCGATTGCTGAATCCATCGCCGGTGGCGGATATGTCGCCGCTGTTCCCGCGAGCCTGAACGCACCAGTCCAGGTTGTCAGAATAGCTTTTGCGGTGTTGACGACCGTAGTGGCTGGCCACTCCGTTACTCCAGCGTAACGATAACGCCCGCTTTTTGATCTCACCCGTTACTGGGAGGAAGCCAATGCGTAAGGTTCTTGCCAGCAACTCGAACTACGAAATCGCGGTTGATGCAGCCCGGAACAGAATCTATGTCGCTGTTCATGGATCATCTTCGTCTGTTGCGGTAGCACCGCGTTATCTCGACGATATTGAAGTAGCCCTGGAGGGTCTCAAGCGCGAACTTAAGATGCGCGCGGATCAATTTTCCGGGCAAGCAGGCATGAACGAGACCGTCTCCGAAGGCGTAATAGAAGTGGCAAGCTGCCGGAACAAACGGCGACGTGCGTTCGACGTCGTCTAGGTGCGCTTGTCTCACGCTGCCTTTCAGC
Organism: Paraburkholderia domus; assembly: GCF_905220705.1. Classification (GTDB taxonomy): domain Bacteria; phylum Pseudomonadota; class Gammaproteobacteria; order Burkholderiales; family Burkholderiaceae; genus Paraburkholderia; species Paraburkholderia domus. The sequence continues at coordinate 40,535 of NZ_CAJNAT010000040.1, forward strand.
GAATCGGACATCACGGTTCGCGTCCCTGTGGTTCGGCACTCAACCGTGCTGAGTACCGCATCCCTCCGTGCGCTCCGCGCCCTATCCGGGTGGAGAGGTGCATGAATAAAACTCTGTCGAAAGGAATACACGATGGAAATCAGAACGATGACCGATGAACAGCGTAAGGCAATTGCGCTCGAGTACTTTAAACGCATGGACAGAGGCGACAACATCTTCGACTTGTTCGACGACAATGCCGAGGTCTATTTTCCGAAGTGGGGTATCGCGCGCGGCAAGCGTGAAATCGAGCGGCTTTTCAGCGACCTGATGGAAATTCTCGCTGAAATATCCCACGACATCTCCTATGCCAATTTCATTCAACAAGGGGATCTCGTGGTCGTTGAGGCGACCTCCAGCGGAAAATTGAAAAATGGCGCTGCGTGGCGTGCCGGCACGACCCATGCGGGTCGATGGTGCGACGTATTTGAAATTCGCGACTTCAAAATTCAGCGATGCCACGTCTATCTTGATCCCGACTACGCGGGCGCTGACACGGCTCGCTATCCATGGATAAACACGGATGCTCCTAACCGTTACTAGATAGCAACCCGGAACACGCTACAGCAAGTGAAGAACTCACTTGCTGTACCCGTTATTCGGCAAGCCTGAATGCCGAAACCGCTTCCTGCATTTTCATGGCTTGCGCCTCCAGTGATTGTGCAGCAGCCGCCGCCTCCTCAACCAGTGCAGCATTTTGCTGCGTGACACCGTCCATCTGCAGGACCGCCTGATTGATCTGCTCGAGCCCTCTGCGTTGCTCTTCGGACGCGGCGGAAATCTCGCCAACGATACCGGAGACCTGTCCGATGGCGTGCCTGACCTGTTCCACCGCGGTGCCGACGTCGTTTGCCTGACGCGAGCCGTCCCGAACCAGCACAACCGACGCGTTGATCAGCTCCTTGATTTCTTTTGCTGCTGAAGCCGAACGCTGGGCCAGACCGCGCACCTCACCGGCTACGACCGCGAAGCCGCGCCCCTCACCGCCTGCGCGAGCGGCTTCCACTGCGGCGTTGAGCGCCAGAATGTTGGTTTGAAACGCGATGCCCTCAATCATGCCGGTGATTTCAGAAATCCTGATCGAACTGCGGCTGATCTCCTCGATCGTTTCCAGCATCTGCTGAACCGCCTTGTGGCCCGTATCCGCCAGGCCGCTTGCATTGGCCGCGAGAGAATTCGCGTGGTGGGCGTTATCCGCATTCTGTTTAACCGTCCCGGTCAGTTGCGTCATGCTCGCTGCCGTTTCTTCGAGCGAGGCGGCTTGTTCCTCCGTGCGGGACGAAAGATCCACGTTGCCGACCGCGATCTGCCGGGAAGCCGTGCTGACCGAATCCATTGAAACGCTGATCAGGCCGAGTACCGTGCCGATGCGACTCATCAATTCATTGAAGGCCGTCGCGGTATGCCCGATTTCGTCCATACGCATGGCCGGTACGCGGCGCGTCAGATCCAGCGAACGGCTGACTTCCAGAAGCGTAGTCTGGATGCCGTCGATGCTGCGACCGATCGAGCGGATTTGTCCCCAGCCGTACATGCCGACAGCAACGCCGCCGACCGCCAAAACCGCAAGCATGATGGCCAGCGTGTTCCGATAGGCGGAAAGGTCATCGTTGTGCGCCGCTTTGATTGCCTCCTCCAGCACGTCGGTAAGCTTTCCGACGTCCTGCGAGAAGATGAGGCCGGCGGGGCGAACCTCGTTAGTCTCGGCTGCGATGGCTCCCGCAGCGTCCCCACTGCGGAACAGGCTCACGCTTTTGGCTAACGCTTTGCGGAGCGCTTCGCGATCGCGCGCACTTTGCAATGCCAGCGGCTGGATCGTCTCTGTCTTTGCGCTTTGCTGAAACCGATCGAATTGCGCATCGTCCATCTCACTGAGTTTGTCGATGAAATCGAGACGCTCTTTTCTCGAGGCCGCATCGGTCAGAGAGATCGCTTCCATCAACTGGATCACTTGAACGAGCGTGAAGTTATAGGAATTCTGGATGGCTATTCCGGGAAGAGTTAATTGGTCGTACGACCTTGCTGCACGATCGTTGGCGTTTTTTATCCCCTTTATGCCAAGTCCTGCGACGGCAACGCACAGCGTGCCGAGTGCGAAGAAGATCAGGATGAGTCGACTTTTGAGGCTGCGATTGAGATGTGACATGACAGGAGAATTCCGCAATTGAAGTCGTACGGTGCACCGGGACGAGTCCGGTTTATCGACACGCTGGGAAATACAGGAATAAGTTGGATGAACAAACGGAATGGTGGCGACATGGGACGAGGGGGCACGCACGTAAATGCCCCGAACCCGGTCTTTGGCATGGGTTCACAGCGGACAGGTTCCGCTTCAGGCGTATCAGGCAGGTTGCAGGCTGTCGACCGGCACACCTGCCTCGACAGGCTACCGCCCGTTGGCCTGCACCGTCAGGCTGTTATTCACTTCACTGACCCCATTCACGAGCTCGGCCACGGAGGTTGCAAGGTCGATCTGGCCAGCAGCCGGGACAGAACCTGCCAGCGTTACGACTCCGCCTTTGGCTATCACCACGATGCCGTCGGCATTGAGTCCTCTCGTTCTTGAAAGACTGAGAAGGACGGCCTTCCTGAGCTTGCGATTTTCTGCCCGGATCGCTTTCGCGCTGGGCGCGGTACTCATCGATGCGGAGGGTGCTGCCTCGCTCTGGCTGGCTTGGGCGTGCGCGCTCGCCGCGCACAGCATGACGACCATGCTGAGTGCACATGTGATTACATTGACTGGTTTCACTAAACTCTCCTTTCAGGACGACAATCTGATGTTGGGAAGACTTAAAAGCAGGGGAGTACAACCTGCAGGTGGTGTTCGCGCTATAGCGGTAAATCGGCCCCCGAAATTCCCAATCGACGCCCGGTGCTGCCGTGCGGCAGGACAACGGGTTTCCCTGGTACAGCCAGTCCGGATGTTGTGGTGCGAGGCCTTCGCAGTGCTGCCGGCACAGCGCTAGAACGAATGCTGGATGCCGACGACGCCGCCGACGGTGGTCCCTTGAACGCCATACAGTGCACCGGCGACGGACAGACCGGTGTTCATCGCGCCATGGTTGTTCACGACGGCGACTTGTGCATAGAGCTTGGTCCTTTTCGACAGGAAATAATTTGCGCCCAGTGCCGTGAGCAGTGAATGGTTTGCGGTATTGTCGCGGTCGCTTGTCACCCAGACACCGCCATTCACATCAAGCGTGGGCAGCACGAAGTAATCAAGGCCTCCGCCGTAGACGTTGTTGTTAAACGATCCGGCTACCTTGTAGTTGACGAACGACGCCTTGGCGGTCAGCGCGCCGAACTTGTACGCCGCACCTATCGTGCGTCCTTCGGCGCCAAGATTGGAAGGGACGGGCGTGGGTGTGCCACCGCTATTGCCGTCGTAAATCGCCGCGTCGATCAACAATCCGGCGCGCTCGTATTTCAGGCTCGCGGAGTACTGGCGCCCCGCCTGGAAATTGCCAGCCTGACCGCCGAAGCCGAACATCACCATGGCCTGCAGGCCAGCAAGGTTCGGGCTGGTATAGGTCACTGAATTGGCATCGAAGATACTTGTGCCGAGGAAGTTGCCGACGTAATTCACCCCCTGGCTACCGAAGAAGGATAAGCCGCGCGGGTCCAACGCGTACATTGTGTAAAAAAACGGGGAGAATTGCAGACCAGTTTTGACCTCCCCGAAATTGCCGTCCAGCGCGACCCAGGCCTCGCAGCCGAACAGATTACCGTTGCAATGGGCGAAGCCGCCATTGGCCGCACTGATCCCGCTTTCGAGCTTGAACTTCGCCTGGAGATTGTTGCCGAGATCCTCAGTCCCTGTGAGACCGAATTGCGAATACGATGAACCGCCATCGATCATCGAAATCTGCTTGCCGGCATTCTGGCCGGCCGAATTGACCGTTTTGTTCGTATAGAGCATGCCAAGATCAATGACGCCAAACATCGTGACACTGCTCTGCGCGTGCACGGCGCCAGCAAGCGTCAAACCAATCGCACACGCGGTTAACTTCTGCACGGCGTTCCTCTTTTTCGGCATTACCTTTCTCCTTGTCCAGAATATTGGTTGTGGTTAAGCGTTTCAGTACTTTCAGAATCACCTGGTCGCAGCTCCCCGATTGATCGAGACGCGATGTGGGCAGTTGAACCGGGCACGAACTGGCGCGCCTCGGAATTGGCAATCGGTTTATATCTCGATGTATAGTAAGGAATACGTAATATATAATTGACGATCGCGGACAAGATCCGCTCTCTCGACGCTCATCACCCACCGAGAGTTTGAAGTGGCAGGATCTTTCAGCTATGCATCAAGACCGAGTCGTTCAATGTGTTCCTGTCGAAGTGCTGCTTCACATTCCAATTCGCGACGACTAACCTGGTCAGTGCGGTGTTGTCGGCGAAGGTCAGCAGGGGGACTTGCGTGCGCCAGCCTGGTCGCGCACGGCTTGTAGCCGAACGGTTTCGCGCGCCCGCGCTAGCTATCCATCGCGGAAGAGGCGGCGTTCATGGGGTGAGTCCCGTTGCATCGGTCGTGATCGAGAGATCACGCCATTGGTCGAACTCTGTGCGCAGTGCCTCCAGCTTGGCTGCAATCGCCTGCACAGCGTCGGTTCCGGCGGCAAATCGCAGCGGCGGACTGTCATGTGCGGCCAGGTGAACAATGACGTCAGCGAGCTTCGCGGGATCGCCCGGCTGCTGGTGGTTTTTCGCGAGAAGTGCCGCTCTCAGCGCGGCCGAAAAGTTCGAGTAGTCCGCTATGGTCTTTCTTCCGTGTTCAACCGAGCTTCCATCGAGAAAGTCGGTGCGAAAGTACCCGGGCTCGATGAGGGTGACGGCAATGCCGAACTGCGCAACTTCGAGAGCCAGCGATTCGGAAAACCCTTCGACGGCGAACTTGCTCGCAGAATAGAGTGTGCCGCCCTGTCCGCCACGAACACCGGCAATCGACGAGATATTAAGGATCCGTCCGGCGCGCTGCTGCCGCATGACTGGCAGTACGGCCCGCGTGACATTGAGGACGCCGAAAACGTTGGTGGCGAACTGTTTTTCTGCCTGTTCGGGTTCCTGTTCCTCGAACGCCCCCAACTGACCATATCCCGCGTTGTTGACTAGCACGTCGACCACGCCGAATCGATCAGTCGCGGCTCGCACTGCGGCTTCGGCCTGACGTGGGTCCGTCACATCCAGTTGCGCCGTGAGCAATTGATCGGAACCGGCATTGAATACGGCCTGAAGTTTTCCCGAGTCGCGTGCCGTTGCGACAACGCGATCCCCAGCGGCAAGCGCGGCTTTCACGACTTCTGCACCGATCCCGCGCCCGGCGCCGGTAACAAACCACGTCTTGCTCATTCATTCTCCTGCTGTTGAAGATGTACGCCCCCGTGGCACCGCGATACCCTGAATCTTGCTGCGATTCGTGAACCGGGTCCGCTGACGTGCCTGACGACCAGGGGCCAACGTGCCGTGTCGCTTCGACGCCACGACGACCTACGCAGCTTAAACGGAAGGGCACACGTGTTCAATCCAGGGTAAATCCGGCTCAAGCGCAGGGCATGGCCGCCAGCATGTTCTGGCATATCCACGGCTATTTGACGGTCGGATGTGGTAAACACCTTATTGCACGCGTGTGCCTAATCGCTTATCTTTTGGCCTATCCGATGCATCGGCTGCTGGTATGGACGGGGCGCGGCGTTGATCACACCCATGGCGTCGAGAATCCAGCAGGTCCGATTCATTGATACGGAAAGTGAGCTTCTTCGCAGTCCGGTGCAGCTGGTAGTGGATCGCACGAGCTTTCAAGCGATGTTCCAAGGAAATCTGATGAACGAAACCGAGCTTTTCACGTGGGGGCCGTCTGGCAAGCGAGCCTCAGTCAGTGTGACTTTCGACAATCTGGGCGAGGCCTGCGACATAATCCTCGGCCGTTGGCCGGCGAGCAATCCCGTCGGCAGTCATTACACGGCGACCCGTGTTCTGCCGCGGTTACTTGAGGAGCTTGATGGCTTGTCCATCACGTACTTCATCGAGGCGGTGAATGCCGCGCTGTATCCGGGGCAACTGAAGGCGCTTCGTGAGGCCGGTCACGAAATCGGATTGCACGCATGGGGGCATGAGAACTGGGGGCGGCTCTCCCGGGACGAAAAGCGCTCGAACCTTGCGAGGAGCCTTGCGGCGCTCAGATCCATCGACATGGGTCCCGTTGGCTTCCGTCCTCCTGGTGGGGCCATGGATGCTGACTCGCTGGCCTTGCTGCGTGAGAACGGCTTCACTTATTGCTCGCCTGCGTCTGGCGACAGACGGGTCCGCCTGGAGGAGGGAATGGTGATTCTGCCGTTTGCGTGGCGTCATGTCGACGCCTACCTCATCGATCCGGATCTGGGCGAGTTCCGTGCGTCCAACGGCGACCGCCACGCGCCAGCATCGGCTGACGAATGGGAGCAAATACTGAACGGAGCATTCGACGAAGCGGTAACGGGCCGCCAGCATCTGACGGTCATTTTCCATCCTTATCTGTTCGGCGCCGACGAGGGTCTGTGGCAGGTTCTGCGCCGCTTCCTGCACCGGGCCAGGGCGAACGACGACGTATGGTTCGCGCCGTGTTGTGAGATTGCCGAATGGTCTAAGCCGCGCCTGTTGGCCAGCATGGACGCAGGCGTTGCTCCGCGTGCCTAGGTAGGGCGGCACGATTCCCTGGCCCTGACGCTACCTGGGGCCGTTTCTTTTTAAGTCATTGAAGGAGGATGAGCATGTCGCATCAGGAAGAGAATGTCCTTACGGCGGTTGGGGATGCTGAGATCGACCCGAAAGAGAGAGAGCAGGTGATCGCTCGCCGAGCTAAGAGCAGGGTTCGAGGGCTCAACCATCACGCGTACTACTGCACGGATGGCGAAAAGACGCGGCATTTCTACGAGGATATTCTCGAAATGCCCATGACAATCGCGTTGCGCATTCCGGATGAGGTATTCACCGGCAAGCAGGCGCCGTACTGTCATTTCTTCTTCGAGATGGGGGACGGAAGTTCAATTGCGTTTTTCGACTATCCGGACTTTTTCGACGGTGAGCCGCCGTTCACGGTGCCGACGGTCTATCACCATCACATCGCGATCAACGTCGACAGTGATGAAGCGATCGACTATTTCCGTCAGAAGCTGGAGTCAGAGGGCTATCCAAGTACGTTTGTCGACCACGGCGCTTTCCATTCGTTGTATCTGAGAGACCCGAACGGTATGAACCTCGAGCTCTGCTATTCACCGCCGGCATCGGACGATTTCTTTCTTCGGGCGGGGAAAGTCGCGCACGCAGAACTGAAGCAATGGGCCGCTACGCGCGCATAGCCATTGCCGGAGGGTCGGAATTGCTGGATTGAGGCCACGAGAAGGGCCTCAATCCATGAGCGCGTTGAGGGAGAACACGCGGCTTGTCAACTTGGGCTTGAGCTTGTGCTGCGCAGCGACACCGGGTCGCCGTTAGCCAACCCACGGAGCCGTGGAGCCGCGCAGAACGAGCGTAGGCGCAAATTCCACGTTGACGGGTGCATCGGGGTGGCCGTCGTCCGAATGATCTTCGGCCGCACGGGAAAGCAACACGCTCGTGGCGGTGGCGGCGATATATTGCACCGGCAGACGCACAGTCGTAATGCCGCCCGCTGCCAGTTCAAACCATGCTGGATCGTGATACCCCACGACGGAGACATCGCGCGGCCAGTCGAGACCTAACGTCCGCAGGGCCTGCAATGCGCCCAGGGTGAGTTCCGCGCTGCCGAAAACCAGACCGGTTGGCCGGTTCTTCACGGCCATCATCGATGTGACCGCATGCCGCGCGAACTCAGGCCTGGGCGAACCCAGCGCGATTGCCGCAGGAGCGAGACCATGCTGCTTCAGGGCATCTTTGAAGCCCGCGAGCCGGTTGCGCCCGGTGCTAAGCGAGGTGTCGCCGCCGATGTACGCGAGACGTGTATGTCCATAGCTGAGCAGGTGCTGCGTGGCAGCACGAACGCCTTCGTGATCGTTGATGACCACCGCCTGGCCGGTGAAGCGGGAATGAACGCGGACGAGCTGGACCGTTGCCACGTTATTCAGGAGTGCAACAGTCTCGGCGCGAGGCGTGGCTGTCGGGACGATGATGACGCCAGCCGGACGGGTTTCCAGAATCGTACGCAACTCACGCAACTCGCGATCGCTGTCGTCATCTGTGACAGAAAGCATCAACTGCATCGAATGGGCGGCGAGGGAATCGGCAATGGTCTTGGCGACCGTTGCGTAGAAGTCGTTCTGAATGTCGGGAACCACCAGCCCGACAATCGAACTACGCGCGCCGCGCATCATTCTCGCCGAAGCCGACGGTACATAGCCGAGCTGTTCGACCGCATTGCGTACCCGCAATTTGGTCTCCGCGCTGATCTTCGGACTGTCAGCCAGCGCACGCGACACCGTGGTGTGAGAGATATTCAATACTCGCGCAATATCCTGGAGGGTCACGTTCGTCCCGCCTCGGGATGGCGACCTTGGATCCGACGCTGCTTCGCCCCGCATATGTGTTACCTGCACTCCATATTGTGTAGGTGCCGTTATAGCACGCAACGTCAGCCGCGCACCATAGCCGCCGGTTCAACGCGGCGGCCCTGGAGGCTATTTTTCCGCGACGACAGGATTGGAAAGCGTGCCGATCCCTTCGATCTCCACTTCGAACACGTCGCCGGGCTTGATCGGCCCAACGCCCGACGGTGTGCCTGTCATGATCACGTCGCCGGGCAGCAGTGTCATGAACGAGCTCAGGTACGCAATCAGGCGAGGAACGGAAAACAGCAGGTCCGAGGTATTCCCGCGCTGTTTCACTTCCCCGTTCAGGCGTCCGATGATGTTCAGATTGCCGGGGTTCAGATCCGTGCTGATAACGGGGCCGAGCGGGGCGAAGGTATCGAATGCCTTACCGGCGAACAGGCAGCCGAAGCGCATCTCTTCCTTCTGGATGACGCGGTCGCTGACGTCGTTGCCGCAGGTGTAGCCGAGTACATAGTCGAGTGCGTCTGCTTCGGAGACGCGCCGCGCCGTGCGCCCGATTACTGCAACCAGCTCGGCTTCGTAATGGATTACCTCGCCCAGCTTCGGATAAACGATCGGGTCATTGGGGCCGGCCAGCGCGGACTCGGGCTTGACGAACAGCATGGGGACGCTCGGGGTATCCCAACCCGTTTCCTTGATGTGCGATATGTAGTTGAACCCTGCGCCAAAAATGCGGGGGTTCTCAACAGGCGAGAGAAGCGTGACCTCGCTGGCAGCCACATGCTTGCCGGTCAGATGGACGTCGCCTGCAAACGGCGAGCCGGAAAGGGTTTCAATCGTGCCGTCGTCGCGAAGATTGCCGTAAACGATTTCGGTGCCCAGCTTGAAGCGCGTGATCTTCATGGTTTATTCCAGTTCAGGGGAAAGGTCTGAACCCATTTTGTTCCGGCAGTCGGGTAAAGTAGGGCTCACGTGTGCCTATTATCGCAACGGGCTTTGGCATTGTAAAGAGACACCTCGTGGATCGCCCGTGTAAATGATTCTTCGAGACTGTAGTGGATCTTCCCTGCCGCTGCCGTGACGGTCAAAGTGAAGATTTCCCGATAGTTGTTGCACACGTGTGCCCTTGGAATTATAGTGTTAGGCATCATTAGCCGAGGGGTGGGGCATCAGGATGGATGTTGAACTGGACGCTGACAGCGCATCGGCGCTGATCGAGTCGCTGCGCCGCATGGGGCTTGCCGGGCCGCAGGAGGTGCCGCCGTTGACGCCGCTGACCGGCGGAGTTTCGTCGCAGATCGTGCGTGCCGAGACCGCGCGCGGTCCGGTGTGCATTAAACGGGCGCTGGCGAAGCTCAAGGTTGCCGCGGACTGGTCCGCGCCTCCGGAGCGCAATGCGGCCGAAGTCGCATGGATGAAGCTGGCATCAACGCTTGTCCCAGGCTGTGTGCCGGAAATCCTGGGGGAGGATCAGACCGCGCGTGCTTTTGCGATGGCGTTTCTCGACCCCCAGGAATATCGCATATGGAAGGACGAACTGCTGGAAGGCATTGCCCATACCGCAACCGCGCGCTCGGTTGGCGCGACGCTCGCGGCGATCCATCGGGCGACAGCCGGGAATGACGAACTGGCCCGGAGGTTCGCGACCGACGCGAGTTTCTTCGCGCTCCGGGTGGAGCCGTACTTCATGGCCACCGCGGCGGCCAATCCGGACTGCGCAGCGGCGCTGATCCGGTTGAGCGACGAGACGGCCAACACAAGACGGGCGCTGGTTCATGGAGACGTCAGCCCGAAAAATATCCTCGTCGGTTCAGCGGGGCCCGTTTTCCTTGATGCCGAATGTGCCTGGTACGGCGACCCTGCCTTCGATGTCGCGTTTTGCCTCACCCATCTGCTGCTGAAGTGCGTCTGGCGAACCGAGGCGACACCGCATTATCTCGCGTGTTTCGACGCACTCAATGAGGCGTATTTCGCGGGCGCCACCTGGGAAAGCGCTGCGGATCTCGAGGCTCGGGCAGCGCGCCTGGTGCCGGCCCTGATGCTCGCGCGGATCGACGGGAAATCCCCCGTTGAATATCTGAAAACGCCCGAAGATCGCGAGAGCGTGCGCCGCTTCGCCAAACCTTTCGTGGTCGACCCGCCAAAGACGCTAGACACGATCCGAAACCGCTGGAACAAGGAACGAGTATGAAGACAGCCATCAGTAAAATCACGAGCCGCCGTATCTGGGATTCGCGCGGTAGGCCGACGGTTGAAGTCGACGTCGAGTTGGCGAATGGCATAGGCGGGCGCGGCATCGCGCCGGCGGGCGCGTCGCGTGGTAGCAATGAAGCGATTGACCTGCGCGACGGCGGGAGTCTTCTTGCCGGTTTTGGTGTGCAGCGCGCGCTGTCGAATGTCGACGAAATCATCGCTCCCGCACTGTTGGGCATGGACGCGATGGATCAGGCAGCCGTCGACGCGATCCTGATTGCGCTCGACGGCACCCCGAACAAGGCGCGCCTTGGCGGCAATGCGACGATCGCCACGTCCATGGCGGTGCTGAACGCCGCAGCAGCGGCCGCCGGTATGCCGCTATGGCGGTATCTGGCTGGAAATCAGGCAGTTCGCCTGCCGCTTCCGGAGATCCAGATTTTTGGCGGCGGTGCTCACGCCGGCCGTCGGACGGATATCCAGGATTTTCTGGTGATGCCGCTCGGCGCCCAGAGCTTCGACGAAGCGCTGTTCATGGTCGCCGAAGTCTATCGGGCTGCCGGTGACCTGATGGCATCGCTGGGCCGGCGCGCTGGCGTGGCAGACGAGGGCGGATGGTGGCCGGACTTTACGTCGAACGAAGAGGCGCTTGAGATGCTAACGCGTTCAATCGAGAGGGCGGGGTATCGCCACGACCAGGTTGCCATCTCTCTGGATATTGCCGCATCGGAGTTCGGCCGGAATGGGCGTTACAAACCGGCTCTCGAAAGTCGCGAGTTCGACACGTCCGAATGGCTCGAACTCATGTTCGGATGGCTGAAGCGTTATCCGATCGTGTCAGTGGAAGATCCTGTCGCAGAAGACGATCCAGAAGGGATGCGCGCTTTCACCGAGGCGGTCGGCGACAGCGTCCAGGTGATTGGAGACGATTTCCTCGTCACAAGCGCGGACCGGGTCAACGCCGCCGCGGCGCGCGGGCAGTGCAACGCCGTGTTGCTCAAGCCGAACCAGGCGGGCACGATCACCGAAACATACCGGACCATGGAGGCGGCGAAAAAGCTCGGTTGGGGCATGATCGTATCGGCCCGGTCGGGCGAAAGCGAGGACACGACGATCGTGCATCTCGCGACAGGCTGGAACACGGGACAGCTAAAAGTGGGTTCATTCTCCCGTTCCGAGCGTATGGCGAAATGGAACGAAGGCCTGCGTATCGAGGAACAGATCGGCCGCAGCGCGCGTTTCGCGGGGTGGTCGGCGTTGCCGGCACGGAGTCTCGCATGAAGGCCGTTCTTCAATATTGCGCAAGCTCGGGATTCCGACGGCTTCTGCGCGAGCATTTGCCCGAATGGCTCGAGATCGTGGTCGTCGATGAGGCCGACGCCGACGCAGCCTGCCGTGAGCTCGAGGATGCGGACGTCCTGCTTCACGTGCTGACCCCAGTCACCGGCGCCGTGCTCAAGGCCGCACCGAAGCTCCGGCTGGTGCAGAAGATCGGTGTCGGCACCAATACGATCGATGTCGAGGTTGCAAGATCGCTTGGCATTGCGGTCGCGAACATGCCCGGTACCAATAGTCAGGCGGTTGCCGAGCATACTCTGGCGCTGATGCTGGCCGCGCTGCGACGGGTTGGATACCTCGACAGTACCTGTCGTCGTGGCATCGGCTGGAGCCTGCCGCCCGATACATTCGACAGCGTCAGCGAACTGTCCGGCCGGACAGTGGGTTTTGTCGGCTATGGCTCGATACCGCGAAGACTGACGGCTGCGCTCGTCGCCTTGGGCTCTCGGGTTGTCTACTACGCGCGCAGCGCCGCACCGGACGACGCCGCCCAGCGATTGCCTTCGCTTCAGACATTACTGGAACAGGCGGACATTGTGTCGCTGCATATTCCGCTCACTGAGGATACCCGCGGCCTGCTCAACTCAAGGGCATTCGGTGAAATGAAACGGGGAGCCGTCTTGATTAATACCGCTCGGGGTGAACTGGTCGACGAGCGTGCACTTCTTGATGCGCTGAAGTCAGGCACGATTGCCGCGGCAGGACTCGATGTGTTTGCAACGGAGCCCGCCACTGCAGACAACCCGTTACTGTCGCGACCGAACGTGGTCGCCACGCCACACGTCGCGTGGCTTACGCCCCAGACGCTCGAGCGCAGCATCGGCGTGATTGTGGAGAACTGTCGAAGACTGCGTGACGGTGAGCCGCTGATGAACCGGGTCTAGTGGACTGGGCCGGGAACGATACGTCCGCATCTTCATCTTTCGGCCTGTTAAGTTAGCTGTGTGGTAAATGTGGGCCTAAATTTATACTCGAGGCCAATATTAAATAAGTAGCAGTACATATCGAAAACTAAATGATGAAGGAGGCAATCTTGGAACAAAAGATTCGCGACATGCTCGCTGCGATTGACCGGCAGGATCTCAAGGCGTTCGAAGCCTTTCTGTCGGAGGACGCACGCTTTGTATTCGGTAACGGAGAAGCAATTCACGGACGTGAGCTGATCGTTTCGGCGGTTCAAGGTGTGCTGCGGTCGCTGCGGTCCATTTCACATACAGCCCAGCGCTTCTGGCAGGTCGACGATATCGCGATCTGTGAGGGACGTGTCCGGTACGTGGACGCACTGGGGCAAACGCTCGATGCGCCGTTCATCGATGTTCTGTCGATCGACGCGAATGAATGTATCTCTGACTACCGGGTGTATGTGGATGCATCCCAGTTGAACCAGTCACGTTAGTGCATTGTGGCTAAAGGGGGCATGTCGCGAGCCACGACGGCTCCCTCCTTGCTCCCTGAAACCTCACTAGGGTCAGCGGGTGCTGGGTGCTGTGGTGATTCACGTATGAGAACGCGCAGTTTGGCATGGTGAAGAAATCGAAATCGCCCCATCGCGGTCATCGTTTTCCAGCCAGGGTCGCCTTGTCGTCGCGTTTTGCGGCGAAACGAGTGCATTGTTCCCCCCGCGCGCTCCGGCCACGACAGACCAGCGCGGAGCAATGGTTGCTCATCGAGTGGCCTAAGGCAGAAGTCGAGTGGACCAAGTACTTTCTCAGTTCGTTGCTGGCCGGTATACCAATCAGGGAACCCGTGCGACTCGCAAAACTGCGCTGGCGTATTGAGCGTGATTACCAGAAGAAGCCCAAGCAGGAACTCGGCGTGGCGCATTTCGAGGGACACAGCTGGCGCGGCTTTCACCAGCACGCGACGCTGTGCATAGCGGCCTACGGCCTTCTCGTCACCGAACGTTTGGTAGCGCAAAAAAAACTCCAGCTCATCGGTTGCTCGGCGAGGTGTCTTCTTTACCCGAATGCTTCCGGCCTCGGGGCGCCCTTGCGAAAGCAGCGACGCGTGGCGGATTCCATCACAACGTTGCGATTGGAGCTTGCCGCTGCCCTAATTTCTTGCCTTGAACGGCGCCCGTGCTGCGGTCGGAAAACCGAGTAGTTGTTAAACGGCAATACTAATTATGTGCAGGGAATTCTGGTTGAGATATCTCATGACGTTTCATACGGCAATTTCATTCAACAAGGGGATAGTAGTAGCCGACGCGACGCTCTGCGGCAAGTTCAAGATAAAGCAGCGTGGCGTGCCGGCACGTCACATGCCGGCCCATGGTGTCACGTATTTGAAATTCGAGACTTCAAGAAGCACCATAACGCTTGAATGTATGCATCGAGCACGAAAAAGGCCCGCGCGGGCCTTGCGCAGGAGGGCGACGCTCGATCGCTCTCCTGCGTGACGTGCGCGGCGGGGCCGGTTGCGCTAACCGAAGATCTTCAACGCGAGTCCTGCGACGTGTTTGCCTTGGAAGCGCGCGATATCCAGTTCGTTTTGTGACGGTTGCCGGCTGCCGTCCGTGCCTGCCAGCGTGGTCGCGCCGTAGGGCGTGCCGCCGGTGATCTCATTCATGTTGGTCAGGCCTGCGCATGCATACGGCACACCGACGATCACCATGCCCTGGTGCAACAGCGTGCTGTGGAACGACGTGATGGTGGTCTCCTGGCCGCCGTGCTGGGTACCGGTCGAAGCAAAAACGCTGCCGATCTTGCCGACCAGCGCACCTTTCATCCACAGTCCGCCGGTCTGGTCGAGGAAGGTGCGCATCTGTCCAGCCATATTGCCAAAGCGCGTCGGCGTGCCAAAGATTGAGATTGACCCGGTTCAACGGACAGATTTGCAGTTGGGTTTAGTGTGATGTTGAACCTCCCGGGAGTGTTGAGTCGCGGGTTGTCCATGGCCGGGCGGCGGGTCGCCTG
>NZ_CAJNAT010000041.1 GCF_905220705.1 Paraburkholderia domus
AGGCATGCACCATTGCCGTGTCGGTCATTGCGGCGCTGCCGTTCACCGGTATACCGCATCTCCGTTTCTCCGCCAACGCCGAGCCCGACGCGGGATTGGAATGCTTCCAAGTAACGTTTTATTAACCAGGACGAAGACGCCCTCGCGGCGTTTTCGGGAGCCATTGCAGATGCAGGACGACACACTGGAACTGCTGATTTCGATCGGTCACTACGCTCGCGTTCATCGACGCTTCGACGAGGCGCACTACCTGTTCGACCGGCTGGCCTTGCTGTATCCGCAGCGGGCCTTTCCGTACCTCGGGCAGGGTCTTGTCGAACTCGATCGTGCGAATTACCGCGGCGCATCGCTGCTTTTCGGCCGGGCGCTCGACGTTGCGCCGGACAGCGCGCTGGCACGCGCCTGGCTCGGCGTGTGTCAGATTTTCGAGGGCCACTACGCGCTCGGCGCGCGCACGTTGATGGCCGTGACGGACGGCGATGAACCTGGTGCGATTTCGATGGCGGCGGCATTTCTGAATCTGCCCGAATGCGCACCTTATACCCGCGCCGCTCGTGCCGTTCCCGCTGCGGCTTCCATTTCAACCATAGAACGACTCACTAATCTAGGCGGGCATTGATATGTTGCAACCCCCGGTCACCCCCATGCCGACGCAAGCCGGCCCATTGTCCCCCGTGGCTCCGGCCGCGGGCCTGTCCGCTGACGGTTCGGGCGACGGCGCTTCGCTGGTCGAGCGTCTGATGGCGCATGCGCAGAACGTGCAGGATGCGTCGGCGCAGCAACTGTCGCAGCACCTCGATCAACTTGACTCTGGCCGCGTCTCGACGTCCGACATGCTGCGTCTCCAGGCCGACATGGGTGCCTTCGCGGTGAAGGTGCAGATGACGGTGCGCGTGGCCGACGAGATCGGCCGCGCAATCCAGACGCTGACGCAACGAAGCTAATGCGCCGCACTCTGATCCTGCTGCCGGTCCTGCTTTTCCTCGTCGGCTGCAGAACCTCGCTTTTTGAAGGCCTGGACGAGGACCAGGCGAACCGCATCGTCGCCGCGCTGAGCCATCACGGCATCAACGGCTACAAGGAGCGCAACGCGGACCGGACCTGGAACATCTCGGTCGACGACGCCGATGCGGTGGTCGCCACCGAATTGGCCAGCGCGTACGCACTGCCGCGCGGCGGCCACGCGAATCTCGGCGACCTGTTTAGCCGTCAGGGGTTGATCTCGAGTCCGGAGGAGGATCGCGTCCGCTACGTGTATGGGCTGTCGCAGGAACTGTCCGACACGCTCGAAAAGATGGACGGCGTACTGCTCGCCCGCGTGCACATCGTGCTGCCCGCAAAAGATCCGATGGATCCCGTGCAGGACACGCTGCCTTCGGCGTCCGTAATGATGCGCTACCGCAGCGACTACAACATCGAACTGATGCGCGACAAGATTCGCGCACTGGTGGCGGGCAGTGTAGAAGGCCTGACGCCCGCGCGCGTGTCGCTGACGTTGCTGCCGGTAACGCCGGTGCTGACCTTTCCGGGCACCTGCGCAGACGGTGCCGACGTCGCCAGCGCCGCGGGCGCGGTCGAAGCGACGGCCTGCGCGCACGACAGCGGCAAAGCGTCGATGCGCACCACGGCGATGTTGTGCGTGTTGGCCATGCTCGTGCTGCTGGCGGCCGGCTTCATGTGGTTGTGGCACTCGGAAACGCGCACGTGGTTCAAACGGAAGCCTCGCGGGCGTAGTGCCGGACTCCCTCTCGGAGACTTCGCGCAGTCCGTGCGGAAAGGGCAACGCGACGCCACTGACGCGAACACTGTCGACACTGCGGACGCCGGCACTCGTCCGTCGAAATCCACGACCCGCACCGGAGACGACACATGAAACGCGCCTATACCTGTGCACCCGCCAACTGGGCGCATCACAGCTGGCTTGACGCGAGGCAGCCGATTCGTCACGAGCGTGCCGCGCGTGCCGCTCATGCCTTGCTGTTCAGCCGTTACCCGCAACTCGTTCAGGTGGCGCTTGCCGACGTACCGCCAGTCCTGCCGCTCTGGCCGCGGCCGGCGTGCGCGCGCTTGTGCCGGATCGTTGCCGCACTCGCGTTCGCCCGTTCGTTGCGCCGCGTAGTCGCTGCCCGGGCTCGTGCTGCGCTGGCGGTCAGCGTCGCGCCGGGCTTGCTTGCTGCGATTCAACGGCACCCGCGCGCCGACGCGGCCGACCTGGAAGTCGAGCCGCCGCCGACGCTATCCAGCCGGCACGACATGACGGCGCTCGGACTCGCGTTGGCGATGCAGGCTGCGGCGGACTCCCGCAATGCATTCTGGTGGAGCCTGCGCCTGCCGCGCGAGATATCGGAGGCCGCGACGCACTATCGCGTGCACGGCTTGTCGGCGCTCGACGCGCGGGAACTGGTTGCCGACGCGCGGCGTTTGATGAAGGGGCACTCATGCTGATCTGTCGAATGGGCGTGTGGCGAATCGAATCCGACGGTCATTTGAGCGCGCTCGAACTGGCGTCGCTCGAAGGCCTTCGCGCAGTCGAAGCCGAGCGTGTGGCCGAAGCGGCACAAGAGCGCGCGCGCCTCGCCATGCAGGTGCGTGGGCTCAAACGTCGTGCGTGGCGTCGTGGTTACTCAGCGGGCAAGGCCGCCGCGTTGCGTGAACACGTCGGCCGTGCGGCTGCCGCGGCTTTTGCTGCGCATCGCTTACAGGACCGGTTGACGCAGATCGTGCTGAGCGCGGTGAGCGACATTGTCGGCGGACTGCCGCCGTCGGCCACGTTGACCAATCAGTTGCGCCGCGCGGTCGCCGTGTCGCAGTCGCAACGACTTGTGTCTGTGCGTGTTGCCACGCCGGTGTTCAAGGACGCCACGCAACTGATCGCAGCGATCGAGCAGGAACTCGGCACGCCGCTTTGCACGGTTCTGGCCGATGCGGGCTTGCCTGCGCATTCGTGCGTCATCGAAACCGAGGCTGGCGTGATCGACGGTGGCCTGAAAATGCAACTGCGGGCGCTGGAGCGCGGCATCCGGGACGGCGTGGCGCAAGTGTTGCGCACCTACGACCTGGCTGACGGGTCGGGGCGTACGGCGCTCGACAACATCGAGCGTGGTGTGCGGCTGACGCTGGCCGTGCTGGCCACGCCACAGGCGCCCCTGCCGCCGCTGCCCACGTCGCCGACTCCGGGTCGCGTCGTTCAACGCCAGTTCGTGCGGGAGGCCGCATGAGTCTCTGGCCGGATCTGGAAACCCTCGCGAGGTCCGACGCCGAGCGCCACAACCTGGCGATCCGGCACTTCGGCCGGCCACGGGCAGTCCGTGTCGGCACACGCCGCTTCACGCTGGAGTTCGAGCCGTGCCGCGCGCGCTATCCATTGCTGGTGTCCGGCACGGCGGCGCAAGCGCCGTTTAGCGCCGCGTGCGATGCCGGCGCGCTGCTGCCGGAGCTGACGCCGTCCGTGATCGCCGAGCGCGGCGACACGGCCCTGATGCACGTCGCTGACGCGCTGAGCGACTGGCTGTGCGCACTGGAAGGGCTGTTCGGCTTCACGATCGACGTCACCGCCGTCGCTTTCGATGCAGTCACGCAGCCTGGTGCGTACGGCATCGCCGTCACGCACGCGGCGAGCGGCCGCGCTGCACATTTCTCGTTTTGCAGCCCCGCGGTCGATGCCTGGCTGCAACGGCGCATGCCGGCGCCGCTCTCCAGCGAGGCGCTGCTGCGCCGCCTGTACGTGAGCATGCCGATCTGTATGCCCGGCCCGTCAATGTCGCTGCCGCGTTTGCGCAAGATCGCGGTGGGCGACGCGCTGTTGATCGACCGTCATTCGTGTTACCTGCGCGTGCCGTTGCGGTTGGGCGCGTGCCGGATTTTGTTGAAATTCACTGAGGAGCACACCTTGATAGACCATGTCCTGAATGATGAAACCCCGCCCGCTGAAGTGACCAGTGAGCTGTTGCCTATCGATGCCCTGACGTTCGCGTTCGACGCGGTGCTCGGCACGCTATCGTTGTCAGTCGCTGAACTGGCCCATCTGCGGCAGGGATCGATCGTTGCGTTCCGGCTGCCCGCGAGCGAGCGCAAGGTCACGCTGCTGTGCCAGGGCATTCCCTTTGCGCGTGGCGAGCTGATCGAAATCGAGGGTTCGTTAGGCGTGCGCGTGACCCGGCTAACCCATGAGGATCTGCCGGCATGACCGCTCAACTCGATCAGCTGCAGACTGTCGGCGTGTTCTTCATGCTTGGTCTGCTACCGCTTGCGGTTGTGATGACGACTTCGTTCACGAAGTTCAGCATCGTGTTGACACTGCTGCGCTCGGCGCTCGGCGTGCAGCAGGCGCCGAGCAACCTGGTGATTTCGGGGATCGCGCTCGCGGCGACGCTGGTCGTGATGTCGCCGACTGCCGCGAAGATTGAAGCCGCGCTGCCGGTGGGCGAGAACGGCGAAGTTGCGATGCCGCGTCCCGCCGAACTGTGGCAGGCGGTGCGCGGTCCGCTTGGCGAATTCATGCTGAAGCATTCGCGGGCCGACGAGCGGAAGTTTCTCGTCGGCGCCGCGATGCGGATCGATCCCGAGCACGACGTTCGCGAGACCGATTTCCAGTTGCTGATTCCCGCGTTTCTGATCAGCGAAATATCGAGCGGGTTCGAGGCGGGCTTTCTGCTCTACATCGCTTTTCTGGTGGTGGATCTGGTCGTCGCCAACGTGCTGACCGCCATGGGCATGATGATGCTGTCGCCAAGCACGGTATCGATCCCATTGAAGCTCTTTATCTTCGTGTCGGTGTCAGGTATTTCCAAGCTGATGCACGGCCTTATCGTCGGCTATGCCAAATGAACAGTGTCCCGTCTCTTGCCACGTTGTCCAGCGATGCGCTCATGCTGGTGTTCTGGTTGTCGCTGCCGGCTCTGGCCGTGGCGACTGTCATCGGTTTGCTGATCGGACTGTTGCAGTCTGTCACGCAGATACAGGATCAGAGCCTGCCTTACGGTGCAAAGATTATCTGCGTCGGTGCAGTGCTGATCGTTACCGCGCCGTGGGCGAGCCGCGAGCTCACGCGCTTTCTCACCCATGTGTTTACCTTTATCGCGGCGGGGCGCCCGCATTGAACATGAACTACACCGGCTATCTCGAGGGTTTTGCGTTCTGTGCGATCAGACCCGCAGTGGCGCTGTTCCTGGTGCCGTTTGGTCAGAGCGGTTCACTCGGCATCCTGCTACGGCTGCCGATGTTGCTTGCGCTGGCCATGCTGCCTCAACAGATCGGCTGGCCGGCGCCACTGCTGCCGGCGATCTGCGTCGAAGCGGCGACGGGTGCCGCGCTCGGCCTGCTGCTCGGCACGATCTTTCATGCGGCGGCTGCGGCGGGCGCGATACTCGACCAGCAGGGTGGCTACTCCAGCGCGTCGATTTACGATCCGCACTTCCAGCACGAAGCGGCGCTATTCGAAACGATGTTTTTGCAGTTTGCCGCATTGACGCTCTTTACGGGGCCAGGCCTGCCGCTTCTGTTTGGCTTCTTCACGGATGCGTGGGTGTTATGGCCACCGGGCCGTTTGCACGTCGATCTGAGCGAGGTGTTCCGCAACCTTGCGCTGCGCGACCTGGCCGGCTCGCTGACCGAAGGCGTACGGCTCGCCAGTCCGTTGCTCGGTCTCGCGCTGCTGATCGATATCGCCTTCGGGTTGATGTCGCGGCACGCGAGGCGGCTCAATCCGTTTGCCACCGCGCGCACCGTCAAGGCATTGATCCTGTCGTTTGCCGCGATGCTGAGCGTACCGCCGCTCTTTGCCCTGTTGCGCATTGCATTCGATCAAGTGATCCATCTGCGATGAGTAACAAGACTGAAGCCCCAACCCCCAAGCGGATCCGCCGCGCGCGCCAGGACGGCGAGATCGCGAAGAGCACGCACCTGACGGTCGCGTTCAGCGGTCTGTGCTGGTGGCTGTATCTATTCATCGAGGCCCCGCGGCTATATGCGCTGGGCACGAGGCTGATGCTGCATATGACGACACTCGACGCCACGCTTGCGTTCGGCGACCGGCTTGCGTCGACGCTCGGCGCGCTGAGCGCGTTCATGCCGGCAGTACTGACCGCGCTTGGCGTCGGCGCGCTTGCAGTTCTGGTGCCGGAATTGGTGCAGACGCGCGGACTGCTCGCGTGGAAACGCGTGACACCCGACGTGAAGCGTCTGAACCCGGTCAACGGGCTCAAGCAGATGTTCAGCTTGCGCCTCGTGTGGGACATCGTACTCACGCTGCTGCAGTTCGCGATCCTGCTATTTCTGTTCGCGCAGGCGCTCGCCGCATGGTTGCGGCAGCTCGCGCCCATCTGGGTTTTTTCGTTGCCGGTTCACCTCGGCTATACGGCGATCTCGCACTCGCATCTGCTTGCCTGGATGGCGGCATCGCAAATCGTGCCCGGCGCCGCCGACTATTTCATCCAGCGCTTTCTGTGGCTGCGCGGTTTGCGCATGGACAAGAGCGAAATCAAACGGGAATTCCGCGACGACGAAGGCGACCCCTACGTAAAGAACCGTCGCCGCACGCTTCATCGGGAGCTTGGTCAATAAAATGTCGAACCGTTCCATTCTCAGCCGTTACGATCTATCGGCCTTTTTTGCGCGTCACGCCGACCTCGCCGTCGGCATCGGCATCCTCGCGGTGCTTGCGCTGCTGATTGTGCCTGTGCCGCCGTTCGTGCTCGACCTGTTCATTTGCGCAAGTTTTGCCGCCAGCCTGACGATGTTGAGCGCCACGCTCTACGTATCGAAGGCCGCGGAACTCGCGAGTTTTCCGTCGCTATTGCTGATCACCACACTGCTGCGCCTTGCGCTGGCGATCGCGTCGACCAAGATGATCCTGCTGCATGCGCACGCCGGCCAGATCATCGGTG
Source organism: Paraburkholderia domus (assembly GCF_905220705.1). Lineage (GTDB taxonomy): Bacteria > Pseudomonadota > Gammaproteobacteria > Burkholderiales > Burkholderiaceae > Paraburkholderia > Paraburkholderia domus. The sequence continues at coordinate 6,885 of NZ_CAJNAT010000041.1, forward strand.
CATTCGGCGAACTGGTGGTGGGCGGCAACGTCGCGGTCGGACTGGTGGTGTTCATCGTGCTCGCGGCGATCCAGTTCATCGTGGTCGCGAAGGGTGCCGACCGGGTGGCCGAAGTGGCCGCGCGCTTCACGCTGGACGGCATTCCGGGCCGCCAGATGAGCATCGACGCCGACATGCGCAACGGCGTGATCACGGCCGCTCAGGCAAGCCGGATGCGCGCGGCGCTCGAACGTGAGACGTACTTCTATGGCTCGCTCGACGGCGCGATGAAATTCGTCAAGGGCGACGCGGTGGCGGGGCTCGTCGTCGCGCTGGTGAATATCGTGGGCGGGCTGGCGGTCGGTATCGCGCAGCGCGGCATGTCGTTCGGCGACGCGCTGCACACCTATACGATTCTCACGGTCGGCGATGGTCTGGTGTCGCAGATTCCGTCGCTGATCGTGTCGGTGGCGGCGGGCATCCTGGTTACCCGCGTGGCTTCGGCCGATAGTGCGGATACGCATCTGGGCGCGGACATTTACCGGCAACTGGCGCTGCATCCGAAAGCGCTCGCGATGGCCGGCGTTGCATCGCTCTCGTTGGCGGCGATTCCCGGTTTTCCGCACATTCAGTTTCTGGTTGCCGGCGGACTGCTGCTTGCACTGGCGATTACGCTGATACGCAACGCCGCACTCGCGACGAACTCGCAGCGCGCGCTGATGCCGGAGATGACACGCGACGGTGGCAACTACGTGCCGCGCATTCTCGACGATGTCGAACTGGGCACCAGTGCGACGTTGCGGCTGCGGCTCGGCCTGAAGGCCTTCGATGCGTTGCGACCCGAGGCGCTGAACCGCCAACTCGGCCAGTTGCGCCGCCACCTGATGGTTGAACTGGGCGTGCCGTTTCCCGGCCTCGCGTTGCTGCGCGACGCGCGGCTCGAATCGGAGCGCTACATCGTCGATATCGAGGATGTACCGTTTGCGAGTGGCACGCTGGTTGCCGCCCACACGCTGGTGAGCGGCGCCGAGAGCCTGATCGCGTTCGAAGGTGTCGAGGGCTACCGGCCTCGCGCGGCGAAATCGGTCTGGCTGCCGGCCGCGAGGGCGGCGTCGATCAACGATCCGGGGATTCACAAGGCGACTGTGGACGAGGCCTTGTGCGATCACCTCGCCGAAATCTGCGAACGTTCGGCGGCCGATTTTCTCGGCACGCAGGAGACGCGCTTCCTGCTCGATCAACTGGCGATCGAGTTTCGCGAGCTGGTCGCGCAGGCGGGGCAGGCCGCGAGCACGGTGCAACTTGCCAGCGTGCTGCGGCAACTGCTGGAACAGCGTGTGCCGATTCGCAATCTGCGCGCGATTCTCGAAGCGGTCGTGCGCGTGCCGGCGGGTGAGCGCACGATTGATCGGATGGTGCGGGAAGCGCGCATCCAGCTTGGACGGCAGCTGACGCGCGCTTATGCCGACCTTGAGACATGGACGATCGCGGCGGCCGTGCTGGACCCGGCATGGGAGGCCAATCTCGAAGCGCAGATCAGAAGCGGTGTCGACGGCGAGCCGCAGTGCGTGCTGTCCGCTGAACAACTCACGCAAGTGCAGCAGATTCTTGCCGCTGACCTGTCCGGGATCCGTCTGGTCGTCACGCATGCTGTACTGCGCCCGCACCTTGCGCGTGTGTTCAGCGACTTCGGCTGGCGTGTCGAGGTGCTGGCGATCGAAGAGATTCCACTCGACGTCTACCGTATCCAGACTGTCGCGACGCTTGGTGCGGCATGAGCGGGACCATCATGCGATCGTCCGGAAATAGCGTACCGGTACTGACCTCTGCACCGGCGCTGCGCGGGCGCGTGGTCGAAGCGCGTGGTGTGGTTGCGCGGGTGGTGGGAGTATCGTTGCGCATCGGCGAGAAGGTGCGGCTGGTGCGCCCGGATACGTTCGAGGCGCAATACGGCGAAGTGGTCGGCTTTGCGCACGATGGCGCGCTCGTCATGCCGCTCGCCGGTTTGGCGGGCCTCTCCGACATCACCGAGGTGCAAGGCTGCGGCTCGGCGTGGGGCACGTTCGACGCGGCGGGACTGCTCGGACGGGTGGTTGACGGTCTCGGCAACCCGCTCGACGGCGGTCCCGCGCCGCAGCCGCTCGCGACTGGCGCGACGGTGCAGGTCGATGCGGGGGCGACGCTCAATCCGCTCGAACGCCCGGTCATCGCCACGCCGTTTGCCACCGGCGTGCGCGCGATCGACGGCCTGCTCACCTGTGGCGTCGGCCAGCGCACAGGCATCTTCGCACCGGCGGGCGCGGGCAAGAGCACGATCATGGGCATGATCGCGAACGGCGCCTCGACCGATGCGGTCGTGGTGGCGCTGATCGGCGAACGGGGCCGCGAGGTGGCCGAATTCATTCACGACCATCTTGAACACCGGCGTGCGTCGACGATCGTGATTGCCGCGACGTCCGACCGTCCCGCCGCGGAGCGGATCAAGGCGGCGGAACTCGCGGCCAAAGTCGCGGCGGGCTTGCGCGCGACTGGACGCAATGTGCTGTTGCTGTTCGATTCGCTGACGCGCTATGCGCGGGCGTTGCGCGAGCTCGGCCTGGCGGTCGGCGAGCCGCCGTTGCGCGGCGGCTTTCCGCCGAGCGTGTTCGCGCAGTTGCCACGGCTGATCGAAGCGGCCGGCGTGACGGCGCAGGGCAGCATCACCGCTTTCTATACCGTGCTCGCCGACGAGGCCGATCTGTCCGATCCCGTCGCGGAAGAGGCGCGCTCGCTGCTGGACGGGCACATCCAGCTGTCGCCGAAACTGGGGGCGGCCGGGCATTATCCGGCGATCGACATTTTGCGCAGCCGCAGCCGCCTGATGAATCGCGTCGCGGATGCCGCGCAGCGTGCCGACGCCAACCGCGTGCGCGACTGGCTGGCGCGGTATGAGGAGGTTGAGATGCTGCTGCAGATCGGTGAATACGAACGGGGTAACGACGCCGGGACGGATCGGGCGATCGACGTGCGCCCGGACATTCAGCGCTTTCTGTGCCAGCCGTACGACCGGTGCAGTTCGTGGGCCGAAACGCGCGCGCTCTTGCACGGTTTGTGCGCTGGCGAGCCCCCGGTGTGATGCGCAGCGCGGCGCAGGAGGTGGATCTTTGGCGGCTGCTCACGAGGGTGCGTGGTTTGCGGGTGCGCCGCAGGCTCCGCGCGCTGGCCGACGCGCGCCGGCGTGAGCGGCGCGCGGCCGCTGCGGTGGCAGCACAGGCCGCCGCGCTGGAACGGCACGCAGCCGAGCGGCAGCGCGTGCTTGCGTTCTGCCGACGCGATCAGAGGGCCGGCGGACAGTGGCATGCGACGCTCCGTGCGCACGACGCACAGACGCCCGTGCTGCAGCGGCAACTGAGCGACGCGCAGCATGCGCACGCGCTGGCGAGCCAGGAAGCGGGAGAAGCGCTGCGGGACTGGAATGTCGAGCGGGTCCGGCATGACGACGCGAGGCAGCGTTGGGGGGCGGCTCTCGCACGCGTGGCGCATGATGGCCGCGAGCGTGGCTAGTGCCGCCGCGCAGAGCAGAGCAGGGCGAGCGGCGGTGGAGGGACGTCCCTCCACCGCCCGTACGGTTAATACCGGTTAGGCATGCGGATCAAACTGCATGAACATTTGCGTCGCGCGGCGCAGGTCGGCCGATTGATTGCGACCGAAGTGGTAGTTCTCCAAATCGAACTGCGCCATGGCAGCCGGCGCCGCAATGCCGTTCAGGACCATGCCGAGCGCTGCGGCAGAGCGGTCTCTCATCGATAGATTGGGGTCCGCGACATCGCGGGCAAAAGTCCAGACTTCGCGTGCTGACGCAGCGGCGTGGGCCAGTTCCCCGGCATCCACCTGGCGCACACTGTTGATGATCGAGTCCGCGGACTGGTCCGACAGATTGATACCGAGGCGCTGCAGCAGATTGTTGACGATGTTGACGGAGCCGGGATACGAGCCCGGCTCATTGCCGGTTGGCGATTTCTGCACCTCCGTGTTGAGGCGGTCCCGATTGCTCAGATTGCTGCCGCCGGCCGCAGTATCGCCGGGGTTCCCGCCTTTGAGCCCGACGTCGTTGTGGACTTGCCAGTTGCCTTGCTCGTCGAGTCGGACGGGATATTGAACCTTCGACCCGTCGTCGGGACTATATGCGCGCCACGTGCCATTGGCCTTGTCGTATTGGACGGCCCAGTTTTTGTCGGCTGCCTGGATATAGGCCTGGCCTTTATCGTCCCGGAAAATGCCGGGGCTGTTCCGGTCCGCCTGCAGGTTCCCGCTCGGTTTTGCGGCATATTGCGCGGGCACGTCGAAGTGCGCCTCGCTCGTGGACGGGGTGTTCGTCCCGCGTTTGCCTTCTTTGGGCGCAGTGGCTTGCGGTTCCGCTGTCGTCGGTCGAATGGTTTCGGATGTACGGGACGCCCCGTTACTCACTACGGGCAGAGTCTTCGAAGGCGCGGGCTGCTCGCCTGGCTTCGTCATCGAAGGCGCTTCGGATGCGGGGGTTCCCGGAGCCTTGCCGCCTGATCGAGGTGATACGGATTCGCTCGCATCTGGCTGAGCGTTCGGAGCCGACGGCACCACCGGACTGCCGTCCGGATTTTTCTGGCCGGCGACCCCGCGTGTGATACCCAATGCATCGCCGACGACGGGCAACTTTTCCAGTGTGTTATCGACCTTCTTTCCGGCTTCCTCGCCGCTATGCGACCCGTCCTTCTTCGACATATCCACGATCTTGCCAATGGTTTGTCCCGGATGCGTCGCGCCGTCTGTGACGCCGCGCTTAAAGACATCCCACTGCGTCTCACCTTGTTGATTGCCGGGGTGCGGGTTCGGCGCCGGAAAATATCCGACATACTGGTGTTCACCGTCGGGACCCAGCTTCCATTCGGTTCCGACATTGAACCCGGGCGGGGGCAGCCCGTTCTGCACCGGGACGGGCCCCGCGCTACCCGAGTCGCTCTGTTGCGTGTTGCCGGCACCCGATGTGTCGTACACCGCAGGCTGTACTGGTGCTTGAGTACTCTGGGTACTTTGAACACCGCTTTGTTCCATTGCGACAGGGGCAGTAACGTTCTGACGGCTACTGGATGAATCGACTTGCATTTTTCGATCTCTGCTGAAGTTAAATGTTGAAATCGGCTTTGCCGAACACATCTCCAGAGGAGAGGTGCAAGTCAATTTGAACGCTTATGCTGCTTTGCAGGGTCGTATTTATCGCCATGTATTCTTTTTATGCATGCGGCCGAAAGTCACGGCCGTATCGCAGAGGTTTTATTCTGCAGTCAATCAGGATTGCAAACGAATGAAAGACATCCGTACGGCGCACAGTTGTGATGATCGCTGCGTCGGGCTCGATCGCAGCACTTGAATGGTTGAATGGTTTGCCTGGCGATTTTTGCTGCGACCACGTCCGGATGGCCAAGCTTTGCCGCTGCATGAGAGTGCGGGCGCTTGGCCGGGGAAAGGGGTATTCATGAGGTGGTTGGATGCCGCGTTGCTCATTCGGCGATCGTGCGTGCGGCATCCGTCGGGGGCAATGACTGATGCGGTTGCCCCCGTATCGTGAGGTTCGCTTACGTGTTGGCCTTCGTGATGTCGTCAGCCGTCAGCGCCTTACCGGTGGCCGGATTGATCCAGCCACTGCCGTCGCGGGCGGCCTGGACGGTGTAGCCGTCCGGCGCGGCGGCGTCGAGCGCACGGCCATTGCTGCTCTTCTGTACGTTGAGGCCCGCCTTGTTCTGCTCGCTCAGTCCCGTGACCTGGTAGGCCTGATTGCCGTGGGTGATCGTCACCTGGTCTGCGAACGAGACATTCTTGTTGTTCGCGGCCGCCTGGGTGCCGACGGTGACTTTGGTGTTGTCAGGCAGCATGAACGTCATCGGGCCGTTGAACATCGCAGTCGACGAGTTGGCGGCGTTGGCGTGCTGGGTGAGATGGGGATCGCCCCAGATCTTCGTTGTATCGCCGGATTTCGTGTTGGTCATGACCATCGACGAATCGGCCTTGTTGAAGTCGAGTTTGTAGTTGCCCAGATCGACACTCGCCTTGTTGTCGCAAACCGCGGTGTTGCTCCACTGCGTCTGGTCGCTTCTGCCGGAGTCCTTGCAGCCGCGGTCGTTGCGCGATGGCGTGCGGTTGTCGTTGCAGCGTTCACCCTCCGTTGGCTTGCCGCGCGAGTTGTCGTTGCAGCGGTTGCCACCCGCTGAATTGCCGCGCGAGTTGTCGTTGCAGCGATTGCCACCCGCTGAATTGCCGCGCGAGTTGTCGTTGCAGCGGTTGCTACCCGCTGAATTGCCGCGCGAGTTGTCGTTGCAGTGGTTGCTACCCGTTGAACTGGTTGGGGCACCATGATTGTCATTGCGACCGCCGCTTGCAGGTTGCTGGTTCGCGGCCTGACCGCGATTGCTGATGCTTCCCTGTGCGATGAATGTGCTGCTTTGGCCGTTTCCCGTCGTTTGGCTGAAGACGGAGAACGAGGCCTTGGAGAAACCGCTCAGCATATTCGACAACTGGCCGGACGAGTTGCGGCCGGAATTGAAGCCGCTGTTGGAGCCGGAGTTGATGAAGCTCGCGGCATTCGATAGTTGGGACAGTGCTCCGCCGCTGAGATGAGTGTTGATGTTGCCTTGGAGCGAGAGCAAAGGATTGTTGATTTGCATTGCTGCTTGCATGTCGATATTCCTGTATGTGATAAGCAAAAAAATCGGCGTGGATCTAAACAGCCGGAACCGCGTCGCCGACCGTATGGGATTGGTTCCGCGTATGAAATAGTAGAGAGGTGCTAGGACGATTGGCCTTACTTATGTATAGCGTTACACGTCGTCCGGCGAATTGATTGATTCGTTTAACTATGTATTTCAAAACCGAGTGTCGTCGACGAGAAAGTCGTGAGGGGCGGCGCCCATCGAAATCGCGTTCAGGTCACGCGTTGGACGGTCCCGGCTGGTTTGGATCGCCATGCGTCGGTGGCGGTGGCTGGTCAGGGTTAGGCGGCGTTGGCTTGACCGGTGGTGACCGGGTCGGCTGGAGCGGTGCATAGACCGGTGTCGTTCCTGGCGGATTGACCAGTTCCTGTTCACCCGTGTAGATGTTTTTCGCATAGGTGGGCGCTTCGATCGGCACCTCGGTTAGACGCAAACCGATACGGGGAGTTGTAGCCCCGTCTTGAGACGTCGCTGTGGCGATTTCGTCGACTCTGAATACGGTGTTGGGTCGAAATAGCCATTCGTGCTCGCTGGGGGCCAACGTAGTGACGCGATGAAGGCTTGAAGATTCATTAGCAACCGGCGCGCAACGGCATCCAATTGCGGGTAAACACCAATCGTCAGCTAACCATCTAACGCTGACTCCGGTATAACCCTGGTGTCGATCGTGCGCGCGGTCGACCCAAACGCAGATCGCATGAGTGCTGCCCATGACAGTGCCGGACCGTATCAGCTAACATGACAATCCCGAATGCCTCGGCAAACGACGCGCAGCGGCCACCGGATGTAAGTGCCGGGTAAGTTGCGGCATCTATCTTGGCAACATGTCGACACCCGGTCGTGCGCATGGTGCCGTGCGGCACCGGCGACCTCGTCGTCGAGCAGTTGAGGGATACGCGCCGCATCGTTGTGCGCGAGATTACATGGCGCGCCACTTGCGCGCCTGCACAGGTTTTACGTTTCATCTTCACCAAGGGGTTGTCGATGTCTGCGATTGAATCGGTTCTTCAGGAACGCCGTGTTTTCCCGCCCTCCGCTGAAGCAGCGGCGGGTGCGACGATCTCCGGTATGGACGCGTACCGGGCGCTTGCCGCCGAAGCGGAGCGCGATTACGAAGGTTTCTGGGGGCGCCTCGCTCGCGAGACGCTAAGCTGGAATAAGCCCTTCAGCAAGGTGCTCGACGAATCGAAGGCGCCTTTCTACACGTGGTTCGAAGACGGCCAGCTGAACGCGTCGTATAACAGCCTCGACCGTCATGTCGAAGCCGGCAATGGCGAGCGCGTCGCGATCATTTTTGAAGCCGACGACGGTACCGTCACCAACGTCACCTATAACGATCTGCTGCAGCGCGTGTCGCGCTTTGCGAACGCGCTGAAAAAACGCGGCGTGAAGAAGGGCGATCGCGTCGTGATCTATATGCCGATGTCGATCGAAGGCATCGTCGCGATGCAGGCGTGCGCGCGGATCGGCGCAACCCATTCGGTGGTGTTCGGCGGCTTCTCGTCGAAGTCGCTGAATGAGCGCCTGGTCGACGTGGGCGCTGTAGCCCTCGTGACCTCGGACGAACAGATGCGCGGCGGTAAAGCATTGCCGCTGAAAAACATCGCCGACGAAGCCATCGCAATGGGCGGCTGCGACGCGGTGAAGAGCGTGATCGTCTACAAGCGCACCGGCGGCAAGATCGCATGGAACGAAAGCCGCGATCTGTGGATGCACGAACTCACGCAGACCGAATCGGATCAATGCGCGCCGGAGTGGGTCGGCGCCGAGCATCCGCTTTTCATCCTCTATACATCGGGTTCGACGGGCAAGCCGAAGGGCGTGCAGCACAGCACCGGCGGCTATCTGCTATGGGCCGCGCAAACCATGAAGTGGACTTTCGACTGGAAGCCCACGGATGTGTTCTGGTGTACCGCCGATATCGGCTGGATCACCGGCCACAGCTACATCACGTATGGTCCGTTGACGCTCGGTGGCACCCAGGTGGTGTTCGAAGGCGTGCCGACCTATCCGAACGCCGGCCGCTTCTGGGACATGATCGGCAAGCACAAGGTCACGCTGTTCTATACCGCACCGACGGCGATCCGTTCACTGATCAAGTACGCCGAAGCGGATGAGAAAGTGCATCCGAAGAGCTACGATCTGTCGACGCTGCGCATCATCGGCACGGTTGGCGAGCCGATCAATCCGGAAGCGTGGGTGTGGTATCACGAGAACGTCGGCGGCGGCCGTTGCCCGATCGTCGATACGTGGTGGCAAACCGAAACCGGCGGGCACATGATCACGCCGCTGCCGGGCGCCACGCCGCTGGTGCCGGGTTCATGCACACTGCCGCTGCCGGGCATCATGGCGGCCGTGGTCGACGAAACCGGCCAGGACGTGCCGAACGGGCAGGGCGGCATCCTGGTCGTGAAGCGTCCGTGGCCGTCGATGCTGCGTAACGTGTGGGGCGATCCGGAGCGTTACAAGAAGAGCTATTTTCCCGAAGAACTCGGCGGCATGCTGTACCTTGCCGGCGATGGCGCGGTGCGCGACAAGGAAACCGGCTACTTCACGATCATGGGCCGCATCGACGACGTGCTCAACGTGTCGGGGCACCGCCTCGGCACCATGGAGATCGAGTCGGCGCTGGTGTCGAACCCGCTCGTCGCTGAGGCAGCCGTGGTCGGACGTCCTGACGATACGACCGGCGAGGCCGTGTGCGCATTCGTGGTGCTCAAACGCGCACGTCCTGAAGGCGAAGAAGCGGTGAAACTCGCCAACGAACTGCGCAATTGGGTCGCCAAGGAGATCGGTCCGATCGCCAAGCCGAAGGACATCCGCTTCGGTGAAAACCTGCCGAAGACGCGTTCGGGCAAGATCATGCGCCGCCTGTTGCGCTCGCTTGCAAAGGGCGAGGAAATCACCCAGGACGTGTCCACGCTGGAGAACCCGGCGATTCTCGATCAGCTCGGCGAGTCGCTCTGAGTTTGGCTTCGCCTGAGGTTTCGGCAAGGGCATGTCGGACGATGCGCCCTTGACCGGACCCAGATATAGGCCGCTTAGCTTCGGCTATTAAAGCCACCGCGCGGACAATCCCGATTGCCTGCCCGGTGGCTTTTTGATACATAGGCGCATGGCCGCGCCGCACCACACCTCTCACGCTACGCTCAATCCCGCGCCCGAACCCCCTGCGGTCTCGGCAGCGATGGCGCGCGCACATCAGCAGTACTGGCGCTTCAATCTTGCTTTGATCGCGACGTTGATGACGGTGGGCTTTGCGGTGTCGTTCGTTTTGCCGTTGGCGGCGCCGGCGTTGGAGCAGGTGCGCTTCATCGGCTTCAGCTTGCCGTTCTACTTCGGCGCACAAGGGGCGATTCTGATCTATGTTGCGTTGATCGTCGTTTATATCGTGCTGATGCAGCGCGCTGACCGCCGTCTGCAACGCGCTTTCGATGCCGATGCCAGTGCCGATTCCGGCGCACCCCCTGTGCACGGAAGCTGAGCCAATGAAGCTCACGAACCGGCTGATCCGCTCGTACACCCTCTATACGCTCGGCTTCCTGCTATTCATCTATGTGATGTGGCGCATCGAGCGCACCACCGGCCCGGGTGTGTGGATCGGCTATGTGTTCCTGTTCGTACCGATCGCGGTGTATGCCGTGATCGGGTTGCTGTCGCGCACGTCTGACCTGGTCGAATATTACGTGGCCGGGCGGCGCGTGCCGTCCTTCTTCAACGGCATGGCGACTGCGGCCGACTGGTTGTCCGCCGCATCGTTCATCGGCCTCGCCGGGTCGATCTATGCGACTGGATACGACGGTCTTGCGTATCTGATGGGCTGGACCGGCGGCTATTGCCTCGTCGCATTCCTGCTCGCGCCGTACGTGCGCAAGCTCGCGCGCTACACGATTCCCGACTTTCTAGGCACACGCTTTTCGAGCAATGCCGTACGTGGACTCGCTGCGTTAGCGGCGATCCTGTGCTCGTTCGTTTATCTGGTCGCGCAGATTCAGGGCGTCGGCTTGATTGCGACGCGGTTTATCGGTGTGGATTTCGCGGTCGGCATTTTCTGCGGACTGGCGGGCATTCTCGTGTGCTCGTTTCTAGGCGGCATGCGTGCCGTGACGTGGACCCAGGTCGCGCAATACATCATCCTGATCGCGGCGATTCTGATTCCCGTGTCGATGATCGCGCACAAGGATGGCCTCGGCTGGGTGCCGCAGTTCAACTACGGGCGCTTGATGGAGCGGGTCGAAGGCCTGGAGAAGCAGGTGCGTGAGGCGCCGCTTGAGCAGACCGTCCGCGACGACTACCGGCGGCGTGCCACGCTGATGCAGATGCGGCTCGATACGTTGCCGCAATCGTTCGTTGATGAGAAGCTGCGCCTCACGCAGGAAGTCGCGGATTTGCGCCGCCACAATGGCCCGCTGCGTGACATCAAGGAACGCGAGCGGGCGCTTGAACAATTTCCGCGCGATGCCGCCGCCGCGCAAATCGTCTGGACCCAGCGCCGCGACGAGATGCTGATGCGCGCGGCAGCGCCGGTGCCGATGCACGAGCCGTTTCCCGTCACGAGCGAAGAAGACCGGCGCACCCATGAGCGCAATTTCCTGTCGCTGCTGCTGTGCCTGTCGCTTGGCACCGCGAGCCTGCCGCACATCCTGACGCGCTACAACACGACGACTTCGGTGGCGTCCGCACGACGCTCGGTCGGCTGGACGCTGTTCTTCGTCGCGCTGTTCTATCTGACGGTGCCGGTGCTGGCGGTGCTGATCAAGTACGAGATATTGACCAACCTGGTCGGCCATCATTTTGCGGATTTGCCGCAGTGGCTCATGCAGTGGCGCAAGGTCGAACCGAGTCTGATCAGTCTTGCTGACACGAACGGCGACGGTATCGTGCGCTGGAGCGAGATTCAGATGCAGCCGGATATGGTCGTGCTCGCCGCGCCCGAGATCGCGGGGCTGCCGTATGTGATGTCCGGGCTGATCGCGGCGGGCGCGCTGGCCGCGGCGCTTTCGACTGCGGATGGTTTGCTGTTGACGATCGCCAATGCGTTATCGCACGACGTCTACTATCACATGGTCGATCCGACGGCTTCGAGCCAGCGGCGCGTGACGATCTCGAAGATTCTGCTGCTTGGGGTGGCGTTGTTCGCGTCGTATGTGGCGTCGCTGAATACGGGGAATATTCTGTTTCTGGTGGGCGCGGCGTTTTCGCTGGCGGCTTCGAGCCTGTTTCCGGTGCTGGTGCTGGGCGTGTTCTGGAAGCGCACGACCCGGCTTGGGGCGGTGGCGGGCATGGTGGCGGGGCTGGTGGTGTGCATTTACTACATCGTGTCGACGTATCCGTTTTTTACGCAGATGACGGGCTTCGCGGGCGCCCGGTGGTTCGGGATCGAGCCGATCAGCTCCGGCGTGTTCGGCGTGCCGGCGGGGTTTCTGGTGGCGATCGGGGTGAGCCTGGTGGACCGGAAACCGGATGCTTATACGAGAGCATTGGTGGACTACATCCGGCATCCTTAGGCGGGTTTGCGCATGGGTGTGGCGCAGGGCGCGAAGTTTGCTATAATTCGGCTCCCCGCCGGAGAGATGGATGAGCGGTTTAAGTCGCACGCCTGGAAAGCGTGTATAGGTTAATAACCTATCCGGGGTTCGAATCCCCGTCTCTCCGCCAAGAATGAATAAAAAACCCCCGTAAGTTAAAGCGCTTACGGGGTTTTTGTTTTTTCTGGCCCATCAAATAGCCGATCATCGGGTTGAATTCCGCAGCGCATTTTTGCTAATGCTGTTGTCTCCCTCGCGTCAGACGCGGGTGGGGTCGCCAGAAGATGGTGGGGAGTAGGTTTCGCACGTTAACGCTATCAAACACCGTCGCGGCGCGATAAGTGAGTAAGCCTGTTCGTCGCGAATTCGCACTCGGCAAGAGTGGCCTGGACAAGCTTTAACGCTTCGTCTGCCCAATCCGACCAAATTTGTACCGCATCGCTTTGTAGGGTGTCTGAGTCGCCACCGGTCGGAAAGTCGTTAATAAACGAGGCGACGTTTCGATCCGTCATTTCGATTAATGCGACCGCGCGCGCGAGAAGAACTGCGCAATTGTTCGGCAGCGTGCACAGCGCAGCTAGCTCACTTGTTGGAATCGGCAATTCGGGGCGGCGCGCCAAGTCTCCCAGCTTATCGAACCAGGGAATGATGTTGGGCCATTCCGACTTGAACCTTGCGTAGCGCCTAAGCTCGCTTGTCAGCAACTTTAGCGCGTCACGGGTTGCCGTCAGTTGAGGGATGAGTCTTGCTGCTACTAGCTGCGCCCGTTGGTTCGCGTCTTCCCAGCGTACCTGCTCCTGCCGCACGCCGATCGCTAAGGCTATCGCGGCTGCGGCAACAGTGCCAACTGCGGTAAAGATATCCCAAAAATCCTTTGTGCTACCCAGTCTGCGGTTGAACATGAAGATAAGCAGTGCAATTCCCAAGATAGCCGCAGTAGTCCATCCCACTCGCTTGAGTTCACGCCATTGACTCATCGGTTAACTATCAAAATTGGACCGCACGATCCTAGCACTCATGCAGCCGGCAATATCTTGATTTAATCCTGCAGCGGTTATCGATCGCTCCTACGACTTCGCGAACTTTACGGCCTTGCATACGGACTTTGGATTGATGCCGTACGCCGCATCACGTGCTTGCACGGATCGGCTGCGCCCAGTATGCTTGGCACGTCGCTGAAACAAAAGTGACGCGGGATTGGCGTCCCGGAATGCAAAAGGCGGACAACCGCCAACTGGCGGTTTTTTTGCGTCCGCACACCTTGCGCCTTTTATGGTCGGGCCTTGGTGGGGGAGCGCTTGCGCTCGCCGGTTTCCTTTTGCGCCGGTACGCCAACCCTGCCTTGCGCCCGGCCACCCCGATTGGCGTCGGGGCCGGGTCATTAAACCCGCAAAAGGAAGCCGCACCATGCGTCATATCCCCGTTCGTCCCGAGCAAACACAATCCCCCGTCTCATCCGAAACTATTGCCGTTCTGCGTACCGCCAAGGTGGTCGCTCAGGATCGCCTTGCAGATGCGCTTCGCAACCTGTCCAGGGCGCAATCGAAATTCCAGCAGACAAAGAGGACCGAGCGCGCTGCCGTACTCACTTACATCGAAGCGTATAACAACGCAACGGAGGGGCGTCATGACTGATATTTCATGCGCTTCTCCGCAACGGCATGCTGCGACGCCTGACACCGCTGTTATCCGCATTGATCAATTGCACGCGCTGGCGGGGCTGTTGAGTCTGGAAGAAGTCGCGGAGCAGTTCTCCGATCTCCCGACCGTTGCCCAGGTTTCCATTTTTGGTCTGTTCGAGGATGCGCTTGCCGACATTCGCGCAGCATTGACGCAAACGGTGATTGCGTGTGAGTGATCTGCGGTGCGGGTTTCGAGACCTTGGGCGGCTGGCGTGAACCTTCCGCCCAATAGCGGACGGCGGATACCTGTCACGGCACACGGTCCGACAAATTGACAGCCGGGAGAGTGCGGCATGGAAACCGACCCCGCAAGGGTCGGTTTTTTGTTGCGAAAGACCGGCGATCGTCCACACGAACAGCGGTAGCTTGCGAAGGTCATCGAGACAACGCACTAAAAGCGCACGGCGGTGATAGCGCGTGCCCCTTCGTTTGATTCTTTGATAATTAATCAAAATCGACTGCCACAAATCGCGCCAGAGGTGAAGCGACGCAAACCGCCGCAGGTATAAATTTGCGAGGCTGGCGCAGATTAACCACTTCTTAAAGCCGTGCTCACACGGTTGACAATCTTCCGCCCAGAAAAAGACAGCGCACATCCCAAAAACATCGGACCCCGGCAATCTGCTACGTTTACATCGCCGCGAATAAAGCGCCTGGGCAAGGTGTTGACCACCGGGCGGGCCTGGAGTCTCCTGTCACAACAAGTAAAGCAGGTTTGTCTATGTCGCAATGGAATACGCTTTCGGTCCCGCTGGAGAACGGTTGGCAATGTACGCTGGTTCCCGGCAGCGACTACCGTACCCCATCAGGTAATTGGCTGATCTTCGGGAAGAGCGATGAGCAAGAACAGGTCGAGCAGGACAGGCGAGATTTCGACTCCCATTTCCGGCCACGTTCTGACGTGCGTACTGTGAGCGGAGGGACCGAACTACACGAGATTCAGTCATTCCTGCGCGATACGCTGAATGTGGTCCACTGGAACCTGCCTACCGACAACGCGAGTGTCGAACGCATGCTTCGGGAAGCGGTAGCGGAAGGTCGACTGGTGCCTGTCTTGAACCACGGGTACGGGTATTCGTGCCGGGTATCCCGCCCTACGCCAGCGCCGTTACGCTGGCGATCGTCCGGGGGCGGCGGAATGGTAAGGGCTGCCTCATACGGCTCAAGCTGGGCGAGTTCAAGCTCAGCGTTGTTCAACGGCGAGCCGATCCTTTCCGGTCCGTATGACCCGGCCACTCAGGCGGCTCGGCGCTGCGCGTGGCGCGATTGCCAGAAGTGACAGCGGCGGTGATCTGCTTGGCGTGGTTGATGCCGTGGCCGGTGCCGCGTTCGGCATTAACTCCGGCGCGGATGACGCCGACGATAGCGGCTATACGTCTGCACCGCTCGGCGATGCGAAGCCTTTCGAGTACACCGAAGACACGGCAAGCGCAGACACTCTGGAACTGGCCGCTTCTACTAACAGCCCTAAGTTCGCTGCAAAGATGCTTGGATACGATTACAAAACGTTCGGAACGATGTTGCACAAGTTCAAGAATGCCAACGGGCTTGGACCGGCTGACAACAGCATCTTTCACGATAATGGCGATGTGGAATTCAATGGGCGGATCTTTGAGGGCAGTATTCACGACTATGCACCATGAACAATCTTCAGCACCGGACGCAGACGCCGGAGCATATGCGTCTTTCCTGATAACTGGGGACACGGTATCGCCAGAATTCTGGACTGGATATTTTCAGGTATCGCCCGATTTAACGATTGTTAAAGGGCGGTCGTTTACACTGCCGTCAGGCAAGGCCAGCAAGGCCTTGGGGAAAACCGGTCTATGGGGCGTCAGCAGTGAGCTTGCTGTGCAAAGCAACTTGCTGGCCCCGCATTTACGATACCTTGTAAATCGCCTTGGGTTGCCCCGTGAGAATCTTCGGGAGGTCTTGCAACAGGCTGGCGCGAAAGTGCGATTCTCCTGTTTCTGGTTTAACCCATCGGGCGACCGCGTGCCCGATGTACCCGCCAATATTCGCGCCATGATGGAGTCCTTGGACGGCACAATCGAGATTGACGAATATCGGTAGCCTGTTGTCCGCTTGCGCTTCAACGAAAAAGCCGACTTTCGCGGATCGGCCTCACTGGTCTTTCCAGCCCGGTGCAGGTGTCTACTTGCCAGTCCGGATCGGATATTCAGCCTCATTTTCGAGCCAAGCCGCCAAGTCGTCAGGATGCAGTTGGTCGGCGCACACACGCAGGGCAAGCACTACCCGCGTAAGGCCATAGCCGTCGATCTGATCGGCTCGACGCAGCGTTTCTGCCACGCCAAGCGACCACTTTCGCCGGTCCCGCGCGCTAGACAATCTCGCCATGCATGGCGGCGTCCGCTTCCGGCGTATCGCCGATTCTGAAGACCGCCACTGAATCGCGCAGGCCGCTTGCCCGGCTCGCCATGGATCGCGCTGCGGTGGCGACCTGCTCGACGAGTGCCGCATTCTGCTGGGTGACCTTGTCCATTTCGGCAACGGCGTGGTTGACCTGCTCGATGCCCGTCGTTTGCGTGGTCGATGCATGCGCGATTTTGCCCATGATGCCGGTGAGCTTATGCACGGATTGCATGACCCGGTCAATGGTCGAGCCTGCCTCGGCAACGAGGTGAGCGCCGGCTACGACGTGCCCGGCCGACTGCTCGATCAACGCCTTGATTTCTTTGGCCGCTCCCGCGCTACGCTGCGCCAGCGTGCGCACCTCGCTCGCAACCACCGCAAATCCGCGTCCTTGGTTACCAGCGCGGGCCGCTTCGACGGCGGCGTTCAGCGCAAGGATGTTCGTCTGGAACGCGATGCTTTCGATCACGCTGATGATCTGCCCGACTTTCGACGAACTCGTGGAGATGTCCTGCATGGTCGTGACGACGCGCTCGACCACATGGCCACCCTGGACTGCGGTATCGGACGCCATGTTCGCAATCGCGCTAGCTTGCATGGCGTCCTCGCTGTTCTGTCTGACAGTGGAGGTCAATTCCGCCATGCTGGCAGCCGTCTGCTGTAGCGAAGCGGCTTGCTGCTCGGTACGTTGCGAGAGATCGGCGTTGCCCTCGGCCGTCTCGACAGCACGTACTGCGATCGATTCTGCTGAAGTCTTGATTTGCGTGACGATGGATGTCAATTGCACGCGCATCGTTTCGAGCGAGGCCATCAGGCTATGTGCATCGCCTTTGTTCAGTTTGACTGTCACCGCAAGATTGCCGGCGGCGATCTCCCGTGCCATGCGCTGCGCCTCGGCGGGTTCCGCGCCAAGCTGCCTGAGTATGCCGCGCGTAATCAGAAACGCCGCCGTCAAGCCGATCAGCAGCGCGATTGCCACCGAGGCGGCGGTGATCACCTGCAAGGTCGCGTAGGTGGACGTGGCGCCGTTCGCTGCGGCCCGACTGCGGGCTTCTTCCAGCGTAAGCAGTTCGTCGAGCGTGGACAGCCAGGCGACCTGTTTCGGACGCAATTCGCTCACGAGGACCTTCACTGCCGCGTCCTGATCAGTCGACAGCGCCCAACTCCGCGCTTCCTTTTCGACGAGCGGTAAGGTTGCGGCTTCTTCCTGCCTCAGCATGGCGAATAGCCGGCGTTCGTCGTCAGTCGTCAGCGAGGACGCGTTGAACAGGCGCCCAAGCGCTTGATAATTCTTTGTATAAGCCGCTTCCTGCGCTGCGATGGACGCTTGCTCGCTCGCGACATCTTTCTCGTCCGTCAGCAACGCCATGTTACGGATCGCAATGGCGATGCCGCTGACGGCGCCCCGCAGGTTCGTGGCAAGTGCCGTCTCAGCGTCGTGGACCTCGACGATGTCGTCGAGTTTGCCGCGGATGCTGGCCACTCCGGTCATCCCCATGGCGGAAATGGCTGTGAGCAATATGAGTACTGTGCCGAAACCAAGTGCCAGTCGTGCAGAGACGTTAATTTGAGCCATGGCGTTTTTTTTGGTCGATAGGCCGCGCGTCGATTGACGTATTTATATACGCGCGCTGGCCGGTTTATTGTTTGCCGGGCAATGCTAGGGCACTTTCCGTAGCGGAAGTAACTGTTTTTTTTAGATTTGCAGTGCGAAAATTCTGGCGATGCGGGTTTCGCCTGGTGCGATCAGTATTGTCAGAAAACAAACTTTCCTCGTGGTTCTGATCGTGATTGAGACTTGCTATTTTTTTGAATTCGGACTGGCGGCATGCCATCTTCGAACGTATTCAGGCGGCTCAGTCGTTTCCGCTTCCGCGATTGGCGCAAGTGGCGCCAATGTCATGGGTAACACGCCTGCCCAAACCGCTAAGCCGAGATCATCGTCGTCGTCGCTCGGACCACCTGTGCGGACCTTGGCGGCCGCTTCTGTCAGAGAGATACGCAGCACCGTTGTTGCGGCGAGTTCTTTCGCGTTTCCCGCACGCACCTCTCGGGAGCGGCCGGGTGCGATGCTCTCAAGGAAGGTTTCCAGCGCTGCCGCCTTGCCTTCACCAGACACCAACTCGAAGACTCCATAGACCACGGTAGAACGATAGTTCATCGAATGATTGAACGCCGAGCGAGCCAGCACAAGGCCATCGAGGTGCGTGACCGTCACGCACACTTGCGCGCCACTGGCCGCCAACTTAAGCATGCGACTACCATTGGATCCGTGGACGTAGAGATGCTCGCCTTCCCGCCAGCAGGCGGTGGGAATGCAGTGCACACCATTATCGTCTGCGAACGCGATATGACAGACGTACGCCTCATCCAGGATGGCGTAAAGCACGGCCTGATCATATTGCGCGCGCTGGGCTTCCCGACGGATCTGAGTGCGAGGAGAGGGGGCACCCTTTTTATCAAATGTGTTCATACCTGTTCCGGCAATAGTGAGAGCAAGTTCCATCGTAGGGAAATCTCGAGATCATCTGTAGATCCAGGGAAGGTCTCGTTTTTGGGGCCACGAGGAATTGCCGTGTGGTGTTCTGCCGCGCTGTCTTGAGGCAACTGTCTTTGTGCAAATGAAGCGGAGCGATGAGAGAAAGTGTGCAGGCGTTTGTCGCCGTTGCCGATCGCGGCAGCGTAAAAGCAAAATAAATAAACTTGCTCTAAACTACTTGCCGCCCAAGCCAGTCTAGTAGCGAGCAAGAAACCAATGCCTCCACCTCCTGCCGATCCCACCGGCGACCCTGGCTTCAGTTTGCCAAAACACCCCGCCTTTCAGCGCTTCTGGAGTACCCGCATCCTTTCATCGCTGTCGTTCCAGATGCTCGCAGTAGCAATGGGCTGGCACATCTACGCGCTAACGCATAGCGCCTTCGCACTGGGCCTCGTCGGTCTCGCCCAATTCCTGCCTATGTTCGTGCTGACGCTCGTGGTCGGCCACGTCGCCGACCGCTACGACCGTCGCCGGATAGCGGCCATCTGTCAAAGCCTCGAAAGTGTCGCTGCATTGCTATTTGCTTTTGGCACCTTCGGTGGCTGGATCAGCGCACCCGTCATTTATGTACTGGCCGCATGCGTGGGCGCGGCCCGCGCTTTCGAATCGCCTGCGGTTGCCTCGCTATTGCCGGGCGTCGTGCCACGTGGACAATTGCCGAAAGCCACGGCGTGGGCCACCTCCGCGAATCAATCCGCCCAGATTGCAGGGCCCGCCTTGGGCGGCCTGCTTTACGGCATCGGTCCGGGCGCAGCGTATCTCGCATGCACGCTATCGTTCGCTGCCGCTGCAGCCTCCGTGTGGGGCATCCCATTGCAAGCCAGGCTGGCGAGCCGCGCGCCAGTCACGCTTGAGTCGGTGTTCTCGGGCATTGCTTTTATCCGCAAGGAACCTGTGATACTCGGCGCACTCTCGCTCGATCTGTTCGCGGTGCTATTCGGCGGCGCGACGGCCCTGCTGCCGGTTTTTGCACGTGACATCCTGCACACAGGGCCGCTCGGTCTCGGCCTGTTGCGCTCGGGCACCGCCATCGGCGCGCTCGCGGGCACCATCTGGCTCGCCCATTTCCCCCTGCGCAACCGGCCCGGCGCTGCGATGTTCGGTGGCGTGATCGCGTTTGGGGCGGCCACGGTCGTGTTTGGTCTGTCGCATCATTTTTTCGTGTCGCTCTTCGCGCTCATGGTGCTGGGCGCATCGGACACCATCAGCGTCGTGGTGCGCCTGTCGCTCGTCCAACTGCGCACGCCTGACGAGATGCTGGGCCGCGTCAGCGCGGTCAATTCACTTTTCATCGGGACATCGAATCAATTAGGTGAATTCGAATCCGGCGTGACAGCAGGGTGGTGGGGTGCACAACCGGCCGTGCTGGTGGGTGGCATCGCGACGATCGCCGTTGCCTTGCTGTGGATGCGGTTCTTTCCGGAACTCAAGCGCACGCGTTCGCTGGGCCGGGAAGAGGCGCTGGCGCCGAGCAGTTGATCGAGGCGCTTGAGGCTGAAATCGCGCAACGCCAAGACTTCCTCGGCCGCTCGCTTTTCGTGCGCGAGCACCGCGCCCTGGAGTTGACAATTGCGTGTGCAGCGATCGGCGCGGATTGCTTTCAGTTCTTTAGGCGCCTGCCGTGCTCACACGGAACGCTGTCCATCGCACCGTCGCGAGAATGGATGCCGCGACGATCAACGCGCCGCCGATCCAGGCCGCCGTTGAAATCCGTTCACCCAACCAGAGGCACGCGAACAGCGCACCAAAGGCGGGCTCGCTGCCCATCAGCAACGACACACGCGTCGGGCTGCTGCGTTTGATCGCGAAGTTTTGCGCGAAGAACGCGAACAGCGTGCACGCGACCACCAGATAGCCGATGTAGCCCCAGAATAAGGCGTGCCCGGCGAGCGACGGCACGGGCTGCCACTGTTGCGGCGCAAACAGCATCGCCACCGCGGCGCTGCCGAATGCCACCACACCCGACTGAACCGCCGTCACCGACAAGGGTGGCAACGCGGAGTCGCGCATCACGCGTTTAGTCACACACACAGTCAGCGCGCGCAACAGCGCGGCGAGCAAAATCAGCGCGTCGCCGGGATTGAAACTCAGCGCGCCATCCCCCGCCAGCAGCCAGGCGCCGACCAGTGAAAGCGCGACCGCCGCCCATTCGATGCGGCTCGGCTTGCGCTTGAGCATCCACCATTCGACGAGCGGCGTCAGCACCACGCACAGGCTGATCAGAAACGCCGCGTTGGCCGCGCGGGTCAGCAGAATACCGAAGGTTTCGCAGAGAAAGATGGCGAGCAGCAGGGCGCCCGCGATCAGTACACCGCGCAGCGTGCGGGCGTCGGCGGCGCGCAAATGGCGCAAGGTGGGCGACAGGATCACGAAGGTAATGCCGAAGCGCAGCGCCAGCAAACCCAGAACCGGATAGAACACCAGGGCGCTTTTGACGACGCCGTAACTGGTGCCCCAGACCACGGCGACGGCGAGCAGCATCAGATCGGAGAGCAGAAGCAGGCGTTCTTGTTTCGACATGGCGGACCTCGGGCAGATGAGAGCGTATTGTCGAACTTTGCTTGTGAGGCGATAATCGGGTCGATGTGCGTAGCATTTGTGTCGAAAATGCATTAATCGGCTCAACCTCGCGAGCGCTCGACGATGAACCCAACCGACCTTTTCGCCTTGCTGCCGGACATGGCGGTTTTCGCGCGCGTCGTCGATGCCGGCAATTTTTCGGTAGCCGCGCGTCAACTCGGCAGTACGCCGTCAACTGTCAGCCGCCAGATCAAGCGCCTCGAGGATGCGTTGGCGACACGCCTGCTCGAACGGTCCACGCGCACCGTGCGAGTCACAGAATCGGGGGCTCAGGTGGCGCGCTTCTGCCGCGATATGGTGAGCGCCGCATCGGGCGCGGTGGATGCCGCCGGGCAACTGGCCGACAGACCGCAAGGCAAAGTGCGCGTGAGCGCGCCGACCGCGTTCGCGAAGACCGTGATTCACCCGCTGATTCCCGGCTTTCTGCGCGCCTACGATGAAGTCGACCTGCAACTGCTTTTCACCGACCACGACGTCGACCCGCTCGCCGACGATGTCGATCTGGTGATCCGTCTCACCGAGCATCCACCGCAAGGACTCGCGGGACGCAGGCTGGGCACAGTGCGCTGGCTGCTGGGTGCATCGCCGGCTTATTTGCGTGAGCGCGGTATGCCGGCGCAACCGCGCGATCTTCTCAAGCACGATTGCATCTACCTCGGCGAAACTGCCGACGACAACCGCTGGCGCTTTCGCCGCGGCACGGAGACCCAAAGCGTCGACGTGAAAGGGCGTTACATCGCCAATCATGCGGGCGCACGGCTCGAAGCTGCGCAGCAGGATTTCGGCATCGCGAACTTGCCTGAGTTTGCCGCCACCGATGCATTGCAAAGCGGCGAGCTTGTGCAAGTGCTGCCCGACTGGAATCTCGAAGCGCGCGCTTACGTGGGATCGGTGTGGCTGCTGTATCCGCCGAACCGTTTCTTGCCGCCGAAGGTGAGGGCGCTGATCGACTACCTCGTCGAGCATATTCCCGAGGCAGCTTAAGCACAGGTCCAACTCGTCATGCACCATGCTCGCATGCCGTGGTCGTACAGCATCGGTTTGGATTGAACGAAAGACGAACGTAGAATCGCTCGCGTCACCACGATTCATAACGATCGCACGATCGATGCGATCAGGAGGAGAACGAATATGAGCTCTTACGAAACCCGGCCGATTGCGGCGACTGTCTATCGCGGCGAAGCCATCGAGAACACGCACATCGCCCATGTCGCGGTGGTACAGGCCGACGGCCGCCTGCTGTATTCATTCGGCGATCCGTCACGTATCACGCTGGTACGCTCCGCTGCAAAGCCCGCACAGGCCCTGGCGGTGCTGGAAACCGGCGCGCTCGAGCGTTTCGGATTCGACGAAACCGATCTCGCACTCATGTGCGCATCGCACAGCAGCGAGGCGCGTCACATTGAACGTGCGCGTCAGATGCTGGCCAAGGTGCAGGTCAGCGAAACCGATCTGCGTTGCGGCGGGCATCCCCCGCTGTCCGACGCCGTCTATGTCGACTGGCTGAAGCGTGATTTCAGACCGGGCGCCGTGTGCAGCAATTGCTCGGGCAAGCACGCCGGCATGCTTGCCGGGGCGCGTTCGATCGGGGCGGCGATTAGCGGTTATGAACTGCCGGAGCATCCGTTACAGGTGCGCGTGAAGCATACCGTCGCCGAGGTATGCGACTTGCCGGACGACGCGGTGCAATGGTCGATCGACGGTTGCAATCTGCCGACGCCGGCGTTCGCGCTCGACCGCCTCGCCCGTCTGTTCGCGAAGCTCGCTGCAGCGGAGGACGAGACGTCGGTTTCCACTGCCGCTTCTTCTTCCATTCCGCCACGCACTGCGGCGCTCGCACGCATCTATCGTGCGATGGCGGCGCATCCGGAGTGGGTGGCAGGCGAGGGGCGCTTCTGTACCGCGCTGATGCGGGCATTCGATGGTGCGCTGATCGGCAAGGTTGGCGCCGACGGCAGCTATGCAATCGGCGTTAGGGCCTCGCGGCAGACTGCGCGGCTGGGCGCCGACGGTGCACTCGGCATTGCGGTGAAGGTGGAGGACGGCAACATCGGCGTGCTGTATGCGACCGTTGCTGAACTGCTCGCGCGACTCGATATTGGTAGCCCTGAACAGCGTGCACAACTGCGTGCGTTTCATGCGCCGCCGATGATCAACACCATGGGTATAGAAATCGGCCATCTGGCATTTTCGCTTGCGCTCGAAGCGCATCCGCACCGCCAGGCGTGAAGGTATGCGGGGCGGTGCCGCTTATGCGTCGTCTTTCTTGAAGCGATCTTGAATGGCTACCAGTTGATCGTCGCTGGTGGCCACGATCCAAAGACGGGCGCGCTCGACCATCAGGCGATTGTGATCCTTTAGCGCGCCCATCGAGACGGCGGTTTTCCACGCGACGGGTGCAGCGCGGCTGGTTCTTCCAGACGGCGTGCCGACCAGCAATGCGTAGGGCCCGAGGGGCAGCGAGACGAACGGCATGGCCGGCTTGACGCGCACGCGCCAGTCGATAAATGGCGAATCGCTGAAGAGAAGCGGCGTGGGCAGACCATGCAGCACGGTGAAGTCATAGAGCGCGAGTTGTTCGCGCATCGGCCTGTAAACCCGGCGAATATCGTCGACGAGTGCTGCGCGGATTTCGTCGTCGAACATGGCTTCCTGGGTGTAGCGATCGACTGCTTGCAGCGCATCGTGTTGATAGGCGCTGAAGATGGCCAGGTCGACGCAATCGTGAACGGCGCGTTGGACTTCTGCGGCGGAGCCGGCTTCTTCGGGTTTGCCGAGTTGCGCGGCGCGGAGGAAGCGCGCGAGGGCGGCATCCTGAGTTGAGGGGCCGGTGACGAGCGGGTCGTCCGTAGCGTCTTTGTCTAGCGGGACGTAGAGGTATTTTTCTGCGGCGAAGCGGGATTTTTTGCCGTCATCGAAGGCGATTTCGCCGGTGGCGCAGTTTATGTAGCGAGTGCCGATGTGGCCGTGTTCCCACACGTAGTTTTTCAGGAAGGGGCGCAGGGGATGGAGTGGGTCTGGTTGTTGCATTTTGCCTTTGCACTCCGTGCGGGTTGGGGTTTGGGTATGGTCACATAGAAATTGGGTTTTTATGCTGGTTTTTTTGCCTGCGGCGCGGGTTGTTTGTTGGTTTTGCCTGCTCGGCGCTTTGTTTGTCTGTGTTCTTATGGCGTTGGCCTTTCCTTTTTTTTAGTGGTTTATTAGCGTTGCCCCTGTGCGGGGCGGCACCTACTTCTCTTTGCTGCTGCAAAGAGAAGTAGGCAAGAGAAAGCAGCTCACACCGCCAATTCTTAAGCGGGTCCCCCGCGCAGTTACGGTAGTGGTGCATCTGGAATCTGTGCCCTCGCACATTCAGCCCTGGTGACAAGGCATTCATACTTCCGGCGGCGCACACCGTGCTCGCCGGAAGGGTTCATCATGCAAACCCATGGCTTCGGTTGGGCGTAGCGGAGGCCGTCGGCTTCGCCTCGGCGAAGTGCCGAATGAAGCGCCGAATGAAGCGCGAGTACGAAACGTAGTGGTCGGTTTTATGGAGCACGCTTCGGCGCGCGCAGCGCCGCCGGAAGTATGACGCCTTTGTCACCAACGCAGAATGTGCGAGGGCACAGATTCCAGATGCACCACGATCCCCTCCAAGCTAGGGGACCCACTTATGAGCTGGCGGTGTGAGCTGCTTTCTCTTGCCTACTTCTCTTTGCAGCAGCAAAGAGAAGTAGGTGCCGCCCCGCACAGGGGCAACGCTAATCAACCACTAACAAAACAAGGAAAGGCCAACGCCACAGGCATACAGAAACAAGCGCCGCAGGCAAAACCCCCACCTTCAAACAACCCCCTCCGCCGCAGGCACCCCCCCCAGCGCATTACGAATAGCATCAGCCAGCTCAGCGGCTGCAAACTTCGCCACATACCCATTCGCGCCAGCATTCTTCACATGCGCCTCATTAGCGGCGCCGGTCAAAGAAGAATGAATGATCACCGGAATATCCCGGGTCCGCTCGTCAGCCTTGATCTGACGAGTCAACATGAACCCATCCATCTCCGGCATCTCGAGATCGGTCAACACCAGTGCAATACTATCCTTCACCCGCGTGCCGTTAGACTGCGCTTCACGCGCGGCCTTCTGCAACGTATTCCACGCCTCCTCGCCGGTCTTGGTCATCACGTAATCCGCGCCGATCGCGCTCAACGCCTGCTCGATCAGCTTGCGTGCAAACCCGGAATCGTCAGCGGCGAGAATCTTCGCGCCACGGCGAATGCCAAGCGCTTCACCCACGGAGGTGGGGTCGACGCTCGGATGCTGCGACGGAAATACATCGCGCAACACCTGCTCCACATCGATCACCTGGGCAAGCCGCGAGTCGCCGGTGTTGCCGTCGATACGCGCGATGCTCGTCACCAGATTGCCTCCCGCGGTGCCCTCGGCGGACAACACCTGATTCCACTCGAGCCGCACGATGTCATCCACTTCTTCGACCGCAAACGCCTGCGTCGAACGTGCGAATTCCGTCACCAGCAAAATGTTCAAGCCTCGCGTCGGCTCGCAGCCCATCAGGCGCGGTAAATCGATCACCGGAATGATCTGCCCGCGAATGTCCACAGCGCCCATGACGTATGGCGAAGAACCCGCGATCGGCGTGACCAGTGGCATCGTCGAGATTTCACGCACTTTGAAGACGTTGATGCCGTAAAGCTCATGCGCGTCGCTGCCGGGAACACATCCCAGCCGATACAGCAACAACTCAAACTTGTTGGAACTCGTCAGGTTGCTGCGTTCGTCGTTCGCGCGGTGGTCTACTGCCATCGAAACTCTCCAGGGATTGCGGTGCAAATGGTGCGCCATGCAACCCTTTCGTTCGGCCCTGGCGCGTGCCCTACTTTTTTGTTATCGGCGCAGCAGCAGGAAAGTTCAGTGATTTCAGACGGTTTACTTATGCTTTCTGGTTAACACCAGCCGTTATTCGATGCAGGAAGAGGGGCGCGGCCCTACAGCAAAAGCGGGTAATTCGTATGAAGGTTACCTAACGTTACAGAAGCGACAGCATGGTTTCACATGATGGGTAGCGCGGCTCCTAGAATGCACAGCGATAAGAGCGCGGCGCCGTTAGCCAGTCGCAAGCGACTTGCAAGGTATCAAGGCAATCGCACGCAGTGGCGCAGGCACACGCGCATCGCCGTCGTTTCGCTTCCACTCCAAGGAGAACGTATGATCCGCTTGCCTCTCGCCACTATCACCAGTGCCTGCATGGCCAGCCTTATGGTCGTCGCTACCGCAGCCAGTGCTCAAACCGCGCCGGACGCCGCACGTATTCATGCCGCCGACCAGGCCTTCATCGCCGACGCCACCAAGGATGTCGCCACGCAACGCGACGCCGCACGCATTGCCACCTCGCGTTCCACCGACCGCGACGTGAAGGCATTCGCAGAACGCGTGTCGAGCGACAACGCAAAAATTTCGGACGCGCTGCGCGCCGCGAGCCCGCGTGGGGTCGACGTGCCGAAAAACGATCCGGATGCAGCGGTGCTCGCGAGCATCAATAACCTGCGCGGCGCCGACTTCGACAAGACTTACATCGAGCAGGTCGCGCTCGCCGGCGAACAGAAAGCGCTGTCGGCATTCCAGGCGGAAATCGCCTCGGGCCGCGACGAGCAGTTGAAGGACGTGGCGAAGAAGGCACTGCCGACCATCCAGGAGCATTACGCGATGGCTCAGGATCTCGCCAAGCGCAAGCATCTGACCGCCCAATAAGCCCCACACGCGGCACATTGAGGTACCCAACGCGCGTCACGTTGCGGCGTGACGCGCCGTCACCAGGCGGTATCAGCTAGAACGCCTGCAAAGCCCGCAGCGACCCGCTCGCTCGCGGACAATCACGGCCGCGTGCACACAGCAGGCTGAATGCATACTTTTCGGCGATAATCGGCTTCGTTCTTTCGGGCCTGGCCTACGCGGCTTTCAGCGCGACCCAGGCAATTCGAAAGCGGTTTCCCGATTCCACGTGCATTCAATCAAAGCTCACCTCATGAGCAAGCCTGCCAATCTTCCGCAACAGTTGGACCATATGCTTCGGCAAGCCGTCGCGCTTCAGCAGAACGGCGCATTCGCCGAGGCCGAAGAACTCTATCGTGAGATTCTCGAACTCAAGCCACGCCATTTCGATGCGCTGCAATTGCTGGGCTCGCTCGCGCTGCAAGCGGGGCGTGTACAAGAGGGTTTCGAGTTCCTAAAAAGGGCGCTCGCCGTCAATTCGAGACAGGCGCCGCTTCATTCGAATCTCGCCTATGCGCTCAATGCCTTGCAACGTTTCGACGAAGCACTCGGGAGTGCCGATCGCGCGCTCGCATTGCAAGCCAGATTTCCTGACGCACTAAACAACCGCGGCAATGCGCAAGCCGGCCTGAACTTGCCGCGCGAAGCGCTCGACAGTTTTGATCGCGCTATCGCCTTGATGCCGGATTTCGTGCAAGCCTGGAACAATCGCGCCTGTGTGCTGCGCGATCTGGGCCGTCCCGCGGATGCTCTGACAAGCTGCGATCACGCGCTTGCACTGCAGCCGAACTATCCGGACGCATGGAGCAATCGCGGTAACGCACTGAGCGATCTGAACCAGCCGGATGAGGCGAGGCAAAGCTATCAGCGTGCGCTCGAACTCGCCCCTGCATTTGCCGATGCTTGGAACAACCTCGGCCTGACTCAGGTCGATCTCAATGACCACGCGCAGGCGTTGCAGAGTTATGAGCGCGCGCTGGCCGTGAATCCCGACACTGCCGAGACGCATTGGAACCGGTCGTTGTGTCTGTTGCAGATGGGGCAGTTAGAAGCAGGTTGGAAGGAATACGAATGGCGCTGGGAGCGAAGCCGGATCAAAGCAGGCAGGCGCACCTTTACGCAACCGCTCTGGCTGGGCGATTTTTCAATCGACGGCAAAACGATTCTGTTGCACGCCGAGCAGGGTCTAGGCGACACGCTGCAGTTTTGCCGCTATGCGGAGAGGGTGTCGAAGCTCGGCGCAAAAGTCGTGCTGGAAGTACCGAGTGAATTGATGCGGCTAATGTCCACGCTCGACGGTGTGGATCAATTGATCGAAGCAGGGCAAGCACTGCCGCCGTTCGACTGTCACTGCCCATTGCTGAGTCTGCCGCTCGCGTTCAAGACCGATCTCGCAAGTATTCCCGCAAAGACGCCTTATCTGTTCGCCGACCCGCAAGCAACGCGTGAATGGCACGAGCGTATCGCAGCACAAGCGGAAGGGCGCCTGAAAGTCGGACTCGTCTGGGCGGGCGGGAACCGGCCGCATGTCGCCGAGCTCCGCAAGAACGACGCGCGCCGTTCGATTGCGTTTGAACGACTCGCTCCGATTCTCGACGTGCCGAACGTGCAGTTCTTCAGCCTGCAAAAAGGACCGTCGGCGCTGCAATTGCCGCGCAACGATTCGCCTCCCGACGTTGTTGACTACACGGAAGAACTCGAGGACTTCGCCGACACGGCCGCACTGGTGGCAAACCTCGATCTGGTGATATCGGTGGACACGTCCACCGCGCATCTGGCCGGCGCGCTGGACAAGCCGGTATGGATTCTGAACCGCTTCGACACATGCTGGCGCTGGATGCTCGAACGTACCGATACGCCCTGGTATGCGCAAGCGAGGTTATTCCGGCAGCCGGCATTGGGCGATTGGGACAGCGTGATTCGAAGTGCGCGTGACGCGCTGGCCGCGTTGAGCGCCGCGGGAAAACCGGTGATGCAATAAAGTTAATGCCTTAGCTGTGCCGTGGCCGAAAAGGGCGGCGCTGTACGCCTCACGTCGTTGCTTTCACCGCGCTCGTTGATGAGAGCGCAATCCATCGCGACACTGCGAACTCGCCGGCACGTTTGCGCAGACGCGCGTAGACTGAACGTCCGCTTATCGACGGCCAGGCCACGGAGATACGTCAATGGAATACAGACATCTGGGTGCATCCGGTTTCAAGGTACCGGTACTGAGTTTCGGCACCGCCACATTCGGCGGCAAGGGTGAATTTTTCCAGGAGTGGGGCGCCACCGACGTCGCCGAGGCGCGTCGCCTGATCGATATCTGTTTCGATGCGGGCGTCACGATGTTCGACAGCGCCGACATCTATTCGAGCGGTGCTTCAGAGTCGGTGCTCGGTGAAGCGCTCAAGGGCAAGCGCGACAAAGCCATCATCTCGACCAAGGCGACCTTCCGTTTCGACGAGGGTCCGAACAATGTCGGCTCCTCGCGCTTCCATCTGATTCAGGCGGTGGACGCAGCGCTCAAACGTCTGCAAACCGACTACATCGATCTGTTCCAGTTGCACGGTTTCGACGCAAAGACGCCGATCGTCGAAGTCATGTCGACGCTCGACGATCTCGTGCGCGCCGGCAAGATCCGCTACACCGGTGTGTCGAATTTTTCCGGCTGGCACCTGATGAAATCGCAGGACACCGCGGATCGTTACGGCTATCCGCGCTATGTCGCGAATCAGACTTACTATTCGTTGATCGGCCGAGATTACGAGTGGGAGTTGATGCCGCTCGGCGTCGATCAAGGTGTGGGTGCGGTGGTGTGGAGTCCGCTTGGCTGGGGGCGTCTCACCGGCAAGATCAAGCGTGGTCAGCCCTTGCCTGAAACGAGCCGTCTGCATAAAACCGCCGACATGGGGCCACCGGTACCGGACGAGTATCTGTTCCGCGTGCTCGATGCGATCGACGAAGTGGCCGCCGAAACCGGCAAGACCGTGCCGCAAATCGCGCTGAACTGGCTGCTGCAGCGGCCTACCGTATCGACGGTGCTGATCGGCGCGCGCAACGAAGAGCAGTTGCGGCAGAACCTCGGCGCGGTAGGTTGGAATCTGACGCCCGAACAGGTGGCGAAACTCGACGCCGCCAGCGCTGTACCTCCCGCGTATCCGTACTGGCATCAGGAAGGATTTGTGGAGCGTAATCCGAAGGCGGTTTAAGCGCGTCCTTTTGCCTGTCGCTACGTGACAACTCGCTCCGGCTCGACTGCTATTTGACGAGTTCGGCCGGAGTGGTGAACAGGTCGCTGTAGTAGCGACGGCCTGCATTGAGATGTTGGTCGAATGCGAAACCTTGTTCGAGCATCGCGTCGAAGTCGGCGCGTTCGATCTTCATCACATAGCTGTGTTCGGTCGTAACGAGGCGGCACGGCTGATCGGTCACCGCTGCGCTAAACCATTTCCCCGCACTCGCGTGGCCAGCCGGATACGCCTGTTGGCCGTGTTCGATCTGCCAGCCGCCGTCCAGAAGAATCCACATGCCTTGATCGCTCGCGACATCGTGCGCTCTGCCGTTGCATTGCGCGACCACCGTGTCGGGTTGCGCTTCCCATTCTTGCGAATGGCTGATCACCCAACGCAGTTGTTCGGTCGTCAGACTCGTGAAGAAGGGCGTGTGCTTCAGCAAATGAAGGTAAGTCACTGAGGGTTTCATTTCTGTGCTCCGCGTGTTGATGGACGCGTCCGGCTGCTGCGGTTGTGCATCGCATGCGGCGACCAGACACGGCAGCAGCACGGCGCAGGCGATCAGGATTGAAGGTTTCATGAACGTGTGTTTTAAAGCGGGAAAGGAACTGCGGGACGCCAAGGTCGGTTAATCACGCCTGACGTCCCTCGCCGCAATGCTCAATTAACGCGTGACCTTCGCTTCGAGCAGATCACCCATGCCGATCCGTTTGGCGAACTCGATGCGCACGCGCTCCGAGACTTCGAGCACTTCACGCGCGCCGTCACCGACGAAGTCGATCACCGAGCGCATCGGCCGCTCGCCCGAAGGCAACGCGACGATTCGCACGATTTCATCAGCCACTGCTTGCGGATCGGCGTCGTCCGGTGTGAGTTCGGACAGGCGCTCGCCGATCTGATCCATCACGCCGTCATAGCGTGCATACGCGGCGGCGCGTTCCACATCGGCTGGTTTGCCGGCGCTCGGAAAGTGCGCGGTGCCGCGTGTGAACGCGCCGGGCACCACGATCGAGGTTTCGATCCCGAAGCGTGCGATTTCGTAGGCAAGGGTCACCGCCAAAGAATCCATCGCGGCCTTTGCGGCGCCGTAGGGGCCGAGGAACGGAGGAAAACCGCCCTTGGTCGTCGTGCTGCTGATCCACACCATCAGGCCGGCTTCCTGCTGGCGCAGATACGGCAGCACCGCGCGGTTCACACGCTGCGCGCCGAACAGGTTGGTGTCGAACACCTTCACCATTTCTTCGGGCGTGAACGCTTCGCTCGGACCAACTACCAGATGCCCCGCGTTCTGCATCACCACGTCGAGCCGTCCTTGCTCGCGGATGATCGACGCAGCGGCAGCATCGGCGGATGCTTGCGACAGGACATCGAGTTCGAGCGGATACAACTGGATGTTTTTCGCTTTGGCGAGTGCCCGCAATTCGTCGGCGCGCGGCTGGTTGCGTCCTTCGACATCGCGCATCGTCGCGTAGACGATATGGCCGGCTTCGGCCAACGATTGCGCGGTCAGTTTGCCGATGCCCGTACCGGCGCCCGTCACCAGGATGACGTTCTTTTGCATTTTCTTCTCCGATTCGATGAAAGTGATGCGACGTTTGAAAGTGCTATGAGAAAGGTTCTTTACGCGTTTTCAAACTGAGCTAAGCCACACCGCCGTTGGCGCGCAGGATCTGCCCGTTGACCCAGCCTGCATCCGGGCCGACGAGGAAGGACACGACGGAGGCGATGTCGTCCGGCTGGCCGAGGCGTTGTAGCGGCGGCATCTTCGCGAAGGTCTGGATCTGTTCTTCGGTCTTGCCGTCGAGGAACAGCGAGGTGGCGATCGGACCTGGCGCAACCGCGTTGACGGTGATGTTGCGGCCACGCAATTCCTTGGCGAACACGTGCGTGAAGGCTTCGACGGCGGCCTTGGTGCCGTTGTAGATCGCATAGCCCGGCATGTTCAGCGCAAGCGTCGTGCTCGAGAAGTTGACGATGCGTCCGCCGGTGTTCATCCGTGCGGCCGCTTCGCGCAGGGTGTTGAAGGTGCCGCGTACGTTGATGTCGAAGGTCTGCTCGTACAGCGCGTCGCTGGTGTCGGCGAGCGGCACCGTCTTGAGCACGCCGGCGTTGTTGACCAGCACGTCCACTTTGCCAAGTTGCTGTTCGGTGGTCTCGAACATGCGACGCACATCGTCGGCATTCGAAACGTCGGCCTTCACTGCGATGGCCTTGGCGCCTGCCGCGGTGAGTTCCGTGACGAGCGCATCGGCTTCCGACGAACTGGATGCGTAGTTGACGGCAATCGCGAAGCCGTCCTTGGCGAGGCGTTGCGCGACCGCTGCGCCGATGCCGCGGGATGCGCCGGTAACGATGGCGACTTGAGCGTTCTTGATCGTGTTCATGATTCGTTTCCTTCTGTGTGGTGGGTTGGTGAGATGAATCATGGTCGCTTTCATCGCTGAGATAATCCGGTTAGACTTGCCATCATCATTCCATTTGCTTTAACAATTGACCGGAAGGCCGCCAAATTGCCAGTCCGGCACAAAGGCATCGGCCATGGATCGTTTCGAGGAAATGCGGGTGTTCATCCGAATTGCCGAGCGGCAAAGCTTCACGCGCGCTTCGGATGACCTGCAGATTCCGCGCGCTACCGTCACCAACCTGATGAAGCGCATGGAGCAGCGGCTCGGCGCGCGGCTTCTCGAGCGCACCACACGTTCGGTACGCCTCACGCACGACGGCGAGGCGTATTACCGCCGCTGCGTGCGGTTGATCGCGGACATGGAGGAGGCGGAGGGTTCGTTTTCCAACCTCGCGCCGAAGGGCCTATTGCGCGTGAATTTGCAGGGCACCCTGGCGCGGCACTTCGTCGTGCCGGCGCTACCGGCGTTTCTCGCGCGGTTTCCCGACATCGAACTGACGATCGGCGAGGATGACCGGCTGGTCGATCTCGTGCGGGAGGGGGTCGATTGCGTGTTGCGGGCGGGCAATCTGCAGGATTCGTCGATGGTGGGGCGGCGCGTTGCGGAGTTGCCGCAAGTGACGGTGGCGAGTCCGGTTTATCTGGAGGCGTATGGCGAGCCAGCCGATCCGGCGGCCTTGTCCACGCATCGGGCGGTCAATTATCTGTCCAGCGCGACCGGCAAGCCGGTGCCGCTCGAATTCAGAATCGACGGCCGCGATACGACCATGTACCTGCCGTCGGCGGTATCGGTGACCGGCGCCGATCTCTACACGGGTTCGGCGGTGGCCGGGCTCGGCATCGTGCAGGTGCCGCAATACCGCGTGGCCGGAGAGCTGGCGTCGGGACGGCTGAAAATCATCCTCGCTGACTTCCCGCCGCCACCGATGCCGGTTTCGGTGCTGTATCCGCAGAATCGCCAGTTGTCGTCGCGTGTGCGGGTGTTTGCGCAGTGGTTGCGCGATATTTTCGAGGCGGCCGGGGCGCAAACGGGTTCGCGGTGAACGTGCGGGTCCAGTGCAGGAGTGCGGCGCGTAGTGCGCGGTGCCTCGAGCATGATGCATGAAGCTCGGTGCGTTGGTCGTGCGGTTTTTTCGAAAGCGCCGGTCGTCGCCTGTTTGTTAGCAGTTTCACGCATTCTCGCCATGGTGGACCCGAATGGCCGTCCGGCCGTACCCTATATTCCATTGAACTCATTCGAAGGAATGGAACATGTTGTCAGAGGATGAACTGGCCTTGCTGGAGGCAATCCGGGAGACCGGCAGCCTGTCACGTGCGGCTGCGCGTCTTGGCAAAGCGCCTTCGACTGTCTCGCACGCCGCGCGGCAACTGGAGACGCGGTTTGACGCATTGCTGTTCGACCGCCGCCGCTACCGGTTGCAATTGACACCCGCAGGCCAGCTGCTCGCCGACGAAGCCGCGCGTCTGATGCTCGACATGTCGCGCATGACACAGCGTGTGCGGCAGATTGCGAGTGGCTGGGAGGATCGCCTATGGGTGGTGACGGACGAGATTCTCGAATTCGAACTGCTGATGCCGGTGGTGCGCGCCTTCGACTCGCTCGGATCCGGCGTGAAGCTGCGTTTTACGCATGAAGTATTGAGTGGCACATGGGAAGCATTGCGTGATGGCCGTGCCGACCTGATCGTCGGCGCGACGAATGAACCGCCGGCGATTCCTGGGTTGCGCTGGTTCGAACTTGGCGTGATGGAGTGGGTGTTCGCGCTGTCGCCACGCCATCCGCTCGCGAGCGTCGCGGGGTCGCTT
Organism: Paraburkholderia domus; assembly: GCF_905220705.1. GTDB lineage: Bacteria > Pseudomonadota > Gammaproteobacteria > Burkholderiales > Burkholderiaceae > Paraburkholderia > Paraburkholderia domus. The sequence goes on from NZ_CAJNAT010000041.1 coordinate 41,477, forward strand.
GGACGCGAACAGATTCTTGAGCATCGCGGTGTGGTGGTGGCTGATTCGTCGCACACGACGGCGGGGCGCGCGTATGGTGTGATCGGTGGGCAGGCATCGCTTGCTGTGCCGACCATGCGAGCGAAGATTCTCGCGCAGCGCGATGGCCTGGGCGTGGGCTGGTTGCCGCGTCAGCGCGTGGCCTCGTTGCTGAAGAAGGGCGAACTGGTGGAGAAGAGCACAGCCGATCCGCGCGAGCCGAATGTGCTGTATGTCGCGTGGCGCGGCGATCATGAAGGGCGTGCGTTGCAATGGTGGCTTGAGCAATTGCGGCAGCCGCGGTTAGCGAAGCGTCTGGTGCGCGGAGTGGATATGACGATTGGCGCGTAATCCGCGAGTGGTTCGTGCTTTTGTGCAGGCCGCGCGGCGTATCGTGGGATCATATGTGTCGTGTTGGGTGATATCGCTTTTTTGCACGGTATGGAATAACAGGAGCAGGACGATGATCGATGGACTGGTGGGCGGGCGCCTGTACGGCGAGGCGCAGATTCGCACGGGGCAGAATGGCAAGCGCTTTGTGACCTGCAAGGTACGGGCGACCACCAATGATGGCGATACGATTTTCGTCAACGTGATTGCGTTTGATGATGATGTGCAGACTGCACTGCTTGCTCTGGGGGACGCTGATAGCGTCGCGTTGAGTGGGGCGTTGACGCCCAAGGTTTGGACTGACAAGAATGGGTTGATTAAGCCTGCTATGGATATGGTTGCGTATAGGGTGCTTGTGGCTTATCGGGGGGAAGATTAACGGTTGGTTTTTGCCTTTGGCGGCGGCAGTGTTGGTTTGTCTGCTCGGCGCTTGTTTGTCTGTGCTTTTATGGTGTTGGCCTTTCCTTGATCTGACTCTTTGGCCTTTCCTTGAATTGTTATTGGTCTATTAGCGTTGCCCCTGTGCGGGGCGGCACCTACTTCTCTTTGCTGCTGCAAAGAGAAGTAGGCAAGAGAAAGCAGCTCAAACCGCTAACTTTTAAGCGGGTCCCCCGCGCAGTCGCGGTAGTGGTGCATCTGGAATCCGTGCTCTCGCACACTCCGCGGTAGTGACAAAGCAGTCATTCTTCCGGCGGCGCTGCGCGCGCCGAAGCGTACTTCATAAAACCGACCACTACGGTTTCGCACTCGCGCTTCATCCGGCATTTTGCCGAGGCGAAGCCGATGGCTCCTACTGCATGCAAACGAGGCCCTTGGTTTCCCTCGCAGACCCATCCGCGCCGAGGCGAAGCCGATGGCCCCACCGCACCCAACCGAAGCCCCGGGTTTCCCATGCAGACCCGTCCGCGACGCACGCAGTGCGAAGTGGGCGCTGATGAGCCCTTTGTCACTAACGCCGAATGTGCGAGAGCACGGACTTCAGATGCACCACTACCGCAACTGCGCGGGGGACCCGCTTAAGAATCAGCGGTTTGAGCTGCTTTCTCTTGCCTACTTCTCTTTGCAGCAGCAAAGAGAAGTAGGTGCCGCCCCGCACAGGGGCAACGCTAATAGACCACTAACAAAACAAGGAAAGGCCAACACCGTAAGCGCACAGAAAAAAGCGCCGCGCAGGCAAAAAACCTCATTTGCCCTGTCGAAGATACTCAACAAACCGATCCGCGACCGGCTCCGAGTCGCCGCTTCTCCGCAAAAGCAAAACCTGCGACAAAAGCGTCTCGCCCTGCAAGGGCAAAAAGCAAACCCGCGGATCCTGCACCTGCCGCAAGGTAAACGGCACCAACGCCACCCCCATCCCAAACCCGACCATCGTTACAACGGTCTGCCACAACCGCGCCTCATGGCGAATCAAAGGACTAAAACCCGCCCCCACGCATTGCGCGATGATCAGATCGTGATAATGCGGCGACACCGTGCGCGGAAACAGAATGAACGGCTCCTGCGCCAACGCCCGCAGGTCGACCTTGCGCTTGCGCGCCAGCGGATGATCAACCGGTAAGCAACACAAAAACGGCTCGGAAAAAATCGGCGTCGAAACCACATCCGACGGAAAACTACCCCAATGCGCGCAGCCCATGTCGATCTGCATCCGCTGGATCGCATACACCTGCTCGCTGGTGTTCATCTCCTTCAGGACAATTTCGACGCCCGGATAGTCAGCCTCGAAGCGGCTCACCGCCTGCGGCATACCGCGATACAACATCGAATTCACAAACCCGATCCGCAAGCGGCCAGCCAACCCGTGCGCCGATCGAACCGTGATGCGTTCAGCCTCGCCAGCCTGCAGCAGCAAGCGGCGCGCTTCGCCAAGCAGCACCTGCCCAGCATTGGTCAGCGCGACCGTCTTGTTGGTGCGCGCGAGCAATTGCACCCCCAATTGCTCCTCGAACTTGCGAATGTCGAAACTGAGCGCCGGCTGCGAAATGAACAGGCGCTTGGCGGCGCGGCCGAAATGCAGTTCCTCGGCGACCGCCACGAAATAGCGTAATTGCTTCAGGTCCATGGCAGTCTCCGGTTCTTTTATCGATAAGCAACGTCTATCGTACCGGATAAAACTTGTATTAGACGTTTATCGAAACCGCTTCTATGCTGCTTCCATAAAGGAGACACGCATGAGCGAAATCACCGCGCAGCCGGCACACGGCTCGTCCAATATTCCCGACAGCCGGGGCATCAACTTCTTCAGCAGCGATCCCGACCTCGCCCGTTTGCTCAAATTGCATCTCGGCGACGCGCTGTATCAGGAACTCGAAAGTCAGTTCGTTTCGTTAGGTCAGCGAGCGTCCGATGAACTCGACGTCTGGGCGCTGTCCGCCGACAAGAATCCGCCGCAATTGCGGCATCGCACGCGGCGCGGCGAAGCACTGCAAAGCATCGACAAGCATCCCGATTACGTCGCGCTCGAACGCGTGGCCTACGCAGAATTGGGGCTGGCGTCGATGAGCCATGACACCCGCGAAGGTAAGAAGGCGCCGCCGCCGCTGGTCAAATATGCGTTGACCTTTCTGTTCGTGCAGGCGGAATTCGGCCTGTGCTGTCCCGTCAGCATGACCGATTCGCTCACGCGTACGCTGCGCAAATTCGGCGCGCCCGAACTGGTCGCGCGATTTTTGCCGATGCTGGCGTCGCGCGATTTCGACACGCTCTTTCAGGGCGCCATGTTCATGACCGAACAGGCGGCGGGCTCGGACGTGGCCCGTATCGCGACGCGTGCAGCGCTCGAAACCGGTGTGAACGGTGAAGCAGTGTGGCATCTGTACGGCGACAAATGGTTCTGCTCGAACGCCGACGCCGATCTCGCGATGGTGCTCGCGCGCGTGGACAATGCGCCTGCCGGTATCAACGGTCTTGGGTTGTTCCTGCTGCCGAAGACCTTGCCGGACGGCTCGCGTAACAGCTATCGGATCGTGCGTCTGAAGGACAAGCTCGGCAGCCGTTCGATGGCGAGCGGCGAGATCGTGCTGGAAGGAGCCGTGGCGTATCTGATCGGCGAAGTGGGGCGCGGCTTCCACCAGATGGCCGACATGATCAACATGTCGCGTCTGTCGAATGGCGTGCGTGCAGCGGGCTTGATGCGCCGCGCGCTGACCGAGGCGCTGCACATCGCGCGCAATCGTGAAGCGTTCGGCCGCAAGCTGATCGATATGCCGCTGATGCAGCGGCAGTTGCTCAAGATGATGCTGCCCGCGGAGCAGGCGCGTTCGATGTTCATGCAGATCGCCTTGCTGCTCGAAAAGGCCGACGCCGGCGATCGGCAGGCGGCGAAATGCGTGCGCATCCTCACGCCATTGATCAAATTCCGCGCGTGCCGCGATGCCCGCCGCGTGACAGGCGACGCGATGGAAGTGCGCGGCGGCACCGGTTACATCGAAGAGTGGAGCGATGCACGTCTCGTGCGCGACGCGCATCTCGGTTCGATCTGGGAAGGCACCAGCAACATCGTCGCGCTCGACATCGCGCGCGCGGCGAAACGGGACGGCGCGCTCGAACCGCTGCGTACGTATCTGCAGGATCTGCTCGGCGCTGCGGGATTGCCAGCCGAGAGTCTCGAGATGCTTCGTTCTACCTTGACGCGCGCTTGCGATGCGCTTGCGAGCGTCGCCGAGTGCGGACGCGATGAATCGGTCCGGCAGGCGGGCACTGCCTTGTATCACGCGAGCACAGCGGTACTGATGGCTTGCGAAGGCGTGCGCCTCGCGCCGGATTTCCGGCGTCTCGCGCTGAGTCATCTGGTGTTGCGGCACAAGCTGTTGCCGTTCGATCCTCTCGACGTACAGGCGTCGCCGAATGAAAGCGACGTCATTGATGCACTGGTCAATGCCCGCAGCGTGACGCTCGATGAGGCGTTGCAACTGCTGCCGGCACGGAGCCCGCAATGACCGAACACGTGAACAACGGGATGCAAACCACGCAGAACACGCTAGGCGCGTTGCAAGGCATCAAAGTCGTCGACCTCAGCCGCGTGCTCGGCGGCCCATACTGCACGCAGGCACTAGCCGATCACGGCGCCCAGGTCATCAAGCTGGAGCCCCCCGACGGCGACGAAACGCGCGGCTGGGGGCCGCCGTTTTACGGTGACACCGCGTGGTACTTCGCAGGCGTCAACCGCAACAAGCAGGGCATCGCGGTCGATCTGTCATGCGAAGAAGGGCGGGACATTCTGTGGAAACTGCTCGAAGACGCTGACGTGTTGGTGGAAAACTTCAAGCCCGGCACGCTCGCGCGGTGGGGCATGGACTACGAGCGCGATTTGCGCGAGCGTTTCCCGAAGCTGATTCATTGCGCGGTATCGGGCTTCGGTCCCGACGGCCCGCTCGGCGGCTTGCCCGGCTACGACGCCGCGATTCAGGCGATGACCGGCTTGATGAGCGTGAACGGTGAACGTGACGGACCGGCGACGCGTGTCGGCTTGCCGGTCGTCGACATGGTGACCGGTTTGAATGCGCTGGCCGGCATTCTGCTGGCGCTGGCGGAGCGCACGAAAAGCGGGCGCGGCCAATCCATCGATATCGCGCTGTACGACTGCGGTGTGTCGCTCCTGCATCCGCATCTGCCGAACTATTTCGGCTCGGGCAATACGCCCCAGCGCAGCGGCAACGCGCATCCGAACATCACGCCTTACGACAGTTATCGCACCGCGACAGCGCCGATCTTTCTCGCCGTCGGCAACGACCGGCAGTTCGCGCGCCTGTGTGCGCATCTCGGCGCGCCGGAACTGGCGGACGATCCGCGCTACGTGGATAACCGCAGCCGCTGCGCCCATCGCGAGCCGCTGAAGGCCGCGCTCGAAAATTTGCTTGTCTCACACGACTGCGAGCCGCTCGCGCAGGCATTGATCAATGCAGGTGTGCCGTGCGGGCCGGTGCAAACCGTCGACGTCGTCGCGCGCCATCCGCATACGCGGCATCGCGGCATGGTGATCGAGATGGGTGAGTACCGCGGCACGGCGTCGCCGATCAAGTTGTCGCGCACGCCGGCCACGTATCGCAGTGCGCCGCCGACGCTTGGCGGCGACACACGCGATGTGCTCGATGCACTGGGCATCGACGCTGTAACCCAGCAGCGTTTGCTCGAAGCGGGCGTACTGAAAGCCTAGCCGTAAACACGCAGTTTTCCGGTGACGGCACGAAGAAGCCGCGCCATCCAGAAGAACGACCTTGGAGACGAAAGACATGAATCGCGAGCCAGACGACCACGCCGCAGGGCGGCAACCCACCCGCGCCGCAGCAGCGGCATTTGTGGGCACCACGATCGAGTGGTACGACTTTTACATTTACGCCACCGCTTCGGCGCTGATTTTCGGCAAGCTGTTCTTTCCGGGTAGCGACCCATTCTTCGCGACGCTGGCTTCGTTCGGCACCTTTGCGGTGGGGTTCTTCGCGCGTCCGTTCGGCGGCCTCGTGTTCGGCCACCTCGGCGACCGCATCGGTCGCAAGAAGGCGCTCGTGGCGACGCTGGCGATCATGGGCATCGGCACGGTCGGCATCGGCTTCCTGCCGACGTATGCGAGTGCCGGCGTGTGGGCGCCGGTGTTGCTGGTGCTGCTGCGCGTCGCGCAGGGCATCGCGATCGGCGGCGAGTGGGGCGGCGCGGTGCTGATGGCAAGCGAACATGCGCCGCAGGGACGGCGTACTTTCTTCGCTTCGTTTGCGCAGCTCGGCAGTCCGGCGGGGTTGATCCTGTCGCTGCTTGCGTTTCGCGCGGTGGCGTCGATGGATAAAGACGCGTTTCTCAGCTGGGGCTGGCGCCTGCCGTTTCTCGCCAGCGCGGTGTTGCTGGTGGTGGGTTTGCTGATCCGCGCGGGTGTCGACGAATCGCCCGAATTCAAGGCGCTGAAAGCGCAACGGCGAGTCGCAGCGCTGCCGGTCGCCGAAGTTGTGCGCGACGCGTGGCGCACGGTGTTGCTATGTCTTGGCGCGAACGTGATCGGCGTCGCCGGTGCCTGGTTCGTCAATACGTTCATGCTGAACTACACGACGCAGACGCTCGGGCTCGATCGTTCGCTGATTCTCGATTGCCTGTTCGTGGTGGCGTTTATTCAGTTGTTCACGCAACTGGGTTCCGGGTGGTTTGCGCAACGAATCGGTACTGGAAGGTTTTTGAAGGGTGCGGCAGCGTTGGCGATGCTTTCGCCTTATCCGATGTTCGCGCTTGTATCGACCGGGCGCCCGGTGGCGATCGTGGTCGGCATCGCGCTGGCAGTGATGTGCATGTCGAGTTCTTACGCGGTGATGGCCGGTTTTATGTCGACTGCATTCCCGGTGCGAGTCCGGTATTCCGCTATTTCGTTGTCTTATCAGGTGTGCGCCGCACTGGCGGGCGGGTTGACGCCTTTGATCGGGACGTTGCTCGCGCATCGATATCCCGGGGCATGGTGGCCGTTGGCGGTGTTTTATAGCTGCCTCGCCGGGGTCTCGCTGGTTTGTATCGGCACGTTGGAGCGCCGCAAGCGAGGCGCAGCGCACGGTATCGTCGAAGTGGCCTAGATTAAAGTGTGTAGCGCCCAGCCAGGCATAAACCCGCTATTTCGTGGTTAACAACATCCCGAATCCCCAAAAGCGTCCTAATATCAAGGCGAACTGAAAAACGACCAAGGGGAAGCCATCATGTATCGCCATCGCTCGCTGGGTGTAGTGACAGGCGCGTCGCCGCTCGCCGGCGTCGACGTGTTGAGCAGGATGACTACCAGCTGGCGCCGGTCCGGTGCGGCCAAGCCATTCGATTTCGTCCTCGAACAGCAATCGTGGCAAGGACCGGTTTCGCCGGGCGCCGCAAGCGTGCCGTTCAAGATCCACGTGTTCGATACGATTCGCGCTTTCGAGAAACGCGGTGTCGACGCGATCGTCTTACCGTGCTTCCTCAGTCACACCTTCATCGACGAACTCTCGGCGAACGTGGCGTTACCGATCGCCAATCTCATGGCTGCGCTCCTCGCACATGTACGGCAAGCGTTTCCGTCGGTTCGCCGCGTCGGCGTGCTGACTTCCGACGCGATCCGCGGTAACGGTCTCTTCGAACGTTATTTCGACAGCGCGCAGTTCGACGTGCTGCATCCGCGTAACGAAGCGGGCGTCGATCGCGTAACGAGCGCCGTGTACGGCGACGAAGGCATCAAAAGCGGCCATCTGTACGGACGGCCGGTCGCGTTGCTGCGCGCGGCTTGCGCGGACCTCATTGGGCAAGGCGCTGAGATCATCCTGCCTGGGCTCGCCGAAATCGGTATGGTCGCGCGCGCGCTTGGCACGCTGGAGGTGCCGTTCGTCGATACGAGTCTGGTCTATGCGCGCTACGTCGCGGCGGCGCAATATTCGCAGCCGGAACGGCGTTTCAAGGTCGGCGTGCTGGGTGGTGTCGGCCCGGCGGCGACTGTCGATTTCATGGCGAAACTGGTGCGCAATACACCGGCCGCGCGCGATCAGGACCACATCAAGGTGATGGTCGAGCAGAATCCGCAGATTCCGGATCGCACTGAAGCGCTGCTCGGCAACGGCGACGATCCGACACTCGCGCTCTATGCCGCCTGCAAGACGCTCGAAGAGGGCGGCGCCGATCTTATCGCGATTCCGTGCAATACGGCGCACGCGTTCGTTGAACGGATCCAGCCGTCGTTGACCATTCCGATCGTCAATATGCTGACCTGTACCGCCGATTATCTGCGCGAGGCATTCCCGAGCGTGCGCGAAGTCGGCGTGCTGGCCACCTCGGGCACGCTGGCGAGCGGCGTCTATGAGAAGGCGCTTGAAGCGTGCGGCTTGGTACAAGTCGCGCCGGGCGATTCGGCACAGGCACGGTTGATGAACGGCATCTACGGGCCGTGTGGCGTCAAAGCCGGCTACACGTCAGGCGAATGCTATGACGATGTCGCCGCAGCCGTGGACGATCTGCTCGCGCAAGGCGTGCAGGTGATCGTATTAGGCTGCACCGAGTTGCCGTTGCTGTTGCGCGGCACGACACTCGCGAGACCCGGCCTGCCGGTGGTGCGGCTGGTCGATCCGACCGATGTGCTGGCAAGACGCTGCGTGGCCTATGCGCTGGGTGGCAGAGAGGCGGCGTATGTGTTCGGTGCCGGGAGCGAGTGCGGTCGTGCATTCTCTGCGCGCGCCAGTGCGAGTTGAAGCGTTGATCTCAACGCGCCGGCTAGAGCAATAGCGTTGGTGTCCGGTTTGTCCGATTTCGTTGCCCGCGAATCCGTGGAGCGCGCGGCGTGCCATGTGCGCGTGCCGCGCCATGCCTTGACGTCGGCATTCTCAGTGCCTGGACACTTGATCCGCTGCATGAAATGGACGTCCGTTTCCCAGAACGGACGCGGAGGGGCTATTGCCCTGGTTGCTCATATTGAAGTGCGGATTAGCGCGGCACAGCAGGGTCTATTTTCAAGGAGGATGCCGTGCCGCCTTTTTGGGGCTTGCGCGGACGGAGTTTGAAACCCGGGGACGTATAACCTGGATATGTCGTGATCGATCCGTGCGTTCGTTACTATCGAATCGAAACGTGTCGATTGGCCGGTGCGTCAGAGTGAGGACTGCAAATACGGAGTGTGAGAATGAAAGTAGGTGTCAAACAGAGCAGCGAGGCGGGTTCCGAAAAATATGGACTACAGAGCGATGAGAATAAATATTCGTCGTCCGATGATGAGATATTGAAATCGAAACCGGACGAGCGACCGATCGCGCAACAGTCGTTACTGGAGCGGATCCGGTCGGACGAGGATCTGAAACAGCATGGATCGCAGGGCAGCGAGCGGAAAGCGGAAGTGCCGGAGGGCAGGGAATCGAAGCCGGCGCCGGACACCCGGGCGACGTTGCAGCCGTCGACGCTTGGGCGTGTGCAGGCTGCAATGGCGCGTCGGGACAGCGCGACGGATGCGCCAATAAGTGCGATGGCGGCAACCAGGCTGGGCGGGAGAGCAGATATGTCTGCGTTGTCATCAGGGGTGGACATGTCCGGCGCGCCAGCGACGTCAACGGGCCCAACGACGTCAACAGCTTCAACAGCTTCAACAGCCCCAACAACCTCAGCTAGCACCACCGCGACGAAACTCCTCGACCGGTACGACGGCGGCAGCGGCAAGGCGTCGTTGAACTACCAGAATGACCAGCGCACGGCGCAGCAGCTTGCGCAATACGTGAGTCTTTCAATGACGGGCATGCCGCCGGCGACCATCAGTGACCAGCAGGCAGTCGCGGGACTGTCCGCGCCGCTGGCGCAGATGGATGAACAGCTGCGTGAGACGTACGCCGTGCGCGCACTGAATGTGTTGCAGCAACCACGGGTGCAGCGGGCCGGGGCACTCGCGGCGCTCACCGCCGAGGCGTCGCAGGAGGTACACAGGATCGGGCAGGACCCGGCGCGCCGTCTGGCTGCGATCTTCAACACCCCGGTGGGCGCCGAGTATCTGCACGACGGCGGTCGTGCCCAGACGGCTGACTTGCGCAAGCAGTACGAAGCGTTTGTCGCCCCGGGCGCGGACGATGCCGCGCGCGAAGGCGCACTGAAGAGCGCCGTGAGCATCAGGACGCAGATGCAGAAGGATATCGGGCAGGAGGTGGCCACACACAGTACGGGCGAACAGCAGGCATGGGACGCGTCGACGCAACGGGTCAACCAGATTCTGAACCAGGCAGAGCAATACACGGCAAAGAACATCCGTCTGCCGAAGTATACGGATGACTCGCAATGGAACGACCGTCGTGCCGAGGCGTACGCGCAGACGTATGGCTATCAGTCGATCGGCGAGAAGCTGGTATCGGACGACGGACTGTCGCAACAGGAGCGCGACAATCCCGGCTGGTGGCACGGACCGGGTATGACGCGCAGCGCGCAGGAGAAGGCGCGCGACGTGCTGACCTTTCAGCAGGGCCTGAACGACCCGAACTCCGCCATTTCCAAGCGCGTGCATGCGCTAGAGGCACAGGCGGTGCATGAGCTGACGGCGAACGGCGACAAGGACCACTATCTGGATCAGGTGGGCAAGCCGAAGCTCTATCAGGATATCGGCGATGGGCTGCCGCAGGCGGACGGGCATTACGTGCGGAATCTGGCGCAGAAGTATCTCGATGCGTCGCAGGACGTCGACCACAAGAGCCGGCAGATGATGCGTGAGCACGAGCCGGATACGCTCGACAAGGTGCTCTATGCCGCGGGCAAGGTGCTCAACAGCCTGATTCCACTGCCGGGGTTGGACTGGCTGGCCGGGCAGATGCTGGACGTGGCGGTGCCGAATCACGGTGGGCTGAGCTCGGGCGAGGAGGCGGTGCTGGACACCAGCCTGATGGTCGGTGGACTGCTGATGGGAGGACTGGACAGGCTGCCGATGCTCAAGGGCAAGTTCGGGCTGAACGAGGTGTCGGAGGGGAAGCTGGGGCAACTCCATCCTGTCGAGCCGGGTGTGCCGCCGTCATTGCCGGAGACGGCGCCGGGGGAGATTGGCAGGGCGTTCGGACTGAAGGTGGGTGAAGCTGCGCATACGCCGCCGGGGCAGACGGAGAAGGCGCCGTGGGAAACGGAGCCCCAGAAAAAGGAGCCGGGCCCTCCAGCCGGTCAGTCCGGTAGCGGGAAAGCGGGTAGTCCGACGGATAACAGACTGCCGGTGCCGTCGACATACGAAGAGCCGCGGCCGAAGGGAGAGCTGGACTGGCATAACGGCGTGTTTATGGACCCGAAGGGCGGCAGGCATATCGAGAAGGACGGGCACTGGTACAGCGTGAAGTACGACGCGGATAACCGCACGTTGCGTGTGACGCACCCGCAGGACGCGAGCAAGCCGACGTATCCGGTGCGCACCGGACCCGATGGAACCTACGAGGTGCATAGCGATGTGGGTCTGAAGGGAGGGGCGCCGAAGCGCGCGCCGGAGCTTACGCCGGAGCAGAAGCAGGAGATGCGCAGGCTGTTCAATGAAGATAAAACGCATCAGGAGGTGGCCGATGAGCTGGGCGTGCCGCTAGGGCAGGTCCGGCAGTTCGCGCGTGAGGAGACGGCCAGGTGGCGGGTCGACAAAGGTAAGGTTTCGGACGAGAAGAAACAGGATATTCTGGATGGGCTCCGGCGGGGCCTGAGTGTGGATGATGTGGCGGCCCGGACATTGGTGTCGAGGACCACTGTGCGCAAGGTCGGCGGAGAAGCTGGTGTAGCGTTGCTGCCCATCGACCGCCAGATTCGGATACCAATAGAAACAAGGCAGCGGGTTGCCGACTTGCTCAGCGAGGGGCTCTCCGGGAGGGAGGTTGCCAGCCAGTTAGGAATATCACACAAGACAGTAACGGCGATCGGCCGTGAGTATCATGTCGTTGTGCCTGCGAGCGCCAGGTTGATTCCCCCGGAGACCAGGCAGGCGGCGATTGAAAAGTTGAGGACCGGAATAGGGCCAACAGCGGTGGCGCGCGAGCTAGGCATACCGGTGAGAACAGTGGCGAGGATCGCGCACGAGACTGGTGTACTTTCTTCCGGCCCAGATATTTCTCCGGACACGCGCCAGCAGGTCATTGAACGGGTGAGACGCAGGGATCTGCAAAAGGACATCGCAAAGGATCTCGATATTTCAGTTAGGTCGGTTTCGAGGATTGTCAGCCGGAACAAGCTGGAAGAGATCATGGCCGCGACCTTTGCCGGGGCGGATCCCCAGGAGATAGACGCGCTTTCGTCGAACATGGGAAGGCGCAGGGCGCGGGCTCCCGATTCCCCGCAACCGGGCACGTCGACCGGCGGGGAAACCGCCCAGCCAGGCCCTGCACCAAAACGTGCACGTCCTGACCCGGAGGGCGGCGCTGCCGCGACAGAGTCCTCGGACGAACTGATCCCCGCCTACATGGATGAACTCCTCGATGCGCTCGGCCCGGAAGGACTGCCCTTGATGCAGAACCTCGTGGACGACGTGGGCCTCATCCAGGAACCTGGGCGGGCGCCCCCGGCACCCGTAGGATCGCCCCAGCCGGGCACCTCGACAGGCGGCGACACCGGGCTGGCCGACCACCCGGCACCCGCCGGCTCTCCCCAGCCGGGCACCTCGACCGGCGGCGAAACTGGCACGACCGGCTACCCGGAACTCGGGGAAGAAGTATTGCGGCTGCTTTATGCGGACATTAACGTGACGCTAGACCGTGTATCCGATGACGATGTCGAGCGCGTCGTGCGCGCCTGGGAGCACGACAACCAGAATCAGTAAGATAAGGAGCGGTTGTTCTGGGTGGCGGCCGTTCTTCTCCTATTGATGTGATTCGACTGCGCCCGGCCTGCTCGTGAAAGTGCCGGTGCGCAGTCATTTCCGGCTGGCGCCTAGTTCCACCTGCACAAGCCTGAGCGTGGCCAACGGCCTGCCCGGGCTGCTTTCTTCGCTGAAACACGCACACCAGACCTACGCCGATCCGTAGCCGCCAGGATAGAAAAGTCGGGTAAGGACGCGACGTTGCCGTCGCGTCCTCCCCTAAGAACCGTACGTGCGAGTTTCCCCGCATACGGCTCAAGCCTCAATAAGGCTGGCGCATGCCAACCCG
>NZ_CAJNAT010000042.1 GCF_905220705.1 Paraburkholderia domus
GCACTGGCGGCCTGTGGCATGTCGAGATGGTAGTGCCGGTGCGTAAAACCAGTTTTTCGACTCAAGCCCACTCCTGTTAGAGATTCACGGGATACCCCGGCAAAAACTCTAATGGACTTCGAGATCGAATCAAATAGGACAGTCTCAGAATTGAGTCATTTTTTGTCAACGCAATTCATTTAGCATTGCAAACCGTTAAAGAGATAACCAGATCGCATACTATCGCAGCGTCGTCGTGGACGTCCCGAACCAACTTTCCTCTATCTATCCTTCATCCTTATGGCGGAGTGCAGCGGACAATTGGTTCATGACCACCGTCAAGCGCACCGCCGCACCGCTGCTGCCGAATTTTTTCGCTCGCCGGCCGGGCGCGCCTTGTCAGCGCCCCGTACAAGTCCTATATCCGCTTCGTTTCCTTCGGCACGCCAACCAGCAACGCGACACCACTGACGAACAGCAGCGCGGTCAAGAGATACAGCGCGTTGTCCATGCTGCCAGTGTGTGTCTTGATCAGACCGATCACCCAGGGGCTCACGATCCCGCTCGTAATGCCAATGCTGCTGATCAGCGCAATCCCGGCCGCCGCCGCAGTACCGGACAGATAGCCCGACGGCACGGTCCAGAAAATCGGCAACGCGGCGAAGATCAGCACGGCCGCCAGCGAGAGAATCGCGAGCATCGCCGGGAAGCTACTCAGATGCAGTGTCAGCAGAGACAGCGCGATGCCGCCGCCGATCGTGCAAACCGCAAAGTGCCGGCGTCGTTCGCCACGCCGATCCGAGTTGCGCGCGATCAGAATCAGGCCCACCGCGCCGACCGCATTCGGAATCACGGTGTACAGGCTGATTGCCAGCACATCGTGAACACCGAAGTCGCGAATCATCAGCGGCATCCAGAAGTTCAGCGTCAGCGAGGCGCAGGTGAGTGAGAAATAGATGAACGCGAACAGATAGACCCGCGGATTGCGCAGCGATTGCATGACGGAACGCGATGAATGTGCGTCCGATGAAACGCGACGGTCTTCATCGCGCTGTGCAATCAATTGCGCCTTCTCGGCAGCATTGAGCCACGTTGCATGTTGCGGACCGTCGACCAGATAAAACGCGGCAAGCAGGCCGAGTACGATGGCCGGCGCACCTTCGATCACGAACATCCACTGCCAGCCGAACAGACCCATCACGCCGCCCATATCGCGCATGATCCAACCGGACACGAGGCCACCGAGCACACCCGCCACTGCGACACCCGCAAAGAAAATTGACAACACGGCCGCGCGCCGCCGAGCCGGATACCAGTAGGTCAGATACAGCACGATGCCGGGAAAGAACCCCGCTTCGAACACGCCAAGCATGAACCGCAGCACGTAAAAGTGCGTAGGCTTCGAGACCAGCATCATGCCGACCGATGCAATGCCCCACAGCAGCATAATCCGCGTGAATGTTCGGCGCGCGCCGAAGCGCGCCAGCAGCATGTTGCTCGGTACTTCGCACAACACGTACCCGACATAAAAGACCGCTGCGCCCAAACCGTACATGGCGTCGCTGAAGCCAAGGTCGTGCTTCATCTGCAACTGCGCGAAGCCGATATTGATGCGGTCGAGAAACGACACCACATAACAGAGGAACAGAAACGGAATGATCCGCATCGAGACCTTGCGATACAACAGATCGTCGTGCGCAGCAGCGGATGCGCCCGGCTCGAGCGCGGGGGCGTGGGATTGGCTCATCGGTTATCTCCAAACGTGAGGGTCCAGCGGACCCGCTGGGTCCGGCGTCTTGATGCGCCGCGTTTCTGTTTTCTGCGGGAACGGCATGCGGTGGCATGGGTGCGCCGCGCGCCGTGGTGGATTGCGCGTGGCTCGAACGGCCACGCGCGTACAGCGTTTTATCGTTACCGCTCGTCGTGACTCGTGTTCAGGCAGCCAGCGAATGCGTCTGCGCGCCTTGCGCCGCAACGTCGGTCACGCCTTCACGTGCGTGGCGCATCGCTTCGAGCAAGGTCGCGTGATCGCCGATATGGTTGGCGAGCAACAGGATCAGTTGCGCATTGGCCGACTGACTCTGCGCATCGTCCAAATCGCGATGCATGTCTATCAGTGCCTCGTAGAAATCGTCGGGGCGGGCGAGATTGGGTTGCGTGTTCAATGCCATAACTGTCTCCTGCTATTTTCTTGTGCCGATGTGCTGCGTTTTCCGCCTGGGCCGCAAGTGCCACGTGTACTGTCAATGCGGAGACTTCAGGCCGTGCCTTCAACGCACAATGCTCGCTTCAATGAATCTTCCACAAAGCTCGCGTCGAGTTGTCGCCGACGCGCGCAGACATGCTGGTCAGGACGGATCAGGTAGAACGTGCCGGGTTTGGCGTCGTAACGCGCGGCGGCAAGACCGTCAATGTCGTGCAACACATCTGCACCCGAAGCCGCAACGACCTGCGCATCACCGCTCGTCACCACGACGAGCTTCAGCGGAATCGGACCGCTACGCAATGCATCCAACGCAGCTTGCGTCGCCTGATCGACACCTTGCGAGCCGCAAAACAACACGCCTGTGAATTGCTGGCCGAGTTGCTGTAACAACCAGGCCGGTTGTCCGGCAGCATGAACCGGCGCATCGACGCACGATGCCCCCGGCACCATCAGACCTTCGAAGCTCTCGCTGTCCGCTGTATTCAGTGGGGAATCACGCAACACCGCGGGCACCGACAGGCGGCCGCTATTCGTCAACTGCCGCGCAAACGGGTGATGCCGTGCGAGCTTCAGCACAGCGTCGCGAAACACGCGGCTCACCGGGCTCTTCGGCGTGATGAAATCGGTCGAACGGGTGGAGTTGCGGATGTTTTCGTCGGCGGCGAATTCGCGCTCGCTCGCATAGGTGTCGAGCAAGGCATCGGACGCTTTGCCTTCGAGCACCATCGCCAGCTTCCAGGCGAGGTTTTCCGCGTCCTGCACGCCGCTATTCGCGCCGCGCGCACCGAACGGCGACACGCCATGCGCGGAATCGCCCGCGAACAACACGTTACCGTGCCGGAAACGGTCCATGCGCAAACACGAAAACGTATAGACGCTGATCCATTCCAGCTCGAACTTCGCATCCGGTCCGAGCAATGCACGCACGCGCGGTATCACACGTTCCGGCGTTTTTTCCAGCACCGGATCGGCGTCCCAGCCCAACTGGAAATCGATCCGCCACACGTTATCCGGCTGACGATGCAACAGCACCGATTGATTCGGATGGAACGGCGGATCGAACCAGAACCAGCGCTCGGTCGGAAACTCCGCTTCCATCTTCACGTCGGCGATCAGGAAGCGATCTTTGAACGTGACACCCTTGCTGTCGAGTCCCATCAGATTGCGCATCGGACTGCGCGAGCCGTCGGCGGCCACCACATAGCGGCCGCATAACGGGTACTGACCGTTCGGCGTTTCGATCGTCAGCGTCACACTCGCTTGAGCCGCGCCAGGTGTGCCGTTCTGCTGCACGCCGACCACTTTGCTCTTCCAGCGAATCTCGAGATTCGGCATCTCCTGCGCGCGTTCGAGCAGAAAGCCTTCGACGTAGTACTGCTGCAGGTTGATGAACGCGGGCCGGTTGTGGCCCGCTTCCGGTTGCAGATTGAACGTGTACACCAGTTCATCTTTCAGGAACACCTTGCCGACATTCCAGCTGATGCCCTTTTCCACCATGCGCTGACCGCAGCCGAGCCGGTCGAAGATATCGAGCGAGCGCTTCGAAAAGCAGATCGCCCGCGAACCGGTGGACAACGAACAATCGTCGTCGACCAGCACGACCGGCACGCCCTGCTGCGCGATATCGATCGCGGAAGCCAGGC
The DNA here is from genome assembly GCF_905220705.1 of Paraburkholderia domus. Lineage (GTDB taxonomy): Bacteria > Pseudomonadota > Gammaproteobacteria > Burkholderiales > Burkholderiaceae > Paraburkholderia > Paraburkholderia domus. Next base: position 3,829 of record NZ_CAJNAT010000042.1, read on the forward strand.
CCACCGGCCCCGCGCCGACCACGATCACGGGATAGACTGCCTGCTCCGCGTCGCTTTGCCCGCTTTGTTCACGGCACGGCTGATAGTCGAACGACAGCGTCTGGTAGTTGATGCTCATCTTGTGTCTCCGTCCTTCTCTGCTCTGCTTGGCGCTTTCCAGCGCTTCCATGCTGTTATCAGGCTTGCAGCGCGTCCCACATTTCCTTGTCGCGCTGCGCGGTCCAGATGCGCGGATGCGTGATGCCGCTCGCTTCGTCGAAGGCACGTGAAACGTCGAACGGCAGGCAGTGCTCGTAGATGAACACGTGGCCGAACTTCGGGTCCATGGCCTTGCGCGTGTGCGCCATCGCGGCCTTCAGATCGAGCTTCTGTTCGACCGCTTCGCGGCCTTGCTGCAGCAGCGTGGTGACGAAGTCTTTCGTGTAATCGAGTCCATTGTTGACGTCTTCCGGCGTCGTCAATGCGGGACCGCGGCCCGGCACGAGCTTCTCGGCCTTCAACGCGCGCAGCGCTTCGAGCGTGGCGGGCCATTGTTCGAGTTGAGCATCGCCGCAATAGCAGGCTGCGTCGTATTCGACCAGGTCGCCGGAGAACAGCACCTTCTGCGACGGCAGCCACACCACCGTATCGCCCTTCGTGTGACCCGCACCGAGATGCGCGATCCGCACTTCGAGCTTGCCGAGGAACAGCGTCATTTCCTTTTCGAACACGAGCGTCGGCCACGTCAGACCCGGCACCGTTTCGACACCGGCGAACAGACGCGGGAAGCGTTCGATTTCCGACTTCATGTCCGCTTCGCCGCGCTCGACGATCATCTCGTACGTGCCGCGGCTCGCGATCACCTGCTGCGCGCCTTCTTCGAAATACGCCGATGCGCCGAGCACGCGCACGGCGTGGTAGTGCGACAGCACGACGTATTTGATCGGCTTGTCCGTGACGCTGCGAATCTTTGCGATGAGGTCTTGCGCCATGGCCGGCGTGGCTGTGGTGTCGACGATCAGCACGCCGTCGTCGCCGATGATCACGCCCGAGTTCGGATCGCCTTCAGCGGTGTACGCGTAAGCGTTCTCGGACAGCTTGGTCCACGTGACTTTCTTGACTTCCAGGTCGGCCTGGGATGCGAATGCCTTTGCCATGCTTGTCTCCCTCAAAAGTTGGACGTGAGGCGAGACGGCCGGCTGCGCGTTCAGATTCAGATGCGCGGGCTGGCGGTATTGGAGGTTGTCTCGCCCCGTTTTGACTCTGTGACTGCACCGGTATGTCGGGGTGAATGCATCTTATGGCCGACCCAGTTTATTTGTCAATAGCGAAATATATCGCTATACGCAAATTTTAAAGCGCCTAACATGAGGACAGGATGGCGCGGGCTTTCGCGCAGGGCTTCGGCTAACATGGACCCTTTTTACGGACGAGCGCGGGTGTGAGCAAAGCAGCGAAATCGGCCGCCGGCAAAGGCGCGGGCGGCAGCGAGACGGCGGATGGCGGCAAGACGCAGCGCGGGATTCAAAGCGTCGAAGTGGGCGGTCGCGTGTTGCTGGCGCTCGCTCAGGCGCGCAGCCCGTTGGCTTTGTCCGATCTCGCCACCGCCGCGCAGATCGCGCCGGGGCAGGCTCATGCTTATCTGGTGAGCCTGAGCCGCTTAGGTCTGATCAAACGTGACGAGCTGTCGGGGCGTTATGAACCCGGTCCGCTGTCGCTGCGGCTTGGATTGATGCATCTGGAGAACCAGCCGGCGTTTCGCGCCGCCGTGCCGCGCGTGGCGGCGTTGGCCGAGGCGATCGGGTTCAGCGTCGCGATCTGTATTGCCGGGCCGCAGGGGCCGACCATCGTTCGTTATGAGCATGCGGGCTTTCCGCTGCACGTGAATCTGCATGTGGGCACGGTGATGTCGCTGCCGGCCACGTCGACGGGCCGCGTGTTTTGCGCTTATCTGCCCCGTGAGGCCGTGGATGGGATGTGGGCGAATCAGTCGGGCTCGATGGGTCGCGCGATGACGCCACCTGACGAAAGCACCGCGTTCGATGCAGCGTTAGTCGCCATCCGCGCACGCGGGTTGGAATGCAGCGTCGATGCGCCGAGTCCGGGCATCAGCAGTTTGAGCGCGCCGGTGCTCGATGCGAGCGGCCACTTATGCCTCGCGCTGACTGTGATCGGCTCGACCGGCGCGATCGACGTCGCCGCCGATGGCCCGACGGCTCGCGCGCTGCTTGCGGCGGCGCATGACATCAGCGCCGAACTTGCGGCAGCGCCCTCCTTATTAGCTTCTTCCGCATCGTGACTGATTCTCTCGACACTTCTTACGCAACTGCTGCCGCTTCCTCCGATGCGAAGCCGCAGCGCGGCATCCAGTCGCTCGATAGCACCGGCGAATTGCTCGGCGCGCTGGTTGCGGCCGCACGGCCATTGAGCTTGCGCGATCTTGCGGCGGCTGCGGGCATGCCGCCGGCCAAAGCGTTTCCACACCTGGTGAGTCTGCTGAAGATCGGCTTGCTGAACCGCGATGCCACTGGTTGCTTCGAAGCCGGGCCTTTAGCCCTTGAGCTGGGGCTGATCGGCTTGCAGCGTTTATCGCCGACGCGCGAAGCCGAGCCGGAAGTGGTCGAACTGGCTGCGTCGACGGGAATGAGCGTCGCGATGGCCGTGCTTGGGCCGCTCGGACCGACCGTCGTGCGTCTGGAGGAGTCGGCGCGGCCGCTGCATGTGAGCTTGCGGGTCGGCACGGTGATGTCGCTGGTGAACACGGCGATCGGGCGGGTGTTTGCTGCGTATGTTGCGGACGACGTGCGGCACGGTCTGCTGGCGCAGGATCATTTGCGGCTAGCGGGCGCTGAGGCGGAGGAGATTTTTGTGGAGACGGCGACAGCGGCTGAAGGTCCAGCAACGGCCTCAGGTCGCAAAGACGCCGCGCCATCGCTTCCGCAGCTAACCAAAGCCTACTCACAACGTCTCACGCAAATCCGCGCGGACGGCATCGATACTGCATTGAGCCGGCCCGTGCCAGGCATCGACACCTTGGCCGCGCCCGTGCTGGACCATACCGGCAGCATCTGTCTCGTGCTCGCGGTGATGGGGCCGAGCGGCAGCTTCGACAGCGAGCTCGCGGGCGGTCCCGCGCAAACCTTGCGCGCGGCAACCCTGAGGTTGTCGCGGCGGTTTGGGTGGATGGCGGCGGCACCTTGAAGTCACAGCGAAAATTGCCACTGCCATCGGCTAGACAGGCTTCCTGTGCGTCGGACCGCAAAGCCGTCGGCAATTCAGAGCTCGGGCGGCCCGAAGTCATCGCAACAAGACGACGCGCCATCTCATAATCGTTTTGCTCGAAAACAGGCCGTTTGTAATCGTTTTTTTTGAGAGCAGACGTCCTGTAATCGTTTTTCTGGAAAACTGCCGTTTTGTAATCGTTTTGCGAGCCGAATAATCGAAATCGCAGCGTCGGCGCTCTTTTTAATCCCCGCCGACGCCCACCTCACTTGCTGCTGCCCTCAGCCCTCCGCGCTCTCCCCCTCCGATAGCGCCACACCCCGACACCAATCACACCCGCTGCAAGCAGCAACCCGATCAGCGCCACGCGCTTCTTATTGCGTCCCGCATCGCGCTTCACGTTGTGCCACGCCTGCATATAAGTGAACGTCGCTGCGGCCTGGAAATCCGGTTCCGGGCACAGCGTGCCGAACGGGCCACCAAAGTCGACGTAAGCCCCCTCCTTGATATAGCGCCGATAAAAACCACGCGCACGCGCCGGGTCGTCGTTGCGCATCCAGTCCGTCCCGCGGCATAGCACGGCAGCGAATGCCTGCGAGCGCGGCGGCAACCCATCCGCCGCTTTGACGATGTAGTCGGCGGCGATCTCGCGGTAGTGAAAACGCGTCAGTGGGTTGCTCTCGCTGGCCGCATAGCGGCGCTTCTCGTCGACGGTCACGAACGGTCCAGCCAGCTCCACCTCGGCGCGCGCCGCCGGCGTGTCCGGTACGGTAGCCGCACTAGCCGCGCCAGGATCTGAAGCCCGATCCACGCGCGCGCTCACGACACCCGAGCGCCCCGATCCGCCTGCAAACGCACCGTCGATGTCGTGATAATCCGGTCCTTGCTCGTAACCCATCAACTCCATACCGGACTGCTTCGCGAGCGTCGCCGCAGCGAACCATCCGCGCGCCCGGTTCGTGCGTGTCCACGCGTGCTGCGCCTCGTCCAACGCTGCCGCGTAGTCGCGCGCCAACTTGCGAAGCTGCAATTGCTTGCGGATGGTGTGCCCACCTTCCCAACTGAAGGAGCCGTAGCGCGGATCGTCGTCGGCGGGGATATACGGTAGCGCTTCGTCGATCCGGCCGTCACGCACGAGGCGGCGCGCGAGCAGATAACGCAATGCATCGGCGGAGGTTTGATGCAGGGCATAGTAGGCATCCACGCCGGCATCGGACGATGGTGTCGGCGGCACCGCCGATGCAGGGACGCGCGAATCCACGAAGCGCTTCAGCTCGTCCGTGGTGAGCACACGTTCCGCGATGTAGGCCATGTCGCTGCCATAAGCGACATCGGAGACGGAGTCGTCATTCACGCCGATGCTGTCCTGTCGCGACGCCGCATCAAACAGGTAGCCGAGCGCCTCGACGTACTGCCCGCGCGACAGCGTCAGCACCGCCTGTTCGCCCTTGATCAGCTGAGCGCCGGCAGGTTCGACGCTCGAATCGGCGACTGGGAAACCTTTGGAGGCCTGTGCATAGGCCTCAACGGCAGCGGCTGTATCGCCGCGGCGCAAGGCGAGCTTTGCGCTCACCCAGCTTGCGAGCGTGCTGTGTTCACGCGCCACTAGCTCACTGGCGAAGTCGTAGCGGCCGACTCGATAGGCCAGCGCGGCGAGACGATCAGCGCCTGCCACATGATCGATGCCACGTTGCCGGATCGCCTCGACCAGAGACACTAACGAAGGGTTCGATTTGGTGCCCTTGTCGCCGCGAGCGGCATCGGCATAGCCGGTCGGCCCGTAACTGTTGTCGTAGCCGCCGTAGTATTCGAACGCGCTCTCCGGACGGTCCCTGACGATGTCGCCTTCACGCGCGAGTGCGTAGGACACCAGCAGGCGTTGTGCGACCGGATCGTCGATCAGTGACGCGACGCGCGCCTTGTCGGCCAGCACCCACGCCGCGATGAAGCGCAGGGATTGCAAGCCGCTGTTGCCACCGCGTGCCGCCTGCTGCGCGTAGAGGCCGATAGCCTGCTTCAGATTCACCGGCGCGATTGCCGCCGCGCACGGTGTGTCGTTCAGGAAGCTGCGGTAGTCGCACTGCTTGCCGGTCTTCTCGTTGTGTAGATAGGTGAGTGCTTCGTCGCCGAAGCTGGCTACCGCGAGGCCTTCCGGATCGGCGGCGCCGTTTGCCGCGAGCGTGCGCGGTCTTGCGTAGGCAGCCGGCAACGCTGCTGTGAGGGTGGCGCAAGCGTCGCCGCCGGTGCAGTCGTCCGCACGGGCTTGGGCGATGGCCGCGAGTTCGGTTGCGGCGGCAACCGCGCGTGGCGCGCCGGTTGCGGCGGGCAATGCGAGGATCGCGTTGAGTCGCGTGGCTGCGCGGTTCAGTAGCGGTTCGTGTGCGGCGCAGGCGGATTGCGGCGCGGCGTCGGACGCTGCGGTGCTCGCGCAGCCCGCTAATGCATGCCCGAAATCGACGTCGGCGGCTGCATAAAGCCGCTGCGCCTCCGGCACGCCTGTCCCCATTGCATAGGCTGCGTCACCATCGGCGGCCTTGGCCATTGCGGCGAGCGTCGCGATCTGTTCTGGCGAGAGACCTGCCAACACCGCCTTTGCGGAATCAACGGGCTGCTGCCCGGCCGGAACGCGCACGGCTTCCGGAGCCAGAAGATGGTCGCCGGGCGTCACGAGACGCGACACCTCATACGCGAACGAATTGTTCGGCGTACCCGACAGCGTGCCCGCGCGATTGTCGAGCAATTGCAGCGGAAAAAACGGTCCGCACGCGTGGACGATGACAGCGCCGGCCAACAACGCGACCCCGCCACCGAGCGCAAGATATTTACGGTTCAACATGAACGGAGACCTTTTTGTAATCGGCTGCGCCGCAGCGAAGCCAACCGATATCGCGACGCATGCCCGCGTGCAGCAAACCGGGTTGAACGCGCCGCAGCAGCATGCCGCGCGCGTCATAGTCGAGTGCGTAGCCGTTGACGCCATCGGCGGCTTCGCATGAGGAATCGGTGCGCACGACGGCGGGCAATGGCGCGTCGATAGTGCCGCCACTGACGAGCGACACGTCAAAGAGTCCCGGTTGCTGCGCGCTCTTGCGCACGTCGGCGGCAATGGCGACGGTTAGCGGTGCACGCGTGAGCACGGCGCGCCAGGTGGCGAGACTCCAGGCGCGTTCGTCGGCGTCAGTGGGTAGGCGGAACCAGACGATACCCTTGAGTCCGGGCAACGCATGGCGTTCAATCTGCGTCACGAAAGCGCTGATCTGCTCCGGTTGCGCGACGAGTTCATGCGAGACACCTTGCGTGACGCCGTTCGCCAGCAACATCGGACGTTCGCTTTCGATACCGGCCACGCGGCCGTCGTCGCCCCATGTGACGCGCGAGCCGTAAGTCGGCAACGCAACGCGCCACGGATGCTTCGTGCGTTGCGCGAATGCGCCCAGCCATGCGCGCGCCTGCGTCGGGTCGAACAGGCCTTGTGCCGGGTTCATGACCGCGTGCACTTGGAGGACGGATTCATCGGCTTGCGCCAGCAGCGCATCGAGCGCTGTGCTGTCCAGCCAGGCGGGCAAAGCGGTGATCGTCAGTTTGACGGTGGGATCGAGTTGCGCGCGTAAGGCGGCGAGGAAGCGCGTGTACGCAGCGAGCCTGGAGGTCGCGCAGTCGTGATCGATTTCGATGGCCGCGAGTGTGATGCCGTGCTGCTTCCAATCGGCGGCGAGTTCGACGATACGCGCGACCGGCAGCGCATTCAGATCGTCGAGTTGGCCGTCGATCCGGATGACGGCTGTTACTGGCGCATGCGCTGCGGTGAGCGTCGTCCAATCGGGCGAGACGATGGTCCAGTCGTTTTTGGTGTCTTTCTCTGCGGCGAGCACATGCCACGTTTGAACGAAGCCGCGGCTGTATTCAAACGCGGATGTGACGGGCGGCGTCCATTTGCGTTGCCAGATATAGGCGTCGTTCGACAACGGTGTTGACGGCTTGCCGCAGGCGCCGACGAGCATCAGCACGAACACCAGCAGCGGCACGGCGCAAGCGGCGAGCGCGCCACGCACTTGCCGCCGCGCCGGTGCCGAACCGCCGTCATTCATAGTGCAACGCTTTGGGTACGCGGTAAGCCGTGCCGTCGTATTCGAGCGTCGTAGTGTTGCGCTTCAACGGACGATCGGTCGAGACGCAGTCGCTGCTCGTCTGCTTACTGACGCTTTCCTTCGACGTCTCGCCGACGCGCAGCGTCGCGTAGCCTGCGCTGCCGGCCGGACCGATCGCGAGCGTGCGCGTAGTGGCCGAGAACGTGCCGGCGCAATTGCCGTCCCATTCGCCGGAGTTGTTCTGGACACCCAGATTGTCGACCACGCGACGCAGCGTATGGCCGTCCAGCACATACAGGCTCAGCGCCTGGCCTTCGTACGGATTGACGCGCGACGCGCCCTCATAGCTCACGCGAACGCCGAATGCCCGCAATTGCGGGGTGAGTTGATAGCGAGCCGTGTCCAGATCGATTTGACTGAACCGGATCGCGTCTGAACTGATAGCCGCCGGTTCATATTCATGCGCGATGATTGCACCCGACTTGCTGTCGGCGACCAGCACTTCGAGGTCGTACTCGCCGCCGTCGTCCGTGTTGCCGGCTTTCGGCAATGCCTGCACAGCCAGCGTCAGCAAGGGGTCGGCTGGCCAGACTTTGCACGCGGCATGCTCGGTGTCGAGTTGACGGCCGGGGTGCAGGGTTTTCATCCACGTGGAAAGATGGGCCTGGCAGTCGGCATTGGCGTCAGTACCGGCGTGGGCGAACAAAGGCAGGCAGAGCACGGCGGAAGCGAGTAGTTTTTTCATTTTTCTCTTCGAGGTTTTTTTGCCAATGCGCGGCGCATTTGCGGGTTCAACTGATCCGGCGGATTCTATGGTGCGCGCTGTTCGTTGTAAAACAATGACGAGAAAGAAATGCCGCGCCGTAAATATCTTATTGACTTGGCCCCAGGGGCCGGCTCCATGATTTGAGTGGTCAGCAAACGAAGAGGTGACTCATGCGTTGTTCCGCCCCATTCTTGAGTGCGTCTGAAGCAGCCAGGCGGCTTGGCGTCTCTACCAAGGCCCTGCGACTCTACGAGCAGCGAGGTTTGGTGACGCCGGAGCGCACGACGGCCGGGTATCGCACCTATGGTCCCGACGAGATGACGCGTGCTGCGGAGATTGTGGCCCTGCGCGCGCTTGGCCTCAGCCTCGCTCAAGTGGCACAAGTGCTGGAAGGTGACGCTCAGAGTTTGGAACCCGCCTTGGCTGCCCACGAAGCGACGCTTGAGGCTGGAATTCGTCAGCTCGTGGATACGATAGCCAAGGTCAGAGGGATTCGAGCGGGTCTCGCCCGAGGCCAGGCGCCTGCCGACGGAGAATTGGCACGCCTGCTCAACCCATCCGCTCAATTCAGCACGGCCTTTGACCTCCCTTGGCCTTGGGGTGGCGAACGGTTCGAACTTCGCGACGTCCGACCGTTGACCTACATCATTGGCCCCTTGGGAAGCGGCAAGACACGGCTGGCTATGCGCTTGGCTGAGGAACTCCCCAACGCTGCCTTTCTGGGTCTTGATCGGGTAAAGGATGGGAATGTCACAGCCCGCTTGGAAGCCGATGCGGCGCTCAAATCGCGAGTCGATCAGACACTGGCTTGGCTCGTTGATGAAGGCGCAGCAGAATCGGACGCGCTAATCGCACTGCTAGTCGGTTTGGAGGCTGAAGGGCCAAACATCCTGGTCGTCGACCTGGTAGAGCAAGGGCTAGATCAGGCCACGCAGGAAGCTTTGATCATCCACCTTCGCCAACGCGCCAAGCTTGGTGCGCGTCCTTTGTTTCTGATGACGCGCTCTTCAGCGATCCTGGATCTGGCTGCAGTCGGACCTGATGAATCCATTATCCTGTGCCCAGCCAATCACAGTCCGCCCACTCTGGTCGCCCCCTATCCGGGAGCGCTGGGCTACGAGGCCGTAGCGACCTGTTTAGCCTCGCCGGAAGTTCGAGCGCGGACGGTAGGCATGATCGCCTGGCGTCCTCAAGCAGCGTAACTATTCACGCGTTCGTCGCAGGGTTCCTGAAGCGGACCATCTTGATCAATCCCCCGCCGCCTCCGGCTCATGCGACGACAACCGCGCTTTCGCGTGCCGCATTTTTTCAAGCGTCTTGGGCCTCGCCTTCAACGCGACGCCAATCGCAAGCGCATCCATGATGCACAGGTGCACGAGCCGCGACACGCCCGGCGTATTCGGATCAATCGGACTCGGCACGCGCAGCAGTAGCGGAATATCAACGAGCCAGGCGAGCCGCGAGCCCACATTAGTCAACGCAATCGTAGTCGCGCCACGCTCTTTGGCGATCTGAATACTTTCATTCACTTCGACGCTGCGCCCCGAATGCGAAATCGCAAACGCCACATCGCCCGGCTCCATGAGGCCTGCGTATAGCCGCTGCAAATGACCATCGGTAAACGCCGTCGCCGCGATATCCAACCGCAAAAACCTTAAAGCCGCATCTTGCGCAACGAGTCCCGACCCCGAGCCCACGCCAAAGAAGAAAACCCGCCCCGCGCTCGACAGCGCCGCAATCGCGCTCTCAAACACCGCCGGATCCAACGCAGCACACGCATGCGTAATTCCATCGACGGCAGCCTCACCGACCTTACCCATCAACGTCTGCACATCATCATCACGGGCAACCGCCGTCGACGCATACGGCACCCCGCCCGCCACGCTCTGCGCCAGTTGCATCTTGAAGTCGCGCAGACCATGCGCGCCGATCGCGCGGCAAAAGCGCGTGACGGAAGGCTCGGACACCTCCGCGCGCTGCGCGAGTTCGGTAATGCTCGCGCGCATCGCAAAGTCGACGTCGCTCAGCACCATCTCGGCAACTTTGCGCTCGGCGGGCCGCAGATTGGCCAGCGCGCCGCGGATGTGGGGAATCAAGTTCGGTGCGGACACCCGGTGTTCCTTAAGGGTTAGATGAATCCGCGTCGCGTCGCAGCTTCAATCAGCTTATTCAGCTTTAAAAGGCAACACGCGGTTCAGACCAGCCTGCGTCCACTCTCCGTATCGAACAGATGAATATGCTCGGCCGGCAAGCGCAGCGTCACGCGCTGACCGGGCTCGATTTTCGAGCGCTGGCGAGTCGTCACGCACCACGTGTTGCCGCCTATTTTCCCGTACAAATGGGTCTCGGCGCCAGTCGGCTCGACCACTTCGACTTCCATGGTGGCGTCCGGCGTTTGCGCCATGGTCTCGATGTGCTCCGGGCGTACCCCCAGCGTGATCTTCGCGCCGACCACCGCCGACGCCGGCGTCCCTTCCAGCACGATCTCGCCACCGTCCGCGAGTTTTAACGCGAAGCCTTGTCCTTGCGCCCGATTGACCAACACGCCTTCCGCGAAATTCATCGACGGCGAGCCGAGGAAGCTGGCGACGAACAGATTGGCCGGACGGTCGTACAGGTCGAGCGGGCGGCCGACCTGCTCGATCCGCCCCGCGTTCATCACGACGATGCGGTCGGCCATCGTCATCGCTTCGATCTGATCGTGCGTGACGTAGATCACCGTATTCTTCAGACGTTGATGCAGTGCCTTGATTTCGGTGCGCATCTGGACGCGCAATTTGGCGTCGAGATTGGACAGCGGTTCGTCGAACAGGAACAACGACGGCTCGCGAACCACCGCGCGGCCCATCGCCACGCGCTGACGTTGACCACCCGACAGCGCACGCGGCAAGCGATCCAGATAACTGCTGAGGTTCAGCATTTTCGCGGCGGCTTCGATCCGCGGCTTGAAACTCGCCGACGATTCCTTGCGAATCCGCGGCCCGAACGCGATGTTCTCGTAGACCGACAGATGCGGATAAAGCGCGTAGCTCTGGAACACCATCGAGATATTGCGCTGCTGCGGCGGGAGCGTATTCGCGCGCGTGCCGCCGATCATCAGATCGCCGCCGCTGATTTCTTCGAGCCCCGCCACCATGCGCATCAGCGTGCTCTTGCCGCAACCCGACGGACCGACCAGCACGACGAACTCGCCGTCGTCGATGTTGAGATCGATGCCGTGCACCACTTGCGTGTCGCCATAGCGTTTGAAAATGCCGCTTAGTTGCACTGCTGCCATGCTGTCCTCATCGTCGTGCTGTCATGCGGACGTGCTGCCTTGCTTCATCAAGCAAAAACACGCCGCGCTATCGGGTCAAAGCAGTTCAAAGCGAATCCAATCCATTCAAAGCGATTCGAGCGTCAGTTCTTCCGCCATCAAACGGTTGCCGGCCATCAGTCCACCGTCGACCGGCAACGCGACGCCGGTAATCACACGCGCCATCGGCGATGAGAGGAACAGCACCGCATCGGCAATGTCGTCCGGTGTCGCGAAGTCGCGCAACGGGTACCACTTCTTCAGATCCTCGAAGACCTGCGGATTCTTGTCGACGCGCGCCTGCCACGCCTGCGTCTTCACCGTGCCCGGACAGACGATGTTCGCGCGAATCCCATAACGGCCGAGTTCGATCGCCAGCGCTTTCGTGTAGCTGATGAGCCCCGCCTTCGCCGCGCTGTACGCCGGATGCCCGAGCGCGGCCATGCCGTTCACCGAGCCGATCAGCACCAGCACGCCCTTCTGCCGTTCGATCATCGACGCGCGCACCGCTTCCACCGTGTGATAGGTGCCGTTCAGATTCAGATGGATGTCGCGCTGCCAACTGGCGGCATCCGTCGTGGCGAGCGTCAAACCTTTAGCGGCACCCGCGTTAGCGACCAGCACGTCCACCGGACCACGCGTCTTGACCGCTTCGGCCACGGCTTGCTGCACTGCGGCAGCGTCACCGAGGTCGACCGCGATCGGCGTGACATTCGTCTCGCCGAGTTGCGTCACCAATCCGTGAAGCGCGACCGCGTCGACATCAAGCGCCAGCACGGTATCGCCCTGCTCCACGAAGCGCTTGCACAACACGCTGCCGATACCGCCGCAAGCGCCCGTCACCAACACCACACGATTCATGTCTGCCCTCGCTCCTCAACCCCGTTGCAGCACCGGTTTAGCGTGTAAATTTCCTACAAAACCGGCATCGAACAGTTGTCTAGTCATCCCGAAGATTGGGTATCCGTGACTTCGCGTTATGCAGAATACCCCTGCTTTACAGCATCTTATGCACAAAACTGGCCGAGAAAAAATATGGCAGACCCTACGTGACAAGCTATTTTGCGTCATGTAGGATTTTTTCAAACAATTTAACCCAAAGCGGCCGGCGACGGCAGCAGACCACCCCCCACCATCGTTGGATGGGACCGGAGCCAGTGCCAAAGCGCTAACTCCGATCGACACAGGAGAGAGAGAAATGTCGTTGCATGCCCGTGCTTCCCTCGCGCTAGGCAAAGTTGCCGTGGCGCTCGCGTTTGCAGGTATCGCCGTCGCGGCTCACGCCGACACGGTCCGCGTGACGGTCGCGCATTACAGCGATGCGACCGCGCCGTACTTCGAAAAAATGGCCCGTAACTTCGAGAAGGCCAATCCCGGCACCACGATCAAGATCGAAGACGTGAACTGGGACACGCTGCAACAGAAACTGCAAACGGACATCTCCGGCGGCGCCAACGCCGACCTGGCGATCGTCGGTACGCGCTGGCTGCTCGACTTCGTGAAGGACGACGTCGCCGAGCCGCTCGACGGCTACATGGACGCCAGCTTCAAGGGCCGCTTCATCGGCCCGTTCCTCGCACCTGGCGAAATCAACGGCAAGGTGTACGGCCTGCCGATCGCCGCTTCCGCACGCGCGCTTTACTACAACAAGGATCTGCTCGCGAAGGTCGGTTATCCCGACGGCCCGAAAACGTGGAATGACGTGATCGATGCATCGAAGAAACTGAAGGCGCAGGGCATTGCCGGCTTCGGTCTGCAAGGCAAGGAAATCGAAACCGACGTCTACTATTACTACGCCCTGTGGACCAACGGCGGCGACGTCGTCGGCAAGGACGGCAAGGCGGCGTTCAATTCGCCGGCCGGCATCAAGGCGGCCACGCTGTACAAGACGATGATCGACGACGGCCTGACGCAGCCTGGCGTGACCGGCTACAGCCGTGAAGACGTGCAGAACCTGTTCAAGCAGGGCCGCGTTGCGATGATGATCTCCGCACCGTTCCTCGCCAAGCAGATCAAGAAGGAAGCGCCGAACCTGAAGTACGGCATCGATCCGATCCCGATGGGCACGACGCACGCCACCTATGCGGTGACCGACTCGATCGTGATGTTCAAGAACTCGAAGGTGAAGAAGTCCGCCTGGAAGTTCCTGGACTATCTGTTCACGAAGGAACCGCGCGTCGAGTTCACGACGACCGAAGGCTTCCTGCCGACCACCAAGGCTGAGGCGACCGATCCCGCGTTCAACGATCCGGATACCAAAGCTTTCGTCGCGCTGCTGCCGACGGCTCACTTCGCGCCGACTGTGACCGGTTGGGAAGACACCGCGAAGGCTGTGACCGATGCAATGCAATCGATCTACCTGGGTAAGGCGAAGCCGGCCGACGCGTTGAATGCCGCTGCGACGCAAGCGAACAAATCGCTCGGTAAGTGACACGCGTAGTCTCGTAGTGATTTGCTGAATACGGAACGCGCGCCGCCGCTGCGAAGGTGGCGCGCGTTTCGGTTGTCATGTCCGTAATGCACTATCCGGCCCATCCCGTCGCATCCGCTTCTCAATTGCGGACGCGTCTTACGATCGAGCACGCATGAGCCGTTCCGCTTCTTCGCGCCTCCAGGCGCCCTGGTTGCTGATTGCGCCGAGTCTGGTGTTGGCGCTTTTCATCATCAGCTATCCGATTTTCAACATCGTGTGGCAATCGCTGCACGAGGTCTCGCGCTTCGGCGCGATCCGCGATTTCACCGGTCTGCAGAACTTCTATACGATTTTCACGGACCCCTCGTTTCTCGCTGCTGCTAAGCGGACGATTGTCTGGACCGTGTGCGTGGTGGGCGGCACGGTGCTGATTTCGGTGCCGGTTGCGTTGATACTGAATCAGGATTTCTATGGACGCGGCGTGGCGCGCACGATTGTGATGCTGCCGTGGTCCGTCTCGCTGACGATGACCGCCGTGGTGTGGCGCTGGGCCTTCAACGATGACTACGGCATGGTCAACGTCACGTTGCAGCGGCTTGGTTTGATCAACGGTCCGATACATTGGCTCGCGACGCCGGAGCTCGCTTTTCCGGTGGAGATCGCCGTCGGTATTCTGGTGTCGATTCCATTTACGGTGACGATTCTGCTGGGCGGGTTGTCGTCGGTGCCGGGTGACATTTATGAAGCGGCGCGGATGGATGGCGCCAGTGCGTGGCAGCAGTTTCGCAAGCTGACGATGCCGCTCTTGCGGCCGTTTATCAACATGACGATTCTGTTGAATGTGATCTACGTGTTCAATTCTTTCCCGATCATCTGGGTGATGACGCAAGGCGGCCCGGATAACGGCACGCATATTCTCGTTACGTATCTCTATGAGCTTGGGTTCCGGCTGGGACGTCCCGGCGAAGCCGCGGCGGTGTCGCTGATCATGCTCGTCATGCTGTTCGTTTTCTCGATCGCCTATCTGCGCCTGCAGCCCGCGAAAGAAGGAGAGACGTCATGAGTCTCAGCGTCAAGATGAAGCGGTCGTTGTGGTGCTGGTTGGCACTTTCGCCGCTGATTGTGGCGGTGCTGTTTCCGTTTGCTGTGATGTTGTTTACTGCTTTGAAGCCGGCTACTGAGATCTTTGTTTATCCGGCAAGGTGGCTGCCGGTGCATTGGCAGTGGAGCAATTTTTCGGATATGTGGGTTGCGGCTAACTTTGGTGTCGCGCTGAGGAATAGCTGTGTGATTAGCTTTTTGTCGACTGCGTTGGCGTTGGCAGTGAGCTTGCCGGCGGCTTATGCGTTGGCCAGGTTTCCGTTTCGTGGGAAGGGGTTGTATTCGCAGTTTCTGCTGGTGACGCAGATGTTGTCGCCGATTTTGCTAGTTGTTGGCCTGTTCCGGCTCGCGGCGATGATTCCTTATGGGGATGGGAATCTGGTTGACTCCAAGATCGGCGTCATCGTTTCTTATGCGGCGTTCAATATCGCGTTTGCGGTTTGGATGTTGTCTTCTTACTTTCAGACGGTGCCGAGGGACCTGGAGGAGGCGGCCTGGTTGGAGGGGTGTGGGAGGACGAGGGCTGTTTTTAAGGTTTTCTTGCCGTTGGCTGTGCCGGCGATTGTTGTTACGGCGATCTTTACTTTTATCAATGCCTGGAATGAGTTTGCGGTGGTCTATACGTTGATTCGGTCGCCGGAGAATAAGACTCTTACCGTGCAGGTTACGGATATGGTGGCTGGGAAGTATGTCGTTGAGTGGCATCTGGTGATGGCCGCTACCCTCTGCGCGACGTTGCCAGTTTCGATTGTGTTTGCGTGGTTGCAGCGGTTTCTGGTGAAGGGGTTGGCGCTGGGGGCGGTGAAGTAACGTTTGGGGGCCGGCAGGTACGGCCCTGCCATAGGGGAGACATTTCGGCGCCCTAGATCCACCATTCGGCCTTATCCCTCATGCGACTTGAGTCCTAGCCCCACTCATGGCTCTGTGAAGGACTGATCTTCGGCCATTGCTGACGTTGAGGCCGGCTTGGTTCTACGTCAGCAATGTGGCGGATTGCTGACGGTCACGGCACCACACAGCGGAACGGCAGCTTTCTGCATCGGCGAACTCACGCTTCCGTTAAGGCCTATTCGACGCCTGCCAACACGCGCTGAGCCACCGTCACATTCCTGTGGCCGATGGCAGGCATCGAATAACCCTTAATGAACTAAGCCGGTTGCGATGGATGCCTCGTGTGATATGGGGTGTTACCGATCACTCAGTACCGTGTAGACGATCGTCTGATTGTCGGCCTGCTGAACCTGGATAGTGAACTTCTGGAAACGAATGGTCGCCGACGAGTTGAGATCATATTTCAGATTCTGGTAGAAGGCCGGCGCAGCGTATCCGCCCCGAAATTCGCGATAAGTGACCTCGATCGTGCTTCCGGACTTTCCGCCGTAGATCAACTCTTTCTTTACCCAGTCCTGCGAATACACATTATTTATCTGCCAGCCATCCAGCGAGTTGAGAACGCCTACCCAGCGCTTTATGGTACTTACCGTGCCATTCTGATCGACAATGAAGGCATCGCCTATCGTCGCGGTCCTCGACACGCCCACCGAATATGACTTGTAGGTTTGACTTTGAAGCGTTGTCGTCATGCAGCCAGCAAGCGCAGCATAGGCCAGCGCAACGGCGGCGCGCCTCGCGAAAATGAGTGTATTGTCCACCTGAATCCCCGTCCGTGTTTTCTCTTGGTATCGCGCTATGTGCGCGCAGGCTGCGTTCGCCCGAGAGCGCGCATCCAGTTCCCTTTTTCACCTGCGTGGTCGCCCGGATTCTCGCCGAATGATGACGCCGGTTTTTTGTGTACAGAAAGACTACGCTCAGGGTATGTGGAACGTCACGATGATATTTACCCCACGAGTGTTCCACCGCACATTCGCGGAAAAGGCACATAGGCCGTCGAAGGCTGTTAGCTTCAACCGGACTTGATTCGTTGCAACGTGGGCAGCAGTATTCAGAGACATCGGCTTATGTCGAGCCCGCGGAAATCGGAAAGGCGCGACGACCGGCGCATGACGGAGCAGCCAGCTTGCGAAGGACAGCAGACGACCACTGCTGCCGGTGCCGCCACTATGGGTTTAACGGCCGGTAACAGAGTGATCCGGTCATCCAAGCCGGCCTCTCGAGGACAGTAGTTCGGCCGTTGCGGCCAGTCGCACAGCCTCACGCTTGCCGAGGTGGTGCGAGTCGTCAACGCCGGTGGCATCGGCAACTAGACTGCTCATAAGTGAGCCGCACTAGCATGGCCGTTCCCGCGTTAGTCGGCCGAAAAACCTTCGACCAGCTGTGGGGAAAATTCCAACTCTGGCGGGTCGCCATTGGAAGAGTCAAGATGAATCATCTTGCCGTATTCGCGCGGCTCTAAATCGAATACCCGCACAGTCTTATGAACAGCCGGGTCGCCGCTGAACTGATATGCGACGCACGCCACTACGGCGAATCCAGGAACTAACCCTTTGGCGGGCCCCGGACTGTGGGCCTTCCATCGTAGATTTTGAGCAGCGTTCGGGAACATTACCTCGCCCATTCCCTGTGCGCGCGCAACGTCGTTCTCTTGGCACGTTTGAGCTATGGCACGCCGTAGGGCCTCAAGCGGTTCAGGATAAGAAAATCCGCCGGAAGCTGGCGGCGTTTCTTTCGGATCGGCTAGCGGCATCATCGTAGCCGTGAACATGACATTGAAAGCCGGCGATCGGCCCACGTTGTTTAGGCTATATCTAAACGTGTATGCCAATCCGTTGTTCTCGTCACGGACAAGTGGCCCTTCCGGTTCCATTTCCAGCGAAACCCAGGGGCGCTGATCAAACTTCATGGACTGCAGTTGATCTCTGGACGCCTTGAACTGATACCAGGACGCCCCCGCGCCCAACAGCGAGCCGATAGCCGCGCATAACGCAACCCAGGCCGCCACATAGTCCAACCAGTGCTTGTTCGTCTCACGCCCCGACATCTCGCCCCCGAGTTTTTCGGGAAATCATAAGCGAAAACCGATAATTAGAGCGTTAAGAAATCGCATAAACTTGTGGCGGCGCCCTTACCTGTTCCCTAACCTCGACGCAAATCCCGAAAATGGAGCGCGATACGTCGTGAAAAAGCCCAGACCACGGAAGCATCATTATCTGCCGCAGTTCTATCTCCGGGGCTTCTCTGAGAAGGGAACGCATCTTTACCAGATCGAGAAGTGCACCGGTAAGTCATTCGGCGCAAGCATCCTGGACACGGCCGCGATACGCGACTTTCACAAGCTGGACTTCAACGGCTGTGCGGATCCCGAAGCGCTCGAAAAGTTTATCTCGAAGGTAGAAGGCCTGATCGCGCCGGCGCTCGACAGCGTCTTGAAGGACGAAGCATTCACGCGTGGCACTCGTGCGTCTATGGACCGCCTCACTTCGATGCTCATGGCGCGGGTACCGGCAACGAAAGATATGGTCGAAGACTCCATCCGGGAGAATGTTCGTTCGGTCGGCCTCTTGCTAGAGAAGCACGGCGGACTCCCTCCGAAGCCGCTAGAGGTGCAGGAAGCGCTGTCTTTCGAGAAGCTCAGAATCGACGTCGGCAACTGGCATGTCATGCAGCATATGTTTGCGCTCGCGTTCGACGACGACATACTCCGGATAATCGGACGTTGCCAAGCCGAATTGCTGCGCGCTCCCACGGGAAAGCAGTTCATAACTGGCGACCAGCCTGTAGCCCAGTTCAACGCCGATGCCCGCCCCGAAGAATCGGACCCACGAGGCGGTCTAGCCGATCCCGATACAGTGACAACGCTGCCTCTGTCGAGCGAACTGGCACTCGTCCTATCCAACAACGGACGAGCCAAAGGGCAACGTGCCCGCGAAGCGACGCCTGCGGAATTCGACGAGATCAATCGACGGACCATAATCATGTCCAGTGACCGGCTATTTGCTTGCTCGATCGACGATTCGGTACGCCAGCTTCTATTCCGATACGGGCATTGCACGGCCGGGGCCGAAACCAGGGTCACTCGCACTCCAGACGGCGTTTCCCACCATGTCCTGAGTATGGTGCCCGTGATGGACCGGCGCCTCTATGAACCACTCGGCGCACGGCAGGCATTTACGCCAGTCGCCTCTCGTCCGTACGAGCTACGTCTCAATCGCGGCGCCGTATACCCTATGGTCACCACACACATTAACTTGCCGAACGACCGCAAATCGTGAGGCACGCAAATAGGCAAGTCGGGGGCGTCGTTGCGCGGGCGTTCGTGGAGTGCCGATCCGTCAGGGTGAGAAAGTCCGTTTAGGTCAATCAAGCAACATTGGTCTTCGCCAATCGAATGGCCGTTTACTGGGGCGTAACCGACGTCTGAACGTCAGAGCGACGCAACGGGCGAATGACGCTTGTTGGCCGAACCCGGTCCGATGACGAGCGGCCCAGGTCGACCCACTATCGTCGCTCAAGTTGCCATGGGGTTCAGTGGCAGCTCTCGAAGAGCAACGGTCATTTCCCTGAGGGCAGTCAATACGCTCCCCGAGACGTCGGCTTTCATAGCGAGTCGCTTCGCCGATTAGTTGACCGTCACGGAGACGGTTTTGAAAGCGCGACACGCGTATTCAGCCCGCCACTGAGATCGATGGAACATTTACGACAGAGTTGAAAATTAGGACAGGGAGTATTCGTGATCGTCATCAACGGCTAGATCGTAAGGATCCTGCTGGTCTCGCCAGATCCTGACATTGCCTTCGCCAGAATCGTTGGCCACGACAGTCTTTTGTATCGGGATATCCAACGGCAAAGGATCGTCGAATATCGGTCCACCCGTTGCCAGGTCCACGATCTTGACGTGGGGCGGGTTATCAGAGGAACCCGGAAAATTTTTGTTCACAAGCGTAAAGTTAGCAACGGGCATCGGGCGTTCTCCCAATATTTTGGATCGCGAAACAAAAATATCCATGGGCGCTATTCATAACCTCGCGCCGACCGGGCGTCCAGCTTCTCCCCTGGAATCAAGGGGAGACTAGAGACTGACTCGAATCTTCACTCCTGCTATTTTCACTTGGCCGCTCGTTGGTCCCACGTCGACGCTGTTGTTACCCAGGCTCGCGCTCACGTGCGTCGGACCAACAGCCACGGATCCACCCCCCGGTATGTCAGTTCGCAAGCCACCGATATTTCCGGGCACCGGGGGAAGCGCTGCGACGGCCAAAGCCTGAATCTGGTTCTGGACCCCGCCTACCTGATCGGCCAGGTCCTTAACCCCTTTAGCTACCGTCCGACCGCTTGCAAATGCTGTGGTAGCCAATGCAGCAGCTGCCGCCGCCGGCTTCTGTATGGAAATAATATTCACCACCTCAAAGACTTTGCGGGCATCGTTATTTTTTCCCAAGGTTCCCGTTTTAAGGTCATGCAGAACGTTGTCGTAACTATTCTCGAGACCAACAGTCCTCAACACGCCCCGAAGCAGTTTCTCCTGGCTAGTGAAAGACTTGACGATCTCGTTGTTATCCCCGAAGCATCCATTCGATGATTTGAATCCGCCGGCGATGCATTGTTGTAATTCTTTCATCACTAGACGGCCACCCGCGCATACGACAAACGTAATCGGAACGCCTCCGCTAGAGACGGCGCATTCCGCCGCTATCCGGAGTTCAGCATTCATAGAGGGCGCGGCTAGGCATACTGCGGTACCCGCCGGACTTCCTCCCGACTCTGTCGCGCATTTGACCGCGCGCGCCATGTCCTGGCTCATGTATGGCGCTGCCATACACGCTGCGGCGGTTGCATACCCGTCCGAAGTTGCCGCGCAGGATACCAGTCGAGCCTGACGTTCCGGGAGTTTCGCCAATACGCTTACGCAAAGTGCCTCCGTGGAATAGTCGCCATTTGCCTGTTCTATGCATTGACTTGCAAGCTTTACCTTCTGCGCGTCGCGAATCCCGGCGCAAGCTGCAAGGTCAATTGCATTCGCCGCAGCCGAGATGCAGCTGACCATTTTTACCTGATCTGGGAGCGCAATGGTCGACTTCTGGAAACAGGCCAATCGGTCGGCGTCGGACTGGCTGCTGGATAAGCAATCGGTCAGCGCTTGAGTCTTTTTGAAGTCATCTATCAGGCCCGTTGCCTGCTTCGTTGCATCGGCGCAGCCTAGTAGTGCTTTCTGTTGGTCCTGCGCGGAAGCCTCTTTGTTGCCAGACACTTTCGCAACGCAAGTGGTGATGTTCTGCAATGTCGGGGAGGAGTTCAGCATCGGAACTCCTTTCAGGCACGCAGCGAGCAGAGATGAATCGCCTGCGGCGCGCAGAGCACAATCCCCGGTAATCGACAACGATTTTGGATTTGCCAGAAGACAATTGATCTGATCCTGCTTCCCAAGTGAAGCGCATTTGCTGATTTGAGCTGCCGGAATCTTGAAAACGCGCGCGCAGTTGCTATCGATAGTGGACATGTTGACCACACAATCGATCTCCACTTTCTGAGCTTGGCTCAAATTCACCCCTGACAGACAGGCGGAATAGCCACTCGGCGAATTAGCCCAACTCTTGTAGCAACGCAGCGCAATCTGCGCTTGTTGGCCTCCCATCTGCTGAGCCATACACAGAGCAAATGCGGCCTCCTGCAGCTTGCCTCCTCGGGTGTTCCTCAGCGCGCACGAATGCGCCACGGACGGCGTGGTGATCCATGGGAGCGAATAAGCGGCCACCCTGACATCGCCGACGTCCGAATAAACCTGCCAGGACCACCAATTCCGGTTACCACTTGGCACTTCCTTCCAGGCCAAGGGCTGGCATGGGCCGGTATTCAGGCAATTCAGTCTGACTTGTGGAGGTACGAAGAACCCCGAGCATGTGTACATGGACTCGACATTCTTGGCCTCTTTGCAGCCAGCGATCTTTGCCCGAGCTTGAGCTTGTGCGGTTTCATTAAGCGGATCTTCGCCGAGCTTTTCAAGTATGCCGGACACATCCGGTGCAGCGGGTTGGGGGGCATTTTGACCAGGCACCTTCTGGATGGCACCAAGTGGTATTTTCAGGTCGACATTGCTGCATACTTCGTTGTCGTTTGGGGCTAGACATCCCGAAGACCAGGCGAGATTGCACTGACGTGCGGCTTGTGGTGAGCAAGGGGGAGGTGCGGCCCGCACGTATTGCACCATGGCCAGAAGCAGGAGCAGCGTCAAAAGCCGTTTCATGGCGTCTCCCCCGGAGAGAATGCCAATCCAACCTCGGTTTGTCATACTAACCGTGGTTTTCGCCGCTGATGTGTGCGTTGGCACACAGTTCGGTCCGGATAGCACTCCGGGGAAGCAAGATGTCGGTAGCGATCCGGTCTCGACGCAGTAAGAACCGCGTTAGTCTCTGGTGAATGACAGAAGAGCGGTATAGCGAAACTTGGTACGCGGAAGACCGTGAGCCCTTATTTGGACATCTTGGTTTTTTGTCGCCAGCCGGATTGTGCGGCAACGACAGACCTAAAAATCAATGGCAGCTTCAGTCGAATAAACGGACGCTTGAGTGTCACTGCTCGTTGCAGCTTAGGTGACCGCTCATGGCCGGCTGTACTCGTTCAGGCTTTGCGCACCCGGGCCGTTCATCCTCCGCCATGGAGGCGAACTGCAACAGCCACCGAACTCACATCGACCGCCGTCAGGATAGTTCGATTCAGATACCAATACTGCTTGGACGGACGTGGCGAACAAAATAGTGGATGACAATGTAGCTCCCATCAACTCAATGGGAGTCTGTCATGGGAAGCAATCAAAGTCGTGAGCCCTGGAATAAAGGCAAGTTGATCGGTCAGAAACCGCCGCTGAAGCCGAAAGATGTCTGGGCGATCCGAATTCACCTTCAGAATGCGCACGCGATCCTCGATTTGGCTTTGTTCAATCTTGCGATCGACAGCAAGCTGCGCGGGTGCGATCTCGTCAACCTGCACGTTCACGACGTAACTCACGGCAATCAGATACTGCCGCGCGCGATGGTTATGCAGCGAAAGACCAAACGACCCGTGCAGTTCGAAGTTACAGAGCCCGCTCGTACTGCGGTCGCAGCATGGATCGAGACGGCCAAGCTAAGGTCCGATGCGTATCTCTTTCCGAGCCGTCTTTCTCGGTCGCCGCACATCTCAACACGACAATACGCCCGAATGGTACATCAGTGGGTCGCCGCGATCGGCCTTGATCCGAAAGTCTACGGAACACACACGATGCGCCGGACGAAGGCTACCTTGATTTATAAGCGGACGAAGAACCTCAGAGCCGCTCAACTGCTGCTTGGCCATAGCAAACTTGAAAGCACCGTTCGGTACCTTGGCATAGAGGTTGATGACGCGCTCGAGATCTCCGAGCAAACCGAGATCTAACAACAAGCTGCGGCCGTAGGAAGGCACTTTTTTCTGCGGCCGCATTCGCGCGTCGAGCGACACCGCCCCCTTTCGTTTAGGGTTGTTCGACGCCTGCCAGCGAAGCGCGGTGGCCCATTCACATTCCTGTGGACCATGGCAGCCATCGAACGCCCCTAGACAGCCGTACGCGGTCGTACAAACCGCCGGAAAGCTGCCATTGAGAATTCCGATGGCCTCTCGGAGGCACCTTCATCGTACAGGCGCTATCGGCCATGTTCGGACGCTCGACCGCGCCGGGTAAATCGCTGACAATTGCCACAAACGGCAAAATGCCGTTCGACGATTCGAGATTGAGGCTACAGACACGGCGGCGGGAGCGAGCGTATCAGGGCTAAGATTTTGCTCACAAAAAGTTCGGTCTAGGGGCTTGGCTTGAAAAATCGACTCTCATTTGTCATCTCAGCATTACTCACCGTGATGCTTTTCGCAGGCATCCCAGTTTTCACCTGCAACAATTCACCCTTGAATATGCGTGCCTCGCTTGGGTCTAGCATTGGTGCCGTGCTCGTCGTTTATGCATTGGCGACTGCTTTCGCGATGCTTGGGACAATATTTCAATACTTCTACGCTTTTGCAGACAAGGGGACAGCGCTTCGGCCGACGATGTCACGAAACCGCGCATTGCTTCTGATAGGAGGGGTGGCTGCAGGTAGCCTGTTGCTAAAGTGGTCGACCGCCCATTTCTGTCATTAGATATTTGGGCATCCGTCGCCGCTCTAATAACGTGGAATTGGGTGGCACCGTCCATATGCGGTCAATCGACAGCCCAGGCTAAATCGCAGACAATGGCCCGCGAATCGCGCACTGAACTTGGCGCGACGGCATCGGCTGGGACAGACGGAACCACACATAAGATCGCGACGATGAAAATACTGGGGATAATTTTGTGCCTGTTCGGGATATTGGGCGGCGTGACTGCGCTTTCAATCACGACCGGTTTATGGCAGGAAAAACCTGTTGGCCTGCCATGCCATGTGGTTAGCCGGGATGGGACGCTGTATGTCCGTGATGGATTCGGCGGAGTGAGAGCTTTCCTGGTCAACGAAGGCAATTCGTTTCTGTTAGCGGCGCAAGGCGCACATGCTCACGGCCCGCTCCCAGTGGAGATTCTGGAAGGTCTGTCGCCCGGCTCTGTCTTGCACGTGGAGTTTTGTGGCGCTCAACCTGTCCGCTTAACTTCGAACGGCGGGGAAGTCTACAAACTTACACAGGAGCGAGCAGAAGAGAACGTTACACACGGCGTGATATCGACGGCACGCTTCGCCGCGTTCTGTTTCGTAATCGCCATATTGGGCTTCGTGATGGGACGACGAGCCTCGACGTCTGACGTGTAATTGCGCGGTTTAGCACAGCGGCAACTTTGTTTGCTATCGGTACGGTGCTACGCCCGAATACACATGATGGAAGTCCGCTTTCGGGGTCCTTGGAGGGCTCTTGTGGGTCGAGAAGACTCACTCGCCAATGACGAAAGCTAAATTCGCCGACACCGGGCCGCGAATGTCGGCAAGGCGACCTGGAACGGACGCACGCTCCTGATTAGCCGCCGTCCGCAAAGGCCGAAATGTGTATGTAGGTTATCCGACAGATTTTTGACGGGCAGCGGTCATTCGGTTGGCGGCTCCGCGGGATGGCTGAACTACGAAGGCCGTCGAGTATTAAACGTATCGTTGAATCGCGATCGGGCACCTGCGACTACCTACACTGCTCATTGGTAGATCGCACAGTTGATGACGCTTCGACAAGTACAATCTCGACAAAGTTGCAAAGTCCGGCTCCGGATCGCCCGACCTTCATATGGGCCGGAACTAGCGTACAGACAAAACGAAAGGGGAAGTCATGATCTTCGACGAGATTATTGCCGGTGTCCAATCACAGCGGCCGGAACTGAAGGTGGAGCCGCGAAGCGACGGGTGTTCGATCTGGTTATCGAACGGTATAGAACCGGCAAAACGTCTGTTGCGCGTGAGCCGGACCGCTGACGGAGGGCCGGTGACGGTAAAACTCTCCATCTCTTCTTCTTTGGCCGGGACAGACGTTCTGCGTGAATTCGACGGCACCGTTGCGGAGTTCCTGAGCTTCGTCGATGCGGAGCTGGCTCTCTTCGAGAACAATCCTGGTGTAAAGAATCCACCTGGTGCGGCGGAGCCGAAAGTGACGGGGAAATTGCCCGATGAAACTGCCTTCCGGGCAGATATTGAGTCCCTGTATGAGACGCCGCCGAAGTGGGCTGTCGAAACCTGGCTTCCGAGGTTGCAACGCCATTTGATTGCTACGCGCGGCGCGTCCGCTGCCCAGCTCCGGGACAAAGATTTCCTGAAGACGTTATTCGATTCCGAGAACGTGTCGGCAACAGGCATGTGTACCATCAGAGTGGGGCCGGCCATCGATGACGAAGAATTCGTGGCCTGGTTCTCCGAGAATGCATCCAGGCCTCTTCCACCCGACCCGAACGAGGCAGCGGCGCGGCTTACCGAATTGCACGACGAGCTTGCAGTCAGATTTCGCAAGTTGTGCGGAAAGCGGCCGCTGCTCAAGATCAACCGGGCGCTGTCCGCACTGTTTCCGGACTTTTTTACCACGGTGGCAGACGAAGGGAAGCTCACGGAGCTTTACCGCGCACTGGGTGGCAAAGGGCGAGCCCATGCCGTTCACATGCATATGGCTATCCGCAGGATGATCAGAGACGTCGTTGGCCCGGCCGAACCGGGAACGATGGACAGTGTGAAGCAGATGTGCCTGTCGTGGTTTCTCTACGAGCGTATCAGCGATGACAAGGAAGCAGTCGTTGCGCAGTCCGAGTCCGTTCGCGGAGGCGGCCTCGTTCCTATGCCAGCGCTTCTGCGCCGCAAGGGACTCACTGCCATCAAGGGCTACTTCCAGACGCTCTTGGGATACCTGCCTGCGCTGAGTGGCGATGGTCTGAGCGAGGAGGATTTCCGCGACCTCATTCGCGAGTCGAATCCGACGCTGGTGGACAGCAGCATCCGAACGGTCGTCAACGTCGTCATGCGAGAGTTCGACCTCTGCAAGCGCAATGGCTCCGTGTATCAGCTTTCCGCTCGCGGCGTCAATGTTCTCGATTCTCAGGACCCTCAAGAACTGGCTGACCAGCTTCTGACGAAGGTTCTGGGTGTCGACTACGTCATTCGGACTTTGGCAGCAGGCCCCAAATCCAAAGCCGAGCTCGTCGCGATACTGCAGAGAGTGAATCCCGGCTGGACGACAGGATTCGCGCCGTCAGCGTTGCTGAGCTGGCTGATGAGCCTGCAGGTCATCTCGTACGAGCCAGCAAACGGCTACACCCTGACAGATGCGGGCCGACAATGGAACGATCTCATCACATGGGACCCGCCGACACTTCCCAAGGTGGCCGAGACGGTGATCGAGATTCAGGAGGAAGTGGATGCGAAGCTCACCCTACCTGATTGGGCGACGCTACAATCGCGTCTTGCCGAAGCCGCAGCCGGCAACTTCAGGTGGGACAGAGGTCTCATCGAGCAGTTGCACGGCGGCCTGTGGTTTCATCCGGTGCGTCACTTTGCAGTGATGGCCGGCTTGTCGGGTTCGGGTAAAACTCAGCTCGCGCTCAACTACGCGCTGGCCCTGTGCGGGCCGCAGCGAGCCGGACAGGAAAGCGTGAAAGTGGTTCCAGTCCAGCCAGGCTGGTTCGATACGGGCCCCCTGCTTGGACAGATGAACATGCTCTCACAGAATATCTATGATGGGACGCCATTCCTGGAGCTTCTCCTGAGAGCAGCGGAGAACCCGACGAGTCCGTATGTCGCGGTTCTCGACGAGATGAATCTGTCTCATCCTGAACAATATCTGGCGCCGATCCTGTCCGCCATGGAAACTCAGGGCGTGATCGACCTCCATCAGATGGATGAAGATGTCGTTGGCGTGCCGAGTCAGATTCGATATCCCGCGAATCTTGCCATCATCGGTACTGTCAACATGGACGAGACGACTCATGGTCTGTCCGACAAGGTCCTTGACCGCGCATACACGCTGGAATTCTGGAAGATCGACCCCGAGAGCTACCCTAAGTGGTCAAACCTCGTAGCCGAAGAGGTTCGAAATAAAGTCAAAGATGTCCTCGGAAAGCTGATGGAGGCGCTCGAACCTGTGCGCCTGCACTTCGGATTGCGCACGATCGATGATGTCGTTAATTACCTTGTATTCACGCAAGGGTTGGGCGTCGAATCCAACAAGGCTTTGGATGATGTCGTGTATGCAAAAGTGTTACCGAAGTTGCGCGGTGAACATTCCGACCGCCTAGCGAGAGCAATGTCTCAGGCTCAGGCCATCTGCCAGGAGTATGGCTTGGCCAGATGCGCCAGTAAGGTGCAGGACATGCTGCGTGACCTGAGCGAAGCCGGCTCAACCCGGTTCTGGCGATAACGTGGGTCCGCGGCAGCACCTCGTCATCCATGCCATCGGCCTAGCTCAGGAAGAGTTGGGCCGGACCGGGCAGGGAGGGCTGATTTCCGGTCTCAGGGAAGACGCCTCCTACCTTCTCAAGGTCGACGGCGGAACACGCTTGTATGTGGACGATGTTCCGTTGACGGAAGCGCACGATGGACACTTCGCCTGGACGTCTGGTTTCTTTGCCGGGCGCGTCGAAGTCATTTCTGTCGACCAAAACGGAACGGAAACTTCGTTTTATCTCGAAGTCGTGCCGGCAAACCGCAAACTCCAAACCGCTCAGTTCGCGTCTATGATCGACGCCATCCGGCGATTCGATCAGCGGCTCCTTCTGGGGCAGGCTTCCGCATGTCTGGGATTCGGCAACGCCGGGATGAGCGGCAAATTCGACGGCCTGGTTCGTTGGGAGCGCGTGAAGCGGCACGGCAGCGCTTTTCTGACTTGCGTGGAATCGATCACACGCATGCCTCATGTGAAACTCAAGCCGGTAAGGCAACTCCTGCCATTGGTGCAGATAAAGCGGCTGCCCGTGGCCGCACTGCGCGACAGACGCATCGTTGCGTTGGCTACAGGGCAGCTATCCGAACACGAGCGTATCGATTCCATCCGGGTGAATGCCCATGTACCTGTCGAGACAATCGATACTGCGGCGAACCGGGCTATCTGCGCGCTTCTCAAACGATTCAGACGGGCCGTCATCGCGCTGGAATCATGGGTCATGTCCGACCGCGGAGAGCTCTCCGATGCCGATGCGCTCGGGCGATGCAACCGGCGTCTGGCCATTCTTCGTTCTCTGGAAGCTAACGTCGGACGTTTGCTGAACCGCTATCCGTTCCGGGCTGTCGACAAGCCCGAGATCACCGCAGCCGGCCTTACTCAGATCGCTGCGAGCCCCATCTATTCGCGTGCCTTTCGCACCGGTACCGAGGCACTCCGTCTTGGCGTGGAAAGCCAATCTTCAGCAGAACATCTACATGTCAGCCCTTCATGGGGCGTATATGAGACGTGGTGTTACGTGGCTTTGGCGAACGCACTTGAATCGCGGTTGGGCGTCAGGCTGGAGCCGGGAAAGTCGCGATTCAACGATGTGTCTCCAGAAGTGACCTTGGCTGCGCGACTGCCCAACGGTGACGAACTCGAGCTGTTGTTCCAGACGACATTTCGTTCGGACGGGATAAGCAGCACGAGAAAAGCGTGGAGTGTTTCCAGAGAGCGACGTCCTGACATCGTACTCGTGGCGTCCAACGGTGGCGCACATAGGATGCTGATTCTCGACGCAAAGTATCGCAGCGGGAGAAGCAATGTGCTGGACGCGATGGCATCGGCGCACATTTATCGGGACTCCCTTTTTCTGGAAGATCGTCGCCCCGATCTGTGTCTCCTCCTGTTACCTGCCGCCTCGGAGGTCGAATCGCTCGAGCGACCGCAGACGTGGGAGACTTTTGGCGTGGGTGTTGTCAGCGCATACTCTGAGGGCTTAGATGGCGTAGAACGGTGCGTGGAAGCAATTGCGACTTGGCTCTAGCTTCGTGTAGTCGCCCAATGAGGTTACGAGACAGCATGGTCGACCGAATCACTCTGATAGCGGCCGTTGATCTGTGACGGGCTGATCCACGGCCGGGGGTCGAGTGCTGTCCTCGGGTAACTGTGCAAGGTACGTGCGCAAAGCAATCGAATGGGGCGGAATCTCCTCGCACCACGCACACTACGCCAAAGACTACGGCCCGCTTCTTGAGGCCGTCGGCTTTCGTCAATCGACCGCAGAGCCGCAGAAAGGCGATGTGGTTGTGATTCAGCCAGCCCACGGGCACCCTGCATGACACTTGGCGATTTTTGACGGCTCCATATGGGTATCTGATTTCAAGCAAACGCACCCAGGCTCGCAAGGCTTCTATCCGGGTGCATCGTATCGACAATCGCAACCGGCATACAAAATTTATCGATACAACTGAGACGAAAGATGAAGAAGCTATTGACCCTCGCCGTGTCGGTATTGCTGTTGGCTGGCGGATTGCTTTTCCAGCAAGGGGCGTTCGCGGAAAGCGCTGCTCCCGACGCAAGCACGAAGGCGTTTTACGCCTGGTATATCAAGTTGGAATCCAAAGATACCTACCCGTTGCTGGACAAGGGCATTTATGCCCGCGTGACCAAAGTGACGGTCGACAGACTTCGGAGCGCCTACCGCCACAACAGGCTGCCAGGCGACAGCGACTATTTCACGAAGGTGCAGGACTACGACGAACACGACTGGTCTAACAACATCGCAACACACCAGGCGATCATGCTCGGCGATGTCGCGGTTGTTCCAGTTACACTTGGCTCGAAAGACAAGATCAGCGTGTTGGTGTTTCTGCGCAAGCAAGGCGACGGCTGGAAGATCACCAAAGTCGATGACACGCTCGATTATCAATAGAACTTTTACACAACCTAACGCAAAGGTCGGCGGGCGTATGCAAAGTCTGAGCAGAGTCTAGCGATCCTATTTAGCCGTGGTTGACCCGACCACCAGTCGTTGTCGACCGTTCGGTCTCCACCCACAGAAATGCCGACATGCCAATGAGTATTGGGGCAGGAAACACCTAAGATTTTGGCTTTCCTTGGCCTCCAGAATATGACGTCTCCCGGTTGTAGTTCGTTGAGGTTCGAGATTTTTTTCCAACCAGATAGAGCGGCGTCAACTTGCCTCACTGAAGCGAGCGCGCCAATCGGATGACACGCTGCGCCAAAGATTGCGCTGACCGTATATGCACACGACAACAAGCCTGGGAACGCCACGCCTAAATACGTTTGATTGGTACCTGGTCGCCATCGTTGCAGGCCGTATAGCGTGCCATCGCTGTTGGCAACGCGTGGCGCGTTTAGCGCTGCGTCTGCAAGTCGCAAAGAAAGCGGGCCGACGCACTGCGTCACACCTGCATCTTCTCCGAGTGCTCTTGTAACGGTGACGGCCGCAAGCGTGATCGCTAAGATCGTCGTTGCGGCAACTCTCCCACACTTAAATGAACGCTCTTTACGCATATCAGCTAGAAGATAGTCGTTCCAAAGAACAGAATTAATCCGGCAGTATTCCATCGGATAACTGACCTATGTCGACCGAGACCGACGCAATCGACACAGCCGTAGATCACGGACGGACCCAAAACCATAAAACGAAGATTGTCAAAGTCCACCAATGCCCCCCCTCAGGGTTGAACAATCTCTTCCCGAAAGCCTAGCTTCGTTTGAGGAGGCCAGATGCGAGACAAGTCAGAAACTATCAGCGGGGTTGACGTGCATCAATGTTGACACCTAGTGCGTCCATCTCGTCAATCACGCTCGCGCTGATAGATTTATATGGAGTACCGATCATGAAAGTGACGATTTAAAACGAAAATGAGAACGCCGTTCTGTTCATCGTTAAACTGAGGAAGCACCTGTCGCAGCAACGGCTCCGTCCCGTAACAGGTCAACGAAGGCAGTCCACGCCTTGTCCAATCGGTCAAACCGGATCTTTTAGCCCACTCAGTTGAACACTACCTGTCCGGCCTGATTTATAATCATCAAGCCATCGGGAAACACCCGGCGGTCAGGTGTGGAAGCCTGAAGTCAGAAACCGCACCTCCGCCCAGGCGGGGGTGCGTCTACCCCTGCACGTCTGTTGTCTTCAATGGGCGGGCTGTGGTGGGGGAGCCGCGAGGCTCGCCGGCATGTTTCTGACCCGGTCTTCCAAACCCATCACGTGCCCGCTCACCCACTTCCCCAAGCAAGCGAGTGTCGGGCGATCCAAGAAGTATCAGGGAGGTCGCACCATGAGCAGCAAACCTACAAAACAATCCCAACCCGCTTCACGCCCGCCTGTCGACGCGATCCAGTACGAAAAGCTCGCGCTTTCCACCTTCGACCTCTGCAACCGGCAGTTGAGCCAACTAAACACATTGATCACACTCGCGTCCTCAATATGTAGGAATCCTGCCATCACGAGCGACGAAAGACGACGTCAACAGACCATGCTTGAATTGCTTGTCGACACGGCAGAGCAATATCAGCAGGCGCTTGAGTGTGACCGTGAGCTATACCAGGTGATCGCGCTCGATGCGAAGGGCATCCCGCAGAGCCGCATCACCGCGAGCCGTGCAGCACGCCTTCTCGCAGAGGCATCACAAATAGTGACGACGGAAACACCGGCATCCACGAAGCCCAGCCCGGGCAAACAAACGTCAGCCAAACCCACGACAAACGAAGAAGCAGACGCTGCCCAACAGCCGGCGCCGACGCAGCACTAACCATCGAGAACGTGACCGACTTCATTCGTTCAGATTTGTAGAATGCCTGCCCTCAGCCACAAGCATGGACGAGCGCCACAAGCAGATGTGGGCAGGCGCCGTAAAAACCCAAACACCTTCAAACGTTCAACATCGATCGAATCCGGAAAGATGTAGCCGCTCCTGCTCTGCCAGGCGCATCCAGGCCACTACATTTGTAGGTATAACTTTGGATCGCGCCCTGCTATCCTGTTCGAATTCCACGCTGCCCCATCCGCAGGCAGCGAATTTCCTGATCGAGCGTCGTCATGAGATCGTCAGGCCTCAGGGTGCGCAGGTTCAGCTCGGCGGCTCAGGAGCGCGCGTTCCGGTGGGACTACGCGCGACGGTTCTCCGGACAGCGCAGACTCGCCATCGCAATCTTCACCGCGTTGTGGATCGTATTTTCCATCCGCGACTTCCCCCGGTTAAACGTACTCGATCCCGCCCATCTGCACCACAACGAGCTCATTCTCCTGCGAGTCGCCGGAGCAATCGGCATGACGATTCCCGTGCTGTTCTGGACCCCACGCGCACTCGATGAGCGTTGGGCCGTCGGGCTGCTCAGTGTCTGGACGATCAGTTGCTGGTTCACCACCCTGAGAATGCTGCAGTTCTATCCGGGCGACCTTGGCTGGCGGGAAGTCTATCCGGTGCTGATGCTTTGCCTTTTCGTGATATTCATGGCCTTTCGGCTTCGGGTCATCACGGCGGCCTGGCTAATCGGGATATGCGTCGTCAGCTATCTGATCATGCTTTATTTCAAACCCGTCGGCGGGAGTGTCGAACTGCGCATGGAGTCGGTGGCTGCGCACGCCACGATGGTGCCGTTGATGGCTATCGTCGGTGTGCTGCTCAGCATCCCGCTGGAACGCGCCGCGAGGCGCGAATTCATGTACCGGCGCACCTTGCGCGCGGCCAAGGCGCGCGTCGAAGCGGCGTCGCGCGCGGTCAACGAGCAGAACAGACGCATGCAAGAGCTCGTCAAGGAGAAAGAGCGATTCTTTTCGTCGGCGTATCACGACATCCAGCAGCCTCTCGCCGCGATCAACCTTTTCATCCGAAGCGCCCGGACGAGGATCAGGGACGGATACGCCGTGGATCGCGAGCTCGATGTCATCGAGGAGACCGCGTCAGACATCCTCGACATGTTCAAGGACATTCAGGACTACAGTGAGCTGGGCTCGTATGTTCCCCATCTCGTACCGGTCGATACCCACGGCCTGTTGACCGAGGTCTTCGAGCAATACCGGGAGACGGCCCGATTGCGTGGCATCGATCTAAGAATCGCGGGGCGGCGAAGGTACCCGCCGTCCATCGAGACCGACCGATCGCTCTTCAAGCGGTCCGTGTCGAATCTCGTATCGAACGCGATCAAGAACACGTCATCGGGTGGCGTTGTGCTTGGCTGGGTGCAACTGAATGAACGGCTGCGCGTCGATGTCTGGGATACCGGCATCGGCATCGCGCCCGCCCATCGGGACGCGATCTTCTCCGAGTACTATCAGATCAACAATCCGGGGCGCGACCGCTCGAAAGGGCTGGGACTGGGGCTGTCGATTGTGCAGCGTGCGATCCATATTCTGCCTGGACACAGCATGAGTTTCGCCTCCGTGGAAGGGCGCGGGTCGCGCTTTTCCCTTTACGCGACGGTTTCGGCATCAACCCCGTGCGTCGGGACAAATGCTCAGAATGGCGACGTCTACACGCCCGATCTCACTGGCACGTTCATGCTCCTGTGCGACGATGAACCTACCGTCCTCGAAGGCCTGAGGCGTCTTTTCTCAAGCGCGGGCGCGCTCGTGTACGCCGCCGAATCGATGACTGGATTCGAAGCCATCCTTGCCGATGACAGCCGCATTCCCGATCTCATCGTCGCCGATATCCGTCTGCGCGACGGAGCCACCGGCAAGGAGGTTGCTGATCAGATCAGGCGTCATTTCGCGTGGGCGGGCGTTATCCCCGTCGCATTTATCACCGGCGAACTGCTGTCCGATCAGGTCCTTCGCGACTTCCCCGAACCGTTCGTGCTATTGCGCAAGTCCTCTGCCCCCAAAGACCTGCTGGCGGAGATCAGCCGGTACGTGAGCGCTCAGCGGAAGATGAAACTCGATCTCGCCAACGATCAGTGACTGCAAGCGTCCCGAGCGCGGTGGTCCTTTTGCTACGCCTGGTACGCTTGATTCGTCTAATGATGGGCGAAAACCGCCACTTTGCAGGCGACGCCAAATATATCAGTCGCCACTGTGTACTATCAGACCTGAATACATCGGACGATCACGACCGGTTTAGCCACCCTCCGATGTGCAATCGCAGCTCGGCTCGAAAACAGTTCCAGGAGACGATGGAATGCGCGTACTGATCGTCGACGACCATGAACTGTTCAGGGCCGGATTGGCGCTTCTACTGACGGAGCTCTTTCCGAACATCGAGTTGCTGCACGCGAGCACATTGTCGCAGGGGGTAAATCATGCGCTTGGCGAGCTCCTGAACATCGTTTTTCTCGATCTCGACCTGCCCGATGGCAACGGTAGCAACGCGCTTGCCGAATTGAAGGAGTCGCGACCGTCGTTACCGGTGATCGTGATATCGGCCGATGAACGAGTGGAAACCATCAGTCGATGCATCCAACTTCGCGCCATGGGATACGTGCCCAAATCGTCGCCGCCTGAAGCGCTTCGTGCGGCGATAAGCGCGGTGCTTGCCGGGGGCGTGTTCCTGCCAGCCTCCAGCATCGCCAGCCTCAGTCGTGATATGGACACTGACAAGGCTCCGGCAAATCGACCTGAGGATAGACAGCCGCGCGTTAAATCGGAAACGAGCAATGCATCCGAGCTGGGACTCACACCGAGAGAGTTCGAAACGTTGGTGTGGCTGGTGCGCGGACTTCCGTCCAAGGCCATTGCCCTGAGAATGGGGCTCGAGGACATTACGGTACGGAAATACATCAGTCATCTGCTTGCGCATTTCAATCTGCGGCGCCGTACGGAACTCATCGTCATGCTGGCGGATAGCGGGATCAAACTCGGCGTCCCGCCGGTCACGGATCCGGCGCTTGACCGAAGCCTGCCGGCTGCCGGCGGGCACCCAACCCACTGACTTCAGCCAGCCTGCTTCCGATCGATCGCATTCGATACACAAATGTATCAGCGACGTGACATGCGCTCGCCCCGCACCTGGACGGTTCAGGAAGGCGCCGTCGGGACGCGAGTATCCGGCATGTCACCAGAATCGGACGATCACAGTACCTACATCTTTCGCCGACGATTGCTGTCTACCGGCTACGCATGTGCGTGGCGACGGCATTTCGCCTGACCAAGAATGAATATGACAGCAACGCTGAGCGGGAATTCGTCGAGTGCACCCGGAGCGGTGAGTCGTCGTGATGAGCTGAACCAGCCTTGGCTCGTGCGAAACGCGAATAACGAATCGCACGAATGGAAAACTCAACGTAGATAAAGGAACCAACATGAAATCGCCACTGATAGTCGCATCCGCTGTTGTGCTGTTTGTCGCGGCCGGCGTTGCGCATTCGCAGGGCACACCGCAAGCCTCTCAATCCGCCCCACAAGAAAACGCCGCAACACAAAGCTCTGACCCGAATGCGGGGATGGAAGCATACGGCGGTACGCCCGACACACGGGTACAAAGCGGTGCAAAAAATGCCAGACCGTGCCGGATAGATCCGCAGTGCAACGTTTTTTTCGGAGGGAGCTAACAAAGATCTGACGGCGCGCGAACCATGCAACCCGTTGATGACGAAAAGGTGAAGAAATGAAAGTGCAACCCTCGGCCGTAACCATCGTGCTATTCCTGCTCACTGCGGCCGGCTCTGCCCACTCTCAGGAAACGCAACCGTCAGACATCGCTAGCCACTCATCCAGTCAGCAGCCAATCAATCCATCGCAGCGGGCGATGCCGATGGACGGCGGCAGTACGTGGGACTATGGAGCCCAACCGGGCGGACGAAATGGCTACGGCAAAACCCGAGACGGTCAACCGTGCGTGGTGGGCCTGTCGTGCGATATCTATCAGGGTAGTTAGCCTGGGGGGCTGTGTCGCGATAAGCCACATAGCTGACGTAGAACCGGGTCCGCTCCAACGTCAGCTATGGCCGATTATGCCAAGTCGTTGATTATGGAAAGTAGCTGGCCGGAGCCCACCCATATAGACACAGCGCTCGGGGAGCCAGATGATGAACAACGATCAGATAGAGGGGTGGGTCAGAGAGCACGCTGGTAAGCTACGCGCCGGTTTTGGCAAAGCCATCGGCAACCGGGCAATCACCTTGAAGGGCCGCATCGAACAGGTCATCGGGAAGACACAGGCGTCTTACGGCGATGCGAAGGCGCGTTTCAAGAAACGTCTATAAGCGACCAAAGTCCTGGCCTTGTCATATCCGTCAGGGAGAATGCTCCTGACGTCCAGAATAGCTACCACGGTCACCGGTTTCTCCTGACCTGCGGCAAATTCACGCTGCGCCTGCCGTCCTCCTCTCTACCGCTGACTTTGACGCACGCCGCTAGCTGTATCCATACGGCCGGGGACTCCATGCCGGCTCTTGGCGAGCACGTACTTCACAAAGCGCGCGGACGCCCGATCCAACTGATGTTTCGCTACCTCAGTGCAGCGTCTGGTAGCGCTGCCCTATAATAGGGTAAGGGACACCAGATCGCACTACCTTGAGGCCGTGCCGCAGAGGCACAACAACTCCGTTCAGCCAGCTTCACGTCGAACTTCAGTTGAAGTCTGGCCTCAACAGCCGATTTTTCAGCGTAATCGTTCTAAAACGACGCCGTTTTTCAACAGAATGTCGAGGAGCGGCGATGTCAAAATCGCATCATCCCAAAGAAAATCACCTGCTATCGGTCTTACCGGAGGCAGAGTGGAAGCGCATCGAACCGCATCTCGTGCCGGTCGATATGCCGCTGGGAGAGGTCGTCTACGAATCCGGCGACCGCCTCGATCACGTCTATTTCCCCATCACTGCCATCATCTCGCTGCTGTACGTCATGGAAGACGGCGCGTCTGCCGAGATAGCGATTGTCGGTAACGAAGGACTCGTCGGTATCGCGCTCTTTATGGGTGGAGAAACCACGCCCAGCCGCGCCGTCGTGCAAAGCGCAGGGCACGCCTACCGGCTGGACGCACGCGTCCTGAAGGAGGAGTTTCATCGCGCCGGCCCCGTGCAACGGCTGCTGCTTCGCTACACCCAGGCGCTGATCACCCAGATGGCGCAAACCGCCGTCTGCAACCGGCACCACTCGATCGATCAACAGTTGTGCCGCTGGCTGCTCCTGAGCATTGACAGATTGCCGTCCAACCAGTTGAAGATGACTCAGGAACTGATCGCCAATATGCTCGGCGTGCGCCGCCCCGGCGTGACCGAGGCGGCCACGAAGCTGCAAGACGCAGGGTTGATCCGCTATAGCTATGGTCATATCGAGGTACTGGATAGGCCCGGGCTGGAAAAGCGTGTCTGCGAATGCTACGGCGTCGTGAGACGCGAATTCGACCGGCTGTTGCCCGATCTGCGCGCCATCTAGCGGGGGCAAGACCAACAGGTCACGGCCTTTCGTGAAGGCTCGTGACCCGTGAAGGCCGGATACCCCCGGCATCGGTACTCATGGTGCGATCATTCGCTCACTCGGTAAAGCCGCCCTCTCCTTCGACCAATAGCCTTCCCTGCCGTAAAACTCGTACAGTGCCGATTCGTAGTCCCGATTGACCGGAATCGCATCGTCGTACGCCGGGCTGTGCTTGATGGCATCGCGCGTCAGCGTCGTGGAAACGGTTGAGCCGAACCAGTCGATCAGCTCGATCCACTCCGTCGCCAACAGGACTTCCTTGCCGCCGGGCCACCAGTTGCGCGTATCGACGGTCAGGTAGCGTATGACCCAGGTCTCATCGTCGAAAATGAAGCCGGAAACGTGACCAATGGTGCCGTCGATCGTTTCGATGTGGTAACCCTTCACCGCTTCGGTGCTACGCAGATGGGTGTCCGCCGGCGGCTCATCGGCCTCCGGGTCCGGATCGACAACCGGAAAGGCGCCCAATGGCAGAGCTGCCGTCGCAGCGGGCCCGTCGAAGGCGGGATAGGCACCCATTCCCCACACGTTTGCTCCTCCCCAATACGTCGGATAGCCGTAGTACCGCAGGTACTGGATCTCATGCTGGCGCGACACAGGCTTATGCGCGTCGATATTCGGACTGTTGCGCACCTGCTCCCGCGTGAGTTTCACGTGCACCGCGCTTGATCCGGGATCCGAGTGAGAAACGGCATATGGGGAAATCAGCACCTGCCGGTCCCTGAGCCAGTCGCCGGTTTCAACCACCAGATAGCGAACGCCCCACTTTTCGTCATCAAAGTAAACTTGCGTGACCGTCCCGACGTCACCGTCGCTCGCCTTGACGGTGGACCCTTGCAAAAACTCTATGTTGCGCAGCATGTTCGATACTCCGTTTCTGCTTCCCGGCACCCGGTTCGCCGCGTCGTCTCCCAGGTGGAAAACGCGCGTTCAGTGAATGTGGCTTCCGAAAAGTCCCAGCAGTCCAATCACAATCAGATAGATCGCCACGATGTAGTTCAACAGACGTGGCACCACAAGAATCAGGATGCCGGCGATCAGTGAAACCAGCGGACCGGCGCTTGTGAGCATATGCATGACTGTCTCCTCGCGCACACGCGACATGCGCCGCATGCGCGTCCCGGCCAGCTCGCGTTACAGGGTCTTCAGCCGGCTGACCTTCGTGCCATCGAGCGTCACCCCTGCCATGAGTCCAGTGTTGGTCAATACAAACGCGTCCACCTGACCGGTTGCGGTACTCGTGTCGAGGTTGCCGTTCGCACCGACTTTCAGCAAGGCCACCGACGCATCGCCGCCCGCCGACCAGCCTTCGCTGTTACGGAATTTCGTCAGCGATTCTTCAGTCATGAACAGAAAGACGATCGCCTTTGACTGCGCGCCCGCTTGCCAGCCGATCGAACCCGTTGCCGTGCTGTAGTACCCGACGGTACGGCCGCCGACCCGCAGCGAGCCCTCGCCATACTGGCCGCCTACGACAAAGCCGGCATCGATGACCGACGGAAACACCAGCACCCCACGGGCCTTCGCAACCAGCTCGCGCGATCCCTTTGCGGCGGTGTAGAGACGCCCCAAGGTCGAGTCCACGCCAGCGTCGATGCTGTGACGCTTGTCCATCTGTGCGCTACTGGTGTCGGACGGACTCGTCGTCGTGCAACCTGACACCGCAAGCCCGATCGCGAGGATCGAACCGGGTGTCGTGAATAGAAATTTTCTTCGTAGCATCATGGCCTCCACTTCTACAGATAGTGACTCTGACACTACGCCCGATCGACTCCGGAAGCGGTACGTCAGCGTACAAACTGCCGGCTATCTGCGGTGCGTAGACGCTACTTCGCGCCTTGTACGGTAACGTGCAGACGCCGAACCTGAGTTGGCATACCGTGTGGCGGAGGCATTGACCGGCCTCCCAAAGGAAAAGAAATGTCACTGCATGAGTTCGCCAAAGATCTGGCCCACCTTGAATACGTTCTGCCGTTGCTCGAGCGGGGCAATCCTCTGTCGCTACCGTACTGGCGGCAACGCGTCACAGCATTGGAGGCGCAGCAGACCCTCCTGCCCGACGGTACCAAACGCGTGGCCCGGTTGCTCAAGCTCTTCAACGAGTTCGAGCGCACAGGAACAGGCAGGCGGCGAGACGGCGGTTGAAGGGGCGCAGGCCGATGCCGCGCATTGTTGCGGCAAGCTCTCCGAGCCGGGCAAGCAGGTATGGCGCAGCGGAAGCGGGATCAACGGCGGAGGAAAGGAGTGACGTAGTCTCCCCGCCGCTCAAGCGTAACATTCCTGACGAACGCCGCGAGCGGCGTTCCGCTACCTTGCACGCAAACGTCCGCCATCGGACAGACCTCGATCGGGAATGGGGGCATAAGTCATTTGTTCAATCGAATTCGTTCGCAGTGCGCTCGCAGCATCGGTACTTTGCAGGCAATTCGATCCCTGACCGAATTACCTGGGAGAGAAACCATGAAGCGCACGACCACCCCTTTCCAACGCCGTCCCATGCCTGTGCTCGCGGCAGCGCTGCTTCTAGCCATCGCGACGCTCGCCACGCCGACAAGCGCCGCCACGCCAGGGCAGACTCCGGCAAGCGCACATGTCATGACCGTGGCAACCCATGCCCCGGTCGATACCCGCATCAACAACCTTCATGCGAGGCTTCAGATCACGGCTGACCAGGAATCCCTCTGGCAACCCGTTGCGCAGGTCATGCGCGACAACGCCAGCACGATGGATTCGCTCAGGCAGTCCCGTATGGCTAACGCCAACAACATGAGCGCGATCGACGATCTCCGAACCTACGGTCAGGTTATCGATGCTCACGCGGACGGCGTCAAGAAGCTCACGTCGGCCTTCGAGCCGCTTTACAACAGCATGTCGGATACGCAGAAGCACAATGCCGATCTGATTTTCCGCAGCAACACCCATCACGCGGCGAAGAAGGGATGACCCCGGGGCCGCGCCACGCAGCCGGCGCCGCGCACTACTGCGCGGGTCCCGGTCCGAACCAAGGAATACACCATGAAAACTTCAATCACCCGCGCGCCTGACAAGGGCGCGATGAGGGCACGGCTTTTGAGCGCACTTGGCCTCACGTTAGCGATCGCCTGCCTCGTCACAACGACGCCTCTGCAAGCGGAAGAGGCTCACCATGGCGATCAGCAGCATGCCCAAGGCCATGCCGCCCCCCCACGCCAGGCGTATCACCATGACGATCATCATCGCAACAGCCACGCTTATGGCAATCAGGACTATGCCTACGGAGCGCCACCTATTGTTTATGCACCGCAGGAGTCCCCTGGAATCAGCTTGTTCCTGCCGCTCTAGCTTTGATGGAAAAGTATCCGGCGCGCAACCGCGGCCGGCAACAGGAACCGTTCGGAGGACACCATGATGCGACTCATCGTTCTGTTTATGATCGCTGGTACCGCTCTGCTCGCGGGCTGCAACACTATTGCGGGCGCGGGCGAGGACGTATCAAAAGGCGGCCAGGCCATCCACAATACCGCCGAGGACGCCAAGTAAGCTGCGCCCGCTATCGGCGTTATGGATGTTCAAGAAAAAATTGCACTAAAAGGGGGATGGAGATGAAGAACCAAACACGTGTATGGATGCTGATCGCGCTGTCGCTGATTGCCGGCCTGAGTGCGTGCATTCTCGTCCCGGTCGGCGGCGGCGACCACCACGGCGGTGGCGATTATCACGAGGCTCACGACCATTACTAGGCGTGCCGCGTTCATCGCGTTTGCGCGGTATGAGACCGGGCGCAGCCAGGTTAACGGCGGCCGGTCTCTACGGCTGAGCGCAATCATAGGCAAGCGTGTATTCCTCAAGCGTGCCATCCACCATCGCCTGGGCTTCCTCAACGATACGCGTCAGGTGATCTTCACCCTTGAAGCTCTCCGCATAGATCTTGTAGATATCTTCGGTTCCTGACGGACGTGCCGCAAACCAACCGCTCTTCGTGATCACCTTGATGCCGCCGATGGCGGCGTGATTGCCTGGCGCACGGTCGAGCACCTGCTCGATCTGTTCGCCGGCCAGTTCGGTGTGGGGAAACTGCGCCGGCGAGAGCCGCCCCAGCATCGCGCGCTGCGGCGCCGTTGCTACGGCTTGTACGCGACGCTCAACCGGCTCGCCCATCCTCTGGGTCAGATCCCGGTAGATTTCAGCGGGATCGCGGCCGATGCGTGTCGTGATCTCGGCCGACAGCAACGCCGGCACGATGCCATCCTTGTCGGTCGTCCACGCCGTGCCGTCGAGCCGCAGACAACTGGCACCCGCGCTCTCCTCCCCGCCGAAGCCGAGCGAGCCGTCGAGCAAGCCGTCGACAAACCACTTGAATCCGACAGGCACTTCGTAAACCGTACGACCGAGCCGCTCGCTCACGCGATCGATCATCTGGCTGCTGACAACGGATTTGCCCACCGCCGCATGGGCGCGCCATTGGGGACGATGAGAATACAGATAATCGACGAGAACGGTGAGATAGTGATTCGGCGGCAGCAAACCGGCGTGCCGCGTGACGATGCCATGACGATCGTGATCGGGGTCGCACGCAAAGGCCACATCGAAGCGATCCTTCTGGTCGATCAGCGTTTGCATTGCATACGGCGACGATGGATCCATGCGAATCCGCCCATCCCAGTCGACGCTCATGAAGCGGAAAGTTGGATCGACGTGGTCGTTTACCACGCTCAGATTCAGGCCATATCGCTCGGCAATCGGCCCCCAGTAGTGCACACCCGCGCCACCAAGCGGGTCGACGCCCAGGACGATCGGCGCGCCCCGCACCACATCCATATCGATGACGCTGACGAGATCGCCAACGTAGGCGTTGAGGAAGTCATGCCGGTGCGTCGTCGTGGCGCGCAGCGCCCTCGATAAACACATACGCAGCACGCCATCCAGCTTGCTTTCGAGCAATCCGTTCGCTGCCGCTTCGATCCAGCCGGTCACGATCTCGTCGGCCGGACCGCCGCTCGGTGGGTTGTATTTGAAACCGCCGCTTTCCGGTGGATTGTGCGAGGGCGTCACGACGATACCGTCCGCCAGTCCAGTAGTGCGACCGCGGTTGTACGCGACGATTGCGTGCGACACCGCCGGCGTGGGCGTGTACTCGCCGTTTTGCGCAATCATGAGTTCAACGCCATTGGCGGCCAGCACCTCGAGCGCACTGGCGTAAGCGGGTTCAGACAGTGCATGCGTGTCGACGCCGATAAAGAGCGGGCCGTCGATACCCTGCTGCTGCCGATAACGACAGATCGCCTGCGTGATGGCGAGCACATGCCACTCATTGAAGCTGCGCGCGAAAGCCGAGCCGCGATGCCCGGAGCTGCCGAACGCGATCCGCTGCGCCGGTATCGCGGGGTCGGGCCTTTCGGTGTAATACGACGTGACCAGCCGGGGGATGTTGACCAGCATCGCAGAAGGTGCCGGCTTTCCGGCGAGAGGATTGATGTTCATCGCGATATCCTTTGGTAATCGAGACTCATGATGGCGACACCCAGGTTCGCCCGCATCTATCTTTCTGGGCACGACTCTCTCTCACGCGACAGGCATGTGTCTGTACGGTATCAGGCAATGATCTTTAGTTCAGCAGATGGTATGAGCAACGACAACCGCTTTGAACGAGGTTGGGCTGCCCTCCCCGCGCTCTGCACGACCGCCCGGCTTGGCGTGGTGTCGCCGCCCATGAAGAGGGCAATGCCGACCACCCCCTCATTGCCGACAATCGCAATCTCGCCGGACGCGCCGTCTTCCATCACGTACAGCAGCGAAACGATTGCGGTGGACGGGAAATAGACATGGTCGAAGCGGTCACCGGATTCATAGACGACCTGCCCCAGCGGCATATCCACTTGCACCACATGCGGTCCGATGCGGGCCCACTCCGCTTCAGGCAACACCGCAAGCAGATGGTTGTCGTGGGGTTGATCGATACTCGACATGAGACACTCCCCGAAATCCCGAGAGAAGTGGCGTCGCATTCGTAAGATTGCGACTAACAAGATGGACGCAGGCGCAGTTGCACTACCGTTCGGAACGGTTTATTGAATTACCCTGCGCGGTGGCGCGCAGCAGCCCCCACCCCATCATGAAATTATAGGCGGCACAGGCCCGGCGGTATATCTGGACCTGCTGTCAGGCGCGAAAGCGAGAGCGACCGGCTTCTGAGCCGTTTCACCGGCAAACCAGCCCAGCGCAGCACTTGCGGTCGAGGTACGCGAGC
This sequence comes from Paraburkholderia domus, assembly GCF_905220705.1. Classification (GTDB taxonomy): domain Bacteria; phylum Pseudomonadota; class Gammaproteobacteria; order Burkholderiales; family Burkholderiaceae; genus Paraburkholderia; species Paraburkholderia domus. The sequence goes on from NZ_CAJNAT010000042.1 coordinate 47,561, forward strand.
CGATCGGGACAGATGTATCACAATCGTCCCATTAAGAGCATAACAATCACCACGACCAGCACAACGCCGAGGACGCCACTCGGACCGTAGCCCCATCCATTGCTGTATCGCCATGACGGAATAGCGCCGACGAGCAGCAGAATCAAAACGATAAGAAGAAGTAATCCTAATGACATTTTAAGTCTCCCTGTGCCGCGAACGGATATGCAAGGTGCCGACCGATTCGACGTAGGTGTTCGCAACCCAACGTCATGTCGCCATAGTTGACGTTGACATAGTCGCCAGGCTAGCGGTAGTCGGTCCGCTGCCGGACGCAAAGACGAGAAATCGAAAGGCGCCCGCTGCGGCCAACAGGCGAAAACAAAGCTCAGCCAGTTGCAGCGAGCTATGCGACGCGCTGGTTCAACCACACCCGGCCCGCCGCCGTCATGTTGATGACGCCACAGGCACGCGATTCGTAGGCAAGTCCGAAGCTTAATAGTTCTTCCGCTATCGAGCGCGGCGTCTCTGCCACGGAATCTGGAATCCGATCAAGCGATTTGAGAGTCTGGACAGCCTCGGGGGAAAGTTCGATGTACATGGCCGCCTCCTGTTCTTGAGATCAGCATGAACCGATCGAGTTTTGGCCGTCTGTACGGTAGCGTCTACTTAAGCCGCCCTTTCTGAAATTTATCTGGACCATTGGCGTCATCCCGTTTCGATCGACGCAGTGTTCGAAGTACCGCATTCCCCAGATATCTTGAACTGGGGCGGCGCAGCGCCCGTTAAATCATGAACTGCAATCGCCAGCGCGAGCGGTGGATTCAGGCTGTCGACCATCTAACTCGGAATCAGGATCGTCGCACCACGTTCTTTATTCGTTTCATGGATGATGTTGATCGCGCGTAACTGGAGCGCGCGCCATCACTCTAGCCGCTCCGTTACGCACGCCTCCACCACGATGGGTAGTCGAAGTGTGAATTCGCTGCCAGCACCGGGGCCAGCACTGAACGCCGACACAGTCCCGCCATGCGACTCGGCAACGGCTTTCACGACGGCAAGACCGACCCCCAACCCACCGGCACTTGCCCCTATCGTTCTGCGGGCTTGAGCGAAAAGTTCGAAGATATGCGGCATGAGCGAATCCGACATGCCCATACCATCGTCCCTCACGGACAAGACAAGAACGTTGCGCTCCGCCAGCACTTTCACCGTGATACAACGGTTTTCCGGCGTATATTTCAGCGCGTTGTGCAGCAGATTGTTCACGGCCTGTGCGAGGCGAACAGGATCACAGTCAACGCGCAACGTCCTGTCAGCAATCTGGACCGTTAAAGTCTGCTTGCGTCGCGCCGCTGCCAAGTCCGCCGCGAACTGCATCGGCGTCAAAGGCCCGCGAAGCTCATGCGCCACCATCGCAAGGATTTCGTCCTTGAGTCGCAACGCGTCAAAATGCTTGACCGGTTGCGAAGCACACCCGGAAAGTTCCATGATGGAACGTTGCTGCGCCTGTTCCATCATTTCGTCTGTCAAAACTGCGCGGCGTGCATCGGGCGTGCCGACGAACCAACGGAAAGAACCTGGATGCGCTGACATGTCTACCCCCGATCGCGCGCCTGGTGAATGCGATGGACCTATATACGGCGGTTTGCCGTGACCTGCCTCGCGAGAGTGACCTGACGGTCACTGGTGGACACAGGTTGAGAATGAAGCATTCCACCAACACTGCGGTAACTCTGTCCGGTACCGGTCAGATCAGTAAAAGCCAGTGAGGAACAGCTATGTGGAAACTCGATGGTCCACACAGGGTGGAAACCACACGTTGGCTGACACCGGGACCTGACATTCGCTGCCATCGATGTGCAAACGGCAGGAAGGTGCCCTGAAGCTGCCTCACAGACGTCGCTGCGTGAACGTCGGCAATGGCCGAACTCGAGTCGTTGCGCGCACAACTGCCGCTACCCGCTCGTCGGCCTGAGCCGTCATCGGGATGGGCTGGATTCTACGTCCGCAATGCGGAGGGCTACTGACGGTGACAGCGTCGAGCAGGCGGACGGCAGCTTCCTGCATCGGTGAACTCACACTTCCGACCCACAACTGACGGTCGTGTCGGCGCGCCGTCAACGGCCGCTTGCGGGGCGGAGCCGACCCCGGAATGTCCGACCGACGACGCCTGTGAGCGGCAGTTTATGGCGCCAGATCCAGTCATATGCTCGCTCGCCCGCCTCGATCAGGCCGCTCGACCCGATGTCTTGTTTCGAACTACGATCTTTTTTGCACGGACTTCGTTCTGCGCGTTTGCATTGCCGAGTCCGCGAACAGGTCGATCACCACCCCGCGCAGCCAGCGATTGCCTTCGTCCTGCTGGACTCGCTCGTGCCAGAGCAAATGAATCGGCGCGGCGGGCAACGTCGAGGGCAATGTGCGAAGGCTCAGTGAGAACGGCGCTGCCAGTTGCAAGGCCAGTCGCTCCGGCACCGTGGCAATCAGATCGGTGCGTTGCAGGATGTAGCCGACGCTCATGAAGTGCGGCACCGTCAATCGCACCCGGCGCTGCACGCCTCGCCGTTTTAGCCAATCGTCCACCTGACCGTGTCCGGTGCCGGCGGACACCACTACCAGATGCTCGGTTTCACGCCAGGCAGCGAGCGTGAGTGGCGCATCTTCGAGCGCATGGCCGCGCCTGAACAGGCAGACATACCGCTGATCGAACAGGCGGCGCTGATAGAAACCGCCCTTGAGCTGCGGCAGCAGGCCGATGGCGAGATCGACCCGGCCCTCGGCCATCTCGTTGCTCAGATTGACGCTCGTGTCGCGAACGGTATTGAGCGCGATGCCCGGCGCCTCGCGCGACAGTCGTTCGACAAGCGCGGGCAGAAAGACGACCTCGCCGATATCGGTCATGCCGATCGTTATCGTGCGCGTGACACGCAGCGGATCGAAACCGGTCTCGGGATTGAGTGCGGCGTGCAGGATCGCTAGCGCCTGAGAAACCGGCTCTGCCAGGCGCAACGCAAACGGCGTGGGCACTACTCCGCCCGGCCCACGCACGAACAGCGGGTCACCGAGCCGTCGACGCAGTTTGGCGAGGGCGTTGCTGACGCCGGGCTGACTCATGTTCATCTGCTCGGCCACGGTCGATACGCGCCGCTCCTGCATCAACCGTTGGAAAAGCAGCAGCAGATTGAGATCAACTTCACTCAGCTTCATGACGCGGGTATCCCGGGCTCATTGATTTCAGTGATGATGCAGATTCACCCCATTTTATTGCGAAATGGACGACCAGTGCCGAGAATTCAGATACGGCGCACGCATCCGACTTCAGCGCAGTTCGCGTGCCGTGCCGATTCAATCACACAGTCTGAATATTGGAGACACCCCATGGAACAGCTGGATCTGAAGATCGCAATAATCGGTGCCGGCATCGGCGGCCTCACGCTCGCGCTCGCACTGCGAGAACATGGCATCGACGCGCAGCTCTACGAGCAGACCGACGAACTTCGCGAGGTCGGAGCGGCAGTCGCGCTGTCGGCGAATGCGACGCGGTTTTACGAGCGCATGGGACTGCGTGCAGCCTTCGACGCGGTGTGCGCTGAAATACCCGCGCTGATCTATCGGGACGGGCGCAGCGGCGAAGTGATTGGACAGCATCGTGGCGAACCGAGCTATCGCCAGCAGTTCGGGGGATCCTATTGGGGCGTACACCGCGCGGACCTGCAGGCCGTGCTGTCGAACGCGGTCGGCCTCGAGCGCATCAATCTCAGCCATCGGCTGACCGATCTCGTGCAGCACCCGGATCGTGTGAGTCTGAGTTTCGCCAACGGTCGGCACATCGACGCCGATCTGGTGATCGGCGCGGACGGGGCACGCTCGATCACGCGGCACTGGATGCTCGGCTACGACGACGCCCTGTATTCGGGCTGCTCAGGTTTTCGTGGCGTGGTGCCGGCTGGACGCATGGATCTGCTGCCCGATCCCGAGGCCATTCAGTTCTGGGTCGGACCACAGGGCCATCTGCTTCACTATCCGATCGGCGACAAAGGCGACCAGAACTTTCTGCTCGTCGAGCGCCATCCCTCGCCGTGGCCGTCACGCGACTGGGTCACGCCGGCGAGCGAGGGTGAGCAGCTGCGCCTGTTCAAGGACTGGCATCCGGCGGTGGTGCAGATGATCACGGCGGTGCCGATCAGCCAGCGCTGGGGCCTGTTCCATCGTCCCCCGCTCGGGCGCTGGAGCAAGGGCCGCGTAACGCTCATCGGCGATGCCGCGCATGCGCTCGTGCCGCACCATGGCCAGGGTGCCAATCAGTCGATCGAAGATGCCGTGGTGCTGGCCGCGCAGCTGGCCAAGGCGGGCCCGGGTCGCTGGCGCGAGGCGCAGGAGGCCTACGAGCGGTTGCGGCGCGGCCGCACGCGCAAGGTGCAATACGCCTCGATATCGACGGCAGACGTGTTGCATCTGCCGGACGGACCCGAGGCACAGGCGCGCAACGCCCGCCTTAGCGCACGCGACAGCCTGCTGCATCATATCGACTGGATTCACGATTTCGACGCCCTTGCACAAGAGCCGACCGAACGCCAGGGCGGCACCTGGCTTTGAACTGCGCTCCTCTCTTTGACGCCTGCGCGACTGTCCTGGCTCGTTGAGGGTTGTTGGATGACCGCCGTGGTCGCCATGACTGTGAACATGCTGCGCCGCGTGCCGGCAGGCGTCGAACAACCCTCAAGGTCAGCCCCTGTTCGATTTTTCCTGGGCCGGTTCAAGATCGGCCAATTATCGGCAGGCTCGGCTGACCGAAGTGGTGCTCTCTGAAGCAACCTTGGCCCCCGGCTGTCGAATGGCCGTTTGATAGGGCGGAGCCGCCATCCGAATGTCCGGGTGACACGTCGGACGAATGACCCTTCTGGCCAGCAGTACGCGTTCGCACAAACCGCCGGAAAGCTGCCATTGAGAATTCCAACATCCTCACGGCGGCACGTTAATCGAACTGGTGCTATCGGCCATCAGCGGTCATTGGACTGCCTGCCCCGAATTGACGACAATCTAATAGTCTAAACTTTGTGACAATTGGCACTGCTTGAATCAGAGCGGTCGCGATCAAGGAGGCGTAAATGGGTAAACCTTCCAGAACAGCGCTATTCTCTGCATCCCGCATGTGGGACTGGCCGACAGTCGCCGCATTATTGGTTGCAGCCCCCGAACTCGTCGCGGCGAGCGACCCGCAGGGGCACACCGCCCTGCATCGGGCATGCGCGGTCAAGCCTGGCAGTAGTCCACAACTGGTCGAGCCGCACGGCGTAAGAACCATCACAACGTTGCTCGAAGCAGGTGCGGACCTCGAACGGGCCGTGCCAATGGGTGAGGACGAAGGGGATTTTCGAGCTACGCCGCTATGGTATGCGGTCGCCCGTGGAGAAAACTTTCCTTTGGTCGAGTTTCTTTTGCAGCGTGGCGCCAACGCCAGCTATTCGCTTTGGGCGGCCGTGTGGCGCGACGACGACGATGTATGTCGTGCGCTGTTGAAGTCCAAACCGGAACTGAATCTCAGGGCGCATGGCGAGACACCCATTTTCTATGCGGCGAGGCTCCAGCGGCTTGCTACGTTGGCCCTATTGATCGACGCCGGAGCGGACCCGTCGATTCCAGATTCGGTAGGTCGCGACAGCGTAGCGATCGCTCGGGAACGCAAACTGCCGGAAGAAATTATCGAACGGATGGTGTCGCTACAGCAGCGCAAGCTACGCCGCCGTACTTAAAAGGTATGCTCGGGTCTCTCCAGCATTACCCTCGCGAATGGCTGTTTTGGAGAACCGCCATGGTCTCTTCAGGGTCGGGAGTGTGCGTTCGCTGATGCAGGAAGCTGCCATCGGGCTGCTCGATGCCGCCATCGTCGGCAATCGGCCGCATTGCTGACGTAGAACCCAGCCCGCCCGAGTGGCAGCTCCGGTCGATGAACCGCCGGACAAAGCCAAAACACAAATCAGCGCATACCGCCACGCACCGGCCCAAGCATGTCGTGGATGCCAAACGTCATCATCGCGAGAAACGCCAGCAGCGCCAGATAGTAGAACGCATAGGTGAGTTTCACCGACGGCGCAATACTGAAGTTGACCCGCGAAAACGGACGCCTATCCTTTTGAAGAAGGAGGTGCCGAAATGGGCAAGCATCGTACCCCGTACCCGGCGGAATTCCGGGCACAAATGGTTGAAC
>NZ_CAJNAT010000043.1 GCF_905220705.1 Paraburkholderia domus
CAGCATCGCGGCGCTCAGACGCCGCGCGTCCGCGCTTGGTTTCCAGATCATTCCCGACACGAAAACGGCCTGAAAACCACCCGTACTTCCATGCGATGTTTCTCGAGAGGCCCCTTGGTGTTGTCACATTAAAGTATCGGACATGCAATAGTTCGGCAGACTGATTTTTCCTCAAGAACAAGACATCCATCGCCTCCCATGCCCAGCAGGAATGACAGTTATGCAGTCTTACTGTCTTCTCCGTCGGTTTGCATTGGCGGACTATCCCTTCCACGCAATGTGCGTTAAACATCATCAGGAAGGAGATTGTCATGTCACTTCAAGCCAGGCTCGACGCATTCAAGGCCGATTTCAAAGGCGGAAAAGCCCCGTACTTTGCACCGCAGGAAATCCATCCGATCATGGAACGTGCGACGGCCGAACTCGTGGCGTCCGGTCAGGCCGCACGCGCTCTCAAAGCAGGCGACGTAGCGCCAGAATTTACCCTCAATGATCCGGAGGGCAAACCCGTGTCGTCTGTCGACCTGCTGAAACAGGGGGCGCTCGTGATCAGCTTCTACCGTGGCGTGTGGTGCCCGTATTGCAATCTTGAACTGACGGCCCTTGAAGAAGCGCTGCCGTCGTTCAAGGCCGAAGGTGCAAGTCTGATTGCGATCTCCCCGCAGAATGCCGTGAACAGCCGCAAATCGGTTCGCACCAACAAGCTGAACTTTCCGATCCTGAGCGACACGCACAATGATGTGGCCGCCGCATTCGGCATCCGCTTTGCTTTGCCCGACTATCTCGTGGATCTGTACAAGAGTCTAAAAAACGATCTGCCGGCGTTCAACGGGGACGACAGTTGGACGTTGCCGATGCCGGCGCGCTACGTGGTCGGGCAAGACGGAACGATCCTGTACTCGGAGGTCAACCCGGACTATACGCACCGCCCTGAGCCTCAGGATATGTTGCCCGCTCTCCGCAAGAAGATCGCTTCGGCGTCTTGATCCGGTCCTGCTTCGTTCCCGGTCGTGAACGGTTGGACAGGCACGTTGGACCATCTACATCGAGGCAATATGAAATCACGTACTTTTCTCGTCACCGGTGCCAGCAAAGGCATCGGCAGAGCCGTCGCAGAGCGGCTGAACGCAGACGGGCACCGGGTTGTGGGACTGGCACGTCAGGCAGACGACCCTGGCTTCCCAGGGACGCTCGTGTCTGTCGACCTATCCGATCGCGTGAAAACGCAGGCTACGCTCGATAAGCTTGTGGCGGAATACAAGTTCGACGGCCTGGTCAATAACGTTGGGCTGGTCAAACCGCAGAGGCTGGGCGCCATCGATCTGGATACGCTTGACTCCGTCATGTCGCTCAATCTGCATCCAGCTATACAGGCGGCGCAAGCACTCCTACCCAATATGAGCGCCCAAGGCTGGGGGCGAATCGTCAACATAACGAGCCTTACTGTCCTCGGCATCGTGGAACGTACGGCTTATGCTGCCGCCAAGTCCGCGCTGGTGAGTTTTTCGCGCTCCTGGGCGCTTGAGTTGGCGACCACCGGCATCACGGTCAATTCCGTAGCGCCGGGCCCCACGGAAACCGAACTGTTTAGAGCCAACAACGCGCCAGGAAGCGAAGGGGAGCAGCGCTATCTCGCCGCCGTCCCAATGAAACGCTTCGGCAAACCAGGCGAGATTGCTGCAGCCATCACGTTCCTGCTGTCCGAAGATGCTGCTTTCATTACGGGTCAATCGTTGTTTGTCGATGGCGGCGCCTCTATCGGCAAGGCTTCAATTTGAGGGCCGAATAGCTCCTCAATCCAGGCGACGAAAGCGCGTGCCTTTGCACTGACCATGCGCCCACTGGGGAAAACTGCCCACAGGTCGATACCCGGCAATTCCCAGTCGGGCAGCACGCGTTTCACGGCACCACTCGCGAGTTCCGGCGTGAACATCCATTCCGAAGCGATCGCGACGCCCATGTCGGCGAGCACGGCCGCGCGCACGCCTTCCGCCGCGTTCACGCGGATGCGCCCGGCGACGACAATTGCCGTTTCCGAATTGCCTTGCTTGAACGACCACACGCTTCCGCCGCCGCCCTGCTCATACACGATCGCCTGATGCGATAGCAGATCCGCAGGTACCCGCGGTTCGCCGGCTTTTGCGAACCAGGCTGGCGTGCCGACGACGCAACGCCGACCGTGGGTGACCTTGCGTGCAGTCATGTTCGAGTCGCCGAGTACCCCCATCCTGAGTGCTACGTCGATGCCGCGTTCCAGCAGATCAATGTTTTCATCGTCGAGCACAATGTCGATGTTGAGTTCAGGGTGTCGATCAAGAAATGTCTGGAGCCGCGGGAGGATGTGAATCCGCGCAAAGGTCACCGCTGCTGAAACCCTGAGACGGCCCGAGAGGGCGCCAGCCGATCCTCTTGCCGCAAACTCCGCCTCGTCGGCCTCTTCGATCGCCCGCTTTGCGCGCTCGTAAAATGCGTGGCCCGCTTCGGTCGGCGTCAGCCCGCGCGTCGAACGGAGTAGCAGTCGAACTGCGAGCCGCTCTTCGAGTTGCGCGATGGACTTGGATACGGCGGGCTGCCCAACGTTCAACAGCCGCGCTGCCGCCGAAAAAGAGCCGGACTCCACCACGCACACAAACGTTTCCATCGCTGTCAGTCGGTCCACGATCGTCCCTCCTGGAACGGATAGTTGGGGCTCGTTCGTCGCACCGTCAAACACGCGCGACGAAACCTGGTTGCCGGACGATACACCACCGCGCCACGCTGTTTTCGGTAGCGCCGGCATAACACTTATTCCGCACAGGCAAACGGTAACGCGTTCTTATCCTCAGCGACTTCTCTTGCGCCGTAAGCCGTTCACCGGCCGGGACGAAGTCCGCCCGATATGCCCCAAGGGAATGACTGTTATGCAGTGACGCTGCCTACCCTGGGCAGTTCAATTCAACGACGATGTCTCTGTGTTTGGCGAGCCGCTACCAGGCGCTTGTCTGACAGTAAATCGCCGTTGTGGCTCGCCCCGCAGTTGCAAGAGCCACCGAATCTGTTACCGCGCTCGTACCGCAAGCCGGTACTAACTGATCCGCAAGGAGTCACTCCATGAGCAAGCTGTTTTCAGCCGTCAAAGTCGGTCCTTACACGCTTTCCCATCGCGTCGCGATGGCGCCATTGACACGCATGCGTTCGGAACCCGGCGACGTGCCGGGCGATCTGATGGTCGACTACTACACGCAGCGCGCAACCGAAGGTGGTCTTATCGTCACGGAGGCAACCCCCATTTCGGTACAGGGCTACGGCTATGCAATGGCCCCGGGAATCTACGCCGACGATCAGATTGCAGGGTGGCGCCGGATCACGGATGCCGTGCACGCCAAAGGCGCTCGCATCTTTCTCCAGTTGTGGCATGTCGGCCGTCAGTCTCACCCCGATCTTCAGCCGGGTGGCGCGGCGCCCGTCGCGCCGTCTGCGCTGAAAGCCGAAGGCCATGCGTATTCGGTGAACGGCGAAGTCGAATTCACTATGCCTCGTGCGCTTGAACTGCGCGAAATCCCCGCCATTATCGAGGACTTCCGCAGGGGCGCCGAGCGGGCACTGCGTGCGGGCTTCGACGGTGTGGAGCTGCACGGCGCAAATGGCTACTTGCCGGACCAGTTTCTCCAGGACGGTTCGAATGCTCGCACCGACGAGTACGGTGGGCCGATTGAAAATCGTGCCCGCTTTCTCCTCGAAGTAACGGATGCTCTGATTTCGGTGTGGGGAGCGGATCGGGTCGGCGTGCGCATTGCACCGAGCGGCACCTATGGCTCGATGCATGACAGCGATCCTGAAACCACCTTCGGTTACGTGACGGAGCAGCTGGACAAGCGTGGCATCGGCTATCTTCACGTGGTCGAGCCACGCATCAAGGGCACGGAAACGATCGGCGAAGTTCACGATCCGGTCGCGGCGCGCCATCTGCGCCCGAAGTTCACCGGCACGCTAATCGCTGCAGGCGGTTTCACGAAAGAGACTGCGGACGCGATCATCGAAGCGGGCCACGCGGACATCGTAGCGTTTGGACGCCATTTCATCGCCAACCCCGATCTGCCCGAGCGCCTGCGCTTGAATCTGCCACTCAACCGGTACGACCGTAGTACTTTTTATGGCGGCGACGCACGCGGTTACACCGACTATCCGTTCCATGCTGAAACGCAGGCCGCGTAATTCTGCACCCCACCATCCGGAACCGGAAGAGCGGATTCCGGTGCTTGACTCCCTTCACACGAGCACGGCCTGAACGACGCAGCGCCCCGCGCTAACATAGCGCCGGTCGTTGCGTTGGCCACTACGGCGCGGCAGGGTGAAGGGTTCTAATTTATCTCACAGGACTCGGTATGAGCATTCTGGTTACCAGCGCCTCTGGTTCGAACGGCGATGGATACGGGGCGCTCCTGTCATTCCGCCTCGACGGTACTTTCATGGGTTCGTTCAGCGACGACCCTCGCATCGTCGATCCTCGCGGCATGAGCGTCAGTCCGGATCTGCAGCATCTTTATGTCAATAGCGGAAACGACCGCATCCTTGCGCTCGACACCAAAGGGATGGTGGTACGCGACACGGGTTCCGTTCCAGGACTGAATGCCGGAGGCGCCAACCTTGGGCCCGATGAGCGCTACTACGTTGGATTGCGTAGCGCTCGGACGATTGCTGCGTTCCCTCCATCTCTCGACGGAGCCGCACAATCCTTACTGCCAGTCGGTGTGGTTCCGTATCCTCGCGGATTCGCCTTCGGCACGGATGGCAAGCTTTTCCTTGCTTCCGGCATTGGTCCAGACGGTGAGGGTGAGAACAACATCGTCGTGTTCGACCCGGACGGTGGACTGCATGCTTCCCGATTCATTACGGACGACGCTGTGAGTCCACTGGATCTCACGATTGGGCCGAACGGAAATGTGCTTGTGTCCAGCGAGTTCCCGTTCGGCAAGCCGGGCGCGGTATGTACCGTCCGCGAGTACGACAGTTCAACCGGCAGCCTTGTCCGCGTGTTCCGGGTGGATCGGAATATGAGCTTTCATCGTCCTCGGGGTCTGCGCTTCGACCCTGAGGGATATTTGTTTTGCGTCGCTCGGGATACCGTCGTTGCGTTCGACTTCGTCGACGGACGCTGCCTGGGCCCCGTTATCGATATGCCGAGGTTAAACGGCCAGGCGATTGCTTTCTTTGCTTGACGCACTGATCCAACGTCACGGAAATGATACTAATGAGCATTAGTAGAGCATTTAAAGGTGCTGTCACGTTAAAGCGTTCGCTATGCAAAGCCGGATAGAACGCACCCGTACTCAGAAAGCGGACGGATCCTGGGTGAGCGCAGTGCAGCTTGCCGCGCGGCAAAGCGTGCGGCAAGCTGTTTTCGATAGGGTGGTGCACGCAGCAAATGTCGCTTGAGCGCGAAGTGCTGACGGATCGGCCCAAAACTCGCGAGCAACGCCTCAGCGACTCGTGGCCAACCCTTGGCCGCGCATCGAGTTCGGTTTGAAGCGCGAACCGAGCCGATACCGGTTGCCCGCATGAACGAAGTGGGCGAGTGTCACCGGAGTGCCGTCGGTCCAGGTGCGGCGCGTCAGCATCAGACAAGGCTCGTCTGTTCGCATCTCGAGCAGCGCTGCCTGTTCCGGCGTCGGTAGACAGGCGTCCACGATATGCTCGATTTCCAGTTCGTAGTGTGACACGTTGTTGTAGAGATACTGCGACGGCGGCTCGGCTGTGAAATCCTGCGTGAGAAAATTGGGTGCAGCAGCGGGGTTCACATACCGATCTTCGAACTGAATGGGCCGCCCATTTTCCAGATGTACGCATGTCAGATGAAACACGGGCGTATTCATCGGCAAGCCGAATGCTGCGGCGACCTCGACCGACGCGGCTTCGCGAGCCAGCGTGATGACCTTGCAGGCGTAGTCGTGCCCTCGTGAGCGAATCTCATCACGAATATGGGCGATCATCAGCAGGTTCGACTGCGGTTTGCCTTCAGCGACAAACGTGCCGACGCCGGCGACGCGTTCGAGTTCACCCTCGGCGGTCAATTCGCGTAATGCGCGATTGACCGTCATGCGCGCTACCCCAAACGCCGTCGCCAGATCGATCTCCGAGGGGATGCGCTCGCCAACGCCCCATTCGCCTGCGCGAACCTTGTCGCGCACGATTGACTTGATCTGCTGAAACGGCGCACCCGGTTTTTGAGCCATGTGTACTACCTTTCGATTCCGATTGAGCGACACCGATTCTATTACGCTTTCAGCGGCTCCCAAGCGACGCGAGCAACGTGCGCAGAAACATGTCATTTTCTTCTTCTGTACCGACGGTCACGCGGACAAAATCGTCCAGTTCGTAGGCGCCGAGCGGCCGGACCACGATGCCGGCCTGCAGCAACTGCTGTGCCGCTGTCTTTGCGTCGTTCAGGCCAATTGTGACGAAATTCGCATGCGTCGGAATGAATGGAATGCCCTGACGCTCCAGCGCCTGGGTGATTTGCGTAACGCCCGCACGGTTCAGGCTCTGCGTGCGTTGCAGGAACGCACGATCGGCGAGCGCCACCAATGCCGCGCGCTGCGCGAGTGCATTGACGCTGAACGTCGGGCGGATTCGGGCAATGGCATCGACAAGATCGGGATGCATGATGCCGTAACCGACTCGCAGCGAGGCTAGCCCGTACGCCTTCGAGAACGTTCGCGCGACGATCAGTTGCGGATAACGCGCAACCAGTGAAATCGAATCCGGTCGCAGCGCTGGATCGACATAATCGATATATGCTTCATCGAGTAACACGAGCATATCCGGACCGACAGAATCCAGAATGATTTCGATCTCCGCCGGGGACAGCAGCGTACCCGTTGGATTGTTAGGATTGCAGATGTAAACGAGGCGCGTCGTGTCGGTCAGTGCCGCGCACATCGCGTCAGGATCGTGTCGATAATCGAGCGCCGGCACTTCGATTGCGGTAGCGCCGCGCGCTCCAATGCTGATCGGATACGCCTGAAATGCGTACTGCGAATAGAGACCGGCGGTGCCGGGCAGCAAACTCAATGCGGCGCACAGATCGATCAGTTCATGGGAGCCATTCGTCACCGCGATGTGATCGGCCGGCACACCATGGTAGCGGGCAAGCGCGTTGCGCAAATCGAATGCATCGCTGTCCGGATAGCGCGCGAGAGCGGTATCCGCGCCGCTGAACTGCTCAGCCAACGCTTGCGCGACATATGGGCTGCAGCCGAGCGGATTTTCATTCGACGCAAGCTTGATGATGCGCGCAAGACCATATTCGCGCGCAACCGATTGCTCGGAGCGGCCCGGTACATAGCGCGGCAACGCACGGATATGCGCGGGCACCGGTGCGTCTTGCATGGCATCGTCCAGCTCGCTTTTCGCTTCGCTCATGCGCCCACCTGTCCCTGTTCTGCGCGCCACACTATCGGAAAGAGCGGATGCGCCATCGGCGCGTCTTCGGCGAGCGTCTCGCGCAGGCCCGGAAACTCCGGCGATGTCCGCCACGGGCGTGGCTTGTGGCGCACATCGTCACCGATAAACCGCAGCGAAAACGCGCGGCGCCGACGGTTGCCGCCAACGCCCCCCGACGCATGCAACGTCAGCATGTGAAAACACACCATATCGCCAGGTTCGAGCTCCCAGCCGACGATCGGATAGGCGTCGCGATTGCTTTCGATATCGGGCAGATCGGTCAGGCTGCCTTCGGGAAACCACTTCGCCTCGTTGGCAATGAACGTGCGAGGCATCAGCCACGGCCCGCGATGCGAACCCGCGACAAATTCGAGAGTCGACTCCCGCGCGACCGGATCGACGGGAATCCACATGCTGACGTTCTGGTCACCGGTGATGTTGTAGTACGGCTGGTCCTGGTGCCACGGCGTACGCTGGCGCGTGTTTGGCTCCTTCACAAGCAGGTGATCGTGATAGAAGCGGGCCGCTTCGCCGCCCATCAACGCGCCCGCGACGCTCGGCGCAGGCGATTCCATGATGAAACGACGGTAACCGTCGTTATCCTGCCAGTTGCAGAAGTCCTCGAAGAACCAGCCTGGATCGTCCGGCCGGCTCGCCACCTTGGCACGCGGACTCGGTTGAGCGATGTTTCGGTCGATGGCCTCGCGCAACATCGCCAGTTCATCGGCCGAGAAAATATTGCGAATGCACACCGCGCCGTCGACGCGAAACGCCCGCACCAGTTCGTCGGTCATAGCGCGTGCGACGCGCTGCTGAATGGTCTCAGACATCTCCGTTTCCTTTGTATGGGGTTGACATTTCACGCCGCTCAACGCTCGACTGCACGTATGAAGTCGGCGATGCGGCTGTCTCCAGTCGCGCCGAGAATCGAGTCAGGGGTGCCCGACTCCAGAATGACGCCATTCGCGACGAAATGAATCGTGTCGGCCAGCTTCCGCGCGAACGCCATCTCATGCGTCACGATGGCAAGCGTCAAACCCGCATCGGCAAGGGTGCGAATCGTGTCGAGCACGCCAGCGACAAGCTCCGGATCGAGTGCCGAGGTCGGCTCGTCGAACAGGACGACTTTGGGCTTCATCGCCAGTGCGCGCGCAATTGCAACGCGCTGGCGCTGGCCGCCCGACAACTGGTCGGGGTAGTAGTCGAGACGATTGCCCAGACCGACCTGGTGCAGGATCGCCGAGGCCTCACTGATGACTTCGTCGCGTTGACGACGCTGCACGTGGATTGGCCCTTCGATAACGTTTTCGAGCACCGTGCGATGAGCGAAGAGATTGAATTGCTGAAACACCATTGGCATCTTGCGCCGTACGACGCGCAGCTGCGCTTCCGGTTTTGTGCGAAACGTGGCGCCATCCTGATGACAAAGCCGTTCGCCTTCGAAATGAATTTCACCGCCAGTCGGCATGTCCAGAAAATTGATGCAACGGAGCAAGGTGGACTTGCCCCCGCCACTCGGACCGATGAAGAAACTGACCTCGCCGGGCCGGATACGCAGGTCGATGCCTCTGAGCACCTGTACCGCGCCGAACGTTTTTTCGAGTGCGCGCACGTCGAGAATGGGCGCGGGGAGATTCGCCTCCTCGTTTCGATCAGGCTTCAAGATTGGGCTCCGTGCTAGCCGCGCCGGCCGTGCTCGCGGGGATCTGTGTCGACACGCGTTTTCCGCCACGATGTACCGGGGTGAACTGCTGCTCGATCCACCGCACGCCACGTGCTGCAGCAAAGCTCATCGCGAAGTAGATGATCGCCACCATCAGATAGACCTGCATGCTCATGAAGGTATCGGCGATCACAATCGTGCCGTGCCGCAGCAGTTCGTTGACCGCGATGAACGACACCAGCGACGAATCTTTCAGCAACGAAATGAAATAGCCGCCGATCGTAGGGAGCGCGACCTTCAGCGCTTGAGGAAGAATCACCCGCCGGTAGATCATCGCGTGCGACATACCGATGGTCAGTCCTGCTTCACGCTGACCGTTGTCTACCGCCTGGATCGCCGCGCGGAATACCTCGGAAAGATACGCGCCGAGGTTCAGCGCGAGGCCGAGCACACCCGCCCAGAATCCCGGCAAGGTCAAACCGACCTGCGGCAACGTGAAGTAAATCACCAGTAGCTGGACCACCAGCGGTACGTCGCGCCAGATCTCGACATAGGCGCGCAGCAGCCAGTCGAGCCAGCGCCGTGACGACAGCCGGCCTAGCGCGACCGCCAGGCCGAGCGCAATCGCACACGTCATGCTGATGACAGACAGTTCGATCGTCACCCACGCGCCCTTCAATAAGAACGGAAAGTAGCGCGGAATCAGCGTAAAGAAGAACTCGCTCATGATCGGTGCGGTTACTTCGTCAGCACCGCTTGTTCCGGCGACCATGCACCGTACTTCGTCAGGATCTTCTGGCGCGTGCCGTCCTGATCCATAGATTGGAGCGCACCATTGATCGCCGTGAGAAGGTCACTGCATTCTGCGCGAACCGCTGCTGCACTCGTGCCGAATTTATAGCTGGCCTTGTTTTCGGCGTCGGCCCATTCAGGCTTCGGATGGTAGTAGATCGGCTGACCGACAACGCGCAGATTTTTCATCTTCTCGCGTTGGCCGAGCAAAGTGCCCTGATCGAGCAGTACCGCGTCGACTTGGCCGTTCTGCAGCGCGAGGAATGGTTCGCCAAACGAATTGAAGTCCATGACTTCACCGATCTGGCCTTCGGTCGCAAGCCTGTGCGCGTTCACCGAATCGTTGGTGCCGAGCGTTGTGGCAACCTTCCGGTTCTTCAGGTCTGCGAATGACTGGATCGGTGAATCGGTTTTGACAATTATTTCATCGTACAGCAGGAAATAGGGCCGCGAGAAACGTACGTTGGCGCTCTGGATGCGCTCCTGCGTGGCCGACATCGAGGAGAAGATGATGTCCCAGCGCTTCGATTTCAGACCGGGAATGAGCGTACTCCATTCGGTGACGACGAAGTCTGTCTTCGGCACGCCGATGCGCTTGCCCAATTCCTTCAGCATATCGGCCTCGAAGCCGCCGTAGCTGCCGTCTTCGTTTTGCCAGACGAAAGGACGGGTACCCATCAGGCCGTTGCCCGCTGTCAGGACGCCGCTCGCCTTCACGTCGTCCAGACAACCGGCGGCGACTGGAAATGCGGAGCTGGACAGGACGGCGGCGACATATAACGCGATCAGACGATTCATGGCGAACACTCCGGGCAGAAGGGGAACGACTGGTGGAAACGTTGCGCGCGTCTGCGATACCTCGGTGGGACCCACTCGCATAGCGGTCTAGACCGGACTATACTGCAACAAAAAAAATAGCCAAGTTTTTTTTCGATGCAGACAAGCTCAAAAGCTACGCGGCGGCGAACTGGGATCTCGGTGTGACGTATCAGTTGTTTTGTCCTGGGAATACTTGCGTCCCGGGGGCGACATTTTCGTGAATTGGGAGAGGTGCAAGAGCGACAACATCAGCGTCCGCTTGCATAGCATCGTCACGGCGATCGAAATTGGCATGACCCGAGTGACCAAGGGGCGAGGCGAGGGCCCGTGGTCCACACTCGAATGGCTGTTGGCAATACTGTTGCCAATGATTTGCGGTGTGCTGATAGTGGTTGCGAAGCGGCTGAGTTCCTTTTTGAGCGCGGTGCGACAAACCCGCGGTCAAATGTTTCTTCAAGCGCCTGCTGCGCTCGAGCCCTGTACCGCGCAGGATCGTCACGGCGGGGCGCAGTGATGTCCTTGGGCGTGAGAGCGGAGAGGTCGAACTGCCCTTTGCGAAGTCGATGTATCAAGCCGATGCCTGAAATCGTCGTCGCGGTACTCCCTAAATTTTCGGAAGCTGAAAATCGACTTCAGCAACGACTCCGCTATCAGCCGCTCGTACTGGGAAAGTCGTCAGACATAAGCTACCGGCTCCATGCATGCAACCTGTCGTCAGATCGAAACGTAAGCCGTGTGCCGGGCACTGCAATAGGTAGCCGTCAAGTTGACCGGATGCCAGCGACGCGCCGTTGTGAGGGCACGAATTATCGATGGCGTAAACGGTACCTTCGATATTGAAGATGACAATGCTGCGACCATTGACGAAGACAATTTTGCGCTTCCCGGGAGGCAGTTCATCGACAGGGTCAATCGGAATAGGGTGTGACATTTCGTTCCCGTTCAATCCCCAATCGATTCGAGCATGACTTCCACAATAACGTCGGCGGGATAGGCGCCCGAAAGGTTGTGTACTCCGTTGAACACCATGAATGGGACACCACTCACGGAGTGGGCGTCAATCGGTAGCGGGTTCGCATCTGGCCCGACATAACGGCCTGTGCTGAAAACGTACTCGCTCAAGCCGTCGTGACTCAGTCCACACTCGAGTCCAAGCCGCTCCAGCACGCCTCGGTCGCCGATGTTCTCGCAATCGACGAAAAAGGCCGTCAGAAGCCGTTCTACCAATGCTGCCTGCTTCGCTTCAGTCTCATGCGCGTACGCATACGCCAATAGTCGATGTGCTGCCGCCGTGTTCGGAAGCAACGGAATATGATCAAAGGAGAAAGTTATGCCGGCTGGGCGCCCCGCTTGTTGCAACTGCGCCCGTCGCGCCGCGACCGCCTCGGAACCGCCAAGACGCGCAAGGTAGAAAGCCTGGTAGGGTTCGCCCACGAGGGGTGTGTTGGGCAATAGCTGAACCGAGCGCCACACCACTCTCGGCTCGATCTCCGGCCTCAGTTCGGTT
The DNA here is from genome assembly GCF_905220705.1 of Paraburkholderia domus. GTDB lineage: Bacteria > Pseudomonadota > Gammaproteobacteria > Burkholderiales > Burkholderiaceae > Paraburkholderia > Paraburkholderia domus. Next base: position 12,204 of record NZ_CAJNAT010000043.1, read on the forward strand.
AAACGTTTTATGGCGGTACGTAGATGCCGCGTGCCAATCAGGCACCACGGGCAGATGAAATCCAGGAAAACTTCGATCTCCAGAAAAGGTTTGTTGCTATCGGCTACATGCTCCCTCACTGTCTGTCCGGGTTCAGCGACATTGACGGCGCACACCATCCGCTCTTGCTCACAAACCATGGAGTGAATGTTTCGACTGGTCACGTCTGCTCCTCAACTGTGTTCTTCAACAAATTCCAAAGCGCGTGGCCGGCAGCGGGTCATTAACGACCTGACCCGACATGCCGAATCACTGGGCTACGTTCCGCAGCCCAAACAGCCTGACATACTCAAATCACGAAAATGGAGGAGCCCGTAGTTTTTCGAGCCTCCAAGTCCTGATGTGCCTGCACCGCGTCCTCCAACGCATACCGCTGATTGATCCCGATGCGGATGCGGCCTGCTGCCACATGGCCGAATAGCTCATCGACCAGTTCTGCCTTCTCGGCCGGATCGGCGATGTAGTCGGCGAGACCCGGGCGGGTCACGTACAGGGAGCCCTTGCGGGCCAGAATTGCCGGATCGAACGGCGGGATTTTGCCGGAAGCGGTGCCGACGCAGACCAGCAGGCCGCGGCGTTTGAGGGAGTCTAGCGAGGACATGAAGGTGGTCTTGCCCACGCTGTCGAAGACCACGGATACGCCCACTCCGTTGGTGAGTTCCCGCACGCGCTTGGCTACATCCTCATGACTGTAGTTAATCGTGTGATCACAGCCGTGGGCGCGCGCCACCTCGGCCTTGGCGTCAGTCGAAACCGTGCCAATCACCGTCAGGCCGAGCAATTTGGCCCACTGCGAAACGATCAGGCCAACACCGCCTGCTGCGGCGTGCAGCAGCACGGCGTCGCCCGCTTTGAAAGGGTAGATTCGGCGCACCAGGTAGGCGGCGGACAAGCCCCGCATGGTCATGGCCGCTGCAGCTTCGCAACTGATGGCCTCCGGCAGCTTGATCAGCGGCGCGGCAGAAATCAGCCGCTCCGTGCTGTAGGCGCCAAGGGTGTTGATGAAGCCCGTGTAGGTCACGCGGTCGCCGACCGCCAGATGGGTCACCCCGGCACCGATGGCCTCGACCACGCCGGATGCCTCGTTGCCGAGGCCGCTGGGCAGCGGAACCTCATAGATACCTCCGCGGAAGTAGGTGTCGGCAAAGTTAAGACCCACTGCCACGTGGCGGACGCGCACCTCTCCCGGTCCCGGCTCTCCGACTTCAGCGTCCTCAAAACGAAGGACCTCGGGGCCGCCGGTTTCGTAGAATTTAACGACTTTTGCCATGTTGTCTCCTGTGTCGATCGGAGTTAGCGCTTTAGCGCTTACTGCGATCCCATGCAAGCTGGTTGCTGTTATGTATCGACTGCCGCAGTTCGCCTGCGGCTCGCTAGCGCTTACTTCACCCTTGGGTCGGCTTGCGCAGGAATCCCTGGTTGCCACCGTTACGATTGGGCGCGAAGCCATTGGCCTGAAGCGTCTCGTCCGCCGTTTCGTAGAAGACCCCAATTTTCATGATCTCGCGTGCCTGTTGCGCTGTCGCGATGGGACGGCCAAATTCGCCGGAGATACGCACCAGTTGCTTAATTTGCTCGACGGAGCTCATCTTGCCCGTGCGGGTCTGGTTCCAGAGCACATCCTCGATGCCGCACCGTACGTGCAGGCCCAAGGCAATGCCGATCATATTCACGGGCAGCACATTCAGCACCGAACTCTCCACCGTGATCACCGCGCCGTCGGGCGCAGCACGCAGGAAATTCGCCAGGTTGTAGATGTTCGCCTGATCCATGCCGCCGCTGATAGCCACCCAGTTCATCACCAGTGGCCCCTTGTAGACGCCGCGGCGAATCATCCGCTCAATCGTTTCAAAGCTGTTGATGTTGTAGCACTGAAACTCACTTTGGATTCCGGCAGCCGTCAGGCGTCGGATGTGCTCTTCGGCCCAGCTGGGATTCGAGGGGACAATCATGTCCTTGTAGGTTGCATAGAGGTGCGGGAACCCGCGCGAAACGCCCTTGAAGTCATCTATGCCGGCATGCTCTGTCACGTTCATCTGCGTCGTGTTGACGGTGACAGTCACCTGGTCGGGCTTCGGATCGAGTTCGGCCAGCATATGCCGCGTGTCATCGCTAAGCCATTTGGCCGCAGAACCATCGTCCTCGGGCGCAAAGCTGATGGAGCCGCCCACCTGGATGACCATTTCCGGCACGCGGGCGCGCACCCCGGCGATCAGCTCGTTGAACATGGACAGGCGCTTGCTGCCCTTGCCATCGGCTTCGCGTACATGCAGATGCAGCACGGTGGCACCGGCTTCGTAGCAATCCACCGCCTTCTGGATCTGCTCCTCCATGGTGACAGGAATGTCTTCCGGGAAGTCCGAGGGAATCCAGCCCGGCGCATAGGGAGCGGCTGTGATGATCAGAGGCTGCTGGTTCTCGGGATAGAGGTGGCCGTCGAGAAAGTTCATGGTGATGGATCTCCAAATTGAAATGTGAATAGTGAGAATGTCGAACCAGATGAGAAAGCTTTAGAAACCCATTTTCAGCACCATCGAGTGTCTGATGCGACCAGTGAATCATCTGGCCGGCCGCCACTTCCTGCTTTACATTGCATGCCTTGCACTTGACTTTTCATGACAGCAGTCCGCTGACGCAAGAGCGCCGGATCATCGACTGCCCCATCCACGATCCCGACAGCGGCGGCAGGACAAAACGGGATCAAGTGCGCATCATGCTGACCAATCTGGTTCATTGGCAGCACCTGCCTTTCATCGGGCTCCCGATGAACCCTTGGCATGCCACGCGTGAGTCTGTCGTAAGCAATGTGCTGCACGATGAATCGTTCGTTCTTCAACGTGCCTCTCAACGGCTTCGACGATGAGACGGATGCTTCGGCGTGATGTCATGGTGGGACGGCATCACAATGCCGACCATGCACGCGTAGCAAAGCGCTTCATGAGTCATTGGAGTGAGATTCCCCCTCGGGACAAACCCTAGAGCAATCCGCGCCGCAATCCGTCGAGCGGCATGAGTTTTGTTCACCAATACGTTCGAAAATGGCTGCGTCGACAGCATTGGAATCCCTCCGTTCATTGACTTCGCATCGGCCGCGGCAGTGCAGGGCCACTGTGGTTCGCAGTGTATTCCCATAATTTAATAATGTCGACAAAAATAGAGGTGCGGAATTGGTCGCTGGATGTGGCAGGCGACTATTGACTCCGCCGTCGCGAATCTGGGCTTCCGAACGTGGGTGCTTGTTATGAAGACGTAAACCGTTCTGCCTGCCAGGTCGACTCAGTATAAGTATTAATGTCGACATCAAAAATTTTGGAGGATGATCGGTATTGTCAGTGTTCAGTCGGCAAACGGGCCGTTGCGGGAAAGCCCTGGAATCGTCGGGCGATTGCGCCGGCAGCGGGAATCGACGACCCCGCGCGATTCGGTAACAGGCAAGCATCCGGTCGGGCTCGCCCGGTCATCATAAAAGGCAGAGGAGACGTCAATGAAACTGAAGTGGAGCGGAGTAGCGGTACTCGCGGTATTCGCCAGCGCAGCGCATGCGCAGTCGTCGGTCACGTTGTACGGCGCAATCGATTCGGGCGTTTTCTTTCAGAGCACGGCGGCGTCTTCCTTCGCGCCGAACGCCCACAACAACGGGCACGTGTACGGCATCAAGGACGGCAGCCTCTATGGGAGTTTCTGGGGCATCAAGGGGACCGAAGACATCGGCGGCGGCTACAAGGTCAACTTCAGACTGCAGGGGGTGTTCAACAGCAGCAACGGCAAGGTTGGGCTGCCCGACACGACGGGCACGACTGCGATATTCAACCAGCAGACGACGGTCGGCCTCTCCGGACCGTTCGGCACGTTCGACGCCGGACGGCAGTACACGCCGATGATCTACGCGATGGCCGATACCGACGTCCGCGCGGCGCAGTACTTCGGCAGCATCCTGGGCGCATGGCTTGGGCTGAACCAGGCCGCCGGCTGGCCCGGGACGAACACGAATGTGCCGCTCGGGGCGTTGTATGACAGCAACGCGCTCGTCTATCAGACACCGAAGTTCTACGGCGCGTCAGCCGCGCTCGAGTACGCGCCGGGCGGCGTGGCGGGCCAGATTCAGGGCGGTACGCGCGAATCGGCGGTGCTCAGGTATTCGAACTACGGCCTCAACCTGTCCGCCGTCTACTACAACGCTCACGACACGAACCTCGCGGCGGCCGCGCCGACCGGGTACGACAATAACCGCCTCTACTATTTCGGCGCGAAGTACACGTTCCGCGGCGTATCGGTGTCGGCGTCGTACGGGATCGGCAAGAATCCGTCGAACACGCTCCTCGCGGACTACGAAATGATTTCGGGTGGTCTCGGCTATCAGTTCACCCCGTTCTTCAAGATCACGTCCGGCTTCTACTACCTGAAGGACCGCAACAACTCGGCGAACCATTCGAGTGAATACGCGGTGGGCGCGGAATACAACCTGTCGAAGCGCACAATCGTCTCTGCGCAGGTCGGCTACGTCGCGAACCACGGGACGATGAACCAGACGATCATGTACGGCCAGATCGTCGCGCCGGGCGTATCGACCACGGCCGCAATGATCGGTCTGCGTCACAGCTTCTGATGAATTGAAATCGAAACGGAGAACAACGATGAAAACGATGAATGGACTCAGGGTGGCGCTTGGCGTCGCGATCACGGCGGTGTCGATCGGCGCGTGGGCGCAGGACGGCGCGTCGGCAGGGGCCTCGGCTGGCACGGCGGTCACCGCGTCTGGCGGGATGACGGCCAAAGCCACACGGCAGGCGAATCGAGCGCTACGACGCAAGGTGTACGCAGCACTCGCGAAGCACAAGGAGATCGACGCGGGCGACATCGGTGTCACCGCGAAAGGCGGCACGGTGATGATCAGCGGCACGGTCCCGGACGCGTCGCAGATCAATACCGTCACCGAGATCGTGAAGGGCGTCGAGGGTGTGACGTCGGTGACCAGCAAGCTCTCGGTGCAGCGGCCGTTCGGCCAGTAGAGCGGCGCGCAGGCTGGTTGAATTTGAATAGACAGACTTGCCCAATGGATTTGAACCTGACTCACGTCTGCAAACCGCGCGCGACCTTTCCAGGTCGACTGCGCCTTGCGTGAGTCAGGGTTCGCGATGCGCCGTCATGATCGACCGTCGAGTGAGCGAAGACGACCATTAGCTCGCGCGTTATAAGCGCAACTGGAACTCGAAGCACGGCATGTTGTGGGGTCCGTCGCACTTCATGAATACCCAGACCGGTCAGCCGTTCACGCAAGGAGGAACCTGTCATGAAGGTCATCTCTCACCTCGACAAGGTGCGACGCTTGTCGGCGCTTCGACAGCATCTCGATCCGTTAGCAGACTTCGAATTGTGGTTCTGGACCACGCTGACCGCAAGTATCAACGTCTTCAATGCAACGCTGCACCTCACTGGTCTGACGCGTGACGATCCCGTGTTCTCGACCATTCCCGGCGTGCACGTTGTGAAGCAAGCGGACGGTAGCTACGCGCGCGAGTTGCGCGGGCTCGGCGATGTGAGCCATGTCGATTGGCCGGCAATCGAGGGAGAAGTACCTCAGGCCATTCGGCAACTCGAACACGCGTTGCATACCATCGAGTATCACCGGGATCCATGCATTCGCGGAGATTGCGCTCCAACACAAGCCATCGTCGACGAATGTGAACAAGCGTTTACACAAGTCGTGTACGCATTCGAACAAGCGTTGAGGGATACCGACTATGAAAACCGGGAATCATCGGATCAAAGCCGAGAACATCGAGACGTCGCTAAGGATTCTCGGCGAAGATGACTGGGAAATGAAAATTGAGGCAGCGATGCTGGCCGGGACACACTGGGCGAACTACGCGCTGCATCGCCGCGGCGTCACTTCAGACAGTGAGGACATCGTCCACAACTCGATGCTCGTCGTGAACATGCTGCGCAAGTATTCCCTTGCGGAAGGCGAACTGCTTGGTGCGCTGACCGAAATCGAGGAGCTTCGCCCTCTTTATGTTCGGGGAGACTTGCCAGACGGTTCTCGCGCCGCAGCGCGGGCGTTGGAACTGCTTCGGTTGATCAGCGCGCTCGCCAGGCGCGCGCCATGACTGCTTCAGCAGAAAGCGTCGCGAGGATTCATCCGACCATTCAAGTGCCAGTTGCTCGATCAAGGGAGTACTCGCGCGCTACCGCCAGCCCGAGCGGCGGCATCAATAACTCGCGATCAACCAGGCCTGCGGCGGGCACGGCGCACGGCTAGCCATACCTGCCATCGTATTTCACGACCGACTAAGTCTGGCGAGCATGAAATTAATGTCGACATAAATAAGATGGTCTGCTATCTTGTTTGTACAGATGCGGGGCAACAATATTTTTCGGTTTCGTAAAGCTGCGGCGCCACGCGGCGACGGTGGGGGAATTGGCGAAATTCCCGCCAGATACAAGGAGATATCGCTCATGATTAAGGTAGAAAGACTGACCGCTTGCATTGGTGCCGAGGTGTCCGGTGTGAGCCTGGGGGATGCGTCCCGAGATGCATCGCTGTTCGCGGAAATCAAGGCTTTGTTGCTTAAGCACCGAGTCCTCTTTTTTCGAGATCAAGATATCTCCCGGAAAGAGCATGTCGCCTTTGCGAGCCGCTTCGGGAAATTGGAAGAGCATCCCGTTGCGGAGAGCGATCCGGAAAACCCGGGCCTCGTGCAGATCTATCGATCGCAACAAAAGAATCCTTACGAAAACAACTATCACAGTGACGGACTTTGGCGGCCGAACCCATCTATGGGTGCCGTGTTGCGCTGCGTCGAGTGTCCGGAGGTTGGGGGTGACACCATCTGGGTCAACATGGTAGAGGCTTATAAGCAACTACCAGAAGAGATCAAGAAGCGCATCGAGGGGTTGAGAGCAAAAAGCAGCATTGAGCACTCGTTCGGTGCGGCAATGGATCCGGAGGAGCGAAGAAAACTTGCGGCGCAGAATCCAGAGGTGGAGCACCCTGTCGTGCGGACTCACCCAGAGACTGGCGAAAAGATTCTTTACGTCAGCAGCTTCACGACGCATTTCGCCAACTACCACACACCTGAGAATGTGCGTTGCGGTTTGGACAAGACGCCAGGTGCGAGCCTTCTGCTGAATTATCTGCTGAGCCAGGCATCGATCCCTGAGTATCAGGTTCGCTTCCGGTGGAAACCGAACAGTATTGCCATCTGGGACAACCGGTCAACGCAGCACTACGCGGTCATGGATTATTGGCCGGCTCCGCGCAAGATGGAGCGAGCAGGAATCGAAGGCGATAAACCATACTAACCGTTTGCTTGTCCTCGCGAGGCTCGAGGTGTTCGGGCTCTCTCGGGCGGTCGCAGTTCGGTTTTGCATGGATCATTGCTTGGCTCGGTCAGCGCGTCGTCATGGCTGTCGCCCGTGCTGCCCACCGAATGCTCGATGCGGCCGTCGGCCGGGGAGTTTTTGTCGACATTAGAATGCTGGAGACTATAATGGTTAAAGGATTAAATTCGACGAAAATTAATTGCGCTATACGCCATGGCCCGAAATAAAACGCAGAACCTTCCCGATCTTTCCTCGCTCCTTACGCCCAAGAATTCACTGATGCTGGCAGTCGAGCGGGCGGTGCTGCGCGGGCAGGACTGGGCGTATGCCTCGGTGCCGATTGCCGAGCAGATCGCTGCCCGGCTGGCCGGGGTCATTACGCTTGACCTGGTGAAGTCGGGGCAGCGCTTGCTGGAGAAAGATATCAGCGAGGTGCTGCACGTTAGCCGCGCGCCGGTGCGCGAAGCGATGCGTATTCTGGAGCGGGACCGCCTGGTTGAGTTTCAGGCCAGACGCGGGGCGATCGTTACGGCGCCCGACGAGAATGAGCTTCGGGACATTTTCCGTGTGCGCAGCGTGCTTTACGTCACGATGTTGGAGCAGGTGGCGCGCGAAAACCCGTCCGAACTCGAGGCGTTACTGAACGAGCATATGCCCAGGCTAACCAGGGCGGCCGAGGAGTCGGTCGACGCCTATGCCGTGGAAAGCTTCCTCCTGAATTTCAACACGGTCGATCTGTGCCGCAACCGGCTTCTGGTCGATGTCCTGCACTCCATCTCATTGAGAACCCTGCGGTATGTTCGGCTAGGATTTGTGGCTAAGCCTCAGTCGGTTCGCACATCTTTAAAAGTCTGGAGCGCGCTGCAGAAGGCGGCGATCAAGCGGGACAACAAGCTACTGCTTTCCCTTGCAGCGTCGCGGCTGGACGACGCCAGGGACGCTGCCATTCGCGCAATCGTTGCAAAACCGGCAGACAGTCGACCTGCACGTGCCACAAAGCCGGCGCGGGCCCGAGTAGCAGCCGCCTCTGCAGAGTGAGTCGCTCCGGGCTGCTAAGGAAAGTTGAATCCTGATTGCGCGGCGTTCCATCTTTTGGAACGCCGCGGTGGGTTTTCCGTTGCCGGTGCCCCGTCTATCGTGGCCGCGGTGCAGCGCGAATTGATTGGAACATTCCGTGCATAGTTGCGGCACGTTGGGATGTCATGTCGTCGGAATCGACTCCGCTTCCCGCTCATCCATCCTCTCCTCGACGCTGGGTACGTTCACCTGGTAGCAGACACCGCATACCAGCACCTTCGGTAGTTTGCTACACGCCAGTGCGGGAATCTTGCTCCCGCATCAGCGGATTCGCGTACACGCAGTGCATCGTGCCGATCCCGCGATCAGGCCACGCACGCTTCAACTTTACTTGTGCCGGACCAGCTCGATCCGGTGCGAGAAATCCTTGTCGATGATCGTTTCGTCGCGCCCCCAATATGACGAACCTTAGCTTTGCTTAGGGTTTACGCCGCGTCGTAACAGTTCGCTTCTGCGCTCAGACGTGACGTTTCGCGTGCTGATAATAATTAATGTCGCCAAAAATAATTCCCGGTGCTATCCTGAAATCAGTGTCCGTCGTCAGGAGCTTCGCAGCCGCAAGGGAGGCTTTGGCGCAACACTTATACGGAGGTGTTCATACTGGCAAGCGCCTTCCACAAGTCATCGAGACGCTTGAAATAAGCGTTGAAATCCAAAGCGCGCACGGGCGACACAAAGAAAGCGTCCGGTGATGCTGACGGTCAGCAGAAACCACTGCCGGTCCCGGTTTAGCGGTCTTGCCTCACAGGGGCCAGACGACACCAGGCGGCACGATTCAATATGAATTTAGAGAATCATCGGAGGAGACAGAATTGAGCCCTTATACAAGTAACGTAATGCCGGCCGAGTCGGCGGCGGCTACCAGTGGCGCCCGAGTCTACGCCTGGGTGGTATTTGCATTGATGTTTTGCCTTTTGCTGTCTGACTACATGTCGCGGCAGGCGCTCAATGCCTTGTTTCCGATCTTGAAAGTGCAGTGGCAGCTGACCGATACAAAGCTCGGTTCGATTAGCGGCGTGGTGCCGTTGGCGGTCGGCGTGCTGACCCTCCCATTTTCGATAGTCGCGGACCGTTGGGGGCGTGTCAAAAGCATTGCGCTGATGGCTGCGCTGTGGAGCGTTGCCACGCTCGGTTGCGCGATTGCCAGCAGCTACAACGAGATGTTCATCGCGCGCATCTTCGTTGGTGTCGGCGAGGCTGCTTACGGAAGTGTCGGACTCGCGATGCTCATGAGCATCTTTCCAAAGCGTCTGCGCTCTACCATTGCCGGCGGCTTTACGTCTGCCGCTGCCTTTGGGTCCGTGCTCGGTGTTTCGCTTTCCGGCGTCGTTGCGACTCACTTTGGCTGGCGCTGGTCGATGGGTCTGATGGCGATCTTCGGTTTTGTGTTGGTGATCATTTACTTCTTCGTCGTCTCGGAAAAAAGGCTCGCGCGTGCGCATGCGGCCAATGCGAGCGGAACGCCGGTGGCGGAGCGTCTGAAACTGACGCCTCGAGCGTTTTTCTCTGGCCTGTTCCCATCCCGCTCCGTCTTTTGTGCGTACCTCGGCAGCGCCTCGCAAATCTTCATTCAGGGCACGCTTTTCGTGTGGCTGCCCAGCTACCTGAATCGTTACTGGGACATGCCTGTCAGCAAGGCAGCCGTCGTGGCGGCCGGCCTTGTCCTTGTCAGCGGCATGGGCCAACTTCTGTGCGGTGTGATCACCGACCGGATCAGCCGGGACTCGTCGCTTAAGCGGTGGAACATGGCCATTGGTTATTGCCTCGTGCTGGGCATCCTGCTGGCGGTCGCGTTCCGCTTGCCACCGGGCAATCTGCAGCTCGCGCTCCTTGCGCCCGCGGTGTTTTTCCTTGCCAGTTCGTTCGGCACATGTAGCGCGATTATTGCTGGGGCCACACCGCCAGCTATCCATGGCTCGGCATTTGCCACACTGACGCTGTTCAACAATATTTTAGGCCTCGCAGCGGGTCCCTTTTTCACCGGTGTGGTAGCGGACGCGGTGGGTCTTCAAGGCGCGTTGCGCCTGCTTCCGCTCGCGGCAGTTCTGCCCCTCACGGTGTACCTCATTGGCCGGTGGTGTCACATCGCGGAAGCGCGACGCGGCTGAGCGTGCCGCCGGCGCGGTGAACCTCATCGACTGGACGTTTTCTGATGTCCATGTTCCGAGTGGCCCGCCTTGATGGGCCAGCTACACCGCTTACGCCGGGTGAGCCAGAAACTCCTGCAAATACGGACTTGCTATGTCAAACCTGAATCCATCGCTGCCGCTCGCGGGCGTGCGTGTGCTCGATCTTTCCCGCGTGCTGGCGGGCCCGTGGTGCGGCATGGTGCTGGGCGACCTCGGCGCCGAAGTCATCAAGGTCGAGCACCCGAAGCGCGGCGACGATACGCGCGATTGGGGCTTGCGCATCGGATCGACCGAGACGGCCTATTTCAATAGCGTCAACCGCAACAAGCGCTCGGTGAGCCTTGACCTGCAAACCGCCGAGGGCCAGCAGATCGCGCGGGATCTGGCTCAGAAGAGCGACGTCGTGATTCAGAACTTCAAGTTCGGCGGCATGGAGAAGCTGGGTCTCGGCTACGAGCAACTGAAGCAGAACCACGAGGACCTGATCTACTGCTCGATTTCCGGCTACGACCGCACGGGACCGGAGGCCGCACGCCCCGGCTACGATCTTGTGGTTCAGGGCGAGGCCGGGCTGATGGCGCTCAACGGCGAGGCCGGCCAGCCCCCGTTGAAGTTCGGGATCGCCGCAGTCGACATGTTCACAGGGATGTACTCGGCCCAGGCCATTCTGGCGGCGCTCTTCGAACGTCAACGAACCGGCAAGGGACATCACATTGAAATGGCGCTGTTCGACTGCGGACTGATGATCACCTCGTATTGCGGGGTGGAAGCGCTGATCGCGGGCGAAGACACGCCGCGTTACGGAAACGCGCATCCTTCAATCGTACCGTACGGTGTGTTCGACGCCGCGGATGGGCCGCTCGTCATCACGGTCGGCAACAATAACCAGTTTGCACGCTTTTGCCGCGAGGTAATCGAACGGCCCGATCTTGCCGAGGACGATCGCTTCCAGACCAATATCGGCCGCGCCGCGAATCGGGCGGTGCTGGTGCCCGAAATCGATCGCGAGATCGGGCGAAGAGAGCGCCGCAGTCTGCTCGACCGTTTGACGCAGGCCGGCATTCCATGCGGTGAAGTTCTCGGGCTCCACGAAGCGCTGACCTCGAAGCGCGCGCACGATGCTGGACTCGTGACGACGCATCCGCATCCGGAGGTTGGCAGCACGCAAGTCCTCGCTCCGCCCTGGCGCTTCGACGGCGCGCGCTTGCCGGTACGAAGCGCGCCGCCTCGACTGGGGGAAGGCACGGACGACGTGCTCCAGACGTTGCTCGGGCTGTCCGGTGAGCAACTCTCCCGATTGAAGGCTGACGGCGTCATCTGACGTCGTGCGCGGACGCAGCACTGCGCCTCTGACTCTGGAGGCGCTGTCAATCGCCATCGAGAACGCGCACGCGCGTGACCGCCTGGTCTAAAGGCCGTTGCCGGTCAAGCGCCCATCACTTCCGGCGGGTGCCTCGCGACGTAGCGCCCCGGCGCGGGTTCGATCGGCTTGTATTTCGAATTGCCCGCCCGCTTGGGCGCTTTGATCTGTTTGCCCGCATGCGGTTTCAGCCAGTTCATCCAGTGCGTCCACCAGCTTCCCGGCTGCGACTTCGCCGTCGCAAGCCATGCCTCCGGGTCATCGCCGAGCGTGCCGTCGGTCCAGAAGCTGCGCTTGTTCTTCGATGCCGGATTGATGACGCCCGCGATATGTCCGCTCGCGCCAAGCACGAATTGCGTCTCGCCCCCTACCAGCTGCGTCGAGCGATACGCGCCCCGCCACGGCACGATGTGATCTTCCTGTGTGCCGAAGACATAGCTCGGCATGTCGATCCGTCCGAGGTCCACCGGCGTGCCGCACATCGAGAGCTGCCCTGCCTTGCACAGGTTGTTTTCCAGGTACATGTTGCGCAGATACCAGGCGTACATTGGCCCCGGGAGGTTGGTGCCGTCGGCGTTCCAGTACAGCAGGTCGAACGCTTGCGGCGCACCGCCCTTCAGGTAGTTGTTGACGACATACGGCCAGATGAGATCGTTGGCACGCAGGGTCTGAAAGACAAAGCCGAGTTCGCCACCTGAATAGATGCCGCCGCGTCCGATGGTCTGCTCGCGCTGCGACACGCCCTGCTCGTCAATGAACACGCCGAGATCGCCCGGGTCGCTGAAATCGAGCATGGTCGTGAGCAGCGTGAGGCTTTCCACCGGATCGTCGCCGCGCGCGCGCAACACCGCGAGCGCCGACGACAGGATCGTGCCGCCCACGCACCAGCCGACCGCATTGACCTTGTCGGCGCCGCTGATCGCTTGTCCGACCTCGATCGCCTTGATCGCGCCCTTTTCGAGGTAGTCGTCCCAGGTGATGTGGCCCAGGTTCGCGTCAGGGTTGCGCCACGACACGAGGAACACCGTCTGCCCCTGTTCGCACGCGAAACGCACGAACGAGTTCTCCGGCTGGAGGTCGAGGATGTAGAACTTGTTGATGCAGGGCGGCACGATCACGAGCGGCCGCTCGGCGACCTCGTCAGTGAGCGGTGCGTACTGGATCAACTGGAACAGTTCGTTCTCAAACACCACCGAGCCTTTTGACACGGCCACGTTGCGGCCTACCTCGAAGGCAGTTTCATCGGTGATCGAGATCCGGCCGCGCTTCAGGTCTTCGAGCAGATTGGCGAAACCGGCACGCACGCTCTCGCCCTGCGTCTCAAGCGCGGTTTTCATTGCATCAGGGTTGGTGGCGGCGAAGTTGGCCGGGCTCATCGAATCGATGAACTGGCGCGCGTAGAAACGCAGCTTGTGCTTTTCCTTCTCACCGAGGCCCGCCGCTTCGACCATGTCATTGAGCAGGCGCGAGTTGAGCAGGTATGTCTGTTTCAGAAGGCTGTACCAGGCATTGTTGTTCCAGGCCTCGGCGCTGAATCGCCGGTCGCCGCGCTCGGGCTGGACGGTCGGTTCCGGGGTTTTTCCGGTAGCGCTTGCGATCATGCCCATGTACAAGGCCATCTGCTGCTGCCAGTAATGGGCTTGCGCCTGGGCCAATGCCAACGCCGACACCGGCGTGCTTCCTGCGCTGGCAGGTGCATCGTCGCTCATGCCGGTGAAGGCGTGCAGCAGGCTCTGCCCGGATTTGAAGAAACCCTGGACGAACTCGTCCGGCATATTGAACGGGGAAGCCATGCTATCTCCTGAGTTCCGTCGTCAGCATCTGTTAACTCCCTCCTGACGGCGAGAGTCCCGACTGACGAGCTTCTAAATTGAATGGGTCAAGCCTCAGATTCCTGTGCCGGCTCAATATACCGCAGCTTGAGTTGCAGTATGCACCGTGCGCATTGGCCGCGACCCAAAGTCATACACATGGCGCACGGCACGCACAGGCTCGCCCCTTCGATCTCCCATGCAGAAGGTCGCCCGGCCGTGTGCTTACCCGATCGCCAGACCCTGTACCTGGTCGGACGAGTACGACCGGGTAAGTGGAGCAAGATCGAAACGCGCGTCGAACTCGTCGACGAGATAGGCGCCGATCGGCAACGCGGAGGTCGCCGCCGGAGACGGTGCGTTGCATACGTGCAGACTGCGCTGCGACGAACGGATCAGGAAGTCATGCACCATGCTGCCGTCCGCCATTACGGCCTGCGCGCGGACGCCGGACGGGTAAGGCTCGAGGTCGGACAGCTCGAGTTCCGGACAGTATCGGCGGCACAGTTCGAGATAGCCCCGTTTCCACAGCGAGTTGCGCATCTCGATGAGCCCCGATGCGCCATGCTTTCCGAGCATCTTCCAGAAGCCCGGGAACGCTGCCATGCCGGCGAGATCCTTCAGACTTGCGTCGCGCCAGCGATAGCCCTCGCGCGCCAGCGCCAGCACGGCGTTAGGGCCCACCGTGACATATCCTCCGATCATGCGCGTCAGGTGCACGCCGAGAAAGGGCAGATCAGGATCTGGCACCGGATAGATCAGGTGCTTCACGATGTCGTTCTTCGACGCCGGCAATCGATAGTATTCGCCGCGAAACGGCACGATCCGAAAATCGAGATCGACATTGCACATCTTCGCGAGACGATCCGCCATCAGCCCTGCGCAGACGATGGCGTACTTTGCCCGGAAGCGGCCGCCCGAGGTCTCCGCGGTAATGCCGTTCTCGTCCTCGTGGAGCGCGTCGACACGCTGGTTCAGCAGAATCTGTGCGCCTTGCTCCTGCGCGAGTCGGGCCATTGTCGTGGTCATGCCCGGATAGTCCGCGATGCCGCTCGACGCCACGCGGATCGCCGCGCGACCCGCGATGCGCGGTTCGAGTTCCCTCAACGCTGCCTCATCGAGCATCTGCGGTTCGAGCCGGTTTTGCTCGCAACGTGCGTAGAGCGCATTCAGTCTTTCGATTTCGACGTTTTCGGTCGCGACGATCAGCTTGCCGCATTGCTCGACCCGCACGTCATGCCGGCGGGCGAACTCATAGGTCGCGGCGGCGCCTCGCCTGCAGAAGTCGGCCTTGAGGCTTCCCGGCGCGTAATACACGCCCGCGTGGATCACGCCGCTGTTGTGACTGGACTGGTGAGCTGCGAGTGAGGCCTCCTTCTCGAGCAGCAGCACGCTCAGGCCCGGATGACGTTCGATCAGTTGCATGGCCGTCGAGACGCCGACGATGCCACCGCCTACGATCAGGACGTCCGCGTCATAGCCGCGGTGATGCTGGGCGGTCGTCATTGTGCGAACACTCCGCGTTGGCGCATCAGTTCACGATGAAGCGCCGGATGCTTCCTGAACGGCGCCCGGCCGTGCAGCCAGAAATAATTGTTGAGGACCACGAGGTCGCCCACGGGAAGCGGCACTTCGCGCGTCGCGGAGGACGCTTCCATCGACGCCGACAGGTCGTGCAGATAAACCGCTTCGGCGGATGAACGGGGCTGCACGAATTGATCGATGAACGACATCGCGAGGCCATACTCGTTCTGGAAGAACACGGGGCGTTCGACTTGCGCGTCGACGTTCTTCGAACCCGGCGCCTTGTAGAGAAATGGCCGGGTGCCGAGTGGATTGTTGAGGAACGTGTCGCGCTCGCTCCAGTCGTCGAGATGCATGAAGCGCGACTCGCCGCCGAGCGCGTTCTCTTCCGCGAACTTCATCATGAGCAGCCATTCGGTCGGCTCGTCGACAAAGGTTCCGTCTGTGTGCAACGTGAACAGGCGGTATGCCTGACGCAGGTAGGAGTCGCTGTTGTCCGTGTCCTTCACGAGGAAGCGCGCGTAATACGTGCCGGACATCGAGTCGTGATTCGCCGGTCCAAGCAGGTACCCGACTGCCGTTCCGAAAAGGACGAAGTCGCGAGGATCGGTGGTCGCGTCCTGGACGCCCAGTGTGAATCCTCCGGTGGATCGGTCCCGCACGAGTTGCCGAAGCGCAGGGGCGAATCCGTCGCCGACTGCGCGCTCGAGCGCGTCCGCCACCATAAAGCGCATGAACGGCACGTATTCGAGGTTCTGGAGGTCGATGTCTTTGACGGAAGAGAAGAATTTCTGCAGCGCGTCAGGTTGCACCGTGATATGTCGCAGACGTTCGTGATGGGGATGACGCTCGATCGAAAACTTCAGTTGCGAATCGACCGGTGCGGCCATCGGCAATGCTGTGACGGAGCTCATGAAGGTGTCCTTGGGAAGAAAGTATGGCTATTTGACTCTTTATCTGTGATTGGTTAAACACGTATAAACTACGTTTTTATTCGTAGATTGAGATTAAAAATGCTCGATAGTCGGCAACTCAAACTATTCGTCGCATTGGCCGAAGATTTGCACTTCGCCCGCACAGCCGACCGGCTCGATATCGCGCAATCGGTGCTCAGCCAGCAGATCAAGAGGCTTGAAACCGATCTCGGCGTACGGCTGCTCAACCGCAACAAACGCGCGGCGATCACGCTGACCGATGCGGGGGACGTTTTTCTGGTCGAAGCCAAGGCCGCACTGCGGCAACTGGAGCGCGCCGATCGCATCGGGCGTCTGGCAGCACGAGGAGAAGCGGGTCACGTTGCGCTGGGCTATATCGGCTCGGCCGTCACGACCGGGCTGCTGCCCGATACGCTCAGGGCATTCAGGATGGCGAGCCCGGACGTCCGTATGCACGTCGTGGCGATGGAAACGCCGACGCAACTGGAACGTTTGTCAGACGGGACCATCGATGTCGGTTTCATTCGGCCTCGTGCGCACTATCCCGACGGGGTCACAGCCAAAGTCGTTCAGCGCGAACGCTTGCTGATTGCGCTGCCGGCGGACAGCCCACTCGCGCGCGTGAAAGCCGTGAAGGCTTCCCAGTTGCGCGGGGTGTCATTCATTGCGCCGCAGTTCAATGAGGCGGCCGGCTTCGCGGAAGATCTCGCCAGACTCGGCCGCGTCGGTGGGTTCGACGCGCAACCGGAGTACCGGGTCAACGATTTCATTACTGCGGTCAGCATGGCGTCTGCGGGCTACGGCGTAGCCCTCGTGCCTCAATCCATCCAGGGATTCGCTCAACCCGGCGTGGTGTTCAAACCTTTAAGCGACTTCGAAGATCAGGTCGAAATCGCGGTGGCGTATCGTGTTCGCGAGCATTCGCCTTGCGTGCGGGGGGTCATCGATACAGCGCTGTCATACGGCGGCCTCGTTAAGCGACAGGGGACGAATTGACACTGAGCTACAGCACCCCCGGTTCCTCCACGCGTTGGATCAGCCGTCCTCGGCGATACACATGGCTTGGTAAAGGGTTATGCCCTTCTTGCCGGCGCAGGTGCTGTCTGTCTGCGCACTGCGCCGCGCGCCGCCCGGCTCTCCTTGGCACTGCAACCGAATTGCGTGTGATACCAGCGGGAGAATGCGCTCGGCGCGGAAAAACCGAGTAGGGTTGCCACCTCGGTCAACGGACGATCGCTCTCGATGACATGACGCGTGCTCAGCTCCTTGCGGATGTCGTTGACGATCGACGAGAAGCTCTGCCCCTGTTCCGCCAGCCGGCGCTGGACCGTGCGGCACACCACGCCGAGGTGCTCGGCCACCTGTTCGATGCCGCAGCGTCCACTGGGTAACAGCAGCAGGATCGTGCGCCGCACGTCCTCAAGCATGGTCGCCTGCTGCGACATGGCTGACGCGTCTAGCAACTGCTGCGCATAGCGCACCATCGCCGGGTCGGCTGACGGGTTGCGTGCGTCGAGATCGTCCTTCGCGCAGATGATGCAGTTGAAGTCATAGTCGAACTCGACGCAACTGCCAAAAAACCGTTGGTGCGTACTGGTGTCGCGCGGCGCCGGATGTTCGAAGCATACCCGCCGCGGCTGCCAGTCGGTCTTGAGGAGCTGGCGTATCAATTGCACCATGACACCTAGCGCCAGTTCAACCCTTTGGCGCGTGGGCTGATGCGCACGGCCAGCAATGACCGCCTCGCGAATGATGACCAGTTCGCCGCATTCTTCGATCGCCATCGACAGCGCACCGTTGAGCAACGACTGGTAGCGCATCAGCATGTCGAGCGAGTCGCGCAGCGTCGCCTGGTCGCGGATTAGCAATCCTACCGCCCCAAGGTTGGACAAGAGGCGCGACTCGGCCATGCACAGCCCGAAACTTTCGTTGCCCGACAGGGTTGCGGACGCCTGGAGCAGTTGTCCGACACGCTCGACCGGAATCATGAGGTCCGGCTCGCGCAGTACGCCCGGACTTAACCCCGCGTCAAGAAGCATCCGCACCGGGTCCAGTCCGGATGCGCGAGCGACCTCGTTGTAGTTGGTTAAGCTCGCGGCGCGGACAAGTGACGACATCGGAAAACCGAATTGAAGACTGGCACGAAATGATAAGTCCCTGTCATGTATTGTCAAGCGGGGGAAACCCATCACACCCACACTACATCACGCGCGTTTTCGTTGGAAGAAAGACACCGTTGAGTTCCCGGGCAGCCGCTCAACCCAGCACTACGCAGTGATGGATTAACAGCCGTGCCACCGCAAGATGGAACGCATCACCTTCACCGGTGACATGCCTGACTGAATGATCGACATGGACTCTATGACGCCAACCGTTCTCATCGTCCCCGGCCTGCGTGAGCATGTGCCGAACCACTGGCAGACCCTGTTGGCGGCGAAGCTGCCCCGTGTATGCAGCGTCGCCCCGCTTGAGCACGACAAGCTGAGCTGCGCGGCTCGCGTCGACGCGATCGACCGTGCTCTGGCCGCTATCGAGGGGCCCGTGATCATCGTGGCGCACAGCGCCGGCGCGATGATGATCGCCCACTGGGTGGCGCGGGGTTCGACACGCGAGGTGCGCGGCGCACTGCTTGCGGCACCCGCGGATCTCGAGACGCCCATGCCGACAGGCTACCCGGCGATTGACGTACTGAAAGAGCATGGCTGGCTGCCGATCCCGCGCGGTAGATTGCCGTTTCCGAGCATCGTTGCGGCAGGCTGCAACGATCCACTGACGCGTCTCGATCGCGCCAGCGAGTTCGCGCAGGCGTGGGGCAGTCGCTTCGTCGAACTCGGCGAGGTCGGGCATCTGAATCCGGCCTCGGGCCATGGCGAATGGCCGCGGGCCGAAGAGTTCATTCGCGAACTCTCATGACCGAACGATGGCCAAGTGCCACTGACGGGCGCGACGCTCTCGGTGGATGACGGGCAGCGCGTCGTGATGGGTTGATTCGCGCCCAACCGCAACGGTGGGAAACGCGGCTTCCTGCGTAAGGCCGTCTAAACACGCGAGGCGTCAGAACCGTGGCCGGTATTTCAAAAATGTTAGGAGACAAGCGTGCACGTGATACCCGATGACCCCGAGGACGGCAACAACGACGACTACCTGACGAGCCGGCGGCAGGCCTGGTTTGCCTTTGCGATGACCTTCGCGCTCATGTTTTTCGATTTTGTCGACCGACAGGTGATCGTCTCGCTATTTCCCCACATCAAGAGCGACTGGAACCTGAGTGACAAACAACTGGGTTCCCTGGTTTCCGTCATTTCCATCGTAGTGGGGGTGGGGGGATTACCGGTAGCGCTGGTGGCAGACCGCATGGGCCGTGTAAAGAGCATTGTTGTGATGGCTATCACCTGGAGCCTGGCCACTATCTCGTGCATGTTCACGGCCAATTACAGTCAATTGTTTGTGGCGCGTGCGATGGTGGGGGTGGGTGAAACAGGCTACGGTTCGGTGGGAGTCGCCCTTATCTCGACACTGTTTCCCAAGCGCTTGCGGAGCGCCGCGCTCGGCATCTTCTACGCGGCTCCCTCGCTGGGGTCTGTGCTGGGCGTGGTGTTGGGGGGCATGATCGCGGCCAGGTGGGGCTGGAAGGCCGCATTTGGTGTGGTCGGCGTACCTGGGCTCGTGCTGGCATTGCTTTATCTGTTCGTGCGCGACTACAAGACGGTGGCACTGACGCCAAGCCCGAACCAGGCGACCCATTCGCTGGGCGGGACGCTCAAGCACATCTTTGTCGCGATGGCGCGCACGCGAACGCTCCTATGGGTTTGCGTTGGAGCGGCGGCACAACTGATTACGGTGTCGGCCATGTGGTCGTGGTTGCCCAGCTACCTGAACCGTTTCCACGGCATGGCCCCGGAGGCTGCAGCCAGGTCGGCCGCGGCGGTGGTGTTGGTCAGCGCCTTTGGCTGCACCTTCTGGGGCATCGTGGTGGGCCGCCTGGCACTTCGCACACCGCGCAACAAACTGTCCGCGCTGTCCGTGTTGTGCCTGATCACATCGGTGATTCTCGTGGTGGCGTTTGGCGGCTCATACACGGGCGATGCCCAGTTCAAGCTGATCCTGCTTGGCGGTTTCTTCATGAACTGCACCGTCGGTTTGGTTGCCGGCGTTGCCATGGACGTCATTCACCCAGGTGTGCGCTCTACCGGCGCGGCCGTACTTTCCCTGTTTCAAAACGTGCTCGGACTGGCGGTGGGTCCGTTCCTGGCGGGTGTCCTGTCTGACCAATGGGGTTTGCAGTGGGCACTGACCGTCATTCCTCTCTTCAGCATATTGGCCGCGGTGCTTTTTGTCATCGCAATGCGCAGTTATGACGCGGACGTGGCACGGATCTCCGATGTGAAGCTGGACGTAGCGCCAGCCCTCGCCGACACCCTGAGCGCCGGCGCTGCCACCTGATTTGGGGGCATTGGGGCTAGGAGACGCTTCGAACAAACGGAGTCGTCGGCTTACCGGAAGAGAATTGTCGACAACAAGCACTACTGAGTGTTGGGATCACCAACCCAATCCCCCTATTTCTTTCCTTACTCCCGACCTGTCTTTGGAAACATGACATGAACTTTCTCGACGGTTCCCTCTACCCTGAAAACCAGCAACCCCTGATCATCACCGCTGCACCCTATGCCCCAGGATGGCTGCCCTCCGATTTTCCCGAAGACATCCCGGTCACGATGGAGCAGCAGATCGAGAAGGCCGTGGACTGCTACAACGCCGGCGCCACCGTGCTGCACCTGCACGTGCGCGAACTCGACGGTAAGGGCAGCAAACGCCTGTCGAAGTTCAACGAGCTGATCGCCGGCGTGCGCGCCCGCGTACCCGAGATGATCATCCAGGTGGGCGGCTCGATCAGCTTCGCGCCTGAGACAGAAGGCGCCGCGGCCAAGTGGCTGAGCGACGACACGCGCCACATGCTGGCCGAACTCGATCCCAAGCCCGACCAGGTCACGGTGACCATCAACACCTCGCAGATGAACGTCACCGAACATGCGGAACTGGAGGATTTCAAGGGCACGTCGAGAGAAATCCCCGCGATCTACAACGCCTACAAGGAGATGACGGTGCCGGCGCAGCCTGGCTGGGCTGAGGAGCACATCCGCCGTCTGAGCGAAGCCGGCATTCAGAGCGCTTTTCAGTGCTACAACATCAACAGCTTCGAGTCGGTGGAGCGGCTGATTCGGCGTGGCATCTATAAGGGCCCACTGGTCATGAACTGGGTAGCGATCAGCGGCGGGATGGACGCACCGAATATCTACAACCTGGCCAACTTTGTGCGCGCTACGCCGGACGGCGCAGTGCTGACAGTGGAGAGTTCAGTGCGCAACGTGCTGCCGGTGAACATGATGGGCATTGCGCTGGGTCTGCACGTGCGCTGCGGCACTGAGGACTGCCTCTGGAACCAGACGCGCACGAAGAAGGCGAGCACAGTCGAGCAGATCGAGCAACTGGTGCGCATCTCGCGCGAGTTCGGCCGCGAGGTGGCCACCGCCCAGCAGGCGCGCGAAATCAGCAAGATCGGTGTGTTCTACGACACGGCGGAAGAGACCCTGCTGGCCAACGGCTTCGCGCCCAACCGCAACGGTGGTAACCAGGGCTTCCTGCGCAAGGCCGTCTGAATTATTGAACGCTAATAAAACGCTCAAGCCATCCGGCCCGGGCGAAGGCACCGGAACCCGGAGCAGAGGTATCGACTGCAATAGCACAGGCCCGCATCTCATACGAGATGCGGGCCTGTTTCAAGATGCCGGGCGAGCTGGCTGAATTCTTACTTGCCAGATTGCGACGTGCTGCTGGTGCCGGCGCCGTAAGCCGTATTGTTGCTGTTCTGTTGCGCGACGATGGCTTCAGCGTGCTGAATGTTTGCCGGGTAGTTCAACCAGTCGTTCGGGTTGTAGCCAGCTTTTTCAAGCTGGACGAGTTCTTCGCGGACTTGTGCGCGCGTGACGGGCTGGCTCGACTGCGCAAAGGAAGCGAGCGGAGCGGCGACGAGGGCAGCGACGGCAAAGGCCTTGATGATCGATTTCATGATGACTACCTTCAGAGATTATTTTGATCTGAGCAACAAACTCACGCGTCTGTCGCAAATGGCGCCAGTTTAAGAGTTGCTGGAATTGGGGTAAATACTTAATTTGACGATAGACTGTTGCTAATTTAGAAACAGTCCTGATCGGCGCGGGTCCGAATTCCTCACTGGGCGGTTTGGACGCGCTGGGCCGCCGCCGGTACTCTATGCAAGTTGCTCCTGCTCGAGACAGGTCTCGCCATGCGCGCCAACGATGCTTTGCCCACGCAAGCCGGCATGCCCGTGTTCCAGACGAGGGGCGATGCCTGCTCATTCGGTAATGACGCGATTGCGTTGCGCTGGACGGTCAAGAACGAACGTCTTGCCGATTTCTCACTGATCGATTTCGCGGGCGAACGCACGCTGCCCGTCGTCGCGCCGTTCGCGCTATGGCTCGCTGACGGAAGTACCGTGGGCGTGGCCCAGTTGAGGGTCCTTGCACCGGTGAGCGAAAATGCACTCGCACCCAACCCCCGCGCGTCCCGCCTGGCCGAACGAATTGCCGGCCGACGCGTGAGCGCCACCCTCGTCGACGCTCAAGGCCGTCTAAAGGTGGAATGGAGTGTGGAGCAACGCGAAGGCTCACGATACCTACGCGAACAATTAGCGATTACGGCGCTTCTTCGGGACGAAGATATCTCCGTCGTTTCATTGCTGCAGACGCGTGTTGCCGACGCACAGGCCAGCAGCGAACTGAAGGGCATGCCTGTTGTCGCGGGGAACTTCTATCTAGGCTTCGAGCTGCCGCTGGCGGAAAGTCATGTGGACGGTGACAGCGTCAGTTTTACTCTGCAACGCGCGTTGCCGCTGGAAAAGAACCGGACGCTGGTCTATTCCGCCGTGGCGGGCGTTGTGCGCAACGGTCAGTTGCGGCGCGACTTCGCCACCTATCTGGAACGGGAGCGGGCTCATCCGTATCGCCCGTTTCTGCACTACAACAGCTGGGGCGACATCGGCTACCTCACGCCGTACACGCAGGAGCAAGCGCTCGAGCGCATCGAAGCAATCGGCCGCGAGTTGCATGCGGCGCGCGGCGTGCAGATCGATTCGTTTCTGTTCGACGATGGCTGGGACGACCTTAGCGGCGGCTGGCATTTCAGCAAGGATTTTCCGCATGGCTTCATTCCGCTGCGTGACGCTGCAGCCCGATACGGCGCCGCGCCTGGCATATGGCTGTCCCCGTGGGGTGGCTACGGAGCGCCGAAACACGAGCGCGTGATGCGCGGCCGTGCCGCCGGATATGAGGTCACCGATGACGGACTCGCGCTATCGGGGCCGAGTTACTATCGACGCTTTCATGAAGTCGTGATGACCTTGCTTCATGAGGACGGCGTCAACCAGTTCAAGTTCGACGGTACAGGCAACGCTGACAGGGTGTTTCCAGGCAGCCTCTTCGATAGCGATTGGGACGCGGCGATCCAGCTCATCGAACATATCCGCGCGGCCGAACCCGATACCTTCATCAATCTCACGACAGGGACGCACCCGTCGCCGTTCTGGCTGCGCTACGCAGACTCCATCTGGCGCGGTGGCAGGGACGACGATCTGGCGGGAACCGGCACCAACCGCGAGCGCTGGATCACGTACCGCGACGCGCAGACGTATCACAACGTCGTGATGCGCAGTCCGCTCTTCCCGCTCAATTCGCTGATGCTGCACGGCATCCTCTACGCGCAGTGCAATCCGCGCCTCAACACGGCGGCAGGCGATGATTTCGCCAACGAGGTGCGTTCCTACTTTGGAAGCGGCACGCAATTGCAGGAGCTATACATTACGCCAGCGCTACTGATCGAGTACGACTGGGATGTGCTCGCGGACGCCGCCAGATGGGCGCGCGAAAACAGCGATGTACTGCGCGACAGCCATTGGATTGGAGGGGCTCCAGACCGGCTGGAGGTCTACGGTTGGGCAGCGTGGACGCGACACAAGGCGATCGTCACGCTGCGTAATCCGCACAGCTGCGTGCAACGCTTCACGCTGGATCTGCGGCGACAACTGGAGTTGCCGGCTGCGGCGGTGGGGCGATTCGATTCACGTAGCATGTGGCGTGAAGGGGCTTCCGATATTCCAGCTGTCCTAAACGCTGATCTGCCGCAGGAAGTCCAGCTCGCGCCGTTCGAAGTGCTCACGCTGGAACTGTTGCCGGTCGCTGAGGCGGAGTAGAGAAACGGATGTGGCGGCATGCCTGCCGTCGGCCCGCAGCGTTCGCGCTAATTCAACGTATCCGCCAGTTCCACCGGCATCGCCTTGATCTGGTGCAAGTCGAAGATAAGCACCTCGTTTTCACCTCGCACGAGCCACGGCGCGGGGCAATACAAGCGCCTTTGCGGACCGATATTCCAGTAGCGTCCGAGATTGTGCCCGTTGACCCAGACGACGCCCTTGGTCCAGTTGCTCATGTCGAGCCAGGTGTCGCCGACTTCATCCAGCACCAAACTTGCCTTGAAAAACAGCCCGGGCTTCAGCGGGTTCGAGCAGCTTCCCTTCAGGTTGACGATAAACGTCTCATCCATCGGGAGCAGGAAGACTTCCCAGCCCTTGAGCGTGGAGAACGGCCCATCGGCGATTTTCGTCCTGACCGGTTCGAGCAGTCCTTTGCGGTCGACGAGCGCGGGGCCGAAGTTGACCCGCCCCAGGCCCTCGACGAAGATCTCTAACGATACCGGGCCGCCCGGATTCGACTGGTGCTCCGGCAACGTCAAAGGTAGCGCGAGCGGCGCGCGATGCATTACGTGGAGCGGCTGCGCGTATTCCCGTGGTATTCGTGTCCTCGACACGCCGCCCGCGTAGTGTTCGTCGACGAAAACAGTCGCATAGTCATGAACATTGCTGATATCCAGCACACCGTTCGTGAAGTCTTGCAACTGCTTGCGGTACAGCACGAAGCCAAACGCCTGGCCATAACTTTCAAAGGACTGTGGTTCGATGCTCTGTTCGCGCGGCAGCGCCGTCGGCAGGTTGTCCCAGATCGATGCGTAGAGCGTCGGCATCAAGGCACCGATGTCCGTGCATTCGAGCGTGGCGATGGCATCAGGTAGATCGGGCAAGGGCGCAGGCAGGTAGCCGCCGATGATGTCGCGGTACTTCATGAACTTCGGCGTCGCCACGCCCTGCTCGCTGATCGGCGCCGAATAGTCGTAGCTGGTGATGT
This sequence comes from Paraburkholderia domus, assembly GCF_905220705.1. Taxonomy (GTDB): domain Bacteria; phylum Pseudomonadota; class Gammaproteobacteria; order Burkholderiales; family Burkholderiaceae; genus Paraburkholderia; species Paraburkholderia domus. The sequence goes on from NZ_CAJNAT010000043.1 coordinate 37,656, forward strand.
CGGGCTGATAGTTGCCTGAACCATCCACGTTCGCGCCGGCATAAAAACCAAAGCTCGTACCGCCGTGAATGACATACAGATTGAACGACCGCTTCGACTGCATGAACGCGATCAAGGTCTGCGAGAGGTTGTAGTTGATCCCGGCGAAACCCGGTTCGCCCCAATGAGTCAACCACCCTGGGTACACCTCACCGGCCATCGCGGGCACCGCGGGGAATTCCCGGCGGGCGGTTGTGATTTGTGCAACGTCACCATTGCTCAACGCAATCGCACCACCGGTTACCGTAGTGCGATTGCGTTCGAGTTGCGGGAGGCCGTCTTCGGTGTAGAAGGGCCCGGTTACGCCTCCGTTGAGCCAAAGCTGCCTGAGTTCTTCGAGGTAAGCCGGATTGCTCGCGTAGGAACCGAATTCATTTTCGATCTGGATCATCAGGATCGGTCCACCGTGATGGATCAGCAACGGCTTGATACGCGGGATCAGTTCCTCGATGTAGCGAGCCACCGCTGCCATATAGCGTGCATCGGTGGCCGAGTCGGTCCTCAACTGGACGTTTGGATCGCTCAAGAGGTAGGAAGGGAGGCCTCCCAGATCCCATTCGGCACAGACGTAAGGTCCGGGACGCAGCAGCACCCACATGCCCTCGAACCGGCACAGCCGGATGAAGGCCTCGATATCGCGGTTGCCGCTGTGGAAATCGAACACGCCCGGACGTGTCTCGTGATAATTCCACATGATGTACAAAGCGATGCAGTTCATCCCCATCGCCTTGGCCATCCTGATTCGATGTTGCCAATACTCGCGCGGGATGCGGGCGGGGTGCATCTCGCCGCTGCGAATCTGGAACGGCTCGCCGTCGAGCAGGAAGTCTTCGCCGTCAGGGCTGAAAGAGAAGGTGTGGCCGCGTTCGAGGTTCACGGTGCACTCACACGTTGGCGCCTGAGGCGCGGTTGAACAACGCGAATCTTCGAACTGAAGAATACAGCGACCGCTTACTTACTACGAGCTTTCGCGGGGTCGACCAGCGGGACCACTGCGTCACCAAGCCAACGGCCACCCTTTATCAGCGTAGCTATATAGGTGGTATGCGCGTTGAACGCCTTGCTCGAGGATTTCTCGCGCCCTAACCTGAATCTGACATTCAGCGGTCCTTCGAACAGTTTCATGGACCGGCCATCTCATGCAATCCATACATCGACGAACTCCCGATTTCGGAAGTCGAAGGTCCTATTGGAGAAGACATGCACGACAACCTCCTCCCAGTCATCATCACACGGAAATGGCAACTTGCCGAGAGTTACCATGCCGTTGAACTTCAAACCAGGTCCCGATCGGAACTTCCGTCGTTTGACGATGGCGCTTGTGTCACACTTGTTCACGACAATGTCATCTGCAAGGAGAGAATATATCCCCTGTGCGGTTCTACGTCTCGGCCGCGTGCGTATGTCATCGCTGTGAGACAAGATGATGGCGGCACGGAAACAGAAGCAGCTGACATCTCGTTGAGTCAAGGAGACGAAGCGTTTATCGTAACGCCACGGAGTCCTACGGTTATTTTAGACGATCGCACACGATCTATCCTTTTTGCTGGAGGCGTGGGCGCCGCGTCGATCGCGGGAATCGCAAACCGGCTTGCCCTGGCAGGTCAAAAATTCGAGCTGCACAACTTCGCCCGATCACCTGAACGCGCAGTCTTTCGGGAAGAACTTGATGCGCTTAAAAGCGAAGGTGGGGTCCATCACCATTTTGGCTTGAATGCTGACCGCTTGGAGCAGACAACGTCTCACGCGATGAGCCCAGCACAAGCGAACACGCAGATCTACTGCAGCGGCCCCCCAGCATTTATGGATCTCATCGAGCGCCAGGCTCGCGCCTGGGTCTATCCGGCCAATATCCATAAAATTGTCTTGGGTGACAGAAAAAATTCATAGTCGCGTCTTGTCGAGGACGCGCGTCGAGCGTCTCGAAGTCAGTTGCACTGGCTGCATCTGCCGTCGCACGTCGCTTCAGACCATCGAAACGACGCTATTGAGCAGCGTCTTCACGAGTACCGCCTGGCGCGTCGCACCCGTTTTCGCAAATACGCCGCGCAAATGCGCTCGCGCCGTATTCTTCGTCACGCCGAGCGCATCGGCGGCTTCGTCCAGTGTGAGGCCGTCAACCAGAAGAAGGGCGAGCTCCGTTTCGGTCGGCGTCAGACGAAACAACTTGCGCAGCATGACGCGCGCATTCTGCGGCGAGCCGGCGGGATCACGAATGAAGACGGCGACGGCGGGCCGGCGTTTCTTGTCCTCCGCACAATAGTTGAGCGGAATCGGGCGCATCAGAACGCTGAGCGGCATTTCACCCGTCGGCCGTGACAGCGTTGTCGCCTCGACGCATGCGGTAGCGGCGACGAGGTGATTGTTAATCGCCGACTGAATTGTCTTCTGGAAGCGGCGATTCTCCAACGGACAGTGCGCATGCAAGGCATCGTGGTTGAGGTAAATGCCATCCTGCTTCGCAAACAGACGGTCGGCCGCGCCGTTGCTCTTCATGACCTTGCCATGTTCGTCGAGGATCACGGTGCCCACCAGCATGCGGTCGATGGTGCCTGCGTATAAGGTGCGTTCGGATTCGAGGACATCGAGCGTCGAGTGCAGATCGACCGCGCGTTTCAGATGCGGCAGGAGAATGGCGATCAATGCCTTGTCGGCTGGGCTATAGTCGGAGCCGCGATGGGCGCGGCTGACAAAGAACGCACATTCCACACCGTCATCGGTGCGGATGTTGGCCGCCAGGATATAGCGCAGATCGAGCGGCTTCAGGTATTGCAGATAGAACTCATGCTCGCACCAGGCTGGTTCGCCGAACAGTTCGTCGGCGGTGAGCACCTGACCGGCGGGCAGCGTGATAAATGGACATATCGCATAGTAGTGCTCGCTGTAGGACGGCTCGCCCGGCAATAGCGTGCCGTACGAGGACGCATTGACGATCAGGCCAGGCCGGTCGCTCGCCGGATTGCGCAATACCAGCGTGACAAAACTCGCGTCGAGTTGCTGCCGGATGCATTCCAGCAGGCGTGACCACGGCGTCGCCTCCAAAGGCCCCTGATAGACGAGACCGAGCAGCGCACTCAACTGCCGGGGGCCAAGTGCCGCAGCGTCAAAGTATTCGGAAGCGATACTGTCGCAATCCGTCGATATCTCCATCGACATGTTCGGTGTCTCCGATGAACATGGACTCAAGATTTTTGCTTGTGTTTGCGACGATCATACAAACGTGCGCGCCGCCCACATCGTCCGTTTGATCTAGTCGATGGGGCGGCGCACCGATAACACGGCAGCCTTGCAGCGAGAGGACGTTAGTGCGGATTGCCGTCGCCCAGCAAATACGCCACGACGCGCTCGGCTGCCTGTTCGGGCGAGTCGGTCGTGGTGTCGATGCGGATTTCAGGCTGTTCAGGCGGTTCATACGGCGAGTCGATGCCGGTGAAATTCTTCAGTTCGCCGCGCCGCGCTTTCTTATACAGTCCCTTGGGATCGCGTTGTTCGGCGACATCGATTGGCGTGTCCACGAATATCTCGACGAACACGCCCGCGCCGGCCAGCGCGCGCGCCATATTGCGCTCGGCACGGAAGGGCGAAATGAACGACACCAGGGTGATCAGGCCTGCGTCCGTCATCAGACGCGCGACCTCGGCGACACGCCGGATATTCTCGACCCGGTCGGCCTCGGAAAAGCCGAGATCCTTGTTCAATCCATGGCGCACGTTGTCGCCATCGAGCAGATAGGTGTGCTTGCCGAGCGCGTGCAGTTTCTTCTCCACCAGATTGGCGATGGTCGATTTGCCCGCGCCCGATAACCCCGTGAACCACGCAATGCGCGGCGTTTGGCCCTTGAGCGCAGCATGCGCCGCGCGATCGACATCGATCGCCTGCCAGTGCACGTTCTGCGAGCGCCGCAACGCGAAATGCAGCATGCCGGCGCCGACGGTATTGTTGGTCAGGCGGTCGATCACGATAAAGCCGCCGGTATCGCGATTCTCGGCATAGGTGTCGAACGCGATCGGCTGATCGAGACTGAGATTGCACACGCCGATTTCGTTGAGATCGAGTGTGCGGGCCGCCAGGTGTTCGAGTGTGTTGACGTTGATCTTGTATTTGGGCTGAGCACCGGTGGCGCCCACCAGACGGGTGCCGATCTTCAGCAGATACGGACGGCCCGGCAGCATCGGCTCGTCGCTCATCCAGACGAGCGTGGCTTCGAACTGGTCGGCGACGGCGGGCGGCGCGTCGGTGCGCGCGATCACGTCACCGCGGCTAACATCGATTTCGTCTTCCAGCGTCAGCGTGACCGATTGTCCGCACGCTGCCGAGTCACACTCGCCCGTGGCGGTGATGATGGACGCGACACGGCTTTCCTTGCCGGACGGCAAGACGCGAATGCGCTCGCCGCGACGGATATCGCCTGAGACGATGTTGCCCGCGTAGCCGCGAAAATTCAGGTGCGGCCGGTTGACCCATTGCACCGGCAGCCGGAACGGGCCGCTGCGTTGCGCGTCGTCTTCGATCGGCACGGTTTCCAGATACTCCATCAGCGCAGATCCCTGATACCAAGGCGTGTTGGCACTGGGCCCGGTGACGTTGTCGCCGCGCAGTGCCGACATCGGGATGCAAACGATATTTTCCAGCCCGATCTGCCTGGCAAACTCGCGATACTCGGCTTCGATCCGGTCGAATACATCTTGCGCGTAATCGACCATATCCAGCTTGTTGATCGCCACCACGATGCGGCGAATGCCGATCAGCGACACCAGGTAGCTGTGGCGGCGCGTCTGCGTCAGTACACCTTTACGTGCATCGATCAGGATGATCGCGACATCGGCTGTAGAGGCGCCAGTCACCATATTGCGCGTGTACTGTTCATGTCCCGGCGTATCGGCGACGATGAACTTGCGCTTCTCGGTCGAGAAAAAACGGTAGGCGACGTCGATCGTGATGCCCTGTTCGCGCTCGGCGGTGAGTCCGTCGACGAGCAGCGCGAAGTCGAGATCGCCGCCTTGCGTGCCGACTTTTTTTGAATCCGCTTCGAGCTGGCTGAGCTGGTCTTCGAACAGCATCTTCGACTCGTACAACAACCGGCCGATCAACGTGCTCTTGCCGTCGTCGACACTGCCACAGGTGATGAAACGCAGCAGTCCTTTGGTTTGATGCGTCGACAGATATTGCTCGATGTCGTCGGCAATCATGGTGGAAACGTGTGCCATCAGAAGTATCCCTCCTGTTTCTTCTTTTCCATCGAACCGGCCGAATCGCTGTCGATCAACCGTCCCTGGCGCTCTGACGTCTTCGCCAGCAGCATTTCCTGGATAATGCCGGTCAGCGTATCGGCCTCGCTCTCAATCGCGCCGGTGAGCGGGTAGCAGCCGAGCGTGCGGAAACGCACGTTCTTCATCTGCGGTGCTTCGTTCGTGTGAAGCGGCATGCGCTCGTCGTCGACCATGATGAGCGTGCCGTCACGCTCGACCACCGGACGCTCCTTCGCGAAGTACAAGGGCACGATCGGAATCTGGTTCAGGTAGATGTACTGCCAGATATCGAGCTCGGTCCAGTTCGAAATCGGGAACACGCGGATGCTTTCACCCTTGCGCTTGCGCGCGTTATACAGGCGCCAGAGTTCGGGGCGCTGCATCTTCGGGTCCCAGCGGTGCTGTTCGGAGCGGATCGAGAAAATGCGTTCCTTGGCGCGCGATTTCTCTTCGTCGCGGCGTGCCCCGCCGAAGGCCGCATCGAATCCATAGTGATCGAGCGCCTGTTTCAAACCCTGCGTCTTCCAGACGTCCGTATGCACCGCCGAGCCGTGTGTGAACGGATTGATGTTCTTCTCGACGCCTTCAGGGTTGATATGGACCAGCAGTTCAAGACCGAGCCGCTCGACGGTCTGGTCGCGAAACGCGATCATCTCGCGGAATTTCCACGTCGTATCGACGTGCAGCAGCGCAAAGGGAGGCTTGGCAGGATAGAACGCCTTCATCGCGAGATGCAGCATGACCGAGCTGTCCTTGCCGATCGAATACAGCATCACCGGGTTTTCGCATTCAGCCACCACCTCGCGCATGATGTGGATGCTCTCTGCCTCCAGACGCTCCAAGTGGGTCAACATCGTGAGTCTCCTTGTCGTTTGCTGGGCCCCGTGACGAAGATGAGGGGGGCCGCGCATGAAGGAGACAGTACCGGTGCGGTGCAGATGGATTCTTCGTCCGACCAGACTAAAAAGCGCATGGCGCGCGTTGCGTCCGTACGAACGGGACTAGCCTGGCTGCGTCGCGCGCGCGGCCTGGTAGAGCGACTCGGCCCGGACTTTCAGGCTGCGCGCGACCGCGTCAAAACCCATGCGCACCCATTCACCGTGCGTGGCCATCACGACCGGCGCCGTCGGCCCAAGAAACAGGTCGGTCGAGTAGTAAGTGCAGCTTGCCTCGCCGGTTGCCTCGATCACCTGGTCACGGCGCGCCGCATCCGGGTTGCCGGCTGAAGGCGTCATTTCCCACGACAACAGCGTCGGACGGTCGAACGCCGCAAGGTGCTCGATCACGTGAAGCAGTTCGCCGGGCGCGGCGGGGTTCGGCAGGAACAGATTGACCGGTTCACCCATCTTGAGCGTCGATTCGACCTTGACCGTGTACGGATTCCATTGCGGATACTGCGCGAGATCGATCAACACATCCCACACAAGCGACGCAGGCGCATCGATCTCGACTTTGATCGATGTCACCAGGTATTGCTGACTGGACATATGTGACTCCTTGGCAAGCGGGTTGTTGCGCACCATCGCGCGCACTCATCTTGTCAGGGGCACGTGAACGGGTTCCTCGTCCAGGTGGACTATTGACGGGTAAACCCAGGCTAGTCCGGTCGGACGAAGAGCGCGGGATTCGTCCACTTGTATCGTGTGCTTCCAAGGACACGACGGAGACCCGGCATGGCGGTACATTCCAGCGAAGAACAGCTTCTTTCCGGCCACGCATGGGCCGATTTCTGCGAGACGCTAAAACGCAGCGGCCAGCAGATTCTCCGGGCGGAGGCACCCAGCGACGCGCTTACCCGCACTGAAGGCTTTCGCTATCTCAGCCGACTCTTGCGAATTGCGCTTGAAATGCATGTGGAATTCGCGGACGCGGATTTCCCCGGTTTCTTCTCGCCATCGCACGAAACCGCGAAGATCGGCGCGGATAACCCGGACAATCTCTACCAATATGCTCGCCTGAACGGCGCGCACGACTATCGGGTTTCCGGCCAGCGCGGCACTGTGGCGTATTTGAGCTTCGGCACGCAGAAGGGAGGCTACGAGACCGACGGCAAGATGACCCAGACCGGTTTTATCGATGCCGGCCATCTGGCGGTCGAGGCGGACGGCAGTTTTGAAATCGTGCTGAGCCAACGCCCGCATGAAGGCAACTGGGTGCGTATGGAACCGGGCACCAACGCGCTGATCGCGCGGCAGACGTTTCTCGATCGCAAGTCGGAGAAGCCTGCCCAACTGAAGATCGAGCGCATCGGTTCGACCGACAAGCCCGCTGCGCTCGATCCCGCCACGCTGCACACCGGCCTGTTGCGCGCGGCCGGTTTCGTCGAGAACACCGCACGTCTCTTCGCGGATTGGGCCGCGGGCTATCAGCGCCACGCCAACCAGTTGCCGCCCGCCGACCAGGCGGTGTGCCAGGCCGTGGGCGGCGACCCGAACATCTTCTACTACCACTCGTACTGGACCCTCGGCGACGACGAGGCGCTGGTGATCGAGGCGGCGTCCCTACCCGAATGCGACTTCTGGAACCTGCAGATCAACAACTACTGGATGGAATCGCTCGACTATCGCCACCACACCGTCTGCATCAACAAACATTCGGCGCGCTACGACGCCAATGGCGGCGTCACGCTGATCCTGAGCGCGCGCAATCCGGGCAAGCCCAACTGGCTCGACACGGCGGGGCACCGCAATGGGACGATGTGCTGGCGCTGGGTCGGTGCCGCGCAACCGGTTCACCCGGTTGCACGGGTCGTCAAACTCGAAACGCTTGAGGAGGCGGTATGACGACCGACGCAACCACAGCAACCAGGTTCGACGTGGACCACTTGTTGGAACTAGCGATCGAACGCTCTGGAGGACTTACCGATTTCGGCGGCGGTAACTATCGCGCGGCGCTTGACGTGTTGTTCGATTCGCTGACACGCGAGGCCAACCTGTCGCCGCAAGGCGAGGCGTTGTTGCACGGCAAGGTGCTGGCGCAACTGGTCAACCGGCTGGTCATCGAGGACTATTGCCGACGCTATCCCGAGATTCTCACGCAGCCGATCGATGACCCGCTTGTCATCGTCGGCTTGCCGCGGACCGGCACCACGCTGCTGCAACGCATGCTGGCCGTCGACCCGCGTTTCTACTCAGCGGCCTGGTGGGAAACGCGCTACCCGGCGCCGTTGCCGGGTGAAGCGGTTGAGCATCCCGCGTCGCGCATCGCGTCGGCCTGTGCGGAGGTCGACCAGATGATCCAATATATCCCGCAGATTCTCGCGATTCACCCGCTCGACGCGATGCAGCCGGACGAAGAGTTCATGCTGATGGAGCACGCGTTCATGTGCGCAATGGACTCGTATGCAAACGTCCCGGCGTATACGGCCTGGCTCGCGCAGCAGGACCAGACCTCCGTCTATGAATACCTGAAAAAAATGCTGCAGTTCCTGCAATGGCAAAAGCGGCAACGCGGCGTGCCGGATGCGCAGCGATGGATACTTAAGACACCGCAGCATCTGCATACACTCGAATGCCTGTTCAAGGTTTTCCCGCGCGCAAAAGTGGTGCTGACGCACCGCGATCCAACCATGACGATTCCGTCGATGGCCAGCATGGCGCACACCCTGTGGAAGATGTTCGCCGACGCCCCGGACGCCAAAGTGGTCGGCGGGCAGTGGTCCACGCAAATGAGGCGCGCTGTTCACCACGCGATGGCGGTGCGCGCCACGCTGCCGGCCGGGTGCTTTCTCGACATCCGTTTCGAGGACACCGTGACCGATCCGTTCGGCGTGATCGAGCGGGTGTATCGCTTTGCCGGCATGCCGTTTCCCGACGATGTCCGCGACGCGATGAAGGCATGGCTGTCGCACAACAGCCGCGACAAGCGCGCGGTACACGACTACACGCTCGCGGAGTTCGGACTGAGTGTGGAGCAGCTTGAACGCGACTTCGCGCCGTACCGCGAACGTCATATTTTGCCCGGAGTAAGCGCGGCGCATTAGCGCGCGATTCCCCGCGCATCCGGCGCGTTACCCCCGCATTAATAAGCCCTCTCATCATGGACACACACAGGAAAAGCATGCCGCGCGATTTGCAGTACCTGCTCGACCGGGCCGACATCTCCGATTTGCTGATCGATTACGGCACCGCGATCGATGCGCGCGATTTTGCCGCGCTGGATCGCATTTTCACCGCCGACGCCGTGATCGACTACCGCGCGACCGGCGGCCCACGTTGCACGCTCGAAGAAGCCAGGCAGTTTCTGGCCGAGGCATTGCCGCAGTTCCCGCGCAGCCAGCACATGATGGGCAATATCAGCATCGCGCTGCAAGATGCGACGGCGACCGCTCGCACGATGTGCCACAACCCGATGGTGATGCGGCAGCCCGACGGCGGTGAGAAGGTGATGTTCTTCGGCATCTGGTACGCGGATGAACTGGTGCGCACCGACGACGGCTGGCGCATTCGCAACCGCTGCCTGGAATTCTGCTACTCGTATAACTATCAAGGAAGTATTTGACATGCTCATGCGAAACAAGGTCGTCGTGGTGTCGGGCATCGGTCCGGGCCTCGGTATCAAGCTTGCAGTTGAGGCCGCGCGCGAGGGCGCACACGCGGTTGTCGTTGCCGCCCGCACCGCGGCGAAACTGGATGAGGCGGAACAGCGGATCCGCGAATTGGGCGTCGACTGTCAGGTGCTGAAGGTGACGGCGGACATTACCGACAGGCAGCAATGCAAGCATCTGGTCGAACAGGCGATCGAGCGGTTCGACCGGATTGACGCGTTGGTGAACAGCGCATTTGTGCACGGCAAATTCCCCGAGCCGATCGAAGAGGCTGATCTGGAAGGCTGGCGCTCGGTGTTCGACACCAACGTGTTCGGCACCATGAACCTGACGCTGGAAGTGGTGCCGCACATGAAAAAGCGCGGCAGCGGCGCGATCGTCATGATCAACACGCAGGCGGTGCGCAAACCGTTTCCGGGTGAATCGGGCTATGCGGCGTCCAAAGGCGCGCTTGCGGTGGCGGTCAAGTATCTCGCGCGAGAACTTGGGGCTCACGGGATCCGGGCCAACAGCATCCACATGGGCTGGATGTGGGGCGCGCCGGTGCAGGAGCATGTGCGGCAGGCAGCGGCTGCGTACGACGTGCCGCAGGAGCAGATCATCGCGCCGATCGCCGCGAACATCGCGCTCGGACACATTTCGACTGACGATGACTGCGCAAAAGCGGCATTATTTCTGGTATCGGACTACGCGAAGGTCATCACCGGTGCGACACTCGACGCCAACGGTGGCGACTTCATGCCTTGACGCGGCCCGTTTGGAGACACACTGTGACCCAGCCTATCGGCACGGATCAGCATAAACGCGGCGGCGCTGCGGGCGCGGAAGACTCGCGCGCCACCGCCACGGCGACTCACTTCTTCGCCTTCAACGGCGACGCGGACGGACTCTGCGCGCTGCAACAGCTGCGTCTCGCCGAGGCGCAGCAAGCCGTGCTGGTCACCGGCGTCAAACGCGACATCCAATTGTTGCGGCGTATCGAAGCCGGTCCCGGCGATCGGATCACCGTGCTCGACGTCTCGCACGAGCAGAACCGCGAGGACGTCAACCGTCTGTTGCGGACCGGCGCACAAGTCCGGTATTTCGATCATCATTTTGCGGGCGATTTGCCGGCGCATCCGGCATTCGACGCCCATATCAACACGGCAGCCGACGTGTGCACCAGCTCGATCGTCAACGGCTATCTGGGCGGACGACATGTCTGTTGGGCCATCGTCGCGGCCTTCGGAGATGAACTGCCGCAGCTCGGCCAGGCGCTCGCTCGCGCATATGGACTCGCACCTGAAACCGTTGCATCGCTCGCGGAACTGGGACGTCACCTGAACTACAACGCCTACGGCGAAACCATTGACGACCTGCACTTCGACCCTGCCGTATTGGCTGATGCGATGTTGCCGTTCGCGGACCCGAGCGATTTCATGCGGAACACCCACGTCTTCGCGGCGCTGTGCGAAGGCTATCGTGAAGATATGGGGAAGGCGCGTGCGCTGCGTCCTGAACGGGAGGTGAGCGGCGCCACACTGGTCAGACTTCCTCACGAAGCGTGGGCGCGGCGCGCAACCGGGGTGCTCGCCAACGAACTGATGCAAACGCGGCCGGACAGCGCGCTCGCGGTCCTATCGCCGAAGTCCGATGGCGGCTTCGTCGTGAGCGTGCGGGTGCCGGCGGGCAAAGCGCTGGGCGCCGACGATTTCTGCCGCGGCTTCGACACCGGCGGCGGCAGAAAGCGGGCGGCGGGAATCAATCATTTGCCGGAGACCGAATGCGAGCAGTTCATCGCGCGCTTCGAAACGGCTTTTCGGATGCCATGAACGACGCATCGGACCGATCAGGCCGATGCGCTCCCCAATCGTTGTCGCGCGATATGGCCTAGACCGCGATCAATCGAATCAATGCGCCGCGAGCGTATTGAGCGCGCCCATACCCAATTGATTCCGGCTGACGATCGGACAGTTTAGCGCGCAACCGGTCGGGTCCAGGTTCGCGTAGGATGCCGCGCGCGCGCCATTGTCCGAACTGGCATCGCCTGCATGCGTGCGCACGAAGCCGCCGAGCGCCAACAACGCGACCGTACATCCGCCGACGACACCGAGTTTTCGGGTAAAGAGTTTCATGTTGTCTCCGTCCAGTTCAGCCAGGGTTCGTCTTGCGCGGCCATTCTGGGGCACGGCAGAGCGATGATTTTGTATGGACTCAGGCTAGCACCGCCGATTGACCGGGGCTTAGTCCGATTGAATTAGGGGGAAACCTTGGGTGTCTGGGGGGCGGCCGGGACCGCTAGTCGCAGCGCCTGTGTTGCAGAGCAGCAAGAGGGCGGCATGGGGTTAGCCCTGATCGGCATCGTCCGGTTGGCCGATGAAGCCGTCGCCGCCACGTTCCCGTCCCAGTTAGTCCGAATGGATGATTGAGCCTTGCGGTGGGGCTTGTAACTTATCGCAAGGGCGTCGCTTTCGATCGTCCTCGGAACACGGAGACTACATGACGGCAATGGACCACCTTGAGGCGCGGCTGCGCAGGCTCGAGGACATGGATGCGATCCGCAGTCTGAAGGCGCGTTACTTCTTTTGCTGTGATCGGAAAGACCCACAGGGTGTGCGCGATTGCTTCATGCCAGGGCAGGTGCTGATCGACTACGGGCGTATCGGCGTGTTCAGCGAGCGTGATCAACTGGTCGACGTGTTCGAGCGACTCGGCTGCCACGATCATATTGTCGAAATGCATCACGGAGCGAATCCACAGATTTCGCTCGTCGACGATACGACGGCGCGTGGCACCTGGGGATTGTTCTACTACCTGATCAACACGCGCGATCGCGTGATCACCCAACTGGGCGCGTACTACGACGACGAATATCGAAAGCTCGATGGCGTTTGGAAGATCGCTGCGACGCGCTGCGTCGTGACGTCGACCCTGGCAATGGATCTCGCCGATGGAATGGCGAAGATTCTGTTCGCGGGCCGAAATGCGCCGGCACTCGTCGACGATCCGGTAAATCAGGCGTAGCCCCGCTCGGGGATTCCGAAACCCTGGTTCTACAACCACATCAACCTGGTTTGCGCGTTCCCCTCGCGGCGATGCGCTCAGCCAGTCAGAAAAGGAGCTTCATCATCATGGGTCGTCTTGCAAACAAGGTCGCTATTGTCACCGGCGGCGCCCGCGGCATGGGCGAACAGACGTGCCGCCTCTTCGCGCAGGAAGGGGCACGGGTGGTCATCGCTGATGTGCTGGAAGCGGAGGGCGAAGCACTCGCACGCGAACTGGGGGACGCAGCCTGTTTCATGCGCCTCGATGTCAGTGACGAAGCGAACTGGGAGTCCCTTGTCGCGGCGACGCTGAGAAAATTTGAACGCATCGATGTACTCGTCAACAACGCAGCCGTGCTGGTGTTCGGCGAGATCACCGCGTTGACCAAACGTGACTTCGAGCGCGCCGTTTCGATCAACCTCGTCGGCACCTTCCTGGGCATTCGCACGGTCGCGACTGTCATGAAGTCCCAGCGGGCCGGCTCGATCGTCAACATTTCGTCGGTTGACGGGTTGCGCGGTGTCAACGCGCTTGCGGCCTATGTGTCGAGCAAATGGGGCGTGCGTGGGCTGACCAAGGTAGCCGCGCTCGAGCTCGGTCATCATGGTGTCCGTGTGAACTCGATTCATCCAGGTGGCGTCAACACGCTGATGTCGAATCCGGGTGGGGTGCCGGTCGAAGAGGTCAACAAGGCCTATAAACACGTGCCGATGCAACGGGTCGGCGAACCGGACGAGATTGCCCGGGCGACGCTGTTCCTCGCTAGCGACGAGGCGTCCTATTGCAATGGCAGCGAGTTGTCCGTTGATGGCGGTATGGCGGCCGGGAGCTACTATGCCGGCTTGCCGGGAGCGCCGGTCTGACGGGTATCTGGGGCGCGCCGCAGCCGTTGGCGCGCCGCTGCCTGCCGGCGATACTTCGGCGGCCTGCGTGAGCGGTCGCGGATGGATTCAGCTTACATAGCCTCGTCCAGAAGCACATTGGCCAGCACCGACGCACCTTGCGCCAGGTGCACGGGATCCGCATCTTCCAACTCGTTGTGACTCAGTCCGGCTTTGCAGGGCACAAAAATCATGGCGGTGGGCGCGACATACGACAGATTGACCGCATCGTGACCTGCTCCGCTGCAAATATCCATGGCGGGATAACCCAGCGACGACGTCGCTTGCCTTACGCGTTGGACACATTGATCGTCGAAGGCGACGGGTTCATAGGCCGCAACCGTTTGCACGTCGACACTCGCGCCGTGGGTCATGGCCCGTTGGTCGCAGATAGTCTCGATTTCGGCTACGAGCTTCTGGAGCATCGGTTGCTGCGGGTGCCGTACATCAATGCTGAAGACGACTTTACCGGGTATCGTGCTTGGCGAATTGGGATAACAATCGATGTGTCCCACCGTCACGCGCGCGTCGGGATCAATTCTGTGGCCGAGGTCAAGGATAGACGCAATCATATTTGCGGCGGCTCTCGAGAAACATCGCATGGAAGTACGGGTGGTTTTCAGGCCGTTTTCGTGTCGGGAATGATCTGGAAACCAAGCGCGGACGCGCGGCGTCTGAGCGCCGCGATGCTGCG
>NZ_CAJNAT010000044.1 GCF_905220705.1 Paraburkholderia domus
CCGAGACCGGTCGCTCACTCAACGTACTGACGAATGATCCTCCTGCCGAAGTGAATCCACCCCAACAGGAAAACCTTCCTTTAATACTAGTGTGAGACTTGATACTTTCGCTTTCCGGCAGACCCCGAAGGATCCACCGGCGCGTCTTGCATCAAGCGCCCACACTTATCGGCTGTTAATTTTTAAAGATCGATTACGCATTCACTACCAAAACCGCACCAGACTTCCAGCTACCCGGCACCGCTTCGTTCTGCGTCGCTGCATCAGCAGCAGAGAAACGAGATTATGAAGATCGGTCGGCGTGTCGTCAATCCCCCTTGTGCAATTATTTTCAAAAAGTTGAGAGACACCGAAGCAGCCCTTGCCCGTGGCACCAGGAAAATACTTAGGTATCCGAGTTAATTTCCGGCTGATAGCAGCGATTGCGATTTTTTGCAAGCAGAGACGCTATCGAACAATCTCACGCCACGATACGCAGAAGGCATGGCGACGGAGACGGAGACGGAGACGGAGAAGGCAGAGGGCACGGGGGGGCGCAGCAGAAACTGCACGCAAGCCATAAAGACAAACAAGAAGCGCGAACGCGGAGAATGGTTTTGTGAGTGACTCTTCGGCGCGCGCAGCGCTGCCGGAAGTATGACTCCCTTGTCACTGACGCTGAATGTGCGAAGGCACGGATTCCAGATACACCACTGCCTCCTCCTAGCCAGGGGCCCCGCTTATGAGCTAGCGGTGTGAAGCGGCTTTCTTTGCTTATCTTTCTTTGCCGCGGCAAAGAAAGTAAGTGCCGCCCCGCACAGGGGCAACACTAATAGACCACTAACAACTCAAGGAAAGGCCAACCTCGCAGGCAAACAAAAACCCCTAAAGCTCCCTACCGGCGCAGCCGTAAACAAGTAATCCAGCAACATATTCAGCCGCCGACTATGGAAAACCCGTCAGAAGCCCTGGCAGAAGCTCAAGCAGAACCCAACACTGCACCCCAAACACCGGACCTCCCCTCACGGCACCTGACTCTGGAGTCAGTCCCAATAGGCACACCGCTCGACTGGCCGATCGCAGACTCCGACGGCACACTCCTCTTCGCCAGCGGCACCATCCTGGCGACCACGGACGAGCGCAAATTCCTCTTCGACCACTTCCACCCGCAACGCGGCGACCGGCTGGACACGGCTACGCAACCGGAATCCCACCCCGACCACTCCGCCGACACCACCGGCAAGCTCACACTAAAGGACATGCATCTGACGATAGGTGCATTAATGGGCGTGCGCTCCCAGCTAGGCAGCGGCGCCCCGATGCATCCTTGCCGCATCATCGGCTTCGCGCCCAACCACGCGCTCTTCGTCACGCCGCCCCTGCAAGATGGCCGCCTCCTCCCGCTAGGCCTCGGTGAAAACGTTGAGATCGTCGCCATCGCGAGCCATGCGGTGTTTCGTTTCGTCTGCACGGTCGAGGCGATTTGCCACGCCCCATTCGACTACATCGTGCTCTCGAAACCCGGCGTGATCCGCCGCCTGCGCGAACGCAAGTCGATCCGCGTCCACGCGCACCTCCCGGTGCGCTTCGGCATCGGCGAAACCGGCGATTCATATGAAGGTCTGGGCCTCGCCAAAAGCATCAGCGCTGTCGGCATGTCGCTGACCGCCTCATGGACGCTAGGCGCAGTCGGCGAACGGCTACGCGTCGCATTCCGCCTCAAATCGGCAGAAATGCAAACCGAGATCGAAACCACCGCAGTCATCCGCAATGTGCAGAAAGGCAGTGCGCCGGGCGAGCCGTCAGCCCATGGCCTCGAACTCGACCAACTCGATGCAGCACAACAAATGGCGATGAAAGTCTTCGTATTCGACCGCCAGGACGATGTGCAGTATTGGTCCAACAGTGCGAATTAAGCGCACGGAAACGCGCTGCATGGCGCGCCCGCCTCTCAGGCGATCAGTTCTTCCGGCGTAAAAAGCGCCGCACCCCATGCGTCGGCAAGCGTCTGGCAACGGCCCAGTCGTATCGCTTCCCGCTCGAAATCGACGAATACCACTTCGTCGGCGTTGAGCGGTCGCGCCGGTTGATCACCGCTGCGGCCGTCGGTCAGAATCCACAGCCAGCGCTGCTGCGCGGGTTTGCGGCGAGCGCAGCGCTCCAGTACCTGTGCGGCCTGACGCACACCGGACGCCAGCGGCGTCCCACCGCCTCCACCCACCGGCCTTAGCCACCGCTCGTTCCACCAGCGCGGCACGGCCGGACCGAAGCGCAGATCCGCACCAGCACCGCCAAAACACACCAGCGCCGCCTCGGCACGCGCGGCGCTGGCGCGATCGAACAGCGCAATCAACAAACCTTTGGCAAGTGCAAGGCGCTGCCCGCCAAGCATGGAACCAGAACAATCGAGCACAAAGCAATGCAGTACGCCGCCCCGCGGCGCCTCGCGCACGAAGCGCAGATGCGCGGCACGCAGTCGGTCCTGACGCATCGCGGTGAGCGTCGGCAGCCATGCAATGCGCTTGCTCGCTGCGCCTTGCAAGCGGCTATACGAACCTGCGCCGGCACCTTGCCGCCATCGAAAACCGCTGTGCGAGGCAGCGGCGGCGCCCTTCCGATGGCTCAGCGTTTTTTTGCGTTGAGCGGAATCACGCCTTTGACCTGCGCGACGCCCGCGGGCTGCGGGGGCAAGTAACCCCAATCGCTATCGCCAGCAGCGGTGCCCGGCGCTGTCTCTCGGGAAGATTGCGAAGGCGCTGCATCCGCATCGCCGGCAGCCTGCCGCGGTGCCTCGCTCTCATGTGCGTCGCCACCTGCACGCGTCTCGCAATCGTGGCGCCGATGCATCAGCACCGCCTCAGCGACCCGCTCGACGTGCTCCGCCGTAACCGCAGACGCCTGCTCCAGCGCCGCCAATGCCCGCGCTGCGCGCAACATCACGAGATCGGCGCGCAACCCATCGACCGCCGCATCGATGCACAGCGCACTGACATGCGCATGCACGGCGTCGTCGAAGGCGAGTTGCGGCAGCGCTTCACGCGCCGCACGAATCCGCTGAACATACGCCTCCTGTTGCTGCGCATATCCCGCGCGAAAACCCCGCGGATCGAGATCGAACGCCAGACGTGCCTTGACGATCTGCTGACGCACCTGCGGCTCAAAACAGTTCTGCAACTCGACCATCAAACCAAAACGATCGATCAGTTGCGGCCGCAACTCGCCCTCTTCAGGATTCATCGTACCGATCAGCACGAAGCTTGCATCGTGGCTATGCGAGACACCATCGCGTTCGACGGTATTCACGCCACTGGCAGCAGCATCGAGTAATGCATCGACGAGCGCATCGGGCAGCAGATTCACTTCATCGACATACAACACACCGCGATGAGCTTTCGCGAGCAGGCCCGGGGAAAAACGCACCGAGCCATCGCGCAGCACGGTTTCGATATCGAGCGTACCGATCAAGCGGTCTTCACTTGCGCCGAGCGGCAAATTCACCAATTGCCCTTCCGGCAACAACTCAGCGAGCGCGCGTGCCGCAGTCGATTTCGCCGTGCCGCGCGGCCCG
Source organism: Paraburkholderia domus (assembly GCF_905220705.1). GTDB lineage: Bacteria > Pseudomonadota > Gammaproteobacteria > Burkholderiales > Burkholderiaceae > Paraburkholderia > Paraburkholderia domus. The sequence continues at coordinate 3,548 of NZ_CAJNAT010000044.1, forward strand.
CTCACCAGCACGCCGCCCAGGCCCGGATCGATTGCCGCCAGCAGCAGCGCCTCCTGTAACGGCGTCTGGCCGATCAGCGCAGCAAATGGAAAAGCGGGCCGCTGGGTCGCTGCATTCATGTTTGCATTCCTTCGATCTGCTGCTCGCTCGCGAGCAGATGCTGTTCGACTTGCTTGCGATAGCCGCCGGGCGCTTGCCACAGACCGCGCTGCATCGCTTCGAGCAGACGCTCGCAAATCGAATGCATGGCATGGGGATTGTGCCGCTGCAAGAACTCGCGTGTATCGGCGTCATTCAGATAGGCATCGGTGACGAGCGCATATTGATGATCGGCGATCACGCGAGCGGTTGCATCGTAGCCGTAGAGGTAATCGACCGTCGCCGCGATTTCAGCGGCGCCCTTGTAGCCATGGCGCTTCACACCATCGAGCCATTTCGGATTGACCACACGCGAGCGGACCACACGCGCAATCTCTTCGTGCAGCGTGCGAACGCGCGGCGCGGCCGGGTTGCTGTGATCGGCGTGATAGATCTGCGGCTGATTGCCCGCCAGATGCCGCACCGCCGCGACCATGCCGCCCTGAAACTGGTAGTAATCGTTCGAATCGAGCAGATCGTGCTCGCGGTTGTCCTGGTTCTGCAGCACCACGTCCATCGCCGCGAGACGCGTGCCGAACGCGTGGCGCGCTTCCTCGCCCGCAGCTTTCTGCGTGTAGGCGTACCCGCCCCACGCCTGATAGGCGTTCGCGAGATCGGCGTCGGTTTGCCATTGCTGCGAGTCGATCATGTCCTGCAGACCCGCGCCATAAGCGCCGGGCCGTGCGCTGAAAACGCGCCAGCCGGCGCGCTTGCGCGCCTCGGTGGCGTCCATGCCGCGCGCAATCAATTCGTCGCGTTCACGTAGCACGCGCGCGCGGATCGGGTTCAGGTCTTCGGGCTCGTCGAGTTCGGCCACGGCCTGCACGGCGGCGTCGAACAGATGCATCACGTTCGCGAACGCATCGCGGAAAAAACCGGACACGCGCAACGTGACGTCGATACGCGGCCGGTCGAATGCCTCGATCGGCATGATTTCGAAGTCGGTCACGCGATGACTGCCCGGCGCCCACTTCGGCCGCACACCGAGTAAAGCAAGTGCCTGGGCGATATCGTCGCCGCCGGTGCGCATCGTCGCTGTGCCCCATACCGAGAGCCCGATCGCTCGCGGGTAGTCGCCCTTTTCCTGCAGATGCCGTTCGATCAACTGCTGCGCGGATTTCAAACCGAGCGACCATGCCGCTTGGGTCGGAACCGCGCGCGTATCGACGGAATAGAAGTTGCGGCCCGTGGGTAGCACATCGGGCCGTCCACGCGAAGGTGAACCGCTCGGCCCCGGCGGCACAAAGCGCCCTTCAAGTCCGCGCTTCAGATGCAACATTTCCTGCGGGCCACAGGCGTCGAGCCGCGGCAGCACGTCGTTGCGCAAGCGCTCGATCACACGTTCGGCCTGGGGCAACGTCCCAGCCGCCGGCACCGCATCGGACGTCTCATCACCACACATGCCACGCAACATCTCGGCCGCCAACAACTCCAGGCGCTCGCGCGTATCGCCGCTGTGGCGCCACGGCGCATCGCTCACACGCTGCAAAACGTCAGGCCGCGGACCATCCCACGCCGCCGACCAATCCACCGACAGCGGATCGAACAGATGATCCATTTGCAGGTCGCGCGCCAATGCATCGATCAAACCCGCCTTGCCGCCCTGGCCATCGCCGACCGGAAAGCGTCCCAGCGCCAGCAGCGTATCGCGCCGCTGCACCCCAGCGGGCGATTGCCCGAACGTATGCAAACCATCGCGAATCTGCGCCTCCTTCAACTCGCACAGCCAGGCGTCGACGCGCGTCAACAGCACATCCTCATCGTCCTGACCGTCCGGCGCCGCGAGACTCAACTCTTCATGCAGCTTATGCTCGACGATAGTCGCGAGAATCGTGCGCCTCAACAGCTTCGAGCGGCGTGGATCGACCATCAGCGCTTCATAGTATTCGTCGACCTGGCGTTCGAGGTCCTGCAACGGCCCGTAACTTTCGGCGCGCGTGAGCGGCGGCATCAGATGATCGATGATGACGGCCTGCGCGCGGCGTTTCGCCTGACTGCCCTCGCCCGGATCGTTGACGATGAAGGGATACAGATGCGGCATCGGCCCGAGAATCAGATCGGGCCAGCAGGCATCGCTCAATGCGACGCTTTTGCCCGGCAGCCATTCGAGATTGCCGTGCTTGCCGACATGAACGACCGCGTCGATGCCGAACTGATGACGCAGCCAGAAATAGAACGCCAGATAGGCGTGCGGCGGCACAAGTTCAGCGTCGTGATAGCTCGCGTAATCACCCTGTTCACGAGAGCGCGACGGCTGAATACCGACGAACACCTGCCCGCAGCGCCAGCCCGCAATCATGAAACGGCCGCGCCGCAACGTCGGATCCTGTTCGGGCGAGCCCCAGCGCGCGTTGAGCGCGTGGCGGGCTTCGGCGGGCAGCGCGTTGAAATACAAAAGATAGTCGTCGAGCGCAAGGCTTTGCAGCGCAGGCCGCAAATCGCGCACGACCGGATCGTTCGTGACACCTTCGGTCAGCTTCTTCAGCAGTGCGTCGCCGTCGGCGGGCAAATCGCCTAACCGATAACCCTCGGCGCGCAACAAGGACAGAATGCCCACCACCGAGGCTGGCGTATCAAGCCCCACGCCATTGCCGATGCGCCCTTCGCTCATCGGATAGTTGGCGAGGATCAGCGCGAGTTTCTTGTCCGCGTTATCGAGGGTGCGCAGACGGCACCAGCGGCGGCTCAGTTCGGCGAGAAAGCCGACGCGCTCCAGGTCCGGCTGATAGCGGACCACATCGACCTCGGTGTGCGGACAACGATAGGCGAGCCCCTTGAAACTGATCGCACGCGTGATGATGCGGCCGTCCACTTCGGGCAGCGCGATATGCATGGCGATATCGCGCGAGTTGAGACCTTGATTGTCCTTGACCCAATCCTCGCGATTGCCGCCACTCAGGATCACCTGCATCACCGGCGCGTCACCGGCAAGCGCTAGCGGCTCGGGGTCGTCGATGGCAGACGCGGCGAAGGCGGTTGTATTCAGCACCAGCGCCACATCATGTTGCGCACACAGCCGCTGCACGACGTCGCGGCTCATCGCATCTTTCAGCGAGGTAATCGCGATCGGCAGCGGATTCAGGCCTTGTGCTTCGAGCGCATCGATCAGGGCGTCGAACACTGCCGTGTTGGCCGCTTGCAGATGCGCCTTGTAGAACAGAATCGCGGCGACCGGCGCGCCCTCACGCCAACGCGCCTGCCAGTCCGTCACGGTCGGCGTATCGCGCTCGGGATAGTAGAGCGTCGCGGCAGGCAACGCACGCGGCGGCGCAGGCTCGCGCCCCCAAGCAAGCGAACGGTACGCGATGCAACGCAGGAACGCATCCGCATTCTGCGGTCCGCCTTCCCGCAAATAGCGCCACAGCTGATGGCACAGATCCGCGTCGGCGGTGCTGCGCGCGAGCAGGTTCGGATCTTCCTGCAGATCGCCGGAGAACATCGCGAGCGTCTGCTGGTTGCGCTCAGCGAGCGCGACCACCTGCTCGATCCCGTACGGCCAATACGCTTCGCCGCCGAGGTGATCGACCACCACGACACGCGCATGCTGCAACACGTCTTCGACATAGAAATCGACTGAAGCCGGTTGCCGCAAATACGTGACGTTCGCGAGCCGCACGCTGGGAAAGCCTTCACCCAGACGAGGAAACACGCTCGCGAGCAGCGACAGCGTGGTATCCGCGGAGCTGAGCACCACGATATCGGCGGGTTGCTGGTCGATACGGATCACGCCTTGCGTATCGTCGACAAAGCCGCCCGGCGTGGTGCGCAGCAGATGCATGACTGGTTACGCCTGTTGCGGCTGGGCGCTTGCCACGGCACCCAAGGCGGCGTCGAATGCCTGTTGCAGCTCGGCCTGGTCGAGGTCTTCGCCGATCAGCACGAAACGGCTTTGCAGGCCTTGGCCCTTTTCACCCGCCTCACCCGCTTGCCAGCGGCGGTCGAAGTAGCTATCGAAACGACGGCCCACGCCCTGGATCACCAGACGCATCGCCGCACCCGGCAACGCCGCGAAACCTTTGACGCGGTAGATCGTGTTCGCTTCGACGAGCCCTTGCAACGCGGCGATCACGGCCTCGCGCGACGAAACATTCGCGTGCACCACCACCGAATCGAACTCGTCGTGATGGTGATCAGCATCTTCCGCCGACCCGTGATGGTCGTGACGCAGATGAATCGTTTCTTCCGATGCCGCTTCGAGGCCCAGCAACGTATGCAGATCGAGCTGCCCCATGTGCGCGCGCACGATCTTCACTTGCGGCGGAATTTCCGCGCGGATGGTGGCTTCGACAGAAGCTTGATGCGATTCGTCGAGCAAGTCCGTTTTGTTCAGAATCACCAGATCGGCTGCCGACAACTGATCTTCGAACAATTCGTGCAGCGGCGATTCGTGGTCGAGATTCGGATCGGCCTTGCGTTGTGCATCCACGGCGACCGGATTGTCGGCGAACTGGCCGCTCGCCGCGGCCGGGCCGTCAACCACCGTGACGACCGCATCGACGGTAAAGCTATTTTTGATCTGCGGCCAGTTGAACGCCTGCACCAGCGGCTTCGGCAACGCGAGACCGGAGGTTTCGATCAGCACGTGATCGATCTGCTCGCGGCGCTCCACCAGCTTTTCCATCACCGGGAAAAACTCCTCCTGCACGGTGCAGCACAGGCAGCCGTTCGCGAGTTCATACAGTTGCCCTTCGGTCTCGACGCCGTTTTCATCGCAGCCGATACCGCAACCCTTGAGGATTTCCCCGTCGATGCCGAGTTCGCCGAACTCGTTGACGATCACCGCGATGCGCTTGCCGCCCGCATGCTGAAGAATGTGCCGCAGCAGTGTGGTCTTGCCGCTGCCGAGAAAACCCGTGACGATGGTGACGGGGATCTTGCGCATTTGAGTTTGCATCGTGAGGTCTATCCGTAGGAGTTGCACGTGCACGCCGGCGCATTGTGTACAGGTCGGACAAACGGGGCACATGCCCCAAGCCACGACAATAACCAGACACGGGGACGAACAACGGCGTTACCGCGGCAACAGAAAAACAGAAAACGGGAGTGAGGTCATGAACGCGCCGCCGCATCCCCGCGGTGGTCATTCTTCGTATTCTGGCCGGTATCCGGGCTGGCGAAAGCGCCGCTTCCCCTTCCCGGGCGAGTGGTTTCTCGCCCAGTGGTTATATGCCGACGCGGCCTTGCGCGTGGACATCGAAGCCGGCTCCGCGGCGCCAGGCAATCAACCTGGAACCGCTTTTCGCTTACCGTTGCGGGGGCAGCACAGGTTGACCCGATCCATAGCAGGCGGGGCCCCTGTTTCCCGTTTAACTGCATGCGCACGAGCGCGCACACGAGCACCAAAAGTGCGTGCGAGTTTAGGCCGAGAGCCCCGTCCCGTCAAGGAAGCGCGGGCCGCGGCAGGGGCTTTCCGCCCTGCCGACGCGGCCTGCCGTGTGCTATCGTATGCGCGCGTTTGGTGCCCGCACATGCGTTCGCATGTGCAGTTAAACGGGAAACAGGCCGCGCTCGCTGCGCTCAACCTGTGCTGTCCCCGCAACGGTACGCGACCTGCGGTGCTTGCGCATCGCGCATGCGTTTTTGATGCCACTGTCTGACGATTCCGGACGGGAAGGCAAAACGCATGAGGCCGCCAGCCCGGATACCGGCCAGACGCGGAGGCAGCGAACGTCACGCTGCCGGCCGCCGGAATCCGCGAGGGACGGATGTGAAGGCGCTGAAGCACGACGTGGCGCGGCCGTCAGCGTTTTCCCGCGGGAAACGCTGCGAGCAGCGTTGTTCGTCGCGCGTAATCCGTAGTGCCGCATGATTTCAATTTCCACCGCCCCGGGCCTCTTCGTGCCTCACCCGTTCCTGCCTGTTACGACATGGCGCGCGCCATGCATGCCGCGATGAGCCGCGCCTGGCTGATTGGCGCCGGCCCCGGCGACGTCGAACTGATGACGCTCAAGGCCACTCGCGCGCTGGCGCAAGCCGATGTGGTGCTGGTCGACGATCTGGTCAATCCGGACGTGCTGCAGTTCGCGCGCACCGGCGCGCTGGTCGTGTACGTCGGCAAACGCGGCGGGCATCCGTCGACGCCGCAGGCCGGGATCGTCGCGCTGATGCTCGAGCACGTGCGGGCCGGGCGAAGCGTCGCGCGTTTGAAAGGCGGCGATCCGTTTGTGTTCGGCCGCGGCGGTGAAGAGCAGCAGGCGCTGCATGCAGCGGGCATCGAGGTTGAAGTAATCAACGGCATCACGGCGGGGATTGCGGCGCCCGCCGCGATCGGCATTCCGGTGACCCATCGCGATCATGCGCAAGGCGTGGTGTTCGTCACCGGACACGGCGCCGGCAGCGGTGAGCCGGACTGGGCCGCGCTCGTCGCCACGCGGATGACGCTGGTGATTTACATGGGCATGCGGCGGCTGAACGATATCGTCGGCGCGTTGCAGGTAGCCGGCATGAGCGCCGACACGCCATGTGCGGCGATCGAATCGGCCACGCGTCCGGAGCAACGGCATACGCTCGCACGACTCGGCGAGTTCGCGGATGCGGTCTCGCGCGCCGGGCTCGGCTCGCCGGCGATCGTGGTGATCGGCGGCGTGGCGTCGCTGGCTTTGGCGCGGGATGCCGCGAATGCTGCCGCGGTCGGCGCGGTGGATGCGGTGGATGCGGTGGATGCGGCGAACGTAACGAACTCGGCGGGGACGGCGAACGCGCGGGACGCCGCAAACGCATCAGACACCGCGAACCCAGCGGACGTCCAATGAAAACGCTAGCCGTCGGCATCGGTTGCCGCTTGCATAGCTCCGCTGAGCAGATCGAAGCGGCTGTGCGTGCCACACTCGGCTCGCATGCATTCGATGAAATCAGCGCAATTGCCTCGGTCGACATCAAAGCCCACGAAGCCGGCTTGCTCGAATTCTGCGCACGTCATGCGCTGCCGCTGAAGCTGTTCAGCCGCGAGCAGATTGCGGCGATAGCCGTGGACAAACGGTCGGCGGCCGCACGCGAGCATCTCGGCATAGACGGCGTCTGCGAGCCGTGCGCCTTGCTCGCCGCGGCCGCCGAACCTTTTGCGGCCAGCGCGCCTGGTGCTGTCCAAGCATCGGTTGCGCCAGGCGCATCGATTGCCCCCGATACCCCAAACGCACAGCTACTCGTGCGCAAAACCATCCACGACAGCGTCACGGTGGCGATTGCATCGACCACCGCCCACCCCGCCCGCGAACAGACAAACCGCGACACTCAAGAACAGGACCTTCCATGAAGACCGATCCCGAATCGCATCAACGCATGACCGAGCGCCGGCGCGAAGGTCACGAGAAAAAGCAGGCCAGCGCCACCGTCGAAAAAGGTCTGCTGATCGTCAACACCGGCACCGGTAAAGGCAAGACCACCGCCGCGTTCGGCATGGCCGTGCGCGTGCTTGGGCACGGCATGCGCCTCGGCGTCGTGCAATTCATCAAAGGTGCGCTGCACACTTCGGAGCGCGATTTCCTCGGCGCGATCGCCAATTGTGACTTCGTCACGATGGGCGACGGCTACACCTGGAACACGCAGAATCGCGACGCCGACATCGCCACCGCGCGCAAAGGCTGGGACGAAGCGCGCCGCATGATCGAGAGCGGCGACTATCAGATGGTGATCCTCGACGAACTGAACACCGTGCTGAAGTACGAATACCTGCCGCTCGACGAAGTGCTGTCGGTATTGAACGCGCGCGCCGAGATGCTGCACGTGGTGGTGACCGGCCGCCACGCGCCGGACGCGCTGATCGAAGCCGCCGATCTCGTCACCGAAATGCGTATCGTCAAGCACCCGTATCGCGAGCAAGGCGTGAAAGCGCAGCGCGGCGTGGAGTTCTGAGCAATGTCCGCCTGTCCGGCCCTGTTCATTAGCGCGCCCGCATCGGGTCAAGGCAAGACCACGATTACCGCGGGTCTGGCGCGCTACCATCGGCGGCTAGGGCGACGCGTACGCGTATTCAAGACGGGCCCCGACTTTCTCGACCCGATGATTCTGGCGCGTGCCAGCGGCTCGCCTGTCCTGTCGCTCGATCTGTGGATGGTGGGCGAGTCGGCCTGCCGGAACCTGCTCGCGCAGGCGGCGGAAGCGGACCTGATCCTGATCGAGGGCGTGATGGGTCTGTTCGACGGCACGCCGAGCAGTGCCGATCTGGCAACCACATTTGGCGTGCCGGTGCTCGCGGTGATTTCGGCGAAAGCGATGGCGCAGACCTTCGGAGCGGTCGCCTTCGGCCTCGCGCAATTCAGGCCGCAGGTGCCGTTTTACGGCGTGCTCGCCAATCGCGTCGGCTCGCCAAGGCACGCGCAGATGCTCGAAGAAGCGTTGCCGCCGGCGCTGCGCTGGTGTGGGCACATCACTGGCGACGACGAAATCGAGTTGCCCGATCGTCATCTCGGATTGCATCAGGCCGCGGAGATCGACGATCTGGACACGCGTCTGGATCGCGCCGCCGATGCGCTCGCGCAAACCGCGCTGGCTGAGTTGCCGCCGCCGGTCGAATTCGGAGCGCCCGCGCCGGAAACACTGCCGCGTCTTCTGGAAGGCAAACGCATCGCCATTGCGCGCGATGCCGCGTTCTCGTTCATCTATCCGGCCAACGCTACGCTGTTAGAAATACTCGGCGCGCACGTCGACTATTTCTCACCGCTCGCCGATGAAGCCCTGCCGGAGCATGCCGACGCCCTGTATCTCCCAGGTGGTTACCCCGAACTGCACGCGGCAGCGCTCGCCGGCAACACGCGCAGTGCCGCGACGATTCGCGCGCACGCGGCAGCGGGCAAACCGGTCGTCGCCGAATGCGGCGGCATGCTTTACCTGCTCGACCAGCTTACCGACACGCACGGCGCCAGCACGCCGATGCTCGGCCTGCTGCCCGGTCATGCAACAATGCAAACGCGCTTCACTGCGCTCGGCATGCAACAGATCGACAGCCTGCACGGCCCGATGACCGGTCACACTTTCCATTACTCGAAGCTGACGACGCCGCTCACGCCGCTACGTTCAGCCACCCGGCCAAATAGCGATGCCCCCGGCGAGGCCGTGTACCGCGCCGGGTCGATCGTGGCAACCTATATGCATGCTTATTGGCCCTCCAACCCGGCCTTCACGGCCGCCCTGTTCCATGGCGAAGCCTTTTAACGATTCCGAGCGCGAAGCCGTCTACCGCGCGATTTACGAACGGCGCGACATGCGCCATTTCGTGCGCGACCCGGTCGACCCCGCCGTGTTGCAACGCCTGCTCGACGCAGCGCATCACGCGCCGAGCGTCGGCTTCATGCAGCCGTGGCGCATCGCGCGCATCACCGACCCGGCTTTGCGCACGGCCTTGCACGCGACGGTCGAAAGCGAACGCCTCGCCACCGCCGATGCACTCGGCAAGCGTCGCGAAGAGTTCATGAAGCTGAAAGTGGAAGGCATGCTGGAATGCGGCGAACTGCTGGTGATGGCGCTGATGGACGGCCGCGAGCGTCACATCTTCGGCCGCCGCACCTTGCCGGAGATGGACCTGGCTTCCGTGGCGTGCGCGATCCAGAACCTGTGGCTGGCCGCGCGCGCGGAAGGTCTGGGAATGGGCTGGGTGTCGCTATTCGACGTCGACGCGGTGCGTACGCTGCTGCACGTGCCCGAGGGCGCGCGGCCGGTGGCGATCCTGTGTCTCGGCCACGTCGATCAGTTCTACAGCGAGCCGATGCTGGAATCCGAGCGCTGGGCAAGCCGCATGCCGCTCGCCGATTGCGTGTTCGAAAACCGCTGGCCGGACGACGACAAAGCGCAGGAATAAAGCGGGCGCAAGCGTCCTAGTGCTACGGCTGAAGAGGCTTGACCGAGACTACATCCGGCACGCCGCCCGTTTCATCGGTGCGCAGTTTCACTCGCCAGTTGGGCGGCGCATCGAACGGAAATTTTGCCAGAGCGCTCTTTACGAGCGCCGGCATGGCATGCAGTGGATCGGCATCGCGATCGCTGCTGGCCGCGCTCACTTTGTAGACTTCCTGTCCGCTCGACCGCTCGAAAAACCGCAGCGTCAACGCGTGCTGATAAACGCGTCCGCCGAATAGCGAAAACGGCGGCTCGGGCGAGCGTTCGCACGCGCCAGGCACGCAATCCTTCGCACCCACGCCGACCGCCGCCGGCCGCGTGTCATACGCGATCGACAGTAAATAGTGCGCGGACTGGCCCGCCGTATCGACAAAGCCGTTCTTCGCGAGCTCATCACGCAGCATGGTTTCGAATTGCGGATGATCCGCGCTGGCATCCTGCGACGGCATGCGCGCAATCGTATAGGTGCGCTCGCCCTGCAGCACGGCCGAAGGGTTCGCCGTGTGCACGTCGGCGCTCAGACCCGCGCAGCCGGTCAGACTCAATGCGGCCAGCACGGCACAGATCAATATCGCTTTCGCCATTTTCTCGCTTCGATAAGGTGAGTGTTCATACGTCATGAGCGCGGCGTTGCAGACGCATCGGTCTGCGCTTCGTCGAGTGCCGGCAGGGAAATCGTAAATACCGTTCCCTTGCCTGGCGCGCTGACCACATCGACTTCGCCCCCATGCCGCGTCACAACGGTTTTGACAAACGCCATGCCGAGGCCCGCGCCGCCCACTTCCGGCCGCTCCGTCTCGTGAAAACGCCGGAAGCGCTCGAACAGACCCGCCTGTTGCTCCTCGGGAATGCCGTAGCCTTCGTCGCGAATCGTGCACGATACACGTTTTGTTGCGCCGGGTGCGGCGGTCTGCGCGGCACCAGCGAGACCACCAAGGCCACCAAGGCCACCGACGCTCTTCAGGCTGCACGTGATCCGCGTGTCCGGCGGACTGTACTTGACCGCATTGTTCAGAATGTTGACGAGCGCGCGCGTCATCAGCGAACGGTCGGCGCAGATCCAGTGGCCTTCGTCGGCAGCGGTCTCGCTGTCCGTATCGGTTTGCAGCGTAATGCGTTTGGCGTGGGCCTGCGGCCAGACCTCGTCGCTGGCGTCGATCATCAGTTCGGTCATGCTCACCGGCTCGAGCACATAGGCTTGCGATTCGGCGCGCGCGAGCTGCACGAAATCGTCGGCGAGCGTCAGCGCACGTTGGGCGTAGCGCTCGATGCGCTCCAGCAGCTCACGCGCGAGCACCGGCTCGCTGCGCGCCCGCTCGATCTCCACCAGCGCCAGAATCGAAGCCTGCGGCGAGCGCATGTCGTGCGACAGCAGCCGCAATGCGTCTTCCCGTTGGCGCTCCGCCGCATGCAAAGCCGATACGTCGACGAGGCCAGCGATCCAGCCCGTCGTCTCGCCTTGCTCGTTCGTGCAATTCGCGTAGCGCAGCAGATGGTCGCGCTCGTAGGCGTCGCGCACCTCGACGCCTTGCGCCATCAGCGAGGCGAACTCGTGACGCGCGGGATCGAGCAGCGCCGGCCACTGGGCATGCGCGAGCAGATTGTGTTCGGCGTCCGACGCCGCACCGTTGTCGATGGTCTTGACCAGCGTCAGCCCGCCCAGCACCGTCCGCATCGGCCGGCCTTCCGGCAGCGGCGCGCCAAGGCGCGCGAAATGCGCCTTGGCGGCATGGTTCGCGATCAGCACGATGCCCTGCACGTCGCTCACCAGGATCGGCTCGGGCATGCTGTCGAGGCTGTCCCACACGAAGCGCTTCATGTCCTGCACGCGCTGCGCGGCCTGCGCCATCAACGCCATATGCTGCTCCAGCACGTCGCCGCCGAATTCGCGGCGGCGCTGCGGTGTTTCCGGCAGAAGGTGCGGCTCGTCGGCGAGGCGTTGCAACTCTTCGCGCAGATAAGCCATTGTCATTTCAAGGCGCCGCCAGTTCCAGATCGGATACACCACGATCAAACCGAAGATCGCCGGCACCGGCGACATCCATAGCCGCGCGCCGTACAGCAAGGCCGCGCTGCCGGCCGTGGCGAGCGCACCCAACGCGACGGTCAGCACCAGCGAGCGGCGCGGCGACAGCACCAGAAAACCAGCGAGCAGCGCAGCAAGCGGCGCCAGCGACGCGACGAGCAGCACCCAGGGCTCCGCGGGCTCGAGCTCGCGACCGGTCAGCAGCGTATCAAGCACGTTCGCGTGAATATAGACACCGGGCAGCGGCCCCAGCTCACCGGACACCGGCGTAGCAAAGCGGTCGTACAAGCCGGACGCGGTCACGCCGATCAGCACGATGCGCCCGCGCAGCATGTCCGCGGGAACATCGCCCGCGAGGACGCTCGCAAAACTCAGCGTCGAATAGTTCTGCGCATTCAGACCGAAGGGGATCAGAAAGCGGCCTTCGCCTTCGTCATTAGTATTGGACTGCGTCGCGGCCCCGCTGGAAGCCTGCCCGTGCGGCGACTCATTCAACTGCAGCGCACCACGTTCGACGGCCTGCGCAACCGGCACCATCAATTGCGGCCAGCGCGAATCCGCGTCGCCCTCGAACCGCGCGACACTGCGCACAATGCCGTCGCTGTCGACTTCAAGATTGATATGCCCCAGTCCGGCCGCGGCATGCGCGAGCGGCGCCACCGGTTCGACCGCGACACGCCGGCCGGCGCTGTCCGGCGGCGTAAGCAGCACCGGCAGGTAGGTCGGACTCAGGGCGATCGCGCGCGCGAGCTGGGCGTCTTCCGGATTGGCCTCCGTGAAAAGCACGTCGTAGATCACCGCGGCGGGCTTCGCCTTCGCGATCTGCTCGAGCAACCTGGCGTGGACGCTGCGTGGCCACGGCCAGCGGCCAAGCTGCGCGATGCTGGTGTTGTCGATTTCGAGCACCACGATGTCGCGCAGCAACGGTTGCGCGCGCAGGCTCAAAAAACGGTCGTAGACCAGATTGTCGACGCTTGCGGTCAGCCGGCCGAGCGAGCTGAGCAGAATCACCGCAATGCCGAGGCAGCCGATTCCCACCCACTCAAGCAGGAAGCGGCGGCCCGCGCGCCGTCCGAGGCGGGCGCGCGGGTCGAGGCTCAGACGCGTGTGTGGGTTCGGCAAAGCGTGGCGTGGTTGAGAGCTAAGGAACGGGCTGGTCGTCGGCCCGGCCCCTGAATCTACCAGCGTCAGCGGGCAAGCGTAAACGAGCGGACGGCGCTGCTCTTCTCATAGAAGCGACCGTTTTCGAACTGCTCGGCGACGATCGTCCAATAGTAGACGCCGCCCGGCAGGTCGCTTACCACGAGCTGACCGCCCGTCAGATCGGTCCGATCGACGAGCGGATGGCGCAGGTCCTCGGTTGTGGCCAGCACGAAGCGAAAGCGTGTTTCGACCGTGGAGCGGCTGACGAACCAGCGGAACTCGTAGTCGCGGCTGCCGGCGCGCGGCCCCGCCGACGCAGCCAGCCCAAGTTGGCGTCGCTCGAAACCGTACACCTGCGGCAAGCCTTCGAGCCCGTTCGCGTCGATCGCGGCGATACGCACGAAATACGTGCCGTCGGCCAGATCGCCGAAGTCCGCATGCGGCGCGCTCACGCGCAGATCGCGGATCAGGTCGAGCTGATCGGCATCGCGCGCAATCTGCACGCGATACGCCACTGCGCGCTCGGCGGGGACGAGGTCGAAAGCAACGGTTTTGCCGTCCTGCACTTTTGCCGGTTCGGTGAGCGACGGCGCGGGCAGCAATGCCACCGGCCCGCCGATCGCGCCGCCTGCCCGCGTGACACTGCCAAAGCGTGCCTTGACGAGTTGCGCGGACGCCTGCAACGGCACGCCGGGTAGCGGCGCTGAGGCCTGACCATTGACGGCGGCCGGGTCGATGCCGACCGCGCCGTCCAGCACTTCCACCGCCGTGGTTCGCGCGTCGCCGTCGTAGGCGACCTTGAAGCGCGTACCGCGCACGCCCGCTACAACCGATGGCGAGCGGATCTGGAAGCGGTCGTCCTTTTTGGTGGCATGCGTAACCTGGCTGTCGACTTCGCCACGCTGCAAATCGAGCACGCGATCGCCCGAACCGGTCAGCACGGTACGCCGCAGCTTGCCGATGTCGAGGGCACCGTCTTGCGACACCGTGATGCGCGAGCCGTCCGGCAACTCCAGCGTGACGAAGCCGTTGTGGCCGGTACGGATGCGGTCGCCCTCGCCGAGCGTCGTGCCCGCCGAAAGCGGCGTATAAGGACCCTTGCCGAAAGCGTGCTCGGCCGGACCGCTCGTCGCGATCACGCGCGCCGACTCGGGATCCTGCCTGAGCCTGTCGGCCGGCAGGCGCAGCACGATCCCGGCCGGCATGCGGCGTGGCGCGGGCACATGATTCAGGCGGCTCAACATGGCCCAGTCGCCGGAGTCGCGCAGATAGCGGCCGGAGATTTCGTACAACGTGTCGCCGTCGCGGGTCACGTAGGACACATAGGCTGGCGCGGCCGTTCTGGTGCGTTGCTTCGGCGCGCCCGACGATTGCGCATCCGCGGATGCCGGCGCGAAGCACGTCATCGCGATCAGGCCAGTCGCCGCGAGTAGCGCGCCGACGCGACGGCCCGGTGAACCAGCGGCGCCCGCCGCTACCCCATCAAAAGAAACCGTCACGCATCCCCCGCTTCGGGGCGTCCTTCGGCCGCCGCTGGCGGCGTGTCGGATTCGATCCGCTCGAGCCGGTACCCATAGCCGTAGATCGGCGTCAGGCGATAGCCGTGCTCCGGGCGCAAGCCGAGCTTGCTGCGCAGCATCGACACGTGCGTGTCCATCGTGCGCGACGGAATGTCGGTCGCCTGCTTCCAGATCACGTCGAGAATGTGCGCGCGTGACAGCGGCCGGCTCAGGTGCTGGAACAGCAGCAGCGCGAGCTCGAACTCCTTCTGCGTCACGGCGACGGTCGCGCCGCGCGCCACCACGTGTTTCGCGCCCAGATCGAACTCGAATTCGCCGAAAACTTCTTTCGCTGCTGGCGGCTTCAGGTGATACGCCCGGCGCAGCAGCGAACCGACGCGCGCCAGCAGGACTGCCGCGGAGACCGGCTTGACGACGTAATCGTCCGCGCCGGTGTTGAGGATCGAGGTGATATCGGTTTCGCGGCCGCGGCTCGTCATGAACAGGACCGGCAAGCGCTCGGAGAGGCTTTCGCGCACCCAGCGCAGCACCTCTTCGCCCGACATGTCCGGGACGTTCCAGTCGAGCACGAGCAGGTCGAAGGTCTGACGGCGCAGCTGCCGCACCAGTTCGCGGCCAGCGCCATAAGCGTGACAGACGTGGCCGGCCGCCGACAGCGTTTGGCAAACAAGATCGGCCTGAGCCGAATCGTCATCCAGAACTGCAATTCTCATAGAACCCCGCAACGCGACATCATCCTTCGTAACTGGTGGCCGGTGAACCGGCAGATGGCCGGGATGACGGCGCTAGCACCGACGATCCAGCTTCCTGTTTTCATCTTTCGGCTGCACTCTTTTTCGACTAATGGTCCCTTGCCTTGCGCCCTGTTCAGCTCTGCTGCCGCTTTGTCTCGAAATTAGCGCGTATTTTGGCTTTAGAGCGCTGATTACCGAGGGGGCAGATCATGATAATCGAAAACGGCCCTTCTCTTTCCCGGATGCGATTAAGCTGGCGATCCGGCCCGGCTCGGGTATTGCGAGCCGCTCGGGGGGATTTTCCCTAACTTCTCTCAGGCTCTGCCTGTTATTGATATCGACCTCCATGGGTCGTTATTTAGTCCGGCTGGTCTCGCTCGCACGGTGATTGGTGGCCCCGCCTGCCTTTTGTCCTATAGGGCTGCGCCCCCAGCATTCGGGAAACAGCGATTTGACAATTTGCGAGTCAGTATAGGAACAGTCTCAAAATAAATCGTTTAAAGATTGTCAAAGCGCCAGTCCCGCAGTGCAGACAAATACTCGATACGCACTCGGCAGCCCCGTCGAACCGATCCTGGACACGCTTCCTGAAACCGTCACTCGCAGGATGGCATTCGACCTGCTGGAAAGGGTTGACCTTCCGGCCGGCGACATGATCCAAAGATGAGATTCATGTTGAGGGCCCTTGATCTGCCCTTGGTATCTGACCATCAACGCTGGCGGCATCAACACTGATGCACGCCGGCACAGATGGTCGCTCCGGTATCAAACATGCGTTTGTGCCGGGGGATGAACGGCATCATCGCGCCCAGCCATAGCTCGTAACCCTAACTCGCTGTAACCGCCACGTTGGCCCGCGCCTTATGCAATTTTTTGTAGCTGTCGATCAGGCGGTGGTGCCTATCGAGCCCCTCCAGCTTCATACTCGTTGGCGTCAGCCCAAAGAAGCGCACGCTGCCGTCCACTGTCCCCAGTACCGCGTCCATCCGAGCGTTGCCAAACATCCGACGGAAGTTGACCGCGTAGTCGTCCAGTTCAAGGTCATCATCGAGCATCACCTCCAGGACCACATTCAAGGCCTGGTAAAACAATCCGCGCTCGACCGTGTTGTCGTTGTACTGCAGAAAAGCTCCGACCAGCTCTTGCGCTTCCTCAAATTGCTGCAAGGCGAGATGAATCAGCAGTTTCAACTCGAGAACGGTTAGCTGCCCCCAGTCCGTATTTTCGTCAAATTCGATGCCGATCAAAGTGGCAATATCGGAGTGCTCGTCCAGCTCACTGTTCTCCAACCGTTCAAGCAATGCTGCCAAGGCGGCATCGTCCAGGCGATGCAAGTTCAAAATATCGGCGCGGAACAACAGCGCCTTGTTGGTGTTATCCCAGATCAAATCCTCTACCGGGTAAACTTCCGAATAACCGGGCACCAAAATCCGGCAGGCTACGGCATCCAGCTGGTCATACACCGCCGTGTACACCTCTTTGCCCATGTCTTCAAGAATACCGAACAAGCTTGCTGCTTCCTCGGCATTGGAGTTTTCACCCTGGCCCGAAAAATCCCACTCAACAAACTCGTAATTCGCTTTGGCGCTGAAAAAGCGCCACGACACCACACCGCTGGAATCAATGAAGTGCTCAACAAAGTTATTTGGTTCAGTCACCGCGTTACTGACAAAGGTGGGCTGAGGTAAATCGTTGAGACCCTCAAAACTGCGCCCCTGCAGCAATTCCGTCAGACTCCGTTCCAGCGCCACCTCAAAGCTTGGGTGCGCGCCGAACGAGGCAAAGACACCGCCTGTCCGCGGGTTCATCAAGGTGACGCACATCACCGGATAGGTCCCGCCCAGCGACGCATCCTTTACCAGCACCGGAAAGCCCTGCTCTTCCAATCCCTGAATCCCGGCCAGAATGCCAGGGTATTTCGCCAGCACTTCGTGCGGCACATCAGGCAATGCGATTTCACCTTCCAGAATTTCGCGCTTTACCGCCCGTTCGAAAATTTCGGACAGACATTGCACCTGCGCTTCGGCCAGCGTATTACCGGCACTCATGCCATTGCTGACGTACAGGTTTTCGATCAGGTTGGACGGAAAATACACCACCTCGCCATCCGACTGGCGCACATACGGCAGCGAACAGATACCGCGCTGCACATTGCCGGAGTTGGTGTCGATCAGATGCGAGCCATACAACTCGCCATCGGGGTTGTAAATTTGCAGGCAGTACTCATCCAGAATCCCAGCCGGCAGTGCATCTTTAGCGCCAGGTTTGAACCAGCGCTCGTTCGGGTAATGGACAAACGCCGCGTTGGCGATGTCTTCGCCCCAAAACGTGCCGGCGTAGAAATGGTTGCAATTCAGTCGCTCGATATACTCTCCCAACGCCGACGCCAACGCGCTTTCTTTGGTCGCTCCCTTGCCATTGGTAAAACACATCGGCGAGTGCGCATCGCGGATATGCAGCGACCACACATTGGGAACAAGATTGCGCCACGAAGCGATTTCAATCTTGATGCCCAGTGCCGCTAAAACGCCCGACATATTGGCGATGGTTTGCTCCAACGGCAGATCCTTGCCCGCAATATAGGTGCTGACGTCAGAAGCCGGCCTCAACGTCAGCAACGACTGAGCATCGGCATCCAAGTTCTCAACCTCTTCAATTACAAACTCGGGCCCGGCTTGCACCACTTTTTTCACCGTACAACGGTCAATGGAGCGCAAAATTCCCTGGCGGTCTTTGGCAGAGATATCCGCCGGCAACTCAACCTGAATCTTGAAAATCTGTTGATACCGGTTTTCCGGATCAACAATATTATTCTGCGACAGGCGGATATTTTCAGTAGGGATATTGCGAGTTACGCAGTACAACTTCACAAAGTAAGCTGCACACAAGGCCGATGAGGCCAGAAAATAATCGAAGGGACCTGGCGCCGAGCCGTCGCCCTTATAGCGGATAGGCTGGTCGGCCACTACCGTGAAGTCATCGAACTTGGCTTCAAGACGTAGCTTGTCGAGAAAGTTGACTTTAATTTCCATGGGGAAAATCCAAAAATGGTGCTCAAAAAAATATAAAGCGCTGTAAAAAACAGCGCTTTACTAGCCAGTCAACTGGCAAATGATGTTTCCTGGCGGGAATTCTACTCCCACTCGATTGACAACCACCCGCCGGGGCCGGGCGGTCCCGTTCCTCACAACGATTGGAACAAGGGTGAGCGGCTTCCGGCGGCGTACCGTGATCGTCATTACGTTGTCGACAACTGGCGCGAGCTCGGTCTGCAAGCGCCGCCTCGCGGGTATCAGTGGGTAGGAGTCGACGGGGACCACGTACTCGCCGCCGTCGCGACGGGCGTCATTGCCAACGTCCTGCTTGCCGCGTCGGCTCGAAAACTTCACCGCCCGCTTTCGATCTCGGGCATCGGCGCAAATAGCGCGTCGAGATCGTCGTCCGAGAACTTGGCGGCGCCGGCGGCGTCTTCGGAGAGAATGCTGTCGGCAAGTCCCGCCTTCTGCTCTTGCAACTCCACGATCTTTTCTTCGATGCTGCCCGCCGCAATCAGCTTGTAGACGAACACCGGCTTGTCCTGCCCCAGCCGATGGGCGCGGTCGGTCGCCTGATTTTCGGCGGCCGGGTTCCACCACGGGTCGTAGTGAATCACGGTATCCGCGGCGGTCAGATTCAGGCCTACACCGCCGGCCTTCAGACTGATCAGGAACAGCGGCACCTCGCCTTGCTGGAAGCGTTCGACCGGCGTGATGCGGTCCGCCGTGTCGCCGGTCAGGATGACATAGGGAATCGCGGCTTCCTCGAGCGCGTCGGCAATCAGCGACAACATGCCGGTGAACTGCGAGAACAGCAGCACGCGCCGTCCTTCCTCGATCAGTTCAGGCAGCATCGACAGCAGCAAATCGAGCTTGGCCGAGCGCGTAATGCGCGCGCCCTTTTCGACCCTTTCCGCTTTTTCCGCTTTGCTGCGTTTCTCACCCGGTTCGCCCTGTGTCTCGTCAACCTTGATTTTCCGCACGAGACGCGGATCGCAGCAGACCTGGCGCAGTTTCAACAGGGCATCGAGCACGATAATGTGGCTGCGCGCGAGACCTTGGGCGCTGACTGCCGCGCGCACCCTCTCCTGCATCGCCGTGCGCACCGTTTCGTACAGGTCGCGCTGCGCGCCTTCCAGATCGACTGAACACACAATGGTGGTCTTGGCCGGCAACTCCTTCGCGACTTCGTCCTTACGACGGCGCAGCATGAACGGCCGGATGCGGCGCGCCAGCAGCGCGCGGCGCACACCGTCGCCGTTCTTCTCGATCGGATTGCGCCAGCGTTTGGTGAAGTCTTTCTGGCTGCCGAGAAAACCCGGCAAGAGAAAATCGAACTGCGACCACAGTTCGCCGAGGTGATTCTCCAGCGGCGTTCCCGTCAAACACAGTCGATGCCGCGCGCGCAATCCACGAATCGCTTGCGCGGCTTTGGTGGTGGCATTCTTGACGTACTGCGCCTCGTCGAGGATCAGCAGGTGATAGTCATGCTCGGCGAGCACCTTCTGATCGCGCCACAGCAGCGCGTACGTCGTGAGAATCAGGTCGTGCTCGCCGATCTGCTCGAAACGTTCCTTGCGCTGCGGCCCGTTCAATACCAGCACCTTCAGTTCAGGTGCAAAGCGGCGCGCTTCCTCGCGCCAGTTGTGCACGAGCGTAGTCGGCACGACGATCAGCGCGGGACGGTCGAGCCGCCCCGCCTCTTTCTCCGCGAGGATGTGCGCGAGCGTTTGCACGGTCTTGCCGAGCCCCATGTCGTCGGCGAGCACGCCGGCCAGATCATGTTCGCGCAGAAACTGCATCCAGTTCAGGCCCTGCTGCTGATACGCGCGCAACTCCGCCTTCAGGCCACGCGGCACCGGCACCTCGTGCAAGCCCGGGCCGGCCTGTAGACGCCGCGCCAGCTGGCGAATCGAGTCGTCGCCCTGAAATTGCCAGCGGCCCGTGCTGCTCAATGCTTCGAGACGACCGGCATCGACGGACGGCACGCGCAGCGGCGCGCCGTCGGCTAACGAGCCGCCCAGTGCGTCGAACAGGTCGACCAGCACGCGCACCACCGGCTTGAGCCGGTCGGCGCGCAGACGCAGTCGCTTGTTTTCTTCGGTCTTCAATTCGATCGGCTCGTCGTCGGCGATGGCTTCGAGCGCGCCGCCAAGCCAGCGACGGTCGCGCCGGAACAGATCGGCAAGCAGCGGTTCGAGCCGCACATTGCGCTCGCCGATGCGGATGCCCATCTCCAGATCGAACCAGCCGTCGCCCGCCTGCTGCGCAGTGCCGTCGATCGCGTCGATCTCGATGACGTTGTAGCGGAAGTCCGGCGCCATCGTCACGCGCCAGCCTTTGCTCACGAGCTCAGGCACGGCGTCGTTGACGAAGCCGGACCAGGATTCGGCATCGGGCAAGCCGAGCATCGTGTCAGGCAGAAGCCGCGACGCGTACACGCGGCTGGTCGGGACCTTCTGCAGCCCGGTCTTGCGCAGTTCGAGCAAACGCTTCTTCTCGGCTTCGTAGCGTCGGCGGATCTGGATGACGTCGCCGCCCGGCACCGGCACGAGTGTGACGCTGCTGTCGACATTGATGCTGACGCCGTCGTAATCGAAGCTGACGCCGGCCAGTTCAACGGCCTCGGATTTGCGTTGGCCCGCCTTGGCCGTAGACGGCAGCGCATGGCTGTTGAGCATCAGCACCGGCACCGGATCGACGTCGATTACACGAATCGAGGAAGCGTCGTGCGTGGGCGGCAGCGGCAGATCGGGCGCAATCTCGCGCAGCACCGAAGCGACGAGCGGCGCTTCGGCGAGCGAGATCGGCGGCATGGCGAGGTAATCGGGCAACTGCTGGAACGGCAACGACGACTCGACGATGCCTGCTTCGTTGGCAACGCCGTCCACGTACCAGACCGGCTCGGTGGGCAGCACCATGGTGGCGCGCGGCTCAGTGCACAACACGGGCCGCAGGCGTTCTTCCGCCAGCGGCTCCCATTCGATCCGCCCGGGACGGTCGGCGGCGCGCGACAGCGGAGTCGGCCCGTCATGCCCCGGCGCCGGTTTGAACTCGAAGAACAAACGCCCCGTGGCGATCAGCTTTTGCAACATCTCCGCGCCGCTCGTGCCGCGCAGAACGAACTGGCCGAAGTCCTCACGGGAACGTCCGAGCCACAGGCCGCGCAGGATCGACAGGTCTTCGTCGGAGACGAACCTGGGTTGCTTGAGCAGAGCCGCTTCCACGTTACCCCAAGGCTCGTCGACTTCGACGATCGTGCCGTCCGGATTGCAGCGCGCCCGGTACAACACGACCTCATGACGCATGTGGAATTTGGACCAGTTCAGCAGATAGGCCAGCGTTTGGGTACGCGCGGCGCCCGCCTTCTGGACGACCGCATCGGCGGCCTCGGCACGCGCGCGAAAACGCTCCAGCCAGCTGACCAGTTCGGGGCGCACACCGGACGGCGGCTGCACGGCCGCTCCGGACGGTGCCTGCGCGGGGTGTTCATCGGAGTCGATGTCGACGATGGCGATGTGGTCCATCTCGTCGTGATACTCGAGCTCGGCGAGCAGCAGCGCGGCGACATGCTTGCAGTTGCGGCCGACGGGGCAAGTGCAGTCGCTCTGCGCCCACGGCCTGCCGCCATCGGTACGAAACCGCACTCGCGTGTGGTACGGCAGCACGCGGGTGCCTTGCACGTAGCCGCTGAGCGTGGCGCCGTCCCATTTCACGCTCGTGACAGCGCCGACCGAACGCGCCTTCGCGACAGTGTGGTCACCCAGCCATTCCGTAATCCGTTCCCGATCGAAGAAAACTGACGACATCAGGGTCCATTCCTTTTCAAGCCGCCAAAGGCGGCCATGCGCCGACACAGAAGCGGCGCGGCAGGCGATGAATGACGACTGCCCGCGCAGTTTCGGTCCGGCACAGATTGCGTGTGATAACCCGCCATTTTACGCGTTGAACGCAATTGGCTGTGGAGGCGGATTCGAAGGCGGCGTATGGGACGAAGGGCTTGGCTTGGCTTGGCTTGGCTTGGCTTGGCTTGGCTTGGCTTGGCTTGGCCTAGCGCGCCGGGCCGGTAGGCGCCCCGACACTGACTTCCAGACCTGCTGTGGCAAACACCTGGGCAAGCGCGGGCGCCGGCGCCTCGTCGGTGACCAGCAGATCGACCGCGTCCGGGCCGAAAGCGTGTACCAGCGCGCTATGACCGAATTTCGCGTGATCCGCCGCGACGACGCGCCGCTCGGCCTGTGCA
Organism: Paraburkholderia domus; assembly: GCF_905220705.1. GTDB lineage: Bacteria > Pseudomonadota > Gammaproteobacteria > Burkholderiales > Burkholderiaceae > Paraburkholderia > Paraburkholderia domus. The sequence goes on from NZ_CAJNAT010000044.1 coordinate 26,218, forward strand.
AATGCGGCGACCGAAAATGCGACGTCAGCGGGCAGCGCGTCCATGAAACGGCCCTGCATGTCGATCGCGGTAACCGAGACGATCGCGTAGCGCACATGGAACTGCCGCAGGAAGGCAAGCACGCTGTCGCCAACAGCGGCGGAGTCGTCGGCGCGCAGTTCGCCACCTGCGATGAACACCCGATTGCCGTTACGTGGCGCCAGCACGCGGGCGACTTCGATGGAATTGGTCACCACCGTGAGCCGCGAGCGAGCCGCGAGCGCCTGGGCGATATGCAGGCAGGTTGTACCGCCCTCGAGAATCAGCGAATCGCCATCCCGCACCAATTCGCTGACGCGTGCGCCAATCGCCTGCTTACCCTCACGGCTTGCCACCATACGCCGCTGGAACGGCGGCTCGTCGAGACGCTCGGGCAGCATGATGCCGCCGTGGACCTTGATAAGCAGGCCATCGGCGATCAGCGGCTTGATATTGCGGCGGATGGTCTCGTCGGAAACCTCGAAGCGGCCGGCGAGATCGGTGATCGTGCAGGTGCGCTGCTCGCGGACGAGTCGCAGGATTTCGGCTTGGCGTTCGGTGGAGAACATAGGATGGCGGCAAGGATGACGGCGCCCAGTCTAGCAAACACCTCATCAATCGCCAAGAAATCTCAACCTATTCCCATACAAACCCACATACGGCACTCTGAAGCTCAGCCCGCCCTCACCTCGGCCAGCAGCTCCGGGTGCCGATCCAGCACCTTCAACAGTTTGATGAGAGCGAGCGGCGGCCTCGTCTTGCCATTCTCGTACCGCGAAAAGGCGTTCACCCCGCCGCCGAAAATTTCCGCTGCCTCGCGCTGGCCCAGATCGAGTTTCTTGCGTACGGCAGCAATAAATGCGGGATCCACTTGCGACGCATGCGCCTCTTTGTTGAAGGCCAGCATCATTTGCCCCGTGCGGGTCGCTTCGTCCATGTCGAGCACCGCTTCGTCGCATGCGGGGCAATAGTCGCCAGTGACGGCCTCGAAGATGGCCGTCTCCCCCTTGTAGACATAGCGCATATTGCGCGTATCGCGCACCAGTTCTGCCGCTCCGCAGTTCGGACATTTCATGCTTACCACTCCTTGAATGACACGACGAGGACGCCATCAACCACGGTCATTGCGTTCACCGCGCCTTTTGATCCCAGATCAGCCAAATCGATCGTTGCTTTTTGCCAATTTTTGTTGCAATCTACGCACACTAATTCAACTCATTTCAACACATGTCCACACCCATTCCTGCCCACGCCCGCGTCGTCATCATCGGGGGCGGCATCATTGGCTGCTCGGTCGCCTACCACCTCACCAAACTGGGTTGGACCGATGTGGTTCTGCTTGAGCAGGGCCAGTTGTCATGCGGCACGACCTGGCACGCGGCCGGCCTCGTCGGCCAGTTGCGCGCGCAGGAAAGCATGACCAAACTGATCCGCTATTCGACCGCCCTCTACGCCGAACTCGAAGCCGACACCGGCCTCGCAACCGGCTGGAAGCAATGCGGTTCGCTCTCGGTGGCCCGCACGGCCGAGCGGATGACGCAACTCAAGCGCACTGCCGCCGTCGCGCGCGCCTACGGCGTGGCGTGCGACGTGATCAGCCCCCAGGAAGCCGGCGACCTATGGCCGGTGATGCGCACCGACGACCTGCTCGGCGCCGTCTGGCTGCCCGGCGACGGCAAGGCGAATCCCACCGATCTGACCCAGGCCCTCGCCCGCGGCGCGCGCACGCGCGGCGCACGCATCGTCGAGAACACCCGCGTCACGGCGATTCACACGCGCACCGCGCAAGACGACAAGGCGAATGGCGCGCGCGAAGTCAGCGGCCTCGCGTGGCGCAACAAGGACGGCGAAGAAGGCACGATCGGCGCGGACATCGTCGTGAATTGCGCGGGTCAGTGGGCCAAGGCGGTCGGCCGCCTGTGCGGTGTGACCGTGCCCCTGCACTCGGCCGAGCACTACTACATCGTCACCGAGCGCATTGCCGGCGTGCATCCGGACCTGCCGGTGATGCGCGATCCGGACGGCTTCATCTACTTCAAGGAGGAAGTAGGCGGCCTCGTGATGGGCGGCTTCGAACCCAACGCGAAGCCGTGGGGGATGAAGGGTATCCCGGACAATTTCGAATTCCAGTTGCTGCCCGACGACTGGGATCAGTTCGAAATCCTGATGGAAAATGCCCTGCAGCGCGTGCCCGCGCTCGAAACAGCGCAGGTGAAGCAGTTCTACAACGGCCCCGAATCGTTCACGCCGGACAACAACTTCATGCTCGGCGAAGTGCCGGAGTTACGGCGCTTTTTCGTTGGCGCGGGTTTCAATTCGATGGGGATCGCGTCGGCAGGCGGTGCGGGTATGGCGCTCGCCGAATGGATCGTCGCGGGCGAACCCACGATGGACCTGTGGCCGGTCGACATCCGCCGCTTTGCGCGCTTTAACGGCAACGATACGTGGCTGCACGATCGCGTGAAGGAAACGCTCGGCCTGCACTATGCGATGCCGTGGCCGAATCGCGAACTCGACAGCGCGCGGCCGTTTCGCCGCTCGCCGCTCTATTCGCTGCTGCGTGACGATGGTGCCTGTTTCGGCAGCAAAATGGGCTGGGAACGCGCCAACTTTTTCGCGCCGACACCTGCCGAGGCTCAGATCGATTATGCGTTCGGCCAGCAGAACTGGTTGCCGTGGAGCGGCGCCGAACATCGCGCGTGTCGCGAAGGCGTCGCGTTATTCGACATGACGTCGTTCTCCAAATTTCTCATCAAAGGACGCGATGCAGAGAGCGTATTGCAAGGCATCGTCGCCAACGATGTGGCGGTGCCGCCCGGCACCACCATCTACACCGGCATGCTCAACGAGCGCGGCACCTACGAATCGGATTTCACGCTCACGCGCCTCGCCGACGATCAATATCTGCTCGTCACCGGCACCGCGCAAACCACGCGCGATTTCGACACCATCGAAAAAGCGATTCCACGCGACAAGCACTGCACGCTGGTCGACGTCACCGGTCAATACGCCGTGCTCGCCGTGATGGGTCCGCGTTCACGCGAGTTGCTGCAAAGCGTTTCGAAGGCCGACTGGAGCAATGAAGCGTTTGCTTTCGGCCAAAGCCGCGAGGTCGATCTCGGCTATGCCACGCTGCGCGCCACCCGCCTCACCTACGTCGGAGAACTCGGTTGGGAACTGTATGTGCCGGTCGAGTTCGCAGTCGGCGTGTACGAAACGTTGCAACAGGCAGGCAAGGCGTTCGGTCTCGTCAACGCGGGCTACTACGCGATCGACTCTTTGCGCATCGAAAAAGGCTACCGCGCGTGGGGCCGCGAACTAACGCCGGATACGAATCCGTTCGAAGCGGGCCTGTCATTTGCCTGCAAGCTCGACAAGGACATCCCGTTCCGCGGCCGCGATGCGTTGCTGAAACTGCGTGCCGAACCGCTGCGCCGCCGGATGGTGGTGCTCACCGCCGACGGCGCCGCCCATCGCATGCTGTGGGGCGGCGAAGCCATTCTGCGTGACGGCAAGCCGGTCGGCTTCGTCAGTTCGGCGGCGTTCGGCCACACGCTGGGTTGTCCGGTGGTGATGGGCTATATCAACAATCCGGACGGTGTTGCCGATGCGGCGTATCTGAACGGCGGTCAATACATGATCGATGTCGCCGGTGATCTGTTGCCGGCGACCGTGCATCTGAAGGCGCCTTACGATCCGCGCTCGGAACGGGTGAAGAGCTAACGGCCGCCGCGCGCCATACTCGAGAACACCCCATCGCGGCGGATCAAGCCATGAAACAACGCCGCCGCGAGATGCAACAGCACCGTGGCGAACAACGCGAATGCGAGCCATGTATGCAGTGCACGCAGCAAGGCGAACAGTTCGACGTTGTGCGGCGCGATCGGCGGCAAATGCAGCGGTCCATATAGCGTCACCGGATATCCCGCTGCGGATAGCATCGCCCAGCCGATCAATGGCATCGCCGCCATCAGCGCATAGAGGACGAGATGCGACATCCTGGCGGCGATGCGCTGCGGCGCTGGCATGTCTACCGGCAGCCGCGGACTGCCGCGCCTGATACGCACGCTTACGCGCAGTATCACCAGCAGCAGCAACGCAATGCCGAGCGGCTTGTGAATCGCGATCAGCGTGGTATGCGCACGCGACACGGTCGCAACCATCCCCACCCCGACGAACAGCATCGCCACGATCAGTGGCGCCATCGTCCAGTGGAGAAGTCGCGCGAGCGGACTGAAATGTGCGTATGTCGGTTTCATGACCGGCTCCCGTTAGTCTGCGTTTGATGAATCGCCGGATGCAGCGCTTCTTCACGCGTGCGTCGCTTGTATGACAGCGCGTAAGCAGCCGAGCGTGCGGCGAGCAACGGATCGTTCGAAGGCCGGATGCCCGTCGGCAAGATGGTCGGATCGAAGTTGACGTCGCGACACGTGCCGTCTTCCTGCGAGGTCGTGTGATCGATCACCAGCGTGCCGGCGTCGATATGCTGACGATCGTCGGGCCATTGCATCGTCGCGTCGTCGATTGGGTCACCGGGCTGCGCGACCGTCAGGATCAGATGCCAGCGCAAGGGTCCACTTTGCAGGCGATTGTTGAGGTCGGCCTCGAGGAAATTTTTCTCTGCCTTTTGCGCATCAGAGATCGGCGCATACGGCGTTTCAGGCACCATCGCCCAACGCACGGCGCGCGTATTGCCTGTCCTGTCGGTAAACAGGAACGCATTGATGCTGTAGTACGCGCCATTCGCCAGACTCGATGACGGCGGATGCGCTTTGACCCATGACAGAAACGGTTTGGTTTCCGGATTCGCGGCATAAAACGCTTTCAGTCTGGCCGGGTCCGGTTTGCCGGTCGCGGTATCGGGTTTCGCCGCAAGCAGTTGCTGATAAAACTGTTCGGGCGTATGAACAGCGAATACAGGCGTCGAATTCATTCCGGTACGCCATTGCTCGCCATTCTGCAACTGGAACAGCAACGCCATGCTGCGCACGGGAGAGCTCGTGTCGGGCGCCGACGGGTTACCGCCCGGCACCGCAAACCGGCCCGTGACCGGCGTGCGGCCAGCGGCGAACACTGTCGCGCGCGACAGTACCGCACCGTCGCCGTTACTGTCGAAATAGCCCTCCACGCACAGGCCCTTGGCATGGTTGCGGCGGTAGCCGGGATGCGGCTGGCCTGCCACCGCTTCGAACGTATTGATGAAACGCGGCGCAGTGAGCCGCGCGGGCGTCAGCCAGCCCGCCGTATAGGCAAAGCCGCCAGCAAGAACCGCAACGACGGCGCCGATCGCGGCGAGCCGGCAAGGCACGCATAGTGGCTCAGCATTGGGAACGGATGGTTTTGTCACGACAACTCCTTGACTCTCGGATAGATGCACTCATCGGCTAACACCGAATTCAGCGATCTATTCCAATCCGATATCCGGCGCGTCCATCCGCTGCGCGCGCCGGATATCGATCTCTTCAATTGACGCCACCGGCCGCCGCGCCGCCGCCTGCGACGTGGCTCGCGGCGGCCGCCTTTGCAGCAAGTGCAGCCTTGTGCTGCTCGACCTGCTGCGCGAAGACAGGGCTCACATCCGGATACGATGCATCAGTCACGTAATCAAGACCGTTCTGTTGGGCTTCGATCAATTCCTGGTACACCTGAGCACGTGTCTTGCCTTCTGCAAAAGCGCTCGACGAAACGGCAAGAATGACGACAGACAATGCGGCAAAAGCGATCTTCTTCATGATGAACTCCAGTGAGTTTTGTGCGGGTTTGCATGAGGGAGAACCACGTTCTGCCGGCTTTTATTCCTGCGTTTTCACTTCAGAAAAAACATATCCCGAATGTGGAAGAAAACAGCATGTGAACTGGTTTACCTGTCGTTGAGCTGTGTCATAACGACGTGGTGAGCGCATCGAAAATGGTGTGGAAAACGCATGGAATAAACGCTGTGCTGCACGTGTTCGCCACTCGATAGCTGAAATCCGACGAACGCCGCCACCATGATCTCAACCGACGCCCCCTCTGACTCGCCGCTTTCCGAAGCCGACATTCAGGCCTACGCCGATGGCACGCTGACGCCGGAACGTGCCGCATTTTTGCAGGACTATCTGGGCAAGGATCCCGCGGAAGCACGCCGTGTGGCTTTCTACGGCAGGCTGAACGCGCAGATGCAGCAGGCGTTCCAAACAACTGACGAGCCCGTTTCGAGCCGTGCCGAAGGATGGCGCGGCGCACTCGCCCGGCTGAAGACCACAAGGCGCCCCGGCAAAATGGTGAATGCGCTCGCGGCGCTCGTTCTGATGCTGGTGGCCGCGAGCGGCTGGCTTGCCGCCACCCAGGTGTCACTTCAGGCGCTTAACAATGCCGCTGTGATGGCGCTGGCAGAAACCGCGTCCGCCCAGTATTCCGCCGCCTCGCCGACGCGAACCGACGTGTCGGCGCCTAACCTCGCCGCGATCGGATTGCGACTCGTCGATCAAAGGGTTCTATCTCTCGGCCCGTTCCAACGCGCCAGCGAATTCATTTATCTGAACGGGGACAACCGGCCCGTCGTGCTGATGTCCACCCTGGCGCTGCTGGCGCCGGCCCAGCCGCAGTGGGCCGCGCGCCGGATCGGCGAGATCCGTCTGCTGACCTGGACGGCACAGCGGCAGCACTTCGTGGTCGCCGGCGACGCCCGCACCCACGGCCTGATGCGTGCCGCCGACGTCATGACCATGCGGTAAGCCCTCTCCAGCTTTTCGCAACACTACAAAAAACAACGGAATAAAATGCGCCCACGCGTGTTTGCACCTCGAATGCGCGTGGTGGTTCAATCGACGGCCGCCCACCCGGCGCCCCACGAGAAGCCCCACGACTGGGATAGAAAATGGATGTCCGTGACGAGTTGATGGAGCATGTGCCGCGTTTGCGGCGCTATGCACGAGCGCTGATCAACAATCGCGATCTCGCCGACGATCTGGTGCAGGACACGCTCGAACGCGCGCTCGGCCGCACCGGCATGTTCCAGCCCGGCACCGACCTGCGTGCATGGCTGTTCACGATCATGCATAACGTGTTCGCCAATCAGGCGCGCAAGGCTTCGGCGCGCGCCGTCCACGTGGCGGTCGACGACGACAGCGTCCACGAAAGCGAATTTGCCGTGCCGTCCGATCAGACCCGTTCGCTCGAAATGCGTGACCTCGACTACGCGTTGCAGCGCCTGCCCATGGAGCAGCGCGAAGTCGTGCTGCTCGTCGGTCTCGAGGAAATGAGCTACGCCGACGTGGCCCTCGCGCTAAACATTCCGATCGGCACCGTGATGTCGCGCCTTTCGCGCGGGCGCGAGCGGCTTCGGGCATTGATGGCGGGCACGCAGCCCGGTGCAAAATTACAGGTGGTGCGATGAGCGACCAACACACGCCGATCGGCGAAGAAGACCTGCACGCGTACGTGGACGGCACGCTGTCCGACGCACGACGCGTCGAGGTGGAGCGCGCGCTCGAACAGAACCCCGAGTTGGCCACACGTGTCAGCGATTATTTCTCGCTGAACAACATGTTCCATGAACGCTATGACCGCGTGTTGAGCGAGCCTGTGCCCAAACGGCTGCAGGCGCCTTTGACCAGTAGGCGCCGCTGGCGCATTGCCGCCAACTGGCCGCAGTTCGCCGGGATGGCCGCGGCACTGGTGCTGGGCGTCGGCATCGGCGTGGGCACGCATAGGGGGCAGGACGTCATGGCGCCCGTCGCCGGGCACTCGGACACGCGCCCTGTTAGCGCGGATAGCGCTGAGGGTTTCGCACGGCAAGCCGCGGTGGCACACGTGGTTTATATGCCCGCTGTCGACCGTCCGGCCGACATGAATGCCGATCACGAACAGGATTTCGTGCAGTGGCTGTCCAACCGGCTCGGCACCAACGTGCATCCGCCGATTCTTTCCAAGAGCGGGTTCAACCTGTCCGGCGGCCGTCTGTTGCCGGGTGCCGACGGGCCGACCGCGCAATTCATGTATCGCGGGCCGAACGGCGAACGCGTGACGCTGTGCATTTCGCATCGTCAGGTGAACGCGAACACCACCGCGTTCAAGCTGTATCAGGACGGCCCGGTGAACGTGTTCTACTGGGTGGACGGCGATTTTGGCTATGCGGTGTCAGGCGGGATCGATCGCAAGCAGTTGTTGCAGCTTTCGCATGACGTGTACTCGCAGTTGACCGGTGCCGCGCCGGGTTGAGATGCCGCGCCGCGTCGCGATAAAGGGTTCAGTTTGCTGAACCGTTGCCGCGATCGAGCGACGCGGCGCGCATCGCGTCGCTCGGATTGGTGAAGAACTGCTGGCGCAACTGTGCGACCTGCGCGTCGCGTTGTTGAGGCGGCAAATCCTGCTTGTCGATCTGCGCGCGCTGGTTCGAATAGTCCGCATAGCGGGCTTGCCAGGCGTCGTCGGCTTGCTGCATCTGCACGACGCGTTGCGCCGCTTCAGGCCCAAGTGTCTGCGTGATCTGCGCACGCATCGCATCGAGCGAACCGCCCTGTTTCTGCGCCTGACCAATCGCGTCGAGTGCGGCCTGTTGCTGACGCGCGCGCTCGTGGGCCGCGCGTGTTTCCGGCGGCAGTGCCGCGTCTAGCGCAGCGAAACGCGCCGCTTTCTGCGCGGCGCTCAACGAGCCATCTGACGCGATGCGCAGGCGCGCCAAATCCGTGTGTCGCTGCTGCGATTCGACGCCGAAGAATGGTTCGTTCCATTCGCCCATCAAGCGGGTCCCTAACGCGTCGCGCTGGTCGAGCGAAAGTTGCAGCGCGTCGAGGTCCGGCCTGGCGCCGCTCTGTCCTGGGGTTGGCGCGGTTTGTGGCAATTGGTCGAGCGCCGCGCGATACTCGTTGTAGCGCTGCCAGACGGTCACCGCTTCGTCGGCAGCCGGTATGCCGTCGAGTTGCGCGGCGATCTGGCGACGCACCAATGCGTCGAGCGTCGCGGCGGAGATTTCATTTTGCGTCGTCAGGAAATAATCGAAGAAATCGCGGACCGCACGGGTGCGCGCGAGGTGACCGTGTCCATCGGTTGGCAGATGCGGCGGCGTCGAACCGTCAAGCGAAGCGGGCAATGCGCCGGCCATCGACGTGCCGGCGGCCACGTCCTTGCTCAAAGCGGGCGTGGATTGCACAGAGCTCGTTGCATTCACCGCGTGCAAGGCTGACGCATCACGCGCGGACGGCGGGCGGTTCAGCCACAATGCAGCACCGGCCGACACTGCGCCCACCGCTACGAAAACCAGCCACTGACTCCGTGCGCTGCCCCGCTGCCGATCCAATCGCCGCATCCGTTCACACGCCTTGCGTCTTCAGCCGGTTTGCCTGCGTACGAATCACCGCCACCGGATCTGCCGCGTTCGCACCACGCACGCCGAGCAACTGGTTGATTTCGTCGAGATGGTTCCACTTATAGCTGGTGCCGAGCACCTTGCCGTAGAGCGCGCTGCACACCGAGACAAGACCGTCGTTCTGCCCCGACTGGCGGCTCAGCATAATCGCGCCGGTGCCGTACAAAACGAGTGTCGACGGATCGAGGACGTCGGCGGAATCGATTAGCGCAACACTGGTGTCGGTGGCGCCGGGAATGCCAAGCACCGAAGTCGGCTGAATCGCATTGCCCGCCCACGAGTACAGCAGATGCGTGTTGCCGTTGACGGTTTCAGTCGCCGCGCCAGTTTGACATGAACCGGGCGTACCTAGACCGGCACTCGGATAGCGCAAGTTGTATGCCGCGGCGTTGGCCGTGGTCAACGTTTGCAACGCGGCCACCGCATTCTGGTTCGTGTTGTTGTTGCTACTCGTCAGGATGCCGAATATATTCGCAAAGGCACCGATGATGGGTGTCGAAAGTCCGGTTGGGTCCTTTTGCAACGCGTCCCGCACGAAGTCGGCGAACTCCGAACCGCGATGCGGCGTCCCGATCGTGGTAACCGAAGCGACGAGTTCCGGCGCTACCGCCGCAACGTAGCGCGAGGTCAAACCGCCCTGGCTGTGGCCGATCAGGTTCACCTTCTGCGCGCCGGTTGCGGCCAGGACCTGCTTCACGTAAGCGAGCAGCTGTTCGCCGCGGCCGTTCGGACCGTCGTCGCTCTGAAAGCCCGAGAGGTTCGCCACATACACGGTTGCGCCGTGCTGCTGAAGGTCGGACTGAATGCCGTACCAGTAGTCGAGCACGCCGAGATATTTGTCGGTCCCTGTGAGGCCATGCACGAGGATGATCGGATAGCGGGTTGCCGCGTAATCGTCGGCGCTGGTGTTTGATGTTGCGGCGACCGCGCGATCGATGCCGACCGGCGTGGCGAGTGTCAGCAGAATGGCGAGCGGAGCATTTGCGACAGCAGCAGCGATCGCCCAGGCGACGATGCGAGAACCCTTCGATTTCGACATGTGACGGCCTCCGGTTGCGAAGTCCGCGTATTTAGCTATACAAATCGAGTGAGGGCAATAGAGCGTGAACTCCAAACTGTTTATGCTGCGGTGCGCTTTCAGGGTTTATCGCGGTGTGGCGATGCGGCGGGCATTGAAGGTGTCGAGGTCGATGATGCTGCCTGGATTCGCGCTTGACTTGATCAACTCCCGCGGCGTAACGCCCAGCAACCGCCCCATCCAATGCGCCATATGACTCTGATGCGCAAAGCCGGTTTCCAGCGCGATCTGGCTCGCACTCAGCCTGCCATGAAGCAACAGCGCCCTCGCCCGCTCAACCCTTCGCTGCACCACATACTGATGCACCGGCATACCGAGCGTTTCGCGAAACAGCACCTTGAAATGCGGCACGCTCAACTCGGCGTGCGCGGCCAGTTCGCCAAGCGTAAGGCGTTGATCCAGATGCGCTTCGATAAACTCGATCACGCGAGCGGCGGTCTTCGGCGCAAGCGTGCGGCGCTTGTTCTCGAGCGTGTCGAGCACCGGCACGCTGCCGATCAGCCGCACCACCATCGCCGTACACAGGCTTTCGGCGTAAAGCGGATCGGATGCATCATCCGCTTCGAGTTCGGCGCGCAACGCCCAGGCCAGATGCTGAAAGCGCGGATCGCGCATCTGAAACTGCGGGCGCAACTGCGCTTCGCTCGATTTCAATTCCAACTGTTCGACGGTTCTCTGCGCAAAGTCCTCGCCGATCCACACGCTGAAAATCGTGCAAGCGGATTCATCGGTCCACTGCCCGTCGACGCCTGCAGGAATCACATCGGCATCGCCATGCGCCTGAATCCGCGAGTAGCGACGCTCGTTGCACATGCAACGCGCCTTGACCGGCGCGCCGACATGCACGCCCACGCGATGGTGCTTGAGCGCCGGAATCCGGTGCAGCCCGGCTGACACATTGACCAGATCCGCGCCGAAACCCTGCCAGCCGAGTGCCTTGCTGGAGCGCAACGCAATGCGGGAACCGCTGTGCGGTTGCGGTATCGGTGTCGCGGCATTCATGTGTTCCCTCGTCGATGGCGGCCAAAGTGTATGCATTGTGCTGCGTTTTTCGTCGCTTCGCTTGGGCTCGCACCGCCCCAACTCACATGCTGCACTGCCGCAAAGAAAAACAATCATCCGAATCTGCTCACGACGATCCGCGCCCGCGCGTTTCCGTATCCTCGCCTCCCTAAGATGGCGACATACCGATCCAGGAGGGAGCTCAACATGTTTGTGATCTTTGGAGCAGCAGGCAATGTAGGCAGAGTGAGCGCCGCGGCTTTGCGCCGGGCGGGCCGTGAAGTGCGCGCGGTAGTCCGTAACAACAAGCAAGGCGAACTGTTAGCGGAAATCGGCTGCGAAATCGCCATTGCCGATCTGCTCGATCCGGTTTCGGTCGAGCGCGCTATCGAGGGAGCGCATGCGGTACAGATACTGTGTCCGGTACCGCACTCAGACGCCGATCCCGCAACCGCGATGCGGCGCATGATCGACGTGAGCGCGGGCGCATTGCGCGCCAACCCGCCGCAACGCCTGCTCGCGCTTTCCGACTACGGCGCGGAACACGCGAGTGGCACGGGCATCACGACGCTGTTTCACTACCTCGAAACACAACTCGCGCCGGTCGCCTCGCAGATGACGTTTCTGCGTTCAGCGGAACACATGCACAACTGGGGTCGCGTGCTGCCGATCGCGCTCGCGAGAGGCGTGCTGCCGAGTCTGCATCATCCGTTGAGCAAGCTGTATCCGACGGTCGCCGCACAGGATGTCGGCCTGCTTGCCGCCGAACTGCTGCTCGACGACAGACCGGCGAAGGTATCGCCACGGGTGGTGAGCATCGAAGGAGAGGCGCGCGTCAGCGCGTTAGACGTCGCACACACGGTCGGTGAATTGGCACACCGTCAGATCACCGCCTACGAAGTGCCGCGTGGCGAATGGCCCGCCATGCTCCATGGCGCGGGACTCGGCGAGAACCACGCGCGTCTCGTCACGGATCTGTACGACGCGCACAACGCGGGCCGCATCGACGTCGAAACAGAGATCAGCGAACGACGCTTCGGCTCGACGGCGCTCGCGGACGTATTCGCGGCGATCCTCGCGCGCGCCGGTGCAGCGTCAACTGCGACTTCAACTGCAACCACGGCGGCGCGCTGAACGGCACTGGCAATAGGAGAAACGGCATGCATACCTGCCCTTTGCTGCGCGCGTCTATGGCATCGCGGAAAATCGCGGCGCATCGCCCCCTGCAAGCGCGCGAAACTACGAGCACTCGTAACTGGACAGCGATCCTTGCGATCTCGGAATATCTTGCGGGACTGGTCGGCTGGCGAGCGCTTCGGGATACGCTCAACGCTATTCCCGATAGCAACGACGATTTTGGCTTATTCTGATTCGCCGCAACTCGGCTCGGATTGAGGCATCTCGGTTCAAGCGCCGCACATTTGCGGCATTATCTGGAAACTCTATTCACAACAGCAAACGAAAGACAAAATCATGGTCACGAAAATCACCGTCGAAACGTTCGTCAATGCTCCTGTCGCCAGAGTCTGGAGTGCTTACACGACGCCGAGCGATATCAAGCAGTGGAACACGGCGTCTGACGATTGGCACACAACCCAATCGACTGTCGATCTACGCGTCGGCGGCATTTTCTCTTCACGCATGGAGGCCAAGGACGGTAGCTTCGGCTTTGATTTCGAAGGAACCTACACCAAGGTGGTCCCTCAGGAACTGCTCGAGTTCTCGTTTGGCGACCGCACTGCATCGGTGGAGTTCATCACGGGAGCAAAAGGCGTGACGGTTCGTGTTGCGTTTGATGCTGAATTGGAAAATCCCATCGAACAGCAGAAACAAGGGTGGCAAGCCATCTTGAACAATTTTGCAAAGTTCGTTCAAGCGAGGCAGTAAAGAGACGCAATAGATTGACAAAATCGACGCCATACCACCGGCCGCCGTTTGCAAAAGGCGGCCGGCGCGCATGCGCCGCTTATTCGTTCTCGTCGAAGTAATGCCCAAACTTCAACTGCTTGGTGCGGATATAGCGCTCATTTTCCTCGCGCATCGGAATCGCCAGCGCGACCCGCTCGCATACCGGAATGCCGTGTTTCGACAGCGTGTCGAATTTCTCCGGATTGTTGCTCATCAGGCGCACCGAGGTGACCTTGAGCGTGCGCAAAATGCCCGCCGCCGAATCGTATTCGCGCGAGTCGTCGGGCAAGCCGAGATCGAGATTGGCCTCGACGGTGTCGCGGCCCTGCTCCTGCAGCGCATACGCACGAATCTTGTTCGACAGGCCGATGCCGCGCCCTTCGTGGCCGCGCAGATACAGCAGCACGCCGCAGCCTTCGGCCGCGATATAACGCAGCGCCAGATCGAGCTGCTCGCCGCAATCGCAGCGATACGAGCCGAGCACGTCGCCCGTCAGGCACTCGGAGTGCAGGCGTGTCAACACGGATGACTGGTTTGCGACATCGCCCATCACGAGCGCGAGATGTTCGGCGCCGCTTTCGGACACGCGAAACACATAGGACGTGAACGTGCCGTAGCGCGTGGGGAGCGTGGCGGTAGCGTCGAGAACGACGCATTCGCCGTTGATTGCGCCGTCTGGTGCTGGCGACGGATCGTGAGACGTGAGCATGGCGTTGGACAATGGTGCTGACATGAACCCGATCAAACCGGGGATGAGGTATGGACTGGGAGTTTACCGCTAATCGGCGCAACGCACCCGGATGTCCATGCGCCGCACAAGGAACCACGGTGCCGCCACGCTACTCGCAAGGCTAAACCAGGCTTACCGTGCTGCGCGCCACAGGTATTCCCGAGGTACTTCGGCCGCGCGTCGCGCCTATACTTGAATGGCCTGTCCCTCACGACAGCGCGCCGCACCGGCGTGCTGCACTGCGAAACGGAGCCGCTCCATGACAAGCGTTGCACAACTTCTTAAAACGAAACCGAACAACACCATCGTCTACACAGTCGGGGCCGACGATTCCGTCTACGAGGCGATCAAGCTGATGGCTGAAAAGGGCATCGGCGCACTGGTCGTGACGGACGGCGACAGCATCGCCGGGATCATTACGGAGCGCGACTACGCACGCAAAGTCGTTCTGATGGACCGCTCGTCGAAAGCCACGCCGGTGCGCGACATCATGAGCAAAGCCGTGCGCTTCGTGCGTCCCGACCAGACCACCGAAGACTGCATGGCTCTGATGACCGAACGGCGCATGCGCCACTTGCCGGTAATCGAAAACGACCGCCTGGTGGGCATGGTATCGATCGGCGACCTGGTGAAGAACATCATCGCCGAGCAGCAGTTCACGATTCAGCAGCTCGAGTTCTATATCCACGGCGAACGGCCTTGAGGTTCGCCGCCTATCGCACGTCGCGCGACGAACGCTGTCGAAACAGGGCGCAAAAAAAGCCCAATCCTCGAAAAAGGTTGGGCGAAGCTACCTTGCGGCAGCGGAGGTTCTTGAATGGTGGATCGCGACACTGCGCGGCGGATTCCTGGTCTGACGGCGCAAACCGCCGCGCATACCACTTACGGCAAAACACAATGTTCTTCAATGCGCGCCGCATAAGGCGCGCATTTCCCTAACCACATCAAACTGCTGACTACTTGCCGATCGCATCACGTGCGCTCTGCTGATTCACGCACGCTCAGCTTCGATCAACTGCCGGCCAGAGCAGCCGGCTGCTAAAGAAATCAGTTACCGAAATAAACCGACTTCGGGCCGGACATCTGCTGTACAACGCCACCCGACTGTGACGAACCGCTCACCGCGCCACCGTAGCCACTGGTATTCGCGACGGGTTCCTGCGTTTGCGCGACGGCCGGGTTTTGCGCCTGCACGCGGCTTTCGGCGGCTTGAATGTCGGATGGATAGGTCGTGTCGTTGGTCGTCGCCGGGTTGTAGCCAGCTTGTTCCAACTGGATCAATTGACCGCGAACTTCCGCGCGGGTGACAGGCTGGTCGCTCGATTGAGCAAACGAAGCGACCGGGGCTGCGAGAACAGCTGCAATAGCGAATACCTTGATGAGCGATTTCATGATGACTTACCTCCAGACTTGTTTTTTGTTTCGCCTGCCACACCATGTGAGAAGCGATTAACTTCAGTCTAGTCATCCGGTCATCAAGGGAAAACCCTTAATTAAGAGATATACAATTGCTCAAATCGCAAGAATGCGGTGAAATTTACCGCCGCGTGCGCTCAAAGTCATAGCTTTACCGTAATAATTGTCGGGATCGTAACCTTTTGCGTCTGACGTTTCGACAATGCGCCCACACTGGGTGTGTTTTGCCGCTTTACGTGTGGCTTGTGGTCAATTCTGCGCGCCCGCCAAAGCGCCGGCATGCGGCGGCAGCAACAGTTTTCGGGGCCCGCTGACGAACGCGCTGCCGGGTTCGAAAAACCGCAGCGGCCGATGCATCTCGCGCGACAAACCGATGCGCGTCGTCACGCCAATCGGCACATCACCCGTCTCGATCACGCCGATCCACAGGTCGCGCCCAGTGCAAAGATCACGGCCATCGAATGACTGATCGATGCCTAAGGCAATGGTGAGCCGGCCGGGACCGCGCGCGAGGTCGCGCAGCGGCACGCCAGGGCGCCGGGCTTCCATCAGGGGTAAGCCTTCCAGTGGCTCGATAGCACGAAGCAGAATGCCGGCGCCGACCTCCTCCGCTTCCGCGGACATGTTCAGCATGTACGAAAGCCCATACGTGAGCCGGACATAGGCGTGGCCCGGCGCGAGAAACATCGACCCGTTGTACGGGCGACGACCTTGAAACGCGTGACTGGTCGAATCGCCGAGCGGATACGCTTCAGTTTCGACGATCCGGCCGCTGATGCGGCCTTCGGGCAGATCGTGCACGAGGTATTTGCCGACCATGAAGCGCGCTAGCGCGACCGTGTCGAGCGGCAAATCGTCACGAAGCAATGGGAGGATGGGCAGCGGCTGATTCGGCATGCGGTCCGGACTGGTCGTGAAGGACAAAGCTGGGGTTCAAGGGACGCGAACGCGTAGCAGACACTCCGACGGGCATGCCATCCGCGCCGCACCAAGCGGTAGCGCGCCATGGGCCTGCCTTCATCAGCCCATTCGTTGTATCAAAACCTCATTTCCGGGCAGCTGCGCATTCACCATGGCACTAATTGGAGTATCGTGTGTTTCCGGCCCGCAGGACAGCCTTTGCCGGTATGCGTGTGCTTAGGCCCGCCCCATCAGCTTACAGATTGAAAAAATCGCAAGGCCCGCAACAGCGTTCCATTCAGATTTGATCCCGAAGTACCCGCTGGTGCAGTACACCGACCCCACCCGGGGCCGTCGTGTTTATGACAATAGGAGAGAGTTGAATGAAAGCATTCCAGGCAATCAAGATGGTAGGCGGCGCACTGATCGTTCTGGCGTCCGTCAGTGCCTACGCGCAAAGCAGCGATGCGGCGGCCACGCCGGCAGCCCCGATGGCGGCTTCGTCGGCGCCTAGCGCCAAGTCCGTCAAGGCAGCCGACCGTGCGCTGGGACGCAAAGTGCGCAGCGCCCTGTCGAAGACCAAGGGCCTGAGCGTGACCAACATCACCGTGCGTGCGCGTGGCGGTGCAGTGACGCTGGCCGGCACGGTGCCTGAGCAGCCGCAAGTCGACCTCGCAACCCAGGCCGCGCAAGCCGTGCCGGGCGTGACGTCGGTCAAGAACGCACTGTCGATCCGTCCGGTCGGACAGTAACCCGCGTTAGTCAGTTGTAGCGCCACATCCGGACGCAACGCTTCCTCACGAGGCGGCGCGTCCGGCCCGACACATCCGGGTTCTTTTTTCCTGAAGCTGCTAACGCCGCAGTTCTGGACCGATGGTGTTTCATCCATCGAAACCGCGCCGCTTTTTCCGCGCAATCCTGCTTGGCTCAATCCTTCAGAAGCCGAACAACCGTCGGTTGTATTACCGCCTTCGCCACTGCGTCGGCACAACCCGTCCCGCCGACAGACAAAGCCTCGTTCGCCGTGAACTATCCTTTATAATTTAATGCTTTAGGGGGCGTTGTTGACGAAATGGATTAGCATTCTCGCTCGCTCCCGCGCTCGCCCCATATCTCGTCGGGGCCCATCCGTGCGCGCCGCGTCAGTCCAATATAAGCAACGAGATCAAGCAACAAAAGGAAGCCCAGAATGACCACGCCCGCGACCGTTTTACCCCGCTGGACCATTGCCGCACCCTTTGTCGCGTGGATCGTGCTGGGCGTGGCATATGCCCTGCCGGGCAACGGATTGCTGCTCGCACTGATCGGCGTCGCACTGTGCGCAGCCGTGTTCACAGCGGTGCACCATGCGGAAGTGGTCGCGCATCGCGTCGGCGAGCCATTCGGCACGCTGGTGCTGGCGGTGGCCGTGACGGTGATCGAGGTCGCGCTGATCGTTTCGGTGATGCTGACGTCCGGCCCTGAAAAGGCCGGCCTCGCGCGCGACACCGTGTTCGCTGCGGTGATGATCGTCTGCAATGGGATCGTCGGCATTTGCCTGCTGGTGGGCGGCATCCGGCATCGCGAGCAGGACTTTCAGAGTCGCGGCGCGGCGGCGTCGCTGGCGGTCCTCGCCTCGTTGTCTGTGTTGACGTTGGTGATGCCGAACTACACGACGACCAAGGTCGGCCCGGTTCTGTCATCGTCGCAACTGGCGTTCGCGGGGGTGTCGTCGCTGGTGCTGTATGGGGTATTCGTGTTCGTCCAGACCGTGCGTCATCGCGACTACTTCCTTGCCGGGGTTCCCGACGAGGACGTTCATGCAGCCCCACCGAGCACGGGTGTCGCGCTGGCAAGCGGCGGCTTGCTGGTGGTGTGCCTGGTCGCCGTCGTATTGCTGGCGAAGGTGCTCTCGCCGGTGGTCGAAACCGCGGTGAAAAACGCGGGCGCGCCGCCGGCGGTGGTCGGCATTTTCATTGCCGCGCTGGTGCTGTTGCCAGAAGGACTCGCGGCCGTGCGCGCAGCGCGCGCCGATCGCTTGCAGAACAGCCTGAATCTCGCGCTTGGCTCGGCGCTGGCCAGCATCGGGCTGACCATTCCGACCGTTGCCGTGGTGTTTTTGTGGACCGCCCAGCCGCTCATACTCGGTATCGACGGCAAGGAAACCGTGCTGCTGATGCTCACGCTGGTCGTCGGCACCCTGACGCTGAGTGGTGGGCGCACGACGATTCTGCAAGGCGCCGTGCATCTGTCACTCTTCGCGGCGTATCTGTTTCTGTCTTTCGCGCCCTGACACCAGGTTTGAGGCCCGCGCGCTATCCAGACAACGCAGACAACGGGCTCCTCTCCTATTCTTCCCAATGATCCGTAATCCAGTCGCGAAACAGATTCAGTTTCTGCTGATGCGCGACTGAATCCGGATAGACGAAGTAATAGCGCCAGCCGGTCTTGAGCACCGTATCGAACGGCCGCACGAGGCGCTTGGCCGCGACGTCTTCGTCGATCAAGGCAAGGTCGCTGATGGCGACGCCGAAGCCCTGCAAAGCGGCGTTGGTCGCCATGTCGAGCGTGTCGAAGCTCGGCCCATGTTCAGCGTCGATACCGTGTGTATCCGCTGCATCCGCCTCGGTCACCTTGGCGAGCCACATCTTCCAGTCGCGATGATCACGTGTCGGATGCAGCAGCGTGTGGCGCACCAGATCCGCAACCTCGTCCAGCGGTTTGTCTTTCAGCAGATCGGGCGCGCATACCGGCGTCAGACGCTCCTCGAACAACGGCACCGCCTGCACGTCCACGCCCGGCGACGAGCCATAGATGATTGCCGCATCGAAGGGCTCGAGTTGGAAATCGACGTCGTGTTGCCAGGTGGTCGTGATCTGCACATGCAGATCGGGATACTCGGCCTGGAAGCGCATGATCTTCGGCAACATCCAGCGCATCACGCAGGTCGGCACTTTCAGCGCGAGATCGGTACGTTGACGCGTGAGGCGCAGCGATATCTCTTCGATACGCGCGAAGCTCTCCTTCACGGCCGGCAGCAGCAATTCGCCTTCGGCGGTCAGTGTCAGACCTTTCGCATGGCGTTTGAAGAGCGGAAACTTGTAGTAGTCCTCGAGCGCGATGATTTGCCGGCTCACCGCGCCTTGCGTCAGACATAGGTGGTCAGCGGCGCGCGTAAAGCTGCGATGCCGCGCGACGGTTTCGAAAATCTGCAACGCGTTGAGCGGCGGGAGACGTCGCATCGGGAAGAGTCCAGTCTGGAATCAGAAAAAATCATTGCACGGGTATGCGGCGTTGTGTGCCGTCACGCCTGCTGTGCCCACAGGATACGCGATCAGAACGCCCAGCACGAGTTGCCAGCGGCGCAAACATGCATGCATTGGGCTCATGATCATCCGCCAATTCCGTCCTGAACGCACCCGCTTGCACCGACTCAGGGCAAATCCTGCCGGACACCGCACCAGAACCGAGCTTTCCTCATACCGCCTCCTGGCCGACCCGCGCCAAAAAAATCATGGACGTTAACCCCGATACGCTACTGGATTGGGGTTCCCACGGATCGCAGCGAAGCCGCCGCTAGCATCGCGCGACAGCCAGCCCATGAGATTCCGTCATGCGCTCCATGCGCATATTTCGTTTGTTGATGGATTTTGGCAAACCTAGAGTGCATCAACACGCAACGCATCCGCTATCGCATGAGGTTGGGTGCAACGTGCAGCGCAAATGGGCGATGCAGCGGCAGCGGTCAGAGCGAATATCACCAGGCAACAGGCGTTCAACACAGGAGACCGCCATGCAAGAGATCAAACGGGGTAGAAGGCAGGCCATCAAGACAATCGGCGCGGCACTCGCGGCGTCCGCATTGCCGATGCCGTTTATCAATCTGCGAGCACAGGAGCACAATTTCTCCGGCAAGACCCTGCGTCTGTTGACGTGGTCCGATGACACCGGCGCCGCCGCGTTGCGCAACATCGCCGCCACGTTCACGGCGAAAACCGGCGCGAAGGTGATCGCCGACCGCGCCGACGGCACGTCCGGCATGGTCGCCAAGGTCAAGGCCGCGGGCGACCGC
>NZ_CAJNAT010000045.1 GCF_905220705.1 Paraburkholderia domus
GGCGGTGGCAGCAGTGGAAGCAGCGGCGGTGGCAGCAGTGGCGGTGGCAGCAGTGGAAGCAGCGGCGGTGGCAGCAGTGGCGGTGGCAGCAGTGGAAGCAGCGGCGGTGGCAGCAGTGGCGGTGGCAGCAGTGGAAGCAGCGGCGGTGGCTTCGGCGGGAGCAGCGGCTGCGGTTGCGGTGGTGGCCCCAGCGGCGGCCCTGGCGGTGGAAAAGGAGGCGGCCCTGGTAGCGGTGGTGGTTTTGGCGGAGGCTTCGGTGGCGGGTTCGGCGGCGGCTTTGGCGGAAGCTCCGGCGGCGGCCACGGAGGCAAGGGTAGCGGCGGTAACGGTGGTGGCAATGGCGGAGGAAACGGGCATTAGCAGTCGCCTGCTTCCCGGGTAGGGGGCCCCCGCGCCCTACCCGTCGCTAACGACATACTTCGGTATCTCGTCCGCAGTCCCCCGGCATCGGCGGTGATGTCTCGATCCCCCGGTCGAGCGTCACCGCCCAAGGCCGGTCGGCGTCAACAGCGTCCGCCAGCGGCCCGCCAAAACGGCGCAACTGCCGAAAACCGCGGACAAGCGGCTCCCGCACACGTTCAAAACCAGAACAACCGCTCGCGCTGTGCTTGACCGGAACCAAACCGAAGCGATTGCCTCATATCAGATTCAACGTTCGATATGAGGGCATCACAACATGCAACGAAACGTCCCCCACTCCATGGCGCGCATGGCCACCGGCCTGCTGATGGTCACCGCTCTGGGCCTCGCATCGCTCGCTCATGCGCAAACACCTGCGCAAACCCCGGCTACTTCGGCCCAGCCGCAGCCACAAACCTTGTCGCAAGCCGCTCCGCCGGTCGACCCCACGTTCTCCGCCTATTCGCTCGCGCAAACCTGCAAGCAGAAAAACGACAACGTCGCGCAAGGTGAATGCGTCGGCGCGATCCGCGGCATCATCCACGGCTATCAGTACGGCGTGTTGTTCCTCGGACAGCGTGCGTCGCTGCCGCCCAACGAAACGCAACGGGTGTCGCTGTGTTTGCGCAATACGCAGGTGTCGTCGATCGTCGACGACTTCGTCGCCGACGCCGCCCAGGTCAACGAAGATTCGCTCAAGCACACGCCCGCTGAAGTTGCCGTTCTGGGTTCCGTGCACATGCACCACGGTTGCAATTAATGACGCTAGCGCCGCGAGTCACAGTGGCGCAAGCGCATCGACTGCAAGGCCGGCTGCGATTCGCTAACGGCCACCGCTGCGCTTACAGCATTTCGAGCGGCCGCTTGCTGCGAGGCGGTTTGAAATAAGCGTCGATGGCAGCGAATTCATGAGCGTCGAGTTGCAGTTGCGACGCCCGATGGTTGTCGCGCACATGCTCGACGCGGCCTGCCTTCGGAATCGCGAACACGCCGGGCTTTTGCAGAACCCACGCCAGTGCCACCTGAAACACCGAAACGCCACGTGCGTCGGCGATATCGTCGAGCGGCGAGCGCTTTGGCAGGCGCCCGTGATCGACCGGGCTGTATGCCATCGCCGGCATCTTGCGCGCGGCGAGCCACGGCAACAGGTCGAATTCCGGCCCACGGCGCGCGACGTTGTAGAGAATCTGATTGGTGGCGCATGCCTCGCCGCCCGGCGCAGCGACAAGCTCTTCCATGTCGTCGGTATCGAAGTTACTGACGCCCCAGTGCCGAATCTTGCCCGTGCTGCGCAACGTCTCGAATGCCTCGACGGTTTCCGCAAGCGGCACCGAGCCGCGCCAGTGCAGCAGATACAGATCGAGCCGGTCGGTTTTCAGGCGCTTGAGGCTCCGCTCACAGGCCGCGATCACGCCGCGCCGGCTGGCGTTATGCGGATACACCTTGCTGACCAGAAACACCTGGTCGCGCAACCCCTCAAGGGCATCACCAACGAGCGATTCGGTAGCGCCGTCGCCATACATTTCCGCCGTGTCGATCAGCGTCATGCCCAGTTCGATACCGCAGCGCAGCGCGGCGAGCTCCGAGGCGCGGCGCGCCGGCTGTTCGCCCATCTCCCAGGTGCCCTGCCCCAGTTTCGGAATGCGTTCACCGTCGGGCAGGCTTACGCTCGCTATATCGCTCGTCATGCTTTCTCCTCGAAATGGCTAAACGGATTGCAATGCGCGTATGACCATGCGTGTATCTCGATGCGGCGGCACAGGCGAGTGCGCGGCGCACGCTAAGGAAATCATAGAGGGCGAGTTTAGCGGTTGTACGGGCATCGGATCGGGCCCCAGGCAAAAGCCCGCTATAACGGAGCGCGCCGATGTCTTAGAATTGCCGCTTGCCCTTCTTGCGTGAGCCCCATGACCTCTGCCTCGGAAGACCGCTGGCGCGACCTGCGCCCGGACCCGGAAAACGACACGCCGCTATACCTGCAGCTCGCTCGCAAGCTCGGCACTGCGATTCACGAAAACCGTTGGAACGCGGGCGAGGCGCTGCCCTCCGAGCGCGTGCTGTCCGAAGCGCTCGGCGTATCGCGGATCACCTCGCGCAAAGCCATCGCCCTCCTGGTCGAACAGGGATTGATCCGCCGCACCCAAGGCGCGGGCAGCTTCATCACGCCGCGCTATGAAGATCCGCTCTCGCGTCTGTCGAGTTTCAGCGAAATGCTGCGGCGACGCGGTTTTACGCCGAGTTCAAAGTGGTTGTCGCGGGAAATTTCTCCGGCTAACCGCGATGAGGTGATTCAACTGGGCTTGTCGCCGGCTGCTGCCGTGACCCGGCTGCGTCGCTTGCGCCTCGCCGACGGCATCGTGATGGCGGTGGAGAATTCCACTTTCCCGGCTGCGGTCATTCCCGATCCTCAGGCGATTGGTGATTCTTTGTACACGTACCTGGAAAATCGCGGACTGACGATTGTGCGCGCGCTGCAGCATTTTCGTGCAGTGAACGCGAATGAAGAGATCGCGCAGCAGATGAGCATTGCCCCGAACGAGGCACTGTTGCTGATCACTCGCGTCGGGTATACGGCGGATCAGCGGGCGATCGAGCTGACCGATACCTACTGTCGCAACGACTACTACGATTTTGTAGCCGAGTTGAGGAAGTAGATTTCTGCCCACGCGGCGCCTTTTCGCCGCATCTGCGATCAGGCGCCGTGCGCAAGCAATTGGACGCCGTGCGGGTAAATGGTCTTCACACCCATTTCGCGTCGTGCGCCCCGATCCGGGCCGGCGGCAACGCAAAATAGGCTGGCGTCTCTTCCAGACATTCGGCCGGTAGAACCCCGAGAACACGCCCGAACTCGGACTGAACAGTCGCAAGGCAATCCCGCACATCGTCGAGCGAAACATCGGGCGCCTTCCAGCCGTCGGGCTGCAATCCAAACGACTGCAGCCACCGCCCGGTCTGCGCGAGCGAAACCCGCGCGTGCCAGCTCCCGCCTTCGGTGGCTCGCCGCGCCAATGCGGCCATCGCGCCGAATGCGGCCAGATACCCCGTCGCGTGATCCAACGCCTGACAAGGTAAATGCTTCGGCTCATCCCATCCCGCCGCCTGGCGCTCGGTAAAGGCAATCCCGCTCGCGGACTGCACCAGACTATCGAAGCCGCGCCGCTCGGCCCAAGGCCCCTTGTGCCCGTAAGCGCAAACCGAGACATAGACGAGCCCCGGCCGCACCCGCGCCAGCTCCTCGGGACCAAACCCGCGTGCCGTCAGCGCGCCCGGCCGATACGCCTGCAAAAACACATCGGCGCCGCCGGCAAGGCCACGCAATGTTTCGCGCCCGGCTGCATCGCGTAAATCGACAACAGCCGAGCGCTTGCCGCGCCCGTTGTCGATCACCAGCGGCGCAATGTTCGGCAAGTGCGGAGCGTTGACCATCAATACCTCGGCACCATGCTGTGCCAGCGCGCGCCCCGCCACCGGGCCAGCGATGATGCGAGACAAATCCAGCACCCGCACGCCCGCTAGCGGCCGCTCCCCGCCGTCCTGCCGTGGCGGCTCAGCCGGTGCGTCGCCGATACGCTCGATCTCGAACAACGGCAGCCCCGCAATCGCCTTCGCCTGCTCGAGCGCGGCCCACTCGTCGGGCGTGCGAATCAAGGCGGCGCACAAGCCGGCGTCGGCGAGCGTCTGGTCAAGCGTTCCGCCATCCCAGCCGCGAATCGCCTCGGCCACCGCCGCGCGATCGTTCGCGCAGCCGAGTACCTTCAGCACCCCTTCGAGGTGATGCGGAAAATTCGTGTGCAGTTGAATCCAGCGGTCGTCTCGCGTCGCGTAGAAACCCATCACCGGATCGCGCAAGGCGGGCGGCGGCCCCTCGTCGATGCGCAGATAGCGCTCGCTGCGAAACGAGGCCAGCGCGCGCCGCATCTCCACCGTGACGTGTTGCCGGTGCCCCGTGCGCAAGCGGTGGTATTCGGCAGCTGCGAGACCGGTCGCGGCGATGGTCGCCGAGGCCAATGTGCCGACCCGATAGACCGACGGCAGGCCCGGATCGGTGCCGGCAAGCGAAACGGACCTCAACGCGGTCGGGTCACATTCCGCAGTCGTCCAGATATGTTTGAGAGCGAGTTCAGGCGTCATGGCGTTCATGTCGTTTCATCTCGAAACGGGAAGAAAGTGAACCGAGTCTAGAATTTCGCCTTGCCGCAATCAATCTTGATTATGATAATCAATATATATTGATTTCTTCGGTTTCTACGCGTTTCCATGCCACCCTCCCATTCCCTGACCGCTGCCGAAGCCGCCGCTGCGCTCGGCATCAGCCTGCCTACACTGTATGCGTATGTCAGCCGCGGCATGCTGAGCTCATCGCCGGATGCGCAAGGCAAGCACCGGCTCTACGACGCCGCCGAAGTGCGGCGGCTCGCGCGGCGCAAGGAAGACGGCAAGCGCGCCGGCAAGGTCGCGCAGAAGGTGTTGGACTGGGGCGTGCCGGTGCTCGAATCGTCGATCACGCTGGTGGCCGACGGCCGCCTGCTGTATCGCGGCCACGATGCCATGGAACTGGCGCGCACGGCATCATTGGAAGATGTCGCGGCGTTGTTGTGGGAATTCAGTGCGAGGCGGATCGCCGATGCACCGGCCGTGCCGTTCGCCGCCGCCCAGTGGGCAGCGTGGCTCAAGCTCTGGAGCGACAGCACGTCGCTCGACCGCGCGCTCGTGCTGCTGCCTGCCGCCGCGGCACAAATGCCGCGGGTATGGGCGCTCGGTCGCGATGCGCAGCTTGATACCGCCTGCGCGGTCATGCACTTGCTGGCCGCGGCGATGATCTCGGCGGCGCCGTCGAACGAACCGATGCACAAGCAGCTGGCTTCAGCGTGGAACGTGCGCAATCGTCAGCAGGCAGGGCTGCTGCGCGCAGCGCTGGTGGTATGCGCAGATCACGAACTGAATGCATCGACCTTCACGGTTCGCTGCATCACGTCGACGGGGAC
Organism: Paraburkholderia domus; assembly: GCF_905220705.1. GTDB lineage: Bacteria > Pseudomonadota > Gammaproteobacteria > Burkholderiales > Burkholderiaceae > Paraburkholderia > Paraburkholderia domus. The sequence continues at coordinate 5,385 of NZ_CAJNAT010000045.1, forward strand.
GCATCTGTTCGGCGCCGTGGCGGGCGGTCTGGCCGCGTTGTCCGGGCCGCGGCACGGTGGCGAGACGGTACGGATTGCCGCGCTGCTCGATGAAGCGTCGCGCGCCCCCGATCTCGACCGCTATCTGGCGACCCGGCTTGCGCGCCACGAACACGGCGCGCATGGGCCGGTGCTGTCGGGCTTCGGCCATCCGCTGTATCCGGAAGGCGACCCACGCGCGCGTCTGCTGCTCGGGATGCTCGCCGACTACGCACCGGCCCGCTCGCCGCTAGGCGAAGTGCATGCACTTGCGCGCGCGGTGCGCGACACGACCGGTGCGGAGCCGAATGTCGACTTTGCGCTTGTGGCCATCGAACGGGTACTCGGCCTGCCGGCCGGCGCCGCATTCACGCTGTTCGCAGTCGGCCGGGTCGTCGGCTGGATCGCCCATGCAATGGAACAGACGCGCGATGGCCGCTTGATCCGGCCACGCGCGCGCTATATCGGGGAGTATGAGGTGCCCGGTTGAGACGCGGATTACGCCACGCCCAACCAGCGCGGCAGCCAGTTCAACACCGGCAAACCGCGCAGTAGCCGCGTTGCAGCGCGCTCTGACCCGCTAGCCAGCGCGAAACGCGCACCGGCCTGCCCTGCGCTGACCCACGCCACCGCACCGCGCGGCAACTCGATGGATTGCCCCGTTGCCAGCCAGTGATCCTCGCTGTCGCCTTCCACGGTCACCCAGATCTCGCCCGAGATCGCCTTGAAGATCGACGGACGCGCGACACGCCAGGCTGCCGCGGGCTCGCTATGCTCCATTTCGAAAATACGGACTTCACGCATCGCTTTTCTCCTTCGAAGAACTTTCCTGTTGTACCGATTATTGACGTGCGATCATCAGATACCCATGCACAGTTCCGAACACTTCCATCGGAACTGTTCAGTCGAAAAAACGGACAGTTGGCGGCAATCGCGCGTCACGAGCGCGCGCAGCGGGAGCGGGCGATGAGCCGACGGCTCGGCGCTCCGCCTACTCGGCGAAGGAAAAAACCGCATGAAACTCGAAATCCAACTCGATCGGGACAACGGCGTACCGCTCACCGAGCAGATCGTCACGGGCATCACCGCCTGGATTCGTTCACGCACCGCTCACCCCGGCGCGAAGCTGCCGTCGATCCGCCAGTTCGCCGCTGACTACGGCGTGAGCCGTTTTCCTGTGATCGAGGCTTACGACCGGCTGGTGTCGCTCGGCTATGTCGATTCGCGCCACGGCTCTGGCTTCTATGTGTCCGACCGTCAGCCGGCAAGCACGCATTGCCAGGGCACGTCGGACCCGCGCCGCGCCGAGGACGAATCCGGGCACATCCTCCAGCAGTTCAACCATCAGGGCGAAACGCTCAAGCTCGGCAGCGGCTTCATTCCCGATGGGTGGCGCGACGTGGACAGCCTCGCGCAGGCGATCCGCCACGTGTCGCGCACCGACACCGCAAGCATGGTCGATTACGCGACCCCGCTCGGCAATCTGACCTTGCGCGAACATCTGCAAGGCCGCATCGGCCAGTTAGGGATTCAAGCGGACGCCTCGCAGATTCTGATCACCAACGGCGCGAGCCAGGCGCTCGATCTGCTGATGCGCTACATGCTCAAAGCCGGCGACACGATGTTCGTCGAGGACCCCGGCTACTACAACCTGTACGGTCTGCTGAAGCTGCACGGCGTGAAGCTGATCGGCATTCCGCGCACCCGCAACGGCCCCGATCTCGATGTGTTGCAGGCGCAGTTGCAACTGCATCGGCCGAAGCTGATGTTCATCAACACGGTCTTCCACAATCCGACCGGCACCACAGTCGCGCCGCCGGTAGCGTTCCGGCTGCTGCAACTGGCGCGCGAACACGGCTTCACGATCATCGAAGACGACATCTACGCCGACTTCCAGTCCGACGTCACCGACCGTCTCGCGACCCTCGACCAACTCGAGCACGTGATCTACGTGGGCGGCTTGTCGAAGACGCTGTCGTCGTCGTTGCGGATCGGATGCGTGGTGGCGAGCCACGCGATCATCAAGGATCTGGTCGACATCAAGATGCTGACGAGCATCGGCGGTTCGCGCTTTGCCGAGGCGGTCGCCGTGTCGCTGCTGGAGCGCGGTGCGTACCGCAAGTATCTGGAGCGCTTGCGCCGCCGCATGCGCGACGCACTCGGCTCGACCATCCAGACACTCGAAGACGCCGGCTGGGAGCTGTTCGAAAAGCCTGTCGGCGGAAAGTTCGTATGGGCGCGTGTGCCGCACGTCGATAACGCCGAACGGCTGGTGGCATGCGGCGCACCGCTCGGGGTGACAGTGGCGCCCGGCAGCTATTTCCGTCCAAACATGGAAGTAAGCCCGTGGACAAGGATTCACGCCGCCTTCGGCAATGACCCGCGTGCGCAGGCATTTTTCCGTGCTGCTGTGGCGTTGCCTGCTTCGGACTGAGCGGCTCATCCCGCGTTCGCGCTGAGCGTATATCCGCTGCGCCGGGCCACGCTTTTCCCTAGAATAGCGAGTCCCAGCCCGCCCCTGCGCGCCTAGCCGCCCTCCATGTCCACGCCGCCGACCCAGCCTGCTTCCGCCCCCGCCGCTTCGGCCTCCACAGGCCCATCGGCCCGCTCGCTCACCGTGATGCTGTGGCTCGTCGCCACCGGCTTCTTCATGCAGACGCTCGACTCGACCATCGTCAACACCGCGCTCCCCGCGATGGCGACGAGCCTCGGCGAGTTGCCGTTGCGTATGCAATCGGTGGTGATCGCCTACTCGCTGACGATGGCCGTGATGATCCCGGTGTCAGGCTGGCTCGCCGACAAACTCGGCACCCGGCTCGTGTTCTTCAGCGCGATCCTCGTGTTCGCGGTCGGTTCGCTACTGTGTGCGAACGCGCATACGCTGAATCAACTGGTGATCTTCCGCATCATGCAAGGCGTGGGCGGCGCGATGCTGCTGCCAGTCGGACGGCTCGCGGTGCTGCGCACATTCCCGGCGGAACGCTATTTGCCGGCCTTGTCGTTCGTGGCGATTCCAGGGCTGATCGGACCGCTGATTGGACCGACGCTCGGCGGCTGGCTCGTGAAGATCGCGTCATGGCACTGGATCTTTTTGATCAACGTGCCGGTGGGCATTGTGGGTTGCATCGCCACGTTTATCTTTATGCCGGATAGCCGTAACGAGCACACCGGCAAATTCGATCTGAAAGGGTATCTGCTGCTGATCTTCGGCATGGTGGCGATTTCGTTCGCGCTCGACGGCCGCACCGAGTTCGGTATTCAGCACGCCACCGTGCTGGTGCTGCTGATCCTGAGCCTCGCCTGCTTCGTCGCCTATGGTTTGCACGCCGTGCGTGAGCCCGCGCCGATCTTCCCGCTCGACTTGTTCAAGATCCACACCTTCAGCGTCGGTCTGCTCGGCAATCTGTTCGCGCGGCTCGGCACCGGTGCGATGCCGTATCTAATCCCTCTGCTATTGCAGGTGAGTCTCGGCTATAGCGCCTTCGAAGCCGGCATGATGATGCTGCCGGTGGCGGCCGCGGGCATGGCGGCCAAGCGCCTCGTCACGACGCTGATCGTCAAGTACAGCTACCGGCGCGTGCTCATCGTCAACACGGTGCTGGTGGGCCTGACCATGGCGAGCTTCGCGCTCACCACCGCCGGCCAGCCACTGTGGCTGCGGCTCGTGCAACTGGCGTTCTTCGGCGGCGTCAACTCGATGCAGTTCACCGCCATGAACACGTTGACGCTCAAGGACCTCGGCACCGGCGGCGCGAGCAGCGGCAACAGCCTGTTCTCGCTGGTGCAGATGCTGTCGATGAGTCTCGGCGTGACGGTAGCCGGCGCGTTGCTCGCGACCTTCACCGGCCTCCTGCCGCGCGTGACAGCCGCCAACTCGCTGCCCGCGTTCCATGCGACGTTCCTGTGTGTCGGCATCATCACCGCGGGCTCGTCCTGGATCTTCGCGCAACTGTCGCCGGACATCCGCACGCCCGCGAAAAAGACCGACCCTTCGGAACGGACCTGAGTTATTTGCCGGGATGCGGCGACCTCACGGCGACCTGGCTCGGGCTGGGTGCAGTGACTTCACTGCAACCTGGGCGCAACTTCGCGGCGGACTCGCGGCGACTCGCCGTCGCCCCGGCGTCACCGCAACAAGCCTCCTCGCCGTTCCCCGCCGCGCCTGCGCCGCCGACCCGCAACGGGGCGCGTGCCGCACCACTGAAGTGCGAATCATCGCCTTCGCGCACGCGCTGGCGCACAATCGCGGTATTGACCGGGGTAACCGGGCGCGCGCAGTGTGTTTCCGCGCGCGCATAGTTCTTGCTCACCTATCCTGTAAACTCACATTTTGCGCGTGCCCACTCGTGTCGAGCATGAGAAGCGCGCCGCCACCTCAACACGACTGACATGATGAGCATGATCGAACTCGATCCTCCCGGCTTCCAGCCGCCGCGCCCGATGGCCGGCGACGAAGGCTCCCGGCGCACCGTCCTGTACGGCGGCTACACGGTTTTCAGCGTGTTCCAGCCGGTTTTCTCGGTGTCGCACCGGCGCGCGATCGGTTATCACGCTTCGCTGCGCGCACACGACGAACATGCGCTGCAGGTGCCGTCGCACGAGGTTTTCACGCAGGCAGCGCGGCGCGGCGACCTGCTGGAGCTCGGGCGGCTCGCCGAATCGCTGCATCTGGGTAATTTCAACGCATTCGACAGCCACGACGAATGGCTTTTCCTGAGCCTGCACCCAGCGGCGCTGATGGACACCAGTTACGGCGACGCACTGCTCGCCGGCCTCAAGGCGATGGGCCTGCCGCCGCAACGGGTGGTGCTGGAAGTGTCCGAACAGGCAGGCGGTGAAACCACGCGCTTCGCCGACATCATTGACGCATTGCGCAAATCCGGCTTCCTGATCGCACTGGACGGCTTCGGCGCGAAGCATTCGAATATCGACCGCGTGTGGAATCTTCGCCCGGACATCGTCACGCTCGACCGCTGCATCCTCGCGCAAGCGAGCGAGCACTCACATATTGAACGCGTGCTGCCGGGCCTCGTCTCGTTGCTGCACGAATCCGGGCAACTGGTGCTGATGGGCGGCCTGGGCACCGAACGCGACGCGCTGATCGCGCTCGAATGCAACGTCGACTTCGTGCAGGGCGCGTATTTCGCCGGCCCGAGCGTCGAGCCTGTGAAACCGCAAGCGGCGGCCGGCTTGATGGACTCGCTCTCCGCGGCGCTACGCGAACGGGTGACCGCGCGCGAACGCGCACAGTCTGCGCGGCTCGCACCCTATGTCACGGCGCTGGAAACGGCGGCGGCCCAACTGGTGGCCGGGGAATCGGTTACCCAGGCGACCGCACCGCTGCTCGCGCTCGGCGAGACGGCACGCTGCTTCGTGCTTGACGGTTCGGGCCGGCAAATCGGCGACAACGTGCTGCCGCCAGGACGTGCTTCGCAACGCGCCAAGCGCTTCCGGCCGCTGCTGCATTCGGAAGGCGCAAGCTGGGAGCGCCGGCCGTACTTCATTCAGGCAATGCGCGTGCCCGGCCAGGTGCACCTCACGCCGCCCTACCTGTCGATCAACGAAGCGCACCTGTGCGTGACGGCCTCAATTGCCGCGCATACGCCGCACGGCACTCAGGTGCTATGCGTCGACATCAACTGGGAAGTCGCTGCGCATCGTAATTGAGGCAATGGCGTTCCGCTGAATCCGCGCGAGCAGCTTCATGACAGCCGCGCGACCCAACAAGCGGTTCGCCGCCTGCAAACGCGCCGCGCTGGTGACCGCGCGCAATGCGACGATCTTCGTGGCGCCGTCCGTGGACACGTCGATGACCCCGACAACCTCGCCTTCGAAGAGCAACGCAATACACATTGCGCCTTCGACCGACACGACCTCTGCATGGCTCGCCTGATGCGCGAGCGCTGTCACTGTCTCCATCCAGGCCACCGGCGCCAGTTCTTGCGTGCACACCGGCGCGTCGCTGACGACTTCCGGCGCGTCGCTAAAGAGACGCAGCAAGCCCGCTCGATCCTGCGCCTCCAGCGCGGTGCGCAAGCGCTCCACGATCCGCGCATGCGCAGCAGGATCCGGCCGTTCCAGCGGCGCACCCGCACGCTGCAAACGCGCCTTGGCCCGGTGGACGATCTGCCGGCAACCGGCCGGCGTGCGGTCGAGGATTTTCGCAATCTCCGCGTAGTCGCAATCGAAAGCTTCGTGCAGCACGAATGCCGCCCGCTCATCCGGTTTCAGACGTTCGAGCAGGAGCATCACGCCGTACGACATCTCCGCCGCGCGCAAGGCTAATTCCTCAGCCGAGGGCGCCACCTCATCGAGCCAAGGCTCCGGCAGCCAGCCGGCGGCTTGTGACGCGCGTTCACGCTGCACGTCACGCAGCCGGTCGATGGCCGCGCGCGTGGTGATCGTGGTGAGCCAGGCGGCCGGTGTCTGCACCTCTTGCGTATCGGCGAGATGCCATTTGAGCCAGACGTCCTGCACCACGTCTTCCGCTTCGGCGCGGCTGCCGAGCATGCGGTACGCCAGCGCGAGCAGGCGGGCGCGCACGGCCTCGAAGCTGGATGCCTTGTCGATTCCTTGTTCCGTCATGCGTACACCTCCAGATCTGCATCCCTTTTGCCTTGACGCTTGGCACCACACGGACGTGACAGGTCAACGAAGAAATATTCCTGTCACGCCGCCGCACGCCCTCTCGTCATAGGGGCAACAACGCGCGCAACCGGTGCCCGGTTGTTCGAATCGGCCACCGCTACCGGTTATCGGCAACACGCCGCCTAAAACGAGGCAAACATGCATTCCAGCTATTCACCCGTCACCGGACTGGGCCTCGTGCCCACCGTGATCGAACAGTCCGGCCGCGGCGAGCGCGCCTACGACATTTATTCGCGTCTGCTGCGCGAGCGCATCGTCTTTCTGGTCGGTCCGGTGAACGAACAGTCAGCCAGTCTGATCGTCGCCCAGTTGCTGTTTCTGGAATCCGAGAATCCTGACAAGGATATTTCGTTTTACATCAATTCGCCGGGCGGCTCGGTATACGACGGCCTCGCCATCTACGACACGATGCAGTTCATCAAGCCCGAAGTGTCGACCTTGTGCACCGGCTTTGCCGCCAGCATGGGGACGTTCCTGCTGACCGCCGGCCAGCGCGGCAAACGCTACGCGCTGCCGAACGCGCGCATCATGATTCACCAGCCGTCGGGCGGCAGCCAGGGCACCGCTGCGGACGTCGAAATCCAGGCGAAAGAGGTGCTCTACCAGCGCGAACGCCTCAACGCGATGATGGCCGAGCGCACCGGGCGCAGCATCGAAGAGATCGTACGCGACACCGACCGCGACAACTTCATGTCGGCCCACGGCGCCAAGGCGTATGGCCTCGTCGACGAGGTGCTGGAAACACGCGCGGCGCTAAGCGACCCAACTCGTTATACGGACAGATAGCGTGGGAACGCCGCGCGGCCGCCTCCTGACAAAGGCCGGGCGCAAAGATATACCTGTTCTCGCGCCCCGCATGTCCAGCAGCCGCTTGCGTTCACAGCAAGGAGGCAGTGAATGCAAGAGCGCCGACACTGCTGAGGCCGCTGGACGCGTACGAGCGCGTCCATTTCTTCCCCCTACCCGTGCAAACCGCAGGCCCTGAACAACGCCCGAAAAGTTGCCATTCCAAACGGCCTTTTACCCGCCGTATCGGTGCGCCAGGAACACAAAAGCTGATCACCTCCGTAGGAATCGCTATCATGGTCGCGATTCGTCGAATTTGACGAACGCTTCAATGGAGATATTCATGGCGTCATCCAACGAAACCGTCAGCATGGCGCTATTCTGCGACTTCGAAAACGTTGCGCTCGGCGTGCGCGACGCGAAGTACGACAAGTTCGACATCAAGCTGGTGCTCGAACGTCTGCTGCTCAAGGGCAGCATTGTCGTGAAGAAAGCGTATTGCGACTGGGACCGCTACAAGAGTTTCAAAGGCGCGATGCACGAGGCCAATTTCGAGTTGATCGAGATCCCGCACGTGCGCCAATCGGGCAAGAATTCGGCCGACATCAGGCTCGTGGTCGACGCGCTCGACCTCTGCTACACGAAATCGCACGTCAATACCTTCGTCATCATCAGCGGCGACTCGGACTTTTCGCCGCTGGTGTCGAAGCTGCGCGAGAACAACAAGCAGGTGATCGGCGTCGGCGTACAGCAATCCACCTCGGATCTGCTGATCGCGAACTGCGACGAATTCTTCTTTTACGACGACCTGGTGCGCGAAAGCCAGCGCACGGTAAGCAAACGCGAGTCGTCCCGCCCGCAGCAGGCCGCCCAGCAGACGGCCAAACGTACGCCCGACGAGGAAAAGTCGCGCAGCAAGGAAGACCTCGAAAAGCGCCGCACCAAAGCGGTCGAAATCGCGGTGCAGACGTTCGACGCGCTCGCGTCCGAGCGTGGCGACAGCGGCAAGATCTGGGCGTCGGTACTGAAGAACGCAATCAAGCGCCGCAAGCCGGATTTCAACGAGACATACTACGGCTTTCGCGCCTTCGGCAATCTGCTGGAAGAGGCGCATGCGCGCGGGCTGCTCGAATTCGGCCGCGACGAGAAGTCAGGCGCGTATGTTTATCGAAGCAATGTTGCGAGCGCGACTGCCGACAACTTGAACGAGTCAGCCGAATCCGGCGAATCGGCAGAACAATTGGTTGAGGCACAGGTTGCAGAAACGGTGGTCGTCGAGTCAGGCGGCAAGCACGATCCGCGCCGCAGAGGCCGCGGCAACCGCAAGGCCGGCCGTGGTGGCCAGCAGGAAGCCGCTCAGGAAGAGCGCGCGGCAGTCGGGCGCGGCGCTCACGCACAAGCTCACCCAGAAGAGGTAGGGACGCAAGTACCCTCTGCTAGCGAGTCTATTTTCGAACAGCCGGAAGCGGCTTGGGCAGAACCGGAGACCTTTGCCGCTGAACCGATCACCGTAGGCAGCGAAGAGGCACACGAACAGGCACAGGACGAGAGCGTTCCTCAACCCAAGCGCCGCAAGGAACGAACGCCGCGCAAGACAGCCGCGAAGAAAGCGAAGAAGGCCACGCCGCGGACGATCGATGAGGTACCGGAGATCGCCGCGCCGGCCGAAGTACCGGAGCCGTCCGTCAGCGTGGAAAAAGCACCCGTGGCGGCAAAAAAGGCCGCGCGCAAAGCCGCGCCACGTAGCCGTCGTCCGCGTAAGACAGTGGCAACGAGCGACGCGGAGTAAGCGTCCCGCATCGCTTGATGTGCGCTGAGCGCTTTCGAGGTTGCCTTTAGCAGGCTGCGCGCGGCAGTAGAAACTCTCCGGCAACGAAAAGCCCCTGTCCGTTACGAGCAGGGGCTTTTCCATTTCCGGGCATCAGCGGCGCGACCGAGCTAAAACTTCAACGGCTCCGTCACGCCATACAGTCACCGGCTACTGTGACCACGACTGCAACTAGAACCACAGCGCTCATAGCAAACCAAACACTGCCACTCCATTAGTCGCACCCACATACACTTTGCCCTTTGCGATCATCGGCGTGATGAACTTGTTGCCCGCGCCCCATTGATCACGCGTGCCGGCCTGATTGCTGTTATACAGCTCGTGCGCCAGGTTGCTTGCGTCGTACGCATGCAAGGCACCTGTCGTACCGTTTTCCGCCGCCCAGACGATGCCGTTGCTCGTGCCGTTGGCCGACACGGCCGGTGTCGCGCCGGGATAGGCAAACGTAGTTGGACTCTTTGACGCTGCGGTAGTCGCGAGAAACGCGCCCGAGACTGGCAGCGCCTTCAGGTTATCGTTCCAGCCGCCGTAATACACCACACCGCCGTAGTAAGCCGGCGAACCCCAGATGCCGCCGGCGAGCGTACCGGTCAACACCTGCCAGATATTGTTCGCCGTGGGACTGAATTTACCCATCGAGTCGCGATCGACCACATAGATCAGGTTGTCCTTGCCCGCCGCCACCGCCAAATGTTTGACAATGCCGCTCGCGGTCGTCTGATCCGGCAACAGCATCACGCCGCCCGAACCAAAATCGTTGTCGGCGTTTGCTTCGGCCACGACGTTATCCATGGCAAAGTAGTCCGTGACCTGCAGGTTTCCAAACGACAGCTTCATCAGCGAGTTGCCGAAGTCACCGTCGACCGGGAAACCCGCCGCATTTAACGTCGTGCCGAACGTGCCGTTACCGTCCACGACGTAAATCGAAGTGCCATCCGACGCCATTCCCGAGCCGGCCATCCAGATCGATCCCTGGCTGCCGTTCGGCGTGATGTTGAGCACGCTTGTCTGTCGGAGCGTGTCGGCGCCATAGGCCATCAGCCAGCCGGTATACGCGCCCGCCATGCAATGCGAGGTCCAGCCCATATAGATGTTGCCGCCGACCAGCGTGAGTGCCGCGCGCTCCGTGTGTAGCGCGGGATTAAAGGTAATCAGACCGTTGACGCTGCCCGCACCGTTGCCCGGGTAGGTCGCGGCGATCTCGGTCGGACCGCCCAGTATTTCAGCGCCGCTAGTCAGATCCAGCGCATGCAGACGGTGATGATAGGCACCGCTGCTGTCTTTGGTCATCGCCACGACGTACAAGACGCCATTCGTGCCACGACTGCGGTCAATGACCGGCGTCGACGTGATGCCGATTTCCGGCGTGAAATCCGGACAACTAAAGTCGTCGCTGGGTGTTTCGCCGCTGCCAATCAACGAAACCGTCCACAACTGGGCAAATGTCGTGGCGTCATAAGCGTACACACTGTCGTGTTCGGTCTCGACGTAGACCACATCGTGCGTGGTGCCGCCGATCGGCAGACTGGTCACGAACAGTGGCTGTGCATCGACCTTACCGTCCGCGGCGAGAAACGCGACTTTGCCGAAGCTGGCTGAATTGACGTTCGCGAGCGTCAGCGTCGTCTCGGCAAGCATCTGACCGGTGCGGGCGAGATCGTTGTGATGCATCAGCACGTCGGTGGCGTAGGCAGTCGTTCCCATGGTTGTGCTGCCCGAACCAGTCGAGCCGGTGCCGCCGGTGCCGCTGCTGCCGCCGGTTGTCGAACCGCCGGTTGTCGAGCCGCCGCTAGTGGTGCCGCCGCCGGCCGCTGAACCCGAGGCGGTACCCGACGCGCCACCGGAGCCGCCACCGCAAGAAAGGTAGCAGGCCACGACGAACGCAATCGCCAGCCACTCGCACACGCGGGACCACACGTTCGGATTGAACGCGCCGGTTTGCGGTCGCTGCATAGTCGCCTCGCTTGCACGACGTCCGGCCAACTCCGTACGTCGAGTGACGAAGTCAGAACCGGTGTGTGCCGGTAGGGATGGAGTGGTGTTTGCGGGCTGTGCAGCGCCGCCAGACAGCCGGCGTCGCTAGCCCTCGATCCAAACCTACGCCCTTTGCCGGGCGGTTTGGCGCCATCGTTTCGCGCTTTTCCGCCAGGCATGGCAGAAGCTTTGCAGCAACAAGCGTGCCTCGCGAACGATACAAACAGCTCGTTTCAGCGAACCGGGGCTGCCGACCCGCTTCAGTAATACGGGTAAGGCGCGTACATCACCGGCGGCGGCGCGACGTACCGCGGCGGCGGTGCATAGTAGTACGGTTGCGGCGCGTAATAGGCGGGCTGCGGCGCATAGTAAGCCGGCATCTGCGGCTGTGAAATCGTGTTGCCCTTCGAGGTCATGCACTGTGCGTAGGCAGCGTCGTAGCGCGCTTGCAGGCCTGCCGCGGAATACTGCGCGCCATTCGCCCCGTTCGCGCCGCCGATCAACAACCCGCTGCCCGCGCCGATTGCCGCGCCCGCGCCGGCATTGCCCGCCGCCGCACCGATCAGCGCGCCGACAGCGGCGCCGCCAAGCGTGCCGATCGCCGCGCTGTTCACGCTATTCGTGGTCGCCGCCTGCGCAGCCGCGTTCGGGTCGGTCGAGCGGTTCGCGTAGTCGCGGCATGCATAGTCGTCCTGCTGGAACTGCCCGAGCGGCTCGCCGCTGCGCGGCAGTGCGACCACGCTCGGACCGCTCGGCGGCATCACCGCGCAACCGCCGAGCGCGAGCGCGACGACGGCGACGGGTATGGCGATGCTTATCGACCTGGTGCTGGAGATCATGTTGGTACGCTTTAGAGACATTGGAATTCAAACGTTAGGCCAAACGGTACCGTCCCTGGTTACAAGATCGTTACAGAAAGTTTTTCGCTTACATTCGCGCAGTGGCCGCGCACGGGCCGGCGCCGTGCAGGAACGGTGCCTCGATCGCCCGCCCTACGGCGTTATATGGGGTAACGCTTGTAAGCGTAGCGGCAATCTGATTTCGCGCCTCGCGGCCTAAACTGACTGCCTCCAACGCCGCGCAATCCGGTCGCCGAAGGGTTCGGCCCCGCGTCGCACGGCAGCCCGACTGAGCGTGCGTTCACCCGTTGGCTCGATCGGCACCGTCAATGAAATAGAGGATCACTCGATGAATCGGTTTGTTTTCGCAGTGGCGGCGTCTGTCGGCTGCATATCGCCCGTCTTCGCGCAGTCGAATACGACATTCCCGAGCACCGTAATCGAGCCCTCGACGACAACATTTCCGAGTGCCTCGATCGCGCAGAATTTCCAATACATCAATCACCCACCGCCGCCGCCCGCGCCGGCGAGTTCGGTTGCGCCCAACGGCAGCGGGCGCGGACATCGGCATCGACAGATGTCGACGGATTCCGATACGACAGGGGCTGGATCGACTCAGCCTTGATCCGCGTGCTCACAAGGCCCGCTGCCCTGGTCGCCTGCCCTCGCGGCAGTTACCAACTGTGACAAATTTGCCACCGCGACTCCTGTAACGGCATCGCAGACGTTTCGGAGTCAACCGCGTAGGGTCAACGCGGCGCTCCGCATAGTCAGACGCGGCTCGGGGCTGGGTTCGATGCCGTCACTGCCGTCGTGTTTGCCTTGCGCCATGCGTCGCGCCCGATCACACCACGCTAGCCAGACCTCGCGGTAAGCGGCCTCGACATGAACCGCGAAGCGCGCGCCGTCCATCAATGGCGAAGCGGCAAGACGTGCGCGCAGGCTCTCGCGCATGCCGCTCAGACGCGGTAGATCGCGTGCCAGTTGAACCGCCGTCGCGACAAACTGCGCCTCGCTGTCGGCGACGAGTTCACGCAGTCCCAGGTTCGCCGACTGGCTCAGTCCGGCACGCCCCACTGCCGTGTCACCCACCCGCGTGACGACCGGCACGCCCATCCAATACGAGTCGAGACTCGTCGTGTGGCCGTTGTACGGAAACGTATCGAGCCCAACGTCAATCTGGTGATACGTGCGCAGGTATTCCGCGCGTGGCCGGAACGGCGTAAAGGAGACCCGCGCGGCGCCGATACCCTGTTGTCCGAGCCGCTCGAGCAGACGTGCGCGAGCCGTACCGTCGGGCGCCATCAGCAGCAGCCGGGCATCACCCACCTCGCGCATCACGCCACCCCACATCCTGAACGTCGCGTCGCTCAGTTTGCAGGGGTTGTTCAGACAGCCGAACGTCGGATATCCGTTGGACAGCGCGGGCAAGGCATTGACCGCCGGCGTATCGGTCAACGGGTCATAGCACCAGAAAGAGTCGGGCAGACGGATGGAAGCTTCGCTATACCAGGCATCGCTGTCGGCCGGATCGAGCCATGGGTCGGTCAGCCGGTAGTCGATCGCATCAATGCCGGTCGTCCCCGGATAGGCCAGCCAGGCAATCTGCACCGGCGCGGGTTTGCGCGCAAACAGCAGCGGACGGCCATCCGCCATGTGCATGGTCAGGTCGATCAGAATGTCGATCCTGTCGTCACGGATCATCTGTGCGAGCTGCTCGTCGTTGAGTTCGCGCACATCGCGCCATACGTCGGCATGACTGCTTACGCGCTGCGTCAGATCGTCCGGCCGGGTAACGCTCGCATAACAGAAGATTTCGAACTGCTCGTGATCGTGATGCGACAGCAGCGGAAGCGTGAACAGCGTCTGACAGTGATCGCGGAAATCCGGCGACACGTAGCCGATGCGCAAGCGGCGCAACGGTGCCGCATCGTTCGAATGCGGCTGATGCGTGTCACGATAGGGTGCCTCATGCCGCGCAGACCATCGACGGCATTCGTCCAGCAGAAGCTGCGAATGCTCCGCCTGGAAGCTCAATGCATACGCCAGATTGCTGTGCGCCACGACGTTGCAGGGATCGCACGTGAGCGCCCGGCGATAGCAATCGATACCGTCTTCGAGGCGCCCCTGGTCTTTCAGCACGTTGCCGAGATTGTTGTGCGTGACCGAGTGATGCGGATCGACAGCGAGCGCCTCACGCAGATGAGATTCGGCCTCGGCGATGCGGCCGAGCGTGCGCATCAGGGTAGCGGCGTTGTTGAGCGCGGCAATGAAACCCGGGCGCAGGCGGATCGCAGCGCTGAACGCCTGCGCAGCGTCCTCGCGCGATCCCGCCTCCTGATAGACGATACCCAGATTGTTATATGCGTCGGCGTGTGTGGGTGCCTGCTCGATCGCCCGCTGATAGTGGTTCACCGCTTCGCGCCGCCTGCCGAGCGCATGTAGCGTATTGGCCAGGTTATACGCCGCTTCAGGAAAGGCGGGGGCCAACTCAAGAGCGCGCGTCAGCAATACGGCGGCCTGAGCGAACTCGCCGCGCCGGTGAAGCGTAACGCCGAGATTCACGAGGCCACAGGGCGAATCGGGCGCCACACGCACCGCCGCCTCGAGCAGCACCACGGCTTCGTCCAGACGGCCGGACGCCTCGAGGAGCGTGCCGAGATTCGTGAGAGCGTTGGCGTCGTCGGGGCGCACCTCGATCGCGCGCCGGTAAGCGGCTTCTGCGGCAGCCGCGCCGCCCTGCTGCCGGTGGCAGTTGCCCAGGTTGTTGAGCGCGTCGACATGAGTCGGTTCGAGCGCCAGCAGCGACGTATAAGTCTCGATCGCAGCAGCGTACTCGCCGGCCGATTGCAGTGCTGCGGCCAGTGCGAACAGCACGTCAGTGGAAGCGGGTTCGAATGACAGTGCTTGCAGATAGGCGTCGATCGCCTCGGCGAACCGCTCTCCGGCGACAAACACTTGCCCGCGAACGAAGTGATATCGCGCGCAATCGGGCGCGAGGGTCAGTGCCCGATCGAGCCAGCCGAGTGCGGCATCGTACGCACCGCCTTGCATGTCGAGCACGCCGAGGCGGAACATCACGTTCGCGTCGTCGGGCGCGATCGCGAGCGCACGTTCGTATAACTCGCGCGCATGACCAACCTCGCCCGCAAGATGGTGCGCCGTAGCGCGTTCCAGAATCTGAGTGGTTTCCATCGTGCCCCGCGGGTGGACTGCTATTTCTTCGATGTCGCTTCGATCCGGACCGCTGTCCGCATCACATCCGTGTGATGTCATCCGCGAGGCGAGCCGTCGGCTGTGCGAAAGGGAACGAACAACAGTGAACGATAGCGAGCCAGTCCTTACCGATGTTTACCAGTGCTCACCCGGTGAAACTTGCAGCAATGCGTTTACGCCGCTTCCAGTCGGGCATGAAAACGTCGTGGAGGCTTTGCAGATGCGAGGCTGTAAGCGAGCACGGCAAGCGCCCTGCGCACAGCCAGCGCGGCGCGCGCTCCGCACAGATGAGGGGGATGACAACGACGAGTCTTTCGATGACAAGACCCCTGGCTTTCGGCAAGACCGTATCCGGAATGCGGAACGCCGACGAAGCTTGCCGGTTGCAAGAAATATCCAGTAACCCGTAAGTAACAATGGGCGCGGATAGCGAATGATTTGACGTGTAAACGCGACGGAGAGGAGGCGCGCAACCGTCGTCTACCAACCGCCGCGCACGAACCGGAAGTCTGCCGAAGATGCATGTCGTGGCCAAAATCGGCGTGCCAGAAAACAGAAAGCCCTCGCGAAGGAGGGCTTTCTGTTTTACTACCGCTTCCAGACTTCATTGTTGCGGGCCGTTCGAATGGCCAGTTTTGTTTGAAATCCGAACTATATTGTCACGCTGCAGCCACGAGGTCGTACTCGCGGCAACGCACTACATCATCGCGATCCGGACGCCCCCAAAACCTGTCCATTAACGGTTTGACCGTACATCGAGTGCGGCGAGTCATGGAACTTTGCTCGCGTGGCTTCAACGGAACCCAGAAAGCGAGGATCTTGTGGACGTTCATGGCTGTCCATAAACGTCGCCACGTCCCACGCTTGCTGGTCTGTCAGCGTTCCAGCCAGGCCCAACGGCATGTTGGCCTTGATGAAACCTGCTGCGTTCTGAATGTCACCCATTCCGGCACCCCAATTGAACGAATGAGCACCCCACAGCGGCGGAAAGACGGTTTGCCCCCCGCTTGACTGTCCCTGCCCGTCGGCACCGTGACACAAAGCACAGTGCTGTGCGTAGACCGCGCTCCCTCTCGCGTAGTCCGCCTTTTGCGCGGGCGCAGGAAGTTTGGGATAGCCTTGTCCCGGCAGCTTTTCTCCAATCGGCGCCCCTTTCGCGAGCCAGTAAGCGTACGACTCCAATGCCACCAGCACCGGGTCACCGAGCGGCGGGGCCTTGCCGTTCATGCTGTACATGAAGCATCCCTGGAGCCGCTCGGCGAATGAGTTCACATGTCCGTTCTTGCTCCGATAGGCAGGATACAAAGGATACGCGCCCCACAGCGGGCTCGAATCCGCCTTGCGACCGGCATCGAGGTGACAGCTCGCACAGTTCAGCGTGTTACCGACGTACTTCCCGGCGAACGTTTGAGTATGCGTAAAGATTTGCTCGCCCAGTTTGGCGGACTTGCCGAAACCGTCCGTCGGCATGCTCGACTCTGCCGGTGGCGCGAACGGCGTTACCGGCGACGACGCTGGGGCTTGCGCGGAAGAAGCGGGCAACGCCGCCATGTCGCCACTGGCAGCCAGGCACGCGCCGGCAACCGCACTCAACACGCCGGCGAGTACGCCGCGATACAACCAGATTCGATCGATCATTGCTTGCTCCCGTTCGCAGACGCCCCTTCGGTCGCCGCTCCAATGCCGCCGTAGTAGGCGGCGACAGCCGTGATATCTGTGTCGGAGAGCTTGCTCGCGACGGCCGGCATCAATGCCAAGGGCCCAGGCGGCCGGGTGCCGCTCTGCCAGCTATGCAGCTGGCTCGCGATATAAGATGCCGGCTGGCCGGCCAGTGGCGGGAACGTGGCGCCCACACCGATTCCGCCCGCTCCATGGCATTGCACACAGGCAGGCAGCCCCTCGTCCCAGCGTCCGCGCGTGGCGATCCATGCGCCGACGTCCGAAGGCTTGACTGACTGGTTGTCGCTCGCTTTTACGTCCGGCGGCGGTTGCAACCCGGCAAAGTACTGTGCAACTGCGTCACGCTCGCGTGTGGACAACAGTTTCGCCATCGGTTGCATGATCGGGTTCTGACGCGTGCCGTCCGCGAACGCCGCCAATTGTGCCGACAGATAGGACGCGCTGACGCCAGCGAGACGCGGAAAGCCTGCCGCGGCGTTACCCTCGCCTTTCGCACCATGACAACTGATGCACGCGGCGACACCCTTCGCCGTGCCCTGCATCGCGACGGTTTGTCCGGTGACCAGTTCATCCGCGTGAGCACCCGACATCGCCAACAACGTGCTCGCAATGACCAGATGCATGCTCAGGTATCTGCGCCGCAATATCATGACCGAATAGTTCACATCGTCTCCTTCAGATTATCGCGGGTTGCAACCCGCTCGGGCATGGGTATTCAGCCAGCGCTCGACTGTTCTCGTCAAATCGCAACAGCGCGTCATTGAACGGTCGAACTCAACGCCGGTTCGTACTTGCCGAAGCCGTATCGCTCGAAAATCTGAAACGCGGCGGGCGAGTGAATAAAGGCGAGCCATTTGCGAGCCGCTTGCGGATGCGCTGCACCGTTGACCAACGCGCCGGCATAGATCGCGGTCGTGTTTTCATTGTCGGGAATGTCGACATGAGCAAGAGGATGCCCGATCTGCTCCTGGAACAGGGCCTCGGATTTCCAGACCACGCCGGCATCGGCGCGATCCTGCATCAGAAAAAGCGCGGTTTGCCGGTGATGTATATGGGTCAGCTCAGTCGATCCGGCCCGCACCTTATCCTCATAGACCGCTTTGGCGAGCGCGTCGCCACCGGCTTTCACCAGCGATGCCTTGATCTGTCGCGACACGCCTTCAAACTCCGGATTGGGCATGGCGAGCCGCAACTCGGGTCGCGCCAGATCTTTGAGCGACGTGACGTGCTGAGGATTGTCTCGACGAACCATGATCGTCAGCTGATTCGTTACGTAGGGAACGGCGGGGCCCGATAGCGTGCCGTCCGCGATGAGGTCTTTAACCTTCGCCAAACCGGCGAAATAGGCATCAGGCTTGACCGTCCATGTCATATTGCCGACCGTGATCGTGCCGCCGGCCTTCATCTGCTTGACCAGCAAACCGGGTGGAATAGTTTCCCAGAAGATCCGCCCGCGATACTCAGGGTTGTCCTTCTCGAACTGCGCAACAAGCGGCGCCATCGCGAAGAAATAGTTTCCCCCAACGAACAGCACGAGCTTGGGCGAAGACAGGTTGCCGTGAAAATCGGCCAGCACGTCGACCTGCGGGACGGTGAATTCGAGCCCTCGATCGAGCGCGTCGTTATTTTCTCCCTGCTGCCACGGCGGAAAGACGTCAGCCTCCGGCGGAGCTGCTGACGCACACGCAAGACCAGCAGCGCAAGACAGCGAGACCGCAAGCATTAACCGCAAAAACCGTCGAAACCCATGCAACGGGTTTTGAGCGCAAATGTGTGCCATGGTTGCTCCTTAACTGGCGTAGTGAAAGCCGACCTGTTGGAGTTCGACCAAGGTCGCCACCGCGCCGGGCGTGACGATCGCACTCGGGATGATATGGTTGGTCAGATCGGCTGCAAGCGCGTCCAGCGGCAACTTGTCCGGATTCGCGTTGGCGGCGAGCAGTTTCTCCGCCAGTTCCCAAATGGCGTTGTGACACGACAGAAAGACCGCCCCTCTTTTCAGCAACGCTGAAATACTGTTGTCGTGCGACGAAAAGGCACCGTCGGCGCTTTCATGATCGCCGTTACCCATCGCTTCCGCCGGTTTGCTGCCGAGCAACGTATTGGCCGCAAACTTGTCGCCGCTCATTTTCGCGAGACCGTACTTGTCCCACGCTGACTGGTCGAACAAGGACAAATGGGCCGACCCGTGCGTTGCCGATACAACGAGAAAATCCGGATGCTTGTACGACCAGATCTGCGCATTCAACGCATTACGCATCAGGTTCAGCCATGGTCCGCCAAGGTCGGTGTTGTCCCAAACCTGTTTCGGACTGCCTCGATACCCGATGACGGCAGACAGCGCCTCATGATCCCATTGGTCAGGACGCTCGAGAATCATGGGTACCGTTTTGAAGTCGCGCCGCCTCGGGGCTGCGGCCAATCGCTTAGTCAATTCGGCCAGATTGCCTGCCCCTCCGGGCAGCAATGGTGCCGTGTCGGCTGCCATTGCTTGCGACTGCCCGGTGGCGCTCAGCAGCGCGGTACCGGCAGCCAGGCCAAATGTCTTTAACGCACTGCGGCGCGCATTCTGGTTAGTCATGCCTGTATCTCCTTGTTGTTTTTCGAAATGTCGTGGGTGCGAAAATGCGAGCGCACGAGTGATTCAACCGACATCTGTCTGTCCCGAACTCTCCGGACACTGGAAAGCAGAAAGCCCTCGCGAACGAGAGCTTTCTGCTTTCCCACCGCTCCCAAACCTCATTGCAGCGGCCAGTTCACGCGCCTTGATTCGCCATCCTTGCCGGCGATTCAAGACTGCCCCATTCCGACGCCATCTCGAAGAAGACGCGCATGGCTTCCGTCACATAGCGCTGCTGATGACGCAGCATCAGGAAATCCCGCGACGGCAGAGGCCAACTGAGCGCTATCAGCGTCCCGGCATTGAGTGAGGAAGCGGCGACCAGACGGGACATCACAGTCGCGCCAGCGCCGGCCTCGACCGCGGAACGTACCGCTTCGTTCGACGGAAGCTCCAGCGCGATCTCGAACCCGGCGGGATCGCCCCCCAGGCTTCGCACCATCTTTTCGAAGATCCCCCGCGTACCCGATTCCTGTTCACGCAGCACCCAGGCGCTCTCGCGCAAGTCAATCAAATCGGTCGCCGTCGAATCGCGGCCGGCCCAAGGATGGCTGGGGGCGACCACCAGCACCAGTTCATCCTGGGCAACGGCGCGCACTTCGAGACCGTCGGTGTCCACCTGGTCTTCCACGAAACCTAGATCGACGGCACCCTCGGCGACCTGCCGGACGACTTGTCCGGTATTCGTAATCGAGAGCTTGAGCGAAATGCCGGGGTAGGCCGCATGGAAGCGCTGCATCACCTTCGGTATCCAGTAGTTGGCTACCGTCTGACTCGCTGCAAGCGATAGCGCACCGCGCCGCAATCCAGCGAGATCGGCCAGCACGTTCCCGGCCGACGAGGCACGGGCGAGCACCGCGCGCGCTTCGTCGAGAAACTGCTGGCCGGCGTCAGTCAGCACAATATTCCGGCGAATTCGGTGGAACAGCTTGATGTCGTACTGCGCTTCGAGGGCGGCGATCGAGCTGCTCACCGCCGATTGCGAAAGCGCCAGTACGTCGGCCGCACGCGTCACATGCTGTTGCTCCGCCACCGCCACAAAGATTCGAAGTTGATCAAGCGTCATGGTTTTTAGCGGATTTCGAGCCTTTTTACGCCATGCCCAGCACGTGGATCAGCACAAGACTGATCAGCGCGAGCGCGACGATCGACAACACCACCGCGAGTGTCACACGAGGGCCGGCTTTGGCGACCATTCGCACATCGACGCCCAAACCAAGTGCCGCCATCGAAATAATCGTCAATATGTTCGCCGTGCTGTTGATGGGCGGTAACGCTTCCGTCGGAACGAGGTTGGCCGAACGGAGGGCAACCAGCGCCAGGAAGCCAATAATGAACCAGGGCAAGACTTTATGCCAAGCAAGACGCGGGCCCTTCGACACACCGTGCAATGCAGCAGCACCTGCACCACGACGCGAACCGATTGACAGGACAAGGATCACGGGACCGAGCATCAGCACACGGACCAGTTTGACCAGCGTTCCGAGATTGGCGCTGACCGCCGAAACAGGGACCGTTGCAGCAAGCACCTGCGGCACCGCGTAGACCGTCATTCCGGCCAGCACGCCGTATTGCAGGTTGCTGAGGTGCAGCACGGGAACCAGCAGCGGCAGTCCGAGCACGACGATCACGCCAAGCACCGCGGTAAAGGCAATCGACGCGGCCACGTCATCGCCATGCGCCCGAATCACCGGAGCAACGGCGGCGATCGCCGAGTTGCCGCAGATCGAGTTGCCGCATGCGACCAGCAAGGCCATCCGGTGATGCAAACCAAGGAGGCGTCCGATGCCGTAGCTGACCACGATGACCACGCCGACGACAACCACGATACCTGCCAGCAGTCCCAGCCCAGCTGCTTTGAGTGTCTGAGTGCTGAGCGAGGCGCCCAGCAGGACCACGGCAATTTCAAGCAACGTCTTGGCGCTGAAATTGATCCCGGCGTGCCAGTGAGGGGCTGGCTTCCAGACACTTCGTACAGCTGTTCCAACGAGAATGGCGAGGACCAACGCTTCCAGCCAGGCGCGCCCGAACAACCGTTGCTCAACCAGTTGCAACCCGAAAGCGGCCAATGTGACGGCAATGCAGAGGACAACGCCTGGCGCATGGATTCGAACCCAAGCCAACGTGCTGAATTCGACCGGATGCCTGCTGCCGGTTAAAACATGGGGTTCTAGCGGGGTTGACATCGCGCTCTCGATATTTCAGTGACCGGAAAGATGAGTAATTATCGCGATGGCCGGTTCTATATTCCAACGCGGAATATAGAACGAATTGATCGGTTATATAGAACGATGCTTGAGATGGCAGCCGGACGTTCGCACCGTCTGGTGGATTGGCTGCTGCGCGGGAAGTCGACTGTGAAATCGCGACTGCCGGTCTGATTTTGCGACGTTTGACAATATTGCGCGCCTGACCCTGTCAGCGGAACGCGCGTGCGTCGCGTTATATCAATCAGTGCCGTGCGGGCGCGCGACACTGATCGACACCACTTCGTCTCACACCTACAGGATCAGCGATGAAAATACCGTTTCTTTCCATGGCAGTGGCGACCGGATTGCTCGTTGCGACTGCTGGCTATGCACAGGTCCCGGCGAGCGCGCCGGCCGGATCAACCGCCCTCTGCAAGGACGGTACGTCCTATTCGGGCGCTTCGAAAAAGGGCGCTTGCGCGGGTCATAAGGGTGTGAAGACCTGGTACGGCGCATCGGGTGCCACAGCGGGGGCCGCCAGCGCTCCCGCTGCGACACCTGCCGCGGCCCCCGCTGTCGCTCCGGCCGCCGCGAGCAGCGCAAAACCGGCGGCAGCCGGCGGCGGCCCCGGCCAGGTCTGGGTTAACACGAGCACCAAGGTCTACCATTGCCCGACCGACAAGTACTACGGCAAGACGAAGAATGGTGCTTACCTGACTGAAGCGGATGCAAAGGCAAAGGGTTTCCACGCCGATCACGGGAAAGCCTGCCAGTAAATATCGCCAATAATAGATACACAAAAAACAGAAAGCCCTCGCGATGGAGGGCTTTCTTTTTTACTACCGTTTCCAGACTTCATTACAGCAATCAGTTCGGATGTTCAATTTTGTTTGAAATCCGAACTATATCGTCACGCTACAACCAGCAATCTCACGCGAAATTCTTCGACGCGAATTCCCAGTTGACGATGTTCCAGTACGCTTCAACGAACTTCGGACGCGCATTGCGGTAGTCGATGTAGTACGCGTGTTCCCACACGTCGATCGTCAGCAGCGCCTTTGCGTCCGTGGTCAGCGGCGTAGCTGCGTTGCTCGTCGACACCAGGTCGAGCGAACCGTCAGCCTTCTTCACCAGCCATGCCCAGCCAGAACCGAACGTGCCGATTGCGGTCTTGGCGAATTCTTCCTTGAACTTGTCGAACGAACCCCACTTGGCGTTGATCGCGTCAGCCAGTGCGCCGGTCGGTGCACCGCCACCTTGCGGCGACAGGCTGTTCCAGAAGAACGTGTGGTTCCACACTTGAGCCGCGTTATTGAAAACACCGCCCGATGCCTTCTTGACGATCTCTTCCAGCGACAGGTTCTCGAACTCCGTGCCCTTGATCAGATTGTTCAGGTTGGTCACATAGGTCTGGTGGTGCTTGCCGTAGTGATACTCGAGCGTCTCTTCCGACATGTTCGGAACGAGTGCATTTTTTGCAAACGGCAGCGGCGGGAGCGTATGTTCCATGGTGCTTTCCTTCTGTCTGTATCTGTTGTGGGGGAGTCTGCGGATAACGCTGTAGAGCACTGGATTGTAGGCGAGTTGGAATAACCCCGCAAACCAACGGACTTTATGTCCGGCATCGGCGAACATGCCGCACACAGCGCGTAATTAGTGCTTTCGCACGGGTCGTGCCCGGCCCATGCGGAAGTCAAAAATACGCCTTGGCGTGCTGTCGGCGAAGTGTCAGAAACCGTCGGTCAAGCGCGGTTGCACATCGGCGAGAGCAATGTCCGCGGCCCCTTCAGCAAGATGCACCGTGAGGCGCCGCCCCGGTTTCAGCGACGACGGCGCACGCACCGCGCGGCCGCTCTGCGCATCGAGCACGGCAGCATAGCCACGCTCCAGCGTGCGCTGCGGACTCAGCACCTCGAGCCGGGCGGCCAGCGTGTCGATCCGCGCAGACTGACGTTCATGCTGGCGTAACAATGCAGCATCCAGACGCTGCGAGAGCGTGCCGAGCTTCGCCTGATGCGCGGCGAGATCAGGGCGCCAGCGCTGCCAGCGCATCTGCAGCAGAGAAAACCGCGCTCGGGCGTCACGCACGGGACGCGCACCGGCCGACGCCAGCCGCACGCTCAATTGCTGCAGGTGCGTGCGCTGCCGCGCAAGCCGCTCGGCCGGCGACACGAGCCGGCGCGCAAGCCAGTCGAGTTGTTGGGCACGCCGCTCCATCATGCGGCCGAAGCCGCGTGCGAGCGTGGCGTGCCGATGATCGAGCTCGCGCAGCAACAGCACGCGCTGCGGGCTGACGAGTTCGGCGGCGCCGGTGGGCGTCGGGGCGCGCACATCGGCGGCAAAGTCGGCGATCGTGAAATCGGTTTCGTGACCTACCCCGCTCACCACCGGGATGGCGCTTTCAGCAATCGCACGCGCGAGTACTTCTTCGTTGAACGCCCACAGGTCTTCAATCGAGCCGCCGCCGCGGCACACGATCAGCACGTCGACCTCGCGCCGCGCGTTGGCGGCGTCGACCATCGCAGCCAGCTTCGCGCTGACGCCCGCGCCCTGCACCGGCGCCGGATAGACGATCACCGGAATGTGCGGCGCGCGACGCGACAAGGTGGTCAAGACGTCACGCAATGCCGCGGCCTGCAGCGACGTCACGATGCCGATCGCACGCGGGTGGGCCGGCAAAGCGCGTTTGCGTTCGGCGGCAAAGAGACCCTCGGCTTCGAGCTGCGCCTTCAGCTTGAGAAAGGCCTCGTAAAGACGCCCCTGCCCCGTGCGGCGCACCGCTTCGACGTTGAGTTGCAGTTCGCCGCGCGGCTCGTACATTGTCACCAGCGCGCGCACTTCGATGCGATCGCCTTCACGCGGCGTGAACTCGGCGTACTGCGCGCGACCGCGGAACATCACGCAGCGCATCTGCGCCTGAGCGTCCTTGATCGAGAAATACCAATGGCCGCTCGCGGCACGCGTGAAGTTCGACACTTCCCCGGCCACCCAGACGAGCGGAAACGAGCGTTCGAGCATCGTGCCAATCGCACGGTTGAGCGCGGAAACGGGGACGACAACTTCACCGCCGGGTGTAGCCGACGAGGAAAAAGGGCTTTCGGGATTCATGCGAGGAATATCGGTGACTGGCCGGACAGACGATAGACCGAGTAGCCATCGGCGTCCAGCGCAGCAGAGGAATTGTTAAAAGTGTCCACATGTCGGGACCCTTTAGACGAATGCCGCCAGATCGCCCGCCAGGCTGCGCAAATTGGAAGCATGTCGTTGATTTATATGCTGTTTATATCTCATTAAAGAGAACGATTGCCGATACGGAGCGCTCCGCGCGGCCCTCTCAGCCCGTCGACCGGCAGGTTCTCCACAAAGTTATCCACAGGCTGCAGGATCCGTTCGAAGCGCCGTCTCGCCGCGCTATACGAGGCGCGCGACTTGCCGGGCGGGACGCACGCGCGCTAGAGTGGCGGGTTCGACGGCATGCCGAACGCCCCGCAACGCTCGCCATCAAGGCATATTGGCGGCACACTGCGCGAGCGCATGGATGCAGCCGCTGCTTCATTTTTCGCTTCACTTTTCGATTGTCCGGAGAACCGCGTTGATGCTTGCACCGCGTATTGCACCTGGCGCTTCCACGCCGCCGTCCCGGCCCCTGTCGCCCGTCCTCGCGGCTCGCCGATGAGCGAACTGAACAACCGTCTCGAAGCACGCCTTGCGCGCGAGTGGCAACAACGCGGCCCGTTTGCGTGGGCGCTGACGCCCTTCGCGTGCGTGTTCGGCGCGATTGCCGCCGCCCGCCGCGCCGCCTTCTCGTTCGGCTGGCTGAAAGCCGTGCGGATTGGCGTGCCAGTGGTCGTGGTCGGCAATGTGACCGTCGGCGGGACCGGCAAGACGCCGACCGTCATCGCGCTGGTCGAAGCCTTGCGCGCCGCCGGCTTTAAGCCCGGCGTGGTGTCGCGCGGCTATGGCGCGCGCGTCAAGGGGCCGACGCCGGTCCTCGCGACGTCGGCGGCGAGCGTCGGCGGCGACGAACCGCTGCTGATCGCGCGGCGCACCGGCGCACCGGTGTGGGTCTGCCCGGATCGTGTCGCGGCAGCGCAGGCACTGTGCGCCGCGCATCGCGACGTCGACGTGATCGTCAGCGACGACGGCCTGCAGCACTACCGCCTCGCCCGCGACGCCGAACTCGTGGTCTTCGATCACCGGCTCGGGGGCAATGGTTTTCTGCTGCCGGCCGGCCCGCTGCGCGAGCCGCTGTCGCGCCGCCGCGACGCGACGCTGATCAACGACCCGTACGCCCGCACGCTGCCCCCCTGGCCGAACACGTTCGCGCTGCAACTCGCGCCCGCCGACGCCTGGCATCTCGACAACCCCGGACTGCGCCGTCCGCTTGCGCAGTTCAGCGGCGAGCGTGTGCTGGCTGCGGCCGGCATCGGCGCGCCGGAGCGTTTTTTCGCAACGCTGCGCGCAGCCGGTCTCACGCCCGCCACCCGCGCCTTGCCGGATCACTACGCGTTCGAGCGCAATCCTTTTGCGGATGCCGACGCGGACGCCATCCTGATAACCGAAAAGGATGCGGTAAAATTAGGGTCCTGGCACGACGCGCGCATCTGGGTTGTCCCTGTCGAAGCCGCGCTCGATCATCGCCTCATTGCATTAGTTGTGGAGAAAGTCCGTGGACGCTCGCCTGCTTGAAATTCTCGTCTGCCCGATCTGCAAGGGCCCGCTCAGCTACGACCGTTCTGCGCAGGAACTGATCTGCAACGCGGACAAGCTTGCCTATCCGATTCGCGACGGCATTCCCGTGATGCTGGTCGACGAAGCGCGGCAGACCGTGGAAGGCACGCCGGTCGATCTGAATCCGGGCTCCGTCGCCTGAGTCAGCTTTGCTTGACGCGGGGCGCGTGCCGATCAGACATTCGGCGCCGCCCGCGTGTCTGACCCGCATTTGCCATCCGCATTTGCCGTCTTTCCCATCAGCGCCCGCAGTGCACTTGCGAGCACTTTCTTCCGGTTGCATCGCCGCCAGTCCTTCCGATGACCAACGCTAACGCCACTACTCCCCCGTTCGTCGCCGTCGTGCCGGCCCGGCTCGCCTCGACGCGTCTGCCCAACAAGCCGCTCGCCGACATCGGCGGCAAGCCGATGGTGGTGCGGGTCGCCGAACGCGCACGCGAATCGGGCGCGCAACACGTGCTGATCGCCTCCGACGCGCAAGCGGTGCTGGATGTGGCCCGCGAGCACGGCTTCGAAGCCGTGCTGACACGCGCCGACCATCCGTCGGGCACCGACCGTCTCGCGGAAGTGGCGGCGCAGTTCGGCTGGAGTGACGAAACGATCGTGGTGAACGTTCAGGGCGACGAGCCGCTGATCGACCCGGCGCTCGTGTGTGGCGTGGCGTCGCACCTTGCTTCGAGCCACGGCTGCGCGATCGCCACCGCCGCGCATCCGATCACCGACCCCGCGGAAATTTTCAATCCGAACGTCGTCAAAGTTGTGCTCGACGCGCGCGGCGTCGCGCTGTACTTCTCGCGCGCGCCGATTCCCTGGGCACGCGACGCGTATCAGCCGCATTGGCCCAACGTGGCGTCGATGCCCACGCCACCGGCCCCCGCAGTCGTCCATCGGCATATCGGCCTGTACGCGTATCGCGCCCAATTCCTGCGCACGTATCCGAGTCTTGCGATCTCGCCGATCGAGCAGGTTGAAGCGCTCGAACAACTGCGCGCGATGTGGCACGGCGAGCGAATCGCGGTGCTCGTCACTCAGAATGCGCCGCTGCCCGGCGTCGACACACCTGCCGATCTCGCGCGCGTGCAGGCCTTATTCGGGTCTTGAGCGTAAAAACCCATGGCATAATCGGACGGTTGTGCGCGCCTCCCGTTAAATGCGAGAGTCAGGGTTTGCCCCGGTCGCGCCGTTGTCGTCTTGCAGCGCCGTCGTTTTCGACGTGCTGCGCGAGACTCGAAACGGCAGCCGACGCGGGTCCCTCGACGAATCGCGGGATGGCTGCAGCGCCACCAAAGAATTCACATAGATCTGGAGATATCACATGCGTTTGATCCTTTTGGGTGCGCCCGGCGCGGGTAAGGGCACTCAGGCAACTTTCATCAAGGAAAAGTTCGGCATTCCGCAAATTTCCACCGGTGACATGCTGCGCGCCGCCGTTAAGGCAGGCACGCCGCTCGGCCTCGAAGCCAAGCGCTTCATGGATGCCGGCGAACTGGTCACGGACGAGCTGATCATCAACCTGGTGAAGGAACGCCTGCAAGAGTGTGATTGCGCGAACGGTTATCTGTTCGACGGTTTTCCGCGCACCATTCCGCAAGCTGAAGCCATGAAGCAGGCGGGCGTCGCGATCGACTACGTGCTGGAAATCGACGTGCCGTTCGACGAGATCATCGTGCGCATGAGCGGCCGCCGCTCGCACGCGGCGTCGGGCCGTACGTATCACGTCAAGTTCAACCCGCCGAAAGTCGAAGGTATCGACGACGTGACGGGCGAACCGCTGATCCAGCGCGACGACGATAAGGAAGAAACGGTCAAGAAGCGCCTCGACGTGTACGTTGCGCAAACCAAGCCGCTGGTCGAGTACTACAACAACTGGGCGCAAAACGGCGATCCGTCGACCTCGCTGAAGGCGCCGCAATATCGCCGCATTTCGGGCCTCGGCTCGGTCGACGAAATTCGCAACCGCGCGTTCGATGCGTTGAAATAATCTCGCGTCTGCGTTTGTCGGTTGAAAAAACCCGCCTATTCCGGCGGGTTTTTCAATTGCGCGCCGCGTGGCGTGCGCTCTTCCCCGATCTCCGTCGGCCGCCACGCCTCGCCACGCACCGCATTAATTAGCCATCCGTAGCAGTTTGGCGGCGCGATGGGGTCTTCGGCAGGGGCTCCTGCCAGTCGCCCACCCCACCCGCCACTTCGCTTTCCGCATTGCAGCATAGCCGTTACAATCGATCATCGAAAAGATATTCGATCGAGACATTACTGAACTGAAGCAAAGGAGCAGACATGGAGATTCGTGACAACGTATTCCTGATCACCGGCGGTGCATCGGGCCTCGGCGCGGCCACAGCGCGCCTTTTCGTCGAGAACGGCGGCAAGGTGGTGCTGGCCGATCTGAATCAGGATGCCGGTGAGGCACTCGCGAAAGAACTCGGCGGCGTGTTCGTCAAATGCGACGTGAGCCGCGAAGACGACGCCACGCAAGCAGTCGAAGCCGCCACGAAGCTCGGCACGCTGCGCGGCCTCGTCAACTGCGCGGGCGTTGCGCCCGCCATCAAGACGGTCGGCAAAGACGGCCCGCATCCGCTCGACTCGTTCGCGCGCACCATCTCCATCAATTTGATCGGCACCTTCAACATGATCCGGCTCGCCGCCGCAGCCATGTCGAAGAACGAACCGAATGCGAATGGCGAGCGCGGTGTGATCATCAACACGGCATCCGTGGCTGCGTTTGACGGCCAGATCGGTCAGGCCGCTTATGCTGCGTCCAAGAGCGGCGTGGTCGGCATGACGTTGCCGATCGCACGCGACCTGTCGCGCAACGCAATTCGTGTGATGACGATTGCACCGGGCATCTTCGAAACGCCGATGCTGCTCGGCATGCCGCAGGAAGTGCAGGATGCGCTCGGCGCGATGGTGCCGTTCCCGCCGCGCCTCGGCAAACCGGCAGAGTACGCGATGCTGGCCAAGCAAATCTTCGACAATCCGATGCTCAACGGCGAAGTGATTCGCCTTGACGGCGCGATCCGGATGCAGCCAAAGTAAGGATGCGTCCAGCGCGCCGCTTTACGCGGCCGCGCCAATGAAAAACGCCTGCGCATGCGTCATGCGCAGGCGTTCTGTTTTGACCGGCAGGTCGGCAAGCATTCTTAGTCGCGATCGTCGTACTGGGTACGCTGACGCAGTTCATGCAACTGCGACTCCACCACCGTCGCGTCTTCCGCGTCTGGCCGATCGCCGAGATATCGTTCGAGATCCTCGAGCGCCGGACGCAGGTAATCGAGCCGTGCGTAGGCGAAACCGCGATCGCGCACCTCCTCGATACTGTCCGGCAACAGGATCACAAGACGCTGTTGCACCGCCAACAGACGCTGCCAGCGTTCCGTCTGAAGATAAGTGGACTTCAGATTGCGCAGCATGCGAGCAATGATCTCGCGGCGCGTGGCCGGTTGCAGCAACATGCGCAGCGCCCTGCTCACCGACTCGCCCGCCGACGCCACATACGGCTCCAGCATTTCCACCATCTGCGATTCGGACAGCGAATGCCCGCTGGTCGGATCGAGCATCACGTCGCCGTCCGGCGTCGTTACACGCAACAGGAAGTGGCCCGGAAACGACACGCCGCGCACTGGAATACCGATCTGCTCGGCCATCTCCAGATACAGCACCGCCAGCGAAATCGGAATGCCGCGGCGCCGCTTGAGCACCACATTCAGATGGCTGTTGTCGGGATCGTAATAATCGTTGAGGTTGCTGGCGAAACCCAGCTCGCGGAAGAAGAACCGGTTCAGAATGCCGACCTTCTGCCTGATGTCGGCATCGTCCGGCATGCGGCGCTGCAAACGCACGACCAACTCGTCGATCTCGGCCAACGTGCCTTGCAAATCGAGATCGGGATAAGCGTCCTGCGCGAGCGAGAGCGCCGCCTCGGTCAGCGGCAGGCTGTCATCTTCGGCAACCAGCGTGCTGAAATAGTCGAGAACTCGCGTCATCGTGATCACTTCACTCGCCTTTTGAAATACGCGTACTTGAAGCCCATCAGCCAAAGCATACCGAAATATAACGCGGCGAACAGAACGAGGCACGCCCCCAGCAACACGATGCGGTCGACCGGCCGGCTATGCATGCCGATCCAGTCGAAACTGATCGCCAGCCAATGCATCGTGCCGGCCAAAACCAGACAGGCGCCGAGCAACTGCACGAAGAACTTCAGCCAGCCTTTCGACGGCA
The DNA here is from genome assembly GCF_905220705.1 of Paraburkholderia domus. GTDB lineage: Bacteria > Pseudomonadota > Gammaproteobacteria > Burkholderiales > Burkholderiaceae > Paraburkholderia > Paraburkholderia domus. Next base: position 36,135 of record NZ_CAJNAT010000045.1, read on the forward strand.
TATAGATACCGCGCTTGCGTAGACCGAGAAACAGGAACAGCGCATTGACGCAAGCGCCAAGCCCGACGCTCAGCGTGAGGCCCGCATGCGCGAAAATCGGCACGAACACGTAATTGCTCAGCTGTGTGACGATCAGCACGCCGACGCCGATCTTCACCGGCGTCTTGATGTCCTGCTTCGCGTAAAAACCGGGCGCAAGGATCTTGATGAGAATCAGGCCGATCAGGCCGATACCGTAGGCAGACAGAGCACGGCCAACCATGACCACCGAGTTGCCGTCGAACTTGCCGTAGTGAAACAGCGTTGCGGTGAGCGGCTGGGCGAAGAAGAACAGCGCGACGGCGCTCGGCGCGGCCAGCAGGAAGGTGACGCGCAAACCCCAGTCGAGCAGCGACGAATACTCGTGCGGATCGGCGTCGACGTGCGCTTTCGACAGGCTCGGCAGCAGGATCGTGCCGAGTGCGACGCCGAGCAGCGCGGTCGGGAACTCCATCAGCCGGTCAGCGTAGTTGATCCAGGAGACGGCGCCCGGACCGATGCGCGACGCGATATTGGTGTTGATGATCAGGCTGATCTGCGCGACCGACACGGCGAACATCGCCGGCACCATCTTCGACAGCACCCGCTTTACGCCGCGGTGCGCGAGCGCCTTCAGCGGATTCAGGCCGATGCGCGGCAGCATGTCGATCTTCTTCAGACCCGGCAGTTGCACGATGAATTGCAACACACCGCCGGCAATCACCGCCCACGCGAGCGCATAAACCGGCGTTTGCAGGCGCGGCGCGACAAACACTGCAGCAAAGATGAAGGCGACGTTCAGCAGGACCGGCGCGAACGCCGGCAGCGAAAAGTTCTTGTACGTATTCAGCACGCCGGACGCCAGCGACGTCAACGAGATGAAAATGATGTACGGGAACATGATGCGCGTCATCGTGACCGCGAGCGCGTACGCCTGGCCCTCATGCGCGAGCCCCGACGCGACGATGAACACCACGCCCGACGCCCCCACCACGCCGATCAGCGAGAGAATCGCGAGCGCCCAGGCAAGTACGGTCGAGGTGGCGTCGACGAGCGCCTTGGTGGCGTCGTGTCCTTGCTGGTTTTTGAATTCGGCGAGGATCGGCACGAAGGCCTGTGAGAACGCACCCTCAGCGGAAATGCGACGCAGCAGGTTCGGAATGCGGAAGGCGACGTAAAACGCGTCAGTATATTGACTGGCACCGAACGCGCGTGCGATCAGCGTTTCGCGGGCCAGTCCGGTCACGCGCGACAGCAGCGTGAAGCCGCTGACCGTCAGCAGGGCTCGGAATAGATTCATGGGGCGCTTATTATACGGGTGCCGCAGGTGCGGACGACGAGCCGGAACGCGAATCGGACCGATTTGTGACGCAGACGTTCGGTCGGATGAGCGGATCGGGCTTTTTTTGTTGCTTGCCCTAGGTTTCGCGAGCCGCACGCTCGTCGGCCGCCCGCCCGTCGCGACGGCGCCCGGACCCTCGCGAACCGTGGAAACTTACAGAATTCAGCGCGATGCACGGTAACCCGCCACATCAGGATTGGCGATTCCCCGTTGTCACGTGCCTGATTTTGTTGCTATAATCGCCGGTTTCGAAGCTCGCTCAATTTTCGGACGGGTTTTTGGACTAGGTTCGGGCACGCAGTAGGCAGGCGCCGCTCGAGCAGCGCGCAAGCCATATTGAGGCGCCAACCAGCCTCGAAACACACCGGAACACGGGCCCGCCTTCGCGTAGTCCGATCGATTTTTTCGAATTATTTCGACACTTTTGCGCTCTTGGGCAATCGCTTCCAGGAGTTCGATCTAAAAGCAGCACCTACCACTTGAAGGTCAGGTACTGGAAACAGGAACAGGATAAGGAACCGTCATGGCTAACACCGCACAAGCACGCAAGCGCGCCCGCCAGGCCGCCAAGGCTAACTCGCACAACTCGGCACTGCGCTCGAAGTTCCGCACGGCTATCAAGGCTGTCCGCAAGGCAATCGAAGCCGGCGACAAGGCTAAGGCCCTCGAAATCTTCCAGGCATCGTCGAAGACTATCGACATCATCGCCGACAAGAAAATCGTTCACAAGAACAAGGCCGCTCGCAACAAGAGCCGTCTCGCTGCAGCCCTCAAGGGTCTGCAAGCGCCCGCAGCGCAGTAAATTCGGTCAGCCCGCTTCGGTGGGCTACCTCCTGTTTCCGCTGCAACAGAAAGGCTCGCTTCGGCGGGCTTTTTTGCTTGGCGCCGACAGATCCGCGCTGTCGCGTCGCGCTCGTAGTTGACGGGCCGCCCACCGAGGCCTTGACCTCAGCCATAAAAAAACCCGCTGCTTGCGGGTTTTTTACCTTTGCCGATCCGACGGCTGGCTCGCGTTACAGCACGTGCCTTTTGGCTTGCGGCGTAGCGTGCTCAAGTTGCAAGTCGCAAGCCTCGGTCACGAGGAGGTCATTGTCTTTCGCAAAGTTCAGGACGAAATCGAAGGCCATCGGCTCGATATCGCGCAAGCGCGAATCGAGAATCACACATTTGAGGTCGCCGATCAGAGTGGGCCGGACATACAACGAGTATTGCAGGTAAGCGTTCGGCCCCCTGCCGCCCGCCCTGGGACCGAAGCATGACATCACGCCTGCGAGCCGCTCCGACCAGTCGCTCGGCCGGAATTTTTTCCCAGTCGACGTGATGCCCTGAATGAAATATTCGGTTGGAGCTGCTTCGGCCATGTAGGAATACCTGTGTGACTGCCCAGAGGGATGACGGCAAAGCTGAATGCAACGCGGCTTTGGGATACCTGAACACGTCGACCACGCCTGCATGGCGAAAGGCCGGACAAGCCGCCTCGGCGCTCATCGTGACGGCGCACCGCGAGGAAACTTTCTGGCGCGCGCGAGCCGTGTCCCGCAAGCTCAATACCAGCCTGCTGGGCTTAGGGATAACCGGTAGATTATAGCGCAGCGGACCTTTTTCCGCAGCGCACACAAGCCTCGTTTGAGGGTTGCGAAAGGCTTTCAGACAGCATGCCTGGCCTTTTGGCCGACTCGTCAAACGGGGCGAAATCCTTTATGCTGCATTGAGTTACCACAAACGACGGCGGCGCCGTCCGGCAATCCTGCCGGGTGAGACCGCCGTATTTGTTTCATGACCGCCAAGAAAATTCGCCACTACCTGCAGTTCAAGGATTTCTCGCTGGAAGACTACGAGTACGTGCTGGAACGCGCGCGCATTCTGAAGCGTAAATTCAAGAACTACGAGACCTACCACCCGCTGCACGACCGCACGCTAGCGATGATCTTCGAGAAAAACTCGACGCGCACGCGCCTGTCGTTCGAAGCCGGCATCTTCCAGCTGGGCGGCCACGCCGTCTTCATGAGTACGCGCGACACGCAGCTTGGCCGCGGCGAACCGATCGAAGACGCAGCGCAAGTGATCTCGCGCATGGTCGACATCATCATGATCCGCACGTTCGGCCAGGACATACTCCAGCGTTTTGCCGAAAATTCGCGCGTACCGGTGATCAACGGGCTGACCAACGAATATCACCCGTGCCAGGTGCTGGCGGACATCTTCACGTACTTCGAGCACCGCGGTCCGATTCGCGACAAGACGGTCGCGTGGGTCGGCGACGCGAACAACATGCTGTACACGTGGATCGAAGCCGCCCAGATTCTCGGTTTCAAGCTGCGCCTGTCCACACCGCCGGGCTACAAGCTCGACCCCGCCATGGTCGCTGCGGAAAGCGCACCGTTCTATCAGGAATTCGACGATCCGAACGAAGCCTGTGCGGGCGCCGATCTGGTTACCACGGATGTGTGGACCAGCATGGGCTTCGAAGCCGAAAACGAAGCCCGCAAGAAAGCCTTTGCAGACTGGTGCGTAGACGCTGACATGATGGCCTGCGCCAATTCTGATGCCCTGTTCATGCACTGTCTGCCCGCCCACCGCGGCGAGGAAGTCAGCGCCGAAGTGATCGACGGCCCGCAAAGCGTCGTGTGGGACGAAGCGGAAAACCGTCTGCACGTGCAAAAGGCGTTGATGGAGTATCTGCTGCTCGGCAAGCTGAATCACTAAGCGAGCCGTTCTTCAGCACCTGAAGCAGCACCTGCGTGAAGCGCGACGGGGCCTTGAATACGAGGCAAGGCATCCACGTTTAGCGCCACGCATCAAGCCGGCGTCCACGGTTGCAAGCGGAGCCGGCTCACCCACCGCACTGCCCCAAAAACGCGGGCAAGCGGCGGTTTAGTGTCAAAATAGTGGTTTTCCGCGCTCCGGAACCGCCGGCGCGCCTTGTTTTCCAGCTTTCTCCAGCTACGAGTTCACCATGAGCGATATCAAGAAAGTCGTGCTCGCCTATTCGGGCGGCCTCGACACCTCCGTCATCCTGAAGTGGTTGCAGGACAACTACGACGCCGAAGTCGTCACGTTTACGGCCGACATCGGCCAGGGCGAAGAGCTGGAACCGGCGCGCAAGAAAGCCCTGCAACTCGGCATCAAGCAGGACAACATCTTCATCGAAGACCTGCGCGAAGAATTCGTGCGCGACTACGTGTTCCCGATGTTCCGCGCCAACACGATCTATGAAGGCGAGTACCTGCTGGGCACGTCGATCGCGCGTCCGCTGATCGCCAAGCGTCAGATCGAAATCGCCCGCGCAACCGGCGCGCAAGCGGTCTCGCACGGCGCAACCGGCAAGGGCAACGACCAGGTTCGCTTCGAACTCGGTTACTACGCGCTGGAACCGGGCATCAAGGTGATCGCACCGTGGCGTGAATGGGATCTGCTGTCGCGCGAAAAGCTGCTCGCGTACGCCGAAAAGGCCGGTATTCCGATCGAAATGAAGCACAAGCAAGGCGGCGCGCCGTATTCGATGGACGCGAACCTGCTACACATCTCGTTCGAAGGCCGTCACCTGGAAGACCCGAAGGCCGAAGCCGAAGCCGATATGTGGCGTTGGACCGTGTCGCCGGAACAGGCGCCCGACCAGGCCGAGTACATCGACATCGAATATGAACACGGCGATCCGGTCGCGATCAATGGCAAGCGCCTGTCGGCAGCTGAAATGCTGACCGAGCTGAACAGTTTGGGCGGCAAGCACGGCATCGGCCGTCTGGATCTGGTCGAAAACCGTTACGTCGGCATGAAGTCGCGCGGCTGCTATGAAACGCCTGGCGGCACGATCATGCTGAAGGCGCACCGCGGTATCGAGTCGATTACGCTCGACCGCGAAGTGGCTCACCTGAAAGACGATCTAATGGCGCGTTACGCTTCGCTGATTTACAACGGCTACTGGTGGAGCCCGGAGCGCCGCGCAATCCAGGTGCTGATCGACCACACGCAAGAGAAGGTCAACGGCTGGGTGCGTGTAAAGCTGTACAAGGGCAGCGTGTCGGTTGTCGCGCGCGATTCGAAGGAAACGCTGTTCGACAAGACCATCGCTACGTTCGACGACGACGGCGGTGCGTACAACCAGGCTGACGCTGGCGGGTTCATCAAACTGAACGCGCTGCGTATGCGGATTGCTGAAAACGCACGTCGTCAGCGCAGCTGACGACGTGCGTTTCGGTGAAGGCTAACTTCGCGCGGCGAAGTTAAGCGCCGAAAGGCGCGGGCCGGAGCCAAAATGCCAAAGTCAGCGCAGCTGACGACGTGCGTTTCGGTGAAGGCTAACTTCGCGCGGCGAAGTTAAGCGCCGAAAGGCGCGGGCCGGAGCCAAAATGCCAAAGTCAGCGTAGCTGACGACGTGCGTTTCGGTGAAGGCTAACTTCGCGTAGCGAAGTTAAGCGCCGAAAGGCGCGGCCAAAACTGAAGCGCAGATGCGAAAAAGGCGCCGGGAGGCAACTCCCGGCGCCTTTTTTCATTGCTGCAAGCCACTTACGCGATCACAAGCAAACCGGCTCCGCTTCCAGCTCAACCCCAAATCTCGTCAGCACATCCCGCTGAACCGCTCTCGCGAGCGCCAACACCTCGGCGCCGCTCGCCCCACCGCGATTGACCAGCACCAGCGCCTGCCGCTCATGCACGCCCGCTGCGCCCATCGCGCGACCTTTCCAGCCGCATCGGTCGATCAACCAGCCCGCCGCAAGCTTCACCCGGCCGTCCGGTTGAGGGTAAGCGACGACCTCGGGCTCCTGAACCTTCAGCGCCTCGAACTGCGTCGCCTCCACGACCGGATTCTTGAAGAAACTCCCCGCATTGCCAAGCTGAAGCGGATCCGGCAACTTCGCGCGCCGCACCGCGACCACCGCGTCGAAAATCGCCTGTGCGTCCGGTTGCGCGTCGGTGTGGCCGCTCGCGGCCAACTCACGTGCAAGATCCGCATACCCGGCGCGCGGCTGCCATGTCTTCGGCAAACGAAAAGTGACCGAAGTAATCACGAAACGGTCACGCCCTTCCCGCTTGAAAAAACTATCACGGTAGCCGAATCGGCAGGCGTTGGCATCGAGTTCAACTACGGCGCCCGTTTCCAGCTCCACCGCCCGCAGCGACGCAAACCGCTCGCACATCTCCAGCCCATACGCGCCGATGTTCTGGATCGGCGCCGCGCCAACGGTCCCCGGAATCAGTGCGAGGTTCTCCAGCCCAGGCAGCCCTTGCGCCAAAGTCCATGCAACAAAGTCATGCCACGGCTCACCGGCTGCCGCTTCGACGTACCATGCATCATCGTCCTCGCGCACGATGCGGCGGCCTTGCAGCGCCACCAGCAGCACCAGTCCCGCGAAGTCGCCAGTCAGCACGACATTGCTGCCGCCGCCCAGCACCAGCCGCGGCAAGCCGGCGGTACGCGGATCGCGCACGGCAGCCATCAGTTGCGCTTCGCGCTCGATCCGGCAAGCAAACTGCGCGCGAACATCAAAACCGAAGGTGTTGTGCGCCTTCAGCGGATAGCCGGCAATAAACGCGGCAGATTCGGTTTGGGACATCAGAATGAGAAAAATGGAACGACGTGCGAAACGACATCTGGCCCCAGCCGCGCGACAATGCGCGGCGGCCTTAGGCAAAAGGGAGTGGCGTCGGTAAAATGACGTCCGGTTCGTGATTATAGCGAGTGCCCCGTGAGCAGCCGACCGGCCGCGCCACGCACCGCAGCACTATTGGGAGAAAACAATGCCATCGTTTGACGTCGTCTGCGAAGCAGACATGATCGAAGTCAAGAACGCGATCGAGCAGTCCAACAAGGAAATTTCAACCCGCTTCGACTTCAAAGGGTCGGACGCGCGCGTCGAGCACAAGGAAAGCGAAATCACGGCCTACGCCGATGACGATTTCAAGCTCGGCCAAGTAACAGACGTCCTGCTGTCGAAAATGGCCAAGCGCAATGTGGACGTGCGTTTTCTCGACTACGGCAAGATCGAGAAGATCGGCGGCGACAAGGTCAAACAGGTCATCAAGATCAAGAAAGGCGTGTCCGGCGATCTGTCGAAGAAAATCGTACGTCTGGTGAAGGACAGCAAGATCAAGGTCCAGGCGAGCATTCAGGGCGACGCTGTGCGCATCACCGGCGGCAAGCGCGACGATCTGCAAAGCGTAATCGCAATGCTGCGCAAGGACGTGACTGACACGCCGCTCGACTTCAACAACTTCCGCGACTGAACACGCATCACGCCCGGCAGCGGGCGTGCGTTGTGGCACGGCGCTGGGCGCATGTTGAACGCTCGGCAAAACGGGGCACCTAAAGGCCCAGCACCCGGCGATTCTATGCGTTAAGGCGCAGCACCCGCCCCATCGCACAGGCCGTGCGCCTTGAGCGAACCAGGGCGCGCCGGCTAACACCCGTTCGGGCTACGCACCGCCCTCGCTCAAGGTTCGTTACCGCCCGTCGCGCTAGCCGCTGCGTCGGCTTTCTTCTTGGCGCCGATGCGGCTTTCCTGGCCGCGCATCAGCTTGGCGATGTTGCCGCGGTGGCGCCATACCAGCAGCGAGCTCATCACCACGATCGCCAGCGCGATGATATGCGGCCCGAACAGAAAGCCGTCGAAGATCGGTGCGAACACTGCCGCGGACAATGCCGCCAGCGAAGAATAGCGGGTGAAGAACGCCACGATCAACCACGTCAACAAGGTGGCAATGCCGAGGATCGGGTTGATCGCGATCAGCACGCCCGCTGCGGTCGCCACGCCCTTGCCGCCCTTGAAGCGGAAGAAGATCGGATACAGGTGGCCGAGAAACACGGCAATGGACGCAATCGCTACCGACGTATCGTCGAGGCCGTAACGCGCGCCGAAGTGCACGACGAACCACACTGGCAACCATCCTTTGAAGGCGTCGCCGATCAGGGTGAGAATCGCGGCCTTCTTGCTGCCGCTGCGCAGCACGTTGGTCGCGCCCGGGTTACCCGAGCCGTACGAGCGTGGGTCGTCCAGCCCCATTGCGGCGCTCACGATCACGGCAAACGACACCGAGCCGATCAGGTAGGCAACGACAGCGACGATCAGGTTTTGCATCTGGGACTCTTATAAGGATCGGCGGTCTGAAACTCGATACCCCAACCGCAACAGGGAACAAAGCGGCGCACATTCTACCGAACCCACCTGCCCGGAAGACATTCAGGCAAACGTCAATCGACGCTCGCGCATTGAACCGGCTTCGCTGTCAGCAAGCCGGTCAATATCGTCGGCTCGATGCTGACAAGAAAACCGCGCCGCCCGCCGTTTAGCCAGATCTTGTCCATCTCGAGGATGCTCGACTCGACGTACACCGGCATCTGCTTCTTCGTACCGAACGGCGACGTGCCGCCGATCAGATAGCCCGAGTGCCGGTTCGCCACCTCGGGCTTGCACGGCTCGACGCGTTTCGCGCCGATCTGCCGCGCCAGATTCTTGGTGCTGACAGTGCGGTCGCCGTGCATCAGCACGATCAGCGGCTTGGCGTGCTCGTCTTCCATCACCAAGGTCTTCACGACATGATGTTCGTCCACACCGAGCTGGCGCGCCGATTCCTCGGTGCCGCCGTGCTCGACGTAATCGTAAGGATGTTCGCCGAAAATGACGCCATGACGGCGCAGAAACTGCGTCGCAGGCGTTTCGGAGACGTGTCTGGATTTGCTCATCGGCGCATTGTAATAGCGAGTTTGCACAACGGCTATTTGCCGAACGGCCAATTGTGCGGGTCGGGCGATTGTGGCACGATCGTTCGCAAATCTTCCGGCGCACAGCAAGCCGGGCACCGAATAGCTTTGCAACTACGTTGCATGGGACCAGAGTACGTGCTTTGCATGGGATCAGAGTAACGCGCTAAAGCGCGAACTCTGATCGACAGCTAAAGCGCCAACTCTGGTCGACCGCTTTGCATGGGACCAGAGTACGGCGCTAAAGCGCCAACTCTGGTCGACATTGGAGACAGCGTTGAGCCTCGATTCATCCACCCGTTCCACGATCGACATTCCCGCGCTGCTGGCCGCCCTGCCCACGCGTATTGCCGAAATTCCGGCACTCGCGGCCGCGCGCGATCCGCAGCACGTCGCCTTGATCGAGGAGGCGCGCCGCCTCACCAATGCGCAACTTCTGGAAGCCGTGGATGCCGCCGCCGCGCTGCTGCGCGAATGGGGCGTGCGTGGCGGCGATCGCGTGATGATCGTGGCCGAGAACAGCATCGTGCAGATCGTGCTGTTGTTCGCAACCGCGAAGCTCGATGCGTGGGCGCTGGTGTCGAATGCACGCCTGTCCGCCGCCGAACTCGACGCGATCCGCGCGCACGCGCAGCCTCGCGTGGTCGCGTACGCGGTTGAAAGCTCCACGGATGCCCAACAGCATGCGCAGCGGCACCAAGCCGTCACAGCGCCTGCCGTCACGCCGGACATCGGCGCGTGGTCGTACACGATCGACACCACCGCAAAAGCCGAACCGGTCGAAGCCGCCAACGACCGTCAATGCGCCGCGCTGATCTACACCACGGGAACCACAGGCGCGCCGAAAGGCGTGATGTTGTCCCATCGCAATCTGCTCTTCATCGCGGCCGTTTCCAGCCGCTTACGCAAAGTCGGGCCGGACGATGTCGTGTACGCCGTGCTGCCGATCTCGCACGTGTACGGCTTCGCGTCGGTTTGCCTCGGCAGCCTGCACGCCGGCGCGACGTTGCGCCTCGTACCGCGTTTCACGCCGGAAGCGGTGCGCCGTGCGCTCGCCGAAGAACGCGTATCGATCTCTCGAGAAACATCGCATGGAAGTACGGGTGGTTTTCAGGCCGTTTTCGTGTCGGGAATGATCTGGAAACCAAGCGCGGACGCGCGGCGTCTGAGCGCCGCGATGCTGCG
>NZ_CAJNAT010000046.1 GCF_905220705.1 Paraburkholderia domus
CACCATAGCCGCGAAACCCCTAACCGCGTCGGGGCACTCCGCGGTTTCCTCCATCGGGCTTATTCGACGCCTGCCAACACGCGCAGAGGCCCGTCGCATGCCTGTGGTTGACGGCAGGCATCGAATAACCCTTAACGATTTCGGCGGTTCGTCGGGAGCCCAGGTTCGGCCAGCAGCGGATCGGTAACTCAGTTGTCCGGTGAACGGTATTCCGCATCCGTCGGCGTTCGCCGGCCTCAACCGATTGATGCCGATCCCCCTTATCCAGTACTCTGGCGAAGACCTGCTTATCGTGATCGGCGGTTGTGATGAATCTAGATTTTCGGCTGGCCGTACCCGGAGACTCGGAATGGTTATTTGACACGTACCGGCGAACGATGAAAGGTTTCGTTACCTCAGCCTATGGCTGGGATGACGAGTTGCAGCAAGCGGGCTTTGCGAAAAGCCTTCGCCAGGGCACTTGTCAAACAGTTGCGTGGGAAGGCAGCCGATGCGGGTTTGTGCACTGGGACGTCGAACCAGATCTCGTATGGCTGAGGATGCTTTGTATCGTGCCGGAGATGCAAAACAAGTCGATCGGAAGTACAGCGATTGCCAAGGTCATGTCATTGTCCAGTTACTTACAGAAGCCGTTGTACTTAAATGTCTTCGTATGCAACCGAGCTGCCTATGACTGGTACAGCAGAATCGGTTTTGTCGAAATCGAAAACGACGGCAAGGTCTCCACGTTGGTGCTTGCTCCTTCGTCGTCACCAGCCCTTGTGGAGCGGCACGCGTAGTCTCGCACGCACCGTGTCCCCGGCGGGAACAGCCGGGTTCGGCCGATAGTGTTGAAAAAGTCGCTGCGCGCCGTCGCCGATCCGCTCGGCGAAAAATGGACCTCTCAGATCGGCCTACACGCCGCTCGTGCTTGTCAGTTAAGGGCAAAGTGACCCATGAAAACCTCCCGATACGGAGGGTCACCGACTTTTTCAACACTATCGGCCGACTTCAGTCCTTGGCGTTCCGCGAAAGCAGTCATTCGACAAGTTTCGATTCAAAGAAACTCCAACGTCCGCTGCGGCCGAACTGCGGTCTATGAGGGGGCAGCACGCGTAGTCCGACCGGCGCGTCTCATCCAGGTGGATGGTTCCGTCCGACGCTCGCAACAAAGGCGCTCGTTTGCCGGAAGTAGCTGCGGGGGGGGGGGCGGAAGTCAATTGTCAACAACTGCACGCATGAAAGTCATATCGCTATCAGGCGTCAAACTTGGAGGCTATCCGGTTGATTCTCGGTTTCGGGTAGACCCATTCCAATGTGTTCATACAGAGAAAACGGAAGCAATTTGGTCAAATGTTCGGAAGCTAAACGTGATCCCCCACAAGACGGCTGCAATCAAAATAGCGATGCGCCAATAGGGCTAAATCCTCTGTGCCTAGGCGTCAATCGGCGTGCCAGCGATCGGCATCCATATAACCTTCTCCGCTGAGTCGCGGGAGCGTACGCGAAGAGCACAGGGAAGTGTCTCAATGTCCATGAATCAACATTGAAGAGGTGCGTGTCCATTGGTGATATTTCGCGGTTGTGCGCGGTATCTCGTATGCAGCGAATGATGAAGAGGTGCGCGCGCAACGTCGCGACGTGCTGATCCGCCCCGCTTCTATCGTGCTGCCGTTCCCGGTGGAAGCGCGCGATATCCGCTATGCAGTCGGCCAGCACTTCGATACGTATATTGATTGGCTCGCGATCACCTACGCCTTGACGCTCGCCGGCATGCCGGTCATCGCATTTCCCCGGCGATTCCCTGGAAATCCCTCAGGAAATCCCTCAGGAAATCCCTCAGGAAATCCCTCAGGAAATCCGTCGGGCAATCCCCTTAGTCCATCCGGACGATGACCCCACGCGCCGAATCGCCGTCAATGGCGGTATGAACCGAGAACGGCTCGACGGGGCTTCCCGTCCACCGTATCGAGGCGCACAGCCGCGCGGCAAGCGTTGAGGCCGCGTATGGGGATGGGGGAGAGCGTGATGCAGGAGGGCTGTAAATGAAATCCAGAGTTCAGCGGGATGGACTGATTGCCGGCGTACTGGTAGCGATCGGCGTGGTCGGCGTATCTGTGCGGCAACTCTATGCGTGCGCCTGGAGCGACGAGTTTCCCGGCATGGTGTGCACGGCGGGGTCGTCGCTGTCGCTGTTTCTGGGAATCACCGGGTTGGCCGCGCTCGTTGGACGAATCTGGGCACGCCGTTCGGGCGCCGACGAGCAATGCTTTACATTCCTCGGCGCAGTGGGTGGTGCAGCGCTTGTCTTCGCGATGGTGGTGACAGGCTTCTAGCTGCCGACACCGCCGGACAAGACGCGGCACCGTGCGGCACGGTAGGACAAGACCAAATACTAGACCACGCGGCAAGGCAAGACTGGGCAGGAACCCATGCGGCACAGCACGGCATATAGAACCGCCGTGCCGCTCCACGTGCGCTGCGCAGTATCAGGCCACAATCGCGGGATGCGCCTGCACCGGCCCACCCAACGCCTCGCGATGCGAAGGCGGCTGTCGGCCGCCGAGCTCGGTGATACCGTACTCGCGCGCAAGCTCCGCACCGACCAGCACCAACCCGGATTTCTGCTGCCGTTGCGGGTCGCGATACAACGCATCGATCAGGCGTCCCGTGAATTGCGGTGTCTCCGCGAGTTCGCTGAAACCGGCATACTGTTCGGGATGCTCAGCGATCACGCGTGCAGTGCGCTCGGTTTGCAGCATGCCCATCCAGATGGAAATCGCCGCAACCCCATGCGGTTTCAGATCGACGGCCATATCCTTGGCGAACTTGTCGACGCCCACTTTCTGCGCGCCGTATGCCGCGCCGTGCATGTAGCAGCTCGCACCGAACGAGGACGTGAACGCGATCAGCCCGTCGCCTTGCGCGGCCATTAACTGCGCTGCATGCCAGCTCGCGACATACGCGGAGCGCAAGCCGACATCGAGAATATCAACCAGGTCTAGCGGCTTTTCCCAGAACGGTGCCGGGCGAATCAGTTCATCGTGCAACGCGGTGGCATTGTTGACGAGGATGTCGAGGCGTCCGCTGTTGTGCCGGATGTAGTTGAACACTTCCGCCACCTGCTGATCGTCAGCGTGATCGCAGGTGAGGGCGATGCCTTGGCCGCCGAGCTTGTCGATTTCGATTGCCGTCGCGTGCACGGTGCCGGGCAACGGTGCATCGCCTTCGCGTTGCGTGCGCCCCGTCACGTAAACCGTCGCGCCAGTCGCGGCAAGCGCGAGGGCGATACCTTTACCGGCGCCGCGTGAGGCACCGGTGACGAGAGCGACATAGGGCTTTTTAGCTTGAGTCATCGAGAATTCACCATTAAGAGGCTTCGAGTTCGTATGACGCGGTCCGAGCGCTTGCCTGCACCGTTGCGGCGGACCGAGCCGGCGCCGACATCGGCGGCGCGCCGACCCGCGGCGCGGCAGCGGCGTGCTCGAACGCGTGCGGGTTATCCAGATCCGCTTCGCCAAGTGGAATGAACGCCATGATTTCGAGTTCATGACCCGACAGCGCCGGCAGCCTGAACGGACTCGACAGCACATTCAGGCGACGCACACCGAGGTCGCGCAGAATTTGCGAGCCGATACCGGAGAGCCGGCCGTCCTTGCGCGCCGGCGTGCCGCTGTTAGTGCTGTTCATCGCCTCGGCCCGCATGTCGCAATCGAGCAGCACCGCTACGCCACAACCGGCCGCGTCGATTTTTTGCAAGGCTGCGTGCAATGGCCACGAATGTGCGGACGGTTCGGCATCGAGCAGATCGAGCAGCGAAAAGCATTCGTGCACGCGTGTGAGGACCGGCACGTTGGGCAAAGGCGTGCCGCGCACCAGCGCGAGATGCGTGGATTGGCGCACGGTGTCGCGATACTGAATGGCGCGAAACGGTCCCCATGGCGTATGCAACGGCCTTTCGCCGACCCGCTCGACGAGCGACTCGTGCGTGCTCCGATAGTGAATCAGATCGGCGATGGTGCCGATCTTCAATCCGTGCAGTTCCGCGAATTCGATCAGTTGCGGCAGGCGCGACATCGTACCGTCGTCATTCATGATTTCGCAGATCACCGCAGCAGGCGTCAAGCCTGCCAGCGCGGTGAGGTCGCAACCGGCCTCGGTATGCCCGGCACGTACCAGCACGCCGCCTCTGCGCGCCGCAATCGGAAACACATGGCCCGGTTGAACCAGGTCTTCGGCCCGGACGTTCGCGTGAATCGCAGTGCGGATCGTATGCGCGCGGTCCGCAGCGGAGATGCCGGTGGTGACGCCTTGCGCCGCCTCGATGCTGACCGTGAACGCGGTCCCATACTGCGTGCCGTTCTGTTCCGCCATCGGCGCGAGCTTGAGTCGCGCGCAATGCTCGGCGCTGAGCGTCAGACAAACGAGGCCGCGGCCAAAACGCGCCATGAAGTTGATGGCTTCGGGCGTGACGTGATCAGCGGCAATCACCAGATCGCCTTCGTTCTCGCGATCTTCCTCGTCGACCAGAATGATCATGCGGCCGGCTTTCAGTTCGGCGACGATTTCGTTGGTAGTGGCGAGTTTCATGGGTTTATTCCTGTGCGACTGCTGTTGCTGTTTGCTATTGCTGCGTACAAAAAAGCGGGGAGGAGCGCTTAACGTGCGCCGGAACCGAATACGGGCGCGCGTTTGTCGAAGAATGCGTCGATGCCTTCGCGAAAATCGTCACCCGCCGCGCAGTGCAGAAAGCTGCGCTGCTCCGCGTACAGATGCTCGGCGAAGCTGCGCTCGGGCGCGTGCTGGATCAGATTCTTCGTTTGGGCGAACGCATCCGGCGAGAGTGCGCCCATCCGCTTTAACAGCGCACGCGTTTGCGCGACGAGATCATCGTCCGGTACGACCCAGTTGACGAAGCCCGCTCGCAACGCTTCGTCGGCGGTATGCCGTTCGTCGAGATACATCCATTGCGCGGCCTGTTTGGTGCCGAGCGCACGCGGCAACGTGTAGGTCGCGCCGCCATCCGGCGAGGTGCCGATGCGGCCATACGCCGAGGTGAAGGTCGCGCTCTTCGCAGCGATAGCCAGATCGCAGGCCGCGACGAGGCTCAAGCCGAAGCCCGCCACCGCGCCGTTGACGCTGGCGATGACCGGCTTGCGCGAACCCGTGACGTTCTCGGCCACGGTTTGCGCGAGCCGTACGAGTCTGCCGATCGAGCGGTCGCGCGCCACGGGCTTCGCATCGAGTGCGGCCCGCATGGTCTGCAAATCGCCGCCTGCCATGAAGGCGTTGCCGGCACCGGTCAGCACGATTGCGCGAATCTCGTCGTGGTGAGCGAGGCGTGCGAGCTTGGCGTTCAGTTCGTTTGCCATCGCTTCGTTGAGGGCGTTCAGCGCCTCGGGGCGGTCGAACGTGAGCGTCGCGATGCCGTCTTCGGCCGCGAGGCGGATTAATGCAGTCATGTCTTTTCTAGTCAGCGGAGTCAGGTGTTCTGGGCGTGCAGCGCATGGCGCAAGGTTTGCGCTGCCATCGTGAGGGCATGGTCGGCCGCATCGAGCGCGCCGAGCAAACTGGCGAAGCCGTGCATTTGCCCCGGCCAGCGCAGATGGGTCGTGAGCACGCCCGCTTGCGCGAGACGCGCCGCATAGTGCTCGGCCTCGTCGCGCAACGGGTCGTACTCGGCGCTGATGATGGTGGCGCTGGCTACGCCGGTGAGATCAGCGGCGGCGAGCGGACTGGCGAGCGGATCGGCGCGATCGGCGCCTTCCGCGAAATACTGTTCTTTGAACCAGCGCATCATGCCCGCCGTCAGTAAGTAGCCGTCGCCCATCAATTCGTATGAGGGATGTTCGGTGGCGCAATCCACCACCGGATAGAACAACACCTGATGCGCGATATTCACGCCGCTATGACGCAACTGCTGCGCGGCCACTGCGGCGAGATTGCCGCCTGCGCTGTCGCCGGCTACGGCAATGGCGCCGGGCCGCACGCGTAAATCAGCTGAGTTGGACGCAGCCCAGCGCACTGCGTCGCACGCGTCGAGTGCGGCGGCCGGAAAACGCGCTTCCGGCGCGAGCCGGTAATCGACCGATAGCACGACCGTTCGCGCACGTTGCGCGAGGCAACGGCAAAGGTTTGCGTGCGTATCGAACCCGCACGAAACAAAACCGCCACCGTGAAAGAAAACAGTAAGGGGCAGCAGGCCGCTGCCATCGCCGTCTTCAGTCACTGGCCGATAGAGACGTGCAGCAAGCGGGCCGCTTGCGGTGGGAATCATCAGATCTTCTTCTGCCGCAACGGTGTCGCCGGGCGCAAAACCACCGCCCGCAGCGAGCATTGCGCGGTACGCGGGCGCGGTGAGTTGCGCGAAGTCGAGCGGGGGCATGCCGGCGAGAGCGGCGAGCACGGCCTGCGCCTGTAGATCGAGCGCCATCGGGTCTCCTGAGTAATCTGTTATGAAAGCGGCTATACCGGGTATAGACGAGGCGGCCGCGCGAGACGTGAATCGAGCCGCAAATCAGGCCATTTAGCGCGCACGCCGCACCACTGAACGCATTGAAGCGCGGCGGCTTTACGGGGGCATCGTCCGATTGGACGAGAGTTCGTTCGCACGCTCAGCGAAACTTCCGCAAGCTAAGTACTTCCCCCGATGCCAGCAAACAGATCGGCCCTTAAGCTTGGCGACGCGATGCAAGATCGCATGGAGGACGGAGTGTTGATGGAGACAAAATGGGCCCCTGAAGAGGGCCAGGCCATGAGTGAACTGGCCGAGGTGAGCGTCGCGCAGTTCAGCGAGCTGACCGCGCGTATTTATCAGGGGGCGCTGGAAAGCACGCCGTGGGCTGGCGCGCTCGAACTGATCCGCACCTCGCTCGGCGCGAGCTACGCAACCCTGATTCTGCGATCGCCCTCGAGCGATCGGCGCGGTTTGATGGTGCACGCGTCCGAAATGGGGTCGGGCGTGCCGGGCGAAGCGTCGTACAACAACTACTACTATTCGCTCGACCCGTTCGTCGGTTTGCCGGCGGACCGCGTGGTGACGGTCGACGAAGTATTCGGCGACACCGGTTGGCTTACCAGCGAACTCTACAAACAGTTCCTGAAGCCGGCCGACATCCGCTACATCATGGGCGCCGATCTGCGCACGGAGTCGGGCGTCGAATGCCGGTTTCGCGTGTGCCGCAGTCACGCCGCGAAGCATTTTTCCGCACGCGACAAGGCGTTTTGCGCGTTGTTGCTGCCGCATTTGCGGCGCGCGGTCGAACTGCATTCGCGCCTCGATATCGTGGAGTCGGAACGCACGCTGTATGCGAGTGCAATCGACCGGATGCTGGTGGGTACAGTGACGCTCGACGAGAGCGGCGCGATCATGCGCACCAATAGCGTGGCCGATGAAATTCTTGCGCAGAGCAACGGTCTGCGGATCGTGCACGGCAACGTCGAGGCGACGGACGCGCAGGAGAACCGCAATCTGCAACGTCTGGTGCGCCATGCACTGATGGGGCACTTCGGCACCGCCGCGCCGATTGTCGAAGCCATGCCGATCACGCGCGGTTGCGACAAGCCGAAACTCGGCGTGCTGGTGCGTACGATTCCGCTATCGGACTGGTCCGAGGACAATAAACGCCGCCCGGCAACAGTACTGTTTTTGCGCGATCCCGATCGTAAATCGCAGGGCTCTCAGGAGATCGTGCGCAAGCTGTTCGACCTCACGCCTGCGGAGACCTCGCTCGCCTTGCTGTTGACCAACGGGTTGACACTGGAAGAAGCGGCCGACGAACTGGGCATCAGCAAGAATACGGCGCGGGCCCATCTGCGGGCGATCTTCTCGAAGACGGGCGTGACACGTCAGGCCACGCTCGTGCGTATTCTGCTGGGCAGTGTGGTGCCGCTCGGCTGAAATCCGGCTGAAGTGGGCCTGAACTCGCCCGATCTGAACGAAGTCACCGCGTGTGCCGCGCCTGGATCAAGCGCGGCACACCCTCCAACGCCTTAAGCCGCGCGCTTTTGCGACAACACCAGCAACGCGCCGTTCTTGTCCTCCAGCACCGCGCGCAATTCGTGCGGCCCTTGCTGAATCGGCACGCGCACTGACGCGCCCGCTGCTACCACGCGCGCCATCGCTGCATACAGGTCGTCGTTTTCGTCCACGCGAAACACCAGCGCTGCACGTTCGACGATCCGTTCCTCACCCGCCACCAGCGCGATAGTCAGTGCGCCGCCATCGAGCGCGCAATAGCGTTCGCCGTCGCGGAACTTCACCGTCAAACCCAGCCCGTCGACAAAGAGCGGCAGCGCCGCATCGATTGTGTCGACCGGGTACAGCATCATCGAAGCCTTCATTGCGTTGCACTCCCATCGGTTGAACAGCGTTGTGTAGCGGCTCGATCGTAGCGCCGCACTCAGGCGCCGCACGAGGTCCAATCGGACTAGCCGAAGTGCGAAAACACAGCGAAACAGAAGGCAAAAAGCGCCTTCGATCAAAGCTTCTACGCCAAAGCGCGCACCGTTAATCCAAATAGACGATGCCGGCCCGCACGCGCGAACTGAAACTTCATTCCGTGGACCGTCACGATCATCGTACGAAACGGTGGGTCGAGAACGGACCGCCCGTTTCAGCACAGTCCAAAATTCATGGAGACGCACGCAATGAAGTTTTCTCTGATTTACGAAGCCCAGACCACGGACGCTTCGCGGGAAGGCGATCACCGGGTATTCAAGGAGACCGTCGAGCAGGCGTTGCTCGCCGAACAGATGGGCTTCGATACCGTCTGGTGCGTCGAACACACGTCGCTGACGAACTACGCGCATATGAGCGCCCCGGAGACTTTCCTCGCCTATCTGGCTGGACGCACGACTCGCATCGGCCTCGGCCACGGCGTGATCTGCCTGCCGCCGGCGATGAATCATCCGATCAAGGTGGCCGAACGTGTGGCCATGCTCGACATTCTGTCGGGTGGCCGCGTGCACTTCGGCGTCGGCAAAGGCGGCAGCCAGCAGGAAGCGGGTGCGTTCGGCTATGACCTCGCCGAGCTGCAACCGATGATCGACGAATCGATGTACCTGGTGCCGAAGATGTTCGTGCAGGACGAGATCGAACACGATGGAAAATACATCAAGATTCCTAAACGGCCGATTCACCCGAAGCCGTTCCAGGACCCGCATCCGCCGATGTACATGGCGTGTACCAACAACGACGGCCTGCTGCGCGCCGGACAACGCGGTCTGGGCGCACTGGTGCTCGGTTTCGGCGGCCCGGATGAAGTGGCGAAGAAAAACGCGATCTATCGCGAGGCATGGGCCACGCGCAAGCCTGAAGACCAGGTCGGCTTCCGTCCCACCCAGCATCTGGCCGCCCTGTGCCCGACCGTCGTGATGAGCGACGGTCAGCAGGCCCGCAAGATTGGCATTCGCGGCCAGCGCTATTTCATGGAGTCGCTGGCTTACTGGTACACCGGCGGCGAGCGCCCGAACCCCGATAGCTGGGGCGATGACCTCGTGAAGGGCAATACCGGCGAAATGGTGATCCGTTCGCGCTTCGCGTCGGAAGAGGTGGTGGTCGATTTCAGCGATCCGGCGCTTTCGATGATGAACCCGAATCACGCCTACGGCACCGTCGACGATTGCATCGGCTATGTCGGCCGGCTGATGGAAGCGGGCGTGGATGAAGTGCTGTTCCTTTGCCAGATGGGCACGGTGCCCCAGGAAGCGCAGCTCGAAACGATCCGCAACATCGGCGAGCACGTGATTCCGTACTTCAACCGTCTGAAGGCCGAGAAGCAGAAGGCGCAGGTTGCCGCCTAAGGTCGCTGCATAAGAGCGGGCAAGACAGGCGTCGCTAGTCCCTTCAGACGATGCGACGCCGCAGCCACAGCTCGAAGATGAACCCAACAAAACAGGCGCGACACCCATCTCGCGCGCCATCATGGAGACAGCCGTGCATCGCGACAACGATTCGAACGCCCTTGCAGCCGAACTAATCGCCCGCGCCGAAGCGCTTGCGCCGGTACTCGCCGGGCGCGCCGCGCAGGCCGAGGCGAATGGCAGGATTCCTGCCGAAACAGTGGCCGATTTTCAGGCCGCCGGTTTTTTCAAGGTGCTGCAGCCGAAGCGTTACGGCGGCTACGAACTCGATCCGCAGACCTTCTTCGAAATTCAGATGGCCGTGGCGCGCGGCTGTATGTCGACCGCTTGGGTGTACGGCGTGGTCGGCGTGCACAACTGGCAACTGGCGCTGTTCGACGAACGCGCGCAGCAGGACGTGTGGGGCAAGGATCAAAGCACGCTGATTGCGTCGACCTATATGCCGGTGGGCCGGGTGACGCCCGTTGACGGCGGCTTCCGGCTGTCCGGGCACTGGAAGTTTTCCAGCGGCAGCGAACTGTGCGAATGGATCTTTCTTGGCGCGCTGGTGCCGCCAGCGAAAGAAGGCGAACCGCCGGAATACCGCACCTTCCTGCTGCCGAAAAGCGATTACACGATCGAACAGGATTGGGACGTGTTGGGCCTGCGCGCGACCGGCAGCCACGACATCGTGGTGAACGATGCGTTCGTGCCGGACTATCGCACGCACAAAGCCATCGACGGCATGATGGGCACGAGCCCCGGCTTGGCGCTCAACGACGCGCCGCTGTTCCATCTGCCGTTTGCGCAGATCTTCGTGCGTGCGGTGTGCACTGCGTGCATCGGCGCATTGCAAGGCGCGCTGGATGACTTCACGTCCTACGCGGCCACTCGCGTGAGCGCCAACAGCGGCGCGAAAACCACCGACGACACCGGCGCGCAAACCGCCTGCGCCAACGCGGCGGTCGCGCTCGATGAAATGAAGCTGCTGCTCAAGCGCAACTTCGCCGAACTGCTGGCGGCGGCCAATGGCGGCCCGGCGGTATCGATCGAGCGGCGCGTGCATTTCCGCTATCAATCCGCGCAAGTGGCCGAACGCTGTGCACAGGCCGCCAACGCGCTGCTGCGTTACGCGGGCGGTAACGGCATTTACAACCGCAATCCGCTGGTGCGGCGCTTTCTCGATCTGCATGCGGCGCGCGCGCACTACGCAAACAACGTCGACCGTTTCGGCCAGAATCTCGGCGCCGTGATGCTCGGACGTCCGAATACCGACTTCTTCGTCTGATGGATGCCGCCATGAGCGAACAGCAAACGCAGACGCATGTGTTCGACGTCGTGGTGGTGGGCTCCGGCGCGGGCGGCATGCTGGCCGCCTGCCGCGCGGCCGACCGCGGCCTGTCTGTGGTCGTGCTCGAAAAGAGCGACGTGTATGGCGGGACCTCGGCGGTGTCGGGCGGTGGCATCTGGATTCCGTGCAACCACCATATCGCCGAACTGGGCGTCACGGATACGCGCGAGGCCGCCCGAACCTACATCGACGCCTGCACCAAGGGCGTGACCGCGACCGAACGGATCGACGCCTACCTCGACACCGCGCCGGAAATGCTGCGCTATGTCGAAGCGAATACGCCGGTGCGCTATGAGTCGTTGCCGAAGTACGCGGACTACTTTCAGGACCTGCCCGGCTCGATGCCGGGTTACCGCGCGCTCGATCCCTTGCCGGTGGACGGCGCGTCGCTCGGCGAAGAGTTCGCTCGCTTGCGCCTGCCTTCACCCGGCACGCTGGTCGGTGGGCGAGTGGCGGTGACCTCGAAAGAGGCTCACATACTGCTATCGAAAGCGCCGGGCTATATCGGACTCGCGCTGAAGCAATTCGGCCGCTACTGGTTCGATCTGCGCGCACGCAGCCGCTCGCGGCGCGATCGGCGCCTGACGCTGGGCAACGCGTTGGCAGGTGGCCTGCGCCGGGCTTTGCTCGATCGAGACATTCCGTTGTGGCTCAACGCACCGATGAGCGAGTTGCTCGAATCAGACGGCCGTGTCACGGGCGTCGTGGTGGAGCGCGGCGGGGAGATCGTGCGTGTGCTCGCCAAGCGCGGCGTGATTCTGGCGGCTGGCGGTTTCGAACGCAATCAGGCGATGCGCGAGCGCTATCTGCCGCGTCCCACGCAAGCGCAATGGAGCGCGACGCCACCGAACAATACCGGCGATGCGATTGCGGTCGGCCTGAAACTGGGGGCGCAGATTGCGTTGATGGAACACGTGTGGGGCGCGCCGACCGTTCACGTCGATCGTGAGGAAAAGCAGCGTGCGCTGTTCGTCGAACGCAATCTGCCGGGTTGCGTGGTCGTCAATGGACTCGGCAAGCGCTTCGTCAACGAGGCTGCGCCGTATTCGGAATTCGTGCCGGCGATGTATCGCGACCATGCGAAAACCGGTGCGTGCGTGCCGGCGTGGATGGTGTTCGACGCGCAATTCCGCAAAAAATATCCGTGTGGACCGATCATGCCCGCCGCGATGATGCCGGACACCCGCATCCCCGCGGCGTTTCGTTCGCTGCTCTACAAGGCCGATTCGCTCGATGCGCTGGCCGCACAGATCGGCGTCGACGCCCAGGGCTTGCGCGATACCGTGGCGAAGATGAATCGCTACGCCGCGACGGGTATCGACGAAGAATTCGCCAAAGGCGGCAACGTCTTCGACACCTACTACGGCGACCCCAGCGTCAAGCCGAATCCGTGCCTCGCGCCGATTGGAACCGGACCGTTCTACGCCGTGCGTATCGACGCGGGCGACATCGGCACCAAAGGCGGCCTCCTGACCGATGCCCGCGCTCGTGTGCTGCACGCCGACGGCACGCCGATTGGGGGGCTCTACGCGATCGGCAACACCAGTGCGTCGATGATGGGGGCGAGCTATCCGGGCGCGGGTTCGACGCTCGGCCCTGCCATGACCTTCGGCTACATCGCCGCGAATCATCTCGCCGACGCCAACGATGATCGCGACGGCGAGGGCCGCACTTCAGAAACATCACGCGCTGCAGGCAGCGAACTTCGTGGAGTCACGTCATGACCGATCTCACTTCTCACCCATTGCGCAGCGATATGCTGCTGGCGATGCGCCGCCTCGCGCGCTCGGTCGCGGTCATCAGTTGCAGCGACGGCGAACGGCGCTATTCGATGTCGGCCACCGCGGTCGATTCGCTCTCGACCGAACCGCCATCGCTGCTGATCTGCATTAACCGCACGTCGTCGATTTTTCCGCCGCTCGACAAGGGTGTGGCATTTTGCGTGAACGTGCTCTCGGCGCAGCATCAGCATATTGCGATCGATTGCAGCGGACGTCTCAAAGGCGAAGAACGCTTCACGACCGGCAACTGGCAGACATCGGATCACGGCGTGCCCTATCTGCACGATGCGCAGGCGAGTCTGATCTGCACGCAGGACGGCCGCTTCGATTACGGCACGCATGCGATCTTTATCGGCCGCGTCGAGCAGGTGCTGATCAGCGGCGAGGTCGATCCGCTGGTGTATGTGGATGGTGTCTATACGACTGCTTCGGCGCCCGTGCGCTGTGCAGCGGCCTGATCGGGCTCGCGCGTGATGCCAAGCCCTTCGTCCGCAGAGCAGGGATCGGCCACGCCGGTCGAAACGCCGCTCGTCGTCGACGATCCCGCCTGCGTGCGTTGGGACGACGTATGCGACGTGCTGGTCGCGGGCTTCGGTGCGGCAGGCGCGTGTGCCGCGCTGGAAGCGGCGGCGGCAGGCGCGAAAGTGCGGATTGTCGAGCGTTTCGAGGGCGGCGGCGCGAGCGCGAAAAGTGGCGGCGTGGTCTACGCGGGCGGTGGCACGCGCTATCAAACCGAAGCGGGCTACAGCGACACGCCCGAGGCCATGTTTGCGTATCTGCAGCAGGAAGTGGGCGACGCAGTGTCAGCGGCGACGCTCAAACGCTTTTGCGCGGGCAGCGTCGATATGCTGCGCTGGCTCGAACGCCTCGGCGTGCGCTTTGCCGCGTCGGTGCCACCGCGCAAGACGTCGTATCCGCAGAACCGCTATTACCTTTACTACTCGGGCAACGAAGCAGTGGGCGACGCCGTGCGCGAACATGCCCCGGCACCGCGTGGGCATCGGGTGGTCGGCGACGGCATGTCGGGCCGCGCGCTGTACGACACGCTGCGGCGCGCAGTGGATGCGCAACCGTTCATCGACACGATGTGCCATGCAAGCGTACGTCGCCTCGTCACCGACCGCGACGGGCGCGTGATCGGCGCTCAGGTCTGGCAAGTGGCGCCGGGCCGGGCACAACGCAGCCACAGGCGGCTCGCGCGTTGGGCGGAGCGCCTGCATAACGGCATGCCGGCGCAGGCCGACCGGTTGCGCGCCGCGCTCTATCGCCTCGAGCAGCGCGAGGGCCGGCTCATCACGATCAAGGCCGATGCGGTGGTGTTGAGCACCGGCGGTTTCATCTTCAATCGATCGATGGTGGCGCATTACGCGCCGCGTTATCTGTCGAACTGGCGTCTCGGCACCACCGGTTGCGATGGCTCCGGCATCCGGCTCGGCCTGTCTGCCGGCGGTGTGGCAGAGCGGCTCGAACGCGTGTCCGCCTGGCGCTTCATCAATCCGCCCTATACGTGGGCGCAAGGCTGCGTCGTGGATCGCCGCGGCGAGCGCTTTTGCAACGAGGAAGTCTATGGCGCGGCGCTCGGCCACGCGATGTGCGAAACGCGCGAAGGGCACGCGTGGCTGATTCTCGATGCACGTCTCGTGAGGCTCGCGCTCAAGGAATGTTTGTGCGGCAAGCTGTGGGCGTTCCAGAGCGTGCCCGCAATGCTGTTGATGGTGGCAGGCCGCAAGCGTGCCTGGTCGCTGGCCGATCTGGCCGCACGCATCGGCAGCGATCCGGCGGTGCTTGAGAGAACCATCAACGCCTACAACCTGGGTGCGCTGAACGGCATCGACCGTGCGTTCGGCAAATCCGCCGCCATGTTGCAGCCGCTTATGGTCGGGCCTTACTACGCGATCGATATTTCATCGGACAGCCGCGTCTTCCCGTGCCCGTCGATCACGCTCGGCGGCTTGCGGGTCGACGAGACCAGCAACGCGGTGCTGTCTTCGGACGGTGCACCGATCGAAGGCTTGTTCGCCGCCGGCCGGGCCGCGTGCGGCCTGGCATCGAATCACTACGTGAGCGGCCTCTCGCTCGCGGACTGTATATGGTCCGGCCGCCAGGCCGGCCGGGCCGCAGCGGGCGTGGTTCTCGCGAACACCGCCCATTCCCTGACTGAAACTGACTGACACTGAAGAGAGAACGAAGATGGGAGACAGACTCAAAGGCAAGATCGCCGTCGTGACGGGCGCTGCGAGTGGCGTCGGCAAACAGGACGCGTTGCTGTTCGCCCGTGAAGGCGCGCGTGTCGTGCTCACCGACGTCAACGAGGAAGCCGGTCGCGAAGTGGCCGCGCAGATCGGCGATGCCGCGCTGTTCGTGCGTCACGACATCTCGTCCGAAACAGGCTGGAACGACGTGTTCGGCGCGGCGCAAACGACCTTCGGCACGCCGGATGTGCTGGTCAATAACGCCGCAGTGCTGTTGCTCGGCAACATTGAAGACACCACGCTCGAACAATGGCAACGCGTGCTGCGCATCAATGCCGAAGGCTATTTTCTCGGTTGCCGCGCGGCGGTCAAGGCGATGAAAGAGAAGGGCGGTTCGATCGTCAACATGTCGTCGGTGGCGGCGCTGGGTGGACTCGGTATGTTCTGCGCCTATTCGGCCAGCAAGGGCGCGGTGACGGCGATGACGCGTGCGATCGCCGCGCACTGCAAGCAGCAGGGCTACAAGGTCCGCTGCAACACGATTCACCCGGACGGCATTCTCACGCCGATGACTGCGCCGTTTTTCGGCGCGGCCGAGGAGACGCGCGACGCGCTCACGCAGTCGGTCGATCCGCACGCTCGCATGTGTTTGCCGGAAGACATCGCGAATCTGGTGCTGTTCCTTGCGTCCGATGAATCTCGCTTTATCAATGGCAGCGAGTATCGGATCGACAATGCGCAGATGATCATGGGCATCGCCTGAGTTCGCACGCCATGGCCGATTCGCGTTTTCACCGGCTCAAAGTGGCGGACGTGATCGCGGAGAGCGCCGATGCGCGCTCTTTCGTGTTCGATCTGCCGCAGGCGCTGCACGATGCATTTAGCTATCGCCCGGGGCAGTTTCTCACGCTCAAGGTGCCGTGCGCGGATGCTACCGTGCAGCGCTGTTATTCGCTCTCGAGCGCGCCGGGCATCGACCGTGCGCCGAAGATCACGGTCAAGCGGGTACGCGATGGGCGCGTGTCGAACTGGATGTGCGACAGCATTCAGCCCGGCGACGAGCTCGACGTGATGGCGCCCGCGGGCGTGTTCACGCCGCGCTCGCTCGACGGCGACCTGCTCCTGTTCGCGGGTGGCAGTGGGATCACACCTGTGCTGTCGATTCTCAAATCCGCGCTGGTGAACGGGCGCGGCATGCTGACGCTGATCTACGCGAATCGGGACGCGCAGTCGGTGATTTTCAGCGAAGAACTCCGGCAACTCGGGCAGCGGCACGCGGGAAGATTGCGCGTGATTCACTGGCTCGACAGCGTGCAGGGCATTCCGCAGCAACGTCATCTGGAAGAACTGGCGCGGCCGTGGAGCATGCAGGAATGCTTCATCTGCGGGCCGGCGCTGTTCATGGAGAACGCGTTAGCCGCGATGCTGGCGCTGGGTTTGCCGCGAGCGAAGGTGCATGTGGAGCGGTTTGCTTCGCTGCCGGATTTGCCGGCTACGTCTGCTGTGGCCGGCGCGACCGGCATGCCCGCAGCGCGCGTCGCCCCCGTCGCGCCGGAACTGCCCGACCCGCACTCAGGCTCCGAACCGCCCCAGACGGCCTCCGTCGCCAACGCCGCAATCGAAACCGTGCTCGACGGCAACACGTTCACCTTCAACTGCGAAACCGGTGAAACCCTGCTCGACGCGATGCTGCGCGCCGACGTGCCGGCGCCGAACTCGTGCCGCAGTGGTTTGTGCGGCGCCTGCATGTGCCGGGTCGAGGCCGGCAGCGTGAAGCTGAACGCCAACCACGTGCTCGATGCGGCCGATCTCACCGACGGCTGGACGCTCGCCTGTAGTGCAACTCCTGCCAGCGCGACGCTGCGCGTGGTTTTCCCCGACTAGGTTCGCGGTTCGCACGCGCGGTTCTCGCGTGTTGCGTTTGCCGCGAACCCCATCCATCGAATTCATCATGACGCTCAACCACATCCTGACGACGCCCGCACTGATCGCGCGCGGCGCCGCGCGCTTCGGCACGCGCACTGCGATCGAAACCGTCCAGGGCAACCTGAGCTATGCGCAACTGGACGCGGCGCGGATCGAAGCGGCGCGCGCCTTGATGAGCTGCGACATTCAGCCGGGCGAGCGTGTCGCGATCTGGGCACCGAACATCGCCGAATGGATCGTGGCGGCGCTTGCGATTCACAGCGCGGGCGCGGCGCTGGTGCCCATCAATACCCGCATGAAAGGTCTGGAAGCTGCAGCGATTCTCGAGGATAGCGGCGCGCGGCTGCTGTTCTGCTGCGGCACCTTCCTCGGCGATTCGTATCCGGCCATGCTGGCAGCACACCGTCCTGCGACGCTTGAACGAGTGGTGGTGTTCGACGGCCCGGCCGCGGACGCGAGCGACGACCGCGACACGCATGACACTCGCGACACTCGCGACGAGACCTGGGAGGCATTCCTGCTGCGCGCGGCAGGCACCTCGATGGAATTGTTCCGCGCTCGCGAGGCGGCGGTGCGTCCCGACACGCTGATGGACATCATGTTCACGTCCGGCACGACAGGCCGCCCGAAGGGCGTGATGACGACGCACGGCCAGAACCTGCGCGCGGTTCACGATTGGGCGCAGATCGCGACGCTGCGCGAAAGCGATCGCTATCTGATCGTCAATCCGTTCTTTCATGCGTTCGGCTACAAGGCCGGCTGGCTTGCGGCGTTTGCGAGCGGCGCGACCGTCTTGCCGCATCTGGTGTTTAACCCGGAGCGCGTGCTGGAGCGCATCGTGCGCGATCGCGTCTCCGTATTGCCCGGGCCGCCGACGCTGTATCACGCGTTACTCGACATGCCGGATCTGGCCACGCGCGATCTGTCGTCATTGCGGGTCGCGGTGACCGGCGCTGCTGCGATCGCGCCGAGTCTGATCGAACGAATGCGTGCGCAACTGGGTTTCGAGACTGTGCTGACGGGTTATGGCCTGACAGAGTCATGCGGTTTTGCCGCGCTGTGCCGCAGCGGCGACGACGCCGAGACCATCGCTAACACGTCGGGCCGCGCGATGCCCGGCGTGGAGATACGCATCGCTGACAGCAGCGGCGATACGGTTGCCATGGGCGAAACAGGGGAAGTCCTGATTCGCGGCTACAACGTGATGCAAGGCTATTTCGGCCAGCAGGACACCGCCTTCGAGACGATCGATGGCGAAGGCTGGCTGCACACGGGCGATCTCGGCACGCTCGACGAACGCGGCTATCTGCGCATCACCGACCGTATCAAGGACATGTTCATCGTCGGCGGTTTCAATTGCTATCCGGCGGAGATCGAGCGGCTGTTCAGCGCGCATCCGGCAGTGGCGCAGGTGGCGCTGGTGGGCGTACCCGACGAACGGCTCGGCGAAGTGGGGCACGCGTATGTCGTACTGCGTTCGGGCGAGCACGCGCGCCCGGAAGATCTGACCGACTGGGCGCGCAAGAACATGGCGAACTACAAGGTGCCACGGCATCTCACGCTGGTCGATCAGTTGCCCGTCAGCGCGGCCGGCAAGGTGCTCAAATACCGCTTGCGCGACGCTGTCGAAAACACCGAAAAAGCCGCTGAAAACACCGCTGCAAGCTAGTCCCAACAGACGATGTTGGCCGCCCCCGGGACCGCCAGAATAAGCCTGACAACAACAGGTTCTGGAGGAGTCGGAGATGATCGATGTACGGGCTTTAGGCTACGTTGTCGTGCAGTCGGCGGATGTCGGCACATGGCGCGGCTACGCGGAAAACGTGCTGGGCATGCAGGCGCAGGACGCCACGGACGGCGCGCTGTACGTGAAGATGGACGAGCGCGATTTCCGCTACCTGATCGTGCCCGGCGACGCCGATCGCTACTTCGCGTCGGGTTGGGAGCTGGCCGATGCGGCCGCGTTCGACGACGCGATCCGCACCCTTGAGCAGGCCGGCGTGGAACCCATCCGTGCCAGCGCGCAAGAGGCCGCGCTGCGCCGCGTGCAGGCGATGGTGTGGTGCACCGATCCCTCCGGCAACCGCCACGAGTTTTTCTGGGGCGTGCGTGCCGATTTCAGGCGCTTCGTTTCGCCGCTCGGCGTATCCGGTTTCGTCACCGGCGCGATGGGCCTCGGCCACGCCGTGCTGCCCGCACCGCAATTCGACGCGACCGATGCGTTCCTGCGCGACGTGCTCGGCTTCGAACTCTCCGACATCTTCCGCGTGCGTTTCACCGACGACCCCGCCGAACCCGAGAAACGCATCCATTTTCTGCACTGCAAAAACGCGCGTCATCACAGCCTCGCGATCATGGACCTCCCGGTGCCGTCCGGCTGCATCCACGTGATGGCCGAGGTGGACTCGATGGATGAAGTGGGCCGCGCGCTCGACCGGGTCGCGTCGCAAGGCGTGAAGCTCTCCGCCACGCTCGGGCGTCATTGCAACGACCACATGATCTCGTTCTACATGAAGACGCCCGGTGGCTTCGACCTGGAGTACGGCTATGGCGGCCTGACGGTCGACTGGGCGCAGCACAGCGTCTACGAGGCGACGCGCGTGAGCCTGTGGGGCCACGACTTCAGCGTTGGATTCCGCTAGACCTTAATCAGCACGCCCGCAGGAAACCTGCCGGAAACGCCTAAGAAACCCGCAGGAAACCGCAAGAAACACGCAGGAATAATGCATGAAACCACTCGATAAAACACTCAGCGCACGCGATGCCATCGCGCAACTCGCCGACGGCATGATGATCGGCATCGGCGGCTGGGGTCCACGCCGCAAGCCGATGGCACTCGTGCGCGAGATCGTCCGCTCGAATCTGAAGGACCTCACCGTGGTCGCGTATGGCGGCCCTGACGTCGGGCTGCTGTGCGCGGCAGGCAAGGTCCGCAAGCTGGTCTTCGGCTTCGTGTCGCTCGACGTGATTCCGCTCGAACCGCATTTTCGCCGGGCACGTGAACAGGGCACGCTCGACGTGTGGGAACTCGACGAAGGTCTGCTGCAACTCGGCCTGCGCGCAGCGGCGGCACGTCTGCCGTTCTTGCCGACGCGCGTGGGTCTCGGCACCGATCTGCTGAAACACGCACCGCACCTGCGCACCGTGCAATCGCCCTACGGCGGCGAGACGCTGCTGGCGATGCCGGCGCTCGAACTCGACGCCGCGCTGCTGCACGTGAACGCCGCGGACCGGATGGGCAATACGCGTATCGACGGTCCGGATCCTTTCTTCGACGCATGGTTCGCACGCGCGGCGAAGCAGTGCTTCGTCAGCAGCGAGACGCTGGTCGACACGCTGGCGAGCGACGACCTCGATCTCGCGCGCCGTAACACCTTCGAACGATCGCTCGTGAGCGGCGTGGTGCACGCACCGTGCGGCGCGCATCCCACTTCGTGCGCGCCGGCTTACGGCTGGGATTTGCCGCAACTGAAGGCGTATTGCGCGAGTGCGGAAGATCCGCAACAAACAGCCGCTTACCTGAGTGACGTAGTAGGCGCCGACGAACCTGGCTATCTGCAACGCGCAGGCGGCCGGTCCCATGTAGCGGCGTTGCCGTTGCCGATCCTGTAATGGAGCGCAAATGAGCGACTCTCTCGATTATTCCCTCGCCGAATTGATGATCGCCGCGGCGGCACGCGTCTGGCGTGATGACGGCGAAGTACTGGCAACCGGCATTGGCACGGGTCCGCGCCTCGCTGCAGGTCTTGCGCGCCTCGCGTACAACGCGGGTCTGATGCTCACCGATGGCGAAGCCTATCTGGTCGAAAGCCCGGTACCACTCGGACCGCGTGAAGCGGGCTATCGCGTGCAGGCATCCGGCTTGATGACCTATGAACGCGTGTTCGATTGTGTGTGGCATGGCAAGCGTCACGCGTTGGTGATGCCCACGCAGATCGACCGCTTCGGCCAGGCCAACATCTCCTGGCTCGGTGACGATTACGCCCGCCCGAAAACGCAGTTGCTCGGCGCGCGCGGTTTCCCGGGCAACAGCATCAATCACGCGAACTCGTTCTTTGTCTCCGGTCACAGCAAGCGTGCGTTCGTGGGCGGTGAAGTCGACATGGTGTGCAGCGTGGGCTACAACCCGGCGCGCGAAATCCCCGGCATGCGCGCGTTTACCGATCTGCGCAGCGTGATCACCGATCTGTGCGTGATGGACTTCGGCGGTGCGAATCATGCCGTTCAGGTGCGCTCGCTGCATCCTGGTGTGAGCTTCGACGAAGTGCAGGAGGCGACCGGTTTCGAATTGCGTGCGCATCCGGAGATGCAGGTTACGCCGCCGCCCAGCGTGGACGATCTGCGCATCGTGCGTGCGCTCGATCCGCACAACCTGCGTGCGAGCGTCGTGCGCAATAACCCCGCGCCGCGTCGCGTGTGAGGGACATCATGCAAGCCACCCACGAAAGCGTCGTCGAATACAGCGTGAGCGACGGCATTGCCACGATCACGATGAACCGCCCCGAGTATCACAACGCGCAGAACTCGAAGATGACGTATGCGCTAGACGCGGCGTTCAAGCGTGCGTCGAACGACGATGCGGTCAAAGTCATCGTCCTGGCCGGTGCGGGCAAGCATTTCTCCGCGGGCCACGACATCGGCACGCCGGGCCGCGACATCGACCAGTCGTTCGAGCGCACTTCGCTCTGGTACGACCATGTCGGCAAGGAAGGCGGCGAGTTCCTGTACGCCCGCGAACAGGAGGTGTATCTCGGCATGTGCCGCCGTTGGCGCGATCTGCCCAAGCCGACCATCGCGATGGTGCAGGGCGCGTGTGTGGCAGGCGGGCTGATGCTGGCGTGGGTGTGCGACCTGATCGTCGCCTCGGACGACGCGTTCTTCTCCGATCCAGTGGTACGCATGGGCATTCCAGGCGTCGAGTATTTCGCGCATGCGTATGAACTGAATCCGCGTATCGCCAAGGAGTTTCTGTTTCTCGGCGAGCGGATGGACGCGGCGCGCGCGTATCAGATGGGCATGGTCAATCGGGTCGTACCGCGCGAGCGCCTGCAGGATGCCACGACGGAAATCGCCGCGAAGATCGCGCGCATGCCGCGCCTCGGATTGACGCTGACCAAGCAGGCGGTGAATCACGTTGAAGAGCTACAAGGCAAGCGTGCGGCGATGGATGCGGCGTTTGCATGGCACCACTTCGCGCATGCGCACAACGAACTGGTGAGCGGCGACAAGCTGGGTGGTTATGACGCCCGCAAGATGGCCGAGTCGCAGCGGCCCAGCTCCACTGCCGCCGCTGTCACCGCTGCCGTCAGCGATGCCAAGGCCGACGGAGAAGCCGCATGAGCGCCACCCTGCATACGCCCTTGTGCGATCTGCTCGGCTGCCGCTATCCGATCGTGCAGACGGCGATGGGTTGGGTCGCCGACGCGAAGCTCGTCGCCGCGACCTGTAATGCGGGTGGTTTCGGCTTTCTGGCCGGCGCGACGCTCGAGGCCGAACGCGTGGAGGCGGAAATCCTCCGCGTGAAGGAGCTGACGGACAAACCGTTCGGTATCAACTTCCATATGTTCCAGCCGAACGCGGCACAGGTGGTCGATCTGGCGATCAAGCACCGGTTGCGTGCAGTGAGCTACGGCCGGGGACCGGACGCGAAGACGATCCGCCGCTTCAAGGACGCCGGTGTGATGTGCATTCCCACCGTGGGTGCACCGAAGCACGCAGCCAAAGCGGTGGAACTGGGCGCCGATGCCGTCACCGTGCAGGGTGCCGAAGGCGGTGGTCACACCGGCTCGATGCCGACCACGCTGCTGCTGCCTAAAGTGCTGGATGCAGTGAACGTGCCGGTGATCGCAGCAGGCGGCTTCTTCGACGGCCGCGGTCTCGCGGCGGCGCTCGGCTACGGCGCGGCAGGCATCGCGATGGGCACGCGTTTTCTGATGGCCGAAGAGTCGCCGGTGCCGCGCTCGACGCTCGCGCGCTACGTGGCGGTCAACGATCCTTCGCAAATCCGCGTGTCCGCGGCGTTGGACGGCCTGCCGCAGCGAATGATCGACAACCCTTATCTGCTGCGCCTCGAAGCATTCGGCCCGTTGCGCCGCACGCTTTTCGCGCTGCGCACCGCGGAAGCATGGCGCCGCCAGAGCGGCATGAGCCTGAGCCAGATGGCCGCGCTCGGCTTCAAGGCCTTACGCGATCACAGCTACACCGCGAGCCAGACGCTGATGGCCGCGAACGCACCGTTTCTGATCCAGCGCGCCATCGTCGACGGTGAGCCGGACGAAGGCGTATTGCCGAGCGGCCAGGTCGCCGCCGTGATCGGCGCGATCGAGCCGTGCGAGATCCTGATCGCACGCATCGTCGACGAAGCCGTGGCGCGGCTCGATGCGCTGGCGGCGATGCGCGGCGCGCCGGCTCACGCGTGAATCGACCCATGACGCCACGCACGATCCATCGTATGCACCACTGCACGAGGCCACGTGTGAGCCAGCGCGTGACCCACTAAAACAAATCCACAACATTCAACAGGGACGGAGACATGACAGAACCCCTCAATAGCGTTCGCTCGCTGCCGTTCAGAATTGAACGAGAAGGCGGCATCGGCGAACTGGTGATCGACCAGCCGCCGGTCAATGCACTCGACGCACGCGGCTGGCAAGCGCTGGCGGACGCAATCGACACGCTCGGCCGCGACGACAGCGTGCATGTGATCGTGCTGCGCGGCGCAGGCCGCGGCTTCTGCGCGGGCGTCGATATCAAGGAGCTGGCGGCGCATCCCGAACGGATCGTCGCGGTGAACGCAGGCAACTACGCGACCTTTCGCGCGGTGCACCGCAATCCGAAGCCGGTGATCGTCGCGGTGCATGGTTTCGTGCTGGGCGGCGGCATCGGTATTTGCGGCGCGGCGGACGTCATCGTCGCTTCCGATTGCGCGCGCTTCGGCGTGCCCGAGATCGATCGCGGCGCGATGGGCGGCGGCGCGCATCTGCAGCGTATGTTCGGCGTGCAGAAAGTACGCGCGATGTATTTCACAGGCGACATGGTGGACGCCGCTGAAGCTTACCGGCTCGGCGCGGTCGAGCGCGTGGTGCCGCGCGAACAGCTGCGTGAGGCGGCGTTCGAGATCGCTCGCAAGATTGCCGCGAAAAGCCCTGCGATGCTGCAACTCGCCAAGGAAGCGCTCAACGGCGTGGAAGACGGCGACCTCGAAGACAAATACCGCTGGGAGCAGGGCTTCACCTTGCAGGCGTATATGACGAACGATTCGGCGGAAGCACGCTCGGCCTTCGTCGAGAAGCGCGACGCGCAGTTCAATGGCGCGGATGATGCCGAACACAAAGCCGGAGCGCGCGTATGAAGCTCGACTACACGCCGGCGCAACGCGCGTTTCGCGCCGAGATTCGCAGCTGGCTCGCGGCCCACGTGCCGCGCGAACCGCTGCCGAGCTTCGATACCGAAGCGGGTTTTGCCGCACACCGGGAATGGGAGCGCACGCTGCATTCGGGCCGCTGGAGCATGGTGACGTGGCCGCGCGAACTGGGTGGACGCGGCTGCGATCTGATCGAGTGGCTGATCTTCGAAGAAGAATACTGGCGCGCCGATGCACCGATGCGCGTGAATCAGAACGGCATCTTCCTGCTCGGCCCGACCTTGATGGACTTCGGAACGGAAGAGCAAAAGGCCCGCTTTCTGCCGGCGATGGCGGCAGGCGAACACGTATGGGCGCAAGGTTGGTCTGAGCCCAACGCAGGCTCCGACATGGCCGCGATCCGCGCGAGTGCGATCCGTACCGATGAGGGCAAGGGCGGCGAATACATCCTGAACGGCCAGAAAATCTGGTCGACTCGCGCGGTGTGGGCCGACTGGTTGTTCGGCCTCTTTCGCAGCGATCCGCAATCCACTCGCCATCACGGCCTGACCTTCCTGATGGTGCCGCTCTCGACGCCCGGCATCACGGTGCGGCCGATCCGTCAGTTGAACGGCCACACCGGCTTCGCGGAAATTTTCTTCGACGAGGTGCGTGTGCCGGTCGAGAACCGTCTCGCCGGCGAAGGCATGGGCTGGCAGGTTGCCATGGCAACGGCAGGGTTCGAACGCGGCCTGATGCTGCGTTCGCCGGCGCGTTTTCAACGCACCGCCGAAGCGTTGCGCGCACTTTATCTCGCGCACCGCGCGCAAGCCGACCGCGATCCGACCTTGCGCGACCGGGTGATCGGCGCGTGGATGGATGCGCAGGCCTACGCGCTCTCCACTTACACCACCGCGAGCCGTTTGCAGAAGGGCGGCCACATCGGTGCGGAGTCGAGTACCAACAAGGTGTTCTGGTCCGAACTTGATCTGCGCATGCACCAGACCGCGCTCGACATTCTCGGCGCGCGCGCCGAGGTCGTGCCGCAAACGCAGGAGCAACACGCGGCGCTTGGCAACTGGCTCGATGGCTTCCTGTTCGCGCAGGCCGGGCCGATCTATGCCGGCACCAACGAGATCCAGCGCAACATCGTCGCGGAACGGATGCTGGGAATGCCGCGCTCGTGATGCCGGGGCTGCAATCAGTATGCAGCCCGCATTCAGACGCTTAAAGGATTGAGCGAGGAACTATGGATTTCGTATTCAACGAAGATCAGGAAGCGTTGGCGAGCAGCGTCAAGCGCTTTCTGATGACGGAGATGACGCCGGAGTTGATCCGCGAGTTGTGGACCACGCCCACGGGCCGCTCGGAGCGCATGTGGGACATGTTCGCATCGCAAGGGTTGACGGCCGTGTCGGTGCCGGAAAGTCACGACGGAATGGGCCTGGGTGACGTGGAGTGGGCACTGCTCGCGCAGACCTATGGCTATTTCGCGAGCCCCGAGCCGTTACTCGATACGGCGCTGGTAGCCGTCGGCATGCTGGAAGGTTTGCCGGCGAGCGCGCGCCGCGATGCGCTGTTGCGCGATATCGCGGCGGGTTCGGCGCGCGTGGCGATTGCGCATCCGGTGAATCCGTATGTCAGCGACGCGCACGTCGCAAAGGTTTTGCTATGTGAGCGGGATGGCGAGCTGCATTGGCTCACACCCGGTGCTTGCCGCTTGAATGCGGTGGAAAGCATCGATCCGTCCCGTCGATTATTCGAAATCGACTGGCAGGCAAGCGCAAGCACACGCGTGGCAACAGCCGCCGAGGCGCAACCGCTGCTGGCGCGCGCACTCGACCAGGGCGCGTTCGCCGTTGCCGCGCAATTGCTTGGTCTCACGCAACGTGTGCTTGACGTCGCGATCGATTACAGCGCGCAACGCAAGCAGTTTGGCAAACCCATTGGCTCGTATCAGGCGCTAAAACATCTGCTCGCCGACGTCGCGATCCGTTATGAATTCGCGCGGCCGGTGGTGTATCGGGCCGCTTGCGCGATCGCGGACAACGACCCGAATCGTGCGCTTTACGTCTCTCACGCGAAACTCGCCGCCACCGCCGCGGCGCAGCTCGCCGCGCGCCATGCGATGCAGGTGCACGGCGCGATCGGCTACACGTGGGAGCTCGACTTGCAGATTTTCATGAAACGCATCTGGGCGCTCTCGGGCAGTTGGGGCGACACGACGTTTCACAAGGCCCGCGTCGCCGACGCGCTGATCGAGTCATGTGCTCCGATCGGACCGGCCCGCACTTTCGAACTGGAATCATGATGAAACAGGCTTATATCGTCGATGCGTTGCGCACCCCGACTGGCCGCCGCAAAGGTGGACTCGCGCAGGTGCACGCCGCGGATCTCGGCGGCTTCGTGCTGAATGAACTGGTCACCCGTAACGGCATTCCCGCCGATGAATATGACGACGTGGTGTTCGGCTGCGTCGACACAATCGGCCCGCTGGCGGGCAACATCGCACGTACCTGCTGGCTTGCCGCTGGCTTGCCGCTGACGGTGCCCGGTGTAACGGTGGACCGGCAATGCGGGTCGTCGCAGCAGGCCGTGCATTTTGCCGCGCAGGCTGTGATGAGCGGCACGCAGGACGTGGTGGTCGCGGGCGGCGTGCAGACCATGACGCAGATTCCGATTTCGTCGGCGATGACGGCGGCGGAGCCGCTCGGTTTCACCGATCCGTTCTCGGGCAGCATCGGCTGGCGCGCGCGTTTCGGCGATGCGCCCGTCTCGCAGTTCCACGCGGCGCAACGGATCGCGGATCACTGGAACCTGTCGCGCGAAACAATGGAGCAGTACGCACTGGAGAGTCACCGGCGCGCGCTGGCGGCGATCGAAGGCGGTTATTTCAAACGCGAGATCGCGCCGTTCGCGGGCGTCGAACACGATGAAACGCCGCGCAAGGACACCACGCTCGAAAAGATGGCTTCGCTCCAACCGCTGATGCCGGGTGGCGCGCTAACGGCTGCTGTCTCGAGCCAGACCTGCGATGCGGCGGCGGCGCTGCTGATCGTCTCCGAAGATGCGCTCAAGCGTTACGGCCTCACGCCGCGTGCCCGCATCCATCACCTGAGCGTCCTCGGCGACGATCCGCTGTGGATGCTCACGGCGCCGATTCCCGCGACACGTCATGCGTTGAAGAAGGCCGGCCTCGCGCTGGACGACATCGACGTGGTGGAGTTGAACGAAGCGTTTGCCTCGGTGGCGCTTGCGTGGCTGGCTGAGACGCGCTATCCGCACGAGAAGACCAATCCGAACGGCGGCGCGATCGCGCTCGGCCATCCGCTCGGCGCCACCGGCGCGCGGCTGATGACGAGCCTGCTGCACGAACTCGAACGCACGCAAGGCCGCTATGGCTTGCAAACGATGTGCGAGGGCGGCGGTCTTGCCAACGTCACGATTATCGAGCGCCTGTAAGTACGTCACTGAGCGCATCACTGTCTACGAGGATCAAGCATGGGAATCTGCAACGAACGCACCGTGATCATTACCGGCGCGGGTGGAGGGTTGGGCCGCGAATACGCGCTGGCGTTTGCGGCCGAGGGCGCGGCGGTGGTGGTCAACGATATTCGTCAGGAAGCCGCGCAAGCCGTCTGCGATGAGATCGTGCGAGCCGGCGGCCGGGCACTGGCCAACGCTGACGACATTACGCGCATCGACACGGCGCAACGCATCATCGACGCCGCGCACGAAGCCTTCGGCGAGATTCATGTGCTGGTGAATAACGCGGGCATCTGCCGCGACCGGATGTTCACCAGCATGACGGAAGCCGATTGGGACGACGTGATGCGGGTGCATCTGCGTGGGCATTTTTGCCTTGCGCAACTGCTGGCACGTGCGTGGCGTGACGCGTCGAAGGCGGGGCGCGAGGTGGATGCGCGCATCGTCAACACCAGTTCGGGGGCGGGTCTGCAAGGGTCGATCGGCCAGGCGAACTATGGCGCGGCCAAAGCGGCGATTGCAGCCTTGACGTTGATGCAGGCCGCGGAATTGCAACGTTATGGTGTGCGGGTGAACGCGTTGGCGCCGGCGGCGCGCACTTCGATGACCGAAGGCGTGTTCGCCGACA
Source organism: Paraburkholderia domus (assembly GCF_905220705.1). Lineage (GTDB taxonomy): Bacteria > Pseudomonadota > Gammaproteobacteria > Burkholderiales > Burkholderiaceae > Paraburkholderia > Paraburkholderia domus. The sequence goes on from NZ_CAJNAT010000046.1 coordinate 28,529, forward strand.
TGATGAAAAAGCCCGCCAATGGCTTTGATTACTTCGATCCGGCTAACGTCGCGCCGCTGGTCGTCTGGCTCGGCAGCGTTGAATCGCGCGACGTGACCGGCCAGGTGTTCGAAGCGGCGGGCGGGATGATCGCGGTCGCCGAAGGCTGGCGCACGGGGCCGCGCATCGACATCGGCGCACGCTGGCAAGTCAATGCACTGGGCGGCGCGGTGGCGGCGCTGGTCGCGGAGCGTGAGCCGGCGCAGCAGGTCTACGGAAGCTGACGCGATGAACCTCGCTCTCTCCGAAGAACAAACCATGATTCGCGATTCGGCGGCCGAAGTGCTGGCCGAGCGCAGCGCATCGGCGGCGGTGCGGCAGGCGATCGAACACAGCGCGGGTCGCGACAACGGCTTATGGCATACGCTCGCAAGCGAGCTCGGCTGGTGCGCGCTGACCGTGCCGGAAGCGGCGGACGGCGCGGGCCTGGGTGCATTGGAACTGGTGTTGCTGATGGAGCAGATGGGGCGGCGCCTTGCCTGCGTGCCTTACTTCGCCACGGTGTGCCTCGCGGCGACGGCGCTGGCGCAGTGCGAATCGGAGGCGGCTCGTGTGTGGCTCTCGCGGATCGCGAGCGGCGAGGTGAGCGCGACGCTTGCGTTGCAAGCGGCGGGGGGCGTCGATGCAAGGACGGCTTCTGTGGTTGCTGTCACCGGCGTCGATGCGCGCAGTGCTTCAACTTACGCCGCGGCCAGCTTCGATGCGCACCGGGCTTCGACTTACGCTGCCGGCGGTTTTGATGCACGTATGGTTTCGGTTTACGCGGAAGAGACGGCTGAAGGCTACCGTTTGTCGGGCACGTTGGCACAGGTAATTGACGGTGCGAGTGCCGATCTATTGCTGGTGGCTGCTTTGATCGCGAACGAAGCGCAAACCGTCGCGTTGTTCGAATTGAACGGTGCTGATCTTGCTGGCGTCATTCGCACACCGCTCGTCACGCTGGATGCGACGCGTCCGCTGGCGCGTATCGAGTTGAATGCAGTCGACGTCCCGCGTGGCGCGATTGTGGCGCGAGGCAGCGAGGCGCAACGCGCGTTGTCTGACACTGCATGGTTTGCGGCCCTGGCGCTGGCCGCTGAACAGATCGGCGGTGCGCAGCAATGCCTCGACCTCACGCTTGCCTACACGGCGGAGCGCGTGCAGTTCGGCCGCGCGATTGCATCGTTTCAGGCGGTCAAACACCGCTGCGCGCAGATGATGGTCGAAATCGAGGCGGCCCGTTCGGCCGTGCTGGGCGCAGCGCAGGCGTGGGACCAAGCGCGGGCTGAGGTGCCGGACCCAATGCGCAATCAGGCACGAGCTTCATTACCACTGGACGTGCTTGCCGATATCGCCACAGCGAAAGCCACCGCCAACGACGCGTTCCGCTTCTGCGCTCAGGAAGCGATCCAGTTGCACGGCGGTGTCGGTTTCACATGGGAATACGACCCACAACTGTATTTCAAACGCGCACAGGCCTGCAGCGCGCAATTCGGCACGACCGCGCAGATGCTGTCGTTTATCGCGGAGCAGGTGATCGACCGTAGCGAGGCGTCGAGCGCAGCGCTGCCGCTTGCCCATGCCGACCACGCACAAGCCGTGCTCGCGGGAGTCCTTTAATGAACAGCGAAACGCAACAGCAACGCTTGCGCATGGAAGTCGCCGACTGGATGAACACGCATCTGAGTGGCGAGTTCGCCTGCCTGCAATACCGCGGCGGTCCCGGCGACGAAGAGGCTTATCCGGCGCTGCGCAAGAAGTGGGAACGTGAACTCGCAAGCGGCGGCTGGACCGGTCTGGGCTGGCCCACCGAACAAGGCGGCCGGGCGATGTCCGTCGCCGAACAGGTGATCTTTCACGAGGAATACGCACGTGCCGGTGGTCCAGGGCGCATGGGCCATATCGGCGAAGGGCTGCTCGGGCCGACCTTGATCGCATGCGGTACCGACGATCAGCGTGAGCGCTTTCTCCCCGGCATTCTGAACGGCACGCAGTTCTGGTGCCAGGGCTATTCGGAACCAGGCGCGGGCTCAGATCTCGCGAATGTCCGCACGCGTGCAGTCCGCGACGAAAACGGCAATTGGCGCGTGCATGGACAGAAAGTCTGGACCTCGCTCGCGCACGATTCCGACTGGATCTTCGTGATCGCGCGCACCGATCCGGAATCGCGCGGCAATCGCGGATTGTCGTTCCTGTTGATGCCACTCGATCAACCCGGCATCGAGATTCGTCCGATCAAACAGTTGAACGGAGGCGCTGAATTCAACGAAGTGTTCTTCGACGGCGCGCTCGCTGCTGCTGAAGATCTGGTCGGCGCACCCGGCGACGGCTGGCGCATTGCGATGACGCTGCTCGGCTTCGAGCGCGGCATGTCCACGCTCGGTCAGCAGATGCAGTTCATCCGCGAGCTCGAATGGGTGGTCGACGCGGCGCATGAAGCAGGTGTTGCGAATGATCCGCTGGTTCGTCAACGGATCGCGCGGGCGTGGGCGGGCTTGCGCGTGATGCGCTACAACGCGCTGCGCATGCTGGCCGGTGCCGACGCCGGCGAGAACGGCGGCGGCGCGTTGGGCCGTGAAGCGCTGATCTACAAATACTACTGGTCGAACTGGCACCGCGAACTGGGCCAACTGGCGATGGATGTGCTTGGGCCCGACGCCAATCTCGTCGATAGCACCGATGCCAAGCGCACCCGCCTGCAGGGCGTGTTCCTCTTCTCGCGCGCCGACACGATCTACGCGGGCACCAACGAAATTCAACTGAACATCATGGCCGAGCGCGGGCTCGGCATGCCGAGAGAACCCCGAGGAACGCTATGAACGAGTCTCAAACGGTGCGAACCGCGCCTGCCTATGTGCCGGGTCATCAACTGTTGGCCGGCAAATCCGTGCTGATTACGGCGGCCGCCGGTGCGGGGATCGGCTTTGCCGCCGCCAAACGCAGCGCCGAAGAAGGCTGCCGCGCGCTGTTCATCTCCGATATCCACGAGAAGCGTCTCGCGCAGGCGGTCGAGACCTTGCGCGCCGAAACGGGCTTGCAGGCGATCTACGGGCGCCTGTGCAACGTCTCGGTGGAAGAAGACGTACGCGCGCTGGTGGCCGATGCCGAAGACAAGATGCAAGGCGTCGACGTGCTGATCAACAACGCCGGGCTCGGCGGCGCGCGTCGCATCGTCGAAATGGACGATGCCGAATGGTCGCGGGTGATCGACATTAGCCTCACTGGCACCTTCCGTATGACGCGGGCGATGCTGCCGCATATGCAGGAGCGTGGCCGTGGCGTGATCGTGAATAACGCGTCGGTGCTCGGCTGGCGGGCGCAGGCGGAACAGGCGCACTACGCGGCGGCGAAGGCCGGCGTGATGGCGCTCACGCGTTGCGCCGCGCTCGAAGCCGCGCCGTATGGCGTACGCATCAATGCCGTGGCGCCAAGTATTGCGCTGCACGATTTTCTGAAGAAGTCGGCTTCGGCCGATCTGCTCGATCAACTGGCGTCGCGTGAAGCATTCGGACGCGCCGCCGAAGTGTGGGAGGTAGCGAACGTGATGGTCTTTCTGGCAAGCGACTACGCGTCGTATATGACCGGCGAAGTGCTGTCGGTCAGCAGTCAGCACGCGTGATGGATAGCCTCATGACTGAAACGCGGGCTGAAGCGCTGGCTGAAGTGTGCGGCAACCCGCAGCCCGCTCGCGTGTTCGCTCATCCCGACGAACTGGTCGCGGCGGTCGGCGAACGGCTCGGTGAAAGTGCGTGGATGCAGGTCGAGCAGGCGCGCATCGCGCTGTTCGCCGACGCCACGCTCGATCATCAATGGGTTCATGTCGATGCCGAACGCGCGCAACAAGGGCCGTTCGGCGGGTGTATCGCCCATGGCTTCCTGACGCTTTCGCTCGTCAATTTCTTTCTGCCGCAGATTGTGCGCATTGACGGCGCGCGGCTTGGCGTCAATTACGGTTGCGACAAGATCCGCTTCCCGGCGCCGGTGCGAGCCGGCGCACGCATCCGTGGCGTCGGCGAGTTGTTGCGCGCCGAAGCGATCGAGGGCGGCGTGCAGGCCTGGATTCGTGTGACCGTGGAAATTGAAGGCGAGACCAAGCCCGGTTGTGTGGCCGATACCATCAGTCGCTACTACCTGTAGAAACCCGAAGAAACCTGTAGAACCCGTAGAGGAATAGTTCATGAACGAAGCGGTCATCGTCTCGGTTGCACGCACACCGATCGGCAAAGCGTATCGCGGCGTGTTCAACGACACCGAAGCGCCCGCACTCGGCGGCCACGTGGTGCGAGCCGCGGTCGAGCGCGCGCAACTTGACCCCGCCGATATCGACGACGTGCTGATGGGCTGCGCCGCGCAGCAGGGTACCCAGGGCTACAACATCGGCCGGCTCTCGGCGGCGGCGGGTTTGCCGGCTTCGGTGGCGGGCATGGCGATGGACCGGATGTGCTCGTCGGGCTTGATGACGATCGCGACGGCCGCGCAAAACATTCTGTGCGGCGACGCGCGGATCGTGGTGGCGGGTGGCGTCGAGTCAATCACGCTGACGCAGAACAAGCACAAGAATGCGTACCGGGCGCGCTCGGACGCAGTGCTCGCGCATCAGCCGGCCGCATACATGGCGATGATCGAAACGGCGGAGATCGTCTCGCGCCGTTACGGCATCGCGCGTGAGGCGCAGGACGAATACGCGCTGACGAGCCAGCAGCGCACGGCCGCGGCGCAGGCGGCAGGTCGCTTCGACGAAGAGATCGTGCCGTTCGATGCGCAACGCGCGCTGTTCGATAAGGAAGGCAAGCCGACCGGCCACGAAAGCGTGCGAGCCACGCGCGACGAATGCAATCGCGCGGATACCAGCGCGGCAAGTCTGGCGGCGCTGAAGCCGGTCTGGAGCGGCGGCGAAGCGGTCGCGCAGGGCGAGTTCATCACGGCCGGCAATGCGTCGCAACTGTCCGATGGCGCGGCGGCGGTCGTCGTGATGAGCGCGGCCGAAGCGAAGCAACGCGGGTTGAAGCCGCTCGGCATCTATCGCGGCATGGCGGTGGCGGGCTGCGAGGCGGACGAAATGGGCATCGGTCCGGCGCTCGCGGTGCCGAAACTGCTGGCGCGTCATCGGCTGACGGTGAACGACATCGGCCTGTGGGAGATGAACGAGGCGTTCGCCTGCCAGGTCATCTACTGCCGCGATCAACTGCATATTCCGTCCGATCGTCTGAACGTGAACGGCGGCGCAATCTCGGTCGGTCATCCGTTCGGCATGTCCGGCACCCGCATGACGATGCACGGTTTGCTCGAAGCGCGGCGGCGCGGCGTGCGCTACGTCGTCGTGACGATGTGCGTCGGCGGCGGCATGGGCGCCGCGGCACTCTTCGAAACAGCGGCGTAGACCGCGGTTGGAGCTTTGCATGGGATCGGAGTAGCGAGCTTTGCATGGGATCGGAGTAGCGCGCTAAAGCGCGAACTCCGATCGACAGGAGACAAAAAATGAAATCGACAATACCTGGTTTGCTGCTCTCGGCGGCTGTGCTGGGCGCGGCGCTGTTTGCATTTTCGCCTCGCCCGGTGCCGGCCTTTGCGGCGACCACCATTCAGGCCGATCGCCTGCAGATCAACGGGCTGGCTAAGGCGGGCACGCGGCTCGTCGCGGTGGGCGAGCGCGGCGTGATCCTCCTCAGCGACGATGCGGGCGCATCCTGGCGGCGAGCCGCGATGGCGTCCGACGAGGCATCGGCACTCACCCAGGTGTTCTTCATCTCGCCGCGTATCGGTATCGCGGTGGGGCATGACGGCTGGATCGTGCGTACCGTCGATGGCGGCGCGCACTGGAGCGAAGTGCGCTTCGATCGCAAGCATTCGGACCCGCTGCTATCGGTGTGGGGCAACGCCGACGGATTGGTATTCGTCAGCGGCAGCTTCGGCCAGCTATTCGTCTCGCACGACGCCGGCGCCACCTGGTCCCAACAGAAAACGCCCGCCGACGACCGCCATCTGAATGCGATTGCCGGCGATTCGAGCGGCCGTCTGATGATTGCCGGCGAAACCGGCACGCTGCTGCGCTCAACCGACAACGGCGCGAGCTGGGAGAAGCGGCCCGTGCCCTATCAGGGTTCGCTGTTCGGCGTGCTGAAGCTGGCTGACGGCGACTGGCTCGCGTACGGTATGCGCGGCAATGTGCTGCGCAGCACCGACCAGGGCGACACGTGGACACATATCGATAGCCACATCGGCACCTCGTACTTCGGCGCGGTGCAACTCGCCGACGGCGAGCTGGTGCTGGTCGGCCAGGGCGGCGCGATTGTCACCTCGCGCGATAACGGACAGAGCTTCGCGGTACGCAAGGTGGGTGGCGTGCAGAGCGTCGCGGCCGTGGTCGACGCCGGGCATGGCGAGCTGGCGCTGGGTGGAGAAGCGGGCATCGCATTGTTGCCGGTATTGCCTGCTGTCCGATCGCCGCTTGTGCCGCCGCTTGTGCCGCCGAGCGCGTCACCTTCCTGAACTCGCGGCTCCGTTCGCCGAAACTCCCTAGCGCGCTCGCCGGCCACAGATTCGCCACGCCCGCCGCGCTTCCCGTTGTCCTGCCGTGAGACGCATCATGAACGCATCGTCCCGTCCTTCTTCGTCCCGCCTGTCCCGTTTTGTCGAGCGTTGCGCCGACGCCATCATGCGGCACCGGCGCATCCTGTTGACGCTGTGCCTCGCGGTGACCGTCGCGCTGGGTTGTTCCGCGACGCGCTTGCGGCTCGATCCCGGGTTCAACAAGATGATCCCGATGCAGCACCCGTATATGCAGGTGTTCAACCGCTATGCGAGCGCCTTTCCGGGGGCGAATACGATCCTCGTGAGTCTGAGGTGGAAGGGCCACGGCGACATCTACAACCAGGCGTTCATGGACGACCTGCGTCACGCGACCGATGACGTGTTCTTCATCCCCGGCATAAATCGCTCGCGTGTGTTCTCGCTGTTCACGCCAAACGTGCGTTATACGGAGGTCACCGAAGCGGGCTTTCGCGGCGACGTGGTCGTGCCCGGCCAGTTCAGCAGCGCGAATCCCGATGACCTCGCCAAAGTACGCCGCAATGTCGCGCGTTCCGGACAGATCGGCAGGCTGGTCGGCAACGACCTGCATTCCGCACTGATCCGCGCGGAGTTACGCGAGACCGATCCCGTCACCGGCAAGCATCTGGATTACGGCGCGGTGGCGCGGCAGCTCGAGCAGATCCGCGCACGCTATTCGAACCAGGATGTCGAGGTCGATATCATCGGCTTTGCGAAACTGGTGGGAGATGTAGAGGCAGGGATCAGCGGCGTGATCGGCTTTTTCGCGCTCGCGTTTCTGATTACGGCTGCGCTGCTGTTTGCCTATACGCGCTCGGCAAAGACCACGGTGCTTGCGCTGTTCGTCGCGTTGCTGCCGGTGGTGTGGCTGCTCGGCGCGTTGCCGATCCTCGGCCTCGGCATCGATCCGATGTCGATCCTCGTGCCATTCCTGATTTTCTCGATCGGCGTCTCGCACGCCGTGCAGATGACGAATGCGTGGAAGCAGGCGCTGGTCACCGGCATGTCCTCGACCGATGCAGCACGCGACGCGTTTCGCAAGCTGTTCGTGCCGGGCACCGTTGCGTTGCTGACGAATGCGCTCGGTTTCATGGTGATCATGCGTATCCAGATCGAGATCGTGCGTGAACTGGGTGTCACAGCGTGCCTCGGTGTGTTGCTCATGATCGTTACCAACAAGGTGTTTCTGCCGATCCTGTTGTCGTACACGCGACTGGAGGCCGGCACCCTGGCGCGTGCACAAGGCCGTGCGGCGCAAGGCGGCAGCCGCCTGTGGACGCGCTTCGCGATGTTCGCACGCCCCGCACCGGCACTCGGTGTGTTTGTGATCGCACTGCTGTTGCTGGCGTTCGGCGCGAAAGAGTCGCGCAATCTGCAGATCGGCGATATCGGCGCAGGCGCGCCCGAGTTGCGCAGCACCTCGCGCTACAACCTCGACAACGCGCGGATCACGAGCCAGTACAACATTGGCGTCGACGCGCTCGCTGTGATCGTCGAGACGACCGGTTTCGACGACGCCTGTCTGCACTATCCGGTGATGAGCGCGATCGAGCGCTTCGAGATGGAGATGCGCGGGGTGGCGGGCGTGCAGTCGGTGGTGAGTGTGCCGTCGCTCGCGAAGATTTCGATTGCCGCCTTTAACGAAGGCAATCCGCGCTGGGGCGCGCTGCCGCGTTCGAGCGATGGTCTCACGCAGGGCGCGAGCGCATTCGATCCGGACAACGGCATGAACACCGAGAACTGCCAGGCGATTCAGGTGTTGATCTACACCACCGATCACGAGGGCAAAACGATCGCCCATATCGTCGACGAGATCAAACGGCTGGCGGCGGAAGATCACACGCCGAATATTGCCTTCCGGCTCGCGGGCGGCAACGTCGGCGTGATGGCGGCGACTAACGAAGCGGTGGGCGACGCCGAGGTGGCAATGCTGCTGTCGATTTTTGGCGCGATTGCGTTGCTCTGCTTCGTGACCTTCCGGTCGTGGCGCGCGGTGTTGTGCATCGTCGTGCCGCTGGCCGTGGTGTCGATTTTGTGCAATGCGGTGATGGCGTGGCTCGGTATCGGCCTGAAGGTCGCCACGTTGCCGGTGATTACGCTGGGGGTGGGGGTGGGTGTCGATTACGGCATCTACCTGTACGAACGGATGCAGCATGAGGTGCGCGGGGGCGCCACATTGCCCGATGCGTTCGCGGCGGCGATGCGCCAACGCGGCACCGCGGCCTTGTTTACTGCAGTGACGATGTTTATCGGCGTGGGGACATGGGCGTTTTCCGCGCTCAAGTTCCAGGTGGATATGGGCGTGCTCCTTGCCTTCATGTTTCTCGTCAACCTGTTCGGCGCGGTGTTTCTGTTGCCGGCGCTGGCGGCGTGGCTTGGCGTCGAGCGGGCGGAGCGGCGTGCCGGCGCTCGAGATGTCGCGTTGAACGCGACCGTGCCGAAAGCACCGGGTGCGCCCGTGCGCGGTGCTGCATCGGCTCCCGGCGCAGTCGAACAGGCCACGCTCGAACATGGCAATCCGGGGCGCTAATGGGTAGGTGAGGGATAGCTGAGGGGCAGGTGAGGGGTAGCTGAAGTCCCTAGTCCGTCGGGACGATGAAGGCGATCCGCGCCACGTCTATCGTCAGGCTTGAGCGCGAAGGTCTGCGCGCCTCGAAAGAACATTGATGACGGCGGCTAGTCCGAAGCGCCGCCTTTTCCATTGGAGGAGATAAGAGATGTCCGCACGTCCGTACAAAATTGAATCGCAGCCGCTGGAGCAGCGTTATGCACGCGGCTGGCATTGCCTGGGTCCCGCGAGCGAATACAAGGACGGCAAGCCGCACACGCTGAACATTTTCGGTCAACGTCTTGCCGCGTTCATGGATTCGCAAGGGCGTGTGAATGTGGTCGATGGTTTTTGCCCGCACATGGGCGGCGATCTGAGCACCGGCCGCGTGGACGGCGACACGCTGGTGTGTCCGTTTCACGGCTGGCAATGGGACGGCGAGGGCAACTGCCAGTCGATTCCGTACTGCAAGCGGATTCCGCCGAAGGCCAAGATTGGCACATGGCATACCTGCGAACAGAACCAGTTGCTGTTCATCTGGCACGATCCGGAGGGCAATCCGCCGTCCGAAGAAGTGACCATTCCCCGTATCGATGCATGTTTCTCCGACGAATGGTCGGATTGGGTGGTCGACCTGATGAAGATCGACACCAACTGCCGCGAGTTGGTCGACAACATCTCGGACATGGCGCACTTTGGGACTGTGCATGGCGCGCCGATCGACTACTTCGCGAATCTGTTTGAAGGACACAAGGCCACACAGTTGCTGGTTGGTCGCAGCGAGCGGCTGGGCGACGACGAACTGATCGCGCTGTCCACTTACTTTGGGCCCGCGTATCACATCACCGAGATGACGGGGCAGAGCGGCGGCCACCCGATTCATTCGATTCTGTTGAACTGCCATGTGCCGACCGACATGAACAGTTTCGAGTTGCGTTACGGCGTGATGGTGAAGAAGGTGCCTGGATTGTCGGAAGAGCAGAACATGGAGATTGCGCGTGCGTATTCGAAGCAGGCGCAGGCTGCATTTTATGAAGACGTGGCGATCTGGGACAGCAAGACGCGAATCGACAATCCGCTTTTGTGCGAGGGCGATGGGCCGCTCTATCAGATGCGCGACTGGTACTCGCAGTTTTACGTCGACGCGGCGGATGTGAGGCCGTCGAGTGTTGCGAGGAAGGTGGTGGAGATCAAGGTGCGCGACAGTGGGGAGCCGCCGCCGCTGCGGCACGTGTTCGAGTGATGAGGTGGTGAATGTACTGCCTTCAGATGGCTGACCGACCCCACGTTTCTCGGAGCGTGGGGTTTGTTTTTTGGGCCAGGTAGGTCGCGGTGTGAAGCGCGAGCCTTGGGTCAATCTTGGCCTTTCCTTGTTTTGTTAGTGGTCTATTAGCGTTGCCCCTGTGCGGGGCGGCACTTACTTTCTTTGCCGCCGCAAAGAAAGATAAGCAAAGAAAGCGGCTCGACCCGCTAATTCTTAAGCGGGTCCCTCGCGCAGTCACGGTAGTGGTGCATCTGGAATCCGTGTTCTCGCACATTCAGCCCTGGTGACAAAGTCGTCATACTTCCGGCGGCGCTGCGCGCGCCGAAGGGTACTTCTTAAAACCTCTCGCTACCTTTGGGCTCTCCCGTTTTTTCAGTACCGTAATTCGCCACCACCACCACCACCACCACCACCACCACCACCACCACCACCACCACCACCACCACCACCACCACCACCACCACCACCACCACCACCACCACCACCACCACCACCACCACCA
>NZ_CAJNAT010000047.1 GCF_905220705.1 Paraburkholderia domus
CAGGCATGCACCATTGCCGTGTCGGTCATTGCGGCGCTGCCGTTCACCGGTATACCGCATCTCCGTTTCTCCGCCAACGCCGAGCCCGACGCGGGATTGGAATGCTTCCAATGCATCCTTGCGCAAATTCATAGGCGTCGTGCCGGCGTGGGACTCGAATCCCACAATCGTCACTTCCAACTCGTAGATGCCCTGGGCACCGGTTACCACGCCAATCGGAAGATTGGCATTTTCCAGTATCGGTCCTTGCTCAATATGCGCCTCGAAATAGGCTTTCGGCACCTGCGCATAAGTCGCAGTGCCGGCGAATCCGGTACGTTGCAACTCGTCACCCAGGCGTACGCCGGTTTGCATGCAGGGGCGTGCGCGCGCAACGTCAATATCGAGTTTCCCGCTGTACACAGCGGAGCCCATCATGCCCGGTGTGAAGCGCGAGCCCTCTTCGTTGGTCCAGGCAACGACTTCGATGGGATACCGGGTACTGACGTCAAGGTCGTTCAAAGTCCGGATCACTTCGAGGCCCGCCAATACCCCGTATACCCCGTCAAAGCGACCACCCGCAGGTTGCGTGTCAAGATGACTTCCACACATCACGGCCGGGGCGTCTTTCTGGGTGCCGTCCCTGCGCGCGAAAATATTGCCGATTGGATCGATGCGAAGCTCGCATCCGGCTTCTTCACACCATTGCATAAATAGGCGCCGGCCCTGTACCTCCTCGTCTGTCAGCGCCAGGCGGCAGTTGCCACCTTTAGCCGTCGCGCCGATCCTCGCCATGTCCATCAACGAACGCCAGAGCCTGTCCTGATTCACGCTGATCATGCTGGTCACTTCCCTAAGTTTGAAAAAGTTGATTGCGCCCGCTAGACAGCTTTGGTCGAGAACCGGGCGGAAGCGGTTTCGTGAGAACCTGAATGGACTGTGCGGATCCATGCCGCTGCGAATGGCTCTGGAGGTAAGCGTATATACTGGGATTGATTAACAAAAGACAAAAAATATTTCACCTCGATAACGTTTTGTTGTCATCTCCCGCAGCCATGAAACTTAACCAACTCAACGCGTTTCTCGCGGTGACCCAACATACGACGATTCGTGGTGCGGCGCGCGCACTGGGTTTGACGCAGCCGGCAGTCACCAGAGTCGTACGCGAACTCGAACTCGATTTCGGTGTTCCACTGATCACGCGAAGCGTGAAGGGCATTGAACTCACGGAGTACGGCAAGGCATTCGAAGTCCGCGCCCGGTTGCTGGTGAAAGAGATGCGCCGCACGCGCGACGAGATTGAGCAGATCAAGCACGGCACGACCGGATCAGTATCGATCTCCGTTAGCCCCACCGTCGCATTCACGATTCTGCCGGCTGCTTTTGACGCTTTTACGCGTAACCTGCCCGAAGCCACGGTCAATTTCAGCGAGGGAAGCCATACGTTCGGCTTTGCCAGGCTGCGTGACGGTACGCTCGATTTCATCGTCACCCATCTGCTGGAAGCACCAGAAGAAGCCGACGGTGAGTTCACATTCATTCCACTCTTCCGTTCGGTCTTCGTGGTCGGTGCCAGGAACCGGCACCCGCGGGTCCGTGCCCGCTCGCTGCGAGAGATCCACGATGAACAGTGGTGCATGCCGTTGTATGGCGCGGGTGGCGATGATCTGACTCGTTCGATTTTTCAGCCGAATGGCATGGCGAGACCTAAACGCATCGTTCGATGTCCTTCTTTCTCGGTGGCACTCGGACTCGTCGCTCACACCAATGTTCTGAGCGTGTTCGCCAAGCCGCTTGTCGACATCGAATTCAAGCGGCACGGCATCAAGGCACTGACGCTGCAGGAACCGTTGCCGCAGCTAACCGTCGCGATCATCGCGCGGCGAGATGCACGTCTTACGCCTGCGGCACTGCACTTTATCGATTGTTTGAAGGACGCCTCGGCGGCATTCGGGGCGGACTCGCTGGAGACTTCGGCCCTCGCACAATAGAACGATCGCTGCGGCACCTTCGCATCATCGCTTGAGGGCAAAGACTAACAACGGGCAATCAGGATGCGACGTCAGGCACACTTTTCCGGCTCAACCGAGTCGAATAGTGCAGGGTATCGATGCCGGCGAGCAGCAGCGCGTCGACGTCTTCCCAGCGTGCGCCGTGCAACCGGTCGGTCCACACCATCGAGCCGAAAATGCCTTCCAGCAGCGACTGGAAATAGACGCTTGCAAGGTGCAGGTCGAGTGTGGCCGGCAGTTCACCGCTGGCCACCGCGCGCCGCAGCAGCGCGGTCGTAATACGTAGCGTCTGCTTGTCATAGAGCGTGCGTCGGCGCAGCAGCGGCGCATTTTCCTCGCTCTGCTCGCACTTCATGTACAGGATCTCGAGCACCCGCTGCACCGAACCTGACTCCACACATTGCCGCAGATAGTGCAGCGCCGCCTGGCGAAGCGTTTCGAGCACAGGCCCATCCTCGACCAGTTCGAAACCCTCAGCGGCACGCGCGAACGCCCGATCGCACATGGCGAGGCACACGTCGATCTTGTTCTTGTAGTGACCATAGACTGCGCCGCGCGAAATACCCGCGGCATCCGCAATGTCGGCCATTGCGGTTTGCGCGACACCTTTTTCCAGAAACACCAACTCGGCAGCATCGAGGATGCCGTTGCGCGTGTTCTGCGATTCCACTTTCGTCTTGCGGGCCATTAATCCCTCCCTTTCAATTAGCTGTCGTCTGAATGCGACAGTTGGCCATCTCGGTACTTTATTTAATCAGACATGACTGATTATAATCGATCGCCTTAAGCGGACCGCTGGACGAGGCGATGGCAACCCCCGGCGTATCCGCGACGACAGAAAGGATTCACATGAAGACCACGCGCTCCATCCTGTTGGCTCTCGCGCTCGTTTCGCTGCTCGCCGGATGCGGCAAGGGGCGATCCGAGGCAGGCGAAGCGGCGGCACAACCGCAGGAAGTCGCGGTTGTCACGGTCCGCCCGTCGGCGGCGCCGTTGACGGTCGAACTGCCGGGCCGCCTCGAAGCATACCGGCAGGCGGAAGTGCGGGCGCGTGTCGCCGGCATCGTGACGGCGCGCCTCTATGAAGAAGGGCAGGAGGTGCGCAAGAACGCACCGCTATTCCGTATCGATCCTGCGCCGCTAAAGGCCGCGCGCGACGTGGCCGCCGGTTCGCTCGCGCGCGCCGAAGCCAATGCGCTCGGCGCGACCGACAAGCGCAAGCGCTATGACGATCTCGTAACGGACCACGCCGTCAGCGAACGCGATCACACCGAGGCCCTGACCGAGGAGCGTCAGGCGAAGGCCGAAGTCGCATCCGCGCGGGCGGAGCTCGAGCGTGCCCGGCTCCAGTTGAGCTACGCCACTGTCACGGCGCCGATCGACGGCCGCGCCCGGCGTGCGTTGGTGACCGAAGGCGCACTGGTGGGCCAGGATTCGGCCACGCCGTTGACGAGGGTCGAGCAGATCGATCCGATCTACGTGAACTTCTCGCAACCGGCCGCCGATGTCGCCGCGCTGCGCCGCGCAATCGATACGGGCCGCGTGAAGGGTGTCGCGCAGAAGGACGTCAAGGTGCGCCTGACGCTGCCTGACGGCAGCGACTATACCCAGCCGGGAACGCTGCTCTTTACCGATCTGGCCGTCGACCCTGGCACGGATACCGTTGCGATGCGCGCGCTGTTTCCCAATCCGCGGCGCGAGCTGTTGCCGGGTGCGTATGTGCGGATCACGCTGGATCGCGCCATCGATACCGCTGCGATCGCCGTGCCGCGCGATGCCGTGAGCCGTACCGCCGATGAGGCGTCGGTCAAGATCGTCGATGCGGCGGGCAAGATTGCGGTGGTGCCCGTCCAGGTCAACGAGCTCAAAGGGCGCAACTGGCTCGTGACGGGCGGCCTCAAAGGCGGGGAGCGCGTCGTGGTCGAAAACGCTGCGATCCTGGAGCCTGGCGCCGTCGTCAAACCGCGCGAACGCGCGATTGAACCGCAGACCGATGCGAAGACCGCGGCTAGCACGTAGCAAGCGTGAATCACGCACGTGGTCACGCATGTAGCAGACGTGCAAAGCGCGTCGATGAACCGCGCGGCGCCGTCAGCACGCGCCGCCGCGGTCCAACCTAACTGATCAGAGGCCGCAATGGCTCGTTTCTTTATCGATCGCCCCGTGTTCGCGTGGGTGATCTCGTTGCTCATCATGCTCGCGGGCATCTTCGCGATCCGCGCGCTGCCCGTTGCGCAGTACCCGGATATTGCGCCGCCCGTCATCAACATCTGGGCGAACTATCCGGGCGCGTCCGCGCAGGTCGTCGAGGAATCGGTGACCGCGGTGATCGAACGCGAGATGAACGGCGCACCTGGCCTGATGTACACGTCGGCGACCAGCAGTGCGGGGTCGGCGTCGATCACGCTCACGTTCAAGCAGGGCGTCAACCCGGACCTGGCCGCCGTTGAAGTGCAGAACCGCCTGAAGACAGTCGAGGCGCGTTTGCCCGAGCCGGTGCGGCGCGACGGCGTTTCCGTCGAGAAAGCGGCGGACAATATTCAGCTCGTCGTGACGCTCACGTCTGACGACGGCCGGATGAGCGAAGTACAGCTCGGCGAACTCGCGTCGGCGAATGTCGTGCAGGCGCTGCGGCGTGTGGAGGGTGTCGGCAAGGTGCAGTTCTGGGGCGCGGAGTACGCGCTGCGCATCTGGCCCGACCCGACCCGGATGACGTCGCTCAACCTCACCGCAACCGATCTGGTGACGGCGATCCGCAGCCACAACGCACGCGTGACGGTCGGCGATATCGGCAACCAGGCGGTCCCAAACTCGGCGCCGATCAGCGCGACCGTGCTGGCGGACGGACAACTGCGCACGCCCGAGGAATTCGGCGGCATCGCGTTGCGCACGCGTCCCGACGGCTCGTCGCTGTATCTGCGCGACGTGGCGCGCGTGGAGTTCGGCGGCAGCGACTATTCGTTCACGTCGCGCGTCAACGGCAAGACTGCGACCGGCATGGCGATCAAGATGGCGCCGGGCTCGAACGCGGTCGCGACCGTCAAGCGCGTGCGCGCGACGATGGATCAGCTGGCGAAGTATTTTCCGTCTGGCGTGAGCTATCAGATTCCGTACGAGACGGCGTCGTTCGTGCAGATCTCAATCCAGAAGGTGGTGAGCACGCTGATCGAGGCGGGCGTCCTCGTGTTCCTCGTGATGTATCTGTTCATGCAGAACATCCGCGCGACGCTGATTCCGACGCTGGTCGTGCCGATCGCTTTGCTCGGCACGTTCGCCGTGATGCTCAGCCTCGGCTTCTCGATCAACGTGCTGACGATGTTCGGCATGGTGCTTGCCATCGGCATTCTTGTCGACGATGCGATCGTCGTAGTCGAGAATGTCGAGCGGATCATGGCCGAGGAGGGGCTCTCGCCCTACGACGCGACCGTAAAGGCAATGCGCCAGATCAGCGGCGCCATCATCGGCATCACGGTGGTGCTGATTTCCGTGTTCGTGCCGATGGCGTTTTTCAGCGGCGCGGTGGGTAACATCTATCGGCAATTTGCGTTGTCGCTGGCGGTGTCGATCGGCTTCTCCGCGTTTCTCGCGCTGTCGCTGACACCCGCGCTGTGCGCAACGCTGCTCAAGCCGATTGCCGGCGATCACCACGAGAAGACCGGCTTCTTCGGCTGGTTCAACCGGGTGTTCGCGCGCGCAACGAGCCGCTATCACGCCACGGTCGCGAAGATCCTGAAGAAGCCGGTGCGCTGGGTCGTGCTGTACGCGGCGATCGGCGCGGCGGTGGCCGTGCTGTTCCTGCGCCTGCCGACGGCATTCTTGCCCGACGAAGACCAGGGCAACTTCATGATCATGGTGATGCGCCCGCAGGGCACGCCGATGAACGAGACGATCCAGAGCATCAAGGAAGTGGAGCGCTATCTGCTCGACAAGGAACCGGTCGCCTATTCGTATGCAGTCGGCGGGTTCAGTCTGTACGGCAGCGGTCCGAGCAGCGGCATGATCTTCGCGACGCTAAAGAACTGGAAGGAACGCAAAGACGTCGAGGCTCATGTGCAGGCGATCGTGGAACGCGTGAACGAGCGCTTTGCCGGCACGCCGAATGTCACGGTGTTTGCGATGAATTCGCCGGCGCTGCCGGATCTCGGCTCGTCGAGCGGCTTCGACTTCCGTCTGCAGGATCGCGGCGGCGTTGGCTATGCGGCGCTGGTGGCGGCGCGCGACCGGCTGCTGGCCGAAGGCGCCAAACAGCCCGCGATCACCGACCTGATGTTCGCCGGCGAGCATGACGCGCCGCAGATTCATCTCGACATCGACCGCAACAAGGCTGCGGCAATGGGCGTGACGATGGACGAGATCAATACGACGCTCGCCGTCATGTTCGGCTCCGACTACATCGGTGACTTCATGCACGGCAGCCAGGTGCGGCGCGTGATCGTGCAGGCGGACGGCCGGGATCGCGTCGACATCAACGACGTGCGCAAGCTGCGCGTGCGCAATGCGGCGGGCGAGATGGTGCCGCTGTCGGCGTTCGTCACGCTGCAATGGCGCGCAGGTCCGCCGCAGCTCACGCGTTACAACGGCTATCCGTCGTTCACCTTGAACGGATCGGCCGCGGCAGGGCATAGCAGCGGCGAGGCGATGCAGGTGATGGAAGCGCTCGCGAGCAAGCTGCCTGCGGGGATTGGCTTCGACTGGTCGGGGCAATCGTTTGAAGAGCGGCTGTCGGGTTCGCAGGCGCCGGCACTGTTCGCACTGTCGGTGTTGATCGTGTTCCTCGCGCTCGCTGCACTGTATGAAAGCTGGTCGATTCCGCTCGCGGTCATTCTCGTCGTGCCGCTCGGCGTGATCGGCGCCGTGCTGGGCGTGACGCTGCGCGGCATGCCGAACGATATCTATTTCAAGGTCGGTTTGATTGCGACGATCGGCCTGTCGGCGAAGAACGCGATCCTGATCGTCGAGGTGGCGAAGGATCTGTACGGCGCCGGCATGACACTCGTCGACGCGACGCTCGTGGCTGCGCGCTTGCGCTTGCGGCCGATCGTGATGACATCGCTAGCGTTCGGCGTTGGTGTGCTGCCGCTCGCGTTCGCGTCGGGTGCGGCCTCCGGTGCGCAGGTGGCGATCGGCACCGGTGTGCTCGGTGGCGTCATCAGCGCGACCGTGCTTGCCATTTTCATGGTGCCGCTGTTTTTCGTGGTCGTCGGGCGGGTGTTCAACGTCGGCAAGCGCCGGCGGCGGAGCCTGTCCGCAACGAACCCGCTGGAGATGAAGTGATGAATCGCGTTTTGACGCAGGGTCTCGCATTGACCGCGCTGGCCGTGGCGCTCGCGGGCTGCTCGATGGCACCGGTCTATCAGCGGCCGCAGGCGCCCGTGCCCGCCGCGTACCCGAGCAACACCGCGACGCAAAGCAACGCAGGCGTAACGAATCTCGATGACTGGCGCGGCTATTTCACCGATCCGGTGCTGGGCCGTCTGATCGAAGTCTCGCTCGCGAACAACCGCGATCTGCGGGCGGCGACGCTGCGCGTGCAGGAAGCGCGTGCGCTATACGGCATCCAGTTCGCCGAGCGGCTGCCTTCCGTCGACGGTACCGCGAGCTACAACCGTGGCCGCACGATCGATCCAATGCTCGGAGAAAACGTGGTCGCGAGCCAGTATCGGGCGGCGCTCGGCGTTACGTCGTTCGAGCTGGATCTTTTCGGCCGGGTGAAGAGCCTGTCGGACGCTGCGCTGGCGGAATATTTCGCGAGCGAGGACGCGCAGCGCGCCGCGCAGATCAGCCTGATTGCGGAGGTCGCATCGGCCTATGTCACTGAGCGAGCACTGTACGATCAGGAGCAACTGGCGCAACGCACGCTTGAAGCGCGCGAGGGCATCTATGCACTCACGAAGCGCCGTTACGGCGCGGGCATGAGCACCGCCATCGAATTGCGCACGGCCGAAATGCTGGTCCAATCGGCGCGTGCGTCACAGGCCGCGCTGACGCGCGAACGCACCCAGGCTGCAAGCGCATTGCAGTTGCTGCTGGGCGACTTCACGGTGGATTTGCCACGCACGACGCCCGTGCTCGACGATCTGACGATGACGCCCGTGGCCGCCGGTCTCTCGTCGGATCTGCTGACGCGACGGCCCGATATCCGTCAGGCCGAAGCGCATCTGAAAGCCACCAACGCGAACATCGGCGCGGCGCGCGCGGCGTTCTTTCCGAGCCTGCGCCTCACCACCGAAGTCGGCTCGGTCAGCGACAGCTTCTCGCGCCTCTTCGCGGGGGGCAGCGGCGTGTGGTCGTTTGCGCCGCAGCTGACGTTGCCGATCTTCAGCGGCGGACGTAATCGCGCGAATCTCGATCTGGCGACCGTGCGTAAGAACATCGCGGTCGCCGACTACGAGAAGTCCATTCAGACTGCATTCCGTGAGGTGTCCGATGCGTTGGCGGCGCGTGATCAGATCGATGTCCAACTCGACGCCCAGCAGGCCGTGTATGCGGCGGATAGCGAACGCATGCGTCTCGCGGAACGCCGTTACAGCAGAGGCGTCGCGACCTATCTCGAACTGCTCGACGCACAGCGCAGCCTGTTCGAATCGGGGCAGGAGTTGATCCGGCTGAAGCAGTTGCGTTTGACGAATGCGATCGCGCTGTACCGGGCGCTGGGCGGCGGCTGGTCGAATGGGCCTGCTGCCGACGCCTGAGCGGCAGCGGGTTCAGGGACGCGGGGTGGATGACGTCTATGCGTGTCAGTGCCGACGATCTCAGATAGACGACGCTTGTGGTCGCGGTGTCGCCTTTGTGCGTTTCCCGTAAGTTGGGGCGACCCCGTGCTTGTTCGACGAGATTTCCTGCCTGAACAGTTCGGCGAGCTTTTCCGCCGCCAGTGAAAGCGGCGCATCGCGTAGCTTCAGAATGCCGAGCTTAAGCGGCGGCAACGCCATCAGTAGCGGCACGCGGCTCGCCTGTTGCCCATACGGCGCCGCGTCGAGCATCCCGGCCGGACACACGAGCAGCGCGTCAGTGCGCGTCATCAGACTCCAACTCACGCCGAACGTATTTGTGCGGATGATGTGCGTAGGGAGCGACTGCCGCGTTCGGCGCAGATAGTCGAGCAGGTTGCTGTGCTGACTGCCAGGCGAAAGATTCATGACCCATTTGCAGTCGAGCAACTGCCGCCATTCGGTGGCCTTTTCCAGTGGATGGCCCCGCCGGCATGCCACGATCGTTTCGAGTGTCTGTAGCGGTTCGAAATCGAACTCACCGCTGACCTCCTCTTCTGCGGGTGCGGCAACCGCGAAATCGATTGTCCCATCGCGCAGTGCGTGGAGTACGTGGGGCATCAGGCCTTCCTCGAAGGTGAGCTCCGCGAGGGGCATGCTTTTACCGAAGCGTTCGATGACGCCGGGCAGTACCCCCAGGAACACCATTGGCGTGACCGCTGCCGATACGCGGCTGCGCTTGCCGCCCAAAATCTGCTGGATGTCCTGACGTGCCAGCGCTAGTTGAGCGTGGGCGAGGCGCGCACGCACCGTGAGTTGATGGCCGCACTCAGTCAGCGTCACGCCGCGCGAACTGCGCATGATCAGCGATGCATCGAGATCCTGTTCGAGTTCCCGCACGGCCTTAGTGACCGCGGCCTGGCTCAGATGCAGATGGCGCGCCGCGCCGCGGATACTGCCCGTTTCCACTAGGGCAAGCCAGGCTTTCAGGTGATGGTCTTTCATGTCTCGTCCGCCATATTCCAACTCCTCGCACGTGACAACGCAAGGTTGTCTCCGTCAATAATTTATCGTCTTCTGATCTGAATTTTATCTGAGTACGCTGTCACGGATTCCGCACCGGCCATCCCGCCGCGCCACACGCATGCGTAGCACCGTGGGATGGCTCACGTCATTCTATAGAGGTATCCTAATGAACAAAAAGACCTTCGCTGACTGGCAGGACAAGGCCGCTACCCTCAAAATCGAGGGGCGCGCATTCATCGACGGCGCACTCAGTCATTCACGAGACGGCAAGACTTTCGTGTGCGCGAGCCCGATCGACGGCCGTGAACTCGCGCGGGTGGCGGACTGCGGCGAGGCCGATGTCAACGCGGCCGTCGCCGCCGCTCGCCACGCGTTCGACGAAGGGTCGTGGGCCGGCTTGAATCCGCGCGAGCGTAAAGCTGTGCTGCTGCGCTGGGCGGCCTTGATGCACGAGCATCTCGACGAACTCGCCTTGCTGGAGACACTCGACATGGGCAAGCCGATCGGCGACACGACCATGATCGACATACCGGCCGCCGCGCACTGCGTGGCGTGGTATGCGGAAGCGATCGACAAGGTCGGTGGCGAAGTGGTGCCCGCCGACCAGCACCTCGTCGGTCTGGTGACGCGCGAGCCGATGGGCGTCGTGGCGGCCGTCGTACCGTGGAATTTTCCGCTGGTGATGGCGGCGTGGAAGTTCGGCCCCGCGCTCGCCGCGGGTAACAGCGTCGTGCTCAAGCCGTCGGAGAAATCACCGCTCACGGCGATCCGCGTCGCGCAGCTCGCGCATGAAGCGGGACTGCCGCCGGGGGTATTCAATGTCGTGCCGGGCGGTGCCGAGCCGGGCAGGCTGCTGGCGGCGCACGGCGATGTCGACTGTATCGCGTTCACCGGGTCGACGCGAACCGGCAAGCTCATCATGCAGTGCGCTGCGCAATCCAACCTGAAGCGCGTCTGGCTCGAGTTGGGCGGCAAGTCGCCCAATATCGTGCTGGCTGATTGCCCCGATCTCGATGGCGCGGCCAAAGCGGCTGCCGACGCGATTTTCTTCAACATGGGTGAGGTGTGCTCGGCCGGTTCACGTCTGCTCGTCCATCGCGACATCAAGGACGTGTTCATCGAGAAGTTGCTCGCGGCAGCACGTTCTTATGCGCCGGGACACCCGCTCGACCCTGCCGTGACGATGGGCGCGATCGTCGACCGGGTCCAGATGGACCAGGTCCTGGCGTACATCGAGGCCGGCCGAAGCGAGGGCAGGCTCGCCGCGGGCGGGGCGCAGGTCAAGAAGGAAACGGGCGGCTTTTATATCGAGCCGACGGTGTTCGAAGTGAAGCCGGACGCCAAAATCGCGCGCGAGGAGATCTTCGGACCAGTGTTATCGGTCATCGTGTTCGACACGGTCGACGAGGCGGTGCATATCGCCAACGATACCCAATACGGACTCGCCGCCGCGGTCTGGTCTGCCGACGTGACGACCGCGCATGAGATCGCAAGGCGTCTGCGTGCGGGCACCGTCTGGGTGAACTGCTACGGCGAAGGCGGCGGAGACATGAACTTCCCCTTCGGCGGTTACAAGCAGTCTGGCAACGGCCGTGACAAGTCGCTGCACGCGCTGGAGAAATACACGGAGCTGAAGTCGACGCTCATCCGGCTGCGCTAGTCACGGATGATCTGCGCGGATGCGGGCACCGCCGCATTCGCGCCTGCCTGCACGTTCTGATTCGTGCGGCCACGGACGGCCCGCACGGGCACGTTCATGAGAACGGGCGGCGCGCCCGGCCTATCACGACAAATTCCCCGCGCCTACACAGAACCCACGAGAGACATTGCCGGGCACGAGTGCCGGTGTCCCGTGTTCCAGGGACAGACATCGTGTTTTTCGAGCGATAGAGTGCGCCATGCTTCATACCAGCTTTGCCTGTCGGCAGCGGCCGCGCGATGGGGCACCGCTGAAACACACTAATCAGGAGACTTCGTCATGCGTACCCGTTTTCGTCGTCATGCCATTGCTATTGCTGCGCTCGCTGTTACCGCCGGCCTGACTTCTATCGCGAGCCCGTCGGCGTATGCCGCGGATACCGAGCTGAACATCTACAACTGGTCGGAGTACATCGCGAAGGACACCGTGCCGAACTTCGAGAAGCTGACCGGCATCAAGGTGCACTACGACAGCTACGACAGCGACGACACCCTGCAGACCAAGCTGCTTGCCGGCAGTTCGGGCTATGACATCGTCGTGCCGACGTCGAACTTCATGGCGAGGCAGATTCAGGCAGGTGTGTATCAGAAGCTCGACAAGTCGAAGATTCCGAACCTCGTGAATCTTGATCCCGCATTGATGAGCAAAGTTGCCGACGGCGATCCGGGCAACCAGTATGGTGTGCCATGGGCCTGGGGTACGGATGGTCTGGGCTACAACGTCCAGGCGGTCAAAAAGCGTCTTGGCGAGAACGCGCCGCTCGACAGTTGGGCGCTGCTGTTCGATCCGGCGAACGTATCGAAACTGAAGGGATGCGGCGTGTCGATGCTCGACGCCCCGGACGATGCGTTTGGCGCCGCGATGCAGTACTTGGGCCTCGACGAAAACAGCAAGAATCCAGCCGACTATCAAGCCGCTTACGAGGCGCTGAAGAAAATCCGTCCGTATATCACGCAATTCAACTCGACCGCCTACGCAGACGACCTCGCGAACAACGACGTGTGCCTCGCGCTCGGCTGGTCGGGCGATGTGGGCCTGGCGCGCCGGCGCACCATAGATGCGAAGCGCTCGTATGAAATCCGCTTCTCGAACCCGAAGGAAGGCGGCGCGGTGTGGTTCGACGTCATGGTCGTGCCTAAGGACGCGCCGCATCCGGAGGCTGCGATGAAGTGGATCAACTATATCCAGGATCCGAAGGTGAACGCCGCGATCACGAACGAAATCTACTATCCGACCGCGAACAAACCCGCGCGTGCGCTCGTGAACCCGGCGATCGCGCAAGACCCCAACGTCTATCTCCCCGATGACGTGTTGCGCAAGATGACATTGGCGAAGGCGCATACGCCCGAAATCTCGCGCCTCTTGAACCGCTTGTGGCTGCAACTCAAGTCGGGCGGCTAAAGCGGAGCAACGCTCGACATCTGTTTCAGGCACGCCTCGCGTGGCGGCGCCTGCCTGAAATCCGAATCTGGTTGCGCTGACACGAGGCCATTCATGAGGTGAGCAGGCGCTGTAGGTCAAGCGTCCGCTACCACCTCGAAGAGCATGGCAATCGTACAGTCAGTAAAGATAGTTTAACTAAATAATCTATATATTTCCGCATATGGAAAAGCCTGTAATCGGCGCCCGCGAGATGCGCAGCGCTTCGCGCAGTGGCAGTGTCAGTGGCAATCGGGATGCGTTCGTCCGTATCGAGAACGTTGTGAAAAACTTCGGCGACAGCGTCGCCGTCGATGACGTCAGCCTGACCATCGCCAGGAACGAGTTGTTCGCGCTGCTCGGCAGTTCCGGATGCGGCAAGTCCACGTTGCTGCGCATGCTGGCCGGTCTCGAGTCGGCCACGTCCGGACGTATCTTCGTCGACGGCGAGGATCTTGCCTCGCTGCCGCCCTACCGCCGTCCCGTCAACATGATGTTTCAGTCGTATGCATTGTTCCCGCATATGAGTGTCGAGGCGAACGTGGCATTCGGACTGAAACAGGAGGGAACGCCTCGCAACGAGATTCGCGAGCGCGTTGCCGACGCGCTCGAACTCGTCCAGATGAGCGGGTACGCGCAGCGCAAACCCCATCAACTCTCCGGCGGGCAGCAGCAACGCGTGGCGCTGGCCCGCTCGCTCGTGAAGCGTCCGAAGCTGCTGTTGCTCGACGAGCCGATGTCCGCGCTCGACAAGAAAATCCGCCGGCAGACCCAACTTGAGCTAGTCAACATCATCGACAGAGTCGGCGTGACCTGCGTGATGGTGACGCATGACCAGGAGGAGGCGATGACCATGGCAAGCCGCCTTGCCGTGATGAGCGAAGGCCGCATCGTGCAGATTGGTTCGCCTAGCGAAGTCTACGAGTATCCCAACAGCCGCTTCTGTGCAGGGTTCATCGGTTCGACAAATCTGTTCGACGGGACCGTGATCGAGGACGAGCCCGATTACATCGTGGTGGAAAGCGAGGAACTCGAAAGTCGCCTGTACATCAGTCACGGCGTTACCGGTCCGATCGGCATGGCCGTTGGTATTTCCGTGCGGCCGGAGCGAGTGAGCGTCTCGCATGCGAAGCCGGAAGCGCAGTACAACTGGGCGCGCGGCGTGGTTACCGACATCGCCTACATGGGCAGCTATTCGCTGTACCACGTGCGCCTTCCGGGTGGGAAGACCGTGGTGTCGAATCTCGATAGCGCCAGCCTGATGAAAGAGGACGCCCCCGCGTGGAACGACGAGGTGTTCTTATCATGGTCGCCCGCAAGCGGCGTGGTGGTGACGCAATGAATACGTCCACCACCCGCGCCGTTGCCGCGAACGAAACCTCGCGCCGCGCTGGCCTCGTCGCTGTGTTAGGACCCGTTGCGGCACGATTCCTTCCTTCAGGACGCAAGACGGTCATCGGCATCCCGTTCCTGTGGCTCACGGTGTTCTTCGCATTACCGTTCGTGCTAGTGCTGAAGATCAGCTTCGCCGATCTTAGGCTGGGTATTCCGCCCTACACGAATCTCGTCGAGGTGCACGACAACATCGTTCACCTTGCGATGCAACTCGGACACTACGCGCTGCTCCTGCAGGACGATCTGTACGTCGCGACCTACATCAATTCGCTCAAGATGGCGGCGATATCAACGCTCCTGTGCCTCGTGATCGGGTACCCCATTAGCTACTACATTGCGCGCTCGGCGCCGGCCACACGCAATCTGCTGATGATGGCCGTGATGCTGCCGTTCTGGACGTCGTTCCTGATTCGCGTCTACGCATGGATCGGCATTCTGAAGGACGACGGCCTGCTCAATCACGCGCTCATGGTGATCGGCCTGATTCATACGCCATTGCGCCTGTACCACAGCAATGCGGGCGTGTATATCGGCATGGTCTACTCGTATCTCCCGTTCATGGTGATGCCGCTCTACGCGCATCTCGTGAAAATGGATCTCACCCTGCTCGAAGCCGCGTACGACCTCGGCGCGAAACCGTGGGTGGTGTTCACGCGTATCACGCTGCCGCTTTCGAGGAACGGAATCATCGCGGGAAGCCTGCTCGTGTTTATTCCCGCGGTGGGCGAGTACGTGATTCCCGAACTGCTCGGCGGCGCCGACACGTTGATGCTTGGGCGCGTCATGTGGGATGAGTTCTTCAACAACATGGACTGGCCGATGGCCTCCGCCGTCACGGTGGCGATGGTGATGCTGCTCCTTCTGCCCATGGCCGTATTCCAGTACTACCAGGTCAAGGAATTGGAGGAGGCGCAATGATCAAGCCAAATCGAATGCTCTCAGCGAGTGTTCTCACGATTGGTTTCCTGTTTCTCTATATCCCGATCATTAGCCTCGTCGTCTATTCGTTTAATGAATCGAAGCTCGTCACAGTCTGGTCGGGCTTCTCGCTGAAATGGTACGGCGTCCTGATGCACGACGACGAGTTGCTCACGGCTGCCTGGTTGTCGCTGAAGATCGCCTTGATGACCGCAAGTGCATCGGTCGTGCTCGGTACGTGGGCGGGGTTCGTGCTCGCACGCATGGGCCGCTTTCGCGGCTTCACGTTCTTCACCGCCATGATCAATGCGCCGCTCGTGATTCCCGAAGTCATTCAGGGTATCTCGTTGCTGCTGCTTTTCGTGACCATGCAGCAGATGTTCGGATGGCCCGCCGGCCGCGGCTTGTTGACGATCTGGATTGGTCACGTGATGTTGTGCGTGTCCTTCGTCGCCATCATTGTGCAATCGCGCGTGAAGGAGCTGGACCGCTCCCTTGAAGAGGCTGCCCTCGATCTCGGCGCGACGCCATTGAAGGTGTTCCTCGCGATCACGCTGCCGCTGATCGTGCAGGCCCTTGTATCCGGCTGGTTGCTTTCGTTCACCGTTTCGATCGACGACGTGATCCTGTCTGCATTCCTCTCCGGGCCGGGCTGGACCACGCTGCCCCTCGTCGTCTTCTCACGGGTGCGAATGGGACTGAACCCCGAAATGAATGCGATCGCCACGATGTTCATCACCGTCGTGACGATCGGCGTGGTCGCCGCCAATCGCGTGATGCTGGCGCGCGAACGTCGGCTGACGCGCGACGTGCAAATGGCCGAAAGGAACGCCGATCCCGCCAGGCCGCACGTTGGTCGGTCTGCGTCTGCGCAACGGGGCGGTGAGGCCGGACGTCGCAGCACGATCTGATTTTTTCCATCTCACCGACATACCCCAATAACAAATGACAAGGAGAACTTTCATGACGAAGACGCTAATTTGCCTGCTGGTGGCGGGGACCTTGCCCGGGCTTGCTGTGGCGAACTCGACCAGCGACCAGATCAAGGCGATGCAGGCCCAGCTGGACGCGATGCAAAAGGAAGTGAAGTCGCTCAAGTCCGAGCTCGCGGCGAAACCTGCCAGCAAGCGTCAGCCCGCCGCCAAGGCGGCCGTCGTCGCGCCGGTGGTCGACGCTTCGTCGCCCGACTATGGCAACGCGCCGGCTCAGATTACGAACGACGAAGTGACGCAGATGAAGCAGCAGATGGCGAACCAGCAACTGAAGGTGGACTCGCTCACGGATGCGGCTAACACTGGACCGATTGCGGGCCTGTCGATTACCGGCTACATCGATCCGACGTATATCTACAATCGCTCGGCGGGCACGTCGTCGTTCCTCTTCGCGAACCACGACAACGCCTACAACTATTTCAACAGCACGTTCGGCGACGTTTATCTCGACATCAAAAAGACCTTTGGCGTGGGGCCGATGGCGCCGTCCTTCGAAGTCACGCTGATGCCCAATCGCGGCGCCGGCATGTACTTGATGAACGAGCATAGCGACAGCGGGCTGAACATTCTGAACACGGCGGTCGCGACCGTGCCGCTGACCAACACAACCGCGTTCGTGGCGGGTCTCATGCCGGCGCTTGGCGGCTATGAGTACCAGCCTTCGAACCAGATGTTGACGCTCACGCACAACATGCTCTATGACTTCTCGGATCCCGGCAGTTATATCGGTGCGGGCGTCAACTACCTGGGCGACCACTGGGCCTGGAAGTTCCTGCTTGGCAATGAGCAGCTCCGCACAAACGGCTCTGTCACGCAGACCGGTGTGAACGCGCTGGGCGATCCGATCACGACGAGCAACAAGATGCCGACCTTCAGCGCACGGGTCGACTACCTGCATGGCAGCCAGCTCGATATCGGCGGCTCCTTCAACATCGGACGGCAAACGCTGCCTAGCGGTGTCAATCCGGCGACAGGCACCGTGGTTTACGGTTCCGGCGGCCAGGCGCCGAGCGCCTACGGCACCTTCTTCTTCAGCGAAATGGATGCCACGTACCAGTTGGCCGACGTGCAGTACAACGCCGAACTGGACTATGGCCAGCAGCAGCACGCGGCTTTCAACGGGGGCCTCGCGCAATGGTACGGGTTCTCGATGCTGGCGCACCGCAAGTTCACTATGCCGGTGGTGGGCCATATGGG
This sequence comes from Paraburkholderia domus, assembly GCF_905220705.1. Lineage (GTDB taxonomy): Bacteria > Pseudomonadota > Gammaproteobacteria > Burkholderiales > Burkholderiaceae > Paraburkholderia > Paraburkholderia domus. Next base: position 17,348 of record NZ_CAJNAT010000047.1, read on the forward strand.
CGTGACGGCCCGTTACGACCTGCTGGTTGACAGCAAGAACGGCGGTGGCGGGGGCGGCATCGGCCTGAACGGCAACGGCATGGATCCGTATAACGGCTTTGGCATCGACTCGAATTGTCTCGAGAACTCGAAAGCCAACGGCGGGGCCGGCTTCGAGTGCAAGGGCGCGACGCGCCAGGACATCGCGCTCGACCTGCTGTTCTACCCGACCCAGCAAATCATCGTGAAGCTCGAATACCGCCACGACTGGGCCAACAACCGGGTATTCCTGCGCGACGACGGTTCGTACTCGAAGTCGAACGACCTGCTGGCGGCGCAATTCATCTATTCGTTCTAACGAATGGCCGGCGGCGCCCAGTCAAGTGGTGCCGCCGCCGTCGTTCAATTCACGTTTTCCGCACATGCTCAAATTCGCGTATCAGCCGCACATCCCATCGTATTACGCCGCCACGGCCAACGATTCCGCGCGTCGTCCGCCGCTCCTCGGGGCGATCTCCGCCGACGTGTGCGTCATCGGCGGCGGGCTCACCGGCATCTCGACGGCGCTGAACCTCGCAGAGCGCGGCTATTCGGTTGTCGTGCTTGAAGCGTCGAAGATTGGCTGGGGGGCTAGCGGACGCAATGGCGGCCAGCTGATCGGCGGCTTCGCGTGCGGGGTCGAGACGTTTGCGCAATACATGCCGCGCGAGGATGTCCAGCGCGTCTGGAAGATGGGCCACGAATCGGCCGCGATCGTCCGGGACCGGGTCCAGAAGCACGGCATCGACTGCGACCTGACCCGCGGTTTCCTGACGGTCGCGAACAAGCCGCGCCATGCCGACGAGTTGCGTGCGTGGCGCGACGATGCGGCATCGCGCTTCGGTTATCAGGGGTACCGCTATGTCGAGCGCGCTGATCTGTCCGGCTTCGTCGGTTCTGACCGATACGTCGGTGGCCTCGACGACGCCGACAGCGGCCACCTGCATCCGCTCAACTACACGCTAGGTCTCGCCCGCGCGGCGCACGAAGCGGGCGTCTCGATCTACGAGGACACCTGCGCGTCGTCCGTGGAAAATACGGTGAACGGGCACCGGGTGACATGCGAGCACGGACATGTTGACGCACGCTATGTCGTGTTCGCGTGCAACGCGTATCTCGGCAGTCTCGCCCCCGGACTTGCCCGCAAGATCATGCCGGTGGGGACCTTCGTGATCGCCACCGAACCGCTTGCCGAGGCGACCGCACAGGCGCTACTACCGACGAACGCGGCAATCTGCGACAGCAAGTTCCCGCTCGACTATTTCCGTTTCTCGAAGGACCGCCGCATGCTCTGGGGCGGCAAGGCCAGTTCTTCCACGCGCATGCCGGCCAAACTCGTCGAGGCGATGCGCGGTGACATGCTGAAGACGTTTCCGCAACTCGCCGGCGTCAAGATCGACTATGCGTGGGGCGGCTTTGTCGATATCACGATGAACCGGGCGCCGCATTTCGGCCGAATCGAGCCGACTGTGTATTTCGCGCAGGGCTTTTCAGGGCACGGAGTGAATGTAACGGGGCTCGCGGGCCTGTTGATCGCGGAGGCAATCGATGCCCAGGCCGCACGCTTCGACCTGTTCGCCAAGATCCGCCATCGTGACTTCCCGGGCGGGAGTCTGTTGCGCGCGCCGATGCTCGCATTGGCGATGGCCTGGCACACGATGCGCGACGCACGTTGAGCGCGCAAGACACGTAACCATGGGCGCGCCCGCAGGCGCGCCAGAACACTATCGAACACCAAACTGACAGAGGGCCGATCATGGCAGACATCTCAAACATCGTTGAATTCAGCAAGGAAGAAGGCGAACTGATCCAGTATCGCGTGCCGCGCGGCAAGCTGCTGTCGGGCAACCCCCTGCAGACCTTGACGCATCGCTTCATCAGCCCGTGCGGACGATTTAGCTGCGGTACGTGGGAGAGCACGGCAGGGCATTGGGAGGTGGAATACGACGAAGAGGAATACTGCGAAATTTTGAGCGGCATGTCCGTGGTCCGCGACCGGGCAGGACAGGAAAAGGTGTTTCGCACGGGCGATCGCTTCGTCATCCCGCGCGGTTTTTCCGGCACATGGGAGGTGGTGGAGTCGTGCCGCAAGATCTACGTATCGCATGCGCCGCGCGCGGATGCTTTGCCTGAGTCGATTTCGAGCGACCACAACGTCGAGTAACGCCGGGTAACGCCGGATAACGCCGGATGCCTCGACGCACGAGCGAGTCGCGGTGCTGTCCGCGGTGACAACCTCCGGTGGGCTCCGTCAAAAAAATATCGTCTTTTGTCATCACGCTGGCCCGGCTAATCTTTTCCCAGCGTGGAGTCGATCGAACATCCCATAGATTCAAACGACATAAAAAGCATGGAGGAGCACAAGTGAACCAGGAATTGTGGCGCCTGAGCGCAACCGAAATGGCGGCCCTCGTCGCTCGCCGCGACGTATCGTCGAAGGAGCTTGTTCAGAGCAACCTGAAGCGGATGGAGGAAGTCAATCCGCGCATCAATGCGATTGTCGACGTGCTCGCTGACAGTGCCCTCGAGGGCGCCGCGGCAGCCGACGCCGCCATCGGTCGCGGTGAAGCGCTGGGTCCGCTGCACGGTGTGCCGGTAACGGTCAAGGTGAACGTCGACATGGCGGGGTTCGCGACCACCAATGGCGTCACCGCGTTCAAGGATCTCGTCGCGAGCGACGACAGCCCGGTCGTGGCGAACCTGCGCAAGGCCGGTGCCATCATTATCGGGCGCAGCAACGCGCCGGCGTTTTCGTACCGGTGGTTTACCGACAACGATCTCTATGGCCGAACGCTGAACCCATGGGACGCCGGCTTGACGCCGGGCGGATCCAGCGGCGGCGCCGCGGCTGCCGTGGCCGCCGGTATCGGCGCGATTGCGCACGGCAACGACCTCGGTGGATCGATTCGGTATCCTGCTTATGCGTGCGGCGTAGCGGGACTGCGCCCGTCCACGGGCCGCGTCCCCGCCTACAACTCGACGCAAAGCCGCGACCGGACGCTCGCGGTCCAGCTCGCATCGGTTCAAGGTCCACTTGCGCGCACGGTCGGCGATCTGCGGCTTGCGTTGGCGGCCATGGAGACGCCGGATCGACGCGATGTCTGGGCGGCACCGATGCTGCGTACCGGCAGCAAGGCGTTGTTTCCCACACGTGTTGCGGTCTGCGCGCGGCTACCGGGCATCCCCACGGACGATGTCGTCGTCAAGGCCATCCGTCAGGCGGCGGCCTGGCTGGAAGACGCCGGCTGCGTGGTTGAGGAGGTGGTGCCGCCGCGCTTCGACGAAGCATGCGAGCTGTGGCTGAAGCTGGTCACCAACGAAGCACAGAGCGGGCTCGCAGAGACCATTCAGGCCTACGGCGACAATGCGCTGCGCACGGCATTCGGCAGCCAGCGCCGCCTTGCACCGCCGCTCGATCTGACCGGCTACATGGACGGTCTCTCGCAACGCACCGGATTGCTGCGTGAATGGCAGGCTTTCTTTGAACGATATCCGCTTCTGTTGATGCCGGTCTCCTGCCAGCGCCCGTTCGCTATCGATGCGGATCAGAACGGCGACGACGCGATGCGCCGCATCCTCGAAGCGCAGGGTCCGCTGCTCGCAACGGCCATTCTCGGTTTGCCGGGCCTCTCCGTGCCGATGCCGGTTCGCGAAGGCGTGCCGGCGGGCGTGCAAATCGTGGCCGGCCGCTTTGAAGACGCTCTCTGCCTCGCAGCAGGCGAGGCTATCGAGGCGCGCGCCGGCGTATTTACCCCGATCGATCCGGCAAACGATACGGCACATCGCGCGGGATGACCTGATGATCAAGGTTCTGATCGGCCTTGGGTTGCCCTACATCGGCGTTCTGGGGCTGCTGCCCTGGATCGCCTCCACCGATGTGGACGTGTTGGGCGTGCCCCTCATCTACGCCTGGATGTTCCTCTGGTTCGGACTGACATCCGTCTGCCTGTTCATCTGCTGGCATTGTTTCGACAGGCATGCCGGCGACGCCGCTTCACACGACGCCTGATTAGACGGGAGCACCTGCATGTCAACCGCCGTATTCGCCGGCTTCATTCTTCTGTCATTCGTCCTCGCGCTGCGCGCGCGACAGGGCGGGGGCGCGCAGAGCGTCCACGACTTCTTCGTCGCGTCGCGCCAGTTCGGCACGTTCCTTGTATTTTTCCTGGCCGCGGGGGAGATCTACAGCGTGGCGACCATGGTGGGCTTTGCGGGAGGGATCTACGCCAAGGGACCAACCTATGGCATCTGGTTTCTTGGCTATATCCTGCTCGCCTACCCACTCGGCTATTTCCTCGGGCCGAAAATCTGGGAAGCGGGCAAGCGCTTCAATGCGATCACGCTGCCGGATCTGTTCAAGGGCTATTTTCAGAACCGCACGATTGAGGTCGTCGTCGCGCTGTCCTCGATCCTGTTTCTGCTGCCGATGGCGCAACTGCAATTCACCGGACTGGTGGCGGCGTTCCGCGGGCTCGGCTGGCAATTCGATCCGCTCCATCTGGTCACGATCGCGGCCGCGCTTGCGTTCGCCTATATCATGATCGCGGGGATTCGGTCGTCTGCCTACGTCGCTGTGCTGAAGGACATCCTGATGGTCGTGGCTATCGTGGTGACTGGCGTGGCAGTCGCGCAACGGGTCGGCGTGACGACGGTATTCCATGAAGCGAGCGTGCAAGTCAGCAACCGGATGAATGCCGAGCAGTTGCGGTTTGCAATGAGCACGATCCTGTTCCAATCGCTTGGCTTCATGGTGATGCCTTTCGGCGTGCAGATCTTCTTCACGGCGAAGAGCGGCAATACGATTCGGCGCACCCAGATCGCCATGCCGCTTTACATGCTGATGTATCCGTTTCTGGTCGTCGCTTCGTACTATGCGATCAGCCAGCATTATCACCTGAACTCGGCGAATGAGGCGTTCTTCGTAGCGGCGAACGACCTGCTGCCGTCGTGGCTCCTCGGACTCGTCGCGGCGGCTGCGGCGCTCTCAGGGTTGCTCGTCCTGACAGGCATGTGTCTCGCGATTGGGCCCATCGTTAGCCGCAACCTGTTGCCGACGCTGTCCGGTCAACGGCAAAAATCGGCCGCGAAGATGGTGATCGTTCTCTATCTCGTCGCCTCGATCGTCATGACGTCGGCGACGCCGACCATGATGCTCACGCTGATCAACACGACGTATTACGGCGTGGGCCAGTTCTTTCCGGGCCTGATCGCGGTGCTGTTCTCGCTGCGCATCAAACCGGCAGCGGTGACAGCCGGTATTCTCGTGGGGCAATGCCTCGCGGTCGCTTTATATCTCGGCAAGTTCAGTCTGGGTGGCATCAATCCTGGCTTGCCCTGCCTGATCGCCAATGTCGTTACCGCTGCCGCAATCAACTATTCGCTGCGTTCGACCGGAAGGCGCGCAGCGTTGCAGCGTTAAAGGGACCGAGGAACCGGTGGCGTATCGCCACCGGATCAACTTATACGTGCAGGCTCTGGTCGCGAAACGGAACACTTTTCACAAACGACGCGAGCAATTGCCTGCGCGACCCGATTTCGAGTTTCGCGAAAGCGCGCTTCGCGTATGTTTCAACGGATGAAGGCTTGACGCCCATCGACAGCGCGACGGCCTGCGTTGTCATGCCCTGAATGAACGCTGAGCACACGGCCGCCTCGCGCGACGTCAATTTCGCACGCGATTGCCCAAGCCATTGGGCAAGCAGGCTGTCCGGAATCCCGGCGGTTCCTGCGTCTGTCGACACGGCGCCTGCCAGCCGCTTATGCAATGCAGCGAGCGGCAAAACAAGGGTAGCAAGGTGCTTCACGACGCTCAATTCCTTAAGGGAAAACGGTGGCAGCCGCCGTGTGCGGCACACCGACATCCCATACACCACGCCCTGCACGTCACTGCCGACAACGCATTCGTCGTGAATGTCACCGATGTCGAAGAACGCGCGCCTGAGCTCGGTGTCGACCCGTTGCGCGGACACCTGGAGTAACTGCACTTCCTTTCCCTGCGTACCCTCTCCGTAGGTAGGGTCGTCGTTTGCATAGCTGCGGTAATAGAGCTCCATCGTCTGTTGGACCAACCCCGGGTTGCTGCCGTAGCTGCCTATCCAGCCGATGCGCCGCCCAACCGGCGAGCTCTGCTCGTAATCGAGATGCAACGCGTCAATGTCGACGAATCGCAGGAGGCCCTCGTACAGCGCGGGGAGAAACTGGGCGGAGCCGACGGCCTCCACGGCGGGACCCAAGGCTTCAGTCGTGAGGACAAGCTGGCTGAGCAGGATGTCGGCGGAGGGGTGGGCTGTCTTCATGGAATCCATTTGTGTCAAAGCACGGCTAATACTAGGTGTATCACGACAATAACGCCGCACCTATGCAGGAATGCCCTGTTATGGGCGGATGCATCAGCGTTCTTGTCCCGTCTTTCGGGGACAGACGTGCAACGCATCCATCGCTAGAGTCGAAGTGCGATGGATGACTGAATAATGGAGAACGAAATGCTGTCACCGAGGACACACACGCAGCAGGTTCATGATGCACAACGCTACATGAACTGCACATTGCACAACGGCGTGGTGTACACCGGTGGTGCAAACCCGCACTGCGTCGACTCTATCGCCATCCGGGAGGGGCGCATTGCGTGGGCCGGCCGGTATTCGGATTGTCCTGGCGTGTTCAGGGACCACGAGGCGATCGACCTGCGCGGCCGTATGATCGTCCCGTCGTTTACCGATTCTCACGCTCACCCCGTGGAAGGTTTTCAGTTGATCTGCGATGCGGATCTCGGCACGGCGGATTCGTTTGAAGCCATTGCGCAGGGGGTGCGCCGCTGCGCACGCGAGCATCCTGAGCGGAGCTGGGTCATGGCCGGCAATGTATCGCTCGAAGCCATGGGATCGAAGCTTAACCGCGAGACACTGGACACGTTCGTTGCGGACCGTCCGCTGATGTTGATCGGCCACGACGTCCACTCGGGTTGCGTGAACAGCGCTGCACTGCGTGCGCTGGGCGTCGATGCCGCGACACCCGACCCCGAAGGTGGCATCTACGAGCGCGATGGGGACGGGCAGCCCACTGGCGTGGTGCACGAGGCGGCGCTGTACTCGATGTTTCGTCATCTGCCGCAAATGGGTCCGGCCGAATCGGCGCTAGCGTTCAGAAAAGCGCAGCAGCAGGCGCATCGGTTCGGTATTACGGGGTGGTTCGAAGCCATGGCCGGGCAACGGCTCGTGGAGGCCTATGCGAACGCGCGCGATGCCGGAGAATTGAAAGCAAACGTGAGCCTCGGCTTGCTGGTGTCGCCGAACCTGCCGCTCGGTGCGCAGATCGACAAGCTCTGCGAATGGCGGGCGGCCTACGACGGTGGCCGTCTGCGGCTGCATACCGCGAAGATCTTCATTGACGGCGTGATCGAAAGCCATACCGCCGCACTGCTTGAACCCTACGCGGACGTCATGCACGCCGGCGATGCACACTGGACCCCGCGACAGTTGCGCGAGGCCGTGTTCACCGCCGACGCCGAAGGCTTCGACCTGCACTTCCACACGATTGGCGATCGTGCCGTACGCATGGCGCTCGACGCGCTCGACGCGCTGAAACGCGAGCGCCCCAGTCGTGACCGTCGCCCGCAACTTGCGCACGTTCAGATGATCGATGAGGCCGATGTCGCGCGGTTCGCGCAAGTCGGTGCGATCGCCTCGGTTCAGGGTGTCTGGGCCGATATTTCGCCGGACCTGCTGGGCCTTTACAGGCAACGTCTCGGCGATGCGCGCATTGCTCGCCAATATGTGTTCGGCGATCTGGTTCGGGCCGGCGCAAGGCTTTCGGGCGGCTCGGACTGGTCCGTCTCGACGCAAAATCCGATGGTCGCGATGGAGCATGCGGTGCGCCGCGCGCGTGCTGGCCAGCCAGACGCGCCCGTGTTTCTCCCGGAGCAGCGCGTCAGCCTCGATGTGATGATGCAGGCGTACACCCATCATTCCGCATTCAGTCTGCGTTTCGACGATCAGGCCGGGCACATCGCACCCGGCCGCCTCGCGTCGCTCGCGGTGCTGTCGCATGACCTCCGCGCGGTGGAATCGCATCGGCTGGCGGAGGTGGATGTGGAGCTGACCCTGTTCGAGGGCGAGGCAGTGTATGGCGGTCTCGATTGAGCTTCCGGTGCTTACCGCAGGTGGAGGACCACGACGGATGCAAGCGGCAAACATCCGACGATGGACTCGGCCGCGCAAGCCATCGCGGCGGCTTGCTGCCGCGCGGCGTTGCGAGCAGAAGCCCATCATGCAGCCGGCTATTTCAGTCTGCGGCCCAACGTCTCTCGCACCATTGCCAGACCGATCAGCGACAACAGCCCGCATCCGATGATGTAATACGCGGGTGCATTGGCGTTGTGGGTCAAATGAATCAGCAGCGTAGAAGAAAACTGGGCAAAACTGCCGAACACCACGATCGCCGCGTAATAGCTGAAGGACAGGCCCGTGGCGCGGAGCCGCTGAGGCAGCACTTCGCTCACCAGCACGAGGGTTGACGGCGAGGTCATTGCCATCGGCACGGCTAGACAGGTTGCCACTGCCAGGAGGCAGGGCAACGAAGGATGGTTATTCAGGAAGGCGAAAGCCGGATAGATCATGATCAGTAGTGCCACGCGTGACCACCAGACAACAGTGCGGCGGCCGCAGCGATCGCTGAGCCAACCCGATAGCGGGGAGAGAAGCATGAGCACGAGCGAGCCGACGAAACCGGCCCAGATCGACTGGGACAGTGGAATGTGCAGTTGGATCGCGGCGTAATTGGGCAGATAGAACACGACCACGTGCACGGCGGACGCGAGACCGATCATCAGAAGCACGCTTGCCAGTAATTCGCGCCAATGCTCTTTCACCAGCTGCCGATGGGTGTCGGCATCACGCTCTCCCCACTTCTTCGGTACGAGCGTTTCGTCAAGGCGACTGCGAATCATCACGCTGACAGGGATCACGAGAGCGCCGATCACGAACGCCATCCGCCAGCCCCATGAGCCTAGCGCGGACGGTGTGAGAACATTGGTCAACGACAGCGCAACGAGTGCGGCAAAGACCGCCGCGAGCCCCTGGCTGAATGGCTGCCAGCTCGTATAGAAGCCACGCGACTTCTCATCTGCGTACTCGAGCAGCATGGCGCTCGCCGGCCCCATTTCGCCGCCGATCGCAAAGCCCTGAAGGAGACGGGCAACCGTCATCAGGATTGGCGCGAACAGGCCGATCTGCGCGTATGTCGGCGTCAACACGAGAAGCGCTGCGCTGATGGCCATCAACCACAGCGTGAGTATCACCGCGGGCTTGCGTCCAACCCGATCCGCGTAAGCGCCGATCACCAGTCCGCCGATCGGCCGCATCACGTAACCAAGGCCGAATGCGGCGAACGACAGCAATAGCTGGCCGTACCGGTCGTTGACAGGGAAATACATCGGTCCGATAAGCGTGGCGAAAAAGTTGTACACAACGGAGTCGTACAGCTCCAGACCGCTGCCGATTGTAATCGCGGCGATCGTCCCCGGTTTGGAGAGTGGCCGGGATACGGATCGGCTCGAAGCGCCTGGACGTGCTGGCGCATGAGAGGCGCTGCGTTGGTTGGACATCGATGTCTCCTGAATTGTCTGGCGGCGCCAGTGTTTGCCCGCTCTTTGGCGGATTGGAACGGTAATGCGGTACGGCGTGTGCGGCTCGTGCTGTGGTGCGAGACCGCTCGTTTCCTTCGTCGTGCCGGCCCGGTCGAGCCTCGAAACGGTTTCACCCGGCCGGGCCACGTTGCTGTGTCACCGGGTCATCCGATCGAGGACATCATGCTGCTGGTTTTGAGCCTGCGAAACCGGATCGCGCCATCGCTGCATGAGTTGCTCCCACCGTACGCGCGCCGCAGCGAGATTGCGCGCCTTGATGTGACCGTATCCTCGAATTCCTTCCGGCACGCTGGCAATTTCGAGCGCAACGGTAAGATTGTCTTCAGAGAGACCCTTCAGCACTTCCTCGATGCACGCACGGTATTCGCTGATGAGTCGACGCTCCGTGCGACGTTCCTCTGTACGGCCGAACGGGTCGAACGGGGTGCCGCGCAGCACTTTTAATGCAGCAAGCCCACGGAAGGCCGGGCGAACCCAGGACCCGAACGGACGCTTGATGGGTTCACCGTTCGCGTTGCGTTTGGCGAAGAGCGGCGGTGCCAGGTGATGCACGAGGCGGACGTCGCCCTCGAACATCGTTCCTATGCTTGAGGTGAACGCGGCGTCTGTGTGCAGGCGCGCAACTTCATACTCGTCCTTGTACGCCATCAGCTTGAACAGGTAACGTGCCACCGTTTCGGTCAGGCGATGGCTGCCGAATCGCGATTCCGCGGCGCGCACCTGATCAACGAACGCTTCATAGCGAACGGCGTATGACTGGCTCTGGTATTGCGTGAGAAATGTGGCACGCTTGCTGATGAGTTGGTCGAGCGATGGCTTTTTTGTGATCTGGATCACCTGCGCATTGGCGTCGCGTACCGGCACGCTCGCGAGGTCGTGCGCGCAGTGCCGTCCCCATTCGAAGGCCGCCTTGTTGTTTTCGACCTGTACACCGTTCAGTTCGATTGCGCGCATCAGCGATTCGCGCGTCAGCGGCACACGGCCCTTTTGCCACGCATACCCGAGCAGCATCAGATTGGAGTAGATCGACTGTCCGAACAATTGTGTTGCGGTCAGTTCGGCATCGAAAACGCCCATTTGTCCGGGCGCGACGCCACGGGTGATCGCCGCCATGGCCTCGTCGCCGGGCGCTTTCCAGTCAGGATTGCGCACGAACGCGGCGGTCGAGGTGACGTGGCTGTTGAGCACAACGAAGGTCCGCCCAGGCTGCATCATCGAGAGCGTGGACTTTTGCGAACCGACGACCATATCGCAGGCAAGCACCAAGTCCGCCATCGCCACATCGACCCGCGCAGCATGCAGGGCGTCGTCCTGATCCGAAATCTGGATGTGGCTCCAGGTCGCGCCACCCATTTGAGCCATGCCGGTCGCGTCTTGCGTGATTACGCTCTTGCCTTCGAGATGCGCGGCCATGCCGAGCACCTGGCCGATCGTGACAATCCCGGTGCCACCCACGCCTGCCACCACGATACGGCGCGCGATGGCGGCATCGGGCAGTTGCGGTTCCGGTAGTGGTTGCATGTCGGCGAGCGTCACCTTGCGCACGGCTTCAGGCTTCCGAAGCCGTGCGCCTTCGACCGTGACGAAGCTCGGGCAGAAGCCCTTCACGCACGAAAAGTCTTTGTTGCAGGTGTTCTGATTGATCTGCCGCTTGCGCCCAAACTCGGTTTCGAGCGGCTGGACCGCAACACAGTTGCTCTCCACGCCGCAATCGCCGCACCCTTCGCACACCAGTTCGTTGATGACCACATGCTTGTCGGGTTCGGGCATCGTGCCGCGCTTGCGCTCCCGGCGTTTTTTCGTGGCGCACATCTGGTCATAAATGATGACCGTGGCGCCGGGAACGTCCCGCAGTTCGCGCTGGACAGCGTCGAGTTCGTCGCGATGGCGTACGATCACGCCCGTTGCCAAGCCGCTCGCCCCGGCATATTTGTCAGGATCGTCCGTCACCACGACGATGCGTTTGGCGCCCTCGGCCGCCAATTCGCAGGTCATGGCAGGCACGTCGAGTTGGCCGTCGACGGGCTGGCCGCCAGTCATCGCAACTGCGCCGTTGAACAGAACCTTGTACGTGATGTTCACGCCTGCATGGATCGATTGGCGGATGGCAAGCAGGCCAGAATGGTTGTAAGTGCCGTCGCCGATGTTCGCGAACATGTGGTTGCGACGGCTGAACGATGCCTGCCCCATCCATGCAACGCCTTCGCCGCCCATCTGGGACCATGAAGTGGTGGAGCGGTCCATCCAGGTCACCATGCCGTGGCATCCGATACCCGCTGTGGCTTGCGAACCCTCAGGCACGCGGGTGCTCGTGTTGTGCGGGCAACCCGGGCAGAACCAGGGTTTCCGTTCGGAATCTCCCGTGACCAGACTGACTGCGCACTCTCTGGCATCGATTTCCGCGAGGCGGCGATCCATGCGCGCCGCGATATCCGCTGGCACGCCGAACCGCTTCAGGCGAGCCGCAATTGCCTTCGCGATCTGCGCGGGGGAAAGATCCGCCTTCGCGCGTAACAGCCAGTCCTCGCCCGGCGCGCGATGGCTCCATTCGCCGCCGGGATAGTCCGCGCCGGCTTCATGGTATTTGCCGACAATGACGGGGCGTGCGTCGGCGGGGTAATGGTAGAGCTCATCCTTCAACTGCTGTTCCACGAGCGGGCGCTTCTCTTCGACCACGAGGATTTCGCGCAGACCGCGCGCGAATTCCCGGACGCTCGTGGGTTCGAGCGGCCACACGACGCTGATCTTGTGCAACCGGATGCCGAGTGCGCGGCATTGCGCGTCGTCGAGACCGAGGTCGAGCAGCGCCTGGCGCGTATCGCTATACGCCTTGCCGCTCGCGACGATCCCGAAACGGTCATTGGGTCCTTCGATGACGTTGTGGTTCAGGCGATTCGCGCGGATGTAGGCAAGCGCGGCAGGCCACTTGTACTCCATCATGCGCGCCTCCTGCACGAGCGGATCGTCCGGCCAGCGAATATGCATGCCTCCTTGCGGAATCGCGAAGTCGTTCGGAATCACTGTCTGAATGCGGTGGGCATCCGCGAGCACGGAAGACGCTGCTTCGACGACTTCCTGCACCGTCTTCATGCCGGCCCAAAGACCACTGTAGCGGCTCATCGCGAACGCGTGCACGCCGAGGTCAAGAATGTCCTGCACGTTGGCGGGAAAGAATACCGGCAGGCCGCAAGCGATGAAAGTGTGGTCGCTCTGATGCGCGAGCGTGCTGCTTTTCGACACGTGATCGTCACCTGCCAGCGCGATCACGCCGCCAAGCGGCGCAGTGCCCGCAAGGTTTGCATGCTTGAGCGCATCGGCACTCCGATCGACGCCCGGGCCTTTGCCGTACCAGATGCCGAACACACCGTCGTACTTTTTGCTGGGCGCGTCGAACTCCAGTTGCTGCGAGCCCCACACCGCCGTGACACCGAGTTCTTCGTTGACGCCGGGTTTGAATACGACATGCTGCTCTGCCAGAAGTTTTTTCGCCTGCCAGAGTGCCTGGTCGTAGCCGCCGAGGGGTGAGCCGCGGTAGCCCGAGATGAACGCCGCGGTCTTGTGCCCGGCCTGCTCATCGCGCCGGTGTTGCATGAGCGGCAGGCGCACGAGTGCATGCGTGCCGTTCATGAAGGCACGCCCCGTTTCCAGCGTGTACTTGTCGTCGAGCGTGACGACTTCCATGGCCTTACGGGTCGCTGCTGTAAGAGGGGCATTCATATGAAAGTGTCTCGTCGATATTTGTAATAAGGATGGCTAAATGGTTGGGCTGGTTCGGCGCAATGCCGGAGCGTGTGGTCCCTACCCTGGAAAGCTCACGCGTAAGCGATCACCAAGGGCGCGCAGTTCCTGGGCGATGGACACGGGCAATGCCACACCTTCCTGTCGTGCTTGTCGCTCCCGCGCGTCGCCGCGCTCTCCCGGCAGCCGCGCGCCGTCGCCACCTGCTGCACGGTACACCTCGGTCCAGTCGTTCATGTAATCGCCAAATGCCGGCTGCTCGGCGTATTGTTCCGGCCGTACGAGCCATAGAAACGCTCCTTGCATCGCAGCGCGGCGCTGCGGGGCGGGCGCAGGGGCTGCCGCCGTCAACGCACCCGCCAGGCATTCGACCATCATGGCGATGCCGATCCCCTTATGCCCGCCCATAGGGAGCAGCGAGCCACCGAGTGCGCGCTTCGCATCGGTTGTCGGTTGACCTTCGGCGTCGAGCGCCCAGCCCTCCGGAATCGGCTCGCCGTCGCGTGCGGCAAGAAGGATGTGTCCACGCGCAGCGACGCTGCAGGCCACGTCGAACACGATCGGCGCGTGCCCAGGCCGCGGGCAGCCGAACGCAATCGGATTGTGTCCGATGGCCGCCCCGCGGAATCCCTCCATCGCGAGCGCGGGCGGTGTGTGCTGGCCCATCATGCCGAAGGCGCCGCCCTCGGCAGCGAGCAGCGTGTGGATGCCCAGCGCGCCCAGATGGCCGCATGCCTCTATGACAATCAGTACGGAGGCGCTCGTCTTCAGCGCGTCGAGCCCGAGCCGAACCGCGTGCGGACCCGCCAACTGGCCCATCGCGCCGTCCGCATCGACCACGATGCCGCCGGCGAACGCCCTGCTCGTGATCGTGGGCCGCGGATTGAATGCGTCCGACTGGAGCCGCTCGACGTAGGACGCAAGGCGTGTCATGCCGTGCGTACTGTAGCCGCGCAGTTCACTGCGAACCAGCAGCGATGCGGCTTCGGCGGCCTGTGCGGGTGGCACATTACACGTTTCGAAGACCCTGGACGTCCAGCTTTCGAGGGCATCGGGAAGCAGGCGAGCACTCATTGCGCATTCTCTCGCGTGATGACGAGCCGTTCGGAAAACGGCCCGGAATAGATCGACTGGTAGTAGAGCGGCCGGTTGCGCAGCGTGTAGCCGCGCAATTCCATGATGAACCCGGGCTCGTTCGGGTCGATGTTCAGTTCGTTTGCCGCTGCGGCGGGCAATTTACCGAACTGGATCCATTGGTCTACCCGCAACGTCGGCAGCGAAAGCCGTTGGGCGACGAGTTCGCGCAGATTCTTTTCCAGCGCGGCGCGGTCGACACCGCCAAGCTCGGCGAAATCCTCCTCGCGCAGCCAGAACTCGCTGTAGAGATCGAACCGGCCACCCACGCTGATGACGCGCTCGATGCGCACGAATCCGTCGCCGCCGAGGAACTCGGACCATGGCCCCTTGCGTTTCAGCCGTTTCACCGAGCGTGCGTGAACATAGGAGGGAAGGTCGTTGCCATCCGCATCGCGAAAGCGCAGGTAGCGCACATCTGCGGGAGCCACGCGCGAGCCCGACACGAACGTGCCCCGACCTTGCTCGCGGGTGATGAGCCCCGAGTGCACGAGTTGGACGAGCGCCTTCTGGACCGTCCCGACGCTCACGCCGTGGCTCACGGCGAGGTCGCCCTCGGAGGGCAGACGGTCACCTTCGCGCAATGACCCGGATTCGATGTGCCGGATGATCGCCTCCGACACCATGGATAGTTTTGTCATGTTCTCTTAGAGACTGCGTTCAAACCGGCTGACGGCAGTTTCCCGTACATCGAGCACTTCGCTGGCGAGACGCGTTCCCGATGCCACGTCCGTTGCATAGTCGTACAGCCGGTCACCTAGATCCGAAATTTTCATTCCCTGTTCGAGAATGCCGCTGGCGTCGAAATCGATGTTGTCCGCCATGGTCTGCAGAGTATGGATGTTGCCACACACCTTGACAGTGGGAGCGACCATGTTGCCGATGGGGTTCCCGACGCCCGTGCCGAAAAACGTGAGCTGGCATCCGCCCGCGGCGAGCGCGGTCAGGTTTTCGACGGCCGCGGCAGGCGCGTCCATGAAATGAAGTCCCTTGCGGCGGGGCGCTTCGCCGTATCGGAGCACGCCGACAAGCGCGGTCGAACCGGCCTTGGCCATCGCGCCAAGCGCTTTTTCCTCGACGGTGGTCAGCCCACCGCGCTTGTTATCCGGCGACGGTTGGGACTCGCGCATGTCCACGCCGCGCACAATCGCGGCGTGCTCCATCTTCTTGACCGCGTCGACGAACGCTGCTCTGACGGATTCATCTGCTGCCCGCGCGGCGAACAGATGTTCCGCGCCGATGAACTCCGACGTTTCGGAAATGATGACGGTGCCGCCTTCCGCAATCAAACGGTCCGCCATTCGCCCAATGGTCGGATTGCAGCTGAGACCGGACGTTGTATCGGAGCCGCCGCACTCGACGCCGACGACGAGTTCCGACATCGGGCACGCCTCGCGCCGCAGGCTCGAGGCGGCGATCGAGAGCCGCAACGCCTTGCGCGTGCCTTCGGCAATACAGTGAATGGTGCCGTGCGGTTGGAGGTGTACGGTGTCGACCGGCTTGCCGGTATCGCGTATGCGCGAGGCGACGTCCTCGGTCGACGATTCCTCGAGCCCGACAACGAGGACGGCCGCTATGTTGGGATTACGCCCGAGACCGGCGAGCGACTCGTAGGCGAAGTCGAGATCCGCACCATATTGACCCCGTACGAACAGCGTGGTGACGGGAATCGTGCCGTCGACCGCGTTGGCAATCGTCCGGGTCACCGGGTTGCAATTGTCCATGACGGAAATGATGGCGACCCAGTTGCGCACGCCGACGGTGCCATTTGCGCGCCGGTAACCGAGAAATGTTTTCATCTGCTTACCTCGTGTTCAGATCGCCGCGTCCGCGGGTCGAGTCGATGTTGTGTACATGTGCATGTTCGCCGACTGTCAGCGACGTGCGCGCGGTGCCGATGACCTGGCCGTATTTGAGGATCTCCGCGCCACCCGGGGTCTGCGCAATGCAGACCTTGTGCCCGAACGGCACGTCCTGTCGCAGCGTGACCTCGCCTGAGCGTTCACCCTGAAGAACGCAGGAGTCGCCGGTTCTTCCGGGGTCGAGCAGTGTGGCGACATTGTCTGACTGGTTGAGTACGATCGCACGAGGCATTGTGTAACTCCTATATAGGTATTGATCTAAATGTAGGATCCGGGGCATGGTTAGTCAAGCCGAATGTTCCTTATTCAATGAGACACAGAATAGAGTGGGTGCCAAATGTCCTATATAGGTGTTTCCAACTACTCCTATATAGAAGTTGTTGACTTGTGGGTGGCCGCCGTCTATCTTTCAAAGCACGCAATGCAATGCGATGGGCGTACGGACAAGGAGATTTCCGATGAACGTGAAGTCACATCTGGAGAAGATCGCCAGGCTGGAAGCGCTGCGTGCGCGCTTCGATCCGCTGGACGATTTCGAGTTGTGGTTCTGGAGCGGTATGACGGGCGGCACCCATGCCGTCAATGCAGCGCTGCACCATGCGGGGATCACCGCTGCCGACGACATCTACGCGGCGCAGCCAGGGGTTTACCTCGTTCCTCAACTGGATGGCACGTTGCAAGCTGCCTTTCGTCCTTTAGGGGACGTGCTGCATGTGGGCCGGCCTGTTGTCGAGGCGCCCGTGCCCGAAGACATCGCGTCGATGATGCATCTGATGGAAGTCGTGGAGCAGTATCGCGACCCCTGTGTACGCGAGGGTGTCGCACCGACGGCCGCGATCGTGGAAGAGTGCGACAAGGCCTTAAGGGTGTGTTTTCGTCTGTTGAATGAGCGGATGGATGGAGCGTTGCATGAACATTGAACAACACATCGCCGCCGCCGGGCGCATTGAGAACTCGCTACGCAAATGCAGTGTGGACGACGTCGAGATGCAGATCGAAGCGGCGATGCTGGCCGGCACACATTGGCTGAATGCCGCGTTGCACCGCATGGGCGCGACTCAACCGGGTAGCGACGTCTTTCACACCTATCTCCTCACGGTCAACGCGTATCGGAAGCTGTGCGTAGCAAACGAGGAGATGGTTCTCGCGCTGTCCGAAATCGAGGATCTGCGTCCGGCATTCGTGCGCGGCAATATGCCTGGCGCTGAGGCGGCCGCGGACCGTGCGCGTGAGTTGCAATCAGTGATTCGCCTTAAGGCGACGGCAGGTAGCTGACTAGCACGAGAGACCGCCCGTATTCAAAGGAGGGGACAACAGTGAAAGCAGTGCGAGTAGTGCCGACGCCGCAAGGCGGCAAAGTCGAAGTGCAGGACATCCCTGTGCCGGAGGTCGGGGCTGGACAGGTGCTCGTCAGGGTTCGTGCCGCGGGGTTGAATCGCGGCGAGATCAACCAGGCGCGCGAACTCCGTTCGGGTAACACAATTACCGCCGGCGTCGAGCTGGCCGGCGAGGTGGCTCAGGTTGGCGAGGGGGTGAAAGACTGGCGCGAAGGTGATCGCGTGATGGGCCACGGCAAGGGCTGTCAGGCGGAATACGTCATCATGGACCCGCTTGCGCTGATGCCTGTACCGGAAAACCTCTCATGGGTCGACGCGGCCGCTTTCCCCAACGTTTTTATCACCGCGCACGATGCGGTCGTGACGAACGGCGAGCTTCGCAAGGGCGAGTCGATTCTGGTCAATGGCGCGTCGGGGGGCGTGGCGATGGCGGCGATTCAGATTGCCTCGTTGCTGGGCGCGAAGCCCGTGATCGCGACATCCCGCTCCGCGGCGAAGCTCGACAAGCTTAGCCAGTTCGGCGTCGATGTCGGCATCGATTCGTCGCGCGAGTCGCAGCTCGAGGTTGTGATGGCCGCAACCGACAAGCGCGGTGTCGACGTGATCATCGACACCGTTGGCGGCCCGGTATTCGAGGCGAACATGGACAGCCTCGCGGTCAAGGGGCGGCTCGTCAATATCGCGCGTCTTGGCTCGGCGACGGCTCAGATCGACCTGGCGAAGCTGTGGCTCAAGCGTCTGAAACTGATCGGCGTGACGTTCCGCACGCGCACCGAGCAGGAACGGCTCGAATGCGTTCAGGCGTGCGCGCGCGACCTGCTGCCGTTTCTCGAGGCGGGCCGCATCCGGCTGCCGATCGACCGCACCTTTGCGATCGACGAAATTGCAGACGCGCACGCGTACATGCAGCTCGATCAACACGTCGGGAAGATCGTGCTGACGCTCGCGTGAGTTCGCTTAGACCAATGATATCGATTCACAGGAGACTTGAATGAGCATCCAAATTACTCCGTTGACCGGCTCGGTGGGCGGGCTGGTCGAAGGTGTCAACCTGAACGAACCCATCAATCCTGATACGTTCGACGTGCTGCATCGCGCTTTTCTCGAACATGGTGTGCTTGTCTACCGCGGGCAGTTCCTGCAACCTGGGGCACACGTCGAGTTCGCCAGGCTTTGGGGCAACCCCGCGCAAAACAACCCGTTGGACCCGTCTGTGCCAGGCTTTCCCGGCCTGATCCAGGTCACGAAGATTCCAAAGGAGACAGCATCGACGGAGGCGTGGCATTCCGACTCGATATATACATCCGTTCCGCCGAAGATCTCGATCCTCTCGGCCGTCGTCGTGCCGCATGGCGGCGATACGATGTGGTGCAATCAGTACGTCTCCTATGAGCGCCTGTCGCCGACCATGCAGCGCATGCTCGAGGGCTTGCGCGCACGGTTCACAGGGCTGCGGCTCGCCCGAATGAGAGGGATCGATCAGATTCCGTCGGCGGTGCATCCGATCGTTCGAACCCATCCGGAGACCCGCCGCAAGGCACTTTACGTCGGCCATCCCGATACGGCGCAGCAGATCGAAGGTATGACGGTTGCCGAGAGCCGGCCGTTGCTCGACTTTCTGTATGAACACTCCACGACGCCCGACAATATTTACCGCCACATGTGGCAGGCGGGCGATGTCGTGATGTGGGACAACCGTTGCACGATGCACTATGCCGTGCACGATTATGGCGAAGCTGAACGTGTGTTGAACCGCATCACCCTGGAGGGAGAAGTGCCGGTCTGACGCTTCGCCGGATCGCCGGATCGCGCATTGGCAGCGGACCGGTTGGAATCAATGACAAGGGGAATCGCATTCGAATTGATTCGGTATCCGAACAGATAATTGAATCAAAAAAAATCTGGAAAGAGGAGGGGATCACATGAAAAAGACTACTGTTGTAACGGCAGCGGCGGCGATGGCGGCGGCCATTACATCGGCACCTGCGTTTGCGCAAAGCTCGGTAACGCTCTATGGGATTATCGATACGGGCGTCGAGTATTTCACGCACGCCACGCCCACGGGCGGGTCCGTTGCACGAATGCCCGTGGTAGGCGGGGGAGACGTGCCGTCGCGCTGGGGATTGCGAGGGGCAGAGGATCTCGGCGGCAACCTGAAAGCAGTCTTCACGCTCGAAAGCGGTTTTTCTGCGTCAAACGGTGCGCTTCAACAGGGCGGCCGGCTATTCGGTCGGCAGTCTTACGTTGGCTTGAGCGGCCCTTGGGGGCAACTCACGTTTGGCCGACAGTACAGCATGACGAACTGGGGCATGACGGATTCGAACATCATCGGCGCGGGTGGATTCGGCGGCCTGGCTTCGTTTGATCCTTATCTGCTTGCTGCGCGCTTCGATAACGACGTGGTGTATATGGGCACGTTTTCCGGCGTCACGGTCGGCGCGAGCTATTCGACCGGGCGCGATTCGAGTACAGCGGGAAATTGTCCGGGTCAGACGGGCAGTGACTTTCTTGCCTGTCGCGCGATCTCGGCGATGCTCAAGTATGAAGGCAACGCATGGGGCGTGGCTGCGACCTACGACGAGCAGCGCGGCGGTGCAGGCGCGACGGCCATCACCGTCGTCCCGGGTGCGCCAGGTATCGCATTCACGAAGTCCAGCGATACCGATCGACGTTACCAACTGGCTGCGCACCTGAATATCAGCTCGGTGCGTGTCGGCGCAGGATGGCTGCATCGGCTGGTGGAGGGCGATGCACGGTCGGCCAAAGTCGATATCGAATACCTCGGTGCATCGGTGCCTTACGGCGCATGGATCTTCGATGCGCAAGTCTCGCATATCGGCGACAGCGCCTACGACGCCAACGGCACGATGGGCACCCTGCGGGCCAACTACAACCTCAGCAAGCGAACCGCGCTTTACGGCGTATTCGCCTACATGAAGAACAGCGGCAAAGAGGGCATCTATTCGGTGTCGGCCTCAAGTGCGGTTCCCGCGGCTCCGCATCCCGGGTCGAATCAGCTCGGCGTGGAGTTCGGCATCAGACATCTCTTTTGACGCGAAGGCGTGACCGCAACGCGGCGGGCTTCGGTTTGGCAGATGTTGCGCGCGCCACCACCATCCGTGCCCGCGACTGCGGGCCGGTGGTATGGATTATCAGTGTGAAAACAGTATCGCGCAGATATGCGCAATGTGAGGTTGGACATGCAGATTGGAATACCTGCTGAGTCGAGAGAACGCCAGGCATTGGTTGCGGCAACGCCAGAGACCGTCAAAAAGCTTGTCGCTCAGGGGCATGGCGTGACTGTCGAGGCTGGCGCTGGCGAGTGCGCGCACTATACGGACGATGCGTACCGGAATGCGGGGGCGCAGATTGGCGATGCGGCGGCGGCTTATGGCGCACAGATCGTATTGAAGGTCGCTTCGCCGACAGCCGACGAATTGCCACTGATGAAACCCGGCGCGGTGCTGGCGGGCATGCTCGATCCGTTCAACACGGAAAATGCCGAACGGCTCGCAGCGGCAGGGGTGACCGCGTTCGCGCTTGAAGCTGCTCCGCGCACGACGCGCGCGCAGAGCCTGGACGTCCTTTCGTCACAAAGCAACATCGCTGGATATAAGGCTGTGCTGATTGCCGCACACTATTATCCGCGCTTCATGCCGATGCTGATGACGGCAGCCGGCACCGTGAAGGCCGCGCGCGTGCTGGTTCTCGGCGTAGGTGTTGCGGGCTTGCAGGCAATTGCGACCGCAAAGCGTCTCGGCGCGGTGGTCGAGGCCTCCGACGTGCGTCCGGCGGTGAAAGAGCAGATCGAATCGCTCGGCGCCAAGTTTCTCGACGTGCCCTACGAAACCGACGAGGAGCGCGAAGCGGCGCAAGGTGTGAGCGGCTATGCGCGGCCGATGCCGCCTTCGTGGCTCGCACGTCAGTCGGCTCTCGTGCATGAGCGGGCCAAACAGGCGGACATCGTGATCTCGACGGCGCTTATTCCGGGTCGCCCGGCACCAACCTTGATCTCCGTGGATACGGTGCAGGCGATGAAGGCAGGCTCCGTGATTGTCGACCTCGCCGCGGGGCGCGGCCCCGTCATTGACGGACATCGCGGCGGCAACTGCCCGCTCACCGAGCCGGACGACGTCGTTGTTACAGGTAACGGTGTGCAGATCGTCGGCTATACGAATCTGGCCTCGATGGTGCCCGCCGACGCGTCGTCCTTATACGCACGCAACCTGCTCGACTTCCTCAAGCTGATCATTACGAAGGAAGGCGCCCTGAACATCGATCTCGCAGACGACATCGTCGCGGCCACGCTGCTGGCC
>NZ_CAJNAT010000048.1 GCF_905220705.1 Paraburkholderia domus
GCAGCATCGCGGCGCTCAGACGCCGCGCGTCCGCGCTTGGTTTCCAGATCATTCCCGACACGAAAACGGCCTGAAAACCACCCGTACTTCCATGCGATGTTTCTCGAGAGCGCGCGCCGTTTCCTTCTGCGCGTCGGTCAGGCCCTGGATGCAAGACGTTGCGGCACTCTGGGTCGTATTGACCGAACCCATCGCCTGCTGGACCTTCAGCATTGCGACGTTCTGCTGTTTGTCGTCGGCGACTTCGGCTTGCTTCAATTTGTTGTCGAAGTCCTTGTTCTGCTTTTCGAGAATCTTCGCCAGCACTTCAACAACCTTCTGGGCCGACACGCCACCTGTGTCGCCAACCACCGAACCGCCGCCACCGCCGGAGAAACCGCTGCCGCCCGAATTCGGAGACATCGTCGTATTAACCTGACTCATTTTTGGATTCCTAAATTAAATCTCGAGCGTTTGTGAAGCTCGCGCTTCGTTCAACCACCTGCCGAGCCGCTCGCAAACACTCGACAAGCAGAACCAGTTCATTTTTCACGGTCGGCGCTGCTGTCACCAGCGCGTCGTTAATGCGGCCAATCTCAGCCGTCAGCCGTGCCGCGATCATCTCGCGACCAGCGCCGCCGGCTTCGGCAAGTTGCGCCTCCAGCGGTAAATCGGCGCACGCGCCAAGCGTGCTCTTACTGACATTTTTTGGGGGCATGGGCGGCATCCATAAAAAATTCGTAGATCGAACCATCGTCGTCGCGCACGACATACGCAGAGCAATTCGAGATTCGCGTGATCCGTCCAATGGGAAGTCGTGCACCCTGAAAGTAGCGCACACCCTGCGCATCCGTGAGCCAGACTGCATGAGGGCTGGCGAGCAGATTCATGCCGAGCGCTTCGAGCGGCACGCGCACCCGTTCGCCTTGCTGCGCGTGGCCGGGAAAAGTGAGACCACCCAGCCCGCTGATCTCGGCACGCGCGAGGCGTGCGACGCGTGCGTAATCCCACGATTCGGGTGACAGAAACCCCTGAACCACCGGCAGCGTCGCAGTGAACGTACCGGGCTCCGCGAGGCGCACCTCGGCGCCGCGGTAGTAGCGGGCGAGAAACTCGCCGACCTGCTCCTGCAACTGCGCGAGCACGATCACGCGCATGACCAGCGCCCGCTTCCGCGACCACGCGCTGGCGGTCAGCGCGGCCAGATCGGCAGGCGACTGCACATAGCCCTCGTAGACGAGCGCGCCGGACTTCGGGTCGATATGCGTCGTCACCAGACGGAACGCATCGTTGGGACGCGTCGCGGGCGGTGCACCGGACCACTGGTTCGACGCGATCCACGTCAGCAGCACAAATGCGAACGGCGTCCCGAAGACCATTGCTTTCGTCACGGGTGACGCATCCGACCAGCGTTTGGCGAGATATACAAGCGGTGCATGACGCAGCAGATAGGCACGCTCGGCGTCACGCGCCATCGTCGCGCCCGGTGCCTCGGGGCCACTGAACTGAAAGGTAACGACACCCGCCGAGAACCACGCACCGCGCTCCAGCATCACGCGCCGCCCCGGCAGCGCGGGCCGGCCGAACACCGCGACCTTCGCATGGTGGGCAACCAGCGCGAGCGCAGTACCGCGCAACTCGACGGTGACGTGCAATGGTTCGACGCCTTCGTCTATCACCATCAGGTCCGCATCGCCGCCGCTGCCTATTCGCAGCGGCCGGTCGGCCGGCAACACCACGCTCGCGCCGGTGTGCACACCGTCCATCACGACGATCAGCGCATCAACGGTCATAGCGGTTCTCCCACGGCATCCTGCTCACCGGCGGCAAACCGGGCGACGACAAAGGCGATGACGGTGGCGACGGTGACTGTGGCGCGCCTCGGGCAGCGGCCTGTGCCAGCGCTCGCGATGCAACGTCGACGTTTGGCGCAACGGCAGCCGTCGGTTGGACCGATTCCGCAGAACCTGCCGCGGCACTTCCCGATAAAGGGACCGGCGCGCGCAACGAAGCCGCTATAACGGCCCTCTGCGCCAGGATGGCATCCGCACCGGCACTCGCGGCACCCATCGTCGTTCCCGCGACGGCCAGCGCCGTATCCGGCTCTGCGTCACCCGACAGGCGTTTGAGACGCGGCGTGATCAGGATCAGCCGTTCGAGGCGCTCGTGCGTGGTCCGGGTATCGCGAAACAGCGCGCCGAGATACGGCACGTCGCCGAGCACCGGCACCTTCGATGTGGTGCTCTCGCTGCGCTCGTATTGATAGCCGCCTATCAGCAGACTCTCGCCGTCGCGCACAATCGCCTGCGTGACGACCGAATGATTGTCGACCTTCGGAATGCCATCCACCGTCACCAACGTGTTGAATGTGCCGTCTTCGATCTGGATGTTGAGCCGGATATTGCGGCGCGGCTCGCCGCTCGATTCGACGCTCGGCGTCACCTTCAGTGTCATCCCCGTATCGATGTTGAAAAGATCGACGGCCTGGTTGCCCGCCACGCGCACATACACCGAACTGCGCGACGTCAGGGCCGCTTCCGTGTTGTTCAGCGTGAGCACCTGCGGGCGCGACAGCACACGCGCCTTGCCGGCGTCTTCCAATGCATGGATCTGTGCAAACAGGTATTGCGCCGAATTGCCGACCAGCGTCGCGAGATTCAGTCCGGTCATCGCACTGGCCGGTGTCGCCAACTTCGCAGCGCCGAACGCCAGCGGCGCGCTCGCGGTCCCGGATGCGCCGTTGATACGCCCATTTGCGCCGCCCCACTGCACGCCGAGCGTGCGTGCGGCGTTCGACGACACGTCGATCACTACCGCGTCGATCTCGACCAGTTCCTGCGGCTGGTCGAGCATCGCGATGGCGCGCTCGTAATTCGGCATCATCGACACAAGGTCGCTAATGACCACGGAGTTGGTGCGCTGGTCAGCGACGATGTTGCGCCTCGCGGGGGTCGCGGCGGGCTGCGCGGTGTCGGAGTCGGAGTTGGGTAGTGGCGCCCGCTCGCCGTCACCTCCGGGCGATACGCCGCCAAGTCCGAGGCCGAGCAGGCTTGGCAGCGGCGGCGGGCCGCCGCGCGCGCTGCGCTCGTCGGTGCGCGCATCGGTGCGCGGACGCGTTGTGCGCGGCGCGGTGGCCTGCCAGGTGTCCGTCATCAAGCGGTGCAGCAGCGAAGCGACGCCCGGAACGACATGCTCCTGCGCCCCCACGCTGTAGTGGACGTCCTGCGCCTGCGCGTAGCGCAGTGGAAAAACGCGGATAACGGTCTCATCGAATGACGGCTCGACCGTAGTCTGCCGCTGCGCCTTGTCGATCGCCTCCGTCACCGCGTCGACGAATTTCGATGGACCCGCAACCTTGACCGTGGTCGCCGAATATTTGACCGGCAGGCGGGGGTCGTCGAGATCGAGGTTGCGAAGCAGCGACGCAACCGCTTCGCGGGTCATCGGCGCAAACGGGATGACCCGGCTGCGCACGTCCGAAGCCGTCGCGACATGCATCGCCTTGCCGTCGAAATACCAGACGAGGCCGTAAGCCTCGACCAGTTGGATGAAGACGTTGCCCGGGCTGTCGTCGAAGCGGCCGTTGACCGCTCCTTTGACATCGCGACCGATGTCGGCGCTCAGGCCCTCGACGGCGAGTACGTCGCGCAACACATCGGGCAGTGGCGCACCGTTCACCGCGTAGTGAATGGGTGCCCCACGCCAAACGGGAGTCGCGGCGTCAGCCATGGGCATCAGCAGTACCGGACAAGCCACGCCGAGCAGCCCCGCGATGTGGCGCACGGCGGCCCGGATCGCGCACGGCGGCAAGGACAGGGCTTTGCCGCCCTTTTTGGGGATCGAATCGTTGCGCCACATCATTAGCATTAAAAATCCCTGGCTGCGTTTATTGACTACGTTAGCGAGAAATTTAATGGCGTTTCAACACCTTCTGGTCGTACACATATACGACATCCCCTGAGCGTCAAACGCGCCGCATGGCTTCTTATCGGACAGCATTTCAATACCAAATTTTTATCTTCGATTCGAATTCGTCCAGATCAATTTTTATCCCAAAAATAGGCTGGAGGTGCACATTGCTGCAAGTCGTATATCTGTATGACCCGCGCCGTTAGCAAAGAGAGAGGATTGACGAATCGCCAATTCGATTAATCCGATCATGACAGATGAACCATTCAATCCAAGCCGTTACTCTCCGACTTTCTCGAGCTTGTTCAGGGCATTGACGGGCTTCGATATCTTCATAAAGGCTCTGCACCTACCAATTCCTACAGACGTACCGACATGCGGATGACACGGTATTGCAACTTCACTCCTCAGCTTGCAAAACCAAGACTACGCTCGGTCAGAATTAACGGATTTGCAACCTGTCTGCGCCTCGAGGAAATTTACTGGCGAATCATCGAAGAAATTGCGCGTCAGGAATCTCTGACAGTGGGCAAGCTGATTTCAAAATGGGCGATCGATATTGATATGACGCAAGAAACCGTCTGCAATTTCACTGGACTTATCAGAATTATTTGTGTCACTCAGATAATCGAACAAAAACACCTGATCGATATGAAGACGCTCGACCCAGACGCGCCAGTCAATGCATTTCAATAACTTGCAAGGAGGTTCATCGGAATAGACATATCCATTTCCCTATATGTAGCGGCGCGGCAACCGCCGAACACGACGCGTGACTACTCACGCAAAAAAAACAACTGATCAGTTTAATTTCTTTAATCACAAGGATTTGATCATGACGAATGCGATCAACAACATGGGCGACAGCACGTCGTTCAGCATGGACAACCTGTCCGCGCCGGCGCAAAGCGGCATGCGGACCGAAGCGCATTTCGCCTCCGTGCGCACGTTCCCCACCGACAACAGCGGGGACGCCGGCAATACGTCTTCCGCGGGAGCGGCACAGCATGCCCACGCCGGCCACGCCCACCATGCGGGCGCGGGCGGCGACAGCCAGGCCGCACAGGGCGCCGACTCATCGGCACAGGGAAGCGGGAGTGGCAGTAGCGACATGATGGGCGCGATGAGCCAGATCATGGACCTCATCAAAACAGCCATTTCCGCCGCGGCGCAAGTGGCTTCGCCACTTATCAGCATGTTCACGTCGATGATGGGCCAAGCGGGTGCGTCGGGTTCATCTGGATCATCAGGTTCGGGCGCCGCTTGACAGAGCCCTGAACAGCCCGGCCGTTGCGCAGCCTCGGCCGGCCTCGGGGCGGCATCCGGTATACCGCCCCGCTTCAAATCCCGCTCTTCTCCTTCAGGACGCAATGAATAATTCCCTCGGGCCGGGTCCCGTCGAGCTCCGGCGAATCGACGCACTCGTACGACGCTCCAATGCAGGGCTGCATCCGGCCATTACCCGCTTTGTCGACGGCGGCCATCGCCATATCGGCGAAACGCTGCGCAGCGCGGTGCCGCCAGACACGGTCGTGCAGCGGTTCCTCGGCGAATTGCAGTTAATGGAGGATTACGTGGGCACCTCGTATCGGGTGTCGCAGATCTCTCGCGACGGACTCGCCGCGTTACAACGCAGCCGAGGCCGGTATTTTGTCGACCTCGGCGTACAGTGCGCTTTTGTCCTGCCGTCCAACGCGGCCGCATGGGCAATCAACGCGGCGCAAGCACAACCTCGCGACGGTGCTTACCAGCTGTTCTCGATCTTTGACGAATCGGTCCCTCAGAAGAATCTGTCAACAGCCCTGCTTGCCGATCATGTCATCGTGCCACCTGCGACCCCGCTGCGCCTGACCGGTCTGCGCACGATTCAGGGCCGAGGTGCAACGGGCCCTGGCCGCCCTCGTATCGTCGCGCATTTCGCACGGGCCGACCCTGCATGCGGCACATCCTATGACCTCTACAATGATGCCCGAGGCACCTGACGCAAGTAGCCGGTGTGTACGATTGACGAACGGCCCACGCTAGTGCACTCAGCGGCACCAGACGGCCCTTCCTGCCCGCCGCGCCGCAGCAAATTCAGCCGACGCTGTACAATGGCGCGCCTGACGCGAGCTTTTCCGGCCTCCCCTGGCCGCGTTCCGCGCCGTCTGCGCCTTGGTTTGCGTGTCCGATCCGCGCGTTTGATTTGCGCTTCGGGTCAGCGCGTTTAGTCCGTGTTCCGTCACCTGCGTTTCATCCGACTCTTGCCTATGTCCGCCTCGCGACCCGACTCAGCCCGTCAGCGCCGCCCGATGCGCCCGCTGCCCGCCATCATCTTCATGAGCCGCTGGCTGCAAGTGCCGCTCTACCTGGGCCTGATCGTCGCCCAAGGTGTCTACGTCGTCCTGTTCCTGAAAGAAGTCTGGCATCTGGTCAGCGCGTCCATGACGCTCGACGAAACCAACATCATGCTGGTGGTACTCGGCCTGATCGACGTGGTGATGATCTCGAACTTGCTGATCATGGTGATCATCGGTGGATATGAAACCTTCGTGTCACGCCTGGGCGTGGAGGGTCATCCGGACGAACCGGAATGGCTCGACCACGTCAACGCCGGCGTGCTCAAGGTCAAATTGTCGATGGCGCTGATCAGCATTTCATCGATCCATCTGCTGAAGACCTTCATCAGCCCCGACCAGAATTCGACGCACACCATCATGTGGCAGGTGATCATCCACGTCGCCTTCCTCCTCTCGGCGGTGGTGATGGCGCTGGTCGACCGCCTCACCACGCATACGCATCCGAAACATTTTCAGGAGCCCACGACGCTGCATGTCGTGAGTTCACACGCTTCCACTCCCCTGAAGGCGCACGACTGACCGCACAGCCAATTGCGATCGGATAACAAGCGCCCCTGTCCCCACTGAGCTAGCCATGACCGTCATCAAACAGGAAGATCTGATTCAGAGCATTGCTGATTCGCTTCAGTACATCAGCTATTACCACCCACTCGATTACATCCAGGCCTTGGGCCGCGCTTACGAGCTCGAAGAGAGCCCGGCCGCGAAGGATGCGATCGCGCAGATCCTCACCAACAGCCGCATGTGCGCCGAAGGCAAGCGCCCGATCTGCCAGGACACCGGCATCGTCACGGTGTTCGTGAAGGTCGGCATGGACGTGCGTTGGGACGGTGCGACGATGGGCGTCACCGAGATGATCAACGAAGGCGTGCGCCGCGGTTACCTGAACCCGGACAACGTGCTGCGCGCGTCGATCGTGAGCCCGCCGGAAGGCGCGCGCAAGAACACAAAAGACAACACGCCGGCCGTGATCCACTACGAGATCGTGCCGGGCGATAAAGTCGACGTGCAAGTCGCAGCCAAGGGCGGCGGCTCGGAGAACAAATCGAAGTTCGCGATGCTGAACCCGTCGGATTCGATCGTCGACTGGATTCTGAAGACCGTGCCGACCATGGGCGCAGGCTGGTGCCCGCCGGGCATGCTCGGCATCGGCATCGGCGGCACCGCTGAAAAAGCGATGGTGATGGCGAAGGAATCGCTGATGGATCCGATCGACATTCAGGACGTGATCGCACGCGGCCCGCAGGACTGGATCGAAGAACTGCGTGTCGAACTGCACGAGAAAGTCAACGCGCTCGGCATCGGCGCACAAGGTCTTGGCGGTCTTGCCACCGTGCTCGACGTGAAGATCATGGCTGCACCGACGCACGCTGCGAGCAAGCCGATCGCGATCATCCCGAACTGCGCAGCAACCCGTCACGCGCACTTCACGCTGGACGGCTCGGGCGTAGCGAAGCTCGAAGCACCCTCGCTCGATGCATGGCCGAAAGTCCAGTGGGAACCGGATACGGAAAAGAGCCAGCGCGTCGATTTGAACACGCTGACGCCGGAACAAGTCGCAGCCTGGACACCGGGCCAGACGCTGTTGCTGTCGGGCAAGATGTTGACGGGCCGCGACGCCGCGCATAAGCGCATCGCCGATATGCTGGCGAAAGGCGAAAAGCTGCCGGTCGACTTCACCAACCGCGTGATCTATTACGTCGGCCCGGTCGATCCGGTGCGCGACGAAGCAGTCGGCCCTGCAGGCCCGACCACCGCGACGCGCATGGACAAGTTCACCGAGACCATGCTGTCGCAAACAGGTCTTATTTCGATGATCGGCAAAGCCGAGCGTGGCCCGGTTGCGATCGAAGCAATCAAAAAGCACAAAGCCGCGTATCTGATGGCTGTGGGCGGCGCCGCCTACCTCGTGTCGAAGGCAATTCGCAGCGCGAAGGTTCTCGCGTTCGAAGACCTGGGCATGGAAGCGATCTACGAATTCGACGTGCAGGACATGCCGGTAACGGTTGCCGTCGATTCGAACGGCACCTCGGTGCACCAGACCGGCCCGAAGGAATGGCAAGCGAAGATCGGCAAGATTCCGGTCGCGACGGTTTAATTCGCCGCTAACGCCTGTCACGTGTATCGAAAGCCGGGGCTGCAGTCCCGGCTTTTTTCATTTCAGCGCGTGAAGCCACGCGAAATGCGGCGCGTGACGCCAGAAAGAATGTTAAATGATGCGTCTGTTTCCTTGGCTTTTTCAGGCACGGCGTTTATTGTTGTTGAAAATTCAAAACTCCCTTAAGGAATCCCCATGCAAGGCGACAAGAAAGTTATCGAGTATCTGAACTCCCAGCTCAAGAACGAGCTCACCGCCATCAACCAGTATTTCCTGCATGCGCGGATGTACAAGCACTGGGGCCTCGAAAAACTCGGCAAGCATGAATACGATGAATCGATCGGCGAAATGAAGCACGCTGACTGGCTAATCGAACGCATTTTCATGCTCGACGGCCTGCCGAACCTGCAAGACCTGCACAAGCTGCTGATCGGCGAAGAAACGAAGGAAATCCTTGAATGCGATCTGAAGCTCGAACAGATTTCGCAAAGCACCTGCAAAGAAGCCATCGTGTATTGCGAATCGGTTCGTGATTTCATCTCGCGCGAAATCTTCGTGAAGATTCTCGACGACACGGAAGAACACATCGACTGGCTTGAAACCCAGATCGACCTGATCGACAAGGTCGGCATCCAGAACTACCAGCAAACCGCAATGGGTTCGATCGAGTCCTGATCGGGTCACGTCGGAACAGCCCGCGCGCCGGCTCATGAACCTGCTCATACGTCATCTCGTTTGGCAAGACAGGCGCCGCGCGGGCGATATACTTGCGCACTTCCCCGTTTTCGTGAGTTTGCCGTGACTGCCGTGCCGCGCGTGTCCTCGTCGCCTATGCCCGCAGAATCATCGTGTTCGAGTGCCCGGATGGCCACCTCAGGTGGCGGTTCGCGCGCGCCGGTCGGCATATTCGACTCGGGTCTGGGCGGTTTGTCCGTGCTGCGGGCAGTCCGGGCGCAACTGCCCGGCGAAGCGCTTATCTACGTCGCCGACTCGCTCTACGCCCCCTACGGCGAACGCGACGACGACTTCATCGCCGACCGCACCCTCGCAATCGGCGAATGGCTGGTCAAGGAAGGGGCGAAAGCGCTGGTGGTCGCATGCAATACCGCGACCGCGCAATCCATCGCGCTGGTCCGCGAAAAGCTGTCCATTCCGCTGATCGGCGTCGAGCCGGGCATCAAACCGGCCGCGCTGCAGTCGAAAACGCGTGTCGCCGGCGTGCTCGCCACCCAAGTGACCTTGCGCAGTGCCCGATTTCAGGCGCTGCTGGAGCGGTACGCCGCCGATTGCCGGTTTCTTTGCCAACCGGGCCACGGACTCGTGCAGGCGGTGGAACGCTGCGACATAGCTTCCGCCGAACTGCGCGCGCTGCTGCGCAGCTACCTGCAACCCATGCTCGACGCCGGCGCCGACACCCTAGTGCTCGGCTGCACCCACTACCCGTTCCTCGATGCGGCGATCCGCGACATCGTCGGCGACCGGCTGATGCTGATCGATACGAGCGTGGCCATCGCGCGCCAGCTGGAACGGGTACTCGACCAGCACGGGCTGCGCGCTGCCCCGGAAAGCACCGGCGCTGTTCTGCCCCGCTTTTATTCGACCGGCGACGGCACGCATCAGCAACAACTCGCTGCTACGCTGCTGCAAATCGACACGGCGGTCGAACAGGTCGTGATCCCGTCCCGCCGCACGGCGGCGCCGGATTCCCAAGCCGCATAAAACCCTCGAGCGCCGCGTTTTGGGCCGCTGCGCGGCCTTTCTGCGCGCTTTTTAGGCGTTTTGACACCCTTCCCCGCCGCTCGTCCCAAACCCCGCCCCGTAGACGAAACCCTTCTAAGAGTCTGGTTTTGTTACAAAAAATCATGCAGGACGCTTGCCAAATGGTCCAATCAAAATGATAATAGTTCGCATTAACGTTAGCTATGACGCCCTGCCATGATTGTCTGTGTCTGCAAGTCTGTTTCTGACCGAAAGATCCGTGCCTCGATCGCGGAAGGCGTCGATTCGTTCGACGAACTCCAGTTCGAACTCGGCGTTGCCTCCTGCTGTGGCAAGTGCGCGGATTCCGTGCGCGGCGTCATGATGGAAAGCGGCGTGTGCGCGAGCCGCTGCGGCTTCGAGCATCACTCGCAAGCTGTGCCGCTGACGTTCTACGAACGCAAGGCCGCCTGAGGGCACTGCGGCCTAAGCCGCGCCTAGGGCGCTCATCGCCTCTCCGCTTCATACCCTGTTTTACGCGCCGTTTCGCGCGCTGCTTCACGCGTTATCCCACTGCCGTCAGCAAGCCAGTATCCGTACCAGCCAGCTACCCGCTCACCCGTTAAAAGGAGTTTGAGATGGAATTGCTGATTGGTTTCGTGACTACTTTGTTCATTTCGCTGCTGATCTTCCGAACATGACGATGTCTTGTCTGAGGTGCCGCATCGACGGCACGCCGCCACGCTAACATGCAGGCCTCGTATACCGCTTCAGCCGGAGTCACGCCGGCTTCGTCCCCCCGAATGAATTCCCGCGCCTTGACCGCGACTGCCGCAGTCGCGGCGATCCACATCGCTTTGCTTGCAGTGATCCTGACGCTGCGTCATGAACCGCTGCAACCAGTGATCGAATCAAAGGTGATGACCGCGCAGTTGCTGGCGCCGGCGCCGATCGCGGCGCCCGTCGCGCTGCAATCGATCGCCACGCCACCGCCCAAGCCGACACCGCCGGTTCGCGCCAAGCCGAAGGTCCAGCCCAAGCCGACACCCACGCCAAAGCCGACGCCCACGCCGTTGCCGGTCGCCGCGGCTCCGTCGCCGACGCCTGTCGCCGCACCCGAGCCTTCGCCCGCACCGGCTGCGCCAGCCGCTCAGGCCGCGCCGGCGATCGGCCGGCCGACCATGGACATAACAGCGCCGAAGAACGTCTCGCACATCGAGTGCAGCATGATCACACCGGACTACCCCGCGCTGTCGAAGCGCCGCGGCGAAACCGGTACGGCCTATGTGACGTTCGTCATCGGACCGACGGGGAAGGTCGAAAGCATCTCGCTCAAAAAGAGCAGCGGCTTCAGCCGTCTGGACGACGCCGCCATCGCCGCCGCGCATGCGAGCTCGTGCAAGCCCTATCTCGAGAACGGCCAAGCCATTCGGGCCACGGCCACCCAGCCTTACAACTTCAATCTGAACGATTGAGGCAGATTTTAAAAACAAGGAATTGCAATGCAAAACTACGGATTGGCGCACGTGTGGGCGCAAGGGGATTTCGTGACGCGCGGTATCGCGCTCGCGCTGTTGATCATGTCGATCATGTCGTGGAGCGTGATCGTCATCAAAGGCTGGAATGTGATGCGCCTGAAGCGTCTCACGAAGAATGCTGAGCAGCAGTTCTGGCATTCGGACGATCTCGCCGACGGCGTGAAGAAACTCGGCGCCGGATCGTCCACGCCGCAAGACAATCCGTTCCTGGCACTCGCTCTGTCGGGCCAGGAAGCGGCCGATCACCATCATCAGACACAGCCGCATCTGCACGATCGCATGGACGTGTCGGATTGGGTGACGCGTTGCCTGAAGGACACGATGGACGAAAGCGTCGCGCGCATGCAAAGCGGTCTGGCGATTCTCGCGTCGATCGGCAGCACGGCACCGTTCGTCGGCCTGTTCGGCACGGTGTGGGGCATCTATCACGCACTGCTGGCGATCGGCGCAAGCGGCCAGTCGTCGATCGATCAGGTCGCGGGCCCGGTCGGCGAAGCGCTGATCATGACCGCGTTCGGCCTGTTCGTTGCGATTCCGGCCGTGCTCGGCTACAACGCATTGACGCGCGCCAACAAGGCGGTCGTCGCCAAGCTGAGCCGTTTTGCGCACGGTCTGCACGCCTTCTTCGTAACGGGCGCCCGTCTGTCGTCGTCCAAGCGCGGCGACGGTTTGCGCCTCGCCACGCGCGCCAACTGATCGACGAGGCATTCCGATGGCAATGAGCCCCTTCGCCGGCGACGATGACGACGGCTTGATGAATGAAATCAACATGACGCCGCTCGTCGACGTGATGTTGGTTCTCCTGATCGTCTTCATGGTGACGATTCCGGTGATTCGTCACGCGGTCAAAATCGATCTGCCGCATGCAAGCAGTCAGAAGGAAGACACCAGGCCCGCCCAGGTGACGGTCGCCGTCGACGCGGACGGCAACGTGTTGTGGGACGACAAGAAGGTCGACGACGCGGCGTTGCGCGCGAAGATTGCAGAAGCTGCGCAAGCGAATCCGCAGCCGGAGCTGCATCTGGATGCGGACCGCAAGGTCGCCTACGAGAAAGTGGCGGAAGTGATGTCGGCGGCGCAAGCCGGCGGTCTCACGAAAATCGGCTTCGTCACGCAGCCTAAAGGCAAATAACGGCACGTGATCCGCGCCTAACAACACGCCGCTGTTAAGCGGCGTCTGTCGAAAAATCAGGAGAGCCCTTGAAACAAGGGCTAAAAGTAAAAGGCCTTCATCGTCAGATGAAGGCCTTTTTTTGTGCGCACTCGGCGCCTTCGGGCGGCGGGATTATTTACCATCAGAAGATGACTGATAGCTCGAGTCACCGCATGCGACAGCCGTGATCGACACGGACAGCGCGGTCAGCCCTATCAGGCCCACTATCATAGAGGCCATGAGTTTTCGCATAAGAGACTCCTTAGCGAAGGGATTTCACTATAGGCCCGCGAGCGCGCGCATTCAAGCAAACGGCCATTGAAAGTACTCATGACAGGCCACGCTTAAATGCTAAAAGCGATGTTGCAGCGCGTAATAAGTGCTATGACGCGACCGCGAGAACGGGTTGCTGCGCTACGTCTTGCGCTGCACGCGTCGGACACTCGCCCATGATGTGCTTACCTTCGTCCGGATCGAGCATCTCGACCAGATAATCGACGAATGCGCGCACAGCCGGCACCATCCCCTGCCGCGACACGAATACGGCGTACAACTGCGGTGTCGGAAAGGTCCAGCCCGGCATCACCGGTGACAACTGCCCCGCGCGCAATGCGCTGCCGTACATCATTTCCGGCAATGCGGCGATACCGACGCCGGACAGCACCGCTTCGCGAATCGTCATCAGATCGGCGGTGACGAGGCGCGGCTCGTGTTCGTGCGCATGGCGCGTGCCGTCGGGGGCGATCAGATTGAAGACGTGGCGGCCGTCCCCGGTCGGCACGTCGAGCGTTTCGAAGCGGCTCAGATCGGCCGGCAACAGCGGCGGCGCATTCTGCTGCAACAGGCTCGGCGCACCCACCAGCATCTGCTGCGTACGCCACAACGGCCGCACGACGATATTGGCGTTTTCCGGCGGATCGGAGCGCACGCGCAACGCGACGTCGATCGAATCTTCGAACAGATCGACCACGCGATTCGTCACGCGCATGACCACGCGCACTTCCGGGTAGCGATGCATGAATTCCGGCAGGATCTGCGACAGGATGGTCTGCGAAATCGTCACCGGCACGCTCACGCGCACGGTGCCGCGCGGGGACGAACGCAACTGCTGCACGACATTGACGGCCGCCTGCGCCTCGCTCAGCATCGCCTGACAGTGCTGGTAGAACAGCTGGCCGGCTTCAGTGAGCGCCAGCTTGCGGGTGGAGCGCTGCAGCAAACGCACGCCCAGCGATGCTTCCAGCTCGGTCAGCCGGCGCGACAGGCGCGACTTGGAAATGCCCAGCACGCGCTCGGCGGCGGAGAAGCCGCCGTGTTCGACAACCTGCGAAAAGTACATCAGGTCATTCAGATTGTGTGAATCGATCTTCATCTCATCGTTCCAGTAATAGAACAATCCATTGCGTGACAGTGGCTGGCACCTCGGAAAACGGTCCCTATAATAGCTCTATGTTTCAAAAATAACGCTATTCCCCATTTTTCAAGGTGACTTTTGATGAGCACGACACGCACGATCGAACGCACGTTTCCCGCCGTTCGCACGACCGAAGGTGGCGGCTTTATCGTCCACCGCCCGTTCCCGACCCGCTTGCTGATGGATTTCGATCCGTTCCTGCTGCTCGACGAAATGGGGCCGATCGACTACGCGCCGGGCGAGGCGAAAGGTGCGCCGGATCATCCGCACCGCGGCTTCGAAACTGTCACATACGCACTCGAGGGCCAGTTTGGCCACAAGGATTCGGGGGGCCATTCGGGCACGTTGCGTGCCGGCGACGTGCAATGGATGACGGCGGGCGCAGGGGTCGTGCACAGTGAGATGCCGGACCCGTCGTTCCTGCGTACAGGTGGGCGCGTGCATGGCGTGCAACTGTGGGTGAATCTGCCGCGCCGCGACAAGATGATCGCGCCGCGCTATCAGGAGATACCGTCGGCCAGCATTCCGGTCGCAACGTCCGCGGACGGCAAGGTGCGCGTCAAGGTGATTGCGGGCGAAGCGCTCGGTGTGAAGGCGGCGATCGAAACGCGCACGCCGATTCTGTATCAGCATTTCTCGCTGCAACCGGGTGCGACGATCCAGCAGCCGGTGCCCGCCGACTATCGCGTGTTTGCTTACAGCCTGTCCGGCAAGGGCTTTTACGGCGAAGGAGAAGCGCGCCAGGAAATCGACGCGCAGAAGATGGTTGTGTTTCAGAACGACGGCGAGTCGGTCACGATCACGGCCGGCGCCGAGCCGCTCGAAGTATTGCTGCTCGGTGGCGTGCCGCTGAAAGAACCGGTGGTGCGCTACGGTCCGTTCGTGATGAACACCGAAGACGAAATCCGTCAGGCCGTGATCGATTACCAGGCCGGGCGCATGGGCGCGATCACCCACTGATCTGCCACATCGGCACGCGCCGCCGCTCGCGATTGCGGTGGCGCGGCTCTCACCGCGCCGCCCGCGCCGCCGCACTTGGGCGCGAAGGCCGGTAAATTCGTTCACAATAGCAATTCATGCCGCGCGCCACGCTGTCCAACCATGACGGACCGTGGCGCGCGGCGATGTTCCGTCCCTGTTCAGGAGCGCGCATGGCAGAGTCCACCGTCACCGCCCACATCGGTTCGACGAATTTCCAGGTCCTTTTCGACGACGGCAAGCATTCGTGGATCGCTGACGAACCCGAGTCGCTTGGTGGCGGCGATCGCGGGCCGGCGCCCGTCGCGCTATTGCTGTCGAGCCTCGGGGCCTGCACGTCGATCACGCTGAAGATGTACGCTCAGCGTAAGGGCTGGCAGCTCGCCGGTGTGCGTGTGGCGCTGTCGATGGAAACCGGCGAAGCGGGGTCGACCATCGACCGCAAAATCGTGCTGGAAGGCGATCTGTCCGACGAGCAGCGGGAACGACTCTTGCAAATTGCCAATGCGTGCCCGGTTCACAAGATCCTCACGCATTCGATCACGATACGTTCGGGTCTTGCCGTCGCATGACGC
Source organism: Paraburkholderia domus (assembly GCF_905220705.1). GTDB lineage: Bacteria > Pseudomonadota > Gammaproteobacteria > Burkholderiales > Burkholderiaceae > Paraburkholderia > Paraburkholderia domus. The sequence goes on from NZ_CAJNAT010000048.1 coordinate 15,682, forward strand.
CATGCGGCCGCACGCGTCGGCACAACGGTTCCCCGGGTGCGACAATGGCGGGAACCGGCTCAGCCGGGCTGAACGTTGTAGAACGCTTTCATAGGAAGCCGTCGTTTTGAATTTCGAACACCTTATCCAGATCAACGATCCGTTGAATCCGTTTGTCGACTCGATGACCCGCGAGCAGTTGTGGGAGGGTCTCGTGCTGCGCGCCGAACAGCCGCAACTGTTCGTGATCGGCCTCGACAGTTGCACCATCCTCTCGCGTGAAGGCGACACGCTCGAACGGGAACTGCATTATGGCCAGGCCACGGTGCGCGACCGTGTCACGCTGCAGGATCGTCAGAGCGTACGCTACGACATTCTGCCGACCGCGGACTATGTCGGCGGCTCGCTGACGATGACGATCGAACAGCCTGACGAACTGCAGTTGTTCCTGCGCTTCGAATACACGACCACCCTGCCCGTCTCCGACGACCAGGACGCTGTGACGACGCAGGAAATCGTGAAGTCGGCGTATCGCGAGAACGATATCGATACGGTGCGGTTGATTCGCCAGTACGTACAGACCAAGCAGGAACCTGGTTCGTTGCATTGAATCGCGTGCGGGCGCTCTGCCCGCGCCGTTGAGTTGCGCGGGGCTGTCATGTAGAAGGCGGCCTGCCTTCCCCTGTCGTTTCGCTCTCCCACCATTCAGCTATCGAAATTCGAATCCGATGAATTTCTCTTTCTTGTAAATGGGAATAATTATCATTTAGAATTAATCCATCGAATCGACTAACAGCAAAAACGAATGAACGATCTCAACCGCTCTGCCACCCTCAGCCTGCGCCGCCCAACGGCTGCGCTGACCAGCCGTCCGAAAGCATCGACGGCGACGGCAACCGCCGCGAAACCCACTGCGGATCGCGCCAATGGTTCGGGCGAGACGGCAGATCGGGTCGTGCGCAGCGACGCGCTGCTGCAAGGACATAGCCACGTCAGCATCGTGCATAACGGCGAGACCTACCAGTTGCGGGCAACGCGCCTAGGCAAGCTGATCCTGACGAAGTGACGGGCGAGAACGAATAGAAGGTCGTACCGGGTATTGTGGGGACCACCTCCTCGAGAGGTGTTAGGCAGTAGCCAGCCACGACGGCTTGCACGTGAGAACTAGACCCCTTCGTGCAGACACCAAGCCAGCCGTCGCAGCAAGCCAGGCCGCTTTTTTTGGTTCTCACCCAATGCGGATACACGAAACGACGTGTGTCGCAGACAAGCAAATTAGAAAGCCGTGGGATGGTGTCATCTCCACGGCTTTTTTTGTTTTGCGGGGCGCCGATAGAGTCTCGACAGCGCGTCGCAGCGTTAAGACTTACTTCGAAGCCCAGCCCCAGAACATCAGCCACCATGCGCTGTCGACCACCGCCAGCGCGGCGACGAACCATGCCATCGCGAGGCCGCGTTGAACGAAGCGTTCGCTATAACGACGTGTGACGAGCCAGGCAAGCCACGCGCTCCACAGGTTGGCAATCGCCAGAATCGCGATACGCATATCCGACGCCCACCACAACGACACATGTTCCGCTCGCAGCAGCGACAGCGTAGTCGCCGACAAGCCGAGAAAGACGCCCGCGCCTGCAATGGGAATCAGGCCTTGCGTCAAATGATGCAGACGCACGAAGTTAAAACGCCCCAACGTGCGCGTCGCGCCCATCAGCAGCAACAGCAACGCCGTGCCGTACACCAGCGCCGTGGCGAGGATGTAGCCGATCACCATCGTGCCGTCGAGCCACGAGAACACGTCGTTCTGCTCGGGGTAATGCGTGAACAGGAACCACGGCGCGTTGGTGTCGAGCGGCCAGGTGATGTCGTGATCGACCAGCCACGTGGCGGAGAACATCTTCAGGTCGATGAACCAGCGCGAAGCGGTCCAGTGAAACGCACCGATCGCGATGCCGAGCAGGCCGTACAGGATCAACGCGGTATCCCACACGTTCGCCTGCTTGTCGCCGAGCTGCACAACTTCCGACGACGGCGCGCGCCACGTCAGCGCGATCGCGTCGCGATGCCCGCTGCAACGGCCGCACATATGGCAGTCCGACGCGCCCTTCATATTGCGTAACGGCACCAGCGGCGCGCAATTGATCGGAATCACGCGATGCCCATGTTCGCCGTTCTTGTACGAACGGCGCCATGCATCTTCATCGACTTTGTAGTGGAACGGCGCGAGACGCGCCAGTAGCGAAAAAACCCCGTTGACGGGGCATAGATACTTGCACCAGACACGCTTCTCGCGCCCGTATAACAAGCCGACGATCATCGCCGCGAAGGTCGACCCGCCGAGCACCAGCAGCACGGCTTTCGGATACTGGTAGACGCTGACCATCTGACCGTAGATGGTGGTGATACCGAACGCGACGAACGGCCAACCGCCCCAGCGCATCCAGCGCGGAATCGCCCAGCCGCGGCCGTACTTGCTGGCGAATTCGGCGAGCGCGCCTTCCGGACACAGCACGCCGCACCAGACACGACCCAGCATCACCATCGACAGCAGCACGAAGGGCCACCAGATGCCCCAGAACACAAACTGCGCGGCAAGCGTGAGGTTATTCCACAGATGCGCGGTGTCGTCCGGCAGCGGCATCGCCGCCGGCACGAGAATCAGGAACGCGTACACCGCCACGACGACCCACTGAACGCCGCGGATCAAGCCGCCGTGACGCTGCATCCACTGCCCGGCCGCGGCGAGTCGGCCAGGGCGGGTCATGACGGTACTCATGCTGCGCGCCCTGCGGCCTGCTGCACCGGCTTGCGATTCGCGCGGCGCACCAGCAGATAAACGACCGCCCAATACACGGCATAGGCAATCAGATTCATCAGCGCCGGGTGGGCACGATAGCCCGTAAGCGTCGCGACCAGTGAACCAAAAGTGCTCGAGTCGTCGAGGAATGCTGACGAGGTCCACATCTGGTCGATGATCGTCGGCAGGATTTCCTTGTCGATCAGCTTGTCGACACCGGTCTGGAACAGGCCCGCGCCGAGGAACAGCAGCATGATTTCGGTGACGCGGAAAAAGAGCCGCCACGAGAAGTACTTGCCGCCCAACTGCAGCACGTAGAAGGTCAGGAACGCGAGACCGAGGCCGATCAACACCGCGAGCATCTGACTACCGTCCACGTGACCCGATTGGCCAAAACCGAGACCGTACAGGAAGATCACCGTTTCACTGCCTTCGCGCGCGATCGCCAATGCGACCAGCAAGGCGACGCCCCACCAGTTCGAATCGTGCTTGCTCTTTTGCAGCGACTGTTCCATGTCGCGTTTGAGGGAACGGCCGTGCTGCTTCATCCACAGCACCATCTGCACGATCAGTACACACGCGACCAGCACCATTGCGGTCTGGAAATAATCCTGCGCGTCACCGGAGAGCACTTCGGTGAAACCGACCAGCGCCGCGCCAAGCGCGACCGCCGCGATCACACCAGCCGCGACGCCGCCCCACAGGTACGGCAAACCGCGGCGCGCATCGTCGTCGCCATTTTTCAACCACGCGTACAGGATGCCGACGACCAGCAAAGCCTCGACACTTTCCCGCCACACGATGAACAGAATCTGACCCATTCAAGCTCTCCCTTCTATCCTTCTACTGCTGCGGCGAACGCGTGACCCGTTTGTTCAGGGCATGCGCTCGCGTCCCAAGCCGCTACTTTGCGACGATTACGCCTTGTGCCTGCTGATGGAAATCGTCGAAGAACTTGTATTCGCCCGGCTCCAGCGGAGCAATCACGACAAACGACTCCGCGCCCGGCGCCAACACCTTTTCTTTGCGCAACTGGACGCTTTCGAACTCGGCCGCGCCCTTGCCGGTGTTGCGCACTTCGATCTTGATACGCTGCCCCGCCGGCACTTCGATGCGAGCCGGATTCAGTTTGCCGTCGGTCATTTCCAGCTTGAAGGTCGGAAGATCCGCTGCGTGCGCGGCGCCCACCAGCAAAGTGGTCATGGCGAGGATCGCGATCTTTCGGTTAATTCTCATTAGCCTTTCCGGAAAACGCGGCGCGGCAGGTTTCGTTGTCCGCGCGCCGCCTGCTGCATTCACTCATTCACCCATTCGTTCGCGCGTGGCCGCAGGCGACGCGCGACGAGCCGTGATGATCTGCGTTTGCGACGATCAGTAACCGCCCTTCTTGCCGATACCCGCGTAGGTGAAGTCGTATTCGAGCGTAATCGGCTTGAACCACGGACCCACGCCGGTTTCCTTGTCGACGTGACGGCCGAACGCCATGTGGCCGGTTTGCATCGGCGCTTCGACGATCATCTTCAGGTGGTACTTGCCCGGGCCTTGCAGCTTGACGTTGTCGCCGTAGTGCGGACCGTCGTTGGCGACCATCGCCATCATGTCGCCCTTCTGGGTCTGATTCGAACCGGCTTTCGTCAACTCATAACGAACTTGCAGATACGGCATCCAGTCGCCTTCGGCGAAACCGGTCGGATTGTTCTTGACCGCGTGGATGTCGGCTTCCAGGTGGATGTCCGAATCCGATGCCTTGCGCATCATGCCTTCGGGTTCCATCGTGATCGGCTGCAGGTAAACCGCGCCGATTTCCATACCGCCCTGAATCTGTTGCTTGCCGATCGGGTATTCCGCGGCCGTTGCGGAAAGCGCCGCTACTGCGACCACCGCTGCTGCGCCACCACGCACAAATGAAGAAATCCGCATTGAAACTCCTTGTTTTTATCAGACTGGAATCGAACCCATTGGAACAGTGCGTTGCGCATGCGTTTTATGCCACGGTCCCGGCGTTGCTGGACAGGCGCAGTGAACCGCAAGACTCATTACGAACGTTAATGCGAACCATTCTCAATATTGATCAAGTTTATCACTGATCGCCAAGGAGAACAAATGCGGACGCGCGCAAAGCCTTATGCCAGTGGGGTCTTAAGGCGGTCTTAAGGAAAGCGCGGCTGGAGGTATTGGCGGGGTGTAAGGCGTGGGAAAGACAAGGCGCGGCACATTGCCGCGCCCTGAATGTAAGAAAGGGTGAGTTAGACGCCGGGTACGTGGTCGCCGACGTTCGCGCCGAACACACGCTGCCGCAGCAGCGCCAATTGGTCGCGGGTCTGCGCGGCCTTTTCGAACTCGAGATTCTTCGCGTGCTCCATCATCTGCTTTTCGAGACGCTTGAGTTCCTTGGCCAGCTGCTTCTCCGACATATCTTCGAATTTCGCCCGAGTCTGCTGTTCCTTCAGCTCGGCGCGGGCATCGTCGACGTTGTACACGCCGTCGATGATGTCGCGGATCCGCTTGACCACGCCGCGCGGTGTAATGCCGTGCTCCAGGTTATAGGCGATCTGCTTGGCACGCCGCCGCTCGGTTTCGTCGATGGCGCGGCGCATCGAGTCGGTTACCCTGTCCGCATAGAGAATCGCCTTGCCGTTCACGTTACGCGCCGCCCGGCCGATGGTCTGGATCAGCGAGCGCTCGGCGCGCAGGAAGCCTTCCTTGTCCGCGTCGAGAATCGCAACCAGCGAGACTTCCGGAATATCCAGCCCTTCGCGTAGCAGGTTGATCCCGACCAGCACGTCGAACGTGCCCAGCCGCAAATCGCGGATGATTTCCACCCGCTCCACCGTATCGATGTCGCTGTGCAGGTACCGCACCTTGACGCCGTGGTCGGCCAGAAACTCGGTGAGCTGCTCGGCCATCCGCTTGGTCAGCACCGTGACCAGCACGCGGTCGCCGACTTTGACGCGCTCGTTGATCTCGGCGAGCACATCGTCGACCTGGGTACGCGCCGGGCGCACCTCGATTTCCGGGTCGACGAGGCCGGTTGGACGCACGAGCTGCTCGGCCACCTGCCCTGCCGTCTTTTTCTCGTAATCCGCCGGCGTGGCCGACACGAACACCACCTGGCGCATCTTGCGCTCGAACTCGTTGAACTTGAGCGGGCGATTATCGAGCGCTGACGGCAAGCGAAAACCGTAGTCGACCAGATTCTCTTTACGTGCCCGGTCGCCGTTGTACATGCCGTTCAACTGGCCGATCAGCACATGCGACTCGTCGAGCAGCATCAGCGCGTCGGGCGGCAAATAGTCGACCAGCGTCGGCGGCGGCTCGCCGGGCGCGGCGCCCGAGAAGTGCCGCGAGTAGTTCTCGATACCCTTGCAGAAACCCAACTCCTGCAGCATTTCCAGATCGAAGCGGGTGCGCTGCTCGAGCCGCTGCGCTTCGACGAGCTTGCCGTTGCTATAGAAGAACTCGAGCCGGTCGCGCAGTTCGGTCTTGATCGTTTCGACCGCGCGTACCACGGTGTCACGCGGGGTCACATAGTGCGACGACGGGTACACAGTGAAGCGGGAGATCTTCTGCCGCACGCGGCCGGTGAGCGGATCGAACAGTTGCAGCGTCTCGACCTCGTCGTCGAATAACTCGATGCGCACCGCCATTTCGGCGTGCTCCGCCGGGAAAATGTCGATTGTGTCGCCTCGCACGCGGAATGAACCACGCTGGAAGTCGGCTTCATTGCGGTTGTACTGCATCGCGATCAACCGGGCGATGATGTCGCGCTGACCGAGCTTGTCACCCGTGCGCAGCGTCAGAATCATCTTGTGATACTCGGACGGATTGCCGATACCGTAAATCGCCGACACCGTGCCGACGATGATCACGTCGCGCCGCTCCATCAGGCTCTTGGTGGCCGACAGCCGCATCTGCTCGATGTGCTCGTTGATCGACGAATCTTTCTCGATGAAGAGGTCGCGCTGCGGCACATACGCTTCCGGCTGATAGTAGTCGTAGTACGAAACGAAATACTCGACCGCATTGCGCGGGAAGAACTCGCGGAACTCCGAATAGAGCTGCGCGGCGAGCGTCTTGTTCGGCGCGAACACGATCGCCGGCCGGCCGAGCCGCGCGATGGTGTTGGCCATCGTGAAGGTTTTGCCGGAGCCGGTCACGCCGAGTAGCGTCTGGAACGACAAGCCGTCCTCAATGCCTTCGACAAGCGTGTCGATCGCCGTCGGCTGATCGCCGGCGGGCGGATACGGCTGGTAAAGCTGGAACGGCGAGCCGTCGAACGTGACGAATTTGGATTCATCAAGCGTCTCGTCGACTTCAGTCAGATGTTGTTCGGACATGGGGAGCGGCACCGGGCCTTGGGCAAAGAACTATTCTAACGGGTTGCGGGAAAGGCAGTCTGAGCGGGTCTGCGTAGGTTTCCGGAGGGTTCCGGGGCAGGTCCGCTCAAGCCACATGGCGCCTTGGTGCCTGTTTTTCAAGCAAATAATTCAGTCTGGCGGACTTTGTTGCCCGAAAAATGCCCGTGGATTCGCTACAATGCCAAGTTGCGCTCGCTCGCCGATGCCCGCCCTCCGTCTGAATTGTCCGTCAGACAGCTTTGGCGGGGTCGCCCGCGCTCGAAGCCGCCCTCTTTTCACTACTGCTGCCCACCCATCATGTCTCTGTTCTCCGCCGTCGAACTTGCTCCCCGCGACCCGATTCTGGGCCTGAACGAAGCCTTCAACGCCGATGCGCGCACCACCAAGGTCAACCTTGGCGTTGGTGTGTACTTCAATGAAGAAGGCAAGATTCCGCTGCTGCGCGCCGTGCGCGATGCGGAAAAGGCGCGCGTCGAAGCCGCGCTGCCGCGTGGCTATCTGCCGATCGAGGGCATTGCCGCCTACGACGCTGCTGTGCAGAAACTGCTGCTCGGCAACGACTCGCCGCTGATCGCCGCGGGCCGCGTCGTAACGGCGCAAGCACTGGGTGGCACGGGCGCGCTGAAAATCGGCGCCGACTTCCTGAAACGCCTGAACCCGAATACCAAGGTCGCGATCAGCGATCCGAGTTGGGAAAACCACCGCGCGCTGTTCGAAAGCGCCGGCTTCGAAGTCGTGAACTATCCGTACTACGACGCGCACACGCACGGCGTGAACTTCGAAGGCATGCTGAACGCGCTGAACAGCTATGCCGCGGGCACCGTTGTCGTGCTGCATGCGTGCTGCCACAACCCGACCGGCGTCGACCTGACGGTCGACCAATGGAAACAGATCGTCGAAGTGGTCAAGGCGCGCAATCTGGTGCCGTTCCTCGACATCGCTTACCAGGGTTTCGGCGACAACATCGAATCCGACGCTGCAGCAGTTCGTCTGTTCGCGGCGTCGGAACTGAACGTGTTCGTGTCGTCGTCGTTCTCGAAGTCGTTCTCGCTGTACGGCGAGCGCGTCGGCGCACTGTCGATCATCACGGCAAGCAAGGAAGAATCGGCTCGCGTGCTGTCGCAACTCAAGCGCGTGATCCGCACGAACTACTCGAACCCGCCCACGCACGGCGGCTCGGTGGTCGCCGCAGTGCTCGCATCGCCCGAATTGCGCGCCACGTGGGAAACGGAACTCGCCGAAATGCGCGACCGTATCCGCGCAATGCGCAACGGCCTGGTCGAACGTCTGAAGGCAAGCGGCGTGGATCGCGATTTCAGCTTCGTGAACGCACAACGCGGCATGTTCTCGTACTCGGGTCTGACGGCGCCGCAAGTGGACCGTCTGCGTGAAGAGTTCGGCATCTACGCGGTGGGCACGGGCCGCATCTGCGTGGCTGCGCTGAATACGCGCAACCTCGACGTGGTGGCTAGCGCGATCGCTCACGTTTTGAAGTAAGGCATTTCAGAGCGCGAGCGTTTATTGCGCGCGCTACCAAAACTGCTTGTAGAAACGGCGCCCATTTCGGGCGCCGTTTTCATTTGCTGCTCACGGTGAGTCAACGCAAGCGCAGTGCGGTTTCAGCGCGCGTCCCGATGGATATCGTGCGTGACAAACCCAGCGTCGTTATCAGGCATGTCAAGCCAATCGGGTTGCGCAAGCGAATGGCGGATATCTTCCAGACCGCTTTTCCAGTGTTCGCGCATTGTAGAGAGGCCGAACTGGAAGTCTTTGAAGTGCCCTTCGTATTCCTTCTGCCGATAGATGAGGTGGATCACGTTGTAGCGCTTCGAACACGATAGATCATCCGCCAGCTTGCACCACGGATCGTCGCGCTGGTCAGACGGCACGCGATCGAGCACCTCCCGCAACACATGCCGGAAACGCTGCGAACGTTGCAGCATATCGGTCACGAGACGCGTGCGGCTCGAGTACTGGATGTCTTTCATACGCCCTTGAACATCGGTGATGTTGTCCGGCACTGGCCCGATCGCGCTCCATAGATCGACCTGGAACGCGAGCGTATCGCGACGCGGCGTGGTCTGAATTACCTCGTAGAGCGGCGTGTTCGACATCAAACCGCCGTCCCAGTAGTACTGGCCGTCAATTTCGACCGCCGCGAAACCCGGCGGCAACGCGCCTGACGCCATGAAATGCTCAGGCCTCAGTTTCGTGTGCTTGTTATCGAAGTAGGCGAAATTGCCCGTACCGCAATTCACCGCGCCGACCGATACACGCATCTCACCGGAATTGATGCGGTCGAAATCGCAGAGCGCTTCCAGCGTGGCCTTGAGCGGCGTGGTGTCGTAGTAACTCGCCAATTGCGGCGGCCCGGAGACGGTGGGTAACGGCGGCGGGAAACGCGGCACGAAGAAGCCCTTTTGCCCCTCCACGATCGCGCCCATAGCCTGGGTCGCCGTAAAGGCCTTGCGAACGGCGTCACTGGAATTGAACAACGCGTGCTCGATAAAAGCCGGCAACGGCGGCCCGAACGCCGGCTGGCAGATCGTCTCCCAGAATTGCAGCAGCCGCTCGACGCGTTTCTCCGGCGGATTACCGGCAATGATGGCCGTATTCAGCGCACCAATCGAAATGCCGGCGAGCCAGTTCGGTTCGATGCCGGCTTCGTAAAGCCCCTGAAAGACACCGGCCTGATAGGCGCCCAGCGCGCCGCCACCCTGCAGCATCAACGCGACGGTTTCGTAGTTCGGCAATTGGAGACGGCGGCCGGGGTGAGCGGAGGGCGCCGGACCGGCGCCCTCACCTTCCCCGCCGCCGGGCGCGCCGACGCGCGCCCGCTTGAGATTGCGTTGCGCCATGGGCGCCTCCTTATTGCATGTACCAGCCGTGGCTCACAATAAAGGACTGGCCGGTCAGCGCCGCCGTCGGGAACGTGGACAGGAACAGCACCGTCTGCGCGACGTCTTCCACCGTGGTGAAGATGCCGTCGACCGTGCCGCCCAGCATCACGCGCTTGATCACGTCTTCTTCGCTGATGCCGAGCTCCTTGGCCTGCTCGGGAATCTGCTTGTCGACAAGGGGCGTACGCACGAAACCGGGACACACCACATGCGAGCGTACATTGTGTTTCGCGCCTTCTTTGGCCAGTACGCGCGAGAGCCCCAGCAGCGCATGTTTGGCCGTGACATACGCGGACTTCAGCGGCGACGCCTCGTGCGAATGAACCGAGCCCATGTAGATCACGATGCCGCCGCGATCGTCTTTGTACATGTGCTTGAGCGCGGCCTTGGTGGTGAGGAAGGCGCCGTCCACGTGGATCGCCTGCATCTTCTTCCAGTCGGAAAACGAGTAGTTTTCGATCGGATTGACGATCTGGATGCCGGCGTTGGAAATCAGAATGTCGATCGAGCCGAATTCGGCGGCAACTTTGTCGATGCCCTGGTTGACGGCGTCTTCATTCGTGACGTCCATCGCCACGCCAATTGCCTTGCCACCGCCCTTTTTGATTTCTTCAGCGACAGCGTTCGCGCCATCCTGGTTCAGGTCGGCGATCGCGACCGCCGCGCCCGCTGCGGAAAGCGTGAGCGCAATCTGCTTGCCGATGCCGCTCGCGGCGCCGGTAACCACCGCGACCTTGCCATTCAGATTCGTGTTCAGTGACGACATCCAGAACCTCCATGCAGTTGATGAACGATGAGACCACGGGCCGCGGGCGGCGTGAAGTCAGCCAAACGGCATAGGCCGTTCGGCCGAATGCTGCACTGCGGCCAACGCTGCTATTGTGCATGAACCGCGTGAACTACATCCGTAAAACGCACATCGAGCCTTATCTCTTTAAACTGGACGCTTCAGCGGGATTCCGGCGGCATCACTACCAAGGAGGAATGCATGAATTATCGACGTCTGGGCCGTTCCGGCCTGCAAGTCAGCGAACTGTCCATCGGCTCATGGGTCACCTACGGCAATCAGGTGGATCATCGTGCGGCGCGCGAGTCGCTTGCGGCCGCGCGCGATGCGGGAGTCAACTTCTTCGACAACGCGGAGGTATACGCGGGCGGCCAATCCGAAGAGATCATGGGCCAGGCACTTAAGGAACTGGCATGGCCGCGCGTGAGCTATGTGGTATCGACGAAATTCTTCTGGGGGCTCAACGAAGCGCCGAACCAGTACCACACGCTGAATCGCAAATATTTGCTGAACGCGATCGACGCGTCACTCAAACGCCTGCAGCTCGATTATGTCGATCTGGTGTTCTGTCATCGCCCTGACCCGAACACGCCGGTCGAAGAAACCGTCTGGGCCATGAGCGACATGATCACGCGCGGCAAGGCACTGTACTGGGGCACATCCGAATGGAGCGCCGATGAAATCCGTGCTGCTTACGAGATCGCTGAACGGCATCATCTGCACAAACCGGTCATGGAGCAACCGCAGTACAACCTGTTCCACCGCAAGCGCGTTGAACAGGAATACAAGCGGCTTTACGAGGATATCGGCCTTGGGCTCACCACATGGAGCCCGCTCGCGTCGGGCCTGCTCACCGGCAAGTACCGCGACGGCGTACCTGCCGATAGCCGCGCACAGCTGCAAGGCTACGACTGGCTGCGCAAGCATCTCACCGACGCCGGCAAGAACAGCGTGGTCGGCAAGCTAGGTGAAGTGGCCGATGAGTTGAGCTGCACGGTCGGCCAGTTGGCGATTGCGTGGATTCTGAAGAATCCGAATGTGAGCACCGTGATCACCGGCGCTTCGCGCGTCGAACAGATCGGTGAGAATATGAAATCCACCGATGTGGCCGAGCGGATCACACCGGAGATCAAGCAACGGATCGAGGAGATCATCGGCGACGCCTACGATTGACTGGCCGCTCGCCGGACCCCGGAGCATGGCCCGCGCAGCATCAGGGTCATGTCACGCGCAACGCACTACGGAGTGCAACGCGGCGTCGCGTACAATACGCGACCGCGCTGCACTTCAGTTGTGCTGCCGCATTGCACTCGCATCGCCGAATCCGCCCTGGAGCGGCACGCCCTCTTTCTGCGTCTCCTCATCATGCTCAGCTACCGCCACGCCTTTCATGCAGGCAATCACGCCGACGTTCTGAAACACGCCGTTGTGTTGCAGCTACTGCGCTACCTCGGCCAGAAGGACAAAGCCTACTGGTATATCGACACGCACGCGGGCGCCGGCGTCTATTCGCTGAAGGAAGGCTACGCGACCAAAACCGGCGAGTTCCAGACCGGCATCGCCAAACTATGGGAGCGTAACGATCTGCCGTCGATCTTTGCCGACTACGTCGACGAAGTAAGCGCGCTGAATCCGGACGGCCAGTTGCGCTTCTATCCGGGCTCGCCGTATATCGCGTGGCGGCAGATGCGCGAGCAGGACCGCATGCGCCTGTTCGAACTGCACACCACTGAAATCGACGTGCTGCGCCATAACTTCCGCGACGCAGGCCGCCGCGCCATGCTTTATGCAGGCGACGGCTTCGACGGCATCCTCGCGTTGCTGCCGCCAGCGCCCCGCCGCGCGCTGGTGCTGCTCGATCCGTCGTACGAAGACAAGCGCGACTACACGCGCACGCTGCGCTGTGTCGAAGAAAGCCTGAAGCGCTTTCCTACCGGGACCTACGCGGTCTGGTATCCGCAAGTAAGACGACTTGAATCGCAGCGCTTTCCCGATCAGCTGAAGAAGCTGCAGGAGCGCAACTGGCTGCACGTGAGCCTGACCGTCAGCAATCCGCCGACCGACGGCTTCGGCTTGTTCGGCAGCGGCATGTTCATCCTGAATCCACCGTATACGCTGGCTAAAACGCTGAAAGACCAGATGCCCTGGCTGGTTGGGGCGCTCGGCGAGGACAAGGCCGCGCAGTTCAAGGTCGAATATCGTGGCGACTGAGCTGCATTGCAGGCTCCACGCACACGTATATTTTGGCGGTCAAGCACAGTGGCAGTTTGCGCAAGCCCGCATCATGGCACTCGACCAGCATTGCTGATTTGCGCTGGGAGATATCGCGCCGCAGACGCTTATTGCGCGCGAGGCGCCGGACGAGGTTGCGGTTGTGGATACGGCGTGCCGCCGCCGACAGGTATCGGGACGTAGGGCGCGACGACGATCGGTATTGACGAATTTGGCGCCAACTCCGTGGGTGTCGCGATGGGTTGCGCACCTACAATCGGCTGCCGTGAGAACGGCGCAGTCTGCAGCACCGTGCCGCTCTGGCCATCGTTTATCCCGCTCTGCGAGTCGAGTATCACGGGCTTGCGGGCGTTGTCGCTCGACGCGGCGAAAGTCACCGGTACTGCGAAAACCGTTGTCAGCGAGGCTGCGACGGCCGCGGCCAGGACGGATTTGAGCGAGCGGACAGGAAGCATGGGCGGACCGGTTAAGTTTGAGAATGCCGGATTGCGCAGAAAACGCCTTACCTTACCGCGGCGGCAACCGTCAGGCTAGTCGTTATTGGCCATGAGTCGCCTTGAATCGCCACTTGCCGTGAAATTTTCGTAGTCCAGATGTGACAAAGCCCCGTCTATACGGGGCTCAACACTTTACTGCAATGGCCGCGCACAAGCGCTGCCGGGTGAAACCTGATGCAGTTGAAACTTACAGCGAGTAACCGTTGGTCTCGAGCGAGCGGATGCGCTGTTCGAGCTGAACGATATCCGACGACGACGCCAGATAGGCTTCACGACGGCTGCGTTCTGCGGTTTCAAACCAGGTGCTCAGCTTTTCAAGTACGTATGCAAACATGATGTTCTCCAAGGATCAGATTGAATCCCCGGTGAGTTTTGCATCAGGGATTTCCCGTAAAAGGGTTAACCCGAATTATATCCCTATGGTGCAACCTTGCTAGTGAAATGCCCGCATGACGTGCATTCCGTTTTGGAATGGTGCACGCCCGTGGTGCACTTAAGTTCTTGATTTATCTAAATTCAGGATGGGGTTTTCGGAGCGTTCGATACCGCCCCAAATTATTTCGCACCATTTCGGTGCCTTTGAGTGACTGGTTGCACCCAGTGCCCTCAAATCGGATAACAACCCTTCCCCGACACCAGATCATCGTCGGCGAGCCGCTCGATAATTGGGCAATCCGGACGCTCGTCGCCGTGGCAATGGTCCGCCAGATGCGCCAATGTGTCGCGCATGTCAGTCAGTTCGGTGATGCGGCGATCGAGGTCCGCGACGTGCTCCAGCGCAATCGCCTTCACTTCGGCGCTGGCGCGCGACCGGTCGTGCCATAGCGCAAGCAACCGGCGAATGTCTTCGACCAGAAAACCCAGACGGCGCGCCTGCCGGATGAAACGCAGCGAATGAATCTCTTGCGGCCCGTACACGCGATAACCGGCGCTCGTGCGCGCCTTGGCCGCCAACAAGCCCACGCTTTCGTAGTAGCGAATCATCTTCGCCGTGACGCCCGACGCGCGGGCCGCTTCACCGATGTTCATGACTGTATCTCCGGTATGTGTGCCGATCGTACACCTTCCCATGGTGGGAAGGTCAGCCACTTAAGTGCGCATCGGCAGGCATAATTCAATCATCGCAACATTCATTTTTTTCGAGGCAATCCCGATGACGATCGAATTCCAGGTAGAAGGTATGAGCTGCCAGCATTGTGTGGCAGCGGTCATGAATGCAATCCGTGAACACGATGAAACCGCTCAGGTCCAGGTCGATCTGGCATCTGGCCGAGTGGCGGTCGAATCGGCGCAACCGGCTGACGCGCTGAAGGCCGCTATCGACGAAGCCGGCTACACGGTTACGGCCGTGACCAGCAGCACGGCCCGCTAAGCGAGCGACGACATGTTCAAAGTTGCCGTCATTGGTGCTTCCGGGCTGCTCGGCCGGGCTCTCGTCGAGGAACTGGCACAGCAGGCTGGCTGGCAAGTTGTCGCCACGGCGTTCAGCCGGCCGGGTCCGAACACCGTTGCGCTGGATATTCGTGATGCGCATGCGGTCGAGCAATTTGTCGAGCGCGAAGCGCCGGACGCGCTCGTGATTGCCGCAGCGGAGCGTCGGCCGGACGTGTGCGAGAACGATCTGGCGCTCGCCCGGGCGTTGAACGTCGATGCGGTGCGCACCCTGGCCGCGGCGGCAAAGCGGCGCGGCGCATGGACGCTGTCGATCTCGACCGATTACGTGTTCGACGGCACTCACCCGCCCTATCAGCACGATTCCGTGCCTGCGCCGCTCAATGCCTATGGGCGCAGCAAACTCGAAGGCGAACGTGCACTGACGGAATCCACCGATCTCGGCTGCGTGCTGCGTCTGCCGCTGCTATATGGGCCGATCGTCGATTGGGCAGAATCGGCGGTGACGAGTCTCGTGCCGGCGATTGCCGCATCATCGGCTTCACGCGAAGGCAAGGCCGCCGTCATGGATGCATGGGCGATTCGTTACCCGACCTTTACGCCGGACGTCGCGTTCGTGATCCGGCAGATGCTCGAACGGCACGCGCGCGGCGAAGCGATCCGCGGCATCGTGCAATGGTCGGGCGATGAGCCGATGAACAAGTATGAAATCGCCGTGCGGCTTGCAGAAGCGCTGCAACTCGATGCGCAACTGACGCCACAGCACATGCCCACCGACGCGACGCCGCGTCCGCATAACTGTCACCTGGCTTCGGATCGGCTCGAGGCGCTCGGCATCGGTCGCCGCACGCCGTTCGACGTTGCGATCCGGCAAGTGTTGGCCGAATTTCCGTGGCGAGGTGAGATGCCGGCTTAGCCGCCTGGCGGCGAACTTAACTACGGCCGGAGACTGCCCACGCTTCCACGGCCCGGCGACAGACCTGTCTGGTGTCAAGCCCGCAAGCTTAGCCACGGCAGGTCGGTATCAGTGAAAATCGCGGCTCGCCGTGGCCAGTTCGCCAAGCCATTCACTGTGATCTTCGAGTCGATGCGCGACGAGATGGATCACCTCGCCCTTCTGTTTCTGTTTCGCGTTGCCCGCTTTATTTGCGTTCACCACGTTGCCCGCGCTGTCACCGCCGGTAGAAACACCATCGTCACGCTGCAAGACGCCATACACCGCTAGCAACGACGAACCCAGCAGCACCTTGCGCTGCTTTTCCACCAGCGTCGGCCAGACGATCACATTGATCGAACCGGTCTCGTCTTCGATGGAAACGAACACGGTGCCGTTTGCCGTGCCCGGCCGCTGCCGCACGGTGACGATGCCGCAGGCGCGCGCCAGCGTGCCATGCTGACACGCGGCGAGTTCGGCCGCTGTGCGAAAACGCTGTCTGGCAAGACGCTCGCGCAATAGCGCGAGTGGATGACGATTGAGCGTGAGGCCAAGGCTCGCGTAATCGTCGACGATCTCGCGACTTTCGGCTGCCTGCGGCAATGCCAACGGCGCTTCGGCGATCGGCGCATCGCGCAGCAGCTTGGGCACTGAGTGCTGGGCGGTCACCGCCCACCACGCTTCGCGCCGATGGCCTGCGATGCTGACCAGCGCGTTCGCCGCGGCAAGCGCTTCGAGATCGCGCCGCGTCAATGCCGCGCGACGCGTCAAATCATCGACGTCGGTAAACTGCGCGTCGCTGCGAGCCGCCATGATGCGTTCGGCGGCCACCTGTGAAAGACCTTTGATCAGATGCATGCCGATGCGCACTGCCGGACCGCGCGCACCATAGGTTTTCGGCGACTGGAATACGCGTGCGGTCAGCTGTTTCGCCGCGCGCCGGATCGTCCGGGCCACCGTGAAGCGCCGCAGCGACAAATCGCGTAATTGCTGCGCGGATAATACGCTCTGCTGACGATGCAAACAGGTCTCACTCGATGAAATCCGCTGCCCTTCACGACCGCGTCTTTCGAAGGTCGACTCCCAATCGCTCAAGGTCACGTCGGGCGGCAATACCTGGACGCCATGACGCCGTGCATCCTGCACGAGTTGCGACGGCGAATAGAACCCCAACGGCTGACTGTTCAGCAAACCCGCCAGAAAAGCGGCCGGCTCATAACGTTTCAACCACGCACTGAGATAGACGAGCAAGGCAAAGCTCGCCGCATGGCTTTCCGGAAAACCATATTCTCCAAAGCCTTCGATCTGTTTGCAGATGCGTGCGATGAACTCGGGTTCGTAGCCTCGCTTGAGCATGCGGTCAGTCAGATCCTGCTGATACTTCGCCAGATTGCCGGTGCGCCGCCACGCGGCCATCGCGCGTCGCAACTGGTCGGCCTGCTCACCGGTATATTTGGCAGCAACCATCGCGAGGTGCATCACCTGCTCCTGGAAAATCGGCACGCCGAGCGTGCGTTCGAGCACCGGTCGCAACTCATCTTTAGCGTAGTCCTCCGCCTCGATACCCTGCTTACGACGCAAATACGGATGCACCATGCCGCCCTGGATCGGCCCGGGCCGCACGATCGCGACTTCGATCACGAGATCGTAGTACTTGTTCGGTTTCAGCCGAGGCAACATGCTTTGCTGCGCTCGCGATTCGATCTGGAATACGCCGATCGTATCGGCATGGCCGCACATTTCGTAGACGGCGCGATCCTCGCGCGGAATATCCTGCACCCTGAATGTCGGAAAGCCGCGCCGCAATGCAACGAACTCCAGCGCACGACGGATGGCCGATAACATGCCGAGCGCCAGCACGTCGACCTTCAATAGCTTGAGCGCGTCGATATCGTCCTTGTCCCACTCGATTACGCTACGGTCCTTCATCGTCGCGTTCTCGATCGGCACGAGTCGCGACAGCTTGTCTTTCGCGATCACAAAACCGCCGACGTGTTGCGACAGATGACGCGGAAAATTGCGCAATTCCTTAGTGAGGCGAATCAGATTCTGCGTGATGTGGGAGTTGGCAGCGAAGCCCGCTTCAGCCAGATATTTGGCGACCGCATCCGTGCCGTCCCACCATTGCTGCGATTTACTGATCCGCTCGATCAGCGACGCTTCGAGCCCCAACGCCTTGCCGACATCCTTCAGCGCACTGCGTGCGTGATACGTGATCAGCGACGCAGTGAGCGCAGCGCGATGACGGCCGTACTTTCCGTAGATATATTGAATCACCTCTTCCCGGCGCTGATGCTCGAAATCGACGTCGATATCAGGCGGTTCATTGCGCGCGCGCGAGATGAACCGTTCGATCAGCATATTCATGTGTACCGGATCGATCTCCGTCACATGGAGGCAATAGCACACGACCGAATTAGCCGCCGAGCCGCGGCCTTGGCACAGAATGTTTCTGGAGCGCGCGAAGCTCACGATATCGTGCACCGTCAAGAAGTACTTTTCGTATTTCAGTTCGGCGATCAGTTTCAGTTCTTTCTCGATCTGATCGATTCGTTTGATATCCATCCCTTTTGGCCAACGCTCCGTCGCACCGGCCATGACCAGTTTGCGCAGATAACTCGACGGCGATTCACCGGCAGGCACCAGTTCTTCCGGATACTCGTACTTGAGTTCGTCGAGCGAGAAGCGGCATAGGGCGGCGATACGCAGCGTTTCTTCGAGCGTCTCGCGTGGGTACAGCTTGCCGAGTCGCACTCGCGTGCGCATATGCCGCTCGGCATTCGCCTCGAGCGCGTGGCCGCATGCCGATAGCGGCGTGACGAGATCAATCGCGGTCAGAGTGTCCTGCAATGGCTTGCGCGATCGCACATGCATCAGGACGCCGCCTGCCGCCACCAGAGGCAAACCGCTCGCTTTTGAAATCATCCGCAATGCGTCAATCTGAAGATCGTCGCTGCCGGTTTGCCAGAGTTCAAGTGCGATCCATGAGCGTTGCGGAGCCAATGAGGCGAGCCAATGCGCGCAGCGCAACGTGTGTGAGAGCGTCGCCGTGCGTTGCGGCACGAGGATCAGGACGCAATCGGGCAAGGTCTTGAGATGTTCGAGATGCGGCAACGCATCGGTGAAATCGGACGGGCTGAGGCGATAGCTGCCCTTGTCTGCTCGCGAGCGGGCTAGCGTAATCAGTTCGGAAAGGTTGCCGTAGCCATTGCGGTTGGTTGCGAGCGCAACCAGTGTGCAGAACGGCTCGCCGGCATCGTCCGTCAGATTGAGTTCGCTGCCGATGATGAGGTGAGGGATCGGTTTTAGCGCCTCTTGCTCAGTGGCTTCTGGCTCTGCGTTTTTTTGTTGGGCGGTTTCTTGTTGGGTGGTTTCTTGTTGTGAGGCCTCCTGTTGCGAACCCGCTGGCTTTGCGGCCGCCAACTTTGCTGCTTCTTCTAAAGACGTTCCTGCTTGCGCGGCTTTCGCCCTGTCTTCGCGCTCCTTCTGTTGGCGCTCTCGCTCCTGTTTGATTTCTCTCACCGCCGTGTGTGCGCGCACGACGCCCGCCAGCGAACATTCATCGGTGATCGCTAGCGCGCTATAACCGCGCGACATCGCCTGCTCGACCAGTTCATGCGGATGCGACGCACCACGCAGAAACGAGAAATTAGTCAGGCAATGTAGTTCCGCATACGGTGGCAGTTGGGCTGCAAGCGCCTGCTCGAATAAGAATGAAGGCCGGGAATCTGCCATCGTGCTCAGCCGAACAAACCCTGCAAATACCACTCACCGCCAAGACGTTCTCGGTACACCCAGAACATATGGCCGCGATCGTCTGCCGCAACGTAATAATCACGCTCGACGCGGTTACCGTCCCACCATCCGGCTTCAATCCGTTCGGTACGCGTGAGCATTTTCAGCGGCCGGCGATAGACCGGTCGCTGGTCGCGCATCATCAGGCGCAGCGGTTTGTCGAGCATCCAGACGGGGCGAGGCTGCAATGGCAATACACTGTCGGGCAGATCGAGCGAGGCTTGGGCATCGGCCGGTTGTGTTACGAATAGGCGGCCGCTTTTTTTAGCATCACTCGCTTTTTCCGGCCGTCGAGATATGTGCGCTGTGTGTGCAGCCTGTCCCGCTTGCGTCGCCGCATCGCCGTCTGCGTGCACACTTTCCAGAGCAGCGTGCTGCAACTCATCGGTCAGCCAGGTTTTATCCGCTTTGATTTTTGTTCTGGTTTTCGCAGACGAACGCTTCTTGCGCGAAAACGCTTGCGCCTGGTAGGCCTCGACGCGCATTGCCCGCTCAGGCCGAGGATCGTCCTGCACCGACATCTGCAGCACGTTCTCCGGCCCCAAACGCGCGCTCAGGCGCTCGAGCAGACGTGCGATCGAATCGCCGTCTGATTCGGGCATTGGAAACAAGGTGTCCGATCGCCCTGCATACTCGCCGATCTGATCCGCGATCAGCTTCAACTCGATCACGGGCGCAGCCAGAACCGTCTGATTCAATTTCTCACGCAACAGCCAGATCAGATGCTCGGAATCGCGCGACGGGATGGCCCACGCGACCTTCAGACTCGACGTCTTCGGCGCATGACGGGATGCCAATTCATGTTCGAGCAACAACGTATAACCACTGAGCGCTGCATGATGCGCGCTCAACCAGCCGGCCAGTTGCACAATCAGCCGACGCGCGGCGAACAGTAGCGCATCGGCGTTATCGACCCGCGACGGCAACTCCAGTTGAGCATGAAACGATGCAGGCGCACGAAACGATTCGCGCGGGTCCGGACGCGTGCCATATGCTTGTGCCAGCAGATCCAGAATACCGCTGCCGAAACGCCGCACGACACCCGACCTTGGCAACTGGCGCAAATCGGCCAGCGTCATGCAACCGACATGCGTCAACGCATCGCGATGCGCCTGCGCAACCGGCAGCAACGACACAGATACGCGGTCGAGAACCCGCGCAAGCGACGTTTCCTTTATTACATGCCAACGATGCCCCTGCCGGTCGGCATGCGCCTGTGCCAACAGCCACGCGCCCCAGGCTGTCGGTGCGCACGCGATGCGCGCCGTATAGCCGAATTCAGCCACCGTCGCGGATACCCGCGACAACAACGCGCGCAAGCCGCCAAACAACCGCAAACCGGAGCCGACTTCCAGCAACAAGGTGTGCGCGTGCGCAAGCGACACCTTCGGTGTGTACGTCAGCAAAGCGAGCGCCATCGCTTCGAACGCCTGAGTTTCGCGGGCTGCGTCTGCGGCAAGCATCTTGAGACCAGGAGCCAAAGCCAATGCGTACGAGCGCGAATGACCCGCATGCACCCCAGCACGCAATGCGTCGAAATCCGGCATCAGGATGTGTGCGTGATCGGCCAGCGCATAGCAGCGCACCTCGGTGACGTCTTCGGCGCCGAGAGGTTGGCTTGCCGCGTCGTCGCGCTCACACCGATTCGGCTTCGCGAGCAAACCATCCGGGAGCGGCTCGAGAGGTTTCACCGCTTCCAGCGACAAGAGTGGCAATGTGACTGCGATCCACAACATGTTTGATCTCTCGTCCTTGATTGCTGCCAATCCCGCTTTCCGGCAACACGACGCTTTGTAACGGCAAAACGAGACGCAGAGGCTCCGCTAGCGGCGGGCCGCGGCGCTTGAAGATGTCAATTGAGATACCGATCTCCTGCAACCATTGACGACGGTTGATCGTTTGCGCATTGGCCGGTAAGAGCGGCTCGCAGATCATTCGCAATGGCGCCGGCGAAGATTGCGTGGCGGCCTCGACAGGCCGGATCAGAAATGCCAGCGATGCCGACTCCTGAGCCGCCACCTGCAGACGCCGAACCTTATCGGCGCGTGCATTCGGCAGCCATACCAGCACTGCGCCGATGCCATCCTGCTTCAATGCCTGAGCTGCTGCCCACAGGGATTGGTCTTCACTCGCGCGCACCCATAGGACGCGCTCGACATCGATACCCCACGCCCTCAGTGCCGAAGCACAGGGCTGATAAGGGGGTGCCACGAGCATGACGTGCCGTTCGGCTTGCGTCGTAAGATGCCGAAGCGCGCGAGCCAGCAGGCGCAGTTCGCCGACCCCTCCGTGCTCAATCAATAACTCCGTCAAGCCGCCGGCCGACCAGCCCTGTCCAGGCAGCAGTTGATCCAGTGCGGCATAGCCGCTGGAAATCACCCGCGAGTCCGCCTCGGCAAGCTCATTGCCCTGCCACACCTGACGCCGCAATTGTGACGACAACGCTGTCGTCGCCAAGTGAATCGCTGCTGCCATAGATACGCTCGTTCAATAGGGAATACTCTGCCCTGCCCGGCATCGGGCAAGCATGGGGTGACGAGTTTTCACTGTATATTTATACAGTATTCTGAAACGGATGTTAAGACAAGGCGATGTAACGAAACAAACGCGCGCAGGAAGGAAATGAAGAGGGGGCGAAGCTGTTTTTATTGCAGGTTCCCGCCTGCGGGAAAGCTGTCCTTTAGCGTTGCTGCTAGGCGAACAAAACCAGAGTTAGGGTGTTCCGGGAGGGATGAAAGCCGAGAGCACGCGCATGCACGCCGCTGATATGGGTAAGAACTGAGGAGTTACGCGAATGCACTTCGAGTGGGGAAGAAGTGATATCGGAAGAACCGGAGCCGCATCGGGTAAGGCTGCAGCGGGGATGTTTCCAGATCCGGCCGTTGTGATGAGCAGACTGACGGACAAACGCCCGGACGAAGTCCCGGCGTGAGCATGGCACCGTAGCCGTGATGGCCCGACTGGAGGCGAAACCCCGTTCTGTGCCCGTTTTTACGCCCGTTTCTGTTATAGGACGGCGGAGAACCCGTCGCCGGCGTTCTGCCGGCAATGCTGATACGGTTTTCTGGCCTGTTTTTCCGCGCTGTAAACGCAGAAACCCCGCCTTTGAGGGCGGGGTTTCTGGACATGCGTGGGAGCCTGACGATTACCTACTTTCACACGGGAATCCGCACTATCA
>NZ_CAJNAT010000049.1 GCF_905220705.1 Paraburkholderia domus
GACCGGGTTGGCATGCGCCAGCCTTATTGAGGCTTGAGCCGTATGCGGGGAAACTCGCACGTACGGTTCTTAGGGGAGGACGCGACGGCAACGTCGCGTCCTTACCCGACTGTTTTTCGTCTGAACAATGCGCCTTCCTCCCTTCGACCCTCCCACGCTCGCCGAACTGCGCGCGTGGTGGCGCACGCGCGACGAGCGGGCCGTCCAGCGGCTCATCCTCGAGATCCAACGCCAGCGGCTCACGTTACTTGAACTGCGCAACCTGATCGACAGCGGCGTCCAGCAGGCGCGCGCAACCGACCGCACGCTGGTCGAACGCGGCGAACCGTTAATGACGCTACGCATACGGATCGCGCAGGAAGTGCTGCGCGTCGGTGACATCGACGATACGCGGCAGATGAGCCGCGCCGAACAGGAAAGGCTCGCCGTGCACACCCAGGGCCAGATGGAATACGCACGCGAAGGCCGCCTGAGACGGCAGCGCCGGAATATCTAGCTCAAGTGCGGCAGCGTGTTTTCGCGCGCCGGAACGAAACGGCGTGCAGAGGCGCGCAGATTCGTCAGCGCGTTTGCGTAGCGACGCGCAGGCCGAGCGAAATGAACAACACACCGATGATCTTGTTTTGCCAGCGGCTAAGCCATGTCAGGCGCTTGACGAGCCTGCCCAGCGGACGAATGGTCAGCACGATCAACGTTGTGTAAAGCGCGCTCATACCGACGAAAATGAGTCCAAGCGTCGTGAACTGCAGGAACGAAGAACCATGTTCGGGGCGAACGAACTGCGGCAGAAACGCGAGGAAAAACAGCGCGGTCTTGGGGTTCAACACTTCAGCGGGGATCGCCTGAAAGAATGCCTTGGAAGCGGATACCGGCGCGACTGCCGGCAAATGCGCGCTCACCTGCTTTTCGCGCAAGGCGCGAATACCCAGATAGACGAGATAGGCGGCGCCGACGAACTTCACGGCATTGAAGGCGAGCGCTGACGTCATCAGCAGGGCCGACAGGCCGACCGCTGCGCCCAACGTGTGAACGAAATCGCCAACCGCGACGCCGAGACCGGTGAGTATGCCGGCTTTCCGCCCGCCATGTACCGTGCGAGTCAACACCAGCAGCACAGCCGGCCCGGGAATCAGAAAGAGCCCCAGTACAACGGCAACGAAGGTTCCTAGCGTGGAAAGATCAAGCATGTCGTCTCCTTGGTCGCGCGCCCGGTTCAGCGGACAATCGCGTGTTCAGTCGACGATTATAGACATTCGCCGATTCCCCATCGGCGATCCGTTACCATGGCGGGCACAGGGCCGCATGAGTCTCATATGAGGCCCGCATTATTCATCCACTGAAGTCTTTGCTTTGCCCACTTATACTTTGCCCGCATCGCTCTCTGCGGAACTCGAGATTCGCAAGAGCCGTTTCATCGCGCATGCGATACCGGTCGCTGACCGCGATGCCGCGATGGCCGAGCTGCGCCGTCTGCGCGACGAGCATCCTGGCGCGACGCATGTGTGCTGGGCGTTGCTGGCAGGCGGCCAGTCAGGCATGTCCGACGACGGCGAGCCGTCCGGCACAGCGGGCCGGCCCATTCTCGAAGTGCTGCGGCATCATGATCTGGACGGCGTACTGGCCGCTGTCGTACGGTACTACGGCGGCGTGAAACTGGGCGCCGGCGGGTTGGTGCGAGCGTATACCGACGCGATTGCTTCAGCGCTACTGGACGCGCCGCGAGTGGAGAGGATTGCTCAAGTCACGCTGACCGTCGAAGTGAGCTACGCCGATGAAGCGAAAGTGCGCAGATGGATCGAGGCTGAAGGTTACGGACTCGTAGACAGCGCCTACGGAATGCTGGTGAAGATGACAGTCCGGCTGCCCGTCAATGCAGTAGATGATGCCCGGCTAGCCTTGGTGGATATGACCCAAGGGAAGGCCGGGTTTTTTTGATCGTTCCGCCCCGCCCATTTTTGACGCACCCTGCGGTTATGCGCAGCAGTTATTGTCGTGACCACGCCTGCTCAACCCGGGTAGCGGCCATCCTCTAATGGCGCAGTGTCTATTGAAGAAACTGCT
This sequence comes from Paraburkholderia domus, assembly GCF_905220705.1. Classification (GTDB taxonomy): domain Bacteria; phylum Pseudomonadota; class Gammaproteobacteria; order Burkholderiales; family Burkholderiaceae; genus Paraburkholderia; species Paraburkholderia domus. Next base: position 2,062 of record NZ_CAJNAT010000049.1, read on the forward strand.
CGTTATGATGAGCGGGCTGTTTCAATCGTTCGAGAATTCCGAGCCCTGATCCAGTTAAGAAGATGCACGGAATCGGCTCGCTGTTACCATGCTGTTCTGTATCGCGATGACTCAACTTAAAAGGCCACTCCTCTGACCTCGACCGCCGCTTTTTCCAGCACAGCGCCCGAGTCGCCGCACCAGAGTCAGTCTCTGCGGCAATCGCTCGGCCCCAGGCGTCCGGCCCTGAGATCCGCTGTGCTCAAGGGTTGCGGCGTCGTCGCACTGCCGTTGATGCTGTCCGCCTGCTCCTGGTCGTGGTTCGGGCTGAACAGCCCACCTCGCGCGGCCGCGCATTCAACTGGCTGGCTCAGCGTCGCCCCCGCCAGCGATTTCGTCTATATCCCGGCTCGCAACGGCCTGGTTTCGCCGAACCGGATCGAAAACACGGCGATGACTGGCATCGTGCTAAAAAGCGATATCAACGAGGCCGTGCGCAACGGAATCGCCAGCAGCTTGCGGATCGCCGGCTTTCATCTCGGCGAAGGCGGGAAGGTTCTGAGCGGCAGCATCGAAACATTCACAGTAGACGATTCGCGGTCGCCGGCCTTCTGGACACTGAAAATGCGCTACATCGTGACCGATGCCGCGACCCAGAAGGTTGTGTTCTCAACCATCAAGACGGTCCGGCAGAAGTCGCCTAAATTCACCAGCAATACCATCGCCATCGAAGACACGGTCAGGCTGAGCGTCGATGCGTTGATCAGCGACCCAGGCTTTGTCAAATCGGTGAATTGAGCGGACGGCCGAATCGGCACGGTCCGCCGATTCGCTACAATCGGGAAATATCGGGAAAACGCAGAAGAAATCAAAGCGCCGCCGGCGCCGGTCGTCGTGCGCACCCGATTCGTTGCAAGCCTGCCCCTCCTTCGTGCGAGCCGTCATGTCCATCACCGCCTGGCTGTTCTTCCTGCCCGCCTGCTTCGCGATCAACCTCGCGCCCGGCCCGAACAATCTTCTATCGATCAACGTCGCCGCGCGTCACGGCTTCATGACGGCGTTCGTCGGCGGCACCGGCCGGCTTGTTGCCTTCGCGTTGATGCTGGTGTTGGCTGCGACCGGTCTCGCCGTCGTGCTGCACGCATCCGAGTGGTTCTTTCTCGCGATCAAACTGGCCGGCGCCGCGTATCTGATCTGGCTTGCCATCCAGTTGTGGCGCAGCGACGCTCCTGCCATCGACACGACCCAGCAGGACGACGCGTCGCTCTGGCGGATTGCGCGGCAGGAGTGTCTCGTGGCGGCGGGCAATCCCAAGGCGATTCTGGTTTTCACCGCATTTTTGCCGCAATTCGTCGATATCGCCAAACCGATGCTGCCGCAGTTCGCGGTGCTCGGCGCAAGCTTTCTGGTACTCGAATGGGTCGCGATCGCGCTCTATTCGTGGGCCGGCATGCACCTTGGCAAGTGGCTGGTTCGCGCCAGGGTTCGCCGGTGGTTCAATCGCTGCTGTGGCGCGTTTCTGGCGGTGATCGGCGTGAGCTTTCTGCTGGTTCGGCGGACATAACACGCCTGATCCGAAAAACACGATATTAAGCTTTCCGAACGATCTATCCGGTAACGCCTCGACTGCAAGGCACCCTCTCGAACCGTTGAAACCTGCATGATAGCGGGCCTATTAGCGCATATATAAACGATAGCTAATGCACGGCCACAGAAACTTTAACTGTCTGTAATCGTCCTGCCCCCCTATGCTCGAAGAGTGACCCGCCGCCGCGGCCACGCGATACGCGGCATCGGGCAGACGGCTTCTCATAGTCACAGGGGCGCATCATGAAGATCTGTATCTTCGGAGCAGGAGCGATTGGCGGTTTGATGGGCGTGCAACTGGCGCGCGCCGGCGCGGATGTCAGTTTTGTCGCACGAGGCGCGCATCTCGCGGCGATGCGCGAACATGGCGCGCGCCTGATTATGGACGGCGAAACGTTCAGCGCGCCGGTACGCTGCACGTCCGATCCGCGCGAACTCGGCGTGCAGGACTTCGTGATCATCACACTGAAAGCGCACTCGCTGCCCGGCGTGGTCGACGCGATGCAGCCGCTCCTCGGCAAGCACACGGCAGTCGTCACCGGCGTCAACGGCATTCCCTATTGGTACTTTTACAGACACGGCGGAAAATTCGCCGGCACGCGCCTCGCCAGCATCGACCCGGACGGCAGCCAATGGACGAAGCTCGGCCCCGAACGCGCGATCGGCTGCGTGCTGTATCCCGCCGCGGAGATTGTCGAACCGGGCGTCATCAAGCACGTGTACGGCAAAAAATTCCCAATTGGCGAGCCAAGCGGCGAGCGTACGCCGCGCATTCAACAGTTGCACGAGATCATGCAGGCGGCGGGTTTCGATGCCCCGATCCGCGACAATATCCGCGATGAAATCTGGCTCAAGCTGTGGGGCAACCTGTGCTTCAATCCGATCAGCGCGTTGACCCACGCCACGCTCGATGTCCTCACCAGCGACCCCGGCACGCGCGCGGTATCACGCACGATGATGCTGGAAGCCAAGCGCATTGCGGATCAGTTCGGCGTGCATTTTCGCGTCGATGTGGAAAAGCGCATTGACGGTGCGGGCGCGGTCGGTGCACATAAGACCTCGACGCTGGTCGATCTGGAGAACCGCCGTCCGATGGAGATCGATCCGCTATTGACGGTGGTGCAGGAAATGGGCCGTCTCGTTGGCGAGCCCACACCGACTATCGACGTCGTGCTCGCTCTCGTCAAACTGCGCGAACGGATGGCATTGCAGGGCGATTGATCTGAGCGCCAACTCGCGCCGCGGCCAATATTTCACACGCTTCAGGAAAGGATCGAACGCCATAGGTTCGATCCTTTTTTATCACACCGCTATTGATCGATCGCCAGCCACACCGCCTTCGGCTCGGTGAAATTTTCAATCGCCACGTCGCCGTGTTCGCGGCCAAAGCCGGAATCGCCGGACCCACCCCAAGGCAGACGCACATCGGTATAGCCGTATGTATTGATCCACACGGTTCCCGCTTTCAGGTCGCGCGCAACCCGATGCACCCGGCCAATATCAGCGCTCCACACACCGGCAGCGAGGCTATACAGCGTGCCGTTGGCGATACGGATCGCATCGGCTTCGTCGTTGAAACGAATGACGGTCGCCACCGGCCCAAAGATCTCCTCCTGCGATATGCGCATTTCATGCTCGACGTTGGCGAACACCGTCGGCTCGACGAAGAAGCCGCGCTCGCCCACGCGCGCGCCGCCGGTCACGAGCGATGCCCCTTCGGATCGCCCGGCCTCGACATAGCCGAGCACGGTCTTCATCTGCGCCGCGGAGATAAGCGGTCCCATCGACGTTTCGCGCGCCGCCGGATCGCCGACCTTGATCGACTTTGCACGCGCCGCGAGACGCTCGACAACTTCGTCGTAGACATCGCGATGGGCAAGAATACGCGAGCCTGCCGAACACACCTGGCCGGTGTTGAAGAAAATGCCCGACGCCGCGGCTCGCACCGCGTTGTCGAGATTCGCATCCGGGAAAATCAGGTTCGCCGACTTGCCGCCAAGCTCCAGCGTGACACGCTTGAAGTTACCGGCGGCGCCCTGCAGAATGCCGCGGCCCACGGAAGGCGAACCCGTGAAAGTCACTTTGTCGATGCCAGGATGCGCGACGAGTGCATCGCCGACCACGCGCCCCTTGCCGGTGACAATGTTCAGTACGCCAGGCGGCACACCCGCTTCGAGCGCGAGTTCGCCGATGCGCAATGCGGTCAGCGGCGTAATCTCCGCCGGCTTGACGATCAGCGTGCAACCGCACGCCAGCGCGGGCGCGATCTTCCACATCCCTATCATCAGCGGAAAATTCCATGGCACGATCGCGGCGACCACACCGACCGGCTCACGCAGCGTGTAGGTCAATGCGTCGGGACGCACCGGCACTACTTGCCCGTTGATCTTGTCGCACCAGCCTGCGTAGTATTCGAGCGTATCGATCGCGGCCGGAATGTCCTGACGCATCACCGCGGAGATCGGTTTGCCGGCATCGAGGCTTTCGAGCGCGGCGAGCTCCTCCAGATTCGCGCGCATCAGGCCGGCGAGACGCATCAGGATACGGGCCCGGTCGGCTGCCCGTATCGCGTTCCACACTTTCAATGCGGCACGCGCCGCGCGTACCGCGGTATCGACATCGGCGGCGCTGCCTTGCGCAACCAGTGCGATCGGCTCTTCGGTGGCCGGGTTGATGTCGACGGAATATTCGCCGGTGCCGGGCGGCAAACGCTTGCCGTCGATCAGCAGATCATGGCGCCTGAGGTCGGTGTCAGTTTCCATCATGAAGCTCCTTGCGTGGGATGTTGCATGGGCTGAGTGGCAGCGAATCGGCGAGAGCGGCGAACTGCGCCCATGCCGCCGCGGCGTTGGGTCTGAGGGAGCGGTTGCGGCGATGCACGAGCAGCGTCGTCAGATTCATCGCGGGAACCAGCGGCCGGCTCACCAGTGATGCGGCGGCCGTGGGCCAATGTTCATCGACGGGTAGAACGCCGATGCCGATACCCAGCTCCACCATGCGCGACACCGCCGCGACGTGTCCGAACTCCTGCACCGGCCGTCGCTTCAGGCCGTGCGCGCTGAAGGCGAGTTCGAACGCACCGCGCACGCCCGCGTCGGCATTCAGCGTGACGAGCGCAAATTCCTGCAACGCGCGCCACGCAACGCCGGCTTGCCGCGCCAGTGGATGCGCGGGTGGCATCACCACATGCAGCGGCGTCGTGAAAACCACTTGTGCATGCAACTGATCGGCAGGTAGGGGCTCCGCCACCGAGACCACGCCGAAGTCCACCTCCCCCTGCTCGACGCTCGCGAGCACGCTGCATTGCGGTTGATCCTTGACGGACACGATCAGCTCGGGAAACGCCGACGCGCAACGCGCCAGCCCCTGCGCCACCCAGCTCGACGACAACACGGGATTGCTCGCCAGCACAACCACGCCGGTGTGTCCGTCGTAGGCGGCACGCTCCTCGCGCAGCGTCAATTCGATTTCATCGAGCAGGCGGCCGATTCTGCGCTCCAGACTCGCACCCGCATGAGTCAGTTCTACCTGGCGTGTGGTGCGGTCGAACAGTTTCAATTCGACAGCGTCTTCCAGTTCACGCACACAACGGCTCACCGCCGACTGCGTCAGATCGAACTCGCGCGCCGCGCGCGTAAAGCTCCGTTCACGCGCGACGGCGACAAACACCTTGAGTTGCTGTAGCGAGACATTCATGACATCACTGCCGGGCGTGGGCAGCTCACCCTATTCCCCTGACTGCTCAGGCCAGCGGCCAAGCCGCGAGGTCTTGCTGGCGGCCATAGCCAGTGCGCCCTGCGGCTGGTTGTGCGCTTCGATCCAGCGCGAGCGCATCGGCGCGAGAATGAACTTCGCCGAAATGCCCGCCGCGATCGTGACCACGGCGGAGACAATGAAGACGAGACTCCAGCCTCCTGTGGCCGACAACACCGAAGCGATCGGCACGAGCAGTGAGGCCGTGCCCTTCGCGGTGTACAAGGTGCCCGCATTGGCCGCCGCATATTTGCTGCCGAAGGTGTCGGCGCAAATCGCCGGAAAAATCGAGAAGATTTCGCCCCAGAACAGGAAGATCAACGCGGCGAACGTCATGAACGCATACGGGTTGCTGCCGTACTGCATGAGGCCGAGCAATGCGAGGCCCTCGCCGATGAAGATCACGAACATCGTGTTCTCGCGACCGAGCTTGTCGGAGATGAAACCGCACAGAGGACGGGTAAAGCCGTTGCAGATATTGTCGATCGACAGCGTGGCGGTAAGCAGCGGCAGGGTCATGCCGAAGATCGTCATCGGAATGCGTGCGAGCCCCCAGTCTTTTGCGATCGGGCCGATTTGCGCGGTCGCCATCAGGCCGCCCGCCGCCACCGCGACGAACGATACGTAGATCACCCAGAACACAGGTGTCTTGATCATCTGACCCGGCGTGTAATCGACCTTGGTGACCGCGAACTTCTTACTCGGTGCGGCTTGCTGGCGCAAATTCGGTTTCTTCAGCAGCAACGCGAGCCCGAGTATGCATACACCCTGCAGGATGCCGAAGAAAAAGAAGGTGTGCTCGTAACCCGAGCGCGTGATCATGCTCGCGATCGGAATAACGGTGACCGCCGCGCCGGCGCCAAAACCCGCTGCAGTCAATCCAGCCGCAAGACCGCGGCGGTCCGGAAACCATTTCAAGGCGTTGCCGACGCACGTCCCATACACACCGCCCGCACCGATCCCGGCAATGACTGCAGACACGTACAGCATCGGCAAGGTCGTCGCATACGAATTGATGACCCACGCGAGGCCAGCGCATACCGCACCGCCCGCAACGACCGGGCGCGGTCCGAACTTGTCGACCAGCCAGCCCTCCACCGGCACGAGCCACGTCTCAGTGAGGATAAAGATAGCGAAGGCGAGTTGAATGGATGCTTCACCCCAGTGATGCCGCGCATCCATCGGCGTGACGAACAACGTCCACGCATATTGCAGATTGGCCACCAACGCCATGCACATCATGCCGATGACGAGCTGCCACCAACGGTTCGCCCAGAATACGCGTGCCGTGGCCTGCTGAGTGATATCGTCCATGCGCCTTGTCTCCGCTATTTATTCAGTGCAGCCGGCCGTCGCGCCGCACCGTATGCGTCTCACTTTATGGTTTTGACCCGAACAGCCTTACCATTCGGGAATATTTGATATTTGCTTTGAGCCTTTAATCCGTACCCTTTAAAAAAACGCCCGACTTGAATTACCGCTTTTCGGGCCAGTTCTTTATTCCGATCAATTAAGCATCGGCACTGCATAAGTTTTTCGCCAAATCGCCCGTCGCACCTAGAATCCAAGCGTTAACCCGAGTGCCGCGCCGACAATTCCGCTTCTTATACAGACTCCATGCTAGGGTCATTGCTGAATTACTAATAATTAAAGTTTGTTACTATATTGATTCACGTTTGCTTATACATTGGCCATGACGATGCGCAATGCGACTCTGCGGCAATTGAAGGTCTTTGAAACGGTCGCGCGCCACCTGAGCTTCTCGCGCGCCGCGGAAGAATTGCATCTGACGCAGCCCGCCGTCTCCACCCAGGTCCGGCAACTCGAAGAACACGCGGGGTTGCCGCTCTTCGAACAGCTCGGCAAAAAAATCTATCTGACGCCGGCCGGCACCGAGATGCTTCACTACAGCCGCGCGATCATTCAGCAGTTCCACGAAGTCGATGAGGCGATGGGCCAACTCAAGGGCGTCTCGGGCGGCAAGCTGAACGTCGCGGTGATCAGCGCCGGCGACTACTTCTTTCCGCGCGTCCTGGCTGAATTCACACGGCGCTACTCGGGCGTCGTGCTCAATCTCGCCGTACACAATCGCGAGGAACTGTTGCATCAACTCGCGACCAACCAGACCGATCTCGCGGTGATGGTGCGCCCGCCGCACGAAACCGACGCGACCAACGAGCCGTTCGCGCCGCATCCTTACGTCATCGTGGCGGCGCCCAATCATCCGCTCGCGCACAAACGCAACATCAAGATGAGTCAGTTGGCCAGCGAGGCCTTCATCGTGCGCGAGCGCGGCTCGGATACATGGAATTCGATGGAAGAAGGCTTCGCCGGCCGTCTTTCCAATCTGAAGATCGCGATGGAGATCAAGAGTACCGAGACGATCAAGCAAGCCGTGATCGCCGGCATGGGCATCGCATTCCTGTCCGCGCATACGATTAGTCTCGAGTTGCAACTCGGTCACCTGGTCGTGCTCGACGTCGAGACCTTTCCAGTCATGCTCAACTGGTACGTCGTGCATCGGAAGAACAAGCGTCTGCCGCCGGTTGCCGTCGCCTTCAAACGCTTCCTGATGGAGGAAGGCGCGAATCTGATCGAAAAGATCACGCGCGTGAAGGAATTGAGCGTCTATAAGAAGTAGGTTATGGTGAACCAATAAAACTTTAACTATTGAAAATTGATCAGCATCCCTATGCTGCAGGTGAGTTCCCTTGCTTGTCAGCCCAGGAGGCCGATCATGAACCACGCTTCGGTTGAATCTGATACCGGCACGCGCACTGCACGCGCAACCACGGATAGTCCCGACGACGCCCATCTCAGCGCGTACAACGCCGCCTTCAGCGACCTTGGTCTGCGGTTTCGCTGGGACCAGGCCACCCTCGACGTGCTCAAGGAATTCAATAGCGAAGCGGCGCGCATCACTGCCTACATCGAGCGATTTCACGCCCATCTTCACCGGGCGTACGACGCCGAATTTCTTGCCCAGATGATCCTGAGCACGAAGGCCAGGTACTACAGCGAATTCACGGCAAGCAGCGACTAAAGGCTTCGACGAGGCGATCCCGTCATTCGGCCTGCCCGCCGCTCGACGCATCGGTGTATTCATCTTTGACGGCACATCACACGGTGGATGGAACGTTGGCGGACAGACCCGCGCCTTTGTGCACCGATGCTCCCACTGCCAGGCCGGCCGCGGCGGTGCCGGCATGCAGCCGCACGCACCGTGCCTGGTACTATCTCACGCAGCACCCATGCTTGCTCTTCATTTCCGCGCCATTCGATACGCGCCAACAACCCGTGCCGCTCGAGCGCAAATCCCTGGCAATGTCCGGCGAACGCATGAGTATGTGAGCCGCGATCGCTCGAGTACTCGCGGTTGATCATCAGATGCGTGCCTAGTGCTACGGCAAGCGCGCTCATCGCAAGCAGCGCAGCGAGTCCGAACGGTTGCGCATGTTCCGTGACAAAGCCGTAGCCCAGCCATCCACATAGCAGCAGCGCGGACAGATTCACAATGCCATGCCCCGGACGCGCCGCCGTGCTCAGATCCAACGTGCCGCACAGTTTGCAGAACGCGATTGCGGACGTGGCGAAAACCAGCGCGCCGATGAACACCGCGGCATAGAGTTCGACGCGCTCGACATCCGCTTGCGCCTGCGCCGACAGATAGCACGCAAAGCCGCCCGTCATGAAGGCGAGCCCCACGGCGCTGCCGAACAATGCAACGAGCCGCGGCCGCCGCGTCATATCGCTACCTCGCACGCAACGGTCAGTGTGTTGCTTAGCGTGCCGATCCCGTCGATTGTGATTGTTACTGTCGCGCCGTCCTTGATCGATCCAACGCCGATCGACGTGCCGCACGCGATCACATCCCCCGGCTCGAGCGTGATGTCCTGTGAAATCAGACGCACCTGCTCGGCAGGCGAAAACACCATATCAGCGAGCGGATAATTCTGCCGCTCCACGCCGTCGAGTGTCGTCACGAGACGCCCTGTGCGCCAGTCGAATCCGGAGACGATCGCGGGCCCCATGCAGCAGAACGTGTCGAAACCCTTCGCGCGGCACCACTGCGGGAAGTGCGGATTCTCGTTCAGCAGATCGGCGGCGGTCACGTCGTTGACAAGCGTGTAGCCGAAGATCGATTCGGCGGCCTCTTCAGCACTCGCATCGCGACAGCGCCGCCCGATCACAATGCCAAGCTCGCCTTCGTAGACGATCTTCCCCACGTAACTGAGCGGCCGGCGGATCGGTTCACCCGAACCGATCACCGATCCCGCCGGCTTCAGCAAAAATAGCGGATGCGCGGGCACCGGCTTGTCGAGCTTCGCCGCGAGCGCGTGAAAGTTATTCCACAGCGCGACGATTTTGCCGGGCGCACACGGCGCGAGCGGCGTGAGTGCGCGTGTCGACAACACAGCGCCGGTCGGCACCGGTTGATCGAGACTCTCGTATTCGTGCAGATAACCGCCTTCCACCCGGCCGAATACGACTTCACCGTCGCTCGACATGAAACGCATCCACGTATCCATACGTTGCTCCTTGAGCGTTCAAATCGCGCCGGCCGTCCGCAATGCGCTGATCTGCTCGGGCGAGTAGCCGAGTTCAGTCATCACTTCGTCGGTATGTTCACCCAGCAGCGGTGAGCGTTTGACTTCGGTTGGGCTGTCTGACAGTTTGATAGGATTGCCAACCGTCAAATACTTGCCGCGGGTTGGATGATCCACTTCGACAATCGTGCCGGTTTTGCGCAACGACGGCTCTTCGGCGATTTCCTTCATCGACAGAATCGGCCCGCATGGGATGTTGTATTTGTTGAGAATCTGCATGGCCTCGAACTTGGTCTTGGTCATGGTCCAACGCTCGATCTCGGCAAAGATGTCCTTCAGATGCGGCAAGCGCGCGGCAGGTGTCGCGTAGTTCGGATCGGTGGCCCATTCTTCCTTGCCGATTACGTTGCAGATCTTCGCCCACACCGGCGCCTGCGTGATGAAGTAGATATACGCATTCGGATCCGTCTCCCAGCCCTTGCACTTCAGAATCCAGCCCGGCTGACCGCCACCCGAAGCGTTGCCCGCACGCGGCACTGCCTCACCGAACGTCCCGTTCGGATACTGCGGATACTCCTTCATCGTGCCGGTGCGTTCGAGCCGCTGCTGGTCGCGCAGCTTCACGCGGCACAGGTTGAGCACACCGTCCTGCATGGCCGCGAGCACCTTCTGACCGCGCCCGGTTTGCGTACGCTGATACAGCGCCGTGACGATGCCTAGCGCCAGATGCAAACCCGTGCCGCTGTCGCCGATTTGCGCGCCGGACACCACGGGTGGGCCATCGTCGAAACCGGTGGTCGAGGCCGCACCGCCCGCGCATTGCGCGACGTTCTCATACACCTTGCAGTCCTCGTAAGGACCCGGGCCGAAACCCTTCACCGAAGCCACGATCATCCGCGGATTCAATTCCTGAATCCGCTCCCAGGTGAAGCCCATCCGGTCCAGCGCGCCTGGCGCGAAATTCTCCACCAGCACGTCGCATTTCTGGATCAGCGCTTCGAGAACCTGTTTGCCTTCCGGATTCTTGGTATCGATCGTGACCGAGCGCTTGTTGTGATTGAGCATCGTGAAGTACAAGCTGTCCACGTCGGGAATATCGCGTAGTTGCTCACGCGTGATATCGCCCGCACCGGCTCGCTCCACCTTGATCACATCCGCGCCGAACCACGCGAGCAACTGCGTGCAGGTCGGGCCCGATTGTACATGCGTGAAATCGAGAATGCGCACGCCGTCGAGTGCTTTGCTCATGTCATTGTCTCCAGAGGATTCGCGCGTTTTACTTGTACATGGTTTGATTCTTCGTGCCCGGCGCGTATTCGCGTGGGTCGACCCAGATATTCACGATCGCCGAGCGGCCCGTGCGATGAATCGCATCGCGGGCGCGCTGCAAGGCGCCGGCTATCTGCGCCGGGTCGCGCACCTCTTCGCCATAGCCGCCGAGCATCTCCGCGAATTTGCTGAATGGCACGTCGCTCAGCAGATTGCCGACGTTGCCGCGCTCTTCGCCGTACTTCGCGAGCTGGCCGTAGCGGATCTGGTTCATCGCCGAGTTGTTGCCGATCACCGCGAGATACGGCGCGCCGAAACGGTTGGCGGTTTCCATGTCGAATGCGGTCATACCGAACGAGCCGTCGCCGTAGTAGCACAGCACCTCTTTCTGCGGATGCGCGAGCTTGGCGGCAAGTGCAAAACCGGTGCCCACACCGAGCGATCCGAGCGCGCCTGGGTCCATCCATTGACCAGGACGGCGAGGACGCACCGCTTGCGCGGAAATCGTGACGACGTCGCCGCCGTCGCCGATGTACACGGTGTCGTCGGAGAGGAATTCGTTGAGTTCGTAAGCGACGCGATAAGGATGGATCGGCGTGCTGTTCGACTTGAAAAGCGGCATCAGCTTGTCGGTCGCGGTGACTTCGGCGTCCTGCAACTGCGCCATCCATTTGCGTCGCGCCTGGCGCTTATCGCCTTTGAGGCGGCCGCTCGCCGCCTGCAACACGGCAGCCAGAATCGCGCCCGGATCGCCGACCAGACCGAGATCGATATCGCGGTTCTTGCCGACCGTGCGGTAATCCATGTCGATCTGCACCAGCGTCAACTCTTTGCTGATGCGCTTGCCGTAACCCATGCGGAAATCGAACGGCGTGCCGACGACGATCAGCACGTCGGCATTCGCAAAAGCCTGCGAGCGCGTGCGGTCGAAGTGATGCGGATCGCCCGGCGGCAACAGTCCACGGCTTGCACCGTTGAAGTAGCCAGGGATGTCGAGGCCGCGCAGCAGCGCAATCGCTTCCTCATGCCCGCGCGCGGTCCATACCTGCTGGCCGTACAGTATTGCGGGCCGCTCGGAATTGACGAGGACGTCGGCGAGTTTCTCGATATCGCGCGGATCGCCGATCGATCGGGTCGACGCGCGATAGCGGCCTGGCTGCGGCACCACCGCGCGCGTCAACTCCACTTCGCGGTCTAGCACGTCGCGCGGAATTTCCAGGTAAGCCGGACCGGGCGCGCCGTTGAAGCATTCGCGCGCCGCCATCGAGATCATGTCGGCTACCCGCTCCGTGCTCGGCACACTGGCGGCAAACTTGGTGATCGGCGCCATGATGTCGACGTGCGGCAGGTCTTGCAGCGAGCCCATCTTGTGCTGCGTCAGGGCGCCTTGCCCGCCGATATGCAGGACCGGACTTTCCGAGCGGAACGCCGTCGCGATCCCCGTCACCGCGTTCATGCAGCCGGGGCCTGCCGTCGTCACCACGCAGCCGAGCTTGCCTGTCTGCCGCGCGTAACCGTCCGCTGCGTGCGCGGCGACCTGCTCGTGGCGCACGTCGATGATGCGAATCCCTTCGTCGACACAACCGTCGTAGATATCGATGATGTGACCGCCGCACAGCGTGAAGATCGTGTCGACCCCTTCATTTTTCAGCGCCTTGGCAACCAGATGGCCGCCCGAGACGACACCGGCATTGCGGGTCTTCTGCTTGAGCGTGTCTTCGGCCGTCGTGCTGCCTGTGGCGGAATTCGGGGATGAAACAACTGCAGACATGGTCGTCTCCTGTGTCGACCAGTGTTAGCGCTTCAGCGCTTACTCTGGTCCCATGCAGTTTTATCGCGGTCGACCAGTGTTAGCGCTTCAGCGCTTACTCTGGTCCCATGCAGTTTTATCGCGGTCGACCAGTGTTAGCGCTTCAGCGCTTACTCTGGTCCCATGCAAAGCGCTCAATCGGTCGTTGCAACGGTTATCGACGAACGCGCGTGCTTCGATAACACCCGCTCGCTTGGATCGCTGGTTGATCTCGATACATACCGTATGTGATATATCACATTCAATCAAGATCAATTTCGAGATGCGGCTGTTCCGGGCTTCAGTGTTGAATGCTTGCCTGGTCTACGCTGCAGCGAAATGACACTGCATACCCCCGTTCGCTTCGAGGGAAAACACCAGGTTATCGTTCATCTCGAGCACTGTTGATATATCACATACCATATTTTATAAACCGTCAAGCTAAGCTTATCCCGCACTGCACAGTGACAATCAGCAAGCGAAGAGACTGCGAACGCTCACGACCATGAGCCGAAGACGCCGGTTGAATACGGCATTGAGGAGACAATTTCTGCTGGCGAAGCGTCGACCTATTTGCTTGCCGGCCTCGCCTGACGCGTGCGGATCGGAAAAGCAAAAAAGGCCTGCGGTGATGTCATCACCGCAGGCCTTTCTCATCCGTAGCGCCGATCAGGCGCTTAAGGAGCCGTCAATCCAGAAAATCGCAATTCGCTTCGACGAACGCCGCGAGGTCGAGTGAATGCTGCCGCGTAAGGCGCTCAGCCAGTTCGGTATCGCGCTGCTCCAACGCCTCGATAATGCGCAGATGGTCGACGATCGAACGCGACGCGCGGTCGCTCTGCGAAATGGTCATGCGGCGAATCGCCCGCACGTGGATGAAGATGTTCTTGATCGTGTCGAGAATGATCTGCGACTTCGACAACTCGACGATTGCCTGATGAAACGCGATGTTGGCGTCGGAATACTCGGCGATGTGCTCGGCCGGCGTGGCGTCGCGGAAATTGTCGAACATGTGCCGCAGGCGCGCGATTTCCTCGTCTGTGGCGTGCAAAGTGGCCAGACGCGCCGCCATGCTTTCGAGCGCGGCCCACATCTGGATCATTTCGACGATCTCACGCTTGCTCTTGCGCACGATGTAGATGCCGCGCCGCGGCACCATGCGCAGAAAGCCTTCCTGCTCGAGCAGCGTCATCGCCTCGCGCACCGGTGTGCGGCTCACGCCCAGCGACTCGCTCAGCACGCGCTCGTCGAGGCGGATTTCTTCGCGACTCTGGTAGATATCCGCGTCGGCAATGGCCTGGCGGAGCATGGCATACGCCTGATCGCGCAAGCTCGCGCTCGCACCGATCGGCTGCAATGACAGCGTCAAGGGTGTGGCCACTGCTTCAGTTTGAAGTTCTGACGACATTCATCGCCTCTTGTTGAACATGCGCACGATACGGCGCCGCTGCAGCCATGCCGCCGTCTTGTTCGCCCAGACCGACGAACCGGCCATGTTGCGCTGCAAGCTGCGCAACCGGCTGCGGGATCCAGCGGGTCAGCAGGACGGTGGCGGCAGAGCCTAACCCAACGACAGCAACGGCCAGCAACGTGAGAGGAACAAACTCCATTTGCAACTCCGAATGATTGAGTGAACAGATCGCTCAATCATATGCTGCAACGCCGCAAAAATCAATATTCCGTATGTAGTATACCAGTAGATGTTGTTTTTAAGATCGCATGATCAAGGTAGCACGGGCGGCCCGCGGGTGGTTCGTCTACCTGTCCAAACAGGCGAAGCTCGGTGTAAACGCGCAAAACGCGCGCTATGCGCGCAGTCGCGTCCGATGATCGCGCAATTCCACCCTAATGCGGATTGTGTCAACGGCTTCGCATCATTAACCTTCGGGGAATCCTGTGACAGGCCCGCAGCGGCCACTGCCCTGCATTCGCCGTGCGCGTCCAGACAGCACCCCGAGAGTTTGAAGGAGACACCGTCATGAGCACCACCATCCCCAAAGCGCCGAAAACGGCCATCGCCGCTAACCGCACGGCGCGCAGCCGCGCACGCAAGGCAGCGCTCGGCAGCTTCGTCGGCGCCGTGGTCGACTGGTACGACTTTCTGTTGTACGGCATCGTGGCCGCACTCGTCTTCAACGCCGAGTTCTTCCCGAAGGTCAGCCCGGCGATGGGCACGCTCGCCGCATTCGCGACCTTCGGCGTCGGCTTTCTGTTCCGGCCGCTCGGCGGCTTCGTGTTCGGCCACTACGGCGACCGGCTTGGGCGCAAGCGCATGCTGGTCCTCACAGTGATGATGATGGGCCTCTCCACCGCCGCGATCGGCCTGTTGCCGGCCTTCTCCAGCATAGGCTGGTGGGCGCCGGTGCTGCTCGTCACGTTGCGCGCGATCCAGGGCTTCGCGGTCGGCGGCGAATGGGGCGGCGCAGCGTTGATGGCGGTCGAAAGCGCGCCGGAGAAGAAGAAGGCGTTCTACAGCAGCGGCGTGCAGGTCGGTTATGGCGTGGGGCTCGTGCTCTCGACCGGCCTCGTCGCGATCATCAGCCGCTCGATGGACAACGCGTCGTTCCTGAACTGGGGTTGGCGCCTGCCCTTCCTGTTCAGCGTGGTGCTGGTGCTGATCGCGCTGTGGATCCGCTCGAGCATGGAAGAATCGAAGGAGTTCGTCGAGAAGGTCGGCGAGCATGGAGAGCGCAGCGTGCGGCTGCCGATCGTCGAGGCATTGCTGAAGCACCCCAAGGCATTCCTGCTGATCATCGCGCTGCGGCTTGCCGAGTTGTTCACGATGTATATCGTGACGGCGTTCGCATTGAACTACTCGACGGCGAATCTGCATATGCCGCGCGAGTTCTTCCTCACAATCGGGCTTCTGGTCGGTGCGGTGAGCTGCGTGACGATTCCTTGCTTCGCGTGGCTTGCGGACCGTTTCGGACGCCGGCGCATATATATCGTCGGTGCGCTGGTGGGTATGTTCAGTGCCGTGCCGTTCTTTCTCGCGCTCGAAGCCCGCTCGACGGTGTGGATCGTGATCTTCGCCGTCATGCTCGCCAACGTCGCCCATGACATGGTCGTGAGCGTGCAGCAACCGATGTTCACCGAGCTGTTCGGCACCGAATATCGCTATAGCGGCGCCGGTGTCGGTTATCAGGTGGCGAGCGTGGTCGGCGGCGGCTTCACGCCGTTTATCGCGGTGGCGCTGGTCAGCTTTGCCGGCGGCTCCTGGCATCCGGTGGCGGCCTATCTGGCGATCGGCTGCCTGATCTCGGTGCTCGTGGCGGCGAAGATGAAGACCGGGCGCACAGTCGCCTGATCCTCGCCGGTACTGTTGCGGCGGGCCGGCCTGGCAGAGGTGCCAGCGCGCCGGCCCGCATGTTTTTTTGAGGGGTGGATTTGTCCTCACCCCTACTTTCTTGCCGATTCCGGCGTCTAACTCCCTCTACGTTCGGTAGCCGATTCCGGGTTTGCATGCCGCGTTGCCGCAATTCGACAAATTACGGTCGCATTTCATCAGGCTAATGCCTTATGCATTTTCATCTCATATTGCAAAGGCCGATTTCGCGTCCTATCGTTCGTCGCAGTAGGCCCCATACCGAATTAGCGCACGTCATATGAAATACAAATACATATATTGACGGCGCGTGGACCTGCAATTTTTTCACCGCGGCACTAAAGCATTCTGTAAGACGCGCCGATAACAAAGAATTCGTCACCGGAGACCGACCATGAGTAGCATCACCGAGCCGAGCGGGAATTCAGGCTCCGCCCCATTCTTTTCCAAACAGGCCACCGTTGCGAAACCGGGTTTTTCACGCTGGATGGTGCCGCCCGCCGCTCTCGCCGTTCACCTCTGTATCGGCCAGGCGTACGCCTTCTCCGTATTCAACGGTCCGCTGACCAAGGTCATCGGCATTACGCAATCCGCCGCTGACGACTGGTCGCTGACGTCGCTCGGCTGGATCTTTTCGCTGGCGATCGTGTTCCTGGGTTTGTCGGCGGCGTTTGCCGGCAAGTGGCTCGAACATGTGGGTCCGCGCCGCACGATGTTTACCGCCGCGTGCTGCTTCGGCGGCGGCTTCCTTGTCTCCGCACTCGGCGTGCATCTGCATCAGATCGCACTGCTCTATCTCGGCTACGGCGTGATCGGCGGGATCGGACTCGGCCTCGGGTACGTGTCGCCGGTGTCGACCTTGATTCGCTGGTTCCCGGACCGTCGCGGCATGGCAACCGGCATGGCGATCATGGGCTTCGGCGGCGGCGCGATGATTGCCGCGCCTTTGTCAGTGGCGCTGATGAACCATTTCCGCAGCGCGACCAGCATCGGCGTGGCCGAGACCTTCGTCGTGCTCGGCATCGCGTACTTCATCTCGATGTCGATCGGTGCACTCGCGATTCGCGTGCCGCCGGCAGACTGGAAGCCGGCCGGCTGGACGCCGCCCGCGACCAATCAGAAGAAAATGATTTCGCGTAGCCACGTGGACATCGATCAGGCGTTGAAGACGCCGCAGTTCTACCTGATCTGGCTGGTGCTGTTCCTGAACGTGACGGCCGGCATCGGCATTCTTGGCCAGGCGTCGGTAATGATTCAGGAGAGCTTCAAGGACACCGTGACGGCTGCGGCGGCGGCCGGTTTCGTCGGCCTGCTGTCGCTGTTCAACATGGGTGGCCGTTTCGTGTGGGCTTCGGCTTCGGACTGGATCGGCCGCAAGAACACCTACTTCATCTTCTTCGCGCTCGGCGCCGTGCTGTACTACCTCGTGCCGGGCTTCGCGGCTTCCGGTCAGATCGCCCTGTTCGTGCTCGCGTACTGCGTCATCCTGTCGATGTACGGCGGCGGTTTCTCGACGGTACCCGCGTATCTCGCGGACATGTTCGGCACTGCGTTCGTCGGGGGCATTCACGGCCGCCTGCTGACAGCCTGGGCCGCAGCAGGTGTCGCGGGTCCCGTGCTGGTGAATTACATCCGTGCCTATGAAGTGGCGCACGGCGTGGCAAAGGCGGATGCCTACACGATGACGATCCACATCATGGTTGTGCTGCTGGTGATTGGCTTTGTCTGCAACCTGCTGGTCAAGCGTGTCGACGACAAGCACCACATGACTGACGCACAACTCGCCAAAGGCGCCTAAGGAGACTCCCATGTCGACCATTCAAGCCGTTCATCCGACCAACAAGGTCAAGCTCGCCGTCTTCTGGCTGTATGTGATGCTGCCGCTGGCATGGGGCGTGGTCAATACGCTCTCGCAAGCGATGAAGCTGTTCAAGTAAGCATTGAACGGCACCCCGCACGATGCAATATGTGCGGGGTGCCTGCAGCAGCTTGTCCATCTGCCAATCTATCCGCGCCGGTTACGCGCGTTCTCATGCTCCCCCGCCTTGGCTACCACTGGTACGCCGCACCGGCGCCGACTGTCGTCGTGGCAGAACTGATGCCCGCACCGAGCTTGACCTTGATGCTCTGAGTAACACGGGCCGACAACCCCACTGCCACCGCCTGATAGCCCTTATAGCCGGCCGTCCCGACACCGATCGCGAGATTCTTGTTTGCATCGACCTCCGGAACCATGGTCAACGCAATAGCCGACGCCGTGCCTGAATATGCATTGCGCGCGATTTCATTCATGCCGCCCTGGAACTGCTGCATGTTCACGGCGTCGGTGGGCGCCTGCCCCGCAGCAACGTTAGTGATCCGCCGCTCATTGCCCGCCGAGCCCACGGAAACCGTGTTCGACTGATCGGCAACCGAGCCTTCGCCAATCGCAACCGAGTTCGGCGCACTCGCTTTTGCGCCGCCACCGATCGCCACGGTACCGTTGCCAATCGCCTGCGCCGCATTGCCCGTGCTGTTGACGGCGACATATGAGCTGCCCGTGACCTGGGTATTTTTCACCGCCTGCCCGAGGTCTCCGATCTGCTGACCGAGGTTGCCAATCTGTTGGTTGGTGTTCCAGAGTTGCGCGCCGGTGACCGCATCGGTACTCGTGGCCGATACTTCGCCATCCTGCAGGTTGGTGAGCGTGACCTTCGACGCACCGGCTGCCGTACCGCCGAGCGTGACCTTGTCGTGCGCAGAACTGTCGTACTGGACCGCGTTCGCCACCGACCCGCTGATGTTGTTGACTGTGGTTTGCAGCCCGGCAATATCACTGGTGTTCTGCGTCACGCGGCCATCCAGATTGGTGATCGCGCTGCCAACGTTGTTCACCACCGTGCCGCCCACGGTGTACGACGGCGCTGTCACCGAACCGTCCGGATTGACCGTCGAGCCGCCGCCGAGCGCCACTGCGGTGCTCGCCGCGTGCGCATAGAGTTGCGAACCGTTGATCGCGTCCGTACTGGCGGCGTTGACCGCGCCAGGCGCCACACCGGTGAGCACCCGGTTGCCTGCCGTGCCGGCAACGTTGATCAGACTGCCGTCTGTCGTCGCGCCAACGTTGATGATGCGTGACACCGGATCTTGCGTGACGATGCCGATCCCACCGGTCGCCATGTTTTGCTGCAAGGTGGTGAGCCCGCTGTCGAGCGAGCCAAGCGCGTCGCTGACGGTGGTCTGCGTGCCCCCCTGCATATGGTAAGTGGGACCGGTCACCGTGCCGTCGGCATTGATCTGCGCGCCGCCGCCGAGCGCGGCCACCATCGGTTTGAGCTGGCCAACGTTGGCCGCGGACGTATCCGCGGTGCCCGCCGCGATACCCGTTAGTTCACGTGCGCCGCTGGTGCCGGTGAAATCGACGCTGGCGCCGTCGACATCTTTGGCGACCGTGAGATTGCGCGTTACCTGATCTTGCTGGACAAGCCCGATCTCACCGTTCGTGATCTGATTCGTGATGTTGCTCACGTCTCCTTCGATGGTTGTGGTGCGCGCGTCGAGGTTGGTGATCTGGGTCGTGGTATTCGTGACGCGCTGATCGAGGTTAGTGATGCTGCTGGTATTGGCGGCGATGTCATTAGTGTTCTGCGTCACCGCCTGGTTGGTCGCGAACAGTTGTGAGCCGTTCACGGCATCCGAACTGTCGGCGGCGAGCGCGCCGGCGTGCACGTTGGTGATTCGCACCGGTGCGCCGGCGTTGCCCAATGTCACCGCGTCATGCGAGGTTGAATCGTACTGAACCGAGTCGGCATTCGCCGTTGCCGTATTTGTCACCAAAGCGGATAGGGCCGCACCGACATCGGTGTAGCTCTGACCGCCGATCGTGTACGTGGGTTTCCTGATTGTGCCGTCAATATTGACAGCAGCGCCTCCACCAATGGCCTCCATGGCGCCCTTCAGTTGCGAAACGTTGACCACGTCGCCGTTCTGCGTGCCGGCAGCCACATTGATGATTTGCCTATTCAAGTTCGAATTCCCAACCGACAACGCATTGGCCCGATCCGCTCTTGAGCCGGCGCCGAGCGCAATCCCGCCGGCCGCACTGGCCGTCGCACCGGAACCGATGGCGACGGCTTTCTCCGCGCTGTCGGATGTCCAGGCGTTGGTACCAAGCGCAAGAGAATCATTGCCAAGCGCGCTTGCATGCGCTCCAAGACCCAGCGTGTTGACACCTTCTGCAGACGCCATATAACCAATAGCGACGCCATTGAGCGCGTCGCCACTGGTCGTGGCGCCTGCACCGATCACCGTAGCATTCACTGCCAACGCCGCAGCAGCCGAACCGACTGCGGTCGTGCCGTCCAGACTTGCCAGTGTCTTGGCGCCGACGGCCAAAGCATTGTTGCCATTCGAAACCGCATTTGGACCCAAGGCCATTGCGTTCAGCTTCGAATTATCCACTGACGTGGGCTCACTGCCGTCAGTCAACGTTGTACTGATAGCGATGTATTGATCGATGGACCCCGTCGCACTCGCCGGCAGCGGAAACACTAGAACGCCCGACAGTCCCACACCTGCCATCAGCGCACCACATGCCGCCGCGCCTTTCGCGCCACGGCTCTTCGTCACCTCGGATGCAGCGACATACGTCCGGCTCGTTCCGTTCCAAACAGTCTTGTAAGTCTTATTCAACATTCCTCCCAATCATTTTTATCGAAATCCAGCCACCAGGATTTTTCTTAAGACATCCTAATTATTAAGTCGAAATTCAGAGAAACATAAGAATGCGTCGCACGCTCACTTGCCCAACAAACCCAACATCTCTAGTTTGCCGCCGGCGAACGGCACGACGAATATATCTATGTAACTCAAACGCAGAAAAACTTGAGAATGCGTCGCGCTTTCACGTCGTCCACAAACGCGACGCCCGTAGTTTGCCGTCCGCTCGCAAGATAGCGAATACGAAAACTCTTAAAAGCGATTATTTAGCTTAAATAAGTACAAATGGCATACCCCGTTTCGGACGAAATGTGCCAAACGTCTTAAATCAACCAAAACACTTTTAGGCAGTGTTGAGATGCGCTCTTAACGCTTCTTAAATATGAAGGGCAGGCATTAAGCCTATGGCGGGGCGCCGTGCGTCGGAGGGAAGGGGCGGTATCGAGCGAGAAAAGTCAGCGGGCGGTCTGATGCCGCTCGCCGAGGTAGGCCTACCGAGTGGTGAGTTGGAAACGTGATGTCGAAGGCAATCGACGTCGGTGTGACGAAACTGACGGCTTCATCGATGAGATGAAATGCCGAACCCGCCCCTCATGACGCCGCGTGAGAGACGGACGTGCTTCACTGAACTCGCCGCTCGCGCCGGTCAGCATCTGCCGGAACGGATCGAGGCGAGTCCGTCATGCAAGAACCTCGCGCCGCTTCAGATTTTCTCGAACAGTACGTCCTGCGCGCCTTCCCACAGCACCTTGGTACCGAGTTCGCGCAGCTTTTCCTTGCCTTCGACGATAGTCAGGAAGTGGTTGCCCGCCAGCTGGCCCATCTTGCTTGCGAAGCAGCACGAACCGTACGCGAGAATGATCTCCGTTTCGCTGTAACCGCCCGGGTAGAACAGGATGTCGCCAACCGACGGATGGCTCGTGTGATTTTCAAAGCCGACCGCCGCGCCGTCGTTTTCGAGTTTGAAGTCGCCAAGCGGGACCCAGCAGCCCTCGCCGCTCCAGCGCACGTGGATGATCTTCTGACGGTACGGCAGCAGCTTCAGAAAGGCGGCCACTGTTTGCGGCGCGTCGGGATGCGTTTCGGCGGTAAAGACGTGGCCGCAGGAGGTAATTCGAAGTCGGGTCATCGCTAGGTATCCGGTGTGACGGGTTGAATGGAATGGTCGGTCAGACGCGGGCTAGGGCCAAGCCGTAGGCGCAACATTCTGTCGGCCGGTGCAATGCTTCGACAGATACAGTTAGCTTGCATCTGGTCAGGCCAGTTGATCCAGTGGCGGTGGCTAGCTGGATCGTGCGGGTCGCCGCCCGCCCACGGCAATCTGCCGCCAACCTCCACAACCCAGCAGCCGCAATGGTTACCCGTGGCTCCATACTTCACCACATATTGAACACGACGGCTACAAGACCGGCCGGAACAGCATCAAGGCCAGGCCGTGCCAGGTCCGCCCTCCAGCGCGCCACGAAAGTTCGTAGTTTGCAAGCCGCGCAATGCACAGCAAACTGCGAAAAGTGCGTGATTCCCGTTCCGGCGATTCATTAAACCCAATGCTCGACGATTCACCGCGGCCGGCCTCGATACCCGGTATCACGCGGTCACCGGGCATTCCCGCGCTACGCAGCATCGACGCCGGCAAACGCCCGCGTGCCGCCAACCGCCGGCATGCAGCTCGGGCACCGCATGCTGACGAACCGCTCACTCGATCCAGCCGCGCAACCGGGCCCTCAGCCGCGCAGCCGGTAGGCAAGCGGCGTCACGCCGTAGTCACGCTTGAACTGCACGGAGAAATGACTGGCATTCTCGAAACCAACCGCAAGCGCGATTTGCAACACCGGCTGATCGGTGGCGCGCAGCAGCCTCGCGGCTTCTTCGAGTCGCAAGCGCGAGACAAACTGATGTGGCGTCTCCCCGGTCTCGCGGCGGAACACTCGAGCAAAATGAAAGCTGCTTAACCCGGCATGCGCGGCCAGTTCGCTGATGGACAGATCGGCGGCAAGATTGGCGCGGATGTAATCGGTTACACGGCGGATTCGGCGCGGCACCAGGCGCTCGGGCTGCGGCGGCAAGCCGGCCTTGGCGTGACGGCCGCGCGAGTAGTGTTGTAACAGGTGGGCAGCGAGCGCGTGAGCCAGCGCGTCGACATACAGCCGCGAATCGGCTGGATCGCCGGCGGCGCGATGCAATGAGCCGAGCATCGCGGCGATCAGCGGATCGTGAAACTGCATCGCGTCGCCGAGCGACAGTTCGCGTGAACCGTCCAGCTCCATCTGGTCGGCGACGCTGTCGATCAGGCTGCGCTCCAGGTGCAAATGGACAGTCGACAGCGGCTCATCGCTGAGCGAACGCCAGCGCCACGAGATCGGCACGGGCGGCACGAACCAGACGTCGCCCACGCGCAGGTCGGCACTCTCCCAGCGTCCGTTCAAGTTGCGCTCGAGGTGTTCAGCGCCGCTGCCGAGCGTCATCAGCGTGACGTCCTGAAGACCGGGCGCCTCCAGCAACTCCACCTCGGCCGGCTCGAGGTATGAGCGCAGTACCAGGTGCCGCCACGGGCGATCCACGCTCGACACCAGTTTCTGGCCCGCCATATAGCGGTCGTAGGCGAGCGTCGTTGTCAGTTTTGGAATTCTTGCCATCACGTCTCTTCCTGGGAGGTCCCGTATGCACATGAGCAAACCCTGCCACACCCGCGTCGCCGGTCAGAGGTCAGCGCAAGATCTCAAAAATGATAGCAAGGAACCGGCTACCGTAATATTTGGAAATAGTTAATCATCCAGGTTGTCGTCCATCACGCGTTTCGAACGCTGGAGCTACCGTTTCATGGAACACGAATGCGATACGCTGCCGCATTGGCTGACCGGCTCGCCCCAAGGCGAAGCCAGCCACGTGTCGGCGGCTTACAACTCAGTGGTTATCGCACAACCGGCTTACCCGGCCGGCATGCGGCAACCCGAGAAATCAGCCCACGCGGCTGAAGCATCCAGGGCATCCATCCGCACCGCATCAGGCATGGCGCCCGCAGGTTTCCTCACGCTCTTCACCGAAGAGGAGATCGGCACGCCCTCGCCCGCCGCGCGGCGGGCGGCGCCGATAATCAGTCCGCTGGTGCGATTTGGCAGCGCGCAGGACCGCATCGAATTCGTGCGGCGGCGCATCAAACAACTCGGCTTCGACTCGTTCAGCTATTCGGCCACGCGCACCACCGCGCATCACAAGTCGATGTTCGTGCTGACCAGCTACGAGTCGCAGACATGGCTCACGCGGTATTTCCGCGAGCGTTATTTCGAGCTCGATCCGCGCGTCGCGCTGGCGTCGCCGACTGGCATGCCGTTCCTCTGGAACACTGCTGACATGCGCGCCGACCTGCCGCGTGCGCAAATGCGCAGCGAGCGGCTCGGCGGCCTGATCGACATGCTGGAGGCTACCGGCCGCAAAAGTGGGATTCTGACGCAGATGCCGCTGCCCGAGCCGGAACTGAGCGCGAGCCTGTGCTTCAACTCGGAGATCGGCAACCCGCGCTGGATGACGGAATCGATCGTGGCCGAAACGTTGATGTTCGCGCACACGATCCACGAATTCATCTGGACGCACGCGAAGAGCGTGATCGGGATCGCGCCCGCGCAGCAGCAGCGCGTCACGCTGAGCGATTTGCAGCACGCGGTGCTGAAAGCGGTCGTGCAGGGGCAGCGCGACAAGGAAATTGCCTACTTCCTCGGGCTGTCGCCGCATAACGTCGACTATCACCTGCGGCGCTTGCGGCAGTTGTTCAACGTGCGCAATCGCGTGCAGCTGATCAACGTGGCGCAGGGGTACGTGACGTAGGAGAACTCAGACGCTGCGCATGGTGCGCAGGCAATCCGCCGCGAGTTGCTGGTAAAGCCGGGTTCCGGACGATTTCGCCACGATCTCGTCTTCGCTCAGGGTGCGCACAACGCGCCCTGGCACCCCGGCCACCAGCACGCCCGCGGGCACCCGCCAGTCCTTCTTGACGAACGCGCAAGCGGCCACGATGCTCGCCGCGCCGAGCACGACGCCGTCCATCACGACGGCATGCATGCCGACCATCGTATTCGACTCAAGTGTCGCGCCGTGAATGATCGCGCTATGCCCGACGTGACTGTCGACCCCAAGCCGGCAAGTATTCGCCACGCCGGTGTGCAGCACGCAACTGTCCTGCACATTGCTGCCGCGCTCCACCACCACCGCGCCGAAATCCCCACGCAAGCTCGCATGCGGTCCGATGTAACAGCAGGCGCCCACTGTCACGTCGCCGATCAGCACGGCACTCGGATGAACGTAAGCTGACGGATCGACGCGCGGCCGCTTGCCGTTGAATTCGTAGAGCGCCATCGTGCGGCCGTCCCGGTTCAATTCGCGTCTGGGAGCACGTGATAGTCGTCTGGACCCCAGTACGCGCGCATGCGCAGAATCTTGCCGGCGGCGTCGAAGTCCATCACGTCGGTCACGTCGATATGCGCGGGCCGGCCGTCCTGCCCTGCCATATGCACGCGGAAGCTGATCGACGCGCTATTGCCGTGCGAGCCGCGCGGCGGTGCCATCAGTTCAAGCCGGGCACCAACCGATGTCGCGTACGTATAGAACGTTTCGATCTCGCTCTTGCCCTCTTTCAGGGGCGTGCCGACCGGATCTTCGACGCTCGCGTTATCGGCGAACAGCGCGACGACGCGTGCAGCGTCGGCCGCATTGAACGCCTCGATATAGTCGACGAGGCGGCCCTTCATGTTTTCGCTGCTGTTCATCTGCTCTCCTAGCGTGCGGTATAGCCACCGTCGATCACCAACTCCGTGCCGGTCACATAGCGGCCGGCCGGCGACACCAGATACAGAATGCCTGCCGCGATATCCTGCGGATCGCCGATTTTCGCGAGCGGCACCAGCGTTTTCATATGCGCAAAAATCTGCTCCGGATCACCGAGCTTGGCGAACGCCTCTTCCAGCAGCGGCGTGCGGATAAAGCCGGGATGCACGGAATTCGCACGGATATTCTGCGTGGCGTACAGCATCGCCTCGGTCTTCGCCATCAGACGCACCGCGCCCTTCGATGCGTGATACGCCGGCACGTCCGGTCCGCCGACCAGCCCATACATCGACGACAGGTTCACGATCGAGCCGCCGCCTGCGCTCAGCATGTGCGGAATCGCGTACTTGGTGCAAAGGAACACGCCCGTCACGTTGACGTCGATGACTTTCTGCCATTGCTGCAGCGTCATTTCGTGCGTGGGCAGATTCGCGCCTTCGATACCGGCGTTGTTCACCAGCGCGTCGAGCCGTCCAAAACGCGTGGCGATTTCGCCGAACACGCGTTGCACGTTGTCTTCCTGCGTGACGTCCATCTTCCAGAACGCCGCGCGGCCGCCCGACTCGTTGATCTCGGCGACCAGTTGCTCGCCCGGTTCCGTCAGCACATCGAGCACCGCGATCGCCGAACCGGCTGCCGCCAGCGTGCGTGCCGTCTGAGCGCCGATGCCGCGGGCGCCGCCCGTGATGGCGGTCACTTTGCCGCTCATGTCGAACAGTTGATGGGGAAATGTCATACCGTCTCCGTGATGTTGTAGTTGGGTTTTATGCGGCGCATCACCTTGGGTCAGTCGCACCGGACACGCCGGTCACGCCTGCGGCGCCGCATCCGAAGCATGCCTCAAGCGGCGCGCTGTTCCGCGAGAAATTCCAGACATTCGCGATTGAAATACCGCCGATGCTCGACCATCACCCAGTGGCCGCAGCGATTCATCAGGACAAAGCGCGCGTCGGCGCATTGTTCGAGAAAACGCATGGCGCCGCTGACCGGATTGAAGCGATCGTCCGTGCCCCAGAAGCCCAGCACCGGGCATTTGAGCTCGCCGAGCCGGTGAGTCAGGTTGGGCACACGCATCGTCGACAGCACTTCCGGCGGCTGCTGCTCGCATACGCTCAGACGCTCATCGACCAGCGCATCGGTGACGAGGCTGCGATCGAACACCAGCAGTTCGAGCAGTTGCCGCATCGTCAGGCGGTTCATCTGGCGGTTCGTGAAGAGCGACACCATCTTCTGGATGCCCTCCATTTTGAAGTAGGTCTCGCGCTCCTCGACACCGCCTGGCGCCATCATGATCAGGCTCTCGACGTCGTCGGGATAGTCGAGCGCGTATTGCAACGCGATCGCGCCGCCGAGCGAATTGCCGAGCAAGGTCGCCCGGCCGATGCCGTTGGCGGTGAGCTGCGCGCGCAATGCGCTGACGAAGAAGTCGAGCGTGTAGTCGACGTCCGCGGGCTTCGACGACGCGCCATAGCCGGGCAGATCGACCACGATCGCCCGATGACCCGCCGCGGCAAACTGCGGGTAGTTGTGCTTGAAGTTGCTGAAGCCGCTCGCACCCGGGCCGCTGCCGTGGATGAACACAACGGGCGCGCCGCTGCCGGCTTCGAAGTGGTGCAGCGTCAGGCCGCCGGGGATCTTCGTAAAAATCCCCTCGGGGGCCTGTAGGGTGTGCGACGCACTGCCGGATTTAGCGTGCGCGTTGCCGCGTGCGTCGGTTTGTTGCGACTCGGTGGGCGTTACGTTCATGCGCGCTTGTCTCCTTTGGTCTGAGGGTCGCCAGCGAAAGCATCATCCCGTCGAATCCACAGCGGGGCATCGTCTTTTCAGACTACGAGGCAGCGCCGCATTTCTCCTACCATCGGGCCCACATGAACAGAAGGAGAAAGCGGCAATGACAGGGTTTGATTTCAGCGGCAAGGTGGTGCTGGTAACGGGCGGCACCAAAGGGATCGGCGCGGCCATCGCGCAGGCTTTCATGGACGCGGGGGCAACGGTGTATGTGTGCGGGCGCACGCCGCCTGCGAGTGTGGCAGCGGACGCCCTGGCAGGCTCGCAAACGGGTTCACAGACGGCATTACCTGAAAATGCCCCGCGCTTCATCGCCGCGGACGTGCGCGACATCGACGCGATCGATGCCCTGCTCGCGCAGATCGAACGCGAAACCGGTCGGCTCGACGTGCTCGTCAGCAACGCGGGTGGCGCGCCGTTCGCGCTCGCCGCGCAGGCCTCGCCGCGCTTCACCGAAGCCGTCATCCGCCTGAACCTGCTGGCGCCGCTGCAGATCGCACAGCGCGCAAATACCCTGATGCAACAGCAACCGGACGGCGGCGTCCTGCTTTTCATCGGCAGCGTGAGCGGCTTGCGGGCGTCGCCGGGGACCGCGGCCTATGGCGCGGCAAAAGCCGGCCTGCTGAATGCAGTGCGCTCGCTCGCAGTGGAATGGGCCCCCAAAGTGCGCGTGTGCGCGGTAAGCCCGAGTCTCGTCGAAACCGAAGCCGCCACCAGCGGCCACACGGGGTCGTCTCCGGCCGACGGCGAGGCCGCGCTCGACAACATCACCGCGACGATTCCCGCAGGCCGCCTTGCCAAACCCGGCGATATTGCGTCCGCGTGCCTGTTCCTCGCCTCGCCGCACGCCGCCTATGCATCGGGCAGCAACCTGATTCTCGAAGGCGGTGGCGAAGTGCCCGCCTTTCTCGCCGCCACCGACCTGCACAAGGCGTTCGCCACCACGCCATAGACGCATTCACACGCGCACACCTCGCATCCCTGGGGCAAGCGACTAGTCCGTTTTGACGATTCTCGCGCCGCACGTGCCCCCTAACCTCTGATCACAACAAATTTCAGAAGTGACCACAGAGGAGACGGAATGCAGATCAACGGAACACAAGAGCGCGCGCCAGTGATGCGTGCGGTGTGCGCGGCATGCAGACTCGCCGTGCTGGCAGCGGCGTCGGCAGCGACGATGACGACGTTCGCCACATCGGCTTATGCGGGCGACACGGTCAATCTCGGCACTGACACCACGCTCGATTACACCTTCACGCTCGGCTATGGCCTGGGGATGCGCACGCGTGCGCCGAGCGGCAATCTGCTGACGCCCGAGAACATCAACGGCGACGACGGCGACCGCAACTTCGCGAAGAACAAGCTGATCGAAAATCAGGTGAGCCTGCTCGGCGAAGTCAATCTCAAGCACGACGACTGGGGTGTCTTCGTGCGGGCCAACGTGTTCTACGATCAGGCATACCAGCACCCGAACAGCAACGACGCGCCGTTCACCGTCAACCATAGCGGCGCGTACAACCAGTTCACCAGCGACGCGAGCTACTTTGCCGGCGGATACCCGCAGTTGCTCGCAGCCTACGCGTACGACACGATCCACATGGGCGGCACGAGTTTGAACATCAAGGTGGGCGAGCAGGTGGTCGCCTGGGGCGAAAGCGTGTTCTTTCCGAACATCGCGGGCGCCCAGGGGCCAGCCAATGCGACCGCCAGCTATGTGGCCGGAGCGGAGGTCAAGGACATCCTGCTGCCCGTGCCACAGATCTCGACGCAGTGGCAAATCGCGCCTAACTTCAGCCTGCTCGGCTACTACCAGTTCGCGTTCACGCCTAACCGACTCGTACCTGCTGGTGCCTACTGGAGCTACTCAGACCTCGTCGGCCCCGGCTCGCAATACATCATCGGGCCGGGTGGCGTCCAGATCCCGCGCGGCAACGACATCCGGCCGAATGGCGACGACCAGTGGGGCGTGGGCGCACGCTGGCGCGTCTTCGGCGACACCGAAATCGGTGCGTACTACCTGCACTACAACGACATGAACCCGAGTGTCGTGACGACCTACTTCCCCACACTGCAGTATCAGCAGAAGTACTTCGACCACATCAAACTCACCGGCCTGAGCTTCTCGACCGATCTGAACGGCGTGAACGTCGCCGGTGAAACGTCTTACCGGCAAGGCGCCGCGGTGCTCGTGAACACACCGGTGGGTCCGCAATCGACACGTGGCGACGTTTGGCAATCGAATCTCTCGGCGATCTACTCGATCGGACCGACCTTCCTTGCCGCATCGCAAACGCTGGTGGGTGAAGTCTCGTATGTGCACGCCGGCAACATCACGCCGATCATGGGTTCGACGACGCTCACCAACACGCGCAATTCCGCCGCTTTCGAGGTGGCATGGACGCTCAGCTACAAGAACGTCTTCACCGGCTGGGACGTCGACGTGCCGATCACCTATGCCGACGACTTCACCGGCCAATCCGCGCTAAGCGGTGCACTGGGTTCATTGACCGGTGTGGGCGACCACCGCGTGACGGTCGGCGTGAACTTCACACGCCTGAGCAACCTGAAACTCGGGCTCGTCTACGCGAAGTTCCTCGGCAACCCGAATCCGGTTAACCGGCCGCTCGCCGATCGCGATTATGTGCTCGCGACAGCGACCTACTCGTTCTGATGTTGCGCGCCGGAACGAACCGCTGCGGCGAGTCTCCGGCGCGTCACAACATGCATCACCCTTTGAATCAGCCGTCTTATTACTGCAAGAGGATTTGGTCATGAGTCGAATTTTTAATCCCGTAGTGCGCGTCTGCGTGTTCGCGGCAGGCGCCGCCTTCGCCGCCGCATTAGGCGCCCCATCGTTCGCCAAAACCAGCCCGGAAGATATCGCCAAGCTCGAAGGTCCGCTCACACCGATGGGCGCAGAGCGCGCGGGCAACGCCGACGGCACGATCCCCGCATGGAGCGGCAAATGGTTCGGCACGCCGCCGGGTGTCGACTACAAGCCGGGCCAACGCTTCCCCGATCCGTACGCGAGCGAGAAGCCGCTCTTCGTGATCACCGCGCAGAACATGCAGCAGTACGAAGCGCGTCTTACCGACGGCGAGAAAGCGCTGCTCAAGAAGTATCCGGATACCTTCAAGATTCCGGTCTATCCGAGCCACCGCGATTTCAGCTATGGCGACGCCGTGTACAAGGACATCCGTCTGTACGCGCCGACCACCACGATGACGAAAGACCAGAACGGCCTGAAGGATTTCCCGCCGGTCACGCCGTTCCCGGTGCCGAAGAACGGTGTCGAGGCGATGTGGAATCTGCGCTTCGCATCGGCGATCGAGGGCGAAACCGCAACCTATGACCAGGCCGTGGTCTACCCCGATGGCAATATCGCATGGGGTAAGGTGCAGTACGCGATTTACGGGCCGCGCAGCGCCGACCACTTCGATCCGAAGAACGCACTGAACGCGAAGAGCTTCTTCCGCCAGACCACCATGCTGCCCTTGTCCGATCGCGGCACGATCATCACCGGCTTTGAGATGTGGGACCAGGAAGGCTCCGACACTCGCCGCACGTGGTCCTATAACCCGGGCACGCGGCGCGTGCGCCAGGCGCCTGAGTTCGGCTTCGATCAACCCGAAGGCCCGGGCGGCTTTCGCACCGTCGACGACGACCGCCTCTTCAACGGCTCGGGCGAACGTTACGACTGGAAGATCCTCGGCAAGCGCGAAGTGTATGTGCCGTACGACAACTACAAGCTGATGGACCCGTCGATCAAATACACCGATATCCTGACCAAAGGCCATGAGAACACGCAGTACATGCGTTTCGAACTGCACCGGGTGTGGGTGCTGCAAGCTACGCTCAAGTCCGGTTATCGCCATCAATACGCGAAGCGGGTGCTGTATCTCGACGAGGACACCTGGAACGCAGTCGCCGCCGACAACTACGACGCCCGCGGCACGCTGTGGCGCACCAACCTCGCCCCGACGCTCTACGCGTACGACGCCAAATCGTTCTACTCGACCGCCGTGTTCTATCACGACCTGATCTCGGGCGCCTATTACGCGGACCGTCTGGCGAATCAGGAACCGATGCCGGTGCTCACACGCGGCTCGCAACTGACCGAAGCGTACTTCTCGCCGGACGCGATTCGCGGCGCGGGCAACTGATTTCGTAGCACCTCTATTGAAACCACGGCCGGGGATGGGTTCACTTCCGCCCCGGCGCTTTTCCCTTTCTATTTGCGGTCGCCATGACTTCGACACTTCACACCACACTCGGCGACGAGCTTTACCACGCATGGCGCGAGCGCGCGCCGATTGCACCGTTCTCGGCGCGCGCCGGCGGTTTGTCGCTCGCCGACGCTTACCGCGTGCAGCAGCACTTCGTCGCGCGCCGCATCGACGCGGGTGAAACCATCGTCGGCAAGAAGATCGGCGTGACGAGCCAGGCCGTGCAGGACATGCTCGACGTGCGCCAGCCCGATTTCGGCGTGCTGCTTTCCGGCATGCACTACGTCGCCGGCGAAGACATCCCGATTGAGAAGCTGATCGCGCCGCGCGCGGAAGGCGAAATTGTGTTCTATCTGAAAGACGATTTGCGCGGCCCGGGCGTCACGCGAGAGGCGGTACTTGCCGCCACCGAAGCGGTGGGCGCGTGCTTTGAGATCGTCGATTCGCGCATCCGCGACTGGGCGATCCGTATCGGCGACACGGTGGCCGACAACGCATCATGCGGCGTCTATGTGCTAGGCGATGAACGCGTCGCACCCCACGCGCTCGATCTCGCCGCTTGCCGCATGACGCTCGATAAGAACGGCTCGCGTGCGGCTGAAGGTGTCGGCGCTGCCGCGCTGGGCCATCCGGCCGATGCAGTCGCATGGCTCGCGAACACGCTGGGCGAACTCGGCGTGCCGATGCTCGCCGGAGAAGTCGTGCTGTCGGGTTCGCTGGCGGCCTTGATTCCGGTTGTACGCGGCGACCAGTTGCACATGCAGATTGAAGGCATCGGCAGTTGTTCCGTGCGCTTCATCTGACCGTTTGACCGTCTTTTCCTTGAGGATGCATTGATTGACATTCTCCCCTACCTGAAGGAAGGGGATTCCCACTTCAAGGAATGCAACCCAACATCATCTCCAAGAGACATGGGACTTACGCCTTCTCCATGGGCTGACACCGCCAGTCCGGCGGACAGAACATTACGCGCAGCGTTGACGTCGCGATCGTGGATCGACCCGCATTCCGGGCATGTCCATTCACGGACCTTCAACGACATTTTGGCGACGGTATGGCCGCAGTCACTGCATTGCTTGCTGGATGGATACCAGCGGTCGATGCCGATCAGCGTGCGCCCATACCACTGCGCTTTGTACTCCAGTTGCCGCCTGAACTCGGACCAGCCTGCATCGCTGACCGACTTCGACAGGCAACGGTTCTTCTGCATGTTCCTGACGGACAGGCTTTCGATGGCAATCACTTGGTTTTCGCGTATCAACCGGGTCGAAAGTTTGTGCAGGAAGTCCCTACGGGAGTCTGCCGTCCTGGCATGCATGCGTGCGACTTTGAGCCTTGCCTTCCTGCGATTGGCAGAGCCCTTTTGCTTCTTTGCGAGACGCCGCGACAACTTTGCGAGCTTCGTCTCGTTCTTGCGGAACACATTTGGCGCGGCAATCTTCTCGCCGTTCGAAAGTATGGCGAAATGGGTAAGCCCCAGGTCGATGCCGATCTTTCCAGCGGCGACCGGGCGCACGCTCACCACGTCGTCGCAGAGCATTGAGACGTGGTATCGGCCCGCCGCGTCCTTCGACACGGTGACCGTCGTGACCTTCGCGCCTTTGGGGATCGCGCGTGACCAGCGGATCGCGAGCGGCTCATCCATCTTCGCCAGCTTGAGCGCCGCACCGTCCCACCTGAAAGCACTTGTGGTGTATTCGGCCGACTGCGGTGCATCCTTGCGCCTGAAATTTGGGTACTTCGCCCGCCTGGCGAAAAAGTTGGCGAACGCAGTTTGTAGATGCCGAAGCGCCTGCTGTATGGGAACCGAACTCACTTCGTTCAGCCAGGCGTGCTCTTCGGTCTTTTTGAGCGCCGTCAACGCAGCGGAAGTCTCGTGATAACCCATGCGTTCCCCCCGCTCATGCCACGCCTCTGTGCGTTGCCGGAGCATGTAGTTATAGGCGAAGCGCGCGCATCCGAACGTCCGCGCAAGAATTACTTCCTGCCCGGGCGTTGGGTAGAACCGAAATCGGTATGCACGCTTAATTTCCACTCATCAGACCATACCACTGATATGTTTGAGACTGTCAAGCGGAACACGGAAGCAACGTCAAAACCACCTACTTACCTCCCCGGCCTGAAGGCCGAGGTTTCTCGGAGACACTGATGAGCAAGATCAAATGCGCGTTGATCGGGCCCGGCAATATCGGCACCGATCTGCTGTACAAACTGCGCCGCAGCGCGGTGCTCGAACCTGTATGGATGGTCGGCGTCGACCCGGACTCGGACGGCCTCGCGCGCGCCCGTGAAATGGGACTGAAGACGACCGCTGACGGTATCGACGGTCTGCTGCCCCATCTGGCCGCCGACGATATCCGCATCGCCTTCGACGCGACTTCCGCATACGTGCACCGCGAGCATTCCGACAAGCTGACCGCGCGCGGCGTGCGCGTGATCGACTTGACGCCCGCCGCGATCGGCCCGTTCTGCGTACCGCCCGTCAACCTTGCCGCGCAGATCGATCAGCAGGCGATGAACGTCAACATGGTCACCTGCGGCGGCCAGGCCACCATTCCGATGGTGTACGCGGTGTCGCGCGTGCAGCGTGTGGTGTATGGCGAGATCGTCGCGACCGTGTCGTCGCGCTCGGTCGGCCCCGGCACGCGCAAGAACATCGACGAATTCACGCGCACCACCGCGCAGGCAATCGAACAGGTCGGCGGCGCGGCAGTGGGCAAGGCGATCATCGTGATCAATCCGGCCGAACCGCCGCTGATCATGCGCGACACGATCCATTGCCTGACGGAAACCGATCCGGACGTCGAGGCGATAACGGCCTCCGTGCACGCCATGATCGAGGAAGTCCGCCAATACGTGCCTGGGTACACCTTGAAAAACGGCCCGGTGTTCGATGGCCGCCGTGTGTCCGTCTTCATGGAAGTTGAAGGTCTCGGCGACTACTTGCCGAAATACGCCGGCAATCTCGACATCATGACCGCGGCCGCCGCGCGCACCGCCGAACTGTTTGCCCAACAGATGCTTGCCGCATCGCCTGCCACCGCGTGAGGAGCCGATTATGTCTTTAGCAGGAACCCGCATTACCGTGCACGACATGACGTTGCGTGACGGCATGCACCCCAAGCGCCACCAGATTTCACTCGAGCAGATGTGCTCGATTGCGCGCGGGCTCGACGCTGCCGGCGTCCCGTTGATCGAAGTGACCCACGGCGACGGCCTGGGCGGCGCGTCGGTCAACTATGGTTTTCCGGCGCATACGGACGAGGCGTATCTGAGCGCCGTCATTGCGGAAGTGAAACAGGCCAAGGTATCGGCGCTATTGCTGCCGGGCATCGGCACCGTCGATCACTTGCGGCTTGCACACGGGCTTGGCGTGCATACGATTCGTATCGCGACGCATTGTACGGAAGCCGATGTGTCCGAGCAGCACATTGGCCTTGCCCGCAAGCTGGAGATGGATACGGTCGGCTTTCTGATGATGGCGCATATGTCGCCGCCCGAGCAGCTCGCAAGCCAAGCGAAGCTGATGGAATCGTACGGGGCTAACTGTATCTACATTACGGATTCGGCCGGTTACATGCTGCCCGATGACGTGACTGCGCGGATCGGTCTTGTGCGTGCGGCGCTGAAGCCGGAGACGGAACTTGGATTTCACGGTCATCACAATCTGGCGATGGGGGTGGCCAATTCGATTGCGGCTATCGCCGCGGGGGCCAATCGCATCGATGCCGCTGCGGCTGGTCTTGGGGCCGGTGCCGGCAATACGCCGATGGAAGTTTTTGTCGCTGTGTGCGAACGGATGGGGATTCAGACTGGCGTCGACGTTTTTAAAATTTCGGACGTTGCCGAGGATCTTGTTTTGCCGATTATGGATGCGCCGATCCGGATTGATCGCGATGCGTTGACGCTCGGGTATGCGGGGGTTTATTCGTCGTTTTTGCTGTTTGCCAAGCGGGCTGAAGCGAAGTATCGGGTTCCGGCGCGGGATATTCTCGTTGAGATGGGGCGACAGCGGCTTGTCGGCGGGCAGGAGGATATGATTGAGGATACGGCTATTACTCTTGCCAGAGGGCGGGGGGTAATGGTTTAGTTTTTTTGCCTGCGCGGCGCTTGTTTTCTGTGCGCTTGCGGTGTTGGCCTTTCCTTGATTTCTTATCGGTCTATTAGCGTCGCCCCTGTGCGGGGCAGGCACCTACTTTTCTTTGCATGCCGCAAAGAAAAGTAGGCAAAAGAAAGCGGCTCAAACCGCTAGCTCATAAGCGGGTCCCCCGCGCAGTCACGGTAGTGGTGCATCTGGAATCGGTGCCCTCGCACATTCAGCCATGGTGACAAGGCAGTCATACTTCCCGCCTCGCACTTCGTGCTCGCCGGAAAGGTTCATCGTGCAAACCAATGGCTCCGTTTTGTCGTAGTCCTGATTGTCAGCTTCGTCCCGACAGAACCCACTTCTGCACTCAGAGATGAACCCCCACGTCCAATAAATTGTCGCTGTCTTGCACTTGCACTTGCACTTGCACTTGCACCTGCAGTGGCACAGTCGCTGGCACTAGCGGTGGTGGTGGTGGCGGTGGCGGTGGCGGTGGCGGTGGTGGCGGTGGTGGTGGTGGTGGTGGTGGTGGTGGTGGTGGTGGTGGTGGGGGTGGTGGTGGTGGTGGTGGTGGTGGTGGTGGTGGTGGTGGTGGTG
>NZ_CAJNAT010000050.1 GCF_905220705.1 Paraburkholderia domus
CAGCATCGCGGCGCTCAGACGCCGCGCGTCCGCGCTTGGTTTCCAGATCATTCCCGACACGAAAACGGCCTGAAAACCACCCGTACTTCCATGCGATGTTTCTCGAGAGCGTCGTAGAAAGTCTCGTCGGAGACTTCAAGCCAGTTGCGCAAACGTGCGCCACTTGCATCGCTCCATGGAATGCCCGAAGCATGCACGCGCGCACCGGGCGCCTGGCCGATGATCAGAATGCGCGAATCGGTAGACGCCACAACGACGGGCCGCGGCGCATGCGGCAGCACCGGCGCGCATATCGTACAGGCGCGAATGTCCTGCAATAACGCGTTCAGTAAAATAGGTTTCCTTGCGGTCATACCAAGGCGTGGGTCGGGATTTAGTTTAGCGCTTCACAAACCGATAGTGTCCCACGCCCCACTCGTTCCCATTCGCGTAGCCGAACAACTCGGCCACGGCCATGTAGAACATCCGCCAGCGCTGAAGCCACACAGCCGCATCGCGCGCACCATACGTATCGACCAGCATCGGCATCACCCGGTCACGTGCCGTATCGAGGGCGGCGAGCCAATGATTCGCCGTGAGTTCGTAATGCGTGCCGCTCGCCCACCACTGACGCTCCATCCGCAGATCGTCCTGAAAGTTCAACAGGAGCGCTTCAGAGGGCATCGTGCCACCGGTGAAAAAGTACTTCGACATCCAGTCACTGCCGTCCTGCACCTGAAAGTGATATGCAAGCGTGCGATGCACGAAGATATGCACGAACAGCTTCGCCTCATCGCGCATCCAGCGTGAAATCTTGGCGAGCAGCAGCCCGTAGTTCTTCATATGCTCGAACATCTCGATCGACATCACACGATCGAAACCGCCGCCAAGCTGCGCTTCGTCGAACTCGAAATCGACGACATTGCCCGTGACCACCGAAAGGTTGTGCAAGCCGCGTTCCGCCGCACGCGCTTCGATGAATACGCGCTGCCCATGCGAATTCGACAGCGCGACGATCTGTGCGCGCGGATAACGCGCTGCCAGCCACAACGACAACGAGCCCCACCCGCAACCGAGATCGAGAATCCGCTGACCGTCGGCCAGTTCCGCGGGTTCGGCGTAACGCTCGAGCATCGCCATTTCGGCTTGCGCGAGCGTCTCGTTGCCAGTTGGGTACAAACAGCATGAATACTTTAGATGCGGTCCGAGATGCGCATGGAAGAACGACGCCGGCACCTCGTAATGCTGCGTGTTGGCCGCTTGCGTTTCGACGGCAATCGGACTCGCGCGCAAGTCGTCCAGCAGACGGGTGAGCCGTTGCGCGCGCAACTCGCCGTTGTCGATCGCTTCGTCGCGCAAGCGCTGGCGCATCAGTTGACGCATGCCGAAGCGGATCAGGCTGTCGGGCAGCCAGCCGCGTTCGCAGCCCAGGATCAGCCAGCCGCCGCACGGTTCAGCGGGTGACGGCGGTGGCATCGTATGGTCGGTGGTGGAAAGGCTCATGAGGCTGACTCCCTATCGTTCGCTCTGGACTTTTCTGAACATTCGCGCGCGCCTTGGCTAGCTCATCTCAATGCCGCGGCGGCCACGGAATCAACGCGCTGGTCGTGCGCATGTACTCCGCGTAACCGGCACGCCGTTTAGCCATGCTTTCTTCGAGCAGTGGGATGCCGGAGAGCTTCAGCAGCAAAAACGCCATCAGCGCCGGCGGCAACAACGTGAACCAACCCCAGGGCGTGTCGATCGACAGCGCGATGTAAGCGACCCAATGCACGCATTCAAAGAAGTAATTCGGATGCCGCGAATAGCGCCACAAACCGACACGGCACACGGTGTTGTGATTGGCCGGGTCTTGCGCAAAGCGTTTTAGCTGCCGGTCCGCGATACCTTCGCCGGATACCGAGACGATCCACACCACGACCGCCAGCACGATCCAGCCGCCGGCCGGTGGGCCGCTCCGGTACGACGGCACCAGAAATGCAATCGAAAGCAGCATCGAGACCACGACTTGCACCTGGAAAAACCAGAACATCTTGCTGGCTGCCTTGTCGCCCCATTCTTCGCGGAAGCGGCGATAGCGCGCGTCTTCAGGCTTGCCGTAATTGCGTTTCCACAGATGCGTACCGAGCCGCGCGCCCCAAACCAGACCGCCCAGCGCAGTCAGTGCACGCGACGCCGGGTCGCCATTGCTGAGCACGGCGTAGAGCACCGCAACCAGGCCGAGCGAAAAGGCCCAGACCGGGTCGACCATGCCGGCGTTCCCGGTCTTCAATTGCCATACCCAGACGGCGCTGAAGATCACGACGAGCCCCAGCAGGGCGATCGCGGCGGCGACAAGTGGCGGCATGGGTTTCTCGTTCGAAAGCGATGCGGGTTATACGCGGTAAGGGCGCGATCGGATGCGGCGGCACAGACGAAACACCGCATGGTGATGGCCTCGAACGTAGCGGTAATAAGCGTATTACGTTCGACGGGGCCAGATGGATGCGCGCGGGCGGGATTCCAGTCCGAACGCCTGTTCAGCAGAGCGCAGGCGTGCGCGGCCCAATAGCGGTATCGTGTCGGCAACGCCCACACCCGCCGAAGTGTCCGCTCATGCCTACCCGCTTCAACGCAGCTTTCACCGCGCTGCTCGCCGCCGCCCTGTTCGGCGCGACCACGCCGCTCGCCAAGGCGCTGCTCGGCTCGCTGTCGCCGTTTCTGCTGGCCGGACTGTTCTATCTCGGCAGCGGTGCCGGCCTAGCCGCCGTGATTCTGGCGCGCCGCCTGAAAGGTCACGCAGACGGGCAACCGGTCAGTCACAACCATTTCCCGCTGCGCGAAGTACCGTGGCTCGCCGGTGCAATCGTGGCTGGCGGCGTCGCGGGGCCGGCGCTGTTGATGCTGGGTCTGAAGACGACGCCGGCCGCCACCGGTTCGCTGCTGCTGAATCTCGAAGGCGTATTCACCGCGCTGATCGCGTGGATCGTGTTTCGCGAGAACGTCGACATTCAGGTGTTCCTGGGCATGGCCGCGATCGTTGCGGGCGGCGTGGCATTGTCGTGGCAGCCGGGCGCGGCCGGCCTGCCGCCCGGCACGCTGCTGCTGATCGGCGCCTGCGCATGCTGGGCAGTCGACAACAATCTCACACGCAAGGTGTCGACTCACGACGCCATGTTCATTGCCTGCATAAAAGGTCTCGTGGCCGGTTCGGTCAACGTGACGCTCGCGCTCACCCTTGGCGCCGCATGGCCTAAGGCCGCGACTATCGCGCTCGCCATGCTGACGGGGTTCGCGGGCTACGGCGTGAGTCTCGTGCTGTTCGTCGTCGCGCTGCGCAATCTCGGCACCGCGCGTACCGGTGCTTATTTCTCCGTCGCGCCGCTATTTGGCGTGACCTTGTCGTGGCTGCTATGGCCGGAGATGCCGCCGCCGCTGTTCTGGGTGGCCGCCGCCCTGATGACGCTGGGTGTCTGGCTGCACATCCGGGAACGTCACGAGCATCCGCACACGCACCATCCGCTGGACCACACGCATCGCCATCGGCACGACGCGCATCACCAGCACGAGCATGATTTCGCGTGGGACGGCGACGAGCCGCACACGCATCCGCATTCCCATGCGCCGATCACGCATGCGCACGCGCATTTCCCAGATATTCATCACCGGCATACACATTGATTTCTCGCCTCACCGCGTGGTGCTGGCGCTTGCTGCAGTGCAAGACAAAAATCTCTGTGGAACGCTTCATACGATAGATTGATTCAATTGGCATCGCGGCCGATCGCATCCTCTAATGAAACTCCTGTCGTGCGCGCCCGTTCCCGATCACCCCGCCTGTCAACCCCGCCTGCCCCGGAGATATCTATGTCCCAACCCGAGCCTAATGTCGACGAAGTGGTGAGAAGCATCGCAGAGGAAACCGACACGCCCACAGAAACGGTCTCGAAGATGTATGCGGACACACTCGCCGACTACCGGCACGAAGCGCGTGTATTCGATTACGTGCCGCTGTTCGCCGCGAAGAAAGTACGCGACAAACTGCGCCATACGTCGAAACACAAACACTGATACGGCGGCGCGCGGAGACCACCGCCTGCTTGATAGCACTCCGGATCGACCCCGCTGGCTCGCATGGCGATTCGCCAGAACGCGTACCGATTTATTTTTCGCACTGCTAGACTCTGACCCGGATACATCGTCTGGGGGGAAGATGGCATGCGGGTGACAATCGTAGGCGCGGGTATTGCCGGCTTGAGCACAGCATGGTCGCTCACGAAGCTGGGACACGACATCACGCTGATCGAGCAGAGCTCGATTCCCAATCCACTCGCCGCCTCGGGCGACCGGCATCGCATGATGCGTCGCGCCTATGGCGATGCCGACGGTTACGCGCGCACCATCGCCGAAGCGTTCGATAGCTGGGATCTGCTGTGGAATGACCTGGGCGTATCCCACTATGCGAATTGCGGCGTGCTCGGCATTTCGCAACGCGCAGGCGATGGCGCCGAGCTATTCCGCACCGGCCTCGACCGGATGAAATTCGACTATGAGCGGCTCGACCCGCTTGATGCGGCCGAGCGCTATCCGTTTCTCGATCCCGCCACCTTTCGCTACGCTTACCTCGATCACGATGGCGGTGCGTTGTTTAGCGAACGCATCGCACACGACATGAAAGCATGGCTCAAGATGCGCGGCGCGGAGATTCGCACCCACGCCAAGGTGCTCACTGTCGATGCACACGCAGCCTCCGTGCGGACCGAGGACGACACCGTCATTCGTGCCGACCGGCTCGTGGTCACCGCCGGTGCGTGGACACTGCAACTGCTCCCCGCGCTCGCCGAAAATCTGATGACTTATCGCAACGCGGTCGCTTATATGGAGCCGCCCGCGGATCTGGAGGACGCCTGGTCGAATGCGCCCGCAATCGTCGATATTGGTGGCGATAGCGGCGCTTACGTGCTGCCGCCCATCGACGGCATCGGGCTGAAGTTCGGCGCTGGCGTGCACAAATCACCTGCGCCTGATCCGGATGCCAATCGTGTCGCGTCGCCCGGGGAAGGCGACCGTCTGCGCCGGTTGTTTTCACCGCCGTTCAGCCGCATCGACGAATATACGGTTACCGAAATAAAAACCTGCGCCTACACGTTCACTGCGGACAACCGCTTCTTTTCGAAGCGTATCGGCAACTCGCTAGTCGTATCGGCATGCTCGGGCCACGGCTATAAATTCGGCGCGGCAGTCGGGCGCCGGATCGCACAAGCGCTGGATACCGATGACGACGTCACGCTCGCGCATTGGCTCAGAGCGGAAACGGTCTAGCCTGCTTTCTTCACAACAATTGGCGTTCGCGGTCCAGGCCGCGCACGACGGCGGCGAGCCGCGCCACCAGCGCGTCCGCTTCGTGCGGTTTGATACCTGCATAGCCCAGCATGAAGCCGTTGTAGCGCGCGGCGTCTTTAGCAGGTGGCTGGCAGAACGCGCTCAGCGCGGCGATATGCAAGCCGTGCTCGCGTGTCGCGACGCTCACGTCCTGGTCGCGCAGCGGCGCATCGAGCCGCACGGTCAGATGCATGCCGCCTTCGTCCGACGAGACCGTCACCAGGTCGCCCATATGCCGCTCGATCGCATTCACCAATGCGCTGCGGCGCTGCTGATAAAGACGCCGCATGCGCCGCAGATGCCGCGCGTATTTCCCGCTGTCGATGAAATCCGCCAACGCAATCTGTTCCGCCACGCGCCCTTGGCGTGCGATTTCGCTGAGCGCCTCGCCGATGGCCGCGACGAGATGCGCCGGCACCACCATGAAGCCCATACGCAGCGCCGGAAACATCGTCTTGCTGAACGTGCCGAGGTAAATCACCGGCGTGTCGGCCGCGAGGCCCTGAATCGACGGCAACGGCGGACCGCTGTGGCGCAGTTCGCTGTCGTAGTCGTCTTCGATGATCCACGCACCGCGCGCGACTGCGTTCTCGATGATCGACCAGCGCCGCTCCAGACTCAGCACGCTGCCGAGCGGATATTGATGCGAGGGCGTGATGTACATCAGGCGCGGCGGCGTCTGTTCCCAGTGATCAGGCGTCGGCGCCATGCCGGCGGCATCGACGGGAATCGGCACCAGTTGCAAACCGGCGGCCTGAAACGCAGCCTTCGCGCCGTGATAGCCGGGGTCCTCCACCCAGATACTGTCGCCGGGGTCCGCCAGTATGCAGGCACATAGATCGAGACTCGCCTGCGTGCCCGAGGTGATGAACACCTGCTCCGGCGAACACCGCACGCCGCGCGACACGCGTACGTATTCCGCAATTGAGCGACGCAACGCGGGGTGTCCCGAGTTATTGCCATAGCCAAGTTCGCTCGGCTTGACGGAGCGCCATGCGCGCTCCATCGAAGCACGCCATTGCGCGAGCGGGAATTCATCGAGCGCGGGCACGCCGGGACGAAACGGCGTGGGATCGTCGGGGCTCGTTCGCTCGCGCGGCAGATTGGAGACGCGGCGCGACAGGCGGCTTTCAGGCGTCTGCACGCTGCCGCTTGCTGCGGAGATCGAAGCACCCGAACCGCTCACCATGCTGACGATGGAACCATGCCGGCTCGCCGTGATGAAACCCTCGTCGGTGAGGCGCTCGTAGGCGTAGAGCACCGAGTTGCGCGCAATGCCCAATTGTTCGGCGAGCGCTCGCGTGGCGAGAAGACGGCTGCCGTGGCGGATATCGCCATCGAGAATCGCGCGGCGCAGACTCTCGTAGAGCAAGTCCTGCTGCGTGAGCTTGCGCCCACCCATTGCGCGCTCGACGTTTGACATCAACAGGCCGTAGTCCAAATTCGTGGCTCCAAATTCTGATCGCA
Organism: Paraburkholderia domus; assembly: GCF_905220705.1. Classification (GTDB taxonomy): domain Bacteria; phylum Pseudomonadota; class Gammaproteobacteria; order Burkholderiales; family Burkholderiaceae; genus Paraburkholderia; species Paraburkholderia domus. The sequence goes on from NZ_CAJNAT010000050.1 coordinate 6,808, forward strand.
TTGTGGAGCTAACAATGGTGCCACAAATTTCTTATGCTGACGGTTTGCGCGGCCGTCTATGCCTGTTCGACTCAACCTTAGCGGCGGCGATCCGCTCGCCCGCAACCATAAGCAAACAAGGAGCCACACCCATGTCCGAAGCGATTCAAATCCGCCCCGCCACACCCGCCGACTTCGACGCTTGGCTGCCGCTGTGGGACGCCTACAACGCGTTCTACGGCCGCTCGGGCGAAACGGCATTGCCGCGCGAGATCACACAGGTCACGTGGGGGCGTTTCTTCGACAGCTACGAGCCGATGCACGCAATGGTCGCCGAGCGCAACGGCCAGTTGCTGGGTCTCGTGCACTTCCTGTATCACCGTCACACCACCATGGTGGCGCCGACCTGTTACCTGCAAGATCTCTACACGCTGGAGGCGGAGCGCGGTAAAGGTGTCGGCCGTGCGTTGATCGAAGCGGTGTATGCGCGGGCCAAGGCTGACGGTTTGCAGCGGGTTTACTGGCAAACGCATGAGACGAATCACACGGCGATGAAGCTGTACGACAAGGTCGCCGAGCATTCCGGCTTCGTGGTGTACCGCAAGGCGTTGTGACGTCGAACAAAAAGCTCGCCTAGCAAGCGTTCGCCTCCCCTCTCCGCGCCGCCACCCACGTGCAGCGCAAAGCCACGCGTAGCGGCAAACCTCACGCCCCCAAAAACAAAAGGCGCACCACCCGGTGTGCCCTTCGTCTCCCTGCCATTGCGGTACTACATCAACCGCCCACCAAACTCATCACCCCAAAAAGCATCAAGCCTCGAGCTGCTCCAGCACCTTGCCCTTGGTCTCAATACCAAGAAAGTGCACCGCAATCGCCGCAATGAACGGCACGGCCGCGAGAATATAAAACGCCACTTGCAGATTGCCGCCGATCATCGTCTTCGACACGATTGCCGGTGCGAAGATCGCCGCCACCTTCAACCACGCGCCGCCGACACCGCAGCCCATCGCGCGGATGCTGGTCGGATACAACTCCGGCGTGTACACATAAGCCGTGATGAAACCGCAAGCGAGGAAACCGAGCGCGAACGCGCAGCACGTCGCCACCACGTACACCGACGAGTCGTGAAACACACCCGCCAGCAACAGCGACAGCGCGCACGCCACGAACGACAAATTGATGATCGGCTTACGCCCCACCTTGTCGACCAGCAACGCACAGGTCAGGGACCCCACCACGCCCAGCACCGAAGCCGCCACCGCCAGATTCAACGCCAGTTGCAGCGGCGCGTGATAAACCGTGCGATAGATCGTCGGCAGCCAGGTCGACAGACCGTATTGAATGAAGCCGCACGTAATCCACAGCATCGCCACAGCCATCGTGCGCTTCAGATAGGCCGGGCCGAACAGATCGCCCATGCGGCGCTTCGGATGACGATTGGCCATCGCGTCGAACTCGGCCGAATTGGTAACCGGCGGAATCGGACCTTTCACAGCGCGCTCGAAAGCATGCACGGCGACATCGGCTTCGGCCATCCGTTCGCGTTCGGCGAGCCAGCGCGGCGATTCCGGCACCAGCTTGCGCAGCACGAAGAACAGAATCAACGGCATGCCGCCGATGAAATACATCGCTTGCCAACCGAAACGCGGCACGATCCACGCACCCAACGCGTTCGACGCAAGCAGGCCAACCGGGAAAACGATTTCATACAACAGCACGAAACGGCCACGGCCATGCGCACGGCTGATCTCGTTGATGTAAGTCGCAGCGACCGGCAACTCGCCACCCAGCCCTAAACCTTGAATCACACGCAACGCGACAAACACCGCGAAGGTCGGCGCAAAACCGCACGCAATACTCGTAATGCCGATGATCCCCGAGCTCAATGCAATCGCCTTCACGCGACCCTTGCGCTCCGCGTACCACGGAAACACAAACGCGCCGATCAACTGCCCGACCGAACCGGAGCCAATCAAAAAGCCGATTTCCCACGGCGTCAGATGCCACTTCGCAATCAGGATCGGCAGCGTGGCCGCGATCGCGATCACGTCGAAGCCGTCGAAAAACGTCGCGAGACCGATCAGTATGCGCGCGCGCACCTGCATCGCATTCTTCGGCAAGCGCTCGAGCCGCGCGATGATCGAGCCCCGGGTCACGGGGCCTGAGACACCGGCGCTGCTGCGGTCCCCCATGGTGTTGTCGATGGTTCTCATGCCGTGGTGCCGTCCGTAGTGTGGTTAGGCAAGCGCCGTTGAGGCGTCGGTCAGGGTGGCAAGGTCGATGGTTCGGCCCTGGTTCATCCACTTGCGTGACAATTTCAGCTCGCGTGGCGTGTTGATGGCGATCACGCCGCGAATCGCGCCGTCTTCCAGATGAAATAGCGTGGCGTGTTTGCCCGGCAAATCACCGCGTACTGCGAGTTGCGCATCGGCCGGAATGTCGCCGAGAATTTGCAGATTGACGTCGTATTGATCGGACCAGAACCACGGAATGTCCGCATACGGTTCGAAATTGCCGAGCAAAGCCTTTGCCGCCGAGATCGCCTGGTTCTGCGCGTTGGCCCACGATTCGAGCCGCACGCGGCGCTTCAACCACGCGCTCGGATGGTTTGCGACATCGCCACACGCAAAGATGCGCGGATCATCGGTTGCGCCGAAATGGTCGACGACGATGCCGTCTTCCACCTTGATGCCCGCTGCTTCCGCCAGTGCAGTATGCGGTGTGAGGCCAATGCCGGCGACCGCAAAGTCGGCGTCCAATGTGGAACCATCAGCGAACGTTGCACGAACGCGATTGGCGTCGTTCGGATGATCCGCGATCGACACGAGCGAGGCGTTCAAACGCACATCCACGCCGTTCGCACGATGCAATTGCAGCAGGAAGTCGGACACCATCGGCGGCAACGAGCGAGCGCACAGACGCCGCGCGCCCTCCACCACCGTCGCTTCGACACCGAGCTTGCGCGCAGTCGCTGCGACTTCGAGACCGATCCACCCACCGCCGATCACCAGCACGCGCTTGCTTGCGCGCAGCCGTTCGCCGAGCGCGACGGCTTCGTCGAGCGTACGCAGATAGGTAATGTGCGAGGTCTTCACCAACGATTCCGGCAAACGGCGCGCCGCGCCACCCGTAGCGATCACGAGACGGTCGTATTGCACTTCACGGCCCGACTGCGCGCGGACGATGCGCTGCTCGCGGTCGATCGAGGTCGCGGTATCCGGCTGCCACGCTTCGATGTTCAGTGCCTCGAAATCGTCGGGCTTCACGAGGCGCACGGTTTCGATATCCGCTTCACCCGCGAGCACAGCCTTCGACAGCGGCGGCCGTTCGTACGGCAGGTGGATCTCATCGGCGATCATCACAAGGCGGCCGTCAAAGCCTTCCTTGCGCAACGTCTTCACGACCCAACCCGCCGCCTGACCACCGCCGATCACGACAATCGTGCGCGGCGCTTCGAGTCCGGCATGCGCGGCTTGAGCCTTTGCAGCAGCAGCGTCAGTCATTTTTCCGCTCCGTCATGAACTTGCCTTCCGGCGCCTTCGCGTTTTTCTGGCGACGTGTATTGCCATCGATGCCGCCGTCGATCGCCCATTCGGCGAACACGGTCGGACCCGGTTCAAAATCGCGCGGCTGCCATTCGGGCGTGAGTTGATCTTCGTCGGCGTAGTACTCGATCAGGCCGCCAGCCGGATTCTGGAAGTACCAGAAGTACGCCGACGACACCGGATGACGCCCCGGACCGAGTTGCGTATCCCAACCGCAACGGCTGACATGCATGCCGCCGCCAAACACTTCGTGGATATCGCGCACAGTGAACGCGACGTGATTCAGGCCGCGCTTACCGCCCGGCAACGCCAGCAAAAAGATGTCGTGGTGGCCGCCGTGCGGCGCGCAGCGCATGAATGCGCCGCGGCCCGGATAGCGGTCCGACATTTCAAAGCCGAGCAGTTCCTGATAGAACTTTTCCTGTTCCGCAAGTTGATTCGTGAAGAACACGACGTGACCCACTTCAACAGGTTCGGCACGTTCGTAAATCGGCGACGGTTGATCGACGCGCAGTGTCTGGCCCCAAACGTTCGACGGCGAACCGTGAATATCGAGCGCACGCTTGCGAGTCACTTCGACGCGAATCGCCATACCATTCGGATCGATACATCCAACCGCGTCTTCGGTTTCGAAGTGGCCCGGCTGACCGGCAAAGCGACCGCGCAGTTCGTCGAGTTCGGCTTTCGTTGCCACGCCCCAGGTCACTTCACGCAGCGTCGGACCTTCTTCGAATGCAGGCGGCAGCGACGGGTCGTTCGCATCGACGGCGAGAATCGTGCAACCGTTCAGCGTTTCGAAGCGTGCGTGTGTTTCGTCGTGCGCGACTTCCTTCAAGCCCCAGTCCGCGAAAAACCGCTGGCAGGTGGCGAGGTCCGTCACGCCGTAAATAATCTGTTCAATACCGAGAATCGTCATACCGTGCCTCTTGCGTATTAGTTCGCCCACGCCAGCGGCGCGTCGTTCAAGCCCCAGTAGAGGCTCTTCTGTTGCATGTATTCGCGGATGCCGAGGCGGCCTTTCTCGCGTCCCATGCCGCTCTCCTTCCAGCCGCTAAACGGCGTCGAAATCGAGAACAGCTTGTAGGTGTTGATCCACACGGTGCCGGTTTCGAGCGCGCGGGCGATCCGGTAGGCGCGTTTGTAATCGCGCGTCCAGATGCCGGCGGCGAGGCCGAACACACTATTGTTCGCTTCTTTCATCAGCGATGCTTCGTCGTCGAAGGGCATCGCGACCAGCACCGGGCCGAAGATTTCTTCTTGGCAAATGCGGGCGTCGTTCGTGAGGCCTTCGAGAATCGTCGGCTGAAAGTAGGTGCCTGCTTCGCGGCCATCGCCGACCGGACGTTCTCCGCCGCACAGCAGGCGGCCGCCCTCTTCCAGACCCAATGCGACGTAACGTTCGACGGTTTCGCGATGCGCTGCGGTAATGAGCGGACCCATCTGCGTTTCAGTGCGCGACGGATCGCCGACGCGCAACTTGCGAGCGCCTTCAGCGAGACGCTTCATGAACGCGTCGTAAATCGAGCGCTGCACGAACAGGCGCGAGCCCGCGATGCACGCCTCGCCCGACGAACTGAAAATGCCGTACAGCACGCCGTTCACCGCGTGATCGAGATCGGCGTCGTCGAACACGATGGTTGGCGACTTGCCGCCGAGTTCCAGCGACACCGGCATCAGCTTGTCCGCAGCGATGCGCGCGATCCCACGGCCCACTTCGGTGCCGCCCGTGAACGACACTTTCTTCACCAACGGATGGCGCACCAGCACGTCGCCGATCACCGAGCCTTTACCCGGCACCACACTGATAACACCCTTCGGCACACCCGCTTCTTCGCAGATGCGAGCCAGCGCCAAAGAGACCAACGGCGTGACCTCCGCCGGCTTCAGTACGACTGCGTTGCCGCCTGCCAGTGCCGGCGCGAGCTTTTGCGCGTCCGAAGCAATCGGTGAATTCCACGGCGTAATCGCCGCGATCACACCGATCGGCTCGTAAATGCTCATCGTCAGATAGTCGCCACGCGAGGGCGTCACTTCTTCATCGAGCGTTTCGAGGCAGGCCGCGAAATAGCGGAACGTGTTCGCCGCACTCGCCACCAGCACGCGTGTTTCAGCGATCGGTTTGCCGTTGTCGCGACGCTGCAATTGCGCGAGCGCTTCGTGACGCGCCATGATCAGGTCGGCGATGCGGTACAGAATCAGCGCGCGTTGATGCGGCTTCAGACCCGACCAATCCGCGCGGCGCCATGCGATATCCGCGGCTTCCACGGCTTCGCGGGCGTCGTCGGCATTGGCCGTCGAGATTTCCATGTTGACCGACTGATCCGCCGGATACAGGCTTTTGTACGGGTTGCCACGCCCTTGCCGCCATTCGCCGCCGATGAAAATATCGCCGGTGGGCACAAGGCTGGTATCGAAGTGAGTCATGTCGGTCGTTCCGGTTTGCTTCAGCTAATCAGCTAATGTCTTAAATCACGCAGCGGGCCGCGCGATTGCGTAATGCACGAATCGCGCTGTATGCGGTCAGCGCGGACGTCTTGGGGTTGTCCGGTAGCGGCTTGCCGCACATTTCCAGCGACATCTCGCCGAATGCGCCGCGCGCCACGATGCGGTGCACATTGCGCGACACGTTCGGATCGGCGATCAGGCGGACCGTGGTGTGATCGAGACCCAGGCCGGCAAGCGCGATCGTTGCGGCGACGTTGGCGTTCTTCGGATACAGGCGCGCCGCTTCGCGTGCGCTGCCTTCGAAAATCACCCTCTCTTCAGTCAGCGTGTGCAGATTGCAGACCTGTTCCGCGGGCGTGCCGCGCCAGCCCGTAGGCGGCTTGCGGCCGGTGTACAGCACTTCGTCGAGGCCGCCGAGCTTGGCCGCCGCCAGTGCATCTACGCCGCCGATCGCGCCTGATAGCAAGGTCAACGTCGCATCGCCTTCATCGGCCGCATCGGACAGCATGTCCAGCAGCATCATGTCGGACAGCGCACCGATCGACGCGACAGCACAATCCGTACCGGCTTTCAGCAAGGGCACCACGTGATCGACCAGTGCGCTGTGTCCCGCGCATTCCAGCGCGAAATGCGGCTGGCTGCTCAACGCGGACACCGACGCCACCACATCGACCGACGCGCCCACCACTTCACGCACCGACGCCATATGGCGTTCCGGCACGATCACGTGCGACACGCGCACCGTCGGATCCGACTCGACCGAGCGATACACCGCCTGGCCGATCGCGCCGAAGCCGATCATTGCGACGTCGACGGGCGCGTGATGCCCCGCGTAGCCGGTCTCACGCATGTTCCGGCTCCTGTTCCTTGACCGGCGGGCCCGCGAACGCGGTGGCGAACGAGCCGACCGACAGCATGTCCACTTCGACCAATACTGGACCGGTCTTCGCGAACCCTGCGCGGATGATTTCGTCGGCCTGGTCGAGCGACTTGATGCGGTAGTGCGTGAGCTTCAGGCTTTCGCAGAACTGCGCGAAATCGGGCTGGTGCAGATCGACGTAGCAGCGGCGGCCGCCGTATTGCGCGTCCTGAATGTTGCGGATCACGCCATAGCACTGGTCGTTCATCAGCACGATCATGACGTTGGCGTTTTCCTGCACGGCCGTCGCGAGTTCGCCGACGTTGACCATCAGGCCGCCGTCGCCGACCAGGCAGACGGTCTTCGCTGCATTGCCGGCAAGTGCTGCGCCGATACCCATCTGCATGCCCTGGCCGATACCGCCACCGAGTGCATGAACGCCGGCGCGCGGCGAGAAAATCTTCAGCATGCGGTTGCCCCACGTGCTGTTCGAGATCGTGACGTCGCGCACCCAGTTGTAGTCGCGGCCCACAGCCTGTTGCAGTGCGTCGACGAGGCGCTTGTACGGGCCGAGGCCCTTGCCCACATCGGCGACTGCGCTTTCTCGTGCGGCAGCCAGGTCCTGAGCAAACGTCGGATCGACCTTCATACGGCCTTCCAGCAGCGTCGCCAGTTCTTCGAGCACAGCCGATGCATCGCCATGGATGAACATGTCGTTGCGATAGCCTCGGTTGTCGGCGAGTGCGTCAGCGTCGATGCGATACAGCGGTTGCGGCAGCGCGAGCTTGTATTTCAGTGTTTCATTGCCACGCAGACGCGAGCCGACCACCACCAGCGCGTCGCACGTCTTGTAGAAGCTCTCGACTGCCGAATGCACGTTGAACGCGCCGAGCGTCGCCGGATGATCTTCCGGCAGCACGCCACGGCCTTGCACGCTGGTCACGACACCGAAGCCCAACGCCACGAGACGCTCAACCGCAGCACGGGCGTGACGCGTGCCGCCGCCGAGCCACAACAAGGGCCGCTTCGCATTCGCCAACTGATCCGCGAGTTGCGCGACGCGCTTGCTGCAATGCGTAAGCGTCGTGACGTGCGGCGCCGCCAGATCGGCAGGCCATTCGATTTCCGCTGCTTGAATGTCGATCGGGATTTCGACGCTGACCGGACCGCTCGGCGCGGTTTGCGCGACACGTACGGCTTCGCGGATCGTCGGCAGCGCGGTTTCGACCGAGCGCACGCGGAACGCGGCCTTCGAGATCGACGACAGCATCGACAATTGATCCGGCGCTTCGTGGATATACGCAAGGTCCTGGTCGAGGTATTCAGTTTCGATCTGGCCAGTGACGTGCAGCAACGCGGTGCCCGCGGTCAGTGCTTCGACCATCGCGCCGGCTGCATTACCCGCTGCCGTGCCGGTGCTGGTGAATGCAACACCGAGGCCGCCGGAAACACGCGCCAGACCATCGGCCATGTTCACCGCACCCGCTTCACCACGTGCGCCGACGTAGCGAATCTTGCCGCGATTGTGGATCGCGTCGAGAATCGGCATGTTGTGGATCGAGATCACGCCAAATGCGGTTTGAACGCCGCATTGCTCGAGAAAAGCGGCGATCAGTTCGCCAACCGTGGTTTTGTTAGACATGTCGTGCAACGCCTCCAGAAACATCGATGTGACTGCCAGTCGTATAGGACGACAGCGTCGTAGCCAGGTAAAAGAGCGCTTGTGCGGCTTCTTCGGGGCGACCGAAGCGGCCCAGCGGAATGTTTTTCTTGCGTGCCAGTTCGGCGGTCCAGTCTTCCCAGCTCTGGCCCGGCTGCGCTTCTTTCGCGTAACGGCGGCGCCATTGGCCCGATTCGACGATGCCGATCAGAATCGAATTCACGCGAATGCGTTGTGGCGCGAGTTCGACCGCAAGCGATTTGATGAGGCTCAGCACGCCGGCACGGGCCGACGAAGTCGCCACCATATGCTGCTCCGGTTGCAGTGCGAGCAGCGAGTTCACGCAAACCACGGCCGGGTTTGATGCGTCGCGCAGCATCGGCAGGAATGCGCGGGTCGGGCGGATTACGCTGAAGTACTTCAGGTCGAGTTCTTCGCGCCAGGCGTCGTCGGTGGTGTCGGCGAAGGTCGATACGCGACCCTGGCCCGCGTTGTTCACCAGCATGTCGGTGCGGCCGAAGCGTGTTTGCACCGCTTGCGCGAATGCGTTCACTTCGTCGGCGTCGAGCACGTCGCAGGTTTGTGCCAACAGTTGCGTGTCGGGAAACTGCGCCTTCAACGCCGCTTCCGCTTGCGCGAGGCGTTCAGCGTCGCGTCCGCAGATCGCAACCGAGGCGCCTGCTCGCAGAAACAGTTCGGCAGTTGCGAGGCCGATGCCGGACGAGCCGCCCGTCACCACCGCTACCTGCCCGGTCAAGTCGAATTGAATCATTTGAGCCCCAGTGCCTTCATGTATTTCGTGCCCGCGTTCGCGCTACCCTTCGGCCGATAGTTGAGCCGCTGCGAGAGTTCGTCGGCTGCACGGCGAACCTTGTCGATCAGTCCGCTATCGAGCAACGACGCGTCGATCTCATGGCGCGGAATCGTCGTCGTAATTACGGCGACGATGCGGCCCGTGTCGTTACGCACCGGCGCGCTCACCACCGAAATGCCCCGTTCGAATGACGACTCGCTGATCGCAAAGCCGCGCTTGGCGTCATCGCAAATGCGTTCGTACAGGTCGTCGATCGTGGCGGGCGTTTGTTTCGTGAAGCGTTCGAGCTCTGGCTCGGGATAGAGCTTTTTCAAATCGTCCAGCGTCATGTCGCCCATCAGCACCTGGCCGTGCGTCGTCGCGTAGGCCGGCAGACGGGTGCCGACGTTCACCTTCACCGAGCTGAAAATCGGCGCGTGGCTTTGCGCTTTGGCGACGAATACGACGTCACGTCCGTCGCGAATCACGATGTGGCTCGTCAAACCGGTGTCGTCGCGCAGTGCTTCGATGATGGGCAAACCGAGGTCCGTCAATTCAAGCGAGCTCAGATATTCGAACCCGAGCCGCAGCACCGCGACCCCGAGGCGATAGTTGCGGTCCTTATCGGCACGCTCGAGAAAGCCGAGCGATTCGAGGGTTTGCAGCAGACGGAACACCGTCGTGCGGGGAATCTTCAGGCGCTTCGATAATTCCGGTGCGCCGAGAACCGGCTCGCGTGGCGAGAACTCCGTCAGAATCTTCAGACCGCGTTCCAGACCCGGCACGCGATAGCTGATCTCGCTGCTGGTGTCGTTGCGGTCGTCGTCCGCGTCGCGCTCGGCGCTAATCGTGTCGGGCGTCATTCATTGGCTCCGTTGTCCGTCGCTCGCGCGGCAGAACGTGTCGATGATCGCGGTGTACGCGGCGGGTGCTTCGATATAACCGGCATGCCCCGCGCGTGGCACGACCTGCAATGGGGTGCCGGCGGCCTGCGCGAGTTGCTCACAGGCTTCGGGTGTCGTGATGGTGTCGTCTGCGCCAACCGCAATGTTGATGCGGCCTCTATTGCGCGCGAGATCGCTGGCAAGATCGGCGTTGGCGAGCAGATGCGTCGCCTGGGCGTAGCCGTGCGGAATCACGCGCGACATGTTCCAGCGCACCCATGCGCGCGCTTCGTCACTCGCGTGGGCAGACAACATATTGGTGCTGCGCTTTTCGGCGAGACCTTGCGGACCCATTTCGGCAATCATCGCGAGGCGTTGGTCGCGTTTGGTTTCGCGCACTTCAGCGGATGCCGCGCCATAACCGCCCGCAGGCGACAACAACAGCAAACCGGCCACGCGCTGCGGATTCGCCCCAGCGAACGCACCTGCGATAATCGCGCCGAGCGAATGACCCAGCAGCACACAGCGTTCGATGCCGAGCGCGTCGAGCCATTCCTTCAATACCGTTGCGTAATCGCCGGCAGCAGGCGAACTCGCCTCTACCGATGTGGACGCGCCATACCCCGGCGCATCCCACGCCAGCACGCGGCGCGTCTGACCCAGCATTTCAAACTGCTGCACCCACGAAGCCGCGCCCGACCCGATACCGTGAAGCAGCACCAAAGGCAAAGCTTCGCCTTCGGCGCTATCCGCATCGCGATAGCTCACCGCGCGTTGCGATGCCAGCCAGACCTGCTGCGCGGGAAAGCGTGCAAGGCGCGCTTCGAGCGTAGCGTTCTGATCGACGGTAGCGGACGGGACTGCGGACATGATTTCCTTCGCGGGTGATTTCAAAGCGACGTTGAGGGCTTAGCGCTTGAGCTTGGCCAGCGGCGAATCCGGCGGATACGTCGGCGTGATCGGCTTGGCTGCGCCAAGCATCACGCACATCAACGCGTCTTCTTCGCCGATGTTCACTTCCGTGCGATACACGCCCGGCGGCACCGAAATCAGATCGCGTTCGCCGAGCACGGCTTCCCACGTTTCGCCGTCTTTCTCGCAGATCACTTTCATCTTGCCGCGCAGCACGAAGAAGATTTCTTCGACATCCATATGAATATGGCTCGGACCGATGTTGCCGGCCGGGATCACCATCGTCGAGAACGTGAAGCCGCCCGCGGGCACCGTGTTCATATCCTTCGCGACGCCCGTACCGCCCGTGCCGACATAGCGCATTTGCGCGCGGCGATATTTCGGGTCGTAGTCGGCCTGGAACTTCAGCGCGTCCCAGTCATAACGACGCGTTTCCAGGCGCGCGACGCGGCTGTCCAACCATTGGGCAAAGCTCGCGTCCGTGGGTTGTTCCCACGATTTGCGTTCGAGTTCGGCGTCCGCCATCTCTTTCTCCTTTCGATTCGACAAGATCAATTCATCACAAAGCCGCCGTTGACCGGCAGCAACTGGCCAGTCACGAAGCGCGCGGCATCGGACAACAGGAACAGGACCGGCCCGGTGACGTCGTCGGGCACTTGTGCGCGCGTGAGCGCGCGGCCTTGCAGGTAATACTGGTGACGCTCGGCCGGCACGTAAGCGGTGGCCTCGACTTCGGTGAGGCCCGGTGCGATCGCGTTGACCGTCACTTGATGTGCGCCGAATTCGCGCGCCAACGAGCGGGTCATCGAGATCACGGCGCCTTTGCTGGCCACATACGCGAGCAGCTTCGGCGCGCCCCACATCGCTGTATCCGACGCGATGTTGACGATGCTGCCGCGACCCGAGTCGCGCAGGTACGGCAACGCGGCGGTGCTCATCAGCCACGTGCCGCGCACGTTGACGTTCATCACGGCGTCCCACGTATCGACCGACAATTCGTCGGCGAACTTGCCGCCCGAGTTGGTGATCGCCGCGTTGTTGATCAGTGCGTCGAGGCCGCCGAGCTGAGCCGCAGCCTGATCCGCAAACTGCTTGATGCTGGCGGGATCAGCCAGATCGAGCGGCAGGTACGTCACGGCGTGACCTTGCTCGACCAGCGACGCGGCGAGCGCATGGCCTTCGTCATGCAGCACATCGCCGAATACGACTTGCGCACCGGCTTGCACCAGCGAGCGAACGAACGCCGCACCGAGTCCGCGCGCGCCGCCGGTCACGAGGACACGCCGGCCTTTGAGTGCTGACAATGCCGATGACGCGTCGTTATGCATGGCTGTGGCCTGCTGCGTCCGTTTGCGCGGCGCCAGCCTGAGCGGCTTCAGCGCGATATGCTTCCAGATCGGCGAAATGCTGTTGCGCGCGCTGGCGGAACATGCGGCGCACACGCGTCATGCCAACGTCGTGCTGATAGAGAAATTCGTGCTGGCGTGCATTCGGCGCCATGCTTTCGAGCACGTAACGGTCTTGCTCGAGCACGTCCCAATGCAGACCTTCCAGACGGTTGCGATACATGAAGCGCCATGCGTCGCGCTGCCAGCCCGACACTTTGCGCGTCCGCCAGAAGTAAACCTGGCAGTTGTTTTCGTCGACCGGCGTGGCGAAGCCGATGATCCCGAAGTTGCCGCCCGGGCCGAACTTCTTCTTGTACGGAATCGCGAGGCGCATCCACAGCGTGCCGGTTTCGCCGAGTTCGACCCAGTCGAAGTTCACGTCGCGCTGGCCGACCTTTTCGAACATCAGACCGGTTTCGGTTTTGCGCACGCGCATGTCGGCCTGCTTGTCGCCTTCGGCCATCGAGTGCGAGGTTGCGTGCAGGTATGCGCCGTGCATCGGGTCCATCACGTTGTCGATGGCGTACTGGTAATTGCACTTCCAGTTCGACATGCACAGGAAGTTCGCGTACTCCTCGCCGACCAGTTCTTCCGGCAACACGAGCGGCGTGGGTTCTTTATGAGCGTCGTCGCCGAACCACAGGAAAATCGCGCCGGCGTGTTCTTCGACCGGATACGACTTCACGCACTTCTGGCCTTCCAGCGGGCAGTTAGAAACAGCGGGCACTTTTGTGACCGTGCCGCCGCCGTCGATTTCAATGCCGTGATACCAGCACGCAACGCTGCCGCCGAGATTCCAGCCGAGCGACAAACGCGCGCCACGGTGCGGGCAGCGGTCTTCGAGCGCGCGGACTTTGCCTTCCTTGTCGCGCCACAGCACGATCTGGTCGCCGAGACGCGTGATGCCGACCGGCGCGTCGCCAACCTGCCAGCTCGGTGCAACGGGATACCAGTAGTTGCGCAGGCCGCGGTCCAGATAGGACTGGATCGGATCGGCCGCGCCTTGAGTCGTTGTATTAGGGGACGTCATGAAAAGACTCCGGAAACGAAAGCGATGAGACGTGTTCGGGAAAGCGCGCTTATTCGGCGAGCAGGCGGAATTCGGCGGCGAGACGGTCGGCGTCCCACGTGTTGCCTTCCGGGGTGCGGAAGCCCAAACGATTCAACCCGTCGACGACTTCCTGCAACTCATTCGCGCCGGCCTCGAAGACTTTTTCGAGCGCATCGCCAAAGTCGTTTTCGTACTGGGTCGGCTCGGCTTTACGCGTTTGCCAGATGAGGTTGTCGGTCTCGCCCGGCTTTTCGATCACGCCCTTGCCGGCGACGTTGTTCGGCTGCGGCGCGAGCCACGGCTTCAGGGAGGGATTGAAGTTCACGGTTTGCTGTCGCATGTCATTCCACCTTGATCTGGATTTCTTCGCCGGCGAGACGTACCGAGTACATCTTCAGGTCGCGGCCACCGGGCTCTTTCAAGCATTTGCCGGTCGGGATATGGAACACGGCTTCGTGCAGCGGGCATTCGACGGTGTCGCCGTCGACAAAGCCCTGCGTCAGCAACGCGTACGCATGGGGGCAGACGTTTTCCAGCGCGTACAGCGCATCGCCCACCTTGTAGATGCCGATTTCCGTGCCGTCGAGTTTGAACTCGAGCGGCGCGTCTTCGGACAGGTCGCCGGCATGGCCGGCGCAGCGCCATTGTTCAGTCATTTCTCGCCTTCTCCTGAAGCCTTATGTTCCATACAAGGAACATCAGTTCGTGTATGGATAATTATAGGAGTGGCTTCGGCTAGAGAAAATAAAAATCTGGGCTGGTAGGGGAAAACACCGACTGTGGCGTTCGCAACACAGCTTCGCGTGAAGCGGCATGAAGGGCCGAGTTTGCGCAGAATCCCTTCTGGGCTTGGGTTTGCCGATAATTTTCAGACAAATACCGATGCTGTCATCCGGGTTTGTACGGGGTCCGAAAATTTATTTTGAACGCTTCCAAACTCACTATACTTTTCCATAGGCGATACAGACGCCCACAGGTGGAACATAAAGCGGAACAGTTTTGGCGCATAAACCCGAAGCTGCATTCAACTCAAAGCAAGGATCAGGGACGACGAAATCGGCGCGAGCTATCCGTCGTGTGATCAGGAGAACCAACGGTGAAACACATCATTGCGGCGGCCGGCTTGACGGCAATCTGCGCAACGACCGGCGCATGGGCGCAGAGCAGCGTGACGCTATACGGCAGCCTGGATGCCGGAGTCGCGTATATCAGCAATGTGCATGGCAGCTCGGTGTGGATGGAAGAACAGGGCAACATGCAGCCTGACCGCTGGGGCCTGAAGGGCGCCGAGGATTTGGGCGGTGGTCTGAAGACGGTCTTCCAGCTGGAAAACGGCTTTAGAACGACCACAGGTGCAATGGTCACAGCTGGCACACTGTTCAATCGCCAGGCTTTCGTGGGCCTGAGCTCGGACCAGATCGGCACGGTGACACTCGGCCTTCAGACGCCGTTCAGCTTCGACGTGCTGGGTCCGTTGAGCACGGGTTATCTGGCCGCGAGCTGGTACGCGTTCCACCCGGGCAACATCGACGAACTCGCCGACACCAGCGTGGTGCCGTTCGCCAACTCGGTGAAGTTCCGCTCGGCGAGTTTCAACGGCTTCTCCGTCGGCGCGATGATGGGTCTCGGCAACACGACCAACTTCTCAACCGGCAAGACACTGAGCTTTGCGCTTAGTTATGCCAATGGTCCGTTCAAGGCCGGCGCGACCTATGCGAATGAGCACAACCGAACACCGTCGATCGTGACCACGGGCATCACCACCTTCCAGGGCGTGGCAGCGGCAAACTACGCGGCAGACAAGGTCGAGAACATGGGTGCGGGCGCTTCGTACCAGTTCGGCAAGCTGCTGGTGCATGGTCTGTACACGCGTGTGAAGCTGGAATCGGCCGGTCATTCGGACACATATCAGAGCTACGACGCAGGTGCGAATTATCAGTTCACGCCGTTCAATAGCGTCGCCGGCGGCGCCGCGACGACCACGTTGGCGGGTCACCGCTGGACGCAGTTCGAGATCGGCGATATTTACGCGCTGTCGAAGTCGACGCAGTTGTACGTGAATGCGCTGTATGAGCGCGCGGGCTCGAATACGGATGCTGCGTTCTTTACGGCGGGTGTGTCGAGCGGCCGGAATCAGACGATTATTCTGACGGGTATCCACCACTCGTTCTGATCGCCATGATGCCAACGATGTAAAACAAACGGCCCCGGTGCGAAAGCAGCGGGGCCGTTTGACATGAGCAGACGCAAAACCGGAATCAGTGCGCCGTAACCGGTCTGCGACGCGCTTGAGCCGCAGTCGGATCATCCGGCCGCGGACGATAGCTCAGACGCTCGGACAATTCGAGCGCCGCCTGGCAAACCGCGATGATGAGCGGCTCGCGTTCTTCGGCTTCGCCGATATCGGAACGCGGAATGGTAACGGTTAGCGCAGCCGCGATCTTGCCGCTTTGATCGCGCACCGGCGCGCTCACTACTGAAATACCTCTTTCAAAAGACGCTTCGCTCAAGGCATAGCCGAGCGCCGCGCTTTCGCGCACTCTTCCATACAGTTCTTCGACAGTTGCTGGCGTGCGTTCGGTGAAACGTTCGAGTTGCGGCTCGGGGTACAACTGACGCAATTCTTCGAAACTCAAATCGCCCATCAGCACCTGACCATGCACCGTGGCATGCGCGGGCAGACGCGTTCCGACATGCACCTTCACCGAACTGAACATCGGCTCATGGGTTTGCGCTTTGGCGACAAACACCACGTCGCGCTGATCGCGGATCAGCAGATGGGTGCTGAGGCCGGTCGCGTCGCGCAAACGTTCGAGAATCGGCGTACCGACGTCGGTGAGTTCGAGCGAACTCAAGTATTCGAAACCGAGCCGCAGCACCGCGACGCTCAAACGGAAATAGCGGTCGCCGTTCACGCGCTCGAGAAAGCCCAAAGCTTCGAGCGTTTGCAGTAGACGAAATGTGGTGGTGCGCGGAATGCCGATGCGTTTCGACAATTCGGGGGCACCCAGAATCGGCTCGCGCGCGCTGAATTCGGCGAGGATGCGCAGGCCGCGCTCCAGCCCCGGCACAAGATAAGTCGATCCGCCGGTGCTCTCTTCATCGGTGGAATCGGCGGAATCGGCGCCGTCCGCGTGGGACAACGCTGCATCGTCCTGCGAAGTCGACGCTGCCGCGCCGCGAGGTCTCGCCTGCTTACGTCCCGCTCCTGTCTGCTCTTCTTTTGCCATCTTGGCTGCCGTCTTTGCCGTTGTCTCTGCTGTTCATCGGGTACAGATCAATATCATAGCGCGAAGCACGCGACGGTCATTTACATCGTTGCGCGCGGTGCTATCCTTTGGTGCGGTCCATCGCGCGAGGTCTCACTGCTGCGCTTTGGCGCCCGCCAGGTGTCCGGAGGCTACGCTCATGTCCGAATCCGTCCAGATCCAGGTTGCCGACTCGCATCTTTATCCGGGTTGCTCGGTCCGTATTGAACACCTGCCCGAGCCGGCCCGTGCGGCCGCGGCTATAGTCGAATTCGCGGACGGCTCCGGCGCGCATGCCACCTGCCATCGGCGGACTTTCGACGAACTCGAATTGACCGTTGATGGTTACGCTACGCAGAGGCGTCATCCCGTGGACGCCAGACATTGGCTTCTGCTCGCCGTCGACTCGACGCACAGCAGTTGGCGCGTGAAGCGACGATTACCTTAGTTGTGCCGGAACCTTCCGGCCACCTCGATTCTGAACCCGGTGCCGCGCGCACGCCGCCCCGAGCGGCAGCTGTTTGGCTGTGAAGCGCCCGTCACGCAAACTCCGTGAGATACCGATGACAGACAACGACTCGACCCTGCCGCCGAACCCCGACGACGCCCCCGACGATCCCGAGCGCCGCCGTGTCCTGACCGGGATCGCGGCGGTCGGTATCGGACTCGCGTTGACCGGATGCAAGACCGAGCAAAGTACCGCGAGCGGTACAGCACCGCGCAGTGCCGCAGACTTGCGGCTCGACGCCGCGCTACACGACCAGGTCAAGCAGATCGTGGTGATCTACGCCGAGAACCGCAGTTTCGCGAACCTGTACGGCAACTTTCCCGGCGTCCAGCATCCGCTCGATGCGGTGAGCGCCGAGCGTTATCTGCAACTCGACCGCGACGGCAAGACACCCCTGCCGCGCCTGCCGGCAATCTGGGGCGGCCTCGTGCCGCAAGCGCAGGAGGTGGGCGGCAAGCGCTACATGATTGCCCAGAAGGACATCGGTAACCTCCGCAACGGCCCGTTCCATATCACTGATGCGCAAGGCGCGCCGTTGCCAAACGGCGTGATCACGCGCGATCTGGTGCATCGCTTCTATCAGAACCAGATGCAGATCAACGCAGGGCGCAACAATCAGTTCGCCGCATGGGGCGATTCCGGCGGCCTGGTGATGGGGCACTACCGCAATTCCGCCGACACGCTGCGTCTGTGGAATCTCGCGCAGCAATACACGCTGTGCGACAACTTCTTCATGGCGGCCTTCGGCGGTTCGTGGCTGAACCATATCTTCCTGATCTCGGCGCAGGCGCCGTTCTATCCGGACATCCACAACAGTCCGGCGAAGAAGATGGTGTCAGTCGTCGAGGGCGATGATCCGACCGGCACGCGGCTTAAACTGGCGGCCAGCTCGCCGACGTCCGCGCTCGACGGTCCGCCGAAATTCGTCAACGACGGCGCGTTTACCGCCGACGGCTACGCCGTCAACACAATGGCGCCGCCCTACCAGCCGAGCAATGTGCGTCCGGCCGAAGGCGGCAATCCTGCGTTCGCCGACCCGTCGAATCCGCGCGTGCTGCCGCCGCAAAACTTCGCGACGATCGGCGACCGGCTGACGGACAAGGGCGTCGACTGGGCGTGGTACAGCGGCGCCTGGCAGTACGCGCTGGAGCATCAGGACACGGGCGCGGTGCCTGATTTCCAGTACCACCATCAGCCGTTCAACTACTTCACCAGTTACGCGCCGGGCACGGCCGCGCGGCACAAGTATCTGCGCGATGCGGGTCTCGGCGACGACGCGTCCACCAATCGTCTGATTGCCGATATCGACGCGGGGCGTTTGCCGGCGGTCACGTTCTACAAACCGCAGGGCGACCTGAACATGCACGCGGGGTATGCGGACGTCGCATCGGGGGATCGTCACATCGCGAACGTGATCGAGCATATTCAGCGCGGCCCGCAGTGGGCCAATACGGTTGTGGTCGTCACGGTCGATGAGAACGGCGGCTGGTGGGATCCGGTCTCGCCACCGAAGGGCGACCGCTGGGGGCCAGGGTCGCGGATTCCCGCGTTAGTGGTTTCTCCGTTGGCGAAGAAGGGGTATGTCGATCACACGGTGTACGACACCAATTCGATTCTTCGCCTGATTAGCCGCGTGCATGGTTTGGCGCCGCTCGATGGGGTGGTCGCACGAGACCGGGCTTTTGCGCAGAACGGCTTGGCGCCGCTTGGCGATTTGACCGGCACGCTGGATCTGGCCTGAGCCGCTTGTCTATCGCGCGGGGGTGGGCGGCAGCGCGTCAGTCACTGCGCCACCCCGTGCAGCTTCGCAATCACCGAATCCGAAATTTCCTGCGCGGTCTTTTTGATCGTCTTTTTCTCATCGCCGCTCGCCATCACGAACTTGGCCGCGATCACATACGGATTGAGTTTGATCACCGCGCCGGGCTTCCCCTTGCTGTCGGCCTCTTCGACGGACTGATAGAGCGGCTGCAAATCAGCCGTCCCCAGGCTGTCGCACGACACCGCTACTTGAATATCGTTCTGACCTGCACCAAAACCGACCATCGCGCGTCTTAGACGATTGCCGTCATCGACACTCAGGAACACGCCGCGCACTTGCCAACCTGCAGCGGGTAATGGCTGAGCGGGCGCAATGCGCCGCGCATCGACGCCGCCTTTTTTCAGATCCGCAGTCAGCGCGTCCGCCATCTCGTTCACGATGTCCTTCGCGTGGTCCTCCGGATTCTTGTCCTTGCCTAACGGTCCCGGGCCGCTCGGCAGCAAACCGCGCAGGCCACGCAATCGTTGCCCCGGCCCACTGTCAGGTTTCACGTTGGCCACGTCGAGTTCGAAGTCGGACACATAGACGATCGGCGCCGGCGCTGCGAAGGGGGCGCTGGCTGCCGCGGCACTGAGTGTCGATACCGCTCCGAGGCATCCCGCCAGCATCGTGAGTTGTAGAAATCGATGCAGCATGGCGCGCCTCCGCGAATGTCTTACCGACGCGGCTATCGTACAGCCGCATGCGCTGCGCGTAAGTTTTTTTCGTGCCCGATCGTCATACCTTTTTTGCCTTGCATAACGCGCGTCGCGGCATAGACTGATAAAGCATTACTTCGCAATTTGTACGGAACTGCTATGCGACTGACCATCCTCATCAACGGTTCCGATCCCACCGTCAGCCACGATTACGCTGTGTTATGGCTCGACACCGATGAACACCGGTGGTCGAGGGAAGCGCATCAAGGGATCGATCTGCCCCCGTGGGGCGAGTTACACGACGACAATGGCGTGACCACGCTCTGTGCGCCGAGCACGGATGCGCCGCTGTGCACGCTGCGCGGATTGCACGTTGATCGCAAGCAGCGCGTGAGCGCGGCGCAAGGTGCAGCAGCGTGGACTGCATTGCCCACGCGCGCGCAAACCAGCGGCTTCTGGCGGCTGCAAGCCGTCGACCGCCAGAACGTGCACGCCGAGCACAGCGTATTCGGTAATTAAGTTCGAACGCTTTTTCGCTGGTCGAAATTTTTACTCACACGAACCGCGCCGCCGTGCGCGGGCGGATTCGTGTGCGCGCTTGTGACCCGCAACTCACCCCATACTCTGCATCGCGCGCGCTTAAGTCCGTCTTAAGTTTGCGTGCGTACAGTTGGAACTCCACGCATTAGGGTCGCTGCAAAGCGGCCCGTTTTTTTTTGGTGTGGCGCTTTTTGCTTTGCGCCGTATGCTTCTTCCGCTTCTTCCGCTTCTTCCGCTTGCACCCTTTTCATCGCCGTGGGCGCCGCGCAAAAATCGCTTCTTCCCCCTGCGTTTTCCTGCGTTCCACGTCGCTCGACACGGACTCGCGACGCTATACTTGCGCCCCCGATCCCTCGACTGACCGACACATGAAGAAGTGGTTTGCCTGTCTGTTATTCGCCGTTGCCGCTCACGCGAGCGCGGCGCCTTCCTGCACCCAGTTCACCCCGAATGCGCAATGGCCAATTCTGACCAATCAGAAGATGGCACCAAAAACGCGCATGCTTTGCTATAGCGATTTCGCGGTGCTGCATTCGGGTATCACGCATGGTCCGCTGTGGTCCGCCGAGCATCTGACGCGCGACCATATTGAAGCCGCCAAAGACATGGTCCGCACCAACAAATTCTTCGAAGACGCGCGTTTGCCCGACGGCGAAAGCGCAACGCTCGCGGACTATAAGCGCAGCGGCTTCGACCGTGGGCACATGAGCCCGGCAGGCAATCGCTGGAATCAGGAAGCGATGGCACAATCGTTTTCGCTGGCCAACGTGGTGCCGCAGAACCGCGAAAACAATCAGCGTTTGTGGGCGCGGATAGAAACATCCGTACGTAAGATCGCGATGTCTTACGACGACACCTACGTGATCACCGGGCCGATTTTCAGCGGCCAGCAATTGCAGACCATCGGACCGACGCACGTCTTCGTGCCGACGCAATTGTTCAAGGTGGTCTACGTGCCGTCCCGACAGATGGCGTTCGCGGTGGTGGTGGACAACGTGTCGACCAACCGCTACGACATCAGGACGATTCACGAACTCGAGGCGGCATCGGGCATCCGTTTTCCGGGTATTCCGGAGAATCTCAAAGATCAGCGACCGGGAGGACTGAAAGGTGTTTAAACCCTATTCGAACGACGACGACGTGCTCAACATCCAGGGCGATGCACTCACCGTCAGCAACGGTACGACGCGCGTGGTGCTGAACGGAACGCTGGAGCTGACTCAGGACCAGCGCGGGCTGAAAGCGGCGCTGGCGCTGAAGGAAGCGATCGATGCGGTGGTGGCTGCGTTGCAGGCGCAGACCAATTTGCCGGCGAAGGTGAAGGACGAACCGGATGCGAAGCCGGGTGTCGTGCAGAATCCGTTTCAATAACGCGTTCACGGATTGCCGGCTCGGTTTGCCAATGTTGTTCGTGATTGGCGAACGCCAGAAGCGTCATGATTCCGACGACGCGTCGCACCCATGTTATGCGTCGGCGAATTCGCGCCCGGTTCATCGTGGGCCTCGTCTGAGTATCAGCAAGGGCCCCAGAGGTATTCGGCCAGGCGAGCCAGCATAGCATCGCATCGGGTCAGTTGCTCAAGCGTAATAAATTCGTCCGGCTTGTGCCCTTGATCCATGCTTCCCGGCCCGCAGACCACGGTGGGAATGCCCGCCTGGTCGAACAGTCCGCCCTCGGTGCCGAAGGCCACCGTACCGAACTCGGTGGAACCGCTCAACAGTGCCAACAGACGTGCCGCTTCGCTGTCAGGCGAGGTGGCCAATCCCGGGTAGGCGGAGAGCGGCTGCAAGCGAATGTCAGTATCGGGCTGCACCGAGCGCATCTTCGGCAGCAGCTCGGCCTCGGCGTAGGTCTGCAACTCATCCGCCACTTCGTGAGCGTGGAAGCCTGGCAAGGCGCGTACCTCGAAATCGAATTCGCATTCAGCCGGCACGATGTTCAGCGCACGGCCGCCTTTGATCACACCGGTCTGCACCGTCGAGAACGGCGGATCGAAGCGCTGATCGTGATGTTCAGGCCGCGCCAACTGCGCGCCGATCTCTCCCAGCCGGCCGATCAGTCGCGCCGCGTATTCGATAGCGTTGACCCCATAGGGTGCGTAGGCCGAGTGGCAGGCGGCCCCTTTCACCTGGCAACGCATGGCCAGCTTGCCCTTGTGGCCCAGCACTGGTTTCAACTCGGTCGGTTCGCCGATCAGGCACAGGCGAGGCTTGTGCGGACGCTTTTCCAGATCCGCCAACATCGGCCGCACACCCAGGCATCCCACTTCCTCGTCATAGGAGAAGGCAAGGTGTACCGGTAGCTTGAGCGTCCGCTTGAGAAAGTCTGGTACCGCCGCCAACACCGAGGCGATGAAGCCCTTCATGTCGGCCGTGCCGCGACCGTACAAGCGACCGTCTCTCTCGGTGAGACGGAACGGCTCCACCGTCCACGCCTGCCCATCCACCGGCACTACATCGGTATGGCCGGAAAGCACAACGCCACCTCGGTCACGGGGACCGATGGTGGCGAACAAGTTGGCCTTGGTGCGCTCCGGGTTGTAGAAAAGCTCGCTCTCCACGCCGAGGTCAGCCAGGTAATGCCGGATGAACGCGATCAGTTCCAGGTTGGAGTCCCGACTGACCGTGGCAAAACCGATCAGCCGTTCGAGCAACTCGCGGCTGGACATCTCACTCATTGCCCGGCACCCCGTAGCTGGGCGCCGCGGTCGGATCCAACGCCCGAACCAGGTAGTCTTGCATCTGCGGCCGATAGGCTTGCCAGAGCGCGTCCAACTGGCCGATTTGGTCTTCATCCGCCCAGTCGACTCGCAGATCGACGATCGGCCAGGTCACGTCGCCCACTACCTTGAGCGCCGCCGAATGCACGGGCCCCGCTTCACCACCGGCCCTCATCGCAGCATGCATTGCCGCCAGTAAGCGCTCGGCAAGCATCCCGGGCGCATTCTCGAACGCCTGAACCATCGCTTCGATGACCTGGACACCAGCCAGCAAGTTGCCAGCGGCTACGCACTGCTTACCGGCCACGGCGTTGTGCACGCCCAGCGCTTCTTTACCGCTGAAGAACGCGGTACGGCCCTGGCCGTCGATGATCGTCACCTGTCGATACTGGCTCCAACCGTTGGCGCTGAGCGCCCGGTCCAGAGCTGCCGCCGGCTCGATCTGCTGGCTTTCGAGGAGGTCGAGGATCTGTGGACCGAGAGCAGGCAACGTGACGTTCTGCGTCGCCACCGCACCCACACCCGTACGTACCCAGGGGCATCGAGCACCCACCGCGATACTGGAAGAGCTGATGGCAATCCCAAGCTGCCCGGTTTCCGGGCAACGTCCAACGATAGAGAATGTCATGTCCTGATCCTTAGGCCTGAGCCGGCTTCCAGTCATCCGGGATCACCGCGATCACATCGATCTCCATCAGCCACTGCGGCTGCCCCAGCGCGCTCACAACCAGACCGGTGGAAATCGGAAACACGCCCTTGAGCCACTTGCCGACCTCCTGGTACACCGGCTCGCGATAGCGCGGGTCGATCAGGTAGGTTGTGGTCTTGACGATGTGGGACAAATCACTGCCCGCCTCTTCCAGCAGCTGCTTGACGTTCTTCATCGCCTGCCCGGCCTGGGCGCCCGGGTCGCCGAGCCCGACCAGCCGGCCGTCGAAATCGGTGCCCACCTGACCGCGCACATAGACGGTGTTGCCGGCGCGCACGGCCTGACAAAGATCGTTATCCAGTGACTGGTTCGGGTAGGTATCCTTGGTGTTGAACATGCGGATGCGGGTGTGTGTAGGCTGGCTCATTAGTGCACCTCAGTACTCGGAAGAAATTTTGCTTCGTAGATCTCGCGACCGTCTTCTGCCTGGCGTTCCGAGGCATCACGGTAGGAGAGATATTTGCGCTGCGTAACGATATGGTCGGCAATATGCTTGGCATCGTGCCAAACGCCCCAGATGAAAGCGGAGCCACGACGCGACAGCCATGGCAGACCCAGGAAATAGACACCAGGTTCCGTCGACACGCCGCGCTGATGCTTCGGCTTACCGTTCGAGTCGAAAGCATTGACATGCAGCCAGTCGTAATCGACGGCATAGCCGGTTGCCCACACGATCGAGGTGACGCCGGCCCGCGCCAGATCGAGTTCAGGAAGAGGATGAGTCACGCATTCCGGATCCGGCAGCGCAATGCGGGCTTCAGGTTCTTCCGGAAGGTCGAGACCATTGCGCGCAACATAGGCGTCGGCTGCATTCAACAACGCCAGATAGTTCTCATCGCCGCGAGCCAGATTGTCTGCAAGATCCGCTTCGAAGCGCACTACGCCGTCATTGAACGATTTCGTCAAACCAACCAGCGTGATTCCTTGAGCGGCGAGACGCCGGAAGTCGACCGTATAGCCGCCGCGAGCGCCGCTTACGGCAATGGTGACATGCTCCCTGCCCGGTCTCATGACCTCTGCATCCCATTCGCCGAGAACGCCCAGCCACCAGCAAAAGTCGCGGTTGCGATACGCGCGCGGAGGACGATCGTGCGCTCCAACCGAGAGGTAAACCTTCTTGCCTGCGCGCTGCAGCTCATCCGCGATCTGCACCCCTGACGACCCGGCACCGACCACTAGCACCCCACCCTCGGGCAGTTGCCCAGGATTGCGATATTCGGCCGAGTGGATCTGGGTGAGCTTCTCGTCTTCAGGCGCGATTGGTGGGATGACCGGGCGCTGAAAGGGTCCGGTTGTGACAACCACGCGGTTGGCCTCGATCACGCCCTTGGTTGTCTCGATCGTGAAGCCCGAGCGGCCCGCATTGCGTATAGCCTTCGTCACTTCCACACCCGTGCGAATGGGTGCGTTGAACTTCTTCGCATAGGCTTCAAAATAGTCCGCAACCCGGTCCTTCGAAGCAAAGGCGTCGGGGTCGAGATCGTCGAACTCCATGCCCGGGAAACGATCGTGCCAGGCCGGACCATTGGCAACCAGAGAATCCCACCGCCCCGTGCGCCAGCGTTCGGCGATTCGATCGCGCTCCAGGACGAGGTGGGGTACCCCGAGTTTGCTCAGGTGTTCACTCATGGCTATGCCGGCCTGACCGGCGCCGACAACAAGCGTATCGATTGACGTTCTTTCAACTGTCATGCCTTTCTCCTTCCAGGATCTACTGATGAAAGAAATCTACGCGGAAACACACCATCTGAAAAACACATTTAAAAAATGCAAAACATCTGTTTTAGCTATGCAAAGCGCGAGATAATCAGCACGGAGCCGAGCGGCATGCCCGGCGCCTCCAGAATGATTTTTCTCATGGGAACAGTTCAATGGAAAGCCCACTGCTTCGGTATTCGCTGCGCCAGCTGCGATACTTTGTCGTGACTGCAGAAGCACTGTCTTTTACCGGTGCGTCCAAAGTCCTGCACATTTCGCAGCCCTCGATTTCTACGGCGATTGCGGAGCTAGAGGAGTCTTTTGGTGTGCAACTGTTCATCCGCCACCACGCCTCCGGGCTTTCCCTGACCCAGGCGGGGCGCGAGATGCTGGGCAAGACGCGTGACCTGCTAAAAAATGCGGAGGAACTGCAGGTTGCTGCCCGCGGGATGGACACCGGCATATCGGGCGGCATCGCGCTGGGTTGTCTGGTTTCGCTTGCCCCGCCGTTGCTGCCGGGCCTCATCAGCCACTTTGTCGCCCAACATACCGGCGTCGTATTCCAGACGCTGGAAGCGCATCAGGAAGATTTGTTCACGGGCCTGCACGACGGCTCGCTCGACCTCGCGCTGACCTACAGCATCGATCTGACTGACGACATTGAATTCCTGCCCATGCTGACGTTGCCGCCGTACGTCATCTTGCCGAAGACCCACCACCTGGCGCAGCATCGCTCGATCGCGCTTGCGAATCTGGTTGGGGAGCCCTACGTCATGTTGGACCTGCCACATAGCCGGGAATATTTTGCGGGCCTGTTCGACGCGGTGGGCGAGCGGCCGGTCCCGGCGTTCAAGTCCGCACAACCCGAGGTGGTGCGCGGTATGGTGGCGAATGGTCTGGGATACAGCATCCTGAACTTCCCGCTCAAATCGACCCATACCGTGGACGGCGAGGATTTCGTCGTCAAGCGGTTCAAGGACGACGTTGCAGCAGCCACGTTGGGCATTGCACAGTCGCGCAACATGAAGCCGAGACAGGTTGTGCGGCATTTCACAGCCTTCTGTGAAGCGCAGATAAAAAAGCAGCACGCGAAGCGCTGAACTTTTGCGCTGGGGCCCGGCTGACATCCGTCAGCGGGCACCTCACTTCGACGCAAAGCGTTAGAACGAGTAGATGAGTTGCGTGCCGAGCAGGTCGTTGGACTTGCCATACGAACCGTCGTTCTTCAGGAACACCTGCTTGTTGGCCCAGTCGTGGCGATATTCCACCTT
>NZ_CAJNAT010000051.1 GCF_905220705.1 Paraburkholderia domus
AGCGCCTGCTCCTTAAACTCAACAGAATACGTTTGTTTCGTCTTCAACTTGTACCTCTGACTTTTCTTGATAAGAAAGTTCAGAGGCGACAACTACTATGACGCCGGGGGCAGACGGACGCATCGGAATTGCACCACAACCCGCGGACGGATGAAACGATGGTGAGCGCGTTAAACCGCAACGCCGGGTAACGATAGGACGGCGGAGGACGAGACTTCGGAAGAAGGGTTAATCGTTAGCGACCGTTCGCGCGATGCAGCGGAACGTCTCAAACTGGCCAGTCCGTGCTCGTCGTTGACCAGCGGCAAGCAGGCCGACGGGGCAGCGACCGAGTATCGACTCCAGGCGCGTGCCGGGCGCCCGGTGCCACGCTTCCTGAAAAATCGCTTTAAGTTCAAGGACCGACTTTTCAGGAATTTTGACGCCCGACTGATGGCGTAGTGCGTGAAGCGCAACTAAGATTTTGATGCCGCGCTCAGGTCCAGAAGTGCCGAAGCAGCGCGGCGGTGACCACGTATACGATCCCTACCGCGTACAGCCTGCGCGTCATGCGGCGCTCGAATGCTTCGATTGCGGAGTGCATCCCCTGACTCCTCGTTTCGACTGGCCTAGCCGTGCTAGATACACCATACAACAAAAGGGCGGGGTAAAACTGAGCTAATCTATGCCCGGTCGTGGAGGCGCTTGCCGATGGCTCCCGTTAAAAGTCCCGTGAGAAAGACCCAAATGAAAACGATGAGAGCGGCAATAGTTCTGGCTTGTGCTATCAGTTGTCTGTCCGGTGTGGCAGCGGCGGCATCCGCAGCGGTAGAACAGTCGCATGGTGCCGCTAGCACAGCTAAGGACGACGGCCACCATGAAGTAGATAGGTCGCCTTCTCAGGAGCCGATTTCAGTCAGTATCGTTCGATCGGAAGAGGATGAGAGGCGATTGGCCGAGGGCGATCAAGCAGAAGTAACTAAGGAATCGAACGATAGACTTGTTGCATATTCAACAGTCGCGCTTGCTGTGGTCACGTTATTTTTGGCCATATGGACGGGTTTATTATGGAAAGCAACCGTGCGACTTGGCCGAGACGCCAAGGAAACCAGTGAAAGGCAATCGCAAGAAATGCAAAAGTCTATTGCTGAAGCGACTAGGGCGGCGACAGCAATGGAGGGGGTCGCGGTGGCGGCAGGCGTGAGCGCACGCGCCAGTACGGAGAGTGTCGCAACGTTAAAAGAAGTGACGGCAAAACAGATGCGCGCTTATTTGTCGGTGGTAATGAATGGCGGATCTTTCCAAGAAAGAGATAAAGAGATTCGTTTCGGAATAAATCCCATTTTGGTAAATAGCGGAAATACGCCCGCGCATAGGATACGCTATTGGGCAAAAGCCGGGGTGTACGACTTCCCACTTCCGGACAATTTTGATTTTCCCGACGGCGAGGATTCTGTGGTCACTAGCTTTGCCCTAGGGCCGCATCAAAGCGTAGTATTAAATGCGGGGTTGGCCGGCCTTGTGGCAGACGATGAGGCCGAGCTAATAGTAACGGGGAGGCACAAGCGTATCTATATCTGGGGCAAGGTTTCATATGTCGATGTGTTCGGACAGGAGCGCTTTACGCAATTCTCGCATAATATTTTTTGGGTCGGCCCACCAAGAGAAGGGAGATGGGGCGGGACTTACTGCAGTCCATTTAGCGAGTCTACATAGGCGGCCTCTGTGTCTACGGCCGCTCGGTTACAGGTATTTCGGCAATTGACCTTTCTTAGAGATAGTCGCCTAGCCCGACAGGGCGGAAGCAGGGCTCCCTTACCCTGTTGGCGCGCTTCCTACTAAGGGTGCGTGAGGGCGCAACATGAAAATGAACGATATTCGCGGTGACTATGGGGCTGAGTTCATTGAAACGTTTACCAATGAGTTCGTGAAAGGGATCGGCGCGAAGTTATTTCATGAGAAGGAGGTCAGAGAAGAAATCCAAAAAGTAAGGATCTGCAACTACGAGCCCCCCTCTTCATGGAGATACTTCTCGCTGTCTTTCAATTGTCTGAATCGAAATATAAAGCAGGCCTCCTTAAGTATGAGCAGGCAATGGGCATTACCGTCGCCGAGTTGAGTATGGCCGATGCGCATACGATCATTCAAGATAAGATGATCAGCTATTTTGAACGCAAGGAAAAAGACAAGGCAACCAATGCGGCGAAAGCTCGACATGCGGAAAATCGCGCCATGAAGGCCCTAGTCTATAAGTGGTGCGCTGAAAATCTGGACAATCGTCCGAGCATGGACGCTGCGGCTACGGAGATAGCGGGTAAATTGGTTCCGGTTGGATGGAGAACAGCCAGAAAGTGGTTGACGGAATATCGAAAATCAGTCCGAGAAAGGATCGCCTGATGAATTTCAATCGCACTTTCGCGTATATTTGCCAGAGTATTGCGTCATCGAGTTGCCGTGATATCTCTATAATCGTTTATCCGTTTAATCGTGTTTTTTATATGACTGCAGATTCAATGAGTGATGACAACTTCACGTCATTGACTGGGCAGACGATCACAACGCGCAATGATTCGAAACGGAAGCACGAGCAACAGCGAAACGACTATCCATTGCGTGCGGAACTGGAACAGCTAACGATTCTTGTATGGGGATTACTGGAGAGGAATGAGCGTGCGTACGAAGATGTACGGCGTGCAGCGCTTATCTTGCGTGAAACGATTTGGGATTATCTAGACGAGCTTGCGCAATACCAAGACGAGGATGACTCTGACGAAAGTGATGGCGAATTCTTGGCCCACGTCGAAAATTCCAATATTGACATTGAAGACTTCGCGACTGAATCTGAAGGCGATGCCGAACCAACTCTAAGGCATTGGTGGGTCTATTCAGATGTTCATAGCATAATCGAATCTCTAGAGGAATCTTGGCTCGAATCCAAATCGTGGAAAGCAAAAAGAGCATGGACATTTACGGAAATCTATATGGTCCTCTCGCTGTGGGGAATTGACGAATCTGTGTGGTACTTGAATCGTGGAGAAATGGGGAAGGCTGCATCATGGGCGATGCGTGCACAGCTTTATTATGGTTTCGCACTTAGTGCCACTTGGAGCGCCAACGACGAAATCAGGATTCGCGCGGACTTGGCGCGTAAGGCGGCGGATTCGCGGCACGCGGAGACTCGCGCAATAAAGTCCGACGTATTTGCATGGTGTGCCGAGAATCTGGGCACCAAAACTATCGATGGCGCAGCGGAAGAAATCGCTGGAAAGGTCTTCAATATCAAGTTCCGCACCGCGCAAAAGTATATTTCTGAATACCGGAAATCAGTACAGTCTGCGCGCACAGCGTAGCGTGTGCTTGCATAGTGAACGTCATACAAGCAAGCCGCACAGCCTGCTAGCTAACAGGCTTATCGGCGTTAGAAAAATCACAATAATGAGAAGCCATACCAACGTTCACCACGGAACGAAGTATGGCAATCAGCAACACTGACGAGACCAGCCCCAAATCCCTACCGCTTAACAGGTGTTCCCGGTGGGCTGATATCACCCCCCTCGCCTTGGCCAGCCATGAATCTTGTCGCAAGGAGTGTCTTTCAGGTCGCGGGCCCCAGTCAGCAAAGTTGAGCTGGCGCTGTACTGCCTGGAATAACTCTGAAGTTCGCCGTTGGCCAGCCGATTCGCTCAGCTACTGCGTGGAGAAATTCATGGCATCCGTGAACAAGGTCATTTTCGTTGGCCGGTTAGCGAGCGCTGCAACGACATTTCGCTTGGCATCGCAGGGGAAGGTGTATTCGCAGCCGATCGTCGCCGAAAAGTTCAAGGAGCCGATCAATGCCACGACGGTGATCAAGGTCGAACTGGTGTGTGTGATGAAGAAAGTCGCCATGCTGCGCAGCTTGTCGGACGGGTTCTGCGGCTCTGGTGGCTTATCCAAGTCGGATTTTGCGGCGGACACAAACGCGGGAAAACTAAAGCCGTGCTGCTGTCGGCAATCGGTCTTACCCTAATCGGCCAGTTGCAGCCCTTCGCCGCGTGCGCTAAGGTGAGCTTCAGTGCCTCAGCGATCTGCCTACTCTCTCGGCTTCGATGTGTTTGGCACTCTGTAGCCGTCGGCGGTATCGAACTTACGCTTGCTCGCGTAAGGGGCTACAACACCGCGCGGCCGATGGAGCCGATAAAATGCAGTGCCGTGGATGGATTACTTGTAGAAGTGCATGGGCAGAGCGCAGTCTTTTTCGCTTGATCTGGAATCCTTAGTTGCTGTCTTATAATCGTTGCGAAGATGAATATGCCGCGGTGAATAGCGTGTGCCAACGCTCAACGTAAGGCAGTTGATGGGCTGTAGGAGGAAGTTGAAGCCGCACATTGAAAGTCGGAGTTGTAGACGGATTTGAGCGTTGTTGTCGCTCAAAGGGAAACGGCGCGAGTGATCGCGCCGTCTCAAATGGGGAAGGGACTTCGCCTAGATACCTTGGCCGGGTCGGGGCTGGTCCCTTCGATCACGTACCTTTACAGGAAAAGCACATGACTACAGCAAACCTGTGTTACTTGCTACTCGCAGCGCATTATTTCAGCATCGCCGCAGTGTATGTCTTCGCCGCACTGAGTGGTCATACATGACGTGCAGTTGAGACATATACGTTTAGATTAGCACAGTGATGCGAGCGACGTGAGCGGCGGTCGAAAAGGCTGCCCCGCGATTCGTTGCAGAAGGCCGAGCCGAAATTCATAGCCCACGCATTTGTGGGCTTTTTTATGGAAGTCGCAGCGCGGCACTCTGCGTCAAGCTCCGGGAGAAGATCGGGGGTACGGATCAGATCCAGAAGTGCCAAAGCAGAGCGAGGGCGAGCACGATAGCGACGGCGGCTGCGGACAGCAGGCGAGTCACCCGGCGCTCAAGCGCATCGAGTGGGCTCTAGTCAGTCTTCGTCGTCTTGCGGGTGGAGGTGCCAGTAGTCATCGGATGTTCCTGTTGGGGGGGGCCACACTGCCAGAGTGCGGGGGCACGAATCGATGGGCTTTGCGGCTAGGGGCGGCTACGGGGTGATCTCAGCCGGCAACCGACCGTCGCCATCAATGATTACGTATTCAAGAACCGTGATCGACTGCGCGAGTATCCGACCGATTTGAACGTCCTCGCCAAGCAGCGCGGCGTGTGCTCGGCGCATCTCGCTTAGCCAATCGTTAAGCGTGAGATCCGGCCGCGGTAAATACCAATCCCGATAAATGCCGCGCAAGAATTTCCAAGTGGACGGATGAATTGTGGGCTGCGTTGCAATCTCCCTTGATTGGCTGGTTGCTGCAGGCTGTTCAGTCCCTCATCCCACGATAGAGCATGTTGGCGCCGGTCGTCCACGTTGCCTGCGTGCAGCCCTCGCGAACCGGCTTGGCCGCTCATTCTTTCCTTTGCGGGCGGCCGAGGGTGTGGGCACTACCCTCGACCGGTGCCAACGTTCTGGCGGCGGGAATTGGGGCGGTTTGGGTTGTCAACCAGGAAATTGTGTTCCAGCGCCATTTTGGCTTACTTAGAGATTGCTTGCAGATTACTCCAAGTAGATCTATAGTTGATCCATGCCTTTATGGAGAAAGTCATGGAAACGGTCTCGCTGACGATAAGCGCGGAGACGTTCGCGCGTCTACAAAAGTACGCGGTGCCTCTCGTTGATACCAACGACACTATTCTGCAGCGGTTATGTGATCACTGGGACGCCTCGCCGCCTAGGGACGGCTTTAAGAGTCATGCGATCTACACTCCGCTGGTCAGGCCCGAACCGACCTGCTTTAAGACGTCGAGGGGTGTCGAGCTGCCGATTCCACTGGCTCTTTACGCCGAATATGCTGGCAAGCGGATCGACGTCAGTGTTACCAAGGATGGGTTCGCATATAACGGTCGGTATTTCAGCGATCCGTCTTCTGTTGCAGTGGCGGCCAAGAAGGACTTGGGCGCGAGTGATACACAGGCGTCTACTAATGGGTGGACGTTCTGGATGTTGGGAGGCCGGAGGGGCGTGCCGCAGAGTCTCGATACTATCCGTAAGGCATGGCTCACAGAGCAAAGCCGCAGACAAAGGGTGCGTGTCAGTCAGCTAGCCTGAGAGGTTCCGATCGTTTCTGAACCTGTATCGGGCCGAAGATATGGCGGCGCAGGCTGCGCCATTACCACCGCGAAAGCCGGCGGCCGCAATGCCATGTCTTGATTTCGACTGACCATCCATCGAAGCGCGCAAGATGAAGCAGTGGCGGGGCCTACGTTGCGGAAAAAGGGGCATAATTTGGTTCCAGATGGCCGCGAGCAAGATTGCCTTCGGCGATGCAGTTGCTGGATGCGGCGAGGGAAGGGCGTACGCCAAAAGGTCGCGAGGCAAATCGCTGGAGCGGCCAGATTGACCAACTACATAACTTCAAGATTAAACGGGGTGGTGGATGGGATTCCTATTTTTCTGGCTGATCTGGATGGTGGTCAACGCGCTTATTGCGAGTTCCAAGAACCGCAGCACGATCGGATGGGTCCTGCTTTCCATACCGTTCGGGCTTATCGCAACCTTGGTGCTCGCCTGCCTCCCAAAGTTGCAAGAGGAAGGAAGCGTTGCGGCAAGGTCGGTTGCAGAGCAGACGAAGGTTTGTCCGCGTTGCGCAGAGACTGTCAAGGCTGCGGCGATGGTCTGTCGGTTTTGTAATCACGAGTTCGACCCTGCGACCGTTCCGCCACCCGCTCAATATCCGTGGGAAATGATCGAGGACTTCGGAAGCGGCTATGGCGTTTTCATGTATAAACACGCCAAGCTGGTCTACACGAACAGGGGCGTGAAATGGAAGGGCAGCACATACGACAGCCCAGCTCAGGCAATCGGTGCGGTAGACGCATATTCCTGAACGCTAGGACCGCATGTTTCGAACTGTTGACGACGATTGGCGGGGCGATCCAGCGACGGAAGTAGCGGCGCGGTTCGCGGGGGTTACTCGGGTTTGGATTAGCAGGCGGCAACTGAGCGCTAACCGATCAGTGCAACGCTTGGATTGAGATCGCAGGCAGGTAATAAAAATGGATTTTACGTCGCTGACAGACGACAATCTTGACGACATGCGGGCGACCGCAAAGATCATCGACAACCCGAGCGCACGGTGGGTCCCTAAAGGTGGACATAAGGAAAAAAATCTCACCCTAACTGCCGAGCGCGATCCGTCGGAAAAGTACCGGGTATTCGTCCGGATCTCGGTGTCTAACCAATCGGTGTTTTCCGCGGGCCTCGTCCGGATCTATCCATCCGGTGAAACCCTCGTTCTTCTGCGATACAACGGCGGCTACCATCCCCATCGCAACGTTATTGAACGCAACAAGGTTCCGGCTGTCTGCCACAGACATATCGCCACTTCACGCTACATCCGCGCAGGATACGACGCCGATGGTTACGCGGAACCCATTGCCGACTACAATTCAGTCGAAGGTGCTTTTGAGTGCCTTTGCCGGGACTGCGGGATTGAACGCCCGGAGCCCGATACGCAGCAAGTTACTTTGAACTTCGACTAATGATCCTTCAAGACGCGCCGACGACCATAAAACGACTGCTATGTGAGTCGTGGTGCTCCGAACTCGATGTGGCCGAGGACGGTGACTCGTTGCGCCTGTCGATGCCGTTTGTAGAGCCCGATGGCGACTACGTTACGGTATGGCTTCGTCAAACGCTCGGCGGATGGAGGCTGGAGGACGCCGGCACGACTCTGATGCGTGTTTCTTATGATTCGGACGTCGCGGCCCTGATGCGCGGCCCCCGAAAGGTCATGCTCGATAGAATGTTGTCGGAATATGGAGCCAGACTGGGTGACGATGGACAGGTCATTGCCGAAGCCCCGGAAGTGGATCTCGGGCCAGCGTTGCTACGCTACGGCCAAGCCGTATTGCGCGCCAACGAAGTGCGGTCGTGGTCAAAAGCGAGAGTGACTTCGACATTCTTCGAGGATCTCCGGCTGAACCTAGTAGATATCGTAGGAGTCGACCGGGTGCTGCAAAACTACAAAGTGCCTGACGTGCCGGCCGCCGACGATTATCTGGTCGATTTTGCGATCAGCGGGGCGCCCGAGCCGCTCTTCGTATTCGGCGTCCCATCGAAGGATCGGGCGCGCCTTACGACCATCGTGCTTCAGCACATCGAGCAGTATGTGGAAAGATTCAACTCGATAGTCGTTTTCCAAAATGCGAGTGAGATCGGGAACGCCGACCTTCGGAGGCTGATGAACGCCGCGAACGACATGATCGACTCCGTTGACGCGAAGGATGCGCTGGCAAAGAAAATCAAACACCGATTGGCAGCCTAGCGGTTGCCGCATCACAAGGCCCCGCCCCGAGCGGGGCTTTTCATTAGTGCAGCCCATGCTGCCCGAGGTCGAGCCGGATCGAGGCACGGGTGCAACGATGAGCCGGCGGCCATTCAGGGCAAGAATCGCCGCATGAAAAAGGTATTTGCGGGGTCGCCGGTTCGAACCCGGCTGGGCGTAACTATACGGTCGGAGGATTGGAGTGACGAGGTGCAAGAAGAGGTGACGGAGTTGATCAAGCGCCTTGCCCCCTTCTTGTTTTCGACGCGAACTTCGTCCTCGATATAGAGATCGTATACCCGCCGACAACACGCGTGAGAGTCCGCTCAGCCAGCGCTAGGATTGCCTTGGGACAGGGCCGCAAACCAACGCTGTTCGATGCGCCGCAGGCTTTCACGAAGTGGAGAGAACCCGCTGAGCAACAATGACTTAAGATAAGCCTTCATTATTTCCTGCTTGTACCGTGCCGCCCCAAGGGAGCCGGCCCTGTCTAGGTAAGGATGCATCGCGGCATCGCAAGCCACCCGCTCCCATTCGGCGGTGAGGGTCTGCATTGCTTGGGGTGGCAAGCGGCAAGGCGGCAAAGTCTGCCGAGGCAGAATCCCGCCGAACCCCAGGGCCAAGTCGCGACACAGGGTCATCACGTCATGGTCACGGTCATCGCCCACAAACTTGAAGTGTTCGAAATCGACCACGACATGCTCGTCCTTTGCCTGCAGCGAGCGGTTGAGCTGTATATTGATGAGGTCTAGCAGATAGGAATTGGGATTGCGGCTCTGGTCTAGGATCGCCGCCAACACACACGTATTGGCAAGCGCCTCCTCGCCGACTATCCTCGATGTCGTGAGTTTTCCGCTCAAGTCGCGCTCGATACATATGGGATCCTCGAAGCACGACGTGAGTCCGATCCGGCGCAACTCGAGTTCGACGTCGATCGTGAGGCTCCACTCGTAGCTGTCGGCCAATGGAAGGTCGGAAACAGGATCGCGGACGCTAGCTTCTCGGACGAGAACGACGGCCGGATGCCACCCTTCGCCTCGTTGTATTTGTACGTCGAGAAGTATCAGTCCGTAGACGTTTGCGAAGCGCCAAGCCTTGCCCGCCCCAATGACCTGGGGGAGGACGGCACCGAGCAGGTATTCCTTCGCACCACACTCGAGCGCTAACAGACCGTTCCCATACGGTTCCGACGTGGGGACTACACCAGGGCACACGCCGCAGCCCTTCGTTTCGAGCAGGATGTTCTGCGGTGACCGCGCACACTCCATGACCGAGGACCGGCCCATGCGTGCCTGTCGCAGTGATAGCCCGACGCGCACGGGGCCCGGCATCCGGCGGGCGACGCAGACTTTCTGCGCGTGTCGGAATTGACCAGCCGTCAGAAAGGCGGTCTGCTCGATCAGCCACTGCTCAGCTAGCGCCTCGTCGGCGCCAAAATTGGCCCACAGGGACGGGAAGTCCCGGGAAAAAGCCTGTGCATTGAATGCGATGCACGAAGCGCCGCTTGCCTCACGCATGGGTACCGCGACTGCGGGAGAACCGCATTCTTCACATCGGGTCAGATATCGAGAAAGTGAAGAACTCCAGCTCAAGCGTAATCTCGGCCGCTCAGTTGCCGATAGGCTTCGATAGCGTCCTTTTCAACACGCGAGAACATCGCGGAAGTGTCGGCGTCCGTCGCGAAGTGCCCAGCCAGCGTTCTGGCAACGTCGACTAGTGAACGAGCCGATGGCTCGGCATGCATGATCGCGGCACGCTCCAAAGGACTGAGTGTGTTCGAATTTCTGGATGCGCTCGCCAGATCGACCAGAGCCTTCACGGTCGAGATGGCCGCCCTCTGGGCCGATGCTGCCGGTTCCGCTCCAGAGGCAGGACTACGTGTCAGATCGGACACGCGCTCGGCGCCGCTCAACGACCTGACGGCCGTCACGGCCGCATCGACGACCGCGCTGTCATCGCCCATACCATCCAGCTGCTGCCGAGCAGCCTGGATGTCTGCCTGAAAGCGCGCCAAGCTTGTTCTGGCAGCCTGGATAGCCGGGGACTCATCGTTGCTCATCTTTGGACTCCCGAAAGCATGACCAAGGTAAAGTGCACTCATTAACATACATCCGACCATCGCCGCTGTCAAAGACTGCGAAGCGGCTGCGACAATTAGCTTACTAGCGATATTCCTGCGAACGCGAAAGTCACTTTTGATGGCGACAAAAGCCTTGGTGCTGCACATGACCGTCCGCCCGCTTGCGCCCGACTCCGGGTTCCCCCTTGCAACCATGTAGTGCGACCTGGTCACGAAATGCATTCTGGAGAGCGGTTCGTCTCTGCGTGCGTGATAAGGTCTACCTGAAGCATACGACGAGGTGAGGCAACATGGATCTGGGATTGAACGGTAAGAACGTCGTCATTACCGGCGCCAGCCGCGGAATAGGCCGCGCCAT
Organism: Paraburkholderia domus; assembly: GCF_905220705.1. Lineage (GTDB taxonomy): Bacteria > Pseudomonadota > Gammaproteobacteria > Burkholderiales > Burkholderiaceae > Paraburkholderia > Paraburkholderia domus. Next base: position 10,733 of record NZ_CAJNAT010000051.1, read on the forward strand.
CGCGCTCGCTTTCGCGCGCGAAGGCGCGTCGGTGGCTATCTGCGCGCGCGGCGAATCGGCCCTGATGGCAACAGCGGCAGAGCTGAACGCCTTGGGTGTGAATGTCTATGCTGCGGGTTGCGACGTGGCCGACCGCGGCGACCTCGATGCATTTCTGGTCGCAAGCCGCGCCATGCTTGGCGGCGTCGACGTGCTGGTCAACAATCCTTCGGGCTTCGGTGTCACTGACGACGAAGAGGGATGGCTGGTCGGATGGGAGGTCGACGTCATGGCCAGCGTGCGCGCATCCTGGCGCGTCGCGCCCTGGATGGAATCGTCCGGCTGGGGCTCAATCGTGCACATATCGTCGATCGCCGCGCTAGAGGCCGGCCCCATCCCGCCGTATGCGGCGGCCAAGGCTGCCCTGCTGGCGCACTCCAAGAACATGGCCACCCTGCTCGCTCCCAAAGGCATACGCATCAACGTTGTAGCGCCGGGATCAATCGAATTTCCCGACGGCTACTGGGATAGGGAGCGCCAGCGCGATCCGATCGCCTACGAGACGATGCGCTCCGCGATGCCGTTCGGGCGTCTGGGCACGCCCGAAGAAGTAGCCGCTGCCGTGGTATTCGTGGCGTCGCCGCGTGCGAGCTGGATCGCAGGCGCGATGCTGGTCGTTGACGGCGCCCAGCACAAGGGGATATTTTGACCGCCGAGGGGTGATCGTGTTAATCCGGCGCAGCGTCAGGCGGTCTGTGGGCGAGGGAGTTTCGCTGAATACAGCAGTTCATGCTGCGGTGTCGTGCAGGTAATTTTCGCGGCGCATCCTTCGTCCAGCCGCTCGCGGATCAGCAACTCAATGGATTGACGCTCGTCGGCGCCCAGCGAGTGATGGGTGACGACGCGGATAGTCTGCGCCTCCTGGATCACCAACGCGGTCCGGTATCCCAGCACGGGACCGATCGCATCGAGCACATCGCGCGGCCAGAGTCCACCGATTATTTCGTCCTGCTCACGACCCACGACGCGCAGATTTCCTTCCACCGTCCACTCGCCAAGGTCGCCCGTGCGAATCCACTGCGGGCGCTGCCCCGCCTGTAAGTCAGCGGAGAGCGACACGCCGCTCATTGGGCTGCTCACCTCGACAGTCGGTCGGGACTTACCCAGGCGACAGGAGACGCAGCCCAGCGGCTTGCCGACCGTGCCTATTGCGGCCGGATCGTCCCCCTCGTCGAAATGCGTCAGCGACAGGGTTTCTGTGGTGCCGTACCCCTCCCGGATGTCGCACACATGAGTGCGGATGGCGGCTATGGCTGTCCGGCTGAGCGGGGCTCCGCCCGAGTCGATGGTGACGTGATCGCGTTGTTTGCGGGCGCCGTGGAGCATCTGCTCGAGCATCACTGGGTTTGCCAGGATGACGATCCGATCAAACATTTTGTCCCACCGCTCCACGCTTCGCAGCAGATCGGCGGCGGCATCGATATGTGCGAAGCTCGCCCCTGCCGCAGCCGCCGTGCAAACTCCGGCGACGAAGGCGAGGTTGTGCGCGGAAGGCAGCGCTGTCACGAAGAGGGAGTGTTGCGACACGCGATAGAGCCGACGGTAATGGGTGGTGACGGAGTTGAGCTGTTCCGTCGAAAAGCCGAAAATCCGGGGCCGGCCGGTTGTTCCGGACGTGCACATTGCGACATTCCAGCCACCGGGTGGCCTGCTCAGATGCTGGGGAAAGCGGCGCACCACCGTTCCATCGGCCGAGCAGTCGATGCGCAGTGCGCACGGCGCGACCGGCAGCTGGGCGCGTGTCGTGAGTGAGGGAGGAAAAATGACGCTCCAGCCGTTGTCGAGCAGGTCGAGCGAGGTCACAGCAAGGCTGGACGAGTCGCTTCCCGTCACCATCGCAGTGGCCGGCTGCGCGACACCGTGTGGCGAGGTTAGACGAAGCTGCGCGAACGACCTGAAAACATCTTGGCGGGGGTCTAGAAGCCGGAAACTGTCTGCCACCAAGTGCTGATTGTCGGACCTCATTGCGGCCCCCAGAACGCCAAGGGCACCAGCATCTCGTCGGCGGTGGCGGAGCCGTGTTCAAAGCGATAGTTCGGGTCGGGTACCGGAAACCGGGACCCGGTGGCCATTGCGATAACGCTTCCTGCGCCGGGAAGGCCGAGGGCATCGGTTAGACCGATCGAGGGCAGTTCGTCTGAGTGGCACACGAACGCGTGTTCTCCCAGCGCCTCGGTCAGGCAGCGTACCAGTCTATCCTCCTGAGCGGCATGCGGATAGAGCCATCGCACCCGGCCGGCTCCACCAGGAGGCAATCGGCAATACCGGCTGGACCCTAGTGCGTCGAACGCGGCCAGATCCGCTGGAACGCATGAATTCGCGATTTGACCATGGTCCGAATACAGCAGAACAGTGTAGCCCTGGTCGGCCCAACGTCGGGCAGCTTGCTGCAAGCCGTGCAGTACATCGCGGAGCGTCAGGTCATAGCCGTGGTGATGGATGTGCTCGTCCAAGTTGACGTAGGTCCAGACGCAGCGACGACGGTCGGGTGCGAGTTCAGCCTCTACCTGAGCCACTGCCAGCGCAGCGATGGCCTTTGGGTCGAGGCGGATGTCGTCCAGCGTCCTAGGTGGATTACGCCGGATCGCGCCGTGTGTTAATTCGCCAATCCAGCCCTCGCAGATGCCGAGGAAATCGCCGATGAGTGCGACCCCTTCGACGCCGTCGTCGCGCAAGTCATCAAACAAGGTGGGCCTTGCCATACCAGGAGGCGGTGGCACCCCGGCGACGACCACGCCGGATTCGCCGAAGCGGGCGATGTTCCCCCGGATCACATTGTAGACGCCCTCGACACCGGGCCGTAGCGCGACCGGCCCCGCAACACGGTGGTCTCCCGGGGAAGCACCGGTCACTGACGAGAGCCAGCTCACCACTGACGTGCTGGGAAACGAACTGGTCAGACAGAACAGTCGATCAGATGACAGGTTAGCCTCGGCGAACTCGTAAGTGAGTGCATCGACGGCAATAACTATCAGGCCCTTGTCGTTTGTTAGGCCGAGAGGCCATTCTCCTCGCTTGCTCCAGCTTGCCACCAGGTGGCGTATGCAGCAGACGGATTGGAATGAATGCGGACGTAGCACTCCAGGTATGGTGGTGGAGCAACTCGCGACCAATTCTTCACGGGAAAGCCAGTTCATTGTCGCCCCCTCGCGAAGCCCGCAATGCGCCGCACGCCTTCCGACATTTCAGCCTCTCCGCGCCCTACGGTAAGGCGCATAGAGTCGTCCTGGAAATCGAAGTTGAGGATGCTAGGAAAACACGATACGTTCGTGGCTGCAAGGCAGCGACGGAACCAGGCGTAGCTGCTGTCGCAATTCGCGATTCGGAACGACACATTGACCGAGTGCGTCGCGGTGGTCGCGCGAAACGGGCTGTGCGCGAGTGCCGCGACTGTCGCGTCCCGCGACTTGCTCACGCGATGCTCCAAGTCCCGGCGGTACTCAAGGTAGTCCGCATACTCGGCAGCGAGATGCTCCTGTGTGAATCCATACGCGGGCTCGAACTGCGCATGAGCCGCACAGGACGGTCGCTCCAGGCCCGCGGCATCCCACTGGTCGAAGCGCGCTGCCATCTCGATTAGCAGATAGAAGAGCGACGGCGGGCCGCCATAGGTCGTCGACGCGTACTCGTAGTATTCGCGGACGACGTCCGGATGCGCGACAATCCAGCCCAGTTTCATACCGGGCACCGAATGGGTTTTGGACAGGCTGGCGACTCTAACCACGTTTCGCTGCGCACGCTCGGCGCAGTAAGAGGAGACAGGCCCGATGTTCAGACACTCGTGCGCCTCGTCCAGAACGATCAGGGTCGATGGCGACGCAGCGCGCACGAGGTGCGCTATCTGCTGCTCGGGGATACGCGTTCCGGTTGGGTTGGTCACGGTCTGGACAAACACGAGCGGCGTGTCCGCGCGCAGAGCCTCAATAAGGGCTGAAATGTCAGTCCAGCCCTCGCCGGTCGCGACGGGAACCAGTCGCGTCACCGCGCGCCGCGCGATCGACTCGACCATGGGTGGGTAGTTCGGCGTGGCGCACAGTACGGGTGACGTCGGTGCCTTGCCGCCGAACAGAAAGTCGGCCAGGCATGCGATGGCGAACGTTCCTCCCATCGTGACCGCAATCCATTCCTCGTCATAGGGGCCGCCCGACGTGCGCGCATTCTCGAGGGCGGCGATGGCTCGCCGGGTCGCGCGGCGCCCGCGCGAATCGGAGTAGCCGTACCAGTCGCGGTCCAGCGCCGCGAGGATGGAGCGCTTGAGCGACGATGGCAGCCCGAAAATGCTCTCGTCGAGCGAGCCCGACGAGAGCACGATCGTATCGTCGCGGCGAAGCAGGCCGTACAAATCGTCTCGGAAGAAGTGGTTGAACAGCTGCTTGACCCATGCAACAACGCTGCGGCTCGATAGGATCTCTTCATCGGTAACGTCGCGCAAGGGCCTGCTCGCGCGCCAACAGGCCGCTGCCTCCGGACGCGCGGAAGCGGTGCCGAGGCTGGCTTCTACCGAGCCGATGTAGAGCCTGCACAGTTCAGCCGCATCCCGCGGGTCGCGCGCCCGCGAGAAAATGTCACGCACGCTGCACGACACCGCGAAGCCCCGTTCGCACACGAGGGATTCGTTCCGCGCAAATGCCAGATCCTTTGGCATCCCGTTACTCATTGGTCACCTCCGTCCCCTAGCTCGTAAAGATGCAGGTCGCGGCCGGGCATACGGACGCCGAGCAACTGGAGGCGGCGCGCGCTGGCTGACTCAAGCGCCTGCCGGGGCAGCGGGCTATCGTGTTCGTAGCGCTTCAGCCACCAGTAGCCGAAGTAAAGCAGCACTAGGCGACGCGGCGAAAGGGTCTTGTTGCGACTGCGGCTGTGCCACAGTGTCGCGTCGTTAAGCAGAATGTCACCTGCCTTGGCCGGTAGTGGCACTTCATCGCTCCGCGGTTCGAACCGCTCGGCGGGCGGCGTTCGCCAGCGGTGACTCCCCGGGACGGCGACGGTGGGCCCGCTGTCTGCCGTGTCGTCAAGATACAAAATGGCGTTTACCGCGATGACGCGGTCGCATACGAAACTGAAGTCGCGGTGCCAGTCACGTTCGCGCAGATCGTCGCCTGCGTCATGATTGCGCAGCGCATACATGATCAGCTGCAGCTGATCGCCGAACACTGTGGTCAGCTCGTCGAGCAATCGGGGATGGTCGATCAGCTCGATGAACTCGGGAACGGCAAGCAGTTGCCGCTGGTCGACCGAGCGATCGTGACGCTTCCACAGCAGGTCGAAGGCAGTTCGCAGCCTCCTGACTTGGTCGTACGGGACTGCTCCGGGCATTAAAGCGTATCCGTCGCGCTCGAGCTGCTCCGACAAGGTCATGTGCGAGAGTCCGGTTGAGAGGAGGAAAGTCGTCGCAGGCTTATCCCGTACGGCGAGAAAAGTACTGCATCCATGCACAACGCGACGTCGAGCAGCTGCGCGATGCGCAACACCTTCTGCTCGAGCGGCTCGTAGTAGTCTTCGAGCACGTTGACCGCAAGCGTAGCCTCGCCGACGCTGCGACGCGACAACAGGATTGAGGCGTACAAGTCGAGGTAAGGTGTTTCCGAAGCCGAGCCCCTGACCTCGGACCAAGAGGTTCGCCACAGCGGATCAAAGCTGGCGCGGATAGCGGCGCGCTTGGCGGGATCCTGCTGGCGATCGTAGGCGTCAATCATCTCTCGATGGATGTCCGCATAGTCGAGCCCCGTCTTGGACTGGAACAGCCTAGTCATAGCCACTCGGTTCGACCGGTAGATGACCAGCGCCGTGTCGAACAGCACACAGCCGAGCCGTAGACTCTCGATACCCTTGATCAGCTCAAGACGCAGGCCCGGCGCTGTGAGGTACAGGTTGTCGCCAAAATGGTCGAGCTCGAAGTCGCGGCCATTTCGGTTAAGCGCTCGCTTCAGTAGATCCACGGCGATGGCGCTCACGATCGGACTCGATTCTAGGATCAGGTCATCGGGAGGAAAGCCTCTGTCGAACAGCCAGCGCCTGTACTCCCTGTATGAAATGCGATTGACGACGTGATCGTCGTCAATCATGGGCGTCAGCTCAAGCTTCAGGCGGCCGGCACTGCCGAGGCGTTCGACTAACAACTCGCGCAGCAAAGACCCGATCGCCAGGCCACGATCCTGCACCGCTCCGACATTGCGATCGGAATGCACGTGGCCCGCTTCGAGCGAAAGGTGGATCGTGCCCGGATATTCCGCGGCCATGCATGCAACGAATTCCTCGAGAAAGGATCGTTCCTTGCCGGGTTCGTCGGCGCGTCCCGCTGCCTTTGCGCGCAGAAAGATCGGCCTCACTGCGGGAAAGGCCCGGCACACGGTCTCGGGAAGGTAGATTCGTCCGCACCGGTTCGGCGCGTTCAACAACGCTTCGATCTCGGCAAGTGTGCCCGGCAGCGCGATATCCTCGTGGCACGGCACGATCACGAGGCGCTCGCATGGTTTGAGCGCGATTCTGCGGTGTGCATAGCGAGTTTGCAGACCGCCGAGGGCACTACCGTCCAGAGTGCCCGTCTCCTGCGGGATATGCCTGAATCCCGAGCGCCGGACTACGATGTAGTGCGCCTTCATCGCCGCCCAGATGTCGCACCATGAGTCTTCGAACGAGTGCGCGATTGCAGCGACCACTAGTTCCATTGGGGCACGCCCCGCAAGAAAGCGTGCGTAGTCGACGAGGCCCACGGCATTGCCGAGCGGGTGCCGCAGGGCGCACTGCTCAAGCTCCTTGAGCACGGATTCGGCGTCCTCTCCCCGCGCCGAGGCGGTGAGCGGGGGCTGCGCCGTACGCTCCATCGTGAAATGGGAGCCGTATGTTTTGATCGACGCGGCCGGCAGCGCGCCGACATCATGCCATGCTGTGCGATCGAGCTTCCGCTCCACGCGTCGTTCGTGCAAGAGTGTCAACAGGCGCTCCGCCGCCGCCAGCGGACCGGCGTCCCAGACGAACTCTCGGCGCCGCTTGAGGACACGGCCACCGGTCAGCGCGTCCAGGTCCATGATGCGATCGAAGTGGAGACACTCTTCGCGAACCTCGCCTCGACAGGCTCGAGTTGCGTCTTCAGGTGAAAGAGTCGATAACTCGCAACCGAACTCGAGAAGCGCGTCAAGGTTAGTCGCAAGGTCGGGCAGTTTCTCATTTCGCGATAGGAGAGCAAGCATGGCCATTCCACCACTCCCTGGCGCGGATATCTCGCTACCGACCGCCAGCCGCTTGGCCAAATCTGCCGCATGGCTCAACCGTCCCTCTCCGTCGAGCCGAGCAAACACTGACCTATCAACCGGAGTAAACAACTCCAGTGCCGATTCAAGACTGCTGGTAATGAGCACCGCCCCTCCCAGTTAGCTGTTTTCCGTCCTCGTTTTTGAATCCAGCTCGCATTCGATCGCGCAAAGCGATCCGCCCCGAATCGCAAGGTCTGTATTTCGGCCGGGCCAGGTGGTCGTATAGAAGTGCCCGAGTTGGCCGCTCGCTCATATCGATGCGACTCCGCTTTCAGCAAGCCTGTAGCTTCCGTCGGAGTTCATAGGGTGAACCGCTCCGATTTGAAAAGGCTAGGACTTGGCGACGGGAAAGTACTGCGAACGCTGACGGGTGCGTCCGATGGAAAGATGCGCATCGAACGCACTTCGCTGAAAGTCGGAGAAGAGTTCCGTCGAGATGTCGTCGCCGAATTCGGTCGCAACCGAATGGAGGACCAAGCGTGCCCCGTGTTCGAGCAGGCACCCATGCGCGATCAACTCGGACAATACCGGGAAGTCGTCGACGATCGAGGATCCGAACAGCTGCTGATAACCGACACCGTCAATTTCGAGTTCGAGCAGGCTGTTGACGACGAAGGCGCGCCGCATTTCATCGTCGCTGGGCGGGGCACAGCCGGTCACGGCATCGCCGCCCTCCGACAGGCGGCCGCGCCATTCGTCGAAGCCGATCGCATTGATGACCGGCCAGCCGCCAACAAAGCCATACGCCCCCGGACCGACGGGAACAATATCAAAAAGCACACCGGTGGTGGCTCGGTTGTATCGATGATAGCGCCCGTCACGGAAATAGTTTCTCACGCGTTGGTGCTCGTATTTTTCTTCAAGCAGGTATGTCGATGCCGCTGTGAGCCATTGACGCTTCTCGTCGCCGTTCGCCTCGCTGCGGCGACGGGAAAGCGGCGCCGCAGCCGCCAGTTCCAGCGGGTTGACCGCGATCATGGATACCCCAGCCGCAATGGCGCGGCGCAGATCATCAATGTGGTCGTCGACGGCGTGCACGGAAACGTCCGCCATGATGTCAATGTTGATGTTGTCGTGGCCCGCGGCGGCGGCCGCGGCCAGTACCGCGTCCGCATCGGCCGGCGAGTGATGCGCCCCGAGGAATTCTAGGACGCGGGGATTCCAGCTCTGGATACCCAGACTCAGGCGGTCCACCCCGTTTTCGCGGGCCGCGCTCAGCTTTTCCGTCACGGCATCCTTCGGATACCACTCCATCGTGATCTCCGCGTCCGCCGCCAGCACAAATGCGTCGGCGAGATGACGAAGCACAGTCTCGATCTGTCTCGCCGTGAGCGCGCTGGGGGTTCCTCCGCCGATGAACACTGCCTGCACGGGCCCGCTGGACGGGTCGAGTGCGCGTCGCCCGGCCCATAGGTCGATTTCGCGCCGCGCAGCATCGACAAACTGGTGCGACCGCTCGTCACTGTGTACGCCCGGGTAAAAGCGGCAGAAGCCACAGCGCTGGCGACAGAAGGGAACGTGGAGATACACGAGCCCGACGCGCGTCTTGTCTTGGCGGTATGGCTTCCAGTGCGTGAGGAACTCGCCCGGCGCAACATGGGTGCTCGGCAATGGGTAGAAGCCGATCGGGCGCTTCCGTTCAGCATAGCGCAAGCTCAGGATCCGCCGAATTTCATCGTCGTGCAATGCGCGCATTATTTGATCCTTATCCTTTGAAGCACCCGTCGCTCGTCCGTCATGCGCGAGCGGCCATGCAAAAAGCGATGGTTGGAAAAGATTGCGACGCGATTGCGGCGCCAATGCACTCCGCGCATGAGTTCGGGCTCATAGGCACAGGAAAGGAGGTCATGAAGCGCAGCGTATACCTCTCGTGCCGGGCAACCGGACGACCACTCGGCAGGTTCGGGGACCGGATCCCGAAAAGTAAGGACGGGACCATCATGCCCTTCGGACAGGACCGGCGTGTCGCATCGATCCGGCATCATGATGGTGCGCCTCAGCACTTCGACCGAGGCAGGCTGGAGCCGGCCGACAAGATCCCACGCGTCGCATAGCAGCGTCTGTCCGCCGCAACCGGGCGGCGGAGGCACCAAGCACTGGAAGAGCAGGGAAGTCGGGCGTTCAATCTTTGGCCAGCGGCTGCCTTCGCTATGAAGACTGACCCATGACAGGGAGAATGGCCGCAACTGAGGCAAATCGCACGCGTACTCCGCCTTCAGGCGCAGCACGACGTCGTCTACGACGAAGGGCTGCACCGCTTCGTCAAGTTCCCGGATCGGCTGACCGAAGCAGTGAGCCAGCGCGCGCAGCGCGGCCGGGTCAAGCGCGTCGTCCAGGTCCACGATCGCCAGGCCGTCGTTGGTCAGTCGCGCCTTCATGTGCTGGACAGCCCCTGCTAGTTCGTCCCGACCGCTAATGAAGATCGGTTGGCCGAGCGAAGGAAACCAGTCGGTACGCCCGAGAACACTTTCTCTGCGTGCATCAACTCGCATGTCTCCGACCACCGCCGAGAGGCCGCGCAGCGCCCTCGCCGACACCTGGGAACTCATCGATACCTCCCGTCAAGCATGTTGTACTCGGCTTGCCTGGCTGCGATGTGCTGTCCAGCATTGACAAGCGAGCCATCCTTGAATCGGACGGTACGATCGAAGGCGGGCTGGTGAAAGACTACGAGACTGGTTCGGGGAACCGCCGTGCTGCGGACTCGATGAAGCGGTGGTGTGCAACCTAGCCAGCCAGCCAACAGTTCTCCGACGATCGCGCAGGCACACGCATCGGGCGGTATGGCTCGCCAGTCGTTTCCGTCATGGATGTCCAGAGCCCCAGCCTTGCCCGGTTCGAAGAAGATGATGGTGAGCCCGCCGAAGTCTCGGTGCGCCTTCATCGCGATCGGGTCGAGAAGTAATGGCGGATAATAGTTGACGACCGTTGTGCTTTCATGGTCTTCCAGCCAAAGAGATCGCGTCTTGTCCTCGGCATGTCCACGCGTGGCGGCCGCGGTGGCGATCAACCTTCCGATCAGATCGATGCTCCGATCGTGCGCCGCGCGCAGCGCCGCGTGCAGTTCGCCTTCCGGCGCCAAGGCGGGCCCCGACGGATTCAGCGCCGCCTTAAGCGCAGCAGCTGGCATTTCGTAGCGCTCCACCATGTCGATATGCTGCGGATCGCCCTCGGGTAGCGGCTGGTAGCCGCTCCACATTCCATTGCCCGACCAGGTGACCAGTTGTTCCTTCGAATCGGTGCGTGAGAGCGTGCGCCGACCCGTGGCTAACGCCTTCTGGCTGGCCAGCCGCAATTCGTCTTCAACGGCAAAGCTCGCGCAACCGACGGTCAACAAGTCGTTGACCACGCGTGCAAGATTGAATTCGCCACCTGCTGCTTTCATATATCGTCTCTCACGATACTAGCGTTGCACCGGATTTGCACGGCGGGATGCGATTAGCGCTTGCGAGACAGCACCAGCCACGCCGCCGGAAGCAGGCAGGGGGCGGGCCGAAGCGAAGGATCTATTGCGCCTCCTCTGCAAGGCGAGCCGCAGCCTCAAGTCGCCGGCGACCCACATTTTTTCCCAGTACTGCCAGGATTTCAATCACCCCAGGCGCAGTTCCCCTGCCCGTCAACGCAACTCGGACGGCGGGCGCGATGTCCTTGATCTCCATGTTCCTGGACCGCAGGAACGACTGCATAGTCTCCTCGATATGCTCATGCTCGAACAGGTCAACGGCACCCAAGGCATCCGAGAGCGCCCTCAGATGGACAGCGGCCGCCGGCGTCAAAAACTTGGCTCGGGCTTGCGCATCGAATACTGGCTCGTCGCGCAGGAAGCAATCAATTCCCTCCGCGCACTCAACAAAGGTTGCCGAGCGCGGCCGGATCAGGCGGGTTGCCTTCTCGAGCAGTGAGTCGTCCCAGTTCCGGAGGCCCCGTCCGATCAGAAAGGGCCGAAGCTGGCGCAGGTAATCCGCAAACGGCGTGTACCTGTCGTCCGTCAGCACCTTCTGGCAGATCGCTTTGCACTTTTTTAGATCGAATTTGCCGTGGGCGCTACTGACGTCCTCGATATTGAAATACTCGACGAGTTCCGAACGCATGAAGGTTTCCTGATCTCCATAGCTCCAGCCGAAGCGCACCAAGTAATTGAGCAACGCCTCGGGCGAGTAGCCCAGATCCTTATATTGCATGACGCTGACGGGAATGCCATATCGCTCGCCGTCGCGCTTGCCCAGTTTTCTTCCATCTGGCCCCAGAATCATCGGCAAATGCGCCAGTTCAGGAATCGGGAGCGAGAGTGCCTCGTAAAGCAACACTTGCTGCGCGGTGTTGAGGATGTGGTCCGCTCCGCGCGCAACCAACGTAATGTCCATCAACGCGTCATCCACAACCGCTCCGAAGTTGTAGAGCGGAATTCCGTCGCTGCGCATGATTACGAAGTCCTGGATTTCGCTGTTGGAAGTGACGATGTCGCCGTAGACCTTATCGTGGAATATGGTCTGCCCGCTCAGGGGCGTCTTGAAACGCACCACGTATGGCTTGCCCGCAAGCCAGTCGCTTTCGGTTTTGTCGCGCCACAGGCGTGGATAGACGAAGCGATGCCGTTGATCGGCGGGCAACCGGTTGCGCCACTCGTCGAGTTGCTGGCGAGTGGCGTAGCAGCGATACGCCTTTCCCTGCGCGACGAGGCGATCCGCATACTCTTTGTATGTTGACAGTCGCTCCATCTGACTGTACGGTCCGTAAGGGCCTCCGACCTCGGGGCCCTCGTCCCAATCCAGACCGAGCCAGCGCATCGCGTCGATTATGTCCTTGGCGCTTTCATCAGTGCTGCGGGCTTGATCAGTGTCTTCGATGCGCAGGACGAATGTCCCACCGGACTGACGAGCATGAAGCCAATTGAACAGGATGGTACGAGCGCCGCCGATGTGCAGGTAACCGGTCGGCGAAGGTGCAAAGCGAACTCGCGGGGTACGGGGTCTCGTCATTGTCGATGTTGAAACAATCAGTGAGCATTGTTAGACAAACGTGCATGCTGAGCAGCCCTGAGCGTCTGCACTGCATCTGATCTATCTTCCATGATTCTTCGTACCATAGGGACGGCGGAGCTTGGACAATCTCCCAAAGGATACCGAAACAAAACACCAATGACTACGCCCAGAACCGTAACGGATTTCGACTATCCCGCACCCAGCCTGTACATCGACGGCGAGTTCTTGACAGGTGGAGGGCGGTGCGAGCAGGATGTCCTCAATCCGGCCACTGGCCAGGTCATCGGCAAGCTTCCGCACGCGACTACCGAAGACCTCGATCTCGCCATAGCAGCCGCATCGCGCGCATTTGAAAGCTGGCGCAAAGTTTCTCCGATGGAACGCAGCAAGGTCCTGCGCAAGGTTGCGGACCTCGCGCGGGAGCGCGCGCGTGACATCGGCCGCGGCATTACATTGGATCAGGGAAAGCCGCTGGTGGAAGCGGTCAACGAAGTGACCTTCTGCGCGGAACATGCCGACTGGCATGCCGAGGAATGTCGGCGTGTCTATGGGCGAGTCATTCCCTCACGACTGGACAACGTGACGCAACTGGTGATGCGTGAGCCTGTCGGTGTGTGCGCAGCATTCACGCCGTGGAACTTCCCGTTCAACCAGGCGATACGCAAGATAGCGGCGGCCATCGGCGCGGGCTGCACCATCGTTCTGAAGGGGCCCGAGGATGCGCCGAGCGCGATCGTGGCCTTGGCGCGACTGTTCCACGATGCGGGCCTGCCCAGGGGGGTGCTGAATGTGGTCTGGGGCATCCCGGCAGAGGTGTCCAGGCATCTGATTCAGAGCGCGACAGTTCGAAAGGTTAGTTTTACGGGTTCGGTGGAAATCGGAAAGCAACTGGCAGCCCAGGCGACATCCCTGATGAAGCGCATCACGATGGAGTTAGGCGGGCATGCGCCGGTGATTGTCTGCGACGACGCCGATGTTGATGCGGTGGTCGACCTCCTGACGCCATATAAGTTTCGCAATGCCGGCCAGGTTTGTATCTCCCCGACGAGGTTTTACATCCAGGAGCGCGTCTATGATCGCTTCGTTTCCAACTTCGCGGAAAAAGCCCGTACGATCAAGGTCGGCGACGGATTGCTGCCGGAGACGAAGATGGGTCCTCTGGCGCATGCACGGCGCGTCGCAGCAATGAGAAGTCTGGTCGATGATGCACGCGCGCGTGGAGCAGAAGTGCTCACTGGAGGCTCGAGCCTGTTGGGCGAAGGGAACTTCTTTGCGCCCACCGTCGTCGCCGAACTGCCTGACGACTCGCGCCTGATGACCGAGGAGCCTTTCGGCCCGATTGTGGGCGTCGCGCGATTCAAGACAATTGAGGATGTCATAGCGCGCGCCAACGGCCTTTCGTATGGACTCGCGTCGTATGTGTTCACAAACTCCGCGAAAAGCGCAAGAACGCTCGCCGGCCACCTCGAAGCCGGCATGGTGTCTATCAATCATCTGGGACTTGGCCTTCCCGAGACGCCATTCGGCGGCTGCAAGGACAGTGGCATGGGCATTGAGGGGGGCAGCGAAACGTTCGACGCATACCTCAACACGAAGTTCATAACACAGCTGTACTAGTTACTTTCCAAGTGAGGCTCATGAGGAGCATCGCATGACGCATATGGAACCAGGTGCTACTTTACGGCTATGGTTTCGCGGATTGGTTGCGGAGAAGCATGCCAGCTAACAAATAACCCGGCAACTTCCAGCAACATGGCATTGACTTCGCCAAAGTATCCTGTGCTGAAGTTGCCAAGCTCCTGTAGGCACCTTCAATGGACGGCTCACCAAAATGCGGGCGGAACCCTTCGAAATCATCATGCGCGACGCATCGACTCCATCTTCAAGGACATCCCGCACGCCTGCAGCAATGACGGACAAGCAGGTGCACCGCGTCGAGGGACGGTCCATTTCGATGAGTAAATCCGCAGCGGGATGCCGAGGTTCGTTGACAGATCTGTGCACTGAGCACTCATAGAGGGATTTGTACATGGACGCCTTTTCGCGCATCGGTCATCCGATGTCGAGGACCAGCGAAGCCCGTCCGAGCATGCCAAACAAGGCGGGGGAAATCGTTCGCAACGCGACGGTGTTCTTCGATCTCGACGGAACGATCGTCGATCAGCGGCACATGCGTTCGTGCGCGTTACGTAAGGTTGTCGACGAATATCTACCTGGATTCGACGACCGCCAAGTCACTGATCTACACGATCAGATCCTAGAAAACATTGTTTCGCTGCAAAGCAGCGGATCCCTCAACATCCACGACGCGGGTATTCTGCGCTTTGAGAGGCTTTGCGCGGCGCTGGGGAGGCCAGCTTCGCGAGCCCTCGTCAGTCAACTCTATCGAGAGTATCGGATTGAGCATCAGCATGCCATGCGGGAAGTTGCGGGCGCCTCGGAAGTCCTCATGGGCCTTCGAAGGTCGGGAGTTCGCCTAGGCATCATTAGCAACGGTTACACGGAAGAGCAACTTGGAAAACTTAAGGCACTTAGACTGCTGGACATGTTCGATGTCATCGTGATTTCGGAGGCCATCGGTGCGTGGAAGCCACAGCCTGCGATATTCATGGCCGCGGCGCATCTTGCTGGCGCCGAGCCGGCTCAATGCGTCATGGTCGGAGACAGTGTCGCGAATGACATCAATGGAGGGCTTGCTGCCGGCTTTCGCTGCATCTTTGTGGCACCATGTAGCGAAGCTCGAGTCCCGAGTGGCGTGCTGCACCTCAACGGATTCGTGCCGGCGTCGAAAGCGATAGACCAATTGCTTCGGCCTTGCACACTGGATGGCCAAATGCTCCAGAAATAGCCAGAATAGCCAAGTTGGCAAAGCTGGATTAGACGGCGGGGACAAGCGGATACCCACGCAGCCAAGCGGCGGGTCCGCAGTGTGGTTAACGAGTCCCACCTCTGTTCGCCAGAGCAACCACCCGCCGATGACTCCCAAGATGACCGACGACCCGCCCCCCCTTCTGATGGCGCCGACTCTGGTGGAGGGAAATATAAGGATCCAACGGGGCTCTGTCGCGATAAGGACGGAGGGGCGAACGCAGTGCACGGGCCGCGATTGTTTATGAGGCGAGGGAATAGAATTGATGTGCGGCGGACGCGCCAGTCACTTTGGCGCATTTCATTTGCCCCTTGCGGATCATGTGCATCACCTCAATGCCGCCCAGAATGATGCGCGCACAACGAAAATCCTTGAAGCCGAGCATGGGCCGGGTTCGGCGTTTGATGGCCCGGTGGTTCTGCTCGATGCGGTTGACCTGACGGATGCGGATGGGTGTTTCGCGTGCGGCGTTGATGGCCTGGAGGGCGGCCAGATTGGCACCGCTCCTATCCATGTTGACCGTCTGCGGGGCGCCGTTCCGACCAATCGCTTTCTCGAAGAAGCGGCGCGCTGCAGGCTTATCGCGATGGGCGCGCAGCAGGAAGTCGATGGTGTTGCCGGCCTTGTCCACGGCTCGATAGAGATACCTCCACTGGCCCCCTGATCTTGAGGTAGGTCTTGTCCATTCGCCAGTTTTTGCCGACCGGCCTTTTGTGTTTGCGAAACATTTTCTCGAGCAACGGGACCAGCTTGATCACGCAGCGGTGCACGGTCGAATGATCGACTGAAATACCGCGCTCAGCCATCATTTCCCCGAGATCACGCAGACTCAGCGAGTAGGCCACGTACCATCTCACGCAGACCAATATCACTTCGAGGGGATAGTGAAGTCACTTCAGAACTTTGGCTATGCCCGAGGCCAGCGTCTTTCGCGGAGTCTGCGTCTTCTTCATCGTGCCATTCGGGGAATTTCGTCTGATCCGGATTTTACCCCTTCGGTTTATCGCGACACAGCCAGCCGCTGGGCAGAACGTGGGGCAGTCCGCGTCTTTGGATACGTCAGCACCCCGATGGAAGCTCGATGCGACGGTTCAGGAAGGTGACGACGCTGCTGCCGCTTTAGAGGCAATGATCCCGATGAGCTCGCTGGATGTGGAGGCAGCCGAACCATATCGTTCGCTGCAGGCGATGTACCCTTTTGGCGGCCTTCAAAGCGGGGGCGGTTAGTCCGGCCAAGGTAGTTCATGAGATAGAGGTGCTAAAGAAGGGAAGCCGACCGCCCTCAAGTCCGTGCCCCCCCCGCATCCGCCCCTCAAGGGGCGTCACACAAGCGCTATCGTCAGAGTGACCTTCGCGCTCGCTGGCGATGAACGTGCAGAAGGGATGGAGGTGCTTCGGGAGTAAGCGTCATTTGAAGGCCGTATCGACATCGACGTTGAGAGTGTCCAAAGTGATGCCCATCACTTCGAGTAGTGGGGACCACTTTGATGACAGAGATCGACTGTGCTGGGAGCCGCAAGGGGCGGCCGAATTACGCGCCTGAATTCCGGCGTGAAGTTGCGATAGCAGCGTGCGAGCCGGGCATCTCGGTGGCGAAGCTCGCGCAGTCGCACGGTCTGAATCCGAACATGGTGTTCAAGTGGCGCAGGCAGTACCGTGCCGGTCTGCTGGACAACAAGCCGGTGAGCGAGACGGCAGTGTTCGTTCCGGTGGCGATATCGCCGGATGATTCGATGGCGGTTTCGTCGCTACCGGTGCCGACAGCGCAATTGCCATTGCGCGCACAGGAAGCCGCGACTTCAGGTATCGAGATCGAGCTCAATGGCGCACGCGTGCGAGTGAGCGGGAAGGTAGACCCGGCCCAGCTGCGACTGGTGCTGCATTGCCTGAGGCCGGCATGATCGCGCTGCCGACCGGCACCCGCATCTGGCTCGCCGCAGGCGTCACCGACATGCGCCGTGGCATGGATGGTCTGGCTGCACTGGCGCAGGTGGCGCTTGAGCAAGACCCGTTCTCGGGCCACGTGTTCGCCTTCCGTGGTCGCCGGGGCGATCTGGTCAAGCTGCTGTGGTGGAGTGGCGATGGAATGAACCTGTACGTCAAGCGCCTGGAGCGAGGCCGTTTCATCTGGCCGCAGGCCGACGCGGGATGCATCCATCTGTCGGCGGCACAACTGTCGATGCTGCTCGAAGGCATCGACTGGCGACGCCCCGAACGGACGTGGAAGCCCACATGCGCCGCGTAAATTTGCCCCCACTTCTGCGCGTGCCTGGTAAACTCTCAGGCATGCCAGTCAGCCGACTCCCCGACGACATCGACACACTCAAGCGCATGCTTGTCTCGCGCGAAGAAACCATCGCGCGTCTGCTTGCCGAGATCTCGCGTCTGAAGCGCTGGCAGTACGGACGCTCGTCGGAGCGCATGGCAGAACTGACGGGACAACTGCAGCTCGCACTCAGTGACGGGGCACTGCCGCAGCAGGATGCCGTGCCGGCACCGGCGCCAGAACCGGTGCCGGATGAACCCGTAGACACGACAGCGCCGGTGGTTCCACTACGCCGCCGCTCGCGCGAATTCCCTGCGCACCTGCCACGCGAGGTGGTGGAGCACAAGCCACAGGGCTGCGACTGCCCCGAATGCGGCGGCCGGCTGCGCAAGCTGGGTGAAGACGCTTCCGAGATGCTGGACTACGTGCCGGGGTACTTCCGGGTGATCCGGCACGTGCGCCCCCGGCTGAGCTGCAGCCGTTGTGCGAAGGTCGTCCAGGAAGCGGCGCCGTCGCGCCCGATCGTACGCGGCATGGCCGCAGCCGGCCTGCTGGCGCAGGTGGTGGTTGCCAAGTACGCCGACCATACGCCGTTGTACCGGCAGGCAGGAATCTATCGCCGTGCCGGCATTGAACTCGACCGTGCCACGCTGGCCTCGTGGGTTCGCGAGTCCGCCGCACTGCTGCAGCCGCTGGCGGATGCCGTTGGCCGGTATGTGCGTGAGGCGCAAAAAATCCATACGGATGACACGCCCGTCCCGGTGCTGGAACCCGGACGCGGCAAGACACGTACGGCACGGTTGTGGACGTATGTACGCGATGACCGGCCGGCGGGCAGCCGGGCACCCCCGGCGGTCTGGTACCAGTACTCGCCCGACCGCAAGGGAGAGCGACCCCGTACGCATCTGCAGGGCTGGTCGGGCATCCTGCAGGCGGATGCCTACAGTGGCTACGATGCGCTGTACCGCGATGGCACGATCATCGAGGCAGCATGCTGGGCGCATGTGCGGCGCAAGTTCTACGACCTGTACGAACTGGAGCGTTCGCCGGTAGCGCAGGAGGCACTCAGCCGCATCGCGGCCCTGTATGCCATCGAGCGCGAGGTGCGCGGCCGCAAGCCGGAGGTCCGGCAGTCTGTGCGCATGGCGCGGGTATTGCCGCTCGCAGGCACACTGAAGGACTGGCTGGAACATACGCTCGCGCAGGTCTCGGCGAAGTCGGGCCTTGGCAAGGCAATCCGGTATGCGCTGGGGAACTGGCACGCGCTGGTGCGCTACTGTGAAGACGGGCGCATCGAGATCGACAACAATACGGCGGAGCGGGCTATCCGGCCGCTCGTGATCGGCCGGCGCAATTACCTGTTTGCCGGTTCTGACGGCGGTGGACAGAGTGCGGCGGTCATCTACAGCCTGATCGGCACGGCACGCCTGAATGGCATCGAACCGTATGCATACCTGCGCACGGTGTTCGAGCGCATCGCCGAGCATCCCATCAACCGGATCGACGAGTTGCTGCCGTGGCGTTTGATGCCGGTGGAGCAGCCGGTCCAGCAGGCTGCGTGACGATGGCATCGACTCGCAAACCCGCGTTACGCGCGGTCGATTCACAGGTACCGGTCTACCAGTTGCACATCGAGCTGAAGTATCTGAAGCCGGCGGTCTGGAGACGGGTGCTGGTCCCCGCCTCGATCAAGCTGCCGAAGCTGCACGTCGTGCTGCTGTGGGCGATGGGCTGGGATGGCGGCCACCTGCACGAATTCGTGTTCGGCGACACCAACTACGGGATGCCCGATCCGGACTTCCCGAGTGACCCGCCGATGCTCAACGAAGCGCGGGTGAGCCTGGGCACGGCGCTCGGTGCGCTGAAGTCATTCACCTACATCTACGATTACGGTGACAACTGGCAGCATCGTGTGAAGGTCGAGAAGGTCCTGCCGGCTGATCCTGAGCTGCGCTCGCCCATCTGCCTGGACGGCCGCAATGCCTGCCCGCCGGAAGATGTTGGCGGCGTACCCGGCTACATCGAGTTCCTCGACGCGATCATCGATCCCGCTCATGAGGAACACCAGCTGTTGCTCGACTGGTGTGGCGGTAGTTTCGATCCTGCTGCCTTTGACCTCCAGGGCGTCAACGAACGCATCTTCGAGATCAAATTCTGATCGTCAAGACGGCCGCCAAATGTCGCTTACCTTCGGGATGCCGTACTTCGAGGAGAAGATGCGCGAGGCTGAGGCGACCGACGAAGATCGCTACCTGAGTGTCGACGACGTGATGACGCTACCGATGGACGTGGTGCACGCCAACCTCGGACGGCGGCAGGGCGTTGAGGCAATGACCGGTAAGTGGATTGTGTTCGCGAATTGCGAGGCGCAGTAATACTACCTCTGCATCGCTAACCACAGCACAGCCACGCATCAGCAGATTTGCCAGCAGATCGACGCCACCTGCTGCACTTAATTTTTTCCGTTCCGCCGCGAACTGCGTGCATTGTAGATCAGGCTGAGAACAGCCACGGACCGACCGGGGAACGCGAGTGCCGCACGCGTTGCTTTTACGACTCGAAACGTACACAACGAAGGTTCTCCGGCTTCGGATCGATCCGACAACACCTCGCGGTCAAGCGCCATCTGCTACGGGTCTCTGGCTATTGCAAACAACTCGCGGCACGATTTGTCGCGTGGCGTGAATTTGCAGACGGTACCCAAAATCCGTCAACCGTCTTCTGACTATTCATCGGTAAGCGATCGTTCATTGACGCCCTATCGCCACGCGCCCGGAGAGGCGACGATAGTGTCCACTTAAATCGGAGGTGGACACTATGGCAGCAGACAGCAGCGATCTGAACG
>NZ_CAJNAT010000052.1 GCF_905220705.1 Paraburkholderia domus
AAGGTGGAATATCGCCACGACTGGGCCAACAAGCAGGTGTTCCTGAAGAACGACGGTTCGTATGGCAAGTCCAACGACCTGCTCGGCACGCAACTCATCTACTCGTTCTAAAACGACCCGCCTCATCGCGTGGCCCGGCTTTACCGCGGGCCACGCGCCAAGGCCTCTTCTGCATGCTCTGCCTATGCTCCGATTCTCAAACCAGCCTCACGTTGCCTCGTATTACGCAGCAACCGCCAACGACACCACGCGCCATCCCCCGCTCGAAGAGACGCTCAATGTCGACGTCTGCGTGATCGGCGCGGGACTCACCGGCATCTCGACTGCATTGAATCTCGCCGAACGCGGCCACTCGGTGGCGGTGCTCGAAGCGTCGAAAGTCGGATGGGCCGCGAGCGGCCGCAATGGTGGCCAGTTGATCGGCGGTTTTGCCTGCGATATCGACACATTCGCGAAGTTCATGCCCGCGGATGACGTGAAGCGTGTTTGGGACATGGGGATCGAAACCCTGGATATCGTCAAGGAGCGCGTCGCGAAGCACCAGATCGATTGCGATCTGACTATCGGTTATCTGACCGCGGCGAACAAGCCGCGCGATACGGATGCGCTGCAAAAATGGCGTGACGAAGCGCAACGGCGCTTCGGCTATGACCGCTACAGTTATGTCGACGCCGATGGCGTCGGCGACTATGTTCAATCGCAGCGCTACCTCGGCGGTCTATTCGATGCCGACAGCGGCCATCTGCACCCGCTGAATTACACGCTCGGTCTGGCACGCGCAGCACGCGCCGCCGGCGTACAGATTTTCGAAGACAGTTGCGTCACCGCGTTGCGCGTGGAAAATGGCCGGCATGTGGCCGAAACCGCGCTCGGCAGAGTGAATGCGCAATTCGTCGTGCTCGCCTGCAATACCTATCTCGGCCAGCTCGCGCCGGATCTCGCCAGCAAGATCATGCCGGTCGGCACCTACGTGATCGCCACTGAGCCGCTCGACCCCGATCGCGCCGAAGCGCTGATGCCGGCGAAAGCCGCGGTATGCGATAGCCGCTTCGTGCTGGACTATTTCCGGCCCGCCCCGGACAATCGCCTGCTGTGGGGCGGCAAAGTCAGCTATTCGAAGCTCGCGCCGCGCAATCTCGGTGAAGCGATGCGCCGCGATATGCTGAAGACCTTCCCGCAACTCGACGATGTCAAAATCGACTATGCGTGGGGCGGTTTCGTCGACATCACGATGAATCGCGCACCGCATTTCGGCCGGCTGTCACCTACGATGTATTTTGCGCAGGGCTTCTCGGGACACGGCGTGAACACGACAGGGCTTGCAGGCAAACTGATTGCGGAAGCGATCGACGGCCAGGCATCGCGCTTCGATCTGTTCGGCAAGATTCGCCACCGCGACTTCCCGGGCGGCGCTACACTGCGCACCCCTGCCCTCGTCCTTGCGATGGCCTGGTATCGAATGAAGGACCTGCTTTGATGAATGCTCCGACTCCTGGCTTTAATACCCTCGACCGCCGCGCCGATGCGCTGATCGCCAACTCTTATTACGAGGCAAGCGCCGCTCGTCCGCAGGCTGACGATCCGATACTCGACGGCACGCTGGAGGCCGACGTCTGCGTGATCGGCGCGGGCTTCTCGGGTTTGTCGGTCGCGCTGGAATGCCGGGCGCGCGGGTTGTCGGTGGTGGTGCTCGATGCGCATCGTCCCGGTTGGGGCGCATCGGGTCGCAACGGCGGACAGACGCTGGTCGGTTTCGCTAAAGACGAGATCATCGAACGGCAACTCGGGCTCGACGGCGCCCGCGCTGCATGGGCCATGTCGGTGGAAGGTGTGGCTTTGGTGCGTGAGCGTATTGAACGCTATGGCATCGATTGCGATTTCACCTCCGGCTATCTGACGGTAGCGACAAAGCCGAAACGTGTGCCGGATTTGCGTTCGTGGATGGAATCGGCGTCGCAACGCTGGGGCTATACGAAGCTTTCGTGGCTCGATACCGATGAAGTGCGTTCACGCGTGGCCTCGCAACGTTATCTGGCAGGCGTCTACGATCCCTTTTCCGGCCATCTGCATCCACTCAAATACTGCATCGGACTCGCCGACGCAGCACGTCGTGAAGGTGCGCAACTGTTCGCGCATTCACCGGTGATCGAAGTCGTGCGTGGGGCGCGGCCTGTCGTGCGTACCGCTAGCGGTGAAGTGCGTTGCCGTTTCGTCGCGGCGTGCGGCAATGCCACGATCGGCGACGTGTTGCCCGCGCCGGTGGCCGCGCGCATCGCGCCAATTGCGTCTTACATCGTCGCCACGGAGCCGCTCGGTAAAGCTCGCGCGGACGCGCTGATCAAAGGGCGCGAGGCGATTTGCGACAACAACTTCTTCCTCGATTACTTCCGTTTGTCGGCTGATCACCGCGTGCTGTTCGGCGGACGCGCAAGTTCGACCGGTGCGTCGCCCGTGCAACTCGGCGAAGAGATTCGCAAGCGCATGATCGGCGTATTCCCGCAACTCGGCGATGTGCGAATCGATTATGCGTGGGGCGGTTTCGTCGACGTGACACGCAATCGCGCGCCCGATTTTGGCTCGATCGATCCGAACTATTTCTACGTGCAGGGCTTTTCGGGGCACGGTGTGGCGTTGACCGGGATTGCCGGTCGCGTGATTGCAAAAGCCATGGCCGGTGAGCCGGCCGCCTTCGATCTGTTCGCGCAGTTGCGGCATGCGCGCTTTCCGGGCGGCCCGGCATTGCGTGGACCGGCGCTTGAACTCGGGATGATGTATCACCGGATTCTGGAGTTGTTTTAGGCCGGTGTTTTAGTCTCCCCTCGCTCCCGGCCCGTGCGCCGGGACTTTCCCCCGCGCTCGTCCCGTTCATTCCCCACTCTGCAGACTCACGGGCACATCCGCCTGCCATCCTGGCGTTTACCCGAAAAACGCATTTTACCGACTATTTATCGATAAATTCTCGTGTTAGATTTCGTCGCCTGCTAGCCGTTGCAACCTGGCGCAACCCGCCACTTCCCCAGTGCAACCGGCTCTCGCCAAGCGTCCGAAGCGGCGCGTGCAGCAGCAATCCAACGACATAGCAGCGACACAGGAGAACAGGATGTGGGTTTTGATTGGCGTGCCGATCGTCGTACTCGGCTTTGCATTGCGCTTTAATGCGCTACTGGTGGTGACGATCGCCGGGATCGCCACGGGCGTGGCCGGCGGCTTGCAACCGGTGGAGATCGTCAGCGCATTCGGCAAAGCGTTCGCGGATAACCGCTACATGGGCCTCATCTGGCTGACGTTGCCCGTGATCGCGCTACTCGAACGCAACGGCTTGAAGGAACAGGCCAAGCACCTGATTTCACGTTTGCACGCCGCCACCACGGGCCGCGTGCTGATGCTGTATTTCGTGATTCGCCAGATCACCGCCGCGCTTGGGCTCACGTCGCTTGGTGGTCATGCGCAGATGGTGCGCCCGCTGATCGCGCCGATGGCCGAGGCGGCCGCGGCGAACCGCTACGGCGAGTTACCTGATGCAGTGCGCCAGCAGATTCGCGCGAATGCGTCGGCGGTCGACAACATTGCCGTGTTCTTCGGCGAAGATATTTTCATTGCGATCCAGTCGATCCTGCTGATCAAAGGCTTTCTCGAACAGAACGGCATCATCGTCGAGCCGTTGCACGTTTCAGTGTGGGCGATTCCCACGGCGGTGGCGGCACTCGTGATTCACGTCGTGCGCCTGATGCTGCTCGACCGCAATCTCTCGCACAAGATGAATACGCTGGGAATGGAACGTGGACAGGGACGAGGTATCGCACAATGATGATCAAGCTCGAATCACTCTACGTGTTGGCCGGTTTGATGTTTGCCGCGTTCGCGCTCTTCAATCTGCAAGACCGTTCGAATCCGCGCCGCCTCGTCAACTTTCTGTTCTGGGGCATCTATGCGATCACCTTCATGTTCGGCGGAGAACTACCGCATTTCGTGACCGGTTGCCTTGCCATCGCGCTCGCCTTGATCGCCGGTTCGGGCAAGCTCGGCAAAGGTAAATCAGGCAGCAATAGCGAAGCGGCCGCCACGCGCCGCGAAGCAAACGCACGACGCTTCGGCAACACGCTTTTCATACCGGCGCTGCTGATTCCGGTCATCACCTTGCTCGGTACCTTGACGCTTAAATACGTACCGTTCGTTGAACCGAAGAATGTCACGCTGATCTCGCTGGTGCTAGGTACGCTGGTCGCTTTCGGCGCGGCGCTGTTCATGTTGCGCGACTCGCCGGTGCACGCGTTGAAAGACGCGCGGCACACCATGGATACCGTGGGTTGGGCTGCCATTTTGCCGCAGATGCTGGCCGCGCTCGGTGCGCTGTTTGCGATCGCCGGTGTGGGCCATGTGGTGTCGGACCTCGTGAAGACCTGGATTCCAGTCGACTCCGCTTTTGCGGTGGTCGCAGCCTATACGTTCGGCATGGCGATCTTCACGATGATCATGGGTAACGCATTCGCCGCCTTTCCGGTGATGACTGCAGGCATTGGCTTGCCATTGATCGTGCATCAATTCCATGGCAACCCGGCCATTCTCGGTGCAATCGGCATGCTGTGCGGCTTCTGCGGCACGCTGATGACTCCAATGGCCGCCAACTTCAATATCGTGCCGGCTGCGCTGCTGGAGCTGAAAGACCAGAACGGCGTGATCAAGGCCCAATGGCCGACCGCTTTACTATTGTTGATCGTCAATACCATACTGTTGTACCTGTTCGTATTCCCCTTCTGAGGAGTCGCCGATGACTGTTCAACTCACGCCCGAATTCGCGTCGAAATTCGCCAATCTCGCCCTCGCCCACCTTACCCGCGAGTACCCGAACAAGCTGACTCACTCGCTCGCCGGTCCGCAAGACGTACAAGGCCCGCGCGCCTTGCATCCGATTTTTTACGGCAGCTACGACTGGCATTCGTGCGTGCATGGATACTGGCTGATCCTGCATCTGCTCGACCGTTTTCCCGATCTGCCTGAAGCAGCGCGCATCGTCGCGGTGGTCGACGAGCATTTCACCGAAGCGAATGTGGCCGGTGAGCTTGCGTATCTCGACCTGCCGCACAATCGCGGTTTCGAACGCCCGTATGGGTGGGCATGGCTGCTCGCGCTGAGCGCGCAGCTTCATTCGCTAAAACTATCGGAGGCCGTGCGCTGGTCCAGGGTCTTTGCGCCGCTTACCAAGACCTTTGTCGAGCGCTTCGAGGAATTTCTGCCGAAAGCGACCTACCCGTTGCGCGTCGGTACGCACTTCAACATGGCATTTGCGCTTGCGCTCACGCTCGATTTCGCGCGGCAAACTTCGCGTGAATCGCTTGAGGCGCTAGTGATGAATACGGCCGAGCGCTGGTTTCTGAACGATGTCGCTTGCCAGGCATGGGAACCCGCCGGCGACGAGTTTTTGTCGCCTTCACTGATGGAAGCGGAGTTGATGCGGCGCATTTTGCCGCCCGCGCAATTCGTCGAATGGTTCAGGCGCTTTCTGCCGGATCTCGGCGCGAAGAAACCCGCCACGCTGTTCGAACCCGTTACCGTGACCGATCGCACCGACGGCAAGATCGCCCACCTGGATGGCCTGAATCTGAGCCGCGCATGGTGCCAGCGGTCGCTGGCGCGCGCGCTGCCCGCCGGCGATGTGCGCCGGACAGTCTTGTTCGATTCGGCAGAACGTCATCTTCAGAGCGCGCTGCCGCACGTGGCCGGCGACTACATGGGCGAACACTGGCTGGGCACGTTCGCCACGCTGGCGTTGGAAGCGTGATTCAGCCGGCAGAGCCCGAGGCTCTGCCGGCTCCGCGCATTACTGGCCGGTCAGCTTTTTAGGCTTCGGCGGCGCCTGAACCTTGTTGTACTGAAACTCGGGCGTCGCCTTCAAGGCATCCTTGGTCGCACCGGCCAGATAGAAATTCCCCGAACGAATATCGAGCGCAGCGACAGGCACCGCTACGTCATGCGATGCCACGCCCAGAAATCCGCCGGCGGAGACGATGGCAGCGGAGAGCGAGCCATCGGGAGCAACCACCAGATCGCGGATCGAACCGATTTTCTCGTTCTGGTCGTTGTACACGGCCTTGCCGAGAATGCTCTTCTTCACACTCCAGCCGCTCAGCAGCGCGTTCGACTGCTCGACGGTGACGCTCAAAGGTTGCGTGCCGGCGACTTGCGCCTGCGCGCCAAAGCTGGTTGCAGCTACCGCGACCACAACAACAAGTTTGCTCAACGTCATCTGGTTCACTCCGTTCTTAGTAGACTTGACCGGCGCATGCTCCGCGCCGAAGGAATCGCTGCAAAACGATCATACAGACTACGCGGCGCGGCTGCATCCAGGCGCGCCATGCGAGCGAACCCAACACGCATCGCTGCCGCGAAAAAAGGCGAGAGGCGCGGCCCAAAGCGCATAACGGTAAAATCAGGCTTGGCGATGACGCCCGATTAGAGGTGGAAGTTTGACTGAGCTTGAACAGGGTTTCATTTTGACCCGACATTGGCGGGATACGCCCGCCGGCACGGAAGTGGATTTCTGGCTGGCAACAGACGGCGGGCCCCGTCACATCCGCCTGCGCCCTCAGCCTTCGGTGGCATTCATTCCGGCCGAACACCGCGAGCGCGCCGAAACGATCCTGCGTCGCGAAGCGCCGCTCGATCTGCGCCCGCTCGAACTGTGCGACTTCCACCATCGGCCGGTGATGGGGCTTTACTGCCAGCAGTACCGGCAATTGACCGGCTTCGAGAAACGTCTGAAGCAAGGCGGCGTCGATGTCTACGAGGCCGACATTTTCCCGCCCGAACGCTACATGATGGAGCGGTTCATCACCGCGCCGGTATGGTTCGGCGGTGCTGCACAGCATGGCGGCCCGCTTCTGAACGGCGAATTGAAGCCGGCTACGAACTACCGTCCGCCGTTAAAACTGGTGTCGCTCGATATCGAAACCAGCGCGCACGCCGAGCTCTATTCCATCGCGCTCGAAGGTTGCGGGCAGCGTCAGGTCTATATGCTGGGACCACCGAACGGCGACGCCAGCGGTGTCGACTTCGACCTCGAATACTGCGAGACCCGCGCACAGTTGCTCGAAAAACTGAACATGTGGCTGGAGCGGCACGACCCCGACGCGATCATCGGCTGGAACCTCGTGCAGTTCGATCTGCGTGTGCTGCAACAGCACGCCGAACAATATCGCGTGCCGCTGCGACTTGGCCGCGGCGGCACGGTAATGGAATGGCGCGAGCACGGTCACAAACAGAACCATTTCTTCGCGGGTGCCGCGGGACGATTGATCATCGACGGTATCGAAGCGTTGCGCTCCGCAACGTGGAGTTTCCCCTCGTTCAGCCTCGAGTATGTGGCGCGTTCCGTGTTGGGCGAAGGCAAGTCGATCGACAATCCGTACCAGCGCATGGATGAAATCCAGCGTCGCTTTGATGAGGACAAGCCCGCCCTGGCGCAGTACAACCTGAAAGATTGCGAGCTGGTCACGCGCATCTTTGCAAAGACCGAGTTGCTGCCGTTTCTGTTGGAGCGCGCGACGGTCACCGGCTTGCCTGCTGATCGAAGCGGCGGATCGGTCGCGGCGTTTACGCATCTGTATATGCCGCGGATGCATCGGCAAGGCTACGTCGCGCCGAATCTCGGTGACGTACCCGGCGCCGCGAGCCCCGGTGGTTTTGTGATGGACTCACGGCCAGGCCTCTACGATTCCGTGCTGGTGCTCGACTACAAGAGCCTGTATCCGTCGATCATCCGCACGTTTCTGATCGACCCGGTGGGTCTCGTGGAAGGCATGCTGAATCCCGGCGACGATAAATCGGTGCCGGGCTTTCTCGGTGCACGCTTCTCGCGCACCCGCCATTGCCTGCCGTCGATCGTCGGCCAGGTGTGGCAGGCGCGCGAAACAGCCAAACGCGAGCACAACAAGCCGCTTTCTCAGGCGTTGAAGATCATCATGAACGCCTTCTATGGCGTACTCGGATCCACAGTCTGCCGCTTCTTCGACCCGCGTCTCGCGTCGTCGATCACCATGCGCGGCCATGAAATCATGCACACCACGCGCGAGCTGATAGAGGCGCAAGGCTATGAAGTCATTTACGGCGATACGGATTCGACTTTCGTGTGGCTGAAGCACGCGCATAACGAGGAAGACGCGAGCCGCATCGGCCGCGCGCTCGTCGAGCATATCAACGCGCGGTGGCGGCAGAATCTGCAGGCGCGTTTCGGGCTCGACAGTGCGCTCGAACTGCAATTCGAGCGGCACTACAAGCGCTTTTTCATGCCGACGATTCGCGGCGCCGAGGAAGGCAGCAAGAAACGGTACGCAGGATTGACCGTTCTACCGGACGGCAGCGAGGACATCGTCTACAAAGGGCTCGAAACGGTACGGACCGATTGGACGCCGCTCGCCCAGCAGTTTCAGCAGGCGCTTTACGGGCGAATATTCAGGCAACAGCCGTATCAGGATTATGTACGCGACTATGTGCGCGATACGCTCGAAGGGAAACTGGACGAACAGCTCGTGTATCGCAAGCGGCTGCGCAGGCCGCTCGGCGAATACGAGCGCAACGTGCCGCCGCATGTGCGCGCGGCGCGTGTGGCCGACGAGTTCAACCGGCAACAGGGACGCCCGTTGCAATACCAGAACGGCGGCTGGATCAGCTACGTGATGACGACCGCCGGTCCGGAGCCGCTCGAGACGTTACGCTCGGCGATCGACTACGAACACTATCTGACACGGCAGTTGCAGCCGGTCGCCGATGCAATCCTGCCGTTATTGCGCGACGACTTTACGACTTTGGTGTCCGGGCAGAAGCAGTTGTTCTGAAAGCAACTTTGGCAAGCTCGGCAAACATCGCCAGGCGATTTTGCTTGAGTAACAACCGTCGCTCACGGTACATTTTCCGGCTGCAGAAACTCGCACCCACTCTCTAGAGACATTATGGATAATCCCACTCGTTCGGAACGCTCCCGCCAGGCGGCGCTTCAGGCGGCCCTGACGATCATTTCTCGTGATGGTCCGGGGCAGCTCACGTTCGATGCGATCGCACGAGAAAGCGGTATCAGCAAGGGTGGACTGATGCATCAGTTCCGCACGAAAACAGAGGTGCTGAAAGCGCTGCTCGAGCACGACATCGAACGCTTCCAGAGCTTCTCGAAGAACTACCTGGCCAAAATCGGCGAAACAACCTCCGAACCCAATCTGGCGGCGGAAATCGCGACCATGCGCGAAGCGACCAGATCGCCCCAGCCAGGCGGCGTCGCGGTCCTCGCCGCGCTCGTTGAGGATCCCACGCTTCTGTCCTCTACCCTCGAAGCCAGCACGGTAAAGGTCAAACACATCAAGGCCGAGGCCGCCGACCCGGATCTCGCCCTGTTGCGCTGGGCAGCAGCCAGAGGCCTTGTATTTACCGCCTTGCTTGGACTCTGCCCGCTTTCCGAACGAGAGCGTGGGCGTTTGTTCGACCGTCTGCTTGACGACAGCCAATGGGCCTCTTCTCCCGACCTCAAGAAGAAACCGCGTGCCGCACGCGCCCCGCGCAGCGCCAAAAAGGACGACAAAGACCGTTGAAAAGGGTGTGGCCGTTCGTCCCCGTCGTCACTGGCATTCCCGGCCTCAGAAGCTGGTGCGCAAGCCGATGCGCGCGAGCGTCTGCGACCGGTTGCTCGCCGCGCCGTCCGGTTGTAACAAGCCGTTGATCCACGCTTGCGTCACTGCCGCGTCGCCGCCCGCACGCTGATAAATCGCTTCAACGTAACCGGTGGTGCGCTTCGAGAAGCTGTATTGCAACGCCGTGGTGATTTGCTGCGCCTTGTTGTCCAGCAGCACGTCGTTGCCTTTCATGTATGCATAGTCGAGCCCGAGGGTCCAGGCCCCGGAGATCGTCCACGCCGCGCCGCCCTTGTAGACATCGATCTTCGCGCCGCTCGCGGTATTTTTCGTGTTCGTGTACAGCAGCATTGCCAGCACGCTGCCGAAGTTATAGTGCGCGCCCACGCCGAAGTTACGGATACCGTCGTGACCGTTGCCCAATTGCGGATACTTCACTTCGACGTACGCCGCTCCCACACCCAGAGGGCCGTTCGCATAGTTCGCGCCAAAACTCATCGTCGAGTCTTCGGAGAACGAACCTGGCACACCACCAAAACCGTAAAGCGCACCGAAAGTGAAACCCGAGATATCCGGACTGCGATACTTGACTGAGTTCGGCACACGCGTCGCGCCCGCCATCCGGTCGAAATCGAACGAGCCAGTCGGATTATTCGGCACGCCCAGCGCAGTAAACGGCCCCTGGCGAAAATCGTAGATCCCGCCGAACAGGAACGCGCCGTCATACAGTCCGAGCGTCAGCGTCTCGAACATAAAGTCGTACTGGTTGCCGAACGTCAGCGAGCCGAAGCGGTCATTGGTCAGCCCGACCAGGGCTGTGCGGTTGAAAAGCTGCCCCGCGCCCGGAATCGTCGCGCCACTGCCCAGATCGAACTGCGACGTGAGTTCGAAGATCGCCTTATTGCCGCCGCCCAGATCTTCGCTGCCTTTGAAGGTCAGCAAATCCGGCGACAACACGCCGCTGTCGAACAGTGTCGCGGCGCCCCCATGCTGGTTGTTGACATACGTGACACCCGCATCGATCACGCCTTGCAGTGTCACGCTGCTTTGCGCGCCTGCCAAGCCCGGCGCCATCAACGCGACCGTGCAGCCTGCTATCGAAAAGCGTTTCGATTTCGTCTTCTTCATGCCGGTCTCCTTCAGTCATTGTTGAATAGGTTTCGCTGTTCGATACGAATGGCAACGCGCGTAAGTGCGGCGCCCTGGCATGGGCCGTCGATGCACACGCCGTCTTCGAACCGGAACATCGCGCTGTGATGCGCGCACATCAGCAATTCGGCGTCGTAGGCCCAGAACGTGTTCGGCTCGTAGTTCAGTGGAATTGAAAAGTGCGGGCACACGTTGCGATAGGCCCACGCGTCGTCGCCGCGGCGCAAAACGACGGTGCCCGGTGCGCCGGCTTGCTCAGCGGCAATCTCCAGCGCGCCGCCATCGGGAATATCGTCGAGCGTGCACAGAAAGCCGGCTCGAGGCTCGGGACTTGCCGCGTTCATGACGTGGCCTCCTCACGCGCGTGCTTGACTCAGCACGAAATCGCGCTGGACTTCGAAGAACGGGCTCGGCAACTTCCACTCCTTCGCGGCTTGCGCGCTATCGTTCAGCACGTAATCAATGACGAGCGACGGCTTCGCACCGAACACCGCGTCAGATTCGACATACGGGTCACCGGCGGAATACAGCGCGGTCGTGAGCGTCGCGTAGCCAGGCGCCTCGATCAGAAAGTGGACATGCGCGGGCCGCATCGGATGGCGTCCGGTCGCCATCAGCATCTGTCCGACCGGGCCGTCGGTCGGAATCGGATAGCTGGTCGGTTTGATGGTTTTGAACGCGTACTCGCCGTTCGGCCCCGAACGGAATTTGCCGCGCAGATTGCTCTCGGGTTGATCGGGGTCCTGGCCTTCGTACATGCCGTTGTTCGCCGTTTCCCATACCTCGATCAGGGCGCCGGCCACCGGCGCGCCGTGCTCGTCGACGAGCCGGCCGTGAATCAGCGTCGGCTCGCCTTCGGTGCGCGCGATGTTGGCGCCGAAAGCTTCATCCTTTGCGCCTTCGCGATAGAACGGGCCGAGCAGGCTGCTCTCGGTGGTATCGCCCCCGCGCCCATGGTTGATCGCATCGACCATGATCGACAGCCCTAGCGTGTCCGACAGCAGAATGAACTCCTGGCGGATGCCGCTGCATTTGTTGCCGGTCGCGGTCAGGAACTCGATACCGCGGCGCCATTCGTCACCGGTCAGTTCGACCTCGCTGGCAAAGGCATGCAGATGTTTGACCAGCGCAGTCATGATCTGCTTAAGACGTGGGTCGGTGCAGCCGGCGAAAGTTCGGAGTACGTTCTGCGTCAGTGGGTGGATAGTTTCGTCGTTCATGGTCGACCTCATGCGCGGTGGGGAGCAGAAGCCGCATCGACTGAATCGGTCGGCGCGTCGTGCTGCGATGCGTGTTGTGAAGGGTCGGCGTCGGCAAACACGACGCGCCGGCCCACGGGGAACAATTGCAGGCCGTAGCGGCGTGACACGAAGCCCCACAGTCCTTGCGGGAAGAACATCGTCACCACGATCGCCAGCGCACCCAGTCCGATCAGATACCAGGTGCCGAAATCGGACAGGAACTGGTTCAGCAGGAAGAAGATCAGCGCGCCGACAATCGGCCCTTCAAGCGTACCGAGACCGCCGATCATCACGATAAAAATACCGAACGCGGTCCAGTTCACCGAGAACGCCGCGTCCGGCGAAATCCGCAGGTTGCCGACGAAATACAGCCCGCCGGCCAAGGCCGTGCCGCACGCGGACACCAGATAGACGAGCAGCCGCGCACGCTTCACATCGACACCCTGGCTGCTGGCCGCCACGGCGTTGTCGCGCATCGCGGTCAGTGCGAGACCGGCTTTGGAGCGCAGGAACAGATACAGCAGCCCGATCGCCGCCGCGACGATAGCGAGCGCGAGCCAGAGCGTCAGCGATTCGCGCAACGCACGCGGCACGTCCTGCAGCGCGGTGAGACTCGTGCCGGAGCCGCCACCGAGCGCCGACACGTTTGCTACCGTCAGCCGGAACACTTCCGCAATCACCCAGGTGCCGATGGCGAAGTAGCCGCCTTCCAGCCGGAACGCCACCAGCGATACGGGAATCGCCACGGCCGTGGCTATCGCCGCCGCAATCGGCACTGCAACGAACGGCGAGATGCCGCAATAGTTCGCGAGAATCAGCATCCCGTAGCCGCCGATTCCGAAGAACGCCTGCTGGCCGATCGACACCATCCCGCCATAGCCCGCCAGCAGGTTCCACATCAACGCGAACACCAGGTACGACGCGAGCTGCACGAAATCGCGCATCGCGTCGCGTCCGGCCCACCAGGGCGCGCTCGCCACCGCCAGCGCGAGGATCAGCAGCACGATCACCGCCACGCGGCTCGCACGGGTCGCGCGCCGCACTTCGAAGCCCCCTGTGGGGCTGTTCATATGCATCGTCATGTCGAGCCTCTATGCGGTTTTGGGCAGTAAGCCCTGCGGCCGGGCCACCAGCACGCCAAGAAACACCACGTGGCCAAGCCAGATACCCCAGCCGGGATCGAAGTAAAAACCAAGCTGCTGCGCGATACCCAGCACCATGCCGCCGACGAAAGTGCCCCAGAACGACCCCATCCCGCCGATGATTACCGCTTCAAACGCATACAGCAGCAAGGCCGGGCCATCGGTCGGCGAAACCGCGGTGCGCATCGAATACAGCGCAGCGGCGACCGCGATCAGCACGAACGCGATGCCCATGGCCAGCGCATAGGTACGGCGATACGAGACACCCATCAGTTGCACGATTTCGCGGTCGTCAGAGGTCGCGCGAAACGCGCGGCCAAGCGGTGTGCGGCCAAATAGCCACTGCATCGCGACGGCGAGCGCAACGGTCGCCACCAGCGTGATGAGCGGCAGATAGCCCAGCGTGATGCCGCCCGTGAGCGTGATGCTCTGCGACTCGAAACTGCCCGTTGCGACCGAACGAGGATCGGCGGAGAACACCTGTTGCAGCACGTTCTGAATCACGATCGACAAGCCGAACGTAACGATCAGCGACGGCAAGGGATCGCGGCTGCTGACCCGGTTGAGAATCGCGTACTGGACCCCATAACCCGCGCCGAATGCGATCACGAGCAACAACACCAGCGATACGGCGAGCGGCAGATGCGCGTAGTTCGTCAGGGCGAACAGCACGAATACCAGCAACACGATGAAATCGCCGTGCGCGGTGTTGGTGAGCCGCATGACGCCGAACACCAGCGACTGACCCATGGCGAAGAGCCCATACAGCGCGCCGAGCAGCACGCCCTGTACGACGATATTGATTAACGTATTCATGCGACTACTCCAAAATACGCTTGCGTGATCGCCTCGTCCGACACGTCGGCCGATACACCCGCCAGCGACACGCGCCCTTCCTGGAAGCAATAGAAACGCGACGACACGCGGCGCGCCAGTTGCACGTCCTGCTCGACGACGATCGCGCTCATGCCGTCCGCGACAATCTCGGGCAACGCCGCATAGATCTCACGTACGATCACTGGCGCAAGGCCCAGCGAAAGTTCATCGCACATCAGCAGATCGGGGTTGCTCATCAGCGCGCGACCAATCGCGACCATCTGCTGCTGGCCGCCGGACAACGCAGTAGCTGCGTGATGACGCCGCTCCCGCAATGCCGGAAACAGCGCATAGACGCTTTGCAGATTCCAGCGCCCCGGCCGTTTGCAAAAGGCGCCGAGCAGCAGGTTTTCTTCGACGGACAAGCTCGCGAACAGACGCCGCCCTTCCGGCACCAGCGCAATGCCCTTCCCGACGATGCTCGCCGCAGCCGCGCCGCCGATCGGCTCGCCGCGATACAGGATCTGGCTGGCGGCACGCGGGCGCAGCAGGCCCGCTACCGATTTCAGAAAGGTCGACTTGCCCGCGCCGTTCGAACCGATCAACGCGATCACCTCGCCGGGCGCGACCGTCACGTCGATGCCGAACAGCGCCTGGAAGTCGCCGTAAAACGCGCTGAGCGCGTGTGTCTCCAGTAGTGCCGACATGATCACGCCTCCAGTCCAAGGTACACGCGCCGCACTTCCGGGTCGTCCATCACGGCGGCAGGCAGGCCTTCAGCAAGACGCTTACCGAAGTTGATGACGAGCAGCCGGTCGGCCACCGCGAGCAGCGCATGCACGACGTGTTCGATCCACACGATCGTCACACCGCGCTCCTTGACCCTGCGAATCTCATCGACGAGTTCGTGCGTTTCGGGTTCGGTCAGGCCGCCGGCGATCTCGTCGAGCAGCAGCAGTTGCGGCTGTGTGGCCAACGCGCGCGCCAGTTCGAGACGCTTGCGGTCCAGCAGCCCCAGCGTGCCGGCCAACTGGTTGGCGCGCGCTTTGAGACCGGTGCGTTCGAGCACATCGATGCAGACGTCGTACGCGGCATGCTCGGCCAGTTCGCCGCCGAAGGTCGCGCCGACCAGCAGGTTCTCGAATACCGTCATGCCCCCGAACGGCCGCGGCACCTGGTACGAGCGGCCGATTCCCGCCGCACAACGCCGATGCGGCGGCAAGTGGTTCACGTCCGCGCCGTCGAATTCGACGCTGCCCTGATCGGGCCGCACGTCGCCGCTGACGAGGTTGAACAGCGTGGTTTTGCCGGCGCCGTTCGGGCCGAGGATGCCGTATGTCTCGCCGCGTTCGACCGCGAAGCTGATATCGTCGGTCACCTGCAACGCGCCATAACGCTTCGAGACACGGGTGAGTCTGAGCACTGGGTTCATCGCCGCTCTCCGCTATGCATTCACGCGATCAACTTGAGCGGGCCGGACAGCGGCACGCTCGGCGCGAGCTGGTTATTGACGATCGCCAGATCGAAGCGATGCTTCTGCCCTGATCCTTGTGCACTGCGCCACTGCCCGCCGACCAGCGGTGTCTTCGCGACATTCTTCACCGGCCCGCTGCCCCACGCGACATGGCCGACCAACGTATCGAGTTTCGTCGATGCCACCGCGTCGCGGATCGCTTCATTCGAGTCGACATCTTTCGCACGCTTTAACGAATCGACGGCGATTTCGAACAATGCATGCGCAAAGCCGATCGGCTGCGTCCATTGCTTCGACGTGACGCGCTCGTAGTCATCCGCGACTTGCCGCGCGCTTTGTCCCGTCAACGACGACTTGAACGGATGAGACGGCGACCACCACACCTCCGTGGAGAGTCCGTCGCCGAGATCGCCGAGCGCTTCGATCGAAGTGGGAAACAGCAACGCTTTGCCGATCGAAATGACCTTGGGCTTCAAGCCCTGTTGACGCGCCTGAACGAGGAAGTTCTTCGCGTCGGGCGGAATCACGACACCGGTGACAATCTGCGCATTCGCCTGCTTGAACGACGAAATCTGCGCGGAGAAGTCCTGCGTCATGCTCTGGAAACGACCCGGGTCCTTCAGCGTGAAGCCCTTTTGGGCGAGCACCGGCGGAAAGCCGAGTTTTGCGTCGCCCCATGCGTTACCGTCGCCATCGTTAGGAAACAGGCCACCGACGCTGTGATTAGTCTGCACCGACTGCCACATGCCCGTGAAGACGGCGATCACATCCTCCAGTCCCCAGAAGAAGTGATAGGTGAAGCGGAAACCCTTCTTCGGGTCGCCCTTTCTGCCGAAGAACCACGGCTGCCACGGCACCACCGTCGACACACATGGCATTTCGTTCAGCTCACAGGCATCGCTGACCGGATTCGCAGTCTCGGGCGTGCCGGATACGAGCATGATGTCGACCTTGTCCTTCAGGATCAGATCGTTGGCGACTTCGCCGGCTCGATTCGGATTCGACTGGCTGTCCTTGACGACAATCGACACCGGGTACGTTTTTCCGCCGATCACGATGCCGTTTTTCAGCGCCGTCTGCATCTGCTGGATCGTGAAGCGGTCGGCTTCGCCGAACGGCGCGAGCGGTCCGGTTTGCGGTGATACATAGCCGATTTTCAGCGTGCGCGGTCCCGCGGCGAAGACAAGCGGCGAGAACGCCGACGTTGACGCGGCGAGCGCCCCGCCTGCGGCGAGTGTGACGAAGCGGCGGCGCTTCGCATCGAAGGAATGTGCGTCCATGGTTGTCTCCTGAATTTTTTGTATGAGTGGGGGCGTTCGCGCTAATCCGGCCGTCTGCCTTCGAAAGCAGCTTCCAGCAACGCACGTAGCGGCGTTCGCTCGACCGGCCGCGGATTCCAGTACGGGTTCTTCAACGCGAGATCGAGCGCGACGTCGAGATCGGTTGCGCTCACACCAATGTCTTTCAGTGCGGTGGGCGCGCCGTGATCACGGGCGAGATCGAACACGCCCTGCGCGGCATCGTCTGCTTGCAACGCGCGCGCGATACGTCGCATCGCTTCGGGTGCGGCATCGCGGTTGTACGCGAGCACATGGGGCAGCACGATCGTGTGTGTCTCCGCGTGCGGCAGATTGAACGTGCCGCCAAGCGTGTGACACAGCTTGTGATGCAGCGCCATGCCGACGCTGCCGAGTACCGCGCCGCACAACCATGCGCCGTAGAGGCAGTCACCACGCGCGTCGAGATCGCCGGGCTGTTGCATCACGCGAGGCAAGCCCTGGCCAAGCGCGCGAATGCCCTCTTCCGCCATCAGCGCGATGATCGGATTCGCGTCCTGCGCGTAGAGCCCCTCCGCCGCGTGCGCGATTGCGTTGATGCCGCTCGTGAGCGACAACGCGGGCGGCAGCGACGTAGTCAACGATGGGTCGTAAATCACCGTCTTCGGCAGTACGCGCAGATCGCGGCCGGTCTTCTTGACGCCGCCTTCGGTGAGGCCGTAGATCGGCGTCATTTCGGACCCCGCGTAGGTGGTCGGAATCGCGATGATCGGCAGCGAGGTTTCAAGCGCGATCGCCTTGCCGAGACCGGTCGTCGAACCGCCGCCTATTGCAATTGCACAATCGGCACCGACGCTCGCAGCAAAGTCACGCGCCGCGCGAGCGGTTTCGACCGGCACGTGCATCACCGCTTCGGCGTAGACGCCTGCGGCTCGCGAGCCAAGACTTGCGGCCAACGCTTCGGCCTGCGCTCGCTGTTGCGGCGTGGACAGCACGATCGCCCGTGTGGCGCCGAGCAAGCCGATCTCGCGGTCGATCTGGTCGAGACTGCCCGCGCCGAAAATCACACGCGACGGCAAGCCGTTATAGATGAACGGTTCCATGGCGGTTCAGCGCGGGTAGTAAGGCGGAATCTGCGCATCCACGTTGACCCAGACCGACTTGGGCTGCGTGTATTCGCGCATCGCTTCGAAACCCATCTCGCGGCCATAGCCGCTCGCGCCGACACCGCCGAACGGCGACGCGGGGCTCACGCGCTTGTAGCAGTTGATCCACACCATGCCGGCGCGAATCTCGCGGGCCACCAGATGCGCGCGTTGGAGATCACGGGTCCAGAGACCCGCGCCAAGACCGTACTCGGTGCCGTTCGCAATCGCCAACGCTTCTTCGTCGGTACGGAATCGGGTAACGGTCATGAACGGCCCGAACACCTCTTCCTGCGATACCCGGTCCTCCGGCTTCGCTTCAACGATGGTCGGCTCGACGTAACAGCCATTCGCCAGCGCTGCGTCGTCTGGCGCCTTGCCGCCCGCGAGCACGCGACCACCTTGCTCGCGCGCGACGTCGACGAACGACAGCACGCGGTCGCGATGCTGGCGCGATGTCAGCGGTCCCATTTCAGTCAGCGGGTCGAGCGGATTGCCGATCCGGATCGTGCGGCTCAACGCAGTGAACTTCTCGAGCACTTCATCTGCGATCGATTCGTGCACGATCATCCGCGAGCCGGCGATGCACGCCTGCCCCTGGTTGTGGAAAATCGCGAACGCGGAGCCTTGCACGACAGCATCGATATTCGCGTCGCCGAACACGATGTTCGCGCCCTTGCCGCCAAGTTCGAGTTGCACCTTCTTCAGATTGCCGCTCGACGCCTGCACGATCTTGCGGCCCACGGCCGTCGAACCAGTGAAGGCGACCTTGCTGATCTCCGGATGCTCGGCAATGTACTGGCCGGTCACATGACCCAAGCCTGGCAGAATATTGACGACACCCTCCGGGAACCCCACTTCGGCCATCAGTTCTGCAATAGCGAGACTCGACAGCGGCGTAAGTTCGGCGGGTTTCATAATTACGCAGTTGCCTGCGGCGAGCGCAGGCGCCATCTTCCAGCTCGTGAACATCAGCGGAAAATTCCACGGCACCACCTGACCGACGATGCCGACCGGCTCGCGTGTCATGTAGTTCAGAAAGCCTTGCTCAACTGGAATCACCGAGCCCTCGAATTTGTCGGCCATGCCGCCGAAATAGCGAAACGTGGCCGCGGTGCGCGGTACATCGAGATTGCGTGTGTCGCGAATCGGGTGGCCCGTGTCGAGCGATTCGAGACGCGCCAGCATGTCGGCGTTCGCTTCGATCGCATCGGCGAGTTTGAGCAGCAAGCGCCCCCGCTCCATCGCGGCGAGATTGCTCCACTTCGGAAACGCCGCTTTCGCAGCCGCTACGGCGCGATCGACATCGGCAGGTCCGGCCATCGCCACTTCGGCAATCACCGAGTTGTCGTGCGGATTGAGGGAGGCGAGCGTTTCGCCGTTTGCAGCCGGCACGAAGCGGCCGCCGATGAAGAGTTGCGTTTGCATGACAGTCCTATGCAAGTAAAACTTTGGACGTGACATCCCCCCGCGACGCCAGCGGTCTGGCGCCGTTCGATCGACGATCGGAGGGAATTGCCGGAGAGTTAGATCTGGATCGGATACGGCGGCAGTTCACCGCTTTCGTAGCGCTTCGGCAGATCAGGCGTGGCGTTCTCCCACACCAGCAGCATCGAACGCTTCTGCGAGTAGCCCTTGTGACGGATGTCGGCCGGCATCGCGGCGATATCGCCCGCGTTCATCGTGATGCGGGCAC
Source organism: Paraburkholderia domus (assembly GCF_905220705.1). Classification (GTDB taxonomy): domain Bacteria; phylum Pseudomonadota; class Gammaproteobacteria; order Burkholderiales; family Burkholderiaceae; genus Paraburkholderia; species Paraburkholderia domus. The sequence goes on from NZ_CAJNAT010000052.1 coordinate 19,555, forward strand.
GCGGCTCGCCGCTGTCCTTGTCGCCGACGTCCCAGATGATCTGGTCGGACAGTTGCAGGAACCACTCGACGCGGTCGTTGCCATGAAACACCGGCAGAACGAACTCTTCGGTGGTCGGGCAGAACAGGCTTTGCTGGCACACGGAGGTGACCGACGGATTCCACGTCACGTCCGAGCGCGACAGGTACTTGAAGAGGCTGAACGCATGTAATGTGTTCTCAAAGCCAGGCTCTGCGTGAATCTCCGGTTCGTCCTGGTCGACGTCGGCGAACTGGCGGTTGACCGGCAGGTCATCGCGCAACGGTGAATCGCCTTCGAGGCCCGACATGCGTTTGGTGGCAATCCGCGTGCGCTCGATGGCCGCGATGTTGTCGCCATGTTTCGTGCCGAACGCGGAGCCGGTTTCTTCAGGCGCGGCGAACGGATCGAAGCCTTCGTTGACCCAGTCGTTCAGGATCGCCTTGAAGGTCGCCATGATGAGCGGCGTATCGAACTGCTGCATGTGATCGACGCCCGCTTCCTTGAAGCTCGCGTTGTACGCACCGGCGTACATGTCGACCTTGCCGTAGTGATTGCGCGTGCCGATCACTTCGTCGAAATTGACCCAGCCGTAGAAGAAGCCCCACGCAACATCTCGCATCATGGCGCGCAGAAAGTCGTCGGCGTGCATCTGATGTGAACGGATCTGGCCTATGGCCGGCCACTTGACGGTGGCGAAATAAGCGTCGCGGCTGAATTCGAAATCACCGAGGCGGAACGTGCGATAACCGGTCACCGCGTCGGCCTCGCTCGCGGTGACGTTTTGCAGTGTGCTGGGTTTGTTCATGATGGGCTCCAGAAGAGGATCGATCGTGTAGAGGGAATCAGTGGATGCAGATGTCGGCCCACTTCTCGACCGAATAGCGCCCGAGGATCGTCTGCACGAGCACCACGCCCTTCTTCACCGCTTCGAAGCGGTAAGCCGCGCCGGCGGGCAGCAGCGCCTGGTGGCCGCGACGCAGCCGCACATAGCCCATCGACTGGCCTGAGGGTTGGCCTTCCAGCCGCACGCTACCTTCGGTTTGCGCATCGACCAGCGGACCATCCGACGGCTTGATGAAATAGACGTCGATCTCGCCGTCGAGGACGACCGCGAACTCATCGTGCGAAGCAGCGAACCACGGCGATGAGCCTTCCGCGCGCAGCGTCTCGATCACGTACTTGAGATTCTTGCCGACGACGACTTTCTCGTAGGGCGCGGCGCGGCTCGCTACGTCGAACACGTTCGACATCGCGTAATGCTCCGGTTTGCCCTTGATGATTTCGATGGAGCCCTTGCGAAAGTTGTCCAGGCTGCCGAACCAGGTCTGTTGCATGTCTTCCTCCAGTTATCTACGAATCCACGAATGCGTTGCATGGATCGAAGATTAAGTGGCGGCGGGCGCAACAGCAATGTTCTGAGGGTCGGAAAACAAGAACCATGGGTACTTCAAAATCGTGCCAGGGAAATTACCTGGTGGAGAACCCGGGCGGGTCTCCAGTGGCCTTCAGTCTTCGGCCAGCTCTTCACCGACGCTCTTCGCCTCGTCGTCCGGCGGCGCAATGCCGAGCGCCTTGTCCCATTGCGGCTCGCGCAGGTAACGGGCGCGCAGGAAGTCAACGAAAGCCTTGACCTTGGTGGTCGAGCGGTGCGAGGCGGGATAGACAGCTGACAGCCATAGCGGCGGCGCTGCGTACTCGGGAAGCACCCGTTCAAGGCGATGCTCCAGCAGGTCGGCGGCGGCGACCATGGTCGGCAGATAGACGACACCCGCACCGGCCCGCGCGAACTCCAGCAACAGGTGCACGCTATTGGTTTTGAGCACCGGGTTCAGTGCGATTTCGAAGCATTCGTTGCCGCGCATTAACGGCCACTTGTCGCCCCATGGATAGTACGAGTAACGGGCGAAATCGTGTCGCAGCAGATCGAGCGGCGTGTCGATCAGCGGCTCTTCCTTAAGATAACCGGGCGCTGCGCACAGCACGCCGCGCACCGGAAACAGTCGCCGCTCCACCAGCAGATTCGACGCCGGCGGATAGATCTGCAAGGCCAGATCGAAGCCTTCCTGAACCGGATCGATCACCCGGTCGTTGACGGTCACGACGAATTCGACGCGTGGGTAAGCAGCGCGGAATTCGATCAGCGTTTGCGAAAAATGGCCCAGCGCGAAGCCCGGCAGCACGTGGATATTGAGGGTCCCGGCGAGCGCTTGCGGATCGCCGCGCGAGCGGCCGGACAGATCCTGGACCTTGGTGACCAGTTCGGCGCACTCGCGGTAGTACGTTTCGCCGAGTTCCGACAGGCGCACCGCACGCGTCGACCGATGAAAAAGCGGCACGCCGAAATGGTCTTCGAGCTGCTTGACGCGCGAGGTCACCACCGATTTGGCGACGCCTAGCTGGCGCGCCGCCCCGGCGAAGCTCTGCGCTTCCGCAGCCCGCACGAACGCTTCCATCGACATGAACAGGTCCATATTGTCTCCCTCGGTCACCGTGGCCCGCAGCCTGCCTTCTCAACGGCAGTGTAGCCTTCGGATCGACTCTGCGTACCGAGCACTCATTGGCACGGTCAGCGGTTCTGCGGTGATTGCCCTGCACCTGCTGCAACGGCGAATCGATGAATGGCGGGCAGCCGCTGTCATTGTTTAATTGCGGGGCAGGATCAATGAAAGAACGACGGGGACACAGGCACACGCCAAAACAGGGCATACCGCGTCGACTCAACCTGCCGGCAGTCGCGGGATACTGACGCCAAAGGTCTGAAGCAGCAGAACCAGATTGAGTACGAGGATGATCACCGTCCCGGCGATCGCTGCGACGTCCACCAACCGGCTGTTGGCGAACTCGCCCATGATGTCCTTGCGGCGTGTGAACAGAACCAGGGCCACCATCGGGATCGGCAAGGCGAAAGAAAGCACGACCTGACTGAGCACCAGCGCCTGGGTCGCATTCACCCCGAGGCCGACCACCACGAAGGCCGGGACCATGGTCACGAGGCGCCGTGCCCAGATCGGAATCCGGAAGCCGACGAAGCCCTGCATGATCATCTGGCCGGCCATCGTGCCGACAACCGAGCTGGAAATGCCTGAACTGATCAATGAGATGAGGAATACGGCCGCTGCGCCGGCGCCGAGCAGCGGCGTAAGGATATGGTAGGCCGTTTCGATTTCAGCGACGTCGCTGTGGCCGGCATGGAATGCGGCACTCGCCATCATGACCATGGCCATGTTCACGAGGCCGGCGATGGAAAGCGCAACGATAACTTCCAGGTTCGAGAAGCGCAGCAGGGCACGGTGCTCGCTTGCGTCGCGTGCCGGCGCCCGGCCCTGTGTGAGGCCGGAATGCAGATAGATCGCGTGGGGCATAACGGTGGCGCCCACAATGCCCACGGAGAGGGTCAGCGCCTCCCCATTCGGTATTGAAGGCAGAATCGCGTGCAGCCCGGCCTGCCCCCACGAAACCGGTGCGATGAACATCTCGATCAGATAGCACAGGGCGATCACGGCAACGAGCGCACCGATGATGATTTCAATGGGCCGGAAGCCCCCTTTTTCGACGACGAGGATGCCGTAAGTCACCACGGCGGTAACCGCCATGCCAGCCATCAACGGCATTTTAAACAGTAGTGCGAGGCCGATTGCCCCGCCCAGGAATTCTGCCAGGTCAGTCGCCATTGCGGCGACCTCGCTAACACCCCACATGACGTAGACGGCTCTGCGCGGCAACTGCTCCCGGCACACTTCGGCCAGATTGCGGCCTGTGACGATGCCGAGCTTCGCAGAAAGCGCCTGAAACAGCATCGCGATCAGGTTGGCCAACAGTACGACCCACAGCAGGGTATAACCGAACCGTGACCCTGCCTGGATATTGGTCGCGATATTGCCCGGATCCATGTACGCAATCGAGGCGATCACAGCGGGCCCCGCGAACAGCAGCGCCGAGCGAAGCCCGCCCCGTTTGCCGGACAGTACGTCGCGGATCGCAACAGTCGTGCGATCAGTGAGGCGCCTTCTGTCGACAATGCCGGTCATGGATATCTCCACTAACCATTCATTCTGCGTGAAGCAAGTATCTCGGGGACGGAAGAAACCTTAATCGCGCGAGATAATGCGAGTCGCGTCAGGTCCATAAGTTACTCCTTATCTACAGCCGCAATCGACATTGCACCAGACTCAGTATATAAGCGAATCACGCATAGCTTCGTCACGGTGAAGAAAGAAGCCGGCGCGGTCGCGCCGCTGTGGCCGGTTTGTAAGCGTAGGCATTTCAAACAGGTAGTCAGACCTCTTTTCGTCATCGTTTTCACACTGGCACGCTTCAGGCGGGCTAGTGGCTTAACATAAAATCCAGCTGCACCGGACCGATCAGAACTGGACGAAAATCAGCAATGCGCACTGCATCGAGCAACGACCCGCTACCCACTGCCATACCGCCAGGCCGCTTGCTGTTGCAGCCGGAGCCACCGAGGCTCGCACCCGGCATCGTGCACAGCAATTTCAGCGTACAAGGCGACGCCCGTCAAAGCTTCCTGGCCTGGCAGGAGCGCATGAGTCCTGTCTACGACATACGGCCTTCCTCAAAGCAGGCTGAGGATAGGTTCGATGCGTCGCTGTCCCGTTACACGATCGACAATCTGAGCTTCTTCGACTTCCACACCGGGCCGAACGTGGCCGTGCGGTCGTTGGGTCGCGTGTCGACCGAGAGCGTTCGCGACCTCACTTTCAGCGTCTTCCTTGAAGGGCCACCTGGGCAGCTCCTGGGCGGCAAGACACCGCCCGACGCATCACACATACCGCAAGTGCCAAGTATCCTCGCGCTGGACATGGATCAGCCGTGCACCATCCGGAGTTTTCATGGTCGGTTGTTGCTTCTTTTTGTGCCGCGCGCCCTGGTGGAAAAGTCGTTCCCTGATGCCGCCTCGCTGCATGGCCGCCGGATTCACGCCACCGCGCCGTTGACTCGCTTACTGATCGACCATCTGGTAGCGCTCAATCGACAAATCGTCGGGCTGGCCAAGGAGGAAGCGCGTCACGCCTTTCTCACCGCGGTGGAGCTGCTCGTCGCCGCGTTCAGCCGTGAGGCGGGTCTTTCCGGCAACGGCCGCGCGGCAGTGCGTGCAGCGGTCTATGGACAAGTGCGGCGGCATGTCGAGACCCATCTGCACGATCCGGATTTGTCGGCTGACAGCGTGTTGGCATCGCTGCATCTCTCGCGCGCCAGCGTGTACCGGATTTTTGAGCATGAAGGCGGCCTGGCCTCCTATATCCGCAGCCGCAGGCTGCGCATGGCAGCCGATGAGCTGGTGCGCTTTCCGCATATGGAGGTCCAGGACATTGCCTCCGGCTTGGGTTTCAATGATGCGTCGACCTTTACGCGTGCATTCCGGCGGGCCTTCGACATCGCGCCAAGCGAATTGCACGCGTATGCACCGATGCTCCAGCGTGGACATGCGCAACGGATGCGCTTCACGTAGACCGGCAATGCTGAACGGCTTGGATCGTTAGCTGCGATCGGAGTACGCGAAATCACGGTGCCGTTTCGCGTCATCACGTGCGGATAACGGCGGTGTCGGGTCTGGAGCTGAGCCTGAAATCGACACCGCCCTGCTTCTGCGGGCTACTGACAACTGGTTGCTAGTTTTTCGGGATCATCGCCTTTTTTCTGCAAGCCATGCCGGGGTCGGTTTCGGCGCGGCCGCCCCGGTCAGGTTAGAGTCCAGATTTCCGGACGTGTGAATGACGGGAAACCCATGCTGGCAGGCCATTCCAACGAAATTTAGCGAAGCGCAGTTCGAGCAGTTTGTCTTGCCGCATCTGGCCAAAGGTCATGGCCGGCGCGGCCCTGCACCGACCCTGTCGCTGCACAGGATCTTTAACTACATCCTGCAGGTGCTTTATATGGGATGCCAGTGGAAGATGCTGCCGATCGAGAGGAATGCTCAAGGACTGCCCGAGATTCACTACACACGGATCTACCGGACATTTCGTCGCTGGCAGGCCGTGGGTTGTATCGATGCCATTTTTGCCGGCTCGGTTCGCAGCCTTCATGACGACCAACTGCTTGATCTGACGGTGATTCACGGCGATGGCACGACGACAGCGGCGATAACCTCGGCTACAGCGGCCACAAGCATCTCAAGGGAGACAAGGTGGTGGCCTTGTGCGACCGCCACTGCAACGTCATCGCGCCGTTCGTCACCGCTGCTGGCAACCGCAATGAATCGCCTCTGCTGCGTGATGCGCTGCCCCGGCTCAGCCAGATGGCGCGCGCTATCGGCATGGATCTGCAAGGCACCATCGTCAGTCTGGATGGCGTCTACGACTGCAGGGACAACCGCAAGGCGATTTTCAATCGCGGCATGGTTCCGAACATTCCCGAGAACCCGCGTGCACGCAAAACCTCGAAGTGCGGTCGCAAGCGCCGCTTCAATCCGGCAATCTTCGAAGAGCGCTTCCGCACCATTGAGCGCGTGTTCGCCTGGGAAGACAAGTTTCGTCGCCTGCTGCTGCGCTTTGAACGCGTCAGTGAGGTGCACTACGCGTTCAAGACGCTGGCCTACACGATGATCAATCTGCGCCACTACCGCTAAGTCGTGATCGCCAGGCAGGAACGTCATTGATTGCGCAGCGCGCCATGCATGCGTTCGCCCATTCTTTTTTGCATTCCTGACGATTATGTAGAATTCGATATGCAATATCTGTCGTTTTCTGCAGCGATGTGCCTTGCTTTGCTTTCGCACGAACAGCCATCGCAGTTCTTCCGATTGTAATCAACAGAAACCCGCAACCAGTTGCTGGACAGGAAAACGGGTGAGCACTGAGCCGCCGCGGCTCTCCTCACTCCAGGCAATCGGCGGTAATCGACTCACTTCGGCCCTTCGACCCGGCGTGACCCCAACGGCAGCTCTCTCAAGGTACAACGGTCATGAGCATGGGCTTGTCCGCGAATGCTCGGCCGAGGCAGCCGAAGGGCACTTGCCTGGCTCAACGGACACGTTCAAAGGGAACTAGTCAGCCGTCTCCTTGCGCTGACGGCCGCCCCCTCGGGGTGTACAGTCAGCTATTTCCCTTCGGGACACACCCGGCAAAGAATAACGGTGTCCGGGAAGATGCCTGGCACAGAGTCGGTTCAACTCGCCGTTCAAGTAAGTACCATCCTGGCTGCAGGGTAAAGAGCATACTGTCGCCATCCATGCCTCTCAATTGTCTGGAGGTACGAATCATGCGAACCGATAGTCCCATCCACTCGGAGCGCGACGCAGGACGCGCACAACGATGGGTTCGCTCGTTGCCCGGCATTCAGGTCGTCAAAGGGTATCGGGCTAGCTGGCTGCCGAAGGATCTGGCCGCGGGGCTGGTGCTGACAACGATGCTAGTGCCGGTCGGGATCGCTTACGCGGAGGCGTCGGGCGTTCCGGGGGTGTGCGGCCTGTACGCGACAATTGTTCCGCTCCTCGCCTATGCGGTATTCGGGCCCAGCCGAATATTGGTGCTCGGGCCTGACTCCGCGCTCGCCGCACCCATATTGGCGGTGGTTGCGCAGGTCGCCGCCGGCGATCCCTCTCGCGCGATCGCGGTGGCCAGCATGATGGCCATCGTCTCCGGTGTGGTCTGCATCGTGATGGGAATCTTACGTCTGGGCTTTATCACGGAATTGCTGTCCAAGCCGATCCGCTACGGCTACATGAACGGCATTGCGCTCGCCGTGCTGATCAGCCAGTTGCCCAAGCTGTTCGCCATCTCCATCGAGGAACAAGGACCGCTTCGGGATCTCACCAGCCTTGCGCATGCTATAGCCGCGGGCAAGGCCAACTGGACCAGCTTCGCGGTGGGCGCAGGAAGCCTCGTACTCATCCTCTTTCTGAAGCGTTTCGAAAAGCTTCCGGGGATTCTTATCGCGGTTGTGCTGGCGACGCTGTGTGTCAGCGTATTCGGCCTCGACAGTCTTGGCGTCAAGGTGCTCGGCAAGATTCCGCAGGGGCTACCGGCGTTCGCACTGCCGTGGGCAAGCGGCGCTGACCTAGCCAAGATCGTCCTCGGCGGCAGCGCGGTCGCGCTCATCGCTTTCGCAGATACCAGCGTGCTGTCGCGAACCTTCGCTGCGCGCGCAAACAGCCGGGTCGATCCGAACCAGGAGATGATCGGCCTGGGGGTCGCCAACCTTGCGGCGGGACTCTTCCACGGCTTCCCGATCAGCAGCAGCTCCTCCCGCACCCCCGTCGCGGAAGCCGCAGGCGCGAAGACGCAGTTGACGGGCGTCGTAGGCGCCGTGGCGGTCGCGGCGCTGCTGCTGGTGGCACCGGACCTGCTGCGTTATCTGCCCACCAGCGCGCTCGCAGCAGTGGTCATTGCCGCGGCCATCGGCCTCTTCGAGATCAACGACCTCAAGCGCATTTTCCGCATCCAGCAATGGGAATTCTGGCTATCCATCGCGTGCCTGTCAGGCGTCGCTGTCTTCGGCGCCATCCCCGGTATCTGCCTTGCGCTGGCGATAGCGATCATTGAATTTCTGTGGGATGGCTGGAGACCACATTTCGCGATTCTCGGGCGCGTTCCCGGCTTGCGCGGCTACCATGACCTGGAGCGCTATCCACACGGTGAAAAAATTCCCGGTCTCGTGCTGTTCCGCTGGGATGCACCGCTCTTCTTTGCCAACGCCGAGCTGTTTCAGGAGCGTCTGTCACAGGCCATCGCGGAATCGCCGACACGCGTGCGCAGAGTGGTCGTGGCGGCAGAGCCGGTGACGAGCGTGGACGTGACATCGGCCGATATGCTTCGCGAGTTGATCCGCGAGTTGGGAAAGCGTGGCATCGAGTTGCACTTCGCCGAGCTTAAGGACCCTGTGCGGGACAAGCTCACGCGCTTCGAATTGACGGACCTTCTCGGGGACGCGCAATTCCATCCCACGATAGGCAGTGCGGTCGATGACCATCTCGGCAATCTTGCAGCCGAGGAGCATCGCGGCGATGCCGGCCCCGGGCCGTCGGGCGTAGGCCACATTAAATAAGTCACCGACGGAGCCTCGAAATATCGGACCGATTCGCCGTTGTAGTGACAGTTTTGCTTGCAGTCCGAACGAAATAAAACCGTCAATTCGCATAAGTCGAGAGCGTGCAAAAGTTGGGGAGGCTCCCAAGGAGGGCTGCTTGTGCTTCCGGTAGCAGCATCGGTTTCGTCTGGAGTAGGCTGATCAGTCTCGCAACGGTGGGAGCAAGCCATGCGGTTGATCATCGAAGCAAGGTTGGCCGACGGAGACAATGATACGGTCGAGGAAGGTGACGGAGTTCTGGCGGTGATTGAGCGTCCTGATTGCTGTCTTGCCGAGCTGGGCCTGACTCTCGCGGAAGGGCGGTCGCTGCTTGCAAAGGTGCAGGCCGAGTTCATTTCGAAACAGGTGCAGTCATGGCTCGCAGGCCAGACCCATTGTCGGAGCTGCGGTGCGGCCTTGAGTCATAAGGATAGTCGCTCGACGGTGCTGCGCACCGTGTACGGCAAAGTGATGGTGAAGAGTCCGCGGCTTTGGTCGTGTGCTTGCCAGCGGAATGCGCGGACGCCGCGGCGTGTGGTGCATCCCTTGTCCCAAACCCTAACCACGCGCGTCACGCCGGAACTGGAATATCTGCACGCGAAGTGGGCAGTCCATCTGCCATACCGGCAGGCCGCGGCCATGCTTAAGGAAGTGCTCCCGCTGGACAAGGGCATTTCGTTCAGCGGCACCAGGGATCGGATTCACACTCTTGGAAAACAGCTCGACGCTGACATCGAACGTGACATCGCGAAGCTACTTCAAGCCGTTGCGGACGTGCAGGTTCGCGAATCCAGCCATGTCGCGGCCGTGAGTGTCGACTCGGCGTGGTTGCGTAATTGCGACTCAGGGAGTGGCCCTGGCCGCCACGTGAATATCGTCGCCGGGCGGGCGACGTTCACCGATGGTCCTCCAAAACTTTATGCCTATGTGCACAGGGCAGTCAGCTGGCTCGCGGCCGGATCCTCGACTGGTTCCACATCGCGATGAAGTTCCAGGCGGCGCAGCGTTCCGTGTTCGGCAGCAAGATGATCGACTCGATGGACCAGGAGTCGGTGGAGACCGAAATCACCCACGCGAAGTGGTTGGTCTGGCATGGCAAGGGCAGCCAGGCCTTGGAGCGGATCAAGGCACTGGACAGTCGGCTGCTGGCGAGCGAGGGATACGAATTCAAAACGCTGTGGTGGAATCTGAACACCGTCTCCAGTTATCCGAGGAACAACGCGCACACGTTGGTCAACTACAGCGCCCGGCATCGCAAAGGTCTCCCGATCAGCAGCAGCATTGCCGAGTTCGCGGTGAACCAGGTCGTCAGCCACCGTATGGCCAAGAAGCGACAGATGCGCTGGACCGACGAAGGGGCGCACTGCATGGCACAGGTCAGAGTCGCGGTTCTGAACGGGGAATTCTCGTCCCATCGCATTCTGGCGCTCAAAATTGCCGACTCGCGTTACGGGAAATGCATCGGGCAAACGTCGGCAGGCGGGCGCCGGCGAGCGCACAGTGCAGTCATGTCGTAAGCAAGGGATGCCTGACGAAATTCACCTCCCCAACTTTTGCACGCTCCCCCGTAGCACTGGCCGCGAAATTCGAGCTGGTCAAGAAGGCGAACCTCACGTTTCCCCGCTTCACCACATCAGGCCCTGTGAGCCGTCACCTCGACACGAAAGGCTACGAGGCCACCACCGGCATTGGTCCAGATCTGACGGAAGGTGCTCGGGCTGCCGTCTCTGGAATGATCGACATTTTGACGCGACAACATCACATCAGCGCAATCGATGCTTACCTGCTATGCAGCGTTTGCGCCGACCTGCACATCAGCGAGATCGTCGACCAGCCTAACTGGATTGTCTCCCTCTACTTCCCCCGGATCATATTCGAGTGACTCCCGCAACGGCTCTGCTCGGATTATCCCTCTTGCCGAGTCGCGACGGAGGCGGTACGAGCGATGTCTGTCCGATTCGTTCGGCCGAACTCGACCCAGGTTGTGTGGAAACCCGATGGCATTACAATGCGACGCGTGACGCCGACCCCAGCGGCGCGTTTGACTGCCTTCGCAGCTATCACAACGCCGACGAGAAGGTGAACCTC
>NZ_CAJNAT010000053.1 GCF_905220705.1 Paraburkholderia domus
CTTCCATCGTTGAATGTCTAGCCGGTCAACCGATCCGAACCGCCGTGTACGGACCCGTACGCACGGTGGTGTGGGAGGGGTCGGGCCGTGAGGCCTGCCCCTATCCCGATCCCTGAATTTCCTGCGTCCCCAGAAAAAACAAAGCCGGCTGGCCCCTTCACAGGGCCGTCGGCTTTGTTGCGTTTGCCGTCGAACTCAGAACTCGATCAGAACTTATACGAAACCGCCAGGAACGAAATGATCGGATCGGCAGAGAGCTCGGCCTTTGAGACGCCTAGTTCCGTTCCGTCTGCCGCCTTGATGATGACCGATGAGGTGGTCTTCAGCGGAATGTACGTGACCGATGCCACGAGACCCCAATGGTCGGTGATGTTGTACGCGAGACCCGCGTTGAACACCGGCTGCCAGGACGACGACGCCTTCGCCGACACCTGCGTTTGCCCGGGCTTGCCGGCCCCCGCAGCCAGCACCGCGCCGAGATTGTTTTGCGTCGACGTTACAAAGTTTTGACTCAGTTGAACGTCGGAGAACCAGTTATATGACACGCCGATTCCGACGAACGGCCTGAATTTCGCGGTCGGCGCATTGAAGTAGTACTGGAACAGCAGTGCCGGGCTCCACTGGCGCACGCTTTTTACGATCGGATTGGCCTGCGGATCGCCCAGATCCTGTTGACCGAGCGCGCCTGCCGGTCCCGGTGGCTTGATGGTGCCGTGCCCGTAGATCTTGAAGACCGGCGGGACGCCCGCCACCGTCGACACCGCGATGTGATCGGTGAGGTAGTGGCTGAATACGAGGCCGACGGTATTGGCCGTATTGGTCGATAACCCGGTGCCGCTAGACGTGAACGAACTCGGCAGACGCAGCGGCGTATTGATCGGTGTCGGCGCCACGTTGGTGGTCAGCGGCGTGCTCGAATCCTGCGGCATCACGTGGAACCAGCCGAGCACGGCGACGTTGTCGCCTGCGTGTTGGGCGTGCGCACTGGCTGACAGGCAGATCGCCAGTATCGCGAAAAAGATCTTTTTCATGTTGTTCCTCCCTGGGGCGCGCGTTGCGTTCATCGCGCGCGGCGAGCGACGGCGGCGTGGCTGCCCGGCCGATGCGCTGGATACTCGGTGGACGCCGGCTGCCGCGCCGTGATGCGCGCAGCAGCCGGGACGCGAACGCCTTGCCGCGTGTCGGCGGCGCGTGCTGCGTCCATTACTGGACGAAGGCGCCGATCGTGAAGTACGGCGAGGCCGCGTTGGTCAGATCGAGGTAGCCGAACACACCACCCGTGAAGATCATCTTTCCGGTCGGCGTGGTGCCCGTCGAGGCGCCCACTTGCGTGGTCGTCACGACACCCGGCACGGCCTGCGTGAAGTCCAGATTCAGCGCGGTCGCGAGCGAGGCCTGCGATGCATTGAACGGATCGAGCAGCGTGGCCTGCGTGCCTTCGAGCGCGGTGGTGCGATAGTCGAACTGGCTATCCACGCCGATGTACTCACCGTTCTGCGAGTTCACCGCGACCGAGGTTTGTGGCGACAGGATCGAGATGCCCGATTCGTCGTCCGCATACGGGCCGAGTTCGCCATTCACCGGCGTGGTCACCGACGAATTCGCCGCACCGGTCCGCACCAGGATCGGCACCAGTTGGTTACGCAGCTTGCCGACGATCATGTAGCCGCGCGCCTTGGGCGTCGTGGCGAGCGTCGGCTTGGCCTGGCCCAGGAACTTGTCGGTTTCGAAGGCGCCGCTGCCGTCACTCGACGATACGAAGTTCGTACCCGGCTGCTGGCACTTGCCGGCGTTGACTCCGGAGTTGTCGCACTCGGTCCACGTGCCGTCCGCGTTGATCGTGATCTTCGAATCGACCGAGACTGGCGCGAAGCTCTGCGACGGAACCTGGTGATAGCCCAGCTGGTTGTACGTGCCGGCAACGTTCGCGAGGTTCGTTTCAATCGACGAAAAACCAATGAACGGGTAGTACGGGAACTTGGTATCGGGCACCGCGCCTACGCCGAGAATCCCGGCGAAAGAGATTTCCGCGCCCGGAATCGTGCCGCCCGCCACGCCTTCGCCGACGAAAATCCGCGCCGGACGGTTCGGGTCGAGGCTCGCGCCGTTCAGGCGGAAGGCGCACTGGTTGAGCTTCTGCGTCGGCAGCAGAGTTTCCTGGGTGAGCGTGCCGCTTGCGCTCTGGCCGGCGCGCGTCGGCGCGACGGTGCCGGTGGTCGCCGGAATCGGCGATTCGATATAGCTGATCTGCCACGTCATCTTGGTCGTGTCCATCTGCAGCTTGACCAGTTCACCGTCACCGCCGCCGCCCGTGAACACCGTGTTGTAGTCGAGCGACGAGGGACACAGGCGAACTTCTGTCACCGGCCCATCGCCGTTGCCGCCGCCGCCACCGCATGCCCCCAGAAACGGTGCTGCAAGAGCGAGCACCGAAAGGAATCTCCATTTCATACCGCCTCCAGAATTTTCTCGTTGTGTGTGGCCGGCTCCCAGTCCTGCCACCTCTTGCTCTATTTATGTCTCGTACTGCGAACTGCCGATGCTTCGGTCCTTACTTGCTGATTTGCGCTCCGATGCCGAAGTAGGGGGCGCTGGAGGCGGTGCTGCTGAGTTGCGACGTCGGCGCCACGCCACCATTAACGGTGCCCTGAATCTCGATCGCGTACAGTCCGCCGGAGGCGATCGCGAAGCCGGCTTGCCCGTTCGCTTGCTGGACGCCGACCAGTCCGGGGCTTGGCAGACCGTAGCCCAGGCCGAAGCCGTCTTCCGCCGCGGAGGTCGACGGGTTGATGAAGGTACCTACGCCCCCCTGAATCAACGTCGCGGTGGATTTGAAGTTCGAATCCGCGCCGACATAGCCGCCGTCGAAGCCGCCGGATACGAGCGGCGTAGCTGCGGCGAGCATGGCGATGCCGGATTCGTCGTCGACCTTGGCATCGAGATGCAGCGGCGCCGTGCCGAGATTCACCAGGCCAGTGCGGACAACGAGCGGCACCGTTGCGCCGTTGATCTGACCGAGGATCATGTGCGCCGGAGCCACGGAACCGCTTGTCCCGGTAGGCAGTACCAGTTGAGTCCCGATCTGCGGGGTGTTTTGACTGTCGAAGTAGCCGCTGCTGTTGAGCGTCCAGGCAGTGCCGGTCGTCAGGCAGCCACTTGCACTCGGATGAAACGCGGCGTTGGCCGGATTCGAGCCGGTGCAATTGCCGCTCGCGTCGAAAGTTTCAACCGTATTCGTCGCGGTTGCCGCATAAGAACCCGACGGCACGAGATGGTAGAGCAGGCCGTTGTAGGTGCCAGGCAACTTGGTGATGTCCGTCGTCGTGGTGGCGAACCCGAGGAACGGATAGAAATCGAAATGCCGCGCGGGAACGGCGCCGATGTTCTCCAGGCCGGGCAACGGGGCAATCGTCAGCCCGTCGTACTCGACGTTCGCACCTGGAATCCCACCGCCGGCCACGCCTTGGCCGACGAGGATCATCGGCGGATTGGGATTGTTGGTGAAATCGGGCGTGGTGTAGGGTTGGCCGTCTCCCGACGCGGTACCTGTGCCTGCGCCGAGAATGAAGGCGCAGCGCGTCTGTTCGGCGGTCGGCAGTGCGCCGGTCGGCGGGTGGATCACCGCGCCGGTGATCTGCGTACCCGCGCGCGTCGGCGTGACCTGACCAGTGCGCAGCGGAATGGGTGACTCAAGCCACTTCAGCGTGTACGTCATCGCAGTTGCGTCGATGTTCACCTGAACGATTTCGCCACTACCCGCGCCACCGAAATACGTCGTTTTAACGATGTCCGCGGTAGCGGGACACAACGCGGCAGGACCTGCTCCCGAAGTCGGCGGACCTTGCACGCCGCAGCTCGAGCCGGAGCATTGCGGTGCATTGATCGCGCCGGGATCACTGGCCTTGCCGCCGCCGCAAGCGACGAGCAATGGAGCCGTGGCAATGGCCATCGCCAGGCCTCGAATAATGGCGTGCGACATACTGCTGTCTCCCTTCCTGTAATTGTGCGAACTAATTTCGCTGCGCGTTTAATGCCTGTCAATTGAATGAGCCGTCTAAAAAGACCGATTCAAACAGCGAAATTTTTGCAGGACGCGCACTGCGTGGAGCCCGGCGACCCTTTTAAACAAAAAAGGAATTTTGACATCGACAGCGACACCGTTGCTTCGTCGCACACCCTTACCAGGCAAGCGTTCCAGCAAAAAGGCTCTATCATCTTCGAACGACCGTTCGAGAAAAAATCCGGAGTTTCCCTATGCGGGAAACTATGCTGCGCGGGTCAATTTCAGGAATGAATTACCGGCAGTTGATGAGCAGTCCGATTTTTATTTTTTAAGTAATGCGGGCTACTACTGATTAATTGCGGAGGAGGGAATTTCGATAGCGGGAGTTTTTAAACAAAAAAGCCGGTCTTTGCAGACCGGCTTTTCGGCAGATTGACGGGGAATGGCCGTCTGTATCTCGGACTTGTTCAGCGTTTCAAGCCGGCTTCTTCGTCGGCGCCGATTGCGAGGTTCATGCACTGGATGGCTGCTCCCGATGCGCCCTTGCCCAGGTTATCGAGGCGCGCGACGGTCACGAAGCGCTCTTCGTTGCCGAACACGAACAGGTCGACACGGTTGGTGTCGTTGTTCGCCTGTACGTCGAAGAAGCCGCCGTCGAGGTTCGCTTCAGCATCGAACGGTGCGGTGTGCACGAAAGCTTCGCCCGCGTAGTACTCGGCGAACAGCGCCTGCACGTCTTGCGGCGTGGTCTTCTTGGCCAGCTGATTCGGCGAGAAGAACGTGGTGACCGCGAGACCCTTATAGAAGTCGCCGACGATCGGCGTGAATACCGGCGCTGACTTCAGGCCCGTATGCGCCGCCATTTCCGGCAGATGCTTGTGCGTGAGGCCGAGCGCGTACGGGCGCGGGCTCTTGAGCTTGTCATTGCCGCCGGCTTCGTAGTCGGCAATCATCTTCTTGCCGCCGCCGCTGTATCCGGTGATCGAGTAGGCGTGTGCGGCGAACTCCGGCGCCACCACGCCCGCTTCGACGAGCGGGCGCATGGCCAGCACGAAGGCCGAGGCATGGCAGCCCGGGACGGCGATGCGTTTCGCGGTGCGCAGACGCTCGCGTTGCGAGCGTGTCAGTTCGGGGAGGCCGTAGGCCCAGTCCGCCGAGGTGCGGAAGGCGGTGCTGGCATCGATCAGCACAGTGCGGTCGTTCTCGACCAGTGAGGCCGACTCGCGCGAGGCGACGTCCGGCAGGCACAGGAAGGTGACGTCCGATGCATTGATGAGACGACGGCGCTCTTCGAGGTCTTTGCGCTTCGCTTCTTCGATCCGCAGGATCTCCACGTCGGCGCGTTGCGACAGATATTCGAAAATCTTCAGGCCGGTCGTGCCTTCCTGTCCGTCGACAAAAACTTTCGTGCTCATCTTGATCTCACTGGCTTGCTGGAAACGGGGCGCGACACCGCGCCGGAACGCTATTTTAAGACCTGATAGCGGTGGGTGTGTAAAACGGGGTGAAAAAACGACGATGCGCGCCGAAAGTGACATCGGCGTGACGGGATACGCCACAGATGCACGCCGATGAAAGCGGATTCAAGGCAAATTGGCGGCGCTTGCCAGGGGCCGCTGCTCGTGCATTCTGGTGCGGGCGTCGCGCCCGCCTCGAGCGCGCGCGACACGGCGGAGGCTTCCTCGCGCTAGCCTTCGGACACTGGGTTATCGAACCCCGGCGTTCCACCGCGCCGTCACGGCGGCAATGCGCGCGCCGAACATCCGGGCGGTTTCCAGATCGCCCGCGGGAGGCGCTTCTTCCGGCGACGCATCCGCCGGGGACTGCGCCAGCAAGCCGGTAAAGCCGCCCACGTAGTTCAGGTCATTGCGGGTCGCCGCCTTGGTGTTCGACGGCATCATGCCGGTGCCCGCCCAGATCATGCTGTGTTGCATCGCCAGCGTGACGAAGTACTGGATCGTCGAGAACTTGTCGCCGTTCATGGTCGCCGAGTTGGTGAAGCCCGCCGCGATTTTGTCCTTCCACGTTTGGCCGAACCACGGCTTCGAACTTGCATCGGCGAATTTCTTGAAGTCGGCGGACGGCCCGCCCATGTAGGTCGGCGCGCCGAAGATGATGGCGTCCGCGGCCGCCAGTTCTGCCCAGGCCGCGTCGTCGATCTCACCGACCGGCATGAGTTTCGCGTCCGCACCGGCCTCGAGCGTGCCGGCCAGCACGGCCTCGGCGACTTTCTTCGTGTGGCCGTAGCCACTGTGATAAACGATGACGATCTTCGACATGGCACTCTCCGGCAAGATGAAAAAGCAGGGGTAAGCAGGGAAACGGTGCGCGCATGCAGCGGTGTGACATCGACAAGCATCGCCTATGCCGCTCTGTTGCACATTAGCGTGCGCGGATGACAGAAATTCCGCGTCGGCGGCAATGCGATGCAAGGGGGGCGCATTGGTACGTCGATCCGGCGCGGTGCCAGCCGGGTTTCGGCTCGTAGCCGATGCAACTCAAGTCAGATTTTGACGGGCGCCGCTACCGTCCGTAGTTGACCACCATCCGCGCACTGCCGAGCGTGGCGGTGCCGATCTCGTGATCGAACATGAGCGCCGGGCGCCCCTGCGCGAGGCGCAGGTCGGTGGCGCTCAGTGCATAAACGGTGATGACGTAGCGATGAGGTTTGCCGGGCGGCGGGCAGGGGCCGCCGTAGCCGTCGATATCGAAGTCGTTGCGGGCTTCGACCGCGCCGAGTTTCTTCAGGAAGCCAGATGAGCTGGCGTTTTCCGGCAAACTGTCGACGGTGGCCGGAATGGACGCAACGGCCCAGTGCCACCAGCCGCGGCCGGGCGCATCCGGATCGAACACCGTCACCGCGAAGCTGCGCGTGCCGGCTGGTGCGTCGTGCCACGTCAATTGCGGCGAGCGATTGCCGCCTTTGCAGTCGTCCTGATTGAAAACCTGAGCCGCATCCACAGTACCGCCCGCATGGAAGCTGGCGCTGGTCAGCGTGAACGTACCTTCGGCGCGTGCGCCAGGGCTATGCGCCACCAATAGCGCGAGACCCAGCATCGCGCAGGTGAGGGACGGCATACGGCGGAACAGCGAAGCAAGCGAAACAACCAGGCAACGCGAGCGCATGTGCCGGTTCTCCTGTCAGGGCGCGAGGCGGTAGTCCTCGCGAGGATTATTGTCCCTATTTTGTGCCCCAGGGTCGAATCAAGTCTAACATTAGCTTTGCTACGATCATTGTTGCTGGTAGCAGGCTTGGCGGACGCGAAATCGGCTATAGTCGGAGGAATTGTCCGCGCGAATACAGACCGCGTACCCGATCAGTTCAAGTACGAAGAATAGAAAGGCATGTCAGAAGTTTTGGAGAGAGGTTTATCTGTCGAGGGGAGGGCAATGCAAGATCCAGTCAGGGTCGTGGTCGCTGATGACCATCCGGTGATTCTGTTCGGCGCCGAACAAGCTTTGCTCAAGTTTCCAGGTCTGCAGGTGGTCGCGCGCGCGCGACAGTCAACCGAACTGGTCAAGGTGTTGCAGACCGTTGCGTGCGATGTGCTTGTCACGGATCTGGCAATGCCGGGCGGCCAATATGGCGACGGTTTGCCGCTAATCGGTTATCTGCGTCGCAATTTTCCCGACCTACCCATCGTCGTGCTGACGATGCTGGAGAACGCGGCATTGCTTAAGCGCCTGAGCGAACTCGGCGTAACCTCGGTCGTCAACAAATCGGATGATCTGAGCCACATCGGGCTCGCGGTGCAGCACGTCAGCCGCAACCTGGAATACATGAGCCCGTCCGTCAAGGCATCGCTCGATACGCTGCGCATGAATGCCGGCGGCAAGAACGAAGAAGTGATGCTGTCGCGGCGCGAACTCGAGGTGGTGCGCCTGTTCGTCTCGGGCATGACCATCAAGGAGATCTCCGAGCAGCTCAATCGCAGCATCAAGACGATCAGCACGCAGAAGAACACGGCGATGCGAAAGCTCGGCATCGATCGCGATTCCGAGTTGTTCCAGTACGCGCAGAGCAACGGCTTGCTGAATCTGTCGTCGCATTCGGTCGGCGATACCGGTGGAGCATCCTAGCCGCTGCCGTTCTTGCGTCCGGCTGGACACGCTCAATGAAAAAGGCCGCCTGTCTTATCGACAGGCGGCCTTTCTTATTCCATCCGCATTGAGCGGCTGCGCTTACTGCGGCGTCGCGTTGGCGCCGCCATGTGCCGCAGACCATTCAGCCGGCGCGTGCAGGAATTTTTCCACTTCGTCGAGCGTCTTGGTGTCGAAGTAATTGTTTACCTTGGCGACGCGCAGCACGTCCCACCACGTGGCCAGCGCGTGCAGATCGACGTTGATGTCTTTCAGCACTGACACGCTTTCCTTGAAGATGTTGTAGTGGAACAGCACGAAGCAGTGGTTCACCGTCGCGCCGGCGGTGCGCAGCGCGTTGATGAAGTTGATCTTGCTACGGCTATCGGTGGTCAGGTCTTCGACCAGCAGCACGCGCTGACCTTCGGTCAGCAGACCTTCGATCTGAGCGTTACGGCCGAAACCCTTCGGCTTCTTGCGCACGTATTGCATCGGCACCATCAGGCGGTCGGAGAGCCATGCTGCGAAAGGAATACCGGCGGTTTCGCCACCGGCTACCGCGTCGATCTGCTCATAGCCGACGTCGCGCAGGATGGTGGCTTCGGCCATTTCCATCAGGCCGCGGCGCACGCGCGGATATGAGATCAGCTTGCGGCAGTCGATGTAAACCGGGCTCGCCCAGCCGGACGTGAAAATGTACGGTTTCTCCGCGTTGAAGTGCACTGCTTGTACTTCCAGCAGCATCTTGGCGGTGGTGTCGGAGATCGTCTGGCGATCGAAGCCTGTCATGGGCGGATCCTTGGGTGTGAGCGGGGAGAAGCGGGCGCGGAGCCCGGTGGCGCAGCAAGCGGGGTATGCCGCGCCATGATGGGCGGAATACGCAGCCGGTCAGTGGAGTGCAGGCCGGTTTTTGCTACGCGCGTAGGCCGACATTTTACCCGAAATAGGCCCACCCGAGGAGGCTGTCGTGCGTGCCAGTACGGAATGACGGCCATAACGGCCGCGCTGAACGGGGCCTACGAGGTTCGTCCCGGGATCTATGGCTGCTGCTTCTCCGGCTGATTTTTGACCTGCTTTATGGCTTGCTTGTGAGCGGCTTGGGGCACCTTTACACTCACGCAAATTTCCTCGGTGGCCTTGCATGTCCGCCGCCTTCATGTCCTACGGAATGCTTTCAATGCCTGCCGCTTCTTCTGCCATCGAGACCCGTGAACCTACCAGGAGCGGCTATGCCGGCCGCGCGCTGATCGCCTCGGTGCTCGGTTACGCGATGGACGGCTTCGATCTGCTGATCCTCGGATTCATGCTGCCGGTGATTGCACTGGACCTGCATCTGAGCTCCGCGCAGGCCGGTTCGCTCGTCACGTGGACGCTGATTGGTGCGGTCGCGGGCGGTCTGATTTTCGGCGTGTTGAGCGACTATTTCGGCCGCGTGCGAATGCTGACGTGGACCATTTTGATCTTCGCTGTCTTCACCGGACTGTGCGCGCTGGCACAGGGTTATACCGACCTGCTGGTCTATCGGACCATTGCAGGCATTGGCCTGGGTGGCGAGTTCGGCATTGGCATGACGCTGGTGGCCGAGGCGTGGCCGGCGTCACAGCGGGCGCGCGTGTCGTCGTATGTCGGGCTGGGATGGCAACTCGGGGTGCTGGCGGCCGCACTGCTGACGCCGCTCCTGCTGCCGGTGATTGGCTGGCGGGGCATGTTCGCGCTTGGATTGCTGCCTGCCGTGGTGTCTTTTTTCGTGCGGCGCCGCGTTGAGGAGCCCGCCCTTTTCACCGAGCGTGTCGCACGTGGAATGCGTAAGCTGCCGCTCAAATTGCTGGTGGCCGATGGACGCACCACGCGCGCCAGCATCGGCATCGCGATTCTCTGTTCCGTACAGAACTTCGGCTATTACGGTCTGATGATCTGGCTTCCGAGCTATTTGTCGAAGACTTTCGGCTATTCGCTGACCAAGTCCGGCGTGTGGACCGCAGCGACGGTTCTCGGCATGGCGTGCGGCATCTGGCTGTTCGGCATGGCCGCCGATCGTTTCGGCCGCAAGCCGACGTTCCTGTTCTACCAGTTGGGCGCGGTAGTGATGGTATTCGTCTACGCCCATTTAACGACGCCGATGGCGTTGCTGATCGGCGGCGCGGCCATGGGCGTGTTCGTCAACGGGATGATCGGCGGCTATGGCGCGCTGATCTCCGAGCTTTATCCCACCGACGCACGCGCCACGGCGCAGAACGTACTGTTCAACGTCGGCCGGGCGGTCGGCGGGTTCGGGCCGGTGGTCGTAGGTGCATTGGCCGCACGCTATTCGTTCGGGGCCGCGCTCGCTTTGCTTGCGTCGATCTATCTGCTCGACATCTTCGCGACACTCTTGCTGATCCCCGAACGACGCGGCGCCGAGCTGGAATGACGCGCGTGTGACCTACGCGCGGCCGTCAGCAAAATGGCGACTGGATGCGGCGCTGCAGCATTGCCGGCCCTTGTTTCGCCGATGGCGAGCCGTGTTAACCACTCAGTCCATCGACTCATTCGGGGTGTACACTAACCGACCCGCGTAGCACTCCGCATCGTCTTGTCCTCCGCCGAGGTTCGACGCCGCGCCCAACCGGCGCATGCGAAAACCGCCGCAGTCGATTATCCATTCGATAGACGCGCAGCGCCGCCAACGGTGCGGTGTGCCGGGCCCAATTACTTACGTCTCGCAGGCTAAAAAATGGACGAACAACTTAAGCAAAGCGCTCTCGCCTACCACCAGTTTCCGAAGCCAGGCAAGATTTCGGTCACGCCCACCAAGCCGCTGTCGAACCAGCTCGACTTGTCGCTAGCGTACTCGCCGGGCGTCGCCGCAGCCTGTATGGCGATCTACGAAGACCCGCTCGATGCGCAGAAGTACACCTCGCGCGGCAACCTGGTCGGCGTGATCACGAACGGTACGGCCGTGCTTGGTCTCGGCAATATCGGCCCGCTCGCCGCGAAGCCGGTGATGGAAGGCAAGGGTTGCCTGTTCAAGAAATTCGCCGGCATCGACGTGTTCGACATCGAACTCTCCGAGTCCGATCCGGACAAGCTGGTTGAAGCGATCGCGATGCTCGAGCCCACGCTGGGCGGCATCAACCTTGAAGATATCAAAGCGCCTGAGTGCTTCTACATCGAAAAGAAGCTGCGCGAGCGCATGAAGATTCCGGTCTTCCACGACGATCAGCACGGTACCGCGATCATCGCTTCGGCGGCGATCCTGAACGGCCTGAAAGTGGTCGGCAAGAAGCTCGACGAAGTGAAGCTGGTGTGTTCGGGCGCGGGAGCCGCTGCCATTGCGTGTCTGGATCTGCTGGTGAACCTGGGCCTGTCGAAAAAGAACGTGCTTGTCACGGATTCGAAGGGCGTGATCTATGAAGGCCGCGGCAATCTCGATCCGTCGAAGGAACGTTACGCGGCGAACACCGAAGCACGTACGCTGGCTGACGCGATCCGCGGCGCCGACGTGTTCCTCGGCTGCTCGAGCGCCGGCGTGCTGAAGCCGGAAATGGTTGTCGAAATGGGCACGCAGCCGTTGATTCTGGCACTGGCGAATCCAGAACCGGAAATCCGCCCGGAAGAAGCAAAGAAGGTGCGCCCGGACTGCATCATCGCAACGGGCCGTTCGGACTACCCGAACCAGGTCAACAACGTGCTGTGCTTCCCGTTCATCTTCCGCGGCGCGCTGGATGTCGGCGCGACCACGATCACAGAAGAAATGAAGCTCGCGTGCGTGCGCGCGATCGCCGAACTGGCCGAAGAAACCGATCAGGGCGATGAAGTCGCCAAGGCGTATGAAGGTCACTCGCTCGAATTTGGCCCGGAATACCTGATTCCGAAGCCGTTCGATCCGCGCCTGATCATCAAGATCGCGCCAGCTGTCGCGCAAGCCGCGATGGACTCGGGCGTGGCCACCCGCCCGATCAAGGACATGGACGCGTACCGCGAAGAACTCGGCACGACTGTGTACCGCACCGGCATGGTGATGCGTCCGGTGTTCGCTGCGGCGAAGTCGGAGCCGGCGCGCATCGTGTTCGCCGAAGGTGAAGACGAGCGCGTGCTGCGCGCCGCGCAATTCGTGCTGCTGGAAAAGATCGCCAAGCCGATTCTGGTCGGCCGTCCGTCGGTGATCGAGATGCGTCTGAAGAAGATGGGCTCGAAGCTGAAGTGTGGTGAAGACTTCGAAGTTGTCGATCCGGAAGACGATCCGCGCTATCAGCAATGCTGGCAGGCATACCACGAACTCGGCGCGCGCGAAGGCGTGACACCGGATGTCGCGAAGGCCGCGATGCGCAAGTTCAACACGCTGATTGGCGCGATCCTCGTGCGCCTCGGCGAAGCGGACGGCATGATCTGCGGGATGATCGGCCAGTACCACACGCATCTGAATTTCATCGAGCAGGTGCTGGGCAAGGCGGATAACGTGCAGAACTTCGCTGCCATGAACCTGCTGATGCTGCCCGGCCGCAATCTGTTCATCTGCGATACGTACGTGAACGAAACGCCGACCGCCGAACAGCTCGCCGACATGACGATGCTGGCCTCGCGCGAAATCGAAAAGTTCGGTATCACGCCGAAGGTTGCGTTGCTGTCGAATTCGAATTTCGGCAGCGCGCCGTCTTCGTCGTCGCAACGTATGGCCGCGGCTCGCAAGTTGATCGCCGAGCGTGCGCCTTCGCTCGAAATCGACGGTGAGATGCATGGTGACGCGGCATTGTCGGAAACCGTCCGCAAGGCTGCGTTCCCGGGCACGACACTGACCGGTGAAGCGAACCTGCTGATCATGCCGAACGTGGAAGCGGCGAATATCACGTACAACCTGCTGAAGATGATCGGTGGCGAAGGCGTGACGGTGGGCCCGTTCCTGCTGGGCGCGGAAAAGCCGGTGCACATCCTGACGCCGGCCGCGACCGTGCGCCGGATCATCAATATGACGGCGGTGGCGTCGGCAAATGCACGCAAGCGGGTGAACGCGGAGTAAAGCGAATAGGTTGATGGTTGAAGCGGCGCCGCATTGCGGCATTCGCGGATAATCTCTGAGAACGCCATGGAAGTTGATTCCGTGGCGTTTTTTATTTTCGCGTTCTTATTCTAGTGGCCGTTGGCCTGAGAAATTCTTAGATCGGTAGGCGATCTTTAAGAATGCTCCTATTCGATTTGTTGTGACACTTTTGTAAAGTTACTTCTGAAGCGCAGCACATCGCGATGGCAACGGAACAGTCGGCTGGTCAATCCTTGCATCGCGTCGGGCGCTGCGCTTCCTCTCGTGTTGGGAAGTTCGTAGTAGCAGTAGTTCTGATGGTGAAGACAGTAGTACCAATGGGTTGTAGTACCGGTAGTAAGTGTGTGTTGTGGTAGTTGGTGGTTGAAGTAGCAGTTGGTGGTTGAAGTAGCAGTTGGTGGTTGAAGTAGCAGTTGGTGGTTGAAGTAGCAGTTGGTGGTTGAAGTAGCAGTTGGTGGTTGAAGTAGCAGTCGGTGGTTGAAGTAGCAGTTGGTGGTTGAAGTAGCAGTCGGTGGTTGAAGTAGCAGTCGGTGGTTGAAGTAGCAGTTGGTGGTTGAAGTAGTAGTTGGTGGTTGAAGTAGTAGTTGGTGGTTGAAGTAGCAGTTGGTGGTTGAAGTAGCAGTCGGCAGTTGAAGTAGTAGTTGATAGTTGAAGTAGCAGTCGGTAATAGAAGTAGTAGTTCGTAGTTGTAGTTGTTGTTTGGTAGTTGTTTGTTTTTGGTCGGTTGTTGTTGTGTTGTTGGAAGGAGCAGTACCGCTTGTTCTTGTACACACGCATCACGTGTCGAAACAGGCAAAAAAAAGGCGACTGTCCGCGAGGACAGCCGCCTTTTCCATTTCCGGCCAATGCTAGCCGATCAAGCCGGCAAGATCATGCGGCGTGCTGCGCCTTTCCCGTTTCGGGCGAGCGCCAGCGCGTCAGCAAGTCGTTCCACTTGACCCGCACACCCTTCAGATTATTTTCCTTCACGTGCCCGTAGCCGCGGATGCCGTCCGGCAGATTCGCCAATTCGACCGCCAGTTCACGCTTCTGCGCGGTCAGGCCGCCGATCAGTTCGCGCACCAGTGCCTCGTACTCCACGATCAGCGCACGCTCAGTGCGTCGCTCCTCCGTCTTGCCGAACACGTCGAGCGCGGTCCCGCGCAGGAACTTGAGTTTTGCGAGCACGTGCATGGCGCTGAACACCCAAGGTCCGTACTTCTTCTTCACCAGATGACCTTGTGCGTCTTTCTTCGAAAACGTCGGCGGCGCGAGGTGGATGTGCAGCTTCCAGTCGCCTTCAAAATTCGCCTTCAGTTTTTCGATGAACGCGGGGTCGCTGTAGAGTCGTGCAACTTCATACTCGTCCTTGTAGGCCATCAGCTTGTGCAGATTCCTTGCGACTGCTTCGGTCAACGGCAACTGGCCGTCGACTGAATCGAGCGCCGATTCCGCCACGCGCACTTGCGACACCAGCGCGCGATAACGGTCGGCGTATGCAGTGTTCTGCCATGCTGCAAGGTAGTCGGCGCGCTTGTCGATCAGCGCGTCGAGCGCCTTCGGCGTGTGCAGCGAGATGATCTTGCTGCTCGCCGTTTCCGCTGCGGCACCGCGTCCTTGTGACTGCGCGAGCTTGCGCACCGCAGCCAGATCATGCGCAGCGCGGCGGCCCCATTCGAATGCTGCGCGGTTCTTTTCGATCTGGACGTTGTTCAGCTCGATCGCGCGCATCAGCGATTGATAGGTCAGCGGTACCCAGCCTCGTTGCCATGCGTAGCCGAGCACGAACGGATTCGTGTAGATCGCATCGCCGAGCAGCGCGACGGCGAAGTGATTCGCGTCGACCATATCGACGCTGTCGTCACCCGCCCCGGCACGCACGTCCGCTTCGGTGCTGCTGCCGGGGAAGCGCCAGTTCGGATTCTTGATGAGTTCGGCGGTCGGCGTGTGCGCACTATTAAGCACGACGCGTGTGCGGCCCACCTGCATGCGCGAGACGCATTCGTCGCTGGCGGTGACGATCGCGTCGCAGCCGATCACGAGACTAGCTTCGCCCATTGCGATGCGGGTCGCGTGGATGTCACCCGGATTCTGGGCGATCTGCACGTGGCTCATCACGGCGCCGCCCTTTTGCGCGAGGCCGGTGACGTCGAGTACTGTGACGCCCTTGTTTTCCAGATGCGCGGCCATCCCGAGCAATGCGCCGATCGTCACGACGCCCGTGCCGCCGACGCCCGTCACCAGCACCCCATAAGGACGCGCGATCGACGGCAACTCAGGTTCCGGCAACGGCGGCATCGCGTCACCGACGATACCCGAAGCCGCCTTCGGCTTGCGCAACTGCCCCCCTTCGACGGATACGAAGCTCGGACAGAACCCGTTCACGCACGAGAAATCCTTGTTGCAAGTGGACTGATTGATCTGGCGCTTGGTGCCGTACTCGGTATCGAGCGGCTCGACGGACAGGCAATTCGACTTCACCGAGCAATCGCCACAACCTTCGCACACGGCTTCGTTGATCACGACACGGCGCGCCGGATCCGGATACGTACCGCGTTTCCTGCGGCGACGCTTCTCGGTCGCGCAGGTCTGGTCATAGATCAGGATGGTGGTGCCGGCAATCTCGCGAAGCTGACGCTGAACTTCGTCGAGCTTGTCGCGATGGTGAATGTCGATGCCGGGCGCGAGACCGACGTTCGCGGCGTATTTCTCAGGTTCGTCGGTGACGATCACGATCTTCGTCGCGCCTTCGGCGGCGAGTTGGTGCGTGATCTGCGGCACGGTCAGCACGCCGTCGACCGGCTGGCCGCCCGTCATCGCGACCGCGTCGTTATAGAGAATCTTGTAGGTGATGTTCGCCTTCGACGCGATTGCCGCGCGAATCGCAAGCAGGCCCGAGTGGAAGTAGGTGCCGTCGCCGAGGTTGGCGAACACGTGCTTGTCGTTGGTGAACGGCGCCTGGCCGATCCACGCAACGCCTTCGCCGCCCATCTGGCTGAAGGTGCTGGTGCTGCGGTCCATCCACACGGTCATATAGTGGCAGCCGATGCCGGCCATCGCGCGCGAACCTTCCGGCACGTTCGTCGACGTGTTGTGCGGGCAGCCCGAGCAGAACCACGGCTTGCGCTCGGCTTCGACGCGCGGACGCGCCAAGGCTTTTTCCTTCGCTTCGATTACCGCGATGCGTGTCGCAATGCGCGCACGCACGTCGGACGGCAGATCGAATTTGTCGAGCCGCGTGGCAATCGCCTTGGCGATGATCGCTGGCGAGAGTTCGTAGTGCGCCGGCAGTAGCCAGTTGCCCATGGGCACTGACCATTCGCCGCCCGCGCCGTCCTTTTCGTCGAATTTGCCGAATACGCGCGGACGCTGTGCATCGGGCCAGTTGTACAGTTCTTCCTTGATCGCGTATTCGAGAATCTGGCGCTTTTCTTCAACCACCAGAATTTCCTCGAGACCGCGTGCGAAGGCTTGCGCACCTTGCGCCTCGAGCGGCCATACACAGCCGACCTTGTACAGACGGATGCCGATGCGCGAGCAGGTTTCGTCGTCGAGACCGAGATCGGTCAGCGCCTGACGCACGTCGAGATACGCTTTGCCGCCAGTCATGATGCCGAAGCGCGCATGCGGCGAATCGATTTCAACGCGATCCAGTTTGTTCGCGCGAACGTAGGCGAGTGCCGCGTACCACTTGTAGTCGAGTAGACGCGCTTCCTGCACGAGCGGCGGATCCGGCCAGCGGATGTTCAGCCCGCCTTCCGGCATCGCGAAGTCGTCCGGCAGAATGATTTTCGTGCGGTGCGGATCGATATCGATCGAGGCCGACGATTCGACCACGTCTGTCACGCACTTCATCGCCACCCAGAGGCCGGAATAGCGGCTCATCGCCCAGCCGTGCAGACCGAAATCCAGATATTCCTGCACGTTCGATGGAAACAGCACCGGCAGACCACATGCCTTGAAGATGTGTTCCGACTGATGCGCGAGCGTCGAGGATTTGGCGGCGTGGTCGTCGCCGGCGAGCACCAGAACGCCGCCGTGTTGTGCCGAGCCGGCCGAATTGCCGTGCTTGAAGACGTCACTGGAACGGTCGACGCCCGGGCCCTTGCCGTACCACATCGAGAACACGCCATCGTACTTGGCGCTTGGGTACAGATTGACCTGCTGTGAACCCCACACGGCGGTTGCTGCGAGGTCTTCGTTGACACCGGGCTGGAACACGACGCGATGTGCGGCGAGATGCTGTTTCGCCTTCCACAAGGATTGGTCGAGTCCGCCGAGCGGCGATCCACGGTAACCGGAGATGAAACCGGCGGTGTTGAGCCCGGCGGCCTGGTCGCGTTCCTGCTGCAGCATCGGCAGACGCACTAGCGCCTGGATGCCGCTCATGTACGCGCGGCCGCGTTCGAGGGTGTATTTGTCGTCGAGCGTGACGGAAGATAGCGCGGCTTCGAGCGAGGCTCGCTGATCGGCGTCTAGCGGGGCATTCATTATGTGTACTCCTCCACCCAGTTTGGGATCACCAAAACTTTTTTGGGCCGCGGCATCTTGTGAATGCTTGGGGCCGGGGTCGCCATATTGACGGGTTTTAAGTGATGGTAGCACTGGTAAAAACCCGCCGCAGCACGGCAGAAATGCGGCATTGCAGCGTGACTTCGTTGAGATGCACGCGATGACTTCCAGCGTTGCGACGCCACTGTAACAAGCTGTAAAAACTACAAATCTGCGGAACCGCAGTTGAAATGTCTGTCTAATACCCCACCTGCGAGCAATGTCTGCCAACGCTCTGCATTCGGCGGAGCTTCAGGACAGCAGGGCAGTTAGAAAAGGAGTACGCATGAACACTAGAAACATCCAGACCTTCCTGATGGTTTCGGCCGCATTCTTCGCTATGAGCGCACCGGTGCGCTCGAACTCGAGCAGCGCAGGGACGCTGTCGAACGCAATCACCAGCACGGCGCAGGTCGCGCCTGCGCGCATTGCGGTGGAGCGCGTTGCACGATCCACGAAAGCCGGCGAGGAAGACCAGAATTCGTGATGCGACGCTGATGCGGCGCGTCGGTTGACAATCAGCCGTTGTCCGGGCTTCGGAGAACGGCATAAACGACGAAGGGCGAGGATCGCAAGATCCTCGCCCTTTTTTATATCTCCCAGATTCCGCTTGGACCGTTAGCCCTTAGTCGTTAGGTCTTGTCTTGAACCACGCCGCGGCGAATCTGATCCAGTTCGATCGATTCGAACAGCGCCTTGAAGTTGCCTTCGCCGAAACCCTGGTTGCCCTTGCGCTGGATGATCTCGAAGAAGATGGGTCCAATCTGGTTTTCGGTGAAGATCTGTAGCAGCAAGTCGTCGGGTGCGCCGTCGATCAGGATCTTGCGCTTACGCAATTCGTCGAGCGGCTCGCCGTGGTTCGGCACGCGGCGATCGACCAGTTCATAGTACGTATCGATCGTATCGAGCAGCGAGATGTTCGCCGCGCGCAACCCGTCCACCGTGCGGTAGATGTCGTTGCTGCCCAGCGCGATGTGCTGGATACCTTCGCCGTGGTACTGATCCAGATACTCCTGGATCTGACCGGCCACGTCCGAGCCTTCCTCATTGATCGGAATGCGGATCTTGCCGCACGGCGAGGTCATCGCCTTCGACTTCACGCCGGTCACCTTGCCCTCGATGTCGAAGTAGCGCACTTCCCGGAAATTGAACAGGCGCTCGTAAAACTCCGCCCATTCCTGCATGCGGCCGCGATGGACGTTATGCGTCAGGTGATCGATGTAGGTCAGGCCGTGGCCGACCGGGTTCGGATTCGCGCCAGGAATCGGCTCGAAGTCGACGTCGTAAATATCGATGTTGCCGATGGTGCCCGGCTCAGCGCCGTTCTTGCCGCGCCAGCGGTCGACGAAATAGATCAGTGAATCGCCGATACCCTTGATCGCCGGGATGTTCAGTTCCATCGGGCCGGTCTTGTTGTCGAAGCCCCAGGCGCCTTTTTCCAGGGCCTGCTGGTAAGCCTTCGCTGCGTCTTGTACACGGAACGCGATCGCGCAGATCGACGGGCCATGCAGGCGCGTGAAACGTTGCGCGAACGAATGCTGTTCCCCGTTGACGATGAAGTTGATTTCACCCTGGCGATACAGCGTCACGTCTTTGTGCCGGTGCCGGGCGACCGCGGTGAAGCCCATCTGCTCGAAGAGCTTGCCGAGCGCCTTTGGATCCGGTGCGGTGTATTCGATGAATTCGAAGCCGTCGGTGCCGACCGGGTTTTCCCAAGTTGAAACCTGCATTGTCTGTCTCCGTTGTCGACCGGAATTAGCGCTTTAGCGCTTGGTCCGGTCCCATGCAAAGCAAAACGCCGCCGCGAAGTTGCAAGGTGGCGTGACTCAATGACGCAAGTGTAAAGGCCGGTTGACGGTGAAAACTTGCGAACTTAATCGCGTACCGATACGCTTGCACTATTTTCTAGCTCAATTTTTTGCATGGACGGCAGAAAATGGCCAATATAGAGATAGACGCCATCGACAGACGCATTCTGGCGATCCTTCAGGAGAATGGCAGGCTGTCGAACCAGGAGATCGCCGAGCGCGTCAACCTGTCGCCGAGTCCCTGCCTGCGGCGCATCCGTCGGTTGGAAGAGAGCGGGGTGATTCGCGGCTATGTCGCGTTACTCGATGCGCAAAAGCTTGGGCTCGATCTGCTGGCCTACGTGAATGTGCGGCTGGAAAAGCGCAGCCGTCCGGCGCTCAGCCCGCGCGGCGACGCCACGCATGCTGATCTGTTCCGCGCAGCGGTGCAGACGTGGCCGGAAGTGGTTGCATGTCACGCGATGACGGGCGACATGGATTACCTGTTGCGTGTGCAGGTCGAGGATATGGCGCACTTTTCACGTTTCGTGCAGGAGCAGTTGCTGCACCATCCATCTGTAATCGACGTGAAGACGAGCTTTTCGCTCGAGAAGTTCAAAGAGACGACTGCGTTGCCGATTTTGTGAGCGCCGCGTCAAGGTCAATCGACAGACAAAAAAAGGGCAGCCACAAGGCCGCCCTTTTTTCGCTGAAGCGCAGCCTGCTTAGGCTGCCTTAGCTGTTGGCATGAACGATTCGAACAATTTCGACGCCTGGCGTGCCTGGCGTTTGATTGCGTAGTCGAACACCGCAGCTTGCTCCTGCAGCATTTCAGCGATGATGCTCGATTGATCCGCTGGCGACAACGTCAGATAGGCGTCTGCTTCGCCGTATGCGTATTCGATCTTCATACCTGCCTTCTTCGCGATGTGCATCATGGTCGAATTGCGCGACAGGCAGTGCATGTAAAGCGTAGTGACATGCGTATTACGGCTGCGGATGGCCGCGCGCTCGAAGAGCTTCGAGCCAATTCCTTGCCCGCGGACGCTTTCCAGCACCGATACGCCAAACTCGGCGGTGCGCTTGTCGCCTTCGGCCGGAAGATACGCCAGATGGCCGACGCCGGTGAGTTGCAACTGGCTATCGAACACGCCGAAGACCGTGTCGCGGGTGAAATCGATCGCGCGGACGTAGTTTTCAATGACGTGGTTCGGCACGATCTGGCCGAAGCGCAGAAGGCGGTCGTCTTCGTCGAGCGAGAGGAAGTGGGTCAGCAGCCGTTCGCGATCAATGGCGGTGAGCTCGCGGACCAGAGCAGGCGCACGACCGGCTGGCTGCAACAGGCGATCGTGCGCGACGATCGGCTCAGCGGCGCGGGGTGTAATCAAGTTCATGGTCAGGTTCTCCTTTTAATCGAGCGGCATGGTGCACCGCAAAAACGATTTTAGCGGAAACCCTGACTTATCACTAGGGAAAACCCGTATCTAAAATTGAAGGGAATGCCTAAAAAGTTAGCGCCCTATTTTTAGTGTATTGATTATTAACGAAAAATAAATTGAACGAGCGTTCGTGACAAGATGTCGCGTCTGGGCAACTCGCGGCAACTATTGCTTCTGAACAATGCTGCCGTGCGCAATCAGCTCTCGGCGGAGCTCAATCCGTGGTCCACCATATTGACCACTTGTTCAGCAAATTCCCGGTAGCCCATCCGGCCGTCCGGCTTGAGCCAGGTGAACGTCCAGTTGATCATGCCGAACACCATCATCGTGAGGGCCGTCTGGTTTTCGCGCGTGGCGCGTTCCGGATAGGCTCGCGCCAGCTGCCGCGCAAACGCGGCGACCACATCGCGCTGGCGGTTCAGGATGACCTCGCGCTGGGTGTCGACCAGATACTTCACGTCGTTGAGGAGCGCGACGTGGCGGCTGTGCGACGTCTCGTACTCGGACAGAAACGCGCGGATCAGTTCCGCGAAGGTTTCCCGCTCCGTCAGTCCGCGGCGTTGGCTCGCACCTTCTACCTCGGCGATGATCAGCATCAGCCGCTTGGTGTAGCGATCCAGCAGATCGAAGAGGATCGCTTCCTTGCTCGCGTAGTAGTGGTACAGGCGCGCTTTCGAGGTGCCGCTCGCGGCGGCGAGGTCGGCCATCGAGGTGCTCGGGTAGCTGGTCTGGGCAAATTTCGCCGCGGCGAGTTCGAGGATCTGATCGCGCTGGGTTTCGTGGTCGGGGGCTCGGGTGCGGGCCATAGTCGTCTATTTTTTTAGTGTGGACAGGGGGCAAGCGCGGCACACAACTCCAGCGTGCGCCATGCGCTCGTGTCACCGCGTAGCTTGATGCGGCGGGTCGCGGCCAGTTCGCGGAAGCGCCACAGCACGATGGTGTCACTCACCAGATATCCGAGCTCGGCGGCCATCAATGCGGCGGCAACATGTGCGGCAGGCTGCCAGTCGCCGGTGACATGCTCGAGAATCAGCGCGTCCAGATCGGCGAAGCTGCCGCTCGTGAAAGTGTTGTCGCGCCAGCGCCGCGTCTCGCCGTTCGCGTGTTTGGCTTCCTGCCATTCGAGCGCGAGCCGGCTAATGCGCAGAACCGAAATCGGCGCTGCGTCCGACAGACGCCCTTGCAGTACGGCCGGCGCGAACATGCCGACTGATGTCGCGCGATCTTTGCGGCTGTGCGCCCACGCGCCCGGATCGGTGAGGTCGCGAATCGATAGACGCATTTCGTTCAGCCGCTGCGGGTTGTTGCGCAGGTGGTAGCAGACTCGGCGCAGCATAAGTTGATCGGCCGCGCTTTCGCCGTGCCAGACCACGAGGTTCGCGTCGCCGCGCGCGATGTTCTCCAGCGCTGCCGCCTGCTCACGGAATTCCCGAAGATAATCGCGCCTAGTGTCAGCGCTGACACGGTCCCAGAACTCTGCTCGTACGTCGGGCCCGTCGTCGATACCGCGCAGCGGACCGACCGCCAGATCGTCGCGCAGAGCATGCACGCGATCATCGCGGCCCGCTTCGGCTAACGCGGCGCGCAGTGACTCGGCGGCGACATCGCCGTTGGTGAGGTGGATGGTGCTCATCGGCAGTGGCTTCGGCTGGCAAAAAACGCAAATGACAAAAGGGGCCGCTCATCGACCAGGACAGATGTCCGATCGCGAGCGGCCCCTAGTGTAAGCGGATCGCGGACCTGCTGAAAGCGTTGCGGGCGTCGCATGGCCACCCGCCACGTTCGGTTCAACGCTCGTCGTAACTCACCACCACGCGATCGCTGATCGGATGGCATTGGCAGGTCAGCACGAAACCGTCGCGGATTTCGTGTTCTTCCAATGTGTAGTTCTTTTCCATTTTCACCTCGCCTTCGAGCACCTTCGCGCGGCAGGTGCAGCAGACGCCGCCCTTGCATGCATACGGCAGCGCGAGGCCGGCACGCAAGCCGACGTCGAGCACGCTCACGCCCTGATACGGCAGGCGCAGCTTGCGCCTTTTCCCGTCGAGGACGATTTCGAGGTCGGCGGCCGGGGTGTCGTCGGTGATGTCGACCGGCGGCACGCCCGCTTGCGGCAGCGGCGAACCGAAGCGCTCCACATGCACTTTTGCCGAAGGCACGCCCGCGGCTTTCAGCGCCGCCTCCGCGGCATCCATCATCGGCGCGGGGCCGCAGATGAAGGCTTCGTCGATTGCATCTGCCGGCAGGAGATTTTCGATGAAGGCCGCGCACTTCTGCTGGTCGAGCACGCCGTTGAACAACTCGACGTCCTGCAGGTCGTCTGACAGCACGTGATAGAGCACGAAGCGGTTCATGAAGCGGTTCTTCAGGTCTTCGAGCTCTTCCGCGAACATGATCTGATCGACGCTACGATTGCCGTACACCAGTGTGAAGGTGCTGCGCGGCTCGACTTCGAGCGTCGTCTTGATGATGGCGAGCACCGGTGTGATGCCCGAGCCACCGGAAAACGCGATGTACTGCTGCCCCTGGTCGGCGTTGAGATGGGTGAAGAAGCGGCCGTCCGGTGTCATCACGTCGATGGTGTGGCCGGGTTGCAGCGTGTCGAACGCGAAGTTCGAGAAACGCCCGCCGCGCACGCGCTTGATGCCGATGCGCAGTTCGCCGTCGCGATCGTAATCGGTGACGCCGACGCAGATCGAATACGAACGGCGCGTTTCCTCACCGTCGATGTGCGTTTTCAGCGTGACGAACTGGCCCTGCGTGAAGCGATAGTGATCGCGCAGTTCGACAGGGACTTCGAAGGCGACCGAAACCGAATCGGCGGTTTCGGGCCGCACTTCGCGGATACGCAGCGGATGAAATTGCGGGGTAGCCATATCAGTATGGTTTGAAGTAGTCGAAGGGTTCGCGGCAGTCGAGACAGCGGTACAAGGCCTTGCAGGCCGTCGAGCCAAATTGCGCGAGACGCTCGGTATGCGCCGAGCCGCAACGCGGACAGGACGGCGCCGGCAGCGCACGCGGCATGAAGCGCAGCACTTTTTCCTGTGATGCCACGGCGGAACCGCAATTGCCCGTAGGCGGCGCGATTCCGTAGGCGCGTAGCTTCTCGCGCGCGTTGGCGGTCATCCAGTCGGTGGTCCAGGCTGGCGCGAGGACCGTGGCGATCCGATACGGCTTCAACTCAGCGACATCGAGCGCGTGGGCGACGTCTTCGGCGATCTGCGACATCGCCGGGCAACCGGAATAGGTCGGCGTGATCACGACTTCGAGCGTGCCGTCGGCGGCGCGTCGCACGTCGCGCAGAATGCCGAGTTCGCGAATCGACACCACCGGAATCTCCGGATCTGGCACCGATTCGAGCACGGCCCATGCACGTTCGAGCATGGCGTCGGCGGTGGACATCGCAGTCGAGGTCGTCATCGTGAAGTTCCGTTGGGTTCCGGTTGAGCGCTTACCACGTGGCGCCGGGATGCTGGCGCGCGAGGCTTTGCATTTCGGCCAGCACGAAGCCCATGTGCTCTGAGTGCTCGCCGTGCTTGCCAGTCGTGATGTGCTTGACCGCTTCGGGGAGCTTGAGCGTGGCTTTGTCGAGCGTGGCCTGTACGTCTTCGAGCCAGGCTGCCTCGAGATCCGACGTCAGTGGGCCGATGCCGGCCGCGGCGATGGTCTCCTCCACCGCGTCCGCGCTGAAGAACTCGCGCGTGTACGGCAGCAGATAGTCGATTGCGGCTTGTGCGCGCCGATGCGATTCGTCCGTGCCGTCGCCGAAACGGATCAGCCATTCGCTCGCGTGGTGCACGTGATAGCTGGTTTCCTTGATCGACTTCGAGGCGATCGCTGCAAGCTGCTCATCCTTCGACGTAGTGAGGGCCGTCCACAGATGCGCCATCAGCGTCGAGTACAGGAAATTGCGCGCGATGGTGACCGCGTAGTCCTTCTCTGCTTGCGCCGTGCCGGCGAGCGGGCCGTAGTGTGGCAATTCGGCTAGCGTGTAATTGGCGAACTCGCGTTCAGCGCGGAAGTACGCGTAGTCGTCTTCCGTGCGGCTTTTGCCGGTGAGTTGCTGTTCCAGCGAGGCGGCGTGTGTGTACAACAGACGCGCCTGCCCGATCAGATCCAGACTCATGTTCGACAGTGCGATGTCCTCTTCGAGGATCGGGCCGTGACCGCACCACTCGGCATTGCGCTGACCGAGGATCAGCGCGGTGTCCGCGAGGCGCAGCACGTACTGCAGATGTTGGGGCGTGATGGTCATGGCCGCGCTTACATGTGGTTGACTTCGTCGGGGAGCGTGTAGAACGTCGGGTGGCGGTAAATCTTGTCGCCAGCCGGTTCGAACAGCTCCGCCTTGTCTTCCGGCGCGGACGCCGTGATCGCCGACGACGGCACCACCCAGATGCTCACGCCTTCCTGGCGGCGCGTGTAGACGTCGCGCGCCATGCGCAGCGCCATCGGCGCATCGGCGGCATGCAGGCTGCCGCAGTGTTTATGGTCGAGTCCCTGCTTGCTGCGCACGAAGACTTCCCAAATCGGCCATTCCTTGTTCATCGCTGATCTCCTGATACTTTGTCTGGCTTGTCGCCGCGGTTAGGCAGCTTGCTGTTGTGCGCGCTGGCGTTGCTTTTCGGCGTGGGCGAGGGCGGCTTCACGGACCCAGGCGCCTTCGTCGTGGGCTTTCACGCGGGTCGCGAGACGTTCGCGGTTGCACGGGCCGTCGCCGTTCACGACGCGCCAGAATTCTTCCCAGTCGATGTCGCCGTAGTCGTGGTGGCCGCGCGCTTCGTTCCACTTCAGGTCCGGGTCCGGCAGCGTGACGCCCAGTACCTTGGCCTGGTCGACGGTGGCGTCGACGAATTTCTGGCGCAGATCGTCGTTCGAGATGCGCTTGATGCCCCATTTCGACGACTGGTTGCTGTGGATCGAGTCTTTATCGCTTGGGCCGAACATCATCAGCACGGGCCACCACCAGCGGTTCACGGCTTGCTGGACCAACTCGCGTTGCGCTTCAGTGCCGCTCATCATCGACATCAGCGCGTCGAAGCCTTGGCGCTGGTGGAACGACTCTTCCTTGCAGATACGGATCATTGCGCGTGCGTATGGGCCGTAAGTGCAGCGGCACAGCGGAATCTGGTTCATGATCGCCGCGCCGTCCACCAGCCAGCCGATCACGCCGACGTCCGCCCACGTGGGCGTCGGGTAATTGAAGATGCTCGAATATTTGGCTTTGCCGGAGTGCAACGCAGCGATCAACTGATCGCGCGACACGCCGAGCGTTTCCGCCGAGCTATATAAATAGAGGCCGTGGCCTGCTTCGTCCTGCACTTTGGCCAGCAGGATCGCCTTGCGCTTCAGGCTGGGTGCGCGCGAGATCCAGTTGCCTTCCGGCAGCATGCCGACGATTTCAGAATGCGCGTGCTGCGAGATTTGTCGGACCAGCGTCTTGCGGTAGGCGTCAGGCATCCAGTCCTGCGCCTCGATCTTGCCGTCGGCGGCCATGACCGCGTCGAATTGCGCCTGCTCGGGCGAACTCGCTGCCGCGTCGAGCGGGGCGACATTGCCGGGGATATCCAGGGATTGCGTGTACATGGGGACGCTCTCAGCGGAAGTTGTCTGTGTCTGCGCAGTATAAGCCAACCGACCGGTCGGTTAATAGATTTTTTGAGATGTACGGTATTTTTCGATAGGTAAACCTTGAGTCCGTCACCGAGGCGTTTCGCAAGCACCGCTGCCCCGCGCCGACACTTAACCTATAAAATTGCGAATTGGCCGCGATTTGCGGCCTTCATGCATCCCCCGGTACACATGTTACGTCTAAGCGAAATCAAACTCCCACTCGATCATCCCGAGAGCGTTCTCGAAGCCGCCGTCCGCGCGCGCCTCGCTGAACTCGGCGTGGGCGAGGACGGGCTCATCCGATACACCGTGTTTCGTCGCGCGCACGACGCGCGCAAGCGGGCCGACATCAAGCTCACTTACATCGTCGATGTCGAGGTGAAGGATGAAGCGGCCGCGCTCAAGCGGCTCGCCGAGGTGCCGCATTGCGGTGTGACGCCGGACATGACGTACCGGTTTGTCGCTAAGGCACCGGCGGAAATGACCGCTCCGCGTCCTGTCGTGATCGGCATGGGGCCGTGCGGTCTGTTTGCCGGGCTGATCCTTGCCCAAATGGGCTTTCGTCCGATCATTCTCGAGCGCGGCAAGGCCGTGCGCGAGCGAACCAAAGATACTTTCGGCCTGTGGCGTAAGTCGGTGCTCAATCCTGAATCGAACGTGCAGTTCGGCGAAGGCGGCGCGGGCACGTTCTCGGACGGCAAGCTTTACAGTCAGATCAAGGATCCGAAGCACTACGGCCGCAAGGTGCTAGATGAATTCGTCCGCGCGGGTGCGCCGGAGGACATTCTTTATCTGAGCCGGCCCCATATCGGCACGTTCCGCCTTGTCAGCATGGTCGAGAAGATGCGCGCGACCATTCACGAACTGGGCGGCGAGGTCCGTTTTGAGACGCGGGTTGAAGATATAGAGATCGAGCAAGGTAAGGTGCGCGGGCTCAAGCTGTCGACGGGCGAGCATTTGCGCTGCGACCATGTGGTGCTGGCGGTCGGCCATAGCGCGCGCGATACCTTTCAGATGCTGAGCGACCGCGGCGTCTATCTCGAAGCGAAGCCGTTTTCGCTCGGTTTCCGGATCGAACATCCGCAAGGGTTGATCGATCGCAGCCGGTTCGGCAAGTTCGCCGGCCACAAGCAACTGGGTGCTGCCGACTATAAGGTGGTGCACCACGCCAGCAACGGGCGCGCCGTTTATAGCTTTTGTATGTGTCCCGGCGGCACGGTGGTCGCGGCGACGTCCGAGCCGGGCCGTGTGGTGACCAATGGCATGAGCCAGTACTCACGGGCCGAGCGCAATGCCAACGCAGGGATTGTCGTCGGGATCACGCCGGACGATTATCCGGGCGGTCCGCTCGCCGGCATCGCCTTCCAGCGCAAATGGGAAGAGCGGGCGTTCGAACTGGGCGGCGGCAACTATATGGCTCCGGGCCAGCTGGTTGGCGACTTTATCGCCGGGCGGCCGTCTACGTCGCTGGGTTCGGTGGTGCCGTCATACAAACCGGGCGTGCATCCGACCGATCTCAGTACGGCGCTGCCGGATTACGTGATCGAAGCGATCCGCGAAGCGTTGCCGCAAATGGACAAGAAGATTGCTGGTTTTGCCATGCATGACGCGGTGTTGACAGGCGTCGAGACGAGAACGTCGTCGCCGATTCGCGTGCGGCGTCGGGATGACTATCAGAGTATGAATGTCGAGGGCTTGTATCCGGCCGGTGAGGGCGCGGGGTATGCCGGCGGGATCTACTCGGCGGCCATCGACGGGATCGAAGTGGCCGAGGCGCTTGCGTTGAAGATGACTGGGGCGGCGGCGGTCTGATTGGCGATTTGTCAGCGCTTTCGGCAAATGGCTGTGGCGCGGACGGCCGGATTTGCGTGAGGCGTTATGCGTCCTCAGCCGAGTGGATGCTTCGCAGACATCGCCTCTGACGTGCGAGGTTAGCGCTTGCTCCACTGTCGGGCGAGCCGAGTACGTCCGGTCCGTTCGGGCCGCCGAATACATATACCGCTTTCACGACTCGTTCGTGGTTGCAGTCCTGCTATGAGGCGCGGGTGTGATCAGGCGTTAGCGTTCGCCCGGTCGGCCGCTATGGCTATGGCGATCGGGCACAATGCACGTTTCGCCTCGAACTGACCATCCGAATGACCATTCGCACCCTGGCTGCCGCATGTGGCGCGGCGCTGCTTTGCCAATTTGCCGTTTCCTCGACTGTTTCTGCCGCCGACGCTCCGACACACTGGGTCACCGCATGGGCGACGGCGTTGCAACCCATCCCGCAACGATCGGACTTGCCGCCGTTATACCGTGCCCCGGAAGTAGCAGGGCGCACGGTCCGCCAGATCGTTTATCCGACGCTGTCGGGTAAATCCGCGCGAATCCATCTCAGCAACGAGTACGGCAAGACGGCGCTCGTCATCGAAGAGCTGCGCATTGCGCGCTCGGCCGGCGGCGCGGCCGCGATTGGCAATGGCGAGACGCGCGTGACTTTTGG
Organism: Paraburkholderia domus; assembly: GCF_905220705.1. Taxonomy (GTDB): domain Bacteria; phylum Pseudomonadota; class Gammaproteobacteria; order Burkholderiales; family Burkholderiaceae; genus Paraburkholderia; species Paraburkholderia domus. The sequence continues at coordinate 28,955 of NZ_CAJNAT010000053.1, forward strand.
CGGCAAGGGCTCGGTGAGCGTACCGGCAGGCGCAGAGTTGGATAGCGACTCGATTGCTATCGACATCGCCGAAGGTGCGCCTTACGCGATTAGCGCATTCACGGGGCCGGAACAGCGGATCGTGGCGTGGCATCGGGTCTCGAATCAGTTGAGTTACGTTTCCGCACCGGGGAATCACGCTGCCGACACGTCCGCTGACTCGTTTCGCGGCCGGTTCACACAATATGTGTGGGTGACGGGTTTGTCGGTGGATGCGCCGTCGTCGACCGCCGTAGCTGCGATCGGCGACTCGATCACCGACGGCATGCGCTCCAGTCTGAATCAGAACCGGCGCTGGCCGGACGCGCTGGCTCGTCGCTTCGCCAGCAGCGTCGAACACTCGACGGCGATCGTTAATCTTGGCATCAGCGGCAATCGCTTACTGAGCGACTCGCTCTGCTATGGCGATTCGCTCGTCCGGCGTTTCGACCGGGACGTGCTGGAGCGTCCAGGCGTCAAGACGGCGATTCTGTTGATCGGAATCAACGACATCAACTTTGCAGAGATGCCGACTCGTAGCGGCCTTGACTGCGATGCCCCGCATACCTCCGTGACGGCCGTCGATCTGATTGTCGGCTACCAGCGGGTGATTGCGGATGCTCGGCACCGCGGCGTGAAGGTGTTCGGCGCAACGTTGACGCCGGCGTCACTGCCGGCGCCGCGGGAGACTATCCGGCTTGCGGTCAACCAGTGGATTCGAACCAGTCACGCTTTCGACGGCGTTATAGATTTCGACGCTGCACTACGCGACCCGGCGCAACCGAATCGCCTGCAACGCGCCTTTGACAGTGGCGACCATATCCATCCCAGCGACGCCGGATACACCGCAATGGCCGAGGCGGTTCCTGTGGTTGCCTTAGTGAATTCAACCCGGAAGTGAGTCGCCAAAAAAAGATTTTCGTCAAACACTTGTCATATGGCTGATGTTCGCCTAAGATTCGCCTCCTCGTTTGCGAACGAGCGCCGCTGCAGAAACAGGCGGCCGTAGCGTCAACAAGGTTTTAAGCGAAAGCGAAAAAATGTTGTTGACGAAGCGAAAAAGATGCTTCATAATCTCGTTTCTCTGCTGCTGATGCAGCGACGCAGAACGAAGCGGTGCCGGGTGGTTGAAGTGGGCGCTGGTTCGGTAGTGAATGCGTAATCGATCTTTAAAAAT
>NZ_CAJNAT010000054.1 GCF_905220705.1 Paraburkholderia domus
ATGACCGTTGAAACGGTTGACGGTGTGCTGCATATGAAGTCGTCAAGGGAGATCGCGCTGAGTGTCGGCGGCACGTATATGCGCATGACGCCTGAGGGGATCGAATATGGCCACCCGGGGTGGCGCCGTGTTCAGGACAAGTGGCTTGAAGAAGGTGGGTCCTGCGCAGATGGACCTGGGTGGCGCGGCATTCGCACCGGTCTTCGTGCCGTTCACGACCGGGTGTGAGGTGTGGCGGTCGAATCCGGATTTCGTTTCGCCGCCAGCACCTGCGCCAGCACCAGACGCGTCGCAGTGGGAGTCGTTGGGGAATGCGGGAGCAATTCCGCCTGCGCCTGATGCGGGTGCGATAGCGCCGTCTCCGCCTGGCGACTTTTTCTCACGTCAATCCAGCGGTGGCGTGCCAGCGGGTGCGTCTGCCTCTTCACCGTTTGACGGAAAGCCGTCAAATGTGGATTCAGGGGTGCCTAAAGCCAAGGTCATACTGGACAGTCCCGACGACCAGCAGCAAACCGATGTTGCGCCTGATCCCATCAAGCTCGCAAATGCGGTTCCCTGCGACTGGAAGATCACGGACGTGAAGGCTGATGTCAGTGAGCATATCGAAGCCACGTCGTATTGGGGCATGTTGAACAACCGGACGCCGTGGAAGGATGGCAGCGGAAACCAGATCAGAGGTGGTGGTTCAAGGGATTCGAACTTCGAATTTGCATATAGCGAGCAGGACAAGGCGATCACCTGCACGGTTCGGGTGATGTTGATTCCGATGGATCTGTTTCCTGTCGATGCACAGGGAAATCGCGATTCTGAAGCCATATCGCTGACGATTCCATATTCCTATAGCGATCATTGGCGAATGACGCCTGGCTCCACGGTCAACGGGGTGAAGATGGACTATCGCGATGCGGTGGGAGGTGACTATGATGTCAGCGCACTGAGAAGCCGTATTGAGGCCGTTTTGAACCAGGGAAGCTACAAGCTTATCCTCGATGGTTGCTCTAAGGGAGCGGCATGTGGATGCCGAGTGAAGGTTAATTTCAGGGTTGATCTCCGCATATCGGTCAAGGGCGCGTCCATTGCTGGATTTAATCCCCATGTTTCGAATCATCTATTTCCGACCGTCCTTAGGGCCGACACTTCGTCCTGGGGCGAGCGGCATAAATGGCGGGACGAGCAGAAGGTGATCCACGACTATCCGATGGCGAATGTTGAGGCACATGAATGCGGACATTATTTCAATTTCCCTGATGAATACTACGACCAGGGCGGCTGGTTGCACGAGTCGTATATCAAGAACGAGCAGATCGATTTTTCGCTGGTTGATGCGAAAGCCGGAAGTCTGGTGTGGCAAGGACATTCACCAACTAATCTGATGGGTGATGGTGCCAATGCACCACTGAAATCCGGGAGTGTGACGGCGGCCATCAAGCCATATTACCTGGAATATGTGCGGCGTCAGTTTTCGCTTTCAACGAATAAGTTGTGGAGGGTTGGCTATGATGCGTAATTTTTGGCATATCGTATTGGGCGTGCTGACGATTGTCCCGGTTGTTCTGGCGGGATGTGTGAATGCAGGGACCGCTAACAGGGAGAATCAGGCGATGCAATTCAGCTATACGACAAATGGCGCTGCGGATGGCAGCATCAATACCTATGGAAACAATGCAATATCGGTTTCTGGAGATGTGCTGACGGTCGAAATTGGTGATTCTGACGGTAACCGGAATGTCAGCGGGGTGGGAATATATGAGTCGAGGCTAAAGGGCGAAAACCTTGTGTCTGCCAGAAAACTCGGCGAATTACTGTGCTCACCCAAAGACCCGGCAAGCGACGTGCCGATCCCCGATCTTTACGTCGCAAAATGTGGTGGAGAGATCAAGAGCAGTTACGTGAGAGATTTTAGTCGTCCTGTCGCAATCAAGATCGCTGATCTGGTGGACTCGTTAAGGAACGCAGGAGTTCAGGATGGCCGAAAAATTGTGAAGCTTGATGTTTCGCTCATTTCAATTGACCGTTCGAAGGATGGATTTCTGGTGTCCGTCAGGTTCGACAACAGCGGTGACTATCCGATCAATTTTAGGACGCCTGATAAGTGGAATCCCGTAATTGGCAGGAATATGGATATTTTGGGCGTAAACGGCAGACGTATCGGGTCGAAGAGTCCAGATTCTGAAATCGGGTTTGGGTTGGCGGGTAAGCTGCTCGAAAATCCGGGCGGGTTTCCTGATGGAAAGGTCACTCTTGCGCCGCGTAGTTCGGTGACTTTTAAGATGAAGACAACGTCTGTCAGTAAATTTGCTGCTGGCACCTATGAGCTAAATGCTGGCGCGTTTATGAACATTGAGGTCACTGGAATCCAGTCCAGTCTGGTGCGTGTCGATTTCCATTCTGACTACAAGAACCCGACCCGCGTAACCTTCGACCGTGACTACCCCTCGACTCCGCAGGAGCGCGAGCAGTGGGAAGCGTACCAGCGGACTCGCTTGTCGTATTTCCCGGTCAATCCTGGCGAGAAGTTTGCCGAGGACGGTCTGTATCGCGCGGTGCGCACGACAGGCAGCGGTGCCTATCGCAGCCTGCAGCTCGTGCCATTCAAGGCCGGTGACGTTGCTACGAGGGACAACGTAAAAATGCTGATGGCGTCCGCCAGCGGCACTGAACTCAACGGGCCGGTGCAATGGGTATGGGAGGGCAGCGCGCCAACGCCCGTCAAGCAGTGGTCGTTCGACATCACTGAAGGCACCGAACACGTCTGCAAAGCAGGGACCGTTTGCCCACGTAGTGGCCGCTGGCTTGCACGTGTCCACTCGGGCAGTTTCTTCACCGCCGGGTCGTATCGCTACGACCTCGCGGGCATCGTCACCCTGCGTCACGGACAGAGCATGCCCGTCAGAAACGACGGAGCCGATTGGGAATGGCTGGGGATATGACATGAGCGACCGCGCCTGCATTCTCCGGCTCGACCGGACCACAGCAAACGGCATCGTGCTCGACAGCATCGAGAACGTTGGCCCGAACGAACGCGGCATGAGTTACATCGGGGCACGCGTGCAGTGTCCCGCCTGTGGCTCCATCGGTCACGTTGTCCCAAATGGCCCACGCGCCGAGGACGACGGCCTGGACGGCAAGCTGCCTGCGCTGGAGGGCGACTTCTGCCGCTGTGGCTGCATCCCGCCGCCGACGCTGATTGCCTCCCAGCGCGACTGGACGTACGGAAGCTGACACGGAGGAAGGATGAGTTTTCGCTGGGATCAGGCGATACCAGATGAACGGGAGGCGGGTGAGCCTCCGCCCGTCTGGATTTATCTCGTGCTGTTCATCATCGTGGAGTGCGTTGCGCTGGCGCTTACCGTAGCTACGTGGCCGAAGGGAAAATCGGTCAACTCAATGGAATTTTTCCGGGGAGTCCTGCTGATCGGGCCGGTTTTCTGGGGGGCGATATGCGCATTCGTTTATCACAGTGCCCACGGACTCTACGCCTTCGAGACAGCCGTTGTGAATCAGGAACGCTGGCGACAGCGAAGGTCATGGCAGCAGCAAGGCCGCTCCGGCGTCGCCGTGCTGGACAGCGTGGTGCTCACGCCGGAACCGGAGCTGGCCGAGCGCATGCTGGGCCTGGACGGTACGCCGCCGCAGAATCCCGGCAAGGTCATGGCGCTCGACATGGATGAGACGGGGGCTGAATCCCGGCTGCATGCCGTGCTGGAAAAACTGCTTGTGCCGCTTGTGCCGAAGCTGGCTGGGGCCATGCGCAGCGATTCGTTCCTGCTCATGATGCAGGGCGACCGGGATGAATCGTCCGACATCGTTCACGCAGTTTGGAAGAATCTGGAATTGCCCGGAGCGCCGCGCATTGTCCGTATGCAGGCCACAACGGAGCCGAAGTTTGCGGAAAAATGGTTCCCGGCTGACAGCGATCCGTATTACCGCCTTGTACTAGCGTGGCATCTGAACGATGGCGGGCCGGATGCGCCGAAGGACTGCTCGGAGTTTGCCGTAGCGCTGCTGTTGGGCTCGCATCAGCTCATGTACAACCAGCGGGGCAAGCTCAAGGCACAGGCGTGGCTGCTGCGCGGGATTGCGACCGAAGCCGATCAGGCCGAGGATGCGCTGACGCTGCTGCTCAGGGCGGAGCAGGTCGAGACGAAACGCATCCGTAATTTCTGGCATAGCCGCCTGAAGGGCCTCGCGCGGCACGCAACCCTGGGCGCTGTTAGAGAAAGCTGTCTGGAGGTTTCCACGCATGCGCTCGACACGGCAATCGGCCCGCAGGCCCCGGCGTCGCGGTGGCTGCTGTATGCGCTTGCGGCCAGGATGGCGCACTTCGGACAGGGCACGCAGCTCGTGGCGTTACCAGGTGAAAAGGGTGTGGCGTTCAGTCTCGTCGCCCGGGAAGCGCAGCGGGTGAATCTGCCATGGAAGGACAGTTATGAGTATTCCATCATTCCATGTGCCGAGATTGTTCTGGTGTGCATGAGCGTGCTTGGCGTGCTGCTACTCGATGACAGCGTGGCCTGGAACGGACTGAAGACCGCGGGCGTTGTCATCGTGGTGGTCGGTATTGCGGGATTTTTCGCGGAGAGGTACTTCCGGTCAAGGATGCTTGCCGAAGAAGTCTGGCGCGTGTGCCACGAAGGTTCATGATGCCTACACGAGGTCTGCGACGGATGCGCATTCTGCTGGTTCCGCCTTTCATCAGGTTCACCTGGGCCGGTATGTTCATAACGGCCATCTACACGAACGTGGTGGGATGGTTTGCCGCAAAGGACCTGGGTGATCCGGCATGGATACAGTACCCGCTGATCCTGCTGGGGTTCACGGTGGGATTCATTGCGGATGACCTGTGGCGTCACTGGCAGGACGGTGTTGCCCATGCGCTGCACTTCGAGGATGTGATTGACGGCGTATGTCCCGATGGCGAACACGAAATCTGCGAAGCCGCGGTGTGGCGCTGGTACGTGAAGCAGGGCAGGCCGTGGTGGATCAGCCGGAACCGTGACCGCCCGCAGGTGCGCTTTGTCGATACGTGGCAGCGCATGGAAGCATATCAGCGGGCGATGAAGGCCGAAGAATTGCGGCTCAGGAAGAATCATAGGGTGTGATGTTCACGTCGCCCTATCATCGCGTCCCATGGGGAACACGCGCACCGTTCCCCACACCGTGTACACCGCGGTGCCAACAACTCAGATATCCGAACTTTAAACAAATCACCTGTCTTGCAAGTCCGCGAGACCGGTGCGCGCCGCATTGAACTCAATCAACTGGCATCATGAAAAATCACCCCGAGCGTATGCCGGCGGCCCGATCGCAGGCGGCTCACTCCGTGCCGCAGATTCACCCGATACACGCCGCGCGTGCCCTGTACCGGCCGGTGATGAACCGCAAATACCACCGCGTCGCCCTTGCAGAGCGGCACGACTTCCGTGCGCGACTGCATCCGCGGACGCTGCTCCGTCATCACGAACTCCCCACCTGTGAAATCTTCGCCCGGCTCGGACAGCAAAATCGCGATCTGAAGTGGGAAGACATGCTCGCCGTATAGATCCTGATGCAGGCAGTTGTAGTCGTCGGTGGCGTATTGAAGCATCAGGGGCGTCGGGCGCGTCTGCCCGGCGGCGTGGCAGCGCTCGATGAATTCGTCGTGCGCGGCTGGATAGCGGACATCGATATTCATCGCTTCATTCCAGCGATTCGCGACCGGCGCAAGGCGCGGATAAAGCGCGGCACGCAACGCCGCCACCGGACGCGGCAGCGGATACGCGAAGTACTTGTATTCACCACGACCGAAACCATGCCGCACCATTACGACGCGACTGCGATACAGGTCGTCGCGCGGATAGAGCGCGGTCAGCGCGTCGCATTCCTGCACACTGAGCAGATTGCGCAGCATCGCACAGCCATATCCGTTCAGATCCTCTTCGACATCGAACCAGTCGATCGCGTCGACACGCCGTGTAAGCGAGCCGGTGACGGTGCTTGGCTCCAGTGCTTCCACGTGTTTCAGTTTGGGCTCGAACTCCAGCTCCAACTCCGGCGACTGCGAGTGCAGATCCTTTGCGACCGTATTCATGAGCATTCCCCGTAAGGCGATTCATCGAACGATGACTGAGTGTAAGGACGCGCCAAAGGGCATGCACTCCGACTCTTGCTGTCTAATTCCCGTATCGTTATGGCTTGGCCACTCGAACCCGCTATGCAGGCGTCAGGGTGCGTTTTGAGCAAAAACAAAGGCCTGATTCGAAAATGCAAACTTCGCGAAACGTGCTGCAAGATTCATAGTTAGACCCTATTTAGCCTCATAAGCGCACTCGGAGACTTTGATCATGTCTGCCTGCCCTGAGAAACTCGACGACTGGCTCGACAAAGAGGCGGTGATAGAAGACGACATCACAGCTTTTCCGCTGGCGGCAATGGCCGCCACCCTGGACCGGGAAGAAAGTGGCGATACGGTGCCGCCGCTCTGGCACTGGCTGTACTTTCTGCCGATCGCGCCGTTGTCCGATGTCGGTCCGGACGGTCATCCGAAGCGCGGCGGCTTTCTGCCGCCGGTGCCGCTACCGCGCCGTATGTGGGCTGGCGGGCGCCTGACGTTCCACGTGCCGCTCAAAGTCGGCGAGCATGCGAAACGGACGTCGACCATCGCCAATATCGAAGACAAAACCGGCCGCTCGGGTCGTCTCGTGTTCGTGACGGTGCAGCACACGATTGAAGCGGGTGGTGAACTGAAGCTCGAAGAAGAGCACGACATCGTCTATCGCGACGCGCCGCAAGAGGGTGCTCGCCCGCCGCAAGCGGCGCCCGCGCCGGAGGGCGAAACGTGGCGCCGCACCGTCGATGCCGACGCCGTGATGTTGTTCCGCTATTCCGCGCTGACCTTCAACGGCCATCGCATCCATTACGATTACCCGTACGTGACCGAGGTCGAGGGCTATCCGGGCCTGATCGTGCACGGTCCGCTGATCGCGACGCTGCTGGTCGATCTGGTGCGTCGCGAACAGCCAGACGCGACGCTGCAAAGCTTCGCGTTCAAAGCGCTGCGGCCCACCTTCGCGGGCCAGCCGTTCACGGTATGCGGCAAACCTTCCGCCGACGGCAAGACCATCGACCTGTGGGCCAAAGACTACGAAGGCTATCTGACCATGCGGGCTACGGCAGCGCTCTTCGATTAGCGGCCCATGGGTGAGGGCGGCCCAGACATAACCAGGTCGGCGAGGTATTTCCAATAAGAAACGAGGGGGCGGGCGGCGATGCGCTACCGACCGACCGGAAACCATGTGTGCGTCAGCCATCAATGCAGGGCATCTTGCCCGCGCCAGTCAGGCACAGCAGGCTTGCTAAGGTGCTCAGGCAAGCCGCTCCGGGCAAATCCCCTTGCCGCCATAAAGTCCCGCGTGTATAGTTTCCTAACTTACTCTTGTTTCGCATCGGAAATTAAAGGGATTCTCATGGACGCTTCCACCATCCTCGCCGACCTCGGCATCGCCCACGCGGCGCAAGCCGGCGACATCGCGGTTCATTCGCCGATCACCGGCGAACTCATCGGCCGTGTGGCCAGCAATACGGTAGCGGAAGTCGACGTGGCCCTCGCCAACGCGAAAGAGGCGTACACGGCCTGGCGCAACGTCCCCGCGCCGCGCCGCGGTGAACTGGTACGCCTGCTCGGCAATCGGCTGCGTGAAAAGAAGCAGGCGCTGGGCAGCATCATCACGCTCGAAACCGGCAAGATCCTGCAGGAAGGCATGGGCGAAGTGCAGGAAATGATCGACATCTGCGACTTCGCGGTCGGTCTATCGCGCCAGTTGTACGGTCTGACGATCGCCTCGGAGCGCCCGGGCCATCGCATGGCCGAAACATGGCACCCGATGGGGACGTGCGTCGTGATCTCGGCGTTCAACTTCCCGGCAGCGGTGTGGGCGTGGAATGCGGCGCTGGCGCTGGTGTGCGGCAATGCGGTGATCTGGAAGCCGTCGGAAAAGACGCCGCTGACCGCGCTCGCCGTCAATCAGATTCTCAGCGAGGCACTGAAAGAATTCGGCGACGCCCCGGCCGGCCTGACTGCATTGATCAACGGTGGCCGCGACGTCGGCGCGAAGCTGGTGGCCGACCCGCGTGCATCGATCGTCAGCGCGACGGGCAGCACGGAAATGGGCCGCACGGTCGGCGTCGAGGTGGCGAAGCGCTTTGGCCGCTCGCTGCTCGAACTCGGCGGCAACAACGCGGGTATCGTCGCGCAAACCGCGGATCATGAGCTCGCGATGCGCGGCATCCTGTTCTCTGCTGTGGGCACGGCGGGGCAGCGTTGCACGTCACTGCGGCGTCTGTTCGTGCACGAGAGCGTGTACGACAAGACCATCGAACGTCTGAAGCAGTTGTACAGCAAGGTGCCGATCGGCAATCCGCTCGAAAAGGGCACGCTGATGGGCCCGCTGATCGACAAGCAATCGTATGCTCGCATGCAGGAAGCGCTACAGCAGGCCACGGCCGAAGGCGGCAAGGTGTTCGGCGGCGAGCGCGTCGAGGTAAAGGGCTATGAAGGCGGTTACTACGTGCGTCCCGCCATCGTCGAAATGCCGTCGCAAACGGCAGTGGTGCTGAAGGAAACCTTCGCCCCGATCCTTTATGTGTTGCGCTATTCGGATTTCGCTAACGCGGTCGAGGCGAACAATGCGGCGGTGCACGGTTTGTCGTCGTGCGTGTTCACAACCGATCTGCGCGAAGCTGAACGCTTCCTGTCCGACTCGGGTAGCGACTGCGGTATCGCAAACGTGAACATCGGACCGAGCGGTGCGGAAATCGGCGGCGCGTTCGGTGGCGAGAAGGAGACCGGCGGCGGTCGTGAGTCAGGTTCGGATGCGTGGAAGGCCTACATGCGCCGCGCGACCAACACGGTCAACTATTCGTCGGCATTGCCGCTCGCGCAGGGCATCGACTTCAATATCGGCTGATCCGGTAAGTACCGATACCGCCAAAAAAACAATCAGGCGGTAGAGCACTCAGCAGAAAGCAGCGGCGCATTCACGCGCCGCTGTTCACAACTTCTTTTAGCAATCCGTTTGCGCCGCCCGCCGTTTTTGAGCGGCCACGCTACTCGTGGAGTAAGACGTGAGTTCCAAAGTCGTGATCATCGGCGGTGGGGTGATCGGCAGCTCGATTGCGTATTTCTTGCGGCTGTCCGATCCGACGGTCAGCGTCACGGTGATCGAACGCGATCCGACCTATGCGCGTTCGTCGTCGGCATTGTCGGCGGCCTCCATTCGCCAGCAATTCTCTACCCCGCTTTCCATTCAGATGTCGCTATTCGGCATCGAGTTTCTGCGCTCGATCGGCGAGCGGCTCGAGATCGACGGCGTGAAACCGTCGATCGATCTGCACGAAGGCGGCTATCTGTTTCTCGCCACGCCCGCTGGTGAGACGACGCTGCGTGAAAATCACGCGCTTCAAACGAGTCTGGGCGCCGATATCAGCTTGCTTGACAAAGGCGCGTTGCAAGCACGCTTTCCCTGGCTCAATACGGAAGATCTCATTGCTGGCGCTTTTGGCGAAAGCGGTGAGGGCTGGTTCGACGGCTATGGTCTCGTGCAGGCGTTGCGCAAGAAAGCGCAGGCGCTCGGCGCGCGCTACGTTGCCGCTGACGTCACCGCGCTGCAACGCGACGGCAAACACATAACGCAAGTGCAGACCGCGAATGGCGAGGTCTACGCCTGCGATGTCGTAGTGAACGCTGCGGGCGCCTGGTCGCGCAAAGTCGCGCAGATGGCCGGCATCGACCTCCCGGTATTTGCACGACGCCGAAGTATCTTCAACGTCACGTCGCCCGCACGGCTCGAACATTGCCCGTTGCTGATCGATCCGAGCGGTGTGTATTTCCGGCCTGAGGGCAATTCGTTCATCTGCGGTACGTCACCGTCAGCGGATAACGATCCCGACGATTTGCCGCTCGACGAAGTCGATCACGCACTATTCGACGACGTGATCTGGCCGACGCTCGCACATCGCATACCGCAATTCGAAGCGCTGCGCGTGCAGAACTGCTGGTCCGGTTACTACGAATACAACGTGCTCGATCAGAACGCGATCATCGGGCATCACCCGGACGTCGATAACTGCATTTTCGCCAATGGCTTTAGTGGGCATGGTTTGCAACAGGGTCCGGCAACCGGCCGCGGCATCAGCGAGTTGATTCTGCATGGACGTTACACGACCCTCGATCTGGATTCGCTGAGCTTCACTCGCGTGCTCGAAAACCGGCCGATCGTGGAGAAGAACGTGGTTTAGCCGGTGCGTTCGAGGTGATGCGGAAAACGCAATACGTAGTGCGTAGATATCGTTTGCCGCTCACCCTGACGATGGCCACAATCGATGCCGATCTTCCATCGACAAGATAAACGGCCCGTCACCATGTTCACGTTCAACCCCGCATTCGAAGCACCGACCGGTTCGCCGATCCGCGAGCTGTTCAAGTATCTGGCGCAGCCCGGCATGATTTCGTTTGCCGGCGGCTATCCGGCCAGCGATCTGTTCGATCGCGAGGGCCTGGATGTGGCCGCGGCGCGTGCGTCGCAGCAGCCCACGCTCTGTTTGCAATATGGCCCGACTGATGGCCTTGCCGTCCTCAAGGACCAACTCGCTCATTTGATGACGCGGCGTGGTACGCCTTGCACGCCGCAGGAATTGCTCGTCACGACCGGTTCACAGCAAGGCTTCGATCTGCTGTTGCGCGTGATGGTCGCGCCGGGCGATGTGGTGCTGGTCGAACAGCCCGCCTATCCAGCGACTTTGCAGGCGCTGAAGCTGCAGGCGGCCGACGTGGTGACCGTGCCGGTCGATCAGGACGGGCTCGATGTCGCCGCGCTCGCCGCGTTGCTCGATGCGGGCACATTCGCGCGGCCGCCGAAGCTGCTCTACACCGTGCCGACCTTTGCCAATCCGACTGGCGCGACTTTGTCGCTCGAACGCCGCACGGCGTTGTTGAAACTGGCGGCGCGGCACCAATTTCTGATTGTCGAAGACGATCCTTATGGCGATTTGCGTTTCAACGGCGCGGCGCTGCCGTCGCTGCTTGCATTGAGCAATCAGGTGCCCGGTTCGCGCGACTGGGTCGTGCATTTTTCGAGTCTGTCGAAGATCGTCGCGCCGGGTTTGCGGGTCGGCTGGATGGTCGCGCATGCGGAAATCTTGCGCCGTTGTTTGGTCGCCAAGCAAACGGTCGACCTGTGCAGTTCGCCGTGGACCCAGGCGATCGCCGCTGAATACCTTGCGAGCGGCGCGCTGGAGCGGCATCTGCCGCGGATCGTCGGAGCCTACGCCGTGAAGTGCCGCACGCTATGCGATGCGCTCGATGAGCATTTGGGTGACGCTATCGCGTTTCATCGCCCAGCCGGCGGCATGTTCGTGTGGGCGCAATTGACGGGTGGGCAGAATGCGTCCGACATGCTGCGTGCCTGTATCGAGCGCAACGTCATGTTCGTGCCGGGCGTCGCGTTCTATAAAGACAATGTCGATCTGGCGGCACTGCGTTTGTCATTTGCTGCGCCCGGTGTAGCCGAAATCGAAACCGGCGTGCAGAGAATGAAGCAGGCGCTCTCACTCTTTTGATCACGGCTAATGCAGCTTACGCGGTATTCGAGGCAAAGCAGTAAGGGCAATACTTGAAATAACCCGGTGAGCGCGCGGCGCGCAGCCGGGTTTTTTTATGCAAGTACTAAATCGCGGATATTTAGCATAAACATCCCGATCGAGTAAAGCAGCGTAAGGTCACATGCGGTGCGCGTATGTTCGCCGGCACTTCCCTGGTTTCTGCTTTGCCGAGGCCGCTAACAGGCGCGCCCGCCGCATTCTTGCGTGCTATTGCCTCCTTCGCGTGTCGTTTTCACTCAAGCCGCTGCTCCAAATGGACGCGCGTTCTAATGATTTAATCTCGCCCGTTCAATATTTCCGTCAAATTCCTGAAATATGGCAGATTGTTAAATGGAAAGTACCACTGGTTTTCGGCTAAAAATATCGGTTATCATCGCTGCCATTCGGCGAATGATTTCGATGAGTTAATTCATCGGCCATCCACGTTAATACCGTCGCATCGAACCAGAAAAAATCAGATGAAGATGTCGCGTAAAAAGATAGCAATCCTGGTGGTCGGTCTTCTGGTCGTGGCCGGCGTGGTCATTCAGGCGGTGTGGCGTCCATTTGCGCATCGCAAAGCCGCCGGGACCAGCGAAATCGTGCTCGATATTCATCACCCGGACGCGGTGATCGACAGCGAAGCGCTTTCGCATTTGCCGCGCGACATCCTGCGCGTGCCGCTGTTGCACGACGTGCTGACTCAGGACTTCGTCGACTATTACGAATCGAACGATACGCGGCTGTCCGCCGAGGGCGCGTTGCGGCGTCTCGCATTCGAACATCAGTTCGACTGGCGCGACGAACTGATCCGGCGCGTATTCGACGAACCCGCGCATGTGTTGCTGTGGCGCTCGCCGGACGGCCGCCTCGGGTACTGGGTGATGTCGATGCGCCGTAACGGTCTGGCGAAGCTGCTGCAAGGCTTCGGCAACGTCGCCGCGAGCGACTCGCAGTTGAGCCAGGTCGCCAGGCTCTCCGGCGACGTACCCGTTTACGCGTTGAAGCTGGCGGTTGGCCGCACGATTCTGTTCGCGGCGAAAGACGACCGCCTTGTCGTGTTGTCCGCACCCGGCGTGCTGCTCGACGCGAAAGGCAGCTTGCTGGGCGAGCGGGCCGACGCCGTGTCCGAAATGCTTTCGTCTGGCCGCGACGATGCGGCGCGCGCCTATCGACTGGACGCGCCGGGCGATGCGCCGAAGGGACACCGGCTGGTAGTGTCGGCCAATTATTTGTCGTTTGGCTATCAGGCGTTTTTCTCGGGCATCGACGCACTGCGATTCGATTTTTCGCCGAACGGTAACTCTGCGGCGAAGTGGCAGACCTCCGCTCTGATCGAGCCGGGGAAGTTGCCTCAAGAGTGGAAGAGCGCCGACTTGTGGCGCGCGTTGCCGGCCAATCCGGCGGCGTGCACAAGTTTGCCTGCTGACTGGAAAGAAGTGTCGGGCTTGTTGGGCAAGGTTGCCAGTGTGGGCGCCGATGGCGCCGCTGAGATCGGCGATCAGCTTGCCGGCCCCGCAGCCGTCTGCTGGTATGCGAAGTCCACGCTGATCGCGCCGGTATTCGTCGCTCGCGTGAAGACGCAGGACGCGGCGAGCATCGCTGCGCTGAAGACCTCGCTCAGCAAGACCTTTGGCGACGTGGTCGGCGCATACGAGGCGAAGGCTGCTAAATCCAGCGACGCTGATCCCGGTTATCGCCGCTTGCCGGTCACGCAACACGACCAGGGCGCAGGCGTCACGGTGTGGCAACGGCCGGTCAGTGCACGCTCTGGTACCGCTTTGTCCAGCAAGGCGTCGTTCGCATCGCAACTGTCGGCGGAGCGCTATTTCCCGGTGACGCTCGCACTGGCGCACGGCTATCTGATTTTTTCTCCTGATTCGAGTCTCGTCGACGATACGCTCGCCGTGCTCGACAAGCGCTATCCGGCGCTCGCCGATACGCTCGCGCCGCAGCGTCTGCCGCGCACGATTCTCACGCTGACGCCTTCGTCCGCGGCTGCGTTGATCGAACGCGAAGCAGGCGCGGCGTTGCCGGCAGATCAGGAAGCGGTGTTCCGCAATGCGTCGCGTACGCATCTTGTGCCAAAGCTGCATGCGCTCGCACACTACCCACCGGTTTCGTTGACGGTCCCGCAGAACTTGCCGGGTTCGACGGCTTGGGTGCCGGTGGAGTGGTGGTTCGACCGCGCAGCAGCGGATACAGGCGGAGGTGCGGACGGCGGCGTGGCTGACGCGCCTGCGGACCAGCCCGGCACCGAGGGCGATTGAATGCGCCGCCTTCACGTCTTTGACGTGGCGCCGGTGATCACGCGTCGCGTCTGGCTCACTCGCGCGGCTTTCGCGTGTGTGATGGCCGGCCTTGCGCCCTATGCGAACGCGCTCAGCAGCACCACCGCATCGCCCGACCCCGACGCGCTGTCACCGCAGCAATCCGCTGCGTTTCGCGCCTGGTTCGTGCGTATCGTCGACCAGCAAATGCGCCGCGGTCCGACGCCGCGCTGGACCCAACGCGATTGCGCGGGACTCGTGCGCTTTGCCGTCGGCGAAACGCTTAAGCCGCACGACACCAAATGGTTGCGCGCCAACGGCATGACCAGTCTCGCGGACACCAGCAGCCTGCCGCCTGAACTGCAGTTGTCCGCAGCGCAACGCGGAATCGCGAACCGCTGGACCCAGCTCGACGGTTCCACTGGCGCGTACGCGTCGGCGATCGCACTGATTCAACGCAATAGCCGTTTTGTTTCGAAGGACGTGAACCAGGCGCTGCCCGGCGACCTGCTGTTCTTCGACCAGGGCGACGACCAGCATCTGATGATCTGGCTGGATCGCTACATCGCTTATCACACAGGCACTGTTACGCCGACCGATACCGGTCTGCGCGCCGTGGCCGTCTCCGACCTGATGCAATGGAAAGATTCCCGCTGGCAGCCGCTCGACGGCAATCCGAATTTCGTTGGCGTGTTTCGTTTGGACTTTCTGACACCATGACCCGAATGAATTCCGTCACCGCGTCGCGCGCCTGGCTCGGCAACTTACATCATCGCGCGGGCCTTATCGTGGTCGCGCTCTTCGCGGCCATGACGCTTGCCATAGCGCCAACGGCCTACGCCGACGACAGCGCATCGAGCACCGCCGCCGATGCCAATATCGCCGCGAACCCGACGCTTCAAACAGCGCCATCGAGCAACTTCGCGTCGCAGAAGGTCGACGGTCAGCCGTTCTTCCTGCTTTCGGATGCGAGCTTCGGCAGCGATCAGTTGGCGCAGGTGCGGCTGGAAGCGCCCGGCCGCGAATTCAAGGACGCGCTGCAAGCGTATGGCGGCGCGGACATCGTCGTGTATCGCGTGCCGAAGCCGTTGGACTTTTTGAAGGCGCAGAAGAATCTGCATCGCCTGAATGTCGCGCCGAATTACCAGGGCGAAGGACTGGCGAATACGCTGGCCTATCTGTGGGACCGCTGGTTCACTGAAGCACGCCGCGCGTGGCAGCGCGTGTTGTCGTTCGCAACGCGCAGCAAGACGACCGTAGCGGAGCCGCAATTCAAGCTCGGCGAGCAGACCGGCAAGCAGACACAATTCCAGCAGAACTCGCAGTTCGCGCCGCTGAAGGGCTATGACATGGTCGCGCGCTTTCGCTATCCGATCTGGGACGCGAAGGTGATCGAGCCGCCGAAGGGTGTGAATCTCGAGGGCAGCAGCAGTAACTTCATCGAAGCGAGTTCGGGCAACGTGATGATTCCGGTCGGCAAGCTGCCACCGGGGCTGTATATCGTCGAGGCAGTGATCGGCAACTATCGTGCGCATACCTTGCTGTTTGTGTCGGACACGGTCGCGGTCGTGAAAGCGGCGTCGAGCGGCATGCTGGTGTGGACTACGCGGCGCGATAACGGCAAACCGGTGGCGAATACCGACGTGAGCTGGACCGATGGCGTGGGTGTGCTGCAAAGCGGTACGACCGGCAACGACGGTGCGCTGGTGCTGCAACACGTGAGCCCCGAGCGCAGCTACGTGCTTGGCACCGATCCGCAAGGGGGCGTGTTCGTCTCGGAGAATTTCTATTACGACAGCGAGATCTACAACACCAAGATCTATGCGGTGACCGACCGTCCGATGTACCGGCCGGGCGATGCGGTGCATGTGAAATTCATCGGCCGCACGTTCCAGAACGCGACGCAATCGACCGCGCCTGCCGATGCCGATATCAAGCTCGACGTGCTCGATCCGAACGGCTCGCCGGTGGCGACGAGCAAGGTGCATTTTGCTTCCGACACGGGCGCGGATGCGTCCTTCACGCTTCCCGCCGATGCCACCGCCGGCGGCTATACGCTGCGTTTCGATTACAACGGCGATGTATACGGCAGCGCATTTCGCGTCGCCGAATATGTGAAGCCGCATTTCGACGTCAACCTGTCGATGGATAAAGCCGACTATGCGACGGGCGAGCAACTGAAGGGAAAGATCCAGTTGCGCTACCCGGACGGCAAGCCGGTGCGCGACAGCAAGGTTTCGGTCACGCTGCGTGCGCAGAAAGTGACGATCGTCGACGGTGAATTGCGTTATGCAGGGTTGTTTCCGGTCAAGCTGGAGCAGCAGGAACTCAAGACCGATAGCGACGGCAACGCGAGCCTCACGCTGCCCGCTGCGAAAGAGCCGAGCCGTTATGCGTTGACGCTGTTCGCGCAGGACGGCGCGGCCTACAAGGTGCGTGTAACGCGTGAAGTGCTGATCGCGCGCGGCGCGACACCTTATCGCTTGTCGGCCGCCAAGTCATTCTCGCAGCCGAAGGAAGCGGTCAATTTCGATCTCCAAGCGCTCGGTACGATCGACCCGTCTGCGCATGCGCCGGCCAAGTGGGAATGGACTCGCCTTGAATCGCAAACTCATAGCGAAGGCGCGCTCAAAGGCGCGACGGCAGGCGGCAAATTGTCCTTTCCGGTGCAATTCGACGAACCGGGGTCGTACATGCTGTCGGTCAAGGACGACACGGGCAATCTGATTGCCGCCGCGAGCCATTGGGTTGCGGGTGACGGTCTGAAGGCGATTCCAGGCAGCGTCGAGATCGTGTTCGATCGCGACCGGTACAAGATCGGCGACACCGCCGAAGCGCTGATTACCTTCCCGATGCCGGTCGACGATGCACTCCTGACGCTGGAACGCGACAACGTCGAACACCGCGCTTTGTTGACAGCCGGCGGCGACTGGCTGCAACTGCAGCGCGTCGCCCCCGCGCAATGGAAGGCGCGCATCAAGGTGGGTGAAGAATTCGCGCCGAATATGACGTTCTCGGTGCTGTACGTGCATGCCGGCGAATACGTTTTCCAGAACGCCGGCATCGTGGTCGCGCAACCGCAGATCGAACTGAACGTGAAGAGCGACAAGCCGGTGTACGGCCCGGGCGATACGGTCACGCTGAACTTCGACAGCACGCTGAACGGCAAGCCGGAAGCGGCGAATCTGACGGTGAGCGTGGTCGACGAAATGGTCTACGTGTTGCAGCCGGAAATCGCGCCGAATATCGTCGACTTTTTCTATCACCCGCGCCGCAACAATGTGCGGACGTCGTCGAGTCTGTCATTCATTACGTACGATCTTGCGCGCTCGCCGTTGAAAGGCGCGCCGGGCGGTCCACAACGCGCCAACTACAACGAGCGCGGCGTAAAAGTGCTCGAACGGCCGCGTCGTGACGATCAGGACACGGCCGCGTGGGAAGGCACGCTGAAGACCGACGCGAACGGTCATGCCACCATGACCTTCAAGATGCCGGACTCGCTGGCGCGCTGGCGCATCACCGTGCGCGCGGCGGCGCCGGACGGCATGGTCGGTCAACGTACCGCGTACGTGCGTTCGGACAAGGCGCTGTATCTCAAGTGGAGCGGGCCTTCGCATTTCCGCGTCAACGATCAGCCGGCCATCGACATGATTGCCTTCAATCAGACCGACGCGGATATGGACGCCGAGTGGCTGGTCGACGGCGGCGGTCTCTCGTTGAACCAGAAGGTCACGCTCAAGCGCGGCGCGAACTACCTGCGCCTGCCGACCGGCGCGTTGAAGGCGGGGGTGATCAACGCGACCTTGCGCCGTGCGGGGAAGGATGTGGATCGTTTGCAGACCACCATCCATCTCGATGCGAGCGGTTGGCTCGATCTGCATCAGAACACCGTGGTGCTCGACGGTTCGAACAAGCCGCTCAATCTGCCGCAAGATGCGCAGGACGTCAGTGTGCGTTTCATCGGCAGTGTCGCGAGCCAATTCGCGCGCGTCGCCGACGATCTGATTAATTATCCGTACGGCTGCGCCGAGCAGACGTCGAGCCGTCTGATTCCATTGGCGCTCGCCCACGATGCCATCGGCCGCGGCCTCGGTGCTGACGGCGGCGCGAGTCCGACGCAGGGGCTCGAAGCGCTGTTACGCAATCAGCGGCAACGTCTGGCAATGCTGGCGGGCGTCGGCGGTACGTTCGGCTGGTGGGGCGACACGACCGGCGGCAGTTCGCTGATTACCGCCTACGCGTATTACGCCGACTGGCTCGCGAGCCGCAGCCTCGGCATTACGTTGCCCGCCGACAACTGGCAGCATGCGATGGACGTCTATCGCGATGCCGGAGCGAAAGAGCCGCTGTTGCATCGCGCGCTGGCGCTGTGGTTCATGCAGCAGATGGGCCTGCCGGTTGCGACGCCGGTTTCGGGTGTCGCGGCGGACTTGCAGAACGATGCCGCGGCCACGGGCAATGCTTCGACCGCTGCGCAAAACACCAGGTACGGCGCGTCGGACAGTATCGTGTTCGCGCAGGCCGATTCGCCGCGCGGCAAGCAGATGGCGATGCTGTTGATCGGCAACATGGCGCGCAGCACGAGCGCTCAACTGCCGGATGGCTTCGACGCAACGGCGAGCGCTGCACGCACGGCACTGGCCAACGATTCCGCACCACTCGTGCAAAGCCTGCTGTACATGACGGGTGGCGACGGCGGCGCGGCGTTCGATGCATCGGCCTTGCTTGCGAAAAGCAGCGCCGACTACCCGACGCTCGATCGCGCATTGACGTTGCTGTGGGTGCGTAAAGCGCTCGGCGGTGACACAGCGCCGGCTTCGCTACCGTCGCTGCAAGGCACGGGCTGGACGCGTGCTGCTACGCAGACTGGCACGCCGCTGTGGAAGTGGACCGGCGCGGCCTTGCCGGGCACGCTCGACTCAGGCGCCGCGCGCACCGACGTCAACGCGCTGGTCTCGTTCCGCAGCCATACGAGCGAGGACAGTCGCCTGAACATCGCCGTCGAACGCCGTTTCTACAAATTGGAGCCTTTGGAAGTCACGGTCGATCCCAAGAAAGCGAGCGCCGAGAGCCAACTGGGTCGCTCGGCATTTACCGCGCGTCTCGTAAAGCCAGGCGATGCGATCGACAGCAATGCGCTGTACGTCGACGAGGTCTCGCTTACGCCGCGCTCCGGCAATGCATACCACTACGGTCTGCTCGACGTGCCGCTGCCGCCGGGCGGCGATGTCGAGGCGACCAGCTGGGGCGTGTCGATCGACGGTTTGCCCGGCGAGAAGGAAGGGGTTAGCGGTCCGCAGCCGTTCGCGCGTGCCGCATCGTATGAGATGGGTGAGTTGGCTTATCACCAGCCGGTGCCCTTGCTCGATCGTCCGGTGACGCTGCGGCAACTGGTGCGCTTTGCGTTGCCAGGCACGTTCGCGTTGCCGCCCGCTCGCTACTTCCGCATGTATCAGCCGGACGCCAAGGCGTTCGAAGGCGGTAAGAGCGATCGCGTGACGACCCTGCGCATTCAGTAAGCGAGACCCTTATGTTCCCCGCTTTCTCCGCTCTTCGGCACTCGCGCGATCGTCGGGCAACTGCATTGCGGGTCGCGCTCGCCGTGGGAGCGGGGTGTGTTTTTAGCGGTGCGGGAGCGACCGCGGCTACTGCATCGCCGACCGCGTCGCTAGCGGCTACGCCAAGCTCGTCGCCGATGGCGTCGTCAAAGTCGGCGCCAAACGCATTGCCAAGGTCGACGTCAACTACATCGCCAACTACGCCGTCAGCCGCATCCTCGGCACAAACGCTGCACTTCGCCTGGTTGCGCGACGGCCAATCGCAGCTGTGGCAGTTCAACGCCGCCGGCGGCGCCACGGACGGCCTCGCGCCACAATCCGCACGTCCCTTACCGGCGACGCTGGAGACACCGCTTGGCAGCGTGTGGAAGCTATTCGTCTATGGTTACCTGGTCGATCGCAATATCGCCACGCCGGATTACACCTGCAGCGGTGGCGATCCTGAAGAAGTGTATTGCTGCATGGCGGGCGGTCACATCGACCGCGAACATGCGCTGGTGCAATCGTGCGGTCGCTTTTTCGAGCCAGCACGTCTGCAAGTCGATCCCGCCGATTGGCGCAAGTATTGGACGGCCGCGCATGCGCCCGCGTGGCTGCGTGACCTCCACGCGATGACGCCGACGCGCCGTGTGCCGGTGACCGACCTGCTCGCCGCATTGCAGGCGATGCCGGCACGGCCGCGCGAGGCGGCGGCGAGCACGCTGGTGTCGGTGCTGACGAGCGGGCGCGGCGAGGGCACCGTGTCGCTCTATGGCAGCGTGCTGCGCGCCAAGACATGGACGATGCCGGATCCGGCGCGGCCCGGCGCCTCGATTGGCGGCGCGGCAGGCTGGCTTGTCGACGGCACGCCGGTGTGGCTGGGCGGCCCCGGCGGCAGCGCGCGCGTGCTGGCCGCCGCCGCGCCGCGCATCGCGCCGTTGCTCACGCAAGTCACCGTACCGGACGACAACGCGTGCGTGCTGGTCGACTTCTTCAGCCGCTATCCGATTCGGCAGGTGCTTGGCGACAAAGGGCCGGCAGCGGTGCCGGATGGTCCGCTGCGTGGTGAATTCCGGATCGGTTTCGTCAATGGCAACTGGGCGCGTGTGGAAAGCCGCGGCGAGTTGCGGCTGGATCGCGACGCCGCAGGTGCGCCGCAAGTGGTCGGCCGCTTCGGCATGAATGACTACGTCGCACGGGTGGTCGAGCGGGAAGGCGACACGAGCCAGCCGGAGGCGGCGAAAGCGTTGGCGGTGGCGGCGCGGTCCTACGTCGTGCAGCACGGCAATCACGATCACGGCTGCTTCCGTATCGACGACAGCAGCAGCACACAGCGCGTCCTGCCGCGCGTGCCGACCGCGGCCGCACGCCGTGCGGCCGATCTGACCGACGCACTGGTGCTCACCGGCGTGCCGGTTCAATATCACCACGACAGGGCCGCGCCCGGTCAGATGAGCTGGCTTGCCGCGAAGGTGTCCGCGCAAACCGGCCTCACGTTCGACGCCATTCTCTCGCGCACCTGGCCGCAAGCGACCTTGACGTCGTTTGAGAGTCCGTTGTCCGGCGATTGCATCCAGGTGGCCGGCGCCCAGCAATGGCTGCAGCGCAACGCGCCGCTGTGGGCGCGGCGCATGGACGGCGCGGCCGGCTACGAAACGCCCGATCTGCCGGCCGTGTGCGCGGTGCGCGAAGGGCGGCCCTATGCGGACGCGCAGCGCAATCGCGTGTACGTTTATCGCTTGCAGACCGAAGAGGACCGTATCGCGTTGACGCATGAATACATTCACCTCGCGTTCCAGCATCATCCGCGTGGCCTCGACGAAGAGTTTGTCGAACGTACCGCGCGCACGTTGATACGCACCGACAATCCGATCCAATGAACACTGTCTTGCGCTCGCTTTCCGCCGTGTTCCGCGCGCTCCCTGTGATGCGCCGAGTTCGAATTCCTGCCGCGGTTGCCTTGGCGCCTCTTAGGAAGGGCGTTCGAGTTCGCGTTCGCGGGGCCGTTACCTTGGCACCTCTTGCGTGCGGTGTT
This sequence comes from Paraburkholderia domus, assembly GCF_905220705.1. GTDB lineage: Bacteria > Pseudomonadota > Gammaproteobacteria > Burkholderiales > Burkholderiaceae > Paraburkholderia > Paraburkholderia domus. The sequence goes on from NZ_CAJNAT010000054.1 coordinate 21,459, forward strand.
CGAGTTCACATGGCAATCGCCATGGCCTCGGTTGCGCTGGCGGCGAGTATGGCGACGAACGTGCAAGCCGCTGGTGCGGATGGCAATGGCGGGGCGCTCGCTGATCTGACCGGCGCGTTCGGCGGCTGGCGCCACAGCGGGCTGACGAACGAAGGCGAGCACTTCGTCGCGGCGTATCCCCGGCCGCCGGTCGACCGTGGCGCGCAACGCTATCGCACGCTGATCGAAGGACGCCTGAAGCATATCGACAAACACGCACGCAAGCCGCCGACGCTGGTCGTCAACGGCAACCCGACGCCGCTCTATACCGACGACGAAGGCGCATTCGCGCGTCCGTGGGCGTTCGGCGCGGGCTCGAACAGCGTCGAGTTGATTTCCGCCGACGGCAGGCAGCATCAGCGCATGCAGTTCTACGAAGCTGACCGCAGCAAGCCGCAGGCGAAGCTCCGCGCGATCGTCACGTGGGATGATCCGAAGGCGCAGGTGGATCTGCACGTGATCACGCCGGACGGTCTGCACGCGTTCTTCGCCAACCCGACGCTCGAAGACGGCAGCGGCTTCGATGTCGATTCGGTGGATGGCGCAGGGCCGGGGATCTTTTCGTCGGCGGCGCCCGAGCACGGTACGTGGCTGTTCTTTCTGAACTACTGGGGCAACTTCGATTCGACCGGCTACAACTTCGACGCCGCCGCGCACGAGCGCGACGTGATTACCGCGACGTTGACGCTCGTGTTCAATGAAAACACGCCGAACGAACGGCGTGAAACGATGGTCGTGCCGCTGCGCAAGATCGGCGACCTGCTGCTCGTGAAAAGCGAGCAACTCTGACAGCGGGATGGGAGCAGTGACGATGAAGGTCAAGACGACGGGTTGGGCGAAGGCTGGCTGGACGGTGCTCGTTGTCGCCTGTTTGCAGGTTGCGACGGTGGCGCACGCGAGCGATATCGACTTCGGCGCGCCGTTGAACGGCTGGCGCAACACCAGCGGCGACAGCGAGCGCTATACGCAGGACGTGCACTACCCGGCGGTGTCGGTGTCGACGCCGGAAGGGCAGTCGAAGTTCGCGCTGATCGAAGGGCAGATACGCAACACGCCGAAGAAGAAGGGCACCACGGTGGGTACGCTGGTGGTCGACGGCACGCCGTTACCGCAGCGGTGGAGGAAGACGGCAAGTTCTCACGGCCTTATGCGTTTCCGGCTGGCAGCAACAGCGTCGAACTGCGGGCGCCAGATGGATCGCGCAAGCGCGTGCAGTTTTACGACGCCTACAGCGGCAAGACACAGCCGAAGTTGCGCGTGGTGCTTGCATGGGATACCGATGGCACCGATCTGGACTTGCACGTGGTGTCGCCGGACGGGGTGCATACCTGGTATGGGGACCGCGTTGCGCCGAGCGGTGGCTCGCTCGATGTGGATGTGACGACCGGCTATGGGCCGGAGATCTATTCGTCGGCTGCGCCGTTGAAGGGCACGTATCTGGTGTACGTGAATTACTACGGCAACGGAAACAGCGGCAGCGATATAACCGTCGCTCAGGTGACGATCATCACGAACGAGAACACACCGGACGAGAAGAGCGAAACGATTCGAGTGCCGATGCGCAAGCCGGGCGAGCTGACGCTCGTGAAGACGTTTGTGATGCCTTAAGACTAAGGCGAGGCTGCGTGTTTTTTCCTATCGGGCCCGCGCGCTTCGCAGCTTGCGACACGGTTGGGGCAGAGGGTGAAATCGCAACGCGCTCAACGACTTGTGTGAGTCTTGCGCAGGATATCCACAGGTTTGCGAACAATTTGTGTGGATAAATGCGGCGGTCGCCGATGGGTCGAACAGGGTGGCAGGGTGATGCACGGAATTGCCAATCGCCTGAGCGGCGTAAGTTGGACGCGCCTCGCTTTTTGCAAGCCTGGCGCAACCCAGCTGATCGAGACAGTTCGCGATTGAACCGCTCGTTGTACACAGAACTGCTTGTCGTGCATGGCGCACGACAAGCGCAATGACCGGCTTAGCGGTCGAGGAACGACTTCAGGCGATCTGCGCGGCTCGGATGCATCAGCTTGCGCATGGCCTTGCTCTCGATCTGACGAATCCGCTCGCGCGTGACGTCGAACTGCTTGCCGACTTCTTCGAGCGTGTGGTCAGACTTCGTGTTGATACCGTAGCGCATACGCAGCACCTTCGCTTCGCGCGGCGACAGCGAGTCGAGCGCGTCGTCGATGGCGGCGCGCAAGTCGGCCTGCATCGCTGCGTCGGCCGGCGAGGAAGCTGCCGAATCTTCGATCATGTCGCCGAGCGTGGCGTCGCCGTCGTCGCCAACCGGCGTTTCCATCGACACCGGCTGCTTGGCGATCTTCAGAATGCCGCGCACCTTCTCTTCCGACAGTTCCATGCGTTCTGCCAGCACCGACGGATGGGCTTCCTGACCGGTTTGCTGCAGGATCTCGCGCGAAATGCGGTTGAGTTTGTTGATCGTTTCGATCATGTGCACCGGGACGCGGATCGTGCGAGCCTGGTCGGCGAGCGAGCGCGTCACAGCCTGGCGAACCCACCACGTTGCATACGTCGAAAACTTCCAGCCGCGGCGGTATTCGAACTTGTCCACCGCCTTCATCAAACCGATATTGCCTTCCTGGATCAGGTCGAGGAACAGCATGCCGCGGTTCACGTACTTCTTCGCGATCGAGATCACGAGACGTAGATTCGCCTCGATCATCTCGCTCTTGGCCTTGCGCATCTTCGACTCGGCCGCGACCATCTGACGATTGATTTCTTTCAGATGCTTGAGCGGCAGCGAAACGGTCGCTTCGATGTCGATCAGCTTTTGCTGTTCCGATTGGATTGCCGGCAGATGACGCTCCAGCGCCGCGCCGAACGTCGACGTACCGCGCGCGGCACGTTCGGTCCAACCCAGGTCGGCTTCGTGACCCGAAAACGACTCGATGAACTGCTCGCGCGGCATGCCGCTCTTCGTCACGACGATCTGCAGAATGCGGCGCTCGATCGCGCGAACTTGCGCGACCTGATGCTGCACGTCGCCGCACAGACGGTCGATGGTGCGTGCCGTGAAGCGGATCTTGGCGAGGTGCTGCTGGATCTCTTCGCGGGCGCGCAGGTAAGCCTTCGAGCTGACGTCGCCGCGTGTGTGCGAGGCGTTCTGCTGGTCGGACAGGATGCCGACTTGCGCGAAGATTTCCAGGCAATCGCTGGTGAGTTGCTTCAGACGTGCTTCGTCCGCTGCCGAGGAATCGGCCGGACCGGCGTCGTCGTCTTCTTCGCTATCGCTGTCGTCATCGTCGGTCGCGTCGGCGTCAACGTCCGCTGCGGCGTCCGCGCTCGCGTCTTCCGCTGCAACTGTATCCTCATTCAGACCGTCGACCAGTTCGTCGATGCGCAGTTCGCCGTCCGCGACCTGCTGGGCGCTCGCCAGAATGGCGGAGATCGCGAGCGGGCAAGCGGCAATCGCCTGCACCATTTCGTGAAGACCGTCTTCAATGCGCTTCGCAATCGCGATTTCGCCTGCGCGGGTCAGCAGCTCGGTTGCACCCATTTCGCGCATGTACATGCGCACGGGGTCAGTCGTACGGCCGAACTCGGAATCGACGGTCGACAATGCGACTTCGGTTTCCTCGTCTGCCTGATCATCCGACACCACGGCGGGGGCGTTCGAGTTGAGCAGCAGGGTCTCCGCATCCGGAGCCTGCTCGTAGACCGCCACGCCCATGTCGTTGAAGGCGCTGACGATGCTGTCGATCGCCGCCGTCTGCGCGAAGTTGTCGGGCAGGTGGTCGTTGATCTGCGCGTGGGTCAGGTAGCCTTGCTCCTTACCCAGCTGGATCAGCGCGCGCATCTGGCGCTGACGCTCTTCGGCTTGTTGCGGCGGCAGTTCAGCCGCTACGGGGATCGCTTTGCCAGCGCCTTTGCCCTTGGCTGTACGGCCTGCGGGCGCTTTGGCGGTGTATCCGGCAGTTTCGTGTTGCGAATCTTCGCGATCAAAAGGGTTCACGTATTCTCCTCTAGAGGCTTCGCTATGAGACGCAAGACGCTACCGTCAGGCGTTTCGAGCATGGCTCAACATCACCTGAGTGACTCAACGCGGTTGTTTGGCTGTGCTCTTGGGGAGCAAAAAAGATGAGCCCGCGCGAAGCGGGCCGATAGAAATGTGCGAAATTCGCGCGTCTCGTAGTATATACGAGCTTGCGCCTTCGCGCTCATTGTGAGCACACTTTCGTCATGCGCTCTTGTCGCAGGCCCGTTCGCGCCCCGCTATACGCTATATATAGGGCGGATGCTCGTCACAGGTGGCGCGTCGACATCTCACCGCGCCTAACGACAAGCTTCCTACTATAGATGAACTCGCGTGCCCTGACACGGCGTGCTCGTAATCTGCCGTCTCGCTATATGTAGGGGCGGTATACGGAGACGCAAGTTCTGGCGTCGATTCGCACTTGCCCAAAAGAAAATTCGCAAAAGGGGGTTGACGACCTGCCGGTCGTTCTCCATAATCTCGTTTCTCTGCTGCTGATGCAGCGACGCAGAACGAAGCGGTGCCGGGTAGCTGGAAGTCTGGTGCGGTTTTGGTAGTGAATGCGTAATCGATCTTTAAAAATT
>NZ_CAJNAT010000055.1 GCF_905220705.1 Paraburkholderia domus
CGACCCGCCGACCGGCCGTGGATAACTCCTGGACATCAGTTCATGGCGTCCACAAAACGGGGAGTTCGCGAAAGGCCTTGACAACTTCCTGCTCATAGAAGGGGGCTTGCCAGGAGCACTCAGGGGGAGGGGAGGACTGAAGAAAGGGTCGAACGGAGGGTGGGACGAGAGGGAATTGCGGCGCGCAGGCTTTTGATAAAAAACAGGGCCAGGTTTATGCTGACCGCTGAGTCGCCGCCAGACGGGTGGCGGCGATTTGGGGCGGACAGATTTGAAGGGATTTAGCCGGAGAAGGTCGATTTTCGATGTCATTTGGCGAAATATTTCACGTTGGTTACAGGCGTGAGAATGCTTTGACGCTCAGTGACCCCCGTGAGAAAATCACGGTGCTAGGCGTGGTCTTCCTCACGGGAGCCGCCGGGGGCCGCGGTTCAAGTTCGCTTGGGCTTAGCGGCCCTCTTCTTTTTTGCGCGTTCGTCACACAAAAAAGCTGGCGTGGCCGTTGTCCCATCGAAGGGATGGTCAAGGGGACAATTTTCGCGTGATGTGCGCTCCTCAAAAGTTGGTTGTCGGTTGCAAAATTGTATTCGGAAGGTGGCTACAAGAGAAGCCGTTTTTTCCAAATTTCCTCGCGATGATGTTAGCTATTCTCAAGCTAACAACGAGAGAAGGTATTACTTGCGATTTGCGTTTTATGTCGTATACGAAGGCACTTTCGCTTTTTACGGTATATGTAAAAGGAGCGCAGAATCGAACGCCGTCGAGTTCGAATGGTGCAGAAAGTAATCTGCAATACTTATCAATCCGAGCATTGGGATTCGATATGCTGCAGCAACTTTATTCGCCTTTCGAGGCTCCTCTGCGCGGCTCGATTGCCCAGTCCTTCATGTGGATGGATGAGCAGCAATTTGGGTAAAAATTCACTCGAATAGACAGCGTTGGCGTGGTCGAGGATGACGCTCGCTCGCTCTCGGCGACTAAGGATGTGCCGCGCCGCTTCGTTGAGCCTCGCCGGTCTCGTGGGATAGCTGGGCACGCCTTCCAGGACACTTCCGGTGACCCGGGACGCCAGCGCGCTCGGGAGGAGCTCCATGCAAGCGGCAACCCCGATGTAGAAGGTCCACCACGTGTTGAGCACGATGTTTATGTTTTCGCGCTCACCTAGAATCTTCACGAGGATATTTACATGTTCCAGTGCCTTGCTTCCGACCGCTGTCAACGAAGGAACGCATCCTTCCACGTAGAGCACTTGGTCAGGGTGCAGGACACCGTCAAAGTTGAGATACAAATCCATTGTCATCCCCTTTGCGAGGCTCGAGAGTGTCGGCAAACTAATCGAAGTCCAGGAGTTGCTGGAGCGCGGATTGGAAGTTGACGAGGTTGCTGGATGAAGCCATACCGACGGTAATCGACCTCTCGATGTACTCGAACGGGATGGTCATTGGGTCTCCGTCAATGATGGTCAGGCGCTGGGGATTCCGACGGGCTATGTCCGACCGCAACAGGTCAACCTTGCGTTGCGTGCTATACGACCGTCGATGCGCTCTGTTGCCTCGCATGGTCGCGCCGATGGTCTTCTGCGCTAATTCGAGCGGCATGAGGCGGCGGAGCGTACAGTATCCATAGTCCGCAACCAGCCAGCTATTGAGCACAATCGCAAGGTCGGCCCGGTCACGGACGGTATCCCCCAGGCATGCAAGTAGGATGCTTTGCGATGAAGACTCTCGGGCTGGTTGACGGGATAGCGAGGAACAAAGTAGCCTGGGAAACAGAAGGCGCTCGGCACCCAAGTACAGAATAGAGTTCATGGTGAAATCCGACGGCAGAGGACCGAACTCGACTCATGCTCCTGAGCAACGTCAAATGGTGAGCATGGGGCAGCGGTCGATGCGAACGGTTCGTCGGAATTTGGTCTTTGACTTTTCGACGACTCACGTGGGTTACCACACACAAACCATAGTTCATGTCAACGCGAAATCAAGCGAAAGTTAGCGAACTTATCGATGGGCCGTGGGAGAGGCTGTCTTCCCGCGCCCTACGCGTCATGCTGACCCGTCGAGACGTGAGCTACTCACAGCTTGCGAAGGCATTGACGCAGATTGGGGTTGCGGAGTCGGAGCGGTCGATAGAAGGCAAAGTCCATCGTGGAACGTTCCGGCACACGTTCTTCCTGCAAGTTCTGACGGCTTCGAGTTCTTTGTACCCCGACCGGTGGGCCCGTGCACTCCAGACCGATATGAGTTGGGAGGAACGTGCCGCGGCCATATTGCGCGGGGAGTTGTCCCTTCAACCTTGGCTAGACTGGGTGAAACTCTCGAACCGTCTCGAAGAGATAGGCGTTTGTGTGGAACCCGAGACATTACGTGTGCAGATTGAAGACGGTTCTTTCTCGACCGCACTGTTCCTCCAATGCGCGACTGTCTGTCGTTTTGCAGGCGTTCACCTTTTTCTTGACCAGTTCGACCTGAACGAGGCTGCATTAGCCGGCGCTTCCGCGACCTGAGCGGAATATCCGCAAAACCCCTTGCTCTTTTCCTCGGCCGTTCTATATTTCCTCTGTAGCTCAAGTCGCGTGGGTAAACCCACGCAAATTCGTAAGAAAAAAGTAAAAGTACATCTCGTCTTACGTAGCGTTCACGCAGGTATTCAAGCGCTTCCGTGAAGTCTGCGCCTTCCTCGATGTTCGCGCCGAACGGCCGCTTCAGTTGATTTCAACGCTTGCATAGGCCTGAGATGCTAGGAGATAGCGATGCCAGTCTGGCGAGTCGCATCTGTCAACGATGAACCGCAGTTGTCGCTGGTTCACTGGAAAATTCTGGAGACGCAAGCAGGGTCCCGCCATTTCGCGGGTCAAGACGAGCGCGACCTCACAGGACGTGTTAGCACGCCCATCTTGGAGTTTGACCAGGCGTTAATGCGCGGTACGACTCAGTCAGGTCGCGTGTACCAACTCGTTGGACCAAATGGCTGGTCGGGCAACGCGCAATACCTGTGGGAGCGCTTCTGCGCGCTGAACAACGTGACTTTCTACTCGGACGTCACAAGAAATATGTTCAACGGAGACACAAATGACGACTCCAGCAGAGCGGACTAAAGCCGTTAGAGAGACGCGCGAGCTGCTTCAGGTGCTCACTGAGCCGAATACGGTCGACGTGCCGGGGCTTATTCAAACAGTTGCGAGAAATGTGCTGCGGCACTACCCATCGGATGTCGACCTCGCTGTGTCAGCGAGCGCACTTCCGAAAATCTGGGCCCAGCCGACTGTCGCGGGGACTGACGAACTGACAGCGTGCGCTCGCGTCGTTCCGTTGTTCGCGACGCGGACCGACGAATAGCGTACCAAGCGAGGTCGACCATGCCCCCCCGTCGAGACGGCTCAGCAGCTGAACCGTCGTCCCCCGATGCGCATGTATTAGAGCTTCTGCGGAGCGCCGCAGTTGCAGTAACCTTGTTTGACCCCATCGGAGCCCGAGCGCTTCTTAGGCTGCCGGACGCCGAAATCGGGCGCCGCTTCAAACGTGCACTCGTGAGAGTTGCGGGGCTGGCCACAGTATTGAACATAGAACAACGTTCGATTCGTGAAGAAAGCGCGCAACGGCGGAATGAGCTAGGCTCAAATCGAGGGGAGTCGACGCCGGCGCGCTTGGTTGCCAACGCAAAGTTAATACACTTCTCTCATTTCTGTGCGGTAATCGGGTTCACCCCTCAACGGGTCAATAAAGAGGTCGCTGCTCAGCGCATCTTCAATGTTGACATCGACGATGAACCGTATTTCCCCGCATTCTTCTTGGTTGAGCAAATTCGACGAAAGGACTTAGCGAAGGTCGTGCGAACGCTTGGTGATTTGGCAGGCTGGGACAAGTGGGGCTTTTTCACTACGCCCAATAGCTCGCTGGATGACCTGACACCGTTGCAAGCGCTCTTCTATGGCGATAGGAAGAAAGTGTTGCGCGTCGCCGCGAAGTTCGCCAAGCAATGAGGAATCTGTCGTCGGCGATTGGCCGCGACACCCTTACCAAAGCGGATTGATATTAAAGCAGAGGCTTCCATGAAAGAAGGGATTGGTGCGGGGGAGCAATTGTTCAGGAAATCGGACAAGCCTTCTCAGGACTTGAGTTGCAACTGGCACTATAAAAAGTCCTCGAGCTACAACGACTTCGCCTCCACCGAGGCGACAGGCAAATGGTGCATCTTTGTGAGTACGACCGACGTGGACGAGGAGTGGCGCAAAATCAGCGAAGCTATCGAGAATGACCGTCTGATATGTGCCAAGGTGTCCACCGCTCTGCGCAGCATGGGTCGCGATGGGCACGTCATCTGTGTCTACACGAGGGACTGGGCCGATAGGCAGGACCTCATGCATGCCCGCGAAGTGCTGCTGTCGCTGGGCTTCGTGAAGGAGCTCGGCTACAAGCGTGACATTGATACACGGAACAGGATTTACGGCGCTGGCGAATGGTACCTACGTGCGTAGCCAGCCGCCGCAATCTAACCGGTGAGCCACAATGTCGACGAACGCGAAGATTCCACCGCCGCCTGACGCCGACGATTTCATGTCCACCGCCGAAGCCGCGAAGCTGCTATTCGTTTCCCGTCCACATGTCGTGAAGCTGCTCAGGCAAGACAAACTCAAGCTTCACCACAAAGCTGGGAACACCCGATTCCTGACGAAGGCGTCAGTGCTGGCCTACCAGGCACGCCAGCGTGCTGCGGAAAAAGCCTACCAAGCTTCAACAGGTGACAACGAATGAGCGGAATCTAATGGAGTCTACCCGTGTCCGACTCACAAGATGAGAAGCTGGAGAAAGCGGTCCTTTGGCTGCGAGAAGCCGACGGTCTGCTCATCACCGCCGGCGCTGGTATGGGCGTTGATTCGGGCCTTCCAGATTTCCGCGGTCAGGAAGGTTTCTGGCGCGCGTATCCCGCGCTTCGGCGTCAACGTCTCTCGTTCGAGGACATGGCAAACCCAGCAAGGTTTGCGGAGCATCCGGAACTCGCGTGGGGCTTCTACGGACACCGCTTGAAGCTTTATCGCGACACCGTTCCACACGAAGGCTTTGCGATATTGCGCAGTTGGGCGGACCGAACGAGTCATGGGGCTTTCGTGTTCACCAGCAACGTCGATGGACAGTTCCAAAAGGCCGGGTTCCCGGAACACCGTGTGCACGAATGCCATGGGTCGATTCACGCACTGCAATGTCTGGAGACCTGTACGGACGATACCTGGTCGGCGACAGATTTTCATCCGCTCGTAAATGAAGCAACCTCTGAGTTGGAGAGCCCGTTGCCCTCGTTGTGGCGCTCTGGCGCGTCCGAATATCCTAATGTTCGGAGACTGGGGTTGGGGTGGCCTTCCGTATGAGAAGCAGCAGCAGCGGCTCGCGTCCTGGATTTCTTCCGTGTCGAAGCTGGTTGTCGTGGAGGTGGGCGCCGGTAAAGCTTTGCCGACGGTACGACGCTTCGGCGAACGATTCTCGGCGCAGAGGCTGATTCGGATTAACCTTCGAGAGTCGACTACGAACCCCGCGCATGGTGTCGGTTTCGAGGCCACGTCTGTCGCGGCGCTCAAGATGCTTGACGCCCAGTTGTGAGTGTTTGTAAATCACAGTCAACCGCATAGTGTGGGTACATCTTGGCAGCCAGGTGTTTGCGCTGCGCTGAGCAAAATCGCGCGCGGGGCGACGACATGCGAGGCGTGGCCGGTGGTCACACCGACTCGGCATTTGCTGCAGCTACAGAGAACGAGATGACGGACCGACAAGTGCCCAGCGATTTTCCGAGAGAGCCGGACCCCGGTTCCATAGCTGGGGTTCAACCAAAACTTCTCGTTCGCGAAGTCGATGGACGTTATCAAAGCGGTCTCACGGACGAGCAACTGTGGGTACGTTATGACGCGTGCGAGGACCTCGCTGGTCAGCTATCCGGGTACGTCTCGCGAAAGATTAATACCTCTGGTCTGTCGCCAGACGTGGCATTGACCCGGGCCGAGAAAGGCTTGAGATTGAAGGTCGACTTGGGTGAGTGGGACTTTTCGGAGGCAGAAGTGGCGTGGGTCATCAAACGCACGCAGCAGCAACTGGCTGCGACCGATGACTAGCCGGTAAGCCCACCGGTTTCCTGCGCGAAGCGCCGGACTAGCATAGCGAAAGCGTTCGCTTGCAAACGACGAGTTCCCCGTAAGTTTTCCGATTGGCGTGGTATATCATTTCACCCCACGGTGACGACGATTGCATTTTCGCGCGAACCTGATAAATCAAATTCGACCGGGGATAGACATGATAGATAAGGCGCTGGAAGCCCTTCGGGTAGAGCTCAATGCCATTGCAGAGATGGTCAATAATTCAAGTGGCGAAAAGCGACCATTGAACGTGGTGACTCAAGGCGTCGCAAGTCCTGGCGTTGACCGAGAAGACCTCGTCGAGAGAGCCAAATCATTGGCCGAATTTATTCGGGTCCAAGGCCCGGACGAGCTCAGCCTAGAGGAGGGCGCCTATTACGAGGGGTTCATCCAACGCCTTGCAATGCTCAAAGCACACTCCATCCCCAACCTATGGAATGGTAACGGCGGTCCAGCAGTCTCCGCCTACCTTTGGACACTTGACGCTCTTGAGCGCGCCCTGCGGAAGACATGTCAAGTATCGATGGACGAGCGGGCCGAACAGGTTAAGGATTTTCGGGCCGTCCAGAATGCCACACGTGCGATGCAGGCACGCTGTGACAACCTGAAGCCGACGTTTGCCGACCTTGAGCGAATGGCCAAAGAGATTGTTGCCGCGTACCAGGCAGCGGACCAACTACCGACAGATATGGCAAACCTTCGGGAGTCCCGTCAAGAAATCAGCAAACTCCAGGAGGCCGCGACTGTCGCTAACTCGGAGGTCCAGAAATTCGCACGGATGGGGAAAGTCGCAAACGACGAATTCGAAGAAATTGGTGCGAAAGCAAAGCAAGTCCTCGAATGGTCGGAGAACGCTATGCGTTCATCAACGGCGGTAGGATTGGCTGTCGCCTTTCACGACCGCGCCGAAGCTCTTCGAAAATCGATGTGGCCATGGGTTGTGGGTCTCATCATCGCATTGCTCGCCGGCGCGACTGTCGGTGGATTCCAATTGCACGGTTTGGCCGACGCAATCCAGTCATCAACGTCGCCGATGATTGTTTGGACCCGGTTGGCAATATCGATGCTCTCCGTCGGTGGTCCTATATGGTTCGCGTGGCTTTCGACCAAACAGATTGGTCAGCGATTCAGATTGGCGGAAGACTACGCGTATAAGGCCTCAATTTCGAAGGCATACGAAGGGTATCGCAGGGAGGCCCTTGAACTGGACGAAGACTTCCAGAAGCGGCTCTTCGCTTCCGCACTTACGCGGTTGGATGAACAACCGCTTCGGTTTGTCGAAAACGAGACTCATGGCAGCCCATGGCACGAGCTGGCGAATTCGAAGCTGATGAAGGAAGCCATCCGCATCGCTCCGGAACTTGTGACCCGCTTCAGAAACGAGGCCAAGGAAACGGTGGAGAAGGCCCAGGGAGCAGAGAAGGACAAGCCGACGGCGACAGCAGTCGAAGGTGCGGGGACCGCAGACGCAGCCAAAGCCACGTAAGTGGGTAGCGGGCAGTCGACCCGCCGAGGGGAATGCAATGTTGGACAACAACAATAAGCTGCTGGAGCCGGAGCTTCAAAAGTGGTTCAAGAAGGTCACGAATAACCGTGAGCTCGCGAGCCACATCGTGGGCGTCGAGGAGCTAACAGCTCGCGCTGAGCAGCTCAAGGCGACACCGCGCGCCATGGAGACGGTGACTCGCGAGGGCGTCATCAAAGCAGTCAGAATCTGCGCAGTCTTGGCTGATGCGGACCAACTCAGCGCCGACCGAAGCGTTGCGGCGCCGGGCTACCCCAGCTGCGTCCGGATATTGTGCTTACCTCCGATAGCGGGCACTACATCCTCATCGAGCTCAAGACCATGCCGGCGCCGGAGCGACAGGCCATTCAGGAATTGCTGGCTTACAGCACCTCGATAAAGATGCAAGCGCCATATGTGAACGATTTCATGTTCGTCATTGTCGCGCGCCAATGGGACACTCTGCTAGAGCACGCCACGCGCGCGTTAATCATGGACGGCAAACACGTACTGCCGCTGCAGGTCTTCGAATTGGAAGGCAGTGTCCACGGAGCACGACAATTCGCGCTGCATATCCGGCGCGACCTGTTTGAAGTCAATCTCGTACAGTTTTTTGACCCGTGGCATGCGCTTGTCCCAGCTGAAATCTGCGTGTATCGCCCACGTTTTTCGTTTCACGTCGACAACTACCTTCGCGATGTGTCTCGGGCGGCGATGTACGATGCCATGAAATTGCACCAGACCGGATTTGCATTCTTCTGGACAAGTCCGGACCACGGTTCCCCGACAGAGTTTGCAAGCGGAACGCTGGTTACGGTAAACCAGCACTGGCGTGAAGGCGAGTCGCTGGATGGCTGGTATCCGCGATTTTTGAAAGCCAAGCTAAGCGGGTTTCACGAACTGCACCGAGCTCCCACAAATCGCAATCGGCGACCGGCGAAGGGACCAGAGTCGGACGAGCGTCTTTTGGAACAAGCTTTTGCAAGTGAAAGGGCATCCCATGCCTACAAACAAAGCGCACTGTCGTACGAACTACTCGAGCGGTATCGCAATCGCGACACGGAAAACAAACTTTGGCAGCAGACACCAGCCGCCCGAGACGTTGAAGTCAGTGGGCGCTACTTTCATCTCTCGATGTTCATGGAAGAAAATCTATCTCGTCCCATGATTATCCGGAGATTTGCGGCGTTTGGCGAGCTGGCCGATTTCATGCATGAACACTATCGGCGCATCCCGAGTAACGCCAGTCAGCTTGCAGACCTGATTGATAGGTTTAAGGACTTCAAGATGGAGCACCCTGACGCGTTGCCCGACGAATGGTCCGACGAGGAACTGGAAGCTATGAGGTCGGAGCGGCCAGAGCTGTTCTAGCTTCAGACAAGAAAAGCGGAGCTCGCTCTACTTTTTCCATTTGGGCGTGCTGCAGCTCATATGGAAGGCGCAAGCCTACTTGGAACGCGCCCATAGTTGAGACGCGCGGGAGTTCAGCGCAATTGCGCAAACAGGATAGCGTGATAAAGGTCGCGGGCGCACCAGCGGTTCGCATTAGTGGGATGGATGGAATACTATGAAAAAGTCGCGAGTTGAGTTAGCCGCTCATTCGGTCATTTCAAAGCAGCCTAACGGGCCGCTGCGTCCCTAAAGGGCGGAGCTCAGCGTGCCGTTAACTGTATAGCCCCTCCCAGTCGCACACAGACATCCCTTACCTTTTTCACCCAAGGTGGGTTGGTCAATCAAAACGGACGTGCCGGGGAGAAAGCGACATGCCGAAGGGCAGGTCGCAGATGCAATGGCGGAACCTGCAGATATGCGGGCTGCCCGCTTGTTGCAGGCGCCATCGAAACCTGAACAGCAGCTCGTTCTAAGTCGGGTTTCCAAGAGAAATCCCTACGTCATCGCCGAAGTGCTGCTCAGGGCCGCGGGCATTTGCGAGAGTTGCGAAAGCCCGGCACCATTCACGCGCGTAGATGGCCGGCCGTACCTTGAAGTGCATCACCGGATACGACTCGCCGATGGCGGAGACGACACTGTCGAGAACGCGATTGCACTGTGCCCGAATTGCCACAGAGAAAGGCATTTCGGTGCTGCGTTTAGTGAAGCAGGCAGTGGTACGCCGCCTGAGTTCAAAAGTGACATGACCCAAGGCGACCCAGAGACAGGAAAATAAAGAGGAACGCGCAGTCATGACGACGCTGAGAGACCTGAAGCCGACCAAAAAGCAAAACGTCAAAGAAATCACCGACGAACTCGGCTTGAGGATGACAAACAAGTACGACTGGCGCTTCAGCGATGAGAGTGGAACCTACCTCATTTTTGAATGGCTCGACGACATGCTCGAGAAGGATGGTGAAATTTACTTCCTCGACCAGGCGACGGATTGGGCCGAGAAAAACAGAAGCACTGCTTTGACGGTGCAAATTAATCGAGCGTATGCAGTGGCCAGTGTCATCCTTCAAGCCTACTATACAAAGGCTCCGCTCAACGTCGCCATTATCGAAGGCGTGCGCAGGGTCGTCGGCCTGCGAGAGACTAGCGAGGCGCATCTGCGGCAACTGGATTTGCAGAAATGGTATCCCCATCACCGGGACGAGAACGGATACATCGTCGTTATTCGAGGGAAGCCACAGCCGGACGGGTTCGGCGCATATGAAGACGACCAGCGACGGGCGAAGTTGACCGGCAGCCCCCCGCCTCCGCCGCCATCAAAAACGGTTGAACTCACGCGGACGGCCATCTATGACCGCGACCCGCAAGTGGTGAAGGATGTGAAACGCCGGGCAGCGAGCGGCTGCTGTGAGTTTTGCGGGAAGCTTGGGTTTCCAACTCCACAAGGGACCTACTATCTGGAGGCGCACCACGTCATTCCGCTCAATCTGGACGGCGCCGATACTGTCAAGAACGTCATTGCAATCTGTCCGGACGACCACAGGCGAGCGCATTTCGGCGAAGACAGACACGAACTGCGCGACCGAATGATTTGGGACGTCTTGCACAAGCTCTACCCTGATGACACCGAGTATTACGAGGCGCTGGATTTGCAGTCCGCTCAAATCAGGAAAAGCGAGAAAGGCCCGACGAAACTTGAGGACGTTAGAATCGATTCCTGATTCACAATCTGTACCTCACTCGAGACCGAGCTGAGCACGTCGCCTGCCTGTGGTCGCGATGGGCCAAACCGGGTGAGCCAGGCCTGTTGTCGTTCGCGGCCATCACAGACGAACTGCCGCCCGAGGCTGAATCGGCCGGCCGTGACCGCTGCATCATGCCAATCAAGCCCGAGAACATCGAGGCGTGGCTGAATCCGGAAGCATCAAGCCTGGACGCGATGTACGCCATTCTTGATGGCAAGGACCTGCCGTATTACGAGCACAAGCTCGCGGCGTGAGCCAATGCCTTCGGAGTAAGTACCATGAGACCGACCAGTCGAGAAACTCGGCTACGCGGCGCTGCTTTCTTGGACCAAAATACTGCTTCCGCTCCGGGGTTGCTTTGGGGAGCCCGCGTTATAGCCAATGAGCGCCTTTGCGGGATTGGGCGCCATAGCCAGCTGGCAAAATGACCATGTTTGGAATGAAATTTTTCAACGGTGGTCCACGCCAGAAGTCGGATGAAGTCTCGTCGATGACTATCACTTGGTCCTTGCTATCCACCGGCCCCAGCGCGTGCAGAACGATTGCGATAACAGCTTTCATCGACTCCATGCGCTCGATAGATGAGATAACTTTTTTCATTCGTTGAGCCTCAACACCGGGGCCTTCCAACGTCTCAAATGCGACATGCAGGACAGCGAGTTGGTCGTTGGGAAGCTGGCGTACGGCGCGCGCTATCGTGGTCTTTACGTCCCGTGCTTTCCGCTCGATTGCATCGTCTGCATCGCAACTGAACGTTGCTCCGCTCGCCCAATCCACTGTGCCGAGAAACGTCGAAAAATAGCCGGGAGTTTCGCTCGAGTCTTTTCTCTCGCCTTCCACTGACAGTGACGTAATCGCATTTTCTGGAACCCAGTCGCCGCCGAGCAAGTGACGCAACTTCGAGCCAGCCAACTTTAGTGAGCTCCATTTGAGGTCCGAATCGAGTGCTTTACGGTCAATCAGTCGCGCGCGAACAGTCGCATTTTCGTCGGATGAAGTTGCCTCGCTATCTGTAAGCGGCAGTAGCCCTGCAAGTCGCTTGGACAACCAGTCGTTCGGCAAGGTCTCTAATCTCGTGTGCGCCACAACGTCCAGCCAAACCGATTGGCCCTGTTCGCGCAAGGACGGGACAGCTTCCTCCCAATGGCGCCTCCAAAGCGCCTCCTCTTCAATCGCATACTGAGACCGCGACGACATTCGCTTGCATTCGACCAGAAGTTTTGCCCCGGGCCGTTCGACGCGCATATCGGGTGTCGGGTCACCACCTTCAGGTAGGAACTCCACAGTCCAACCCAATTCGGCATACGAGAGCGCCACAATCACTTCGAATATGAACCCGTCCGGCTCGCGTTTGCGGTCTGTCATCGTCTCTCGCAGCTTGGCATCAAGATTCTGAACGGACCTTGCATATTGCAGCTTGCGTCCAATCACCCCGATGAATGGCAGCGTTCGCGAGGAGTAGTAAGTCGGCATCTCGTACGGGCGAGCGATAGCCAACTCGCACAAATAGAGATACCAAGCGATGGTGTCGTCGAACGCAAGCAAGGGCGCATCGACGTAGCCCATGAGCTCGGCAGATTTTTTCTGAAACTCCGCGGCGATGGCATCGCGTCGGATGAGCCAGGCGTCCACTCCGATTTGCGCGACAAAAGCATCGAAGGCGCGGCGCAACACGACTGGGTCGGGTTCCGAAACTTCGACGTCGGAGTCTTCAGCGGTCAGCGCGGACACCTTCGCCCATGTTGAATGTGTACGCATGAGGCTCTCAAGGCGGCGCTCGTTCTCGCTCATTTCACTAACTGGCTTGGTCACGGTATCGTTTTCAGTGGGTCGAAACGTGTTCAGATGTGTTGCAGAGAGCCGGCGCCGGCATCACATACCAGGGAACGACTGCTGCCTTTCTGCCGGCAACGCGGCGGTATTCCAGAGCTTGGTCGCAAGCGGATGGCGAGCAAGGTGTATGAGGCGATACAGCGGCCCCTTGTTCATGTTGACGAATAGCGGCTTGGATTGCGCGACCTGCATCTTCGTAAGGTCTGTCACGAGTGACTCCCAATACTCGAGGTACGCACCGACTTGCTCGCGCTTCGGAACCTCTTTCAGCCGCAGCTTGTTACGCCAACCCGGTGCGGCGGCATCCAACCTTGAGCTGGTCAGATTGAAGTCGCCCCCTATGTTTCGTTGAACGTCCATCACGCTGAAGTGAATCAGAAGGTCGATGTTCGGTCGCGCCGCAAGCTTGCGAATAATCTCGAAGTCGAGGTGCTCGATATTGAACGGGTCGAGGAAGGCGAAATGCAGCCCCCGAGGCAGCTCGCCGAGCACTTGGTCGACGGTCTTGGAAGCGCTACCTACATAGGCCTGTACCTTGGCACCTGCGTTGCGAAGTCGCGCAGAACAGGCCTCCACGCTAACCGCGTCGGCATCAGCGATGAATATCTCGTTGAATGGCGCCCCGCCACGCTCTGACATGCGCCACGCTGACAGTACGCCACCATCAGATATAACGCCGGACTCACGGTTCAGAACTCGCCCCGGCCCAGAGAAAAGGTCGATAAATGCGGTATAGGGCCACTTCGCCCGAGCCTTCCGAGCCGCATCCACATATCGTGACAGCGCAACGTGCTTGTCTTCCGACCAGGGACCAACCTTCATCACCGGCAAACCGTCTGCCGGGTCGATGACAATCTCGTCGTCGTTTTTCATGGGGACGCCTTTTCTCGTATTTTGGCGCTCAGTAGGACGTAAATATTATGCCGTGATTTCGAAATAACTACCGAAACCTGATAATCTTTTAACAGACCAAGCGCCCCATAAATCCAAGAATGGCAAAGACAGAAGACAAGTATTTCTGGCAGGTCGGGCATCCTCCGCCAATTCTCGACCAGCACAGCGCCGTCAAGCATTCGATTGTCGAACAGTACGTCCAGAAGTACATCGAAACCCTGATGGCTGTGCCAACCATGCCCAAGCTAACCTTGACGTTAGTGGACGGCTTCGCTGGCGGTGGGGAATACCTGAACGACGATGCCGAGTTCGTTGACGGTACGCCGCTTCTAATGATGCGCGGTGCATATTTGGCTCGTGCTAGCGTCAACGTCAATCGTCGCACGCTTCGCGAGGTCGACACCGAGTTCTTCTTCGTGGAGAAAAAGCCAGAATCCGCGGCGTATTTAAGTCAGCATCTGGAGAAACGGCGAGCGGTAGGCGCTGTGTCGCAAGAGGACTTCTTGCGGTCCAAGGTGTTGGCGGGCGGCTTCCTCGACGAACTACCGGGAATCGTGAAGCGCATCAAAGAACGCAAAGGCGGCGGACGGGCGATTTTTCTGCTCGACCAGTACAGCTACAACGCCGTTCCGATGGAGACGCTGCGGTGGCTGATGAAAGAGCTGCCGAACGCCGAGGTCATCATGACCTTCAATGTCGACTCGCTGCTCACCTACATCAGTGACCGTGAAGCGAATCGCAAGGCTGTCCGAAGCATCGGCATAGAAAAATACATCCCGTGGAGGCAGTTAGGCCAAATCAAAGCGGAGCACGGGCGAGCAGCGTTGCAGCGCTACGTTGCGCACGGCATCAAGGCTGAAACGGGTGCACCGTTCATGACGCTGTTCTTTGTCCGGCCACACTCGGCCAATCCCTGGAGTTACTGGCTTGTGCACCTGTCGCAACAGTACAAGGCACACGACGTAATGAAGTCCCTGCACTGGGAGCATTCGAGCGAGTTCGGTCACGAACTCGAGCCGGGGCTCTTCATGCTTGGTTATGACCCGAAACGGGACGAACAATATACTGGCCAGTCTATCCTCTTCGATGACGGCGGTGCAGAGCTCTGCATCGAGACGTTGAAGGACGACCTTGGCCGGGTATTGTCGGGCCGACAGGAACCGCTCACCGTTCGGCAATTGTTGACCGAACATATCTCGAACACTATCGCCGACGAAACGCGACTGCAAATGGTTATCCGGGGTTTGCACGCCGAGGGCAATATCGTGGTGTCGAACAAGGAAGACAGAAAGCGGCGGCCGTCAAAGCACTACAACGCATCCGACATCATTGAATACTCGCCCCAGCGGCGCTTCTTCAGGTGAGCAGTTCGCGCTCGGGCATGTCGTCCCAGGTCCGACCTTCGAGGAGCCGGCCATTCGCGCCCTTCGAACGGCGCACGCCATCGGGGCCCCACGTGCCCCATTGCTTGAAGAAAAACTTCACGCCTTGCTCCTCGCACTGGACCTTGACGTTTTGCACCCATTCTTCGCGCATCGGACGAGCCTTCGGCCCGGATTCTCCGCCGACGATGACCCAGTCGATGTTCTCAAGATTCAGGATACCAATGTCCTCGAGGAGAGGCTCGACTGACAGGAAGCGAACGCCGCCGTCAACCTCGCGCAGCTCATCGATACGAGGCACCCCATACTTGCGGTCCTCAACAGTCACACCCAGCCAGGCGTTCGCCGGAATGTCTCGGCGGCTGCAGTAGCTTGCAAGGCGCTCAGCACGCTTCGTGAGAATCTGAAAGGTGTGTTGCGGACATGCTCGAATTGAGTCGAACACCTGCGTGATGTAGGCGTCCGGAACTGAGCGATGAAACAGGTCGGACATCGAGTTGACGAAGTACACCGTCGGGTTCTTGCGCTTCAGCGGCTCTTCTAGGCGGCCAGGCAGCATGGTTAGCTTGAAGCCGTTCTCATAGCCAGGAGTGCCCATGGCATGAAGACGCTTCGCCATGCCTTCGGCGTAGCAGTTCTTGCAGCCCTTGGAGATTTTCGTGCAGCCCACCGTGGGGTTCCACGTGCGCTCGGTCCACTCAATCTTACTTTGCCCACCGCTCATTATTCGACCTCTCAATTTGGTTGCGATTTTATCGGGCATCCTGCGGCCACTACGAAATAGCCATGCTTGTGTCATGTGCTCGCGTTCTCTCGATGCTCGAATGCGACGACACACCGGTCAGTATAGAGGCATTACTGTATATTCATACAGCAAGTTGCGAAATATGATTGACATTGCCGGCGCGCGCTACGCTCCGAACGCATGGGCATTCAAGGGCATAGGGAAGCGCAGCCGACCCAGTCACGATATGCAACCAACTGCATGGCGACGAAGCAGGACATTCCATACCGGCGATGTACGGCCCACGAAAGCCAACACATGCTCATAGGAACACAAAGAGGATGCAACAGGTCACGGTGCGCGCTCGCCGCAACCGCGCCGGCAGCAGAATATCTTCCTGCTGCAAGATGGCCTGGCCTCACAGCGTATATCGTGACAACCTGGCGGAAGTTCAGCGCATCTTGGACGACCGGACTCGCCTTACTATAAGCACCGCCTCGCAGCCTATGAGGCTAGGGAGTGTATGAATCACTGACACTTCGCGGCTCACTCTGGTGTCAATCGCACACCCGAGCAGTCTTATGTTCTGCCCGGGTGCATGGGTGCTAATCAATCGACGTCCACATTGCGGACGTCGCGCCATCAGTACGCTCCGCGCAGATAGTCCGGACGTTCATTGCCATAAAGCCCGCATCGTTTGATGTCCTGTCGCCCGTCTGAACAAACTCTACTTCCCGGCTGAAAATCAGCTTGATACCGCAACCGTTTGCATCCTCCAACAGCTCTTGTGCCATCGTTTCGAAGCGGGGGGCCGGCTCGTCGAATGAGTTGGAACTGTTCGCATATTCTCCGGTTTCGAACGCCGCGATTTCTGCAATGTCTTTCGCTGTTTCGAGAAGCCTTCGTGCGTCATCGAAATCATCGTTGCGCAGCGAGTTACCTTCGAGACATCGGTACGCCATGGCTCCAGATACCATTTTCATGAACTGGTCGCCGGTATCGGCAGCGAACCCAAGACCATTTTCGTGTTGCGTGAGCAACTCGCCGGGCGCGACATCTAGGGCCAACGCCAATTTGACTATCAGCGCCGGCGCGGCCAGTTCGAAATCCTGCAGCCGCTTCACCTCGCGGAAGGCGACTTCAGCTTTGCTCGCAAGTGCCGCGATTGTCATGGCGCGCTCCGTGGCAAGCGCCTCGATGCGTTGATAACTTGCGCGTGCATGCCAAGTCGAATTGCCTGCGCCTCCGACAGCGAGTAAAGCGTCGGATACGTTACCGGGTAGGGCTTGGCGGTAGCGCAGATAGCGCTGGAACACTGACTTCAGTGTCGAAGCGGCATCGGCTTTCTTTGCCTCGGCATCCTTGCCAGTCATGTCGACCCACGCTACCTCGACGCGAAAGCTTTCGTCGCGTCCCTCGAAATAGAAGCTGCCATGTTCGGCGCGGAAACGGTCGCAACCTGTTGCGTCAAGCATGAGGAACAACTCGCGCTCATCAGAGACGATACGCGCGGTGCGGCTCCGTAGTGCCGTGAGATGAAACGCCGCGCAATACCACGGTGACAGGCTTTCGGGCACAGCACCGTTCAATACAAGCGCGGTCGGGCGAGCCTGCTCGATGTTTGCAATGACCTTCCGAAGCGCAACCCGCAACACATCGTCGCCAATCGGTTGCAGGACGAGGTTTTCCGAAGCGAGGCTGTCTTCCCGAAACTTGACCAGCTGCACCATGAACCACGGCGCATCGACTTGGCTGACCTCCAGTTGGAGTCCGCTGGGATGGCATGAGACTTTGCAGAACGCGGGTCGCGTGCGGGAAGGCATGAGACCGAGAGCGGTCGTGAGGAGGCTGGTGACGGCTTCTCCGATGGACGCCGACGCGCGCGGTTCATGCATCTCTCCGTCAACTGCACACAGAATGACGTGAGTAGCTACAGGTTCGGCTGAGGCTTGCTTTGCCCGCATGTAGCAACTGTGCCCGGCAATACGAGCTAAGACTTCAAGCGCGTGCGATTGCTTCAGCCTGATAGCATGTTCGGAAAGGGCATCACGCAGCGGTCGAGCCATCGACTTGATGTCGACCAAAGTGCCGAGTGCCAAGGCGTGGTAGATGTCAACGGCGATTTCCAGCCTTAGCGTGTGGCCGTTGGCAGAAAGATATGCGCAGAGGATGTTTGCAGCAGATTGCGCGTCGGCGCGCGAAAGGTCAGCAGATGTCATGGCACAACTCCGTTCGTTGCGCTCACTCCGGGCGAAATCGAAAGGCGTCGCGCGTTGCCGTTTGCCTGAAGTGGGCGAGACGGGGTTGTAAAGCCATGGCCATGGAATACGGCCTACACCGGATTTGCCGTACCCGCATTCGCGGTTGCGCAACTGACTGGCTCCGGGCTGCACGGAATGAATGAAATCACAATTCGAGCCGATACGCAACATGCAAGCGTGGGTGAATGTCATGCACTTGAAGTCAACTCTTCCCGCTTTTCATGCGCCGACTGCGCTTTTAGTGTCAGGCGCCTGGGTTTGGCTGGCCGAGTCTAAACCCGCCGTCACAGAACGCGACGCATTCTGTCAATCCATGAAGCAGTGCTGTCTTCCAGTGATTGAGCCCATTCACGCGCTCCTGCGATGTTGCGGACCTTGCAAGGAACTGTGACACTGCAAGCGCGCCCTCGGGGGTTTCGTAAGCACTTTCCAACCCGGTCTCAAGAGAAACGAGGAAGTCTGTGACTTCACCCTTTAGACGAGTGTTGAGGTCAAGTCTCTGAAACTGGTACGTTAGTCTTCGAAAAATACCGTCTGATAGTCCCGGCGTCTGAATAACTTCGAATTGAGTGATAAGCGCCCCGTCCGCCATATTGCATCTCACCACGAAGAATCGCTCGGCGGGAAGGTCGGCAAAATAAGCGTTGATAAAGCGCTGATGTTCATCTTGACCGCCGACAGTCGCGCCTTTCTTCTGGTTGCACGTGCCGCATGCTGGAATAAGGTTGCGCGCATATACGGCGAGGGCCCGATATGTCGAACGCGGCAAGTGATGGTCAAGAGACGTGACCGGCGCGAAGCCGCAAAATGGGCACCGCAGGATGCCGGCCTGCAACCTCGTGCGGAGATGTGCGAGACGACTACCGATTTGCGTGGCATCGTACCCATCGTGTACCGCCTGGGCGGTAACAGCGGAGATATTGTTGGCTTCTAGCCCGGCGCTAGGCTCGCCTCGGTGGACGTCATAGAGCTGATATAAAGTGAGGAACGCGGTTTTTTCGTCTTCTGTCAGTTCGACGACGGGTGCACCTCGCACGGGAGTGACTGCTGTGACCAGTTCATCGAGAGCTGGACCATTGTCTGGCAGAGGGAGTTTCCACATGTGCCGCTACCGAGAGGATGCCAGAACGGACATGACGTATGCGCGCGCCTGAAGGCTTAGTCCACTCGTTTCGAAGAGCATTTCTAGGTCGTCTAGGTTCTGTACCTGCCCGGCAAGTCTTCTCAGCGTCTCATTGAAATCAGTTACCTCTGACGTAAGGTTAAAGACGCTTGAGGTGAGAATTCCTATGTTCTCGCCGAACGTTTCAGCGACGGGGCGGTGAACAACGGTTTGTTCGCCCTCTCGCGATATGACATGAACATGCCTCGCCATTGTTTCTTGCAAGACGACGGGAGAGTGTGTCGCAACCACCGCATACGCGTCCTTCTCAGTTAGCACACTCCGCAAGGAATGCATCAGCGAGGCGAGTAGCGGAGGATGCAAATGAGTTTCTGGCTCGTCGAAGAGAACAAGCGCCCGAGGTTCGACGTAAGCGACCAAGCTGCAAATCACATGCATTACAATTTTGTGGCCTGTGCTCCAGCCGAGGAAAAGTTGCTCGCAATCCTCATTCATCAGTTGGCTAAAAAGCGTAGCTCGAAGGTCGTTGAATGATGGGTCAGCGAGTATTGGCTGCAGTGCGCGGGCAAGAAGAGGGCCGCGCACGTTGGTTCTTATGCGCTCAACAGTTCGCGCGAACTCCGCGCTTAACGTTTGAGCAGATTTGAGCGTCGTGGTTTGCTGTCGGTCTTCAAGCGGCGCATTCGGGTCGTCGGTTACCGATTGCTGCTCCAGTTCCGAGACCAGTTCCGCTCCAATGTCACGGAGCCCACAAAAGATGAAGCGACCGGTACCACGGGCGAGCTCTTCAGAAATCGTCCTGCGTTCCCGCTGTGTAAGTCCTGGGACTTGGAAGTTGTCGAAACCACTATATGAGACGGTTATGACGCGAGAGAATCCAAGACCGACTGGCGTGAGCTCTCCAAGTTGAGCCAGCTTGGGCCGCAATCGGTCGCCTCGCGACGCGTGTGCAAACCTCGCAAGCCGTGCGAGCAATGTACTTTTGCCAGAACCATTCCGTCCAATGACCACGGAGATGCGCCGAGGCAGTTCTGCCAAAGGACCGCCCGCCATCCGTTCTGTCCAAGTTCGCGTGTCCGGAACTTGAGGTGCATTGAACGCAAACTCCACTGGACTGGACCATCCAGACATCTTGAAGGCAAAGTGTGCATCGAGACTTGGCAGTTCACTATAGTTCTGTTCTAGGATTGTCGATGCAAGCGGCAGGAATTCATCCAGCGAGTCGAAATCTCGAAGCACGGACTTTGTCCAACCCATTTCATTCTGGAAGTGCGCGCGGCGCGCGGGGGTGCGGACAATGTCTTTCAGCGCGCCCAGAATGTAGTTGCGGTCATCCTCCGGCATTTCTGCAATGCGCTGATAGTAATCAAGCGACTGGCCAAGTGAGCAAAAATCATCCGCTAGCTCATCGAACGGCTGGTCTAACAAAGATGAATTAGTGGTCGGCTGGTTTGATTGCAGAATCTTCACGTTACCGATATGACTCAGCTGGCCGCTAGCAGTCATGTAACTCAGGTGATACTGGGTTTTAAAGCCAAAGTCGTCCCACCTATCTTGGGTCAAGTAGAAGGTCCGGGGCGCGGAAGGCGCCGGAGTTCCGTTCGGCGATACAACCTGGATTCTAGGAGCCATGCTGTTGCTTCTCGTTTCTTCTGCGACGCTTGAGGTCGTTTGTTGGTAGTAGAAACGGCGGAGACTAGCTCGTCTCGACCGCCTTCAAATCGTTGACTCGCCAGGAATGTCGATGTTAATTGTGAGGTCTTGTTCGATAACTGTCGCGATTGGCGTGTAGAGGTCGGTCTCGATGTCTTCGGCGACACTGAGCGAGATGATTAGCGCATAACGCGCGCGCTCGTCCCATTGCTTCAGCTCTTTCCAATCTTTCCACCAACCACCGACAGCGAAAACGGCCAGCTGCGATTTTGACGCGAGCTGCGCTGCAGTACCGGTCCAGACATCTGAGTGCAACGACCCACGCGACCGCATTTGTAAGCCAAATCGCCATTGTCCCGAGTCCGGGTCCGTAAAGCCGGCCTCGTCTTCGAGGCGCTCTGCCTTATTGATTCGTCGCCGGAACTCATCCTCGTCTTCGGTTGCTGCTTTCACTGCGAACCGAAGTGCGTATGATTGATAGCGGAATTTACTCTGCCAGCCTCTTGAGCTGGGATTAGGCTCCACAAAGTATGAGAGCGTAACGCGCATTTCGACTTGCGCCGCGCCAAGGGCGTCGAGCGCATCGACAGGCCACGGCAGGTCATGTAACTGCATCTCGCCCAAAGTAATCGAACCCTTATCACCGCGGACGTAAGGGTTGAATTCATGCTGGATAACTAGGGTCGGTCGGTGTGCGGTTGAGTATTCGGATTGCTCAAGCTTGGCCATGCCGTAGCCGAACGTGCGGAGGAGCTCTTCTTTTTCATCTCGTTTCGCTCTTGCGGGCAATGTTGCGCGCATAGCAGGTGTGTAGTCGGCTCCGTGCACGACTAGAGCTCGGATTGTCTCAGGCCAATAGTTCGGATAGCGGGCCTGTAGATGGGCGCATATACGAGCCACTTCCGCCGCGGCGGCGCTCGTATCGCCTGAGGCGGCGAGGAGTTCGTTGACCGCGTTGTTCGATGTGCTTAGAACACGCAACGATTCGGGCCAGGCGCCTGGTAGACCATAGCTATCGAGCGAACCGTTTCCACCTTCCGCGACTACATCAGGTTTGAAAGGCCATACCGAGTTCTTCCAAAGAACGGATGTTGTAGACGATGGAGAAAGTTGTCCCCGTTTCGCGATGGCGACCACGCCTTTATGCTTTTTTGTATCGATGCTGACCAGATTTGTGCAGGCGCCCACTGTGAGAGCGTTCCAAGCTTGCGCGGGATTTTGCACGGGACTTTGGGCGTTCTTATCCGGATACTCGCTCCATTCTGGCCACTGTACATTGCCTGCAGAAAGAACGAACAGCCTGGGAATGCGTGGTCCATCATCGAACTCCTCGTCGAGCGTCGTGATGTCGAGTGCAGTTCGACCAAAGGCCAGTTGGTCAAGACTGGCTGACCATTCGGATGGATTCCCTTCGAGATGTCCGACTGAGGTGGTCATCATGGCAAACACTCGCTTGCGGTCGGCCTTCGCGACTTCCACGCGTCCGACGGACTCTATCGCAACGGACCCCCAAAGCTTGGGTGCATTTTGCCCTTTCGGTGGCAATATCTTTACGGACTCTAGGCGATGAGGTAGCGCGATGTGCTGGGCGGAATTCAGGGCGACGGACAAGTCGCCATAGAGGGCCACGCCCGCCATTTCGCTACCATGGCCGGCATCATCGTGCTTTTCCCAGTCGGGGTGGTAAGTGTGCATGTCCTGCACGTGAAGAGCCTGGGCCAGCAACGGGTGTCCACTATTGACGCCCGTGTCGAGAATACAGACATGCGGAACGTCGCCGGCAACGACGGTTGTGCGGTCGGCCAGGTCCAGAATCCAATCAGCCTGCTCGGCAGGAGTTAGCTCACTGAGAAAAAATTCCGCATTCGGTTCAACAAAGCGGATTTCCGCGACCATATCTAGCAGGTCGACCGCTTTCTGGAACGCAGCTCGGCTACCATAAGCGGCTACGACCAAGCGACCGGGAAACTGAACATAGCCCGGCGCAGTCTCGATTCCGACCTTGGCGCCTTCAACTTCGAAAGCAGCAATCAAGTCAGTTGCCTTGACGGAACTTTGTCGCAACCAGACCTGAAACCAGTGATTTTCTTCGTCTTCGGGAGGCGTTGCAGCGTCAGTCCAGAGCTGGGAGAACGCGGCGCGCTGGAAATTAGCAATGGCGTTTACCAGTGATGCATTTTTAGGCTTGACACCCTTCTTGCTTTTTACATCGTAAGCGATCGTTCATTGACGCCCTATCGCCACGCGCCCGGAGAGGCGACGATAGTGTCCACTTAAATCGGAGGTGGACACTATGGCAGCAGACAGCAGCGATCTGAACGA
>NZ_CAJNAT010000056.1 GCF_905220705.1 Paraburkholderia domus
CGCGATAGCCAGCCTGAGAAATCATACGTTTATGCCGACACGGCGATCGTGAAAGGCCATACCCTCCATCACGGGCATGCACGACGCGGCATAATCGGGGAGTCGGCATAACGTGATAGAGCGCGACATCCGGCCATTCTGCACGGGCAGATCCTCGTGGCTGTTCAGTGACACCGTTGCCGGTGCGAAGGCCAGCGCGATGATCTATAGCCTGATGCTCACGTGCCGCGCGTGCAACGTCGAACCTTACGCATATCTCTTGCATGTGCTCACCGAGCTGCCGCAACGGCCACCCGAAGCAGACATCACCGATCTCCTGCCGTTCAACTTCGCGATGTGAAGCACTTCGATTCGAACATCCGCCTGACGCGATTCGTGTCGGTTTCCGGACAGCGCACAGCATAGGTCCCGGCGCGCAGCAGGCAGGCGCAGTCGATTGCGACGCCAGGCGATAATCGAATTCCGCCTGCGTCCAATATGATGCTTTGCTCGAATCCATGACCAAGTCCTACACCATCTACACACTTCACGCGCAGATCCGTGACATCGAACCGCCCGTCTGGCGACGGATCCACGTCGACGGCAATATCACCTTGCGCAAGCTGCATCACATCCTGCAAGCCGCCTTTGGGTGGACCGACTCGCATTTGCATGACTTCGAGATCGACGGGCGGACTTACGCGATGGGCGATAACGACAACATGCTCGATCTGTTTGCTGAAGATCCCGAAATGCTGGATGACCGCAAGGCGCGGTTATACCGGATTGCATACCCGGGACACAGGTTCCTCTATCGATATGACTTTGGCGATGACTGGCATCATGACATTCACGTGGAAGAAGTCACTCAAACGGACCATGAGCCGCACAGCGAGGCGTGGATTGGTACTGGAGAACGTGCCTGTCCGCCCGAGGACGTCGGTGGCACCTATGGATATGCAGAGATGTTGCGCGTTCTGAGCCTGGAGCCAGATCGCGACGAAGCGAAGCGTTATAGAACATGGGCGGGCGACGACTTCGATGCCGAGCTGTTCGACCGACGGGCCGCCAACTCGACGCTGCTGCGCATGGCGTGGAACAACTGGGGCAAAAAGTAGACAGGCTTGAACCCCTGCTCTCCGATGCATCTGGCGATCCGGTGTGCTTTAACTAGCGCTTACGCTTATTTGGACTATTGAGGTCAACGCAGTACTGTGCCACTGGCACGAGAAGTGTGTGAGGGCGCCAGCGATCACCATGAAGGCGACAGTCGCGCAAACAGCGACCCGTTTGACTGCTTACAAGGGGATAACCCATGGCAACTTGCAAATGCGTCATTTACTACCGCGTCAGTACCGCACGACAGGGATCGCCGGGCCTCGGGCTAGAAGATCAAACCAAGGTTGTAACCGACTATCTTGGCGACGGAGCATGGAGGCTGGTCGGGGAATTCACCGAGATCGAAACGGTAAAAAGTGCCAATTCCTTCGTCAGCCGCCCTGAATTGCACAGAGCGCTCGAAATTTGCAAGAGAAAGCGTGCCACATTGATCATCGCGAATCTGGGCCGGCTCTCGCGAAGCGTCCGTTTCGTGAACGGCTTGATCGAAGAGGGCGTCGACTTTAAGGCAGCGGATATGCCGCATGCAGATAAGTTCATGATCCAGGCGCATGCCATCATGGCCGAATGGGAACGCGTGCAGAACAGCGACCGCATGAAGGCGGCACTCGCAGTTGCGAAGGCCCGCGGTGTTGTTCTCGGTGCGACAGGACCTGCGAACCTGAGGGAAAATATCGAAACCCGCCAGAAAGCTGCCGAAGCATTTGCAAAGTCGGTAGCGAAAGTGTTTGCCGGATTCAAAGCGGCGGGACTAACCCAGCGCGCGATGGCGGAGGAACTCAACCGGCTAGGCATTACCTCCACGCGAGGTGGGCAATGGAATGCGAGTCAAGTGGGACCCGTGCTGAAGCGACTCCTGCGCAAACCCGCGCGACGCTAAATATGGCTTTCGATGACCGATGCCTAGTCTCTGTCTTAGTGCGACGTGAAGTCGCGTAGAGGATCGTTTCAGTTGGCTTCAGCCAAGAGGCAACGGGTTAATCCGTTAATCGCAACCTAGCGGTGTACGCAGGGTTGGTAACGACCCGGTGTGAAGCCACCGGCGGCACACGCTCGCGACGGAGTGCCGTTGTCTGCCAGCGCCAAGGCGGATGGGACGCCAAGTTGGGCAGCATCGGTTAGCAAATGTGAACTGCTGATAAACGTCGTCTTAAGAAGCAAGCCAAAGGCGCTGTCAGGCTTGAGCCAAAAAGGCATGCAGTCGGATGTCCTGCTTGACACACGGGGCACACGGGGCACACGGGGCACACGGGGCACACGGGGCACACGGACAAGATAACTGTCTACGAATAGGCGGAATCTAACCTGCTCATGTCGCTCTCGCGAAACACGATAAACCCAAGTTCATCGCTTTCAGTCGGTCAGCAAGTCTCAGGCCGTTGCGGCCACTCACGGGGCCGCAATCGATTGAATGATTTAGCTCCTGCACACATTGACGCGCTCGCGAGCGAAGCCTATGCTGAAAATGGGCTGCCTAAGCGGTCAATGGCGGGATCGAAAATTCGTGTTCGCCGCCGCACCGGAATTGATAAGCAGCCAGTGATACGCGGTCAGTTCATTGTGCCAGTCATGACGCCCTTTTCGAGAGAACTGCCAGAAACTCAAAGGTGTTGATCAATGAACTCGTCCGTTCACAGTGCGCCGACGTACCTGCAGATGACCGCTTACGCGTTCTGGGCGCTGACGGTTGTTTTCGCGGTGGTAACGTTTCTGGTCTTTCAGCGAAGGCCGGATATGCAGAAGTACGGAATACCAACAGCGGCGTGGATAGTAATCGCATTGGCCGTCTTTCTCCAGGGGGCCGCGCTATTGCTCGGTGGGCGAATGGTGAGCCTCGTATTCCACATAATGAGCTTAGTGACTGTAAGCGCCGGGTTTATCGCCATCGGTGTGTACGCAGGCTTCATTGTGGTCACTGGGCGGTCGCGAAAACGCGGAACCAGCCCTTAGCACGACGCCGCAGCGTGTGAGATCGGCGCGAACAGACCGGTAGTCACACCGGCCAGCGCTAGATGCAGCCCGTGGCGACCGAATCTTGCGATCTGCAAATTTGGTTGGAAACGGATATCGGCTCGTGCGTACTTGTTGGCGTCGACTCCAGTAACGCTCCCGAAGATCGGCGCGCTTCCTCCAACAATCCGGCTCTACCCTGGCCGTTCCGTTGTGGCCGAACTCAACGATCCGATCGACCGACGTATCGTTCCGGAGCCATTCAGTCGGGCCGTTTCTGTTCTGGTTTCCAGGTGCGGCGACTGTCGCCGATACCAGTTGGGCCGGATAACGAGATTACGTTGAGTCACTAAGAGCCGACTCTTAACATCTGGTGCCTAAATCCGAGAATCGGCAGTCGTATCTTCGTCAGTGCGCTTCCAAGCGGCCGGACCGGCACGCACTGGCAAAACGTTCGTAGTCCTGCTCGACATGGTCCGCATAATTGTTGTCGCAGGCGATCATGGCTTCGGCCATACGGTCGCTGCGTCCAAGATAGGCGCTGATCGCCGCCGCGCGTCCGCTAGCCTTGGCGTGGCCACGAGCGAGTACCCAGCCACAGGGCTCCGCGCAGCGCGCCGAGCATCTGGCTGTCCATCAGTTCAAATTGCGCCGACCGCTGTGGCGACCAAGTCCGTCGAGCAGCAGGCGATCCTGGCGCGGCATAGCGTGCGTGCAGGCTGGCACGAGGAACGGACAGCATTGCTGAATCGCCCCCCAACATTTTGCATTTCGCGCTAGAAGCGATAACCGATGCCAGCCAGAATGACATCCGTATCGTGGCTATAGCGCGTGAGAACGCGGTCCCACGTCACGCGCGCCGACCAGTTGAGCGTGATGCGATACGAAGCTGACACCGACACGAGTGCAGACAGAATGCCGTCCCCTCCCGTGTCACCATTTTCGGTCGACTCGTCATGATGGATCGCCGCGTATGCGCCAGCACCAATGCCACGCGCCAGACGCTCGTTGAAAAAAGCCCGCGTGAGCCAGAGTTACGCGGTCACGCCGTCACGCCGCGCAGTCAGACCGCCGCCTTCGTGCAGATAGCCAAGCGTCGCATCGAGATAATTGGTCAACCCACGCCTGTATTCGAGCGCCTCCGCGGCTGAGACTTCCGACTCGGGGCTGTTCAGGATCGTCGCACTGCCCAACAACGTGACTTCATTATTCGTGACCTTTTGCGTGCGCCGCAGCGCGAAATCGCGCGGCGCCGGCGTGTCCGGTGCGTCCAGTTGATAGCCGGCGCCCAGCATGAGCGCTGTGGTCGATGGCCCGCGCGTTACCTGCACACGATTGAGTTGCAGATTCGCTGTCCAGCGTTGCGATGAATACCAGGTAGCGCGCGCACTGTAGACGCCCCCCAACCATGCATATTTGAATAACCAGCGCCCTGTTCGGCTGCTTGGGTGTCGAAGTAACCGTAGGGGCCCATACCGACTGCGACGACCAAGCGCCGTTGCGCAAGCGGATATCGAGCCCACACCTGCACGAGAGGGCCATCGCGGTGATGATCGGAAATATGCCCTTCGTTCAGCCAGGTGAAGCTGCCGGCAAAGTACGGGCCGAATCCCTCTGTATAGTCCAGCGCCCATCCGTAGGAATGGCTGTCCTCTCCGATCAACGGACCGACGTACAGCGCGAATTCCTGAGCAGACGCGTGGCCCGCCACCGCGCATAGGGCTGCAGTGGCAAAAGCGAGACGCCAGTTCGTCGGAACCGGTTTCGACTCGTGTGCGAATCGTTCTCGCGATCGGCTTTCGGACGCGGCGTTCATGACGTAGTCATTTCGAAGACGTGGTAGCTCCAGGGCGGCAGATCAAGGTAAAGACCACGCATTGCGAGACCGTCTCCGTCGCGATCAAAACTGGCCTCCTCCATCAGGTCCTTCACCCGCACCGTACGGCCAATTACGTCAGAAGGTGGAATTCGGGCGTAGCACTGGCTCTGGTTGTCGGCGTAATTGACGGCAATGACTCGCCGCTCGCCATCATCGCGCTGCCAGTACCACGCAATGAAGCAATCCCAGGTCCAGTTGCCCTCCCATGCAGGCACACATTCGATCAGGCTCCACGTACCGTCTCGAAAGACCGGCTGCCGAAGCACCGCCAGCAGAGTGGCATAGAACCTTTGCAACTCAGGGTCGGCACGCTCCTGCGGGCCGCGCACCAGGTGCGGTGAGATGCGCTTCCTGCAGCCTTCGAACTGGCCCTGGTGGAAAAAACGCAGGCCTGGTGAGAGATAGGTGATGATGGCGGCGGCCCTATGGATGCCCGGTGCGAAGGTCGCTGCGGCCCGCGGTTCGTCGTGGTTTTCCATGAAGCGAACCAACCTGTCCTGGTAATCGAGACCGGCGTGCAGGTGCTCGCGTACGGGCCGGGCGTGCGCGTCGCGAAGGCGGTCGTACAGCCGCTTGTCGTATGCGTAGTCGAACCCCTGCTGCAGCATCGTCCACTCCAGATCCCAGTAGACCTCAGCTACAAACTTGAACAGCGGGTACTTGCGCCGCACGGATTCGGTGGCCTTCGGCCAGAAGTAATCGGTGCGGATGCCCCAGGTGCGTTGGAACACATCAGGCAAGACCAGCATGGCCATGTCACAGCGCACCCCATCGCATTGCCCGGCGATTCTCTCCAGTTCGCCGATCATTGCCTGCTGCAACTCCGGGTTGCCGTAGTTCAGCTGAACCGTGTCCGGCCATCCGTTGAAGTAGGGATCGCGTCCATAGGCGAGCAAAAGCGAGCCCGCTCTTGACTCCACCCGGCAGTAGTTATGCGGTGAGCGAGCCAGGTCAGCCTCGCTGCCATGGACAAAGTAGTCCGGATGCTCGTCAATCCATGCGTGATCCGGAGCCATGTGATTCGGAACGAAGTCGAGCATCAGTTTCAGTCCGCGCTGCTTCAGCCGCTGTCGCAATCGGGCCAGCGATTCAGCGGTGCCAAGATCGCGATGGACGCTGTAGCTCTGAATGGCGAACCCGGAACCGGCGATGTCTTCGTCCTTGAGGTCCGGTAACAATTCCGCGAACTCGCGGCGCCATTCGGGCCCGGCGCGGGAAACGGCCCGCGCCGCCTCGCCTGTTTGCCAGATGCTCAGGAACCAGACCCAGTCGAAACCAAGCCCGGCGAGGCGATCCAGCTCGGCGTCCGGAATGTCGTCGAACGTTATGCGCCTTCCCAGCGCACAAGACAACGCAGTAAACCAGACACGCGTATTGATTTGAAACAACGCCGGATAGCGTACGGCGGACATCGCTCCTCCGTCATTCGTCATTTGTGGCTTCTCCGCCAACCTGCTCCTTGACGACCCTCGCCATCAGATTCCCGCGCTCTGTTTCAAGCAGAGTTTTAGCGTCGATGCGCGCAAACAGGTCCAGCAGCGGCGCGACCAACCCTGTCCACCCTGTCTGATGGCTGGCGCCGAGGCCTGCGCCATTGTCACCGTGGAAGTACTCGTAAAACAGGATCAGGTCGCGCCAGTGCGGATCGTCCTGAAATTTGGCCGATCCGCCATAGACCGGCCGTCGTCCGTTCTCATCACGCAAGAACGTGCCTGTCAACCGCCGGACAATCTCCTGGGCCACCTCGAACAGCGTCATCTGCGGGCCGGAACCCGTGGGACACTGAACCTTGAACTCATCTCCGAAAAAGCTGTACAGGTTCACTAGCGCCCGGACGATAAGCATATTGACTGGCATCCAGACCGGACCGCGCCAGTTGGAGTTGCCCCCGAACATCCCGGTATCCGATTCCGCAGGCAGGTACTGGACTTTGTACTCCTCGTCACCGACCTTGAACAGGAACGGATGCTCAAGGTGATAACGCGAGAGCGAGCGAATGCCGTGCGGCCCGAGGAACTCGCTCTCGTCGAGAAGATAGCCAAGCACACGCTCGAGCTTCCTTTTATTGAGGATAGACAACAGACGCCTTTCCTTATGACCGATGAAACCAGCTTCCGTCGGGGCTATCTGGGCAATCAACTCGGGGTGACGTTTTCGAAACTGGGCGATCAGCTCCATCAGTTTCGGATAGCGGGTGACGTAATCCGCTTCAAACACCGTCGATGCGCATAACGGCAACAGTCCTACCATCGATCTCACTTTCAAACGGGTCGCCCGGCCGTCTGGGAGGCGCAGCAAATCATAGAAAAAGCCGTCCTGCTCGTCCCACATCTCGTCATGGTGTTCGCCGCGGCGGTCCATCGCATAGGCAATCCACATAAAATGCCGGACAAACTTGAAGGCGATCTCTTCATAGATCGGGTCGTACTCGCACAGGATAATGGCCATCTCCAGCATGTTCTGGCAATAGAATGCCATCCACGCCGTCCCGTCCGCCTGCTCCAGCGCCCCCCCGGTCGGAAGCTGCGCGCTGCGGTCGAAGACGCCGATATTGTCCAGACCCAGAAAGCCGCCTGCGAAGACGTTGCGCCCGCTGGGATCCTTGCGATTGACCCACCAGTTGAAATTGAGCATCAAACCCTGAAACGATCGCTCAAGAAACCGGGGATCAGCGCGGCCCAGCTGTTTCTCATATTTGTATAGCCAGAGTGTCGCAGCCGCGTGCACCGGCGGATTCACGTCGCTGAAGTTCCACTCGTAAGCCGGAATTTGTCCGCTCGGGTGGAAGTACAGACTTCTCAGCATCAGCAGCAGTTGATCCTTGGCGAAATCGAAATCCACCAGTGCCATGGAGACAGTGTGGAAGGCAAGGTCCCAGGCCGCGTACCAAGGATATTCCCACTTGTCCGGCATGGAGATCACGTCGGCGTTCAGCATGTGGAACCAGTCTGTGTTGCGCACGTCCCGACGGGCAGACTCGAGCAAAGGATGACTCTTGTGCTCACGTAGCCACTTCTCCAGGTCGAAGTAGTAATACTGCTTGCCCCATAGCATTCCAGCCAGCGCCTGGCGGTGCACACGGCGTTGATCTTCTGTCAGCGAGTTTGGTGCGATCCGTTGGTAGAACTCGTCCGCATCGGAGACACGGCTCTCGAATATCCTGTCGAATCCGTCGAAGGGATCGTTCATTCTGGTGGTCGTCAGCCGTAGCCGGATCGTCTCGCTTGCCCCACCAGGCACCTCGACGTTATAGTGAGCAGCGACCTTCGTTCCCGTCTTCGCGGGATTCACCGCATCACGCTGATTCGAGACGACATAGCTGTGGAATGCATCCTTGACGTAAGGAGACGCGTTGGGCTCTCCCCAAAGACGCTGCGCATTGCTCTCGTTCTCGGTAAACATCGACTCCGGATCACCCTCGCAATGGAGCCAGTACTGGCCCAGTTCATGGTGCGTGGCACAAATGGCACCAGGTCCAGCTTCGTACAGCAACGGCTTGCGATCGTCTTCTCCCCAAGACCAGGTGTTGCGAAACCATAGTGTCGGCAGTACTCTTAGCGGGGCCGCCTCCGGCCCGCGGTTGTGTACCGAAATCCGGACAAGGATGTCGTCCGGATCTGCCTTGGCGTACTCGACGAACACATCAAAATACCGGTCATCATCGAAGATCCCGGTGTCGAGCAACTCATACTCAAACTCTTCCCGTGAACGCCTGCGGTTGGTCTCGACCAGGTCCTGATAGGGGTACTCCCGCTGAGGGTACTTATATAGGTACTTCATGTAGGAGTGAGTGGGCGTGCTGTCGATGTAGAAGTAATATTCTTTAACGTCCTCGCCATGGTTGCCCTCGCCATTCGTGAGGCCAAAGAGGCGCTCCTTCAAAATCGGGTCGCGCTCGTTCCACAATGCCAGCGCAAAGCAAATCCGCTGGTGGTCATCGCAAAGGCCGCCAAGTCCGTCCTCTCCCCACTTGTAGGCGCGTGAGCGCGCCTGATCATGAGTGAAATAGTTCCAGGCGTCGCCGTTATCGCTGTAGTCCTCTCTGACCGTCCCCCACTGCCTCTCACTCAGATAAGGCCCCCACTTCTTCCATGGAACCAGGGCTTGACGCGTCTCGTTTAAACGCATTTGCTCCGCTACATCCACAATGTTCTCCTGAATGGCGAGGGCGAGAACGCCCGCGCAGGTTTCGGGCGCCGCAAAGAAGACTACGTTCCACGCCCCGGACAACAGTCTTCCTGGCATACGCGACTGCCCCCTCCGGACTGGCGGGTGGCGGTGTCGAATAGCAGACACTGGACGATGGAATCGCAATGGATGCAACTCGTTACCAGGCTCAGGCATGCTGCGCCCCGGATAGCGCAGATTACAACTGTAGTTGGGATCACGAGTGTGGCGAGTTCGAAACGGGTTGAACTATTGGTTTTCTGCGTTTTGTACGGTCATCGCCACCGGGCAGCCCATTACACCGCACTCTGGTAAGCGCGCATCGCCAGGTGCTCCGTCTCAGGCGGTAGCACACACCACGTACCGTCGCCATGTCTGAAAAAAAATCCCAATTGAGCCTGCGGGCCGAAGTATCTCGACGCGTACATAGCGACACTGATTCGAACGCGTGCGACCGAATCCGGTTACCCGAAGCGGTGTCGAACTCGTTGGCACGAGCCATTTTTCGACCAGCAAACGCAATGACCCTTCTGCGAAATTCATCTTCGCCTCCTTCAATGCCATTCCCGTAGATTCGCCACCCGCCCGCCCCGCTTCGCCCCTGCGCCGCGTCGGCCTCCACGAGGCCGCTTTTCGCGTGAGGCGTACTGAAGGCACTCCGGTGACAAGGGCGTGACTAACCGCGCACAAGTTTGGCTGTGAAGTTGTCACGCAAGACATTGGATCACCAGGCACGCATGAGACGGGATGGCGCAATTTCAATGTAGTTGTAGCGGCACAGTGCCACAATAGGACTTTGGGCTATGCGGAACAAGCGCTGAAACCGAGGCACCCTCGCCCATCCGGATGCCGGCGGTCGCCATCAGAGCCAGCGCATTTGCAGCGAGCCGGTATAGGACCAAAGGCTGATTGTGACTGAACAATCCAGCGCTCAATAATGAAATTCCAGAAGGCCCGCGCGGCAGGTTTGACTAGTTCGCTGTGGCTGCCGCGGCCCATTCCGGTTGCCGTTCAGCGACTCATCACCTATCCATCGAAGGAAAAAAATCCGCAGCTTCAACAAGCTAACACTACGCACTGCCAGGCTTGGACAACGAAAAATACCGATGTCGAGCCGGTTGTGCTGGCACAGCTGGTTTCAACTCAACCGGGTGTGCGTAAGCCACATGTGAGCGCGCGCCGCGATCGGTCGGAACAGGCGCGGTCACTGGCTGGGACTCGCCACCGGCGACAGGAAATCTGCGCGCCATCGGGCATCATGATCAGTTGAGAGGAGCAGCCATGAATCGGTGGAGCGAAAGACTGCCGCGAGCTGTCTGCATGTGGTTCATGGTTGTACTGATGACGGGTTCGACCGGTGCGAGCGCCCAGAATCAACCGGCGCAGCCCACATTCAAGCCAGAAGAGATCGAGGCGCTGGTTGCACCGATCGCACTCTATCCGGACTCTGTCTTGTCTCAGGTGCTGATGGCCTCCACCTATCCGCTGGAGATCGTACATGCCGCGCGTTGGGTCAAGGCCAATCCGAATGTCAAGGGCGATGCAGCGGTGAAGGCGGTACAGGGACAGTCTTGGGACGTCAGCGTGAAATCGTTGGTCGCGTTTCCGCAGGTACTCGAGCCCATGAGCGACAAGCTCGACTGGACCCAGAAGCTTGGCGATGCCTTCCTCGCACAGGAGAAGGACGTGCTCGCGGCGGTGCAGCGACTGCGCGCGCGTGCGCAGCAATCGGGCAATCTGAAGTCCAATGAGCAACAGAACGTGACCGTGGAACCTGCGCCGGCGGGAGGGCAAGCCACACAGACCATTGTGCGCATCGAACCGGCGAATCCGGAGGTCATCTACGTGCCGGCCTACAACCCGACCGTCGTGTACGGTACGTGGGGCTATCCGAGCTACCCTCCGTACTACTGGCCTCCGGCCCCAGCTTATTATCCAGGCACCGCACTCGCCACTGGACTCGCCTTTGGCGTCGGCCTTGCCGCCGCCGGCGCAATTTTCGGCAACTGCAATTGGGGGGGCGGGGACGTCAATATCAACGTCAACAAGGCGGCAAATATCGATCGTAATTTTGATCGCACCAAGGTTCAGGGCGGCAAGTGGCAGCATGACGCGAGCCATCGCCAAGGGGTCGCCTACCGTGACAATGCGTCCCGCGAGAAGTTCGCGAAGAATGTCTCCGGCGCCGACGCACGCGGTGACTTCCGTGGCCGCAACGGTGAAGCAGGCGACCGCGCCGGCGCGGGCAACCGCGCAGGTGGATCGAACAATGCCGGCGTGGGTGATCGCGGCGGTGGAAGAAACAACGCCGCTGTGGGAGACCGCAGCGGTGGAGGAAACAACGCCGGCGTGGCCGACCGCAGCAGTGGAAGAAACAACACCGGTGTGACTGACCGCGGCGGTGGAGGGAATGCTGCAGGCGTGAGCAATCGCGCGGCAGGGTCGAACCGTGCCAGTACCGGAGGCGGCGGCCGCGACAGTGCCTTCCAGGGTGTGGGCGGCGGTGCCAGCTCACAGCAGGACTTCAACCGGGGGCGAGCGAGCGCGCAGTCTTCGAACTTCAACAGACCGAGCGGCGGCGGAACGCGGGCGGGCGGCGGTGGCGGACGCGGCAGGCGCTGAGGAGACACAAGCATGAAGTCTGCACTACGAATTTTCACAGTTCGGCTCGCTGCAATCGGCACTTCAGTCGCGCTTGCGCTGGCACTCTGCCTCGGAGCGCCGTCTGCTGCATACGCGCAGAGGCACTTCAAGTCGCCGGAAGAGGCGATGAACATGTTTGGCGATGCTGTTGCCAGTAGCAACGAAGCAACCTTAAGGTCTTTGCTGGGCGCCAGCTTTCGGGAACTCATTCCTCCAGTGGGCTCGGACATCCGGAGCCGCTTCCTGAAGGCCTGGGACACGTCACATACGATCCAGACGATGGACGACAAACATGCCGAGATCGCGGTGGGCAACGATGGCTGGACGCTCCCCATTCCTCTCGTAAAATCGGCTCAGGGCTGGCATTTCGACACCCTCGCCGGAGTCGAGGAAATGCGCTTGCGCCGCATCGGACGCAACGAGCTTGCCGTCATCCAGACGATGCTGGCGATTTACGATGCGCAACGCGAATACGCTCTGACGGACCACGACGGCAGTGGCGTCCTCGCCTATGCGAAGAGGCTGGCGAGTTCGCCTGGCAAGCAAGATGGCCTGTACTGGCCGACTGGCCCCGATGACAAGCCAAGCCCGCTTGGGGCCGCCTTCCTGAAGGCGGGCACGCGCCACACCGAGCAGGCAGGCTATTACGGCTACCACTACAAGCTGCTCACCTCGCAAGGTCCGCACGCCCCTGGCGGGGCATTCGACTATGTCGCAGACCACAAGCTCTTTGGCGGCTTCGCTGTCATCGCCTGGCCGGTTCACTACGGGGATACCGGCATCAAGAGCTTCATGGTCAGTCACGCCGGCCAGGTCTACGAGCGTGATCTTGGCCCCGACGGTGCGGCGAAGGCGGAGGCGATGCAGTCATTCGACCCCGGTCCCGGATGGGCGAAGGTGTCGCCTTGAAACGTCTTCTGCTTGCCGCTGCCGGCGGCGCCCTCGTCACGCTATCGGCGTGCGCCTATTACGCGGTCCCCGCCGGCACCGTGGTGATGAGGCCGGCCAGCTACGACCGCTCGTTCGCCGCTGCGGCAGGCGCCATGAGCGACCAGGGACTGGCCATCACCGTTCAGGATCCGGCGAGCGGCACCATCGCCGGAAAATTAGACAGCAGCATCGTGACGGCCAGTGTGCGGCAGCAGGCCGATGGCAGCGTACAGGTGCGGTTCGACGCCAGTGGTGACACACGCGATCCGACCTTGCTTCAACGCATTTCGCTCAGCTACGACCGTCGTATGGGACGATGAGCAGGCACGGGGTGTCCGCCA
Organism: Paraburkholderia domus; assembly: GCF_905220705.1. GTDB lineage: Bacteria > Pseudomonadota > Gammaproteobacteria > Burkholderiales > Burkholderiaceae > Paraburkholderia > Paraburkholderia domus. Next base: position 13,009 of record NZ_CAJNAT010000056.1, read on the forward strand.
TAATCAATATCCATACGCATCGTCACACGTGCACTTGACGTGCCGCTTGCCCCACGCTCGCCATTGCCGGTGAGGCAATCTGGCGAACCGGGGGCAAGCCGCACTTCGCGCTCACAACGCTTACAAATTGAGCCGTGTTATCTTGGCGCCGTTGACCGAAGCATCCGCCATCAGGCCGGTATTGGTCAGCACAAGGGCCACGACCTGCGAGGAGGCAGATGTCGTGTCGATCGTACCGTTCGCGCCGACTTTTACGACCGATACCGCGAGGTCACTGCCAACCGACCAGCCTGCCGCGTTGCGGAACGAATCGAGTGCATCATGCGTCATGAACATGAAAATGACTGCCGTCGACTGCGCGCCAGCCTGGAATCCAAACGAAGCAGCCGCCGTGCTGTAGTAGCCGGCCGTCGTGCCACCCACACGCAATGCGCCTTCGCCATACGCAGCCCCTGCAATGAAGGCCGCCTTCTTCACGTCCGGAAACACCAGAATGCCTTGGGCCTTCGATGCGAGCTCGTGCGAACCCGAGACTGTCGCGAACAGACGGGTCAACGTGCCATCGACACTTGCGTCAATCGCCTGGCGCTTCGAGACATCGGTTTCCGGGCTCTTACCGCTGTTTGGCGTCATGGTGCAGCCCGCGAGTGCTAGCCCCCCCAAGGCACTGACAGTTGCTACTGTTATCACAAAGTTCCGTTTGTTCACGATCGACCTCCATTGAGTTTCCGAGGCGAGTCCCCGGTGCGTGAGTCTGGCCGCTACATCCTTCGATCCCGTTCGAGCCGGCGTCCTGGTAACCGTGCGCGATACGATGAGCCGCACCGGCCGATACCACGTGCTTCCAGAGTTTGCCCGCTGCATTGCGCGAACTCGCGCCGCATGGAACACTTCACACCGTCACCTTGCCGACCACACCCAGTATCATCCCATTGCAGGATCTCACCGCGATAGACCCGGGGAAATTGGACTTTGGTCTTAGAGTAGAAGGGGCACGTCATCCATTCCATTGCTTCCGATCCGTTCGAAACTTCTCAGCCTACTTGCCAGCTCCGTTGCGCGGACGGAGCATCAACACGAAGCAGGCGATGCCGATTACCATCGCAAACGCCCCGATATGAACCCAAAGCGCGCGCTCGTACAGCAATCCCCGGATCGAAGCCGCGATGCCTCCCAGCGTAACGAAGACAGCAATCGCCGCCAGAACGATCCTGCTTTCTGCGCGAGCCATGACGATTTCTCCCGGCGGCCTCACTTGCCATCCTCAGCATTTGGTCGACGTTGCCGCCGCATGCGCGTGCAACGTCGGCGGCGCGGCGTTGCCGCCATGTTTCTCGAGGAATTTGCAGGCATCGACGATGTCGTCGGCGAGCAGTTTCGCCACATTGAGATTGATATGCGGCCTCACCACAACCCGCAGGCTTGTGACCGCCTCAGCGTTGGGCGGCATGGAGTATGCCGCGAGCACCCAACCTTTCTCACGCACCTTGTTCGATACATCAAATTCGTTGAAATTCTTGATCTTGCTGTCGAGCGTGACCGCCACCACGGGGATCCGCTGCGCTTCGTTCATGACGGTGAAGTACCCGCTATCAACAAGAATTCCCCGCAATGCAATTGCATTGTCCAATGTGTGCTGCATGATCCTTCTGTAGCCTTCGAAGCCGTGCCGGAGGAACATGTAGTACTGCACGGCCACCTGAAAGGCATTACGACTGAAGTTCAATGTCGCGGTCGGCATTTCGCCGCCCAGATAATTCACATAGAAGACAAGGTCCTCGTTGAACACCTTGCGTTCACGAAAAATAATCCAGCCGAGGCCGGGGGGTACAAGGCCGTATTTATGCCCCGACGCATTGATGGACTGCACACGAGGCAGGCGGAAATCCCATTTGTAGTCGGGGTAGAGGAACGGATTGACAAATCCTCCCGATGCTCCGTCGATGTGCATCGGAATCGAAATTCCGGTCCGTTTCTCATAGTCGTCGAGCCAGTCATGAATGCCCTGAATATCGTCATCCTCGCCAGTGAATGTCTGTCCTGCAATGGCGACGACGGCGATAGTGTTTTCGTCGACGTACTTGTCGAGACTTTCCGCCGTCAACCGGTAGTTGCCGGGACTCAACGGCACGATGCGCGGTTCGACGTCAAAGTAGCGAAGAAACTTTTTCCACACGACTTGCACGTTCCCGCCCGTTACCATATTGGGCCGGCTCACATCCTTGCCCTCCGCTTCCCTGTGCTTCCGCCAGTTCCACTTGTGTGCGAGACCGGCCAGCATGCAGGCCTCGGACGAGCCTACCGTCGCGGTGCCGTAGGGTTCCGCTTCTTTAGGGCCGTTCCATAGCTGATGCAGCCACTTGACCATTCGCGTTTCCATTGCGAACACCTGCGGATACATGTCGTGGTCGATGTAATTCTTGAAGATGTTACGTTTGGCCGTCTCCGCAGCCTCCGGTTCGGCCCACGTGGTAACGAAAGACGACATGTTCAGCATCGGGTTCGCGTCGGTCCACTCGGCGCTGATCACAATTCCGGCTGCTGCGCGGGCGGACATCCCGTCTTTGGGGAATTCGTCCTCTGGGATCAAGAAGTTGAATTCGTCGTAGGGCGTGATCTTTTCGATTGACGTGCTCATCTGGCAATCCTCAATGTTGGAGAGGTTTCATGCGAACTCTGCGGCGCACAACAGGATCTGCAGACTCTCCACGGTCGACCGCTACAGGACTCTGTCCTTGTCGAGGCTATTCCCGGTCGAGACGTTGTAGCGCTCGACATAGTCGGCAAGCAGCGCGCGAATGGCGCGTCCAATTTTTCGATAATCGGATTCGTTCAGGTTGGCGAGCGACACTCGACCAGACGGATGCGGCGTGCCGAATCCGCGCCCCGGAAGCAGCACCACGCGCGCTTCCCGGGCCAGTCTGAAGAGCAATTCGGATGGTTCTGTATTCTTCAGGAGCCACTCGACAAAATCGCGTCCGTAGGCGCGCTCGCCAAGAAACTCCATATCGAGGATCGTGTAGTAGTCGACCTGATTGCTGTCATCGTCGTCAAACGAAATACCGATTCCTTCATATAGCGCACGCTTGCGGCTGCGAATCAGGCGTTTTAGGGCGTTCTTGTACGCGTCGGGTGTGTCCATCAGCGAAAACAGCGAAAACAGCACCATCTGCACCTGCTGCGGCGTCGATAGGCCCGCTGTATGATTCAATGCGACCGTGCGACTATCGGCAACCAGGCGGTCGATGAACTTCAGCTTGTCCGGTTCGGTCGTGATCGATTCATAACGATGGTGCAGTTGCTTTTTGGCATCTTTCGGCAGATCGGCGATCAGCTTGTCGAGGACGTTATCGCGGTGCGTAGCGATCGTGCCGAGCCGCCAACCCGTTGCACCAAAGTATTTCGAGTACGAGTACACCAAGATGGTGTTCTTGGGCGCAAGCGCGAACAGCGACACAAAGCCGTCGGCGAACGTACCGTAAACGTCATCGGTCAGCAGGATCAGATCAGGCCGCTGTTTCACGATTTCGGCAATGTATTCGAGACTCTCGTCGCTGATTCGCACGGACGGCGGATTGCTCGGATTGACCAGAAAGAACGCCTTCACCGCCGGATCGCGTAGCTTGTCGAGTTCGTTTTTCGAGTACTGCCAGTTCTTCTCCACGTCGGCATTCACATCGACGACCGTTAGCTGATAGTCGTTCAGGCGCGGAATCTCGATATACGGGGTAAAGATCGGCATGCCGAGAGCAATTGTGTCACCCGGCTTGATCAGGTGATTTTCGCGCATCGTGTTGAAGATGTAGGTCATCGCGGCGGTACCGCCTTCGACCGCGAAAATATCGAATTCACCGATGAACGGGTGGTCCCCGATCATTTCGCGGCGCAGGTACTGGCCAACGATGACCTCCGACAGCTTCAGCATCCGGTCGGGTACCGGATAGTTCGACGCCAGAATGCCCTCGCACATCTCATACAGGAAGTCGCCGGCCGACAGTCCGAGCTGATCGCGGACATAGGATACTGCGCTAGCCAGGAAGTCGATGCCCGGTACGCCCTTGTTCCCGCGCAGAAACAGATCGAACCGATCGATGAGTCCGTCGCGCTTCGGAAACCCCCCGACGCCTTCCGGCATGTAGGCAAATGATCGCTCCGCTTCACGCATCGCAAACAGACCGAGTTGCCAGAACCCGTGGCGCGGAATGGTCGCGACGAAGTTAGGATTACCGCGCCCGGCGTTTAGCATCGAAAGGTTCGCGGCTCGCTCCACTGCGCCGCCGCCCGCTGCCTTGATCAATTCGTCCTTCAATTCGAACGGGCTGAGTGCCGCGAGCTTCGCGGCCTCCTCTGATCCCGGTTTGTCCCGCTTGGCCATTTGCTCTCTCCAGTGTGAAGTTTCCCGGGTAGGCGTCGCCCGTAACGACGCGCCGGGCTAAGTCAGAATCATCACGACCACCATTCCCCATATAGTCAGAAGCGTGTTGCCCACCGCATAGGTCACGGTGTATCCGAGTCCCGGGATCTGGCTTTTCGCCGCGTCACAGATCATCCCCAATGCCGCAGTTGTCGTTCTTGCACCGGCACACACACCGAGCAGGATGGCCGGATGAAAATGGAACACAAAGCGCGCGATCAACATGCCGAGGATCAGAGGAAGAGTGGTGGCGACAATGCCCCACAAGAACAGACCGATGCCGAGGTTCTGCAGCCCTGTGACGAATCCCGGTCCCGCGGTAAGACCGACTACGGCAATGAACACATTAAGACCGACCGAGTTCATGAACCAAACGGTGGGTTCCGGGATGCGGCCGAAGGTTGGGTGGATTGCCCGAAGCCAACCGAACACCAGACCGGCGACCAGCGCGCCGCCGGCGGTCGACAGCGTGATCGGAATGCCCGCAACATTGATGACGATCGCACCCACCAACGCGCCGGCGGTAATCGCCAGAGCGACGAAGGCGACGTCCGTCATGTTGGTTGGCCGGTCCAGTACGCCTAGCACTTTTGCGGCAGCGCCCGTGTCCTGCGTCCGCCCGACGATGGTTATCGTGTCGCCGCGATGCAGCTTTGTACTGGGCAGAACTGGAATTTGCGTTTCCGTCGGCCCCCGCTTGATTTTCCGGAGATACACGCCGCGCGCAAGCGGCAAGACCGCAAGCTCCTGCAACGTCTTGCCGTCCACCGCCTTGCTCGTCACGTAAACATCCACGCCCTCCGCTGGGACTGCCAGCAGTTCGGGGTCGTCTACTTCCGCCGCCCTCACCTTGCGAACCGCGACCGGCAGATCGTCGGTGTCATGGTTACTCGTGCCGCCTGCTCCGAGCACGGAAACCAGCTGGTCCCGGGGGCCTGCAATCGCCACCACATCATCGGCCTGTAGCACCAGATCGAGCGTTGCTTCCTGAATCGTGCCGCCGCGCCTGACCCGCTCGATAAACAATCGTGTTCCTTGAGGCTGGAGCGCTTCAGCCTGACTTACAGTCATGCCGCATACCGCCGCGTCGGGCATGACCCGATACGCGCGCAGTTCGTACCGGTGCCAGGCCTGGCCTTCACCACCCATTTCCTTTGTTCCCCCGAGATTCGCCTCGTATTCCTTGCATGCCGCGACCAGGTCGATGCGCAGCAGCTTCGGCCCGAGAGTGGCGAGGATCAAAGCGGAGCCGATCGTGCCGAAAATGTACGATATGGCGTAGGCGGTCGGCATCGCATCCAGCAGCACTTTGGTCTGATCCGGCGGCAATGCCAGCCGATTGATGGCGTCCGTCGCAAGCCCCATCGATGCGGAGATGGTCTGTGAGCCGGCGAACAGTCCCGCCGCCGAACCGACGTCATAGCCGGCCACTTTGGCCGCGAGAACCGCCGCGCCGAGAGACAGCAGACATTGCACCACCGCAAACAGTGCCTGCGGCAAGCCGTCTTTGGCGATGCCGCGCACGAACTGCGGCCCGACCCCGTAGCCCACGGCAAACAGGAACATCAGGAAGAACACCGACTTGACGTTGGGCGATAAGGTGATGTGAAGCTGGCCTATTGCAATGGCAGCCAATAGCGTCGCCGTGACCGCACCAAGACTGAAGCCCTTGAAGCTCTTTGCGCCGACCCAATAGCCTATTGCGAGTGACAGGAATAGTGCAATCTCGGGATATTGTCGTAGCGTTGCAGCTAGCCATGCCATGGTAGCCCTCGTCCGCGGTTCACCCGTCGACACCGGTGTGTGAGCGGGTGCGGTGGTAAATGAATGACGGCCCGCGTCCTTCATTGGGAAGCTTGCCCATCTCTCAATCCGGTCTCTCACCTTCTACAATGGTTCTTCTCATAGCACGAGACAATACGACCTTGGTCTCACAGGCCATGAACCGTAATGAAGTCTGTTCGATACACATCGGTCCCTGGTCCTGGGTCATGAATTCAGAACGCCCTCTTCCCGTGCTGCACCGGGTTGTCCTGGTTGCACATGAGCTAAGCTCGAATCTGGTGTATGGGGGATTTGAGGCGGGAGATTGAAGGCGGTGGAGGTTTCAGCTGAGAATCTGATTGTCGAAGTCGGAAACCAGCAAACAACAAACC
>NZ_CAJNAT010000057.1 GCF_905220705.1 Paraburkholderia domus
GTGACCGCCGTCGCCATGGCCACCATCACCGTGACCGCCGTCGCCATGGCCACCATCACCGTGACCGCCGTCGCCATGGCCACCATCACCGTGACCGCCGTCGCCATGGCCGCCGTCGCCACCGTGGTGCCCGCCGTTACCACCGCCGTCACCACTGCCTGTCCCACCACTACCCGTCCCACCACTGCCTGTCCCGCCACTACCCGTCCCGCCACTACCCGTCCCGCCACCGCCTGTCCCGCCACTACCCGTCCCGCCACTGCCTGTCCCACCACTGCCTGTCCCGCCACTACCCGTCCCGCCACTACCCGTCCCGCCACTGCCTGTCCCGCCACTGCCTGTCCCGCCACTGCCCGTCCCACCACTGCCCGTCCCACCACTGCCCGTCCCACCACTGCCCGTCCCACCACTACCCGACCCGCCACTACCTGTCCCACCACTGCCTGTCCCGCCACTCCCCGTTCCCCCCTTCCCCCCACTCCCACTGCCCGCATTCCCGACACCAAGTCCCGCCGCGCCCGACGTCGATCCGCCGGCGCCACTGCCACCGTTAGCTCCAGACCCAGCCGATGAAGTCCCGCTGCCATTGCTGCTCTGTGAGCCCGAAGGCGATGTCGACCCCGGACTCGCTGCAGCCGCCACTCCAATTCCACCGGCCGCCCGCGACCCACCGTTTTCCTGCTTACAGCCAAGCGTGTCGAATAGCGGACAATCGATCGGCAATGTTTGCGCAACCATCAGCTTCGTCGAACTTGCCGACGGCGCCGTAGGTGCAGCCGGATCCGTTTGACCGCAAGCCATCGCAGCATAAAGACTCACAGCAACCGCCAATGCCGCTCTACGCGTCCCCAACGCCCGCGCGTCCCCGTTTTGTTTTTTCATTTCATTCTCCTAACTATATATCTCGAAAGACAGATCCAGACATCGAGTTAATCTCTGTTCGCTGTTAAAAAATGACCCTTCAAAACCCGGCCGACGTTGCCGCGTGCCACACAAAAACGCATGACGCTCGACATCTCTCCCACGGATAATCCCAATCCGATTTGTCGAGGTCCGGGCGAAAGGACTTGCTGTGCGCGAACAAAGCCCCGAAAAGAGCACAGCAGGGTCTAATGAAAACTGAAGTTATGCGGAGCGAGTTCCGGCGACCGTGCGTTAGCCCACGCAATACGAAATTGCTGGCCTGTTTCTGATCAATTGCGCTGCTTGACTGTCAAATATCGTTAATTACCGCCTTTTTTAGGGCGGAAATTTTTTTGTCTTTAGATATGCAGTCCAAACTATTTTTTTAATCGAAGCCCATATCTCTTCATCAGATGAATCGAGCAGTCGCAGCTAAACCTAACACTCAAGGCGAGCAACTTTCGAGTAGAGGAGCAGAGCGCAACGCGAACAACCGTTTCGTATAGGCGTTTGTCCGGACGCAAAAGAGATTTTGCAAAGGCGGGAGTGAGGGCAATCACACAGACAGCGCGAATCTGACGGGTCTACACTGCCCCAATCACCCGCGTCTTTCTACAAGAGATCAATACGCCGGGCGAATCCGAAGCGACGCCTTCACGTCACCTCAACCACAACTTTGCCCCGCGCGCTACCGTCGGCCAGTGCGTCATAAGCAAGCTGCGTGGAACTCAGATCAAAGCGCCGTGCGTCGAGGCGGGGCGCGAGCCTGTTTTCTTCGGCAAGCTGCGCCGCCACGCGCAGCATCTCGCCGTGATGCGCGCGGCCTTCGCCGGAAAGCAAGGCATGCAGCGTGAACACGCCCGAGTAAGTGGCTTCGCGAAACGACAGCGGCGCCAGCGCGTGCGTGCCCCACCCGAGCGCGCTGACTACATGGCCGAAATGCCTCACGGCGGCAAACGATGCGTCGAGCGTCGCCCCGCCAACCGTATCGACTACCAGGTCGAAACCTGCTCCGTTCGTCGCAGACCGGACATATTGCTCAACCGACTGCGCACGGTAATCAATCGGTGTAGCACCAAGCGCCTCCACCACGCCGCGGTCGCGCTCGCTAACTGTCGAAAAAACTTTTGCACCGAGCGCGAGTGCCAACTGCACGGAAACGTAGCCGACACCGCCCGCCCCGCCATGTACGAGCACCGTTTTCCCTACCTGCAAATGAGCGCGATCGACAATGCCCGAGTACGCCGTGATGAAAGCCAGCGGCAGCGCAGCGGCTTCGCGCATCGAGAGATTTGACGGCATCAAGGCCAGCAGATCCGCATCGACCGATGCGTATTGCGCCAGCGAGCCTTGCAGGCCGCCCACGCCACCCGTCATCCCGTACACCGGATCGCCCGCCTTGAACCGGCCGACACCCTCGCCCACCGTCTCGACGACGCCCGCCATGTCAATACCCAACACCGCAGGCAACGGATGTTTCGCGTGCCCGGCGGCGCCGGCGCGGATCTTGGTGTCAAGCGGATTCAGGCCGCTCGCGGCGATGCGTACCAGCACCTCACCGCGCGCCGGCTCGGGGCGCGGCAGTTCCGTGAGTTCGAGCGGGCCGTTGTGCTGCTTGAGAACGAGAGCTTGCATGGACATGACGCATCCTCAGCGAGGGGTTGTGAACGAGTCGATACGGGGATAATCCTCCGTGCGAAACGGCATGTAAATCGACCCTTCTGCAGGGCACGCAAATAGAAATGCCAGCTTTCGGCCACAAAAGTGTCGCCGCACAGCCACCATCCCAGCGCGCAACCAACACTTCCTCGCGCTGTTTTTCTCGAAGCGTTCCCTCCATCCGCTGCATCGCCGAGGGTGATCATTCCCGCCGCGGGTCGCAGACACTTGCCGCACGAGCTTTCGCGCTGTGCCGGTTGCGGGCGCGGGTTTACCTTCGTTTGACTTACCGAGGCAGCCCCGTTTACTGGACGCAAATTGAACCTCTTCAGACACTTTCATTTACTTTGTTCAGCTGAATAGTGTTCTGAGAGCGTCTTCCACTGTGTCTGGAGGTGTGCCATGGTTAGTGTGTCCAGCAGCGCCGTTGAAGAACTAAAAACCTCGACCCGCGGCCAGCTCCTGCTGCCCGGCGACGCGGGGTACGACGAGGCCCGCAGCATCTGGAATGCAATGATCGACCGGCATCCGGCGATGATCCTGCGCTGCGCCGGCGTAGCCGACGTGCGCCGCGGCGTAGCGTTCGCGCGCGACAACGATCTGCCGCTGGCGGTACGCAGCGGCGGCCACAACATTGCCGGCACCGCGCTGTGTGACGACGGCCTCGTGCTCGACCTGTCGCCGATGAAATCGGTGCAGATCGATCCGGCAGCGCGGCGCGCGTACGTCGAGCCCGGCGCGACGCTCGGCGACTTCGACCACGAAGCGCAGGCATTCGGGCTCGCCACCCCGCTCGGCATCAACTCGACCACGGGCGTGGCAGGCCTGACACTGGGTGGCGGGTTCGGCTGGCTGAGCCGCAGATACGGCATGACTGTCGACAATCTGATTTCAGCGGACGTGGTCACCGCCGACGGCGAACTGGTCCGCGCTAGCGCCGATTCACATGAAGATCTGTTCTGGGCGATTCGCGGTGGCGGCGGCAATTTCGGCGTCGTGACGCGCTTCGAGTTCGCGCTGCATCCGGTAGGGCCACTCGTGTACGGCGGCCTGGTCGTGCTGCCGCTCGATCAGGCGAAGAATGCCCTGCTCCAGTACCGCGCCGCTGTGGAACAGATGCCGGAGGAGCTAAGCGTATGGGCCGTTTTGCGGCTTGCGCCTCCGTTGCCGTTTCTGCCGCCCGAGGTGCACGGCAAGCCGGTGATCGTATTCGCGATGTGCTACTCCGGCCCAGTCGAAAACGGTCCGTCTGTCGTGGAGGCTGTGCGCGGCTTCGGCACACCCGTCGGCGAACATCTCGGGCCGATGCCGTACGCGATGTGGCAACAGGCGTTCGATCCGCTGCTCACGCCGGGCGCTCGCAACTACTGGAAGTCGCACAACCTCGACAAAATACCGGACGGTCTCATTGACGCACTGCTCGCTGCGATCGGCACGCTGCCGTCGCCGCAATGCGAAATCTTTTTCGGGCAGATCGGCGCGCAGACGAGCCGGGTGCCGGTCGATGCCACGGCCTATTCGAGCCGCGATACGCAGTACGCGATGAACGTGCACGGTCGCTGGGACGACACGAGCGATGACGAACGCTGCATCGCCTGGGCCCGCGCTTTCTTCGACGCAGCCGCACCGTTCGCGCTAGGTAGCGTGTACGTCAACTTCATGACGCAGGAGGAAAGCGGCCGGGTGGCCGATGCGTACGGGCCGAACTATGAGCGTCTCGTCGCCGTAAAGAAGCACTACGACCCGCACAACCTGTTCCGCCACAACCAGAATATCCGCCCGGCAGCGTAGGAATCCTTGGGGGGCACGGCGTTGACCGCCGTGCCCGTGTGCGAACGTCTGCGCATCACGGCTGTCTGACACCGAAGCCGTGGCATCGGGCACGCTAAATGCTGGTTAGCGGGTATACGGGTTTGCCGGCGTCACGGCACTCGCCGTTCAAATAGAAACCGCAACCTCCATACACACAAGGAGAACTATCATGCGCAGACGACAATTCATCATGACTACCAGCGCAGCTTTGGCTACTGCCGGTTTTGGCCTCGCCGGCTGCACGACCACGTCGCCGTCTTCGAGCGCGTCGCCCTCCGCGAACGCCGGCAAACGCGACTCGATCAACGCCGGAGTCGATTCCACCCTGCAGCGTCTCTATGCGAACGTGACAGGCTCGCGCGAACTGGTCGCCAAAGCGCGCGGCGTGCTCGTGTTCCCGTCTGTGATTTCGGCGGGTTTCTGGGTCGGTGGGCAATACGGCGAAGGCGCGTTGCGCGTGGCCGGACGCACGTCAGGCTACTACAGCACCGTCGCGGGTTCGTTCGGTTTGCAGATCGGCGCACAGTCCAAAGCGCTTGTGTTTCTGTTCATGACGCAAGACGCACTCGACACATTCCTCGCCAGCCAGGGATGGGCAGCAGGCGCCGATGCAACGGTCGCCGTGCTGAAGGTCGGCGCGAACGGCGCGGTCGATACCTCGACCGCCACCAGCCCGGTCGAGGCTTTCGTGCTGACGAACGGCGGCTTGATGGCCGGTGTGTCGCTCGAAGGCACCAAGGTTTCTCGCCTGATCATCTGAGCGAGCGCGCTCGCTAACGTACAATCAGCCACAGTCACGCGGCCACGGCGTTGCGCATTCGCGCGAGCCACCGCGTGACGCCCCAATCGCTCGCATGGCGGCGCGCTTCGCCGTCATGTCTGTATTATGCGAACACTGACCAAAGGTAATCTTTCCCCGAGGTCGTTTCTTTTTTTCTACATTGAATATTTCCCGCGCAGTCTGGCGGAGGGCCCTGTGACAAGACGCGTCTCGCTCGACGATGAAACCGAGTTTGCAATCTGGAGGCGAGGCAGCGTGGTGGACGCTACTTCGGCGCGCCGTGTGTTGATCGGGCATCGCGACAAGGCGATCGGCGAATCGCTGGTGCTGCTGCTTTCGCTGAAGGGATTCGATGCGGTCTACGCCGCTGACCTGATGAAGGCGAATAGCTTTCTGCATTGGTGGAAACCACATGCAGTGTTGCTGGACACGAGACTCGATTCTGTTTCAGATTACCAATTTATCCGTACCCTGCGCGCCGATGCGTCGAATGCCGGAACACTGCTGCTGGCAATGAGCAACATCTGGCCGCTCGATCCGGTTACCTTGCTGAAGGAGGCCGGTTTCGACGGCCATTGCCGTCGGCCATGTTCGCTATGACGGGTGGTGGATATCCTGAACAGCTATTTCGTCCACGCTTGAGCGATAGGCACGGCCGCTTCGCAATGAGCACAGCTGGCTCGATCAGTGTTCTTCCGGCAGCGTAAATACGGCAATCGCCGCCGCCAATTGCCCGGTCTGCGCCTTCAACACGTCGGCCGAGGCGCTGGCTTCTTCCACTAATGCAGCGTTCTGCTGGGTCGTTTGATCCATGCTCGCCACCGCGATGTTGACCTGCTCGATGCCCGAGCTTTGCTCGACAGACGCCGCGCTGATCTCGCCCATGATGTCGGTCACACGGCGCACCGCGTGCACCACTTCCTGCATCGTTTCACCGGCCCGGCCCACGTACTGCGAGCCGCCTTCGATCTGCGCGGCCGACTCTTCGATCAGCGTCTTGATCTCCTTGGCCGCCGCCGCGCTGCGCTGTGCAAGGCTGCGCACTTCGCCCGCCACCACCGCGAAGCCACGCCCTTCCTCACCGGCGCGCGCCGCTTCAACGGCCGCGTTCAAGGCAAGAATGTTGGTCTGAAATGCAATCCCCTCGATCACACCGATGATGTCGCCGATCCGGTGCGACGACTGCGAGATGCCGCGCATCGTCTCGACCACCTGGCCAACCACTTGACCGCCGCGCGCCGCCGTCTCCGAAGCGTTGTGCGCAAGTTGACTGGCCTGCTTCGCGTTGTCGGCGTTCTGCTTCACGGTCGCCGTGATCTGCTCCATGCTGGAAGCCGTTTCGCCGAGCGCGGTGGCCTGCTGTTCCGTGCGGCGCGACAGGTCCGCGTTGCCGGCGGCGATCTCGTTGGACACCGTCGAAATCAGCGTCGCACCGCTGCGAATCTGTGTGATTGCTTGCGCGAGTCGATGTTGCATGCGCTGCATCGCGGCGAGCAGGCTGACGTCGTCGCCGGCTTTCGTCTCGACGACCACATCGAGATCGCCGTCGGCGATACGTGAGGCGATCTGCGCCGCGTAAGCCGGTTCGCCGCCGAGTTGCCGCAAGATGCTGCGCACGATCACGCCGATTACCAGCGACACCATCAGACACAGAATCAGCGCGGCGCCGACGTACTGCATGAGGGTCGTGTAAAACGCGGCGTCGATATCGTCGGTGAACACGCCGGTGACGATCGTCCAGTCCCACGGCTTGTAAAGGCGCACGTAGTTGATCTTGGGCGCCATCTGATCGGAGCCCGGCTTCAGGAACTGCAGGTGGATGAAGCCCTCGCCTTCGCGCTCGGCGAGGTCCGAGCCGTCCTTGAATACGTGGCGGCCTTTAGGATCCGTGAAGCCGCTCATGTCCTTGCCTTCGAGGTCGGCCCGCACGCCGTGCATCAGCACTCTTGCATGTGCGTCCTCGAGCACGAGGTAGCCGCCGGCGCCGTCGTAGCGCATCGCGCGCAGGTCGGCCATAGCCGTGCGTTGCGCGTCGGCGAGTGACATCGTGCCGCCCGCGGCGAGGCCGTTATAGCGATCCAGCACGCTGTAGGCCACGCTCACTACGCTTTTCAGTTCGGCCTGACGGTCGGCGATCATCGTATCGCGCGTTTTGAAAGCGCCCCACAGACCGATCGCCAGAATTCCCATGCACATTACCGCTAGCGCGAGCCAAAGCCGCACTTTCAGGCGAAAGCGTTCCATCTCCGTATTCCTTTGTCCTTGTAGCCGGCGCCGCGCGAACGGGCGCCGCAACAGTTCATGTCAATCTTAGGAATAACGGCGGAGCGGGGGAAAACTTCAGCGTTTGTTTCATACCTTCGCCCGTTGTCCTGCGGGGCTGGCCTTGATTTGTTCTGCACACCTCGGCGGCAGTGCTCAAATCTTCATTCGGCCGGCAACGCAAGCGAGGCAACTTCACAGCGCGGCCACTGCTGCAACACCTCGGGCGCCAACAGCAACTTGGCTGCCCGCACCCCCGCACCCATCACAATCTGAGCACGCTCCATGACAGCGGCATCGACGAGAATGCGCCAGTCCTCCGGCAAGCCGAAGGCCGTGATTCCGCCGAACTCCATCCCGCTATGCTCCACGGCGGCCTCCCGCTTGGCGAACGACAGGCGCTGCGCGCCAAGCGCCGCCTTCACCGCGCCATTGATGTCCAGACGCAGCGAGCCGAGCGACACCAGCGCTGCGTAATGCTCGGCGCCCTCCTTCTTGTAGCGGATCACGATCGTGTTAGCGCAGTCTTCAAGGCCGAAACCGTAGCGCGCGCTAAATTCGGCGGTGTCCGAAGCGTCGTCGCTAACGGCGAACACGGTCACGCCCTGGGCCGGCAAATGCTCGACGACGTTCGCCGGCAAATGCGCGCTCAATTGTTCTGCGGGAATGACGTCCAACTGCTTTACGAGTTCGTGCGAGTGCATAGTGATAAAAGTGTGAAGGTCCATCGGCATTCTAACGGCATGCCTGCTTGCGGGCGTATCGCGGGCACACGCATGCAGCGCTTGTTATAGTGACAGGCACAAGGTTTGCGAAAGGCGTCGATGCGCGGACTGCATCGAGGCTACCTCAACGGCACGCACACGGCCCATCCGGCGCCAGTATCCCATTGAGAAGAACGACCATGGACAGCGACATGCTTTCCGCCGAGAACCTCCAGTTGGTGGCCCGCAAGCAGGCCAATTGGGCAATCGGCGCATTCAAACAGTTTGCCGACGACCGCTGCGCAGCCATGGCGGCCAGCATCGCCTTCTATGCGGCATTTTCGCTTGCGCCGACGCTGGTCATGGTGATCGCCGTGGCCGGCTGGTTCTTCGGCGCTCAAGCCGCGCGCGGCGAGCTGTTCACCCACATTCACGGCCTGCTCGGCGACCAGGCCGCCGCGGGCGTGCAGACCATCGTCGAGAACGCCCATCACAGCGGCAGTGCCGGTGGCATCGCAGCCGTCATTTCATTCACGATGCTGGCGATCGGCGCCTCGGCCACCTTCTCATCCCTCAATAGCGCGCTCAATCTCGTGTGGCCGTATACCGGGCCGCGCTCGTCGAGCGTGATTGCGATGGTGCGCGTGCGCCTGATTTCGTTCGGCCTGGTGCTCGGCGTCGCGTTCCTGCTGATTGTCTCGTTAGTGCTCGATACAGTCATCACGTTCATCGGCAAGTGGCTGTGGGGCGACTCGCCCTATGTAGTGATCGGCAATCTGCTGCAACTCGGTGTCGGCTTGCTGGTGCTGGCGTTCGCCTTTGCCGGGCTGCTGAAGTTTCTGCCGGACGCCAAGGTGCAGTGGCGCGATGCGTTCGTCGGCGGGATCGTCGCGGCCGTGCTGTTCTCGGCGGGCAAGAAGCTGTTCGCGCTGTATATCGCGCACGCCGGGATGGCGAGCTCGTTTGGCGCGGCCGGCTCGCTGGCCGTGCTGCTGATGTGGCTGTACTTCTCGGCCGCCGTGCTCCTGCTCGGCGCGGAGTTTTCGGCGGCGCGCGGGCGCATGCATGATCCGCGCGGTGGATGGGGCATGCAGGACGAGTCGCCGCCCGGCAGCCGCGCCAAGCTCGCTTCGGTGCTGGCGGCATCGACGGTATCGGCCGATGCGCTGCCTCGCGCGGATGACGGTGAATCGCATGCTGCCGGGTTTGCGCCTGCTGCCGGAGCGGCAGAAGCGGCGGCTCTTGCCTCGACCGCTCCAGCGTCGGCTTTACCGCGGGTGCGCGAGCGGAAGAAGACTTCAGCGCGGGCGACCGCGGTCAAGATCGGCCGCACCGTCGTCCTTGCCGAAGCGCAGGCGACACGCGTCGCCGCCGTCACGCTGGTCGAAGCGCACCGCCGGGCCGTCACCGCCGATCGCTATGTCAGACGCTATCCGTGGACCTCGGTGCTGTTTGCTGCGGCGGCCGGTCTGGCGGCGGCCGCCGTGGCGCGCCGCAACGGGGGACGATAACGGCCATCGAGAGTGAGGCGCGATGCCGTCGCGCCTCACATTGACACAGCAGAAACGACTGCCTCGGTGTGAAGACCACAACGGCGGACCACAACGGCGGACCACAACGGCAAATCCCAGCTACAGGCTGCAACCGCAGCGATTGCGCCTGCTCATAGCGCATAAATTGTGTCTAGCGCTCCCGTCAAGCGAGACGCAGCTCCGTTTTTATATAGACGCTGAAAAACGGGCAGAACATCTAGACGACTACATTACGAAAGCCATTCAAAAGAGTGTCCAAATTGCAGGCATCGGAGCCTTCACTGTCAACAAAACAACAATAATGCCCAATTAACGAATGAATATTGCGGAAATAGCAATAATCGTTAACGGGCTTTAAATACAAGGCTTTGCGTCGTTTGTCACTTTTTAGAGACACTCTTTTTTTTCCAGTTCTTACCAGTTGAGGCAGTGAGCTATTCTCCTTTCCGCAACAACAAACTAATCATCTGCGTGGAGAAATGGATGAAACGAATCGCCCTGTCTACCCTCTCGCTGGCGCTCCTCGGCGTCACCGGCGTAGCACATGCTCAAAGCAGCGTTACCCTTTACGGCCTGATCGATGAGTCGATCCAGTACGTTCACAACACGCAAAACTCGGCTGGTCAGAACAAGAATCTGGTCGCGATGGTTGCCGGCAACCTGCAAGGTGATCGTTTCGGCCTGAAGGGCACGGAAGATCTCGGCGGTGGCCTGAAGGCAATCTTCCAATTGGAAAACGGCTTTGACGTGAACACCGGCAAGCTGGGTCAAGGCGGCCGTATGTTCGGTCGTCAAGCCTTCGTCGGCCTGACGGGCGATCAGTGGGGCACGGTCACGCTGGGTCGTCAGTACGACCCGGTGGTCGACCTGGTTCAGCCGCTGACGGGTGACAACTACTTCGGTTCCACCTTCGCAACGCCGGGCGACGTCGACAACAACGACAACTCCTCGCGCACGAACAGTGCTGTCAAGTACACCTCGCCGGTGTGGGGCGGCTTCCA
Source organism: Paraburkholderia domus (assembly GCF_905220705.1). GTDB lineage: Bacteria > Pseudomonadota > Gammaproteobacteria > Burkholderiales > Burkholderiaceae > Paraburkholderia > Paraburkholderia domus. The sequence continues at coordinate 10,655 of NZ_CAJNAT010000057.1, forward strand.
GTTCGAAGGCATGTACGCATTCGGCGGCGTGGCTGGCTCGACGGGTTCGGGTCAAACGTGGTCGGGCGCTGCAACGTACGCAACGGGTCCGTTCAGCGTGGCTGCAGGCTACTTCAAGGCCGACAACGGCAACACGCTGGGTAGCCGCTTCACTGTCAGCGGCACGCCGCCGGCGGCAACGCCGAGCTGGAACGGCAGCACGTCGGACGGCACGTTCGACGGCCAGGTCAACAGCTACTACGCATCGGCGAAGTCGATCGGTATCGCTCAGGTCGCGGCACAATACGTGGCCGGCCCGTTCACGGTCAACCTCCGCTACAGCAATGCGCTGTACAAGCCGGACGGAATGTCGGGCTTCGGTTCGACCGAGAAGTACAACGTCGGCGGCGTGTATCTTGGCTACCAGGCAACGCCGGCTATGCTGGTGGGCGTGGGCTACATCTACACGAAGGCTACGGGCGACACGAGCGCAACGTATAACCAGGTTTCCCTGGGCGGCGACTACAACCTGTCGAAGCGCACGGACCTCTACCTGGTCGGCGCATGGCAACATGCGACTGGCGAACAACGCAATACGGCGACCGGCGGCCTGACCGCTGCCGGTGCATCGATCGGTTCGTACGGCTACAACTCGGCTTCCAACGAGCAAGTAATGGTTAGCCTGGGCATCCGCCACAAGTTCTAATCGAACTTGACGTACTGCTGAAGCAACACGCAGTTGAAGACCAGCCACAGGCGATAAACCTGTGGCTGGTTTTTTTTCGTCCTCTGGTTTTGGTGCTCGCCGCGAAGACAGGCCCGTCCGGGTCACACCACGGATAGACGGACAACCGCGCTTGTCCTGCGCGTTCATCGTGACCAACTCAACGTGCGAACCAATAGAAAAGGCCGCCAGCAAGCCTTAAACAGGCTCGTGACGACCTTGGTGCGATGCTCCCGGCCCGTCAGCGCTACGCTGAACTGGCTAACGCCGCTGGCCCTTTCCCTTCTCCGCCTGCGCCAACGTCTGCGCCGGCTTCGCATCGAGCTCATGCTCCATGCCGTCCGCCCCGACCGGCGCGCGATGCAGCACCAGTGCACGCTCGCGTTGCAGCAGCGGCACATTGGGCGAATCCTGCCAGTCCGGATCGGGAATCTCGCCGAACACCTGGCGTAGCCGCTCGCCCCACGTACGGTGAATCATCTCGAAGTACGCATTGTCGTGGTCGATCGAGACGAAGCGCGTGACGTGCAGCGAATCTTTCTCGTACACCAGCAGATCCAGCGGCAGCCCGACCGACAGATTCGAACGCAGCGTCGAATCCATGGAAATCAGCGCGCACTTGGCCGCTTCGTCGAGTGGCGTGGACGGCGTCAGCACGCGGTCGATGATCGGCTTGCCGTACTTGGCCTCGCCAATCTGGAAATACGGGTTCACGGACGACGCTTCGATGAAATTCCCTGCCGCGTAGATCATGAACAGACGCGGCCGGTTGCCCGCGATCTGGCCGCCGAGAATGAAGCTGCAATTGAAGTCGACGCCGAATTCCTGCAGCGCCTCGGCTTCGCGCTGATGCACGCAGCGCACCGCGCGGCCGATCACGCGGGCCGCGTCGGCCATGGTGGGCGCGCTCCAGAGCGTGGGCTGCGAGGGCTCGGCGGGCTCGGACAGCTCGTGCAGCACCGCTTGCGTGAGCGACAGATTGCCGGCGCCCAGCAACACGAGCATGCGTTCGCCCGGCTGCTCGAACACCGACATCTTGCGCGCGGTGCTGATGTGATCGACGCCCGCATTGGTGCGCGTGTCCGAAAGGAACACGAGCCCGTCGTCGACGGACATCGCGACACAGTAAGTCATAGGAAAAGGTACCCGCAGAAAACGACAGAATGGCGCTATTGTAATGCGGCCCGCATGCGCCTCTCTCCGTATTACGGCGGACGCGGGCCTAATCTGAATAGCTAGGCGGGCTGACGCTCATTCAAGCCGTTGCCATGGTTGCCGGCATGCCGCCCTGCAATGCGCCCGTCAAGGCGGTCCTGACAACCCATTGGCCTCCTCCAGCGGGTGCTATTGCGACAGTTGCCCGCTGACCGTGACGGATACTTTCAACTCCTCCTCCAGCCCGCCGATACGCCGGCCGCGCACCGGCGCGGCGGCTTCGTAATCACGCGCCACGGCGAGCCGGCAGTAGATCTCGCTGGCAAACGCGGCATGCGTGACATCGACGGAAATCCAGCCCTTGCCATCGAGCCACACGTCGACCCACGCGTGGCTCGCGCCGTGCTCTCCCCCAAGAGGCGTTCCTTCGGGGCCGACATCACCGGGTTCGATGTAGCCGCTCACATAACGCGCCGGAATGCCACGCGCGCGGCAGCAGGCCAGCATCAGATGCGCATGGTCCTGGCACACGCCGTTGCCGAGCGCGAGCGCCTGGGCGGCCGTGCTGGTGACTTCGGTGATGCCGGAGTTGTACTTCACGCGCTGCAGGATCTGTTCGGACAACGCGATCAGATTGCTCGAGCTCGCGAGGCTCGGCACCGATTCAGCCAACTCGCGGATCGCCGCATCGGCTTCCGTGAGACGCGTCGAACAGGTGAAATGCTCAAGCGGAATCGGGCCGACGGCGTCGGGCAATTGGCCGTCCTTCAGCGGAATCGTGTCGACTTCGCCCGCAACATGCAGACGGATCTCGCCATGCGGCTTGTTGATCACGAGCGTATGCAGCACATTGCCGTAGGCGTCGAAGGTGGCGTCGAGCTTGCCTGGCGCATCGATGCTCCAGCGCCGCACCACCTGCGACGCGCCACTTGCCGGTGTCAGACGCAGTTGCTGGATTGAATAATGGACAGTCGCTTCGTAGCGATAGGACGTGTCGTGGCGGATCGTCAGGTACATAGGAAAACTCCGTCAGGCGACTGGCAGCATCAGATAAGTACGCGCGACCAGATTGCCGAGCTCGAACACACGAGCAAGGAACTGCGTCAGATAGGCGTGCAGGCCGGCTTCAAAAATCTGCCGGATGTCGGAGTACACCAGTTCGGCGCGCAGCTTGCCGGCGAACCGTTCGCACTGGTTCGAGCCCGGCGTGCGCAGCATCGCCAGATTCGTGCAGACGCCTTCGAGCGAAGCGAGCAGCGAGCGCGGCATCTGCTGGTTCAGGATCATCAATTCGACCACCCGCGCCGGCGTGACGACATCGCGATACACCTTGCGATAGATCTCCAGCGCCGACACCGAACTGAGGATCGAAGTCCAGTAGTAGAAGTCTTCCAACTGACGCGCGGCATCGCGTGAATTCGGCTCGACGTCGGCGAAGCGCACGTCGAGAATCCGCGCAGTGTTGTCGGCGCGTTCGAGGAAGGTGCCGAGCTGCGTGAAGAAGAACGCGTCGTCCTGCAACGCGGTGCCGATCGTCACGCCACGCGACAGGTGCGAGCGGAACTTCACCCACTCGAATAGCGCGCCTGGATTGCTCGACGCCTGGCCTGACGAAGCGCGTTCGTTGAACTCGAGCCAGGTGTCGTTGATGGTTTCCCACCATTCGGTCGTCAAGGTACCGCGCACGGCGCGGGCGTTTTCGCGTGCGGCCTGCAAACACGAGTGAATGCTCGACGGATTGGTCGCATCGGCCACCATGAAATCGAGCACATGTTCGCGGGTCGGTTCATCGTAGCGCTGCGCGAAAGCGGTTTCGAGTTCGGAAATGCGCAGCACCGAGCGTTGCGCGCGCGCCTCCTGTTCGGGCGTTTGCGGCAACAGCAACGCCTTCAGATTGATGTCGAGCATGCGGGCGGTGTTCTCCGCGCGCTCCATATAGCGGGCCATCCAGAAGAGGTGATCGGCGGTTCGGCTTAGCATGACGGCGTTCCGTATCTGATGACGCAAGACCTTTGCAGAAGTAAAAGGTCCGCGCGGGTTATCCGTGTGCGCCGGCGACGGTTTGACTCATCTGCCGGCGAGTGAGGTTGCGGGCGCGGTTGCCTGCATGGCGACAGGTGTTGCTATGTGATCTGCTGCATTAACTGTCACATGAGCTGTCACAAGAGCTGTCACATGAGCAACCGCATCGGCAACCGCGTCAGTCGACCATCCACGTATCTTTAGTCCCGCCTCCCTGCGACGAATTGACGACGAGGGAGCCCTCCTGCAACGCCACGCGCGTGAGACCGCCCGCGCACATCGTCACGCCCTTGCCGGACAGCACGAAGGGGCGCAAATCGATATGGCGCGGCGCGATACCCGCTTCGACAAAAGTCGGACACGCGGAGAGCGCGAGCGTGGGCTGCGCGATGTAACCCGCGGGCCGTGCAATCAGGCGCTCGCGGAACGATTCGATTTCGGCCTTCGTCGACGCCGGCCCCACCAGCATTCCGTAACCGCCCGCGCCGTGAACCTCTTTCACGACCAGCTCCGGCAGATGCGCGAGCGTGTATGCAAGATCGTCGGGCTTGCGGCACTGGAACGTGGGCACGTTGTTGAGGATCGGCTTCTCACCGAGGTAAAACTCGATCATTTCCGGCACGTACGGGTAGATCGATTTGTCGTCGGCGATGCCGGTGCCCATGGCGTTCGCGAGCGCGACGCGTCCGGCGCGATAGGCGGTCAACAGACCCGGCACGCCTAGCGCCGAATCGTTGCGGAAGGCGAGCGGATCGAGAAAATCGTCGTCGACGCGGCGGTAGATCACGTCGACGCGCTTCGGCCCCTGCGTGGTGCGCATGAACACATAGTTGTCGTCGACGAACAGATCTTTACCCTCCACCAACTCGACACCCATCTGCTGCGCAAGGAAGGTGTGCTCGAAATAGGCAGAGTTGTACATGCCCGGCGTGAGCACCACCACGACCGGATCGTCGACGCCTTCGGGCGCGACCGAGCGAAGTGTGTCGAGCAGCAGATCGGGATAATGCGCGACCGGCGCAATGCGGTTCTGCACGAACAGTTCGGGGAAAAGCCGCATCATCATCTTGCGGTTTTCGAGCATATAGGACACGCCCGAGGGCACCCGCAGGTTGTCTTCGAGCACGTAGAACTCGCCCTCGTCGCCCGCGCGCACCACGTCGACGCCGGCGATATGCGCGTAAACACCGAGCGGCACATTGACGCCCTGCATTTCAGGCCGGTATTGCGCGTTGGTGTAGACCTGTTCGGCCGGCACGATACCGGCGCGCACGATATTGCGATCGTGATAGACGTCGTGGATAAACAGATTGAGCGCCTGCACCCGCTGGCGCAAACCCGCCTCCAGCGTCTGCCATTCGCTGCGCGGAATGATGCGCGGAATGAGGTCGAAAGGAATCAGCCGCTCGGTGCCGGACAGATCGCCGTTCACCGCGAAGGTGATTCCGACCCGGCGGAACAGCAGGTCGGCTTCCGCACGCTTACGTGCGATCGCCTCGTTGCCCTGCTTTACCAGCCACCGCTCAAAGCGCGCGTAGTGTGGCCGCACGGAATCGTCATGATGACGCATCTCGTCATAGCATCGCATGTCACGCCCCGCTCTTGTTGTCGGATAGAAGGCGAATGCGCTGCGCATTCGGTGTTCGACAATCGTTCAAGCAAGCGCTATGCCATTGAGCTTTTTGCGTGCGAAACACGCTGCGTGCACGCTAAGAGCGCATCCCGACCGGCATGGCCTCGTTGCCATCGTACTGCGGCGGCCCATGATGCGCTAGTACGGTGCATCAGCGGCACCGTGGCGGACGGCGGCGAATTCGCCAAACCACAGCGGACGCGCATAAAAAATCCCCGAGGATTCGCATCCTCGGGGATTCGGACAACTCGCACTGCGGATCGGCTCAAACGTTAACGACAGTCAAAAGCGGACAGTCAAAAGCACACGGTTAAAAACGCACGGCTAAAAAACCACCATTAAAAACCGCCGTCACGCATGAAGCGCGATCAGCCTGCTGCTGCGTCTTTCAGCTTCTTCAGCGGACGTGCCTTGATGCGCACGCTAGCCGGCTTGGCCGGGAACCAACGCTCTTCGCCCGAGAACGGGTCTTTGCCGAAGCGCTTCTTCTTCGCCGGCACAGCTTGCACGACGATCTTCAGAAGGCCCGACAGCGTGAATTCGCCAGCGCCCTTCTTGTGCACGGCGCCGAGGATCGTGTCTTCGAGCGCGGCCAGCACAGCCTTGGCGGTCTTCGGTTCCACAGCAGCGCGTTCAGCGACGTGTGCAGCCAGCGAGGCCTTCGTGAAGGTGTCCTTGATCGGCGACGGAGCGCTGGAAGCCTTCACGGCGACCTTCTTAGCTGCGACGGCCTTCTTCGCAGGAACAACTTTCTTTGCAGCAACCTTCTTGGTCGGTACCGGGGCAGCAGCCTTCTTGGCCACCTTTTTTGCGGAAGTCGGCATGTTTCTCCTACCTGTAGTGGTCAGTGAATTGCATGAAGCGCACACGGTATGTGCACGCTTCAACGCCGGATTCTACAAGCGCTAATACGATTTGCGCGACTCTTTTGTGTATAACAGCGAAGGTTTGTTGCGCGGCGCAGACTTCGCAACACATTTTGATCCTTGTTTTAGCGGGTAAACGTGCGTCGCCGCGCCTCGGACCGGTCTGCAACACGAACACGTAACGTGCGTTACAAGCCGTTTCGATACCTGAATAGAGGCACTTTCGGCGCCGGGCGATGGTCGGCGGATGGCGACTCGACGGTCAAAACGTGGCTCGCCGACGCGCTCGCGATGTCGATTCACGCGACGGAAAAAACACGCCCCCTGCAGCGAAAGTCTCTGCAGGGGGCGGCTAACATGACTCTGCGACAGAAACTCGCAGGCCGTTTCAACGCGCGATCATGGCCGGCTGACGTGCTTCAGATCGTGCTCGCTCTCTTTCACATGGGCCCAGTATTCGTCTTCGTCGCGCGCCATGCCGAGCTCGCCGTTGCGATAGGCGATCGCCAGCGCGAGATTGGCCTCGGGTAACTCCGCATTGGCCGCGCGCGTCAGCCATTGCAGCGCCATGGCGTCGTCATGCGGCAGCGTCGTGCCGAAGCGATACTCGTTAGCGAGCTGGAATTGCGCGAGCGGCACGCCAGCTTGCGCCGCCTGCGCCAGCCAGTGAATCGCGAGGCGAGGATCACGCGCGACGCCGTAGCCGTTGCGATAAAGCGTCGACAGATCGTACGCAGCCTGCGGATCGTGCGCTGCGGCTACGCTCAACCAGCGGCGGCTTTCCGCGTAATCCGGCGCGATGCCGGGCAGTCCGCGCAGCAGCAGATGTCCGAGCGTGGCTTGCGCACTCGGCACAGCATCGAGCGCAAGTTGACGATACAAGTCGACGCCTTCGCGCCGCTCGTCGAGTTGCGCCGAGCTCACCAGCACGTCGGCCAGGGCCTCGCGCGCCGCCGCGTTGCCGAACGCGGCAGCGACGCGCAGCCGCCACACCGGCCACGCCGCGTGCGTGGCCGTGCCCTGCATCCGCCAATCGTCGATCTGCACATTGGAGACGGGCGTCGCCACGCGTGTAGCTGAGACCGTGGCGAGCGTACCGGCAGCGAGGGCGAAAGCCACCGCGACGCTCACCACCACTGCCGCCGGCTCTCGAGAAACATCGCATGGAAGTACGGGTGGTTTTCAGGCCGTTTTCGTGTCGGGAATGATCTGGAAACCAAGCGCGGACGCGCGGCGTCTGAGCGCCGCGATGCT
>NZ_CAJNAT010000058.1 GCF_905220705.1 Paraburkholderia domus
GTCTCCTTGATGCGACTGGCGTTCAATGCGCCAGGCGTCGTTATAGGTCCGGCAGCAAACTCCTCTACCGGTGTCTGTGTCTAGAAGGAATGGCTGATGCCGGCCATCACGAGGAAGGGCGTTGCCGAGTCGGTACCTGTGGGCCGAGTGCAGCCGACACGCGCTAGATGTGTCTATCCCAGCGATGTATGTAGACCCTGTCGTACAGGCCTGCCTTCGTGAACGGATCGCCGTCATGAAAGCGCACCACCTCGTCGAGACTGGTTGCCTCAAGAATCATGAAACTCGCCAGATTGGTGTCATCGTTGTCGCTGACACATAACGGCCCGGCCTGAACGAGATGAGGCACGGCATCCGCCAGCAGATTGGGTTTGAAATATGCGCGATGATCCGCACGAAGCTGCTCGCGCAACTCGGTGGTGCCAGGCTTGTCGAAACACAAACGAATGTAGAGCACCTCAATTCCTCCTCTTGTTTAACCATACACGCCACGGCGAAAATTCACGCCGCCCGGCTTACGCCTCAGTATTGCGAATGAAGTAGTCGGGAACATCCGGTCCCCATTGATAGAGCGAGTCCTCCGGCTGGAAGTCTCCGGTCGGCCATACGCTACCTGCCGAAACAAAGTCCATATCGGCGGAGTACTCGGAGAACGATCCCCATGGATCACGCACATAGTGGAAATAATTCGAACCAAGCACATGCCTTCCCGTACCCCAACCGGCCTTAAAACCCGCCGCCGCCATTTGCGACGCACCTGCGCCGACCTCGTTGACGTTCGCCACGTCCCATGCCACGTGATGCCAGCCTCTTGCGGAACTCTTCACGAACGCAAGTAGATGGTGGTCGCTGCCATGCGGCGCATGCGTGAATGCAATGATGTCGGCGGAGCAGTCCGAGAGCCTCAAACCCAGAGCCGCCCCATAGAACGAGACGGCGCGCCGTGTGTCCGGCGTGAACAGCAGCACGTGCGACAGGCGGCGCGGGCGTACGGTTTTGACCTCCGAGCGCATGCACGAGCCACGCGCGTCTGCCGCAACATCAGTATGAACTACAGAGGTTTTCTCATTCGGCGAAGTTTTTGGACCAACTCGGACCTGAATCAGGTTGCCGTCTGGATCGTAAAACCAGAAGCCTTGCCCATCGCTTCGTACGTGTGCGGGACAGAGGGTCGCGCCAGCGGCTATGACCTGCCGCTCGATTGCCGTCAGATCCCCGTCGAAGCAGTTGAAGCTGAGATAAGCGAGCGATTTCCGATCCGCTGGCAGCATACGAGCCCAGCGATGTCCATCGCCTGCACGGATATCCAGACCTTCCGCCGCCGGTGTCACATCGAGTCCGAATGCCGTGAAGAAATACCCGGCCTCCGACAGCGACGGGACATTGAGTGCGAAGTGATCGATCGAATGCACTGCAACGATTTTCGAATCGCGATTGGCTGCCATCTTGTCTCCTCCTGCGTCGTTTGCGTTGGCAGGCGTCTTCAAGCGCCCGCTTCGTCGACAATCGTGTTGCGCAAGGTGCCAAGCTTCTCGACGGTCACTTCACACACGTCACCGGCTTTCATTAGCAACTTCGGATTGCGCGCCCAACCGATCCCAGAAGGTGTACCCGCAACGATCACGTCGCCCGCTTCCAGCGTGATGGCCTCGCTGATGATGCTGATGAGAGATGCGATGTCGAAAACCATCTCGTTTGTGTTGGCGGATTGAACGACCTCACCGTTGAGACGAGTCTCCAGCAGCAAGCCTTTCGCGCCTGGCGGAAGTTCATCGGCAGTGACAAGGTCGGGTCCGAACGCGCCAGTGCCGTCGAAGTTTTTCCCCGCTGTCCACTGCGGCGTCTTGAATTGATATTCGCGTACCGATCCGTCGTTAAACAACGAGTAGCCCGCGACGTGTGCCAGCGCGTTTTCCGTTGCAATATGACGACCACCCTTTCCGATCACGACTGCGATTTCTCCCTCATAGTCGAGTCCTTCGGAGTCGGTCACCGCGGGGCGAACCATCGGCGCATCGTGGGCGACCAGGCTGGTATTCACGCGCAAAAACAGCGTGGGATACTTTGGTTGCTCGAAATTGCTCTCCTTCGTGTGATCCGCGAAGTTCAGACCGACGCAGAGAATCTTCGGTGGGCGGCGCAACGGCGGCAGAAACTTCAAACCCTCTTCCGCTTCGATACGGCCGCCGTCCTGCTTCGCCGCCCACGTTTTCAGATCAATGCCCTCAGCCAGCAATGCTTCCAGCGTTGTTTCGCCCAGTGTGCGAATCGCACCATGCTCACGCACACCCAACCACGCCTTGCCGTCTTTTTCAAAACTTACGTACCGCATGCCCTTCTCCTGAATAATCGCGACGCGTTGTCGCATTTCTGTGAAACCAGGCTGAATCAAACTTTCGCCACATTGCTGCCACGATAGAACCAGCCGTTCGCCAGCATCGCGACGCCGGCGATCAACGCCGGTGCGGCAAAGGTCACGAATGCGAGTTCGACGGAATGAAATGTCGCAAGCAGAATGCCGCCCGTCATCGAACCGATGATCGACCCGATGCGCCCAACAGCCAGCGCCCAACTCACACCAGTGGCTCGTGCAGCCGTCGTATAGAAACCGGCGACAAGCACATTGGCGCCGGACTGCGCACCAGATAGCCCCAAACCCGCCATGAATACGGCCACGTAAACCCATGCGGGCTCATTGATCGAAAAACCGATCAATGCGATTGAAACAGCCGCCACGGCGTAGGACACAGCCAGTACTACGAATTGATTGACACGGTCCATCAGGCGTGCGTTTATCAGAGATCCGACGGTGCCGCCTAGCGGCAGCATGGCACCCACTCGCGCTGCATGGGCCGCGTCGATACCGGCGCCTGTGATCACCGTCGGCAGCCAGCTACTCACCTGGTAATAGACCCACAGCGTGCAAAAAAACGCGACCCACATCAGCAGCGTGCCGGTGCGATAGCGCGGGTTGAACAGTGCTCTGACCGCCGATTCGTCGCCCGAGGCGGTCTTTGCGTCCTCCGGGATCACCTGTTCCAGCGGCGTGTCAGGGTCACCGGTCAAGCGCTTGAGCACTTGACGCGTCTCCTGACGGTAACGCGGCTTGCCGGCCATGAAACGCAACGACTCCGGCAGCCACAACCAGACTATCGGAATCAGGCAAAGCGGGAACAGGCCACCGAAAACGAATACGCCTTTCCATCCGAAGGTCGGAATCAGGAGCGCAGCTATGGCGCCGCCGAAAGCGAGGCCGAGCGTGAAGCCGCAAAACATCAGCGTCACCATCCACGCTCGGTTGCGAGCCGGACTGAATTCCGACGACAGTGTGATTGCATTCGGCATCGCACCACCGAGGCCCGCGCCGGTCGCGAAGCGCAGCAGGATTAGCCACGTCAGTGACGGCGCATACGCGCAGGCAAAACTGCCGATGCCGAACAGCACCAGCGAGATCATAATGACGCGCTTGCGGCCGATGCGATCAGCGAGCGGTCCGAATAGAAAACTTCCTACGGTGAGGCCAAACAGGCCCGCACCAAAAATTGGACCAAGCTGGGCGGGGCCAAGCGACCAGGCCTTTTTGAGCAACGGCGCAACATACCCTACCGAGGCGACATCAAAACCGTCAGCGGCGACAACAAAAAAACACAGAACGAGGGTGATGATCTGCAGGGACGATATTTGTGTATCGTCGATGAATTTCGAGGGCGTAACGACTTGCGCATGCATTTCTTGTCTCCAGAGGATTCGTTCGCTCGAGTGCGAAACTATTTCCGTTTTTTATCTCCCGCTTTTTTGAGCGTGGATGCGACATTAAACGCTGGCGGTCTATAAATCCATACAATGAATTTCATACCCACCATGAAACAGATGCATAGATGCCCCCTCCGATATGAATTTCCTGTACGTGCTTCAGGCCCTTGCTGATGAACGAAGCATGATGTGACGCTCATAGATCTACAACCAGAATCGAAGAACGAGATCTTGAGCAGCAAGGCAGAAATTGATCATTCCTTTCTCGCTCCTGCTGCGTCAGATACATGTCCCGATGATCTGGAATGCCGGAAATCACACGTGTTAGACAGGTTCCACATACCCCCTGCTCGCAAGAGGTTGGCACTTCGATCCCGTTGCGGGATAGCGCGTGAATAACAGGCTCATTAGCACCAACTCGAATGATCCGTTCACTTCTAGCCAGCCGAAGATCGAAGGCATCGCCGGCTTCCCGAACCTGGTTGGAAAACGCCTCAAAGTGAATTTGCGCTTCGCTCCATCCCGAAGCATGCGCAACCCCTATCGCGGCATCCAGAAATCCTCGCGGGCCACAGATATATAGGTGTACGCCGGGGTTTGGCGTGGATAGTATCGTCGTCAAGTTCAGCGGATGCCCGGAACTTTGATCGTCAAGATAGAAGTGCACCCTCTCCCTGTAAGGCGATTTTTCGAGCCGCTCTCTAAACGCCATTCTCGCAACGCTGCGGGCCGCATAGTGGAAGTCGAAGCTAACGTGATTTCGATGTAACTCCTCTGCCATCGCCAGCAGGGGAGTCACTCCGATTCCACCTGCCAATATCAAGGCGGAACGCGTATCGGGAACGAGGGGGAAATGGTTCTTCGGCGGGGAAACCCTCAGAAGGTCACCTTCATTGACCCGCTCATGCATGCTACGCGACCCACCACGTCCTGAGGTATCGAGCAAAACTCCAATCAGGTACCTTTTTCGATCAGCAGGCGAGTTCGCCAGAGAGTACTGGCGCACGAAATTCTCTGGCCCCGGAATCTGGACATCGAGGTGTGCGCCGGCAGTGAATGCAGGTAACTCCTCTCCCGACTCGGCAATCAGCTCAAAGCTGCAAATTCCATCGGCCTCGTTAGTTTTCCTGAAGACACGCATGGATAGTAAATTCATGACTTTTTCCATCAACAATCACGTCCCAGTAGATCGTTAATTTTGAAGTGGCGCAGCGTCAACTGACGTAACCTGCTTTCACCCTATTCCCGGCAAGGGTTGCCATGGTGGCAGTTCATGCAGGCACCGGAACGTGGCGCAGTTCCTCTTCTATTTTTTCCTTCACCAGCCGACGCGCCTGGTTCCCACCGGCATCGCTAATAAGATCGATTGTTGGCGCGCCAGGTAAATCACGCATCCGGGAATGCTGGCTCTCAAGCACCATTTTGTCTTCTTCGAAGGTCGCGTAAACCTCCTTGAACAGTGCCTCTGTAGCAGCGGGCTGATCCACCTTGAAGTTGTGCGCGGCAGTCCAGAAATAGTGCGTTGAATGCTCCGTTTCCGGCGTCACTCCGTTGAAAATTCGCGCGCCGAACGTATTCCGGTAATGGTCTTCATCAACGCCCTTCCCTGCTTCATTCGCGCCGACATAGATGCTGACCAGTCCTGGTCTAAAGCGAATCTCCATCCATCGATCTATATTTCCCTTAAAGTCGACGGCCTTGACGTAGGTCGGGGGAGGTACCGAGTCACGCATCCATCGGCGTACGCTAACCTGATCTTCGGAACGAACCACCTTCACTTCTGCTCTGGAGTGAGCTTCTGGCGTGCCGCCGATCGTTTTTTCATGGACCCAGCCAACATGTGAGAGGTCGATCAGATTGTCGTGGATCAGTTCGTAGTAGGCGGCGATGTGCCGGTAACTCTTTTTGTGGGCCCATCCCGGATCGCTATGCCAAGGATAATCTGGCACGGAAGTTTCATCTGCGCGCGTTGAATCTCCCATCCAGATCCAGATGACGTTGTCCTTCTCAACGACTGGATAACGCCTTATCTGTGCGTTTTTTGGAATGACATCCTGTGCGGGAATATGTACACATCGTCCGGCATGGTCGTAAGAAAGACCGTGATAGGCGCAGACCAGATGCTCTCCACACACCCTCCCCATCGACAAGGGAAGGCTGCGATGCACGCAGCGATCCTCAAGAGCGCTCACTTGACCAGAAGCCGTGCGATATAACACGATTGGCTCGGCAAGTATTGTCCTCGCCAGTGGCTGCGAGGTTAGTTCTTCCTGCCACGCAGCCACGTACCAACAATTTCGAATGAACATTGAAGTCTCCTGATATTTTTACGAACTACGCTTCTTATTTGTCAGTCGCCGGAAGATTGAACGTTGCAATCATTCCGCGAAGAAACCGATACTTTCAGGACGAGCATTCGCCACGCGCGCTAGCGGCGGATCTCATCGTGGTTACCCACGCTGCGCGTACTGAGATAACTCATCGCATGCACGGGAAAATGCGAACCGCACGTTGCGTGGCAGTGTTGGCACCGAGCGTATGTGGGTCCGATATATAACTGCGAGAAGGACACGGTGGCTTGAGAGCAGGCCACCTGAATATGTGAGTTCGAGCCGTTCAGCTCTTACACCTCGCAACCCATGCGTTCCGGTAATAGACAGGTCGACACCGTCTGCCTTCTGCGTATCACAACTCGACACTTCCGCCTCCTGCTTTCTATTCTTGTTCACATCCTGGAGTGAAAGTTACACGTAGCGCTTCCATAAATCCATGCAATGGATTTCATAGTCGTCATGAATCCACTGCATATTCAATGTTGCTGACACTCTTCATCCGACCGATCGGTCGTAGATATGATCGAGTACGGAATGTGATGCGTTGCCCAATGAACGTCACGTTTGAGTGGTTCCGAAAATAAAAAAGACGTGATGCAAGCATCACGTCAAAAGATTCCGGCTACGGGGCCGTTAGCCAGAATCCGAGAGCAGGAGTGCGTTCACCGCTGACACGTTCAAGCGGAACAGTAGGCCAGGTTATCGAACCGCCCTCAGATAACGATTGACCTCATTCAATAGCGCCGAGTGATATTCTTCAGGCAAGCACCTGTCGTCACTCAGAGACATCAACACTTCAATCCTGTTGCGGAATGATCGGGTGACATCAGCCTTCACTGAGGCTGGCAGGTGCACCAACATGGAAATCAGCAATTCACCGATGACCGCAAGGCGCGCACCGTGTTGAACGGCACTGATGCCATTCGTTCTCGACAGGAGAGTAAGCGCTCCGATCAACGCGTCGTTGCTGGCTGCTTCGCACTGAGCTAGTGAAGTGGACACAGATAGCTCGATCGACTTTGTTTCGAATGGTAAGGATGACATATTGTTTTCAAGTACGGGAGTATGACTAGCCCATGAACAGGAGCACCGTCTTCGCCACAACCTTGGCCAACAGCGCCGGCATCCGGCCCTGGACTCGCCTCCAATCCTCCGGCAGCCGACCAGAAGACCTGAAGGACTGAATGAAGCGGAACCGCTCCGTTGCGTCCTCGGGTGCTGCGCCGCTGGAGCTGCCGAAACGCATGACCAGGGAACCCGGCCCGCCATAGACCGGCCATGGCGGCAATCCCGGGCCGTTCGGATTCCCATTCCGCGCGAAGTTCGTCCAGTACGACATCATCAACGCCGACAATTCCTTGTCTGCCTCGCCGGCCGGTGCCTTTGACGGCCCAAAGCTCATGTCGAGGCTACCGAATACGAATGCCGTTTCCGCGCCGTGGCTAGGCTTGGGCGAATAGGGCGAGGTGTAGTCGAAGTTGTAGGCAAACACGTCAGAGCGGGCCGTCGTGCGATGCAGACCCAGCCATGCCCAGGTCTGTTGGCTAATGCACAGATCACCCATCAGATACTGCGCCGATTGCTCGGCCGCTTGCTTCGTGCCGGCAGGATATACGGCCAGAAAGTCCTGCATTCGAGATGGACCGAACTGTGCCGCGGCGGCCTTGACGAACTGCGCCGGTGTGCGATGCGGCAACGCCCGGCTCATGAAGAAACTGTGTTCGTCTGCATTCCAGCCACCCAGTAAAGGGACATCGGCTTGGCCGCCGCGCTCGAACGTTTGCGCGGGCGATTCTTGCAGCACAAAGCCATCGATATTAGGAGCAAATGCGGTGATGGCCGGGTCTGTAAGAAAGTTCCAGACGGAGGCGCGGTGAAGCTTTTCACCCGCCAGCGCACGCAACTCCGCGAGAGAACGGACCCGCATCCTGGTCATGAAGGCGCGGGTTCGGGCTTCGGCCTCGGCCTTGGTCGCGATCGACCCATGCTCGGTGTCCCAGAATGCGCCGCTTTCTCCGATGGCTCGATGAAACAAGCCGCGGGCCAGTGGTGAGGCCATGAGCATGCCCACAGCGTGCGACCCGGCGGATTCGCCAAACAGCGTGACATTGCCCGGATCGCCGCCGAATAATGCAATATGATCTTGCACCCATCGCAGCGCCTTGATCTGATCCTGCAAGCCGAAGTTGCCCGAGGGCGAACCTTCGCGATCCAGTTCGGGATGAGCGAGAAACCCGAACACGCCAAGCCGGTAGTTCATGCTGACCATCACGACGCCCTTCGCCGCGAGGTGCGCGCCTTCAGCCCCGAAGAATGCGGACGCGCCCAACTCGAAGCCACCGCCGTGAATCCACACCATGACCGGCCGCCGCTCCTCGGCAGTCTGCGCCGCAGTCCAGACATTCAAGGTCAGGCAATCCTCGCCCTGGTCCCTGGTCAGCGCTTTCAGGCCCGGCACCGGCATCGGTGCCCCAAAGCACGGCGGGCCATAAGCAGTGGCGTCGCGGACATCGGTCCAGCCCACGACATCTTGCGGAGGCCGCCAGCGCAATGCACCGACCGGTGGCGCGGCAAAAGGGATTCCCTTATAGGCGAGTACGCCCTGTGCATTGCGGGCAACGCCGCGGATGCGCCCATGCGGCAAGCTCAACTCAGGCATCAGCATGGCTGGCACTTCATGTGCCGACGCGGGATGAGCGCCGTGATTGACGTGTGCTGACATTCTCACCGTCCTCCCGCGGTCGGCGCGGCCGGTTCCGCACTCAGGAACCGCGCGCGCATCAGTGCGATATAGTTGTCTTCGCCCATTTCGTGCCGAGCCTTGACCAGCGCAGCGATATCTTCGCCGACAACATAGCGCAGGCGCGACGACTGATCGGTGGCCGCGTCGAAGACAACATCGGCCACCTGCTCGGCACTGCTCGTCTCGCCGCCCAGCATCGCGGCAAAAAGGGCGTTGGTCTTGTCGATGAACCGGTCGTAGCAGGCCAGCGACCGATCATGCGCAAATTCAGAGAACATCCGCGCCCCAAACTGCGTGCGCGCTGCGCCCGGTTCGATCAGCCTGACGAAGATGTTCTGCGACGTCAGTTCATAGGCCAGCGATTCGGAGAAGCCCTCGACCGCGAATTTGGTGGCGTGGTACATCGACATCAGCGGCACGGTGATCATGCCGCCGCTGGAACTCACGTTGACGATCGTGCCACCGCCCTGCCGCCGCAAGACAGGCAGCACGGCGCGCGTGACATCCATCAGGCCGAAGACGTTGACCGCGAACTGCTCCTGGATCTTATGCGGCGACAGCGCCTCGAAAACGCCAAACAGGCCGAAGCCGGCGTTGTTCACGAGAACATCGATCCCGCCGAAGCGCTCGACGGCCGCATCAACCGCCGAGGTCACGCTGGACTCGTCCTGAACGTCCAGTCGCGTGACGAACAGGCGGTCTCCGTTGACGAGTTCAGTCTCCGCAGACGGATCGCGCAGCGTCGCCACGACGTTCCAGCCCTGCCCGGCAAACTGCCTCGCTACAGCTTTGCCGATGCCTGACGAGGCGCCGGTGATGAAAATGGTCTTAGGCATGTCCTGCTTCGTTCCCACAAGTCGTTCATATGTTGAGGTATCATTCAACTTCATCCTATTTCAAAGTTGAGGGTGCCGTCAAGTTATGAATAAAACCTTAACGCCATGAACCATCCAGGCGCCGGGAAAGCTGGTACGCCGCGGCTACGACGCGACGCCCAGCTCAATACGGAAAAGATCAAGACTGCCGCACTGGATGCGTTCCAGGAGCGGGGGCTCGACGTGCCACTGGAAGAGATCGCGCAGCGGGCGGGCGTCAGCATCGGCACGCTGTACAACCGCTTCGGCACGCGCGAAGCACTCACCGATGTGGTCATGGCGGACGTCGCGGCAGAGCGGCTCAGTGACGCGGTGGCGCGCGCACGCGGCTGCCCCGACCCATGGAGCCGGTTCGCCTCTTATGTCGAACTGATTTGCGAAATCCAGGCCACCGAGCCTGCGCTCAACGACATCGTTTCACGCCGCCATCCCGACGCCTCGCGGCTGGCGGCTGTGTGCGACGAGACAATGACGCAAGCGCGGCAATTCGTCGAAGACGCGCAGCGCGATGGTTCGTTGCGCCCCGACTTCACGCTCGAGGACCTGTTTCTGGTGTTCGTGTCAAATGGCGCACTGATGCGGATCATGGCCGAGATCGGAGCCGGCACCTGGCGGCGTCGCGTTGGGTTCACGCTCGACGGTCTTCGCACCGAGGCGGCGCGACGATGATGGCGAATATCGCCCGCTCCGCTTTATAGTTTCTCTATTTGATTGGGGCGTCGCGCTCAAGGCGTGCCGTGTGAAGCACGGCACTGAATGCGCGCCGTGCTTCACTGCGGAGTACCGGTTACAGCATGATGTTGATCACCTTCGTTTCGGTATAGCTCAGCATTTCGTCGAGACTCTCTTCGCGTCCCACGCCAGAGTTCTTGTAGCCGCCAAATGGCACGCCCCTGAAATGGGTGCCCACACCGTTGATCCAGATATAGCCGCTACGAGCCTGACGGGCGGTCTGCATGGCCGTGCCGATATCAGCCGTCCAGATGGACGCCGTCAGACCGTATTCGACCGAATTGGCAATGTCGAGCGCCTGCTTCGCATCACTCCAGCGCATGATCGACAGGATCGGCCCGAACACCTCCTCCTGTGCGATACGCATCTGCGATGTCACATCCGCAAATACCGTTGGCTCGCGCCAGTAGCCGCGCTGGAACCCGGCGCCCTCCGGCCGCCGGCCGCCGTGCACGAGCCGTGCGCCGTCAGCCTTGGCGACTTCGACGTAATTGCATACCTTGTCGTACTGCGCCTTCGAATTGATCGGCCCCATGGTCGATGTTTCGAGCGCCGGATTACCCAGCCTGATCTGCCTGACACGAGCGACGACGCTTTCGACGAACTCGTCATACAGGCTGTCATGTACCAGCAAGCGGCTTGTCGAACCACAGGACTGGCCCTGCCACGCAAAATTCATCCAAACTGGCCGAGCTGCGGCAGCACCACCTTGCGGACAAAGTCGCTGCACCGTGCCAGATCGAAGTCGGTACGCTCGCCGTAGAACTCATCCCCGTTCTCGCCCACGATGGCGAGACTGACCAGCTGGCAATGCCGGAAGTCGGTGTATTCCGTGTCGATGAAATAGCGGCTGTTCGAGCCACCTTGCTGCTCGGCCGGCAGCGGCCAGAGCAGCGCGCCGTGAAAGGATGTGTCCGTCATGTCCTGTTCTTCTGTCTATTGCGAACCCACGCCTGCCAGCCCCGGTTGAATCCCATCCCGCAGCAGCACTCGCAGAGCCCACGGCTAGGTGATGCAACCGGATAACTCCGGGCGCATCCAGATAGCCGCTCGCGCCCGTGCCGTCGAAATCCGACGACCCGATGTTGTTCAGGGTGAACTACCCTCTTCCGTCGGACCGTCTGCGGTTGCGGGCGCTTCCGGCTGCCCACCGATCCCGCCATGGCGCCAAGCGGCGAGTACGGTCACCTGCTCGGGAAACGGAATCGTGGCGGCCCCGGTGGCCTCGTCGCGGGTAGCGGGCGCGTAGCTGCGAGGACGTCTCATCAGACGGCAGTGCCGGCGGTTTCCTGTGCCTGGTCATGTCATCTCCAGAGGATGCGCGCCGGATGGGGGCGAACTCACGTTGGCCGTGATAAGGCGGATTATCACGGCCAGCCTCCGTCCAGACGGCGCATGGCTGCGCGCCGGGTCTACAGCTCCGTGAGGACCGCCGGCGCGCCGATGCCCAGCACCGGATCAGTCCGCACCA
The DNA here is from genome assembly GCF_905220705.1 of Paraburkholderia domus. GTDB lineage: Bacteria > Pseudomonadota > Gammaproteobacteria > Burkholderiales > Burkholderiaceae > Paraburkholderia > Paraburkholderia domus. Next base: position 11,908 of record NZ_CAJNAT010000058.1, read on the forward strand.
GGTGACCGCGGCACATCGCCGGCCAGCCCGCATCGTCGTCGTCGAGCGCAAGCCACACTGCCGGCTGACGCCGGCACACATCGCCCCATACCTGGACACCACGCAGGACGGACCGGAATCACACCGGATCCATCCCGCCGTGGAGAGTCGCGCCGACCACGCGCCGGCGCATTGCTGGCGGCAATCGGCGCGCAGCTTTGTGGACGCTGCGGAGCACCGGAACCGAGTTCGTTGACAGCAGGATGCGCAATTCGGGATAGGACTCGACGCAGCGCGCGAGCAGCGGCGCGTGTTCAAACACCGTATGCCCTGGCGGACCGGCGAGATACGGGCCGCCGCCCGGACGACGCCGTACGTTCTTCGGATGAAGGACCCCATCGAAATCCAGACAGAGCACGATGCCCCCACGCCAGCGCGGCAGCATGTCCGCCGACTGCCCGGACATGCGCGGCCCCATGCTTCTATGCTCGTCCATTGCCAGCGTCGCTCACTAACTGCCGCGTCAACCTTGTCGGCGTTTGTTTGCTCGGACAACGTGAACGTCATCGTCTGGACGTCGCTGCAGGAGAAGTTCCGGCATGAAGCGCTGGCCGCGTCTCTGCTTGCGATGTACGGAACGTGGCAATGCGAGGGCGAGGGCCGCCACTTGGTCGCGCAACGCCTCGTCGACTTATCACCTGCCCGGTGGGCCTATGGCTGTCAGTCGCAACTTCTGCTGAATACACGCGGTCATGCCACGACCAGAATTCGCCGATGCCACCGCGGGAGTGGTCATCGCGCATACGACTCGAACAGCGGCCCCGCAAATTGCACCGTAACTACGAGCTATGCAAACCGTCGGTGGATTCGCGTGGCATCTGGAACATCCCAGAATCGGCGAGTTCCTCTCCGATGTACGAGCTCAACCTAATGGCCGCGTCAACCTCAGGAGGAACGTCGTCGCCTTTGACCCTGAAATTGGAAAGCTTCCAAGAGTGATTCGGCATTGTTGTCGTGAACTGCTCAATCGCAAGCCGCTTATCGCGCTGGCGAAATGGATTGCTAAAACTCACGTTAAACGCCTTGCCCAAATCCCAGTGGTCAGCGAGTTGGGCTTTTTCGCGATAGTTATAGTGACGGTGATAGAGGTTCGTCAACAGGACAACGTCCACTCTGCTGTAATCTGACACCGGGTGGTACGAGTTCTTCGTGAAAAGACCTTGCCATCCGTACAGATAGCCGAACCACTTTTGCAAATCGCTCGGGCAGTCGCCGCAAACTGCAAGCACGTTCAGTGTATCGTCGTGGGTGGAGTCGGCGAACTTCCCGTGGGCAGATATAAGAAAGTCTTTGAGCTTGTTATCCATATGAGGCTGCAGACGCAACGGCTGCCCCGTCGGGGCGTGCGACAACGCTTTCTGGAGGTCCTCATGCACTTGCGCGAGGTCCGGGTGGCGCCCAAATACCCCGAGTTGAAATCCCTTGGTTTGGTCTAACTCGTTCTTTTTCGAGTAGTCAGCGCACTTCACCTCGACATTGAATCTAAATCCACGCGATTCGAAAGCACAGTCAACATCCTTCGGAGGCGTTATAACGGGCTCATACTTGAACGTCGACGGAAATTTTCCCGCAAAGTAGCCACAAATCGAAAGCTCACAAGCCGCCTGCAGGTATTGCGCCTCATTGAGCACAGGTTTTTCAAGCTGAAGCTTTTGCTCCAAATGTGCCAGTTGCTTTGGCGTGAGGAACGGCTTCAATTTCTCATAGACGGCGAGCATGCCGGCCGTGTATGGATTGGGACCATCAGGTTCTGATGTCAGGTATGGATTGAGGATGTAGTCGTGCCGCATGCGAATGGAACACCAAATGTGGGCAGCGATCATTTTACGCACTATCCGCGACAATCGGGGCCGCTGCATATCAGCTTGCCGCGCCTGCCGATAAGCGAAGTTCGCTGATTTTGCGGCCGAACTGGCGAGCGCCTGAACAGGACGCCTCAAGGGTTCTCGCTGTGGTATTCCTCGCCTTTCACGTAGGTCTTCAGCGGCTTTGTGCCCACGATCCCAGCCGTGACCAGATAGACCTCACCGAATATAGCGGTGAGCGGCATCCGATGTCATAGTTCACTTATGGCGAAGGTGAGCCGTTCCAGGAGATCCCTACGGATACAGACGCTGAACCACCTCAAAATCTGGGCTTCGCTCACACGATCGGTGAGCTATTCCAGGAGATCCTCATCAAATATAGTGGTGAACGACATCCGCTGTTAGCGTTCACCCACGTGGACGGTGAGCGGTTCCAGGAGATCACTGTGGGTACAAAGCTGAACCACCTCAGAATCTGGCCTTCGCTCACACGATCGGTGAGCTATTCCAGGAGGTCCTCATCAAATATAGCGGTGAACGGCATCCGTTGTCAGCGTTCACCCATGCGGACGGTGAGCAGTTCCAGGAGATCACTGCGGATACAAAGCTGAACCGCCTCAGAATCTGGCCTTCGCTCACACGTTCGGTGAGCTATTCCAGGAGGTTCTCATCGGATCTCGCGGTGAAGGGCATCCGCTGTCAGTGTTCACCCATGCGGACGGTGAGCAG
>NZ_CAJNAT010000059.1 GCF_905220705.1 Paraburkholderia domus
TGGCGGGATCGCCAATCTGTGCAAGCCGACGCAGGTCACTAAAGATGAACTGCTGGCGGCAGCGAATGAGGCGCACGCGGCTGGGCAGTTGATGAGCAAGGCTGGCAGAGCAGTAACAAAGCATCCGAACTACTTCGGGTTCAAAACCGCCGAAGATGTTCGTCAGGTCTACCGGACGAATGAACAACTCAATGACTTCGCGTCGAAACAGGTAAGAGGCATTCTGGAAACTGGAGTTAGAATGGAGGGCCAAAGCGGTAGATCACCGGGCGGTTGGGTCACCTATACTCGGTCTGACGGTGTTTCTTCATCTTGGACGCGAAGTGGTGAATTTATTGGCTTCCGGAGAAAGTAAGATGAGCGAGCTCATATTTGAATACGTGGGAGACATCCGTGCGGCTCACCCGTACTACTGTGTCTATACGTCAGATCAGATGAACCTGTATCAACAGGATCCGTTCCTTGAAATCGCAGTCGAAAAAGAGGGCAATTTGGTGATCACTATTGAAGCGCGTAAAGAGGCGCTGCATCTCACTTTGGAGCAATGGGAAGAGATACTTACACGTGCGCGTAAATACCACCAAGAGACATTGGACAGCGATGATGACTGGCCGTGAAACTCTAACCGGGGTCCGGAACTTGGAAAACCTTGCATATGAACGAATTGATGATGTCCGAGTCACCTACGATCCTACGAAATTTAACCCCTTCACGGAGCTTGCAGTTGAAAAGGACGACAGTCTGGTCCTTACCGTCTATGAGCACGGCAAGAACCTGTCCTTGACTATCGAACGGTGGGACGAGATTTCGAGGCGCGCACGCGCCTATCACGCGGAAGTTCTAGCCAGCGGAGAGGACTGGTAACGCGACAGGAGGGATTCAACTTTCAGACTCGCCACTATGAGTCGCGTCTCAAAGCAGAGGGATTGGACCCCGTAACCGTAGGAAGCAGCGTCGCACAGGAAGTACGAACGATAGTTCCGAATCTGGAGAAAGGGTCGAACACATGGGGGCGAATGACGATTGATCGCGTCCTTGTCGAGTTCCGGCTATAGGTGGAGTCGAACGGCGAAATCAACGTCGGAACAATATTTCCTGTAAAGGGAAGCCCTGACATGTTGCGAAATTTGACCGAGACCGAACGCGCCTTCATTGCCGAAGTTGCACGCAATCTCGCACCCAATGAAGGTGCGCAATTGCTGTCCGATTTGGCCATTGCTCAAGCGCAACCAACCTTGCCGGATGAATCGATCATACGTTTCCAGCTTAAAGGCCATTGCCATCCTACGGCTGGGGGGCAGGAACTGTATCCGTTCGAGGGAGTAATGTCTGACTTGGATGGCACGAACTTAGATGTGCTTTTATTCACAGATGCCGCCAGCAGACTCTGCGAAATGGAATTCGTCAGATGGGAAGGCGGGGATTTGCAGGGGCCGGATTGGACCACTCTGCGGGTAGTTCCTAAGCCACCTGCGTTCGAAAAACCTCAAGTCATCCGACGAAAAAGGCGCGAACAATCGCACCTTTCGCCGACGATGACTTACCGTCGTTGACTCGCCACACGCACACCCGAACCCTTAAGCCCCCAACAAAACCCCCGTCCTAAAAGCCTTCTTCCCAGTCACCCGACCCAACGGCGCTCCAGCCGTCACAAACCGAATCGCGCGCCGCATATAAAGCACACCCTCAGTGCTACTAGACAAGGGAGTCGTCTCATCAGTCAACGGATCGACGATATCGAACAAAGGCTGCCCGACAAGAATCGTGTCCCCGATCTTCGCGCGATGGATAAGAATCCCACTAACGGGCGCGTAGAACTGTTCACTCCCAGCGAGCGGCGTCGCGGGCGACAACAACTCGGGCAACGGCTTAACAGCATCAACCCGAATCGCCTTCCGCCAACCAAGGTAATCCACAATCGCATCAGCATCCTCCTGCGCGACTTCATAAGACACATCCCGCTGCCCACGGCATTCCACAGTGACAGCAATCGCCCCATCGGGCACCGGCTTATCTACCGGCATTTCCTGCTGCAACTTCCACCACACCAGGCTATGAGTCTCATCAAACGACTCACCCCCCGAGTTAGTAGCCAGCAACGAAGCCTGCGCCCCCAAATACCGTGACAAAGGCTCAAACTCAGGCCACGCCGCCTCACTGGTATAGAGATGCATCGCCGCTTCCAAGGAGCAATGCAAATCAATCACTACATCCGCATCGAAGGAAAGCTTCAGCAACGCCAATTGCAGCGACTCGAATTCAGTCAACGGTTTTTGTTCAGCTAGCTCAGCAGCGATCAGTTCGCGAACAATCCGCCGATTCTCCCCAGCATCCGAACCCAACGCCTCCTTAGCCCGCTCCACCAGCTTCGAAAACTGTATGAAGTGTCGATTGAAGTTCTTACCGCTCCCCAGATCGAAGCGCCCAATAAACTGCCCGAGCACGTACTGCCCAAGCCCGACAGGATTCGCCACCGGCACCAGCACGATTTCCGCATTCAGCGCGCCCTGCTTCTCCAGTTCGAGTAATCGACGCTTCAGCAAAACCGTCGTCAACATCGCCGGCGTTTCATCAGCATGCAGCGACGACTGGATGTAAATCTTCTGTCCGCTATCCGCGGGACCAAAGTGAAACGACACCAGTTCACGGTGCGTGCCGATAGCCGGCGATAGAAGCGGAATCGATTGCTTGTTCATGGACGAAAGTATTGGAGACGAAGAATGGGAAGTAAAAGAATCAGTTGCCGTACGGATCGAAGTCGAAGTACTTCTTCGCAATCTGTGCGTACGTACCGTCCTTAAGCATCGAAGCAATTGCCGCGTTAATGGACGCCTGCACGGCAGTCTCATCCTTTCGCAGGCCGATACCCACACCACGGTCCCCCATCGAAAGCGGCTCGCCGACAAACGCAAAGCCCTTGCCCGCCGGCGTGCGCAAAAAGCCGTAGTCGGCTTCGACCGAACCAAGCAATGCGCCATCGAGACGACCGTTCTCCAGATCCGCGAACACCTCATCCTGACTCTTATACGCGACCACATGCACGCCCATCGGCGCCCAGTTCTTCAGCGCATACCCCTCGAACTGCGTCCCCGATTGCACACCGATCTGCTTGCCGGCCAACGCATTCGTGCCGCCCGCGAGCGGCGACCCTTGGCGCGCGATCAGCCGCGATTTGAACTGGAACAGTTTCGACGAAAACAGAATCTGTTGCTCGCGTTTCTCAGTAATCGCCATCGACGAAAGAATCGCGTCGATCTTGCGCGCCTGCAGCGCGGGAATCATCCCCGAGAACTCGAGTTCGACCCACTGGCAATGCGCCTGGATACGCCGGCAGATTTCGTTGCCGAGATCGACGTCGAAACCTTTGAAGCTGCCATCGGGCGCTTTCGCGTCCATCGGCGGATAGCTTGGATCGATACCGAGGCGCAGCGTGGCGGGGTCGGCGGCAAACGCACCACTGCTGAAAGCCAGCGCGGCGCTCAAGATCATCAGCGAGATTTTCATGGGGGACGGGTGTGGGTTGGGCGGATTACTACTGGGTACGGGGCCATCCTATGCCGCCGCCGCGCCTCAAAGAAGCCCCGAAAGTAATATCATGATCACTTTTACCGATCACTGAGATTATTCATGGCGTTGACGATCTCCCAGCTACGCGCTTTCACCGCCGTGGCCGAGCACGGCAGCATCCGCGCGGCGTCGCGGGCGCTCGGCATCGCCCAGAGCGGCATCACGCAGCAGTTGCAGAATCTCGAATCGATGCTGGGCGCGACTTTATTCACCCGAACGAACCGCGGGATCGCGCTGACGGCGCTCGGCCAGCGCCTGTTGCAGCGCGCCGGTGCGATCCTCGGCGAATGCGAACGCGCCGAGCAGGAAGTGCAGCAATTGCGCGGCGACTACGCGGGCGAGGTCACGTTCGGCATGACCACCGAGCCGCTCGTCGACGCCTTCGCGCCGGTGCTGATGGAATTCCGCGCGCGCTTCGAGCGAGTCGCGGTGCATTTGCGCACCGGCACCTCGCGGATGATGATTTCGTGGATTCGTGAAGGCACGCTCGATTTCGCCGTCGCGCTGGTGTCGAAACACACCGATACGGCCGATCTGTCCGCGACGCCGCTCTATCCATCCGATCCCGTGATCGTCTGCCGTCGCGGTCATCCGAAGGCGGGCGCGACCACGCTGGCCGAGCTTGCCGATTGCACATGGGTAGCGACGCGTTCGCCGAATCTGACCGACGACCCGCAAGTCAACCGCCTAAGCCATCTGTTGGAAAGCCACGGCTTACCGCCGCCAAAAATCATCGCGACGGTGGAAGGCCTGTACGAGACGCTGCATCTGGTCGGCGCGACGGACTGCTTGTCCCTGGAGTCGTCGATCGTCGCGAAGCGTGGGCCGTTTGCAAGCACGCTCACGTCGATCAACGTGCGCGAACGCGCGGTCGAACAGAACGTGTGTCTGTTGCAGCGCGCGGCCATTCCTGTCACGCCCGCCGCGCAGGAACTCGCGACAATGATCGCGTCGTACACGCGCACGGTGAGGGCACGATGAAACCAGCTAAGTCGCCATTGGCGTGCTCAGTCCAACGTTTCCAGCGCGATCAACTCCTCGATGGTTTGCCGACGCCTGATCAAACGCGGCTCGCCACTTTCAATCAACACTTCCGCAGCCAGCGGCCGGCTGTTGTAGTTCGATGACATCGATGCGCCATATGCCCCAGCGTCGTGAAACACGATTAAGTCGCCCACTTCCGGCACGGGCATCGGGCGGCTCGTGACGATACCGCCCACATCCTGCGTAAACACATCGCCCGCTTCGCACAACGGCCCGGCGACCGCGAAAGCGCCAACCGGCGCTTCGCTCGGCATGCCATTGCCTTTCACCACCGTCATCTCATGATGACTACCGTAAAACGACGGCCGCACCAGGTCATTGAAGCCCGCATCGACCAGGGCGAACTGCCGGCTCGGCCGCCGGTTCAGCGCGTGCACTTCGGCAACGAGCACGCCCGCTTGCGCGACCAGAAAGCGCCCCGGCTCGATTTCCAGTCTCACGCGATGCCCGAGATGCGCTTCGATCTGCCGCCGCGCCGCGTCCCAAAGACGGAAATAATGTTCGACGTCGATCCGCGGTTCGCCTTCGCTGTACGGCACCGATAGGCCACCACCGGCCGAAATCGCTTCGATATCGTGTTCTAAGCCTTGCACCGCTTCGACCATTGCATCGCACACACGCGATAGATGCGCGTAGTCGACGCCGGAGCCGATATGCATGTGCAATCCGACCAGCTTCAGGCCGTAACGCCGTACCATAGCTATCGCCAGCGGCACGTCGTCGAGCCAGATGCCGTGCTTGCTATGCTCGCCGCCCGTGTTGGTCTTGTTGCTGTGTCCGTGGCCGAAACCGGGATTGATTCGCAGCCACACACGGTGACCTTCAGGCGCATGTTGCCCCACACGTTCGAGCATATCGAGCGACCCCGCGTTGACCGTGATGCGGTGCTCGATCACGGTGGCCAGCGTCACTTGATCGACGAGATCCGCTGTAAAAACCACGCCCTCGGGATCGCCATCCGGTGTGAACCCCGCCGCAAGACTGCGCGCGATTTCGCCTGGAGACACCGCATCGACCATCGCCCCTTCGTCGCGCATCAGCTTCAGGATGTGCACGTTCGAACATGCCTTCTGCGCATAGCGGATCACGTCGAAGCTGCGCAGTTCGGCAATACGCTGGCGAATGACGTCGGCGTCATAAACCCAAAGGGGCGTGCCGTGCTGATGCGCAAGTCCGGCGAGTTGTTGTGGATTGAAAGTGGTCACGATTCGCGGCTCTTTATATCGAAGCATTGGTGTAATGCAACATGATGCTGAGAACCGGTCATTCAGTAAAATACCTATTCTTCTAAAATCCATTCATTCCTGATATAGGAACCATGGCGCTCACACATCGACACATCGAAGTCTTCCGCGCGTTGATGACAGCGGGCAGCGTCACCAAAGCGGCCGAGATACTCTTCACCTCGCAGCCCACAGTGAGCCGCGAACTTGCGCGCATGGAACAGAGCATCGGCTTTGCCTTGTTCGAACGCGTGCATGGGCGGCTGCGTCCGACCCTGTCCGCACTGACGCTGTTCGACGAAATCAAGCGTGCGTATATCGGACTCGAACGGGTAGCGTCCACCGCGGCAAGCCTGCGCGAATTTCAGGGCGGCCAGCTTTCCATCATCGCGTTGCCCGCGTTTTCGCACTCGATCCTGCCCGGGGCATCGAAACGTTTCCACGACGCGCAGCCCGGCGTAAGTCTCTCGATCGCAACGCAGGAATCGCCGTTTCTCGAAGAATGGCTGACCGCGCAGCGTTATGACCTCGGCTTGACCGAACACGACTCCCCACCCGCCGGAACACGCCTGACGCCCTTACTCGAAGTGGACGAAGTGTGCGTGCTACCCGACGGGCATCCACTGCTCGCAAAGCGCGTGATCGAGTTGAAGGATTTCGCGAATCAGCCATTCATCAGCCTGTCGTCGAACGATCCGTACCGGATTCAGATCGACGAAGCCTTTACACAAGCGGGCATCGCGCGCCGCCAGATAATCGAGACGCCCACCGCCGTCTCCGTTTGCAGTTTCGTGCGGCAAGGCCTCGGCGTGGCTATCGTCAATCCGCTTACCGCGCTCGATTTCGCGGGCCGCAATTTGCATATCCGGCCGCTCGCCCTGTCGTTGCCGTTTCGCGTGAGCGTGGTTCATCCGGAGCATCGTCCGAGCCATCCGCTGGCTGGCGCGTTCGTCCAAGCGCTGCAAAGCGAGGCCGCCGCGCTGCGACTACAATTAAAAACCCGCACAAGACGTAAGCAGCAGTAAGGGCGCTGTTCGACGATCAATCCGCGCAGCGTTAGCCCATCAACAGGAGTTTCCCAAATGATGAATCGAGACAACCCCGTTTGGCTGATTACAGGCTGTTCGACCGGCTTCGGCCGCGAGTTGGCGAAGCTGGTGCTGGAGCGCGGCTGGCGCGCGGTGGTCACTGCACGCGACCCGTCGAAAGTGAAAGATATCGCCGACGCACACGGTGATCGCGCGCTGGTTCTGCCGCTCGACGTGACGAACCGCAAGCAGATCGACGACGTGGTCACGCAAGCCAGGCAGCGTTTCGGGCGCATCGACGCGCTCGTCAATAACGCGGGTTACGGCTATCTGGCCGCGATCGAAGAAGGCGAGGACGACGAAGTGCGCGCGATGTTCGAGACCAATGTGTTCGGTCTGGTCGATATGACGAAGGCGGTGCTGCCGATCATGCGTGAGCAGCACAGTGGCTTGATCGTGAATGTGTCGTCGATTGGCGGTATCACGAGTTTCGCCGCGACCGGCTATTACCATGCCACCAAGTATGCAGTGGAAGGTCTGTCCGAATCGCTTGCAACGGAGGTTAAACCGCTCGGCATCGACGTATTGCTCGTCGAGCCCGGTCCGTTCCGCACGAATTGGGCCGGTCCGTCGATCAAACAATCGGCGACGGTTATAGACGACTACGCGGCCACGGCCGGCGAGCGCCGCAAGCAGACCGAAGCACGCAGCGGCAAACAGGCGGGCGATCCGGTGCGTGCCGCGCAAGCCATCATCGACGCCGCGCTGTCGGAGAAACCGCCGCTGCGTTTGCTGCTCGGCAAGATGGCGCTCGAACTGGCGCGCAAGAAGCTGGACTTCATGGCTGGCGACTTCGATGCCTGGGAAGCGACGACGGTCGGCGCGGATTTTCCGACTTAAAACTCGACCAGCGCAAAATCTCCCTTGCCCACATCGCACAGTGGGCATCGCCAGTCGACCGGGACATCTGCCCAGCGGGTGCCCGGCGCAATGCCCTCTTCCGGCAAGCCGGCGGCTTCGTCGTAGACCCAGCCACAGATCACGCAGACCCACTGTTTGAAGTCGTCTGCCGAGGCCGCGTTTTCTGGCCCAGCATGCGGCGCAGCGGCCGCTTGTGACGCCGGTGTCTCATCGAGGCTCACCACCAGAGGCGCGGCGGTGCCTACGCTGCTTTCAGCCAGGCGTGCCTGCAGGCTTTCCAGCAGCCGTTGCGCTTCAGCCTGCGTCAAATCGATCCAGTACGGATCGCCGGCGCCGTCGTTGAGCCGCTCGGGCGAAAACTGGAGTTCTACGGCTACGCCCTTCTTGTACATGGCAAATCGGGATATCGAGAAAGCCGGTAGCGAGCGCCGGCATAGGGTCGGATGCTTGAAGCGAGGGCTTCGTGGCGGGGATTAGACGAACTGGTTCAGCACAATGGCTGCAATCAGTCCGGCGGCGCCGATGAGGCCCAGCAATTGCAGCAGAGTCAGGGATTTACGGGATGCGGTGGGGATTTGTTGCGTAGTCACGGGGTGTTCTTAAAGATCGGAAAAAGCGAAATGGTACACGGGTCGGAGGCAGGCGCACCTCGAATGGCGCAAACCTGCGTGTGTTAGATGCCATTATCGCTGCTCGACCGGCCTGAATTCACCACCAGGTGGAGATGGATAAATTCCCTACCGGGTGGAAAGCTCGCCTACGTAAACGCCACCTCGCCGGCATGCTCAGACACTGCCGCCACAATCGCGGCGACGGCGGTAGGATCGAGCGTCAACCCGATATGCGCCACGCCAGGCACGATCGTGACCGGCACTACGCGCCCTGCTTCCGCAAAGACGCCGGCAAACTTCTCCGCGTGAAACGCCTCGTCATCCGCGCCGACCAGCACTTCGACCGGCTGCCGCGTTGCACGGATATCCGCGCGGTAACCCTCATGCGGACGAAAGTTCTGCATCAGGTTGTACGAGTACTGCGGCGTGAGCATGGCCGCCGCTTCGGGCGACAGCGCGTAGGCCACGGTCGGCAGATGATTGAAAAGCGTAATGCGCAGCTTGTTGAGGATCACCAGCACGATCACGCGTGGCAACCCGACATTCACCCACCCGCCGACGGAGGGCGGCGTTGTCGGCGCGTTCTGATGAATGAACGGCGCAAGCAGCACATAACGATCGAATGCCAGTTGCCGAGCATCTCCCGCGAACCGAAGCGCGAAGCCGCCACCCGCCGAGAAGCCGGCCAGCGTACGCGGTCCAGCCGGCTGTACCGCATCGAGAAAGTCGCTTAGGTCATCTTCGAGCTGGCCGATATAGGCGATCGTGCCTTTCTTGCCCGATTCGCCATGTCCGCGCATGTCGGGCACGTAGACGTCGTAAGCGGCCGCAGCGAGCGCCTTCGCCAGGGTGTGCAGGCTCACGCCACTCGCCGACGAGCCGTGAATCAGCACAACGCTGCCGCGCCGTCGCGTCAATTGGCTCGCATAGCGCCGATAGGCGAGTTCCTCGTTGTCGCGTGCGATGTAGCGTTCAATCGGAGGTAAATCGGAAGTATCGACCGACTTGAAAGGCTCATTGATCGACGCGAGCGGCGGCGGCTGTTTGGGGCCGCCCTTCACCAGCGCCACCGCCATGATGGCGAGGCCCACGCAGAACACGACAACCGGCATCACTGCATGCAGTTCGGTACTCATCGAATGGACCCCTCACGCGATTAATTTTGCTTTTGGATTTCCCGATCGATGAGCCCGCGCTTTATGCGTCTTATGCGTCTTGCTATAGCCTGTGCCGCCTTCTCGCCACTCATCGTCGCCGATGATTGTACGGTCCTGCGCGGCGCCAAAAAACTCGAATGTCAGGTATTCGACAAGGGGTTACCGTGACGTGAATCCCAGAAGCGGATCACCGCGCCGCCGCCAGTGCCGGCGCCCACCACCTGATCCGGCGCGCCGCTCTCGCGCAGCAAGGCACGTAGTTCGTTGATGACTGGAAACACTTCGTGATTCCAGTCCGAGCCCTGCGTGTCGTGCGCACGCTGCTCGGCTTCGACGATTGCACGGTCTTCCTTGAAGATACGTTCGGTGAACCACACGAGCAGCGGCCATGCGAGATTGAGCACGCCAGGAATACCCGGTTTGCGAATCGACAGCAGACCGAACGTACGGTTGGTGCGTTGCTCGCGATCGAGCGGCACGTAGACAATCCACAAATCCATCACCAGCGTCTGATCGGACGTGCGGATCTGCAGTGTCTGATACGGATACTCGGTGCGGATCGTCATCACGTCTTTGTCGTTGTCGCCGCCTACCTTGCGGCTCTGGCCGAACACGATCGCTTCGCCGATCGGCTGCTGGCCGGCCATGCGCGCAAACGTGTAATCGACTTCGACCCAACCTTCGCCGCGCCGCCGCCCCAGCGAACGCGCACGCATCTGCCCCATCTGCCGGCGATGCAGGAACTGATGGTTCATATCCATCAGGTTCTCGTGCATGAACGAATAGTGGCAATTCACCGGACGGCCGAAACGACGCGTCTTGTACTTCTTGTCGGAGACGGAGCCGAACGCGGGTAGCGGCCGCTCTTCGGCCAAAGCGGCGTCGCCGGGAAACACGAAAATCAGGCCTTCGACTTCGCGGCACGGATAAGACCGCACGCCGTTCGGCAGACGATCGCGGCCCAGATAGGGCACATCGATGCACGCCCCCGAACAGTCGTAGGTCCAGCCGTGATAGCCGCAGCGGATCGATTCGCCGTCCACCACGCCCTGATGCAACGGCACCTGACGATGCGCGCAACGATCTTCGAGCGCGAACACCTTGCCGGACTCCGTACGCGCCAGCACGATCGGCTCACCCGCGAACGTCACACCATGCGTCTTGCCCCGCTTCACTTCATGCGACCACGCGAGCGGATACCAGTAGTCGGGGTGAATGCCGACGCGGCGCAGATCGCGCACCGGAGCGTCGTTGGCGGCGTGATCCGGCGTGTGTGCATTCCCTGCTGCGGAGGCGTTGGTTTGCGCGCCTGCATGAGCAGGCGACGCATCGACCGGCGCATCAACGGTGTCTTGTTCGAGCGGGGGAACAGCATGCATAGGTGGAGCCTCCGTGCACGAGCGGATAGAAGGTTGCCGCCCTGCAATTCGCGGGCCGACATCGTCGTACAGTCTACTCGAACCCAAAGCGGCATGTTCCGCCAACAGCACGCCATGCTCCCCAGCCCAGTCCATGCGAGCAATCGCGCCTGACTGCGCCACATCACGCAATCGGCGGCTAACTTTCGTCGTGCGTGACGAGCCCCGAGCGGCGTTGCACGCCCCACGAGCGGCCGCCGCGCAGGAAATGCAGCCAGCCGAGCAGTGCGCCGACATGCCGCACCAGCTGGAACGTGAACGGCTCGGTGATCGCCGCGAGCATCGCCATCCACAAACTGGAGCGGGTGCGCTCGCCGGTCCAGCGGCGGTACAGATGGATACACCAAAGATAAAACGCGAGATCGATCGCCGTTTTGAGGCCGATCACGCTGAAAATCGACAGGACGATCGCACCATGCCCGCCGAACAGAAAGCCGAGCAGCAGCGCGAAGGCGGTCAGCCCGTAGATCGGCTGCATCGTGTCGATGGCCTTGACCGGCAGCATCAGCATGCCCATCGTGCCGTAACGCGGGTTGCCAGTCATGTCGCGGTTCCAGTATTGCGTTTGCAGGAAGCCCGCGAACCAGCGGCGGCGCTGCCGCAGGAAACTGCCGAGGTTGTCCGGTGCGTCGGTATGTGCATGGGCGTCGCCGACCACGCGGACGTCCCAGCCGAGACCATGATCGACCGAATAGCGGCGCAGCCGATGAATCAGTTCGTAGTCTTCGACCAGGCACTGCGGATCGAAGCCGCCTACGTCGACCAGCGCGTCGCGCTTGAATGACGCGAAGGCGCCTGAGATCAGCAGCAGACTGTCGGCGCGCATCCACGCAAAGCGGGCGATGAAGTTGCGCATGTACTCATAGGTCTGGAACCACTGGAACACGCGGCCCGAAACCGATTTGCCGCAGACCGGCACCAGAATGCCGGCCGCCGCGACCAGTTTCGGCTCGCTCGCGAAGGCGGCGCGCATTGCGTAGGTGGCGTCGTCGTCGAGCAGCGTGTCGGCGTCGACGGTCATGACGGTGTCGGTGGTCATGACCGTGATGGCAGCGTTCAGCGCACGGGCTTTGCCGCCGTGCGACACGCGCAGCCAGTAAAGATTCGGATAAAGCGAACTCGATGCGCTCAGTACACCGTCGGCTGCGGCAGCCAGCCCGAAGCGTTCGGTGAGCAGCGCCTGGGTGGCATCGGTGGAGCCGTCGTCGGCGATCACGATCTGCGCCGGGCCATGCGTCTGGCGCAGCAGCGCGGCGAGCGTAACCGGCAACACCTTCGCCTCGTTATGCGACGCAACGATCACACCCATGCTCGGCAAGCTGCGCGCATCGAAGTCCGGCTCGAGCGGCGGCGTGGGCCGCATCAGCGGCAGCGTTTTCCATGTGACGAAGGCGAGGAGCAACGTGTCGTACACGACGTACGCAATACCCGTCGACCACGCCACCACGCCTTGCAGAAAGAATGCGCGTGCGAACAGCAGCAGCCACAACGCGACGACGCTGACATGAATCAGCGTGCTCAGCAGCGTAGTGGGACGCGGCAGAATGCGCGGGGATGCAAGGGCGAGCGCCTGTTCCAGAGTTTTCTTCAAAATGACTGCTGAGTCCGTCGTTGGTGCGGTTATTAGGTAAAACGTAGCGCGACGGTGCTTACGGCACCATGCGTTTCAGAACCGACTTGCGATCGATCCATTGATGCTTCAACGCGCCGCCGATATGCATCGCCAGCAACGCATACAGCGCGTAGCCGAGCCACGTATGCAAGGCGCCGAAGCGGTCGTGCAAGGTCTCCTTGAGCGCCGGGTCGAGATGCATCACGTAACCGATGCGCGGCCAGGGGAACAGATTGAACAGACGCATCGGATGCGTGGCCGCATCTTTCCACGCGGAATCGTGCAACCAGCCGGACAGCGGCAAAGCAATCATCAGCAGATACAGCAGGAAATGGGCCACATGCGCAGCGATTTTCTCCCACGACGGGAACTCGCGCGGCAACGGCGGCGGCTTGTGCGACACGCGCCACAAGATACGCAGCAGCACGAGACCGAGCACCGTGATGCCGATCGACTTATGAGTATCGACTACCGGACGCACCCAGTCGTCGGGCCATGATTCAGCGGTCAGGCCGAGTACGACGTTGCCGATCATCAACAACGCGATCAGCCAGTGCAGCGTCATCGCCGTGCGGGTATAGCGCGACGGCAGTGGTGTGCCGGTCGAATCGGTCAATGAGTCGGCGTGGGTATTCATGGGTCGTTCCGTCTGCAAATGCGTTTCTGCGAAAGCTGTTTGAAAATTCGGCGATGCCGGAGCAGGTCCGGTCGCGCCGCTGGTAGGAGGCAAACGCCCCAGTGTGCCGTTTTATTCCACCAGGTGCTTAATTGTGTGTTTCAGTTTATTTCGACCGCGCGCCGCGAGTCATTCCTGGAGCGCTACAGCCACCCGCGTCCGCAAAGTCGGCAAGACCTCCGCTTCGAACCACGGATTGCGCTTGAACCAGGCGATATTGCGCGGCGAGGGATGCGGAAGCGGCATCACGCTGGGTCCATATTCTCGCCAGCGCAGCAGCGTATCGGTTAGCGTCGGCCCGAACGCGTCACCCAGACCAAAACGCTGCGCGTATTGACCAATCAGTAACGTGAGCTTCACCTCACGCAATTGCGCGAGCAAGGCCTGATGCCAATGCGCGGCGCATTCGGGTCTCGGCGGCAAATCGCCACTCGCGCCTTTGCCCGGAAAGCAGAAACCCATCGGCACGATCGCGAATTTGGAAGCATTCCAATCCCGCGTCGGGCTCGGCGTTGGCGGAGAAACGGAGATGCGGTATACCGGTGAACGGCAGCGCCGCAATGACCGACACGGCAATGGTGCATGCCTG
>NZ_CAJNAT010000060.1 GCF_905220705.1 Paraburkholderia domus
ACGACTCCACGCCGATGATAGTGCGGATTCCCGTGTGAAAGTAGGTAATCGTCAGGCTCCCACGCATGTCCAGAAACCCCGCCCTCAAAGGCGGGGTTTCTGCGTTTACGGGCCAGAAAACGGGCGCAAAAAAAGCGGGCACAGAACGGGCTGCGTCTCCCGCCGGGCCGTCACGACCAGGATGGCATACCCACACCGGTGCTTCGTGCGGGCGTCTGTCCGTCATGATGGCCGGGAAATCGCCGGCCAAGGGTTCCTTCGGCCTCGTCCTATATCATCCGATCCGGCTAAGCCCGTTTCCGCATCGGCGTCTGATGCGGCACGCCTGCGGTAAAGCGGTCGAGTCGTTCACTGGCATCGGTGATCGCCCAAAGGGGCGCGCTGTGCAATTGCCGATCGTAATTCGTCGCGATTTCAGCGAAAAGCGCGAAGCCTGCGCTGTCCAATCTCCACTCGCCGGTCTCACGGCCAATATCGAAAACCGCCGACACTGCGCGTTCCGCCGCACCGAGTTGTTCGCCAGTTACCGAGCCGAAGCCGGACTCGGCCAGAAAGCCCGTCAACAGCATGACTTGCGTGAGTGTTTGCGCATCGCTCGTGCTGCCGGCTCCCCGGCGCAAGGCGTCGAGCGCCAGATGCACGCGCAGGGCAAGGTCGTCGGCGATCTTCCGGGCGATCGGTAGCAGCATGGCTTTGTCGTGCCGAGCACGTGCAGCGCCGGTATTGCGGGAAAACGGAAGAGGTTGTGCCATGACGGTCCAGTGTTATGCCTGTGCAGATGCAATAACGGCGCGGGCCGTAAAAGGTTGAGCCCTCACGAGGCTGCCGCAACCCAATTGGCCGTTTTGAGCAGTGGGATGACTGCGCACAAGCTACTCGGCAGCCGGTCGACTGGGGTGCGTCTGGGCTTTCATTTTGCCAAATCAGACCCTTTCGATTTCCCTCGCCAACATCACTTCTGATCCAGCCCATCAACCGCCACTCGCCGAAATACATCCGCGCATCATGCTGCGCACCGTGCATTTGGTGACCAGTGCGAATGGGGCCGGCAAGGCAGCGCTATTTCACGTTTTGACTGATACATTGCCAAGCTCGGAAGGGAAGATCATCTTCGACAGTCGTGACCTGACGCATGAACCCGACCATAACCGCGTGCGCCGCGGCGTCGTGCGTTCGTTTCAGGTCACGACCTTGTTGGCGAATCTGAGCGCGCGCAAAAAGCTGGCTGCAACATCCTGTTGCAGGCAATGCTGAACGCCGCGCAAACGGCAGGGAGCACCCAAGCATGAAGATCCTGATTGCAAGAATGAACCACGAGACCAACACGTTCTCGCCGGTAGCCACACCGCTAGCAGCGTTCGGCCGCAACGGCCCGAGTTACGGTGAAGACGCGTTCAACGAAAACAAGAGCATGCAGACGGCAATGGCCGCGTTCATCGATGCTGCCGAGCGCGAGCATGCCGCGATCGTGACGCCCGTTTCCGCGTCGGCGAATCCGAGCGGACCGGTCGAAGCCGCCGCTTACGACGCGATCTGCGATGCGATCGTTGCGGCCGCAACAGGTTGCGATGCCGTGATGCTCGACCTGCACGGCGCGATGGTCGGCGAGAATTCGAATGACGGTGAAGGTGATCTGCTCGAACGCGTGCGTGCCGCGCTACCGGATGCACCGATTGCGGTCGCACTCGATCTGCATGGCAACGTCACGCAGAAGATGATCGACAACGCCGACGTGATCGTCAGCTTCAAAACCTATCCGCACGTCGATATGTACGAGACTGGCGCGCATGCAGCGCGTCTGCTGTTCGATCTTATCCACGGCAAGGCGAAACCGGTGATCGCATGGCGCCAGCCGCCCCTGCTCACGCATACGCTGCGCAGTGCGACGGCCGAAGGCGCAATGAAGCGTGCGGTAGAGGCCGCACGCGCGGCAGAGGCCGATGGCATGCTCGCGGTGTCGGTGCTGTCCGGCTTCTCGTTAGCCGATATCGAGGCGCCGTGTATCAGTGTCGTAGTGGTGGGAAACTGCGAGCGTGCGCAAGCGGAAGCCGTGGCGGAGCGCATCGCGCGGCAGATCTGGAACGAGCGCGAGGATTTCGTTTATCGCAGCGCGCCGCTGGCCGAGTCGGTCGCGCAGGCCGCAGCGCTCGCGCAGGGCGCGGACAAACCGGTACTGCTGCTCGATCACGGTGACAACTGCATGTCGGGCGGCACGTGCGACACGATGGATCTGCTGGAGGAGGCGCTCAAGCAGAAGCTCGAAGGTGTCGTAAGCGGGCCGTTGTGCGATCCGCAAGCCGTCGCGGCGCTGATGGCGGCCGGCGTCGGCAGCACGGTGACAGTGACGATCGGCAACAAAGTCGCAAGCAGCGCGGTGACGCTGCGGCCACCCGTTGCCGTGACCGGCGTTGTGCGCGCGCTAACCGATGGCGAATACGTGATCAGCGGCCCGACCTATACAGGCCAGCGCGCGTTCATGGGGCGTGCGGCGGTGCTCGACATCGGCACGGTCAAGCTTGTCATGACCGAGCACACGCACGAACCTTGGGACCTCGGCGTGTTCGAGAGCGTCGGCATCGATCCGCGCCGCGCGCGTTTCCTGTTGCTCAAATCGCGCATGTACTGCCGCCCCGTATTCGTGCCTATCGCTGCGGCGCTGGTGGAGTGCGATAGCCGCGGCGTGACGAGTTCGGATTACCGGCTGTTCAGGTTCGAGCACGTGAAGCGGCCGGTTTTCCCGCTGGATATGCAGACCGAGTGGGCTTCGACGAACTGAAGCAAAAGGAAAACGAATCGCGCCACGTATTGCGCGACGAACCGATGGACATCCGTTCGTGAACATACCTGTCTTGTGGGGCTTGTGCGGCGCGTGCGGAGTCTCTATAATTCGCGCCTCTAAAGGCTCGTAGCTCAGTTGGTTAGAGCACCACCTTGACATGGTGGGGGTCGTTGGTTCGAATCCAATCGAGCCTACCAACGCACAGGTGATGTAGACGAAAGCAGCTCTGCTTTCGTCTACTATCATCTTCTCGCATCACATCGGCGCACATCGTGATAGTGCGGCTGTTCTGTCAGTCTCTCCCTTCCGCATTGCCTTCATTTCGCCACAGTCTGACTCGTTCGCTGATGTGTTCGCGCATTCGCGCTCGCCGCATATCGATGCATTTTCACTAGCGCACGGTCGTAGGTATGTTGAGGTATTGGCATGAGTACAGTCGCCGCTTCTCCTCGCATTTTTCCGATGCGCGGTACAGTTGAGCCTCCCGGTCTCGCAACTGCATAAACTGCCGTGAGCTCGCGACACAGGGCCGGTAGCTTAAAAGGAAGCTGACGCAATGAAGAAGCTCATCAACGACGTCTCCGTAGTCGTGCCGGACATGCTCGACGGACTCGCAGCGCTCAATCCCAATCTCTCGTTGCTGCAAGGCAGCACGATCGTCGTGCGCGCCGATGCCGAGGCCGTTGCCGCGCGCGGCGAAGTCGCGCTGATCTCGGGTGGCGGCTCGGGCCACGAACCGGCTCATGGTGGCTATGTAGGTCACGGCATGCTGAGCGCCGCGGTAGCGGGCGAGGTGTTCACGTCGCCCTCCACGGATGCCGTGCTCGATGCGATCCGCGCAGTTGCCGGCGCCGCGGGTGCCCTGCTGATCGTGAAGAACTACACGGGCGATCGCTTCAACTTCGGGCTCGCTGCCGAGATTGCACGTGCGGAGGGTATCCCCGCAGAAATGGTGATCGTCGCCGACGACGTCGCGCTGGCAGCGAGCGGTGACCATGCGGGCCGTCGTGGCCTCGCGGGGACGGTGCTGGTTCACAAGATTGCCGGCGCGGCGGCCGCAGCGGGACGCCCGCTGGCCGAAGTTGCGCAGATTGCGCGCGACGTGGCCGCTTCGCTCGGCACGATGGGCGTCGCGCTCACGCCATGCACGGTGCCGGCGGCGGGCAAGCCGGGTTTCGAGTTGGCCGATGACGAAATCGAATGGGGCCTCGGCATTCACGGCGAACCCGGTGTGGAGCGCGGCGCGATGGAACCGGCCGACGCGATCGTCGATACGCTGCTGGCGAAGATCGTCGGCGACTTATCGTTGCAATCTGGTGCGCGAGTGGCGCTGCTGGTGAACAATCTCGGCGGCACGCCATCGAGCGAATTGAGCATCGTGGCCGGATCCGCGCTTCGTTACCTTGGGGCACGCGGCATCCAGGTGGAGCGGGCGTGGGCCGGCACGTTCCTGAGCGCGCTCGAGATGGCGGGCGTCTCGCTGACACTGCTGCGCGTCGACGATGAGCGGCTTGGCTGGCTCGACGCCGCCGCGCACACTACTGCATGGCCAGCGTTGAGCGGTCGCGTCGCGCAGGTTTCCGTGCGGCCCGCGCCGGCCACGCCGGATCGTACAAACGGCGCGACGCTCACTCGAGAAGCGACTTTGCGTCACGTGATCGAAGCCGTGTGCGCGTGCCTGCTCGAAGCCGAGCCGACCTTGACCGACATGGATCAACGCGTCGGCGATGGCGACCTCGGTATCAGCCTGTCGCGCGGGGCGCGCGGCATTCTTCATGAACTCGATGCCTATCCTGCGGAAACAGCGCCGGGTGCGGTGTTGCGCAGCCTGTCCGCAACGATCCGGCGCGTGGTCGGCGGTACTTCGGGTCCGCTTTACGCGGTGATGTTGTTGCGCGCCGCGGTCGCGCTCGAACGATCCGGTGAGGTGTCGGCGAAGGCGTGGTCGGTGGCGTTCAGCGAGGGCGTTGCCGGATTGATGGCGTTAGGCGGTGCGCATCCAGGCGATCGCACGATGGTCGATGCGCTGAAACCTGCCGCCGATGCGTTGGAAGCCGCGCTCTCAAAGTCAGAAGGCGGGCTCGACGCAGCTTTGAAAACCGCGGTCGACGCAGCGACTGAAGGCGCTGCGCAAACTGCGTCGATGCATCCGCGGCGAGGTCGGTCGAGTTATGTCGGCGATCGCGCGCTCGGTTACGCGGACCCTGGTGCGCATGCAGTAGCGTTGTGGCTCGCCGCGATTCGCGGGGCGCTGGCTGATTGAGCGGCTGACTACTGCGCAGTGCTGTCACTAGCCTGAAGAAGCAGTCCGCGTCGCCGATAAACAGGGCGGACTTTGGCCTTATCGCTTCGCTCAGGAAGTGCGTTGCAGCGCCGCCTTTGTCGACGTGCAGCGGTTCCCGGATTCCTGTTCGAATCCATAGAACGACGCAGGGGTTGTGCATAGAATCGCGTTGACCACGGCCGCGTCCAGGCCGAGTTCCAATAGCGTCGATAACGACTGGCCGTAGTTCATCACCTGTTCGTACTGCGTATGGGGCCAGTCGCTTCCCCACATCAGCCGCCCGGCACCGAAATGTTCGACAAGCTGGATCGTCGCCTCATGCACAAAGCCAGAACCGGGAGCAGCACATCGGTAGGCGCCCGAGACCTTGACCCACACGCGCCCGGTTCCACCATAACCGAGCAAAGTCTTGAAGCCGGAATCGTGAATTCCTTTCTCAGGGTCAGGTCGTCCAAAATGATCGACGACCACGGGTATGCCGGCTTCCAGCAGCCGGTCGAGCATCGGTGCCAGGTCCTGCGCATGCCGATGTAGTTCGATGTGCCAACCCAGTCTTGACAATCGCTCGAGCAATAACGTCCATGATTTCGCTCCCAGATCCGGCAGTGCCTGCTCGATCAGATTGAGCCGTATGCCGGTTACGCCTCGACCGTGCAGCTCGGCCAGCTCTTCCTCGGAAACATCGGGCGAGATCACCGCTACACCCCTTAGGCGGTGCGTGTCTCGGGACAGTGCTTGTAGCAGGTAGCGATTGTCCGTCCCGAGAAAGCTCGGCTGGACCAGAACCGCGCGCCCGACGTCGTGCGCGTTTAGCAGTTGCAAATAGGTGTCGAGTGTTGCGTCATAGCCAGGCGCGTAGCGTCGGCCAACCGTGAGCGGCAAGCCTCTCTGGAAAACGTGCGCGTGAGTGTCCACGCGACAGGAGTGGGATTGAGCGAGGGATGTGGGCGCACTCATGTTCAACTCCGCGGCTGGTCCAGGGTCAATCGCGCATTGTCGACGGCATCGGGCGCCGACTCAGAGACCACGCCACGCAGACGTTTGCCGCGCGTCTCGGGAAGGAGCAACACAGCGATCATCGCGAGGCCGTAAGCAATGGCCGCGTCGATTCCGATTGCCATGCCGAGCGACATCGAATGACTCATATAGCCGACGAGCACAGGGAAGCCCGCCGAGGCGATCCGTCCGAAGTTGTAGCAGAATCCGACGCCTGTGCCGCGCATGTCGGCCGGATACAGTTCGTTGAAAAGCGGGCCGAGGCTCGCTGGGATGCCCGCGGCGAACAAGCCGAGTGGGAAGCCCAGCACGAGCATCTGCGTGTTGGTCAGCGGCAGCATCACGTACGCGAGAACTGTAACGATGCAGCAGAACGCGAAGAGGGCGACATTGCGCCGGCGGCCAATGCGATCGAGCAGATAGGCGCTCGCCATGCAGCCGCACCAGAACGCCACGATGACAACCGCCAGATAGCCGCCGGTGTTCAGAACCGACAGGTGCCGTTCTTTGGCAAGGAAGGTGGGCAGCCAGGTCATGATCGCGTAGTACCCGCCGTGGGCGCCGGTGCCCAGCACGGCGCCGATCACGGTGGTCCGGAGCACACGCGGCTGGAAGACCTGAGTTATCTGCCCGAGTAGCGGGATCTTGACTGCGGCGCTTGCCGGCGCGACGCGTGCCGGTTCCTTCAGATTGCGCCGTACGAATAGAACAAGACCGGCCGGCACCAGGCCGACGGCGAACATCACCCGCCATGCGGTGTCCGACGGCAACCAGGAGAACGCCGCGGCATACACCAGCACGGCCGCGCCCCAACCCACCGCCCAGGCGCTTTGCACGGCACCCATTGCCTTGCCGCGGTGTTCGGTCCGAATGGTTTCCGCCATCAGTACCGCACCTGCTGCCCATTCGCCGCCGAATCCGAATCCCTGAAGCGCCTTGAGAACCAGCAGTTGCGGGAAGTTTTGGGCGAACGCGCAGAGAAAGGTGAAGCCGGCGAACCAGAGAATCGTCATTTGCAACGTCCGGACGCGCCCGATGCGGTCCGACAGCGCGCCTGCGATCCAGCCGCCGAGTGCCGAAGATATCAACGTCACGCTGCTGATCGCGCCGGCCTGCGTATGGTCGATGCCGTACGCGGCAATGATCGCGGGGATGGCCAGGGTGAACATCTGCACGTCGAGCGCGTCGAGCCCCCAACCCGCAAAGCACCCCCAAAAGGTGTTGCGTTCCAGGGGCGTGCCCTGCTTGTACCACGTGAACATAGCCGTCTCCATTCCGCAACTCATGTAGTCATATATATGAATGTATGAATGGTGGTCGTAAAGCTATGGAAAGTCATTGAGTATTAACCCTTGCTCACGTTGTCGGCACGTGATGTTGTACAGTAGTTACTCCTCTGAACAACTATATGAATACTATGGAAGCGGCCCCTTTCGTGACCAAGCCGGATGATCGGTTGCCCCGTTATCAGCAATTGCGTGACGACCTGGTTGGCCGCATTGCCTCAGGTGAATGGGCGCTGGAGGAAGCCATCGCCACAGAGGCAGAGTTGGGGCAGTTCTATAACGTCTCCACTGGAACGGTTCGTAAGGCGATTGATCTGCTCGTTGCCGACGGCGTGCTTACGCGCAGCCAGGGTAAGGGCACATTCATCCGCCGGCCCCGTTTCGATTCGTCGCTGTTTCGCTTCTTTCGTTTCAAGTCGCGCGACGGTAAGCCGGTGCGGCCGACAGCGCGCGTGCTCAAGCGCGAAGTCGTGAAGCCTGGCGAAGAAATTCGCTCTACTTTGCGGATGAAAGCCTCTGAAAAAGCAATTCACCTGTCGCGTGTGCGCTTGATCGAAGGCCAAGCGGTTCTGTCTGAAGAAATCTGGTTGCCGCGCGCGCGTTTCGAACCCTTGGCCACCTTGCCGCTCGGCGATTTCGAGGACTTGCTGTATCCGTTGTACGAGCGTCTTTGCCGGCAGATCGTGGCGTCCGCTACGGAAATTCTAAAAGTAGAACAAGCCACATCCGACGATGCCTCGCTTCTCAACGTAGCGGTCGGCAGCCCTGTCATTCAGGTCCACCGTGTCGCGTCAGACTTTGCGGGCACACCGTTCGAATGGCGCAGCACGCGCGGCGCAGCCACGACGTTTCAGTACCAGGTGGAAATCCGCTGAGTCGGCGACACGCTGGAATGCCGCAGGGCTGATCCGCTGTGTGATCGATCGCGCTGTATCTGGCCTTGCTCGATCTGCTGCGCGGGATCCATCGTGATTGATCCCGCGCTTGCTGGAGCGCCGCAACCTTACCGCGCTTTTTGAACGCAGCGCCGCCAGGACCGCTGGGCCGTACGCGCCTATTCGGGTATCACCTCATGGTGTCCGATGCCAATTCATATAAACATATATATGAATATATCAATTTGGCCGTTTTCCTCGACGTAGCGGCTGCCGTGCCGCCAGGCGAGTGTCGATGGCGGCGGGCGAGAAAACCGGAGCGGACATGTCTACGCAGACAGGATTTGAGCAGCAGGTAATGAGGAAGATGGCGTGGCGGTTGATGCCGCTCCTGATCGTCATGTTTCTGATTTCGTTTATCGACCGCCAGAACGTTGGTTTCGCCAAGCTGGAGATGGTGCACGCCCTCGGCATGACGGAAGCTTCGTACGGGCTGGGGGCCTCGTTGTTCTTCATCGGCTACCTCATCTTCGAGGTGCCCAGCACGCTGGCGTTGCATCGTTTCGGCGCGCGGACCTGGCTCGCACGCATCATGATGACCTGGGGCGTGGTCACGGTGCTGATGGCATTCGCGCGCTCGCTGCCGGTCTTCTATTCCTTTCGCTTCGCACTGGGCGTTGCCGAAGCTGGTTTTTATCCTGGCGTTATCTACTACCTCACGCAGTGGTTCCCGCAAAGCTATCGCACCAAAGTGCTGGGGTTCTTCACGCTGGGCAGTTCGCTCGCCAACATGCTGGGCTCGCTGGTCGGCGGTCTTCTGCTGACGCTGGGTGGCACGTGGGGCTTCGCGGGTTGGCAGTGGGTGTTTATCGCCACCGGCATTCCCGCCATTCTGATTGCGTTCGTCGCGCTCAAATTTTTGCCGAATTCGGTGCAGGACGCGCCGTTTCTTTCGCGGCAGGAGAAGGACGTCGTCATCGCCGCGCTCAAGCGGGAAGCGTCGGATGACGCCAAGGCGACGCGGCCTTGGGGCGCATTGCTCGATCCGAGGGTTCTTATGTTCGCGATGACGTACATGCTGATGTCAACGTCGTTGTACGGGGTGACCTACTGGATGCCGACATTGCTGAAAAGCGATGGCGTGTCGTCGTCCCTGAACGGTGTGTTGAACATGATTCCGTGGGCGCTCGCGACACTGCTTCTGCTGTGGCTGCCCGGCAAGCTCAAGCGTGAGCGCGTTGTGTTGAAGGCGATGAGCGTGGTGGCTGGCGTCGGCGTCGTTTGCTTCGCGTCGAGCCTCGTTTTGCCGACCGCGTCGTTGCGCTTTGCCGCGCTGTGTCTGGGCGGGGCGTGCATCCCGCTGCTCTATCCGTGCTTCTGGTCGCTGCCCCCGCGGTTCTTCTCCGGCGCAAGAGCCGCGGCGAGCGTGGCAGCGATTAACGCGATCGGCAATCTAGGCGGCTTTGCTGGGCAGAACCTGATGCCTTATGTCGGCAAGGTGGCGCACAGCCATGTCGCGCCGATGCTGGTGCCGACCGCGTGCCTGTTCGCATTGGGGATTGGCACGGCGCTCGCCGCGTTGATCGGCGCACGTCGCAGGATGACGCTCGAGTCGGCGACGATTCGTCCGACGTAAACCGCTTCGATCTTCTCAGGGACGGAGCAGATCGAAGCCGGCTAGCGCAACGACCCCGCTAACGACGATCAGGGCGACCGAATGCTGTCCGAAGTAAAGAAGGGCAGCGGCCGACCAGCTCGTCGCCGTGAATGCTGCAATGCGTTTCATGCTTTAAAACCCCAATGCTATAGCCAGCAACCCGCTGACCACTCCACAAATCACTACCGCCAGCGCCACCACGGTCAGCACACGCTTCGGAAACGAACGTCCGAGCATGGCCATCGACGGCACGCTGATCAGCGGCAGCGTTATCAGCAAAGCGCCAGCCGGGCCGGCGGCCATGCCGAAGGAGAGCATGGCCTGAATGATCGGCACTTCGCCCGCGGTCGGAATCACGAACAACGTTCCGGCGATCGCCAAAGCGACGATCCACAGCAAACTATTATCGATGCTGGGTCCGATGTGCGGAAACAGCCATGCCCGCGCTGCGCCAAGAATCAGTACCAGCACGATGTATTCAGGAATCAGCCGCAGGGTCATGGTTCCGAGGATTTTCACCCAGCGTGTGAACGCGGTGCCCGGATCGTCGCTGGAGACCAATTGCGCCATGGCTTCGCGCGACGCCTCGGCTTCTTTCGGCGTGACCATGAGGTTCACCAGATAGCCGAGTCCGAACACCATCACGAGCCCCAGGGCGAGCCGCAAGCCCATCCATTGCCAGCCGAGCACGAAGCCCATGAAGATCAGCGTGGCGGGATTCAAAGCGGTATTGCCCAGCCAGAAAGCGATCGCCGCTCCCGGTGCCGCCTGACGGGCACGCAAGCCGGCCACGACCGGTGCTGCGCAGCACGTGCACATCATGCCCGGCAACGACATCAGGCCACCCTTCACGACGCTGCTGAAGTCGCTGCGGCCGAGCGCGCGCGCGACCCACTGCGGCGGAATCAGTGCCTGCACCGCCGAGCCCAGCAGAAGGCCCAGCACCATCGCTTGCCAGATCGCCTTGCCGTAGGCCAGCGCGTAGTCGATGGCTGCCTGCCACGAGGCCGCCGGCGCGCTCGACGACGTCCCCATCAAGATCGACTTCCCAATGGAGTGCTGGCTCGCGGCGACGAAGGCCCGGTTGTAGTACGGGAACCACTTCACGTAGAAGAGGCCGACGACGGCGATCAGCAGAAACACGATCCAGCCAAGCGCGACACGGGGCTGCCGAAGGGTTGATTGCATGATGAATGGTCTTGGACGTTAGTTTTTAATCAGATGACAGTGAGCGTGCTGTTGTTGAACTGGACAAGCAGTGCTTTTGCCTGTTCAACGACATCGGCGTCGTTGGGCCGAAAATTCATTTGCAACGCACGCGGCAACTGGACGAAATGCTGATGGCTGCTGCGCGCATACGCCGGATCATAGTGCCGTTCGATCAGCTCACGAGCGAGTTCGGCCCGCCTGTTCTCATCGACGAGCTGTTGCCAGCCCGTGACACGTTCGCGGCTATGCAGGCCGATCATCTTCTGCAGTTGTGCTTTCAGCGATTCAGGATCGTCGAACAGATGCGCATAGTCGTGCAGCAGGAACGCCGCGCGGTCTTCGTGGCTCGATAACACTTCGACGCAGGCTCCCTGGTGGAACGTTTCGAGAAGCGCAAGCGGCAGCGCAATCGAACCGATCCGCCGGCTCTCTGCTTCGACGAATACCGGCCGCTTGGGGTCGAACCCGCGCAGGGCGGTCACCAGTAGCGTGTCGAAGCGCTTTTGCGACGGTTGCGCAACGCCCGCCAATGCGCCCAGCAACGAGCCGCGATGGGCCGCCAGTGCTTCGAGGTCCAGCGTCTGCGCGCCAGCCTGGTTCAGCGCTTCGAGCAGGCGCGTCTTGCCGCTGCCTGTCGGGCCCACCAGCGCGATGTAGCGGAACGTCTTCGGCAACGATTCGAGGATGTCCAGCGTTGCGCGCCGGTAGCCTTTATAGCCGCCGTCCAGTTGACGAGCCGGCCAGCCGATCATATTGAAGAGTGTCGTGACCGAACCTGAACGTTTCCCGCCGCGCCAGCAATAGATCAGCGGCCGCCAGTTGCGCGGCCGGTCGGCGAAAGTCGTTTCCAGATGATGCGCGATGTTGCGGGCAACCAGCGCCGCGCCGATCCGTGTGCCTTCGAACGCCGAGACCTGCTTGTAAGTCGTGCCGACCAGAACGCGCTCTTCGTTGCTCAGCACGGGCGCGTTGAGCGCGCCGGGAATGTGGTCCTCGGCGAATTCGAGAGGCGTGCGCACATCGATGATTTCATCGAAATCACTGGCTTGATCGAGGCTGACTAGTAGATTTTTCAAGGGGTTACGGACGAAACGGACCGACGGGAGGAGCGAAATTATCGCATGCGCCGTCAATACCGGCTGACGGGCCGTTTAGCCCTGCTTCCGGAACTACGGCTCCTCGCCTCGTCCAGCAACCCCGCCCGCGCCTCAGATAACTTCGACCCGCCGTTCTCCGCCGACCATTTCGCCGATCACGCGCGCCTCGCCGAAGCCGTCGGCGCGGAACAGGGCGAGCACCTCGTCGACCGCTTCCGGCGCGCACGAAACCAGCAGACCGCCCGAGGTTTGCGGATCGGTGAGCAGGGTGCGGGCAGTCGGCGGCAATGAGGCCGGCAGGATGACGTCTTTGCCGTAAGCGTCCCAGTTGCGCCCCGAAGCACCGGTAAAGATGCCGGCCTCTGCGAAGCTGACCACATCAGGCAGCCACGGCAAATCCGCGTAGCGCACGCGGGCAGTCAGATTCGACCCGCGTGCCAATTCCAGCGTATGGCCCAGCAGGCCAAAACCGGTGATGTCCGTGAGGGCATGCACGCCATCGAGCTTGGCCAGTTCTGCGCCCGGCCGGTTGAGCTTGGTCGTGGCCGCGATCATCGCGGCATAGCCGTTTGAATCGAGCCGGTCTTTTTTCAATGCCGCGGACAGCACGCCCACGCCTAGCGGCTTGCCGAGGATCAGCACGTCGCCCGCTTGCGCGCCAGCATTGCGTTTGACACGCCGCGGATCGACCACGCCGATGGCAACGAGGCCGTAAATGGGCTCTACCGAATCGATCGAATGGCCGCCGGCGAGGGGAATGCCGGCTTCGGCGCAGAGAGACTCGCCGCCCTTCAGCACCGCCGCGATCACGTCGTGCGGCAGCACATTGATCGGCATGCCGACGATCGCCAGCGCCATGATCGGCTTGCCGCCCATGGCGTACACGTCGGACAGCGCATTGGTTGCGGCGATGCGGCCAAAGTCGAACGGGTCGTCGACGATCGGCATGAAGAAGTCGGTCGTGGCGACAATCGCCTGCTCGTCGTTGAGCCGGTAGACGGCAGCGTCGTCGGCGGTATCGTTGCCGACCAGCAGGTCGGGAAAGAACGGCAAAGGCGCACTGCGCTTGAGCAGATCGGCAAGCAGGCCGGGGGCGATCTTGCAGCCGCAGCCTCCGCCGTGCGACAGGCTGGTCAGGCGGGGCGACTGAATGTTGTTTGCGGTGGTATCGGTCATTGGCGCGGATTTCAGGCTCTGAATGACGACATTATGATGGTTGTTTCGTCACGGCGTGGGCATTGCGGGCACAAGCGGCATGGGGCCGTTGCAGAGGCGGCGCGGCAGGGCGGCTAAAAGAGCGCCTTGGAAGCATTCCAATCCCGCGTCGGGCTCGGCGTTGGCGGAGAAACGGAGATGCGGTATACCGGTGAACGGCAGCGCCGCAATGACCGACACGGCAATGGTGCATGCC
>NZ_CAJNAT010000061.1 GCF_905220705.1 Paraburkholderia domus
GAACAAGCACGGCGTAGCCAAAACCCCTTCCGTTACATGCAAACCCGATATAGATATGTCCGATCAATATTTAACAACCGCATGTAGCACTGCTACCTTAAGCCCCTCGAACCGAGCAACGCATCCAGCCAAGAAAGCCACCGCCCCGCCGGGCAAAAAAACCACCCTGGGAGACACCACCGTGTCTATCGAATTCATCGGCATGATCCAGACCCGCAAGGTGTCTGAAACCCACGCACCGCAAGGTCCTGTCGTCGACATCGGCTACGTGGAGCAATTCGCCCAAGCACACGAAGCAGCCGGCTTCGACCGCATCCTCGTACCGCATCATTCAACAAGCCCCGATGCGCTCCTCACCGTCGCCCACGCGGCCAGCGTCACAAACAAAGTGCACTTCATGCTCGCCCATCGTCCGGGCTTCGTCGCGCCCACGCTCGCCGCGCGCCAACTGGCAACACTCGATCACTATTCCGGTGGACGTCTCGCAGTCCACATCATCTCCGGTGGCGACGACGCCGAACAACGCCGCGACGGCGATTACCTGTCGCATGACGAGCGCTATGCCCGTACC
Organism: Paraburkholderia domus; assembly: GCF_905220705.1. Lineage (GTDB taxonomy): Bacteria > Pseudomonadota > Gammaproteobacteria > Burkholderiales > Burkholderiaceae > Paraburkholderia > Paraburkholderia domus. The sequence continues at coordinate 572 of NZ_CAJNAT010000061.1, forward strand.
GACGAGTACCTGCACATCCTGCGCCGCATCTGGACCGAAGCGAAACCCTTCGATCACAACGGTCAGTACTACCGCTTCGAACAAGGCTTCTCCGAAGTGAAACCGGTGCAGCAACCGCATATCCCCGTGTACTTCGGCGGCGCGTCGGCGCCCGCACTCGAAATCGCCGGACGTCATGCGGACGTCTATGCACTATGGGGCGAATCGAAGGCGCAAGTGCGCGAACAGGTCGCCCGTGTGCGCGCGGAAGCCGCCAAACACGGCCGTACGGTGCGCTTCTCGGTGTCGTTCCGACCCATTCTTGCTGCGACCGAAGCGGCCGCATGGGAGCGTGCGGAGCACATCCTTGAAGAAACGAGGCGGCTGCGTGCGGCGCAAGGACTCGGCGTCGGCGGCCCGGCGCAAAGCGAAGGCGCGCGGCGGTTGCTCGCGGCATCCGGTGAATCGGATCGCGTCGATGAACGTCTGTGGACAGGTGTCGCCAAGGAAATCGGCGGGCGCTCGAATTCGACCGCGCTGGTCGGTACGCCGGAACAGGTCGCCGAAACGCTAGCCGAGTACTACGCGCTCGGCGTCTCGACCTTCCTCGTGCGTGGCTTCGATCCGCTCGAAGACGCAATCGACTACGGGCGTGAACTGATCCCCGCCACCCGTGAACGGATTGCGCGCGTCGAACGCGTGGCCGCCTGAACGGAGCCACGATGACCGATCTGTCCGCCGCGCTGCAAAACACCCCGAGGCCGCAAAATGCCAGTGCGCTGAAAAATACGCCGACGCCGCAAAATGCCAGCGCGCTGCAAAATACCCCAGTGCCGCACAGTGCCCGCGCGCTGCAAAATACCCCGGCGCTACAAAGTGTTCTCACGCCGCAAACCACCGCGGATACGCCGCCACTCCAGCGTCAAGCGCCGCTCCGTAAATTCTGGTTCGATGACGTCCCGCCGCGCGACAGTATCGCGGCTGAACGGCGCTATCGGCAGGAACGGCTCGCCGTGGCGTTTCGCCTGTTCGCCCGTTATGGTTTCGATCAGGGTCTCGCCGGCCATATCACCGCGCGCGATCCGGAATGGCCCGATCACTTCTGGGTCAATCCGTTCGGCAAGCATTTCAGCCGCATTCGCGTGTCCGATCTGCTGCTAGTGAATGCGCAAGGGGAGATCGTGATCGGCGAGGGGCCGGTGAATCAGGCCGCCTTCGCGATTCACGCGGCGATTCACGAAGCGCGCCCCGATGTGATCGCCGCCGCCCACACGCATTCGCTCTACGGTAAAGCATGGTCGACGCTCGGCCGCACGCTCGATCCGCTGACGCAGGACTCATGCGCGTTCTATCAGGACCACACGTTGTTCGACGACTTCCGCGGCGTCGTGCTCGATACGGACGAAGGCGCGCGCATCGCTGCGGCGCTGGGCGAACGAAAGGCGGTAATCCTGAAGAATCACGGCATCCTCACGGCGGGGCCGAGCGTCGAGGCGGCGGCCTGGTGGTATATCGCGCTCGACAACGCCTGCCATGCGCAATTGCTCGCCGAGGCTGCGGGCACGCCACAAACTATCCCGCACGACGTCGCCGCACTCACGCACGAACAGGTAGGCCGCGCGGGCGGCGCGCTGTTCGCGTTCCAGAGCCTGCTGGAAGGGCTGGTCGAAGCCGAGCCTGACGTCCTTACCTGAGCGCTCCATAAGATGACCCAACGTTTCGATTCGCCGGTTTCGCTCCGGCGCCGCCGGCTCATGTCCGCGCTGCCTGCAGCCGCGTTGCTTGGCGCAGCAGGCACAGGCCTGATTTCGACCACCGCCGCTGCAGCTACCCCGGCAGCGAGTGAGAAAACCGATCCGCACGTGGATTTCAGCAAAGTCCGTTTGCGCGTCGCAACCTACAAAGGCGGCGACGCAACGCTCCTGAAAACCGCGGGCCTCGCAGATACGCCGTACACCATCGACTGGTCCGAGTTCCAATCCGGCAATGCGATGGTCGAGGCGATGAACGGCGGCTCGCTCGATATCGCCTCGGGCAGCGAGATCCCACCGATCTTCGCGCGCCTGCAGAACGCTCAGGTGCGCGTGATCGCCGTCTACAAGGACGATGTCAACAATCAGGTCGTACTAGTCCCGAAGGGCTCGACGATCCGCTCGATCGCCGATCTGAAGGGCAAACGCGTCGGCTATCTGCGCGCCACCACGACGCATTACTACCTGCTGCGCATGCTCGAAGAGGCAGGGCTATCGTTCAACGATATTCAGGCCACCTCGCTTGCGCCGCGCGACGGCTTCGCCGCGTTCAACGCCGGTTCGCTCGACGCCTGGGCGATCTACGGTTACAACGTGCCGCTCGCGATCTCGCAAGCAGGGGCGCGTGTGCTGAAAAACGCCAACGGCTATCTGTCCGGCAATTATCTTTACTACGGTCATCCATCGGTGCTCGCCGACCCGCAACGGCGGGCTGCATCCGCGGATCTGCTGGTGCGGCTGCAACGCGCCTGCACGTGGTTCGGCCAGCATCAGGATGCGTACGCGAAGGTATTGTCCACGGAGTTGCGCGTGCCGGAGGAGGCGATCCGCTCGTTGTATCGCAACCAGAGCCAGGCGCGCCGCGTCACCGGGATCACGGCGGCGGATATCGCGAGCGAGCAGCAGGTCGCCGATACGTTCGCGCGTGCCGCGGTGATCGACCGGCACGTCGACGTCGCACCGTTATGGACCGACACCTTCAACGCCGCGCTCGCCCACGGTGCGTGACCGATTCAAGTCAACCCACATTCTGAACATTCGATGACTCAAGCTTTGAGACCGGACCGGCTGCGCGCGTTCGTTGCCCGGATTGCGTCGCTCGTCGACGAGCAGGTGGCCGAAGCGCATCTGCTCGAAGCCGGCGGTGCGGCGCTGCGTGAGCTGATCGCCCACGACGACTGGTTGCCCGACGCCTTCGCGCAGCCCGACCCTGAGCACTATCAGCAATTCCTGTTGCACGCGGATGCGCGGCAGCGTTTTTCAATCGTCAGTTTTGTGTGGGGGCCGGGGCAGTCGACACCGGTGCACGATCACACCGTATGGGGTTTGATCGGCGTATTGCGTGGTGCGGAAATTGCTCAGGCTTATCGCGTCACGCCAGGCGGCGCGCTGGAGGAGGAAGGCGCGGCAAAGCGCCTCGACATGGGCGCGGTGGATGCCGTGTCGCCACGCGTCGGCGATATCCATCGCGTGAGTAATGCTTTTCATGATCGTACGTCGATCAGCATTCACGTGTACGGTGGAAATATCGGCGCGGTGACGCGTTCCGTCTATCCGGCCGGCGGCGGCCGCAAGACCTTTATCTCCGGTTACTCGAACGACGTGTTGCCGAATATCTGGAATGTCTCGAAGGAGTCCCCGATCTCATGAGTTTCGCTAAAGAGTTCCGTATCCGATCATTCAAAGACGTGCGCCGCGCACTGCTCGAGCGCGAGGAAATCGCGCTCGTGGATGTGCGCGAGGAGGATCCGCACGCGCGCAGTCATCCGCTGTTTGCTGCCAATCTGTCGCTGTCGCGTCTCGAACTGGAAGCGCCTGTGCGCTTGCCGCGCCGTGACGTGCCGGTGGTTGTGTTCGACAACGGCGAAGGACTTGCCGAGCGCGCCGCGTACCGTCTGAGCGAGCTGGGCTATACCGATGTCGCGCTGCTCGACGGTGGTTTGCAAGGCTGGCGCGAGGCGGGCGGTGAGCTGTTCCAGGACGTCAACGTGCCGAGCAAGGCATTCGGCGAACTGGTCGAAAGCGCGCGCCATACGCCGTCTCTCGGAGCACCGCAGGTGCTTGCGCTGCTCGATCACGAAGCCGATGTGGTGGTGCTCGACGCACGCCGCTTCGACGAATACCGGACCATGAATATTCCCGGCAGCATCAGCGTGCCAGGCGCGGAACTGGTGCTGCGCGCGCGGCAGATCGCGCCGAATCCCGCCACACGGATCATCGTCAATTGCGCGGGACGTACGCGCAGTATCATCGGCGCGCAGTCGCTGATCAACGCCGGCGTGCCGAATCCGGTTGCGGCGCTGCGCAACGGCACCATCGGCTGGACGCTTGCCGGTCAGGCGCTCGCGCACGGCAGCTCGCGCCGCTTCGATCCGATTGCCGACGACATACTTCGCCTCGCCGCCGCCGATTCCGCGCGTGAAGTGGCGGATCGTGCGAAGGTGGGCCGCACCTCGCGCGACGAAGCGCGTCGCTGGGCCGACGAAGCGGTACGCACGGTCTATCGTTTCGACGTGCGTACGTCGGAAGAATACGAAGCGGGCCATGTGCCCGGTTTTCGCAACGCGCCAGGCGGCCAACTCGTGCAGGAGACCGACATGTTCGCGCCGGTGCGCGGCGCGCGCGTGATCCTCGCCGACAACGACGGCGTGCGCGCGAACATGACCGCGTCGTGGCTCGCGCAGATGAACGTCGACGTCTACGTGGTGGACGGCCTGGGTAACGCCGACTTCAGCGAAAAAGGCGCGGCACCCGCCGCGCGCCATGCGCTCACGCCGCCTGCGGTCGATGAAATCACGCCGGCCGGGCTGGTTGCTCTCCTGCAATCGCCCGGCACTGTCGCGCTGGATTTCACGGCCAGCGCAAACTATGTGAAGCACCATATTCCGGGCGCGTGGTTCGCGATTCGTGCGCAACTCGATCAAGCGTTGCGCAAGCTGCCGGATGCGCAACGTTATGTCGTGACCTGCGGCAGCAGTCTTCTTGCGCGCTTCGCGGCGCCTGAGTTGGCGGCATTGACGGGTAAGCCGGTGCAGGTGTTAAGCGGCGGCACGAGCGCGTGGATCGAAGCGGGCCTGGCCGTAGAAAGCGGTGAGACGCGTCTGGCATCGCCACGCATCGATCGTTATCGTCGCCCGTATGAGGGAACCGATAACGCACGCGAAGCGATGAACGCGTATCTGGAGTGGGAGTACGGCCTCGTTGCTCAACTTGGGCGCGACGGTACGCACGGTTTCCGTGTGATCTGAGGTGCGGGTTGGCGCGAGGCAGACGAAGCGGATGAATCAGCCGAAGCAGACAAAGTCAGCGCGCGGCTCAAGACTCGATGAGTGCGGTACAGAGTGCAAGATTCGTGCGTTCGATGATACCCGTGTCGACGTGCACGCATGCCTCGCCGTTCAAGAAAATTCGCATATTTGCTTAGCAGAATAATGCGTTTGTCTTATACAGATGCGTGCCTTATCGTCGATAGCACATCACCTGGATGCCATGACGTAATTGCCGCTATGACGACTCCCCATTCTTCTTTCTCCAACTCATTCGTGTTGCAACGTGCGTTGCTCAAACCACTCGGTGCGGTAATGCTCGCACTGTGCGCGACGGTTTGCGCAACGCAGTCCCATGCAGCGGATCTACCCGTGCTCAAAGTCGGCGACCAGTCCTTGCAAACGCGTGGCATTCTCGAAGCGTCCGGTCAGCTGAAAGATCTGCCGTACAAGATCGAGTGGTTCAATTTTCCAGCCGCGCAGCCGCTCGGCGAAGCGCTGAATGCCGGTGCCGTGGATGTCGGCGGCTTGGGCGATGCCCCGCTGGTGTTCGCGCTCGCTGCCGGTGCTCGGGCACGCGCCGTCGCGGCAACCCGGTCGAATCCGCTGGATCTGGCGATCGTCGTCGGCGCGCATTCGCCGTTGAACGATGCAGCGAGCCTGAAGGGCAAGCGCATCGCCACGACGCGCGGTTCGATCGGCCACTATCTCGCGCTCGCCGCGCTGAAGAAGGCCGGCGTGCCGGTTAGCGATGTCACGTTCGTGTTCCTTGCACCCGCCGATGCGAAGGCGGCGCTCGCGTCAGGCAGCGTCGATGCATGGTCGGTGTGGGACCCGTACACCGCCCTCGGCGAGGCGCGCGATCACGACCGCATCATCGCCAACGGCGTCGGCTTGTCCGAAGGACTCAGCTATCAGGTCGCGACCGAACGCGCGATCGCGGACAAGCGCGTGCAACTTGCCGACTTCCTGCGACGCGTGGCGATCGGCCAGCGTTGGGCGCTTTCGCATCCTGACGAAGTCGCGGCGATGCAATCAAAAGTCACAGGCCTGCCAACCGATGTGCTGAAAACCGTCTATCAGCGCGGCCAGGTGCATCCCGTGGCGATCGACGACAGCGTCGTCGCCGCGCAGCAGCGGACCGCCGATACCTACGAAGCCGCCAACGTTATTCGTGCACATCTCGACGTGCGCACGAGCTTCGATCGCAGCTTCCCTTTGCCTTGATCCTTGATTCTTGAAGCGGCTTGCCGGAATCCCTGTATGAACGCCCCGATTGCCGAAAGCGCGGTGACGCGCCGTCATCCACCGCTCGACAGCGATGAATTCGACGCGCTGCTCGCTCAACTGACCAGCGAGTTCGCTGCAAGCGCGGCTCACTACGACCGCACGGCGAAGTTTCCGCATGCCAATCTGGCGCGCCTGCATGAGTTCGATCTGCTTTCGTTGACGGTGCCGTCCTCGCTCGGCGGTGCGGGCGCGAGCTTGCCGCAAGCCTTGAAAGTGGTGCGCGCGGTGGCGCGCGGCGAGCCGTCCACGGCACTGGTGCTGGTGATGCAATACCTGTTTCATCATCGCTTGCAGGGCAATTCGCATTGGCCTGTCGAACTGCGTGAACGCGTGGCGCGTGAAGCGGTGCGCGATGGCGCACTGATCAACTCGCTACGCGTTGAACCTGAACTCGGCACCCCGGCACGCGGCGGTTTGCCGTCGACTATTGCGAAGCGCAGCGCCGACGGCTGGATCATCGACGGCAGCAAGCTGTACTCGACCGGCAGCCCCGGCCTCACCTGGCTCGCGGTGTGGGCGCGTAGCGACGAAACCCCGCCGCGCGTCGGCGTGTGGCTGGTGCATCGGGACACGCCCGGCGTGAGGGTCGGCGGCGAGTGGAATCATCTCGGCATGCGCGCCACGGGCAGTCATGAACTCGTGTTCGACAACGTGTTCGTGCCGGCCACGCATGCGGTTGACGTCCATCTGCCCGGTGCGCCGGGTGCCGGGCTCGATGCGCCCGGTTTCGCGTGGATGAGCGTGTTGTTGTCGGCGGTGTATGACGGCGTCGCGCGGGCCGCGCGCGACTGGTTCGCGCAATGGGCCGCCGAACGCAAGCCCGGCAATCTCGGCGCGCCGCTCGCGAGCCTGCCCGCGTTTCAGCAGACGCTGGGCCGCATCGACGCGCTGTTGTTCAGCAACCGCGTGTTGCTGGACGCAAGCGCGCACGCCGAACACGTGACACTCGACGAAGCGCCGCTCGTCAAATACACGGTGACGAGCCAGGCAATCGAAGCGGTGCAACTGGCGGTTGAGGCGAGCGGCAATCCCGGCCTTGCGCGTGACAATCCGCTCGAGCGCCACTATCGCGATGTGCTGTGTGCGCGGATTCATACGCCGCAGAACGATTCGGTGCTGCAGGGGGCGGGGCGCGCGGGTTTTGCTTCGTTTGTTGGCGCGTGAGAGGGGTAGCGGGAGCCGTTTGCAGCGCTGGCGCCGCAAACGGCAAATCCTCTGCCCATTCGGTGTAAACGCGCACTCGTCTAAATCCGCTAATCCGTTTAGATTAGCTGCACTTGAAAGGCTTATCGAGGGACCAGGGCGGCCAAACAAGCAGCGGTCTGCCATTCCGGCGATGGCGCAAGGTCAGAGGCCAAGGTCTCTCACCGCTTCGCCCGGAACCGGACCGCTGCGCGTCGTCCGCGATGCTTCGCTTCAGGCGGCTGTCCGGCCGCCATTATTTTCCCGGTACTTTCCCGGTTGATCGTATCGACCGATACTGGCGGCGCTTTGCATAGCGCCGCCTTTTTGCTTGTGGCGCCCGCTTTCGCGGGTTTCGCTGCGAACTTGCCACCCGTTTGCCGTGCCTGTTGCGGCGCGTTTTGCCGGACCCTGTGCTTTTTCCCGCGGTTTTTCACAGTCTTTCCGCGACCTCGTTGCGCAATCGCATGCCGCCGCAAACCACTCTGCATGAAGGCCCACTGCCGCGTTGCCGGCCTCGCTCGCGGTTTTTTCCGTGCGAGGTTATCCTGTAGTACACCCTACACAACGGGATGCGGGCGAATTGCCGCTTCGCGTCCGGACAGGAAACTCGCTGTGAGCCTTAAATTGCTTACTGTCGCCATGCTGGTCGCGTGCGTTGCGCTGACCGGTTGCGACGACCAACAGAGCGACCGCGCCGTGCAAAAACTCAAGGAACTCTTCAACGCCGTCAAGCCGGATGCGTTGTTGCTCAAGAATATGACGCCGGGCGTCACGACCGAGGCGCAGATCCGCGATCAGATGGGCAAGCCGGAAACCGAGCGCACGTTTACCGACGGTTCGAAGCGTTTCGAATATCCGCGCGGCCCGCAAGGGTTGAACACGTACATGGTCGACATCGACCGTGACGGCAAATTGCAAGCGATCACGCAGGTGCTGACCGCCGACAACTTCGGGAAGATTCGCATCGGCATGACCGAGGACGAGGTGCGCCGCCTGCTCGGCAAGCCCGGCCAGATTGCCGTGTTTCCGCTCAAGCCGGAAACCGTGTGGAGCTGGAAGTGGCGCGAGGGCGGGGTGACTGAAGAAGGCATTTTCAACGTGCACTTCGATCAATATCAGAAGGTGTACACGACATCGCGCTCGGACGTGATACGAGGGCGATAGCCGATAGAAAGCGGGGAACACATGATACGTCGACGGCAGTACAGCCGTATCGGGCTGGTGTTGGGTGGGGGCGCTGCACGCGGCTGGGCGCATATTGGCGCGATTCGCGCGTTGCACGATGCGGGCATCAAGCCGGACGTGGTGTGCGGCACATCGATCGGCGCGCTGGTTGGCGCGATCTACGCGAACGGCGACCTTGACTGGCTGGAGGAGTGGGTCTCGAGGCTCACCTGGCAGACGGTGGTGCGGCTGCTCGATTTGCGTTTCTCGGGCGGCTTGCTTGGCGGGCGCAAGGTGATTCAGATTTTCGCCGACAAATTCAACGGCCGCTCGATCGCGCAGTTGAACATACCGTTCGCGGCGGTGGCCACCGAACTCGATTCGGGCCGCGAGAGCTGGTTGCAGGACGGCAGCGTGGTCGACGCGGTGCGCGCCTCGATTGCGATTCCCGGGATTTTCACGCCGGTGTTTCACAACGGTGTGTGGCTGGTGGATGGCGGCTTGAGCAATCCGGTGCCGGTTTCGGTGGCGCGCGGCATGCGGGCGGACTGCGTGATCGCGGTCGATCTGAACAACGATATTCTGAATGGCCGCGATTTCGGCGGTGCGGCGGTCGAGACGCCGGCACTCGATCCGGATGCGCCGCAGCCGGTCGCGCTGCGTCGCAACGGCAAGCCTTGGCCGCGCTGGCTTGCACCTGCAGAAGGGCGTGCTTCCGATGATGTGCGTGTGCCGCCGGCGCCGAGTACGCGCGTGCCGTCGATGCTGAGTTCGATCGCACAGAGTATCGACATCATGCAGGTGCGGATTTCGCGTAGTCGCCTGGCCGGCGAACCGGCGGATATTCTGATTCAGCCGCGGCTGGGCGGGATGGGGATTTTTGATTTTCATCGCGCCGGGCCGGCGATTGAGGAGGGGCGCGCGGCAGTGGAGTATATGTTGCCGGCTATCCGGGCTAGATTAGGGATGGAATGAGGGTTTTTTTTCCTGCGCGGCGCTTAGT
>NZ_CAJNAT010000062.1 GCF_905220705.1 Paraburkholderia domus
TGCGATCCACCGTCGAGACTTACTGCTACGCCGCCCTCAGGAAATTCTCGCGCCTATGGAACGAAAGCGACGAAAACCGATCCCGATTGACACGGAAAGTCATATCAGTCCGCCGACCCAACCGGGACTCTCGTCCCCGCATCTCCGAACGTCCAAATCCGAGTGCGATTCAGACATTCGCCTCGCGATGCCCCCCGCAACGAAGTAGTCTGTCGGCAATTTCCCCGTCTTCGCGGTCGTTGAGACTTACGGTTCCTCATCTAATAGCGGCTTTGATTGCGCGCGCAGCCTCGTCCAGAGCGCTGGCAGTTGCAAGCGACTCGCGCGGAATGGCTTTTCCTGCTGCTGCGCTCGTCGGGCGCGTGGCCTGATCGGGATAGGATGAAAACTTGACGATCGTGAGGCCGGCTTTGGGATTCACCAGAATCGATTGGCCAAATCGGCCGCCGGCCGCGAATGACCTGTCACCGTCGTTCACCTGGTACCAATAGTCGTGATAGGAATAGCCGGGCCGTCCTGCGGCAAGATTGCCCTTCGCGAAGGCGCCAGCGTTGTCAGTGGGTTTTAAGGCAAGATGAATTGACGAAACCGGGAACAGCGTTGCAGCGCCGGCGGATCCCTTACGCATCAATTCACCGAAGCGTGCGGCGTCGCGTAGCGTCGTATTGAAGCCGCCGCTTGCCATTTCCGTCCCCTTGCGATCCACGACCACGTCACCGTCATCTTCAGCGATCTTTTGCCATATCGAGCGCGATACCATTTCGCTCCACGATAAACCGGTAATGCGCCGGAGCGCCCAGGCGAGCGCTTCCGGCGAGCCATTCTGGTAGTACCACATCGCACCCGCGGTCGCATTCGGCGTTGGGTGTGTCACCTTCAGAAAATCGTAGATGCTGTCCGGTGCATTGCTGCGGCGGGGGATGAATCCCACGGCGCCGAAGAGGCCAAGATCCGGTGGTAGATCTGCCGGATAACTGACCGGCACCTCCATGTCGAGGTTCTGCTGCACGGTGGCATCCCCAAATGGGGTGCCCGCCAATTCAGGTACGTACGCGGATAGCTTCGCTTCCGGGTTGAGCTTCCCCTCGTCGATCAATTGCGCGGCAATCAGTCCCGTCACCGATTTGGTCATGGAGGCCCATGCGTGAGTCTGATGCGGCGTATAGGAGTTGAAATAGCCCTCGTAAACGATCTTCCCATCGTGAATGACAATGAAACCATCGGTATAGGTTCGCCGCAGATAATCGCTGAGACTCAACGTCGTTCCATCCACGGTGAACTGCACTTTGTCAGGATCGAGCGTAGACGCTACTGGCAAAGGCATCGGCACACGCGCATGCTCGACATTGGCCGTCGGCATCATCATGCGCGTGTTGCGCAGCGCCCACCCAAGGTTGGGAAATCGCAAGGAGTTCACCTTCGTTACCAGCTTGTCCGTCGGCGGAGGAAAACCTTGCATGACGCCGAGTTCAACGGGATCCGTGACGGGCGCGGCCATTTGCGCATGCGCGGCTGTCGGCAATGCTGTGCCGATGAGCATCGCGGACACGGCGACGCGCAAGCGGATTGTCGAAGCCGACGAAAGTTTGCTGATGTTCATACGTTTTCTCTTGGTGAACGGTCTTCCAGATTCATCATTGTCATTATCGCCTTCGCAGCAGCAAGGCTCGACGCAGCACAATACGAGGTTTTTCAAAGCCATTAGAGCGACGGCCCGGAAACGCGGACGAAATTCTCCACAGCCTTGACGCCGTCGACTTGCCTTGCGGCATCGGCGGCCAACGAGACCTGCTCGTTATCGGTTACCGAACCGTTTAGCGTGACATGCCCGTCGCGAACCTTGACGAGAATGCGGGCTGCGTTCAGTCCACGGGTCCTTTCGAGTGCGGTCGCCACGCGGTGGGCAAGTTTCCTGTCCGCAGCCTTCGACGCCTTCATGGCGGCGACGGCAGAGGCGCGGGAGAACGACGCCTCTTCTGCCGGAGCGGGCGTGGGCTGCGCCATGGCATTGCCAGCGAATGCGATAAGCGCCGCGGCAAACAGGGCTTGCAGGCTTGGGTGCGGGTTAATCATGCCAATCCTTCGGTCAATATAAACAGGTAGAGAATTTGAACGCTCATCACGTCGCCGCGAATGCCTAGAAGCGGGTCATCAGGCCGACTGAAACCCCGGTCAATCCGTGGCCGCCGGGGTTGAGACCAAGAGCCGTGATGTTGGCAGGGTCATAGCGATAGGCGCCCGAGAAGCCGTTGCGATCCACCTCCGCATAGAGCTCGGTCTGCTTCGAAAGGAAATATTCGGTGATCGCAAAAGTCGTGATCTTGTGGCCGCTGGCAGACTGAACGTTGCCGAGATCGCTGGCGATGTCGTCGATGAAAGCGGCCGTGACCTGGAATGACGGCGTGACCACCCACACCATGCCGCCGCCTGGAATCTTGTCACGACGCCGGGGCGCACTCGAAGTCGTGCCGGTGACCGTGAGGTCGGCATAGTTCAGGTAAAGACGCGCCGGCCCAATCTGCAGCGTGCCGCCTGTCTGGAACGTTTGCGCCCACTGCGTCGCGGCGGCGTTGTAGGTCTTCTGATAGGACACGCCGCCAAGCGCGGGTCCCCATTGATACATGGCGGCACCGGAGAAGTTCGTACCGGCGCGCGTATTGCCGGCCACGCCGCCCGGCGAATAGCTGGCGCCGAAGCGGAATCCGCCGACCTGCCCGAGGTACTTGATGGTGTTATTGAAGCGCGAATCGAGCGTGAAATAGTTCGCGCTGTACACCACGCCGGGTTCGATTGCGATGGACTGCCCTCGCCCGCCCGCAGGGTCGATGAGAATGCCAAAGTCTTCGTTGGCGTTCAGTTGCCTGCCGAATGTCAAACGCCCGAAATCACCGGTCAAACCGACAAAGGCCGCCTGAGAAAACAGCGTACCCGAGGTCTTTACCGCGCCCGTGCCGCTGCTGAATGCGCTCTCGAGCTTGAAGATCGCCTTGAGACCGTTGCCCAGGTCCTCTTTGCCGGTGAAGCCAAACTGGTTGCCGGCGATGATATTGTTGTTGTAGCCCACGACGCTACCGCCCTTGGCGCCGTTCGTCCATCGGACGCCTCCGCCAATGTCGCCATACAGCGTGACGCTCGATTGCGCGTAGGCTGCACCAGAAAGCACGCTCATGAGCGTCACATACAAGACCTTCTTCATACGTCTCCTTGATTATTTTATGTATATTCATATGGATAACTAATAAAACATAAAACTGCCACGTATCCCGAAGTACGCGACAATAAACCGTCTTGGCGGTGCCGTCAGCCCCGTTCAACCAGGGTTGAGTTCCCCCGGCGCACGTGTCGTGCCGAGGGCGAGGCGGCGTAGCGAGCGCTGCGGGTCGAGGCAGAAAGCGCACAGCACGCCGCATCCCAGCAGCACCACGCCGCTCGCGACGCTCGCCTCTTCGAACCCAACCGCAGTCGATCGGCCGGCGCCCTCGATCAGCAAGCCGGTCACGATCGGCGCGGCGAGTCCGGCGAGTGACGAAAAACCGTTGCTTAGCGCGAGAATGCCACCCCGCTGTGAATCGGGCGTCACTTCGCCGAGCATGGCCGGCCCAATCGAGTACGTCACAAGCGTCATGCCGCTGCCGAGCGTCAGCAAGACAAACCTGAGCATCGGCGGGAGACCCGGCCACGCCAGTGAGGCAAGCAGTGCTCCCGCCACGATGAGCGTCACCGTCAGGAAGCCGCCGCGCCCAACCCGCGACGGTACGCCACGCGTCAGCAGGCGCTGGGACAGCCAGGCCAGGCCCAGGCTCAGCGGCGCGGTGATCGCCACGAACAACGCGAACATTCTGCCCGCCGTTTGCGGTGCGTAACCCATCCCAAGCTGCAGCCAGGTCGGCGTCCAGGTGAGCGTCATCGCGAGAATCCAGTTGGCAGCGAAATGCCCTGCGAAAACGCCCAGGACCGTTCGGTCCGTCAGCAGCAGCGCGTACGGAACACGCGCGGTGTGGTCCGATCGCACCGGACTCGACAGTTTCCCTTCGGCGCCGAATACGAGCCACGCGACGCACCAGAGGCCGCCAAGTGCGGACAGCACCAGAAAATTGGCTCGCCAACCCCAATGCGCGGTAATAGCCGGAATGCTCAGGCCAGCCACCAGCAGGCCGAGCGCACTGCCCTGGTGAAGTACCGCGACGGGCAGGTTGCGCTTTGCGTCGGGAAACCACTTGTAGAGCGCATGCACGGCAACCGGCGACGCAGGCCCCTCGCCCGCGCCGAGCAGGACGCGGCACGCGATCACGCTCCAGATCGAGCCGGCAACCAGCATCGGCAATTGCAGCGCGGTCCATGCGCCGGCCATCAGCAGCAACAGCCATTTTGTCGACGCGCGATTGGCCGCGAGGCCGCCGAGCACGGCGGAGATCGAGAACAGCCAGTTGAGGCTGCCCCCGATCAGCCCGAACTGCGTGGGCGACAGATGAAGCTCACGCATCATCGGTACGGAGACGAGGCCGAGCACGACCTTGTCCAGAAAGTTCACAAGCATCATCAAGGCCAGCATGATCGCGATGGACCACGCCCGCCAGGGCCGATACCCGCTTTGTTCGATTGCCATTCGGTTTGTCTCCATGATGGTCGGAACGTCTTCGCGTCCCTGGTATTGCGTTGCCTCAGCCGTCATGCTGACCGAGCAGCGGGACGGTGTCGCCTGCGTCGGGCAGACCTGCGGAGAACTTCACGGGAAAGCGCACCGCCATGGATCCGTCGTGAGCAAACTCGCGGACCATGCCGCGTGCGCGCACGTGCGGATCGAGAAACAGCTCGTGTGCGTCAAGCAGCGGCGAAACCGGCAGATCGAAAGCCTCCAGCGTTGCGAGCCATTCGGCAAGCGTGCGCTCCAGGAACATGTGCGCGAGCAGCGCGTTGACCTCGCGCTTGAACTGCTGCCTGCCGAGGCGCGATGCGAACCGGTCATCCATCAGCGCGGGGCAGTCGGCACCGAGCGCTTCGCGCAGCGTCAGCCAGAATTTGTTTTCCAGAATGCCCAGCGCGAGGTAGCGCCCGTCCCGGGTTTCAAAAATGTCGTTCTCGGGCATGACCGTCGGCGACGTCATGGGCTCCTGCGCATAATCGCGCGACGTCCACGCGGCGGGCGCCGTCCATGCCATCACGCAGTCGTGGATCGACACGTCGAGATGCTGGCCACGGCCATTCTGGCGTGCGCTGAGAACCGCCACGGCCAGCGCGAGCGCGGCATGACTCGACGCGGCATAGTCCGCGAGGCGAACCCGCGGACGCGCGACGCGCTCGCTCACCTGCACCGGTATCGACCAGAATCCCCCGAGCGCCAGATAGTTGAGATCGTGGCCGGGCAACGCCGAATACGGCCCTGTCTGCCCGAACCCGGATATCGAGCACATGACAATACGCGGGTTGACCTCCGCGAGCGTGGCGTAGTCGAATCCGAGCCGCTGCATGACGCCCGGCCGGAAGCCTTCCACGACCGCATCCGCGTCCCGTATCAGATCGAGAAACGTCGCCTTGCCGTCGGCACTTTTCAGATCGAGCGCGACCGAGCGCTTGCCGCGGTTGAGTTGCGCGAAAACTGTGCTTCCGAGTTGCCGCGCCGGATCGCCCGTGCCCGGCGGTTCAACCTTGACGACGTCCGCACCCAATTGCATCAGCATTGAAGTGCAGTGCGGCCCGGGCAACAACTGACTCAGATCGACAATCTTGACGCCGTTCAGGCATGACCAGTCCGGTTTCATCTGCATCGTTTCTTCGTAAAAGGTCCAGCGAGGCCCAGCGTACTGTGCTGGCCTGTCATGCCGCTGTGCCGGCAGGGTCGAGAATCACGCGGGCGATCGTATTGCGCTGGATTTCGCTCGTGCCGGTAAAGACACGGAACATGCGCAGTTTGCGGAACGTCTGCTCGATCGGATGATGGCGCGTCACCCCAACGTTGCCGTGAATCTGCACGGCCTTGTCCGCAATCTCAAAGCAGCGTTCCGACACGAACAGCTTGCAGGCTGCCGCCTTCATGCGCAGATCGGCACCGGCATCGGCGAGCGCGGCGGTTTGCGCGATCATGCTTTCGCATGCCCACAGCGCCGCGGCCATATCGGCGAGCATGTGCTGGATCGCCTGAAACCGTGCGATCGGACCGCCGAACTGCCGGCGTGTGCGGGCGTAATCGAGCGACGCTTCATAAGCCGCCGTGGCGAGGCCAAGCATCGTCGGACAGTGCAATAGCCGGTTGACGTTGATGCGCGACATGCCGAGCTTGAACCCGTTGCCCTCGCCGCCGAACACGTTGGCGCGCGGCACACGAACGTCGACAAAGCGAATGTCCGCATCGATGTGCTGCCCCGACATCGGCACGTATTGCTGCTCCACCGTCACGCCTGGCAGATCGAGATCGATGAGCACCGCCGTGATGGCGGGCGGCGTGGTCGATGCGTCCGTCACGCACATGACGATGGCAAAGTCGGCGAACGGTGCGCCGCTGATGTAATGCTTGACGCCATTGATCACCAGTTCGTCGCCGTCCACGACCGCCGTGGTGGCAATGCTCTGCGCATCCGAACCGGAGTGCGGTTCGGTCAGCGCGAAACAGGTCGACTTCTCGCCGCGTATCACCGGTTCGAAATAGCGTGCAAGTTGATCCGCGCTCGCATACTTGAGCATGTTGCCGACACGCGGCGGACCGCCCAGGTCGCCGAGCACATGCGGCGCGAGTGCGGAACCGGACGCGGCGAGGTCCGCCTTGAGGGCACACTGTTCGAGAATCGACAAGCCCTTGCCGCCCAGCTGGACGGGCAGGCATGCCGCGTAGAAGCCGAGTGCGGCGGAGCGGCGCCATACGCGACGCAGTGTCTCGCGCGGCCATACATCTTCGCTGCCGAGGCCGAGCTCCTGCTCCATCGGCCGCAGCTCCTCCGCGACGAAGCGGCGTATGCCCGCGCGGGTTTCGACAAACGCAGGGCTATTCAGGTAATCGAACATAAGCTTCCTCTTCAATTGACTCGGCGCGAGACGCCCTGCCAGTACTGCTCGCGAACGAGCTTGCGGGCGATCTTTCCGCTCGCGTTCTTGGGCAGATCGGCAACGAAATTCACGGTACGGGGAAGCTTGTAGTCAGCGAGCCGCGCGCGGCAATGGGTGATGATCTCGTCCGCAACCGTGTTGCGTCCGCTCTTCAGCACGACGACAGCCTTGACGCTTTCGCCCCACTTCTCATCGGGAACGCCGATCACGCACGCTTCCATGACATCGGGATGCTGGTAAAGCGAGGCCTCGACTTCAGTCGGATAGACGTTGAAGCCGCCGGAAATGATCATGTCTTTCTGACGGTCGACGAGGTAGATGTACCCTTCCTCGTCGACGCGCGCGAGATCGCCGGTCCGCAGCCAGCCGTCGACGAGTACTTCCCGCGTGAGGTCTGGCGCGCCCCAGTAGCCATGAAACACGTCGGCGCCGCGAATGACGATTTCGCCGAGCGCATCCCCGCTGACCTCGCGGCCGTGTTCGTCGACGACGAGCACTTCAGTCTCGCCGGTGGGCCGGCCGCACGACGCAAGCCGCTCCGGGCGATGGGCCATCGCGTCAGCATGATCGGCGATGGAAAGACGTGTGACGCCCGAGGTCGATTCGCTCGCGCCGTATCCTTGCGACAGCACCGGACCGATACGCGTCCACGCTTCCTGGATACGGGCCGGCGCCATTGGCGCGGCACCGTAGCCGAGCATCTTCAGGCTCGTCAGATTGGCCGTGTCCAGCGAGGGATCGTTGAGCAACATGTTGATCATCGCGGGCACCATGAACACGTGCGTGATCTTCAGCCGCTCGACTTCCCGCAGAAAGTGCGCGGGCTCGAACGTGTCGAACAGGACGAGCGTGGCGCCCGAATACAGGTATGGCTGCATCAACATGCCGGATGCGTGCGTGATCGGACCGATCAACCCGAGCCGGTCGCCGGGTTTCGCGGGACAATCCATGCTCAGCAGAATCTTGCGCAGCGACGCGAGGCGATTGCCGTAGGTCTGCATGGCGGCCTTGATCTTGCCGGTCGAGCCGGAAGAGAAGTGCAGCACGGCGAGATCGTCCGGAGACAACGCGACCTCGGGCAGACGCGGGCTGGCGCTCGAAATCAGTGTTTCGTAATCGGCGTATCCAGTCGCAGGCGCGCCAAGCGAAATGAACGACTCGACCGAACCGAAGCCAGGCGACGCACGATCGTAAGCCGTGAATCCCTCGCCTGCGATCATGACGCGCGGCGCGCAATTCTCAACGACATCCGCCGCTTCGTGTGCCGTAAAGCGCGGATTCAGCGCGGCCTTGACGAGCCCTGCCTTGTATAGCGCGCATTCGATTTCCACCAGCGCCGTGCAGTTGCGGGCCTGAACCGCAACCCGGTCGCCTTTCGCAAGGCCCAGCCCCAGGAGCGCATTCGCCAGCAGGGTCGAGCGTTCGTCAAGCTGACGGTACGTCAGCTCGCGGTCGCGATGAATGACCGCAACGTTGTCGCCCCAATAACGCGCGGCGCGGCGCAGAAAGTAAGCAAAGCCCAATCGGTGTCTCCTTTATCAAAGCTGGCGTTAGTCTGTAAGATGCAAGCCATCACCACAATGCGGCATTGGCTATAAAGCCATAGCCAACAGGAATGCCCATGGAGACCCGGGATCTGGATTACCTGCTTGCGGTAGAGGAGCACGGCGGCATCGGCAAGGCCGCGGAGGCGCTGGGCATGAGCCAGCCGGCGCTGACCAAAGCCATCCAGCGTGTCGAGGCGCAGACCGGCCTCGCGTTGTTCCAGCGCACGGCGAATGGGGCCGCGCCCACTCAGGCGGGTTCGCTGTTTCTCGCGCGTGCACGGCGGATTGCACTGGAATACGAGGACGCGCTGAAGGAAATGCACGCCATCCGTAGCGGCGAACAAGGCGTGCTGAGTCTTGGCTATTCGCCGACCGTGCCGGCTGCGCTCGTTCTGGGCGCCTGTCGCCAGTTGCTGAAGGAGCGTCCTGCTGCGCGCCTGCGACTGCGGCGCCGTCTTGCACGCGACCTTGTCGATTTACTCGTTGCGGGTGAACTCGACCTGATTGTGGCTCCCGAGCCGAAGCCGGATGCAGACGGACTATCATTCGTCGAACTCTTTCGCGATAGCCTGTCCGTGCTCGCCGATGAGTCGCATCCGCTGCACCTGAAGCGCAATCTGCGGCTGGCCGATCTGGCGGATCAGGAATGGCTGCTACCAGGGCCGACCATCCCCCTTCGTCAGCAAGTGGACGCGGCCTTCGCCAAGCTCGGTCTCGACGTGCCCAAGCTACGCGTGGAAACCGATTTCGGCAGCACCTCGCTGCTGCATCTGCTGCGCGGCACCGCGATGCTCTGCGTCGCGGGCACTGAATCGTTTGACGCGCTAGAAGGATTGCGCGCGCTCAACCTCGACACCAATGAACTCGACTTGCGCCGGCAAATCGGCGTGGTGTTTCGAAAGGGAGCGTATCTTTCTCCGCTCGCGCAGCGCGCGATGGCACTGCTCCAGGAATGGACCAACTGAACAATGCCGGCATGGTTATCTGTTGACGCTCCTTGTTGTGGTTTCCCGCGAATGTCCGCACTCGGGATGCAAGCAGACGAGCAGTCGCGAGTTTCGAGCGGTCGGAATTGGCCGAAGGACTGATATGACTTTCCGTGTCAATCGGGATCGGTTTTCGTCGCTTTCGTTCCATAGGCGCGAGAATTTCCTGAGGGCGGCGTAGCAGTAAGTCTCGACGGTGGATCGCA
>NZ_CAJNAT010000063.1 GCF_905220705.1 Paraburkholderia domus
CGTCATGGAAGGAGTCCTGCATATTGAGGCCGCAAGAGTAACCAGTCTCCTGAGTTGGTCCAACTGGCGACCACACAAATTGTGCGCCGATAGTGCTAGTTTTTCGTATTGGAGAGCGTCAACGGCGGGACGTGTTGCGGGTTGGGTCTTCGTAGTAGATTTGCTCATGGTGCGATTTCCGGTTCGTTCCTGAATCGCCCGACACTCGCTAAAAGATGGGTGAGCGGGCACGTAGGCGGATTAGCAGACCGGGTAGAGAATCAGAACCGGCGAGCCTTGCGGCTCTCCCCCCACGGCCCGCCCATAGAAAAGGCGCGCATGGCTGGGCACTACCCACTTTCGTAGGTAGTGCGACTCTCTACTGCAGGCTGCTAAACCCGCGCCGTTTTGTCTAACGGCAGGAACAATCTAACGCACCTATTTTTTAAGACGATCAACCAATCAGGCTAAACGCGCAAATTATAACTAATCTTTACATTTTCTCCGTGAATGGCGTGCGACTGCGCGGATCGCGTAAATCACCAAACGCCTCTTCGATACTCAGCACGTCTTCCCGCATCGCTTTTCCCCGGCCACAAAAGCCAGAGTCAACGCGCTTTCAAGCGGGTTTACTACAGTCCCGCCACCATCTGTAACGTTTCGCGCAATCGCCGTGGTACGGCATGAGTGCTTTGTGATTCCTCAGACTTTTCCTATTCGTTCTGTTTCTGTATTCAGCTAGGCTGGATTTTCTTCACGCGCTTAATAGCGTGCCTGCCCTTCCGTGGCAGCCGAAGCCGTGCTCATTCACGTAGGAGACTTGAAGATGCCGGAACAGAAGGAAAACCAGGCGACGTACCTGTTCGCCACCATCGGCGCGCGCACCGAGCGCGGCGGGCGTGTGTCTACCGGTTCAACGTTTCATCTTGCCGGTTTGCCGGTCGCGACCGTGGGCTGTGTTGTCACCTACCGCGACGGCAGCGAGGCCGTCATTACCGATGGCGCCGGTTTCGCTTTTGTCATTGCAGATCGCCCCGCTGCGATTGTCGGCAGCAGTCTCAGCAATGGCGACCGCATCATCGAAACGCTGTGGTCCGAGCTTGATGCTGGCGTAACTGTGAAGGATGGCGAAAAGATCGCGGGCCTGTTCGACCCTGCCTGGACGCCGCCACCAAGCAAACCCGTGGCTCGTTTCGCAACACGCGGCGCAACAACCGCGCGGGGCGGCGTCGTGCTCGAAGCGTCAAGCACCTGGGAAGTTGGCGAAACGCACCGATACGCCGCGAGCATTGGCGATTTCGTCCAGTACCAGGACGGCAGCCGCGCACGCATCATTACCGGCGTCGGCATTCCAGGCAATGCAAACCATGCCTATGCGGTCGTTGGCAGTCTGCTGGACAACGGCGATGTCATCACAGACAGCCCACACCGCGAGCCGCGCACGTCAACGACCTTTGTCCCCGTGGACGAACACCGCGCTGCGCTCACGCGCCAGTAAGGGGCACGGCATGATGTGACGGATCGCCGTGGTCGGCGACGGATTGAGCAGCGCGGGGCACGTTCTGCCGTATGAACAGCAACACGGCTTCTCATTCCATGGGCATAAAACCGCGCTCATTGGCGGCGAGGCTTACTGCCAGAAATGCAAAAGCGTCGGGCTGATTGCCAAGGCGGGCGGTCCCTACCGGATCAAGTACGGGCGACCCGCGAGGCCGCGCTGGATCCCGATATCGTGCTGTGCGAGTGCCCGACGCCTCCCCGCATCATTGCGAGGCTGGCAGGCGAATCATGGTGCGAGGATCGGGACGAAGGATACACGCGCGGCGCGAACCGATGCGCCGCGCAAGCCACTGGCGTGGATAACGTGCCCAATCGTTACGATCAGCAGTTCACGTTAACTGATGCGAATGGCAGACCGGTTGCCGGTCTGCGATATCGCATTCGTGTCAATTTGACAGTTATTCAGAGTGGCGTAACGGATGCAGGTGGCCGCACCCAGCGGATACGGACAGACGATATGAAACGGCTCTATCTGGACGTTATGGTTCGATATTTTGGGAGCTAAAACATGGCAGGCACCTACTATGCAGCAGTCGAAGGCGATCCACTGACAAGTGGAAAAGGTAGCCAGGTTTTCGCGACCGGGCATTGTGGAACGATTACGGATGAAAGCGGGCGGGCTCGCCGCATGGCGTTTATCGGTGATCCGGCTTATTGCGAGGCATGTGACAGCCAGGGCGTCATCATCGGGGGCGCGGGCGTAAGCGGCGCGCGTCGCATGATTGATCTGGTGAACGGCGGGCGACGCCAGGCGGTCGGCGGTGATTGGGTGTCGTGCAAGTGCCCTGAACATCCGCGCGTTATCGCTATTTACGGGCGTCGCTGGATTATCCGAGATGACGGCGACGCCGCCCCTTCAAGAGCCCGCGAAACGCCCGCGCCGCGCCTCATTTACGACGAACAGTTCACGCTTAACGATGGTAGCGGTCAACCACTTGCGAATTTCCGCTACCGGGTGCGTAACGGGGCGACGGTCGTAGCGAGCGGCGTAACCGATGCAAACGGCTGCACGCAGCGAATCAACGCGGAAGGCGCGCTGCGACTGACGCTAGAGGTTGACGCACACGGAGGAAGCGCCTGAATGCGAATCCCCATAGTAAGGCATGGCGACCCAACTACGACGCGCGGCAAGGTCGTTGCATTCAGTGCCACAATTGACGATGGTGGTCGAAAGATCGCACTTCACGGTGACCAGGCGACGTGTGGTAACTGCAAAGGCCTGTGGAAGATTGTTGGAACCGGTGAAGGTGTTGGCGAGCGGAGCCGGGCCGCAGCCATTAACGGCGATCACGTTTTATGCCCGTGCAAAAAGAACCGCGTTATCGCGGGCGCGGATGCCGGAATGTTCATGCACAAAGACACAGGCACAGCGAGCGCCACGCCACACGAAGCCCCACCAGCAGGCCAGTACGACGAGCAATTTACATTGCGCGATGCTGCCGGAAGCCCCCTCGCAAATGTGCGATACCGGATCGTTGTCGACGACGAACGGGTGATAACGGGAGCCACGAACGCGAACGGGAAAACCGAGCGCATCAAGACGGATGCTGCATCGAGTTTGAAGCTTTACACTACAGGAGCAATCGAAAATGAGTGACTTTTGGGGAAGCAATAAATACGGCTTCAAATCCAACGAGAATGAAGAGTGGTTTGAGGTTCACTCTGACGCAGTAACGAATACGACTCCTGGTTCAATGGTCCATGTGAAGATTGACACAACGCCGATTTGTCCAAATATGACCGACAAAGAATTTAGGGAGGTGGCGCGACGGTTGCTAAAGTGGGCCGCTGCTGCCGTTGATCGACGGTTGGCAGACCTAAGCCGCTACGACAGCGCGACAAAAGAACGAATGCAGTATTGGTTCAATCGAAGCGACGAAACAACGAGGCAATACCTTATAAGCGGCTTCACCCGTCATGCTGCCGCGCTCAAGTCGCTTACGCCTACCAGTTTGGTACGCTCAGACCCGAAGCTGGATAGGATGTTAGGCTGTGTGCCGAACATGAATAACGTCGAGCGGGAAGCTGCTCATGTTTGCGGGCCTAACACAAAGCGTAGGCTAGTGTCTATTGGCATGAAATTTTGCGATAGGTTGCGTGATCAGAATATGTTCGGCGATTCTCGTTTGTCTACACTCATTCACGAAGTGACGCATTTTACGGATACATTCGGTAGTACTGACGCTCGATATGGGCTTGATCCCGTTTCGGCGGGATGGGGGAGAAAAAACCCGGATCAGGCATTGCGCAACGCCGATACGCTTACTGGCTATATAATTTATGGCGAACCGCTTTTCGCGGGATAAAAAAGGAAGACAAAAAATGAATTTGAAGTCCATGGTTCTATTTTCGTTGTTTCCTATAGCGCTCGCCTTCAGTTCTAACACCTACGCGGAATGCAGCGGCTCGCAAAACCAGCCTTCTGAACAAGTGAATATCGCATTCGATGTTAACGGGTACAAAGTCAGCTTGGCGGAACGCTCGCGACTTGGTGAATGGGTGTCACGGATGAATGCTAAATATGCGATACAGGAGTGGGTAACGATAGTTGGAAGCGCATCGGAAAAAGAGGCAAATTCAAACGCCCTTGCGATGAAGCGCGCTGTTGCTGTGACGCAGGATGCCTTGGCGGATGGCCTAGTAAACGCACCGTTTCAACTTAAAACGCAGATATATCCGGTAGAGAGTACAGATATTCCCAGCGCTGAGTCCCGCGAAGTAACTGTACAGATTAGCCCAGGCTGCCCTCACAACTGTTGCGACGGTAAATAACGCTAACTCATGGGCGAAAAGTAGTGCTCCCTCGAAGCCCCGACTGCCACGGGGTTTCCCACATCTATAAACGAACATGAAATTAACACGTTTCGCACTCGCTTCGTTTGTTGTGTGCGCCGCGCTGGCCGAGCAAAGCATCGCAGCACAATCCACCGATACGCGACGCAGTGAATCCTCCAAATCTGACCCGGTAGAGCAACTGGCCCAAAAGCTCCCAAATTCCATGCAATACACGCTCACGGACGTAGAGCATAACGCGTTAGTTGGCGTCCCTTATCGGGTTACGTTTCCATCCGGCATAACCGCGCAAGGCGTAACCGATGCGCAAGGGCGAACCGTTCGGTTTCGGACGGTTCGCCCAGAACGTCTAACGCTCGCTGTGAAGTATCCGAAAGCGCACGTTATCACCGCCGAGCAATAATAACGCCGCTTCGGCGGGGCTTTCGTTATGCACGCGATGAAGGTGCCCCGCCGAGGTTCGATGAAACGGATTCTTCTCAGGTCGGCGATCTTGCTGATAAGTTCAATCGCAACGATTATCGGCGCGTTGTGCCTTGCGCGCTTCGTTGAGACGCTACAGATGAACATGCCGTATGCGGTTGATATGTTCTTACGTGGCGTCCTGAAGCTTTCCGGCAATGACGATTTGGCGAACCCGGATGACATGGAAGTTCTGGCGCTAACCCTTTATTTTCTCGTCGCACTGGTCGTCGTCGGTTGCGCGGTCTTTGCGTTCAATATCGCGCTGCGCCGATACTACGCAGCGAAAGGGAGAACGCTGCGTTAAGTGTTACCTTCCCCTGTTCGTGGACCGACTACGCGCTTCGCAACTTTAGTGACCGTATCGCCCGAAAGTGTCGCCTGGTTTCGTTCAAGTGGCGAATACTCGATCACGGTAATACTACAGGCACTCGCGAGCGAACTAGTGCCAAGCGTTGTACATGCGATGAAGAACGCAAGCGTGAGACATGCTATTTTCATGGCCTCTCAAAGAAGAAGCCCTGCGTATGCGGGCACTATATGGCTAACAGTGCGTTACTTATCTGCGCAGACAGGAATTAACGTTACTTCCGCTCTTGTACCCGTCGGCTCATATTTATCGTTCGGGATTGTGGGTTTGTAGACATGAGCTATAACGCCCATTGTGGCGGATCCGACTCCGAGAACATCTAGCGTTTGCTTAACGTTTTTGGCTCGATCTTCCGCGGTGCCTTGCGGATCATGTTCGCGCTTATCAGCCAAGCCGACGATAGAAACTCCTTCGAGAGTAGAACTTTTGCTGCGTGTATCTACGATCCAATTTGCAAGGGAGAGGATTTCTGAGTTATTGATCTCACTAGAATTGAAGTCGAAATTGATATCTTTCGTTTGTCCCGGTTGGCTCGCCGGACTGGAGCAAGCGAAGGCACTTGACATGGCAAGCGCGGATAGCATCGACAAGGCAATACGTTTCAATTTAATTCCCTTCAACGATGTAGCCAGTTACGCTGTCTGCGCTGTTGAGAACTAAATCGGAATTTCCTTGCGCCCAATCTCGCAACGTGCGAGCGATTGTGTATTTGTTATTCTTGGTCGCAAGGGTATCCATGACTAGGCACTGTGTTGCTATTGCTCCGGCGTGGTACCACCGCAAGGACTATCGCAACCGGTCAGCCCGCATGCAGGCTCGAATTCAACTTTTATCTGATTGCGCTCGCCCAAGGGCGCGGGCGAAGTAGCACGCCAGATCTTGGTATCGATGTTGATATGCTGCGGAGCTACTCCCAGACTCTGGAGATATCCACTCACGGACTCTGCACGACGGCGGGCAAGTACCGAAGCATCACGGTCGCGCTCATCCGCGAAGCCGTAGATAGCGACTGGCCCCTCCCTGGCGGCACTATCGCGAACGGTTGCCAGCAGGTCCGCTAGCTTTAGCAGATCAACGTTTGAAAGCGCAGTAACGGAACGTCCCATCTTGCCGCCGTACTGCAAGGCGAAACTGCATGCGTTAGCGTGACTCGCAAAAGAGACGCCGATAACGCTAGTCAGTGCAAAGGACGTACCAAGCAATATTGTCCGCATTCTTGAGAGCCATTGCGGGCTCGTTTTCTGCAAGGCGTTTACCAAGAAGTTGTCCAAACATAGTGCCACGAATGCAAGAGTAATCTCAATGGCTTGCATCATAGTCCCCGGAGCCAAACAAGCGACTGTCGGCGAGGCACCTTCGTCGCTCGCGTAAAGAAAGCCCCGCCGAAGCGGGGCGGACATTGCTCAATCGTCCTGACTGGGATTGGTTAATTCATCAAGACGCTGTTTCGTGATTCGGGTCATGCAATCCCAAAAGTCAATAAAGCGCAACGATGCCTGGCCAACTTGATACACTTCCGCGTAACACTCATTGTCCCTGTAGAGTTGCCAGTTTGATTGGGCTTTCTTGAAGAACGGAAGTGCTTCAGGTTCGTCATTAGCCCGGTGCCCCCGGTCGCTACCTTTCGTGACATTTTCTATCTGAGCGAATTTATTATTCAGAGTCTCAATAGCCGCCTCATAGCGAAATTGGGCGCAGGCAGACAAATCCATCGTACCCAGCATTTCGTTCTTGCAGTACGATGCAACCTGCTGACGGGTTTTCCCTGAAAAATACGTACTAGTAGGCTTTGCCTTTTTGTAGTCAAATTCAGCCCCGTAGATCGATGATGAGGCGTAGGCTGCATTGGCGATCAAAAGTAGAACAACCAATATACTAGTGGCGCGCATCATAAATCCCGGTTTCAAAGAGGTTGGCTTCCAGACGGCGACGCCATGGTACACGTTGCGAAACAAACGAACGGATTACGTCCCGCATTCTGTTGTACTCGCCGTGATTTAAAAAGTCCGCCAGGTGATTCGAGCGTGATTCTGGATACCACGGATCACCGTTTCTCGGATACGGTCCAGTATTAAAGAGGACTGACACGAGTGCATCATATTCGTACTGGTATAGAGGTACTCTAACATCCCGATTAATCGCGGCTTCGATAGGCCGCAAATTCACTTCAAAAAACCCTCTGGCGCGCTCAACCGATATCACGTCGCCAATCCTGAGATTATCGGCTGGAAGCACTTTGTGCCCAAATCCAACGGTAGGAATGCCGTACCCGTCGTCGTAGACCTTCACGATGAACCCATCAACAACCGGCTTTCCCTGATAAGTCCCATTTGTCACGCCGCTTTCGAGAACGGCCATAAAGGTATAGCCCTGGGGCGAAAGTTTCCACGGCTTGCAAAGCCGCCCCGATTGGACAACTACGCAGGAATTCGGATCGGTATTTGTCGTCGCGGTTGCGAGTGCATCAGACATTAAGCCTCCTGTCTGTGACCAAGATAAACACGAACGGACCGAGCGCCGTCCGTTTCATAACGTGCGGTGCGTCCGCGTGAATCGGTTACGCCGTGCCTCAAGTCACTGGAGGGCAGCTTGATCGTATAGTAGGTATCGGGCATCGCTTTGCCGTCGCCGTCCATCAATGTGAACTGTTCGTCGTATGTCGCTATCGACGGTGCACGCGACCGCGCGGCAGTCCCCGATGCGTCGCCGCGATCATGGATGACCCACCTACGCCCATACACCGCGATGATGCGAGGGTGGTCAGGACATTTGCATGACACCCAGTCACCCCCGACAGCCTGACGCCGCCCGCCGTTCACCAGATCAATCATGCGGCGCGCGCTGCTTACGCCCGCGCCTCCGATAATGACGCCCTGGCTATCACATGCCTGGCAATAAGCCGGATCACCGATAAACACCATGCGGCGAGGCCGCCCGCTTTCATCCGTAATCGTTCCACAATGTCCGCTCGCGAAAACCTGACTACCCTTTCCGCTCGTCAGTGGATCGCCTTCAACTGCTGCATAGTAGGTGCCTGCCATGTTTAGCTCCGTGCCCCTTACTGGCGCGTGAGCGCAACGCGGTGTTCGTCCAGGGGGACAAAGGTCGTTGACGTGCGCGGCTCGCGGTGCGGGCTGTCCGTGATGACATCGCCGTTGTCCAGCAGACTGCGAACGACCGCATAGGCATGGTTTGCATTGCCTGGAATGCCGACGCCGGTAATGATGCGTGCGCGGCTGCCGTCCTGGTACTGGACGAAATCGCCAATGCTCGCGGCGTATCGCTGCGTTTCGCCAACTTCCCAGGCGCTTGACGCTTCGAGCACGACGCCACCCCGCGCGGTTGTTGCGCCACGTGTTGCGAAACGAGCCACGGGTTTCCTTGGTGGTGGCGTCCAGGCAGGGTCGAACAGGCCCGCGATCTTTTCGCCATCCTTCACGGTTACGCCAGCATCAAGCTCGGACCACAGCGTTTCGATGATGCGGTCGCCGTTGCTGAGACTGCTGCCGACAATCGCAGCGGGGCGATCTGCAATGACAAAAGCGAAACCGGCGCCATCGGTAATGACGGCCTCGCTGCCGTCGCGGTAGGTGACAACACAGCCCACGGTCGCGACCGGCAAACCGGCAAGATGAAACGTTGAACCGGTAGACACACGCCCGCCGCGCTCGGTGCGCGCGCCGATGGTGGCGAACAGGTACGTCGCCTGGTTTTCCTTCTGTTCCGGCATCTTCAAGTCTCCTACGTGAATGAGCACGGCTTCGGCTGCCACGGAAGGGCAGGCACGCTATTAAGCGCGTGAAGAAAATCCAGCCTAGCTGAATACAGAAACAGAACGAATAGGAAAAGTCTGAGGAATCACAAAGCACTCATGCCGTACCACGGCGATTGCGCGAAACGTTACAGATGGTGGCGGGACTGTAGTAAACCCGCTTGAAAGCGCGTTGACTCTGGATTTTGTGGCCGGGGAAAAGCGATGCGGGAAGACGTGCTGAGTATTGATGAGGCGTCAGGTGATTTGCATAATCCGCGCAGTCGCACGCCATTCACGGGGCAAATGTAAAGATTAGTTATAATTTGCGCGTTTAGCCTGTTTGGGCGATCGTCCCAAAAAATAGGTGATTTACATTGTTCCTGCCGTTAGACAAAACGGCGCGGGTTTGACAGCCCGCTGAGTTGTACCGCACTGCCCGCGAAAGTGGGTGGTGCTCACCTATGCGTGCCTTTTCTATGGGCGGGTCGTGGTGAGGGAGCCGAAAGGCTCGCCGGTTTTGGTGCAACTCCCGGTCTGTCAACCTTGCTACGTGCCCGCTCACCCATCTTTCAGCGAGTGTCGGGCGATTCAGGAACGAACCGGAAATCGCACCATGAGCAAATCTACTACGAAGACCCAGCCCGCAACACGTCCCGCCGTTGACGCTCTTCAATACGAAAAACTAGCACTATCGGCGCACAATTTGTGTGGTCGCCAGTTGGACCAACTCAGGAGACTGGTTACTCTTGCGGCCTCAATATGCAGGACTCCTTCCATGACG
>NZ_CAJNAT010000064.1 GCF_905220705.1 Paraburkholderia domus
ACAGGCGACCCGCCGCCCGGCCATGGACAACCCGCGACTCAACACTCCCGGGAGGTTCAACATCACACTAAACCCAACTGCAAATCTGTCCGTTGAACCGGGTCAATCTCATACCATAGTATCGAACGCTCTCCGGACTAGTCGGATCGTAATGCCATGCGCGCTTGAGTTGCGGCATCGCCAGGATAGCCATGACGATCAGGAGCGGACTAGGATGCCACGCGAACAATCCGACGAGCACAGGAACGCCCGCGAACCAGATTCGCGGCGAGAGCACGGCGGTGATACGGCCGCCGTCGAACGGCGACAGCGGAATCATATTGAACAGGTTCAGAAAGAAACCCGCGTAAGACAACGCCAGTAGCCAGGCGCTATCGAAGTGGCGCGCGAGAAAGTAGCACGCGAGAGCCCCCAACGTTCCCGTAAATGGCCCAGCGAGGCCGACACACGCCTCCGTTTCCGCATCGTGGGGCATCTCCTTCAACTGAATCCACGCACCTACAAACGGAACAAAAGTCGGCACCCCCACATCCAACCCTCGCTGCCGCGCGGCCACGTAATGGCCGCCCTCGTGTACGAATAGCAACAGCACGAATCCCGCAGCGAATCGCCAGCCATAAAAGATTGCATAGACGACTATCGACAGCAACATCGTGCCTGTCGTGGTCAGAATTTTCCCGAGCTTGAGTCCGCCCAGCAGCAAAATCAGCAGTTTTGTCACGATGGTTCGATCACTGGCGCTCGTCCGCTCCCGCGGACGACGAAGTTGCGTCGTCCGCCCGCGTGGAGACATCAGTCGCCGGTTCGCTGACAGGTTCAGGAACCGGCGAGCTGACGGCAACCGGCTGGGTAGTTTTCGGCTTGCGTTTGAAAAACTGCCTGATCGACGCGCCGAACGCGAGGAACGCCACCAGCCCAACTTTGAAGAACTTCGCCGCGAACGCGGCGATGATCGCGAATAAACCGAGTTTCTTCACGGCGACGCCGGCGACCAGCGCGGCAAGCCCGTATTCCGCGACATGGTCGGTCGTGGCGTTGAAATCCGCATAGCGCTTGCCGTCCATATAGTCGATGTCGGCAAGCAGTGCGTTCGCCGTTGGCTTGGTAGTAGCCAGCATCGAAAGTTGCGTCGCCATCGTCAACGAAAGATAGCCATCGCGCCCAAGGGCAAGCGTTCGATAGTTGACTCCGGTTGGCGAACTTGCATTCTGTCCTTTGGCCCGTACGATTGCTGACCAAACGAGGTGATGTGTCTTTGCATCGTATGCCGGCGGCTCTGCCCAGCCAGTCACTTCTAATTCCGGCAGCCCACGGCTTTTGCGTCCTGCATTGGATTGCTCGGTTCCGTCGCGGAGATTTTTCAAAATATCGTCGGCATGCCAGTCCCGCGCGTCGTCGTCGCGAACATAGCCAGCTTTCTCAAAGGTAAGAACAGCAAGCCAGTCGGTATTGGCAGTCAGCGGTACGATCAAACCAACGAGAGACTTCTCATCTATGGTGTTTCCAAGCGCGCGCAAGTAACGGATGGCCGCGGCGGCCGGTACGAATCCGCTGTTTGCAGGCAGCGCAAAGCTAGCTTGGTCGAGAACTGCGATCTTACTGGGGCCGTGAATCAACGCCGCGTTGGCTTCCTTCACCGCAGCGTTCAATTCGGTCTGAGTCGCATCGGTTTGAGCGAAGCCAGTCGTGGCCATTGCAATGCAGCAAAGACAAAAGAGGAATTTGGTCAGCACTTTCATAGTTATTGTCTGTTCCGTGTCGAGAGACTTTCTGCCAGACTGCTAATTTTTGGGCTAGCTATCTCTGTGTAACGGCAGCCCGAAACAACTCTTGAGAAATCTGCCCGCAAAGGTTTATCGACACAACTGAGACGAAAGATGAAGAAGCTATTGACCCTCGCCGTGTCGGTATTGCTGCTGGTTGGCGGGTTACTTTTCCAGCAAGCGGCGTTCGCGGACAGCGCCACCCCTGATTCAAGCACGAAGGCGTTTTACGCCTGGTACATCAAGTTGGAATCTAAAGATATCTATCCGTTGTTGGACAAGGGCATTTATGTCTACGTGACCAAGGCGACTGCCGAGGGACTTCGAAACGCTTACCGCCATAACAGGCTGCCTGGCGACGCCGACTATTTCACGAAGGTTCAGGACTACGATGAACATGACTGGTCTAACAAAATCGAAACACACCAAGCGATCATGCTCGGCGATGTTGCGGTTGTTCCAGTTACGTTCGGCTCGAAAGACAAGATCAGCGTGTTGGTGTTTCTGCGCAAGCAAGGCGACAGATGGAAGATCACCAAAGTCGATGACACGCTCGATTATCAATAGACCGTCTAACGCCAGCAGTTAATCGCGCAGCAGCTTCTTCGGCGCGTCAACGATGACAGATCGTTGCATTGGAAACGCTTGCGATATTCGTGCTGGATTGAACCCACACCAGAAAAATCCCCTCGGGGCCACTGCTTGGGTTTTTTTCAGCACGTTCGCGTCGGCGAACTGCCGAACATCGACGCGATGAGTACTGCCGCGTACGTTCGCTGGGAGAGTGGCGACGGCGCAAGTTAGCTAAAGCGAATGCGTTTGCTCGGCGATCAAGCACCGGCCCGACGCCTGGTTTCGGGAATAGCGTCCGTCCTAACTGGGTGGCGCACACCCAGTTGCCCGTCCGGTTAGTTCTTGTAGCGACTGACCGCAAAATCGTTGGCGGTAATCGCCGGCGTAGTCCCCGACATCAAATCCGCCAGCACTTGCCCCGAACCGCAGGACATGGTCCAGCCCAGCGTGCCGTGGCCGGTATTAAGCCATAGGCCCTTGATCGAGGTCGGGCCGATAATCGGCGTGCCGTCTGGAGTCATAGGCCGTAGGCCAGTCCAGAAGCTGGCCTGCGTCACGTCGCCAGCATGCGGGAACAGGTCGGTGACAACATATTCCAGCGTCTCGCGCCGCGTGCCGTGCAGTTCCTTGTCGAAGCCCACCAGATTGGCCATGCCGCCCACGCGAATTCGATCCTCAAAGCGGGTGACCGCAACTTTGTAGGTTTCATCGAGGATGGTCGAGACGGGCGCCTGCGCCGCGTCGGTAATCGGCACAGTGATTGAGTAACCCTTGACGGGATAGACTGGAATGCTAACCAGGCCGCGCAGCAATGCGGTGGAATAGCTGCCCAGTGCTACGACACACGCGTCCGCAGTCAAAGTTTCGCCGTCGGAACGGACACCCTTTAGCGTGTCGCCTTCCACGACCAGGCCATCGATGCTGCGCTTGAACAGGAACTGCACGTGCCGTGCTTGCGCCATCTCGGCCAGTTTGGTGGTGAACACATGGCAGTCGCCGGTTTCATCGCCTGGCAAACGCAAGCCACCGACCAGTTTATCCTTCGAGCCTTCAAGCGCTGGTTCGGCGCGAGCCAGTTCGTCGCGCGACAGCAACTCATAAGGCACGCCCATTTCCTTCAGAACGTCAATGTCCTTGGCGGAACCGTCCATCTGCTTTTGCGTGCGAAAGACTTGCAGCGTGCCCTGCTGGCGACCTTCATAGGTGATATGGGTCTCGCTGCGCAGCGCCATGAAACAGTCGCGGCTATATTCGGCAAGCCGCACCATGCGCGCCTTGTTGACGGCATAGCGTCGTTTAGTACAGTTAGCCAGCATCTGTGTGAGCCATTGCACCTGAAACAAGGTGCCGTCTGGTTGGAGTGACAGTGGCGGATGCTTCTGCAGTAGCCATTTGATGGCCTTGGCGGGTACGCCCGGCCCGGCCCACGGCGACGCGTAGCCCGGCGAAATCTGGCCGGCGTTGCCGAAGCTGGTTTCGAGCGCCGCAGCGGGTTGGCGATCGAGCACCACCACCTCATGGCCGGCGCGCGCCAGATACCAGGCGCTCGTCACACCGACCACGCCGGCTCCAAGAATCAAAATTCGCATCAAGGTCTCCTGCAAAAAACCTGTTCATTTCTGGTTCTGATGCCAATGCAAAGTATGAACGATGCAGCGTTGTTGCATAGGTCGGCGTCCCCTTGTTTTGCGGACACTGAGTGACGCGAGGCGATCGGGAAGCGGCGTGGGACTCAGAGCGTAATTGGTTGAATGGTATGCGATTTCTGTTTGTGTTCGGCCCGTCTGGAACCCTCATGACTAATTTGTGTGCTTGGTGTGATCTTCGAACGCGGAGGCGATGCCCTCAATCATTGCCGCGATGCGTGCGGTATGCCGAAGGTCTTGATGCGTGACGAGCCAGATTTCGTAGACCGCCCCACGTGCGGGTTCTGGCCATATCTGCACGAGGCCGTCGTGTTCAGCCAGATGTATTGGAAGCTCACCGAGGCCGAGGCCGGCCTTTACCGCAGTACGCAGCATGAGGCTGGAATTGAAGGTCGATACGATGCGCCCCGCGTGTGTCGGTTCGCCAGCCAGAGTCGGTGATGTGGGTGATCGACTACCGGTCCAGTTTCCCTGATAGACGACAAGATCGTGGCCCGCGAATGCGGAGCCAGCGGCGGGCTTGCCGTGCTGCTCAAGATAGGCCTTCGATGCAAAGAGCGCCATGGGCCAGCGAGCCAGCCGCCGCGCGATCAGATCGGGATTGTCCGGCCTGACGGAACGGACCGCGATATCCGCTTCACGCTTTGCCAGATTTAGCATGCGCGTCGACGTGTCCAGCAGGATGCGCACTTCGGGATGCGCAGCATGCAGGCGTTCGATGGCGGGAAGCAGGAAGTCGAGCGCGATCGAGTCGGTGCTGGTGACTCTTACGTCCCCCGCCAGCCGTGTATCCGTGCCTTGAGTTTGTCTGACGAGTTCGTGCGCGGAGTGTTCCATTTTCTCCGCTGATCTCAGCGCGGTTTCGCCCGCGGCGGTCAACGCGTAGCCCTCGGAGGTGCGCAGGAAGAGCGTTGCACGCAGGGCGTGCTCCAGTGCTGCAATCCGTCTGCCGACCGTCGCCTGATCGAGATTGAGCGTTCTGGCCGCTCCACGGAGCGTTTTTTCGCGCTCGACCGCGAGAAACACTCGCGCGTCATCCCAGTTCATCGTGCCACCCTCCCTGATGCAAATTTGCATCTCACAGCATGAATAATGCTGCACAGATTCATCAATGTCGACTCCTATACTGAGCGCAAGAGTTCCTCGTTCAGTGATCCGACCGGATCAATCGAGCCTCATCAATCGAAGGAGTGGTATCCATGTCTGCTTCAACTTATCGTGTGCCGTCGTCCATGATGGCCATTGAGATCCAACAGCCCGGCGGTCCTGAGGTTCTGGTGCCGACTACGCGCCCGGTGCCGATGCCGGCCGCCGATCAGGTTCTGATCCGCATCCACGCAGCTGCCGTGAACGGTCCAGACGTTTTCCAGCGCAAAGGGCTGTATGATCCGCCCCCCGGCGCTTCGGACATTCCTGGTCTGGAAGTGGCAGGTCAAGTGGTTGCCGTTGGGGCCGACGTGTCGCAATTCCGGATCGGCGAACTGGTGTGTGCATTGATTCCCGGAGGTGGCTACGCCGAATATGCCGTCGCGCATGCCTGCAACACGATGCATATCCCCAAAGGCCTGACGTTGGTGGAAGCGGGGGCCATGCCCGAAACGTTTATGACGGTATGGCTGAACCTGTTCCAGCGCGGCAAGCTGGTTGCCGGCGAATCGGTGTTGATCCATGGCGGCGCGTCAGGTATCGGTACCACGGCGACCATGCTGGCGAAGGCTTTCGGTGCCGCGAAAATCATCACGACAGTGGGCTCGCCGGCGCATCGGGAGGCCAGCCTGGCGCTAGGCGCAGACCTCGCGATCGATTACCGCGAGGACGATTTCGTCGCCGAAACCAAGCGGTTTACCGATGGAAGAGGCGTCGACGTGATTCTCGACATCATTGCCGGCGATTACGTAGCTAGAAACTATGACGCCGCAGCCATGGACGGACGGATCCTCCAGGTGGGCGTGATCAAGGGGCCGGCGAAGGATCTTAACCTCGTGCCAATGTTGACGAAACGTCTGACGCATATGGGCTCAACATTGCGATCGCGCACATCCGCGGACAAGGCGGCCATCGTCACTGAACTCGAGCAGCATGTCTGGCCGCACATCGAGAGCGGCAAGATCAAGCCGGTTGTCTACAAGACCTTTGCGCTTGCCGACGCTCGCGGCGCTCACGAGCTGATCGATTCCGGCACGCACTTTGGAAAGATTGTCCTGACGACGGGTGCGGATCTCATCGGCTGAAGCGTGACTTGCAGCCAAAACGGAGGTTGCAAGCCCCTTGCCGGTTTTGTGAAGAACGCCAAGAAAAAACGTTCCTTTTAAAGGTAGCGGTCTGTCTCACGATCTGCTCGACGATCGGCCGAAGTCGTTCGTCGTCGGTCGGCCACAACCTGCCGTTCAATGATCAGCGAAACATGCCGTTGGAGCGGCTGGAATACTAGCGGAAGCTGGCGGATGAACTACGTAGACAATTCGGCTCGCCGAGCCGCCAGCGGCCGCCATATTCGTTTCCGAAACAAGCCTAACAGCAAGGCCAAAAAGCCGCGCGCAGCCCTTGATTCATCTTCCGCGCGAATGTCCACGCCATTGAACGCGAAGTTGCCGGTCTCCACTATCCGGGGCCGGTGGTACTCAGAACAGACCGACCCGCTGCTGGCGCCGGCCGCCGCCCTGGCCCTGCGCCAGCTTGCGCGCCTGCTCGATCTTGCGTGCGGTCTGAGTGAGCTCCGTGCTCGCCTTCATGTTCAATTCGAAGATGAACTTGCCCTTGTCGATGTCGGCGAAATCGATCATGACGATGTTGGGCATGAAGACCTTCAGCGCGACACCGTTCGTGTAGTCGGTCGACGAGACGTAGGTCGGCAGCCGCGATTCGATCGCCTCGCCGAAGCCGGCCATCCACAACTCGGTGAGCGCGGTCGGACGGTTGTCCGGCCCCCACATGGTCGAGTTGCGCTCCCGGATGCTCCGCTTCAGGCCGGTGGTCGTCCAGTACATCATCCCCATCACCTTGGGGTCGGAGTTGAGGGCGCCGATCTGCATCAGCCCACTTTGCGTCTCGATGTTGGACGCGATTTTGCCCATGTCGCTGTCGCCGTTGAGCGCGTCCGTGCCGCCCTTGCCGACGTATTGCAGGCCGTCGTAGCCGCTGCTGTAGCCGGTGCCGTCCGCGAGGCTCTTGCAACCCCAGATCCCGGTCGACGAAAGGTAGCCCTGGCCGGCGACTTCGGCGATGCCCTTCGGGGTGA
This sequence comes from Paraburkholderia domus, assembly GCF_905220705.1. Lineage (GTDB taxonomy): Bacteria > Pseudomonadota > Gammaproteobacteria > Burkholderiales > Burkholderiaceae > Paraburkholderia > Paraburkholderia domus. Next base: position 7,221 of record NZ_CAJNAT010000064.1, read on the forward strand.
AGAGCACGACGACGTGCTTCTTCAACTGGTCGAGCGTCTTCTCGTTGAGGCTGCCCGTGCCCGTGAAGAGAGCGCTGCCGAGCTCCCGCACACAGATCTCCGCGATGATGGTCCAGTTCGTGCATTTGTCGAACTTCAGGAGCAGGAATTCGCTGCCGTTGTATTTGACGAACTCCTTCGCCTGTTTCAGCATGTCCACGAGCCGCATGCCGAACGCGCCGTCCAGCGGCAGCTTGGTGGTGGTGACGTTAGCCTTCCTGCCGCCCAGGTCGAAGACGGTCTTGTCCTTCTTTTCCTTCTGGTGCATCAGCTTCGGGTCGGCATGGAAGGCCTTCAGCAACACCGGCGAGGAGGACAGAGTCGAACTCTTGGTTGCCGCGATCCGCAGGTCGAATAGGCGCACGCCGGCCTGGGCCTGCTCGAAGATTTCGAGGTCCTGGGTCTGGACGTTGGCGTCGCCGCCCGTGATGCCCGCGTCGTGGCTGCCGGCGAAGACGATGTCGCAGAGCCGCTTGCCGCCGCCCAACATGTAGTAAGTGATCATGGCCGTCGTACCTCCGATAGAGAGAGTGCGTGTTCCACGCAGACCAAACGCTCATTCCATGCGTAAGCGAACGTGCAATCCACGGTTATCCGAACGCGCATTCCACGAGTAAGCGAACGCTGCGGACGTGGCGATGCGGGTCTGAGCGTTTTTACTCCGACACATCCTTGCTGGTCAAACCATTTCGGCGTTTGCGCATCGACTTGCCGGCGAGCGTGAGTCGATGGGCGTTGTGAACGAGCCGATCGAGGATCGCGTCGGCGAGTGTCGGGTCTCCGCCTCGGCCGCGACGTTTCACACGAGTTCCGTGACCTTCAGAAGACTCATCGACCAGGCAAGACCGGGCAGTATCGGTCTTCTCTGCCGTACGGGTGACACCAATCCGGTCGTCAAAGACTGCCTCGGATTCACTGCCAAGATATTCGAGGACCTGCATTGCGACATCGCCATGAGCGTCCGCTGAGTTTTGCACAAGAGGCTGGAACAAAATACCGCGAAAAGTGGGAACAAAATCGTGCACCGGCAACGTCACCACCAGTGGTACGAAAGACCAGATGGCCCTTGCTCTTTTGGAAGCAGTCGTTGATACGGCGCTTGGTCTAGCGGACGATAAGGGTAGTTTTGCGACGATCGCCTGCCACTAACGTGCTTTTTTTCTGTTTTCTGAAGCGCCCCCCTTTCTCGCCGCGTGCCGACCACACTCCGTCGTCATAGAATTGTGAATACGAGGGCAACATGAAACATGGACTGGTAGTTGGGCTGCTGTGCGGCGCGCTGCTTGCCGGTTGCATGTCGGCCGGGGTCGAAGTGAGCTTGCCCCCGAAAAACGAATCCCTTGCTGAGCAGGTAAACTCAAGCAAGGAGAAGAACAATGACAAGCAAGGCAAAGCGGGCGCAGTACACGCTCGAGTTCAAATTG
>NZ_CAJNAT010000065.1 GCF_905220705.1 Paraburkholderia domus
GCAGGCACTGCACGAAGTATGTTCGTCAGAATGTCGCGCGCCGTCGGTCTGCGACCGGCGACAGAGGACGGGCGCGATGGTTACGGCCCGCGCCTCCAAGACTTCCGACATTATTCCGAGTCCCGGATTATTCCGCATACGGATCTCCGGGGCCTGCAATCCCCGGAGAATACGCGGCCTGGGGGCGGCGCCAATACGGAATAATCAGAGGGTCTTCAAGAAGGCCAGCAGGCGATCATTGGGACGGAAACGCGGTGCTCGCACATCGGTGGTCGCGGCCTTCGCCAGCGCCTGTTCTTTTAGTTGCATATCCGCCTGGAAATAAATGGCAGTAGTTTCCACCGATTCGTGACCGAGCCAGAGGGCGATCACGACGCGATCTGCGCCATGGTGCAGCAAATTCATCGCCAGCGAATGTCTCAAACTGTGCGGCGTTACTTTCTTACCGATGAGTGAGGGGCAGTGAAGGCGCGCTACCGCGAGATGCTTGTCCAGCAGATATTGCAGACTGTCATGGCTTAACGCCGTACCACGCAGCGATTGAAAGATCGGGTTGGACGGTGGGTAGTGGCATTCGCGCAGCCAACTGCGCAGCACGGCCACGGTATTTTTGCGCAGCGGCGTACAGCGTTCCTTTCGGCCCTTCCCCATACAGCGTACATGCGCACCGGTGCCCAGTACAAAGTCTTGACCGCGCAGGCCGAGGAGTTCCGATGCGCGCAGCCCTGTTCGCAAGGCCAATAGTAGCAGGGCTCTATCCCGCCGCCCGAGCCACGTCGTGAGGTCAGGCGCGGCGAGTAGCGCGTCTGCTTCATCCGGCGTCAGGTAAGCAATCGGTCGGCGCACATAGCGTTTGCTCGGCATGGCGAGAACGCATTGCGCCACGGCGCTGTACTCCGGTGCGTGCAGGGCGACATAGCGGAAGAAGGAATGAATGGCGGCCAGGCGCACATTACGGCTGCGGGCACTGTTGTCACGGTCCTGCTCGAGATGATCGAGGAACATACCGATAAACGCCGCATTCAAGTCGGGCACCGCCAGCGCTGAGGGTGATTTGCGCAGGCGCTGCTGCGCAAACTGCAGGAGCAAGCGAAAGGTATCGCGGTAGCTTGCGACGGTGTGTGAACTGACCTGTCGCTGGCGCAGGAGTCGATTCAGGAAGAACGACTCCAGAAGCGAGGAGAAAGTGCTGACACCATTTTGAGTTGTGTTCATGACCGCATTCCTCGCTCGGAGCGTGCTACCCGGCGCATTACGTAGTGCATCAGCTGCGGCGTCGCGGTGAGATACCAGTAGGTGTCGGTAATGTGGGCATGTCCGAGATAGGTGGAAAGTTCTGGCAGGTGCCGTTCGACATCGACGCCGCGGCGGTGCCACCCGGTCAGTGTGTTGATAGCCAGTCGATGCCGAAAGTCCAGCAGACGAGGTCCGCGTGAATCATCCGGGCCGCGCAGGCCGAGTTGGCGAGACAATTTGACGAAAGTCCACCGTACCGCCCATTCCGTCAGGCGAGTGCCACGCTCAGAGAGGAAGAAGCTTGCACTATCAGGGTATCGGCACAAACGATCCCGACGCTTTGCATAGCGTTGCAACGCAGATTGCGTGGTGGGATGCACCGGTACATAGCGCGACTTACCGAATTTGCTCTCGCGAATCGTCAACACGCCATTGACGAGATCGACATCATCGCGATCCAGATGCAAGGCTTCATTGGTCCGCAGACCGGTGGCAACATATAAGCCGAATAGCGTGGCATATGTATGCGGTCGCAGACCGGTCGCCGATGGTAGCTGCCGTGCCAGCTCAAGCAAGTGGTCGATTTCTTCGTCGCGATAAATGTAGGGTTCCGGACGTTGTAACTGATACGGCAGCAAGTCCGGTGATGGTACGAGAGTGCGTGGATCGCTCGCGCTGCAGTATTGCGCAAACCGACGCACCATGCCTAAGCGGTTCGCCCATTGCGCCGGCTGCACATTGGCAGGTTGGGTCGCCCACGCCAGAGCGAGATCGGTGGTGATGTACGTGGCGCCCGCGGCATCGGCGAAGTCGACGAAGCGTTGCAGCAAGCGTCCGGGCAACCGCAACTTGACGCCGAGGGCACGACGGAGCGCCAGATACTGATCGAGGGAAACCTGTAACGACGGGGTGACGGGTGATTTCCTCATGATGCACTCTCCGGCCACGGCGGGGCGATGCGCCGTAGCGCAGCGATATCCACCTTGGCGTAAATCTGCGTCGTCGTCGGTTGCTGATGCCGGAGCAGTTGACCAATCTCATCGAGGGAGGCGCCCCGACGCAGCAGTTCGGTGGCCAGCGAATGCCGCAGCAAATGCGCCCCTTTGAACTCGGGGTTCAACCCGGCGCGTTGCAGTGCGCGGCGCACGACATCGCAAACGGCGACAGGGCTGGCAAAGCCGCGCTGCGGAGCTCTCGAGCGGATAAACACGCGACGCGTCGAGCACATGGGACGAACGTGACGCAGATAGTGCGCCACGGCGGCACCGACTTCCCTGGGCAGTGGCAATCGTGCCAGGCGTTGGCCCTTGCCGCGCACGAGAATCTCGCCGGCCTCCCAGTCCAGATCCTCCAAATTCATCTCGACCACTTCTCCGGCACGCAACCCCAGCCGCGCCAGGAGCAGCAAGATCGCATAATCCCGTTGGCCTGCTGGCGTATCGCGGTCGCAGGACTCGAGCAGTCGCTCCACCTGTTCGGGTGGCAGCGACTTGGGCAGGTGAGATAAGCGCCCGTGCGCAACGCCCGGCACGGCGGCGGCCAGATTCGTGTTGATCGCTCCGCGTTGGAGCAGAAAACGCAGGAACGAGCGCAGCGCCGTGACGGTCTGTTTGGCGTAAGTACGGCTGACCCGCTGGACTTGACCAAGAATGAAGTGATGGAGGTCTTGCGGGCACAATTGCTCAACACGTAGCGCCTTGCCGGGGAACCGCTCAGTCAAAAAACGTCGCACGATAGGCAGATAGTTGATCAACGTCGACGGCGAGAGGCCGCGTTCCGACCTGAGGAATTGCTCAAAATCTCGCGTGAGCTTGCCAACCGCGCTCCGATCGAGCGGTGGTGACACTACCCGAGTGCAGCCGATGCCGCGTAAGAACGTGAGCAGTTGTTGCGTCGTCGCGACGTCTCCGCGTTGCGCGACACCGCGACGGCGGCGACCCACGTGAAATTGCCGGAGCCCCTGGTCATCCAGCTTTGCCAGTGGAACCTTGTGCCGCTTGAGCCAGAGACTGAGTTCCGCCACCAGCGTACATTTGACGTGAACAGTCGTCGCGGCGTAACCCTCGCTGGCGAGGAACGTTGCAAATCTGTCGAGGTGGGATACCAGCGGGCCACCACCGGAGCAACCGGGGAGTGCCGTCACGGCACCGTTGCGAGTGATCTTCATCGTGAGTCTCCCTGAATCGGGGGGAATCCCCAGGAAGACGACACTCCAATAACGTCGAAAACTCAAGCGCCCCCATAGCGCAGATCACTTACACAAAATCCGTATTGATTCACCGCCCCGTAACGACGCTGGCGAAGGCCGCGACCACCGATGTGCGAGCAGCGAGTTTCCGTCCCAATGATCGCCTGCTGGCCTTCTTGAAGACCCTCTGATTATTCCGTATTGGCGCGCCCCCCAGGCCGCGTATTCTCCAGGGATTGCAGGCCCCGGAGATCGGTATGCGGAATAATCCGGGACTCGGAATAATGTCTCATATCGTGCAGACGCGGTCCGTGACTGTCTGATTCACCGCGCAAGCCGATCTGCCGCGACAACGCATAGAAAGCGCGATGAATCTGACCGCTGTCCAGCCGGTTGCCCCAGCTCGACACGAACAGGTACGAGGATACCGGTCGCCCCGCCCAATGACGTTGGCGTTGTGCGATATAGTTTGCGAGCACCTCGCAGGTCGAGGCATGCAAAGGAACCAATCTCGTCTTGCCTAGTTTCGCTCCGCGGACAGTCAATATCCCCGCGGTCAGATCCACGTCCTGTAGCTCGAGATTGCGCGCTTCACCCAGACGCATGCCTGATACGCTCAGCAATCCGAACAGGCAATAATAGGTCGACGGTAGAAGGGCTTCGCGTTCGTTCCGGTATGGCATCTCAAGAGCAGCCCGCAATAGAGCGCGGATCTCTCTGGTGGAATATAAGTACGGTCGAGCCCGCTTCGGTTGAAACGGTAACAAGCCTGGCGCTGGTATCTGGGTGCGGAGATCGGTAGCACTGCGATGGCGCGCAAACTGTCGTACATAGCTCAGACGTTGCGCCCATTGCGCGGGCCGGACACCCGATGGCTGTTGAGCCCACGCGAGAGCCAATGCCTGGGTAACGTAGGGAGCACGATGCTGTTCCATAAACGCGACGAAATCTGGTAGCGCATTGCCTGCCTCTCTCAGCTTGAATCCCAGGCTGCGCCTCAGATCGAGGTAATCCTTAACGGCTTGTCGAAGTGTGTTCATCGCACACCCCCCGGCCAGGGCAAAGCAAGTGTGCGCAATGCCTTGATGTTGACCGACGTATAGATCTTCGTTGTTTGAGGATGATGATGTCCCAATACCTCGCCGATCTCGCTGAGCGAGGCCCCACGGCTCAACATCTGGGTGGCCAGGCCGTGGCGGAACTGATGGGCACCCATCGTGGGTGCGTCGATGCCAGCGCGCTGAAGCGAATTCCGGACGAGGGAGCCGACGCCACTTTGCCCACGAAAACCTGTGATGGGCGCCTTTGCGCGCAAAAATACGCGGCGGCTGGCGCTATGAGGACGCCCGTGCCGCAAATATGCGGCAATCGCCTCGCCGACGGCGGCGGGTAAGGGTAGCTCGCTGCGTTGCCCGCCCTTGCCGCGGACGCTCACCTGGCCCGCGCCCCAGTTGATGTCGTCGAGTTCGAGAAAAGCCACCTCACCAGCGCGTAACCCCAATCGCGCGAGCAGGAGCAGGATGGCGTAGTCACGACGCCCAACCGAAGTCCGTCTATCGATACTAGCCAGCAACTGCCGCGTCTGCTCAGCAGAAATCGCTCGAGGAATTGACGGCATCGACCAGTTCGCGACGACTGGAACGGCGGCAGCCAGATCCAGCGTAACGTCGCCGCGATAGCGCGCATAGCGTAGAAAGGAGCGCAGTGCAGTGGTCATTAGCTTGGCTCGCTTCAAATGCAAACTTGGTGCACGGAACTGCACGAAGCTCACGACATCCACAGCGCGTAGACGCGATAAGTTGACCCTCCCGTCACCGAAGCAATGGTGGAGAAAATCGCGGATGAATGGCACGTAGTTAATGACCGTTGTTGTGGCGAGAGCCTTAGCGTCGCGCAGGTACTCCGCGTATGCCTGTGCACAGATCTCAGCCGGCGGCACCCGACGTGTTGCTGTCTTCTCGACAGGAATCACGCCCTCACTCCGCATAAGGCAGAGATTTTTTTGGTTGGCGGTCGCGGCAACCAGCGCATCGCCATGTCGTCGGACCTGATCCGCGACCGGTAATCAAAAAAATGTTTGTGCTAAACCGCTCCACAGG
>NZ_CAJNAT010000066.1 GCF_905220705.1 Paraburkholderia domus
GGCTAGAGTATGGCAGAGGGGGGTAGAATTCCACGTGTAGCAGTGAAATGCGTAGAGATGTGGAGGAATACCGATGGCGAAGGCAGCCCCCTGGGCCAATACTGACGCTCATGCACGAAAGCGTGGGGAGCAAACAGGATTAGATACCCTGGTAGTCCACGCCCTAAACGATGTCAACTAGTTGTTGGGGATTCATTTCCTTAGTAACGTAGCTAACGCGTGAAGTTGACCGCCTGGGGAGTACGGTCGCAAGATTAAAACTCAAAGGAATTGACGGGGACCCGCACAAGCGGTGGATGATGTGGATTAATTCGATGCAACGCGAAAAACCTTACCTACCCTTGACATGTATGGAACCTGGCCGAGAGGTTGGGGTGCCCGAAAGGGAGCCATAACACAGGTGCTGCATGGCTGTCGTCAGCTCGTGTCGTGAGATGTTGGGTTAAGTCCCGCAACGAGCGCAACCCTTGTCCCTAGTTGCTACGCAAGAGCACTCTAGGGAGACTGCCGGTGACAAACCGGAGGAAGGTGGGGATGACGTCAAGTCCTCATGGCCCTTATGGGTAGGGCTTCACACGTCATACAATGGTCGGAACAGAGGGTCGCCAACCCGCGAGGGGGAGCCAATCCCAGAAAACCGATCGTAGTCCGGATCGCACTCTGCAACTCGAGTGCGTGAAGCTGGAATCGCTAGTAATCGCGGATCAGCATGCCGCGGTGAATACGTTCCCGGGTCTTGTACACACCGCCCGTCACACCATGGGAGTGGGTTTTACCAGAAGTGGCTAGTCTAACCGCAAGGAGGACGGTCACCACGGTAGGATTCATGACTGGGGTGAAGTCGTAACAAGGTAGCCGTATCGGAAGGTGCGGCTGGATCACCTCCTTTCTCGAGCTAACGTGTCGAACGTTGAGCGCTCACGCTTATCGGCTGTGAAAATGGACAGACTCAGGGGTCTGTAGCTCAGTTGGTTAGAGCACCGTCTTGATAAGGCGGGGGTCGATGGTTCGAATCCATCCAGACCCACCACTGTTTCTGCGGTGGCTGCGCTGATCACTGAAACCCCTGGGGCACCAATACAGATAGCAATATCTGTGTATGACTGGGGGATTAGCTCAGCTGGGAGAGCACCTGCTTTGCAAGCAGGGGGTCGTCGGTTCGATCCCGTCATCCTCCACCAATCTTCAATGCCGGTTTTACTGCGGCAAACCTTGAAAGGGGTTTGCGGTGTAGTGAAACAGGCATTGGCGATTGAGCCAGTCAGAGTGATACGCGGTTATAGCAACTGCGATATCGGCTGTCGTTCTTTAACAATCAGGAAGAAGTAGTAAAGAGATTCACGAAAGCATACCTGGAGATGGGTGTGTGAGTAGGTGGATCAGGGTTGTGATTGTATCAATGTATGAAAAGGTGATCGAAAGATTGCCTTGGAATACGGCGCAACACGAATACTCAACCTGTAGCGGTTGTGGCGAACGTTGCATTCCGAGTGGATGCGACAGAGACACACCCGTTATAGGGTCAAGCGAACAAGTGCATGTGGTGGATGCCTTGGCGATCACAGGCGATGAAGGACGCGGTAGCCTGCGAAAAGCGACGGGGAGCTGGCAAACGAGCTTTGATCCGTCGATGTCCGAATGGGGAAACCCACCTCTTTTGAGGTATCCGTAACTGAATACATAGGTTACGAGAAGCGAACGCGGTGAACTGAAACATCTAAGTAACCGCAGGAAAAGAAATCAACCGAGATTCCCAGAGTAGTGGCGAGCGAAATGGGATCAGCCTGTACTCTTTATCTTCATTGTTAGTCGAAGGCTCTGGAAAGTGCCGCCATAGCAGGTGATAGCCCTGTAGACGAAAACAGCGAGGAAGAACTAGGTGTACGACAAGTAGGGCGGGACACGTGAAATCCTGTCTGAAGATGGGGGGACCATCCTCCAAGGCTAAATACTCGTGATCGACCGATAGTGAACCAGTACCGTGAGGGAAAGGCGAAAAGAACCCCGGGAGGGGAGTGAAATAGATCCTGAAACCGCATGCATACAAACAGTAGGAGCCTCGCAAGGGGTGACTGCGTACCTTTTGTATAATGGGTCAGCGACTTACATTCAGTGGCAAGCTTAACCGATTAGGGCAGGCGTAGCGAAAGCGAGTCCGAACAGGGCGTTCAGTCGCTGGGTGTAGACCCGAAACCAGGTGATCTATCCATGGCCAGGATGAAGGTGCGGTAACACGTACTGGAGGTCCGAACCCACTAACGTTGAAAAGTTAGGGGATGAGCTGTGGATAGGGGTGAAAGGCTAAACAAACCTGGAAATAGCTGGTTCTCTCCGAAAACTATTTAGGTAGTGCCTCGTGTATCACCTTCGGGGGTAGAGCACTGTCATGGTTGTGGGGTCCATTGCGGATTACTACGCCATAGCAAACTCCGAATACCGAAGAGTGCAATCACGGGAGACAGACATCGGGTGCTAACGTCCGGTGTCAAGAGGGAAACAACCCAGACCGCCAGCTAAGGTCCCCAAATATTGCTAAGTGGGAAACGAAGTGGGAAGGCTAAAACAGTCAGGAGGTTGGCTTAGAAGCAGCCATCCTTTAAAGAAAGCGTAATAGCTCACTGATCGAGTCGTCCTGCGCGGAAGATGTAACGGGGCTAAGCAATATACCGAAGCTGCGGATGCACATTTATGTGCATGGTAGGAGAGCGTTCCGTAAGCCTGCGAAGGTGCATTGAAAAGTGCGCTGGAGGTATCGGAAGTGCGAATGCTGACATGAGTAGCGATAAAGGGGGTGAAAGGCCCCCTCGCCGTAAGCCCAAGGTTTCCTACGCAACGTTCATCGGCGTAGGGTGAGTCGGCCCCTAAGGCGAGGCAGAAATGCGTAGCTGATGGGAAGCAGGTTAATATTCCTGCACCATTGTTAAATGCGATGGGGGGACGGATCGCGGAAGGTTGTCCGGGTGTTGGAAGTCCCGGTTCCTGTGTTGGAGAAGGCGCTTAGGCAAATCCGGGCGCGGAATTCAAGGGCATGGGACGAGTGATCTAGGTCACGAAGCAATCGGAAGTGGTTCCAAGAAAAGCCTCTAAGCTTCAGTTTAACAAGACCGTACCGCAAACCGACACAGGTGGGCGAGATGAGTATTCTAAGGCGCTTGAGAGAACTCGGGAGAAGGAACTCGGCAAATTGGTACCGTAACTTCGGGATAAGGTACGCCCCTGTAGCCTGACTGGCCTGCGCCAGAAGGGTGAAGGGGTTGCAATAAACTGGTGGCTGCGACTGTTTAATAAAAACACAGCACTCTGCAAACACGAAAGTGGACGTATAGGGTGTGACGCCTGCCCGGTGCCGGAAGATTAAATGATGGGGTGCAAGCTCTTGATTGAAGTCCCGGTAAACGGCGGCCGTAACTATAACGGTCCTAAGGTAGCGAAATTCCTTGTCGGGTAAGTTCCGACCTGCACGAATGGCGTAACGATGGCCACACTGTCTCCTCCCGAGACTCAGCGAAGTTGAAGTGTTTGTGATGATGCAATCTCCCCGCGGCTAGACGGAAAGACCCCATGAACCTTTACTGTAGCTTTGCATTGGACTTTGAACCGATCTGTGTAGGATAGGTGGGAGGCTATGAAGCGTGGACGCCAGTCTGCGTGGAGCCGTCCTTGAAATACCACCCTGGTTTGTTTGAGGTTCTAACCTTGGTCCGTTATCCGGACTGGGGACAGTGCATGGTAGGCAGTTTGACTGGGGCGGTCTCCTCCCAAAGTGTAACGGAGGAGTACGAAGGTACGCTAGGTACGGTCGGAAATCGTGCTGATAGTGCAATGGCATAAGCGTGCTTAACTGCGAGACCGACAAGTCGAGCAGGTGCGAAAGCAGGTCATAGTGATCCGGTGGTTCTGTATGGAAGGGCCATCGCTCAACGGATAAAAGGTACTCTGGGGATAACAGGCTGATACCGCCCAAGAGTTCATATCGACGGCGGTGTTTGGCACCTCGATGTCGGCTCATCTCATCCTGGGGCTGTAGCCGGTCCCAAGGGTATGGCTGTTCGCCATTTAAAGAGGTACGTGAGCTGGGTTTAAAACGTCGTGAGACAGTTTGGTCCCTATCTGCCGTGGGCGCTGGATATTTGAAGGGGGCTGCTCCTAGTACGAGAGGACCGGAGTGGACGAACCTCTGGTGTACCGGTTGTCACGCCAGTGGCATCGCCGGGTAGCTATGTTCGGAAGAGATAACCGCTGAAAGCATCTAAGCGGGAAACTCGCCTTAAGATGAGATATCCCCGGGGCTTCGAGCCCCTTGAAGGGTCGTTCAAGACCAGGACGTTGATAGGTCAGGTGTGGAAGCGCAGTAATGCGTTAAGCTAACTGATACTAATTGCCCGTAAGGCTTGATCCTATAACAGGTGTGTCTCGACCAGAGTTAGCGCTTTAGCGCTTACTGTGGTCCGATCCCCGAAGGGGATACGTGTGAACCCCGGATGGGGTAGCAGAACACGCAGGTTGAGATCGATGTTGTGCCTCGAACAACACAGCCCGAGCTTGCTGAAAGCTCCTCTGGTGAGCATCACCAGAAACTACTTCTTCCAGATTGGTTGTGCTGACCACAAAGTCAGTGCGACAACAAGTCATGCCTGATGACCATAGCGAGTCGGTCCCACCCCTTCCCATCCCGAACAGGACCGTGAAACGACTCCACGCCGATGATAGTGCGGATTCCCGTGTGAAAGTAGGTAATCGTCAGGCTCCCACGCATGTCCAGAAACCCCGCCCTCAAAGGCGGGGTTTCTGCGTTTAC
>NZ_CAJNAT010000067.1 GCF_905220705.1 Paraburkholderia domus
TGCCTTCAGGGACGGCGAACCGGTGCAAGGCGATCAACCGGTTCAGCAGAAACTCGCCGCCTGAAGTCGAACGCTATCAAGCTGCCCATACACCACTCTTGACGATAGCTCCGGGTTCGACGTGATGTCGAGCAAACGCGTCGGGAGCGAATAGTGCTGCATCCGCACGAGCCGATCCAAAGTGTAGATGTCACCCTGGAAATCCACGGAATTAGAGACGAGCAGTTCCCGATACATCCTGTCTTCAGCATATCGATTGATGAAGTTTCCACGCTCGTCCTTCCGAAAGATAGACGGCTCGAGTAGGTACTTAGTCCGGTTCGAATGCCCACGGTAGAACACCTCTCTGCCGCCATGGTCGAGGCCCAATACGTTCCCGATGAAGGCCCCGACGCTGTTTGCATGGAACTCCGGTGCCGAGACGGGAGGTAAGTCCGCCTTCTCAATCTTGGGACTTGCTGCAACGCCCGGCACGATGCCAGAGTCAGTCAGCATCTGGAAGAGGTCTTCGTCCTTGATCGCCCAGTGGGTCCGACTCAGCTCCCAATCGCGGATGTCCAGTGAAACCTGAAGCGGTTTGATCTGCTCAAACGGAATATGCGGCACCCTAGCGTCAAACTCGGGCTCGATGAACAGTCGCCCGTCGTTGCGCAGCTTGATGCGCTTCAACCAGCCAACTCTCATTGGCTCGTCGGTGCCCTCATAGGCGAATAGACAAGGCAGTTCAGTGAGCGCCTTAATCTGCGGTTCCTTCAGCTCACGGAACCTGGCAGCAATCTCGTCGCTTGTGTATTCAAGGAACCTGCCTCGGTCGAACTCGTAGCCAGGGCGGTCCCAAGCCCCCTTGATCGAAGTTACAAGAAAGTTGAACATGCAATCGGCGACATGATTGAGGTGGATCCGTATCGTACAGGCTAGCCAATAATGTTGCCTGCCTTAGGTAAATCGCTGATGCGGTCAGACCTGCTAATCTGATCTGTCGCCGCTGCACTGCACTGCACTGCGCTCCGGGGTTTATTGGATTACCATTCACACCGTCGCATAGCACCGGGGCTGCAGGTTGAGTTTCAGGTCGGGACGATCTCGGACCCTCGCATTCGGCGGGTTGCTCTCAGCCTATGGACGGTCTCTCGGCCGAATAAGCCGAACTGCCGGTCTTGGCCGCGCACTGCCCGTCGCTACGACCGGAACTAGGCCCTGGTCGGCGATCAATGTTGACCTACAGCATCCATTTGCCAACCCGGACCACTGGCTTATCCTTTCTGGGGATAGGCGCTCCGAACCGACAAGCAAAGCATCGCCGCGCCTACGGTCGCCAGTTCGTCTCGATCGTCAGATGAGAGTTTCTCCCACTCACGTGCGGCCCAGTCAATGAGCGCCCCGCATGTGCCGCGCAGTGTCTGGGTAAGTGACAAGCCTGCAGCAATCCGATCTTCGAATAGTTGAATGACTTCCCACTCGGTCAAGGCGGCCTCCCTTGGTGAAGTCAACGATAGACGAAAAGGGACCGTCCGTGTAGCCACCAGACCGGGTAGGCATGCGTGCTCATGCGTCATCGCGCCATCTTGCCGTGGAAGGCATCCGATTGCGCACACTTCGCCGCAGAGCGTGAGACGTATTTCAACATGGAGTCGCGAGCGCCTGAAGGTCCGTCGCCGACCCCCACAGAGACGTTCAGGTTTCCCGATAGCGGCAGTTATCCAGAGCCGTAAACGATGGGCAAAAGATCGATGCCTGGTCCACGCAAGTTTCTGATGAGGAGGGCGCCGGGAGTTTCTCACCGGATCAGGTCGGGATAAATATTGACTACGCACCGAGATCCTTCGGGTTACCCGCTCACAGACCTGAGGGGACTTGAACGTGGCTGTGGTAACGACGAGGAGACCGACGCTTGTTCAAACGTTGACGAGGAGGCATTCGCGCTACCAGGGGAGGCCGTGGAGCAGTTGCCGACGCGCGCCGAGTTGTTCGGTAAGCGTGACGACAGTCGATAGGAGGGAGCGTTTAGCGCGGCAAGAACATCAACGTTTATTTGGTCGTTGGCCTAATCTGGTACATTCCCGCCTATCCTGACCGTTGGACCGAGTGGTAACTTCGCGCAAAGGGCGTCGCGTGCGTGGTTTAGCGCTTATCAGGTTGCAAAAATTACACGCCACTCCGAAGGTCGCAGCCGCCAGTGGGTAAATTCTGGGCTACAGGCGAATGATGCAATTCACATGACCGAAACTTTGAGTCTTTCTCCCGACGTTCTCGATTGGGCTGCCAGTCAATCTGGTGGCTCTCTGGAAGGCATCGCGCGATCGATTTCGAAAAGCGCACCGGGAAAAATTATCGCCGGAACACTGACACCTTCCCAAGCGATTAAATTTGCGGCGGCGGCGAAGGTGCCGTTTGGCTATCTTTTCCTTATGGCGCCGCCAGCACCACGTGTTCGTCCGGAGCTCGTGGACTTTCGTACAATCAATTCGTCGTCGACGCCTCTATCGCGCGATTTCTTCGACGTGTACGACGACGTAAAGTTTAAACAAGTCTGGTACAGGGATTTTCTGGAGAAAGAGGGAGCAGAGCCCCTGCATTTTGTTGGTCAGGGTCGAAAGCAGTCTTTGAATCCGATGCAGGTCGCCGAAGAAATCCGGCAGGTGCTTCGTCTCGATCGGATTGCTATGGGTAAGGCTAGTACTGCGGAAGAGCTCTTTAGTTATCTTTCCGCTCGGGTTGAAGCGGCTGGCATTCTTGTGTTCAAGAACGGAATCGTGGGCAACAACACTTCGCGGCCTCTATCGGTTTCGGAATTCCGTGGCTTTGCTATCAGTGACCCGATCGCACCTGTCGTATTTGTGAACGGTAAAGATGCGCCAGCAGCCTGGATGTTTACTCTTATGCATGAGGTCGCTCATATTTGGCAAGGTGATATCGGCGTCTCCGATGCTGCGACCGCATCGCATAACGGAGATGAGCGGTTCTGCAATGCGGTAGCTGCCGAAATGCTTGTCCCGTCGTCGGATTTTGCGAAGATGTGGGCGAGCGTTGAGGGTACCGCCACTGCTCGCCTTAACGAATTGCGGCGCCATTTCAAGGTGAGTCTGCTCGTCTTGGTACGCCGAGCCCTCGATTTCGGGTATGTTGATGAGTCGCTATATCGTGAAATTTATCTCACCTCGCAGAAATCCGGTTCGAAAGGAGATGACGGTGGTGGCGGGAATTTCTACGCGACCTTAGCAGTCCGGAACAGCAGGAAATTGGCGAAACGAGTCGCTTCGCTAGCTACCTCGGGTAACATCAGTTTGCGGGAAGCCGGCCAGCTGTTAAACACAAATCCAAATAACGTCGTGACCTTCTATGCAAAGCAGCGCGCGCTACCTGCTTGATTCTGACGTACTGATTACTGCAAAAAACCTGCACTACAACCCAAACTTTTGCACCAATTTTTGGACGTGGGTGGGTCAGGGGTTTCAGCACGGTACCGTGTTTAGTATCGACAAGGTGCGTGACGAACTGCTGAACGGGAAAACCGACGACCCACTCTACGAGTGGGCATCGCATTTCGACCAAGGCGGATTTTTCTTGAACAGCCTCCCGAGCGTCGCTAAATGGCAACAGTTAGCGAACTGGGCTGTTTCGCGAGTACCCGCATTTCAAGCGGCTGCGCAAGACAAATTCCTAGATGTGAAGTCGGCGGACGCTTGGTTGATAGCATTCGCTGCTCATCACCCCGGATACGTTATCGTCACGAACGAGCAGTCGGCCCCGGAGAGCCGCAAGGCAATCAAGTTACCGGACGCTGCATCTGCGGTTGGAGTTGTGACGATGTCTCTGTTTGATGTGTTGTCGCGGCACGCGTTCGGTGATTTCTCGTTTAAGACATAGTTAGAGCTGCCTAGTCCACGGACCGCCGTTGTTAATGGTTCATGAGGAAAGCGAGAGGCCTATCGGCATCCGGTAACGTAAGATGCGTGGGGCAATGGCTGCCTAGCCTGCTCACCCATTGTCGACGATTTTCAAGAATGCATTGAATGGCCGCGACTGGCCGACCGGCGCCGATCCCTCTTTCGCGGCGCGCGGCCGGTATGATCGGGCGCGCGAAGGTGTCCGATGTGCATTTCGCACTTCAGGCCATCCTGTTATCCTTGATTGCCGTCCAAAGGCTAGCTCGGCTCAGCGACCGGACTTTCTTCTTCGGTCAACATCCCACGACTGGCCCGCTTCCCGCGTGAACTCTTAACAGCCGCGCCTGAACGCCGCCCCGTCAAGCGCTTCGACAGTTCTGCTGCTGGCTCGAGCTATCGTCAAGAGTGGTGTATGGGCAGCTTGATAGCGTTCGACTTCAGGCGGCGAGTTTCTGCTGAACCGGTTGATCGCCTTGCACCGGTTCGCCGTCCCTGAAGGC
>NZ_CAJNAT010000068.1 GCF_905220705.1 Paraburkholderia domus
CCGGCTGAACGACTACAACCACCGTCAGGCCGGTGTGTCGCTGCTCGTCGAGCAGAACGCGGCGCGTGGCGACAGGACGACGAACGCAGTTGATTATCGCTGGGGCGAGCACTACGGGACGCCCGAAGAAGGAAGGCGCATCGCGCGACTGCGTCATGAGGCGCATCTGGCGCAGCAGATCACCTTCGAGGGTAGCGGCAATGTGTTTGCGCTTGAGGCCGGTGAGGTGCTGAACCTTGACCAGCAGCTCTCCGATGCGCCACATGGCTTGTTCATCGTCTCTGTCTCATCCAGTGGTGGCCGCAAGCAGGCGTATTCGAATACGTTTACCGCGATTCCGTCTGATCGCGTCTGGCGCACGCCGGTTATTCCCGCGGCGCGGCCAGTCATCAACGGCATCCTGCCGGCACGCATCACATCGCCCGGGGACTACACGCGGGCGTACTTGACGGAGGAAGGCTGGTATGTGATCCGGCTGCCGTTCGACCTCGATACGTGGAGTCCGGGCGGCACAAGCCGCCCCGTGCGGCTTGCGAAGCCGTACAGCGGTGACAACTACGGTCATCACTTTCCGCTGATCGACGGCGCGGAGGTGGCGGTCATTCACACCGACGGGGATCCGGATCGACCCGTGATTATCGGGGCAATGCACGACAGCCTGCATCCGGATCTGGTCAACAACCTGAACCACACCCGTAACCTTATCCGTACCGCCGCGCAGAACGAGATGCGCATGGAGGACAGGGAGGGCCACGAGCACATCCACCTGACCACACCGTTCCAGACCAGTGAGCTGAATCTGGGGCACATGGTCGACGGCGACTGCAAGGAGCGGGGACAAGGCGCGGAGCTGCGCACCGACGAACACGTTGCCATCCGGGGCGCGAAGGGCGTATTCATTTCCGCCGACGCGCAGTACGCGGCGCAGGGCAGGCAACTCGCCATGCAGCCCGCGCAGGGTCTGCTTGAGCAGGCACTCGAACTGACTCAATCGCTGGCAGACGCAGCCAGGGCAGCGCAGGCAATTGCCGCGGATTACGAGCAGCAGAAGGCGCTGTTTGACGACACGCTGAAAGAACTCCAGCAGGCGGGTGTGTTGGTCAGCGCCCCGGCGGGCATGGGACTTGTGTCGGGTGACCATCTACAGGTGAGTGCTGGCGCAAACCTCATTGCCACGGCAGGAGGGCATGCGGATATTGGCGTGCTGAAGCGATTTACCGTAGCCGCGGGCGAGGCAGTGTCGATGTTTGCGGGCAAGCTCGGAATGAAGTTTTTTGCCGCGAAGGGCAAGGTGGAGATCCAGGCGCAGGGCGACGAGATAGCGCTGGCGGCGCTCAAGGATCTCACCATCACCAGTACCAATGGCAGATTGGTGCTCTCAGCGGCCAAAGAAGTCTGGATCGGCGCGGGCGGGTCGTACATCCGGATCAATGGTAACCGCATTGAGAACGGCACGCCGGGGGACATACGGGAGAAGGGCGCGTTTTGGGAGAAACAGTCTGCGGCAACCGACGAAGTCCCCATGCCTATCCTTGGCCAGCACCCCATATGTCTCGAGTGCTTGCTGAATGCGGCAACACACGCTTCACCTTTCCTGAGCCGCTAGTGATGGATGAACCGAAACCCTATGTTCTGGTGGATTGTGCCGTGGAAACGCCGGCCATCCATCACGCGTTGATACACCATGTTGAATCGGCAGACGTGCGGGCGCAGTGCTTGTTTGTCAATCAGCGCGAATCAGATTTGGCCCATGCCGCGCCGTGGTTAATTGACCTTCCTGAGTCCGAGGCTGCTTGCGAATTGACGACGTGGCTGACGCTGACCGAGCGTCGTTACCCAGCGATCACGCGGCTGGCCACGAAGGTCGACTTCGACGCCTTGTTCAAACATCTGGAGGCTCAGAGCAATCTGACGCTTCCTGACGGAAAGCTCGCCATGCATCGCTTCTGGGACCCACGCGCATGGTCGCGTCTTCAACGCGTTTTGAGCGTTGAGCAGCGCGTGGCGTGCATGGGCCCGGTGCTTGAGTGGAAAGTCGTGTTGAGAGGTAAGACGCATTGCGTGAGCCAATTCGACACGGAGCGCAACCTGCAAGAGCAAATCACCTATGTTGACGCTGACGCCTGAACAGTTCGCGATACTTTCGCTGCCCGATCCCCATGAGTTTGCCCCGCAGCTGGCTGCGGAGATACGCCGCGACTATCCAACGTTCGTGGTGAACATGGACGACACCGCGCTGACTCGCGAAGTCGAGCGCAGCTACAGGCATGCCAGTGAAACCTTGCGGATCACGCATCTACCGACGCTGGTCGAATGGACTCAGGCGGATGTCGCTTGGGCGCGCGGCATTCGAGGCGAGATGAACGTCGATCTATCGATTCGCAAAAGCCGCTCGCGGAACTTGACCGCGCAAGATCTTCTCTCGGGCATGAAGGCTGGAGCGGCCTGGCATAAGGAGGATCACTAATGGGCGCCATCGTCGTACCCGCGATCGAGGGGTTGGAGGTGCTGGTGTTGCGGGCTCTGGCTGCTCTAGGTGTGGGGCTGGCGATCGAAGAGGGCGCGAAGACTGGGTCAAAGGAAAAGACTTCCGATTGCGCCGAGTCTGCCGGTCAAAGTCAATGCAACCAGTGCAGGCTGCGGGACGGCTTCGTCGGTCAAGCGGTGGAACCACGGTATGTCACAGGTAAGACCCGCATCAACTATGACTACCAGTTGTACATCGCCAATCTATTTGCCGGGCCGGAGCGTTTCTTCTACGTCAAGTTCGGCGACACCGCCAATACAAGGATTGATCTGGGCGCGGAGACCACGAAGGATATGTTCGGTAATGGCGGCATCTATACCACCACCGAGTGGAGCTACGGCGGATTGTGGTTCGACGGTTTCTGGCGCAGCAGATGCACCGTAGTGGAAGCGAAGGCAAATTACGAACACATGTGGGGAGATGGCGGAGATGACAAACCGTGGGCTGAGGGTGTCGTCAGGGGATGGGTCGGTAAAGCGTTGCCAGCGCAAATAGCGGTCGTGCAGACGGCATCGCCTCAAGGGAAGTTGGAATGGCACTTTATGCAACTCATTCCGTATAGAAAAGCGATTGATTACGGCATCCCAACAACGATCGCGCGGCTAACGCCAATGCCTACTGCAAGGGTCTATTGATGAATATTCTGGTCTTCTTTTATGTCGAACCCACTGTTGTTGAATTCGAGGAAGGCTACGCGCGATTGGAGCGTCTTATCGAAGGCCTCAAACCTTCGATTCCGAACGTGGAGTGGTACGTCAGCCCGTCAAACCAACAGGAATCCAAACAGATATGGCCTGCGTTTTCGGATAAGCAACGGTTCCTTCGTCGACTTAGGAGCGATCGTGACGAGTCCATTAAGGCGTGGAGCGGTTATCCGGGCGGGTTCAGTGTCTTGCTGACGAGTGCCAAGGACGAAGAGGCGTTTGGCAAACCCAAGGGCCGATGCTTGTTGGACTTCGCGCCTGACCGCGGGCGCATCCGGCTCGAAGTTGTGCGACCGGATGAGGCGTGGCCTGACATTGACCTGAGCAAATGGACTAAAGGCGTTCTGAGTGCGGTAGCAACGGTGGAGTTGGTGCAATTCGCGAACGTCGATGTGGACGCCAAAAAGAAGACCGGCAAGGGATCGATAAGCTTTCGGTTTGACCATCGTACCTTTCCTCACCGCCAGTTCCTTGGGTGGATGGGTTTTGTTCCGAAGCTTGTCAAACCAGGTGACTTGCCGCAGGCCGCTGAGGTTATCCCTATGCCAGACCGACACGGCACTTTGGTGGTCGCGGTAGGAGAATTGTTTGACGTTCACAACCCCCGGCACATCCAGCAAGCACAGCAAGTGGAGATGCGACTCGTCGATCTGGATGCTCTGCCGGTCATAGACGACTCGCTCCTGTAGATAGCGTTGTGATTTTGGGTGTGTCGGGTTGTACGCAGATCTCAGGCTACGAAAGCCCCTTGCGGTGAAACAAGATATTTAGGCGAGCGATCAGCGTCGCGGGTTTTGATCTGTCGTCCCTTTGTCTGTGATGTTGGTGATTTTCCGGCGGACGATGCCGGTAAAGGAAAGTGTTCGTGAAATCGATGGTTCTGCCGTCCCAGGCGTACGAGGTCAAACTTGCGCCGCATCCGGCGCCGTTCTCGGTGCTGCAGTTCGAAGGCGATGAAGGCGTCAGCCGACTCTACCGCTATGAC
>NZ_CAJNAT010000069.1 GCF_905220705.1 Paraburkholderia domus
GTTCAGATCGCTGCTGTCTGCTGCCATAGTGTCCACCTCCGATTTAAGTGGACACTATCGTCGCCTCTCCGGGCGCGTGGCGATAGGGCGTCAATGAACGATCGCTTACTTTCGAGCGACATGAGGCTAGTCAGTGCTCATAGAAAGCATCGGTTTCACAGCGAGGAATATCTGCGATGGGGCGTCGAAAGGTTGACCATTTGAGGTAAGCCCACCACTCGTGCCAACGGCATCAAAAACGAACAAGGAATGATGTCTTTCGCGGTTAGTCCCCGAACGGGTTGCCGGTGTCTTTCACTTCGGTATTGAGGTTGTATTCCGCACGCACGGCCTTGAGCACTCCCTCGATGTCGCGCTCGAAGCCGACCGCGTTGCCGAAGTGGGTCATGTTCCAGTTGCAACCTGTTTTGTCAGCCTCCTGCAACTGCGGCCGCGGCACACGAATCTTCACGCCATCCTCGACGACTTCCTGTAGTCGATGGATTCGCCGGTTGACCTCCTGCTGAAGCTGCGAGGCATTGAGCGTCTTGCGTATCATCCAGGTCTCCTTCCGGTTGCCCAGGCCAGTCTAGCGCAAGTGAGGCGTTCCGCGACCTGGCGCTGAAACGCAAAGTGCCTGAGAGAAAGCACGCGCCTCGGTTCGTCGGGGTGCGTCAGTAAGTCAGTACGCGACAATCACGACGCCGCTGCCGCCAATGCCACGACGACCAATGCGCGCACCGTCCCCGCCACCACCGATGTTCCCCTGGCCAATCGCTATGCCGCAAGTCTGCGCTCGTAGTACGGCCTGTTCCGGCGAGCCGAGGCGGAGGGCAGTCCGTAGTGCACCCCAAAGGTGACAGCGTTGAGCTCGACCTTAATTGCCCGGAAGCTCCCGCGCCCTCGGCAGTCGACTTATCCACAGATTCTGTTAGCAAGGTTGTGGACAACCCGCTCGCATTCGTCGCAAGCACTTGAGGGACTGCGGCTTTGCTCTTTGGCTCCGGTAGCGGCAGGCGCTTCTTCCAGCGCCGCCACCTTGCGCGAACTTCCGGTTCGAAGCCGCCTTGGTCCTAGCAGCAGTGGGTTCGCCGGTCTGCATGAAGCCTTCGCGAGTGCCAGACGAGGTCATTGGTCGCATCGAGCAGGTTGTCCGTGATGCATCGGTTGCAACGTTGCGATCTTCAGCCCTTCCCCGCACAATCCGAAAAAAGGAAAAAACGTATGAAAACAAAATTGATGCTCGCTGGACTGACCATCCTCGCTGGTTGCACAACAGTCTCCGAAATTACGCCAGCCGGCGACGGACACTACACGGTCACAACACAGGTCCGCGGCGGAATGACGCCTTGGGGAGAAGTCAAAGCGACGAGCCTCAAGCGCGCGGATGAATATTGCAACAGCCGGGGCGAGCAGATGCACCAGGTCGACATGCAGACGCACGGCGTGCGTGGCTGGACGCCGCAAGAGGCAGAGTTGACCTTCTCATGTTTGAAGGTCGAGTAGATGTCAGAGCGATGCTCGGAGGCAGTATGCAAAATCCTCCGCTTTTTCACGTCCTGCTAGATCATCTCGAAGCGATCGACGCTCCACCGATGGAAATCCAGCGGTTTGTCGACCGCTGGCATCGCCTGAAGCCTCATGAACGAATTCCTTGTCCAGTCTGCTATCTAAACGGTGAGGAGCAACCCCTCACGCCGCTCGACGCCGGAGGTAACACCGAACCCGTGTTTTGCAGCGCGTGTCGCACGCAGTACGACATTCCAATCGACGAAACGTAAGGCAGTATGGTCGTACGCGACAACCTTGATGACGAAGCACGCGCCGAACTGCTCTCCTACCTGGTGGTCGGCAGCTAGTGGCTCGAGCACGCACAGGAGAATGGCTGCGCACGGGCCACCTCGTCGAGTCGACGCGCATCTGGTTGACCAGCAATGGCGCTGACGCCGACTGGGCGGAACGGGTCCACATAGGCGCCGTGTCACAGCAGATCGCGTTGGATTTTGCGCAATTGCCACGCTTCGCAGACTCCGCGTCGCTCGCCGGGCTGTTCACGAACGGCTGGCGGTTGGACTATCGGTCGCCTATCGTTCGCGGGATCCATGCGGCCTGCGAAAGCGAGCTGCACCCGAAAAAACCATAGCGGCCGGCGTCACGACACGCTAGTGCTCAATGTACATGCGCCATTCCGGGAGCTGATCGAAGAAGCTTTCGCTCACGTAGACGAGATACACCACCGGTGAACGGGTGTTTGTCGTCATCCCAGGTTCGTTAACGATTGTCAGGCCGGGATCGATACCGCTCACTAGCCTATGCGGTCAGGTCATCGGGAAGATCACCGGCTTCTTCGCGGGGCACGCGCAATTTGATTGGCTTCATGTCATCCCTGGCAAATGGGGAATGGCATCTGGCCGGATATCATACAAAGAAGCGGCCTGCCCGCACCAGACTACGGTAGCGGCAAGTCTAAAGGTCCTTCGGAGTCTGCCGAAAATCAGTCATGAACAGTGACGACCGCCCCAGGCGCGGCCGTCCCCGCTACGCCGATGCGATGGCCCTTGAAATGAACGTTTGCGCGACCCGCCGCGCGCAGGCTAAAAAAACCCCCGGAGACTTCACGGCCGGCACACCCGAATGGGACGCCGCGACCAAAGATTTTCTGGGCGATATTTACCGCGCGATCGCGGCGATCCTGCTGAGCTTGATAATCCAGACTGACTGGCTACCGACTGGGGTTCGAACGCGAGCAATCAAAATAATCAGACAAAACACCCGATTGCAGAATTACTTTCACCGTGTAAGACTTCGCGCTCGCCCAGCGATCTCTGGGCGGAGTGTGTCTCCAAGCCGCGGCTATGCCTGCGGCTTTTTTTTGGTTCGTCTGACCTGAGAATCGATCGATTGTGGAATCTGCATGACTGCAGATCGAACGACCTAGACTTTGATGAGTGGCTACAAGCGTGCGAGGCTTGCAATCAGTGCAAGAACAAGGTAAGCGATCAGCGAAGCACGTCCCTCCCGCAGACTTGACCTAGACGTTTTTTTCGTGCTCCCGCTTGCCCAGCTTCCAGGGTAGCAGCGCCTCGTAGTCGTCGGCGCTC
>NZ_CAJNAT010000070.1 GCF_905220705.1 Paraburkholderia domus
GTAAGCGATCGTTCATTGACGCCCTATCGCCACGCGCCCGGAGAGGCGACGATAGTGTCCACTTAAATCGGAGGTGGACACTATGGCAGCAGACAGCAGCGATCTGAACGAGCGCCTGGTAGCAGGCTTTGAGCGAGGCGGGCGCCGCCGGCGCTTCGATCCACAGGCCAAGCGTGAACTGGTACAGGCGTGCTTGCAGCCTGGCGTATCGGTTGCAAGGATGGCGCTGGAGCACAAGTTGAATGCGAACCTGCTGCGCAAATGGATCAGCCAGCATCAGCAGGAGCAAGGCGGGCACGTTGCGACGACCGTGACAGGAAGCGCGATGCCGGCGTTTGTGCCGGTCGTCGCGGTGGACCGAATCGAGAGCGTCCACACGAAGCCTGAGCATGTCACGCTCGCGCCGACGCGCCCAGAGCCTGACCGTGCATTGCCATACACGCCGGCGCCATCGAGACTGATGGCGGAGTTGCCCAACGGCATCACGCTCAGGCTCGAGTGTGCCGGACAGGACGCGACGCTGGTGTCGGTGATGATCGAAACGCTGGGGCGCTGCGATGTTCCGGCTCGACGCTGACCTGAAGGTGTACGTCCATCGCGACGCCGTGGATTTCCGCAAGAGCATCACGGGTCTGTCGGCCCTGGTTGAGCAGGCGCTGGGACTCGATCCGTTCGCCCGGGCCGTCTATGTGTTTCGCAACCGGCGGGCCGATCGCATCAAGTTACTCATGTGGGAGCGCAACGGCTTCTGGCTCATGTTGAAGCGCCTCGAGGCTGACCGTTTTATATGGCCACGCGAAGCGGCCGTACTTGAGCTGACGGTAGAGCAACTTCATTGGCTTCTTGAGGGCATCGACCTGGCGGCGATACGCAAGCATCCGGCGCGGCACTATGCCCGTGTCAGCTGATGGCGTTCGCTGGGGTGTAGCTCAGACGCGACAGAGGACGGCGACGTTACAAATTTACGTAAACCCACGGCGCCTCGGGATTCGCTATGGTTACGCCATGACACGCGCTTCTGTTCAACCCGCTTCGATCACCGCCGAGGAACTCGCCGCGCTCATCGCCGAGCGCGATGCGGTGCTTGCTGAACGCGACGCGTTGCGTGGCGAACTGCGGGTAACGAAGGTCGAGCGCGATCTTCTGAAGGAGCAGCTCAAGGCGTTCGAGCGCCGGCTGTTCGGGGCGAAGAGCGAGGCACGCAGCGCGGATCAGCGTGACCTGTTCCTGAACGAGGCGGAAGCGCTGGCGCCGACGGCGGCGACGCTCCCGGCTCAGGAAGACGAAGTCGACAGCACGCCGGTGGCCGGCCACCGGCGCAAGAAGTCCGGACGCAAGCCGCTCGATCCGGCCTTGCCGCGCGAGGTGATCCGCTACGAACTCTCTGAAGAGGAGCGCATCTGCCCGCACGACGGCAGCGTGCGGGTGGAGATCGGCGTCGAGGTCAGCGAGCAGCTCGACATCATTCCGCAGCAGGTGCGGGTGATCCGTCATGAGCGCGTGAAGTATGCGTGCCCGAGCTGTGATCAAGGCATGAAGGTCACGCCGGCGCGCTCGCGCATCATCCCGAAGGGGTTGTTCACTGAAGCGGCGCTGGCGTGGTTCGTCATCTCGAAGTTCGTGGACGGCTTGCCGCTGTATCGAATCGCTGCACTGCTGCGGCGCTTCGGCGGCGATATCTCGCGCAATACGCTGGCAGCCAGCGTGGTGCGCCTGGGCGAAGCGGTGCAGCCCGTCATCAACCTGATGCGTGATCATCTGCTGGACAGCGAGATCGTGTTTGGCGACGAGACCACGGTGCAGGTTCTCAAGGAGCCCGGACGGGCCCCGCAGACGAAGAGTTACATGTGGGCGCAAATGAACGGCAGCGGGCCGCCGGTGCGGCTGTTCAGTTATGCGCCCGGGCGCAGCAAACAGCTGGGAGCGGACCTGTGGGTCGGCATGCGCCGTGGCGCCGTGCTGATGACCGATGGCTATGAGCCGTATAACGCGATCGCCAGCGCGAACGAACTCGTGCATTTAGGATGCTGGGCCCATTGCCGCCGCTACTTCGTAGAAGCCGAGGCGGTCTTGCCCAAAGAGGCGCGTGGCCGTCATCAACCCGCGACGCAGTTCATCCATCTGATTGGCAAGCTGTACGCGGCGGAGTCGCGTGCCAGCGAAAAACCGCATCGGCGGGCGCGGCTGCGCCGACGCTATAGCCGCGCGGTGCTCGCGCAAATCAAAGCGTTACTGGATCATCACCTCGAGACGACTGCACCCAAGGGCTTGCTGGGCAAGGCGTTGAATTACCTGGCCGGGCAGTGGCCCAAGCTGAACCGCTATGTCGAGAACGAAGCGTGGCCCATCGACAATAACCCTTGCGAAAATTCAATCCGACCCTTCACGGTAGGCCGCCGCTCCTGGCTCTTCGCGGACACGGTGGGCGGGGCGAAAGCGAGTGCCAACCTCTATTCGCTCGTTGAGTCGTGCAAGGCCAATCGCGTCGACATCTACCGCTACCTGACTGATCTGTTCAAGGCGCTGCCCTACGCAAAGAGCGCCGACGACTACGAGGCGCTGCTACCCTGGAAGCTGGGCAAGCGGGAGCACGAAAAAAACGTCTAGGTCAAGTCTGCGGGAGGGACGTGCTTCGCTGATCGCTTAC
>NZ_CAJNAT010000071.1 GCF_905220705.1 Paraburkholderia domus
TGTACTAAACCGCTGACGCGGTAGTGGGAGGTAGGCACAGGTCCGTGGCTGACGTTTCATGAAGAGGGTTGTCTGGCGCTGAACCCCGGCGAGGTGGTGAGTGGTACCGCCGGGAGCAGTATGTGAACGCCCGGTTGGGCATTCCACCCACTGCTTCCAGGAGGCTCGCCATGACGCCACTGCGCCAACGCATGCTGCATGACATGCAGATCCGCAACCTTGCAGAGAATACCCAGAAATCCTATCTGATTCAGGTAGCCAGTTTCGCCCGCCACTTTCGCCGTTCGCCCGAACTGCTGGGTCCCGAGGAGATTCGGGCCTGGCTCATCTACCTCCGCGAAGAACGCAAGCTGGCACCCGCCAGTCTCGGCGCAACGATCGGCGCACTCCGGTTTCTCTACCGTGTGACGCTCAAGCGACCCTGGAGCGACGAGGACTTTCCGTTACCGAGGAAGCCGTTCCGACTGCCAGTCGTCCTCAGCCTGGGGGAGATCACCACCTTCTTCGAGTCGGTCGCCAGTCTCAAGCACCGCACCATCCTGATGACCGCGTACGCCGCCGGACTGCGTGTCTCCGAAGTCGTGCATCTGAAGGTCACCGATATCGACAGCAAGCGCATGGTGATCCGTGTGAACCAGGGGAAGAACCGTAAGGATCGCTATGTAATGCTCTCTCCCAGGCTGCTCGAGATCCTGAGACTGTACTGGCAGGACGCCCATCCGAAGGAATGGCTCTTTCCAGGCAGCATTCCGGGGCGGCCCATCACCCGCCATGCCGTGGGCGACGCATGCGAGCTTGCACGCAAGCGCAGCGGCATCACCAAACCCGTGACACCCCATTCTTTGCGACACGCGTTCGCCACGCATCTGCTGGAAGCCGGTACTGACGTGCGCCGGATCCAGCTGCTGATGGGCCACAGGTCCCTATCGACAACGTCCCGGTACCTGAAGGTCGCCACCAGCACCGTGTGCGCCACCACCAGTCCCTGCGACCTGCTGCCGCACCCTGCACCCATTCCATCCCCGCCACCTGCGCCCCAGTACTTCTGAGCGCAGTCATGCGACCGGCACTCGAAGTGGCGGACATTTTCCGCCAGTGTGGGCCCAGTTTCCGGCTATCCCATGCCGGGGGGCTCAGTCGTGTGCAGCGACGCGTGATGAGTGCCATCGAGCTGTGTCGTACCGCAGCGCTTGGTGCCCATCTCGAGCAGTGCGATGCATGCGGCTATCAGCGCATCAGTTACGACTCGTGTCGTAACCGGCACTGTCCGAAGTGCCAGTCACTCGCCCGCGCGCAATGGCTCGAACGCCGGCATGCGGAGCTCCTCCCCTCGACCGAGTATTTCCATGTCGTCTTCACGCTTCCCGAATCCATCGCCGCTCTCGCGTTCCAGAACAAGAAGACGCTCTACGATCTGCTGTTTCGCGCCAGCGCCGAAACGTTGCGCACGATCGCCGCCGATCCGAAGCACCTGGGCGCCGAGATCGGCTTCCTCACGATCCTGCATACGTGGGGACAGAATCTGCAGCATCACCCTCATGTGCATTGCGTTGTGCCGGGCGGCGGCATCTCCCCGGACGGCGAGCGCTGGATCGCCTGCCGTCCCGGCTTCTTCCTGTCCGTGCGGGTCCTGTCACGGCTCTTTCGCCGCCTGTTTCTCGAACAGCTGCGCCGCGCTTACGACGCCGGCGGGCTGCGCCTGCACGATCAGTTCGAGTCCCTGAGCGATCCCGTCGAATTCGCAGCCTGGCTTGCGCCCGCGGCACGGGCGGAGTGGGTGGTCTACGCCAAGCCACCCTTTGGCGGTGCCGAACACGTGCTCGATTACCTGGGCCGCTACACCCACCGCGTCGCCATCTCCAACAACCGGCTGCTCGCCTTCGACGGGCACACCGTGCAGTTCCGCTGGAAGGACTATCGGCACGAGTCCAGACAAAGAACCATGACGCTCACCGCCGACGAGTTCATCCGTCGCTTCCTGCTGCATGTGCTACCTGACGGCTTCAAGCGCATTCGCAGCTACGGGTGGCTCGCCAACTGCCACCGTGCCGACAAGCTCGCCACCTGCAGGCGGCTGCTCGGTGTCGAGGCTCCCGCCGCTGCCGCAGTCGAGCCCGGGGAAGACTACCGTGACCGCTACCAGCGACTCACCGGCAAGTCACTGCGCGACTGCCCCGTATGTGGCAAGGGACACATGCTCCGCATCGAAGACATGCCCGGCAGCCTTCCACGAGCCCCGCCAGGTCCCACCCATGCGCGCTAGTTGCCATCGCACCTGTTTCCGTACACGTTCGCCTTTCCTGACGAGGCCAACGCGGCTGCACTCGTGCCTTCGATCTGCTGGCGCACCAGCGTACTCCAAAATGGCGGGTGATTTGCCGGTTCACGCGCACATTCGCGCTTCCTTTACACGTGATGTTTCCCACTCTCGCCGGAAGTCCGTGTGTGATCGCCCCTGCAAGACTTCACAAATTACCGCGGCGGTCATTCAATGCCCATAGCGGCCACCGCCTGTGGAGCGGTTTAGCACAAACATTTTTTTGATTACCGGTCGCGGATCAGGTCCGACGACATGGCGATGCGCTGGTTGCCGCGACCGCCAACCAAAAAAATCTCTGCC
>NZ_CAJNAT010000072.1 GCF_905220705.1 Paraburkholderia domus
CTGACGTTCGGGTTTCTGTTTCTGTATATCCCGATCATCAGCCTGGTGGTGTATTCGTTCAACGAATCGAAGCTCGTCACCGTGTGGTCCGGCTTCTCGCTCAAGTGGTACGGCGCGCTGCTGCAGGATGACGAACTGCTCAATGCCGCGTGGCTGTCGCTCAAGATCGGTCTGCTGACCGCGTGCGCATCCGTCGTGATCGGAACGTGGGCCGGTTTCGTGCTGGCCCGTTTCGGACGCTTCCGGGGCTTCACGCTGTTCGCCGGCATGATCAACGCACCGCTCGTGATTCCTGAGGTGATCCAGGGCATCTCGCTGCTGCTGCTGTTCGTCGCGCTCGAACAGATGCTCGGCTGGCCGAAGGGCCGTGGCCTCTTCACGATCTGGATCGGTCACGTGATGCTGTGCGTGTCGTACGTGGCGATCATCGTGCAGTCGCGTGTGAAGGAGCTCAACAAGTCGCTCGAAGAAGCCGCACTCGATCTCGGCGCAACGCCCTTCAAGGTGTTCTTCCTGATCACGCTGCCGCTGATCTCGCAGGCCTTGATGTCCGGCTGGCTGCTGTCGTTCACGCTGTCATTCGACGACCTCGTGCTCTCCGCGTTCCTGTCCGGCCCCGGTTCGACCACCCTGCCGCTCGTCGTGTTCTCGCGTGTGCGCCTGGGTCTGAATCCGGAAATGAATGCGCTTGCCACGATCTTCATCACCACGGTGACGATCGGGGTGATCGCCGTCAACCGCTGGATGCAGGTGCGTGAGCGCAAGCGCAACCGCGACATGCAGATGGCTTTCGCACTCGCCGAAGCCGCCGACCCCTTGCCGTCAGCCCCACAACAAGCCGCCGTACGGAAATCGCTCGATACGGCACGCGCATAAGAAGTCCTTTTGCAATACGACCAATAAGGAGAATTTGCATGAGAAAGAAGCTCATCTGTCTGCTGGTGGCGGGGAGTCTGCCTGGCAT
Source organism: Paraburkholderia domus (assembly GCF_905220705.1). GTDB lineage: Bacteria > Pseudomonadota > Gammaproteobacteria > Burkholderiales > Burkholderiaceae > Paraburkholderia > Paraburkholderia domus. Next base: position 965 of record NZ_CAJNAT010000072.1, read on the forward strand.
GGCCATGGCAGACGCCACCAGCGACCAGATCAAGGCGCTGCAGGCCCAGCTCAACGCGCTGCAGAAGGAGGTCAAGCAGTTGAGGTCCGAGGTGGCGACCAAGCCGAAAGCGGCGGCTATTGCGGCCCCTGCCCCGGCGCCGGCCGTCGCGGAAGCGCCGGTGGACATCTCCTCGCCGGACTACGGCAAGGCACGTGCGACGCTGACCAACGACCAGGTCGACACGATGAAGCAGCAACTCGCCAACCAGCAGCTGAAGGTCGATTCGCTGGTGGACGCGCAGAATACCGGCCCGCTCGCCGGTCTGTCGGTGACGGGCTATATCGACCCGACCTACATCTATAACCGGGCGGCCAGCAGCTCGTCGTTCCTGTTCGCGAACCACGAAAGCAGCTACAACTACTTCAACAGCACGTTCGGCGATGTGTACCTCGACATCAAGAAGACCTTCGGTGTCGGCCCGATGGCGCCGTCGGCCGAAATCACCCTGATGCCGAACCGTGGCAACGGTATTACGCTGCTGCAGAACGAGCATGGCCAGATCGGCAACAACATCCTGAACACGGCGGTCGTGACCGTTCCGGTGACGGCGACGACGACCTTCGTAGCGGGTTTGATGCCGAGCTTCGGCGGCTATGAAGTGCAGCAGTCGAACCAGATGCTGACGCTCACGCACAACCTGCTGTATGACTTCTCGGATCCGGGCAGCTATATCGGCGTCGGCGTGAACTACACGGGTGACGGCAGCAACTGGGCATGGAAGTTCATGCTGGGCAACGAACAGTACCGCACGTATGGCTCGGTGGTGCAGACCGGCACCAACGCGCTGGGCGACCCGATCACGAGCAGCAACAAGATCCCGACCTTCACGGCCCGGGTCGACTACACGTGGTCGAGCGCGCTGGATATCGGCGGTTCGTTCAACATCGGCCGCCAGACGCTGGCTAGCGCGCAGGCAACCGATGCGACCGGCGCACCGATTCCGGGTTCGTTCGTCTACGGTGTGGGTGGTGGGGCGTCCAATCCGTATGGCACGTTCTTCTTCGGCGAAGCGGATCTGGCCTATACGCAGGCCGACGTCCAGTACAACGCCGAAGTCGACTACGGCCAGCAGCAGAACGCTGCGTTCAACGGTGGCCAGGCGCAGTGGTATGGCCTGTCGCTGCTCGCGCACCGCAAGTTCAGCATGCCGGTGGTGGGCCGCATGGGCGCGACGTTGCGCTATGACCTGCTGGTCGACAGCAAGAATGGCGGCGGCGGCGGTGGCGTTGCGTTGAATGCGAACGGCATGGACACGGCCGACGGCTTCGGTATCGGCGCGGACTGTCTCGCCAATTCGAAGGCGAACGGCGGTCTGGGCTTCGAGTGCAAGGGCGCCACCCATCAGGACGTCGCACTCGACCTGCTGTTCTATCCGACCCAGCAGATCACGGTCAAGGTGGAATATCGCCACGACTGGGCCAACAAGCAGGTGTTCCTGAAGAACGACGGTTCGTATGGCAAGTCCAACGACCTGCTCGGCACGCAACTCATCTACTCGTTCTAA
>NZ_CAJNAT010000073.1 GCF_905220705.1 Paraburkholderia domus
GCCATATTCGATCCCCTCAGGCGTCATGCGCATATACGTGCCGCCGACACTCAGCGCGATCTCCCTTGACGACTTCATATGCAGCACACCGTCAACCGTTTCAACGGTCATATCATTCTGCGACGCAAGCTGCATCGACCCGCGCTGGGCCTGCACGACGACCGCGCCCGCCGCCGCGATCAGGCTCATGCCCTTCTGCGTGAAGACCGATACCAGATCGCGCGCGGCCACGGTGAAACGCTTGAGCGTGCTGAAATGCACACCCTTCTTTGCGGTGCCGATGATCGAGCCGTCGGCGGCAAGCTGCACACCGTCACCTGACACGACGCCGACCGGGCCAGGCGCAGTGACAAGGGCGCCTGGCCGCCTGAGCTCACTGAGGTCGTCGTTGATCGCTTTCTGCGCGCGGGTGTCTGCGGGCGACGCCTTCGACGCTTCGGCGGATTGCGCCAGCGATTCAGCAAGTGCCAGCATTTCCTTGAGCTGCGCAATGGTCTCCTGCATGTCGGTCTGATGCCCGCGACCGCCCGCACGGCTATATGCCGTCATCATCGCGCCCGCGCCGCCCCGTATAACCGTCGTCTTGTCGGTGCGAAGCTCAGCACCATTACCGCGCTCGTTCTGGTCACGATCGACGGCATGCCCAAGGTTCAGCTGTGACTTCCCCTGTTCTGTCGCAATCTTGATGTGCTCCCGACTCGCGCGGTCCTCCATCTCGAACGTGTTGTTCGACCGCGTGCGCAGCGTATTGCGCGTAGCCCACGGATAGGCTGAATTGATCGGGTCGGTATCCTGCGCCGTGTGCAGTACCTGACTGATGAAGGGAAGGTCCGGGCAACCCCACAGGAAGCCCACGGTCACAACCGTCCCCTCGACCAGACCGAAATGGAAACCGGTCTGCCCTGCGCCCGCGAACGGCTTCGCCAGTCGCATCGGGCAGCTTTCCAGCCCAGGCGTGCGCTTGTCCTGATCCGCATGGATATGCACGATATAGGCGCCCTGCGCGTCCAGATACGGGTCCTTGTACCCGCCCGGCGAGGCAATCGTGCCCGTGATGACCCCTTCGACTTTGGGCCACGTATCTTCCAGCAGAGGCAGCCGGTACAGCCGGTCGGATGGAATCGCGGTAAATTCGACGCGGTACGGCTGCTTGCGCGATGCGCTGCATTTCACCCGTACAGTGAGCAGCCCGTACTCAGCGTCGGGCAGTTTCCGGTTCGGGAACTTGAGGATGCAACTGGGCGCGAGGTCCAGCATGTTGCACGTGCCGCGATACACCACCTGTGCGGCCACGGCCGCCTCGCGCCGCAGCTGCGCTTCTTCCTTCGCCCCATCCTCGCCCAGGTCCGGCGTGCCCCACGTATAAGCCTCGCCATAGGTGGTACGGTCCTCGGTGATCTGGCTGGCCGCCTCGATCGGTTCGGATAACGGACGCTCGGTGCTGAACGTGCGTACCTTGTAGCTCGTCGGCAGGGTCGTCGCGTCCATCTCAAGCGAATCGACCGATTCCGCTGCCGAGCTTTCCAGGCCACTGTACTCACGATACGGCACACTCAGGTCGGGGTCGCGGCGATAGTGCGTGAAGTCATCACCGAAGCGCACGTTTTCGCAGTGCTTGCCCTCTTCGCAGACGAACCAGATACCGCAGCGACGGCATAGCCGCGTGATGAAAGTCAGATCGTCTTCGCCCCATTGCATCACGAAACTACGCTTTCGATAGGTGCGGTACAGGTTGAACTCGAAGCTGCCGTGGATCCTGTCGAAGCCGTGTTCGCGCAGAATCTGTTCAATGATGTCCGGAAAACTCCTGTCAAGAAAGAAGCGGCACTTTGGCACATTACGCAGCAATGCCAGGCGCGACTCCAGTACAACCTCGTAAGTGGTTTCGTCGCGGCTGCTGCCGCGCTGGCTGAAGCCCGTGATGACGCCCTGCACACGCCGTTCGGGTTCCGGCTTAAGTGTCGTGAGCGGATTGAAGGGCGGCTGGATGACGAATGCCGCAGGCTTGTTCAGGTAGTCGGTGCGCGACAGGTCCGGCTGAGGATGCGTGAACCGGATCGCATACCGGGTAGGCTCCCCGATAGCCCGCTCGCCCTCGAAGGCGAAGATGTCAGCCAGTTCGGCACTGGCGGCCTGTGGCATGTCGAGATGGTAGTGCCGGTGCGTAAAACCAGTTTTTCGACTCAAGCCCACTCCTGTTAGAGATTCACGGGATACCCCGGCAAAAACTCTA
>NZ_CAJNAT010000074.1 GCF_905220705.1 Paraburkholderia domus
AGTCGGGTAAGGACGCGACGTTGCCGTCGCGTCCTCCCCTAAGAACCGTACGTGCGAGTTTCCCCGCATACGGCTCAAGCCTCAATAAGGCTGGCGCATGCCAACCCGGTCAACGACGTTCGACCAGCATGTGTACCGGCGTTAGGGCCAGACGACCGCATGCGCGTTGCTTTGAGGTAACGTTCTGCGAGAGCGGGACTTGCGACTTCGGATCGCGGCGCGCTGCGCGAAGTACGTGAACCACTCGGTGTCGTAAGGGTTGGCGTCCGATTGGACCTTCGGGTGCCGCTCAATCGGCGTGGTCGACGCTTTTCGAAGCTCCCGGTAGATCGGGGAGCCAGTGTCATCCAGTTCATCCGTGCGTGCGGCGAACACCCAGTGCCGCAGCCCGAGCTGGTGGAAGTAACGCTGGTACACCCAGTGTCCCAGTTTCTTCGGATGGCGTCTTCGCGCCCATTGCCATAACGCGTACCAGATTTGGCTGTCCACATAACTGAAGGTTTTCTTCGCTACGATGTGCCGGTGGTACATCGCCCAACCAGTGATGACCGGGTTGAGAGTATCGATGAGTTGCCTTTGCGGAGCGCCCATCAGTTGGCGAATCAGACTCCTGACCTTTTGCAGGAACGCGTGAACGTTCTTGCGCGCCGGTTTGATGAGCAGTTTGCTGCCATATCGCCGGATGTGCTGGCCGAGGAAGTCGTAGCCTTCAGTCAAATGAGTGATCTTCGTCTTCTCTGGAGCAAGCTCCAACCCTCGTGAAGCAAGGAAGGCCGTGACGACTGGAGTGATCTTCTCCTCCAGCACCTCCCGACTTGCCCCAGTGATGACGAAGTCGTCGGCATATCGCACCATGTTGACTTTGTTGATAGCCCGCTGTGACGCATTCCTGAAGGCGGACGATAACGCATTGTCCAACCCGTTTAAAGCCAGGTTTGCCAGTACAGGGCTGATGATGCCGCCCTGCGGCGTTCCATCGTTAGTCGGTGCGAAGGTGCCATCCTTCAAGTAACCGGCCTTCAGCCATTTCTTCAACACAGCCTTGTCCATTGGCACGTTCTGTAAAAGCCACGTGTGGTCGATATTGTCGAAACAGCCGCGGATGTCAGCTTCGAGTATCCACTGAGCTGATACTCGTGCGCCCCGATCCTTTGGGTTGCCGTGGTATCGGGCATTCAGAAAGCACTGTGCTATTGCATCGTGCGTAGATCGCTCTTTGCGGAATCCGTAGGACTGCGCGTCGGAGATCGTTTCCGACACAGGATCGAGCGCGAGCAGGTAAAGCGCCTGCATCGCCCGATCCTGCATCGTCGGGATACTCAGTGGACGCAGCTTCCCGTTACTTTTCGGAATGTAGATCCGTTTGAGCGGCAGCGGCTTATAGCCATGTCGCTGTAGCGAGCCTATTGCCTTGTATTTGGCATCCGGAGTAGACCACAGCACACCGTCTACGCCCGGGGTACGTTTGCCCTGATTTTCCGTCACGCGTTTCACGGCTAAAGCTTTGCCATGAAACGAGCAGGTCAGCAGCTTTTGCAAGGCTTTCACCTTGTTCCAGCGGCCTTCCTTCGTCGCCTTCACGATACGCGCCTGCATTCTTTTGACCACGCTGCATACCGTGCCCCAGTCAATGCTGTGCCACGACTGTGCATAGTCGGCCAGTGCACACGTCGACTGCCCGTTCATTTGCTTTCTCGCCTTCAAAGTTCATGCTGGTTATCTCGTGATGAGAGACCAGTTGGAAGTCTGCCCACTTTCGTGTCGGGTGATGTCGCAACCCGTATCCGCACCATTACAGCCCGGCATTCGCTTTCTCCAACCTCCTTTACCCACTCCGCCGACAGCGTTCCTCACGGTCGGCCTGCCCAGATGGGCGGCGGGATGGGCTTACCCTGTTCCGCTATTGCAACAAGATGGCGACGGTTCCCTCTTTACGCCGGCGACACGATGTTCTGCGTGCGTCCATAACAGACTGTCCGCACCCGGTCGCGTAGCTTTTGCCCTCAGCCTGACAGCATCTTTGGCTGGACTGTATTCACGACGCTTGCGAGAATTCACTTCCGTTAACCATGCCACCCGAGCCCTTCCGGCTCCCGCGTGATGCTCGCAGGTGTCGCCTTTGCCTCGCGGCTCAGGCCTGGCCTTTCGGCCCCAGTTGGTGTCCTCGATGCTTCGCACCCCGCTGTTACCAGCGACGCACGATCGAGTAGGCTACTGCTGGCAGAACAGCAG
>NZ_CAJNAT010000075.1 GCF_905220705.1 Paraburkholderia domus
CGCCGGCCTGTTTCAGAAAGCGATTGGAGAAAGCGGTGCGTTCTGGGAAAGTGAACACGGTGAAATGAAACCGTACGCTGATGCGCAGGCAATGGGTATCGCGCTTGGTACGCAATTCAACGCCGCCACCCTCGATAAGCTCAGGGCCGTGCCCGCACTGCAACTGGAGACAGCGACCAACTGGACCGTAGCAACGGACCCGGGTGTGACCAACTTCTCTCCGATTGTCGATGGATATGCTCTGCCAGAGAATCCCTACGTGCGTTTTATGAACGGACGCCAGAACGATGTGCCCCTTCTGGCTGGATGGAATGCAGACGAAGGTCTCGCATTCTTTAATCGCGCACTACCGCACCAGACTGTTCAGGCCTACACCGACGCTGCCGCTGCCGAGTTTGGCGCAGCAAATCTCGCGAGCTTCCTGCAGGCGTATCCAGCTGCTACTGCGACCCAGGCCGCGCAGTCGGCCCAAAGTCTGATTGGGGATCAGGTCATAAAGTATCAGACTTGGGGCTGGGTCACCCAGCAGCAGAAGACCGGACGTTCGCCCGTGTACGTGTATCACTTTGAGCAAACATCGGCCTACAATCCCTCCGCAACACACGGGACTGAAGTTGCGTACGTCTTTGGCAGCCTCACCCCGACTGGAACAGGAGCCGTAAGCTCACAGGATCTCGCCGTGTCGGATACGATGCAGTCGTACTGGACGAATTTTGCGCGGTCGGGCAACCCTAACGGCTCGGCACTGCCACAGTGGCCACAGTACGCGGGCGCCGGTAGTCAAACCATGCGCATCGGTAACGTCATCGAGCCGAGCCAGGAAGAAGGTACCGCACGCTACCAGTTCCTGGATCGGTTTCGGGTGAACGGACTGATTACTGTCAGCCAGCAGTAACCCGGGTGCCGCCATCGTGATCTTCCATTCAGCTTTATTCGAATGACTCATACGGTGGCGGTTCGCAGGCGTGCGCCCTGGCGATGTTCGGACGTAACGAGACAGCCGCCGGCATGACGCAGGAGCGGCCCGCATATGCCGGTGCGGCCCCAGACTACGGTTGAACGGTCGTAATCAGGCCATTCACCCGAAACCGATCCAGGAACTGGTAGCGTGCGGTACCTTCCTCCTGGCCCGACTGAATAACGCCTCCAATCCGCATGGCTTGGCTGCCTGCGCCCGCATACAGTGGCCATTGCGGCAAACCCGCGCCATTGGGATTTCCCGACCGTGCAAAATTTGTCCAATAGGACTGCATCGTATCTGACACAGTGAGATCCTGTGTCGATACGGCTCCCGTTCCGATCGGCGTTAAATTTCCAAAAACATATGCAACCTCTGTCCCATGAGACGCAGTGGGGTTATAAGCCGACGTTTGCTCAAAATGATACGTATACACAGGCGAATGCCCGGTCTTCAACTGCTGGGTGACCCAGCCCCAAGTTTGATACTTGATCGTCTGATCGCCGACTAGATTTTGTGCTGACTGGACTGCCTGAGCGACAGATGATGCGGGATACAACTGAAGGAAGCTTGCAAGGTTCGCCGCGCCGAATTCGATCGTTGCGGCATCCGTATAGGCCTGCACTGTCTCGTGTGGCAGCCCGACGGGAAGGAACGTCATGCCTTCGTCCGCATTCCATCCGGCCAGAAGCGGCACATCGTTCTGGCGTCCGTTCATAAAACGCACGTAGGGATTCTCTGGCAGAACATACCCATCGAGGTTCGGAGAGAAGTTGGTCACGCTCGGGTCCGTAGCCAAGGTCCAATTGGTTGCGGTTTGCAGTTGCAGTGCGGGCACGGCCCTGAGCTTATCGACGGTGGCGGCGTTGAATTGCGTACCAAGCGCAATACCCATGGTCTGAGCGTTGGCGGCCGTTTTCATTTCGCCATGCGGGGTTTCCCAGAACGCACCGCTTTCTCCAATCGCTTTCTGAAACAGGCCGGCA
>NZ_CAJNAT010000076.1 GCF_905220705.1 Paraburkholderia domus
TGTCAGTGAGCATATCGAAGCCACGTCGTATTGGGGCATGTTGAACAACCGGACGCCGTGGAAGGATGGCAGCGGAAACCAGATCAGAGGTGGTGGTTCAAGGGATTCGAATTTCGAATTTGCATACAGCGAGCAGGACAAGGCGATTACCTGCACCGTCAGGGTGATGCTGGTTCCGATGGATCTGTATCCGGTCGACGCACATGGAAATCGTGATCTTATGGCTACGCCGCAAACCGTCCCATATGAGACGACCACTCACTGGCAAATGATGCCCGGCTCCACGGTCAACGGTGTGAAGATGGACTATCGCGATGCAGTCGGGGATCAATATGATGTCGGCGCGCTAAAGAGTCGTATTGAGGCTGTGCTGAACCAGGGGAACTACAAACTGATCCTCGACGGATGCTCCAAGGGTGCGGCGTGCGGATGCCGGGTGAAGGTCAATTTCAGGGTTGATCTCCGCGTATCGGTCAGGGGCGTGCCTATTAACGGATTCAAGAAGCACGTTTCACTTCACCTGTTTCCGTTTGTTCTTCGGGCGGATACGTCGTCATGGGGGGAGGGGCAGAAATGGCGGGATGAACAGGGGGACATATATGATTCTGCGCGCGCAAATGTCGAGGCACATGAATGTGGGCATTATTTCAATTTCCCTGATGAATACTACGATCGGGGTGGCTGGCTTCACGAGTCTTATATCAAGGACGAGCAGATCGATTTTTCTCTGGTCGATACGGAGGCGGGAACCTTGGTGTGGCAGGCACGTTCACCGAAGAACCTAATGGGTTATGGTGCAAATGAACCGTTGCAGGAGGGTAAGGTAACGGCAACGATCAAACCGTATTACATGGAATACGTGCGGCGTCAGTTCTCGCTTTCAACAAAGAAGTTGTGGAGGGTTGGCTATGATTCGTAATTTCCGGCGTATTGCGTTGAGCATTCTGGCAATCTCCCCAGTTGTTCTGGCGGGGTGTGCAAATGGAGGGACTATGGATATGGAAAATCACGCGATGCAATTTAGCTACACCACAAATGGCGGAGCGGATGGAAGCGCCAATTCCTACGGAAACAACGAAGTGACAGTTTCGGGGAATGTGCTATCGGTCCAGATTGGTGACTCTTCAAACAACAGGAATATCAATGGGATTGGGATCTATGAATTGAAGTTGCAGGGTGAAAATCTGGAATCGGCCAAGACGCTTGCTGAGTTGCTATGCTCTCCGAAGGACCCAAAAAGCGACGTTCCAGTCACTGATCTTTACGGTGCACGATGCGACGGAAAAATGAGAAGTGGTTTCGTGAGGGACCTTAGTCGTTCTGTTGCAATCAAGATCGCCGATCTGGTGGATTTGCTAAGTAATGCAGGGGTTCAGGATGGACGGAAAATTGTGAAGCTGGATGTCTTACTCACGTCTATTGCCCACGCGAAGGATGGATTTCTGGTGCACGTAAGATTCGACAATACGGGAGATTATCCGATCAAATTCAAGACGCCCGATAAGTGGGATGCCAGGATTGGCAAGGATATGGATATCTTGGGCGTAAACGGCTACCAAACTGGATCACATGATTCTAAATTTGGTCTTGGGTTGGCGGGTAAGTTGCTTGAAAATTCGGGCGAATTTCCCGATGGAGAGGTCAGTCTTGCGCCGCGCAGTTCGGTGACTTTCAGGATGAAAACAACATCCGTCAGTAAATTCGTCGCGGGTAGCTATGATCTCAATGTTGGCGTGTTCATGAACATGGAAGTCATCGGGACCCAATCGAGTCTGGTGCGTGTCGATTTCCATTCTGACTACAAGAACCCGACC
>NZ_CAJNAT010000077.1 GCF_905220705.1 Paraburkholderia domus
GTCGTGAAAAAATTCGGCGACAGTGTCGCTGTCGATAACGTCAACCTGAGCATTGCGAAGAACGAACTGTTCGCGCTGCTCGGCAGCTCCGGCTGCGGCAAGTCCACGCTCCTGCGCATGCTCGCAGGACTCGAGTCGGTGACCTCCGGGCGCATCTTCGTCGACGGCGAGGATCTCGCCGCGATGCCGCCGTACAAGCGGCCGGTCAACATGATGTTCCAGTCGTATGCGCTGTTCCCGCATATGAGCGTCGAAGCGAATATCGCCTTCGGCCTCAAGCAGGAAGGCACGCCGAAGAACGAGATCAAGGAACGGGTTGCCGACGCGCTCAATCTCGTGCAGATGAGCAAATACGCGCAACGCAAGCCGCATCAGCTCTCCGGCGGACAGCAGCAGCGTGTGGCGCTGGCCCGCTCGCTCGTCAAGCGCCCCAAGCTGCTGCTGCTCGACGAGCCGATGTCGGCGCTCGACAAGAAGATCCGCCAGAAGACCCAGCTCGAACTGGTGAACATCATCGAGAAGGTCGACGTGACCTGCGTGATGGTGACGCACGATCAGGAAGAAGCCATGACGATGGCCGGGCGCCTCGCGGTGATGAGCGAAGGCCGCATCGTGCAGATCGGCTCGCCCAGCCAGGTGTACGAGTTTCCGAACAGCCGCTTCTCGGCCGAGTTTATCGGCTCGACCAATCTGTTCGAAGGCACCGTGGTCGCGGATGAACCGGACCACATCTTCGTCGAAAGCGAAGACCTCGAAACGAACATCTACGTGAGCCATGGCATTACCGGGCCGCTCGGCATGCCGGTGGGCATCTCGGTGCGACCGGAGCGCGTGAAGGTCTCGCTCGACAAGCCCTCGACGCCGCACAACTGGGCGCGCGGCGTGGTGTCGGACGTTGCGTACATGGGCAGCTATTCGCTCTATCACGTGCGCCTGCCGAGCGGCAAGACGGTCGTGTCGAATCTCTCCAGCTCGCACCTGATGAGCGAAGGTGCGCCGTCCTATAACGACGACGTGTTCGTCTACTGGTCGCCCGCTAGCGGCGTGGTGCTGACGCAATGAGCAATCCCACTACCTCCTCCCCCGCGGCGCTCGGCGCGCCGTCCGGCGGCCGGTTACTCGGCTCGCTGAAGAAACGCCTCTCGACGCTGCTGCCGTCGGGCCGCACGACCGTGATCGGCGTGCCGTTCCTGTGGCTCACGCTGTTCTTCGCGTTGCCGTTCGTGCTGGTGCTGAAGATCAGCTTCGCCGATCTGCGCCTGGGCATCCCGCCGTACACGGATCTCGTGACGGTCAAGGACGGCATGGTGCATTTCGCCATGCAGCTCGGCCACTACGCGTTCCTGCTGCAGGACGACCTGTACGTCGCGACCTACATCAGCTCGCTGAAGATGGCTGGCATCTCGACCTTCTTCTGCCTGATCATCGGCTATCCGATTGCGTACTACATCGCACGCTCGGAACCGGCGAAACGCAACCTGCTGATGATGGGCGTGATGCTGCCGTTCTGGACGTCGTTCCTGATCCGCGTGTATGCATGGATCGGCATCCTGAAGGACGACGGCCTGCTCAATCACACGCTGATGGCCATCGGCATGATCCATTCGCCGTTGCGCCTCTACCACACGGATATTGGCGTCTATATCGGCATGGTCTATTCGTACCTGCCGTTCATGGTGATGCCGCTGTACGCGCACCTGGTGAAGATGGATCTGACGCTGCTCGAAGCGGC
>NZ_CAJNAT010000078.1 GCF_905220705.1 Paraburkholderia domus
CCAGGTTGTGTGGAAACCCGATGGCATTACAATGCGACGCGTGACGCCGACCCCAGCGGCGCGTTTGACTGCCTTCGCAGCTATCACAACGCCGACGAGAAGGTGAACCTCTCTGATGCGTTCCAGGCGAGTCTAAGGGCTTTATTTCGGGACCTGCGGGTGCTCACGCACCCACCAGCCGCATCGCCTTCATTGTCTTCTTGAAGCCCAGGATTCTCAGCACTCGCGTGAGATTGTAGGCGAGTACGTTTAAACTCATCTCGGTACCTACATTGGGCAGCCTGCGCGTCAGGAAGTGCGTATAGCCCATCCAGTGCTTGAACGTTCCGAAGACATGTTCTACCGTTCGCCTGCGTATCTTCATTGCGTCTGGCGTTTTGTCCAACTGACGTTGAACGCCTTCCAGCACAGACTCATGTTCCCAGCGGGTAATCCGCCGATAAGAACTTGGTGTGCATTTGGATTTCATTGGGCACTGCGGGCACGCACTGCTCCAGTAGCGGCGCAGTTGCATTCCGTGTTCCTCTCCAGTGAAGCGGTAAATTGCACGCTGACCAGCGGGGCATTTGTATTCGTCGTCCCGGGCAATGTAGACAAAGTCTGACCGATCGAACCGACCATGATGTTTAGCACTTGATGTCGTCGGTTTCGGCAGCATTACCGCGATCCCCGCATCCGCGCACTCCTTGATCTGAGTTCCGGTGTAGTAGCCACGATCGGCGACTGCCCGCAGCCTTGTCTTGCCCATCGCGTCGCGCGCAGCTTTTGCCATGGGGCTAAGCTGTGCCCGGTCACTGCCAGAGTTTGTGACCTCGTGAGCCACGATGAGATGGTGTTTGGCGTCAACGGCCACCTGCACGTTGTAGCCCACCATTCCCGAGCCCTTGCCGCTCGTCGCCATGGAGCGCGCGTCGGGATCAGTCATCGAGAGTTGGCCATCAGGCTGCGTCTTGAGTTGCTCCTTGATCTGATCGAGGTTCCGCATCTGCTCGCGTAAGCGCGCGATCTTATCTTGCAATCGAGTCGTCTTCGCTTCGAGCTCCACGGGTTGCGTACGATCGGCAGTCTCCAGCGCGTTCAGATACCGCTGGATGCTCTCCTCGATCTGCTTCTGGCGCTTGTCGACTTTACCCTCGGTGAAGTTGCGATCCCGCGTATTGACTGCCTTGAACTTGCTACCGTCAATGGCGACTAGCGCTTGCGAGAATAGCTTCAGCTCACGGCAGAGCATCACGAAGCGGCGACACACGTTGCGAATGCCGACGCCGTTGTCACGACGAAAGTCGGCTATGGTCTTGAAGTCTGGAGCCAGTCGGCCCGTAAGCCACATCAACTCAACATTGCGTTGGCATTCACGTTCCAGGCGACGGCTCGATTGAACCCGGTTCAGGTAGCCGTAGATATAGATCTTCAGCAGCACTGCTGGATGATAGGACGGGCGTCCTGTAGTCGACGGCATTGCTCCATCGAAGCCCAGTGATGCGAGGTCAAGCTCTTCTACAAACGCCTCGATAATCCTGACCGGGTTGTCCTCTGCGACGAAGTCATCAAGGCACTCTGGAAGCAGCGTCACCTGCTTGCGATCTTCACCTTCTATGAATCGCTTCATCCGGTCACCCATGCTGAATGCGTTAATCCAGTTTAGGCGATCAGCGCGTTTTCACACAAGCTCG
>NZ_CAJNAT010000079.1 GCF_905220705.1 Paraburkholderia domus
GGACTGATATGACTTTCCGTGTCAATCGGGATCGGTTTTCGTCGCTTTCGTTCCATAGGCGCGAGAATTTCCTGAGGGCGGCGTAGCAGTAAGTCTCGACGGTGGATCGCACTGATATGACTTTCCGTGTCAATCGGGATCGGTTTTCGTCGCTTTCGTTCCATAGGCGCGAGAATTTCCTGAGGGCGGCGTAGCAGTAAGTCTCGACGGTGGATCGCACTGATATCCGCGGGTTGGTTACCGCATTACAGAGGTCCGCCCCATGAGCCTGCCGCTATCTAAAGCCGCAAATCGGATGACATCCGTTGCATAGTCCGGTCGCGGGTTACTCGGGTGCCGGGCTACGCCGCCTTCAGGAAACTCCTTCAGTTTGCTATTTGTCAGTCACTAGCAGGGCTCACGACTACGATGCCTGTGGGTGGCGTGGTACGGCAAGCGACATGGCCAGTCGGCTGATGTCCCAGATGAATCCCGCGAGCTCGCGAGCGACGGCGACAACAGCGATATTCACGTTCTTGCCGCGTGCGGCCAGCTTGCGATATCGGCGGCACAGTCGAACCTGTGCGTCCCAGGCACGGTCGATGATGGGCTTGGGGATACCTTCATGCCGTCGCTGGATGTCAGGACTCACGCGTGCGGGGTAACGGTAGCTCCAGGCCGCCTCGACGAGTAGCTTTCTTGCATAGCTGTTGCCGTTCTTCGTGATGCTGCCCTGTCGGCGGCGGTCGCCCGAAGAGTGTTCTGATGGCGTCACGCCCAACCAGGCCATCAGCTGGCGCGGGTGTTCGAAGCGTGAGAGGTCCCCCAACTCGGAGAGCATACCGACGGCGGTGATGAACTGCACACCGCGCATGGTCTGCAGGCCCAGTACGGCCGGATAGAATCGCCAGTGGACGACGGCCTCACGCAGCGCTGCTTCGAGGCGGTCACATTGCGCGAGTCTGTCTTCAATCGTGCGACGGCACTCGTCGAAGGCCAGTTGTTGCCAGTGGTTTGGGAACGCAAATGTGCTCACCCATCGACGGTGCGCGGGTCCCCAGTTGGCATTACCTGTATAGCGGACGCCGTGTGCGAGCAGAAAGGACTTGAGCCGCTGGCGCGCCTGCCGGTGATCCGCTTTGGCCGCTGCCCAGGCACGGGCCAGATCGCGGAACGCCTCATCGTCGACGTCCGGTACGTGCACCGCTGACAGGTCACCGGCGCGCAGTGAGCGCACCAGTTTGAGCGCATCACGACGGTCTGTCTTGACGCGCTCACCTGGCTTCTTCGGAATCAGCGATGGCGCGCACACCATGCAGTCGAATCCTTTGTGGATGAGTTCCCGGTAAAGTCCATATCCCGACGGTCCGGCCTCATAGACAACGTGTACGTGTCGCGCTTTCGACTGAAGACGCTTGCACAGGCGATCGATATCAGCTTTCATGGTGCCGGTCTTGCCCAGCAGTTCCACGTCGCCCATGCCGACCGCGTACGCCACCGTGATCGACTCCTTGTGAACGTCCAGACCGACGTACACCGTGCTATCGTTTTCCATGCTGGCCTCCGCGCTGGAAATCGCCGGGTGTGCCCCTGTGCACACCATGCGGCTCTGGCAGTAATGCTAACCCGCGTCTGATTCCTCGTGGCGGGCCAGCCACTGACTCACGGAAAGTCATACTGCCTAAACCGCTC
>NZ_CAJNAT010000080.1 GCF_905220705.1 Paraburkholderia domus
CTCTCGAGAAACATCGCATGGAAGTACGGGTGGTTTTCAGGCCGTTTTCGTGTCGGGAATGATCTGGAAACCAAGCGCGGACGCGCGGCGTCTGAGCGCCGCGATGCTGCGCTGGCGCTGCTGTTCCTCGTAGTGCTGCTGACCCTGGTCGACAAAGGCTTCGCCGCGCGTGAGCATGAAGTACACCATGCGCGCAAGCTTGTGGGCGACCGCGGTGTTGGCGCGCGGCTTGTCCATGCGGGCGCACAGCCGGCGGTAGAACGCGCCGAGCGCGGAATCGTTGCGTGACAGGCTCATTGCGGCGAGCTTCAGCGCCTGGCGCACGCGGTTGGCGGAGCGCCGGGTGCGCGCGCTGAGCACCTTGCCGCCGCTGATCTTCGTGCCGGGGCACAGCCCCAGCCATGAACAGAAGTGCTTGATGCTGGCAAAGCGGCTCAGGTCCGGGCCGATCTCAGAGAGGATCGTCATCACGGTGGTGACTGACAGGCCGTTGATGCGGGTGAGGTCCACGCCGGCCCAGCGGGCCAGGGCCGCACGTGCATCAAACTGCGGGGCGTTCTTGCCGAGCCGCTTGCCGGGGCCGGCCAGCTCGACCTCGTGACGGCCCAGCGGGACGAGCAGCGCCTCGATCTTCGCGTCGCATTCGAGGATGCGCTGGGCGAGGCTGTCAAACATCGCCAGCGCCTGCGCGAGCACGAACAGATGCTCCTCGCGCCAGTTGCCGGTCAGCGCCCGCTCGATCTCGGCCGCGCTGGCTTTCACGCGGCCGTGGCGATGCTGTGCCAGTGCCTTCGGGTCGCGCTCGCCGGCGACGATTGCCCGCACGATCGCCTGCCCGGTCATGCCCATCACATCCGTGAGGACCTCGGTGAGCTGAAGGTTCATCTGTACCAGAGCCTTCTGCATGCGCTGCACCCAGCTGCCCTGTTCGGCGAGCAGCACCTCGCGCTGGCGGGCCACCGCACGCACCACACAGACCGCATCACCCGGGCGCCAGGCTGCCCGCAGCAACCCCAGACTCATCAGCTTCTGCAGCCACTGGCAATCCATCACATCGCTCTTGCGACCCGGCACGTACTTCAGCTGTCGCGTATCGACCAGCCACACGGTCAGCCCGCGCCGCTCGAGCACTTCGTACACCGGGATCCAGTACACGCCCGTCGATTCGAGTGCCACCGTGTCAACGCCGCACGCGAGCAGCCAGTCGGCCATCGCGTGCAGGTCGTCGGTCATCGTGCCGAACTCGCGCACCGGCTCCTCAGCGGCCGCAGCAGGCACGGCCACCCAGTGGCTCGAGCCTCCAATATCGATACCGGCCGCCTTCGGAAACACCTCGGGACTGTCTTCACGTTTGCGCATTGCCATGGCCTGCTCCACACTGGTTAGCGAACGGCAGCGCCATGGGTATTCGTCAAGATTGACTCTATCTCTCGAACGGGATGCAGCTCGCGCTGCTCGCCACTGTCGCCGACGAATCCCGGACCATGCTTCCAAGCGGGCTTATCCTGCGGCAGGCACGCCGCAGGCATGCACCATTGCCGTGTCGGTCATTGCGGCGCTGCCGTTCACCGGTATACCGCATCTCCGTTTCTCCGCCAACGCCGAGCCCGACGCGGGATTGGAATGCTTCCAA
>NZ_CAJNAT010000081.1 GCF_905220705.1 Paraburkholderia domus
GCGACATCCTGGTTGTCAATGCGATCCGGGTTCAGATGCACGGCATCTACACGCTGCCAGTTTCGCGTGCGGCCCTTCCATCGAAGCGGATTGCGCTGCCGGGCGGTCTTGTAGAGCGCCGCACGTCGATCCAGAATCTCGTGGTCGAGGTTGGCATGGCGCTGCGCCGGCGTTACGAACCTGATCGCGCTGTGCCGATGTTCCTCGTTGTACCAGCGCACCAGTGCGCCCACCCAGGCACGCGCGGCGAACAGGGTATCGAACGGCTTGAGGGGGTAAGCAGGCCGGTACTTCAGAGTCTTGAACAGCGACTCGGAATAAGGATTGTCGTTGCTCACGCCCGGGCGACTCAACGACGGCATGACACCCAGCGCCTGGAGGGTGGCGAGCATCGTTGCGCCTTTCATCGGGCCGCCGTTATCCGAATGCAGAATCACCTGATCGGGCTGTATCACTTCGCGTGCGCAAAGGTCCCGGAGGACTTCGCTGGCCAGCGCGCTGCTTTCCTCGGCATAGACCTGCCAGCCGACAATCTTGCGACTGAATACATCCAGAAACAGGTACAGATAAAAATACTGTCCGCGGATCGCCGTCGGCAAATACGTGATGTCCCAGGAATACAACTGGTTCGGCGCGTCGGCGCAAACCGAACGCGGTTTGCTGCGAGCGTGGGCCGGCCGTTCGCTGCGCCGGTGGGCAAGTTGCTTCTCGGCCTTCAGTACCCGGTAGAACGTCGATTCGGAGGCGATATAGCGTTGCTGGTCTGCCAGTCGCGGCACGATCTGGCTTGGCGGCAGATGACCGAATTCGGCCGAGTTCGCGACCGCCAGCAACTCGGCGCGTTCGTCGGCAGAAAGCTTGTGGCACGGCTCATGGTGCCGTAACGAGCGCCCGTCCACCGCGTCAGGTTCGCCGCGTTGCCAGCGCTGAACTGTCCGGGCACTGAGCCCCAGAATGTTGCACGCGTGTGCCTGGCGAGCCCCGGCCAGGGTCGCCTCGCAGATCAGGCTGATCAATTCCTTGCGCTCTTCAGGGGCCGTCATTCGGCCTCGCCCTCGAACAGCGCGCGGTAGTTTTTTTGCAGCACCAGTAGCGCCGCAGCTTCAGCCAGTGCCTTCTCCTTGCGTTTCAACTCGCGCTGCAGCTGGACATTGGCCTGCTTCAGATCCCGTACTTCCTGGGCGCTCTCGCGCCGGCTCCCGGTTCCACCGACGGTGCAAAAATCCGCTCGCCACTGCACGAGATGATGCGCAAACAGGCCGCGTTTCCGACACCAGCCGTTCAATGCTTCGTCGACCAGCCCGTGACTCTCCTGCAAGGCCATCAGACGTTCTTCCAGCGACCAGTCCTCCAGACGTCTTGCGTGTCCGGAGCTCGAGCTCCGGTTCGCGGCGGCGGCGCCTCTCATCCATTTCCTCAATGTCAATACGTTCACGTTCAATTCGTCGGCCACCGATCCAACTGTTCGGCTCCCGCGCTGCAGGACCTTCGACAGCGCCTGCTCCTTAAACTCAACAGAATACGTTTGTTTCGTCTTCAACTTGTACCTCTGACTTTTCTTGATAAGAAAGTTCAGAGGCGACAACTACTATGACGCCGGGGGC
>NZ_CAJNAT010000082.1 GCF_905220705.1 Paraburkholderia domus
GGCTGATGGCAGTTGCGCTTCGCTCGTTCTGCCATTTCCTCTTTCTGCGCGGCGATACGGCCCAAGACCTGTATGAGTCCGTGCCCGCAGTTCGTAAGTGGCGACAGTCAACTGTACCGACGTTTCTCACGCCTGAGCAGCAAGAAGCTCTCATTGCATCTGCAGACCGGTCGACTTCGACTGGGTGCCGTGACTACGCAATCCTGCTGTTGTTGGCGCGGCTCGGTCTACGTGCCGGAGAAATAGTTGCCATGCAGCTCGACGACATTCACTGGCGTTCGGGGGAACTCGTCGTTCACGGCAAGGGGCAGATGGTGGAGCACGTTCCCCTGCCATCGGAGGTCGGAGCAGCAATCGCTACATATCTCCGCGATGCTCGCGGAGCGAGTGCATCGCGGCACGTATTCCTCCGCAGATTGGCACCTCGGGTTGGTCTGGCGGGACCGGCGGCAATTGGCAAGATTGTTTGTCAGGCCTTCGCACGTGCAGGTTTCCGCCCCGCGTGCCGTGGTTCCGCACATCTGTTTCGTCACGGTCTGGCGACGACGATGATTCGCCATGGGGCCTCGATGGCAGAAATAGCTGAGGTCTTGCGGCACCGCTCACCGGACAGTACAGCGATCTATGCAAAGGTCGCGTTTGAGGATCTGCGCGGGGTCGCGCGTTCGTGGCCCACGGCGGGAGGTGCAATATGACTGCGATCCGCGAGTCTCTCGTCCGGTACGTGGCAGTCCGTCGTGCTCTCGGGGCGTCATTCTATGAGCCTGCATTGGCACTCGGTCATTTCGTTGATCTGCTGGAACGCGAAGGTGCCGAGTTCATTACAACCGATCTGGCTCTGCGCTGGGCGACGACGCCCGTACTCGTCGAACGCGCTACCTGGGGGCGGCGCCTCTCTCAAGTGAGAGGATTTGCCAGATGGATGAACGTGATTGACAATCGAAACCAGATTCCTCCAGCAGGACTCCTGAGTGCCCGAAGACGGCGCAACGCCCCGCACATTTACACTGAGCAGGAAATTGATCTGCTTATGACCCGCGCCGCTCAACTGCGATCCCGAACCGGCATGCGAGCGCTGACCTATTCGACGCTCATAGGGCTTCTTGTAGCGACGGGCCTCAGGCCAGGCGAAGCGTTTCGGCTCGACCGGACCGACGTTGACCTCGTCAGCGGGATACTTTCCATCCGGGAATCGAAGTTCGGCAAATCGCGCTTTGTTCCTGTCGCAGAGTCGACCCGGGTGGCACTGGAACACTACGTCCAGAAACGCGATCAACTCTGTCCTTTACGATTGAGCGAGGCGTTCTTGGTTAGTGAGCGCGGCAAACGACTGAAGGCAGGCACTGCACGAAGTATGTTCGTCAGAATGTCGCGCGCCGTCGGTCTGCGACCGGCGACAGAGGACGGGCGCGATGGTTACGGCCCGCGCCTCCAAGACTTCCGACAT
>NZ_CAJNAT010000083.1 GCF_905220705.1 Paraburkholderia domus
GAGCTAAGCTCGAATCTGGTGTATGGGGGATTTGAGGCGGGAGATTGAAGGCGGTGGAGGTTTCAGCTGAGAATCTGATTGTCGAAGTCGGAAACCAGCAAACAACAAACCATCCACCATGAGCAAGTTTACGGAAAAAGAAGTCGTCGGTCTATCGGAAGTCGGTCTGGGCCTGGACGATCTGGTGCGCCAGGGCGCGCGGCAGGTGATCCAGCAGGCAATTGAAGCGGAGTTGTCCGCGCTGCTGGAGCGATTCGAGAACGTCAAGACCTTGCACGGCCAGCGCGCCGTGGTGCGCAATGGTTATTTGCCGGAGCGCGAAGTGTTGACGGCGGCTGGACCGATTCCGGTGAAGGTACCGAAGGTTCGTGACCGGTCAGGGTCGGGCGTGAAGTTCAATTCATCGATCGTTCCACCATATGTGCGGAAGTCGCCGCGCGTGAGTGCCGCACTGCCCTGGCTGTATCTGAAGGGCATTTCGACGGGCGACATGAGCGAAGCACTGAGCGTGCTGCTGGGCGAGGACGCCAAGGGGCTATCGGCGAACGTGGTAAGTCGCCTGAAGGCGCAATGGGCCGATGAGCATGCCAACTGGAGCCGGCGTGATCTGTCGAAATCGCACTACGTGTATTGGTGGGTCGACGGCATTCATACCGGCTTGCGTAGTGAGAACTCGGACGGCCAGTGCCTGCTGGTGATCATCGGCGTGAGGCCGGATGGGCGCAAGGAGCGGGTGGCAATCGGTGACGGGTATCGCGAGTCGAAGGCGTCCTGGCAGGAGCTGCTGCTCGATCTGAAGTCGCGAGGCTTGCAGGGTGGTCCGCTGCTGGCCGTCGGTGACGGCGCTATGGGCTTCTGGGCCGCACTGGAGGAAGTGTTTCCTGCAACGCGCGGCCAGCGCTGCTGGTTTCACAAGATGGGCAACGTGCTCAACGCGCTGCCGAAGTCGCAGCAGGGGCGCGCGAAGGCCGACCTGCAGGCGATCTGGATGGCCGCGACGCGCGCCGACGCGTATGCCGCGTTCGATCGTTTCGTGACGGTCTACGCCGCGAAATATCCGAAGGCGACCGAAACGCTGAAGAAGGACCGGGAGAGCCTGCTGGCGTTTTACGACTTCCCCGCCGAGCACTGGCAGCATTTGCGCACGACGAATGCGATTGAGTCGACATTCGCGACCGTGCGCCACCGGACGACTCGCACCCGCAACTGCGTGTCGCGTCCAACCTTCCTCGGTCTGGCATTCAAGCTGATCGAGGAAGCCGAGAAAACCTGGCGCCGTATCAACGGCCCCGAACAGATCAAGCTGTTGCTGGAGGGCATTGCCTTCAGGGACGGCGAACCGGTGCAAGGCGATCAACCGGTTCAGCAGAAACTCGCCGCCTGAAGTCGAACGCTATCAAGCTGCCCATACACCACTCTTGACGATAGCTC
>NZ_CAJNAT010000084.1 GCF_905220705.1 Paraburkholderia domus
TGAAGTTGACCCGCGAAAACGGACGCCTATCCTTTTGAAGAAGGAGGTGCCGAAATGGGCAAGCATCGTACCCCGTACCCGGCGGAATTCCGGGCACAAATGGTTGAACTGGTGAAGGCCGGGCGCAGGCCGGAGGAACTGGAAAAGGAGTTCGAGCCGACCGCGCAGACGATCTACAACTGGGTAGCACAGGCTGGTCGCGATGCGGGCGTGCGCCATGACGGGCTGACCACCGCCGAGCGGCAGGAACTCACGAAGCTGCGCCGCGAGAACCGGCAGTTGAAGATGGAGCGCGACATACTCTCTCACGCAGCGGCCTGGTTTGCCCGGGAGACGGGAGCCGTATCGCCGAAGGATACGGATTCATGAGAGCGAACCGGGCCCGCTGGCCCCTCGCCACGATGGCGCGGCTGCTCAGGGTCTCCACGAGCGGCTATTACGCGTGGCTGGTACGGGAGCCTTCGGCACACGCATGCGGTGATGCACAGTTGCTCGCGCGCATCCGTACGCTGCATGCAAGCTCACGGGGCACATACGGTGCACCACGTATTCATGTGCAGCTGGCACGCGAAGGCATGCACGTGGGACGCAAGCGGGTGGCGCGCCTGATGCGCATGGCTGGCCTGCGTGGCGCGAGCCGGCGGCGCTGGCCGCACACCACGCGGCAACGCGCAGGGGCACGGCGTGCGCCCGACCTGGTGCGCCGGCACTTCAGCGCCGACGCCCGCGATGTGCTGTGGGTAGCAGACGCCACATACGTGCCGACCGCTGAAGGGTTCCTGTATCTGGCGGTGGTGCTCGATGTATTCAGCCGCCGCGTCGTCGGCTGGGCAATGTCAAACCATCTGTACACCGAACTGATGCTGCGTGCACTGGACATGGCGTTGCTGCAGCGGCGTCCCGAGGGGGTGATCCATCATTCGGACCAGGGCTGTCAGTACACGTCCATTGCCTTCGGGAGGCGTTGCCGCGAGGCCGGCGTGCAGCCGTCAATGGGGACGGCCGGCGACGCCTATGACAACGCCATGTGCGAATCATTCTTCGGCACGCTCGAGGCGGAGCTGCTGATGCGGGAACACTTCGCGACCCACGAGCAGGCCCGCGCACGCATCTTCTGGTTTCTGGAAGGCTGGTACAACATACGCCGCCTGCATAGCAGTATCGGCTATTGCTCGCCGCTCGAATTCGAAAACCTGCATTCGCAGGATCAAATGTCATCGCCGCGCGGGTTGCCCACCGCCGGGCAGCGTCATGGTCGTGACAGGCGACCCGCCGCCCGGCCATGGACAACCCGCGACTCAACACTCCCGGGAGGTTCAACATCACACTAAACCCAACTGCAAATCTGTCCGTTGAACCGGGTCAATCTCA
>NZ_CAJNAT010000085.1 GCF_905220705.1 Paraburkholderia domus
AGACCGACCGGCTCGATGTCATCAAGCTGGTGATCAACCTGCGCGCGTGGCTGCGCGGCGAGCATGACCGCATGCACGTGGTTCACGTGCCGTCGCCGCAGGACGAGGCGTCGCGCCAGCTGATGCGCGATCGCGGGGAACTGCAGAAGGAAGTCCTGCAGCATCGCGACCGCATGCGCAAACTGCTGGTCACGCTCGGCTGCTGGGATGAGGTCGACCACAAGGCCTTTGCCGGCCGGCTCGCCCGTAGCGAGGTGAAGTGCCACGACGGCACGCCGCTGCCGCCCGAGCTGCGTGAACGGCTGCTGCGCGAGTGCGAACGGCTGGCACTGGCGGAGCAGCAACTCGCCGCGCTGGAGAAGACGCGCAAGGCGAGCGTGCCGGCGGCCGCGCGCAAGCGCAGCGAGGACCTGGCGCGCCTGAAGGGCATCGGCGAAGTGGGTGCGTCGCGCCTCGCGCTGGAGTTGTTCTGGCGGGAGTTCAGCAACCGGCGCCAGGTGGGGGCGTGCGTCGGGCTGGTGCCACAGCCCTGGGACAGCGGCGAGAGCCATACCGATCAGGGCATCAGCAGGCAGGGCAACCGGCGGGTGCGCGCGCTGCTGGTCGAGATGGCGTGGACCTGGCTGCGCTACCAGCCCGGCAGCGCGCTGACGCAGTGGTTCAACCAGCGCACCCAGGGCACCGGACCGAACCGCCGCGCGCGACGCATTGCGATCGTCGCGGTAGCGCGACGTCTCGCGATTGCGCTGTGGCGGTATCTGAAGGACGGCGTCATCCCCGAAGGCGCAGAGCTGAAGTCAGTCTGAGCCAGCAAGGTATCACAGCAACGCCGTCATGCACGACGCGAAACTGATGGATGGACGGTTTGAAGTGAACATGCCCGTCAAGTCCCCGGGTTACCGAAGTAACCGGTTTTACAGATGGGGCATGTTCCCGGAAAAGACTCCGGCGTAATGCGCATGCAGGATGAGGCTGGCCTGGCGCCAGCGGATAGAAGGTGGTCGGACGTCAGGTCTGACGCGCGCGATGACCGGCTTCAGACCAGAAACGCAGACTGGATTGCGGCAATGGTTGACGGCGCGGTGGAAATCCGCCCCGGGAATACGCGGCTGAAATGCGCCCTGTATGCTGGCGAGCCGCAATCAACGCAAGGAGGAACCCGCGTCATAACGAGCCCGAGTTATCCACCGCCGGCCGGGCGTCGTGGTCGTGAGAGGCGACCCGCCGACCGGCCGTGGATAACTCCTGGACATCAGTTCATGGCGTCCACAAAACGGGGAGTTCGCGAAAGGCCTTGACAACTTCCTGCTCATAGAAGGGG
>NZ_CAJNAT010000086.1 GCF_905220705.1 Paraburkholderia domus
TGACCTTGCCCCTGTTTGACGAATCCCTTAGCCAAGCGAATTATGCGGCTTCACCTTGCTGAGCCGCGAACCAGTTCTTCTCGAATGTCATGGGGCTGACGTAGTCGAGTGTCGAGTGTAACCGGCGTGCATTATAAAAACCCAGCCAATCAATTACCTCATCCATTGCGGCTCGCCGCGTGGCGAAGTGCCTGCCGTGCATACGTGCTACCTTCAGCGAACCCCACAGACTTTCAGTCGGCGCATTATCCCAACAATCACCTCGTCGGCTCATCGATGGACGCATGCCATAGCCCTTCAGCGCGTCCTGAAACAAGCCGCTGCAATACTGGCTGCCCCGGTCGCTGTGCACGATTACCCCGGCGTCCGGACGGCGACGGAACCACGCCATACGCAGTGCGTCCGTAACCAGGTCCGCCTTCATGTGCGGTTGCATCGACCAGCCCACTACCTGCCGGCTGAACAGGTCGATGATGACCGCGAGGTACACCCAGCCTTCGGCTGTCGCCAAATACGTAATGTCGCTCGTCCAGACCTGGTTCGGTGCGGCGGCAGTGAAATTGCGCTCCAGCAGATTCGGTGCAACCGGCAAATCGTGATTCGAGTTCGTCGTCGCGATGTACTTGCGCTTGTGGCGGGCTCGAATGCCATGCTGGGCCATCAGCTTGCGAACCCGCTCCTTGCCCGCGCGCACGCCACGCGTAAGCAGTTCCTTCCACATGCGAGGCCCGCCGTATTCGCCCTTGACCTGCGTATGAATCGCCTTGATGTGTGCGAGCAGTGCGTCGTCGCTCACGCGGCTTCTGTGCGGTTTGTCCTGCGCGGTGCGTTGCCGATGTTGATGATATCCGCTGGGACTGACTTCCAGCACTTCGCATAGCACCGAGACCGGCCAGTGGCGTCGATTGCACTCGATGAACGCGTACTTCACATCGACTCCCTGGCGAAGTACGCGGCCGCTTTTTTTAAAATATCGCGCTCCATCTTCAGGCGAGCCACCTCGGCACGCAGCCGCGCCAGCTCCATCTGTTCCGGGCTCACAGGCTTCGCGCCGGCTCCCACCAGCTTGCCTTCCCGGTCAGCCTTCACCCAGTTGTACAGCGTCTGTTCGACCAGCCCCAGTGTCGCCGCCACCGCCGCCATGCTTTGCCCGGCCTTGACCAGTCGCACCGCTTCCAATTTGAACTCGAGCGTGTACTGCGCCCGCTTTGCCTTGCTTGTCATTGTTCTTCTCCTTGCTTGAGTTTACCTGCTCAGCAAGGGATTCGTTTTTCGGGGGCAAGCTCA
>NZ_CAJNAT010000087.1 GCF_905220705.1 Paraburkholderia domus
CAAGACCGCCCGGCAGCGCAATCCGCTTCGATGGAAGGGCCGCACGCGAAACTGGCAGCGTGTAGATGCCGTGCATCTGAACCCGGATCGCATTGACAACCAGGATGTCGCTCCGCAACGCCCTAACCAGGAGAGAAAGGCCGCCTGAAATTTATTCGTTGAGGCGACAACTAGCTTGAAAATTTCCGGTCTGTTAGCCTTGAGCTTTTGGCCTCTTTTGAATTCCGAGTGGGTGGTGTTGGCGGGTCAAGGGCGGGCGTGAGCCCGGCGCAGCGAACCCTTGAGGCGCCGTGAATCGATAAGCTGGCACATGGCTGGTTGCGGCAGAATGCGGCAACCAGCCATGCGAGACGAAGCGAACATGACGAATCAACTCTTTGAAGCCGCCTTGGGAATCAAGGCCCCGTGGTACGTGCAAGGCGTCGACTTCGACACGGCCAAACGGCAGCTCACGATTGCCGTGGACTTTGTCGCGGGCAGCCGCTTCGCCTATCCCGGTGTCGCCGGCGAGCACCCGGTGCATGACACGCAAATCAAGCGGCTGCGACACCTGAACTTCTTTCAACATGAGTGCTATCTCGAGGTGCGGGTGCCGCGCGTGAAGCTGCCGGACGGCGCGGTGCGGCTGGTCGAGCCGGATTGGGTCGGCCAGCTCGACGGCTTTACCTTGCTGTTCGAAGCGCTGGTGCTGATGCTGGCGCAGCAGATGCCGTTTGCCGCCGTGGCACGCATCGTCAATCTGTCGTGGCACCGGGTGCATGCCATCTGTTCGCGCTATGTGGAACTCGCGCTTGCGTCGGCCGACCTGTCGGACGTGACGACGGTGGCGATTGACGAAACCTCGTACCGGCGTGGCCATGAGTATCTGACGCTGGTCGCCGACATGCAGGCGCGCCGTGTCGTGTTCGTCACACCCGGGCGTGACGCGAAGACGATTGAAGGCTTCGCGGCCCATCTGAGCCAACACCACGGCACGCCCGAGCAAGTCACCTCGGTGAGCATTGACATGTCGCCGGCGTTCATCAAGAGCTCTGGCCGGGATTCGTGAATATCTGAAGCTTAAGAGTGTACTAAACCGCTGACGCGGTAGTGGGAGGTAGGCACAGGTCCGTGGCTGACGTTTCATGAAGAGGGTTGTCTGGCGCTGAACCCCGGCGAGGTGGTGAGTGGTACCGCC
>NZ_CAJNAT010000088.1 GCF_905220705.1 Paraburkholderia domus
GCGTCGTACTGGATACCGGTGGTTCGCTGCTGTTCACCGTCCCAAGAAGCATCGAAGGCGCTCGCGCCTGTCAGGTCGCTGGTCCTGCGTTCGCTGTACCCGGTAATGTTGCCGCGATCGTCGTAGACGAACGTGCGCAGCTTGCCGGGTGACGCGATCATGTACGGCCGGATGCCCGTCGCGTCGGCATAGCGTGTCGAAACGATCCTTGTTCCAGTGGCCGGGCTCTGCGTGCTCCACCGCACAGGTCGACCCATATCGTCGTAGCTGTAGTCGGCGGTGCCGCCGCTTGCGGTGGTCTCCCTGAACACATTGCCCGATGGGGTCCACGTGGTGGCGGTTGTCGCCGATGCTGAAGTGCTTCCGGTAGGCCGGAGCATGCCGCCGATCGACGAGAAGCCCAGTGTTGTCGTGCCCCGGCTGTCGGTAACCGCAGTCGAGCCACTGCTATAGGCGAACTGCACATTGCGCGTCGTGTCCGGGTGGCTGACCGCCGTCGCCCTGCCATCCGCGTTATAGGACCACGTAGCGATGCGCGTACCAGTCTCGTCAATTTCACCCGTGATCGCGTTGCTGAAGCGGACATCGTCATACACGTAGCGGTGAACGTTGGCATCGGGCCAGGTGACGGAGACGAGATTGCTGTTGGCGTCGTAGGCATACTGGGTGATGCCACCCAGCGGATCGCTCAGCCTGGAGATGCGGCCCATGCTGTCGTAGTCGAGACGAAGCACCAGGTCGAACTTCACCAGTGCATCGTCGCCATGCTGCGTGATCGTGATGAGGCGCCCCGAACCGTCATAACTCAGGGTTCGTGTAAAGCCATTCTTTGTGCGCTCCGAAAGCAGAACGCCTTTGGACGAGTACGTTTCGGCAGTGCCGGCAAGCTGGTCTGTCAGTAACCAGTCCGTGCCGTTCTGCGTCAACGTGAGTCCGGTGAATGCCGCCGTGCGCCAGTAACCGCCTGACCAGCTGAAGGTGACTGGCTCACCGCTCGCGCGGAAAGCAACGACTTTGGATGAACCGCCGTTATTGGCGCTCGCGAGGTTGAGTTGACGCTGCCAGTTATGGAACCAGACCGGTCCCATCGCATTGCCGGAAGTGCCGGGCGACACTGAACGATAGGTGCGGGAGAACACCATCGGCATGTCGTCGCCGCTGACGAAATCCG
>NZ_CAJNAT010000089.1 GCF_905220705.1 Paraburkholderia domus
ACCGTCGAGACTTACTGCTACGCCGCCCTCAGGAAATTCTCGCGCCTATGGAACGAAAGCGACGAAAACCGATCCCGATTGACACGGAAAGTCATATCAGTCCCATGGCCGCGCTCCGACAGATGGTGCCTCAATACCGCCGTGCGCTCGGATGCCGAATCACGAGCCCGTTAGTGATCGTCATCGTGGTGGTCGTCATGTTGACCGTGCGGGTCCCGATCATTGGGGTGGTTGCGCATCCAGTCGTCGTGCGCCCAGTAACGATGGCCATCATAGTACTGGTCCCCATGCCATCCAATTGTGATTCCAACGGGCACAGGAGCAACGCCCCCCGGGGCTTGGACGATGCAACCAGAAAGGCCGATTCCAAGGCTCACAAGCAATGCAGTCGCGACTAGAGTTTCATACCGCTCCTCAAAAGGTTTCACGGCTGGCGGTGGATGCCCTGTCTCTCTCAACGTGAGAGCAGCAAGAAGAGGAGGTCGCCTCTCCCAGGTCGACCACAGATGAGCCCTGCCCCGCGCTGGGATTTTTGCATCTGGCGCACCAAAAGAAGCTGCAACCATAGCTGCGGCTCTCAGACGCACGCTCAGAGATCGATGGGTGTTGCCAGCGATGCACGAGCGCGACTACATTGCGGCAAGGGCACTCCACAATCTGTGGAGGCGGTTTGACGACGGCCGCCTCTTGATGATCGGGTGAACCGGCCTACTGCAGAGCAGGCGCTTGCATCGCTGCGTGTTTTGCGGCCACGCGCGCCAACGCCGCCTGGATTTCCTTCGGATAATTCACGTCCTCACCTCTGGACGGCCGATAGCCAGCCTGTTCGAGCTCTATCAGTTCGGCCTGCACTTGTGCGCGTGTTACAGGTGCGTTCGATTGAGCGAACGATACGACCGGAGCTGCGAAGACCGCAGCGGTAGAGATCGCATAGATCAGGGACTTCATGATGGCTTACCTCCTTGTTGCTTGTTCTGTAAGCGATCGTTCATTGACGCCCTATCGCCACGCGCCCGGAGAGGCGACGATAGTGTCCACTTAAATCGGAGGTGGACACTATGGCAGCAGACAGCAGCGATCTGAACGA
>NZ_CAJNAT010000090.1 GCF_905220705.1 Paraburkholderia domus
GCCAGCGGAGACGCCATCAGCAGGCCGACGGCATGAGCGCCGGCAGACTCACCGAAGACGGTGACGTTATCCGGATCGCCGCCAAATGCAGCAATATTGTTTTTGACCCACTGCAACGCGGCAATCGTATCCTCAATGCCGTACATTCCAGACTTGTGCCCGTTTGACTCGGCATCGAGGTCCGGTCTGGACAGGAAACCAAATACGCCCAGCCGATAGTTCAATGTGATCAGTACGACGCCCTTTTTTGCCAGCGAGGTTCCGTCCAGCGCGACGCCATACGTTGAACTGTCCGAGGCCGTGCCGTACTGGAAGCCGCCTCCGTGAATGAACACCATGACCGGAAGTCTGGCGCCGCGGGTTCTGGCTCCGCTCCAGATATTCAGGAACAGACAGTCTTCGCTCACATTGCCGGTGACGATCGGACCGCCGAAGGGCGACGCGCCCCAGCATCGCGCGCCGGACTGGGTGGCATCACGTACGCCGCTCCAGACTGGCGCGGGCTGTGGCTCCTTCCATCGCAGGTTTCCTACGGGCGCCGCGGCATAGGGAATCCCCTTGAAACTGACGATACCGGATGCATCGGCGGGATTGCCGGCGAGGCTCCCGGAGGCGATTGTCACGTGATTGTCGAGCGGAGTCGATGAGATGTCGGGTATTGCGTCGTTGCCGCCACAAGCAGTGAGTAGCGCGCTTGCGAATGTAATCGCTGCCCCATGACTGAGGATTCTTTTATTGAATGGCGAAAGCATGTTCTGTCTCCTTGATGCGACTGGCGTTCAATGCGCCAGGCGTCGTTATAGGTCCGGCAGCAAACTCCTCTACCGGTGTCTGTGTCTAGAAGGAATGGCTGATGCCGGCCATCACG
>NZ_CAJNAT010000091.1 GCF_905220705.1 Paraburkholderia domus
ATGGTTCTGCCGTCCCAGGCGTACGAGGTCAAACTTGCGCCGCATCCGGCGCCGTTCTCGGTGCTGCAGTTCGAAGGCGATGAAGGCGTCAGCCGACTCTACCGCTATGACATCGAGTTCACGAGTGTTGTCGCTGATATTCCGATGGACCAGGTGCTGGGGCGGCCCGCGAAGTTCGTGATCGACCCCATCGATCCGGACGCCGCCTATCTGCTCAGGATGTTTGGCGAGAACGCGTCGAAGTTCAGTGAGATGCCGCCTGCGCGAACCGTTCACGGCATCGTGACGCAGTTCGACCAGCTGGATACGTCCGCGGATGAGACGCGCTACAGGTTGCTTATCGAGCCACGTATCGCTGATCTTGCCCGCACGGTGACCAGCCGGCTGTTCCAGAAGCAGTCGGCGCAGGAAATCATCACCGACACGTTGCGCCACTACGGGTATCGCGAGGGCGTCGACTTCAGGTTCAACCTGCGGGCGCAGTACAAGCGTCACGAATACATCACCCAGTACCACGAAACCACGTTCGCCTTCGTCCAGCGCATTGCGGCTGACGAAGGCATCTGGTTCCGCTTCGAGCAGGCGAAAGACCATGAAGTCATCGTCTTCGGCGATGACCTTGATGCGTATGCGCGTAATCAGCGCATCGTGCCGTTCCGGCGCCACTCGGGGCTGGCCAACGCCGGAGCCGAGTCCGTCAGGTCGATCGGGCGCCGCATGCGGCGCGTGCCTGAAGCGATCCGGCTGAACGACTACAACCACCGTCAGGCCGGTGTGTCGCTGCTCGTCGAGCAGAACGCGGCGCGTGGCGACAGGACGACGAACGCAGTTGATTATCGCTGGGGCGAGCA
>NZ_CAJNAT010000092.1 GCF_905220705.1 Paraburkholderia domus
TTGCGCAACATCGCCGCCACGTTCACGGCGAAAACCGGCGCGAAGGTGATCGCCGACCGCGCCGACGGCACGTCCGGCATGGTCGCCAAGGTCAAGGCCGCGGGCGACCGCCCCACTTATGACGTCATCACGCTGGCCGGTGTCGGCGCGGCGGGTCTCGGCGACGCGGGTCTCCTGATGAAGCCAGATCTCGACAGGCTGCCGAACCTGAAGGACGTCGCGCCGCAATACCGCACCGGCGCGAACGGCTTCGGCGTCGGTTATCTGCTGTGGTCGGACGGGTTGATCTACAACACGTCGACGGTCAAGACGGCGCCAACCACGTACGAAGCACTATGGGACCCGAAGTACGCCGGGCGTCTGTTCCTGCCGCCGCCCGAGTGGGCCGAAGCCGTGGACCTCGCAATCATCGCAGCCAAGATGAACGGCGGTTCGCAGCAGAACATCGAACCGGGTTTCAAGAAGCTGCTGGAACTGAAGGATCGCGTGATGACGCTCGGCGAGAACCCGAACCAGGTGGCCGATCTGTTCCGCACCGGTTCGCTCGATATCGGCGGCATCTATTCACCGGCCTTTTTCCCCGACCAGATCCGCAAGCCCGAGTACAAGATGGGCGTGACCTACGGCATGAAGGAAGGCTTCGCCACACAGCTCATGTTCACGGTGATCCCGAAGTCGCATCCCGCTGACAGCGATCTGATCCACGCCTTCATTAACCATTCGCTTGATGCCGGCGTGCAAGGCCGCATGGCTGCCGA
>NZ_CAJNAT010000093.1 GCF_905220705.1 Paraburkholderia domus
GCCAGTCACAAATGCAGTTCCCAGGTTAAGCCCGGGGATTTCACATCTGTCTTAGCAAACCGCCTGCGCACGCTTTACGCCCAGTAATTCCGATTAACGCTTGCACCCTACGTATTACCGCGGCTGCTGGCACGTAGTTAGCCGGTGCTTATTCTTCCGGTACCGTCATCCCACCACCATATTAGGGCGGCGGTTTTCTTTCCGGACAAAAGTGCTTTACAACCCGAAGGCCTTCTTCACACACGCGGCATTGCTGGATCAGGGTTGCCCCCATTGTCCAAAATTCCCCACTGCTGCCTCCCGTAGGAGTCTGGGCCGTGTCTCAGTCCCAGTGTGGCTGGTCGTCCTCTCAGACCAGCTACAGATCGTCGCCTTGGTAGGCCTTTACCCCACCAACTAGCTAATCTGCCATCGGCCGCCCCTGTAGCGAGAGGTCCTAAGATCCCCCCCTTTCCTCCGTAGAGCGTATGCGGTATTAATCCGGCTTTCGCCGGGCTATCCCCCACTACAGGACACGTTCCGATGTATTACTCACCCGTTCGCCACTCGCCACCAGGGTTGCCCCCGTGCTGCCGTTCGACTTGCATGTGTAAGGCATGCCGCCAGCGTTCAATCTGAGCCAGGATCAAACTCTTCAGTTCAAACCTGTTACTGTTTTTCGGTCTCTTCCGAGACCGGTCGCTCACTCAACGTACTGACGAATGATCCTCCTGCCGAAGTGAATCCACCCCA
>NZ_CAJNAT010000094.1 GCF_905220705.1 Paraburkholderia domus
CGTGTACTCCGCCGATCGGCCTTGGCTGTAGGCAAGGAAATGATCTCGGATCGTTACGGCGCAAAATGCATCTGGCAATATACTTCCGTCGTTGGCCGAGTGGCTGTCGAGAAAGTCGCGAATGAAGGGGCCGTAGACGAGCAGCGAGTTCCTCGCGAGTCCACGATCCTGCCTCAGATGGTCCAGGTATCGGCGATAAATGCGCGCAATCTCGGACTGGCCGCCCAACGTCGGCGAACACACAATGGTTTCCGCGCGCAGATAGGCAAGAAACTGCCGTAAGGTGGGACGCGCACGCCGGACGCGGTCTCGTGAAGCGTCGATCATGCGATTCATAAAACGAGCCGTGACAGACTCATCGAGATCAATCAGGTCGATGTTCCCGTTCTTCATCCACCCAGAGAACGCACACAGGACTCTTCGTTTCTTGCGAAGCGATACCTCGGAATAGTGTGCCGTCCGTAGACGATCAAGAAATGCATCGATGTGATGGTCCGGCAGCCCACCGGATTCGCTGACTGTGCGTGTCGCATTCATCTGATTTCTCCTGGCCAGCGCGATAGCCAGCCTGAGAAATCATACGTTTATGCCGACACGGCGATCGTGAAAGGCCATACCCTCCATCACGGGCATGCACGACGCGGCATAATCGGGGAGTCGGCATAA
>NZ_CAJNAT010000095.1 GCF_905220705.1 Paraburkholderia domus
GTGACCCGCTCTCCCGCTTTCAGCGACGCGGCCATCGCGCATGAGTCGTCGGTCTGTACGCCGATCACCCTGATCTCCGGGCGCACCGATTTCACGTACGCGGCCACGCCTGCGGCGAGACCCCCGCCGCCGATCGGCACGAAGATCGCGTGGATCGGGCCCTGATGCTGGCTGAGAATCTCCATCGCGACGGTGCCCTGGCCGGCGATCACGTACGGATCGTCGAACGGGTGAACAAACGTCAGGCCGCGTTCTTCCTGCAGCTTCACCGCGTGCCCGTATGCATCGCTATAAGACTCGCCGAACTGCACCACCTCGACCGTTGCTCCGCCATGCGCGCGCACCGCATCGACCTTCACCTGCGGCGTCGTCACCGGCACGACGATGATCGCCTTCACACCCATCCGGGCCGCCGACAGCGCCACGCCCTGCGCATGATTGCCCGCCGACGCGGTAATCACCCCGCGTTCCAGCGCCTCCGCCGGAATGTGCGCCATCTTGTTGTACGCGCCGCGCACCTTGAACGAGAACACCGGCTGGTTGTCCTCGCGCTTCAGATAAACCGGATTGGAAAGGCGTGCCGACAGATTCGGCGCGCGTTCGAGTTCGGTCTCGCGGGCCACGTCGTAGACGCGCGCGGTCAGGGTTTTCTTCAGGTAGTCGTGG
>NZ_CAJNAT010000096.1 GCF_905220705.1 Paraburkholderia domus
GCGGTACCACTCACCACCTCGCCGGGGTTCAGCGCCAGACAACCCTCTTCATGAAACGTCAGCCACGGACCTGTGCCTACCTCCCACTACCGCGTCAGCGGTTTAGTACAAGCCTGGTTATGCCGACTCCCCGATTATGCCGCGTCGTGCATGCACGGACACAACGGTTGGGCGGATCTCTGTTCCCGGTCACTCTGATTGTCGGCATTATCAGAGAGCCTCCAGGAAGGCGAGCAACGGGTCGGGAGGTTTGTAGCGTGTCGGCGCAACACCGCTCGCCGTGGCGTGCGCGAGCGCGCGTTCCTTAAGTTGCATGTCGGCGTGTAAGTAGATCTGAGTAGTCTCGGAGGACTCGTGACCGAGCCAGAGCGCGATCACGGTTAGGTCGACGCCGTGATGCATCAGGCTCATACCAGTACGTAAGACCGA
Organism: Paraburkholderia domus; assembly: GCF_905220705.1. Taxonomy (GTDB): domain Bacteria; phylum Pseudomonadota; class Gammaproteobacteria; order Burkholderiales; family Burkholderiaceae; genus Paraburkholderia; species Paraburkholderia domus. Next base: position 430 of record NZ_CAJNAT010000096.1, read on the forward strand.
TGTTGACATGCCCGAGGTAGGCGGCAAGTTTCGGCAATTCCCGACTTACGTCCAGACCGGCGCGATACCATTCGACCAGCCTTCCAGTCGCGAAGCTATGTCGGAAGTCTTGGAGGCGCGGGCCGTAACCATCGCGCCCGTCCTCTGTCGCCGGTCGCAGACCGACGGCGCGCGACATTCTGACGAACATACTTCGTGCAGTGCCTGC
>NZ_CAJNAT010000097.1 GCF_905220705.1 Paraburkholderia domus
GTTCAACCATTTGTGCCCGGAATTCCGCCGGGTACGGGGTACGATGCTTGCCCATTTCGGCACCTCCTTCTTCAAAAGGATAGGCGTCCGTTTTCGCGGGTCAACTTCAGTTTGCTGTGGTCCGGTCGAGCCGGAGAATGCAGGCACGGTCGCTCATGTCATATTCCCAGCCATTCCCAATCGGCGTCCCCGGTCGCGGCAGGCATGCGATCCCCCAGACGCTTCGTGACGATGCCCGTCAGGTCGTAGCGGTACTGCTCACCCGAATACAGGCTACCTGTGCGAACACGCGCGATCCAGCGGCCGCTGCGCGGGCACGCCGATCCCGGCGCACAGAAACGCTGGGTGCCTTCGATGGTGTCGAATGAGAACTGCTTGACGGGTGTTGGTGCGCTGCCCTCCCACATCCATTGCACCGGCCCGTCAAACTCCGTACCGCTGGCGGACGCCATCAGCATTTTTGCGTTGTCCCTCGTAGCAACGTCCCCGGCCTTGAATGGCACGAGCTGCAGGCTGCGATAGGCACCGCTGCCTGTCGTGCGCACCGCGCGATACAGACCGTCCTCGGCAAACT
>NZ_CAJNAT010000098.1 GCF_905220705.1 Paraburkholderia domus
GTACCACTTGAGCGAGAAGCCGGACCACACGGTGACGAGCTTCGATTCGTTGAACGAATACACCACCAGGCTGATGATCGGGATATACAGAAACAGAAACCCGAACGTCAGTACGCTATTGGACAGCGTTCTATTTGGCTTGATCATTTCGCGCCCTCCAGTTCCTTGACCTGGTAGTACTGGAACACGGCCATCGGCACGAGCAGCAGTAGAACCATCGCGACGGTGACAGCGGATGCCATCGGCCAGTCCATATCGTTAAAGAATTCATCCCACATCACGCGGCCGATCATCAGCGTGTCGGCGCCGCCGAGCAGTTCAGGAATCACGTACTCGCCCACCGCCGGAATGAACACCAGCAGACTGCCGGCGATGATGCCGTTCTTCGACAGCGGCAAGGTGATACGCGTGAACGCGGTCCACGGTTTGCAGCCGAGGTCGTAAGCCGCTTCGAGCAGCGTCAGATCCATCTTCACCAGGTGCGCGTACAGCGGCATCACCATGAACGGCAGGTACGAATAGACCATGCCGATATAGACGCCAATATCCGTGTGG
>NZ_CAJNAT010000099.1 GCF_905220705.1 Paraburkholderia domus
GTTCATGCCGACCGCCAAGCTTGCCCGCGAGAAAAACCGCAGGAGGCAATAAAAAAGGCGCGATTTGAACGCGCCTTCTTGGCTGCGGCGACGCGGCGGCCGTTATTGTTGGTTAGTGCTGCGCGGCTGATTGCTGCTCACCGGCCCTCGCAGTAGCGCTTGCCCGTACAGGCTCGCGCGTTGCAGCCATACTCGGCTCCGCGTCAGCCTTGGTTTCCACTGCCGCCTGCGCTGCCTCAGACAGAAGGTTCGCAGCACATCTAGCCGTGATACGACTGTGAGCAATCCCCTTAGCATCGAGTGCAATCACCCGGTACAGTTCGAGGTCGCATTCGAGCTCCCGCTCATAACCTTCGGCAGTCTCGACCAGCAGTTCCAACAGCGCTTTCTGGTTTTGCCGTTCGTCCCGCGTCATGGAAGGAGTCCTGCATATTGAGGCCGCAAGAGTAACCAGTCTCCTGAGTTGGTCCAACTGGCGACCACACAAATTGTGCGCCGATAGTGCTAGTTTTTCGTATTG